>NZ_LUVZ01000047.1 GCF_001593385.1 Chryseobacterium cucumeris | reverse complement strand
CGAACACAGAAGTTAAGCCCACCAGCGCCGATGGTACTGCTAACGCGGGAGAGTAGGCCGCCGCCAGTTTTTATTTTATTTTTAAAAAACCTTTATCTTTACGATAAAGGTTTTTTTGTTATATACCCAAGTTAAGCTTATAAGTAATGAGCAATGAATAATTGATAAACGATACATCAATCAACTATCACTTATCATTTATTACTTATGCTGGACAGCATACACTCCAATTGTCACTCCGTAGGAGTCTCAACAAAGTATTAGCACATAACTCAAATATTACTTTTACCTTTTTAATCCTTTAAAGACTATAATAAAGGAGGCTGGATTCCTGCGGAATGACACAGTAGGAAAGAAGTAGGCCAAATAAAAAGAAAGACACGATTGCAACCAATAACTCCATTGGAAAAGATAACCACAGAATCCGTATCCCGAACTTCGTTACATCATTTTATAATTTATCATTGATGATTCATTCACCATCCTAGCCCCGATAGGAATGGTTACCCCGCAGCAGGCATGGAGACGTGCGGCTTTACTCAGGTCGGGAGCGCAGGCTCGAGGAGTATGAATGGATAGCGGGAAACAGCTCCTGATATCTCAAATGGTGTTAAGTAAACTATTTCCTTCTATAACCCATTTTCCTCGAATAAATTCAATAAGTTTGTACTAGTTTTCCAAAAATAATTACAATGTCAGGAAATATTCTGATCATCGATGATGAGATCAAACTCCTTAAATTACTAGGAATGATCCTTTCCCAAGAAAATTTTAATGTAAAAGAAGCTTCTACGGCGCGTTCGGCAATGACGATGCTGGAGCAATATGAATTTGATGTTGTTCTGAGCGATGTTCGTCTGCCTGATGCTTTTGGGGTAGAGCTGGTAAAGGCTATCAAAACCAAATATCCACAGCTTGAAATTATCCTGATGACGGCATTCGGTAATATTACGGATGCTGTACAGGCTATGAAGAATGGTGCTTATGATTATCTGGTGAAAGGAGATGATAATGAGAAAATAATCCCATTGGTGTATAAGGCTCTTGATAAGGTAAAAGACAATAAATCGAGGGTTGTTCAGCAGGCTGTGACGAAAGGATTTAATCAGATAATAGGTAAATCACCACTTATTTTGCAGGCTAAGAAACTGGCTGAAAAAGTAGCTTTAACGGATGCTGCTGTTCTTCTTACAGGGGAAACCGGAACGGGTAAGGAAGTTTTTGCGAGTGCCATTCACGAAGGAAGTGAAAGGAAGAAAAACAGTTTTGTAGCGATTAATTGTTCAGCATTCAGTAAAGAAATTCTGGAAAGCGAGCTTTTTGGTCATAAACAGGGTGCTTTTACTGGAGCTTTGAAAGATAAGAAAGGATTGATTGAAGAAGCTAACGGAGGAACTCTGTTTTTGGATGAAATCGGTGAGATGCCAATAGAACTTCAGGCAAAACTGCTCAGAGTTTTAGAAACCAGGGAATTTATCAAAATGGGTGAAACCAAAGTTTCTAAATCTGACTTCAGGTTAATTGCTGCTACCAACAGAGACCTGATAGATGAAATAAAGCAGGGAAATTTCAGAGAAGACCTTTATTTCAGGCTGAATGTCTTTGAGATCACGCTTCCGCCATTAAGAGAACGAAAAGAAGACCTGAAAGCTATTGCCAAGCATTTTATAGATATTTTTTCTCATAAACTTCATCTGACAGGGGTTCAGGTAAATCCTGATTACTATAAAGTACTGGAACGAAACGACTGGAAAGGAAATATCCGTGAACTGAGAAATGCCGTGGAACGCAGCTTGATTTTGATGGATAACAATATCCTTGACGCAGAAAGTCTTCCCCATTATTCGGAAAAAGCTGTTCCTGAAAGTGATTCTTTAAGTATCAGATCACTGGAAAAAATACACATACAGAAGGTTCTACAGTATACAAAAGGTAACAAGGCAGAAGCTGCCCGTTTACTGGAAATCGGTATTGCCACATTGTACCGTAAACTTGAAGAATACGGATTAAAATAAACCTTTTATCATTTTAATAAAGAGCCTATCATTTTGATAGGCTTTTCTGTTTTTATATAGTTTAGCATTTAGTTTTAATATATTGTTATTCAATTGTTTGGGTGCTTGTTTTTCAGAATGGACTTTCTTTTGGCATATAGTCTTCGAATAAAATATTTAAAAATGACAATTTCAAGAAAAACGTTTAAAAAACGGGAGCACTCGACTTTTAGTCTGCTGATTGTATCGTACGTATTGTTGACCCTTTTAACCCTAATGATTAAAATATGATGCTCATAAGTTTAATTCTGCTTTTTGCAGTATTGTTTTGGCTTTTGTATAAATCAGTTGAATTTTTTGATAGAATATAAATTATGTGGAGTTTATTTTTCCTCTCAATACTTGCCTTTGTGTATATCTGTTATGTTTTAATGAAACCTGAAAAATTTTAATTAGTCATGAATACAGAGATTTTAGGCATTATAGCAATGTTTGCTATCACATTAGTTATCGGAATATTTTTAGGGAAATATATAGCTAATGTCTACGGATACAAAAAGACTTTTCTGGATCCGGTTTTTGAACCCATTGAAAAGTTAATTTATAAAGTTTCGGGAATTAATCCTGCCCGCCATATGAACTGGAAACAGAATATGTATGCCATGCTGGCGATCAATCTGGTTTGGTTCATCATAGGTTTCCTTCTTTTGCTGAATCAGGCATGGCTTCCTTTGAACCCTGATGGGAATCCAAATATGTCACCCGATCTGGCTTTTAATACAACCATTTCATTCTTAGTGAACTGTAATTTACAGCATTATTCAGGAGAAACAGGAGTAAGTTATCTGAGCCAGCTTTATCTGATGTTTTTACAGTTTGTTACGGCTGCAACGGGAATGGCAGCAATGGCTGTCCTTTTCAAGGCTTTTAAAGAAAAAACAAGTACCGAACTTGGGAACTTCTACGATTTTTTCACCAAATCAATGGTCAGAATCCTGGTTCCGGTAAGTGTAATTGTTGCTTTAGTACTTTCTATTAACGGAAGTCCGATGACTTTCGAAGGAAAAGATCACATTATAACACTGGAAGGTCAGAAAGCTGATGTTTCCAGAGGGCCTGTATCTGCATTTGTTGCGATCAAACATTTGGGAACTAACGGAGGTGGATTTTTCGGAGCCAACTCTGCGCACCCGCTTGAAAATCCCAATTATATGACCAATATGACAGAGATGATCGCTCAGATGATCATTCCGTTTGCGTTGGTATTTGCACTGGGTTTTTATCTGAATAAAAGAAAACTTTCATGGGTGATTTTTACGGTAATGACGGTCGGTTTTCTGGCACTTACCATTCCGAATATCGTGAATGAAACAGGAGGAAATCCTTTGATCACAAAAATGGGAACAGATAACAGCCTGGGAGCTATGGAAGGTAAAGAAATCCGTTTCGGAAGTGCAGCGTCCGGCTACTGGAGTATTGCAACCACAGTTATATCAACAGGATCTGTGAACTCAATGCATGACAGTACAATGCCGCTTTCGGGAATGAATGAACTTCTTGCGATGATGATCAACTGCTTCTACGGAGGCTGTGGAGTCGGAATTCTGAACTATTTTATCTTTATCATTCTTGCTGTATTTATCAGTGGGCTGATGGTAGGACGAACCCCAGAATTTATGGGTAAAAAGATTGAAGCCAAAGAAATGAAAATCGCAATGATTGTGGCTTTATTCCATCCTTTCCTGATTCTTGCAGGAACCGCTTTAACGGCTTATCTACCAGAATTTGGAGCAAAGACATTGAATAATCCCGGCTTCCATGGTTTCAGTGAAATGCTGTATGAGTTTACTTCTTCCGCAGCGAATAACGGATCCGGATTTGAAGGGTTGGGAGACAATACACCCTGGTGGAATATCTCAACGGGAATTGTACTGTTACTCTCAAGATTTATCCCGATCATAGGACCGGTAGCCATTGCAGGTCTGTTGGCACAGAAGAAATATATCCCTGAAAGTTCAGGAACACTGAAAACAGATACGGCTACTTTCGGATTCATGACTCTGGCAGTGATTTTACTGATTGCAGCGTTGTCTTTCTTCCCTGCATTGACTTTAGGTCCTATTGCAGAGCAGATTCAATATTTCTCAAAATAAATTTGAACATTAAAAATTAAAATCAATATTCAACCATTAAGGAAGCTGAAAAGTGTAAGGAAACTAGTCTGACACTTACGAAACGTTCACTTAATATTATCCATATCTATCCTTATTATCCGGCAGACCTTGATGGTTACTATTGATTTACAATGATATAAATTCTTTCAAAAAAATGAAAAATCAGTCACAAACATTGTTTCAAAGAGATTTGGTCAACGAAGCGATAAAACAGTCCTTCGTAAAGCTGAATCCGAAAATTATGTTTAAAAATCCGGTAATGTTCCTGGTGGAAATCGGAACCATAGTCATGTTTATCGTAAGCATGTTCAGCCTTACCGGTGATAAAACCCAGGGAAGCTTTTCCTATAACTTTTTAGTATTTATAATTTTATTTTTCACCGTTTTGTTTGCCAATTTTGCAGAAGCTATTGCAGAGGCAAGGGGAAAAGCGCAGGCTGATACCCTTAGAAAAACAAGGGAAGAAACTCCGGCCAAACTGGTACTTGATAACAAGCCGGGATTTCAGGTAGAAACAAGGCTGAAGATGTCTGCTGAAATGACCTTAGGTGATATTTTCCTTTGTGAAGCCGGAGATCAGATTCCGATGGATGGTGAGATTATTGAAGGTCTTGCTACCATTGATGAGTCTGCTATTACCGGAGAAAGTGCACCTGTCATCCGTGAAGCGGGTGGAGACAAAAGTTCTGTAACGGGAGGAACGAAAGTATTGTCAGACAGAATTAAAGTAAGAGTAACCACAAAACCCGGAGAATCCTTCTTAGATAAAATGATTGCTCTTGTAGAAGGAGCGTCAAGACAGAAAACACCCAACGAAATCGCATTAACCATACTTTTAGCAGGATTCACGCTTACATTTATTATTGTTACCCTCACTTTAAAACCTTTTGCAGACTATGCGCAGACTCCGATTACCATAGCGGCATTTATATCTCTTTTCGTTTGTCTTATTCCGACAACCATCGGAGGTCTGCTTTCTGCAATCGGGATAGCGGGGATGGACAGAGCGCTGAGAGCGAATGTGATTACTAAAAGTGGAAAAGCAGTGGAAACAGCAGGAGATATTGATGTATTGCTTTTGGATAAAACCGGAACAATTACCATCGGAAACAGAAAAGCAACTCAATTTCACCCCGCCAATGGAATTCAGCTTGAAGAATTTATTAAAGCATCAGCATTAAGTTCTGTAGCGGATGAAACACCGGAAGGGAAATCTATTATTGAACTAAGTGCTTTAAAACCTGAAGATTTATTAGTTGCTAATCCCACTTATATTGATTTTACCGCAGAAACAAGAACTTCCGGAATTGATTTTGAAGAAACAAGAATCCGTAAAGGAGCTTACGATACAATAAAAAAACTGACTGAAAAAGCCGGGAATATCTTCCCGCAGGAAACCCAGGATGCGGTAACCAAAATTTCTGAAAACGGAGGAACTCCTTTAGTAGTAGCTGTTAATGAAAAAGTTTGGGGCGTTATTGAACTTCAGGATATTATTAAAACCGGAATTCAGGAACGTTTCCAGAGACTGAGAAAAATGGGAGTGAAAACGGTAATGGTAACAGGAGATAATCCTCTGACTGCAAAATTCATTGCTGAAAAAGCAGGGGTAGACGACTTTATTGCCGAAGCTAAACCTGAAGACAAAATGAATTACATCAAAAAGGAACAGCAGGAAGGTAAGCTGGTAGCGATGATGGGAGACGGAACCAATGATGCTCCGGCACTAGCCCAGGCAGATGTAGGTGTTGCGATGAACAGCGGAACGCAGGCTGCTAAAGAAGCCGGCAACATGGTAGACCTGGATAATGACCCTACAAAGCTGATCGAAATTGTAGAAATCGGTAAACAGCTATTGATGACCAGAGGAACGTTGACCACTTTCAGTATTGCAAACGACGTAGCAAAGTATTTTGCCATTATTCCGGCGCTCTTTATCACTTTTATTCCTTCTCTTCAGAAGCTGAACATTATGAACCTTCACAGTCCTGAAACAGCCATATTATCAGCGGTTATTTTCAATGCGGTGATTATTCCGTTCTTGATTCCGCTGGCGTTGAAAGGAGTTGCTTATAAGCCCATCGGTGCAAGTGCATTATTAAGAAGAAACCTTTTGATCTATGGGTTAGGCGGAGTAATCGTTCCGTTCATCGGAATCAAAATCATTGATCTGGTAATCAGTTTATTCTATTAAAATTAAAAAAATGAAAAATCATATTGTTTCAGCATTCAGATTAACTCTTGTCATGTTGCTAGTTACTGGTATTTATCTGGCAGTGGTTTATGGAGGTTCTAAAATACTTCCTAACAAAGGAAACGGAGAAATTGTTTACAATAAAGGGCAGAAGTTTTATGCCAATATCGGTCAGGAATTTAAGTCTGAAAAATATTTCCACGGCCGTCCTTCTTCAGTCAATTATAACGCAGCAGGAAGTGGAGGAAGCAATAAAGGTCCAAGCAATAAAGAATATCTGGAAATTGTACAGAAAAGAATTGATACTTTAAAAATGGATAACCCTGAAATGGGTAATGCTAAAGTTCCTGTAGAGCTTGTTACTGCAAGTGGAAGCGGACTGGATCCGGATATTTCTGAAGAAGGAGCTTTATATCAGGCAAAAAGAATTGCAAAAGTGAGAAATATTTCAGAAGAGCAAGTTAAAAGCTTAATTAATAATCAAACTGAAAAGCCGTTGTTAGGACTTTTCGGACCCACAAAAATAAATGTTCTGAAGCTTAACATTGCTTTGGATCAATTAAAATAATACATTTAATAACCGATAATCATGTCGAGGTTGAAAACCTTGACATGATTAACATACCTTAATAAAAGTGAAAAAATATTTAGTTATAGGAGCCGTATTGGGAATGTTTTTCTCAAAAGCCCAGTCATCAGATTCATTAAAAACAAGTAATAAAGTGACATTTTCCGCTTATGCAGAACTTTTTTATACCTATGATTTTAATGAGCCTGGAAATCATATTCGTCAAAACTTTTTGTATTCCTATAACAGGCACAATGAAATGAACCTTAACCTGGGATTGGTTAAAGCCAATTACCAGAGTGAAAATATCCGTGCCAATGTAGCGTTAATGGCCGGAACCTATGCCCAGGATAATATGGCAGCAGAACAAAATGCACTACGTTATGTAAACGAAGCCAATGTTGGAATCAGATTATCAAAAAATAAAAACTTATGGATTGATGCAGGGATCATGCCTTCCCATATTGGATGGGAAAGTGCCATAGGAAAAGACAATGTTAATCTGACAAGAAGTCTGGCCGCTGAAAACTCACCTTATTTCGAAACTGGAGCCAAAATTTCTTATACCTCAGATAATGGGAAATGGTTTGTAAGCGGACTGGTATTGAACGGATGGCAGAGAATTGCCAAACCTGAAGGAAACCAGAGTATTTCTTTCGGGCATCAGATAACGTATAAACCTAATGATAAGATTACTTTGAACAGCAGTTCATTCATAGGGAATGATAAAGCAAAAGAGGACAAAAGAATGCGTTACTTCCATGATTTGTACGGAAGCTTTCAGATAACAGATCAGTTTTCGGCTGTATTGGGATTTGATATTGGCGCTGAGCAGAAATCAAAAGGAAGCGAGCAGTATAATATCTGGTACAGTCCGAATGTTCAGATGAAATATCAATTGGACAACAAATGGGCATTAGCGGGAAGACTGGAATATTATAATGATAAAAACGGCGTGATTATCAGTACAGAAACTCCCACTGGATTTCAGACCTTCGGATATTCTCTCAATGTAGACTATGCCATATTCAAAAATGTAGTTTTCCGTACAGAAGCGAGAGGTTTTACTTCAAAAGATGCCATTTTTGCTAAAAATGATGAATTTAAAAAAGGAAATTTCTTTATAACATCGAGTTTAGCGGTCTGGTTTTAATATCGGTTTAGTCACAGAGAATAGTGCTTAAAGTAAAATTAAAAAGAATAAAATCAATGTCATCAGCAAAAGATTTTTTAGAACTGATTCAGAAGTCTCGTAAAGGAAAATTCAAAATTTATATAGGGATGAGTGCAGGTGTAGGAAAGACCTTCCGTATGCTCCAGGAAGCGCATTCCCTTTTGCGAAATGGCATTGATGTAAAGATTGGCTATATTGAAACGCATGGCCGTGAAGAAACTGAAGATCTTGTAGAAGGAATTCCTCAAATTGAAAGGAAATCAGTTTTTTATAAAGGAAAGAATCTTGAGGAGATGGATCTTCAGGCTATCATCAACGAACATCCTGAAGTGGTTCTGGTAGATGAACTTGCCCATACCAACGTAGAAGGTTCTAAAAATAAAAAAAGATGGCAGGATGTGCTGGAAATTCTTGATAACGGGATCAATGTCATCAGTGCCATGAATATCCAGCATATTGAAAGCCTGAATGAAGAGGTTAAGAAAATTACCGGAGTCGAAGTAACAGAGCGGGTTCCGGATAAAATACTAGCGCTAGCAGATGAAGTAGTCAATATTGACCTTACCGCAGATGAATTGCTGACCCGATTAAAAGAAGGAAAAATCTATAAAAAGGAAAAAATTCAGACCGCTCTGAGCAATTTCTTTCAAAGCGGACATATTCTTCAGCTTCGTGAACTGGCTTTAAAAGAAGTAGCCACCCACGTGGAGAGAAAGGTGGAAACAGAGATCAAAACCGAAAATTTTAAGCCCATAAAATTCCTGGCCTGTATCAGCAGTAATGAGAAGATTGCTAAAACAATTATCCGTAAAACCGCCAGATTAGCCAGCTACTATAACAGTCCATGGACTGTTTTGTACGTTCAGAAGCCTTCTGAAAATCCGGAAAAAATTGCATTGGACAAACAACGGTATTTAATTAATAATTTTAATTTAGCACAGGAATTAGGGGCCAAAGTAGTCCGCATCAAAGAAAGCAGTGTCCACAACGGGATTCTGGAATATGTGATTGCTCATAACATCACGACGGTCTGTATTGGAAAACCTCACGCCAGTTTCTGGCAGCGAATGTTGGGATACAGCTGGATCTATACCCTTATGAACAGGCTGAATGAAAGACAGATAGATATTATTATTTTATCTTAAAAGTAATGAAACTTAAAACGAAACTTACCTTAGGCGTGGGCCTTTTATTTTTACTGATCGTTCTGCTTTCAGTGATAGGTTCTGTATACATCAATAAATTAAAATCCGATACTGAAAAGATCCTTACGGCCAATTACAACAGCCTGGAATTTTCCAAAAATATGCTTTTGGCGTTGGATAATATCAGTACAGACAGTACCGTTGCCATAGCAGATTTTCGAAAAAATAATAAGCTTCAGGAAAAGAACCTTACAGAATTTGGAGAAAAAGAAGCCACTCAGAATCTGAATCTGCATTTCAACAGCTACCTTAAAGCTCCCGATATCAATAAAGAAAAGCTTATCCGTGAAGATCTTTCGAAGATCATGTCCTTGAATATGAAGGGGATAGAACGAAAAAGTGACATTGCGATTATAACAGCAGAAAATGCTACTTTTTGGATCGTAAGTTTAGGTACTGTATGCTTTCTGATTGCTTTTATCCTGCTTTTCAATTTGCCGCAAACCATTGCAGAGCCTATCAATCAATTGACCTTCAGTATCAAACAGATTGCCGATAAAAACTATAGCGAGAGGGTTCATTTTAAAGGAAGTGAAGAATTCAACAGTCTGGCAGATTCCTTCAATACCATGGCGGAGAAACTTCAGGAGTACGAAAGTAGTACGCTTTCCAAGCAGCTTATGGATAAAAAACGTATCGAAACATTGGTTAACAATATGCATGATGCGGTAATTGGTTTGGATGAGAATCATTTTATCTACATGATCAATGATGAAGCTTTAAAGATCACGAATCTCCATAAGGAAGATATTATTGGAAAAACGGCTCATGAAGTAGCCATCAATAATGATCTGATGCGTGAACTGCTGAAAAATATCGATCATCCGGTAAAAGATCCGATTAAAATTGTCCGCGATAATAAGGAAAACTATTTTGAACAGGATATTATTCCCATCAATATTGTAAAAACAGGAGAAAAGGAGAAAAAAAATATAGGAAAGGTAATATTGTTGAGAAACATTACGCCTTTTAAAGAGCTTGATTTTGCCAAAACCAACTTCATTGCAACCATTTCCCATGAACTGAAAACTCCGATTTCAGCTATCAAAATGGGTGTTCAGCTTCTTGGAAACCAAAAGTTCGGAGAACTGAATGAGCAGCAGCAGGAATTGTTGAAAAGTATCAATGAAGACGGACAGCGTTTATTGGATATCACTGGAGAATTGCTGAATCTTTCTCAGGTAGAATCCGGAAATATCAGACTGACCGTAGAAAAATGTTCTCCGAAAGAAATTGTGCGGACTGCTGTAAAAAATGTAGAGAAACTGGCCGAACAGAAAAATATCTCCATCAGCACAGAATATCTTCTGGAAGACAATGATGCGGTGACCGCAGATTTTGATAAAACCGTCTGGGTAATGAATAACTTTCTTACCAATGCGGTAAAGCACTCTTTTCAGGATGAAAATATTAAGATTGTGGTAGAAAAACAGAACTTATTCATTCAGTTCAGTATTATTGATACCGGAAGCGGAATAGATGAAAAATACCACCGCCAGATCTTTGACCGCTATTTCCAGGTTCCCGGCGAACACCAAAATGGAACAGGTTTGGGCTTGGCTATTTCAAAAAATTTCATTGAAAAGCAACATGGAGAAATAGGAGTGAAGAGTTCTCTGAATAACGGAAGTACGTTTTATTTCAGACTACCGGCTTCATAAGGATTATTGTTATACCTTTGACTCAGAAAATATCTGATTTTCTTAAAAATTTGTAATTCTATTCCTTTATATTCATGGACCCTTTTTTCTATTTGCCATTGGCAGGTATAGCAGTTTTTATCATCTCAAGAATTTTCTTTTATGTGCAGAAAAATAAAATTATTGAAAAATATCAGCAGCCGGATGCGGTAGTTTTTAAAAATATCCATGGCACTATTGTTTCAGTAACTAAAGGAGGTCTTAGCTATAGTAAAAAATTTCGATGGTGTAGTTTTGAAATTTTCATGAATCAGAATTCTATATTTTTGTTTCCTAAAGATTTTTACATTGTTCCTGGTAAGTGTATTAATCTGAGATTTGGATCAGATAGAAGAAATACAAAAAATCCGGAAGTTCTGAGAGAATTTCATGTACATGACAATTATGTTGAACTGATTCTCTATCCTGACTGGATGCCCAATACAAAACGCACAATTTCTTTGGAAGGACTAAATAAGGACGAAATTTTACTTTTCAGGAAAGTTTTGATTAAGGAATAGTAGTTTAAGCAGTTATTTCAGATGGCTGCCTTCATAAGGATTAAATTGCGTATTTAAACACCTTATAGGTTTTATAAACCTATAAAAGGTGTATTCATCTATTAGAATAAGAAAATATCAAATCCTTACAATTAAAAAATGTAATCCTATTCTTTATATTTGCTATAAAAATAACAATGAGAAAAAGTTTAGGACTCCTATTATTCTCAGTTGTACTGAGTATTCAGGTCTCTGCACAAACATTCACAGTAGAACAGCTTAACAGTTTCAACAAACTTACGATGGATGAGTTTAAAAAAGAAATGAAACAGCTTCAGTTCAAGTTTTATGACAGAACAGAAGGCGTAAGTTTCCTTTTAACCGAATACGAAGCTCCAGACTATGGCTCGAAAATCGGAAAGTTTGAATACAAAGAAGAAAAATATGAAGATCGGATTGAGTTTGAGTTTAATGACAAAAAAGACTATGAGCAGTATCTTAAACTGATATTGGCTGCCGGGTATAAAGAAACCGAGAAAGGAAAGATTATCACCAAAGAGCTTTATATAGATTACTACAGGAATAAAGAACATATCAGGATGATATTACCTAAATCTGGACAAAATACTCCATATACTATTATTGTTTTCAAGTAATATTTAATAAGAACTCAATGCGTACTAAAGAGGTTCACTTTTACTCGAATAAGATAAAAAGGCTTATAGTATTGATTATTTCATTCATTTTTATTTTAGCTTTTTTAAATAAAAAATTAGGAAATGCAGGTCTGGGTCTTATAGTCATGTTTTATCTTGGATTTTTACTTTGTTCATTAGGAGTTGTCTATTCAATTTTGTTATTATTTCGAACAAAACCTTTATTAACAGTTACTGATAAGCAGATCATCATTTATAACCTATTGAGAAAACCAACAACAATTAATTTTGAAGATATTTCTTCATTTTATATTTCAAATACAACATTCCGGGGAATAAAAACAAGTGAGTCTCTTTATATTAATATAAAGAGTAATCCAGATCCTTTTGGCAGAAAAGGGAGTGTTATAAACACAGACCTGTTGAATGTGAAAGCAAGTGCTTTAATGGAGATATTAAATAGTAGAAAAACTATTATTTGTAAGAATTAAGATTTGTCTATTAATTAATGTAATACTTAAATTTTCTAAGTTTGATCTTAAATCACATAAGATGAATACATCAGATTTAAAAATTGATTCAATTAACAGGATTACCCAATTAAAAGAAGCCAGAATTATTGAAGAAATTCAAAAGATTCTGGATTTTGAATTGGATCAGAATGAATATATTCTTACTGCTGAACAAAAGGAAAGAACTGCTGAAGCGAGAGAAGAATATAAGAACAAAGCATACCTTACGGAAGATCAATCAGGCCAATCAGGATATTGAAGAATGGCTAAAAGAAAAAAGACTGTGATAAATTCACAGTCTTTTTGTTTTAAAATGATTACTCTTACTGTTTCTCAATCAGATCCAGAAACTGCTGCTCATCCAGAATCGTAATTGTTCCGATATCCTGAGCTTTTTTCAGCTTACTTCCTGCTTTTTCACCTACTACAAGAAAATTGAGGTTTTTTGAAACTGCAGAAATATTTTTTCCGCCATGCTTTTCTACCATTTCCTCAGCAGATTCTCTGGTAAATAATGACAATTTTCCGGTGAACAGGAAAGTTTTTCCTTCCAGAACATTGGATAGAACCTCATTGGTACTTTCTCCTTTTTCAAGCTGTACTCCGTAAGATTTCAATCGTTCGATCATCAATACGTTTTCAGAATTCTGGAAGAAATCGACAATGCTTACTGCAATTTTAGCTCCGATGTCTTCTACCTGGCAGAGCTCTTCTACGGTTGCATTTTTCAATTCTTCAATCGTTGGGAAGTTTTTAACCAGTTTCTTGGCAACTGTTTCCCCCACGTGTTTGATCCCGATTCCGTATAAAACTTTTTCAAAAGGAATTTCTTTGGATTTTTCAATTCCTGTGATGATATTCTGAGCCGATTTCTCAGCCATTCTTTCGAGTGGAAGAAGTTGTTCTTTTGTTAAAACATAGAAGTCGGCAGGATTTTCAATCAGTCTTTCTCTGTACAGCTGTTCAATCGTTTCACTTCCAAGATTATCAATATTCAAAGCTTTTCTGGAAACATAGTGGATCATTCTTCCTACAACCTGTGGCGGGCAGTGAAGCTCGTTCGGACAGAAATGGATGGCCTGATCCTCAATTTTTACCAGCTCGGTACCACATTCAGGACAATGTTTGATATATTCAATTTCTTTGCTTTCTTCAGTTCTTTTATCTGTGTTTACGCCTACGATTTTCGGAATAATTTCACCTCCTTTTTCTACATACACGAAATCATGTTCATGAAGATCCAGCTTTTTGATGATATCTTCATTGTGCAGAGAAGCTCTTTTCACAATGGTTCCGGCCAGTAAAACAGGTTTAAGATTAGCAACAGGAGTAATAGCTCCGGTTCTTCCCACCTGATAAGAAACGCTTTGAAGTTCTGTTTCTACTTTTTCCGCTTTAAATTTATAAGCCATAGCCCAACGCGGAGATTTGGCCGTATAGCCAAGTTGTCTCTGCTGCTGTAGTGAATTCACTTTTAAAACAATACCATCAATTTCAAAAGGAAGATTATGACGTTCTGTGTCCCAGAAAGTAATAAATTCCTGTACCTCAGCCATTGTTTTACATAATTTGGCCTGCTGGGAGGTTTTGAAGCCCCAGCTCTGAGCTTTCTGAAGCAGTTCCCAATGGGTTTCCGCAGGAACTTCATCAGAAATAAACTGGTATAATACGGAAGAAAGTCCACGCTTTCTTACCTCAGCGCTGTCCTGCATTTTCAAACTTCCGCTGGCAGTATTTCTTGGATTCATGAAAGGATCAAGCCCTTCTTCCTCACGAAGTTTATTGATTTTGTCAAAGTTTTTTCTGGTCAGATAAATTTCACCACGCATAAAAAAATGAGCAGGGAAATCACCTTTTAAAGTCAGAGGAATATCTGAAATGGTACGTACATTCGGGGTAATCTCATCACCCTGGAAACCGTCACCACGGGTCACAGCCTGTGAAAGCTTACCGTTTTCATAAAGAATAGAAATGGAAGCACCGTCGTATTTCAGCTCAGCAACGAATTCTACCGGATCGTCAATCGTTTTGATGATTCTCTTTTCCCAGTCTTCAAGATCGTCAAAATCATAGGAATTGTCCAGAGAATACATCCTGAACTTATGCTGAATCGTAGGGAAAACTTTGGTAACACCGCCACCTACACGAACGGTAGGAGAATTTTCATCATAGAATTCGGGATACCTGGCTTCCAGATCCTGTAGCTCCTCCAGAAGCATATCAAATTCATAATCTGTAATGGTGGGAGTATCCAGTTGGTAGTAATTTTCGTTATGCTGGTGAAGTTCCTTACGAAGCTGTTCTATCTTTTGTTGAATGTTTTCAGACATTGCTTTTCTATCTTTTGAGCAAAAATAACTAAAGTAATTGCATTTAAAAAATAACAGAATAAAATAGTATAGGAAAATTAAAAATGCTTAATATGTCTTAACCTACTGGTTTTACAGAAAATAAAACACGTGTTTAAAGTAATTTAACATAAAGTTCTGATTTAATTAAAAGAATGTTAAAACTTTCTTAAACACCCCGCTCTTAAAGTCAAAATACCTTTGCACATCTGATTGAAAGAAACCTCATAATGATCTATCATCGTGAAAATCAAAGAGGTTTCCGGGCTAACATGAAAAAATTAATAATATAGATCTTCGGAAGAAATGAAAAAAGTAAAGATTGTACTGGGATTATTGTTTTTAGGGCTTGGGACAATGGCTTATGCACAGACCACGCAGGCTTCTATTGTAGGGAAAGTTACCGGACCGGGAAGTACGGCTCAGGAAAAAGTGAAAGTAACGATCGTGAATGAGTCTACAGGATTCAGAACGGAAACGGAAACCAACTCAAAAGGGGAATATATTTTTAAAGAAATTCCTCTTGGAGGGCCTTATACGGTCATTGTCAATGATGATAAAAAAGAAGGCTATAATGTCAACTTCGGAGATCAGGTGACCGTGAATATGGATCTGGGGAACGAAAAGGCTATTGAGGAAGTAAAAATTACAGGAAACCTTAAAAACAAGATCGGAAACCTGGGAGCAGCTACCGCAATTTCTGCGAAAAACATCAGCATGCTTCCGGTGAACGGACGAAACTTCACCAATCTTACGGAACTATCTCCGTTAAGCGGAAAAGGAGGAAACCTTTCCGGTCAGCTTGGATCTTCCACCAACTTTACGATTGACGGGATGACAGCAAAAAATCCTACTTCTGCAGGATCAACAACGAGCCGAAGCGGTGCACCATTCTCCATCTCCATTGAAGCGGTTCGTGAATTCAAAATCACTACCAACCAATATGATGTTACATTGGGAAGAAGTGGAGGAGGAACAGTAAGTGCTGTTACCAAATCAGGAACCAATAAATTTTCCGGAAGTGCCTGGGAATATTTAAGAACAAACTGGCTTTCCAGCCCTTATGATATCAGAGGAAACAAAAGAAATAATGACTTCTCTACTTCGCAGTTCGGATTTTCATTGGGAGGTCCGATCATTAAAAATAAATTACACTTCTTCGTAGCATGGGATCATCAGCTGGATTCAAGACCTTTAGTGATTGCTGATATCAAATCTCCGGATGATGAGAAGAGATTCAACACAACTACGCAGACGCTTAATCAGTTCCTGGATATTGCAAGAGCAAAATATGGAGTAGGAAGCAGCCCCCAGTTCGGAACTTTTGATAAAGTGAGAAACTCTGATGCCGGTTTCTTACGTCTAGACTGGCAGATCAATGAAAAGCATTTATTAACGCTTAGAAATAACTTCACTTACGATCTTAACAAAAACGGATTAGGTGATAATACCAATATCAACTTTTTTGAGTCGTACGGAAATGATAAGAACCTTGATAACAGTTTATTGTTAACTTTAAGATCAAATCTGAGACCTAACTTAACCAACGAATTAAAGGCGCAGTATCTCTATACTTTCCAGGACAGTTACCAGAACAATCAATTAGGAAAACCCGTACCGAGAGCTATTGTTGAAGGAGTTTCTTCCAGTGCGGGATCTACGAATATTCAGATCGGAGGACACCGCTTTGCTCAGGAAAGCTTCAGAAATAATGTGTTCCAGATTGTAGATAATTTATATTACAATACAGATAAGGTAAAATATACGTTTGGGGCAGACCTTATGTATACAACAGCAAAATCGGTATACGGAAGTGAGGTGAACGGAAGGTTCCATTTCCAGGGAATGAGCAATTTTGAGACCATGACACCTTACAGATTCTATAGAGAAGTTCCTTTGGTGGCCGATCCGTCTGTCAGATCAAATATCTGGAACATCGGTCTTTATGGGCAATTCCAGACCAAAGTAGCTAAAGGACTTGATTTAATGGCTGGTTTGAGATTAGATTACGGTGGTTACCCGAAAGCAGAATTCAACCAGAAACTGTTTGATGAAATGGGAATCAGAACGGATAACCAGATCAAATCATTTGTCATCCAGCCAAGATTCCAGTTTGACTGGAACATCAATGAAGGAAATAAAGACTTCCTGAAGTTCGGTGCCGGAATTTTCTCTTCCGATATCAACAATTATATGATCATCAACAACCTTGTATTTGATGGAAAACATCTGGCTACTGTGGATGTAACGGGTAAAGATGTTCCGTTCCCGGATTTCAACAGCTATAGAGATGATTATAATACGGTTCCGTCACTTTCCCAGAAGCAGATTCCGACGATCAACTATACCGGTAAGGATGCAAAGATCCCGATCGTTTATAAAGCCAATATCTCTTATACCCATTTCTTCAATGAAAGGTTCAGAGCAGGAATTGCAGGATATATGGCTTTAGGTAGAAACAATTACTATTATTACGACAGAAACATGGTGGCCAATCCTTTCTTTACACTGGCTAACGAAGGTGGAAGGGGAGTATTTATTCCTACAGGAGCTATTACCAATAATGCCAATAACAGTGTAAGTTTCGACTGGAAACAGGGAAGAATCAATAATAATTTCGGAAGAGTACTGGAATTGGTGAGCGATGGTAAAGTAAACCAGTTCTCATTCGTAATCGATACAAGTTACCGCTACTGGAAAGATGGAGAAATCACCGCAAGTTATACATGGTCTGATATCAAAGACAATACTTCATACAACGGAAACGTAGCCAACTCTGCAACATTGTCTACCATGATTCAGAGTGATCCTAGAGATTTGAGAATGACCTATTCTGACAACCAGTTCAGAAACAAAGTCGTGATCTATGGAAACTCTCCTACCATTGCAGGATTTACATTGGGGATCAGGTATTCAGGAATCGGAGGAACGCGTTTCTCAGCAACCACAGGAGGAAACATCAACGGAGACTTCGTAGATTCCAACGATCTTGCTTTTATCTTCCCGAATCTTACCAAATCCATACTGGATGATCCGCAGGTAGGGCAGGCCCTGAAAGATTATATCAATGAATATAACGGAAGAATCGCAGAGCGTAACGGAGGTAAAAACGGTTTCTACGGTGTTTGGGACGTACGTGTTGCCAAGAAAATTAAATTCGATAAAGTGGGAGCTTTTGAACTTTCTGTTGATATTTTCAACGTAGCCAACCTTCTTAACAAAGAATGGGGGGTAAACAAATCATACTCAAATACTTCTTTGTATAAGGTAACCAAGTTCAATAAAGATACGATGCAGTACGAATACACCAAAAACGTAAGTGGAGGCGGTTTGGTTCCTCTGACAGGAAATCCTTACCAGATCCAGATCGGTGCGAAATACAGTTTCTAACTTTTACCTTTTTTAACCACTGAAGACATAAAAGAAATTGAGCAGGCTATGGTAAATCTCACCTAGCTTTAATCAGTAAATCTTTTATGTCTTTTGGTTTTTATTTTGTAATAACTACCTTTATCAGGAAGTTTCACGACTTTATTTTAATAATTTAAAATTATATTATGAAAAATTTTATCTTAGGGTTAGCAGTTTTAAGTACAGTTATGATGAAAGCACAAACCCAGATTATTGCCCATAGAGGATATTTCCAGGCTCAGCCTCCAACAACAGAGAATTCAATTCAATCATTGGAAAATGCCCAGAAATTAAAAATATATGGGGCGGAATTTGATGTAAGAATGACAAAAGATGGTGTATTGGTGATCAATCATGATGAACACCATGGTAAAATGGAAATCTCAGAAACTCTTTTCAAAGAACTGGAAGCATTGAAATTATCCAACGGAGAAAAATTCCCGACCTTAAAAGATTATTTAAAACAGGGGAAAAAAGACAAATCTCTGAAGCTGATCGTTGAGATCAAGCCAGCGAAAACTCCGGAAATAGAAAATGAGATCACGCAAAAAACGATCAAAATGATTAAAGATATGAAGCTGGAATCTCAAAGTGAGTTTATTTCTTTCAGCCTTAATATCTGTAAAGAGATCAAAAAACTGGCTCCTGCCTTTAAAGTACAATATCTGAATGGCGAGTTGTCTCCTGAGCAGATCAAACAAGAAGGACTAGACGGAATGGATTACCATTACAGTGTTTTCCAGAAAAACCCTACCTGGATTGCGGATGCAAAAGCATTAGGATTAATTACCAATGCCTGGACAGTAAATGATGCTGCTGTATATGATGAACTGAAGAAGCAGGGAATCGGATTTGTAACAACCAATATTCCGGATCAGTTAAAGAATAAATAACGATTGAATATCCTTCACCAATAGTACAACCGAAGGACGAAATATTCCCCTTCTCCGGAGGGGTGGCGAAAATTCAAAGAATTTTTGGCGGGGTGGTCAAACGAAATTTTTTAACCATCTCAACAAATAACCAATAATTTATACAGTCTGCCTCTTATATGGAAGCAGGCTGCTTTTTTTAGAAGCTAAGCCCTTCTTTTTAAGAGTTAATGAAAGAATCAAGTGCTTAGATTTTGTTTTAATATATTGTTATTCAGTGTGTTGATTGTTTCGTGTGGTATTATCTCAAAGAAAGACAATAAAGATACATAAATACAGCCTTACCACAGTATTAAAAACACTTAATTGCCTAAGTGTTTATTATTGAGGTGTTTACTCAATGTTATTAAGGCTTGATTAATATTTGGTTTAATAAATTTTTAAGAAACGTTAAAATTGTGTTAAGACGTTCCTTGTAATGTCGTTCTAATTTTGCGCAAACAAAAAGGAAATGCGTAAAGAGACACAAAAACTGTTGGTTTTGTCGCTGTTAGGATTGGTCAGCGTTAATCTGGCAGCTCAGCAGAAAGCTAAAAAAGATACCATTAAAGGACTTGATGAAGTAGTAGTGACTGCTTTGGGAATCAAGAGGCATGACAGAGCCTTAGGGTATGTTGCTGAGAAAGTAGATGCCAAAACATTTGAAGAAACCCAGAATAATAACTGGGCACAGTCGATGGAAGGAAAAGTCGCTGGTCTTAAAATCCAGACGGCCGGAGCAGGGCCGTTGGGAACTTCCAGAATTACTTTGAGAGGGGAAAAATCCATTATGATGGATCACAACTACGCTCTGATTGTAGTGGATGGAGTGCCATTGGGGAATTCTACCACAGGTTCCGGTACGGCTGCGTATGGAGCAGGTTCCGGAGGTGATGTTCCCATCGATCTTGGAAATGGATTGAACAGCATCAACCCGGATGATATTGAATCCGTAACGGTATTGAAAGGAGCTTCTGCAGCCGCATTATACGGATCACGCGCTGCCAACGGAGCTTTAATGATCACCACAAAATCCGGAAAAACTAAAAACGGAAAACTGAGGGTTACTTTTAACTCTTCCTCAAGCTTTGATTCTGTATTGAAATGGCCGGACTGGCAATACGAATACGGGCAGGGAACACTGGCAACCAATACAGCAGGAAACTTCTACTATTCTTATGGCCTTTCTCCGGATGGACCAAATACCGGAGGAACCAGTAGTGCTTTTGGTCCTAAATTCGCCGGACAGTATTATTTCCAATACGATCCTAACGTAATGGGGCAGAGCAAGGAAAGACAATTGTGGAGACCTTATGAAAATAACATTAAAGGTTTCTGGAGAACAGGTTCTACCTACTCGAACAGTATTTCCGTAGAAAGCTCCAACGAGAAAACCAGCTTCAGATCTTCACTTACTTACCTTAATAATGAGTGGATGATGCCAAATACAGGCTTCGACAGGTTCAATTTTGCTTTGTCATTTGCCCATCAGCTTACCCAAAAATTAAAAATATCAACAAAATTTGCCTATAACACTACTACCAGTGATAATCTTCCTGCAACAGGATACAACAACCAGTCGATTTCCTATTTCATGATCTTCCAGAATCCCAATGTAGATCTGGAGTGGTATAAGCCTATCTGGAAGCCGGGGCAGGAGCAGGTTGACCAAATCCATCCGTTCAGCTCCTATATTGACAATCCATATATGATTGCTTATGAAATGCTGAATGGAGTTAGAAAGAAGACTATTACAGGAAATATCACAGCGGATTATCAGTTTAATAAGAATTTCAGTGTAATGCTGAGGTCAGGAATTGAAATCCTGAACGAAAAAAGAACGACCAAAAGACCCTGGAGCTCTGCCAATTACCTGAAAGGTCTCTACAGAGAACAGTTTATCAAAAACCAGGAATATAATAACGACCTTTTATTTTCTTATAAAGCAGACTGGAATAAATTCAGCATTTCAGCGTCAGCAGGGGGAAGCATTCGTTATAATGAATACCTGCTTAATGATTATCAGGCCATCGGACTGAAAACAGCAGGAGAATACAGCCTTACCAACGCACTTTCTATTCCGGTTAAATATCCGGCACCCAGAGATAAACATGTAGACAGTGTGTACGGATTGCTTACTCTGGGATATGACAATAAAATATTTGTGGATATTACCGGAAGAAACGACTGGAGCTCTACGCTTCCGAAGCAAAACAGATCATTCTTTTATCCTTCGGTGAGTACCAGTTTCATTTTATCAGATATTTTTAATCTGAAAAGCAATAATCTGAACCTATGGAAACTGAGAGCTTCATGGGCAAAAGTAGGGATAGACAGTGATCCTTATCTTTTGGATAACTATTATACAGCAAGTAATATTACAGGGAGTGTAGTGGCGCCTACCACTTTTAATAATCCATCTCTTAAACCTGAAAAAAATACCAATATTGAAGCCGGTATGGATTTTAGCCTTTTCAAAAACAGATTGAACCTTAATCTTACTGCCTATCAAAATTTCAGTGAAAACCAGATTATTCCGGTATCGATGCCTACAGAAAGCGGATATTCCAAAAGGATCATCAATGCCGGAAAAATCCGAAACAGAGGCCTTGAACTTTCAGCGGATATCTTAGCCATAAAAGGTAAAGACTTCTCATGGAAAGTTGGTGGAAACTGGTCTACCAACGAAAACAGAGTGATGACCTTACCGGAAGGATTCGATGGTATTGTTTCCAACGTAGGAGATGTAGTATTCTATAAAATGGAAGTAGGAGGTTCATTGGGCGATATGTATGGCTTTAAACTACTAAGGACTCCGGATGGAAAAGTAATTTATGGCGATAACGGACTTCCTGCAAGACCAGCAGATATTGAAAAAGTAGGAAATGCGTTCCCAAAATGGAGAGCCGGTCTTCAGAATGATTTCCGAATCAAGAACTTTACGATCAGTTTCTCATTTGACGGTCAGTACGGTGGTATTGCTTATTCTCAGTCACATCATAAAATGTCTGAACAGGGTAAGCTGAAATCTACCCTTCCGGGAAGAGATAATCCTGGCGGAATGATTGTAGGAGACGGTGTTGTCCAAAATCCTGACGGATCGTTCAGTACGAATACAAAAGGAGTACTGGTATCTTCTTATTACGGAGATTATTATAGAAGGGCCAATGTGGAAACCAACAGCTTCAGCACAGACTTTATTAAGCTGAGAGACGCAAGAATTGCCTATTCATTCCCGAAAGAAACCATACAATCAATAGGTCTGGATGATCTTACCATTGCCATTTTCGGAAAGAACCTGTGGATGTGGACCAAATTTCCAATGTTTGACCCCGAAGTGGCTACGTTGGATAATGCAACCATTACTCCCGGAGTGGAAATGGGACAACTCCCGGCAGCAAGAACAGTTGGTTTTCAGTTAAATCTTAAATTCTAAATTTTAAAAATGAAAAAAATAATTATAAATCTGACATTGGCAGTTTCGGTTTTCATGCTTCAATCCTGTGACAGAACTTTCGAGGAGTTCAATACAGATACCAGCAGGATTAAAGACCCTTCCGTTGGAAGCCTTCTTGCTCCCATTCAGTATGAAATGGCGAGTTACGGCTATAACAGAGCAGATGATTTCACTTTTGATATGATGCAGATTGCTTTAGACTTTCCCAATGAAGGAAATTCCTACAGCAGATATTATATGGATGAAAAAAGTGGTAACGGATACTGGAATACTTCTTACAGATGGCTTAAGCAGGTAAATGATCTCAGAAAATATGCAGACAAAGAACAGAATAATAATTACCTTGCTATTTCAATGGTCCTGAATGCATGGATTGCCTCCAACCTTACTGATGCTTTCGGAGATATACCTTTTTCTGAAGCGCTTAAAGTTGAAGAAAATATTTTAAGACCAAAATATGATAAGCAGAAAGATATCTACATTCAGCTGTTAAATGATCTGAAAACAGCCAACTCGTTATTCAATACCAATCAGGTATTAACGGAAACCGATCTGTTTTATAATGCCAATACCAACAGCCAGACCGGAATTTTAGGATGGAAAAAATTCTGTAATTCTCTTTCATTAAGATTATTAACCAGAATTCTAAGCCGAAACGGAGAAGTAAATGTCTATGAAAGAATTCAGGAAATTATCAATAATCCGGCTCAATATCCCATTTTTCAGAATAATACAGACAGTGCAGTGCTGCCGCTTTCCGGAATATCTCCCTACCTGCCGCCAATAGCCCGCCCACAGGATTTTACCGCTTCCAGGGCTGCAGGTGAATTCTTTGTGAATGCCATGAAAGATAATAATGACCCAAGACTGAGCCTATTTTTCACAAAAGCGAAAGCAGGAACAGGAGAAGATCTTGGTTATAAAGGAGCTCCTTCAGGATACGCTTTGGGAACATCTTTCAACTATCAGCCTTCCAACCTTAATCAGAATCTGGCGAAAGCACCTTTAAAGATTTTAATCATGACTTATTCTGAAGTTCAGTTTATCCTTGCAGAATTAGTCAATAAAGGAATCATCGCGGGAAACCAGCAAACCTATTACGAAACCGGGGTGAAATCTATTATTGAACAGTGGGGAGCAACAGTTCCTGCCAATTACTTTAGTAATCCTAAAGTGGCGTATGACGGCTCTCTGGAAAAAATTATGCTTCAGAAATACATATCCCTGTTTTTTATTGACCATCAGCAATGGTATGAATACAGACGTACAAAACTTCCTGTACTCCCTAATAACGGAGGGCTTCAGAACGGAGGGCAAATGCCTGTGAGATTCATGTATCCTACGGCTACAAAAGTGATGAATACAGATAATTATAACGCAGCTGTACAATCGATGGGAGGAGACAATATCAACGTGAAAATGTGGTGGAATAAATAAAAAGTGTCAATTGAAAGATTAAAAAATAATTTAAAGATTTAAAAAATTATGACTATCAATATAAAATATATCATGCCTTGTATGCTGGTTTCAGCAATGGCACTCGCACAGACTTCTGTCTCAGGATATGTATTCGAAGACCTCAACAAAAATCAAAAGAAAGAAAACCGTGAAAAAGGAATTGAAGGCGTAGCTGTCTCTAATGGAGTGCAGGTAGTTCTTACGGATAAAAACGGTAGATACAGTCTTCCGGTTCACGAAGATCAAACTATTTTTGTGATCAAGCCTTCAGGGTATCATACTGCTTTAAATGCAAACAATCTTCCACAGTTCTATTATCATCATAAACCTAATGGATCTCCTACAGATTTTAAATACAAAGGAGTAGCTCCCACAGGTGATCTTCCAAAAGAAATGAATTTCCCGCTTTATCAACAAAACGAAAATAAAAATTTTGATATCCTTGTTTTTGGTGATCCACAGCCTTACACAGAAAAAGAACTGGATTACTTCAAAAGAGGAATCGTAAACGAAGTAAAGAATACAAAGAAAAATGCAGTATTGGGTATCAGTCTGGGAGATCTGGTAGGAGACAACCTAAGTCTTCAGAAACCTTACGCAGATGTGATGAAAGAAGTCGGACTACCCTGGTATAATGTGATGGGAAATCATGACATGAACTATGATGCAAAGGAAGACAGGCTTTCCGATGAAACATTTGAATCTAATTTTGGTCCTGCCAATTACTCGTTCAACTACGGTAATGTACACTTCATCATTTTAGATGATATTCTTTATCCGGACCCGAGAGACGGCAAAGGGTATTGGGGCGGATTCCGTGATGACCAGCTTCAGTTTATCGAAAATGATCTGAAACTGGTTGATAAAAATAAACTGATCGTCATTTCTTTCCATATTCCATTGGAACATAATAACGAAGACAACTTCAGAAATGCGGACCGTCAGAAATTATTTGATTTTCTGAATCCTTTCCAGAATGTATTGCTTTTGTCAGCACATACCCATATCCAGCAACAGATTTTCTATGGCAAAAAAGCAGGCTGGAACGGAATCAAAGAATTACACGAATATAACGTAGGAACTACTTGTGGCGACTGGTATTCAGGAACACCGGATGAAGCCGGACTTCCTACCTCAACCATGAGAGACGGGACTGCAAAAGGTTACTCTTTCATCAGTTTTACAGACAATCAGTATAAAGTTAAGTACAGAACAGCCGGAAAACCGGAAGACTATCAGATCAAATTATATGTTCCGAAAGTGATTTCTTCGTCAAGAACCTCTGCCAAAGTACTGGCTAACTTCTTCATGGGAAGCAAAAAAGACAAGGTAGAATACAGAATAGACGGTGGAAAATGGGAAGAAATGAAGTACGATGAAACCATCGACCCGAATTTTGCTCTTTCTGTTTTCAAATGGGATTCTACAGAGAAAATTCTTCCGGGCAGAAGACCTTCTAATCCTGAAATGTCAAAGCATATCTGGGAAGCGGATTTTCCTAAGAAATTAGCATTAGGAAAACACAAAGTTGAGGTGAAAGCTGTAGACATGTATGGAAATGAATTCTCAGCTTCAGAAGAATTTGAAGTTCAGAACGCCATCCAGATTCCTTAAGCTTTTTATTTTTTTACTATACCTTTTTTAGATTTTGAAACCGGTTCTTATGAGCCGGTTTTAATTGTTATCGAGGTTTAGATAAACGACAAAAGTCACAAAAGTTTTTAAGCTATACTTTGGATATAAGAAGCGCACTTAAGTTTTATAAAAATCTAAGTTTTCATCTTATGTTAACTTTTATACGGGATGATTGTAACTTTTAAATATTATCTGTAGTAATCATCTTTTGTGATTTTTGTGGTTGTATAAAATATAAGTTAAATCTGTGTTTTCGCGGCCTCATAAAAATGTTCTTTCGTAACTTTGTATCAAGAAAAGTATCATTACTATGAATATAAACGGAAAAAATGCCATTGTAACAGGTGGTGGAAGAGGACTAGGAAAAGCTGTAGCGTTAGCTTTAGCCAATGAAGGAGTAAACGTTGCCATTACAGGAAGAAACGAAGAGAACCTTAAAATGACGGTTGAAGAAATCAAAAAATTAGGAGTACACTCAGCCTACGCAGTATTTTCTGTAGACAATGAAATTCAGGTAAAAGCTGGAATAGAATCTTTAGCAGAACAATTGGGAGGAATTGATATTCTGATCAATAATGCAGGAATCGGAGACTTTGGTTCTATCGAAGAAATGCCTTCTGAAACTTGGGAGCAGGTTATTAAAACCAATCTTTTCGGAGTATACTATGCAGCCAAAGCAGCTTATCCCTTCATGAAAGCAAAAGGAGAAGGTGATATCGTCAACGTAGCCTCTACTGCAGGTCTGAAAGGAGGTCCTAATATGTCTGCATACGCCGCTTCAAAAGCAGCCGTAGTATCTCTTTCTCAATCTATGATGGCAGAATGGAGAAAACAAAATATCCGTGTCATTACGCTGACTCCAAGTACTATTGCTTCTGATATGAGCATCCAGGGCGGTCTTACAGATGGAAATCCTGATAAAGTATTACAGCCGGAAGATTTTGCAGAATGGGTAAGAGATATCCTGAAAATGAACAGAAGAGCGCTGATTGCAAACGGTTCTATATTCTCTACAAATCCTTAATAAGGTTTTAAAATTTAAAGTTCAAGGTTGAGAGTTTAATGTTTAAAGCTTTCGGCAAAGGACATTTTAATCTAACTTGAACAATAAAATTCAATAGGAGCGGGCTTTAGTCCGCTTTTCTTTTAATCAGTATTATATGACTTTAGTGAAAATTTGTAATCTTTCGCTTTTCAAAAAAATCTACATTGTCTTTAGGATAGAAAAAATAAGTTTTGGCTGAAGCCAATGGAAATTTGTCATGATTTGAAGACGGGCTAAAACCTGCCTCTATTGAAAATACGATGCAATCATCTATGTCATCCGTATAATTTGTGGGAGAAAAAATTAACAAATAAACTTTTTTACCACATCCACAATTTAAAAAAACATAAAACTCCACGGTTTCAGCCAAAAATGACTCCATCATTTTTTTTACCGTAATAACATTAGTATTTTTGCAGAAATTATTCACATGCAAAATTATTTAGAATTCAATTTCAAAATTTCTCCATTACAACCCTGGAATGAGATATTAATGGCAGAGCTTATAGAAATAGGTTTTGACAGCTTTACAGAAGAAATTGACGGAATTTTAGGATATATTCAGACAGATTTGTTTCACGAAGATCAGTTGAAAGGACTTCCGATCTTTGAAAACGAAAACGTAAAAATCGAATATTCTTTCGAAGAAATGCCGAACATCAACTGGAATGAAGAATGGGAAAAGAATTTTTCTCCAATTAATATCGATGATAAAGTACTGATCAGAGCAGAGTTCCATGAATCTGTACCGGGAATGCATGAAATTATCATTCAACCTAAAATGTCTTTCGGAACAGGTCATCACCCTACAACCCATTTAATGATCCAGCAAATGATGGATATTGATTTCAAGGGTAAAAAAGTATTGGATATGGGATGCGGAACTTCTGTATTAGCTATTTATGCAAAACAGCAGGGCGCAGGAGATACCAAAGCTATCGATATTGATGAATGGTCAGTAGAAAATTCAAAAGAAAATGCAGTAAGAAATAATGTAGAACTGGATATTGAACAGGGAACTGCAGAAAACTTAGGGAAAGAGAATTACGATATCATTTTAGCCAATATCAACAGAAATATCCTGATTTCAGATATCCCAACCTATGTTTCAGTACTGAATGACGGTGGAAAATTATTACTTTCAGGCCTTTGCTTCTTTGATGTAGATGATATTCTGGAAGTATGCAAAGAAAGTGGTCTGGAGCTTAAAAAGAAATTACAGCGTGAAGAGTGGGTAAGCCTTCTGCTTGAATAATAACACACCAAAAACAAAATACGAATATGAAAACTTTATGGACAGCTTTATTTTTACTGATGCTGCAGTTTTTTACAGCACAGGAAAATGAAGTGTATGCAGATGGTATCTTTAGCTTTGAAGAAAATAAAACTCAAAAAATCTTTACAGATTGGACGCGTGTGAGATTAGATCCCGGAGTGAATGCTCAGATTGTAGATTCATTGCAGGTGAACCAACAGGTAATGATTCTTAAAAAAGAAAATGCAGTCCTGAAACTGGGAGAAAGAAATGCTAACTGGTATAAAATCTCTTATCAGAAAGGAGAGAATACATTGGAAGGATATATCTGGGGTGGCAATCTTTGTGTAGGCTACCGTAATAAGAATGGGTATGACTTCCTCTTTGGGCTTTCCAAAACAATTGACCGGAAGAATAAAGAAATCAATGAGATTGAAAAGCAGAATATTGCAGGAATAAAAGTACTGGAAGGAAATACACTTATTGATGAGGTGTATTTTGATACCGGAAGAGCAGAGGAGTTGAGTTCAGCAGCATTCAATATAGAAAGCAATCATAAACTGCAAAATGTTGAATTCACCTTAAAAGCAATGGTTTCGGGAGAAGCTTGTGGAATAGCAAGTTATGATCAGTATGTTCTTTTTAAAGGTAAAAAGTTAATTGCCCTTCCGCAATTGACAAACGTAGGGGATGCCGGTGTTTTTTATCATAGCGAAGAATTTATTTTTCCCAATGATAAAGGAGGAATTCCCAATGCATTTATCTTAAAAGTGGAAGATATGGAAGTAGATGAAAGAGATAGAGAGAAGAAAAAACATTCTTTCAGAACTTACCTTTGGAATGGAAATACCTACAAACTGAAATAAAATCAGTATTGACGAAAATTAAAAATCCCTCACTTAAGAATGAGGGATTTTATATATAGTGTCAGGGGTAAACTCTTATTACTTTTGAGGAAAATAACCATCATATTCATTATGTTTTATGCTCGTGAAGATTATTTAACCTCAGATATTGATCTTATAAATTGATAGAGATCAGTCTGTGCTTCAAGGTGTAGTTTTTTGCGTAATCGGTATTTCTTCGTTTGTACAGATCTGTGCTCCATAGAAGAATACTGTGCCATTTCTTTTGAAGAGAACCCCAGCCATATCATAGCACAGAAAGATAAGTCAGAGGGGGAAAGATTAGCGTTGATTTTTAAAAGTTGCTGGCAGACCTCAGGATATGTTTCCTGAAATAATGCTAAAAAGCCAACATCGTTTTTTTTTGCCAGTTGAATGATCTGCTCATGATTTTCATTGAGCTTTCTTTTTAGAATTTTTGCTTCTTCTTCCTGCCGAAGAATAATTGTTTTACTTTCAATAAGCCTTTTTTTCTTTCTTTTAAACTGTAGATAAAAATAAAGAGATAGTAAAAAAATAAGTACAAACAGAACCCCTCCATACCAGAAAAATGACAGGAATTTGTTTTTTTGTTTTTCTTCTTCTTTCTTTGAAATTTTATTAAAAGCTAATGTGATAGCTTTGCTTTGGTCATTGTCTAAGCTGTCTTTCAGTGAGGTGGCCTTGCTTAAATATTCAGATTCTTTCTCAGATTCTTTAAGGTCTTTATAAACTGTGGCCAGCCATCTGTAATTATCTAAGACCAGATAAGGTCTGTTTACTTCCTTTGCCAGTTCAAGGGATTGTTGATAGATATCAATAGCCTCATCATTTTTTTTCTGAACATACAGAAAAAAGCCATAATTATATAAAATAACCGCTCTCTGGTATTTATTATGTTTAAACCTTTTGGTTTCTATCAGGTTAAGGCTTTTTTTAAAATAATAATTGGCTGAATCTAAATTTCGATCATACTTTGTATAATGATATGCTATAAGTGCTATATCTAAAGGATTCAGATCTATTTTCATTGCTTTATGAAGGTAGACGAGTGATGAATCAGACTGTTCAACTCCGTCGAAATACGATGCCCGGGTTGAATAAACATACCGTAAAAAAAATCGGCAGTCCTGATTATCTTTTTTCAATCTTAAAGCAAATTTCATGGCCTTTGAATTATAACCTAAAGCCATTTTAGGGAGATTCATCCTGTTGTAGACCTGTGAATATTCCTGATTGATTTTACCGGCAAGAAAATCATCATTGATATCTTTTGATTTTTCCTCAGCATCATTCAGATATTCTATGGCCTTTTTAAATTCTCCTGTAAGCCATAGACGATTCGCAATATTGGCATATCCCCAAGCTTCTCCTTTAGGGTAATTATTTTGCTGCGCTTCTTTTATAATTTTTTGATTCCAAATGATCAGATCCTTGTTAGATATTTGGGTTCTGAGTTCTTCATTTGTTTTTATGAGTAAAGTATCTATTTGCTGTATACTATAGTGTTGTGGAAATAGTTTTGAACAACCGCATGTAAAAACAAGACAATAGATTATTCTATTAAAATTTTTCAAAGATTTCATCATCATAGAATAAATACTATATTGAGAATAATACAAAAATTAAATATAATGCAAGATAAAAGTGAATTCATTATAATATAAACTACTGTTTATTAACTCTTGTAATTATGACTAATATCCACAAAAAACAGGTGGGATTATTAACCCCACCCGTTAGGCATCATAAAGGTTTTTTGATCAATTTTGTGTTTTAGAATCGATAATTTGCTGCAATTTCAAGAAAAGAAAGGAAATAAGAAAATTATAGAATACATCATAGGTACATCATGTTGTTTTACTTTATCTGTAAGGGTTGTTATTAGGTTGTATGTATGGTGTAGGTTCATTGCGTGCATACATTGTATAGTGGTTTTGTAATGGATGTTGTGTTTATGCTTACTTTGCATGAAGTTTAAAAAAAGAAAAGAAAAAATAATTTTAATGTTCGGTATGTCTTTTTCTTTACCAATGTTTTTCCAATCTATTAGATGTAAATCGGCATACGAATGAAAATAAAAGCTTCAGTATCTTATCGTATTTTATACTGTTAAATGGGAGTTTCTTAATTATGATGTAGAAATATCTAAGTAGCAGATACGGGTTTTCCTAGTGATATTTAATACTAAGAATAATAACTTCTTCAGCAGGATGCCAGAATGAGTGACTACGAGTATGAGTTTCAAAGATTCTGAATATAACAAAAAAGACTCACTGTTTCCAGTAAGTCTTTAAGTGAGCGCGAAAGGATTCGAACCTTTGACCGTCTGCTTAGAAGGCAGATGCTCTATCCAGCTGAGCTACGCACCCTAAATTTATAAGTCGGGGCGGCAGGATTCGAACCTGCGACCTCCTGGTCCCAAACCAGGCGCGATGACCGGACTACGCTACGCCCCGAGGTGTCATCAGTAACGATTTTTACTTTGTTTTTGCGGTTGCAAAGGTACAATACTTTTTGGAATAAAAAAATAAAATTAGAGATAATTTTTAATTATTTTTTCGTGAACGCTCTTTGATTCGTTGTACCTGTTTAATAATCATATTCTTATATTATTTTTATTATTCCTCACTAAAATGGAGAACTTTTATCAGGATCTGAGCAAAAACAAAAAAGACTCACTGTTTCCAGTAAGTCTTTAAGTGAGCGCGAAAGGATTCGAACCTTTGACCGTCTGCTTAGAAGGCAGATGCTCTATCCAGCTGAGCTACGCACCCTAAATTTATAAGTCGGGGCGGCAGGATTCGAACCTGCGACCTCCTGGTCCCAAACCAGGCGCGATGACCGGACTACGCTACGCCCCGAAGGATCATCGATAACGAATTTTACATCGTTTTTAGGGCTGCAAAGTTGCAATTCTTTTTGGAATAAAAAAAGAAAATGAGGTATAATTTTTAATTAATTTTTTATGAACTCTTTTTTATTACCTTTACCCTATTAATAACCATTGATTTAGCCCTCTTAAAAATGATGAAAGAATTTTCTTTTTTTTTGTTCACATTAAACATTCTTACCCCAAAATATAGAAAAATAACCTTGAAAACAGAAGTTCGTTTTCTTCTGTTCTGTTTTTTGATGATGCTGTATTCTTGCTGTAAGGATCATGAATTTGTTAATTACACTATTGCTAATGCATCACTGAGTTTACCCAAATCAATGAGCATTAAAAAAGAAAGGGCCGAAGATTCTCAGATATACAGCATTAATGCTGGAAATAGGCATGTTGGCTATATTTACTATGGTGATTATAAACCTTTTGAGGAAAATTCTTTTTTCATTACAGATGATAAAGAATTATATGGAAAATATAAAAACAGAGAGTTAAAAGCTTATTTTTCTGATAATTCTGATAGAGATTACAGAAACGGAATTTATAATGTTAATTATTATTACTATGATACAATCAATAAGCACAGAACTCAGATTATGATGCCGAAAAAAACGGATAAAGGACTTATTGGGATTTATTTTGACAGTGTAGATATTCATCAAAATAAAATGGCAATAATTATCAATGATTTAAGTGAAGAGAATAAAGAATTATTTTTAAAAGTTTTTAAAACTATTAAATTCAATCCGTAAATACCCAATATGCAAAGTTTACTATCGTGATGAATTTTTTTATCAATTATATTACCCACCAGAGATAGTACATGAAGGTTGGATTTGATAAAATCATGAAAATTGATCAGCCCGGTTTACCATTAATTTTGACGAAAAATAAATAAAATAGAAGTGACCATTATTCAATTACATATACTTGACTGGTATGATGATATTATAACATCATGGGTTTCACTGGAAAATGATTCCTATATTTTTACTTGTGTTCAGAAGGATTTTACAGATGGAGAGAAAACATATTATGGTGTAAAAACAGATGAAAAATCATCTAAAGAGATGCAGAATATCATAGGGAAAAAGACTTTTACTAAAAGGGATTGGAGTACCATAAATCGTATTTTTGAAGGGAATAACAAAAGTGATAATGTATTTTTATTGAGAACATTATCATTATCCGTGGGTTTGGATATTACTTTTAGTAAAGTGAGAAATTCAGATATCAGAACGATTATGCTTCCTGTTGATATTTCAACACTATATACATGTCAGGATAGAGATTTGTAGAAAGCAGGCAGTTACTGACTAAAACAAGAATTAATGAAAGATATATTTGAATTTAAAATTGTAATTCATGAAGATATGCCGGAGAATCTGGTAGACCGTTTCATTGCTTTTATTGAAGGTTGTTTAGTATATTGGGGTGGTGGCTGTTCTGATAATCAGATCAATGGAGGATTATATACTGATGAGAATATAATAATTAATATCAATGATTTTGTGAAAGAATTTGTTGAATTTTTTTTACACCTGGAAATTACGATCCAGAAAATTGAGATTGATATAGAAGATTTTTATTTTTATCGTTTTGATCATGATTTTTTTATTGAAAATTATTCTTCTCTACCTGTCAATATTGGCTGTTGGAATTTATAATTATTCCGGCGAAAACTGAAATATCTCCAAAAAAGCATTAGTGTTTTATGAAGAAATATAGAGATACCCATCATTATTACCTTTCCAATTTTTTTAAACACAGTGAATTGAACTATGATAGCTTGTGGTTGTTTTATAACTATGAAGACGGAATCCAAATGGAAACTTTTTTTCCTGATCAGAAGGTTTATTCTTTTTTGTGGGAGTATGCGGATACAGATATTTTAATAAAAATTGATGAGTGGAAAAGAGCTTTCAGAAGAAATGCTATTGAGATAGTGCAAGAAGCTAAGTTGCATATCCGAAACTATTTGTCACAAGAGCGAAAAGTATATCTGGATTGCCTGGAAACCAGTCTTGTAACGGCAGATGGAAAATTTAAAGACCTGACTGCATATGATATCGGACAACGCTTTGTTCAGATTGTAGCCGATGAAAATATCTCCTTTACTGATATTGATTTAAGTTTTCTGGAAGTAACAGATACAGCAGATAAATTTCGAGCGTTGATCAGGATTCTGGATACTGATGGTATTCAGGCGCTCATCTTAAATGGTTACCATCATCGGGGAGAATTACTTAAAGTTTGCATTGTGAAGAAGGGAGAAACCGGCTTAAAAACAAAGGAAGTTTTGTCCTTACCTATTTTTGAAAACACCTATGTGGCGATGCCATTTAATTGGTAAAACTACAATTCTGCTGATGATGGTATTTTTGATATTGCTTTTAACCTTATGATTGGTTTTTTGAATATTAATTGTTTTTTTAATTAGGAAAAATGAATAGAAATAAGAGCTTTGTAATCCTGTTGGTTATTATTGCTATAGTATTCCTATACAAACTGATATTTTCTTCAAAAAATGAAGGCAGTTTTATTGATGAAATTAGAGAAAAGGATATAAAATCAATAGTTAGAAAAAAGTATATGAATCATGATAATCACAATATACCATTTCTGGTGTATGGCCATCAAGATAGTATTGTAGTTTACAGAGATTGGTGGGATAAAGTTGTGGTTGGAGACTCGATAATAAAACCAAAAGGATCTTTAGAAGTGATTATAAAAAATTCTGATAAAATTGAAAAACTGGATTATGAAAATCAATTTGGTTTAGAGGGGCAATAACTTAATATATTTGGTTTTTCCCTAATATCAACAAACTTATACAAACTTACAGACTTTGCCGGATAAGATCATAGAAGTAAAGTCCGTTTATGAATAGAATAATTTAGTAAATAAAAATGGAGATATTCTTAAATAATATTAAAATAGATTATCTAGATCTTACTAGAGATGAGAAAATTGTTAATGATAAATTATTACTGAAAGTTAAGCCTGAAGCTAAATCCATTATTTTAGATGAATTAGAAAAGCCTGAAATCAAACTAACTGTAAAAATTTACAATAAAGCAGGTAAAAAAGGAATATTATATAAAACCCGATTTATCATAGACTATGTTTTAACTGAAGAAGACTATAATGAGCCAGATGGAATTGTTCTTTATGGAACTATGATTAATAAAATGAGTATTACGGGAAGTGGATATGATCAATATCTCATGAAATTTTTTTACGATTGGTTCAATCATTCAGAATTTAACTGGCGGAAAACTGAGAACAGTGAACTTAAAAACTCTTATCTCCAGGCTTGTTTTATTTGGAATAACGGTCTTTATACAATGAGTAAAGAGAATAATATCATGAAAATGGAGGGAGATCTTGTTAAAGACAACAAAGATTTTTTCTGTTATTTAGGTGAATTGTTCTTTGGAAAAAAAGGTTTTATGGGAAGTGGGTTGGATTCACTTCATGATCATACTATAGACGTAAGTAAGAATAATAATATGAAAGATTTTCATCTATATATCAATTCTGCACAAGCAATAGAAGATGCCTTAGGAGTTAATTATTTTGCAACATCTCTGGAGCTCTTAAAAAGAACAGGTCTTAATATTTACATAGATCATTTAGTCTTTCAGGATTAATTGCTTCACTTATGGTAGTTTTCCCTCTTTGAGAAAAACAATAAGGGAAACAACCATGTGTATCTAAAGTATGCTCAAGCAGTTTACTTGTACGTTGCAGATAAAAATAATAAACAAAGTAAGTGATGAAAAAAATATTCATTGTTATAGTTTTTTTGCTATTTAATGTGATCATTTGGGGACAAACTCCTGTCGGAAATACCAAATACGAAAAGTTAAAGATATTTTTAAAAAAAGATAGTTTGGCATTTCAACAGTTTTTAATGGCTAAAAAATGTTTTTGCAGAGAGAATTTTTTGACTCTTAATGAGCGTAGGGCTGTAAAAAAAACTAATCATTCTACTAAAGACTTAAATGAATTATTTCAAGTTTTAAAAAATGGAGGATATTTATTCTTCGTAGCAATTGATGCTCAAAAAATAGCCTCTTTTTTTAGTAATAAACTGATTGATGAATATGTTTCAAGTAGTGGACGTATCAGCGATGATGGTAATAGAATTGATAATAAAGATATACTATGCGAAACCATTTCTTCACAAACTAAATATAATTACAGTCAATACATTAGTTTCATTAACAATTTAGACAATTATATATTACCGCTAAATAAAGGGACTACCTTTCTTAAAGAAGATACATACTTGGATGAATTGTACTACTATTATCCCGGTAAAAAAGAACGCTGGTATAATTTTAACGATGTTCATAAAGTATTGGATGTTGAATAGTTTGCTCCGCAAAGTCTCCCGACTTTGAGGCTAAAAAAATGAAATAACTTAATTCAATATAAAAAACCTCGCAAAACGCGAGGTTTTTGTAATTAAACAAGTCTTTCTAATCCCTATATTTGCTCCATGAAACGACTAATGCTGCTGTATGTACTTTTCCCTTTATTTCTATTCTCACAGACTACCGGAAAAGTGATCAAAATTTCAGACGGAGATACCATTACTTTACTCTTAAAAGGAAATCAGCAAAAGAAAATTAGACTTGCCGAAGTTGATTGTCCGGAAAGCGGGCAGGCATTTGGTAAAAATGCGAAACAGTTTACTTCTGCTCAGGTATTCGGGAAAACGGTAAACTTTTTTGAAACAACTACAGATCGTTATGGAAGATCCATTGCGAAAGTATATTATGATGACGGGAAATATCTTTCCAAAGAGCTTATCAAAGCAGGATTAGGATGGTGGTATTTTTCCTACTCAAAAGATGCGTCTCTGGGCAAAATTCAGGAAACTGCAAAGCTTAAAAAAATGGGACTTTGGCAGGATAGTAATGCTCTTGCTCCCTGGGACTACCGTAAAATGAAACGCGAGCTTAGAAATAATAAGAAAATCGAAGCGGCAAAGAACGGTACAAAAATAAAAGGAGCTGCATAATATTCTGACGGAAGCTTGAAGATAGGAGAGGGTGTTAATAATTAAACGCCAGTATATATCTAAGGATAGAAGAAAAACAGAAACTGTCTCATTTTTTTGAGACAGTTTCTTTAAACAAAAAGTATTACAATCCTGATTAGGCTTTGTATTTGAATTAATTCCTATTTTTGACCATGATCCATCCGGTATAGGAAATGAGCTTTTGGGTATCCGGATCTGTCCACTTTATTTCATACCAATAAGTACCACTGCTCACTGGAGTACCACCGATGGTGCCATCCCATTTTAAGTTATTATTTTTATCGGATGAATGAATAAGCTGTCCGTATCGGTTGAAAATACCAAACTTCAGATCTTTCAAAAATCCAAGCTCTGAATAATCCAGACTATCATTGATGCCGTCACTGTTTGGTGTAATTGCATTGATGAGATTTGGAACCAGGATCTGAGTCTCCACAGGACGGCAATTATTGGAATCTTTTACGTAGAAAATATTTTTACCTCTCGGAAGACCTGTAAATATATTAGAATCCTGCCATATCATTCCATCCCTTGAATATTGATAAGGCGGTGTACCGCCTTCCACAGTAAGGGTAACTGTATTTCCTCTAGTTTCTATCTTTTTAATTTTTGGAACAGGAACAGATAGTACTTTTACAAACTGTTTCGTTTCACATCCATTGGAAGTCAGGATTACCCAATAATTACCTATGGTAGCGGTGATAGATGGAGTAGTTGCTCCTGTGTTCCATAAATAAGAGGTATAGCCCGGCCCGGCATCCAATGTAACGCGTGCATCCGGACATATGTACTGATCCACCAGAAGAGCAGAAGGCTTGGGAGGAATCACAGTTAAAGTAATTTGGGCAAAATCAAAACAACCATTGCCAGTAATTACCTTTACATATACTGTTGTATTTGAAGAAATATAAGCGGTAGGAGTAGTTATTTCATTCGTCCCGTTTGTGGCATCCGTTAAAGTAGGATAATACTTTTTTGTCACAGGAGCAGTGCTTGTAACAAGGGCTGTGGTTAAATCGAAAGTTCCAGTATTAGGATTGTCTGGAACAAAGCATCCGTTGAGGGTTGCATTCTGCACATTAGGAGCAGGATAAAACTGAAGGGTAATTTTAGCATTGGCCGTACAGCCTTCCACTGTAGTTACTTTTACGAATACTGTCGCAGGAGCAACTGATGAATATGCATTGGCAGGAATAATTTCATTGGTTCCTGCATTTAAGTCAGCCATGGTAGGATAATATTTTCGGATGGCATTGGTTGGTCCTCCTACAGCAGCTGTAGTAAGATTGAAAATACCTGTTCCGTTGGTCTCGCAGGTTTTTACAGTCGTATCCGTTAAAATCAGAGGCTGTACTGTTATATTGACTTTTACCTGTTCACAATCTATAAAATCCGGGTCGTTTCCACAGAATTTATAAATGAAAGTATCGGTGCTTGTTCCAGTATTGGCTGTATAAGTAAGAATTCCTGTTGCAGGATTTACTGTTAAAGTCCCGTTCACCGGAGCAGCAATGATCTGTACTGTTCCCGGGACCGGAGTCTGTGTAGAGTTGGAGAATGCAGGAGTGATGGCGGTAGGAGTACCGGCGCTGCAGACATTCATTGATTTTACAGTATTGACAAGGCAGGTGTATACTTTGTAGGGATATGTTGTGAGAGGATTACAGGTGCTTTTAGTAATTGATACGGTATAATTTCCTGCCTGGGTAGGAGTATAGGTATTATTGTTCGCACCCTGAATAGGAGTGCCGTTAAGATTCCATTGATAATGGTCAAAACCGCTTTCCACTTCTAACACAATTCCCGGAATACATTCTCCGGCGGATTTGCTGATTACCGGAATGGAATTGAAACCTGCAAAATATCCTCCGTAGCCAAGATTTCCACTACCTCCGATAATCCCGGCTGTAACGGCTTTGGTAGAAGTTACTGTTATATTTCCAGTGATATTGGGAATTGAGTATGAAACCCAGTTTGGAGTTCCGGTGACAGGAAATGGCCCTTCTGCTGCGGTGGGAGCTACGCCGTTTACTGCGACTCCGGCCCCGGTTTGGGTAAGAATATTAAGCTTTACAGAAAGAGGCGGATTGAACGTGGTATAATAAGGAAGTTCTCCTATTTTTCCTATTTCATCAATAACAGTAGGCAGAAAACAGTTAAGAGGCGGTATATAATTGAAACCTTCCGTAGCATCATTGTCTGCAATACCTGATAATAATTGATAGACATAAACATTCTTTGATGCTTTGATATACATATTATGATGAGAAGGCCCATTGAGTACATAATTCATTGCACTTACTCTGTAATATTGCCCTTCATTGAGTGTTATTACAGGTGCAGGGTTGTTGTTAAGCCTGATTTCTGTATTGTTCTCTGTCGCAACAATAATGGCTCCTTCAATTTCAGGAAGGAGATTTCCCATTCCTTTAATGAGAACAAACTCTTGTCCTAAACGTTCAACGGGAACAGACTGATCCATGATAATATCCTCCCCGTTATAAGGAGGTGTCATTCCAAACTGACCATGATAATTTCCATTGGTAACAGATACAGGTTTTGTAGATTCTATTTTAGCTCCGATAAAACCATCTTTATTTCCGGGCTTATTGGCGTAGCCTGCAAAAATATAAGACTGTCCTTTATTCAGAGTGATTGTAATACTGGGATGGGTAAGTCCGTTAAAATTATTGTAGAACCACGTTGTCATACCATATCCTGAAACTTTGACCTGGGTATTGTCTTCAGTTGCCAGGATACCACAGGAAAAATTTTGTGAAGACTGGTTATTCATCAATGGAGCATATACTGCATAGAATTTATTACCAATACCGGCTTTTCCCTTGGACGTCAGAATTTCTCCATGATTAACTTCCGAAAACCTGTAGGTGGCAAAAAAAGGAAGGTCTCCATGAAGATAAAGCCCTCTTGTTTTTACACTCATTGCATCGGTTGTATTTTGTCCTATCATCAGATTCATCGGGACATCAAATGTCTGCGGATTTCCTTTGCTGATAGTCACTGTTCCTATTACAGTGTTATTATTATAAATACTGACAGGAAACGGTGTTGTATTGTCTGTAGAAAGATACAATGCCTGTTTGGGTGAACCATTCGAAGAACTCGCCACCATAGGAGCAAACCAATGCTCTGTATCCCTTTGTGCAAAAACAGATGATGATACAAATAGTAATATAAAGATAAATAAGATCCTTTTCATAAGCTTTAAGGAAGATTAGATTAAATGAGGCAGACAGCTTTTCATGAAAGCCAGCTTTGTTACAGTTGATTGGTTGTTTTTAGATTAATCTTTAATTTTTCAGTAAGATCCATCCTGTGTATTTGATGATGGTGTCTTTCAGGGTGGGTTCTTTCCAGGTGATTACATACCAGTAAGTTCCGGTGAACAGTTTTTTATTATTGAACATGCCATCCCAAGTATAATTGTTAAAACGTGTACCTGTAAAAACATTGTTTCCATATCTGTCATGTACCGTAAAGGATAACTCTTTCTTGTAAGCAAATTCTGCGTAAGAAATGCTATCATTAACATTATCCCCATTAGGTGTAATGGCATTGATGATGTTCATCACTGTCAGTTCTACCTGTATGGGCTCGCAGTTGTAAGAATCCTTTACATAAAACTTATTCTGACCATTAGGCAGGCCTGTAAACACATTTGAATTTTGCCATTTAATCCCATCAATGGAATATAAGTAGGGTGGATTTCCTCCTATTACAGTAAGTGTTGCTTTATTATTGTCGAAATCAATTTGCCTGATAACAGCGTCAGGTGCTTTTTTTACAGAAACATGCTGCTTTGTAAAGCAGTTGTCATGTCCTAAAATCACCCAGTAATTTCCTACTCCTACATTAGAAATAGAAGATGTTGTATCTCCTGTGCTCCATTCATAAGACTCATAGCCGGATCCTGCATCCAGTGTTGTTGTAGCATTAAAACATATGAATTGATCTTTAAGCAATGGAGAAGGATGAGGCAGTGTGACGGTAAGAGTTACTGTCGCAATAGTGTAACATCCTGTAGCATTGATGATTTTAATGTATACCGTTCCGCCGGAGGAAATGTAAACACTGGGATTCAGGATAGCATTGATACCTGCTCCAGCATCCTGTAGTGTTTTATAATATTCTTTTGTAATACCTGTTTCGCTGGTAACAGATGCCTGGGTGAGATCAAAGCTTCCTTTATCCGGAGCGGAAGCAATATAACATGACGTTAAAGATGTATTCCGAACCTGCGGGGAAGGATTAAACAGGAGACTGATCTTTGCCTGGGCAGAACACCCTTCAAGGGTTGTTACTTTTACATAAATGTCTTTAGGAACAGATGATACATAAGCATTGGCTGGAATAATTTCATTAGTACCGGCAGCTAGATCTGCGGCGGTGGGATAATATTTCTTACTACTTCCCGATGGTCCTCCCACATTGGCAGAAGTGAGATCAAAAAGTCCGCTTCCGTTATTGCTGCATGCTTTAATGGAGGTATTCGTTACTGTGACTGTTTGGACAGTGATATTGACTTTTACTTCTTCGCAATCTGTAAATTCAGGAACATTGCCGCAGAATTTGTAGGTGAAAGTATCTGCAGCTCCGGTAGTGGCTGTATAAGTAAGTATTCCTGTTGTAGGGTTTACTGTGAGTGTACCATTGGCAGGCGGACTGATGATTTGTACCGTTCCCGGAACCGGAGTTTGGGATGAATTCGTAAATGAAGGCGTTATGTTTACCGGGGTTCCTGTTGAACACACCGTTAATGCTTTTGTGGTATGAGCTAGACATGAAAATGCCTTATAAACCGGTGTTGTGACAGAGGGACAGCTTCCACCCACAGATACGGTAACGGTGTAATTTCCCGGTTGAGTAGGAGTATATGTGTTGGTATTCGCTCCCGGAATAGCATTTCCGTTAAAATTCCATTGATAAGTTGTATAGCTATCATCTACTTCCAGTGACATTCCCGGAATACAGGTTCCGTTTTTCTTGGCAATAACAGGGATAGAAGAAAATCCGGCAAAATAACCACCGTAGCCTACATTTCCTTCACCGGCAGCAATACCAGCCGTCACAGCTTTAGTAGATTCTACGGTAATATTACCTGTAACATTCGGTACAGAATAAGTAACCCAATTAGTATTTCCGGTTACGGGGAACGGTCCTTGTGCAGGAGGTAAAGGTATTCCGTTAACAGTTACTGTAGCTCCTGTCTCAGTGATGATATTGAGTTTTACTGCAGGAGTGATAGCAGTATAATAAGGTAATACATTGATCATACCTATTTCATCAATCTTCTTAGGAAGAAAACAGTTGAGAGGAGGAATATAATTAGCCCCGATGGTAATTTCAACAAATGATGTTGCTGTTCCAGCCATCAATTGATAAACATAGGCTTTTTTGGTAGTCCGGATGTGCATGTTATAATGTCCGGTACTATTTTGATTCATATAAGAAGAAGAGCCGATCCGATAGAACTGCCCTTCATTAAGAGTGGCAATCGGGTTCACATCATCATTGAGATATACCTGTGTATTATTCTCTGTAGCGGTTACTACAGCACCCTCTACATTTGATGCGATCGGAGCCATGCCTTTGACAAGGACAAAATCATCCCCTAAACGTTCTACCGGTATCGACTGGTCCATTAAAATATCACCGCCATTATTGGAGTTAACAATCTGACCGTTGAAATTTCCGTTAGTAACAGTTACAGGTTTATTAGACTCAATTTTAGCTCCAATAAAACCGCTTTGGTTTCCTGTCTGGTTTCCTGTACCTTCTATAATATACGACTGCCCTTTTTGTAAGGTAAAAGTCATTGAAGGCGTATTGGTACCAGTAGTCCCATTGGAGAATTGAACGGAAGCTCCATAATTAGATACTGTTACCATTGTATTATCTTCAGTAGCAAGTACTCCACAGGTGAAATTGTTATTGGAAGAAGCTGTAGCAATAGGCCCATAAGCAACATAAAATTTGTTTCCAATACCAGCTTTTCCTTTGGATGTAAGGATTTCTCCATGATTTTTTGTAGAGAATCTGAAAGTACAGAAAAAAGGTTTTTCTCCTTTAACATAAATGCCTCGTCCGGTTACCTTAAAAACTTCTGATTGTGACCCCGTAATCATTTTATCCATAGGAATGTCAAAAGATTGGGGATTGCCTTTGCTGATTGTTACATTTCCAATGGCTGTATTATTGTTATAGATCGTGACGGGAAATGGAGTTGTAGAATCTGTCGATAAAAATAAAGCCTGTTTATTGGAATCATTAAGTCTGGACATCATCGGGGCAAACCAATGTTCCGTATCTCTCTGGGAAAAAAGCATATTGCTTCCAAATGATAAAATGAACACTGCAAAAAGAAGCTTTCTGAGCAATAAAAGCCAGTGCTTTCCTGTTTCGGAAGCAGGCTTATAAACGAAGTAAAAATCTTTCATTGAATAAGTTTAAGGAGGATAAAACTGTCATAAAAGCGATGAACAAGTTTCCACCGCTTTTGATGACAGAGACAACATTTATTTCTTTATGGCTTTTACGGTGTGAGAAGTACCGTCTTTCATGATCATTTTTATTAAATATATTCCTGATGCCAGATCTTTTAATGAAATTGTATGGTCAGGATTCCTGATCTCAGTGACGGATTTACCCGAAGTATCATATATCATAACGGATTGCATGTTTTTATGGTCAGTCATCATAATTACATCAGTGAAAGGATTAGGGGAAATGCTTGCTTTTGATTTCACTGCGTTGTCCTGTACATTCATTGTTTGTGTGGGAGCCCATGAAACATTATCCCAGTAATACAATGCATTCCCTGAGGTTGCATATGTATCCCGGATAGCCAGTCTTGCCCCTGCCGGAACGGTATTAGGAATGACAATAGTGTACTCACTTCCTGTAGCTGGAGTATACGAGGTATTGGTAATATTCAATTGCTGGATCAATGTGAAAGTAGAAGCATCAGTAGGATTGGTCATATATCCCACCTCTAATTTTCCTGTATTCACACTGCAATAAGCATTCAGCTTCAGAGAATGAGTTCCTGCATTGATGTTGGTAAACTCAGGTAATACAGCAATGGATATATCTCCTGCAGAAATACTGCGTTGTAAAATATGTTTCGTTCCGGATAGAGCACCATTTCCATTAATATTTAAGCTTGCTATTCCTGTCACAATTCTTCCCCAGCATGGAGCATTGGTTAATAATCCCGTAGCATAAGAATCAAAATTTTCTAAAAGTGTTGCAACTGGTGCACAAAGAGTCTGTACCGATGCAATATTGCTCCATAGACTCTGATCTGAAGCACTACATCTTGATCTTATCCATATATAATAGGTTGTTGCAGAGTTTAATCCCTGGATAGTATAAGGATTAGCTGTTACCCCTGTTATATTAGGTACGGTAGATGAGGTTGGCGCGGTGTTGTTGGTACTGTAATAAATGTCGTACCCCATTGCTGGTGCTGGTGAAGGAGCTGTCCATGCTATATTCGCTGTTGCGCTGGTTACATTGGATAAAACGATATTTGTTGGAGTAAAGCACGTTGGTTTAGGCTCCCAATATACATTATCCCAGTAAATATTTACAGAAGGAACACCTCCATGTCTTATGGCCAGCCTTGCATTGGCAGGAATGGTATTGGGAATTACAACACTATATTCAAATCCATCGAAAACAGTATTACTGATATTCACAGATTGGATATTCACAAAAGAAGAAGCATCCGTATCATTGGTTACGTAACCAATATCTAATACACCGGCAGTACTGCTTACTTTTGCTTTAAATCTTAACCAGTGGGTTCCCGCATTTACATTACTGAACATCGGAAGTACAGCAATTACTGTGTTAGCTGCACCATTGGCACTCTGATACATCGCTTTGCTACTGTTCACACCACTACCGGAACCAATTGTCTGGTATCCTGATCCTAAAATAATTCTATCCCAGCAGTCAGCATTATTAGGCCCGTTTACTGCACTTTCGAAGTCTTCAAACATTGAAGTTTTAGCATCGCACTTGGTTTTAAATATCCCCCTTAAAGACCATGCACTTTTATTAGATGTACCGCAAACTGATCTTACATAATAATAGTAAGTTGTAAAAGGTGAAAGTCCGCTGATGGGTGCTGAGATTGTATTACTTGTCCCTGATATTGGCGTAGAGGTATCCGGAATAGTGGTGGAAGAAGTATAATAATATTCATAGCTTCCCGGTGCTGTTGCAGGAGCAGTCCAGGAAATCATTGCAGAATTGTTGGTTATATTGGAAGAAGTAAGTGTTGAAGGAACAAAACAGGTTGGTGAAGCATCGATCTTCAAACTGAAATCTACAAAATTTCCATAATTGTTAGGCCCGCATGGGGTTACAGGGTTCGGGAATGAAGTGCCGCTCTGTACCCTGATTCTATATATTCCAGCGGCCTGAGAAGGTGGAATAAAAAACAGATCATCCACAACTGAATAGCTTGAAGGTCCTAGTGGATTTTCATAAAAATCATCAAAATCTCCATCATTATTCCAGTCGATCCAGACATAAGACTTTACTCCCGATCCTGCAAAATCCAGATGAACGTTCACTGTCCCTCCAGGATATGAAGATACTGTTTGGCTGGAAGAATTGTCAACATAAGCCTGATATGAAGATGCTGTATAGTATAAAGCTCCCTGATCAGAAAATATGGCATTCTTTAAATAGTTAGACTGGCTGGAAGTGCCGGCTGTAGGAACACAGTAGGTCTGTGCATTCAGTTGAAGAACTGAAAATAGGAAAATCATCCATAATAAGTAGTGTTTTCTCATTTTATTTCTATTTTTAAGGGTTAGATGTACCGGCTTTATCATCAGATTTTGGGCGGTAGACTTAATTGCGCAGTGTATTTTTTTTTACTTCTTTTTTCTACATCAGTAAATATTGATTCATTGAATTATATCTTAAAAATCATATCTTAGATGATTAGAAGATTATCTTTAATTTTTTATAATGATAATGCTTAATAAGTATGATGGCTTCATTGAAATTTGAGAATAAGTCTAATATTTTGAATCAACTTAAAGGTTTGAACAATATTAGCGTTATATTTGCCCTTCGTCAAGGAATACGCTTGCATAATTCGTTGAATTTACAAGAATTTGAAAAATAAAATACTGTAAATCAGTAATTTGTATTTGAGTGTTTTAAAAGGAGTAATGATAGAAATATCAGATAAAAACAGTGGGGAAATGATCCTTATGTTCAAAAAAATACTGAAAAGTAATATAGCAATATTGTTTTTCATTCTGTGGTGCCCGGTTTTTATAAAGGGGCAGGCGATTCCGGATTTCAGTATTTTAACCGACAAAGCTTTTCAGAAATTATATCAGAATCCCGAAGAGTGTATCAGCTACTCACAGAGCCTTCTGATCAGTGATAAAAATGTGGAGCATAAAGTCATTCTGCGGAACATTATTTCCCAGGCTTATGCCCTTCAGGGAAACTATGTGCAGTCTGTGAGTATTTCCAATCAGAAAGAGGATGATGATAAAAAAGGAAGTCTTTCCCATTTTATTCAGTTGTTTGATGATTATAATCTGGCTGATCAGTATCAGAATTTAGGGTTGTACGGACAGTCGAAGAAAATCATTGCAGATATTTTAAAGGATTCAGAATTGTTAAAAACCAATAATCCCAAAGAACGGATGGTGCTTGCAAAACTATTCCAGCTTCAGGCTATAAATGCAGGGATTGTGAGGAACTATAATTCTGCTTTACAGAATATAGATAAAAGTAACTCCTACCTGAACAGTCATAACGCAGAAAACATGATTATCAAATGGGAAAATATCATTTTCCGGTCTACATTTCTGATGCGGCAGAACAGGCTGGGAGAATCAAAGAAATTACTTGATGATGTTATTCAGGACGTTGAAAAATATGAAAATAATGCCTTTATCTCTGCATTTGCCTATGAAAGTATGTCACGATATTACTTTTTAAAAGGAGATTACAACGAAGCTGTAAAACAATTGGAAAAAGGATTTGCTCAAATTGAAAATCTTCCTTATAATGATCTGAAAATCATATTTTATGAATTGTTTGCACGGAGCTATCTGGCCCTTAATAATGATGAGAAATACTATTATTACAATAATTTATACACCGGTTTAAAAGCAAAACTGGATTCCAATAAAAAGGAAGGAATACAATATGTTGTGAAATTGCTTGAAACCTACCATCACAAAAACCTTGAATTCCAGGAACAGAAGAAAGAAAAGCAGCTTAAAACTGCCGGTATTGCTATCTTGATTCTTATTGCGGGAATGGTTGCTTATCTCCTGAGCGAATCATCAAGAAGTAGACACCTCAAAAAACAGCTTGATTTCTTTGAAAAACTGAAAATAAAAGAAGAGCCTTCAGCTGTAGAGGTTGGCGGGCCGAGAGAAGATCCTGTAAAAGAAAATAAAAATCAGGAAAAGGATCCTTCTAAAATCTCAAAAGAAAAAGAAGATGAAATTTTACAGAAGCTTAAAGACTGGGAAAAATCTGACGGCTATCTGAATAAAAACATGTCACTGGCTATTCTTTCCGCACAGACGGGGATAAATACTAAATATCTATCTGAAGTCATCAATAACAATAAAGGAAAGAACTTTAACGGCTACATTAATGAGCTGAGAATTGATCATATTGCGCGTCTTTTGAAAACAGATCCTGCTTATCTTAATTATAAAGTAAGCTATCTGGCAGAATATGCAGGATTTTCATCTCATGGTGCATTTACGAACGTATTCAAATCTATTACAGGAATGTCTCCCAATACCTACATCCAGGAAATTATAAAAAATAAAAACTGATGAAATTCTTGATCCATATTGTTTTGATGAGTCTTCTGCTTTTTCAGACAACTCTTGCCGGACAGAAAATTTCTGATGATTCTCTGATGAAGATTGCCAATCTGGAAATTTATAATAATCCGGACAATGCTATAAACATTGGAAAGAAACTGCTCCGAAAAGAAAGAGACCTCAATAAATCCATTAAAATATATCTGATTCTATCTACTGCAGGAATTGCCAAGAGAAACTTTGACGAATCTCTGCAATATATTCTGAAAGCAAGAGAAATGGTTCAGAAAACCAATGATCCCAAGATCCAAACCAGTTTTTTAATTGCAGCAGCTGTGCAGTACCAACAGATGGAACTTTTCAGCAAAAGCCTTGAAACATTGGACGAAGCTGACGAATATTTGGTAAAACTGCCTGAAGATTCCTATCTGAAAAATTTTGAAACAGCCAGAAGCTTTGCCCTGCGCGGAATGATCTATAAAAGTCAGTCGAATCCGGAAATCGCTCTTCAGGAGTTTTTAATCGCGATCAGAAACTTTGAAAGAATAAAAGAGAAAAAAGAGAAAACCTATTTCAACCAGAGTATCATTTATTACAATATTGGTCATTGTTATCTCAATCTTAACCAGCCGGACAATGCCGGAACGGCTTTTATGAAATCTATGAATCTTGCAGGTATGATCAAGGCAAAAAGTCTTGAAGCGTTTGCTTTAAAAGGCCTTGCAGAGATGAACAAGCAAAAACATCAGAATCAGGAAGCTCTGAAACTGTTAATAAAAGCTGAAAACTTAGGTAAGGAAGCAGGTGATCTGTCCCTCGATGAAGGGATTTATAAAGAAATGGCGGAAAATTATCTGGCGATGGGAAATCCTAATCTTTATCAGGTCTACAGCAGAAAATACTTTGAAACAAAATTTAAGAGAGAGCAGAGCGAACTAAGCTCCATCAATCACGCTATTGATGTCCACAATATGGAAACTCAAAAGAAAAGTAAAAAGCTAGCCACCCGATATAATTATTTTATGGCTGGCATGATAATTCTTGGACTTTTTGTACTGAGTATCTTTTTCTATTTTGTTATGAAAATCAGAAAGCAGAATAAGAAATATCATGACGAAATTAAACAGCTTATCAGGGATTAAATAGAAGTTTTTCAGTTTTAAATTAAGAGTACGATTTCTCTGTGATATTGTTTGATTATAAAATAAGATCTGTAGCCTTCTAAAAACAAAAGACCTCACAATAAAAATTGTGAGGTCTTTGTGAGCGCGAAAGGATTCGAACCTTTGACCGTCTGCTTAGAAGGCAGATGCTCTATCCAGCTGAGCTACGCACCCTTAGAAGTTGATTCTCGCTTAGTAAATAAGCACATTAAAAAGTCGGGGCGGCAGGATTCGAACCTGCGACCTCCTGGTCCCAAACCAGGCGCGATGACCGGACTACGCTACGCCCCGAATATATAAGAAGAGCGGAGGGTAAGGGATTCGAACCCTTGCGACACTTTCGCGTCGACAGTTTAGCAAACTGCTCCGTTAACCACTCCGGCAACCCTCCTTTTTGTTTATTTTTTAATGATCGTTGTTCCGTTATTGCGAGTGCAAATATAGAACAGATTTCTTTATTTACCAAATAAAATTCAAGAAATTTTTGTGTATTTTTGAGGTAATAAATCATTCAAAAACCAAACTGATGCGTAAAACATTATATATCATCGGATTAAGCACTTTTGTTTTTTCATGTACTTCCCAACAAAATGTGAAAAAAAATACTTACAAACCGAAAACCCCAATAACACAGGCGAAACCGACGGTTCAAACAACTCCTCCGGTGGCTTCAAAACCAAAAGTTGTATCTGATCATGGAGTAGACTTTTTTACTACTAATATAGCAGACCCAACAAAAAATGATAATACGGCAAGTTATGGTTCTATTGTATCTGCGAAACCAGCCGGATATAAAGTGGTGAAAACTTATTTCCCTGCGGTAGCCCAGAATTTCAGACAACGTTATCTTATATTACATTATACAGCCCTTCCAGACGATAAATCTCTTACCGTCCTTACCCAACAGGCGGTGAGTGCCCATTATCTGGTAAATAATACAGGAGATAACGAGATCTATCAATTGGTGGATGAAAATAAGCGAGCCTATCATGCAGGAGTAAGCGCGTGGAGAAATGACAAAAATCTCAACGATAATTCTATCGGTATTGAAATTGTAAATACAGGGTATACCACGGATGCTACCGGGAAAAGAACCTTTGCTCCTTTTAGCGATGACCAGGTGAAAAAAGTAGCGGCTTTGGTTAAAGATATTGTGACGAGATATCAGATCCAGCCTACGAATGTATTGGCACATGCCGATATTGCACCTACAAGAAAACAGGATCCCGGGCCAATGTTTCCATGGAAAAAGCTTTATGATGAGTACCAGATTGGAATGTGGTATGATGAAGCGGCTAAACAGACTTATCTTGAGGCAGCACAGGCTGATATTACAGCAAGATATAATGATTCCAGCTTTATTTTCCTTATTCAGACGTCATTGCAGAAATTCGGATATGCACTTGATCTTAGCGGAAAATGGGATGATGCTACGAAGAAAACAATTGAAGCATTCCAATATCATTTCCGTCCACAGAATTATGACGGAATTATGGATGGAGAAACATGGGCAATACTCCAGGCTTTAAATCAAAAATATCCAGTAAAATAATTCAAATTAAAACGCATCGGTTAGATGCGTTTTTGCTATCTTTAAACGATCAAAAACAGTAAAATATCTGTAATGGAAAATTTCAGAAAAGAAAGTGATTTATTAGGCGAACTGAATGTGCCTTTAGATGCTTATTATGGGGTTCAGACACAAAGAGCTATTAACAATTTCAAAATTTCAGGGCAGCTTTTGTCTTCATATCCGGACTTCATAAAAGGATTGGCTTTTGTAAAAAAAGCAGCAGCTAAAACCAATTATGAACTTGGACTTCTAGACGAAAACCTGTATTTTAAAATAGCAGAAGCATGTGATGAAATTGTAGAAGGGAAATATCATGAGCAGTTTCCGGTAGATATGATTCAGGGAGGTGCAGGAACTTCCATCAACATGAATGCGAATGAGGTGATCGCCAATATCGTGTTGGAAAAATTAGGAAAAAATAAAGGAGAATACGAATTCTGTTCACCCAATGACCATATCAACCTTTCTCAGTCTACTAACGATGCTTATCCTACAGCAATCAAAATGGGATTGCTTCAGATGAACATTGGGCTGGTAGAAAAACTGGAAAGAATTATCACGGCTTTCCGTGCAAAAGGACAGGAGTTCCATGATGTTATTAAAATGGGACGTACACAACTTCAGGATGCTGTTCCAATGACTTTGGGACAGGAATTTGAAGCATATGCTGCCACTTTAGAAGAGGATATTTCCAAACTGAATAACAACGCCAACCTATTTGTAGAAGTAAATATGGGAGCTACAGCTATCGGAACAGGCTTGAATGCTCCGGTAGGATATGCCACGCTTTGTGCTAAAAACTTAGCTCAGATTACAGGATTCCCTATTGTTTCAGCACCGGATTTAGTAGAAGCTACTCCTGACACGGGATCGTATGTAATTTATTCTTCAGCTACAAAGCGTCTTGCGGTGAAGTTATCCAAAATCTGTAACGACTTAAGATTACTTTCATCAGGTCCAAGAGCTGGTCTTTTTGAAATCAATCTTCCGCCAATGCAGCCAGGATCTTCTATAATGCCAGGGAAAGTAAATCCTGTAATTCCGGAAGTAGTCAACCAGGTTTGTTTCAAAGTATTTGGAAATGATCTTACCGTAACTTTTGCCGCAGAAGCAGGACAATTACAGCTGAATGTAATGGAACCGGTACTTTCACATGCCATCATGGAAAACATCAACTTCCTTTGCAATGCTTTGGATACGCTTCGTGACAAATGTGTGGTTGGAATTACTGCCAATAAAGAAGTTTGTCTGAATATGGTGAAACACAGCATCGGTATTGTTACAGCATTGAACCCTTACATCGGATACAAACAATCAACACAGATTGCAAAAGAAGCATTGGAAACAGGAAAGAGCGTATACAACCTTGTTTTGGAGAAGGGAATTCTTTCTCAGGAAAAACTGGATGAAATTCTTGATCCGAAAAACATGCTGAAACCGCATAACAAATAAAATTATCAACGATAAATGATCAATGATAATTGATGCCCTCAAAAGCTTCTCATCATTGATCATTTATTCATCATCATTTATACTATAATTTGTGAGGTTTTTAATCATAATTCCTGCCCATAACGAAGAAGACAACCTCCCATTTACTCTTAACTCTCTGCAACAGCAAAGCAGCAAAGATTTTAAAGTAGTGGTAGTGAATGACGGTTCTACAGACAGCACAGCTGAGGTCATCAGAAACTATACAGAAACTGATTTCCGTTTTGAAACAACCAACCTACAGAAATCTGAACATCAGCCAGGATCTAAAGTCGTTCACGCTTTTAAAAACGGACTTCAGACTCAAGCTATGGATGAATTTGATATCATCTGTAAATTTGATGCCGATATTATTCTTCCGGAAAATTATCTGGCGGAAGTAGCAACAGCTTTTATCAATCATCCTGAATATGGGCTTGTGGGAGGACTTTTGTATATCGAAAAGGATGGGAACTGGGTGTATGAAGGAAATTCCAATAAACATCACGTGAGGGGGCCTATGAAGGCTTATCGTAAAGAATGCTTTGTAGAGATTGGTGGTTTAAGGGAAACATTGGGCTGGGATAATATTGATTCCATACTGTTGGAAAATCATGGATGGAAAGAAGTTGTACTTCCGGAGCTCCATGTAAAGCTGATTAAAGTAAAAGGAGCCGATTACACGATACGCCCTGCTGATTATTACGGAAGATATTTTTATTTCTTGGGACTGAACAGGTTTCTGGCTTATATTGCCTCTTCAAAAGAAGCTATGAAAAGTAAATCTGTTTCATTTTTCTTTGATATTATTACATCTTATGAAAACTGCAGATCAAATAAATTAGAACTGAAAATTACCAAAGAAGAACAGAAGGCCGTTAATGATCAACGTTGGAGAATGTTGAAAAAGAAATGGCTGAAAATGTAGAAGGTGATTTTTATACGTTGTAAATGTCCATCAATAGAAATGGGTTTTAACCGTTTAATCAAAAAAGTAAAGATTCCATTGGCTTTAGCCAAAATTTAAGATATAACTCCCGTTAACCTGTGAAAAAAATAGCTTACATAGAAATAGATACCCACGCAGAAATCGCCCAGGCTTTCATGGATATTATGGAAGGTTCTCAGGATTTTACGGTAGACTATTATTTTTCAAAAAGAATCAAAGATCAGGTAAGCCACCGCCATGAAGCTGTGTTTTTATCAGATAGTTCTATGATTCTGGATCAGTTAAAGGGAAAAGGATATGATCTTGTGATCATAGGTACTGTACACCGTTATTTTAATACATTTTTAGCAGTCACAAAAAGGTACAATACGGCAGTTATTTCCCATAATCTTAATTTCATAAAAGCATCCAAGTTGGATCTGATGAAAAGTGTTTTCAAGGGAGACGTTATCTTCAGACTAAAATTGTGGTTGAAAGAAGGTTTGTTCTACAAAACCAAAGTGTATAATACTTCAAGAACTCTTTTCGTGCTGGATGAAGCTCTGATATCAGGGAGATATCATTATTTGCCACTATTTTACACAAGAGATTTTGATAAAGTAAAAAATGAAGAGCTTATGGTGGTGATTCCCGGTGGTGTTTCACAGAAAAGAAGAGATTATCATTCTATTTTCGAAACCATTCGGAAACTTAATCCGGATAAATCTTGCCAATTTGTTTTCCTTGGAAAAGCAACCGGACACGAGTTAAAACAACTTGAAAATCTGTCTGGAAAATTACCTGAAAATATTAAAATCACCTATTTTTCTGAAAGAGTTTCTTCAGAAGAATTTGAACAATGGATGCAAAAAGCAGATGTTCTATGGTGTCCGATTCAACAGGATACAGAATTTTTTGGTATGAAAGAAACGTATGGACTTACTAAAATGACAGGAAACATTGGCGATGCCATAGCTTATGGAAAACTGGCTGTTTTTCCGGGAAAGTATCCTTCAAAACTGAATTTTATTATTCCTGAAAAAGAAAATATTCTCGAACAGTTAAAAACCGTTTCTGAAAATCCATTTGATTTTTATACAACATACAGCAGGAAAAAAGTTCAGAAAAAACTGGAGCAATTTCTCAAAGGCTTGCTATAAAAAGCTTTAGATTATTCTATTTTCTGTCTTAAAAGCAATTATTTTATCTTAAATACACTCTTAATAAATCTCATATTCAGGTAATCCTCAACAGGGAAAATCCTGGTGAAGTAATTTCCGACATAGATCAGTATTAAGACCACTGCAGGTTTGTATATCAGATTGAGCAGATTGCTGTTGAAGTTGGGAAGAACAATGGCTACTGTAATGGCTAAAGTACAGATAATAGAGACGAAAATCATTTCAATACTCAACGGCGAAACCTTAAATACAATATAATTGAAAACAATTTTCACAACATTGTAAATAGTAAGTGAAATAGCCGTAGATAAAGCAATTCCGATCAGCTTCAGATCCGTGTTTTTAATGAAATAATAATTCAGTCCGATAGTCAGTCCGGCCAGCAAAAGCATCACCAGAATATTGAATCTGTAATATTTTGAGAGTGAAATAATATTCCCGTTGAATCCGGTAGCAAGATCTATTAATACTGCAGAACCCCAGATCCAGACTACGGGTTCATATTCTCTGAGCATGGTTCCGTTTTTTGGCATAAATTGCGTCAGATAAGGAAATCCTACCATAATACAGGAGAATAAAACGGCTCCAAGGAAATATAAGGTTAAGGATGTCTTCTTATGGAACCTGTCCAGTTCCACCATATCTCCGTCTGCCAGAGTTTTGTTGATGATAGGTGCTGAAATATTAAATAATCCAAGCTGGGGAATAGAAATTAACGAGATCAGAGCATACAGAACAGAATAAATTCCAACCTCTTCCATTCCCATAAATTCTCCGATCATAAAGCTGTTGATCGCCAGATAATTTCCAAAAGTTCCCAGGAATCCAAAGAAACTGTAATTGAAAAACTCTTTCCAGAAATTATTCTTTTTGAAATAATCGGTATTAAAATCCAGCTGAATTTTTTCCAGTTTGTTGGTGTAATAAATATATCCCAAAAGCATTAAAAAGAAAATTCCAAAAAAGAAAGCATATGCAATGATCTGTGACGTAGAAGCTGTAACATTCTGTGATAAAGCAAAGAAAAAAAGACAGAATGCTCCCAGGTTCGCTATTTTCGGAAACAGATTGTCGAAGATATTGGAAACTACAATTCTTTTGTAATTGGATGTGTATTTATTGAAAATAGCACAGAATGAAAGGATTAAAATCAATGGCAGAATCATTTCCTTGATCTTCCATGCTTCTGAATGTCTGAATTTCGGATAAAAATAGGGAAGTATAAAAAATACAGCCGTGAAAATAATAAAGTTGATAAAAACCGTCAGTAGTGACAGTGACAGCATATTCTGTTTTTTACCATCTTTTTCTACTTTGTGAAAAAATTTCACATTCGAATAAGAAATACCCAAAACAACAAAAGGAACCAGCATTTCAGCTGTGGGAAGAATGTAGCGTAGCTTTCCGTAAAATTCAAAATCATTCGGAAATATAAATATTGCGGAAACGGTGCCCAGCAAAAAACCAATATAACCGATAATGGAATATTTGAAGCCTTGTCTCGCTACTACACTCATAAGTTGTTTTAAATGTTTTTAGGTATAAAAATAATATTGTTGATGTACTGAGTTTTATTTTTTTCGTCGTTTGTATTTTGTGTTATAATATCTTCTGTAAGATTTTCCAGCGTAAAGCTGTTTCTGTTTAGATATCTGGCATCATATCCCCAGCTCATCACTTCGGATATTTCATTCCATATAGGAGTTTCATGGTGTCTTTGCTCCATTTCAACCATTAAGGTCGGCTTAAATTGTCTAATGGTTTCTCTCGCTCCGGAAAGAGTTTTTATTTCGTTTCCTTCAACATCTATTTTGATAAAATCAAGTCTGTTGAAATGTTCCAGTGCTGCCCATTCGTCAAGTTTAATAACTTTTACTTGTTCCGTATAGCTTTTCTCTTCTCCTTTTTCTTTGTAAGAAGTGTTTAAAGTACCACGGGAAGCAATAGTTTTACCATTAATGATGGGTACTTTGAATTCTGCAATCCTGTTTTCATCCGAAAGAGCAAGAGGGAGAATATGCATGTCAGAAAACAGTCTTTTCAGTCTTCTGTAAAGCTTTTTATTAGGTTCAAAACCATAAATATGCTCATGCTTCAATGTATTTTCCAGCTGATAAAGGAAAGTTCCCACATTGGCACCAATATCCAGTATCACAGCATTTTTAGGAAGGTATTCTTTGATCCATACCAATTCCGGTTCTACATTACGTTCCGAAAAGTTATTTTTATTAAGATTATTTAGAGCTTTAAAATATCTTTTTTTGTAGAAATTCGGGCTTATGTATTGTAGTTTCTCTGCAATTTTTTGGTATAAAGACATCTTTGGCTTTTTGGCGAACAGCAAAGATACGTAAAAATGTAAAACTTTTCTTAAAAAATGTTAATTATAATGGCTTGATTTTCAGGATGGATTTCTGAAATTTGTTTTTGTAACCTGGGGAGTTTTACTATAATTTTGATTTGTCACAGAGACACCTGTATCCCCCTGAACATCTGATTATGACATTCTGTAGAAATAGAACTTCAACCAGAATGCACCCAATGATCTGTGAAAAACGAGTGATCGGTAGTTGAAAAAGTAAAACTATCTAGAGAAAAGGTGTATTTAGAAAATCATTGAAAGGTTTCATCAGTTTGAAAACTTTGGTCATGTTTTTTACAGCATTTTTGTCCAGCACTTCCTCATCTTTCAGAGAATATACTACAATAAAATTTTTAAGTTTGAGATATTCTCCCATAGGATCTTCTTTTTCAAAACCCTGAGGTATTTTCTTTAGTTTATCGTCCTGGTCAAGCTCCGGAAAATGTTTTTTGAAATCTTTATTATTGAGAATTTTTAGAAAATCGTCTCCATACAAAGAAATCTCTTTGCGGACTTCTTTCAGGACAGAAGATTCCGGCATGTAGATTCCTCCTGCTAAAAAGGACTTTCCAGGTTCCATGTGAAGATAATAACCTCCTTTCTGATTTCCTTTTCCCATCCCCAGAGAAGCTCCGAAATTGGTTTTATAAGGCGATTTGTCCTTTGAAAAGCGGGTATCTCTGTAAATTCTGAATAAGGCCTTTTTACTGTCTATTTTAGCAAGTTCTTCATCAAAACCAGACATCTCCTTAATCAGTTCATCAAGAAATGACACAACATTTTGCTGAGATTCTGTGTACAGGTTTTTATTTTCAGTAAACCATTCGCGGTTATTGTTTTTATTTAATTTGTTTAAAAAATCAAATGTTTTAGAAGAAATGCTTGCAGACATATTATGTGAGGTATTTTTAGTGTTGTTGCTAAGTCAGATTTGGGTAGGCTATTCAATCCCGAAATTTAGAATTGGAAATTCATACCACAATTCAAATGTACAAAATCTATTTAGGTTTTAAACTTTCAGTAGGGATAATAGACGGATATTAGATGATAAAGGAATTTGCAGTGGCAGATTGGGAATCAAAACAGGTTGATAAGTAAGGTGCTGCCAGGTACCGGATGCCTGAAGCTCTCATTATTCTTTTGAAGAAATTTTTATGTTATTTTAAGTGGTCTTTTGTGATAGATTTAATGTTTTGCATAATAATATAAAAAGAGAAAAATATATGTTCTATGGTTTTATTTTTGAAAATTCATTAATATCACAGAAAAAATCAATCCAATTTAATAAAAAAAAATAATGTTTAACAAGTCCTTAGTTTAAGGCTGTTTTTTTTACATTTAATTTTCAAAAAATCAAAGAAATATTAAAAGATTCTGAATTTAAGATTGTATATTTAAAACTTTATTCAAAAACAAATCAAATATTTATTGTATCTTTGCAAAAATTTTAAAATAGTTAATGAATTTATTTACGGAAACCAATTTAAGTCCTGATATCCTTAAGGCAATTGGCGAACTGGGTTACGAAAGCCCAACAGAAATCCAAAAACAGACTATCCCTTTTATTCTTTCAGATATTCGCGACTTGATCGCACTTGCGCAGACAGGGACAGGCAAAACAGCAGCGTTTTCGCTTCCGATTTTGGATATGATTGACGATACGAGTCGCAAAATCCAATTATTGGTGCTTTGTCCGACACGGGAATTATGTCTTCAGATTTCGAAGGACATAAAGAATTACTCTAAGTATATGAAAGACATCAAGACAACTGCGGTTTATGGTGGAAGTAGTATTGTAGAGCAGATGAGATCTTTGAAGGACAAACCACAGATTATTGTGGGAACTCCGGGAAGAGTAATTGATCTTATCAACAGAAAAGCATTAGACTTTTCTGCGATTCATTGGTTAGTATTAGACGAAGCTGATGAAATGCTTTCTATGGGCTTCAAAGACGAATTGGAAACCATTCTAAGCGAAACTCCGGAAACTAAACAAACTTTCTTATTCTCTGCAACGATGAATAAAGAGGTGGAAAGAATTTCCAAAAATTATCTTACAAAGCCGCATCGTATTTCAGTAGGTTCTATCAACGAAGTGAAGAAGAACATTACTCACGAATACTATGTTGTAGGATACCGTCAGAAAAAAGAAGCATTAAAAAGATTAATTGATGCTAACCCTAACCAGTACTCCATTATCTTCTGTAGAACGAGAATGGAAACTCAGGAGGTTGCTGATTTCTTAATGCAGAACGGATATGCAGCTGATGCTCTTCATGGTGATCTTTCTCAGGCACAGAGAGATACGGTAATGAAGAAATTCAGATTGAAAAATATTGATATTCTTGTAGCGACAGACGTTGCAGCAAGAGGATTGGATGTAAACTCTTTAACTCACGTTATTCACTTCTCTTTACCAGATGATCCTGAAGTATTCGTTCACAGAAGCGGTAGAACAGGTAGAGCTGGAAAAGATGGTATTTCTATGGCTTTAATAAAGCCTGAAGAAAGCAGAAAACTGAAACAGATCAAATCTGCAACGAAAATTGAAATTAACGAAAAATTCATTCCTACAGGTGAAGATATTATCAAAGCTCAGGTAGGTGGTGTATTCGAGAAATTATTAACGGAACACGAAGATCTTTTTGAATTTGATGATAGCTTAATCCCGGATCTGAGCAACTTTACAAAAGAAGAACTGGTACACCAGCTTCTACAGTTTCAGTTGAAAGATCTTGCTTTATACTACAAAGACAAGCATGACCTTGTTGAGCAGAAATTAAGCAGCAGAGACGATGACTATTCTAGAAGAGATCGCGGACGTGACAGAGACAGAGATAGAGGTCGCGACAGAGATCGTGGAGACCGTGGAAGAGACAGAGATCGTGGTGGAAAGCCAAGAAGAAGAGATGAAAACATGGTAAGATTTTTCTTCAACCTTGGTAAAAAAGACCATTTGAAGAAACTTGATGTTTTAGATATTATCAACAAAGCTACTGCTGGCGGAAAAACCAAAAAAAGAGCTGAAATCGGTGATATTGAAATCTTAGAGAAATTCTCTTTCTTCGAAGTTGAAAAATCGTTCAAAGACAATGTATTGAGCAATATTCAATCGATGAAGTTCAAAGGAAAAGATATGAGAGCTGAAGTAGCAAACTAATCTCTTCTTATACCATACAAAACCGGCATTGATGCCGGTTTTTTTGTTTGATAATCAGTAGTTAAGCGAATGTTAACAAAACTTAATGTTATATAGTTTCACGTACAATCCTTTTTTAAGAAATTTGCACACGAATTATAAATACTAAAAAATGGGAATTGGTAATATTTTCCACGCTTTTCAACCAAAAGATAAAATCTTCTTTGTACTTTTCGAAAAAGTAACTGAAAATCTAGTTGCAATGTCAGAAGAATTCAACACAGGAATCAAGGATTTCGATCTTAATGACGATTCAATGTTGAAGAAAATGAGCGACTTTGAACACAAGAATGATGAACTTACTCACGAAATTTTCGTAGAATTAGGGAAGAACTTCATTACACCTTTTGACCGTGAAGACATTCACACACTGGCAACAGGACTTGATGATATCGCTGATTATATCTACGCATCCACAAAATATATTTTCCTTTACAAATCACCGGAGATGAAGGCTTATTCAGACTTCTCTTTATTAATCCACAAAGCATGTCTTGAAATTCAGAATGCAATGAAAAACCTTAAAGGGTTCAAAAATATGGAACAGGTGAAAGAAGCTTGTATTAAGGTGAACTCTATTGAGAATATTGCTGACGATTTGCTTTCCAACTCAATGGTAGAATTATTTGAAACTAATGATGCCATCAACATTATTAAAGTTTCATCTGTATTAAACTACCTTGAAATTGTAACAGACAAAGCAGAAGATGTTGCCAATACGATTGAGAACATCATGATTAAATACGCCTAATACATAGCAAAAAATGGAATTTCCGATTTTACTTGTAGTTATTATTGCGCTGGCCCTGATCTTCGATTATATCAATGGTTTCCATGATGCAGCCAACTCAATTGCAACTATAGTTTCTACAAAAGTTTTAACTCCATTCCAGGCTGTACTTTGGGCGGCACTTTGGAACTTTGCAGCGTTCTTTATTGCTGCTTATATTATTGGAGAATTCAAAATTGGTAATACAATTGCCAAAACAGTTAATGAGAATTTTATCACTCTTGAGGTTATATTTTCCGGCCTTATCGCCGCAATTGCCTGGAACCTTTTGACATGGTGGTTCGGGATCCCTTCATCATCTTCACACACGCTGATCGGAGGTTTCTTAGGAGCGGCTCTTATGCATGCCTTCATGATGGATTATCATGATGTAGCTGCAGCACAACCCGGGCTTGGGATGTGGGATACCATTAAAGAAGCTTTCAGCCAGGTAACACAACAGGGTGTCGTAAAGTTTGATAAAGTAATTCCTATCTTCCTGTTCATTTTCATGGCACCAATCATAGGGATGATTATCTCGATCATTATAACTCTGATTATTGTACATCTTTATAAAAGATCAAACCCCCACAAAGCAGACCAGTCTTTCAAAAGATTACAGCTGGCTTCTTCAGCTTTATTCAGCTTGGGACACGGTTTGAATGATGCTCAGAAAGTAATGGGGATCATTGGTGCAGCAGTAATCTATTATCACGTAAATATGCTTCAGGATGCGCAGTATTTGAATATTCCTTCTGCAGAACGTTTTGATTATTTTGCACAGCATTATATCTGGGTTCCTTTGGTTTCCTTCCTTGCTATTGGTTTAGGTACAATGAGTGGTGGTTGGAAGATCATCAAAACAATGGGAACAAAGATTACGAAGGTAACTTCATTAGAAGGAGTAAGTGCAGAAACGGCAGGTGCTATTACCTTATTCATCACAGACCACTTCGGTATTCCTGTATCTACTACACACACGATTACAGGTTCTATCATCGGGGTAGGATTAACGAAAAGAATTTCAGCGGTAAGATGGGGAATCACTGTAAGCTTACTTTGGGCTTGGGTTCTTACCATTCCAATCTCTGCAATAGTAGCAGCAATTACTTATCTTGCAGTAACCTTCCTTTTCTAAAAAAACAAATCATACAATTATATAAACTTTGTCCATTTGGGCAAAGTTTTTTTATTGTGCAATGTTGAAATTTAAATTATTAATCAACGAACAGATATTTATTGTTGTGATCCATGTTTTTGTGTTTTGTTTAAAATAAGTTTCTTATTTTGTTGATTTCTATTGTTTTATAGTTTATTTGTTTTATACATTAGATAAACACTTTGCAATACTTTTGAACAAAAAAGTTTATTAATACAAATTACAATGAAAAAACTATTACTTCTTTCAGCATTTATGTTGGCAGCACTTATTAAAGCCAATAATTTTAATTTTAAGAATGAAAAAACAGCCCAAGCCGTTTTATTTACACGTTATTTAATAACACTAAAGACTGTTTGTGGAACTACTTATCAAACTGTTCTAGATACTGATTTCGATACGTATAATTGTGTAAATAATGAATGGGAAATGTATAATCAACAGGATTGTGGCCATGCCAGCTATGAGAATCCGCCTGTTTAATGTTGTCTGAAGCTGTTTGACCTACCTTGTATTTATTTTTTTATGAAAAAAAAATTAGGTATATTTTTTTATTTTCTTTTAATCTTTATTAAAAGTCAATCTCCTAAATTAGAAAGAGATATTTCTATACTGGAAGTCAGATACAACTTTTCATATATAACGGATACTTTGAATATAGAAAGCGTTGTTTCAGAACCAATGATACTCCTGGCTAATAGTAACAAATCTGTTTATTATAGTGAGAATTATAAAGCATTTTCTGATGGTTTTAAGAAACAGCTGGAAACTGCAATAAAGACTGGCAGTATTGTAGAACCAGGTAAATTACTACAATCGAAAGTAAGACATTGTGTTTATAAGGATAATGATTCTATCTACATATCAAATCACTTAGGTAATGACTTTTATACCTTTCGTACAGAAAACATTCATTGGAAGATTGATAACTTGATAACTAAAGTTATTCAAGGATATAAATGTACAAAAGCTGTTGCTAAAGTTGGAAAGAGAATATATATAGCATGGTTTACTCATGAAATACCTGTTAATGATGGTCCTTATAAGTTTAAAGGTCTTCCCGGATTGATTTTAGAGGTCAGCGATGAAAAAAATATTTTAATTTTGAGTTTCTTTCTATAACTAAAACGAATTTACCTATAGAATATAAAAAAGGATTGTTGATTACTCAAGCTCAATACATAGAAAAGCGTAAAGAATACATTAATGACCCTTCCCAGGGTAAAATTAATACTCCAGAGTACAGAAAAAGAATTGAAGAAAATAAGAAGAAATTTAATAATTTTTTAGAATAGCGAATAATCATAAAAATCCTCATCAAAACGATGTTTTTTTGTTTTATAAAGCCTTGAAAAATCGTATTTTTGTTCAAATTATAAGATTTTATGGAATTTTTAGACAGATACCAGCAGATTGTTGCAGATGCCATCACTAAATATACTTTTAAAGATAAACCTTCGGAGCTCTATGATCCGATGAACTATATTATTTCCCATGGTGGAAAACGCCTTCGTCCTATTATGGTGTTAATGGCATGTGATATGTTCGGTGGAGATCTTAAGCAGGCAATCAAGCCGGCATTGGCTATCGAGTTTTTCCATAACTTCACCCTGATCCATGATGATATTATGGATGAGGCTCCTTTAAGAAGGAACAAGCCTACTATTCATACTTTACACGGGCTTAATGTAGGAATTCTTTCCGGAGACGGACTGATGTTGAAAGCGTATAAGTTTTTTGAGGATCTGGAACCTGAAATATTCAAGGCATGTATCAGAATATTTACCCATACAGGACTTCTGTTATGCGAAGGTCAACAGTACGATATTAATTTTGAAACTCAGGAAAATGTTACTTTTGATGACTATATCAGAATGATTACTTATAAAACCGGGGTATTAAGTGCTTCTTCATTTGAAATCGGAGCTTTGATTGCAAGAGCAGATTTTAAAGATGCCAAAGCTATTTTCAATTTCGGAAAACATATCGGAATTGCCTTCCAGATTATGGATGATTATCTTGATGTATTTGGAGATCAGGCGCAGTTTGGTAAAAAACATGCCGGAGACATCTACGAAAACAAGAAAACTGTTCTGTATCTGCTAGCAAGAGAACACGCTACAGACGAAGAAAGAAAAGAATTGGACTACTGGTATTCTAAGAAGACTGAAAATGTTGATAAAGTATATGGAGTAGAAAAGATCTTCAGAAGAACAAAAGTAGATGAAAAAGCATTACGTCTGATTGAAAAACATAATGAGATTGGACAAAGTTATCTTCAGAAAATTGATGTGCCGGAAGAAAAGAAAAAACCTTTTATTGAACTGGCCAATTATTTGTTGAGAAGAGAAAGTTAATATAGGCAGCAGATGATAGGTAGCAGGTAACAGTAATTTGCCCGCTACTTATTTCCTGCAGCCTAACCCTTATACAATGAAATTCAGAACAGAAGTTGATATTCCCGCATCAGAAAAGAAGATTGAAATTGAAGATAGAATATTTTCAATAGGCTCATGTTTTGCCTCTGAAATGACGGATTTACTCCAGGACGGACAACTTCAGACCCTTAATAATCCTTTTGGGACTATTTTTAACCCTTTTTCTATCAATAATGCAGTCAACAGATTACATGACTCTGCATTTTACGCAGAAGAGGAACTAATCACTTACAATGAAGAATATATCTCTCTGGATCATCATACCAGTTTTGATACCCGTTATATTCATCAGACCCTAGATAAAATTAATGGAGCTATTGAAGCAGGAAATGCCTTTCTTCAGGAAGCCGACTGGATTATTATTACCTACGGGTCCTCATTTATTTATGAATTCCTTCCCAAGAAAAAGCTGGTAGCCAACTGTCATAAAATTCCGCAAAAGTTTTTTGAGAAAAGACTGCTATCTCATCAGGAACTCACCACTTCAATTTACCAGACGATTCTGGATCTTAAAGATATTTGTAAAGAAGGAGTACAAATCTTATTTACTGTTTCACCTGTAAGGCATACCAAAGATGGAATGGTAGAAAATCAGTTAAGTAAGTCCAAATTAATCACTGCTATCCACGAGTCTATTTCTCTCTTTGAAGACTGTCATTATCTGCCTGTCTATGAGATTTTGATGGATGACCTCCGGGACTATCGTTTCTATAAAGAAGATATGATTCATCCTAGTACACAGGCGGTAAATTATATTTTTGAGAAGTTTGGAAAATCTTATTTTTCAGAAGAAACTCAGAATTTTATCAAAGAAAACTTTAAGATTATGAGAGCCTTGGAACATAAAACCAGTGATAAGAAAGATCCTAAGTTTATCGAGTTCAGAGAAAAACTGGATCAGAGAATTGAAGTACAGCGTAAAAAAGTAAAACATAAAATATTTTAAATGCTTGATTTCACCAGAATTGACTATCTGAAAGATGGAAATGAAAGACAGAAAAAAGCTTACGAAATTCTTACAAAACATCGTGTTTTTGATAAATTGAAGGACTATTCTCCTATTTTAGCAGGAACTGTTCCTATAGAGATTGATATCAAAGGAAGTGATCTGGATCTTATTTTCGAGGTGGATTTAAAATATGAACAGGATTTTCTGGATGATTTACTATTTTGTCAGCTTATTCCTCACGATGTAGAAGTGGAATATCCTATTGTAAACGGGGAAAAATGCATGACTTTAAATTTTATGCTGGAAGGGTTTCCCATTGAGATCTTTGGACAGAATAAGCCTACAAAACAGCAGAACGCTTATCTTCATATGATGGCCGAATACAAAATATTAAAAGAAAAAGGAGAAGAATTTAAACAAAGAATAATAGAACTTAAAAAACAGGGAATAAAAACGGAGCCCGCTTTCGGAATATTGCTGGGACTTGAAAATCCTTACGAAGATCTATTGAAATTTTAAATAAAATGATTGATACACATACACACTTATACGCAGAAGAATTTGATGAAGACAGAAAAGAAGCTATTCAAAGAGCAGTAGATAAAGGAATTACAGAATTTTATCTTCCTGCTATTGATTCTGAATCACATGAAAAAATGCTGAAGCTGGAAACAGAATATCCGGGACAGATTTTTTCAATGATGGGATTACATCCTTGCTATGTAAAACCGGAATCCTGGGAAAAAGAACTTGAAATTGTAAAAAAATATCTTGATCAAAGACATTTTCCAGCAATTGGAGAGATCGGAATTGACTTGTACTGGGATAAGACCACATTGGATATTCAGGTAAAAGCTTTTGAACAGCAGATTGACTGGGCAATAGAAAGAGACCTTCCGATTGTGATCCACACCAGAGAAAGCTTTGATGAGACCTTTGAAGTTTTAGAACGAAAAAAGCATCCGAAACTAAGAGGAATTTTCCATTGTTTTTCAGGGAATCTCGAACAGGCGCAGCATGCTATTGACCTTAACTTCATTTTAGGAATCGGTGGAGTAGTGACCTTTAAAAACGGAAAAATAGACCAGTTTCTGAATGAAGTTCCGTTGGATAAAATTGTTTTAGAAACAGATTCTCCATACCTGGCACCGGTTCCCCACAGAGGAAAAAGGAATGAAAGCTCTTATCTGGACCTGGTTGCCGGAAAGCTGGTGAATATCTATGGAAAAGATTTTTCTGAGATAGACCGCATCACGACAGAAAATGCTAAAAACATTTTTCAAATACCATAATTAATGAGTGCCCTGTTAAATTTTATTAGGAGCAACAAATTGAATGGCATATTGCTGTTTGCCATTTATTTCATAGTTAATCTTTTATTTCTGACGAAATATGGAATCAGACAGTCTTTTGTTCCTCTTACGATTTTAATTATTTTTTTTTCAGGGGGAAATTTATTGTTATTTTCTTTAGGAAAGTGGTCCTGGTTGGAAAAAGTATGGACCAGGAAATCCGTATATCTTCTTATCGTTTTTATCACGATTGCTTACATTGCGATGTGCCATGTGATGAAAGATCCTTATAAAATGAATATTGACAGATGGGCAACGTTAGAATTTTCTGTGCAACATTGGGCAAAAGGAGAATACATCTATGATACTCCAAATTTCATGGGAAATTTATCATCATATCTTCCTGGGCAATTACTTTTGTCAAGTGTTTTTTATTTTTTAGGGAATGTTGGCTACCTACAGGTTGTTGCCTTTTTACTATTTTCCTATGTTGTTTTTTTAGAATTTAAGAGCAATTTTCATAGATTTCTTGCAATAGGAATGTTAGGTATTTCCCTGGCTTATATTTATGAAGTGGTCTGTAAGAGTGATTTTATCTCTTCCTTTATTGCAGTGGCAGCCTTTATTGTCTTTTGGAACAGAATGTTTAAAGATGATTATTTTAAAAGATCCTTTCTGTTAGGAATATGCATAGGAATTCTATGTCTTACAAGAAGCGTAGTGATCATTCCTTTGATCATCTTTTTATTAAATCCCTTTTTAAAAACCAGCTGGAATAATAAAATAAAATTTGGATTAAGCTTTTTATTAACGGTAGCAATCTTATTGGCATCCGTTCTGCTGCCTGCCAAAAGTATTGAGCATGTGCTGCAATATAATCCTCTTAATCTTCAGGGACAAAGCAATAAATTTGTTATGCTGTTCTTTATGATACTGTCGGTTATCCTTTCCTTCTATGTTAAAAAAATAGAAACAGTATTTTACTTTTCAGCCTATATTCTTTTTTTTGTGATGTTGAGTTTTGTAAGTGAGCAGTATGTAACTTTAGGATTTTCTTACCAGAATAATTTCTTTTCTACTACCTATCTGGCAGCCTGTTTACCATTTTGTATTATAGGTTACTGCTATACAAAGCAAAGAATGGAATAATAAACGATCAATAAAAAAAGTCCTTTTCTTTGAAAAGGACTTTTTTTTATTTTTTTCTGGTGAAATTCTTATTCTTAGGTTTTTTAAACCCTACTGAAGCTCCCGCTGCAGGCTTTTTACGGTTATTATTTGGCCTTGAATTATTACCATTACCTGTTTTAGGTTTTCCGCCCCCTGCAGCTACAGGTTTGTTATTAGAATCCCTTTTCTGTGCTACCAGGTCATCAGTATGGAACGGATGATCCTTGATTACAGGAATTTTCTTTCCAATTAGTTTTTCAGTATTCTTTAAGTTCAAAAGATCAAGTCCGTCTACAAAAGATATAGAATTACCTTCGGCTCCTGCTCTTCCTGTTCTTCCGATTCTGTGTACATAGGTTTCAGAAACATCAGAAAGCTCAAAATTGATCACGAATTTCAGCTCATCAATATCAATCCCTCTGGCAGCAATATCAGTCGCTACAAGAACTCTTGTTTTTCCGGATTTAAAATTATTCAACGCATTTTGTCTCGCATTCTGAGATTTATTACCATGAATCGCTTCTGCGGAGATATTGTCCTTCTGAAGCTTTCTGGAAATCTTATCTGCACCGTGTTTTGTTCTTGCAAAAACCAATACAGAGTCTGAAATATCATTTTGAAGAATATGAGAAAGCAAATTCAGTTTGTTGTCTTTTTCTACGAAATACACAGATTGTTTGATAGTATCTGCAGTAGAAGAAACCGGAGTTACCTCTACCTTTACCGGATTATTCAGGATCGAATTAGCCAGTTTCTGAATTTCAGTCGGCATTGTTGCTGAAAAGAATAAAGTCTGTCTTCTCTGAGGTAAAAGTTTAATGATTCTTTTTACATCATGTACAAAACCCATATCCAGCATTCTGTCTGCCTCATCAAGAACAAAAATCTCAAGATTTTTCAGGCTGATGATTCCTTGTGCAATAAAATCCAGAAGTCTTCCCGGAGTTGCTACCAGAATATCAACACCCTTTCTCAAAGCTGCTTCCTGATTTCCTTGTTTTACTCCTCCGAAAATAACAAGTTGCTTTAAGGGAAGATATTTACCGTAAGCATTAATATTTTCCTCAATCTGAATCGCCAGTTCTCTGGTGGGAGTAAGGATTAACGCTTTTATATGTTTATTGGGAATTTTATTTTTAGATAAATTCTGTAAAATAGGGATAGAAAAAGCTGCTGTCTTTCCTGTTCCTGTTTGCGCACAACCTAAAAAGTCTCTGCCTTCCAGGATATCAGGAATAGATCTTTCCTGGATAGGAGTAGGAGTCGTGTATCCCTGTTCCTGAATTGCTTTTGCAATAGGTTCTATTAAGTTTAAGTCTGTAAAATTCAAATGAATTATTTTAAAATTTAAATAAAAATTCCTTCAGTCTGAAAGAATTACATTCTGCAAAGGTAGTCTAAATATTTTTAAGTATCTTATTCCACTTTTTTTAGACTTATTGCTTATTGAAAAATAGAAATGGCAACCCGAATGTGAGCCGCCATTTTTTTCTGTTACATATCCGCAGTTTATTTAAATCTATATCCTACACCAGCCTGAAGAAATCCAATTTTAGTAGGAACAGCATTGCTTCTATTCATTTCTATAAAATTGAAATTGTATCTGGCGTCAACAAAAAACTTTTGATTAATCTTATATTCTGCACCCAGAAAAGGAAATAAGTTCAAGGTTTTTAAAGATTCGTAATTGTGGGTTTCAGCCTCATCAAAAACAGTATTCATTTTTACTTTGGATGATATATTAAATCCTAAGTTCATCCCTACAGAAGCAGAAAGCTCTGGAACAATATAATATTTTACTGAAATGGGAACCTGTATCTGGTTGAACTTGTAATCAAAGTGCATATCACCCACGTCTACTACTTCATTGCCTACCAACTCATACCAGGGATAAGCGTCTTTACCACCCAATTGAGTATATAGTAATTCAGCCTGTAAGCCAAATTTAGAAGATAAAGGCTGCTCTGCTGCAATACCTAAATAAAAATAGGATTTTGAATCCAGCCCGGTTCCAAAAAACTTCATATTGGATAATGAATATCCTCCCTTGACGCCAAAGCTCATAGATGCCTGATCTTTTGTGTTTTCTTGTGCATTAAATATTGCTGAGAAAGCAAATACTGTGATAAAGAAAATGTTCTTCTTCATATTTATTTTTAAATGATTAAAAGTTTTTATAAAAAAATAATTCCTCCAAAGGAAGGAATTACTTTTACAAATATAATTTAAATATTTTAGTGAAGCTATTTCACTTTATCCCATTGTTGATTCTTTCTTAAGTTTTCAAAAAACTGATACACTTCCGAAAGCTTTTCACTTCCACGTTTTCCATAATCTTCCACATTTTTTGAAGTTCCGTCAGCAAATTTGATTCTTAAATAAGACGTTGGAAGATCGGTAATATTGTGTTCACCGTATTTATCATTCAAACTTTTTACATGTAAGTCATCAAGTAAACTGATTAATTTATTGTAATCTTCTTCTTTAATGGTTCCTTTAAAAGTACCTTCACGGGGCTTTGAAAACTCATCTTTTGAAGGCTTATCATTAAAATTAAAATGTTCCGCTTCAAAAACTGCAGTTCTGTCCGGATTGATTGTCATTGTAAAAACAGGGCAGAATCCAAAACATGGAGTAGCCTCATATTCAATTTTAGTATATTTTGAATTTACTTTTTGAGACGTTATACACGATGTCAACAACACAAATGCACAAATGGCTAACAAATATTTCATAGTTTTTTCAATTTGAAAAGGTCTCCCAATAATTGTTCCAAAAGTATTCATCTTACTATGTTTTTATGTTAAATATAGAAAAGGAAAGTTGTTTAAGCCTTTGCTTTTTTGAACCATTAAGATTGTATTAAGGTGTTAAGAATATAAAGATAAGCTTTGCCGTATGCTTAAGAAATCAGGATGATTCATCTTAACTTTACTTCATTTCTTATATCCATTCTTAATGGTTTAAAATATTGAATGGAAGAAATTGTATAAATGAAAACAGCCTCAGGTTTTCCTAAGGCTGTTGTTTTATGATGCAGTTCTATTTTCAAAATAAAACTGATAAATCAATGTATTTCTATCCGTGCAATTGTTTCCAGATAGCATCTTTCAGCTCCATAAGACCTTCTCCGGTAACACCTGAGAAGAACAGAGGCTGTTTGTTTTCCGGGAACTCTGCTGCAATTTCCTTCTTCAGTTCTTCATCCAAAAGATCAGATTTTGAAACAGAAACAATGAAATCTTTATCCAGTAATTCTGGGTTATATTCTTTCAATTCATTTTCAAGAATTTTAAACTCCTGGAAATGATTTTCAGAGTCAGCCGGAATTAAGAATAAAAGGATAGAGTTTCTTTCAATATGTCTGAGGAATCTGTGTCCTAAGCCTTTTCCTTCTGCTGCTCCTTCAATAATCCCGGGAATATCAGCCATTACAAATGATTTGTAATTTCTGTAATCTACAATCCCAAGGTTAGGAGTTAAAGTGGTAAAAGCATAATTGGCAATTTTTGGTTTTGCCGCAGAAACAGATGCTAAAAGTGTAGATTTTCCAGCGTTTGGAAATCCAACAAGTCCTACATCGGCCAAAATTTTAAGTTCGAAAACCACATAGCCTTCTTCACCATCCATTCCGGGTTGAGCATATCTTGGAGTTTGGTTGGTAGAGGATTTGAAATGTTCGTTTCCTTTTCCTCCTTTTCCTCCCTGCATCAAAATGATTTCCTGCTTATCTTCAAGGATTTCTCCGATAATTTCACCTTCTTCATTTTTAGCGATAGTCCCAATTGGAACATCAATATAAATATCAGAACCGTCAGCTCCTGTCAGCTGGTTTTTCGCTCCGTTTTCACCTCGTTCAGCTTTTATGTGACGAGTGTATCGGAGTGGAAGCAAAGTCCATTCATTAGCATTTCCTCTCATGATGACGTGTCCGCCACGACCTCCGTCGCCACCGTCAGGACCACCTTTAGGAATATACTTTTCACGGCGAAGGTGGGCAGAACCAGCACCTCCGTGTCCGCTTTTACAATGGATCTTTACGTAATCTACAAAGTTAGACATATAGTTTGTGTTGCGGGTTGAAGGGATGAAACTTCTTATCCCTTGCCATATCCCGATTATTTAATTTTCTCTACCTCAGCGAAAAGTTTTTGGGAAATCTCATCAATTTCTCCAACACCGTTTACCTCTACATATTTACCCTGCTGCTTATAAAGCTCGGCAACTTCTGCTGTTTTGGTATAATATTCTTTAATTCTGTTTTCGATGATCTCTACATTGCTGTCGTCTGATCTTCCGCTGGTTTCACCTCTTTTCAGAAGTCTTTCAACCAAAATTTTGTCCTCTACTACCAATGAAAGACAGATGTCAATCTCATCATTCAGTACTTCTTTAACGATGGTTTCCAAAGCTTCTGTCTGAGCAGTTGTTCTTGGATATCCGTCAAAAATAAAACCGTTGGTATCAGTAGGTTTTTTGATCTCGTCGATCAGCATATCTGTTGTTACCTGATCCGGAACCAATTCTCCCTTATCGATGTATGACTTAGCCAGTTTTCCAAGTTCAGTGTCATTTTTCATATTGTATCTGAAAAGATCACCTGTTGAAACCTGTTTTAAATTGAATTTCTCGATTAGATTCTGAGCTTGTGTTCCTTTTCCACTTCCTGGAGGGCCGAACAGAACAATGTTTATCATAATGTTGATACGCTTCCAGCAATGGGCATTTTGCTTCGGGCTTGTGGCTTTTGGCGGCTTGCTTTTTTGCTTTCAGCTTTTTTAAGTTATTATTAAATTTATTTCTTTATATAATTTTAAGCTAAAAGCTATCAGCTAATAGCCAACAGCATTTAATGGTTGATTTGTCCGTCTTCCAACTGATATAGATTCGGAAGGTTTCTTCCTAATTCATCATAATCCAGCCCGTATCCAAGTACAAATTTGTTCGGGATTTCTTTTCCGATATAATCCAGTTTGAAATCTTTCTTGTAAATCTCAGGTTTCAATAAGAAACTAGCCAGTTTTACAGATTTTGGACGTTGTGTTTCTTTGAAATATTTGAAAAGACTTTCAACGGTATTTCCTGTATCTACAATGTCTTCCACAAGAATAATATGACGGTCTCTTACGTCTTTAGTAAGCTCCATTTTCTGATAAACGATCCCTGTAGATTCTGTTCCTACATAAGAACTCATTTGAATGAAGGCAATTTCGCATTCTCCCGGGTAATATTTTAAAAGATCAGAGAAGAACATCACCACTCCATTTAACACCCCTATGAAAACAGGAACTTCATCCTTGTAATCTTCATAAATTCTTAACGCTGTCTCTTTTACAATTTCCTGAATTTCGGCATCCTTTAAATAAGGAACGAAAGTTTTGTCGTGAACTTTAATGCTTTCCATAAAATTTTTAGTAGTTGGCAAAGTTACGGATTTTTGATTAAAATACTTTCCTGTTTTTATCAGTTTGAAAGTTTGATGTTTTCCGGATCACAAAATTCAATATCCTGATGAAGTCTGTTTAAACATTCATAACAACAAGCTTTTTAATGAGATAGAATGGTATAGCCTCAAAAAATAGATTTAAAAATACTTTTGAAAAGCAGGTGTTTGAAATAAGGAAGAAAAGGATAATGATAAATGTCCTGATTATTGATGAAAACAAATATTCAGAAAAATGAGTATCTTTGTTCTTTCAAAACCCAAAAAAACAGACATGTAGGATATCATTTCTTTCAGACTCAATAAAACGGTAACAAGAATGTTGCTGGTGTTCAACCTTTATTAAGAAAGAAATCATGATTTTACTGCAAAATATATCCTTTGGGTTTCCGGGAGGAAATCTTCTATTTAATCATATCAATTTAACAATACAGTCTCATACCAAATCTGCTCTGGTAGGGAGTAATGGAGTGGGAAAATCAACCCTGCTGAAAATAATCGCGGGAGAAATACAGCCTCTAAACGGCAATACTAATATCCGGGGTAATATCTTTTATGTACCGCAGATGTTTGGAAATTTAAATGATCTTACCATTGCAGAATGCCTGAGGATAGATCAGAAACTCCATGCTCTTCAAAAAATTACCAATGGAGAGGTGGACGAAATATATTTTGAAACGCTCAATGACGACTGGGATATTGAAGAAAGATGCCAGAATGCTTTGGAGCATTGGAGGCTCGAAAATTTTGAATTAACTCAAAAACTGGAAGACCTGAGCGGAGGACAGAAGACTAAAGTTTTTCTCGCTGGAATTCAGATCAACCAACCTGATATTATCGTATTGGATGAACCGACCAATCACCTGGACAGGGAAGGAAGAAAACTCTTGTATGATCTTATTGACAAAACAGATGCAACAGTGGTTATCGTAAGCCACGACCGTATTTTGCTCAATCTTGTGGATACCATATTCGAATTAAGCAATCAGGGAATTGCAACTTATGGTGGAAACTATGACTTTTATGCCAAACAGAAAGAAGTGGAGGAGGAAGCATTGCAAAATGATATCCATTCCAAAGAACGTGCTCTGAAAAAAGCAAAAGAAAAGGAGCGGGAAACTCTGGAACGAAAGCAAAAACTGGATGCAAGAGGTAAAGGGAAGCAGGAAAAATCCGGAGTAGCCAGAATTATGATGAATACGCTTCGGAATAATGCTGAAAAAAACAGTTCAAAACTTAAAAGTGTACACGCAGAGAAAATTAGTGGGATTTCCGGTGACTTAAGAGATCTGCGTTCCTCCTTAAAGAATTCTGATCAGATGAAAGTTAATTTTAATGATTCCAATCTACATTCAGGAAAGATCCTTGTTACCGTTGAAGATATTAATTTCACTTACGGAAAAGAAAAACTCTGGAAAGAAAACATCAGTATGGAGGTGCGAAGCGGAGACCGAATATCAGTGAAAGGCTCAAACGGTTCCGGAAAAACTACCCTGATAAAGCTTCTGTTGGAAAATATTAAACCTTCGGAAGGAAAAATAAATAAGACAGAATTCAACAGTATCTATATTGACCAGGAATATTCCCTTATTGATAATGATTCAACGCTTTACGATTTTGTACAGACTTTCAATGACTGTGCCATGCAGGAATCAGAAGTCAAAACATTACTGTCCAGATTTTTGTTTGGAAAAGATACCTGGGATAAAAAATGCGGTATGCTGAGTGGAGGAGAGCGTTTACGGTTACTTCTCTGCGGGCTTTCCATCAGAAATAAAGCACCCGATATGATTATCCTTGATGAACCTACGAATAATTTAGATCTCCAGAATGTGGAAATTCTCACCAATTCTATAAAAGATTATCATGGAACTCTACTGGTGATTTCCCATGATGAAGTTTTTCTTCAGGAGATTGGAATTGACAGAGAATTGATGCTGGGGTAATTATTATATTTCTTACAAATCAGACAAAATCCTTTAGATATTCAATAGGGGTGGGCTTTAGCCCGCCTTCAACATCAAAACAACTCCATCGGCTTTAGCCGAAACTTATACAGAAATTCCAGATCAATGCTATCTGGAATTTTTATTTTGTTCTTATTATTTTAAGATCCAGTTATGGATTTCCTTCAGAACCTGTTCTCTTATGGATTCGTTTAAAATCTCATGACGCATATCAGGATAGATTTTTAAGTCCACATTTTGAAAACCATCAATTTTTAAGTTGTTGACGGTTTGCATGACACCTTTTCCAAAATCACCGATCGGATCCTTCTGCCCGCTTACGAATAAAAAAGGAAATGATTTAGAAATAGGTGCAGCCCAGTTTCTCGCTGTCGCTTTTTTATAAATGGTAAATAAAGTATAAAAAGCATTATGGGTAAACGGAATTCCACAAAGTTCATCCTTTTCAAAAGCTTGTCGGTTTTTAGGATTTACACTGAGCCAGCTGGTATCACTGAAATCTTGATCCTTTTTAAAATGTTTGTTATTGACGCTCGTAAAAACAGAATTCAAAAAAGTACGGTGACGAGGAGCGATAGCTGTGGCTAATGACAAATAACCTCTCAATATATCGATTCCCGGTAAAGGTCCGCCGGTTCCTGTAATGATAGCTCCGGAAAATTTACTGCTTTCTTTTTGAAGAAGACATCGTGTAATAAAAGATCCCATAGAATGTCCCAGAATAAAATGAGGAACATCCGGATATTGTTCTGCAAGATAATCTGCCATCATTTCTGCGTCTGCTACAAGCCTTTCATCCGGTTTTTCAAGCTGAAAGAAACCAATGTCTTTTTTGTCCTTTACCGATTTTCCATGTCCCAGGTGATCATAGGTCAATACAGCAATTCCATGAGACGTAAAATATTCTGCAATCTCTGCATATCTTCCGCTGTGTTCCTGCATACCATGAACAATGAGAAGGGTGGCTTTTGCTGTTTTCGGAGAAAACAAGGTATAGAAAAGTTGTGAGCTGCTGTTTATTTTTGATGGTAAAAAGGTAGACTTTTGTGATGGGTTCATAGTAATTGGAATATTATTTTATTTCAATATCTGGAAGTTTATAATTTCCAACCGTTTCAATTAATTTTGAAGAATTGGTTTTTAAATTATTAAAAAAAGAATCAATATTTTCCGGATACCCTCTTTCACTCAGTGCAAAAAGAAGAACGCCTTTATTCTTTCCATTACTAATGATTTTGTAGCGATAAATATTTCTTTCTGCAATAAGTATTTCCTTGCCGTCCTTTGAATTTTCACTGATAAGAAAATCTAAAATATATTCTTCCTTATTTTCAAAAATCTGGTAATTGACGACTGGGTTGGTCTTTTTCATTTCCTGCAGTTCAGCTACTTTTTGATCCACAACATCCTTGATATTAAAATCACCTTTTATAAAATCGACCAATACCATACTGTTGTATTTATGGATGTTATCATGTGAGCTTACATATTCCTGTTTAAAATAATTTTCATTAGGATGCGAACTCCATACGAGATTATATTCCTTTTGATTTAGCTTAATGGGACCACGTATATTTAGATAATCATTTACTTTATTTTGAGCGTTCACATAAATAAGAGGGATTATTAAAAGTAGAATCAGAATTTTAATTTTCATTTGTATAAATTTATAGTAAATATAATCCATTTTATATAGGTGTGAAAGTAAAAAGGTAGAAATGAAGTAATATTCAACCTCATGATTTTCACCCCAACTCAAAATAAATATCCTCTATAATTTGGTCGTCATTTTTTTTCAGAGTAATTTTGCACGAATCTAAAAACAAAAGTAAAATATGTCAACTTATGTAGTTGTAGGTCTTCAGTACGGAGATGAAGGCAAAGGAAAAATCACGGATGTTTTATCAGCAAAATCGGACTATGTAGTACGTTTCCAGGGTGGAGACAACGCTGGTCACACGGTTTATGTGGGTGATGAGAAATTCGTTCTACACCTTCTTCCTTCAGGAGTTCTTCAATGCAAAGGGAAATGTATCATTGCGAACGGAGTAGTGGTAAACCCTAAGTCTTTCATTAAAGAAGTTGGTCAGATCGAGAGCAAAGGCTTGAGAACAGATCACATCTTTATCAGCAGAAGAGCGCATGTCATCATGCCTTACCACATCCTTTTGGATACTTATCGTGAAGAGGAACACGGAGGAACTCAGATCGGAACTACCAAAAAAGGAATCGGACCTTGTTATGAAGATAAAATTGCAAGAGTCGGGATCAGAATGGTAGACCTTTTAAATCCTGAGATTTTAAGAGATAAAATTGAGAAAAACTTAAAGGTTAAGAACTCTCTTTTTGAAAAATATTACGGAAAACCAACGTTAGACGTTGAAGAAATCTACAACGAATATTTAGCAATCGGAAAACAGCTTCAGGACAGAATTGTTGATACTGAACTGGAACTGAACGAAGCAATCAGAGACGGTAAAAACGTTTTATTCGAAGGAGCACAGGCATTAATGCTTGATATTGACTTCGGTACTTATCCATACGTAACTTCATCTTCTCCATCTACAGGAGGTGTTTGTTCAGGAGCAGGTGTTCCGCCAACTTCACTTCAGAACCTTATCGGGGTAGCAAAAGCTTACTGTACAAGAGTAGGAAACGGACCTTTCCCTTCTGAACTGGATAACGAACTGGGTGAAAAAATCAGACAGATCGGGGGTGAATTCGGAGCAACTACAGGTAGACCAAGAAGAACAGGTTGGTTAGACCTTGTTTCCTTAAAGCATGCTTGTATGATCAACGGAATCAACAACCTTGTGATCACTAAGCTTGACGTTCTTACAGGAATTGAGAACCTGAAAGTTGTAACCCATTACAAAACTGAAGACGGAAAAATCATCGATTATTTCACTTCGTCAACAGAAAAGCTATACAACTACGAGCCAATTTACCAGGATTTACCAGGCTGGAGCGAAGATATTACCAAAGCAAGAAGCTATGATGAACTTCCTGATACTGCGCAAAAATACATCGAGTTTATTGAGAAATACTTAGGAATCAACGTATACTTAGTTTCTGTAGGTCCTGAAAGAAGTCAGAACATCATCAGAAAAGAATTATTCTAATATTTCTTAGAACATACAATAAAAAGAGATCATCATTGATGGTCTCTTTTTTTGTTTTTATGAGCCTTGTCAAGTTTTTAAACCTTGATGTGGGTAAGAGGTCATTAAGTTTATTCCTCATTTACTTGAGAAGAAATAACTCCTTTTTCTTCTATAAACTTTTTACTTGTAAATGTTAAAATTTAAACTTTATCATAAAATTTTCTAATATTATGTTGTTTTGATAAAATTTTGGCAGATGTTTTGATATTGAAACACTACTTATCGATAAGAATAATAAAACTAATAATCAAAATTTTTAACAGTTTAAATAGTAGTAGTGATGAAACAACATAACCAAAACCAGGAATTTCGGTTCAACGAGGTCCTGTTCGAGCACCGCAATAAAGACTATGGTGCCTATGTATTAAGAAACGAATCAGATAGAATATTAACCAAAGCGCTTTTTATCGGAGCAAGTTTAATGGCTGCAGTATCCATTACACCGTTTGTGATTTCTGCAATGAAACCTGTGGACGAGCCTGTAGGAACGGTATATGAACTTCCGAGAGTTGTTGAAATTCAGGAGATAGAAAAACCGAAAGATCCGCCGGTACAAATTGTAAAACCAACGCCGCCAGCTCCCGCAGTAAAAACATACGATGAAAGATTGCCAGAGCCTAAAGCAATTGTTACCAATGAAAAACAAGTTGTAGATAAAACGAATGCAGTAGCAAGCACAGAAACATCGGAAGGCAAAGAAGTACCAAATACAACCTATATTCCAATTGTTCCACGTGTTATCGGAGGAGATGGGCCACCCGCTGTAAAGGCTGATCCGGTAGTGGAAAAGACAGATCCTACAATTATTGATAAGGATCCTAGTGTAGAAGCTAGTTTTGCAGGAGGAATAGACTCCTTCAGAAATAAAGTAATGAACAGCTTCGATGGTTCAGGATTTGAATCAGAAGATGTTGTAAAGACGACAGTTACCTTTATTGTAGAAATGGACGGAACGATCTCAGGGGTAAAAGCTAACGGAACCAACGCCGATTTTAATAATGAGGCAATGAGAACAATTAAAATGATTTCCAATAAAGGAAAATGGATCCCTGCCAAAAACAAAAAAGGAGAATACGTAAGAAGTTATTTCAAATTTCCTATCTCCATGAAATTTGAGAATTAATACGGAAAAGTAAATTTCAAATAGTTATCCACAAAGATTTTTTTTTGTGGATAATTTTTTTTATCGTTAAATTGCTTATTAACAATATTTTAACTCAATTTTGATTTTCCCCACTCACCGAGAGCAAAGAAAAAAGTGTATTTTTGAAACTTAAAGTTCTAATAATGGCAAAAATCATAGGTATTGCTAATCAAAAAGGAGGTGTTGGTAAAACTACCACCGCTGTAAATTTGGCAGCAGCATTAGGAGTATTGGAAAAAAGAATATTAATCATTGATGCTGACCCTCAGGCGAATGCAACATCCGGTCTGGGTGTTGAGGATGTTCAGTATTCTACCTATAATCTTCTGGAGCACAGTGCAGATACAAGAGTTTGTATCAAGAGAACTGCAACTCCGAACCTGGATATTATTCCGTCACATATCGATCTGGTAGCAGCGGAAATTGAATTGGTAGACAAGGAAGATCGTGAGTATATGCTGAAAAAAGCGCTGGCAAGTGTAAGAGATGATTATGATTATATTATCATCGACTGTGCACCGAGTTTAGGTCTTATTACCGTCAATGCGCTTACAGCTGCAGACTCTGTAATCATTCCAATCCAGTGTGAGTATTTTGCATTAGAAGGGCTTGGTAAATTGTTGAATACCGTTAAAAATGTTCAGAAAATTCACAATAAAGATCTTGGAATAGAAGGTCTTCTTTTAACCATGTATGACAGCCGATTGAGATTATCCAATCAGGTTGTGGAAGAAGTAAATTTACATTTCCCTGAAATGGTTTTTGAAACCATTATCAGTAGAAACGTAAGATTGAGTGAAGCACCAAGTTTTGGAGAAAGTATCCTGAATTATGATGCAGAAAGTAAGGGAGCTGTTCAGTATATTCAGTTAGCTGAAGAAGTTCTTTTGAAGAATGAAAACTTAATAAAGAATTAAATTAATAATAAATGGCCAACAAGTGAGTGCTAGACATCACTTTTCAAACATCATTTATCAATTATATCTATGAAGGACAAAAAAAGAGCTATGGGACGCGGCTTGGGCGCCATTTTAAGTGCAGAATCCAAAGCAACTATCAATTCCGCTACTGATGAAGGAGCAGATAAGTTTGTGGGAAATATTGTGGAAGTTGCGCTTGAAGATATCTATCCGAACCCAACGCAGCCGAGAACTTATTTTGATGAAAAAGCATTAAACGAACTTGCACAGTCCATTAAAAACTTAGGCGTAATCCAGCCGATTACCCTTAGAAAAGACGGTGAAAAGTTTGAAATCATTTCCGGGGAAAGACGTTACAGGGCAACTAAAATTGCAGGGTTAACAACTATTCCTGCCTATATCCGTTTAGTAAATGACCAGGAGCTTCTTGAGATGGCTCTTGTTGAAAATATCCAGAGAGAAGACCTGGATGCTATCGAAATTGCCCTGACTTATCACAGGCTTCTTGAAGAAATCGGTCTTACTCAGGAAAACCTGAGCCAGAGAATAGGAAAGGACAGAAGTACGATTACCAATTCTATCAGACTGTTAAGATTAAATCCGGATATTCAGAATGCTATCAGAAGCGGTGAGATTTCTGCAGGACACGGAAGAGCAATTATCAGTCTTGAGAGTGAAGAAGATCAGCAGGTTTTATTTGATCTTATTATCAAAGAAAAATTAAACGTTCGTCAGGCTGAACAGGCTGCTGCTGCATTGAAGAACCCGAAGTCTCCTGCTGCCAAAAAAGCAAAAGTGGAGCTTTCCAATAACTATAAAAAAGCCCAGAAGACCATAGCAGATATCTTAGACGTAAAAGTAGAGATCAAATCTTCTGGAAATGGTAAAAAAGGTAAAATTGTTCTGGACTTCAAAAATGAAGAAGAGCTGGAATATATTTTATCCCATATTAAATAAATGAAGAAAATATTTTTCACATTTTTCTTGTGTATCGCTGCAATGGCTTACTCACAAGTAAAACCTATAGATACCGTTCGGATGCAGACTCTTCCGAAAGAAGAACCTCGTGTGGTAAAACCAAGCAAAACAGAAGCAAAGATTATTGAAGATCTTGAAAAAGCGAACGGTCCCACAGCAAAAACCATAAAGCTAAACCCTACCAGAGCGGGATTATATTCCGCAGTTTTACCTGGATTAGGACAGTTTTATAACAAAAAGTACTGGAAAATTCCCATTGTCTGGGGAGCCGTAGGTGCTGGGGTTGGTATTGCCGTATGGAATGATAATCAATACAAAAAATACCGTGAGTATTACGTGGCAAAACTGAATGGAACTCCTAATGAATTTGTAGACAGTCACCCGTGGCTGGACAAAAAAGCTTTAGGTAACGCACAGGACAGAGCCAAAAGACAAAGGGATTATGCCATCGCCATTACAGGGTTGATCTATATCCTGAATATTGTAGATGCTGTAGTAGATGCACACCTTTACGAAAGCCGCCATGATCCGGATTTGGTTTTTAAACCATCGGTTATTCAGGATCAGTATGGCTACAGCGCACCAAAAACAGGATTCAGTTTAAGTTACAGATTTTAAAAGACAATACACCTGCAGAAGTTCTGAGGATCAGATGCAGATTAAAAAATAAAAAGATTATATGAAAATAGCATTAGTCGGTTACGGTAAAATGGGTAAGATCATTGATGAGATCGCACAGAAGAGAGGTCATGAAGTAGTTGCCCGTCTGAAGGAAACCCCAACTGCTGAGAATCTTAATAATCCGGATGTTGTGATTGAATTTTCACTGCCGGAAGTAGCATTTGAAAACATCAAAGCTTGTCTTGAAAATAAAATTCCGGTGATCTGCGGAACAACAGGATGGCTTGACCAAAAAGCTGAAATTGAAAAATTAGCGATAGATAATGATACTGCTTTCCTATATGGTTCTAACTTTAGTTTAGGCGTGAATTTATTCTTTGCTCTCAACGAAAAGCTTGCGGACCTGATGAAGAACGTAGATGAATACTCTTGCCAGCTGGAAGAAATTCACCACATCCACAAGAAAGATGCTCCAAGTGGAACAGCCATTTCCATAGCAGAAGGAATCATTCAAAACAACCCGAAATTCGATGCATGGAAACTGGAAGAAACAGAAGGCAAGCAGCTGGGAATTTTTGCGGTACGCGAAGACGAAGTTCCTGGAACACACAGCGTATATTATAGAAGCGAAGTAGACGAAATCGAGATCAAGCATACCGCTTTCAACAGAAACGGTTTTGCGCTGGGAGCGGTAGTCGCTGCCGAGTGGATTAAAGATAAAAAAGGAAACTTCGCAATGAAAGACGTTTTGGGGCTTTAATTTGTAACAAATTCTGTAAATTGCAGACCAATAAGCAGAAAATGATGAATAGTGAATTGTAACAGCGGACTGCTTTTATCATTTATTACTCATCATTTATCTTTATATCATAAGAATAGGCACAAAAATTTATGAATTATTTTTTAACTTATACAGTATATGTCATCATACTATCCGTGTTGATGGGGATTTCATCTTGGAAACTGTTCAAAAAAATGGGATATAGCCCTTTATTTGCTTTTATCCCTTTCTACAACTATTTCATTATTCTTAAAGAAACAAAACATCCGAAATGGTGGGCAATCCTTTCTTATCTTCCGATAGTAGGACCAATCATGATGTCGGTTTTCCACCTTTACTTAGTGAAGAAGTTCGGCAAAACACTTTTCAAAGATCAGATTCTTACCGTGATTCTGCCGTTTATTTATATGGCGGTCATCAACTATTCTAAAGATGTAGAGTTAGAAGATGAAAATGCAAACGATCTGTTTCTTACGGATGAAGAGAAAAATGATAAGAAGAAAGATACATTCATTGGTTCTATTACCTTTGCCGTAGTCTTTGCTACCATTATTCACGTTTTTGTAACACAGCCTTTCGGGATTCCTACAGGATCTATGGAAAGAACTTTATTGGTAGGTGACTTCCTTTTCGTAAACAAATGGAGTTATGGTTACAGGCTTCCAATGCGTCCGGTAGCAATACCTTTCCTTCAGGGAACTATTATGGATACAGGCCAGAAAGGAAATCCTAAAGATGATCCTAAATCTTATGTAGATGGAGTAAAGCTTCCTTATACAAGAATTTTACAATTCAATAAACCACAGAAAAATGATGTAGTTGTTTTCAACTATCCTCAGGATTCAGTACATACTGCTATTGACAGAAAAGACCCTTACGTAAAAAGATGTGTGGCTACAGCAGGAGATACTTTTGAAATGAGAGCCGGAAGACTTTTCGTTAACGGAAAACCGGAAACTGTTTTAGGAGATCAGGAAGTACAGCACAGATACCTTGTAACGACGGATGCTCAATTAGACATCCCTACTTTATATAAAGCTTATGGATTCTTACCGGTTCAGGAAGTGCAGCAGAATAACGGAGGTTTCCTTTATGGATTTCAGGGTTTAACGGATAAAACGGCTAAAGAAATTAAAGAACTTCCTCACGTTATTGATATGAAGGAAGAAGTTTCACCAAAAGGAGAAGCAGCAGTATATTACAGAGACGAAGCTAAAACTAAAATCGATACGACACAATCTATTTTCCCAATCAATAAACCTTGGAATCAGGATTGGTACGGCCCGGTTAGAATTCCTAAAAAAGGAGATGTAGTAGTGATCAATCAGGAAACACTGCCAATGTACCAGTGGATTATTTCTGAATATGAACACAACAGCTTGGAGAAAAAGAACGGAAAGATCTTCATTAATGGTAAGGAAGCGAATCAGTATACTATTCAGCAGGATTATTATATGATGATTGGTGACAACCGTGATGCTTCATTAGATGCAAGATTCTTTGGTTTCGTTCCGGAAGAAAATATTGTTGGAAAACCAATGTTTACATGGATGAGTCTTCAGGGTGCATTCTCGGACAGCAGCTCTACTTATCAGGCACCATTTAAAATCCGTTGGGAAAGAATGTTCAAAGCTACCAATACAGGAGAAGCCAATAAAACTTCTTACTGGTGGATTGCAGCGATGATCCTGATTTTATTCTTCGGATGGGATTATTTCATGAAATTATTCAGAAAGAAAAAAACTGAAGAATAGTGTTTAAAAGTAAAATATTTAATAGAGTCCTTTTAACAGGCAGCTTTATTGTAACTCTTTTTATTATTGCAAAACTCTCTGGGGTTTTGCAATATGCTTTTGTACCCTTGGCAGGTAATGAACCTACGATCAAAAGAAAGTCATTTATTTTTATGACCAATATCCTTCCTTATGAAAAGTTTAAAATGATTGCTTACAATCAAAATAATTTAGATTATCCCCAAGGTGCCTATGTACAAAGATTAATAGGAACTGAAAATGATGTGATTTTAATTGAGAATGGTGATTTATATGTTAATGGTATATTGATAGATGAATTTAATGTGAAACATTCTTACAAAATAGACAGAGGGTATGTAAATGATCTTCTATCCAAAGGTACTGAAGAAAGTGAAATCTTTCAGATTGATGACAATTATTTCATCACTCAATTAAGCGATAAAGAGCTTAATGATAATTTTTTTCATGAAAGGTTTATAAACCCGAATACCAATCAGGACATTCGTAAAATTTATCATAAAGACTGGAGTGCCGATAATTTTGGTCCGGTAAGAGTTCCAAGTGGAAAATTATTCTTTTTAGGAGATAATCGTAACGCAAGCTTAGATTCCCGTTATTTAGGCTTTGTTGACGAGAAAGATGCTGTAGGAAGAGTGTTTTATCCTAAAAACTAGATTATATTATTATGCAAAATATTTTATTACCGGCATTTTATATGCCTCCAATCTCTTGGTTCTCAGTGTTTTTGAATCCTGAGAATGAAATTGTATTTGAACAGTTTGAAAATTTCCCAAAACAGACGTATAGAAACAGAGCCAATATTTATGGTGCCAACGGAAAATTGTCATTAATAATTCCTATTAACCATAACGGAAAAAGAGAATTCAAAGATGTTGAAATCTCTTACCGTGAAGACTGGAGAACCCTGCACTGGAAATCAATCAAAACAGCATACCAGAGCTCTCCTTATTTCGAATACTATGAAGATAAGTTCAGAAAAATATTTGACCTTAAAGAAAAATTCCTTTTGGATTTTAACCTTAAAGGGATAGAAGTGATCCAACAGATACTGAAAACAGAAAAGGCACACTCTTTGAATGAAGAATATATCAAAAATCCGGAGAGTATTAATTTCAGAGAAAAGTTTTCGGCAAAGCTTCCTTCAGAGTTTCAGATGGAAGAATATTACCAGACATTTTCTGATAAATTAGGATTTTTGGAAGATCTTTCGGTTCTTGACCTTATTTGTAATAAAGGCCCGGAATCATTGGTGTATATAAAAAATATAAAACAATCATATTAGCATACAATCGCTTTTGATGAAATTTTCAGGATAGAAAACATGAAGGTGGCGATTGGAATATGTCTTTAAAAAATTAAATATCAACATATGAAAAAGGTATTATTAGCTGCAGTTTTTTTAGCAGGTTTTAGTTTCTCTTTTGCACAGGAATCTAAAGCTAAAAGTATTGATCCCAACGAAGATAAAGATCTGATGACATGGTATCATAAAGATTTTGCAACTTCGAAAGTATATGGAGTAAATACAGCAAATGCTTATAAATACTTGGAATCTAAAGGACTGAAGCCGAAAACCGTAGTGGTGGGAGTGTTAGACAGTGGAGTACAGGTAGATCATCCCGGATTGGTAAAGAACCTATGGTCAAACCCTAATGAAGTTCCCGGAAATGGTAAAGATGATGATGGAAACGGATATATTGATGATGTACACGGATGGAATTTCATAGGAGGTAAAAACGGTGATATTGATATCGATAATATGGAAGTAACAAGAGTTGTTGCCAAATATAAGCCTATTTTCGAAGGAGATGATTCCACAAAAAATAAAGCCAACCAGGCTAAAATGAAGGATGAGTTTGAGATGTACATGAAAGCCAAAGATATGTTCAATAAAAAAAGTGTTGAGGCAAAACAAAACTTCCAGACCTATTCAATGTTGAACGAGCTGATTCCTAATATGGTAAAGCTGTTAGGAGGTAAGCCTGTAACCGCTGAAACTATTGCTGCAATCAAAGCTCCAACGGATCAGAGAGACGCGATTGCCCTGGATTTTTTAGGCCAGATTTCACAAAGCCCGGAATTCAAAGGAAAATCAGCAGCTGAATTTGAAAAAAAGATGAAGGACGAAATGAAAGAAGCTATCGATCATTTTGCTCCTGCGGCAAAACAATATGACCTTTCATACGATCCGAGAAAAGAAATTGTAGGGGACAACTATGATGACTATTCTGAAAAAATCTACGGAAATAATCATTATGAAGGACCGGATGCAGAACATGGAACCCACGTAGCAGGTATTATTGCAGGGCTTCCACAAGGAAAAGAAGTTCAGTACGGAGTCGCTTCCAAAGTAGCGAAGATCATGTCTGTAAGAACAGTTCCTAATGGTGATGAAAGAGATAAAGACGTTGCGAATGCTATCAGATATGCAGTAGATAACGGTGCGAAAGTATTAAATATGAGCTTTGGAAAACCTGTTTCTCCTGGTAAAAATGTAGTTTGGGATGCTTTTAAATATGCTGAAGATAAAGGAGTTCTTTTAGTAAAGGCTGCAGGTAACGAAAATGAAGATGTAGCAGAACATCTGGCATATCCTACTAACTTTAAAAATGTTACAGACGAAAAACCGTTTGTAAGCAACGTTCTTGTAGTGGGAGCAAGTACCAATAAAAACAATGCCCTGAGAGCGGATTTTTCTAATTACAATAAAAAGATGGTAAACGTTTTTGCCCCGGGAGAAGAAATCTATTCTACCGTTCCTAAAAACGAATATAAATACCTTCAGGGGACTTCTATGGCATCGCCTGTCGTTGCCGGAGGAGCAGCCGTTTTACTGGCTTATATGCCTGATCTGAAACCTTACCAGATTATCGAAGCCCTTGTGAAAAGCAGCAATCCAAGTACAGCAGATGGGTTTGGAGACCAATCTCAGGCTGGTGGAGTTATCGACCTTAAAAAAGCAGCAGAATATGCATATACGAATTTCTACAAAGGGAAACCTTCAGGCACTGCCAAGCCTTCGAAATCCGTAAAAAAGGCTGTTAAAAAATAATTTATCTCCCTCTGTTTAAGGAGAAACCATAAAGAGTCCGAATTTTTTCGGACTTTTTATTTTTTATTTTAAATTTTGGCACGGTTTTTTGTAACTTTATAGTAACAAAATAATAAACAACAAAATGAAAAAGTTACTACTTGCAGGGATGTTGGGAACATCACTTTTTGCAGTTTCGTGTTCCTCTGTTAACAAAGCAGCTACATCTCAAAATCAAAGAGCCGACTTCCTTAAAATGAAAGGAGACTGGCAGATTGTGAGCATAGATTATGATAAAGGTTATAAAATTAAACCTTTTGACGAAGGTGCAGACGCACAGTGCTTCGTAGGAAGTCACTGGAGATTGATTCCTAATAACTGGACAGGAGCGTATACTTTAAACGGTGGTGGAGATTGCCCGGCAATTACACAGCCTATCAAATTTGAAGTAAAAGGCGGTAATACGTTTATGTTTAAAAAAATTGCTTCAGGTACAAAAGCAAAACAGAATACAGCTGGTTACAGCCTTACCATGATCAATCAGAGTACAGATCAGTTTTCACTGGAGCAGGATGTTCCTTTTGAAGGAGGTAATGTAAAAGTAGTTTACAACTTCCAGAGAACAGGAATGAAATAATTTATCAACATAAAAGATCAAAAAAAATGAAATTTACAAAAACATACGTAGGAGCCCTTTTCTTGTCATCAGCATTATTATTGACAAGCTGTGAAGCGGTTCAGAATTCAAATCATCAACAAAGAGGTACAGCAGTAGGTGTTGCTTCAGGAGCAGTACTTGGAGGTATCCTTGGTAACAATGTAGGTAAAGGTGGAAATGGAGCTATCGGAGCTGTATTAGGAGGTATTATCGGTGGTGTTGCAGGTAACGTTATCGGTAACAAAATGGATAAGCAGGCTAAAGATATTAAAGAAACTTTACCAGGAGCTCAGGTAGAAAGGGTAGGAGATGGTATTAAAGTAACCATGAATGAAAGTATTGTTAACTTTGCATTTGATTCTTCAAACCTTACTTCTGTAGCACAGACAAACCTTGATAAATTAGCAGAAGTATTGGCTAATAACCCAGATACCAATATCAATATCTATGGTCACACAGACAGCAAAGGTTCTGATGATTATAACCTTAAACTTTCTCAAAGAAGAGCAGACGCTGTGAAAGCATATTTATCCGGAAAAGGAATTGCATCAAGCAGAATGTTTACAAAAGGTGAAGGTGAAGCAATGCCTGTAGCAAGTAATGATACCGATGAAGGAAGAGCTAAAAACAGAAGAGTGGAGTTTGCTATTACTGCCAATGAAAAAATGATTAACGATGCCAAGCAAGGACAATAGTTAATTTAATATATAAATATTTTCGTAAAAGACCGCCCCGGCGGTTTTTTTTGTATTTTTATGCTAGAAATTTTGAATTTATTATTTTTGTATTTGAAATAACATAAATGAAGAAATATTTAAAACTGCTCCGTGTGGAGCAATGGGTGAAAAACCTTTTTGTATTTGTCCCTCTGTTCTTTTCAGGTAATATTACCAATATAGATCTGCTTCTCAAAAGCATTTTTGCATTTGTTATATTTTCACTTGCAGCAAGTGTTGTCTATATCCTGAATGATTACAATGATATTGAAGCAGACAGAAAGCACCCGGAAAAAAGAAGAAGACCATTAGCGAGTGGAGCTATTTCAAAATCAAAAGCGATAGGAATTCTTATAGGCTTGGTCATTACAGATATTGCTCTTGTATTTTTTACACAGATCTATTTCCACGAGTATCTTTGGAAATTTGCGACCATTGTAGGATTCTATGTGATGATGAATCTTGCCTATACTTTCAGGTTGAAGCATGTTCCTATTATTGATATCTTTATTATTGCCATAGGGTTTGTACTGCGTGTACTGGCTGGAGGTTATATCACCGGAATCAGTATATCACAATGGGCGATTCTCCTGACGTTTGTATTGGCTTTGGTACTGGCTATTGGAAAAAGAAGGGGTGAGCTTATCAATGCCCAGGTTTCAGGAAAAACAAGAAAAGCACTGGATGGCTATAACGTGCAGTTTGCAGATATTGCTTTATCCATTTCTATTACTCTGGCTATTGTCTGCTATCTGATGTTTACACTCTCTCCGGAAGTTCAGGCAAGGTTTCACGAAAGAGTTTTTTATACTGTGATTTTTGTGGTATTCGCGTTGCTAAGATATCTTCAGCAGACACTGGTTTATAACAGAACGGAATCTCCTACAAAAATTGTTTACAGAGACCGCTATATACAGGTTACTTTATTACTTTGGGTAGTGGCATTTTTAATTCAAATTTATTTTAAGAAATGAAACCGAATTTCATACAGAAAGTTACAAACTGGGGAAATTTCCCAATAGTGGAGAAGGAGATGAGATCTGAGGACAGTTTCGGAAGAATAAAAGAATTTGTACTCAGTCACAACGAGGTTATTGCGAGAGGAAACGGGAGATGCTATGGCGATGCTTCGTTGGGAGAATCTATATTTTCAACTAAAAAATTAAATAAATTCATCAATTTTGACCGTTTGAACGGGATCATAGAATGTGAATCCGGAGTGTTGCTTTCAGATGTACTGGAAATAGCAGTTCCACAGGGATACTTTTTATACGTTACTCCAGGGACAAAATTTGTATCAGTAGGAGGAGCTATCGCTTCCGATGTTCATGGAAAAAACCATCATGCAGAAGGATGTTTTTCCGAATATGTGATCGAGTTTAAGCTAATGACTGAGAAAGGTGAAATTATTACCTGTTCCAGAGAAGAGAACTCAGAGAAGTTCTGGGCTACCATCGGTGGAATGGGACTTACAGGAATTATTCTTACCGCGAAATTTAAACTTAAAAATATAGAGTCCGCATACATCCGTCAGGAAAGTATAAAAGCAGACAATCTTGATGAGATATTTAAGCTGTTCGATGAAAGTGAAAACTGGACCTACACTGTTGCATGGATTGATTGTCTTCAGAAAGGAAAAAATATCGGAAGAAGTATTCTCATGAGAGGAGAGCATGCATTTCAGCATGAGCTTCCCCAAAGTTTTTCTAAAACGCCTTTACGGTTAAAGAAAAAACTGCAGCCTACAGTTCCTTTTTATTTTCCGGGATTTGTACTGAATGCCCTTACCGTAAAAATATTCAACTGGTTGTACTATAAAAAACAGTCTAAAAAAGAAGTGAAAAATTTTATCGACTATGAGACGTTTTTCTATCCTTTGGATGCGATCACAGATTGGAATAAGATTTATGGAAAGTCCGGTTTTATACAGTATCAGATGGTCATTCCTAAAGAGACTGGAAAAGAAGGAATGAAAAGAATCCTTGAAACGATTGCCAAAAGCGGAAACGGATCATTCCTGGCAGTTTTAAAACTTTTTGGAAAGAACAATCCGCAGGCTTACAACTCATTCCCTGTGGAAGGGTATACATTGGCTCTTGATTTTAAAGTTAATTCAAAACTGAAAAAACTTGTAGATCAGCTGGATGCGATTGTTCAGGAGTTTGGGGGAAGAATCTATCTTACCAAAGACAGCATGAGCAGATCGTCACTTACCAGTTACCTGAAAAATATTCAAAATCCTAAATTTGTGTCTTTACAGCACAAAAGAATCATAAATAACAATTCATAATGATAGTTCTGGGAAGTACATCTGAAGTGGCACAGGCTTTTGTGGAAAAAGCACTTCAGGAAGGAGAAAAGTTTGAAAAAATCTATCTTTTCACCTCAAATAAAGAAACTACAGAGCGTTTTGCGAGACACATTGATGTAAAGTTTCTGCAGCAGGCGGAAGTTATTGAACTGGATCTTACAAAAGAAATTGATTACAATAGATTTGATTATATCAATTCAAATGTATTATTTTGTGCCGTAGGATATTTAGGGGAAGGAACCGAGGAAGGACTATATGATAACAGAAATACAGAACGTATCATTGATATCAATTATTCAAAACTGGTTCCTGTGATGAATTATTTTGCCCATAAGTTTGAAAGCAGAAGATCAGGAACGATTATCGGGCTTTCATCTGTGGCAGGAGACCGGGGAAGGCAGAGTAATTTTATCTATGGAAGTGCAAAAGCAGCTTTTACTGCTTATCTGAGTGGTTTGAGAAACTATCTTTTTGATAAAAAAGTACACGTTCTTACTATAAAACCAGGGTTTATGGAAACTAAGATGACAGAAGGTCTGCCTTTAAATCCGAAACTGACAGCCACTCCCAAACAGGCTGCTTCCTGTATTTACAAAGCCTTCAAAAAGCAGAGGAATGTGGCATATGTTTTGCCGGTTTGGAGTATTATTATGATGATTATCAGGAATATCCCTGAGTTTATATTCAAGAAATTAAAGCTTTAAAAAATGAAAAAATTGTATTGTTTTGATTTTGACGGAACCCTTACGTATAAAGATACTATGTTTATGTATCTTAAATTTTACGATTCTACAAAATATCGTATACAATTTTTAAGACATGTACCTCTTTTTATCCTGCTGAAGCTGAAACTGGCTGAAACAGAAAAAGTGAAAAAAAGCTTTATAGGTTCTATTTTAAAAGGACAGACCCAAGATAAAATAGAGCAAAAGTCTAAACAATTTTTTGAACAGCATTATCCTAAAATAGTGAGGGAAAATGCATTAGACTTTATAAAAAATATCGATAGGAATAATACACAGAGTTTATTGGTAACCGCTTCATTAGATATCTGGGTGAAACCTTTCGCTGATGAACTGAAAATGGAGCTTGTTTCTACGCGGGCAGAGTTTAAGAACGGAGTTTTCACAGGAAATTTTGTCGGAAAAAACTGTAACGGGAAAGAAAAACTGGTAAGAATTAAAGAGGAAATCAACGATTCTAAATACGATAAAATTATTGCATTTGGTGATACTTCAGGAGATCGGCCAATGTTGAAATGGGCAAATGAGGGACATTACCAATTTTTTCACTAATTTTGGGAGATAAAATTGTAAAAAATGAAAAGCCTGTTAATCGCATGTACAGCAATTTTCATGAGCTGTGCAAGCACTTCATCTCAGAAGTCTTCTCCTGGACAGGGAAATGCTGAACTTATTGTCTCTGAATCCCAGGGAGGGGCAGATACTCCTGGCTTTAGAATTATTAAGGAAGAAAAGGATTTCCGCAATATTATCAGTGGAAGTTTTGGTATCTCAGAAATAGGAAAAGAATCTTATATCAAATATCCGCAGTTTCCGAAAAATAAAAAAGTTGTTTTATACAATTTGGGAACCTTCAGATCTGGTAGCCACAAAATTGAGGAGATTAAAAGTATATCTGTGAAAAATCAGATTCTGTATATAGAAGTTCCGGCTGGTGAACCTTCCGGTGGAATGGAAATTCAGGTGATCTCAAGCCCTTGGTTTATATTTACTGTTCCCACAGATTACAAATTTACCTCTGTAGAATTAAAATATTCAAAATAATAATGGATAAAGTATATTTAGATAATGCCGCAACCACTCCGCTTGCAGAAGAAGTTATAGATGCAATGGTGGGCACAATGAAAATGAATTTCGGAAACCCGTCTTCCACACACAGTTTTGGTCAGGAAGCAAAAATCCTTATTGAAAATGTAAGACGACAGGTTGCAGACTATCTTCATGTAACTCCTGCTGAAATCATTTTCACTTCCTGTGGTACCGAATCAAACAATATGATCATTAAATCCTCGGTAGAACACCTTGGAGTAGAAAGGATCATAAGCTCTCCCCTGGAACATAAATGCGTTTCTGAAAGTATTCTGGATATGAAAAGCAGAAAAGGAGTAGAAGTAAACTATATCCGCCCGAATGAAAAAGGAGATATTGATCTTGCTAAATTGGAAGAACTTTTAAAAGCTTCAGATAAAAAAACATTGGTAAGCTTAATGCATGCCAACAACGAAATTGGGAATATCATCAACCTTAAACAGGTTGCCCAGCTGTGCAAAGAACATCATGCACTTTTCCACTCAGATACGGTCCAGACAATGGCTCATATGAACCTTGACTTCTCTGATATTCCTGTGGATTTTGCATCCTGCAGTGCCCATAAATTTCATGGGCCAAAAGGAGCTGGATTTGCGTTTATCAGAAAAACAACAGGTTTAAAAGGAATTATTACCGGAGGTCCTCAGGAAAGAAGCCTTAGGGCGGGAACTGAAAATGTTTGTGGTATCGTAGGATTAGGAAAAGCATTAGAACTTTCTCTGAATCATATGGAGGAATATACCAACCATATGCAGAGTATAAAGGATTATGCAATTGAAAGACTTTCTGCTGAAATAGAAGGAATTAAATTCAATGGAAGAAGTGCTGAAAAGGACAACAGTCTTTATACAGTTTTAAGTGCTTTATTACCTTATAAAAATCCACTCATAGGACTTCAATTAGATATGAAAGGGATTGCCATCTCTCAGGGAAGTGCATGCTCATCAGGAGCTTCAAAACCTTCAATGGTCATGATGATGGTGCTTTCTGAGGATGAAATGGATCACTGTACTCCATTACGTATCTCGTTCAGCCATATGACGACCAAAGCGGAGATTGATACATTGGTCAATGCATTAAAGGAAATTTCAAGTGATTACACTATAGAAAAAACTAATGTTGAGCATAGATAGGCTTGTGCTCTAAAAAGCGTAATTTTGAATATCCAATAAAGGATTAAAAGAAAATAATATTAATTAAAATAAAAGAAACAAAAATGGCTTTAGAAATTACAGACAGCTCATTTCAGGATACGGTTTTAAAATCAGAAAAACCGGTATTAGTAGACTTCTGGGCAGTATGGTGCGGACCTTGCAGAACTTTAGGACCAATCATCGAAGAAGTAGCATCAGATTTTGAAGGTAAAGCAGTAGTTGGAAAAGTAGATGTAGACAACAACCAGGAGATTTCTATGCAGTATGGTATCAGAAATATTCCTACTGTTCTTATTTTTAAGAATGGAGAAGTAGTAGACAAATTAGTAGGTGTAGCTCCAAAAGAGGTAATTGCTGAAAAATTAAGTGCTCACTTATAAAAAAAATAAGTTTGATAATGAACGCCTTCCAGTATTGGGAGGCATTTTTTTTAAAATAATTTGCAGGTAACAAAAAAAGTTGTAATTTTGCAACCACGAAAAAGAAACGACGTTCTTTAAAATAATGATCCGGTAGTTCAGCTGGTTAGAATGCCGCCCTGTCACGGCGGAGGTCGCGGGTTCGAGTCCCGTCCGGATCGCAGAAGTTTTCTCAATTTACTTTAAAAAAATTGATCCGGTAGTTCAGCTGGTTAGAATGCCGCCCTGTCACGGCGGAGGTCGCGGGTTCGAGTCCCGTCCGGATCGCAGAAGTTTTCTCAATTTCTTTTTTAAAAAATTGATCCGGTAGTTCAGCTGGTTAGAATGCCGCCCTGTCACGGCGGAGGTCGCGGGTTCGAGTCCCGTCCGGATCGCAACTATCAATCAAAGTAGTCAAAATACTGTAAAATACCTATTTTACAGTATTTTTTTTTGGAATATGCGTATTAATTTTAGGTTAAAATATTTTGTGGTACTAGTAATTTATATTTTGAATAAAAATTAACGTATGCTATTAAAAATATTAATAATAATTATTATCTTCGCCTGATAATAAAACCACCAATTGTTGAAATAATGAAAAAGATACTTTAGGTTTATTTGTGTATGGGGAATGTTTTTAAAATCAGGGAGTTAAGATATATACCCAGGTGGTCGGTTTTTCTTATTGATGTTTCAGTCATTTTTTTTTCAATTTTAGTTTCATATTTTCTTCTGAATAGTCTGGAGGTAAAACTTAATTTTACTAAGTATCAAAAGGAAAAGATATTTTCAGTGGTGCTTATTAATATTCTGTGTATAATTCTGTTCAAAACTTATGCAGGAATTATCAGACACTCTACTTTTTTTGACTTTTTTAAAATTGTATGGTCTTCAGGGAGTGCTCTTATTGTCTTGCTTGGACTGAATTTTATGTCAGAACTGATATTGGGCAAACCCGTATTTTTATATCCTGTTCTTTTTTTATTTTTCTTTGTCTCCATTTTTCTGATGTTTTTTTTCAGAATGGCAATCAAAAAGCTTTTCGGTGTCTTAATAGATTCTAAGGATACTCTATCCAAAGCTAGAATTGCTATCGTAGGAGTAGAGGATACTTCCGTGTCATTAGCAAAGGCTATTATTCACAATCCCGATCATCCCTATCAGCTGGCAGGATTTCTCACTGCAAGATCAGATTCTAAAAAAGCAAGGTTGCTTGGATATAAAATTTATAATAAAAAGCAATTTCTTAAGAGTGATACTCTGAAAGAACAATTTGATGCGGTTTTAATCAAAGACGTGATGACAAAGCAAGAGATAGAAGAATGGACTAGCTTTGCATTGGATAAAGGATTGAAAGTATTAAAAGTACCCGTAACCAATATCATAAAAGAGGATGATAAGGTGAGAAGTATCCGTCCTCTTCAGATTGAAGATTTACTGAATCGTCCGACAATTAAAATAGAAAACAATGAGGTAAAATGTTTTCATGTTAGTAAAAATATTCTGGTAACCGGAGGTGCCGGGTCTATAGGAAGTGAGATTGTAAGGCAGGTTGCTCAGCTAAATTCGTCATTGATTGTTGTGGTAGATCAGGCTGAGTCTCCTTTATATGAGTTGCAGCTTGAATTATTAGAAAGATTCCCAAATCAAAGGTTCAAATTTATACTGGCTGATATTTCAAACTATTCCAGAATGGAGAAATTGTTTGATGATTATCAGTTTTCAATAGTTTATCATGCAGCAGCCTACAAGCATGTACCATTAATAGAAGATAATCCACATGAAGCTATTTTTGTCAATATTGGAGGAACTAAAAATGTGGCACTCTTATCGAAAAAATATAATGTAAATCGTTTTGTGATGGTGTCTACAGATAAAGCTGTAAATCCCACCAACGTAATGGGAGCTTCTAAAAGAGCTGCTGAACTTTTTGTACAGTCTCTACAAAATTCTTCGGAGAATACAACAAAATTTATAACAACGCGTTTTGGAAATGTATTAGGTTCCAATGGCTCTGTAATACCACATTTCAAAAAACAAATTGAAAAAGGAGGTCCGGTGACGATTACTCATCCCGATATCATTCGTTATTTTATGACGATTCCTGAAGCCTGCGAATTGGTACTTCAGGCAGGAACAATGGGACAGGGAGGAGAGATTTATGTTTTTGATATGGGTAAACCGGTTAAAATTTTGGATTTAGCGGAAAGAATGATCAAATTATCAGGATATACTCCAGGTATCGATATTAAAATTGATTTTATTGGCTTAAGACCTGGTGAAAAACTATATGAAGAACTTTTAACGAATAATTCTACAACTATTCCTACCCATCATGAGAAAATTATGATATCCAGAGATCCATTGATGAAGTTTGAAGATATAGATATTTTGTGCTCGCAAATTATTCTTTCAGCAATGAATAAAGATAGTTTACAGATTGTAAGAATATTAAAAATAATTGTGCCGGAATTTAAAAGCAATAACTCTGAATTTGAAATTCTTGACAAGATATCTGAACATGAAGCATATGAATGAAATTAAAGAATAAAATACATAAAAAACTGATATAAAATAATAATTTTGCTATTTTAATTCCAAACGGAATGAAAATTGCTAGAGAAAGAATTGATTTAAATATAAAGATTAAATACCTCTCACATTCGTAAACTTCTTATAAATATAGAATACTTATGTGGTTAGTTTTCTTCCTATTAGGTATCTTAAATTAAATTTAGTTCAGATAGATTTTAAATAATAACACAAGTAGACTTAGAATAAACAACATATGAATAAAAAGATTATTACATATATAACATTGTTATCGGTTATTTTGTTATCATGCAGACCGAAGCAGAATATGGTATATATGTCGAAACATAATATGGAAGAGGAAGTTGCGAAAGCAAAATTTCAGGGATTACATATTCAGGAAGGTGACGTGCTGTTAATCCTTGTTTCTGCATTAGATGAAATTGCGGTAAAACCCTTCAATCTTAATACTGCCAATAAAGTTGGAAGTGTAAGCAGTACTGGAGTTAATCAATATGTACAGCCAAGCGAATATCTCGTGAATGAGGAAGGATATATAAACTTCCCGGTATTGGGAGATGTTTTTGCAAAGGGAATGACACAGATACAGCTTAAACAGGACCTAGAAGCCAGGTTGAGAAGATACCTGACAGACCCTTTGGTTACGATTACCCTGAAAAATTTTAATGTAAGCATCTTAGGGGAAGTGAAAAACCCTGGACAGAAAGAAAGTGTTTCCCAAAAGATCAATATTTTCCAAGCTCTTGGTCTTGCAGGTGATATGACAGATTTTGGAGACCGTACCAATGTAAAATTGATCCGTTCCGGAGATGATGGATCAGATCAGGTTATCAACGTTGACCTTACTAGATCAGATATTGTAAATTCACCATACTATTATATGAGGCAGAACGATATATTGTATGTACAGCCGGACAAAAACAAACAGGTTCAGGCCAACTCTAATCCGAACAGAGCCCTTACATTCCAGATTATTGGTGCATTACTGACAGCTGGTACACTTATTATTGCTTTAACTCGAAAATAAAATATGCAGCAGATAGAATTTCAGGAAAGTGAAGAGTCTTTAGATCTTAGAAAGATCATTGGAAAGTATTTAGGCAAATGGCCTTGGTTTATAGCATCTGTATTATTATTTGTAATCGTAGCTTTTGTATATCTTCGGTATGCTATACCTCAATATCAGTCTACCACAACTCTAAAATTTGATAAAAAACAATCGGATCTAAGTGGTGCTTTGATCGATCTTGATAATCTTGGCCTTGGCTTGGGAAATGCAGATGAGCTTAAAAGTGAGGTTGCTGTAGTAAGTTCCAGGCCTATTTTGATGAAGGTTGTCGAAAACCTTAATCTCAATGTACAATATTATAATTCTGGTGAAATAAGGGATTCTGAATTATTCACAAAAATACCTATCGAAGCCAAAATTATATCTTATAAAACTGATATCAAGAAATTTGTTTCATCCGAATATCTTGTGAAGGAAGTCAATGGAAATGATTTCGTTTTAGAGGATAAAGATAAGAAAACAGTAAAAGGCAGTTTCAATAAAAATCTGGCTCTTAATTTCGGAACTGTAGTTCTTCAGAAAGTTCCAGGACTTATCTTTAAGGATAAATATAAAATTGTGTTTTGGAATCCTCTGGAGAAGGTAAAATCTTTGGAAAAAAAGATTCAGGTTGATCTTCCGGATCAGAAAGCGATGCTTATGGACATTAGCATCATAGGAACTGTTCCTGAAAAATCAGAAGCCATTCTTAATGAAGTAACCAAACAGTATAATCTGGATGGGCTAAGAGATAAAAATTTACAAGCTCAAAATACTCAGGAATTTATTGATAAACGATTAGAAGTTATCTCGCGTGATCTTTCCGGAGTTGAAAATCAGAAAGAAGATTTTCAGAACCGTAACCGTATAGTGGACTTGCAGGCACAGGCGCAGTTAGCACTTCAAAATACGACCGACAACACAAAACAACTTCTTCAGCAGCAAACGCAGCTGGATCTCCTTAACTCTCTTCAATCTGAAGCTTCAAAGGGTTCTAATCAACTTATGCCTTCTAATTTAGGATTAAACCCTTCTTTAGAACAGACAATTTCACAATATAATAGTCTTGTTATCAGTAGAAACAAAACTTTGAAGCAGGCAACCAATGAGAACCCTGCGGTAATAGAAATGAATAAAGAAATTTCTTCATTGAAAGAAATTGTAAGAGATAATATAAGCCAGCAAAAGGCTACAATTCAGGCATCTATTGCGCAGATAAACAGTCAGATTTCTGCCAATACAGGAATGATTGAAAAAGTTCCCGGACAATCGAAAGTTTACAGAGGTATCGAACGGCAGCAGAATCTTAAAGAACAGCTTTTCCTTTTCCTTTTACAGAAAAGAGAAGAAAACGCGATCAATCTTTCTGTTAATGTTCCTAAAGCTAAAATTGTAAATCCTGCTTATACGATTGATGGGCCTGTTTCTCCAAAGAAGATTATAATTCTTTTGGCTGCACTTATATTAGGATTGCTTTTACCTGCTGGGGTACTTTATCTTTTCTTTATGTGGGATGATAAAATCTACAACCGTACAGATATTTCAGAAAATTCATCTCTTGGTGTATTGGCAGATATTCCTGCTCTTAAAGATAATCAGCTTCACCTTGTACAGAAAAATGATTTTTCAGAATTGGCTGAAGCATTCAGAATATTGGTTTCCAATCTTAAATTTCTCCTTCCTAAGAAAGACTCGGCGAAAGTTATATTGGTAACTTCTTCAGTGAAAGGAGAAGGAAAAACATTGGTTTCAGTGAATCTCGCTCTGACATTGGGAAGTAAAAACGGAAGATCATTACTAATTGGTTCGGATGTTAGAAATCCGCAGATACAGAGATATGATGATGAGCGTGTTAAGAATGCTGGTCTTACGGAATATTTATATGATGAGACAACAGATATAGAAGATCTTATACATATTTCCGATACCAATCCTGAATGTGATGTAATTTATGCGGGATCTATCCCTCCAAATCCTCAGGAACTTCTTTCCAACGGTCGTTATCAGAAGCTTATCAGTGAGATGTCCTCCCGTTACGAATATATTGTGATTGATTCGGCTCCTCTGATGCTTGTTTCAGATACGTTGAGTATTTCAGATACAGCCGATGCTTCTCTATATGTTGTAAGATCAGGAGTATCAAGAAGAATATTAATAGAGTTTGCAAATAAACTCGTAAAAGAATCAAAAATAAAAAACATGTCTTTTGTAATTAATGATGTTGCTAAAAATGTAGGAGGATATGGCTACGGTTACAACTATGGTTACGGTTACGGGTATACGGCTGATAAGAAGAAAAACTGGTGGCAAAAGCTTTTTAATAAATAATCCATTTATCTTCAAAAATATACATTAAAATAAAGTAAGAACATCACATATAATATGAATATACAGAATAAAATTGGGGTAATCGGACTGGGGTATGTAGGATTACCTCTGGCCCGTTTATTTGCAACAAAATACGCGGTCGTTGGTTTTGATATCAATCACGCCAGAATTGCAGAACTTAACAGCGGAAAAGATTCTACTTTGGAGGTAGAAGATGACGTATTGCAGCCGGTTTTAGTAAAAGAGAACCCATTTTCAGGTTCATCAAAAGGTTTGCTTTGCTCATCTGATCTTGAAGATATTAAAGAGGCTAACATCTATATTGTAACTGTTCCTACACCGGTAGACAAACATAACCGTCCAGATCTAACGCCTTTATATAAAGCGTCTGAAACAGTAGGGAAGGTATTGAAAAAAGGGGATATTGTTATTTATGAATCTACTGTTTATCCCGGAGTTACAGAGGAAGAATGCATTCCTGTACTAGAAAAAGTTTCGGGATTGAAATTTAACGAAGATTTTTTTGCAGGATATTCTCCTGAAAGAATCAACCCAGGAGATAAGGAACGTACAGTAGAGAAAATTTTAAAGGTAACTTCAGGTTCTACACCGGAAATCGGTAAAAAAGTAGACGAGTTATATAAATCTGTAATTGCAGCGGGTACCCATCTGGCACCAACCATCAAAGTAGCTGAAGCATCAAAAGTAATCGAAAATTCACAGCGTGATATCAATATTGCATTTGTAAATGAGCTTGCAAAGATATTTAATCTCTTGAATATCGATACAAATGCCGTTTTGGAAGCTGCAGGAACGAAATGGAATTTCCTGAAATTCAAGCCCGGATTAGTAGGAGGGCACTGCATTGGGGTAGATCCTTTTTATCTTGCCCAGAAAGCACAGGATGTAGGATATTATTCTGAGCTTATCCTTACAGCAAGAAGACTGAATGATTCTATGGGACAGTTTGTAGCTTCCGAGGTGGTAAAAACGATGATTAAGAAAAGAATCAACATTCCGGATGCCAAAGTGCTGAATCTTGGAATCACCTTTAAGGAAAACTGTCCGGATGTAAGAAATACGAAAGCTGCAGATGTTATTAATGCACTGGAAGACTATTCTATCAACGTAACAACGTATGATCCATGGGCGAATCCGGAAGAAGTGATGCATGAATATGGCATTAAATCTACAAATTCTGTGGAAGATGTCAAAGGGAAGTTTGATGCAGTTGTTCTCACAGTTTCTCATGATGAATTCCTGAATATTGATCTTTCCAGTTATTTAAAAGAAGGTGGGGTGATATATGATGTTAAAGGAATTTTAGAGAAATACGATAATCGTTTATAAAAAGAAATTAGAAAATGAAAATAGCAGTAGTAGGAACAGGATATGTAGGTTTGTCTAATGCCATCTTATTGGCGCAACATAATGAAGTTGTAGCTTTAGATATTGTTCAGGAAAGAGTAGAATTGCTTAATTCTAAAAAATCCCCTATAGAGGATGAAGAGATCAGTACATTTTTAAGTACGAAACATCTTAATTTTAAAGCTACTTTAGATAGAAAGGAAGCTTATGATAAAGCTGAATATATTATTGTTGCCACACCAACAGATTATGATCCTACAACAAATTATTTCGATACAAGCAGTGTTGAAAATGTAATAAATGAAATTGCAGAATATAATTCTGAAGCTGTAATTATTATTAAATCTACGGTTCCGGTGGGTTATACTGTAGATTTAAAAAGCAGACTAAATATAAATAATGTGGTGTTTTCTCCTGAATTTTTAAGAGAAGGCAAAGCCCTGTATGATAATTTATATCCCTCCAGAATTATTGTCGGGGAACAGAGTGAGCGCGCAAAAATTTTTGCAGAATTATTGAAAGAAGGTGCCATAAAAAAAGATATTCCGGTTTTATTTACAAATCCTACAGAAGCAGAGGCAATTAAATTGTTTTCAAATACCTACTTAGCATTGCGTGTGGCTTATTTCAACGAATTAGACAGCTATGCACAGATCCATGAACTGGATACCCGCCAGATTGTAGAAGGTGTTGGTCTGGATCCAAGAATTGGCTCACATTATAATAACCCTTCTTTTGGCTACGGAGGATATTGTCTGCCTAAAGATACCAAACAGCTTTTGGCAAATTATAATGCTGTTCCTAATAATATTATTCAGGCAATTGTAGATGCAAACAGAACCCGTAAAGACTTTATAGCAGATTCTGTACTTGCTAAAAAACCAAAAAAAGTAGGCGTTTACCGTCTGATTATGAAAGCAGGCTCAGACAATTTCAGAGCGTCTGCCATACAGGGTGTCATGAAAAGGATTAAAGCTAAAGGCGTGGAAGTTGAAGTGTTTGAACCGGCTCTTAAGGAAGAATATTTTTTCGGTTCCAAAGTGGTAAAAGATTTAGTGAAGTTTAAGGAAGAATGTGACGTAATTATATCTAACCGTAATACTACTGAACTATCAGATGTTCAAAGTAAGGTGTATACTAGAGATTTATTTGGAAATAACTAATGGAAAAAATATTAATAACAGGTTGCGCTGGATTTATTGGTTTTCATTTATGTAAAAAACTTTTGAATCTTGGATATGTCATTGTAGGTCTGGATAATATCAATGATTATTATGATATAAACCTGAAATATGATCGTTTAAAAGAATTAGGTATTCATAGATCAGAAGCCGAAAAGGAAAATAATTTAGTTGAATCCTCTACATTTTCAAAATTTAGTTTTATCCGTTTGAATTTAGAGGATAGAGAAAATTTGCCAAATCTTTTTAAAGTACAAAATTTTGACTATGTAATTAATTTGGCAGCTCAGGCAGGCGTTAGATACAGCTTAGAAAACCCAATGGCTTATGTTGACAGTAATTTGGTAGGTTTTGTAAATGTATTAGAATGCTGCCGACACAATAAAATTAAACATTTGGTATATGCCTCAAGTTCATCTGTATATGGTGAAAACGATAAAATTCCGTTTTGTGAAAACGATCAAGTGGATCAGCCAGTAAGTTTGTATGCTGCAACTAAAAAAGCAAATGAATTAATGGCACATACTTATAGTCACTTATATAAACTTCCAACCTCTGGTTTGCGATTTTTTACAGTATATGGACCTTGGGGAAGACCAGATATGGCACCTATGCTATTTGCTGATGCTATGACCAATAATAGAGAAATAAAGGTTTTCAATAATGGAGAAATGAGTAGAGATTTTACCTATATCGATGATATTGTAGAGGGAATTATCGTAACTCTTAACCATCCTAATAAAGATGATTTTTATCAATTATTCAATATTGGAAATGGATCTCCTGTATCATTATTATATTTTATTGAGTGCATGGAAAATTCTTTAGGATTAAAAGCAAATAAAAAAATGCTGCCAATGCAGGCGGGAGACGTTGTAAGAACCTGGGCAGACACTACTCTGTTGAATGAATTAGGATATAAGTGTATTGTACCTATAGAAACGGGCGTTTCAAAATTTGTTGAATGGTTTAGTGATTATACAAATGAATAAGCTAATCAGCATAATTAAAAACAACGAAAGATTGGTAAAGAATTTTTCTTATTTATCAATTATCAAAATTGTAACATTGTTTTTACCGCTTTTTACTTACCCTTATTTATTGAAAACCTTAGGTCAAAGTAACTATGGATTATTGATATATTCTCAGGCGGTTGTTGGATATTTTGTTATTTTCGTAAATTTTGGATTCAGTATTACGACAACCAGAGAAATTTCCCAAAATAGAGATAATTTATTAAGAATATCTGAGATAATATCAGCTACTTACTTTGCTAAAGTTTTATTTTTTGTTATTTCGCTTTTAATTTTGTATTTGTTGAGCATATATATAAATGATATTCATCAGCACTTTTCTTTATTTTTATATACTTTATTATGGCTAGGATTATTTGAAGTTTTTTTTCCAATATATTATTTTCAGGGAGTTGAAAAAATGAAATATATAACGATGATTACTCTTGTCAGCAGGGTGATTTTCTTTATTTGTATTTTTATTTTTATCAAATCAAAAAGTGACTATGTACTTTTTCCTATAATAAATTTGGCAGGTTCACTCGTTGGAATTATTTGTTCCCTTTATATTCTTTATAAAGACGGAATAAGACTAATAAAGCCCTCATTTAAAGAGACTATTTATCATATAAAAAGTTCCTATATAATGGGATTGGCACTTGGCTCTAATTCTTTGAAATCAAATTTAAATCTTATTTTAATTAAAAACGTTCTTAGCTTTAATGAGGTTGCCGTATTTGATCTAATTTCAAAGTTGTTAAATATAGCAAATACTGTAATAGATTTAATTAGTCAGACGGTTTTTCCAAAGCTAGCGAAGGAAAAAAATAAAAAATTCTTTTTAAAGCTTTTAAAATTCGTTACAGTAATATCTATAGCTATGACTCTTTTATATATAGCTTTTGGAAATATGGCTATTGATATTCTTTCAAATAATCAAATAAAAAATGCATATCCTGTTTTGATTTTAATGAGTGTGATGGTTCCTATATATTCCATCGGAACAATGTTAGGAAGAAATTGTTTAAATGTCTATGGATATGACAGACATGTACTTTATAGTATGATTATATCAAGTTTCATATATATTCTAGTTTACTTATTACTTAAAACTATTCTAAAAGTAGACTTCAACATATATGTGTTTGTTGGTGTTTATTTATTATCGTTTTTTGTTGATACTTTCTATAGATATATTATCTGTAAAAAAGAAAAACTAATTTAATATGAAGAAGTTATATAGAAATTTAATAAAACTGTACCAATATGTGTACAACTTATTTTATAGTATATTTTGCCTTAATAATGTAAGAATTTTTGTTAATAATCACATTACAGTAGGTCTTAAGTATATAAAAAAACAAAAAACAAACTTTCCTCACCCAATAGGAATTGTGATAGGTCAGAAAGTTGTTTTAGGAAATAATTGTACTATATATCAAAATGTTACTATTGGATCTAAAGATACGGCAAACTATAAGACCAGTAAATATCCAACCTTAGGTGATAATGTAACGATATATCCTAATAGTATAATAATAGGTAATGTGACAATTGGAAATAATGCCATCATCGGTGCCGGTTCGCTAGTTCTTACTGATGTAGAAGAGAACTCTATAGTAGCAGGAGTACCTGCAAAAAAGATTGAAAAAAAATAGTATGGTTAGTGCAAGTGTAATAATGTCTGTTTATAATGAAAAGATTGATTGGGTTAAGGAATCAATCGAATCCATTATTCATCAGACTTTTAAAGACTTTGAGTTTTTAATAGTATTAGATAAACCTGATAATATTGAATTAAAAGAATATATACATTCAGTTTGTGAAAGTGATAACAGAGTTATTTTCATTATTAATGAATCCAATATAGGTTTAACAAAGTCACTAAATAAAGCGATCAGCATGTCTAAGGGGCAATATATTATCAGAATGGATGCTGATGATATTTCTTTAAAAGATAGGTTTGAAAAGCAAATAGCCTTTATGAACTCAAATGAAGACATTTTAGCTTCAGGCGGTAGTATTGAAAAATTTGGTAATACAAGTGAGCTCTTAGAAATTGAGACGGATTCGATAAAAATTTTGGAAAAATTTGTTATTCCCAGTCCACTCTATCCTCCATTACCACATCCTACTGCTATCATTCGGAGAGAGGTCTTTTTTGAAATGGGAGTACGCTATAATGAGGACTTTTTAGTGACTCAAGATTATGAGTTGTGGAATACTATTATTAAGATAGGAAAGATTGGTAATCTTGAAGATATATTATTAAAATATAGAATAACAGATAATCAAATTACTAGTAATAAAAAGCAATTACAGAGAACAAATAAAAGTAGAATAATAAAAGATCATATAGAGTTTTTTATTAGTAAAAATACTAAAGGAAATTATAAAATTCCTTCTAAAATAACAATTAACGAAATCAAACAATTAAAAGTTTTTCAAGATAGAAGTGAATTATTATTTAGAAATCAGCTTACAAATTTTATAATTTGTTATTATCTATCATTAGATAAATATAGTTTTTCTAGTCTGTTTTATTTTATAACACAGGATTTTTTTAATAATAGAATACCTAATTCTCTTAAGAAAACTATAATCTTAAATCATATTAGAAAAAATTCAAAAATTATTCAGTAAAATAAATGAAATATAAAATATTCTTATATGTATTATTATTTTGCTATATATATCCTATATATATGAAATTTTTCCCTATCCCAACAGATAGAATTATTCAAATATTGGGGTTAGGATTTATTTTCATGGATATTCCATACAGAAAATTAGTTTTTAGGATTAAAAATCTCAGCTTATTTTATTTTGCTTCATTATTAATTTTAATTGTAATACTAATTGTTCAGAACTGGAACTATAGTTCACTTGATCTTTACTATTTTAAAGATCATTTTGATATCTTTTTGTATTTTTTTCCAGCTTATCTTATCATTTATATTTTATATAAAATTAATAAGAATAAAATTGTTAATAATTTATTAGATTCAATTGTTATCATTGCAGCGTTACAGGCTATTATTTCGTTGGTTTTCTTTTTTGTTCCACCTATATTTGACGCCTATACTTCTTTATTATCTCAAAATGCAAGTCAGGGTTTAACAAGTAGATTAGGACAGGTTGAAAAAAGATTAATAGGTGTTGGAAGCGCTTTTTTTACTGGTGTAATAAAATATGCTGTTGCTTTTTTCATAGCTATTATTCTTCCCTATTTAAAAACCGATTTATACAAAAGGAAAACAATTTATATAATATCCTTTGTGTTAATCATAATTGCTGGATTGATGACAGGAAGAACATTTTTCGTTGCTATTTGCTTGGGATTAGTTTTATACCTTTTGATTGATCCCCGAAATACCCTTAGACTTATATATAAGGTTATCCCATCAGTTTTGGTATTAACAATGTTACTATATTCAATAATGATTTCAATAGGAAATCAAGAGCGTATTGACAGAGTTTTTAATTTTGTTTTTGAATTATTTATTAATTATCAAAAAAGTGGAGAGCTTACAAGTTCTTCAACTGAAGGGTCTATAAGTATGTATAAATTTCCAAAGACATTAAAAACATGGATCATTGGAGATGGAAGGATGCAAAACCCAAATGGTTCATATTATATGGGATCAGATATAGGGTATGTTCGAATGATTTTCTATTTTGGGATAATATTCACTGTACTTTATATGATGTATCAGGCATACTTATGTTATTTACTGTCAAAAAAAAGCCCTTCGTGGATCTTCAAAGCATTTTGTTTAATCGTATTATCTTGGATTATTGTTTTAAATTTTAAAGGGTTAGCGAATTTGAACATGTATTTGTTGTTGTTTTTTATTGGATTAGGTGTTAATAATGTTGTTGCTAAGCAAAGTAGCATGATCAAAAATAAAAATATAAAATGATAATTGATTTTTTAGATAGGGTTTATTCTTCATTAAGATCTAAAGAAAATAAGATCGAATCATTATTTCGGTTTATTATTAGAAAACTAAGCAATCTGATATTACCATTGTATCTTAATCTTACAAAAAAAGATTCAAGGTTGCAATTAGTTAATAAGGAAAATATTATCGTATCACTCACAACATTTCCGGGAAGAATATCCAAATTATGGATGGTTGTAGAATGTATGTTACGACAAAGTCTGCTGCCAAACAAAATTGTATTGTATCTGGCAAAAGATCAATTTCCGAATGAGTTGAAAGATATACCGGATAATCTTCTGGATTACTATAATAAGAAGCAATTAGAAATAATATTTGTAGAGGAAGATTTAAGGTCTCATAAAAAGTATTACTATGCCTTTAAGGAATATCAAAACGACATTATTATAACCATAGATGATGATATTTTTTATCCGTCGAATATCATCAAAGACTTAATGGATTTACATAAGAAATTTCCCGATACAATTTGTTGCCACAGAGCACATAAGGTTATTAGAAATGATGATAATACCATAAGCAAATATTCAAAATGGAAAAAAGTCTTCGGAAATTGTGGACCGACATTTGATCTATTTCACACAAGTGGGGGAGGAACTTTATATAAAAGTAATTTTTTTAGTGAAGAAGTTGTAAATAAAGATGCATTTGTCAGCTTATGTTTTATGGCAGATGATGTCTGGCTGAATATTATGGCTCAGTTGAATAAGACAAAGACAGTGAAATCCGATTATTTTTCAAACCTAATTCCCATTGAAAATAAAAATTCACTCTTTAAGTTAAGTCAGGAAAACGTTGCAGATGGAGGTAACGATAAGCAGTTACAGAATCTGATTCAAAATTATAATATTAATAATTATGAAATATTTAAGTGATTTTATAAAGCTTAGTGCGTTATTATTATTTAGCTTTTCTTTTGCTCAGCAAAACAGAGTAAGCAGGTATAATGCAGATATGCAGGCATCCAAAAGTTATGGTTTGCAGAAAATGGAACTGTCATCGAAGAGTAAAAATACTTATGATTTCATGGCATTAGGATATTTTATCAATGCAAATAACAATATGTATCTTAAAACAAAAGATAAAAAATATATTGATACTAATATTTCTGTCATAAAACCAATCCTGATTGATACGAATTCAAATACCTCGTACCAAAAGAATGGCTGGGTGATGAATGTCGCAAAAGGAAATCAGAATGCAGTAGCGAACGGAAAGGAGCATTTAATTTCGGAAGGATATTTTTTCAGATATATTGGTGAGTTTTTGGATATTCTAGCTAAGAATAAATTGTATACGAATTATCAACCAGCGATAGAAAGTGGTTTAAAATACTCCTTCGATAAATGGAAAGCCAGAAGCTTCAGCCAATATGGAGATTATTCATTATTGTTTCATCAGAGGCTTCATACAGGAGCAAACTGGGCTGTTGTTGCACTCTATCTGATGAAGTATGACGAATCTGATAAAAATTCATATGCCTTATTTGTAAATCAGTTTGATCAGCAGCTAAAAAAAGCGTTGGTTTTAAATAAGAGCGCAGGTAGCGTTTTGTATTATACGTGGAACAGTACATATCCTGATACTTTTTGTAAGGCGTTACAGAAAATTAAGAATTATAAACCGGTTGTACAGGATGTGTCACATGGAAATCATGTTGTTTTATATTTAATAAAGGCAAAAGAATTGGGAAATGCCAATTGGGCTGACTTTAATTTCAATTATTTATGCAATACCTTAAAGCTTAAGATTCTTAAAGGGAACAGTATTGCCGATAATGTAGATGGTACTACAGATCCAAGTGTGCAGAATACAGGATGGAAAATATCGGATGGCTGGATGAAACTTATCTATTTTGATGCAAGTTTATATCCTTTAGTCGAAAAAAACCTTTCGAATTACAGTAATAAAATTAGCAACTCTTCTTTAGAGCTGCAGTTTAATTCAATTTATCCATAATGATACTTCACATTACAAACGATTACTCAGGATCTACAGTTTATAAAAATTTGGTGAGGGAGCTGGATAATAACGGGCTAGAGCAGATTGTATATAATCCATTTCGAGAATCTTCCAGAATAGGGAAAAATAAAATAGATTTTAAAAATACCCGCTCTCAAATTATCTATAGCCATATTTTATCAAAATATGCAGATCGGATTTTGTATAAAAGAAAAATTAAAAAAATAGTACAGGACATTGAAGCAAAAATAGACCTCAAGACCGTCAGATTTATTCATGCTCACACCTGGTACAGCGATGGTGGGGTGGCCTATGAGCTTCATAAAAAATATAATATTCCATACATATTAGCAGTACGAAATACAGATCTTAACGTGTTTTTGAAGTATTTTCTGCACGAAAGAGGCTACGGACAAAAAATACTTCAGAATGCAAATAAGATCATAACCATTTCGGCAGTCTATAAAAAAAGAATGCTTGAAGATCCCCGCTTGTCTCATATCATGAGCGATATACAGCAAAAACTAATGGTGATCCCAAATGGTGTAGACCCTTTCTGGATAGAATCAAAGGTTATAAACAGGAAAATTGTTGAGAATGAAAAAAACATTAAGCTGCTTTATATAGGGAAATTCAATAAGGGCAAAAATGTTTTTAACCTTATTAATGCTGTTAAGAATCATAATCACAAAATTCAGAATAAAATAAAATTAACACTGATTGGAGGGGGAGGAAATGACGAGAAAAGAATCCTGGATTCCATTAAAAATGATCATTCCTTTGAGTTTGTAGGAAAAGTAGACAGTCTGCCTGTTCTAAAATCCTATTACGAACGAAGCGATTTCTTTACAATGCCTTCCAAAGCAGAAACCTTTGGCTTGGTCTATATAGAAGCACTTTTGCAAGGTTTACCGGTGATGTACACGCAAAATGAAGGGATCGACGGTTTTTATGATGATTCTATTGGAGAAAAAGTGGAGGACACTTCTGTTTCTGCAATCGAACGAGGGCTTGAACGGTTAATCCAAAAACGAGATCATTATAGTTTTGATATGGAACAATTGTTAAAAAATCATGACTGGAAGAGAATAGCTGAAGTATATCAACAATTATATATAGAAAAAAAATAATGAATATATTATACATCCACCAATATTTCGTAACTCCTCAGGAGCCAGGAGGAACAAGATCGTACTGGCTGGCACAAGAACTTATTAAAAACGGGCATAAAGTTACTATGCTCACCTCATCATCCAAATTTTCAGAGGATATTAAAATTGTAGAAATTGATGGTATTGAAGTCGTTTATATAAAAGAAGACTACGACCAGAATATGAGTGTTTCCAGAAGGTTAAAGGCCTTCTTGAAATTTATGTACAAATCATCTGTAGTAGGAATGAAACAGAAAGATATCGATTTGGTAATTGCTACATCTACTCCTCTTACAATAGGTATTCCGGCACTTATATTAAAGTGGTTTAAAAAGAAGCCTTTTGTTTTTGAAGTAAGAGACCTCTGGCCGGAGGTGCCAATACAGATGGGAGCCATAAAAAATAGTTGGACAATAAAAACGACTCGTCTGCTGGAAAAAGTGATTTATAAAAATGCTTCCCGTGTTATTGCTCTTTCTCCGGGTATGCAGGCTGGAGTTGTAAAGTATATTCCTAAAGAAAAAACATCCATGATTCCTAATATGGCTAAAATGGACGAATTCTGGCCTAGGGGAAAAAATGATCAACTGATGGAAAAGCTCGGCTTAAAAAAAGATTCCTTCAAAATAGTTCACTTTGGTTCTTTGGGATTGGCAAATGGGGCTCAGACAATTATTGAATCCGCCAAATTATTAAACAATAGAGAAGATATAGAATTTTTGTTTGTAGGAGGAGGTTCTACCGAAAAAGATTTAATAGAAGAAGTAGAAAAAAGTAATCTTAAAAATGTGAAATTTCTCGGAAAGTTCCCTATGACTGACGTATCTGAGATTGTCAATTTTTCGGATGTTTCGATGATTTCCTTTTTGGATATTCCTATTTTGTATACCAACTCTCCAAACAAGCTTTTCGATTCGTTGTCTGCAGGAAAACCAATTATTGTAAACTCTGCCGGCTGGACGAAAGATATAGCCGAAAAATATCATTGCGGATTTTATGTAAACCCAAACCGTCCGGAAGAACTTGCACAAAAAGTACTCTATCTGAAAGACAATCCCGAATTGGTAAAGGAAATGGGACAGAATGCAAGGAAACTGGCTGAAACAGTTTATGATAAATCCATTTTGTGTAAAAAATTTGTTGAAGTCATCGAACAAACAGAATAAATGATCAAGAGAAAGAATCTATTGTATGTACAAATTATAGATAAAGGGTTATCTTAGAATTTAAAGTAACAAGAATGTTGGTTTTGTGTGTTTTTTATAATCGACTTTCTTAAATTTTCTAAGTAAAATAGGGCAGAAGAGTATTAAGTACAGCTCTATATTAATTTTTTTATCTTTGACAATCTGTATCTTAACAATAACTTTGAAAGAAAAGAAATACGTTTCTTTGGAAAAGTTAAAAAAATCTATATATTTGCACCAGTTAAAAAGCAAATGCTACCTTAAAAAAATGATCCGGTAGTTCAGCTGGTTAGAATGCCGCCCTGTCACGGCGGAGGTCGCGGGTTCGAGTCCCGTCCGGATCGCAAAAGAGTCTTCTATTTTTAGAAGGCTCTTTTATTTATTACTCCTACTTTTGAGACTTATATTTTTGTGGAAAATTTCTTGATGAAGGTAAAGTTTTGGTTTAAAATTAAGTAAGTAATTATGTTTTTCTTTGGGCTTTTCAACTATAACTCCTCATTTACAGTAATAAAGCCTCCGTTTTTTTACGGTATTTTTAAGAATGTCTTTTAGGATTCAAATTTAGGTCTGATATTTGTACTGGGTAGCCAAACTAAATGGCCGATTTATTTATGAAAAACATATCTGTGAAAAAATCCTTTTTTTATATCTGTTTATGTGCTTTTTTTCTGGTTTCCTGTAAAAAGGAAATAGAAAAAATAAGTGATACTTTTAAAGATACAGTTTCTTCTTCGGAAGTTGCGGAGGTAGAAAAGGATTCTCTAAAGAAAGATTCTGTTCCTGTCGTTAAAAAAGAATCTGTTCCGCCTGTTATGCAGGAGAATGGCTTTTATAATGCCTTTGTTCTTCCCAAAGATAAAAAGATGCGTGATTCTGTTTACGCAGAATTCAGCAAGAAATATAGTGTGGAAGAAAGAACAGCTATTTTAGCCTTAAACAGATTGGATTCTAAAAGTAAATGGAATGCCGACACCTTGGTAGTTCCTGCAAAAATAGATACCACGCTGATGGCCTATTCACCGTTTCCAATGCAACTGGATGTGTTAAGCGGAGTGAAAAAGTTTGTCATTTTCTCATATCCTATACAGGCTTTTGCGGTATACTCTAATGGAAGTCTTGTAAAATGGGGACCAACAAGTATGGGTAAAAAAGCAGCCCAGACTACAAGAGGCCTTACTTTTGCCAACTGGAAAAAGAAACTGGCTATTTCCACTGTAAGCAGCGAATGGAAACTTCCTTACAATTTTAATATTCACAATATAGGCGGAATCGGGTGGCATGAATATACACTTCCCGGATATCCTGCTTCACACTCATGTTTACGATTGTTGAGAAAAGATGCCCAATGGTTGTATTCCTATGCAGATACCTGGATTTTGAATCCCGGTGGAGCTACTACTAAAGCCAGAGGTACAGCAGTAATGGTATTCGGAGATTATAAATGGGGAGGAAGAAAACCATGGAGAAATCTTTTGGATGATCCTAATGCCAACAATATTTCCGTTGAAGAATTGACGAAACTTTTAGAACCAGACGTTCCGAAGATGCTTAAAGAACAAAGCAACAGAGAAAAAGTTGCAGATTCTATCAAAGCAGCAAAAGCAGCAGCTCCTATTCAAAATGAAAAGCCTGTAGAACCTCTGTCTAATTAATTTTCTTTTCAAATTGTAAAGTAGATTCTTCAGCAAACTTTCGAAGTTTAAGCATTTCCTCTTTACCTTTATGTTGCCCAAATCTGGCAGCGATATACGTAAGAAGAATAAAAAATAACATGATAAAAGAAGCGCTCAGTGCCCAAGGGTATTCGGCGCTTTTTATTTGCTTTTCTACGTAATACATTGTGAAAAAGGTCATCCAAAGAATAGAAAAAGAAAAATACAGGAACATAAAGAAGGTCCACACCGCAGAACTGGGACCGAACACTCCACGTATGGTCGTATGCTCATCTTCTATTTCTATCCGTAAGGCAAGGCTGGGTTTCCAGTAATTATCATATTCTGTTTTTACCCAGATGGTAGCCACTTCTTTATTGATATTGCCTGAAAACTCATCTTTATGCTCTTCCATATATTTTTTCAGATTTTCAGCATACTCTTCCTTAGTAAGATGAGTAAACATTTTAAATCTGGGTCTGGTTCTTATTCTGTCTAAGGTGGTTTCTTCAGTATTCATATTATTATTCTTGATAAGGAATAGGGTCTTGAAGGGTAAAACTTAGTGTGAGTTTTTCATTTTTCCTTTGAATGAGCATATTGATAGTTCTACCTTCATTAGATTTCATAAGCTCTACAATTTTTTCAAGGGTCATCTCGGAAGTAGGATCTCCATTAATACTTAGAATTCTGTCTTCCTTTTTCAGACCTGCTTCATAGGCCGGCGAATCTTTTCTTACTCCGGCAATAGAAAATATAGGTTTTAGACTGAATTTATATTGAAAAGCATTTTTATAGGCACCGTTTACTATGGTTGTCGTTTTTTGGGTTTCAATATTTATTCTGTCTTGCTGCCATTCCAGCCCGTCCTGTTTGAAATCCAATCCGCTCATATTAAAGTGAAAAGGATCATTAAAGTATCTGTTTCTTTTCAAATATAACTTTTTGTTAGGATAATCAAAAATGACTGTAAACCTGCGCATAATTTCACTGCCTATAGAGCCTTTCCTGTTTTCTACTAAATTGACGTGTTGTATAGAGAATTCATCCGGCATAGAAGTGAGAGGCTTTTCAAACTTAAAATTTCCAAGGTAAAAATTATGAATACGACTTCTTTTACCATAAATATCTCCATTGAAACCACGGCCAAGAAAATCATCAATATTAGGTCTGTTATAAACAAAATTTTTAATTAGTGTGGGAAAGAGCCATATCGCATCACTGTTTCCAAGATCAATCAGCAGTTTTGAGTCTTTCTTTTCATTTGTCATTTCTACACCTGCATACAGATAGGGCTTGTCTCTTTCAATGGTAATGGGGAATTCTTCAAATTTTCTGATTTTCTTTTCTAAAAGAGCAGCATTTTCAAATACAGTTATTTTCTTGGATGAATAATCGATATAAATAGGATGATTTTTGAAAAAATGATAGCCAATCACTCCATTTACAGGAATTCCTACGTGAGGCGAAATATTAAATTCTTCATCAATAATGATATAAAGAGACATGGAGGTATTGATAATCCCATCACCTATTTTGCCTATATTGCGCTCAGACTTCAGTCCATCAATACTTAAACTACCCCCAAGCCCGGAAAATTTGACTTTTTCAACATTGCTTAGCTTCACTTCTTTGTTTTCCAGGCTGAAAAGGATGGTTTCAGAAACTCCCGTATCCAGAAGAAAGGTGAGTTCAGCACCGTTGATATTAATAGGAATAAAGATAAGGTTGTTGATAAGCTGAAAAGGAATGACTGTTTTTTTAGTATTAATTAACTCAAAAGTATTTTGAGCATTTACAAAAATGCTTAGAAATAATCCCAGTAAAAGCAATTTAAATTTCATTTACTGAATTTACTGAATTTATCTATATGATAATAAAAAAAACATTCCAAAAGCTGGAATGTTTATATAAGTTACAATGAAGTAATGTTTTTTATTGAATTTATTCCAAAATGGTTTTGGTTATTTTGAAAAGAAGTCCATTAAATCCATATAATTCTTCTGGTTAACCCCATGCCCGCTCATATATTCTCTAAACGTGAAATAACAGCTAAGATCATAAAGAAGATCAGCTGCTTTTCTTCCCCATTCCAGAGGGATCACAGCATCATCCGTACCATGAGAAATGAAGAAACGCAGCCCCTCCAGTTTCTTTTTATCTTTTACAATACCCTCCAGAATTTTATCTTCAGGATAACTGCTCATACAGGCAACACGATTGAAAAGCTCAGGATGTTTTAAAGCCAAAGCATAACATAATATACCACCCTGGCTGAAGCCACAAAGATGAGCTTTGCTTTCCGTAAGCCCATAGTGGTTGACAATCTTTAGTATACTTTCCAGAACTGCATGTAAAGATTCGTTGGCTTGGGGAACATCAATGAAATTTTCAGGATCATTAAAATTGATATCATACCATGAATATCCTTCAAATTGAGTATCATGTGGAGCTCTGAAACTTACAATGATCCAGTCATTGGGAAGAGTTTCTCTAAAACTGAAAAGATCCTGCTCATTGCTGCCGTAGCCATGAAGCATAAAAAGAATGGGAGTTTGGGAAGTAATATTTTCCGGCTCTCTTACTAGATAATCTAAATTCATACAGCAAAGATAATTAAATTACCTGCAGAATCTTAACTTTTATTATTCATACAATGAACTTCTGTTGCACGAGGGTTTATGTGTAATGATTAATTATTTGGAGTATATTTTTGAATATTTCCGGGTCTTTCTGTTTTTATTGATTTGATATTATTTGGAAATCTTTATTGGAAATTTTTCATAAAAGTTATTTTTATATTAATAAAAAACTTATATTTGAAACATTAAAAAATCTATTTGGAGAAATGAAGCAATTTTACAATTCAAAAAGTTTACTTAGACTTTCTTTTTTATTCGTTTTATTATTTTCTGTAATCACCGTTGTTAATTCTTGTAAAAAAGATGATGATGAAGAATTTCAGGATCATGTGGTTCAATTCGAAGTGAAGACCACTGCCGGAGGAAACATTATAAGTGTTGTAACACAGGTAGGTACAGCTCAGAATACCATATACAATACTCCGCAGTCTCCTGTAACTTCACCATGGACAAGTGGAGAATTCTTTGTGAATTCCAGCCAGGCACAGCTTAATCTTGATGCGAATGCATCAATGCCGGATGATAATTCTGAATTGACAATCAATCTTTATATTGATGGTGAGATAGCAAGAACAGTGAAGAAGAAAGGTAAAGGGGTATTGGTTGCTTCTATTGATTATAGCTTCTTAGAACCTTAAATTACTTTAACAATATATAAAAAACCGCTTTTAAAGCGGTTTTTTTATTCTTCAATCATACGTTGCTGTACTGCGAGGTTAATCAATTCTGTTGAGTTCTTTGCCTGAAATTTCTGTAGCAGATTCTTACGGTGAGTGTCCACGGTAAGAGGACTTAAAAAAAGTTCTTCAGCAATTACATTACTTGTTTTTCCCTGTGCTACCATCTGTAGAATTTGTTTTTCCCTTTTAGTCAGTCTTGGAATAGGAAGGGTAGTCTGAGAAGGAAGACTGATAATCTGTTTGGTTTCATTGCAGAAAACAATATCTCCCGAAAGAGCTCCTCTGATACCTATCACAAGATCATCAATGGAAGTATTTTTGAGAAGGTAACCGCTTGCTCCGTTTTGTATAGACTGCATAATAATGCTTCGTTCTGAACGGTTACTGAACATTATGACAGAGGTGCTTGGCGATATTTTTTTGATTTCTCGGCAGAGTTCTGTTCCGTTGGAATCTGGGAGCGTAATGTCCAGAAGAACAATATCTACCATTTCAGACCGGATAAAACTCAGTGTTTCTGCACCGGATGCAAAACTTCCTGCGACATTGAAGAAAGGCTGGCTTCTCAGCATCATTCTTAATCCTTCAATGACAATGGGATGATCATCTACGATGACAATATTTATTTTTTCATTCTCCATGGATGTTAAGTTCTATATTAATTGCTGTTCCTTGATCATCAGAATTGATTTCCATTTTTCCTTTCAGGTAGTTGACTCTGTTTTTCAGATTACGAAGTCCCATACTTTTGGAGGTATTTTCTATATTTTTATCAAATCCTTTTCCGTTATCTTCAATCGTGATCAGAAAATTCTCGCCGGATTGGGAGCATTGAAGCAGAATACTGCTGGCTTCGGCGTGTTTTACAGCATTGGCCAGTAACTCCTGTACAATCCTGTAAATATTAAGCTGGATATTTAAAGGTAATGCTTTGTCAATATCAATAGCCTGAAAATCAATTTCCAGGTTTTTTCTCTTGTAAAATTCACACAGGTCGAGTATCGCGGTTTCCAAACCAAAATTAAGCAATGATTCTGGCATTAAATTTCTCGCTACATGACGGAGTTCACTTACAGAGCTGTCCAGCTGCCCCAGTATCTTATAAAACTCCCGATCTTTTTCAGGGTTTAAATGACAGGAAGACCACGTAGAAAAGTTGATCTTTACGCCGGCAAGCATTCCTCCCAGACCATCATGAAGGTCTCTTGCAATACGTTCTCTTTCCCTTTCTTCGCCATCAAGAATGGCTTTGGTTAACGATAATTCTTCCTTTTGCTTAATATCATTGATTCTCTGTTCATTTATTTTTTTGTTTTTTCTGAAAATAATAAACAGGAAGATCAGAAGACTTAACGCCAGCAGTAAAACAAGACCCATTCCCCACAAATAAGAATTCTTTTTGTTGACTTCCAGATCTTTTTGATTCTTTTCAGCATTTAAAGTTGCTATTTTCCTTTCTTTTTCAGCAGTATTGAATTTAGTTTCGAGTTTGTTGATTTCAAGCTTTACATTTTCTGTATTCAAACTATCGTTGAGTTTGGAATATCTTTGTTCCCACAGGAGCGCTTCTTTAGTATCTCCCAGTTCTTCATTAAGCAAGGAAAGCTGCTTATAAAAAGTTTTTCTGTTATTAAGATCAATAGCCAGAGATTTTTCCGTTAAAACATCTTTCAGGGTAGTCTTAGCTTCTTTATATCTTTTAAGTTTCTTTAAAATGTCAAACTTGTTGAAATAAAACATTTGAGCCAGAAGATTCTGATTGTACTTTCTGGTATACAATATTCCTTTTTCTATCACAGGAAGAGCTTCCTCATTTTTCTGCCGGGTAATATACAACAGGGTTTTGCTGTAATAATAAAAAGCATTGGATGAGGATTCAGGATATGTCCTGACAAGCTTTTCGGCTTTATTCAAATACTTTTCAGCCTGGTCTCCATTGGCCTGATAACAAAAATTGTTGGCAGAATTGAGATAGGTAAAAAATAGCTCCGCAGAATTCGGATATTGTTTTTCAAGAATTTCAAGGGCTTTGTTATTATAACCTTCAGCTTTTTTAAACTGGGCATTATAAGTAAGAATAACTGCAAGCTGAGTATACAGGAATCCCAGGTTTCTGCTGTTCTTATATTTTTCAACCAATGGAATACTCTTTTCAAGCATGATTTTAACTAACGGAATATACCCCTCTTTATCCTTTTGAGAGACTCCGTAGCTGTACCAGGCAAGAGCCTGAAGAAAATCGGATTCTTCATTTTTAAATTTTGATAAAAATTGAATAGCCTGCTGATAAGAAACAGCAGCTTTGTTTTTATTCCTGTCCAGATTATACTGTCCTTCGTAATAATAATATTTTGCCGAAATAAAAGGATTGTTTTGAGCCAGTATTTTCCCTTTTGCAAGATATTTTTTACTCAAAACCGAATCACTGTTCCTGTAATAATTTGATAAAAGAAAAGAGGCCGTTGCTTTTGAAGGATCGGAATGATTTCCTTTTGTAATGTTTTGTAAGCTGTCTATATAAGCTTTCTCATTAAGCGGAATGATTTGTTGGGATTGTAAAGTAAAAGATAAAAATAGACTTAACAGGACAAGTAATCTCTTCATTATGGATCAATTCTGTAAAATTGTTTTTTTAAAACGTTCAATTTAATTAAAAATTTTAGCATAAAAAATACCTGAATTTAGGTAGAAAAAATTACTGGTTTTTCAGGATTGATAGACGTACGTGATGCTCATAGCTTTGCAAACATCAAATCATGAATCATAGAATATTCAATATAGTAACTAAAATTTAAACAAAAAGATTATGAAAAAAATGAGAATGAATCAGCTGTTAAGAGGAGCATTTGTTGCAGTAATAGCAGCAATGCTTATTGGATTTACGGCTTCATGCAGTAAAGATAACGATGACAATGAGAATGGAGCAGGAAAAAGTCATAAAGTGGTTTTTAAAGCAATCGCTTCTTCAGGTAGTAATATTGAGGTAGCGGTTTATGGAATTGACGGTAATCCTACCACTGCAACAAGTCTTAGCGGAACAACATGGAGCAGCCCTGAGGTAACATCAGAACCGGGAGCATACAATGCCACCGTTGGAGTAAACGCTGTCGGACCGGATGCTTCTGCAACTTTGAAAGTTCAGATCTGGGTAGACGGAGAACTGAAGAAAGAGGGGACTTCCAGCGGACAGTATTTGTCGGCTTCTACAAGCTATACATTTTAATATTAAATTATTTTAGGACATAAAACGGGCGCTGAGATTCATCTCAGCGCCCGTTTTTATATATATCTTTTACTAATTTGCTCTTACAATAAAGTAGCTTTTTTTACCTTTTTGTAATAATAAGAACTTACCATCGATAAGATCCGTTTCATTAGCTGTAAAAGTATCATTTACTTTTTGCTTGTTGACAGAGATTGCATTTCCTTTAATCTCTCTTTGAGCTTCACTCTTAGATTTTAAGAACCCTGACTTTTCAGAAAGAAGATCAACAATATTCACTCCTAAAACATCAGCTTTTGCAATTTCTTTCTGAGGAACTCCATCAAAAACTTCAAGGAATGTTTCCTCATCAAGACTTACAAGATCTTCAGCAGTAGAACGTCCGAAAAGGATTTCAGAAGCTTTCAGTGCTTTCTCATACTCTTCTCTTCCATGTACCCAAACTGTTACTTCTTCAGCCAGTTTCTTTTGTAGTTTTCTTTCGTGTGCCGCTGTTTTGTGCTCTTCAATTAAAGCTTCAATTTCCTCTTTTCCTAAGAAAGTGTAGAACTTAATGAATCTCTCAGCATCTTCATCAGTAGCATTCAGCCAGAACTGGTAGAATTTGTAAGGAGAAGTTTTCTTTTTATCCAGCCAGTAATTTTCTCCACTTTCAGACTTCCCGAATTTGGAGCCGTCTGCTTTGGTAATCAAAGGAACCGTTAATGCAAATGCTTCACCCTGAGCTTTTCTACGGATCAATTCTGTACCTGTAGTGATATTTCCCCACTGGTCTGAACCTCCCATCTGCAGCTTTACATTATTGTTTTGGTATAAGTGGAGGAAATCATATCCCTGGATGAGCTGGTACGTAAATTCTGTAAAACTCATTCCGTCTGCCCCTGACTCTCCAGAAAACCTTTTCTTTACAGAATCTTTAGCCATCATATAGTTGACTGTGATATTTTTTCCTACATTTTTAGCAAAATCAAGGAAAGAAATATTCTTCATCCAGTCGTAGTTATTTACCAGCTCAGCTTTGTTAGGCTCGTTTCCTTCGAAGTTTAAGAATTTCGAAAGCTGATTTTTTAAACAGTCAACATAGTGTAAAAGAGTTTCTTCATCCAAAAGATTTCTTTCAGCAGATTTTCCGGACGGATCACCAATCATTCCCGTTGCACCTCCCACTAATGCAATCGGCTTGTGGCCATGAAGCTGGAAGTGCGCTAAAATTTTTATCTGGATAAGACTTCCGATATGTAAAGAATCGGCAGTAGGATCAAAACCAATATATGCAGTAGTTACCTCTTTATTCAGTTGTTCATCGGTTCCTGGCATCATATCGGCAAACAAACCACGCCACTTTAGTTCTTCTATAAAGGAATTCATTGATTTTTAACTTTAAAATTTTAAGATGCAAAGATAGTAAATTCATAAGTATTAAGGGTAAAAGCGGAATAGCAAAAATGTAGGGAAAAGAAAGTCATAAATCATGAAAATCTTTGTTAACTTTGAGAATTGAACAAGTTCACATTTTTGCCCTTTTACTCCTTTGTTTTTCACCCCAAATAATCTATATTTGTTATTAATGAACGACGAACAGCTATTCCTGCTCATCCAGAAGGCCAAAGATAAAGATCAGAAGGCCCAGACTAAACTCATCAATATTTTTTGGGTAGATGTTTTCTCTTTTGTCATGAAAAAGGTAAGAGATGAAAATGATGCGGATGAAATTACCGTCAATGTTTTTTCAAAAGTATTGTCAAAACTGGATATGTTTGATCCTCATTTTCAGTTCAAGACCTGGATATTGACCATTGCCCAAAATACTGTTATTGATTTCTGGAGAAAGAAGAATCGGGATAACGAAGACGCTGTTGAAAACCTTGATGAAGTCAAAAACCAATATGCAAAATCACCTGAAGAGCTTCTGATTTCTGAAGAAGAACAAAAGAAAATCATCAAAACCATAGAATCTCTGGATGCCAATTATCAGGACATTATCAAGCTGAGATTTTTTGAAGAAAAAAGCATCAAAGAAATTGCTGAAGAGCTGGGAATCTCCGTTGCCAATACTAAAGTAAGAGTAATGCGAGCCAAAAAAGTCTTAGCCGAACTGTTGAAGAATAATGAATTTGATGATCATTAAGCTCAATAATTCAATACATACTATTCAATAGAAACGTATTTTAACCCGTTTACTAAAAATACAAATTCAAAATTGGCTTTAGCCAAAGATTAAAAATAAACCTCTTCTTTTGTTTTCGGAAGAACTATTTTTTGCTGCTTTTCCTGATTTCTGTTCTGCAGATTGATCTTCAGCCCTTTTTTAATATAAGTTTCTTTTAAAGACTTACCATATTCCGCAGTATTTTCTACCTCTTTTGAATAATTAAGCTGTCCTGTTGAAAGGTTAAAATCTATCTCTTTCCAGTAATCACCAGGTCTTCCGGAAATGGAGGAGGTTCCTATGAGCTCAAAATTCCCGTTCTGAAATCTATATTTATCTGTAACATCCCATTTCCAGCTGCTTCCGCCGTTTTGGGAAATAATCAGAATTCCTTTTTCTATTTTAGTTTCTCCATAAGGATCACCCATCATCCCTCCGCCATTGCTTTCCATAACAGCGTTTCTCGATTTTTCAAGAATAGTCCATGCTCCACCTGTTTTTTTCAGAATCTGAATTTCACGGATGTTTCCCATATCAGTCGTATCCTTTGTATTGTAAATAATTACTTTCTCAGGAATTTTATCACCATCAAGATCACCATCTACTGTTTCAATAACTGAAGAACCTGCAGGCTGAAATTGTTTTTGGGCCAGACAAAATGTTCCGCATACAGCGAATAAAAGAAAGAATATTTTTTTCATAAGAATATTTTGAACAGATAAATATACAAATGAAATTTGAATGATCAATTTCATCAATATATCCGGTTGATGGTTTCCATTAAAAAATCCTTAACTTTGAGCTTCAATTTTAGAAATGGAAAATTCAGTTCAAGACACTACCGTTCAAAAACCAAAATGGATCCGCGTAAAACTTCCTACCGGAAAGAATTACAGAGAGCTGAGAACTTTGGTTGATAAATATAAATTAAATACCATTTGCCAAAGCGGAAGCTGCCCGAACATGGGAGAATGTTGGGGTGAAGGTACAGCTACTTTCATGATTTTAGGAAATATCTGTACAAGAAGCTGTGGATTCTGTGGCGTAAAAACAGGAAAACCGCTTGACGTAAACTGGGACGAACCTGAAAAAGTAGCAAGATCCATCAAATTAATGAAGATCAAACATGCCGTTCTTACTTCTGTAGACCGCGATGATTTGAAAGATATGGGTTCTATTCTTTGGGGAGAAACAGTGAATGCTGTCAGAAGAATCTCTCCGGGAACCACAATGGAAACATTGATTCCTGACTTTCAGGGTATCACAAAACACCTTGACAGATTAGTAGAAGTTGCTCCTGAAGTAATCTCTCACAACATGGAAACCGTAAAACGTCTGACCAGAGAAGTGAGAATTCAGGCAAAATACGAAAGAAGCCTTGAAGTATTAAGATACCTGAAAGAAGCCGGACAAAGAAGAACCAAAACAGGGGTAATGCTTGGATTAGGTGAAACTAAAGATGAGGTTTTCCAGACGATCGAAGATATTAGAAATGCCAATGTAGATGTCATTACACTTGGACAATACCTACAGCCGACTAAAAAACATCTTCCGGTAAAGAAATTTATCACTCCTGAAGAATTTGATGAATTCGGGGATTTTGCAAGAAGCCTAGGTTTCAGACATGTTGAAAGTTCTCCACTCGTAAGAAGTTCTTACCACGCAGAAAAACATATTCACTAAAAATACAGACCGTTCAGCAATGAGCGGTTTTTTGTTTTTTAGGTAGCAGATTATAGGTGATAGGTTGCAGATATTAGTGGTTACTAATGAAGGCGACAATCGTTACAATAACGACTGTCATCATTCCCATCCTTTGGAGGGGTGTCAAAAATTCAAAGAATTTTTGACGGGGTGGTTCCTACAACACTCAACAAAGCCTACTTAACAAGTCGTATCCTTCTTAATCACTCCAATCCTACCATTTATTTCAATCGGTCTGAAATGTTTTTTCTTAAACTCCGAAGGCGTTTCTCCTGTATGCTGTTTGAAAAGTTTATTAAAATAAGAAAGACTTTCAAAACCTACCTGAAAACAAACTTCTGTCACAGACTGATCTTTGAGCAGGAATATTTTAGCCTGATTGATCCTGTAATTGTTAACAAAATCAGTAAACGTCATATTCGTCTGCTTTTTAAAATACCGGCAGAAAGCAGGAGTACTCAAGCTGACAACTTGGGCCACTTCATTGACATTGGGCTTCCGGTCATAATTTTCATGGATATAATCGTAGATGGTTCCCATTCTGATTTTATCATTCAAAAACCATTTGATCCGGGTATCTTCCTTATTCAATTCTTTCACTTCTGTGGAATGGGCAAGAATTTGCAGAATTTCAATCAGCCCAACCAAGGATTCAAAAGAGTTTTTATCTTTAATAGCCTGTAGTTTTTCAACAACTGTATTTTTGGTTTCTCCGGAAAATGAAAGTCCGAGATAGGAACGTTCCAAAAGGTTCTTAATATTCTCAAATTCCGGAACAGGAAGGATAATATCCTGAAGGAAGCTTTCCCGCATCTGTAATACAAGCTGCCTGCATTCGGTCTGAATACCATAGTCAAAATTAAGATGAGGAACGTTGGAACCAATCAGTAAAAGATCACTGTCTGTAAAGCCGGAAATGTTTTTTCCAACGTGGCGGATTCCATTCACAGCTTCTACATACACCAGTTCAATTTCCGGGTGATAATGCCAGAAAAAACAGTTTTTCAGAGAAGGAGAAAATAGTTTGAAGGATTTCCCTTTTTCAAACTCAATAATTTCTTTCTGGATCTTCATTTTGTTCTTATTTGATTATTTATGAATTTAAAATTAAGTAAAAAGGTTAATATGGAGCAAGTTTTTATCATTCAAAGAGAAGTGAAATTCAAACTTTCTTGCGATTTTTGCACTTTCAAAATAAAGATACTCAGGTGATCCTTTAACTTGAACGAAATTAATTCAGAAAAAGATTTAGAGACAATGAAGATTGATAAAAGAATAATACCACTGGCAATTGGTGGTTTAGGGATAGGAACTACGGAATTTACCGTCATGGGACTGCTGCCGGATATTGCCAAAACATTACAGATTACGATTCCGCAAGCCGGACATTTGATTTCAGCATATGCCATGGGCGTGGTTATCGGAGCTCCAATCCTGATTGGATATTCTGTAAAATTCCCTCCGAAAAAAGTCCTGATGGCTTTTATGATCCTTTTTACATTCTTTAATGCGCTTTCGGCTATTGCACCGGGATATAACAGTATGCTGGTTATCCGTTTTATGTCCGGACTTCCGCATGGAGCCTTCTTCGGTGTAGGAACAGTAGTGGCTTCAAGAATGGCAGGAAAAGGAAAAGAAGCATTTTATATATCGATGATGTTTACAGGGCTTACGGTTGCCAATCTCGCAATGGTGCCTCTGGTCACCTATATCGGGCATACGTTCCACTGGAGGCTGTACTTTGCTATTGTGGCTGTTATCGGACTTTTTGCCATCTTATTTTTAAAACTGTGGCTTCCGAATCTGGAATCCAACCAGAATACCCACTTTATGGAAGAACTGAAATTCCTTAAAAATAAACAGTCGTGGCTGGTATTGGCTATTACAGCCATTGGATTTGGAGGATTGTTCACATGGCTGAGCTATATTACTCCTTTAATGACTGTTGTTGCCGGGATTAAAAGCAGCCAGATGGCTTATGTAATGGTCCTTGCCGGGGCCGGAATGGTAGTTGGAAACCTGGTGGGTGGTATTGTTTCAGATAAATTAGGCCCGGAAAAAACCTGTGTATTACTGATTTTCCTTATGATGATCTCTCTTGGAGGTGTTTTCTTCCTTGCAGAATACAAGAATATTGCTTTGATACTGACGTTCATGTGTGGTGCGCTCTCAATGTCTATCGCATCACCCATCAATATTATGATGATGAAAGCTGCCCCGAAAAGTGAAATGATGGCCGCGGCTTTTATGCAGGCAGGGTTCAATATTGCCAATGCAATGGGAGCGTTCCTTGGAGGAATTCCTTTGGAGTATGGTTACTCCTTCAACTATCCATCGTTGGTGGGAGTAGGGATGACCTTTATCGGATTGGTTATAAGCGTAAGATATATGTACCTGTACGGCTCAAAAACTCAGAATGAAGAAGAAATAGCTGCAGAATGCGTCTCATGCGATAAATAAAAATGAGTCATAGTGAAAATAACATCGCCTGTTTCTTACTGAAACAGGCGATTTTTTATCAAATAAATGTTATGCCTCTACCTCATCTCCGTTTTTACACCAGTAGAGGGCATTGTATAAATTTTCTTTGGGGAAAGATTTAAACTCTCCCGGCATCAGAACACTGAAAACACTGGTGAAATCACGTATTCCTTCTTTATCCGTAACAATGGCTGACCGGTTCCAGTTGGTAAGATTTTTCAGTCCCAACAATAAATCTTCAAGCCACGCACCCATGGTAAAATTATCCAGATCGGTATCCAAATACAATAAATAATTCAGCTCACCGAACTGCTCTACCTTCTCTTTTACGCGCGGAATTACCAGTTTTTCAAAATCCTCTTTCGTTACTTCTCCCGTTGCATTGAATGCCGCAACATTCTCCGGGGCTTCTGGAATAATTGTTATCATAATCAATATTTTATGGTGGTTCAGTTTAAAAGAATAACAATAATTACACCATAATTTAGTAGAAAATTGTTAAAAAAGGTATAAATGTTGTTAGTTTCAGTGTAAAATATTAATATGAATCTCAAATCAAATGAACCTTTCTGGCTTTTAAAAAACGGATTGTTAGCATCTTATCCATCTTTAAAATCAAATGAAGAATGTGATGTTCTCGTTATAGGAGGCGGCATTACGGGAAGCCTGATCGCTCATCAGATGATAAAAGACGGGTATAAAACCATCCTGATTGATAAACGTGAACTTTGCAACGGAAGTACTTCCGCTACCACTTCAATGTTACAATACGAAATAGATGTTCCTCTCTATGAACTGATCGATCAGATTGGGAAAAAAGGAGCGGTCTTAAGTTATAAAGCCTGTAGCGATGCTATTGATACATTGGAGAAAATCACAAGAACCATCAGATCCAAAGCAGGTTTCAAACGCAAAAAATCATTATACTATGCCTCGAAAAAGAAAGACCTGGAATGGCTGAAAAAAGAATATGAAGCGAGAAAAGCCGCCGGATTTGAAGTAAAATGGCTGTCTTCGGATCGTGTTATGGACCAGTTCGGATTTGAAAATACGTATGGCGGAATCTTGTCAAAACAGGGCGCAAGCATTGATGCTTTCCAATTCGCTCATGAGCTTTTCATGCATAATGTAAAGAAGGGATTGAAGATATTTGATAAAACTGAAATGGTAAAAGTGGAGGAGCATAAGGGATTTAATCTGGTCACCACAGACAGCGGATTTCAGATCAAAGCAAAAAAAATGATTTACTGTATAGGATACGAAAGCAAAAATCTGATCAAAGAGAACTTTGTCAACCTTAAAAGTACCTACGCGGTCGTCTCTGAAATTGATAAAGACAAGTTCAAAAACATCAGCAGCACATTAGTATGGAATACTGATGATCCTTACCTCTACATGAGAACTACTGATGATGGAAGACTTCTCATTGGAGGAGGAGACGAAGACTTTTATGATGCCGAAAAACGTGATGCTATATTGTATAAAAAAGAAAAAGAAATTCTTAAAAATTTAAAGAAAATAAAACCCGATTATCATTTCTATACAGACTTTGTCTGGGCTGGAACTTTTGGGGAAACAAAAGACGGCTTACCCTATATCAGTGAGCATAAAAAATTTAAAAACTCTTATTTTGTGTTAGGCTTCGGAGGAAACGGAATTACTTTTTCAGTCGCGGGAATGGAAATGACTTCTTTGTTCATGAAAGGCAAAAAGCATTCGTTATCAAGATATTTTAAGTTTGGAAGGTAAATTTTCATGCTTTGTCTTATATATGACAATACTCCAATTGTTGTGCCCAATTCCCCTCCTGTGGAGGGGTGTCAAAAATTCAAAGAATTTTTGACGGGGTGGTTTAAAAAAGCAGGCAGTCACAAAAAGACTGCCTGTTCAACTACAAACTATACCCGTTCTTTTTAGCAAGTTCAACAATAGAACTCTCAATGGCTTTTCCCAAATCATCAGAATCTTCTGTTCCTCTTTTTTTCATTTCGGAATCAATATAACCCTGGCGTTTTTTGGAAAGTTCTTCTATTTCCTTTTGAATTGTATCGCGTGCCGCAGATTTGGCAGCAATCGTTTTTTGAATTTCTTCCTTGCTTTTTCCTTTCAACTCGGCAGGAAGTTCACTTTCTTTAACATTGGTGATAAATCCGGCATCTTTTTCAGCTTTATCTACCAGATCCCAGTGATCATTTTTGTAAGCATTCTTTTTAGATTTGGCAACTGTTCTTTCTACCAGATTGGAAGCTGACTGCATTTCTGCGTTTTTATCCTGTGTGATCTGCTTAAGCCTGTACTCTGAACCATGATTTCCGTAGTAGATATAAGTATCATTTAACCTGGCATTGCATTCGGAAATTCTTTTGTCGTAAGGTGTTTCAATGTACATCACTTTTCTGTCGCTGTCGATATTGAAGTATTTTCCACCTCCCAGAGATGCCCCGTTTTGCCAGAACGTTTGGATTCCCTCTTCGCGGCTTCCGCAGAAAATGGTGTTGGTGTAAATATTTTTACCTTTCGCTTTTAAAACAACTTCCTTATAATTTATTTTTCCCTGATCAAATGCTTCATTACCTGCGATATAAATCAGTTTCATACTTTTCTCATTGCTGTCCCAGTTCAGGTTGGCAGCAGCATCACGGATCACAGCACCACAATATTCACTGCCGCCATTGGTTCTTAATGCGAACAGCTTTTCAGAAACAAGATCCAGATCCTGAGTGAGGGGAGTTACCTGACGGATGTAATTTTCATCACGAATTCCGTCGTTGCCGTATTCATACAGTGCAATTTCGATCTGGGGAGCTTTTCCGTTGTATTTAAGAGTGGTCAGCGTATTCACAATATTCCACAGTCTGGATTTTGCCTGATCAATCAGTCCGTCCATACTATTGGAAGTATCAAGGAGAAGAGCAACCTGAATTTTATTGTCTTTTACCGTTGAGGTTAGCGGAATTAATGTTGCTTTTTGTTCCGGTAAATGATCGTCAGTATTACTTTTTGCAGCAAGGTTTTCCTGAATGTTTCCGGAGCTTAAGAAAGCTGTACCTGCTGCAAGTGCTAAGATTTTTAAAGTTGTCATATTGTTGTTTTTTATTGGTTATTTGTTGTAATCGGAAATCTTTAAATCCTTATTATTTTAAATTCCTGAAGTAAAATTATCCCTATTTGAGGCTTGAAATCACGAAACTTGGTGAACGGAAAGTTTCACTTGGTGGATGACAAAATAAGGAAGGCTCTAATTGTATGTTTAGTGTGATAGTAATAAATCTAATGTATCATTTCAATACTGTCAGGCTGAGTGGAGTCGAGGCCTTTACCATTCGAAAAACTTTAAAAGATCGACAGGTATTTTTCTTCAGCCATAACCCGATAACCCAATAGTACAAAAACAAAAAAGCCGCCCAAAAGGCAGCTTTCTCACATCTGTTATTTTAAAGGATTTCATATTTTGTTTTGATGCTGTATTTCAGCTTGATATTTTCAATATTATCAAAAGAATAATCTACAGGAGCATCAGCCATTTCCACCTGCACACCGTAAGATCTTCCTTTATAAGCTGCAGGCATGATCACATCACTGGTGTAGTCTTCTATCTCTACAATTTCAAGAGCGTTTCCTGTTTTTTTACCCATGCTTTCCAGTAGGTAGTCTGCTTTTTCTTTAGCGGCTTTCAAAGCATTGATCTTCACTGTTTTTTTGAAATCCGCAATTTTAGTATTCTTTACCTCTGCAATATTCAGGCTGCTTACCCACTTTTGATTCAGGTCTTCAAAGATTTTGCTGAGGTTTGATTTTGTACCGGCTTTAAACTGATAGTTCTTAGAAAACTTAGCTGTCTTAGAATAGATATTCTGGTACATCGCTTTGAATTTGATATCCTCGTTCTTTACTCCTGCATTTTTTAAAATATCAAATAACTTCTTTTCATTATCTGCCAGATCGTTTTTATTATCAGCTTTTATCCCGATGCTAAAGATAATTTCATCCGGTTCCACTTCCATTTCGGCAACGCCTGTTACTTCAATGGCGTTTTTCTTTACTTCCTGAGCATTTACAAAGCTTCCAAGGGTTAAAATTCCGATTAATAAAAAATGTTTCAATTTCATAATTTCCTGTTTTTAAATTTTTAATTCTGATGTAAAATTACGCTGATCAGAAACCAGATTCCGGGAGACTTGGTGAAATAGAGTTTTCACTTGGTGAGTCTTGAAAAAAGTATTGTTTTGAAAAAAAATCTTTTAAACCATTAATAGAATCAAGAGACTTAATTTTGTTTAAATGCTTAAGTGGTGACCTTCTCTTTATTTTAAAAAAAATCATCTTACCCCAGAGTATCAAACACTCAACTTGGTGAAGGGGAAACTTCACTTGGTGAATAGTTTTTGAGCAGACTATATATATGTATATCTTTGTTTTATGAAAATGCTTAAACTCTTTACTATCGTTTTACTTGTGCTTTTGGGAAATATAATCTATTCCCAAACCACTACTAACAGCAGTGCTGCTGTGGAAGAAGTACAGGTAGAAACGAAGAAGCTGAAAAAAGCAATGGACAAGAAAAATGAACCTGCCCAGGCAGATTCTTATTATAATATTGGAGAAACATTCTTCAATGGCGGGAACTTTGCGAAAAGTGAAGAATATTATACAAAAGCCAAGAAGCTGTATGAAAAACTCAACGATAAGCCCAATATTGAGAAAGCTACCCGAAGATTAGCCCAGTCACAGGAAAAGCAGAATAAAATAACACCAGCCATCAGCAATTACAGCATGGCTGCACAGGTAAGCTATAGTGAAAAAAGTAAAGCGGTCAATGCTAATGATGTAGCAAGACTTTCTTCTCCCACACCGGAGCTCAAAGCAGAAGCCATTCAGAATAATATCAATCTGACCAAAAAAGAAAATGAACAGGGCGATCTTGCAGAAAGTTACAGCCAGCTTGCAGATGTTAATCTGAGACAGAAAGACGTTTCCAGTGCCGAAGAAAATTTGAATACAGCCTATAAAATTTCTAAAAAAGAAGCTCCTCAGCAAGCGCTCGCCATCAATCAGAAACTGGCAGATCTTTATGTGGAAAACAAAAACTTTGAGAAAGCTATTGAAGCTAAAAAGAAAGTTCTGAAGGAGGATTTTGTGAAAGAGAACTCACAGGAAAAAGTGAATCAGATTCAGGAGCTGGCCGATATCTATATTAAAAAGAATGATCCTAAAGAAGCCGTAGACCTTTTGAAAAATGCCTACGGAATTGCTTTAGACAAAGGTCATACGCTGGAAGCACAAAGAAGTGTAAAGAAACTGGATAGCCTTTATGCGATTTCAGGAAATGTGGATGCCTCAGTTCAGCTGTACAGAGATTTTTTGGGAAAACTTCCGAATCTTGTTTCCAAAGACAGAAGCCTTGTTGATAATAAAATTCTCGAAGATACAGAGCAACGAATCTCACAGCTGGAAAAAGAAAAAGAGCTTAAAGACGAACTTATACGAAAGAAAAATGTCTTTAATTACAGTCTGATCGGTGCATTGGTTTTGCTGACAGGACTAATCATGTTTATTTTCAGCACCCTGAAAAAGGTTCAGACGAAAAATAAGAAAATTGCCCTTCAGTCGTTACGTCGTGAGATGAATCCTCATTTTATTTTCAACAGTTTAAATAGTGTCAACCATTTTATAGCCACCAATAATGAGCTTGAAGCGAATCAGTATCTTACCAAATTTTCGAAGCTGATGCGCGGTGTAATGGAAAATTCCACTGAAGATTTTATTCCTTTTCAGCAGGAGCTGGATCTTCTTCAGAATTATCTTGCTCTGGAAAAAACGCGTTTCGCAGATAAATTTGATTATGAAATTGAAGTAGATCAAAGCCTGAATATGCAAAATCTGCAAATTCCGGGAATGCTGATACAGCCGTTTCTGGAAAATGCTGTCTGGCACGGACTCCGCTACAGAACTGACAAAGGATTTTTAAAATTAAGCTTTAAAAAAAGTGAGTCTCATCTGAACATTCTTATTGAAGACAACGGAATAGGTATTGAAGAAAGTAAAAAGCAGAAAACCCAGCACCAAAAGACCCGAGAGGGAAGAGGGATGAAAAATACGCTGGAAAGAATTCAACTTCTGAATGATCTCTACAAAAAAGAGATCACCTGCTCTGTAAAGGATAAGGAAAATAGTAATGGTGTTTTGGTAACTATCCAGGTCAATTTGAAGTAATTGAATTCAAATCGATCTGTGGTTTCTATTTGATATATTTTTTCTTTAAAACAGAAAAATTCTTTTTGATATAGTCCAGTTCATAATGGGCAGGAATGATTTCAGTACCTGAACGGTTAATAAATCCATAGGTCCCCGTTATGTTTTTTACCAATGCCAGGTCCTCAGAGTATTCACCGAATTTATTAATCCTGGAATACACAGGTTGAGTGATGATTTTTCCGCTTACATCTGAAATTCCATACGTTCCGGAATTGGTTTTTGTAAGTCTCCAGTTTTTATTGATCTTACTGATATCCTCTCTTTCTGAAATTTTCATCTGTGAAAAAGAAAAACTGAATATACTCATGCAGCAAAGAATAAGAAGTTTTGATTTCATATGATTTTGTCTGGTTTATTAATTTTAATCTCTAAAATAATTCTTTTGCACCTTTCCTGCAATAAAAGTTACCAAAAGTATGGCTAGAGAACTTGTGTCAGCAAATTGTAAGGTTGGTTAAATATTCCTAATTTGCAACTGCAATCTAATGATCTGCCACCTAAAATCTGATCTGATGAAAATAAAAGCTGTAATTATAGATGATGAACTCATAGCAAGAGAAGTTTTACGAAACTATCTGACCAAATATTGTCCGCAAGTGGAAATTCTGGGTGAAGCTGAAAATATTAAAGAAGCCGTACCATTAATCGCTGAAAAGCAGCCTCAGCTGGTCTTCCTGGATGTGGAAATGCCTTTTGGAAATGCCTTTGATGTACTGGAAGCTACCAAAGAATTCTCCTATGAAACTATTTTCATTACTGCATTTTCACAATATTCATTACAGGCTTTAAATAAATCAGCAAGTTATTATATTCTAAAACCTATTGATATTCAGGAACTGATTCTTGCAGTCAATAAAGTAACAGAAAGTCTTGAGAAAAAAGATGAACTCAACCGGAATAAAATCCTTCTTGAAAACCTGAAATTAAAACCTGAAAAACAGCAATTGATTTTGCCAACTTTACAAGGATTTGACGTCGTAAAAACCGAAGATATTGTAAGACTTCAGGCGGATGGAAATTTCACTCAGGTATATCTTACGGATGGTTCAAAGAAGATGGTATGCCGCTTTCTGAAACACTTTGATGATCTTCTGGAAAATCCGTTTGTGAGGGTTCACCGTTCCCATATTATCAATACAGGTTTTGTGAAATCCTACCATAAAAGCGGAACAGTGATGCTGTCTGATGATACAGAAATTGAGGTTTCAGGAAGCTTTAAAGATAATTTCCTGAAAGTATTTTCATAGAATTTATTGTACCTTAACAGACTTAAGGCATTATTTTTGACGTTTTTATAACAACCATACAAAATCTTTCTGTCATGAAAACTATTCATAAAATTATACTTCCCGTTTCGTTAGGAGCATTGGGGCTTATCGTTTTCAATTCCTATTCTGTAAGGATTCCCAGAGGTGCATTTGCTGTAAAGAATTTTGATCTTAAAAAATATCTGGGCAGATGGTATGAGATTGCCCGTTTTGATTACAGGTTCGAGAAAAATATGGACAATGTTACTGCAGAGTATACAGAGAATCCGGATGGAACAGTTCAGGTCAGAAATAAAGGGTATGATTACGTTAAAAAAGTATGGAATGAATCTATTGGAGAGGCAAAATTTGTAAAAGACCCGACAGAAGCACGCCTTAAAGTTTCATTTTTTAAACCAATATGGGCGGGTTATAACGTTATAGATATTGATGAAGACTATCAATATGCTCTTGTAGCAGGAAGCAGTTTAAAATATTTATGGATTCTTTCCCGTACTACCAATATTCCTGAAAGCATCCGCCAGCGTTTCATTCAGAAAGCAAAAAAAATAGGCTATAATACTGATGAACTGACCTGGGTAAAGCATAACCAATAAAAAAAAACGAAGAAAACAGATGAGGTTCCTAAACTAATTTGCTCTCTGTTTTCTTTATTCTAAGCTTTTAGCTGTTTATATATTCCTTCCATTCTTCAAAACGGTGGTCAATAACCTGTTTCATCAGATCATAATTTTCGTAGGTGTCTTCGATGTGGTAGAATGTCTCGTATTCGTAGTCGCTTTCCTCTGCTTTGGCATCAAAAATATTCACATAATCATCAGCAAATGAACTGTATCGGTTACCGAAATCAGTATCGTCTGCATAATAGTCTTTGGCAAAAAGATTTCCCAGTTCATTCAGATCATATTCGGAAAATTTTCCATCGCAGGAATCCATAACAAATTCTGCTCCAGTCATTTCTCTTCGTTTTACCTTTTCTATTTCTTCTGCAGCATCTTCTTTCAGTTCATCGGAGATCAGATTGTTATGAATACACCAGTTCAGAAACATTCCTGTATGTGTTGCCCCGTTTTTCTGAGGAAGTCCTTCCGGAAAATCACCACCATAATGCCATGACGCATCATCATATTTAGACATAATTTGTATTGTAGTTTTTGATAATTCTGGCAAAAATAGAAAAAATCAATTTATATTGCCGCTGCCATAGAATTTTCCGTCATTTGCATAGAATTTTTTTCAACAAAAAAATATATGGAAAAAGCTGTTCTGATTACTATCGGGGATGAAATTCTTTCCGGAAATACGGTAGATACCAATTCTAATTTTATTGCAACTGAACTTAAAAATATTGGAATAAAAGTTATTCAGATTCTTACAATCTCAGACGAAATTGAAACTATTAAAAATGCTTTAAGTACTGCCTTTGAAACCGGAGACTTAGTCATTACAACCGGAGGACTTGGGCCAACCAGAGATGATAAAACCAAAAAGGCACTTGCCGAATATTTCAATGATGAAATTGCATTGGATGAGGTAACCTTCGATCATTTGAAAGGCTATATGGAAAGAAGAGGACGCGCAGATATTCTGGAGAGAAACAAAGAACAGGCTTTTGTACCTACAAAATCCATCGTTTTTCAGAATCATTACGGAACGGCACCATGTATGATGATGGAACAGGACGGGAAATTGTGCTACAGTCTTCCTGGAGTTCCTTATGAAGTAAAACCACTGATTAAGGATCAGATTATTCCTTATTTACAGCAAAGATTCAGCCTTCATTATATCCATACCAGAATTGTTTCTGTAGTAGGAATTCCTGAGAGTATCCTTGCAGACAAAATTGAAGAATGGGAACTGGCGCTTCCTGAAAATATTGCACTGTCTTATCTTCCGGTAGGAACACGTGTAAAACTCCGTCTGACAGCTTCCGGTGAGAATGAAGAACAATTGAAACAAAGAACAGAAGAAGAAATTCAAAAATTACTTCCTTTGGTACAAGGTCATGTAATTGCCGTAACTGAAGATAAAATAGAAAATATTCTGGCAGAAATGCTCACTGAAAGAAATTTGACGATTTCTACTGCAGAAAGCTGCACAGGAGGTGAACTGGCCAAAATGATTACTTCAGTTTCCGGAAGCTCAAAATATTTTCTAGGGGGAATGGTAGCTTATGCCACAGAGAAAAAGATTAAAATTCTAAATGTTTCCAGAGAAACCGTTGATGAGTTCACTGTAGTGAGTGAACAGGTGGCACAGGAAATGGCCAAAGGGTGTCAGGAATTGTTTGAAACTCATATTTCCCTTTCTACAACAGGCGTTGCTGGGCCAGGAAAAGGAGAAGACGGTAAAGATGTAGGAACGGTTTACTATACAATCAGGATCAATGATCAGGAAGTAACCTCCAAATTATATATGCCACATCTGGAAAGAGTAGACTTTATGGATTTTGTTTCCCAAAAGGTGATTCAGGATCTGGTAAGTCTTCTCGTAAACAGTTAAATACGAATATATCTTTTTAATTTTTTTTTAATTAATTTTTATATAGTTTTTCACGCTTTTTGAAAGCCCTACAATAAATTTCAAAAATCGTGGAAAATTCCAAACAGATTTTTCAGACCAGCAGCAAAAAACGCTGGAAAAGTGTCCAATGGGGAAGCCGTATTTTTATTTTCATAGGAATACTGCTTCTGCTTGCTTTAGGTCTGATGATGACTCTGGACAGAAGTCCTAAAATACCTTTTAAAGAAGATTATAAAGCGGTAATTACAGCTAATAAACCTTATCTTCAGGAGAATAAAATTTCAAAAGAATATAAAGGTTTCAGAAGCTTTATTTCTGAAAAAACAATCCATACCAGCCTCGACAAAATTGAGAAGGCGAGAGCAGAAAGATACAAGAATCAGAACCGAAACTGGGCTCAGTTTCCGGGAGGAATTCGTTCTGCATTTTATGTAGCGTGGGATCCTCAATCGCTGATGTCACTGAAAAGAAATATCAGACACGTCAATCTTGTTTTCCCTGAATGGTTTTTCCTTGATCCCAAAACAGGAGATCTGAAAACCAATGTAGATCCGGAAGGATATAAAGTGATCAAAAGAACAGGTGTGGCTGCCATGCCGATGCTTAGTAATAACTTCGACAGAGAATTCCGTTCAGAAGGGCTGGTAAAAGTTCTTAATGATCCTCAGAAAAGAACTCATCTAATCCAAAAAATCACTCAGCAATGTAAAAAATACCACTTCAAAGGAATTAATATTGACTTTGAAGATATGAATCTGAATTCTGATGAAAATCTGATTGCCTTTATGAAAGAACTTTCAGAGACTTTCAAAAAAAATCAGTTACTGGTTACGATGGATATCATGACGGATAATGATGATTACAATATTCCAAGGCTGAATCCTTATGTAGATTATTTTGTGCTGATGGCTTATGATGAATATTCAGCAGGAAGTGATGCAGGTCCGGTTTCTTCTCAAAAATGGATTGAAGAGCAGACTGGAAAAATTGTAAAACAAACCTCTCCTCAAAAGATTATTTTAGGGTTGGGAGCATACGGTTACGACTGGAGTTCCAATAAGGATGATAATACTTCTGTTACTTATATGCAGGCAATTACCAAAGCCAGTGCCAGTAAAGCAGTTATTGATTTTAATGACAATACTTTTAATTTAAATTATTCTTATACCGATTCTAAAAATTTAACCCATACCGTATTTTTTAATGACGCCGCTTCTATTTTCAACACAATGCGTTTCTCTTCAGAATATCCTCTGGCCGGAACAGCGCTCTGGAGATTGGGAAGTGAAGACAGCAGAGTCTGGAATTTCTATGATAAAGATCTTACTTTCGCCGGACTTTCAAAAGTGAATTTGAAATCACTTGAAAATGTAAAAGGGCAGACCATGGTGGATTATATCGGAGACGGAGAAGTTCTGGATGTTCTGAATACCCCTCATGACGGAAAAATTGCACTGGAGATTGATCCGAAAGAGAAAATTATCACAGACGAAAATTATGTCACTTACCCAAGTTCATATGAAGTAAAAAAATACGGAAGCGCTCCTCAGAAAGAGCTTGTCCTCACTTTTGATGACGGTCCGGATGAAACGTATACGCCGCAGGTATTGGATATTCTTTCCAAATACCACGTTCCGGCAGCCTTCTTTCTGGTAGGATTAAATGCAGAAAAAAATCTTCCGCTTGTTAAAAGAATTTACAGAGAAGGACATGAAATAGGAAATCACACCTTTACCCACGAAAATGTAGCAAAAGTAAGCCCGGAAAGAGCTTTGCTGGAAATGAAACTGACAAGATTGCTGATCGAATGTATTACTGGTCACAGTACCATTCTGTTCAGAGCTCCTTATAACGCAGACTCTGAGCCTACCACTTCAGAAGAGATTATTCCGGTAGCATTGGCCAGACAGCAAAACTATCTTGATATTGGGGAAAATATAGACCCTGAAGACTGGCAGCCGGGGATAAAAGCAGATGAAATTGTAAAACGTGTAATGGCTGGAATCAAGCAGCAGAGAGGAAATATCATTCTTCTTCATGATGCAGGCGGAGATACCAGAGAAGAAACGGTAAAAGCTTTAAAAATTCTGATCCCGACACTTCAGAAACAGGGCTATCATTTTACCAATCTAACGAATATTCTGCACAAAAGCAGAAACGAGTTGATGCCTGAAGTTCCTAAAACAAGATCGTATTATATCATGCAGCTGAACCTTGTATTGGCTACTGTTATCTACGGAATAAGCCATTTCCTGGTTGCATTGTTTACCATTTTCATTGTGTTAGGACTGATCAGATTACTGCTGATGGCATACTGGGCTTTTAAAGAAAGAAGCAAAGAAAAAAAACTGGGTGAGTTTCCGGTTCTAAAATCTTATCCGAAGGTTTCCATCATAGTTCCTGCTTATAATGAAGAAGTGAATATTGTGTCTTCCCTGCAGAATTTGTTGAAACAGACTTACCCCAATTTTAATATTATTATGGTAGATGACGGAAGTAAAGATTCTACTTATGAAAAAGCATTGGAAGCATTTCCGGATCACCCGAAACTGAAAATCTTTAGCAAAGGAAACGGTGGAAAAGCCACTGCCTTGAATTTCGGAATATCACAGACCGATGCCGAATATGTAGTATGTATTGATGCTGATACGAAACTGCAACAGGATGCTGTGAAATATCTTATTGCAAGATTTTTAAATTCAAGTACGGAAGAAAAAATAGCCGCTGTAGCAGGAAATGTGAAAGTAGGAAACAGGGTGAACTGGCTTACCAGATGGCAGGCTATAGAATATACAACAAGTCAGAATTTTGACAGGCTGGCGTATGCACATATCAATGCCATTACAGTTATTCCCGGAGCTATCGGAGCATTTAAAAGATCCGTGATCATTGAAGCAGGAGGCTATTCATCAGATACTCTGGCAGAAGATTGTGATATTACGGTGAAAATATTAAAAGCCGGATATACTGTAGCGAACGAAAACAGAGCAATAGCAGTAACGGAAGCTCCCGAAACCACAAAACAGTTTTTAAAACAACGTTTCCGCTGGACTTATGGAATTATGCAGATGTTCTGGAAACAGAGACAGACTTTCCTTAACCCCAAATATAAAGGATTGGGACTTTGGGCAATGCCGAATATTTTATTATTCCAATACATCATCCCATTTTTCTCGCCATTGGCAGATGTAATTATGTTCTTTGGAATCCTGTCCGGAAACGGAGACAAAATATTCACCTATTATCTGATTTTCCTTTTGGTAGATGCTTCATTAGCATTAGTAGCATTCATCATGCAGCGGGAAAAACTGATCAATCTCCTGTATATTATTCCACAGAGATTTGGGTATAGATGGCTGATGTATATTGTATTATTTAAAAGTTTAAGAAAAGCATTGAAAGGCGAAATGCAGTCCTGGGGATTCCTGAAAAGAACCGGGAATGTAAAAGAGATAGCAACTTCTTAATGAGGTTGGTGGCTGAAGAATGAGGCTGGAGGTTGTTTTCATGACTTTCATAACTTCCAGCTTTCTGTGCCCAACTTCCCACTTAGGATACTTTCATGTTATTTATTTAAATTTGTTTTCATATTCAAGTAACAAATCTGAAATAAATCATACATATTCTAAAAATTGTTATCATAATGAAAAAAATAACGCTTTCTTTGTTTTTAATAGCAGGGATCTGCACTCAGACTACAATGAGCGCACAAGCTAAAGCTGCTAAAGTAGCAGTGAATAACACAGATAAAGGTTTAGACCTTAGCTTGATGGACACTTCAGTACGTCCGCAGGATGATTTTTACAACTATGTAAGTGGAACCTGGATGAAAACTGCCAAAATTCCATCTGACAAACCAACTTGGGGAAGCTTCAACAAACTGGCTGAGGATACGGATAACAATTCCATGACCATCCTGAACTCTCTTCTGAAAGATAAATTTGCTGACGGAAGTGAAGGAAAAAAAATTCAGGATCTGTATGCTACTTATATGAACATGCAGAAAAGAAATGCTGATGGAATTAAGCCAATCCAGGAAAATCTGAACAAGATTGACGCTATTAAAAACATGACTGATCTTCAGAACTACCTTACTTCTGTAACGAAAGAAGGTGAAAATGTTTTCTACGGATGGGGAGTGGATGCAGACCTTAAAGATTCTAAAATGAATGCAGTTTACTTAGGTAATGCTTCTCTAGGTTTAGGAAGAGATTACTATCAGAAGGTAAACGAAAAAAATACTGAAGCTATCGCTGAATATCAGAAATATGTAGCTTCCATGCTAAAAGAATTAGGATACAAAAATGCTGATGAAGCAGCAAAAGGTATCGTTAATTATGAAAAGAGCATCGCACAAACTTACCTGACCAATGAGCAGAGCCGTGATAACACGCTTCAGTACAATCCTAAGACGATGGCTGAACTTTCTGCTTTGGTAAAAAATGTTGACCTTCCAGGTTATCTTAAAAAAGTTGGGGTAAATTCTGACAAAGTAATTATCAGTGAATTAGGATTCTATAAGAACTTCGATAAATTGGTAAATGCTCAGAATCTTCCTGTAATCAAAGATTATCTGAAATTCCACATGATCCACGGAAGCGCTTCCTACTTAAGCGAAAACTTAGGAAATATGAAGTTTGCTTTCTATGGTAAATACCTTAGAGGACAACAGGAGCAAAGAGCTCTTAACAAAAGAGGATTTGAGTTGATCAACGGTTCTTTAGGAGAAGCTTTCGGAAAATTATATGTTGAGAAATATTTCCCTGCTGAAGCAAAAGCTCAAATGGTGGAATTGATCGACTATTTAAAGAAAAGTTTCGCTGTTCACATCAATAACTTATCTTGGATGTCTTCAACAACTAAGGAAAAAGCAATGCAAAAGCTGAATAAGTTCACTGTAAAAGTAGCTTATCCGGACAAATGGAAAGACTATTCAAAATTAAATATCGTTTCTGAAGCTAAAGGAGGAAATCTATATCAGAACCTTCAGAACATCGGTGAATGGCAGTATAACAAAGATTTGGCTAAAATTGGTAAGCCGGTAGATAAAACAGAATGGGGAATGACTCCTCAGACTGTAAATGCATATTACAACCCGGTAAACAACGAGATTGTATTCCCTGCAGCGATCCTTCAGCCGCCATTCTTTAACCCTAAAGCAGATGCAGCTGTAAACTTCGGAGGTATCGGAGCGGTTATTGGTCATGAAATGAGCCACGGATTTGATGATTCAGGTGCACAGTTCGATGCAGATGGTAACTTAGTAGACTGGTGGACTCCGGAAGATAAAGCAAACTTCGAAAAAGCAACAAAAGCTCTTGCTTCTCAATATGACAAATACGAGCCTGTAAAAGGAACTTTTGTAAACGGTACTTTCACAAATGGTGAAAATATTGCTGATTTAGGTGGTGTAAATATCGCTTATGATGCTCTTCAAATGTACTTAAAAGATAAAGGAAACCCAGGAAAAATCAGCGGATTCACTCAGGATCAGAGATTCTTCCTAAGCTGGGCAACCGTTTGGAGAACGTTATCAAGTGAGAAATATATGGTGAATCAGGTGAAAACCGATCCACACTCTCCAGGATACTTCAGAAGTTTTGGTCCGCTTATCAACGTTGACGCTTTCTACAAAGCATTCGACGTTAAAAAAGGAGATAAACTATACAAAGCTCCGGAAGACAGAATCAAAATCTGGTAACAATAACAGCCGCTCAGCAATGAGCGGTTTTGTTTTTTTAGGTAGCAGGTGATGGGTTGCAGATTATAGGTAATAAATAATAAGTAATAGGAATCATGATTAGGAATCGAAGTGACAATTTTATATTAACGGTTTCCATCATTCCCCTCCCTCGGAGGGGTGGCAAAAATTCTTTGAATTTTTGACGGGGTGGTCTAATAACATTAAACTTTAAATCCCGAATTATCAATTATCATTCATTACATATCATTAAAGTTTGTATATTTGATAAGTTTGTGTAAAATCAAAAATTATCTTTAATGAAAAAGCTAAATATTGGAATGCTTGCCCTTTCAGGTATTGTATTTCTTAACTCATGTGGTGCAGCAAAGACTGTAGGGACAGACAATAAAACAGAAGCTACAGCAAAAGTAGTTGAACCGGTAAAAGAAGAAGCAAAAGAAGAGGGAATCAATTTATCGTATATGGATACCAGTGTCCGTCCACAAGATGATTTTTTTAGCTATGTGAATGGAAACTGGGTGAAAACGACTCAGATTCCTTCAGATAAAGCAAACTGGGGATCTTTCAATGCATTGAGAGAAAATGTAGATGATGCTTCATTAGATATATTAAACAAAATTCTTACAGAATCATATTCTTCCGGGTCAGAAGGACAGAAAATCCAGAATCTGTATGCCTCTTTTATGGATACCAATAAGAGAAATGCAGAAGGTCTGGCTCCTATCAAAGCTGATCTTGCCAAAATAGATGCTATTAAAAGTCTTGGTGATCTTCAGAAATATCTTTTAGAAGCTACAAGATTAGGCGATAACTCTTTCTACGGATGGAGAGTAGGTGCTGATATGAAGAATTCCAATATGAATGCGGTGTATCTTGGCGGTCCGGATCTTGGTTTGGGGAGAGACTATTACCAGAAAGTAAATGATGCCAATACTAAAACACTGGCGGAATATCAAACCTATGTTGGAAAGTTATTCGGAGTTTTAGGATATAAAAATACTACTCAGGCGGCACAGAATGTGGTAGACTTTGAAAAACAGCTTGCTAATTATTTATTGACTCTTGAGCAGAACAGAGATGCCAATTTAAGATATAACCCTAAAAAAGTATCAGAATTATCTGGGCTTGTGAAAAACGTTGACCTGGCAAAATATCTGAAAGATGCAGGAGTAAACACAGACCGGGTGATCATCGGAGAACTGAAATATTACCAGAATATGGATCAGTTCATTACCCAGAAAAACCTTCCTTTACTGAAAGACTATCTGAAATATCATATTATCAATGGAAACGCAAGTAATCTGGATGACAATTTGGAGCAGATCAGATTCGATTTCTATGCTAAATATTTACAGGGACAAAAAGAACAGCGTCCGATGAACAAAAGAGGACTTACCCTTGTCAATGGTGTTCTGGGTGAAGCTTTCGGAAAATTGTATGTAGACAAATACTTCACTCCAGAAGCTAAAAAGCAGATGGAAACGTATATTGATTACCTTTTAAAATCATTTAAAACACACATCGCAAACATAGACTGGATGTCTCCTGAAACCAAAGTAAAAGCTCAGGAAAAACTATCCAAGTTTACAGTGAAAATCGCTTATCCTGACAAATGGAAAGATTATACTCAGTTGAAAGTAGAATCACCAAAAGAAGGGGCTACATTATATTCTAATCTTCAGAATGTAGCAGCATGGCAATATCAGAGAAGCTTAGATAAAGTAGGAAAACCTGTTGACAAGACAGAATGGGGAATGTCTCCACAAACGGTAAATGCTTACTACAGCGGATCAAACAACGAAATTGTATTCCCTGCAGCCATTCTTCAGCCGCCTTTCTACAATCCTAAAGCAGATGCAGCAGTGAACTTCGGGGGAATCGGAGCCGTTATTGGTCACGAAATTTCTCACGGATTTGACGACAGCGGTTCACGTTTCGATGGAGACGGTAACCTGAATAACTGGTGGACGGATGCAGACCGTAAAAACTTTGATGCAAAAGTAGGTCAGTTAGCTGCTCAGTACAGTGCTTACGAACCTGTAAAAGGAAGCTTCGTAAACGGTAAATTTACTAGTGGTGAAAACATCGGTGATTTAGGTGGAGTAGCAGTGGCTTACGATGCCCTTCAGATGTATTTAAAAGACAAAGGAAACCCTGGAAAGATCAGCGGATTCACTCAGGATCAGAGATTCTTCATGAGCTGGGCAACGGTTTGGAGAACGAAAGCTACCGATCAGTATATGATCAACCAGGTGAAAACCGATCCCCACTCTCCAGGAATGTTCAGAGCATTTGGTCCGTTGGTTAATCAGGACTCATTCATTAAAGCATTTGATATCAAACCGGGAGACAAAATGTATAAAGCTCCTCAGGACAGAATAAAAATCTGGTAATTTTACCATAAATTGTTAGAAAAGAAAGAATCCGATTCAATACGAAGCGGATTCTCTTTTTTAATATTCTTTCTTATAGTTTCGGAGCACAAACTTTATTCCGGTTTCTATAATATCTCCCATGGTTTTACAATATTTGAAATTAACATCATAGGTGAGTTTTTGTAAAGCTGTTCTTAGTTCTATGACATTGGCTTCCGGTGCAAGATTGTCTTTTTTCATAATAGAAATAAGTTCATCAAATCTGTTTTGACTGCTCGTTACTCTTTTTACAATTTGTGAACGTACTTCTTTGCGGTATTGTTCTATGGAACTTGGCTTTAGCTTTTCCAATACCATATTCACCATTTGATTATTTTCTTTGAAATACTGTGGAAGATAAACTTTCAGATTTCCCTCATATGTTTGCTGATCAAAATCGATAGGACGGATTCTGTAAATAACCTGATCAAAATCGTGTATTGGAATCACCACATAATTATAAGAACGCATATCACCAAGGAGTCCAATAAGGCAACGCTCATTGAATTTCACAAATTCTTTGGAAATCTGTGCTTTTTCAAGTTCGGAGCAGTTGGATAAATGTTTCTGAATAAAAACGTCTCCGGGAATTCCTAAAATATGTTCCTCGATCAAAGTGTTTTTGTAAACCAGAAAGTTTATTCGGTTGGGAGAAAGCAGATCTTCAAGTTCAAGCCCGAATATTCGGGAAGCATCTGCCTGTTTAATATAAAAATAGGTGTAATTATCGTTAAGTATATTTCTCACCCGAATACGAAAAGGTTTAGAATTTCCGAACGTACAAAAGTCGATCGTATCAACTTTCAGATAAGGTAAAGTAGCAATATCTCCATCAGAATGAAGGAGGGTATAGATTTTATTTAAATTGGCCTCTATTTCTTTAAACTCATATTCAGAATACAGTACCCCAAGCCACAAAGTATCTTTGTCATCTTTATCCAGAATTCTTACACTGTCGCTGAACCTTAAAAGATCTTCATACAGAAACTTAATCTTGGTCGTTCTGTTATATTTTTCCAAATATTGCTGTAATGCTTCTGAAACAGGAAATATCGGTTTTCTGAATGCTATTTTTACATCTTTCATGACACTGTTCACTTTGTTTAAATATAAAGAATAATTTTTTGTAAAATCTTAGCAATTCTTATTTTAACATTTATCAGACATGTTTTTAAAAGAGTAAAGCGGACAAAAATTTTATTTTATTTTTCTTGGAAGACTTTATTTATTTTTTCATAGCTTAGTGATATCGTAATACGGTGATTTTATGTTGAATAAATGCAGAAGAATTTAGATGATCCAAGAAAAATCTTAGTAAAATTTTGTATGTTACAGTTTTTTTTTAAATTTAAACATTGGATTGGTAATTTATTTGATTCATCGGTAAATTACTCGAGGACAGATCCAAACCAAAATAGTAAATCTCAAAATAACAATAATATGGCAATGTTTAATTATGGTGTTGGCGGAAACGAGGTAAAAGTAGACGCTAATGAAGCTATTCAGGAAATACAGGAAAATAAATCACTGATAGTAAGCCAGCTTACAACAGAAGAGTCTTATACCCCTGAAATCGTAACAGGATTAAAAACAGTGGAAGACGTTTTCAGACATTTCCAGCCTTCAGTATCGGTACAGCACGAAACAGAAGATGGTGGAGTGGTAGAAGAAGAATTCCGTTTTCAAAACCTTGGAGACTTTACCCCTAAAAGCCTTACTCAGAAGTCAGATTATCTGCAGCAATTGAGCATGGAACAGGAGCAGTACAATAAAATAGTGCGTCAGCTGAAAACAAACAAAATTCTGCGCAATATGCTGGAGAACGATCAGACAAGAGCGGCGTTCATAGAGGTATTGAAAGAAGTGGCACAAGAACTTGAAAAATAATTAAAGACTTACATTAAATCATGGATAGCAAATTACAGGCACAAGAAAGCCAGCAGCAGGGTCAGCAGCAACACGCAGGGCAGCCGAAGGGTAACCCGCTTGCAGAGCTCAATAAAATGGGAGGATTTGGCTTTGTTGAATCCGTTGTAGACGGTATTGCCAATATGAACCCAACAAGAAAGGCAAGAAAAGAAATCTTCCTGAATGACAGCAATAAAGCAGAAGAAAGAAAAGAACTTCTTCAGAAGATCAACCTTTGGGTAAACCTTTTAGAAGGTAGCGAATCTGCTGATAAAATGGCTGATACGTGCAAAAGTAAAGCACAACAGGCCGACGAGAATTTAAAGAAAAACTTAAAAAATACACTGGATGCCGTTCGTATGTTGGAAACCAACTACAGAACAGTAGCCCAATTCTACAAAAATACGGAATTGGATAAAGTGGATAACGTAAGTATCGTGAATGCAAGCCTTGAGCAGGTTTCCGATCTGGATAATCCTCTGTTCATTGATGCTATTTCTGAAGAATTCAAAAATTATTATGACCGTCTTGATCTTAGAGATAACTACTCAATCCTTGCCATACCTGGATATTTAGGATCAAACAAGGTCATCGAGAAGTGGGCAAAAATCTGTAACGAAAACAAAGTAATGATGGTTACAGACTTCGCTAACCTTGATAAGCCGGATGACGTGGTAGATTTATTCCACTCTGCCAATCTTACAGGAGGTGAGCTTCACAGAAGTAACGTTATCATGACGTGTAACTGGCTGGTAGGACGTGGTAAAGCTGAAGAAGTAGGGGAAGAAGAAAACGTAGAACTTCCGCCTTCCACTTCATTAGCAGGAAAAATCCATAAAACACTGATGTCTCAGGTAGCAGCAGGTAAAAAACATGGTAATATCAACGAAGTAGACGCTGTAAAATTCGAGCTTAAGAAAAGTGAAATTTCTCAGTTGGAAAAAATGGGTCTTGTACCAATGGTTAACGAATACGGAAAAATTATGGCTTTCTCAGCGAAGACCTTATTTACAGGAGACAACATCGGTCTTCAGACGTATTCCGTAGTTCGTGTATTCGACTATGTAACTAAAGTATTACTTGATTTCCTTAATAGAAGAGCTTTCGAAAACTGGAATGCTAAGAATGAGGATGATTTGAGAAGACAGATTGTAACATTCCTGGATAACATCAAAGGACCGGACAAGCTGATTGAGAAATTCAAAATTGTTCGTTTCGAGCAGGATAGAGTAAACAAAGACAGAGTATGGCTGGATATCCGTATGACCCCTTATTTCCCTACAAAAAGTTTCGTTATTAAATTGGACGGGCACAAAGGCGATGATGGTAACGAATGGGATGCAGAATATACTCAGGAGTAACATAAACGTACTTTAGATAACAAAAACCGATGCAATATTACATCGGTTTTTTTTCAACCAACACCTATGAAATTGAATATGAATAAGAAACTTATCATTGGTTTACCAATGTTATCAATACTTCTTTTGATAAGTTGTGAAAAAAAATACCAAAGTCCAGGCACTTACGAAAATGATCTTTTCGCACAGGAACGCCAGGAAGGAAAAGCATACATCATGAACAGAGATGAATGTTTTGATGGCAGTGAACTCGTACTTGCAAGTTCAGAGGTAAAACTGGCAGACAGTTCAAAAGGCCGCGGAAAATCATTCTATCTCTATAAAGTAAAATCCGGAAAAGTATTGAAAACAGTAAGAGATTCTACGGTAGATATGCCAATGCTGTTTTTATCTCAATACAAATTAAAGATCAAAAATACAGATTCTATGTATGTGTATCTGAAGAAGCTTGAAGGGTATCGTTTTATAGCCAAAGACAGAAACCTTAAGTATCAGTGGTTAAAAGCGGCTCCGGTATATTCAGTTGAGAAAAATTAACTTTAAATTCAAGTTTTTTATATCACTATGTCATGATTTTTTTTACTTTTGTTTTTGAACAAACACAAAGACAAAATGAAAAAGAATGTAACCCTGTATGAGGATATCTCCCTCTATCGTCTCCAACCATTTAATCTGAAAAGTAGTACCTGTCTAAATAGCTTCCGACTGGGAGTTCGTTAAATTCTATCAGCCATGACAGGGAATATTGCCGGGGATCAGAATCCTCGGGTTGGAACAACATGTTCCTACGAAATAAAGCCTTCAGGACTTTCATTTGTACTGAATGGAGACTTTGAATGGTATCTTTATAAGAAACAGAAAAACGGAAGCTGGAAAGACATCACCGGAAAACCAAAAACCGGTGAAAAAGTGACATACAACTTTGGAGAAATAGCGCTGGGAGTAGAATTTCAAATGAAGGTGTATGAAATTAAAAAAGGGATTTTACCCGGCCTTCCCGTTACCAAGGAACTGGCTGACAGCCTTATAATTGTTCCTATCAGCAACAAAGTTCCAAAGATTGATAAAGTAGTCCTCTTCAACAGAGGAGCAAAAGACGTCAATAAAGCCAGCTACCGTGATACTCTTATTGCACAGGCTCATTGTATTGCGATGTTTAATAAAGAAATTGAGTTTCACCTTTGGGAAGATGACGCTCCTGGAAAAGGGCACGATGCCAGTATTAACAAAAACAACCGTCACACCCGCAGCTACAAGGCTCGCGTCAATGAAAAAGGAATTGCGGAAGTATCTATTCATTTAATGTCTGATGAAAAAATCCTTCGTCAGATGGCCGATCAGTTTCTGATGAAAGGTGACAGAAATGAAGGCGCCAGTCATGAATATTATATTACGGCTACCTACTCCGGGAAAATTCAGGGAGCCAGCCAGGTGAATGTAGATGTAGCCAATCCGGATTATAAAGGTCAGCCTCAAAATCACCCCAAACCTAAGCCGCAGCCTGAGAAACACACACCAAAATTCCTTGTCGGACCAGAAGGTGGTCCCAAACAGCCGGATCCTAAAGGTAATATTATAGAAGCTGTTTTCATTGATGATACAGGAAAAGAGCTTTCCAAAGTAGCGGTAGGAGATAAAGTTAGGGTCAGAATTCACTCCAAGAATATGGTGGAAAAACACATTCAGTATGTCATCTGGAAATATGATTCCACATCCACTCATGAAGTTTATAGAAGTGCAATGATTAAAATTCCTGCCGATGTATACGATACCTCAGGATTTATCATTACAAAAGTGAGTTCTGAAAAAGGAATAGGCTTTCCTATCGGCAATTCGAATTTCTATACACAAAACTATTTTATAGAAATTATCTCCAAAGATCTTTCTGCAGAATCTCAGAAATTTGGGGTAAATTCGGAAGGCCTGATGCAGGTGGAGAAGGTGAAGAGTGCGGTGGTGGTGCAGAAGCAGCCTGTGCAAGGGAAATCAACTGGCAAAAAAGTGTGCGAATGCGAAGCTAGGGTAAGAGCTTATATGAGGATGCTTAGAGTTGGTGAAGGTACGGGAGAAATAATTAAATCTCAAAAATATAATAAGGAAAAGAAAAAGATGGAAGTTGTCTATATTACCAATGATTTTGAAGGTGGTTACACTAAATTATTTGGAGGTAGTCATTTCACTGACCCACCTTATAACAAAGGTATGATTACTCACCCTGATATTAAAATTCTTTGGTACACAAAAAAAAATGGAGAAAAGGTATATAGTTCGGCAACAGGTGCGTACCAAGTAATGGGATATACTTGGAATGATAATGAAATGATAAAGAAAAGAACTATATATAAAATAAAAGACTTTTCTCCCGAAAATCAAGATAAATTTTGCCTGGTACTTTTTAAACATAAACGAGCAGGTATGTTAGATTTGATAATGAAAGGAGATATACAAGGTGCTACTGAAAAATATGGAAGTTATGAATGGGCGAGTTTACCTCCTGGAAGATATGGACAACCTATTGAAACAATGGAAAAAGCATTGGAGTTATATACTAGATTTTATCAAGAAGAATTATCTGGTAAAAGCCCTTTACATTTAAAAAAAGATTTTTTAAAAGAGTTCGGACATGATTGCTGTGAAGAAACTTCCCAAAAGAATAATCAAATAGAATTATCCTGTGGCAAATCAGAAATTGATTTGAGAGATAAAATAAAATGGCAAACACAATTTGACTCTAAGTGGGGAGGACGTGATAAACAAATGGTAGCTTGTAAAAAGACTTGTGATGATATATTGATTAATAGTGGACTTAGAGCTACTTCATTATCTCACTTATATCAAATAGCAATAGAAAATAATACTCATACACAGTTAGATATTAATACTCAAATTTCAAAAGAAGCTGTTTTATATCTAGATGCTGAGTTGGAAAAAGGACATCCAGTACAAGTGGGAGTGGATCATGGATTAGGTTACAAAATTAATAATAACGCTGATCATTCTACTGATCATTTTGTAGTTATTGTTGGAAGAAAATGTGATGGTATTAAATGTTATTATATTTTTTACGATGTTGGTACGAGTAATAAAGATAAAGGGGCGAGTGATGATAATCGTTTGTATTTCGATCCAACAAATTACTCTTTAAAGGGAAAGACAGTTTATAATGGCCATTTTTATACAGTTACTCAAATAAGAAAAAATAATTAAAGAATGAAAAATATAATAAATAAATTATCATACATAACATTATTTACTTCTATAATAATCTCCTGTCAGTCTAAAGAAGAAAAACAAATGAATGAAGGTTATTCTGAAAATATTGCCAGTGATTTATATAATAGTAAATGGTATCTCATTAATAAAGAAAACAATGAATATTACTATTGTAATAATGGAGATCAATTTTTCGAAATAAATAAAGATAAAATTTACGATCATACTCCTATGGAAGATACCACTTTTAGTATTGATCATAAAAAAGAAAAAGGAGATAAAATATTTTTGTATGGAGATAAAAAAGAATCTTTTTATTACATTATAAGATGGGTTGATAAGAATAAAGGAATTATATCATTCCAATTAAATACATATGAATCCAACCTTTTTATAATAGAAAAAAAATTAACAAGCATTAAGAATAAAACCTGTCAGCCAAGTACTAAATCATGTGAGTTTAAAAACCTGTCAAATAAGTATAAATTTATTTTAGAAGCCGAAGAATATAAAAATGAGAAGGAACAAAAATATCCAACTTCAGCGTGGATTATTGTAACAAATAAAAAGAACGGCAAATCACAGGAGATTCATTATGAACCAAATTCATGGACATCTTATCAAGATTTGCCGTGTACCAACTTTTTTGTAAAAGATTTTAATTTTGACGGCTTAGAAGATTTTGCAATTGTTTGGGATCAGGGAGGCGTCGAAAAGTTGTATGAATATTATCTTCAAGATAAAAACGGAAATTTTTCTGCTTTAGCATCTTTCCCTTTACAGCATGGAATTTTAGCAGAAAATATTGATTTAGTAAACAAAACAATTACAACACAAAGTATTATAGGATGTTGTCATATTAATATAAATAAATATAAACTTAATTCTAATACTACTTGGGAAAGTTCTTCGGAACAGCACGAACTAAAGAAAAAATAATTTATAATAGATGAAATATGATTAGCAACTGATGAAATCCTTTTTAACTTCATGATGTTTATATTTTTTTTGATATTCAAGTAAGTATGAGGAGATAAGAGAAAAAAAATAAATTTATACAATAACAGATTCACAAAAAAACTCCTTCAACATCAAAAACAGGAAAAATAAAATAAACCTATCTTTGCAGCATAGAAACAATGTTCAGGATGAAGAGAAGATCATCTCTTCAATGATTAAAATAAGATTGGTTTTTGGAAAAAAATAGAACAGGTTCAGAGTTCCTTCATATAGGAAACAAGCTTTTGGAGTGGTACAAAAATAATGCAAGAGATCTGCCTTTCAGACAGACAAAAGATCCGTACAAAATCTGGATCTGTGAAATCGTATTTCAACAGACGAGAATTAATCAGGGATTGAATCATTATAATAATTTCATTAAACGATTTCCCGATGTAAAAACATTGGCGGAAGCTGAAGAAAATGAAGTTTTACTCTATTGGAAAGGATTGGGATATTATTCAAGAGCCATCAATATTCATAAAGCGGCCCAGCAGATCATGAACGATTATCAGGGTGTCTTTCCTCACGAATATGAAGAAATTTTAAAACTGAAAGGAGTAGGAAAATATACTGCAGCAGCTGTTTCAAGCATTTGTTTCGGTGGAAGAATGCCTGCTGTTGACGGAAATTTCTACCGCGTTTTGAGCCGTCTTTTTGCCGATGACTTCGATATTTCAAATTCAAGAGCGTTTACCTATTTTTCTGAACTGGCCGCCTTGGTAATGCCGGAAAATGTAGGAGACTTTAATCAGGCTATGATGGATATCGGCTCGGAAATCTGTAAACCCAAAAATCCGTTGTGCGGAGAATGCCCTGTAAATGAAGATTGTCTGGCATTTTCCATGCAAAAAATTTCAGATTATCCTGTAAAAACGAAAAAAGTAAAAGCAGAAGATCTTGCTTTGACCTATTATTTTGTTCATAGAAAAGGACAATTTCTGATCCGTCAGAGAGCAGATGACTTCATATGGAAGAAATTATTTGAGTTTCCCACAGCTATTCCTTCCGATATGGAACCCTTCATTACAGGTTCAAAAACAGTTACCCATAAACTGACTCATAAGAATTTAAGCATCGAAATTTGGAATGTTGAGGTTACTTCAGAAAAACAATGGAATGATTTTATCGCTGAAAATCAATACCTGATTACAGACCTTGAAAGCTCTCATGAAAAATCCTTTCCGAAGCCTTTGGAAATTTACATTCAAAACGCACTGAAAGACTGAAATTTGTCTTCCGAAATCTGAAATCTAATTTGTACTTTTGCAAAATGATTAAAAAAGTCATTTTTATTTTTGTATCACTGCTTTTAATTTCATGTGGAAAAGACCCTTCACCAAAACCTTATGGAGAACTGCGTCTTGAATATCCCGCACCGAAATACCAGAAGTTTGAAAACGATTGCGCCTATACCTTTGAGTATTCGGACTTTGCTTCGATTGCTCCAGCGAAGAAACCTTGTTGGTTCTATCTGAACTATCCAAAAATGAAAGCTAAGCTTTTCATTACCTATTACCCTATACAAAACGACTTTGCTGACCATATTAAGGAAGCTGAAAAAATGGTATATGAACATACCATCAAAGCCAGTTCCATAGATACAAAATCCTTTGAATACCCTGAAAAGAAAGTATATGGGAACTTCTATGAATTGAAAGGGCAGAGTGCTTCCAATCTTCAGTTTTACATTACAGACAGTACGAAACACTTCGTGACTGCTTACTTATACTTTAATACGAGACCGAAACCGGACTCTCTTGCGCCTGCAGTGAACTATATCAAAAATGATATGAAACATCTGCTGGACACTTTTGAATGGAAAAAATAATTACTTTTAATATACATTGAAAAATATATGAAACTTTTAGTTGTAGGAAGTGTTGCATTTGATGCAATTGAAACACCATTTGGTAAAACGGACAAAATTTTAGGAGGTGCAGCCACTTATATCGGGATCACTTCATCAATTTTAGGCGTTAAATCCGGAATTGTTTCTGTAGTAGGAGGAGACTTTCCACAGGAACATCTTGATATGTTCACAAACAGAGAGGTAAACATCGAAGGAATTGAAATTGTGAAAGAAGGAAAAACATTCTTCTGGTCCGGAAAATACCACAACGATCTGAATACAAGAGATACTTTGGCTACAGAAGTAAACGTGTTGGAGAACTTTGATCCGAAAATCCCGGATTCAATGCAGGATGCCGAAATTTTACTACTTGGAAACCTACACCCTGGAGTTCAGTTATCTGTACTTGAAAAAATGAACAACCGTCCTAAGCTGGTTATCCTTGATACCATGAACTTCTGGATGGATTCTGCATGGGATATCTTAATGGATATGATTGCTAAAACAGATGTTATTACCATCAATGATGAAGAGGCAAGACAGCTTTCGGGAGAATATTCTTTAGTGAAAGCAGCTAAAAAGATCCACACAATGGGTCCTGAATATGTGATCATTAAAAAAGGAGAGCACGGAGCTCTACTTTTCCATGATAATAAAGTATTTGCTATCCCGGCACTTCCACTGGAAGATGTTTTCGATCCGACAGGAGCTGGAGATACTTTTGCAGGAGGTTTTGCGGCATATCTTGCTAAAAAAGGAAAAATTGATTTCGAAACGATGAAATCTGCTCTTATCGTAGGATCTGCAATGGCTTCATTCACCGTAGAGAAATTCGGAACAGAAAGAATAGAAGAAGTAAACGAAGCAGATATGTTCAGCAGATTGAGACAATTCAAAGAATTAACGACATTTGATGTTGAACTGCAGTAAATAAGTCTTTTTAAGAAATATTTATAATAAAAAATTGAGTGAAATTCGTTAAGAATTCTAAATTTGCAACTTGTTAAAATAGTAAAATGACAAATAAACTAAAAATCACTTTTCTTCTTGGGATTTTCATCATGATATTCTCTTCAAATATGATGAATGCCCAGCTAAAACAAGGAGATTTGGTGGATGGTATTGCAGCTGTTATCGGGGATGAGATTGTATTGGAATCTGATGTAATCGAGCAGATGAATTATGGTAAACAACAGGGAGCTGCCAACACAGACAAATGTGAGTTCCTGGAAAACCTTATCAGCAATAAGCTTCTTGTATACGAAGCAAAAAAAGATACCTTAATTGAAAATCGTTCTGCAGCAATCAAAGAACAGGCTAATGCAAAATACCGTCAGATGCTTTCTCAATTTCCGGATGAAAAAACAATGCTTGCAGCTTATAAGTTCAGAAATGCTTATGAACTGAAAAATGCTATTGAAAAAATTGATACAGACCAGTATTACGGACAGGCAAAGTACCAGAGAATAACTGATAAAGCGGACGTAACTCCTAATGAGGTAACTGATTTTTACAATATGTATAAAACACAGCTGCCACAGGTAAAAGATGAAGTTACTTTAGCTCAGATTATGATCTACCCGTCACTTACAGAAGCTCACAAACAAGAGCTTATCAACAGGTTGAAAAAAATCAAGCAGGATATTATCGGAGGGGAAACTTTTGAAAGCCAGGCAAGAATCTATTCTGAAGATGAAGGATCTGCCGCTAATGGAGGATTATATAAAAATATCAATAAAGGACAGATGGTAAAGCCATTTGAAGCTGCAGCATTGAACCTTCAGGAAAATGAAATTTCAGATCCTATTGAATCTGAATTCGGATTCCATATTATTCAGTTAGTGAAAAGATCTGGTAAAGTATATGATGCGAGACATATCTTGTTAAAAGCAGTACCTACTGATGATGAGATCAAAACAGCAAAAGCAAAATTAGACAGTATAAGAGGTCTTATCGTTGATGGTAAAATGACGTTTAAAGATGCTGCTTTTAAATTCTCTGACGATAAAAGAACAAAATTCAATGCTGGGATCATTCCTGGAGCTGATGGCTCTGATAAAATTGAAAGAGAAAGTATCCCTGGAACAATCAGTTACGAATTGGCAGGATTAAACAAAGGTGATATCACTACTGCTTTTGAAGACGAAGAGAATAAGAGAAAACAAATCAAGATCATCAAAGTTGAAGATGTGATTCCTTCTCACCAGATTACTCTGGAAACAGATTTCAGCAGAATCAAGCAGATGGCGCTGAATAAAAAGAAAAGTGAAATGGTTGAAAAGTTTGTCAACTCAAAGTTACCGACAACCTTTATTTCAATTGACGGACGTTACGATACCTGTAACTTTAAGTCTAACTGGAAGAAACAATCCTTAACAAAATAAAATCAAAACCTTCAGAATTTCTGAAGGTTTTTTTTATAATAAGCTTTAAAGAATAATAAGCTATGATAGAAAATATTGACATATTTTTCCCGGAAAACAGTTGTTTTTATTATTTTTACACATGAGCAATTTTATAGATTTTAACGCTGCAAAAAAACTTCATGACATGGAGGCTACACACAATAGAATTTCACACCTTTTTAATATTAAATATCCAATTATCCAGGCAGGCATGATCTGGCATTCAGGATGGAGACTTGCTTCTGCAGTTTCTAACTGTGGAGGATTAGGAATAATAGGAGCAGGAAGTATGTATCCTGATATCCTGAGAGAAAATATCCGGAAATGTAAACTGGCGACAGATAAGCCATTCGGGGTAAATGTACCGATGTTATATCCTAATATTGATGAAATCATTCAGATCATCCTTGAAGAAGGAGTGAAAATTGTATTTACATCAGCCGGTAACCCGAAAACCTATACGGAAACCCTTCAGAAAGAAGGAATAAAGGTTGCTCACGTAGTCTCTTCTACTAAATTTGCTGTAAAATGCGAAGACGCAGGAGTAGATGCTGTTGTTGCAGAAGGTTTCGAAGCAGGAGGCCACAACGGAAGAGATGAAACCACCACATTCTGTCTTATTCCGAATGTAAAGAAACATATTTCTAAACCGTTAATCGCTGCCGGAGGAATTGCTTTAGGTTCACAAATTAAGGCTGCAATGATTCTTGGTGCGGACGGTGTACAAATCGGGTCCCGTTTTGCTGCTACCCACGAAGCTAGCGCCCATGAAAACTGGAAAAAGAAAATTACAGAACTCCAGGAAGGAGATACACACCTTACGTTGAAAGAACTGGCTCCTGTAAGAATGGTTAAAAATAAATTCTTCAATGAGCTGGAAGATATTTATGTGAACGGAAGAAACAAAGATGCTTTAATCGCATCGCTGGGAAGAGCCAGAGCAAAAAAAGGGATGTTTGAAGGAGATATGGAAGAGGGAGAACTTGAAATAGGCCAGGTTTCTGCTTTAATTGATGAAATTCTTCCCGTGGAAACTGTTTTCAGCCATCTTTTAAAAGAATTTGAAGAAACGAAAATGCCGGTTTTTTAATATGATCATATTCGATGGAGGGAAGAATAATTGATGTAAAGGGACAAAAATTATATATCGAACACAATAATCAACTTCGAGACAGGCCTACGATTGTTTTTCTGCATGATTCATTAGGATCTGTGCAGCTCTGGAGAGATTTTCCGGCTAAGCTGGCTGAGATCACACAATGCAATACTCTTGCTTATGACCGTTTAGGCTATGGGAAATCGTTTCCTATGCTTACTCATGAGAGGCCGATACATTATATGGAACTGGAAGCAGATCTGTTGAATGATGTATTGACTGAAATGAATATTGATAACGTTGTCCTGTTCGGGCACAGTGATGGGGGAACAATTGCTTTGATCACCGCTGCAAAATATCCCGAAAGAATAAAAGCCGTTATCTGTGAAGCTGGTCATATTTTTGTAGAAGAAACAACTTTAAAAGGAGTTTACGACGCATGGGAAGCTTACAAAACGACCAATCTTCCGGAACGTTTGCAGAAATATCATGGTGATAAAGTAGAAATGCTTTTCAGAGCCTGGACAGAAACCTGGACACGGGATGATTACAGAACCTGGAATATAGAGTATTTCCTGAAAGATATTACAGCTCCATTGTTATTTATTCAGGGAGAAGCCGATGAATATGGCACATTGGATCAGGTAGAAAAAACAGTTACTCAGGTCGGTGGAAGTGCAGAAAAATATATCATTCCCGGTATAGGCCATACACCGCATAAAGAAGTGCCTGAGCCTGTATTGGAGAAAGCGGCCGGATTTATCAGCAATTATTTCTAATATACAATATCAACAAGACACCTGTTAACGGGTGTCTTTGTTAAATCAACAGATTGATCTATTTTTATTTCAATAACTGAAGCTCGGCAGCAATATTTTCCTTTGCCCGGGCTTCATATCTTTCCTTAAAATATTCTGTTTTAAAGATACTTTCAAGTTCAAGGAAATGTTTGAGCACTTTTTTTCGTCCCGGTTTATAAAGGAAGTCAGGATAAATAGAATACTCTTTTCTGATATTCTGAGTATATTCTAAATAAGTTTTAAAATCTTTACCCAATACAGAAAGATCGGCATCAAGCAGATAATTGGTGTCTTCATTATCGGATTGATGATGTGATTTTGTTGCTAGAATCTGCGCAGAAATGAGTGAAATTCTGTCTTTGTTCAAATGAAGTTCTCCAAGCCTTTTTTCTGTTTTGGCCGCACTTTTTTCCTCATTAGACTTAGAAGAAGCATCGTAGATAACGTCATGGTAAAACACGGAGAAAGAAATGGCTGTAAAATCTGAAATATCGCTTTTCACAGCTTCGAGTTCACTGAACATATTTTCAAGATGAAGAAGATTGTGGTAGTGTCTGCCTTTTTCAGAATATCTGGTTTCAACTTCGTTCCACAGACTGTCGATCAGCTGTTTGTTTTCGGTGAAAGAAGAACAAAGCGTTTCAAAATAGTTTTTCAGATTCATAGAAATAAGATATAAAAAAAGGAACTTTTAAAAAGTTCCCTGATTTGCTTCCAGAACAGCCTTCAGCTCAGCCCAGCCTCCGCCGTTATAACCGTCCTTTAATCCTTGAGCGTTAAGATAATCCAATGCTTTTCCGCTTCTGTTTCCGCTTCTGCAGAATAAGATAACAGGCTTTTCAATAGATAGGATCTCATCCTGTCTGTCTTCTACTTCACCTAAAGGAATATTCTTAGCACCATCTATATTACCGTCCATTTCAAGCTCCATTGGCTCACGAACGTCGATTAATTCATAGTTTCCTGATTGTATTACTTCTATTAAAGACATAGTTGTTGGTTTAAACATTAAATTAGAAACGAAATTACGTATTTTTTTTTTGAAAAAAATCCTAATTAAAACATAATTTTTTCAGAAAGAACCATTCGTGGGAGGTACTTTGGCATAAATCTGAAGATTGATAAAATAATCTTAATTTTGCAGTGTGAAATTAATGAATGCTGGTGCCGAAAAATATTCCCAACTCATAAAGTCCAAGGCAAAAAGTTTTGGATTCCAGAGTTGTGGCATTTCCAAAGCTGATTTTCTCGAGGAAGAAGCTCCTCATCTTGAAAAATGGCTGAAGAATAATTATAACGGCGAAATGAAGTATATGGAAAATCATTTCGACAAAAGACTTGATCCGAGACTATTGGTAGAAGGTTCAAAATCTGTGATTTCACTTTCTTACAATTACTTTCCTGAAGAAAAAATTTCAACGCTGGAGAACTTTAAAATCTCAAAATATGCTTATGCAGAAGACTATCATGAAGTAATCAAAGAAATACTCCGTGAAATGGTTGCAGAGCTGCAGGAAGAAATAGGGGAATTTGGATTTCGTGTCTTTGTAGATTCTGCGCCGGTTTTGGAAAGAGCGTGGGCTAAAAAATCAGGAATAGGCTGGGTAGGGAAAAATGCCAACCTCATTACCAAACAAAGCGGTTCTTTTTATTTTCTGGCCGAAATCATCTGCGATCTGGAGCTGATTCCTGACCACGCCACTACAGATCATTGTGGAAGCTGCAGAAAATGTATCGATGCCTGTCCTACAGATGCCATTGTTTCTGAAAAAATTATAGATGGAAGCCGCTGCATTTCCTATGCAACCATAGAACTCAAAAGCGAAATCCCGGATTATTTTAAAGATAAAATGGAAGACTGGATGTTTGGCTGCGATATCTGTCAGGATGTTTGTCCCTGGAACAGGTTCTCAGCGCCTAACAAACAGAGCCGCTTCCAACCCAATGAAGCGTTGAAAAACTTCAAAAAAGGAGAATGGAAGGAACTTACTCAGGAAATTTTCTCAGAAATCTTTAGAAAGTCTCCCGTAAAACGTACTAAATTTACAGGACTCAAAAGAAATATTGAGTTTTTACAGAAATCTTCTGACTGAGTTTTCTCTGAACTTTTGGTGACAATCCCTCTTTTGGAATTTTTTGAAGTTCCAAACCAGAGCTGATGGTCGACCATTCCTTAAATTTTTCGCTTTAAGGAGGTGAAGATTTACATTAATAAGTTTCTTAAAAAGCCTTTCCTATAAAGAAAAATTGATTTTCAGGAGATCAGAATCTCACCGAAAATCAACGTCTTTTTTGTATTCTTTTAGGAGCAGTTTTTACTCTTACTTTAAACCTTTTTTGGGATTTAGTATTTTTACGCATATTTGTGAATATTTCGTAACTAAATATAGCTAATTTTTCGATTAAAACAAATACTTTTACTAAAAATTAAAGATTAAATTTTATTAAAAAACATGACTGTGAAAACAATATTTATGTATCTCCTGAAAGTGATAGGAATTATTTTAGGGATTGTGATTATTTATGTCATCCTTGGGTTGTTGATTCCCTATATTCCTGTTTCCGCAAAAGATGACGGACAAAAGAAAGAAATTCCAATCTACATTTATACCAACGGAGTGCATACCGATATTGTAATGCCTGTGAAAAACGATTTGCAGGACTGGAGCCGGAAAATTCCTTTTGCCAATACAAAATCAAAAAGAACAGACTATCAGTATATAGGGATAGGATGGGGGGATAAAGGTTTTTATCTTGATACACCTACGTGGGCAGACCTGAAATTTTCAACAGCTATAAAGGCTGCATTCTGGCTAAGTGATTCAGCTATGCACTGTACTTATTATAATACGATGAAAGAAGGCGATGACTGTAAAATGATTATGATTAGCAGAAGTCAGTATGAAAATCTGGTGAAATATGTGGAAGATAAATTTGACAGAGATGAGAACAGAAATTTTATGCTGATCCCTACCAATGCTGTTTACGGTGATAACGATGCTTTTTATGATGCAAAAGGGACTTACAGCTTTCTGTATACCTGCAACACCTGGTCAAATAACGCTTTGAAGGCAGCAGGGCAAAAAGCCGCACTTTGGACTCCTTCTGATTTCGGAATCTTTCAGCATTATAAATAAAATATGAAAAAGGTTTTTTGGTTTTTCACCATCTTTTGGATCTGTTCATGTTCTCAGGAAAGGAGAAATAATACAATAAGAACGGTAGAAACATCAGTAGTTGCAGAAAAGAAACCTGAAGCTGATTTTTCTAAATTAAAAATAAAAGCAGAAGAAGCCCTGAAATTCTGTGCTTCAAAGAACCTCAGCAAAGATTTCTGTATTCTCATTGATATGAGCCTTCACTCCGGCGTTAACCGTTTTTTTGTCTGGGATTTTAAGAATAATAAGATTACTAAAAAATATCTGGTAGGGCATGGTTGCGGTTCCAATTCCTGGAGTAAAGATAATTCTAAAGCCAATCCGGGTTTCAGCAATGAAGATGGAAGCCACCTTTCATCTTTAGGAAAGTATAAATTGGAAGGAAGAGGCTACAGCGATTGGGGAATCAATATAAAATACCTTATGAACGGCCTTGAAGAAACCAACAGCAATGCTTTAAAAAGATATATTGTCTTTCATTCCTGGGATCTTATGAGCGATGAGGAAGTGTTTCCTGACGGATCTCCCGAAGGATGGGGCTGCCCGACTGTTTCCAACAATGCCATGAAAGAAATTGATCCGATGATTCAGAAATCGGGAAAACCAGTACTGATGTGGATCTATAATTAAATCTTTGTCATACATTTGTTTGACAACAATCAGATAAACTGATCCGGTCTTATGAAGCATACTCTTTTCCGTGAACAACAGCTCAATTGTGATATAGAAACCGCCTGGAAGTTCTTTTCCTCCGCAAACAATCTTTCAGAAATTACTCCGAAGGATATGGGCTTCGTCGTATTAACGGAAATGGAAGATGATGAAATCTTTGAAGGAATGCTCATCGATTATTATGTTTCTCCATTATTCGGTATCAAAATGAAGTGGCAGACGGAGATCACCCACGTAGATTTTCAGAAAAGTTTCATTGATTTTCAGAAAAAAGGTCCGTACAAACTATGGAACCACTATCATGAATTTATTTCCAATGAAGAAGGCGTATTGATGAAGGATACTATAGACTATGAACTTCCCATGGGGTTTTTAGGAGAAATTGTCCACGATCTTTTCGTGAAAAAGAAACTGGAACATATCTTTGATTATCGTTTCAGAATATTGAGTAAACTGTTCTAGATATTCAATAGAAACGGTTTATCATCCTGAGCTTAGATGAAGGGAGCCCGTTTAAAAACGATAACCCAAATTCCACTGGCTTTAGCCGAAACTTTTACGATTCCAATTAGATTCCTACGGAATGACAATACAAATAAATAAGATTATTCATCCATTGTTTAAGTTTTTTTAACAGTTCAATGGCGGGATCTTCCGGTAAAAATTCCTAATTTTGCCAAACTATCGTTTTTTACTTAAAAACTAATGTGTTCTGGTTGACATGGCAAGTCTGAGGTCATTTTTCTTATTCTATATCATACTGGTTTTTTCCCTTTTCAATTCGAATTGGGCGGAAAAATCATTGAGAAATATCCCTCATGTTCCTCCTGTAACCAACATTCATGTTCTGGATGTTTACGAAGAGGCAGATATGAATACGCATGCATTGCCTGCGGCTGCCAAAATTGTAAAACATTCTGTCAAAAAAAACGATACTGCCATTGCAGATTTTTCAGGAATTTTAAAAGCTATTCCCAAAGTTACGCTTCCTGAGATCGCAATTTCTATTATTTGTGGCGTTAAATCTTTTCTCCATCTCCTCCAGCTGTACTAGGTTTAAGTTTCTGAATACCAAATCATTTTTACGGAAATCTTATAACTTAAACATTTAAAAATGTATTTTAAAAACGTAATAATTTGCATTCTTGCAACATTATTCGCTGTGTCATGCAGTAAAGACAAGCAAAAAGACAATCAGAAAGACAAAGAAGTTCCCGTGCTGGAAATCAAGGAAAAAGACACCTTGGTGAGCAACCAGTTTGTTACTGATATCCAGGCTAAAAAAAATGTTGAAATGCGCTCCAGAATCGGAGGTATTATACAGCATATTTATGTAAATGAGGGACAATTTGTCCATCAGGGACAGGCTTTATTTAAAATTAATGATGCCGAACTTCAGATGGAACTCCTGAAAGCAAATGCAGCTTTAAAACAGACTGAAGCAGATGTTCGTATTGCAGAAGTAGAATTGAAGCAGATTCAGAGTCTTCATGCTAAAAAATTTGTTGCAAACAACGAACTGGAAATGGTAAAGGCTAAACTATCTTCTGCAAAAGCAAAACATGCCTTTGCCGATGCAGAAAAAAGAACCGTTCTTCAGAAAATAAGCTTTACAAGAATTACAGCACCTTTTGATGGAGTAATTGATGTAATTCCCCATAAAGACGGAAGTTTGGTGGAAAATGGAACATTGTTAACCACACTGTCCCAACTGAACGAAGTGTATGCCTATTTCTCCATTCCTGAAAACTTATATTTTGAGCTTTTAGCTAATGATAAGATCGGAAATCATCAAAAAATTGAATTGACGTTGCCTAATGGAGTTAATTATCAGTTCAACGGAGCTTTGAAAACAGCAGAAGGAGAAATAGACAGAACCACAGGTTCTATTCGTTATAAAGTGCTTTTCCCGAATCCGGACCGTTTGATCAAACACGGTACTTCCGGGAAACTTATCATTTCTGAGCAACAGAATAATGCGATCCTTATTCCACAAAAATCTACCTTTTCCATTCAGGATAAAACCTATGTTTTTGTGGTAGATAAACAGAATAAAGTGAAAATGACCAACATTAAGATCGGAACTACTTTAAGAGATTCTTATATGGTAGAAAGCGGTCTTAAAAAGGGAGATTTAATCATTTATGAAGGGACTCAGTCTTTGAAAGATGGTGATATTATCAAAATCAAAAAGAAGTATTAACCTTTCATAATCTTTAAATCAACTAACTATGGTAGAAATGTTTATAAGACGAAAGGTTCTTTCGTTGGTTATTTCCATATTATTTGTATTGCTGGGAATTATGGCGTTGCTGAAAATGCCAATCACTCAGTTTCCCGATATTGTACCGCCTTCAGTAACCGTTACAGCAAAATATACAGGAGCGAATGCCGAAGTGTCTGCCAATGCGGTAGCGCTGCCTTTGGAACGTGCGATCAATGGAGTGCCGGGGATGACGTACATGTCCACGGTAACCTCAAATGACGGTCTTACCCTTATTCAGGTGTTCTTTGAAGTAGGAACAGATCCTGATGTGGCTGCAGTAAACGTTCAGAACAGGGTAACGACTATTCTTGATGAACTTCCTGAAGAAGTAATCAGAGCCGGAGTAACTACTGAAAAAGAGGTGAACAGTATGCTGATGTACCTTAACATCACCAGTGCAGATCCGAGCCAAGATGAACAGTTCATTTATAACTTTACGGATATCAACGTCCTTCAGGAGCTGAAACGTATTGATGGAGTAGGGCGTGCTGAAATTATGGGGCAGAAAGAGTACTCCATGAGAGTATGGCTGGATCCTCAGAAAATGGCAGCTTATAATATTTCAGCAGATGAGGTAATCACTTCCCTGCAAAAACAGAATATTTCCGCTGCGCCTGGAAAAGTAGGTGAAACCTCTGGTAAAACCTCCAGTCAGCTTCAGTATGTAATCAAATATAAGGGAAAGTTTTTTGAGCCTAAGCAATATGAAGAAGTTCCTATCAGATCTGACGTGGATGGAACTATTTTAAAGCTTAAAGACATTGCTAAAGTGGAATTCGGAGCCATGAACTACGGAATGGTTTCCAAAACAGACGGAAGACCTTCTGCGTCGATTATGATGAAACAACGTCCCGGTTCCAATGCTTCCGAAGTGATCGAAAGCGTAAAAGCAAAAATGGAAGAATTAAAAGTTACCTCTTTCCCTCCCGGAATGGAGTATAACATGGCTTATGATGTTTCCCGATTCCTGGATGCTTCCATCAGTGCAGTACTGACAACCCTTATTGAAGCCTTTATTCTGGTAGGAATTGTAGTATTTATCTTCCTTCAGGACTGGCGTTCCACATTAATTCCTGTACTGGCTGTACCGGTAGCATTGGTAGGAACTTTTGCGTTCATGAATATGCTGGATTTCTCTGTGAACCTTTTAACATTGTTTGCATTGGTTCTGGCCATCGGAATTGTGGTTGATAATGCCATTGTCGTCGTTGAAGCCGTTCACGTGAAAATGGAAGAAGGAATGAATGCGATGGATGCCACCATCAGTGCCACTAAAGAAATTGCAGGAGCTGTAGTAGCGATTACGATCGTAATGTCTGCTGTATTTATTCCTGTAGCTTTCCTGGATGGCCCGGTGGGTGTATTTTACCGTCAGTTTTCATTAACGCTGGCCATCAGTATCGTGATTTCTGGGGTGAATGCATTGACACTTACTCCGGCACTTTGTGCTATTATTTTAAAACCTCATGACCACAATAAGAAGAAAACGATCATCGACAGGGCTTTCCAGAGCTTCAATACCGGTTTTGAAAGACTGACGAATGGTTATGTAGGTATTTTATCAAAATTTGCTACAAGAACTACGGTAACTTTCGGACTGCTGTTTTTATTTGTCGGACTTACTTTCGTGACCAGCAAATTCCTGCCGACCGGATTTATTCCAATGGAAGACCAAGGAATGGTGTATGTAAGTGTAACGACTCCACAGGGAGCAACAGTAGAAAGAACAGAAAAAGTACTGGATGAAGTTACCGTTATTGCCAAGAAGATCAAAGGAGTGGAAAACGTGACCACCCTTGCAGGGTACAGCATCGTAACAGAAATTGCAGGTTCTTCTTACGGAATGGCGATGATTAACCTTAAAGACTGGAAAGAAAGGAGTATTTCAGTGAATGATCTGATCTCAGAACTTTCAGACAAAACAAAAAGCATTGCAGATGCACAGATTGAAATTTTTGCACCACCAACGGTTCCGGGGTTCGGTAATACCAGCGGTTTTGAATTGCGTCTGCTGGACAGAACCGGAGGAACGATTGAAAATACAGATAAGATCACGAAGGATTTTGTTAAGAAATTAAACGAAGCTCCTGAACTGCAGAACAACTTTACCAGCTTTGATGCTACTTTCCCGCAATACATGATCAATGTAGATTATGATATGGCAGCAAAGAAAGGAGTATCGGTAGACAACGCCATGTCTACCCTACAGACCATGTTGGGATCTTATTATGCCACGAACTTTATCCGCTTCAGTCAGATGTATAAAGTAATGGTCCAGGCGAGTCCGGAACACAGAGATACCCCGGAAAGCATTCTGAATTTATATCTAAAAAATGATAAAGGTGAAATGGTTCCTTTCTCAACTTTCATCACTATTGAGAAGGTATATGGCCCTGAAGTACTGACAAGGTACAATATGTATATGTCTGCGATGATCAACGGAGAGCCCGCGGACGGTTACAGTTCCGGAGATGCCATTGAAGCGGTAGAACGTGTAGCCAAAGAAACCCTGCCAAGAGGATTCGATATTGAATGGTCGGGGATGACAAGAGAAGAAATCTTATCAGGCAACCAAACCGTTTATATCTTCGCGATCTGTCTTTTATTTGTGTATCTTTTATTAGCAGCACAATATGAAAGCTTCCTTCTTCCGATGCCTGTATTATTAAGTCTTCCGACAGGAATTTTCGGATCTTACATTGCATTGGTGGCTGCAGGGCTGGATAATAATATTTATGCACAGGTAGCATTAGTCATGCTGATCGGTCTTCTGGCAAAAAATGCCATCCTGATCGTAGAATTTGCGGTAGCAAGAAACAAACAGGGATTTGATATTGTTCCGGCAGCTATTGAAGGCGCAAGGCAACGTCTGAGGCCGATTCTGATGACTTCTTTTGCATTTGTAGCAGGGCTTATTCCTCTATGTATTGCATCAGGAGCCGGAGCCATCGGTAACCGTTCTATCGGTACGGCAGCAGCAGGAGGAATGCTGATAGGAACGATCTTCGGACTGGTCGTGATTCCGGGACTGTATATATTCTTTGCAAAACTTGAAAATAAGAAGAAAGATGAAAAGATTAAATCATAGAAATATATTGTATGGAATAGCGTCACTGACCCTGGTTTCGTGTGCTGTTCCCAAAGTAACGGAGTTGAAAAAAGCTCAGGAATTACCTGAAGAGATTCTTAAAACTGATAAAAATAAATCTCCGGATGAATTCCAGCAGATCAACCTGAAAGCTTATTTTACAGATCCAAACCTGCTTGAACTTTTCGATAAAGTAGTTCAGGCTAATCCTGATTTTCAGATTGCCCAGCAAAGAGTGGAGATTGCCAACAGTTTCCTTCAAAGGTCAAAGATGGATCTATTGCCATCTCTTGAAGTGGGAGTACAGGCTTCCGGTGACCACTACGGAAAATATACAATGGAAGGCGTTGGAAACTATGATACCAATCTTTCCCCTAATATTACGGAAAATCAGAAAATTAACCGGGATTTTACTCCAAATTACTGGCTGGGAGCAAGAAGCAGCTGGGAAATTGACGCCTGGGGAAAGCTGAAAAATAAAAAGATTGCTGCTCAGAAGAAATATCTTGCTTCAACGGAAGGATTGAGGTTGCTGCAAGTAGAGCTTTTCACGGATATTGCGAATCTCTATTATCAGCTGGTTGCTTTAGATAACCGTCTTGCGATTTATCAGAAAAACTATAAACTTCAGCAAAGAGCCTTTGAAATTGTTCTGGCTCAGCGTGAAGTGGGAAAAGCCACGGAATTGGCAGTTCAGCAGTTCAAAGCTCAGAATAACAACTGGCTGGCAGAGATTGAACATATCAGAGTAGAAATTGTTACGGTAGAACAGGCAATCACTACTTTAACAGGAAGCTACGGTGGAGAGGTAAAACGCGGAAAAATACTGATGCCTACCAATATGGAAGTCTTGAATAAAACCATTAATGTAGAAAATGTGATTCATTCCAGACCGGATGTTGCTGCCAATTATTATGTTCTGGAAGCTTCTCAGGCTGATGCGAAGGCAGCAAGAGCTGCTTTTTATCCTAAAATTGATCTGGGAGCAGGTTTCGGATTGAATTCTTTTTCTGTGGAAACATTTTTCAAACCAAGTTCCCTTGCCGGGCAGCTGTTGGGAGGATTAATGGTTCCTGTTTTCAATAAAGGGCAGCTTAAATATGAATTTAAGGTAGCCAGCAAAGAGCAGGAAATCGCTTTTTTAAACTATCAGAAAAGTATCACAACAGCTTTTAATGAACTTCAGTCGATTCTGAAACAGACCAAGATCTATGAACGTGTTCTGAAACTGAAATCGGAAGAAGTAGGTTTCCTTGATCGTGGTGTTGAGGTTTCCAACGATCTGTATCTCACAGGATATGCTAATTATTTTGAACTGATCAATTCTCAGAAGAGCAAATTAACTGCTGAACTGGATTTACTGCAGTTTCAGCATCAGAATACCAGAAATAACGTCCTGCTGTTTAAAGCACTGGGAGGGAAACTGGATTAATTTTTACTTTTTTTACGATGAAGGAAGCTGTCTCTTTAGGCAGCTTCTTTTATGTTTTATAGGATTCTACGGATTCCCGTAATGATAATTGAAATAATTCCAGGATCTTGCATACAATCTAACTTTTATAAGTTGAGTTAACTTTTTTTATATGTCCCTAAAAAAAGAGACTGTCCCAGCGGGCAGTCTCTTTGTATATGGTTTAAAATGAATCTGCTTTCAGGGCAGAAACACTTTATAAGTACATATTATTTAACAAGCTGAATTTCAACAGCAGAAAATCCTTTAGGAGATTTCTCTTTTTCAAAAGATACCTTATTTCCTTTTTTCACCGGCTCTGCACAGTTGTTATTGTGGAAGAAAATGTTTTCTTTGGAATTATCTTCCGTAATGAAACCATATCCTTTTTCGCTCAGGAAAGTAACAATTCCTGTTTTTCTTGGATCTTCCTCAATGATAGGTGCAGCACCCAATTGAATGTCATCAAGATTTACTTCCTGTCTTTGTTCAGGTGGAGTAGATGTTAATCTTCCGAATTCGTCTACATACATGAAGACATCTTCTGCTCCTTTGTTGTTGTTCGTTTTACGTTCTTCGCGTCTTAGCGCCTTTTCTTTTTGCTTTTGAATTTTTTTCTTGAAATTTTCCTTTTTAGAAAAAGAATCTGCCATAAATTATTTTTAGTATTTAGTTTCTATAAATTAATGAGTTCAAACTGGTCTGTTAGACCCCTATAAAGCCTGGCTATGTTTTCTGTCCTGGATAATCCCAATCATACAGAGCTTTAAAATTCCGACAAGTATTGTTCTTTAATAGAAGAATAAAAGTTAAAAAGATGGCTGCTCAAAAGGCAAAGACTGAATAAAAAATATTCGGGTCGTTACAGAAAACAAAGTAAAGACTTGGTTTATAATATGCAAATATACAACAATAAAATGAATAATCAGGATTTAAATGATTGATTATCAGAAATGGTTTTAAGTGATACTTTCTATCTGTAGGAAGAGTGTAAAGTAAGTTGTGATAATTGTATAAAAAAATCCTCAGAAACCTGAGGATTATAAAAAAATATATTAAAAATGAAGTGGTGGTGCGTGATACGGGAGGAAGGTATCAAATGTTATGCCTAAAATTGATGCGTGTTTGTGAATTATACAAAAGTGTTTAACAGAAATGGCATGTGCCAAAGCGTATCTGGTTGGTAAATAACATTCTATTAAAAACTATTGTTTACATAAAATAATAAACATTTTTCTTTTGGTTTAAAAATAATAAATAGAAATTCCCGAAAATTTCACCATGTTGAGGCGGTTTTTATTATTGATCTTTGTCTCATTAACATTTAAATATAAAAACATGTCAACACAAAATGTACAAGGAAAAGTTGTTTTAATTGCCGGAGGAGGTAAAAATTTAGGAGGACTCTTAAGCAGAGATTTTGCATCCAAGGGGGCAAAGCTGGCCATCCATTACAACAGCGAAAGTTCAAAAGCCGAAAGCGAAAAAACACTGGCTGAAGTGCAGGCTTTAGGAGCTGAAGCATTTTTATTTCAGGGAGATCTTACCAAAGTAGATCATATCACGAAGTTTTTTGACGAAACTATTTCCCGCTTCGGAGGAATTGATATTGCAATCAATACTGTAGGGATGGTACTTAAAAAGCCATTTTCCGAAACGACGGAGGCTGAATATGACACCATGTTCAATGTAAACTCGAAATCTGCGTATTTCTTTTTACAGGAAGCGGGTAAAAAACTAAACAATCACGGAAAAATCTGTACGATTGTTACTTCATTGCTGGCAGCGTACACAGGATTGTATTCTACGTATGCAGGAGCAAAAGCACCGGTAGAGCATTTTACAAGAGCGGCTTCCAAGGAATTTGGAGCAAGAGGTATCTCTGTAACGGCAGTAGCGCCAGGTCCTATGGATACTCCTTTTTTCTACGGACAGGAAACCGACGATGCGGTCGCTTATCATAAGTCTGCATCCGCATTGGGAGGTCTTACCGATATTAAAGACATCGCTCCGCTGGTAGAATTCCTGGTAACAGAAGGCTGGTGGATTACCGGGCAGACCATATTTGCTAACGGTGGATACACAACAAGATAGCATATTGTAAAATCTATTCAAAAAAAAACTCACTGAAAAACAGCTTTCAGTGAGTTTTTTTATGGTAAAAGAAATAAGAAAATTAAGTGGTTTTAATCTTTCTTTTCTCCAATATACTTTTGATGATAAAGAATAATCCAAGAAGAACAAACGGAATACTCAGTAGCTGTCCCATATTCAAAATCATTCCGTGCTCAAATTCTACCTGATCCACCTTGATAAACTCAATCAGGATTCTCATAATGAAGATCAGCAGAATACTGATTCCAAAATAAAATCCTTTTCCGATCTTAAAAATATTCTTCTTATAAGTAAAATACACCGCAAGGAAAATAATAAAATAAGAGATGGCCTCATAAAGCTGGGCAGGATGTCTCGGAAGATCATCCACCTGACGGAATATAAAAGCCCATGGAACATCAGTAGGAATTCCTATAATTTCAGAATTCATAAGATTAGCCAGTCTGATGAAAGTACCACCCAACGGAAGTACAATTGCTATAGCATCCAGAACCGTCATGAACGGGATAGAGTATTTTCTTGCATAGATGAGAAGCATAATGACCAGACCTATACCGCCACCATGACTGGCAAGACCTGCAAATCCTGTAAAATGGTAGACTCCATCCGGCCCTTTCTGAATTGGTAAAAAGATTTCAAGCGGGTGCTGTGAATAATAATCAAAATCGTAAAAAAGGCAGTGTCCCAGTCTTGCACCTACCAGAATTCCGATCAGGGCATAGGAGAATAAAGCCTCATGTGCCTGAGTGCTGAGACCTTCTTTTTTATAAATTCTTTTTAAAATATTGAGTGATAAAACAAGTCCCGCAAGGAATAATAATCCGTAATATTTTATGGGAAGTCCTAAGATATTGACGATTTCGGGATTAATATCCCAGTTGATGTATAATAAATTCATTGCCGCAAAGATAAGAAAATAGGATTTTCTGAACAGAATGGTGATGCTTTATAACGGTATATTTTGATTTATAGCGTATTACATACTGTCACGGAAGAAAACCATCCCTATAAGAATGAATATAATTTAAAATGATTCTTGATGAAATATTGGGTAACTTTAACCTACCACCAAAATAAAAGTTATGCATCATCCACTGGAGAAACATTATGTAAACAGAGTAGGCTGGCTTCGTGCAGCGGTATTGGGCGCGAATGACGGTTTGTTATCTACTACAAGTATCGTTATAGGAGTTGCGGCTGCAGAGCCGGAGCGTCATATCATTATTCTTGCTGCATTAGCAGGGATGATTGCCGGGGCAATGTCTATGGCAGCGGGTGAATATGTTTCTGTAAGTTCTCAGGAGGATACAGAAAAAGCAGATTTACTCCGTGAAAAACGCGAGCTTGAAGAAATACCCGAAATAGAGCTCAGAGAATTGGCCAAAGTATATGAAAAAAGAGGCTGTACTAAAGAAACAGCCATGCAGGTAGCTATTGAACTTACAGAGCACGATGCTTTGGGAGCACATGCCCGTGATGAACTCGGAATTAATGAAATAACGCAGGCTAAACCTTTGGTAGCAGCAATGGCTTCATTCGGCTCATTTGCGGTGGGAGCCTTATTGCCATTTTTGGTGTCTCTTTTGGCTCCTCTTAAAGAAATGGTGTATTTCCAATATGGCTTTTCAATTATATTTTTAATGCTTTTAGGGGCAATCTCTGCCAGAGCAGGAGGTTCCAGTATTAAAATAGCTGTATTGAGGATTTGTTTCTGGGGAACCGTGGCGATGGGAATTACAGCATTTGTGGGGCATATTTTTGGAGTCAATGTAACGTAAAGACTAAAAACAGATTATTTAAATAAAAATATGACCACCTGTGTTTTGCAAGTGGTCTTTTTCTATTTGTGTTGATAGAATTTTGCCTGAAAAGGTAAATGGGAACTTTTACCTTTTTTCAATGGATTAATCAATACGAACGACGTTGATTGTAAACGGAGCTATAATATTGGTTGAATTGGGTGTTGATCCGAAAGTAAGTGCCTGAAATGAAAGAACCTGACCTGCATTCATTTTTAGTAATGTAGTATTTGTGCACGTAACAAATGAGGGTGCTCCGGATGCTTCAGGCAGGGAAACTTTAGTATTGGTAAATGACTGCTGAATCCCGTTCAGACTAATCTGGGCATATCCTAAATACCCGTCTCCACCATCTTCTGTTGCTCCTCTTTGAGGATAATTAATTACAAAATCAACCTTATATAATCCTGTTGCAGAAGCAGTAAAAGTATTACCCGTCATTTCACTGAGATTATCAAAAGTTTTTGCTGATGTTGCTGTATTTACAAAAGTATTGTTTGTTGTAATGACTACTATTCCGGTACCTCTTGCAGCGCTGATGCTTGATGAGTTTTGTAATTGTACAACACCTGTACTGTTCACGGTTAAGCTTCCCGCAGTTCCTGAAGAAGTCTGTAACCCTTCCAGTCTTATTGGGTTAGTAGCATTAATGTGGAGTTTATTGGTTGCTGAAGATGTTCCGATTCCTACATTTCCTGATATGGGATTGATTCTCATTCTTTCAATCAAACCGCCTCCGGTAGAATTTCCAATGTAAAAATCTTCTTCCGAACCATTGGTGAGTGTTGAACCCGTTCTTACAGATCCTAATGCCCAGTTTCCGCCTCCTGAAGAAGGTCCGTTATTGGTAAAACCAAGCAATGAAAAATTTCCTGCGGCCAAAGCAGAAGTGTTTCTTAAAGTAACAATTCCGTATTGGTTGGTTCCTGCAGTAGCATCAATCAGATTGTATCGGTTTGAAACTGGAGTGGTGGACACTACATGGAATCTTGTTTCAGGAGAGCTTGTTCCCAATCCGACTCTGTGATTGGCTCCATCTACAGAGAATGTAGTACCGTCAATAGAGAAGCCATTGTTGGCGGTGGTTGTAAATGTCAGAGTATTGGAGTTTTGAGTCACAACTCTGTTACCTGAAAGACTTCCGTCTGTATTGTAAAGATTCATGGCAAAAGGAACCCATTGAAATCCGGTAAAATAATAATATCCGATGCTGTCAATGCTGCCAACTTCTGCTATACTCGGCGTCGTACCGGTGGGTGAAGTAACGTCTGTGATATAAACAATAGCCCCTTTCTGATCAATACCATAAGTTCCGAAGTCTTTTGATGCTAATTGTTGCTTGGAAACTCTGGGAGGAAGAATACCATCCCTCATATTGGTGTTTGTACTTCCTACAACATCTAAAGTTGCCTGTGGGTTGGCGGTGTTAATCCCTACCTGTGCATGTGTAATTACGATTGTACTGCATAACGTGATCAGAGAATAAAAACGTTTAATTTTCATATTTAAGTTTATTTTAGTTTTTATTTTGTTGGTGTTTGTATTTTAAAATAAATGATTTTAATAAAAAATGATGAACTAAGCCACAAATTTATTTTTATTTTAGGTCTTATGATTACGTATAAATACTGCATTGTATGAAAAAATGCCAGCTGAAGTAGTTTTTTTTGTAAGGATGGCGTGTATTTGTGTTGGAATATGAGCTTTCAGTTCCCGAACATCCTTCGTTAATATTCACACTCCGGGAACTGTTAATGAAGTATCAGTATATTATATTTGTAACCCACCTTCAAGCTTCCCGTGAAAATACAGAAGTAATGGTGAGCGGCAAGGTTAGAAAATCAAAATTACAGCCTGATATAGCAGGATATACTTATTATGAATTAGAAATTGAAGAATTTAAATTTTAACCAGCTTTATGTTAATAACTTGTTTTTATAAAAGTCTTATTGCTGTTTACTGTTTCTCTTTGGGCTTCTCTTAAAAAATGGTGTATTTATAGTATGGATTTTCAATTATATTTTTAATGTTTTTAGGGATAGTTTCTGGCAGAGTCGGTGGTTCCGGTATTACAATAGCGGTATTGAGGATTTGTTTCTGGGGAATTGTGCGATGGGAATTACAGCTTTAGTAAGAAAGCTTTTTGGAGTAAATGTAACATAAATTTTTACTAGGATATGGTTAATTGTTAGTAAATCATTAATTGTTGAAATATTTAAATGTGAAGGTTTTTGTCTTTTGATTTACAGGTGTTTATGTGTAGTGATGTATGTTCGATATGCTCTTGATGTATTTGTGATGTATTGGTAATTTTAATCTGAATGTTGGTTTGTACTTAATTTTGGTTACGAATCATTTAAAACCAATTTTATGAGAAAAAAATTACTACCCTTGGCTTTATTATTTACTTTTTGTAAAATGTATTCGCAAGTAGGTGTTAACACGACCACTCCTGCTGCTACATTTGATATTACTGCCAAGAATGCTACAGGTGTTTCTACCAATGTGGATGGTGTTTTAATTACCCGTTTAGATCGGCAGAGAGCCCAGAGTATGACTGGAGTTCCTGTTTCAACCTTAGTGTACGTAAACAGTATTGCTACCGGATCACAAACGGGAAATGCTATCAATATTGATACTGTTGGTTACTATTATTATAATGGAACAGCGTGGGTAAAACTTCATAATCCAACCAATTCAATAGCTGCTAATATTTACAATGCGGATGGTACCCTTACCGGTAACCGTACCGTTTCGCAGGCAGGTAATACATTAGCATTTACCGGAACAGCTACCAATGCTTTTTCAGTAGATAACACAACCTTTTCAGTAGATGCCGCTAACAACCGCGTTGGTGTGGGTACATCTTCACCGGATACCAAATTGACGATCAGTACACCTGATGGCTCTTTCGGATTGAATCACACCAATGGTACAATCAACCTGAAAACGTACATTGGAAGTGGGTCAGGTTATTTGGGAACCACTACAGCAAATGATCTGAGCCTGATTACCAACAATACGGTAAGAATGACTGCCACTTCCACCGGGAGTGTAGGGGTTGGGACGCCTACTCCAAGCGCAACGCTTGATGTTCTTAGTAAAGGGACTACTAGTGCAACCAAAGCCCTGGAGATTAATGATAATACGAATAAAGAATTATTACAGGTGGCAGATGACGGAACGGTTCGTCTTGAGAAATACAAAGATATCGGGGTACTAGGGACTGATGCTAACGGCTATCTGGTAGATGGAAGCAACCTGAATATCCCTACTATTGCTACAGTAGGTTTTGCTAATACATCTGCTAATCAGACAGCAAATACTCCTTATTTAGTAGCTTTTACGATTAATAAAAATAATACCGCCAATGTAACCTATAGTAGTGGCAATTTTACCATAAATAAAGCAGGATATTATAATTTTTCAGTTTTTGTAAAATATGACATCTCCATGAACTCCCCAACAGGAGGATCTGCTAAAACAGAGCTCTTTAAAAACGGTACTGCGTTTACATATAGTCTTTCGGGGCATGGGGATGGAACAACAGATGTAGGGCATAATCTGGCGGGAACACAGTTTTTTAATGTTGGAGATGTTGTTAAGGTTACAGGACTTTATACCAGAACTTTTAGAATAACTCAGGGATCAATGACTATTGTATATTATGGTACTTAGTGCAGTATTTTATTGAGTATAATATATAAATAAAAACCTCTGAAAATCAAATGATTTCAGAGGTTTTTTGTACCCATAACCGAAGAAATATCGAAACATTTGGTGGAAGATTTGGAAAGAATTTCTGAAATATTACCTGGAAAATACTCCCAAAAAAAGAAGAATTAGTTAATATATTGAGTATGCTAAAAATGTCTTATTAAAATTTAATTATTTGCAGGGTACTGTCCGTTGAAATATTTTTATTTTTGAATATTTTTCAGGTATAGTATTTCAATTATTTAATTTCCTTAAATCTGAAGGTCTCGATCTGGTAAATTCGCGGAAAGTATCACTAAATGAGCTTACAGAATTATAACCCACGTTATATGCAATTTCATTAATGGACTTATTTGTATTAAGAAGAAGTTCAATGGCCTTAATAATTCTTAAAGTTTTTAAGTATTGGAGAAAAGAAATATCCAAATCTGTTTTAAAAAGACGCGATAGAGAGCGTTCACTCAATCCAAATTTTTTACTTATACTAGCAAGACTGTGTTTTTCTTCTATTGTACATTCAAGATAAGAAACAATATTCCTAGTCATCTTGTTTTTGGTGGCAGGAAGAATAATGGGCAAGGGTTGTTGATGGGTTTTGGGTAGAATTTTTTTTAATGCTACTAAAAATTCAAAATTTTCATCAGTAGATATTACATGTCTCTCATCCCATATTTCAGTATACTTGATCATTTGTATTAAAAGTTCTGTGGCAGGATAAATACCAAGACGACTGAAAAAAGGATCAGACAAATCGTCATGAGCAAAGAAATATAATGATCGTAATACTGTTGCAGAATGACCAATTTGTAAAATATGTTCCAAACCCTGCGGAATCCAGAAGAAATGTCTTGCGGGAACAACATATGTCCGATTATTTATAGTAATATAAGCGATACCTCCTTCAACATAACTAAGTTGTCCTTTGGTATGTCTATGAACCGGGATCAATTTTTCAGATTTTTCATGCATTACAAATACACTTTTATCGTTCTTATCAATATCTGGTAGTGAATTAATTAATCCCATACTAATGTTGTATTTATTGAAAACAAAGATAATGAATTTGGCCGGAATCATGAAAAGAATGACTATTGTCGATAAATTTTTTTTATGTAAAGGATGTAGATTTGCAATACAATGATTCTAAAATTTTCAATGAAAAATTATCTCACTGGATTTCTAATGTTTGGAATAACTTTTTCGACTTGGGCCCAGAGTTCTGTTTGGAATGCAGACACATTAAAACTCTCACTAAAAGACGCTTGGAACAAAGCAGAGGAACACAGTCGCGATATTAAAATAAAACATTTGGAAGTGGGTATTTCTGCTGAAGAAGTAAAAGATCTTAGAGCGGAGCGGCTTCCCGAAGTGCAGATAAAAGGAAGTGCAGAAAAAGCAAGCAATATACCGATTTATGAAAATGGCTTATTTTCAAAACCAAGTCAACATGAAGTAATACATACACTCTACAGAGCAGGTGCTGATTTTTATCTTAATCTCTATAATGGAAATAAACTTAATCTACAAATTAAAGAAGAAAAAATACTTCACGAGATTTCTGAAATTAACAGAGAGCAAACTGTTTCTGATATTCACTACAAGACGGCTGCTTTGTATTTAGACTTACAAAAAATATTAATTTTCAGAAAACTTATAAAAGAGGATATTGAAGACCAAAAAAAACAGCTGAAAGAAATACGTAGCTTATTAAAAAACGGTGTTGTACTAAAGAGTGACGTTTTGAGAATAGAGCTTGAGCTCTCCAGACGTGAAATGGCATTAATTACGATAGAAAATGATATTCTTATTGCTACTCAAAAACTGAATATTATTATGGGAGCTCCTGACGAACAAATTGTAGTTCCAGACGAACCGGCTTACATTTGGAACAATACCACCTCCTACGAAGAATATTTAAAAACGGCCTTAGAACATTCATTTGATTATCACATTTCAGAACACAAAACAGAGCTCAGTAAAATAAAAATAGATCAAATTAAAGCTAATGTAAGACCCAAAATTGGAATGTATGGAGAATTTTATTATGCAAATCCACAAATTTTCTTATTTCCTTACAATCCATATTGGTATTCTTTGGGGGTAATAGGGTTAAGAGCATCTTTCAATTTATCATCTTTTTATCATAATACCCATAAGGTAAGAGCTGCCAAAATAGAGTTTGAAAAAGAAGAAGAAAGTTATAAAAATACCGAAGATAAGGTAAGACAACAAGTAAAAGAAGCTTACCTGAGGTATCAGGAGGCTTTAGAACAGATAAAAGTTGCTGAGGCTAATCAGGCTCATGCGAAAGAAAATGCAAGAATTATTAAAAATACTTACTTTAATCAGACTTCTTTAATTACAGATTTGTTAGATGCAGATGTACAGCTTCTACAGACAAAGTTCGAGCTTGAAGCAGCAAAAATAATGGCACAGAACAAATATTACTTACTACAAAACATTATAGGTATTTTATAAATCATGAAAAAAAAATATACGGTAACTGATAGATTTGTTACTAAAATTACAGGGTGGATTGCAAGTTTAATTCTTTTGGGGCTTATAGTTTGGGGGGGAGGATCCTTAATGGATTATTATAAATATGAGCAAACAAATGATGCACAAATACAAGAGTATGTTAATCCTGTTATTTCTAGGGCTGGAGGCTTTATAGTTGATGTTAAGTTTGAAGAAAATCAAAACGTAAAAAAGGGAGACACAATTTTGGTGATTGATAATAGAGAATATGTTCTTCAACAAGAACAAACGCAAGCATCTCTTGCAAAAGCTGAGGCTCAGCTTGTCGTTTTAGGAAGTACAATTAATACATTGGAAAATGAAGCTTCTTCTTCTCAAGCACAGATTGCTGCAAATAAAGCGAAGGTATGGAAACAAGGATTGGATTATGATAGATATCTGAAACTATATAATGAAGAATCTGCTACTAAACAACAAGTCGAAAAAGTTCAGGCACAACTTGATGTAGATAAAAGTGAATATAGATCATCTCAAGAAAACTACGCTGCATCAGTTTCAAAAATAGAAGATATTCGCGCAGAAAGAAATGTTGTAAAAGCTGAAATTCAAAGGTTGAAATCATTGCTAAATAGACATAAATTAGATGTTACTTATACGTATATTACAGCTCCTTATAATGGCAGAATGGGAAGACGTACAGTTGAAGTGGGTCAAATGATTGATGCAGGAGAAACTCTTGCTTTTATTGTAAATGACGATACAGATAAATGGGTCGTTGCAAACTATAAAGAAACTCAAATTAAAGATATGAGAATAGGTGATGAAGTAAAAATTATCGCAGATGCATATCCTAATAAAGAGTTTAAAGGAACTATTATTTCTCTTTCACCTGCTACGGGTTCTAGTTTCTCGTTACTCCCACCTGATAACTCTACAGGTAATTATGTTAAAATTGTTCAACGTATACCCATAAGAATACGAGTAGATGGTTCGAGGAAAGAAATAGATGTTTTAAAGGTAGGTATGAATGTTAACGTATTCGCGTCTAAAAAGCATAGTTAAATGAAGACAGCAATCCCAATATTTAAATCTTGGATTCCTGACTGGATGGTGAAAATAGTACTTTTCAGTATGACCCTACCTGGAATTGTGATTTTCTTTCTTCCTCTAGCTAACATCAATGCAGCAGCAGGCTATTATGGAAGTGAACCCGCAGATATGCAGTTTGCAGTAGCTCTTTTTTACGCCGGATACGTAGGATTTTATTCTCTGGAAAGAAGGTTCTTTACTTTTCTAGCTGCGAAAGAATATTTTATAATTTTTACTACTCTGCAAATGCTTGCTTGTTTGGTATGTTACATTACAAAAGATGTTTATATATTATTTCCCGTAAGGTTTATACAAGGAATGTTGTTTGCATCCAATGTGAATATCTCTTTATCTTTAATGTTTACAAGGTTGAAAAGTGAACGTGCGAGAGAAATTGGTTTTTCAGTATTTTTTGGAACTTTGCTCTGTGCTTTGCCTTTCAACAATTTGGTTACCGCGGAATTAATAGATTCTTACAACTTTAACATCGTTTTTAAGTCTGCAATATTCTCCTTCTTTCCGGGTTTACTGTTTATAATAACAGGAATGAATTCTTTTCGGTTACACGTTAAATTTCCTTTATACAAATTGGATTGGCAAAGCTTTGTAATGTACAGTGCTATTCTGTCACTTATAGGTTATATTACCATATTTGGACAAGAGTACTATTGGCTTGATGATGTCAGGATTTCCGGTAGTGTATTAGCTATAATAATTCTGTTAATTATTTCTATATTTCGTCAGAAATCATTGAAGCGACCCTATATCAATTTACGTATTTTTTCTTATCGAAATTGTAAAGTAGGTTTAGTTGTGCTTTTTGTTATGTATATCTGTCGGTTTGCGTCAGGTATTACCAATAGCTATTTCACGGGAGTATTGAAGTTTGATCCTTTTTACCTCTCTTACATGAATGTTTTTAATATTTTAGGGATAATAGCTGGAGTTATTATTTCTGCTGCGATGATTCTGCAGAAAAAAAGAATCAGAAATATTTGGTTATTAGGATTTTGTTTATTGTTTGTTTTCCACGTAAGGATGTATTATCTTTTTGATATACAAGCTGATGAATTTAATTATTTTCTACCATTATTTCTTCAGGGAATGGGTGTAGGTTTTATTATGGTACCCACAATTGTTTATATTATTGCCTCTGTACCAGTCTCGTTAGGTCCATCTGCTGCTGCTGCTGCATTAGCTATAAGGTATTTTGGTTATGCTGTAAGTATTGCTATTATAAATTATTTCGAGCTTTTCAGAAAAAGTATGCATTATAATGCTTTTCAGGATCATTTAACAAAAATAGATCCTATGGTAAAAAACTTTTTGCATAAGCAAAATACAAAACTTAGTACCAAAGGTATGCTGGAGGGAATATCTTCTAAAGCTTCTGAGAAATTACTTATTAAAAATCTTACTATGCAAACACAGATCCGTTTTGCTATGGATTATTATGAGATGATGGCTATTTTCTTATTAATCATTATGGTACTTATTGCAATATTCCCGTATGTTAATAGGACTCGTGTATATCTTAGATCCCGAAGACTTTCACCGGCTTAAACTTTTTAATCAATACTTATATTATGAAATTAAAACATATATTAATTATTCTTTTGATATTAAATGGTCTTTTTTCCTGTAATAATGATGACAATACTTTTCATCTGAAAACAGTGAAGCTTCTTGAATATTCAAAGAATTTACCCGAACAAAAGCTGTATATAAAAGCTTTTTCTGATGATTTACCAGAGTCGATTGCGCAAACTGAAGAATATCCAAGTACATTACCATTGCCGGCAACTCTAAAAATGTATCCTTCGCCAAGCATGAACCTATACGGGAAAAATTACCACCTGGAGCTTTGGGGCGGGATTTCAGGATATATTGGAAGGTGTGATATTGATATGGATGACTATAAAATTGTTTTCCCTATTGATATGGAAATTGAAAACGATAGTTTAAGTATTTCGATGCAAGGCACCTGGGACTAAGAATAAAACAAGTATGGAGGAAATAAGAATTTTTAGTGAAACTATATCAGAACTCCTAGACAGTGGGTATCTTTTACAAAATGAACTAACGGAATATTTAAATTTAATACAAAATATTAAAACAGAAGGTTCTGAAATTCCAGCTTCTGGGTTCAAAGTTGATAAAATATATAAATGTTATGACGATAATTCTGAAATAATTTATGTTTTTGCAATATCAAATCCAAATAACAATATAAAAGGAATAACTACTTCAATTCGCGTAGATGAAAACATTATTGAATTCTCGGAATTGTTCAAGAAAATTAGAAAAGGAATAGAGAAATTCGGAAATTATGTTTTTGGAATAAATAATAATAAAATATTTTATCACTTATGATTAATTTTCAACAAATTAATTAAAATTAATCATAAGATTACGTAATACAATCTTATGACCGAAAGTGAATAAATTAAGAGTTATTCTATATTTTGAGCCTTTAATAGCTTAAGAAATTTTTAGAATAGCTTTTATTATTTTTTCGGTGGATTACTATGGGCTACTTTTCAAAAAAAATCTAAGATAGTAAACAGGCATATAAGAAGACAGGTTATAGTTTTTATATGAATCAATTTTCTTGTGTTTTTGTTCGTAAAAACGGATTTTCATCTTCCATCAAGTCTTTGACCTTTGAAACAATAGTTTGTAGATATTGTAAACAAAATTTTGACTTTTCAATCACGATCTTGCATAAAGATCTAGATTCTGCTATTATATCAAAATTCTATTTGCGTATTAATTCTTTTGACTTTTATTTTTTCATTATCAATCGAAACAATGATCAAAATTTCTTTTTCGTTTATGACAAAACACAAATAAATTTGTACACTGAACAATAGTCTTGATTCTTTAAAACAAATTACTGAACAGGTTGTCTGGTAAAGAATTGTAATTTAACAGTTATAAACAATGCGAATATGTTTTATCTTAAAAAAAGTATCTAATTCTTTGTTGATGAGTATGGAATATTGTGATTAAAACAAGTTTTTTTATGTTGAGAAAATACGATTTGTTCAATCTGACAATTACATCAAGTTGTTGAAACATTTTAAACTAAATTAATGTAGTTTATTAAAAAAGAGCACCTATCCAGTTTCATCTTTTTAAATGTATGTCTGAATAGGTGATAAATTAATAACTAAAGCTATAGTTTAAAACACTTTTAATATTAGCTGTGTTTGCTATGATGACTTTTAAGGTATTTGTAATTTAAATGGCCCTTCAAAGTAAGTCTGATAAGAATCAATTAACTTCCCATTTAAATCATATACACCTATAGTAATATTCTGTTTGGAAAGATTCATTTGTGATTCTGGAAAGCTGATGTTGATGGTTCCTTTTGATATTTTATCACGATCTACGACTATTTTACTAGAAGCACTATAATTAATTTCAGCATGTGCCGGTTCGATAACTTTTATAGTAACAATTTTTTTATTATTTGTCTTATTGAGAAATGTGTAATTATACGTATTGATAATTTTTCCTTCTCTTACAAAAAATGTACTACCTGCAGGTTTGATAAACTTCGCTTCCATATCACCTCTACTTGACAGAAGGAATCCAAGGAACCCGATCAGCAATATCAGAATTGCTGCAAAACCTTTCATTCTGCTAGTAAACTTATAAGGAGTCCCGGTCTCAATCTCTCTTTCTGATGCGTATCTGATCAAACCTTTGGGCAAACCTACTTTTTCCATTATTTCGTCACATGCATCTATGCATGCAGTACAATTTACGCATTCCAATTGCTGTCCGTCTCTAATATCGATTCCGGTAGGACAAACTGAAACACATTGATAACAATCGATACAATCACCTTTTCCTGTAACTTTTCTGTCTTCCCCATTTCTCCATTTAGAGCGGTTTTCACCTCTTTTGAAATCATAAAATACATTAATAGTTTCCTTATCAATTAGTACACCTTGTAACCTTCCATATGGACAAACCAGTGTGCAAACCTGCTCTCGAAACCATGCAAATACAAAATAAAAAGTGGCTGTAAAAAGAATCATAACAATAAAGTTGGTGATGTTCTCAAATGGTCCTTCTGAGATAATTTTAAACACTTTTTCGTAACCAACAATATACATAAACATAACGTGAGTGATGATGAGAGAAATGATAATATAAATAGACCACTTTAGAGTCCTTTTCCAAATTTTTTCAGTATTCCACTCCTGGCGTTCAAGTCTCATTTGTTTATTGCGATCACCCTCAATCCAAAACTCTATTTTTCGAAAGACCGATTCCATAAAAATTGTTTGAGGGCATATCCAACCACAAAAAATTCTTCCAAAGGCAATAGTAAAAACAATAATGAAAATAAGAGAAGCAATAGCACCTAGGGTAAGAATAAAAAAATCCTGCGGATAGAAAGGTTGCCCCGCAATAAAATATTCTCCATTAATGACATTTAACAAAAAGAAAGGGTTTCCATTAATTTTAATAAATGGAATGACAAAGTATATAATCAAAAGAGTATAACTTACTAAATCTCTGTAATTAGTGTATTTACCCTTTGGTTTTTTGGGAAAAACCCATTTTCTCTTCCCTGATTGTTCCATTGTTCCTATAGAATCTCTATAGGTCTCAGGGTTTAAAACTTGCCCCTGTCCGCCGCGAACGACTTCTTCATTTATTTCTGACATTTCAGTGTTAGTATATATAAATTGTAATTTTTATTGATCATCACGGAGGGGAGCACGCTCTGCTTCATGATAGAATTTTTTTGGTCTTGTGAAAACATAAAGTATGAGAATAACGAAAAATAATAAAAAAATAATCATGGATAACGTTTGATAAAATCCTGCATAATCAGTATTTGCTAAAATGTCTTTAAAGTTTTGAGGAATCATTTCATGTATATTTAATTGTTACCAGCTGTTTTTATATCGCTTGTTTTTATATCTGTACCTAATCTTTGCAGATAGGCTATAAGGGCTATAATTTCTTTCTTTTCTAGTTCACCTTGTGGCCTTTTGGCGTAGGCTTCTTTCAAGTCTGTAGCCTCCGAAAAAATGTCTTTCACTATTATAGATGCCTGATTGTCGGCCCATTTATCAGCTGAATCAATTTGGGCTTTTGTGTAAGGTACATCAAATGTATTTTTCATGAATTTTAGCTTATCGATCATTTTAGATCGGTCTAAATTATTGGCTATTAGCCATGGATAACGAGGCATAATAGAACCGGCCGATGTGGACCTAGGATTATACATATGTTTATAATGCCAAGAACTTGGGTTTTTACCACCTTCTCTATGTAAATCTGGCCCTGTTCTTTTTGACCCCCAAAGGAATGGTCTGTCATAAACAAATTCCCCTGCCTTAGAATACTGGCCGTTTTTGCCGTTAAATCTTACAATCTCATCTCGGAATGGTCTTACAATTTGAGAGTGACAGGCATTACAGCCTTCGCGGATGTATAAATCTCTACCTTCTAATTCTAAAGGAGAATATGGTTTTACAGCTGAAATTGTCGGTACATTTTGTTTAAGCATTAAAGTTGGTATAATTTCTACAGCCCCTCCAACTGAGACTGCAATAAAAGATAGCACTGTGAATAAGACGGGCAATCTTTCCAACCAAAGATGTATACCTTCTCCTTCTTTTCTTTTATTATTAATATTAGCTAAGGCTGGTGCTTCTGCCGGTACTTCTTTTTGGAAAGAGCCTTTTCTAATAGTAGCCGCAAGGTTAATGACCATTAAGATAGCACCTGAAAAGTAAAATAACCCACCTAAAAATCTCATTTTAAAATAAGGGATAATTGCTGTTACTGTATCTAACCAGTTCTTCCATAATAATGTCCCGTCTGGGTTAAATTGTTTCCACATTAATCCTTGTGTAAATCCTGAAATATACATTGGTACTGCGTAGAAAATAATTCCCAAAGTTCCCAACCAGAAATGCCAGTTCGCCAGCTTAACAGACCATATTTTTGTTCTCCATAGGATTGGAATAAGGTAGTAGATCATTCCAAAAGCCATAAAACCATTCCATCCTAATGCTCCAAGGTGAACATGACCTATCACCCAATCGGTAAAGTGACCAATTTTGTTGATGTTTTTAGTCGCCAGTAGTGGTCCCTCAAAAGTTGCCATACCATAACAAGTAACTGCAACGACAAAGAATTTTAAAATAGGATTTTCTCGTACTTTATCCCAAGATCCTCTCAGAGTCAATAGTCCATTCAGCATTCCTCCCCATGATGGGGCAATCAGCATAATTGAAAAACCAGTACCTACAGCTTGTGCCCATGCTGGTATTGCTGTATATTGAAGATGATGTGGTCCTGCCCAGATATACACAAAAATTAACGACCAGAAATGAATAATTGAGAGCTTATACGAAAAAACAGGCCGTTCGGCTGCTTTTGGAAGAAAATAATACATTAATCCCAAAATTGGAGTGGTTAAAATAAATGCAACTGCGTTGTGACCATACCACCATTGTACAATAGCATCTTTTACTCCAGCATACGCAGAATATGATTTCCACCCCGTAAATGATAAGGGAACTTCAAGGTTATTGAATATGTAAAGCATTGCTACTGCAATCCAAGTTCCCAAATAAAACCAAATTGCAACATATAGATGTCTAACTCTTCTTTTTGTGATGGTTCCGAACATATTAAGTCCAAAAATTACCCATGAAAAAGTAAGAAGTATGTCGATTGGCCATTCATGTTCCGCATATTCCTTTGATGTATTGATTCCCATGAAGAAAGTAATAAAGGTTACTACGACCATTAACTGCCACGTCCAAAAATGAATCCAACTTAATGTTTTGTTAAACATTTCTGTTTTTAAAAGGCGAGGTACAGAGTAGTATACCCCAATAAAAAAGCTGTTACAAACAAATGCAAAGATTACAGTATTTGTATGCAACATTCTTATTCTACCAAATCCGAAGGCTCCATTAGTATCTATCAATGCTTGGATACCTCCGTCTCTCAAGATATGGATAGATTGGTCATCTGTCCCAAAAATGAATTCAGGCAGTTCAGGGTAAAACAAAAGCAGAGCCGCAGTCAGTCCAAAGACGAATCCTATTAAGGCAAAAACTATTGTTGCATATAAAAATGCACGTACTATGGTGTTATCATAGTAAAATTTCTGTGTTTCCATTATGTTCAAAGTTAATATACCACTATCATTTATTTATGGTGTTAATCATCGAAAAAATAGCTATTTTTATGATGATTAAAATATTACAGCAATAAAGTATGAAGGAGGTTTATCCAACATTTGAAATTGAAGGTCTGTCGACGTGTAATTCAATTAATGAAGTATTTACCATTGATAGATTTTCAGAATTTTTAGATCAAAATCCTGGAACAACAAAAGTTCATCGCCATTCTTTTTATCATGTTACCTATTTTGTAAAAGGATATGGTGAAAATTTAATCGACTTCAAAACATACGACGTTGCTCCAGAAAAGATTTTTTTTATGCGTCCGGGACAGGTTCATAGTTGGAGATTGGATGAAAATGCAGAAGGTTATGTAATTAATTTTTCCACTACTTTTTTTGATCAGTTGAAGATCAATTCTTCGTTAATTGATCAATTTCCATTTTTTAATTTATTTGAAAGTGACCAGATGGTAAATATTTCAAAGGAAAACCAACGTAAGTTGAAAGTTTGTTTTGAAGATATTATTGAAGAAATGACAGACATTCAATCTTGGTCACAAATAATGATTGCATCCTTAATACTTCAAATTTGTGCACTTGCTGGAAAAGATACTATCTCCAAAACTATATTTATTGACACGAATTATAATTCTTTAATATTAAAGCAGTTTATAGAGATTTTAGAAACTAATTTTCATCAATATAAATTACCCAAAGATTATGCAACTTCTCTAAATATAACACCTAACCAATTGAACTTTATATGTAAGCAACAAATTAACCTATCAGCTGGTGAAATTATTAGAAATAGGATTATTCTGGAAGCTAAAAGACTTTTGGTGAATTTTGATTTATCAATTACAAATATTGCTGAAGCATTAAATTATTCAGACCCGTCTTACTTTGTAAAATTTTTTAAAAAATATACATCATTTACCCCCGAGGCCTTCCGAAAGCAATATTATAATAAGTATTAAAAATCATTCAATAGTATTATAAATTTAATAAATTACGATTAATAGAAATGATTTCTGAAAAACATATAAAAGATTATAATTACAATATCACGCAGTATAGTAGTGGAGATTTTATCTATGAGGAAAATTCAACCTGTAAGAGTTATTTTCAAATTATATCAGGAACGGTCAAGCTTAATAATTACAGTGAAGATGGAAAAGAATTCATTCAGAATATTATCAATGCACCACAAGGATTTGGCGAAGTCTTATTATTTATTAATGAAAAGTATCCAACTAATGCCATAGCCTTAACAGATTGTGATATTATACAGATTTCTTCCAAAGATTTTTTTAAACTGTTGACTGAATATCCTAAATATGCGATAGAAATTAACAAAAGCCTTTCACGCAGGTTATATTATAAAATGATCATGTCTCAACATATATTTTCTAATGACCCTACTACGAGACTTAAAACTTTAATGAATTATTTTAAGAATATCTATTGCATAGAAAATGGTTTAAATTCCGAATATATTGTTCCGTTAACCCGCCAACAGATGGCAAATCTAACCGGATTGCGTGTAGAAACTGTTATACGAACTATTAAATTAATGGAAAAAAATAATCTGCTGAAGATAAAAAAAGGATTAATTTACTATTAAATAAACTAACCAGTTGTGATTTCAATCATAATAGAAAATTAAGCATTCAAAGTAGTTTTAAGTAAATAAAGTTGTTTCTTAAAACTTATACTATGAACGAACTTCTTAATGAGCCTGGTTTACAAATTACAATTGTTCTTTTTTTGATTCCCATCATTTTTGCACTTATTCTTATTTTAATAAGAGTAAATCGGATGATTTCTGATACATTGAAAAAAAAAGAACTTAAAAGGATATATGAGCATCTGAGTCATCTGCAGCCAGGCGAAATTTCTGCGTTGGAGGAACGAAAAAAAGAACTTGAATTCCAACTTTCAGGAAACGAACTTTCCGCAAATAAGCAAGTAAAAGACCCGCGTGGGTTAATAGACCAAGCAAATGAAATTCATGAAATCCGTTTTCTGCAAACCAAAAGAGAGGAGGGAAGGAATATTAAAATTCCGGATGAGGAAAAAAAATTAATCCTTTGGTTTCTTGGCACTAGTGTATTCTGGCTTTTTATGGGAACCACGGTTGGTGAATATCTTGGAATAAAATTTGTCGCTCCGGATGCTGACCATATCAGCTGGTTGAGTTTCGGAAGGCTTAGACCCGTACATACCAATATGGTTTTTTGGGGATGGGCATCTATGGCAATGGTAGGTTTCTCATATTATGTCATTCCAAGGGTGGGAAATACAAAAATTTTCAATCTTAAGATAGGATATGTGACTTTAATATTAATGAATTCTGCTGTATTTCTTGGTAGCGTTTGCTTAATGGCGGGAATCAATAATAGTGGCGGAGAGTACAGGGAATATATCTGGCCAGTTATGTTACTTTTTGCTACAGGAATTATAATTAGTATTTATAATCATATCAATACGATCGCGTTCCGAAAAACAGAAGAAATCTATGTTTCCAATTGGTATGTAGTCTCGGCTATGATGTTTGTTGTAGTCATATTGGTGGTTGCTTATCTTCCATTTTGGCAAGACGGTTTGGGAGAAACCATAACGCAGGGTTATTTTATGCATCAGGGAGTGGGGATGTGGTTTATGTTTTTCAATTTGGGATTAATGTATTATTTTCTTCCACAAGAGTTGAACAGTCCGGTGTATTCTTATAGTTTGAGTATACTTGCGTTTTGGACACAGATTTTATTTTATACTCTTATTGGAACTCATCACTTTATTTTTAGTGCCATTCCTTGGTGGATGCAAACCATTGCTATTGTTGCGAGCGTGGGAATGGTGATTCCCGTAGCTGCAGGGAGCATTAATTTTATGATGACTATTCGAGGATCTTGGCATCGCCTTAAATTGAGCTATGTGTTACCTTTTTATGTAGTTTCTATTATTTTTTATTTTACAGGCTCACTACAAGGTACAGCAGAGGCGTTTAGAACAACCAACTTATTATGGCATTTTACTGATTTTACAGTAGCCCATTCGCATTTAACGATGTATGGGATTATTACGTTCATGCTATGGTCTTTCACTTATACCTTAGTACCGAGACTTACTTCTTATGAACCACCAAGTATTACTGTAGGATTACATTTTTGGTTAGCTTTGGTTGGTGTTTTAGTATATACCGTTTCATTAATGATAGGTTCTACAGAAAAAGGAGTGATGTGGATTGAGAAGAAACCATTTATTGAAGGGGTTGTACATATGATACCCTTTTGGTTGTGGAGAGCAATCGGAGGAACAATGATGTGGTTGTCACATATCATCTTCGCATATAATTTTTACAGAATGATAAAGCCCAAAAAAGAAATAAAACTACCTCAGACACCAGGCGATATTTTAGAAATCATTCACAATAAACAAGTAAAAGCATAATGGATTTTTTTAGTGACCATAAGAAACTTTTTTCCTCAGCATTGGCGTTTTTCCTTTTTCTGACCCTATTTATATGCATATTTCCTGCGTTGAATAACCAAAAAGTATATCAACCTTTACAAGGAAGTAAACCATTTACAGAAGAAGAAAGCCGTGGGAAATCAATTTATATCCGTGAAGGCTGCGTAGCATGTCATACCCAGCAGGTTCGTAATGTAGACATGGATCAGGTATTCGGTAACCGTCCAAGCCTGGCTGTAGATTATGCCAGAAACAAAAGGATCAATCTTTTTCAGAATACTGCTACCCTCATGGGAACAGAAAGAACAGGTCCCGACCTTACCAATATTGGAGCCCGGCAATCCAGTAAAGATTGGCAATACTCTCATCTGTTCAATCCCAGAGCTGTAGTTCCTCAATCTATAATGCCTTCTTATAAATGGCTATTTATAGTTAAAGATCAGCTTGATCCTGGAGATAAGGAAATAAGTCTTCCTGATGCATTTAAAAAAGGAATTAAAGGAAAAATTGTTCCATCAAAAGATGCCAGTGATCTTGTTGCATATCTTCTCAGTCTTAAACAGACCGAACTTCCAAAGAGTATTCCTGCAAGAGAATTTCTATACAAAAAAGAAGAGAAAAAAGCTGAAGGAAATGCAGGAGGAGATAATCTTCCTGATGGAGAAGCTTTATTCATAGCCAATTGCGCTACCTGTCACCAAGCAACTGGGGAAGGAGTTCCAGGAGCATTTCCACCATTGAAAGGCGACAAAGTAGTGTTAGGAGATAATCTGGAACTCTATGTTACGATTATTATGAAAGGATATAATGGTCTGGCTCCTCAATTTGGAGAAATGCCAGCGGTAGGAACCAATGCTAATTTCAAACCTGAAGATGTGACTGCTCTCATTAACCATGAAAGGACAAGCTGGGGAAATAATGGGAAGAAAGTAACAGTTGAGGAAATAAAAATAATCATGGATAAAATAAAATAAAATAAAATAAAATAAAATAAAATAAAATGAAAAAATTAAAGCTTATATTTCCTGTTTTTGTCTTTTGGACTGGATATTTTCAGGCTTGCGATGCGTGTAAGCTTCAGCAACCCAAAATAACACAGGATTTTACACATGGTACTGGCCCGGAATCAAACTGGGATTGGGCTATTGTAATAATTATTGCAATAATTACCCTAGGAACATTTTTTTATTCTTTCAAATTTTTAATCAAACCAAACGAGAATAACAAAAAGCATATCAAAAATAATATATTGGATTTTTAAATCTTAGAAAATGTCTAAACATAATGCCATAGTCTTTATATATATAGATGAGGAATCGAATCCTATTGCAGAACTTCAGACTCCTATTGTTTTCAATCTCGATACTACGAAATTGTCGGACGGAGAACATACTTTAAAAATTATTAGCAGATTTGATAATAAAGAAGGTCTGAAAATCATACATTTTAATGTGCGCAATGGACCGATTATTCATATGGAGGGGTTATCTGACAATGAAACTGTCAACGGGACATTGCCATTAATGCTCAATGCATATGATACAGGTAGAAATCAAAGTTTCATTATAAAAGGAAGTGAAAATCCACGAACGATTCCAGTTTGGGTTTGGGTTATTGCTTTGGTATTTATAGCTTGGGCCGCTTTTTATATTGTTACAAATTTTAGTCTTTAGATAATTGTATTTGTCCAATTTTATTAGTCTTCTCAAGAAAGAAATTTTATGATAATTTTAAAATCTACCTAACATTAATAATACATTGAATGAAAATAAAATTAAAAGAATCTATGAAACTTATTCCCCTACAGATGGATACCGTGTATTAGTTGATAGGTTATGGCCTCGAGGAATCTCTAGAGAAAATGCCCATATAGAGGAATGGAATAAAGAGCTTGCTCCTTCCACGGAACTCCGAAAGTGGTTTCATCACGATCCAAAACTTTGGAAGAGCTTTTCAGAAAAATACGAAATCGAGCTCAAAGAAAAAGATCCCGGAAAAGAATTTCTAAATCGAAATAAAAAACAAGATATCATCACTTTGGTCTATGGTGCTAAAGATGAGCAGCATTGCCATCCTTTGATTTTAAAAAAATATTTAGAAAATTTGATTTTAAATGATAAAATATGATAGATTTCTTTTTGAATCCATCTATCCAGCACCTAATTTTGTGAAAAAATTGAATTTATATTGGTAATGAAAAGAAAAAGCATACAAAGACACCATTATTTCAGATTAATTTTAATTTCTATCATAATAAGTATCTGCGCTTCTTTTCTAGGATACTCATTAAAGTTAATTACTGAATATTTTCAAAAGCTCATATTTCATTTTGCAGAAGAAGAAAATACCTTAATTTTTATTTTTCTGCCAACGATTGGGATTACAGCAATCTACTTTTTAAGAAAATACTTTTTTTTGAATAGAAAAAATAAAGGAATCACCGAAATTTACAAAACTCTTGATCAAAGAAAAAATCATCTACCTCTTTTCAAGATTCCATCACATTATTTTAATGGATTTCTTACTGTAATCTTCGGCGGTTCCACAGGAATTGAAGTATCTACGGTCGTTGCAACAGCAACTCTAGGAAATACGATATACGAAAAACATTTTTCTGCAAATATTTATAAATTGGAACTTATTAGTGCTGGGGTTGTTGCTGGGGTAAGTATTTTATTTGGAAGTCCAATTGCTGGGTGGCTTTTTGCTATGGAAGTAATTGCAAGAAAGTTTAATAAAACACTTTTTATAAGCTGTACTGCATCTGCTATCATTTCCGCTATTTTTCTTTGTTTTATAAAAAGTGAACCATTACTCTCTTTTGAAATTACTGGATGGAAATGGACTGCGCTTCCGTTTTTTGTAATCTTAAGTTTATTAGGAGGTGTTTTATCTGTTTATTTTACAGTTTTAGTTATTAAGATTAAAGATTTTTTTTCAGGAATTTCCAATAATTTTTTGAGGGTAAATTTAGGAGCTTTAATTGTAGGTGGGCTAATATTTTGTTTTCCGTTTTTGTATGGCGATAGTTATCATTCATTATCGGAAATTCTCAACCATCCCAAGAGTTACTCCTTTCTTTTTCTTCTTTTTCTAATTTTATTAAAACCATTAGCTTCTGCTCTAACTCTTGGCGCTGGAGGAGATGGTGGTGTTTTTGCGCCTAGTATTGTTGCAGGTGCATTCTTGGGACTTACCTTTGCTCTTTTTTGCAATACTTTTTTTGGAACATCTTTAATTTATGTAAATTTTGTGTTGGTTGGGGCTGCCGCTACTTTATCAGCATCTATTTATGCTCCTTTAACTGCACTTTTCCTGGTGTGTAATCTAGCACCTAACGGATATGTGTTATTCTTTCCAGTATTATTAGGATGTTGGGCTTCGCAAAACTTAGCTAGGAGAATTATACCCTATAATGTATATTCATATGATATTAAAAGCTAATAATGTCTGTTTTCTTTTCTTAAAAGTGTGTAAATTAAACAAATAATTTATGCAAACATGCGGGTTTTATGACGAATCAGGAGAATTTGCCTTCCGAGTTGGTTTGCCTGGAAAAAGTGGCGTACGGAGCGAAATTGTAGCAACATGCTTAAACATTATATCGTTTCGGTATGGTTTCCAAAATTAAATTTAAAAGGAAACTCGTACAGAGGAATGAAATCCTTGGAAGAATTAACGAGAGTAACGGAAGACTCAATTTTTGGGAATTATAATTACCATTGTTTTTTAGCTATTAAATGATCAAAGAATTTTCTTACAAACAATTTGGCAACGTAGAATTTAGCAATCATTTTTAGGAGACCAATTATTGACAGCCATAGGCTGATCATATCAAAATTCTTTTTATTCCTGAAAATGCTATCATACAGGTTGATTTTCAAGAAATATAAATGCAAACTGATTCGTTGTTATTTATCAATCCAAATGTGGTATTAAAACCTTTCGAAACAATTGGAGGGCAACTCATGAATTTTAATAAAGACTTTTACTGTGTAGAAATCCATGACCAGGAAGTAGCCTGTGATGGAATATTATACAATAATGTCTTTGAAATCCCATCTATTAATTTGAATCAAGAGCAGTCTGCTGACATCCAAAGGATCATAGGGGAAATCTAGTCTGAAATGGAGCTTGAAGATTCAAATACGGAGGAAGTGTTGTGAATACTTTTAAAAATGATTATATTGAAATCTACAAGAATTTGAAAGGAGCGGCATCAATTGGTTGATGTTGAGCAGCAGGCAAATGTACAGTTTTTGAGAAAGTTCAGTAAGCTGATCGAGAAGCAAAGAACTCCATACAGTTGCTGATTATGCAGACCTGCTTTTCATTACTCTTAAAAACTTAAGTAAAAAATAGGATTTGTCAGTAAGGAAACTCCCAATGAAATTATAAAAAATCATATTATTCTTGAAAGTAAAAGGTTTCTGGCTCACATCTCAATTACCGTAAAGAAATTGCTATAATCTGAATTACAAGGATGATGCCTATTTTATCCGTTTTTTTACAAAAAGCGCTGGGTCTCACCCATCACTTTTAGAAAGCAGTTCAAATAAATACCATTACCTCAATAATGCATCCATACTGCTTTAAAACTTTTTCCGGAATTATAGTTTAAAGATATAATATTAATAGAAGTTATTTCCAGAACTCATCAGCATACACCTCTTTTTTCTCAGGGTGAATATGATCCAGTTCTTTTCCGATCCAGTTCAGAACAGCATTGTTAAGTTTTTCCTCCAAATGGGGAAACCAGTTCCGTTCTTCAAAACGGATATGTTGTTCAAGAAGTTCCGCAAAATCAGAAAGCAGACGGGTATCTTCCGAGTGTTCGATTTGAGAAGCCAGTACCTTTATCTGAGCATGTTCTGACCGGATGCGTTCAGTATATTCATCCTCAAGATAAGCACAAAGGATCTGTTCTTCTTCTCTGAAATGTTCTTCCAGATAATTGTGCCAGAAGTGAAGAATATACTTTTTAATTCTGTCCGTTTCAATTTCCTTCTTCAGTCCTTGTCTGATTTTCCAGCTGCAAAGCAATCCGAAATGATGATCCCGTGAAAGAAGAATTATATTTTGGTTACGTTTCATGATTTTTTAATTAAAATAAAAAAGAAAACTAAACCTCATAGATTTCAGAAACTTATGAGGTTTAAAGTAAAGATTATATTATCGTTTTTCTTTCAGTGACCAGCCGAATTTTAACCCGATGATAAAAACAACCAGCAAAAATTCTCCGGCAGCTAGTAAAATATCCCCGGGAACCCGCATCCATCTTAAGAAATGCATGATATCCGTCTGCATAAATTCTGCGGAACGGGCATACCAGTATCCTTCTTTAATAGAGGCTACCGATTGCATAATACCTATAGGAAGAAGGCTTATCGTCACCATAACCAATAATCCGATATTGGTCAGCCAGAAAGCCCAACCAATTAATTTGTCATTCCATTGGCGGTCCGGGTACAGACCTCTGAGGACAAACATCATTAATCCGATTCCTAAAATTCCATATACGCCGAACAGGGCAGCATGGCCATGAACGGCCGTTGTGTTTAATCCTTGGATATAATACAGGGCAATCGGAGGATTGATGGCAAATCCGAAGATTCCTGCTCCTAGGAAATTCCAGAAGCACATGGCGATAAAACAATATATTGGCCATTTGTAAGCCTGAATCCATTTTGTAGATTTGCTGAGCTGATAATTCTGATAGGCTTCATAACCAATCAGGACAAGAGGTACAATTTCCAATGCACTGAAGGTAGCCCCCAAAGCAAGCACAGCAGTAGGCGTAGCGCTGAAATACAGGTGATGGAAAGTACCTAAAATACCTCCGCCAAGGAAAATAATAGTAGAAAATAATACGGCATTGGTAGCGGATTTCAGGCGTAATAATCCCAATCTTGTAAATAAGAATGCCGCCACTACGGTAGCAAAAACTTCAAAGAAACCTTCTACCCAAAGGTGTACAACCCACCATCTCCAATATTCGGCAATAGCCATATGAGTTTGCCTTCCATACATCAGACCGGCGCCATAGAACATGGCAATTGCTACAGAAGAAAGAGTAAACAAAAGGAGTAAGTGGCGGTCTCCGTCTTTACGTCTTAAAGCAGGAAGTAATGCTCTTACCATCAAAATCAGCCAGAGAATCAGCCCGATCAGCAATAAAATCTGCCAGATTCTCCCCAGTTCTACATACTCATATCCCTGATGTCCCCATAAAAAGTTATCTACCAACCCTAATTTTTGCATCACTCCCAGCCATTGCCCGGTTAAAGATCCTAACACAACGATCAGTAACGCTCCAAACAATACATTGACACCCAATTTCTGATATTTGGGCTCATATCCTGAAACCGCTGGTGCTATATACAATCCCGTAGCCAGCCATGAGGTAGCAATCCAGAATATTGCCAGTTGGACATGCCAGCTTCTGGAAACAGATTGAGGAAGAAACTGATCTAAAGGAATGCCGTAGAAACCACTTCCTTCGACTCCATAATGGGCTGTAATGACTCCGGCAAGCATCTGAACTAGGATTAGTAAGGCAACCACCCAGATATATTTTAAAGTAGCTTTCATAGATGGAGTAGGCTTCATATTCCGCAGAGGATCTTCAAGAGGAAGCGCTTCGTTGATTTCTTCCTCTTTATTCCTTGCGTGATAAAATACCAGAAGTCCAACACAAGCCAACAGTAACAATACACTGAATCCTGACCACAGGTGAAGCGATGGAGGTGGAACATTTCCTACAGCCTCATCATGAGGCCAGTTGTTGGTATAGGTGACATCATCTCCGGGTCTTTCTGTGATGCAAACCCAGGTACTCCATGCAAAAAAGGCATTCATTCTGGCCATCCTTCCGCGATCTTTGATGGTATTTTTGGGAATGGCATACTGATCACGCAGTTCCGACATGGAAGGATCATTCATGAATAATCTGGAGTAGTATTGAGAAAGTTGCTTTTGTACTTTTGCTCTTTCAGGAGAAAAGACGATCTCATTTTTATTTTTATTGAAAGTATTGGTACGGAGCTCCTTTTTCAGCAGTACCTGATACTTTGCCTGTTCATCATCAGGAAGTTCTTTGTATGTCTTACCTTCCTTTTTGGCCAGTTCGTCAAGCAGAAGAACCGCTTCCCGATGAAGATAATCGGCAGTCCAGTCAGGGGCAATATAAGCGCCATGTCCCCAGATGCTTCCCACGGTCTGTCCTCCAATAGACTGCCATACATTCTGACCATCTTTAATGTCCTGCCCCGTGGCAATCACTGTACCGTCCGCACTTACTATTTGATCCGGAATCGGAGGAACTTTTCTATAGATTTCGGTTCCGTAAAATATAAGAACTGCAAATGAGGCAATCATCACAATAGCAAGTCCTATCCAAAGTTTTTTAGGTGTCATTCGGAGAAGTTTTTAAGATTCAACAGTAAATTCTTTTTCCAGCTGAATGGCCTTTGGGAAAAGAATATTGTTTTCCAGATGAATATGCTTGTGCAGATCATTTTCAAAATCCTGGAGCATGGCAAAGGCTACTTTGTATGTGTTGCAGGCATCGGCAGGGGGAAGATATTCATCTGTGATCTCCGCTATTTTTCTGAAGCGTTCTCCTTCCACAGTATGCTCATGCTGCATCATATTCACCGGGTTTTCCACGGTGCCGAACGCTGGTTGTGACAGATGGCTGCCTGATATTTTAGCTTTAATCATATTTCTTACAAAAGGAAACAGAATAAGCTCTTCTTTTTTCATATGAGCGGCCAGGTCGTGGGCTGATTCATTAAATAAGGTGTTGATCTCGAATAATTCAGGATGCCTGCCCCCGTGAACTTTACATAGTTTATCCAGGAAGGCCTGCAAGACAGGAGTTTTCTCTTCTACATAACGATGGTGCGTTTTCTCAATATAATCTGCCAGAAGGTCCAGTGGCCAGCTGTTGAAATCGATGGAAGAGCCTTCGTTTTTTGGGATTGCCTCCAGTTCTGCATAAATTTTTTCAGGATCGAGTTTCTTGTTGCTGCAGGCCTCTTCTATCGTTCTTCCGCCTTTGCAGCAGAAATCGATTCCGTGTCTTTTAAAGATAGCAGCGGTTCTGAAGTCTTCTGCTACCATATTTCCTATTAAATCTGTTCTTGTATTCATAATATAATACTTTTTTGTCTTTTATTATTTTAAATTTTTTTGATTACTTTTTGAGCGAAAGAATGTACTTTACCATCTGTTGAGCGTCGTCTTTGCTTAATCCTTCATGAGGCGTCATCGGAATATCCCCCCAGTTGCCTTTTCCTCCGTCAATGATTTTCTGAGCCAGCTGATCAATATCTTTTTCGGTGTATTTTACAGCTACATCCTGGTAAGAAGGCCCGATTAATTTGGCATCTATTTTATGACAGGCAAGGCAATCAGCTCTTTTAATCAATGTAAGGCCGGGATCACCGGAAGTGTTTGGGGCAACAGCCGGTTCGAGGGTACTGACAGGTTGAGACGGCGCCTGTCCTGTGGAAGGTCCAGGTACTGGTATAGGAGTTGTTCCGCTTTTGTCAGAGCATGATAAGTTTATTGCTAATACGCTCAAAATCATTGCTATATTTATAAGTTGTGCTTTCATAATAATTGATAATGATTTATACTTTTTGTGCAAGAATGGACACCGCACAAAGGTTGTTCTCAAATTTTTTGAATGTTTTTCTCATTTGCATTATCCTGCAACGGATTTTAGGCTGCATGACTACATTTCCCGCGATTTTCAGGAATCCGGAAAAGCCTTCATCGCTGATTATTCTTTTAATTTCCAACAGGTGCATCGGTGCTGTTTCTGTTTTTAAAACCTTAAATCCCTCTTTTTCCAGTAAATGAGTCCATTCAGGAATGGTGAGTGGGCGGGTATTTACCTTCAGGGTTAAAGCGAGCTCCTTCTGAATCTGTAATTTTACATTTTCATCCAGACTGTCAGGAGCGAGGGCCAGCTCATGGATGGCATAAAAGCCCTTAGGTCTCAGGATTCTTGAAGCTTTCTGAATAATCTCAGATTTTCTGTGATCGGCATGCATGCTCAGCATAGCTTCACCATATACTTTATCGGCGGATTGATCAGCTAGTGAACTCTGTGCCGCATTTCCCAGTTGAAATTGTGCAGAAGTATGTTTGAAATTCTTTTTCAACAGGTTTACAGACTCCTGTTCGGCATCAATGCCTATATAAGATGCCGGATTTTTTTCCAGAGTGAGTTTTGCGGTAAAACCAAGACCCGGAGCAAATTCGACTACACGATCATCGGGGGTAATATTCAGCATAGCCAGCATCTCTAGGGTAAGCGCTAAACCTCCCGGACGAAGGACTTTTTTACCGATCTTGGCCAGCAGCCAGTGGGCGGACATTTTTTCAATAGGATCTGTTTTCATTGGGTTGGGTTCTAAATTGTAATACAACAGCCAGGATCAGAATGATGGCTTTTGCTGTTTCGGCATAAATAAAATAATCATGCAGCGGAGTAGGAGCCAGTGGCTTACCGGACGAAATGAGATCTGCCCGTTCATCTAAAACCGGAAGCATCCAAAACTGTTCTAAGACCAGGATAGAAAGTAAAACAATGGTGATTGTAAAATCCAATTTTGTATAGTGGCTCTGGCTGATTGTCATGAAGATCAGAATCAGGGTCAGAAATAGGGCCTGTATTTTTGTAGAGATTCCGAACATCAGTTTCCCCAACCCCAAAGCTGTTGAAAGTGTTATTCCCTCTACCTGAAACTTCAGAGGAGTTTCTACAAAGCTTACTGTTATAAACATTCCTGCCATAAGGCAGAATAACATGAGTATAACAGGGTTTTTAAGATAGAGTTTCATTTTTTTGGATTATTTAATATATTAATACCTTTTTATCTTTTATTGATTTAAATTTTTTTATGCCTTAAGGTAGGTCAATTTTAAATCCAGGTTATCTACAAACATTTGTACTTTGGATGTTTCAAGCATAATGCGAAGATCCTGTCTGATACTTTTAAACTGGTTATGGAGAGGACAGGGATGAATTTCAGAGCATTGATCGAGCCCGAGTCCGCATCCGGAAAACAGTTTATCACCGTCAATTTCCCTAACAATATCAGCAATATTGGTGCCCAGGTTTTTCTCATCCATATAGAAACCTCCATTCGGTCCCTTTGCAGATTGTACAAATCCTTTTCTGCTCAGATCCTGAAGGATTTTCGCGATAAAATGCTCAGGAGAATTAATGCTCTTTGAAATGTCTTTAATTCCGACCCTGCTGTCATTTTTAGACTGCTGGGCAATATAAATTAAAGCTCTTAAAGCATACTCGCAGGTTTTGGAAAACATTGTAACTGATTTTATAGGGCAAATATATAAATTTATTTTTAATAAAAGATAAAAAACTCTTTTATTTTAATGAGGCTTGATAAAGATCATGAAAAGGTTTGGTAAGCATCTATTATTTTTATCATATCATTAGTTCCGGCGTCCATCGGCTCTTCGGCAACGGCAATACGATATTTTGAATTTTGTATCAGTATAGCGCTGATCAATTTTTTTGAACTTTATGAAAAGAGCAGTCATTACAATGCTTTTCAGGATCACTTGAGTGCTGTGGATCCTTTTGTAAAAGACTTTGTTCATAAACAGGCTCTAAGCTTTCGGCCGGAGGAATGCTTGAAGACCATGCTGTAAAGGCTTCCAATAAACTGTTGGTGGGAAGAATGAATGTCCAGAATCATGTAAGTTTTGCCATGGATTATTATGAAATGATGATATGGCTACTGGCAGCATTTCTGTTGCTGATTCTTCTTTTTCCCTATCTGAACCGTACTGCCCTTTATTTAAAATCCCACAGATTATCACCTGCATAAACGTCAATCATTAATTCTACAAGATAGTGCTAGAATTTCATTTTCCATTAACATTCTAGTGTGATCCTGCTTTTCAGAAAGGGATTTACAGTGATTTATACCTTTGAATCTGATAATTTTACCTTGTGGATATTCATCACAGAAGTAAATGTACCTTATTTCCCAATCTTTTTTAAGTTGGTAGCATTTCTTTTATCCCACGACATAGGATATACTTTTAAGGGGGAGTGATACGTTTTCATTTTACACGAATTTTTACACGGTTAAAATTTAACGCTCAAGGAAAATTAAAAATATAAAACTGCAAACCCTTTGTGGATGAGGGTTTGCAATGAATTTGTACCCATAACCGAAGATATATCGAAACATTTGGTGGGAGATTTAGAAAGAATTGTAGAATTAAATAATCCTGTCATCTGACCTTGACGAGCTTCTATAAAAATATTTTTGTCAATGATTTAATCCGTTTTTAGCCAAATTAAACAAGAATTGGTAATTCCAATTTTAACTTTTAATCACTTACAGTGGTAAAGTTTTTTGCAATATAATTTTTTTTTGGTAAATGTAATAATCAAATAGATATATTTAGATCTTAGTTGGCTTCAACTATTTTTACTGTTTAATGAAGATTTAATTAATAGTTTGATATTAATAGATAATCTAATGAAAGTTATGTATTTTCTTAAAACAGAAAATACTACTCATAGGTTTATAGTTTTTTTTTATGTAAATTTTAATATTTAAAACAAAAATCCATCTTCAAAATTATTTGAGATGGATTTTTCTAAGTTTATTTTTAAATTAGAGAGAAAAAACTGTTCAGATTTTATTTACACTGTTTTTTCTTTGGCAAAAGAAGGTATGTTTTCTCAAAAACAAATTTTTAACGGATACAAAGTATTATTTAAATCTGAATTAATAAAAGTTATGATTTATTTAATGGATAAATTCATTTTCTGTTATTTAAATTCAGATGACAGTTCTGATCTTAACTAAATTTTTGGCTTCATCAACATTTATTCAATACAAATTTTAGGTAATTTTTGTTTGGAATACTAATATTCTTAAGTAAATGCCAAGTGATGTTGTTCTTCTTTAGCAGGTTTGGTAAATTAGTAAAAGATAACTTCTTCTCCACTTATTTAATGCTTTCATTGTATGCTCGTTATAAAGTAATATTTTGTAATTTTAGAATTAACAAAACAATTAATATACTATGAAAATTATACTAGATACAAACATTTATCGAAACTTGATTAGAGATAAAACCCCCAGAGGAAATTGATTCATTACAAAAAGAAATAATCGAGGCAGCTAAAGATAAATCAATAATTATAACATTTCCTATAATTCCAGCAATGGAACTTATAAATCATTATAATGATGCTCATCCAATTGAAAAAGATGAATGTAGAAAAGGTCTGACACTATTAGTTAACTTGTCTACCGAAAAAACAAACAATAATTTACACGTTAAATTTACTCCGCCAATGGATGTAATTCTAGGGAACTATCTTTTTGGAAAAGAAGAAAATTTTCTGAAAATGTATTCCCAAACGATAACACTAGCACAAAAACTTGCAGGAAATGATCCAATTACACCTGAAGATAATATTGATGATGCCATTGAAGCGGTTGGCAATCAATTAGATTTTGAAAAAGAGATGATTAGACAAAACTACGAAAACTACATCAAATCTATCAATGAAGGAAATGTGGATTGGGCTTACTTTGAAGGCAAAGTCAAGAGAGAACAAAGGCGAAAATTTTTGGCTAGTTTGAGAAAAGGGGAATTGTCATTTTTAGTTGCACAAAGTATGATTGATCGAGCATATTTTAATGTAAAAGAAACCTATCAAAAGGATGAAGGGTTTTTTCGAACGGTTGTTAAGTTCATGAAAGATTTTTGTCCGGCTCTTGTAATGAATGAATTATTATTGGACAACATCGGAAACGGAGTTATTGCAATTAGTGATTTGAAAGATAAACGCTGGAATACTATCCTAGATATTTCTTTAATATTTGGAACTCTTTATAATCCACAGGGTGAGGATGTTGTTTTAGTAACAGAAGATCAAAATATAATTGATTCTTTCAATAAGTGTGGTTTTGACGGTAAGGCTATAAAGTTGACCGATTTTCTTGCGTTACTAGGCTTGGAACAATAAAGATTCTTGCCTTCGGCTAAACTGTGATTTTTAAAAAATTCATGTTAAACATTTTCTCTTTTACGGAAAACCGTAATTGACTTATTATAATATTTCTTAAGTTTGATATATAACTAAAAAAATATCCATATGCCAAATTATGATATTGTCGTTAGAGACAACAAGAATAAAATCTGCCAATTCTTTATCGGAATTTCGGGAGATTATGAAAACGACATTACAATGAATGTTGCAGAAATACAAAAGAAATTTCCAGAAGTGAATATGCATACAATTGATACTGCGAAAAACTATGTAAAACATTTTGAAGATTTAGGATATACAATTGATAATGATCTTTACAGTAATCTGTTGAATTCTAAGTAAACAAATCAAATTCTGATATTTTGAAATAGTTTCTTTTAAATTAACTTTTTGTTGGCAATAGCTTTCATAAGTAGTAGCTGTTTAGTGCTTCGAGACATTCGAGGCCTTTTTTTATTAATTAGAATATAATTTACATTATTATAACCTTGGAGAATATGTATGAAATTATTTACATCAGTACCACACATAAACAAAATGGACAGTGTAATGCTGATGAACTTTGTAAAATAGTTGAACAAATACATCCTGAAGTTATTTTTTTAGAAGCCTTAAGAGAAACTTATTCGAACAATCAAGAACATTTATTTTCCGACTTTGGGATTTTGCATAATAAACTTGAGATCGAAGCAATCCAAAAATATCAGTACAAATCTACCTTTAAATATGTTCCTGTGCTGGATAGTGGAATGTCCGACGTATTTAATGAAAAATATGAAATAGCAACTCAAAATATAGAGTTACAAAGAAAAATAGAAAACTTTAATGTATTATCGGCAAAATATGGTTTTCAGTTCCTTAATAGTGATGTAAGTATACAGCTTCAGGAAGATATGCGCAAATTGGAAAACATTATTTTAAGTGATACCGCATTAAACAAAGATGCAATCAATTCTATTGATTTGTACGAAGATGAGATGCTTGACAATATTTATTCATACTGTAAAACCAACCAATTTGACAAGGCAGTGTTTATGTGTGGCGTTGCCCATCGAAAATCAATAATTAATAAGGTAGAAAAATTAAATAAAAACAAAGATATAACTTTAGATTGGAACGTTCTTAGGTTTTAAAGCGATGCATTATTTTAAAATTAGAAACATGAACATAGAGGAATGTAAAGAACTTCTTGATCTCTTTTTAGCAAGATGGACTGTTGAAAATGTCTTAGATATGACTTTGGAAGAATATGTAGGGCTTGGAAATAAAGACACATTTTGTCAGTGGATAGAAACAAGAACGAGAATACTTGGAAGCATTAAAGGAATGACTTCTATTAAATTCGGAATATATGAAAGGAAAGATTTAACTAAAAGACCAAAAAACTATAAAAATGATGAAAAATATTCCTGGCTGAAGGCATATGGGGTTAGTAGAAAAACTGCATTTGAGAATACTAGAAATGACCTGATTAATATTATAAAATTTTCGGAATGCGGGAAATTTGATCTGATTGATAATATCCTTTTACCTGACCTGTTTAAATGGAAAGTCGCGTTTTTGTACTCTAATGAAAGGCTTATCCCAATATTTAAACGTGATGTTTTGCTTAAAATAGCACATTTTTTTGGTCTAAAAGCAGATCGTAATACCAAAATTTCAGACATTCAGAATGTAATGATGTTGAATAAACCGGCAGATCTTGATGTATATAGTTTTATGAGAAAGTTATACGACGAGTTTGGTACTGAAGATGATAAAATTGAAATTGCAGGAAGAACCATTCGAATAAAAGAAATGAGGACAAAGAGGAGGGCGACAGGATCGAGAAATATTGAAACGCAGGTAAGAAAGGGAGGAGCTTCATACGTGGCACAGCAGAAGCATAACAAAATTCAGGAAGCATTAGTAAAATTACTCTCCGACACGTATGGTAGGAAAAATGTTCTAATTGAGGAGAATTTCATTGATGTAAAACTCATCCAGCCGGATTATGTTTCTTTTTATGAGGTCAAATCATCATCATATGCTTCTCAATGCGTAAAGGAAGCACTGGGGCAGATATTACTTTATTCACTCAATGATAGAGATGAAAGACCTAGGAAGCATATTATCGTGGGACAGTACCCGGCAAACGATAATGATATAAAATATATCGAATATTTAAAACAGAATTTGAAACTTGAATTTGATTATATAAATGTAGCAATAGAATAAAAAATCGCAGAAAGCTGAAAATACTTAACTACACATAAAATAGAGTATGGATATTGAAAAATATAAAGAAAATGCCTTAAAGATTTTATCTCCCATAAAGCCAGTCGATGTAAATACAAAAGCAAACGAAGAACTTTTATTTTTTGCTGAAAGAAGTGATGCAGGAAGAGAGATTCATGATTACTACTTAGTTTATTTTTTATTTGTAAATTTATTAGGTTTCAGAGATGCAGGAAGATTCGAGAAGCTTGCTTGGTCTATTCCAATTGATTTCAATGGAAAAGCATTTTTAATTGAGCATAGGAAAATGGGAGTGGGTGTTTTTATTCAAAATAAAGAAGATGAAGAGGATGCTCGAATCATTACTAAGAAAATTAATGGCGCTATAAAATCCTCCAGACCATACTTTAATTATTTAGCTGAAGAGGCTATCAGGAATTCTGCAATAAATATTGTAAATAACAATGGATATTTATTTGAAAGGTTTAATTATTTTTTGAAGCTTTATAAAGCAGCAAATAAAAAACTAAGTAAATTATCGAAGGAAAGTATTTGGAAAGATAATCATTTGATACTTGCCTCGAAAGAATATCATAAAGTAAGACCAAATGTCAGATGGCTAGCAATTTCTACAATTGAATCCTTTTTTAGCTGGACAGAACATTTGTTCATTCATCTTGCGGTCATTACACAAAAGATAAAAACAGGTGAGGAGGTTACAAAATTAATTGATGCTGAATGGAAAACTAAATTTAATACGGTCATATCTGACGATAAGCTAAAAGAATATTATGATGAATTACTTTTAATTAGAAATCAAGTTAGGAACTTTGTGGCTCACGGTGCATTTGGAAAAGAAGGTAATGCATTCTATTTTCATTCCGGTGCAGGTGCTGTACCTGTAAGAATGGATTTCAATAAGACCAAAAATAGGTTTTCTTTTAGAGGTACACTGGAATTTAAAGACCATGAAGTGATAGGTTTGATAGAATCTTTTATCTCTGATGTAAATAGCTCCAATTTAAAACCGGCTCTCACCTATACACAAGGCCATGGGTTGGTCACAATTTTACCTTATGCAAGCAATGGGATGTATGAATCTGCTATGCATGATAATGACACAATGGAAAAATTTTGTGATCATTTGCAGGGAATCTTTGACAATGCAGCAAATATGGACTGGTAAAATCTAAATCTACTAATAAGCTAATAAACCAATGACAAAAATTGAAAGGGTAGAGCAGTATCTACATAAATTTTTCACGTATAATATTTTTGAGTTCACTGATTTTTACAGGGCAGTAAACGAACAGAGAGAATTTGGGATTTATAGGCTTCCAAAGGGAGATGAAATTCTTAATTTTCTGAATAATATTCATTCCAATATTGAGGAAAATCTCAACTTCGAACAATTAATACCTCATAGATTTGCTACACCGCAAAACTTACTTTTTTATTTACAAAGATTTATTGATGACATTAATGGAGACAGGCATCTTGTAGATAGCCTTTATGACGGTGAAGATACCGATTGGATTATTTCCAGCTTTGTGATGTATATAGAAAAGATCTTATCAGCTTTTGAATATGCCATTGAAATTTATGATCTAGAGGATGAAAATGTTTTACTATATCAAAAGTTGAGATATCAATTAATAAAACACAATATAGACGATTTCATTACTGATCTAAAATCCATTTTTGCAAACGTTTCTTACGAGATTGTTAAACAGACAGAAGGCTATTATCATGCAAATGTCTTTTTGATTTTGAAACTACTTGGATTTGATATTGTTCCGGAGGAATCAACAAATATTGGAAGGATAGATGCAGTTATACGATTTAGTCGTAAAATATATATAATGGAATTCAAATTTTCAGAGGATTCTGATGATTCTCAAGAAGCTTTAGACCAAATTTTAGTTAAAGATTATGCAGAAAAGTTTAGAATTGATAATCCTGACATTTATGGAATTGGAATCAGCTTTAACAGTAAAATAAGGAACATCAGAACCTATAAAGAGAGCAAACTTTAATATCTATTTATATGAATTAGTCAATACTTAATCTGACAGTTATAATCAAATTAAATAACTTTAAAACAGATTAAGTATTATGACAACACAACAAAAAATTATCAAAAACAAGCTAGGCGTACTTGAATTAGCACAACAT
>NZ_LUVZ01000046.1 GCF_001593385.1 Chryseobacterium cucumeris | reverse complement strand
TGTTGTGCTAATTCAAGTACGCCTAACTTGTTTTTGATGATTTTTTGTTGTGTAGTCATAATACTTAATCTGTTTTAAAGTTATTCTTTTTGATTATAACTGTCAGATTAAGTATTGACTAATTCATATAAACACAAGTTCAAGCCTGTCGATATAAAGAAAAATCTCCACCTTTCAGGTCGTATTTTTCTTTATAAACTTGCTTATTAAAATCTGCAACGATAATTAAATGGCTTTCTTTTTTTTCCTTTTTTCTTTTAGAAGTAATTAATTTAGAAAGGATATCGATTCTTTGCATCAAGGTTTTAAATGCTTTTAAAAAGATGAGATTATTTTTTATCTATTACGTGATAAAAATAACTGAATGGTTTACCATAGTATGGCACCTCTCGATCTTCTTTTTCTTTTTCAGTAAGTAAACTATATATCTGTGATGAGTAAGAATTATATTTACTTGATAGAATTAAAAGACTAGCACTCTTTATCAACAGCTCTTTTCTGTATTTAGATAAAATAAATTTAGTATTTAAGATTTTACTATTTTGAAGTTCCAGTCTAATAGCTTCAGAGTCAGCATATGATATTCCACCTATTTTAATAAAAAAATGTTTTCCGATTTTCCTCGCTTCATCGGAAGGTCTTGGTTTTGCTTCTGGGATCTTTTCAAGTTTCTTTTTAAATCTAGATAAATGTTTCGACCTATAATGATCTAATCTTCTTAATTGTGTTCGCAAATTATGATTATCACACAACAATGTAAAACCATTTACCCAACACATTTCGTTATCAGAAAATTTATAATTTTTCATAGTGACCCTCCCAACGGACATACCTATTAGTTTGTTTGAGACGGATTCTAAGATCATCTCATCTGACTTTCTCTTTCCATTTTTTAATATTGAAAGAGTATGTTCCGTTAAATCTCTTATTTTACGTTTTTCTTTAGTAAGCGAACTCTTTCTAACCCGTAAAGTCCCGTTATAACATATCTCATACCCGACAAAACCAATTCGATCTAAAGAATTGGTTGAAAGTTTTGACCATTTGTAGGGTGATTTACTTTTTGAATCATTCCAAAAAATTTTTTTATTTATTTCACTGACAGGTTTAGGAGGATGAGAAATTAACTTTAGCTTTTCTAGGCCGTTAAAATAAATTTTAGTTTTTTCATTACAAATTTTTCTGTTAGGATGAATTAAAAGCATATCATCACAAAACCTTACATAACACAGCTTTTCATCTTCATCAGCTTTCATTTCCATATCAATACTGTGAAGAACAATATTTGCTATCAGACCTGATAATGCACCACCCTGTGGAATTCCAATGCGATTTCTCCTAATATTTTTGTAACAATTTAATTTAAGTAAGTCATCTTTTACCCATTCAAAAGTTCCTCCTTCACGTTTTTTTTCAATCCAGTAATTCTTATCATTATTAAGGGCATAGACAAATTTCTGAAAATCATAACACTGTAAATACTTGTTGAATATTAGAATTGCTCGATTATCAATTTTTACTTTATTCGTTTTATTATGTATTTTAATAACATCTCTAAATTTTTCTCTAACTATATTATGATTCACTGTATCAAAAAACTTACTGATATCACATTCAGATACCCACAAGCGTTTTCCTTTGTATTTGTTTTTGTATTCTAGAATATGTTCTATAGCACTATGATGCGTGGGAGGAAATTTCGCATCGTCTTTTTTTGCTCTAAAAGCATAGGAATGATCATAAAAAATATTATCAAATGCCTTTGTCAAATATTTATTTATAATTGAAATTATAATTTTATCTTTTAATGGGAAAACACAGATTGGACGACAAATTTTACAGCTTTTGTCATTTGGTTTTTTAAGCTTGGATAATATCTGTGGCGATGTAAGCGAAAAACTTTTATCATTGATTGACTCAATTATCTCATCAATAAAATTTTCTAATCTAAGTAAAAAAGGTTCTGTTGGATTAGTTTTTCTATAATGATAAATAGTCTTAATTAAAGCTCTCGTATTATGATCTACAGAATTTATGCGTTGTCCATCATTTTTAGGATACCTTTCTTTTATTGTAGGATTAATCCATTTTCTGCGAGATGGCATTATTGAGCATAATAAATCAATGTCATTTCCCTTATGTCTATTACTTTTTTGATTATTATAGTGATAATTGTAATTCTGGTCAGCAGAAATGATATGATCAAGATGCGATTTACCACGATGTCTTGCAAGTTTTGCTCTTGCTTTACATAAGCGAAATAGAATTTCTTCTCTATTACAATAGTCTTCTAACATAAAAATAAATAATGGATGGAGAGTCCCCGATTTTAAACCATAATACTGACAATTGCCAACTTACCAACTACTGCGGTGTGAACCGATTTTTATATCCAGTAGTGCCAACACGATCCACTCATTAAATAAGTTACCGTTTAGTTACTCTCCAAACCAAAATCTTTTTTATATATAAATCCTTTTTGTACCGCCAAATGTATTACTGTGTTAAATTTAATCATTTTTTTATTATTGATATAACATTCCTTCAACATATTAGTGCAGTTAATTTCGTTAAATTTTGATTCATCCATTTTACTTAGTTCAATAAAAAAAATGATCCCTAAATCATAAGTAAACGAGCTAGAAATAGCTAACGCTACTCGTAACCAGTTATCGTATTCATAGGTAATTGATTTTTTATTTTTATTTAGGAATTTTATAATGCTTTGAATTTCTTTCTTTTTTGTTGGGCTATTTTTATTAAGTGGATTATGAAGAATATTCTTCATTTCTTTCGCATTCACTACCCCTTTAATAGATCTAATTTGAGCTACAGTGGTAGTTTGTAGTTCTAATTTTGCATCCTTTTTTATTAAGAATTTTTCTGTGATTTCGTCGTTTTTAATAACAATATTGTCATCTTGCGAAATAAAACAAAGTCGAGTAAAATCTTTACCGCTCTGATCTAAGTCGATTTGATATTTTTCTTTAAAATAGGATGAGATTTTTGCAAAGGCAGAGTAATGCCAGATATCAATTTCGTTTGAATTTATATTTTCTTCAAAACTAATTTGTATTAACCCCTTTATACCATTACCTGAAGGTGATAACCATAAAGCGAACAGATAAATATCTGAAGATAATAACTCAAAAACATTCTTTACATTTTCTAATCCAATATCATCTATATCAATAATCATTAATGAATTATAATTATTAAGATTTTCTTTTGTTCTAGAGGAATCATTGAAATTTGCACAAAAAGTAGCAACAGGTAATTTTTTCTTTTTTATTCCATAAAGACCATCTTCACTTATATAATGATGTCTTAATTGATCTGTAATGATTTTGTGTTGATCACTTTTTATCTCCATTAAAACATCTAATAATTTTCGATGAGATATTTTACCCCAAAAATTATCTTGATAAGAAACAATAATATTTTCCATATAGCGGAATGAGTTTATAGAAAAGTTTTAATCAGTGTTTATTTTTGGCAACAAATTTCAGGATCTAAAAACAATTACTTTTTTCTTTTTTTGCAAAAGGCTCAACCATCAGTTGAGCCTTTCCTATGAAAAAGTAATTATCCCGAATTACTTATATTTTTATTTGTTAATTAGCTTCTCAAGTCTAGCCATCATTTCATCTTTTTCTTTCAGCATTCTTTCATACAAAGCAATCTTTTCCTCGTGAATTTTTAAAATTTGCTCAACTGGATGAAACGTAGGATTGTCATTTCTTTGAAATCCAATACTATGATCCCCGAACGTATTAGCAATAACATTAACAGCTAGTTCCTCATCAAAGTTCTGAAAAGCTTCCACAGGAATTTTTAGAGCATTAGAAATTGCTTTTAATAGGTCATCTTCTATAATATCTTTCTGTTCTAACATAGAAATTTTCTTTTGATTCCATTCCTCTCCCAAGTCAAATGCTAAAGCTTCCTGCTTGATACCAAGCATTTCTCTAAAGCGTTTCACATTTCTTCCTTGATGTATTTTCTGTTCCATAGCGGTTATCAAAATTTTTAAGGCTTAAAGATAAAGCCATTTCTATTAATTCGTCTGAATTGTAAAGTTAAAAAATTATCCTGTAAAATATCCATTCCATCGGATATTTTATTCCTAAAAAGTATAGATTATTCACACTGAAGACCAGAATTTAGTTCTCGATTTTAAATTTTATTATTATGAAAAAGATAAAAATATCGATGGAAACCAATTTCTGGGCGACATACGAAATTGAAGATCCTTTTGAGCTAATCAACGCTTTTTTTAACTACTGTACTGTAGACAGCTATAAAAATACACTCAACGAGATTATGCTGTTTGTCTACAAGGCTGAGGTCTGTAACAAAGAACGTCCGGGAGACGTCTTCGATTTTCATACTGCTGTAAGATCATTTATAAGGGGAGCTTATCTGCTAACATTCAAAGCTAAGAGATGGAAGATAAAAGATGTTCCCGAAGAATGGCAGATCATAAGTCAGGCATCTTTAAACAAAGAAGAGTATGAAGATCCGTTTTTGGTTTTTGAAAAAGCATTTAAATGCAAGACACTTGAAGAGTACGAGTTTTTCCTTAATGAAATTGTTCACGTATCACTTTCGCCATATAAGGAAGAATTTGATTACGATCTCATCACTCCGCACATTTACCTAGTTAAAATGCTGGATGCAGCGCAGGTAATGAGTGACAGAGGTGTCAAAAAGATCAACAATAAAAAAATCGACAATCCCGAATAATATATCCCTTTTCGGAATAGAATATCCCTCATTCCTTTTTCAACTTTACTAAAGCAAAATTATTGAAATGAAAAAGAACGCACCCTTTAGTAAAGAGAAACAGCTTGTACAAACAAGAGAGCAAGCTGAGATCGCATTAAATATTCTGGTTCAGAATTCTCAAGGAGAAGATCTTGAATTAGGTATATTCCGCCTGCGTGAACAACTGAATAATCCCAGACTTACAGAATTGCTCGATAGCTATCCTGATTTGATTCAAGAATACGAATTGGAGAAATTATTATCAGGAGAGATTGAGATCAAAGATGCAAGCAGGCGGGATGTCAAGACGGCAGGACTGCTGTCCTGCCTGTTATTACTCATTCACTTTTACTTTGACAAGGATAAGGGTAATTTGAATAAATGCAATGTTGATGATGTGACTCAATTTGATAGCATAAATTATATAATGAATGCAATCACTTTCGAGGAATGTATTAATGAGCTATTCCCACTAATATTATCAATAGTAGGAATTGATTACTTTAAGAAATATCAAGAAAATATGAAAGATCCTGATTTTGTTTTGAAACAGACTTTGGGATTTGACAGCGATCCCGAAATGGGTGTACATATCGATATGATGGTATGGTTTGCCTTGGTTCGCTTATTTATTGAGGCTATCTTTATATACTACGATAGTGATTATGAAACAAAAAACGATCAGCTATGAAAACGCCAAATAAATCTCCGTTTTCAGTTCTCGTCAACGAGTTCTTGGAAAATACATTGGATCAGCTTGTACACGACTATTCAATTGTTCAGATATTCCACAAGCAGGAAAAGAACTCAACGAAATCACACCTACTGATCTCCGTTTCTAAAAATGCAGATGCTTTAAAATTGCAGTCAAAAAGATGGGTTGCCGAAGTCAGAGAACAATATCAGGTCTATATTTATTTCATTGATTATTCCAGAATCGAATACCAATTCTCAAAAGGTGATCCATTCATAGAATACCATTGTCATCAGTCATCAATGATCTATCAGAAAGAAGATTCACGTTCTTCACTTTTGATCAATAGAAACTGGAAAAAATATCACAAAAAGTTCAATCGGTACGAAGATTCTTTCCACCACGACCACGAAATCCATCGGGTACAGGTAGAAAGACTTATCTCAGAGGATTCTTATAACAGTATCTTCACCTCTTTCGAAGAACTGATAGAATATGACCTGGAATATCTAGAGAAATTGTATACCGGAAATAGGACAAGTGACATCGATCTCAATCAAAGGATAAATAATTTGTTGATTTATATTCCGGAACTCAAGCAATTTTTTGTCAAAAAGAATCAACACGAATATTTTGTAACTGAACTTTTTGACGAAGCAAAGAAGGCGATTGAGGAAGATGAGATTATTTATAACAACGAAATGTTTGAATCATTACGCATCATTGAGGATTCCTTATTTACATACATCGAAGCTAGATTTTATGAATTGAAACATCTGATCAAAAAGCAATATGAAGAAATTTATAAGGTCGACCAATATTTGTTTCCAATGGAAGAATATCCAAAAGATGAAATACTTGAAAGAGCTATTGACAGAATCCTGACTTTTGTAGAATTAGAGCAGATCTATTACTTTCATCAAACAACCTATGGAAAAGTTACCACTTACTATCTACTTTTGATCGGTTTGAATGTCAATAATGAAAAAATAAAATCCATCACTCATTCTTTGACGAGCCTTTTTGGAACTCAATACAAATTTTTATTGGTCGGTCACGATCGGTACTGGATTCAAAAGAATCTTTATCAATACCAGAGCTTCTTTGTTTTCATTATGCAAGCCAAACATTTGGTCTTTTCCTCGGACGAATATCATCCCGAACCGCATTGGCAGATGCCTCATCATCCACAGCACAATGACTTGCATTTCCATTACAAGAGCACATTGGAAAGTTCATTGCAGTTTTATAAACTGATCCATGGAGAAGAAAAAAATTATCAAGGTGTAGATAATCTCTTCGCATTATTTCTCCTGTCCTTTTGCAGAACTTACATATATGCAAAAGCATTTTATCTGCCTAATTATATGACCAGTGAAGCCCTTTGGCAATTATGCATCTATGCTGATAAGGACATTCATAAATACCACTATCTATTTGATCAATTCTCTAGTAATATATTTTCTTTTACTGATTATAATATGAGCGTACATCACAGTATAGCAAAAGTTAACACTGAGAAAGCAGATCAGATGAAAATGATTGTAGACAAGTTGATGGAGGTACTTAAAGAAGTTGTGATAGATGGTAAATTATTATTGAATTTTGAGATTGATTCTCTCTGTGAAAAAATTGCTGATTAAACACTTAACAGAAGAATGACTCTAATAAAATGCGAGGTTTATTTAGGTTAAGACTTTTGATGCCTAAGAGTGCACCAAGGTACTTACCATTAATAAAATGGAATTTCTCTGAATTATATTTAGGGAAATTCTGCATTTATGTCTCAGACAAAAGAAATAAAAAAAATACCAATTGAGGAAGTAATTGAATATTTCCGATCAGAAGGTATGGAATTGACAAAAGAGGAAGCTGAACAAATAATGGAATTTCTATACAATCTTACCTTAATGGTCATCAAAAAGTATTTCGATACTGATCATAAATCATACTCATAATAGAATATTGAGTGCTGATAAATCCGACATTCTATTGTTCTACCATACCTCAATATTACTCAACAGAATTAAATTTTAAAATTATGAAAACAGCAGATCTATATATTCGTGTTTCTACAGACGAACAAGCAGATAAAGGTTATTCCCAAAGAGACCAGGAAGAACGTTTAAGACGTTTCTGTTCACAAAATAATTTTACTGTTGGTAATGTCATTTATGAAGATCATTCTGCAAAATCTTTCAACCGTCCCGAATGGAAGAAGCTTTTGACTGAACTTAAGAAGAGAAGTTCTAAAACCAATGTCATTTTGTTTACAAAATGGGATCGGTTTAGCAGAAACGCAGGCGATGCCTATCAGATGATAAGCATCCTATCAAAATTAGGTGTGGACTTACAAGCCGTTGAACAACCGCTTGATCTTTCCATCCCGGAAAACAAAATGATGTTAGCCATCTATCTGGCTGCGCCTGAGGTCGAGAACGACCGAAGAGCATTGAATGTTTTTTATGGAATGAGAAGAGCTGTTAAAGAAGGTCGTGTTATGGGCAAAGCTCCATTTGGATACGCAAATAAGATTACAGAGAATGGGAAAAAGTATATTGCAATCAAAGAACCGGAAGCAACAAAAATGAAGTGGGCATTTAATGAGTTGTCAAAAGGAATTTATGCAAGCAACTCTATAAGAACTAAAATAAATGAGTCTTTGAGAAAAAGTGTGAGCAGAACATCTTTTCATATAGCTATTCGTAATCCCATTTATTGCGGTAAAGTGTTTGTTCCAAAGCATAAAGATGAGGAAGCCTGTTTTGTAGAAGGTCAACATGAACCTTTGATCAGTGAGGAACTTTTTGACAAGGTACAAGAAATACTAGATGGTAAGAAACGACCTCAAAGACCGAACACAAAAATCACTGTTCAGGAAAACTTTCCTCTTCGAGGGTTTCTAACGTGCCCTAACTGTGGTAAGACCATTACTGCCAGTGCTTCGAGAGGTCGAAATAATCGATACTATTATTACCATTGTAATTCTACCTGCGGGTTCAGAGAAAGAGCGGAACTTGTCAATAAAGTTTTTGAAGATGGATTGATGACATTTGAAATGAATGCACCAGTTAAAAAATACCTTAAAATGCTTTTGACGGAGAATTATCATAACTTCATAAATGATCCATTAAAAGAGAAAAAGAAAATATCTCACGAAATTGACTCGCTGAATAACAAACTATCTTTTGCCCGAAATAAGTTTCTGTCAGAGATCATTGATGATGATGAATATTTGGAGATTAAGAGAGCATGTAAAGAGCAAATTTCAAAGTTGGAAGAAGAATTAAATATCAATTCTGTTCCACAAATTAACAATATAGATAAACTGCTCGAACAAGCCTTAGAGACACTTCAAAATATCGGAAAACACTATCAAGAAGGGGGAATTGAGACAAAGCGGGCAATAATTGGTTCGATATTTCCTGAAAAATTGGAATTTGACGGAAAACATTATCGAACCGCCCGAATTAACTCCATAGCACACCACATCTTTCAGATTAATAATGAGTTAGCAGGTGTAAAAAAAAAGAGAAACGATCAAAATGATCATTTCTCCTTGATTGTAGACTCACAGGGATTCGAACCCCAGATGACTGAACCAAAATCAGTAGTGTTACCGCTACACCATGAGTCTGTGTTTGTTTTAGTGGTGCAAATTTACAGCTTTTTTCTTTACATACAAGAACTTTTTGAATTTTTTTTTAAATTTACTGTAGAATTTATTCACGGAAAATATGCTGATAGACTTCAATAATCTCAATATTAATCAATTATCATTCGATACTGAATTTGAAAAGAAAGTAAAAATTTTTCTGGAAGAATGGTTTTCAGAAAAAACAGGAGTAAATGTCCAGACTTCGGGTTCTACCGGAGTGCCCAAAATCTTTGAAATTGAAAAAAAGAAAATGGTCAATTCAGCAGTGATGACCTGTAATTTTTTAGGATTAAAAGGAGGAGATACGGCATTACTTTGCCTGCCTGTAGAATACATTTCCGGAAAAATGATGGTTGTCCGTTCTATAGAAAGAAAATTAAAATTAATAATTACCAATCCTTCTCTAAACCCTGTTGAAAATCTGGAAGAAGAAATAGACTTTTGTGCCATGACGCCTCTTCAGGTAGAAAACTCACTGGAAAAACTTCACCTGATTAAAAACCTGATTATTGGTGGTGCCGCCGTTTCAGAAAGCCTGAAAAGTAAAATTCTGCAGATGAACCTTAGTCCTTCCAACCGTATTTTTGAAACCTATGGAATGTCTGAAACCCTTTCTCATATTGGTTTGAAACAATTGATGCCTGAGCAGGAAGATTATTTCACCGTTTTTGAAAATGTAGCGATCTCTTTAGATGATAGAGGCTGCCTGAAAATTTTTGCACCTAGTGTAAATGCTGAAGAACTGCAAACTAATGACTTAGTTTATATTAAGAATGAAAAACAGTTTAAATTTCTTGGAAGAATTGACAATGTGATTAATTCCGGTGGCGCAAAGATTTTTCCTGAAACCCTTGAAGCTTTGGTAAAAAAAGAACTCCCGAACGAAGCCATATTTGTAGGGCTGCCGGATGAAAGTTTGGGTCAGAAATTGATATTGATTATAGAAGGAGATGAATCTGATGAGGTGAAAAGGAAAGTTTCAGAAATACCATTTGAGAAAAATTTCCACAGGCCGAAAGACATAATTTTCATCAGGGAAATTCCGAGAACTCCCAACGGGAAGGTAAACAGATTGGATTTGTATAAAAATTTAAATAGAGATCTCTAGTTGATTCTGGTATCTCAAAATCTTAAAAAAATGAAAGACTTTTCAAAAGAGCTCAGTTTCAAAACTTCACGCAGCAGCGGTGCAGGAGGACAAAAGGTCAATAAAGTGGAGACTGCCGTTACCGTACTTTGGAAAGTAGATGCATCAGAATTTTTTAATGAAGACGAAAAAGTATTGATTCAGCTTAAACTGAAAAATAGAATCAATGCAGACGGTTTTTTATTCCTCTCAGTATCTGAAAGCAGAACACAACTGATGAATAAAAATAAAGCCATTGAAAAAATACTTGAAATAGTAAACAAAGCACTCATTGTTCCCAAAAAGAGAACAGCAACGAAACCTTCAAAAGGGCAGAAACAAAAGAGACTGGATAATAAGAAAAAGCTTTCTGACAAAAAAGAAAACAGACGTTTCAGGTTTTAATTGGTTTCTCCAGCAGAAAACTTTATTTTTGCCGGAAACTTTAAAACCATGATAAAAAAATTAATCTTGGCTGGAGTATTCTCAATCTCCGCCATGTCTTTCGCTCAGAAATTTTCTATCAGGCCTTCTGTAGGGTATGCATGGAGAACAGCAAAAACAATTTCCGGGCTTAGCAAGGAAGAAAAAGACTATGTAAAAGACCTTAAAAACGGACTGAACTTTGATATCACTGCCCATTATGAGATAAATAACGGTTTTGGACTTGGGCTAAAATACTCTCATTATAGTGCATCCAGTGACGGGTTTTTGCTTGGCTATGTAAATGGAATGCCTGTATCTGTTCCTGTGACTACAAAGGATAATATTACATTTTTTGGAGTTTCCGGACTTATTTCAAATGATAATTCGACTACCAGACATAAAGTATTTGCAGATATTGCATTGGGAGTACTTTCTTATACTACCAAAACTGGAGATGTAAAAGGCACAGGAAGTACTTTCGGGGCAGAAATTGATTTTGGTTACCGATATCAGATCAGTAAAAATTTCCTTATTGGACCAAAAGTTGGTTTAAGTGGTGGTACTCTGAACAAAATGAAGTTTAACGGAGTAACCTATAAATTTGATGATGACCAAAAAGAAGGTTTACATAGGGTTTCTTTAAGTGCAGCCGCTACATTCCGTTTTTAAGCTGTATCTTTGTTTGAATTAATAATAATTGATAATGACAGCAACAATCTTTTTATCTGCAGAACACCGCCGGCCAGGATTGCTGCTGTCTTTACTTTACCTTCATACAGATTCTTTTCTGAAAAGTTCTAAGGACTTCATTATCTAAGCCCTGTCAGGATCCAAGACAGGGAATCAATCCGGATTTTATATATCACTTTTTTGCAGTTTTCTAGAGAAGAAGGCTGTCATACGTCTGTATTCTACATTGGGTCGTCAGAGAATAACTGCATTTTAATTAAAAAAAATAATGAAAAATGTCCAATCATATTATTGTAACTACCGGAATTTATGATGCTATAAAAGATACACTCAGAAGAAAAAAAGTGAGTAGCGGAGAAGAGAAAAGATTAGCTGAAGAGCTTAGAAAGGCAAAACAAGTGCTGAGAAGAGATCTTCCTGCCGATATTGTAACGGTTGAAAGAAAAGTAACATTAAAAGATCATACATTAGATTTTGAACACGAATATATTTTTGTGGCATCTACCAAAGAAAAGCTTAAAAAAAATAAACATTCCATCCTGTCGGATATTGCGCTTGCAGTAGTAGGGTATAAAGTAGGAGATATTATCAACTGGCCTTTCAAAGACGGAGAAAGAAAAATTGAGATCCTGAAAGTGGAACGCTGGGAAGGATAAATCTCTGTGAATATTATTAAGTTCAATGATAATGAAAGCGTGGCTCAATTTGGGCTGCGCATTTTTTTGAATACTATATGTTATAAGGAGCAAATATTTGATCTGCGGGAATATTTCAATAAAAATTAAACTTCATCCTTGCTGAACATTTAATACTGCTCGAATTTGAATGCTCTTGCGCATTTATGTATCCAACAAAACAGCTTTAGGATTTAACAAATGATAAAAAATACTCCTCTATCACACTTTCTTCAAGTGCTTTGATTACATTCCGTTTTTAAGTTTTATCTTTGCAAAAATTTAAAAAATGAGCAAACCGATAACTGAATTCATAGAAAAGTATTACCTGCACTTCAACGCAGCTGCATTGGTGGATGCTTCTAAAGGATATGTTGCACATCTTAAAGATGGCGGAAAAATGATGATTACTTTGGCTGGAGCAATGTCTACTGCTGAATTAGGGAAGATTCTTGCTGAAATGATCCGTCAGGGAAAAGTAGATTTTATCTCTTGTACAGGTGCTAACCTTGAAGAAGATTTAATGAATCTTGTAGCACACTCTCACTATGAAAGAGTTCCTCATTATAGAGATTTAACAGCTCAGGATGAGTGGGATCTTTTGGAAAGAGGTCTTAACAGAGTTACAGATACTTGTATCCCTGAAGAAGAAGCTTTCAGAAGATTACAAAAACATATCGTAGAAATCTGGAAAGATGCAGAAGCTAAAGGAGAAAGATATTTTCCTCACGAATTCATGTACAAAATGATCCTTTCAGGAGTATTGGAGCAGTACTATGAAATTCCTAGAGAAAACTCCTGGATGATTGCAGCTGCAGAAGCTAACTTACCAATCGTAGTTCCGGGATGGGAAGATTCTACAATGGGTAATATCTTCGCTTCTTACTGTATCAAAGGAGAGCTTAAAGCTACTACAATGAAATCAGGAATCGAATATATGACTTACCTTGCTGACTGGTATACTAAAAACTCAGGAGGAAAAGGAGTTGGATTCTTCCAGATTGGTGGAGGTATTGCAGGTGATTTCCCAATTTGTGTAGTTCCGATGTTGTATCAGGATATGGAAATGCATGACATTCCTTTCTGGTCTTATTTCTGCCAGATTTCTGACTCTACTACATCTTATGGTTCATATTCAGGAGCTGTTCCAAATGAAAAAATCACTTGGGGTAAACTGGATATCACTACACCGAAATTTATCGTTGAAAGTGATGCTACCATCTGTGCACCATTGATGTTCTCTTATATCTTAGAAAACGCTTAAGAATAAACATCTCCTAAGAGATTACAATATCAGCGCTTCAATTTAATTGGAGCGCTTTTTTAGAAGTTAAACATAGATATGTTTTAAAAACTAAAAACAATTAAGATTATTTGTGGAAATCTGTGGAATCTGCATAAAAATAAGTCAATCTAATGAATTCACCAGTACAAAATAACGATACGCCAGAATTCCCTTTTCCATCTTAGTCAGATGATTAGGATCTTTATGACTCAGTTTTGGAGGAACTTTTTTATTAACTGCATTCAACAGCCTGAAAAATGATTTTTTCATATCTTTATCTTTTAATGAAACATCATCGAGTTTGATAGAATTCAAAAATGATGCAAAAATATAGAAAACAAATATGGACGAGATTTTTAAACAACAGGTCTACGAAGTGGCAAGACTTATTCCCAAAGGAAGAATATCCACTTATGGCGCTATAGCAAAGGCTGTTGGCTACCCTAATCATTCCAGACATGTAGGAAAAGCTATGGGAGGATGTCCGAAGGATGTTCCAGCTCACCGGGTAATTTCCAGTTCAGGAGTTCTGTCTGTTCCGGAATTTCAGTCTAAGCTGGAAGCTGAAGGGATCACTGTGGAAAATCTCAGAATAAAAAATTTCAAAAAACTGTTCTGGGATCCATTGGAGGAATTGTAATTTGATGAAATTTAATCTCATTATAAAAAAATGTCACTCCATACATTAATATGAAGTGACATCAATATTTTCTACAGTTTGAAACTGTATTATTTTCTTCCTCTTGGGAGACCTTTCAGTTCCTCTTTCAGTCTTTCATTTTCCTCTTTTAGCAAAGTGATATAGCCTTGAAGATTTTCAATAATCGCTCCCGGAATATTATCATAATTATTCTGGTTAGTAATTACTCCCGCAGAAGATGATCTGTCATTAAATACAGGATGATCATTATTGATAATTACTGCAGGTTCATCCTCTTCATAAATGTCCTCAAATGGTACATCCAGAAAACGGGCAAGTTTGTCCCATTCATCTTTTACAATTCTTACATCACCGCTTTCTTTTCTGCTATAATTGGAAACATCTGTTGCGATAAAGTCAGCTACCTGTTGCTGAGTATAGCCTTTTTGCTTTCTGATGACGCGTAATTTTTCTTTTTGCATGACCGACATTTTATACAAAAATGGCAAAAAAGCAGAAGCTATACAATAGAAAGTAGAAAAAAATATGTGATAAAGAATAAGATTAACGATAAAAGGAAACCAGACTTAAAAAGACCAATATTATCTGATGTAATTGTTGAAAATTTTCTTAGTGCTAGCCGTTTATTTCACAATAACTTCCGATTGATTAAAGATTATGGAAGAGTTGGTATTTAAACCTTATAGGTTTCTAAATCCAATAAGTTTTGGATTAGCAGCACACAATTTTGTCAAAAACAAAATCCTTACGTCCTAAAATATTTAGTATTCAAAAAAACAGCACCCTTGCGTTTTTCCAATCTTTCTTCAGATAAAAAAAGACTGCTTCAAAATGAAACAGTCTCTTGTAAATTATTTTTCAAGTTGCTTATAGCTTCTCTGTATAAAATCTGTCAGGTCTTTTCCTTTCAGTAAGTTTTGTGAAAGCTTGGCAAGATCCAGAGCATATTTGATTAAACTTTCCTTCTCTTCAGCATTCTCAGTCTTTAAGATCTGACTGGAAAGCTCACTGTTTGAGTTCACCACAAGATTGTACATCTCCGGGAACCCTCCCATTCCGAACATACCGCCTCCGCCTGTAGCCTGCATTTCCTTCATTCTTCTTATGAATTCAGGCTGGGTAATAGTGAACGGAGCATCATTGCTGTCAAGATCTTCAAGCTGTACCGTAAATTTTGAATCCTGAATAGCTTCTTCTACATTCTTTTTCAATGATTCTTTTTCCGTTTCATTCAATTTTGAAATTACCGGCTCGTCTTTTTTGATAAGGTTATTAACATGATCAGCATCTACTCTTGCAAACGAAATATTTTCTTTTGAAGTTTCCAGTTTCTGAATCACATGCGAAATAATAGGAGAATCTAATAACAGAACTTCATATCCTTTATCTCTCGCAGACTGGATGTAGCTATGCTGTTCGTCTGCATTGGTAGCGTACAGTACAACCAGTTTGTTATCCTTATCGGTTTGGCTAGGTTTGATTTTCTCTACCAATTCATCCCAAAGGAAATATTTGCCATCTGTGGTAGGATACAATGTGAATTTGTCTGCCTTTTCAGCAAATTTTTCTTCAGTAACGATTCCGTATTCAATAACTACCTTGATGTCGTTCCATTTTTGTTCATAATCTTCACGGTTTTCGTTAATCAGAGAAGCCATTTTATCGGCTACTTTTTTCGTGATGTAAGATGAAATTTTCTTTACAGCACCGTCTGCCTGAAGATAAGAACGGGAAACGTTCAATGGGATATCCGGAGAATCAATTACACCTCTCAGCAACATCAGGAAGTCTGGAACAATCCCTTTTACTTCATCCGTTACAAATACCTGGTTTTGATATAATTGAATTTTATCCTTATCAATATTCAAATTGTTGCTCAGTTTCGGGAAGAATAAAATTCCGGTAAGGTTGAAAGGGTAATCAACATTCAGGTGGATGTTGAATAAGGGTTCTTCAAACTGCATTGGGTACAGTTCATGATAGAACTTCATATAATCCTCGTTGGTCAGTTCACTTGGAGCGATGGTCCATGCCGGAATCGGATTGTTAATGATATTGTCTACCTCTTCTGTTTCAGCCACAGCATCTTCAGGAGCATCTTCAGGTAATGGAAGTGTATGGGTTTTAGTCCCGAATTTAATCGGAACAGGCATAAACTTGTTATATTTTAATAACAATTCACGGATTTTTGCTTCTTCTAAAAATTCTACAGAATCTTCTGCAATATGAAGAATGATTTCCGTTCCTCTGTCTGTTTTATCTGTTGTTTCTTCAAGAGTAAATTCCGGGCTTCCATCGCAGATCCAACGTACTGCCGGTTCATCTTTGTAAGACTTTGTAAGAATTTCTACCTTTTCTGCCACCATAAATGCAGAGTAAAATCCAAGACCAAAATGTCCGATAATCCCCGAATCTTTAGCAGAATCTTTATATTTTTCAAGGAACTCTTCAGCACCTGAGAAAGCAACCTGGTTGATATATTTTTCAACTTCTTCAGCCGTCATACCAATTCCCTGGTCGATGATACGTAGAGTTTTCTGGTCTTTATCAATTTTAACTTCAAGTTTTGGATTTCCATATTCCACTTTTGCTTCCCCAATGCTTGTTAAATGCTTCAGTTTTAGAGTAGCATCCGTTGCGTTAGAGATTAATTCTCTTAAGAATATTTCGTGGTCACTGTAAAGAAATTTTTTAATAAGCGGGAAAATGTTTTCCACAGATACATTAATATTTCCTTTAGTCATCATATTTTATAATTTTTAATTTTCAAATATTTCTCAAAAAAAATACCATCCGGAGGAATGTGACAGATTGACATTTTTTCCAATTTGTAGCCCAATAGGGATATCCTATGGATTTTTCAAAGAAATACCTTATTTTTAATTCTTAAAATATTTTAAAAATGAAGTTGAAATGTACAGTTTTTATTCTGCTCATCATGACTTGTTTCGTGTATGCGCAGAAAAAGCCTTTAGACCATTCTGTTTATGACAGTTGGCAAAATATCGGCTCGAGAAAAATCTCAAATGATGGTAAATGGGTTGCCTATTCTGTGGATGCTCAGGAAGGAAATTCTATCCTTTCTTTATTTTCTGTAAAAAATAAAACAACAAAGAAGTTTGAAAGAGCTACAAAAGTAGATTTTACCAATGATTCCAGGTTTGCTGTGTTTCAAATCAGACCTCAGTATAAAGATATAAAAGCGGTAAAAGATAAAAAATTAAAGAAAAATAAATTAACGAAAGACAGTCTGGCTATTGTTGATTTCGTCAATGATAAAACAGAGAAAATTCCTAATGTAAAGGGATTTAAAATTCCCGAAAAAGCGGGTTCTTATGTTGCTTATCTTTTGGAAAATATAAAAGACAAATCTTCGGATGATGCTTCTGATAAAGAAGACGGAGACGAAAATAAAGACGAAGACAAAAATGTAAAACCTTTACAGCTTGTAGTGCGAAATCTATTGGATGGAAAAAGTACAACCTATGATAATGTTGTACGCTACGAGTTCAGTAAAAATGGAAAGCAGCTTGTTTTTGTGACAAAAAAGCCAGACGAAAAAAAGGATAAAAAAGAAGGAAAAGAATCAACAGATGAAAAATCTGCGGATAAAAAAGATACTGACAAATCAAAGCCGAAGAAATATGCATTGCAAACCGTACAGGTAGTAGATCTGCAAAAAGGAACTGTAAATAAAATTTCTGAAATGGAAGGTGACTTTTCCCAGTTATCTTTTGACGAAGATGGAAATCAGTTGGCCTATGTAGGTACTTCTTCTGCACAGAATGATTTGGTGAAATTGTATCAGTTGTATTACTTTAATTTTAAAGGAAACAAAAAAGGAATTGTCACCAATGAGAATGCTCAGATGAAAAAGAATTGGGTGATTTCTGAAAATCGATTACCCCTATTCAGTAAAAATGGAAAACAGCTGTATTTTGGTGTTGCTCCAAAACCTGTTGCAAAAGATACGGCATTGATTGCGAATGACCATGCTGTAGTAGATGTCTGGAACTATAGAGATGACTATTTGCAAACAGTACAGCTAAAAGAATTAAAAAATGATCTGAAGAAATCATATGCAGCAGTAATGCAAACAGAAAAACCGGATTTCTTCAGAAATATTGATGGTGAAGACTTAGATACTTTACGATTGGTGAATGAAGGAAATGCAGAATTTGCATTGGGAATTACCAGTATCAACAACCGGATTTCTTCACAATGGGAAGGGGCAACAAAGAAAACGTATTTTCTGATCGATAATAAAACGGGAGACAGAACCGAAATTATTCAAAACCTGAATGGAACAGCAGCTGTATCTCCGCTTGGTAAATTTGTTGTGATCTTTGACAGAGAAAAAGGGAAATGGTTGAGCTATAATGTGAAGACAAAACAAACCCTGCCATTGAATACAGGCCTACCTGTTTCCTTCGTTGATGAAGAATTTGATATGCCGGATTTTCCAAATTCTTACGGGATTGCATCCTGGACAGATAATGATGAATCTGTAATTATCAGAGACCGTTATGATCTCTGGGAATTTTTCCTGGATGGTTCAAAAAAGCCAAGAAATATTACCAATGGATTTGGACGTAAGAATAAGATAACATTCGATACTTACGATTTGGATAAAGATATTAAAAGCTTAAACCGAAAATCGACTATTTATTTATCAGCGTTTGATAATACAACTAAGGCGAACGGTATTTTTAAAACATCCATTCAGAAGAATTCTGATCCTGTAAAAATTCAGATGGAAAATGTCTGGGGATACAGAACCCTTCAAAAAGCAAAAAATGCTGAGGAATATATTTTGGTAAAAGAATCGTACACAGATTCTCCCAATATTTTTGCAACATCAGATTTCTCAGAACAACAAAAACTAAGCAATACTAATCCTCAGCAAAATCAATATAACTGGGGAACAGATGAATTGGTAAACTGGACAACACCAAAAGGAAATACTTCCACAGGAGTTTTATACAAGCCGGAAGATTTCAATCCAAATAAAAAATATCCGATGATTGTTTATTTCTACGAAAAACTTTCGGACAATCTGAACCGTTATGTTGCACCAGCTCCCACGCCTTCAAGATTAAATATTTCTTATTTTGTGAGCAACGGATATCTGGTTTTCACACCTGATATTTCATATACAGATGGTTTTCCTGGAGAATCTGCGATGGAATATATTAATTCAGGAGTTGAAAAGCTAAAGCAAAATTCCTGGGTAGATGGTACTAAAATCGGAATACAGGGACAAAGCTGGGGAGGTTATCAGGTAGCCTATCTTATTGCTCACACCAATATGTATGCGGCTGCATGGAGTGGGGCTCCTGTTGTTAACATGACTTCTGCCTATGGAGGAATCCGATGGACTTCAGGAATGAACAGACAGTTCCAGTATGAGAAGTCACAAAGCAGATTGGGCAAAAACTTATGGGAAGCACCGGATCTTTATATTAAAAATTCACCGCTTTTTACCATTGATAAAGTTCAGACTCCGGTAGTTATTATGAGTAATGATAAAGATGGAGCTGTGCCATGGTATCAGGGTATTGAAATGTTTACCGCACTACGCCGTCTCGGAAAACCGGTATGGCTTCTGAATTATAATGGTGATGATCATAACCTTATGAAACGGCAGAACAGAAAAGATATTCAAATCCGGGAACAGCAGTTTTTTGATTACTATCTTAAAGGTGCTAAAGCTCCGGTCTGGATGACAAAAGGAATCCCAGCGACCCAAAAAGGAAAAGATTGGGGATTTGAGCTTACAGATGATAAACCTAATTAATAAAATTCCGGCGGAGCCAAAGGCTCCGCCGGAATTTTTTATTCTCAAAACAATAAAGAGCACACTGACACAATGGCATTTTTTTTATGTTGGGTCTGTTGAGCACTTTTATTATATTTACCGCCAATTATAAATAACAGTATGGGAATCTTTGATTTTTTTAAGAAGAAAAATAACAGTCAGGAAAATGTAAGTACTCCGGTTCAGGAAATGGAAATGCCGGAAGAAAAAGTAGTAGAGGAAGTGGTGGAAGAAGTTGTGCAAACAATACCGGAAGTCTCTTCGCAGCCGGTAGAAGAACCGAAAGTAAATGAAGAATATGAAAAAATCAGGATTTATAATGATTATATCGTGTATTCTATTGCCCTTCAGCTAAGAGGAGAGTATACGCCTATTTCTGCTTTTGAAAAAGAAAACGGGGAGGTAGAAGGTTTTGCCTATATGGTTACTGAAGATGCTTATGCACTTTCTCCACAACAGGCGATTGCACAAATGGAAGAAAAGTTCGAAAGTGAACTTCAGGAAGGAAAGATTAAATCTTATGTAATCCTGTATCATTCTCAGTTTGATCATAACGGTAATCACACTCTGGCCATTCAGGAAGGGGAGTTCAAGGGAATTTCACTTGCGTATCACTTTGCGGGTGATGAAAAGAAGAAAACAGGGTTGCCTTATATTTTCGAAAACCAGAATATTACTTACAAAGGTTTTGCAGAGTTTTCTCATGAAGAAAATAATGCAATCATGAATCATCAGTTGATTGAGGGACAAAATTATTTCCAGAATACAGAAGGAATTGCAGCTCCTGAAATGACGAATGAAGCAGGAATCATCATCAGAAAATCGAACGTTCATAACATGATGAATACATGGAGTGGAATTTTTGGTCATCAGAATTTCCAGACTAAAGATTACGGTCAGTATCTGAATGCTATTCTTACACAGTCTGAATCTTCTGATCCACCAGTGGATATTAAGAGCAAAACAGAATTTGATGGGGTAACATTTAAAACTACTTTAACGGAGGAATTAAGCATTATCATTCCGGAAGTAACAACGGATTATACATTGGATTTTGAAACAAGATCAATCAGGGAATGGGAAAATGCCTTGAATTTACAGGCGATTGTAGCAGGACCTGCCAGAGAAACCTTTGGTGTTTGGTTCTTTGCGACAGATTATGCTGAAAACAAAAATACCTACATGACACAGCCTCATCTGAAGGTAAATATCAGTGGAATTGTTTTCATCCTTGATATTCATACCAATACAGATTTACCTGACGGGACGAAAATGAGTGAAGATTTCACAACCTATGTACCAAGTCAGGATCTTCCTAATTATGCATGTTTTGATTTTATTGGTCAGGTGGTAGACTTTAAGGAAACTGAATTGCTTGAAGATAGAAGTGTTAAAGGATATATTTTGAAGTTGAAGCTGATCACCAATGAAGAGAATGAAGATTTCTTTACCATTGATGCTTTTGTGAACAAAGAGAACATGAGAATGGAAACGCTTACAAAAGGAATGAAGGTTACCGGAGCCCTTCAGCTTCAGGGTAAAATTGCTGGATAATTTTAAAAAAGATAAAATTCAAGAGGTTGTTCTACGGAATAACCTCTTTTTTATTTTCTGATCCTTCATTTAATTTAATCACCAAGAGTATATGATTCAAAAGCTGATTATAGGGGATCAAAAGATTGCGACTTTGTTGCTAAAGGAGTGAGGCGTTTGCTTAGTTCGAATCAATGAAATTGATTCTACTCTTTGTTCCCCTAAAAGTATTACAACAGCATACAGATGAAACCTTTGCGTTAAAAAATCATTATTTTGAAAACAAAAAAGGCAATCCGAAGACTGCCTTTTCTATATTTTATGAAAAATTATTTGTTTTTCATTTCTTCCTTGATCTTAGCTTCCAATTCTTCAGCAAGATCCGGATTGTCTCTTAAAACATCTTTTACAGCATCACGTCCCTGACCCAATTTAGTCTCTTCGTAGCTGAACCAAGAACCACTTTTCTTCACAATTCCCATATCTACAGCAGTATCAAGAATTTCTCCTACTTTAGAAACTCCTTCTCCATACATGATATCGAATTCTGCCTGCTTGAAAGGAGGTGCTACTTTGTTTTTCACAATTTTCACTTTCACACGGCTACCGATAGCTTCATCACCTTGTTTGATAGGTGCGCTTGCTTTTCTGATATCAATTCTTACAGAAGCGTAGAACTTAAGGGCGTTACCTCCGGTAGTCGTTTCAGGGTTTCCGAACATAACACCGATTTTTTCTCTCAACTGGTTGATGAAGATTACAGTACATTTTGTTCTTGAAATCGTAGCGGTAAGCTTTCTTAATGCCTGAGACATCAATCTTGCATGAAGACCCATTTTGGAATCCCCCATTTCACCTTCAATCTCTGCTTTTGGTGTAAGAGCAGCAACAGAGTCAATTACAACGATATCAATAGCTCCTGAACGGATTAAGTTATCTGCAATTTCCAAAGCCTGCTCACCGTTGTCCGGCTGAGAAATGATCAGGTTTTCAAGATCAATTCCTAATTTCGCAGCATATGTTCTGTCGAAAGCGTGTTCAGCATCAATGAATGCTGCAATACCACCTGCTTTTTGAGCCTCAGCAATAGCATGAAGGGTCAACGTTGTTTTACCTGAAGATTCCGGACCATATATCTCAATGATTCTTCCTTTTGGGTATCCGCCTATTCCTAAAGCAATATCTAAACCTAAAGAACCGGAAGGAATTACTTCGATAGTATTGTCTATAGATTCATCACCTAAAGTCATTACTGTTCCCTTTCCATATGTTTTATCTAGCTTGTCAAGCACTAAAGCGAGTGCTTTTTTCTTATCATCAATGTTACTCATCTCTATTAAAATAATTTCTCAAAAATACATAATTTATATATCAAAAGCTAATATTATTTATTCCTGAAAGCTGTTTTTAGAGTTAAAAAATGATAAATTTTTACGGCTGATCTCATTCATAACGAAGCACATGCGGAATGTAATATCTAAAGTGTTTTTAAATGTTTTTTACTTAAGTAAGATAAGTTGTTTTTATTTGAAATCGCAAAGGCGCCATTCTTTTAATATAGATTATGCTTTAAGGCGCAAGGATTTTATCCCCGATAAAATTGAGTAGTGTATATGTTTTTTACCTCACGCTGATTTTGCTGATTACGCAGATACTCATAAAAATCTGCACTATCTGTTTGATCTGCGAGAATATTCTAAAAAATGAACTTTCTCCTTCCTGAAAATCTAATATTGAGTGAGTCGAAATGTTTTTGTGCCTTAAAAATTTCTATAGTACATGAAAACTCTTTGCACTATTTGCGCTTTCAAACCAAATAACATTTTAATGAAAATTTGAACCTTTGGTAATTGCAAGATAATCTTCCAGTACTTTCATCTGGTCCTTGTTTCCTCTTTTTATTCTCGATTCTCGACTGACCAGTTGATCATAAATTGTATTGAAAAGTATTTTTGATTTTGGAAACAGATTTCTGAAAGGAACTTCCGGAATTTGTAATCTTTTACACACTTCGTCATCCAAAAGAAACCAGGTACAGCAGACGTGTAGATATTTTAAATTTTTTCTTTGAAATTCAAATTTTAAGATAGGATTTTCGAGAGATTCATCCAGCAGAGAATGAGCCAGAAGAACAGAATCTTTATCTGAAGGGGGCTGAACAGAAGTCCATAAATAAAAATATTCCGTTGCCTGTTTTTTATCGTCAGGAAGAAGCTGCTCCGGAATTCCCAAAAGATAACCTACGTATTTCCAGAGATGAAAAATTCCTTGTTCTTCTTCAACAGAAAAACGATTTCCTAATTTCTGAAGACTATGAAGAAATACCAGACTGAACCCGATATACGTTGCCATCATATCCCATGAATTGATAGGCTCTCCCCAGTTTTCTGTATCCCAGTCTTTATAATGTTTTTTAATGGAAAGTCTTGCGTAGGAATGGATCAGACGGGTTTTTATCGCAAATTCATATCCTTTTGCATGAACTTCCAGCGCATTGTATCGGGTTGCATTTACCCAGAAATCCAATGTTTCCGAAAGACGCTTCACTGCACCTTTTTTCAGTGCTTCTGTGACAATAAGGGGTTTGTTGAGGTAGGCATAATCATAGCCGCCAATCAGACAATAGTCTCTCAGGGAGATCAGAGAATCCAAATTGCTTCTCATACAAAGTTCAGCACCGCTTTTAAGAAGTTTATAATCGAGCCAATCAGGAACTTTTTGAGTTTGGCTGAACAATTTTTTTACACTTTCAGGAACATCATCATTTTCCGAAACTCCATTTCTGATATAGTGTTCAATCTCTCTTGAAGCCTCATGAAATTTTTTAGTAAAATAAACATCTTTTACTACCTCATCTCCCGTTTCATCCGTATGATAAAAATAGGGCGCAAATTTTTCAAATTTTTCAAAGCTCACTTTAGCTCCGGAAAATTCAATAAGCTGCTTTCCGTTACCATGTTCCCAAAAGTTCCTGAAATGGGGAGCATCTTTAAAACGAGGTTGTATCATGTTTCATCCTTTACCTATAAAAGTACAAGTTTTATGCTGAAGTTCTCCGGTGAGATTTATCAGGATTATCATTGATTTCTACAGATATCCCCATTCAAATGTTTTTTTTATGAGTTCAGAGCTATTTTTGCAGTCGGATTTTCTTAAAATATTTTTTCTGTGGGTACGTACCGTTTCTTCCGAAATATTCAGCAGATCGGAAATTTTACATGTTGCATATCCTTTTGCAATGCAATTAATGACTTCAACCTCTCTTTTGGTGAAGATGACAGGAATAGATTCGGGGAATTTGCCATGATCTATCCATTGCATCTGGTGAAAGTCTTCCCGGCCATTGATTCCGGAAACCAATACAACATAAGAATTTTGATGGGTTATATGTTCGATATTGGTGTGGATATTAACGGCCTGTAAAAGCCTGCCGTTTTCATCTTTATACGTGTGTAAAGCCTGATGATGGAACAATTCATAATTGCCTTTTGATGTTCTCATCCTGAAACAGTAGCTGGTTTTCAGTTCCTGCTGATAATCAAAACCATCTATTTCCTTTATTTTTTCGATGGACATTCTCTCTGCTTCCATCACAAATTCTATGTCGTCGGGATGGATGAGGTCTATAATTTCTTTCAGATGTACAGGATGTTTATGGAGGCCATGTATTGCTAAAATATCTTCATCGTGATTACAGATGATGGTACTATCTGCGAAATTAATGACATAATAATAGAATTTCCCCGGAGCAAAAATTTCTCCGATTATATTTTCAATGGTGGGAACGGGTAATATTCTGCTGTCATTCTGTAAAATTTCAGGATAGTCATTCCAGACCTTAATGAGGGGATGAGGTCTTTTTGCATGAGTCAGGTGCTTTTTTTTCATTGGTTAATGTTTTCTTAAAAATAATAAAATTATGTTAAATAAAATCACCCTTTTGTGGTATTTCGTGTGGTAGGTGATTATTGTAGCTTTAAATAAAACTAATGACCATGGAAACTTAATTTCTGAAACATCTCTTTTATGGTGATAATTCAACCAATGACAATTCAAAAAACTTTAATCTGAAAAATAAATAACCATGAGAACAAAAATTTTATTGCTTTTTCTATTCTGGACTGTTATAGTCTGGGGACAAAACACAAAAGGAGAAAAATATGAAAAGGGATTGGATAATAGTATAGCCAATAATATTTATACTAGAATAAATACATTAGTAACCTCAAGTAATATGAGAGGAGATTTCTCTGTAGACGTGTCAAAGGACTTTTTAACCTCTTTAAAGTTAAATATGGAAACTAAGGATAAAAATTTTAGTATACTTCTACAAAACGATATAGGCTCAACAAATAGTTATACTCCATTATTTAGTGAAGGAAAATGGGCTATTGATAATAGTTTGGGTGCTACTGCTAAATGGCATTTTGAAACATCCAGATGGGTGTTTAATAGTGACTTTGAGTCACTAAAACAAAAAGGATTATCTAATGATTCTATTTTCAGCCAACTAGACAAAGAAAATAAATTATCTCAATATAGGACACAGTGGATTTCTGCAGGTTTAAGATGGGACTATAAAGAGTATATGTTATTGGCAGATGATCTTACTCCAACTACTGAGAATCCCTTTATTTCAAAAAGATTAAATTCTTATATTATTTCTGCTGCTTGGAACATGCTTTGGGTTACCTCTTATAAACATGGAATTTATTTTACAGGCAGTTTGGGATATTCATTTCAGAATAGAGGTAATAACTATTCTAAATTAGAAAATATTGTTGTCCAAAGGACTACAGAAATAAGAGATGGTCAGAATATTCTTCTAGTTTCAGAACCAGAGAAAAAAGGTAAAAAAGGGACATTGTTGATTAGCAATGCTCATACAATTGCAGGCGATTTACATTTTACAATTGCTCCTCCAAAATTTGGAGTAGGGTTTGATATATTTTGCATTCCATCATTTAAATTTATTGAAGCTGAGAAAATATTTAATATTAGGACTGGTTTAAATGTTGCTATTACAAAAGATGACAAATCTAAAGTGAATGTTGGTTTTGTTGTTGATTTTAAAGATCTTACAGAGCCGTATAAAGATAAAAAAGATAGGCAGAATAGAATAGTTCCGGGTTTAATTATAGGTATTCCTATTCCTGATTTTAAAAAATAATTATAAACAAAAAGGTAGTGTCCAAAAAGTCGGTAACACCTTCTGAGATTCGGATATTTATATACTCTTCCTGTATAGGGGTCGAATAGAATCAGCAAAAATTGAGGCTGACCAAACTTTTTGGACAGCCTCTTATATTACTTATCACTCATTACTTATTACAAAGAAGCCGCGTGTACAAGCATATCAACTAACTTGTTAGAGTAACCCATTTCGTTGTCATACCAGGAAACAAGTTTCACGAAGTTAGGAGAAAGCATAATACCTGCATCTTTGTCGAAGATAGAAGTTCTCTTATCTCCTACGAAGTCCTGAGATACTACTGCCTCTTCAGTATATCCTAGGATCCCTTTCAGTTCACCTTCAGAAGCCGCTTTGATTACTGAACAGATTTCTTCATAAGAAGCAGCCTTTTCAATTCTCACTGTTAAATCTACTACAGAAACGTCAACAGTTGGTACTCTGAAAGACATACCTGTTAATTTTCCGTTTAATGAAGGGATTACTTTTCCTACTGCTTTAGCAGCACCTGTAGAAGAAGGGATGATATTGTTCAGAGCAGCTCTACCACCTCTCCAGTCTTTCATTGAAGGACCGTCAACAGTTTTCTGAGTAGCTGTTGTAGCGTGTACAGTAGTCATCAAACCTTCTACGATTCCGAAGTTATCGTGGATTACTTTAGCTAAAGGAGCTAAACAGTTTGTAGTACAAGAAGCATTTGATAAGATTTTGATATCATCAGTAAGTTCCTTGTGGTTTACACCCATTACGAACATTGGAGTATCATCTTTAGAAGGAGCAGAAAGGATTACTTTCTTAGCACCTGCAGTAATGTGTTTTGCAGCGCTTTCTTTATCTAAGAATAAACCAGTAGATTCTACTACGTAATCTGCACCGATTTCATTCCACTTTAGGTTGCTTGGATCTTTTTCAGCAGTTACTCTGATTTTTTTCCCGTTTACAACAAGGTCATTTCCTTCTACAGAAACTTCACCTGGGAAAATACCGTGTACAGAGTCATATTTTAACATGTAAGCCATGTATTCTGCATTGATTAGGTCATTGATTCCTACAACTTCAATGTTGTCTCTTTCAGTCATTGCTCTGAAAACAAGACGTCCAATTCTACCAAAACCGTTGATACCTACTTTAATTGTTGACATAATAGTTTGTTTTTATTAGATTATAAAAATAATTAGATTGCTAAAATTTCTGAAATCAGTAAAAGATCTTTATTGATTTCGTTATGTTTTTTAATGGCTTCTTCTATTGGCGTATACGTCAGATCGTTGGAACGCATTCCTGCCATTACATTGGTTTGTCCTTCCATTAATCCGGTTACAGCACCATAACCCAGTCTGCTGGCCAAAACTCTGTCTGCACAGCTTGGAGAACCTCCTCTCTGCATATGTCCCAAAATCGCTACACGAATGTCATAATCAGGGAAGGTTTGTTTGGTTTTTTCTGCAAGCTCATAAACGTTGGCTAGTTTTTCACCTTCTGCAACCACCACAATACTTGATGCCTTTCCGGTTTTTTCAGCATCCCTGAATTTTGTGAAAAGCTCATCAATACTGTCTTTTTTCTCAGGAATTAAGATATCCAGAGCTCCTGTTGCCAATCCACTGTTTAAAGCAATAAAACCAGCATCACGACCCATTACTTCCACAAAGAAAACCCTGTTGTGGGAAGTTGCTGTGTCACGGATTTTGTCAATGGCATCCATTGCAGTATTCAAAGCAGTGTCGTAACCTATGGTATTGTCTGTACCGAAAATATCGTTATCAATAGTTCCCGGGATACCGATTACTCTGATTCCGAATTCTTCATTAAAGATTTTTGCACCGGTGAAAGTTCCGTCTCCTCCAATACATACCAATCCGTCAATTCCTAGTTTTACACAATTATCGTAAGCTTTCTGACGGCCTTCTTTTGTTCTGAACTCAGTGGATCTGGCAGACTTTAGAATGGTTCCACCCTGGTTGATTATATTTTTTACGGAACGAGCTCCCATTTTCAGGAAATCATTGTTGATAAGACCATTGTAGCCTTCTCTTACTCCGTAGCATTCGATATTATAATAATTGGCGGTTCTTACTACCGCTCTTAATGCCGCATTCATACCCGGAGAGTCACCTCCTGAAGTAAGAACTGCAATTTTTTTTACAGCACTCTCTTTCATCAAGTAAAAAATTTCGAACACAAATTTACAAAAACAAGTTCAGATTATCGTAGTAAGTTTCCAATAGTTTTGAATATAAATTATTAAAAGCTTCTGAAGTTTGTGGGTTTAAAAAAATATCGTGCAGTTTTTGTTTCTGAACTGTTGATGTCAAGGTCGTACCAGGGCGTAAAATAGGGATTAAACGGATTTGAAAGTACATGAACCGATTGCGCCGGGGTGAATCCTTCACTTAATAAGAATAATCTTTTTCCTTCCTTATTCCGGCAGACACCGGAAATAAAAACAATGTGTCCGGGACTTCCCGGTGTGATTAAAATATCTCCTGTTTTCAGATCTGAATTTTTTGTGACCGGTTTGGTTTCCTTATTTAATGAAATTGTTCCTGCATAATTGAAAATCAGGTCCAGATAATTTCTGAAACTTTGGTAAGAATCATCAAAAGGCATGGTTTTTCTAAAGCTGACTGAATTTCCGCTTACAAAAGCTCTCGTTCCGTTTTTATAATCATTCCAGCTGAAAAGATCACCGCTTGTAAAATGAAATTTAATTTCGTTAAATTTTTTTGCCTTATAAAGATATTCAGCTCTCATTCGGATGGCGGCATCAGCACATTGCTGCAAATCTTTATTTCCGGTATCAATATCAAAAACTGCTTCATGGAGATGCTGGGTGGAGATAGGCGTTCCATCGTATTTTAAAATCCGACTTCCGTAAGGTTTCAGTGTGAAATTTTCAATAAAATGACCGAAAGAACCAGGTTTTTCTTCTATCCACTCATACCCTTCCGGGGGAGAAAATCTTTCCCGGATTGTATTTTTATTTTTATTGATTTTTAAAGCATTTTCAGCAATTAAATGCTCATTTTTATCTGGTTCAGGTAATAAACGGTCTGATACTTTTTCTTTTGTACAGCCTATGTAAATGAGAATAACAATGATTCCTGTGATAACTTTTTTCATGCGTTTTAGTGAACACAAATATCATTTTTTTTCACCTATCTGCCAATATCTTATTTGAAAATTTATCGGTTCAACGACTCCTCTTTTCCAGAAATCAACAATTTTCCCCAATCATTCAGCTGCCAGAGGATTTTCACCAGCTTTTCACCGAGTTCCGTCAAAGTATATTCAACCTTTGGAGGAAGTTCATTAAAAGACTGCTTCGTTAAAATACCGTCTTCCACCATTTCACTCAGCTGTTGATTGAGAACTCTCCGGTCCACTTTTGCAATCCCGCGTAAAAACTCACTGGGACGTTTTTTTCCTTCATTGATCTGCCAGACAATAGGAATTTTCCATTTTCCACTGATGGTATTAACAGCAACTTCCAACGGACATATTTTATTTTCTTCAGCTCTTTCCTTTGTTTCCATAAAATTGACTTTTTTATCCCAATGGGGGAAAAATGTGCGGTATTGTTTTTCTCCGCCCACTTTCAGACTTTTGTAAAGGTAATCATTAAATAGTATGACAGAAAAACGAAAAGGAGCCCGCTCCATCAAAGATATTCCAACGGATATTTTGGAACAGCTGAACAGAGGAGAAATTGAAACCGCCAATCTTACGGAATGGCTGGCAGTAGATCAAAGGCTGCTGTTGGAAAATCTGCTTTTACAGAATGATCGTACGGAATATATGACACCCGTTTTAGAAAATGTAAACCAGCTGAAAAAGCAAACTGTCAATACCATTAATGAAACAATAGGAATTGGCTTACTTAATCTGGCTGTGAAAAATAAGGATAACGAATTTCTTTTGAAATTGTCAGTTCATCCCGCAGATCTGGTACGTTGCTGGGCAGCTTATACGATTGGAAGAAATAACGATTTACAACTTAAGGAAAAATTAAACAAAATTCAGCCATTTGCTTCTGACTCTCATTTTGGAGTGAGGGAAATCTGCTGGATGACGGTGCGTCCGGATATTTCCAAAAACCTGGACGAAAGTTTATCTATATTAACAAAGTGGACCGCGGATGATAATGAGAATGTAAGACGTTTTGCCAGCGAATCCACAAGGCCAAGAGGTGTGTGGTGTGAACATATTGATGCTTTAAAACATAATCCAGGGCTTGGACTGGAAATACTGGAATCTTTACGATCTGATTCCTCCAGATATGTACAGGATAGTGTTGGCAACTGGCTGAATGATGCCAGCAAATCTCAACCCGAATTTGTAGTGGAAATCTGCGATGAATGGCTTCGGGAAAGTCCGACAAAAGAAACACAGTATATCGTAAAGAAAGCTCTGCGAACCCTTAAAAAGTAAGAGTTATCCACAAAATAAAAATGTTGATTTAGTTTTTGATCATATAGGTCACAGATTTACATGGCTTTACGTCATATTTATATATTCCTTTTTTCCCGGGAAGTGCCTTTATTTGCTTAATTTCTGCATGAAAAAGAACACTGATATATTTTCAATGTTAACTATATGTTAACTGGAAAAAGTTATCCACAATATGAGTTTTCAATTAATGTGGATTCTATCTCCCGTAAAATGAACAGATTAAAAAATATGGGTCAAAAAAGAATTTGGAATCGCAGCTTTTATCATCCAAATAAAAAGTTATCCACAATATGGAATTCCGGCTACCATTTTTCAGTCAGATATTTCCAGTACCTTTTCGGAACATGCTGAATATGCAGTTTCATATTTTTTCTTTCCACAATATTGGTTTTCGTGAAATAACGCTGCCAAAGTAGCTGATAGCCCTTTTCCTCATCATGGAACTTCTGTTGATAATGGTTAAGATCAAGTTTTTCATCAGGGTAGAAAAATTCACAATCGTTCAGATTATATAAAAGGCCATAGTTTCTTCGAAGATCGTAGATCATCCATTTCTGATCCTGATATCGGTCTTTAAAATGTTTTCTGATTAAAGGAAGAACATTGAAATCGGGATCTATTTTGGAGAAAAAAACACCATCCTGCATTTTTTCAAAGCGGACAAATGCAGTCATCCTATGCCTTTCCCTGTCTACCGATTTGCAGATTTTTGAAATTTTTAAAACATCAGAATCGGCAAAGTTTTCAAGAATATTAATTTCAGCTTTTTTCACCGACTGCCTTACTGCGGATAAGATGAGGTTTTCCAGATCCGGATCTTCAGATAAAAAAACTTTTAAAAGTTTGTAAACGCCCTGTTTACCAATATTCTGCTCCAGTTTATTCAAAACCCTTTCAGACTTGTCTGGTTGAGTAATTACTTCGTGAATTTCTGCAAAAATGTTTTCCTGATGAAATCTTTCACTGCTTGCAATCTCCACATCTTTATAACGGTATTCGAAAACTTCAAATATTGCAGTGAAAAGACCATCGAAACTTCCATCGTAGAGTAGGGTTGTCATGTGTTGAATTAAAATTTGCATGTGCTTGTCATTCTGAACGAAATAAAATGAAGTGAAGAATCTAGAGATTCTTCCTTCGTCAGAATGACAGTCGTGCTGTATTATAAATTAGTGTCCATTTGTGAAAATATTGGTGTCATTTGTGTTTAAAATCAAAACAAAGTCAGCTGTTGCGAAAACTGGTTATGAAATTTGGATGAGCTTCCGCCTATGAGCAGCTTTCTGAAATTTTTATCCGTCAAATATTTCAGGTAGGCATTTCCCGCAGTAAAATCAATAAAATATTTTGCCCGGTTCACAGCTGCTCCGAGTTTTTTCAAATGATCAATGGTCAAAATCTGAAAACGTCTTGCACTCACAATTTTCTGAGCTGTTTTCACTCCGATTCCGGGAATTCTTAAAATCATCCGGTATTCGGCAGTCTGGAGATTCACCGGGAACTGATCCAGATTCCGCAATGCCCAGCTTAATTTAGGATCCATTTCCAGATCAAGAAAAGGAACATTCGGATCTAAAATTTCTTCCGCTTTAAAGCCATAAAATCTCATCAGCCAGTCCGACTGATACAGTCGGTTTTCCCGAAGCATTGGAACTTCCGTCGTTAAAGAAGGCAGTCTCTGATCTTCCAACACCGGAACATATCCGGAATAATACACCCTTTTCAGATTAAAATTTTTATAAAAATGATCAGCAACTTTAATGATCTGAAGGTCGTTTTCATTAGTTGCCCCTACAATCATCTGTGTAGATTGTCCGGCAGGAGCAAACTTGGGAACTTTTTTCAGAATTTTCTTTTCATCCTTATACTGAATAATTCCTTTTTGGATATATCGCATCGGGCTGATCATATCCTGTCTGTTTTTTTCAGGGGCCAGCAATTTTAATCCACTTTCTGTAGGAATTTCAATATTTACGGATAACCGATCTGCATACAACGCGGCTTCCTGCATCAGATCATCACTTGCCCCGGGAATAGATTTCAAATGAATATACCCGTTAAAGTTCTCTTCCAAACGTAGCTTTTTGGCAACTCTTACAAGCCTTTCCATGGTTGTGTCTGCATTTTTGAAAATTCCTGAGCTTAGAAATAACCCTTCAATATAATTTCGACGGTAAAAATTGATGGTAAGATCTACCACTTCTTCTACCGTAAAAGCAGCTCTTTTGATATCATTGGAACTTCTGGAAACACAGTAAGCACAATCATAAATACAGTGATTGGTCACTAAGATTTTAAGCAAAGAAACACATCTGCCGTCTTCTGTATAGGTATGACAGATCCCGCTTGCAGAACTATCTCCTAATGCTCCTTTTTTATTTTTTCTTGTACCTCCGCTTGATGAACAGGAAACATCATATTTCGCTGCATCAGCAAGGATTTCCAGCTTTTCTTTAAGACGGTCAAAATTCATATTTTAATAGATTTGATCTGTTTTGTATCAAAAATGTAATTTAATTTTGTTCAAATTTAGTTCCAAAATTGATAAAAGTCAATCTTTTTTCATATAAGTTATCAACAAAAAAGAGTCTCAAAATCATTATATTTACGGCTCATTAAAGTTTATATCATGAATCATAAACCAATCGAAGGTTTTTCCAAGCTTCCAAAGCAGGGGAAAATCGAATGGCTCGTAAACGAATATCTTGAAGGAAACCAGGAATATCAAAATATATTAAAACAATACTGGAATGATGATGCAGATCTTCAGAAGCTTCACGAAGAATTTTCTGAAAATACCATCTCCAATTTTTATATGCCGTACGGAATTGCTCCAAACTTTTTAATCGATGGAAAACTGTTGGCGCTTCCAATGGCAGTTGAAGAAAGTTCTGTAGTTGCTGCAGCTTCTAAAGCCGCAAAATTCTGGATCGACAAAGGAGGTTTTAAAACAACCATTATCAATACAGAAAAGCTGGGACATACCCACTTTATTTTTAATGTAGAACCGCACAAATTATTGCATTTCTTTAATTTCAGTTTAAAGAAAAAACTATTTGAAGCTACAGAAGATATCACGGCGAATATGAGAAAACGTGGTGGAGGTATTTTAAATATCAGCCTAGTGGATAAAACAGCAGAAATGCCGAATTATTACCAGCTGAAAGCAAGCTTCGATACCGTAGATTCAATGGGAGCGAACTTTATCAATTCATGTCTTGAGCAGTTCGGAAAGACTTTGAGACAGGAAGTTGCTACCAGTGAAGATTTTACTCAGGAAGAAAAGAATTCACTACAGATTGTAATGAATATTCTTTCCAACTTTACGCCTGACTGTATCGTACGAGCTGAGGTTTCATGTAAAATGGAAGATTTAAAAGATGACAGTGGAATTTCTCCGGAAGAATTTGCTTCTAAATTCAAACAGGCCGTTACCATTGCAGAAATAGAACCTTACCGTGCGACTACTCATAATAAAGGAGTAATGAATGGAGTAGATGCCGTTGTAATCGCTACCGGAAATGATTTCCGAGCTACGGAAGCCTGTGCACATGCGTATGCTGCAAGAGACGGACAATACAGATCTTTGACTCACTGTACAACAGATAACGGAATTTTCAGATTCTGGATTGATCTTCCTATTTCTGTTGGAGTTGTGGGAGGACTTACCAATCTTCACCCTTTGGTAAAATTCTCTCTGGCTCTTCTTGGAAAACCTTCTGCACAGGAGCTGATGAGTATTCTTGCTGTTTCCGGTCTTGCACAAAACTTTGGAGCTTTACGTTCTCTGGTAACCACTGGAATTCAGAAAGGACATATGAAAATGCACTTATTGAACATTCTGAATCAATTGGGAGCCACTGAAGAAGAAAAACAGCATTTTGTCACGTATTTTAAAGATAAAACGGTGAGCCACCATGAGGTGATCAACGAGTTTAACAGAATGAGAGGAAACTAATGTTACAGATCATTTTGCCCATAGTATTTCTTCTTTTTGGATTTTTTCTAAAGAAAACAAACCATGAAGGTTTCAGAAGTTCCAAAAAATTCGCCAATATGTTTATCATACTGGGGATTTCTACATTGGTTGCCAAGTTCATTTTAATGTACTTAAAATCAAAATAGTGAAAAGGAGTATTGTATTTTTCTTACTGATTTCGGGGTTAAGTTTTTCACAACAGCAAAAAGTGAAAATAAGTAATCTGCAGCCGAAAACTGAAGATACCGTTTTTCCGGTTGTTTCGTATTCGGAAAATCCTCGGGTAGAAAATAAAATCAATACATTTCTCCAGGTAGATCAGCTGGAATATGTTCCGGGATCTGGCGGAAATCCTTTTAAACTGGCTTCTACAGCCACCAATTCCTATTCAAACTATCTTTATTTTTATAGTTGGGATAAAATTGAAACTCCTGAGAATATTCTGAGTATTGCCATAGATGGTGAAGCTTCAGGCGCTTATCCGGAAGGGTTTACGATCTGGAAAAATTTTGATCTGAGAACAGGAAATTTTATCAATGCTGAAGATTTATTTCAACCTAATTCCGTGAAAATGGTTGAAAGTATCATTCAGAAAAGAGTAAAAAAAAGAATTGCCGACTTTCTGGTCAAGCTGAAAGCAGAAAAAAATCCATCTGAGGAAACTGAAGATCAGATCGCTATGTATGAGGACTGTTTTACAGAACATACTTTAGAAGACATCAGATATTTTTTCGGAAAAGATAAACTGACTTTTGTTGCCGGAAGATGCTCCAACCATGCTATGAGAGCTCTGGATGACCTCGACAGTCACGAAATAAAGTTTTCCTACAAAGAACTGGAAAAATATTGGAGTCCTTATGCGAGAAATTTAATTTCCGGTTCTGAAAAAATAGGTGCCACCAGTTTTAGAAATAAGTTGTACAAAGGAAAAATAGATGACAAATATCCTGTCACTGTTTTTATCAGCCGCTTATATAAAGGAGAAAGTGAAAATGATACAAGCTCCTTTACTGCATTGTATTGGTATGATAAAAATAAAAAACTGATTGAGTGGAACGGAAAGATAAAAGGTAATCATATCTCCATCATAGAAAACGATTATTATAGTGAAGAAACCAACCAATGGATTTTCAAAGCCTTGGTGGAAGCAGATTTGCAAGGCAGGAAAATTATAGGAACCTGGCAGGATCATAAAACAAAAAAATATTTAACCCTAGAATTAGAAGAGTTATAAAATGAAAACAATTACTTTAGTTTTTGGAGCAGTTTACGGAATGGTTTCTGTAATCCTTGGTGCATTCGGAGCACACGCTTTAAAGAAAATATTAGCTGTGGAAAGACTGGAAAGTTTTGAAACAGGAGTAAGATACCAGATGTATGCAGCTTTTTTCCTGCTGATCATCGGATATATCTTAAAATTTGAAACTTCCGCTGAAAAATGGACTTCCATTTTAATGATTGCAGGAACATTTTTATTCTCAGTAAGTATCTATTTCTTAAGCATGCAGGATTATCTGGGAATGAATCTTAAATTCTTAGGCCCTATCACTCCGCTTGGAGGTCTGATGATGATCTTGAGCTGGGGAATGCTGATCTTATATTTTGCCAAAAACAGAATATAAGAATGAAGATTAACAGAAGAAAAAGGTTAATACGAACATTCAATCTCTTAGATTAACCTATCAGATTCAATCCGTTTGTATTCAGCCGCACTTTTTTATGTGGGCTGTGACTGGTCTGGTGGGCGGTAATAGTAATATTGACTTATAAAACAATTTCTGGTGTATTTTTAGACCAGAATATCAATAAAAAAGTTCAGGGAGTTTCCTGAACTTTTTTGGTTTTATAAAGAGAAATTTTCATTCATCCATTTAAGTTTATTAAAGCTTTTAAGAAATTTCGCTTTGATGGAAATGAATTTTTCCTGTGCTTCAATCATTTTATTTTCCCTTGAATTGATCAGGAAAAGAGAACTCTCACCGTTCGCATACTTTGTTTCTTCTGCAGTAAGAAGTTGCTGGTAATTCATAAGATTATTTTGTGAAAGGGCTATCTGGGTATGGTAATTTAAAAGTTCGTTTTTATAGGTTTCAATTTTCGTGGTAAGCTCTCTTTTCTTGAATTCAGTATCAAGTTTATTTTGTTCTATTTTAATTTTGGCCATTTGATAACTGGCTTTGGCTTCCCTTTGAAATACCGGTATTTCAAGTTTTAATCCATATTGAAAATTATTGTCAAAAAGAGGAAGGTAATCTGACTGATAATTCTCTTTGTTGAAGAAATTATAAGTAAAATCAAACTTGGGAAGAAAGCTCTGCCATTTCAGCTTCCGTTCACTTTCTAAAATATGATGTTTCTGAGTATAATACTGTACAGACCAATGGTTGGTGGTTTCTTTTGTTTTAATTTCCTGCAGAAGAAATTCAAAATCTGAGTAGGCGGTATGATCTGAAAGATGATCTGCAGGATAAAAAAGTTGTGAGATTTCATAAATTTCACGATTCTCTTTCCATAAAAATAACTGCAGCTGCTGGGTGTTTTTAACAAAATTTAAATAGGCTTCTTTCTGCTGAAGTTCAAAGCTCTGTAGCTGAGAAGCTGCTTCAACAGTATCGATAGCTGCTCTTTCTCCATATTCAAAAGTTTTCCGGGTGAGCTGCAGACGTTTTTTGCTGACCTCAACCGCTTTGTTTTGCAGCTTGTAAATTTCGAAACTTTGTACCCATTCCCAATAGGTGTTTTCTGCTTCAAGAAGAAGTTCATTGGTAAGTACAGTCTGTTCAGCTTCCGTCATTTTCGAAGCAAATTTCGCCTGATCCAATGCTGCTCTTCGTTTATCATACAAAAGATTTTTAGCTAAAGGAACAGTAATTCCCATGCTGTAAATGCCACCTTTGGTTTCACTGGAGTTGAGTTTTTCACCATCCAGATATTGATATCCTGCCGTAAGATCAATTCCGTACCAGGTAGGAATACCCAGTTCAATATTTTTTTGTCTGTAATATTGTACACCGTCAATGTTCTTTTCGCCCAGTTTTCCTCCTAAAATAGGATCAAAATTTCCTCTTGCTTTAGTAATCTCAGATTGCGCAATTTTGTTTTGCAGTTGATATTTCAATGCCATTGGATGATAATTTTTTACCACCGCTAGAAATTCATTTGCTGAAATCATGAGAGAATCCTGTGCTTTATGATACTGGAAAAAAAGAAAGATCAATATAAAAAGAAGTTTACTTTGTTTTCTCATAGTTAGCAGTTTGATCATTTTTTACTTCATAATAATCTGGTGGAAAACCGTTGATATTTCTCCATAGTTCATACCAGATAGGAACATCATTAAGAATGGCAATTCCCTGTACACCTCCTCCCATTTTAATTTTTGGAGGCCATCTTTTTTCCTTTTTATCTTCAATAATCAATGCTTTAAAAAGTCCGTTTGCACTGATATTGCTTTCCACGGCAACCACCTTGCCTGCAAATGTTCCGTAGCTGGAATTGGGCCATCCCGAGAATACAATGGCAGGAAATCCATCAAAAATGCACATCACACGCTGACCTTCTTTCACAAGCGGGAGATCCACAGGTTTTATATAAATCTCAACTGCATAATCTACTGCTGTGGGAACAATTGTCCCAATATTTTCACCATCTTTTAAAACTTCACCAATTCCTGTTTTATTAAGCTGTACAATCTGACCGTCCTGTGATGCAATAATGAAATATAAGCCCTGTCTTGCTTTGTAATTGGCCACTTGATTTTCGAGCTTGGCAATTTCACCTTCACTGCCCTCAATCTGCCCCATGTTTTGAAAACGGTCTCCTTCTATTTTACTGAGTTTCTCTGTGTAATCCTGAATCACAGAATTCTGTTCAATTCCTATATTGATAATTTCCTGACGGGTTTGAGCCACTTTATTTTCTGATGCTGTTTTTTTGGCAACAGCATTTTGATAAGAAATACTTCTTTGCTGAAACTGGGTAAGAGAAACCAAACCTTCCTCATACATTTTTTTCTGCCGCGCAAACTGGTCTTCTGAAAGCTTAAGTTCATTACTAGCAGCGGTGAGTTCTGCTTCTTCACCGGTAAGTTTATTATTAAGCTGGCTTATTTTTATTTTGAGCTGATTCAGTTTTAAGTTTCTGGCTGAATGTAAGGCTTCAAGCTGGGTTTTCACTGTTACTGCTTTTGCTTCATAGAAATTTCTTACTCCCTTTTTAGCATTTACCTGTTCCTGTGTTCTCTGTACCAAAAGCGGATCTAAATAATCATCTTTTATTTCGGAAAGCTGCAGTAAAGTATCTCCTTTTTTTACATAATCTCCGTTTTTAACATACCATTTGATGATTTTTCCCGGGATAGGAGAGTGAAGTTGCTGTGGACGCTGTTCCTGATAAAGAGAGGTTACATTTCCTTTCACTTTAATATTCTGTGTCCAAGGGAGAAATAAGGTAATTATACCGCCTATGAAGATAAACAGAAACCATCTTTTTACCCGTGACTTTTTATGAATATGATAGATATTGTCAAACGACTGTAGTTTCATTTTACTAATTGTTTTGAAGTGTTTTTAATGTTCCTCCTTCCAGATGAAAATGCTGATCGGCATATTGTAGCAGTTCTGTATCCTGAGAAACAATAATAATAGTTGTGTTTTCCTTGATTTTCTGGAGATATTTTATCATTTTGTCCTGATATTCTTCACGGATTCCTGCAAAAGGATTTTCCAGAATGATAAGTTTTTTGTTACCGAGGAGAGCACGAAGCAGCAGTATTTTTTTCTTTGAACTGAATGTGATTTCAGGATCAGTTTCACTTACTTCTGTAAAGAATCCGCTGCTGAACATACTTGAAATATTTTCTATATCCATATTTTCAGAAAGCTCAAGAATATCTTCTGTGTGGCTCTGGCTGCTTCCTAATAGGATGTTTTCTTTAACGGTTCCCTGAATGATCTTCATATTTTCCAGATAAAGTCCAACATTATTTCTCCAGTGTTTTTTCTCTATATTTTTTAATGGAATTTTATCAATCAGAATTGCTCCTGAGCTGGGCTCGAAGAATCCTGTGATCATATTAAGCAGAAGGGTTTTTCCCGCTCCCAGTTTTCCTGTTAGAATGTTCAGACTGTTTTCTTTGATTTTGAAATTAAGGTCCGAAAGGATGGGAGTATTATCATTAAATGAAAAGCTTACATTTTTAAATTCAATTTCTGTCCCTTTTTCTTTCTGAGATAATGTGATTTCTCCGTTGGGTTCCTCTTTAAGTTCAGTGATTTTAGAGAGTTTGGCAAAAGACGCAATCAGATCATAATAACTTTCAAGGCTTACAATAAGCTTTTCTACAGCAGACATGATGCTTAGAACAACAATTTCTGTGGCAATGAATGCTCCGATATTCAGCTTTTGATTAATCAGAAGATAGGTTCCAATGGCCAGCATTGCTAAAGTAATGATGACTTTAAAAGCAATAATTGTTTTATACTGAAAAACGAGTACTTTAAAATGAGCTGTTCTGTGCTTAAGATATTCTATCACTCTTTCATCAGTTCCTTTTAAATGAGAATCATCTTCAGAATGCATTTTAAATGTTTTTACAGAACCGGCGATATCCTCTATCCATGCTGCTGTATCGTATTTTTTGTTGCTCTCTTCAATGCTGGATTTGATTCCGCTTTCCATCGTATATCTGAAAATAATTACAACAGAGAGAATAACCAGACCTCCGAATGCTAAAAACCAAGGATGATAAAAAGAGAGCAAGAGAATCCCAAAAACAATCTGTATTAAAGCAGTAGGAATTTCCAGTAATATTTTTGAAATTCCTTTCTGAAGATTCTGAATATCAAAGAATCGGTTGACAAGTTCCGGAAGGTAGTATTTTCTGGTGTAGGAAAGATCTGCTTTGGGGATTTTGTCTGCTATGGCGATGGAAAATTCTACAAATATTTTCTGCTGTATCTTTTCAATTATCTGGATCACTTTTAATCTGAAATATCCGGCAAGCCAGGTTCCGATTACGACAAAAAATATGAGGATATAAATGGAAGTTGTCATCGTAGCTCCCATCACAAAGCTTACAATAGACTGTATTCCTAAAGGTACGCTCAGCAAGACTAAACCATTCAGAATAGCATAGAAATAAATATTGGTAACATCTTTTTTTTCTTTTGTAATGTAGCGGATGAGCCTTTTTCCCTGTTCATTAGCTGGTATTTCCATTTTTCTTCTTTAGTAAAAGATTAACTGTTTTTTTAAGTTGTGAATTTTCCTTTGAATATCATCTGTTGTCACTGGAAACAGCTTTTGTTTTCCAGGAAATTGATAGGATTTGGTGATCACTTTTTCTGAAATAAGGACTTTTACCTGAATTGAATTTCATCTGAAAATTCATGAAATAGGTATGTTTTATTTCCGGGCTTCAAAGATAATAGATGGGATTTGTTAATATTCTTATCTACATTAGAATGACATTAAAATGTCATTAGAATATGATCGTGAGATTTAGTTTTTTTATGATCATTATCATATTATTCATAGATTCACCGCCTTGAATCTGATAAGATCGCATATAAACTTACAGAATGCGTTAAAAGTTCTATAATTTTCTTTTTAACCTTATTCATTTTTAGTAAATTTGTCAACCTTTAAATATTAAAATAAAATAATAAAAATAATATGAATCTTCACGAGTATCAATCAAAAGAGATTTTATCAAAGTATGGAGTAGCTATCCAACGTGGTTTCGTTGCAAACAACGTAGATGAAGCTGTAGCTGCTGCTGAAAAACTAACTGCTGAAACTGGCGCTCAAGGGTGGGTAGTAAAAGCTCAGATCCACGCAGGTGGTCGTGGTAAAGGTGGTGGTGTAAAGTTCTCTCCAAACATGGATAAGCTTAAAGAAAACGCTCAGAACATCATCGGAATGCAGTTGATTACTCCACAAACTTCTGCTGAAGGTAAAAAAGTAAATTCTGTTTTGGTTGCAGAGGATGTATATTATCCAGGTGAGTCAGAAACTAAAGAATTTTATGTTTCTATTCTATTAGACAGAGCTGAAGGTAAAAATACAATCGTATATTCTACTGAAGGTGGTATGGATATTGAGCACGTTGCTGAAGTAACTCCTCATTTGATCCACAAAGAAATCATTGATCCTGCTTTAGGTCTTCAGGGATTCCAGGCTAGAAAAATTGCTTTCAACCTAGGTCTTGAAGGAAATGCTTTCAAAGAATTTGTAAAATTCATCGGTTCTCTTTATAATGCTTACACAGGTATTGATGCATCTCTTTTCGAAATCAACCCTGTATTAAAAACTTCCGATAACAAAATTATCGCTGTAGATGCTAAAGTAACTTTAGATGACAACTCATTGTTCCGTCACAAAGACTTAGCAGAATTGAGAGATACAAGAGAAGAAGATCCAATGGATGTAGAAGCTGGTGAAGCAGGTCTTAACTTCGTAAAACTTGATGGTAACGTTGCTTGTATGGTAAACGGAGCTGGTCTTGCAATGGCGACTATGGATATCATCAAATTATCTGGTGGTAACCCTGCAAACTTCCTTGACGTAGGTGGTACTGCAGATGCTCAGAGAGTACAGACAGCTTTCGGAATCATCTTAAGAGATCCAAACGTAAAAGCTATTTTGATTAACATCTTCGGAGGTATTGTAAGATGTGACAGAGTTGCTCAGGGGGTTGTAGATGCTTACAAAGCTATGGGTAGCCTTCCTGTTCCATTGATCGTAAGATTACAGGGAACTAACGCTGTAGAAGCTAAAAAATTAATTGACGAGTCTGGTCTTCCGGTACACTCTGCAATTACTTTAGAAGAAGCGGCAAACAAAGTAAAAGAAGTTTTAGCGTAACCTAAAATTTTAAATAAAATAAGAAAACCGTTCCATTTTTTGGAGCGGTTTTTTTTGTGTTTATCTATTATAATTCCAGCAATCAATGTAAAAATGAGGAGCTGATAACTGTTTTTGGGGATAACAACTGGAAATTGGGTAGTTTTTAAGCTATTTTTAAATTTATCATAATTAGATGTTATTGTAAAAATAAAAATAGAAAAAGAAAAATGTATTGTGTAATTAAATCAATTTTTTGAAAAAAAAGTTTTTTATTCTTAATTGCTTTTATTTTTAATAAATGTTGTATTTATAGGAAGTTATGATACGCAAAAAGGAGGTTCATTTTGTATTGAATTCTATTGCGGAGCATATCAATGTTTAACACAAATAATGAAAATCTATGAAAAACAAAACATTTATTTTTTTCGGTTTATTGGGTGCAGTATTAACTTTTGGACAACAAAACTATTGGAAAAAGACGGATGGGGAGAAAGAAAAAGAGCTTGCTCCCAGAAATGTAATGCCGAAAACATTTTCCCTGTATAATCTTGACCTTGATAAGATTAAGGAAGAACTGAAAAAAGCTCCCGAACGCTTTTCTGATGACCATAGCCTTGTTCTGAAATTTCCGGATGCTGATGGAGAGTTTCATGATTATATTGTACAGGAAGCTTCAATAATGGAACCTGAGCTTCAGGAAAGATTCTCCGATATCCGTTCTTACACCGGGTGGGAAGAAAATCATCCGGAAAATACAATACGTTTCAGTACCAGTCCGGAAACAGGAATCAGTATAATGTATTTCAATGGATGGAACATCAGCTATCTGGATGCCTATACCAAGGATAATACTTCTTTTATCTATTATAAAAGAGAAGATTTACCGGAAAATCCTACGCCTTTCAGATGCAGCATACAGGAAGATGCCGATCAGCTATTGGGTAATGATCAGCTGTCAGATAATTTTGTTTCCGGCAGGCCTATGGTTTCGGACGGGGTATTCAGAACGTATAAGCTGGCATTGGCAGTTACGGGAGAGTATACCAAATATCACGGCGGAACAATTCATGGTGCAATGGCCGCAATGGCTACCACAATGACAAGAGTAAACGGAGTATATGAAAAAACGATAGCCGTTACCATGGTGATGGTGGCTAATAACCATCTTCTTATTTACAGAAATCCGGCAACTGACCCCTATACCAATGGGGATGAGGATAAGATGCTTAATGAGAATGTAAAAAACATCAATAATGTGATAGGATTTGCACATTACAATATAGGTCATGTTTTTGGAGTCAACAGTGGCGGAGTTGCAGGGTTGAGGGTTATATGTTCTAAATTGAAAGCACAGGGGGTTACAGGTTCCGGTACTCCCATTAATGATCCTTTTGATATAGATTATGTTGCCCATGAAATGGGACATCAGTTTGGAGCCAATCATACCTTCAGGGCTAATACCGTAGCTTGTAAAGGAAATGTAAATAACAGAACAGCGTATGAGCCGGGAAGTGCCAGTACTATTATGGGATATGCAGGAATATGCGGAGGAAATAGTATTCAGCCGCATAGTGATGCTTATTTCCATGCTGCCAGCGTAAAAGAAATGTATTATACTATATCAAGGGATATCGATTGCTCTGCTAAAAGACGAATGGTTAACAGGGTTCCTACTGCTAACGCAGGCCTGGATTATTCTATTCCTAAAGGAACTGCATTTTTACTGACAGGTCAGGGAACAGATCCGGATAATGATCCGCTTACCTATTTATGGGAACAATATGACAACAAAAATAACATACAGCCGCCACTTCCTTCTAATGTCCAAGGCCCTGTATACCGATCGAGATTACCAAAAACTGAGAATATGAGATATTTCCCGCATTTGTCAGCTGTTTTATCTAATAACTTAACTCCTATGTGGGAAGTTACTCCTAACGTTGCAAGAACTTTGAATTTTTCACTGCTTGTTAATGATAATAGAGCAACGGGAAATCAAACGGCTCATGATGCTATGGTAGTAACCGTAACGAATGCCGGACCATTTAAAGTAACCTCGCATACAGGAAACTCATATAGTCCGGGTACCCATACCATAAAGTGGAATGTGGCAGGAACGGATACAGGAGCTGTAAACACAAAGTATGTTACCATTCTTCTTTCCAAAGATGGAGGCTATCATTTTGATACTGTTCTTGCAGCCAATGTTCCTAACAATGGCTCTGCTGTAGTTAATTTTCCTAATGAAAATATTGGAACAGCAAGAATTATGGTGAAAGCCGTGGGAAATATTTATTTTGCTGTGAATACAACTAATTTTTCCATAGCGAAAACAGCTTCGCAGGTTAAAAAAGAAATAAAGACAAATCGTTTTGCTGTTTATCCTAATCCTTCTCATGATGAAGTGAATATCAGACTAGATGATGAAAATAGTGAAGCTCTGTACAGCCTAATGGATAGTTCAGGAAGGATTGTGAAAAAAGGAAATCTGAAAGGTTACGCAAAAATTCAGGTTCATGATTTTGCTGCAGGAACTTATTTTGTAACTGTCAATACAACAAACGGTAAGAAATATACAGAGAAACTTATTATCAATAAATAAAATGAAAACTTCTTTCTGGAAGTGTCATGGTCGGAGGAAAAATTCTTCCGACCTTTTATTTGTCGAGATTTTCCGGCAAGTTAGTCTCGCCATTGGTAATACTGATACTCGTTGGCGTTACCAGCTGAATTTTATCCGTATCAAAGCGTTCTTTAATCCCTAAATAAGCCTGGCTTCTTACCTGCGCAAGATTAGCCCCTACTTTTATCCAGAATTTTACCTGGAGGTTAAATGCACCTTGCTTCAAATCTGTAAAAATCACTTCTACAGTGTCAAGCTTATCCACATTATCAAGGTTTTTAACCACATCAAGAATTCCTTTCTGAGCTTTGGTAATATCTTCATCAGCCGGAATTTCAAAGTTTAAAATAATTCTGCGCTGTGGCGAAGCGGTAATATTGTAAAATGGAGCATTGAATACTACTTGATTGGGTATATAAGCTTTCTTTCCGTCATCGGTAAGAATTTTTGTAGTGAGAAACCCGATTTCCTGTACTGTTCCTGAGTGGGTTCCGATGGTAATATAATCTCCTACCTTGTAAGCTTTGTCAATTCCAATAAGCATTCCTGAGAAAATACTGGATACCAGGTCTTTCAGAGCAACCCCGGCAATAACCCCCGCAACTCCTAGGCTTCCGATAAACTTCCAAAGAAAGCCACTGAAACCCATTATTTCAAGAGCAATAAAGGTTCCCATCAGCATGATCAAAAATCTGAATACACTGATTAAGGTGACTAATGAACTCTCTTTGCGACTTTTAGGAAAAAATTTATGGAATAATTTTACCGCTGCCTGGCTTAAATATTTGCTGGTAACCAGGAAAAAGGTAAATACTAAAATTCCAACAATCAGCTTGGGTGTAAGTTCTGCGAAGGTGATATACCAATTTTCCAATACCTTGTAAACAAGATCTACATACCTCAGTCCGGTTTTCTCCATGAATAAAATTTTAATTAAAGATATAAATTTTCATCAAAAAATTTGCCAGTTCCAAAAAGTCTACTAAATTTGTAGACTATAAAGAAAGAACATTATGTCAATCAAACTAGGAGATACAGCGCCCAACTTTCAAGCAGAATCATCAGTAGGCGATATCAATTTTTATAATTATCTGGGAGATTCCTGGGGAATTCTGTTTTCGCATCCTGCAGACTACACACCGGTATGCACAACAGAGTTGGGATATACTGCAAAACTTCAGTCTGAGTTTGATGCCAGAGGTACGAAAGTAATTGCCCTGAGTGTAGATGGGGTAGAAGATCATCAAAATTGGGTTAAAGATATTAATGAAACTCAGAACACCCAAGTTCAGTTTCCTATTATTGCCGATAAAGACAGAAAGGTTTCAGAACTGTATGATTTTATTCATCCTAATGCTTCGGCTACCGCTACAGTACGTTCTCTTCTGATTATTGATCCTTCCAAAAAAGTAAGACTGATTATTACCTATCCGGCCTCTACAGGAAGGAATTTTAACGAGATCCTTAGAGTGCTGGATTCTTTACAGTTGGTAGATAATTATCGTGTAGCCACTCCTGTAAATTGGAAAACCGGAGAAGATGTTATTATACCTCCAACCATTTCTACAGAAGAAGCACGAAAAATATTCCCAAAAGGTGTAACGGAAATAAAACCGTATTTGAGATACACTCCACAACCTAATACATGATTTATTTGATTTTTTATAGTTTAGTTTTAATTTGTACGAAAAGCGCCCCGGAAATTTATTTCCGGGGCGCTTTCATTTTTTTTATAAGTATTTCAGTGATTACTTAACGTCGTTGATGATTTGTTTTGCTTTAGACGTTGGAAGATAAATCTGGAAACCTAAACCAAAAGTAATTTTGTTAGTGTATCCACCGCTTCCGAATCCAGCGTTTGCATCATATTTCACTAAACCTTCCAATCCGATGTTTGGAGTGATGAAGTAAGAATATCCAGGTCCGAATCCAAAGTTAAGACCGTTAGAAGAAGAACCTCCTTTAGAGATTGACATCCCTCCAACACCTACGTTACCTTCGAAGAACCATCTTCCGTGGTGTAGTAAGTTGTTTACTCCTTGCTCTCCCGGATTAAGATAATAACGTCCTAATGCTCCTACGTTATAAGTGAAAGTAGTGGGTGCATCTTTAGCTCCTTTGAAACCTAAATCTACATATCCCCCAACTGCGATATTATCTTCAATGAAATAGGCTCCTTTAGGCTGAATTGCAAAGTTGTATCCTGCTCCTTCATTTAAACCAAAATTTGCCCCTACAAGGTTACCCCCTACCATCCAATTACCTTTTTGAATCTGAGCGTTGGCAGTTGCTGTTAAGCCTGCTACGGCTAATATTCCTGTTAAAATAAGTTTTTTCATAATTTATTATTTTAATAATTAAATGTTTATTATTCACGAATTATAGAAAAAACAATAAATGTGCCAGACTCTTAATTTTACGTAATTTTTCTAAATAAACGTTAAGATTACCAGTGAGATATAATTTACTTTTTTAACAGATTAACTAAGGATATCATAATGATAAAGAAAATAAAACAGGCCTTTTGGAATGAAAATGATAAAAACAGATGTTATTTTGTTAATGTTCCAAATTGCTGTTTTTTCTTTTGATCTGCCTTCCTATTATATTAAATAAACAAAAGAATGATGGAAATGATCAAGCCGGCAATCGTAAACTTGATTCCACGTTTGAATGCTTTTGTCTTAGGATTAAACATCCAGAAACTTGAGATGACAAAAAAGAAAAGGGAAACTCCGAAGAATACACTTAGAGGAGATATAGCATCTTTAGATTGTGATTTGTGAAGAGAAACCATTTTATCCAATACAAAAGGAAGTTCCTTCTTAGTGTATTTGGCTTTTCCGGTGGCACTGTCATAAGTTCCCTGTTTAAAATAAAGAACGCTTCCTTCTGTTTTTTCCACTTCCAGGCCTTTCATCTTCAGTTCTTTTTTCAGTTCTTTCTCTGAAAGATTGGCAGCAATGTTTTTTTCATATTTTTTTTCGCTTTTCAGAAAATCAGTGTCTCTGTACACCAGAAGGATTCCACTTAACGAATATACCGCCATAATTCCGGCAAGGAAATATCCCAGATAACGGTGTGTAATTCTCATGAAGCTTCTTGTGTCTTTAATCTTATCCATATCTATTGTTTTGTTTTTGTTTAAAATTTCAAAAGTGGAAACTGCAAAAATGCAATCTCCACTTTTAATGAAAGAATTATTATTTAAAGAATTCTAGAAATTCTAGAGTCTGTATGTCAATGTGAAATAGTAATTTCTAGGCGTAATAGGATTCACTGAATAATTCTCGTGAACATTGTAGTTTACAACATCAAACAGGTTGCCCACTTTCCCCTGGATAGAGAATTTTTTCCAACCATAACCTATACTTATATCAACAGTTGTAAACCCATTGATATCAATCATTCTAGTCTGCTGAGTTTGTCCTTTTACGTCATTCCATCCGGCTTGTCTTTTTCCGGTATAGAATGCCGTAGCTCCTACTTTCAGACCTTTTACAAAGTCTGTAAAGGTATAGAATACGGAAGCATTTGCTGTAAGAGCAGGAGTTCTTACCAATTTTTGATCTTCAACAAATCCGTCATTTGGAGTTTTTGTATATACAGTATTATTATAAGAAATACCTCCTATTAGGGATAGATATTTCGTAGGGTTTCCTGTGATATCCAATTCAACACCTCTACTTCTTATGTTACCAGCATATACCTTATATAAAGCAAGTTTATTGTCTGCAAGGTATGGAGATGTATAAGCGTCTCTATTATTTATTTGATAAGCAGTTAAGTTAACAGCTATAGCATTGTTCCAAAGATTTTTTTTAACTCCTACCTCATACTGATCAATTGTGGATGCTTTTAAGGATTGATTGTTTTGATCAAACCCGGAATTCGGTGAGAATGAATTGGTATACGTTGCAAAAACTGATAAATTATCATTAGGATTATAAATTAATCCTACTTTTGGAGATACTGCGTGTGCTTGTAAACCACTGTTTACTGTAGGTGTTTCTGTTCCTTTTAAGAAATCTTTTACTTCAGTATCTTCATTTTTTAAATAAGACCATCTTACACCTGCTAACACTTTGAATTCTTTAGTAACACTGATTAAATCCTGTGCATAAAGGCCAAATCTTTTTGTAGCTATTCTGTTTCTAGATGCTCTGTAGGTGTCTGGCATAGCACCGTCATTTGACCAAGTAGAAGGATTATTTAAATATAAAGTCCCATAGTTGACATTAGCAGGATTTGTGAAATTATAAGCATAAGTATCTGCTAAGCCATAATCTCCATCAGCTCCGAATAGCACTTTATGAATGATATTACCGGTTTTGAATTCACCGTTTAGGTTAACTTGTAATGAAGTATAGTTCTGTTCTGTATAATTTCTTCCTAAAGTTCTGTTCCAAGATGGGTTAAAATTTCCTTTTGCAGATTCATACTGCCATTGAATTCTTTCCGTTGAAAAATAATCTTTCGTATAGTTCTGATAAGAAGCAACTGCATTTAAGCTCCACTTACTGTTCAATTGATGATTCAAAACAACATCAGTAGTAGCTTGTTGATTGGTTTGATACTGCCAGTTGGCTCCCAAAAAGCTTCTACGATCAACTTCAGTCGCCAATCTTGATACTCCAGTGGTTTTATCAGTAACACTTCCAATTCCAAAATCAGGAGTGAAATTATGATATAAGTAGTCAGCTTCTACAATTAACTGTGTGTTTTCACTCAAGTTGAAAACAAAAGATGGGTTGAAATAGTGCTTTTTAGACTCTACCATATCTCTGAAACTTTCAGCATATTCATAAGTACCATTAACTCTGAATGCTACTTTTTTGCTTAATTGTCCATAAATGTCAAACATAGGTTTGTAAGAATTCCAGCTACCTCCACTTAATCCAACTGATCCGCCAAATTCAAATCTTGGTTTCTTTGTAATAAGATTTACAATTCCACCAGGTCCGACGTTACCATACAACATGGCATTTGCTCCTTTTAAAACTTCCACTCTTTCCAGACCACTTACTTCAGGAAAAACGCCACTGTTTACTTTTGCTCCGTTTTTAAAAATATTGTCATTTCCAAAAATAAACCCTCTTCCACCAAAACTATCTTGAGATCCTCCTCTTGCAGATGTTAGGTAAATACCATTTACATTTTTAATAACATCACTCAGCTGTTTTGCCTGCTGCTGCTCAATGATTTCATGAGTAACAATAGCAATAGGCTGAGGGTTTTCCATTACCGTCAGATTAGATTTTGTTGATAATGGTCTTGCCTGGTTAGGATTTCCTGTTTTGTGAAGGTTAATATCCTCAATGGTCTGAGTTCTGATAGTATCTGCTTCAACGTTTTTCAGCTGTGAACTTGCTGAAACAGCGATGAATAGAAGACCTAAAGAAAGTAATTGTCTTTTCATTTTATTTTTATGTAGAACAGTTTTAAATAAGGCGCAAATGTAAGTATTTGTTTAGAATAGATAAAAATAATTTTATGATTTAAATCATATTCTTAGTGTTGATGAGATGGATTATTTCTATAGCCGCTTAGACTAAGGGATAGAAAATTTTTTATGAATATATTTGTTAAAAATTATAATATGCAATTGGTAAAAGCAGGGCTTTGCGCCTTTGGAATGAGTGGGAAAGTATTCCATGCTCCCTTCTTAAAAGAACATCCGGGATTTTTTATGTCTGCTGTGGTGGAAAGAAGTAAGGAAGAATCGAAGGAAAAGTATCCGGAAGCAACCATCTACCGTTCCGTGGAAGAAATGCTTCAGCATGGTGATGTAGAATTGGTGATTATCAATACCCCGGTTCAGACTCATTATGAGTACGCCAAAAAAGCACTGGAAGCAGGAAAAAATATTGTTGTGGAAAAACCCTTTACAGTAAATGTTTCTGAAGCAGAAGAGCTGGTGCAATTAGCAGAAGAAAAAGGATTGTTTTTAAGCGTATATCAAAACAGAAGATTCGACCGCGACTTTCTACAGGTTCAAAAGATTCTTGATGATAAGAAAATAGGTAATATTAAAGAAGCTGAAATTCGTTTTGACAGATTCCGTACAACCGCCAGTGGAAAACAGCATAAAGAAAGTCCTGATCAGGTGGGGGCAGGATCACTTCACGATCTGGGGGCACATCTTGTAGATCAGGCGGTGCAGTATTTTGGATATCCTGAAAAATTGTTTGCAGACGTGTTTTCTATGAAAGGAACTGAGTTCGCTAACGATTATTTTGAAATTCTCTTATTCTATAAAGATAATATGAGGGTAAGACTGAAATCATCTGTTTTCAGTAAAGAAGGACATTATGCTTACACTATTCATGGAGACAAAGGAACTTTCCTGCAGGAAAGAACCGATAATCAGGAAAATGAACTGGTAGCAGGTGCTGTTCCTGAATATGGTAAAGAATGGACACAGCCTCTGAAAGAGCCGGACGGAATTTTAAACTTCCTGAATGATGATTCTGAAACAGAGAGAATTCTTACCTCCAGTGAAGCCGGAAACTACATGAATTATTACCAGCAAATTTATGAACACATCGTTTTTGGATATGCTTTACCATCTCCCGGAAAAGAAGTTATTCAGAATATGAAAATCATAGATACTTCTCTTAAAAGTGCAAAAGAAGAAAGAATAATAGAATTATAAATGATGAGTTATGAATTATCAATGAATTCAAGATTCAAAGTTGATAACAGTTGTGATGAGAAGTCTTCAATTCGTTTACTCTAAAACTCTTTGAATTCATTCATAATTCATCATTATTAAAGGAGTTCCTGAAGCTCCAGCCATCTCATTTCATGGTTCTCCAGTTTTTCTGAAACGCTTTCCAGTTCTGAAGAAAGTGTGGCTATCTTTTCGTAATCAGCTTCGTTGTTGAGCTTATCCAGAATTTTAGTACGTTGTGCTTCCAGTTCAGGCATCTCTTTTTCAATGGTTTCCAGTTCCCTTTGTTCTTTAAAAGTGAGTTTCCTTTTAGAATTGGCAGACTGAGTACTTTCTGTTGGAGAAACAATTTCTTTTACAGGCTCAGGTTTTACCATTGCATTTTTTTCTAAGGCTTCTTCACGGCTTCTTGTTTCTCTGTATTCTGAGAAGTTTCCTACAAAATCTCTGATTTTTCCGTCTCCTTCAAAAGCCAGAACGTGGTCTACAATTCTGTCCATAAAATACCTGTCGTGGGAAACGATAATTAAAGATCCCTGAAATTGCTGAAGGAAATTTTCCAGCACTGTTAATGTAGGAAGGTCCAGGTCATTTGTAGGTTCATCAAAAATCAGGAAGTTAGGATTGTGATACAAGATATACATCAGGTGAAGTCTTCTCTTTTCACCACCCGAAAGTTTAGAAATAGGAGAATATTGTGTCTGATCATCAAATAAAAATAATCTTAAGAACTGTGATGCCGATAAACTTTTGCCATTAGCTAAAGGATAAAATTCTGCAATTTCTTTGATGAAATCTATTACACGCTCATCTTCTTTATATGTAAGCCCTTTTTGTGAGAAATAACCGAAAGAAATCGTTTCTCCGGTTTCAATTTCTCCTTTATCGGCTTTTTCAAAACCTTGAATAATATTAAGTAAGGTAGATTTTCCCGCCCCATTTTTTCCAATGATTCCCACTTTTTCTCCACGCTGAAACTGATAGCTGAAATCTTTCAATAAAACTTTAGGTCCAAAACTTTTATCAATATGTTTAAGTTCAAGAATTTTATTTCCCAAACGTTTCATCTCAAAATCCAGTTCAAGTCCGTCTTTTCTGGTATCGGTTTTGGCAACCTTTTCAGTCTCATAGAAAGCATCAATTCTGCTTTTTGATTTTGTGGTTCTGGCTTTCGGCTGTCTTCGCATCCATTCCAGTTCCTTTCTGTAAAGGTTATTGGCCTTGTCAATTGTAGCATTAAGATTTTCCTCACGAATCATCTTGTTCTCCAGGTAAGTAGCATAAGAACCGTTGTGAACATACAGATTCTGATCTTCCATTTCCCAGATACTGTCACAAACACTGTCAAGGAAATATCGGTCGTGGGTTACAAGCAATAAAGTGATTTTTGCTTTGTTCAGATAATTTTCAAGCCATTCTACCATATCCACATCCAGGTGGTTGGTAGGTTCATCCATGATAAGAAGTGTATGCCTGTGCTCGGCTCTTGTTTCTGTTAAAAGTTTAGCCAATGCTACACGCTTGATCTGCCCTCCGGAAAGAGTACCCATTTTAGCATCCAGATCAGTGATTTTAAGCTGGGAAAGAATCTGTTTCATTTCATTCTCCAGATCCCAGGCTTTATGAACTTCCATATCAGCCAATGCTTTCTCAATAAAATCATTATCTGTAGAATGGAGTGATTTGTGATAGTTTTTAAGAGCGAGGATAGGTTCGGAATCAAGGGTCATCATGAATTCCTCAATGCTGAGCTTAGGATCATAATCAATTTCCTGGTCAAATAACACCACCTGGATATCTTTATTGATGATCACAGTTCCGCTGTCTGCAATTTCTTTACCCATTAATATTTTCAGAAGGGTAGATTTTCCACTTCCATTTTTGGCAACAATCGCTATTTTATCTCCTTCATTGATGTGGAAAGAAATATTTTTAAACAAAACTTTGATGCCGTAAGATTTGGTAAGATTTTCTGCAGAAACGTAATTCATTGGGAATTAATAGTTTGATTTTATTTTTTAACTAAGTCGCAAAAATACGAAAATGTAGCCATAAAATTTTCCGGAACGCATCTTATAAGAATGAATATTTATGATTTTTTAATAGATAGTGTCCCTTGCCTGAAAAAACTAATCAGTAAATTTGATCAGCCACAATGAAATACACATTTTAATAGTAATAAATAATACAAAAATCTGATGGAAACAATGAAAAAAGTTATTGTCGACATGGACGGGGTAATGGCGGATGTATATCATCAGCTGGTACAATTTGAAAAAAGAGATACAGGAAGAGAAATTGAAATCAGTGATTTGGCTGGTAAGCCTGAAATAGAATCTTTTCCCAATGGAAAAAAGCACGTGAATGAAGTAGGTTTTTTCAGAACCTTACCTGTAATGAAGGGAAGCCGTGAGGCAATGGAATATCTGAATAATAAATATGAACTCTATATTGTATCTGCCGGAATGGAGTTTCCAAACAGCCTAAGGGAAAAATATGATTGGCTGGCAGAGCATTTCCCATTCATTACCTGGGAACAGATTGTTCTTTGTGGAAGTAAAAAAGTAGTGTCCGGAGATATCATGATTGATGACTATCCTAAAAATTTAGATCATTTTTCAGGGCAGAGACTGATATTTACCCAACCTCATAATGAGCTGATAGAAAATGATACTTACGAAAGAGTGCATTCCTGGGAAGAAATTATGAGTATCCTTTAAGTAGGAAATATTTATAATTAGAAAATATTTAAAACAACTTTAACTAAAGGGAGAATAATTTTAATAAAGTATTGGGATATTGGGCTGTTGAAAATAAATAAGTTTGCTTTAAACTTTTAACATGAAAATAGATCATACTTTATTCTTCCTTTTCACAGCCTCTGCTTTCCATGCCCAGGTTATTTCCGGAACTGTCATTTCTAAAAATGAAAACCATCCAATTCCTTATGTAAAGATTGGAATTGAAAAAAAATCAATCGGAACAATCTCTGATGAAAAAGGAAATTTTTCAATTGATCTTTCCGATACAGATCCCCGGCAGAAAATAAAAATAGAAGTACCGGGATTTGAGCCTTACCAGGAAACAATACAGGATTTTAAAAAAAATGATCAGCAAAAAATATTTTTAACAGAGAAAACTAAAAATATTAAAGAGATTACCATTAAGCCTAAGAAACTTGTTGATAAAAACTGGGGAGTCAATACGAAGACAAAAAGTGTTATGTACTCGGTAAATCCACACCTCAGAAAAGAAGATTTTCTTGGTGAAACCGCATTGGCTTTTAATGCTAAAAAGAAATCAAAGATTAAGAATATTAACCTGAATATTGCCAGCTATACTGCTGATAAGCCTGTCATCATACGGTATACTATTTATAGTGAAAAAGATGGTTTTCCGGATAAAAATATTCTTGATGAAGAAATTACCGTTGAACTAACCAGTGATATGATTAAAGACGGAACTTATACATTGGATGTGAATGACCGTAATATCTGGGTACACGGAAGGTTTTTTATAGGAATTCAGTTTTTAAAAGAATTTGAAGGGAGAGTCAATATAAGTGCAGCATTGTTCAAAACAGGATTTATAAGGAAATTTTACGGAGAGTGGACAAAAATGACTCTCGCCGCACCTGCCATTAATATCGATGTGAAAATGGATAAAAACGGAGACAAAAATACGGATGATGAAAACGGTTTTGCAGATGACAGCGCAGAAGCACTGATGCCTGATGTGTCAAAATATATCCAGGAATCGGAGCAAACTGTGTATGGGCAAAATAAAGCCGTAGGAAACTATCTGAAACTTCAGGATACCAACCTTTATTATGAGGTGTATGGTGAAGGAGAACCATTGATTCTGCTTCATGGCAATTCAGGAAGTATTAAAGATTTTTATCAGCAGATTCCTGTTTTATCAAAGCAGTATAAAGTAATTGCTATAGATACAAGAGGACAAGGGAAAAGTGTAGATTCCTCTAAAAAGGAATTTACCTACAAAATGTTTGCTGATGATGTAAAAGCAGTAGCAGACCAATTAAAGCTCAATAAGGTAAATATCGCAGGCTGGAGTGATGGTGGAAATACCGGACTGGAATTTGCCCTGAAATATCCTGAAAAGCTGAATAAGCTGATTGCAATTGGAGCCAATGCATTTCCTGGTGGAGTGGATGACAGACTTACTGATCATTTTGAAAATAAAATGCTGGTGATGAAAGAGCTGAAGGATCCTGAAAAGTTTAATGAACAAAGGCTTTTGAAAATTATGCTGACACAGCCGCGCATTGAGAAGAAAGATTTAAATAAAATCGGAATTAAAGTATTGGTTATTGCCGGTGAGAATGATGTTATTAAACGTGGTCATACTGAACTTATTGCAAAAGAAATACCCAATGCTGAACTTAAAATCTACAACAAGGCCACCCATATGATTCCTTTTGAAAACGCAGATCAGCTCAATACGGATATTCTGAATTTTTTAGGAAAAAGTAATTAGATAAAGGCTGGAAGCAGGGAGATGGAGAATGGAAGTGATATCCATTAGCTAATTTTGTAAGTTGACTCATTGAAACATATCATACGGGATCAATGAAACTTCATCAGCTCCCATCTTTGTGCTTCCTTCCTCCCTTCTTTTAATCCAGTGTCAGCCTTTTTAATGACCACGAATTACCATTGTAAATATCAAGATCCACTTTAGCGTTGATACCATGAACAATCCCGTTTTCTGTAAACTGCCAGAAATCCCACTCATCATCAGGAGAAGGAGACGGAACATCATTGTAATTGGCAAGCCATAAAGGATAATCTTCAAACTCGCCTTTCAGAAAGTCTTTATAATAATGATAGTAGGTGTAGATGATCGGCTTTTCACCATAGGCATCTTCTACAATTTTACACCATATTTTCAGATCTTCAATCAGCTTTTTGCTGGTTTTACGCTTGGGAATTTTTTCAATATCAAGGATCGGGGGAAGATCTCCGCTCTCAAGTTTTACATTCTCTAAAAAATTATTAGCCTGGATCACAGGGTCTTCATCAGCTCTGTAAAAATGATAGGCACCACGGATAAGATCATGCTTTTTAGCACTTTCCCAGAATTCGTCAAAATGCTTATCGGCACTTCGGTTTCCCATCGTTGCACGCATGACAACAAATTCTAATGGAATCGTTTTATTTCCGATGCTGAGACTGTCCCATTTGATATCTTCACGATTCTGATAATGAGAAACATCAAAACCATAGGTTTTATCAAGGTTGCTGGCTAGTATTCTTTGGATTCTTGCTGCTTCCTTTTCACTGTTATGAAGCTTTTTATGCTTAAATTTATTAAAGTACAGCGCATAGTAATAACTGATAGACTGTCTTAAATAAAGCCCTGTTCCTACTAATGCTATCATTAAAATAACCAATATCACCCATCTTCGGAAAAAATACTTCTTCCGTCGCGATTTATGGACTTGTTTGGCAGTTTTTTTGGTGTACTTTTTTGGTGTCATAAAGTTTTGCAAAACTAACTTTTTTCACTGCTAAATGCTAAAATAAAATCAGTAAATTTGTGTATTATGGAAACACGCGAAAAAATCATCATTATTGGAGGAGGATTTGCGGGGCTGCAGCTTGCAAAAACATTGAATAACAAGAACAAAAAGGTGATTGTTCTGGATCGGATGAACCACCATATGTTTCAGCCGCTTTTTTATCAGGTAGCCTCAGGAAGGATAGAACCTTCCAACATTTCCTTTCCCTTCAGAAAGATTTTTCAGCAGTCCAGAAATACACAGTTCCGTATGACTGAAGTCAAAGAAATAGATCCTGCCAACAATAAGGTCATTACTGATGAAGCAGAATTTACCTATGATAAACTCATCATTGCAACGGGCTGTAAAACTAATTTTTTCGGAAATAAAGAATTGGAAGGCAAAGCTTTCGGAATGAAAAATACTCAGGAAGCCATCAGTATCAGAAATCATGTTTTGATGACCTTTGAAAAACTGATTATTGAAAAAAGCCGAAGCGATGACGGAAACTGGAATATTGTTATCGTGGGAAGCGGTCCTACAGGAGTAGAACTGGCAGGGGCTTTTGCTGAAATGAAAAAAGATATTCTTCCAAGAGATTATCCTTATATGAACTTTGATCATCTGAAAATTATTCTGGTGAGTTCTACCGAAAAACCACTTGCAGTAATGAGTAGTGAGGCTCAGGAGAAGTCAGAAAAATATCTTAAAGATCTTGGGGTAACTTTTATGAGTGGAGAAGTAGTGACGGATTATGACGGAGATAAGGTTCATTTGAAAAGCGGAAAAGAAATTCCATCCAATAATGTGATCTGGGCAGCCGGAGTTACAGGAAATGTTGTAGGAGGTTTTCCGGAAGAAAAATTAGTGAGAAACAGATATATTGTTGATCGATATAATAAAATACAAGGTTACGATAATATTTATGCGATCGGGGATATTGCCTATATGGAAACCCCTAAATATCCACATGGGCATCCTCAGGTAGCCAACGTAGCCATTAATCAGGCAAAAAATTTAGGTAAAAATCTATTAAAGAAAAGCCACGAAGAATGGAAAGAATACGAGTATGATGACAAAGGCTCATTGGCGACTATTGGGAAGCACAGAGCAGTTGTAGATCTGCCGTTTATAAAATTTCAGGGATTTCTGGCATGGTATTTCTGGATGTTTCTCCATTTAATGCTAATTTTGAGCGTTCGAAATAAACTGGCCATATTCTTCAACTGGATGTGGAGTTATATCAACAAAGATTCTTCTTTAAGATTAATTATTATACCTACTAAGAAAAACGGAACATTACAATGAGAATTGACATAATAAGCGTACTTCCGGAATTGATGGAAAGTCCGTTCCAAACCTCTATTTTGAAAAGAGCAATGGACAAAGGACTGGTAGAAGTACATTTTCATCATCTGAGAGACTGGGCAATCAATAAGCACAGACAAATTGACGATGAGCCTTACGGAGGCGGTGCAGGAATGGTAATGATGGTTGAGCCATTGGATAAATGTATATCAGAGCTTAAATCTCAAAGAAATTATGATGAAGTAATCTATCTGACTCCGGATGGGGTAACTTTAAACCAAAAAATAGCCAATTCATTGTCTATCAAAGAGAATTTAATTTTTCTTTGCGGACATTATAAAGGAATAGACCAAAGGGTAAGAGATCTTCATATTACCAAAGAAATTTCAATTGGGGATTACGTTCTTACAGGAGGAGAACTGGCTGCCTGTGTTCTGGCAGATTCCGTTATCAGATTGCTTCCTGGAGTTTTGAATGATGAACAAAGCGCTTTAACAGACAGTTTTCAGGATGATCTTCTTTCACCACCCATCTATACTAGACCCGAAAGTTATAAAGGCCTGGATGTTCCTAAAATCCTTTTGAGTGGGAATTTCGGAAAAATTGAAGAATGGCGTCATGATGAAGCCGTAAGAATTACAAAGGAAAAACGTCCCGATTTATTGTAAACGAAAATCGTCAGAAATGATCTAATTTTCTGCTTCCATATTTAATTCCATTTGTTATAGATAAATGGAATAATATTTGTTGTAATTTCAATAAGTGTGAAAAATATTAATGTTTCTGGTTTTAAGTTAAAAATTTATTTCTATTATTCCATATTTTATATATTGTCTCAATTTTGATTAATATATCGAAACTGTGGGATAGTTGAAAAATTAATTCATAATGACTTATTTCATTAGTATTTTTTACTATATTTGAATTGTTTTTTATTGGAAATTGATTTACTGTTTTAGAGGTAAATCACTAAAATTTGAAAAAAAATAATAAATTTACATCTTAAAGTAAAAAGGACATAATAAATTAAAAGTATAGAAATTAGTGTAGATGGAGCTGTTCTCTTTTTATAATGTTGAAAATTTATTTTTACCCGATCCGAAACCTGTCCATAAATTAGATCCTACCCGGTCAGGATTAAGGAATTGGGATGAAAAGAGATATAAAAATAAGCTTTTTAAAATCTCTCATGTATTTCAGTTGATGAAGGAGGATAATGAAGTATTACCATTTGTAATAGGATTATCTGAGGTTTCCGGAAGGAAAGTTTTGGAAGATCTAGTAGAAATGGAGCCCTTTAATTCGGAATACGGAATTGTTCATTACAATTCTATGGACGAACGAAAAGTGGATGTAGCCATGTTATATGATAAAAATAAAGTAGAGGTACTCGATTCAGAAACCATTACTTTCTTTTTTGAAATAGTAAATAAAAACACAGAAAATTACGACACAACCCGAGACGTACTTTTTTCAAAAATTAAATATAAAGGGGAAATTATTAATGTCTTTGTCGCCCATCTTCCCTCTAAGCGCGAAAAAGATATCAATAAACCTAAAAGAACCTTTATATTGAATGAAATACGGGAACGGATTATGAAAATTTTAAATGCTGATAAAGAGCATGTTATATTGTGTGGTGATTTTAACGAAAACCCGGATGATGAAAATTTAGTACAGATTCTCTATGACAATGACCATGAGAAGGTTTTAATGAACCCTTTTCAACAATTGTTTTCTACAAGAAATTATTCTACTTTTCATTATAAATCTGGATTGCTGTATGATCAGATCATTATATCAAGATCTTTGCTTGATAATAAGACGCTGGCTTTTCAGGATGCCCATATATTTAATTCTGAAAAAATCCGCAGCAGAACCAGAAATTTTGAAGGACGGCCATTCAGAACTTATGCCGGTACCCGGTATTTAGGTGGATATAGCGATCACTTTCCGGTTTTTGTAAAATTTAAAAATTTACATTAAAAAACATAAATAATAAAAAAGTAGAAAATGAAAAATTCGAGCAACACAAGCTACCATTTAGATTCTATTGACAAGGAAATTATCTACATGTTGATGGATAATGCTAAAACTTCTTTAGCCCACATTTCAAAAAATGTCGGAATTTCCACTACTGCAGTGCATCAAAGAATCAAAAAACTCGAACATGCAGGAGTTATTGAAAATTCAATTTCATTTCTTAATCCTAAGAAAATTGGATACAAAGTGATTTCCTACATCGGTGTATTTCTGGATCAGCCAAGCCATTATCCGGAAGTGGTAAAGTCTTTGCATGATATCAACGAAGTAGTGGAAGCCCACTATACTACAGGAAATTATACCATTTTCCTGAAAGTGCTTTGTAAAGACAATGATCATTTAATGCAAATCCTTAGTAAGCTTCAAAAGCTGAAGGGAGTAACAAGAACAGAAACTTTTATATCTTTAGAACAAGGTATTTACAGACAATTGAAAGTATAATAATATGAACATAGCCCAATATTTGGATTCAACTTACCTGAAAACACCAGAACAGTCAGGTATTTCCCACGAAGAAACACTTCAAAAAGATAAAGAACTTGCTCAGGAAGCAATAGACAATGATATTTTTGCCGTGATGATTCGGCCGGATTATGTATCTGAGATCAAAAAATTTATTCAGGAAAGAAATTCAAATGTTGTAGTAGGAACTGTAATAGGTTTCCACGAAGGAACGTACTCTATTGATGAAAAACTTGCAGAAGCTTCAAAAGCAATAGAAGACGGGGCAGATGAATTAGATTTTGTTATTAATTACACGGCTTATCTGCAGGGAGATATAGAACTGGTAAGAGAAGAATTTGTAAAATGTACAAAATTATCTCTTGAACATCAAAAAGTTGCAAAATGGATTATTGAAATTGCAGCGTTAACAGATGAACAAATTGCAGATCTTACTAAAAAGATTTCTACCTGGGCAGAAGAGAATTTTTCTGAAAATGAGTTGTCGAAAATTTTTGTCAAATCATCTACAGGATTTTATCAGACTGCCGAAGGAAAGCCTAACGGAGCAACCTTTGAAGGAATAACAATTATGCTCAGCAATGCCGGGAAACTTCCTGTAAAAGCAGCAGGTGGAGTAAGAACTCCTGAAGATGCTGAAAAAATGATTAAAATGGGAGTTAAAAGAATTGGAACCTCTTCAGCTCTGGGATTAATTAAAAACGAATCTTCATCAGAAGGATATTAATATTAAATTCTCAATATAAAAAAACCATCAGCAAAGCTGATGGTTTTATTTTATAGTTGTGCCTGATATTCTTCATAGAACTGTTGGGTCTCTTTAATCAAGCTATTCATTTCTTCCAGGGTAAACACTTCAAGGAATTTTTTTCTGAACTCCTTGAAATGAGGAATTCCTCGGAAATAGTTGCTGTAATGTTGTCTCATTTCAACCAATCCTAATCTTTCTCCTTTCCATTCTGCACTCCATTCTGCATGCTGACGAACAGCCAGTAACCGGTCTGAAATAGTAGGTTCAGGTAAATGCTCTCCTGTTTTAAAGAAATGCTTGATTTCATTGAATATCCATGGATATCCAATAGCAGCACGACCGATCATAATACCGTCACAGGCATACTTTTGCTTATATTCTAATGCTTTTTCAGCAGAATCTATATCACCATTTCCAAAAATTGGAATTTCAATATTAGGATTTTGTTTAATTCTTGAAATATGTTCCCAGTCTGCTTCACCCTTGTACATTTGAGCACGCGTTCTTGCATGTATGGTAAGCGCTTTGATTCCTGTTTCCTGCAGACGTTCTGCTACTTCATCAATATTAATGCTGGTACTGTCCCATCCTAAACGGGTCTTTACAGTGACAGGAAGATGAGTAGAGCTTACAACAGCCTTTGTAAGACGCACCATAAGATCAATATCTTTCAAAACACCAGCTCCTGCTCCTTTGCATACAACTTTTTTTACAGGACATCCAAAATTAATGTCTACTAAATCCGGATTTACCGTTTCAACAATTCTTGCAGACATAGCCATAGCTTCTTCGTCACCACCAAAAATCTGTATCCCAACGGGTCTTTCATAATCGAAAATATCCAGCTTTTTACGACTCTTGATAGCGTCACGAATCAACCCTTCGGAAGAAATAAATTCCGAATACATTAAATCTGCACCATGCATTTTACACAAACGTCTGAACGGAGGATCACTTACGTCTTCCATCGGAGCCAGCAAAAGCGGAAATTCCGGCAGTTCTATGTTGCCTATTTTTATCATGGTGCAAATTTACAAAATTCTGAACATTCATAATTATGATATTATCTATCGGCCTAAATGATTGTTTTGTTTTGGAAATTGGAGGAAAGAAAAAGACTTTAAATAGTGAATATGAGATTTGATTGACTCCCCACTTACGGTTGTCCACAATTAGAAGCTTGCTTTTACCTGCATACTTCCGATATGAATGGTTCGGTCACCGGAGTTTCTTCCTTCGTAATTAAGGTTCAGCTGGATGAATGAGTTGATAGCCTGTTGGATAAACACACTCCACACCTGGTTTTTTCCAGGTTTAAGCCCATCCAGCATCTGGTTTCCTACGATACTGAAATTGTTTCCTGTAAAATCGTTATTGATAAATGAGAAGTTTCCACGGATAGACGTTTTTCTTCGCTCCCACTGGATGGTTCCTGTAACATCAAAAGCCTTAAGGAGTTCTTCGCCATCCAATCTTTGTTTCTGACGGAAAGCAGAAGATAATTCAGCCTGAATGGCATCGGTGAATTTATACGTTGCTTTAGGCTTGGTTTCAAAATTATTCAGACGATAATCTCTTGTTTTAAATAACTGTGAAGAGTTTTGGATATCATGAATCGAGTTTTCCCAATCCACTCTGAATTCTTTATTGAACCAATATCCTATGTTCAGGAAATGAGAAGTCTGTTCACGTTCTTCATTACTGAAATTGGCATTGATGAGATTATCATTGGTGATAAATCTGTAATTTCCGTTCCAGCCTGATTTATCAGTTGGATTAAACTGTACGGAAGCAAGAATATTCTGATTTTTAAGGATTTGGTCACTGTTCTTTTCAAAAGGATTCAGAACAAGTACTTTTTCCTTTTTGTAGAATGAGTTTTGAGAATTTAATGAAATATTAAAATTCCAACGTTTTAAAAATCCATTCTCAGAGTTGAAAACAATGGCCGGATTGACAAACAAGGCCAATTGCAGTTTATTTTTATTGGAAGGAATATATCGTACAGAATTAGTATATACACGGATGTATTGCGCCAGATCGGAATATTCGGCAATTTCAAATTCATCCAGCTGCTGAACGCCATCTCCGTTATAATCGGTCCATTTATAAACACCTTGTCCGTCCGTTACTTTAATGTACTGAAATTCTCTCTGGGCTTCCTGTCCGTTCCCCAATTCATAGAAAGCCTGAAGACGCATACCGTTTCTGAAAAGCTGTTGATTGTATAAGATATTTCCAACAACAAAATCATTATTACGGGTTACTTCACCTTCTGCACCTGAGTAGAAGAATTTTCGGTAGTGAATTAGAGCATTTAAACTGGTTCTTTCAGTCTTGATAATCTGACTTTCAGCCATGATCCCCAAAATATTGTTCATATTCTGAAGTCTGTTATCGCGTACTGAGTCATTATCTCTCATATATACTTTCGCCAATAATTTGGTTCTTGTACTGTCACCTATTTTCTTCTGCAAAAATATTTCTTTCCAGCTGAAACTTGTGACATCCAAAAGCTGGGTATCATTGTACTTTTTCTCGTTATGCTCCATACTTCCACCAATGGCCCAGCTTCCTTTTTTACCGGTAAATTCTGTTGAAACTCCACCACGGATGAACTTTGTATCCTGAAGAGTAGCATTGGTACTCAGATAAGACAGATTCCCTTTCGTAAAGAATTTTCCCGTCAGCCAGCCGAAATCAAGGTCATTTTTAATCCCTTTGTAAGAATCCTGTTCATTCAGGTAATTGATGCGGTAATTCAGTGTAGATTTATTATTCCATTTGTTGAGGAAGCTGAAGGTAAATCTATTTTGGGTCTTTTTATTGAATTCCTGGGTAAGGTTGAAATCTCTGGAGAATTCCACATCATTAATACGATCAAGGATATGAAACTGTCTGTCTATATATTGATATTCAAAACTTGGAGTTCCTTTCCATGTGTTCTTTGTGAAGTTTTTATTTCCATAAATACGCCATGCATACCCCATGTTCTGATCAGAATCTTTTGATGAAAATAAGTTGACATCATAGTTACTCAGAGAGATATCAGCACCTATTTTTCCTTCATTTAACAGATATTCTGAGTTCAGAGAGTATACCTGCGATTTCTGAGGAGAAGGAAGTTTTCTTACGGCTCTGTAATCTCCGCCATTAGGGCCTACATATTCAAAAACACGCCCGTTGTTGGTGGTCTGTGCAATTTTATAATCTCCCTGATTAGCTCCGAAATAGGTAAAAGATACCTGATAAAGCGTTAAACTGGAATCCGTAGAATATTCATAAAAATTTCCTGCAGGACTTAATTTGTATAAAATTTTATTGACATCATATTCCGTTATCACTCCTGAAGGAGCATACATCAGGTCAGGATTATTTCCAGCTTCTGCAAGAATTTGCTCATCTTCTTTAGATAGATTTAAAGAAAGCGGAGCATTCTTATTATCATTTTCCATAAACCAGTTGAATCCCACTTTGAATTTCTCTCTCTGGTGCTCAAGCTTTCCTGTAAACAAATACCTTGAATAATTTCTATTGGCGTAGTTGTATGAAATGGTGATGAAATTCTGCTGGAAAATAGGACGAAAACTGGTAAAGGTAACTTCACCGGTATTGTAATTGATAATATAATCCTGGTTTTCACCGCGCTTCATTAAGATTCCATCAATAAAAACCTGTTCAGAGCCAGAGATCAGCGTAATAAATTGTTCACCGTTCTTACCCGTCAGACGGTAAGGTCCCTGGTTACCTTCAACCCCCTGAAAACGTATTCTGTGGAATTCACTTCGGGCAACACCTGCAGAGATATCTACGAATGTCTTATTCTCTTTACCGAATTCTGTCTGGAACTGAAGTCCCATACTTCTTCTCTGGTATTTGGCAAAATAATTCTTAGCTTCTACAAGATCAAGATGTCCTGCTCTGAGGATAGACTTATCTTTAATATTAAGCTGCATATAGATTTTGTCAAACTCCTCTAAAGTCTGGGTATAACCATCAGCCTGTATGGGCAGGTTATGATCTGAAATACTCGCTAAAATCGTTACATCTTTTGACAAACGTCCGGAAATCTGAAGATCCATAGAACTTTGTACAGATTGCCCCTGATTATTACCAAAAGTAATCCCTCGGATAATAGAACCTTTTGAATTAAGTTCTCCTAAAAATCTCTTTTTATCATTCTTGGCCAGTACGGCTTCATCAATAATGATCTTATTATGCGTTCTTATGAAATCAAGAGTGTCCTTTGCAAAGATGTCCTGTTCCAGTTTTGCTGCAAGAATACTGTCTCTTTTGATGCTGTCCTCCGGAACGTTGGGATTTTTCCACGAAAAGACCTGAGCATTTCCTGAAAATATGCCTAAGAAGAATAAAACGAATAGAATGACAAAATTCCGCAACTTTTAAAAATAATTCGTAAAAATAATTAAAAAATGTTAACATTAAGAGATCAACTATAATTAACAAAAACTTAACCTCTTTATTGTCCTCCAAAAAAAAATAGAATGTAGTTTTGTTACGGAAAAAAAATTATTAATAACAAAAAATTTAAATCATGAAAAAACTTTATTCGTTATTTGCTACAGTAATGTTAGCAAGTGGAATTTTTGCACAAACAGTCTTCAGTGCTACATTTGATGATGTAACAGGAACAGGAGGAAATGATGGTGCTTGGAGTGGAGGCATTGCATCAAGTGGATTTGCTGATGGATCCAGCTCTTATACAACTGGCGGAAACTGGACTTTTACTAAAATTTATAAAGGAAACGGATGTCTTAAGGCAGGTACAAGTAGTCTAAAAGGGTCAATTACTACTCCAACTTTTAATTTAACAGGATCAGCTACGTTGACATTCAGAGCAGGTGCATGGGATGGGGCTAGTGAAAAAAGTATTTTAAATATATCTGCAACAGGTGCTACTCTGGATCAGGCAAGCGTAACTATTGTAAAAGGAGCTTTTTCTAACTATACCGTAAATATTACAGGCGCTACCGGAGCTGTAACTCTTACATTTGAAGGATCTGCAGCTGCCAATAACAGATTCTTTATTGATGATATCATTGTAAGCACAGGAACTCTTGCTGTTCTTGATACTAAAAATGTAAAATCAGCCAACTTTGTAAAGAACTCTTTCGTTAAAAATAACGAAATCGTTTTCGGATCTGATGTAAAAGACGTAAAAGTGTTCAATATGTTCGGACAACTTGTAAAAGAAACTTCAGTAAAACAAAACGAATCTGTAAGTGTTGCTGAATTGGCAAAAGGAAACTATATCGTTACAGGTACAGTAAACAATCGACCGGTTTCTCAGAAAGTACTTAAAGACTAATCTTTTATTAATAAAAATATAAACAGCCGCTTCAACGAAGTGGCTGTTTTTTGTGATTGTTTGCTGATTTTTAAGTTTTTGTATCCTATATATTTTTTAATTTGGTGGTATTGTTTTTGATGTTTTATTTTTAATCCATTTCTTAAAATTATTACAATGAAAAAAATCTTTACTCTTGTTGGACTTACTTTATTAACTTCCTTTTCCAATGCCCAGATTGTGATTAATGAGATCTATGGTGGAAATGTCAATTCAGGGGCTGTATTGAAGAATAATTATATCGTCCTTAAAAATATCGGAACTAATTGGGTCTCTTTGACAGGAGCAAGTATTCAATATGCTCCGGCAATTGGTGCTTTCACGGAATATCATACGTTGCCGGATCTTACTTTAGGGCCGGAAGAAACCTACTTAATTCAGGAGTCAGCAATTGAAGGAGGTATTGAAAATCTGCCAACACCAGATTTTATTGCCACCAAAATAACTAATTTTGACGGAACGCCTAATCCATCTTCAGGGCTGAAAATTTCCAGTGTGTCAGGAAAAGTAGCTTTAGCCGGAAATATAGTGCAGGTGACAGGGCCTTCTGCATCCAATGTACTGGATTTTGTAGGGTACGGATCCAATGCTGATCAGTTTAAAGGAGACGGGCCAGCTCCTTCTCCCACAACAACTACAGCTATCAAAAGAACTTTGGTAGGCAGTAACGATAATATGGCAGACTTTTCTCTTGAAGGAAGTGTGAAATCAGGTTTTGTACAGAATCCATTCATAAAAGACAGTAAAGTAGTGTTCGGAACTGAGGTGAAAGATGTGAAAGTGTATGACACATTCAGGCAGGTCGTTAAAAAATCACCGACGAAACTGGCCTCCACTCTTGATATTGCTGAGCTTCCGAAAGGAACTTACATTGTCACAGGAACGATTAATAATATTCCTATATCGCAGAAAATTATAAAAGATTAGTTTTAAATAAGAAAGGACAACCGATAACAGGCTGTCCTTATTTTTTTATTTTTCAGAATCTTACTTAATACCAGCCTCTTCTCGCTGCATTAATAATGGATCCGAGATTAAGAATTAAAGTGTATCTGATACGCTTTCCATAATCTTTGAATGAAGGTTCAAAACCTAAAGAAGACTGTATCGGGAAATATACTTCCAGAAAATCCGGGATGATTCTTACCTTAACTCCGGTGTCCCAAATGAATTTGGCAGGAAGATCTTTGTTTTTATAAACTCCGGCATCTGCATATACGTGGAATATTTTCCATACGCTTGAATCTACATTGGCAGACGTAATCCATTGATTCACTGTTCCCGGAAGAAAAGATTTAAAACCACCATCAGCTAATATAAACTGTTGGGAAAGAAGGCCGCTGCTGGCACTTTCTCCTAAAAGCGTATAAGAGAATGAATAGTTGGAAACCCTCGAAATTCCATAATCGAAAAGGTTATTTCGGGTGTTGTTTCTTAAGAAGTAACCGGCAAATAAACGTAAGCTCAGCTTTTGTTTAGGAGCAAATTCCCATCTGTAGAAGCCTTCAGCTGTTATTTTATTGAAATCTTCCATTCCCTGGGTACTTAGACTGAAGCTTTTTTCATGAATCATCTGGCTGTCGCTATAACCATATCCGATACTCCAGAGGTTATATTTGCTGTAATCGTTATTGGCAATCATTGTAGGGCTCAGATCCCTTTCAAAATAATTATAGGAAACTCCCAGACTTCTGCTTACTGTACTTCTTGGGTTCTTTCTGAAATTGATAGAAGATGATATTGAGGTTTTTCTGTAGGCCAGATCATAATCATAATGGAAATAAGATCCTGAGAGTCCAAATGTCAGACTTCGGATAATGCTTTCTGCAGGCAGAATAGAGTAGGAGACAGCTCCTGAACCGGTTAGTTTACCTGTTCCTGTGCTATAAGTTGGAGTCACCGAATACAAAAACTTCTGATCAAAGAAAGACTGATTTTTAAAATTGGCTCCCAAAAGAAATTTATCATACGTATTGTTGAAACGTACCCTTGGGCTGATGTAAATTTCATTGTATTCCGGGTTGGGAATATCTTTTATTAATTTAAGTTTAATTTTTTTTGCATTGGAAAATAATCCTTTCGCATACAGGAAGTTGTCCCTGTAATTGGATTCAGGAAAGATATAGCCACTATTTAAGGTGGTTTTGTAAATATTCTCTGATGCAGGAAGTGACAGGCTGGTGGTACGTTCATTTTCCTCCGTATCTATCCAGTACGTTTTCTTTTCTCCTTCTCTGGTTTCCGTTTCCAGTTTTACGGGAATAGAAATGTCTGTATTTCTTACAATTTTTATTTGCAGAGAGTCATTGTCTTTTCTAATGTTTTTCAATTTAAAATCAACCCTGTTTTTCTGTTTAAAAAAGTTGGAGAGATAGGCTGTTGATGTATTGTTTTCAGCAAGGGAAGAAAGGAATTCATCAGGATTAATTTTTTTTCCGGAATTCTGAGAAATATAGTTTTTTAGAATCCCATTGAATGGTTCATATCCCATTTTGTCGGCCGAATAATTGAAAAGACTTCCTGTTTCAAAGCTGCTGATAGCCATGTCATTAAAGTTACTCAAAACAGGGAAATGTTCATCGATCTTCTGATCAAGGTTTTGCAGCATGATGTACTGATAGGAAAGTCCATAGCGGTCCAGAAGTTTTACTTTGGAGGCATGGAATAGCTTTAAAGGTTTAAGCCCAAAGATTCTTGTCTCGGGAAGTGTCCCTAAAAGTTTCGTATCAGCATAGAATTTTTTGAGGTACTGAATTTCAAGATATGATTTTAAACCATTTTTAAACCAATGGTCTTTTTCTTTATCTGCAATAACGCCTTCGTCAAGAATTTTCTTAGCAATGATCCCGAAATAATCCATATCGGTTTTTTCGGTCTCGGTAAACAGGCGGAATCTGAATTTCCAGAAAGTAATATCATTATTCCCGAAAAAGTCTTCTTTAGCTCGGAATTTATCTGAGATAAAAATACTTTTCGGAAGATACCCGATGCGTTCCTTGATAAATTTTAATTGTAAAGGAAGATAAAACTCCAGGTTTTGTTTTTCTTCCGGTTTAAGATTATAACCAAACTTGATTTGGATTTCATCTCCATCAACATTGGTTTTGATGGATTGAAATGCTGTCGGAGAAATCAAAAATTCAGGATCTGAGTCAAGGTATCCCTTAAATGAATTCATTTGAACCTGTGGAAGATTTCCTTCAACAAAATTATTAACAGGAAGATCAAAATTGACGGTCCAGAAAGTATTAAAACTTACCTGTTCCTCAATATCGTGATAGTTTCTTTTGGAAATATTGTCCGGATCAAAATGATCCGGAACAATAAAGAAATATTTTAATAGAGTATTCTGTGCAGATGTTCCGTATCCCGTAAAGTTTTTATCGGGAAGCTGCATCCTGTATTGCAACTGTAAAGTAACGCTTTCGCCAGGTTTTAATACATTTTTCAGAGGAATAAAAAGATTTTCATCTGAGAGTGTATTGACAGGAAGGGCTTCATTGTCAGAATTTTTAATATTCAGTTCCAGAAGTTTTCCCAATTGGTCATTTTTTGCAAAATGCAAATCATTATTCCTGTCTTCCAGTTTTCTGTAGACTAAAGAAGTTCCCCGTTTATTGTACGCGGCTACCCAATTCAGGAGTTTTACGGTTTGAAGGTCTTTTCCGGAGTGATTGTAATAAACAATTTCCTGGCGGACATCAAGGTTCTTTTTGTCAGGAGACAGTTTTGTTTCAATGTATATACTGTCTGTCTGTGCAGAAACCTGTACAACTCCACATAACAAAATAAGGCAAAGGCTGATCTTTTTCAAATATTCGTGATAAAGCTCAAATATAACTTATTTTGTATATACTTTATAGTATTTTAACCTTGAATTGCTTTTTTTTCCAAAGAATTAATATAAGCATTCCATCCCTCTGTTTTATAAGTGATGGCAGATGCTTCAGGATCACTGGATTTGTAGATTCCTCTTCCTACGATGATAAAATCTGTGTGCAGTGTTTTGAAAACATGTTCCGGTGTGTTGTACTGCTGTCCTTTGCCATCTCCTGAATCTGCAAGGTTTACCCCAGGAGTGAACAATAGCAGATCCTCGGGAATTTTATTCTGAGATACACCACCAATTACATTAGGATGAGATAAAGCTACTTTTAAAGCTTCTTCACGATAGCTGGCTGTTGTTAAAGCACCTTTTGAAGACATTCCAACGATGGCTACCACTCCTACATTTTTGAAACAGTCTAATGATTCAAAACCTCCGATCACCTGAGAAGTCACAAAATCTGCCCAATCCGTAATTTTGAAAACCCCGCTAGTGAACTGAAGCTCCTGTGTATTTCCGATATCAGCAAATTTTCTGTCTTCCATGAGTAAGAACTGGTGTTTTGCTGCAATAGCTTTTAAAGGAGTGATGGTTTTTTCATAATCAAAATCAGAAATGATATCGATATGTGTTTTTAAAGCAATAACGTGTGGCCCTACTTTTTCAGCAAGTTCCAATAGCTCCTGAGTGGTTGTAACATCAGCAGAAGCAATAAGGTTTGATTTTTTTGCCAAAGCGGTTTCCAGTAATTTTTTGGAAACGGAATGCTGTGTTACCTGAAGTTTCTGTTCATAAGATGATCTGGTTTCTTCTTCAAACTGAATGTGGTTCCCTTGAAGGAAATCCTGAATTCTTTTTACTTCTTCATCTGACAATTCACCTGTTTCCTGAAGAATATTGCATACTTCCGAAATATTGAAAAGAGTATGTACTCGATATCCTTTACCTTCCAATAATTGTTTCCCTCCCTGTTCTCTGTCAAGTACCACCACAATATCAGAAACTTTAAGATCTTCCTGTTCTATTTCAGGAATGGTTTCCAGCAAAGATTTTCCTGAAGTGATCACATCCTCTACCAAAAGACAGTTTTGTCCTTTCTGGTAAATTCCTTCAATCAGCTTCTTTGTACCATAGCTTTTCGCTTCTTTTCTTTTAATAATTAATGGAATATAACTTTCCAGAGACATTGCAGTAGCCATAGGAAGAGCAGCATAAGGAACTCCACAAATTAAATCGAAATTATCTAACGGAAGCATTTCCAGTAAATAATTAGCAAGATTTTTTAAAATTTTAGGATCTGAAGCCAAAGGTCTCAGGTCTACATAAAAAGGACTTTCAATGCCGCTTTTCAGGGTAAACCTTCCGAATTTGATGATTCCTAGTTTGTAGCACTCTAAGAAGAATTCTTTTTTACTTTCCATTATTTTTTATTAGATACTGCAAATTTAAGGAATTGAAATAAGGCTTAAAAATTTATCGTCCATTTGTCAACAAAAAACCATCCCGGATTGGCCGGGATGGCGTGAAAAATATAATAAACTATTATTTTACGATTTCAGCATCAATGACTTGGGCACTGCTGTATTTTTGCTGGGCTTCCCACAATAAAAATTTGTCAACCTCTTTGATAAGCTTAGGAATGGTAAGTGACAATACTGCCAGGTCATCCATAACTCCGAGAACCGGTATCACAAATTCAGGAAGGAGGTCAATAGGAGAGAGTACATATAAAATTCCCAGTAAAGGAAGAATAATGTCTATGGATTTCATTGGATAAATTCCTTTTCTCCACATTTTGACCATTCTGAAAATATCAGGGATCTTTTTGATAAAGCCCTTATGATTGATGGCTTCTTTTGCAAGATTTAATTTTGAATATTTCATTTTGTGTTTGGATTAATAAATTTTTCAACGCTATAAAATTCGCAAATCCTGTACCAACAAATTATAAAATTTAGTTAAAATATTATTTGATAATATTGTCAATAAACTGATGCACAGTCTCTGTGTTCCAGTCTTTTGTAGCATCCTCTTTAATAAGGATTCTTCCATGTTTATCCAGCAGGAAAGTGGTAGGAAATACCTTTGGAAGAATTTTTTCGGAAATAGGACTTTGAGCAATATATACAGGAACGGTATAATTATTTTCTTTCAAAAACTTTCTTACATCCTCTTCCTTATCATTCATGGCAATTAAAACAAAATCAACATGATCTTTTCTTGTATCATACAGTTTCTGAATAGAAGGCCATTCTTTTCTGCAAGGCGGGCACCATGTTCCCCAGAAGTTGAGGAAAACCCCTTTGTCCTTAAAATTCTTAAGGTTGGTGCTCGGTGCATTAATTCCTTTAAGTTCTATATCATAATCTTCTTCGCTGATATGAACCGCATTTTCAATGGTGGCTACCGGAAAGAATGTATCCTTAAGAAAATTCCTTATTCCCGGTACAAATGCAACAACGCCAATGATTGCTATGATTACAATATAAATAATACTTTTTTTCATATCTATTGTTATAGAAGATCCAAAATTTCCTGAACAGCATCTTTTCCTCTGTTTTTGGCATAATAAATCTGCAGATCATTATAGAAAGTATCTTTTGGATAGGCTTCAGGATCGGCTTTATATTTCATCAGAAGTTCATAACCATATTTAGGACGTGGACCCCATGAATTTTTCACATTCAGGTCTTTGTCAAGGATAAGTACTTTCGGAATGGATTCTGTACCGTTCGTTAAAAATTGGTTGATTAAACTTTTATCACTGTCTCTCAGGAAGACTCTTACTTCATTGTGTCCTTCAAAAAATCTGAAAAGAGCAGGTACTGTTGCACTAGCATCTCCGCACCATGCTTCAGAAATGATTAAAATCTTTCCGTCAAAGTTTTTGGCAGCCAGTTCTTTCAGCTGATCTTCATCCGGAACGTATTTTTTTACCGTTCTGTCCATTCTCTGAAGACCCAGCTCGTAATATTGTTTATAGTCAGCCTCCTGTTGGTTGGCAGGATTTTCTAATCTTTCTTTTGCAATCTGAAGATATTCTTCAAACGAAATTCCTTTATCCCAGTAATTTTTCATTACCAAAAATATTTATGTTAAAAATTATTGATATTTCTTGTTTTGTTGATCAAAAACAGGTCTGCCAGTACAAATGCCGCAAGACTTTCCACTACAGGAACTGCTCTTGGAACTACACAAGGATCGTGACGTCCTTTTCCTTCTACAATGACTGGATTTCCGTCTTTATCAATACTGTCCTGAGGTCTCAGAATAGTAGCTACAGGTTTGAAAGCCACACGGAAATAGATATCCATTCCGTTGGAAATTCCACCCTGAATACCTCCGGAAAGGTTAGACTTTGTAGTGAAATCCGTATTGAAGGCATCATTATGTTCTTTTCCTGTCATTTTAGCTCCGCAGAAACCGCTTCCATATTCAAACCCTTTGCAGGCATTGATATTCAGCATTGCTTTTGCCAGCTCAGCCTGAAGTTTTGAAAAGATAGGTTCACCAATTCCCACAGGAACATTTTTAATCACACAAGTGATGGTACCTCCGATTGTGTTTCCTTCTTTTTTGATCTCCTTGATTCTTGCAATCATCTTTTCTGCCGTCTCAGTATCCGGACAACGAACATCATTGCTCTCTGTTTGGGAGAAGTCTAAAGCCTGATAAGGCTTTTCACAGAAAATATCACCTACGGAAGAAACGTAAGCATTGATCTCAATGTTGGGTAAAAGTTGTTTGGCAAGGGCTCCTGCCACTACCCAATTCATTGTTTCTCTTGCAGAAGATTTTCCGCCACCACGATGATCCCTGAAACCAAATTTCTGGTCATAAGTAAAATCAGCATGGCTTGGACGATATGCGCCAGCAATGTGATCATAATCTTTCGATTTCTGATTTTCGTTTTCAATGATAAAACCGATGGGCGTACCTGTTGTTTTGCCATCAAAGATTCCTGAAAGAAACTTTACCGTGTCGCTTTCCTTTCTTTGTGTAACGATTGCCGACTGGCCAGGTTTTCTTCGGTTCAGTTCATACTGAACTTTATCGAGATCTACCGTTAAACCTGCCGGAAAATTATTAATGATACCGCCATAAGCCACTCCGTGACTTTCTCCAAATGTTGTAAGACTAAGAAGATTACCTAATGTGTTGAACATGATACAAAATTACCTTTTTTTCTTCAGATAATAAAGTTTCTGGATTTGTTCTATTTATCATTGTTTTTGATAGTATTGATAACCTTTTGGGCTTCCTCTTTTTCTTCAGAAGTCATTTTTTTCGGGATAAACCCTTTTTTAATATCATTTTTATCTGAAAGCTGTGGAAAAATACCTGCATTTACATCATCAAAAAGATAAGCCGGAGTAATTGCAGGAAGTGGAGTATCAAAACTATAGGGGTAATGTTGAGAAACATTAAACTTTAAATTCCCTACTTTAAATCTGTCAAACCGCTGATATTCATAGGTTGAAGGTTTGTATATCTGCTCTTTTTCAAATCCGGCCATAAAACTTCCCACCCGGAAACTTGGAATATATTTTTGAATAATTCCCGGAAAAGATAATATTGAAATAAAGAATAAGCTAAGTGTTGAAAAGACAATAATGGATTTTTTCTGATCAAAATAGTCGTAAAATAAAATAAAGGATATTGCAAATAAGACATCTGTAAAAAATCTGTACTGGGCTGAAAATGCAAGAACTATTATACTTTTTATCAACAATGAAATGCAGATCAGGGTGATAAGTTTTTTCTTTTTTATCCAGGCGAATACTATGAAAATAATTAAGCTCAGAATAAAGATAATATTGATTTTGGATTTTATTCCTTCCAGAGAAAACCAGTTTTTGATATAATCCCATGTTGAAAAATTTTGGATTTCCTCATAGGTATACTGCATATCATAGGTTTTCATGATCGCGAACTGAGAAGAAATTTTTAAAACTTCGGAATTGGGCTTCCAGGATAGCCCCAGATCACCTATTGCTATAGGAAAGACAGGATATCCGAATGTCCAGATGTTTTTAACGAAGAATAAAAAAAGAATTGAACTCCCTAAAAGAAATTGTTTAAAGTTGCTTTTAAAAATAAAAACAAAGTTTAAGAAAACCAAAATAGGAAGCCATATCATCGTAGGTTTTATGGTAAAGACAAAAACTGAAAATGCAAAGAGGAGCGTGATATTTCTGTTTCCAGCTATAATTTCATTTAAAATAATCACAGAAAAGATAATCACAGGAAGGTCCGGGCTAGGAGACTGTGAAAACAGTAATAAGATGGGCAGAAAACAAAGATGGATCCAGTTTTTCTTTTCAATACTATACATACTGTAGATGATAAGCAGTATAGAATTGATTCTTAAAAATGGATCAGAAAAATTCGAAAACCCTGCCTGAAAAATATGCCAGACAGACATTTGTCCTAAGGTGAGGTCTATATTCGAGATGCCTTTTATAAGTCCATATTCTGTAAGCCATTTCAATGTAGGAATATAATACCCAAAATGATCCAATATATAAGGATAGAAAGACCCTGCGAATATAACAGTCAGAGAACTTACACTTAATATTATAAAATCCTTTTTTGAAAATTGACGAAAGTCCTGATAAAGTTTATTTATAAAGAAAGAAAATAGTCCCAATAGTATTGAAGGTACTTCCACCTTGATATTTAAGGGAATAAAAAAAGAAATCACTGTCCATATAATACTGATTCCCATAATTCCGGCTAAAATTTTTCCAGAGATCCCCTGAAATAAAATTCCCCATATATTTTCCATGATCTTTCCCCAGCCCATCAGGGCAGGAATGATGAAAATGGAAGAAAACAGAATCATTATCATAAAAAAAGATTGCTTAAAAGTAAGCAATCTTTATATTTTATCATTAAAATATTTATTAGCGGGGTTGTACCCTTCCGTCTTTTCTATCTTGTGATCTACCAATGGTATATCCGGTTGCACCACCTACAACACCTCCGATTACAGCTCCTAATCCTCTGTTTTTCTTAGCAACTATGGCTCCGACAGCAGCTCCACCTACAGTACCAATGACGGTCCCTTTGGCAGCTTTACTCCATCCTTTTTTCTGAGTAGTTCCCTGTGATGTACCACTTCCGTTATTGGCATAACTTCCGTTGCTGCTTCCTGAGCCAGAATTAGAGTTTCTGTCTCTATATATTGTTCGTGTTTCTCTGATCACCTGTGGTTTTGAATTATTTTCAGCAGCAGCTCTCGCTTTTTTGCTTTCTGATACACTATCTGCTTTTTTCTGCGCTTCATATACCATTTTTTCCTTTTCAATAGCCAGTTTTTGTTTTTCTATTTCAAGTTGTCTGGCCTGAAATTCAAGTTTCTGTGCTTCCAGTGACTTTTCTGCAACACTGTCATCTTTCTTGCAGGCCGTCATTAAAAAGACGGATAAAAAACCTGCTAATACTATCTTTCTCATAATTCAAATTTTAATACGATAAAGCCAAAATGACTTTGATTTTAATTCTATTTTCAATTATGAAGCCAAATTTTAGTTAATAAGTGTTAAAAGTGATAATTGAAAAGAGAGTTAATTTTATATAATGATCAGTTTTGTACTATTGATGGTAGATTTCAAAGGTTGAAAAATAAAGGTTGGTTATTTTAGGTTGTATGATTTTTTAGGATAAAAAAAAATAAAGTAAACATTATACATATGCTTTCAATTTTCTTTTTTTGTTTTTAAAAGTATTTGTAAATTTTATTTCATTGATAGTTTTTATTAAATTCATATAAGTTGAGTATTTTTGAATACCAAATTACTTTTTAATATGAAAAAATCAATTTTTACAGTATCAGCATTTATTGGATTGCTGGCTGTTACAACATCGTTTTCCTTCAAGGAAATAACAGAACCCCATAAAGGCAGTTCAGAAATAGCTGATAAATCACCAATAACTCAGACTTATAAGATCCGGTATGGCCTTCTTTCTAAAAACGGAACAAAAATTCTGTCAGGAAATTATGATGTAGGAAGTTTCCTTGCAGAAAATATGACGACCGGGGAAGTGTATGATACATATTATAGTGGCGGATTTCAATCTGTTCCACAATATTATAATGGTCTTCCTGCGGGAACTTATACCTTTTCGGCAATGCAGGGACAAGGAGGATGGGTTGGCTATGGAACAGTAGTTGCAACAGTTTCTGATGCACAGGTAGATTCTGATGGATATATTACCATATATATTCCGATCATTTGGGAAGAATAAGCCTTGTGAGCAAACAAATATTTAGCTAAATTTACCCATCCCAGAGATGGAGATATTTTCAATCATTCAATAATTTTATATGGTTTTTAGATGAGTATAACCTATAAAGCATTTTCGTAATGCGGATTATTTTTGATTATTCTTCGGAGGGCTGCTTGATTCTAATATAAAGTATTCATTCTTCTGTTGTGATATTGTATTATATTTTCTGCTTAGAAAATGTAAAATATATTGGTGATGTTGAATGATTCTACAATATTCTGTTTGGATTTTTCTAAATAGATTTTTTTCATCATTTGTGTTTTTTAGGCCTCCTGACGGAGGCCTTTTCATTTTATTGCTTTTTATGATTTTACGCATATAATAATTGTTCAAAAACGGATACTTTTATTACAAACAATTTCATTCCATATTTTATAATCAAAGGCTGCTCAAATAGAGCAGCCTTTGATTTATATATTATCTAAAGTAACTTTTATTTTACTCATGATGCGGTGCATTCTGTTGGTTTGGTAATTCAGAAGATTAAAAATTTCATTTGAACTGGTAAAAAACTCAGGAACTATTTTGTTGTTAATGGTTTTTATTCCCCGTCTTTTCATCGTTTCATGGATTACTCTTGCAAAAGAATCTTTTGCACTTTGTTTTGCTTTATCCTGAGAAATTCCATTGGAATGGAGTCGGTAGAGATACAAAGGTTCTTTGAGGTATTTTACTTCCCCTTGCTCCAGTATTTTCAGATAAAGATCCTGATCTACCGCATTTTTCAGATTCGGATTAATTCCTTTAGTTCTTAAATAAATCTCTCTTTTAAACGTGAAAAAGTGGGCAAACTGAATAGGATAGTTGAAGAAATAGCGATTGTTATAAATTTGTTTAGTACCTGTATAGATTTTTTCCGGAACAAGGTCCTCGTTGCAAAGTATCATTTGAGAATATACGGCAGCAAGATCATCTCTGTCTGTAAATTCCAGTGTTACTTTTTCCAGTGCCTCAGGATGAAGAGCATCATCAGGGTCAAGATACGCACATAGATCTCCCTGAGCATATTTCATGCATTGGGCTTTCGTAGATCCACAGCCTTCATTAAGAACATTATGATAAAGCTTAAAGCGGGAGTCATCTTTGATCAGAGACTCTATAATTTCAACCGAATTGTCTGTAGAAGCATCGTCAATAATTATTACCTCCCAGTTTTCATAGGTTTGATTGATTAATGAATGATAGCACTCCTTGAAATACTTTCCATTATTATAGTTTGCTATAAGTATAGAAAAATTTGCCACGGTCTTTTTGAATTTATAGTATAAAATTATAAAATAATATATACGGAAAACATAACTTCAGTCATTATATATTTGATTTTTTTTTCTTATATTTTGCACACCAGGGAGTGTGTTATGTTTTTTTAAAGAATAAGATATTTCACCCCGATAACCATTATCATGTAGATTTTGATTATTGTCTTTTTCTGAGAAATAAAGTGTATGACCTGAAAATTCCGTACTTAAAAGAAATAATAATTTTATGATTATACTCATAAAATAAAAAAAAAGACTGGTATATCTTTGGCTAAGAATTAATAGATAAAATAATTTTTATCTCTGATATAAAATTTTTTTTCATCATTTGTGTTTTTTGAGGCCTCCATTTTTGGGGGCTTTTTATATGAAGGATTGATATGATCTTTTATATCATGATGATTAATATTTTTTTTGATGGATGTGGCGAGTGTGCCAATTTGTTATTAGAAATACTTTTTATGGCAGATCAGCTCTTTTTAATTTTTTTTATGTCTTGAATGTAAATTTTTTTTTATTAAAATGTAAATTATTTTTTTTTTAATACTTTTGCCGGAGCATTAGATTTATCTGAAATTATTAAAGGTAATTATGAAGAGGTTTTTAAACGATCAGTAAAATCTGTTTTAAATGTTGAATTGGTGAAAATTGTGTCACAACAAGAAAATAATTTTTTTTCTCAAAATCATTATTCTTGGCACGATTTTTCAATATAGAAATGTAACTCATGTTTAATTTGAGTTTTCATGGTTATTAGTTTTTATCCTCGGAATTTCCGAGGATTTTTTTTTGCCCTAATATGACGCTACTCATAAAAGTATGTTGGATTAATCCTCTATTTTTGAAGGAGATAATTTTCTATCCATCATTACTTTTTACATTATTTATCAAGCTCTTCTGTGATCTGAAGGGCTTTTTTGTATCATTAAAAGAGGCAGGTTATATTACATTATAAATAAAAAGCCGTACAGATTGAATAACCCGTGAAAGAATACTGTTAGCATAAAACTGTAGGCATGGGCGTGCCTGAAATAATAAATATAAAGATTGTTTAAAATGATGCCTCCAAAAAATGTCATAACAATATATAGCCCGTTATAATAATGCATGGAGGCAAAAATGATACTCATGATGATAATACAAAGTACTCTATTCCTGATTCTCATCCATTTGCTTAAAACTAGGTAGGGGAGATATTGAAATAAAAAAGTTTCCAGAAAAGGGGCGATAAATATTGCAATGAAGTTTAGTTCTTCTTTCGAGATATTCTTGTTTCTATTTTGATTGACATCAAAATGAAAATAGGTATCATTAAGGAAATTAAAAAAATATCCATTCAACAGAGCAAGAGCAAATGAAATGAAGAAGAAGACTAGTAATTTTTTCATAGGTTCTATTGATGATAAAAAGAACGGAATACTAAAAAAGCTAAAAGTATAAAAACAAAAAAACCTCTAAATTATTTAGAGGTTTTTTTTGAGGTACCTAGCGGATTCGAACCGCTGTAGATGGTGTTGCAGACCACTGCCTAGCCGCTCGGCCAAAGTACCATTTTTACCATTTTTGAGGTGTGCAAATATAGTAAAATTTCTTTATGAACAAAAGTTTTTAAGCAATTTCTTTCTTCCCAAGATCCTCAATTTCGCTTTTTGCTTGAATTTCAGCCTGATAATTTTTCATGTTAATTACCCTTGTTTCACTCCATTTGTCATGCCAGCCATTTTCTCCGAAAAAGGAAAGCGTATCAAAAGGAACAATTCTTGAAATATTCCTGATGAGATAATCATTAAAAGTAGGCTCAGTCCCATCTATACAAATAACTTTTGTTCCAGTAATATATTTGCCTATGGATCGTCCTTTAGTAAAATATTCTATCAAAAAAGTATACATAAAGTAGATAAGAGAGGTTATTAGTATATCAAGAAATCTATTCATTTCAGACATTTTATAAACAATGTTGATAAGAAAGTCAATATTGGCAAGGCTGTACAGTAACGAAGCAATAAAACCTAAAGCAAGAAAAAAAACTGAGATTACAACTCTGTCAATAATAAAATTAGCAAATCTGGTCAGCTTTTCAGCTCTGTTTCGATCTACAATTACTAAATATTTTCTCATGGTCGGTTATTAGTTTTTGGTTTAGTTTTTTAGTTTAGTTTTAAGTTTAAAATTTTAGAACCCATTGACAAGTAGCTTTAATGAGGCATTCGTATCAATAACTGCAGTAATTCCTGTATTACTGAGCAGAATTTTACTAGGTTTAAGATTGAAAACTTTTCCGTTCATCTTTAATCCTTTATAATACTCTTTGTTGAAGGCTTCTTCAATGCTTTTTCTTGAAGTTTCTTCCAGTTCCTGAGTTGGAATACCATATTCTTCTTCAATCATTTTTACGATTTTCCCCTGAAACAGGAGGGAAGCGGTTTTCTGCAGAATATTGGTAGTTTTCAGTTTGAATTTGGTTTCTGACAATACAATTTTTCTTTTGGTTTCGTCATACACCGGAATTCCTGAAATAATAGAAGTACCTTTTATATAGCCATCAGTCTGAGCCTCAATAACTACTCTATTATCAACACCGTACACTCTGATGTCTGTTACTTTTACTTTGGAGTCGCGAATATCAAATTCCTTATTCAGGAAAGTTTTTCTCGCCATATTGCTTGCTTCTGTAAAAGGAATATTGGCTGTAGTCTGCAGAATAAACTTGTCAGCAACTGTAGGGGTTGTATTAAAATTGGCAACACTGGTTACCGGGGAAGAGGCGGCAGGTTTATTCCCTGTAAAAGTTTCAGAAAAGATATCCACACCAAGAGTAGCATTGATCTGGTTTCCATAAAACTTTAAAGGAGTGATATTGACACCTACAGGACTTACTTTCAGCCATGTATTATATTCCTCAGAAATATTGAAGGGCTGAAGGAAAGTATTCCATGCCATCAAGGCATATTGCTGGAAATTCAGCTGTGTAGCCATTTGCTGATCAATAGTTTTACAGAATTTTTCCTGTTGCTCTTTTAAGCTTTTTTCAACAATGGAGGTAATAGGAATCTGTATTCTTCCATAGTCCAGAACAGGTTTTGTTACCCATCTGAAGCCATTGGGCCTGGTATTCGTAGTAATGGTCCAGTTATTTTTAAAAGTAACAGTGGTATTGAAAGACATTACCGTTTCGAAAGTGGTATTTTGATAGGTATATACTCCTAGTGTACCAATTCCTTTTTCTGCCCATATTTTTAAAGGAACTTCAATCAGCAGATTCTGGCTGGTTCCTCCTACAAGGCGGATAGGTCTGGTCTTCCACACTTTTACCTTAAACTGATCATTATTATTGTCTGTATAAGAATCATCCTGGTACACCAGATCTTTCACGGAAGCATTGATCATGTTGCTGAGTTCCGAAAGGGGGATGGTCACAGGCATTGTAATACTGGATCTGATCTTCGGAAAGTTATAAGCCGCCAACTGATTGTCAACACCAGCTTGACCAAAAACGCTGATTCCCGCTACTAAAAATAATATTTTAACGAATTTCAATTTATATGTTTTTTTAATGAAACGAAAATAAGCAATTTAATTTTCTGGTTTAAAGCTTTTTTCCAACTCAATACTTGCACCTTTCATTTCTCCCTGCATAGGTGGAGCTGTTTTGGTGATTTTTAATTTAATATAATCGACCTGTGGAAAGCTGTCATGAATTTTTGTGATGATTCTTCCTCCTACATGTTCCAGTAATTTGGATTTTATTTTCATTTCACCGTGAAGAATATCGTTGATATCTGCATAACTTATCGTGTCATGCAAATCGTCGGAAGTGGCTGCTTTCCACAGATCTGTATGAAGTTCTGCATTCAGAATATAATAGGTACCGATGATATTTTCTTCAGGAAGTACGCCATGGTACGCGTATATTCTTACATCTTCAAGATATATTTTGCTCATTGCTTCAGATTTTATGAAGCAAAAATCGTTTTAATTCTTCAAAATCTGAATTTATTTCTACAGTTTTTTTCTCCTTTTTCATGAGCTCATTCAACGATTCAGGAATTTCAATCTGAGTATGAATTGCTTTTTCCACTGCATCAGGGAATTTTACCGGATGAGCAGTACCCAGGATAAATCCTTTTTGATTGGGATTTTCTTTTAGATATTTTTCCATTGACGCAAAGGCTACGGCACTGTGAGGCTCCAGAACATATCCGTATTTGGCATAAACTTCTGTGATAGTGCCCATGGTTTGGTCATCATCAATGGAATAAGCCGAAATTTTATTTTTTACAGTTTCAAACTGATGCCCGAAAAGCTCCAGAACTCGTACAAAATTACTCGGATCTCCTACGTCCATAGCATTGGATAGAGTAGCAATCGCTTTTTGGGGCTGGTAGTTTTGAGTTTTAAAATAGTCAGGAACTACCTGGTTGGCATTACAGGCCGCAATAAAATGGCTTACGGGTAAACCTCTGAAATAAGCCAAAACCCCGGCACAGATATTTCCGAAATTACCACTTGGTACACAGATTACGGGATGCTCTTTATGCTGTTGAATCCATTGTTTCAAAGCTATTAAGTAATAAATCTGCTGGGGAAGCCATCTTGCAACGTTGATAGAGTTGGCAGACGTCAGAAATAACTGACTGTTGATTTCTTCATCTGAAAAAGCCTGCTTGACAAGATTCTGACAATCATCAAAACTGCCATTGACTTCTATAGCCGAAATATTTTCTCCTAATGCTGTCAACTGTTTCTCCTGTACCGGACTTACCCTGTTTTTAGGATATAAAATAACGACATTAATCTGCGGAATTTTATAAAATCCATGGGCAACAGCACCTCCGGTATCGCCGGAAGTGGCAACAAGAACAGTTACTTGTTTCTGCTGATTTTTCAGAAAATAAGACAGGCAGCGGCTCATAAATCTCGCACCAATATCTTTAAAAGCCAGAGTAGGACCATGAAAAAGCTCCAATATAGATATCTGTTCATTAATTTTTACTAAAGGAATCTCAAAACTCACGGTTTCTGCTACAATTTCTTTGAGTATTTTCGAAGGAATGTCATCTCCTGCAAAGTCTTTCATACATCTGTATGCAATTTCTTCATTGGAATACTGATGAAGATTTTGAATAAATTCTTCATTTAACTGAGGAATGTTTTCAGGAAAGAACAACCCTTTTTCTTTTCCCTGGCCTTTTATTGTTGCTTCTCTGAAATCAATTTTTTCCAGATGGTCTTTTAAATTGTAATATTTCATTTCTGTTTTTTAAGGTTAATTTTCTTCAACAATCTGAATTCCTGCCGGATTTATTTTTGATACATATACAAAACTTTCTATATCAATTTCATCATAGACTGATTTCATCATCTGAGCAATTTTTTCTGCCGTTTCTTTTTGTTCAGACAGCATGAAAATGGAAGGTCCTGATCCGGAAATTCCTCCTCCCAAAGATCCTATCTGTAAGCTTTTTTCTTTGATTTCGTCAAACTTCGGAATCAGAATACTACGGATAGGTTCTATAATCACATCGTTGAGGCTTCTGCCAATCAACGGGAAATCATTTTTCTGAATCCCGGCTACAAGTCCGGCTATATTTCCCCATTGTTCAACAGCGCTTTTTAAGGTGATATTTTTCTTTAAAATCTGTCTGGCATCTGAGGTTTTAACTTCCACCTGCGGATGAACGGTGGTTACGAATAAATCAGGACTGTTCAGAGGGATGATATCAATTGGTTCGGTAGATTTTACCAAGGTGATTCCGCCATAGATGCATGGTGCGATATTGTCTGCATGGCGCACTCCTGAAGCAAGTTCTTCCCCAAACATGGCAAAATAAACCATTTCCTCTTTGGAAAGTTTGTTTCCTAATAATACATTGACTCCGAAGGCGGCTCCGGCGGCACTTGCCGCACTGGAGCCGAGCCCGCTTCCGGGCTTTATATGTTTATGAATAATAACTTCAAAGCCGTTTTTCAGATTAAGGTGTTCCTGAATTTTTAAGAGAACAATCCCGGCAACATTGCTGGAAGGCTCTTCAGGAAGTCCGAAAGAGTCTGTATGTTTTATAATAATGTCAGGAGTTTCCAATAATCTGAACTCCATCTCATCATAAGGATCATGGACTGCCATTCCTAAAATATCGAATCCACAAACCAGATTGGCCACGGTGGCCGGGACTTTTAATTTTACTTTTTTCATAACTCTGTTTTTAAATAGAACGGATTATATCTGCAAAAACTCCGCTTGCCGTTACCTCAGCTCCTGCACCAGCTCCTTTTACAACCAAAGGCTGCTCAGAATATCTCAGCGTTTTAAAAATGACAATATTGTCCTTTCCATATAAGTGAAACAGATCACTTTCCGGAGCAATATGCTGCAAGCCTACCTTGGCTTTTCCGTTTTCAAATTCTGCGACATATTTTAATATTTTGCCCTCGCTTTTAGCTTTATTCAATAAGTTTTTGAAGTGATCTTCATATACTGTAAGCTTTTCGTAAAAACTTTCAACGCTTCCCTGCATGCATTCTTCAGGCAGAAAACCAATGTTTTCAATATCTTCAAACTGAAGCGGATATCCTGCCTCTCTTGCCAGAATTAAAATTTTTCTGGCTACATCCGTTCCGGACAGATCAAGTCTTGGATCCGGCTCTGTATATCCTTCTTTCTGAGCTTGTGCCACAACTTCAGAGAATGTTCTGCTGCCGTCATACTCATTAAATACGAAATTCAATGTTCCACTCAGTACAGCTTTAATGGATTGAATCTGATCTCCGCTTTTGATGAGATCATTAATGGTTCCTATGACCGGAAGCCCAGCTCCTACATTGGTTTCAAAATAGAAATTACAGCTGTGGTTTCGCGCGGTATTTTTTAAAGTTTTATATTTTTTGAAATCTGAAGAAGCTGCAATTTTATTACAGGCTACGAGGTTCACACTTCTTTTTAATAAGCTTTCATACACTTCAGGAATGTCAGCGCTTGCTGTTACATCAATGAAAACCGAATTTCTAAGGTTTCGACGGATAATTTCATCAGCAAATTCTCTGGCAGAGGCTTTTTCACCATGTTGTTCCCAGTTAGCATAGCTGTTTTTTGATATTCCCTGATCTGAAAACATCATATGACGGCTATTGGAAATGCCTGCAATTCTCAGGTTGATCAAAAAGTTTTCTTTTAAATAATCATTTTGGTTATAAATCTGCTGAATCAGTTTTAAACCTACATTTCCTGTTCCACAGATGTACAGATGGATTTGCTTTATTTCAGATTCAAAAAACTCCTCATGAAGCACATTAACTGCTTTTTTACTATCCTTTTCTGAAATGACAATGCTGATATTTCTTTCTGAAGACCCTTGTGCAATCGCTCTAATATTGATTCCATTATTTCCGAGACATCCAAACATTTTTGCACTCACACCACTTCTACTTTTCATATTTTCTCCTACTAAAGCTACAATGGAAAGTTCTGTCTCAATCTTTATATCATAGACTCTCTTAAGGTTAATATCATCTGCAAAAGAAGAGTTGATAGCATCTTCAGCACGCAAAACTTCTTTTTCTTCAATAGCAATGGTGATAGAATGTTCTGAAGATCCTTGTGTGATAAGAATTACATTTATTTTTTCATGGCTTAAGCATTGAAATAATTTTGCTGAAATTCCGGGTATTCCTACCATTCCACTGCCTTCAAGGGTAAGCAGGGCAATATTGTTCATATTTGAAATTCCTACTGCAATCTGCTTTGTATCTTCTGAGCATTTCAGTTGATCAGAAATTAAAGTTCCTGACGAATCCGGATCAAAAGTATTCTTGATGATCAGGTTTGTGTTTTTTACCATCACAGGCTGAATAGAAGGCGGATAAAGCACTTTTGCCCCAAAGTGTGATAGTTCCATTGCTTCATGATAAGAAATTTCAGAAATAGGTTTAGCATTGGAAACCAGACGTGGGTCAGCAGTCATCATCCCACTTACATCTGTCCAGATCTGAAGTTCTTCTGCATCAACGGCCGCCGCCATAATAGAAGCAGTATAATCGGAACCTCCTCTTCCTAATGTGGTTGTATTATTTTTTTCATCATGAGCAATAAACCCAGGTCCTAAAATAATGCGGTTGGGGGTTTTACTCAGGAAATTGACAATGTTAATATCAGTCCATTTAAAATTTACTTTTGCATTGGTGAAATTACTGTCTGTTCTGATCAGCTCTGCAGAATTCATCCATATACAATCTAATTTTTCTTGTTGGAGTCTTGCTGCAATAATATTTGAAGACAGAAATTCTCCGTAAGAAGCAATTTTATCTTTAATTCTGTCTGTCAATTCACCAAGAACAGCAATTCCGTTGCAGAGCTCTTCGATATCATTAAAATGTTTTTTTACAAAACTTAACCATGAACTTTGTTCTGCGATTGGAAAAAGTTCTTTTACCAGATTTATGTGTTTTTCTTCAAGATTTTGAACCGTTTGAATATAATTTTCATCTTTTACAGAAGCATATTCCGCAGCTTTAATCAGTTGGTCAGTAACACCATGAAGTGCTGATACAATAACAACAACTTTGCTCTTTAAAGATTCTCTTTGTATGATTTTTTCCACCAGTAATATATTCTGAGAATGGGCGACTGATGTTCCGCCGAATTTTAAAACTTTCATCAATTATTTTTTGAAGTTGGGTAAATAGAAATGGTTACTCTTTGAAAAAAAGAGTACGGGTACCGGGAATAATATGTGAAAATCTACCCCGTTATGGGGTAATTGTTGTAGTGCCGAATGTAGAAACAGAAGATATGCCTGAAATAAGTGATTTCAGAGCAGAAATATCAGATATGTTTCTTAAAAAATTCATTGTAACAGAACAAATGTACAAATAATTTTGAAACAGACAAGTTTTTAACAAAATAAAATTATATTTCCTTTTTATGAGATATATTTTGGTGTAATTGATTAAAAATGTTACATTTATAATATTAACTAATAAGAAATTAATCATGAAAAATTTTAAGAAATTAAACCGAAAAAATCTGAAATCAATCAGTGGAGGAGATGTGAATAACTGTTTTGAGAATTGTCCTGCCGGCCCATACGGACCAGGCGAGCCAAGGTCATGTGCTGATTATTATGCATTACCTGAGTGCTGTAAAGGAAGAGTGTTAGTAAGCTTTGAATGCTTTGGTCCTTACTGATTTACATCATGAATTCATTATTACAGAATACCAAAATTATTACCATATGAAAACAATTAAAAAATTATCAAGGGAAGACAAGAAGAACATCAAAGGTGGTTTCACTGATATTCAGATTGAAGCCTGTGGAGGCGAGCAGTTTGTTTGTTTCCGTGGAGGCGGGAATTGGGGATGCTGGCTGAAGCCGGGAGGAACCTGCTATGCACCAATGCTGTAGTATTGAATAGACTAAACTCAATTTAAAAATTAAAGTACTATGAAAAATTCAAAAAAATTAAACAGAGAAAGCTTAAGAGCTATCATTGGAGGGACAGGAGACAGCTGTGCGGTAGATCTTGATTGTGGACCGAAAGGTTGTGCAATATGCACAGATCTCAAAGGACGTAAAGTTTGTCTTTATCTTTTTCCTTATGATCCATCCATTCCAGGCAGCTGTATGGTTCTCGAAGGCTAGAAAAATAGTATGTAAAAACCATCAATTTGTTATAAGAACATAAAATCAAAATTTAATTTAAAACTACTATGAAAAATCTAAAAAAATTAAACAGAAAAGAACTTGAACAATTAAATGGAGCAGCAGGTCCTTCAAGATGTGCAGGGTGTCCTCAAAATGCTACGTTTGGAGATGGACCTGAATATCAATATCCATGCTCTGCTTATCAGGGACTTCCTGACCACTGCAAGATGTGTGTTCTGGTAAGTATGGAATGTGTGGACGGAGGAGTTTCTTAAAAGATAATTTGACTTTATGAAAAAATTAAAGAAACTGAACAGAAGAGATTTGGAACAAATGAAAGGTGCTGGTATATCAAGTTGTGATGGTTGTCCTACCCATCTGGTTTTTGGACCAGGCTCTTCCAGTGATCCTTCGTGCGATGCATATTGGACATTGTCCGAAAATTGCAGAATGTGCGTTGTTGTGAGTGCAGATTGCTTTGTTGCAATCACTGCATAATAAAAATAAAAAAGCACTGTAAAAACAGTGCTTTATTTTTTAACAGTTATCCGGAATATACATTCCTCTGGGTACGCAGATTAATTCTCCATTACATCCCGCTCCGCAGGTTTCATGTATTTCGCAGTTTAAGTTACATATGTTACTTCCTCCGTTTACATTTTTAAGACTTCTTCTGTCTAATTTTTTTAGATTTTTCATATTTATTATTAGTTTAAGTTTTAAATATAATAAATATTCGTGATAAAAAAATTATTTTATGCTTTTGGAAAGATCAAGCATCGCTTCAATAGGTTTTAATGCTTTTAATCTTAATTCTTCGTCGATAAGAATTTCTGGAAGCTCATATTTCATACATAAATACAGCTTTTCCATGGTATTACGTTTCATATAGAAACATTCTGAACAATTACAGCTTTCATCAAAAACCAATGCAGGAATCAGTTCCTTGTGAGGCGCACGTTTTCTCATTTCGTGAAGAATTCCTTCTTCTGTAGCGATGATGAATTTCTGGCAGTCATCTTTTTCTACATAGTTCAAAAGGGCAGAAGTGGAACCGATAAAATGGGCCAGTTTTAAAACTGCTTCTTCGCTTTCAGGGTGTGCAATCAGTTTTGCATCCGGATTGTCAGCCAATTGCTGGGCAATTCTTTCCATTGAAAATGCTTCGTGTACCACACAGCTTCCATCCCAAAGGATCATATCGCGGCCTGTTTTCTTAGAAAGGTATCTTCCCAGGTTTTTGTCAGGTGCAAAAATGATGGGTCTGTCTTTCGGAAGTGCTTCAATCACTGTTTCAGCGTTTGAACTTGTAACGATAATATCACTTTCAGCTTTAGTTTCTGCATTACAGTTGATGTAAGTGGCAATTAAAGCATTCGGGTGCTGCTCACGCATTTTTCTCAGTCCTTCTCCGGAACAACCATCTGCCAGAGAGCATCCGGCCATGGTATCAGGAAGAACTACTTTTTTAGTTGGATTAAGAATTTTTGCGGCTTCTGCCATGAAATGTACTCCACAGAATACAATCATGTCAGCATTGGTATCTTTAGCCTGTCTTGCCAACTGTAAAGAATCTCCAAGGAAATCTGCGATGTCCTGAATTTCTCCGGGCTGGTAATAATGGGCAAGAATAACCGCATTTTTTTCTTCTTTTAGTTTGAGAATGGCCTTCACCAATTCTTCACCCTGAGGAATAGCAATATCTTTTATATCCAGAAATCCTCTGACAGGAATTGCAGATTTAGCTTTTTCTAATGTTTCGGTACTCATATCAACCTCAATTTTTTATGATCAGAAGCTAGAGGTTAGAAATTAGAAGTTAGATTTTGAGTGTAGTATTTTACTCCCATCCTCCTTCTTCCATCTTCCAGCCATTAATTACTGATAAAACTTTTTATTAAACTTTCTATTTCTTTTTTAGCTGCATCAAGATCTTCATTAATCACGATCTTGTCAAACCCGCTGGCGTAGGTCATTTCTTCTTCTGCCTTTGCGACACGGGTTTTTATGGTTTCTGCATCATCTGTGTTTCTGGAGATCAATCTTCGTTCCAATTCTTCAATGGAAGGCGGTTCTATAAAAATAGACAGCGCTTTATCACCGAAATATTTTTTTAACGAAATTCCTCCTTTTACATCTACATCAAAAATAACTACTTTTCCCTGATTCCAGATTTTCTCCACTTCAGATTTTAAAGTACCGTAATATTTGTCAGTATAAACTTCTTCATATTCTACAAAAGCATCTTCGGAAATTTTCTGTCTGAACTCCTCCGGTGTCAGAAAATGATAATCTACGGCATGTACTTCACTTCCTCTTGGCTGTCTTGTCGTACATGAGATTGAAAATTCCAGTTGAGGAAATGTCTCCAGTGAATGCTTTACCAATGTAGTTTTTCCGCTCCCTGATGGTGCTGAAAATATAATTACTTTATCCATTTTTTTGGGTTTCGGGTTACGGGTTTCGAGTTTGGTGTTCCATTATTAGAAATAACAACCACACAACTCGCACCTCGTATCTATCATTACAATACGTTTAACGTTTGTTCTTTTATTTTTTCAAGGTCGTCTTTCATCATTACCACCAGTTTCTGGATTTCTGCGTGATTGGCTTTAGAACCCAGTGTATTGATTTCTCTTCCGATTTCCTGAGAAATAAATCCCAGTTTTTTTCCGTTGAAAGATTCATTGTCCATTACTTCTTTATAATATTTCAGGTGTTGGGCAAGTCTTACCTTTTCTTCAGAAATATCAAGTTTTTCAGTGAAATAGGCCATTTCCTGATAGAAACGTGTTTCATCAACATTTTCAAATTCTTTCAAAGATTTCTGATAACGTTCTTTCACGCTTACAATTCTTTCTTCTTCAAAAGGAATCACTTCGCTAAGATATTTGTCGATATTCTGAATATTTCTGTTGAGTTCTTCGTGTAAGATACCACCCTCAGTTCTTCTGAATTCTTCGAATCTGTCTACGGCATTATTGACAATCTTAGCCAGAGCTTCCCATTCACCTTCCGTTAATTCGTCAGGTCTTGAAGTGATGGCATCAGGAAGTCTTACTGCCATTTTAAGGTATTCGAAATTGGGACCGTCAGAAGCTATGTTTTTAAGTTCGTTAATATAAGAGTCAATTAAGTTTTTATTGATTTTTACATCGTTGGACTCTTCAAGATTCTCGATATTAACGTAGCAGTCTACTTTTCCACGGATAATTCTATCGTTAAGAATTTTTCTGATTTCAAATTCTTTTTCTTTATAACGTAAAGGAATTTTAATATTTAAATCAAAGCTCTTGCTGTTCAGAGATTTAATATCAATAGTAATTTTTTTTCCTTCAAAAACATCTTCGGCTCTACCGAATCCGGTCATTGATAAAATCATAGTTTTTTATTGTTCTACAAAGATAAACATTTAAGTCTATAGTTTAACTAATGTTGAATGGCTGGAAGATGGAGGCGAGAAGCTGGAAGGTTGTTGTAAATATATAATGAGATTTAATTAACCTCCAACCTCAGGCTTCCATCTTCCAGCAAATTAAATAAACCCATTTTCGTAAATTAGCGCTGTGAAAAAGAAAAATTTAATTTCTGTAGTAGGACCCACCGGAATTGGAAAAACGAGATTGGCAATTGATTTGGCGAAACATTTCAATACGGAGATTATTTCCTGTGATTCCCGTCAGTTTTTTAAAGAAATGAAAATAGGAACGGCAGCCCCTTCGGAAGAAGAACTGGGGCAGGCACCTCATCATTTTATTGGAAATCTTTCAGTGGAAGAGTATTATTCTATCGGGCAGTATGAAGAAGATGCTCTTCAGAAACTCAATGAACTTTTTACTGCTCATGACACGGTAATTCTTGTTGGAGGAAGCATGATGTATGAAAAAGCGGTGATAGAAGGTCTGCATGATCTTCCGGAAGCCAATGCTGAAAACCAGGAAAAGCTTCAAAATATGATGGAGCAGGAGGGAATAGAAAAACTTCAGGAGATTTTAAAAGAACTGGATCCTGAATATTTCAGTGTGGTGGATATTCACAATCACCGCAGGCTGTTGAGAGCTATTGATATTATCTGGCAGACGGATAAAAAATATTCTGAACATATTTCGGTTTCTCAAAATGGAAGAGATTTTAATGTCATCAGAATCGGGATAGAAGCTCCAAGGGAAGAATTATATGAAAGAATTAACCGCAGAGTGGATATCATGATGGAGAACGGCTTGCTGGATGAGGTGAAAAGTCTTGAGAAATTCAAAGGGTTGACAGCTTTGAATACTGTAGGTTACGCTGAACTGTTCAAATATTTTGATGGAGAATGGGATCTTGATTTTGCGGTTTCGGAAATTAAAAAGAACAGCCGCAGATATGCAAAACGCCAATTGACATGGTACAGAAAGGCGGACGATATTCATTATTTACAGTTGGGATATTCTCAGAAAGACTTTGAGGCTCTGTTAAAATGGATTGCTGAGCAATTTCAGGAATAAATTAAGCACTTAGTTTGTCATTCTGACGAAGGAAGAATCTCATCGATTGTTTTTAAAGATTCTTCATTCCACTTTGTTCCATTCAGAATGACAAACCGGACGCTTCATTTATCCATACACTGTGTCATTCCTTAGGAATCCAAGTTTAAATTCATATTGTAGATAAACAGAAACAATACAAAAAATGCGGCTCTGAAAAGAACCGCATATTAAAACAAATATAATTTAATTTACTACTTCCAACCGCCGCCTAAAGCTCTGTATAAATCTACAATGCTGCTTAATCTCTGTCTTTTTATGGAAGCCAGATTCAACTCTGCCTGTAGGGAATTCCCCTGTGCTGTAATCACTTCCAGGTAATTGGCTGAACCTCCTTTGTAAAGAAGTTGTGCACTTTTAATTCCATCTTTTAGTGTAGTTGCCTGTTCTGTCGCTTTTTGTTCCTGAACTTTTAAGTTTTCATTGGAAACCAAAGCATCAGAAATTTCTCCCACGGCATTTAATACTGATTGACGGAATGCAAGTACATTTTTTTCTCTTTGAATTTTGGCTACTTCCAGATCTGTTTTCAATTGTCTTTTCTGAAAAATAGGCTGGGTAATTCCTCCTAAAACCGATCCGAATAACGAAGCCGGAATCTGGAACCAGTTATCAAATTTGAATGAATTTACTCCACCATTCGCAGTAATTTTCAATGCAGGATACATATTTGCCTGAGCAATTCCTACCATCGCATTGGATTCTAATAAAACCAGTTCCTGCTGACGAACGTCTGGTCTTCTGCTTACCATAGCTGCCGGAAGTCCTGCAGTAATGTTTTGAGGCAGTGAAGTATCAGACATTTCAATGGTTCTGTCGACTTTATTGGGAAGTTCTCCAACCAGAATACTCAGTGCATTTTCCTGGATGGCAATATTCTGCTCCAGCTGGGCTATCAGAAGTTCTGTAGCCTGTTTCTGTGCTGCGGCCTGCTGAACTCCCAAAGAAGTATTATCGCCGCTTTCCCACATTTTTTGGGTCATTAAAAGGGTATTGCTGGTCAGTTCCAGGTTGGATTTTGCAATAGCCAATTGTCTGTCAAGCATTAACAAATTATAATACCCTTGTGCAATAGCTGCTACTACCTGAGTCTGAACTGCTTTTGAACCTTCATACGTCTGAAGATACTGCATTCTTGAAACTTCCTGCTGGTTTTTGATTTTTCCCCAGATATCTGCTTCCCATGAAAGATTGAAGGCTGCGTTATAGTCTTCAACATGGCTTGAACCTAAAAATAAATTTAAGCTTTGCCCGTTCATGCTGTTTTTGGATGGTCTTGAAATCTGTCCGCTTACTCCGAACCCAACATCCGGATACTGCATATATTTTGCCTGTTTCAGTTTTTCCTGTGAAGCAGCCACCTGCTTTAAGGCAATCTGAAGATCATAATTATTTTTAATTCCTTTTTCAATCAGTCCCTGTAAAATAGGATCACTGAAAAACTGTTTCCACTCCAGGTTAGCTATACTGGCTGTGTCTGCAGTGGCAGTGTACTGGAACTTTTCCGGAAGTGGAAGCTCAGGCTCCGTGTAGGCCAGTTTAGACACACACGAAACAGAGCCGATGGCCAGCACAAATGTTAGAATAATATTTTTTACTCGTTTCATAGTTTTTAAACTTTTAATTGAAGACAAAACTTAGAGAGGTTTCTGTTGATGCAAAAATTTCTTTAGTAGGAGAAAATAGTTAGTTTTTAAAACCATTAAGAACAGGCAGGTAAATAGGTAAACCTATGATCTTAAAATTTTCTCTAAGTTTTTGTCATTCATTTTTTTATTAGTGACTAGCAGCTAAAAGTTCTTCCTCCATTTGTTTTTTCAGAAGTCTTTTCTTTTTTCTGCTTGGCATTTTTTCATGCAGGTACTGGAACACTACATACATTACCGGAATGATAAAGATCCCGAAGATTACCCCTGTAAGCATTCCTCCTACGGTACTGTAACCGATAGAGTGGTTTCCTTTTGAAGAAGCACCTTGCGTCCATACCAGTGGAAGCATTCCCACGATGAAGGCAAAAGAGGTCATTAAGATCGGTCTTAAACGTAATCTTGATGCCTGAAGTGCAGATTCTATCAGTGTTTTACCTGCCTTTCTTCTCTGTACAGCAAATTCTACAATCAGGATGGCATTCTTAGCCAATAGTCCCACAAGCATGATCAATCCTACCTGAACGTAAATATTGTTATCAATTCCTGCTAATCCTGTGAAGGCAAATACTCCGAAAATACCTGTAGGAATGGTAAGAATAATCGCAAAAGGAAGGATATAACTTTCATATTGAGCTGCCAGTAAGAAGTAAACGAATAGAATACTTAAGAAGAAAATAAAGGCAGTCTGTCCGCTTGTTTTAATTTCTTCACGGGTAATCCCTGTCCACTCATATCCATATCCTCTTGGGAGTGACTGTTGAGCAACCTCTTCAACCGCTTTGATGGCATCTCCGGTACTGTAACCAGGTTTCGGAGTTCCGTTAATCGTAACAGCATTGAAAAGGTTATTTCTTGTTACTGTTTCAGGACCGAAAGATCTTTTTAGAGTAACCAGAGTTTTGGCAGGAACCATTTCTCCCGATTTATTTTTTACATAGATTCCTTCGAGTGAATTAACATCCGTACGGTAAGGAATATCTGCCTGAGCCATTACTCTGTAATACTTCCCGAATCTGTTGAAATCTGATACAAAGCTGCTTCCGAAATAAATCTGCATGGTCTGCATCAGTTCTGTTACAGAAACGCCCAGCTGGTTAGCTTTATCAGTATCCACATCAATAGTATACTGAGGGTTTCCTGCGGCATACGTTGTGAAGGCAAAAGCAATTTCAGGTCTTTTCATAAGCTCTCCGATAAACTGCTGAGTGGTTGTTCCCAACTGTTCAAAAGAACCATTCGTTTTGTCCTGAAGCATGAATTCAAATCCGGAAACGTTACCGAAACCTTGTACAGTAGGGAAGTTGAAGAAGAATGCGTGGGCATCTTTCACCTGACTTACCTTACCTGTCAACGTTGCTGCAATCTGATCGGGATCTTTCATTTCACCACGCTTGTCATAATCTTTAAGCTTGATGAAACCTGCAGAATAGGGAGATGCGTTGGCATTACTGATGAAGTTCATCCCGTCCGCTACCCAAAGGTGGTTGGTTGCTTTTTCACCGTTGATAATTTTATCAATTTGAGCCGTAGCTCTGTGGGTTCTTTCCAGTGAACTTCCCGGAGGAGTATTCACTGCATATAATACGAATCCCTGGTCTTCCGTAGGAATGAATCCTGACGGCGCTTTCTTGATTAAAAATACACTTGCTGCTGTGATGATAACAAGACCTCCTATCGCAACCCATTTGTTTTTAATTAAAAACTTAAGGCTGTAAATATATTTTCTGGTCATGCTGTTGAAGCTCGCATTGAAAGCATTGAAGAACCTTGCTCCAAAACCTTTTTTATGACCGTGCTCCCCATGTTCTCCCTGAGGATCATTTAAGAACATCGCACATAATGCAGGGCTCAATGTTAATGCATTAACCGCTGAAATTAAAATCGCAATCGCCAATGTGAAAGCAAACTGTCTGTAGAAAACTCCTGCAGGCCCCTGCATGAAACCAACCGGAATAAACACGGCACACATTACCAGTGTAATGGAAATAATGGCTCCTGAAATTTCACTCATCGAGTGCATGGTAGCATGCTCTACAGGCATTCCTGTCTGTTCCATTTTAGAATGGACGGCTTCCACCACCACAATGGCATCATCCACTACAATACCAATGGCGAGTACCAATGCAAATAACGTAAGCATATTGATACTGAAACCAAATAACTGCAGGAAGAAGAAGGTTCCTATAATCGCAACGGGTACGGCAATAGCCGGAATTAAGGTAGATCTGAAATCCTGAAGGAAAATAAATACTACAATAAATACCAAGATGAAGGCGATAACAAGTGTTTCCACAACCTGATGGATAGAAGCATCCAGGAAGTCTTTAGAGTTGTACATGATGATTGGCTTCACTCCTTTTGGAAGAGTGGTTTCCATTACTTTCACCTGCTTTTCAATTTCCGTAAGGATTTCGTTGGCATTGGATCCGGCTGTCTGCAGGATAGCAAATCCGGCAACCGGTTTTCCGTCTACCCTGTTGGTCGCAGTATAGGTATAAGAACCGAATTCTACTCTTGCAACATCTTTTAATCTTAAGAAAGATCCATCACTGTTTGCTTTGATGGCGATGTTTTCATAGTCTTCACCCTTATTCAGTTTTCCTTTATATTTAAGGATATACTCGTAGGTTTCCTTACTTCCCTGTCCAAGACGGCCCGGAGCAGCTTCAAGGTTGTGGTCTTTAATGGCTCCCAAAACTTCCTGAGGCGAAAGATTATTGGCTGCCAGACGATCCGGTTTCAGCCAGATTCTCATGGAATAATCCCTTGTCCCGAATACCTGAGCCTGTGCTACCCCCGGAATACGCTGTATCTGTGGAATAACATTGATCTTCAGATAGTTTTGAAGGAATAATTCATCATATTGTTTTGCATCTTCACTGGTCAGTCCCATGAACATAATCATACTGTTCTGAACCTTCTGGGTTGAGATCCCGGCCTGTACCACTTCCTGAGGCAGCTGGCTCATCGCTTTCGATACACGGTTCTGTACGTTTACTGCCGCATTGTCTGCATCGGCACCCTGTTTGAAGAAAACACTCAGGGTCATGGTACCGTCGTTACTGGAGTTTGAGGTCATATAAGTCATGTTCTCAACTCCGTTTACAGCTTCCTCAATAGGAGTGGCTACCGAACGGGCTACGACCTCAGCATTGGCTCCAGGGTAGAATGCCGTTACCTGAACGCTTGGTGGAGCGATGTCCGGGAAAAGGGCAATCGGTAGATTAAAGAGAGACAAAGCTCCCAATAATAAGAGTATTATGGAGATGACCGTTGAAAGGACTGGTCTTTCTATAAATTGTTTTAACATAAGAAGTTTATTTTTTTAAGTCTTCTGTATTCGGAAAGAACTATAATGGTTTTGCTTTTAACAAGCTGTCCGAAGAAATATTTTTCGGCTTGATGGAAGCACCGTCTTTCAGGTTTCCAATTCCCGTGAATACAATTTTTTCTCCAGGCTTAAGCCCTTCAGAAATAAAATAATAGCTATCCGTTTTTCCTGATATTTTGATCGGTCTCCCGGTTACCTTCTGGTCTTTACCCATTACATAAACATAGGTTTTATCCTGAATTTCGAAGGTTGATTCCTGAGGAATTACGACTGCATTAGAAATCAGCTGTGGCATACGTACTCTTCCTGTATTTCCGGTTCTTAAAGTTCCGTTGGCATTAGGAAAAACGGCACGTACACTGATGGCTCCGGTAGTTTTGTCAAACTGGCCGTCTACAATGCTTAATCTTCCTTTTTCAGGGTAAGTACTGTTGTCGGCAATCACTAGATCTACCATGGGCATATTTTTCAGTTTTTCTTCTAAGCTTGCTCCCGGATATTTATTCTGGAAAGCAATGAAATCAAGTTCACTCAGAGAGAAATAGGCATAGATTTCACTGATATCAGATAGTAATGTCAATGGATTCACATCTGTTCTTGAAATCAGACTTCCTTTTTTGTAAGGAATTCTTCCTATATAGCCGCTTACAGGAGCTGTAATGGTTGTAAATCCTACGTTGATTCTGGCGCTTCCTACAGAGGCTCTCGCTTGTGCAGCTGCTGCTACAGCCGCTTCATAATTGGCTTTTGCGGTTTTAAGCTGTACATCAGAAACTACTTTGGCAGCCACCAGCGGCTGAAGTCTGTCTACTTCTACTCTTGCTTTTTGAATATTGGCATTGGCCGCCTGAAGATTAGCCTGAGCCATATTCATCTGTTCGCCATAACTTCTTGAATCTATTTTGAATAACGGTTGTCCTGCTCTTACATATGCTCCTTCTTCTACGTAGATTCTGTCAAGGTATCCATCTACCTGAGATCTGATTTCTACGTTGTTTTTCCCTTCCAAAGCAGTTGGGAATTCCTGATATGTAGTAGCGGGTGAGGTGATAACGGTATAAACCGGAAGTTCTGGAGCTGGAGGTGCGGCATTGGTTCCTTCTGCGGCTTTTGTGCAGCTCTGTAAAAGAATTATACTTGCAATAAGTACAATAAACCTTGTTTTTCCAGGTAATTTCATTGTTGGTTTAATTTTTTTAATGAAGTGTTAGAGGTAAGTAAAAAAATGTTTTGATAAATGCTGTATTTTTTCCTAACAGTGTTAATGATTTGTTCAAAAAAAATTACAGAATTTTTAATGTCCGATGAGGTCGATTGCTTCCATAATTGAAATTTTTTTAATGTATTGAAGTGTATAATGATGGTGTAAGGTGTGTTAATTTTACTAACAGTGTTAATTAGTAGACAAAAATCACTAATTTTAACAACTTAAAATAATGAATGGCTTCATAAATGTTTGAGTTTTTAGTCAGGATTAACAGGAAATATATATATTAATTCAGTGTTAATTTTCCTAACGGTGTTAATTTTTAATTCAAAAAAAATCTATAAAGACTTAATAAAAGCCGAAACAGTTTCGTCCAAAGTCGTTTTATTCATTGTTGAAGGGATATCAGCTGTACGCATCATCATAATAGAGATCATTCCATGTACGGCAGAAAACAGAGCATGAGACATATGACAGGCATTGTCCGGATTGGATCCGTTTTTCTTTATAATCTCATAAGTACATTCATAAATAAGTTCCTGGAATGATGAGAATTCTTTTTTCATCTGTCCTTTTCCACAACATTGCATTCCAAGACCAAACATAAGCTGGTAATATTCCTTATTTTTAAAAGCAAAGTTCCAGTACGCATCCACAATGGCAACAAGCTGCTCTTCCGGAGTATCGTGCTTCTGCTGAGCTTTTAACAGTTCAATGTGTAACTTATGAAAGCCATCTAAAGAAATTTCAAATAGAATAGCTTCTTTATTTTCAAAATAATCATATACAACGGGAGCGCTATACTCAATAGCATCTGCTATCTTGCGCATAGAAAGCGAACCCCAGCCTTCAGTTTTAGCCAACGTAAAAGCAGCCTGCAAAATATTTGCACGGATGGATTCTTTTTCTCGTTGACGGCGTTCATGTAGACCCATGATTTTTATTTACTAACAGCGTTAGCAAAACTACAAACTTTTTAATATAACTTCCAAGGGATATTGTAAGTTTTATAGGTTCGTCTGCTTTTTAAAGAAGATTAATTAAAGGCTGGAAGCTGGAAGAATGGGTGCTGGAAGTTATTTTGAAGGTAAATAATATAATAATAGAATTTGACTATAACTATTTTTGAGGGCTAACAATCTTCATCCTCCAGCTTCCTTACCTATTAAAAATGAAAATGTCTTCTTCCTAATTAACAAAAGAAATAATTATCTTTGCCGGTAAAGAAATAAGGATATGAATACTCCCTCAAATATGCTGGCATTAGGAACAAAAGCTCCGTTTTTTGAACTTCCTAACCCGTCAAAAACGAATGAACTTCAGTCTTTGGAAGAGCTGAAAGGAGAAAAAGGTACTTTGGTGATCTTTATGTGCAACCATTGTCCGTTTGTTCTTCATGTGATTGATAAGATCAATGAATTGTACGAAGATTATAACGAGCGTGGAATTGAATTCATCGCCATCAATGCGAATGATATTGAAAAATATCCGGCAGACTCTCCGGAAAAAATGATCGAATTCCAGATTGAAAGAAGATTTGATTTCCCTTATCTGTTTGATGAAAGCCAGGCAGTAGCAAAAGCTTATGATGCAGCTTGTACACCGGATTTTTATTTCTTTGATGATAAGCTTGACCTTGTATACAGAGGTCAGATGGATGATTCAAGACCTGGAAATAATAAAGATGTAACCGGAGAAGATCTGATTATTGCTTTTGAAAATCTTTTGGCTGGAGAACCTCAGGAAGAAATTCAGAGACCTAGCATGGGATGCAATATTAAATGGAAATAATTTTAGATAATCACTAATTATTACTCAATAATACAAAGCTGCTCTTTTGGAGTGGCTTTTTTGTTTCTTGCAACATAGTTCACCTATTATCCACACAGTCTGTCACTCTGGTAGAAGTCTTCTATTAAAAACTTATTTTAGCTTTAGTCTCCTTTTCAGTCTTTATATCTACATTAACATTGCTATGAGAATAATTCCTGATAAATTCTGAAGGAGTCTTCCCCGTATATTTTTTAAACATCCTGTTAAAATAGGTCACATTATTAAAGCCACACTGGTAGCTGCATTCTGAAATAGATCTGTCCTGCGCCATCAGCAGACAGGCTTTATTAATTCTATAGCGGTTCACAAACTCTGTAAACGTAATCTGGGTTGCTTTTTTAAAGAAATTACAGAAAGCTGGTAAAGTCAGGTTAGCTAGTTTTGCTACTTCTTCAATATCAATTTCCTTGTCGTAATGATGTTCTACATAGGTAAATATATTCTCAAGACGGGTTTTATTTTTAGAAATAATGGTGTAGGGCATGATTTCCTTGTTTAAAAGATCATAATCCTCACATTTTGAAAGTTCAAAAAGAATTTCCAACAGCAATAAGTATCTTTTATAGCCTTCTGATTCCAGCATCAGTTTCAGCCTGGGAAGCATTACCTTTTTTACTTTATGATGAAAATGAATCCCGTACTTTGAAAGTTCCAACAGGTTTTTAATAGATCTCGATTCTACTTCCTGCTCGGGAAACTGAAGGATTTCTTCTTTGAACTGAAGTACAATTTCTTCATGCGGATCAATAGAATTCAGACCGAATCCGGAGTGGGGAATATTGGACCCGATTAATACCAGATCTCCGTTCGTATAATTACTTTTATGATAACCCACGTGACGGGTTCCATTCCCGGAAATAACACATACCAGCTCAATTTCGGGATGATAATGATACTCCCATTTGAATTCTGAAATGGGAGAATTATTATGAATGGTGCGGAATGAGCTCTTTTCATTAGGGATTACCCTTTCAAAAGTAACTTTCATCTAATTAATCATATTTATTCACTAAAAATACTAAATATATTAATATAGTTCAAATATTGATTTACTGTGTTAAATTATCGTTAACAGAAATGCTTCTATCTTAGCCAACAAGAAATCACCTGAATGAAAAATCTTAACATCAAGGCCGTTTTATTTTTAAACTATTTTGTCTTTGCCATTCTTCTGAATTCTGTAGGAACAGTCATTCTACAGGTACAGCAGAATTTTGGGATTTCAAAATCTTCGGCAAGCGTTCTGGAAGGCTTCAAAGATCTTCCAATCGCCATATGTTCTTTCATTCTGGCTTCATTTCTTCCGAAGATAGGAATCAAAAAATCAATGCTGATTGCTTTATTGCTGGTAAGCTGCATGTGTTTTGTAATGCCTTTTACCAATGACTTCTGGGTATTCAAGTTACTATTTGCAACCGTAGGAGTTTCATTTGCATTAATCAAAATATCGGTTTTTACTTCTATCGGGCTGGTAACGGAAACAGATAAAGAACATTCCAGTTTTATGGGATTTCTGGAAGGGTTTTTTATGATCGGAGTACTGGCTGGAAATGTTTTATTCAGTTTATATATAGATGATCATAATCCGAAATCTACTGAATGGCTGAATGTGTATTGGGTGCTGGGAGGACTTTCAAGTTTGTCTTTTTTATTTTTATTCTTTTCAAAACTGAACGAACAGGAAGCTAAAAGTGATAAAACAGATCTCTTGGGAGATTTAAAAAATAGTGTAAGCTTATTCAGCTATAAAAAAGTATTATGTTTTTTATTATGCGCTTTCCTTTTTGTATTGGTAGAGCAGAGCTTTCAAACGTGGACGCCCACATTTTATAAAGAGATTTTAAAAGTGCCTACCTCTATGAGTATTCAGGCGGGAGCGGTTTTAGCGGGAGCTTTTGCTTTGGGAAGATTTTTATCGGGATTCTTCTCTAAAAAATTCAGCTGGATCTATGTAGTCTCTTTCTGTGTGGTAGGTTTTGCTATCAGTTTATTGCTGGTTTTGCCCTTGACCCATAATATTCATATTGATACAAATACAAACTGGTTGAATGCTCCTTTGGTCGTGTATTTATTTCCTTTGATGGGAGGTTTGCTGGCACCAATTTATCCAAGCATTAATTCTGTGATTCTGGCATCAATCCCTAAATATCTGCACAGTGCGATGTCAGGATTGATCGTTGTTTTCTCAGCAATCGGGGGAACGATAGGTTCTATCATTACCGGTTTTGTATTTCAGGAGTTCAGCGGGCAGCGGGCATTTTACCTTTCTCTGATTCCGCTTTCATTACTGATCACTTCGGCAGTGTTCATGAATAAATTAAAAATTAATCCTAAAAAATAACAATGAGTAATCAGCTTTATATAAACGAAATTCAAAGTCTGTTTGATAATGTACAGAGATCTGAAATTTTTGAGGATCAGAAAATGATGACGGATGCAGTTCCTCTTTTTCCCATTGCAAAGATCAATGAGGATTATGAACAATCCAAAAATACGGAAGGTTTTGATCTGAAAGATTTTGTGATGACTCATTTTGACTTTTTAGGAGCAAGAGTTTCTGTTCAGAGACAAGATCAGCTCCCTATTGGTGAACATATCGAAAAGTTGTGGGATGAACTCACCCGTACAGCATATGAAGAAAAAGGGACCCTTTTAAAATTGCCAAAGCCTTATGTCGTTCCGGGTGGTCGTTTTAATGAGTTTTTCTATTGGGACAGTTATTTTATCATGCTAGGATTACAGGTTTCGGGAAGAGTAGAAATGATGGAAAACATTATTGAAAACTGTTCTTATCTGATCCAAAATATAGGATTTGTTCCGAATGCAAGCAGAACTCACTTCCTGAGCAGATCGCAGCCTCCTTACTTTTCATTAATGCTGGATCTTCTTTTCGAAACGACAGGAGACAAGGAGATTTATGTGAAATACCACGAAACACTGGAGAAAGAATATGCTTTCTGGATGAATGGGGAAGAAGGACTTGAAAACGGGTCCAGTGTAAAAAGAGTGGTAAAAACAACAGAGGGAGATATCCTGAACCGTTATTACGATGCAGAAAATACACCACGGCCCGAAAGTTATCTGATCGATATTGAAGATCATGAGAAAGCTTCAGGTGATGAATTTTACAGAAATATAAGAAGCGCCTGTGAATCGGGTTGGGATTTTTCCAGCCGATGGTTTGCAGACGGAGAAAATATACAGACAATAGAAACGCTGAATCTTGCCCAGGTTGATTTGAACTGTCTTTTGTGGCATTTGGAAATGACTTTGGCGAAATCTTCAGCACTTCAGAATCTGAGTGAAAAAGAAAATTATTTTTCAGAAAGAGCAGCAAGCCGAAGACAGATGATCAATAACTATTTCTGGGATGGAAATACTAACAATTATAAAGATTATCACACTAAAAAAAACACAAAAACACCGTCTGAACATATTGCTGCTCTTTACCCTTTATTCCTTGGAATTGCAGATCAGGAGCAGGCTGAGGCAGTTGCTAAAGCTGTTGCTGAAAAGTTTCTTTACCAGGGTGGTCTTGTTACTACAACTAAAAACTCGGGTCAGCAGTGGGATCTTCCCAATGCGTGGGCTCCTTATCAATGGTTAGGATTTAAAGCAATGAAAAATTACGGCTTTGATGAGCTGGCAGAAAAAATTAAAAACAACTGGTGTTCCAATGTAGAAAGGGTCTACAAAAACACCGGAAAGCTGATGGAAAAATACAATGCATTAGACACAGAAACAATAGCAGGCGGAGGGGAATACCCTAATCAGGACGGATTCGGTTGGACCAATGGAGTGTATTTACAATTACAACAGAACTGAAACTAACAATAAAAAATAAGGCTATGAAAAAAAAATCGATCTTTTTAATCGCCGCAACAGCTACGTTATACTTTAATAATGCTTATGCCCAGGAAACACCGCAGGATTCTGCAAAAGTTTCTTCCATCGATCAGATTGTCATTACAGGAAACTCAAATCCAAAGAAAAAAATAGAATCCAGTACAGCAATTTCCACATTTAGCTCCAAAGAAATTCAGAAACAGAACCCGATCAGTGCTGCTGCTTTATTGCAAAGAGTTCCGGGATTTGCGGTGGAAACTTCAGGTGGTGAAGTAGGAAACAACCTTTTCGCAAGAGGAATTCCTTCTGCAGGAGCTTATGAATTTGTACAGGTACAGGAAGACGGTCTTCCGGTTTTCGAAGACGGAGCACTTCAGTTTGCCAATGCTGACAACTTTTTCCGTGTAGACAATTCTGTCAACCGTATGGAAGCGTTGAGAGGAGGGTCAGGTTCTATTTTTGCAACAAATTCACCTGGAGGTCTGATCAACTTTATTACCAGAGAAGGAACCAATGATTTCAGAGGTACGGCGAAACTTGAAACCAGTACCTACGGATTGATGCGTACCGATGTGAATGTAGGAGGCGCTTTGGTTCAGGATAAATTGTTTTTTAATGTCGGTGGTTTTTACAGAACAGATGACGGAATCAGAAAAACAGGTTTCAAAGCCAATAATGGGGGGCAAATCAGAATGAATCTGAAATATGTCTTTGATAAAGGCTATGTAAAAGTATATTACAAAAAACTGGATGACAGAAATACATTCTTCCTTCCGATTCCTTTAATCCAGAACGGAAATAAACTGAAAGGATTCCAGGGATTTGATCCTAATTACGGAACATATAGTTACAGAGCCATCAGCCAGCTGAATATTCCACAGGCCGGAGGTGGATTTTTCAACAGAAATCTTGAAGATGGAATCCATCCGAAAGTAGATGCATTGGGTGCAGAGTTTAAATATGATCTTGGAAATAATTTCAGTGTTTTAAACAAAACGAGATACACCAATATCAATATGAATTATACGGGGATTTTTCCTGCAGGAGGTCCAAAGCTAGCTTCTAAATATGCTACTGATGCCGTGAAAGATGGTGGGCTTGGAATGAGCAATTATCAGTATTCTCTCGTAAGCAACGGAGCTGTTGTTAATCCTGAGTATGTACAAAAATTAGGATTCTGGGCAATCGACAAACAGATGAATAATTTTGTGAATGATTTACAATTCAGTTATAAATTTGACAAAGGAAATGTTACGGCTGGTTTTTATAAATCCAACTGGAAATCTCAGCAATACTGGAACTGGAGTAATGTTCTGGCAACTGCTACAGACAGACCTGAACTTTTAAATCTGGTAAACCCGTCTATGAGCCCGTCTGATGACGGATACTCTAAAACCTACAATGGTGTGATGGATATGACATTTTTGCAAAGAAGAACTCAGACTCAGGGAAGTTTGAATGATCTTTATGTAAACTTAGACTATAACATTACCGATGCTTTAAGTGTAAATGGAGGCCTTCGTTACAGCCATGATTATTACAAAGGAAATTTTGCCAATACCACCACTTCTAATTTAAATAATTCTGGATTAACAACTGATGGAACTCATGGTTTCAACACGACGACGGCTGATGATAATATGAGTGTATTGGGAAATAAATACACCTATTGGAACTTTAATGTGGATAAAGTTTCCTTTACATTAGCTGCCAATTATAAAATCAACAGAGAGAATGCGGTGTATGCTCGTTTCTCCAACGGTTTCAGATCTCCGAATGAAGAAGCTTATTACAACTATTTCTCCACTCCAAACCCTGACAAACCTTTAAAATCAGTAACCACCAATCAGTTAGAAGTTGGATATAAATATTACTCGCGTACCTTTGACATAGCGGTGATTCCATTCTATTCTACCTTGAATAATCTTTCATTTACAGATATCTTCTCTGATGGAAAATCTGAAAATACTTTTGCGAATACCCAAAACTATGGAGTTGAATTTGAAGGATATGCCCGTTTATTCAATAATATTTTAGAAGTTGCATTCAATGGAACCGTTCAAAGCCCGAAATATAAAAACCTTGAAGCCGGAAGTGTACTTGAAGGAAATGTGGTAAGAAGAATGCCAAAGTTTTATTTTAATATCTCACCGGCGGTGAACATTACCAAGTCATGGAGAGCCTATGTAAGTATGAATTATTATGGAAAACGTTTCCAGGATGAGAAGAATGTACAGACCCTACCTTCTTTTACAGAATTTGGAGCGGGAATGTCTTACCAGTTAGGAAGAATACGCTTTGCAGTAGATGGTACCAATATCTTTAACACTATTGGTATTACAGAAGGAGACCCAAGAGCAGGATCGCCCAATGGAGACGGAATCATCATGGCAAGACCTATTATAGGAGCAGCTGCCAGAGCATCAATCACACTGGATTTCTAGACTCTATTTCTTAATAAAAACAAAACCGTCAGAATTTCTGACGGTTTTGTTTTTATTACTAGTACTGTCCGATAAAGAGGATAAATATATTGAAAACAATATTTACGTCATAGATTAACAGGTCGGTCCTGCGGATCTCTATTTTACCGGTGCCTCATTTTTTCTACTAACAGTTGATCCCGATGGGATCAAATACAGCTCCAATAAGTTTTGATTTCAGGGGTTGGTACAATTCAATCCCTCAAACCTTTTTACTTTAAAAACGGATTATACTGTTTCTCAAAACCAATCGATGTAGGATTTCCATGTCCTGAGAAAACCTGGGTATCATTATCCAGAATGAAAAGTTTTGATTTAATTCCTTCAATCAGCTGATCATAATTTCCTTTATACAGATCTGTTCTTCCGATACTTCCTTCAAAAAGAACATCACCGGAAATCATGAATTTCTGATTTTCATTATGATAAACAACACTTCCTGGAGAATGTCCCGGAACATGATATATTTTGAATTTTTCTCCATCCAGATCAAGCTCATCACCTTCCTTTATATATTCTACATTCACTTTTACCGGATTGATCTGCATTCCGAATCTCATCCCGCTTGCCTGAAGCATATCCAGTACTTCCTGGTCTTCCTGATGCATATTCACAGGTACGTTAAATTTATCAAAAGCCCATTGAAGTCCCAATACATGATCAATATGAGCATGGGTCAGGAGTATTTTCCGAATCTTCAGTCCTTTTTCAGTAATGAAGTTATCAATAGCCTGAGTTTCCTGAGCATTCATATTTCCCGGATCAATTAACCAGGCATTTTTATTTTCGTTATAAAGGATATAAGTGTTTTCGCTCGCAAAGTTGAATACGAAACCTTGAATCTGAAGCATATCTGAATATTTTTTATTCAAAAATACGATATTATTAAGAAAATGGCTATTTTTCGTTATCTTCGTCATAATGAAAACTTTGCGAATACTCTTACTTTCTTTGGGCGGACTGGTTTTTGGACAAAATATCCAAAGTGTTCAGCTGTTCAATCCTCAGACCAATGATGAAACTCCGGTCATTAAGATAGGCGAACAACTGGTTCTGGGCTTTGATGATCTTACGAATGGCAGTCAGATCTATAGATACACATTCAAACATTATGACAGAAACTGGAATGAAGATAATCTGTTTTTTACAGAATTTGCTACCGGAAGTATGAATGCACTGCTGGATCAGTTTCAGTATTCTTTCAATACGTTACAGGCTTATACCCACTATAAACTTGTTTTCCCGAATGATAAAATCCAGCTGAAAGTCTCAGGGAATTATGAACTGATTGTCTACAAAGATTCGGCAGATCAGCCTCTGTTCAAAAAACGATTTTATCTGGTGGAAGATGTAACATCCGTGGGCTTGAATATTTCAAGATTTGCAGACGCAAAAAATCCAAATCTTAATCAGAGGGTAGAAGTGAATGTTTCGCCGAAAGGCGGAGATATTTCTTCCAATGTTAATTCAATTACCATGAATGTGATGCAAAATAACAACCCGAATATGGTGATATCCAATCTTAAACCGAGCAGTGTTTTAGGAAATCAGGTTTTGTTCCAGCAGATGAATCTTGTTTTTCCTGGGGATAATGAGTTTTATTATTTCGATAATAAAAATATGAATATGGCCGCGGATATGGTGCGTGCTACCGAAATAAAAGATGATGTCAACCAGACGTATCTACATCCGGTATGGGCATTTCCTTTAAACTATCAGTACCAACCCGATGTCAATGGAGCATGGTATTACAGAAGGAACGACTTAGGAAGAGAGAGAGATGCAGAAAGAGAAGCGGATTATTCATGGGTACATTTCTACTTGGATTCCGATCCTGTGGATAAAGAAATTTATGTGTTGGGAGGATTTAATAATTTTAAACCCAGTAAGGAAAATCAAATGCAGTATAATGCTTCTACCAAACAATATGTGGCAAAAATATTCCTTAAACAAGGTTTTTATAACTATGTTTTGGTAACAAAAGATGGAAACGGTTTGAATTTTGGAGAAGTAAACGGTAACTTCTGGCAGACAGAAAATCTTTATCAGGCGTTTCTTTATTATGCACCATTTGGAAGAAATTATGATGGGTTAATGGGATATGGAGAATTCAGAACACCCATTGCGAATAAACGTTAAGTAATTATAATTTAAAATATACATAAAAAATAGGGCTGTCTCTTAAGATAGTCCTATTTTTTTGTCCTTATTGAAAGAATTACTCTCTCAAATCTCATATTATGACTAATTTTCTTATAATATAATGCACTGCATAGTGAAAAATATTAATTCACAAAATTTTGATTTTAATTAATTTTTTTAACATGAAATTAACATTGTGGAAAAATTATATTTAAATAATTTTCTTTTTTTTAAAATCATTATTGTGTTTTATTTATTGATTTATAATATCAATTGAATTTTACTCATTGTTTTTGTTGTTTTATTGTGAAAAGTTTATAAATTCGTTACCACAATCAACCAATATTAATATGAAAACTAAATTTATCTTAGTGGCAAGCGTTGCTGCCTGCTCTTTTGTGTTTGGACAAAACACTCCATCGAAATTAGTTCCGGGTAAAAGCGGACTACATGCTGAATTTATGAGATTTGAAAAAAATGCACCTGCGTATCAGGGAACTCCTGTTTTATTTGACGAAACTTCTCAGAGACTTTCTCCGGGACAAGCTCGCAAACTGGGGCTGGAAAAAGATGCATTGGGTTTTGAAACTCAAAGATTTCAACAGACCGTTAATGATATTCCTGTAGAATACGGAATGATGGCTGTTCAGACAAAAGACGGTAAAATTGTAGGACAGTCCGGAAAATGGGTTGTTAAAGTTCCGAAAGGGCTTGACAAAAGTGCCGGTCTTGCTGAAAATGCAGCATTGCAGAGTGCTTTATCCTTCGTAGGTGCTGACGCCTATAAATGGAAAAATAAAGAAGAGGAAGATTTTCTTAAAAAAGAAACAGGCGATCCCAATGCAAGCTATGCTCCTAAAGGTGAATTAGTATATTATTCAGATCCTGATGATGATAAGCTGAATGATTTAAGGCTGGCATATAAATTTGATATCTATGCGGAGAAGCCATTAAGCAGACAATATGTTTTTGTAGATGCTAAAAATGGAAAAGTATTAGGAGTAGATGCAATCATTCATGAAGTAAATACCCCGGGAACAGCAGTTACCGGATATAGCGGAACACGTAGCATCACCACAGATTCTTATAACGGAAGCTATCGCTTAAGAGAAACCGGAAGAAATGCAGGAACTTCAGTAGAAACGTACAACCTGAAAAAAGGAACCAGCTATGCTTCTGCAGTAGACTTCACAGATACAGATAATAACTGGAATAATGTGAACACCAATAAAGACCAATATGCTACCGATGCGCATTGGGGAGCAGAAATGACAGTGGATTATTTCTATACAAAATATGGACGTAAGAGTATTGATAATAATAATTTTGCTATTAAATCTTATGTTCACTATTCTACAAACTATTTCAATGCATTTTGGGATGGTTCCAGAATGACTTATGGTGATGGAAGTTCAACAACAAATGGTGGAAAACCTTTGACAGCAATAGATGTATGTGGTCATGAGATTACACACGGATTGACTTCTAAAACAGCTAATCTTGCTTATCAGAGAGAATCCGGAGCATTGAATGAAGGTTTCTCAGATATCTTCGGAAATACCATTGAGCGTTGGGCAAGACCTACACAGGCAAGCTGGACACTGGGGGAGGATTTCAACTACGTGATCAGAAATATGGCGAATCCAAATGCTTATAGCCAGCCGGATACCTATATGGGAACCTACTGGAAAACTACTACAACTTCCGGTTGTGTTACACCAAGCCAGTCTAATGATTATTGTGGAGTTCATACCAATTCAGGTGTCCTTAACTTCTGGTATTATCTGCTGGTTACAGGAGGTTCTGGTACAAATGACAAAGGTTTTGCCTATAATGTTTCAGGAATTGGTCTGGATAAAGCCGGAGCAATTGCTTACAGAACATTAACGACTTATCTTACTTCTTCTTCTACCTATGCAAATGCAAGAACCTATTCTCTTCAGGCAGCAGCAGATCTGTATGGAGCAGGCAGTAATGAAGTAACCCAGGTTACCAATGCATGGAATGCTGTAGGCGTAGGTGGTGGAACTTCTCCGGCAGGAAAAGTGGCAGCCGCAGATACAGCTCTGTACACCATAAGTCCAAATCCTGCAACAGACAGATTTACCATCAATTTTGAAGGGAAAGCTGGAAAAGGAATTGTAGAACTGGTAAGCCTTACAGGTAAGAAAGAAATTTCTGAGAAAGTAGAAATGACTGATGGAGCCAATAAGCTTAACATCCAATTGCCTTCCAATATTCTTCCGGGAGTATATATTGTATTAGTAAACGGAGAGAAAGCAGGAAACCTTATTAAAAAATAGCACCAAACTTTTTAATATATTCAACAAAAAGGCCGCAAGAATTAACTTGCGGCCTTTTGTATATTTTTAACTAAAAGAATTAAACTAAATAAAAATCATTCAGTTTTTCTTCACAAAGTATTTTTACCACTTCAATCCATCGATCTTCGTCATTCAGACATGGAATATAATGGAAGTTTTCACCGCCGCCATGCATAAACTGTTCTTTTCCTTCTACTGAAATCTCTTCCAGGGTCTCAAGGCAGTCGGAAACAAATGCCGGACATACAACAGCCAGGTTTTTTATTCCCTTTTTACCAATGGTTTCCAGGGTTTCGTCTGTATATGGTTCAATCCACTTGTCTTTTCCTAATCTTGACTGGAATGAAACAATCGTTTTTTCTTTAGGTAAATTCAATTTATCAATGACAAGCTGTGTCGTTTTATAACATTGATGACGATAGCAGAACTGATGACTTGGATTATCTTCTCTGGAACAACAGTCGTTAAGGTTACAGGTCTTGGTGGGATCTGTCTTATAAATATGTCTTTCCGGAACTCCGTGATAAGAAAACTGCAAGGCATCAAAATTTTCAGGAAGCTTTTCTTTAATACTTTCTGCAAGACAGTTGATATAAATATCCCTGTTGTAGAAAGGCTGAATATAATTGATCTTTATAGTTGGAAAATTCTTTTTTCTCACTTCTTCCGCCTTTTCAATCACGGTTTCCGTGGTACTCATTGCATATTGAGGATATAATGGAAAAAGAACAATTTCAGTGACTCCCTGATCAACCAGTTTCTGGATACCAGCTTCAATGCTTGGTTGCGCATATCTCATTCCGATTTCCACAGGAACATCTACCACTTTCTGAAGTTTTTTCTGAATTTGTTTAGTAATAACAATCAGCGGAGAACCTTCATCTGTCCAAACTGTTTTATAGGCTTCAGCAGATTTTGCAGGTCTTGTTTTCAGAATGATTCCCTGTACAAGAAGTGCACGAAAGATCCAACGGTAATCAATCACCCTTTCATCCATCAGAAATTCATCAAGATATTCCTTTACGTCGTTTACAGAAGTTGATCTCGGTGATCCGAGGTTGACTAGTAAAATTCCTTTCTTATTCAATATTCTAAATTTTAATTATGAAACAGAACTTATAAAATCTGTTACTAATTTTGATACTTTGACAAAGGTATTACTTTCCAGTAAGCCATTGCCGTCAAATTTACCTTTTATCCCTTTTATTAATGCCTGATGTTTATCATCTGTTACAGCGCCAAGAGTTTTTAAAATTAATAATAACTCTTCGTGACCTCTTTCTCCACTGGCAGAAGCGGTAATCACAGCAACTGGTTTTTCTGAAAATACAGTTGTAGAAACACACCACTCCAAAAGATTTTTCAATCTGCCCGGGATACTGAAAATATATTCTGGTGTGGAAAATATAACACCTGAAGCGTTTTTAATATCTTCTTTGATTTTCAGAACTTCTTCAGGAGTATGATTATCCGTTAATTCTGTATCAAAATGGGGAAGAAAAGATAGATCAGCATACATCTGAAAGTCCGTATTGTCTGTCTTTTCAAGCACCTGTTCCATCAGCTTCTGATTGCTGGAATTTGCCGAAGCACTTCCAATAATCACCACAATTTTTTTTCCGGGAGGCATTTTGGCAGTTTTATCCGTTTACGGCTTCCACTCTTTCTACTAAGTCCGGAACAAATTGTTTTAAGATATTTTCAATTCCGTTTTTCAAAGTAGCTGTAGAGCTTGGGCAGCCGGAGCATGCACCCTGTAGTAGCATTTTTGCCGTTTTATTTTCCTGATCGTATTCCATCAGAGAAATTTTTCCCCCATCATTTTCTACAGCAGGAGCTACATATTCATTTAAAATGTCAGAAATTTTCTGCTCATCTTCAGTATAATCTCTGTTGATAATTTTCTCAACAGGGTTTTCATGTTTCTGAGGTTCTATTTTTGAAATTTCACCTCCGTTCTGAAGATATTCAGCGATAAGTGCACGAACAGTCATCATTACCTGGTGCCATTCAACTGAATTATCTCTTGTAACCGCTACAAAATTGTCCGAAATGAAAACTTCTGTTGCAAAATCAAACTCTTTAAAAATAGCCTGTGCTAAAGGAACTTCTTCAGCCGCTTCTTTCGATTTTACTTCCACAAAACCATCCATCAGCAGTTTGCTCGAAACAAACTTCATTACATTTGGATTCGGAGTCATTTCAGCATAGATCTGATACATTTCTTTTTTCTTTTGAAGATAAATTCTAGGGTTAGCCAGTAATTCATCCTCAATTACATTTTTCAGACTTTCAGCGACATGTTCCCATTCTATGGTATCCTGTTTTGCTACTGCTACAAAATTAGCGGTAATGAAAACTCTTTCCACAAAAGGATAATTGAAAAGTTCCTGTGCCAGAGGAATTTCCGAAATATCTGAATTTCTGTCCAGTTCTAAAGACCCCGGGATGAGATTGTAATCTGCTACAAATTTCATCACTTTTGGGTTTTCAGTTGGTTCTATAAGTACGGTACGCATTTTTTCGTTAAATTTGAGATACAAAAATACGCATTAGAAGTTAGAAGCTGAAAATTGAGAGTTAGATTTTTGCTATCACTGTAATTTAGAAGTTAGATATCAGAAAAGATAGTGTAATTTTCAATTGGGCACATTTTTACATTTCAAATAAATATTATGGCACTAATAAAACAGCTTTTAGGAAAAGCACCACAGATCGGAGAGAATACTTTCTTAGCAGAAACAGCAACTATTATTGGCGATGTTACAATGGGAAAAGACTGCAGTGTCTGGTATAATGCAGTGATCAGAGGTGATGTTCACTATATCAAAATGGGGGACAAAGTGAATGTTCAGGACAATGCAATGCTGCACTGTACGTATCAGAAATATCCTTTGAATATCGGGAACAATGTTTCTATAGGACATAATGCCATTGTTCATGGATGTACCATTAAAGATAATGTACTGATCGGAATGGGAGCTATTGTGATGGATGATTGTCTGGTAGAAGAAAACTCCATTGTAGGAGCAGGTTCTGTAGTGACTCAGGGAACGCACATTAAATCCGGAGAAGTCTGGGGAGGAGTTCCTGCAAGAAAAATAAAAGATATCAATGCTCAGTTATTGGAAGGAGAAGTGAACAGAATTGCAGATAACTATGTCAAATATTCATCATGGTATAAGGAGAATGTGAAGGATCATCAATTTTAGAATGTCAAGTGAATAGTGAATAATGAATAGTCAATTCGCTGTGCTTGTCAATTTTTGCGATCAGAATTCACCATTCACTTGCGAAGCAAAATTCACTTATTGACTATAAAATAGTGAAAGGTCAATAGTCAATTCGCTGTGCTTGTCAATTTTTGCGATCAGAATTCACCATTCACTTGTGAAGCAAAATTCACTTATTGACTATAAAATAGTGAAAGGTCAATGGTCAATTCGCTGTGCTTGTCAATTATTTTTGGCATCCATTTGCGAAGCAAAATTCACCATTGATCTATTTAAAAATAAATATAAAAGCTCTGTTCTGAAACAGAGCTTTTTCGATTTGATATAGAACCTTTGCTTTATTGTTAATTATTATCCGGTGTAATAAGTCTGATCTTGCCATTGACACATTTGAGTGATGTAGGTGGCTCGATCATCATGCAGTCAGACGTAATATTATACTTTTCATTAAAAGCTTTCACTTTATCCGTATACTCATTCACCCTTGGTAAGAAAATCGCTTCTATTTTCTTAGGGTAGGCAATGTATTGCTGAGGTCCACCGCAGGCTTTTGATCCCATAGGAGCAAATGCCCATTGGCTGGCATCCGTACATTTTTCTCCTGATACTTCAGATTCAATAGAAGCTTTTAATCTATCCAGCTGTGCCTGTTCATATTTCTGACTTTCCTCGTCAGCAGGTCTGTCAGCAATATCAATAGGAAGATTGGTATTGGCACTCTTTGATGTATTACACGAAACTAAAGTTAATGTAGTACACAATACTATTGCCGGGATATGAAAGAATAATTTTTTCACAATAAACTTTTTTCTTTTTAAGAATTTTCAAAACTTATGCCAAGGTAAGAAATTCAAATTCATTTCCGTATTTTTGACGAAGATGAATAATCATTTTTTTGACTTAATAGAATATACGAACAGAAGCGTTTTTTTAACCGGGAAAGCCGGAACAGGAAAGACGACATTTCTTAATGATTTTGTAAGGCGTACAAAGAAAAAGCATATTGTAGTGGCTCCCACGGGAATTGCTGCCATTAATGCAGGTGGAGTTACAATCCATTCCATGTTTGGGCTGCCGTTGAGAACCTTTCTTCCTACTACAGAAAGGATAGATACCAGTTTGGCTAATAATATTGCCGATCTGATGCCTCATTTCAAATACCGTAAAGATAAGCTGAAGCTTCTAAGAGAGGTTGAAATCATTATTATTGATGAGGTTTCAATGTTGAGGGCTGATGTTCTGGATATGATGGATTTTTCTTTGAGATTTATCAGAAGGAATAATCAGAGATTTGGAGGGGTACAGATGCTCTTTATCGGAGATTTGTTTCAGCTTCCTCCGGTGGTAAGGGATGAGCATATCCTGAAAATGTATTACAATTCACCCTTCTTTTTTGACAGCCATGCCATTAAGGAAATTCCTATTGTTACCATTGAACTGACGAAAGTATACAGACAATCTGACGAAGAGTTTCTGGAAATTCTGAATGCAATCCGTGACGGCGATGTGGATAATATAGACTTTAATCATCTCAATGAAAGGTATGATCCTGACTTTGATATGGGAAAAGAATCCTATGTATATCTGTGTTCTCACAACAAAATGGCAGATGAGATCAATCAGGAAAAACTGGCAGAAATAAAAGTTGATCCTCAGGTGTATGAAGCTAAGTTGGTAGGGGATTTTAAAGAAAATCAATTTCCGAACGAACAGTTTTTAGAACTGAAAATAGGAGCTCAGATCATGTTTATCCGAAATGATATTTCCGGTGAGAAGAAATATTTTAACGGAAAGCTGGGCGAGATCATCGGATTGGATGAAAATGAAATCCGTGTTGTACTGGATGAAAGTGAAAGAGAAATTGTTGTCAAAAGAGAAACCTGGGAACAGAAAAAATATTTTCTTGATACTGATAAAAATATCCAGGAAGAAGTGTTGGGAAGTTTCGAGCAGTTTCCTATCAAATTAGCATGGGCGGTTACGATTCATAAAAGTCAGGGATTAACGTTTGATAAAGTGATTATTGATGCAGGAAAGAGTTTTACTGCCGGTCAGGTCTATGTAGCTTTATCCCGCTGCAGAACTTTGGAAGGAATTGTTTTAAAATCAAAAATTACCCCTGAAGTTATTTTCAAGGATAACAGAATTTTGCATTTCCACACAGATACGATTGCCAATGACCATGTAGAAGCTATTTTAAATCAGGAAAAATATGATTACAGCATCAGAAAAGTATTGCGTACGTTAGACTGTACATGGTTTTTAAAGGAAGTGGAGGAGTGGAATAACCTTTCCATTGTCACCAAGAATATAGACCACGTCAAAACCAAACAGCTTTATCTTCAGTTAAAACATGAAGCAGTAAATCTTGGAAAAATCTTTGAGAAACTGGAACGTATTATTTTTCAGAAAGTCAATAATTTTATTGAACAGAAAGAAGAATGGTCCGAGATTGAAAGCAAATCAAAAGGTGCGGTTAATTTCTTTTTTACAGAAACCAGAAATAAGATTTTCGATCCTTTGAAAGAATTTTATGCTGAAATAAAAGGAGCGAAAGGTTTAAAACAATATAATGAAGAATTTAAAAGCTGGCTGGAAGACATTGAAGAATATCTGAACAGTCTGAAAGATATTCACTTACTTGAAACTAAACTTTTAGATGAAAAGAATGATAAGGAAATCAATCTGAAAATTGCTAAAGTTCCGTCACAGGTTTTAACTTTCCAGCTGTTTGAGCAGGGAAAAACGATCGGAGAAATTGCCTTGGAAAGAGGGCTGGTGAAAGAAACCGTTATTGGGCATCTTGCCAAATTTGCCGAACAAGGCTTGCTGGATATTTCCCGAGTCATTACTTCGGATAAAATTAAGGCTTTTGAAGATGAATTCTATAAAAATCCACATGAAACATTAACCGAGTGGAAGAATGCACTGCCAAGCCATTTTGAATTTAACGAAATCAGGATTTTAATCAATCATTATAATTATAAAAAAGAAAAGAACTCATAAGAGTTCTTTTTTTATGGAGAGACGATTCTTAAAAATTTAAGGATACATCGCATTGATGGTATTGATATCTCCGGTAGTAAATCCGGTTCTGGTATAAGTAAAATTGCTGTTGTCAGCTCTGGTAATTGTTGGTAACCCATTTTTAGAATAAGAGGTTGGCCAATACATCATCACAGAATTAATATTAAACGGGCCTATATCTGTTCCGGAATTATAGATGTTGAAATTATAAGATTGTCCATTTTGAATATTGTTCCACAGAATCTTTACATATTGATCTCTGTCTTTACGCGTATGTTCATGATAAAGTCCTACCGTATGCCCCATTTCATGAATCACTGAACCTACAGAAATATACTGATCCAAAGAAATGGTTTGTTTTCCACCCTGATATCCGATATGAGCCCAGCCATCAGATCCTGATGAGCTTCCGAAAATAAATTCCACATAATTAGCCTGGTTGGTACGGTAGATCCACTGTGTATTCGTTTTATTATTGTACTCGCTGATGGCAGAGTTGATTTTGTTAACATTGATGGAACCCATATTGCCGGCAATAGTATAATAAATTTTACCATTCGGCCATCTTGAATAGCTTGCACCGCCTTTATTAACTTCATTACCTTCTGATAATTGTTTGTCGGTAAGAACAATATCTCCCTGGAAAAAATTCATTCCGTTTTTTCTTTCATAGGTAATTTCCTGGCCGTTCAATTGTCCTTTTTTTACATTGTCTGCGTTGAAGGCATTGGTTTGAGCTTCAGAAGTAATTTCTTCATTGTTTTTGCTACAAGACGAAAATATTGCAGCAATAAGAAAACTCATAAAGACAGTTTTTCCTGTCAACATCTGCTTATAAAACAGGCTGTTTGTTTTTTTGTTCATATTAAAATTTTTAAAAATTTGGTATACGAATATAATAAATATATCTCTTTTTGTTGAATTATTTTTGTTAAAATATGTTTTTTAATATGATTATTTAATTTTAAGATCACATAGGTAAAACGATGTAAGCAAAATTTTCATTCCAATAGTTTTTCCCTGAACTGATCAATTGTTTTTATTAATTACAAAAAGTAACTAATGCAGTTTTTATGTTTTAAATTTGCCTTGTTTTTCAGATTAAAGAAAAATTAACATCATAACATGAAAAATTTTGAAATTTCTGTTTTAGATCTTGCCCCGGTAAAGCAAGGTAAAAGCATTCATGATACTTTTCAGGACAGCTTATCACTAGCTAATCACGCTGAAAATTTAAATTATAAAAGATTCTGGCTGGCAGAACACCACAATATGGAAAGTATTGCAAGCTCTGCAACTTCTGTTTTAATTGGTTTCATTGCCAATGGAACGAAAACAATCAGAGTAGGTTCAGGAGGAATTATGCTTCCTAACCACAGTTCTCTGATCATTGCAGAACAATTTGGTACTCTGGAATCTCTGTTTCCGGGAAGGATTGACCTTGGATTAGGAAGAGCTCCGGGAACAGATGGCTTGACAGCACAAGCGTTGGGAAGGAATCCAGCCATCATCAATGAACAGTTTCCAAGACAGATCCTCGAACTTCAAAGATATTTTTCAAAAGAAAATTCAGAGGCGATGGTTCGTGCCATTCCGGGAGAAGGATTGGATATTCCGCTATATATTCTGGGGTCAAGTACAGACAGTGCATGGCTGGCTGCAGAACTAGGGCTGCCTTATGCATTTGCGGGACATTTTGCACCTGAGCAGATGGAAATGGCTTTTAAAATATACAGAGAACATTTCGAACCGTCAAAATATCTGGATAAACCTTATATCATTGCGTGTGTAAATGGGGTAGCGGCTGAAACTTCTGAGGAAGCTCATAAAATTTCCACCACTTTATTCCAGGCATTCATCAATATTGTAAGAAACGACAGAAAACCTTTTGCTCCACCCGTGGATGATATGGATGAAATCTGGTCGCCAATGGAAAAATCTATGGTTTTACAGAAACTGAGATATACTTTTATCGGAGATAAGGCTGAAGTTCAGGAAAAGCTTAAAGATTTCCAGGAAAGATTCCAGGTGGATGAACTGATGATCAATTCACATATCTACGATCATCAGAAAAGATTGAGATCTTACGAGATTTTCAGAGAGGCTGCAGACTCTTTATCCAAAGCGTAATAAACCATACATAATTAATTGGCAGATGCTTATTTTTATGAGTATCTTTGCACAAATAAAAAGTAAAAATGTCCGATATTAAATTAAATACTATTCCAGAGGCTATCGAAGACCTTAGAAATGGTAAAATAATCATAGTAGTAGATGATGAAGACAGAGAAAATGAAGGTGATTTTCTTTGCGCGGCAGAACTGACAACGCCGGAAATTATCAATTTTATGGCTCTTCACGGAAGAGGGCTGATCTGTATGCCGCTTCCTGAAAAAAGATGTGATGAGCTTGGACTTGAAGTGATGGTAAGCAGAAGCAGCGATCCTAAGGAAACTGCTTTCACCGTATCAGTTGACCTTCTGGGTAACGGAACATCTACCGGAATTTCTGCAAGTGACAGAGCAAAAACAATTTTAGCATTGATGGATGAAAAATCCAAGCCTACAGATTTTATGAGACCTGGCCACATTTTCCCGCTTCGTGCAAGAAAAGGAGGAGTATTGAAAAGAGCCGGACATACTGAAGCGGCCATCGATCTTACGAATTTAGCAGGATTGAAAGAAGGAGGTGTGATCTGCGAGATCATGAATGAAGATGGTACAATGTCCCGTCTGCCTGAACTTCATGCTTTTGCCCAAAAACACGATATGAAGATCGTTTCTATTGAAGATCTTATCCACTATCAGCTTAAAAAAGGAAATCTGGTAGAAAGACTTGAAGAGAAAAAAGTAAAAACGCACTACGGTGATTTTGATTTTTATGCTTTCAGAGAAACTTCCAATGACCAGATCCACTTTGCATTGACAAAAGGAGCTTGGACGGTAGATGAGCCTGTTTTGGTAAGAGTACAGTCTTCAGATTCTTATTTTGATGTATTGACAAGATTAAATAATGGGGAGAAACCCCTGTTGGAAAAAGTAACCAATATGGTTAATGAGGCTGGAAAAGGAGCTATTATTTTCATCAACAATGTTTCTAATTCTGAAAATACATTGAGAAAACTTCAGCAGTTCCTGAACTATCAGGACGGTCAGGAGCAGCATCCTACACTGGCCTACAACTACAGAGATTATGGAATCGGAACGCAGATCCTTAAGAATTTAGGAATCAACAAGTTTAAAGTAATCACTCAAAACCCTAATATCAAACCTCAGGTTGGAGGATATGATGTAGAGGTTACTGAGATGGTACAACTCTAGTAAATGAACAGTCAATAATGAATTTTTTCATAATAAATGACTGTTTGTAATATAAAATATAAGGTTTAGGATTTTTCTAAACCTTTTTTATTTTTTAAACCATGACTGAATCTTTAAAAAAACATATCCGGGGCTATATTGAAATTTCAGATGAAAAGCTGGAGAAATACTGCAGTGCTTTCAGTTTAAGGAAAATCAAGAAAAAAGAATTCCTCTTAAAAGAAGGTGAAATTTGCGAATTTGAAGGGTTTGTCGTTAGCGGATGTTTTAAAGTTTTTCATACCCATCATAATGCAGCCGAACAGATATTGTATTTTGGAATTGAAAACTGGTGGATCTCCGATATTGATAGTTTTGTAAACCGCATTCCCTCAAAACTCAATATTCAGGCGCTTGAGGATAGTGAAATCCTTCTTATTCCCAAAAAAGACAAAGAAAAACTGTATGCTGAAATGCCGGAGATTGAAAGATTAATGAGGCTTAAATTTCAAAAATCAATTATTGCCCTACAGCGTAGAATTATTGATAATCTAAGCAAACCTTCAGATGAACGCTATGTTGAGTTTTTAAAAGATTATCCACAGACAGCAAGCCGTCTTACCAATATTCAGATTGCAGCCTATCTGGGAGTGACACCTGAGTTTATAAGCAGAATCCGGAAGAAAATTGTGAGTAAAAGTTGATGACTGAAAATTAAAAAGTCCCAAAAGTCTATCTGTAAATACTTTTGGGACTTTTTTATGTATAATGATCTTATTTTTTAGGCTAATGCAATTCCGTCAAAGTTTCGGAAACCATTTAGAAAATCTTTTACCAACATTCTTTTTTTACCTTCTAACTGAAGCTCCAGCGGATAATAGATTCCGTCCTGAGTATAGATTTTAAATTCATTCTTAGAAATATCAAGACTTCCAGCTGGTTTTCCGTGGCCAACAAGTTCAAATTTACCCCCGAATATTTTTAATCCTTTTTCTTCGTTGTCAATCTTTAAAGTGGTGAAAGCTGCAGGATAAGGCGACATTCCCAGAATAAACTGATGAATGGTTTTTGAAGGCTGTTCCCAATTGATCCTCGTATCTTCCTTGAAAATTTTATAAGCATTTTTAGGATGTTCTACATGGGGCTGAGGTTTCTCTTCAATAGCATTTTCGGCAAGACCATCCAATGTCTTAACCACAAGGCCTGAGCCCATTTCCATGAGTCGGTCATGAAGGCTTCCGGCATTTTCATCCGGTAAAATTTCCATTTCCTGCTGAAGAAGAATATTTCCTTCGTCAATTTTTTCATTAATAAAGAAAGTAGTTGCTCCGGTCTTTTCTTCTCCGTTGATTACAGCATAATTGATGGGTGCAGCACCTCTGTAATCAGGAAGCAGTGAAGCATGAAGATTGAAAGTTCCCATTTTAGGCATCTCAAAAAGCACTTTAGGCATCATCCTGAAGGCAACCACTACAAAAACATCAGCATCCAATTTCCTAAGTTCTTCCAGGAATTCAGGGTTTCTCAACTTTTCCGGCTGAAAAACAGGAATATTATTTTCTTCAGCATAGATTTTTACCGGTGACTGGTGAATTTTCTGTCCGCGTCCGCTTGCCTTATCAGCTACAGTTACAACACCTACTACCTGATGGTGAGATTGGTGGATGGCCTCCAAAGAGGTTTTTGCAAACTCAGGAGTTCCTAAAAAAACAACTTTCAATGATTTCATACTGCAAAGATAAGTTTTTGATCTGAGAGTCGGAAAATATCAGGGTTTGAAGGTAGGAGAGTTTTAGAGTGTGAGCGTTTGAGATTTAGGCAGGTTGAGGGTCATAATATTTATCAATCATTATTCATTATTCATTATTCATTACTCATGATTCAGCGCATACGTTCTGAAATTCAGCATTCTTACCTTTCCTGAATCCAAAAGAAAAATCAGATTCTCCAGTATATTTTCTTTGGAATGATAGCTGAGCTGGATAGACAGTTCTTCAATGGTAGCCGACTTTTTAGCTAATAAATTAATGATCTGCTGAGAAATATTTTTTCCAAAGATGGATTGCTTATTTTTTTCACAGACAGAACACTGGCCACAGTTTCTGGAATTTTTTTCACCAAAGTAAGCAAGAATTAGTTTCATTTTGCAGTAGTCGTTATTTTCTACGTAAAACTTCATCTCTTCCCATTTTTGGATTTTATTCCTCTGAATATGTTCAAATAATTTCCAGTAAGTGCTGTTCACAGCTCTTTCATCGCGGGGTTTCAGGAATTTGATACTGGCTAACGCCCCATCGATATATTCAAGATAGTTCTTTTGCTGAAGTTCTTTCAACCGTTCTTTGATCAAAGGAACACTGATATTGATTTTGTTGCTTACCTGTTGTTCACTGAACATTACTTTGTGGGTGGTAATTCCTGATATATTACGGAAAAGAAGCTCTATAAAGTAGGCATCTTTTTGAGGAAGCTGTTCCAGCTCATCAGCTTTGATAAAAAGCTCAAGTGAAGACAGACTTTTGTAATCGTTGTAGTAGACAATTTCCTGGTTGTGGAGAAAATTGAGTACATTGTTGATCTTTGCTTTCGACAGTTTTGTGAAATTCTGTATACCAAGATTATTCAGCTGAAATGTTTTTTCCGGAAGTTCAAATTCTGCTACCTGAAAAATAGAATAGAGGTAACTAATGATCTTCAAAAACTCAGCTTTGTTGGGTGTCTGATTTTTTAGAACCTGATCAAAATTCAATAATTCCTGTTTGTTCCAAAGCATGAAGGCAAAACTGTCTTTTCCATCTCTTCCGGCTCTTCCGATCTCCTGATAATAGTTTTCCAGAGACGCAGCAGGGGAATAGTGAATCACAAAACGAACATTGTCTTTGTCTATACCCATTCCAAAGGCATTGGTAGAAATAAGAACATGGTTGTCACTATTATTCCAAAGGTTTTGTCTTGCATTTTTTTCCTTGGTTGTGAGGCCTGCATGGAAATAATCTACATTTTTCAGTTGGTTTTTCTTCAGGAATTCTGCCAGCAATTCTGCTTCTTTTCTTGTTCTTACATATACAATTCCGGAGTCATTGCTGTATTTTAAAATATCAAAAACACGTTGGAATTTATCAGATACTTCATCGGTGAAAATTTTAATATTCTCTCTCTTGAAACTTTTTTGAAAAACAAAAGGATTTTTCAGTTCCAGTTTACTTTTGATCTCTTCAAGAACTTTTGGAGTCGCTGTTGCAGTCAAAGCAAGACAGGGAATTTCAGGATTATTACTTCTGAATCCTTTTATATTCTGATAACTGGGCCTGAAATCCTGACCCCATTCTGAAATACAGTGAGCTTCATCCACAGCAATGAAGGATAGTTGAATTTCCTCCATGTTTTGAATAAACTGACTATTGGTAAGTCTTTCAGGAGAAACATAGAGTAGTTTGGTAATTCCTTCTTTACAACGGTCATAAACTGCTTCCGCATCATATTCATCAAGTTCTGAGGACAGATATTCTGCTTCTATACCGCGGGCTTTAAGCTGATTAACCTGGTCTTTCATCAATGCCAGCAAAGGAGAAACAACAAGGCAGGTTCCTTCTTTCAATAGGGCTGGTAATTGATAGCATAAAGACTTTCCTGCCCCTGTAGGTAAGAGAACCAGGGTATCTTTTTCATTAATAACAGCATTGATAATTTCTTCCTGAGAATCTCTGAAGTCGGTATAACCCCAGAAATACTTAAGAGTATCATATTTTAGCTTTTGAAAATCCTGCGGAGAAATCATGTTGTAAAAATAAGGAAAGAATTAGACAAAAAAAGTCACGCAGGGCGTGACTTTCATATAATATATCAATATGTTTATTATTTAGCTTCGAAGTATACTCTTCTGTTGGCTCTGTTTTTCCATTCAGGGCACTTCGTTGCCGGTTCACATTCAGGATATTTAAGGTCTTTTTCACCTTTTCCTATTGCCTGTAATTTACCTGTTTGAACACCGTTTTTGATCAGATAGTTCTTAACGTTGTTTGCTCTTCTTTCTGATAGTTTTTGGTTGTAAGCATCAGTACCTCTTGTATCAGTAGCTCCGATTACATTATAAGAACCAGTCGAAGAATTGATGTAGTTTACAGCATTATTTAAGATTGGAGTATTTGATGGCAAAATTCTGTCAGAATTTAAATCAAACTCAATTCCCTCCAACTTAGTTTCTGTTTCTACTACAGGTCCTGTTGTAGCTACAGGACATCCGTTGTTTTCAACAGGTCCTGGAACTGTTACACACTTATCGTAAAGGTCAATTACACCGTCTAAGTCTGTATCAAGCGCAACTCCGGCACCATCCACTCTTGCTCCTGCAGGAGTATCAAGCTGTCTGTCCCAATCGTCACATACCCCGTCGTTATCAGCATCACCTTTTTTACATACTTCGATATCCTGGTTTTTATTAGCCAATACATCCAGTTTGTAATAGATTTCCTGAAGTGGATCATGCCACATAACGTGAGATTCATGCTTTCCTAATTTGAAAGAAAGACCTAATGTCGCATTGAAGAAGTTGTCAGAAACCTGCTCAGAACGCTTGTTGATAGCGCTGTAAGCATCACCGCCTCCGTCAAATTCATCATCACCTGTTACCACATACATTAATCTACCTTCAATGTCGATTCTTCTGTTTACTTTAAACTTCAGACCTGTACCAGCCTGGAAGAACAGAGAACCTAATTGGAAAGGTTTGATTTCAGTCATTAATGTCTGTTTGTTACTTCCGTCTTTCTGGTATGCTCTGTAGGCAATAGTACCAATACCAGCATACCCGTGAAGTGCCCATCTGTAAGGGGAGTGGTTGTCCACTCTTCTTAACAGATTCGAGAAGTTAATGTCTCCTAATAGAGAGATTGCGTCATACTGAGTTCTTGCTCCTACTGCTGATGCATCGGGTGCAGCATTTTTAGTATTGAACCATCCTTGTCTGGTTTCACCTCTGTCATATTGTAAATTGATCCCAAAAGCATGGGTAATCGCTTTATCAATACTTACGTAGGCTGAATATCCAAAAAGGTTTTTACCGTTACCATTTTTGATAGAAGTCAAATCTGCTGACTGAAGAAGTGGAACACCTACACCAGCAGAAATAGACCAATCATTAAATCTTTTAGATTGATTGGTGAATGGGGAAACATTAGCAGATCCCGAAGAAAATGTATTAGGATACTCTCCTTTTGAAACTGCCGTTGAGTCTTGTGCATAAGTGGCAGAAGGAATTGCCAAAGCTAATGCAACAATTGCTAAACTTAATTTCATAGTGTTATTTTTTTAAGTTAAGTTATTTTAAATGATTTTTTACGCTAAAAAGTGATTTTGTATTAATTTTTTTCAAAACAAACTTACTGATTACTAATGTATTTCACACAGTTGTCCTGAAAATAATGATAAAGGTATGTAAAAAAAATCGTAGTAGAAAAAAAATAAACCGAAAAGAGCAATTCTTTTCGGTTTAAGTAGTATTTGAAATTTATTTCTTCTTTTTCTTAGCAGGAACTTTTTTTACTGCTTTTTTTACAGGAGCATCTTCATAGTCTTTCTTTTTGATAGAATCCCATTCTGAACTTTCTATAAATCTTACAGTAACTTTTCTGTCAGCCATTCTTTCAGCATCTGAAGCTGATGCCGGGATCGTTGCTTCTGCAGAACCAACTCCTCTAGATTTTAGTACATTTTCATTAATGCCTCTGTTTTCAAGAGCTCCTACTACAGCAGCTGCTCTTTCTTTAGACAATCTAAGATTGTAGGCTGCATTTCCTTTGATATCTGTATGTCCGGTCAACAAGTAATTACCTCCGTTTTCTTTAATAATTGAAGCTGCCAGATCCAATTTTTCGTTAGATTCAGGTCTGATGGTAGCTTTATTAAAGTTGAAATAAATATCCTTAAGGGTTTTCTCTACTTCTACAGCAGTTTCCTTATGATCTTTAACGATAGGGCATCCGTTGTTTTCAACAGGTCCTGGAACTGTTACACACTTATCGTAAAGGTCAATTACACCGTCTAAGTCTGTATCAAGCGCAACTCCGGCACCATCCACTCTTGCTCCTGCAGGAGTATCAAGCTGTCTGTCCCAATCGTCACATACCCCGTCGTTATCAGCATCACCTTTTTTACATACTTCGATATCCTGGTTTTTATTAGCCAATACATCCAGTTTGTAATAGATTTCCTGAAGTGGATCATGCCACATAACGTGAGATTCATGCTTTCCTAATTTGAAAGAAAGACCTAATGTCGCATTGAAGAAGTTGTCAGAAACCTGCTCAGAACGCTTGTTGATAGCGCTGTAAGCATCACCGCCTCCGTCAAATTCATCATCACCTGTTACCACATACATTAATCTACCTTCAATGTCGATTCTTCTGTTTACTTTGAACTTCACACCTGTACCAGCCTGGAAGAACAGAGAACCTAATTGGAAAGGTTTGATTTCAGTCATTAATGTCTGTTTGTTACTACCATCCTTCTGGTATGCTCTGTAGGCAATAGTACCAATACCAGCATATCCATGAAGGGCCCATCTGTAAGGGGAGTGGTTGTCCACTCTTCTTAACAGGTTTGAGAAGTTAATGTCTCCTAAGAGAGAGATTGCGTCATACTGAGTTCTTGCTCCTACTGCTGATGCATCAGGTGCAGCATTTTTAGTATTGAACCATCCTTGTCTGGTTTCACCTCTGTCATATTGTAAATTGATCCCAAAAGCATGGGTAATCGCTTTATCAATACTTACGTAGGCTGAATATCCAAAAAGGTTTTTACCGTTACCATTTTTAATGGAAGTCAAATCTGCAGACTGAAGAAGGGGAACACCTGCTCCTACAGAAATAGACCAATCATTAAATCTTTTAGACTGGTTGGTAAAGGGGGTAACATTGGCAGATCCTGAAGAAAATGTATTAGGATATTTTCCATTTGAATCTGCAGTTGAGTCTTGTGCATAAGTAGCAGAAGGAATTGCCAAAGCTAATGCAACAATTGCTAAACTTAATTTCATCGTGTATTATTATTTGATTTCTTTTATTGAAAAAGAAGTTTAAGTTTGTTTTAATTATTTAACTGGACATCCATTGTTTTCAACAGGTCCTGGTACGGTTACACACTTGTCGTAAAGGTCAATAACGCCATCCAGATCCATATCCAAAGCAACTCCGGCACCGTCTACTCTTGCACCTGCAGGAGTGTCAAGCTGTCTGTCCCAGTCATCACATACTCCATCATTGTCTGCATCTCCTTTTTCGCAAACAACAAGGTCAGTACTTGCGTTTTCAAGAACGCTGGTTCTGTAGTATGCTTCCTGAAGCGGATCATGCCATGCAAGGTGAGATTCGTGTTTTCCTAGTTTGAAAGATACTCCTAAACTTACTGTCCAGGCGTTATCAGATCTTCTGGAATTTAACATGTTGTATTTTGAACCTGGAGTGGAAGGATCATAATCATTAGGATCTGCCCATCCGCCGCCATCGAATTCATCATCACCACTGATAATGTACATGGTTCTTGCCTCAACGTCAATAAGTTTTGAAACATTGTACTTTATTCCCACACCTCCCTGATAGAAGATAGAGTTGATATCAATGTCCTGTTTAATGAATAAAGGAGTTCTTCTTGGAGTATTGCTCCATCTGAATTCGTCGTTATCATGTAGTGATGTTCTGAATCCCTGAACTCCAATACCCATATATCCATGGAAAGCCCATCTGTATGGAGAGTGGTTGTCTACTCTTCTGAATAAGTTCGAGAAGTTGATGTCACCTAATAAAGAGATGTTGTCAAATTGTGTTGTAGCAGTAGCTATTCCTGATTTTACACCTGCAGCACCGGGAAGCTGGGCTGTCTGTTTCGTTTCTCCTCTCATATACATTAGGCTTAGCCCGAATGCATGTGTAATTTGTTTGTCTACGCTTATGTACGCATTGTAACCCCAATTAGTCTTATCCTTGCGGATAGATTTTAAATCGGAGTGTACCATAAATGCAGGACCTCCTCCAACAGAAATAGACCAGTCTCTGAAACGTCTGGATTTGTTGTCAAAGGGTTTTACATTAGCGGAACCTGAGGAGAATGTATTAGGGTACTCTGTGGAAGAGTTTACTGTTGTGCCGCTGTTCTGTGCGAAAGCTGCAATTGGCAATGATGTAGCCAATAATAATAAACCTAATTTCATACAATATGTTTTATGTTTTAAATAAAATCTTTCAATAATATTCTGGAAAAATCCCTTTCAAAAAGATGTTTTTTATGAGGGACTTCTAACCTTTCTGATTTAAAATTTAACTCATTATACTTAATGATATCAATGTCTATAATCCTGTCAGTATAACCTCCGGATACTTTTGAATCATTAATTCTTCCCATCTCAACTTCTATATTCTTAATACAATCAAGCAGTTGGATTGGTGAAAGATGAGTGAATATTATTGCTGCAATATTACAAAAAATATTGGAACTGACAAACTCTACAGGGTCAGACATTAAAAATTCGCTGGTTTGTGAAATGTGATTTCCAGCATCATTTATCATCTTTAATGCAAGCTCTACATTTTTTTTTTGCTCTCCTAAGTTACTTCCCAGTAACAAAACGACCTTATGCTGCGACATATTAGAAAATTGATTGATTTATGAGAAGTTTCTTTAAAAATGTTTTGGCAAATATAGTAGCAATTATCATACTTTGCGCTCTATTTTTCATCTTTTTCATTATGATGCTTGTGTTCAGTGCGATGGGGAATGATAAGTCGGTGGCGGTAAAAAAGAACTCCGTTCTTACGATTAATTTAAAGACAAATATAATCGATAGTCCTACTGAAGAAGAGATGGGGTTATTCGGCTTGGGTGCTCAAAATAAAAGTATCCTTATATATGACGCACTGGAAGCTATCAATAAAGCAAAAACTGATGACAATATTAAAGGAATCAGTATAGAAACTGATTATTTATCTGCAGGACTTACTCAGATTGATGATCTGAGAAACGCCATTGAAGATTTCAAGAAAAGCGGAAAATTTGTATATGCATACGGAAATGGAGTATCACAGTCTGCTTATTATTTAGGATCTGTTGCTGATCAATATTATCTGCATCCTGCAGGAATGGTAGAATTAAAAGGTCTTTCTACAGAGGTTGCTTTCTTCAAGGATTTTGCAGATAAATACGGGATTGGAATTGAAGTAATTCGTCACGGTAAATTCAAGTCTGCAGTAGAACCTTTTCTAAGAAATGATATTTCTCCTGAAAATAAAGAACAGTTAAGCACTCTCTTGAATGACCTTTGGAAAAACACTTCCAATAAAATGGCTGCTTCAAGAAAAATTGATACTGCTCAGTTCAGAATGATCACAGATAGTTTGTATGGAATGATTCCTGAGCAAAGCTTAAAATATAAACTAGCAGATAAACTGATTCAGAAATCAGAATACGAAGATCTTCTTAAGGCTAAGTTAAGCGTAAAGAATGACGAAAAACTGAACAAGATTTCTTTGACAAGTTATATCAATTCTTATGCGGATGAAGATAAATCCGGCGAAAAGATCGCAGTACTGTATGCTTCAGGATCTATTAATAACGGAGATGAATACAATGATATTCATTCTGAGAAATATGTGAAGTATATTAAAAAACTTCAGGAGGATGATAAAGTGAAAGCGGTTGTTTTCAGAATCAACTCTCCGGGAGGAAGTGCTAATGCTTCAGATGAGATCCTATTTGAGTTACAGCAGCTGAAAAAGAAAAAACCACTGATCGTATCTTTTGGAGACTATGCGGCATCAGGAGGATATTATGTAGCAATGGCTGCAGATAAAATTTATTCAGAGCCTAACACACTTACCGGTTCTATCGGAGTGTTCGGAGTAATGCCTTACTATAAAGATATTGCGGCTAAAAACGGAATCCGTGCAGATATTGTTTCTACCAATGCCAACTCTATGTATTATTCCGGGTTAAACGGAGTAACGCCTTATGGAGTGAATATGATGACAAGAAGTGTAGAAGGTACTTACAAGAGATTTGTTCATTTTGTAACTCAAAACAGAAAGAAAACTTTTGAGCAGATTGACAATGTAGGAGGCGGTAGAGTATGGAGTGGTGTTCGTGCCAAGCAAATAGGATTGGTAGATGAATTGGGTACTTTAACTGATGCTGTGAAATTTGCCGCTCAGAAAGCAGGATTAAAATCTTATCATGTAGAGGCTTTCCCTAAGAGAATGACTCCGTTCGAGCAAATCTTTAAAGACCTGAATGAAGAGGACGTTTCTGCCAGAATTATCAAGAACAAGATTGGTAAATCCAACTATGAAATTCTGCAGCAGATTACAGATAAGAAACTACAATCTGAGGTGAAAATGGAGATGCCATATCAGATTAGAATTAACGACTAACTAAATTTTATATTGTATACAAAAATCCCGGACCTGAAATTTCAGATCCGGGATTTTATTTTTTTATCAGCTTTACTATCAGCTTTTCTTTGTGGCCATTCCGTAAATCCAGAGAATGATTAAAGCTCCTCCGATTGAGAGAATCCAGCTTCTTGGATTCCAGAATGAGGTAACATCTCCCCAGTGTAAAACGTAAACTCCTATAGCTCCTCCTACAAATGCTCCCAGAATTCCAAGGATAATAGTGATTAGCCATCCTCCTCCCTGAGTTCCAGGCATGATCATTTTAGCGATAGCACCTGCAATAAGACCGAATAAGATCCATGTAATAATTCCCATAGTTGCAAATTTTTTTATTGTTAATATTTTAAAAATGATTTGTTACTAATATAAGGGAAAACATGATATAAATCATCTTTTCTTGAAGAATGAGTCTACAAATTCCGTACCATTAAAAAGTTGTAAATCCTGCATTTTTTCGCCTACACCGATATACTTCACCGGAATCTGGAACTGATCGGAGATACCGATTACAACGCCTCCTTTGGCTGTTCCATCCAGTTTAGTTACTGCTAAAGCATTTACTTCTGTTGCCGCTGTAAACTGTTTTGCCTGTTCGAAAGCATTCTGTCCTGTAGAACCGTCAAGTACTAATAGAATCTCATGAGGGGCATCAGGAATTACTTTCTGCATTACTCTTTTGATCTTGGAAAGCTCGTTCATCAGGTTGATCTTGTTATGAAGTCTTCCTGCAGTATCAATGATGACAACATCTGCATTTTGAGCTACAGCACTTTGTACTGTATCAAAGGCTACTGAAGCGGGATCTGATCCCATTTCCTGTTTTACAATAGGAACACCCACTCTTTCACTCCAGATAACAAGCTGATCAACGGCAGCAGCTCTAAAGGTATCTGCAGCTCCAAGAACTACTTTTTTACCTTCTGATTTGAACTGGTGAGCCAGTTTTCCGATGGTTGTTGTTTTTCCAACTCCATTTACCCCTACGACCATGATGACGTATGGCTTTTTGGAAGTATCGATATTTCCTGTACCGGCATGCGGATTTTCAAGCAATAATCCTGAAATCTCATCACGAAGAATTTTGTCAAGTTCGTTGACGCCTACATATTTATCTCTGGCAACACGTTCTTCAATTCTTTCAATGATCTTGATAGTGGTAGAGGCTCCTACATCGGAAGCAATCAGTACTTCTTCCAGATCATCCAGAACTTCATCATCTACTTTGCTTTTACCGACTACGGCTTTCGTCATTTTTTCAAAGAATCCCTGGCTGGATTTTTCCAATCCTTTATCTAAGGTTTCTTTTTCTTCCTTTTTGAAAATATTTTTAAACCAACTCATAGTTTTAGTTTATTCTTATTTATTTTTAATCACTGCTGTGGCTTCTACTTCTATAAGCACGTCATCTCTGAAAAGTTTGCTCACTTCCACAAGGCTGCTTACGGGAGGGTTTTGAAGGCTGATATGCAAATCCCTTACTTTTCTGAAATCAGGCGTTTTTTTGATGTCTGTGGTATAAATTACCAGTTTGATAATATCTTTTCCTGTACCTCCATATTCTTCCAAAATGTTTTCAATATTTTTGAAAACTTGCTGCGTCTGCTCTTCAATAGTATTTCCCACAAGATTACCTTCAGAGTTCAGAGGAACCTGTCCGGATAATAAAATCATTTTAGAATTTCCACAGTCAATACTTACTGATTGTGATAATCCTTTAATAGTGAAAACTTTTGGCGAACTTTTATATTCTACAGAATTCATTGTTTTCTGACTGAATGAAAATAGAAAAGTTGCTGTACAGGCCAGAACAAGTATCTTTTTCATACTTTACTGATTAATAATCTGGTGAGCAAAGATAACAAAAAAACTACCCAAAACAGGAGTTGTTTTTTTATATGTAAACAAAGTCTTTATTATTTTTATTTCCTGAAGCTACTTATCAGGAGTTTTATTGTTGTCTCCTCAATGAAACTGATTGTCGCTATAATTCAAACTCATCTCCCATTCGTGCAATATTAAAACCTTTTTCTATGACCTGTTTACTTTGTTTGCTTTCCGAATTTAAAATTTTATTGGTATGATTAAAATGGATAAAGAAAATTCTTTTTTTATATTCAGGTGACAGGCTTTTAAACAGTTCCATACTCTCCACTACAAATGGGTGCGGGATATCTTCAATATTTCTGTAGCCTATTTCTTCCGAGTCATAGAATGTACCGTCCAGAAATGCATAATCTACTGTTTTTATCAGATCTGTAATATTGTATTTCCACTTATTCCATTTGTCTATATCCGGAATGAATAACGCCTTTTTATGAGGCCCTTTAATGATGAAACCAACCGTTTCTGAATATTCATCACGATGAGGAACCTGTATAGGAGTAACTTCCAAATGAGAGTTCACCTGTGTTGGTGTTTCATTCTGCATCTCATAAGGAACAATATTCTGCAAACGGATCAGCTGAGACCACGGTCCATTGTTTTCGAAAAACTTTTTAAGCCGTGGCATGGTGTACACAGGAATATCCCTGGAATTCATAGCTTCTTTCCCCAAAAACATAAGACCTGTATAATGTCCGATATGAGCATGGGTGATAAAGATACCATCAGGTATCGTTTTCTTCGGAATGGCTGTATGTTCCATCAGGAATTGCAGTTGCTGGGTAAAATCCGGACTGGCATCGAAGATATAATTTTTCTGCAGCTCTTTATCAATAAGTCCCAGAGAAGTTATTTTCCTGTCTTGCAGAGGATGTTTCCAGAGGTCCAAACAACATTCTTTACGGCATCCGATCTGGGGTGACCCTGCGTCCTGTACATTTCCTAAAACAATAATTTTTACATTCCCAGGAGCGCTTTCTTTGTTTTGAAGACTTTGAGAATGATATAAAGATCCAGTGAATAATAGGGAGGAAAATAAAATAAAGAATTGCTTCATAATGTGTTTTTTTTATGAAACGAATATAACAAAAAAACTACCCAAAAAAATGAGTAGTTTTTTTATATTGTAAACAAAGTATTGATTATTTTTTTAAATAACCGTCTACTTCGTCAGCATTCATTACTTTTTCTTCGAAAACGTAAGCTCCTGATTTAGAAGACTTAACCATTTTCACCACTTTAGTCATCTTCTTAGACTGACCGCTTTGTAGGGTTGCTACTACTTTCTTTGCCATGGTAAGTTATTATTTATAAATTACTTAATTTCTTTGTGAAGGGTAGATCTCTTAAGAACTGGATTATACTTTTTAAGCTCTAATCTCTCTGTAGTGTTCTTTTTATTTTTTGTAGAAATGTATCTAGACATTCCTGGCATACCACTTTCTTTGTGCTCTGTACATTCAAGGATTACTTGAACTCTATTTCCTTTTTTTGCCATGATTTATTAATTCTTTTTAATCAATCCGTTTCTAGTAGCTCTTTCAATAGCTTCCTCGATTCCAATCTTGTTAATCACTCTCAATCCATGAGCTGATACTTTCAGTGTAACGTGCTTATCTTGCTCCGGAAGGTAAAACTTCTTCTCTAATAAGTTAATTTCAAAACGACGCTTCGTTTTGTTATTAGCGTGAGAAACGTTGTTACCAACCATTGCACGCTTTCCTGTTATTTGGCAAATTCTTGACATATCTCGATGTTCTTATTTGTATAATATTTGAGAGTGCAAAATAACGAAGAATTTTTTAGATAGACAAATCTTTTGGAAAATATTTGCAAATAAGTGGCTGATTAATAATATTGAATTTTTAAAATAGCAGAATCCTTGGGATACAGCAGATAAAGGGTGCTGATATATTTCATACAGCCTTTTTTTTACCCTCAGAATTTAATATTCTATCTTTGTTTTTAATTAATCTAAATAAAAACAACTATGAGGAGGATTTATATTCTATGGTCTATGATACCAGCCAGTCTGATGGCTCAGAACTTTACTGAGGTACACACCAGCATGAATAATTTTTATTATTCTGCAGCTGATATTGCGGATATAGACAACAATGGGACGCTTGATATTGTGCTCAACGGAGCAATAGATTCTGATGGGGACGGAAATGTAGACAGTACCTATAATGAAGTATATCAGAATAATGGGACAACCTTATTGCCATTTGTAGGATTGGGAGCTGATGTAACCCATCTTGGAGATATTAAGTTTATTGATTATAATAATGATGGTCTGATGGATATTATTTCTACAGGACTCAGCTATATGGATGTTGTTAATTATAAACAATACCGATTCAAAAATACCGGGACAGGATTTGTAAAAGAAGCAGAACTGCCTGGTAAAATTTATGGTTCTCTGGAAGTTTTTGATTTTAACCATGATGGGAAACCTGATTATGCCATTAATGGAACTCAATATGCTCATGGAGGAGGTTTTGGAAATAGCTTGGATTATTACAAAAACACAGGCGCCGGTTTTGATCTTACGGAAAATTGGATAGATGGAACTCAGAGTGGAAGTTTTAAAGTAGTAGACCTCAATAACGACAATCTGCTGGATCTTGTGATTATAGGATCGGATATTAATGGTGATGCGGTATCCAAAGTATATATGAACCAGGCTGGAGTTCTGACTCCTACACAGGATCTTGCGCCTGTAGCAGTGGGTAAAATAGATTTTGCAGACTTTAATGCAGATGGTTTTCTGGATATCGTGGTAATTGGAAGAGATGCCAACGATGATGCCTATTCTGCTGTTTTAATGAATGATGGTACCGGTACATTAACTCCTCAGACTATTGCTGTAAACGATATTTCAGATGTGGCACTAAGTGTTGGTGATTTGAATAACGACGGCTATTACGACTTTATTATTTCAGGGAATGAAAATTACAACGCTGTTGTGAAAACCTATATCTATGATGTTTCCAATCATACATTCAATGAAGGAACTGTAACGGGTATTACTGCGCTTGGAGGTCCGGGACTGGTGCAGCTTTTTGATTTTAATAATGATCATCATCCGGACATCTTATTGGGTGGATTCGACTGGTCTGCTTCAGATCTGCCTTCACTGACTAAAGTATTTAAAAATAATTCCACGGCAGCTAACGCAAAACCTGCAGCGCCTACTCAATTGAATCTGACTAAAAACGGAAATCGTTTCAATTTTACTTGGAGTGGCGCATCCGACGATAGAACTCCGGTGAATGCTTTGCGTTATGAAATTACCGTAGGATCTACACAGGGAGCTCATGATATTGCAAAATACATAGTAACAACATCATCATGGTTTCTGCAGCTTGATCCGGCTGTCCAGAATGTATACTGGAGTGTAAAATCAATTGATGCTGCAAAAGTATATTCTGACGCTTCTGCACAAAGTGTGTTGGGAACAGCGGAAATTAAATCTGAAAAGCAGCTTGTTATCTATCCCAACCCTACGTCAGATAAAGTATATATCAAAGGAGAAAAAGTTTCGGAAGCCGAAATGTATTCTATGGATGGAAGAAAACTGAATATCAGTATCAATGGAGATCAGTCTATTGATGTTTCTCATTTATCTAAAGGAGTCTATTTATTAAAACTGAAGATAAAAAACGAAATAACCACCAGAAAGCTTACGATTAAGTAATTGAATCAATTCTATCTTCTATCAATGAGAAAAGCCAGACGTCCAGCTGGCTTTTCTCTTTTTTATGGAACAAAATCTTTATGATCTGCAGATCTTGTGTTATTCGTGCGTAAATTTGTGCAATTAGTTTTTGAGAACTAAGCTTTCTTTGTTTTCTTTTTGAACCATTCAATCAGATAGTAGAACAATAAGAATCCTAACGCAAATATGGAAAACCTTGAAAGAAGATCTCCTGCTCTTGTATAAAATGTCATGGTATCATACAGGTTTACTTTTGCGAATAAGGCTGTCTGGTCACCATAGAAGGTGTCAGCAGTTACCTCACCTTTAGCATTGATATGTGCAGAAATTCCGCTGTTGGCCGCTCGGGCAATTTCTCTTCTGGTTTCAATAGCTCTCAGTTTAGCATAAGATAAAAGCTGTTTGTGTCCTTCTGTAACGCCCCACCAGGAGTCGTTGGTCATAATACCTAAGAAATTAGCTCCTTTTTTGACATAGTCTGTCACAAATTCACCATAAATACTTTCATAGCAAATGATAGGCGCTAGTTTCCCTTTGTTGTAAGGATTCGAAAAGGCAACTCTTTCTTTATCTGTTCCCAAAGAAGCTACTGTTCCTCCCAGATTCAGCATAGCATCTCCAAGCAATGGCTTTAAAACATTCATATAAGGGAATATTTCAACGCCTGGCACTAATTTTCCTTTGTGATAAGCCTGTACTTTTTGGTTAGGTACCAGTTGAATGGCGGTATTATAACTGCTCACCCAAACTCCGCTGTTGATCTGGTATGCTTCTTTTGGTAAATCGGCTGGATTATAAAAAAAACGGTGTGAAGAAATTCCTGTTGCAAAAACAGATCCAGGGTGATTGGATAAAAATCCTTTGATATTATTGAGAAGTAAACTCTTTTCAAAAGCTGTTTCGGAAATAGATCCTCTTCCCGGTAAAGCTGTTTCTGGGGCAATATAATAATCAATTTTACCTGTTGAGTTTTTTTCAGCAAGTGCTAATAAATCCTGTTCTATGGTTAGACTGTCTTTCGAATATTTTTCAGCATAAGGATCAAGATCCGGCTGCAGCATCAGAACATTAACTTGTCCTGTTGGTTTCTCATCGAAATTATTGTATTTGATTACCGAAATAATCATAGGCAAAGCAATTAAAGCTCCAATAATAGCCGAATTTTTGATCAAATCTTTTCTCTTTCTTCCGGCTTCCCATGTTCTTACTGTGTAAAAAATAAGTACATTAATCAGTAGAATCCAGAAACTTCCTCCGGTTGCTCCTAAAGTATCATACCACTGGATCAGTTTTGGGTAGTCTGAAAATACATTCCCAAGGTTTAGCCAGGGCCACGTAAGTTCCCATCCCAGATGAAATTTTTCAAAACTCATCCAGATAGCGATTAAAAATCCTAATCCCCAATATGTTCCCTGAGCATTTTTGTACCAGTGATAACATTGGAATACTAAAGAATATAAAAGAGAATTGACCAGTACCGGAAATAAAACAGCCATCAGAGAGTGGCTTCCGTCAGGGTTTTTGGAACCATACAGCCATCCTGTGGTTACTACATTCCAGATGATAAAACACAGATAAGATAATCCAAAGACCATCCAGCTTTTCCTTTTATAATCTGAAAATTTTGAAATTCCGTGCTCCATCATAAGAAGAGGAACAAGAGCAAAAAATATAAAAAACGGAACCCCATAAGTTGGCCATGAAACCGACAGCAGCATTGCTGAAATAAGTGTAAGTAGAACGTATTTCATTAAATTATTTTAATACACAAATTTAATATTTTTGAAATGAATATATTAGCAGTTCGATGTTAAAGAAAATTTATAAAATCATTATTGTTCCGTACACTCTGTTTTTGCTCTATTTGATGTTTTTAGGAATGGGCAGATTTCAATATGAGGAAAATCTCATTACGGTAGAACCTTTTTTTTCTACTATAAAATTTATTCAGGGGCCCAATAAGACGATAGATATTGTGAGGATTGTTTTAGGGAATATCATAATGTTTATTCCTTTTGGATTTTTGGGTTGGATCATTCCTGAACTGAAAAAACTGAAGCCGTTATTATTTGGTTTTATCTCATGCATCGTTATTGTAGAAGCTCTTCAGTATTTTACCAGGATGGGAATATTTGAAGTAGACGATATCATCCTGAATACTTTTGGGGTGTATCTGGGATTGAAGATTTGCGGATTGATTGAAAAAAAAATTAATCATTAAGTTCCTTTGCACGCTTTTCGGCGTTCAGAATTCCCTGCTTCAGAATTTCTTTAAAACTGTTTTCTTCAAATGTTTTTAAAGCAGCTTCAGTAGTTCCGCCTTTGGATGCAACATCTTTGATCAGCTCTTCAAGATTCTTTTCTGAATTATTGATCAGATGATAAGCCCCAAGCATGGTCTGTTTTACAAAAAGCTTGGAAAGATTTTCTTCAATTCCCATTTCAATACCTGCTTTAATCATAGCATCGATGATATAATAGAAATATGCAGGACCACTTCCTGAAAGGGCGGTGACACCATCCAGAAGTTCTTCGTTCTCCAGATAAACCGATCTTCCTGTGCTGTTCAATAATCTTTCAATATTGATTAACTGGCTGAAAGAAATTCCATTAGCTGCAGTATAACCTGTGATTCCCATTCCCAGAAGGGTAGGAGAGTTCGGCATTGCTCTTACCACAAGTGGATGATTCAGTAATTTCTGGATTTTTTCAATATTGATTCCCGCCATGATCGATAAAATCATCTGGTTTTCTTTAAATGTAAATTGAATATTTTGGGCAACGGTTTGAAAATCCTGAGGTTTTACAGCAATAATAATAAGATCAGCATCAATTTCTTTTACTTCTTGAAAAGTGGAAATTTTAGATTTGGGAAATTCCTCAGCTATTTTGGTGATTTTTTCCTGACTCCTGATAATAAGATGCAGATGCTCAGGTTTGATCAGTTCGTATTTCAGGAATGATTTTGAAAAAGAAAGTCCCATATTTCCGGCTCCAAGAATAGCTATTTTCATCGCAAATTGTAATTTTTAAGCTAAAATAATGATTTTCCGGAGACTGGATATGAATTGATTCTGAATTAATTTTTGTTACTCAAGGGCAAAGGTGCAAGATTTGAATAATATGCTGTTTTAAGGCGTAAGAAAATCGAAGATTTTCAGCAAGAGTGAAATAAAATTAATGTCATAAAGATCTGTGCTACCTGAGAAATCCGTGCGAGAAATATATTTCATAAAATAAGACTTCAAAATATTGGACACTTATAGATAATTAAGAAATAAAAAAAGACTGAATTCATATGAATCAGCCTTTGTGTATTTTTAGATTAAATAATATTCACTTCCCTTTCTAATTCTATTCCGAATTTTTCTTTTACAGAATTAATAATCTCAGTGGAAAAATCAAATATTTCTTTTCCGGTAGCATTTCCTGTAGCATTGATGATGACCAGAGACTGCAGTTTGTGTGAAGCTACATTTCCGATCTGCTTCCCTTTCCACCCACATTGCTCAATCAGCCATCCGGCAGGGACTTTTACCATCTCTCCATTCGGGTAACCCTGAATATTTTCAAACTGTTGTTTTAATGCTTCAAACTGAGCCAAAGGAATAGTAGGGTTCTTGAAAAAACTTCCGGCATTTCCGATTTCTTTAGGATTTGGTAATTTGCTTTGTCGGATATTGATCACTGCCCTGGAAACATCCTGAATTGTAGGATTTTCAATGCCAAGATTTTCCAGTTCAGATTTGATAGCTCCATATTCTGTCTTGATAAGGTGATCTTTTTGAGTCAGTTTAAAAGTAACTTCCAGAATAACATATCTGCCTTTTCCTTCCTGTTTGAAAATAGAATCTCTGTATCCGAATCTGCATTGGTCAAGAGTGAAAGTTTTCAGTTCAAGATTTTCTAAATCCAATACCTTACAGCTTATAAAAATATCTTTGATTTCTGTTCCGTAAGCTCCGATATTCTGCATGGGAGAAGTTCCTACATTTCCGGGAATTAAAGAAAGATTTTCAAGGCCTCCATAATTTTTTTGCAGGCAGAACATTACAAATTCGTGCCAGTTTTCCCCTGCTTTTGCGGTTACCCATACTTCATTTTCATTGATATGCTCTTCAGAAATTCCTCTTAAATTAAGTTGAATGGCAAGACCGTCAAAATCTTTGGTAAGAAGAATGTTACTTCCGCCTCCTAAAAAAAGAAGCTGAAGAGATTGGGTTTCTGCAAAATTAAGTGCCTCTTTTAACTTATCAATGGTATTGACTTCAGTAAAAAATCGAGACTTGGCTTCAACACCGAATGTGTTATAAGATTTTAATGAAAAGTTTTCTTGCATGTTTTATTGGTATTCTTTAGGAAGAATCTTGTCTAGTTGTTCTTTAACTTGCTGTAGCTGCTTGTAATGTATAGTGTCTGCATAAGCATTCACATAGATATGTGATTTTTTGGGAGTCCGAATCTGGAAGGTTTCATCTATTCCGTCTACGGACTGTTGACTGTGAGAACTTTTTATATGGTCAAGATCTACAATGTTAATAGATGATGTAAGCTTTTTCCACGTTTCGGAATTGATGGCAGATGCCCACGCTTTATGGGTTTGATTGGCTGTCATTCCTTTTTCTGCAAAAACAGAATCTTTTGTGGCTTTGATAATCCTGTAGTTTCCGAGGTTTCCTTCAACATCAGATACACTGATGAAAGTAATTTCGTGTGGATTTTTAGGGGAAACAGGCTGTTCTGTCTTTTTGGAGTCACAGGAAAAAAATGCCGACAGCAAAAGGATCGAAAACAGGATTTTCAGATGGAGTTTTTTTGTTGTCGGCATAGGATCTATTTTACAGACTGAATTCTTCTCTGTACTTCTTTAAAGCTTCTTTAAGAATTTCAGCACTTCTTTTTAAATCTTCTTCTTTCAGAACGTAAGCAATTCTTACCTGTTTTTTACCTAATTCAGGATTGCTGTAGAATCCTCCTGCAGGCGCCACCATGATGGTTTCGTTATTCAGAGAATATTTTTCAAGTAACCACTGAGCAAATTTTTCAGTATCGTCTACCGGAAGTTCGGCAACACAGTAGAATGCTCCTCTTGGTTTAGGGCAAATTACCCCAGGAATAGCATTTAAAAGATCTACCAATACATTTCTTCTGTGGGTATATTCTTCTCTTACGGCTCTGATGTAAGGTCCATCATTCTGGTGTGCTGCTGTTGCTGCAATCTGTCCTAAAAGAACCGGGCTTAATCTTGCCTGTGCAAAAAGCATGGCAGCATTGCGGATCTTGTTGGAACGTGTTAACATACATCCGATTCTTACACCACACATAGAGTAACGCTTGGATTCTGAATCAATGATGATACAGTTTTCAGCTAATTCAGGGAAATCAAGCATTGAAATCTGTTGCTTCCCATCATAAACGTATTCTCTGTAAACTTCATCAGAAATGATTACGATGTCATATTTCAAAGCAATTTCTGCCAGTTTCTGAAGTTCCTCACGGGTATAAAGATATCCGGTAGGGTTTCCAGGGTTACAGATAATGATTGCTCTTGTTTTCTCTGTAATTTTTTTCTCGAATTCCTCAACAGGTGGCAAAGCAAAACCAGTGTCAATTGTAGAAGGAACTGCTACTACATTCACATCAAATGTGCTGGTGAATCCATTGTAGTTGGCATAATAAGGTTCAGGAATAATCACTTCATCCCCTTCATCACATAAAGTAGAGATGGCAAAGTTTAGTGCTTCAGAACCTCCGTTGGTAACAATAAAGTTATCAGGAGTAAGATCTGAGAATCCTAATGAATGGTAGTATTCTGTAAGGGCTTTTCTGTATTCAATATTCCCTTCAGAAAGCGCGTATTCCAATACTTTTAAATCGATGTTTTTTAAAGCATTTAAAGCTGTTTCCGGAGTTTCAATATCAGGCTGCCCGATATTAAGGTGATATACTTTTATTCCTTTTTGTTTTGCTTGTAACGCAAAGGGAACCAGTTTTCTTACCGGCGATGGCGGCATATGCAGTGCTCTGTTTGAAATATTCGGCATTGTTCAAAAAATTTGTATGACAAAAATAGGATTTAATTTCTCAATAATAAAATTAAGAATCAACAAGAAGGTGTTTCATTAAGCCTTACGTTGTCTTTAAAATTTACTGATTTAAATAGTTTTTAATATTAATTTGTCATACATTTTAAATAAAGTTTAGGATTTTGTTAAAAATAATATTTTCGTATTGTTATTTTTCCTAAATTTCGCCACAAATGTGATTAAAATGGTAATAAATTTATTTTCTAGAGTGGTACCTGCTATCGCTCTGTTTTCTGCCAGTGTATTCATGGCTCAGAATTATCAAACTATGCCGGTCTCTTCAGGCTTTACAGCCGATGTGATTGCCAACGGGATAGGTTCTTCAACAATTAGTACAAATAATGATGTAGACGGAGTTTCTTATGCTTTTGTAGCTAAAGATTTTCAGCTTACATCATCAAGTAATGCCATTACGTATGGGATTCCTGTTGACGGAATTATTAATTCTGTAGTGGCAACCACGCCCGGATTGAGTTTTCAGTTAGCAAATTTGAATACGAATAATTCTTTAAGACTGGCTGCAACCAATGATAACGGAACTTTGGCATTTACAACACCAAAGGCAGCAACCAAGCTGTATATGCTTGCTGTAAGTGGAAGTGGTACTTCTACGGTAAGTGTGGTGGTAAATTTTACAGATGGCAGCTCGCAGACGTTTTCAGGTATCAGTCTTGCTGACTGGTATAATGGACCTAATTTTGCGATCCAGGGGATAGGAAGAATTAAAAAGCCGGGAGCTACTCCTGGAGCTGGTGATGATGTTCCTTCTCCTGAAGGCGGAACTAATCCAAGATTATATCAGGCTGAACTGGCAATAGATGCAGCCAATCAGGCAAAACTAGTACAAAGTGTAACAGTAACCAAAGTAAGTGGTTCTGGGATACCAAATATTTTTGCTTTTTCAGCAGATGCTTATTCGGATTGTATGCCTCCTGTATTGCAGGCGGTTTCAGGGATCACAGCTAATTCTGCTTTAGTGTCATGGACAGGTAGTGCTGCCAGTTATGATGTATACCATAGTACTTCAAACACAACACCGGCGAGCTCAGTAGCACCTACTTATCCGGGAGTAACAGGTACCAGCACAACAATAGGAGGTCTTAACTCCAATACAACTTATTATTATTGGGTAAGATCCAATTGTAACACGGCGACAGGCCAAAGTGTATGGTCTTTTGCAGGCACATTTAAGACAGCTTGTTCTACTTTCACCGTTCCATATACAGAAAACTTTGATACCACAAGTACAGGTTCCAGCTCAAATACGAATGCACCAAGCTGCTGGGCATATTTAGAAAGTGCGTCATTTGCAGGATATGGTTATGTAACCACAACGAATAATTACTCAGCACCTAATGCTTATTATATGAATAATTCAAGTGGGACAACAGGTAGCCAAATGTTGGTTGCACCTCCTACTATAAATCTTTCAGATGGTACGAAGAGGGTAAGATTTTATGCAAAAGCCGGAGGAAGTAATTATACATTATTAGTGGGAACATTATCAAACCCTGCAGATCCTGCTTCTTTCACACAAATTGGTTCTCCTATTACTTTAACAACTACCCACACCCAATATACCGTTAATATTCCCGTGGGTACTGATTTACAGTTAGCATTTAAACATGGTTTAGGAGGTTCTTCACGTTCTATTTATATTGATAATATTACCGTTCAGAATATTCCTTCCTGCCTTGAACCAACAGCACTTATGTCATCAAACGTAACAATGAACTCGGCAACAATCGGTTGGACGGCACCAGCTTCAGTTCCTGCAAACGGATACGAAGTATATTACAGTACAACCAATACAGCACCTGATGCTACAACGGTATTGAATGCTACCAATTCCGTAACTTCTACCACTATTTCTGCACCATTAAGTTCATTATCTACGGATACGAATTACTATGCCTGGGTAAGATCTGTATGTAATGCTAGTGATAAAAGTATCTGGAGTGAAGCGACTGCTTTCAGAACGGGATATTGTCTGCCTTCATCCAGTTCTCAGAATTCCTGGCTTTCTGACTTCAGTTCTACAGGAGGCCTTGTAGATATGGCTTATTCATCTGGATCAAGTGTTGCAGGTGGGTATCAAAACTTAACAACAAGCAGTAACAAAATAATCAATGCTCCGGGGTCCAGTACTTCAGTATCTTTCACTGCCGGTGGTCCTACATGTGGAATCGGGGTTTGGGTAGACTGGAATAATAATTTAACTTTTGAAGCTTCAGAAAGAATGTTTGTTACTAACACTTATATTACAAATGCTTCGGGATCTATCACTGTGCCTGCAGGAACACCTCTGGGAACTTATAGAATGAGAGTGGTGACTGATTATAATAGTACAGCCCCTTCAAACCCTTGTTCTGCTATTTCAAGAGGAGAATTTATTGATTTTACATTTGAAGTAGCTACTTCTTTATCAACTTCAGAAACGCAATTGAAGAAAAAAGAAGTGAGTGTATATCCTAATCCTTTCAAAGATGTTCTGCATATTGCGGATATCAAAGATGTTAAATCTGTAACTGTTACAGATGTAGCGGGAAGAGTAGTGAAAACTATTGACAATCCTACCACAGAACTTCAGTTGGGTGAATTGAATGCCGGTTTATACTTAGTGACGATGAACTTTAAGGATGGTTCAAAATCAACAGTAAAAGCCATTAAAAAATAAAATTTTTTGAGTTAATAATTTCTGTAGACGGCTGCATTTGTGCAGCTGTCTTTTTTGTGACCGGTTTATTAATAACTGGACAAAATATTATCAGAAAATGTCCATAAAATTATTATACATTTGCACCGAAAACTATAATATCCATGAATAAATTTAAACTACTTTTTTTAATACCATTATTTTATTCCGAATTTTCCCAGGCTCAGCGAATTGATAAAGAAATAATCAGTTTTCAGCTTTTAAAAGAGCCGGTTTTTCCTACGGAACTTTCCAATAGAAATTATACGATTACGGTAAAGTCTCCCTATAACATTACAAAAGATGATGTCATAAGAATCTCAAAAGAAGACCATCAGAAAAAGGTAGATAATTATCAGACGAATGTTGAGAATGCCAAGTATGAGCATCAGGAAAGATTAAAAGACTATGATGCTGAGGTGAAAAAACTTCAGGAAAAATACAAACTTGAATCTGCAGAATACAGCAAATTGTCAGCGGTTGAAAAAATTGCCGCAACCAACGGTGCTCCTACGCTTAGACTTCCTTCAAGACCTGTCCTTAATATTCCTCCAATGCCGGTTTACCAGCAGCCCGACCTGAGAGATGCTTTAATTGTGGATAACAAAATTCTGGCTTCTCAAATCGATGTGATTGGTTTTTCAAAAGGTGGAAATTATCTTGACATTGTGATTGAGATGGAAAGAACAAACTTTCAGGACAATCAGGGAAAAACCTTTGCCAATCAGCCTACAAAAATCACGGCGAAGCAGGACGGTGCCATAAAACTGGATAAAACCTACTTCTCAGATTTTGCTGAAATAGCAAGTGTTCCAACTAATGAAATTAATCTGAATGCCCAGGAAAAAAGATTTCTGCAAAGAACAATTGACCGTACAAGAAATATTATCAATGAAAACTTCGGCTATCAGACCATTAATTCTACAGTCACATTAGCAACTGTAAAAAATAAAGGAGAGTATGATGATCTGGAAAAAGCATATATCTATGTGACGACCAATCTGAAGAAACTTCAGGCAAAATCTGATTATGCACCGAATAAAATTGCCATGGAGAACATGCAGAAAGGAATTGATCTTTGGAAAACAGCTTTAACAAAAGTAAATTATAATGATAAGAAAGCAGTTTACAATCAGAAGATCGGAGAATACCTTTATTTTAACCTGATCAGATTGAATATTGCGTTAGGTAATTACCAGGAAGCAGAGAAATATTTAAATGAGTTACAGGAACATTTAGTAGATATTAAACTGTCCTACGATGCTAATCTTGAACTGAAAAGACTGGAAGAAAAAATTTATAATAACTAAAGAAAACGATATGATTAAAAAGATTATTGCTTCGGCATTAATTACCGCTTCTGTGTACTCTTATGCACAGACGAAAGTAACGGAAGGAACAAAATTCACTGTGGATGCCAATCTTGAAACGGATGATAAACTGTTGCTGGCAGATGATTACAATGCTTATATGTTCAGCGCTATCAATATTGACGGTCTGATGAGAAATGTTTTTCCTCATAAGAAATTACTGATGAGAAAACTGGATCAGAACGGAAGTCTTGTGGATACTTATGTGAAAGATTATGCCAACAAAACGAATGGTGTTCTTCACAATTATCTGGGGTCACAACAGATTGATGATGATAGATTTATAGCATTTACGGAAGAGTATTTCGGAAAAGAAAACAGAAAAGAAGTTTTCCAGCATGTTTTCAGCAGAAAGGAAGGTACTTTTACAACAAAGAGTATTGCAAAATACAGTATTGAATCTACCAATAAATCAGGAACTACTTATGTCCTTTTCTCAGAAAACGGGAAATATGCAGCCATCTTCAACGACAGATTTGCCAACAAAAAAACGGAAAATGTAAATGACGTTCTGGTATTGGATCTGAGAACACTTACTCCGGTATGGAACAAAGAAATTATATTAAGCAGTGACTATGTTGAAAAGTCTCTGACATTAACGAACTCAGCGAAAATCGTTGTATTGCGTAAAGCAGCAGGCTGGAAGGAATCTTACAAGCTGGAACTGGTTTCCAATACGGAAGATAAAGACCTTCCATTCGATGATAAATATATTCCTGAAAAATTATATGCATTCAGTAAAAATGATAATGATTACCTGGTAACTTTTGGAAGAAAAAATGCAGCGGTTACTATAGGTTCAAGTACTTTCGGAACGGTAATGTTTTATGATATGAAATCCGGAAAAGCAGTTATCAGCAATACCAATCTGGCAGGAAGTAAAGACATGAGTGATGTGAAAGTCATCAAAACAATTGTAAAAGGAGATGAAACTTTAATGGCTGTTCAGCAGGAGACGGTAACAAGACCGATGCCTACAGCAATGAACCGTTTCCCGGATCCTGTATATTCTCTGGATGCGGGAATGCTGATCAAGTTTAATAAAGAAGGTGAGGTAAAACAATTTGTAGCGGCAGGCACTTCTACAGGAAAAAGAATTCATGTGGTGGAAGCAGGAGACAAACTTTATATTTCCGCTTTCTATCCTAAAGGAGCATTTGGTAATACAGGATTTTCTATGAAAGTTTTTGACTTCGCCAATCTGAAACCTCAGGAAGTAAGCCTTGATTATAAAGGCAGAAACTTCTTCCAGAATTATGGTTTTGCAGATGGAAATATGATTCAGTATGTTCCGAATGTTAACAAAATGATGTTCCTTCAAAAGAGCAGCAAGGAGGTTCAGATGTTCAGTGTTTACAATTTTATAAAATAATCGTATTTTAGAAAAAATTATCACATGCAGATTCAATCGGTTTCTATAGAAGATTATATCTCAAAAATTCCTGAAGAGAGACAGGAAGCTTTTAAAAAACTTTTTGATACGGTGAACGATAACCTTCCGAAAGGTTTTGAAGACGCTGCCAATTATGGGATGATAGGCTGGGTAGTTCCTTTAGCAAAATATCCTGCCGGATATCACTGTGCACCCGGGACCCCGCTGCCTTTTATCAATATTGCTTCCCAGAAGAATTTTATAGCATTGTATCATATGGGACTGTATTCAACGCCGGAACTCCTCGACTGGTTTGTGACAGAATATCCTAAACACTCCAAAAAGAAACTGGATATGGGAAAATCCTGTGTACGTTTCAAAAAAGCAGAAGATATTCCTTTTGAGCTGATCGCTGAACTCAGTAAAAAAATGACAGCAGACGACTGGATTAAAATTTATGAATCGCAGTATAAGAGATAAAAAAAGCCCTGAAATCAAACAGATTTCAGGGCTTTTTTTATGCTGGAAGATGGAAGCTGGAATTAATATTTATGTTTTTAAAATCAATATGAGACAGGAAGTTGGAAGTAACAATTGTTTTTTAAACTGCTGATTGTCATTTCTTGATAAATATTCCAAGTATTAATAAGTTAATTAAATGGCGTGTATTTATTCATCGGTTTCCAGATGTCTCCATCTGCTTCCTTCTTCCAGCTTAAAAATGAATATCCCAGATTCCTGCCTTCCTTTCAAGTTCAATTAAAGCTGCTGCATTATCGGCAAGAGCCTGATAATAATCTTTTCGTACATTATTATAGGTTCTCTGGGCATTCAGAACTTCAAGAATAGAACTTTCGCCTCTTTTGTAGCTATAAATGATTCCTTCCAGAATACTTTTGGCCTCAGAAAGCATTCCGTTATGAAATTGTCTGAGCTGTTTCTGAGTGGCTGTGTATTGCTGAAAAGCCTGCGTTACCTCAGCTTTTATCTCCTGTTCGATCTGTTTATACTCAACTTCTGCCTGCGAATGGGCCATTTCTGCTATTTTCAATCCGGCATTTCTTCTGTTGGAAAATTTTAAAGGAATACTGATACCCATTTTTACAGCATTTACAGTGGGAGAAGGGGCAATTTCATTCGTTGCTTCGGTGTGTCGTTCTGTTCCGGCACTGATGCCCAGATCTATGACACGATTAGCTTTTTCAAGATTGATCTGGCTTTTGGCAACTTCTGTATTTTGCTTGGCTGCCAATAAATCTGCTCTTTCATTCAATGCCTGAAGAATCAGATCGTCAATGCTGAAATCTCTGTTGAAGGTATTAAAATCTCCGGTAACATCTCTGCCAGTTATTTTGCTGTCTCCAAGAAATACAGATAAACCGGTGAGAGCCTGCTGCTCTGCACTTTCGGCCTGATATACTTCATTGAGTAAAGAAGCTGCTTCCAGCTTACTCTGTTTGGAAGTGACCAAGGTTATCGTTCCCAATTGGTACCGAATACTGTCGGATTTTGCCAGTTGCTGCATGTTTTGATAAGAATCCTGCTGTACTTCGAGCAAAGCCTTGGATTTTAAAGCCTCAATATATCCTAAACTGGCATCTGCACGAAGATTTCTGAAAAAATCCTGCAGCTGTATTTTGCTTAGCTCCGACTGGTTTTTGGCCAGATTAACACGAGCTTTTCTTTTTCCTCCCAATTCAATTGTCCAACCAATGGCGGCTCCGTAGACATATCCCATATTCTGCTTCACTCCGTTATTGGTGGTTTCCATTTCCAGTTGAGGGTCAGGAAACATATTAGCGGTTTGAATGGCAGCTTCGGCCATGCTTACATTATATTTCTGAGAGGCATAACCCAGATTCTTATTTCCGACAAGGTTCAGGTATTCTTCAAATGGTAAAAGCTCTTTTTCCTGTGCCTTTATCCCTGTAATGCTCAATAATACTACAGATAATATGATAAACTGAACTCTAATTTTCATCTGATTCTAAATTTTGTTTTTCGTTTCGGCGTTCAGCCATAAAATAAATAGCCGGCAGCACGAATAAGGTTAAAATAGTAGAGAACATCAATCCATATACGATTACTGTTGCCAGTGGACGTTGTACATCAGAACCGATTCCTGTGGCTAATGATGCCGGGAAAAGCCCGATTACAGCAACCGTCGCAGTCATCAGTACAGGTCTGAAACGGTCTTTTGCCCCTTTGATGGCAGCCTGTTTCAGTTCATATCCTTTCTTACGCAGATCGTTGATGTGGGAAATCATAATAACTCCATTCTGGATAGCAACTCCGAAGAGCGCGATAAAGCCTACTGCGGAAGATACATTCAGAGACATTCCGCGGATATTGAGTGCCAGCATTCCACCAAATAATGCCAGTGGAACAATAGACATCAGAACCAAAGCCTGTCTGAAATCTCCAAAGGCACCATATAATAACAGAAACATGATGGCTAATGCCAGTGGAACAATAAATGCCAGTCTGGAATAGGCTCTGTTTTGATTTTCAAACTGTCCGCCCCATTTGATCTGGTATTTTTCATGATCATATTGGATATCTTTTTCAATTTTATCCTGTGCATTTTTCAGGAAAGAAGAAAGATCGGTTCCTCTTAAATTCAGCTTTACCGTAAGATGTCGTTTATTCATTTCTCTGGTAATAGTACTTTCACCTGTACTTAATTTTACTTCTGCCACCTGTGATAAAGGAATTTTTGCTCCGGAAGCTGAGGTTAGCATCAGATTTCCGATTTTATCAGGAGTGTCACGGCTGTCTTCTGTATATCGGCATGAAATATCATATACTTTATTGCCGATAAAGATCTGGGAAATGGCTTTTCCACCTAGTGCAACCTCAATGAGGTCGGCGACATCGGCTACATTCAAACCATATTGGGCAATTTTATCTCTGTTGGCAATAATCTGCAGTTGAGGCAATGGGGGTTCCTGATCGATAGCAAGATCTGCTGAACCCGGAATTTTATTTAAAGTAGACAATACATTTTCAGCAATTCTTCTGGTTTCTTTAAAATCTTCTCCATACACCTTTACTACTAATTCGCTGTGAGCCCCGGAAATTTTATCCATAACTCCGTCAATCATAGGCTGTGAAAAACCTACGGTAAATCCCGGCATATCTTTATAATCAGCTGCCAGTTCTTTGATGAGGTCTGCTTTGGTTTTTCCTTCGGGCCATTCGCTGTAAGGTTTTATCCCGACCGAGACTTCAAAATGGGAAGCTGTCCACGGGTCGGTACCATCATCATTACGTCCCGCCTGAACCATCATATACGTAATTTCAGGATGTTTTAAGGTGCGGGAACGTAAGGTATCACTCATTTCTTTTGATTGGGCTAAAGAAATTCCGGGAGGCAGCTGTACCTGCAGCCATATAGAACCTTCATCCAGTTCGGGAAGGAAATCTTTTCCGACCTGATAGGAGAGAATTCCGGCAGATACTAAGACAATCATAATGGGAATGAGAACTCTTTGAGGAGTCTGCATTATTTTTTCAATGCTTTGTCCATAGGCTGTGCTGAGTTTCTCCAGCCATTTATTGTGATAAATCTTCTGTGGTTTCCGATAAATTACATAAGCTAATCCCGGGATAAGAAGTAATGCTACAGCAAGGGCTCCCAACAGAGCATATCCAACAGTAAAAGCCATGGGGGTAAATAATTTTTTTTCTACTCTTTCAAAAGCAAATAAAGGCAGATAGGCGGTAATGATAATGATGGTTGAAAAGAAAATAGGTTTTGCCACCTCAATCACTCTTTGGGTAATGGTTTTTTCTTCCAGTGTCTCTTCAGAATTTTCTTCCCGTTTCTTCAGAATGGTTTCCAGCATGACGATGGCTCCGTCCACAATGATTCCAAAATCAATAGCTCCCAATGAAAGCAGATTGGCGGGAATATTGGTAAAATGCATTAATATAAAAGCAAATAATAAGGAAAGAGGAATGGTAATAGCGACCAGCAATGCACCCCGCCAGCTTCCAAGAAATATAATCAGCACAATAATTACCAAAACAATTCCTTCGGTAAGCGTATGGGAAACTGTTGTAAGCGTTGTTTTGACAAGGTCTGTTCTGTCCAGAAAAGGATGGATCTTTACACCGGGAGGAAGTGTTTCATTATTCAATTCTTCAATAGCTTTGTGTACTCCTTCCAGCACTTGTGATGGGTTTTGATCTCTCAATAAAAGCACGATTCCTTCCACACTTTCAGAATAATTGCGGTTTCTGTCGGTGTAGCCAAGAATTCCTTTCCTTTCCAGATTCCCGTATTTTAATGTTCCTACATCATTCAGGAAAACTGGAACTCCGTTTTGGGTTTTGACTACAATTTTTCCAAGATCATCTAAATCTTTTACCAAACCTATTCCGCGGATTACATACGCAAGGTTTCCGCGGGGAAGCATACTTCCTCCGGCGCTTACGTTATTTTTGGAGATGGTTTCAGTAACTTCAGAAAGTGACAGTCCGTATTGTTCAAGTTTATGCGGATCCAGCTCAATCTGAAACTGCGTGGTAATTCCTCCGAAATTGGTCACATCGGCAATTCCTGAAACCTGTTTGATACGGGGGATAATTATAAATTTTTGTAAATCCGTAAGTTCCCGCAGACTGTGGTTATTACTTTCGATAATATAACGATAAACTTCGCCAATAGGAGAGGTGAGAGGATCTAATCCGGGCTGTGCACCATAAGGGAGCTCCACATCCGTCAGTCTTTCCTGAATACGCTGCCGTGCCCAGTAATCGTCTATACCATCATCAAAAACCATAGTAATGATGGATAGTCCGAAGGTACTTTTGCTTCGCATTACATGCATTCCCGGAAGTCCGTTCAGAGATCTTTCCAAAGGAATGGTGATTTGCTGTTCTACTTCTTCGGCAGCCAAGCCCGGAACCTGTGTTACCACCTGGGAAGTTACATCGGCGATATCGGGATAGGCTTCTATGGATAGCCTGGTCCAGGAATAATACCCGAAGAATCCCAGTAAAAGGAAAAGGGCAAGCATGAGCCATCTCTTCTGTATCGAGATTGTTAGTAATTTCTTCATAGTTTTTCTTTTACATTATTTCGCATCCAGCATATAAATTCCTCCTTCAGTCATGATGGTTTCTCCGGATTTTAATCCCGATATAATTCTTACTGTTTTCTGATCGGTTTCTCCTGTTGTGACAGCACGTTTTGTATATTGGCTCTTGCCTGTTTTTACCCATACATACTGAGAGTTATCCTGCTGCATTAAAGCGGTTACGGGAATCATTACTGTCTTTTCAGGAGTTGTTGAAAAGTTGACTGTAGCGTACATGCCCGGCTTTAGTTTTCTGTCCGGGTTGTTACATTCAATAAGGACTTTGATGCTTCGGGTATCTTCGTCTACAATTTCATTGATGTGGTATACTTTTCCGGTAATATTCCTGTCTGGATAGGCGCTTACCTTTACAGAAACCTGATCTCCTTTATTCACAAAGCGGATGTCTTTTTCTTTTACATCACCGGAAATCCAGACTTTTGATAATTCTGCGATGATCATTACCGGATCTGCATCTCCTTTCAGATATTGGCCGTTGACAATTTTGTTGGAAATAATTTCTCCGTTAATGGGTGCTCTTACCAAAAGAGGACTTCCTATACCTCCGCCTTTGCTGTTATATACCTTCAACGCAGAAGAAGTATTGGAGAGGGATGTTTTTTTATTTTTAAAATCAGTTTCTGCTTCGTCCAGTTCCTTCTGAATACCCACTCCATGTTTTACAAGATCCTGTTGGCGTCTGTAATTTTTTTCTGCAAGCTGTACATCATTTAACGCATCTGTGTAATCCTTTTGAACCGAAAAATAATCTGAAGAAAGGATTTCAAAAAGAGGGCTTCCTGCCGAAATATTTTGTCCAAGCTGAATAAAAGATTTTGTAATTCTTCCGGAAAAAGGACTGGCAATTTCCGCATAATGATTAGGTATTGCCTGGATTGTTCCCGCTGAAATCACTCCATCACTGTGTTCCTGTTCAGTAACGACCTGTGTTTTAATTTTTTTGAAAACGGGATGGGTTTCCGGAACGGTGACCTGATTATTTTTGATGAGGAGATCCTGATCCTGCGGAGTTTCACTTTTGGAATTTTTACAAGAGGTAACAATTGTCAAAAGTACCATTGTTAAGACTGTTTTTCTCATATAAGTTATTTATAACCATTATTTTATTGATAGATCTGCTAGCAATGAATTTTGTTACTAAAGCCACTGCCCGAATTTTCTGATAAACCATTGTTTCACAAACTGGGTTAAAACACAATATCCTGTAAGAATTCCTATTAAATAAGGGAAGTAGCTCAAAGGTAAAGGCTGCATTTTGAGATACACTGCCATTGGAGTGAAAGGAACCATAATTCCGATCAGCATGATTAAACTTGTTAAAGCAACAACTGGTGTGGCGGCCCAGCTTTGGATAAATGGAATTTTCTTCGTTCTGATAATGTGAACAATCAAGGTTTGAGATAATAAACCTTCCACAAACCAGCCTGTCTGAAACAACCCTTGTTGTTCCGGTGTATTGGCTTTGAAAATAAAAAATAGTACGACAAACGTGACATAATCAAAAATGGAGCTCAAAGGACCTATATACAGCATGAATTTTTTAATGCTTGCAGCTTCCCATTTTTTAGGTTTTTCCAGAAAATCTTTATCCATTGTATCCCATGGGATGGAGGATTGTGATACATCATACAGTAAATTCTGTGTCAGAATCTGTAGCGGAAGCATAGGAAGAAACGGAAGTAGTGCACTGGCTCCAATCATGCTGAACATATTTCCGAAGTTGCTGCTGGCCGTCATTTTGATATACTTGACGATATTCCCGAAAGTTCTTCTTCCATAAATTACTCCGCTTCTAAGCACCATCAGATCTTTTTCCAACAGAATGATATCTGCACTTTCTTTGGCAATGTCTGCTCCGGTATCCACAGAGATTCCCACGTCTGCTTCTTTTATAGCTGCTGCATCATTAATACCGTCACCCATAAAACCAACGGTGTGACCTTTTGATCTTAATATTTTTACAATACGTTTTTTTTGTAACGGGCTTACTTTAGCAAAAACAGAATAGAGATCCATATCCTTGCAAAGTTCATCATCAGTCATATGCTCCAGTTCATCACCCAGCATAATGGTATTGATAGGAATTCCTACATCATGGCATATTTTTTTAGCAACAATATCATTATCTCCGGTTACTACTTTCACTTCTACACCAAGCTTGTGTAAAGCTTTGATACTTGGTTCTGCTGATGGTTTTGCAGGATCAAGAAATCCCATAAATCCTGTAAGGGTAAGTTTATTTTCGTCGGCAACGGAATAATTCAATGGATGATCACCGTCAAATTCCCGGATGGCAATTAGCAATACACGAAGTCCTTCAGCATTGAGCTTTTCAGACATTCTGATAATCTGTTGTTTCATAAGATCATCCAACGGAACACTATTGTCATTCTCAACATGCAGGCTGCGATCATCTCCAGGGTCTAAGGCATATTGACATAAAGGAAGCATTTCTTCCACTGCCCCTTTGCAGATCATAAGATGCTTTCCTTTTGATGTATTCAGGATGACAGACATTCTTCTTCTTTCAAAGTCAAAAGGAATTTCATCCACTTTTTGATACAATTCATCTGCCCTCATCATATTGTGAACTTCAGCATGATCGAGAACAGCCTGATCCAACAGATTTTTGAGGCCGGTTTGATGAAAACTGTTAAGGTAGCCCCATTTTAATACTTCATCATCTTCAATACCACGAACGTTGAGGTGGGTTTCCAATACAATTTTATCCAGCGTAAGTGTTCCTGTTTTATCGGTACACAGAATATCCATAGCTCCGATATTCTGGATGGCATTGAGTCTTTTAACAATTACTTTCTTTTTACTCATATTGACTGCACCTTTGGCAAGATTGGCCGTGACAATCATAGGAAGCATTTCAGGAGTCAATCCCACAGCTACGGCAATGGCGAACAATAAAGCCTGCATCCAGTCCCCTTTTACCAATCCGTTGATCAGAAAAATAACAGGAGTCATGATCAGCATAAATCTGATCAGCAGATAGCTCACTTTATTAACTCCGATATCAAATGCAGTCTCAGGTCTTTTAGAAGCCAGACTTCTGCTGATGCTTCCGAAATAGGTGAAAATACCGGTATTGGCTACAACAACCGTTGCTGATCCGCTTACCACATTGGTTCCCATAAAACAGATATTCTGAAGGCTGAGAGGATTACGGTATTGGGCATCTTTGATAGGAAGTGCATTTTTTTCAACCGGAAGAGCTTCTCCTGTAAGAATGGATTCGCTGATGAAAAGATCTTTGCTTTTAAGAATTCTGCAGTCGGCCGGAACCATATCACCTGCGGACAGAACAATAATATCTCCGGGAACAATTTCAGTGATTTCTATTTCTTCGCTCTCATTAAATTTTCTTTTGGTAAGACAGCTTGTTTTTACCATCTTTTTTAATGCTTCTGCCGCTTTGTTGCTTCGGAATTCCTGAATGAATCTTAAAACAGTACTGAAGAGCAGCATCACCGAAATAATAATACTTGTACTGAAATCTTTTTCTCCTGCAGGGACAAGAATAGCATCAATAAATAATGAGATGATGGCAATGCAGGCCAGAATATAATTAAATGGATTAAAGAAAGAATGAGCAAATTGTCTTACCCATGAGGGCGCTTTTTGGGTAGCAATTTCATTCTTACCATAAATTTTCAGACGGTCTTTTACGGTGTTTTCACTGAGTCCTTCTTCTGAGGTTTCCAGCAGGGCATACACCATTTTTTCATTCTCGGCTGCAGCTTCTTTCAATTTTACAAGAGCCGCGGAATTGAGATTTTTGTTTGAAGATTTTTTTAACATCGCTTCAAAGGTTGTTTTTAATGTTACAAATCGTTTTCGGTACCTATAATTTCCCAGCTTACTTTGATGACTTTGTCTTCAATCGTTAATCTGCTGGCTGTTTTTTCCATGAAACTGTCCTGCGGAGTAGAAGCATGAACTTCCGCTGTAATGATGGCGTTTTCAGGCAGCCCATTATCATCGCTGGTAAGAGATTTCAGCAATACTTTATCATTTCCGCTCAGAGACTGCATCAGTTGCACGCGGATGTGATTTTCTACTTCACTTTTGCATTTGATGCTGAGAAGGTATTCTGTATAATGGTTTCTGCTGTTGATATTGTTGCCCAGTTTTACGCCTAAAGGACGAAGGGTGATATGAGTGAGGATAATAAATCCACTGGTAATGGCTGCTTCCACGGGAAATCCCATAGCACTGAGAGCACCTACAGAGGCCGAACACCAGATGGTGGCTGCTGTATTGAGCCCCCTCACGGTAAGACCATCTTTCATGATAACGCCTCCACCTAAAAAACCAATCCCGCTTACAATATAAGAAGCTATTCTACCTGTAGCATCGCCTCCGATTCTGATGGAAAGAAGTACGAATGCTGCGGAGCCAAGGCATACCAATGTATTGGTGCGGAGACCAGCACTTTTCTGGCGCCATTGTCTTTCAAAACCAATGCTGGCACCCAGAGCAAATGCGGTAAGGAGACGAAGAGTAAATTCTAATGTAGTCATAACTTTTCCTTTTGTTATAAAGCTTTTCAGCTGTACGGGAAAAGTGAGTACAACTAAAGCTTTTAAGATTGATAATTACTGTAAGGATCTGAGTCCATATGCTTTATTTTTTACTGTGCAAAAGTAGAACGGTCTCTTTTTTTTTACCGTTAGAGAAGCTTTAGAATGTTATTAGAAAATCATTAGAGAAAGTTACTTCCTGTTTTTCTTAATGATCCTGCAGGAAATATTTATTATATCTTGTTAATATATGTAAACTGTACCCATGGTAAGAGATAAAATTTCAATACATTTGGAAGCTGATTTTTGTAGGTCGAATTTTACAATTTGTCATATGAAATAAAAGCTTGTTTAATCCCGGAGACTTCCTTCCAATACCTTTTGAATTATATATTTTAGAAATGAAAAAATCAAACTTAGCAATACCAGCTACGCTTTTAGCGATTATCTGTGTGCAGGGAGGAGCTTCCATTGCAAAGCAGCTTTTTCCCGCTATCGGAGCTATTGGTACGGTTACTTTAAGAATTGTACTTTCTGCGGTTTTGCTTACGTTGATTAACCGTCCTAAATTTTTACAATTTGACCGTCAGAAATGGAAATACTGTGCAATCTATGGAGTTGGACTGGCTGCAATGAATCTTATTTTCTATATGGCTATTCAAAGAATTCCGCTGGGATTGGCGGTGACTGTAGAGTTTGCAGGTCCTTTATTTCTTGCATTGGCATTGTCCCGAAAACTGCTGGATGTTATCTGGGCGTTACTGGCATGTGTAGGAATTCTGCTGATTGTTCCTTGGAAAAGTGATCATGTAGATTTATTAGGACTTGGACTTGCCTTTCTCGCAGGAGTCTTCTGGGCGCTTTATATTATCATGGGTGGAAAAGTTTCCAAAATAATGGATGGAAAAGATGCGGTTACTACAGGGATGATCTTTGCAAGTCTTGTGATTATTCCATTCACGATATGGGATGGTGCTGTTTTTAATATTACTGCGACGATTTTTATGAAAGGGCTTGGTGTGGCTATTCTTTCGAGTGCTTTACCTTTTTCACTGGAAATGATGGCCTTGAAAAAACTTCCTGCAAAAACTTTCAGTATTCTGATGAGCCTGGAACCTGCATTTGCAGCGCTTTCCGGATTGGTTTTTCTTGCTGAAGAATTATCTTTTTTACAGTGGATTTCTATTGCCTGCGTGATTACAGCGAGTATTGGAACAACTATTTTTAGCAGAGTTTCTAACCATTAAGAAGATTTTTACAATATGATAAGAATGCATTGGAAAATACAATTAATCTTACTTCTTATATCCCTGTTTTTTGTTGGGTTAGGTATGGAAAGTATTGTAGATGAAAAAAAATCAGGATATCTTTTGCTCAGACAATTGTTTCACATGATCCCTTTTATGACCAGCAGTGTGATTTTTATCAGAAATATTTATTACCAACGTAAAAAAAAGAATAAAAAAGTTGATTCTGAAGTTTAATTTCTTCGGTTGTCTATACAATATCAAATATCACTGCAAAAATAGTTTCGTTACCTTCTGATAGCACCGTAATTTTTGCATTATGGAGCAGAATAATTTTCTGGGTGAGAAATAATCCTATTCCATGGCCCTTTTCCTGTCTGGACGTTTCGCTTCTGTAAAAAGGTTCAAAAATATGTTGTAAATCTTCTTTGTTAATGCTATTGCCGGTATTGGTAAAACGCATTGTAAGAATTTTTGAATTGGTATTTACATCAATCAGGCAAGTGTGTTCCGGTGAATATTTGCAGGCATTGTCAATAAGATTGTTGAAGGCAACCTGAAGAAGATATTCATTTCCCTGAATGATAAGCTGATGCTCTTCCACGGAATCTTCTATGTTTAAAGAAACTTTATATCCTGAATTTTCTTTGGTGATTTTGGTATAAGATTCCAGAAGAACTTCATCAAGACGTACCTCCGAAAAACTGATCTCATTGGGATCATAGCTTGCTTTGGCAAGATCCATTAAACTATTCGACAATTTTACCATATTTCGGGCATCATCCAGTGCATATTGGATGGTTTCCCGATATTCTTCTTTGGTTTTATCCTTTTCTGAAGCCAGTTCCAACTCAGTAATAATGGCGGATAAGGGAGTTCTCAGTTCATGTGAAATATTGGAGACAAAATGTTTTTGTGAATCAAAAGAATTTTCAAGCCGTTCCAGCATTCCGTTGAAATTTTGAGCAAGCTCATTAAGTTCGTCTTTTTCCTTAGTAGTTTTCAGACGCAATTGAAGTTTTCCGGCTGTAATTTTTTTAATCTGAATAACCATTTCACTGAGCGGACTTAATGCTTTTTTGGAAAGAAATATTCCTGCCAGATAAATTAATATGAGAATACTGAAGAATGAAATAATACTGATGGTAAGAAGATGTGTCAGATAATCATATCCGTATTGATCATAGGCTGCTGCAGTTACTGCATATGTTTTTCCTTCATAATGATAGGTCATCCCGATCACCTGCAAATCATTTAAAAAGAAATTGATTTTCTTCTTTTGAAATATCTGAGCTAGCATTTCCGGAGTTTCCTTTACATAATCTACTTTGGCATCATCATGATAGATCAATTGCTTATTGGAATTATAAATGGCAACCTGAACTTCATTCAATGTTCTGGTATTGTTTTTATAAAGCTTATGCATTTCCTGTTCCGGAAGGGAGCTTCGGAAAAATAAATCAGCCTTGGCAATCGCCTCGTTCTGAAGTTCGCTGTAAAAAGATTTTTCTCTGGCTTCTTTTGATGAATAATAGATCGAAATACTGTAAATACTTAAAAGCATTGCAGTGATTAAGGTAAAAAGCAGGGTAAGTCTGGTTCTTATTTTCATCCCGATATTTTTAGTTTATCTTATTGATTTACTATACAGTACCTGATTCGTAGTCTTTTTTCAGAATAAATCCCATGCCGGCTTTGGTGTGGATCAGTTTGGTTTCAAAATCTTTATCTATTTTCTTTCTGAGATAATTGATATAAACATCAATAAAGTTAGTTCCCGTATCAAAATGGGTTTCCCATACTTTTTCTGCAATTTCAGATCTGGAAAGAACCCTTTCGGAATTTTCCATCATGAATTTTAAAAGATTAAATTCTTTTGGGGTTAATTTGATAGGCATTTGATCACGGTTTACAGTTTTCTGTTCCAGGTTCATTTCTATGCCTTCGTATTTAAGAACAAAAACTTTTTGATGTAACTGTTGTGAAAAACGTTTCAGAAGTACTTTTATCCTTGCTACCAGTTCCCGCATTTCAAAAGGCTTGGTGAGATAATCATCTGCACCGGCATCAAATCCTTCCAGCTTGTCATCAGTAGTTCCCAGTGCAGTAAGCATAATTACAGGAAGATTGGGTTTTAAAGTTTTGATCTCATGGCAAAATTCAAGACCATCTTTTTTGGGAAGAATAATATCGGTCACTACCAGATCAAAATTTGTCTGTAAAGCCAGTTTCAGGCCTGTGACTCCGTCATATGCTACAGTGACCTCAAATTCAGCTTCCTGAAATCCTTTTGCAATCAGTTTTGAAAGCCTGTCATCGTCTTCAACTAATAAAATATGGGGCATAAGATTGTTGGAATGTTTGGGTTGGTGTGAGGAATAGATCAATATTCCCACAAATGTAATGAATTCTATTTTGTAATTTTGGTACCGAAAAGTATAATAAAATGTCTGAATGTAAAACATTTTTTAATAGAAGAATCAAAGGCATTATGTTGACTGGGCTCTTGTACTGTTTAATCGTTTTGGTGATCCAGTGTAATCACTCTTATGCAGGTAATGTACAGCTTAAAAATGGAGATCTTCTTTTTGTAACCGCAAAAGAATCGGGACTTTCCGGAGCGATCAATAATGTAACTCAAAAAGAAAAAGCGGCTTCATTTGATCATATAGGAATTTTGGAAAAAGAAGACAACCGGATGTTTGTTCTGCACGCTGCTCCCAAAGGCGGTTCTCAGAGACAGGATTTGAAAGATTTCATTAAAGATCAGAAAGAAGAAGGGCAGGAGGTTATTGTTTACCGTTTGAAACCGGAATATCAGAAAGCAATTCCTGAAGCAGTTAAAAAAGCAATTTCCATGTTGGGAAAGCCTTACAACTTCAATTATATTCTGGATGAACAATCCTATTACTGTTCGGACTTTGTAGAAAGAGCTTTTCGGACAGAAAATATTTTCAAACTGGAACCGATGACGTTTATTGATCCCAAAACAGGAAAAACGAATACATTCTGGGAAGAATTTTACACTAAGAAAAATCTCAAAGTCCCTGAAGGAGAGCCCGGTTGTAATCCTAATGGGCTGGCTGGTTCCGACAAATTGGAAAGAGTAGGGAATTTTTAAAATATAGAAAGAAGCTGAACGGGCTTCTTTTTTTTATGTTAAATTTTAAAAAATATTAGTCTACTAATTTGGTGGACTAATATTTTTTTATATTTTTGTCACAGATTTAAAAACAAAAGTGTCATATGATCTGACAATGTTTAACCCAAAAATGTTTAGCAATGATTACACCTAATCCCGGCCTGCAGGTTTTACAAAATAAAATTAACCTGCCTAAAAAAGAATTGTTACTGGAAATAGAGTTGAATGGCAAAATGAAATTTGAACATTTGATGAATACGATCTATAATCAATTCGGCATCTGTCATAGAGTGTTATCTGCTAATGTAGAGTACGTGAACGGATACAGTTTCGGTTCGGTACAGTTATATATTAATGTCAATTCAGAAGATTTTCAGCAGCTTGAAGTCTATCTGAATAAAAATAAACTTATCAATACGACGGTAGAATATACCTGCAGAACCTATTTTTAAGTGAGATTCATATAGTTTTAATTACCAAAGTGTCCGGTGTTTTTACCGGGCACTTTTTATTTTTGCACTAAAACAGATAAAAAAGATCAATCGTTAATCTGGATAAAATTCCCTCCTCGGAGGGGTGGTAAAAATTCAAAGAATTTTTGACGGGGTGGTAAAACAAAAAAAACGCTCAGAATATTCTGAACGCTTTCCTATTATTAAATAAAATAATTTTAAATTCTTTCGATGTCAGCACCAATAGCTCTCAGTCTTCCATCAATATTTTCATATCCTCTGTCAATCTGCTCGATATTGTGGATAATAGATTTTCCTTCAGCAGAAAGAGCCGCAATAAGAAGGGCGTTTCCAGCCCTGATATCCGGGGAAACCATCGTTGTTCCTCTTAACGGAGCTTCCTGGTTTAATCCGATCACTGTAGCTCTGTGCGGATCACATAAAATGATCTGAGCACCCATATCGATTAATTTATCCACAAAGAATAATCTGGACTCAAACATTTTCTGATGAACCAGAATACTTCCTTTTGCCTGAGTAGCTACCACTAGAATAATAGATAATAAATCCGGTGTAAATCCTGGCCAAGGCGCATCTGAAATCGTAAGGATAGAACCGTCAATAAATTTCTGAATTTTATAATGTTCCTGAGCAGGAATGTAGATATCATCACCACTTTGCTCAAGCTCAATTCCTAATTTTCTGAAGGTATTCGGGATCACACCAAGCTGGTTCCAGTTTACATTTTTGATGGTGATTTCAGATTTTGTCATAGCGGCAAGACCAATCCATGAACCGATCTCTACCATATCCGGAAGCATCGTATGCTCAGTACCTCTCAGATATTCAACCCCTTCAATCGTAAGAAGGTTGGATCCGATTCCTGAGATATTGGCACCCATTCTGTTCAGCATTTTGCATAATTGCTGAAGATAAGGCTCGCAGGCTGCGTTGTAGATTCTTGTTTTTCCTTTTGCAAGAGCTGCTGCCATTACAATATTAGCCGTTCCGGTAACAGAAGCTTCTTCCAGCAGGATGAATTTTCCTCTTAGTTCCTTAGCTTTTAAAGAATAGAAATATTCCTCCTCATCATAATTGAATTCAGCACCTAATTCAACAAGTCCCTGAAAGTGAGTGTCCAATCTTCTTCTTCCGATTTTGTCACCACCCGGAGTCGGCATATAAGCTTCTCCGTAACGGGCAAGCATTGGTCCCATCAGCATAATGGATCCACGTAATTTTGCTCCGTCCTTTTTGAACTCATTAGATTTAATATAATCAAAATTAACCTGATCAGCTTTGAAAGTATAATCTCCCTGTCCGTTTTTAGTAATTTTTACTCCAAAATCCCCAAGAATTTCAATCAGCCTGTTTACATCATGGATATCCGGAATATTTTTGATTCTTACTTCCTCATCTGTCAGAAGAACCGCACATAAAATTTGTAGAGCCTCATTTTTGGCTCCTTGTGGAGTTATTTCACCCTGCAGTCTTTTTCCTCCTCTTATTTGAAATGTTCCACTCATTATTTTCTGTTTTTATGATTGTTATTATGCCTTCTCTTGTTAGGCTGGTTATTATTGTTTTTATTATTGTTGTTATTCCTGTTGTTATTGTTGTTATTTCGGTTGTTGTTATTGCTGGTGTAATAGATCTTACTCTTTTCAAGAGAATCTATTCCGGTAAGATCCAACCTGTTTTCGGAAAGTTCTTTCAGGTGGCGGAAAATCACATCATCCGTCACATGTTCTTTATTATAGACATTATAAGACTTCTTCATATTGTTGGCAATCACCTCGATTAGGGCTTCTTTTTCATCACCCGTTTCCAGTTCAATTGCTTTTTCTATCAATTGAAGAATACTTTTTCCGTAGAACTTAAAGTCACCTTGAAGTTTTGGATATTCCATTCTTTTAGGTTTTTCTGCCAGCTCTTCCATTGTGGGGAAGGGATAAGGAGAATCTACATCCAGATCATGATTAGCAAGAATATAAAGATGGTCCCAAAGTTTATGTTTATAATTTTCCTCGTCGCGAAGTTGTGGGTTTCTCTGACCCATAAAATCGATGATTGCCATAGCCATTTCGTTCCTTTCCTCTTTGGTAGGAAGTTCTTTGCAGCGCTCAACCAACTGTTGTATAATTCTGCCATATTCCGGCATATGAAGCTGAGTTTTTTGGGTATTGTATTCCATAGTATGCAAATATATGGATTAAAAGAAAAATTGTCTCGGGATTCTGAAAAATTTATGATTTTTTAATGAAAAAATTGAATGCCTTTCTTATTGATTTATTGTGGGAAATGAAAATATTTCCCATTTATTTGAATTTGTTTTTAATAAAATTGTATCTTGTTTAATAGATTGATAATTAATTAAAGCGATGAAAAAAACAAACTTTTTCCTTTCACTGCTGGCTTTAGCATTAGTAAACTCATGTAGAACCAGTGATGAATTGACAACTGAACCTTCCAAGCAGGAAGAGGTTCACAACAAAATAGTGAATGTAACCCATCATGATGGCCGGCCTTTCAGTACAGGAAGCGGCTCAGGTTCTGCACAAAGTAAATTTACAGCCGGGCCGGGTGGTGGAGTTTTGATGCAAGGTTTTTACTGGGATGTTCCGGAAGGGGGTAACTGGTGGAATACCGTTAAAGACAAATTAACCGCATGGTCTACTGCCGGAATTGGAGCTGTATGGCTACCACCTGCATCAAAAGCTCAGAATGGGGCTTATTCTATGGGATATGATCCTACCGATTATTATGATTTTGGAGATTTTAATCAAAATGGAAGTACAGAAACCCGTTTCGGATCCAGAGCTGAACTGGAAGCATTGATTACCAAAGCGCATGCTGAAAACATGCAGGTGTATGCAGACATTGTAATCAATCACAACAGTGGCGGGCAGTCTGAAGCCAATCCTTTTACAGGAACCAATACCTGGACTAATTTTTCTGGTGTGGCTTCCGGAAAATTCCAGAGAAACTACAATGACTTTTATAAAAACTCTTACGGGAATAATGATGAAGGGGCTTTTGGTGGCTTTCCGGATTTATGTCATGCTAATCCTCATGTGCAGGACTGGCTTTGGGGGAGAGATGATTCCGTAGCAAAATATTATAAAAATGTGATGAAATTTGATGGCTGGAGGTTTGATTATGTTAAAGGATTCGGGCCATGGGTTGTTAATACCTGGAATTCTAACGTAGGTGGATTTTCTGTCGGGGAATTATGGGATTCAAATGTCAACACATTGGAATGGTGGGCCAATAATGCCAACAGTTCCGTATTTGATTTTGCAGCTTATTATAAAATGGATGAAGCCTTTGATAATGGTAATTTAAATGCTTTGAATGATGATATGATGTGGAAAAGAAATCCATACAAAGCAGTCACTTTTGTGGCCAATCATGATACAGATATTATTTACAATAAAATGCCCGCCTATGCCTATATCCTAACCCATGAAGGTTATCCGACCATTTTTTACAGAGATTATGAAGAATGGTTAAACAAAGAAAGACTGAATAATCTGATCTGGATTCATAATAATAAAGCTACCGGAACAACTTCCATTCTGTATACTGATAACGATGAATATATTGCAAGACGTAACGGCTATAATGGTAATCCAGGGCTTGTTGTTTATATCAATACTTCTTCAAACTGGCAGGAAAGATGGATAGAAACGAATTGGAGCAGTCAGCAAATCAAAGATTTCACAGGAAATTCAAGTTGGTATCCAACAACTCAGGGTGATAAATGGGTGAAAATCCAATGCCCTCCGAATTCTTATTCTGTGTGGTCGCTTAATTTATAAGTAATGAGCAATGGGTAATTATTGATAATTGATAATTGATAATTGATAATTGATAAAGCTGGTAAGAGACTATTCTTCAGTTTGATTTCCATTAAACATTAAACATGAACACCTATCCGTCTTATTTGTCATTCCGTAGGAATCAATACAATGCATTAATATTGTAGCTAACTCTTACGGAATGATCTTTTTATAAGTTAAATGAAAAGGAGTAAGAACAATTAATTACACCTGAATAAATTTTTTCTTCTGATGCTGATCAGGTAAATAACATTTCTGATTGGCCAGCTTCATTCTGTTTCTGGAAATAACATCATACACTTTGTCACTTAAAGATGCCGGCAGGATTTTCCCAATAAAGGAAAGTTTATAAACTCCTCCCAGTAAATTAGCAATTTCCAGTACGGCTCTTGATTTGATCTGATAATAACGTCCGGGTTTCCAAAGATACATCGTATTGAATACATTGGTTTCAAGCCCTCTTTCAGATAAAAACTGTTGTCCGAAATCAGATTGAAGAGAAGCAAACATGAATTGGTCTTTTTTGTCTCTCTCCAAAATCCATTGCACCCAGAAATTACAAACTCCGCAATCTCCGTCAAAAAAAACAATATGTTTATTTTCCCAACTTTCCATGACTTTATTTATTAAACATGATTCCTCTCTCAGTGTCTTCTTTTACTTTTTTGAAATATTGAACAAGATCTGCACGCTGCTCATCCGACAGTTTGGCATCCTGATGACCTAAATAATAAGATTCTAGCGGCATTTCTTTTTTCTCAACCATTTCTATACATTCTTCCAACTTATGAAGTTGTCTCTGAGGTTCATATACTGCAAAGGTAGAAAAATTAAGATTTTTTCTGCCTTCATCAATATTATTTTTTACCCACCATGAAGTTGGGGAAATACTGCTATACCATGGATATCTGGTTTCATTAGAGTGACAGTCATAGCAGGATGTTCTGAGGGTACGGGCAATTTTTTCCGGCGTATTTTTAATTTTTAGAAAGTCCATTCCCGGAGTAAGCGGTGGATTTGTTTTATCGATAGGGAAAAACTGGATGATAATAAAGGCAACGAGAATCACAACAATTATTTTTTTCATAGCAGATGTTCATGTTTGGTCAATATAAAGGTAGTTAATTTATTTTTAGTGGGAGAAAGCTGGAAGAGAGGATGAAGGAAGAACTTTTAGAAATTGTTGAAATAGCGTGTTTTTTCAGTAATTATCAAATTACTTTTCATGATGCGATTAAACCTCCTTCTTCCAGCCTCCAACTTCCTTTTTCCTTTAAAATCTTACGTTGAGTAATTCTAAATTGGGCTGTATACAGCTGTTTTTATTTAAGTTAATCTGAAAAATGACTAACTTAATACCTCAATTATGTCTTGGCTTTTTAGCTGTTGAAAATATTTGTTTATAGTTTTTAACTATCGTTGAAATAAAAATTAATAGATTGTATTTATCGATCAAACGTTGTAGGTTTGTCATGTTCTTACAACAGAAAATTGAAACTGTATTAATCAACATAAAAAATAAAATAAACGACAATGGAAAAAGATTTGAATGACATCAGTAAATGCCCGTTTCATAACGGAACAATGAAGAAGAACGTAGCAGGCGGAGGAACCCAGAATTCTGATTGGTGGCCTGATCAGCTTAGAGTAGATCTTCTGCGTCAGCATTCTTCCCTTTCAGATCCTATGGATAAGGATTTTGATTATGCCAAAGCATTCGAAAGCCTTGATCTGGAGGCAGTAAAAAAAGACCTTCATGCATTGATGACAGACTCTCAGGATTGGTGGCCGGCGGACTTTGGTCATTATGGACCTCTGTTTATCCGTATGGCATGGCACAGTGCAGGTACATATCGTGTAGGTGACGGAAGAGGTGGAGCAGGAGCCGGACAACAGCGTTTTGCACCATTAAACAGCTGGCCAGATAACGTAAGTCTTGATAAAGCAAGAAGATTATTATGGCCCATCAAACAAAAATATGGAAGAAACATTTCATGGGCAGACCTTTTGATTCTTACAGGGAATATCGCCCTTGAATCAATGGGCTTCAAAACATTCGGATTTGCAGGAGGACGTGCAGACGTTTGGGAACCGGATGCTGATATCTATTGGGGATCAGAAAAAACATGGCTGGGAGGCGACCTGCGTTATGCTCACGGTTCAGAAGGAGTAGCAGAAGGACAATCAGCCGTTCTTCCTACCGATGATAATGCAGACGGAGATATTCATTCAAGAAATCTTGAAAATCCATTGGCTGCCGTACAGATGGGACTTATTTATGTAAATCCGGAAGGTCCGGACGGAAATCCAGATCCTATTGCGGCTGCTAAAGATATCCGTGATACTTTCGGACGTATGGCAATGAATGATGAAGAAACCGTTGCTTTGATTGCCGGCGGACATACTTTTGGTAAAACCCATGGAGCAGGTCCTGCAGATCATGTAGGTAAAGAGCCTGAAGCTGCAGGAATTGAACAGCAGGGACTTGGATGGGCAAGCACTTATAAATCAGGAAGCGGAAAAGACGCTATTTCCAGTGGTCTGGAAGTAACCTGGACAGAAACTCCGACTCAATGGAGTAATTATTTCTTTAAAAATCTTTTTGAAAATGAATGGGAACTAACGAAGAGCCCTGCCGGAGCTCACCAATGGGTAGCTAAAGATGGAGCTGATATTATTCCTGACGCGTTTGATTCTTCTAAAAAGCATAAACCAACGATGCTTACCACAGACCTTTCTTTGAGACTGGATCCTGTTTACGAAAAAATTTCAAGACATTTTTATGAAAACCCTGATGCTTTTGCCGATGCATTTTCAAGAGCATGGTTTAAACTGACTCACAGAGATATGGGACCACGTGCCCGTTATTTAGGTCCGGATGTACCACAGGAAGAACTGATCTGGCAGGATCCTATTCCGGAAGTGAATCATGAATTGGTTGATGGAAATGATATAGAAACATTGAAGTCAAAAGTATTAAATTCAGGATTAAGTAATGCTGAGCTGATCTCTACAGCGTGGGCTTCCGCTTCTACTTTCAGAGGAAGTGATAAACGTGGTGGTGCCAACGGAGCCAGAATCAGGCTGGAGCCTCAAAGAAACTGGGAAGTCAACAATCCTTCACAACTGAATAAAGTATTAAATGTTCTGGAAGGAATCCAGAAAGAATTCAACGATTCTCAGAACGGAGGTAAAAAAATATCATTAGCTGATCTGATTGTTTTAGCAGGTAATGCTGCAGTAGAAGTGGCTGCCAGAAATGCGGGTCAGGACGTAAAAGTTCCTTTTGCTCCGGGAAGAATGGATGCTTCTCAGGAACAGACGGATGTAGAATCTATGGGATATCTTGAGCCTGCAGCGGATGGATTCCGTAACTATCTGAAAAGAAAATACACGGTGTCTACCGAATCTTTATTGATTGATAAAGCACAACTTTTAACTCTTACTGCCCCGGAATTGACTGTATTGATAGGAGGAATGCGTGCTTTAGATACGAACTTTGACGGTTCAAAACATGGCGTATTCACCAGCCGTCCGGGAGTTCTTACCAATGATTTCTTTGTGAATCTTCTGGATATGGGAACGCAATGGAAAGCAATGTCAGATGACAGAGAACTGTATATAGGAACTGACCGAAAAACAGGTCAGCCAAAATGGACAGCAACGCGTGCGGATCTTGTTTTTGGATCTAATTCTGAATTGAGAGCTATCGCTGAAGTATACGGAAGTGCTGATGCACAAGGTAAGTTTGTGAAAGACTTTGTTGCAGCATGGACAAAGGTGATGAATCTGGACAGGTTTGATCTGGTCTAATAAAATGAAAATAAAGAGAGGCAGCTTTTAAGGCTGCCTCTTTTTATATATCGTATTCATATTTCATTTTATAATAAAAGAAGAAAACCACCCTTAAAAAAGGATGGTTTGTTAAACATGTAAATTTTATAATTATTTATTTTTGTCCTAAGATCTTTATCATATTCCCAGGACTAGTTATAAATTTCCGTTCGGGAAATAAGTTATAAAATTATCATCTTTTAATTAATTTCTTCTGTTCGAACCTCGATATCAATTTCTTCAAAATCATCGGGAGTTTCCTGAATGGGTTCTTGAAGTCTTATTCCATCAAGATAATAAGTTGTTCCTAAATAGATTTCATCGCCAAAAACAACTCCATCTATTTTTCTTTTAAAGCATTTCCCAGGATCTGCTTTAATTATATTGTCTGTCTGTGTCATATGTTATTATTATGTTATCGGATAAATTTTTGCGGCAAAATAGCTCCAGTTGGTTGCCGTTTTATAAGCAGAAACACTTGCTGCGGGTACATGAATTTCAATTTTACTAAGGTAGACGTTGTTATTTAATAAATTAGTTGATATTAAAATAGGAGGCGTTGTTGCTAAAATTTTAATTACTATTTTTTGAACACTATCTTGACCATCTTGTGGATTCAAAATCATACAACCATTTTCTATATAATTAATAGAAGCAGGAAAGATAATATTCATTTCCCTTTCACCAGTTCTTAATCTTAATCTTAAACCAAGGAAATCTATCCTTTCAAGACTTGTGCATGCTTGAAAATCAGCAAGATTAGTAACATAACCTGGAAGATTTGTAAGGGAAATATACATGTTAAACATATTTTCAAATATTCGAGTGATATAAGGAAGATTATATATACCACCTACAGGATACATGGAAATAAATGAAGATTGTTGGTAGACCTTAACATTTTTAAATAGATTAATATTTAAGTATATTCCACCAAACGGAGCAATACCTAATTCTTCAATCTTGTCAAAGTTGGCATTTAAAGCAGATGCGTTGGCTAATTCAAAAGCATTATTTCCTATTTTTTTAACGTTAGGAGGAAAGAAAATGCTTTGCATTGTTTGATTACTAAAAGCATTATCCCCAATCGTCTCTACATTTGTAAAAAATCTAAATTCATCAAAATTCCCTAAAAGATGTGTTCCGGAATTAACATAAGGATTAAAAGTATTGGCAGGTATTTCAGTAACAGATCTTGCTTCTGAAAAACTTAATTCTTTATCACCATCAGTATCATAAAGTTTTAATAAAATATCTTTCTTTCTTGAATCGCTAATTTGGATAAAATTAGTAATGTTTTTATAAGTAAATTTAAAATCTGGCCAGTTAGCTTCCATAAAAGTTTTATCCTCTGCATAAATGTTTGTAAAAGTCCATTTTCCTTCAACGATAGAATGTGGGGTTGTATTACCCGAATCATCAATTCCTTTAGCATTTATAAGTGGAAAAAAATTTTCACTAGAAGTACTACTTCCGTTTAAATTGTTAATTCTCAATCTAGCCAAATTTTTCAACGAAGTGGCAATATCATAAACATTAATCAAAGGACAATCCTTAATTACAAGAGTTGTTATAGAACTTGCAGTAAAAGTTAAATTAGAATTTTTAATAAATTTTTGATTATCCAAAATCAAAGTATTTGCTGTATTTGGCAAAATTAAAGAAAAGAGCAACCCGCCTTTAGGTAACAATACAGAGGTTATTCCTGTTCCTGCAGCGGAAATATTTTTAATACTTGTACAACCAGTTAAATCTATTGATTGTTTTAAATTTGGGCAATTTGAAATATCTAATTCTTCTAAAATTGTATTATTACCAATAAACAAGTTTCTCAAATTTTGATTTGAATAACCGGAAATTTGACTTCCTATTCGTAATTTTGACAAATTCGTCGCTTTGGAAACATCTAAAGTACCAAGATACTTTCCTGACAAATCTCCAAGATCTTTAATTGCAGATGCACCATAAATAATAGTTTCCGTGTCGTTAAAAGTAATAGCCGGAGCTTGAACTAAGGATGCAACATTTTTTCTAAGTCTCGCACGGTTGATATAAGAACCAAACTTAATTTTAGTATACCCGTCTTTTTGAGCAGTTAGTAAAAAATTAGCGTTGGGAGTAACTACAGGCGTGCCCGAAGGTGTATAAAGTCTCATTGTGATATAATCAGAAGAGAAAGTAGAGGAATCATACTTTCCGTCCATATATCTGAATCTGTTTAATAGCCAATAATTCCTGTGCGATTTTCTTGAACCTTGTGCGGGGTATAAATAACTTCCATTCCCGGCAACAACCAAAGGGTCTATATATTTATATTTCGCATCTTCATTAAAAATACTTTCCGCCCATTTGTCAGATTCTAATGTGTTAAAATAAGTGTTGCACTTATCATAAGTCAGAATTCCTGAAGTTCTCATTTTCTGATACAAAGCCGTAATTTCAGTATCAAAAGCCACTTCAACCAGTTTCCAAAGCTCTGAAAGCGCGCCATTCCAGACAAAACCACTTCCTACTTGGTCGTGAGCCTCTACCCAGTAATCATATACATTGTGGCCTTCGTTATTAAGCCCTAAAACCGTATCATTATCATAAAAAATAAGATACCAACGTTTGTTTCCCTGCGCATCTGGATACATGGCAAACATTTGATTTTTAGCGCGCTGATCGACCATTGCAAAAAACTCAGTGAAGACATAATAAAACAGTAAAAACTGAATATTAAAATGATCTGGAGCCTCGGTTTTGAATTTTACAGGATTATTTTTGCAACTCACAATCCATGTATGCAAAGCTTCAAGATTCGAAGTATCTTCATTATTTTCCGGATATCTTCCCTCAAAATCATTTTTCCATAAATGCTTACCATTTTCGTCTACACTTTGAAAATCTGTAGCAATAAATAATGTATTATCTGACGTATTGTTTAAAAATTCCCAACATTCCTGACCACCTGTAAAACCCGTTGTTGCTTCATTTGACTTGTCATTGTTAAAATTATATTTCCCTAAGAAAATACGCTCCGAATCTGGTGTTGCTCTGTGAAATATAAGCATTGGAAACCCGTCCATCGTAGTACGGATATTAGGATCAATTAATTGTGGTGGAACCAAATAACCCAATTGATTTAAAGAATCTTGTGCAAGCCTCGCCAAACCAATGTTGTGAGAACCTGAAGATTCCATGAAGTCAGCTTTAAAAGTAAATGTCTTTTCCGCCAATGAATTGTCACGAAGCTTGTATTTTGAAGAATTTATTTCACCATTTTTAAAACCTCCATTAAATTTGATTTTAAAGTTTTTTCGGGGATAATATTGTGATGATGTACCCTGAACATCAATGCTCGCATTTACATAAGAAAACGATTTTGTAGGATCCTGAGCATTTTCATACTCTCCAACAATTGTTTTTTTATCGCCTTTATAAGTTGGCAAATCTCCAACAATGGTTAAGCATGGAATTAATTGTAAACATTTATCGTAGGACAAATTTCCGAATGCATCGTACAATTTATTTCTCTCGTAAATGTTGACTTTTTCAAACAGGTTATCCATGTCAGCGATGTAATTCGACAACATCTGATCGGCGTTTAGGTTATTATTATACACCCGAATATTATATAGATTAATATTACAATCACTGCTTCCGATGGTAATGTTTTGAGGAGCTTGTTGTAAAAAGCTGTCTAGTGAATTATACTGATATAGTGAAGATATAATTCCATTGATATACACAAATACCAATCTTTGATCTGCAACCTTTGTAACGACTACACTTACGCGAATCCTTTCATCTTCTTTAAAAAATATGGACGTACCGTCCTGCTCAGAACTGAACGAAAACGAATTTGAGGTAGCAACAAATCCAACATTTCCATTTTTACAAGAAAAAATAGTACTGTCACTGTTTTTTATATCTGAAGTTGAAAATTCAAATTCTAATGTTTTACCACCTGTTTTAAAATCATTTTCAAAAATCTTGAAAGGAATCTCAACCCTTGCATTTCCGCTCACTTTAAGCGCCACAGAACCCTTTGAATCTTGAATCCACCCATTGGTGCTGAAATCAAAATCAGTAAGAGTACATGACAGGTTTTTGTATTTCCACTCGTTTTTGTTAATCTCTGAATTGCTTCTGTTTCTACTGCTTAAAAATAATTCCAAGCCTAACGTTTCGGCTTCAACTTGAATATCGAAGGCAGTTACAACTACTGAAGTATTTTTCGTGACATTTCCACATTTAAAAGTTACAGTGTGTGCACCTGAGTCCGCAAATGTATAGGTGAACTTCTGCAAACTTCTATTTACAAGTAATTCAGAAACCTTCACTCCATCCACTAAAATCTCAACATCGCTATAATTTGACGATGGTGAATACACCAGATATTCAATCGAAGCTGGAGCATATTGATTAGCAACAACATTATTTGCTGAGGAAACCAAAGGCGTTAAATTACCGGCAACAACGCTGATGATATCTGTAAATAAGTGATTGCTTTCAATGATCTCTCCTGACAAATCAGCGGTCATATACACCTCTAAAATATGAACTCCGTGCGACTGTGCAGGAATTTCATAAAGAAGCTCTTTGTTATTTATTGAAGTAACTACAGACGGAAGATCTGATCCATTTAATTTGAAATGAATCGTCTTCTCTACATTCCCGGTTGGAATATATCGGAAAATGATTGGTCCCGAATTAATAGTGGTCTTGTCGTATGTGGTACTTAAAGCAAGTGCTATTGATTGAATATCATATTTTAATTTTCTATTATTTCCATAACTATCTGTGATACTAAGCGTTATTGTATTGTCTCCTGCCAAAATATATGGCGTGATATCTATATCATTGGCTCCCTGATTAATATTTTTATTAAATAGGATCGTGTTTCCTTTTAAAATACTCGCAGTTCCTCCGCCAGTCTCACTACCATCAACGCTGTCGATGGATGACCACGAAAAAACTATTCTAACTTCACTTCCAAATGATTTTACGAACGATGCAGGTATTTCAGATTTTGCGCGGAAAACAATTCCATTGCCTCCTCCGGTTCCACCACCAGTTCCGTATTCACTTTCTGACTTTTCTCCTAAAGCTGAATATGCAATCTGTTTAATGATTTTTCCATTTTCATTTTTAATGAAAAACATGACGGGATAAATGAAATTATCTGCAACTTCTTTATCTGATCTTTCATAATTTGTAAAATAAATTCTTCCTGTATTTCTCATTTTAATCTTCTTGTGTTAAATCAATAAAACCATCTGTTCCACCTCCAGGCATATTAACCTCCAGAACAGACCAAACAAAACCGTCAAAGGAAATTATTCCGAAATTTTCAATCGTAACTCCTGAAGCATTTTCGTAAACTCCACTCCCTGCCCAAAACCATTTTGCTGATCCCGGCTTAATAATAATATTATCAGTAGGCCTTAAAATTCCTCCAAAGGAAGAATTTGCTCCTGAACCTTTAAGTAATTCTATCTGCTCCCTGTTTTCTTTGATATAGTCTACGATTTTCTGAAGCTTATCAAAGTTATCATCATTCGAGGTTAGTATTTCGCTGATTTTTGCAGTCAGCTCAAGCATTTCATTATCTTTTGCCTGAAGTATATTTACAATTTCCTCGATTTGCTCCTTTGTATAGACATTTCCTGTTTCTTCACCATTGTCTATAGTGGCTGCTGGTTTGATCTTTAATTTTTCTTTCCATTCTTCTACATTTCTGGCAGTAAGATTGGATGCATTAAGTCTTGCGAGCACTAAATCGTGTGCTCCTTCATCTTGCAGATGATTTGTAAAAGTTGTGCTGGATACCGTTTTTTGAAAAGTTTCATTTAAACCCATTACCTCATCCATCCTGATATTTTCATCTAAATGACGGAATGAAGAAAAGGTCTGCTGAAACTGATGTTCTGTGGGAATATCACCCTTTTCAAACCAGCTAAATATTGTTTTTAATGGTACTTTCATTATTATTGATAATTAGTTTTTATAAGATTGATAATTTGAGGGAGAGTCTGTTCTTGAAAGACTTAATGTAGTTAAATAGAATTGTGTTTTTTGAACAGTTATTGATTTTTGGCCTCTTTTATCGTACTGTCAATTAGTGAATTATTAATATGGTTACAGCTTAAAAAACATATGTTTTTGCAATGTTTTTTTTGTAATTTTATTTTAAATCAACTCCATTCTTTTATATTTTTTCTACGCTGTTTTCTTGGTATATTTTTTTGACTTCAATGATCATTTACATTCTTTAGAGTGCAAATTTCATTGTTTTCCGGTCGTTATAAAAGTTTTTTGACCTCGCTATTCTGTAGTTGCAGTAACAAGTATTTTTAACCGAAATAAGACGGTATTTTTTAGATCAATCTCAAAAGTTGTGGATGTAGTGTTAAGTTTTTAAATTAGGAATATGTATATTCCTGATGAGCTAGTAAAACTCTTGCTTCAGAATTTTTAGTAGAGTACTTTTTTGATAATAGAAGAATAAGAAGAAGTTGATGGAGTGAGGGGAAAACGGGTTCTGCTTCATATCAAAAGAAGGGGATAGATTGATAAAACCAATGGAGAATCTATCTTATAGAAAAACAATAATGAATCATTATAGAGAAATCTTAGCCTTTTTTAACCAAAGAAGCACTGATGCTTTTGCTGAATCTTTTAATGCTAAAATCAAAAACTTCAGAATGCAGCATAGAGGGGTAAAGAATAGGACATTTTTCTTTTTTAGAATTAACCAAACTTTTTGCTTAGCCCACAACTTTTGTGCTTGATCCTTTTTATGATTAATTCACTATCTACCTTTTTATTTTTCGAAAGGGAACAAAAAACAAAAACCATCCTTAAAAAAGGATGGTTTGTAGACCCACAGGAACAAATCTCGAAGCATTTTGTTGATGATTTGCAAAAATTATACTCACTAATTTAGTAGAATACTTATTAATAGTATAATCAAATTTCCCTTTATTTTTTTAGTCATTAAAGTTTCATATTCTTAGGGTTATAAGAATTCTAGTCAACTTAATTCTTATAACTAATAAATTCTTCGGTAAGGTATTATGAGAATTTACAAAAGCATTTTCCTAGCGCTTTGGAAAGTATTACAGAAATGAGTATAAACATTAATAAAAACAATAAATCAACCTCTGTCTCTACCAGCTTGATAGCCTTACCCATACTTCCAAAATTTCAAAGCTTTCCCAGATAATGTTTGTAGGTGCCATACCAGATAATTTTCAATGAACGCCTAGAACAGAAGATATTTCAGGCAAGAAATATCTTTTATTATAATATACTTTCCCTCAGTAAATACCCATGTATAGATCCACGTTCAATAAGAAAATCAAGAATTACAACTACTTTGTTCTTTAGCCTTGTTTCTTCTTTAATTTTCTGCTTATTATGGAAAATAAACGTTCTAAGGAATTTTTCTAAATAATGTAATATTTTTATTTCTAAATTTCCCAATTGCAAAACAGGGTTATTGGATATTATCTCATAGATCCAATCTAATCCCTGACTGCCAAATGTACTGCCAATAGAATTTAATACTTTTGCGATGCTATATAAAACTGAAGGATTACTTCCTAAATCTCTTACAATATTATCGTAAAACAGAGTGTTTTCCTTTCTTAAATTGTGCCAATCTTTTATATCTTCTCTCCACCAATCCCAAGCCAGTAAATAGCTTTTTAAAATAGCATGTACATTTGAGTTATTTTTTATGATTCCAATAACAATGATTGTAGGATAAAACTGATTCCAGATATACCAAAATTGCTTCTGCCGATCATTTTTATCAGCAGCTCCTACAATTTCGTCAAAGAATGATGCCATCTCTTTAGAAATCGTAAACTGCTCAACAAAAGGTTTTAAAAGTAAATCGATTTCTGATAGATCTTGTTCTAATATCAGGGGAGCCAGTTTTCTGAAAATATATAATCTAACAAGATAAATATTAGAATGATTAAAACTTCTTCTTTGTCTGGATTCTTTTTTATCTTCTAATAGCTGAGAAATAATGCTGGGTAATGATCTTTTTATGATTTCCAAGTGACCTAGGTCATTAGTTGTTGTTGGCATCAGCTGATATACTATTTCCAGATCATAAATATCTAGTGAATCAATATTCTCTATATTATACAAAATGTTTGAAAAAGAAAAATCTCCCAAAGCCTCATCTAGTTTTTGAAAGATTTGTTTTTTCTGTGTCCTTCCTATAAATATATTATCTTGTTTTTGATTATCACAAATCTCCTTAAAAAGAGGCTTTAACTTAGTAAATCCCAATAGGATATTATTTGCCGTACCAAAATCTTTATCCCATAAACCTGACTCATATACAGCATTGATTACGTAGTCACATATACGAGTATTTCCTATTGATGTGTCATCAAAAAGAGAAAATATCATCAATAAAATTAAGTTTTCTTTTTCTTCAGGATATTCTTCCATTAATGAAGGAATCGCATGTAAAGCAGCTTCAACACCATCACTAATATGATAATGATAGCCATCTTCAAACAACCGCGAAATGGATAGCAGAATTAGCTCCTTGCAGTATAATTTTTCATCCTCAGAAAGTTGATCCCTATGATAAATCATTAGGTTGGCACAGACAAAGTAAGGAGTATAACTATCCAACGGCAATAAGTGTACATTGCTACTTAAATCGTTGAGTAATTGTTTGGCTTCTTCTAAAGCTCTTACTGGATTTTCTTCATATTGCGGATAGTTCTGATTTTGTCCAGAGTTCCTTTTCCTGAAAATAAAATCCGACCACATTTTTAGCGGTATATATTTATAAGTATCTTCATATTGCTTAACAGCTTGTTCGCTATGTTCTTTTAACTCAGGGGGTAATTGTGGATTCAACTCAATATGATATTCCGTTTCGTTAATCTTTTTTATTTCTGGCTTCATGATACGTCGATCCGCACGGGATAACAATATTTCTGCGGTTATTTTACTATCACCCGATAGTAATGCCACCTCTTTTTTATGGCTGTCAATTATTTCGTATAGTTTGGCTATATACATCTCATTTTGATCCTCTGTAAAACCTTTAACTCCAAAAAATTGATAATTCACCAATAATGATTCCAAATAAATCCCTCTATGCTTATCCTCACAGGTCTTTAATCTTTCATCTGTATAATACGTATCGGTTAATCCATTGCCAATGGAATATAAACTTTTAGCCTGATATTCGTTAACACACCGATGCATATCAATACCAAAAAAATCAAGTGTTTTGAATAATACTAAAGCAACATTATATAATTTATCCGGATACGCCAGAACAATACTGCATACAACAGCTGTTATGGATGTAGATTCTGTTTTGGCTATAATTTGTAACAATATTGCTTCTATGATGGGAGTATCTAAATCCTGAACCAATTCTAAAAGCTTTTTTTCAAGTGCCATATGCATAGACTGCAGTAGATAAGGAACTACTGGACTGCTAACACCACGATAAGCCCCCCAAAAAGCCCAGCATAAATACTGCGTAATTTCTTTTTCGCCCATATGTACAATGACTTCCTTGACATCTTCTCCGTAATCAGAATGACGATAGGATTTAGTAGATGTATTGGTAAAATCAATAATAAATTGCAGTGTTTCTTTAAAAGCATAACGTAGCAATGCATAAATGGGTGTCTGGTAGGCACTGGCCGGATGGTAATTGAACCTGTGCTCGTCCGTCAAATCATATTTACTTTCTACACTATAGTTATCATGATAATTATCCCAGTCTTTTTTTTGTCTCCAAAATAATCCGCATAATCCTATAACGGATTCTGGCAACACTTTTATCAGCCTGAATGCTAAATAGGGTTTTTCTAATATTTTTGAGCAGATCCCTTCATAAGGATCATTATATGCAGTCCACTGATTTGAAATTACTTTTTCGAATATCTCTTTCAGTTCTACAACCAACTCTTCCGCTGCATTAAATATAATTTTTACCAGTTCGTCCTCCGCTTCGCTATGAATATAAAAATCCTTTTCATTTTCAACTCTTTGGATGATACTGAGCGCTAAGAGCCCTGAAACTTTAGTCGTTTCACCCTGCGGATTATTCAAACACCATGGCTTTAATAAGGGAACTACAAGATTAAGATTTTGTTCAAAAAAATCTTTTTTATGACGGTATATAAATGAGATTAAAACCTCCCAACCTTTCCCCTTTGGTATTATGATATCAAATCCCTTGTTTGTAGAGATATCAGCACAGGCAGTTCTAATTAAAAATATAATCCTTCTCAGCAGTTCAAAATCATTGGCAATAATTTCTTTTTCAAAGAAAGTAAAGAAGGTTTGAGAGTAATCAGATAAAAGAACGGAGACAAGCAATTCATCTTTCCAGTATTGATCCACATTATGGTTTTTAAAAATCTGCAAAACGAAACTTTCGATGGCATTTTCATGATGAAACAGTTGTTCTGAAAGCCATAATCTAAAAGCTCTTCTTATAGGTAAAGAACTTCCTATATCTTCAAAAAAGGTTTCTATATCTTTGTAGTTAGCATATTTCCGGGAAATTATCTTGTTTAATGCCCACTCCTCATAAATATCATGGGTAATAAAATATCCATCATGGGCTTCACTATATCCTAAAATTTCATCTTGTTTTAGCCAAGAAAGTGCCACTGGGGATAAATTATTTGTATTGATATAGAATAATCCTGTTTTACATCTTTCTTTAGTAAGCTCAATAATACATTTGTCTCTTTCCAAATGCAGATTGTCTTTTTGTATGCCTCTATTTTGAATTTTCTTTTTCCATAATATATCAATAAAATTTTCAAAGTTCCCCTTCTTATCAATATTGGTATAACGCCGCAGATATTCATTGAGGTAAAAAAGATTATGTAAACGGTCTGAAAAATTGATATTACCTGGTAAAGAAAAATGATATTTCTGTGATAACTTTTCTAATTCATCAGTAGTAAGTAACGGTACATTGAAAACCTGAAAAGGGAGTTGGTAGCTTTCTTGAATGTGAAAAGATAAATCGTTTAAGTAAGAATATCTTGTGGTAAAAACTAAAAACCATCCATTGCTACTTAATGTACTGATCAGATGGGTCAAAAGATCAGATTGAGTAAGCTCTGCCAATTTTTCCGCAGAGTCAATAATAAATATTTTTTTTTCTTCTAGTTCATACGCCTGTAAAAAATCCATGAACGAGAAATGATGATCAAGATAAAACAGATCATTAACGTTCATTACATTGAGTTCAGAAGCTTTAAAAATACATATGGGAATCTTTTTCTTATTGTTTTCATAAAATTCTTTTAATATCGCTGTTTTGCCTGAGCCTCCTTCCCCTGAAATTATAATGGATTTGTCATGATTCAATGCTTCTATAATTTGACTCTGAAAATAATTTCGGTCAACTTTGATCTGCTGGTTTTCAAAGGTGATTTCACTGGATATTGATCTTAATAACTTATCATTATGGCTTTCAATATCAAGAATAACATGTTCTTGATTGGGCTGTAAATTAAAGAATAGGTCATAGATATATTTATTTTCAGGAAGAGCCACCTGCAGTTCTAAATTACTTGGCACTCTCCATTCAATTTCCAGTTCAAGCTCCATGGCAGCTTTTTCAATCTCTAATTGATATTGTGGCTTCTTTTGATCCGGCTTGCTACTTTCGGACAACTCTTGATTTACATAGAGGTAAACACTATTTAATTCAGGATTCTTTCTTTTTGCTTTTTTTAGAGACCCCATAATATCCTCTTTATTCAGTGAAAGAGATGTAGTATAGTACTTCGCCTGGAATCCATAGTTTTTTGCATCCTTGGTGAAATACTCTGTTTCTATGCCTGCTTGATTCTTATAACGAAATAAGCCAATTCTATTATTAAATTCTGCACAAAAAAGTAAATATGAAAGTTGCTCAAAAGCCCAGGTTTCCCGGCGATCATATTTCAAATTAAAAACATTCCAATTCATTTTTTAACCCATTAAAGTTATCGTATGAAACAGTTCATAAAATGTATAAGTCATCATTTTATTCAGAGCTTGCTTTTCTATATTTATTAAATACGGACCCAATAAACATTATTTTATTTTCTAAATTATACCTATACTTTTAAGAATCAGCATCATTAAAATTGTTCCTCAGGGGTTCTTGTTTTCCTTGCCTGAATTGACAATGCCATCGATTAAACCACTATATTTAAGTATCATTGTTTGGGGTAAAAAATGATCAAATATCATTTTGCTAAAAAAACCACCCCCTACAAAAATTTCATGACCATCAATTTCTAGCTTGATTCCCTTATTCTCAAATGAAAATATCGTACGCCTATCATGCTTGAAATTCTCTAAATATTTTTGGAGTTCTTTAGCGGAAGACCAGCTTGCTTTAACGCCTAAACCATTGGAAAATTCAATGAAATTATCGTAGTTAACCCCAATAAAAACTTTAATCCTTCCCATGACCATGTCCATTATAATTTCTTCCGGAAAAGGTTTTAAGAAAATCGGTTCACAGATCAGAGTTCTACTGGACATTAGATCTACAAAAGGATAGGGAGCACACAGTTGCTTCATAGAAAATTGCCCGAAGGTTCTCCATTCATTTTTATAAATACCAATGTGTATAATTTCACCGATACAGGTATATGCATAGTCCTGTGTTTTAAGTTCACCTAATAGACCAACCAAATCTGCATGATAGGTTCCCAGAGGAAAATCATTTTCGACGATATGAACCTCTGCGTCTTTATATTTTGGATCAGGACCCTTATGTTCCTTTACAATTTTAGCTGCCCTTTCGTTTTTACCTTTCTGTGCGACCACTCTTTTCATTTGCTTAATAAATTTTTCATCAAATTCTGGTGAAAAATCCTTTTCATCGAAAGCATCATCCGTAAGATTCCGGTCCTCAATAACATCAAGAACTCTAAAATTTATTTCGCCTGATTTAATCTCTGAAATCTTTATTCCCTCTTTATCTTTTATAAGACAATCTCCTAATTGTATATTGCTCGTAATATCACTTATTAGACAAAAAGAATCAGGGTCAGCATTGATCCGATCGGTGAAGTCAATGACGTAATTAAATGATTGATCTGACAAATCTTTAGTTCCTTCTTCTCCTGTATATAATCTACGATACAAATAATGTTCTCCATTAAGGAGTTGCCAGGCTATCGTATCAGCAAGGTTCCTGCAGATACTTTTCTGATATTCAAATATTTTAGATTTCTCCATCGAAACTTTGACTTTCTTTTTGTCTCCTTCCTTCCTGGCCGTTTTTAACTCGGTCTGATTGACTTTTGAAAGAGATTGAAACAGCCTTAATTCGGTCAGAATTTTTTTCTGCCCTATTTTAAAATTCTTTATTATCTCATGGAGAATTTCCTTTTTTTCTTCTTCTTTCAGTTTTTGATCTTGATTGAGGCCACTGCTGTCATATCTAACGTTGCAGTAAATATCTCTTACTTTCGCTTCAAAAGATTTTAGTTCATCTTCCAGTTTCATACGGTGTGTTTTTAGTTATTATTTTAAATTTTCCATATCAAATTCAACAAGCCTAATGGTCTTAAAGAAAAAAAGTAGAATACAACAAATGCCGACAGACAGGTAGCAAACATTATCCTTTTCTAATACCCCCTTGAGTCATTACTGATTTGGAAACTTTCATATTGGTGAGTTCTTTATTTGGCTTTATCTATATGACAAGAATGTACTTCAATTGCAAATTAAAGGATAAAATATTTTTACAATTTAAAAAAAAAAGTAATATCCCAAGTAATATATCTAAGCCTTATAGTTGAAACAATAAACTGTTTAGAACAAAAGCTCCACATATTGTCATGCTTATCATAGGTAAAGGTAGCATTGTCATTTATTCAAATGTTGTGAATACTATTTAAGTTGTGACATATCTCAACCTATCATTAATCCCGAAAACATTATATCATGAAAATAGATTAAGTAGATGGAAACCTCGAAATCTCTACTACAAAGGGTATTATTTAATTAAGATATCTCAATCCTGAATATTAATCCAGCAGTCTAGCATGTCGGACATCAGCAGGTACATACTGATGGAGTCCCATCAGTATCTCATGACAGAAGGCTTGATAAAAATGTTGTTGTGAAAGGTTTCGTGGATGGACTCTATTTATTGAACTGAAGCATACTTGTCAAGGAGGTCTGCTTATTGTCAACTCAAAAAAATCACTACAAAAAATTATTGATTACCTGAAAGATTATACTAAAATCAGCCTATTTCTGGATAATAACAAAACAGGCAAGAAATCACCAGCAAAATTCTAAATGTTGATCCTCACGCAAAGGATTTTCTCAATATTTATTCCAATCCACCAGTACCTCATGAAAAGAAATAGCGACAGGCTACACAAACACTGAAAATAGAAGGTATTTCGAAATACAGAAAACGGGTTATCATGTAAGGAGAGAAAAAACAGGGTAAGGAAAGGATTGTGCAGAAGAATGTAGGACTGTACTTTTTACCAAACTTCCTGAAGAAGTTAGAGAGTATTCGCAATTTTGAAAGTCGTTTCTCCTAACCAATTTTCAAATGGGCTTTGTGAGGCTTTTCCATGATTATAATTAAACTAGTATTTTACCACTTCCATTTTCAATACAATTATTTAAAATGCAAGAAGTCCGCTAAAAAGCGGACACCTTACATTTTTTATCAAAAGGAAAAAGAAGCTAATTTTTACCGAGCATTGCCTCACCCAATGTAGCACCTTTCAATTTTTAATATGAGAAATTGTTTTTCTCAAAATATAATTTGTTTTGAGTTATAGCTGAAATAAATAGTTTCTAACCTATATCCAATGATATGGTTTATCCTTACGGTTAATATAGCAGTGCATATCCTCTTTCTTAAGTTCCGGAAAAAAAAACATTGCTCGGTCAATGGCGTAATTAGGTAAAAAATGAATTTCTTTCAGGATTGTCTCAACAATTTTTTCTCGACCGTAGAATTTTATAATTTCATCAATTTCATTTTGCCCACCCCTCTCAAGAATTCGAGAAATAATAGGGATATATGCTTTCTCCCAATCAAGTTTCCTAAAATTGGTATCCCAAAAGAATTTTGGATGTATTTTTGGCAAGACTTTTCTCTTTAATACCATGGTTTAAATATAGTGATTTTATCTCGTTGCGACAACAAAATCACCTTCTAAATCCCTTTCCTTTGTTTTTTAGAACAACTTTTTTTTCGACTGAATTTCCAAATTTCACATTAGGGTTTAGTACAGCATCCTTAAGTCTTTCCTGCATTGTTTTCCATTTGTGCTCTTTTCCGTGTACAATTGAAACATCATATTCTTTTCTGATCCCATCAAAATAAACTAATGAGTGTGCTGCTAAACTTGTATTTCCATTGTATTTCGCTTGGTAGCTATTTAAATATGACCGTAGAGGTTTTTCTTCAAGAAGAAAATACATATCTACGAAATCTTTTAATCTTTCTCCACTTTGAAATATTGCGTGAAGTTTCATGGCACCAATGTCATCATTAGAAATCATTCTTATGTTTTCCGAGATTTTATCCATTGCAATGACAGGATATTTATGAGCTAAAAGATCAACTTTTATATCTTTAATATAGGTCATCACGGTATTTTCAAAAACAATTTCGTTAGTCGCATTGTATTCTTTTTGTAAGTGGCTTAGTAAGGCATATGAGTCAAAATCCCTTGTAGTAAACAAATCAATATCTACAGATAATCTATGCCCTAATTTTAAGGCTAAAGCGGTACCACCTACCAAAGTAAAATCTTTTAGCATTTCATCTTTCATCAGCTGTTGTAAGAGTTCCCACATCTCCTTAGTGACGGTTTCTTTATATAGCATATTTCATTTTTCAGAAAATTAAATCTGCAAATGAGGTATGCCTTTACAATGGCGTTGTAAGGAACTATTTGGCTTTGATAATTAATGAAAGTCTAAATTATCAGCCTTTCATTGATGTGGATATTAATGATTGAGTTAAAAAAAAAACTGTTGTTAGCTACGTAAGTATATACCTAATTTTTAGAAAATCACCTTTTAGTTGCAAACCTTAAAATCGGTTCGTACTTTTTAAACCCTTAATTAAAACTAAGGGAGCTTTGTAAAAAGTAATTTACCTAAAATTTTGTTTTAAATAATGGATCTATTGTCTATTAAAAATGTGTGCGATTTTACAACTATGTGGAAAAGTTTGGAGCTTATTTGCAACTTTGAAAGTCCTGAGGTCCTAACAAAGTATCTTCTTCGCTCTTCAAGGATTTGGAATTAGACTTATATTTTAAGAAATTTAACTGATTTTATTATTAAACAATACGGTTTACCGTAATTTTTATTACTATTTCATTTTTACTTTTGAAACCTAAAAATTGTTTTTTATAAATGGTAAAAAATTAGATAATCTTATTTTCTGGAAACAAATAGTACAATTGGCAAAGTTAGATCAGTTATCAGATGAACAAGTTTTAAATAGTTTGTGAAAAGATTTAAATGTGATGATGCAATACTTATTTATTTAGAATATAATTTTGAGAATGGTCTTGCACAATGGACAAAATAACAATGGAATAAATTGGGATAACAATCACAAGGAAAAATCGGGAAAATTTCGTGATTGGCAAAGCTAACTGCCAGTTAAAAGAAGTTTAATTACAAAGTATCATGTATTAAATACAAAATTACAATTTCGGATGTCGCAATTTAATATATTTGTTATTGAGAGTTAGCTGCAACATCTTTCGCTAACCAAAAAACTAATTTAACCTCAACAGCAAATATGCGTATCCAAACAATCAAAGTGCGTAATTTTAGACGCCTTAAAAATGCACAGATCGACCTAGAAGATAAAACTTCAATATTTGTAGGGGCAAACAACAGTGGCAAAACTTCAGCTACCTATATATTGCAAAAATTCCTTGATCCCAATTCAAAGGCTTTTTCAATACATGACTTTAGTAGTGACTGTTGGAAAAAAATCAATAGCCTAGCAGAAATTGAAGATGATACACCTCCGGATTTCCCAGCAATCAGCTTAGATATTTGGTTTGCAGTAAACTCTACAGATTTACATAGAATTATTGATCTTTTACCAAATTTGGACTGGAAAGACATTCCAGTCGGCGTTAGAATTGAGTATGCCCCTAAAAGCCCAGAACTTTTACTATCAAACTACAGGGAACTGAATGCAAAAGCTGCTGCTAAAGCAAAAGATGATTATCACCCTTGGCCTAGAACTCTTACCGACTATTTAAGCAAAAACATACGAAGCGAATATGAAACAAAATATTACGTCTTAGATCGGGAACAGTTTGATGATGAAATGAATATAATAGGAGATTATGAGCCATTGCAGCTAGGTAATGATTCGGATCGGCCAGGCGCTAAAATCATCAGATCGCTTATAAGGATTGACATGTTAAATGCACAGCGCTTCCTCGATGACCTCAGTTCGGGTGGACGTGCGGAAGACCTTTCAAAACGTATGAACCGCTTTTACGACAGAAATCTTGAGAAAAAAGAGGATGACTTTGATGCTATGCAAGCTCTTGCAACATCAGAGAGCGAATTGACGAAACATTTAAAAACAGTATTTAATCCTACTCTTCAAAGTCTAAATAAATTAGGTTATCCTGGATTTAGTAATCCAAAACTTGAAGTTAGGGCAACACTCAATCACGAAAGTATAATTGGACAGACAAAACTCCATTACTCACTTGGAGGCGGTACCGATTTCTTGTCCCTACCCGACCGGTACAATGGACTTGGTTTTAAGAACCTTATTTATATGATCCTTGAAATACTGGATTTTCATGCCCGCTGGTTGGAAGAGGAAGATGCTAGGGCACCACTTCACTTAATTATCATCGAAGAGCCCGAAGCCCATCTTCATGCCCAGTTACAGCAGGTTTTTATAAAAAAAGTTTGGGAAATCATAAATCCAACTGAGGCAGAGGACACCTTCAAGAATCAAATAATTGTTACTACACATTCACCACACATTATTTATGAAAGCGGTTTCCAACCGATACGATATTTCCAGCGACAGATTGCAGACACAGGCGTTCAGACAACAAATGTTCTTAATCTAACAACATTCTACAATAAATCACATGAAGAAAGTAGAGAATTTTTACAGCGTTATATGAAGCTGACGCATTGTGACCTTTTTTTCGCAGACGGTGCTATTCTAGTTGAGGGTAATGTCGAAAGACTTTTACTTCCTCCTATGATCAACAAATGTGCTGAAGAGTTGAATTCATGCTACCTCAGTATTATAGAGGTTGGTGGCGCATACGGTCATATTTTTAAGCAATTGATTGAATTTTTAGGTCTTACAACATTAATCATTACCGATCTAGACAGTATAGAGCCGGTTCCTGCTAAACTAGAAGGTGCTGATAAGGATACAACTAGTTCAACCGAACTCCTTGTAGAAGCTGATTTGACCGTGGCAGCAACAATCGATTCAAATTTGGATGAACAAGAAATTATTGATGAAGATGATGAAGATATATTAAGTAAACCTGGTAAATCATGCATTTCAGATTTTGAAGGTGCCGTCACTTCTAATCAAACACTTATAAAATGGCTCCCAAAAATCAGCGGCATACGAGAATTGCTAGATGCACCAAATGAAAGTAAAATTCAAAATAAAAGTGCAGATAATAATGCTGATGTATTCATTACCTATCAAACAAGAACAGAAGTATCATGGAATGGCGAGTCAGGTGCTTATGCAGGCCGAACCTTAGAAGAAAGTTTTGCATTGACAAATCTGGAATGGACGCAAGATATAGCACAAAGACATTTGGGATTACGAGTTATAACACTTAAAAAGAAAAGGACATTGGAAGAAGTCCGAACCAGGTTATACAAAAGAGTTAGTGGAGGATCTTTCAATAAAACTGATTTTGCCCTGGGTTTAATGTTAAAAGATCCAGAAAGTTGGAACGTGCCAAATTATATTGAAAAAGGTTTAGAATGGCTTAAGGAAAAAATCGCATTTGTTGATGATGAGCCAGATCCTGTAGAAGAACTTGAAATTGCAGAGAATAAATCCGAAGTAGGACAAAAGAGTGAAATAGCAGATGAGCAGGAGAATAAATAAACCGGATACCGCTGCCGATATTGAGTTACAAAAGTGTCTCAAGGATAAAACAAGCTTCGTTGTAGTAGCGGGAGCCGGCTCGGGAAAAACTACCTCGTTAATAAAGGCACTGAAATATATTGATGAAAACGAAGGTAAAATGCTTAGACAACAGGGCAAACGTATTGCATGTATCACTTACACAACAACAGCTGAAAAAGAAATTTTGGATGACGTTGGGCATGATTATTTATATCACGTATCGACAATTCATAGTTTCCTGTGGGAACTTATAAGACCATTTCAGATAAATATTAAAAAGTGGGTTATTAATAAAATCCAATCTAAAATTAATGAGCTTGAAGATGCAGCTGAGGCTTTCGGGCCGCGTGTTCAACAGAGAACGAGAGAGAGGAACCAAGCTGATACTCAGAGGTACAAAGAAATGGCTGGATTAATACAAAACATACATGGCTTTAATTACGAAACAGGAAGTAACTATCTTGAAGGGATCTTAGGACACAATGACATCATTGCAATGGTACCAGAACTTATAAGTTCGTCTTCCTTATTACAAACAATTCTAGCTGAAAAATACCCTTATTTCTTTATTGACGAGAGTCAAGACACTGTTCCAAACTTCATTGGTGCAATGAAAGTTGTAGATAAAAATATTAAGAAATTCTGTCTCGGTTTTTTTGGTGATCCAATGCAAAAAATTTACATGACTGGTGCTGGTCCTATCACGTTGGAAGACGGATGGACGCAGATTGCCAAGCCCGAAAATTTTAGATGTTCAACAGATGTATTAAATATCATAAATAAGATAAGAATTGGAGGTGATGATTTACAACAAACTGGAGGCAGGCAAGAGAAAATAGACGATGAATGGAAGGCTGTGACGGGGTCAAGCTTATTATTTGTGCTTGAATCAGATGATCATCGTGAAGAGAAAATACGAATGGTAAGGCAGTATCTTGCTATTACAAATAATGATCAGCTCTGGACTTCGGAAGAAAAAGAAGCTGATGTAAAAATTCTCGTCATGGAGCATAGAATGGCTGCTAAGAGATTAAGATTTGGAGACCTATTTGCAGCCTTTAACGACGGATCTACCGAAAGCATAAGCACAGGTTTTAAAGAAGGTACTTTGTGGGCTGTACAACCCTTTATCAAATTTATCATTCCAGTTGCTATAGCGCATGGGAACAACAAACATTTTGAGGTTATCGAGCTATTACGGAGATTTTGTCCTCAGTTGGAAAAAGATAATTTAAAGCACTTAACAATTGAGTCAAGTGAACTGCTTTCCGGGTTAAAAAATCATGTCGAGAGTCTTTTTGGTCTAATGTCTTCAGGCACTGCAACTGTAAAACAAGTATTTCAATATCTTGCAGACCACAAGTTAATGGAATTGGATGAACGGATATCTAAAAGGCTAGCTGGAAATGAAGTCGAATTATTGACGGAGGTTGATGAGGCTACAGGAATTACTAATGCAGTAATATCTCGTTTCTTTGATGTGCCTGCGAAGCAATTTTTTGGCTACCAGATTTACATAAATGATGAATCCCCTTATTCTACACAGCACAGTATTAAAGGTGCTGAATTTGAGCGCGTACTTGTAATCCTAGACGATGAAGAGGGTAACTCGAATAGTTATTCTTACGAAAAATTGCTCGGAATCGTACCGCTTTCAGACAGGGACAAGGAAAATATAGAGGCAGGAAATGACAGTACGCCAGCCAGGACAAGGAGATTATTTTATGTATGCTGTTCTCGTTCTTTAAAAGATTTAGCTGTAGTATTGTTTGTTTCAGATGTCAATACAGCGTTAGAAAAGATTAAAGAGGTAAGTATTTTTGATGGTAGCGAAGTACGAACAGAAACTGATCTAACACCTTCATTATCATGAGATTTTAATATTTGTTCAGATCTATTATAGTTAGTATTAAACACAGCAATTTTATATATAATAATTCATAACTTTCTAGTAAATCTAAAAACCTCTCACAATGACTTTGCTTAACAATGCTATAGAAGCAATACAGATTGGACTTGAAGACTTCAAAAGTACAGATCCTCGACGCGCTTCTTCGGCACTGCGGAACATATTTGCAGGAACCTTGCTTTTATTTAAAGAAAAATTAAGCAGATTGTCACCTGATGACAATTCGATATTAATACAACAAACAATAATTCCTTCGCTTGATGATGCTGGAGTATTATTCTTTAAGGGAAAAGGGCACAAAACAGTAGACGTTGCTCAGATAAAGGAACGTTTCAAAAATTTGGGGATTAATACAGTTAAATGGAATATTTTTGACGAAGTAAATAATCTTAGGAACAATGTTGAACATTTTTACACAGAGCACGAACATACTGTTGTCAATGAAATTGTTTCTAAATTATTTAAGATCATTCGTGATTTTTGTGTAGAACAGCTTCATGAAGAGCCTGCCAAACTTTTTGGCGTTGAAACTTGGAACATTTTTTTGGAAACTGATGAAATTTACGAAAGCGAAAAAGATCTTAGTAACAAATCTTTAGCTGAAGTGGACTGGAAATTTGATACCGTACGCGAAGCTATATTCCATATACGCTGTACCTCTTGTCACTCAGATCTGATTCATGTACTAAGTGATAATGAGTACGAACCAGGAAAAGCCCTGACCTTATTATGCAAAAAATGTCTCAGCGAATTTGATATTGAAGAAGTTTTAGAAGATTGTATTATCGAAGAATTAGCTGCCGAATGTCATATCGCAGCTATGGATGGTGGTGAAGATCCCTACGCAGAATGTCCCGAATGTAGTAAAGACACCTATATTTACGAGGAAATGTGTTGTGTTAATTGTGGGTATCAACAGCCAGATATACGATGTACTGTTTGTCATACACCACTAGATCTTGAAGAATCGTATGAGGGACATTTGTGCAGCTATCATAGATATTCTATGGAGAAAAACCAATAAGTCTATGAATATTGATCAAGGCATCACTAAGCATTTAGTAAATTAACTTTCTACTCCGATAAATACAACCCACAAGCTCAGATGATCATGGAATATAATACAGCAGAAGAATTTGCTAATCTAATTAAAACTCACAGATACGAATATGCACAAGAGTCTGATGATCTAGCAATTAGATTAGCGGCTATCGATAAGCATTATAAAGATGAAATAGAATCTCTCAAAAAACTAAAGAATAAGCCTCCATTTTCAGAAATCAACACCAAATACACCGAAGTTCTTGAAATTCTGAAAAGTGATTTTTATAAGACCCTCCCCGAAAACGTAAAAAATGATTTCGAGAAGTACTTCCATTTCGGGACTATCGACAACCGGTATATGAATGCAAGTATAGTGAGATCCCCCGATAAAAGATTTTTTGCTGTATTGATCAATTCTTCGCTGATCACTTTACTTCATCGGTACGGGAAACTTGAATTCGGTGTTGTGAGGCCTCAGGATGTAGCGTTCTGTTCTAGATTCCCGGATAGGAAGCCGACACGCGCTGAACTTATTGGAATGCTGGCAGAAATGCAATGTTATTATTCCAAAGCAAAACTGGCAAACGGACCATTTTTAATACTGAAAGGTCGTGCCCTAATTGCACACACCATGAATTTAAATATACAGGAAAAATTAATATTCTATCATGAAATTGGACATTTCTTAAACGGTGACCTGATTGACCGTTCTGTTAAACAAAAACCACATTCAACGTTTGAAAGTAAGCTATCTTATCAGCGGGAATACTTAGCTGATTTAACTGGTTTTGGACTATATCTTCGTGAGCTGAAACTTAATAATATGTTAACAACTACCAATCGACACGCTGCACTTTACGCAATGATTTCAATGTATAGGATGCAGCATGGATTGCAAGGAATTGAGACTGACAAATATCCCCATCCATTAAATAGGATGTCAATGGTAATTGCTTATTACTATGGGCAAACTATCGCCGATTTGGTATATACTGCAATTATTGACGACCAGATGGAGTTACTCGCACCAGATAAGCTACCTGAAATCGTCTCAAATGATGAATCCTACTCACAAGAAATAGAAAATGCACTTGAAAATATATTCAAAGAAGTAGAAAATGATGAAATAAAACATAATAGCAAAAGAACTTAAACTATTCAATTTTCGAATTCTAGACTAGCTATCATTTTTTAACCTTAATCTTGTCGAAGGTGTAGATATGGTATATTGAAAAACTAAAGTAATCCCTTCTCTGTGTGTCATTTTTAGAAAATCTTGAAGAATTTCATATAACTATAAAATGATTGCATTTTTTCCGTCAGTTTCAAATAATATTAATTTAAGAAGTCCACTCAAAAGTGGACATCTTAAATTTTTTTCGAGAAGAAATAGAAGCTAATTTTTTCCCATAGTACCTAATCAAAATTAGCACCTATAAATTTTTATTATGAGAAATTATTGTCTCAAAAATATTTAATAACCAATATCTTACGTACAAAATGTTTATGATTCGTTTTACACTTTCTATGCTGTTGATCAACATAAAACTTATTTTATCAAAATTAATTTTGCCTTAAATTTTGTCACATTAATGATTTTATTACTTGTTTAAATACATGTGATTTTATCAACTGCTCGAAGAAGTTAGGAGCTCATTCGCAACTTTGAAAGTCCTTACGTCCTAACAAAGTTGCTGCTTCGCTCCGTGAGACTTCTGAATCGGGATGATTTTGTTTTAGAATCTATGAATCTGACCTTAATTGATGATTCTATTTTTTTTAGAGGCATTTATTGTACGACTAACTTTATAATTTTTTATTAATACCATAAATTTATGCTATGTTATTTATAGCAACTCAACTTCTATAGGACGAAATAACATTGAGTTGAATACTATTCTCTCTGTTTTCTGTTTCAATATCTGCCCAATTAAATATTCATTGTAAAATAGTATATATAAATTTTGTGTCTTTTTTCCTTTCGCACTTGTTTTTTATCTTACGCAAAATTTATTATTAATACGACAAGTTTTGGCGTTTAAACAATATATTTTTGTGAAATAATAATAAATTTATAATGAAAAAATATAATTATAATCATTTAAATGCAATGTCTATCGTTTCTTAAAAAATGTTAAATTTGCTACTATAATAAAACTAATTGTTAACTCAGAAAACAACAACAACACGGGAATGAAAAAATTCTATATCGGTGCATTCACCTTATGCACGGTCTTGGGGATCTCTGCCCAGGAAGTAGTGTGGCAGAAAGACATCAAATCCTCTACTCAGGATTTTCTTAGCCAGGTTACTACAACCATCGATCAACAATACCTTATAACAGGAAGTTCTATACAGTCAGGAAGCGGGAAACTGGAGGCTGGAAGTAAGCAGAATAACGGTTATGATTTCCACCTAGTAAAACTAAACCAGCAGGGAAATGAAGTCTGGGAAAAATACTTCTCAGGCTCTAACCATGATTATTTATCAGCAACGGTTACAACACAAGATGGTGGATTTCTTTTGGCCGGAACTTCTTATTCAGGAAAAGGTTTGGATAAAAAAGATGATTCCAAAGGAGGCTCAGATATCTGGCTGATCAGAATCAATGAATTTGGTGATGAATTATGGCAGAAAACGTTAGGAAGCTCTTCTGATGAAGAAGTCAGAGCAGTCATCCAAACTACCGACTCAGGATTCTTTATTGCGGGTAATGTACAAAACGCTGCAAAAGGTTACGGCTCCAAAGATGTCTGGATTACCAGACTTGATAAGGATGGAAAAGAACTCTCTCAATTAATTTTAGGCGGAAAAGGCTTAGACGAAGTGGAAAAGATGATTCCCACAAGAGATGGTGGAGCGTTACTCGGAATCTACTCAAGAAGTTCATCTGTTAAAACAAATAATCAGCAATCAACGACCAATACTAATACTCCGACTGACAGAACTACAACCCATAACCTATTATCTGCAACCTCAAAGCAAAGCGACAACTTCGGTGAAGGCGACTACTGGATCGTTAAGCTAGACAAGAACGGAAAAGTAGAATGGGAAAAGAACTTTGGAGGAAAAGCAGATGATCATATAAGAACTTTGGTATTAACATCAAATGGCTTTATTATCGGAGGAGAATCCAGATCAGAAAGATCCGGAAACAAAACCGTAGGAATTGAAGAAGACACAGACCTTTGGCTGATTTCTTTAAACGAAAGAGGTGATGAACAGTGGCAGAAATCCTACAATTTCAAGAACAGAGACATTTTGATGAGTATGAGTGTCCTTCATTCAGCAGATGACAAATCTTCCAAAGGAATTCTATTAGGTGGTTACACTCAGGCTGAAGGAAGAGTACAAACGGATGATGAAACCTTCTGGATGCTATATCTAGATCAGAACGGCAATGAACAGTGGAGAAAACATGTAAAAGGAGAATCCAGAAAGAAGGAAGAGAGACTTTCAGATTTGAAACTGAACAGAGATGGCTCTATTGTTCTGGCAGGGACCAGTGCAGAAGAATTGGGCAAAGAAAACTGGAAGATTGTAAAGCTGGGAGACAAGCAGGTTGATCAGTTGATTGAAAAATATGATATCAAAATTTATCCGAACCCCGTTTCTGATTATTCTTACGTAGAAATCGGCTTTGACTTCAAAGATGCTGATATTCTCTTGTATGATATGAGTGGAAGACAATTACAAAGTATAAAAACTAAGAACAGAGTAACTAAGATTAATACCCAGGCTTTGGTTCAGGGAGCTTATCTGGTGGCTGTAAAAACTGATAATAGCAAAACAGCAAATGCCAAATTAATCAAGAAATAAACACAATTTATGAAGAAAATATTTTTACTAGTAATATACATTTTAAGTTATCATGTATATTACAGCCAATCACAGAGTCACAATGTAGGGGTTACCCAGCCGGTTCCCTCTGTATCCTCATTAACTACCTACAAAAATGTTCCGGTTTCTTTACAAACAGGAGTTCCTAATATATTATATCCTTTAATTAATCTGCCAACGAACAACAAATTTGTCAACATCAATCTGGGGCTGAGTTATCATGTAGGAAATATTTCCAAAGACAGTTGGACAGGTGAAGTAGGAAAAGGATGGTCAATTTTGGGATCCGGGGCCATTTCCAGAGAAATTCTGTATGATTTTGACGAAGTATTTGATGATGCCAGTTTCCATCATTATATAAAAAACGAATTTGATGATATTTATAATTTTAATATTCCGGGAGAATCCGGAAAATTCAGAATTGTAAGAAATGTTGCCGGGAATACATTTGGGATAATAGCATTAAGCCCCTATACTTCTAAGATAGAATATACCAGAACAGACAATACCGCTACATTAATTTTGGATTCTTTCACGATAACAAGTGACGAGGGAATTAAATATAAGTTTCAGGATTATAATATTTCAATGATGAATGTCTGGCATTGGGATCACCCGAACTTAGGAAGTTATTATATTGATAAAACCTATAGAAGTGCATTTTATTTAACATCTATATTGGATCAAAATAATCAGGAGCTTGTAAAATATACCTATCTGAAAGATATAAAATATATAACCGGAACTCAAGCTACGGAATCGCAAACCAATAAACTGACCCGTATAGAAGTAAAAGACCGTGGAATTGTAGAAATTAATTATACCAAGAACGAATTAGTTAATAAAAAGAATGATATCTTCAATATAGATAATATTATTCTAAAAAATGTAAAGAATGCATTTATTAAAAAATATAAATTTAATTATTCATACACTCCTGATCGTACTTTAAATTCATTTACTCAGGTAGATAGCTATGAAAATGATATTGAAAAAACAAGTTTTGACTATCAGGGTTATAGCCTGCCTTCAGGCGAAAGTCAGCTTTATTTCAATAAGTTAAGGATAAAACTTCCTACAGGTGGGGTTTCTGAATATGATTTTGAATCAGTACCCTATGCATTTAAGGATTCACTTACAACGGTTATGCCTCCGCAAGTTGACATTGCCAATATATCCTTTAATCAGTTTAATCCCAATACAAAAAAATATTTCTTTACAATTCCCCAGGATAAAGCATTAAATATAGAAATCTTCGCTAATCAGATTTCAGGCTATCCCTGGTCATTAAGCTTTTTTAAAAAAGTTGGAGATAATTATAATACAATGCCTTATACAGTAGGACCTGTAGTTGATGCAGATCGAAACTACCCAACAATACAGCCCAGAACACTTACGGCAGGTGAATATTATGTTACGTTATCATCCGCTGTCCCCAATGCCACTTTTAGTGGTTCTGTGAATTTTAGGGCATTCTACTATGACGGGACTCCTTCTGAGGTTATTGTCAAAGTTCCTACTGCATCCGCATTAAGAATTAAGAATATCAAATCCTTTGATTTGAATTACAGCAATGTAAATAATTTTTCAGTTCCGTCAGGAATTGAAGAATATGAATATAATAAATTTGATGATCCTGCTGTTTCAAGCGGGTACTTTGTAGAAGGAGGCAGTATATTAGGAAAGTCAGAAAGTGGGGTAGTACCTGCCAATCCTGTAACAATTTATAAAAATGTAAAAGTTTCTAAGGGAAATAATACAGGATATACCAAATATTATTTTAAAACAGTAGATGCTTACCCCACACAGCCTACTGAGGAGCCCAACCGACCATTATGGCCTAATTATAACATTATGAGAGAGGGGCTTCTGGATAAAAAAGAAGTATATAATGCCGCCAATCAAAAACAGACAGAAGATAATTTTGAATATACCTTTGAGGAATTTTCTGGTCCCCGATACCTGGTAGCACCCATCAATTTAGGGGCAAACTTTTTTCTAAAAACGGCATGGGTCAAAAATCAAAAAGTACTTTCAAAAACCATATTTAATTCAGGGAGTATTCAAACTACTTCTGAAACAGTAAAAAACACAAGCAATTATAAAACAAGTCTGGAAAAGAATACTTCCTTTGACGGCAGTATTCAGGAGACCGCCTATCAGTATGCATTAGACAAAAACAATCAAAAGCTCATTAATGCCAATATGCTGGGCTTTCCGTTAGAAATCACTACTATAACCAGGAAAAATAGTTCTGATGCAGGGAAATTGCTGTCAAGAGCCGAAACTAAGTATGACAATCCTGCTCATTATTTTCCTTCTTCTATACTTTCTTATGATTCTCAAAACAACCTGGATTCCGAAGTCATCTTCAGTCGTTATGATGCAAAAGGGAATTTAGAAGAGTATACCACCAAAGACGGAATAACGGTTTCTGTGGTTTGGGGATACAATAAAACACAGCCTATTGCTAAAATAGAAGGAGCTTCATACAGTCAGATCGCTCCGTATATTTCTGATCTCATCAGTAAATCTGATATGACAGTGGTATCCGAACAGGATCTTCAGAATTCTCTGGATACTTTCAGGAACAATGCCAATCTGAGCAATTACCAGATCACTACCTATCTGTTTGATTCTTTAAACAGAATGAAGACGATGACCCCGCCTACGGGAGTTCGTGCCGTTTACCAGTATGATGCAGCAGGAAGATTGCAAAAAGTAGAAGATGAAACAGGAAAGGTACTGAAGAAATACGAATATAACTACGGACATTGATCATGAAAAATGAGCATTTAAAAACAAGAATTCAGCTTCCTGACTTCTCATTCCTAACCTCTGGTATTTCAATTAAGATGAAAAAAATACTCTTACTATCCGGTCTTTTTTCTGGAGTCTTTTTACAGGCTCAGAAAACAACCACGGAAAACTATATATCTACTACAGATTGTCTGAATGAAGACTGCAGCAAAAAAACAGAAACAGTACAATACTTTGACTTTCTGGGGAGACCTAAACAAGTTGTGAATGTGAAAGCAACTTCTCTAGGAAAAGATATCGTAACTCCTGTTGTATATGATGATCTGGGAAGGCAGACCAGAACTTATCTTGCCATTCCTCAAAGTTCCAGTTCCAATGGAGCTGTTTATCCCCAGACTTCGGGAATGGTTCCCTATCCGGTGGCTGATGCTGCCGGCATTTATGCCGGGGAAAAGATATATACAGAAAAGCTCCTTGAAAGTTCCCCGTTAGAGAGGGTTTTACAACAGAAGCCGATTGGAAATAACTGGAATGGGAAAGCTGTGCTTTTTGGCTATGATCTCAATACTGATGCTGATCATGTCAAAAATTATCAGGCAACAGTCAGTTGGGATCCAACGGAAAAACTTTACAAAAACGAATTACAGTACACGGTCACAGAATATGCAGCCGGTAAGCTCATAAAAAATACGGTTACAGATGAAGATAATAATAAAATTGTTGAATTTAAAGACGCCTCCGGGCAGACCGTACTTTCCAGAAAAGTAATAGATGCCGTAAAAAGTGCAGATACCTATTACGTATATAATGATTACAAACAGTTGGCCTATGTGATTCCGCCACTCGCATCCGCTGCAGCTTTGAATGTAGCAGCAGTTGACAATACATGTTATCAGTATAAGTATGACAGCAAAAACAGGCTGGTAGAGAAAAAACTTCCCGGTAAAGGATGGGAATACATGATCTATGATAAACAGGACAGGCTGATACTGTCTCAGGATGCAGTACTGGGAAGTACCCAAAATAACTTTGCAGCTAAAGGCTGGATGTTCTCTAAATATGATGAGTTCGGAAGAGTGGTATATACCGGTTTTTTTGCCAGTACAACTTCCAGAAGCGGCATGCAGGCCACCATTAACAATATGTCTGCCAATCCGGGAAATAATGAAAAAAGAAATAATACGACCCCGATTATCCAGAATGGTGAAAGCATTTATTATACAAAAAATGCTTTTCCAACAGAAAGTATGACGATATTAAGTGTCAATTATTACGATACCTATCCGCCTCTTCCTTCCGGAGTCACCACACCTGTTTCCATTATGGGCAAACCGGTATTGAAACAGCCTGGACAAGGTACAGCTTCTGTAAATACCAAGGGTCTTTTGCTGGCCTCTTACATCAGAAATGTGGAAGATAATGCCTGGACAAAAACCTTCAATTATTACGATGAAAAAGGCCGAACCATAGGATCATACGCCCAAAATCATCTGGGAGGATATACAAGAACAGAGTTGGATATCGATTTTGCCGGAGTCACCAGACAGAGCAAGGCGTATCACAAAAGACTTTCCTCAGATCCTGAAAAGGTAATCACTCAGACTTTCACCTATGACCATCAAAACAGATTGTTGGTTCAAAAGCATCAGGTAGATACCAATCCTGAAGAAATTCTGGTACAGAATGAGTATAATGAATTATCCCAGCTGAAAAACAAAAAGCTGGGCGGAACAAGCCTTTCGCAACCTCTGCAGAGTATCAACTATACCTACAATATCAGAGGATGGCTGACCAAAATCAATGATCCCTCTAATCTTAACGGAAAGCTGTTTGGGTATGAAATGAGATATTTCAATCCGGTAAATCCCAATGTGGCTCCGGGAAAATTTACAGGAACGATCACAGAGATCGACTGGAAAAATGCTTCTGAAGATGTGCTGAAACGGTATAATTATGCTTATGACGGGCTGGGCAGACTTCAGGATGCAGTATATTCTGAACCTAATGCTACAGTTCCCTTTAACAATAATTATAATGAATATCTGACCTATGATCTGAACGGAAACATTAAAACGTTAAAAAGGAATGCTTTTCCTACGAGTGGTGGTACAACATCCGTTCAGGTGGATGACCTGATCTACAATTATACCGGAAACCGTTTAACCAAAGTGACGGAAAATGCCCTGAATGACACCGGATATGAAGGCGGAAACAATACCATTTCCTATGACCTGAACGGAAATATGAAAGATATGCTGGATAAAGGAATCCAGTCGATTCAATACAACCATCTGAACCTTTCCAATGGGTATAGCATGCAGCAGACCAACGGATTGGGGCAGCTGCTGAACAGTACGATGAGCTATCTTTACCGTGCAGACGGAACCAAGCTGCGAAAAACTTATTCCAGCAGACCGCCAAGAGGATCTACTACCACCCGTATTACAGATTATCTGGACGGCTTTCAGTACAGTTATACGGAAGGAGGCGGAATCTGTCTTGAATGCAGAACAGAAAGTGCCTATGAACAGCAGGCTTATAAAAATGCATCCCTTGTATTTCCGGGAACACCAACTCCGGAGTGGAAACTGGATTTTGTGGCTACCGCAGAAGGCTTTTATAGTTTCACGGAAAACCGCTATATTTACCAGTACAGAGACCATCTTGGAAATGCCAGGGTAACCTTTGCCAAAAGCAGCGCAGGTGCTCCTGAAATTATTGATACCAACAACTATTATCCCTTCGGACTGAACCATATCTCAGGACCGTTCAGTACTTCTAATTTCGGAAGTTTCTACAGCTATAAATACAACGGCAAAGAGCTTCAGGAAACCGGGATGTATGATTACGGAGCAAGGATGCTGATGCCTGATCTGGGAAGATGGGGTGCTATGGATGCCATGTCTGAGAAATACAGTGCATGGAGTCCTTATAATTATGGCATCAACAATCCTGTAATGGTGATTGATCCGGATGGGAATGACATTTCTTATGCAGGGGAAGCAGCACAACAGGCTTTTAAAGCCTATGTTGCAACAATGTCTACAAGTACTGAAACTTCAGGAAGTTTGAGAGAAAGCTTTTCAAGGCCAATGTTTCAATTTCCTAAGGGACAAGAAGAGTATTATCAGAAAACTTATCCTGCTTTTTATAATTTTGTGAAGAATCAGTTACCTAATATTATTAAAGATTCTAACTTCTTACAGGCATTTATAGATATAACAGGAATGAGCCAAGAAGAAGTGACAAAAGCGTTCACTTATGGACAAGGGCCAACACTCCATGATTGGGATACAAATTTTTCACAAGGGCAATACGATTATGCGTGGACAAAATATAATGGTGACCTAAATAATATATCTATTGGAATACCATATTTAAATTGGTTTGAAAAAGCTAATAAAAACCCAGATACATTGGAAGGCGTTTCTAATATATTCTATATGTCATTATTGGTTGGGCATGAAGGAGGACATTGGGGATTCCAAGTTAAAGGACCAAATGATGAAATGAAAGATTTTATTTCTAAATTTAATAATGAACATGGAGAAGCTTTTACGTACAAATTATTTATTAAAGATTTTCCAGGAACACCTGCTAGACCTGGCCATTTAGGATTTGGAGATGTTTTATTGACTGGAAAGCCTTATAATTTTAATGAATATGTAAAGCGAAATTTTAAAACCTTATCTAATATTTTTAAACCCTAATATGTTAAAAAAAATCATCTTAATAGTTTGTTCAATATGTGCTATGTCATGTGCAACAAATAATAACAGAAATGAATTCAATAACTACTTATTAACTGATAAATTGACTATACATTTTCTAGAACAATATGCTAATGATAATAAAGTTAACATTTCTGACCCTAAGGATTTTATAAAAAATAAAAAAGAGATTTCATATACGATTGATAATACTAAAGTCAGTATTGTAAGCAAAAATGAATTAGCAGATTTTATACTTGTAGAATATGTTTTAAATAAAGACTTAGCTTTTCTTGCTTTTTTGAAAAAAGGAGAAAATAAGGTAATATGTTTTCTTTTTAATAAGGGAAAATATAAAGGACAATGGATGCTAATTGAAAAATTTGAGAAATCAAATGTATAAAACTGAAGTAAAGAAAGATTTTAAAAATTCGATTAAGACTTTATTTTTCCAACGATAAAATAATCCGTATCGGTTAGATACGGATTATTTTATTAAGCCAATAAGTGAAAATCGAAGCCCAATAAGTCTTATTATCTAAAGGCAATAATTATGTAAATTATTTTATTGCCGTGAAAACATCTATCAATTTTAAGGCAGTCAAAACAGATTCCGAAGCGCACAATTTCAGAAGAAAAACCTTCGATTATATAAAAAAGGATCTTACTGGAAAAAATGAGTATTGGGTAGAAAATACAATTTCAGATAGATTTAGATGTATAGAAGCTTACTGTAAGGAAAAGTCTGGAAGAAAATTACAGAAAAATGCATTACCAATTCGTGAAGCTGTAGTTGTAATTAAAGAGAATACAACAATGCAGGATTTGCATAAGCTTTCTAAAAGGCTTGAAGAAGAGCTGAGAATAAGAATTTTTCAAATTGCCATTCATAGGGATGAAGGACATTATGATAAAGACTCTAAAGAGTGGAAGCCCAATTACCATGCTCATTTAGTAGCCGACTGGCAGGATTTAGAAACTGGAAAAACATTGAAGCATCAATCCTTTCACTATTCAAAAATGCAGGATATTACGGCTGAATGTTTGGAAATGGATAGAGGTGTTTCAGGGTCTAAAGTACGGCTTGAAGCCATAGAATTTAAAATTCAAAAAAAAGAAGAAGAACTTTTGTTGCTAAACAATAGAATAACTGAGATAAAATCAACGCTCAATTCTAAAAGGTTTGAAGATCTTATAGTAAAAGAAAATGATTTCTTAGGCTTTCGTAAAATCAAAACAGATAAGACGATTGAAAACTATGAAAGAGCTTTTAAATCATATAATACAGAACTGCTTAAAAATAAAGAAATTCTTCAATCCAAAACTAAAATAATTACTGAACTTCAACAAAAGAATATCGAGTTAACCAAAGAAGTTTCACTATTAAAAAACAAGCTGTCCGCTATTTTGTCTAATATCACAGCGTATACAAATGAAAAGGAGATTTATTTCAATTCAGTGAAAGAAACCATTATAAAGGCCATACAGTTTGAAAAATTTAAACAGCCAAAATTATTCGATACAAGCAAAGAAAAAATAATAACAATACTTGACAGTATTTGCAAAAATGTTTCTGAAAAAAATAATATTCCCTTTTCATCACTGGAGGAAATTTTAAAAAATGCAGATAGCAGCTTAGAAATCTTTTCGTTATTGAATTTTGATAATCATGGGATACAATATAATATCGAAGATATTCCGGTTCAACAAAAAAGAAAAAAGATAAAGAGGTCCCAGTAGAACTGGTAAAAATTCATAAAAGAAAACAAAGGTATTGTTTAAGATTTTTTAAAAGACAAGTTCAGGTCCAAAGGATATGATAAAAAATCTCCACCTTGCAGGTAGTATTTTTCATCATAAACTTGCTTTTTAAAATCTTTCCTAATGAATTTTGGCTTTCTTTTTTTTCTTTTTTCTTTTGAAAAATTGTAAGCAGTTATAAGATGAAGGGTAATAGTTCCAAATTCTTAGGAAAAGGTACATCTAAAGGACTATTTTTTCTTGAGAATCACATACACATCTTATTTCTTTAAATCCCAAATATTCCATCTTATTTAAAAAATTGTTCAAGAGTAATTTTTCTATTCTGTTGTGAGTCAAAATCCAAAAAGTACTTAAGAGAAATTTCTAAGAGATTACAAAATATGCAATTTGTAAGAAATTAATATTAGAGCGCTTCTATTTTTATGACCTCATTATGAACCACCTTAGTAGCACTTTCATTCAGAGTTTGCTTAATGATAACTTTTATTTTATCATACTTGGGCGTTGGGAAGTCCAATAATTGAGAAATATTCTGGTATTCAAAAGCCTTGGCAAGTAAACCAATATGCCTTGTTGAATATTTATGACGTTGAGTATATGATTCTACATTACTTACAAAATTTTTTACAACACCCATTTTTTGGCTTAATTCTTCTTGTGTATAATTTTTTATTTTGCGCAATCTTTTAACATGTAGTATTAAATCAAAATCAAATTGGGTTGTTTCAATTATAATTGTTTTAGTCATTTTTTTTAAAATTTCAACCCAACTTGTTGGGTTATTTATTTATTTTTTATTACATTTGCATTAGTGATTTGATAATTATGCCAATTGGCATTAATTGACGATGTTTTCTCGAGCCAAACGACCAATTTTCAACCGAGAGAACCGTGAAATCGCTTCGTGTCTAAAAAGTTCATTACTTTTGTATCGGCATGGAGTGGTTCTCACGTTAGCTTTAGGTTGAAACTTTATAAATCTTAAGATTTTAAAGTTGGGTTTGGTCGCCCATGGCTCTAAAGCGTGAGATCGCTCCTTGCCTTTTACAAGGAAATTTTTCATACAGAAAATATCGTTCTATACCAACATTTAAAATAGTTAATATGAGAACGAAATTGTCCAATATTCCAATTAAGGAATCACCAGCAGGTTAATCCTATTTTCAATAAAGGCTATCAGCTCTATACCTAACATTATAGTAAGGTATGTTTTGATATGGATTTACAAAATAAACCTACTACTAAAGTTGGTCATCTTTTAAACTTGCACCTTAAAAGTAATATTTTGTCTCCTAACTACCAAATTCTGACTCTTCAAAGGTAAAAGAACAGAAGGATAGACCTGTTTTTCAAAATCAAAAAAATTCAAGCATTCAAATCAGTCAAACTTTGTCCTTAGGTATAAGAAAGTACACTTGTATTTTCCCTTTCGTACAGAAAAAATTAAGAGCAATTAGCCAGGAGAATGTTAAAAAAAATACACAGAATTAGATAAATCCAAACGTAGTTAAGATGTATGGAAGAGCTTCAGAAAAATTTTAGATATCAGATTAAAATTCTTCCAGCAATAATTTAGCTAAAATATACTGCTATGAAAAGAACAGACTCTTTACCCCGAATGTTGAGCGATCATCAGTTATATGAATTGCTGAAAAAAGGTAATCCGACCTCTTTAGAACATATCTATTTACGCTACAAAAGACTTCTCTTCTGGCTTGGCAGACAAATGCTTGAGGATGATTTTGTAGTGGAGACACTTGTGCAGGACACTTTCCTTAAACTTTGGATACACCGTGATTCCATTGAAACTCCCAATCATATTCTTGGCTTTTTACGGTTTGTTTTGAAAAGAGACTGTATCTCTTATTTCAATGCTCCAAAAAATAAATTCACCCGCTTAGTTGATTCCCTTGAACGTTTTGAGAATTATCAGGATTATCTTATCGGTTATGATCCCATGCAAGATAAAGAGCATCTTATCCGTCAGGAGTCCGATCAAAAAGATTTTGATGAAGTTAATAGGGTTTTAAATGTAATAAGTCCCAAAAGAAAGCACCTGATCAGACTTTGTCTTGAGTACGGCTTTCAGTACAAATCCATTGCAGAGGCAATGGGAAGCAGCGTAAAAGACATAAGCAATGAGGTTAACAGAGCCATAGACGATCTTCGGAAAATTCTTAATAGAAGTTCTCTTGAAAAACCAAAGGAAAAACCTTCCGATAGTGAAGAGCAACCAAATAAATTAAGCAGTCAGCAGCTTGAGATTATGAAAAGAAGGGTCGAACAAAAATCTTCTTTCATAGTAATTGCCAAGGAACTTAAGCTTTCTGAAAAGCAGGTCCATCGGGAGTTTCTATATGCTTATCAATATCTACAAAATAAAAACATCTCCGAAAAAGCTCATTGAAATGGAAAAATCAACGATTACACTTACCCGAAAAATTCAGCTGCTGATCGACGTTCCTTCCAATGAAAAAAACGAAGTGTGGGAAAAGCTCTACCGTTACCAGAACCGATGTTTCCGAGCGGCTAATTTAATCGTTTCCCATCTGTATGTTCAGGAAATGATTAAGGATTTCTTTTACTTCACCGAAGAAATCCAGTACAAGTTGGCTGATTCAAACAAAGGTCAAATGGGAATATTTACACGTTCTAAAACAAACACAACGGCACGCATGGTTTTTGACCGGTTCAAAGGAGAGATTCCTACCGATATTCTTGGAAGTTTGAACAATACAATTCAATCTGTTTTCTCTAAGAACAAAGCCGACTACTGGCAGGGCTTAAAATCTTTGAGAAACTTTAAGAGAAATATTCCCATTCCGCTTCCGGTTAAATGTATCAGCAAAATGAGATATGATCCTGAAAAGAAAGCATTTTGCTTCAACATATTTGCTATTCCGGTTAAAACATATTTAGGGAAGGACTTCTCCGATAAGCGCCTTATAATGGAACGTCTTTTAAGGGGTGAAATAAAGCTTTGTACATCACAGATCCAAATTAAAGAAGGAAAAATCTATTGGCTCGCAGTATTTGAATTTGAAAAAGAAAAACATCTTTTACAACCTGAAATCATCGCCGAGGCTTCCCTGTCTTTGGAACATCCTATCGTAGCAAAAGCTAACAATGTGCGAATCAGTATTGGTACAAAAGAAGAGTTTTTGTATCGCAGGCTTGCCATTCAGGCAAGTCAAAAGAGAATTCAGTCCGGAGTTACCTATGCGCGCTCTGGAAACGGAGTCAAACGCAAACAGAAAGCATTGTATAAAATAGAGAACCTTGAAAGCAGATATGTAAGCCATAGGCTTCACTTGTATAGCCGGAAACTTATAGATTTCTGCATCAAACAACAGGCGGGCACACTTATTCTTAAAAATCAGGAAGATAAAATTGGTATTGCAAAAGAGCAGGAATTTGTGCTTCGCAACTGGAGTTATTATCAGTTACAGACCAAAATAAAATACAAAGCTGAAAAAGCTGGTATCGAATTAATCATTGGATAGCTGAAAAAAAATGAGGGTGCTTGTACACCCGTAGGGTGAGGTCAAAAGCACTCACTAAATACATGATAGTATATACAACGGCGTGGGCTCTTTTTTATATATATAATATGGAACAGAAATACATAATAGAAAAATATTAAATGTTTTACAATAATGTTTTGAATAAAGCAAGAGGCTTTAGCTATTGACTAGGTGATAAGTGTAATCAGGAGAAATTTACTTTACCTGAATAAAAGGAAGAGATAGATGAAGATCTCTAGATGGATAATAATCCAATTGAAATGTACATAAGGTGAAACCTCCAATTCTTTTGTGGGCGGAAAATACGAGTTTTAAAATAAAGCCATTAAAAGACATAGACATTCCTTCAAAGCCGAATAAAATTATTATTCAATTTCGATAATAATTTTAGATAATGATATATAATGATGTACCAAATAATTAAACTAACTTCGATAGTATAACGCTTCAATATCATGTACGTTTATACATATTACAAATTCAATTATTATGAAATCATTAAAAGAATTTATCACCGAAAACTTAGAGGAATCTACTATTACAACAGTTCAAGAAAACACTGAACAAACTAATGAAAATCATGACAACATAAATACTAAAGAAACTAATGAGAACAACGAAAATATTCTAAAAGGGTCGTCAAATGATGAAAAGACTGATTAAATATATAAATAAATATTGATGACTTTGTTTTTTATTATACATTGCTATGTAAATAACTATTCGAGAAAATATTGGAAAAGAAGCTAAAGAAAATTTCAATCAATATATTAGAGAGCGTATAATACAGAAAGAACTTGAAAAATAATTTTTAACACGTCAAGTTTTGTCGTCATGTATAATGAAATTCGAAAAATTAAAATAATGTAACTATAAGATTAAAATCTAATTTTCTCTACTGTTAATTTTTTGTAAATTTACGTTTCAAAAATTTAATATGAATGAATAAAAAATATTTACTTTATTTAATACCATTAATAGTTGGATATATTGTTGGACATTTTTTCCCAATTAGTATATTAAAACCTAATTATCCTGATACAGAAGTTTTAACTAAGGCTCAATATTATCAATTTGCTATAGCAATTATTGCGGCTTCTATAACTTTTTGTGCTGTTTTAGTTGCTCTTTTTAAAGACGATTTAAGAGAATATTGGAAAAAACCGCAGATTAATGTCAATATGTCTACTGATAGACATACTATAGAAGAGTTTAATACAGCATCAGAATCAGGCTCATCATCTGATCCACTGATCGCAGGAAGATATATTTCCAAGGTTGAAATTGAAAATATTGGAAATTTAGCGTCTTTGAATACAGAAATTATATTAGAAAAACTTCAATTTAAAGAAAAGGACACAAATATTACTCAAGATATAGAATGCTCTGGAAAACCTCTAAATTGGAATGGTTTAGATGCAACAAGTATAACATTGCCTGTTGGGGCAAAGAAAACCATCAGTATAGTCTCAATTAGTGCTCCGGAGAAAATGTCTAGACCAGACGGTCAATCTATGAAAGTTCCTCCGAAAATTGTTGTTGGAGAAGTTGAAACAAATAAAGAGCAAATTAAAGGAACATGGACAGCGGTTTTTACTATTTATGCCCAAAATTACAAACCTACATCTTTTACTGTTGTAATGGAATGGACAGGAATTTGGAAAACAAGATTAACAGAATTTAACTCACAATATCAAATAAATCTAAAAAAGAAATGAAAAAAGTATATCTAATACAATATAATGCAAGTGATAGTATATATTTTGAATCACGTGTTAAAAATTTAGGTGACTGGGTTAAATATTTTAGTGATAATTATATTATAGTTTCAGAATTAGATGCTACGCAAATATATGACCAATTAACAGAAGAAGATGACACGAAATCAATATTAATAATACAGTTAGACACTAAGAATTATTACGGTAGAATGAATACTAAGGTCTGGGACTTTTTAAAAAAACATAAGGTACTAAAATAAATTTCTTTATATATTAATGTATAAACCCTCTATTTAAGAGGGTTTTGCGTTTTTCAGCCTTAACAATTTTTATTATATTTGTGGTAATAAAGTATCATTCTTAGGAATGTAAAAATAAATCGTGCTTAATTGCATTATTGCTGACCAAAACTACCACAACGAAGTTTTTGACTTCAATTATAAAAGCAAATAATGTATATAGGGTACGCCTGTATTGGCGTGGCTTGTATCATTGCTTTTAAGGGTGTGGTAGCCCTTGGTTAACGTGGTACAATGTCCACGCTTTATTTTTATCAAATATTAACCAAAACTACCACACAATGAAATTTGAATTATCTACATTCAAAGCAATAACATCATGTTCTATATTGATGTTTGCAAACCTATCAGCCCAAACAACTTTTAGTATCAATTCCGAGGTTATCAGTAAACTAAAAGCTGAACAAAGAATGGTTTACCCTATTACAACAAGAGAAGTAGAATATTACCCTTTTGTTAAAGGTAAAGTTCCTACTTCTCAGTATGAGATATTTCTTCAGTCAAAGAAGTATTTTGAACAAGAATATAACGACTATATGAAATCTCCTAATAAATCAAACTCTTATACACCTGCTTTTGTTACAGAATACCCTAAAATGCTTGAAGAGGAAAAGTCATTTTCAGAAGAAGAAAAGTACACTGATGGACTTGTAAAATCAAATATGATAGCAAAACGAAATGCATATATGATTGATATGGAAAAACCTTTGATGAACCTCGAGGAATTGAAAGGTAACTATAAAGAAATATCAAGCACTATGCTTATTTCAGCAGATGATGTTGAAAACCGATTTTTAAAGAATGAATTGTCGGATGATTTACGTAGTTACTTAGGGTATCCATCAGGTAAATCGAATACTTTGATGCAGAATATTGATACAGGTAAATTCTATTTGGTACTTTATGATACATTTCAAAATATCCTTGTAATAAATAATACTGGAAACGTTGAGAAGTTATTAACCTCGATGGGTTATAAAACTTACGAGCAAAATGGTCATAAGTACATTATCACAAAACATTATAAAGTTCCATGTGATGCTATTTTATACAATACCTTGAAAAAGGATAAGGAATACCTAAAGAAAATAGATACATGGTTTGAACAAATGCAAGGATTAAGAAAACAAGCATTGTCATATAACCCAAAGTTTGATAATTATATTAGAATATATAGGTTACAAAGAAACCGAATGTCAAAAGCTGATATTTCTGCATGGACAACATTAACTAAATCAGCAATCTCTTTAAATAAACAATTCGTGGCTTTAAATGATAAGTTATGGGGAGTTGATTATGAAACTTTAGATAAAAGCTACTTGAAGAATTCTAATGAGTTTGATAATTATCTGAGTGCTTCTATAGGCGTCCTAGGTTTATAACTGAAATCCGGCATTGCCGGATTTTTAATTTTCTTCGACTTTAATCGAGCCATATTCAGTAAGCACTCTAGTTTTAAGAATTCCTAGTACATAAGATATGAAATGATTTTTATTAAAGTTTTCATAAAAAGAAAGCCTTATATCTGCTAAAAATTTTTGATTATTTTTATTTTCAAAAGTTAATTGTCGAATGTTGGGAATTAGAGTGTCAATATCATGATGCTTAAAAATAACCTCAAATTCAACCTCTTGTAAATCTGGCAATTGAAATTTAATTATATAATGTAGTTCACAGAAAGAAGTGTTGTAATTCTTCTCTATATATTTTCCTCTTATATCAAATTTTGTTTGATCACCATAATAGTCTGTTAGATACTCATTAAAATAACTAGTTAAACATTCAACAATTTCTTCTATTGATCGTTTTTTCATTGGTTTAAAATATGGTATAAATTTACCCAAAAATCCTACCAAACGAAATTTATATGTGAGAAATCTATACTTTAGAAATACTCTTGTTCTTCTACTAAACAATAAAAAATTAGACATTTGCTTTAAATTTTAAATTGTTTAATAAAACTATTCTACATTAATTTTTTAAGCTATCAGCTCTTCGTAAGTAAGCCTTTCAGTAGCAGTTAGCAAGGCAAGGTTGAACCTGTCTCCTTCTTTGTAATTTTTGGTATTATATCTGAAAGCAAACTCATCACAGTACTTTTGCAGATGTTTAGGGCTAACAGAATGATAGATGCCTAAAATACCTCGTTTTAACAAACTCCAGAATCCTTCAATACTATTTGTATGAAAGTTATCTTTTACATATAATCCCTCATTATGGGGAATCTTTTTATGAATGAAATTTTTATAAAGTTTTGAATATCCAACCCAACCATCACTAACAACTATTGAACCCTCTTCAACCATATTTTTGATGACATTAATTAAAGTTTTACCTTTTGTATTGGGAACAATTTCTGTGGTTACCATTCCATTACTTAAAAGACCAAATACAACGGTTTTTGTTTTAGTACTACGACCTTGAGTATTTTCTGTTCTATTTTTCTTTGACTTCTTTTGGTTCTTTCCTCCTACAAAAGTTTCATCAACTTGAGTAATGCCATCAAATTTTCCTAGTTTATCAGCTTTAAAGGCATTTCTTATTCTACTAAGCATAAACCAAGCGGTTTTCTGTGTCACATCAATATCCTTAGCCAATTGATGACTACTAATTCCTTTTTTGTGGGATGCAAAAATATAGATAGCTAAAAACCATTTTTTGAACTTTATATTTGAATCTTCGAACATAGTCCCAACCCTTACAGTAAAACGTTCTCTGCAATCCTTGCATTTATAAAGACCTTTAAATTTTCCTGCTTGTTTTAATTTGTAATGGTTTTCTCTGACGCTTCCACAATGAGGGCAAACCGGTTCTCCATTCCAACGTAATTCTTCAAGATATTCTCTGCATTTATGTTCGGTATCTAAGACCTCTATCATTTTAATTAGAGAATGGAATTCTGTATTGTTAAATTCTGATTTTGAATAACTTAACATCTTTGTTTTATTAAAATTATAAAAATTTGGTGAGGCTGAACAATGCAGTAAAACTTATTTTTAGAAAGTTTTACTGCATGATTGTCAGCTTGTTAGAATCCGAAAGTTGTTTAATTATTCAAAGGATTTAATACTGTATTAACAACATAAAGAACCTTGTCTATTGAAACATTGTTATATAATACTTGATAGATATGACTTCCTTTAACTAATAGAAAGAGTGATGACAACTTTTCAATTGTTGAAAGAATGTTAATTAGTGAAATTTTTTTTGAATTGTTATTAGCATTTGCGGTGCTAAATTCAAAATTTTTTAAAGATTCTTCAATTACAATTCCTTGGTGGGATAAGGAAGTAATTTTCTTTTGGGTGTTGTATTTAATATTCATAATGAGGATTTTTGAATTGATTAAATGCAACAACCTGAAAGAGCCGATATAAGTATTATGTTAAATTAAACACCAAAAAAAAATTTTATTCTTATGATCTATTATAATTACGTTCTAATAAATTAAGTCCACTAAACATTAAAAATATTATTTAGATTAATTATAAATTACAATCTAATTTCAAATTTTAACACTTAAAAGCGAGATTCTTGAAGTTTTTGAATGAAAAAATCCAGCATAAAATTGCTGGATTTTTATGATGGAAATATTGATAAAAAATAAGAATATCCCACTTGCTTTAAAGATGTGAAATTAATAATGAATCTGTTATTTTGTTGTAGTTTTGAAAATTAAAAATTATCGTTTGGTACATCATTATATATCATTATCTAATTTTATTTGAAATTTATACAGAGTGCTGGAGGACAATAAAATAAAAAAAATACCCATTGAGGAGGTGGTAGAATTTTTTCAAAACGAAGGCATGGAAATAACTGAGGAAGAAGCAGAACTGATCACTGAATTTCTGTACACTCTTACCTTGGCTGTTATTAGACAATACTTCAGTTCTGAATAATGTATTTCTAAAGCTATCCTCTAGTATTTACTAAATATGAAAATTATGAAGGTAGCAGATTTATATATCCGTGTTTCTACTGATGAACAGGCAGACAAAGGATACTCACAAAGAGATCAGGAGGATCGTTTAAAAAAATATTGTTTATCTAACAATATCTCTATTGGACAAATAATCTACGAAGACCATTCCGCAAAATCATTTAACCGCCCCGGATGGATAAGACTTTTAACTACACTTAAAAAGAGAAGTTGTAAAACAAACCTTATCCTATTTACTAAATGGGACCGCTTCAGCCGTAATGCAGGAGATGCATATCAAATGATAAGTACACTTGCAAAATTGGGAATAGAACCACAGGCCGTTGACCAGCCTTTGGACCTTTCTATTCCCGAAAATAAAATGATGCTCGCAATTTATTTGGCAGCGCCTGAAGTCGAAAATGACAGAAGGGCGCTTAACGTGTTTTATGGAATGCGTAGGGCAAAAAAAGAAGGAAGGGTTATGGGAAAAGCACCATTTGGTTATGCTAACAAAAGCAGGGAAAATGGTGAAAAGTATATTGTACTGCAAGAACCTGAAGCATCAGCCATGAACTGGGCTTTTAATGAGATTGCAAAAGGGGTATTGGCCTCAAATCAAATCAGAAAAAGGGTCAATGAATTAACAATTAAAAAGGTGAGCAGAACATCTTTTCATGTGGCAATAAGAAATCCCATATACTATGGAAAAGTATTTTTAGAAAAACACAAAGATGAAGAAGCATATTTTGTAGATGGTCAGCATGAAGCTTTAATCAGTGAGGAGTTATTCAACAGAGTGCAAGAAGTACTGGATGGTAAAAGGAGACTCCAGCGGCCTAATACTAAAATTCTTTCAGATGAGCATTTTCCATTACGGGGTTTTTTGGTATGTCCTAAATGTGGAAAAAATATTACAGCAAGCGCTTCAAAAGGTAGAAATAACAGATACTACTATTATCATTGCAATGCAGTCTGTGGATTCCGCCACAGAGCAGAATTGGTCAATTCAGTTTTTGAAGAAGGATTAAAGCAATTGGAAATGACTGAGCCTGCAAAAAAGCTTATAGAAAAAGTATTTCTGGATAACTATCAGAAGTTTATAAAAACTCCACAGAATGAGAGAAAGAAGGTATCCGATGAGATCGATAGGTTGAATTCAAGGATTTCTCTGGCGAGAAATAAACTGCTTTCCGAAGTAATTACCGATGAAGAATATCTTGAAATAAAAAAAGAATATAAAGAGCAGATTGAAAAGCTGGAAAGACAATTAAGTAACAAGCCGGAAGAGAACAAAATGAATGTACCAAAGCTACTGGAAAAGGCATTAGAAACGCTTACTAATATCTGGAAAATCTATACAGAAGGGGATATTGCAGTTAAGCGCCAAATTATCGGTTCGATTTTTCCTGAAAAACTTGAATTTGACGAAAATCATTATCGAACCACAAGAATTAATGCTATAGTTTACTATATCTTTCAGATTAACAATGGATTATCACAAAATAAAAACAGGAGAAATGATAATAATAATCATTTCTCCTGCTATGTAGACCCACAGGGATTCGAACCCCAGATGACTGAACCAAAATCAGTAGTGTTACCGCTACACCATGGGTCTGTTTCTATGCCGCGAAATTATAGAAATTATTTTAAATATGAAAATCTAAATTAAAGATTAATTAACATAATAAGGATGCAAAACGCTTTACTTATTGATATCCAAATAATTATTTTTTAATAAAAATTTAAAAAAAAATCTGCTTCTCCTAGTAAATATGAGATTTGTGGATATTATCTGTTCAATTGGAAGAGTACGGTTAACGTTAATTTATCAGATAGATAATACATCTCACCTCTTTTTCCCAGCTTCCATCTGTTAAATAATAAAACCCTATCTTTGCAAAAAATTGGGCTCCAAAAGTTGGAGTAACCCATTAATAACATATCCTTGAGCAAAGCAAAAGGATTATTAAACATTTTTTATGTCAAATATTGTTGCAATCGTTGGACGTCCCAACGTAGGAAAATCCACGCTTTTTAACCGTTTATTAGAAAGAAGAGAAGCTATTGTAGATTCTACAGCTGGTGTTACCAGAGACCGTCACTATGGAAAATCAGACTGGAACGGAGTAGACTTTACCGTAATTGATACCGGAGGTTATGATGTAGGTACAGATGATATTTTCGAAGAGGAAATCCGTAAACAGGTACAATTAGCGGTGGATGAAGCCACTTCTATTATCTTTATGATGAACGTAGAAGAAGGGCTTACCGATACAGATCACGAAATCTACAGACTTCTTAGAAGATCCAACAAACCAATTTATATCGTTATCAATAAAGTAGATTCTGCAAAGGAAGAACTTCCTGCAACAGAATTCTATCAGCTAGGAATTGATAAATATTATACACTTTCTTCTGCTACAGGTTCTGGAACAGGAGATTTATTAGATGATATCGTTAAAGATTTTCCTACTACAGAATATAAAGATCCATTTGAAGGATTACCTAAAATCACGATTGCAGGTCGTCCAAACGTAGGAAAATCTACAATGACCAATGCTTTATTGGATGTTGAAAGAAATATTGTAACCGATATTGCAGGAACTACAAGAGACAGTATCCAGACTTTATATAACAAATTCGGACACGAGTTTGTATTGGTAGATACGGCGGGGATGCGAAGAAAGTCTAAGGTAAATGAAGATCTTGAATTCTACTCTGTAATGAGATCGATCCGTTCTATTGAATATTCTGACGTTGTGATCATCATGGTGGATGCTACACAGGGTTGGGAATCTCAGGATATGAATATCTTCGGTTTAGCTCAGAAAAACAGAAAAGGAATTGTAATCCTTGTGAATAAGTGGGATTTGATCGAAGACAAGCAGACCAATACGATGCGTGATTTCGAAAAATCAATCAAAGATAAAATTGGTCAGTTCCAGGATATTCCAATCCTATTCGTTTCAGCTTTGACGAAGCAGAGAATCTTAAAAGCTGTAGAAGTAGCCATGGAGGTTTATGAAGACCGTAAGAAGAAAATTAAGACTTCAAAACTGAATGAAGTAATGCTTCCGATCTTCGAACAGACACCACCACCAGCGTTGAAAGGAAAATACATTAAAATCAAATATTGTGTACAGCTTCCTACACCTTCACCACAGTTTGTATTCTTCTGTAACCTTCCACAATATGTGAAAGAACCGTATAAGAGATTTACTGAAAACCAGTTGAGAAAACAATTCGGGTTTACCGGAGTTCCGATTGAAGTTTATTTCAGACAAAAATAATAAGAACTTATGTTCACGAAAACTCCGGCAAGCGAAGCTTGCCGGAGTTTTTTATACCATCAGAACGGACTTCTCCTTAAGTGCAATCTTTCAATTCGTTTTTTAGTTGTAATTTTGCAGCAATTAATATCTGAAATTAAAAATAAAAATTTTCATGCTTACTATTTTATCGCAACACTTTTCTCTGGTCAACGAATGGATTAACGAACTTAGAAACGTTACGATCCAGCACGACCGAATGAGATTCAGAAGGAATATGGAAAGAATCGGGGAGATTGCCGCTTTTGAAATCAGTAAAGGACTGGAGTATAGAGAAGTTGAAATTCAAACTCCTTTAGATACAATAAAAAGCAGAGAAATTGCCGTACAGCCGGTTATTACAACCATTTTAAGAGCAGGAGTTCCATTATTCGAAGGAATTCTTAACTATTTAGACAGAGCAGACTGTGGTTTTGTAGCAGCATACAGAAAACACGATGCTAACGATTATTTCTCAATCAAACAGGATTATCTTACCTGTCCTAGTATCGAAGGCAGACCTTTGATCGTAGCAGATCCTATGTTGGCAACAGGAGCTTCTTTAATTGAAGCGATCAAGGATTTGCTTACCAACGGAAATCCAACCCAGCTTCACATCGTAGCAGCCATTGCTTCAAAACAAGGAGTTGAAACAGTTCAGAATGCTTATCCTGAAGCGCACATCTGGGTAGGAGCCATTGATGAACATTTGACTTCAAAAGGATATATCACTCCAGGATTAGGAGATGCCGGAGACTTGAGCTACGGAGAAAAACTTCAGAGATAATTTAAGAAAGATTCCAGAAATCTTTTATTAAATTCAATAATAAATCAGGTCGTACTTTATCCATAGGATGCTTTGTGTCCGGAAGTACGGCCAGTTTTGCGTTTGGAAGGCTTCTGTACACTCTCATACTCTCTTCAATAGTGACCATATTATCTTTATCTCCTACCATAATTTGAGTTGGAGTAGTAATCGTGGCAAAATTATTTTCCAAAGGAGGATTTTTACCTAAATCAACCATTAGATCAGCAATAGCCGGAAGAAGTTGTTTCCATTTTGTTCCGTGTTGTGATTCTAAAAGCTGAGCATACTGCGGAATTTTTTCAAGAATAATATCAGGATTAAGCATTTTACTTTCTTTTAAAGCCTGTTCCTCAGTCCAATCGAACTTTGTTCCCAATGTTATAATAGAATTTACATTTTCAGGGTTTTCCATGGCATAACAAAGCGCTACATAACCACCCATACTATGTCCGAAAATTAATACTTCAGTCAAATTGTTCACCTTACAATATTCAGATAATTCCTGAGTATATTTTTCAATATTGATGCCACCAGCAGGGAGTTCCTGATCTCCGTGTCCTGAAAATAAAGGGGTGTGTACCGTGAAATATTGGGACAGTGTATTTAGATAAGGTTTAAAAATGTCGCTGTGACCTAAGGCTCCGTGCAGTAAAAGCAGATTTGGCATAGTTGTATAGTTTCCGGAAAATTAGGAAAAAGAATTGAATGGTGAAAATGGGTGGTATATAGAGTAAGAGTGCTTGAGAATGGGAGAGTTTGAGTGGGTTTTTACCTGATAATATTTTTGAAGATGATCTCCACACCTCGTCTTCCGCCTCAAATATCCACAGCCATCACCAATACACTTACTTTATTGTCACCAGCATTTAAAATCTCCCACGCAACTGATGAAACAGTATTTCCTGTGGTAAAAACATCATCAATTAGGAGGATATGCTTTCCAGAAACAGGTTGGGTAACTGAAAATGTATTAGTGGTCTTCAGCCTGTGTTTTTTGTCTTTTAAAGCCTGAGCTTTGGAATAATGATTTCTTTTGACTAATTCATGATCAAACGGAATATCATAAAATTCTGATAATGTTTCTGTGAATAAATGAAGCTGATTATATCCCCGTTCTCTTAATTTCTTTGGATGGAGTGGTACAGTTACTAAAAGATCAGGATGGTCATCTCTAAAATCCAAACGATCTATCATCCACTCTGCAAGAATCTTTCCTATTCTTTCCCTGCTTCTGTATTTCAGTTCATGGATAATCTGCCGGCTTAAACTTTCCTCTTCAAACTGAATTAAAGAAAACGCATTTTCAACCGGAAAAAATAAACTGCATTTTTCCTTGACTGGATTATTTTCAAAATAATTGTAATGGGTAAAATGAATCTGGCTGAAACAAAGGCCACAAACCAATAGTTCTGGATCAATGATTGTGTTGCAGTGGATGCAGCGGTTGGGAAACAATACATCTAATATCATAGTGTGTTTTTACTAAGATAGAAAATAATTGTCAAATTTTGCTTTGCAAAGCCAATGTTGAATTATTATTAACGCTAATGTTCACAAAGTTTGTTATTTTGTATTGTTCTCAAGGGCATTTCATTTAGCAAGGGAAAAGCCTTTTTGTTGCTGAGTGTAACGTCTTGGCGAGCAAAATATTCTAAAATTATAATAGAAAACTTTGTGATCTCTGCGTTTAAGATGAAAATAAGTTATTGTGGATCTTACCCAAGTCCATTACTTACAACTTACAACTTACAACTTACAACTCACACTCCACATAAAATTCACGAGCGAAGCGTATTGAAGATTCACTATTCACTTACTAATTCTCAAATCTCTTCCTGATCTTCTCCACAGAGCTCTTCATACTCATATTAAAATGTTCCTTTTCCAGTCTCACAGGGGGTGCCTGTCTTACTTCGCAATCTGCAATACTGCAGGATTCGCAGGTGACTCCTACATTGATGGTTTTTAAAGAAGGAGATTTGATAAACCCTATTTTCTTTATTGTTTGAGAATTCAATAGAATCCCCAGGCAATAACTTCTGTTGCTTCCATCTGAGAAGGGATTTTTTTGTGAAGTAGAAATCACAAGATAGCTTATTCCCTGATCCTTATAGTGAGAAACCTGAGCATCCGTAAGGGTTTCATTTTCTTTTAAATCACCAAGGTTTTTTACCGCAATCCATCTTCTGCAGTAATGCTCGTTCATTGCATTGGCATGAGGAGCCTGCTGGTGATTAAGATGAAGCTCCTTTAAAATCTGAATCTTATCCGAATTTTTCTTTTTTACCAGACATAGATAGAACAGATCTTTAATTCCCATTTCAGCCGAGAGGATGTTGGTCAGCCGGTAATAAAATGTTTCAGGCGAGTGGGTGAAACTGCTGATAAGACTCTCAAAATTTTTAGGTTCCCATGTATTTTGCTGGAAAAATTCTGCGGTTTTTTCAATGACAGGTTCTTTTGAAATGAGCAATGCACCTGCGAAATAAGACGCGTAAAAGTTATTCAGAATTTCTTCAAAGCTTCCGAAATCAAGCCAAGAATATGTATTGGGACGGTTTTTTAATTCCAGTACATTGAAGCCGATTTCTTTAGCCAGAATGAATGTTTTCTGATCCTTTTCCAGTTTTTGATTCAGAAGTAAAAGTTTTTTCTCAGGAATGAAAAGAGAGCGGAGATTATCCAGAGTTCCATATTTTTCAAAATCTTCAGACTGAATGGTGTAACTGAATTTTTCTGCAAGAATTGCCTCCAGAATGTCAGACTTTAGATCTTTTCCGGGTTGTAACTGATTTTCCCGGGTAAACAGATCAACCTTTTCTTCAATTTCCGGAAAATAGTTATCATATAACTCCTGAAATGACCTTAAGACGGCAAAATAAAATCTTTCCTTACCAAGATTGTAATTCTGAGAAATTTCGATCAGTGCATTGATAAAAGCCGTTACTTTTTTAGGAGCATCACTAATAATACTGATTAGGTTGTTCTTATTGATTCCAAACAGCTCTAGTGGGACTTCTTTGAAGAAATCAGACTGAAGAATTTCGTTGAATGGGGCCAGACTTTTATCCAGCTTGGTAGAAACAAGATCATCGAAAGTGCAGCTGAGTGCTTCAGAAAGCTGAATAATTTTATCGTGTTTGGGATACTTTTTCCCATTCTCAATTTCGTTGAGGTAAGATTTTGATAATCCTGTCTTTACAGCAAGGTCCTGCAGAGACCAGTTTTTCTTTTGTCTCTGCTGTTTCAGTTTTAGCCCGAAAACTGTTTTGATAAAGTCGCTTTCTGAATTCATTACTCAAATATAAATAATTAGATGCGATTATTCGCATAATAATTTTTTTAATAAATTTAGCGAACGTTCGCTAATTGTGAAAATTTTTATTTATGTTTGTAACATCAAATCACAAAATCAATAAGTTATGGAAACAAAAACTCAATTAGAAATAAAGTCACAGAAGCAGTTTGAGGAAATATTTACTCCTGATTTGGCAGATTTTCTGATTTCGCTTCATCAGCACTTTAATGATAAAAGACTTGAACTTTTAGAAGAAAGAAAAATTACTCAGCAAAATTTTGATAAAGGAAATCTTCCTGAGTTCTTAAAAGAAACAGCAGACATCCGGAATGGAAATTGGGTATGTGCTCCGCTTCCTGACGATATGCTGGATAGAAGAGTAGAAATTACCGGCCCCGTTGACCGCAAGATGATTATCAATGCCCTGAATTCCGGTGCTTCTACATTTATGGCCGACTTTGAAGACAGCAGCTCGCCAGTGTGGGAAAACTGTATTCAGGGACAGATTAATCTTTCTGATGCCATTAACCGGACTATTGATTTTGTCAACGAAAAAGGAAAAGCTTACACCCTTAATGAAAAAACGGCTGTTTTACAGGTTCGTCCAAGAGGGCTTCATCTTCCGGAGAAAAATATTGAAATCAACGGAGAAAAAGCATCCGGATCGCTGACTGATTTTGGAATTTATTTTTTCAGAAACGCAAAACAACTTTTGGAAAACGGAAGTGGCCCTTATTTTTACCTTCCAAAATTAGAACACTATAAAGAAGCCCGATGGTGGAATGAAGTTTTTATTTTCGCCCAAAACTATCTCGGAATTCCGGAGGGAACTATTAAAGCTACTGTTTTAATAGAAACCATTACTGCTTCATTTCAGATTGATGAAATTTTATTTGAATTAAAAGAACATAGCGCAGGATTGAATTGCGGAAGATGGGATTATATTTTCTCTTACATTAAAAAATTCAGAAATCTTCCTGAATTTATAGTTCCGGACAGAGATCAGGTGACTATGACCTCTCCTTTTATGAGTGCCTATTCAAAAAGAGTGATCGAAATCTGTCATAAACGAAATGTCCATGCAATCGGTGGAATGGCAGCCCAGATCCCTGTAAAAGACGATGATGAAGCTAATCGTATTGCTTTTGAAAAAGTAAAAAATGATAAAGAAAGAGAAGTGAAAAATGGTCATGACGGAACTTGGGTTGCACATCCGGCCTTGGTACCTGTAGCAAAAGAAGTTTTTGACCAGTATATGCCTTCCAAAAATCAGATCGATAAAAAATTCGAATACCATATAACAGAAAGCCAGTTGCTGGAAATTCCTAAAGGTGATATTACCGAAAAAGGAATCCGAAAAAATATCAATGTAGGAATTCTTTATCTGGAAAGCTGGCTGATGGGAACTGGCGCAGCCGCCATTTATAATCTCATGGAAGATGCAGCTACTGCTGAGATTTCAAGAACACAAATCTGGCAATGGCTGAAAAACGAAGCGGTCCTGAGTGACGATAGAACATTAACCCGAAGTATGGTATTACAGTGGGAAAAAGAGGAAATGGACAATATTGAAAAGTATGTAGGAGAAATCCGTTTCCAAAACGGAAAATTCAACCTTGCCAAAGAACTTTTCAATGAATTGATTTTCTGTGAAAAGTTTGAAGAATTTCTAACCCTTAAAGCATATCCTTTTATATAGTTTGAGAGTGAGAGCGTAGGAGTGTCCGAAATTTGAGAATCATATCTCGAAACCTTGTACCCCGAATCCCGTATCTCGAACCCTTAAATCTAATCAAACAAAATCCAAATATTATGAAAACAAGACAAGAACAAATCCAGGCTATAGAGCAAGATTGGCTGACAAATCCACGTTGGCACGGTATAAAAAGACCTTATACGGCAGAAGAAGTTCTTAAACTTCGCGGTTCTTATACTATTGACTACACTATTGCGACAGAAATGTCCAAAAAATTCTGGGATAAATTGAATACTCAGGATTATGTGGCAGGGCTTGGTGCATTAACGGGTAATCAGGCAGTGCAGGAAGTAGATGCAGGTCTGGAAGCAATATACCTTTCAGGATGGCAGGTGGCTGCAGACGCCAATCTATCTGGGGAAATGTATCCTGATCAGTCATTGTATCCAGCCAATTCAGTACCTTCAGTGGTAAAGAAAATTAATAATGCTTTATTGAGAGCAGATCAGGTGCAGTCGGTAAGCGGAACAGGAAATAAAGAATATCTTGTGCCTATCATTGCCGACGCCGAAGCTGGTTTTGGAGGCAATCTGAATGCTTTTGAGCTGATGAAACAGATGATTGAAGCAGGAGCAGCTGGTGTACATTTTGAAGATCAGCTTTCTTCGGCCAAAAAATGTGGACACTTAGGAGGAAAAGTATTGGTGCCTACACAGGAAGCAGTCAATAAACTGATTGCGGCACGTCTGGCTGCTGATGTACTTGGAGTTCCGAGTCTCATTATAGCAAGAACAGATGCGGATGCAGCAGATTTACTGACCTCCGATATTGATGACAGAGATAAGAAATTCGTTACAGGAGAAAGAACTTCCGAAGGATTTTACGTGGTACGAAATGGAGTAGAACAAGGCATCGACAGAGGACTGTCTTATGCTCCCTATGCAGATCTTATCTGGATGGAAACTTCAAATCCCGACCTGGAACAAGCCAAAAGGTTTGCAGAAGGAATTCATGCGAAATTCCCGGGAAAAATGCTGGCTTATAACTGTTCACCTTCATTCAATTGGGCAGCAAAACTGAGTGTGGAAGAAATGTCTACTTTCCGTGAAGAGTTGGCTAAAATGGGATACAAATTTCAGTTTATTACCCTTGCAGGATTCCATGCCTTGAACACCGCTATGTTTGAATTGGCATTAGCTTATAAAGAAAGAGGAATGGCAGGATACTCAGAACTTCAGGAGCGTGAGTTTGCATTACAGCACAAAGGATTCAGAGCAGTGAAACATCAGTCTTTTGTAGGAACAGGATATTTTGATGAAGTACAGAATATTGTGACCAACGGCTCTTCAGCTACTGTAGCGATGAAAGATTCTACAGAAACGGCACAATTCCATTAGTCGTTTTTCCATATTTTTTTGATGTTAAACCTTCTCGTTTGTGGGAAGGTTTTTCTTTTGTTTAAAGGGCTTTGAAACTGTTTTTACAATATGTATATTTCAAAATAATAAAGAAATAAATGCGACATGATAAGTAATTGAAATTTGAATTATATTTGGGGCTGGAAAAAATATTATTAAAAATGAATTTAATTAAAGTACTTTTTATTACATTAGGATTAACGCTTACTGCAAATGCTGCAAATGCTCAACAGAAGGTTGGAAGTGTAAACACAGAGGATATTTTTGCAAGTTTATCTGAAGTAACCACTATAGGAACTACTATTGATAATCTGACTAAGTCTAAGCAGGCTGAAATTGAAAAAATGATCGGTGATTATCAGACTAAATTGAAAGCAGCACAGGCTAAAGAAAAGACTCTTAGTGAAGCCAACAAAGAAGCTGTGACTAAAGAACTGATGGCAGCACAAACAGAGTTGCAGACTTTAGGTAAAAAAATAGAAGATTCAAGAGCACAGGCTGCTAAAGATATTTCAGCTAAGCAAAGTGAATTGTACACTCCTTTACAACAAAAGGTAAAGAGCGTTATTTCTGCTGTTGCTAAAGAAAGAGGATTGAATTTTATCTTCGATACATCATTCCATGAATCTAATAATTTAGTTTACACAGATGGAAGTGAAGATATCACAGCTCTGGTAAAAACCAAATTAGGAGCTACAGCAACGCCTGCAAAAACTGCTGGAAAGTCTAAATAAGAAATTCAATATACTAAATATTATACCGGGATCAGAAATTATGATCCCGTTTTTTTATGTATAAAAGTGTTGGGTTGAATGAAGAAATTTTATTTTAAAATGATACATTTGAGTAAACTTTAAGCAGAATGAATTTAATGTACGAAAAACAAATAAAGGTAACAGAAGATCATATTGATCAGAATAATCATGTGAATAACGTACAATATGTGCACTGGGTGGAGGAAGTAGCAGCGGAACACTGGGATCTTCTGAAACAGCAAACAGAATATGTAAACGATGCCTGGATGCTTCTGGATCATCATATCCGATATAAAAAACAGGTTTATCTGGGTGATATCATTACGGTAAGAACTTATCCTCTGACTCCTGAAGGAGCCAAACAGCCAAGAAAAGTTGAGTTCTATTGCAATGAAGAACTTGTGGTAGACTCAAGTACGCTTTGGATTCTGTTCGATCCTGAAACCAAAAAAATAAAACGTCTGGAAAACGACTGGTTGGAGAAGTTTTTTTAGCTATATAACCCTAAATCAAAAACTAAATACACATGAAATTCTCTTATTCACTGGCTTTACTCTTGTTAAGCATAATAGGCTATGGTCAGGAAAATCCTTACTGGTTTACAGATGATATCAAAAAAAAGGTAGCAGACTCTACCCAAAGTCAATCCTGGAGAAGCCAGATGGCAGCAACATACTACTCAATAAGCGGACAATATAAACCGGCATTGGAAAGTTGGGATGAGACTTTTGGACGTGTAAAAAAGTTGAGTACTGCAGATAGTCTGAGATTCACAAAATTAATCCCCGTCAATGCAAAAGATTATATCTTAGACAGAGCTGCCAGTGAACAGATTATCATCATTAATGAAGCTCATCATAATGCCAGTCACAGAGCATTTGCCTCTTCCTTACTCCAAGGGTTGTATGACAAAGGCTACAGATATTTGGGCCTCGAAACATTGGCGAGTGATTCTTTAAATATTACAAAATTTGCTGCTCTCAGTAGCGGATATTATTCCAAAGAACCGGAATTTGGAAATTTTATCTACAATGCTTTGAAAATTGGATTTAAACTTTTTCCCTACGAAGCAGAAGGAAATAACAAAGAAAGAGAAATTGGAGAAGCAAAAAATATCTTCGATTTTATGCAGAAAAATAAAGATGGCAAATATCTCATCTACTGCGGTTATCAGCATGCTTATGAAGGTATTCATAAATCCTGGGAGAAAACAATGGCAGGACGACTTTCAGACCTTACGGAGATCAATCCTTTTACGATTGATCAGACTCAGTTTTCAGAAAAAAGTAGCCTGAAATTTAATGACCCTCTTTTAAGACTTGTGAAAAATACTGTCCCTGTTGTTTTAAAAGATCAGAATCATGGAATATATAATGGGGAAGACAAAGAGTTGTATACTGATATTAAAATCATTCATCCCGTTACAAAATATGTTGAAGGCAGACCCAATTGGATGTTGAACAAAAACAGAAAGTTTTATAAAATTCCAGCCTCTAAAGTTTCGATATATCCGGCCTTGGTTTTAGCATACAGAAAAGGAGAGTTTGAAAAACAGGGAATTCCTGCTGATATTATTGAGCTCAAAACGTCCAATGACAGTCGTTTTTTAATCCTGGATAACGGGAATTATGAAATTGTTATCAAAGACAAAGAGTATAAAGTCATTAATAGATTTGAAAAAAAGATAAAATAATAGCTAGAATAGCTTGATAAAAAAGGGTAATGAAAAATAAGTTAAGAAAAATAACTGTCAATGCTGTAGAATACTTGTATTTAGTTGCAGATCAATATTATTTCGAATCTAAAACTAATACTTTGACTGTAAAAGTTTTTTTAAACGGACAAAAACAAACCCCTTTAATCATCAAATTTATGACTGTCAATGATTATGTGATGGGACAACCTTTAAAGTCAGGGGTAAAGTTATTTAATAAAATAAAAAACACTGAAGAGGTGGTTAATCTTAATGAGCCTAAATATATTAAAGAGCTTATTGTTCTTGGATTAAAGGATGGATGGTCAGGAACTAATTTAATAATAATAAAAAACGGACTTAATTATTTGAGTGAATTAGGCTTTCAAACCGATCAATTAAAACCAGAAAATAACAAATAATTTTTTTCCTAAATGTAATACAAAAAGGCCCGCAGTTGTTTTTAATAAGGAAACATCAAACAAACATCTCCATGAAATCATCTATTTTAACAATATTATTTTCAGGCTTTTTCGTTACAGCTTATGGTCAGACTGCAGAACAATCGAAAGCGATAGACAGCTATATAAAGAAAGTTATTCAAATCAATGAGATACCGGGAATGGCCGTAGGAATTGTAACGAATAATAAAGTGACTTTCCAGAAATATTATGGAACAGAAAATTTGGAAAGCGATAAAAAAGTAGATCAGAATTCCATGTTCAGGGTGTATTCTAGTACAAAACTGATGTCAAATGTTGGGCTTTTTCAGCTTGTGGAGCAAGGAAAACTTTCTGTGGAAGATAAAATTTCAAAATATATTGACAATATACCGGCAGAATGGCAAAATGTTAAGGTGAAAAATCTTCTTTCCCACTCTTCAGGACTTCCGGACTGGATTAATTTCAATGATATTGCAACAGATGCTACCAACGCTGAAGTTATTAACCGCTTATCAAAAGAAAAAATGGAATTTGAAACCGGAAGTGATTACAGATATAATCAGGCCAACTACATGCTGATTACGATGATCATTGAAAAAATAACAGGAGAGAAATTTGAAGATTATATCCTGAAGAATCAGTTTTCAGACTCCAAAAATAAGGTAGTGTTTTCATCGAATTCTGTTGAAAAAATCCCTAATAGAATTGTAAAATATAACTACAACAAAAAGACACATCAATACGAAAAATCCACATTTGTAGAAGGGAGAAGAGCGCATTCAGCGAATGGCTTAGCGATTGCATTGCCTGCATTTTTACAATGGAGCATTCATTTGAGTAAAAATGATTTTCTGAAACCTGCCACACAAGCGTTGATGTGGAAACCGTTTGAATACAAAAATAAAGAGATCACCTTTACTCATGGTTGGGATACGGACATCTTTAATGCTATAAAATCCTATGATTTCTCAGGAGGAAATGTGAGTGCTTACAGAATTTTTCCGGATCAGAATATAGCTATTATAGTGATGTACAACGGATATAAAGAATTTCCTGTTTTTTATCCTATGATCAATCAGATTGCCGGCATGATGGATAAACGAATGCTGAACCCATATATGGTGGCAGAAGAATATACAAAGTCTGAACCTATTGTTCATCCCAATCTTAAAAAAGAAAATTATGGCTACCGGACTGAAAAGGATAATATCATTTTTTCTTATCAATTTCCAGAAGGGAAAAGTGTAGAGTACATCAAAAGCATTTCTGTGACAGGTTCTTTTAACAACTGGAATCCTGATGATCAGGTGTATTATATGAATCTGAAAAGGAACAATACTTTTGAATTAACACTCCCAAAATCTCATTTCGAAAGTGGGAAAACTTACCAGTTTAAATTTGTTATGAATAAAAAAAACTGGCTTTCTGTACCTTACAATGCTGCTAATGTAGATGGAACCAAGGATCATAATCTGACTTTCAAAATTGATTAAAAAGAATATTTTAAAATCGCTGTAATAGAAACAGTCTTTTCTGTATTAAGCTGTTTTATCCTATCTTTGTATTATGATACGTATTACAAAAATTTTTACATTCGAGACGGCTCACGTGCTTTACAACTACGATGGGAAGTGTAAAAATATGCATGGACATTCCTATAAACTGTTTGTAACAGTGAAAGGAAAGCCGATTAATGATATTGAAAATCCTAAAAATGGAATGGTGGTAGATTTCGGAGATATCAAAAGTATCGTAAAATCTGAGATCGTAGATGTATGGGACCATGCGGTTCTTGTCAATGCACTGTCTCCACACAAAGAACTGGGAGATGACCTTGAGCAGAAAGGCCATAAAGTAATCTATTGCAGCTTCCAGCCGACTTGTGAAAACATGTTGTATGCTATTGCTGCTAAAATCAAATCAAGACTTCCCGAAGGAATTTCTTTAGCTTATCTTAAACTTCATGAGACAGAAAACTCTTATGGAGAATGGTTTGCAGAAGATAATCAATAATTTTTCACAAAACTCAGAAAGTGTTAAAAACAACAATTAATTTAGAACCTGGGAAAAAAGTATACTTCGCTTCGGATCAGCATTTTGGTGCTCCTACACCCAAGGAAAGCAAGGTGCGCGAGGAGAGGTTTATACGCTGGATGGATGAGATCAAAGAGGATGCTCAGGTTTTGTTTTTAATGGGAGATCTTTTTGATTTCTGGCATGAATGGAAGCATGTTATTCCTAAAGGATACGTTCGTGTGCTTGGAAAAATTGCAGAATTGAAAGACAGAGGAATTCATATTTATTTCTTTGTAGGAAATCATGATCTCTGGATGAAAGATTATCTGGAAGAAGAAATCGGATGTACCGTATTCTATCAGAAACAATATTTTGAAATGGGAGGAAAGCAGTTTCTGCTGGCTCATGGAGATGGTTTGGGACCTGGTGACAAAGGATATAAAAGAATGAAGAAACTATTCACCAATCCGGCGGCTCAATGGTTTTTCAAATGGCTTCACCCTGATATCGCGATGAAAATTGCATTATACCTTTCACAAAAAAATAAAATGATCTCCGGAGAAGAAGACAAAGCTTTTTTGGGAGAAGATAAAGAGTTTCTGATTATTTATTCCAAAGAAAAGCTGAAAACTCAGAAGATTGATTATTTCATCTATGGTCACAGACACCTGCCAATGGTACTGGATCTGCAACAAAACGCAAAATATATCAACCTTGGAGACTGGATATCCTATTTCACTTACGGAGTTTTTGAAAAGGATTTTGAACTCAAGACTTTTGAAAAATAAAGCAAAAAAATTACCCCTAAAAAGAGGTAACTTTCGAACGGGTGGAAAAACCCACTCTTGTTTTTAATCCATATTCCAAGTAATACATTGCAATAAGTCTACCAAAATAGGTTTTATATAGTAAAAAATTATTAAATAACAATATTTTATCTCTGTAATTGCCTTGTAGTAAGGGATTAAGGAATTTAAAAATTATGGAATTGAAAAATATATTCAACATAAAGACAGAACAGGATTTTCTAAGTGCATCATTGAAAACATTTCGTTATCAATATGAAAATGTTGAAATATACCGGAAATTCGTTGATTTTCTGAAGGTGAATCCCGATGAGGTAGATAGCCTGGTGAAAATTCCGTTTCTTCCTATTGAAATGTTTAAAAACCATCAGATTCTGGATAAAAATGTGGATACGGATCTTTACTTTCAAAGTTCGGGAACCACCCAGATGAACCTTTCCAAACATTTTATTGCAGATCCGGAGCTTTATGAAGAAAGCATTTATAAAAGTTTTGAACAATTTATCGGAAAACCGGAAGATTTTATTTTTCTTGGGCTACTTCCAAGCTATCTTGAGAGACAAAACTCATCACTGATCTATATGGTAGACTATCTGATGAAGAAGTCTGCAAAACCGGAAAATGGATATTTTCTTTATAATCATGCTGAGCTTTTTGAATTATTAAATACACTGCAGGGCAAAAAAGTTATTCTTTTTGGGGTTTCTTTTGCCCTATTAGACTTTCTTGATTACTGTCATTCCGAGCAAAGCGATGAATCCCTGAACTTCTCTGAAAATTTAATCGTAATTGAAACCGGCGGTATGAAAGGGCGAAAAGAAGAAATGACCAAGGATGAATTGTTGAAAATCTTGCAGGAAGGACTTAAAACGGACAGAATATATTCAGAATATTCCATGACAGAGTTACTTTCACAGGCTTATTCCCTTGGAAATAATGAATACGAATGTCCGAGCTGGATGAGAATCATGGTTCGGAATGCAGAAGATCCTTTGGCTTACGAAAAAGAAGGCCGTACAGGAGCTATTAATATCATTGATCTTGCCAATACGCATTCCTGCTCATTTATTGCAACACAGGATTTAGGGAAAATAATGGGTGATAAATTTCAGGTCTTAGGAAGAATAGATCATTCAGATATCAGAGGATGCAGCCTGCTGGTGAGTTGATGATTTTGGACATAAGAGAACAATTGTGAATGGTCAATTCGCTTCGCTTGTCAATTTTTGTATCATAAAATAATTTGCGACTTTTGCTGAGTGAAACGCCCTTGCGAGCCTTTAAACACTTGGCTATTAAAAACTTTGCGGGCATTGCGTTTTATTAAAAATTTTTACCATCATAAAAAATGATCAAAATAGAAGAACTCATACATGCCTACATCCATTCCCATTGCGATTTTGAAAAAGAAATTGTACTGACGAATTATTTTCAGGCAGATTGGGAAGCGGACATATTAATCATAGATTCGGAAGGTGGAAGTCATGAAATTGAGATCAAACTTTCAAAGAGTGATTTTAAAAATGATTTTAAAAAATCATATATCAACAAAGATACCGGGGAAAAATTTCTGAAACATGATAAAATTTCCTGTGGAGATTATATATGCAATTCCTTTAGTTTTTTGCTCCCGATGGGAATGGTAGACGCAGCTCTTATCCCTGAACATTGTGGAATCATCGAATTCTATCATAATGCTGATACCTGGGAAACTGAATTCTATCTGATCCGCCAGCCTAAAAAGCTTCATGAAGATTCTTACTGGAAACTGAATGACAAAGATCTTTTCATCAGGAAAATGGCGCTTAATCTTCTTCAGCGCAAAATGGAAATTAAAGGGAAACATGAAGAGCTCATCTTTAAAAATCCTTTTGAAATCAAAAAGCTGAAATAAAAAAATGTTGGGTTTAACGAAAAGTTTAATCTCTATTTTTAAGTTTTATGGAAGCAAAGGTGAAATCAATGAAATTGATGCTTATTAAGCCAACATTACAATTAGCTTCATAAGCAACGTATTTGTAACCACTTTGTCCCCTTTTAGATAAAAAGTTTCTCTTATAAAAAACTTTACGTTTACAAGAATTTCAAAACAATTTATTCAAATCAGAAATAAAAAAATCCTGCCGCCTGACAGGATTTTATCATTAAATATTATTTTAAAATTAATCTGCAATTTCAGCAGTATCTCTCTGAAGTAAGAACTTGTAGATCAATCCGCCTACAACTCCTCCCAAAATAGGGGCTACCCAGAACAGCCAAAGCTGTGACATGGCAATCCCTCCCATAAAGACTGCCTGAGAAAGGGACCTCGCAGGGTTTACAGAGGTATTGGTAATCGGGATAGAGATCAGGTGGATCAACGTAAGCGCAAGACCGATGGCAAGACCGGCAAACTTACCGTTAGCCCACTTATCTGTAGCTCCCATGATTACAATTAGGAAAAATGCGGTTAATAGAAACTCAGCAAGAAATGCTGCTCCCATACTGAAAGCTTTTCCATTGTAAACGGCTTCACCGTAAAAGTTCGTGGCAAAATCTCCGGGTTTTGAGAATTCTACCGCTCCGGCACCGTTAAGGATTGTGTACAGACATCCTGCTGCTACAATCGCTCCCAAACACTGGGCTACAATGTAAGGAATAAGGTCTTTAGCAGGAAATCTTCCTCCTGCTAAAAGCCCGAAAGAAACTGCCGGATTAAAATGCCCTCCTGAGATATGCCCTACAGCGTAAGCCATGGTAAGAACAGTAAGACCGAAGGCTAAAGCAACGCCTAAAAGTCCGATGCCGATGTCTGGAACACCCGCTGCGAAAACAGCGCTTCCACACCCTCCGAAAACAAGCCAAAATGTGCCGAAAAATTCAGCGAAAAGTTTTTTTATCATGTTGTTTATTGTTTATGTATCTCAAATGTAAAATTTAAATCTTAAAGTAAAAAGTTAAAACTGAAAAAATATTTCAAAAAAGAGGGAACAAAAATTGCAAAATCTGTAATTTGGTGTAATGTTTGTTTGGGATTTATTGAGAGAGTATTATCATCAGTCTTGAAAGATCTAACATAAATGTTTTATCTTTCATTTGTAATTTAAAAGGAAGGTGAATGAGAAAGTTTTTTTGTGTGGTCTTTGTACCTTTTATTTATAGTTTACATTATTCGCAGGCAGCCAAAAAAGCTTTTCCCTGCTATGATCTTGCCACTGTATTAAAGGTAGAACCTACACCGCTTTATAAATCTCATCTTGATGCTTCAAAGGGTTTTGGAGTGCAGTTATTGAAAGATTCCAAAACCGTACAGAAATATATCAACAACGGAAAATTCCACAAAATAAAAAAATCCGGCAAAGGGTATCAGGTTCAGAGACTTGATTACAGCAGGGCTTATATGGTATCCAAGGCAAAAACTACTCTGGAAAAAATAGGGTCAAAGTTCAGTAAGGATACAAAAGGCGGTACATTTACGGTTTCATCCATTACCAGAACCCTTGAAGACCAGTGCAGGCTGAGAAGAGTGAATTCTAACGCCTCACTAGGAATTAGTTCTCACAACTATGGCAACTCTTTTGATATTTCTTACATAAGATTCAACAACGTTTTAAAATACAATCCGAAAATGGAAATAGCTCTGGAGAAAGTTTTAAAGCATTACGAGAAGGCTGGTAGAATATATTACATCAAAGAGAAGCAGCAGAGCTGTTATCATATTACTGTGAAAAATTATTAATTAAAATCCTCTTGCATAGCATATTTAGTTTGTATATTTTTATACGACTAAAAACTATGCTTATGTCAACATTAAACATTGTAGACTATATGCTGCCTGTAGAAGAATGTAGAGCAGCGTCAAACCAGTGGAAAGCATGTCTTTCTGACTTTTCCAAAATTCAAAAGCTTATCCCTACCAACTATGTTTTTAATATTTCCAGAGAACACCTTGAATGGATGAAGGGGTTTAAGGATTATAAAGACTTCTGTGCTGCAGTAGGAATTTACAGAGACCGATTGATTCTTATCTTTTATCCTATGAACAATGATGGGGTAAAAATAGATGTAAAAGAATATCCATATAGTTTCCTTACCGAACTTGAAAAAGATCTGAGATTGCAGGAAATTCAGGAGTATACACTTATTAGAAACGCCGTTCTATCCAAAGATCTTGAAAGCATGGAAAAAAATGCCAATATGGGATTGCCTGTTTCCAATACACCCATTCTTGAACAGGACAAAGCTGTAGATGCTATTGAACGTTGGAGAAATCAAGGTATGGATTGGTTTTATAAAGAGACCAGAGAAAATCAGGGAAGTGGAATTTTCAGAAAATTCTATGTTCCTACAGCAGACCTTTGTCTTTCAGATGAAGGATTGGCAGGTATTACCTGTTCTTTTGGGATCAGATACAATGATATTTACGGAAAAATGTTGGTAACGCTTATCTTTATCTCTTTCCGTGAAAACCTTAGAAATGCAGAATTGGGAGCAGAATCAATTTCCAATACTTACGACTGGGCAAAACCATGTCCTCCTATTTGCCGTATCCCTGATGTAGATGTAGGAAGTGAATTTTAAAACGATCTATTGAGGAATGGCTGAACTTTATAAGGCAATTTTATTCCTGAATTATGCACTGCTCCTGTCCGTTATACTACTGGGAGCAGCAAAATACCGCATATTAAATCATAAAGAAAAGCAATATTTTCATTGTATTGCTTTTCTTTTTTTTATTGAATTGCTGAATCTGGCGCTGCCTTATATCTTCAGACTGAATGATACCTCATTCCTTTATCCCTTATACATTGCGGGAGAGTTTTTCCTGCTTACAGGTTTATTTATCAGAAAGCTGGACTGGCCAAGATATGTTTTGTGGATTGTAGGTGTATTGGCAACAGGTTTTATGATCTCGAAATACGGATTTGATTATCCTGCCAATGCTGATATAGCGAAAGTGGTTTCCAATATTATCATCATCTGTCTTTCCGGATTTACTCTGATTCGGGAGATTAAGAATACCTCTACACAGAACCGCTTTCTTTTGGTAGATGCCAGTATATTTTTCTATTACTCTGTCTCAGTGTTTATTTTTATCATTCAGCACCAGATCGCCAATCTGTCCGAAAACGATTATTATACTATTCTCAGTGCCAATAATATTCTTTCGAGTATTTTGTACTGTTCATTTTTATATACTTTTTTCAGATTAAAGAAGTAACACTAAATATCAATCTGCTGATCCTGATAATTGTTACCATAACAGTTATCGTATCCTTTATTCTGCTAGCTTACAGAGCTTTTATTACCAGAATTATTAAGGAAAAAAATGTACAGCATGAAGCGGAAGTTCTTCATCAGAAAAAATTAGTTCTGGAAAACATCAAGGCCCAGGAAGAAGAAAGGAAAAGAATTGCTGTGATGATTCATGATGATATCGGAAACCGCCTCAATATTCTTTCTTTGTGGTTGAATAACCTCGATACTCAGGGTGATGAGCTCATCAAAAAAAATATCTACGGTCAGATGTCTTCCCTGATTGATGCTGCCAGAAGTATTTCCCATTCATTATATCCTGTAAACCTGGAATCTGTGGGTCTGGTTTTATATGTTGAAGAATTAATAGCCAACCTTTCCCATAAAATCAATATTTCCCTGCAGGTAATGTCTGGATATGAAAAGAAAGATCTTTTCGTGGAAGTACAGCTGTACAGGATTATTCAGGAGTTTACCACCAATGTGATCAAGCATTCCGATGCAACGGATATTTGGATTTACATTAAAGATTATCCTGAAAATATGGCCGTTGTAATTTCTGATAACGGACAGGGATTTGAATATGAAGAAGTGAAAAAAGGGATGGGAATCAAAAATATTGAATCCCGTATCAAATCAATGAACGCCACACACAAATGGAAAAAAACATTTTCAAATAAAGGAAGTCGTTTAATTATAAAAATTCCAAAATATCATGAGTTCCCAAATCAAACTAGCACTGATTGATGATGAACAGCTCATCCTTGAAGGGGTAAAAATGTTGCTGTCCAATGAAAAAAATATATCGGTTTGCCTTACCGCAGATAATGGCCCCGATTTTATAGAAGACCTCGGAAAACTTTCAAAAGATGAATTTCCTGATATTGCTCTCGTAGATGTTCAGATGAAACCTATGAATGGTTTTGAACTGGTAGAAATCCTGAAAGAAAAATATCCGGATCTTAAAATTATTATCCTGTCATCCCATTATAAAACCTCTATTCTCGGATATATGGTTAAGCTGGGAGTATCAGCATTTCTTCCCAAAAACTCGAATAAAAAAACCTTTATTGAAGCCATCACAATGGTAGATAAAAATGGTGTCTTTTTTACGGCCGAAGATCATCAGATGCTGTTTACTTATATGAACAGCTCTGCCAAAAAAAAATCTCTTTTTGAAACAGAAGATGAATTATCCGAAAGAGAAAAAGATGTGGTAAAACTGATCTGTCAGGAATTGACCAACAATGAAATCGGAGAAAAACTCTTTATCAGCCCCAGAACTGTAGAAAGTCACAGACAACGTATCCTGGAGAAAATCGGAGCCAAGAATACTGTGGGTATAGTAATCTATGCCATTGTCAACAATATTTACTCCCTTGAAAAAATCTAAATTGATTCCGTAGAAATACGGATTTTTTTATTTGGTACTTTTCACTCTAGCGAACCTTATTTTTCTTCTGTTATTTTGGAATGTCTCTTTCAGGGATGGTAGTTGAAAAAAAACACAAACAGGATCTTTAGTAAAAATTAAAGTAGAAACATGAATGGTAACAGAGTGATTTCCGTCGGGATTTTCTTTGACGGTACAGGAAATAATGGAGCAAATATTCTTTCACCGGATAAACCGCTGAATAATAATGAAAGCTATTATGGTACTTTCAGCAATATCTATAAATTATACAGTTTATTCGTTGGAGATGAAAAAATATATATTGAAGGAATTGGTACCGCGACAGGCAGTGAAGATAATAATTTTGCCATGGCAACCTGTGCAAATCCACCCTATGGAAGCGGATATTCGTCTGATGATAAACTTCAGAAAGCCGGAGATTTTGTGCAGAAAATAATCCATGATGAGACAAAGGAATACCATTTCTATATCTATGGATTCGGGAGAGGAGGGATGCTAGCAAGAACTTTCTGTAATCAGCTTCTGACTTTTTATGCGGCAGGAAATTGCAGAATAAAATTTTTGGGGCTTTTTGATACGGTTGAGTCTAAGCCTTTTAATAATTATAACATGAAGATCTCTGCACAGGTAGAGAATGCTATGCATTTCTGTGCGGTTAATGAGGGCAGGTTTTTCTTTCCATTGACAGGTTTGTTTGAGAATTCGAAAACAATGCAGGATCAGAAATTGGAAAATCAGTCTTCAGTTTGGAAAGAAATATTTGTTCCTGGAGATCATGCTGATATTGGAGGAGGATATCTGGAAGGTCCACAATCTGTTTATATTTCTACAGATTTCATTAATGTTGATGATCTGCATGACTACGTTTCAGATATCAGAAATGCAAAAACCAATGCTGATGGAAATAAAATATGGGATGCTTTACTCTCGGAATATAAAGTGGAAACGGTGGATGGCCTTTCACAGGCCTATGTTTGCCGGGATAAAGTATATAATGACCTGTCAAAAGTATATGGAAAACTCATGATGGACGAAACCAATACCATATTATCAGTATTTAGTACTGAGAATGAAGCGTATTTTGGAACAGATTATAATAAGCATGCTTTTCTCAATCGGTTTTATATCAAAATGAAAGAATATGTAAAGGATCTTTCTACAAACAAAAAACCGATATATGATTTCGAAAGATTTGTGGATTATACCCATATTTCTTCAAACTTCGGATTGTATAGTGATAGTTTCCGGTACAGAACTCAGCGTGAAATTAATATTGAGTTGATTAATAATGGATTAAATGTATCAAGTCGTACCTCCGTTGATGAAACAAGCCGTACAAAAAGGCTTTCCGTAGAACTTCATCTTCCGGAGGACAGCTTTGTTGCAGATTTCCTATATGGAACAAACGTTCCCAATAATGATATCTGGGTTCGTTCTATTATAAAAGCACCGGCAGCTACGATATTAAATGAATGGAAGAATTAATGGAAAAACTTCTCAGTTTTAAATTTAGGTTAGGGGACATCTGAGGGTGTCTCCTTTTTTCGGTTTAATGTATTACATATAAAGGAAAAACTGCTGAATCCTGACCACTTTTTTTATTTCTCGGCTATTCATTTCTTTTTCCGTATTTTTGCACCCGAAAATTCATTATTCATTACTAATTATTAATTAAGATGCTTTCGGTTCAAAGTTTAGGATTACACCATTCAGGAAATTATTTATTTCAAAATGTCAATTTCACCATTAAAAAGGATGATAAAGTAGGTCTCGTTGGTAAAAATGGAGCAGGAAAATCCACTTTGTTGAAAATGCTTTCCGGAGAAATTAATTTCTACGAGGGAGAAGTTGTCACTGAAGGAAGTGTTACCATTGGTTTCCTTAAACAGGATCTTGATTTCGTAAAAGGAAGAACGGTCTGGGCAGAAACCATGCAGGCTTTTGAACAGATCAATGCCTGGAAAAACGAACTGGAAGAGGTGAATCACCAGATGACAGTAAGAACAGATTACGAAAGTGATTCCTACACGGATCTGATTAATAAAATGACCGAGCTGAACGACCTTTTGATGAATCATGATGCCTACAATCTTGAAGGCGACATGGAAAAAGTGTTATTCGGTTTAGGATTTAAAGCAGATGACTTCCAGAAAATTACCGATGAATTTTCCGGAGGATGGAGAATGAGAATCGAATTGGCAAAATTACTTCTTCAGAAGAACGACATTATGCTTCTCGATGAGCCTACCAACCACCTGGATATGGAATCTATCATCTGGCTGGAGAACTTCCTGAAAGATTATCCGGGAGCTATTGTTCTGGTAAGCCACGATAAACAGTTTATGACAGCGGTGTGCAACCGTACTTTTGATATCAACAATAAAAAAGTTGATGATTATAAAGCGAATTACTCGAAATATCTTGTCATGAGAGAAGATCGCCGTGAGAAACTGATTCAGGCTAAAAAGAATCAGGATGCGGAGATCAAACAAATGGAGGATAACATTAATAAGTTCCGTGCAAGTGCTACCAAAGCATCTTTCGCGCAGTCCCTTATTAAAAAATTAGATAAAATCGAACGTATCGAAGTGGATAACGAGGACGTTTCGAAATTCAATATCCGTTTCGTACAGTCTATGGTTCCGGGGAAAGTGATCTTCGAAGCCATCAATCTTGGAAAAGCTTATGGGCAGAAGCAGATTTTTGATGATGTAGACTTTATCGTTCAGAGAGGAGACAGAATTGCCCTTTTGGGACAGAACGGACAAGGAAAAACGACATTGGCTAAAATTTTAGCCGGAGATATTAAAGATTATTCCGGAACCTGGAATCTTGGACATAATGTTAACATTGGATATTTCGCTCAGAATCAGGAAGAGGTTTTAACACCTAATAAAACGGTTCTGGAAGAAGCTGAAGATGCAGCAACAGAAGAAACAAGACCAAGAGTAAGAGACTTATTAGGATCTTTCCTTTTCCAGGGAGATGCCGTTACTAAAAAAACAAAAGTACTTTCCGGAGGAGAGAGAAACCGTCTGGCACTTTGTAAACTGTTGCTTCGTCCTTTCAACACTCTGATCATGGACGAACCTACCAACCACCTTGATATCCAGTCTAAGGAAATTATCAAGCTGGCACTGCAGAATTTTGAAGGAACTTTAATTGTCATCTCTCACGACAGGGAATTCCTTCAGGGACTTTGTGATAAGATTTACGAATTCCGTGACGGGAAAATGAAAGAATTCCTAGGTGATATCAACGAATACCTTGAGTACAGACAGAAAGAAACCATCAGAGAGATTTCTGCAGAAAAAGCCAAACTTCATACGGAAGTAAAGGTGGAACCTAAGAAAGTAGAGGAGAAGCCTGTTGTAAGCAGCAGCCAGTCTTCCAATATTGTAAGTAAAGAACAGAAAAATATTCAGAATAAAATCAAGAAAGTGGAAGAGAAAATTTCTGAGCTTGAAACAAAAGTAGAGCAGATGGAAGCATCTTTTGCCAAAGAAAATCCTTCAGATGAAACCTTAGAAGAATACAACAAAGCTAAGGAGGAGCTGGATACCGCTTTACAGGAGTGGGAATATCTTGGAACCCAACTGGATTAAACTACAATAGAAATGCTTCATCAAATTAGTAAGATGAAGCATTTTTTTTGTAACAAAATTGTACTTGTTTCTACCTATTGTCAACAATCATTAAGTAATTTAATAAAAGTTTAAGGAAACAATTAAATTATTTTCATAATTTTGAACCATGATTTTTAAAGAAAGCAGAAACCTAAAGAGTTTTATCTCCAAGCTGTTGTTTGGAGTGTATTTTCTCGCGCTGCTTTCTCAAAGCTTTCACCATCATGATTCTGTAGACTATTTTAAGGCTTTTCATCTTAAAAAAGCAGAGAATACGATAACGAAAGCCGTTACTAAAGAGAAAGCTGGCGACTGTCTGGCCTGCCACTTTTTGGTTACCGGACATACATTAGCTCCTGAAGAATTCAATTTTACTTTTGAGCATTACAGCCATGAAGTAAAACAAATCATCGCCATCCAGGAGAAAATCTGGTCACAGACCAAATTCACCTTCCAGCTTCGGGGACCGCCCGCACTTACATAATTCATAGATTCTATAGGGTTTAAAGTTCAATGTTTACTGCTTTAAATTCAATGTTTAAAGTTTAAGGTTTCAAGATGTTGGGAAAAACACCTGATAATCTGTAATTGATATTTAATAATGTTCAATTACTATTTTCCGGTTTCTTAACTTCTTATCAAGAATACATTGTACCATCAAAACTAACCCTTCCCACAAATTTTAACGAAAAATGTACCCTGTTGAAAAGGGTACGCAATCAATCTATTTACAATGAAATTGATATATTGCCTGCTGCTGGTCTTTTGCGGATCAGTATTTACAAGTGCACAAAAAAATTATACTGTAGAGGGAACCGTTCAGGATTTCCATGATAAAACATTGCTGGAAAATGCAGTGATTAAAATCGGGAACTTTACAGCCAAAACCAATAAGAAAGGTCAATTTTCTTTTGATAAAATTCCTGCAGGAAAGTATACACTCATTGCACAGCATCCTGATTGCAATGATTATACTGAAAATATAGGAGTTGATAAGGATGTTCAGCTGGTGATTACACTGGAACACCACATTAAAGATATTGAAACCGTGACTATTCATGGTAGTCATAAAAACAATGGAAGCATGGTGGTTAAAACACTTGATAAATCAACGCTTTCAAGAAATGTTACCGAAAACTTAGGGAATTTATTAACTAATATTTCCGGTGTTAACGTTCTTAAAACAGGAAATAATATTGCTAAACCTATTATCCATGGGCTTTATGGAAGCAGGGTTTCCATTATGAATGATGGGGTAAAGCTTGCCGAACAGGAATGGGGAGTAGAGCATGCCCCCAATGTGGATGTCAACAATTTTGAACATATCGACGTGATAAAAGGGGCATCAGCCTTGAAATATGGAGCAGGAGCTGTAGGAGGAGTTGTTGTTTTACAGCCTCAGGTTTTACCTAAAAAAGATACCATTATGGGAAGTGTTTCTCTTTCCGGAATTTCAAACGGAAGAGGGGCTGATCTTAATGTAAAACTTGCAAAAACCTGGGAAAATGGCTGGGGTATAAAAACCAATGGAAGCTATAAAAAACTGGGAGATCTTGAAGCTCCGGATTATGGCTTGATGAATACTGGTCTTGAGAGCTCAGGATTTAATTTTGGTGTACAGAAAATGACATTTGAAAAAGGTTTTTCTTTTGATTATTATCTGACTAAAAGCACAGTCGGGATTCTTAGAAGTTCTCACGTTGGGAATTCCGAAGATCTGCGTAATGCTCTTACATCACTAGCGCCAATCTATCAAAGAGATTTTAGCTATGATATTGACAATCCTAAACAGGAAATCGAGCATCATATTGCTAAGGTTTCAGCGTATAAAAGGTTCGAAAATTTTGGAAAAATAACCGCCACTTACAGCTTTCAATACAATCATAGAAAAGAATATGATATCAGACGTACAGAAGCTTTGAGCAAAAAACCGGCATTGGATCTTGAACTGATCACCAATGATCTGAATGTGAACCACCTGATAGAAAGAGGAAATTGGAATCTTGAAACAGGAATTAATGCTGGATACCAAAACAATTATTCCAATACTCAGACCGAGGCGAGACGTCTTGTTCCGAACTATGACAGATACTATGCAGGAATTTATTCCGTATTGAAATATAAAATTGCACCGGAGCTGGATCTTGAACTGGGAGGCAGATACGATTATGATCACTACGAAGTAACAAAATGGTATGATCTGAGTGACTGGAATAAAAAGTATGCAGCAGATTATTCAGATTTTGTAGTAAGAATCAACCAAAACAGAATTCTTACCAAGCCGTCTTTAAGTTATAATAATATTTCAGTAAACGGGGGAATTGTTTATCATCCATCCGAATATTTTAACCTGAAATTCAATTACGCCAGGGTTTCAAGATCTCCGAATATCGCAGAACTTTTTGCAGACGGACTTCACCATTCTGCAGCTATTATTGAAAGAGGAGATATGAGAATGAAAAGTGAAACCGGAAATCAGTTTAACTTGGTGGCAGATGTAAAAGCAAATGTCTTAAAAGGACTGAATATTTCTGTTAACCCATATTTCTTTTATACTCAGAATTTTATCAACCAGATTCCTACAGGATATCAGAATACTCAGTGGGGCGGAGCTTTTGTGGTATACAACTATCAACAGATCAATGCAAAAATGTATGGATTGGATATTGATGCTCAGCTTAAGATCACAGATAATCTGACTTACAAAGGAAGCGGATCTTACGTTTATGGGCAGGATCAGACTCATGATGTACCGCTTATTCTTATGATGCCTCCGAACTTTAACAATTCATTGGAATTCAATAAAAAAGAATGGAAGAACTTCTATTTCACCGTAAGTAACAATACATATCTGAAACAGACGAGATTTCCTGTTTATAACGTTCCGATCAGATTATTTGATTCAGACGGAAATCCTTACAATGAAGAAGTGGATATTTCTACACCTCCAAACGGATATTCCCTTTGGAACCTTCAGACAGGGGTAAATCTGTCTAAAAATTTCGGAATTGATTTCTCAGTTCGAAATGTATTCAATACGTCTTACAGAGATTATCTGAACAGACTTCGTTTCTTTTCCAACGAAATGGGAAGAAACTTCATTTTAACTCTTAAATATCAATTTTAATTATTTAAAATCAAAAACATGAAAAATATTTTTAAAAATACAACACTTATCTTAGGACTTTTATTCTTAGCTGTTTCTTTAAGCTTAACATCGTGTAACAGAAGCGATGATGAAGCAGATGACCTTCCTCAGGAAGAATTGTCAGATGTCCTTTTAAGAGTAACAGATCAGGCTGACCCTAATAATCCTATTGTTTATGATTATCAGGTGAACAGTACTACTAATCCTAATGTTAAACTGATCAACGGACATACTTATAATGTAGAAGTTATTTTCAAAAACGGAGATGAAGATGCTACTCAGGAAATTAAAGACGCAAAGGATGAACATTTCCTTGTATATAATTTTCCTAACTCAGATATTACCTTAACCCGTACAGATGACGAAAAATCAACCAGAGATGATGGAAATCGTGTTGGGTTGAAAACAAAATGGGTAGTCAATACTGCGGTAAAAAATGCTTCTGCACCTAGCCAGTTGGTTCTTACATTATTCCATGAGCCGGTAACGGTTTCTGAAGCTTCTGCCGTAAGCGGAAACGGAGTGATTTACGGAACTCATACAGGAGGAGAAACTGATGCACAGGCTAACTATAATATTGTTAATTAATATACCTTTAATCTTGTTTGGGCCACCGGAATTCTCCGGTGGTTTTTTATTTAACAATATTTGGCTTTATTAGTTGATTTTAAATGGGCTTTTTTCATAAAAAATTCCTATTTTTGCAACCTAAAATTTTAATCAATAATGAAGGTTACCGCACAAAACCATGATGACGTAAGTGCATTGCTTACAGTAACATTGGAAAAATCTGACTACAAAGAAAAAGTAGAGAAGCAGTTGATTAATTATGCTAAAAATGCGCAAGTTCCTGGATTCAGAAAAGGGAAAGTGCCTTTGAGTATGGTTAAAAAACAATATGAAGCAGGTATTGCATTTGAAGAAATCAACAGACAAGTTTCTGATGCTTTAAACAACTATGTTAATGAAAACAAATTAAGATTAGTTGGTCAGCCTGTTCCTCAGCCAGTAAACGAATTAAATTACAACGCTGATCAAATAGAAGTTGCTTTCGAAGTAGGATATGAGCCTGAATTCACTATAGATTTAGCTAAATATGAAGCTCCTCATTACAAAGTAGAAGCTTCTGATAAAGAAATCAGTAAGAGCATTGAAAACATGCAGAAGCGTTTCGCTGAGCAGGTTCCTCAAGATAAAATCACTAAAGATTCTTACATTGCTTTAGAAGTTTCTCAGGTTGTGGAAGAAGATGCTGAAGGAGAGCACCACCACCATCCAAAAAACCTTACTATTACTGCTGAAAACAAAGAAGCTTTCAAATTGGTAAAAGGTTTGAAAATGGAAGGTTCTGTAAAAGTAACGAAAGAAACTCTTGCAGGTGACGAAGAATTAGCTAAAGAATTAGGATTCAGCAAAGAAGAAGTTGAGCACCTACACCACAATGAAGTAGAAGTTAAAGTAAAAGATTTCTATTCATTAAACTTAGCTGAACTTAATCAGGATCTATTCGACAAAGTATACGGAGAAGGAAACATTAAGTCTGAAGATGAGCTTAAAGATAAAGTGAAAACTGAATTAGACGAGTATTTCCAACAGAATGCTGATGTTCACTTCGTGAATAAAGTATTAGAGCAAGTAACAGAGAAAGAAGAAGTAAAACTACCTGAATCTTTCCTTGTGAAGTGGTTATTATTCTCTAACCAGAATATCCAGTCTGAAGAACAGGCTAAAGAAATTCTTGAAGCTGAGAAAAACCAATTGAAATATCAGATCATCGAAGGTAAATTGATGACTGAGAACGAAATCAACCTTGACTATGCTGATGTATTAGCTCAGGCTGAGCAGTTAGTGAAAAACCAATTGGCAATCTACGGAATCCACCACTTAGGGGATGAAGAAATCCAAAAATATGCTGTTGAAATGTTGAAAGACCAGGAGCAGGTAAGACAAATTTCTTCTGAAGTAGCAATGGCTAAATTGAAAGATGTAATTCTTGAAAAAGCTAGCAAAAAAGAAACTAAAATTTCTCACGACGAATTTTTAGAAGAGCTTAAGAAATAATTATATCCAGATATAAATATTTGAAAACCGTCAATTTTTTGGCGGTTTTTTTTATTATATGTCTCGTCCTGAAAAAGGTTGACTAAAAAACCATAAAATTAGTCACCCTTATGAATCTAAAAAAAACATCGTCCCCTGTCCAAGAATACAGTGAGGCATTCAAACGACAAGTTGTCTCTGAATATG
>NZ_LUVZ01000045.1 GCF_001593385.1 Chryseobacterium cucumeris | reverse complement strand
CACAGAAGTTAAGCCCACCAGCGCCGATGGTACTGCTAACGCGGGAGAGTAGGCCGCCGCCAGTTTTTATTTTATTTTTAAAAAACCTTTATCTTTACGATAAAGGTTTTTTTGTTATATACCTACACCTACACCAACACTAAACCCACTCAACATACTCCCTAAATTAACTAACACAAATCCAAACAGAAACAGAAGTAATGAGTAATAGGTAATGAGCAGTGGATAATAGATAAAGATAATAGATGTTCGTAGTAAGTAGTCCATCTCATCTATCCGCTATTCTTCTTCCTCCAGCTTCAGGCTTCCTGTTTCCAGGCCTCTGCTTTCGATTCTTTATCCAACGATGGGTCTTTACCTTCAATACTGTTTATTCTTCCCAGGCTGTTACTACCAAGGAGTCTAAATAAGGTTTTCTTTATTAAAATGCTTCGACTCCGCTCAGCATGACTATGCTAATACTAACTGCTAAAAAAACGTAGACATTATCCTGTCATCTTGCATCCTTACACTTGCAATTCTGAGATCTAATCGCTGTGAGTCGTACCTTGTATCTCGGATATTAGGATCTCTATCTTTTAAGGCCGTAAATCGCTTATTGTGGTTGAAAGCTAGTTCATATATATAAATGAAATTTAATCCCTCATAATTCACCTTATTTTAAGTCAAAAGAAATAAAAAAACCGCTTCTCTACAGAAACGGTTCTTATGGATTACATTTTGATTGTAATCTTACATATCATTGTTGGTATCCGGGCATTTGAAATCATCGCTGCAGGTTGCACAAACAATGGTTCCATTACAATAGTACATGCAGAAATCTGCTTCAGGAAGGGTGGCACCTCCTGAAATGTTTTTTAATTGGTCTTTTTTTAGTTTTTTTAGATTTTTCATATGGTTTTAATTGAAAATTTGTAAGTAAAGTAAAAATAGTTAAAATATTTTTAATTAATAATGTTTATTATATTAAAAATAAAAAATTAATATAACAAACAGCTTTGAGAGCTATAGGATCAATGATTTGTATATAAACATTTGATTGCTAATAAAATAAATGCTATTTTTAAGGTAGCGTTATCCGAAAAGCTTACAGAGTAGGAAAAACTAAAACTATAACTATGAAAACACTAAAAAAACTTTCAAGAGACGACAAAAGAAGTATTGTTGCGGGTGCCAATTTCCCAGCCTATTGCTTAGAAGGCGGCGGACCGGGAGAAGGCGGCTGTTCTGCAGGACAAATCTGTTCGGGGGGAAAATGTGTTCCTTACGAAAATCCTGGAGGTGGAGAAAATCCTGGCGGCGGTGGAGATACATATACCTGCATCTGTCCGTGGGGTACTTTTACACAATCAACTCCTTGCCCAGAATTTTATTGTATTACAGGATAGGACAAAATTGTATTTATTAATTAACTCTCATTATAGTTGGAAAATTATTGATTTTATTCAGTAAATATTGCTAATTTACGCAAGCATTATCCGAAAAGCTTTCAGAGTAGGAAAAACTAAAACAATAACCATGAAAAATTTAAAGAAAATTGAGAGAAAAGAATTGAAAAGTATTTCAGGAGGAATTGATAAGTGTTACGATCTAAGGGATTCTCCTGATGATCCTTGTCAGGAACTTAATGATCAAAATAACGGTTGTTACAGAATGAATAGCTGCACAATGTTATGTACACGCGTTTCCTGTTTAACTGGGATGTAATATAGTAAAAACGGCTGCCTCAAATAGAGGTAGCCGTTTCTTTTTTATTTTTTAATTAACCCCAGTTCGATCAATCTTTCATGCAGGAATTCTCCGGCAGTAGTATCTTCGTATAGCTTTGGATTGTTTTCATCTACACAATTTTCAAGGGCATTTAAAGACATTGCACTGATAGGATGCATAAAGAAAGGAATTGAATATCTTGAAGTACTCCACATTTCTCTTGGTGGGTTTACCACTCTGTGAATGGTAGATTTCAATTTGTTGTTGGTATGTCTTGAAAGCATATCTCCAACATTGATCATCAATTCATCTGGTTCAGCAATGGCATCAATCCATTCTCCGTTGTGGTTTTGAACCTGAAGCCCTTTACCCTGTGCTCCCATTAGAAGAGTGATAAGATTGATGTCTCCATGAGCTGCTGCTCTTACCGCATCATCTGGCTCTTCAGTGATTGGCGGATAGTGAATAGGTCTTAAAATAGAATTTCCTTCTGCGATTTTGTCATCAAAATAAAATTCATCTAAACCAAGGTGTAATGCTAAGGCTCTTAACACATACTGTCCTGTTTTCTCAAGCATTTGGAATGCTTCTTTACCAACTTCGTTGAATTTTGGAAGTTCATCAACGATTACATTGTCTGGATACTCACTTCTGTATTTTGAATCATCAGACAGATACTGTCCAAAATGCCAAAATTCTTTTAAGTCTCCTTTTTTGAAACCTTTAGCAGTTTCTTTACCGAATCCTACATAACCTCTCTGGCCACCAATTCCTGGAATCTCATACTTTTGTTTCGTTTCCACTGGTTGTTCAAAAAAGTTTTTCACCTCTCCATACAAATCTTCTACTAGGTTGTCATCAAGAAAGTGGCCTTTTAAGGCTACAAAACCAATTTCTTCATAAGCTTTTCCGATTTCATTTACAAATTTCTGTTTGCGTTCCGGGTTGCCCGAAAGGAAATCACGCAGGTCTACACTAGGTATTTTATCCATTTTTAGAAATTTACGAACAGCAAAATTACATTTTTTTTAATTTAAATGATTTTAAAATCATTATTTATAAGTTAAATTTGCTGTATGAAAAAATATTCTTCTAAGAGAAGTATCCAAATACTTGCACATCTTCTTCAGCAGTACGGAATTGCAGATATCGTAATTTCTCCGGGGTCAAGAAATGCTCCTTTGGCCATCCATTTTTCAGAGGTAGATCGTTTCAACTGCTACAGCATTGTAGACGAAAGAAGTGCAGCTTTCGTGGCAATGGGAATGGCAAAAAGTGAAAAGAAGCCTGTAGCGGTTACCTGTACCAGTGGATCAGCAGTAGTTAACTACTATCCCGCGGTTACTGAAGCTTTTTATCAGAATGTACCCCTTTTGATACTAACGGCAGACCGACCAACTGATTTTGTTGATATATTTGATGGGCAGACAATAAGACAGAAGGATGTTTTTCATCAGCATTCCTATGGCGACTTCCAGCTTTTGGAAGACAGCAAGGAGAATGCAGAAGATATTAATTTCGATATCATTAAAAAAGCTATTGAACTTTGTTTTGAAAAACAGGGCCCGGTACATATTAATATTCCTTTGGAAGAACCTTTATATGAGCTGGTATCTGAGCTTCCCACTTTCCCAACTGTGGAAAAGACCATCAAACGTAAAGAGTATGAAATACCGTCCAATCTGATTGCAGAATGGCATACTTCGCAAAGAATTATGCTGTTGGTGGGAACAAGAGACTACAGCCCGGAACTGGAAAACCAGCTGACTCAGTTGGTGAAAAATCATTCTGTAGTGGTATTGAGTGAAGCCAATTCAAATTTGCACCATGAGAAGTTCTTCAAACATATAGACCGTTATATTTTCAATTTTACCGAAGAGGATTATAAAACATATGCTCCTGACCTGTTGATTACAGTAGGACAGAATGTGGTTTCCAAAAAAGTAAAGCAATTTCTGAGAAGTGCCCGCCCAAAACAGCACTGGCATCTTGATGAAGTATGGCAGCCTGATACTTATTTCTCACTGACAGAAAAGATAGAGGTGAAGCCGGAAGTTTTCTTTTCAAAACTGCTGAAATTTATCAATCTGGAACCTAGACCTTATTTTAATCTTTGGGACGTTTTAAGAGATAAAAAAGATGCTAAACACGAGCAATTTTTAAATACAATTGATTTCTCTGATTTTTATTTCTTCAATAAAGCATCACAGACAATTCCTGAAAACTATAACATTCACTTCAGTAATTCATCTGGGATCAGATATGCCCAGCTGTTTGATTTCGGAAAGAGAAAGATGTATTGTAACCGAGGAACAAGCGGTATTGATGGATCTACTTCTACAGCAATGGGATTTGCCATCAAAAATGAAAACCCAACTTTATTGATCACAGGAGATCTTAGTTTCTTCTATGATATTAATGGTCTTTGGAACCAATATATTCCACCGTTTGTAAGAATTATGATCTTCAATAATGGTGAAGGTAATATCTTTAAAATCATTCCGGGACCTGGAAATGCCAACCCGAATACATTAGACGAATTTATTGCTACAAAACACCGCAAGAACGCTGAATCCCTGGCGAAGCATTTCGGATTCTCCTATATCAGAGTAGAGGATGAGCTTACGTTGGACAGGGTGCTTGAGAATTTCTTCAAACCTGATGCACAGCCAAAAATCCTGGAAGTAAATACTCACGGGAAGAATAGTGCAGATGTACTGAAGTCGTATTTTGAGTTTATGAAATAGATTTAAAGATCAAGATATTCTTCACTCCCTGGCAGATTGATAATTCTGTCAATAGGATAGATAAACATATCATCGAAATCATTCAACGCATTAATGATCTGGAAATGGGTGAATTGCTTTATGTTCTGTAAAGTAATCTCCGTTTCTTTGATCTTTTTTTGTTTTAAAAGATGCTGTCTTTGTACTCCGTTCAACAGATAAGTCGAAGGCGTAAACCAATCTTTTCCTTTCAAAAACAAAAGGTTAGAGAAAGATGTATCGGTGATATGATTGTTTTTAACAATGATAATTTCTTCAGCTTTCGCCTTAGCTTTCATTTTATCCAGTTCTTTACGATCCTCGAATTTGAAAGAATAGTCGAAGCTATTATTTTCTACCAGTTTGAAATCCTGTATTTCCGGGATTGCGTATGGAATCATCTGTGTCCTGATTCTTTTATCGAGATCATAGGCAATTCTCAGTTTGAAAAGACCATCCTCATCATGTTGCAGGTTTTTATAGATTTTGGCCAGATCAATAGAGTCTTCCTTCCCGAAATGGGAAAATGTCTGATTGACACGTTTCTGATGTAGATCCAATAGAAAAACCTCCTGATCTTCTACTTTAATGCTTTCAATGAATTGGGACATAGATTTTATTTTTCATTTCCTGATACTCGTCTTCTAATTTACTCATGTGCGTTATACCGCCTCCGCTTTTGAAATAAAGTTGGTCTTCTTCTTTTTCTATAAAGCGTATCATTACACAACTGTCTACATTTTGGCCGTCAAACCAGCCGCAAACTCCCGTATAATATCCTCTGTCATATCCTTCCGCATCCAGAATTATTTCCAGTGTTTTAGGTTTGGGAGCTCCTAAAATAGAGCCGGCAGGAAGAAGTTTCTGCATAATACTTCCTACTTTTCCTTCATATTCAGGTTTTATCATTCCTGAAATTTCAGAACTCATTGCATATAGATCCTTTTGCTGGGTTTTGATAAAGTCAATATGCTGGAACTGGTCCACCTTTACTTCATCAGCGACCATACTCAGATCATTGCGGAGAAGATCTACTACGGTGTAATGTTCTGCCTTCTCCTTTCTGTCATTCTTCAGAATTTCTGCTGCATTTTCAATAGCTGCGTCAATTGTTCCTTTCATAGGATAGGTGAAAATTTTTCCATCAATGATCTTCACAAAAGTTTCAGGAGAAAAAAATACAAAAAAATCTTTATAAAAAACTTTGTACTTTGCATTTGAGTGGTAAAAAATTTCTTCTAAGGTTAAATTGGTCTCAATTCGTGTTTTTCTAGTATAATTTACTAGGTAAGAGTTTCCCAAACGAATATTTTCCTGAACTTTATTAAAGCCGGCCTGAAAGCTATCCAATGTTTCAGGAAAAGACTTCCATATTACTTTTTTGTCCAGTTTATGTGTCTCCTTTGTGTTTGAAAAGTATTGAAAATCAATAATTAAACCTTCTTTTTCAATTTCATGCTCCTGATAGATTTCAACATTCTCCGAGAGAAAGTCTATGACGAAAAAATAGGGAACCTTCTGAAGAGAAAGTTCGTCCATTTCCATAAATTTTTGATGATTCACTGAAAACATTCTGCAAAAGTACTTATTGATGTTTACTTTTGCATAAATTTTTTTATGATGCAGAATAAATATCCTCAGAAACCGGGAATAGATTTTATATTGAAGCAGGCTTTTTTTTATTGGAATAAAACACTCGTTTTTCAGTTGATGTTTTCCATTGTCTTTTTTGGAATCTTGCTTACAGGAGTGATGCTTTTCGGAGAGAAGTATGATATTTTTTCTTATAATAAAGAATTGCAGGAAGCCTTTATGCAGGGCACTCAGGTTTATCTGAAGAAAATGGAGCAAATAACAGCTACTGAAAATTATCAGATGTTTACATTGGCAATCTGGGCAACCACGGCATTTCTGTATCCTTTAAATCTTGGAATGTTCCAGATCTTCCGTAAGATGGATCTTAAAGAGAATATTGTAATAGGAGATCTTTTTGCAGGGTACAACGGGCTTAATTTTTTTAAGTATGTAGGCTATTTTCTTTTCTGGTTCTTTATTTACAAATTTACCATTCCTACTGTTGTATTGGCTATAATTTGGGTTGCTGTAACCATTTTTGTTGCTCCATTGATGTTCTTTACCAATAAAAGAATTTTTGAAGCCATTTCCTTAAATTTTAAAGCGCTTAAAATGTATTTCGTTGAAATCATGGTGTGTGTGATCGTTGCTTTTCTATTTAAGTACTTAGGTTTTGCTTTGTTTCTGATAGGTGGACTTTTCACTTTTCCTTTTTGGAATGCGATGATTTATTCACTTTATAAAACAGTCTTTTCGGAGAAAAGTTAAAATTCATTCGTGTTTAATGGGATTTTTTACTAAAAAAAAGTAAATTTGGTAAAATCATTAAATATTTAAACTATGTCTGAATTTAACGAATTTGATCAGCAAGGCTCTGTACCCAACAGAGAAACGGGATCAATTATTTCTCATGCTTTTGAAATGTACAAAGGCGTTTTCGGTTACGGAATTGTAGCTATGATCATCTATCTGATCGGAGGTTCTGTTATTCAAATGCTTACAGGATTTGATTCTGCTTCTATGGTAGAAGAGATGAAATCTTCAGGAGGCGATTTTAATTATTGGAGTGCACCGGGACTTCCTTTATATATGGGAGCTTCCAGTCTTTTTGGCCTTTTATTATCTCCTTTGTATGTAGGATTGATCTACATGGTGAATAAATACAATACCAAAAACCCTATTGAGTTTTCCGATCTTTTTATCGGATACCGCCAGAATTTTGTGAACATTTTGATTTATAGTCTTCTTGCCTGGATTATTTCCTCGATAGCTCTGGCATTGTGTGTTTTGCCTATCATTTTTGTATATCCTTTCCTTTTAATAGGATATCCGATTCTGTTATTTGAAAATGCTTCAGCTACAGAAGCTTTATCAAAGTCGTTCAACATTGCTAAAGAGAACTATGGAACTTTCTTATTGACAGGGTTTTTAGGGTTTTTGATTTCTATTGCAGGGGTTATTCTTTGCGGAATAGGGGTTATCCTGACAGCTCCGTTTATTATGATTGTAATGTACTCAACCTATTGTGCTTTCTTAGGAAAACCAAGACAAATTATGTTCAGCAAATAAAAATATAAAAATACATGATGAATAAGGACAAACAAATAAGCAGTGTTGCGATAAAGCAGATGTCATTGCTGGCCATCATTCTGGTATTGGCTGGATTGATCTGTTTTAATCTGGCATTGTTTATTCCGTCGGTGTTGGGAGCAATTACCATTTATGTAGTCTGCAGAAAATACAATTTTTATCTGCAGGAAGAAAAAAAATGGAAACCGTCACTGGCAGCCTTTGCATTGATGTTTGCGAGTCTTATTGTTCTTATTCTTCCGATTTATTTTATTGCCGATCTCATTATTGATAAACTGGGAAATGCACAGGCTTATATGGCCAAATTCAATGTTTTCCTGGACAAAATACATTCTTATATCTTCTCAAAAACAGGGTTTGATATTCTGAGCAAAGAAAATATGGCCAAGCTGAAAGATAATGTAGGAAAATTTTCTACTTCTGCAGTCAGTGGGACATTCAATACCCTTACCGTAGTAATGTCTATGTATTTTATTCTCTATTTTATGCTGGAAAGACCGAGACTCTTTGAAAAGATCCTTACTTCTTCCGCCCCGCTGAAGCGAGCAAACATCTCCCTGATCGGCGATAAAATGAGAAAATTAATTATGGCCAATGCAATAGGAATTCCTGTTGTTGCAGTAGGACAAGGAATTGTTGCTCTTATTGGTTATCTGATTTTCGGTGCGCCGGGAGCTATTCTGCTTTTTGCTTTAACAGCTGCTGCATCAGTAATACCGGTTGTTGGAACAGCTATTGTATATGTGCCGGTGTGTATTTTTATGATTGCTGAAGGAAATACAGGACAAGGTATAGGTTTAGCCATCTACTGTCTTGTAGTAGTAGGTCTTACCGATAATCTTCTTCGTTTTACCCTTTTAAAGAAACTGGAAAATATTCACCCATTGAATACTGTATTCGGAATCATCATGGGAATGAATCTTTTTGGCTTCATGGGACTGATTTTCGGGCCTATTCTGATCTCACTAACCCTTCTGCTGGTTCAGGTATACAGAAATGAATTTTCGGATGAAGAAACCCCTCCTGATCTTGAATTACCCGGTCAGGATGATATTAAAGAAAAATTAATTTAATTAGATAAAAACGTGGAAGGACTTAATCCCGAAATATTAAAAGAAATCTGTGTAATGAAAATGCCTTTCGGTAAATATGAAGGAACGGTTCTGGTGGATCTTCCCATCAGCTATCTGGAATGGTTTAATAAAAACGGAATGCCAAAAGGAAAACTGGGAATGCAGCTGTCAACAGTGTATGAGATCAAATTAAACGGGCTCATGGATCTTTTGGTTCCCATCAGAGCAGCGGTAACAAATGGATTGTAAAAATTAAAATATACCCATTTTAGTATATAATTTCGGCGGCATCGAAGATGCCGCCGAAACTATTTTATCATTAATCCTTTTAAGCTTTCAAAGCTGCAATTTCATCTCTCAGCTTGGCTGCTTTTATAAAGTCAAGATTTTTTGCTGCAGATTCCATTTCTTTCTGTTTCTGAGCAATCATTTTCTCAATATCTTCACTGGCATAAGTCGCTTTTGTTTCCGCAACTTTCTGAAGGATTTCTTTTTGCGTATATTTTTCATCCGGGAAGTCTTTGCTTCTTCCTACGAGATTTTCGGATATCTTTTTATTTAAGGCTTTGGGCTTCAGACCGTGATCTTCATTGTACTGCATTTGCTTGGCACGGCGGTATTCGGTTTCATCCAGGGTAGCCTGCATGGATTTTGTGATTTTGTCTGCATACATGATTGCCTTTCCGTTCACGTTTCTTGCGGCACGGCCCACAGTTTGGATCATTGATCTTCTGCTTCTAAGCATTCCTTCTTTATCAGCATCCAGAATGGCAACCAGAGAAACTTCAGGTAAATCCAGACCTTCTCTCAATAAATTAACCCCAATCAGTACATCAAAAAGTCCTAAACGAAGATCCTGCATGATCTGAATACGTTCCAGAGTCTCTACATCTGAGTGAATATATCTCGTTCTGATTCCGAACTTGGTAAAGTATTTCGTAAGTTCCTCTGCCATTTTCTTGGTTAAAGTAGTTACCAGTACTCTTTCATCAGCATCAGCTCTTTTCTGGATTTCTTCCATCAGATCATCAATCTGGTTCAGTGAAGGTCTTACTTCAATAATCGGATCAAGAAGCCCGGTAGGGCGGATGATTTGTTCAATATAAGCACCTCCCGTTTTTTCAAGTTCATAATCTGCAGGCGTTGCAGAAACATAAATAACCTGATTCTGAATAGCTTCAAATTCTTCAAACTTTAAAGGTCTGTTGTCCATCGCCGCAGGAAGTCTGAAACCGTACTCCACTAACGCCTCTTTTCTGCTTCGGTCTCCCCCATACATGGCATGAACTTGCGGAACAGTTACGTGGCTTTCATCAATGACCATTAAAAAGTCTTTAGGGAAATAGTCAATCAGACAGAAAGGTCTTGTTCCCGGAAGACGGCCATCCAGATACCTGGAGTAGTTCTCAATCCCTGAGCAATAGCCCAGTTCTTTAATCATTTCAAGATCCAGTTCAGTTCTTTCCTGAAGTCGTTTTGCTTCTAATGGCTTCCCAACGGAGCTAAAGAAATCCACCTGTTTTACCATGTCGTCCTGAATATCTTTAATGGCGCCATTTAAGGTTTCCTTCGATGTTACAAAAAGATTGGCAGGATAAATCTGTATCTGATCAAAATTATCCTCTACATTTCCAGTAACAGGGTCGAAACTTTGAATCTTTTCAATTTCATCTCCAAAAAACTGAATTCTGATCGCATTATCAGTGTAGGCAGGGAAGACATCGATTACGTCCCCTTTTACACGAAATGTTCCTCTCTGGAATTCATTCAGCGTTCTGGCATACAGTGCATTAACTAGTGAATGGAGAAGTGCTGTTCTTGTCACTTTCTCACCAATAGCGATAGAAATCAAAGATTTATGAAATTCGGTAGGATTCCCGATACCATAAATACATGAAACAGAAGCCACAATCAAAACGTCTCTCCTTCCCGAAAGAAGGCTGGCAGTTGCAGAAAGACGTAGTTTTTCTACCTCTTCATTGATACTCAGGTCTTTTTCAATATAAGTTCCTGTTGTGGCAATATAAGCCTCAGGCTGGTAATAATCATAGTAGCTTACAAAGTATTCCACTGCGTTTTCGGGAAAAAACTCTTTAAACTCCATGAAGAGCTGTGCAGCAAGCGTTTTATTGTGTGCCAGTACCAGAGTTGGACGTTGTACTTTTTGTATCACATTCGCAACAGTAAAGGTTTTTCCGGAACCTGTTACCCCTAAAAGCGTTTGATATTTCTCACCGATCTCTATTCCTTCAGTAAGTTTTTCAATAGCTTGAGGCTGGTCTCCGGTAGGTTTATATTCTGATTGAAGCTTAAAATCCATAGAAAAGAATGTATACAACAAAAATACGAAAGAAATTATTAGGCTGTATAATGTTTTGAAGGTGAATATTTTGATAATATAATTTTAACTTATCATCCTTGATTTTTGATTTTCTGAAGTTGTCTGATTACGAAAAATTGAAAAAATAAAAAAGCGCTGAAAAAAGCGCTTTATTGTTATGGTCGTGTAAAAGTCATTGTTGCCGGAACTTTCAATACTGAAGCAATGGTTTTTCCATCTTTCATTGCAGGTATCCATACTGTTTCATTACTGATTTCAGTGACTGTTTTTAAAAGTTCCCGGTTCAGAATTTCATTTTCTCCCGAAGTAGTTACCAGAGTTGTCTTTCCTGCTTCATTGATATGAATATACGCGGTAGAGGTTATAGGGCTGCTATAGTCTCCTAACTTACTCACATCTACGCTTCTGCTTATTTTGATTTTTAAGTCTTTAGGCCCTCCGGGATATTGTGCTGGAAATTCGTTCGTATTCTGTTGGGTATTGACCGATGAATTTGTGTCTTTACTTTCGCGTGTTTTATCTACTTTCGGAATTATTGTATCCGGAACTTTTTTCAATTCTTCTTTTTGGGAATCTATTATACCAGATGACTTTCCTTCTTCCTTGGTTTTTTCAAAATAGTCCTGACTTTTTAAATCTGTTTGTTTTGATTCCTTGTGTACAATCTGATCCGGGATCTCTGCTATTCTTTCAGAAAGATAAACATGAGTGGAATTTCCTGCATATGTTCTTTCAGAAAATAAGACAGCTGCAGTAATTAAAACGGTGATTCCTGCTGTTTTCTTTAGCAGACTAAATTTTGATTTTTTTGTTTTCATCATAATAAATCTTTTTTTGGTGTTATTAAAATTAAATGAATGAGTCAAAGGAGGATTTTGATGGTTCAGAATTTCTTCAAGAATAAGATTCTGGTAATCTTTGATGTTGCAATTGCTTTTCACGACAGCTTCGTCTGCCAGGAATTCATGATTTGTGATCATCGCTTTCTTATAAAGGAAAAGAACAGGATTGAACCATGTAAAGACTTTTAAAGTGTTCAAAATTAATAGGTCAAGGCTGTGATTTTGTTCAATATGAGTTCTTTCGTGAATGAAAATTCTTTGATCTATTGTATCGTTTTTCATATAGTTTTCGCCCATATACATTGTATTCCAAAAACTGAAAGGGGAAAGATTTTCTTTTGTCAATAATATAGTATGGTTTTGGTAAATATGTCTCTTTCCGGATATTTTTTTGAGCTTCACAAGGGAAATAAAGCTTTTTATCAACAGAAATAGGGTGATGAAAATATAAATTTCCCATACCACATTAATCCAGTTGAAACTTTCCTGCTTTTGAGGGATAAAAACCAGTTGTTGTGCCGTTTCTTCTATGATCATTTGCGGCATTTTCTCAGTGCTGTGATTGGGAAGAGTAATCGTAACAAAAGGAATTATATAAGAAATTACTAACGAACTTAATAAATAAAGCCTGTTGAATCTTAGCATTTTTTCTTTTTCCAGAAACAGATAATAAACAGCAATGAAAATAGAAGAACACAGAATTATTTTCAGAATAATAGCAGTCATATTTATTCTTTAATTTGTTCATCAATAATATCACGAAGTTCTTTCAGTTCCTTTTGGCTAAGTTTGGCATTGGATGTAAAAAATGATGCAAACTGCGTTACAGAGCTGTTAAAAAAGCGGTCAATCATAGAAGTCATTTCTTCCTTAAAATATTCCCCTTTTTCTACTTTTGGAAAGTATTCGCGGGAATTTCCATAAAGTTTATAGCCTATCAGTTCTTTGTTTTGCATTCTTTTAAGTAAGGTTGCAATAGTTGTTGGTGCTGGCTTTGGATCCGGATAGGCTTCCAGTATGTCCTTCATGAAAACAGTTTTCTTTTCCCAAAGAATTTCCATAAGGCTTTTTTCAGAATCAGTTAGTTTAATCTCTTTCATTCTACAAGTTTGTAATTTATTCTACAAATGTAGAATAAAAATTGATATGTGCAAATTTTATTGGCATTATTTTTCCATTCGTTGTATAACATCTAATTATAATGATATGAAAATCAATCAATTTTATATTCCTGTAGTAAGCCTTTTTCTTTTTTTATCTTCATGCAAAGAGAATCATGCCAATGCTCAGCGGACTGGAAATGACGGAAGTGTGGAAACGGAAAATCCTAATTCTGATTATAAGCCTGCATTTAAAGAGCAGACAAGAATCAAGGCTGTAAAAACAACAACGCCCTATGCCATAGAAATATTGAATAAAGACCTTGGAAGACCATGGGGAATTATCAATCTACCTGACGGAAAATTTCTCATCACAGATAAGAAAGGGTATATGAATGTGGTTTCAACAGATGGAAAACAGGTGTCAAAGATTGAAGGTTTTCCAAAAGTAGATTCAAAAGGACAGGGCGGAATGCTGGATGTAGCGCTTGATCCCGATTTTAAATCCAACAATGTTATTTATTTCAGTTTTTCGGAACCTTTTGGAAAAGGAAACTTAACATCTGTAGCAAAAGGAAAGCTGTCTGCAGATCTTAAAAATATTTCAGAAGTAAAAGTTATTTTCCGCGCTGAACCTTCTTATGATGGAGATAAGCACTACGGAAGCCGTCTGGCTTTTGATAAAGATGGACATTTATTTGTCAGTACAGGAGAAAGATCAGATAAAGTAACCCGTGTATATGCGCAGAAAACAGATAATTATCTAGGCAAGATTTTAAAGATTACAAAAGATGGTAAACCTGCGCCGGGAAATCCTTTTATTGGGAAACCCGGTTATAAACCTGAAATATATGCTTACGGAATCCGAAATCCGCAAGGAATGGCTATCGATCCCAATGGCAGGCTCTGGGATGTTGAAATGGGGCCAAGAGGGGGTGATGAAATCAATCTGATTCAACCGGGAAAAAATTACGGCTGGGGAGATGTAACCTATGGTATCGAATATTCAGGGGATAAAGTAGGACAGGGTATCACTCAAAAAGAAGGAACCGAACAACCTGTCTATTATTGGGATCCTGTGATTTCACCAAGCGGAATTACTTTCTATACAGGAAATATTGATGAATGGAAAGGTAATCTCATTATCGGATGCCTGAGTGGAGAGCACATTAACAGAGTTGTTATGAAAGATAATAAAGTAGTGGGTGAAGAACGTCTTCTTACAGATCAGAAAGAACGTTTCCGTGATGTATTAAACGGGATGGATGGGAATCTGTATGCAGTAACAGACAGCGGTAAGCTTTATAAAATTTCAAAAAAATAGAAAAAACTGTATCAAAATTTTATTCTGAACACAGGCTGAAGGTCTGCGAACGTAGTTCAATAATGTAGTGAAGAATCTTATGTTATTGGTTTATAAATGAGACTCTTCCTTCGTCAGAATGACAAAGGTGAAATTATTAACCTTTGATACAGTTTCTTTTTATTCTCTTAAAACTTAAAATTAAGTCTGGCAAAAACCTGTCTTCCGGCAAATCCCATCTGTACAGGATCAAAAATACCTCCGGCTTCTGTATTTCCGTCGGATACATGTGTAGTCTGTAAAGTAGGATATCTGTTGAACAGGTTTTTACTTCCTAAAGTCAGATTCAGATTCTTGCAGAATTCATAGCCGAAAGAAAGATCGGTGGTCACTTTTGGATTATAGACCTGTTCTGAGTCGTCATAACCAATCAGGGTTACTTTATCAAATCGTACCATCTGCAGATTTACATTGAATTTGTTGAGTCTGTAATTAAGGTTTAAATTTACTTTTGTCTTCGGAGCAGAAGCAAGAATAAATGCTTTTTCTCTTGCACTCAGGTAAGTATCTTCTTTCCCTGCCAGCTGTTCTGAGGTATTGACTTTTGTGATTTCCATATCATTATAGTTTCCTGCTAATGTAGCAGTCAGTTTTCCGGAACCGATATTTTCAGTATAGCTTAAGATCACATCAACTCCTTTTGTTTTGGTATCGATGGCATTGGAAAAAAACTGTACCTGGTCGATAAATGGATTCTCTTCTTGAACTTTTTCTGGTAAGTCTGCTTGTGCAAAATATCCGGTAAGAACAATTCTGTCTTTAACACGGATGTAATAACCATCTACGGTGGCTGTGAATTTTCCAGTATTGAAGGTAAACCCGGCGCTGCCGTTCACTGAGGTTTCCTGCTTCAGTTGAGGAATTCCCAGGCTGTTTGCGATGTTACTGTCATTAGAAGCGAGCTGAATAGTGACCAGTTTACCGCCCTGGAAGTTGGTAAATTGCTGGCTGTAGTATTTCTGAGCCAGAGAAGGCGCTCTGAACCCAGTAGAAACGGATCCCCGGAAAGCAAACTGTGGCGTGATCGCATATCTTGTAGCAAATTTACCATTCAGAGTGCTTCCGAAATCATTATAATTTTCAAATCTTCCGGCAATGCTTATCATCCAGTTTTTAGTAACATCCAATTCTGTATCTACATAAGCAGCAAAGTTGTTTCTGCTATTTCCTGTATCTGTAGAATAGCCAGGAAAACCTTGTGAACCACCTGGCCTTACATTGCCACTTGACGGATTCGTAACCAATAAGTTTTGAGGTGTGTTTGGAGTCACCAGATTTCCATTGATATCATACATGTCGTAAGAAGCCTCTTCTCCTTTGATGATATCAAATTTTTCATATCTGAATTCAGATCCGAAAGCAACGTTAAGCCCTTCCAGTACTTTGAACTGTTTCACAGCATTAAACCCAGTTGTATTCTGCAGCAGAGAATGTCCTCCTGCATTAAAGCTTGTAGGAGATTTGACTCCTAAAGTGGCATTAATTGTATTGTCTATCTGGTAAATAAACCTGTTGTTACCAAAAGCATTATAAAAATCTACATCCCAGTCTGCAACTTTGAACTTTAATCCGTTGTCAAACGTAAAATCCGTAATGCTGGTATTTTCAACCGGGTTAAATCCTGTAGGGTAAACTTCAGGAATATTACCGTCTGCATCTGGGGTTCTGGTCCATGCATAAGCCTTAGTATTTCTATGTGAAAAACCTTGGCGGGAATAAAACTTCAGACCATCAGATAACGGGACTTCAATATTTCCGAAAAAGTAGATGTTCTGAGCTTTTGCATCTCCGAAACGCTGTCTGGGAGAGGTGTAAACATCCGGATTGGCATTTCGTATGGCGTAATCTTTATTGATGAATTCTACGGTAAAGTTTCCGAAACCACCTTTTGATCCTATTTTAGTTCCCAAATTTCCATTGAAATCAAAGGTGGTTCCGTCTACTTTGTGATCTGATACTACGTCATTATTACCTGGACTTTTGAAAAGATTCATACCTGTGAATAGATTTCCTTCAAAACCGTTATTTCTGTCATTCAAAATAACATTAATTACTCCGGCAATAGCATCCGAACCGTATTGGGCTGATGCTCCGTCACGAAGAACTTCCACTCTTTTTATGGCGCCAATCGGAATTGTATTCATGTCATATCCCGTATTTCCTCTTCCTTTGGTTCCGAAAAGGTTAATCAGTGAAGATTGATGGTATCTTTTTCCATTTAACAAAAGTAAAGTCTGGTCTGGACCAAGACCTCTTAACGTAGCGGGATCTACAGCATCAGCACCGTCGGATCCTGATTGTTTATTGGAGTTAAAAGAGGGTGCTGAAAATTGTAAAAGCTGGTTGATTTCCACTTGACCCGTTGACTGGCTTACCTGTTTAATGTCTATAATATCAATAGGAACGGGCGTGTTTACCACTGTTCTTTTCTTGTTTCGGCTTCCGGTAATGGCAACTTCGTCAATTTTTGATTCTTTCAAAGTATCTTTTACCTGCTGGGCATAGGAGAAGGCAGAAACTCCAAGGAAAATAATGCTGATATATTTTATTTTCATATTAATAATTTTTAGTGATGATTCAATCAAAATTATCAATATTTATTTTTAAATCAACATGAAAATGAAATATTTAGTATGGATATCTTAATTTCGTGTTGATTTGTGATAAATTCGGAAAAATAATAATCTATTATTTAGATTTAATTAAAATTTTTAATGTTAAAAGCTGGTAATGATTCTGTTAATTCCTTCTTCTAAAATTTCCTGGGATGTAGAAAAGCAAATTCTGATATGTCCTTCAGCTCCTTTTCCGAACCATCTTTCTGATCCCGGAACAATAGCGACTTTCCCGTGAGTTAAGACATGTTGGGCAAACTCATCACTTGTCATTCCGTTTTTAATCTTTGGAAACAATACAAAAGTTGCCTCCGGGAGATTAGGTGTTACAATTTCTGAATGGCTTAATAATCTGAAAGCAAGATCTCGATTGCTCTGTAAGTGAGCCAAAAATTCTTTGTACCATGGTTTTGCCTTCTCCAGTGCTACACTTCCGGCAATCTGAGACAAAGTAGAAACCCCTTCTATTGTAGAGTTGAAATTGGATTTTTCTGTGAAATCTTCAAGAATATCCTCATCATTGCAGAGTACGGCTCCAATCCTCAATCCTGCTATTCCAAATGATTTTGAAAACCCATACACGGTAAAGCTCTTTCTCTTTGCCGTCTCTGAAACGGAAGAATAGGTATGAAAGTCTTTATGATCATAAATAATATCACTCCAGATTTCATCACTCATCACCCAAAGATCATGAGCAGATGCAATTTCTGCTACTTTTATCAATACTTCTTTAGAGTAAACTTTTCCGAGCGGATTGTGAGGATTGCATATGCTGATAAGTTTAGTTCTGGGATTGATTAAAGAAACCATTTTTTCAAAATCAATTTCTCCTGTTGTTGTATCCGCAGGGCAGAGCATTACTTTCCCACCCGCAGTTTCCACCGATTTTTTGAAAAGAAAATCTACAGGATCCAGAATAATGGCTTCATCTCCGGGGTTGAGTACATAGGATGCAATAAGGAACATTCCCTGGGCAGCACTGTTGACAGCCAGAACATTCTCCGGTGAGAAGCTTCCGTGTTTTTCCAGGTTAAAGTGATCTGCCACGCTTTTCTTAAATTCCGGAAGTCCGGAAAACGGGCCATAGCTGAGGTAACCGTCTTTCAGGTATTCAATAATTCCCTGTTCTATTTCAGGTGCTGTTCTGAAGTCGGGATCAGCTGCTGTAAGAGGAATGATTCCATCTTCGAGCGTAGCCCATCTTCCGTTATATGCCTTTCTTTTCAAGGCTTCAAGGTTGATATCGTTATTGGTGAACATTATTATTTATAAGATATGGGTAAAATATTTTCGGTTTGTTGGTTGAGTGGAAGCAAAAACTGATTGAGTAATATCCTTCCGTTGTTAATATGAACTTCGATTTCAGGTTTTCTCTTAGCTTCGTATTTACTGAAGGCGGTCTGTATATTTTCTTCTTCAACTAGATATTTCGTTAATAAAAGTGAGTCTTTCAAAGCAGAGGTAACTCCCTGACTGGTAAATGGAATCAGTGGATGTGCTGCATCACCTATGAATACTGTGTTTTCTTGATAAAATGGATTAAGTTTTTCAAGTTCATAGACATTCCATAAATGTACATTTTTATAGTCCGATTTTTGGATGATTTCCGGGATTAGAGGATGCCAGTTTTCAAAAATTTCAATCATATATTTTCTTAAGTTCTCCACAGAACATTCATTGATCATGTATTTTTGGTTGTCAAACTGTGAATACCAAAGAACAGTATCATCAGAAAGTTTAAGAATCCCGAAAGTAAGGCCTCCGTCTTCATGGTGGAACTTCATAAAGTCATTTTCAATAGAATTGGCAATTTCTTTGTTTTGAATGATATTCACGACTTCACTTTCTCTTACCACTCTCATCATTTCATCTTTAAAAAGATGTTTTCTGATGCGGCTTCTGGAACCGTCAGAGATGACAGCAATGTCAGCATCAATATCAGTTCCATCGGAAAGCTTCAGTTTACCGTTCTGTAGATCATCAAAAATGATAGTTTCTTCGTAGGTTATCTTTTGCGGAGTAATATTTTGTGTTAATAAACTGATCAGTGAATGTCTTGAAATGGCGAAAACATGATCCAGATTCTTTTCAGCCAGTACTTTTCCAGTGTGAGAATATTTTGTGTATTTTTTTAAAAAGTTTCCATGCTTAAGAAGTAGTTCGGAGTCAATAATCTGGTAAAGATAATCCATTCCTTCCTGCGGAATAAGAAAACCGTGGCCTGCCAGATCTTCCTTTTTTCTCCTTTCGTAAATGTGGTAATCAATCTTGTGCCTTTCTAAGTAATTCGCCATGCTTAAGCCAGAAATACCGGCGCCCACGACAGCAATTTTCTTCATTTTCGGAATAAAGTGTTTTTCAGGTTGGTTTTTTAAGTATTTTTTTTAATCACCCTTAGGTAAATGCAAAATTAAAATTAAAAACCTTCACTATTTCAAAAAAATAAGTCAATTTAATTTTGATTTCATGAAAAATAAAACGAAAAACATAAGATATACTATGCAATAAAAAAATATGATTGATTTATATGTGTTTATAAGATATGTTCTATTGCAATATCTTAATGATTTTTAGTGGATTAAGAGATGGCTGGTCTTTGAGAACGTAAAGAATCAGATTGTTGTTTGTTTAAAACAATTTTGAATTTTAAGACATAAAAAAACCGGAAAGAATTCCGGTTTTATGATTAAGCTTTTTCAAGCTGAACGGTAAAGTGTCTTAAAATTTCCGGTTCCCACGTGATCTTGTAGCCTTTTGCTATTTCTTCGCGTCTTTCGTACACATTTTTGATGGCAGCAGCAATATAATCCATGTGGTTGTTGGTGTAAGTCCTTCTAGGAATTGCCAGACGTACCAGTTCTAACTTCGGATAACGGTTCTCTCTTGTGTCAGGATCTCTGTCTGCCAGTAAAGTCCCGATTTCTACAGTTCTGATCCCTGCTTCCTTATAAATTTCCAGTCCTAATGTCTGAGCCGGATATTCTTCACGGGAAACATTCGGAAGGAAGTTCAAAGAATCGATGAATACGGCGTGTCCTCCGATTGGTTTCTGAACTGGGATTCCATATTCAATCAGTTTATTTCCAAGATATTCAACCTGAGAAATTCTGCTTTCAAGGTAAGCAAACTCAGTAGCTTCATCAAGTCCTACGGCCAATGCTGCCATATCTCTTCCTGCCATTCCTCCATAGGTAATGAAACCTTCATAGATGATGGTGAAGTTAGAGGCTTTTCTGAAAACCTCTTCGTTGTTTAATGCAATGAATCCTCCGATGTTTACTAAACCATCTTTTTTGGAACTCATTGTCATTCCGTCTCCGTAAGAGAAAATCTCTTTACAGATCTCTTTAATGTTTCTGTTTTCCTGTCCTGCTTCTCTTTTTTTGATGAAGTAAGCATTCTCTGCAAATCTTGCTGAATCAAAGAATACAGGGATTCCGTATTGGTCAGAGAGCGCTTTTACAGCTTTCATATTTTCCAAAGAAACAGGCTGTCCTCCGGAAGAGTTACAAGTAATTGTAATTAAGCAGAAAGGTATATTTTCTTTAGGATGGCTTTTATAAACTTCTTCCAGTTTTTCAAGGTTGATATTTCCTTTGAATGGGTGAAGATCATTAATGTCAAAAGCTTCGTCTATGGTACAATCAATAGCATGTGCTTTTCTTATTTCGATATGTCCTTTTGTCGTGTCAAAATGCGAGTTCCCAGGAACTACATCACCTTCTTTTACCAATACTGAGAAAAGGACGTTTTCAGCAGCCCTTCCCTGGTGTGTTGGTAATAAATATTTGAATCCTGTAATTTTTTCAACGGTTTTCTGTAACTGCTCAAAAGAACGTGATCCAGCATAGCTTTCATCTCCGGTCATCAAAGCAGACCATTGTCTATCAGACATCGCTCCCGTTCCTGAATCGGTAAGCAGGTCAATATAAACGTGCGAAGATCTTAGGTTGAAAAGGTTATAATTAGCTTCTTTAAGCCATTGTTCTCTTTCTTCTCTGGTGGACTGATAGATTTCTTCCACCATTTTAATGCGGAAAGGTTCCGCGTACGGTAAATTCATGAGTTAAATTATGTTTTAAATTGTTTGTAAAGAAAATGTGCTTGAAAATAATTTTTCAAAATTCATCAATGTATAGATAAGTCGGAAAAAGAGATTATTCCGGAGCCTTAAATATATTTTCATCAGAATGGAATCCGGCTACACCGCCGCTCACTGCAAACTTCATGGCAGAAGCTGCTGTCATTCCCACTACAGGTTTGATGTTTTTTTCTTCAGTAACAATTACCCAGCCCGAAATAGCGTACGAGTGGGGAAGGTATACCGCAACGTAATTATGCTTGTCAACGTCCGACATTTCTTTTTGAGTTAAAAAACCGATTCTCCAGATTTCCGGATTCTCGTTGGTTTTTACCCATACAGGATCGTTGAATTTTTTCTTGTCGCCTACGAATGAGGACATGACGTCTTTCGTAGGAGTGTAAATGTGTTTTACTCCCGGAGTTTTCTCCAGTAAGCTGTCCATGGTATCGAAAAAGAATCTTCCGACCACGAATTTATTTCCTAAATATCCTAAAATAGCTGTAAACAAAATAATAGATACGAATACAAGCCCGGGAACCTGCTTGGCTAAAGAAGGAACAAGGTTGTCAATCGCGCTTACAATATACCAGATTACAAAAATAGTAAGCCCTATAGGACCAATGATAACCAATCCCTGGAAAAAATTTTTCAGGAACATATTGGCGATATTTTCAAAGCTTGGCTTCTTCAAGGTGTATTCTTTACTATTCTTATTTTAACCGTGGATGGTTTCTTTATTTCCGTAGGATTTAATAATATTGGCTTCATACTCCAACCATTCTTCCCAACGTTTGTTTACTTTTTCCGGGTCTCCGAGCTGTCTTGCAAATCCGATGAAAGTAGTGTAATGATTGGCTTCAGAAATCATCAGTTCTTTGTAGAAAACCTTAAGTTCTTCATCTTTGATATTTTCCGTAAGAACTTTGAATCTTTCACAGCTTCTGGCTTCAATCATAGCGGCAAAAAGCATTTTGTCTACGATGAGGTCTTCTCTGCTTCCCTGTACAATAAATTTTGCCAGTTCATTCACGTAATCATCTTTTCTTGCTCTTCCAAAAGTAAAGCCTCTTTTTTTGATGATCTCATGTACCTGATTAAAGTGATCCAGTTCCTCTTGTGCAATGGCAAGAAGTTCAGTCACAATCTCAGGATATTCCGGAAGCATGGTGATCAGGCCTATAGCATTGGTAGCTGCTTTTTGCTCGCACCAGGCATGATCCGTTAAAATTTCTCCAATGTTTCCTTCTGCAATATTTGCCCACCTTGGGTCGGTAGGTAGTTTCAACTTAAACATGTTGTAAAATTTTTGTAAATTTAAACAAATTGAGGTAAGAAATGTGACTTTATTTCAATTTGATCCTTAAAGTCTTAAGATGCGGTCTTTTTTCTTAAGAATTCCAGAATATTCCAGCCTGAGGTATCTGCTTTTTTCAATCCTGCAGAAATAATGAAGGCTAAAATGATATTAATTCCATAAATAATGACCATCAAAAGCCACCATGGCATGTTTTCTTTTAACGGAACGACCAGAAAATAAACGAGTGAAGAGCTGATTCCCTGTGCAAAATAGAAGAAAATAGCATTTTTTCCGATGTAGGTGATGAAATTTTCTTTTGTGATTTTCAGTCGGTTGTAAAGAACAAATAATGTTGTAAGAGAGAATAATGCCCAGATGATGTAAGGAACTTTTGGTGGAAATTTATTTTTATTGATTTTATAGAAGATGTCTCCTCCGTAGTACCAGAACATCCATATGAGAGCTGCTCCTACAAGTCCATATAATACAGGAATAGCTTTGGTAGGGATCTTTTTTCCACGCATTTTGTGGCCGGTTAAAAATACAGCAAGGTAAAATGCAACGTATCCAACTTGCCCCGTCGGATAATACTCCGGGAAGATGTTGAATAATAAAGTTAAGGCAATACAAAGTCCAATAAACCAATTGATATGTTTTGGGAAAAACCTTAGGATAAGGACACCGAAAACGGTGAGTATATAATACACTTTAAGATACCAGAAACTTCCCATCACTACAGGAAAAGTATCGGCATTGGTGTACTGATGAAGATACCAGTTTCCCAGATTTTCCCATTGAGGGTATGTTGAGATGCTGGTTGTAGAATATTTAGATCCAAATGTAGAATAAAAGCTCTGAAGCCATTCCATAGAAAAAAAGCTGAGTCCAAAGACTTTAAAGAAGTAATCTAAAAAGAACAGGAAGGTCACAAAAATCATATAGGTAATCTGGAGTTTCAGAAGACGGTATAATGTTTTTTCAATATAGGCTCCTGAAGTAATTCCGCTGAGTGCGTAAAATAGTGCCACATCAAAGACCAGAGAAAAAACTCTTACTTCTGCGGGAATATAAAACTGTCCAGACCAGAATGCAGTATGGATAAATATGATGGAAAGTGTTGCCAGTCCTTTGGCGAAATCAATGTAGAGATCTCTGTTCATTATAGATTGCTTGGAAGTTCTTTAGTGATTCGTTTTAGCTGTCCGTGTTCAAAAAAGTATAGATTGCCTTCCCATTCAGGCTTTTGGCTGTGCTCCAGCCCACGAAGATCGTTTTCGAAATATCTCATGTACTTCATTCTTATATTCGAGTTATAAAAATCATTGTCAATAGCAAAAAGAGGTTCCGTGAAAACGGCTGAGCGTTGAGCAGTTGTCTCGCTGATATTATGATAGCCATTCATGACCAGGAATAGTTTATATCCTTTTTCTTTAGCATACGTTTCGTATGAAGACATTGGCAGACACAATTTTGATGAGCAGCCATTGGTAAATACATATACTAATGCTTTTGGATGGTTTGTTAATTCTTTCTTTAGCTGAGAGCCGTTTATCTTATAAATATGCTCAGTGTCTGTTTTTGAAAAGTCCTCTATAGGGATAATGCTCTGCTGTTCAGTGGATGAGAGCTTGCCGTAATCATTTGTTATTCCCGCAACAGTACAGGAGTTTAATATGAAAAAGGAAATTATAAGTAACCAATACTTCATGGAATTATTTTTTTTCAAAAATACAAACAAATTGATTGGGTAAAATATAAAAGCTTTTAAAAACAAAAAAGGGGGCGGAACATACTGCCCGCCTCCTTTCTTAAATATGCTAAAAATGAATGTTCTCGTTTATTGAAGATGTTTAAATTCTTCTGCAGAAATTTCTCCCGACTGAATTTTTCTAAGTTCATCTATATATTGACTCATGTATGCGTCAATTTCAGGATTTACAGTGTTCTTAGCCATCTTGTAAGTTCCATTTAGTACTCCCTGATAGTAATAGAAGAAGTTGTAATCGAAATTGGAGGCATTAAGATCGTATTGTCCTAAAAGGAATCCTAAACGAACTGCTGATCTTCTCTGTGCAGGAGTTCCATGATGGTTTACATTGGTTGTCTGATAATCGCCGATACTTTGGGCAAATTCATAAGCTGCTGCAATTTCTGCAAAGCTGGTTTTATTGTATCCGTTAGGTCTTCTTAAATAGTATCCTGCAAAACCATCTGCTTCAAGCTCATTCGGTCTGTACGTTGATTCTGATACGGAAGGAAGATTGAAGATATACTGTAACTGATGTCCATACTCATGGGCAAGGATCATTGCATTTACAATATCACCACCTTTTGATTTTGCATCATAATAGATGGCATAACCATAATAGATTTTTCCTGTAGAATAAGAAATGGCATTGTACGTTGAATTGAAATTGGATGGATCGTTCACAAAACGCAGCGTAGGATTGCTTCTTCCCCACATGCTTGCAATTTTAGTCATTTGTCCATTCATAAAATTGGTGTCTGTGGAGTTTTGAAGCCCGGTCAGTAAAACTGAATTAGTGCTCCAGTTGTTGTCTACATAAGAACAGATTTTTTCAAGATCCCCAGGCTGATCAATTTTTGCACTTAGTGCTTCTTGCTGAGGTTGAACATTGTTGTCCATTTGGTCATCACTACATGCTGTTAAAGAAGTAACAGCAATGGCACCTGCTAGTAAGCAGAGATTAAAGTTTCTTTTCATATATAAATTCAATTTGGTAAAACGAAGGTATGAAATTATCTCTTAAGTGTGAGTACATTATTGAAAAAAATTATTCAAAACATAGTGAATAGGATTTTAATAAAAAAACATTGATTTGATTGTAAGCTATTTAGAAATTTATATGTATATTTGCACCTCGAAATAACTAAAAATTTATAAACAATGTTTGCAATTGTAGAAATAGCAGGGCTTCAATACAAAGTTGAGCAAGACCAGAAGTTGTTTGTAAACCGTTTAAAAGGAGAAAAAGGAGGAAAAGTTTCTTTCGATAAAGTTCTTCTTACTGTAAACGGTGCAATCACTGTAGGCGCCCCAGCTGTAAACGGAATCACTGTAGAAGCAGAGATCCTTGACCACGTTAAAGCTGATAAAGTAATCGTTTTCAAAAAGAAAAGAAGAAAAGGTTACAAAGTGAAAAACGGTCACAGACAATCTTTAACTCAAATCGTAATCACTGGTATTACAGGTTTTGAGGGTGGAGCTAAAAAAGCTGCTGCTAAAAAAGAAACTGTGAAAGGTGAAGTTCTTTCTGACAACGCAACTGTTAACTTTGGTGAAGATCACGAATTGAACTATCACTTAAAGAAAAACAACTTGTCTCAGTCTAAAGAGAACAGAGAAACTTTAATTACTTTAGGTAAAGCAGTTAAAGTTGAATTAGAAAAGAATATTCTTACTCATGAAGAAGTAGATGCTGCTATCATTAAGAATATCGATCAATTTAAAGCACTTAATAAATAATCCAGTAATAAAATGGCACACAAGAAAGGAGTCGGTAGTTCCAAGAACGGTAGAGAGTCTCACTCTAAAAGATTAGGTGTGAAGATTTTCGGAGGACAAGAAGCTATTGCCGGAAATATTATTGTTAGACAAAGAGGTACTCAGCACCACCCAGGTGATAACGTGGGAATCGGTAAAGATCACACTTTGTTTGCATTAGTAGATGGTAAAGTAGTTTTCAGAAAGAAAGCAAACAACAGATCTTTCGTATCTGTAGAGCCAAACGCATAATTTAAGCGTTTTATAAAATTAAAACCTCAGTTTTTACTGAGGTTTTTTTATTGGCCTTTTTGATGTATTCATTTATTCGTGAAATATTTTATATTTGTTAACTGTTCAGATTTGAATCAGTTGCGATAGCCGAAAAGCAAAAGAGTAGGCCAATATTAAAACAAAGTATCTATGAAAAATGTAGGAAAATTAACTAGGGAAAAATTAAAGGAAGTAACCGGAGGTGTAGCAGGAGAATGTCCTTCCATGTTTCAGTCTTGTGAAGAATGGTGCCGATGGACTCCATGGCAGAAATCACACTGCATGCTTTCTCAGCCATGTACAGAATGTTTTGAGTAGTAGCAGAAATTATAACCCCTAATCTTTTTTAAGACAATAATTAGAGCTGAACCTTTAATAATGTTCAGCTTTTTTAAAAGTAAAAAGCGTTACATAGTATCTCTAAATTGTGAGATATTGATATATTTGTCCGTAACCCAATAAAAAATTAATGCGGAAGCCGAAAAGCAAAGAGAGTAGGCAGCAAATAAAACTAAACAATCATGAAAAATTTAAGAAAATTAACCAAGAAGAATCTGAAAGAAATCAACGGAGGAGCGGGTACAGTATGGTGTCCGCCAAAGCCAATTACTTCATGTAGTACATGGTGCGGACTGACAAAGGAACAGAAAATGCGTTGCCTTCTTGATGTAGAAGAACCTTGCGAATGTTTTTAATTAAAGCTTTACAAAAAAGTTCGGCGGCTTCAAAGAAGCCGCCGAACGTGTTTTATATTATAATCTGTTTAAAATCCTACCTGGAACCCTGCTTTAACCCCGAATTTAGAAATATCAGGTCTGTCAAGATAATTTCCTCTCCAGTTGAAGTCTACTCTGAAGATTCTAAGATTTCCAATTCCTATATTTTCAATCCCGAATCCATATTCATAATAGATATGTTCGCTTGGTGCAGAATATTTAAAACCTTCTACATTGATCGCTTTGGAGGCATCACTTAATGTACCATAGGCACCTCTGATAAATGCAACTTCTCTCAGTTTCAGTTTTTTAATCAAAGGAATGTATGAAAGGATCTTACCGTTAAAATGATGCTCTAATTGAAGAGTTGTATACGCATCCGTCACAAACTCATAATAGTTAAGCTGAGAGAAAGTATTTGGAACCAGACCATAGGAAAGGTTTGCCGGAATAATATTCTGTAATGCCAAAGGAACTGTATTGAAGTTCTTTCCAGCTTCGAAATTAACCACCAGTTTTCCCATACTTCCAATTAAAAATGGCTTGTAGAGCATGAACTGGAGTTTGTCATAATTGAAATCAGCATTAAATAATCCTTCAATACCTCGTGTATATCTTAAAACGATAGTTGGAGCTAAGTTTCTGGCCTGGTAACGGTCAATACCGGTTTGTGAGAATTTTGCACCAGGTTTGGCAATTAAACTGATGGTAACGTGAGAATCATTAACTGTTTGTCTCAACTGTCCATCTTTGTAATACATCAGATTGAATTTCTCAGGAATAGCAGACTTAATACTCTGCATCACTCCATCTACTCGGATCTGGAAGTTCTTCCATGGTTCAATAGCTGCAAAAACGCTTGTTTTGTTTACAGAACTTAAAGAAATGTTTTCTCCTCTTGCAAAAAAGGTACTGGTAGATGAAGATTGCGGCGTAACACCATCCCCTGATGTAAGCTGTCCCCCAAGCTGAACAATATCTCTGCTGGTTCCTGCTCCAATCATAAAGCGGTTAAGCTTATTGAACATATATCTTGCTTCTACGCCATATTTAAACTGTTGATCTTTGAAACCATAAGCTGTATAAAACTGGGCTCTCCAGGTATCATTCAATCCGAAATAGGTTCTTGCTCCTAATCTTATTCTGTCCCCTTCTACTTCATTTCTTCCGTAAATTGAGAAAATAGGACCAATATCTATTCCTTTAAAGGCATTATAATAACGTGAACCGAGGGTTTCAAACAGTTTTACCATTCGGTTGAATTTCGGCGTCTGCTGAAGCTGGTCAAGCATGTTATAAACGCCTTGTTCTGCTTTAGATAAAGTGTCAGGTCTTGCTTTAGTCCAATATGCATCGTCTTTATTGGTGAACTTGTCTTCGTATTCTTCTTCAGTACGTTTGAATACTTTAGGATCAAGAGGCTTGTTGAACTGATAATCAGAATAATCTACCGATCTTTTGGCGATGATACTTTTTGCACCTTTCTTTTTTGAGAAAGGACTCATTTCAAATTCAGTGATCAGTTTTTTAGGAAGAAATGTAGCGTCATCAGGATTGTCGTATTCTACCTGAGTATACACACTGTTGACAAAGTTGACGTTGATCTTCTGTGTTGACTTTAATGTTGCTCCTAAAACAGCATAAGTATCGGTGTCAATATAAAGGTTTCCCTGGAATGCAAGAATGTCTTTTCTCTTAGGCTGATACCTTATCTGAAATGCTTTCTCACCACGAATCGTAATGGTATCCATAAGGCTATAATCGTAAGTACTGAAACCATCACTTCCGACAGGGCTCTGGAATCCGATATCGAAATAATTCAGAGTATTGTCGTAGATATTAATATCACGGTATAAGTTTTTAGCAGAAACCGTAATCACCTGGTTATCCTGAAAACCTGAAGTTTTCTGGGCTACTAATGTTCTTTTGCTGTTTTTTTCCGGTTTATTTTTACCATAATTTTCGTAAACGGCTTCGTTCAGGAAAATAGGAAGTCCAAGTCTCCCGCTTGCTGTGGAATCTGCATAATCGAAAATGAAATCCAGTTTATTGAAAATCTTTTTCTTCATGAAGGCACTATCAAGATTATTTAGGTCAAACTGCGTTTTTTCATACTCTTTATAAGAATAGGTGTCGAATTTTTCCAGTCCGTTATTTCTTTTTTGTGCCCATACTTTCTGCATAATTGCATAAGCCGGATTTTCTTTCTTGCTTTTATATTTTGTTTTTCCGCTTTGAAGAACAATTTCCTGAATGTCGCTTACTTTAGCCTGCGAAAGCTGTACGAAAATATTGTCAGCATTTTCGGGAGTGATATTAAGGGTTTCTGTAGTATAATTTTTTCTGGAAAATCTTAGCTGATGGATGATGCTATCAGACTGAATAATAAAACTGCCTGAAGTTGTCGTCAGGGCAGGTGTTTTACTGTCGTTGATAAAGATATCAACTTTATTGAGTTCTTTACTGCTCTTTTCGTCAACCACCTTGCCGCTCGCTTTGTTTTGAGCGCATACGGAACCGGCGAGAATCAGAAAGAAAAATAAAAGATAGTGTTTTTGGGAGTTATTGTTTAACATCATTCGTTTCTTCAGGCAATTATCATAAACAAAAAGCATGCAGTTTATTTAAAAAAAAGGTAAAAAAATAAAATATTTTTATTCTATCCTATAAAACGACAAAAATAGCGAAAATAATATATGTATGGATTAAAAAATAATCGGGAAATTTTAATGCTTAAAATATAATAATCAGGAGATTAAAAGAAAGGTAACGTTCCTGCTTTTTAGAAATATTTTGCAGCCGTTATGAAGAATTTATATCATAAAAAAAGACTTACAGAAATGTAAGTCTTTTTTGCTCCTCCTGCTGGGCTCGAACCAGCGACCCTCTGATTAACAGTCAGATGCTCTAACCAACTGAGCTAAGGAGGAATGTCCTTTGTTTTAAGTGGTGCAAATATAATAGGAATATCCGTACCAAGCAAGTTTTTGTTCCTGAATATTGAATGAAAAAAGCTATTGGTTTATTTTTCAATAAATTAAATTTTAAATATTTTTCTGGGATGAGCAGGAGGTTATTCATGATTTTATAAATTCCAGCCGATAAGCTTTGGGACTTTTGCCCCGCTGCGTTTTAAAAAATTTATTAAGATGGCTCTCATCAGTGAATCCCAATTCGTCGGCAATCTCTGAAATTCTGTTGTTGCTGTGTTTTAAACGGTGCTCTATTAAGGTGGTTTTATAATTATTCAGATAAGACTGAAGGGTTTCACCGCTATGTTTTTTAAAGTATTTACCGAGATAATTTTCAGAAAACCCGAACTCTTTGCAGATGGTTTCAGTTCGTATTTTTTCAGGTTCATAGATATTTGCCTGTATATAATTCAGAATACTAATAATTCTTGATTCTGAGGTTTCATCTATCTTCTGAGGAAGATATTTGGCAATATTGCGGGCAACAATAACAATGAGTGTATTAATGAGTTGTGCGGTTATATCGCTGTGATACAGGTCTTTATTGACGGCTTCTCTTATCAAAGCTTCTACGATTGGTCTTACAAGTGTTTTATCTGTCTGATTTTTTAGGATACATCCGGGCTTGTGGTTGGCATTTTCAAGAATAAATTCCAAACGCTTGATATTCTCTTTCGAAATTTTATCACTTTTTAAATAAATATTACTGAACCTCAGAAAGAAAAAACGGGTTTTAGTATCAATCCAAAACTGGCTGCAATCCTGTGGGGTCAGGAGAAACATGTGATTATCCGAATAGGAAAAGCTGTGCTTATTAATGCAATGCTGCCCTGTGCCTGATAAAATAAAGACAAGTTCAAAGAAGTTTTTTCTGCTCTCTTTATCCGGGAATGTTTCTAATGTTTCAAAATGAATACTGTATGGCTCATATAATACGTCTCTGTTCATGAGGGTTGCTTTATATTGGCAAAATTATACAAAAATAGAGAAGTTTTGTACCGGTAATTTGCTAATTATCAGTATAATTTTGCCTTGTTCATATATTGGAATTGTCTACCAGCATAAAAAAGTTACCCGCTAAAAGATCAAATTTCATTATTAGAAATTATAACATACTAATCATATATACAGATGAAAACCAATAGATTTTTTTTGATTTCTTCAATTTCAGCACTATTTTTCTTCAACTCAGCTAAGGCTCAGCAGAAGGTCATTCAAACAGACTTTAGTAAAGGAATTTGGGAACAGGTGGGAAAAGGATTACAGCGTAAATGGATATCCGGCTCAGAAAGTACTTTTGCCTTTTGGAAAATGGATAAAGATGCTCATGTAGCTCCCCATAGTCATCCGAACGAGCAGATGACTTATATCAATAAGGGAAGTGTAAAAGTACTCATGAATGGGAAAGAACATATTATAAAGGCTGGTGGCGTGCTGGTGATTCCTGCAGGTATTACGCATGAGTTCTTCTGCCTTGAAGATGGAACCGAAGATCTGGACTTTTTTACTCCTGTGCGTAAAGACTGGATAGATGGATCTGCATCTTATCTTTCAGCACATGGGAAAAACCTTGAAGTCGTAGCGCAGTTTACTGATTCTAGACCAGGAAATGTAGCCGTGAGTCATAACGGAAGGGTATTTGCGACGATGCACCCTTTATCCGATCCCAAACAGCAATTGGTGGAAATCCGCAATGGGAAAGCAGTACCTTTTCCGTCTACGGATTTACAGAAAAACGGACAGCCGGCTGATAGTCATAAATTTGATACCCCGCTGGGAGTCACTATAGATAAAGGAAATCGGCTTTGGATGATTGATATGGGGCTTGAGCTTGGGAAAACCCGTCTTTGGTGCTTCGACCTGAAAAAAAATAAAGTCGCTGAAAAGATAGAATTACCAGCTGATATTGCTCCGAAAGGCAGTTTTATTCAGGATGTTGCCATTGATGAAAAAAATGGCTGGGCTTACCTTGCTGATATTGCCAATCCGGGAATTATTGCATTGAATCTCAAAACAAAAAAAGCAAGGAGGTTTGGTGGTCATCAGGCTTTACAGTCGGAAGATGTTGATATGATTATTGATGGAAAGGTCATTGATTTTGGAGGCAAACCATCCCGTGTAGGCATTAATCCTATTACGCTGTCAGATGACAGGGAAACGTTATTCTTTGGTTCTATGAATGGAACATCATGGTATGAAGTTCCTGCCCAACTTTTTAGAGAAAATAAAGATGACCATGCAATAGGAAAATCCATTAAGAAACTGGGAGAAAAACCTGTGAGTGATGGTGTGGCTACAGATCAACAAGGGAATCATTACATTACTGATCTTGGAGGTCATGGTATCAGTAAGCTGGATAAAAATGGAAATCTTACGGAATTCATTAAAGATTCAAAATTACAGTGGCCTGATAATATTGCAGTTTCTGATGATGGCTACCTGTATATTTCAGTCAACCAACTTCATACAACAACAGCGTTTTCTGGTCAACCGGATGCCGGAAAACCTCCGTATTTTATATACAGGGTTAAATTATAAGCCAAAATTTTTAAATATAAATCACATAAAATATAAAACAATGAACAAAACGTTTAAATCTGTGGCGGTACTGAAGTCTAAACCGGAGAAAATAGATCATTTGAGAAATGCTTTACTACAACTGATAGAACCAAGCCGTAAGGAAATCGGCTGTATGTATTATATTCTTTTTGAGGATAAAAAATCTGCCGGAACTTTCTATATGTGGGAAGCGTTTGAAGACGAAAAGGCTTTTGAATTTCATACCCAAACTGAACATTTCAAGAACTTTGCAGGTCAGATGGATGAATTAATGAGTGAGCCTATAAAGCTTTTTGAGCTGGAAAGAATTTCAGAGGAATAAAACTCTTGTTATCATAAAAGTTAAGATCATACCAACTAAAAAGACCTGCACTTTTGCAGGTCTTTTTTATTTTATAGTTCCGGAGTTTTATTTTTTTAAATCTTTAAGGATTTCCTGAACAGCTCTTTCCAGTTGTGGGTCCTTGTTCTGAAGACGGTCCATAAAGGTGTTTTTTACATAAATATCAGGTTTTACACCTGTCTTTTCCAGGTTCTGTCCGTCTAATGTGTAAGTTCCCCATGAAGGAAGTCTGTAAGAAGATCCGTCTACCAACCCTTTTGCTGAAGTGAAAATAATCCATCGATAAGTATCCTGACCGATAATTTTACCCAGCTTTAGAGCTTTGAACCCGGCTGCTGTCATTTCTGCATCACTTAATGAAGCTTCATTAATCAAAAGAACAATAGGCTTTCCGGAAGGAGCAAAGTTCGGTTGTGTTGTTATTTTTCCTTCACGGTATTTCCATTGCAGATACGGTCTTTGAGAAAGGAAATTCAATACTTTGTCATGAACATTTCCGCCAGTGTTGTAGCGTAAATCGAGAATAACCGCGTCCTTTCTGTTCTCCTGTTCTACCATATCCAGAAGGAATCGGTCCAGCTCATCCGTAGACATGTTTTTCATGCAAGAGTAGGCAATACGGTTGTTACTAAGCTTGTCTACACGCTGATGATTGTTATAGATCCAATCATCGTAAAGTAATCCTTTTAATTCCCCGTTAGAAATCGGATGTACTTTGGTGGTTACCGTTTTACCATCACGATTAAAGGTAAGAACAAGTTCATCCTGTTTTTTAGGGCTTGTGAAATACGTTTCGATATTTTCGTTTACATCAATCTTTTTTCCATTTACAGAAGTCAGTTGGTCTCCAGGTTTGATATCAACCCCTGAACGGTAAGCGGGAGATTTTCTCACAATGCTTTCTACCGTGTAAGGCTGATCTTTTTTGAAGATAATTCCGGTTTCGTTGGTGAAATAATTCAGGAATACGGTTTCCTCTTTTCCGGTAGAAGAAAATCCGGTGTGTGAAGAATTAAGCTCTCCCAGAAGATCATTCAGTAAAATTCGCAGATCATTTCTGTTATTTATATACGGAAGGTATTTTGCATATTGCTCCTTTTTGGCTTTCCAGTCGATACCATGGAATTTTTCGTCATAGAAGTTTTCTTCCACACCTGTCCAGGCTTCAGCATACATCTGCATAAATTCTGAGGCCAGATCTTTATCGAAACTATACTGGATATTGATTTTTTCAGGTTTTAATGCGGCAACAGTTGTTTTGTAAATATTACCTTCAATCAGAGCAAATAGGTTTTTCTCATTTTTGGTTAAATAATAAGCTGCTTTATCAAACACTTTTTCAGATTTGGCAGGCTCAAAATCGGTAAACACCTTTTTGTACAGTTGTCTTTTTCCGTTATCCTGATTAGAATTAAATAATAGAATTTCTTTTTTATCATCAGCGAAAACGGCCGGATCATCCTGATATCCATATCGGTCGGTTACCAGCTCAATTCTGTCCAGGGTATCTTCGGGATTTATTTTCAGCTCTTTGATGACCGGTTCTTTTTCTTCCTTTTTCTCTTTATCTTCTTTGTTCTTGTCTTCTCCTTTTTTGTCCTTCTTATCTTTATCATTTTCTTTATCCGAAGATTTTGTTTCCTTCTTTTCTTCAGTGAAAAGACTGTCGAATTTTTCAGACTTAAAAGGCTCGTCAAACCAATCTAAAGCCATACGGTAAATGTTGGATTTCTGCATGCCTAAAGGATAAGACGGATTGGTCCTGTCGCTGGCGAAATAAATATATTTTCCGTTCGGAGACCACACGGGATCTTCTTCAGAAACGCCTGTATTGGTAAGGTTTAAAGTCTGTCCTTTTTTGATGTGATAGATGAAAATATCGAGCTCGAAGTTTCTTTTTGCCGAGAATAATACATATTCGTTATTAGGGGAGAAAGAAGGCCTTGAGTTTTGGAATGCCCAAATCTCGTCTTTTACAATAGTTGTAGATGTAAAACTTTTTAAATCCAATAATCTTACTTCATCTCTCCCGCTTAAGTAAACGGCTTTTGAAAGGTCGTTATTAAGGGTGATACTTCTGTTATTGCGTAAATCTTCCGTTAATTGCTTTGGCTGTCCTTTTCCGTCTGCCTGAATCGTAAACCAGTTTTGATATCCATTATAAGTCTGATTGTAAAGTAAAGTACGGTTGTCTTTCAGCCATTTTACTTCCATAGCACGTTCTTTACCATCAGAAATCTGCTGGGCAAATTTCCCTTCAATATCAGAAACGAATATAATACCACGGCTTATGAACGCCATTTTTTTACCGTCCGGAGATACATCATAATAGGAAATATTATTTTCCACATTGAAATTCTGAGCTTTTTCCAGGGTTTTATTAGTATTCAGGCTAATGTTGAGGGGAGTTGTTTTTTTTGAAGCTACCTCATAAGTATAAAGCTGATAATCCTTTTCAAAAATAACTTTAGATCCGTCTGCTGAGACAAACGGTTTTTTTATAGAAGTATCAAATTGCGTTAAAGCAGTTTTTTTACCATTTTCGATTTTATAAAGATTATATTCTCCATTATTCTCATCAGAAATAAAATAGATAATACCTTTTTTATCTACACTTGGGTTGAAATCTTTTCCTTCATAGTTCGTGTACTGTTTGAAAGAATTGCTTTTTGGATTGTATCCAAGAATATCAGGATTATTTTCTCCCTTATAACGTTTTCTCTGTACCTGATGGGCACTTTCAGATGAGCTTGTGAAAAGATATTCTCCTGCAGGGGTTTCCACTAGTCCATTGGTGTAGTTAAAGTAATTATTGAAAAGTTTTTCCGGAGTTTTTCCTTCAATTGTAGTTTTAAAACTTCCGAAATTATTATTTCTGTTGGAAGTAAAATAAATCGTTTTGCTGTCCCACGCCCAGCTTTCCATTTCATCCCTTCCGGTATGGAAGGTTAACTGCTTGATGGTTCCTCCTCCTGCGGGCATTACATACACATCATAATTTCCATATTGATTAGAACTGAATGCAAGCCATTTTCCATCCGGAGAAAGGCGGGGATTGATCTCTTCTCCATCCAGGGCGTTAATTCTTGAAGCATTTCCTCCATTGGAATCTGCTTTCCAGATGTCACCGTCATAAGCGAAGTAAGCTGTTTTTCCATCAGGACTCAATGAAGGACTTGATAAAAAATAAGACTTTTCCTGCGCCGAAATCCCTATAATAGAAAATGCTGTTAATAACGAAATAATAGTTTTCTTCATGGTACAATTGGGTATTTATGCAATACTATCTGTTGGTTTTGTTAATTTTTTTGCCTTTTTATAGAAATGTTTATTTGTAAAAAATTTTCTCAATCCGGATTACTCTAAAAAAGAATAGTCGAATTATTGACGAAATAGTTACAGGTAAAATGCTTTAAAGGCTTATAAAATCCAATAAAACAGATATTTCTGGGAAAGTGAAGGAAAATTGTAAATATTTGTTTTTTTTATGTCGGACTCATTGGTTCTACAAAACGCAAAGAGGATATTCTCTTATTGTTGAGGGAGATAAGAAGGCGACGGAGTCGCTGATGAAGCTGAGTGGATATTCGAATGCTTAGAAAGAATCAACAAAGTTGACTCCCGCCTTTGCTTCCTGAAAAATGAAGTACCAGCTACTAATCCTTTGCGTTATATTTAAACTACAAATGTGTTATTTCTCAGATTTGGAGTCCTTGCCATGAAAGAGTTCATAGTAAGACACAAAAAAAGACTTACATTTCTGCAAGTCTTTTTGCTCCTCCTGCTGGGCTCGAACCAGCGACCCTCTGATTAACAGTCAGATGCTCTAACCAACTGAGCTAAGGAGGAATGTCCTTTGTTTTAAGTGGTGCAAATATAGGACGAATATTTATACCCTACAAATATTTTTAAGAAAAATTTTAAAAAAATTATAATTTACCCATAAATACTTTGAAGATGTCACTTCCAAAGATCAGTAACATCAATCCTAACAGGAAGATAACTCCAATCATCTGTGCGTTTTCCAAAACTTTCTGCGGAACAGGTTTTCCTACAATAATTTCATATAAAGTAAATAAAACGTGTCCACCATCAAGTCCCGGAATCGGAATAAGGTTCAGGAATGCCAGCCATACGGAGAACATTGCTGTAAAGCTCCAGAAAGCAACCCAGTTGATCTTAACGCTTCCGTCCGCATCTTTATCCACAGGCATGTTTTTTACGATCGCAATAGGACCTCCAACATTTTTATACCCCTGAACTTTAGAGTTGAACATAATTTTGAACTGCTTTACCTGTGTGGTTAATGCTTCAATAGTTCTTGTAAATCCTCTTGGAATAGCTTCTCCGAAAGAATATTTTTTATTCGTTACAATATCTTTTGCAATGCTTTTGGTATCAATTGCAATCCCCAGTTTTCCGTTTTTATCTACGGAAACTGCAGGTAATGTCTGTAAAGCACCGTTTCTTTCAACATCTACAGAAATTGTTTTACCTTTATTTTCACTTAAAAGAGCACTTACTTCATCAAAGAATGCTGCTTTCTTACCATTGATTCCTACAATTTTGTCGCCTTTTGCAAGACCTGATGCGTGGGAAGAAGGAGTAGCCAATGAGTCAACAACCATAGAAACTCTTGGTGTGATGTATAGTTTTGCTTCTCTCTGCTTAAGAACGTCTGCTACACCGTCTGCATTGACAGGGAAAGTAACTTCCTGTCCGTTTCTGTTTACGGTAACATGATCTCCCAAAAGGATATTGATGGAAGTATTTTCAAGTCTTTCTGCCGGTTTTCCGTCTACACTAATGATTTTGTCACCATTCTGGAAACCCATTTTCTTTCCTGCAGAAGTGGCTTCAATACCATTTTTAAATTTTGTGATATCTGTATAAGTTTCTCCGTTGAAGAATGATAAACAGCTGTAGATTAACCACGCAAGAAAAAAGTTAACGGTAACTCCCCCCAGCATAATGATAAGTCTCTGCCAGGCTGGTTTTGATCTGAACTCCCAAGGTTCTGCCGGTTTTTTCATCTGGGCAGTATCCATACTTTCGTCCACCATTCCTGCAATCTTCACGTATCCTCCAAAAGGAAGCCAGCCGATTCCGTATTTTGTTTGTTCAGGGTGTTTTCTCCAGTCGTTGTCCGGAAGTTTTGATATATCGATAGGAACTTCTTCCTTCTTTCCGTTCACTTCTATTACTTCAGAATCCGGTAAGTTTTTTGATAAAAATTTATACTGCCATTTTCCGTTGATTTTCTTCATGGAGAATATGGAGAAGTAAGGATCAAAAAACAGGAAAAACTTCTCTGCTCTGGTCTTGAACCATATTGCCGGTAAGAAATGCCCAAGCTCATGAAGAAGCACAAGTATAGAGATGCTCAGAATGAACTGAAAAAGTTTAATTGCTATTTCCATTAATAAATTTTAGATTTTAATTTGCAAAGGTAACAATTATCAAAACTATGCCAAATAAAAAAGCTCCCCGAAACAAGAAGCTTTGTCATATTTAAAGATTGATTTAATGATAAGATTATAAATTGAAAGAAACACCAAGGCTGCCATTATTACCAACCTCTGCAAAGACTCCAATTTTTTCTGTGAAGAAATAACGGGCTCCGATGTGAGCTCCCACTCCAAAGTCTCTTCCAAGAACTCCAAGGTCTACTCCAGGATAGATGTCCCATTTGGAAGGCAAATTTAGAGCTTCCTGTAAATGAAAGTTCAGTCTTCCAAACACAAAAACACGATTATCTTTATCGTTGTTTTTATAATTATCAAAATAGCCATTGATCCCGGCTCCTACTGAAATCAGTTTGTTGAGGCCATAGTCATACGTTCCTGTAATTCCGGTTCCATAGCCCCAGGCACTCAGCCCCAGTTGTATTTTCTGATCCCCCTTTCCTGTCCACGCCTGAGCATTAGCCATAGCACCAAAAAAGAAGATCGCCACCATAAAAAACAATTTCTTCATAAATTTTTAATTTTAAGGATAATAATAAAAAATATTTCTATCAAAAATGAAACCGAAAGAATGGCAATATTGTAAAAATGCTTGACTTTAATAAATTATTAAGAAATAAATTCTATTTTAAATACTAAAGCATTCTTCAACCATTTAATTCTACTTTCATAAAGTTAAAAGATGTATTTTTATATTTCATATATGAAATAATTTAAAAGAATAAAAGATGAAAGTTGTAGGACTTAATTTAGATATCATATGGAAAAAAAAAACTGAGAATTTTGCGCGTATAGAAAGCGAATTGCTCAATGTGGAGGCAGATCTGTTTCTGCTTCCTGAAATGTTTTCAACAGGTTTCTGTATGGATGCTTCTGAAGTTTCGGACAGAAATAATGAATCACTACAGTTTTTGAAAAAAATCTCAAAAGAGAAAAATGCTGCGTTTTGCGGAAGTGCTCCGGTAGAACAGGACGGCAATTTTTACAACAGAATGTTCTTTGTAAAACCGGATGGCGAAATCACTTTTTATGATAAGAGACATTTGTTTTCTTTTTCCGGAGAAGATAAAGTATACACGCCAGGAAAGGAAAGAGTAATTGTTGAATATAAAGGAATACGTTTCCTGCTTCAGGTGTGTTACGATCTACGTTTTCCTGTCTTTGCAAGGAATAACGATGATTATGATGCCATATTATATGTTGCCAACTGGCCCGAGAAAAGGGTAGGAGCATGGGAACATCTGTTGAAAGCCAGAGCTATTGAAAACTTATCTTTTGTATTTGGTTTAAACAGAATCGGGACCGATGGAAATGATCTGTTGTATCAGGAAAGCTCTCACTGCTTCTTTGGAGATGGAAAAGAAATTTCTCAGAAACAGGGAAATCTTGTATCTGCAGAATTATATATGGAAGAATTGAACGATTTTAGAAAGCATTTCCAGTTTTTAAATGACCGGGATAGTTTCTCCATTCAACTATAAAAAATAATAAAGGCTGAAATTCATGTGAACTTCAGCCTTTATTATTTTTTTGTTTTTATTTAAACATATTGTTGCAGAAGGTTCGTTAATGTGTTCACATCATGAACACCACTTTCCTTCCAAAGCATTTCTCCTTTTTTGAAAATGGCCAGTGTAGGGACTCCACGTACGCCATACTGAGCTGCCAGTGCAGGATATTGATCTACATCTACTTTTATAATTCTTGCTCCTTCACCAATATTTTCTTTTACTGTATTTAATACCGAAGACTGTACTTTACAAGGCTGACACCATGTTGCGAAAAAATCGATAAGTACGGGTCTTTCGGAATCTATGATTTCCTGAAATTTTTGTGACATAGTTTTGGTTTTATTAGTTTGCATTTTTGTTTGTTTCATCCTGGATCGCTTTTACATTTTTCCAGGTTGTACCATCATAAGCTTCCACACCATTTTTCTTAAGAATTTCCATCGCCTGATCAGCCTGGATTCCTTTATTGCAAAACACAACAACTTTTTTACCTTTTAGAGTTTCTATATTGTTTTGAATCTCTGCCAAAGGAATGTTGATGGCATTCTTTGCTGTTCCTGCGGCATATTGCTCCGGAATTCTGACATCCACCAATGTTACATCAGAGCTGTTAACCATTTCTTTGATGTTAGCCGTAGAAACAGTTGCTGTAGAGTTTGTCTTGCAGGCATTTAGCGTAAATGTTAATGCTAAAAATAATCCGAAAAACTGAATTTTCATGTCTTACAGGGTCTTAGATTGGCATACAAAATCTGTGGTTGGAAGTTTTTCCGTTTTTTTGATTCCGTTAAAACCACCTTCGATTTCGGTAAAGTTTCTGATTCCGTGCGAGTTAAGGATGCTTGCGGCAATCATGCTTCTGTACCCACCTGCGCAGTGCAGGAAGAAATGTTCAGAATCATCAATGGTACGAGCCCAGTCACTGATAATGTCTAGTGGCTTGTTATAAGCATTGTCAATGTGTTCTGCGGAATACTCCGTAAGTTTTCTTACATCAATTACTGTAGCGTCTGCTGTAAATTGTTCTGCAAATTCAGCCGGAGTAATTCTTTTGATCTCATCCGTTTCCTTACCTGCATTTTTCCATGCTTCAAAACTGCCTTTCAGGTAACCAATTACATTGTCAAAACCTACTCGGCTCAGTCTTGTGATTACTTCCTCTTCAGTTCCTTCATCAGTAATTAATAATAAAGGGTGTTTTACATCTACAATAAGCGTTCCTACCCATGGGGCAAAATCACCTTTCAGTCCTATATTGATAGAGTTGGGAACAAATCCTTTATGGAAATCCGCAGCTCCTCTTGTATCTAAAATTAATGCTCCTGTTTCTTCTGCCAGAGCTTCGAAATCTTCAGGTGTTACAGGCTGCAATCCTTTGTTCATCACAACGTCCAGACTTTCATAGCCACCTTTATTTAAAGCGACATTCATCCCGAAATATTTTGGAGGAGCTGTTAAGCCATCCAGAACTTCTCTGATGAAAGACTCTTTATCCGGTTGATTAAGAGCGTAATTGGTTTTCTTTTGGTTTCCTAAGATATCAACTGTCTCTTTCTGCATATTCTTTCCACAAGCAGATCCGGCTCCGTGAGCTGGATATACAGTGATGCTGTCATCCAATGGCATGATTTTGCTCTGAAGGCTGTCATACAAAATTCCAGCAAGATCCTCCTGAGTAAGATTAGTTGCCTTCTGGGCAAGATCCGGTCTTCCAACATCTCCTAAAAACAGCGTATCACCAGTAAAGATTGCAGTTTCAACACCATTTTCATCGATTAAAAGGTAAGTACTGCTTTCCATCGTATGCCCAGGAGTGTGCATGACCTTTATTTTCACTTTTCCGATCTCAAAAATCTGATTGTCTTCAGCAATAATAGCGTCAAATTCCGGAGCAGCGGTAGGTCCATATACAATAGGAGCACCTGTTTTGTTGCTTAAATCCAAATGTCCTGATACAAAATCTGCATGGAAGTGAGTTTCAAAAATATATTTTAAAGTGACATTGTCTTTTTCCAGACGATCCAGATAAGGTTTTACTTCTCTTAGCGGATCAATAATGGCAGCTTCATTCTCTGATACAATATAATAGGCACCCTGAGCCAGACAGCCCGTATATATTTGTTCAATTTTCATTGGGGTCTTTTTTTAATGAGTTAAAGATACGAAGTATTAGATCAATTCTAAATGAAATGTTAAATCCCATTGATAGTTTCTTTCAATACTTTGTTAAACGTACGTTTAGTATATGTTGTTTTTTCAGCAAAAAGAATGCCTTACATAAAGATAATGGTAAATGCTGTTTTATATCATGTTTAGTTCCTATATCCTTCCTGGCAGAAAAAAAATAATGATCGTGGTTTAAAATTTGATTATTGAAGGACAAATTTATTTTCGAAAGAAGCGGAGAGAAGTTCTTCAGAAAATATCTTTACATATTTTACAAAAAATTTTATATTTATAAGTTAAAAAAGCGATCAAATGGCAGACAAAACACAATTTATTGAAGAACTTAACGCTAGATATACTCCAAAAGGAGAGCATATAATATTAGGAAAAGGAATGTTGGATGGCGAAGTGGTGACAGAAGTCAATGTAACCATTCCTCTGAAAACCATAAATCGTCACGGTCTTATTGCCGGTGCTACCGGAACCGGTAAGACAAAAACGTTACAGGTGTTTGCAGAACAGCTTTCTCACGCAGGAATTCCGTCTTTGGTTCTGGATATTAAGGGAGACTTTTCCGGGATTGCAGAAGCAGGTCAGATGAATCCTATCATTGAAGAAAGGTATGGCAAAACACAGCTTCCTTATAATCCACAAGGTTTTCCAGTAGAACTCATGAGTATTTCCGGAGGAAAAGGTGTAAAATTGAGAGCTACGGTTACAGAATTTGGGCCTGTTTTATTAAGCAAAATTCTTGAATTGAATGATACCCAGCAAAGTATCATGTCTATAGTTTTCAAATACTGTGATGATAAAGGACTTCCATTGATTGATCTTAACGATTTGAAGAAAGTACTGCAGTACGTGACGGATAATGCACAGGGAAAAGCTGAACTTGCAGCTAATTATGGATCTATTGCATCAGCATCTTTGGGAGCTATTTTAAGATCTATTGTAGCTCTGGAACAACAAGGAGCGGCAGGATTCTTTGGTGAGCTAAGCTTTGATGTTCATGACTTGCTGGAAACAAGAGACGGAAAAGGAGTGGTTAATATCTTAAGAGTAGCAGATATCCAGAACAAACCACAGCTTTTCTCCACTTTTATGCTTTCTCTTTTTGCAGAAATTTATATGACATTTCCGGAAGAAGGAGATAGCGGGAAACCAAAATTGGTATTATTCATTGATGAAGCCCACCTGATTTTTGATGAAGCTTCCAAGGCCCTTCTTTCACAAATTGAAACGATGGTAAAACTGATCCGTTCCAAAGGAGTGGGGATCTATTTTATTACCCAGATTCCTGGTGATGTCCCTGAAAATGTACTTTCCCAACTAGGATTAAAAATACAACATGCTCTAAGAGGTTTTACGGCAAAAGATAAAAAAGAAATTACCAAAGCCGTTGAAAACTATCCTACCACAGAATATTATAATGCTTCCAGCCTGATCCAGAATTTGGGAATCGGAGAAGCATTTGTTACAGCACTTGATGAAAAAGGAATTCCTACCCCATTAGTACATACTTATCTGATCTCTCCGGAATCAAGGATGGATGTTTTGAATGACGCGGAAATCTCTGATCTGACTTCAAGATCAGCACTTGTTGCAAAATATGAGCAGGCAATTGACAGAGAATCTGCTTATGAAATGCTTACCAATAGGATGGAACAGGCTGCACAAAACCCGTCACCTAACCAAAAGGCAAAGCCGGTAAAAGAAGAACCTGGAATGTTTGAACAGGTATTGCAAAGTAAAGCTGGCCGTACTTTTACCTCTACATTAATGAGAGAAGGAGCAAAAGCTATTCTCGGAATGTTCGGTCTGGGAGGCAGAAGAAGATAATTTTGAAAGACAATCTGCTGTATTTTGATATATTTTTTGTTATTTTAGCAGGTTATCTTTACTTAATAAAGAAAAATAAGACCGTATTTTATTGGGGAATAAAGCGTCGGTTTTAAATATTAAACCAGAAAAACAGCAGTTAAAACATTCATGTATTCAATTATAGATATAGAAAGTAATGGTGCAGGTTATAGAAATGAATGCATTATAGATATCGCCATTTACAGATATGACGGTCAGAAAATTATAGACCAGTTTATATCTCTGGTAAACCCTGAAGGTGATATCACTCCTTTTGTACAAAAACTGACCAGTATTACCCCGAAAATGGTCAAAACTGCTCCGAAATTTCATGAAATTGCCAAAAGAGTGATAGAAATTACTCAAAATACAACTTTGGTGGGGCATAATATTGATTTTGATTATAGGATGCTTCGCCAGTCATTCAAAAGGCTTGGTTATGATTTTAAAATCAATACTTTAGATACAATTCCGTTAACAAAAAAACTGATTCCTGATGAGGTAAGTTATTCCTTGGGAAAACTGGTGAAATCATTAGGTATTCCATTGAATAACCATCACAGGGCGGAAGGTGATGCAAGAGCTACCTTAGAACTTTTCAAGCTTCTGATTTCAAAGGATACCGAAAATGAGATCATTCAGAAGCAGCATGATGAGTCTAACGCCAAAACGTATATCAATAAGATCAAAGAGCTGACTCAAGATCTTCCTAATGATAAAGGTTTTGTCTATTTTCAGGATGAAGGTGGACGTATTATGTTTTCTGATTATGTTCAGGATATCAACAAATTTTCCAAAAAGGTTTTCAATTCCAAATCAAAAAAATGGGAACAGATTCAGAAAGATGTTGAGCAGATTAATTTTGAACTTACCGGAACAGATATTATTGCCAAACTGATACTGAATTCCAAGAATATTAAAAAGAAAGAAGTTTTACCTTTCGGACTATATTTCAGGAATAATAAATATGTGGTTGAGAAAAATAAGCTCAATAAAACAGAGAAGCCAGTCTTGAAATTCAGGTCATTTACCCAGGGAACAAAAGCTCTTCAGTTTATTGGTTCTCAGGAAGAATTTAAAGATTTTTCTGTCTTGAAACAAAAAATTGAATTCAGAAAAAGAAATGAACTTTGGCTTGGACCAGGAAGAAAATTAGGAGAAAAGTTATTTTTAATCATAGAAAACGGGAAATTGGTTTCCTTTGGATTCTATGAGCTGTTTACGCAGATTCAGACACTGAGTAAGCTGGCTAAGTTGAAAATTGATCTTCCGTTATCTTCCACAGATCTGAATAATGAACTGCAGTTGGCTCTTCTTCGTGGGGATTTTGAGACATTACCGTTACCGAAGTAAAAGAGTGTCTATACGTTACAAGTTGTCTTCTGAAGACAATGGTTGTACAATCAATTTTCAAAAAGTAAAAAATAAATAGTATTTTTGCAAAAAATAAATACAAGCAATGCAAAATTTTAAACAAAATAAAACTGGAAAAAAGGGAGCTGTAAAGTTCTCTAAGGTTTGGAATATTTAAAAGAGTTGTCTTGCATAAAAAATAATCAATGTGGCAGGCTCTTTTCTGAAGAATCTGCCTTTTTTTATGTTAAAATGAAATTATGAATTCAAAAGAATTATTAAAGATTGCCAATGAGTTTGGCACACCAGTGTACGTTTATGATGCGGAGTCCATCAAAATTCAATATGAAAAACTTACCTCTTCATTTTTAAAACATACGAAGTTCTTCTACGCAGCGAAGGCTTTAACGAATATCAATATTCTTAAATATGTCAAGAACCTGGGTGCATCTTTGGATTGTGTATCTATTAACGAGGTTAAACTAGGGTTGAAGGCAGGATTTTCGAAAGAAAAGATATTGTTTACTCCCAATTGTGTTGACCTGGCCGAAATAGAAGAAGCAATGACTTTTGGAGTTCATATTAACATTGATAACATTTCTATTCTTGAGCAATTCGGGAATAAATACGGGAACACTTATCCTATTTTAGTAAGAATCAACCCACATATTTTTGCTGGGGGTAATTATAAAATCTCAACGGGGCATATCGATAGTAAATTCGGGATTTCCATTCACCAGGTTCGTCACATTGAAAGAGTGATGAAAAGTACCAACCTGAATGTTGAAGGACTTCACATGCATACGGGAAGCGAAATTAAAGATCCGGACGTATTTCTTCAGGCATTGGAGATTATGCTGGAGCTTTCTGAGCATTTCCCGAATCTGAAATATCTGGATATGGGAAGTGGTTTCAAGATCCCTTATCAGGACAGTGAAGAAGAAACTGATGTGAGAACATTAGGTAAAAAAGTAGAGAAAGTAATTTCTGAATTTTCAAAATCTACAGGAAAAAAATTCGAATTATGGTTTGAGCCTGGGAAATTCTTAGTTGGGAAAAGCGGATATTTATTGGTGAAAGCTAATGTAATTAAACAGACAACGGCTACTGTTTTTGTTGGAGTGAACTCCGGATTTAATCATTTGATCCGTCCGATGTTCTATGATTCTTATCACATGATTGAGAACCTTTCTAACCCAAAAGGAGCAGAGAGAATTTATACTGTTGTAGGAAATATTTGCGAAACCGATACTTTTGCATGGGACAGAAAACTGAATGAAGTAAGAGAAGGAGATATCCTTGCTTTCCACAATGCAGGAGCGTATGGTTTTGAAATGAGTTCAAACTTCAACTCAAGATTAAAACCGGCTGAAGTATTGTTCTTAGACGGAAAAGCTCATTTGATCCGTAAAAGAGATGAGTTTGAAGATCTGTTGAGAAATCAGATTGAAATAGTGATGTAAAATCCACATATAATATAAACAGCCGCCTTTTAGGTGGCTGTTTTGTTTTACAGCGGAATATTAAACCTCACGGGTTTTGAAAACCCGTGAGGTTTGAATAGAAAAAAATCAAAATTAAATTACAAGTTTTTAACATTGCGTTAGGGATAGAGTCTCAACTTTATTCGTTAAATTTGATAGAGATAGGAAGATTTTCTTCTTCTCAAATACTATTTTCATCTAAAAACAATCACCAAAACAGAGTAATTATGGCAAAAAACATCGCAGAGCAGATTGTTGAAATGCTCGAAAATGCCAATGTGAAAAGAATTTATGCTGTAACAGGCGACAGTCTTAATCATCTGAATATTGCAGTCAAAAAAAGCAGTATCCAATGGATTCATGTAAGACATGAAGAAGTAGGAGCTTATGCTGCCGCTGCAGAGGCGGAGCTTGATGGGTTAGCTGTATGTGCCGGAAGCTGTGGTCCCGGACACGTTCATCTGATCAATGGAGTTTATGAAGCTCATCGCTCTCATGTTCCAATGCTGGTCATTGCTTCCACCATTCCCAGTGATGAAATGGGCATGGATTACTTTCAGGAAACCAATACGATAAAACTGTTTGACGACTGTAGTTACTATAATCAAATGATTACCCGGCCAGAGCAGGTACAGAGAACTGTACAGACTGCTATCCAACATGCAATTTCCAAAAAAGGAGTTGCGGTGATAGGTCTTCCGGGAGATGTTTCTGAATTAGATGCCGAAGAAGGCTCTACTTCCACTCAAATCTTTAAAACAAATCCTGTCATAAGACCTTCGGATGAGGAGTTGAAAAGCTTGTCAACACTGATAAATAATAGTAAAAAAGTAACAATCTATTGCGGAATAGGCGCTGCTGAAGCCCGTGATGAAGTGGTTGCTTTGTCCAATCTGTTAAAAGCGCCCGTAGGATATTCATTTAGGGGGAAAATGGCTATTCAGCCCAATAATCCAAATGAAGTGGGACTTACAGGTCTGTTAGGATTTCCTTCAGCCTATCACGCCATGCATGAAGCTGATCTCGTCATTCTTCTGGGGACGGATTTTCCTTATCAGAAATTCATGCCTGTAAAAAATAAAATCGTCCAGATTGATGAAAGTCCTGAAAGATTGGGAAGAAGAGCAAAACTCGAGCTAGGACTTGCCGGGGATGTCAAAGAAACCATCAAAGCATTATTGCCGTTACTTGACGAAAAAACTGATGTTAATTTCCTGAACGAGCAGCTGGCATTTTATGATAAAGTGAAAGAAAGCCAGTTGGAGTATGTGAAAGATTCTGGAAAAGAGAATGCTATTCAGCCGGAATATGTGGCCCATACTTTAGACAAACTTGCTAAGCATGATGCTATTTTTACGGTAGACACCGGAATGTGCTGTGTATGGGGAGCAAGATTTATTACAGGAACAGGCGAAAGGAAAATGCTGGGTTCATTCAATCATGGATCAATGGCTAACGCAATGCCAATGGCTATCGGAGCAGCTTTAGCGCATCCTGAGAAACAGGTAATTGCTCTATGTGGAGACGGTGGACTATCCATGCTTTTAGGGGATATGGCTACTATTTTTCAGTATAAACTCCCTGTGAAACTAATTGTTTTCAACAACAGAACGTTGGGAATGGTAAAACTGGAAATGGAAGTTGGCGGGATGCCAGATAATGAAACCGATATGATTAACCCGGATTTTGCCATGTTAGCACATGCGATGGGCTATCCGGGAAAAAATGTTCATCTTCCCGAAGAAGTAGAAAGTGCCATCAAAGAATGTCTGGATCACAACGGACCTTATCTTCTGAATATTTTCACCAATCCTAATGCACTGGCCCTTCCTCCTAAGATTGAATTTGATCAGATTATGGGAATGACAAAGTCTATGGCCCAGCTGATGCTTGGAGGTAAAATGGATGAGGTTTTTGAAACCGTAAAAAGTAATTATAAACACATTAAAGGGTTACTGTAAGATTAAAAAATAATGAATTCAAAACTCGTATTGAATTCGCAATATTTAAATTCTGAAACTTCATGCTTTGCGTGAAGTTTTTATTGTTTATAAATAAGCTAAATATTTACCTTTGTCTATTATTTAGTATACAAAATTATGAGAACGATATTTTTATTTTTAGCCTTATGTGTAATGAATTTTTCATTGGCGCAGGATCAGGAAGACCGTGATGATTCTTTTATCAGGGAAAGCAATAAAAATGTTCTGAAAATAGATATCAAAGAACCTTTTATGCAGGTGGCTGTAAAATGTAATGATTTTAAACCTGCTGCTTTCGAAGGAGGTGTCGCGGCCTATAAAGAAATTCTCAACAAATATATGTATGCATATCTGAATTCAGATTTCTATGCTTTGACTGGAGATTTTACATTTACCTTAGTGCTTGATGCTAAAGGAAAAGTAGTAGATGTGAAAGGAATGCCTAAAGTACAGAACAGTGAAGTTTTTTTTGACGATATGCAATATGTAGTAAGAAGAATCAAGAAAAACTGGACTCCGGCCTCTTGTGGCGGGCAGCCTGTAGCTTCACAGATCAAGGTTAAAATGAACTTCTCTTCAATGTCTGTGGATATTGATTAGATGCAAAGGTTTTCTTTTCAAAATTTAAACACAGGGAGATATTTAGTGAAGAGATCAATTAAGATCTGAAAAAAGAAATAAGATGAAACATGACCATGATTAAAAAAATTTTGTTGTTTATTACTTTCTTTGCAACAAAATTAATTTTTGCTCAAAATGAAGTTTTGGATAAATATCCTTATGGCCAAGATTTTTACGTTGGAGGTGTAAATCAATTAACTAAGGAGATGGTAATGGTTGTTAAAGAGAAAAAGTTGTTGCCTTGCGAAAAAAGCGAAGAACGGTATAATGTACAGATTCTTGTGCATGAAAACTCAACGATCAATTATGTTAAAGATTTTGATACTTTAGAAATTCAAAAAAATAAATGCGCATTTGATTTCAGCCGTAAAATTATTCCCCATCTCAAAAAATGGATGCCGGCAAAAGTAAACGGAAAGTTTATTGGAGCCATTGCCAAATTTGAAATAAATCCTTTTTATTTAGTTAATTCCAAAGATGATCCAAGCAAAAATGAAAAGAAAGGCCCAACTTTTAAAAAAGGAATAAAAGCTTTTGGATTTGAGGTTAAGTCTATTTTTGAAAGATTCGTAAAGAAAAACGAAGACAAAAGAGCTTTGTTGACATTTGTTGTCAATGAGAATGGCGAAATGGAGGATTTCAAGATTGAAGGTGATTTTTTTGACTATGAAAAGAAAGATATCATCAATAGTCTGTCTAGAATAAAAGGAAAATGGAATCCTGCTACATTTAATAATATTCCAATTAGAGCTAAAATTACTCAACCAATTTTTCAACAATTTGATCTACAGAGAGAGTTGGAAGATCAGGATAAAATAATGGATCAAAATTTCCATGATAACAGATACAGATAATCTCCTGACATTCTGTCACAATATTTTGTATCTTTGCAAACTTATTCGTTCGTAATTTTAAATTACGGACCTTAAATTGATTATCGTGCAGGAAAAATATATAGACGAAACAAAACAGGGCGAAGCTTTTGCTATTGCAGAAAAACCGGAGAACTCTAAAAAACTGTTTTTAGAAAGCTATGGTTGTCAGATGAACTTCTCTGACTCTGAGATTGTTGCATCCATTCTTAATGAACAGGGCTATAATACAACGATGAAAGTTGAAGAAGCAGACCTGATTCTTTTAAATACATGTTCCATCCGTGAAAAAGCAGAACAGACTGTAAGAATGCGTCTTTCTCAGTTTAAAAATCTGAAAAAAGAAAGACCGAATATGACGGTTGGTGTACTAGGATGTATGGCAGAAAGATTGAAAACCAAGTTCTTGGAAGAGGAGCAGTTGGTTGACCTTGTTGTAGGTCCGGATGCGTACAGAGACTTACCGAACCTTTTAAAAGAAACTGATGATGGAAGAGATGCCATCAACGTTATTCTTTCCAAAGAAGAGACTTATGCCGATATCAATCCTGTTCGTTTAGGTGGAAACGGTGTTACCGCATTTGTTACCATTACAAGAGGTTGTGATAATATGTGTACATTCTGTGTGGTTCCTTTTACCAGAGGAAGAGAAAGAAGCCGTGATCCGCACTCTATTATTGAAGAATGTAAAGATCTTGCCAATAACGGATATAAAGAAATCACCCTTTTAGGCCAAAACGTAGACTCTTACCTTTGGTATGGAGGCGGTCCTAAAAAAGACTTTGCCAAAGCTTCTGAAATGCAGAAAGCAACAGCCGTTAATTTTGCTCAGCTTCTTGATTTAGTGGCTAAAGCCGTTCCGGAGCTGAGAATCAGATTCTCTACTTCAAATCCTCAGGATATGAGTCTGGATGTATTCAAAATGATGGCAAAGCATCACAACATCTGTAAATATGTTCACCTTCCTGTACAAAGCGGAAGCAATAATATGCTGGAAGCGATGAACAGACAGCATACCCGTGAAGAATATCTTGATCTGATCAGAAAAGCAAAAGAAATTGTTCCGGAAGTCGCATTCTCTCAGGATATGATCGTTGGATTCTGTAATGAAACAGAAGAGGATCACCAGGATACTTTAAGTCTTATGAGAGAAGTAGAATATGACTACGGTTATATGTTTGCCTACTCAGAAAGACCGGGAACACCGGCGCACAAGAAAATGGAAGATAATATTCCGGCTGATGTAAAACAAAGACGTCTTGCTGAGGTTATTGCCCTTCAGGGTGAGCTTTCAAAACAAAGAATGAAATCTTATGTAGGAAGAGAGCACCAGATCCTTATCGAAGGAATTTCCAAGAAGAACAAAAATCAGTGGAAAGGAAGAAACTCTCAGAATGCGGTATGTGTCTTCGATAAACTGGAAGGACAGAAAATAGGTGACATTGTGAACGTTTTTGTGTATGATAATACGCAAGGCACGCTTTTAGGGAGGACAGTAGAATAAAATTAAGTTACCATCACTGAAAAACTTAAAAAAAGAAAATATATATTCTTAAAAAAAGATCAACGGGTATATTACCGTAAGATTTTTAGTAAATTGTGAAGGAAAGACAGTACTGTTCAGATTATGGTATATGAGCCCAGGTCTGAAAGAGATAGAAGGTTTAAAAGTAGTTTACTATCATTATTCAACCTATAAAATTAAAAATGGAAAAGTTTCAGAGGTATTACCTTAGCTTTTTGTTACTTATCGTTTACACCAATACTATTGCACAGGTCAACTGTAATGCAGTAGAGGGTGAGAACTGTAAAAAGGCGTGTGAGTTATACAACTGGGCTTCAGATTTACAAGGTCTAGCAGAATCTCAGGAAGCTTTCGATAAAGACATTGAATTGTGTCCCGATTTTTCCTATGCTTATATGGAAAAAGCAGTTCCATATCTTAAAAACGGGGACTTCATAACCTGGAAGATTCTAATAGATAAAGCAGTTGCTTTAGACCCTAAAATGCACCTTGGTTACAGAGGCTGGACAAAGTTTCAGTTTTTGAGAGACTATAAAGGGGCAATTCAGGATTTAGAAGGGTTAAAAAAATATGAGCCCGGAGATTTAGGAAGATCTCAGAACGGAGACTATAACCTGGACGTAGTAAGAGCTTTGTCCTACAGTGCTTTAGGACAGAAAGAAAAAGCAGCAGGGATTATAGAAAGGCTTCTGGCTACCAGAGGTTATGTGAAGGGAATGTTCGATCATTATCAGCTGGGAGTTACCTATTTCGAGCTGGGAAGATACGACAGAGCCCTGGAAAATTTTGAAAAACAAAGCAAAGAGTACGACTTTGCTGAGAATATATACTTTAAAAGTAAAGTTTCTAAGATCAGAAACAAAGATTATTTGGATTTAAAAATGTTAGCCTTACAAACGTATGATGAAGGGAAGACCATGAAAGATGTCTACACTCATCACTTTAACAAAGTCTACAGACAACAGATTGAAGAGCTGTAGAAGATTAACATTCAGTCAATAATCAAAAATTTACTTATGAGCAACGAGCTACAAAACATAAAAAACCGTTTCGGAATTATCGGAAACTTTCCTGCACTTAACCGTGCCCTCGAAAAATCTATCCAGGTTGCACCTACAGATATCTCTGTACTTGTGATTGGAGAAAGTGGGGTAGGGAAAGAATTTATTCCGAAAATCATTCATTCAGAATCCAGAAGAAAACATCAGCCTTATATCGTTGTAAACTGTGGAGCCATTCCGGAAGGAACCATAGATTCAGAATTATTCGGACACGAAAAAGGAGCTTTTACAGGAGCTACAGCTACAAGAAAAGGATATTTTGAAGTAGCAGACGGCGGAACCATCTTTTTGGATGAGGTAGGAGAACTTCCTCTACAAACTCAGGTTCGTCTTTTAAGAGTGCTGGAAAGTGGTGAATTTATGAAAGTAGGTTCTTCACAAGTGCAGAAAACCAATGTGAGAATTGTCGCAGCTACCAACGTTAATATGATGAAAGCTATCCACGATGGAAGATTCCGTGAGGATTTGTATTATCGTTTGAATACTGTTCAGATTGATATGCCACCTTTGAGAGAAAGAAAAGGAGACATTCATTTGCTGTTCAGGAAATTTGCAATTGACTTTGCAGAAAAATACAGAATGCCGGAACTGGAGCTGGAGCAGAGTGCTGTTCATTATATAGAAAGTTATTCTTTCCCGGGAAATGTCCGCCAGCTACGAAATTTAGTAGAGCAGATGACCGTTGTGGAAAGAAACAGAAATATCACTGCTGAGAAGCTTGCCGAGTATATTCCTATGGAAACCCATCTTCCAATGGTGGTCAATACGCAAAGCACTCCAAAACAAAATGATTTCGGAAGTGAAAGAGAGATCATGTATAAAATTCTGTTCGATATGAGGAATGATATTAATGATTTAAAATCCTTAACTTCGGAACTGATCAAGAACAGAGGAACAGCAGATCTGAGCAACCATGAGAAAAACCTGATCAACAGGATTTATACCCCTGAAAGTCAGCCGCAGGTGAATTCCGGATCTTTGTTATATTTTGATAATAATAACGATACTCCGGCAGTTCAGACTCCAACAATTATTTCTAGTCCTGATGATAGTTATGAAGATATTGAAGATATCGAAATTGAGGAAAACAGACCAGAATCTCTTTCTCTTCAGAACAATGAAAAAGATTTGATTATCAAGGCCTTGGAGAAGCATAAAGGACGTAGGAACAGAGCTGCAGATGAGTTGGGAATCTCCCAAAGAACTTTATACAGAAAAATAAAACAATATAACCTGGAAGATTAGCAAAACATAAATAATGAAAGTCAATTTAACACCCAAGCCGATCAATTTTAAACTCGGAGAATATATAAACAAAGGTTTCGAACTTTTAAAGAAAGATTTCGGGAATATTTTTATAGCATTTTTAGTATGCTTTATCATGTCTATTATTCCATTCTGTGGATTATTAGCAATGGGTAATTTATACAAATACCTTCAGAGGCTGAACAGAAACCAGCCGGCAAGTCCCGGAGATATTTTTGATTTCAAAGATTTCATGCCTTATTTTATGTTGCAGTTAATTGTTTTTGGTGGTGTTTTATTGCTTTATATCCCGTTATTTGCTGTGCTGGGTATATCAGGAGCAATTTCCGGAAGGGATGAGCCCAATCCGATGGTAGGACTTTTTATGTTTCCTTATATATTTTTAATAATAGCAGCTATATATTACTTTGTTCTAAAAGGCTTTTATATTATTCCGTTAATCAGTCTTAAAGGAATCAAAGAAGTAAAAGAAGCCTGGAATATTTCTAAAATTATGAGCAAGGGAAATCTATTGTCAATTTTTCTTTTCTCATTGGTAGTAAGTATTTTGTCCCAGATTGGTATTGTTGCTTGCGGGATAGGAATTTTTCTTACCTTACCATTCTTATACACAGCAAATTATTTTGCTTATGAAGATGCTATTCAACAAATTGAGTATGATGAAATTATTGAAATTGGATCTAAAAATGAACTTTAAAATTAACAATATCAGCTTGAAACAATCACTGTTAACGGGAGTGCTTTTTGCATTGCTTGGAGTTTTAAATTCATGCTACAGCTTTACAGGATCGTCTCTTACAGATGAGAAAACAGTTCAGATTAATGAATTTCCCAATAATGCTCCTCTTGTAAACCCTGCATTATCACAACAGTTTTCTACAGCGATTCAAAACAGATTCCTTCAGAGAACCACTTTGAAAGGAACAAAAGAAAATCCGGATATCCTGATTGAAGGAGAAATTACAGACTATTCCATTACCCCTACCACCATCAGCTCCAATACCCAGACCAACCCTTCTGGAGGAGTGATTCAGCAGGCACAGAATAAACTTACGATTACAGTAAAGGTACATTATGAAAATAAAATTCATCCGGATGCAAGTTTTGACAGAACATATTCTGATGAAGCCGCTTTCAACAGTGATGTATCCCTAAGTCAGATCGAAGACCAGCAGGTAAAGCTGGTAACAGATAGAATTATTAATAAAATATTTAACGACATTGTAGCGAATTGGTAAGATGAATCCGAGAGTTTTAGAATTAATAAAAAATCCGAAAAATATTCAGTTAGAAGACCTTGGTCTTTTGAAAGAAGAGATTCACACTTTTCCTTATATTCAGAATATCAGGGCGCTTCATCTGTATGGAGTGCATCTGTATGAAAAAGAAAACTATCAGAAGGAACTTTCTGTAACGGCTGCATATACTACTGATAAAAAGATTTTATATCAGCTGATCAACGGAAAGATCAGACAGGAGGTGAAACCCGAAATTGTGGAAGAAAAGAAACCTTCTAAAACAATTGAAAAACCTGCCCAATTTACTCCAAAGATCCAATCCTTCCCCATCAGAAGAGAAGAAGAAGTTTCTTTGGAAAAACCTTTGGAAGAGGAGAAAAGTACTTGTGTCTTACCAACCGCACAGGAAGTTAAACACATTTATGTAAACGGTGAACGAAACAGAATTTTATTTGAAGGAGAAGAAAACTTCCTGGATGAGCAAAATTCTGAAACCATAGATATTGAATCTACCCTTGAATCTGGAACTCTGGTAACCCAGAAGACTGAGTCTACAGTTGAAGAACCGGTTCAGGAGAAAGTAGAATCCGGACAAGTTGAAACTAAGGAGAATGATGGAGAGGCGCTTACAGCAGAAACTATCATTCGCGAAGATCAGATTTCTTCAGAAAAAGAGGAAGACAATATTGAAGAAGAAGGAAATACCAGTTTTCATGAAGTAGCACCTTTATTATCAGAAATAAATAGTGAGGCAGCAGCAGAAGAAGAGCCTGTAAAAGAGGAATCCGGCCATAAAACTGAATTGGTTTCTGAGGAAGAATCTGCTTACCAGGAAAAAATACAAGCTGAAGCAGAAGCCGGAGAAGACTTTACACCGGAAACCATTATCGACGAAGATCCGATTTCTGGTGTAAAAGAAGAAAATGGTAATGAAGGATTGCCTTCAGTGGAAATATCTGATGCGGAAGTAAGTTTCCATGGAACAGATTCATTTATGCCAGACGTTAAAATCCAGGCTAACAGCGAAGAAATAATGGAGACTGTTGAAATTTCCCAACCGAACATCAATAAACATGAGGAGGAAATGAGACGCCTGATTGAAGAGGTTGAGAAAAAAATGAAGGAAACTAAACTTGCTCAGCAAGAGGAAGAAGTAGAGCCTGAAACAGTTGAGGATCATGAAATTAGCTTCGCTGATACTCAAAACTTTCATTTCTGGTCAACCAGTGACAATAAGCCTGAAGAAATAAAAGAAGAACCTGTACAGGAAGGAGTTATTGAAAATCAATTACCTGTAGAAGAGACTAATTCTGAGTTGGCTGAAGAAAAGATAGAAGAAACCTCTGAAGTACAGTCTGCATGGAAACCGATGAGTGTGGAATCCAATATGCCAGATTCTTTAATCAGTAAACCTGAACAAGCATCAGCTCCCGAAATACAATCTCTGGTAGTGGAAGCAGCTCCTGTTACTGAGTCTGAAGGTATTACTGAAGAGACACAATCTACAGAAGCTGTTAAGGAAGAAGTTTTGCCAGTAGTGGAGACTTCAGAAACTGAAGATGATAATGCTGCCCCAAGTGAATCAACTGAAGAAGAAAAAACGGTAACAGAAACTTTAAAAGAAGATGTTCCCGTAATGAATGTTTCATTCTTTGGAACCGATATTTCTACCCTTAAGGTTGAAGAAAAGAAAGAAGAACCTGTAGTAGAAAAAGTACAGGAGGTTACTATGAAAAATACTACTCCATCATCAATAGACAGCAATGTTCCAGGTTTTATCAATACGTGGCAGAGCTGGCTTAAGATTGGCAGAACAGAAGAAATTGTAAAGGAAAAGTCAGAAATTAAAGAAAAGGCTATTGAAACCTTTATTGAAAACAATCCTAGAATCAGTCAGTTAAAAGAAGAAAGTACCTATGTTGTAAAAGAAAAGAATGACGATATCTCACATTTGATGACAGAGACATTGGCGAATCTTTATTTTGAACAGAAACTCTATACAAAGGCCATAAAAGCATTTGAAATATTGATCAAAAAGAGTCCTGAGAAGAAAGACTATTTTGAATCCAAGATTAAAGATATTAAAGACTTCAGAAGTAAAAATTAAAATGAAAAGGTACTGTTCTCATCAGTACCTTTTTCATTTTATAACTTCTGAGAATTGCTTTTAGTGCTTTTTAATTTTTTCCAGGCCTTCCGCCCAAATATAATAACAACAATTAATGTGATTAGAGCAAATATGGCCGCTATTACCGGAGCTGCCATTGCGAGAACAGACATGATACCTGCACCAGCTGTCTCTGTTGTTCCTACCATAGAGTTTCCTAAACCTCCGGTAGTCGCAGTAGAAGCAGCCCTTATTCCTGCAAATCCAGAGCTGATGGTAGCTGCTGTACCTCCACCGGCAATTAATGCCAAAGCCCATTGTGGGAAAGTTCCAAGATCAGCAAACTGACTCGCAAATAATATGGAACCAGCTACTGTTGCCATGGGAATAGAAACAGTATCCAGTAAATGGTCAACAAAAGGGATGTAATAAGCCAATATTTCAATGATAGTGGCTATTCCTGTTGTAATAAGTGTAGGAAGACCAGCAAGCCATTCAAAATGCTCATTCATGGGAATCCAGTTGAAATAGGAGGCAAGGCTTACAATAAACATAGGAAGAAATACCCGGAAGCCTGTAGCAGCTGCCAATCCAATCCCAATAAATGCACTGATGATATAAGAAAAATAGGGAACGTTATCTAACATATTAATTTTCAGATTTATTGTTTTCTCTAAAAATACAAAAACTATATGATATTTGGAGTATTGCTAATGTCTGAGTTTGGGGTCGAGTGATACGTGATACGAGTCTCGAGCTTTGCAATTCGTGGTTTATTGTAGCGTAAAAATATTTTATACATACTTATCTGAAAATTTGTGTGATCTGTGGGAAATAAAAAAATCTGCAAGAAAATGTCTCACAGATCTTTTTATTTTAAAGAAAAAATTATTTTTTCTGCGCTTCACAGAGTTTGATAAACTGTGCTTCCACATCCTGAAATTTAGGAGGCATCTCAGAAGAAACCCAAAACAGCATTGCCATAGTTTTTTCTCCAAAGGCTTGCCTGAAAAGATCTTTATTCAGACGATAGCATTCTCTCAGTAACCTTTTGATACGATTCCTGTGTACTGCTCTTTTAAAATATCTCTTAGAAACAGAAACTCCAAATCTTGCAGTTTCTACAGAAAGGTTGGGCTTATCCTTTAGAATAATAATTCTAAGGTTTCCGCTTGTTCTCCATTTACCTTTCTCAAAAAGCAAACTGATCTCTGTGTTTTTTTTGAGCTTTTCCGCTCTGGGATATTTGGAATTTGTCATTTACGAAATGTAAATATATTTTTTTATTTTTCTCCCGCATATTTCACAGATTAAGACATGAAAATCGTTTTAAAAATCTGTGAAATACATGAGAAAATATTTTAATCCTGATTTAATAAATGATTAATCACTTCTGAAGCGGTATACAACCCGAAAATGGCAGGCATATAACTTATTGTTCCGTAAAAAGATCTTTTATAATTGGTCCCGTCAGTCATTTTCAGACTTTCCTCATCCTGGATGTCATTGGCAAAAACACAACGGACTCCTTTGTCAATTTTTACTTTTTTCAGCCTTTTTCTTACCTGTCTTGCGAGGTGGCAGTGTTCAGTTTTGCTGATATCCCTTACCATTACCTTGCTTGGATCAGTTTTTCCACCGGCACCCATTGAACTTACAATTTTTATTCTTCTTCTTTTGGCAGCGATAATCAGACAAAGTTTTGGCGTTACACTGTCAATACAGTCTAAAACATAATCAAATTTTGCAGAATCCAGAACTTCATCCATTCTTTCAGGATTTAGAAACTCATTGATTTTGGTTAAATTAAGATCGGGATTAATATCTAAAAGTCTTTCAGCTACCACTTCTACTTTATGCTTTCCAATGGTGGAATGTAAAGCCGGCAGCTGTCTGTTGATATTGGTAATGTCTACGGTATCACCATCTACAATCGTCATATTGCCAACTCCGGCTCTTGCAAGAAATTCAGCTGCAAAAGAACCTACGCCGCCTAAGCCAACAACCAAAACAGTAGCTTTGTTCAATTTTTCCAAGCCTTCTTCTTTTACCAGAAGCTCCGTTCTTTCCAACCAGTACTTATCCATTTTTTATTGAGTGTAAATTTTCTAAAATTTGTTCATTGAGCTGTTCCAAAGAAATACCTTTTATTTCCGAAACTTTATCATACAATTCTTCGATGCTAAAATCTTCATTGTCAGTTTCTAAAAAGAGTTTGTCTAATGGAGTGTTTTTCAAAATATCCTGCAAAGATAAATTATACAAAACAGCTTTTCCAAAACTCAGGTAAAAATTATTGGCAAGAAGGTCTTCGGCAATTTGATGTTTTTTATTAAAACCATGAATGATCATGGGCTGTTCGGCTTTCTTTTTAAAAGAAATGACCTCATAAAATTTTCTTACACAATGAATAATCATGGGCTTTTTGACTTCATTAGCGACCATGATCTGTCTTAAAAAAACGTCTTCCTGAATTTTCTGATCTATAGAAACTAAAGAATCTAAACCACATTCACCAATGGCAAAACAATTTTGAAACATCATACTTTTCATCCATGAAAACTGCTGTTCGAGATTGTTAACATCAATATCTTGGGGATGAATTCCAATAGAATAAGGGAAATCAGGCGGGATTTGTTCAATGTTCATATTGTAAATTCCGTTTCTTATATATTTCTTATGATGATGAAAATCAAAAAAATCCATATTCAAAAGTAAGTATTTTCAGAATTAATTTAAAATTATTAAACGATCGTTTATAAATGTGTTAAAAATTTCTTAACTTTACTCAAAGTACACTTCATGAAAAAAAAATTTACAGAAAAACAGATTCACATATTGGATATTGCAGAAGAGCTCATCGCCAAGAAAGGATATGAGGGAACTTCTGTAAGAGATATTTGTTCCAAAGCAAATATCAACGTCGCCATGATCTCTTATTACTTCGGTTCTAAAGAGAAAATGATGTCCTATCTCTATCAGTACAGAGTACTGAAAACAAGAGAGAATTTTTCAGAATTTGCAGATACGATCAAGGATGGTAAGCCTGAAATGCAATTACGGGAAATGATTAAATATATTGTTTCTCAGCTTTTCAAGTATAATTATTTTCATGGTTTCGTGACCCAGGAGCTTCGTCATACAGAGAATCTGAAAGATGAACTGCTGGATTTCTATCAGCTATTTGTGAAAAAACTGGATGAAGTCATTAAAAAAGGTGTCGCATCAGGAGTTTTTACTTTTACACCCAAACCTGAAGACATTCTTACCATGATCATCGGATCCACTTTATTTGTCATCAGGAATAAAAATTTCTATGAGCTCTATGTTCCGAGCAAAAATGAGGAAACCTATGCAAAAGAAGCAGAGAAAAAGGTGAGAATGAATCTTTTATTAAGTGTTTTTGCGATTTTGGGATACGCTGCAGACTAAAATTACGTTAAATATTCATAAAAAAAAATCTATTGGCAAAAAAGTTATATTTTTGCAAATTAGTAAATCGGCTGTATAATCCGAAAACTGTTGAATTTTATATATGAAAAAATATATTTTAGGTCTTTTTGCTGTAGCGGTGATTACATCTTGTGTAAGTCAGCAGGAGAGAGCAATGAGAAGTGCTGATAAAGAATTTATCTTAAAGGCAGCTAATGAAAATTTTGCCAAGAAAAAATGGAAAAATGCATTGGCTCTTTACGACAGACTTGCCAATCTTGTGGCGGGAACAGATGATTTTCCTAACGTAGGTTTCAATACAGCTTATGCCAATTATTACGACAAAAGTTATAAGCTGGCAGGACACCAGTTTAAGAATTTTGCAGTAAGTTTTCCAAAAGACCCGCGAGCAGAAGAAGCAGCCTATATGTCTGCATTATGCTACTATGAAGGTTCTATGGATTACAACCTGGATCAGTCGAGTACAGAATTGGCCATTAATGAACTTCAGGAATTCCTGAACAATTATCCCAACTCTGAAAGATCTAAGAATATCAGCCAATTAATTGATGAATTGTCTTATAAGCTGGAATTTAAAGCTTATGAAAATGCAAGACAATACTACAAAATGGGTGAGTATAAAGCAGCCAATGTAGCATTTGAAAATGTTTTGGAAGATTTTCCAAGTACAAAACTTCGTTCAAAGATTTATGACTATATCATGAAGTCACGTTATGAATTGGCGATGAAGTCTGTATATGGTCTCAAAGATGAACGTATTGAAAGTGCTCTTACTTATACAAAGCTGGTAGAGAAAGAACTTCCCAACACAGAATATTCTAAAACAGCAGTAGATCTTAGAGAAAAACTGGAAAAAGAAAAACAGAACTTCGTAGTTGTTAAAAAACAAACTGAGGCCAGAATTGCGGCTTTAACAGCAAAACAGAAAAAAGAAGCTGAAAAACTGGCAGATAAAGATAAAACAGAACAGCAAATCAAGGATCAAATCAGCAATGAAAAGAAAGCAATGCAGTTACAGAGGGACAGTGCAGCACTTAAGACACCTCCTCCTGCAGCGACTTTCAAAATTCAAAGATAATTCGTAAATTTGCCATCTTAAAATAAAAATAATTTTCTCAAAATGAGTGTAAAAGATACAAAAGCAGAAGTAAATACTATTACTTACGACAAAGATAAGATTGAAGATAAAGTAGGTTCAATCTATGAAGCTATTGTTATCATGGGAAAGAGAGCAGAGCAGATCAATGCGGAGATCCGTACGGAACTTCACAACAAATTGGATGAATTTGCCGTTCACAATTCTACATTAGAAGAGGTTTTCGAAAACAGAGAGCAAATTGAGATCTCTAAACATTACGAAAAGCTTCCAAAGCCAACTTCAATTGCTATTGAAGAATGGTTAAACGATGATGTTTATTTCAGAAAAACAGAAGAAAGAAAATAATCTTCTGTATTTTAATAAATCAAGGTCATAAAGGAATTTACTTCTTTTATGACCTTTGTTGTTTTAAAGCCTCATTGTGTGGGAAAAAATAAGTACTTTAGTATTCCAAAAAATTAGAACTAAATGAGTGTTTCCGGTAAAAAGATACTTATCGCTGTCTCTGGAGGAATTGCGGGTTACAAAATTCACTTTCTGATCAGAGATTTTGTGAAGAAAGGTGCCGAAGTACAGGTTATTATGACTCCTGATGCAGAAAACTTTGTAACAAAACTAAGCCTGTCTACATTATCCAAAAAACCCGTGTATTCGGATTTTTATAGTGATAACGGAACATGGAACAGTCATGTGGAAATGGCTCTTTGGGCGGATGTTATGATCGTTACTCCATGTACGGCCAATACACTGTCAAAAATGGTTCACGGAATGTGTGATAATCTTGTTATTGCCACCTATATGTCTGCAAAATGTCCTGTATTCATAGCTCCTGCAATGGACCTTGATATGTATGCACACCCTTCTACAAAAAAAAATCTGGAGCTGGCAGAAAGCTTTGGACATATTATCATTCCTGCGGAAAACGGAGAGCTGGCCAGTGGGCTGATCGGGCAGGGAAGAATGGCAGAACCGGCAACTATCTTTAATACGGTAGAACATTATTTAAGTTCGGATATCCAATCCCGAAGCCTTGAAGGAAAAACGGTTTTAATTACTGCAGGACCTACCTATGAAGCAATAGATCCGGTAAGATTTATCGGGAATCATTCATCAGGAAAAATGGGATTCTCTCTCGCAGAAGAAGCTTCAAAAAGAGGAGCTAAAGTAATTCTGATTTCAGGACCGAGTTTTCAAATCATCAATGATCCGAATATTGAACTTTATAAAGTGACTTCAGCCAAAGAAATGCTGGCTAAAGTATTTGAATTTTATGAAAGTGTTGATATTGGAATTGCCAGTGCAGCCGTGGCAGACTATGCTCCAAAAGAAGTGGCGAAGGAAAAAATCAAAAAGAATGATGAAAACCTCACGATAGAATTGGTTAAGAATCCCGATATCCTTAAAACAATGGGGGAAAAGAAAACCCATCAGTTTTTGGTAGGATTTGCATTGGAAACGCAAAATGAAGAAGAAAATGCCAAAGGAAAACTGGAAAAGAAAAATCTGGATATGATCGTTCTCAATTCCTTGCGCGATGAAGGAGCCGGTTTTAAAAATGATACCAACAAAATCAAGATATTTACTAAAACAGAAAAGAAGGAATTCAATCTGAAATCCAAGGATGAAGTAGCAAAAGATATTCTCAATTTTGTTGAGGCTCAACTTTTAAAATAATTTTAATAAATTTCCGTTCTCAATTTTTAATAGACAATGAAAAAAATTATAAGTTTATTTTTTCTGTTATTTCTATATACCCAAAGTTTTTCTCAGGAGCTGTTGGCAACAGTGCAAGTAAACTCCCAACAGCTGGGTGGAAGTAACCAGCAGGCATACAAAGCGTTGGAGAAAAGTCTCCGGGACTTTATCAATAATACCAGCTGGACAGGTAAAAGACTTCAGAATTTTGAAAAAATAAAATGTGCTTTTTCTATTGTTATTGCAGAAAGAGATGTTAACAAATTCAAAGGATCTATTGTGATTCAGGCAGTAAGACCTGTGTACAATACAACTTATGAATCTCCTTTAATTAATCTTCAGGATCAGAGATTTGCTTTTGAATATGTTGAAAATGAGAGTCTTATTTTTAATGAAAGACAATTTTCCGGGAAGAATCTTACCGATGTGATCAGTTTCTATATTTATGTTATTTTAGGTCTTGATTCGGATAGTTTCCAGTCTATGGGAGGATCACAATGGTACGCAAAAGCACAGCAGATTGCACAGAATTCCCAAAACAGAAACTATGAGGGCTGGAATACCATCAACGAGCCGAGAAGCCGTTCTATTTTGATTAACGAAATTATGAACCCCAACTGGAATCAGTTACGTTCTACCATTTATACTTACCACAGAGCTGGATTAGATAATCTTTTCAACCAGGATCAGACTGCCGGGAAAAAAGTCATTTTTGATGCCCTGATGCAACTAAAAATGTACGAAAATAATTTCCAGCAGGCGTTTTTCTTTAACCAGTTCATGGATACCAAAAGCGATGAAATTTTCAATATTTTCAATTCCGGAAATAATGGAGGATTGATTCTTAATGATCTTAAACAGACAATGATCATCCTTTCACCAAAGAATATAGAGAATAAGTGGAATAAATGGAAAGTCTAGGATTTGTGAGCAGGTTTAAAAACAGTTAGCATTATGGATGAGTGAACAGTCAAAAAACGATTTCTTAACTCATTAAAAAAACTTATTTTTACAGTTCAAACTCAAATTGGATTATAACCCGGATTATCAATGCTTTCGAGAATTTACATTAAAAACTTTGCCCTGATTGATACCCTTGAAGTATCATTGAAAAATGGTTTACAGGTTATTACCGGTGAAACGGGGGCGGGGAAATCTATTATTCTAGGTGCTCTTCGACTTATTTTAGGTGAAAGAGCAGATGTAAAATCAATCGCCAAAGCTGAAGAGAAAAGTGTGGTGGAAACCGAGTTTTCTCTCAATAATCAGTTTAAGAAATTCTTTATAGAGAATGATCTGGACTACGAACTTCAGACTATTATCCGAAGAGAAATACTTCCCTCAGGGAAATCCCGTGCATTTATCAACGATGTGCCGGTAACGTTAGATATTCTTAGAGAGTTTTCCTCACAACTGATTGATATCCATTCTCAATTTGAAACATCCAATCTTTTTACCTCAGAATATCAGTTTAAAATTATCGACGGGCTTTCTGAGAATAAAAAAATCATTGAAGAGTATCAACAGGAGTTTTCTGAATTTCAAACGCTGAAGTTGTTATTGAAAAAACTGAAAACCCAACTTTCGGAATTCAATAAAGAAAGCGATTATAAAGAATTTTTACTCAACGAATTGGAAGAGCTCAAGCTTGACGATGTTGATTATGAGGATATTCAAAACCAGCTTTCTATCCAGGAAAATGCAGGAATGATCTCTGAAAATGTAGGCCAGATTCTGTCAAGGTTTCATCAGGAGGAAATAGGGATTCTGTCATTCTTTAATGAAGCGACCAGTAAACTTTCAAAAATTTCCGAAATTTCTACCAGTTTTGCTGAACTTGATTCAAGATTGGAAACCTCTTTTGTAGAACTTAAAGACATTATCTCTGAGTTGGAGCATGAAGCGGAAAGAGTTGAAATCAATCCTGAAAACCTGATATATCTTACCGATCTTAACAATAAAATCAATGCGTTATTTCTTAAACATAATGTTTCAGAGCTTAATGAACTGATTGAGATCAGAAATCAGCTGGCTGGAGATCAGAAAGGAGCCTCAGATTTAGAATTACAGATTGAAGAAACTGAAGAAACGATCTCTCAAAAAGAAAAAACACTTCTGAGCCTTGCTTCAAAACTTTCAAAGAACAGACATAAGAATGTTCCTGTTTTCATCAAAAAAGCAGAAAGTCTTCTCAAGAAATTAGGACTGGAAAAAGCAAAGGTGGATATAGAATTGCAGGATGCTGACGAATTTAATCAGTTTGGAAAGGAAAGTATTCAATTATTGTTTCAGGCCAACTCCGGCTTCCCTTTAAAACCAATTCAAACGGCTATTTCCGGAGGAGAAAGATCAAGAGTAATGCTTGCTGTAAAGAAAATTATTGCAGAAAGTGATGAGTTGCCAACCCTTATTCTGGACGAAATTGACACTGGTGTTTCAGGAAAAGTAGCTGAAGAAATCGGTAACCTGATGAGAGAAATGTCTGAAGACATGCAATTGATTGTTATTTCCCACCTTGCACAGGTTGCTGCTAAAGGAAACGATAATTATAAAGTAGTAAAACAAGATATTTCCGGCAGAACACAATCTACTATTATTCCATTAAGCAGTGAAGAAAAACTGAACGAAATTGCCCAGTTACTTTCTGGAAGTAAAATTACGGAAGCAGCTTTAGCACAGGCAAAAGAGCTTATAGGATAATTAAATAAATCCACTTTTTTCTTAAAAATTTGTAACATATTTTACATTATATTTACTAATGTATAAAAACTAAAATATGTTTCTAAAGTTCCTTAGGCTTGAAATCAAAAGCTTTTTTCGTGGTACATCTTTAGGGATCAATCTGACCATGAAAATTCTCCGTTTAATAGGAATTCTTTACTTTATCGGATGTCTTGTGGGTGGAGCATTTATTGCCTTTTTCTACATTCAGGAGGAAATGCACCAGGATCCTTTAAAGGTAGTTTCAAAATTCATGATCATTGCCTGGATTATTGATCTTATTCTTAAATATCTCTGGCAGGAAATCCCTACACAGAATATTAAGCCGTTTCTTACCATGAATATCAGGAAGAATACATTGGTCAATTATATGCTGGCTAAGACGTTTCTTTCAGCATTCAGTTGGCTGAGTTCCTTATTCTTTATTACATTTTCACTGATTGCATTATTCAATGGATACAGCATTCCAGGAGTCTTATTATGGCTTATAGGGGCGGTTTCATTACTTTACATGAATAATTTTATCAATATCTTTTTCAATGGGAAAGAAACGCTGGCAGTCATCATAGGAGTATGTTTTCTGGGTATAGGAGCGCTGGGGTATTATAATATTGTTCCGGTTTTGTCCTATTCTGAGTTGGTTTTCTTCAGCTTGTATGAAAAACCTTACTTTGCACTGATTCCTGTTCTATTGTTTGTTATACTTTGGTGGGTATGTTTCCGCTACCTTCGCAATGAATTTTACCTTGATCAGGGGCTTGAAGCCAAGAAAACAGTCGGGAAAACAGAAAATATTGCCTTCCTGAATAAATATGGTGTTATCGGAGTATTTATCAATAATGATATCAGAATGCTGAGGCGCAATAAAGTAACCAAAGGAATTTTGTTTGGAAGCTTTATGTTCTTGTTCTATGGATTGCTGATGTTTAGTTCTTCACTCTATAAAACTCCGGCAATGATGATGGTTATGGGACTTTTTGTAACAGGTGGTTTTCAGTTTCTGTTCGGGCAGCGCGTACCCGCTTTTGACAGTTCCTATTTTCCATTGATGATGACTCTGAATGTTCCTTACAAAGAATATCTGAAAGCAAAATGGTGGCTGATGAATATTATAACAGCTGCTTCTGTAGTCATTGCTCTCTGTTATGCGTACTTTGGCTGGGAGATCTATGCTACATTCTTCGCGGCAGGATTATATAATATAGGTGTTAACTCTCAATTTACGCTGTGGTCCGGAGCTTTCAATAAAAATCAGATCGACCTGAATTCAAAAGAGAAAAGAATGGGGCAAAAAGGAAGTTTCAGTTTAGTGACAATGCTTCTGCTGATTCCTAAAATGCTTCTCCCAATGGGAGTATTTGCCCTGACAAAATATCTATGGGGAATTACTGGCGGAGTGATAAGTATTGCAATTATAGGAATTATCGGCTTTTTTCTGAGAGAGAAAATCTTCGATATCATTGTAAAACAATATAAAAGAGAGAAATACAGCACTTTGGATGCATTTAAAAATATAAATTAAGCCATGATCAATATACATAATCTATCAAAAACATACGGAAAAGCAACGGTTCTTAATATCGAAAATCTTGAAATTCCTAAAGGGGAAACATTTGGTCTTGTAGGAAATAACGGAGCAGGAAAAACAACTCTTTTCAGCCTGATGCTGGATCTGATTCAGGCTACGACAGGATTTGTAAGCATTGATGGTATTAAAGTCAATGAATCCGAAGCCTGGAAAAATAAAGTATCAGCATTTGTAGATGATACGTTTCTCATTGGATATCTTACTCCGGAGGAATATTTTTATTTTCTCGGGGAGCTGAGAGGTCAGAATAAAGCATCTGTAGATGAATTCCTGAAACCCTTTCATGATTTTTTCAATGGTGAAATCCTGAAATCCGGGAAATATGTCCGTGATCTTTCAAAGGGAAATCAGAAAAAAGTGGGAATCGTAGGAGCAATTATCGGGAATCCTGAAATAATTATTCTTGATGAGCCTTTTGCTAACCTTGATCCGTCTACCCAGATTAAGCTTAAAAACCTGATCAAGGAATTATCAAAACAGGATGGCGTTACTTTCCTTATTTCCAGCCATGATCTTTCCCATACCACAGAAGTCTGCAACAGAATTGTAGTGGTGAACAAAGGTCTTTTGGTAAAAGATATTCAGACTAATCCGGAAACATTGAAAGATCTGGAACAATATTTTGCAGATCAGGTTTCAGTTTCGGATATTTAATACCACAAAAATAGAGGTATGAATACAATAGAATCACAGAATGTAACAGATTATCCCAACAGCAATACTATTTTCATGGTCTGGAAACTTAATGACAGCCCTGAGCTGAAAGAAGTTTTTCAGGAACTATGTGCTTTGGTTTTAAATCTTAATAATTCAGTGTTTAACCGTTTCCCGGACAGCAGAGCAAGCTGTGTCATGGGAATTGGTGCAGATGCATGGAGAAAACTGGAACTTCAGACACCAATGCCCAAAGAATTAGTCAATTTTGAAGAAATAAAAGGAACGAAACATACCGCAGTTTCTACTCCCGGAGATCTTCATTTTCATCTGAGAGCAGACAATAAAAGCCTTATTTTTGATATGGCTGTCGAAATTTCCAGGTTATTGAGCTCAGTGGGCGAAAGTATTCTGGAGGTTCATGGATTCAAATACTGGGATGCACGTTCCATTCTTGGTTTTGTAGACGGAACGGAAAATCCGCATGGAGACGACCGTGATTATTTTGGAAAAATAGGAGATGAAGACCTTCAGTATAAAGGAGGAAGCTATCTTTTTGTTCAAAAATATCTTCATAACATGGATGCCTGGAAAGGCTTATCCACGGAAGAGCAGGAAAAAGTGATCGGAAGATCAAAAGAGAATGATATTGAAATGTCTGATGATGTAAAACCATCAAATTCACACATTGCCTTAGCTAATATCGAGGGCGAAAACGGTGAAGAATTGAAAATCGTAAGAGATAATATGCCTTTTGGGAATCCTTCTACCAATGAGTTTGGAACTTACTTTATTGCCTATTCAAGTACATTCTCCACCACAAAGAAAATGTTGACGAATATGTTTATAGGTGATCCTCCGGGAAATTATGACAGAATTTTAGATTTCAGCACGGCAGTTACAGGAACGCTTTTCTTTGTTCCTACCAGAAATTTGCTTGATGAATTCACAGGATAAAATGAAAGGCTGTCCCATTCAAGGCAGCCTTTTTAACTTTTTTTAGTTGTTTCATGGTACTGTTTTAATTGAGCTTAGAATTAAGCTGGACCACCAGTATCACACATACCAACAGGAGTCAGACAAAATGCAGAAGAGTTGCAAGGATCTACATCGGGTTTTGTACAGCATGCATAATAGCCGTTTGCTTCTATTAAGTAAAGGTTACCAAGGCATGTAAAGCCCGCGCCTAATACTACTTTTAAATTTTCTCTATCTAATTTTTTTAGATTTTTCATGGATTTAGTTTTAAATTAATTATATCTCTAATATAGGAAAAAAATAAATACAGAGTACTTTTAATTAAAATATTGCCATTCAGTTTTTTATTTAAAGGTTTTTCTTTTGTTTCTCGAAATAAAAAAAGGAGGGAATTTGTAACTCTGGACAAAAAAAATCAACTTATTGTAGTAAATAATAAAATATTTTTTTTCAAGTTGTAACCTTTTTTTGTTTTGATTGTCTTTAGTATAGAAACAGCATAAGCATGAAACTTTTGTTCGGAAATAAAAAGAATGATTTGTTAAACCTCCTGAAGAAACAGGATCCGGCTGCACAGAAGATTTTCTATGAACAGAATGTAAAGAGATTCCTGAGTGTAAGCAAAAGCTATGTGAGCGATTTGTATCAGGCCGAAGATTGTCTCATTAAAGCATTCTGTAAAATTTTTAAGCACATTGAAAGCTTCAGAGGAGAGTCGAATCTGGAAAGCTGGGCAAGAAGAATTGTTGTAAATGAATGCCTGAATTTTATCAAAAGTCATAAAACTATTTTCTATCTGGACGAGATTAATCAATCTTTTCATGAAGATATCCATGAAGCAGAGATTGATTGTGATTTTAATGCACAAGAGCTTTTGGATCAGCTTCCCGATGCCTACAGAATGGTTTTTAACCTGTATGTGCTGGAAGAATATTCTCACCAGGAAATTGCTGATACTTTGCAGATTTCAGTTGCTGTCAGCAAAACACAGCTGTTCAGAGCAAAAGAAAAATTAAGAAAGATCTACTTTCAACAACAAAAAAAAGTGAAAAATGAAAACGTCTAAAGATACTATTGAATTTCAGATCAAAAAACAGATTGAGGAGAGAGAAATCACTCCATCACGCAATCTGTGGTCCGAAATTGAGCTTCAGAATAACAATAGCCACCGTTCCAAATCAAAAATGAACTGGTTTTTAGTAGCGGCATGTTTGATTTTGACATTCAGCTTGGGAAGCGTTCTTTTTTTTCTTAATCAACCTTCCGAAACTCAGCAGGAAATTGTGAAACAAACCGGAAAAAATACTACAGAAGAAATTGTAAAAGATCCGGTTCAGAATCATGTTCCGCTGGCAGTTGAAAATAATGATAAAAAGGAGGTGAAAAAAACTCTTTCTCAGGATAAGGAAGAAGCTATTTCTCCTATGGCAATGGACCAGAATAAGCTTATTCCTAAAGAAAATCTTCCTTTGAAGAAACTGGATATCAATCAGATTTCTAATCCTAAACTCATGGCAAAAGCCGATTCTATAAAAACTCCGGTTAAAAAGAAAAAATATGTAGACCCATCCACACTTCTTTTCTCAGTAGAGCATAAAGATGTTATCGAAAAAACAAAGGATGGAAGTAATGTGGCTACTATTGATTTGAATGCCAGATAACATATCCGTAAAAATTTAAAAATTAATAATATGATCAAGAAATTAATCGTAATGGGATTGCTGTGCTCTTTTTCAGCATCATTCTATGCACAAAAGACATTCAATATTAACCTGTCTTCTAAAAAAGATACAGAGGTAAGCCCTGTTGTAAAAGAAAAAGTAGAAGAATATGCTGCAAAGATCAATACCATCATTCAGGAAGAAAAAAAGCTGATGGAAGAAGAATTGGTCGTTTTGCAGGCAAGAAATCTTGATAAAGCGGATTTCGACAGAGAAAAAGCTCAGATTGCAGACCGTTATTCTGAGAAAATGGATAAAAGAATTGAGGAACTTGGCTTTGATCTGGATGACGTTATTCAAAAGCAGGTAAGATATTCCCTTCTGAATACCGATGTTACCTCTAAAGAAGAGCTTAAAGAAAAATTATTGAAAAAATTCCGTCCCAGCAGAAGCTTTACAGGATATTTCTCTTATGGAATCATGACACTTACAAACAGTGCTCAGGATAATGTCCTGGATAAAAACATAGGATATGCCAATAACCTGGAGTTTGGTCTGAAACTGAACTATCAGCTTAGCAGAACAAGCCCGTGGGCGGTAATTTCCGGGTTAGGATTTTCCTGGAGAACAGTAAGAGCAGATAATAATATGCTGTTTACAAGAAGTGCAGATCAGGGAGTCGCTTTGGTGCAATACAACGGAAACCTTGATAAAAGCAAATTGAGAACCGGATATATCATGGTTCCCCTTGGGATGCAGTATAATTTCTCAAAACTTAAAAATGCCGGAATGGATATCCAGTACAGAAGTTATTATACGGGTTTTAAAATTGGAGCCAATGTTTATGGAGGGGTAAAAATGTCTACCAACAATATTGTAAAAGGAAATGACGGTGAAACCAGAGACCGCGGAAACTATCAGGTGAATCCTTTTGTATATGGAGCACAGATTACATTTTCGTACAACAGTTTCAGCGTGTTTGTTAAAAAAGATTTCAGTAACTTCTTTAAAGACAGTTATTTCAAAAATGATAAAGCATTGATATTTGGCTTGGCCATTGGATTAGATTAAATATATTTTGACAGTAAAATGAAAAACTCCGGGAACAGTTCCCGGAGTTTTTACATTGTATCAGTTATAGAATCATTATTTTAAACTTCCTACCATATCTTCAGGTTTTACCCACTCGTCAAACTGTTCAGCAGTTAGCAAACCAAGATTAATGGCTTCTTCTTTCAACGTTGTTCCGTTTTTATGGGCCGTCTTAGCAATTTTAGCAGCATTTTCATATCCGATATGAGTATTTAAAGCCGTAACAAGCATTAAAGATTTGTCTACCAGTTCTTTAATTCTCTCATGATTCGGCTCAATACCTACCGCACAATGATCGTTGAATGAAATACATGCATCGGCAATCAGTTGGGCAGACTGTAGGAAATTGTAGGCCATTACCGGTTTGAAAACATTCAGCTCATAATTCCCCTGAGTTCCTGCAAATGAAATTGTAGTGTCATTTCCTAAGACCTGTGCGCAAACCATCGTCATTGCTTCATTCTGGGTAGGATTTACTTTCCCGGGCATAATAGATGATCCCGGTTCATTTTCAGGAATATGAATTTCCCCGATTCCGGAACGTGGTCCTGATGCCAGTAATCTTACATCCTGAGCAATTTTATATAAAGAAACTGCCAGTTGCTTTAAAGCTCCGTGAGATTCTACAATCGCATCATGAGCAGCAAGGGCCTCAAATTTATTTTCAGCAGTAAAAAAAGGGTGTTTTGTAAACTGAGCAATATATTCTGCTACTTTTACATCATAGCCTTTAGGCGTATTCAATCCTGTTCCTACAGCAGTTCCTCCCAATGCCAGTTCAGAAAGATGAGGTAGGGTATTTTTTAAAGCTCTCAATCCGAATTCCAATTGAGCCACATATCCTGAAAATTCCTGTCCAAGAGTAAGCGGAGTGGCATCCATCAGGTGGGTTCTACCAATTTTTACCACATCTTTAAAGGCTTTTGATTTCTCAGACAACGTATTTTTTAGTTTCTCAACAGCCGGAATGGTTACTTCCACCACTTTGGTATACGCAGCAATGTGCATAGCAGTGGGATAGGTATCATTCGAAGACTGGGATTTATTCACATCATCATTCGGGTGGATTTCAGATTTTTCACCCAATGTTCCGCCATTATTGACGTGTGCTCTGTTTGAAATTACTTCATTGACATTCATGTTCGACTGGGTTCCGGAACCCGTCTGCCAGATCACCAGAGGAAACTGGTCATTCAATTTTCCCTCCAGAATTTCATCACATACTTTCGCGATCATATCTCTTTTTTCCACAGGAAGTACTCCCAGATCAGTATTGGCATAAGCGGCAGCCTTCTTCAGATAAGCAAAAGCTTCAATGATTTCATGCGGCATTGAACCCTCAGGTCCTATTTTGAAATTATTTCTGGAACGTTCCGTCTGTGCACCCCAAAGTTTATCTGCAGGTACCTGCACTTCTCCCATGGTGTCTTTTTCTATTCTGTAATTCATAGTGTTGAAATTTGTATGATCTTTTATTTTTTACGCCAAAAAAATTGTTGGTAGTATCATGTTTAATGAAATAAATAATATTTTGGCTTTGTTTATTTAGCTTCTATAAAGGTACTTATAAACTCAGAAACCTCCAATTTATAATCATTATAAATATCAATTTAAATGACTGATTTTACTCATATTTTTTTAAAGGAGGCGTATTTTTGTAGAAACAAAAATTGAATGGATTTTAGATATCAGGATCCGTATCCTATTCAGAAAGATGATACGGTGTACAAAAAACTTACATCAGACTATGTAAAGGTTGAAAAACTGGGTGATAGAGAAATTTTAACAGTAGATCCTAAAGGATTGGAACTGTTAGCTGAAGAAGCGATGGCAGATGTTTCTTTCATGCTTCGTTCTTCACACTTAGAAAGCCTTAGAAGAATCATTGATGATCCTGAAGCTACAGATAATGACAGATTCGTTGCTTATAACCTTTTACAAAACGCTGCAGTAGCTGTGGAGGGAGCTCTTCCTTCGTGCCAGGATACAGGAACGGCTATCGTAATGGGGAAAAAAGGAGAAAATGTGTACACGGGAGTAGATGATGGTGAATATCTAAGTAAGGGAATCTTCAATACCTATCAGAAAAGAAACTTAAGATATTCTCAGGTCGTTCCTTTAACGATGTTTGATGAGAAGAATTCCGGGTCTAACCTTCCTGCACAGATTGATATCTATGCTAAAAAAGGAGATTATTACGAATTCCTGTTCCTAACAAAAGGAGGGGGTTCTGCCAACAAAACATTCTTATATCAAAAGACGAAATCCTTATTGAACGAAAAATCTCTTGAAGAATTCATTAAAGAAAAGATTTCGGATCTTGGAACGGCTGCCTGCCCGCCTTACCACTTAGCATTGGTAATCGGAGGAACTTCAGCAGAAGCCAACCTTGCAGCAGTGAAAAAAGCATCTGCAAAATATTACGACAATCTTCCGACAGAAGGAAATGAGGCCGGACAGGCATTCAGAGACCTTGAATGGGAAGCTAAAGTTCAGAAAATCTGTCAGGAAAGTGCCATCGGAGCTCAGTTTGGAGGAAAATACCTTACACATGACGTAAGAGTAATCAGACTTCCGAGACACGCGGCATCTTGTCCTGTTGGAATGGGAGTTTCTTGTTCCGCAGACAGAAATATCAAAGGAAAAATTACAAAAGAAGGGATCTTCCTGGAGCAATTAGAGCAGAATCCGAAAAGATTCTTACCTGATACGCCTCCACATTTGGAAGAAGCTGTTGAGATTAACCTTAACAAACCAATGCCGGAAATTCTTGCCGAGCTTTCCAAATACCCGATCAAAACCCGATTAAAACTGAACGGTACTCTTATTGTAGCAAGAGATATCGCTCACGCAAAAATCAAAGAAATTATTGACAGCGGAAAACCAATGCCTGAATATTTCAAAAACCACCCAATCTATTACGCGGGACCAGCGAAAACTCCGGAAGGAATGGCTTCAGGAAGTTTCGGACCTACCACTGCCGGAAGAATGGACGTTTATGTAGATGAGTTCCAGAGCCACGGTGGAAGCATGATCATGCTGGCAAAAGGAAATAGAAGTAAAGATGTTACCAATGCATGTCATAAATACGGAGGTTTCTATCTTGGATCTATCGGAGGACCGGCTGCTATCCTTGCAAAAGATAATATTGTGTCTGTAGATGTAGTAGACTTCCCGGAATTAGGAATGGAAGCAGTAAGAAAAATTGAGGTAAAAGACTTCCCGGCATTCATCATTTCCGATGATAAAGGCAATGATTTCTTCGCAAATCTGGCTCACTAATTAGTTTAAAATTAAAATAAATAACAAAATAGAACGCTGATCTTTTGTGTAAAAGGGAAAAAAGTTCTATTTTTGCCTAAAATCTTTAAGAGAATGATAACGATATTATCAGCATTTTGGCCGTTCTACCAGTTCCTTTGGACTATATTCTTCATTACTATGTTCTTAGTAGGATTCTGGTGTATTTTTATGTTCTTCGGATTAGTAATCCCAATGTGGCTAACTGAAGGTTTGAAAGAGTATTTCGGAAAAGTAAAGCCTTTCGACCCTGAAGATATCAGAAGAAAGCTTATTACTGAGCAGGAAGGTGTAGAAGTTATCTATAACGAGCCGAAAGGAAACGGACCTTTCCTTCACGATCACGGACATCATCATTAATTGATTGTCATTGCTTTTTCACCTGAATTCTGAAAAAGTAATATCAAAGCAAAACAACATATATAGACCGCTTAAGCAATTAAGCGGTTTTTCTATTTATTAGTCCTCAGACTTTCAGGAGATACCCCAAATTTCTTTTTGAAAGCACGGGTAAAGTTCTGGAGGTACTCATAGCCGCATTCAATAGCAATCTCTTTAATCATAATCTCTTTATTTGTGATCAGTTTCCTGGCTTTCAACATTCTGAGCTCCGAAATATAATGAGCAATCGTTGTATGATATCGGGCTTTGAATTCTTTCCTGATGACATTTTGATTCATTCCTATATATTTTCCAATCTCTTCTGCTTTTATATTTCTATGATAATTTTCATCAATGAATTTCCTAATCATTTCAGGAGTTTTTGGAGTATCCTCGAGAATATTTTTCTCATTAAATTGCTCAAAGATCAGGATAAGAAGTTTAATAATCTTTGCTTCTATGAATAACTTCTGCATAATTCCCCGTTTGCTATAACCAAGAATTTCTTTAACAATCATATGCATCTCAACCGTCATATCCGGCGGCGTTTCTTTATGAATGAATATAAAATTATTATGAATCATGTTTTCCAGAATCTCAGCATTCTCACGATTTAGTTTTGGATTGATGAGGTTAAAGATATATTGGTAATTAATCTGAATGTGAAGATACCTCAGAATTTCCTGATTTTCTGTCCATAATTCAGCAACACCTTCTTTGGAAGAATAATGAAGTATATATTGATTTTTCCTGAATAAAAACTGAGTGTCGCAATCATGACCTTCTAAATTAATGCCGTCACTTAACATGAAAATCAAATTAAAACTTGACTTTCCCTCCAGCATATAAGATTTGAAGGATTGATCAGAACAAAGGTCTTCCTGCATGATGATTTTGATGTCCTCGGATATGAACAAATGTTCACTTTTTGATTGACTCCTCATACAACACATTTTTACAGCCATGGTACAACTTCTTAAGATAAAAGTCCTTCGCAGGATAACCAAAAGTTCGAAAATGATAACTCGGGGTTGATAATGTGAGGTACTTTTGCGCAAAATTAAATTAAATTTAGAATAATTAAAAATAATATTCATATGTTTAAAAATTTATATTTTGCAATACGGAAAATCAGAACAGGATTAGCATTGCTAGCCGTTGCTGGAAGTTATATGTATGCCCAGCAATGGGAAAGTGTAGGAGGCATTCAGGATGTATCTGCAGGAGGAAGTGGTTTCAATAATCTTGTTATTGACAATTCAGGAAATTATTATGTGTCCTATTATGATGTTTCTATAGCTAAAGGTTCTGTTCAGAAATTTAGCGGAAGCTCATGGTCTTACTTAGGCGGTGTTCCAGGCGTAACTACAGGAACAGCCACTTATAACTCATTGTCTATAAGTCCAAACGGAAACAGTATTTATTATACCAATCAGCTTGGTTATCCAGGCTCCGGGATGGAAGTACGTTTATTTACAGGCTCTTTATGGTCTCAGCTTCCTAATGCTACAGACAGCTCGGTAAATTATCAGGCTTCTGCGGTATCTTCTGATAATATTATATTCACTTATGGATCTTACGGTTCTGGAACAGTAAAAAAATATTCCGGAGGTGCATGGGAACAGGTAGGAAATGCAGGTTTTTCAGGAGGTGCTGAATTTGCAGAAATGGTAATAGGAACCAATAATATGGTGTATACCTGCAATGTTTCCGGAGGGATAAAAGTATATCAGAACAGTACAGATGCCAGCTCAGCACAAAACTGGACACTGGTAGGCGGAACAGCAGCAGATGATTCTTCATCAGGAGAGCAGTATAATGCTGATATTGCTTTAGATGGAGCAAACAGAATCTATGTTGCTTATGTTTCTAACTCTGGAGGAGGAAGGAAGTTGAATGTCAGAAAGTTTGACGGAAGCTCCTGGGTACAGGTTGGAAATGCCAACTTCTCAGAGGGAAGAGTACAGCATGTTGCTTTAGCCGTAACAGAATCAGGAAAGCCATATGTGGTAGCCAGCCGTTTTGAAAATGATAATTTCCTGAGAAATACCGTTTATCAATTAGACGATTCGCAAAACTGGGTTCCTTTTGGAGGTGATTTTATTTCAGCTGGAGAGGCAAAATACAATGATTTAGCAATAGATAAGGCACAAAATTATCTTGTTTTGGCTTATTCCGACAATACAACAAGGGTGAAAAGAATTTCCCTGAACCTTAATCCGCAAACATGCAGCAATACAGATCCTGGAGCCAGTGTTGGTGATATTGGTTGTGTAAGTTTTATGTATCGCGGACAACAGGTTGCTTATACTACGGTAAGAGGAGCAGACGGAAAAATCTGGCTTCAGCAGAACCTTGGAAGCTTACAGGTGGCTACATCAGTAGCGGATGCGAATTCTTATGGAGACCTTTTCCAATGGGGAAGATGGGATGATGGACACCAGCTTAGAAATTCCCAGATGGTACCAGCACCATCTCCTAATACTCCGGAAGGAGCAAGTACCACTGCTGGAGCTTATGTTGCAGGATCTCCGGCATGGTGGGCAAATTTTGCAAGTGGAGATACATGGAATGGGGCATCACTTGCAGATGTCAATGCTTCAGTAGGTATAGATCCTTGTAAAGCAATAGGACCAGACTGGAAAATGCCTTCTCAGGCAGACTGGACAACTTTAATAGGAGCAGAAAGTATTGGTAATCCGGCAACAGCTTACAGCAGCAATCTCAAATTACCGGCAGGAGGATACAGAAGCTCCAGTGACGGGAACTTTACTTTTGTAGGGCAAAGAGGGTATTTCTGGAGTTCAGATACATCAAGTTTAGGAGCGAAATATCTGTATATCGGATCGACAATTGCGAATCCGTCGGCCGGAGCTATGAGAGGACAGGGATCATCAGTAAGATGCATCAAGCCTACCTCTTCTTTGAGTACTTCAGAAACCAAACTGAATCAATCTGTAATTGGAATTTATCCTAATCCTACAAAAGGAATTCTTATGGTTAAAGCTGATTCAGGGATTGAAAAAGTAAATGTTGTGAACGCTGTAGGACAAAGAATGAATGTGCAGTTCTCGGATCATCAGATCAACATGACTGAACTTCCTTCAGGATTGTATATTGTAGAATTGAAATTAAAGAATAGACAATCCATTTCTAAAAATATTATAAAAGAGTAAGCGAAATTCAATACCGAAGATTTTTGCCAAAAAGAATTAGTTCATTACAATTACTTTTATTGGAAGGCTCATGAAATTTCATGAGTCTTTTTTTATTCGATTTTTTCCGAAAAAAATTAAATATTTTCCGAAAACTGATTCAAAATGATGGTTATGAATAAAAAATAACACTATATTCGATAAAAAATAAGATATGAGAAAATTTTATTCCGTTGTTTTTCTGCTGATTACAATAGGTGTTTTAGGTCAGATCAATTATACAATTTCTCCCAATCCATTCAATGAAACAGATGCCATTACGCTTACAGTTCCAGGTGATCAGATTGACGAGTCTGCCTGGGGAGTTTCCAATAATGCCATTTATATGTGGACCTGGTCGTTTGATACCAATTATCAGAATAGTCAGGATTGCCCTACCAATGGCAGCTGGAACAATTCCAATGATCTGAATAAGCTGAATTATAATGCTGCTACAGATAGTTATTCACTCACTTTTACACCAACTTCTTTTTATGGAAGAACAGGAATCGGAAGATTTGGGTTTTTATTAAAGGATAAGACGGGATCGCATCAGACTTCACCAGATATTTTTGTAAACGTAGGTACTTTAAACTTGACGCTTACAAATCCATTAGTGAACAGCCTCACTTCAGTTCCTACGGGAAATTCCATTACTATTACGGCGACGGCAAGTACCAATGTTACATTTCAGTTAAAAGCTAACGGAACTGTTGTCAATTCAACAACAACGCCTTCACAATCTTATTCTTACAGTTATACGGTTACTCAGGATGCAAATATGGAACTTGTGGCGACACAGGGAACCAATTCCAAAACGGCAGCATTCATTGTACAGGTTCCGAGAAATGTTGTTTCCCAGGCAATACCCAACTGGATCAGACAGGGAATCAATTATCATCCGACAGATCCAACCAAGGTGGGATTGGCTTTATATGCTCCGGGAAAAAATTTTGTACACGTCATAGGAAGCTTCAATAACTGGACGGTGAATGATACCTATTTAATGAAAAAAGACACCACAAATCCCGATCTGTACTGGATTGAACTCAATGGAATCACTCCTCAGCAACTTTATACCTTCCAATACAGAACAAATGATTTGAGAAAAGTAGCAGACCCTTATTCCCCACAAATTTTATCTTCTTACGATGACCCGTGGATTTCGGCTTCTACCTACCCGAACTTACCAGCATTTCCTGCCGGGCAGGGTTTTGAAGTGTCAACATTTAAAACAGGCCAGACCGCTTATAATTGGCAGGTTGCCAATTTTCAAAGACCTGCGAAACAGGATCTTATAGTCTATGAATTATTATTGAGAGACTTTACTCAAGAAAAAAACTGGCAGTCATTGATTGATAAAATCTCGTATTTAAAGAATTTAAAGATCAATGCTATAGAACTGCTTCCCATCATGGAATTTGACGGAAATCTTTCCTGGGGATACAATACTTCTTTCCATTATGCATTAGACAAAGCCTATGGAACTCCGGAAAAATTCAAAGAATTTGTAGATTTATGTCATCAGAACGGAATTGCAGTCATTCTGGATGTAGCGTTTAATCATGCTACAGGACGTTCTCCTTTAGTTAGACTTTGGAATATTGATCCTGATGGTGACGGCTATGGTGATGTTGCACCGAACAATCCTTACTTTAACCAGGTACCGAAACATTCATACAATGTCTTCAATGATTTTAACCATACAAGTCTTTCAACGCAATATTACGTTGAAAGATGTCTTCAGCAATGGCTTACGGAATATCACATAGACGGATTCCGTTGGGATTTAACCAAAGGATTTACGCAAAGCTGTTCTGGAAATGATGAAGCCTGTACCAATGCCTACCAGCAGGACAGAGTGGATATCATGAAAAATTATGCTGATAAACAATGGGCCATTGATCCCAATTCTTATATGATCTTCGAACACCTGGGAACTGATGCAGAAGAACAGCAATGGGCAAATTACAGAATAGCAGAAGGAAAAGGCATTATGCTTTGGAATAAACAGACAGATCCTTACAATCAGAATACGATGGGCTATCAGGAAAACAGCAACTACGACCGTATGAATCACAGTCTTCACGGCTTCACCAATATGAGTGCCGTAGGTTATGGAGAAAGCCATGATGAAGAGAGGCTGATGTTTAAAAACCTTGCCTATGGTGCTATAAACGGAGGTTACAATGTGAAAGACCTGAATACCGCTCTTGAAAGAATGAAAACTTTCGGGGCCACGTTCTTTACTATCCCTGGTCCGAAAATGATCTGGCAGTTTGGAGAATTAGGTTATGAATTCAGCATCAACAGATGTGCGAATGGTACCATCGACAGCGGATGTAGAACCGATGAAAAACCTGTAGCATTCACTTTAGGGTATGATACCAATGCGAACCGAAAAGCAGTGTATGATACGTGGGCTAAAATCATCAACATCAGAAACAGTCATCAGGTTTTTAAATCTAAAACTTACAGTATAGAATCCAATAACCTTACGAATGATCCTACTGGTCTTATCACAAGAATTTATGTGTATGATGCAGCTATTACAACAGGAATAAAGAATGTTGTCGTATTGGCCAATTACACGACTTCCGCACAGAATGTAGTGCCTTATTTCCCTTACACTGGTCAATGGCAGAATTTAATGGATAACAGTATTTCAAATATAGTTTCCACAACGGCTCCGATCACTTTACAGCCCGGAGAATTCAGAATCTTTGGAAATTATGCAGGTGCGTTGTCTACTGTAGATGCCAATGCGGTCAACAAATTATCTCTTCAGATTGCGGATAATCCGGTTCGCAACGGAATCGCTCACCTCGTTTTCAATAAAGCAAAAAAAGGTGAAATTTCAATTTTTGATATGACCGGTAAAAAACTGGATACTTTCAAACTGGATAAAGAGAGCGGAACTTACGATGCGAAGGTTGATTATCCAGCAGGCACTTATCTTGTGCAGTTGAAATCAGATACAGGAATAGCCATTCAAAAGATGATTATTGAATAAAATAAATTATAAAATAATAAAGGCAAATTTGCGGATCAGCAGATTTGCCTTTTTTTGTAAGTTCAAAAAAATAGTCTACTTTTGCAGTAGATTTATCAAGAAAGGTGGAGGGATTTGGCCCGGTGAAACCTTAGCAACCTACACGGTTCCAGAAGTGTAAAGGTGCTAATTCCAACCCTTTGGGGGAGATAAGTGAAGTCAATATTCTATATAAATTCCATTTCTTGAAGTCTTGTGTATCTGCGGAAAGATCCGTCAGATTCGTATTATTAATTGGCAAGAATAAAAATGAAAAAATTAAGCACAGCTGTATTATTGCTTGGAGCAATTCTGGTCGCGGCTCAGGAAAGTGAGGAAAAAGGAAATCAGATCGAAGATATCATCATCGTCGGAAACCGTAATGTCAAAAGAACAAAGCTGGAGACACCGGTTCCTGTAGATGTAATTAATATCGACAAAATCCAGAGAAGTTCTCCCCAAATGACTGCTCAGGATCTCCTGAATTATGTGATTCCATCGTTTAATGCAGTGAGACAGTCTGCTTCTGATGGTACCGAACATATTGACCCTGTTACTTTAAGAGGTATGGGACCCGATCAGGTTTTGGTGTTACTTAACGGAAAGAGAAGACATTCTACTTCTTTGGTAAATTATCAGAATACCGTGGGAAATGGTTCTGTAGGAACAGATTTGAGTACCATTCCCGTAATTGCAATTGATAGAATAGAAGTATTAAGAGACGGAGCAGCTGCGCAATATGGTTCTGATGCCATTGCAGGAGTGATCAACATAATTCTTAAGAAAAATACAGGAGCTTCAGCAAGCCTTACCTATGGATTAACCGGAAGAAATGATGGTGATACTTACCAGGCAGGAGTTAACTATGGAACCTCATTAGGAAAGAAAGAAGGCTATATTAATCTTTCATTACAGCTAAGTCACAGAGGAAAAACCACTAGAACGCAAAATCACGACCTGGATATTTTCGGGGATAATTTTGCCTATGAATTTGCTGGTGATGCTGAAGCCGTAAAAGCTGCCAGAGCTGCAGATGATGCAGAAATTGCAAAAAGAGGATTAACACGTGATGATTTTAATTTTCAGATCGGAGATGCCCAGATCAGACAGGGACAGCTGTTTTTCAACTCAGAATATCCTTTTAATGATCATTTTAAACTCTATTCTTTCGGAGGTTTCAGTATTAAAGAAGGAGAAGGGTTTGGTTTCAGAAGACTGCCGAGCGAAAAGTCTAATGTAGTTTCATCCATTTATCCGAACGGATTTCAGGCTACTCTGGCCTCTCAGGTATATGACGTTTCTTATGCTGTAGGTGCGAAATATAATGTTAACGACTGGCTATTTGACCTTAGTAACACCTTTGGAAGCAATACTTTCAATTATAATGTAAACAATACGAATAATGCTTCTCTGGGTGCAAAATCACCCACAAGTTTTTATGCAGGCGCCCATAGTTTTCTGCAGAATACCATTAATCTTGATGTTTCTAAAAATATAAACCGTTTCAATATCGCATTTGGGGGAGAATTCAGATTTGAACAATACCAGATTAAAGCGGGTGACGAAGCATCCTATACCCAATATGACATCAATGGAAATGTAGCCACTGAAGGATCAACAGTGCTTGGTGCAGGCGGATCTCAATCCTTCATCGGATTCTCTCCCAACAATGCCTTGAAGAAAGACAGACATTCCACGGCAGTATATGCAGATGTTTCCTATGATTTGGATAAAAAACTCAACATTGACGCTGCTGCCAGATTTGAAAATTATTCAGATTTCGGAAATACCTTGAATGGAAAACTCGCTGTACGATATGAGTTTGTAAAAAACTATGCGGTAAGAGCCGCTGTTGGGACAGGATTCAGAGCACCATCATTGCAACAACAGTATTTTAATAATTCCTATGCGGATATTTCTACTTCGGGTTCTAAGATTGTTACCAAAGGAATATTCAGCAACGATAGCGAAGCCGCTAAAATTCTTGGATTTGATAAACTCAAACAGGAAACTTCTGTCAATGCAAGTGCTGGATTTACGCTGAAACCTTTAAACAACTTGACAATTACTATAGATGGATACTGGATCAAAGTAAAGGATAGAGTTGTGATCACCAGCAATATAACAGATAAAAGACTGGATCAGTTTAAGGTAGAAAGCGGAAGATTCTTCGCCAATGCCATTGATACAGAAACGAAAGGAGTAGATGTAGTGGTTTCCTATGACTGGATTCTTGGGAATGGAAAATTAAATTTGAATCTTGCCGGAAACTATACGGAAACAAAAATCACAGATTTTCATTTTCCTGAAAACTTAGGAACGCCTCAGGATCAGTTTTTTGGTCCCGATCAGATCAATATCATTGAAACCCTGTCTCCAAAAACAAAAGCTTCATTAGGATTAAATTATGGAATAGGAAAATTCAGTTTTCTCGTAAGAAATACCTATTTTGGTAAGGTAATAAGAGATGGTTATCCGTTTGGAGACGTGCAGGAATTCTCACCAAAAGTAGTGACAGACATCAGCGTTGGGTATGATATTACTAAAAGTATCAATTTTACAGTAGGAGCCAACAATATATTTGATGTCTTTCCGGACCGCCAGATTTATAAAAATTCATATTATGGAGTATTCAAATATGCGCCTGTACAGATGGGAACGCTGGGGAATTATTTCTTCGGAAGGCTTAATTTTAATTTTTAATCATTAAATGAGTACTTCCTCACATCAGATTGGCTGGAAAACAGCCGCAGCCATCGTCGTTTCCAATATGATCGGAACAGGGATTTTTACCACCTTGGGATTTCAGCTTTCCGATATTACCAACACCTACAGTATTTTCCTGCTATGGAGCATCGGAGGAGTTCTCGCATTGTTCGGAGCTTTTTGCTACGCAGAATTGGGCTCCCATTTTAAAGGAAACGGAGGCGATTTTATTTATCTTAAAGAAACCTATCATCCGATTTTCGGATATCTCATAAGCTGGATTTCGCTCATCATAGGATTTTCCTCTCCCGTAGCGCTGGCTGCTTTGGCTATGTCAAAATACCTTTCTGTATTTGATTATAGCTTCGGAAACGGATTTGCCATAGCCGCGATATTCCTGGTGGCAATTGCATTATCATTCAGCCTGAAAACATCCAGCAGGTTTCACAACTTTTTTACATTCATTAAAATCGCTTTTATTATTGTACTGGTTATTCTTGGAGTAGGAATTTCAAATTCACCCCAGATCGGCAACAGCCTTAATTTCAGTGACAGCTGGCAGAATGAGATCATGCTTCCTGCCTTTGCAACCTCTCTGGTATTTGTGACCTATTCATACACAGGCTGGAATTCAGCTTCCTATATTGCGGGAGAAATAAAGGATGTACAGAAAAACCTTCCTAAATCATTGATTATAGGAACTGTTTTTGTGACGGTAAGCTATATTCTGGTGAATTATATTATGCTGAAACACGCTCCTGTAAATCAGCTGGCAGGAAAAGAAGATGTGATGGGCGAAGCAGCAGTCAATATGTTGGGTCCGGCTTTTGGAAAAATTGTTAATATTTTTATAGCCCTGCAGCTGATTGCAACCATAAGCGGATACTTGTGGGTTGGCTCAAGACTGACACAGGCTTTTGCAAAACATACCCACATCTGGAAACCATTGTCATCTGGAAATGCAAAAGGAATTCCGGTAAGAGCTATCTTTGCCCATGCTGTGATTGCTGCTATTATTATTTTAACGGGAAGCTTTAAAGAAATTTTTGTTTATACAGCTTTTATACTACAGCTTTTTGCCAGTCTTGCGATTTCGACGGTTTTCTTTCTGAAGAAAAAAGACAGAAAAATCTTTAAGTCGAATGCTTTCCATATTTTTCCGGCAGTTTTTCTTTTGTTCAGTATCTATATCCTCTATTTTACATTCATTCATAATCCTAAGGAAAGCTTGATAGGATTGGGAATTATCGCTGTAGGAATTATTTTATATCTGATAGACAGAAGACTTTCTAAAGGATATCAAACTTAGTTTTGATGATTCAGAAAGGGAATAAACAGATTGGCAAATCTACCTTTTTGTGGTTTTGCATCCTTTATCCCTAATGCTCTCAAAAATTTATGATGATTTGGAATTTTAATTTTGAATTAATAATCCTTATCTTTGCACCCACAAAATTTCTACAATGTCTAAATCATTAATTCCAAAATTAGAAGCTATAAAACAAAGATATAATGAGGTTGCAGACCTTATTATACAGCCTGATGTCATTTCAGACCAAAAAAGATATTCTTCTTTGAACAAAGAATATAGTGATTTGGGAAAAATTGTAAGAGTTTACGATCAGTACAAAGGGGCTCTGGATAGTATCGCAGAATCTGAAGAAATCATTGCAGATGGTTCAGACAGAGATCTGGTAGATCTGGCTAAAGAAGAAAAACTGGAAGCTCAGGCTAAACTTCCCGGATTGGAAGAAGAGCTGAAAGTATTGCTGATTCCTAAAGATCCTGCAGATGACAAAAACGTTATCGTGGAACTACGTGCCGGAACCGGAGGTGATGAAGCCGCTATTTTTGTGGAAGATATCTACAGAATGTATACCATGTATTTCAAAACAAAAGGATGGAGACATGAAGTTACAGATTCTAACGAAGCAGCGAAAGGATACAAGGAATTGATCATGAAAGTGGAAGGAGAAGGTGTTTACGGAATCATGAAGTTTGAATCCGGAGTTCATCGTGTACAACGTGTACCTGAGACAGAATCTCAGGGAAGAGTACACACTTCTGCCATTACGGTTGCAGTTCTTCCGGAAGCTGAAGAAGTAGATTTTGAACTGAATCCTGCAGATATTGAAATGCAGACTTCCCGTTCAGGAGGTGCTGGAGGTCAGAATGTAAACAAGGTTGAAACGAAAGTTCAGCTTACCCACAAGCCTTCAGGACTTGTTGTGGTTTGTCAGCAGGCTCGTTCTCAGCTGGCTAACCGTGAGCTGGCGATGGAAATGCTGAGAACAAAATTATACGATATCGAATTACAGAAAGTACAGGGAGATATTGCAGCACAGCGTAAATCCATGGTTTCTACCGGTGACCGTTCTGCAAAAATTAAAACGTACAATTATCCGCAAGGTAGAGTTACAGACCATAGAATCAACAAGTCTATGTACAACCTTGATGCTTACATGAATGGCGATATTTCTGAAATGATTGATGCCGTAATCATGGCAGAAAATGCAGAAAAGATGAAAGGGGAAGAAGAAAATTACTAAAAATCGAAATAAAATAAAACACAGCCTCTGATTTTTCAGAGGCTTTTTTACATACTAAATACAATTTAAACTATGAAAAACTACAAAATTATTTTCCTGCTATTGCTTTCCGTGATGGGACAGCAGCTGATGGCTCAGACAGAAGTGAAGAAACCCAAAGAAGCCTTTGAACTCTTTTTCGGAACTTTTGTGAATAATGATGAAACAGCTTTGAACAAACTTAACGATTATCTAAGACCTACTGTAGAAGGTCAGAATGCGTATCAGGTAGATTTTAAGGAAACTTCAAAAGAAATGATAAATGGCAGCGTTGAGAATTTTCTGGCTGCTTTCCCAAAAGCTACGGCTTCAACATGCAAAAAAGAGGCGGAAGAGTATTTTATCGCGATGTTTGGGAATTTTAAAACAGGAAAACTGACTGTTAAAAATGTAAAAGTTGTCCCGAATGAATATGTTAAGGACGAAAAAATTGCAGAAATAAGTTATTCCGTAAGCTTTCTGGTTCCCTCGAAATTAACTTCCGGACCAAAAGGCGATCTGAGTAAAATAAAAGCAGAAGAACTGAAAAAATATCTGGTTCAAGCAGCTCAGGATTTCAAGAATGCTGATAAAACAGTAACAGCTGATCAGAGTTTTAATCTTTACGAAATGAAAGTAGGAGACAAAATATATTATTGGAACGGAAGTCCGGATGAAATTGTTTCCAATCTTACCGATTTCTATTTTGAAAGTTTCGGAGCTAATGAATAGTCTAAAAGTACCATCATAAAGAATAGAAAAGTCCCAATACAACGGGACTTTTTTTATTTCACATACTTTGCGTATTTTTGAGAAAAACCGATCAGTATGAATTTTAAGCCTATATTGTTAACCGCTGGAGTATTGTTTTCAGCATCTTTTTATTCTCAGAAAATGAATTATCCTAAAGCATTAAAAGGAAACCAGACAGATACCTATTTTGGAACTGCCGTTTCTGATCCTTTCAGAGATCTGGAGAATGACTCTGAACCTACAAAAAAATGGGTGGATGAAGAAGTTGCTTACAGCCAGAATTACCTTTCTAAGATTCCGTTCAGGGATAAAATTAAAAATCAGTTGAAGGAAATCTGGAACTATGAAAAAATTTCTGCACCTTTCAAAGAAGGAGATTATACCTATTATTATAAAAACGATGGTCTGCAGGCGCAATCTGTTTTGTACAGAACCAACAACAAGACCAATGCTACAGAAGTATTTTTAGATCCTAATAAATTTTCAGAAAAAGGAACGACATCTCTTTCCAATCTTTCATTCAATAAGAAAGGAAACCTTGCAGCTTATTCTATTTCCGAAGGAGGAAGCGATTGGAATAAGATCATCATCATCGATGCTGTGACTAAAAAACAGATTGATGAAACTTTACTGGATGTAAAATTCAGTGGAATTTCATGGCAGGGAGACGAAGGCTTCTATTATTCAAGCTATGACAAACCTAAAGAAGGAACAGTACTTTCCGGGATGACGGATAAGCACAAAGTATACTTTCATAAACTGGGAACAAAACAGTCTGAAGATAAATTGATTTTCGGAGGAGATAAGACCCCAAGAAGATATCTTAGTGCCGGAGTTTCTGAAGATCAGAGATATCTTATCATTTCTGCTGCTAATGCCACGAATGGTAATGAACTGTACATAAAAGACCTTCAAAAAGGCGGAGATTTTGTGCAGATTATGAACGGGTTTGACATTAATGCCAGCATCGTAGATACACAAGGTGATGATCTTTTCATTTTTACAGATAAAGATGCTCCGAATATGCGTCTTGTAAAAACTACCATTGCTAATCCGGCTCCTGCAACATGGAAAGACGTAATTCCACAAACTGAAAACGTATTGGGAATCTCTTCAGGGGGAGGATATTTCTTTGCAACCTACATGATTGATGCGATAGACCAGGTAAAACAGTTTGATAAAACCGGAAAATTGGTGAGAGAAATTACTCTTCCGGGTAAAGGAAATATCTCAGGATTCGGAGGAAAAGAAAAAGAGAAAGATGTTTACTTCTCTTTCAGCAATTATATTACACCGGGAACGACTTATAAATTCAATGTAGATTCCGGAAAGTCTGAAGTCTATCAAAAACCTAAAGTGAAGTTTAATCCGGATGATTATGTTTCGGAACAGGTATTCTATACTTCAAAAGATGGTACAAAGGTTCCTATGATGATTAATTATAAGAAAGGAACTAAACTGGACGGTAAAAATCCTACTATTCTTTACTCTTATGGAGGTTTCAACATCAGCCTTCAGCCGTCATTCTCTGTAGTCAACGCTATCTGGATGGAAAATGGTGGTATATACGCTGTTCCAAACATCCGTGGAGGAGGAGAATATGGTAAGAAATGGCATGATGCAGGAACAAAACAGCAGAAGAAAAATGTTTTTGAAGACTTTATCGCTGCCGGAGAATACCTTCAAAGTAAAGGTTATACTTCAAAAGAATACATGGCCCTTTCCGGAAGATCAAACGGAGGATTATTAGTAGGAGCAACAATGACAATGAGGCCGGACCTTGCGAGAGTAGCCTTCCCGGGAGTAGGAGTGTTGGATATGTTGAGGTATAATAAATTTACAGCAGGAGCAGGGTGGTCTTACGATTACGGTACTGCAGAAGACAGTAAGGAAATGTTCGAATATCTGAAATCATATTCTCCTGTACATAATGTAAAAGCAGGAACTTGCTATCCATCTACAATGATCATTACCAGTGATCATGATGACAGAGTAGTTCCGGCACATTCATTCAAATTTGGAGCAGAACTTCAGGAAAAACAAGCATGTAAAAACCCAATTCTTTTAAGAATTGAAAAGAATGCAGGTCACGGAGCTGGAAGATCAACGGATCAGGTGATCAGTGAAAATGCAGATCTTATATCATTTGCTTTATTTGAGATGGGGATAAAGAAATAACTTAAATTTATACCTATAAGAAAGGCCGGACATTTGTTTGGCCTTTTTCTTTTGCTAAATGAAAGAAAAACAGAATATTAACAGAAGTTTCATGTTTCGTTCAAAAAAATTAACTTTACGGGGACAAAAATAATTGGAATGCGAAAGACAATTTCTGTGAAAAAACCGGATTTTAGTGTATTACCTCAGGAAAAAGAGATTTACAATTTTGAAAAAGACGGCCTTGAACTCAAATCATCCTATGAAAAAAAAGATGTAAAAGATGAATCATTAACGCAGACTTCTCCAGGAATTGCTCCCTATCTGAGAGGGCCGTATTCCACCATGTATGTTCAGAAGCCATGGACAATTCGTCAGTATGCCGGATTTTCCACCGCTGAAGAATCCAATGCTTTCTACAGAAGAAACCTTGCGGCAGGTCAGAAAGGACTTTCCGTAGCATTTGACCTTGCAACGCACAGGGGATATGATTCTGACCATTCAAGAGTGGTGGGAGATGTAGGAAAAGCAGGAGTTGCCATCGACTCTGTGGAGGATATGAAAATCCTTTTCAATGAAATTCCATTAGATCAGATTTCAGTTTCAATGACCATGAACGGAGCTGTACTTCCTATTTTGTCATTCTACATCGTAGCGGCAGAAGAGCAGGGAGTAAAACAGGAGTTACTTTCCGGAACTATTCAGAATGATATTTTGAAAGAATTCATGGTAAGAAATACTTATATCTATCCGCCAGCACCTTCCATGAAGATTATCGCAGATATTTTTGAATATACTTCGCAAAATATTCCCAAATTCAATTCCATTTCCATTTCCGGATACCATATGCAGGAAGCTGGTGCAACGCCTGTACTTGAAATGGCTTATACATTGGCAGATGGTCTTGAATATGTAAGAACAGGAATAAAAGCAGGAATGAACGTAGACGATTTCGCCCCACGGTTATCCTTCTTCTGGGCAATCGGAATGAATCATTTCATGGAAATTGCGAAAATGCGTGCCGCAAGATATATCTGGGCAACCCTTTTGAAACAGTTTAATCCACAGAATCCAAAATCTCTGGCATTAAGAACCCATTCACAAACTTCAGGATGGTCTTTAACGGAGCAGGAGCCTTTCAATAATATTACAAGGACAGCGATTGAAGCGTTGTCTTCAGCATTAGGAGGAACGCAGTCTCTCCATACCAATGCACTGGATGAAGCTATCGCCCTTCCTACAGATTATTCGGCAAAAATTGCAAGAAATACACAGATCATTCTTCAGCAGGAAAGCGGAATATGTGATGTCGTAGATCCGATGGGAGGAAGTAACCTTGTAGAAAGCCTTACTCAGCAAATGATTGAGGAAGCAATGAGGTATATTGATGAGGTAGAGCAGGAAGGAGGAATGACCAAAGCCATTGAAGCCGGAATTCCAAAAATGAGAATTGAAGAAGCCGCAGCAAAAAAACAGGCTAAGATCGATAGTGGTGAGGAATTCATTATCGGAGTCAATTCATTCAAATCCTCATTGAAGCAGGATCAGATAGAAATTTTAGATATTGACAATACTGAAGTTCGCAGAAAACAAATTGAAAGGTTAAATACGATCAAAGCAGAAAGAAATACAGAAGCTGTTGGGCAAATCCTGAATGACATCCGCGAAAGTGCGAAAACAGGAAAAGGAAACCTTCTGGCTCTATGTATCGAAGCCGCAAGAAGAAGAGTAACCCTCGGCGAAATGAGTGATGCCATGGAAGAAACTTTTGGAAGATATAAAGCAAATATTAAAACAATCTCTGGTGTATACGCAATGAATGCCGGTAAAAACGAATACTTTGAAAAAGCCCTTAATCTGACTCAGAAATTTGAAGAAGAAGAAGGACGCCGCCCAAGGCTAATGGTCGCTAAAATGGGGCAGGATGGACACGATAGAGGCGCGAAAGTAGTAGCTACAGCATTTGCCGATATGGGATTTGACGTAGACGTTGCTCCATTGTTTCAGACGCCGGAAGAAGTGGCTAAGCAAGCGGTAGAAAATGATATTCACATTTTGGGAGTTTCTTCATTGGCTGCAGGACACAAAACATTAGTTCCGCAGGTAGTGGAAGAATTATCTAAACTGGGAGCAGACGATATTACCATCGTTGTAGGAGGAGTGATTCCGCAACAGGATTATGAATTCCTTTATGCCAATGGTGCTGACTTTATTTTCGGGCCCGGCACCAATCTTCCGAAATGTGCAGTGGAAATTTTAGAAAGATTTTTAGAAAAATAAATAGAAAAACTTAATTTCTGTACTGAAATTAAAACATAACCTATGAATCTGAAAAATATAATAAAGCCTACGAGGAAAAAGCTGTTTCTTCTCGTAGGCTTATTTATTATCGCCGGTGCTTTCCTTTTAGCTTCAGGAAAAAATAAATCCATACAAAGCTCAAAAACCGTTGCAGATACTGCTTTGGTTAAGGAACATTTGACAGCACTTACCCAAACAGCGCAATTTAGAAATCATAAAAATATTGACCAGCTGAGTCATATCGCAGATTATATTCATCAGACGTTTGCTCCTTATGGAGACAGTACCGCTTTTCAGGAATATAAAGTAGACGGGAAAATTTACAAAAACGTTATTACTTCTTTTGGAACAGAAAATACCAAACGGATCATTATTGGAGCACATTACGACGTTTGTGGAGATCAGCAGGGAGCAGACGATAATGCCACCGGAGTTACTGCCTATTGGAGCTCGCTAGAATGTTGAAAGGACAGAAGCTGAAGTACAGAGTAGATTTGGTTGCTTACACGCTGGAAGAGCCGCCTTATTTCAGAACCGAAAATATGGGAAGCTATATTCATGCAAAATACTTAAAAGACAACAAAATTGATGTCTATGGAATGGCCAGTGTAGAAATGATAGGTTATTTCCGAGACGAAAAAGGTTCTCAGGGTTTTCCTATAGGTATTCTTTCCTGGATATATGGTGATCAAGGAAATTTTATTATGTTGGCTAAAAAGATGACTGGAGCAGGCCCATTTGTAAAAAGCTTTATTAAAAATTTTAAAGGCTCAAAGCAGATCAAAACAGAGACGTTCTCTGCTCCCAAATTCATTGCAGGAATAGACTATTCCGACCATTTGAACTATTGGAATTTTGATATCCCTGCCCTCATGATCACCGATACTTCTTTCTTCAGAAATAAAAATTATCACCAAACTACGGATACTTTGAAAACACTGGATACAAAACGGATGACAAAGGTAATTGATGCCATTTTTCTCAGTATTATTCACCTGAAGTGAAAAAAAATATTATGATTTTCAGAAAAATGTATATATTTGCACGTGAAAATCAAGTTTAACCAATAAAAAACAACGAAGCAATGTTCAGAGCTAATCAGAATTCTACAGTTGGATTGCCACTTATGGTGGTAAGGCTTCGCGGTTTGGTACATTCTTAGAATAACAGTACAATGAAATATCAGAACCCGAAGTCGTAGAGATTTCGGGTTTTTTATTGCGCAATATTTCAAACTTCAAGTTTCCCCGAAATCTTTTTTTAGTGTCATTAAGGGCAAAATAGGAGGAGGTCATTCCTCAGAACTATTAAGTCTATTATTAATCCATTCAACTAGTATTTTAGTTGATTAAAAGTTGTGTGAGATAAAAAATAATTAAGTTTCTATAATCTCACATCAGGCTTCTGTTCACAATGGAAAATGATAACCTTCTGCATTTCCGCCTGAGAAGCGTAAGAAGCAGAAAAAGAACAATTAGAAAAGATGTAGAAAAGCAGATAAGAACAAAATACAAACGTAGTAGAGAGCTCTGGAAAATAAGAAGAAATCTTCCGTTGATACCATTAGATAAACCTTATCAAAAAGGATTTGTAAGATTCTTTGTCGTAAGGGATGATGTAAAACAATCCAAGGACGGAGATTTTTTCGAAGGAATTTTAAAGAAGATAAATACCTATATGTATTCTGATAACCGAAAATTTCTAAAAAAGAAAAGAAAATTAGGAAGAAAGATATATGTAGAAAGAGAACAGAAGCTCAGGTATATTACTTCATTTTCCTGGAATTATCCAAAATGGGAACTTACCGACAGAGAAAGACAATACTTTGAAAAGAAGGATGACTATTGTCCTGTCCGTAAAATATTCGGAACCTACTACAAATTTACTGAACCATGGAGATTTACTCTGAGAGTAAAACCCAACATGATTACTCATTACAAACCCTTGGATCTGGAGCTGGAAAAAGAATATGCGGCGCTGGATTCCTATTTGGGACAGCATAAGGTAATAGGGATTATTCACAAGACTATTTTATGTAAGTCGAATCCATGGAAAGAAAGGTATCAAAGAGAACTTATCAAAAGCAGGAAATATGTTACCTGCACAATGTCTGCAACAGAGATTGCAGAAAGCTTACAGGACTTATAGGTCCAACTGTTATTTAAAACAAAAACAATGGGAAATTTAAAACTAAAAGGAAAAGATATATTAAAACTGGGCTATCCAAATAACCAAAGCGTCAACGTAGCATTGGAAGTCATGAAAAGAAATTTTGCAACGAAGAATATTCATCATGTAAAAGCTATTTTAAAGGAGATCCTGCTGAATCCGGAAGAATTTGAAAAAGATCTGACTTTCGGACAAATTGCAGAAACTTTGCTTTCATCCAAAAAAACTGAAAAAAGAATGCTGAATTCACAACGTGCTTCGTTTCAGATTTTTGGTAACAATATCTCAGAAGAGGCAAAAAATCAGTTGTACACAGCTTTGAAACTGCCTGTTTCTACTCAGGGAGCATTAATGCCGGATGCCCACAGCGGGTACGGACTTCCCATAGGAGGAGTTCTGGCAGTGGAAAATGCAATAATTCCTTACGGAGTAGGGATGGATATTGGTTGCAGAATGAGCCTTAGTATTTTGGATACACCGGTTTCATATCTTGAAGGAGCAAGAGATAAATATGAAAAAGCGCTTGCTGAGCATACAAAATTCGGAATGTATGAAACGCATAAATCTCACATAGATCATGAGATTTTCGACAGAGATACATTCGATATGATCCCGATCTTAAGAAGATTAAAGGGAAAAGCCATCAAACAGATGGGATCCTCAGGCGGAGGAAATCACTTCGTAGAATTCGGGGAAGTGGAAATCACTGAAGAGGACGAACAAATTGGTCTCCCAAAAGGAAAATATCTGGGAATACTTTCTCACAGTGGCTCAAGAGGCCTGGGGGCAGAAATAGCACAATATTATTCAAGAATGGCGACAGAACAATGTCCGTTACCAAAAGAAGCACAAAACTTTGCATGGCTGGATTTGAGTACCCATCTTGGATTGGAATACTGGACGGCAATGAACCTTGCCGGAGATTATGCTTCAGCCTGTCATGATGATATTCACAGAAGGCTTGTAAAAGCAGTTGGTGGAAGAGTGAAAGCCAGAATTGAAAATCATCACAACTTTGCCTGGAAAGAAATCCATAACGGTAAAGAAGTAATCGTTCATCGAAAAGGTGCAACACCTGCCAATGAGAATGAATTGGGAATAATTCCGGGATCTATGACCGCAAAAGGGTTCATCGTTCGCGGTAAGGGAAATCCTGAATCCCTGAATTCAGCATCACACGGTGCAGGAAGAGCTCACTCACGAGGAGAATGCAGAAGCCTTTTCACTCAGCATGATATCAAAAAAGAGCTGAAACTTAAAAATGTCACATTGATGGGCGGAAATGCAGAAGAAGCACCAATGGCCTACAAAGACATCAATGAAGTGATGAATGCACAGTGTGAGCTGGTAGATATTCTGGGAACATTCCAGCCGAGAATTGTGAGAATGGACAAATAATGCGCCTCATACTTTATAACCTTACAGGTTTCAAAAACCTGTAAGGTTTAATCAGAAAATATTGAAAAACAAAAAATGGGAGCACCACATAACATAAAACGATACGGTGAAGTCTGGCCGGAATTCAGAATTCAGTCAGGACTCGGAATTTTAGATAAATTAAAAGATAAAGTCATTATATCAGGGGGTTGGGCATGGCATTTTATGTCAGAAACAGGACATACAGAATACAAGCATGCCCATGACCACAAGGATATTGATGTTTTTGTAAAAAAAGAAAATGTAGCAGAAGTAGTTATCATTCTTCAGCAGGAAGGATTCCAGAAAGTCTGGACACGATATGACCATCTGCCGAGTGACGAAAACTTTCGCAGGTATGAAAAAACAGTTGAACTGAAAAATGAAAAACTTTACAGAATTACCATAGACTTCTTTGAAAGAGATGATCTAGAGACAGTAGAAACCAATGGTTTTACCGTTGTGAGGCCTGATATTTTACTTTCTTTTTACAGAAATATTCACTCCAGTGACAAATGCTGGGCAGTGATGGCCGCAAAAGAACTATTACAAAAGGGAATAAATCCGGTTGGAAACCCTTTATTAAGCAAAATGCCAACATAAAAAATGGAAAAATTAATACAGATCACTTCGGGAAGAGGCCCTTTAGAATGCCAGTGGGTAGTAGCCAGGGTTCTGAAGGCCTTTCTTGAAGAGGCAAAACACAATACAATAGAATACGAAATCATTCATCGTGAAAATGGAGATGAAAACCTGACATTAAAATCAGTAACCCTGCTTTTGAAAGGAAAAGACCTAAGCTTGTTTTTAAAAAGCTGGCTGGGAAGTGTTTGCTGGATAGGGAAAAGTACATTCAGGAAGCTCCATAAAAGAAGCAATTGGTTTATCGGAATTTTTGAACTGGAAAATGTAAAAATGACTGATTTCCATGAAAAAGATATCCGGTTTCAGACTGTAAGAAGCCAGGGAAGTGGAGGACAAAACGTAAACAAGGTGAATACCGCTGTACGTGCCACCCATATTTCTACCAACGAAACTGTTTTTGTACAGGATTCCCGTTCACAGCTGGAGAATAAAAAACGGTCTGTGATCAGACTCAAAGAAAAGGTGATGGCAGTTTATATACAACAACTGGAAAGAAAACTGAAAGAAACCTGGTCGATGCAGATGCAGGTAGAGCGCGGAAATCCGGTTCGTACATTCTCAGGGACAGATTTTAAAAAGAATTACGAAGACAAGACATTTAAGAAACGAAGAAATGCCTTGAAAAATGAATTAAAAAACTACAGAAATGACGTTAACTAAAAGTAAATATTATTTTGAAGCATTAGACTACTTCCCATTCAATCTTTCTGAATGTATGGATGCGCTGAATTATGCTTTATCCTACGAACCGGAAGATGCGGACAGTCTTTGTCTCATGGGAAGAATATATTCAGAAGAATTAAAGGATTATGAAACTGCCAAAAAATACTTTGATGAAGCCATGCAGAGTAATATTGGGAATATTAATACTCCCAAATATTATATTGAATGTCTTTTGAGTAATGAAGATTATAGAGAAGCAGAAAAACTGATTGAATTTGCTTTGAAACTAAAAGGAATTGATAAATCAGAAATCCTGACCTGTCTTTCTCTTCTTCAGGAGAGAAGCTTTGATTACAAACAGGCTTTGGCAACACTTAAAGAAGCTAAAAAATTTGCTTACAACCGTGCAGCACTCGAAATTATTGAAGACAGAGAAAAACTGGTTAAAGGAAAAGTAACCAGGACAAGAACCGTAAAAAAGGCCGAATAATCTTTTTTTTGATTTATAATAAAAACAGTACGACTACTTCAAAAGTCAAATCATTTGACTTCTGTCATTCTGACGAATGAAGAATCTTATTGATAACCATAAGCGTGAGATTCTCCATTACATTTCGTTCAGAATGACAATTTTGAGGTAGTCTTATTTTTTATTCACGGAGATCAGATAATCATACACCATTTGATGTTGGTCATCAGTAAGCTTGGCCTTCGGAGCCATTCTGCTTAAAGTATTGATCCATCCCTGGTTGTCATGCTTGGTTGGCTCCGGAAGCTTATGGCATTTTGCACAGGAATTTTCAAAAATGGTTTTTCCTTGCGCCAACTGCTCAGATGAGGTGTACTTTGGCCCGGTAACAGCCACACTTTTCGGTCCGCAGGATACCAGAAATGCCGATGCTGCAATACCTGTTAAAATGAATTTTTTCATATCCTAATATTTTTTTGATGATTACTTCTTTACAGAAACAATATAATCATAAACCCATTGATGCTGTTCATCCGTCAATTTTGCCTTTGGAGCCATAGAATTCATGATTCCTACCCATTGCACAGGGTTGTGTGAAGCAGGATCTGGCAATTTATGACATCTTCCGCAAGAGTTTTCAAAAATAGTTTTCCCCTGAGCAATCTGTTCTGCAGTAGAGGTAGAGGTTCCTGCAGTAGTAGCGGACGTAGAAGCTTTCGGCGTACAGGATACAAGCAAAATAGCCGTAAACGAAGCCGCAGCGATGAGTTTTTTCATGTTTCTTCTTTTGATATAAAACAAATGTAATAAATTCCTGAAGCCGTTGATACAGGATATTCTAGTTTTAATTTAGAAGAAATAAAAACTAAATTCATAAAAAATTGATAATTCCAAATAAAGCCAATTTGTGTCTTTTGTGTGATCATTATGATCCAGGTATTGACCATTCACATTTTAATTATTAATTTTGAATTAATGAAATTTTCTACAGAAGAGCTAATAGAGGGAATACAGTCAGGAAACAAACGCCTGATTGCAAAAGCTATTACATTGGTTGAAAGTAAGAAAGCAGAGCACAGAGCCCAGGCAGAAGAGCTTTTGAAGAAAATTATGCCTCTTACCGGAAACTCTGTGAGGGTAGGAGTAACGGGTGTTCCCGGAGCAGGAAAATCTACTTTTATAGAAAACTTTGGACGTTTGGTGATTGCTCAAGGAAAAAAGGTTGCCGTTTTGGCTATTGATCCCAGTTCGGCCATCAACAAAGGAAGTATTCTGGGGGATAAAACCAGAATGGAAGAATTGGCCAAAGAAGAAAATGCATTCATTCGTCCTTCTCCTAGTTCAGGATTTCTGGGAGGAGTAGCCAATACTACTTTTGAAACCATGATGATCTGCGAAGCTGCAGGCTATGACTATATTTTAATTGAAACTGTAGGAGTAGGGCAATCAGAAGTTCTGGTGGCCGATATTACCGATGTTTTCTTATTCCTTAAAATCATTGGGGGAGGAGATGAACTTCAGGGAATAAAACGAGGGATCATGGAAATGGTAGATCTTATTTTTATCAATAAAGTAGATCAGGACAATCTTCAGAAAGCGAAAAATACAAGGCTTGAATTAAAAAGAGCTTTGGACTTTATTCCACCTAAAGAAAAAGGATGGAAGATTCCTGTTTTACTAGGCTCTGCACTTCATAATCAAGGATTACAGGAAGTCTATGATACAATATTCGAATTTATTGATCTGAAAAAGAAAAGCGGCCGTTTTGAAGAAATCCGTGTTCAGCAGGCTGAAAAACGATTTGAATATTGGGTTCAGGAATATATTTTATCCCTGATGAAAAAAAGTAATGCTGTGGAGGAAGCTTATCATATGCACAAAAAAAATGCTTCAGCCATGGTTTCCAATCCAAGTACTGAAGCAAAATTATTTGTTGAAAAATTTTTATTGAACGAAAACAGGGATTAAAGTTTCTCTTTGTCCTGTTTTACCTCAGTTTTAGAAATGTATCCATCATAAGTAATGGGCTGTCTGTCACTACTTCTCATAGAAACGAAAGCTTTTCCGTTTTTAAATACTTCAATATTAACTTCGTCTACGTTTCTTACATCTTTAGGTTTGAACTTAAAAGTCCAGGTTCCATTTTTATTCTGAGTTTTAGTTACCGTAAAATCTTTTGAAGTAAATCGGTAGCTGTTATCACTGGCACTTCCAAAAGTTGGATTGAACATCCTTCCAAAATAAGGCAACACTACATCCAGTGTATTTTTACTGACATCAATGGTATAATCTCCATTCAGATTCAACATTCTTGTTGCTGTGGCATTAGGCATTGAATTCATGACATTAATAACATCATAATTCGTAGGATTGGCTCTTTGTGCATAGAACGTAAATTCCTGGGAATTCACCAAAGTGTCCACTGTTTTCGGATCTAATGAACCTTGTGAAGCACAGCTCTGAAATAAGAACAGGAATCCAAAAATCATCAGTAAAGAAATATACTTTTTCATAATGATATAATTATTAAATTTAAACAGCAAAATGTATGCAAATATATTGTTTCTGAAATATTTTGGAATAAAAATTGTTAAGGTTGAATTATTAACACTCAAACTATGAAAGTTACACATCTATTAGGAATGGGAGCTATTGCTCTGTCGGCTGTTGCCTGTACTACAAACCCGATTACGGGAAGGTCTTCTTTACAGCTGGCCAACAATTCGGAAATTTTAACAATGTCTTCACAGGAATATAGAACGACATTGTCTAAAGGTAAAGTGATTACCGGTACGGCAGATGCAAAGAGAGTGGTAAATGTAGGAAACAGAATTAAAAATGCGGCAGAAAGATATTATCAGAGTATTGGAAGATCAGCAGATCTTGCAAGCTACAGCTGGGAATTTAATCTTTTGCAGAGCAATGAGCTGAACGCCTGGTGTATGCCTGGTGGAAAAGTTGCAGTCTATACGGGAATATTACCGGTAACAAAAGACGATAACGGACTTGCAGTTGTAATGGGACATGAAGTTTCTCACGCGCTGGCAGGCCATGGAAACGAAAGAATTTCTCAGGCAATGGTTGCTCAGTATGGAGGGGCAATCCTGGGAGGAACAATCTCAAATTCACAATGGGCAAGTGTTTTCCAGAAGGTTTACCCTATCGGTTCACAGGTTGCTTTATTGAAATACGGAAGAGGTCAGGAATCTGAGGCAGATGAAATGGGGCTTTACCTGATGTCTATGGCAGGATATGATCCAAGAGCAGCCATTCCTTTCTGGAACAGAATGGAAGCCGCATCTACAGGAGCAAGACAGCCTGAGTTCTTATCTACCCACCCGAATCCGGAAACAAGAATTTCAGATATCAACAAAGATCTTCCGAAAGCTTTAGAATATTATAAGGCTGCGGGAGGAAAATTATAATTAGAATTTTAATCTTGAGTAAGGCCTTATTAAATTTTTAGTAAATTTGGTAAGGCTTTTTTATGTAACCACCTAAACACAATATTATGAAGAGTTTATCAATTACCGGACTTATCCTTTTAGCTGTTTCTGCATTACTTTTCTATTTAACAACCGATTTTGCCGTAGAGCAAATAAAAATTTCTCACATTATGGGAATCATGGCGGGAATCGGGATCGGGCTTATCATTGGAGGAATGGTAGGCTATGTAAGTAAAGGAAGCGCTATAAAAGCGGAACAGAAGAAAAAAGAATTCAAACAGCTGCAGAAAGACAAAGAAGAGCTTGAAAAACAAGCTGCAGAAATTGCAAAACGCCAGGCTGAACTTGAAGCACAAAATAAAAACCCTCAAATTTAAATTTGAGGGTTTAAAGTTGTTATTTTCAATAATTCATTAGAATTTATATCCTAAACCTACCATAAACAAATTAGGTCTGTTATCATATCTGATTTCCGAACCGGAAACTTTGTTGATGAAATTTCTTTCGTCTTTGCTGAAAGCGCCCTCATATCTGGCATTTACAATAAGCTTTTTGATTTCAAGCTGCGCACCGAACTGGTATCCTACTGTAAAGTCATTTTTAGCATTTTCTTTGAAATCATTGTAAGTATTGTCTTTATTTAAGTTAAAACTTCCTACAGGTCCTACAAAAACGCCCAGCATATTCCCTAAAAGATTATATCCTAAAAGAACCGGAACATCGATACGGTTGCTTTTTACATCAAAAGTAGTGTTCTCTGTAGTAAACTCATTTTTGAAGTGAGTGTAATAGATTTCCGGCATCACAAACAAGGAAGTAGGAAGACCTACTTTTAATGAAAGCCCAACATTGAAACCTACATTATTTTTACCTGTTCCCTCAATCGCATCATTCACTGTTCCTTTAATATTGGACCATGAAGGAGAGCCTGTCGGAAAAATTAAGTTGGCTTTACCTGCCAGTGAAATCTGTGCAGATGCCCACATTGAAAACCCTAATAACGCTATACTAAGTACCTTTTTCATTATCGTCTATTTTTGTATTTGTCGTTTCAATCGTTTTATTATTCTCTAGTAAATATTCTCTCAGCTCTTTAAACAGTTCTGAAGAATAAACGAAGTCAATCAGATTTTTATTGCCTGCAGTAATCAGAATGTCTTTGTTGCCTTCCCATTCTTTGATTCCAAGTCTTAGGTATACAATTTTCTCGCCAATCGTCATTACAGAGTTCATATCGTGGGTATTGACAATGGTTGTGGTGTTGTATTCCTTTGTGATCTCGTAAAGAAGATCATCTATTACTTTTGAAGTATAGGGATCAAGTCCCGAATTGGGTTCATCACAGAACAAATATTTGGGATTGTTTACAATTGCTCTCGCAATAGCAACCCTTTTCTGCATTCCCCCTGAAATTTCAGAAGGATATTTCTTTTCAGCTTTATCAAGGTGTACTCTCCCTATTACTTCAAAAACCCTTTTCTTTTTTTCTCTGTAGGTAAGATTGGTAAACATGTCAAGAGGAAACATAATGTTTTCTTCAACAGTTAAAGAATCAAATAATGCACTTCCCTGGAATACGGTTCCGATTTCTGAACGGAGATGTTGTTTTTCATCTCTGGTCATCGTATTAATATCTTTCCCATCAAACAGGATTTCTCCTGATGAAGGCATATAAACATTCAATAAACTTTTTAGAAAAACGGTTTTCCCGGAACCACTCTGCCCAATGATTAAGTTTACTTTTCCTTTATCAAATGAAGTTGAAATTCCCTTAAGCACTTCAACATCATCAAAACTTTTCTTAAGATCTTTTACCTCAATCATTAGCTTAATATTAATTGGGTTAAAATTAATTCAGAGATAATAATGAACACCATTGTCCATACTACGGCCTGTGTACTGGCTCTACCTACTTCCAAAGATCCTCCTTTTACATTATATCCGAAGTAGGAAGGTACTGTTGCAATGATAAAAGCGAAAACAGTGGTTTTGGTAAATGCATAATAAATGAATAAATTAGGCATATACATTTGAATACCAACAATATAGTCGTTTTCTGTCCAGTTGCCTGTTAAAATTCCTGCAATATATCCTCCGAGAATACCAAATACAATACTGATGGCAATAAGCAGAGGATTAAAAATCATACAAGCGATAATTTTCGGAAATATGAGGAAGTTGGGTGAATTTACTCCCATAATATCCAATGCATCAATTTGCTCTGAAACCCTCATCGTTCCAATACTGGAAGCAATATATGATCCTACTTTACCGGCCAGAATAAGGCTGATGATGGTAGGTGCAAATTCCAATACCAATACTGCTTTTGTAGCGTATCCTACAAATGATGGAGGAATAGGAAAGGAAGAGGCGTCAAAGTTGTTGAACATCTGAATAGCAACTACAGCCCCCACAAAGATTGATGTGAAGACGACAAGCCCGAAAGAATTTACTCCCAAATCATTAATTTCTCTCATGAACAGCTTCCAGAATACTCTCATTTTCTGAGGTTTCTGCAGGGATTTTCCCAAGAGGATAATGTATTCCCCTATCGCTGTGAAAAACTTTTTTAACATACTGCTAAATTAGACTTTTTTATTTAATTGGGCTAGGGTCAAGAATAAGACCAAAGCTTGGTTTTGTGTTAAAATTATTTCAATATTTTTGTTATTCCGTTCTTCATTTTGCATTTTTATCTCCTCCAATCACCAATAAAACGGTTTTTAAAATAATAACCAGATCAAGTACGAAACTCCAGTTTCTTACATAGAAAGCATCTGCCAGAACTCTTTTTTTCATTTCTACTTCCACATCTCCGAAGTCACCACGCAGTCCATTTACTTGTGCTAGTCCGGTAATACCAGGACTTACCATACTTCTCAGACTGTATCTGCCGATTTTAGGTTTGTAATAATTGTCGACAGCCAGCATGTGAGGACGCGGGCCTACCACAGACATTTCTCCTCTCAGCACATTGATGAATTGAGGAAGTTCATCAAGACTGGTTTTTCTTAAAAACTTACCCACTCTGGTAATTCTGGAATCATTGACAGAGGTGGTTTTGGTGGTAGATTCATCATTGACAACCATTGTTCTGAATTTAATACAATTAAAAACCTCTTCATGAAAACCGTATCTCTTCTGAATGAAAAATACTGGACCTTTGGAAGTTGTTTTGATTAAAATAGCAATGATTGGAAATACCCACAAGCAGATGAAGACGAATATAATAACAGAAAAGAAAATATCAAATGTCCTTTTCATCAGGAAATTAGAAAAATAATCTAATGGATATCTGGCCTGATTAAGGACGGGCTGGGTCTGTATATAGCCAAGGTCATAAAGGAAAAAATCACTTTGGGTGATACTTGGAATCAGCGAAATGTGAATCTTATGATCTTCGGCCAGTCTGAAAATTTCATTTTCCATTGCTTCGTCATAGGAGTTTTCCATCGATAAAAATAAGGTGTGGATTCCGTTCTTTTTCCAGAAATCTACCAGTTCACTGATCTTCACCCCGGTATGTTCGTATTCAAATATTCTGTATCCATAATCTTTACGGTCTGTAAAGATATTCTTCAAAATTTCTGTGGAATGGTTGTCTCCTAAAAACATGACATTCCTGTAATTGGCACCAAGAGACCGTAAATATTTGATTGCAAAATATACTAATGATTTTGCAAGAAAGATGGCAATAAAAAGGTAAAGGGAAAGCCAGTAAATATCCGAATTGAAAAATACATTCTTACTTACCTTTCCTATAAGCAGCACTCCCAGTATAAAAAACAGGAAATGGATCAGAAGGCGTTCAAGAAACAAGGTATAAGTAAGGTTTCTCGGAATATTGTATATTTTTGTCCTACCACTTAATAGTACCCAGAACAAAAACAACAGAACCAGAGAAAAACTATTCTGATACCAGGTTTCTTTATTGTATTTTAAACTTTCATTTCTGCTTATAAAAAAGAATATGAAGATAGATGCAATAACCATGAGGTCAAGCAACATAATGATTGATTTCAGGTATCTAGAGTATCGAATTCTCTGCATCTATCGGTATTATAGCGAATAAGCCCGGCTAATTTACACTTTTTTACGGGATATTCAGATATTTGTGCGTCTGAACAGAAGCCTGCCATTCAGGGTTTTCCAGAATGAAATCTGTGATCTTGGGATACATGTCGTTTCTTTTGCTCCATTCACTCTGAAGATAAAGCTTACAGTTTTCAGAAACTTTTGCAGCTTGTTCCTGAGCAAAAGTAAAATCATGCTGGTTGAAAATAATCACTTTAAGCTCATTGGCCTTTTGATAGATCTCCTCCTTAGGAAGTCCTGTTTTCTTAGGGGAGAGAGTAATCCAATCCAGCTGCCCGCTCACAGGATACGCTCCTGACGTTTCGATGTGCACTGTACATCCCAATTCTTTCAGTTTGGAGGTCAGGATATCTAAATTCCACATTAAAGGTTCACCGCCGGTCAATACAATTGTTTTACAGTGTCTGGCAGCTGTTTCTGCAATTTCTTCTGCATTCATCAAAGGGTGGAGTTCCGGATCCCAGCTTTCTTTTACATCACACCAGTGACATCCTACATCACAACCTCCCAGCCTGATAAAGTATGCGGCTTTTCCGGTATGTGCCCCTTCTCCCTGTAAAGTGTAAAAATGCTCCATCACAGGGAGCATTTTACCTTCTTTTAATAAAATATCTTCTTCTTTATTCATTTTAAAATTAGTCGTTATAGACCGAAGTTTTGTAAGCAATGATGGTGTTTTTCATCAGCATCGCTCTTGTCATTGGGCCTACTCCTCCAGGTACGGGAGTGATCCAGCTTGCTTTGGCAGCACAGCTGTCAAAATCTACATCACCTGCAAGGTAATATCCTTTTGGAGAGTCATTATCTACTCTTGTAATACCCACGTCAACAATTACTGCTCCTTCCTTGATCATATCTCCTTTTAAGAAATGTGGATCTCCCAAAGCGGTAATGACGATGTCTGCTTTTCTTGTATATTCTTCGATGTCTTTCGTGTATGAGTGTGTAAGGGTAACAGTAGAGTTTCCAGGGAAATCTTTTCTTCCCATCAAAATACTCATTGGTCTTCCTACAATTTTACTTCTTCCGATAATGACACAGTCTTTTCCTTTCGTTTCAATATTATATCTTTCCAATAAAGTTAAGATCCCGAAAGGAGTTGCCGGTAAGAAAGTATCCATTTCAAGAGCCATTTTACCGAAGTTTTCCGGGTGGAAACCATCCACATCTTTTCTAGGGTCAATAGCATTGATGATCTTTTCCTGATCAATCTGATCTGGTAAAGGCAGCTGAACGATAAATCCGTCTACCGCTTTAGACTTATTAAGCTCGTCAATTTTTTCCAATAGTTCAGATTCAGAAACAGTGCTTGGAAACTTGATTAAGCTGGATTGAAATCCTACTTCCTCACAGTCTTTCACTTTAGAGTTTACATAGGCCTTGCTAGCTCCGTTATTTCCTACAAGAATAGCTACCAAATGCGGAGCTCTTCTTTTGCTTGCGAGAATCTTTTCTACTTCTACCTTGATCTCCGCTTTAATTTCCTTGGATACTTTAAGTCCGTCAAGAATTTCTGCCATTTTTACTTTTTTACTTTATAGATTTACTTTTACTTTCTTTTTACTTACTATTTATTTTCTTTATAGTAATTGATCAATCCGTTGGTAGAGCTGTCATGAGAGCTTATTGCTTCATTATTTTCAAGCTCAGGAAGGATTTTATTGGCTAATACTTTTCCTAATTCTACCCCAAACTGGTCAAAGCTGAAAATATTCCAGATGACACCCTGAACGAAAATTTTGTGTTCGTAAAGGGCGATCAATTGACCTAATGAGAAAGGAGTTAATTCCTTGAATAATATGGAGTTAGTTGGGGTGTTTCCATGGAAGACTTTGAAATTGATCAGTCTGTCTATTTCTTCATCAGATTTTCCGGAATTTCTAAGCTCTTCTTCCACTTCTTCTTCCAGTTTTCCGAAGGCAAGTGCCTCAGTCTGAGCAAAAAAGTTCGCTAATAATTTATCTTGGTGATCAGAAACATGGTTCGGGCTTTTTGCATAGGCAATAAAATCTGCCGGAATCAATTCTGTTCCCTGATGGATTAACTGATAGAATGCATGTTGTCCATTGGTTCCAGGTTCTCCCCAGATGATCGGTCCCGTTTCATATTCTACGAATTCACCATTTCTGTCTACACACTTTCCATTACTTTCCATATCTCCCTGCTGAAGATACGCTGCAAATCTGTCCAGATATTGAGAATAAGGTAAGATGGCATAAGTGGTTGCTGCATAAAAATTACGGTACCAGATTCCTAAAAGTCCCATTAATACGGGAACATTTTCCGAGAATTCTGCTGTCTGGAAGTGTTGGTCTGTATCAAAAGCACCTCTTAAAAGCTGCTCAAAGTTTTCATATCCTACAGAAAGTACAATACTTAATCCGATAGCACTCCAAAGAGAATATCTTCCGCCTACCCAGTCCCAGAATTCAAAAATATTTTCTTCTGCGATTCCAAACTTCTTAACTTCTTCAATATTAGTAGATAAAGCAACGAAATGTTTTGCTACATCTTCCTGTTTTCCTGCTTTCAGAAACCAGTCTTTAGCTGAATTGGCATTCGTCATTGTTTCCTGAGTCGTAAATGTCTTGGAAGCAATGATGAATAAAGTAGTTTCAGGATTTAAATCTTTTACTACTTCTGCGATATGATTTCCGTCCACGTTGGAAACAAAGTGAGCGTTTAATCTTGTTTTAAAATGCTTTAAAGCTGAACAAACCATAACAGGACCTAAATCTGATCCTCCGATTCCGATGTTGACTACATCTGTAATCTCTTTTCTGCTGAAACCTTTATGTTCTCCTGAAATAATCTTCTCAGAAAAAGATTTCATATGCTCAAGAACTCTCTTGATCTGTGGTTTGATATTTTCTCCATCTACGATAATTTCACGGTCGGAGAAATCTCTTAAGGCGGTATGAAGAACAGCTCTCCCTTCTGTTTCATTGATTTTATCTCCTGAGAACATTTTGGAAATAGCATCTTTTAACTGGCTTTCTTCAGCAAGTTGTAGTAAAAGATTCTTTGTTCTTGAATCGATTAAATTTTTAGAATAATCAAAAAGATAATTGTCCTTTTGTAGAGAAAACTCATTAAAACGGTTCGGGTTATACTGGAAAAGAGTTCTAAGATCAAAGTCATTTCCACCGAAGTGTTCGTCAAGTGCTTTCCAGCTGCTAGTTTGTGTTGGATTTATTTTTGATAGCATATTACAGAATTTTTATCAATCAGAAGATCATATATCGGATGAGAATAGGTCATAATCCATAATGATTTATTTCTGATTTGCAAATTTACGGAAAAATAAAACCTCTGATAAATTTGAAGACGATAAATAACATTTTTTTAAAAAACAAAACCCCAGAACAGGTCGGAGGTTTTGTAAAATGTGTTTTGTGGTAGGAGTTTTCAATACTATTCATCCATTTCGTTCAGAATGTTTTCCAATTGTTTTGCGCTTCCTCCATAGATGTATTTTGTCCATAGAACAATGCTGGTTATAAACCCTAACGTTCCTATCAGTACTGCAATGATTAATCCCTGTTGATGAGAAGCAGAAAGTTCTGGTAAAGACTTTCCCTGCTCTTTCATCGTATTGTAGATAACCAGTCCAATAGTAATAAGTAAATGTGGAAGTAATAAAAATCCGAAAGACTGATATCTTTCCATATTCAGACGAAGTTCATGATATATTTTCCAAAGACTGTTTTTAGTGTTTCCGGTATAAAGTTCTGTCTGCTTGTAGAATTTATAAAATCCTAGCAGATAGTATGAAGAGATAACCACCATCATCGTATAGGATACATAATAAATAATGTACTGTGAATGAGGGAATTTAAACTGTAAAGGGAAAAAAGCGATCAGAATGATGGCCAGAATCTGCATAGGAAATTCTTTCTTCATGTTTTTCTGGATTTTTTCTATAGGGTGTTTGCTTTCCTTTAATTGCTTTATGGTATCAGGAATATGGACATCGCTGTCTTCTTTATTCCACTGTTCTTTTAATTGATCAAAATTCATAACCTGATTTTTTTATGATTTGCTGTATTTTTTCTTTTGTTCTATTGAGTTTTACTCGCGCGTTGCCTTCACTAAGTCCTAAATTATTCCCTATTTCTTTGTGAGACATCCCTTCCATGAAATAAAATATGACGGCTTTTTCCAGAGAGTTCAGTTCCTGAACGGCCCTGTAGAAAATTTCCAGCTGCCTGTCTTTGGTGGGATTATAATCTTCCTGCTGAACTTCAAAGTGCGAAGGAGCATCTGTGTGATTATTAGATCTTTGCTTTTCCTTTTTTAAATAGGTAATTGCAGTATTGATGGCAACCCGGTACATCCATGTAGAAAACTCACTATTGCCTTTGAAATTCTGGTAGGACTTCCAAAGCTGGATTAGGATTTCCTGCTGCAGGTCTTCCCGGTCTTCTACGGAATCTGCATAGATCCTTGAAGCTTTATATAAAATGCCCTTGTGCTGGTTGACGAGCTTTAAAAAAGCGGTTTCAGTTGGATTGCTCACAATCGTTTCATGGTTTGGTTATAATTATAAGCTTGATACAGGTTTTACCTTGTAGCCTTTTGCCTGTAGAAGAGGAATAATTCCGTTTTCACCCATAAGATGAGAGCCTCCAACGGCAAAGAAAGAACTTTCTTTTTTCATCATGTCCGGCATTACTTTTACCCAATTTTGATTTCTGTTGGTCAGCATGGCTTTTTCCTGTCGGGCATTCATGAATCTTTCATCCTTAAAAAGACTGTAAAGAGATTGTACATTTTCATTTTTAAAAGCTTCAATCATCTTTCTGAATAATATTTGATATTCCTTGTCCATTTTCAGTTGAGCAATAGTGCTTTTCAGATCATACGCTTCATTGATTGATTTCATCTGATCTTCCACTTTTTCAAGTCCTTTGATGCTTTTTTTATCTTTTATTGCTTTCTGAAGAAGTTCCATTTCGTAAAGCTTTACTTCCGTCTGAGGGCAGGGGATTGCTTTGGTAGAAAGAAGAGCATACAATGCCTGAGGGCTTGAAGAATCTATACTTTTCAGATCCGTTCCGTAATTGGCAAGAACAGTATTCAGCTCTTTAGCTTCTTCGGGAGAAAGCTGATCCGATATTTTTTTATCTGCTTTAAACATTTTCTGTAATGACATCATTTCAGCGGGATCTGTATAATTGATTTCCATAACAAAGTTGTCAGATTTCTCAAGCGCTTTCAATACCTTAGATTTGATCTCAAAATCTTTACTGCATAAGATATGAAAAGTTCCGGTAATATAAGAAGGCTTCGAAAGTCCGTTGCCGGATATTTCCCAAAGCAGGCTGTTGTCTTTGTTTTTACTTTGTGCGTTGGCTGTTATGAAATTCAATGACAGTAATGCTGCGAATCCAAGTTTTATTAAATTTCTCATTGTATTAATTTTTTTGATTTTCTGTTCTTTTAAACAGTAGGTAAAGCAGGCATTACAATCGTTACAGTTTTTTTCAAAAAAAATAAAAACCTCCTGAAAACAGGAGGCTGTAAAATCTAAAATTATGATGATAACCAATTGGTTAGGATGGTTTTTTATTCCGGGTTTTTTGGATATTCAGGTTTTGAAATTTTTCTTTTTCTTAAAAAATAGAGGATTGCAGCAGCAATTACTAGGAGTGGCCATACATTGATAAGCCCCACAATAATTCTCTGAATCAGATAAAAACCGTATACAAAGCCATCTTTAGCATCATAGATGAAATTGTATTTATACTTATTATCAATACTTGTAGTGTTGGTGACAGCAATTTCTGCAATACGCAACTGAGGCTCTTTGATGTAAATGTCAATCGTGCTGTATTTCAGATCATCCGTCATGTTCATGCTGGAAAGCTTTTGAAGATTTCCTTCAGACATATTCTCATCATCCAGCGTTACTTTATCTTTATTTGTTTTCAGCTTACTGATGTTCTCAGAAGTTTTTTGATTTCTCTTTCCTTCCAGTTCAGAATACTTGATGTTGGCCGTAACATCCTCAGCATTGATGGATCTTGAATTAAGAAATAATTTATTGGTATTGATCGCTGTCAATAATTCTCCCAGTTTTTCCGTTGGAATACGTACCTGCATTCTGTTCTCTGTCTGGTATTTTTTAACCATCATCGCCTTTTCATTGGATGTGTTGTAGGTGTTTTCAGAAACAACGTTACTTTGAAGATTACTATTGGTAACAAATCCTCCAAGCTCCTGAACCGATTTTTCAATAGCAATCGTTGCATTATACACATCTTTTACTTCCATGTTCACATCAGCTGTTTTGATGAACAGTTTGTCTTTTACTTTCATTTCTGCAACGGATGAAATACTGTCGGAAACAATAGCAGTAGCAGAATCTGTTGTAGCATATGCTTCAAGGTCTGTTGAAGCTACTTCTCCTTTTTTACATGAATAACTTCCTAATAAAAGTATAGCTGACAGAGATAATTTAATGTAAGTGGTTTTCATAGCGCTGATTTTTGTTGTTTTGCTTGAGTCAAAGTTCAGTCAGGATCTTTTGTAACACTTGAAAATCAAAAGTAAAAACCTTGTAAATAAAATTTTCGGTTTTAATGAATTGAAATATAGTATTTTGTAAAATAAACTTGAGCTTCAGCCATTGCTTTCGGAGCAGTTTTTGCTTATCTTTTACAAACCAAAACTACAATCTATCACTATGTCAAATACTTTTTCCAAAATCAGAAACGCAATAGGATTATTCACATCTATAGATTTTGATCAGCTGAGCGCCATTTCTCAAAAAGTGGATTTGCCAAAACTGATGCATAATTTCTCAAAACTGGATGATAAACAGCTTTCCGGGCTTATGAAAATGCTCGATCCCGAAAAGAAAAAGAAAGAACTTCCTCCCATTGATGGAGACTTTTATGATATCTACCATACTCTTACTCCTGAACAGCGTGAAATTCAGCTTAAAGTAAGAGCGTTCATGGAAAAAGAAGTCAAGCCTCTGGTCAATCATTACTGGCTCAGAGATGAATTTCCTTTTGAGCTGATCCCAAAATTTCAAAAACTGGATATCTGCGGGGTTACTTATGAAGGCTATGGCTGTCCGGGAATGCCTTTCCTGATGGAAGGTGTTATTGCCATGGAGATGGCAAGAGTAGATGCTTCTATTGCCACTTTTTTCGGAGTACAATCCGGACTGGCAATGGGCTCTATCTATATTTGCGGATCTGAAGAGCAGAAGCAAAAATGGCTTCCGCAGATGCAGAAATTTGAAAAAATAGGGGCTTTCGGGCTTACGGAGCCGGAAGTTGGGTCAGGAGCAGCAGGCGGACTTACGGTAACCTGTAAAAAAACACCTGAAGGCTGGATTCTTAATGGTCAGAAAAAATGGATTGGAAATGCTACTTTCGCTGATCTGATCATTATCTGGGCAAGAGATCTTGATAGCGGAGAAGTGAAAGGGTTTATTGTAGAAAAAGATAATCCGGGATATTCCGTAGAAAAGATCAAAGGAAAAATGGCGTTAAGAATTGTTCAGAACGGATTGATTACCTTAAAAGACTGTCTCGTTACCGAAGAAAACCGTCTGCAGAATGCCAATTCCTTTAAAGATACAGGAAAAGTACTGAGAATGACAAGAGCTGGAGTAGCATGGATGGCCACAGGTTGTGCACGCGGAGCTTACGAAAGTGCTTTGGATTATACCCGAAAAAGAGAACAGTTTGGAAGACCTATTGCCTCATTCCAAATGATTCAGGGACATCTGGTGGAAATGTTGTCTAATCTCACTGCCATGCAGACGATGGTTTTCAGACTGTCTGAAATGCAGGATGAAGGAATTTTAAAAGATGAACATGCTTCTTTAGCCAAAGTTTTCTGTACTCTCAGAACAAGAGACATTGTTTCCAGAGCAAGAGAAGTAATGGGAGGAAACGGAATTCTGCTTGAGTACGATGTGGCCCGGTTTGTTGCCGATGCAGAAGCCATTTATTCTTACGAAGGAACAAAAGAAATCAACTCGCTCATCGTAGGACGATCGATAACAGGTTTCAGTGCTTTCGTATAGGTGACAGGTAGCAGGTAATAGGTTGTAGGTGCTGCAACCTGCAACCTATCATCTGCCGCCTTATGAAACTAAATGTTTATATTTTTCCTTGTTGTCAATAATCACCCAAAGATTGATCAGAAACATTACTCCGGCAATACCCATTCCCATAGGAGATTTATCCATTGTGAAAACATGCGTGACAATTCCTACCATGACAGGTAAAATAACAATGGCACCTAATGCTCTTGTTTTTGGGAAAATAAATAATAACCCGCCAATAACTTCTACAATGCCCACTAATGGCATCAGCCAGCTGATTTCTCCAAAAGCAGCGAAAAGTTTCATTTGTTCTGGAGTAGGTTTCTCCATGGGCATATAATTAAAAAACTTGTTTAATCCGGCATTAATAAACATAAGCCCGAAAAGTAAACATAAAATGAATTTTACTGTTTTCATGTTTGGTGATTTTATACCAAATGTAAAATAAAAATAGGATTCTTTGATTGTATTTTTATAAAAAATGTATAATTAATGTTAATGATAGGTTAATGTTGTGTTTTGGACAATTTCATTGTTTATATTTGATATTCAAACTAAACTAATACTATTATGTTGAAAAATCTTAAAAAATTAAACCGTACGGATTTGAGAGAAATCCAAGGAGGCGGAGGTGTTGGAAAATGTGATATAGGACCTATAGGATGTCCTTGTAAAATTCCACCAGGTGATCCTTGTTTAGGCGGCCCGGGTGGAGATCCTAGTGGACCTTCTTATGGATATTGTCCTGACAGCCAATCTTATATTCTTTGTACGGAAACGTGTCCAAATGGAATGAGCCCTTTGTGCGCTCTTCCATAAATAATATAAAAAAGACTGTCTCGAAAAAGGCAGTCTTTTTATTTAAAGTTACGAGTATACCAATGAGTACCCATTGCTTATTACTCATTACTCATATTCTAGTCCATTTCCTTCAAAGTGATATTCTTGGAAATTTTGTAGCTTTTTTTCTTCTTATGAGGTTTGGGCTCTTCTCCTAGCAATCTTCCCCAAGGTTTTAGATCGTCTACTCTTTCACAGATAATTTTTATAATCGCAATCGCTGGAATGCACAGGAACATTCCTGCAATTCCCCAAAGATGTTCTCCTAAAAGGATTCCAATAAAAGAAAATAGAGCGTTGATCTTTACTTTAGAGCCCACCACAAATGGTAGGACAATATTTCCATCTACAGCATGAATGGCAATATACCCTAAGGCAACATAAATACAGGTTGAAGGCGTAGAAGTAGCAAACGCTATAAAACAGGAAATGAGAAGAGAAATAAAAATTCCCAGATACGGAATAACGTTTAATAATCCTGTGAGAACTCCTAAAAGGATAGCATATTTCACTCCCAGAATGGTAAGGAGCGTGGAAGTAAGAACAGATACAATAATCACCTGAAGGAAAAGCCCGAAGATATACTTCTTGGTCATGATTCTAATTTCGTTTACAGCTTCCTGTACACTTGCTTTATGTCTTTCATTGAAAACTGTAACGATAAAATTGTTTAAAAGTCTTCTGTAATTTAAAATAAAGATGAAAAACAGGGTGAAAAATATAATAAATCCGAATCCGGTTGAAAATATTCCAAAAGTAAATCCTAAAATGACTCCCGAAGAAGATAGCAGTTTAGTTAATCCCTGGTTAATATAATCCACCTGTTCATCCACTTTCACATTAAATGTTTTGGAAACCCAATGCTGAAGGCTGTTAAAAACAGTCGTAAACTGTTCCTTGAGGTGTGGAAGATCCTTACTGAAGTCAGACAGCTGATTGGTAAAGAAATAAATGATACCACCTAAAATCATCAGCATAATAAATACTGAAGTCATGGTAGACATAGATCTTGGAAATCTTAACTTTCTTTCCATAAAAGTGGCTGCAGGTAAAAACAGCATTGCCATCAGGAATGCCAGGAAAAACGGAGCTAAAATACTCTGTCCCAATGCCAGAAGATAGCCAAGTCCAATGATGGAAACCACCACGAGGGTAAGCTTGACAAGGAAAGGAAGTCTAAGAAAATTCATAATCTAAAAATATGCGGTGTGGAATAAAAATAAGAAAACCTTTCCGAATTGAAAAATTTTTTATTCAACTCTCCGGGATTTTCTTCTGTTGTTGCAAATTTTATTCCAGCCGATAAAATTGTACGCTTTTTTATAAAAAGAAACACGCTCCGGATATCTGAGCGTGTTTCTTTATTGAGAAGTTAATATGTTGTAAGTTATTTTATTCTTCAATGGCGATGTCAATGACTTCCTCCATTCTGTTGACGTAGTGTACTCTCAGATTTTTCAGATAATCTTTTTTGATTTCCTCCACATCTTTTCTGTTGGCCTCACAAAGAATAACATCTTTGATTCCTGCTCTTGTTGCTGCAAGAAGCTTTTCTTTGATTCCTCCTACAGGTAGTACTTTCCCTCTTAATGTAATCTCCCCGGTCATTGCCAGGTGGGGTTTTACTTTCTTGTTTTTAAATGAAGAAACCATGGATGTCAGCATAGCAATACCAGCAGACGGTCCATCTTTAGGCGTTGCTCCTTCAGGAACATGTACGTGGATGTTTTTCTTTTCAATGTCTTCCTGAGGAATACCCAGTTCATCATGCTTAGCTTTAATATATTCCAAAGCAATAGTAGCAGATTCCTTCATTACCGTTCCCAGGTTTCCAGTCATCGTTAATGCCCCTTTACCATTGCTTAAAATACTTTCAATATAAAGGATATCTCCACCTACACTTGTCCATGCAAGACCAGTTACCACACCCGGAACTCCAGTGATTTCAGATAAGCTTTTAGGTCTTGGAACCCCAAGAATTTCATCTACTTTTTCCACTGAGATTTTTGGATCATAATCTTTTATCAAAGCAGTCTGTAGCGCTACCCATCTTCCAATGGCTGCAATTCTTTTTTCCAGAGTTCTCACTCCGCTTTCTGAAGTATGAGCTTCTATAATATGTTTGAGTTCTGCATTTCCAAGTTTGAATGATTTTGCATCCAGACCATTTTCTTCCTGTTGTTTTTTGATCAAATGTCTTTTGGCAATCTCAATCTTTTCCTCCAAAGTATAGCCGGCAATCTGAATAATTTCGGTTCTGTCTAAAAGAGGAGTCTGTATGGTTGAAAGTGAGTTGGCAGTAGCAATGAACATTACTTTTGAAAGGTCATAACCCATCTCCAGGAAATTATCATAGAAAGACTTATTTTGCTCTGGGTCAAGAACTTCTAGGAGTGCTGAGCTCGGGTCCCCATGAAGTCCCTGTCCGATTTTATCAATCTCATCAAGAACAATTACCGGATTTGAAGTACCGGATTTTTTGATGGACTGTAAAATTCTTCCCGCCATAGCACCGATATACGTTTTTCTATGTCCGCGGATTTCACTTTCGTCATGAAGTCCTCCCAATGATAGTCTTACATATTTTCTCCCTAAAGCATCCGCAATAGATTTTCCTAAAGAAGTTTTACCCACCCCCGGAGGCCCTACCAATAATAGGATAGGAGACTTCATGTTGTTTTTTAATTTTAAAACAGCCATGTGCTCCAGGATTCTTTTCTTAATATCTTCCAGTCCGAAGTGCGCTTTGTCAAGTACTTTTTCAGCTTTTGCAATATCAAAAATATCTTTTGTATAAGTTTCCCAAGGTAGATCTGTAAAGAAATCCAGATAGTTTCTCTGTACGTTATAGTCCGGAGAATTAGGATTCTGACGCTGCAGTCTGCCGATTTCCTTCTGGAAATGGTCTTCTACCTCCTGACTCCATTTTTTTGTTTTAGCTTTAGCAATAAGGTCTTCCACATCACTTTCAGGTCCACCGCCCAGTTCTTCCTGGATTGTTCTGATTTGCTGATTCAGGAAATATTCTCTCTGTTGCTTATCTAAATCTTTTGAAGTTTTCTGATGAATCTGATTTCTCAGTTCCAGTTTTCTGAAATCCTCATGCATCAACTCGTAGCACTGGTTGGCTCTTGTCATAAGACTTTTCTCTTCAAGCAGTTTTTGTTTTGCAATCGAAGAGAAATTAGCATTGGTGCAGATGAAATTCAGAAGATCATCATTATTGTTAATATTTTTAATCGCAAAGTTGGCGGCATTAGGAATATTAGGATCCAGTTCAATGATCTTTAAGGCAAGATCCTTGATGTTTTCCAGCAATGCTTCATACTCTTCCCGGTCTTTAGGCTGGGTATCTTTTAATTTTGATATTTCAGCTTTAAAATATGGTTGATTATCAACGATTTTTTTAATCTTAAATCTGTGAAACCCTTTGGTAATAGCAGTAATATTGCCTTCGGGAAGCTTAATGATCTTAATAATCTTTGCCAGTGTTCCGGTAGTATATATATCTTTTTCGGAAGGTTGTTCCAGATCCGAATTTTTCTGGCTTACAATTCCAATAAAATCCCCGTTTTTCTGTGCCTCTTCAAGAAGCTGTATAGAGGTTTTTCTCCCCGCAGTAATAGGAATTACCACATTAGGGAACATGACCATATTTCTTACGGGAAGTATAGGGAATATTTTCTGTTCGGAATTTTTATCAGTCTCTGCGAAATCGGAAAGATTGATTTCTTCAGTTACGATATCAAATCCGTCACTGATCATTTCTTCTAAACTAATATCTTCAAATTCTGTCATAGTCAATCGAATGACAAATTGTCATTTTCGTTTTTTATCGTTAAAGGGATTTTTATATAATATACTCTGAAAACGTGCGGCATATTATAATGTTTTAAAAATGCACAATACTTATGCCATTTGTTTTTTACTTAAAAATACGGTCAAAATTTCCTTTTTTAGATAAACTTTGCATTAAAAATCAAAATAAAGCAGTTCTGTTTCTGTAATTTCTTAAAAATGTGTATTTTCGCAAACTGATAAAAAACTATAATTTATAAAATGGCAATTTTAGGACAGATTAGGAGTAAGCCTTGGCTTTTAATGGGAGTAATAGCCTTAGCGCTTTTGGCGTTCCTGGTAAACCCCGATAGTATCGACAAGGTTTTTGGTAAGAATCCTGACGTTTTAGGAAAAGTAAACGGTGAGAAAATCACCCGCGAAGAGTTCAATGATCAGCTTTTCGTGTTGCAGCAGCAGGCTGAACAGCAAGGTCGTCCGAAAAACGGTCTTGAAGAGCAGGCGTGGCAGTTACTTGTACAATCTAAACTTATCAAACAACAGTTTGAGAAACTGGGCTTTGAAATGACTGATGATTATTTCTGGAATCAAATCCAGTACGATCAGATGTTTGCTCAGAATCAACAGTTCTTTGATGAGAAAGGTAACTTTAAAACTCAAGAGCTTAAAAAAGAAATTGAAACATTACAAAACACCAATCCTCAGGGATATGCACAATGGTTGAAAACGAGAAAGACAATCGAGTACAGACTAATGGCAAGACAGGTGTTTACTAATCTTTCAGCAGGGATTACTACAGGTAAGAAAGAAGCTGAAGAATTGATGAAGCAAAGAGATCAGCTTGCAGATATCGACTTTGTAAAAGTAGATTACGCAGCTTATCTTCAAAAAACAAAGATCAATGTTACCACACAGGATCTTGCTGATTACATCAAGAAGCACCCTGTAATGTTCAAAGCTGAGCCAAGCAGAAATATCGGTATTGTATTTTTCCCATCTAAACCTAGTGCAGCAGATGATGCAGCAGCCCTGAAAGAAATTACAAAATTATATTCAGGAGGTACGGATGCAAGTGGAGGAACTGAAAACTTCCAGAATACTAAAAACGATTCTATGTTTGTTGCAGCAAATTCTGATGCACCATTCAATCCTCAGTATCTGAATCCTGCACAATTGCCTCCAACAATCAAAGATCAGATCACAGCAGCAGCGGTAGGTCAGACTTTTGGTCCTTATAAAGAACAAGATGTATACGTAGTCTCTAAATTGGTAGGAAAAAGACCTTCAGATTCTACTTTATCCAGACATATCCTAATTGCATTCAAAGGAAGCCCTGCAGGTGAAGGGGTAACGAGAACCAAAGAGCAGGCTAAGAAATTGGCAGACTCAATTGGTGCAATCGTAAAAGCAACTCCTGCTAAATTTACAGAATTCCTTAAGCTTTCAAGCGATCCGAATTCTGCAGCTCAGGGAGGTAGCCTTGGATGGACAACACCGGAAACACCTTTCGTTCCTGAATTCCTTGCTTATCTTGCAAACAATCCTAAAGGAGCTACAGGGGTAGTAGAAACACAATTCGGTTACCATATCATCAATATTGAAGATAAGAAATCAGGATCAATGGGGTATAAAGTTGCTAACCTTGTGAAAGCAATCAAACCTTCAGATGCTACTGAAGCTGAAACAGATAAAAACTCAAGAAAATTCATTCAGCAGGTTCAAGGAAAATCTTTCAACGATTTTGTGAACATTGCTAAAAAAGGAAACTACCAATTCTCCAATCCAAAAGCAGCAAAAAGATTTGAAGGTCAGCTTCAGGGCTTAGGTACTGAAAAAGATGCTGATATCCTTACCTGGGCTTTTGATAAGAAAAGAGAAAAAGGAGATACTGAATTATTTACAGTAGACGGAACAGGTGATAAAATTGTAGTATATCTGAACGGAAAACAGGAAGCAGGTCTTGCAGATCCTGAATCTGTAAGAGATCAGATTGAAGTTATCGTTAAAAATAAACTGGCAGCAAAACAAATCTCTGATAAAATTGCAGCAGCAAAAGCTTCAAGCTTAGATCAGATTGCCAAATTATTTGCAGCTCCAAAACAATCAGCTCAGGTGAATCTGTTGAATCCTTCTGTAGCAGGGGCTATGGAACCTAAAGTTGCCGGTGCAGCGTTCGGTGTTGCAAAAGGTAAACTTTCTAACCCGGTTGAAGGTGGAACAGGAGTTTATGTTCTGATCAAAAAATCAGAAACTGTAAACAAGCAGCCTGGAGATCTAAAGCAATTTACAGAATCTCTTACTCAGAGAAGTGCTGGAATGTTCGGACAGGCCTGGATGAAGAGTCTTCAGGATAATGCAGATATCGAAGATTACAGAATCGAGATCTGGAACAAGCTGGGGAATCAGCAACAATAAGAAATTCATTTCAATGATATAAAAAGCGGCAAAATTTTTTGTCGCTTTTTTTGTATTTATGGCAGAATAATAAAGGAAAAGATTTATTTAAAATGTATTATATTTGCTTATTAGAAAAAAATTAGCAAGTGAAGTTCAGTAAAGAATTAAAAGCTGGTGTGATTGCACTTCTAGCTATCGTAGGCTTTGTGGTGTTGTTTCAGTTTATGAAAGGGAAAAGCCTTTTTACTACCGACAATATATTTTACGCAAAATATGACAATGTAGAAGGTCTGGCGCAGTCTGCGGCAGTTTCTATTAATGGTCTGAAAGTAGGGCAGGTAGATAAAATTATTCCTATCACCTCAAAAGATGGAAAAATTAATTTTGTCGTAAAAGTTACCGTCGACAATAAATTCGAATTTTCAAAAAACTCATCATTGGAGATCTTTGAGCCGGGATTAATGTCTGGTAAAGAAATGAGAGTAAACCTTATGTATGGTGGGCCGACTGCAAAAGACGGTGACACTTTAAAAGGTGCTTTCAAGCTGGGAACGCTGGGAAGTCTTTCTTCGCAGGTAGGTCCGGTAAAAGATCAGCTACAGGTGGTTTTACATAGAGTAGACTCTTTAATGGCGAATGCCAATCAGGTTTTTGATGCTCAGAACAGAGCCGAAATTAAAGCTTTACTAGCCAACCTTAATAAAACAGTAGGAGCATTACAATCCACAGCAGGAAGTGTAAATACGCTTGTAGGACACAATGATCCAAAACTGCAAAAGGTGCTGGATGATGCAAGCCTTACTATGCAAAGTGGAAAAGTTACATTGGATAAATACGGACATCTTGCAGAAAGTATCGACACTAAACAGTTGAATGCTACCATTGCAAGTTTAGATGCTACAGTAGGAAAATTGAATCAGGTGATTGGAGGTATTGATAAAGGAGAAGGAAGTTTAGGTAAACTGATGAAGGACGATCAACTGTACAACAACCTGAATTCAGCTTCTTCCAATCTGAATACATTAATCGAAGATATGAAAGCGAATCCGAAGAGATATATCAACTTCTCGGTTTTCGGTAAAAATAACAAAGACTAATACGCCTTATGCAGTACATCGATAACATTATTTTCCTGATTTTATTAGTAGCCGGGTTCGGGCTGTTTGCCAAAAGCCTGCAGAAGATCTACAGAAATATCAGGCTGGGTCGTGAAATCAATAGAAGTGACAGAAAATCTGAACGCTGGAGTATCATGGCCAATGTGGCTATGGGACAGAGTAAGATGGTAAAACGTCCTATCGCAGGAATTTTACACATTTTTGTCTATGTTGGTTTTATCATCATTAATATAGAACTCATTGAAATAATTGTTGATGGACTGTTTGGTACTCACCGTTTTCTGGCCTCGGTTTTGGGACACGGATTCTATAGCTTCTTTACAGCTACATTAGAAGTGCTTGCACTTCTGGTTGTAATAGGTGTGGTTATATTTTTCATTAGAAGAAACTTTTACGGGGTTAAAAGATTAACAATGAAGGAGCTTTTCGGATGGCCGAAAGAAGATGCCAACTGGATTCTTATCATCGAATTTGCCCTGATGATGGCTTTCTTTAAAATGAATGCCTCAGATTTTATTTTGCAGTCAAGAGGAGTTTTACCAGTACATGGAAGCTTCCCGATCAGTGAGATGACATTTGTGCCGTTCTTGGAAATCTTCAACTTTGACAGCGGGTTTTTGATGTTCACAGAGAAAGGAGCATGGTGGTTCCACTTTGTAGGTATTCTTTTCTTTATGAACTATCTTTATTACTCAAAACATTTGCATATTATCCTGGCGTTTCCAAGTACATGGTATGCAAACCTTGATAAAAAAGGAAAGTTCAATAACCTTGAGTCTGTAACAAAGGAGATCAAATTAATGATGGATCCTAATGCAGATCCATATGCTGCTCCGGCTGAAGGCGCAGAAGCTGATGTACCTTCCAAATTTGGGGCAGAAGATATTTTTGATCTGAACCAGGTACAATTGCTGAATGCCTATTCGTGTACAGAATGTGGACGTTGTACTTCCGTTTGCCCGGCTAATATTACCGGTAAAAAACTTTCTCCGAGATTGATCCTGATGAAGACCAGAGACCGATTGGAAGAAGTGGGAAGAAACATTGATAAAAACGGAAAATTCGTAGATGACGGTAAAAAACTGTTGAACGATTATATCACGAAAGAAGAACTTTGGGCTTGTACCACATGTAATGCATGTACAGAAGCTTGTCCGGTATTGCTTGACCCGCTTTCCATTATTTTTGAAATGAGAAGATTCCTGGTGATGGAACAGTCAGCTGCTCCACAGGAACTGAATCTGATGATGACAAACGTGGAAAACAATGCTGCCCCTTGGCAGTACAATCAGGCTGACCGTCTGAACTGGGCAAACGAAAATTAATGTAACAATGTAAATAATGTAACGATGTAACAATCATTGGTAAACTGTTACATTTGTATATTGATAAATTTGATTTAGAATGGATTTCACTATAAAAACAATGGCAGAATATGCTGCCGAAGGAAAAGCACCAGAAGTTTTATTCTGGGTTGGATGTGCGGGAAGTTTTGATGACCGTGCTAAAAAAATTACAAAAGCATTTTGCAAGATATTAAATAAAATAGGAGTTGAATTTGCTGTTCTTGGACAGGAAGAAAGTTGTACAGGAGATCCTGCGAAAAGAGCAGGAAACGAATTCGTTTTCCAGATGATGGCGCTTACCAATATCGAAGTGTTAAATGCTTACGAAGTAAAGAAAATCGTAACAGCTTGTCCACACTGTTTCAATACTCTGAAAAATGAATATCCAAGCCTTGGCGGGCACTTTGAAGTAGTACACCATACCCAGTTCCTTAAAACCTTAATGGAAGAAGGAAGACTGAAGATTGAAGGAGGTGCATTCAGAGGGAAAAAAATTACCTTCCATGATCCATGTTATCTGGGACGTGCCAACGACGAATATGAAGCGCCAAGAATGCTTCTTGAAAAGCTGGATGCTGAACTTGTAGAAATGAAGCGTTGCAAAACCAATGGTCTTTGTTGTGGAGCAGGAGGCGCACAGATGTTTAAAGAACCTGAAAAAGGAAAGAAAGACATCAATATTGAAAGAACAGAAGAAGCTTTATCTTTTGAGCCTAAGGTAATTGCTACAGGATGCCCTTTCTGCAATACCATGATGACGGATGGTGTAAAACACTTTAACAAAAATACAGAGGTTGCCGTAAAAGATATCGTTGAACTTCTTGCTGAAGCAGAAGACTTATAATTGACATCTTATACAGGTTTATGAAGCTGAAATGGAGACTCTCCTTTTTGTTTATCATTTCGATACTTGCTCTTCTTACATTCTGGAATTATCAGAACAGAGTATATGACTGGGATATGCCGGGCTATATGGGATGTATGTATACTTCCGAATTTCCGGACTCACCGGATAAAGTCCGAATCCTGACCTATGAGGAAATCAAGAAAGAGGCTCCTGCAGAACATTATACAGACATTATCGGAATAAAGCAATGGGACATTCCCAGGCAGTATTTCGTAAAAAACACCCAATCTTTTACAGAACAATTACCCTATTTTCAGATCAAAGTAGGGTATATTCTTATGATCACCCTTTTTTATAAGCTTGGATTATCGTCGCCAATGGCCGTATTGTTTACCAGTCTTATTTCTTACTTTTTTTCAGGAATATTATTATTTTATATTCTGAAACTCCTGTTTCCAAAGAAATACTGGCTTGCGATACTATTAACGATTGCCGCCATGCTTTTGCCACCAATGACTTACATGTCGAGGGTTTCTACACCGGATATGTTTATTTTTCAGTTTATGCTGATTTTTATGATCGGGTTACTCAAAAAATGGAACAAATGGGCAATGTTTGTACTTTTATTCGGTATTACTTTTATTCGGCCAGATTATATTACATTCACCCTGACTTATATTATGGCTGTTTTCTTTTTCCATTATTTCCGGGAAAAGAAAATTGATATTTCTTTTATTGCACAGGGAATCGTACTTCTTGCCATGTATCTCGCCATCATTAAGTTTTATCATTATCCCGGATGGAAAGATCTGTTTTATGATACTTTTATTGACAGAAGACCTATTATTTCTACACATCCTATTGATGTCAGTTTAAAAGACTATCTGAGTATTATTTATATTAAAATCATTTATTTTAAAAAAGTAACTTTATCGTTGGCTATTATGATCGGAGTGATCTTCTGGCGTTCCAAAGACTCCTGGGTGAGAACGATTGCAGTTCTTTTTGTGGTGAATGTCTATATCAAATTCTTTTTCTTTCCGCAGTCGGCTGCTTTAAGGTTCTTCTTCCCTTTTATCTTCCCACTTTTCCTAACGATGCTCTATGTGCTGAGCAAAAAATACAATGATCTTAAACTCGAGAAAATTGCGTAATTTTGTATTTAAGATGATAAGGATATTCAATCAGCGTTAAATTAATATTCTGGTTAGTGATCAGAATTTATTTTTTTGATATGTTCTTGAAAAATAAATATTTACATTATGAAAATCGAAGAATCTAATATTGTAGAAACCAACGACTACAGAGTCATTATATACCCGGCTTCAAGACCTTTTGAAACAAAAGAAGCAAAAGCTATTACTGAAAAACTATTTGATTTCCTTGCAACGTGGGCTGCTCATGGAAAACCACTTTCTTCTTCTTTTAAAATTGAAAAGAATCAGTTTATCATCGTATGTGTGGATGAAGAAAAAGAAATGGCTTCAGGATGCAGCATTGATGCATTAGGAAAGGTAATGAGAGAAATTGACGAAGAATATCAGCTAGGCCTTTTCGATAGGATGAAAGCAAGTTTTGTGGAGAATGGTGAAGTGAAAACGTTAAAATTAATGGACTTTAAAACGAAGCTGAGAAACGGAGAACTTGCAGAAGATATTCAGGTTTTTGACTTCTCTAAAAATACGTATCTGGACTTTTTAAGCCACTTCCTTCTTCCTTTGGAGAAGAGCTGGGCGGCTTCTATAAAATAATAGCTGTTAAGCTGATACAAAAGAATAATCATAAAGTGGAAAATATATTTCCACTTTTTTGTTTTAATGTATATTTGTATATATTCGAGCAGTGACTAATGCCTAAAGTACTTTTTTTAACGACTTCCCACAGCTATAATGATGACCGCATTTTTTATCATCAGGCAAAAGCTCTTAGAGATAATGGGTATGAAGTGAAAATATGCAGTTTATATGCAGAGTATAAAGGTTGTATTGATGGGATTGAAATAGAATCTTTTGCCATTCTGGAAGAAAGTATAGAAACGAAAATGGAAACTTTCCGGAAAGTTTGCAATTCTTTTCATCCTGAGTGTATCATCTGTTCTGAACCATTGGCTGTTGTGGCAGTAAAGAAGTTTGTAAAAGAACACAGGATAAGCTGTATCTATGATATTACAGAATGGTATCCTTCCATGTCAATGCTTCAAAAGTACAGGTTTCCGGTTACCATTTTTCAGGCCATAAAGTTTTCACTCATTCAGCTGTATGCCGGATTTTTAAGTACTCATTTCATTTTTGGTGAAACCACTAAAAAATTTCCTTTAGTTTATTTTTTTGGATTTAAAAAACAGATCATTGTTCCTTATTATCCGGATTCTCTTTATATCAAGGAAAGCATAAAGCAACTCAATCCGAACGTCATCAAACTTTGCTATACCGGACAGATTTCTAAAGATAAAGGAATTGAAAATTTCTTCAAGGCAATAGATAGACTTCGTCAGAAAATGCCTGCACTTCATATCAGGATTCTTATTATTGGTTCAACTGTACAGGAAAGCGATGAGCTCTACTTTTCATCATTATTAAAGATATATTCTTTTGATGATATTGAGATCAGAAAACCAACAAGATTTGAAACATTTACAGAAGCATTTGAAGATGCGGATCTATGTTTTGATCTTCGGGAAATTAACTTTGAAAATAATCATTCTCTGCCGATAAAGCTGTTTTACTTTATGGGAGCAGGAAAGCCTGTGATTTATTCAGATTTGAAAGGGATCAGGGAGCATATGGGAGAGCTTTCGTTTGGAAGTCTTGTTGATCCTCATGATGCAGAAGCAATCTCGGATATTATCATCAATTATATCAGGAATCCGGAGCTGTATCGATCACATACTCTCAATGCACGAAAAGAATTTAAAGAAAAATATAATTGGGAACTCATAAAAGATTCCTTCGTTGATTTTGTAAAAAAATCTATTGATCAATAATCATCATGCAGCTTACTATCATTAAAACCTTTGTCTCACGTTTTCTGATTCTGATCCTCAGTTTCGGTCTGGTGATCTATTCTACGAATATGTGGGGAAGTGAGGGTAAGGGGACCATTTCTATTGTGGTGGCCAATGCAGCGGCAGTAAGCTTTTTCAGCAGCATTTTTTCCGGAAGCAGTGCTTCTTATTTCGCATCAAGATTCAGAATAGAAAAGGTTTTATTGTATGCCTATCTGTGGTCTCTCCTGACTGGACTTTTAATCCCTTTTTTATTCAGTGTAGCTTCTATTCAGGGCGAATATCTATTGTATCTGATCGGAATATCTGTTTTTTCTTCACTCTTATCTACCAATATCAGCTTGTTTATTGGAACGCAAAATATTAGAAAGTTTAATGTGTATACTGTTTTACAACAGTTGGTCCATATTATCTTTATAGGAATATTGGTATATGGGTTTGGAAAGAAAGATGTTACTGTGTATTTTCTTGCACAGATTGGCTGCCTGGCGCTTCTTTTCCTCACTAGTTTTTTTCAGATTATCAAAAAATGCAATATTTCTGAAATATCATTCTGTAAAGAGGTGGGTAGAAATATGTTTGAATATGGCTGGAAAACTCAATTGAGTGCGTTTGTTCAGTTTTTGAATTACAGGCTTTCGTTTTATTTCTTAGAATATTTTGAAGGTCTAGCGAGTGTAGGGATATTTTCCATCGGGGTTACTTTTTCAGAAGCGATCTGGACCATTACCCGCAGTATTGCTGTTATTTTATATTCAGATGTAGTGAACAGTAAAAGTAGGGAAGAATCTATAAAGAAAACCAAAGAATCTTTAAAGCTGACTTTTTTTCTGATGATTGGTTTTGTGCTGGGAATCATGATCATACCCTCTCAGGTTTACGAGTTGATTTTCGGGAAAGAATTTAAAGATACCAAGGAAATAATGCTTCTTTTATCGCCGGGAATTTTTGCCATTGCAGTAAGTGATATGGTGGGACATTACTTTTCAGGAATGAGAGAACTGAAAATTCTTAATGTCAAATCAATTGTAGGTCTTGTGGTTACCGTCGTATTTTCTTTCATTGCGATACCAAAATGGGGAATTATAGGCGCTTGTGTTGCTACAACATCGTCCTATTTTGTTTCAGCTTTTCTGTTGTTCAGGAAATTTTATGCTTCTACTCCCTTTATTTTTAGAGACTATATGGTTTCAAAAGAAGAAGTACAGCTTTTAAAGCAAAAATTTTTAAAGAAATAATTACTTGATAGCTCCCCTTAAATAAAGTCATTTTTCCTATTTTTACATATCTATTATTCCTTTTCTATGTGCGGAATCACCGGTTATTATTCATTTCATAAAAGTATTTCCTCTACAAATATTCTGGAAATGAATCAGGCGATCAGACACCGCGGGCCGGATGATGAAGGGTTCTGGATGTATAGTAACGGAGAGGGAGCCTCTTTTTCGGGAAACGATTCCACGCAAAAAATTAAAGAACAGTTTCCGGTTCTAAAAGAGAAAAATTCTAATATTGCGTTAGGTTTCCGTAGATTATCCATTATTGATCTGTCTGAAAAAGGGCATCAGCCTATGCTTTCAAAGAATGAGCAGATTATTATTACATTTAACGGAGAGATTTATAATTTTAAAAAATTAAGGAAAGAACTTGAGTCTTTAGGTCATTCTTTCTGCAGTACTTCAGACACTGAAGTTATTCTCAAAGCTTACCAGGAGTGGGGAAGTTCCACCTTTGCAAAGCTGGATGGGATGTTTGCGGTTTGTATTGTGGACCTTATCTCTCAAAAACTTATTCTGGCAAGAGACCGAGTAGGAATGAAGCCTCTTTTTTATCATCACAGTAAGGAAGGAATGGTTTGGGGATCAGAAATAAAAGCATTGTTGAAAAACCAACTGGTAAAGGCTGAAATCAACTGGAACGGAGTCTACACCAATTTTCTTTTTCAAACAACATTGGCTCCACAAACCTGTTTTCAGAATATTTTCTCTCTGGAACCTGCATCTTTTATGACTATTGATTTAAAAAATCAGAAAATCACTACAGAAAAATTCTGGAGGCTGCCTTCTCACTCTGAAAAAAATATTTCCGATGAAGAAGCGGTAAAAAGGATTGACGAACTTCTTTCTGAAAGTATTTCAGAACAATTATATGCGGATGTTCCTGTAGCAGTGATGATGAGTGGTGGAATTGATTCAACGTTAATTGCTTCAAAATCAAAATCTTTCAGCGCTCATGTTAATACATACACAATAAGTTATCCGTTTTCGGAAGAAGAAGTACATAATGCATCTCTGGCCGCCAGACATTTTGGAATTTCGCATGAGATAAAAAAAGTAAATGATGAAGAGGCACTGGAAGACCTTAAAGAAAATATTCAGCATTTTGAAGAACCTTACAGCAGTTTTGAAGTCTTGATTAATGCTGCAAAATATGCACATAATCAGAATTTTAAAGTCGTATTAAGTGGAAATGGAGCGGATGAGCTCTTTGCAGGCTATTCTCATACGCTGAAACTGAACAGATGGCTTCTGATGAGGAATTTTAATTTTATAGGCCCTTTGATCTTTACAAAGGATAAATTTTCACAACGGGTGAAAAACTACTTTTCCCAGGATCATATGTTTGATTTTTTCAGACAAAGCCAGATCAGTATGAGACCGATGGAAGTTAAAAGTCTTATAACCCCAGCTATTTATAGTAAAATAGATTTACACCTTTCAGAATATCATCTTTCAGAAGGAAAAAATTATGCCGGGTATTTTGAATACGACATGAAATATTCACTCTCTTCCCACCATGTTTTCCGGGATGATCTGAGTGCGATGAAGTATAGCGTAGAATTCCGTTATCCTTATCTGAGCAATAACCTGATAGATTATGTATCATCACTTCCGGAAAATATCAGATTTAATGGAATTCAGAATAAACCTTTATTACGTAATGCAGCTAAAAAATATCTTCCTCAGGAAGTTCTGAATATGCCCAAGAAAGGGTTTTCATTTCCGGTGAATTATTTCATTAAAAATGAGCAAAAAGTAAGAGACTTTATTACCGAAAATCTGGAAAGCTTAAAAAAGCGAAATTTCTTCAATGCTACAGTGATTGATGAATGGTGGAATTATCAGGAACATGAATATGATTGGGTAAAAATATGGCAGCTGGTTACCTTTGAACTGTGGTATCAGAAATATTTTGAAAAATAAAGAAGGAGTCTAAAGATTAATATTTTACCTTTGTATTTATGATGAAATATTTTTGGAGCATTTTTATAGCGGTTTTTGCACTCATCAGTTGTAAAAATGATGATGATTCTTTGCAGAGAATAGATCAGGCGCTGAATATTTATATGAAAAACAGTGCCGGTCAGGACCTTCTGAACAGTAAAAAAGCCGGATCTTATACTGGATTTTCGATAAATGATATTTTTGGAACCAAAGATATTGCCCCGGTAAGTATTCCATTGAAAATGACAACGGATTCCTTATTTTACATGGATTATCTGGCGGGTGCTAAAAGAAGAAGATTGGATTCTATCAGTCCTGATAATCCGGGAACAGGAACTTCTTACCATTCCAAAATGTTAATTACCTTTACAAAAAGTACCAATGTCAATGATAATGTTACCGGGACATTGGAAATTCAATATCGTAATACACCTACTGTATTTCAGGTTTCAAAGGTATTGTATGACGGAAAAGAAGTGTTTTCAAAAGAGGCTGATGCACCTACTTCAATAAATACCGTTACGATCACAAAATAATTTTTAAATTTGTACAATTGTTAGCTTATTATGAGCTTAACATCTAATATTTAACATCTAAATAAAATGTTACAAGTCAATTTTTTGCGCGACAACAAAGAACGCGTTTTAGAAGGTCTTAAGAAAAGACAATTCAAAAATCTTGAGTTGGTAGACGAGGCTATCGCTGCCGACGAAGAAAGAAAAAGAATCCAGTTTGAGCTAGATTCCCAGCTTTCCGAAATCAATAAAATTTCGAAAGAAATCGGACTTTTGATGAAAGAAGGGAAAAAAGAAGAAGCGGAATCTGCAAAGTCTAAAACAGCACAATACAAAGAGTCGAGCTCAGAATTGAAATCCCAGCTAGAAGTTAAAGAAAACGATTTACTGAATATTCTTTATCAACTACCCAACATTCCCAATGAACTGGTAAAGAGTGGTGCTTCTGCGGATGATAACGAAATCATTTTCCAGTCTCATCCTGTAGAAGGTCTTGGTGAAGGAGCAATCCCTCATTGGGAGCTGGCAAAAAAATACAACCTGATTGATTTTGAATTAGGGGTAAAAATTGCCGGAGCAGGTTTTCCGGTTTATTTAGGAAAAGGAGCGAGATTGCAGAGAGCTCTGGTTCAGTATTTCTTAGATAAAAACGTGGAAAAGGGATATACGGAAGTGAACCCTCCTCATGTTGTCAATGAAGCCTCAGGTTTCGGTACCGGACAGCTGCCGGATAAAGAAGGACAGATGTATTATATCAACGAAGATAGATTATATCTTATTCCTACTGCAGAAGTTCCTGTAACAAACCTTTACCGTGATGTATTGCTTGAGGAAAAAGATCTTCCGATCAAAAATACGGCATTCTCTCAGTGCTACAGAAGAGAAGCAGGAAGCTACGGAGCTCACGTAAGAGGATTGAACCGTCTCCACCAGTTTGAAAAAGTAGAAATCGTAAGAATTGAAAAACCGGAAAATTCTTATGCTGTTTTGGAAGAAATGGTAGAGCATATCAAAGAAATTCTTACCGATCTTGAGCTTCCGTTCAGAGTATTAAGACTTTGCGGTGGTGATACAGGTTTTGCATCTGCCATGACCTATGACTTTGAAGTTTGGAGTGCTGCTCAGGAAATGTGGCTGGAAGTAAGCTCTGTTTCGAATTTTGAAACATTCCAGGCAAACAGACTGAAATGCCGTTACAAAGGAGATGGTAAATCTCAGCTGGTTCACACCCTGAATGGATCTGCAATGGCTTTACCTAGAATTATGGCTGCATTGCTGGAGAATAACCAGACACCGGAAGGAATCAAGCTTCCTAAGAAAGTTGCGGAATATGCAAGATTTGATATGATCAACTAAATTAATCTATTTTTAGTAACAATAAAAAGACCACCATAATCCGGTGGTCTTTGTTTTATTCAGTAACGATGATAATCTTCTTATCAGCGTTTTTTAGTTTTGTAACATTATCGTAAATAGCTTTCAGATCATAATCTATTCTTATGGAATGATCATCAATCTGTTTTACCCAATCATGTTTACCTGAGATTGATTGTATTTTATTTTCAAATTTTAAGGTTGTACCGATCTTTTTGAAAAACATTACCATCATCCCGGCTACTTTCTCAGCTTCTTCCTTTGAGCTTTTGGTTTTGACAGCCTCTTCAATACTTCTAAGATTAAAATTTTCTGTATCGATGGTGAGGGTTTTTCCATCCCAGCTATTGTATATATTTTGATCTAAAGGGATTTTTTCGGTCTTTGTAAAACTTTTTAAAACCAAATAATCTTCTGGAGTAAAATGTTCCATTTTAAAAGAAAATCCTGCCAGCTTGTTGTCCTCCTTTGTGGATTTCATGAAAACTTTTTTCATGATTCTGATAGAGTCCGGATTTTCAGTTTTTAATTTTCCTTCCTTTTTGGCAAGATCATACATACTTGTCCAGGTAGTCGGAAGTCTGTCCATTTCCCCAAATTCCTTCTGCTTTAATGAATCCGGTGTCATCGCCATCATTTCAGCCATAAACTCCCTTGTATCAATATCGGTGACAGAAGAGGAGGCAGCATCTTTATGATAGACAATTTCAGAATTGATACTGCAGGATTGCAATATAAAAAGACTGATCAGAAATAAGATGATGTTTTTCTTCATGGTAGATTTAAATACAAATTAATGGCAGTTAACGGCTCCGTTCGGATCTTTAATAATTGTCATGGCTTCTGCTTTCGGAGAAACATAGGGAATTCCGAGTTCAAGACCTCTCAGAATGAATAATCCTCCCAAAATAATCATAATCACAGGAACTGCTTTTAAAACTTTTACTCTGAAGGCCTGATTCATGAGATTTCCAGCCAGAACTATAGCGAACATGAACGGAAGGGTTCCCAAACCAAATAAAGCCATATAAAAAGCTCCCTGCCATATCCCTCCTCCTGCGAGGCTGGCGGTAAGTGCCATATACACCATTCCACACGGTAAGAAGCCATTTAGTACACCAGTCGTAAATCTTGAACGGTAATCTGCTTTCTGAAGTAATTTTCCCAAATTCATTTTTACGCTGTACAGAAACTTGGATAGGAAAGGAATTTTTGAAGCAAAATCTTTTCCACCAAATGAAAATACAGCCATAATGATCAGAAGAACTCCTGCCGTAATAGTGAGGTATTTCTGAAAGCCAGCCATTTCAAATCCTTGACCGATAATTCCGAGAAGTGCACCCAATAAGGAGTAGGTGAAAATTCTTCCGAATTGATAAGTAAGGTTCTGAAGATAGAAATTAGCTGATTGTTTTTTGGTTAATCCCATCGATAAAGCAATAGGTCCGCACATTCCGATACAGTGAAAACCGGAAGCAAAGCCTAAAGCAATAGCCGATACAATAAGTCCTATTTCCATATCACATCATAATCCATTCGGTAGTCTGTTTTATCTTTTGTCCAACTTAATCTTAATGTGTAGTTTCCTACTTTCAATACCTGTGCAGGAATTGTGAAAGACTGGCTGGCATCAAGCTGTACAGATTTTTTAATGTCTAAATTCTGGTCGTCGGTTCTGTTTAAAACAAATTTTACCGTAGTATTTGAGTTATTATATTCTTTAGGAAAAGTAATTTTAATTCCTTGAGTATCCTGGCTGTATACAGGTTTTTCCTGAAGATCATCTGCCTTTTTCTTAGCATCAATCACATCCTGGTACTTCAACTCTTCTTCGTAATAATTATCGGTTACCATTTCAGAATTCTTCTGCCCGTTCGGGAAAAGAAACATCATGGATAATATAAAAACTATGAATGCTAATAGTGCAATTACAACACCATGTCCCCAACTAAAGTTCTTCATCTTTTTCTAATTAAAATTGCAGTTTAAATGGTCCTTCAAAATAAGTCTGATAAGAGTCTATCAATTTACCTTTCATATCGTAAACACCGATAGTAATATTTTGTTTAGAGAGTTTCATATCATTTTCCGGGAAGCTGATGTTGATCGTTCCTTTGGAAATTTTATCTCTGTCTACCTGAATCTTACTTGATGCACTATACGTAATTTCACCATGTGCAGGATCTATTACTTTGATGGTAACGATTTTTTTCTCATTCGTTTTATTAAGGAAGGTATAATTATAAGTGTTGGTAATTTTACCGTCTCTCACAAAGAATGTACTTCCCGCAGGTTTGATGAATTTAGCCTCCATCTCGCCACGGCTGTACAAAAGATATCCCAGGAATCCTACAAGAAATAACAGGAATATAGAAAACCCTTTCATTCTTCCTGTAAACTTGAACTGAGTTTCTTTTTCAATTTCGTTTTCAGAAGCATATCGGATCAATCCTTTTGGAAGTCCTACTTTTTCCATTACTTCATCACAGGCATCAATACATGCGGTACAGTTGATACATTCTAACTGTTGTCCGTCTCTGATGTCAATTCCGGTAGGGCATACCACTACACACTGGTGGCAGTCGATACAATCTCCTTTTCCTGCAGCTTTACGATCTTCGCCCTTTCTCCATTTTGCTCTGTTTTCTCCTCTTTTGAAGTCATAGAAAACATTGATAGTATCTTTATCGATCAATACGCCCTGAAGTCTTCCGTAAGGACAAACCAATGTACAAACCTGCTCTCTGAACCACGCAAATACAAAGTAAAATGCTGCGGTAAGAAGAATCATTACAATAAAATTAGTAGGATGTGCAAATGGCCCTTCTCCAACAATTTTAAATACTTCCTCATATCCTACGATATACATGAACATAAAGTGGGTGATAATGAGTGAAATGATGACATAAATACTCCATTTCAAACTTCTTTTCCAGATCTTCTCGCTGTTCCACTCCTGTCTGTCCAGCTTCATCTGCTTATTTCGGTCACCTTCAATCAGATATTCGATTTTACGGAATATCGATTCCATAAAAATTGTCTGAGGGCAGATCCACCCGCAGAAAATTCTTCCGAACGCAATCGTAAAAACAATAATAAAGATTAAAGAGGCAATAGCACCTAAAGTAAGGATAAAAAAGTCCTGTGGATAGAAAGGCTGTCCAAAAATGAAAAACTCCCTGTCTATTACATTAAACATCAGCAATGGGTTTCCATTGATTTTGATGAATGGTAATGTAAAATAAATAATTAATAGTAAATAGCTTACAATGTTTCTATAGTTGGTGTACTTTCCTTTAGGTTTTCTTGGAAAGACCCATTTTCTTTTTCCGGATTGCTCCATTGTCCCTATAGAATCTCTGTAAGTCTCAGGGTCCAGAACCTGTCCCTGTCCGCCGCGTACTTCTATATCTTCTATGTCTGACATATGTAATAGGTTTTAAAAAAGAAAAAACATAATTCGTTACTATTTTAATCTAATAACAAATTATGTTTTTTTCATATGTTTTCTAATTTTTTAAATTATTCTTTTTCCCAATGTGCTTCGGTTCCCTGAGGAGCTGCTCCTCCCTGAGCCGGAGTCACTGGTGGTTGTTCCTGGTTGATGTGATATACATACGCTGCAATCTTCTCAATTTCTGCTCCTGAAACTTCTCCGTTTTTACCGAAGGCTCTCATGGCAGGGTTAGTAGGAGAACCATTCCAGTCCATGTGGAATACGTTTTTGAATAACGTTTTCTCAGGCTGGTTGATCCAGTAGTTATCAGTAAGGTTAGGTCCGATACCTCCACTACCGTCTTCTTTGTGACAAGATGCACAGTTTGTTTTGAATAATTCTTTACCTTCTGCAATGTTATCAGCTGAATACTTAGCTGTTTCAATGGTTACAGGAGGCTGAGATTTCTGATATTCTTCAATACTTGCCAACTGCTCTTTATATTCTTTTTCATATTCGCTTAACGGGTGAGCGAAGTCTGTGAAAGAGTAAGCTGCAATATATACAATACAAAAAGCGGTCCCAAAATAGAATAAACCTACCCACCATTTCGGTAATTGGTTATCCAGCTCCATGATTCCGTCGAAACCGTGGTCGATAAGGATATCCTTTTCTTCAGAAGCCGATTGCTTTTTGAAAGCACTTTGGTACAATCTTTTGAAATAAGGAACTTTCTTTTCAGCTAAATAAGCAGCCTTTTCCTCAGGAGATAATTTCTTGAATTTGTTGTTCTCAATTAGGTCTCCGATAGCTCCATGAATGTAAGCCAGGATACCAGCGATCACAACAGTTCCCCAGAAGTAAGGTGAAGAAAGGAACGCGTAGCTCTGTACAAATAAATAATAAAAAACTATTAAAAGTCCGATTATTATTAAGATGTTTATAACAACAGGTGTTCTTTGTTTCATAAAAAATAGTTTAATTTTTTAAATTAAAATCGTCATCTTCATCATCCCCAAGAGGTGCCTCTTCTTCTTCTTTGTAATATTTTTTAGGTCTGCTAAAAACATAGATTACTAAAGCTATGAAGAACAGCATAAAGAAAATCAGAGCCAGTGTCTGGTAGAAGCCAGCATTTTCAGTATTGGATAATATATCTTTAAAGTTCTGAGGAATCATAGTATGAACTTTTTAATGTTTTTTAGTTATTACTTGCTGTTTTGATTTCAGTTGTTTTGATATCTGTACCTAATCTCTGAAGATAAGAAATAAGAGCTACAATTTCTTTTTTCTCTAGTTCTCCCTGAGGTCTCTTAGCATAAGCCTGCTTAAGGTCATTAGCTTCAGAGAAGATATCTTTCACAATTTTTGCTGATTGGTTGTTTGCCCATGTGTCTGCAGAATCAATTTCAGCCTTAGTATAAGGTACATCGAATACATTCTTCATCAGCTTCATCTTGTCTACCATCTTAGTTCTGTCTAAGTCAGTAGCAATTAACCAAGGGTAACGAGGCATGATAGAACCAGCAGAAGTAGATCTTGGGTTATACATGTGCTTGTAGTGCCAAGAACTTGGGTTTTTACCACCTTCTCTATGTAAATCCGGTCCTGTTCTCTTAGAACCCCATAGGAATGGTCTGTCGTATACGAATTCTCCAGCTTTGGAGTACTGTCCGTTTTTACCGTTGAATCTTGTAATCTCATCTCTGAACGGTCTGATCATCTGAGAGTGACAAGCGTTACATCCTTCACGGATATAAATATCTCTACCTTCAAGTTCCAGCGGTGAATAAGGTTTTACCGCAGAAATCGTAGGTACACTTTTCTTAAGAGATAGTGTTGGAATAATTTCAATTGAACTACCGATTGATATCGTGATGAAAGACAGGATACCTAATAATACCGGAGTTCTTTCCAGCCAAAGGTGAGTACCTTCTCCTTCTTTTCTGTTTTTGCTGATGTTTGCCAACGCTGGAGCTTCAGCAGGAACTTCTTTTTGGAATGATCCTTTTCTTACTGTAGCAATTACGTTTACAATCATCAGGATAGATCCTGAGATATAGAATAGACCTCCTACAAATCTCATTTTGAAGTAAGGAATAATTGCCGTTACCGTATCCAGCCAGTTTTTCCATAATAAGGTTCCATCCGGGTTGAACTGCTTCCACATTAATCCTTGTGTAAATCCTGAAATATACATTGGAACTGCATAGAAGATAATTCCTAAAGTACCTAACCAGAAATGCCAGTTAGCTAATTTTACAGACCAAAGTTTTGTTCTCCACATGATTGGTACCAGGTAATAGATAACCCCGAATGCCATGAAACCATTCCATCCAAGAGCTCCTAAGTGAACGTGACCGATAACCCAGTCTGTAAAGTGACCAATTTTGTTGATGTTTTTAGTTGCCAAAAGCGGTCCTTCAAACGTTGCCATACCATAACAGGTAACAGCTACTACGAAGAACTTAAGGATAGGATTTTCTCTTACTTTATCCCAAGCTCCTCTCAGCGTAAGAAGACCATTTAACATACCTCCCCAGGATGGTGCAATAAGCATGATAGAGAAACCTGTTCCTACCGCCTGAGCCCAAGCCGGAAGAGCTGTATACTGAAGGTGGTGAGGACCAGCCCAGATATATACGAAAATTAATGACCAGAAGTGAATAATAGACAGTTTATAAGAGAATACCGGTCTGTCTGCAGCCTTCGGAAGGAAGTAATACATTAAACCAAGAACCGGAGTCGTCAATACGAATGCAACCGCATTGTGTCCATACCACCACTGTACAATAGCATCTTTTACCCCCGCATATGCTGAATAAGATTTCCAGCCTGTGAAAGATAAAGGTACTTCAAGGTTGTTGAAGATGTGAAGCATTGCTACTGCAATCCAGGTACCGATGTAGAACCAGATGGCTACATAAAGGTGTCTCACTCTTCTCTTAGAAATAGTCAGGAACATATTGATACCAAAAATGATCCATGAGAATGCGATCAATATGTCGATCGGCCACTCGTGTTCAGCATATTCTTTAGAGGTATTAATCCCCATAAAGAATGTAACGAACGTAGCAACGATCATAAACTGCCAGGTCCAGAAATGTAACCAAGACAATGTGTCACTGTACATTCTTGTTTTTAATAATCTCTGTAATGAGTAATAAATACCCGTGTAAACAATGTTACAAACGAATGCAAAGATTACGGTATTGGTGTGCAGCATTCTGATTCTACCAAAACCAAATGCACCATGAGTGTTTATTAACCCTTCAATATTACCAGATGCCAAACTTTTAATGGTTGTGTCATCCGTCCCGAAAAAGAATTCAGGTAATTCAGGGTAGAAAAGCATTAATGCCGCCGTAAGCCCGAACGTAAATCCAATGAGACCGAAAACTAAGGTCGCATAAAGGAACGCACGGACAATACTATTGTCATAACTAAACTTCTGTGTTTCCATATCAACTATTCACTATTTTTCTCAATTTTTATTATTTTCTCCTATTTCTTTATCGTCTTTATTTTTGTTGCCGGTTTCATCTTTTTCTTCGACTTTTTCGTCATCAAAAAGGATTCTGACAGCCGGAGATTCATCATCTTCAAACTGTCCTTTTCGGGCATACACTATAAATACGACCAAGAAAATCGCAGCCAAAGAAACACTGCAGAGGATCATTAAATATAGAATATCCATTGGACAACAAAATTAACCTATTTTCGGGGTTCAAATTTAGTGAAAAATAATGACATTCATCACGAAATGCCGATTTCAGCTAATTTAAAATCAGTCTAAATAAGGGCTTTTACGCCTGCTTTTTGAAATATTTACGACCTAAAATCCAGGTTGAAAGTGTAGTAAAGGTAACCACTGTAATCGAACTGATTGGCATGATGATTGCAGCGAAAAGCGGATGCATATGCCCTGTAACAGCGTAACTTAAACCAACAATATTGTATAGAAAACTGATTATAAATGTCATTTTCACAATGGTGATAGAACCCTTACAAACGTTCAGGTAATTGTCCAGAGTAACTACTTTATCTCCATTCATAATGACATCGGAAGACGGGGTAAAACTGTTCGTATCATCAGCAATGGCGATTCCTACATTACTTTGTTTTAAGGCTCCTGCATCATTAAGCCCGTCTCCAAGCATTGCCACTTTTAAGTGCTGATCCTGAAGGGATTTGATGTAATTTAGTTTGTCTTCCGGGCTTTGATTAAAGGCCATTCCTTTGTAATTCGGAATAAGCTCTTTAAGCTGGTTTTCTTCTGAGGAGTTGTCTCCACTCAGGATGAATATTTTGTAATTGGTAAGTTTTGTGAAAAGTTCTTTCAGCTTCGGACGATATTCATTTTTGAAGATGAATTTACCTAAATATTCTCCATTTTTGCTGATGTAAACTGCTGTTTCAAGGTTTTTAGGCTCCTGGTTGTTGTAGCGGGCAGAACCAATTTTATACAGATTTCCTCTTACACAGGCTTCATATCCTTTTCCAGAGATTTCAACGAAATTTTCTACCGGGAAATACTCATCGTTCACCTCAATGAATTCGTACAATGATTTTGAAAGTGGGTGATTGGAGTTCTTTAATAACGTTTTAATGTTCAGTGAATCAAATTCGTTGATCTCAGATCCTTCGTATTTGATGTTTGATTTCTTTCTGTGTGTAATGGTTCCTGTTTTGTCCAAAACAATCGTATCAAGTTTCGCGATTTTTTCAATCGTTAAAGTATCTTTTACGTAAAACTTATTTCGGCCTAAAATTCTCATAATGTGACCGAAAGTGAACGGAGCAGACAAGGCAAGTGCACAAGGACATGCAATAATCAGAATCGCAGAAATAACCTGAAACATAATTTTTAAATCAATAAAATACCAATAAGTTCCTGCGACTAAAGCGATACCTAAAATAATGAATGTGAAATATTTGCTGACGTTATTCGTAAGAGTATCGAGACCTGTTTCGTGTTTTTTAAATGCCTCTTTATTCCAAAGCTGAGTTAAATAACTTTGATCTACGTTTTTAATCACTTCGAGCTCTAAAGATGATCCTATCTGCTTACCTCCGGCAAAAATCTTATCCCCAGGCTGTTTGCTGATACTTTCACTTTCTCCGGTAATGAAACTGTTGTCGATATTACCTTCTCCGTTGATCAGAATAGCATCTACCGGAATGATTTCCTGATTCCTAACCAGAATTCTATCACCCACTTTTATTTCAGATAGTAAAATATTATCCTGTTTACCTTCGAAATCTACCTTGGTTACAGCAATCGGGTAGAAGGATTTGTAATCTCTGTCATAGGATAGTGCACTGTACGTCCTTTTCTGGAAAATTTTCCCGAGAAGCATAAAGAATAAAAGTCCACAAAGAGTGTCAAAATATCCTGGACCATAATCTGTTACCACTTCATAGATACTTCTTCCGTACAGAACAAAAATTCCTAAGACAATCGGAACGTCTATATTGACAATCTTATTTTTTAAACCGTACCATGCGGATTTATAATAGTCTGAAGCTGAATAAAATACAACAGGTGTTGCCAGCAGGAATATCAAAGTTCTGAATAAACCTCTGTAATGTTCCATCCAATAATCTTCCCCTCCAATATATTCCGGAAAGGCAAGGAACATTCCGTTACCAAAAGCAAAGGCAGCAATGGCAAATTTTACTAATAAAGATTTGTCAAGATGATCTTCATTTTTATCAGCGGTTTCAAGGCTGATTACCGGTTTGTATCCTAGATTGGTTAAGAATTTAGCGAGTTCGCTTAATTTCAGATCGTTATGGTTGAATGAAATCTGCAAAGTCTTCCTTGTGAAGTTTACCTGCGAATATTTAATGTGCTTATTTAATGTATGAAGGCTTTCCAATAGCCAGATACAGGAAGAACAGTGAATGACAGGGATTTTGAAAGTAACAAGACTGGTGCTTCCTTCAGAGAAATCAGTAACTTTCTCAAAAATTTCCGGCGTGTCTAAGTAATCAAATTGAGAAGAATTTTCATCATTCGGACGAATTCCTGCTCCTTTATTAAGCTCATAGAAATTGCCTAAATGATTTAAATTTAGAATCTCGTAAACAGATTTACATCCGTTACAACAGAAAGTCTTTTCATCAAATAAAATTCTCTCTTTTTCTATACCTTGACCACAATGAAAACAGTTCTCGCTCACCCCATAAAATATTGAACTACAAAATTATAACAATTTTTTTTGTTTATCGCGTTAAAAAGTTCTATTTTTGTGATAAATATCATATAAAATGCCGCAGGAACAACAGATAGCAATTGAAGAGAGGTTCGCCAGAGTTTTTAATGATAAATCATTTAAAGAAAGACTTTCTAGCGCAGATTTTGAAAAATACATTAATGGCAAGAAGAAACTGAGTTTTCAGAAGCATGATACTATTTTCGAGGATGGCGAAACTCCAAAAGGAGTGTTTGTCCTGGAAAAAGGTGCTGCCAAACTTTCGAAATCAGGAGCGTTCGGTAAAGATCAGATTTTAAGATTTATCAAAGAAGGAGATATCATCGGCTATCGTTCTTTGCTTTGCGGGGAAAATTTCCAGGCCAAGGCAGAAGCAATGACAGATATTGAATGTGTATTTTTACCTGCAGATATTTTCATGTATCTTTTGGAGGTAGACCCACAATTGTCTTTTGTAATGCTTCAGAAAATCTCATACGAACTAGGAGAATCTTCCAATACCATTACTTTCCTTGCACAAAAAACGGTAAGAGAAAGACTGGCAGAAATTCTTTTGCTGCTGGAACAGAAACTGGGAGTAGATCCTGAAGGCTTTATCAAGATCTCATTAACGAGAGAAGAGATAGCTAATATCATCGGTACTGCTACTGAAAGTGCCATCCGCCTGATCTCGGAATTCAAACAGGATAGCCTGATTGAAGTGGACGGAAGAAATATCAAGATCTTAAATCACGACAAACTCATGAAACTCGGTCACGTAGTTTTATAATCATACAAAAACTTAAGTCGGCTCAAGGCCGACTTTTTAACTTTTAAAAATAGATAAATTATGTCTGTTCACTCTGAAATTAAAAAAGTTACAACTGAAACCTTGCGTAAAATGAAATTCGACAAGGAGAAAATAACAATGCTTACAGCCTATGATTTTACCACGGCGAAGATGGTAGACGCAGGTGGAGTAGATGCTATTTTGATTGGAGACTCTGCAGCGAATGTAATGGCTGGTTTCGAAACTACATTACCCATTACGCTGGATCAAATGATTTATCATGCTCAAAGTGTAGTAAGAGGAACCGACAGAGCTTTGGTGGTAGCGGATTTACCTTTTGGAACTTATCAGAGTAATCCTGAAAAAGCACTGGAGTCTGCGGTAAGAATGATGAAGGAAGGTGGGGCACATGCTGTAAAAATTGAAGGTGGAAAAGAAATTTCCAAGTCTATCAAAAAAATCATCAATGCCGGAATTCCGGTAATGGGACATTTGGGTTTAACACCACAGTCTATCTATAAATTCGGAACGTATAAAGTAAGAGCTAAGGAAGAAGCTGAAGCTGAAAAATTAATTGCTGATGCACAGCTTTTGGAAGAACTAGGATGTTTCTCTATCGTATTGGAAAAAATTCCTGCAGATTTAGCGAAGAAAGTAACAGAAAGTATTTCTATTCCTACCATCGGAATCGGTGCTGGTGCAGATTGTGACGGACAGGTTTTGGTGTATCATGATATGGTAGGAATGAACAAAGGTTTCAGCCCGAAATTCCTGAGAAGATACCTTGACCTTTACACAGAAATTACAGGAGCAGTTTCTCAATATGTAAAAGATGTGAAAAGTGTAGAGTTTCCAAACGAAAACGAAAGTTATTAATCCATGCAGAACCAACAATCTATCCAGGGAATATTATCTATTGCAGCTTTGATTTGTCTGGCCGTGGGATGGTTTAATTTATTTTCCCCGGAAATCAATCATTTGCTTTCAAGAAAAGTATTTTATGTTCTGATTGGAGCGAGCTTTTTTATTCAGGCTCCATTGCTTACCAATAAGAATTTTGTTTATGCCATGTATGCTGCAGCGGCTATCTGTGTATTCGGAGCGTTTATTCCGGAAGGCTCAAAACTTTCAGCTGTTAAAACGGTAGGCCTTCTTGCAGGGATTATCCTGTCTTTATCCAACAGAAGAAGATAGACGGAACAAGTATGAAGGAGCAGATTATATATGAAGACAACCATCTTCTGGTGATTAATAAAAAGGTTGGTCAGCTTGTACAAGGCGATAAGACCGGCGATGAATCACTATTAGAATCCATCAAGAACTTTATAAAAATAAGAGATGCTAAGCCGGGAAATGTTTTTCTCGGCTTGGTTCATCGTATAGACCGTCCCACATCAGGGCTGGTGATCTATGCAAAAACTTCCAAAGCACTTTCCCGTTTGACACAGATGGTGAAAAACCGTGAAGTCAAAAAAACATATTGGGCAGTTGTTGGAAAAGAAATGATCCCACAAAGTCAGAGGCTGGTACATTATTTAAAGAAAAACGAAAAAAATAATAAGGCTATTGTTTTTCCAAAAGCTACTGAAGGGGCGAAAGAAGCTATTCTTACCTATCATGTGATCAAAACACTGGATAATTATCTCCTTCTTGAAATTGATCTTGAAACCGGAAGGCATCATCAGATCAGAGCACAGCTGTCCAAGACCGGAGTTCCGATTAAGGGTGATCTGAAATACGGAGCACCACGTTCCAATCCTGATGGAGGAATCAATCTTCACGCCAGAAAGCTGGAGTTTATTCATCCTGTTACCAAAGAAAATATTGAAATAACAGCTCCCGTGCCGCAGAATGATGCGATCTGGAGAGCTTGTGAGGAATAACTAAAGATTTTTAGTTAATTAAAGGCAAACATAAAAGTCCGTCTCAATTTTGAGATGGACTTTTTCTATATTATCATTTCAGATTTTGCGCATTCTAAAAAAATGTCTAACTTCGTTCCCAACTTTAGGGGTGTCTGTTACCAACAGACTGAGACTTTACCCTTTGAACCTGATCTGGATCATACCAGCGTAGGGAAAAGTAGATGACTTTTGCTGTACATTCTATTGTACAATAATGGCCATTCCTAAAGTATATTTAATTTATTAGGAATGGAACTTATAATCAACCACACCCGAAAAACATTTGATGTACTTCCTGCAAACCTGGAAGCATTACTGACTATTGAGTTACCCGGAAAGAAAAAAGGTATTGCTGTAGCGCTCAACAACCGAATTATTCCGCTGTCAGTCTGGGCGGAAACCATGCTAAACAATAACGATTCAGTGTTAATCATTACTGCCACTCAGGGCGGTTAATTCTCATATTTAATACCAATACTTATGGCTCACTCCATTACATGTTCGCCATTTCCGAACTCAAAGAAAATCTATGTTGAAGGAAAATTACATCCTATCAATGTAGCCATGCGTGAAATACAGCTTAGCCCCACAAAATTGACCAATGGCGGCTTTGAACATAATGCTCCGGTAACCATTTATGACACTTCGGGGCCTTATACCGATGAAAATGCAGTCATTGACATTCAGAAAGGGCTTCCAAGAATCAGAGAACAATGGATTCTGGATAGAAATGATGTGAATATCTTAGACGGAATTACATCTGAATACGGCAAAGCGCGTTTGGCAGATCCTCGTCTTGATGAATTGAGGTTTTCCTATGATCATAAACCTAAAGTTGCACAGCAAGGAAAAGAAGTTACACAGCTTTACTATGCCAAACAGGGAATCATTACTCCGGAAATGGAGTATGTTGCCATCAGAGAAAATCAAAGAATAGAGCAGCTTGAATCCGTATCAAAAGAAATGGCTTTTCAGCATGCCGGACAAAGCTTTGGGGCGAATACTCCCAAAAGTAAAATCACCCCGGAATTTGTAAGAGACGAAATTGCTGCCGGAAGAGCTATTATTCCCAATAACATCAACCATCCGGAAAGCGAGCCGATGATTATCGGGAGAAATTTCCTGGTAAAGATCAATGCGAATATCGGAAACAGTGCCGTTTCATCCAGTATTGAAGAAGAAGTGGAAAAAGCAGTATGGGCCTGCCGATGGGGAGCAGATACCATTATGGACCTTTCAACCGGTAAAAATATTCACGAAACAAGAGAATGGATCATCAGAAATAGTCCGGTTCCGATTGGTACCGTTCCAATCTATCAGGCATTGGAAAAAGTAAAAGGTGTTCCTGAAGATCTTACATGGGAAATCTTCAGAGATACTTTGATTGAACAGGCTGAACAGGGAGTTTCTTATTTTACCATCCACGCAGGAGTTTTACTAAGATATATTCATCTGACAGCCAACAGAGTAACCGGAATTGTATCCAGAGGAGGATCGATTATGGCAAAATGGTGCTTATTTCATCATAAAGAAAGTTTCCTGTATACCCATTTTGAGGAGATTTGTGAAATCATGAAGAAATACGACGTAGCTTTCTCTCTGGGAGACGGTCTTCGTCCGGGATCTATTGCAGATGCCAATGATGCAGCGCAGTTTGCAGAACTGGAAACTTTAGGTGAACTCACTAAAATTGCCTGGAAACATAATGTACAGGTAATGATTGAAGGACCTGGGCATGTACCAATGCACATGATCAAAGAAAATATGGAAAAGCAATTGGAAGAATGCCATGAAGCTCCGTTTTATACCTTAGGCCCATTGACCACTGATATTGCACCGGGCTATGATCACATCACTTCAGGAATCGGTGCAGCCATGATCGGATGGTTTGGATGTGCGATGCTTTGCTATGTAACTCCGAAGGAACATTTAGGGCTTCCGAATAAAGACGATGTAAAAGTTGGAGTAATAACCTATAAGCTGGCGGCTCATGCTGCAGATTTGGCTAAAGGTCATCCGGGAGCACAGTACAGGGACAATGCATTGAGTAAAGCCAGATTTGAATTCAGATGGGAAGATCAGTTCAATCTTTCATTAGATCCAGAGACAGCAAGAGCTTATCATGATGAAACACTGCCTGCAGAAGGAGCAAAAATTGCCCATTTCTGTTCCATGTGCGGACCGAAATTCTGTTCCATGAAAATTACACAGGAAATTCGTGAATCAGCAGAACAAGGAATGCTTGATAAATCACAGGAGTTCATCGAAAAAGGGAAAGAAATTTATATATGATCCTGGTCATTACTCCTGAATTGATTGTCCCGAACGAGACAGATTTCATTAATCAGATGTTTCAGGAAGGTCTTGATCTGCTTCACATTCGTAAACCATGGATCAGCCGGAATGAAATGATTGAATTTATCACTCAGATTGATGAATCTTTTTATACACAGCTGGTTTTGCATACGTATTATGACCTTAGGAAAGAATTTACTATTTCAAGGTTTCATTTCAGAGAGATTGATCGGCAGGAAGAAATGTATAAGTCTTTTGCGAAAGAAAATACCATTTCAACTTCTGTACATGATATTAAAACCTACAATACTTTGGAAAAAGAATGGGAATATGCTTTCATAAGCCCGTTCTTTCCAAGTATCTCCAAAAAAGGATATGGATTGAATTCTACCATTAAAGAAGAAATAAAACATCGGAACAATCCGGATGTAAAATTGATTGCTCTTGGAGGAATTCATCAGGATAATATTTATGAAGTTTTCGATTCAGATGCTGATGGAGCAGCTTTATTAGGTGCAATCTGGGAAAGTGAAGAACCTTTAAAAGTATTCAAAAAATGCAGGAACGTCCTTATGTCATAAGTATTGCAGGCTTCGATCCCAGTGGCGGAGCAGGCTTATTATCAGATAGCAAAACTTTTGAGCAATCAAAGGTGATGGGGCTTGGAGTGTGTACCGCATTAACCTTGCAAACTGCTTCGAAATGCCTGAGTTTAGAATGGCGGCCTATACATGAAGTAACTGAAGCGATTCAGGTACTGATGGATAATTATTCCGTTTCAGCCGTGAAAATTGGAATTGTGAAGGATGCCGAATTTCTGGGTAAGATTGTAAAAACAGTTCAAAAAGGAAATCCTGAAGTGAAAATAGTTTGGGATCCCGTTCTGAAAAGTACTTCTGAATTTACATTTTTTAACCTTGAAACACTTCCTCAATTAAAAAGTACGGTTAATAAACTTAGTTTAATAACTCCTAATTATAACGAATACCACATTTTAAGAGGAGATAATCTTTTGCCGGATACAAATCAATGCTCATTACTGATCAAAGGAGGACACCGGAAAGATCATTTGGGAACGGATATTTTAGTTGAAAACGAAAAAGAAACTTTTTTACTCCCGTCCGAAGACAATACAATCTATTTTCCTAAACATGGTTCCGGCTGTGTTTTATCTTCAGCCATTACAGCAGAACTGGCGAAAGGCGAAAATATGGAGAAGGCATGCCGAAACGGAAAACGATACATCGAAAAATTTTTAAAAAGCAATCCCTCTTTATTGGGAGCGCATTCATAGAAAACATGGAAAAATTACAATACATATCACAAGGAAATACCCTGCAGGAACAGGAACTTTGTATTCGGAAAGCCTTAGACAACGGGATCAAATGGGTACAGGTTCGATGGAAAAATGCTCCTGAAAACGAATTAATCAATCTTTGTGAAATTTCAAAACAACTTTGTTCAGAATATCAGGCGGTTTGTATTATCAATGACCATGTACAAATAGCCAAAGAAATAGATGCAGATGGTGTTCATTTAGGATTGAACGACAGTGCCATTGAAGAAGCAAGACTGATCTTAGACGAAAATAAAATAATTGGAGGAACGGCTAATACCCTTTCAGATGTCATTCAGAGAATCAAAGAATCTTGTGATTATATCGGTTTAGGACCATTGAGATTTACTACAACCAAAGAAAAACTAAGCCCTGTTCTGGGGTTTGAAGGCTACCAGGCTATCATTGATGGATTAAGAGAAAAATCAATAGACGTTCCCAAAATATTTGCCATCGGAAGTGTTACTCTCGAAGATATTTTACCGTTACAGGAAATCGGGATTTATGGTGTTGCTGTATCCGGACTTATTACCAGGCAGCCGACTATTATTAACGAACTAAAAAAAGTAATGATATGAACAATCAGAAATTAGAAATAGCAGGAAGAACTTTTGAATCAAGACTGTTTTTAGGAACAGGAAAATTCGGAAGTATGAGAGATATGGTGCAGTCTGTTATCGCATCAGAAACCACTATGGTGACAATGGCGCTTAAAAGAATTGATGCTCAATCCAGTGAAGACGATTTGCTTGATTCATTAAAAGAAACCAACGTTCACCTTCTGCCTAATACTTCCGGAGCAAGAACCGCCAAAGAAGCTGTATTGGCAGCTCAATTAGCCAGAGAAGCACTGGAAACCAACTGGGTAAAACTGGAAATTCATCCGGATCCAAAATATTTACTTCCCGATCCAATTGAAACTCTATATGCCACGGAAGAATTGGCTAAATTAGGATTTATTGTCATGCCTTATATCCATGCCGATCCTGTTTTATGCAAACGTCTTGAAGATGCCGGAACAGCTGTAGTAATGCCGTTGGGGGCACCCATTGGAACCAATAAAGGATTGAGAACTCAGGACTTTCTGGAAATAATCATCAGTCAGAGTAATGTTCCTGTAGTGGTAGATGCCGGAATCGGGGCACCATCAGATGCTGCAAAAGCAATGGAAATGGGAGCAGATGCCGTTTTGGTGAATACTGCCATTGCTGTAGCCAGAAATCCGTTGAATATGGCTGTTGCTTTTAAAGAAGGTGTGATTGCAGGAAGAAGAGCCTTTGAATCTGGATTGGGAGCTATTGCCAACCATGCCGAAGCTTCAAGTCCGCTTACTTCATTTTTATTTGAATAAATCAAACTTATGAAAAGCTTTAAAGATGTTTTTGAAAACTATCAGTGGGATGAGGTGAAGAATAAGCTTGGAAAAGTAAGTCTGGCAGATGTAAGATACAGTCTTCAGAAAAAAAATAAAACTCTGGACGATTTCCTGAATCTCCTTTCACCAGCTGCCTCTCAGGAACTGGAACTTATGGCAGGAATGACGCAGGTGCTTACCCAAAAACGATTTGGAAAAACCATTCAGCTGTATGCACCGCTGTATCTCAGTAATGAATGTCAGAATATCTGCACCTATTGCGGATTCAGTCTTGATAATCATCTGAAAAGAAAAACCCTCTCCGATACGGAACTGATGATTGAAGCATCTGTTCTGAAATCAATGGGAGTGAATCATGTGCTGCTGGTAAGTGGTGAAGCCAATAAAATAGTAGGAGTTCCTTACTTTCAGAATGCTGTCCGTAAGTTAAAGCCTCATTTTTCCAACATTTCCATTGAAGTTCAGCCCTTATTGGAAGAAGAATATAAGTTGCTTCATGAGGAAGGAGTACATTCCGTTTTGGTGTATCAGGAAACCTATCATCAGGATGTTTACAGAGAATATCACCCAAAGGGTAAAAAATCTAACTTCCATTTCCGCCTGGAAACTCCCGACAGGATAGGAAGAGCAGGAATTCATAAAATTGGACTAGGAGTTCTTCTTGGACTTGAAGATTGGAGAGTTGACAGTTTTTTTAACGCATTACACATTGATTATCTTCAGAAACAATACTGGAAAAGTAAATTTTCTGTTTCCTTTCCAAGGCTCAGACCGGCAGAAGGGATTATTGAACCTAATTTCATAATGGAGGACAAAGATCTTCTTCAATTGATCTGTGCGTATAGAATCTGGAATGAAGACCTTGAAATCTCCATTTCTACCAGGGAAAATGAAGTGTTTAGGAATAATATTGTTTCTCTGGGAGCAACCGCTATGAGTGCAGGTTCAAAAACAAACCCCGGAGGATATGCGGTGGATAAAGAATCTCTGGAACAGTTTGAAACCAGTGACGAGCGAAGTATGGATGAAATTAAAATCATGATTAAAAAAGCAGGTTATGATCCTGTGATGAAAGATTGGGATTCCGTATATAATGGATTTTAAAATTTTAAAGCCATTAAGGATTTTGAAGGAGTGAAGTTGAATTAATAAAAATCGGAGATTTTTAAGATAGTATCTTTTTAAAGCGAAGCTTAACTTTCCTAAAAAGCTAAAGAAACTTAATGGCTCAATTATCATAAAGTATGAAAAAAGAAGATCATTTTTCACGGTACAGCCGGCAGATATTTATTGAAGAAATAGGATTGGAAGGACAAAAGAAAATAAGTTCATCCAAAGTTCTTGTCATTGGGGCAGGAGGTTTGGGAAGTCCTGTTATTCAATATCTGGCTGCTGCAGGAGTAGGGACTTTAGGTGTTGCAGATTTTGATGAGGTTGAACTTCACAATCTGAACCGGCAGATTATCCATACCGAAAACAGAGTAGGATTATCCAAAGTGAAAAGTGCTGAAACCTTTGTAGGAGAACTCAATCACCAGATTACATTTATCGGTATTGAAAAAAAAATCAATAAAAATAATGCAGAGGTAATTCTGTCTCAATATGATGTTATTGTTGATGGCTCAGATAACTTTTCAACAAGATATCTGGTAAATGATACCTGCGTGAAACTGAAAAAGACTTTGGTTTATGGAAGTATTTTAGGGTTTTCAGGACAGGTTGCTGTATTTAATCATAGTGGAAGTAAAAATTTACGGGATATTTTCCCTGAACCGCCTTTCGATGAGGATGTACCCGATTGTGACAGTCTTGGTGTATTAGGAGCTCTTCCCGGAATGATAGGCAGCATGATGGCTCTTCAGGCATTAAAAATTATCATAGATCTTCCGGTGAGTGTGAATCAAATGACATTGGTAGATACGATGAAGTGGAGATTTCAGACGATAGATTTCTGAAGTAAATGTAAACACTAATATCACTGATATTTTACCAAATAACACCATTTTAATATCAATAGAAAGAGGCAGTAAAATGATTACTGCCTCTTTTATTTATCTTGGAAAGGATTATTGTGCCTGCTGCATTACGCCACCGTTATCCTCTTTTTTAGTCTGGTTAAGGATATTCGGATCCTCTTTTGCCAGTTTATTTCTTGTCGGAATTTTGTAGTTGATAGAAAGTCCGAAATTTCTTGTATCATATTTACTGCTGATCATTACAGGAGTTCCTGATGGAGGATTAGAACGTACCTGCATCATCTGTCCGTTGAAAATATCATTTGCAAAAACAGAAAGTGTCAGACGATTGTTCATAAACTTTTTCGTCAGCGTAATATCAAGCGAGTTGTTGAACGGTTTTTCTGCTGTAAAGTAGAAATATCCTGCTTTGGGTGTCAGATAGCTGTAATTAGCTGTCATTTTGATGTCCTTAGGCAAAAGAATTTGCGTCATGATATTGAAAATCCAGAACCCTTTATTATTCAGATTGTCAATTTCATGTTTCTGATAACCGGCATATAAGTACATGAAGTTAATTTTATCAGGGTTGAAATCAAACTTCATAATCTCACTCATAGGCTTACTGAAAATCATAAAAGGAACCGGCAATCCCACGTTGAAGTTGTGAATTTTCATATTTGAAATATTCACCTGCTCGTTGTAGAGTTTTCTTCCGTCTTTTCGGATGATCTGTGCCACCTGATTGCTTGCCGAACTTACACTATATCCGATAAATGCATAATCAAAAGCTGAAATTTTCAATTCATAATTATCAAAAATAGTAGGTTGTAGATTCGGGTTACCGTTTACTTCTGTACTGGGTCCTGAGAACGTCACGTTGTTCGGGTTAAGGGCAGAAATACTCGGCAGACTGATTTTTCTGTTGTAATTCGCGGCAATATAAACCTGATTCATCATGTTATACTGCACGCTTGCATTAGGGAAAAATTTAAACTTATTGAAAGGAATTAAATTAGCCTCTACCAGTTTTGCATCTTTATCAAAATATCTTGTTACTCCGGAAATATCATAGTTCTCAGCACGGGAACCTAATGTGAAATCAAATTTTTTCAATTTAGCCTGAAACTCTAAGTAGGTAGAAGCTGTCTGTCTTTGATATTCCAGATTGGTCAGGCCAAAACTTTTCGTATCATAATCCTGTCTTTCATATAACCCACCAAAACTTACCTTTCCGCCATCAAGAAGTTTGATTGGCTGTGCATAATCTACTTTCAGGTTCGCGATATTCATCACAGATTTATTGTTCAGAATATCTTTTAATCCGTTGGTAGGGCTATCAAGAGGTTCATTGGGATAGTTTACAAATGTTCCATCCTGAAAATAATTATCCTGAGAAAACTTGCTGTCTGATTTTGTATACCCAAACTGGAAATCAAGTTTTTGAGATTTGTCAGCAAAACGTTTCTGATACGTTACCACGGCTTCCTGTCTCAAGGTATTGGTATGGGCAACATCCGAAGAAGTGTAAAAAGCTTCTCTTAAATCCTTCGGGTTTCTCTTGAATGGTAGATCTCCATGTCCGTCACTTAAAGTATAGTTATCATTATTGTTGTGATAAATATCGTAGTTCAATAATAATCTGTCCTGTCCTAAATCAAAAGTCAATCCGGATTTTGCAAAATATCCGCGTGCATATCGATCTGTATGGCTGTTCAAAAGTTCATCCTGCTTACCATTCAGCATACTTTCACGGTAATTTTGCCCCACATTCAGCTGCCACCCGAAATATTTATTTCTGGCGTTTAAGTTAACAGAGTTTGTGGTTCTGCTTCTGAATTTATCATAATTCGTGAAAGAATAATTTCCAGAATAGGTAGCAGTTAAATATTTATTAGCGTTTTTGTTGGTGATGATATTCATAATTGCACCTCCGGAAGTGGCCGGAAACTCAGCACCAGGCTGAGTAATCACTTCAATCCTTTCTACAGAATTGGCAGGCATTCCTTCCAGGAAGGAGTTCAGTTCATTGGACGTAATGTTCAAAGGTCTTCCGTTAAGATATACTTCCAGCATTTTTCCCTGATACATCATCCCTGCGATGTCGGTAGATACAAGCCCCGGAAGTTTTTTAATTCCTTCCAGAACGTTTCCGTTATTGAGCTGAGGTTGTTCAGAAAAATCAAAAATAGTACGGTCAGCCTTTTGTTCAACGGCTTTTTTAGTTTTGGTGATCACTACACCTTCAATTTGTTTCTCTTTAGGAGTGCTATTGGTCTTTTCCTGAGAGAAAACCAGCATAGAACTTACCAGAGATAAAGCGAATATAGTTTTTTTCATAATGTTTTTACTACTATTCGGTTAGACGATGAAAAATAAATTTTGTTACAGTCAGCACAGTAATTTATTTATTTTAATGAAGAAAATTCAATAAAATCATATTCTGCAGAAGAAGTAAAAAGTTGTCTTAATACAGCCGCATGGCCATTTCCTGCAATAACAAGAATTCTGTCTTCATTATTATGAGGAATGTTTTGAATATTGCGGAACATTCTCAGATTCCTGCTGTACCAATAGAGAGCAAGCATATCTGCACCATCATATTCTCTCAGTTTAAAATCTCCGCTCAGATAAGCCCCATATCCATATTGATGGCTTTCTTTAGAATTCATATAAATAAAAGTGTCTAAGAGCGATTTGAAATTTTTAGGTTCAGAACTCTTGAAAAACCTGTTAAATTGTTGAGAAATTGCATCATTACTTCTAAAATCATACTCTTTGCTGAGGGTATTAAAAAATGAAGAATCGCTTTTTCCAAACTTCTTCTGAAGATCATCCCAAATAGATTCCGCATCAATGCTGAACAGTTCTTTTATTTTAAGGTCCCTGGCGATTCTCATAGCAAGCTGATAACGTTCGTCTCTTTTGTCCCGGTGTTTGCCGTCATTGTATTCCTTAAGCTTTTGATTAGCATTCCAGCTTGGCCAGGCCTCAATTGCAATTTTTGTTGGCTTAAATCTTTTGATATATTCTACAAGCTCGGTGACTTCATTTGAAGTTTTAGGAGAAAGTACATCTATCTGATCTTCTGTATTGATTTTATTGGCATCAAGATTTGGGTAATCAAAATGAAATGATCCGACAACCAAAACTTTTGTCTTTGGATTTTTAAAATAATCGGAAGTTTTTTTTTGAGCAAACACTGATGTAGACATGAATACAAGAAAAATATAAATAAAAGTTTTCATGATTTTATTTTTTAATTACTATTACATTATTATTGTGCACGGTTTTTCTCTTCGAAATTCACCGTTCTGTTATTTGATTTTACTTTCTGATTTCCAAAATTATAAGTGATGCTGAGTGTCATTCTTCTGGCATCCCAATAGTTGTTGAAGGACTGTGTGTTATCGGTAAAGTACATATCAGCCCTCAATCCGGATTGTCTGAAAATATCACTCATTGAAAGATTGACCTGAAGTGCCTTTTCTGCAAAGCTCATCTTTAATCCTGCATCCAGGCTTGCACTGTTTTTCGCAGAAAAATATCCGTCTCTGGAAGGAAGATTGTTCCAGTAGTTGACAAATAGCATGAATGTTTTTGCTTTATTCAGCTGGAAGGTATTGTTCAAAGAAAAATAAAATGACTGTCCATTTTTAGCAACCAGATTGAATCTTGTAATCTGAGTTTCATTATAGCTGAAGGAAGTAGAGATATTACTTTCCCAGATTTTGAAATAGGTGTTCGTATAATTGAGATTGATTCCGTAAACATTCTGACTATAATAGTTTTCATAGGTACTGACAAGGTTAATCCCATTCAGAAAGGAAATCTGGTCAAAATTATTCGTTGTTCTCTGATAATAAAGATTGGTAGAAAATTTACTTTTAAAAATATAATTGAATTCGATGTTATGATTGAAAGATGGCTGCAGACTTGGATTTCCTGTATAATACGTATTGGGATTAGAATACCATCGGAACGGATCTAAAGCCCGGAAGTAAGGCCGGTTGATTCTTCGTGAATAATTAATACTGAACTGATTGTTTTCATTGGCTTTATAAGAGACATAAGCTGTTGGGAAAAACTTTCCGTAATTATTCTCCGATTTTGATTGCGTAGTAGGAGAGAAGCCGCTGGTTTGTGAATATTCATAACGAAGTCCGGCCTTTACAGACCATTTTTCACCTAGGTCCTTACTGGCACTGATATAAGCTGCATAATTCTTTTCATCATAATCAAAAAGATTACTCTTTGCCGGATCTATGATATAATTCCCATTGGTGAAATTAAAATATTCTATATCTGAATTATTAGAAAACTGGCTGTATTTCGTACCTGTTTCCAATTGAATTTTTTTGAAATTTAAAGTCAAGTCTGCTTGTCCGGAGTATATTTTATAATCTACCGTAGAGCGATTTCTAACGATCTGAGTGGCATTAGTGGCAAGATTTTTTGTTGTAAAATTAACTTCAGTATCGGGCAAATTTCCATAATAATTAGATCCGAAACTAAGTTTATGTTCACCCAGTTTTTGATCAAAATAGAGATTAAGCATTTGGGTAGTAAAAGGAGACCGATGCTTTGAATCTGTCTCTGTTTGCAAAGTAGACGTACCATCTGTAAAGTAACTTTGTGTCGAATTGATATCCATATTGGTATGTCCTTTTGTAATGTCGTATACCAATCCTATATTGGAATTTTTAGAAAGAGAATAGTCGAAATTGGCATTCAGCCCAAGTCCGTCATTCATATCTCTTCTGTCATCCTTGCTGACAGAAGAATTTTGGCCGATAATATTATATTTTTCTACCGATCTTTTATCTCCGTCATATCCCGTCACCTTTACAGAAGCTTTTATCTTCTCGTTTTGATAATTTACTCCTGCCACACTGCTGAAACCGGCATATGTTTTTTGAGTATAATTGGAATTCAGATAGCCGCTCCATCCAAGATTCTGATTCTTTTTGAGGATGATATTAATAATTCCGCTGTTTCCCTGAGCTTCATATTTAGCAGGTGGAGTCGTAATCACTTCTATTTTCAAAATATTTTCAGAACGAATATTTCTCAGATAATTGATGAGTTCTGATCCGGAAAGATTCAGCATCCGGTCATTCACCATTACAGAAACCCCATTCTTTCCGGCAATAGAAAGAAGTCCTTTGTTTTCATCCACCTGCAATAAAGGAGTTCCCGCCAGAACCTCAGTCCCTGAGCTTCCCTGTGAAAGCATTGAGTTCTGAACGTTGTAAACAAGACGATCCACTTTACGTTCTACCAGAACTTTTTTACCATTCACCGTCACTGCTTCAATTTTGTTGACGTTAATAGTGTCTTTTGTTTGTGCTGCTGTTAAAGAACAAATCAAGGTAGCTATAAATAAAAAATCTTTTTTCATGGAATATTAATGACAGATTAAAATAATGGTTGTGTTAAATTTCTCTCACAAAAGTATTGGAAGGGCTTCTGAATGGAAAGAGCATTTAGATGAAGGGCAACATTATGCGTGTCAAAAAAGTTTCATCGGAAAAAAACAGGTTTTTATCGAAAAGAGTAGATGGAGTATCGCTACAGTGATTTATATTTGAATATGAATAAAAAGCAAATTATCTGGCTTCAGATTTTTTATTGGTGTTTCAATTTTATAGGGAACAACATTACGCCTTATTTCTTTTTCCCTGAGCGAAGGGGATTTGAAACGTATGTGCTGAACTTTACCTATTTTATTACTGAAATCTCTACTTTTTATCTTTTGTATCTTGTTATTATTCCGAAAGTATTAAATCTTGAGAAACTTTATTCTGCAGTTTTAGTTTTTTTAATCTCTATATTAAGCTTTGGTGTCATTCGGTATGGAATAGAAGAAGTACTGCTTCCAATTACTCTTGGATTCAGAAATTATAATAAAGATACCGGACTTTTATATTATTTGACAGATAATATTTACAATGCTTCACTGACGGTTTTCATTGCCGGAATTTTGTGGATCGTGGAGAAATACGGAGTTGCTGAAAATGATAAAAAACAACTTCTGATTGAAAAAAAACAGGCAGAGTTACAGGCACTGAAGACTCAGATCAATCCTCATTTTATTTTTAATTCATTAAATAATATTTACTCTTTGGTGTATCAAAAGTCAGATAAAGCACTTCCGGCCATTGAAGAACTTGGGCAATTGCTGAGATACAGCACCAAAGATCTTGAAAAAGACTCAATTTCTTTGGATAAGGAAATTGGATATATAGACAGTCTGATTGCGCTGGAGAAGCTTAGAATCAGAAATCCTGAACTGTTGAGTATACAAAAGGATATTCAACACCCTCATCTGAAGATCTCACCCATGCTGTTGGTTCCTTTTGTTGAGAATGCCTTTAAACATGGTGATTTTCGTGATAAAGGTTTTGATATGAAAATTTCAGATCATGATAAGGTGCTGCATTTTTATCTTTTAAATTTTAAAACACAGAAAATGAAAGACACCGTTTCTGGAATAGGAATTCAGAATGTGAAAAAAAGACTGGAAATATTGTATCCTAAACACCAGCTTGAGATCAAAGATTCGGAGACGGAATTTATTGTAGACTTAAAAATTGATTTAAGGGATGAATAAGATAAAATGCATCATTGTGGATGATGAGCCACTGGCCATCTCTCTTCTGGAACATTATGTAGAGAAGATTCCCTTTCTTGAATTGGTATTTTCAACAGAGAATCCTATTCTGGCCTTGGAGTATCTGCAAAAAAATGATTCCGACCTCATCTTTCTTGATATTCAGATGCCTGAGCTTACAGGAATCAATTTTATGAAGATTGTAGGACCTGATCAAAAGTATATTCTGACAACGGCTTATTCAGAGTATGCCTTGGAAGGATATGAGCATAATGTAGTGGATTACCTGCTGAAGCCTATTTCATTTGAAAGATTTCAAAAGAGTGTATTAAAGGCTCAGGAGCGATTTTCTTTTCCACAGGAAGAAAATACCCATTTCTTTGTAAAATCTTCCGGGCAGAGGCATCGTATCGGCTTTCAGACGATTCTTTATATTGAAAGTATAAAAGACTATGTCAATATCCGGACTGAAAATGATGAGTTTATCGTTCTGGATACTCTTAAATCAATGGAAAACCAGCTTCCTGCAACATTTGTTCGGATTCATAAATCTTTCATCGTCAACCTGGATAAAGTCAAAAGTATTGGAGCGAAAAAAGTGATTCTTCCTGAATACGAGATTCCTATTGGAGAAAGTTATAGGGCAGGCCTTTTGGATAGATTAAAGTGATGGAATATCATGATATTCATTTGAAACAGGTTCCTAAAACCTGTAAAGTTTAGAATATTTACCAAGTTCAGACCAAGTAAGTTGAAATAAAAAAAGACGACTTCAGTTGAAGCCGCCTTTCTATTAATTAATCTAACAATTAATCTTATTTTTCCTGTTGTTTGATCAGATTTAGCGCTGAACCGGCCTTAAACCAATCAATTTGCTGATCATTGTAAGTATGGTTGGCCATAATGATATCTTTAGTTCCATCGGTATGAATGAATTCTAAAGTCAGTTGTTTTCCTGGAGCGAATTGATCAAGATCTAAGAAATTAACAACATCATCTTCCAGGATCTTGTCATAGTCTGCCTCATTAGCGAAAGTAATTCCAAGCATTCCCTGTTTTTTAAGGTTCGTTTCGTGGATTCTTGCGAATGATTTTACCAATACAGCTTTCACACCAAGATGTCTTGGTTCCATGGCTGCGTGTTCTCTGGAAGAACCTTCACCATAGTTCTGATCTCCTACAACAATTGTTGGAATACCTGCCGCTTTATAAGCTCTTTGTACAGCCGGAACTTCACCGTATTCACCGGTTAATTCATTTTTAACTTTATTGGTTTCCATGTTGTAAGCATTCACTGCTCCAATCAACATGTTGTTTGAAATATTATCCAGGTGACCTCTGTATTTCAGCCATGGTCCAGCCATAGAAATGTGGTCGGTAGTACATTTTCCGAAAGCTTTGATCAATACTCTTGCTCCGGTAATGTTTTTACCATCCCATGCCGGAAATTCTTCCAATAACTGAAGTCTGTCTGAAGTTGGGCTTACATTAACAACAACGCTTGAGCCATCTTCTGATGGTGCCTGATATCCGTTATCATCTACAGCAAATCCTTTTGAAGGAAGTTCGAAACCTTTAGGCTCGTTAAGTTTTACCTGTTCACCTGCTTCGTTAGTTAATGTATCAGTAATCGGGTTGAAATCCAATCTTCCTGAGATCGCTACAGCAGCTACCATTTCAGGAGAAGCTACAAATGCGTGGGTGTTTGGGTTACCGTCAGCTCTTTTTGCAAAGTTTCTGTTGAAAGAATGGATAATAGAGTTTTTCTCTCCTTTTTCCGCACCTTCTCTGTCCCATTGTCCGATACATGGTCCACAAGCGTTGGTAAAGATTCTTGCGTTTTCAAATTTTCTGAAAGAATCTAAGAATCCGTCTCTTTCCGCTGTAAATTTCACCTGCTCAGAACCAGGGTTGATTCCTAAGATTGCTTTAGGTTTTACCCCTTTTGACACTGCATCCTCTACAATGGATGCAGCTCTTGATAAATCTTCATAAGAAGAGTTGGTACAAGAACCGATAAGCGCCCATTCCACTTCTAATGGCCATCCGTTAGCTTCAGCTTTAGCTCTGAATTCAGCAACAGGAGTCGCTAAGTCCGGAGTGAAAGGTCCGTTTAAGTGAGGAGTCAGTTCAGAAAGGTTGATTTCTATTAATTGATCGAAATATTGTTCAGGGTTAGCATATACTTCAGCATCACCTGTTAAGTGCTCTGCAATTTTATCAGCGGCATCTACTACGTCCTGTCTTCCTGTAGCGGAAAGATATCTTCTCATAGAATCATCATATCCGAAAGTAGACGTGGTAGCCCCGATTTCAGCACCCATGTTACAGATCGTACCTTTACCCGTTGCGGAAAGAGATTCTGCACCTTCACCGAAATATTCCACGATACATCCTGTACCTCCCTTTACGGTAAGAATTCCGGCAACTTTTAAGATCACGTCTTTTGCAGAAGTCCATCCATTCATTTTACCGGTTAATTTTACCCCGATAAGTTTAGGCATTTTAAGCTCCCAGGCCATTCCTGCCATTACGTCTACCGCATCAGCACCTCCTACACCAATGGCTACCATTCCCAATCCGCCGGCGTTTACCGTGTGCGAGTCGGTACCAATCATCATTCCTCCGGGGAAGGCATAATTTTCCAGTACAACCTGGTGAATGATACCTGCTCCAGGTTTCCAGAATCCGATTCCGTATTTATCACATACAGAGCTTAAGAAGTTGAATACTTCGGAGTTTTTGTTGATCCCTTCCTGTAAGTCTTTATCAGCACCTACTTTAGCCTGGATAAGGTGATCCGCGTGAGCAGTAGAAGGAACAGCCACTTTAGCTTTTCCTGCCTGCATAAACTGTAAAAGTGCCATCTGTGCGGTAGCATCCTGCATCGCTACTCTGTCCGGTGCAAAGTCCACATAAGAGTTTCCTCGTTCATACGCTTGTGTAGCATTTCCTTCCCAAAGGTGGGTGTAAAGGATTTTTTCTGAAAGGGTAAGAGGTTTTCCCACGATTTGTCTTGCTGCTGCAATTCTTTCAGGGTAACGTTCGTACACCTTTTTGATCATATCAATATCAAAAGTCATATCGTATTTTAGTTTTGTTCTTGTTCCGTTAATGCTTCTTTTCCCTGTGTTGAAAAAGAAAATCACTTATCTATGCATCAAAAAACGTTCCTATAATCCATAAACAGGGTGTTTTTGATTCTGAAATCAATAGATTTTATAACTTTCAATTTAAGAAAAATTAGAATTTATTTTCCAGCTTTTATCGAAAAAAAAACGTAATTATCTTAAAATAGAAACGTTCTAAACAAAAAATTGGAAGATTTTAAATCCTTAAGGACTAAAATCTTCCAATAATATAGTTATTCAATAGTCTTGCGACTTATTATCAATCTCTTAGTGAGCGCTTGTACTTGTTAATTCTTTAATAGAAGGAACGAAAGTAGTAAGGTCGATTCCTTCCACTGCAGCTTTGTACTCATCAATGCTAGGAATTCTTCCGATAATCGCAGAAAGAACAACAACCGGAGTTGAAGCAAGCAGAGATTCTCCTTTTTTACGTTCAGAATCTTCCACTACTCTTCCCTGGAAAAGACGGGTAGATGTTGCTAAAACAGTATCTCCTTTAGCTGCTTTTTCCTGGTTACCCATACAAAGGTTACATCCAGGACGCTCAAGGTACATTACGTTTTTATATTCAACACGGGCCTCTCCTTTTGGAGCGTTATCATCAAATTCAAAAGCTGAATATTTTTCTAATAATTCCCAGTCTCCTTCTGCCTTTAATTCATCAATGATGTTGTAAGTAGGGGCTGCTACTACAAGAGGAGCACTGAATTCTACCTTACCTTGTTGCTTTTCAATGTTTCTAAGCATTTGAGAAACAATCTTAAGGTCTCCTTTGTGAACCATACAAGATCCTACGAAACCAAGGTCTACTTTTTTCTCACCACCATAGTAAGAAAGATCTCTGATGGTATCGTGAGTATATCTCTTGGATACATCATCATTGTTTACATCCGGGTCAGCAATCATTGGCTCGACAATTACGTCAAGATCTACAACTACTTCAGCGTAATATTTAGCATTTGAATCCGGAGTTAAAGCAGGTTTTTCTCCTGATCTGATCTCTTCAATTCTCTTATTTGCTTTGTCAATTAATCCCTGAAGAACTTTATTGTGGTTATCCATACCCTTATCGATCATGATCTGGATTCTGCCTTTTGCAATTTCCAGTGATTCGATCAAAGTATTATCTTCAGAAATGTTGATAGAAGCTTTTGCTTTCATCTCAGCAGTCCAGTCTGTAAATGTAAATGCCTGATCAGCAGGAAGTGTTCCGATGTGAACTTCAATGATTCTACCCTGGAATACGTTTTCTCCTCCAAACTGCTTCAACATCTGAGCCTGTGTAGCATGAACCACATCACGGAAATCCATGTGTTCTTTCATGTTTCCTTTGAAGGTTACTTTTACAGATTCCGGAATTGGCATTGATGCTTCACCTGTAGCCAAAGCAAGAGCCACAGTTCCTGAGTCTGCTCCGAAAGCTACTCCTTTGGACATTCTTGTGTGAGAGTCACCACCAATGATGATGGCCCACTCGTCAACAGTGATGTCATTAAGAACTTTGTGGATAACGTCAGTCATAGCGTGGTATTCACCTTTCGGGTCACGGGCTGTAATCAGTCCGAACTCGTTCATGAATTTCATCAGCTTAGGAATGTTAGCCTGAGCTTTTTTATCCCAAACGGAAGCGGTGTGACATCCCGACTGGTAAGCTCCGTCTACAGTAGGAGAGATTACGGTTGCGGCCATGGATTCAAGCTCCTGAGCAGTCATGAGCCCTGTGGTATCCTGTGAACCTACAATATTCACTTTGACACGAACGTCTGATCCTGCGTGCAGAACTTTTCCTGGGGTAGTTCCCACAGCATTTCTGTTGAAAATCTTTTCTACAGCAGTAAGTCCCTGTCCTTCATGAGAAATTTCTTTTGAAGGAGCAAAAACCGTCGGCGCTTCAATACCTAAAACCTGAGCAGCAAATGTCTGTAGTTTTTTACCAAATACGACCGCGTAAGATCCTCCTGCTCTGATGAATTCCATCTTTTGCGGAGTGAAAGATTTGGTAAGGTCGATCAGTTCCTGGTCGCCGTTATATAATTTCTTTTCTTTTGTATTGATTGTTAAAACAGTTCCTGTTGCTACTGAATAGGCTTCTTCAAGAACAATGTCACCGTTTTCATTACGAACCGGGTTTCCGTTTTCGTCAACTTTCTTTACCCAGTTTTTAAGGTCAATACCGATACCTCCAGTAACGTCTACTGTGGTAAGGAAGATCGGAGAAATACCGTTTGTTCCTCCTACAATAGGAGCAATGTTAACGAATGGTACATATGGGCTGGCCTGTTTTCCTGTCCAAAGAGCCACGTTGTTTACTCCGGACATTCTGGATGATCCAACACCCATTGTTCCTTTTTCAGCGATCAGCATAACGCTTGCATCAGGATGCTTTGCCTGTAAAGCTTTGATTTCTTCCTGAGCTTCAGGAGTGATCATACATTTTCCATGAAGTTCACGGTCTGATCTTGAGTGAGCCTGATTACCCGGAGAAAGTAAATCTGTAGAAATATCTCCTTCACCAGCAATATAAGTAACTACTTTAATTTCTTCAGCAACTTCAGGAAGTTTAGTGAAGAATTCAGCTTTTGCGTAGCTTTCAAGGATTTCTTTTGCAATTTCGTTTCCGCTGTTGAATGCTTCTTTCAGACGGTTCGTATCTGCTTCATAAAGGAAAACCTGAGTTTTAAGAACGTTGGCAGCTTCTTTGGCAATCGCTGCATCATTACCTAAAGCAAGGTCCAGCAGCACCTCAATAGAAGGTCCGCCTTTCATATGAGATAATAATTCAAAGGCAAATGCCGGGGAAATTTCTTCTACTACGGATTCACCCAGAATAATTTCTTTTAAAAATTTTGCTTTTACTCCCGCTGCACTTGTTGTTCCGGGTAGTGTGTTATAAATGAAAAATTTAAGAGAGTCCGGTCGGTCAGCATTACCTGAATCTTTAATTTGTGCAATGATTTCGCTTAGTAATTCAGCACCATCAATTGGCTTTGGATGAAGCCCCTGGGTTTTTCTTTCTTCAATCTCTTTGATGTAATCCTTATAAATACTCATAATAGAAGGTCTTTCAAAATTAAAGGTAGGCCTGCTTTTTCTTTACCGGGGTGTATAAATACAATTAATGACATTTTGAGTTCTCGCATTTTGATGCAACATTAACCGAATAAAGTCAGCATAATCTACACTTTTTCAAAAGTTTTTTAAAATTATCAAACATTTCAAAATGTTCCCAAAATTACGAAATTTTACAATTTTATAAGAATGAAATTATTTAGATTCTTTATAAATATGAATTTTATAATATCTATTTTTGGTCGTATTTTTGTAATCAAATGGAGAATATGAAAAATATCCTGAATGTTTTATGTGTTTTTATTTCGATTTTCGTTTTCTCACAGACCCGATCTGTGAAGAAAATCCCTGCGAAGAAAGGACCGAAAACCACGGCTAAAAAAGCAGCATCAGCCAGCAAACCTAATGCTGATCTGGTGGTGATCAACAAAGATCTTCCTGTTTTGATTCCTAAGAAAAAAGGAGATCAGTTCGGGTATGTCAATCAGAACGGGAAATTTATTATCCAGCCGGAATATCATATTGCCGTATTTTTTTATGAAGACTGCAACCTTCTGAATTCTCCTAATGAAAAAGTGAGAAAATTTGGAACAAAAGACTATGCTACGGTGGAGAAAAATATGATTTCTTACCGTATAGATAAGTCCGGGAAGAGAGTCTATCAGTTTAAAGATACCGATTTTGGAAAATGTAAATTTGAAGAATATAAACAACAGTTATTCCAGGCTTATATCCTGAATGGTTTTTACGGAATCATTGAAAAATCAAAATTTGTAAATGCCGCAGATTACAGACAATATCAGATCTATCCTCAATATCAGTATCTGTTCATTCTTGAAGGGGATGATGTAGCTAATCCAATGATTGTTGCTTCCAATAATGATAAATTTGGAATCATTGATGTTAACAATAAAGTTATTATTCCGTTTGAATATTCCAATATTAAAAGAAATTTCAGCTGGAAACTCGGTAAGATGTTTGAAGTGACAAAAGATGGTTCCAATTACTATTACATAGACGCCAACAACAAAACTTACTAAATAATTATAAATGATGAATGATGAATGATTCATTTGATAACTCCTATTTTTCATAGTGTTTTTTCCATTCTGTAACTATTTATTTACCACGTAATCTGATATTCAGAAGCCCGCATCTCGTAACCCGATCGCAGTTCATATATTTTTTGTAATTTTGCGGCTGAAATAAAGGGGTGCTTTAACAGGCTGAGATTATACCCAATGAACCTGGAACAGGTAATGCTGTTTAGGGAATTGAAAATGTACCAATGAAACAGTATAACAATATACCAATTGCTAGACTGTTAAATTAATAAAATTGTTACATTATTGCTCAACCCCTTTTATTCATTAAATGTTAAAGATTTATAGAATGAAAGGATTATTTTTTTTAGGGCTTAGTGTAGGCTCAGTAGCTTTTATACAGGCTCAGAATAAAGATTCCCTAAAGGTGAGGGAAATTGAAGCAGTCAACTTTACCAAAAGGCTTCCGGTAGCAAAGGAAATCATCAATGTACAGAAAGATCTGGACAGTAAGAATCTGGGACAGGATCTTCCTATTCTTTTGAAAAATCAAACTTCCATTATTTCGACGTCAGATGCCGGAAACGGGGTAGGATATACAGGTTTCCGAATTCGTGGTGTTTCAGGAAGTGCCATCAATGTCATGATGAACGGTGTTCCATACAACGACTCTGAAAGTCAGGGAACCTTTTTTGTCAACGTTCCGGATTTGACAAGTTCTGCGTCACAGATTGTCATTCAGAGAGGAGTAGGAACTTCCAATAATGGGGTTTCTGCCTTCGGAGCAAGTATTAACGTACTTTCTAAGGATCCTGAAGAGAAATTTTATTTTAAAACGGATGACAGCTACGGATCATTTAATACTTATAAATATTCAGCAGAAGTTGGCTCAGGGAAATTCTGGAAAAACCGACTTTCTGTGATGGGAAGATATACTCATATTCATTCTGACGGATACATCGACAGAGCTTCATCTAACTTACATTCTTATAATTTCACTGCCTTATTTGAAGAAGGAAACACGAAATTACGTTTAATGGCTTTTGGTGGAAAAGAGAAAACATATCAGGCATGGAACGGGATTGATCGTAAAACCTGGGAGACTGATCCTAAATTCAATATTTCAGGAGCCATTTATGATGCCAACTGGGAGAATATTGTAAGTTTCTATGATAATGAAACGGATAACTACAGACAGAACCATTATCAGTTGCTTTGGGAACAGAAATTCAACGACCGCTGGAATCTGGAAACCACGTTCCACTATACAAAAGGAAAGGGATATTATGAAAACTACAAGCAGGGAGATCCTTTTTCAAGATATAACCTTCCCAATATAACAGAAGGAGGAGAAACGATAAAAGCTTCAGACTTTATCAGAAAAAAATGGCTGAATAACGATTTCTACGGAATGGTTTCTACATTGTACGGAAAGTTTGAAAATTTAGATTTGAACTTTGGTGCTGTGGTCAATCAGTATTACGGAAGACACTATGGAAATGTAACAGGAGTATTTTTTCCTCAGATTGATGAAAGCGAATATTACAGAAATCGCTCTGTAAAGAATGAGGTGTCTGGTTTTGCAAAAGCTTTATTAAGATTGAATAATTTTGAATTCTTTGGTGATTTGCAGCTCAGAAAAATAAATTACAACACAAAGATTCTGACGGCTGGTGATGGTGAAGGAGCAGATTTAAGTAAAAACTGGCTGTTTTTTAATCCAAAAGCTGGAGTAAATTACAGAATTGACGGAGGTAAAATATTCCTTTCTTACGCCCACGCCCATCGTGAACCCAACAGAGACGATCTGATGGCTAATAATGATGTAAAAGCAGAAAAGCTTCACGATATTGAAGCCGGTTTTGAAAAACAGTTCGGAATCGTTTCTTTTACTGCGAATGTGTATTATATGTATTATGTGAACCAATTAGTTCTGAACGGAGAACTGAATAACGTAGGGGCATTTATCAGAACAAATTCAGGGAAGAGCTACAGAAGAGGTATTGAGGTTGGTGCTTTGGCAAAACTATCCAAACAATGGGAGGTTTCCGGTAACGTAACATTAAGCCAGAACAGAAATCAGGATTTTAATATTCAGAATGGTGATGTTCCTAAAAGCCTTGGAAATACTCAGATTTCATTTTCTCCAAATGTTATAGCCAATTTAGGCTTGAAATTCAATCCTACAAAAAATTTCCAGTTTGCTTTAATGAATCAGTATGTAGGAAAACAATATCTGGATAATACCGAAGATGCCAATCTGCAGCTTAAAGATTATTTCCTTACAGATTTCAATGCTCAGTACCAGTTTAAAATTGCCAATAATGAAATTGCATTGAAGTTATTGGTGAATAACCTGTTCAATAAGAAATATGTGAATAACGGATCTGTTTATGATGGGCAGCCTTATTATTTTTCTCAGGCAGGAACGAATTTTATGTTTGGAGTGAGCTGGAAAATTCAGTAATTGACAAATCGGCCTTTTTGCTTTTTAACAGTTTTGACCTTTTAAGCTTAAAAAAAGCAGTTTGAATAACAGTATATCTGTTTTACTACAGAATAAGTAAAAGACTGTTTCGGCAGTCTTTTTTATATCCATTAAATATTACAAAAAGTCACGAAAAAGTTATAAATTTGCTGCCAAATGAATATTTCAGCATATATTTTAGAATACTTAAAACAATTTGGAACTGCCACAGTTCCAGGCTTTGGGGTGTTTTCACTGAAAAATTCTAAGGCAATTATTAATTCTGAAAACGGAAGCATTCTGCCTCCGGCCAGTCAGATTGAGTTTACAATAGATTACGAAGTACAGACTGAAGATCTTGCTGCTTTTATTGCAGAACAAAAACAAATGTCTCTGGAAGCTTCAAAAAGTGATCTTAAAATTCAGACTGATTTTTGGAAGAAAAAACTTCAGGCCGAACAGGTTCTTGAAATTCAAAACCTTGGAACAGTCTTCATTGAAGAAGGACACACTCATTTCAAGGGAAAAAGAATAGAATCCGGACGTCCGGACTTTTACGGATTGGAAGAAATCAGATTCTCAGATATCAATAACGGGGAAAAAGTAAATACCACAGTGAATCGCGAAAAGGATTTTAAATTCAAAAAAACAATTCTTTGGATTTTCCTTCTGGTTATTCCGGTTCTTGGAATTTTATATCTGGCGTTTACCCAACAGGAACTTCTTTTTGGAAAAAAATCTTTCAATAATGTTTCAGTACAGACTTCCACCCATAGAATTGTAAAAGATACGGTGAAAGTAATGGTACATACCCCGGAAACATCCGTTTCAGATTCTTTGAAAAAAGATTCATTAGTAAAACCCGCCGGAAAAGTAAAACAATCTGCCCCGGCTGTCCCAAACAACACTAAGACTAGATGGCAAAAATAAAAAAAGCGTCAGAATCTCTGACTATTATGACCAATATCGTTCTTCCGAACGAAACCAATTCTCTAAGAAACCTTTTCGGTGGTGAACTTTTAGCAAAAATGGACCGTTGTGCGTCTATTTCTGCAGCAAGACACTGCGAAAGAAGAGTAGTTACAGCTTCTGTAAACCACGTATCTTTCAACCATCCGATTCCGGAAGGAGGAGTTGTGGTGCTTGAATCTAAAGTTTCCAGAGCATTTTCCACTTCCATGGAAGTGTATGTAGATGTATGGTTGGATGATCCTATCAATCAGAAAAAAGTTCATACGAATGCCGGGATTTATACTTTCGTTGCAGTAGATGAATTCAACCGTCCGATTCCTATTCCGGAAATGATTCCTGAAACAGAGGAAGAAAAAGAAAGATTTGCCGCAGCATTCCGTAGAAAAGAACTTTCATTGATCCTTTCCGGAAGAATGAAACCTTTGGAGTCTGTAGAACTTAAAAAACTATTCCAGGAACCGCAGGAGTCTAAGAAAGACAAAAAATAAAACACAAAAAAACACAAATGACTGGCACAAATTTTCACAAATGGTTTGTGCTCAGTAAGATGAAAAAAATAAGCAAAATGGATATTTCAGAAAATGATATATCAAAAATAGTCTACGAAGCAGGGTTATGATGAGGTTAAAATGGATGTTGGTTATAGAGTTGACTTTTTGATTGAGGAAAAATTTGTGCTGGAAATAAAATCTATAGAATCATTACAGGATATTCATTTAGCGCAAATACTTACCTACCTTCGCCTAAGTAATTGTAAACTTGGGATGTTGATCAACTTCAATACACTTCAGTTTAAAAATGGTGTTAAGAGAGTAATTAACGGTACTTTATAATTTGTGCTATTTGTGAAATAAATTAGTGTCATTTGTGTTTAAACTATGAAAATACTTCTTTTAGATAAAAACCATCCTCTCATCACTGAACAGCTTTTGGCTCAGAATTTTATTTTAGAAGAGGATTTTACATCGTCTTATGATGAGGTTTGTGATAAAATTGAGAACTACGACGGAATTATTATCAGAAGCCGTATTCCACTAGACAAAAACTTTCTGGAAAAAGGAAAGAATCTGAAGTTCATTGCCAGAGTAGGAGCCGGAATGGAAAATATTGATATACCCGTTGCTGAAAAACTGGGAATTCAATTGATCAATTCTCCTGAAGGAAACAGAGATTCTGTGGCTGAGCATGTAGTGGGAATGTTACTGGTGATCATGAACAGACTTTTTATTGCTTCTCAGGAAGTGAAAAACGGGATCTGGAAACGTGAAGAAAACAGAGGAGATGAGCTGTTGGGGAAAACAGTAGGATTAATTGGATATGGTAATATGGGAAAAGCTACTGCAAAAAGACTTTCAGGGTTTGGATGTAAAGTGATTTTCCATGATATTCTTCCTGATCTTTCTGATGAATATGCAGTACAGGTTTCATTGGATGAATTGAAGCAGTCTGCAGAGATTGTGAGCTTACACATTCCTTTAACTGCGGAAACCCATTATCTTATAGATGAAACATTCATTGCAGAAATGAGAAAAGAATTTTATTTTGTGAATACTGCAAGAGGAAAGAATGTTGAAACTAAAAGTTTAGTACAAGCATTGAAATCAGGAAAAGTGAAAGGTGCTTGTCTGGATGTTTTGGAATATGAAAAGTCTTCCTTTGAGAACATTGAATCAGAAAATGAAGATCTGAAATATCTTCTTGAATCAGAGAAAGCTATTGTCACACCCCATATTGCCGGATGGACCCATCAAAGTAAAGAAAAACTGGCTCAGTTTATTGTAGATAAAATTGTGGCTTCACATTGTTAAGATATTTAAAAAAATAAAATATAAAAGGCGGATATACAAAAAGTAAATCCGCCTTTTATGATGATTTTACCCTTTAACATTTTACTTTTCTATTTCAATTATGTTAAATAATTCATAATATCCACCTCATATTTATTATTTATTTTGAGTTTTATTAAATTGCCGCTCATTTTTGAATCTCATGACGACGCGTAATTTTGTACTTATTTTAACTGTTCTATTATCAATATTTTCCTGTAAAAAAAAGTCTGAAGCCAGAGAAGTTTCGGCTGAAAATACAACCAATCTGCCCAACTATGGAAATGTAGATCTGAGTGATATTTTTACAAAAGGTGACGGACAGCTTTTGAACAGACAAACTACCGTAAGTTATATAGATCAGTATTACAAAAAGATATGGGAAGGAGGAGACCTTAGCGGTGGAATTCTTGTTGCCAAAGGTGATGAAATCCTGTATGAAAATTACAGAGGTTTCGGAAGAGAAGGAAACCAAATGCCAATCGATAAAAATACACCTTTGCACGTTGCTTCAGTTTCAAAGACTTTAACGGCAATGGCCATGATGAAGCTTATAGAGGCCGGAAAAATAAAATTAACGGATCACCTTACGCAGTTTTTTCCAGGATTTCCCTATCCGAATGTTACCGTTCAGACTTTATTGGATCAAAGAAGCGGTCTTCCAAAATATGAATATTTTATTACCAAGATACAACCTGCTCCGGCAGAACTTTCCAAGCCTTTTATTACCAACGAAGATGTATTGAATATGATCATCAAATATAAACCTGATCTGGCAAGAGATACGGATACAGGATTTATGTATTGCAACACGAATTTTGCTTTATTGGCTTTATTAATTGAGAAAGTGACTAAAACTCCTTTCCCTCAGGCGATGAAAGAAATGGTTTTCACACCATTGAAAATGAATAACACGTACATCTTCCAGGAAAAAGATATTCCTACAGCTTCGCAGTCTTTCTATTATGGAGGAAATAAGTTGTATCCTTTAGACAGACTTGATCTGATTTACGGAGATAAAAATGTGTACACTACACCAAGAGATTTATACAACTTCTCAAAAGCAATGTTTTCGAAAAATTTCCTGAAACCGGAACTGATGCAGATGGTATTTACTCCTTACAGCAATGAGAAAGCAGGAATGAATAATTATGGGTTAGGATTCAGAATGAAAATATTCGATAATGGCGAGAAGCTGACCTATCACAACGGATGGTGGCATGGCACCAACTCGGTATTTGCCCATCTTTTAAAATCTAAGGTTACCATTGTAGCTATTGGAAATAAATATTCAAACAAAGTATATACAGCTCTTGCATTATCAGGATTATTTGAAGATTTCCCTTTACAGAAAGAGAAACTTCATACGGTGATGCATGACAATAAAGATACTTTAAATTCCGGACAGGAAGTTTTTGGAGAATAATGTTTACTTTTGCCTAAACATTTTCATGAAAAGGTTTCTTTTATTATTCGTTATCTGTTTTCTTGTACATTCATGTGCAAGAGTAGGATCTCCTGTTGGAGGACCTAAAGATACTCTGGCACCGAAATTTTTAAGTTCAAACATTGATACAACAAGAATTAATGTCAAAAGAGATATTCACCAGCTCCGTCTGGATTTTGATGAATATGTGACGTTGAAGGATATCAATAAAAACCTGATTATTTCACCTCCCATTAAAGGGATAACGAGGATTCTTCCGTCCAATATTGCCAACAAATTTGTTCTGATTCAATGGTCAGATACCCTTCAGGCTAATACAACGTATAATTTCAATTTTGGAAACTCAATTGTTGATAATAACGAATCCAATATACTAAGGTATTTCAATTTTGCTTTTTCTACAGGAGATAAATTGGACGATCTTTATATCAGCGGTGAAGTGAAGGATGCTCTCAATACTAAAAAGAAAGAAGGAACTACAGCAGAAAATAAACTTGTGGTAGGATTGTATCAGCTAAAAGATACAATGGATTACAAGAAAAAACCTTACTATATCACAAAGGTAGATGAAGACGGATATTACGAATTAAACTATCTGACTCCTGGGAAATATAAAATTATTGCTTTTGAAGACGAGAATGGAAATTCTATGTATGATCCGGGTAAAGAAAAAGTAGGTTTCCAGAAAGATCCCATCAATTTTGAGAAATCTATTTCAGGGTTAAACTTAAAAGTATATCCTTCCAAAAAGGCTGTAAAGTATGTTGAAATGAAAGAAATCTCAGGCGGTGTTCTGATGACTTTTGAAGGAAATCCTGACGAAGTAAAAGTTCAGTCGCTGAATGAGAAACTGAAAGATGTAAAAATAACCCATACTCCGAAATCAGACTCTGTAAGAATCTGGTTTGATGCGGTAAAAGATAATGTAGGGCAGGACGCTAATGAAAAACTGATATTCACCCATAATAAAGGTCCAAAAAAAGACAGTGCCTACAGCGTGTCTTTATTTTACAGATACAATAAAAAGAATGTCATGGATCTCAACAGTGATAATGGAGGTGAATCATTAGCTCCAAAGTCAGATTTTAGGATATCTTCCAATTATATCGTTGATAAAATCGATCCTTCAAAATGGACACTTAAGATGAAAGGAGACAGTTTAACAACATTACCGTTTACTGCGAAAATTTCAGAAACAAATCCTTATCAGATTCAGGTTCAGTCAGATTTTGTGATGGGGAAAAGTTATGAGCTTACCGTACCTAAAGAAACCGTATCCTCTTTCTATGCAAAAAATACTCAGTCTAAGCGTTTCGATTTTGATGTTGACAAGATAGACCAGTTTGGAAGTGTTGAATTCTCCATTTCTAATGCACCTACGACAAATTATTGGATTCAGCTGCTGGATTCTTCAGATAAAATTGCTTATCAGAGATATATAAAAGGAGACAAAGTAAAATTTGATATCCTGAAACCTGGAGAATATATTGTGAGAATTCTGGTAGATAATAACGGGAATAAATATTGGGATGAAGCAGATTTTGCAAATGATGTTTTTGCTGAAGATGCCTATATTTTCTATAAAAAAGTGATCATTAGAGGTCTATGGGAAACAAGAGAAGAGTGGGATCTGAAGGATACCAGAACACTTGATAATCCTAAAGGAGCTACGCCCGCTGTAGCAACTCCTGTAGTGGAAACACCACCAGCTGCGACTGAAGTGAAACAGGAAGCTAAAAAAGAATTAAAATCTCAAAATGCTGTTTTAACGCCAGTAAAGTAAGTTGATGAAGATCGCTAAGAAAATAATATTCTGGACATTGGTGGCGTTTGCCCTGATTCAGTTCTTTCCTATCGATAGAACCAATCAGCCTGTGGATACGAAGGTAAACTTTGTTGATGCAAGGAAATCACCGGAAAAGATCAGAACGCTGCTTAAAAATGCATGCTATGACTGTCATTCCAATGAAACGGTTTATCCGAAATATGCTTTTATTGCTCCCGTTTCATGGTCTGTGAAGAGTCACGTGAATGAAGGTCGCGAACATCTTAATTTTTCTGTCTGGGGAACATATAATAAGGATCTGAAGGAAAATATGCTGACTAAATCCGTTCAGACCATTCAGAACAAAACAATGCCGATGCCGGGTTATATTGTTTATCATAAAGAAGCCAATCTTTCAGAAGCGGAAAGAGCATTGCTGATTCAGTATTTTGAAGAAATGTTGAAGACTAAAACCTACTAGTTTCTATCATAGAAAACTCCCGCAGATTTTACAAACCAAGCATATTGTTTAAACAATGATCTGCCTGATCTGTAAAATCTACGGGAGAATATTTTACAAAAATTATTTATTTATATAGCTCTCAAAAAATCTCTTCTGAGAATCGAAAGCGATATCTTCAAAATCCAGATCCTGTAAAGGAATCCAGACTGCTTCCGAAATCTCAGAGAGCTCAAGATTTACCTCAAACTTTTCCGAAACATTGTATTCATAAAAGAGATCGATCGTATTATAATCAATCTCCTTGTATTGATAGATGTTAGGAAGGCTGGTAAGGTATTTCAGGTTCGAAATATTGATGTCAAGCTGAAGTTCTTCAAAAAGTTCTCTTTTACAGGTTTCCTCTGCACTTTCTTTAGGGTCGACAAATCCTCCTGCAAGATCGAGCTTCCCTTTTTTAGGATCTCTGTTTCTTCTGGTAAGATAAATTTCGTCTCCACATCTGATGACAACTGCTACCGCACCTGCCACATTATTATACAAAGTAAAACCGCATTCCGGACAGCTCCATTTCTTTTCACCATCCCAGTGTAAGGACTTCTTGCCACAGCTTGGGCAATATTTCAATATTTTCATTGAGCAATATTAATATTTCTCGGGTGATAACTCAAAATAACATCCCTTAATTCTTCCGTTTTCAGATGCGTATAGATCTCCGTTGTGGTAATACTTGAGTGTCCCAGCATTTCCTGGATATAACGTAAATCTGCCCCATTCTGTAACAAATGGGTTGCAAATGAATGTCTGAATGTGTGTGGAGATATTTTTTTGTTAACCCCTGCTTTATCTGTAAGTTCTTTGATAATAAGAAATACGATTACTCTGGACATAGAAGTCCCACGGCTGTTTAAGAACAGAGTATCTTCATATTTCTTATTGACTTTTCCTTTAGAACGAACCTCTTTGATATAACTTTCAAGCAAATCAGCCGTATAATCAGCTAAAGGAACAAAGCGGGTTTTATTTCCTTTTCCGTGTACCTTGATATATTGCTCTTTGAAATTGATATTGGAGATCTTCAGATCGATCAGTTCAGAAACACGAAGTCCGCATCCATATAGTACCTCTATGATGCAGTGGTTTCTTTTTCCAAGATCTGTATTGACCTCAATAGCAGCAATAATTTTGTTGATATCAGGCAGGCTTAAAGTATCAGGTAGATATAGTCCCAGTTTAGGGCCTTCAAGTAACGCCGCAGGATTGTCTTCACGATATTCATCTTCCAGCAGAAATTTGAAGAAAGCTTTGATGGAAGATATCCATCTTGCCTGTGATCTCTCACTGAATTTCTGTTTGGAAAGATTGAAAATGTATTCCTGCAGGTTTTCGTAACCGATGGAGTCTGGACCGACGTTTTCCAGATCCTCTTCTGCGTAATCTTTTAATTTCTTAATGTCCCGAACGTAAGCGTCGAGCGTGTTTTCTGAAAAATTTCTTTCGAAACGAAGAAATATTTCAAAATCTTTGATCTTTTCATCCCAAGTCATTTGTGCTTATTTTTTTAGTTCACAGTCCGATATTTGTTCTATTTCAATATTATGGTTTCTCAGGAACGATATTCCATCGTCATCCGAATACTCATTAATGTACACCAGTCTCGTAATCCCTGCCTGCAGAATCAGCTTGCTGCATTCTTTACAGGGAGACAGCGTTAAATATAACGTTGCTCCTTTTGCAGATTGGGTAGAGGCAGCCAGCTTTAATATAGCATTGGCTTCCGCATGCAATACGTACCAGTGTGTTTTTCCATCTTCATCTTCACAGCAGTTTTCGAATCCCGAAGGAGTCCCGTTGTAACCATCTGAAATAATCATCCTATCTTTTACGATAAGAGCTCCCACCTGTTTTCTCTTACAGTAGGAGAGTTTTGCCCATTCCTGAGCCATTTTTAGATAAGCTTTATCAAACTTATTCATACCGCAGCATTGTTTTTTTCGAAATAATTTGGATTAAAATCTTTTAGAAAGATTTAGAAGTTAGGTTTTCTCTTCTCTAGAAACGCAGTAACTCCTTCTTTCTTATCTTCCATTTCAAAAAGTTCTCCGAAATATTTGATTTCAGTTTCAAAACCTTTCTCCGTATCCGATAAATTCACGGCATTGATAGCCTTCGATATTGCCATTGGTGAATTGTAGGCAATCGTGTTTGCTAATTCTTTCGTTTTGGTTAATAATTCTTCAATAGGGTATACTTCATTCACCAGTCCGATCTCTTTTGCTTTTTGAGCAGGGATCATTTTGGCAGAGAAGATCATTTCATTGGCAATACCTTTTCCTACAAGCTTTGGAAGCCTCTGAGTTCCTCCGTATCCTGGAATCAATCCAAGTGTTACTTCAGGAAGTCCTAATCTGGCGTTTTCCGATGCATATCTGATGTGGCATGCCATGGCAAGCTCCAAACCTCCTCCTAATGCAAAACCGTTTACGGCTGCAATGACAGGTTTAGACATATTTTCAATCTTGTTGAACAATGTATTTTGTCCGTTTCTTGCAAGTTCTTCAGCTTTTTCCTGTCCGAATTCACTGAATTCCTTGATATCAGCTCCCGCTACAAAAGATTTTTCTCCACTTCCGGTAAGGATAATGACTCTACATGAAGTGTCAGCGTTAAGCTCATCCAGTGCGGTACTGATTTCCTGAATTGTTTTGGCATTTAAAGCATTTAAACTCTCAGGTCTGTTTATGGTAATAATAGATAATTTATCTTCTTTTTTTAATAATATGTTCTCGTAACTCATTTTTCCACTTTAAAATATCATCCTTTGCAAATTATGAATTTTTTACAAAAAAAAGGAAAAAATATTATTTTTTTTTCCTTTTTTTTAATTTATCATTCAATATGATTATTTGGAATGATTCATCATATTTGCATCAATATTGACGTTTAGTTGAGAAGCCACTTTCATGCCAAGCTCTATGTTAGCACGGAAAAAGTGACATAGCTGTCGGTTGATAATCTCATCCTTTTTAGGTCCTGTAATGCCATTCATGCTGCCTACAATATTTTTGATCAGATGATCTCTGTCCTCAGCATTCATTGCTTTTGAATACAAAAGCCCTGGTTGGGTATAGTGATCACTGTCATTGTCATTTCTGTTGTAGCTGGCAACATGAGCACTGTCTAACTCATATTCATAGTTTTTATAAGATGAATCTGCTTTAATATCATCAAAACTGTTCGGATGATAATTAGGTTTGTCCTTGTACTGGCTTGAATCCGCCATATAACCATCTCTTTGGTAGTTGTTGACTTCAAATGGACATCTGTTCACTTCCAGCTGATGAGCATTGACACCTACTCTGTAACGATGAGCGTCAGGATATGAAAATAATCTTCCCTGAAGCATTTTGTCCGGTGAGAAACTGATTCCGTTAATTAAGTTACTTGGTGAAAAAGTAGACTGTTCCACATGGGCGAAATAATTAACAGGTACTTCGTTCAGTTCCATTTCTCCTACTTCAATCAAAGGGAAATCATCGTGGAACCATACTTTGGTTACATCAAACGGATTCCATCTGAAATCTTTTGCCTGTTCTTCTGTCATTACCTGAATGTACATCGTCCATTTAGGGAAATCCCCATTTTCAATAGCGTTGCAAAGGTCTTCCTGTGCAAAGTCCGGGTTTTCTCCGGCCATTTTTACGGCTTCTTCCTCCGTAAAGTTTTTTACGCCTTGTTTTGTTTTAAAATGGAATTTCACCCATACTCTTTCATTTTTATCGTTGATCATGGAGAAAGTATGAGATCCGAAACCGTGCATATGTCTGTAGCCGTGAGGTGTTCCTCTGTCTGACATTAGTATAAGAACCTGATGAAGTGATTCCGGGTTTAAGCTCCAGAAATCCCACATCATCGTGGCGCTTTTTAAGTTGGTTTTCGGCACTCTTTTCTGAGTGTGAATAAAATCAGGGAATTTTTTTGCATCCTTAATAAAGAATACGGGAGTATTGTTTCCTACAAGATCCCAGTTTCCGTCTTCGGTATAAAATTTTAAGGCAAAACCTCTCGGGTCCCTTGCCGTATCTGCGCTTCCTTTTTCGCCTCCCACAGTGGAAAATCTTGCGAACATTCTGCATGAGTTTCCTACTTTTGAAAACAGCTTTGCTTTTGTGTACTGGCTGATGTCGTGTGTTACAGTGAACGTTCCGTAAGCTCCGCTTCCTTTGGCATGCACAATCCTTTCAGGAATTCTTTCCCTAACGAAATGCGCAAGATTCTCCTGAAGAATAAAGTCCTGCAGCAATACCGGGCCTCTTGGTCCTACCGTCTGTGAATCCTGATGTTCAAAATAAGGTGCGCCGTTACTTAACGTTAATTTTTTAGAATCCATATAATTGATGATTTGAATAATTGTTTCTTTTTCCTAAATCCAGTGTAAAGGTAATGAATATCAAATTTACTTGAATTTTTAATTGCTAATAGCAAAAACGTTATATCTTTGTAATAGATAATATTAATCAAATGAACATTCAGCAACTGGAGTATCTTATCGCCGTTGATAAGTATAAACATTTTGGTAAGGCCGCTCAGGCGTGTTTTATTACCCAACCTACGTTAAGTGCCATGATACAGAAATTTGAGGATGAACTGGATGTAAAGGTTTTCGACAGAACTACTCACCCGATTCGTACCACGGATGTAGGTCTTCAGATTATTGATCAGGCAAAGGTAATTATCGAGTCTGTCAATGAGCTGAAAAACAAAGCCAATCTTTTGAATAATATTCTAGGAGGAACTATCAATCTGGGAATCATTCCTACGGTGTCTTCTTTCATTCTGCCAACAGAGATTTTCAAATTCCTGGAGGAAAATCCGAAGATTCAGATGAATGTAAAAGAAATGACAACTGATAATATTATTAAAGCGCTGAAAGCAGGAGAGTTAGATGCCGGAATTATTTCCACTCCTTACGATACCGCTGACGAGTTTTATCAGGATTTTCTGTTCAATGAGGAGTTGATGATTTACAGTTCCAATACAGAAGCTAACAAAAAGAATTCTTATATCATTCCGGAAGATCTGAATGTAGAGAAAGTATGGCTTCTTGAAGAAGGGAACTGTCTGAGAAATCAGTTTGAAAATATTTGTCACCTTAAAGAAAATACCCTGAAACCTAAAAATTTAGATTTCTTAGCTTCCAATATCCAGACTCTGGTACACATGGTAGATAAAGTAGGAGGAATCAGTATTCTGCCGGAACTGGCACTGAGCCAGCTTTCAGAAGAGCAGAAGAAAAATGTTTTCAGATTTAAAAAACCTTTCCCGTATCGGGAAATCAGTATTATTTACTATAAACCGACTTTTAAGCAAAAAATTATTGATGAATTATCACATTCTATCAAAACTTCTTTAGAACTTAAGTTGAATTACCACGAAAGTCCGAAAGAATTTGTAAGCATTAAGCCTCAGTAATGGAAATGCTTTAAAGTGATAGAAATCATCAATTTAAATAAAAGTATAATTAATAAACAAAATTTTTGAGTATTACGAAAATAGTACTTAAATTTGCTGACGTTTATTACGAGGAAAAATTTGACCTGATTGCAACCTCTATAAAAAAATGCTAAAACAGTATTCTTTTTTCTGGGCAATTTCATTCATATTTTTCGCAATACAATTTTTTAAATCTTTAAAAACAAAAGAATTATATGTCTTATTTATTTACATCTGAATCAGTTTCAGAAGGACATCCGGATAAAATTGCCGATCAGATTTCCGATGCATTAATCGACCATTTCTTAGCCTATGATAAAGATTCAAAAGTAGCATGTGAAACTCTTGTAACGACCGGACAGGTAGTATTGGCAGGAGAAGTAAAATCAGATGCTTACCTTGATGTACAGACCATTGCCAGAGAAGTAATCAACGGAATCGGGTATACGAAAGGAGAATATATGTTCAACGGAGATTCTTGCGGAGTTATTTCTGCTATCCATGAGCAGTCACCTGATATCAACCAAGGAGTTGACAGAGCTGTAAATGATGAGTCTTTCGAAGCTAAAGCAAATGCACAGGGAGCAGGAGATCAGGGTATGATGTTCGGGTATGCTACCAATGAAACGGCAAACTATATGCCTCTTGCATTGGATCTTGCCCATACGATCCTGAAAGAACTTTCTGCTATCAGAAGAGAAAATAAGGAAATCACTTATCTTCGTCCGGATGCAAAAAGCCAGGTAACCATTGAGTATTCTGACGATCATAAACCAATCAGAATAGATTCTATCGTAGTTTCTACCCAACATGATGACTTTGGAAGTGAAGAAGAAATGCTGAACAAAATCCGTGAGGATATCAAAAATATTCTGGTTCCAAGAGTTGTTGCACAGCAAACTGAAGAAATCAAGGCTTTATTCAACGATCAGATCAAATATCACATCAATCCTACTGGGAAATTCGTAATCGGAGGACCTCACGGAGATACAGGTCTTACAGGTAGAAAAATCATCGTTGATACCTACGGAGGGAAAGGAGCTCACGGTGGTGGTGCTTTCTCTGGAAAAGATCCTTCTAAAGTGGACAGAAGTGCGGCTTACGCAACAAGACATATTGCTAAGAACTTAGTGGCTGCCGGAGTAGCGGATGAAGTTTTGGTACAGGTTTCTTACGCCATTGGAGTAGCTGAACCTTGTGGTTTATACATCAACACTTATGGAACTGCGAAAGTAGACCTTCATGACGGAGATATCGCTAAGAAAGTTTCTGCTATTTTTGATTTAAGGCCTTATGCTATTGAGCAGAACTTGAAATTAAGAAATCCTATTTATCAGGAAACAGCGTCTTACGGGCATATGGGTAAAGAGCACTATATAGCTGATAAAACTTTCAATAAAGGACATAAAAATGAGCTTACATTAGAAGGGCTTGAGTTCTTTACATGGGAAAAACTAGACAAAGTAGAGGAAATTAAAGCTGCTTTTGGAATTTAATTTCTCTTTAAAGAATAATAAATGAACTGCTTTATCTTTGGATAAGGCAGTTTTTTTTAATTTTACACCTTAATAATATAGAAAGATGATGAATTTTCGAACTGTAGTTGCTGCCATGTCTCTGTTTTTGCTAAGTACATTAGTAAAAGCTCAATATACCATGCATAAAATGATCAGTGTAGGGTATACTTACCAAAATCAAAGTTTTGGTGAAATAGGAGGTAAATTACTTTTCCTTAAAAATGATGATGTGATTTACAGAGTAGGAGGATCTGCAATGATGGGATCTGTGGATTCTAAATTTGCTATTATGCCCAAACTACAGGCTGATGTCCTTCTTAATTTTGAAAAGAATGTAGACTTCTATCATTCATATTACTTTTTAGCAGGTGTGGAAGGAACCAATAAATACATTGCCCCTAAGATAGGAGTTACCTTATTTGGGATGCTTGATCTTACAGGAGGTTATGCTTTTCCTATCGGAGATACCCGACTGAACGGCAAAGAGATGAAAGGACTGAATATTAATTTTACATTAAATGTTCCTACAGTCTTTATTCATGACATGTTTAAATGATTTTTTTTAGATTTTTCTCTATAAAATTTAATAATAGGTTAACAGTTATTAAAAAATTATTATATTTACATCATAATAATTGTACTACTGCCTATAGAAGAGACTCTACTCTAGAACTGTTTTGTTTATACAGCAAAGGCCAGAAGAAATATCTGGTAGAATGCCTGTCTGCAAATATTTATATTGAGAAGAGTTATGAAATCAAAATCGGATAGTTTACTAATTTCCCTTTACCAGAAAGGTGATGAGAATGCATTATCAACCCTCATTCACCGTCATCAGAGAGAACTTTTTACATTCATTTTTTACAAAATTAATGATGAAGATTTAGCTAACGATATCTTCCAGGATACATTCATGAAGATTATTGTCATGCTGAAAGAAGGACGCTATAACGAAGAAGGCAAATTTATTCTTTGGGCGAAAAGAATTTCCCACAATTTAATCATTGATCATTTCAGATCAAAATCCAAGAATATCAAAGTTTCAGAAACTACTTTTGAAACAGATGAATATTCTATCTTTGATTTGATCAGAGAACCTTCAGAAAATATTGAGGACCAGCTTGTGACCAACCAGATTCAGGAGGATCTTATGAGGATGTTACTGTTTTTGCCACAAAACCAGCAGGAGGTAATCAAACTGAGGTTTTTTGATGGTCTGAGTTTCAAAGAAATTGCAGACCATACAGAGATGAGCATTAATACTACGCTAGGAAGAGTAAGGTATGCACTGATAAACCTGAGAAAAATCATGGACGAAAACAATATAATATTAACCAGATAAATAATATTTTGTAAAATTTCACGTTTTTAAGGAAAACATACTTCGCTTATGAAAAAAAATGACTCCTTAAAAGTGAAAACTTTGAAACCTAAGAAACAAACAATTGATTTTTTGCTGAATTTTTCCAAAAGCCTTGAGATTGTGAAAAGCAAGAGCAAAAATTATCCTATTACAAAAAATTAAAATTATTAACTTTGTGCTGTATGAAAATGCAGCACGTTTTTTTTGACCTGGATAATACACTCTGGGATCACCGCAGAAATGCCTATCTTACCATTAAAGATCTTTTTGAAAAACAGGAAATTACTTCAAAATATCATATTGATTTTGAAGAGTTTCATTCTGTCTATCACAATATTAACGAAGAGTTGTGGGAAAAGATCAGAGACGGAATTATTGGCAAAGAGTACTTGAGAGAACACCGTTTTTATGATTCATTCAAACATTTTGGAGTAGATAATAAAGAGCTTGCCCTTTATTTTGAAGAAAACTTCCTTGATAATATTGTGAGTCATAACGAATTGGTAGAAGGTGCAGAAGATGTTTTGGAATATCTGAAAGCTAAAAATTATACACTGCACATTATTTCCAATGGTTTTCAGGAAGTAACGGAAAGGAAATGTACCCTGTCCGGAATTGCACCTTATTTTAAGACTATTACCAGTGCAGATGCAGTAGGGGTAAGAAAACCCAATCCAAGGATTTTTGAATATTCATTAGGCCTTTCTGAAGCCAGCAAAGAAGAAAGTATTCTGATTGGGGATGATTGGATTGCAGATGCCATGGGAGCTACAGATTTCGGAATGGATGCGATCTTCTTCGATGTTTATAAAGAAGATAAGCAGAAAGAAGGTTTAAAAGCCATTACCCATCTTCAGCAGATCAAAGAATATTTATAGAAATATATAAGATCATAAGATTTGATAAAAAGCCACTAAGACCGTCTTAGTGGCTTTTCTGTTTTCAATTTTCAGAAATCAATACAAACGTTGGTGATCATCTGTTTCAATGTGTGGTTAACTTAAATTTCTCCACCAAAATCATTTTTCCCAATTCTTTCCCAAATTGATTAGCAACTTTGCTTCATAATAATAACAGAAAATGTAATAGTATGAAAAATGTAAAGAAAATCACAGGAGTATTAATGATTATTTTTTTATTAGTGGGAGGCTTAGTAGCCGCACAGGACAGAGCAATCAATGCGAATCAGTTACCGAAAACAGCTAAAAACTTTCTTGCTGCTCATTTTAAAGGAATACCTGTGACCTCGGCAATAGAAGACAGAGAAATCTATGGAGTAGATGAGTACAAAGTATATCTGACGAACGGAATGAAAATGGAGTTTGACAGCAATGGAAACTGGAAAGAAGTAGATGGAAAACACCAGAAAATTCCATATGGTTTCATTCCTGTTTCAATCAGAAATTACATCACGAAAAACTTTCCTAACACTTACATTATTAAGATTGAAAAGAAAAGATGGTCTTATAAAGCAGAACTTTCCAATGGATTGGAGCTTGAATTCGATAGAAACGGGAATTTTAAAAGAATCGATGATTAACACTTAACCGAATACAAACACTAAATAGTAATACTATGGTCAATTGGAATGTAATAAAGAGTAACGGAAGAAAGATGTCTTCTGCTCAGATTAGAAAGAATATGGTATCATTTATGACAAGAAATCATCCTTGCAGCATCATTGATTCTATTGAAAAAGAATACAGTGCTTACAAAATTCATTTGATGAATGGTCTGTGTCTTGTTTTTGATGCAGATGGCCTGAATGTGAAATCAAATTAGATTCTTTATGAAAAAGAACCTGAGGGAATCCGGCAGAGAGCATTTCCATTTTGTAGATTTATTATCAGTAATTTATCATATAACCCTTATACTGATGATATTATCGTAGACTTTCGGATGTATATTCCTTTCTCCAGCTTCCCTCCTTATAATTTCCTATATTTGACATAAGTTAATCGTGCACCAGAGCATATAGATCCGGAATATGAAGATTTTAATAGTAGAAGATGAACCCGAACTGAAAGATACCGTACAGAAATTTCTGGAGGCAGAACACTTCATTGTAGAGTATGCAGAAAATTACAGTGGCGGACTGGAAAAAATTATTTCTTACGAATACGACTGTATTTTGCTGGATATCATGCTGCCTGACGGAAACGGAATCGATCTGCTGAAAGAGATCAAAAAAATGCACAAGAAAGACCCTGTGATCATCCTTTCTGCCAAAGACTCAGTAGATGATAAGGTGGCCGGACTGGAAATAGGAGCAGATGATTATCTTGCTAAACCTTTCCATCTTGCAGAACTGATGGCGAGAATCAAATCTGTGATCAGAAGGAAAAATCAGGATGGCGAAAATATCATCCGCTACAAAAATATCAGCATTGACCCGGAGAACAGAACGGTGAAAGTAGGTGATGAAGAGCTTGTTCTTAACCGTAAAGAATATGACCTTCTCTATTATTTTGTGATTCATCCGGAAAAGACCTTACAAAAAACAACACTGGCAGAAGCCATCTGGGGAGATTATATCGATCAGGCGGACAGCCTGGATTTTATATATTCCCAGATTAAAAATCTTCGTAAAAAACTGAAAACCCTCAATGCAGAAGCTGATTTCCAGGCTGTATATGGAATAGGATATAAATTCATCTGATGAAGACTTCATTAAAATATTACACGATAAAATACCTGATCATGATCCTGCTGCTGATTATAGCAGTATGGGCAGGTCTTTTTTATGCCTACATTCTGGATGAAGTACACGATAATGTAGATGATGGTTTAAGAGATAGAAAAATACAGATTATTAAAGCTGTTTATCTTAATCCTCAGCTTTTGAAGAATAATGAATTTGGATTCAATGAATTTAAAATCAATCCGATCAAAGCCGCAGATTATCAGAATAAAAGCAGGCTGTACAATAAGATGTATTATATGGAATATGATGATAAAGACCAGCCTTACAGGGTTTTGGAAGCCGACTTTATTGATCAGTTCAAAGGGCATCAGCGGCTTGTCATCAGAACATCTACGGTAGAAGAAGACGAATTGATATATGATCTTACAACAGCCTTAATTGTGCTTTATATCCTTTTGGTGATAAGTATCGTAGCAGTTAACGGATATCTCCTTAATAAAGCTATGAGACCATTCTATCAGATATTGGATAAACTTAAAAAATATCAGTTTGGAATTCCTTTTTCTCAGGAAAAGCAGAACTATAAGATCACCGAATTTGAAGAATTAAATGTGGAAATCAATGAAATGATTGAACGTAATGAATTGGTTTTCTATCAGCAGAAACAGTTTATTGAAAACGCTTCCCATGAGCTTCAGACTCCTTTGGCTATCGTGATTAATAAAATTGATCTGATGATCCAGAATGATGATCTTGATAAAAAGAACCTTACTTTTCTTACTGAAGTAAAGAATGATCTGAGAAGAATGGTTGGGTTAAACAAATCGTTATTAATGCTTTCCAAAATTGAAAACAGTCAGTTTAATAAAACTTCAGATGTTGATTTTAATGTGATGATCGCTCAATTAGTTCAGAATTATGAAGATTTCATTGCATTCAAAAAAGTAGAGGTCAGTATTATTGAGAAAGGAAAATTTGTTGCGGATTTTAATCAGGATCTTGCAGATATTCTTTTATCCAACCTTCTTAAAAATGCAGTTAAATATAACCATCAGGAAGGGATTTTAAACATTATCGTGGAAAATAATCGGATAACATTTCAAAACAGCGGAAGTGCTGAACCTTTAGATAATTCCAGAATCTTTAACCGTTTCTATAAACGGGGATCAGATCATACTTCTACAGGATTAGGGCTGTCTATCATCAAAACCATTATCAAGCAATATCCGGGCTGGGATATTAATTACGAATATGGAGATCAGATGCATTACTTTATTCTGACAAAGAATAATGCCCATTAATAATACTTTATATCAATAGAAAAAGCCTTTCAGACGAAAGGCTTTCTTATGTTTAAAACTCAGGATTAAAATCCTAAACTTGTTCTTACTCTTTTAAGTGTTTCCAGCGCGATAGGTCTTGTTTTTTCTGCTCCTTGCTGAAGTTTTGCTTCAAGTTCATCAAGATTATTCATGTAATAAGTGAACGTTTCTCTTTCTTTCTCAAAACGTACCAGGATAAGATCCAGCAATTCTTTCTTAGCATGTCCGTATCCGAAGTTTCCGGCAAGATATTTTGCTCTTAATGCTTCAGTCTGTTCAGGCGTAGCAATCAGCTGATAAATCTGGAATGTTTTATCCGTTTCAGGATCCTTAGGTTCCTCTAAAGACTTGGAATCTGATTCAATGCTCATCACCTGTTTCTTCAACTCCTTTTCAGGTAAGAAAATGTTGATGATATTTCCTCTTGATTTTGACATTTTCTGTCCGTCTGTCCCGGGAACATATTTAGTGTCCTCCTGAAGTTCAGATTGTGGAAGAACAAGAATTTCACCCATCTGGTTGTTGAATCTTGAAGCTACATCTCTTGCAAATTCCAGGTGCTGAAGCTGATCTTTTCCTACAGGTACAATTTCAGCATCATACAGTAAAATATCTGCAGCCATCAGAATAGGGTAGGTAAACAGACCGGCATTTACATCCTGAAGTCTGTCAGCTTTATCCTTAAATGAATGGGCTAATGTTAATCTTTGGTATGGGAAAAAACATGATAAATGCCAAGAAAGTTCACAGGTTTCAGCGATATCACTTTGTCTGTAGAAATATGTTTTTTCAGTATCCAATCCACAAGCAAGCCAAGCCGCAGCAATCTCGTAGGTATTTTGTCTTAAAGTCTGCGCATCCTTAATCTGTGTAAGCGTATGAAGATTCGCAATAAATAAAAATGATTCATTTCCTTCCTGTTTGGATAACTCAATAGCAGGAATAATGGCCCCTAATAAATTTCCAAGATGGGGTGTTCCGGTGGCTTGAATGCCGGTAAGAATTCTTGACATTTGTTTACAATTTATATTTAAAAATTAATGAATAGCAAATTTACGAGGTTTGACGGGAATAACGAAAGATAAAAGGTAAAAGATAAAAGATAAAAGATAAAAGATAAAAGATAAAAGATGTTGTTATTAAAATTCAATAGGGGTGGGCTTCAGCCCAGCCAGCTTAAAATTCAACATCTATCCATTGGCTTTAGCCAAAACGTATCAACCTTCAATAATCTATATCTCTTTACGCATCATCCGTGAAAATCTGTGCAATCCGTGGGAAAAATATTAAGGAATCACAATTTTTTCTCCTCCAAATTTCGGTTCCACACCAAAAAGAAGATCCCAATAGGCTTTAGCTTTTGCAAAATACTCTCTTAAATTGGTCTTTAAACCTGCATACTTATTCACATCCGCTGCATTGTATCCAAAGGCTTCCATACCATTTTTTCTGGCCAGGAAAACGGCCCTTTCATTGTGAAACTTCTGAGAGATAATGATCAGTTTTGTCTGGCTGAAAATATCCTTTGCTCTTACCACGGAATCCAGCGTCCTGAATCCGGCATGGTCTAAAATAATTTTATCCTGTGGAATTCCTTCCTGCATCAATGCCAGCTGCATATCTTCAGGTTCGTTATAATCCTTGGTGCTGTTATCACCACTAACGATGATGTATTGTATTTTCCCGCTTTTGTATAAATCACTTGCAGCCTTAATTCTGTTATAGAAATAAGCATTTGGAGTTCCATTGCTCAGAAGTTTTCCGGTTCCCAGTAATAATGCGGTTTTTACTTGTGGTACATCAGCAGTATTGTAGGAAAGAAATGGTGCGCTGTCCCTTTTGATGCTGTAATTTGCCCAGGCAATAAAAATAATTCCTGCAACGAAAAGAAGCAGGAAAAATTTAAAAATATTTTTGATTATTTTTTTCATCCGAAAATATATCTTTTAAAACTCCAGACCGTTCGGGAAAGCTTTTTTTCTGAATATTAATAAGAATGCAGCACCTACTGTGATCGCAGAATCAGCAACATTGAAAATATATTTAAAGAACTCAATATGTTTTCCTCCTATCAAAGGCCAGCTTTCAGGAACGTACCAGTCTACCACCGGGAAATGAAGCATATCCACTACACATCCTTTCATAAATGTGGAATATCCGTGTCCGAAAGGAACAAGTTTGGAAATTCCGCCATAGCCAATCCATCGGTCAGTGCTGGCGTCATAAACTGTTCCGCTGTCGAAGATCATTCCATAGAACATTCCGTCAATAAGATTTCCGATAGCGCCTGCAAAAATGATCGCCATGGGAACTAAAAGATAATTAGAAGCTCCTTCTTTCAACCATTTTTTGAACATATAGATCATCCCTCCGATCAGGAAAACTCTGAGGATAACCAGAAAATATTTCCCGATAATTCCTCCGAAATGAAATCCATAGGCCATTCCGGGATTTTCCACAAAAGTTTTGTTAAAGAAACCATTGATAACAGGAATGCTCTCATTCAGTTCAAAATGGGTTTTGATATAAATTTTTGAAGCCTGGTCAATGAATAACACTAAAAGTGTTATTGCTAAGATCTTTTTCATTATTGTCCTTTAGGTTTTGAAGGCTTTGAAGCCGGCTTTACATTTTTATTATCGCTTGCTTTCTTGACCACTTTCTGTCCATTGAAAGAGCTCTTAACATGTGCTTTTTCAAATTTAATGCCCATTTCTTTGAGTACGCTTTTCAGTGCACTCAGCTCCATAGAATTCTTAGGATGTACTATGATAGATTCCATTTCTTATATTTATTATTTACATTTTGGACAGCTCATCAAGTCTTTTCCTGTCTTTCTCAGACAGATCATTCACTCCGTTTTTGCCCATCTTACTCAAAAGTCTGTCGATTTCTTTCTCCCGCTCGCGTTTATCAGAATTGAATTGATCATCAATGGTATAATTATAATTTTTTTTCCGATCAGGGAAGAATCTGTTTTTGATCCATTCTCTGTTGAAAAATAATATAACTACGGCAATGATCACTCCCAAAATTAATAATTCGTTCATGGGTATACATTAAAAATTAGGTTTATAAAGTATCCGTAAATACGATATAAACCCAATGTTATTTTACAAACCTTACGGTTATTTTTGCATGTTTTTCGCTTCGATGCTCAGCGTAGCGTGAGGAACGGCTAAAAGTCTTTCCTTAGGAATCAGTTTTCCTGTTACTCTGCAAACACCGTACGTTTTATTTTCGATTCTGATCAAAGCATTTTTAAGATCACGCACGAATTTTTCCTGTCTTCCTGCCAAAATAGAATTCTGCTCTTTGCTTAGCGTTTCTGCTCCTTCCTCAAAAGCTTTGAAAGTAGGAGAAGTATCATCAGTACCATTATTCTGGTCATTGATAAAACTTTCTCTGATAAGCTGAAGATCCTTTTCTGCTTTTTCTATTTTTTCTTTAATGATCGCTTTAAATTCCTGTAAATCAGCATCGCTGTATCTAACTCTTTCGTCTGACATATTCTTTCTCTTTTTTAATAAAATTATGAAATGGAATTTGAAATATAATAACTACAGGTTAATTTTTTTCAACATTTATCTTAAAATTAACCTCATCTATTTCGATTTCGTTAAAATTTAAAAGTGAAGATACAATTTCTATTTTATTTGACAAGACTTCGGAAGAAATATATTCTTCATTTTTCTTAATCTCATTCAGGAAAGGAGAGCTTTCTTCCAATGTGATTGAAATTCTGTCTGTCAGATCAAAGTCTTTGTCTTTTCGCAGGTTCTGAATTCTGTTGATGAATTCTCTTGCGATCCCTTCAGATTTTAACTCATCGGTTAACGTCAAATCTAATGCCACAGTTGTTTTTCCATCAGAAGTTACTGTCCATCCCGGGATATCTTTTGTAGAAATTTCCACATCATCAAGAGTGATCTCATATCCCTGAACGTCTGTTTTCCCTTCTTTTTCAAGTGTGGAAATCTGTTCTGCTGTAAGGTTGCTAATCTCTGCACCTACCACCTTCATATCTTTTCCTAATTTAGGACCAAGTGCTTTGAAGTTCGGTTTTATCTGTTTTACAATTAAATGGGATGCTTCTTCAGCATTAATTAACTGTAATTCTTTCACGTTCACTTCCTGCTTGATCAGATCTGCAACCGCAAGAATCTGTTCTTCTGTTTTAGCATCCAGTACAGGAACCAATACTTTTTGTAAAGGCTGACGAACTTTTACATTTTCTTTCTTTCTCAATGAGAAAACCATACTTGTAATGTTCTGTGCCAGATGAGTCTTTTCAACCAGATCCTGATCGATTAAACTTTCATCTGCTACCGGGAAGTCTGTTAAGTGTACAGATTCACAGTTTTCTTTACCTGTTACCTTATTCAGGTCCTGATATAACTGATCCATAAAGAACGGAGCAATAGGAGCGGATAATTTTGCTACTACTTCAAGACACGTGTATAGAGTTTGGTAAGCGGAGATTTTGTCATCAGAATAGTCTCCTTTCCAGAAACGTCTTCTGCATAATCTTACATACCAGTTACTCAGGTTATCGTTCACAAAAGTACTGATCGCTCTTGCTACTCTTGTCGGCTCATAATCTTCATAGAATGCTTTCACCTCTTTGATCAGAAGATTAAGCTCAGAAAGGATCCATCTGTCGATTTCCGGACGGTTTTCCACTTCTTTTTCTGAATAGTTAAAGCCATCTACATTCGCATACAAAGCAAAGAATGAATAGGTATTGTAAAGGGTTCCGAAGAACTTTCTTCTTACTTCGTCGATTCCTTCGATGTCAAACTTCAGGTTTTCCCATGGGTTGGCATTGGAGATCATATACCAGCGCGTAGCATCCGGTCCGTATACAGCAAGTGTTTCGAACGGATCTACGGCATTTCCTAAACGTTTTGACATCTTCTGCCCGTTCTTGTCCAGAACAAGACCGTTACTCATTACATTTTTATAAGCAACTGAATCAAACACAGCAGTTCCGATAGCGTGAAGCGTATAGAACCATCCACGCGTCTGGTCAACACCTTCTGCGATAAAATCAGCCGGGAATGCTTTATTATTGTCGATTAATTCTTTATTCTCAAAAGGATAATGCAACTGGGCATAAGGCATAGACCCTGAATCGAACCAAACGTCGATCAGGTCGCTTTCACGTTTCATTGCTTTTCCTGAATCAGAAACCAATACCACTTTGTCAACCACGTTTTTGTGAAGATCCACAAGTTCATAGTTAGACTCTGCCATATTTCCGATGATGAAACCTTTGAACGGGTTTTCAGTCATCAGTCCTGCTGCAATTGATTTCTCAATTTCGTTGTATAACTCTTCTACAGAACCAATGATCTTTTCTTCCTTCAGGTCATCTGTTCTCCAGATCGGCAACGGAATACCCCAATATCTTGAACGGGATAGGTTCCAGTCGTTTACATTTTCCAGCCAGTTGGCAAAACGTCCTTCACCCGTAGCTTTTGGCTTCCAGTTGATGTCTTTGTTTAAATTAACCAGTCTGTCTTTTACAGCAGTCATTTTCACAAACCATGAATCCAACGGGTAATACAATACCGGCTTATCTGTTCTCCAGCAGTGTGGATAGGAGTGGACATATTTCTCTACTTTGAAGGCTTTGTTTTCTGTTTTCAACAGGATGGCAAGTTCCACATCCCATGATTTCTCAGGAGCAGTTCCTTCGTCGTAATATTCGTTTTTGATATAAGTTCCGGAGAATACCGCAGGAACATTATCTCCTTTGATGAATTTACCCTGTAAATCTACCAATGGTACAAGATTTTCATTTTCATCTTTTACCAACATCGGTGGAACCTCAGGCTGAGCCATTTTAGCAACTCTCGCATCATCCGCACCAAAAGTAGGTGCTGTGTGAACGATACCTGTACCATCTTCTGTGGTTACGAAGTCACCAAGAATCACTCTGAATGCATTCTCAGGGTTGTCATTAGGTGTAAACCACGGAACTAATTGCTCATATCTTGTATCAATAAGTTTTTCTCCTGTAAATTCTTTTAGTATTCTAAAAGGGATTACTTTCGTTTCCGGAGTATAGTTGGCAAAATCTTCATCTGTACCTTCTGCGTATTTTTTACCGAAAACTTTAGGTAAAAGAACGCTGGATAAAACCACTGTTACAGGTTCAAATGTATATTGATTGAAAGTTTTAACTAAAACATATTCAATATCTCTCCCTACGGTAAGAGCCGTATTGGATGGAAGTGTCCACGGGGTGGTCGTCCATGCAAGGATATGAACATCTCCGTCAACATCATTGAACAATGCTGAAGAGTCTTTCTTTACTTTAAACTGAGCCACAACCGTTGTGTCCGAAACATCACGATAGGTTCCGGGCTGATTCAGCTCGTGAGAAGAAAGTCCTGTTCCTGCTTTTGGAGAGTAAGGCTGGATAGTGTAGCCTTTGTACAACAAATCTTTGCTATACAACTGCTTCAACAACCACCAAACGGTTTCCATATATTTTGACTTGTACGTGATGTACGGATCATCAAGGTCTACCCAATATCCGATTTTTTCCGTAAGGTTATTCCAAACATCGGTATAACGCATCACGGCTTCACGACAAGCTTTGTTATAGTCTTCAATAGAGATTTTTTTGCCAATATCTTCTTTCGTGATTCCTAACTCTTTTTCTACACCCAGTTCCACAGGAAGACCATGCGTATCCCAGCCTGCTTTACGGAAAACCTGCTTTCCGTTCTGAGTCTGGTAACGGCAGAAAATATCTTTCAATGCTCTTGCCATTACGTGGTGAATTCCAGGCATACCGTTTGCTGAAGGCGGACCTTCATAAAAAACAAACTCAGGATTTCCCTGACGAATCTCAACACTCTTATTGAAGGTTTTATTTTGTTTCCAAAATTCCGCTACATTCTCTGCTACGTCAATAAGGTTGAGGTTTTTGTATTCTTTAAATTGGCTCATTGTAAATATCTCAATATCGTTGATTAATTAAGTCTGCAAATTTACTAAAATTTGTCGGTTTATAATATATGTTTTATTTAGGTAATTTCTATTAAAAAGTTCAATTTCAGAAATATAATAAAGAAAGTGGGGGAAAGTGGATGGTGAATAGTGAATAAATGAATTTTTTCTGACAACTTTTATGTGAGATTTTATGCAGTATATTCAATAGAAGTGGACTTTAGCTCACTTGAATAATAAAGTTTATTTATGGCTTTAGCCAAAACTTAATGGTAACGCAAAGTTCACAAAGATGTATGGATAATGTAAGATCGATCGCAAAGACGTTTCACTCAGCAGGGGAAATATGGGGTGTGAAAAACAAAATTGATTCGAAGATTGGCTAGAGTACGAAGCACTGATTGGCAGAAATTTTGTACATTTAAGTAGACCTACTAAACCCAAATGCTGTATGAAAATCTTTTATTACCTGATGCTTTTTGTTTGTTTTATCAACACAGGCATTGTACAAGCTCAAAATAATTACCCTCAAAATTATTTCAGAAATCCATTAAACATTCCCATGCAGCTCGCTGCCAATTTTGGTGCTGTGCGGACCAACCACTTTCACATGGGACTGGATTTGAGAACCAACAGCCAGGAAAATCTGCCGGTTCTTGCCGCTGCAGAAGGTTATGTAAGCAGGATAAAAGTAGAACGGTACGGATTTGGAAATGCAGTGTACATCACTCATCCCAATGGTTATACCACGGTATATGCTCACCTGAATAAATATTTCAATCAACTTGATGAATACGTAAAGGAGAGGCAATATAAAGACGAAAAGTGGGAACAGGATATTACTTTTCAGCCCGGACAGTTTCCTGTGGAGAAAGGACAGCAGATTGCTTTAAGTGGAAATACCGGAGGTTCCGCAGGACCACACCTGCACTTTGAAATAAGAGATACCAAAACAGAGGAATGCTTAAATCCGTTACTTTTTGGCTTTGCCATTCCTGATAATATTGCCCCGATTATTAGCGGATTGTATTGGTATGACCGACGTTTCAGTACGTATGAACCAGGAGCAAATAATATTGCCGTAAAAAAAGAGGGAAATGCTTATACGGCTAATCTTATTCAGGTGAGTTCTCCGGAGATAAGTTTTGCCATTAAAGCTGTAGATAAAGCCAACAAAGGATTTAATCTTGGTATTTATCAGACAGAACTGTTTATGGATGGCAATCTGATGTACAGTTTTAAAATTGATAAGATCCACTATGATGATACCCGATACATCAACGGTTGTATAGATTATACCAAATTCATAAGAGATAAAATGGGAATCCAGCACCTGTCTGATTTACCTGGAATGAAACTGCAGCATTATAGTCTTCCAAATTTAAGTGGGATTATCAAACTTCAGGATGAAAATGTTCATGCCATTGAAATTGTCCTGAAAGATGTCAAAGGAAATACAAGCCGCTTAACAACAAAAGTTCAGTTAAGTAAAACTTTAGAGAAAATATCTTATACTGCAAAAACAATAATGGCTAATCAAGGGAAAATCATTACCACAGAAAATACAGAGATTGCTTTTAGTAAAAATGCCATGTATGATGCTGTAAATTTCAGTGCCTATGAAAAACCTGATACAGATCCGAATGCAGTTTCAAATACGATTGTTTTGCATAATCCATATATTCCCGTTCAGGATGAATATACCTTGAAAATAAAACCGAATAGAAAATTAACCAATACAGAAAAAGATAAAGCCATTATTCTTCTTGACTATGGCAGTGATAAAACCGTTGTCAAGGTAAAATGGAATGGTGATTGGGCAGAAGGGAAATTCAACAGATTGGGTACCGCAAAATTGTTGATTGACAATAATCTTCCATCCGTTTCATCAGGCTGGGCAGAAGGAGCATTAGTTAATAGCAGTTTATTACTCTTAAAAGGAACAACGAAAGTGGGTGATATTATTTCATTCCGTGCCGAACTGGATGGCAAATGGTTGAGGTTTACCCGTGTAAAAGATAATTTTGTCTACATTTTTGATGAAAAATGTCCTAAAGGAAGTGGTTCTCATACTTTAAAAGTAACAACTATCAATACTGCCGGGAATACCAATACACAAACTTTTACGTTTAGGAGATAATTCATCTTTTAATACTTGAATCTTTAAATCTTTTAATTTTAATTAGATAAATTTGCCTTTTAAAAAATTAAAATCATTGGAATTTCATCCGTCAATCGAGAAAGCAGGGATTCAGGAAATCAAATTGTTTCAGGAAGAAAAACTTCATGAGCTTTTGAGGTATCTTGAAACTCATTCGCCGTTTTATCAGAAACTATTCAAAGAAAATAATATTACTATTGAGGATATTCGTACTTTGGAAGACCTTCAGAAGATTCCTACCACCACAAAGAATGATCTTCAGCAGTACAATCATGATTTTTTCTGCATACCACCGGATAAAATTGTGGATTACAGTACCACTTCTGGAACATTGGGAGATCCGGTGACTTTCGGATTGTCTGACAGTGATCTGGAAAGGCTTGCGTACAATGAAGCGATATCTTTCGCCTGTGCAGGAATTCAGAAAGGAGATGTTGTGCAGATGATTACCACCATAGATAAAAGGTTTATGGCTGGGCTTGCTTATTTTCTTGGTTTAAGAAAAATGGGGGCAAGCGTAGTAAGAATGGGACCGGGAATTCCTGAACTGCAATGGGATTCTATTTTCAGATACAAGCCAAAATATTTGATTACCGTTCCTTCTTTTCTGTTGAAAATGATTGATTACGCTGAAAAACACCGGTTGGATTATAAAAACTCCAGTGTTTATGGGGCTGTATGTATTGGAGAAAGCATCAAGAATCAGAATTTTACAGATAATATTCTTTCACAGAAAATCAAGGAAAAATGGGACATCAAACTCTTTTCTACCTATGCTTCTACGGAAATGAGCACTGCTTTTACAGAGTGTGAATTCCAGATCGGAGGACATCACCATCCGGAACTGATTATTACAGAAATCCTGGATGATGAAGGAAACCCTGTAAAAGAAGGAGAAAGCGGTGAACTTACGATTACGACTTTGGGAGTGGAAGCCATTCCTTTGTTGAGGTTTAAAACCGGAGATCTTGTAAAAGCCCACTATGAGCCATGCCAGTGCGGAAGAAATACGATGAGGCTAGGACCTGTTGTAGGAAGAAAGCAGCAGATGATCAAATACAAAGGGACAACGCTGTATCCTCCTGCTATGAATGATATTTTGAATGATTTTAATACTATCTTATGCTACCAGATTGTGATTCAGTCCAACGAAATCGGACTTGATGAGATTATCATTAAACTTAGTACAGAAGCAGATCACGAAGGGTTTGTCAATGAAGTGAGAGATCACTTCCGTGCAAAACTGAGAGTAAGTCCCAAAATTGAAATCATAGATTTTGATGTTCTTTCTAAAACAGTTTTTAATCCAAACAGCAGAAAGCCAATCACTTTTATTGACTTAAGATAAAATTAAACCTAAAGAATAATTAACAGAGGTCTTTTTATATATCTTTGGGGCTTGAATAGTAAAACTAATACACTATGAAAAAATTATTTCTGCTGCTTTTTGCAGCCATTACCACGGCAACTTTTGCCCAGGACAAAATTAATATTGAATCTGGAAATTTTGACTTTCTGAAAGATCAGACTGAGGTAAATGTTCAGTTTAAATTTGAAAATCCTCTTTTTCAGGCAGATAATTATACTGAAGCCCAGTATCTTGAAAGAAGAAAAACAGAGACATTGGCTAAGAAAGGCGAGCAATCCTGGAAAGAATGGGATGAAGAATGGCAAAAGCATAAGGAATCAGTTTTTTTTGATAAGTTTATTGAAGGAGTAAATGGTAAAGCGAAAAAAATAAAATTCACTAAAGGAGCTTCGGCAAAGTACACCTTAATACTGCATACAAAATGGATCTACGCCGGATGGACTGGGTTTGTAACACAGCCTGCTAAATTATCATCAGAAATGATATTTGTTGAAACTGAAAATCCATCTAAAGTTTTAACTAAAGTTCAGGGTGATAAGATTGAAGGGATAGGAAGTAAAGGTAGCTATCGTATGGAATACGGAAGAATATCCGCTGCATATGAAAAAACAGGAAAAGAATTGGGTAAAGCTATTAAAAATGCTTTAAAATAAGAAAAACGGTCTGAATTTTCAGACCGTTTTTTTATGCTTGATTTTGCTGTTCCTGTTTTTCCAGCTTGATCAGGTTTGCAAGGTTTTTAATAACTGTATCATGCTTTCTCACAAAAGGATTGTCTTTATTCCAGACATAGCCTGCTAAAACAGCACAGATCTTTTTCTTTACGTCCGGATTTTCCGGTTGATGGAAGAATAATTCCTGAAGATTTCCGGTATACCATTCTTTTACATAGGTGGTGAAAACATCCACTCCATATAAAATGTAGTCTGTGTATTCCCTCTGCCAGTCAATTTTTTCTCCGTTTAATTGTCTTAATGCCAGTTTGGCGGCCAGCATTCCGGATTCTGTGGCAAAAGCCATTCCTGAAGAAAAAACCGGATCAAGGAATTCAGAGGCATTTCCTGTTAAAGCAAATCCGTCTCCGAATAAACTTTTTACTGAACAGGAATAATCTTTCAGATGTTTAGGTTCAAAAAGGAAATCTACATTTCCAAAACGTTTTACATAATATTCAGAAAGAGAAATAGCTTTTCTTAAAGCTTCCGTTGTATCTCCGTTTTCAGATAATTTGTCAATATATTCAGTAGGACCTACAATTCCTAAACTTGTGTTTCCGTTGGAAAAAGGAATTACCCAAAGCCATACTTCTGTTTCAATAATGTCAAAAGAAATCAAAGTTCCTTCCTCTCCCGGTTCTCTGTTGATATCATTCACATGAGAAAAAATCGCAGAGTGAGGGGATAGTTTTGAAGGTTTTTCAAGATCAAGCAGGCGAGGTAAAACTCTTCCGTAGCCACTGGAATCGATAACAAACTTAGCATGGATCTCTTTTGTTTCTCCATCCTTATTTCTTACCGTAGTTATAGAATTTGTTCCGTCAAATTTGATGTCTATAACCTCAGTTTCAAACTCAAGATCGATTCCTTTGTTAATGACTTCCTGAGCAAGCGTATTATCAAAATCAGCTCTCGGAACCTGCCAGGTCCAGTCCCAGCCTTCCCCGAATTTGTTGCTGAAATCAAAAATGCAGACTTCGTCACCACGAAGAAAACGAGCTCCAAGCTTTTTTTCAAAGCCCATTTTATCTAATGCAGGGAAAAGTCCGGCCTCCTCAAAGTGGTCCATTACCCTTGGAATTAAGCTTTCTCCAACTACGAGTCTGGGGAATTTTGTCTTTTCGACTACTTTTACGCTGACGTTATTGTTCTTCAGGTACGAAGAAGACACGCATCCGGAGGGTCCGGCTCCGATTACAAGAACGTCAACAAATTCTTTGCTCATCTTTGATTTTTTATTTTAATAATAACTTTTATCTTTGCCGCAAAATTAGTGACAAATAATTAATATTTTACAAAATTATCAACTATTACTTTTAATTGATGAAAATAAATAACTTTTTAGAACTGAAAGACTTTCAAAAAATTATCATTGAGAATGAAAAAATAGAACTGGATGAATCACTTTTATCAAGAGTGGATAAAAGTTTTCAGTTTTTAAAAGAGTTTTCAAAAAATAAAGTAATATATGGTGTGAACACCGGTTTTGGGCCAATGGCTCAGTTTAAAATCAGTGATGAAGATACACACCAGCTTCAGTATAACCTGATAAGAAGCCACTCTTCAGGAATTGGAAACCCTTTGCCTGTAGAAGAAGTAAAAGCATGTATGCTTGCAAGATTGAATACCTTATCATTAGGGAATTCAGGAGTGCACCAGTCTGTTATTTATCTGCTTCAGGAGCTGATCAACAGAGATATTACCCCGTTGATCTTTGAACATGGAGGAGTAGGAGCAAGCGGTGACCTTGTTCAGCTGGCTCACCTGGCTTTGGTATTGATTGGAGAAGGAGAAGTTTTTTACAATGGAGAAAGAAAATCTACCAAAGAAGTTTTTGAAGTTGAAGGCTTAGAACCGATCAAAGTAGAGATCCGCGAAGGTCTTGCATTGATGAACGGAACTTCCGTAATGTCAGGAATCGGTATCGTAAATGCTTATAAAGCCAATCAGCTTACTGATATTTCTCTTAGACTTTCTTGTGCCATCAATGAGATTGTACAGGCTTATGATGATCATTTGTCAGAAGCCTTGAACGGAACTAAGAAACACTACGGTCAACAGAAAGTGGCAGAAAGAATGCGTGCTCACCTGGCAGACAGTAAACTGATCAGAAAAAGAGAAGAACATCTGTATACCCATTTTGAAGAACAGGAAAAAGTATTCAAGGAAAAAGTTCAGGAATATTATTCTTTACGATGTGTTCCTCAGATTCTAGGTCCGGTATTGGATACATTGGAATATACGGAGAAAGTTCTTGAGAATGAGATCAATTCAGCGAATGATAATCCAATTATCAACGTTGAAGACCAGCATGTGTATCACGGAGGAAACTTCCATGGGGATTATATCTCTTTGGAAATGGACAAGCTTAAAATTGTGGTAACCAAACTTACCATGCTTGCAGAAAGACAGCTAAACTACCTTCTGAATGCTAAAATCAACGAAATTCTACCTCCTTTTGTCAATTTAGGTAAATTAGGTTTCAATTTCGGGATGCAGGGTGTACAGTTTACAGCAACTTCTACCACGGCAGAAAGCCAGATGTTGTCAAATTCTATGTATGTTCACAGTATTCCAAACAATAACGATAACCAGGACATCGTTAGTATGGGAACAAACGCTGCTGTAATTTGTAGAAAAGTCATTGAAAATGCCTTTGAAGTTTTGGCTATTGAAGCTATTACCATCATTCAGGCGGTTGAATATCTTGGATTCCAGGATAAGGTTTCATCCTCTACAAAAGAACTGTATGATGATATCAGAAAAATTATTCCTGCTTTCTCAGACGATATGGTTATGTATCCGTATTTGGAGGAAGTAAAGAAATATCTGAAAGGAATGTAACTATTGGTTGCCATCAATTGTCTTTTAAAAAAGGCTTCCAGCATCAACTTAAAAAACTAAAAACGATATAAACACTAACGCATGAAATGTGCAATTGTAACAGGAGGCTCCAGAGGAATCGGGAGAGCAATCTGTATAAAACTGGCTGAAGAGAAAAACTATCACATCCTTATCAACTTCGCTTCAAATGAAACGGCAGCCAAAGAAACGTTGGCTAAAGTGGAAGAATTGGGTGCTACCGGAGAAATTCTTAAATTTGATGTAGGAAACAGCGAAGAAACACAAGCTGTTTTAACGGAGTGGCAGGAGAAAAATCCTGATGCCGTGGTAGAAGTGATCGTCAATAATGCCGGAATCACAAGAGACGGTCTTTTTATGTGGATGCAGAAGGAAGACTGGAATAGTGTGATCAATACAAGTCTGGACGGATTCTTCAATGTGACCAATTTCTTTATTCAAAAGCTGCTTCGTAACAAATACGGAAGAATCATCAATATGGTTTCTGTATCCGGAGTAAAAGGAACAGCCGGGCAGACAAATTATTCTGCTGCGAAAGGAGCTTTGGTAGGTGCTACAAAAGCCCTTGCACAGGAAGTTGCCAAAAGAAATGTTACGGTAAATGCCGTTGCACCGGGTTTCATCAAAACGGATATGACCCAGGAGTTTAATGAAGATGAGCTTAAAGCAATGATTCCTGCCAACAGATTTGGAGAAGCAGAAGAAGTGGCAGATCTTGTCGCATTTTTAGCATCTAAAAAATCTTCTTACATTACAGGTGAAGTGATTAATATTAACGGAGGAATTTATTCATAAATAATCTAACAATATACCAATGTACCGGTGTACCAATGTTGATTGATATCAATGAAAAGATTGTTACATTACTAGACTGATACATTGTTAAATTCAATATAAACAAATGGAAAATAGGGTTGTAATTACCGGAATGGGAATTTATTCCTGCATCGGGACGTCTTTAGAAGAGGTCAGGGAATCCCTATATCAAGGAAAATCCGGTATTGTTTTAGATCAGGACAGAAAAGAATTTGGTTTTAGGTCTGGCCTCACAGGAGTTGTTCCAAAGCCTGATCTGAAAAATCTTTTAAACAGACGCCAGCGTGTCAGTATGGGAGAAGAAAGCGAATATGCTTATCTTGCTACGCTTGATGCTTTAAAACAGGCAAATCTAGATGAAGAATTCTTGGATGCTCATGAAGTGGGGATCTTATACGGAAATGACAGTGTTTCTCAGGCAGTCGTAGAATCTATCGATATTGCAAGGGAAAAGAAAGATACAACATTGATGGGATCGGGAGCGATTTTCAAATCAATGAATTCAACGGTAACGATGAACCTTTCTACGATTTTTAAACTGAAAGGAATCAATCTTACCATCAGCGCAGCATGCGCAAGCGGTTCTCATTCTTTAGGACTGGCTTATATGATGATTAAAAATGGTTTCCAGGATATGATTATCTGCGGCGGAGCTCAGGAAACCAACAAATATTCCATGGCGAGCTTTGACGGATTGGGAGTGTTCTCAGCCAGAGAAGATGAGCCTGCAAAAGCATCCAGACCTTTCGATGCAGAAAGAGACGGATTGATTCCAAGTGGCGGAGCTGCCAGTCTGATTGTTGAAAGCTTGGAATCTGCCCAAAGAAGAGGCGCTCCGATTATTGCAGAAATTATCGGGTACGGTTTCTCTTCCAACGGAGGGCATATTTCAACACCAAACGTGGATGGACCGGCTTTGGCAATGGACAGAGCCTTAAAACAGTCAGGATTAAAAGCTTCAGACATCGATTATATCAATGCTCACGCAACTTCTACTCCAATTGGTGATGCCAACGAGGCAAAAGCCATCTATGAGATCTTCGGGAGCGAAGTTCCGGTAAGTTCTACCAAATCCATGACCGGACATGAGTGCTGGATGGCAGGTGCAAGTGAAGTTATCTACTCCATTCTGATGATGCAGAACGATTTTGTTGCTCCCAATATTAATCTGGAAAACCCTGATAATGAAGCACAAAAGATAAATTTAGTTGCAAAAACAAAAAATCAAAAAATTGATGTATTTTTGTCGAATTCTTTTGGGTTTGGGGGAACCAATTCTGCACTAATAGTTAAAAAATTTGATTAAAAACATGGAAAGGGAAAAAATTGTTGCTATTGTTAATGATTTTCTTGTCAACGAATTCGAGGTAGACGGAGACGAAATCAGTAACGATGCCAACCTTAAAAATACACTGGGCTTAGACAGCTTAGATTATATCGACATGGTAGTCGTGATTGAATCCAATTTCGGGGTGAAATTAGGAGAAGCAGATTTCAAAAAAATGGTAACATTTGATGATTTCTATACAACGATTGAACATAAGATTGCTGAAAAAAACGCGTAGTTATTGAGTAATTCTTTATTCTATAAAATGTGCCAATGTAACAATATCACAGTGATCCGGTAACGGACACTTCAAAAAGGTATTATTACATTGGCTCTCTGTTATATTAAATTCTAGATATGAACAAGTGGAAAGGTAAATCTAAAGGAACAGTACTCGGATACAGAATATTCGTCTGGTGTATTAGAAATATCGGGATCAGAAGTTCATATGGTGTGCTGTATTTTGTGGCGGCCTACTACTCCCTGTTTCAGAAGAAAAGCAATCAATACATTCTTTATTATTTTCAGAAAAGACTGAACTATGGATACTGGAAATCCAAAGCTTCCATCTTTAAAAGCTATTTTACCTTCGGAAAAGTTCTGATTGATAAAACTGCGATTTCTGCCGGACTCAGAGAAAAATATACCTATGAATTTGACGGTATTGAAAACCTCAGAAATCTTTTAGCTGCTAAAAAAGGAGGTGTACTCATCAGTGCCCATATTGGTAATTTTGAAATTGCGGAACACTTTTTTGCAGATATCGACTTCGACTGCCAGATCAATCTGGTTACAACAGATCAGGAAGTGACCGTGATCAAGGAATATCTGGAAAGTGTTGCGGTAAAAAAGAGTAATATCAAGTTTATTTACGTGAAGGAGGACATGTCTCATATCTTTGAGATCAATCAGGCTTTGTCCAATAATGAACTCATCTGCTTTACCGGAGACCGTTATTTCGAAGGGTCCAAATATCTGGAGGCAGAACTGCTGGGAAAAAGTGCAAAATTTCCGGCTGGCCCGTTTTTGATCGCCACAAGGTTAGGCGTTCCCGTAGTATATGTCTATGTGATGAAAGAGAATAATCTTCATTACCATCTGTACGCAAGAGTGGCACAGAATATCAAAAACCGTGATTCACAGGGACTTTTACAGTCTTATGTGCAAAATCTTGAAACTATGGTGAAAAAATACCCGCTTCAATGGTTTAATTATTTTGATTTTTGGGATGATGTTGATTAATTTTTCTATTTTTATCCCGTAAAAACGAATAAAAACTAAAAAACCATTAAGATTTACCGAGATTTAAGAGAACTCATAAAATTTCTATGCTTACTTTACTGAAGTAAACTTTAAATATCTTAAATTCCCTGTTTCTTAATTATTAAAAGCACATTTTCTTTTGAAGAAAGAATACGACATACTTGTAATCGGCAGCGGATTGGGAGGCCTTGTTTCAGCTCTTATTTTGGCGAAAGAAGGTCTGAAAGTATGCGTTCTGGAGAAAAATAACCAGTATGGGGGAAATCTGCAGACCTTTTCAAGAGATAAGCTTATTTTTGATACCGGAGTCCATTATCTTGGAGGTTTATCCAAAGGACAGAATCTTAACCAGTTCTTTTCCTATCTGGAAATCATGGATGATCTTGAACTTCAGTTGATGGATGAAGACGGCTATGACAGAATCAGTTTCGGAGAAGATGAAATAGAATATCCTCATGCACAGGGTTATCAGAATTTTGTTGAACAGCTTTCAAAGTATTTTCCCGAAGAAAAAGAAAACCTTGAAAACTATTGCGAAGAAATTCAGTATGTATGCAGCCAGTTTCCCAGATATCATGTGGTGGGAAAAGACAATTACAACGAGGAAATCCTGCATCTAAATACCAAAAGATTCATTGAATCTGTTACTCAGAATAAAAAATTGCAGTCAGTTTTACTGGGTTCCAACTTTTTATATGCCGGAGACTCGGAGAATGTTCCCTTTTATGTACATGCTCTGACGGTAAATTCTTATATCCAAAGTGCTTACAAATGTGTGAAAGGAGGAAGCCAGATCTCTAAACTTTTAATCAGAAAACTCCGGGAATATGGAGCCGAAGTACACAAGCATTCGGAAGTTTCAGAATTTGTTTTTAATGAAAATAATACACTGACCTCTGTTAAAACAAAAAAAGGAAAAGAATACGCCGCCAAACAATTTATTTCAAATATAGAAATCCGTTCCACCATTAAACTTATTGGTGACGAAAGACTTAAGAAATCTTTTCTGAACAGGGTTTTAAGCTGGAAGCCGGTTTCATCGTGCTTTAGTATTTATCTTGTTTTAAAGCCTCATTATCTTCCGAATTTTAATTATAACAGATATCACTACTCCTCTGAAGAACAGGTTTGGAATGCATTCCAATACCGGAAAGAATCGTGGCCGGAAACGTTTATGCTTTCTTCTACACCTTCGAAACGTCATCCTGAATTCGCAGAAAGTCTGACGGCGATATCGTATATGGATTTTGATGAGGTTAAAGAATGGGAGAATACCTTCAATACCGTTGCCGATGAACATGAAAGAGGAAATGCTTATGAAAGATTTAAGCTTGAAAAAACAGAAAAAATGCTTGATGCTCTGGAAAAGAAAATTCCGAATCTAAGGCATGCCATTAAAACACTCTATACTTCCTCTCCTTTATCTTATCGGGACTATATCGGAAATTGTGAAGGAAATATGTATGGATATATGAAAAGCTCGGAGAATCCTCTTAAAACGATGGTTTCTCCCCGTACCAAAATTGACAATCTTTTTCTGACCGGACAATCCGTGAATATGCATGGCATCTTAGGCGTTACTATCGGAGCTTTTAACACCTGTGCTGAAATTATCGGAAAAGAAACGATAGACATGCGGCTGACCCAAATGATTAATAAAAACTAAAGTGAAAAAAACTAAAACCATTTATTCATCCTGTAAAAGAACTTTACTTTATCTCACTTTTTGTGTTTTCCTCACATCCTGCGGAATCTCAAAGTCTATCAAACATATTCCCGATGTAAAACAATATGCTCTGGAGATCCCGAAAGTAAACCAGATCAATGACAGTACCTTCAGCTACAATCAGAATTATCTTACCAAAAATAAACATCAGCTCTGGGAACTCTATATTAAAGGAAATCCTTTGCAGCTTGGATATAATAGCGGAGCATTGACCCAAAACTTAATGCAGAAGCAGGAGAACATTTTCTTTTCAAAAGTGGAAGGTTTTGTACCATCAAAATTCAGACAAGGGCTGTTAAGAGGTTTTTTAAAATGGTACAACAGAAAAATGTACCTCAATGTAAGAGAAGATTATCAGGCAGAATTATTTGGCTTGTCACGATATTCATCCGATCAGTATGACTTTATTGCTCCTAAATATTTAAGAAACCTTTACCTGCACGGTGCTCATGATATCGGGCATGCCATGCAGGATCTTGCCATGGTAGGCTGTACATCTCTTGCTGTATGGAATGAAAATACTGAAGACGGAGACTTGTTGATTGGAAGGAATTTCGACTTTTATGTGGGAGACGATTTTGCTAAAAATAAATTGGTAGAGTTTGTACAACCCGAAGAAGGAATTCCCTATATGTCGGTAAGCTGGCCCGGAATGATAGGTGTAGTTTCAGGAATGAATAAAGAAGGAATTACCGTGACCATTAATGCCGGAAAATCAAAAATTCCTTTAACGGCAAAGACTCCTATTTCCCTGGTTACAAGAGAGATTTTACAGTATGCAAAAAATATAGAAGAAGCCATTGCCATTGCTAAAAAACGAAAGGTATTTGTTTCGGAATCTATCCTTGTGGGAAGTGCGGCTGATAAAAATGCCGTCATTATTGAAGTTTCACCTAAAAATTTCGGGGTATATAGAGTACAAAATACAAGCAGAGTGCTTTGTACCAATCATTTCCAATCTGAAGCTTATAAAGATGACAAAAGAAATCAGAAGCAGATTGAAGAAAGCCATTCAGAATACCGTTATGAAAAACTTCAGGAGCTTTTGCAGAAAGAAAAGAAGATCACTCCCGAAAAGATGGCCTCCATTTTAAGAAATAAGTCCGGCTTAAAAGATGAAAGTATCGGTTATGGAAATGAAAAAGCACTCAATCAGCTATTGGCTCACCATGCCGTTATATTTTCGCCTCAGAAAAAACTGGTTTGGGTTTCTTCCAATCCTTATCAGCTTGGAGAATTTGTTTGCTATGACCTGAATGAGATTTTTTCCGGTAAGCCATTATCGCAAAGTCTGCTGGCGAAAACAGAACTGAATATTGCAAGAGATCCGTTCGCAGATTCTGAAGAATTTCAAAACTATGAACTATCCAAAATGTACGGTAAAGAAATCAATGAGGCCGCTGATGATAAAAACGCGCTGTTGACAGACGATATTATCCCATCGTATCAGGCTATGAATCCCGATTTTTGGCTGGTCTATTATCAATCAGGAAAGTATTATTTTAGCAAAAAAGAATATTCAAAGGCAAAAATGGAGTTTGAGAAAGCATTGACGAAAGAAATTACAACAGTTCCGGACAGAAAAAATGTTGAAAAATACCTGAAGAAATCTTTAAAGAAACTGAAATGATCCCCAAATATATAAAACTGCTGTTCTGTATTCCTTTTGTTATTATTATCTGTTATTCTGTGTATTTGTGCACCGTTTACAGCTCAATACCTGACACCATCACTATTCACGGGTACGGAAGTATGAAAGACAATTATGGAAGCAAAATCTTTCTTGTGTTTCCTGTACTGATGAATCTCGCTGTTCTTTTATTTATCTGGTTGATCATTAGAAGGCCTGATAAAATAAAATTTACTTTTGAAATCAATGAGGAGGAAAGAGAAAAAATATACCATATCACCCAGCTCGCCCTGGTTATTATTTCGATATTTGTTACCATAATGATGACACCACTATCATTCGCTGATGTGGTCTTTAAATAATTGATTATGAAAAAACTTTTAACCTTATTCTTTACCGCATTCGCTCTGTTATCATTTTCTCAGGACAGAAAAGAGATCGGAAATACTTTCATTAAAGCCTTGCTGGTTGATAAAAATATAGAAAAAGCACATGCTTATTTTGATCCTACCGTAGCGGGACAAATTCCGGTGGAACAGCTCAAAGCGATTCCGCAACAACTTCAGGGGCAGATTGGAGGACTTAAAAATATCCTTGAAGTAAATAACGAAGGAAACACCTATTATTACTATTCTGAATTTGAAAAGGAAAAACTGGATGTTCAGCTTACTTTTAGTGAGAATAATAAATTGCTGGGTTTCTTCTTAGTTCCTCACAAAACATTTGAAAAAAGAGATGAGAAAACCACACTGAAAATAAAAAGCGATGCTATTGAGCTGAACGGAACATTATTAATTCCACCTTCCAACAATAAAAAGAGATTGGTTATTTTCGTTCACGGCTCCGGACCTCATGACAGAGATGAAACCATTGGAGAAAACAAGCCGTTTAAAGACATTGCAGAATATCTTTTAAACAACGGAATTGCTTCCTATCGATATGATAAAAGAACCTATTCCCACCCTGAAGCATTTACGGAAAAGTCTACTGTAGAAGAAGAAACCATCAATGATGCTGTAAACGCAGCTCTTTATTTTAAAAATAATGCTGATTACAAAGGATACCAGATTATCATTCTTGGGCATAGCCAGGGAGCATATATGATGCCTAAAATTGCAGAAAAGGCACAGGTTTCAAAATATGTTTTTATGGCCGGGAATGCGAGACCGCTGCAAGACCTGCTTGTTGAGCAATATGAATACCTTCATACGATTGACCCGGCTAAAGTTCCAGCTGAAGCTGTTCAGGAAATTAAAAAGCAGGCTGCTTTTTTAAACTCATCCCAATTTAACTTACATTCTCCTTCATCAGAGCTTCCTTTGGGCCAGTCTGCCGCATATTGGAAGTATTTGAAGGATTACAATCAGCTTAACGAAGTTAAAAAAGTCAAAGCTCCGATGTTTTTTGCACAAGGGGGAAGAGATTATCAGGTAACTGAGAAAGATTTCAGCCTTTGGAAAGAAACATTGAAAAATGATAAGACTGCTGTATTTAAGTTTTATCCTGCATTAAGTCACTTATTTATTGCAGGTTCCGGAAAACCATCTCCAAAAGATTATGAAATAAAAGGAAAAGTGGATGAACAGTTTTTAAAAGATTTGGTTCAGTTTATTCTGCAATAATGTATTCCGTGTACAATAGAAAATAATAATTCATTGTGATAGGCCTGGAACTTTGTTCCGGGCTTTTTTTAATTGTTTTCCGGGCTTACCTTATTCAGAAACAGAAAAGAGGTCACTCCTGCAATGGCCGAAAGTGTAATACTTAAGATAAAACTACCAATCACATATTGCAAAAGATTGTTCTTGATCAGTTCAAAATTTAAATCCTGGCTTAAAATATCGCTGTTTCCACTTACAAATGGTGCTCCCAGAAACAGAGAAGCGGCAATAATGAAAGGGATAAAAGGAGGAAGACTCACATTGGAAGCTACAAATGCAAGGACTTTATTAAGCTTAAAAAGTACAGATAAACTGATCACCAGAAGAGTCTGGAATCCCCAGAAAGGAGAAAGTCCTATAAAAACGCCCAGTGCTATGGAAAATGCTTTTGTTCGGTTACTTCCGTCACTTTCTAAGACATCTTCCTGTATGAATCTTTTAAAGCTTTTTTTTTTGAAATTATTCACGAAATTTCTCGGAATAATATAAAGTAGAGTAATCGTTACCAGAATTGTATTCAGAATACTGATTCTTGTGAAATCTTTGAAAGGTCTGAAATGGGAAACCCGCTCCACCGGATCATATAAAACCTTGATTGGAACATTTTTTACCGGAACATGCCTCCATGCAGTTCTTACAATAATTTCTATTTCAAATTCAAACTTTGGGGTAAAATATTTCTTTGGAATTTTATGCAAAGGATAAAGTCTGTAGCCGGACTGTGTATCTTCAAGCCTGATACCGGTTTCAAACCAAAACCAGAAATTGGAAAAACGGTTTCCGAAACTACTTTTCTTAGGAATCCCATCCTGAGACATATTTCTGTTTCCGATAAGAAGAACTTCCTCTTTTTCCTGAAGAAGAGCTTCTACAAATACCGGAATATCATCCGGATAATGCTGACCATCCGAATCTATTGTGATGGCGTAATCATATCCTGATTTCTTTGCTGCTCTGAAACCCGTTTTTAGGCCGTTTCCTTTTCCTTTATTCTCCGGTAAGGAAATTACAGTGATCTGAGGATATTGAGAAAGAATCTGAGGCGTGGAATCCGTAGAACCATCATTAATTACAATAATACTTCCGGTGTAGTTGAGAACACCGTCAATAACCCTCTTCAGGGTTTTTTCATTATTGTAGGTAGGGATTAAAACGCATATCTTCTTTTCAGAAATAGCATTTTGTACTTCAGCAAGAAACATTTTTTTATTTTAAAGTGGCTTTTTCCGCCTCTGTCATGGTTTTAGATTGCATTGCAAACCTTTTGATATAGCCCTTCAGAGCTGTATTCTGTTTGCTGTAATTATTCAGCAGGAAAGCTTTATCATCTTTCAAACTTCCACGATATCCTACAATTTTCGGAATATTTTCCTGAACACTCATTCTGATAAGACGAAGTTCTGCATTGTTAGGATTACTTTTAATAATGCCCTCAAGACTTGTAGCACCTGTCTTTACCAGAGCTTTTCTGTTGCTTTTGGCAATTTTGGCTTCCATAATCTTTGCTGCGGCCTTGTATCCTACAGTTACAGCATCAGAGCCGGATTGTTTTTCCGCAGTTTCAATAAAGCTCGCAGTATTGGTAGTGGATTCATTCGCCTTAGCATAGCTGTTTCTCAGCGTTTCAAGATCAGATTGAAAGAAAAAAACAAATGCTGCTATGAATGATAAGATTAGTTTCATGACGATATTTTTTTATAGCTTACAGACAATTTCAATGCAATAGTCTCGCCAAAAGAAGTCGTGTTTTTTACTTTAACATCTTCTTCATTTTCAGCAATATCCAGTTGAAGTACCAGATCAGGGGTTTCAAAAGGATTGATAATCGCCATGAACTTTACATTGGAAGCTGTTTTCAGAAATAACTTTGAACCTGTAAATTCCTCAGTCAGTTCCTTAATAATTTGCATCATACAAACACCGGGAGTTACCGGATTTCCAGGAAAATGGCCTTTGAAAATATCATGGTCTTTATTAAGATGAATATGAGCAGTAAACTTTCCGTCTTCTGCCTTATCGTATGATGTTAAAGTATAAAAGTCTGTAAGAATCGTTTGCATGATCTTATTTTTTAAGATTAAATGTATAATACATTCCCATCTGGAATGTTACGTTGGTATTGTCATTGTTAATATGCACAAAACCTTTTTTAATTCGGGCCTCTACGCCTATATTTTTTGTAATATCATAACCGGCTCCAAATAACAGTCCCAAATCTGCCTCAATAGGCGAATCGATATTTTTATGATCTGTCAGAAGTTCCAAGGTCGGACCAAAATGAATATTAAACTTTTCAAAATAGAATTTATTCACTACTGCTCCTCCTACATAAGAAAGTGTCGCTGTTTTTGAAGAAACAGCAGGATTCTGGCTTTCAAATCTTGCGCCCTGGCGGGTATAATAAATTTCCGGCTGAAGAGCATAGAATTTTGCAAACCGGATATTGGCCTGGAAACCTATGTAGAAATCCACTTTTGATTTGATATCATAAGCATTGGTACCATAGTGATATCCCTGATTGTCATTATAATAAAAGGACTCATAAGCAGGTCCGTCAGATATATGTGAAATATTGGCACCTACTCTGATTCCCGGATTGAAAGTGACCTGGGCAAAAGATAAGGCGGAGAAAAGTGCAAAAAGCAAGAAATATATTTTTTTCATGTGAAATTTATTCCGTCTCGGTTATTTGAAATAGCTTTATATTGATCTTAAAGTCCTTATGCTGCAGGTTTAAGCTGTCTGCGAAGATAGGTTTTTTTGCATCAAAAGTGAAATCGATTTTCTCTTTGTTATTTTTCGTGTAAACAATCTCTTTCAGTAAGCCATTTTCTTTGCTGAAGAACAGATAGTAGCTCTTCTTATCGATTTTTGAAAGGTAGATTTTAGCATTTTTATTTTCAAAACTTTCACTGACCGGATATTTTCTTTTCAGAAGCTGCTGAAAGTCATTTTTTAGAAAGTTGATCACTATTTTTTTATCCAGATCAGGAAGTACATAATTCAGTCTGAAATCATTATCAGAGACTTCAAAATCTATCAGTTTATTCCCGAAATCAGAAGTTAAGGCGACACGGTGCGTTGTTTCATTCAGTTTTTTGATGATCAGAATTCCACTCACATGGTTTTTATATATGTCCATCTGGCATTTGTATACATAATCTTCAGTAGACGAAAAGTATAAATTTTCAACCATCTTTTCAGAAGAAGAAACAGGTTTTGCTTCTGTTAACTGGTATGTTTTACAGGAAACAGCCAGGATCAGAATCAGGCTATAAAGAAAACTCTGACGCAGGAATGGAAGCATTGATCTTGGTATTTTTGAAAACAATATTCGTAGTATCTCCGGAAGCCTCCGTCATATTGACCTGTGAAACTGTCGACTGGTTCTTTGGGAAGTACAGTTCAATCTGTTTGATGTATTTCAACAGCTGTGATGTCTTAGGAATAAACTTTGCCACATTGTAATTTCCGTTCTTAAAGTAGGTGACGGTAAACTCAGGATCATTAAACATGGTTCCATTCGAACTTCCTACAATAAGTTTATTGATTTTTTCAAATGTTTTGCTTTTCGCATCTACAGAAGATTTTTTTCCCTGATCATTGATGAAGATTTTATTGCTTTTAAAAACAATACTGTACTGATACGGTTTAGTGTACTTCCAGCTCAGCATATTGGGCGTCTGCAAAGACATTTTCCCATAGGTGACAATGCTTTTATCAAGGAAATCCATTTTTTTGGTCTGGGTAAAATCGCTCTGTAACGTTTTAATTTCTTTTGTGTCTGAAGAAACCTTCGATACAAATGCTTTGGCTTCAGCTCCTGACATTGCTGTGTTTTGCGCAAAAAAGAATCCTGAAACCAGTAAGAATACTCCGAAAGCTATATTTTTAATCATTTCTATTTGAATTTATCACTGTATCAACAGTAAAGGTTGAATATTTTTTATCCTTCAAAAATACTAATAAATTGGTCAGCACCCGAAAGGTCTTTTCTGAAGTGTCATGAAGAAGGATAATACTCCCATTTTTCAGACCTTTGGTCACTCTGTTGTAGATCTTTTTTTCATCATCAATGATGGTGTCCAAAGAGCGTACATTCCACCCGATGCTTACTTTATTGGTTTTTTTGATTGCTTTTGCAATATTAGGGTTCGTAACTCCGAACGGCGGTCTGTAGAGATTGGTCTTAATATTTCCCACGTTTTTCATGATCTTATCACACTTTTCAATCTCTGTAATCATTTTTGAAGTCGATAAAAATCCTGTAGAATTGGAATGTGATAAGGTATGATTTCCAATCGTATGACCTTCTGCAATAATTCTCTGAAACGTCTCAGGGTATTTTTCAATCTGTTTTCCGATACAGAAGAAAGTTGCTTTTATCTGATGTTCTTTAAGCAGGTCTAAAAACTTTGGGGTAAATTCAGTAGGTCCGTCATCAAATGTAAGAGCCACTTCTTTTATTCTGGTACGCTTATGAGTAATACTGTTCACAAAATATCCCAGCTCAATGTCAAAAGAACCCCAGACAACTACTGCAGAAAAAGCAAAAAAACAAAACAGATATACCCAAATACTTCCGTGGAACGCATAAATAAAAACGTTACAGAAAAGGTAGAACAGGATGAAGGGATAATGTTTCATTGCTGATTGTTTTATTACAAGTTTTATAGTCGTAATATTTATTGTATACCATTGTCACACTCCGTAGGAGTCCAGACTAATTTCTAATTTAGATTCCACGCTTCACTGCGTTTCGCTCTGAATGACAAATAGACCGTATAATTTTCAATTTCAACAATTATGCCTTTTCCAATAACACCAGGCTGTGATCATGACCTGCCAGATGGTTGTAAAGAAGTATATTCTTTATACTTTCCTTTTTTTCTGCATTGATCATCATAATTTCCGGGATCTGCTGTTCCTTCAGGATATGACAGGCCATAAAGGTTGAAAAACCACTTGCTGTATTGAATTCTCCACTCAAATGTTTATAATACAGCTGTGCTGAATCCGGAAACAGATTCATTGCTTTTGTATAATACATATCTGATTGTGCATCTCCACTGAATCCTAAAATAACCGCATCAATATCATGAGTGGAAAGATTGTTTTGAACCAGGAAATTCTGGATAAAATCCTTTACTTCATTCAATTCAACCTTGTTGCTGATCTGGATATTCTTAAGCTTAGCGTAAGAGTTTTCGGTCTTATCTTTTCCAATTACAAAAAAGCTGGCACCTTCACCCCAGATCACTCCATTGGTAGTGGAATGTAAATAATCTGCAGGAAGATCTGCTTCTTTTTTGATCGTATTATTTAAGCAGTAAAGTTCCATGGTTCTGTCCGTCTGTTCGTCTGTAGAACCTACCAGAACATTTTCTGCTTCTCCGTCATTGATCTGAAGCTGAGCGTCCAGTAACGAAAACTCCAGTGAAGAAGAAGTATTTACATACGTGAAGTTGTAAGCATGACACTGTAATCCCAGAGCAATCTGTCCTGCTACCGTATTGTGAGTAGACTGGATGAAAAAGGTAGGCGTAAGGAACTCTTCATGATTATCAATCACGTTTTTTAGGAACTTTTCAGAATCCTGAGAGCAGCCCATTCCGGTTCCTACAATGATAGCATCCGGTTTTTCAATCTCAGCTTCCTTCAATGCGTAGTGAGATGCTGCGGAACTCATTTTTACGGTTTTAGACATTCTTCTGATCATCGCAGGCGGAATAAACTCTTTGTAATTGGGTTCTATCGCTTTAATGATGTTTGAAGAATTTTTAACAGTAAGGTTTTGAAGAATATTGTCGTTTAAAGTGTCCTGAACCGAGATACAGGATGCACTGTTGATGTATACTGCACTCATGATTTTGAGAAAATTAAGGTGGAACAGTTTCCTCCAAATCCAAATGAATTGGAAAGCACATGATTGATTTTTTTCTCTTTCAATTCGGTAACAGGAGTAAGGTCAAACTCTTCCATTTTTGTTTTAAAATTCAGGTTCGGGAAAATCACACTGTTTTGCATGGCTAGAATTGAAAATACGGCTTCAATTCCTGCTGCTGCGGCCAAAGTATGTCCTGTAAATGCTTTTGTGGAGCTGAATTCAGGGACCTGGTTTTCTCCGAAGATTCTTATCATGGCAATTCCCTCAGATAAATCGTTATTAGGAGTAGCTGTTCCGTGAACGTTGATATAATCTATATGCTCTTTTTCCAAACCGGAAATTTTCAGGGCTTGCTGCATTGCTAAAAATGCGCCCTGTCCGTTTTCCGAAGATGCGGTCTGATGGTGGGCATCATTAGCATTTCCATATCCGGAAAGATAAGCGAGAACCTTTTTGTTTTCTTTTTTGACCATTTCTTCAGATTCAAGGACTAAGAAAGCCGCAGCTTCCCCAAGATTCAGCCCTTTTCTGTTGTTGTCAAAAGGAGTGTTGTAGGAATCCGTAAGAATCATCAGGGTATTGAATCCGTTCAAAGTAAATTTTGAAAGAGAATCTGTTCCCCCTACAATAACACGGTCCAAAACTCCGTTTTTGATGAGCTTTGCGCCCATCATAATCGCATTGGCTGCTGATGAGCAGGCTGTACTAATGGTAGAAACCATTCCTTTTAATCCCAGATAACCGGCAATCGCCAATGAGGAATTTCCGGCATCGTGTGCGTCAATATACTTTTGCTTTTCAGGGAAGTCTTCGTAAGAGTAGAAGTATTTTTCAGTGATATCCATTCCGCCTACACTGGTAGAAGAAATCAAGCCGGTTCTGTAACCATTGATATCTGAAATTCCTGCACTTTCTACAGCTTCCTTTGCAGCGATCATTCCCAATAAAGAAGTTCTTGTTACGTTATTGTCTTCATCAAGCTGAAGCTGTTGTACAAGTTCTTCATTGGATAATTTTATTTCACCCGTTTTAATGGCTCCGGCATGACGGGTTTCAAACATTTCGATATCTGAAATTCCATGTTTTCCGGATTGCAATGAAATAAAATTTTCCTCCACATTGTTTCCGATGGAGGAAATGATGCCCATTCCCGTTATGGCAATTTTTTGACTCATGGTATTCAATAATGTAACAATGTATCAATCGGATAATTTACCAATAATTGCTACATTGTTACACTGTTAGATTTTTATATTAATTTATTTTGTTCTGTTGTCCTCGATGAATTTTGCCATCGTATCGATAGATTGGAAAATCTCTTTTCCTTTTTTAGGATCTGCTAATTTTATTCCATAGTCTTTATCAAGAAGAACGATCAGTTCCAAAGCGTCGATAGAATCTAATCCTAATCCACCTCCGAACAGTGGGTCAGTATCTTTGATCTCTTCTACAGATACATCTTCAAGGTTAAGAACTTCGATAATTTTGTGTTTCAATTCTGTTTTTAAGTTTTCCATAAATAGTATTTTAATGTACAATATATCAATGTGCCAGTTGACCAATGGTTGTTATTGCCTTTAGCATTGGTACATTATCAGATTGGTACATTGTTAAATTATAATGTGAGCAAATATACAAAAGCTTTGTAATTTTCCTGATACAATTCCACCCAGCCACACAATACTTTGTCAGCTTTTCCGGATAGAAGAATCTGTTCAGAATAGTCATTCAAAAATTCTTCATCAAAATCATCCAGTACGAAAAAAGCATTTTCTGTCTGCATTTTGTGTTTAATGCTGATTTCACCTACACAAATATTGGGTAAAGTATACACAAAAACGGCAGGACTCGGATAGAAATTATCCTGATCGTTGATGCTTTCCTGATATTTGAAATCCGTATCCAGACTGGACGATCTGTTGGCAAAAACAATGGCTGTTCTGCTGTGGTCTTCATCTTTCAAAATGGTTTCAGCGGAAAGAAAAGCCAGTTTACTCAAATGATCCATTTTATGAAACTTTGGATAGCTGAGGTCTAAACTTTTATAGGCTTCTTTGGCAAATTCCTGAAAGGTTTCGCTTGGGCTTTCAAAAATAAGATTTCCGTCAAAGGTTATTTTTGAATGTTCTATGGTACAGGTATTTATTTTCTTCATCACTTTCAGTTTAACATTTTTCCAGTACAACAACTGCATTACATCCTCCAAAACCAGAAGCGGTCTTTAGAATATATTTAATATCTGCAGTTTGGTTTTCTCTGATGATATTTAAAGGCTGGGTTACTCCTGTTTCTTCAAAGTTCTTTGATGGAAGCAAAGTACTGTGAAGAGCACTTTCCATAGAAATAATACTTTCCAAAAGCCCTGACGCTCCCAGGCAGTGCCCGTAATAGCCTTTCATACTGTTGAGAGGAATATGCTGAAGATCCAGTCTGTTGAAGGCAATGGCTTCCATTTCGTCGTTATATAGAGTAGCCGTTCCATGGGCAGAAATAAAATCAATCTGTTCCGGAGAAACCTTCGCTTCAGTCATAGCATTTCTGATACTGGCATATAAACCGTCACCGGTTCTTGAAGGTCCGGAAATATGATTGGCATCATTCACTGCTGAATCTCCCAGTACTTTAAATCTGAATTTTTCGTTTCCAGTTGACATTGAAGTGATATAAGCAGCAGCAGCTGCTTCACCAATATTAATTCCGTTTCTGTTTTTATCATAAGGTTTACAAGGTCCTGATCCTATTGCCTGAAATGAATTGAATCCTGAGATAACAAATTCAGAAAGCTCATCACCTGCAATCACAAAAGCATCTTTATATTTTCCTGCCTGAATCATATTTTTAGCAACAGAAATCGCCATTACCCCTGAAACGCAGGCATTGGAAACAATAATCGGTTTGGTTTTAAATCCAAAGAAATAAGCAATTTTTTCTGCTAATTTTGATAAATAAACACCTTCCGGTAATTCCGGCTGGTTTTTTAACAGACTGATATTTCCTTTTGTTGTGGAAAGGATGAAAGCCGTACTTTCCGAAACGGTATGTTTTTCAACAAGAGGCTGTAAGCTTAAAAGAAGCATCTTCTCCAGTCTTGTGAAATCAGTTGTATGCTGAGCGAAGAATCTGTTGAACTCTTCATTCAGTTCGTCAGAATCAATCATAGAAGCATAAAAAGCCTCCTGATTGTCTATAATTTTATGTAAAGCAACTCCTGACTGTCCTTCTAACAGAGCGTTCCAGTTGGAATCAACATTGAAACCTAAAGGAGTTATACAATTGTAGTCTGTGATATAAATTTCCTTGCTCATGATAATCCCATTTTATCTTTCCAGTTTTGAAAAAACTCCGGATTGTACAGGCATAAGCTTCCATTGCTATCAAGAAATACCTGAATGGTTTCTCCGCTGCATACCAGTTGATCTTCCTGATTGAAAAGCTCATATCTGTAAATAAGTTTGGCAGATACAGAATTGATAAAAGTCGTTACGATCTTAAATGTTTCTCCATACTTTAAAGGAAGAAAATGCTCACAGGTACTTTTTACAATAGGCGTTACATATCCTGCATTCTGGATATCAAGATAGGTAAGACCATGCAGACGACCGAAAGCTTCTCTTCCGTCTTCAAAATACACGATATAATGCCCATGCCAGACAATGCCCAGCGGATCTGTTTCATTGAAGCGTACTCTCACTTCTTCAGTACAGGTTAATATATTTTCTTTAGACTGCATTTTGTTTTTTTTCGTAAAAAATGGAAATAGCTACAGTGGCAATATAGAATAAGAAGAGGAAAACCAGTTCTTTGGCAATTCCACCAATTCCGCTGTTTCTTAAAATAATATCATAATAGGCATTCAGTCCCCAGTTCATAGGAGAAAATTTAGCTACAGTCTGCATAAATTCCGGCATTAAAAATACAGGAACCCAAATCCCGCCAATAGCAGCTAAAACCACTACAGAGGTTGCTCCAAATGGGGCAGACTGTTCCTGCGTATCGGCTATAGTTCCCAATAGAACTCCAAATCCAATTGCGGCCAGTCCTGCAAATAGTGTTACTACCACAAGCTGGAACATTTTTCCGGATACATCAAAAGCCGGAAGATCCATATAAGGGAAAAGGTAAATTCCAACGGCAACCATCAGTAAAAACTGAATAAGGCAGATGATAAGATACGTAAATGTTTTTCCTAAAATATGGACAAAATAAGGAGTAGGGCTTATTCTTGCTCTTACACTTGTGCCCTGACTTTTTTCTTTTACCAGATTGATGGATAAAGGGACTACAATAAAGAAGATCGCAAAAAGTGTCCATGCAGGAACGTTGTGCTGAACAGAGTTCGGCATCACATCCATTTCTCCTTTTTCGGGAGTGATTTCTTTAAAACTGATCAGGTTTTTATTTTCGTCAAGATTTTCTGTTGTTCCCAGCTGCTCCTGAAATGCCTTGTAAATCTTTTTATTTTCAATCTCAAAAACCATTTTATTCACAGAATTCATCACGGAGTTTTTGAATCCGGCATTGGTAGCGGGATCAAAATACAAATGAATATCTTTTGCCTTTGGAGCTGCTGTTTTTACTTTTGCCGAATCTCCTTCCAGTCCGAATGAGCTTACAATGGTCTGAACTTTAGAATCAATATTGGAATTTAAATCTTTCGTTAAATTTTCAGGAATGACAATCGCCATCTGATAATCTCCGGAGAAAACAGCATCCTGGGCCGACTTTTCATTGAAGTTGGTCAGCAGTTGAAATGTTTTGCTGTTTTCAAGCTCTGCTTTTATGTTTTTTGATACCTCAGATTTGTCCTGATCGATAAAAATAATAGGAATCTTTGATCCTTCAAGATTTTTAAAGGTAGAATCCTGAATAAGGGTAATGGTGACAATCAAAAGCAAAGGCATCACAAAGATGATGACGATTCCTCCAATATCTCTTTTTAGCAGAAGAATTTCCTTAATAAAACTTCTCCACAGTTTATACAACAACATCTCTTAATTCTTTTCCGGTTAATGAAATGAAAACGTCTTCCAGGTTTTCGGCATTGGCAATCTGCGAAACAAGTTCTTCAGGGGTTCCTACAGCATGAATTTTTCCATGATCGATGATGGCAATTTTTGTACAGAATTCTTCAGCCTCAGAAAGGTGATGGGAAGTATAAATAATGCACGTTCCCTGTTTATTTAAATCCAGAAGATAATCAATAATTGCTTTTTTAGATTGAACATCCACACCTACAGTAGGTTCATCCAGAAAGAGAACTTTAGGATTGTGAAGGGTGCCGGCGATGAGGTTGCAGCGGCGTTTCATCCCTCCTGAAAACTGGCCTACCTGCTTGTTGGCAAATTTTGAAAGCCCCATGATTTCAAGGGATTCGTCAATGGCTTTTTTAAGCTGATTATGCTTTAAACCATACAGGCTTCCAAAAAACATGAGGTTTTCTTTGGCTGTAAGTGTTGGGTATAAGGCATATTCCTGTGGAACAATTCCGATAATCTGTCTGATTTTAAAGCCGTCCTTCTGTGGAGATAAACCATTGATGGTAAAATGTCCTGATGTAGGTTTGATTAATCCTGAAAGCATGGAAATCAAGGTTGTTTTTCCAGCTCCGTTGGGGCCAAGAATACCATAGATTTCATTTTTACTGATGCTCAAAGAAATATCATTTACAGAAAACTCATCAGAATTTTTGTATTTTTTGTATAAGTTTTTAATCTCAATCATATTTTCTGCCATATCAGATCGCTTTTCTCAGTTTTTTATAGAAAGCTTCTTCCAGGTCTGCAATATGCAGCATTGTTTTTGAAAGTTCGTTATAGATATTGCTTTTGGAGTTTCTGTTTTTATAAACACGGGCAATATCCACGGCAAAGTCTCTCCAAAGGTCACCAATAGAAGTAATTTCTTTTGATAATTCCTTCAGCTCATCATTTTTAAGAATAACAGCCGCTTCCTGAAGAAATGCACCATAGATAAACCTGAAGCCTCCGCCTCCGGTTCCGATTTCTTCCTGCATCCTGATCAATTGTCCCAAATAATGGTTAGTCACTTTTGTACCTTTCTTTTCAGCCCATTTCGGGATGCTTTTGGCTACCCATCTCATAGCTTTTACTCCGATAAGCGGTACTGGCGCCAGCATATTTTTACAGGTATCCTTGATTCCTTTTTTGATGGCATCTTCAAGATTCACATTTTCCGGAACATACACAGGGTAGTACATATGTCCTTTTGGAGGAAGTGCTCCTTTGGCGTATCTTACTTTTTCCAGTTCTGCTTCAGAAAGGGAAGTGGTATAATCCATTACCGGATCACTGATCAGAAATTTTCCGTCTTCTTTTCCGTATACCACAAGGTTGTGGGCATTGAAGTGGAATTTATATTCTTCAGGAAAATAAGTAAGGTTGAAAACGCCCACCTGAAGTCCTGTAGGAATATTTTGTTCCAGATTTCTTTCAAGCGCTTTTTGGGCATCCTGAGGATTGGAGAATTTTTCTCTTTTGATTTTAATTCCTAATCTTTTAGCTGCTTTACTGAAAATAGCACCCGGCATCGGACGATAGCTGAAGCCCGGAGCAAAATTCACCTTCAGAAAAGGAAGATAGACAAAAAACAGTCCTGAACCGATCCCGAAGATCATAGGTTCGCTTAGTTTCAAGCCTTTGTTAAGCAGTAGATTAGAAGCAACACCGTTTTCGCAATGCGCAGTCTGATGGTGTTCAAAGTTTAATTTCATTTGCAGATTGTATCTTTTCTCTGGCCAAATGGAACGGGCATTATTTCTGGCCCTGTTTCATTTATTTTCCGTTGAAGTTTTTTAATTCATCCACTGAAATACCGAATGCATCGGCATATTTTTTCAGTGCATTTTCGCTTAGTGTTTTGAATATTTTTGGTTTAAAATGTCTTTTTACCCTCCATTGCCACATTCCTACATATGAAGCCAGAACGCCAATATCCATTTTGTTCAGTTCCATAAAATAGGCAATAGGACTTGCTATATTATGGGCCACATTTTGTTTTGCTTCCTCAATTCTCTCATAAATAAGTTCCATAGATTCATCCAGAGCAGCTTTCTTGGCATCCCAGCCTGTACTGTTTGCTGTCGTGTAGTTGTCGTTCTCATCCGTTACATACAGAACTTCAGTCATGTTGGCGGATTTCAGGTTACTTTCGTCTTGAGGCAGGTCTTGTTTTTTCATCTAAATAATGTTTATATTTTTAGATTCCAGATGACATAAGGCTCACCTGTTTTTTGATTCTTTTAATCAGGTGGCTAAAATAGTGAAAATACATTATATGTAAATCATATTAAATTTGAGGGAGTTATTACCATGAAATAGAGACTGTATCATCAATAAATCTCCAGAATTGTTATAGAACCGTTTTTATTTTTCCCTGTTTCGAAAGAAGCTTTTAACTAATTCTATATAAAAGAATCTTAAAAGAATCCTATAAAGCTTATTGTTTCTGTTGGTAACGGTTCCTTTGTAACAAGTGTTTATATAAATAAGACTAATGGATGGAAATTTGGATTGAAAAATAATATTAAATAACTACTATGAAAAAGATTTTTATTTCGGTTTCGCTTTTCTGTATGATCAGTGCAATGGCACAGAAATTTGAGACTCAAAAACAGACGGATGCTCAAGGGTATACCTATGAAACGGTAAAGAATGACCAAACCGGAGTGCGTGTGTATACACTGAAAAACGGATTAAAGGTTTATCTGGCAAAAAATGATGATGCCCCGAGGATCCAGACGTACATCCCCGTAAGAACGGGATCTAATAATGACCCAAGTGATAATACGGGTTTAGCGCACTATCTGGAACATATGGTTTTCAAGGGGACTTCGCACCTGGGAACGCAGGACTGGGCCAAGGAAAAAGTTTTGCTACAACAGATCTCTGATCTTTATGAGCAGCATAAGGCAGAAAAAGATCCTGAAAAAAAGAAAGAACTTTATAAAAAAATTGACGAAGTTTCCCAAGAAGCCTCCAAATATGCTATCGCTAATGAATATGATAAAGCAATTTCTTCATTAGGAGCTACAGGAACGAATGCTCACACTTCACTGGATGAAACGGTTTATAAAAACAACATCCCTTCCAACGAATTGGAAAAATGGTTAAGAGTAGAGAAAGAGCGTTTTTCAGAATTGGTATTGCGTCTTTTCCACACAGAGCTTGAAGCGGTATATGAGGAATATAACAGAGCTCAGGATAACGACAGTCGTCTTGTATTCTATTCATTGATGCAGGCTCTTTTTCCAAAACACCCGAACGGACAACAAACGACAATCGGAACTTCAGAACATTTGAAGAACCCTTCTATGGAGGCGATCCACAAGTATTTTGATACTTATTATGTGCCTAATAACATGGCTGTAGTATTGGTTGGAGACCTGGATTATGATAAAACTATAAAATTAGTTGATCAGTATTTCGGTGCGTTCAAATACAAAGAACTTCCGATGAAAAAGATGGTTACGGAAGAACCCATGACCAGCATTGTTACCAGAACGGTAAAAAGTCCTACTACGCCAAGAATGACTATTGCATGGAGAACAGATTCTTATGGAACTCAGGAAGCAAGACTGGCAGACGTAGTATCTGAAATTTTAAGTAACAGAGGAGATGCGGGATTAATTGACCTTAACATCAACCAGAAGCAAAAAACGCTTGGAGCAGGAGCGTATGAGTCGCCTTACAAAATGTATGGTACATTTGGATTAGTGGTAACGCCTAAAGAAGGTCAAAGCTTTGATGAAGCTAAAAAACTTCTGATGGATCAGCTGGATCTTGTGAAAAAAGGACAGTTCCCGGACTGGATACTGAAAGCTATCGTAAATGATAAAAAAGTTCAGCGTATGAAGAGCTGGGAAACAGCTGATGGACTAGCTACTGAGTTGTATGATTCCTATATCAATGTAAGAACATGGGAGCAGGAGCTGGATGAGATCAATCAGTATGATAAAATTACGAAAGCTGACGTAGTGAAGTTTGCCAACGATTTCTTTAAAGATAATTATGTTGTTATTTATAAAGAAAAAGGGGTGAATGATAAACTTGTACGTGTACAGAACCCTGGAATTACCCCGATTAAACTGAACAGAGAAGCTCAGTCTCCTTTCCTTAAAGATATTCTGAATACAAAAGTACCGGAAAGTAAGCCTGAATTTATTGATTTTAAAACAGCCATTCAGACTTCAAAGATCAAAGATAAGACGATAAGTTTTGTGAAGAATAAATATAATGAGGTTGCTCAAATCAGTTATATTTTCCCTTTCGGAACAGATAATGATAAAGAACTTTCTATTGCAGGAACTCTTTTCGAATATCTTGGAACCGATAAATACACTCCGGAACAGCTGAAAGAAGAATTCTTTAAACTGGGTGTAAGTTATAGTCTGAGAACTTCCAATGACCAGATGATCATTACATTAAGTGGTCTTGAAAGTAATATGAAGAAAGCTGTAGAACTAATGAACCACTGGATGACGAATGTAAAAGCTGATAAAGCAATTTATGCTCAAACGGTAAAAACAATTCTGGAATCAAGAGCTTCTGCAAAGAAAGATAAAGTGAGAATTATGGCTGCTCTTTCAAACTATGCTAAATACGGTAAAAATTCAAGAATGACAGACATTGTTTCGAAAGAACGTCTTGAGAGCATTGACGCCGTAGAATTGATGAAGAAAGTGAAAACGTTGAACCAGTATCCTTATCAGGTGCTTCTTTACGGACAGGATCAGTCAGGATTAGAAAAAGCGGTGAAACCTTTTATCATTAATACAAGCCTTCAGCCTGCACAGGCAAAAGAATATGCTGAACCGGCTACTGAAGGAAAGGTATATTTCACAAATTATGACATGGTACAAATGGAAATGTCAAAAGTAGCAAAAGCCAGTACCGTAAACCTTAGTAATTTCGGGAAAGCAAATGTTTTCAATGAATATTTCGGAAGAGGATTATCTTCTATCGTTTTCCAGGAGATCAGAGAAAGTAAGTCATTGGCTTATACTGCCTATGTTTCTTATGGAAATGCTTCAGAAAAAGGGAAAGCAAACTATGTTACAAATTATATCGGAACACAGGCAAACAAGCTTCCTTTAGCTGTAAATGCAATGAATGACTTAATGGTATCTTTACCACAAATCCCGGCACAGTTTGAGAATGCAAGAGGTTCTGCCTTAAAACAGATTGCTTCTAACAGAATCAACAGAACAAATATTTTCTTCAATCAGTTAGCATTGAAAAAACTAGGGGTTGACTATGATATCAGAAAAGATATTTATGCTGAAATTCAGGGATTAACATTACCACAGCTTACAGGATTCTACAACACTGAAGTAAAACCTGTAAAATACAATACCGCCATCATCGGCAAGAAAGAAAATCTGAATATGGAGTCTATCAACAAAATGGGAGAATTCCAGGAAGTATCTCTTGAAGAGATCTTCGGATACTAATCCTTTGTTTAAAATAATGATAAAAGCGGGACAGAAATGTTCCGCTTTTTTGTTGTTTAAAACTCTTTCTCCCTGACCATCAGAGTTTCACGGATTTATAAAATGTTTCACGTGAAATAATTCATCTGGTGATGAGGTTTTCCTGATTGTAATTAACTGATTTTCATTTTGTTTATGAAGAAGTGATGACTGTGTAAATAAACAAAAAACGGACGTTTTTCCGTAAAATCATTGTAATCAATTCAATAGGAGTGGGCCATGACTCTGAGCGGAGACGAAGAAGCCCGCTTAAAAAAAGAGAAAAATCAATTGGCTTTAGCCTAAACCTATATTTTAAACACGAATAACACAAATGAATAACACAAATGAATGCACAAATGTTCACAAATCTATTAGAGAATATAAAATTGATTTAAAAGAAAAAGCTGTACATTTTGTACAGCTTTTCTATTATATTTTTAATTGATCATTACGATTTTACTTCCTGAATAAAAAGGTTGATCTCCGCTCTGATCAATAATTCATCATGATGAAATGTTTCACAGAAAATATGGCAAATGTTCTCAAACTGTGAAATAAGTGAAGCTTTGGAAATGATTTTGTCATGTACTTTTGGAAGAGCGAAAATCTCGATCTTCTTGATATTGGTAATGAACCCGATCACTTTAGTATCAGCTTCAGGATTTTCAAAGAAGCTTTGTCCAAGGATAGAAGAGCAGGTTTGGGCCATATTTTCGATTAAGCCGGCTTCTGCAAACTGATTGTTGTGAACAAATATATTATCTTCTTTGATTTCAAAGGAAGTCACTACTTTTTCTTTGGTCAGCTCCAGGATATAGTCTGCCATCAGCATCGGTTCACGATGCGGTAAAAAGTTGTGTATATTGATGATATTTTCTTCCTTTATCTCCATTTCAGTTTATTTTACAGCGGTTTTCATTTGAGATTTTGCAATCACTTCACCGTTCAGTTTGGTAACAATATCTACAAGGGTTACTCCCATTACTTCATTAAGGATGGTCACCTCAGATTTCAGGTGGTCTCCTACTTTAGGTAGTATTTCGGCTTCAAAAGATTTGATAGCTCCGATATATCCCGTAGGTGCATCTTTTCCCAGCAGATAATATTTATATCCTGTATGCAGGGCAACGCTCTGCGCCTGATGCTCAATCAGTCCTGAAGCCTGGAATAATCCGTCCTGGATAAAAAGGTTATCTTCTTTTATTTCAAAACCAGACAGAAGATGATTCTCAGAATATTCTGATAATTCATGTACCATCACAAAAGGAAACCTTTGCGGAATAAGGCTTTCTACAAAATCTTTATCGGATGTTGGCAGTCTGTGTTTCATTAGCAAACCGTTAATAAAGCACAAGAATAAGCAAATCTTCCACTTTCAGGAACACAAAGAAGTACTTTTTCTCCTTTTTTTAGTTTTCCTGAATTCATCAATTCTTCAAGGGCAATAAATATAGATCCTGCACCGATGTTTCCAACCTCAGAAAGGTTATAGAACCATTTTTCTGCAGGGAAATCCATTCCTTTTTTAGCAAACTCTTCTTTCAGTCCATCTTTGAAATATCCTGAAGAAATGTGAGCCAGTACGTGGTCAATTTTTTCCGGATCCAGATTATGCTTGTCAAAAGATGATCTTAAACTTTCTGCTCCTTTTACAAGAATATATTTATCAAGGATTTTAGTGTCTTGTTTGATGGCAAAAATAGATTGCTTCAGCCATTCATCAGAAGGGTAGTCAGCCCATGATTTCAGACTTCCGTCTTCCAGCTTATCACATCCTGCATACATACATGCTTCAATTTCGTGAGCATAAGAATAGAAATCAATGAATTCTATTTTTAGGGAAGTACTGTTTTCTCTCGGTTTATTTTCTAAAAGGAAAGCGCCTGCTCCATCAGAAAGCATCCATCTCAGGAATTCTCTTTTGAAAGCAATGATAGGTCTTTCCTCCAGTAATTTTAAATTTTCTGCTTCATGGTTGAATTTGTCAGCAGTCATCCATGCAGACATTCTTTCAGAACCTGCACATACTGCGTTGTCCTGTACACCGGCTTTTACAGAAAGGAATCCATAGTTGAGCGCATTCATTCCTGAATTACAAAGACCTGTTGAAGTATTAATTTCAATAGATTTTCCGATGTTAAGCTCACCATGCACCATAGAAGCGTGAGAAGGCTGGATCTGATCTGGTGAAGTAGTTCCTACCGATAGTAATTTCATATCTTCCTTTTTGAAATTTTCATCAAAAAGTCCTTCGATTGCTTTGGCAGTAAGCTGTGCATTAGAGTGGGTAGGATTCCCTTCTTTGTCTAAGGCGTAGTATCTTGTTGTGATTTTATTATTTCTTAGGATAAGTGATTTTGCTTTAGATGGCGCATCATTGATAAGCCCAAGATAAGTCTCCATTTCATCATTCGCTACCGGCTCATTGGGTAAGTATTTTGATGCTTTTGTTATAAATACGTCGTACATTCTATTTTAAATTAATTCCTTGTAAATATCTTTTTTGTTTTTGTCTTTTAAACCAAAATATAGGGGTTGTAAGCAGGTGTAAAACCAAAACGACAGGTGAGATAATCCATATCGCTGCCATCAAATATACCTTAAAGAATTTTATCAGCAATGGACGTTTCTCTTTTTTCTTGATAATCAGGTTAGACCATACTGTAAAAATTTTGTTTCCTACCTTTTCTACACGCACTAAAAACGCACGGATTTCAATCGCTCCGTTTTTCACAAGATCTGGTTGCAAACTATTAAGGTCGTCATTATTAAAATGTCTTTCAATAATCTCGCCATACTTTACAGAACCTGCGATTTCTTCATTGGAAACTCCTGCGGCAGGAAGCATTCCTGATTTTTTTTTCTGACCTGTGGTAAGCCATCGGAGAATCGTTAATACGCTGGTGTAATTGTCATGTCTGTCTACCAAAGCAATATTTCCTACGAGTTTAGCCTGTAAATCCCTTAAGTAAACCTTTAATTTTTCCTGGGAAAGCATCCACATATTTCTGGTTCCTGAGATCGTAACCACAGGAGTGTCTTTAAGGATTGGTTTTGCATAATCACTCTTTAAAAAAGAAATAATAGGAATGGATGGTGTGAGATACCATACCTGATACCCGAATAGGATAAGGTCGTACTTTTTGTTCAGAATTTCTTCTGAAGGAGGAAGGATTTCTTTTGGAATCTGTAGATAAGATTCAGGAAAAGTGTTGAAAAAAACATCACTTGGCCAAGGAAACGGGAAGTCTTCTTTCAGTTTAATATTATAATAGGTAACATCATATTTCTCCTTTTGAGCTTCAAAAGGCCTGGCGATGTTTTTCACAATATCTTCGAGTTGCCCGGTTTGTGAATAATATATGACAAGTATATTTTTCTTCATTAGTTTTCTTTAGCGTTTACAAAAATATGTTTTTCATATTTATTATTTGGTTTTAAATACTTTTAATGATTCTGAACTAAATTTTAGTGTATAATGATCACTTTTAAAAGAATCATTTTTTGTATTTACAAAAATGATCGTTTCCGGCAGCTCCTGAATATCATTCCATGTAAAACGATCATGGGAGATGAGGAGTACATCAATCTTTTTGTTTGCCTCAGAAATGTCTTTTATATACTGGATCTTTCTTTTTTTTACCAGATAGCTGTGTGCTGCTGTTGCTCTTTTTTCATCATTCTGAACCAGAGAAAAAACTCTTCGGCTTGCCTGGTATAAAGTTAATAATGCATCCTTCTGCCCAAAATCATCAGCTAAATGAAGAATATTGGCGTCATTCGGAATATGCTTGTTCAGTTCGAAATAAACAGATTTGTTGGCATTAAAATCCTCTTTTACTTCTTTTACCACTTCACTGTCTTTGTAAAGATAGCTCAGGAATAATTTCTTTTTAAAATAATTCTCATCCTCAATCTCTTCACGCAGTCTGGCAAATTCTTCCCTGAAATGAGCGTTGATCTTCTTTGTTCTCTCAGAATAGTTTTTACCAAAACTCATGTTGTCTTTGCTGATTCTGTTCCCCACTTTTACCGTAATGCTTCCGTCGTAGATAATGAAGTCTCCTTTCGGCAATACCTCAGAGTTTCCGTGGATGTAAATAGGAAGAATATCCAGTCCGAACTGTTCAGCGAGATAAAAAGCTCCTTTATGGAATCTTTTCACATCATTGGTGTAAGAACGTTCTGCCTCAGGGAACACAACGAGTGAATATCCCTGTTCAACTTTTTCTTTCAGTTTGTCCATTCCATTCTCGATTCCCTGTGAAACGGGATAAAAGCCCAGTGCTCTTACCAGTTTTCCAAAAACAGGAGACTGATATACCCAGTCATTCACCAGATAAATAATTTTGTGGGTCGCCATTGCAATAGCCAGCGTATCGAGGAAAGAAGTATGATTGGCAATGATAACTGCAGGTTTGCTGAAATCTTCAGATGTATTTTTAATGACCTTCTTCTTTACAAAAGGATTAGAATAAAGAACGGAAGTTAAAAATCTGGCTAAAATAAGTTTGATAATATTCAGCGTCTGCCCTTTGGAATTTTTAACAAAAAAACTTCCGAAGGCAGAAAACAGCAATCCACCCAATCCGTAATAAAGGAATGAGAATACTGACCATACAAACAATCTGAATGTGATGGGAGAAAGTCCTTTTTTCGCCCTGTTGGTAATGAATAATCTGAACCAGAAAGGATATAGGGTAGAGGTAATGATAATCACAGAGAACATTCCTATCAAAGCAACCAAAGCCAGGGAATGCAGGGCAGGATGCTTGGCAAAAATCAGAGAGCCAATTGAAAGGATCGTCGTGAAAACTGCAAGGATAATCGAAATTCTATACGTGGGTAATTCATTCTTTCCGGTAGTATGTTCTTTCTGCATAGCCTGAGTCAGGAAAATACTGAAGTCATCTCCGACTCCAAATACCAGCGTACACACTACGGTACTGAAAATATTTAATTCCAATCCCAGAAAATAAAGGATTCCGGCTGTAACAACTCCCGTTAAAACAATCGGGAACATGGTGAGAACCGTTAATTCAAAATTCCTGAAGAAAACGATGATCGTTAAAATAATGGCAAGAAGAGAATAATTGATCAGTGTATTGAAGTCTCTTTTCAGTAAACCAAGGAAATTTTCGTTCATCTGCTGGCGGTCAATGGCAATGGCATCATGCTTCTTCTCAATATCCTTGATGAAAGCGTCCCGTTTTTTTTCATCTACTTTTACCACATTGGAAACCGTGTAAAAACCATTTTCGTTGCTCATGAATTCTGAAATCTGAAGCGCTTTTACTTTTTGATAATCTTTCAGACTCAATGCGGAATAATTTTTATGCAAAACTTCATTAAAACCATCAAAAGCGGAACTGTTGAAACCGAATTTATTTCCGTTACTGATCAGTTCGGAAATGGCTAGACTTTTCTTCTGGTCATTCCAGAATCGATTCCATTGCTCAATTTTTTTCTGTTGGTCTTTTTCTGAAAGCACCACACTTCCGATAGAGTTATAGCTTAAAATTTTGCCTTCTTTTTTCTCTTTTTCAAGGAAGCTGCTCAGTTCAGAATTTCTGCTTAAAGCCTGTTCTTCAGAATCGCCATAAGAGATAGTGTAGATTGATTTTGAAGTAATATCTGAAAGTTTCTGAAGTTTTGCTTCACTGATTTTTAATTCTTTGGGAATATAATTCAGATCGCCGATATCTTCATTGAAACCTACATGTCTGAATCCAAAAAGGCAGGCAAGAATAATAATAGAGCATCCTATAATCAGAGGCTTGTTTTTTTCGTACGGATAAGATCCGATCTTGTCAATAAAGTTGGTATTGGGCTGTTCACTCTTCTCTTTTGGTTTGTAAAGCTGAGGAACAATAATCAATGCGGTGATTGAAGAAAGAATCACGGTGATCGCAGCAAAAAGTCCTAAGTCCTTCAATGCTTCAGAACGAACAAAAACCAGACATAAGAATGAAACGGCCGTCGTTGCACTACTCAATATAATAGGCTGCGTAATTTCTTTGTAAAGCTCTTCAATATTATTGTTGTGCTTATAATGGGTAAGAATATGCAGGGCATAATCAATGGTAATTCCAATCAGAATAGCTCCCACACTTAGTGAAATTGCCGAAATCTTATCTTTAATAAAATAAAGAACCAATAAAGCAAGCAATACAGAAAATACTGTTGGTAAAAAAACAATGATGGGAGTAAAGACATTTCTGAAATAATAGATCAGTAGAACCAGAAGAACCGTCATGGAAATGACTACTGTGTTCTGAATATCTTTTTTGATCTGCTTCGCATTGGCTACGGCAATCACTGGAGAACCAAAATAGCTGATCTCTGTTTTTCCTTTGAACTGTTTGTTGATTCCGTCTTTGATGGAATTAAGCTGATCTACAAAGGCCTCATTCGCTTTCGTGTCATTACTTTTGTTTTTAGGATCAATGAAAAGCAAGAGGTTCTTACCGTCTTTCGTTACAATATAGCTGTCTTCGAGTTTGAAATCTTTACTGATGTTTAAAGCATTTAATTTTTTGATTCCCAAAAAAGTAAGCCCCAGAGGATCTTTTTTAATAAACTCTTTGGTAACAAGACTTGTTGGAGAAACCAATGATATATAATTATTTTCTACCTGTCTGGCAATGCTGTCTTTCTGAAGTTTCCGGTCAATTTCCTTATAATCACTCTCATTAAGGAATAGAGGTAAATTCTGATTGACAAAATCAAAGGTTTCGGAGATTTCATTATCATTCACCTTACCCTGAACAGAACCGATGTATTTCTGTAAAGGCTCAATTTTTTTCAGAAACGTATCTGCTGTTTCGGAAAGCAGGAAGCTGTCTTCGCCGGATTTGTTCTCAATAATAACAATAATCTTATCCGAAAAATTAAGCTGTTTAAGAACCTTTGCCGTAAGATCTGACTTTTCATTTTTAGGAATAATCTGATTGATATCTTCCTCAAAATTGATCTTTGACGCAAAGAAAATGCATAAAACGGCAATTCCCAGAGCTGCAAATACAGACAGGATTTTATTTTTGGAAATCAGGTAATATAAAAATATAAAAAAGCGATGCATTGCATTTAAATCAAGTCTGCAAATTTAATTTTTTAAGCATTAGTTCAAAATAGTTAACGAGAAGTTTTCACTGAAAATCAATAAAATATTCTAGGAAGAATGAAAAAATATTCTACTTTTGCAAAAGTTCCCTTTTGAAAAAATGTATTTTAAATCACCATTATTATTAAAAAAATAAGAATCTGTTTTAGATATGTTGAAAAGAAATGATGAAAAAATAAACGGATTTCTATTTGTAATAGTACTTCCGCTTCTGTTGTTTGCTATGTCTTATTATGGATTTGAATCTTCCTATACAAGACTGAAAACATCAGAGACAACCCCTGACTTTTTATTTTCCTCGGTATATGCTTACAGAGTGATTCCCAATTATCTGAGTGTACAGATGACAGATTTGATGTACAATCTGATTAACGGACCTCTTTCTTTCTTCAAAGATTTTTTGTCAAAAAACGGAACCCCTTTTTATCATGGGCTTTTCCTGATGAACAGTGTGTTTTTTATTTTGTGTTCTTTGATTTTGAATACAATTTTCCGCATGAAATCAACGGGACTTCTTCTGAATCTTAATGCAAGAAGGATTATTCATCTCTTATCCGTATTTTTTATTGTGATCACACAGTATGCACCTACAAACTGTGACACCATTGCTCTTTTCTGTTATCTGGCAGGTGTATTTTTAACCTTGAAATATTTAGATACCCAAAAAAATATTTTCTTTTTTATTCTCATTGGCCTTATTGGGATCTCTACTTTGGTAAGAGAAACGGCTTGTCTGAATATAGCCTTTTTTGCAGCAGTATTTTTCAATATAGAGGAGTTGAAAAAAGGAAATTATCAGGTAATCTGGAAAATTATACCGTTAGTTATTGCTTTTCTGATTCCCTATCTTGGATTGAGGGCTCTGCTTGTTCAGGATGAAACTACTTTTGTGGAAGGGTTTTATATTAACAGGAACTTTTCCAGTCCTTTCAACCTTGCAGGACTGCTGTTTGCATTAATTGTGATTTATTTTATATATGGTCTTTGTACAGAAGAAGAAAACAGAAGTGTTTTTGGAAAATATTTTTTCTTTTCCATTCCTTATCTCCTTATGATTACTTTAGTAGGACTTTTCTGGGAAGTGAGGCTTTTCCTGCCTTTAATTCTGACAGGAATAATCACAGCATATCATCAGTTTAAAAAAACATCAGAGATTTAGCATGAGTTTACTACATCCATATTATATAATTGCAATCGTCTATATGCTGTTCTTCAGTGTTCAGGAAGTATATGGAAAAAAGGTTGATAAAAAGTGGTTCTGGTTCCTTGCTGTTTATTTTATTATTATTGTCGGTTTTAGAGACAGTGTAGGCCCGGATTACGGAAGTTACAAAGGAATCTATATTTACTCTGATACCAAAAGCTACTACAGTATATTCATGAAGATGCTCCATATGGAAGGAACGGAAACTCTGGATGTGGAATGGCTGTATACCTTGATTAATAAAGTTCTTCTCAACTTTTTTGATGCACCTTTTTATATGGTAACATTCGTCATTGCTGTTTTTGCGATGATCTTTAAAGTAGAATATACAGAAGACAATACTTTTTACCCGTTTACTTTTACTCTCTTCATGTTTATTCCCAACTTCTTTATCGGGGAAAGTGGGCAGATCAGACAAAACCTGGGAACTTTTATCGTTTATTTTGCAATACGGTATATTAAAGAACGAAAACTCTGGCATTACCTGTTTTTTATATTCATAGGATCAGGTATACACAGTGTTTGCTATTTATTCCTGCCGATGTACTGGCTGGCTCGCATTCCGCTGAATAAAACGATGATGTTGATTATGATTGTAGGTTCTGTCTTTTTATCTCCTTTTGAAATTTATAGGAGTTTTGGAGGTTTCTTAGATGGTATGGCCTCTAACAGTACACTTGTAGAGGGTTTTAATGGATATATGGATGAAACGGTACAGCGACTTAACGGGGGAATTGGTATCCCGGAGGTCATGATGGCTATCCTTACCTTCTTCCTTTTTGTTTTTGATAACAAGATGAAAGAACTCTATCCCTACTATGAATACCATAGGAACTATGCTGTAGTCGGGATATGTCTTTACTTTATTTTTAGAAATAACCCTATCTTCTCATCAAGACTTGCAGGAGCATTTATTGGATTCTCGTATATCATTATTCCGAATGCAATGTATGTTGTTTCCGGAAGGGTTAAAAATATGATTTATGCATTTATCATTGCACTTGTGGTCTTCAATTTTGTTATTTTCTCTATGTTTAATAATATCAAAGCCGGACGATTCTCGATTGATCGTTATCAAAACCATATTCTTCCGTAAAATTTTGAAGGTTAAAATATAAAGGCAGCTTGAGGCTGTCTTTTTTTTGTGTAAAAGGTTTGTTAAGACTTGTTTTGTTTATTAGATTTATGTTGAATAATTAATAGTGTAATTTAAATATGATGATGTTATTTATAAAACAAATCGCTTTTTATTGAATAAGGCTTAAAAATTGCATTCGCTAATGACACTAAAACCTAAGGTATGAAAAGATTAGCTGGAAAATTAGCGGCAGTCATCTGCCTGATGTTATTTGGAATCATTTCCAAAGGTAATATCAAAGGAAATCTATGGCTCAATGAGAGTAAGGACTCATTGAAAAGACCACTGAATGAACTGACACCATTATTTCTTCCCGACTGGAAAAAAGCTCCCAACAGTTACATCTTTGATCCAAATCAGAACAGCGAAGGATTGTTGGTTCCTGTAAAAAAAGCTTATGCGATGTGGGAAGGAGGCGGATATCTTAACGGAAGCGGTATTCCGGCAGGAACGGTAACTGCAGATGTTTTGTGGGAAGATGTTCATGGACTTATAAAATCAGGAGTAAATTATGCTCTTGAAATAATAGGAACCGGGCAGGATGCTAAGATAAAAGTCCCTGTCAATAAGACAAAAAAAGGGAATGCTGTGGTAGCTCTCAAAGTAAACGGAGAGATTTATTGGAGCTGGCATATCTGGGTAACAGATGATCCTACCAATGGAGTTGCCTATAAAAGTTTCAACAACGTCAAAAGAATGAAATCGGACGGAACAACAGAAGTTATCCCGGATTCCGATTGGAAATGGATGGATAGAAATCTTGGAGCTATCACAAGTTCTATCACAGCATCAGACTGGAATAAGAGTATGGGGCTTCTTTATCAGTGGGGAAGAAAAGATCCTATACCCCCTTTAGTAACCAGAGGAAATGATTTTTATGAAGCTTCAGGATCTATAGGTAGAGTAAGACATAGAGGAGCTAAAAATATGACCAACGCTGTAAGTATTGATGATCTCAGGAAATTTGTTCTGCTTTCCGCTGCAGAGGTTACCAATAATATAAGACTCTCTGTAAAAAATCCTTTGAGTCTTATTTATGTTAATAAAGATGATAATTCAGGTCAGGCTTACTACAACAATAATCTCAATCTTCCGGTCAATTGGTTTGGTAAATCTACGACTTTGTCGAGTAACAGGCTTTCAGAACTCAATCTGTGGTCTGATAATGCACAAGGGAAAATTGAGACCGTCTATAGTACCGATGATAAGACGAAGCCTTATAGAGATAAGTCCCCTTATGATCCTTGTCCCAATGGATGGCGTATCCCTTCTATGTTGGTTGCAAATTTGGCTTCTCCCTCTTATGTAGATGATATCAGAATAGATTTTTCACCTTTTGGAGTCAAAACCAATATGGCAAAAAATGTTTTTGAAACCAATAAGTATCATATTATAATGCCTACTGATGCTGGAGTTCCTGCCTTCATGACGGGATTTAGAATTTATCCTAATCTTGGGTTTGATCTATCGGCTGTAGGTGGGTATAATATGGGGGTTTTTCCTGGAAATGGGCAGCTTATCAGGGGAGCGCATTTAGGACAATATAGTGATCAGCATCACATTGCATTGTGGACGGCAACTTTAACCCGGTTGTTCGATGCTTCTCCTGCTGTTACTGTAAGAGGGCTTTCTATGATTCCGGATAAAGGACAGCCAGATATTCCGGATGCTAATTATCCTAATATCAAAGGACGTTATTATTACTTTCCTATGGCCGGAATGTATACTTCGGATGCCAATGGCTGCAGATGTATAAAAGATCCGTTATATACAATTAATGATTATGATTTTCCAACAGAATATCTGCCTGCAGTTACAGAGTACAAAGAAGGTTTCAATAATCCGAATACTTACCAGATCGTTAAAAAACCAACGGTTACAACCATTGAAATTCCAGTCAGTAAAGCATTCTCTGTACAAAGTCAGTTACTGGGTAACGCTGATATATTAAATACTTCCAGTTTTAGTAATTTAAAAACTAATGTTCTCTGGTCAACCAATACAGCTCTTATCAGTAGAATTTCAATGGTAAATCCTTCACCTTCGTCATTGCAGGATATCGGTAATTCTAAAATATCTGTAGAAATTGCCCCCAATGAAAGTGGAAATGCTGTTGTTACATTACATAATGGGAGTATATCTTCGCCGGTATATTGGAGCTGGCATATATGGGTTACGGATTCTCCCGTGGAATCATACACTTATCTTACAGAAACTCCAATAACTGTCAAAAATTATGTGAACTATGTTAATAAAGCTGATGCTGTATTGCAGACCACTTTCATGGATCGTAATCTTGGAGCAACAGATGCTTTTCCTAATGTAGCCAATCCTCAGGCACCTACAACTGATGAGCTGCTGAAAATACGTGCTTCTACAGGATTGCATTATCAATGGGGAAGGAAAGATCCTATTCCTGCATTCCAGTATGCGGATAACAGAAGCTTTTACAATGTGTTTTTGGGAACTGTAGCTGCTAATGGAACAGTGGCTTACAGTACACTTAATCAGTCGGATTATAATAATCTTTCAGGAAACTATATTGTACCTTATGACACATATGCGGGAACATCGAACGTACAGATAACGGATAAACCGGCAGACAGAATCTCCAAAATAATATCCTATTCTATGAAGAACCCCCTGGTATATATGATCCCAAGTACTTTTGCTCCTTACAACAGTACAACTCCTAATTATACCAATGGTACGGACTGGTTGGCGCAAGAGCCCAATCTGGCTTCTGACAGATGGGGAAGAGGAGGTAAGAAATCCCCTTTTGATCCTTGTCCTGAAGGATGGAGAGTGCCGGATCTTACAAGTGTAGCTCTGGTTTCAGGAGCGGATTTTGGACAAACTCCCTGGTATAAAAAAGATAAAAATATAGCAACTTCATACAGTATTGCTACAGATTATTCAGGAATAAGAGTGAGAAATTCTGCCAATGCTACAGTGGGATATGTCTTTAATAATCCGGCATATCTTGTAGGGAATTATCCTGATTCCGGTTCAAGAGGATTCAGAAGTGTAACAGCCAATCAGACTGCGCAGGGAACATTTAATGTGCTCAACTTTCAGTATCCGGCAGTATGGACTGCTGCTTTAAATTCAAACTACATTGGACGATCTATTAATGTATTGTTTGATGCGGCCTCTACCACCAATAGAATAATCGTCTTTCATGATAATAATGATCCGTACTTCGGAACAGGATGCCGATGTGTGAAAATAAAGTATGATGCCAATGGTAATGAAGAAGGTCCTGCATCAGGAATTTCGGTTATATCTAATAGGCCTGCATTGATGAAAGAAAATGTGAAATCTAAGGCGGTCAGTAACAAAATTTCTATCTACCCGAGTCCTTTTTCCAATATTCTTTACATCAGCACCACAGAAAATAAAGAATATAATTTTCAGATTTTTAATGTTCTGGGTCAACTAGTAAGGTCCGGACATTTTATAAACAATCAGACAGATCTTTCATCTTTAAGCGCAGGAGTATATGTAATAAGAATAAACAACTCCGAAGCAGTTGCGAAAATTATAAAACAATAAATCTTAAAATAAGGGACTAAAAGCAGAATGAGGCTTCTTGTTCTGCTTTTTTATAAGATAGCATATTTCTTACATCTATTATGGCTGATGAAAAATTCTATATCAATGAATGTTGATAATTGTATATCAGTCTAAAACCCATACTGCAAACGGTTTGTTTCTCCAAAAAATGAATATTGAAAGATGCTGTAAAGCGACCTGATTATTAAATTAAACCTGTTTAACAAAAAGTATATAATAAAAAAGCTTTACTTTTGCAAAAATTTTTAGTTAGAATGTCGAAAAATTTAGTAATCGTAGAGTCCCCGGCAAAAGCAAAAACTATTCAGAAATATCTAGGAAAGGATTTTGAAGTGAAATCCAGCTTCGGACACATCCGTGATCTTCCTAAAAAAGGAATGGGTATAGACCTTGCCACATTCAGTCCTGATTACGAAGTTTCAGCAGACAAAAAGAAATTGGTAACCGAATTAAAGGCTGCCGTAAAGAAAGCTGATATGGTATGGCTCGCTTCCGATGAGGACCGCGAAGGAGAAGCTATTGCATGGCATCTTGCGGATGAATTGAAACTAAAGCCTGAAAACAGAAAAAGAATTGTTTTCCACGAGATTACCAAAAACGCCATTCTAAAAGCAATCGACAATCCAAGAGATATTGATCAGAACTTAGTGAATGCACAGCAGGCGAGAAGAGTGCTGGACAGAATTGTAGGTTTTGAAATGTCTCCCGTTTTATGGAAAAAAGTAAAACCTGGACTATCTGCAGGTAGAGTACAGTCTGTAGCAGTAAGATTAATCGTTGAAAGAGAAAAAGAGATCCGTGAGTTTAAACCAAAAGCAAGCTTTAAACTGGATGGGATCTTTTTAAATAAAACAGAGCAGGAAATTGCTGCCAAGCTGAAAAAAGACTTTGAAAAGGAAGAAGAGGCAGAGAAATTCCTGGAGCAGGCAAAGACTACAGAATTTAAAGTTCTCAATGTTGAAACCAAACCAGGTACCCGTTCAGCTTCAGCACCATTTACAACCTCTACATTGCAGCAGGAAGCTTCCTCAAGATTGGGTTATAATGTAACCAATACTATGCGTCTCGCACAAAGGCTATACGAAGAAGGGTTTATTACTTATATGAGAACGGACTCTGTAAACCTTTCCCAGGAAGCTATTGAAGGAGCTAAAAAACAAATTATATCAGAATATGGAGCAGAATATTCTTCTCCAAGAAATTATACTACAAAATCAGCTTCAGCACAGGAAGCTCACGAAGCGATCCGACCTACAGATTTTGGAGTGAAAACTGTAGCTGATGCCCAATTAAACAGGCTATATCAATTAATTTACAGAAGAACACTTGCTTCTCAGATGGCTAATGCCAAAATTGAAAAGACAGTGATTGAAATAGGGAATGCATCATTGCCACATCATTTTGAAGCACAGGGAGAGGTTATTATATTTGATGGTTTCCTGAAAGCTTATGGAATTGTAAAGGCAGAAGATGATGATGAGGAAAACAACGATAAGTTGCTGCCGAAAGTAAGTGTGGGAGAAGTCTTGAACTATAAAACCATTACTGCTACTGAAAAGTTCACAAGACCAAGTGCAAGATACACGGAAGCTGGTTTGGTAAGAAAGCTTGAAGAATTAGGGATTGGTAGACCGTCTACTTATGCCCCTACCATTCAGACGATTCAGAACAGAGAGTATGTAGATAAAAGAGAAATCGAACCACACACTCGTGAAGTGATCAAAATGTCTTTGACAAAAGATAAGATCAAAAAAGTAGTTCTTGAAGAGAAATTTGGTGGTGATAAAAATAAATTCGTTCCTACGGATATTGGTGAAGTAGTCAATGATTTCTTAACAGATAATTTCAGAGAAATCCTTGATTATGGTTTCACAGCAAGAGTAGAAGAAAGTTTTGACGAAATTGCAAGCGGTGATCAGAAGTGGAAAGAAATGATGACGAATTTCTACTCTAAATTCCACCCGAGAATTGAAGATGTAGAAGAAAATGCAGATCGTGCAACCGGAGACAGACTATTAGGAGTAGATCCAAAGACTGGTAAAAATGTTCATGCAAGAATCGGAAGATTTGGAGCGATGATCCAGATTGGAGAAACGGATGATGAGGAGAAACCAATCTTTGCTTCGTTAATGACGGGACAGAATATTGCAACCATTACTTTTGAAGAAGCATTGGAGTTATTCAAGTTGCCTTTCGACTTAAGTGAAGTTGACGGACAGCCGGTTTCTGTAGGAGTAGGAAGGTTCGGGCCTTATGTGAAATGGGGAGAAACCTATATCAGTATTCCGAAAGGTGAAGATCCGCTTTCTGTAGATCAGAAACGTGCTGAGGAGATTATCAATGAAAAGAAGATTGCTGATGCTCCAATTGCTACGTATAAAGGAGAACCGGTAACCAAAGGATCAGGAAGATTCGGACCATTTATCAAGTACAAAGATATCTTTGTGAATGTTCCCAAAAGATATGATTTCGAAAACCTTTCACAAAGTGATATCAATGAACTGATTGACGCTAAATTGGAGAAAGAAGCCAACCGATATATCCAGCAGTGGGAAAAAGAAAAAATCTCCATTGAAAACGGAAGATGGGGACCTTTCATCAAGTTCGGAAAAGCCATGTTCAAAATTCCGAAAAAAGCAGATGATACAAAATATGAAGCTGACGAACTGAAAGAACTTTCTTTAGATGAGGTTAAAAAATGGATTACAGATCAGGATCCGAAAGCTTTTGCAGAAAAGAAAAAACCTGCAGCAAAAAAGGCAGCGACTACTAAGAAGACTACAGCTGTTAAAAAACCAGCTGCTAAGAAACCTGCAGCTAAAAAATAAATAATCTTAAGATTGAAATACCAAGCCGTTAACACCTGTTGACGGCTTTTTTTATGAACAAATAGAAACAGTCTTACTCAGTTCCTGTGTTTTTTGTATGTTTGTTACATCAAGCGATTAATCAATTATTACATTTTAAATTAAAATATGGATTTCGAAGACTTTATCATTTCACCAAGAAATTTCAAAACAGAAAGCTGGCAGATAGGAAATCGGATTACAAAAGATATCAGAGAAGACAGTATTGTTCTTTTGTTTGTATCAGACTACAGAGGTGCGGGCGGCGATGCGGAAGTGCAGGATTTTACGGCGGTAAGAAAAGAATTTTACAAGCTTTCGCAGATGGACTTCGAAATTCCTGTTGTTGATCTCGGAGATCTGGTGTCCGGAAAATCTGTTCAGGATACTCATTATATCTTACAGGAAGTGCTGTCGGCATGTCATTATAAAAGAGCTATTCCGGTAATTATTGGTGGTTCCAATGATTTTGCTTTCTCATTATTTTCAGCATTGAATTTCCATAAGAAAAGCCTCAATTATACCCAGATTAGTAATATTATCTCTCTTCAGCAAGGAGAAAGCATCAATGAACATACTTTTTTAAGCAAGATTTTCGGAGCCAAAAATTTCTCCATTAAAAACTACCATCATCTGGGCTACCAGAAACATTTGAATGAAATGGATTCCGTAAGGCTCATCAAAGAAGTAGAGTTTGATATTATCCGACTGGCTGAAATGATGAATTCTACAGAAAAAACAGAACCGTTCTTCAGAAAAGCAGATCTGGTGACCGTAAACTGTGATGCTATTGAAAGCTTTAGTGAACCCTTTTCAATGAATCCGCAGGTAAATGGGTTGAACAGAAGAGAAATCTGTGCCTATATGAAGGAAATCGGATTGAGTGAAAACCTGAAATCTGTCGGGATTTTTAATTATAATATTTATTCTGAAAACCAGCTGAATCATCAGCTTTTAGCACAAATGCTGTGGTATCTGATTGAAGGAATCAATATCCAGCATTCCCATCCTAAAGAAAGGCATTATGAACTGTTCTATGTTTTGATAGATGACAGGCAATATGCATTCAGGCGTGATACTTTCAGTAATTTGTGGTATTTTGGTGATGATGAAAATATAGAAAACTGCATTCCCTGCTCCAGAAAGGATTTTGATGAAGCTAAAAAAGGCTGGTTGAATGCAAGACTGACGAAAATTTAATGTATGACAAATGTTCCCTCAAGAGTATCCATTATTGTTCCCGTTTATAATGTAGAAAATTATTTGACAAAATGCCTTGACTCCCTGGTGAAGCAGAGTCTTCCTGATATTGAGATTCTTGTAGTGAATGACGGAAGTAAAGATAATTCTGAACAAATAATTAAAGAATTTGCACAAAAATATCCGGATAAAATAAAAGCTTTTACCAAAGAAAACGGAGGGCTAAGTGATGCCCGTAATTTTGGAATTGATAAGGCTACCGGTGATTACATTGGTTTTGTAGACAGTGATGATTATGTCACCGAAACTATGTTTGAAGAAATGCTTCTTTTAGCAGAAAAACACCAGGCGAAGATGGTGATCTGTAATATTCAGAAAGTAGACGAAAATGGAAAAATTATCCAAAAACTGACCCAGCTTCCCAATATGCCTGAGAAAATACTACTTGGAGATTATTTTTCTGTTTTTTCAGATATCAGCTATTTTGCATGCAATAAGCTGTTTAAAAAGGAGCTTTTTAATCAGAAAAGATTTAAAAAAGGAATTCATTTTGAAGATATTCAGCTTATTCCACAGCTTTTGCTGGAATGTGAAACCATAGCGCAGACTCAGAATTTTCATTACCAGTACCTTGAACGTACTGATTCTATTACAAAAACCCATACGGAAAAAGGGATTGATATGTTAAAAGCCGTGTCTGATGTGGAAAAAATATTCAGTAAATCCCCATATTCCCACAAAAAAGAAGAGTTGAAAAATTTTCAGATTTTTGAAGGCGTATACTCATTTTTAGCCTATCTGGCCTTTGTTAAAAAAGAAGAAATATTTTATAGTATGTCGGATCAATTAGCTCTTTTTATGAAGGAAAGACAAATAAAAATTCAAGATATATTGAAGTATAGTCGTTTTGGTAAGAATTATCTTTTATCTTTGCCTTTGAAGAAAAAGATTTTTTATCTGTTGTTTTTTGCAGGACAAAAAAGATTGATAAGAAAGTTGATTTAGTAAACACAAATGTAAGTACTATTGTTTCGGTCAATAGAAAATGATAATAAAGTTCTATTATGATTTTTTATTTTGGAGATACAAGTGCTGAATTAGAAAAGAATGAAAAACTTTGAATTGTTCTTAAGCGGATCGGGGATACCTATTTTCTATATAAAAATAGGATTAGGTTTCGTATTCTCCTTTTTAATTACATTTTTCTCTATTCCTACCATTGTCAAGATTTCAAGAAGAAAGAATCTGATGGATGAGCCTGGAATAAGAAGCTCGCACCTTAGAGAAATTCCCAATCTTGGTGGAATTGCCATCTTTTATTCAATTGGAATCTGTGCCTCTATTTTTGCCTATGAATTGTTTGATCTCTACAAATTTTTATTTGCTTCATTAATTATCCTGCTCTATGTGGGGGTAATGGACGATATTGTTGTAATGAGGGCTTACAAAAAACTTGTTGCACAAATTGTTGTGTCTTCCCTCATTGTTATTGGTTCGGATATCAGAATAAGAAGTTTATTCGGAATCTTCGGCGTATACGAACTGGAGTATTTCGTAAGTGTGATATTCAGTATCGTAACATTTATTATTCTGATTAATGCGTTCAACCTGATTGACGGGATAGATGGGCTTGCAGGAGGTTATTCCGTTATCTGTAGTGCTTTATTTGGAATAAGCTATTACCGTTTGGGAGAATATAACTATCCGCTCGTAATACTATCTGTTGTTATCATTGGGACTGTATTGGCATTTTTGTATTATAATTTGTCAAACTACCGTACCCGAAAAATATTTATGGGAGATACCGGTTCTATGCTCCTTGGCTTTTTATTGGCTTTTACATCCATTTGTTTTATAGATATTTTTATAGATAAGAAACTCATCGATGTTCCAAGATATCACCTTCAGTCTGCTCCTGTAGTTGCGGTGGCCATTTTGATTCTTCCGATCGTAGATACTTTAAATGTAATTATGATCAGACTTTACAATAAAAAATCCCCATTTGATGCCGATAAAAACCATATTCATCATAAGCTGTTAAAATTGAACCTTACCCATAGGAGATCAACTTTTTATATTATCCTTTACTATTTGATGATTGTTGGAGTAGCTTATTATTTAAGACATATTAATGTCAATCTTTTATTATTGGTGATCCTTTCAATAGGTTTTTTGGGTGCTTATCTGCCAGATTTGCTATATCGATTAAGAAATAACAAAAATTAACAATTAAATATTACTTTTGTAAACAATATTATATATATGATGAAAAACTTTAAATATTTATTTTTAATATTCCCTCTTTTAGTTACCTCATGTATTACAACAAAGGATGTAAGATACTTACAGCCAAGTGAGAGTCTCGTAATTAATGAAGAAGGTCTCGTTCCCTACAATATTCCTGTATACAGGATTACCAAAAATGATATCCTCAATCTTAACATTGTAACAACTCCCAAAGGAGATGCTGCACAGTTTTATTCTTCTTACAATTCCTCAGGAGGAATTGGAGCAGGATCCGGAATCGCAATAAGCCCTGCCATGTCTGGAGGCAGTTCTGTAGGAGGTGGAATTGGGAATAGTTCCAGTGCGAGCAGGGGAGGAAATATGAATTTTTATTTTAATGGCCTGAAGGTAGACTCTAATGGTGATATCAATGTTTTTGGAATTGGCTATGTAAAAGCCGAGGGGAGAACATTAGAGGATATCAGAAAAGAAATTCAGGAAAAAGTAAATGAAAATTTCCAGGAAGGAAAGTCTGAAGTAAGACTGAATACAGACGGTATCACCTATTATATTCTTGGTGATGTAGAAACAACAGGACTTTCAGGAGAGAAAGTAGCCCATAAAAATACCCTTACCATTACTGAAGCTTTAGCTATCAATGGTGGGCTGAACAGAACGATCGACAAAAAAGAGATCGTTATCCACAGAAAACTTCCGGAAGGAATCAAAATTGCTAAAATAGATCTTACCCGCGAAGATCTTATGAACTCTCCTTTCTATTATGTGCAGAATGGTGATGAAATTTATCTGAACACAAGAGCAAAAAGCTTGAATGGATTCGGAAAGGACCCTATTCAGACTTTGACAACAGGAGTTTCGGTGATTACTACAGCATTGTCTATTTATTTACTTCTTAAAAATCTTTAGTCATGATTCCAGAAAGAGTAAACGCTGCAGAGAAGAATAATTCTCAGAAAGAAAAGTATGGATCATTTGCATTATTTGATTTAGAACACTTTTTAAGAAGGGTTCTTAAGAACTGGTATTGGTTTGTATTCATGTTTTTTATTGGCTATACGCTTGCATGGGGATACACTCACTACTATGCACAAAATATTTATGCATCAGATTTATCATTAAGTACTTCCAGTAAAGGGTCTGAGTTTTTACCAACACAGGCTAATCAATCTATCAACTTCATTTGGGGAGATACCGGAAATCAGGATGGACTTTATCTGAAGAAAATGCTTTTATCCAGATCGCATAATGAATTTTTGGTAAAAGAACTTGACCTTTTTGTCAATTATTCTACTAAAGGACTGATAAAATCTACCTATCTGGATAAAGATGACTCACCTGTCTTTCTTCAGATCGATAAAAACCATCTTCAGCAGATTAATTATCCTATTACCCTGATACCCAAAGGAGATGGAGCCTATCAAGTAGTTTTACCCGAAGAAGGAGAATCTACCAACTTGTATAATTATGAGATTGAAGGCTTCCAGAGTATCAACGCATATAGCAGACCCGCTGATAAAATCATTAAAATCAATGAGTGGTACAATTCCCCAAACCTGAGATTCAGACTGGTTAGAAATCCTGTTCCCACTAAAATCAAGTTGGATAATATCATTGTAAAACTGAACTCAGTAAATGAGAGTGTAAATGAGATTGTTTCTACTACAGGTGTTGACTTTGATAAAGAGATCAGATCCATTATGATTATTACCAAAACAGGATATAATCTTAATAGTACAGTTAATTTCCTTAATAAATCTGTTGCAGAATTACAAAAAAAGAGATTGGCTGATAAAAATATAGTTAATAAAAACACAGACATCTTTTTAAAAGAAAATCTGGATAATATCCGTAAAAAGCTTGATTCAAGTGCTAATGTGCTGAATTATTTAAAAACCTCAGAAAAACTTTATAATATTAAAGACAGAGATGAAAAATCTCTTGAGAAAATAAAAGAGTTGGAAGCTAAAAAAGCTGATATCATAAGCAAAATCAATTCACTTAACAATATAAAGAACACGCTGCAGTCTCAAAATTTTGATAAAATGATCGGAACCAATGCTGCTGGTTTTGAAGATGGCGTATTCTCAGCAACCGTTTCTGAACTGAAAGCTCTGTATACCAAAAAAGCAGAAATGGCTTCTATTTATAAGCCTTCATCAGAGCCGATGAGAGAAATCAACAGGCTTATTGATGAAGCAAGAATGGGATCATCGAATAGCTTAAGAGGATATTATAGCAGATATTATGATGAGATCAACAAAATTGACCGTGATATTTCAGGAGCCAATTCAGATTTAGCATCTTATCCTGAAAAAGAAAGAAGATATCTGGATGCAGAAAGAGGTTATAATATGATCGAGGCCACTTATAATAGTCTTCTGGGAAGACAGAGTGATACTAAGATGAGAATGGCGACCAATCAATCCGATATTACAGTGATTGACCCTGCAAAAAATCTGGGACAAAGACCTATCGGGCCTAATGTCAAGTTAGCGAAAACTGCCATTATCTCTGGATTGTTGCTGCTTCCATTACTCTTTATCTTTGTAGGTGAAGTATTAGACAGTAAAATCAGAAATATTAAAGAGCTTTTAAGTGCTACAAAAATTCCACTTCTCGGAGTAATAGGAAATAACAGCAATGAAAATATGCTTACCGTTCTGGAGCAGCCAAAATCATCTGTATCAGAAGCCTTCAGGGGAATAAGAGCCAATATGAGATTCCTGATGGACAATGAAAGTGAAAAAGGAAAAGTTATTTTGATTACTTCATCCATTGGGGGAGAAGGAAAAACTTATATTTCTATCAATCTGGCATCCGTAATAGGATTAAGTGATAAAAAAACAATCTTATTAGGAATGGACCTTAGAAAACCGAAAATCTTTGGAGACTTTAAGATTGATAATAAATATGGGATCTCAAATTATCTTACAGGTGAAGTAGATATTGACCAGATTATTAATAAAACCAAGATCCCTAATCTTGATGTTGCTACTTCAGGTCCTATCCCTCCAAATCCATCTGAGCTATTAATGAGCCAGAAAAATATCAGATTTATAGAAGAACTTAAAGAAAAATACGATTTCATTATTATAGATTCACCACCTGTAGGGCTTGTGGCGGACTCCTATGAGCTGATGAAGTATTCGGATGCTAATATTTATGTTGTACGCCATGAATACACAGAAAAATATATGCTTAAAATGATTACTGAAAAGTATCATAATGACGAAGTTAATAATTTAGGACTTGTCTATAATGACTATAATACCAAGCAAGGCTACGGATATGGCTATGGTTACGGTTATGGATATGGCTATGGTTACGGTTATTTTGATGAAGATAAAAATTATAAAGAGCCATTACTGATAAGGATCAGAAATAAAGTACAGGTATTATTCAACAAAAAATAAAGCATTAAACCCTCATTTAATGGGGGTTTTTTCATATTTAAAGTATTTTCATTCTATGAAAAAAAGAATATTTTTGCCACTTTGCCGTTTACTTTATAACAAATTATGTTTTTTTGTTTATTTTTAACTAAACATTAAGATTATCATTAATATAAAAATGTTTTATATTTGCAAAAATTAAATTTTAAAATAACCATAAATCCATATTCTTTTATGAATAAAAAATTATTGTTTAGCTTCCTTGCCTTCCTTGGAGTGGTAAGTGTTAAAGCACAAAGAAACGAATTGGGAGTTCGTCTAGGTATGAGTAACCTAGTGGGAGATGTAGGAAGGACAAATTATATTTTACAGAAGCCGTTGGATTTAAGCAGAGCGTCAGATTGGGGCATCCCATTTTATGGTGGTTTATTATATAGATTTAATTTTAATCCGCATCAGACCGTTAGATTGGATTTGGGATACAATCAGATTCAGTTTAGTGATAAAGCGGCGAAAGAAGATTATAGAAGAAATAGAAACTCATACGGAAAAAACAATGTGTATGAGGCGAGTTTAATGTTTGAATATAATTTTTTCCCTGTAAATAATGAGCAGATCAGCATGCTGAGCCCTTACATCTTCGGAGGTATTGGTGCTTTGATGTTTGATGCTCCTAAAGCTACTCTTGTAAATGATTTCAGGAGAGATGCTGATGGTGTAGCACAAGCTCCAATCAATGAATTGGATTTTACAACCACCACAGATTATTCACTAGGGAAAAAAGTAACAATGCATATTCCTTTTGGGGTGGGTTTGAAGTATAAATTCAACCATTCCTGGGCTATATTTGCAGAAGCTACATTCAGATATACATTGACGGATCAGTTGGATCATAGTAAGATCCTTTCCAAAGATGTAAAAACTTCTTTTAATGCTGATATTTTGGATCCCGCTACAGGTGGTTCATTATTACAGTCAGGAAATTATTATGCGGTTTCTAAAGAAAGAGAAGCAGAGTTTATTAAAAAGAGAAATATTGGAGATGGAAGATCCAACGACTGGATAAATACTTTCAGTTTAGGACTTACATATTCGTTCGGAAGACCTCCATGTTATTGTGAATAATATGTCGTTGATTAAAGAAAAAATAAATTCTGAGAATTTACCAAAACACGTAGCCATCATTATGGATGGTAATGGGAGATGGGCAAAATCTCGTGGCGAAGAAAGAACTTTCGGTCACAAAAATGCTATTAATGCAGTAAGAAATGCCATTAATGCATGTAATGAGATTAATATCCCTTATTTAACACTGTATACATTCTCTTCAGAAAATTGGAATCGTCCAAGTGAAGAAGTGAATACCCTTATGAATCTGTTGGTAGAGACCTTACTGCTGGAAGCAGAAGAGATCTTCAGCAAAGGATTGAGAATGCATGTTATAGGGAATCTTGAGAAACTGCCTACAATAGTAAAAGAGCAGTTGGAACGTGTGGTAGAGCTTACAAAAGAAAACACAAAAGGAAACCTTGTATTGGCTATTAGCTATGGCTCGCAAAATGAAATACTGGAAGCCGTAAAAAATATAAGTTCTGATGTAAAAGAGGGAAAAGTAGAGATAGAAAATATAAACGAAAGTTTATTCGAAAACTATCTTTATACAAAAGATTTTCCTCCTGTAGATTTACTGATCAGAACCAGCGGCGAAATAAGGATAAGCAACTTCCTGCTTTGGCAGATTGCTTATGCAGAATTACAGTTTTTAAATGTTCTGTGGCCGGATTTCACCAAAGATATTTTCTTCCAATGTATTGTTGATTATCAAAACAAGGAAAGAAGATATGGTTTAACCGGTGAACAGGTAAATGGCCAATAAAATTTTAAGAAAAGAAAGACTCGATAAAATGAAGTTTAGACTATTACCCATCATTATGTTTGCTGCTTCTGCACATTTTTATGGACAAGTAACTCCACAAGACAGCACAAAAGTAAATAATGCTGTACATGCAGAAAATGAGGCAGGAACTTATACACTTAAAGACATCGTTGTAGATGGGGTAAAAAAATATACACCAGCTCAGATCTTAAGATTTACGGGCCTTACAAAAGGAGAAAGTGTAGACATTCCGGGACAGAAAATCAGCAACGCTGTAAAAAAGCTTTGGGATACCCAATCTTTTTCTGAAGTGGAAGTTTATGTTCAAAGTATTGAAGGACAAACGATTGTTCTGAAATTTCATCTACAGGATCTGAAAGAACTTGGAGAAGTTAAATTTGCAGGAAAAGGAATCGGTAAATCTAAAAGTGAAAAACTGGCAAAGGATAATAACCTTAAACCAGGAACTAAGATTACTCAGAACTTAGTTTCAAGCCTTAAAACCCATGTTCCTAAAGATTATATCAAAAAAGGTTTTGCAGATGCTAAAATCACTATTGAGGATAAAGTCAATGCAGGTGATCCTTCTTTGGTAGACTGGACAATCAATGTAGATAAGGGTAAAAGAATCAAAATTGATCATATTGAATTTGAAGGAAACGATAATGTAACCGATAGAAAACTTAGAAATAAAGCTTTCAAAGAAACTAAGCAAAAGCGTTTCGGTATCGGTGGAATATTAAAGTCCTCAAAATTCATTGAAGATAAATATCAGGAAGACAAGCAAAGTCTTATCAGTTATTACAACTCCCTCGGATACAGAGACGCTAAAATTGTTTCAGATTCAGTATGGAGAAACAAAAGAAATAACTACGAAATCAATGTAAAACTTAGCGAGGGTAAAAAATATTATATCGGGGATGTTACATTCACGGGTAATACTGTATACGCGACAGAATATTTACAAAGATTATTAGGATATAAGAAAGGTGATATCTACGATGCTGTAGGTTTCAACAAAAAAGTCGGTGAAGACGGAGGTAAAGAGGATGATTCAGATATTAAATCTGTTTACATGAACAATGGTTATCTTTTCTCAAACGTAACACCTGTTGAAAAATCAGTAACAGGAGATACTGTAAACCTTGAAGTTAGAATTAATGAAGGTGAGCAGGCTACCTGGAATAAGGTAACATGGCAAGGGAATACAACAACCCATGACCACGTAATTCTTAGAGCACTAAGAACAAAACCAGGAGAGCTATTCAAGAAAACAGAAATTAAGAGAACCTATTTCGATTTAGCAGGGATGTCATTCTTTGACCCTCAGCAAATCGGACAGGATATCCAGCCAAATCAGGTGGATAATACTGTAGATATCAACTGGAAACTAGTAGAAAAAGGATCTTCTCAGGTTCAGCTACAGGCAGGTTACGGTGGTAACAGCTTCATCGGTACTTTAGGATTAACATTTAATAACTTCTCATTAAAGAATTTCCTTAAGTTTAAAGATTTCAAACCGGTACCTCAGGGAGACGGACAAACGTTCTCGGTTCAGGTGCAGGCAGGACAGTACTTCCAGAACTATGGAGTATCATTCACTGAACCTTGGCTATTTGGTACAAGACCAACAGCTCTTTCTGTAAGTTTGAATAACTCAAGAGTAAGATATACAGATCAATATGGAGACGCTCAGAAATTGAACATTTTCTCTGCTTCAGTAGGTCTGAACAGACTATTGAACTGGCCGGATGACTATTTCTCTCTTTATACTGGTTTACAGTTCCAGAAGTATGACTTCAAAAACTATCCATTCCAGTTTGGAGATTCCACTGAAAATAATGGTACTGCCAATAACTTCAGTGTCAACTTAGGATTGAGCAGAAACTCTGCAGGTATTGACCCTATTTTCCCAACAACTGGATCCAATATCGAGCTTTCAGCAAAACTGACTCCTCCATACTCATTGTTTAAGAAGAAAGATTACTCCACAATGTCTGCCATTGACAAATATAAGTGGATGGAATTCTATAAAATCAAGTTTAAAGCAGATGTTTACAATGAAATCATTGGAAAACTGGTCTTGAGATCTTCTGCAGAAATGGGATTCATGGATGGATATAACAGCCAATTGGGTGCTCCGCCATTCGAAAGATTCTATATGGGAGGTACAGGTCTTTTCGGAGGTCGATATGATGGTAGAGAATTGATTCCTTTAAGAGGTTATGAAAATGCCACTACAGAAGGAGGCCAGGCAGAAGATATTACACAGAAAGGAGGAGGTACAATCTATAACAGATTTACTTTAGAATTAAGATATCCGATCTCAATGAGCCAGACTGCAAAAATCTACGCATTGACATTCGCTGAAGGTGGTAACGTATGGAATTCATGGAGTTCTTACAGCCCATTCCAGTTGAAAAGATCTGTCGGAATTGGTGTAAGAGTTTATATGGGAGCATTTGGATTGATCGGATTCGACTTTGCGCTAGGTCTTGATAAGACTATTTCTGGTGATAAGTCTGGATGGAGAAACCACTTCTTGATGAACCAAACATTATAATTATAAATATGAAGCACTTTAAAATAATTTTCACGTTCGCATTCCTCTTGCTTTTCGGGTTGAACAATGCCCAAAAAATAGGAGTAGTGGATACTAATGAAATTTTGAATAAATTACCTCAGTATAAAGAAGCTGAAGCTAGGTTGAATTCTCAGATTGATACCTGGGAATCTGAACTTCAAAGCCTTCAGTCTGAATATGAAAGAAAAAAGGCTGCTTTTGAAAGTGAAAAAGTTTTATTGATAGGTGACCAGCTTAAACTTAGAGAAAAAGAAGTTATCGATCTTGATAAAAATATTAAAACAACAACAAGCTTACGTTTTGGAGCTAACGGTGAAATTACAAAACTGAGAACAAATCTTGTTCAGCCATTTCAGGATCAGATTTGGGGAGCTATCAAAACAATGTCCGAAAAAAATGGCTTGGGCATAGTTCTTGATAAAAGCAATAACATTAGTGTTATTTTCCTTCAGTCAAAATATGATTACACCGAAAAAGTATTGTCTATTCTATTAAAAGGGACAGACAAGAAGGAAAAGACAAATAGCAAAGGCAAAAAATAATCAGAGAATTAACTTTTGCTATATTTTAAAATCTAAAAACAAATTAAATTATTTATTTACCAGTTATGAAAAAATTAAGTGTATTATTTGCAGCAGTAATGATGGTTGTATCTGTAGGTATGGCAAAAGCTCAAAAAATTGCTACTTTAGATGTAATGGGAGTTCTTAACGCAATGCCGGAGAAAAAGAAAGCAGATGCTGATCTTAAAACATTCTTGGATACTAAACAAGCTGAGATTAAGAAAAAAGCTGACGCAGCTCAAACTAAATATCAGCAATACCAAACTGAAGCTCCTAAGAAAACAGCTGAGGAAAACAATGCTAGAGAAGCAGAAATGAAAAAATTAGCTGAAGAAATCCAGCAAATGCAGGAAAAAGCTCAAAAAGATCTTCAGTCTAAACAAGATGTAGCTTTCGCTCCTATTGAGAAAAAATTAAACGATGCCGTAGAAAAAGTAGCTAAAGCTAGTGGATATGATTATATTATGGATGCAAACTCAACAGCATTCCTTTATAAAGCAGGACCAGACGCTACTCCAGCTGTGAAGAAAGAACTAGGAATTCAATAATTTCAGCAAATTAACAAAGATTTATAAAACTAACCACCTCTTTTAGAGGTGGTTTTTTTATTTTTGCCGAATGGAAAAAGAAGTATCAACTACGGTCAAAGTTAGGTTTAGTGACTGTGATCCAATCGGACATTTGAATAATGTAAAATATCTTGAGTATATGTTCAATGCCCGGGAAGATCATGTAGAAACATTTTATGGATTTACCTATGAAGAATATACCAAGCAAACCGGCTGTACCTGGATTGCTATTCAAAATGAAATAGCCTATCTGAAAGAAGTAAGATATAATACGCAGGTAGTGATCAGCAGCAAGACCATCGATGTACAGGATAGAACAGCAAAAGTCGAAATTCTGATGAAAAGCCTTGATGAAAAAACAATTCATGCTGTACTTTGGGTAACCGTTATTTATTTTAATGTCAAAACAAGAAAATCTGAAGTTCATCCCGAAGATATCAAAGAAATTTTTGATAAATTTTATGTAGATCTTATCCAAAAAGACTTCCAGTCAAGAGTGAAGTTCTTAAGATCTCAGAATGCCAAGAACTCTTAAACCTACTTCTTGTTGAAGGTCCCAATTTAAAAATTAATAATAAACAAATGAAAAAAATAGCAGTAATAGGGAGTAACGGACAATTAGGAAACTGCATAAAAAAGATTGCTCCGGATTTTGAACATCTATATGAATTCTTATTTACAGACTCATCCATTTTAGATGTTACCAATGAAGAGCAGGTGAATGATTTCTTTTATGATAACAAACCTGATTATTGCATCAATGCCTCTGCATATACCGCAGTTGATCTGGCGGAAAAAGAAAAAGAAAAAGCCTTTGCCGTAAATGCTGGTGGAGTAGCTCATCTTGCTCAGGCATGCGCAGATTATAAATCTGTTCTGATTCATGTTTCTACAGATTATGTTTTTGATGGTACCACAAATCTTCCATACTCTGAAGATGATTTTACAAACCCGATAGGAGTATATGGTGCATCAAAAAGAGAAGGAGAAGAGCTTGCTCTGGAAATTAATCCAAAAACAATCATCCTAAGAACTTCATGGCTGTATTCTGAATTTAATAAGAATTTTGTGAAAACAATGTTAAATCTTTTCTCTCAAAAAGAAGAGCTGGGAATCGTTGCTGATCAGTTTGGGCAGCCTACTAACGCAAACGATTTGGCAGAAGCTATTATGAGGATTATTGAAACGCCACAGAAAACCTATGGGATTTTCCACTTCTCAAACTATCCGGAGACAACCTGGTTTGAATTTGCCAGAAAAATTGCTGAATTTTCAAAATCATCAATAAAATTAAATCCATTAACAACCGAACAGTACCCAACACCTGCCCAAAGACCTGTAAGAAGTACCATGTCTTTGGATAAAATAGAGGAAGTTTACAAAATAGAACCTAAACATTGGGAAAACAGTCTTGAAGAATGTGTCGATATCCTTTCACACTAATACTATATATATGAAAAATATTGCAATCCTCTTTTCCATGTTATGTATCCAGTTGTGGAGCGCACAAAATGTTTATATGACCAGAGTTGAAAAAACAAATGACAACTCAGATAAATTCTTACTAAGAAAAGAAGCCGTAGCAGATGCTATTTATTTAGGAGAAGTAGAAGTACAGGGTTTTTCAAAAGATGATGCACTCGTATTTTCTCTGGTATATAAAAAAGCAAAAGAGATTGGTGCCAATACATTCGAATTAAAACCTTTCGAAAATGTTGATGGTACACCTCAGGCATTCAATGCTGCCAATTATAAAATCGCTTTATATTATACACCCAAAGAAAAACTAGCAGCTAAACATGGTGAGATGTATATATTTGCCTCTTCTGAAAAAGATCAAAAGATCAACATCAACCGTAAAGATTATACAATCTCTCCAAGATCTTTTTTAAAATTAAAAATTGTCCCGGGAGAAATTTATACCATCTCAACCAAAAAACTTTTAGGCTCTACGGTGAAAGTTCAGCCAAAAGCTAATGATGACAACCTCTATTTTCAGGTTTCTTCTCTAAAAGTAAAACCAGATAACTCAGGAGTAGGAGGTTTGAATCTGAAATCCGGGGATATTATTGGCCTGGAGAAGTCCTACGCTGAGTTTTTGAGCTTAATATATAAGGAAATCAAACATTAGAAACATTCTATACTAAACAATTGTAGGTTTTGGCCTATATAAATCAACAATAGGAACGGGCTTCAGCCCGTTCTTTTATATAATCTTTGTACTGAGCTTTAGCTCAAATGTATTTCCAGTCACATTTTTTACAGGCTTTATTGAAAATCTTCCCTTATCTTATTATATATATCAATAGGGAACGGGCTATAATCCTGAGCTTAGTCAAATGAATCCCATTTAATAAAGATACTCCCTCCATTTGAATTCAATTCAAACCTGCACCTTATTATTATAGATACCTTATTTGATGTTCCACCCCCAAAATCCCACATCTCATCGGCCGAATAATCCCCTCTCGTCTACTCCTCCAAACAAATGTTTAAAATTTTTCTCTCTGCCTTCCAGCTGATTAGGATAAAAACCTATCCGAATATGAAATTTATGTTAAATAAACTTGTTTTGCGTTGTATGAAGTTACTATCTTTGCCCCACTGAAAAACGAAAGACATTCAGTAGCGCAGAAGAGCCTTTAGCTGGGCAGAAACGATATTACTTCCAAAAAGAGACGGACGAAAAAAACTTTAAAACTTTTTGAAAAAAAAGTTGCCAGTTTAAAAAGAGTTTGTATCTTTGCAGTCCCAATTAGAGGGAGCGCAGGAGTAGAGAGATTAAGGTTTTGAGAAGGATTAAGGTTACTTAAAAAAACTTTAAAATTTTCTTCAAAAACATTTGGTCATTAAAAAATAAAGTTTTACTTTTGCACTCGCAAATACGGAGCGACACTGACAGAGAGATTGCTTCGTTGAAAAGCGAAAGATATAAAGAT
>NZ_LUVZ01000044.1 GCF_001593385.1 Chryseobacterium cucumeris | reverse complement strand
CAAGTGCATATGAAAAATAACGTAAAATTAAAAACATACAAAAAACAAAATCAGAATAGGAAAATTCCTACTCTGATTTAAGTATATTTGAAATATTAAACTAGTCAACCTTTTTCAGGACTAGTCATAAATAAGAAATATTTATTCTTTTCTGAAAACAAGGATAGCTTCGTCATTTCCAGGCGTATTATCCAGGTTTTTACTATTGTCATTAATTCTGAGCTCAGTATTGGAATAGGAATCAATTTCTTTTTTCATTGTTTTGGAAACTCCAGCTTCTGTATAGGTAAGGGTTAATGTTTGATACATTTTATCAAAGGCCCATTTTCCTCCAAAAGAATCAAAAAGATTACAGTTTCCGGAAGAAGAAGACAAATCATATCTTTCATAAGATCCCGAGAAATCAGGATTTATAAATATAACTCCTTTCTTTTCACAGTCACTCAACATGACATCTTTACCTCTAAACTCATATTTATATGGTTTCCAAGTCCCATTAATACTTACACTTTCATTTTCAACTGCACGGTCGTCATCATTGGAACATGATGCAACACTTATTAAAAGAACAATTCCTATAAAAAATCTCATATAAATGTTTTTATATTCCTCAAACCTACTCCTAGGTTTGAAGAATTATTATTTAATTTAAAATTTATCCCAAAATATTTTTGTGGATACTTTGTCACCTCCAATCTTTGAAGCTGCAGCATTCACATTCTTAGCGTTAAGAAGATATTCCTGATCAGAATATTTCATTCTTACTGGTACAGATTCTACTACAGATCCCCCAGGATTTACAAATACAGGGAAGTCCAGTCTTCTTGCAAAATTCCATGCTTGGAACCCTTTATTGAACATTGCTATCCAAGCTTGCTCACCAACAGATTTTTTCCAGTTGGCAGCATTATATGGATTGGCAGCTATAAAAGTATTTGCAGTAGCTTCAGTAATACCATACTCAGCCATTGATGCTTTAATTGCAGATTGATATAGATTAGCGGCAGTATCACCAACACTAAATCCTCTTGCAGCGGCTTCAGTTCTTAAAAACTGAATTTCAGAAAAATCTAATAAAAAGCCTTGTGCATTTTCACCTGAAATAAGATTTGTAAAGTGAGAATAACTACTAAAGATGTTCTGATCACCATATACCCCACCAACATAATTACCATTAACAGTTGTAAACCATGCAGCTCTTCTTGGATCAGATGTATTATTCATAAAGTCCACAAGAACATCCGAAGGAATAAAGTCATTCCTACCTGATTGAATTACATCCTGATACACTGGATTAGACAATAATCCTGAAGGAAATGTCTGAAGGCCGAAATTATCTAACTTGTCAGTAAATAGCCCCGCATTATATGCTGCTTCAGCATAAGTTTTAGCCAATGCAGGATCACTATCTGCCAATGTTACCGCCATTCTAAACTTCAAAGAATTACCCATTTTTTTCCATTTAGTCATATCTCCTTTGTAGATCAAATCCTTGTCATATCCACTACCAGAAGTATTAATCATAGCAACAGCGGCATCAATTCTTTTGATAAGATCCAGATACACTGTTTTTGCATCATCATAAGGAATTTCCGCACTTCCCGGATTTTCAGCGGTAGCTTTCAATGCTCCAAAATAAGGGATATCACCATATGTGTCAACCAAATTAGCCCATGCGTAAACATTTACTAATTCAATCATAGCAATATTGTTATTTTTAGTAACGGGATCTAATCCTTCGCTCTCAAGAAACCTCCTGGCATCTCTTAATGCAGATAATACTCCCGGAGAATTAATTGTAGCTGATGCAGATGCCATCATACGGTTATAATGATTCCTTGGAATTGGTCTCGTCACCATATCATAGTTCGTCTCATCAGTATAAGTAGTTTCTGACCACTGTTGGGTAAAAAACCTGGTAATGTTACGGTTTACATTGGCAGACAATAGCTGGTCAAGAAGTGCATGTTCAGCACTGGCAAAAAGTACTCCTGAAGGGACTTCAGTTGGGTGTTTAGGGTCTTCGTTCAGTGACGTAATGTCTCTTTCACATGATGTAAAAGTTAACGATAATGAAGCTAAACCTATAATTAAAAATATTTTTTTCATTTTCTAGAATTTTAAAGTTATATCAATTCCAATGTCACGAGTAGTAGGCAGTACTCCAATAGAATTACCTTTAGATGCTAAACCATTTCCTGTACCCGCTTCCGGATCTGCATAAGGTAAGTTTTTGTGGATAATCCAAAGATTTCTCCCAACAATTGAAATTTTTGCATCACGAATAGCTGTATTAGCCAAAACAGATTTAGGAAGGTTATAACCTATACTTGCTTCTCTAAGTTTCACATAAGATGCATCATAAACGAATCTTTTATTTGGCATTCTTCTATATCCATCTACGTTACCAAATGATCCCGGATTAATAGTAGGCGTTGTATTTACATTACCATTTGGATTAACACCCGGATGTACGAATCCACCTTCTCTATAGTCAGCAGTTTCTGCATAAAGACCAGTTGCTAATCCGTAATACATATCAGTGGAGAATACATCTCCTCCTTTTTTCACATCAATAAGGAAACTTACTGAGAAATCTTTATAACGGAAGCTGTTTCTGATACCACCTACCCAATCTGGTGTAATATTTCCAATAACCTGATTATTATTTCTTAAATAACGGCCTGTAGCTGGATCAATTACTTTATCTCCGTTTGCATTATATACATAATCTGATCCTACCAAAGCTCCAAAAGATTCTCCCACACGTGCGTTAAGAGAAACCCCACCTTGATAACTCGCCATTAAGTAATTCTGGGAATCACCATTTAATGCAATAACTTTATTCTCATTTTTAGACCAATTCACGTTTACATCCCATGTAAAATTATTTGTTTTAAATGGAGTACCGTTTAACTGTACTTCGATACCTTTATTATCAATCTGTCCTGCATTTACAAGGAATGTTCTATATCCTGTTGCAGAAGAGACTGGTAAATTGATAATCTGATCAAATGTTCTGGTTTTATAAATTGCAACATCAAAACCTAATCTGTTTTTGAAGAATTGTGCTTCCATACCGAATTCAGTTTCCTTAGATCTCTGAGGTTTCAAGTTTGGATTAGCAAGGAAATAAGGTTGATCAAACAGACCTTCACCTCTAGCTTTGAAAGTATTTACCAATCTGTAATTGTTAGTAGAAGAACCTACTTCAGCGTAGTTTGCTCTCAATTTCCAGAAACTTAACCATGGTTGTTTTACAAACTCTGATAGAATAACAGCTCCTGTAACTGAAGGATATCCATAGCTATTATTACCTTTTGGTAAGTTAGACGATTGGTCTACACGGTAAGTTCCATCAACAAACAAGAAGTTTTTATATCCAAATGATGCTGTTGCATATAAACTGGAAGTAACCCATTTTGCATAATTCTCATCTGGCGGAAGTATCGTTCTTATAGAGTTGGATATAGCAAAAAGCCCAGGTTTAGATAAACCACCTTCTGTACTCATAAAAATGTTATCCACAAGATTTCTTCTAACATTCCCACCTGCAATACCGCTAACACTTAGGTCTGAAGTAATATCAACCTTGTAGTTAGCAAATAAATCAAAGTTGATCTCAGTATTTTTCACATTGGTTCTTGCATATCCCGAACTTACATTAAGTCCGGATGCACCAAATGCCTGAGGAAGTGATCCATTCATTAATCTCTCTTCTACAACCATTTGCAAATCATCATAAGATAATTTACCGGTAATTCCAAAATTTTTGGAAACATCATATTTTAACTGTGCATAACTGAATATCCTAGTCCTGTCATCAGACTGATAATTCTGATATCTCTGGAAATATGGATTGTTCCAATATTGAGGAGTTCCATCAGCCGCTGTAGATCTGTTCCAAGAAAAGTTGCTATTTCCATTGTTAGCATAAGCATCTCTTAATGCCAATACATCTACGTTGGTCTGCCACCACTGTCTGAAGCCAGTAACTACGTTATCAGAATATCCTGTTTCATTACGTCCTTTTGTGTCTTGCAGAGTTAAAGTTGTAAAAACAGAAGCATGTAATTTATCCGTAAAATCGTGATTAAATTTCGCTGAAATTGTATTCTTTTTAAGTTCAGAGTTAGGCATCAAACCATTAGAAAGCATATTGGAATATGATAAGGAAAGATTCGAAGTCTTGTTTCCTTTTTCAATGGTAATCGTATTAATATATGTGACTGGTGTTTCAAAGAATTTAATAGGGCCGTTTTTCGCAGCAACCCAAGGTGTAGCTTTTCCATAATTTGGAGAAGAAGGATCAAATGAATCCCATTGGTAAACCAATTGGTTGGGATTAAATGCAGGTCCGTAAGATGCGTCATCTACAAAGTTAGCATAATTGTAACCTCCAGGTCCCGGATCTTCGTTCCATGACTGGCCACCGTATCCTGCTCCATACTTTTTTTGATAGGTAGGGAAAGTAGATTTATCAATGAATCCAGCTGTAATTCCTGAGTTTAAAGTAACCCCCCAGCTTCCGTCATTATTTCCTCTTCCACTTTTTGTTACAATAAGGATTACACCATCACTTCCTCTTTCACCATATAAAGCTGATGCAGCAGCACCTTTCAATACGTTGACAGATTCAATATCTTCCTGATTGATATCCGAAAGGAAGTTACCATAATCGAATGTAGATCCGGTTACCGTATTATTGTTAACTGGTGAACCATCAATTACAATAAGTGGAGAACCTCCTGACAAAGATTTATATCCTCTGATCAAAAGGTTTGCAGATCCGCCAAAGTTGTTATTAGTATTTACCTGTAGTCCGGCTACCTTACCTGAAAGAAGAGATGCGACGTTTCCGGTATTAGTAGTTCCACCAGTTAATTCCGCAGCTTTAACTTCTTCAGAAGCATAACCAAGAGATTTTTTCTCTCTTTTAATCCCGAGTGCGGTTACAACCACCCCCTCAATTTCTTTTGTTTTAATAGTGTCATTCTTTTGCTGGGCGTTAGCGACAGCTATCGAAGAAGACATTACTAGAACAAGAAGACTTGCTGTTAGTTTCTTCATATCAAATTAATTTTTGTGACCTTACAAATTTGTAAAACTTTCTTAATATCACAAAGCAAAATGTGAAAAAATTACAACTTATTCAATATTTTCAAAAAAAACAAGACAATAAATTATTAAAATAAGTTAAAAACAAAAGATTTAACAAAAACGCAACATTTAAAACTTATTTTTTTTTAAGAAATAATAACAATCGATTAAATTGATATAATCTATATTACAAATTTAATTATGAATGAAAATAAATTGAATATCAATGAATTAAAGATTTAAGATTTAGAAATGAAAGAAGATCAATAAACGATACTATGCAAAGCATATTTCTACAAGTGAAGAAATATTTCATTTTTTAAACAAAAAAAATGCATAAAAGCGATAAAATGTATTAAAGTTTCTTTACCAGAGCTAGATAAATTTTTCTGTTTCAAAATAAGATTGAGTTCCAAATTGAAAAAATAAACCTAAACCCAATTTAGCCAATATCAATTCGAATCCACTTTTCTCCTCATCCTAATAATTAAACCTAAACTTCTAAAAATCATCCTATATATAGTATATCGGTTATTTAAAGCAGACTACAGTCTTCTCTGTACATTCTACATAATCACAATATTATCTTTTGTTGAAGTAAGAATAAAATAAAAAACATCCAAAACCTCTTCCTTCAAAATTTTATATTTTTGCAGTATAGATACAATTCATGGAGCTAATAAAAAACTGGTCAAATCTTTATATTGAGGCCGGATGTGATGAAGTAGGAAGAGGATGTTTAAGTGGTCCGGTGGTAGCTGCAGCGGTAATTTTAGATGATGACTTCAAACAAAACCTGGTGAATGATTCCAAAAAATTAACGTTCAAAACGCGTATGGAACTGGATAGTTACATCAAAGATAATGTGAAAAACTATGCTATCGCAGAATTACCACCTTCTTTTATTGACGAACATAATATTCTTAATGCAAGTATTCATGCAATGCACCGTGCTTTGGATCAACTGACAATAACTCCTGAGCTTATTTTGGTGGATGGAAATAAATTTCATCCTTATAACTACATCCCGCATCAATGCATTATCAAAGGAGACTCCAAGGTTTTATCTATTGCTGCAGCCTCTATTCTTGCCAAAAATTATAGGGACAAGTTGATGATTCAACTTCATGAAGAACATCCTGAATATGGTTGGGACACCAATTTTGGCTATGCCACAAAAAAACATCAGGAAGCGCTTATTAAACATGGACCGACCCGATATCACAGACAGTCTTTCAGACTTAAATATGATTGAAAAACATCTATTTTCAATTATTAAATGAGCAGATATCGGATAGAAATTGAAAATCTTTCTAAAAATAATTTCAAATAAAAAAAAGAGAAGCAATTATTAAAATTGCTTCTCTTTTTTAGCTTATAGTTTAAGAATTATTTCTTCTTATTTCTTTGTTGTTCCTGAGCTTTTTGCTGCTCCTGAGCCTTCTCCATCATTTCTCTCATTCTCTTCTGGAATTTGCCTTCTGCTTTCGGTTTTTCCTTATTAGACTGAATCTGGGCATGGATTTTCTTTTCATCCAGGATCAAATACTTAATAACAAGGATGATTAGGATGTTAATCGCATTCGATACAAAATAATACCATGAAAGTCCTGAAGCCGAAGTATTAAGGAAGAACAGGAATGTAATCGGAAAGATATACATTAACACCTTCATATTTGGCATTCCTTCCTGTTGAGGCTGTTGCATATTTCCTGATGTCATAACAGTATAGATTAAAATAACAACTGTACAGGCTAAAGCGAAAATACTTAAGTGGTCTCCAAGGAAAGGAACTTTAAACGGAAGCTTGATCAAATCATCATACGCTGTCAAATCTTTGGCAAACCAGAACCCTTGGCCTCTAAGATCAATAAAGTTCGGGAAGAAACGGAACAAAGCATAGAAGATAGGAATCTGAACTAATGCCGGTAAACATCCAGCCATCTGATTCACTCCGGCTTTTCTGTACACTTCCATTGTGGCCTGCTGTTTCTTCATTGGATCTGCATCCTTAAATTTGGCATTCACTTCGTCAATTTCCGGACGGATCACCTTCATCATTGCACTTAGCTTGTGCTGCTTATACATAATTGGTGAAAGGATCAGTTTCACAATGATCGTCATTACAAAAATTACCCAACCTGCTGATAATCCCCATGCAGCAATAATGCTATATAACCACATGAAGAAATAACGGTTCATTGCTCCGATAAACGACCAGCCTAAAGGAAGAATTTCATCAAAATTCTTATCGTAAGATTTAAGCAATGGCAAATCCAATGGCATAAAATACCATGTGAAATCCTGGTTCAGCTCACTTCCAGTCATTTGAACGAAACCTTCATAGTTGAATTTCTTCAAATACTCTCCTTCTTCAACATTTTCCTGGTTTCCTTTACTTTGGGTAAATCCGTTTTTAGCTTCGATTACTGAAGAGAAAAACTGCTGCTTTACACCAATCCAGTTAAGGGTTTCTTTTTCTTCTTCCATTGTGGTTCTCCCATCATAATCATAATCTTTATAATTATTGAAAGCATAAGAAAATTCTGAGTGAGACTGCTCCTGAGCTCTACCTTTTTCCAGATTTCTTACATTATAATCCCAGATAAAATCTGCTTTATTATCAGAAGTAATTTTAGAAAGCCCCTGAGTTCTTACTTTAAAATCCAGAGTATATTTGGGTAATAGCGTGTAAATGAATTGAATGACAGCACCATTGTAATCTGCAGTTAAGGTTACCGCATTTCCATTAACAGCTGGTGAGAAAACTAAATCTTTAGTATTAACGATTTTTCCTGTTTTATCTTTAAACTGAAAACCGTAGTTTGAGTTATTCTTAGTGATCAGATAAAGCGGCTGATCTGCATTGTCTGTTTTGTGGTTGTAGGCTTTATAATTTAAAAGTTCTACTTTGGAAACCTGTCCTCCTAAGCTTGAAAATTCAAGTTTTAATTCGTTATTTCCAAGACTTGCTGTCTGGATTGCATTAGGAGTTACATTTGGATTGATATTGCTTGCCTGAGTTTGCTTTACGGCATTTTTTGCCTGTTCCGTTTTCTGCTCCTGAGCTTTCAACTCCGCTTCTTTCGTTTGTTTGTTCTGGAAATAGAACATAAAACCGAAGAGAACAAGGCATAAAACCGCGAAACTAATCATTTGCTTCTTATCGATTCCGTTGTTTTGTTGCATTTTATTTTATATTAAAATTTTAAATTTAAAATGTACGTACGGGTGTACATAATTTGAGCTGACAAAAATACTGTTTTTTTATCAAAACTCTATGCTTTACGTTGTTACTATATAATAAACTCAAGCTGAGAATAATCAGCCTGAGTTTATGGGTAGACGTTTATGATAAAATTTTACCTTATTTCTTTTCGCAAGCTTTGATGAAAGCTCTGAATAGCGGATGCGGTGTTGCTACCGTACTCTTATATTCCGGGTGATACTGAACTCCCACATAGAATGGATGATCAGGTAGTTCCAGCGCTTCTACCAAACCTGTTTCAGGGTTGGTACCTGTAGCAAGGAAACCATTCTTTTCAAATTCCTGAAGATAATCACTATTGAATTCATAACGGTGACGGTGTCTTTCAGAGATATTTTTGTTTCCGTAGATATCGTATAATTTAGAACCGTTTTTCAATGAGCACTTCCATGCTCCAAGACGCATTGTTCCTCCTTTATCTACTACATTTTTCTGTTCTTCCATCAAAGAAATTACAGGATCAGGAGTAGCGGTATCAAATTCCATAGAGTTTGCTTTGGTATGTCCTAAAACATTTCTTGCAAATTCAATCGTCATAATCTGCATTCCTAAACAGATTCCCAACATTGGAATTTTATTTTCTCTTGCATATTTTGCAGTAAGAACTTTTCCTTCAATTCCTCTGTCTCCAAAACCTGGAGCTACAAGGATACCATTCACACCTTTCAGTGTATCTTTGATATTTTCTTCCGTAATATCTCCACTGTATACCCATCTTACTTTTACTTCAGTTTCAAGGTCAGCACCTGCATGTTTGAATGCTTCAGCAATAGAGATATAAGAATCCTGAAGGGAAACATATTTTCCAACCAATGCAATTTCAACAGTTTTCTTAGGGTTCTGGAATTTTTTAAGGAAATTCTTCCAGTCTTTAAGATCAGCATCTTTATCGCTTTTCAGATCCAGTTCTTTCAAAACTACATCATCGAAATTCTGCTTCTGAAGATACATTGGAACTTCATAAATCGTTTCAAGATCTTTACATTCGATAACGTTATCTAAAGGAACGTTACAGAACTGAGCTAATTTTGCTCTCTGATCTTTAGGAATCTTATGTTCTGTTCTACAAACCAAAACATCAGCCATAATTCCGCTTTCCATCAACTGACGAACGGAGTGCTGGGATGGTTTTGTTTTCAATTCTCCACTTGAAGCCAGATAAGGCAGTAAAGTAAGGTGAATCACCATAGAATTGCTCTCTCCCAATTCCCACTTCAACTGACGAACAGTTTCAATGTATGGCAAAGATTCGATATCCCCTACAGTTCCTCCGATCTCAGTAATAATGATATCGTAGTTCTGTTTTGAAAGGATTTTAATTCTACGTTTGATTTCGTTAGTAATATGAGGAATTACCTGAACTGTTTTTCCTAGGAAATCTCCTTTTCTTTCTTTTTCAATTACAGTCTGGTAAATTTTTCCTGTAGTAACGTTGTTGTTTTGGGATGTAGGAGCATCAAGGTAACGCTCGTAGTGGCCTAAATCCAGATCCGTCTCTGCACCATCTTCAGTCACATAACACTCTCCGTGCTCATAAGGATTCAAAGTTCCTGGGTCGATATTGATATAAGGATCTAATTTTTGGATCGTTACATTAAAGCCGCGTGATTTTAGTAGAAGTCCCAGAGAAGCAGAAACGATTCCCTTTCCCAAAGATGAAGTTACACCTCCTGTCACAAAGATGTACTTTGTATTCTTTTTACTCATTAGATTAGGTTTGTGCAAAGTTAGGGGAAAAAGAAATACAAAGCAATCTTTTACATTTTGAAAATGATAAAACATCCCTCAAACAACTATAAAACCAGATAAAATTTTTTATTAAGATTGATATAAACAAATGAAACAAAGCCATAACCAAAAGGATTTTCATCTATCAGCAAAAAAGGTTTTCCACTCACATGGAAAACCTTTTATATTTTATACGTTGAAATATTATTGCTTTACAAGCTCAAAATAAGCAGTTACCTCAACATCTTTCGCGATACCTGCTCCTGATGGGTCATATTTGATTCCATAATCCAGACGGTTTACTGTAAATTTTGTCTGAATTCCCATGACCTCTTTTCCATCTTTATTTTTTGTAATCCCACCCAATGTAACCGGAGCAGTGATTTCTTTCTCTACTCCCTTCATGGTTAGTTTCCCTTTAACGATATAGTTATTGTTTTTATCTTTTGTAACGGAAGAGCTCTTAAATTCAATCGTAGGGTATTTGGCAACATCGAAAAACTCTTCGCTGATAAGATGTCTGTCCCTCATATCCACTCCGGTATTAATACTAGGAACACTGATAGAAAAGTTTAAATCAGCATTATCCAGATTAGCACCACCAGTGGCTGCTTTTCCGTCAAATTTATCAAACCTTCCCTGTACAAAACTAATCCCCATATGCTTGATATTAAAGTTAACCGATGAATGCATCTGGTCTACCTGCCAGGTTCCCTGTGCAAAAGCTACAACACTTAACAGCACAAACACGAAAGATAAAAATACTTTTTTCATTGTAATGATATTTTACATTAATATTTTAATTGAATCAGGCTAAGATATGAAAGATATTTCTATCGCAGACGTATTAGTTTTTTTATATTAAACTCATTTACATTCTGAAAAAAAAATGCTTTTTTATAACTTCGCAGTATGGCAAAACTGAAAACAGCATATTTCTGTCAAAACTGCGGAACCCAGTATCCTCAATGGCTGGGACAATGTAAAAACTGTGGAGAATGGAACACTTTAGTAGAAGAGGTTGTAGAGAAACCTTCTCATAAAACTCCTCCTTTTTCAAAAACGAAACAACATGTTATCAATATTGTTGAAGTAGAAACCAGCGAAGAACCTAGGATAAAAACCCCTTCTGAAGAACTGAACCGTGTTTTAGGAGGCGGCATCGTTTTGGGGTCTGTAACTTTGATTGGTGGCGAACCGGGCATCGGAAAATCTACCCTTCTGCTTCAGCTTGCTTTGAAAATGAAGAAAAAAGTTTTCTATGTTTCTGGTGAAGAAAGTGCTTCTCAGATCAAAATGAGAGCAGACAGACTTACGGATATTCAAAATCCGAACTGTTTCCTTTTCACAGAAACATCATTGGAAAAAATCCTTCATGAGGCCAAAAAACTGGAGCCGGATTTCATGATCATTGATTCCATTCAAACGCTGCAGTCTCAATTGATAGAAAGTTCCCCGGGAACCGTATCCCAAATCCGGGAATGCTCCAATGAGATCATCAAATATGCCAAAGAAAACAATACGCCTGTCTTTCTTGTAGGACATATTACCAAAGACGGCCAAATTGCCGGACCAAAAGTACTGGAGCACATGGTAGATGTTGTTCTGAATTTTGATGGAGACCGAAATCATCTGTTCAGATTATTGAGAGCTAATAAAAACCGTTTTGGTTCTACCTCCGAAATTGGAATTTATGAAATGATTTCCCAGGGATTAAAAGAAATTAAAAACCCTTCGGAAATACTGATTACCAAGAAGTTTGAGGAACTTTCAGGAAACTCTGTTGCGGTAACTCTGGAAGGAAACAGGCCGATGCTTCTTGAAATACAGGCATTGGTAAGTACTGCCGTTTATGGTACTCCTCAAAGAAGCAGCACCGGTTTTGATTCCAAAAGGCTGAATATGCTTTTGGCCGTACTGGAAAAAAGAGCTGGTTTTCAATTGGGAGCAAAAGACGTTTTCCTGAATATTACCGGAGGAATAAAAACAGATGATCCGGCACTGGATCTGGCAGTCATTGCTTCTGTTCTTTCTTCCAATGAAGATATTGCTATTTCTGAACATTACTGTTTTGCCGGAGAAATCGGATTAAGTGGCGAAATTCGTCCGGTAGCACAGATTGAGCAGAGAATTACTGAGGCTGAGAAATTGGGGTATGAGAAAATATTTGTATCCAATCTTAATAAAATCCCGAAAAGAAAATTTGGAATCAAGATTGAAGAAGTGAGTAAAATTGAGGATTTTCATGAGAGACTGTTCTAGAGTGAATGGTCAATTTTGCTTCGCAAGTCAATGGTCAATTAATATCACGATAAAAAATTCACAAGCGAAGCGAATTCACTTTTCACCTTTCACTATCCACATTTAATTCATACCTTTAAATTATGAATTATCTGGCTCATTCTTTTCTTTCTTTTACTGACGGGCAGATCGTGGGGCAATTTCTCGAAGATTTCATCCGCAACAGAGATCGTTTTTCTTTCCCGAAGGAAATTCAGGACGGAATTACCCTGCACAGAGCTATTGATACTTACACTGATTCTCATCCTGCCATTCATGAAGCCAAAAAGGTATTCGCTCCATTGGTAAGGCTGTATGCAGGTGCGTTTGTAGATGTCTCGATGGATCATTTTGTAGCCAAGGATCTTTCTCTGAATTCTCTTCCGGAATGGAAAGCGCATTCCCTTAAAGTTTATCGTGTTTTAAATGCCTATGAACAATGGCTTCCTGAAAATTTCAAAAAGATGCTTGTAAAAATGGAGCATGATGACTGGCTTTATAATTACCGTGAAGACTGGGGAATTAAATTCAGCATTCAGAATGTTTTGAATAAAGCAAAGTACCTCGATAAGGATATTCCCGTTTTTGAAGCTTTTTTAAAGAACAAAGATCATCTTCAGCAGTGTTACGATGATTTTTTTCCTGATCTGCTGGCCCACGCAAAAGGAATTAATACGTTGCTTCAGCTGGAAAATTAATATTCTCAGAACTGTTTATACAGATAGCGGTTAGGATAGGTAAGTTTTTCACTGTTTCTTTGTCCGTTTACAATAATATGAACAATATTGATCTGATCATCAAAAAGATTATACAGAAAACTTACGGCAGTTTCTACTTTTTTAGGAGTAGCTACAGGTTCTGACTCAAGAAAGATATCTACAGATTCCTGATCTTCTTCATAACCGATATAATTTACTTTTAAAAATTTATTATCAGCCTTTAGCCTGAAATATTCTGAACAATATTTCTGCAGGGCATCATTCAGTTTCGCCTTATATTTTTCGTCATTAAAATGAAAAGCACCTCCATATTTCTTCCCCAGGCCATTTTCCATGTCATCAAGAAAGAATCTTCCGGTTACTTCAAAGGTTCTGGATTTTGAATTATAATTAATTTCAACAGATCCTACGTGATAGGGGTGAAAAGTCCCACGCTCCGTAAAACTTTGAAAAGTCATTGTTAATAATAAAAGAAAACTCCAAAAAAACTTACCTGACATGAATCTTATTTTACAGCAAATATAAAAAAAGCAGCAATTATAAAAACTGCTGCTTTTCATTGAATATCATAGATGAAGATTTATTGCTTCATTACTTTTTTTGTGATTTTTGTGTTATCCTCCAATGTAATGGTAAACAGGTATGTTCCTCTTACAAATTCAGAAACATCAATTCTACCGGAGTTCTTATCTACATTAACGGTTTTAATCAGTTTCCCAGAAACATCATAAACACTTACTGCACCTTTAGAATATCTGCCTAACGACACGTTTACAAAATCTTTTGCAGGATTCGGAGTGATGTTCACTTCTGAATTTATTTTAACATCCGCTGTCCCTAATGTTGTTCCTGTTTTAACAAAATATCCGCCAAAACCAGTCGTCTGAAAACTCACTTCCCAGTATTGGTAGGTATCATTCCAGATAATATCTGCTATATCAGGAGTAATAACTGTGGCGGTTCCTCCAAAAGAAGCTACGGTTCCTGTAGTACTTGTTCCGCTATATTTTTCAATAAGAAGATTGGCTTTGTTAGCAACATCAGTGGGTGAAGTAGGTAATTTCACTCCATTAGTCAGATTATAAGCATCAAAATCACTCTGCTTGAAATATAAAGTTACTTTTCCGGTAGCCGTCGTAGTATTTGCATCTGAATTGATTTCATATCTTCTTGCAACATAATTTGGCTGTGCATTATCTACCCATACTTTTGAGGTTACATTTCCTGTTACTGTACTGGCTGTTTCTTTTTCTAGCCTTGAGATAAGCTGGCAGGAATTTGTAAAGTAGTTATAGCCATTCGCCACCGTACTGGTTTTCGTCTGGTTAGAAGTTGCTAAATTCTTTACTTCAGCAACATTTTCATAGATTACCGCTCTCATTTTAAGATCAAATGTTCTTGAAGTCCATGTAGTACCGTCAGTAGAAGTTTTAGATCTGCTATTCAGTACAGCATTCTCTGCTTTCATGGCAATTCTTCCTCCTAATCCATTAACAACAATATAAAATTCTTTTCCGGTTACCATCTGTACATTCAAATCTGAAAGATTGATGTAATTCCAGGTATATCTCTGAATATTATTAAGCCATGAAGTAATGGTTTTAGTAGCAATAATATCTCCGGGATTTCCGTTAGCATCTACCTTTCTGATCTGAATATCCACCGGGATATCTGAAGGAATTGAAGACCCTGATACAAATGAGAACCCTCCCAGTTTCCCTGTTAATGTAGGCGTATATCTTACCGCAAGAGCCATATTATCAAAATAATAATTAAATTCTGTATTGGCTACAATGTATGGCTCATCGTAACTTACTGTTTCAAAATTGGATTTCACACATCCTATTTCATCAGTAACAGCTTTATAGATATCCAATTTACCATATCCCCATCTCATATTCGGAACGACACCGGTGGCACCATCCATTCTTGCATTAGCTGTAAGACGGGCTTTCACCTGTGCTGCCGTCAATGAAGGATTAGCCTGCAGTAATAACCCTACTGCTCCAGCTACTCCCGGTGAAGACATACTTGTCCCCTGGTTTTTCACGTAATAATTGGTGCCTGAAATAATGTCTGTTGCTGCGGGAGCAGAATTGCTGGATCTTGATGAAATAACATTCTGGCCTGAACCTGCGATATCCGGCTTTTGAACCCCATCCACTCTTGGTCCCTGTGAACTGAATGAAGAGATAGATTCCTGTGGGGTTGTGGTAGAATAAGCTCCCGTACTATACCAACTTGGTCTTCCCATATATGATGCTACCGTAATAGCATTAGAAGCATTTCCCGGGCTTCCTACAATATATTCATTATCTCCGTTTTGTAAGGTGGTTTGCACTCCCTGACTATACAACCAGCCGTGGGCTGTGATCTGCTGAGTTCCATTGTTGGTAATTTCCAATGAATAATTCCCCTGAACATTAGTGGTCCCTGAAGTTCTGGTAACTACCAACTGTACATATCTTTTATTGTTGTCGTTACTCCAATAGTTGTACATGGTTGCGGTAAGACCTCCTCCTAATATAGTATGAGCGGTGTTTGTACTGATATTCTGCGTATACTGCTGCCCGTCCGGAGTGGTTAATTTTGCAGTAACGGGAGTATTGTCATTGGCATACATAATAAATGAGAATACTGAAGCTGCGGAAGTGTTGCTTGCTACGGTAAAGTTATATGTCTGTGCCGCACCGGCTGCAATATCAACTTTTCTGTGAAGATTAGCTCCGTAATCATTACCTGCTGAAATCACAACAACTCTTCCCGCTCCTGAAGTGGTAAAGCTATTAACCGCTACTTCATGGCTTGAAGTTCCATCATGAGCACTACTCTGGCCACCAATACTCATATTGACAACAATAGGTTTATTAAGTGCCGTTGCCACATTTTTAAAATAGGTTAAAGCATTAATGGTATTTGTTGTAGGAAAAGATCCGTTTCCTCCTTTCACAAAAACAATATCTGCATCCGATGAAAATCCTTTATGTCTTTTATCGGTAAAAGCAGAACCATTTCCAGCTGCTGTACCTGAAACATGGGTTCCATGGCCGTTGGTATCATTTTCACGAACAAACCCCGTGGGTGTCCCATCCAGTTCATCTTCGATATGTGCTTTCGTATATTCTACGCCAGTAGCAAACCCTGCCGGGGCAGTTTCTCCCGCCTGGGCAGTTAAAGTCTGATCCCAAATGGAAACAATTCTGCTCTTGGTCTGATCATCAGATTTTCTGAAATCCGGATGTTTCCAGTCTATTCCACTGTCATAAATTCCTACCAACACTCCTGTTCCATTATAAGCTGTGTTATTGAAAACACCATCCTGCAAAAGACTTGCTCCGGACTGAGCTCGGCTCACATCATTATGAAGTGCATCAAACTCGGGTCCCATTACAGAGGTTACATACGGAAGCTGAGTCAGTCTTTCAATATCTTCAATGGTAACCAAAGCTGTGGAAAAAGCAGGAAATTGGCTTTGTATAAGAAATCCGTCTGCTTTTAATTTTTCAGGCTCTTTAGTATAAACTATACATGAATACATAGTCTGTGCTCCTTTTGAAGTCACCACCAGGTGCTGATCAAGTTTCATATCAGGACGTTCCAGTTCTTTTACTGCTCTTCCGTTAGCAATACTTTCTTTATTTTTCAATAAAAGATCAAACCGGGAATCCAGTTTCTGTACCTGCCCGTAAAAAGCGTAGGAATAAAATCCCAAAAAGGCTGCTGTAGCATTTCTAAGAAGCTTCGCTCCTCCACGTGAAATGTTTACATTTGTAAAAAATAATTTTTTGATATCCATATTTCATTTTTAAGCAATACAATTATACAATTTTTATTTAAAACATAAATAACACATAATATCAATAAAGATTAAGTGTAAAAATTAAATCAAATAATAAAATTAACAATATTTTACCAATATATTCAAAATATAAAATTTTTTAATCAAAATGCAGGATTTCGTTTTTTATTTAAACCTTGGATGGGAACATATTATTTCTCTGGATGCACTGGATCACCAGCTTTTTGTTTTAGCTTTGATAGCTGTGTACTCTTACAGTGACTGGAAAAAAATCCTGATTCTTGTTACCGCATTTACAATCGGGCATTCTATTACCTTAGCTTTAAGCATTCTGGATGTTTTCAGAGTTCCTTCTGACTGGGTGGAGTTTTTAATTCCTTTAACGATTGTTCTTACTTCCATGGATAATATTATCATGAAAAATCAGAAACAGACTTTGATGCGGGCTAATTATTATCTTGCACTGATCTTCGGCCTGGTTCATGGGATGGGATTCGCCAACACAGCAAGAGTAATGATTGCTAAAAGCCAAAGTATTGCGTTACCTCTCCTTGGGTTTAATATTGGTTTGGAGCTTGGCCAGATTGTAATTGTTGCTGCGATTTTAATCATCCTGTTCATTTCACTCAATCTTTTTAAAGTGAATAAAAAAGACTGGATACTCTTTGTTTCTTCCGGAGTATTTGCTTTATCCTTAAAAATGACTTTGGAAAGAATTCCTTTTTAAAAGTTAAATATTCTCATTAATTCAACAGGTAATTACTATCTTTGATCATTAAAAAATCATTTCGGTTATGAAACTAAAAGTTGTTATACTTTCACTTTCTGTATTTGCATATACAGGTTTCACCGCACAAAATATTCAGAATAACCCGGGCAGCAATCACGGCAATAAGTTTGAGCAGCTGGGAACTATTCTGCCAACACCCAACATCTACAGAACAGCTTCAGGAACTCCCGGTCACGGATACTGGCAGAACAGAGCCGATTACAACATCACTGCTTATCTTGATGAAGATAAAAGAAATCTGAAAGGTTCAGAAACGGTGACTTACTACAATAATTCTCCCGATGAGTTGGATTATATCTGGCTGCAGCTTGATGAAAACGAACACTCAAGCATCAGAAATGCAGGATATGACACTTCATCTGTACTTCGTTCTTCCACTACGGACCAGCAGCTTAAAGTTTCTGAACTTCCTGTAAAAGATAACGGTTATGGTGTAAGTCTTGAAAAAGTAACAGATGCTTCAGGGAATCCATTGAAGTATACGGTGAACAAAACGATGATGCGTATTGATCTTCCAAAAGTTTTGAAAAAGGGAGAGAAATTCGTTTTCAAAGTAGACTGGAACTACAATATCTCTGACAGAATTAAAATGGGAGGCCGAGGAGGTTTTGAAAACTTCCCTGAAGATGGCAATGACCTGTATACTATGGCACAATGGTACCCAAGAATGTGCGTGTATAGTGACTTCCAGGGCTGGCAAAACCACCAGTTTACAGGAAGAGGTGAATTTGCCTTGGTCTTTGGAGACTTTAAGGTTTCCATGAATGTACCTGCCGATCATATTGTTGGCGGAACAGGAGAATGTAAAAATTATGATCAGGTATTAACTTCTGATCAGCTTTCAAGATACAGAAAAGCAGAAAATGCTTCTGAACCTATAGAAATTGTAACGTTAGACGAAGCTAAAAAAGCGGAGAAAAATCATTCAAAACAAAGAAAAACATGGGTTTTCGAAGCGAAAGATGTTCGTGATTTTGCATGGACTTCTTCCAGAAAGTTTGTCTGGGACGGAATGCGTGTAACGATTCCTGAAAACAACAATAAAGTAATGGCTATGAGTTTCTATCCAAAAGAATCTTACGGCCTTTACAGAAAGTTTTCTACAAAAGCGGTAGCTCATACCATTAAAACGTATTCAGAATTTACGATTCCTTATCCATATCCTGTAGCACAATCCGTAGAAGCAGCCAACGGAATGGAATACCCGATGATCTGTTTCAATTTTGGCAGAACCGAAAAAGACGGAACCTATTCTGAAGGAACCAAAAACGGAATGCTTGGAGTAATTATTCATGAAGTTGGACACAACTTCTTCCCAATGATCATCAATTCTGATGAAAGACAATGGGCATGGATGGACGAAGGCCTGAATACCTTCACAGAATATCTTACAGAAGAAAAGTGGGATAATAAATTCCCATCCAAAAGAGGACCGGCATGGACGATCGTAGATTATATGAAACTTCCGAAAGATCAACTGGAACCTATCATGAGTAACTCTGAAAATATTGTTCAGTATGGTCCGAACGCCTATTCAAAACCTGCTACAGGACTGAATATTCTTCGTGAAACAATCATGGGAAGGGAACTTTTCGACAAAGCATTTAAAACCTATGCCAAAAGATGGGCATTCAAGCATCCTGAACCCGCAGATTTATTCCGTACCATGGAAGATGCCAGTGGTGAAGACCTTGACTGGTTCTGGAGAGGCTGGTTCTACGGTACAGATCCTGTAGATATTGCTATTGATAAAGTAACGGTTGCTGTTCCTAATCTTGAGAGTGATCCAAAAGCTGCTGCTGAAGTACAATATCAGGTTGAAAAACCATTGGTAAACAGTTTTGAGGATCTTTCAAAAATCAGAAACAGAGAAGATAAGAATATCAAATTCTATGTAGATGGTGATAAAGATGTTCAGGATTTCTATTACAAATATGACAGAGGTCAGGAAAAGATTGATAATAATAAGCAATACACCATCAAAACAGAATCAGGTCTTCCTTTAGATGCAAAGGATAAAGAGAAATTCAAAAATATTACAGGATATCAGATCGATTTTGTGAATAAAGGCGGTCTGGTAATGCCTATCATTCTTGAATTCACGTTTGAAGACGGATCAAAATTGTATGATAAATCTGCTGCACAAATCTGGAGGCTGAACGAACAAAAAGTTTCCAAGACGTATTATTTTGATAAGAAATTGAAATCTATTCAGCTGGATCCAATGAGAGAAACTGCTGATATTGATACAACCAATAATTTCTGGAGCAGCACCGGAACGGGTACTGAAACTTCAAAATTCCAACTTTTCAAACAAAAACAGGGAAGAGGCTCTGTAAGAGGAGGTTCAACCGGAAAGGTTAATCCAATGCAGGCCGCAGGAAAAAGTTAAAAAAAAGGTTGTAACTTTTAAGTAATACAGCACTACTTCATATTAAAAGGGCAAAGAATACTTCTTATAACCTTTTTAATATGAAGTATTTTTTTGTTTAAACCTTTTCATCCCAAGTTCATTCATCCATTGAACTACCTTACAATACCAACACCTTTCTTTCGTCTATAAAAAATATAACAACCTGACTTAAAAAGTTTTATATTTGAATCACCATAACATCAAATGTCAAAAACCTGATTGACAATAAATGCTCAGGGTTCAAAAAAACAAAATATTACTTATGAAAAATGCCAAATTACTAAGCAGAGATGCTCAGAAAACCATCAATGGCGGGCTTGCTGCCAGACTCGTATGCTGCGAACGCGACGACAACGGAAAATGTACTTTATGGATCGGACCTGGACAAAACTGTCCTTAGTTCTGTCATCTGATAACAATTTTTATAAAGCCGGAAATTTCCGGCTTTATCTTTTTTCTTATCATATATTTTACTTACAACCTGATAATCAAAATTTTATTATAAAAAAAACCAACTATAATATATCACAAAATAAAGAAAAATACTATCTTCACTTCTTTTACACCAAATGTCAAAATCCTGATTGACTTTAAATGTTCAGGGATATACAAAACAAAATATTATTAACTATGAAAAACGCTAAATTATTAAGCAGAGATGCTCAGAAATCAGTCAATGGCGGAGCAGCAGGACGTATTTGCTGTGAGTACAATTACAAAGGACAATGTATCCTGTGGATCGGACCTGGACAATATTGCCCATAGTTCCAATCCTTAGATAACAATTTAAGATAAAGCTGGAAATATTCCGGCTTTATTTTTTAACTTAAATGTTCTTTTACATTCTTTTTATAAGTTCTCCCTAACGGAAGCTCATCGCCGTTTTTCAAAAAAACATGGCTGGAATTATACGAATTGATATGTTCTGATAACACAATATAAGACTTGTGAATTCTGATAAAACCGAAATGTTGAAACTTCTCTTCAAAATTGGACATTCTCTCCAGAATCATATACTTTTTCAACGGCGTCATCAGGACAATATATTCTCCGAATCCCTGTATCCAGAGAATATCTTTTAGGAAAACTTTATTCATCACATAATTGGATTTGAACATAATAAAGTCTTCCTGCTGCTGACTGCTGGCTGAGCTTTTAAACTGAACAAAATCCCTTGCTTTATGGACTGCTTTTTTAAATGTTTCAAAATCCACAGGTTTGATAAGGTAATGAACAACATCCAGCTCAAAGGCTTTCACTGCATATTTTGTTTCCAGCGTAAGAAAAATACATAGCGGCGGATCAGGAAGCTGCTGCAAAAGCTCTACTCCATTAATACCAGGCATATTGATATCGAAAACAACAAGATCTACTTTATTGGTTTTCAGAAATGCCAGTGCTTCTTCCGGTTTCTGAAATGAAGCCAGCAGTTCAACCTCTTCAAGCTGATCACAATATTGTTTTACAAGCTGCAATGCAGGATATTCATCATCTACATTTACGATAGTCAGATTAGCCATTGATAGTAATTGTTAAAGCTATTTTATATTGATCATTTTCTTTCGGGCCGGAATAAAACTCATACTGATCCGGATAAAATTTTTCCAATATATGAATAATTGCTTCGTTACCCAATCCGTGATAATCAGATTCAGCGACAAGAGTTCTATCTTTCCCGACAGAATTTATAATTTCAAAATACAGTTCGGAGCGCTCAATATGACAGAATAATTTTATAAAAGCGTGAGCATCTTCTCCTATTGCTGAATGTTTTAAAGCATTTTCAAATAATGTAAGGAGTATAGCGGACGGGATTTCCGCAATGTCAAATTCTTCCTGATCTTCAATATCCATGACAATATCAAGCTGATTATTATATTTAAGCTGATACAGCGCAGCAAGTGCTTTTAATGAAGAAAATTCCTGAGAAACGGTTACTTTTTCTTTTCCACTGTCATAAATAATATATTTCAAAAGTTTGCTCAACTGCAAAATAGAATCCGAAGTTTTCTCTGAATGGGTAAAACTATTGGCATATATATTATTAAGCGTATTCAACAAAAAATGAGGATTCAGTTTAGATTTCAGTAAATCAAGATAAAGCTGATCTTTCTCTTCTCCAAGGCTGATCACATCCTGTTCTATTAAAAATTTGTCTTTGGTAATTCCCAAAAAAGAACCCACCAGAATGATAATTCCCTGTGAAATGTAAACATTATACAGAAACCCGACATGGTAACCTTCTCTGCTGAAATCCATCTGGAAAACTGCAGGCTCCCACAATATCCTGAAAAGACTTGACCCTAAAAAAAGAATTAAAGCATAGAGAATAAATTCCGGGTATTTATTGGATAAATAGAACCGGGGAACCAGATAATAGTACACCAGATAGTAAATTCCCACATTGAAAATGGTGTTCAAAATAATGCTTATTACCAACTGAGTTGAGTCCAGGAAGTAGTTTTCGGTGAAATAAGTCATCAAAATGAAGATAAAAAGGAAAAAAATGTGCTGAAACCTCAACAAAAATTTCCAACGGTATTTCATAAGACTTTCCAGAATCTTACCACTAAATAAAATTCTGATAATCAATAATATAATAATAAAATTAATGATTAAAAACATAGTCCATACCTTATTTTGAAACACCTCAAATATAAATATCTTTTTGCCTCAAAATGCAGTTCGTTGAGAAAAACTGTCATTGATTGAAAAATTCCAGAGCCACTCTTTCTAATAAATATATTTGAAAAAGTACAATATTAACCCAATATTATATGAAAATCAATATAAAATTAACTCTTATTTTATCATTATGTTTATTCAACGGACTTTATAGTCAGAGTAAAGATAATTACAATATGTGGTTTCAGTACCTGATGTCGGCAAAGCTTACCGATAAAAGTACTTTAACTGCACTTACCCAGTACCGTTCCTTCGATCTGGCTTATGATACAAGACTTTTTCTGGTAAATGCCTATGTAGATTATGAAGTAGCTGAAAATATTAGACCTGCAGCAGGAGCTATGTTTCTGATCCTCGAATCTTATAATGCCGACGATTCTAAAAAGATAAGATATGAAAAAAGACCTTTCCAGCAGGTAACTGCGGAGTATTTCATCGGGAGAACCTCCATCTCTAACCGCCTTAGAGTGGAAGAACGTTTCCTCAGCAATCCCGATGAATTTGAGGTAAGACTCCGGTACCTGATCTCTGTCCGTATTCCCTTCAACAAAAAAGGAGAAAAAGAAAAACTCTATGGTATTCTTAAAAATGAAATAAGAATGAATGTGGATAAAACAGAGCCTTTCGACAGTAATCGTATTACCGCAGGCCTTGGAATAAAAGTGGGAAAAAATTCTGCTCTGGAACTGGCCTTTATCAATCAGATGGAAACCGGAAAAACAAGTAACTACGGATTTATAGGCTTCAGAAACAGTTTTGACTGGAGAAAAAAGAAACAACAATAACCTCATTAATATTTATAGATAACTATGCTAACATTTCTTGGTTTTTTAATGATTTTCATCTTCATGATTCTCATCATGAACAAAAAGATGACTCCTCTAACCGCTTTGGTCATTGTGCCGGTAACCATAGCCCTTTTTGCAGGCTTTGGTCCTCAGTTGGGAGACATGATGAAAAACGGTGTCAAAGAAATAGCTCTGACTGGTGTTATGCTGATCTTTGCGATCCTTTATTTCAGTTTAATGATAGATACGGGACTTTTTGAACCGCTAGTGAATATAATTTTAAAAGCAGTTGGAGACAATCCCATCAAAACAACAATAGGAACTGCTGTTCTTACAGCATTGGTTTCATTGGATGGTGATGGTTCATCCACCTATTTAATTGTCGTGGCTGCTATGCTTCCGTTGTATAAAAAACAAGGGATGAATCCGTTGATTCTTACCTGTATTATTATGCTTGCCGGGCAGATTATGAATATTCTTCCCTGGGGAGGACCAACAGCAAGGGTAATGAGTTCCCTGAAGCTTGGCCACACTGAAATATTCGTGCCTATGATTCCTATTATGGCTATAGGGATTCTGTGGGTTATATTTGTTGCCTATATTTTGGGCAGAAGAGAAAAAATACGAATTGCAAAACACGGTAAGTTTACACGCTACAACAGCAATGATATTATTGGCGAAGCAGATCCTTCACTCCGCCGCCCGAAACTGATTCTGATCAATCTTGCTCTTACCATTACCCTTTTGGTAGTCATGATTCTTGATATTGTTCCTTTAGGGATTGCCTTTATGATTGCTTTCTGTATCGCTTCCATCATCAATTATCCCAAATTAAAGGACCAGCAGAAAATCATTTCCAAACATGCAGGAAATGCCCTATCAGTGGCCGGAATGATCTTTGGGGCCGGAATTTTTACGGGAATCCTGAACGGATCGGGTATTATGCAGGCAATGGGAAACAGTATGATAGAAATAGTTCCTAAGAGCTGGGGTGGTTATATGAATATCGTGACCGCTTTATTCAGTATCCCGTTTACTTTTTTCCTGTCTAATGATGCCTACTACTTTGGAATATTGCCTATTATCGTTGCTACCGGTCATCAATTGGGAATTTCACCGGAAATATTGGGAAGAGCAAGTCTTATCGGGCAGGGTTCTCACCTTCTGAGTCCATTGGTTCCGTCTACTTATCTGTTGGTATCGCTGGCGGGTGTGGAGTTTTCAGATCATTTGAAATATACATTAAAGTGGGCCTTGGGATCATCAGTCATCATGTTGCTGAGTGCATTGGTTCTTGGTATTATATAAGGTTATATCTTTGAATTTCGTAATCTTATTATCTATAAAAAAGTGAATGATGAAAACTGTTAAGCAAAAAACATTTACAGACTCCTATTTAAGAAACCTTACCCTGTATGTTTTCACGGCTATTATCTGTGGTGCATTAACGGGTTATTATTTTCCGGAAGTCGGTAAACAGCTGGAAAAGGTAAGCAGTTACTTTTTTATGCTTCTTGAAGTGTTGATCATTCCTGTTATTTTCATTGCGGTAACCTATGGCGTAAGCTATATTTTCAGCACTAAAAATGCTTTTAAAATTGTAATCCAGATGGTTCTGTATTTTTTAATCATCACTTCCATAAGCATTGTATTGGGAATCGGGTCCGGCCTTCTTTTAAAGCCGGGAGCCAACACGGGAATTATTATTTCTTCGCACAAGGCACTTCCGGAAAGATTTTTAACAACGGCCAGCAACCCACTGCATATCAGCAACTATGTACTTTTTCTTTTCATATCCATATCTGCGGGAGTTGTGATTGGTATTTCGAAGAAGAGAAATAACATCTTTAAAGCTTTAGACGCAGGAAGAAATCTGTTTTTCAGGCTCATCAAATATGTGTACCTGTTTCTGCCAATAGTCATTTTCTGTAACATCGCTTATGGCATTTCGGTATATGGAATTAATACTTTACTGCCATTAAGTAAAATTGTCGCTACAGTATATCTTACCAGTGTATTCTTCATTTTTGGTATATTAGGTGTTATAACAGCTTACTTTAAAATTAATCTTTGGGATTTTCTGATCAGCATCAAAGAAGAAATCATTCTTGTGGTGGCAACATCTTCTTCGAAAACTGCCTTCCCAATGATCTTTGACAAAATGGAATCACAGGGCTATGACCGGAAAATTCTTCGTCTTATTATTCCTCTCGGGTACAATTTTAATCTGGCAGGAGCTTGTATTTATCTTTCTATTTCATGTATTTTCCTCGTTCAGCTTTACAATATTTCCCTTACACCAATGGATTATTTCTGGCTTTTTATCACGATTTCCATTGCTTCCAAAACAGCTTCCGGGGTTCCAGGATCAGGCTTCCTTGCGCTGATGTTTACCCTAAGCAGGTTTGGAAAAATTCCCACCACAGATCTTGCGCTTTTATATAGCATAGACCGCTTTATGAACGAAGCCAGATCGGTTACCAATTTCATCGGCATTTCAGTTTCGGCTGCCATTATTTCAAAACTTAATCAAAATTCTATTCCCTTAAAAAATGATATTTCCTGATTTTACACACCTTTTCAATGACATATTAGAAAACCCTGCAAAATCGATAGCCATTATCGGCAATCTGATCCTTATCGAAAGCCTTCTCTCCGTAGACAATGCGGCCGTATTGGCAACCATCGTCATGGACCTGCCCGAACATCAAAGAAAAAAAGCCCTGAAATATGGGATTCTTGGAGCTTATGTATTTCGCGGGCTTGCTCTTATTTTTGCTTCCGTCCTGATTTCCGTATGGTGGCTGAAACCACTGGGAGGATTATATCTAATTTATATTTCCTTTGACTGGTTCATCAAAAAAATTAAAAACACAAATGATGAAGAAAATCCTGAGGAAAGCCCGAACAAAGAATCCAGCTGGCTGTATAAAAATTCCATCGGATTGCTGGGTCAATTCTGGGCAACGGTTGCTATTGTGGAAGTGATGGATCTTGCTTTTTCTATAGATAATGTCTTTGCTGCCGTAGCGTTTTCAGACAATTTACTTTTAATCACACTGGGTGTTTTTATAGGAATTTTAGCCATGAGATTTATTGCGCAGTGGTTTGTCCGTTTGATGCAGGTATTTCCTTTCCTGGAAACGGCAGCTTTTATTGTCATTGCCATTTTAGGAATTAAATTAAGTCTGTCCTTATACGAGCACTTCTACCCTGCTACGGCATTCGCTCATTTCTTAGGCAGCCATACCATGGAAATTTTAGTTTCCGCCATTACCGTTCTGTTGTTTGTAGTACCCGTAACAACCAGTTATCTTTTGGGATTTCCGGCCCGCAAAAAATAATTTTTCTGCCAAATTTTCACATTCAAAAATAAAAATCTGCCATTTCAGCCATCAGCGTCTCATGGCATACATTTAGAGACTTACAACACAGAAATAATTAAAAAATTAAATATATTATGTCAGTAAACTTTAAACCATTGGCAGACAGAGTTCTGGTAGAGCCAATCGCAGCAGAAACTAAAACAGCTTCAGGAATCATTATCCCGGACACTGCAAAGGAAAAGCCGCAAGAAGGTACTGTAGTAGCAGTAGGTCCTGGTAAAAAAGACGAGCCTACAACGGTTCAGGTAGGTGACAAAGTACTTTATGGTAAATATTCAGGTTCTGAATTAAAGTTGGAAGGTAAAGATTATTTGATCGTAAGAGAAGCTGATTTATTGGGAATTATTGGCTAAGATTTCAGATCACAGACATCAGATTTCAGATTAAAAATCAAATTAAAAAAACTTTTGTTAGTTGTCTAATATCTGACATCTAACATCTAATATCTAATCAAAAATGGCAAAAGAAATAAAATTCGATATTGAATCAAGAGACGCTCTAAAAAGAGGGGTTGATGCATTAGCAAATGCAGTAAAAGTAACTTTAGGTCCTAAAGGGAGAAACGTAGTAATCGAAAAATCTTTCGGTGCTCCACACGTAACTAAGGACGGTGTTTCTGTAGCAAAAGAAATCGAACTTGAAGATAAGGTAGAAAACATGGGAGCTCAGATGGTAAAAGAAGTAGCTTCCAAAACCAACGATATCGCAGGAGACGGTACTACTACCGCTACTGTATTGGCACAGGCTATCGTAAGAGAAGGTCTTAAGAACGTAGCTGCAGGTGCTAACCCTATGGATCTTAAAAGAGGGATCGACAAAGCAGTAACTGCTGTTGTGGAAAACCTTAAATCTCAATCTCAGGAAGTTGGAGATTCTTCAGAAAAAATCAAGCAGGTTGCTTCTATTTCTGCCAACAACGATGATACCATCGGTTCTTTAATCGCTGAAGCGTTCGGAAAAGTAGGTAAAGAAGGAGTAATCACTGTAGAAGAGGCTAAAGGTACTGATACAACCGTAGACGTTGTAGAAGGTATGCAGTTCGACAGAGGATACCAGTCACCTTACTTCGTGACGAACCCTGAGAAAATGTTAGCTGAACTTGAAAACCCATATATCCTTTTAGTAGAGAAGAAAATTTCTTCCATGAAAGAATTGTTACCTGTTCTTGAGCCAATTGCACAAGGTGGTAAGTCTCTATTAATTATCTCTGAAGAAGTTGAAGGAGAAGCTTTAGCTACTTTGGTAGTCAACAAACTAAGAGGTTCTCTTAAAATTGCTGCTGTAAAAGCTCCAGGATTCGGAGACAGAAGAAAAGCAATGTTGGAAGATATCGCGATCCTTACAGGTGGACAGGTAATCTCTGAAGAGCAAGGTTTCACTATGGAAAACATCTCTTTGGATATGCTTGGAACTGCTGAGAAAGTAACGATCGACAAAGACAACACAACAGTTGTAAACGGTGGTGGTGACGAAGCGAAAATCAAAGGAAGAGTTGCTCAGATCAAAGCTCAGATGGAAACTACAACTTCTGACTACGACAGAGAGAAACTTCAAGAAAGATTAGCTAAGTTAGCTGGTGGTGTTGCTGTACTTTACGTAGGTGCTGCTTCTGAAGTAGAAATGAAAGAGAAAAAAGACAGAGTAGATGATGCCCTACACGCTACAAGAGCAGCTGTAGAAGAAGGTATTGTTGCTGGTGGTGGTGTTGCTTTAGTAAGAGCCATCTCTGCACTTGATAATCTTTCAGGATCTAACGCTGACGAAACTACAGGGATCAAAATCGTTAAGAGAGCGATCGAAGAGCCATTAAGACAAATCGTTGCCAACGCAGGTGGTGAAGGTTCTGTAATCGTTGCTAAAGTAGCAGAAGGTTCAGGAGACTTCGGATACAACGCGAAAACTGACGAGTATGTTCACATGCTTGAAGCAGGAATCATTGACCCAACTAAAGTAACAAGAGTTGCCCTTGAAAATGCAGCTTCTGTATCTGGAATGCTTTTAACAACTGAATGTGTTATCACTGAAGTAAAGAGCGCTGAACCAGCTATGCCAATGGGTGGTGGAATGCCAGGAATGATGTAACAGCGTGTCGCTGAAACAAATTAATATATAAAATCGCTCTGCTTTTGTAGGGCGGTTTTTTTATTTTGTAGATAACTCCTTTGTTTATCATTTATTATAAACTATTGCGTTTATCCAAAACAACTAAAAATAAACCGCTGTTTAACAAGCAATTGTACAATACATATATGAAATAAGCGCAATAATATATATGTGATATTTGCGCAATGCCTATATTTGGACGTTATCTGTAATTGCAAAACCAATATCTCGCAAAAAATAAATGACTTTATTAAATGTAATTTGGCCCGCTATTTATGTTAGTGAAGAAGTTCAAAAATTTTGGTATTTAATTTTCCTTACAATAATTATTGAAACCATAACTATTTATGTATTTCTTAAAATTGGTTGGAAAAAATCTGTGCTAATATCAATAATCGGAAATTTAATTTCTGGATTTCTTGGAACTCTTGTGATGATGTTTGCAATGTTAATTTGGCATTTTGCAATTGATAGATTTCTTCCAAATGCAACTTTTGACAAATTTAACTGGATTTCAACTTATTTTTTGATGTGCTTGGGAAGTGTGTGTATTGAAACTTTCGCTATATCAAAAATTTTCAAATTCAGTTTTAAAAAATTATTTATTCCTCTTTTAATTGGAAATGCTTTAAGCTATTCATTTATAGTATTTGCAGCAACAAAAGAAAACGATGTAAAACAAGCTAAACAAAAGCGTATTGAAAATGTTTTTTATAAACCATTAAAAAATAATTATACCTTATTAAACAAAAAAGATGTAATGTTTTACACTGCAAAAATTGAAATAGAATACGATGAAAATAATAAAATTTCAAATATCAGTTATCCATTGGAAATAATTTTTAAATATGATTATAGGGACTACTTTATAGATTTTCCGTTTGAACTTCGATTATCGACAGATGAAAATTCCAGCGAAATTGGAAACGGAAGAAAAATAATTTATCTTGACAAACTTTCTGATACTGTAAAAGTAGTCCTTGAACAAAAAAATCCCGATGAAAACATTGGTTGGACAAAACCAATAATTACTGACACACTTAAATTCGTTCGATCAAAAACCGAATAATGCAACTATAGATAATATTATATTGGCAAAATATGGGTTAAGGTTGCCCTTGAAAACGCAGCTTCTGTTTCTGGAATGCTTCTTACTACTGAACGTGTTATCACTGAAGTGAAGAGCGCTGAACCAGCTATGCCAATGGGTGGTGGAATGCCAGGAATGATGTAATAGCGTGTCGCTAAGACAAATTAATATATTAAACGTTCTACTTTTGTAGGGCATTTTTTCGTTCTTATGGTTTCCCGTAAAAAAATATAATTATATTCCTTTAAATTAGCAAAAACTCTATCAATATAGTAATTTATAGTATTACATATTTTACTAAAATAATGCTGAAACAAACTATATTAATTATTATGTATAGAGTATTTCAGATATTAAGATAATAACATGAAAACAGGGAAAATTTTAGATCCAATACATGGATTAATTGAAATTACAGAAATTGAAGAATTTATAATTAATCAGAAAATTTTTGGAAGATTAAGAAAAGTTAAACAAAATACGCTGCTTAATTATATATTTCCCGGAGCAAATCACACAAGATTCGAACATTCAATTGGTGTTATGCATTTAGCCGAAATGATATATAATAAATCCAATGAAAATGTAGAAACTACAGCTTTAAAGAAGCAAAAATACAATAAGGATAAAGAATATACATCTGTAAAAAACATTGCTAATACAAGTGATTTAGAAGTTATCTTGCAAGAACTTCGTTTAGCAGCATTGTTACATGATATTGGGCATGGGCCAACATCACATAAATTTGATGATTTTACTATAACAGGAGAAAAACTTCTTAAAATACTATATAACGAAAAAAAGATTTTTAAAAAATATTTACCCTATTTTGAACATTTCATTCAATCCGGAAATTTAGAAAATAAAAGAATCGAACATGAATTAGTATCCTGTGTCTTTATTATAAAGCTAATATATGTTTTAAAAAATAATGATAACTTAACAAAAGAATCAAAAAAGATTAGAGACTCAATAGATATAAGAAATATTCTAAAAATGATCGATCCAAAATTTTTATATGATTATGAAATAAAAATCAATGATAAAAATTTTTCTGATTATTTTAATTCTATAATTGCTGGATTTCCATTTGATGCTGATAGAATGGATTACTTATATAGAGATAGTTTTTATTCTGGTGTTAAATATGGCTTTTTTGACCAAAGTAGAATATTAGCATCATTATTACCAGTTGAACATGAAGGCAGATTTACATTGGGAATTAAAAAAAGTGGACTAGATTCAATTGTAAGATTTATACAATCTAGAAATCATTTATATAATCAAGTATATTTCCACAAAACGAATTCCGCTACTAACTCTATGCTAGATTTTGTTTTTAGGCATTTAAAGGGACAAAGTGTCTTAGATAATATACAGAATTATAAAGAGTTTGAAGATTTTTATTGTAAGAATGGAGATGAATATTTTTTCAATTCTACCTTAAAACATATATTAGAAAAAAACGGATGCAAAATTTGTAAAGATGTGTGTGTTGAAAATGATGTATTGGATGAGCTGCTTGATAGAAATTTATGGAAAAGGTGCTTTGAGAAAAGAATAAATATTGAAAAGGCTAGACAAAATAAAGATTTCGATTCTTATAAATTTAATAGTAGAAAATTAAAAAAACTGAAATCTAAATTAGAAAAGCACGGGATATTAATTCAAGAGAACTACTCTTCAAATTTAGGATTAAAGGGCTTCGATAAATCCAAAGCTGTACTAATTGATGGTGTAGAAACTAGAAAAGATTGGAATAAAGTTAGTGATGAAATGAAGTTCTTAAGCAAAACTAATGTTTTTATCAAACGAATATATTTAAGAAGAAATAAAACCTTTACTAAAGCCGATGAATTTCTAAAGCTTGAAAAAAAAATAAAATCACTAATTGCTAATCTATAATTAAAAAAACTTTAAAATGACAATATATTTAAATTGTGATAGACCAGAAACTCCATTCGGTAATATAAAATGTAAAAGCTGTGGTGCTGAATATAAATTTGAATTTGACTCAATAAAAGCTCCTTATAAAGAAACTGGAACTCTAACATGTATATGTGGAAAAGATCTTGTAAAATGGAATTCTACAACGGAGCCATACTTAGTGAGAATTAATAATGATCAAAAATAATATTCCCCGTTACCGCACGATTGTCTCGTATTGCATAGACTTTTGGATCATACTATTAGAATATTTAAATAAAACAAAATCCGAAGTCTCCCCCTTCAGATTCTTTATAATCTAGTTAAGACAAATTAATATACTAACTGTTCTACTTTGTAGAGTATTTTTTTGTTTAAATTATAGTTCTCCATAAGGAAATAATAAGTTTATATCTTATCTTGGTGCAATGGCAATACGTAAACTTGATTGTTATCCTACATCCTAATCAACAAAAAAACAATGAAATTATTTATTTTAGGCAACGGCTTCGACATAAGTCATAAAATAGCTTGCAGATACTCTGATTTTTACACTTACTTAAATGAAAATAGACCTGACATTTTAGAGACAATGGAAACCTTTTATTCCGTTGAAAGTGATTCTGATTTGTGGTCTGATTTTGAAACAAGTTTAGAAAAAGATATTATATATGATTCAATAACTGATATTATCGGTGAAAATAGTCCCAATCTTGCTTCTGATGATTTTAGAGAGGGTGATTGGTATGACGCACAAATTTATGTTGAACAAGAATGTGAGGAATTATTAGCAAAAATTAGAATTGGCTTTGAGGAATGGATTAATTCGTTAGAGATTGCTGACGTTAAAAGAACTTATAAATTAGATAAATATGACTATTACATAACTTTTAACTATACCGAAATCTTGGAACATATTTACAGAATTCCATTAAGCAGAATTTTACACATACATAATAAAGTTGGTGAGGAATTAATTTTTGGACACGGAAAAAAATCTGAGGATTTCAATGTCAGACAAGCACTATATGGCGACGAAAATGCATTTCTTACAGTTGATGAGGATGGTAATGTAGAATCTGGAGAAGTAGGACACGAAAGATTTGCAGAAGATGCAGTTTCCTCATTTTACGATATGATGAGAAAACCAACAGAAACAATCATAGAAAATAATTCCATCTATTTTAATGAATTAAAAAATATTGATGAAATTGTCGTATTAGGACATTCTTACAATCAAATTGATCTTCCATATTTTAAAAAGATATCAGAGATAATAGGCAATTCATTAAAATGGAGTTTGTACTATTATTCTCAAAATGATATCCTATCAGCTAAAAAAATAATGCAAGAACTTAACATAGATGAAGATTTAATAGCTTATAAACATTGCACGGATTTAGTAATTGAAGACACACAATTAAAACTATTTTAATAATCCATATAAAAAAGTCTCCGTTACCGCACGATTGTATCGTGTGGCTTTCGCTTTCAGATTATATCATCAAAATGTTTAATTTATAATATTATAACCACACGAAAGGATTCGTGTGGTAGCAGGGGAAATAGATTATTATAAATTTTGAAATTAGATTTATTGCATATGGACTCAATTATAGAAAAATATATAGATATACAACAAGAAATCCTGAGCGACTTTGCAATACGTTGGGATGGCGAAAAATGTAAAACATCATTTAGAGATGATGTCAAAAAATTTTATGGTTTTGAAAAAAAATTCGGTTGGAACATAATTCTTAATTCTTATTATGTTATAAATGACACAGAATTAGCAAAAGCTTCATTCAATAAATTTGGTCTACAAGGCCCAAGCAGACATACAGATATTGGAGAAAGATATTTACGATTATATGGCCTATTAAATTCTGTTTACCAACAAAAAATTGCTATGGATAATCTAATGGAAGTTTTTAAACTTACAAATTATAAAAAATTATCAAAGGAACTAGCTGAATGTAATTTAATAACTCTAAGGAATAAAATAGCGTCACATCCATCAAATTATATGGATATACAAACAGATTCTGAACATAAGTTTGATGTATACGAAATCTCAAGACCAGATTTACAGATTGATAAAATCACTCTTTTACGGAATCAAAATCATTTTGAAAATTTCGATTTAGTAAATATAATTAAGGAATTTGATAATAAAGTAGAAGACATACTACAATTAATAACAGAAAAAATAATTAAAAAAATCTTTAATAATCAAGGCAAACACTATGAAGAATTTATTAAAGTTAATCTGATCCGTGATGGTGCAATAATATCTGGAGATACAATTATAACTTTTATTAAAAATAGCTAGACATAAACCCGCCCCGCTAGTGCGAGCATCATGCTCGTACCATAAACAAAAGGCTTCGGCATCAAACAACAACATAACTCTTTTATCTCAGGATAAAATACCCCAACTCCCCATTTCCTATCCCCCAACTTTTACTTATATTTGTTTCTATAACGTACACAAATATGCAAAACAAAAAGATACATCAGGAGAGAAATATCAAGCGGTTTCGGGAGATGTTGGGCATCAAGCAGGAAGCTTTGGCTTTTGATCTTGGTGAAGACTGGAACCAGAAGAAATCACAAAATATTTGAAGGAAATACTTTTACAATTTACTAACCGAAGGAATTAATAATTTAGAACAAGATTACCTGGAATATATCAACGAAAAAAGTCCTTATCCATTCTTATTTTATAAACCTTTTTAATATCCATCCTATCTTCAATACCATATTTGATATGCTATGAAATATCTATCCATCATAATCTTTACTTTTTGCACAGGAAATATTTTTGCACAGGAAAATAAAAAATACGAATTAACAAAAGACAGTGATACTCTCTATTATTATAAGTACGAAAAACCAATCATCAAAAAATTAAAACTTATTCAACCTGAAGAAAAGAAAGATTTTTTCAGATTTAGTTCAGATAAATACTATTTAGAACTTTCAGATGAATCCAATAAATATGTAATGTATGTTGATGAAATTTGGGAGGGTAAAAAAACAGGACAAACATTTATTAAGGAGTTCAATTTAACCGAAAAACAGGTTAATGAAATAAAATACCTTATATCATCATTAAAAATTCATGAAATTCCAAGTGATAAGCAAATTAAGGATTGGACTTTTGGCTTTGATGGAATTACCTATAAATTTGAATTAAAAGACGGAGATACTTATTCTTATAAACATTATTGGACACCTACTGCTCAGCAGAAATTTATGGAGGCAAATACTATTAATTATTTCATCATCAAAATTGATAACATAATAGACTATCAAGAAAATAGCAAAAATTTTGCAAAAGAAGTTCCCTATTATAACTGGACAAAAGATGAAGTTTCCTGGGTTGCCATGAAAGTTCTCAATAAAGAAAATTATTCTAAATACAGGAGATATAAAAAGCTTATGAAAAAAAATAAATCATAATATATAAAACTTTATAGAAATACTATATGTAGAAAACCTCTCGCTTCGTAAAATCCCCGACATTGTACCGTCAAAAAAATAAGTCATCCAAAGTCAGGAGACTTCGGATAGCAAATGCCAGTACATCATCTTTTAACCTGAATAAAATACCCCAACTCCCCATTTCCTATCCCCCAACTTTTACTTATATTTGTTTCTATAACGTACACAAATATGCAAAACAAAAAAATACATCAGGGGAGAAATATCAAGCGTTTTCGGGAGATGTTGGGCATCAAGCAAGAGGCCTTGGCTTTTGATCTTGGTGAAGATTGGAACCAGAAGAAGATTTCGCTTCTGGAACAGAAAGAAACTATTGAAGAGGATATTTTAGAAAGGATTTCCCAGATTCTGAAAGTTCCTGTGGAAGCTATTGAGAATATGGATGAGGAACAAGCAGTTAATATTATTGCTAATACATTTGATAATGGTTCTATACTTAATGGTATAAATCATAATCCTTCATTTCATCCTATAGATAAGGTTTTGCAACTGCACGAAGAAAAAATTGCGCTGTAAGAAAGAATGCTGAAAGAAAAAGATGAAATGATGGCCAGGCTGGAGCAATTGATTCAGAAATAAAAAAACAAAACTAATAACCAACCCTTCATGAAACTCTATACTTTCATAGCAGCATTATTCTTGCTGTCCTTCAGCTGTGCAAAAAAAGACCAATACAGCGTCGGCCAGGAATGGAACTACAAAACCCGCCCCACAGAAAAAAGCTCTACCCTTACCATATTAAAGATTGAAGACTACCCTGAAACCGGAAAAGTGATTCATATTTCTGTCAGCGGTTTGAAGATGAAAAACCCTGCCAGCCCTACTGGTTATGCAGAAAATCTCAGCCATCTTCCCATATCAGAAGAAGCTTTGAACAAAAGTGTCACCAGTCTGAAAAAGGAGACTTACAAAAAACCGGACTCCCTTGAAATGGATGGATATTCTTACTGGAAAAAAGAGTTTGATAAAGGAAATGCCGGGATATTTACAATTCCCGTTTCTGAGATTGTAAGTACAATGGAAAAATCTATTGTTGCAGGGGATTATACTAAATAAAACTTTATATATTTTCATCCCCTCTACCGCACGATTGTATGCTCCCTATTTAAATTTGAACATATAGATATTCTCAAATGTTAATTGAATATCTAAATTTGGATGTTTGTAACAAAAAAAACAAATTAAGAATGAAAATGAATTGCAACAAATGTAAAAATGAAGTTATTATTCTAAACTTTTCTGAAGAACAAAAGCTTGATCTTTATATTTTGATGCAAAACGATTTAAAAGTATTTGCTGAAAAAAAATTAATTGACGAATTCAATTTGGACAAAAATGAAGCAAGAATTGTTATTCAACATGTAAACAATAGAAATGGCAGATGTACAGAATGTGAGTTTGAAAAATTGAATGGAGAATATATTGAATGTCCCAATTGTGGTGCTTTTAATTATAATCTTAATGAACCCATGTTTAATTTAGAATTTTGCAGCCATTTAGAATGGTCTCTGGATTTTAAAAACATTGAAAATGAAAATATAAAATATTATGCTAAGAGTTTTTGGTGTGATGGTATACACCATTTACCCGAAGACACAAAATCTTTACTTTATCATAATATTGAAAACAACAAGCAAATAATAACAAAAGCCTGGATTGGATATGGTGGCAATGAAATTTATGAAATGAAAATCAAGTTTGGGAAAAAAGCTATAGAAAATTATAAAAATAATAAAAGTTTAATCGAATGCATTCCAGGAAATAATGAACTTCCGAATTGGATAAAGTTATTTATGGAAGATAAAAAGATTGAAATTCAATTAAAATAATAACTGTTGCTAACGTGAGTTTTAACCATTGTAGAAGACAGTAACCTTGCTCCACAAGGTCTCCCGACTTTGCTCCTCGCCTGCTGCCGTACAATTGTATCCTCTGGCTTTGATTTTATATTATAAGAATCTTTAATTGATAATATTATAACCACAGAAGAATTCTTGCAGTATCGGAGGACATTCAGCAGCCTCTAAAAAAATAAAGAAACCCGAAGTCCAGACTTCGGGTTTCTTATACGTATATAATCTCCAATTACTCTGAATTTGGAAAATTTAAGGTATTCAGTATAAATGGGCATTTAAAGTGAATACTGGGCCGTTTAATACTGCTGCAATAAATACTTTAAAATATCTGTAGTAGTTACAATACCTTTTAGGTCACCATTTTCTACCACCGGAACAGAATGAAAACTATGTTCGGATAAAATCTCTGCCACTTCTTTTATGGTGGTCTCAGGATTTACTGTGAGAGGAGCTTTTGTCATCACCTGCGAAATAGTAAATACGTCGTATACCACTGCTGATACAGGAACATCTTCCGCATCATCCGATTGTTCTACATCCGCATAGCTGATTTTTAATAAATCACTATAACTTAATACGCCTAATAACTTTTGATTTTCGACAACCGGAATATGCCTGATTTTATTTTTTTTAAATAAATTTTCAGCCTCATACAATGATTGTGTAAGATTGAGTGTAATCAGGTCTTTCGTCATAATTTGGGAAATTGGAACTCTTTGTTTCATACCATTTTTGTTTAGATTATTGTGAAAATTAACAATGAAAAACGAACCATAAATTCCTTTTTCATACTCAAAGTTAGCGAAGAAACACCTGCCTCATCATACCATTACAGCTGATATTTATCAATTTTCCCCGCTGTATGATATGTTAAATATCATAACTTCATTTTTGTATTTTCTCAAAGAAACTTCTAACTTTATTATATCATTTTCAATAACTTACAAAAAAACAACTTGTCTTTTGCAGACAGACAAGCAGATAATAGTTTTGTAGAAAAATATCTTTACTTAACTAAAAGCATTTTTAGAAATTCTCCCCGTTCCCCAAACTCCCCCGACTTTGGGGAAATAAAACAAAATCCACCCACACTCTAATTTTTATCCCCAAACTTTCTCTTATCTTTGTTTCAATAACGATCTGAACAATGCTGACGATTGTAACACCAAAACAAAATATGGCAACAAAAGAAGAATTCTGGTACAGGAAAAAGAAATTAAATGATGATTTCTTCGTCATGGGCTCTGTGGCCAAACCTGCGACCGAAGAACAAATTAAAAAATATGAAGAAAACACAGGGTTTACCTTCAGTGAAGATGTTAAGGATTTTCTGACCTCATTTGGTTCCTTACTTTTTGAAGTCAAGGAAGAGATCTGGAAACGTCCTCAGGAGTTTGACGTTCTTCCAAGCTGGAAATTCGGGTATGGCTTTTTTGTCTACGGACTTTCGCAGGATGAAGAAATGCCTTCATGGATGGGATTTGAAGAAAAACATCAGGAAGCCCTTGAATATAAGGAAAAGCCATTGGGACAACTATTTTTTAAACGCAGTGGAAATCTCTACAGAGCCTATACCGACAACGGAATCATAAAAATTGAGTATGACAAATACGATGAGGAAGATTATGAAGTATATGAAGGAAATATTTACGATTTTTTAATTGAAGAAATTAATAATTTAGAACAGGATTATCTGGAATATATCAACGAAGGAAAATCCTGATGAGTTTTACACAAGTTTATACCTCCTGATTTTAAGCCTATAAAACAAAAACACTAAAAACTTACTACCCTTGAAAACAAAATTATTATTCCTGTCATTTTTAGGTACCTTGCTGGTCCATGCACAAACGCTTCATTTTCAAAAACTCGCCGGTATGTCTGCAGGCAGAGGGGCCATAGCAAGTGTAATAGTGAATGATAATATTTATGTTTCCAATGGCTATACAGCAGATAAAGAAGTCAATTATATTGAGAAATATAATATTACCGATGACAGCTGGAGCATTCTCAATACCACTCTAAGCCCCAAAAGATTTGCTAATTCGGAGGCTTACCATAATAAGATCTATATTTTTAACGGTTTGGGGAACTGTCATCTTGAAATTTTAGATCTTGCAACCAATACCGTAACCGAAGGAGCCATTAATCCTTATTATGCCGGCGGTTCCGGTTCTGCCATATATAATGGGAAAATATATGTGTTTGGAGGCAGCGGATTAAACGGCGCGCCTATATATTCTGATAAATTTCAGTATTACGACATTGCTTCAGATACATGGCATCCATTACCGGATATGCCTATAGCCAAAGAAACAAAAGGTAAAATTGTTAATAATAAACTGTATGTCATTGGTGGTTTTAACGAAGCTTCTTCTAATCTGATCGATGTTTACGACCTTACTACGAATCGTTGGACCGATCAGTATAAAATGCCTGTTGGGATATCCGGCCACTCATTGGCAGTAGCCGATAATAAGATTTTCATTGTAGGTGATTATAATAATCAGGATTTTCTGGCCTATTTTGATACTACCACCCATAAATTCTACCAGCTATCATCCAATATGAGTCCCCGAAGACACGCAGCTGCAGAAGTATATAACAACAGATTATACATCATTGGAGGAAATACAAGTACTCTTCCATCATCCTCTATTAAAAGCACACAATTTGCAGAGATTAATGAAATAATGTTCAATCTGAATATCCCGTTATCACCATAAACGAAAAAACTATTAGTACCCAGCACTGCAAAGTCGGGAGACCAGACGCCATCAAAAAATAAAATTCGAATCTCCCACTTCAGATTCAGCTTTTACATATATTTGTTTCTATAAATAGGTAAAACAAACACGAAATCTTACTACCATTGAAAACAAAATTATTATTCCTTTCATTTTTGGGCTCACTGTTCACCTATGCACAAACGCTTCAGTTTAAAACTCTCGCTAATATGTCTGCAGGCAGAGGTGCCATAACAAGTGTCATCGTGGATGATAATATCTATGTGAGCAATGGATATCAGCAAAACGGAGGCAATGCCAATTTTATTGAAAAATATAATATTACCGATAATAAATGGAGTGTTCTCAATGCGACTCTAAGTCCCAAAAAATTTGCGAATTCGGAGACGTACGATCATAAGATTTATATTTTTAACGGCTGGGGAAACAGTCATCTTGAAATTGTAGACCTTAAAACCCAGAAAGTAACGAAGGGAGCTGTTAACCGTTCCTATACTGGAAATGCTGGTTCTGCTATCCATAACGGAAAAATATATGTGTTCGGTGGCAGCGGACTCAACAATGCTGCAACCACTGTATTTTCTAACAGATTTCAATATTATGATATTGCTTCCAATACCTGGCATCCACTACCGGATATGCCCAACGCCAGAGAAGCAAAAGGTAAAATTGTGAATGATAAATTGTATGTCATTGGCGGTTTTAACGGTACTTCATCCCGTCTGATCAATGTTTTCGATCTCAATACTAATCGCTGGACCGATCAGTTTATAATGCCTGCCGGAATATCCGGACATTCATTAGCGGTATCCGGTGATAAGATTTTTATGGCAGGAGGTTATAATAATCAGGCTTTTCTGGCCTATTTTGATACGACAACCAACAAATTCCATCAGTTATCCTCTAATATGATTCCCAGAAGACATGCTGCTGCAGAGGTATATAACAATAAATTATACATCATCGGCGGAAGTACAACGTCATCCACCAAATCAGCTATTAAAAGCTTACAAGCAGCTGATATTACTGAAAGTGCACAGGATACAAAAGAAAATTAAGTACACAATATTCTCAAAATAAAAACACTTGATGATAGACGAAATTTTAGTACAAAAAATGATTGAAGATGAAATTCATCCTGATTATACCATCTACAAATATTATGAAACAGAATCTTATATTTTTATTTTCTGGAAGCATAAAAAATATGATAAAGATGATGAAAGAGGAAAGTTAATTGGAGTCGGACCTATTGTTTTTGATAAATCACAAAAGAATTATACCATTTTGGGTTCCGGATCAAACAATGCGCATTATTACAAACATTTGCCAGACAATCTCTTTGATGAATACAGAATCATCAATACTTTTGAAAGCATTAAAGCCGGAATTGTAAGGAGAAAGTATGTAAATACTGATGATGTTGACAGATTATGCCAAATTATAACTAATGGTTGGGCCAGTGTTGATTTTGACATGTATTATCCTAAAGACTATGATGTAGAAATTCATATTATAGCTGTTTTGAAAAACAAAGAACAACAAGATATCATCATCAACTTCTGGAATGAAATAGATTACCAATATAAAGTATTGAATGATACGGAAATACTACTTTGGAAAACAAAAGACGAATAAAAAATTAAAAATCAGAAAAGATGGAATTCCTTATGATAAACAAAAACAATAACTAACACAGGCTGACAATCAAATTTAAATAAAAAACAATGAGAAAACATATTATTTCAGGGATTCTAATTCTAATATTCCAGGCATTATCTGCACAGATAAACACTGACCTTATTAAAAAGAATGTCTCTGAAAACCCGCAGGAAAATTTTTATAAACTTTTAGACGTATTCAAAGTAAATCCTTCTGAACTGACGCAGGAGCAGTTGAATCAATTGTATTACGGAAGTAAATTCATAAAAATTGATTACACCATTGGAAATTATAACAGTGAATCCGGAACATTCTGGAAACCTGCCCAAAAAAGACTGTCAAAAAGTAAAGCAGAAAAAATGGTGGCTGAAGCAGAATCAAAATACGCCATCAATCCTCTCAATAAAAATCTACTGGATGATATGATGAATATTTATAGTGCACTTGATGACCATAAAAAAAGAGAATTATGCGCTAAGCAAAAAGATCTCATCATTCAAACGATAGAAAAAAGTGGTGATGGGAAAAGTGAAGAAACAGCAATTTGTGTGTTAACTCCTGGAGAAGTTTTACAACAACTTGAAAATCTCGTTACCGAAGGACCGAGAGCAGACTTTAGTCAAAAAATGAGACAACTTTCAGACGGAAGCATTCTAACCATTTATAAAATTGGAGACAGAGAAGTATTTGTAAAATTGGTTGGCGGATATTTTTAATAACTTCCAATGATGTAAAAATAGGCAGCAATTACATACTTTTCTGCAACATCCCTTCCTATCAATTCACATACTAATGTACCGTATTAAGGTAAGCTGCATGGCATGGATAAGATATTATGCTAATTCGTAGATTTGAAAACCAATAACCATACTATGAACGCTCAGGAACTTCAAACATTACTCACCGAAAGAGCAGAAAAATTTCATCTCAAAAATGAAGCGTTTCACACGCTCCAAAAAATACTTTCAGAAGATCCTGAAGAATTGATAGGAGGCTTTGCCCGCCATGAAATTACTTTTGTATTTGAGGGATACCAATATCTGATTGAACAGCGATACCAGGAACCCATTATCCGGGCAAGAATAAGTCTTTGTGTGGAAAAGGAAACGTATGTTGAAAATTTAGAACCCATCGGGTATTATGATCTTGAAATGGATTTTGATGGCGAAATAGTGGACGACTGGTTTGTAATTGAGAAGGAAAAGTACTTGAAAGATATTGGAATTATATCCTATTTTCAGAATATGAACAAAAAGATGCCTCCTCAATATTTACGTAGAAACCACAGTGAATATAAATTTGTTTCTTACATCTCTCTGATTGGAACACTCTTCATCAGCAAAGAATTTGAAGGGGCCGGAGTATTTATCAACAGAGCGAACACTTATTTAAATGACACCGATAATGTTTTACCGGATAAAGATTATTTAAAGAAATGCCGGTATTTTCTGAAAATGATGACCCACTACTTACTAGAAAACAATTTATTATCTGAAAGTTTAAAACAAAGATTGATCGATAATAAGAATAATAACCCACTGCTCTAAACCCCGGACCTTGTATCAATATTAGAAGAAATGTTATGAAAAAAAGACAATTTAAAAAACTGGACAATTCAATTTCAAGCTTTCAATGGATAAAAAAGAAAAGTGAAAGATATTGGCAGAAAGTAGATCTGATGGAATGCTGGGGGTTCCAGATTCAGGAAGGAAGCAAATGGAAAAAAGGATTGTCAGAGTCTGAATTAGAAGATTTCCAGAAACAACTGAACATCACCTTTCCGGACTCATTAAAAAACTATTACAGAACGATGAATGGTCTTGATAAACCGGGAATAGATAATAATGGTGGCGAAGGGGAAATTGATTTTGGTCCTAAATTTTATTCATACCCTGATGACATTCCCACTATAAAAGCAAGAATTAAACTGACCATGGAAGCCAACCGTGTGACGGAAGATATTATGAAGAACCAAAATGTACCTCCAATTATCCCCTATTTAGGACATCGGTTTTTAATACTGGATCATGAAGAAAATGTTCTTTCAATGTTTGGTGATGATATTATATTCTGGGGTGGCAATTTATCAAAAGGAATTGTAAAAGATATTTTCCCAATTCGTCATGCTGAAAAAAAGAAAATTGATACAAGCTTATTTTGGAACAAAAAAATAGGGTAATTTAACTCAATAGTTCTACTTAGCTACTCCAATCATTACATTACAAGAAGCTGGAAAATTTCTGTAAATATTCAGAAGTAAAAAACATCTATACAACATGAAAAAAGCATTTGAATTTCTCACCCATTTAAAAGAAAATAACAACCGGGAATGGTTTACTCAGCATAAATCTGAATATGATATCATTGTAAAAGAAAATAAAGTTTTTTTTAATCATATATATCAGGAACTTCAGCAGTATGATCAGCTTAAAGGAATTCACATTTTTAGAATTTACAATGACGTACGTTTTTCCAAAAACAAAACGCCTTATAAAACCAATTTTGGTGTTGGATATTCCCGCTCGAAGCCCATGTTGAGAGGCGGATATTATATTCAACTGGAACCAGGCAACAGTTTTGTAGGTGGTGGATTCTGGGGGCCTGAAGCCAAAGATTTACTTCGCATCCGTAAAGAATTTGAAATCAGCAGCACAGAAATTGAAAAAATTATTGCTGATAAAACTTTTATACAATATTTCGGAGAACTTAAAGGAGACTCTGTAAAAACAGCACCGCGAGGTTTTGATAAAAATCATCCGGCTATTGATCTGATCAGGAAAAAACAATTTCTTGTGATGCGGAAATTTACAGATACGGAGGTTTTATCAGACAATTTTCAAAAAGAAGTCCTCCTGACTTTACTCGCCATGCGGCCTTTTTTTGATTATATGAGTGAAATTCTGACCACGGATATGAATGGGGAGCCTTTATTTTAAAACCGGAAGTTTTTTATGTACTCTTTATAAGAACAGGAAAATTCAGTATGTCATTCTGAACCTAACAGTCCAATAAAAAGTAATATTATCTTTAAAAATGAAACGAATCCTGCAAATTTTAATTTTATCCATCATTGATTTTCTAGTCATCTGGATCTGGTTCTACGATATTGATCCTGATCCCAGTATTTCTATTGCTGTTGTAATAATTTATCCTTTATTATTTTTTATTAATCTGCTGGCCGGAGGTATTTTGTGGATAACAAAGAAAAAAAATTTATCTAGGTTGTTTATCATCAATTCTGTTGTTTCTGTTGCGATCGCCAGTTTTCTTTGGCCAAATGCTATCAGAAGACACCAAAATCAAATTTGGATCAGCTATAGCTTTCATCACAATGCAAAAAATTACAATATTAGTATTCACAAACCCGATCATACATTTATGATGACAGAATCTGTAAATCCAGGAAGTTCGACTTCATTTCTGGAAGGAGTTTGCAACTATGAAAACGGAAAAATAATTTTAAAAACAGATTCTACCCGGTATAGTATTGAACACAATGTATTAATAGGATTTACAAAAAATAAAATACCGCTAAAAAAGGAATAACAACCCTTTATAAAACATGTTCCAATAAAGCTATGAAAAAAGCATCCTTATTCATTTTCGCTTCATTTATACTATTAAGCTGTTCCGAGAATTCAATACGGTCACTAGATTTTGGTGATTTTAGATTAAAGGCTCCAGGAAGTTGGAAAAAATTGAAACCGAAAGCTTGTGATAGTAATGCTGGAATTATCATCACGAAAAATAATGATTCAATTTTCTACGATTACGGACCTTATTCCTATTCATTAGAAGAAAATGTAACGATTATTAACAGAAAAGATCTCAACGAACTTCTAACCGTGAATCCAAAGGCTGATACAACAGAATTTATTGTCATTGATAAAAATGCTAGTAGAGAAGATTTCATCAAAAGTAAAATATCCTATAAAAAAATTGATGGATATAAAGCAAAAATAGTAGAGCCCAAACAAGTAGGCAAAGGAATGACAGGAGTTTATATCGACAGCCTTAAAACTGAATCAATAGGAAATATCAAGTTCAATTTATATGGCATTAATCTGAAGAAAGAAAGTCAGGTAGAACTTTTAAAGGCAATTCAGACATTACAATTTAGAAAATAATATAACTGAGAATTATTTTCTATGGTATTGAATAAAATCTCTCTAATAAGGATTTCCCATTAAGTTTTTTATATTTTTGCTCTGCCAAAAAATTAACAACACCCATGAAACTGTATATTTTATTTGTTCTTCTTTTTATTTCCGGCATAGTAGCTGCACAAGAAAAAGAATATCCATCCATCAAAAAAGGAGATTTTCCGGAAGGCATTTATATGACTCTGGAGGATGTTTTAAATAAAAAACCATCTTCAACCGAAGAGGTCTATTTCAAAGCCTGTGAAAAATGTGATTCTCTTACCATGCCGGAAAAAGCATTCTTTTATTTCAAACAAAAAAATAAGAGGGTAAAAGTTCCATTAGCTGTTTCGCATAAAGGAGAAATGTATTTTCAGACCTATCGAAAATATACCAATAAGAAAGACAATGGATATGATCCTGACCAGTATTCGAGATTTTGCAAAGTTTTGAACTATGGAAGATTCATTTATTTTGAAGAAAACATGAAAGGCTTATGGTCGAAGGCACTCTTAGGAGCATTAACTCCTCTAGCCTACTCTATCAATGGAAAAACCAAAGGAATTGTTTTAGATTTAGACAATAAAGAATTCAATATTCTGCAAAACTGTGATGATTTAAATGACTTTCTATCCAAACATGACCTTCCTGAATTTCAATGTAATTCAGAAACCTTCACTATTGGAGATTTGAGAAAAAAAATTGAAGAAATTAATCTGCCTTATCGCTAAGCTGATGTTGACAATATATTGAAAGCCGTTCCGTTGTAAGAACGGCTTTATTCCTTTATAAAACTTTTAACCGATGAAAAAATATATCACAGTGTATCTAATTCTTTTCTCCTGTCTGCTATGGTCACAGGAAATGATTTATCCTAAATATATTTACGAAAAAGATTTAAATAACATTACCATAGAACAAACGGAAGACATCAATCTTTTTAGATATAAACAAATACAGTACATAGGACAGCCTGAAAAAAAAATCACACTCAGCTATACGGGTAATGAATGGTATAGTGAAATTTTAAAAAAAAATTATCGGAACAAGGATTTTATTGCTCTTAATCAAGAATTTAATAAACGTCAGTATAAGGATCTCCGAATTTTTGTGGATACATCTCAAAAAACACCCTTAATTAAAACATATACTGACACTACAAAAATATCAAATCTAGACTATGATATCAAAATGGATAGTTTAGCTGCTGGTTTAAAATTATCAAAAGAGATTCCATTCATTATAACGTATTACGATGGATTTCCTGTTACCATTTATAATATGGAAGAAAGAGAGCGCATAATCGGTTTTGGCAATAATGTGATACTAGAACTTGAAGGTTTAGATAAAAATCATCAATGGAAAAAAATAGATAGCTTCAGAAGATATACTTGCGGAGTTGGTATTAAGTTTTTCGTTTTAGAACCCAAAGAAATTGCAACTGTATTTGAGCCTCGTTTAACCGGTAATTTTAAAACAAAATTCAGATATAGATTGGGAAATATCCTTTCTAATGAATTTGACGGAAGCATCAATGATAAATATTTTGAACAATTAGACTAATTTCTTCAATCAAGAAAAAAACAAGCCTCATGACATTCAGGATTTTCTTACTCTTTCTTTTATTTTCTGCGAAAATTGCTGCCTGTAAATGCAATGGTACTCCTACTTTAAAATCTTCTTTTGAAAATGCTGATTTTGTTTTTATTGGGGAAGTATATGATATTACAGAAGTTCCATCTGGGTTTAAAACGGTCCAGAATATTCTAAGTAAAGTAAAAATCAATAAGACCTACAAATCGGATTCCTATGATGGATTTTATACACACAATGCTACCCTTTTCGGATCTCCGCTGCATTCCTGTGATGTTCTTTTTACCCAGAAAGGGGAATATCTGATTTTTGCATATGATGAAAAAGATACCGGATTTCTCTACTCTGACCAATGTTTTATTCAAAAAAAACTGGATGAGCTTTCTCCGGAAGAATTAAAAGAACTGGAATCTTTAAGTTCTCAGTATAAAAAATTATCTGAAAACTCTGATACATCCAGTAATCCTGAACTTACAGATTTGATTGTGGATGATTTCAACCATTCCGATAGAAAGGTCAATGAGCAAAAAATAGAAATATCATCACTCAACCAACAAAATAATAGATATAAAATCATTATTTATATTTCTATTTTTGTGATCGTTATGTTTCTTATAACTCTAATCTTCCTGCGCAGAAAAACACAGCATTGAAATCAATAAGAAGAAAGCAATATATTTGTTCTGAAAACTACATCATGATTAATATTTTCTTTCCCAAAATAAAAAGCCCACGCAGTAGTTTAAAAACAATCTGGTATTTTCTTCTTTTCATTTTGCTCTTCTGCAGTTTTTGCTGTAAAGAAAAAGTAAAGGATAGCAGTCGTTTTATAACCTATCAGGTGAATCCTCAGAAAAAAACACACAGCTGTATTGGAAAAGTGACAAAGGTGAGCTCCTGAAAAGTCTGGATCATCTGATTACTGATGTTCAGTATAAAAATAAAAAATTAGTATTCGCTATGAACGGAGGAATGTTTGAACCCGACAACTCTCCAAAAGGTCTTTATATTGAAGATTTTAAAATACTAAAATCCATAGATACATTGCAGGGCAGCGGGAACTTTTATCTTAAGCCTAATGGAATATTTTATTTAACCCGAAATAACCGGGCAGGAATCGTAGAAACTAAAAAATACGTACAAAATAAAGAGGTCAGATATGCCACACAATCTGGCCCCATGCTTATAACAAATGGAAAAATCAACCCGATCTTTCAGGAAAATTCTAAAAATCTGAATATCAGAAACGGCGTAGGAATTCTGAAAAATGGGGATCTCCTTTTTGTGATGTCTAAAAAAGAAATCAATTTTTATAATCTGGCAGAGTTTTTCAAAAACTCGGGTTGTAAAGACGCTCTATATCTTGATGGATATGTTTCAAGAACTTATCTTCCGGAAAAAAAATGGATCCAGAAAGATGGAAACTTCGGTATAATGATAGGAGTCACGGAATCTAAAAAATAAAAGTTATCCTCATTTCATAATGAAGAGGTAAAATATACCTATCTTTCCTCTCATTTTAAGAAACTCAACGCCTAAATCAATCTTATTCAACATGAAAAAAATAATACTAGATCTAGCAACCACTTTAGACGGATTTATTGAAGGACCCAACGGAGAAACCGACTGGTGTATCATGGATGATGATATGGATTTTGATGGGTTTCTTTCCGGCATAGACACTATTTTCTACGGAAGAGTAAGTTATGACGCTTGGGGAAATTATCAACCGGAAGAAAATGCAGGTTTAGAAGAGCAAAAACTTTGGGAAGCAGTTCACTCAAAGAATAAATTTGTCTTTTCCAGTCAGAACCGAGAAGATGAGAATGCCGTTTTTATCAGTTCTGATATTGTGGAAAAAGTTTCAGAAATAAAAAAACAGGGAGGAAAAGACATCTGGTTGTATGGAGGAGCAAGTCTTATTAAAACATTTATTCAGGAGAATCTTATTGATACCTACAGAATATCTGTTCACCCAATTGCTCTGGGAAAAGGAAAGCCTCTTTTTGAAGATTTAAAAGAAAGACTGAATCTAAAATTGGTCAAAACCAATGTTTTCAAATCCGGTGTAGTACAGCTTATTTATGAGGTTTAAATAAAAATAATCAAACAAATCATGAAAAAAATAATAGGAATCTTTTTTTGTCTGGTGACTTCCTGTACGATGTCCGGACAAAATATTTCTGTCATTGAAAAAAAACTTAACCGTTCTTTTCAAAGGATTCAATACTGGTATGATACAAGCCGCAAGAATATCCTCACTGAGGACTCTCTTTACGCAGCCAATAGAAAGTTTGAAAAATTATTACATCACTATACATCATCCAATCCTCAAACCCTAAAGCATGATTTTAAATCACTTACGAAAAATGGGTTATCTATCAGTTCCTCGGAAGATGGTAAATTTAGAATCTATTCGTGGAATACGCTAACCGGAGGAACAATGCGTTTTTACAGAAGTGTTTTCCAATATGAATCCGGTAAAAAAGTACAGAGTGAAACCTTGAAAAGCGATATGGAGCAGGATGCAGAATCCAATTATTATCAGATTAATGATATTGTATCACAGAATAAAAAATATTATCTGGCCCAAAACATTTCTGTGTACAGCACTGCCCTTTATTACTATAGAGTAAAAGTTTTTTCTATTGACAATGGAAAATTGAACAGCAATGCTAAACTTATAAAAACCGCTTCCGGAATCCAGAATGAGCTAAGTTATGAATTAGATTTTACCGCTTCTTCTAACACCAGTAATTCAATCAAAACCAAAACATTTGAAAACCTGGATATTCAATATGATCCTAAAAAGAAAATCATCAGTATTCCTTTAATTCTTGATGATTCTAAGATTACAGAAAAGAAAATCCGTTATCAGTTCAAAGGGAAGTACTTTGAAAAAATATAATAGATTTATGGTGTTAAGACTTTAATTCAAATTAAATAATCCTCTACCCTTCTTCAATAAAAATATTTTTTAAACTCCATGTAATATTATCACACTCAAAAGTGTCTTATTTAAAAAAAATTACATGAAATCTATTCTCACCTGTATCGTTTTAATGTTTGCGATACATCCTCTTTTTTCACAAAAATCTCAAAAACTGGAACAGTTATTTTCAACGTATGAAAAAGCAGGATTGTTCAGTGGTTCTGTTTTGATTGCCGAAAAAGGAAAAATTATTTTTGAAAGTAGCTATGGCTATAGAAATGCTCCTAAAAAAGAGAAAAATACCAATAACAGTCTTTACAGAGTTTTCTCCACCACAAAAATGTTCACGGCAACTGTTATTTTTCAGTTGGAAGAACAGGGAAAATTATCTCTGAATGACAAACTTTCCAAATACTATCCTGACTTTCCGAAAGGTGACAGCATTACCATTGCCCAGCTGCTTTCCCATACTTCAGGAATTCCCAATGATACCAACTCTGAATACACTCTAAATGAAGAAACATTTTTAAAATATATTGCTGCAAAACCTTTGAATTTCTCCCCTGGTAAAGATTGGGATTACTCCAATTCAGGATATTATATTCTCGGCTATATCATTAAGAAAGTTACAGGCCTGAATTATGATCAGGTCATAGAAAATAATATCCTGAAACCTCTGAAAATGAATCACAGCGGATTCAACTTCAATAATGTAACGGATGAAAACAAGGCATTTGGATATGAATTTTTATCAGCTAAAAGGTCGAACGAAGCGTTGCGTTTCAAAACCGATCATCCTTTTGCTGCGGGAGCGATGTATTCTACGGTGGAAGATATTTTTAAATTTAATGAAGCGTTAAAAAACTATACCCTTCTTAAAAAAGAGACCACAGACAAAGCTTTTACACCTTATCTTAAAGATCATTATGGCTTAGGTTTCCAGATCTCTATGGATTTTGATAAAAAAAGGATTGGCCATGATGGTGGCGGACCTGGCTACAGAAGCCGATATTACAGAGTTCTGGATGATGATATTTGTGTGATTCTAATTTCCAATTCAGAGCTTTCTCACTCCGATTTTATTATTCCTCAAGTAGAAAAAATACTGTACAATAAACCTTATAGCATTCCGTCCATTGCAAAAGTGAGTGCAGAGGATTTAAAAAAGCTGGAAGGTGTTTACTCTACAGAAAATTCAAATTTTTATATCACCAGTAACGATGGACAACTTGTTTTCAAAGAGGGCAGCTATCCAAGAAATGCGTTGTTACCAAAAAGCAAAACATCTTTCCAGCTGGATGAAAAATTCACCTGTACATTTCAACGGGATCAAGACGGAAAAATAAATACTCTTGTCATTCATTTCTGGGATGGAACTGTAAAAACAGCAAAAAGAAAGACCAATAATCTTGCGTGGGGAATTATTGGAAATGCTACTCCGAATGGTTGGGACGGAAAAGATATACTGCTACAAACAGATCCTAAAAATCCGAATATTTATTTTCTGAAAAACTATACATTAAAAAAAGGTAATTTAAAATTCAGGTTTAATAATGACTGGGGATACAACCTCGGTCTGAATAATGACAATAAAAGTATTGCCTTCGATGCTTATGATTTCCCAATCCATGAAGATGGAATTTATGATATTGTTCTTGACATGACCAACGCTGTACAACCACAATACAGCATTAAAAAATCAAATCTATAAAACCAGTATTCACAAAGTAAAAAATACATATTTTAAAGCCGTTTTGTTTTCAAAACGGTTTTTATTTTTAATTTCCATTACTATTTTTTATTATTTTTATCTCACACAAAATCAAACACAAAATAGAATCTATGCCCCATTTTATAATAGATTGTTCACAGGATATTCTTCAGCAGAGAACACCCGATGAATTGATGGATGCAGTTTATGAAGCGGCAGACGGAACAGGATTGTTTGCCCCCAATGACATCAAAGTAAGACTTCAACCCTATCAGTATTACAAATTAGGCACAGGTAAGAAAAATTTTCTACATGTGTTTGGGTATATCATGCAGGGGCGCAATACAGAACAAAAAGCAGATCTTTCGAAGCAGATCTGTAACCAGCTTTCAGAATTGCTGCCTGATATTTCTTTTCTTTCTGTCAATATCAATGATTTCGAAGCAGCGACATACAGCAACAAAGCACTCATTAATCCTGAAAATTCAGACCAGGACAGGCATTTTGGTTTATAACATTCACCTTTACACACACAACTAAACATTAATAATATGAGCTTAAAAACATTAGTCAGCAAAAGTGCGCAGTACAACAATTGGGTAGTCAATAAATATATCGACTGGTTATCCACAAAGTCTGATGAGCAGCTTAACCAGGAAACTATTTCCAGTTTTCCGACTATTTTAAAAACACTACACCACATCTGGCAAACTCAGGAATATTGGTGGAGCCACATTTCAGAAAAAGATGATTTTGATTTTGTAAAAACAGCAGAAACTACCAGCAAAGAGGATGTTTTCAATGCCATAAAAAACAATTCGCAGAAACTGGTAGATTATGTGGAAAGTTTATCTGAAGAAGATCTTTCAAAAAATGTAAAGATAGAATCCCAATGGTTTCAGTGTGATTTTTCGAAATACGAGTATATCCAGCATGCTATTCTTCACGGAACGTATCACAGAGGACAGATCGTAACAATGGGAAGAAATATAGGAATCACCGATGCTCCTATGACGGATTTTAATTTCTGGAATATTTATAAAGACAAACAATAAAGCTATATCTTTTCTGTCACTTAAAAAGATAAAAATGTATAGTTTGACCCCATCATTATGACCACTACAACCATAGAACTCGATTTATTTCAGGAGAACATCAAACACCTTTCAACTAATGAGATCGGAAATTTTATTGCTATCACCTCCAGGAACAGAGTTATAATCTCTGGCGCAGAAACACCATTAGAGCCAGGAGTTGATATCTTAATGGCTAGAATCATTGATGAAGAAAAAATTTTAATTGTACTTGATCGTCCAACCTCTATAGAAAATGCTTTAATCATTGATTATACAGGGAAGCCTTTTGTAAAATTTAATATTGGAACTTCAATTAACGATATTAAGATAAATGGTAAAAAAATAATAGTCTCGTATTTTGATGAAGGTGTTTTACAAGGTGATAAACCTGACTGTGATGCATTGGCTGTATTCAATCTTAATGGGAAACAGGTTTTTGGTTTCAATTCAATTAATTTACAAGACCAGCTTATCGATTGCTATTGTGTTGCCAATTTGGGAAGTGGGAAAATAGTTTTTAATGGTTATGGAAATTTTTCTTTGCAGGAATTGGATGTAAGCACTTTCAATCTTGTCAGTTATGAAATTCCATCTGTTTGCATAGGTGCTCAATCTGTATCTGCAAAAGCGGACAATATTGTATTTCATTCAACCTATAAAGACAAAACTAGTTTTCTTGTCTGGAATCTACATTCGGGGGAGCTCAGTCAAATAAGTTCTAAATTTAAAAATGCTCAGCCTACTGAAAATGGATGTTTTTACCAAGTCTATAAAAAATCATTTGTAATCATTAATCCATTGGAATTTTAAATTTTGTGGATAAGTCTTATACTGTATTTCAGAGAATCCACAGAACAACTATTAAATTATTGATTTTAAATAATTTAAAATAATATCATTCAGTTATCCACATCTTTAAATAGTTGTGGATAACTTTTAACAATCCAATTTACCCTTGTGGATAAAGTATGGATAAGTTTTTTCAGCTAGTAAAAAAAGCTTATAACTATCTATATCTCTATAATTTACAATACTTATTTATTTTTTAGGGGTTTCCAGAATAGAAAACCATGTGGATAAGTTCTGTGGATAAGTTATCCACAATTTTTAGGTCTTACTTTTCATTAATTCCATCTCAATAATTCAAAATAACCAATATTTATTCATCAATTATTATGAATATTTTTTTATAAATTGCATTAAAAACAAATCACCAATGAAAGAAATAATTTACATAAGTGAATTAAATTCAGTAAATTAAAAACATATTTACAAAAAACAACATTAATATAATGAAAATATAATCTACCATTTCTGAATGCTCACTTAAAAATCAACAAACACAAAAAAGTATAAACCTGAAAATAGTATTATACATCATGATGAAAAAGTTATCCACAATGAAAAATACAATAACCCAATACCCTCATTCAAATGACAACAACAGACATCATGGAAAACATCATCCCTTACCTTGGGGAAGCAGCACCGTACATTTCAATTCCTGAAAACTGTATTTTCAGAAATCATAAGATCGAGACAGAAATAAGTGAATGGAATTTTGAGAATGAAAATTATGCCCAACTGATCAAATTATTATTTTCATTAGGAAGTCTCAGCCTGTATAAAGCTCTTAATGATGAGAGTAAAGAAAAAATTTATTTCCTTGGCGAAAAAATCAGGATCAGAAAATTATCATATGATGAACCAAAATCAGTAATTATCGCCAGCGAAAGCATTCTTGAATCTGATAGAAAAGGCAAATCTCACATTCATATAAGAGACAACTATTCCAAAGAGCTGCTTTATTCTGCAGAGCTGGATTACTATATTATCACCCGTGAAGCATTCGAACTTTTTTATAAAGATCTGCTTAGTACGGTTCCAGTAGAATATCATGACAAAAATCTTCCCGAGAGTAAAATAATCAATACAGAAAAGCCTCATCATTTTACGATTTCAACAGAACCTTTTACTCCTAATCAATGCAAAGGGCATTTTGAAAATCACCCTATTGTACCATTTGTGTTTATAACTCAATGTATTTTAAATGAAACATTTAATTTTCTAGGTAATGAAATGTCATACGAAATAGAAAGTTTTGAAGGGTACGCCTCTAATGCACTACCAACAGGCATCATTTTCCTGACCGAAGTCTTTCACCAACGATATTTAAAAAATCTTTTTTATTTCAAATGTGAGGTCAGCGACACTTCCGGAAATCCGTATGGAGTGGTTATTTTTACTATCAAATCGAAAAAATAAATTATCAGGTAAAACTGCATCATGGTAGTGTTTACTTATTCGTCGTTTATGACTGATAAAAACATTTTATTTATAAGCCTTTTCGTACATTAGACTTTACAATACAATAGACTAATACACTCAATTTCATATGGAAAAATACACAATATCATCGGACGCTCAGAAAATTCACTATAAAGAATCCGGAAGTGGAAGTACTACGTTAATTTTCATCCACGGATGGCTCGGGAATACAGAATGGTGGGCAGGCCAGCAAAAATATTTCAGCAGTCAATATCATATTGTACAATTGGATCTTGCGGGGCATGGAAAATCAGATGCTTCAAGGCAGGAATGGACAAGTGAAAGATATGCTGATGATATTAAAGCGGTCGCTGATGCTGTTAACACACAGGAAATAATTCTTGTAGGACATTCGATGTCCGGAGCTTATGTTCTGGAAGCTTCATTAAAAATATCAAAAGTAAAAGCTATAATTCTGATCGATACATTGAAAAACCTGGACGAATCCTTTACCAAGGAACAAACTGAAGAGGTACTTTCCCAATACAGAAAGGATTTCAAATACACTGTAGAAAACATTTTGCCTCAATTTTTGTTTGCTGAAGGAACACCTCGTACTGTAAAAGAAAGGGTACAGCATGAATTTCTTCATAACGAACCTGAATTGGCAATCAATGCGCTCCGGCCTTTATATAAAACAGACTTCAAGGCTTTCGCAAAACAGGTTCAAGTGCCCGTTATAGCCATCAATTCTGATGCTTCTCCTACTGATATTGAAGCTAACCGCAAATATTTAAAAGACTATGATTATGTTACCATTGAAGGTGTTGGACATTATCCTATGCTGGAAAAACCTGATGAATTCAATACTATTCTTGATGGAGTTATCCAAAAACTAATATAATATTTAAAGATGCAGAATACCAGAATCTTTACAACAGCATTCTCCAGTGTTTATCCCCATTACATCCAAAAAGCCGAAAAAAAAGGACGTACCAAAGAAGAGGTACATGAAATCATATTCTGGCTGACCGGATATAATGAAAATAAGCTGCAGGAAATATTAGATCATAAAACTGATTTTAAAACTTTCTTTGAGCAGGCTCCACAGATCAACCCCAATGTAGCTTTGATAAAAGGTGTCATTTGTGGATATCGTGTGGAAGAAATAGAGAACGAACTTATGCGAAATATCCGTTATCTGGATAAACTGATCGATGAATTAGCGAAAGGGAAGAAGATGGAAAAAATACTAAGAACAACCTAAAGATATCAATTCAAAAAGAATCATTTTATAAATATGACTGAAACACTTCCCCATTTCAAAAAACTTCCCGAAATTAGCGGTCTGTGCGTTAAATACTATTCAATGAAATAAAAATTTAAATTAGAACATACAGCAAAACTTAGTATAAGTTTTCTTCGGGGCAGGGTGAAATTCCCTACCGGCGGTTACAGTCCGCGACTCCTTTCTTATGAAAGGACTGATCTGGTGAAATTCCGGAACCGACAGTTAAAGTCTGGATGGGAGAAGAAAATGAGATGACCAATAAGATTCCTTATGGACTCTTGTTGTGTTGTATTTCATTTCCATGTACCGAAGAGTATTTTAACTTTTAAAAGTAAAATAACATGGAAAAATTATTAGAAAAATTCGGAGCTACCTCCAGAGAACGTGTAGAAAAAGCACTTCAGACATTACAAAAGGGAAAAGGTATTCTTTTAGTAGATGACGAAAATCGCGAAAACGAAGGCGATATCATCTTTCCCGCTTCCACTATTACAGAACAGGACATGGCACTGCTGATCCGCGAATGCAGCGGTATTGTATGCTTGTGTATTTCTGAGGAAAAAAGCCGACACCTCAACCTTCGTCCGATGGTGGAAAACAACAATTCAAAAAATCAAACTGCATTCACCATTTCTATTGAAGCCAGAGAAGGTGTGGAATCAGGTGTTTCTGCAAAAGATCGTGTAACAACAATCAGAACAGCTGTAGCATCAGGTGCACAGGCAGAGCATATTGCAAGCCCCGGACATGTTTTCCCACTGATTGCAAGAGAAGGTGGAGTATTTGAAAGACGCGGCCATACTGAAGGCAGCGTAGACCTTGTAAAAATGGCCAACCTGGGTGACGATGCTGTACTTTGTGAACTGACGAATGAAGACGGTTCTATGGCAAGACTTCCGGAGATTGTTGATTTTGCCATCAAAAAAGAGATGAGTGTAGTGACTATCGAAGATATTTACGCTTACCGTAAAATGGCAATAAGCAATTAAACATAAACTTTTTTAACGCACAGACCGCCTGTTGATCCGATCAACAGGCGTTTTTGTTAAAAATTTAACTAAAAACTCATTAATTTGATAATTGAATACTATTTTTTATTTACTTTTAACAAAAAATTTTGACTATGAAAAAATCTTTATTCCTTTTATTAGGAGCATCTGCGATGTTTTCTGCGCAGATCACACTTACAAAAACAGCCAATGACCCTATTTCAGGAAACGTTGTCAATTATAATAACACAGCTGGCACCGTAGACAACTCTGCAACAGGACCAAACACAACATTTTCAAATGGAGGTCTTACGATGGGAGCAGCATCACAAACAACCTATTCAACTCCTACTGCCACTGAAATAGCAACTTTCCCGGGTTCTACTCTTAAAATGGTAGATGGCGCAACAACAGTTTACTATAAAGCCTCTTCAGCTAAACTGGAAATCACAGGAATGGTAAATCCACAGGCAACTTTAAACTTTAGTGTGGACAACGGTACTCATATTAATTACCCAACAACTTACGGACCGGCTCAAAACGATACTGCCAAAGGTACTTTCTCCTCATCTTCTGCAAGTGGACTGTTTAGCGGTACAATGACTGCCATTGCTGATGCATACGGAACTTTAATTATAGGTAATCAAACATACAGCAATGTTCTTAGAGTAAAATTCACACAGAATCTTAATCTATATTCATCACTGGATGTTACTTATTCTAACCCTATCGGAGCAATAGTCAATACAGCCTATTCTTATTACGATGCTTCTCACAGATATGCACTGCTTAATTCTACAAGTGGAAACATCAGCATTCCACTATTAAGCATCAACCAGAATGTAAAAACTACATTTGCATTAAGTGAAACATTCCTGGCCGTGAACAATGCAGTGAAAAAAGAAAACTTAGTGGTGTATCCAAACCCTGCTCAGGATTTTATCGGTTTCAAAGGAAATACGGATAATTATTCTAAAGCAAACATTTACAGTCTGGATGGCAAATTGGTTAAAACTTCAGATGTAAAATCTGGAAACATACAGATCTCAGATCTTCCTCCAGCATCTTATTTCATTGAGATCAGTGGAAAAAATGCCGCAGAAACAAAGAATACAAAATTCATCAAGAAATAATACAAACAAATCCCCGCTCATTGGAGCGGGGATTTGTTTTGTAAGGAAGCAGGAGGATGGAGGTTGGATATATACTCCCATCCTCCTGCTTCCCTCTTTCCACCTAAAACCAACTCTTAAAAAGTAGCTGCGGGAGCAGTTTCGTTATTAAGCTTTCGTTGAATTTCTGTCTTTTTTCCTTTTGAGAAATCATAACTCAGCCCTAATACAAACATCGATTTATTGTTCATAATCTGTGTATGAATTTTATAGTCTACCAGACTTTCCGGCAAACTTTTCGTTTTGTATTCTGAAGGCATTCCTATCCAGTACATTCCTGTGGAAAATGTCCAGTTTTTATGTTTATAGCTTACAAAAATATTATTCTGATTTTCATTCGTATTAAGGAATGCGCCATTGAGACTATATACCGGGATATTGAACTGATACTGAACGGAAAAAGATTTGTATTCTGAAGAAAGCGAGAAATAATTTCCTAAATAATTATTTTTTATCAAAGCACCTTTACTTGTTCTTACAGTTTCAGAAGTAGGTGTGATCACTGCTTTTATGACCAATAAACTGCTCCCAAAAGGTTTATAAGAACCGGTAAGCTGTACTCCATATCGCTGTCCGTTTTTTCCATTTTCATAAGTCAGTGCATATCCATTCAATGCCTCATCCTGAACGTAATACTGGTTGATTACCCTGTTGGTATATCGGTAAAATAAACCTGCATTAAAATCAAAATACTTATTATTAAAAGAATAGGTCAGATTATTAGAAAAGATTTGTTGGGATTTTAAAAAGGGATTTCCCCGTTGAACAATATTAGGAGCCAATTGCACCACATTACTACTTAAAGCGTTACTCCAGGGACTTACAGGATTATAACTTGCTGTAAAACGAACGTTCTGATTATTTTTAATCTGATAAGCTAAAATAACCTTTGGAGTAAAAGTCCATTCATCAAAAGTATTTTCTGCACTTTTGTTGTGAATATTGGTAAGACCTGCGCCAATACGATAGCTTAATTTGTCTGCTTTCCCTGCAAATTCGGTGTAAAAATACTGTTCCAGATAACTGACACTGTATTGGGAATATCCGGCAAGGTTATTCAGATCATTGGAAATAGAAGACCTTGAAATTCGGTATCCCGATGAAAGTTTTCCTGCAGTAAAATCATGAGCATGTGCCAGTTCTCCTACCAGACTCGTCTGCTTGGCTTTCAATACCATATCATTATCATATACCGATAATCCTGAACCTACAATCCATTCTCTGGCCGTTTCTGTAGTATTGGCAGTATAATGAGAGCCTACAACATTAATACTCAACTCATCTTTTTCCCCAATCTTTTTAGAATAATAAAGATCCAGCTTAGGAATCACATAATCTGAACCATTATTTTTGAACATATTGTGCTCTTCCTTCAGATTATCCTCAGTAAAAACACTCTGCCCCACGCCTTTTGAAAACCTGTTGAAGACATCCATATTCAGTTTAGCCTGAAAAGCGTAATCATCAGCAACAAGTCTGGTATATCGTAACGCAATATTCTGGAAAGTATATCCGAAATGATCTTTTCTATTTTCATCAGACCGGTAATGCTTCCCGTTCAGCTGATAATCATAGATACTATTGACCCTTCTGTCATTATAATCTCTAAAATTCAGGGAATATTCCAGTCCGAAATTATTCTTTCCTTTTGTATAATCTGCATAGGCAGAACCATTCACAAATCCTGTATTCAAAGCTGTGGAAACATCAGCTCCGAACACATACCCTGTTTCTGTAGACCTTGTCAGAATATTCACTACCGTATCTGCTCTTGTTGCCCATCTTGCAGGTGGAATATCATAATACTCTACCTTTACAACCTCACTGGGTGCAATACTTCGGATCTGCATATCAGTAGCTTCAATCCCGTTGATAAGAAATAGCGTAGTTCCCCCTTTCGTACTGGTAATGGTATTAGCTATCGGATCCAGTTGTAATTCCGGAAGGGTACGGAGCAAGTCTTTTGCGTATCGTGCTTTTTCCAGTGCTTCTTTATCAAAGGTATAAACAGCTTTATCTGCAAACTGTTTTTTACGTTGTGATTTCAGAATAACTTCCTGAATCTCTTTAATAGCCACTGCATCAACTGTATCATTTTTCTTCTCCTGTGAAAACATAAAGACGCCGCAAAGAAAGAAGATGGTATATATAGTTTTTTTCATATCTGAAGATGAATTATACAATTAAAACAATCAATTCTCAATGTTTGTTACATTTGTAATGGCAAACCGATCAAAAAATGATCAATCTGTTTTCTTTAAAAAACTTTAATTATTATGTTAAATTCAGCCCGTTTTTTGCTGGTATTTCTTACATCACAAAATATAGAGTCATGAAAAAAGCAGTCCTATTAATTCCATGCTTCCTGTTTTCTTTTCTGAGAGCTCAGGAAATTCAGAACAGCCAGGCAGAAAAGATGAATATCATCAAGACCAATGTCACGGCATATGCATTCAGAAATATCAATCTGTCTTATGAAAGAGCTATCAACCAATGGTTTTCTGTGAACATTGGCTTTGGAACGATGACAGAAGGAAAAGTACCTTTTATCAATGCTTTTCTGAAAGATGAAGATGAAAAAAGATTCCAGAATCTAAGAGTAAAAGCGACTAATTTTACCATAGAGCCAAGGTTTTATATTGGACAAGGTTATGGAAAAGGTTTTTATTTTGCTCCTTATTACCGGTATTCAAGTGTGACTTCCAATACTTTTGATTTTTATTATGATTATAATGGTCCGAATGGAGTGACTTATCCAATCCCACTTAAAGGACATGGAGATACCAAAGGAAATAGTGGAGGTTTAATGGTTGGTGTACAGTTCTTTCTGACCAGAAGCAAGAATCTTGTATTGGATTTCTGGATCGCAGGCGCCCACTACGGAAGCGGAAAAGGAGATTTTACCATGACCTCAGATTATGTATTAACCCCGGATATGCAGGCACAGCTTAAAAAAGAAATTGAAAATCTGGATATTCCTTTTGTAAAATATACGGTAGAAACCAATGCCAATGGCGCCAGAATAAAAGTAGACGGACCTTGGGCAGGCTTCAGAAGCGGGCTTTCGATTGGATATAGATTTTAAAGACTCACTTTTATACACAATGAAACCGCTCTTTTCCAGAGCGGTTTGCTTTTTCCTGAAATTTGTATCTTGGATCCCATTATTAAAAAACTTTTCAGGAAAACAACATTGTATGGACTCAACAGCTATTACCACAGGTCAAAGAATCAAAGCCATTATAGGTGGATCTATCGGAAATCTTGTTGAATGGTATGACTGGTATGCATATGCAGCGTTTGCCATTTATTTCTCCCATTCTTTTTTCCCTGATTCTGATTTGAATGCACAACTGATGAATACCGCAGGAATATTTGCCGTAGGTTTTCTGATGCGTCCTATCGGCGGATGGCTGTTCGGAAGTATTGCAGATAAAATAGGAAGAAAAAAAGCTATGACACTTTCTGTTTTGTTGATGTCTTTCGGATCTTTACTGATTGCTCTTACTCCTACCTATCAATCCATAGGTATTCTTGCTCCTTTATTGCTTTTACTGGCAAGATTACTTCAGGGATTAAGTGTGGGTGGTGAATATGGAGTTTCCGCAACTTACCTCAGCGAAATGGCGACTCAGGACAGAAGAGGATTTTATTCAAGTTTTCAATATGTCACTTTGATTGGCGGACAGCTTATAGCATTAGGAATTCAGCTTATTTTACAAAAACTATTGCTCACTGAGGCTCAGCTGGAAGAATGGGGCTGGAGAATTCCTTTTGTAATTGGAGCACTCCTTTCCATTATTGCATTATATCTTCGGGCAAATCTTCACGAAACAGAAGCTTTTGAAAATAAAAAGACAGTGAGCGAAAAGAAAAAAGGAACCGTAAAAGAACTTATGAAACATCCAAAAGCTCTGCTTACCGTTGTGGGGCTGACTTTAGGAGGAACGCTGGCATTTTACACCTATACAACTTATATGCAGAAATTTCTGGTGAATACGGTACATCTTACCAAGGAAGAGTCTACTTTAGTTTCTTTCATTTCGTTATTTATTTTCGCCTGCCTTCAGCCTGTATTTGGTGGATTATCAGACAAGATCGGAAGAAGGCCGCTTCTTTTAGGTTTTGGTGTTCTGGGAACCTTATGCACCGTTCCGCTTCTTACAGCATTGAGTGCAACGACGTCCATTTGGACTGCATTTTTCCTGATTATGGCAGCATTAATTATTGTCAGCGGCTATACATCCATTAATGCCGTCGTAAAAGCTGAACTGTTTCCTTCCGAAATCAGAGCACTGGGTGTAGGTTTACCTTATGCCATTACCGTAGCTGTATTTGGAGGAACTGCAGAATATATTGCACTTTGGTTTAAAAAGATTGGATCTGAAGAATATTTTTACTGGTATATTACCGGTTGTATTCTTTTTTCTCTGATTGTTTATGTTGGAATGAAAGACACCAAGAAAACTTCTACACTGGATAAAGACTAATATCAGAAATACTATAAAAATCGAGCGCCACAGAAAATCTGTGGCGCTCGTTCTATTTTTTAATGATAGGCCTGTTTAAATTTTTCAATCATACTATCCAGATTGTGACGCTGGACGTAGATACTTTTTACCTCTTCATACCTCGGTGATTTGTAGAAAACCTCGTGGAAATCCATACTACCGTTTCCTACTTTTACAACTTTCTGTACTTCGATATTCAACTTTCTTAATTCGTCTTTGAAGACTTTAAATTCATCTTGGATACTACTGCTCATTAATATTTATAGTTTTTTAGTTAAAAATTCCATTCACCCCTTCAAATGTTAGGGGTAACCTCTCAAATTCCGAATAAAGTTAGTAAATTTATTGACACAAAGTAACACTTTGATAATATTTTATTATTTTTTTTACAAATAGTAAGTCGATATTATTCGATTGATGCATATTTCGTATTTTTAACTTCAAAAAAAATTGTAACAACCCTATACAAACCATGAATAATAAAGCATTTTTCTCTTTATTCTTTTTACTACTGCTTACTTTCCTGCATGGTCAGAAAATGGAATTTAAAGCACCGGATTATGTAGAAATTCAAAAAAATATTGAGGATAAAAATTCAGAATTTTATTATCCGAAACTTTTAAAGAGGTTAAAACAGAACGATACCCTTCTTACCAGCAATCAATATCGTCATCTTTACTTCGGATATACCTTCCAAAAAGAGTATCAGCCTTATAAAACGGGAAAGAAGTCTGAAGAAGTTGCCAAATATTATCGTGGAGAAGGTATTTCACAAAAAGATCTTTCGAAGGGAATCCAGTTATTTTTGGGCGCGCTGGATGAAAATCCGCTGGATCTTAGGGCCATGAATTATCTCGCCTATTTGTATCATTTAAACAATGATGACGCCACTGCTGAAAAAATTGCAGGAAATTTCCACGGATTATTAAATGCCATTCTTACCTCGGGTGATGGATTGACCTGTGAAACAGGCTTTCATGTAATTGCCGTAACAGATGAATATGTCCTTTTAAACAGATTTCAAATGGAAACAAAATCACAAAGTCTGAAAGGAAAATGTGACTATCAGGAATTTGAAAAGGGCAAATACAAAGTTCCTGGATTTTATTTTGACATCAGCAGATTCTATGGAAGGATATTAGATTAATAATTTCCTGATATTGTATTCATTATTTCGTCACGTTTTACTATTCAAAAATAACCGCTATCAATTTTTATAAAAAATAAATTTCATATGATTTTACCCTAAACAAAAGGGGTTGGAAGGAGGAGAAATATTTTTTTCAAAAAAAATTTAAATCTTGTGTAACATTTTTTTAAGGTTCGTCTCTAAAAGACAAATAAACTTTAAAACTTTAGAAATCATGAAAAAATTCACATTCCTTTTGATTATCATGTTATTTTTTTTAGCAGTATGCAATATATTCGGTCAACAAACAACTTATCCTTTTGAAGTAAAGAAAACCGGAAAAGGAAATCAATCTTTACTATTCATTCCTGGATTTGCATCTTCGGGAGATGTTTGGAATGAAACCACTGCAAAGTTTGAAAAAGATTTCACCTGTTATACTTTAACGATGGCTGGATTTGCCGGAACAAAACCACAGGCAGATGCCAGCTTTAAAGACTGGGAAAAAGAAATAGCTGCTTACATCAAAAATAATAAAATAGACAAACCTATTCTCATCGGACACAGTATGGGAGGCGGTCTTGCCTTAGCTATAGCAGCCGACTATCCCGAACTTGTAGGCAAAATTATTATTGTAGACACATTACCCTGCCTGGCAGCCTTATCTGATCCTAATTTTACTTCTAAAGAAAAAAATGACTGCTCGGCTACTATAACTCAGTTAACAGCTATGAATTATGAACAGTTCCGAAAAATGCAGACTCAGGCTATGCCACGTCTCTTAGCAGATACTTCGATGCAGGAAACCGTGATCAATTGGAGCATGAAATCTGACCGAAAAACATTTGCTAAAATGTACTGCGATTTTTACAATACCGATCTCAGAGAAAAGATAAAAACCATCCAATGCCCTTCTCTTATTCTTCTGGAATCCTTTTTTGTTAACCTTAAACCCACTATTGAAGGGCAATACAAAAATTTAAAGAATGTCAATATGCAGTATGCTTCAAAAGGATTACATTTCATTATGTACGATGATAAGGATTGGTATTTTAGCCAGCTTAACAACTTTTTATCTGCGAAATAATGGTTTTCGAAGAGATATACGAACTCTACTGGCAAAGGATATTCCGGTTATGTATGGGATATGTGAATGATACTGAACTCGCTCAGGATCTTGCCCAGGAGACATTTATTATAGTCTGGCAGCAGCTCCCGAAATTCAGGAATGAATCCAGCATAGGGACATGGATTTTCAGAATAGCTTCTAACAACTGTCTCCGGCAGATTGAAAAGGAAAAGAAATTTGCCAAAACAGATTTACCCATCAACCTGGAAGAAAAAAAACAGGAATCTATGGAACCTCAGATTCAAATGCTCTATCAGTTTATTTCAGAGTTGCCTGAAACAGACAGAATTATTATTTCATTGGAACTGGAAGAGATAAGGCAGGTTGAAATAGCCCATATCGTAGGACTTTCAGAGTCTAATATCAGAGTAAAGATTCACAGGATAAAAGAAAAACTAACGCAAAAGTTTAAAGACAATGGATACTAATATCGATTTCAAAAATATATGGAAGCAGCAAACTTCAAACAAACCCAATCTGGAAGAACTTCTCGGAAAACTGAAAAAATTCAGAAACCAGAACCTTCGCAAATTGATTCTCGCCAATGTAGCTTTAGTCACTACCTCCATATTAATTGCTTTTATCTGGTACATTTACCAGCCTCAAATGATCACTACAAAAATTGGAATTGTACTTGTTATTCTGGCTATGGTCATCTTTCTTCTGGCCTATAACAAAATGTTTATGATATTTTATAAGATTGATCAGACCCAAACGAACAGTGAATATCTTCAAAGTTTATATGTGGTAAAAAGCAAACAGAAATGGATAGAGACTACGATACTCAATCTGTATTTTATGATGCTCTTTCTGGGAATTTGTTTATATATGTATGAATACACATCGAGGATGTCCTTTGGTTTTGGTATTCTAACCTATGTTATAACATGTGCATGGATCGCTTTCAACTGGTTTTACCTGAGGCCACGAACCATAAAGAAACAGCAGAGAAAACTTAACGAATTAATTAATAAATTTGAAGAGATCAATAATCAATTAAAAGAATCATGATTTCTTCTGACAACAAAAACCACTGGGAAAATGTATATGAAACCAAAAATCCTGATCAGGTAAGCTGGACCCAGAAAAAACCACAGACCTCGCTTGACTTTATTCTTTCTTCAGGATTGGGAAAAGATGCCAGCATCATTGATATTGGTGGTGGAGACAGTAACCTTGTTGATTTTCTTCTTGAAGAAGGATACGAAAATATTACAGTGCTTGATATCTCTGCCAAATCTCTGGAAAAAGCAAAGAAAAGACTGGGAGATGCAGCCGGTAAAGTAAAATGGATTGTCACAGATATTACGGCCTTCGAACCTACAGAAACCTATGACATCTGGCATGACAGAGCTGCTTTTCACTTCCTGACAACTTCGGAGCAGGTCTCAAAATACATCGATATTGCAGAAAAGAATGTGAATAACTTTATGATCCTCGGAACTTTTTCGAAGAACGGTCCCACCAAATGCAGTGGATTGGATATTCAGCAGTATGATGAAGAATCATTATCCGAAAAATTTGAAAAAAGTTTTAAAAAAGTAAACTGTATTACTGAAGATCACACCACTCCTTTTGACACTGTTCAAAATTTTGTATTCTGCAGTTTTAAAAAGCAGTAATGAATTGTATATAGTTAATTAAATAAAAAAAGAGAGTCATTTCTGGCTCTCTTTTTTGTTTATCTCATTTCAAAGGAATGGTTTCTCTCTGATTATGACTCTTTTTCTTCTTGCATTTCCACTTCATGGCGAAGCTGGGCTTTATAAAGCGTCGCATAATATCCGTTCTTATCCAGAAGTTCAAGATGCTTCCCTTCTTCTACGATTTTACCATGCTCCATTACAATAATCTTATCAGCTTTTTCAATGGTAGAAAGTCTGTGGGCAATAATAATGGAAGTTCTGTTTTTAGTAATTTTTTCCGTTGCTCTCTGAATAAGCTTTTCACTTTCATGATCAATGGAAGACGTAGCTTCATCCAGAATTAAAATTTTCGGATCTGATAAATAGGCTCTCAGAAAAGACAAGAGTTGTCTCTGTCCTAAAGAAATAGACGAACCTCTCTCGCTCACTACATAATCATATCCGCCAGGAAGCTGCTGAATGAAATCATCAACTTCAATTTCTCTGGCTCCTGCTTTTATTTTCTCCAAGGTAATACTGTCGTCCCCAAAAGCAAGGTTTTCAAAAATACTTCCGTGGAAAAGGAATACATCCTGCAATACTACTCCGATATGACTTCTGAGATTATAAAGCTCATAATCTTTTAAATCCACATCATCAATCAGAATATTTCCGGAGTTGATATCATATAATCTTGTAATCAAACTGATAATAGTAGATTTTCCGGCACCTGTTGCTCCTACAATCGCTACAGTTTCTCCCGGGTTTACTTTGAAATCAATTCCTTTCAGCACTTCCTGCTTTTCATCATATGCAAAGTGTACTTTCTGGAATTCAATTTTTCCGGCAAAATGATCTTTCTTCACCGTTCCGTTATTAGGCATTGAGTTTTCCTCATCCATTAATCCCAATACTCTTTCTGCTCCTACAATTCCTCGCTGGATATTATTAAAACGGTCTGCAATCTGTCTCAAAGGACGGATCAGCATTGAAATATACTGGATAAAGGCAATCACCACACCGGCACTGATCGTAATATAGCCTCCGTAGAAAAGGATAAAACCGATGAATAGTGAAGAAATAAGTTCTACTACAGGAAAGAACAGTGAGAAAATAAACACAGTTCTCAGCAATGCTCCCTTCAGCGTAATATTAATATCATCGAACTTTTTGAACTCAGATTCCTGTCTGTTGAAGACCTGAATGATCGACATCCCTGCCAGTCTTTCCTGAACAAATGAGTTTTGATTGGCCGTCCAGTTTCTCTCATCCCCGAAAGCTTTTTTCAGTCTTTTCTGAAAGAATCTTGTAATTACCACCATTAAAGGTAAAATAGCTAACGTAATATAACTCAGGTGAACATTGGTGCTGAACATCATCACCAATACAAACAGAATTCTCAGAATATCTCCGAATACCATCAGGAAACCGTCTGTATATACTGTTGCAATGGTTTCCACATCTCCTACGGCACGCGTCACCAACTGCCCGATAGGTGTTTTGTCAAAAAATGAAGTTTTGAAATAAATCAGTTTAGCATATAAACGCTCTCTGATATCCCTGATCACATTTTGCGAGATAAAATTTGAAAAATAAACCAGGAAAAAGTTTAATACAGTTTCAGCAAACACCAATCCCACAAGGAAGTAGATGTGTTTCATCATCAAAGCTTTATCGTGCAGCTTTGTAATATCATTATCCACCACCTGCATGGTAAGATAAGGTCTGTAAGTAGAAACGATGGAAAGGAATATGGAAATGATAAGGGTAAGGATGAACCAAGAACGAAATTTCATTCCGATAAAGAACAGCCTTTTTATAATTCCCCAGGTATCTTGTTTTTTCATTGTACGAATCGAAAGAAAGAATTAAAATAAAATTCTATGCAAAAATAAGACATTATAATCGGACTGCCTTTACAACTTTTGCAAATCGTCATAGAAAATATCAGATACCTACCATTTACAATATGAATATATTAAACATCATTTTATATCCAATCCAGTACATATTCCACTTTTTTCTCTTATTTCTCAATGCAGGAAAAAGAGACGATGTGATACTTACTGCTGATCAATAGTCTTCCCTATTTCTTCAATTTCGATGGTTTTTGCCGGTCTTTCTTTTATAAACTTATTTTCAAGGAATTTATAAACTCCCCAAACGGCAACAATAGAGATGAGCCAACCTACAATATTCACTCCGGAAAAGCCTGTATAATTTACATTATCTACGGACTCAGGATCTGTTATTCCCAAATACACACCGTAACCCATACCTAATACAATCTGGGTTCCCAGATAAATTCCAATAGCTAAAACACCGTATTGCCATTTTGTTTTTCCAAATCTTTCTGCCAGCTGGGCATAATATCGATAGGCACCGATAAGAATAAAAATTGATAACATGATTATTATTTTGTTTTTAGTTTTTTTATTTAAAATTCATACCCTACATCTACCAGATACAGCCCGTGTCCCGGCGCTGAGGTACCTGCAGCATTGCGGTTTTTGTCTTCAATTACTTTACGAAGATCTTCCGGTTTCAGTTTTCCTGTTCCTATTTCTACCATCGTTCCGACAATTGCGCGAACCATATTCCTCAGAAAACGATTGGCAGAAACGGTAAATTTCAATTCCGTTCCGTTCTGTTCCCACTCTGCTTTATAAATTTTACAGATATTGGTCTTGTTGTCTGTTTTTAACTTGGCAAAACTGGTGAAATCTTCATATTCAAAAAGAATCTTACAGGCCTCATTCATCGCATCCACATCCAGACCTCTTTTCCAGTGCTGCCATGCAGATTCCTGAGTGAAGGGATTTTTTTCCAATGAGATAAAATATTCGTAGGTTCTGTACGTGGCATCAAAACGGGCATGAAAATCATCTTTTACCGGAAAAATTTTTTTAATGGAAATATCAGGAGGAAGAAAACTGTTCAGTCTTCTTACAAGCTGATCATCCAATTCTTTTTCCGTATCAAAATGGGCAAATATTTTTTTAGCATGAACGCCTGTATCGGTTCTTCCTGCTCCTGTAGTTTTTATCTCTTCGCGCAAAATGGTAGACAGCGCTTTTTCCAGTTCTTCCTGCACAGAAATGGCATCCGGCTGTATCTGGTAGCCGAAATAATTCTTTCCGTTGTAAGAAAATTCAATAAAGTATCTCAATGTATTGTAATAACTCCACAAAAATACTTTAATTTAACGAAATATTTGTCGAAAAGTCTTCGAGAATATTACATCAATGCTTATGAAAATTCCTATTTTTGCAATCGTATGAAAAGATGGTACCTTTATCCTTTTTCCCTCGGTTATCATTTGGTAACGGGTATCCGGAACACAATGTATGATCTGGGAGTTTTTAAGTCGACAAAATTCAAGACACCGATAATCAATGTCGGAAACCTTTCTGTGGGCGGAAGCGGGAAGTCACCCATGGTGATGTATCTTGCTCAATTCTTATCCAAACATTACAGAACAGGAGTACTTTCACGTGGTTACGGAAGGCTTACCAAAGGTTATGAAGTAACAAATTACGAAAGCAACTACAAAATGGTGGGTGATGAAGCAATGCAGCTTTTTGAACGTTTTAAAAACCGTTTCGTAATTGCCGTTTCCGAAGAACGTGTTCCCGGAGCCAAAAAAGTAATTGACGATATGGATCTTGAAGTTCTTGTATTGGATGATGCCATGCAGCACAGAGCCATCAAAGCCGGATTCAATATTCTGATGACCGATTTCAGTGATCCTTTTTTCAAGGATTATCTTCTTCCTGCCGGAGATCTTAGAGAATCAAGAGCCGGATATAAAAGGGCCGACATCATTATGGTCAGCAAATGCCCTGATGAACTGACGGAGGAAACAAAAAGGTATTATATATCAAGAATACGACCTTCTTACGGACAGAAAGTATTCTTTTCATCCATCGGTTATGACGAAAATGTCTACGGAAAAGATAAAATGCTTCCGGATAACAACCTGAATTATTATGATATTTTACTGATCACCGGAATTGCCAATCCTAAACCGCTTCTGGAACATCTGGCTAAATTCTCAAAAAGAGTAAAGCATTTAAAATTCAGAGATCATCACAATTTCACGGATGATGATATTAAAAAAATCCTTGCCGAGTATAAAAAATTAGGGGAATATAAACTGATATTAACCACAGAGAAAGACTATGTACGTCTGAAAACTTTTGACTATCTTAGAGAAATTGTTTACTACTGGCCTATCAATGTATTGATTGATAAGAAAGAAGAATTCAATCAAATCATCTTAGATTATGTTAGAAAAAATTAAAGAAACTGCAGATTTTATTAAAAATATTATTCAGGAAACCCCTGATTTTGCAGTTGTTTTAGGATCCGGACTTGGTAAATTACAAAATGAAATAGAACCGATCCATGTTTTAGAGTACAAAGACATTCCTCATTTTCCACAGACTACAGTGGCCGGACATACCGGAAAACTGATTTACGGAATTCTGGAAGGGAAAAAAGTACTGATGATGAGCGGACGTTTCCATTATTATGAGGGACATTCTATGGAAACGGTGACATTCCCCATAAGAGTTTTTCATTTGCTGGGAATTCAAAACCTTATTCTTTCCAATGCCTGTGGTGGTGTAAACCCAGCTTACAATGTTGCAGACATCGTTATTCTGAAAGATCATATCAACATGATGCCTGAGCATCCTTTACGTGGAAAAAATATAGATGAGCTCGGACCTCGTTTTGTAGATATGAGCGAACCTTACAACAAAAAAATGATTGCCACAGCGGAACAGGCTGCTGCCGACCACCAGATTAAAATTCATCAGGGAGTTTATGTAGCGCTACAAGGACCAACTTTTGAAACTCCTGCCGAATATGGAATGATTAAAGCCATCGGCGGTGATATGGTAGGAATGAGTACCGTTCCCGAAGTTATTGTTGCCAGACATATGGAAATGGATGTTTTCTGTATCTCTGTGATCACGGATCTTGGCGGGCCGGATATAGCTTTTGCCGTTTCTCACGAAGAGGTTCTGAATGCAGCCAACAAAGCAATGCCCAACGTAATTGCCGTTGTGAAAGGCTTGATTAAAAACTATCAGTAAAAAACTTCAATCAGAAATATTACAACTGAAGGCGTAACATTCCCCTCCCACGCAGGGTTGGCAAAAATTTAAAGAATTTTTGACGGGGTGGTTTTCATACTCCCACTCTCCCATCCCATAGAATCCATCAATATTATAAATTTTTCCTAATTCCAGGAGAAATCAATATCAGATTGCAATTCATTGTTTAGATTTGTACAAATGAAATTGTACGAGATGAGAAAGTTGATACTAATTTTTATGATAGGTATTTTTGGAATAAGCTATTCACAAAAAGTGCCTGCCGTCCTTAAAACGGGATTTTCAAAAGAAGCTTTACAGCAGAAACTGGAAGATGAAAATGGAAAAACCATTACCATCAAACAGATTTTGGCTCAGCATAAAGGAAAAGTTTTAGTGATTGATTTTTGGGCAGGATGGTGTAGAGATTGCTTAAATGCACTTCCAAAAGCCAAAGAATTAGAAGAAAATAATAAGAATATTGATTTTGTATTTCTGTCATTGGACCGTTCAAAAGAAGGGTTTGAAAAAAGTCTGGAAAGATTTGATATGAAAGACAAAGAAAACTATTGGTTTTCTACAGGCTGGAAGAACGATTTCAATAATTATGTAGATCTAAACTGGATCCCGAGATATATGGTGATTGATCAGAAATCTTCCATTGCAAAATATTATGCAATATCTCCTGAAGACCCTGAACTTCAACAAACCATAGACAAGCTTTTAAAATAATTATTATTTATCTAATCCGAAAAAACATAAAAAACTCATTGAAAACCAAAAACTTTCAGTGGGTTTCAAATTTTATACCCATAGCACCATGATTACAAGAGAAGCCACAGAACAGGATTTAGCAATCCTTTTAGAATTTGAACAGGGAGTTGTTACTGCCGAAAGACCGTTCAACAGCACATTGATTGAAGGAGAGATTCATTATTATGATTTAAAACATCTCATACAATCTCCCGAAGCAACCGTAATTGTTGCCGAAGAAAATAATGAAATCATTGCATCAGGATATGCTCTGATTAAGAAAGCGGCAAAAGATTATTATCAGTTTAAAGAATATGCCTATCTCGGTTTTATGTATGTAAAGCCCCAACACAGGGGAAAAGGAATCAATAAAGTCATTACTGATGAACTCATTTCCTGGTCAAAATCACAGGGAATCAATGAGGTAAGACTTGATGTGTATGCACAAAATGAATCTGCCATAAAAGCGTATGAAAAGGCAGGTTTTGAACCTCATCTTCTTACCATGAGACTGAAGGCTTAAAAGGCGGAAGAAAGAAGATGGGAAATGGAAGTAATCTTAGTACGTTGAATAATCTGTTATTTTTTTAAATTAATTTTCAATAAACAGGTCATCAATTTCCATATCATACTTATTAACCTCCGGCCTCCTGCTACAAACTTTTATAAAAAACTTACCTTCTACAAAAAATTTACCGTCAATAAAGGAATCCATATCTTTGTATATGGATTTTTCTTTGCCTCTTCGTAAAATTATTCATGTGGATATGGATGCATTCTATGCTTCTGTGGAGCAACATGATAATCCCACACTGAAAGGCAAGCCCATCGCCGTAGGAGGACAACACCGTGGTGTAGTGGCAGCCGCAAGCTATGAAGCCAGAAAATTTGGTGTTCGTTCTGCAATGCCCAGCAAAACAGCCAAAGAAAAATGTCCGCAGCTTATTTTTGTTCCTCCCCGATTTGCCCGATACAAAGAGATCTCCAAAAAAATCCGGGAAATTTTCTATGAATATACTGATCTGGTAGAACCTCTGTCTCTGGATGAAGCTTATCTGGATGTCACCGAAAATAAAAAAGGTATGGAATCTGCGAATCTGATCGCCAAAGAAATCCGTCAGAAAATTTTTGAACAGACCGGATTAACAGCTTCTGCAGGAATTTCCGTCAATAAGTTTTTAGCTAAAGTAGCTTCCGACATTAATAAACCGAACGGCCAGAAAACCATTCATCCTGATAAAATGGAGCATTTTCTGGAAGAGCTGCCTGTAGAAAAATTTTACGGCGTTGGAAAGGTTACGGCTAACAAAATGTTTAGTTTAGGAATTTACAAAGGAAAAGATTTAAAAAAGAGATCACTTGAAGATCTGATAAGACTTTTTGGAAAATCCGGCCAGCACTATTATAATGTGGTTCGCGGAATTCATACTTCTGAAGTAAAACCTCATCGGATTCAGAAAAGTGTGGCTGTAGAAAGAACTTTTTTTGAAGATCTACTGGATGAACAACAGATCAATGAAAAACTGGAAAGTCTTGCAGAAGAAATTCATCAAAGGCTACAGAAAAATAATATTCTGGGTAGAACTTTAACGTTAAAAATAAAATACAAAGATTTCTCTCTTTTCACAAGAAGCATCACAAAGGAAGATTATTTTTCATCACCGGAACAGTATTATAACACCGGAAAAAAACTTTGGGAACTTCGTCCTTTTGATAAAGCTGTGCGTTTGCTCGGATTATCTCTCTCTCACCTGAATACAGAAGAAAAAAAGCAGGTTTCGGTTCAACTAAAAATTCCGTTTGAAGAATTTGAAAATGATTAAATCATATTTTTTTGCTACCTTGTATCAACCAAATCAGCAAATTTATGAACCCAACCATGATCCAGTTTTTCCACTGGTATTCTGAAGGAGACGGAAAATTGTGGAAAGAAGCCGAAAAACAGGCCGGATATTTAGCAAAACTTGGAATTACTTCTGTATGGTTTCCTCCTGCCTACAAAGGGACAAATGGCGGCTATTCCATCGGTTATGATGCCTACGACCTGTATGATCTCGGAGAATTTGATCAAAAGGGAACTCTTCCTACCAAATATGGTACTAAAAAAGATTACACAAAAGCCATTAAAGCCTTAAAGAAGCAAAATATACAGATCATTGTAGATATTGTTCTGGGACATAAAGCCGGAGGTGATGAGCTGGAGAAATTCAAGGTTGTCAAAGTAGATGAGGAAAACAGGGAAAAGGTGATTTCCGAAGTGATCGAAATAGAATCTTACACGAAATTTACCTTTCCGGGAAGAGGAAAAAAATATTCAGATTTTGAGTGGAATTTCACCTGTTTCAGTGGTGTAGATTATGCTGAAGGGATGGATTCCCATATCTTCAAAATACAGTCAGAATACGGAAACGACTGGGAGGAAATGATTGATGATGAAAAAGGGAATTACGACTACCTGATGTATAATGACATTGAGCACCGGAATCCTTTTGTACGGGAAGAGCTTAATACCTGGGCAAAATGGTATTTTGATCAGACCGATTTTGATGGGGTAAGGCTTGATGCTTTAAAACATATTTCTTTTGATTTTTATAAAGAATGGCTCACACTGCTCCGTTCCAATTCCGGAAAAGATATTTTTGCTGTAGGAGAATACTGGGCTCCGGGATATCTTCATCTTCTTCAAAAGTATATTGAGGTCACGGAAGGCTGCATGAGTCTTTTCGACAGTTCTTTGCAAAATAACTTTCATACAGCTTCCAGAGAAGGTGATTCTTATGATCTCCGAAGAATTTTCGATGAAACTCTTACTCAGGCAGATCCTATGCATTCTGTAAGTTTAGTAGCCAATCATGACACTCAGCCATTACAGGATCTTGAAGCTCCCGTAGAACCTTGGTTCAAGCCAATTGCCTATGCCCTTATTTTATTGAGAAAAGACGGTTATCCCTGTGTATTTTACCCCGATCTTTATGGTGCTCATTATGTGGACAAAGACAGAGAAGGTAATGATCAGGAAATATTTATGCCAAAAGTAGATGGTATTGAAGAGCTATTAAAAGCGAGGAAGGATCATGCTTACGGTGAGCAGCATGATTATTTTGAAGATGCCAACTGTCTTGGCTGGGTACGTACAGGAGATGATGAACATACCGGATGTGTCGTAGTTTTAAGTAATAAGGATGCTTACAATAAGCCTATGGAAGTGGGAACGCTTTACGCTGGGAAAAAATTTAAAGATATTTTGAAACGATTCAAAGAGAAAGTAATGATTGATGAAAACGGCTGGGGAGATTTTCCTGCTCCGGCAGGAAATGTGAGTGTCTGGATTCCTGAATAAGATTAATTTATAAGAAACCCCTGTCAAGGCTTGGAACGTTGACAGGGGTCTTTAAGATTTAGCAGTAAATATATCTACAATTCCAAACATCTATAGCCCATTCACAGCATTGTCCATCTTCGTTGGAAGTACAGCATACTTTTCCCCAATTTAAATCTCCGGCTTTTAAACTCTTTAATTCCTGACGGTTCAATTTTTTTACTTTGATTTCTTTGTACGTTTTCATAATTGTTATTTTTTATGGTTTAGTTATTAAATATACATTAAAAATCACAATTATGAATAAACATTCAATACCAACTACTTGATTAAGTATATATAATATTAATTATTAAAGATAAATTTTGAGAATATGATGAAACACCCCGGCAAAAGATCAAAGAATTTTTGCCACCATTCCAAGGGAGCGGAATTCTTACGTCTCCAGTTGGGATATTTGTTAAGATTAGATGAGCTTGATCTCTACTTACACTTTTCGGAGTTCAAGGATTTCCGGTCTTTCGGAGGTATCTGATGTTTTTCCGGTGCGGGCAAATTCAGCCCAGAGCGCTCTCAGTTTTTTACCATTTTCATGAATACGGCTCCATGGAATATCTTTCAGCAATTCGGAAGATTTCCAGGCTGATTCATTCCCGAAAATTAAAGGAAGATCAATACAATGCGGTGCTCCGATATGATTGTCTTTCAGTTTTGAATGAATTCTGAATAGATAGACATTTCCACCGGCATCCGCCAGATTCCGGGCAAACTGTCTTGCCGGATTTCCATAGATCAATGCTGTAGTTTTTTCAACCGTTTTATCCATGATTTTTAAACCTAATCCCTTTCCGAAATATTTATTTAAAGCTTCTGAGGTTTTAAGATAGAATGCCGTTTCATCATTATTTAAACCAATCAGGACATCAAATTTCTGAGCATTTTTTTTCCACATTTCCACAGAATCTTCTTCTTTACACAAAGGAAAATGTCCGTATTGAGTTCCGAAAGGCATCGCAGCTTTCAAACCGTATTTTATTACGGAAGGCACAAATGCTTTGTACTCATCCATCATTTTTAAAACATCGGTTTCCTCTTTCAGCACTTCTGTTTTTTTCAGAAATTCTGCAGACATTTTTTGTCTTTTATGACGTAATCCTAATGGAGCACTCTGGATGATCAAGCGCTGGAACAAATCCTCCACTCCTTCTGATATCATTAAATGGGCAATAGCATCACCTCCCGAAGACTGCCCGAGAAGGGTGATATTTTTTTCATCACCTCCCAGATCTGCAATATTGTTTTTAATCCACTTTAAGGCTTCAATGATATCCAGCAATCCAAGATTGGCAGGCCTTTTTTCATCACCACCTAAAAAACCAAATAATCCTAAGCGATAGGAAACGGTAACTACAATAATATGTTGCTCTTTCACCCATTCTGCAGGATCAGCAGTGGCCAGATCTCCACAGCCTATTTCATGAGAGCCTCCATGGATCCAGACAACAACAGAGAGTTTTTCATTTTCAGATATAATTTGCGGCCGGGTTATGGAAAGATACTGGTTAGATTCATCTGCTTCAAAACTTTCAACAGGTGTCGCTCCGATCATTTTTTCCACAAGCGGACTTAAAGCCTGCGGGCACACCGGAGTTTTTCCCGGAGAAATAATGATTGAAGATAAAGAAGCTTCTACGGCGACTGGTTTTTTAAATCTTTCAGAATAGGCGTACCGGATACTTTTAATCCTTATAATTCCTTGTTCATTTAGTGCTGTAATTCTCCCGAATCTGGTATTAAAAACAGTAGTGTCTTGGTGATTTGGTGTCATCTTAAAACTGTGAAAACTTTTCTCTTTAAATTTAATTATTTAAACACAAATTTCACAAATGAGTACATAAATATTCACTATTAATTATGGTATCATTGGTGAAAAGATTAGTGTTATTCGTGTTAAAAAACTAGTTGAGGGTTTTATATTCGCTGGGAGAAATTCCTACTTTGGTTTTGAACAGCCTTGTAAAATGCTGTGGATATTTAAAGCCCAGATCATAAGAAATTTCACTGATTGTTTTTGCCTGATACAGAATCTGTTCTTTGGCAATATCAATAAGTTTATTGTGGATAAATTCCTGTGCGGAAATTCCCAGTTCTTTTTTTATCAGATCTCCGAAATAATTGGCAGAAAGATTTAGCTTTTCCGCAAAATAGTTCACCATAGGAAAACCTATATTCTTCGGATTTTCAGATTTTAAATAATCATCTACCAGATTTTCAAATTTACCTATGACACCCTGATTGATATGATCTCTTGTAATAAACTGACGGTCATAGAAACGCATACAGTAGTTCAGAAAGAGTTCAATATTATTAACAATTAAAGATTTACTGTGTTTATCAATAGACTGTTCCAGTTCCAGTTTAATATTTTTAAAGCAATCCAATACTACTTCTCTTTCTTTTTCTGACAGGTGAAGGGCTTCATGTACATCATAGGAGAAAAAAGAATAATCTTTCATATTCTTTCCTAGATTGGTTCCTTTTATTAAATCCGGATGAAAAATCAGGGCAAAACCTGCAGGCTGAACAAATCTGTCTTTATTATAAATTCCATACGTCTGGCCGGGAGCAATAAAAACTAATGTTCCTTCCTGATAATCGTAGCTGTGTTTTCCGTATTGCATATCACCACACATGACGTCTTTCAGAAAAACGGTATAAAATCCAAATTTTCTTCTATACTGACAAATAGGATCAGACTTGGAAAAATCAATGATACTTACCAGCGGATGCAGGGTTTCATGATTCGCCATTTTATTATACTCTGAGACCGTGTTATAAATTTCAACCTCCTGATTTTCCATGAAGTATATTTTTATTGCTATTCAAAATTACCACTTTCATTTGTAACTGAAATGGTGCCTGTAAAATTGGTAAGTAATTCGGTAATCTGTATAAGTTTTGTTTACAGGAAAGTTTCGACTTTTGTATCGTTATAGAAACTTTTAATACGGACATTCCTCAAAAAGGGAAAAGCTTTTTCAGATGAGTTCTGTTAAGGAACAGCATAGGTTCATATTGAATATCATAATTTATAACCCTAAATAAACTAAATATAAAAATGAGTACAATCACAGTAAAAGCTTATGGTGCAGCGTCTACCACAGCAGATCTGAAAGAAATGAATATTGAAAGAAGAGAGGTAACCGCAAAAGATGTAGAGATTGAAATTCTATATTGTGGAGTATGCCACTCTGACCTTCATACCGCAAGAAACGACTGGGGTGGATCTTTGTATCCTGTAGTTCCGGGACATGAAATTGTAGGAAGAATTACCAAAGTAGGAAGTGAGGTTTCCAAATTTAAAGCGGGAGATCTGGCAGCAGTAGGATGCATGGTGGATTCATGCGGACATTGTGACAGTTGTCAGCACGATCTGGAGCAATATTGCCAGAATGGATTTACAGGGACTTATAACGGAAAAGATAAGCACCTTGGAGGTCATACTTTTGGAGGATATTCTCAAAAAGTAGTTGTTGATGAACATTTTGTTTTAAGTGTTCCTGAAAATTTAGATCTGGCAGCAGTAGCACCCCTTCTGTGCGCAGGAATTACCACATGGTCACCGTTAAGACACTGGAACACTGGTCCGGGTTCAAAAGTAGCCGTTGTAGGATTAGGCGGTTTAGGTCATATGGCTATTAAACTAGCAAAAGGACTGGGAGCAGAAGTTACTTTATTCTCAAGAACTCCGGGAAAAACGGATGATGCGAAACAACTTGGAGCAGATCACGTTGTAATCTCTACGGATGATTCCCAAATGGATGCTGTAAAAGGTAAATTTGACCTTATCATCGATACGGTACCTTACGAACATGACATCAATCCTTATATGCAGACTCTTTCTCTGAACGGAACTCTGGTTCTTGTAGGATTCGTTGGTGAATTCCAGGAAACGCAGGTAAGTACAAGACCTATGATCTTCCAACGCCGTTCTGTAGCAGGATCTTTGATCGGAGGTATTGCAGAAACCCAGGAACTGTTAGATTTCTGTGGAAAACATAATATCGTATCTGATATCGAGCTGATTAAAATGCAGGATATCAACAATGCATATGAAAGAATGCTTAAAAGCGATGTAAAATACCGTTTCGTTATTGATATGCAGTCTTTATAATTCTTCTATAAAATAGTAACAGAAACAGGTTCTTCAGATTGAAGAGCCTGTTTTATTTTTTCAGGTTTTGGCTAAAAGCATTTTGATCCTGATTCGTTATATATCTGTTTCCTTCAGCACATTTATTATCATTTCTTTCCATATCCTGAAAAGCCCATGCTGCCATTGCATCAATCACTGGAGCCAGTTCATTCCCTGCTTCACTCAGTTTATAGGTCACATGAGGTGGCACTACAGGTTTTGCTGTTCTGATAATGAGTCCGTCTGTTTCAAGCTGCTTCAGATGCTGGATAAGCATTTTTTCTGTTACGGCAGGAATTGCTTTTTTCAATTCACTGTATCTTTTTTCTCCTGTGGAAAGATTAAACAGGATAATCGGTTTCCAGAATCCTCCAATTCTTTCCATAACGTACATTACAGGACAATCCTGCACTGTTTTTTTATTCTCCTGAATGGTTGAACTTTCTTTAATCGCTGTCATATCTACATACTTTAGGGTAAGTACTTGTATAAAAGTAAGTACAAATATAACTTTGTTCTCAGAAATAAAAAATATTTACATATGAAAATTATAATCACAGGATCACTAGGAAATGTAGCTAAACCATTAGCACAAAAGTTAATTGCCGACGGGCACAATATTACCATAGTAAGCAGCAGCGATGCCAGAAAACAGGATATTGAATCTCTGGGTGCAACTCCGGCCATTGGGTCTATCACAGACGTTGATTTTTTAACGCAAACATTTGATGGAGCGGATGCAGTTTTTGTGATGACCCCTCCAGCGATCAGCCCGGATAAAATTGTGGAAAACACGACCAATGCAGGAAAAAATTATGCTGAAGCTTTGAAAAATACGAATGTAAAAAGAGCCGTCATGTTAAGCAGTGTAGGTGCAGAATCTCCGGTAGAAAACGGTCCTATTGCGGGTCTTCACAATATTGAAAAAATATACAATGAAGTAGAAAACACTTCTTTTACTTTTTTAAGAGCCGGATATTTTTACAATAATTTTTTCAATGATATTCCTTTGATTCAAAATGCAGGAATCATTGGAGGAAATTATCCTGCAGATATTGAAGTACCTGTAGTACATCCCAATGATATCGCCAACGCTGCCGCTGAAGAATTGGTAAAAGATGAAAAAGCTAACAACATCAGATATATTGTAAGTGATGTAAGAAAAGCTTCTGACTTTGCAAAGGTTCTGGGAACATCTGTTAATAAACCTGAACTTCCATGGGTAGAATTCTCTGATGAAGATTCTTTAAACGGAATGCTTCAGGCGGGATTACCTGAAGATATGGCTAATTTGTATGTTGAAATGGGAAGAGGAATAAGAACCGGTGTTGTACAGAAAGATTTTATTGATCATGGTTCCCCGGTTACAGGAAGTGTTAAATTAGAAGATTTTGCAAAGGAGTTTGCTTCTCAATTTTAATTTCTTTTGTCTTGAAACAAAAGAAACAAAAGTTCAAGACTGGAATTAAAATGCTAAAAATAATTTTTGTTCTCTAAAAATTCTAAACTCGCGCGGTTTCACTATTAATTTAGTATCGAATTTAATTCCCGCGCTTCAAACAGTAGAATTTTCTTAACGCTCACAAAACTTATTTTTTTAACGCTTTTAATTCCTATGTCAATTTATAAAACAAGATTCGGCGCACCAAAGGTGCGCCGAATCTTGTTTTATAATATCTTTAAATCAATACTATTTTTTCTTTTTTAAAGTTCTTTTTAAAACTTTCAGTTTCCCGTCAATAGGCTGATCAATTTTTAATCCTAAAACCTCAGCCACCAAAGGATAAACATTGATATTCGCAAATTCATCAATCACCAGATTGTTTTTAAATTCCGGTCCCCAGGCAAAAAAAGTAGCTTTCATTTCCGGTACCACTTTAGGATTATAACCATGTTTCCCCACTGATGTTTTCTTACCTTTTTCCAGGAAAATCTTTGGTGCTTTCGGAATCAGAAGAATCTGCCCTATTCTGTTGTACTGGTCATCTCTTGTAGCGAAATGCAGGTATCTGGGAAGTTTTTTATCAAGATATACTTCGTAGTCGTATGTTTTATTGGCTTTCAGTTGTTTATAAACCGCTTTTACCTCATCAGGGTTTTTAACATAAACTCTTAACAAAGTCTGAGAATTGTAAAAATCAAATCTGTTTTTATCAACAAGAAGAGCCGGAATTTCCAACGGTGTACCTCCATCTACTTTAATCATTCCGTGATCGGAAACAAAAACAAAGTTGACATTTTTTAATCCTAAACCATTTACTTTCTGAACAAGATCACCAATAGCCTGATCTATAAGATGAACAGCAGTTTCCGTTTCTTTGGTATCCGGACCATAATGATGTCCGCTTCCATCTACTTCCGGGAAATATAATGAAATGAAGTGTGGTCTTTTATCTTCCGGTAATTTCAGCCAGTTGACTACTTTTTCTACTTTTTCTGAAGGGGTAAATTTTTCGTGATAAGGATAATAATAAGTAGGTCGCATTCCTCCGGCGTCACTCGCAGATCCTACCCACATTAAAGAGGCCGACACCATTCCCTGTTTTTCAGCAAGCCCCCAAAGCGGAGTTCCTCCATACCAGCTTCCGTCCTCAGCATTTTTCTTACTGCTCATCGCATAGCCTTCTTTTCTCTTGTAATCGTAGAAAAAGTTATCAATCAAACCATGATGAGAAGGATAAAGCCCTGTGATAAGACTCCAGTGGTTGGGGAAAGTAATACTTGGATAGCTTGGAATCATTGCTTCAGCCTTTACACCGCCATTAGCCAGTTTTAAAAGATTTTCAGCATTATATTTCTTAGCATAATCATAACGGAAACCATCCGTTGATATCATAATCACATAAGGTTTCGACTGTGCTTCAGTACTGTTTTGTCTTCCTGGTATTACAACCTGGGCAGTATCAATATTGGCCTGCTGGGCAAAAGCCGTAAAGGAAATGAGCAGCAGTAAAAAATGGATTCCTCGCTTCATTATTTTAAAAATTTTCGGCAAAGTTACATCCTATCCTTCTCCCTGAAAAGTTTAAGAGATTAAAAGTATATTAAAACCTCTTATTTTGTTTGAATCAAAATTAATCGCTGTTAAATATACCTTTTCATTTCAAATTGTGACAGCCAGTTGTTCAGTCCTATTTTTTCGCTAAGAAACTTATCTGTACTTTCTGAAGAATCATCCACATTGTTTAACGCTATCGCCTGCCCGTGATTTTTTTCTCTGATAGCATTAAAGAGCTTTGTACCAATTCCCTTATTTCTGTAATTCTTATCTACAGCAAACTGATATACTTTTTTCGATACAGGACCATAAACAATATATCCGACGAGCTTTTCCCCTTCATAAGCCCCTAAAGTCACATAATTTTCAGGCATCGGTTCCAATACGTAAACAGATCCCTGCCATGAAGGTTCAATATCCCAGAAAGAACATAACAACTCCCATTGAAAGTCTTTCAAATCTCGTATGGATACTTCAGTATTTCCTTTTTCCTGTTTAATATTCCCATTAAAGCAAAGCAGTCTTCTGACAATTGTAAAACCTAAATTTTCATAAGCCCTGATAGCAGGCTGATTTCCTTCGATTACTTCAAGCAGTAAGGTATTGGCATTTCTATCCTTTAAAACAGGAATGATAAAATCGTACATTTTTCTTACCAAGCCTTTACCTCTGCTTTCCGGAACTACTCCTGTACCACCATTGTAAATAATTTTCTCCCCGTTTTCAATTTTTTCGGACTGAAGGATAAAGCCAACCAGTTTCCCATCTTCAAATGCTCCGGCAGATAAACTAAGATCTAATTTTTCTGCTGCGATTTTTGAAACAAGCACTTCTTTTGTCAAGTGAAAAGGAACAACATAATCAGAAAATGAGTAATTGAATACGGATAAAAGTTCATCTATTGTGATATCTGCTAAGGTTTTGAATTCCATAGGGTCGTAAAAATTATAAGGTCAAAAAATTTTCCTTTATTAAGAATCAGTATCTACACAAATATATGAATTTTAAAGCAAACTACCTGAAATTGGGACTTTAAGAAAAAAATGATACCCCTGAAAAATCAGAGGTATCCGTTTTAAAAAAATATTTAGGTGTGTTTTTTCTGAAAAATTACTCTTTGATCAGTTTTTCATAAGATGTACTTCCGTCTTTAAGCTGAATTTCAAGATAGTAACTTCCTGATTTCAGATTTTCAATACTGATGCTTTCTCCATCCGGTTTTACTGACAGTACTTTTCTGCCCGTTGCTTCGTAGATATCAACGGATTTTATTTTGTCAGAATTTTTGAAATTAACGGTTGATTTTGCCGGATTAGGATATAGATTTACCTTATTGCTATTGGCTGTAATTTCACTGGTAGATAAAGAGGCAGCTGTCATCGTCAATGTTGCATATCCTCTTCCTGCATCATGGTATCCTAAAGAAGTTCCTCCACTTTTACGGGAATAGAAAATATTGATGGTTCCGGCAGCATTGGCAATGGCAAAATCTCCTGCTCCACCTGTAAGTGACCTTGTTGCCACTACAGTTCTTGTAGATCCGGATACAGTGTTCGAAGTTTCTGTCCAGTCCTGAGATGCATCGGCCGAAGGTGCATTAGGAACATTACTGAACGAATAGTCTCTATTGGCAGAAGAGTTATAAATAAATCCGTCTGATCCAGCAGCCATCCCGGTAGTTCCAAAACCTATTCCCATCATAGAGTTGCTGTCACCTGTTACCGTAATCGTTACTCCTGAAGGAGTTGTATCTAATTTCACCGTCATGGAAGTTGCCGGTAAGTTTACCGTTCCTGACGAAAACTGTGCCAATGCGAAATTGGCAAGAAGTACGCTTAGCGCTAGTAGAGTTTTTTTCATATCAATTTTTTAAAAGATTAATAATTTCCTTGTTATTGGTTTGTAATGCATATTCGAAAGGGGTCATTCCCATTGAATCTTTCTTTGTTTTATCTGCTTTATATTTCAGCAGCTGTTCTACCAAATCTTTATTTCCGGATTTTACAGCCCAGAATAAAGGGGTGTATCCTGTTTCATCTGCAATATTGGGATCTGCTTTTTTCTTAAGCAGATGTTCTACAAGGTCTTTGTTGTATTTAATCGCAAGACCTGCCAATGCCGTTCCTTCACGGCTTTTGTAATTGACATCTTTTACATTTTCAATCAGAAAATCGGCAACGTCTGTATTTCCTCTGTAACAGGCCAGAATAAGGGGTGAAAATCCGTGTTCATTGGTCTGATTAATCACATCCGGATTTTGCTTCATCAACTCCTGTACTTCAGTTACAGTCCCATTTCTTGCAATATCAAATATTGATTTCGCTTTTTCCTGAGCAGATACTACTGAACTCAGGAACAGTCCTAATATTAAGATGAAATGTCTCATTGTTTTATCATTACATAGTTGTATTCAATATTGACATTTTCAGCCACTTTCTTGGTAACCATTTTGGGAATAGTCACTTTATAATCTACAGGTCTTGCTACAAAACCTCCCTGCATATAGATTTTACCGTCTTTGGCATATAAAGTGGCAGCAGAGGTAACGGCTTTATCTACTCCATGAAAGTTTAATGTTCCCTGCACCGTATATTTCTGAGGACTTGTGGTAAGCTTTGTTTTATCAAAGTTGACAATCTTTCCTTTGAAAGTGGTTTTCGGATATTTTGCAGATTCAGCATAGCTTTCATTGAAATGCTCTTCCATTAATTTTGTTTTAAAATGAAAGTTTTTGACATTTGAAACTGACGCCATTTCACCATTGTCTGCATTGAGAATGACAACATTGTTGTCATCCTGAGCAAAAATATCATCAAACAGTGGTACCGAAGCTTCAAAAGTTACTTTCCCTGTTTTGGAGCTATATTTTTGTGCTGAAGCGTACCCTGCAGAAAGAAGTAATACGCTTAATAATGCTAATTTTTTCATATCATTTTTTTTAATTTTCATTTAGTCCGTCAGCTTTCCATTTGATAAACATATTGATTTGAGCTGCGGACATAGATCCTCCCTTTGGCATTTTCTCCGGATCACCATTAGGTCTCTGGATACGATCCAGAATTCCGTCAATATTATTTTTTACCTGATCATATGTAACCAAAGGTTTAAAACTTCCTGCAGAATGACAGCCTGCGCAGCTGTTATCCATAATGGGTTTTACATCTGCTGTATATTTTACAGATGCCGTTATCGGTGTGTTATCAGAAATCTCTTCATACGTTCTGCTGTCACAAGCCGTCAGTATGATTGCTGACGACAATATCAATAAGGATGTTAGCTTTTTCATATTAAAAAACTCTATAAAGATTAAACCCAAAGAAAATATGTCCCTTTCCCCATGCTCCTGTGGCATTGGTAAGATATCCGATATCTGAATTTATCTGGGAGTTTGTGAGTAAAAGCTGGAACACGTGTCCTCCTGTTTCTATATCTACGCCCAATGATAAAGGGTTTTTATAAAAACTGTGATCGTCAAAATTCACAAAGTATTCTGCATTTAAAGAAACTCTTTTTGAGATTTTATAGCGTCCTCCCAAACCTGCCAGAAACTGATTTTTGTTTTCAATGGTCGGTTCGTAAAGGTTTTTATGAACAAAGGAAGGCGTAAGCTGTACGGAAAGCTTATCACTGAATCTTCTTGAGATCAATGCCTGGGTAAGATAAGAAAGCCTGTCACTGAATTTAAGGTGTGGATAAGTATCTTTATCCAGTTCAGTATTAGCCCCTATTACATTATACCCCACAATATCCACCGGAAAGTTTTCACTTTGTTTTACCAGCCTGTACTTCACTGCTCCTTCAAAGGTTTTCATATTTGTTTCTCTGGACAGGCTTACCGAAACAGCATCTGAAATACCATAGATAGCACCTAATTTGGTTGAGGCATTATCCAGTCCGAAGAAATCTTTAAATCCTGCACTTATGTCACCAAATCTGTGGGCAACAATCATGTACCATTCTTTTTTGGCGGCTAGTTTCGTAGATTGTCCTGTTACAATCTGAAGGGCCTTGAAGGCCGGTTGTGAGGTTTCTGTATTGGTTTTAACAGTGTCAATATCTTTCAGCAGATCTTCCTGTGCAAAGACAAGACCTGAAGAAAACATTGACAAAAATAAGAGAGTTTTTGTCATATACAATTTGAATTAAATTATGATACAACAAACTTATTGAGTTCTCAATTCAAAAATAGGTGATAAAAGTCACCAGTCAAATTGTTTTTATCAATGACAGAAATAAACTTTTCAAACAATTGAAATTAGACAATTCTAACATTTTCATTTACAGGAACTTTTATTCCTTCTTTAGTCTGAACAATTTCACCTTCGCTTTCAATTTTTTTCAAAACTCTGCTCACCACTTCTCTGGAAGTTCCCAAACTATTGGCAATTTCACGATGTGTAATCTTAATAGGATTGTTTCCTGTGGATGAAATCTGTTGTTTAATATAGTTCAGAACCCTCTTATCCAGCCTGTGGAAAACAGCATCATTCACCATGTTCATCACTTCTGAAAATCTTCGGTCATATTCATGGTAAAAGAGTTTATTAATCTCCGGAAATCTGGTAAGCCATTCGTGCATAATAGAAACGGGAATAAGAATCGCTTCCGAATCTTCTTCTGCAACGGCATATACCCTGCTGATATAATCTGTCAGAATAGATGAAAAGGTCATCAGACAACTATCTTTCGGTTTAATATAATAGTAGATAAGTTCTCTTCCATCATTAAGGGTAAAAACCTTGATAGAACCTTTTATTAAGAAAGGAACAAATTTATTTTTCTGTCCTTCTCTAATGATTTCAGTCTTTGCTTTTATATCAATAGCAACAGCATGTTTTTCAAGCTCAGATAAAAATTCAGCACCTAAAAAACCAAATTTACTTACAGCGAACGAGTTATCAATCATATCTTATATTTTCTGCTTTTTCTTAAACAAAGATATAAAATTGATATATCGTTACTACATATTTTCATCTTATTAAATAAAATTAACAATTAATCCATATTAACATCTTTCTTTACATTCATCCAAGAAAAATACCCTGGCAAAAACCAAGGTATTTTATCAAACAAGCTTGTAGAGTAAGCTTTTGAATTTAGAATCTGTACTTAACATTGAATCCGTAAAAGAAATATGCTTTTCCTGGTCCCGGATTAAGATCTGTACTTACTCCTTTGGGATAACCATTTCCTGTATCAGAATCATTGATGCTGTTTCCTAAGAACAGGAAGGTATAATTGATCTGACTGGTAAGGTTATTTCCCATCACATATAAATCAAGATCAAAATTATTGAAAGATTTTTTAAATCCTAGCTTGGAATTAAGAAGTCCGAATCCTTTTACGAGATTTGTATTATTAAAATCAGAATATACATTTCCAAGATAATTATAGGTATTTACAAGATAGAACCCCGGTTTGGTAAAGATATCCAATCCAACAGCGTACTTATTTCTTGGTACTCCTACTACTGTCTTATGGTCGTACACCATTAGTTTTCCTACAGTTTTCCCTGTAACAGGATCTTGATATTTAGGATCATAGATTGAAAAATCTTTATATTTTGTATCGTAATAAGAAAGATTTACAAAAGGAACAATTCTCTCAATAAATGAGTTCTCTGTTCTGTACTGATATCCTACACTAAACTCAAGTCCTGTATTTTTCTGACTTCCGGTATTAGCCCAGTACGTTTGCCCGCTTGTATTACCTGGTAAAAGCAGCTGTGTAAGTTTATTGGAATAGTCTATTCTGAATGCAGAAATACGGTAATCCAGCTTTGTATTCAGTAAAAGGCCATGTACACTGAAATCAAACATTTTTGCACGTTCAGGTTTTAAATCATCATTCGTTGTATTTGTAGCTGTAATAAATGAAGAAGCTGCCGTAGGAGAATTATAGCCTTCACTGTAGCTTAGATTAAAGATCTGATGCTTCCATTCTTTTTGCAAGGCAAAGTGAGGAGTATAGGCCATGTCATATTTCTTATTGAAAGACTGGTCCTTACGTCCCGCTACCAATCCTGGCAAAGCAAAAAGATCTTTCCTGTCATAGTTGGTTCTGTTACCACTTATTCCGGCTAATAATGTAAGTCCCCAAGGTTTATAAGTAAGATAATCGATCACAAAATAGGTGGATTGATTATTATTATATTTAAAATATGAGGCACCGTTCATGCCTGTTGTTTGTAAAGGTTCTGTTTCTGAGCCTGTAAACCTGTAACTTGAAGTAGTAGAAACAGAGTTTTGTATTTCTGCTCCAAAATCCAATCGGTTTTCAAAATCATTAAACTCGTTCTTTAAGGTAAAAGTGGAACGCAACCCTACATTCGGAGAACTTGTAATTCCATAAGCTCCTGCTGAAACACTTTCTGTATTTGCATTGTAATAAAACAGGGTTGTATAGTTTCTTAGGTTTGAAGTAAGACTTACTGTATTACTCAATCCTACTCTTGTTGATTTTATTTTTGTTCCTGAATTTTTACGGATATATGCTGGGTTTCCGTTATCTATGCCTGCATAATAATCGTCATATGAAATTTGTCCTGAAGTGTGCTCGTACGAGTAAGCCTGGCTTGCAAAGAAACTTAATTGATCTTTTTTGCTTAATTTCACGGTACCATTTACATTGAAGAAATTTTTCAGTCCTCCTCCATTAGGCCTGTATCCGTCTGTTTCAAGATGTCCATACGCTGCGCTTATCGAATAATTATCATCTGCAACATTCAACTGTGTTCTGGACTGGAAGGTTTTGAAAGCCCCAAACATCGCATTTTCTGAAACCGATGCTCCTTTTGTAAAATCCGGACGGGTATAAAAGCGGACTGCTCCACCTACACCTCCACCGTACATAGTAGCTCCTGGACCTTTGATTACCTCAACATTGGTTACATAAGCAAAATCCACATCATCCAGTACAGTAATCCCTTCAGCGTTTGTTAAAGGTATATTATTCCAATACGCTTTTACTCCCCAATTATTAAATTTCTGATCATTCCCGTATCCTCTCAGTACAAGTCTCTGCCCTCCGAAATTTGTTCGTTTATCCACCTGAAGTCCTGGCATGGTAGATAACGTCTGATCTATTGCCGCAGGGTTATTTCTATTAAGATCTTCTTCAGAAAGAGTTTCTACAGATTGTGCATGCCTTTTGAATTCTGCCCGTTCCTGTTTAATTTTTTTTCTGCCAAGGATATTCACCTCATCAATTGATCCTTCCTGTGTCTGCTGAGCATGTGCAATAGTACAGCCTAGCAAAGCTGCAATGCATATATATTTTTTCATTATTTATTTTTTTTACCATTAATATTATATTCTTTTTATCGCAAAGCTCATTTCCGGTGGAGGAAAAATAATGGCTAAATAATGAGTGTTTTTCTGTTGATTATAATATTTTGAAATGGTTTCCAAGAAATGATTTGAAAAAAAACTGAATTCTTTTTTATCAAAAACGGCAAAGGAACCTGGTATCTTAAGTATATTTTTGTTGTGACCGGGAAGATCAATCTGTAGTTTTAAGTATTTTTTTTTGAATGCAAATTTTTTCGAAAAGCTCAACAAAGAATTGATGATAATATCTTTTTTATCAACATAACAAAAGAAATATTTTTCACCATTAACCATACTTATTTTGATAATGTCATAAGAAGCTCCGTGAAGGCTAAATTCATTTACTTCTTTCCATTCTGCTTCTGCCAGGTCTCTTTCAGTAAAACATATGGTTTCGTACTTTCTGAAATGATTTTGCGCAATACAGTATTGCGTCTTCTTATATAATTCTTTTTTAACATGAGCAACTACAGAATACATCACATTACTGAATAATATGATTACCGGAATACATAGAAAAATAAAAAGTAGTTTTTTGTTCAAAAAATGGAAAAATTTAAGGGGCAGGTTCTTCTGAAGACACCACAAAGGTAAATTTTGAAATATTAATTTTATACGGTACCTGAGATCCCTGGACAGTATACTCTATCCAATTGTCTTTTGGATTTAATTTTTGCGGAACAGAATTTTCTACAGGTACTCCAGCCTGCATTTGATCAGCAGTCTTTGTATCTACACCATTTTTGTAAGGAAGATTTCCTCTTATTATGATCGTACTGCCTGAATTATTCTGTACAAACGGAATGGTATTTCCTTCCGCTCTAAAAGCTTTTACAGTGATGACACTGTTATTGTTCTTCTTCAGTTTAACAATATATACAGCTCCTCTTACTCCTGCTCTTCCTCCTATCCATTCTGATTTTTCAGCAGAGATCACAGATACTTTCTTATCCTGATATAAAGAGGATACCGGCATCCCGCAGGAAGCCAGCATCCAAAATAATATTAAATACAATTGATTATTCATTTTCTAATCATCATCACCTCCCGTACGTCCTAACACAAGGAAGTTACCACTATATACGATTTCACCTTTAAACTCCGCCTTCAAAATATAATTTCCAGGAACAAGTTTTTGTCCGAATTCTTCATCAGACTTTACATTTTTCTTACTGTATACTAATCTTCCTGAGCCATCCACTATGCTTATATCCACACTGCTGTATTTAGCAGTATCAAATCTCAGATGAGAAATTCCTTTTGAAGGATTCGGATATATAATGTTCATGTTTTTTCTTGATTTGGTTTCAGCTGTTGATAAAGCAGGTAGTGTATTCTGGGTTGTCCATGCTCCTCTACCATATGTAGAAACCAAAACTGTTTTGGTAACAGGTCTGTAATCTAAGTTGGTAATTCTTACATTTCCTATATTTCCTGTTACTGAAGCCCATTCCGGAGTTGTTGCAAGGAAATTAGTTGTTCCCCAAACTCCCATTTCTGTTCCTAGTATTACTTCATTTGGATTGTCGGGATTCCTTAATACAGTTCTTACAGGCATATCAGGAAGGTTCCCTTCTTTGTTCTGCCATGTAGTTCCTCCGTCTGTAGAGTAGAAAACACTGGTAAGGTTATAATTGGATAAGGTTACGATAATTTCATTTTCGTTGGCGCCAAATTCTATGTCAGAAACAGTTCCTGTTATGGGTGAGGTCAACAAGGTAGCTGCATATCCAGTAGTGTTGGCATTTGTTACTTTAAATATTCTCCCCAGGTTGGTTCCTACAAAAAGTGTTGTAGAAGCGGTTGTATAAGGAGATACTTTCATCCATGAAATCTGCTCATTTGTTTGTGCGGTTCCTACTGTCACCACATTATTGGTAAAAGATGTTGCTGATGCAGAAAGTCCACTTGTTCTGAAAAAGGTAAGACCGGAACGGTAAGAATAGAAGACATCATTTATTCTGTCCAGCGCTATTTCGTTCACAAAGTGCCCTAAACTTCTGTTAGCACTGGTAGTAATAAGGTTATATACGTTATTTGTCAATAAATAGTGGTTATTGTTTGTATAACTTGCAATTTCGTAGTTATCCTGATCATCATATTCTGTATACATCCCGTCACCACCTGTAGCCGATTGGCTAGTAAGGAAATTATTAGCCTGTGGTACTCCATACAGCCACCATGAGCCATTATCCTGTGCTCCTGCTAATAGTTCTTCATCTGCCGGTGTTTTTGTGGGGTTCAGCATGGCAGAATAAAACTGCGTTACATTGTATCTGGTATTTCTGGAGGCTAGCCCACCAACAGCTCCGACATTAGCTTTATTGGCAGCATAATAGATTCCTCCATCATTACCAAACATCATTTGCCCTGTTGCATAATTATTATAAGGATTGAATACAATTTCATGCTGGTCAGCATGTACCTGTGAAACCTGTAGGGCTGCCATGTTATTATTATTGGACCACTTTGAGATCTGTGTCCAGCTTGTTCCTCCATTGGTAGATTTATGCAGATCAATACCACCTATATACAAGGTATTATCATCCAGAGGATCTGTTGCAATGATCAGGTCATAAAAAGATTGTCCTCTTGTAAAGTCATTAGCAGGAATACTAGTATCGGTTGCAGTAGGCAGCGACAAAACAGGCGCAGCGTCATTTGTTGCCTGCCAAGTTGTTCCGCCATCTGCAGATTTTGCTATTCTGATAGGTTCTGCAGAAGATGCACCTTGCATAAATGCATATATTTTGTTGGCATCTGTTCTTGAAAGAGTAAAGTTAACTCTCGAGCCACTGCTTCCTACATTATATACCTGATTAAAAGTATTTCCGTCTGTGGATTTAAAAATTCGTCCTCCGGAATCTATATTGGAGAATCTGGAAGATCTGGTAGAAACCCATACTGCATTGTCTGCTCCAATTTCTATCTGTTGAATAGAATATCCTGTTGTGCTGGTCACGCCAGTAGTTGTATTAAGAGCTAATAAGCTGTTATTTTTTGTAAATGTTGTTCCACCATCTGTAGACTTGTACAATCCAGCCTGGCTTAATCCCTGCCATCCGTCATTAAACGAAATTCCTACATAAGCACCACTTACTCCGGCATATACTTCTGAAACGCCGTTATTATTCCTTACTTTAATATCATTGATATAGAAATTACCATTTCTTACTCCAGAAGAAGAATAAGTTACTGGAATGGTGAAAATCTGCGTCCAGGTGGTTCCTCCGTTCGTTGATTTCCATATTCCTGATCCTACTGCATCACCGGTTGGTGCTTCTCCTGTTCCTACATAAAAAATTTGTGGATTATTGGGGTCATACGTAATACTTGAAACAGAGGTATTGGCCCAGAATGTACTTAATGGTTGCCATTCATTGGCTGCCACTGAAGGGTCCTGATTTACCCAAAGCCCTCCTGAAACGCTTCCTGCAAAAACTCTTTTCCCTGTAGGATCATTTGGGTCATACATAATTGCTCTTGTTCTTCCTCCTACACTATATGGTCCTCTTTCAATCCAGGGCTCGTCTACTATTTTGCCCGTAGTAGAGGTATTGTGATTAGAAATAAAAGACATAGGTTGTGAAGGCTGATATTTACCTGTTAAGATGTCCTCATTTACCTTTGCCAGTCCTTCAAAGTTGGTTCTCCCTGTTACAGGATCCATTGTTCTTTTGTAATCCTCTTCATTGTATAAATTAGGAGGTATTCCTGCTGCTTTTGCAATTTTATGAGCCTTTTTAAGGTTTTTGTCGTATTTAGCATAAAGTTCCTGCAGGTGTTTTTGATTGTCCTTAAGTGTATTTTGCTTTTGTGCATACACATTCATACAGAGTAGAACCGCTGCAATAGGGTAGATTTTCATTTCATTCAATTTTTTACAAATTTAATAAAGAAAATTAATTATTTAACCAATTTAAATTAATTATCAATAATTTATAGCAAAAATTAACATTATACATTAAATTGAATAATTTGTGTTTTTTTAATATGTTTTTTAAATAAAATTGCGAAAAATATAAAAAAAGAAAAAAAGAAACTGATTAGTGAATTATATGCAAAAGCAGGTAACAAAAAATACCCCGGTAAAAACCAGGGTATCCTTTATTTTATGTAAAAGAAATCTTACGCTTGAACGTTGTTTCCTCCTAATACGAAAGGCTCAACTTCTTTTATTTCTCCGAACTGCTGCTCGTAGTTAGCGATGTTCTGTTGAAGAGCGCTTAATACTCTTTTAGCGTGAAGTGGAGCAAGAATTACTCTTGATCTTACTTTAGCCTGCTGAACACCTGGCATCAACTGAATAAAGTCTACTACAAATTCAGATGGAGAGTGGTTTACTAAAGCTAGGTTAGCATAGATACCAGCAGCTACCATTTCGTTTAATTCGATGTTGATGTTTCCGTCTTGTGGATTTTGATTGTTGTCCATTGTTATAAATTATGTTTTTAAAATTCGAAATTTGAGATTGTGAAAATATAAAAATAATTTCAAATCCCAAATTTCAAATCATTAATTTTAGTTAAGGTCTTCGAATTCTTTCTTAGAACCTACAATAACGTTCTGATACTCTTTAAGACCTGTACCTGCAGGGATTCTGTGTCCTACAATTACATTTTCTTTAAGACCGTTAAGATCGTCTATCTTACCAGCAACTGCTGCTTCGTTAAGAACTTTAGTTGTTTCCTGGAATGATGCTGCAGACATGAATGACTTAGTCTGAAGGGCAGCTCTTGTAATACCTTGCAGTACAGGAGTTGCAGTAGCAGGAAGAGCTTCTCTTACTTCTACCAATGCTAAATCTTCACGCTTCAACTTAGAGTTTTCATCTCTTAATTCTCTTGCAGTAATCATCTGACCTGGTTTGAATTCTTTAGAATCACCAGCATCTACTACTACTTTAAGACCAAATACTCTGTTGTTTTCTTCCAAGAAATCATACTTGTGCTCAAGAGCTCCTTCAAGGAACTGAGTATCACCTCCATCTACGATAGATACTTTCGTCATCATCTGTCTTACGATAATTTCGAAGTGCTTGTCGTCGATTTTTACCCCCTGTAGACGGTAAACTTCCTGAATCTCATTTACTAAGTATTCCTGAACGGCTGTTGGGCCTTTAATTCTTAAGATATCTTCCGGTGTGATAGAACCGTCAGAAAGTGGGGAACCAGCTCTTACGAAGTCATTCTCCTGAACAAGAATCTGGTTAGAAAGTTTTACCAAGTAAATTTTTCTTTCTCCAGTTTTAGCCTCAACAATAAGTTCACGGTTACCTCTCTTGATTTTTCCGTAAGAAACTACCCCGTCGATTTCAGTAACAACCGCTGGGTTTGAAGGGTTTCTTGCTTCGAATAATTCGGTAACTCTCGGAAGACCTCCGGTGATATCCCCTGCTTTTGCAGATTTTCTTGGGATCTTGATTAAGACTTTACCAGCCTTAATTTTTTCACCATCGTTTACCATTAAGTGGGCTCCTACCGGTAAGTTGTAAGCTTTTTGCTCAACTCCTTTAGAGTCTACCACTTTCAGGGTAGGTACGGCTTTCTTATTTCTGGATTCAGAGATTACTTTCTCTTCGAATCCTGTTTGTTCGTCAATTTCAAGCTGGAATGAAATACCCTGGATGATATCCTCGTATTCTACCTTACCTGAAGTTTCAGCAATGATAACCGCGTTATACGGATCCCATCTACAGATTGTATCACCTTTCTTCACTTTATCACCTGGTTTTACAGATAATATAGATCCGTAAGGTACGTTAGCTACCATTAATGGAGTTCTTGACTCATTATCAGCAACTAATCTGAATTCTGTTGAACGGGAAACTACAACCTCAGCTGTATTACCGTTTTCATCTTCAGAAGTAATGGTTCTTACTTCATCCATTTCTACGATACCATCTCTTCTTGCAACGATAGATGGGTTTTCTGATACGTTACCTGCAGTACCCCCTTGGTGGAAGGTTCTCAACGTAAGCTGAGTACCTGGCTCCCCAATGGATTGTGCTGCAATTACACCTACCGCTTCACCCATATGGATCACTTTACCTGTTGCTAAGTTTCTACCGTAACATTTCGCACAGATACCTTTCTTAGCTTCACAAGTTAATGGTGAACGAACCTCCACAGCTTCTAATCCTGCTTCTTCGATTCTCTTCGCCAAAGATTCAATGATCACCTGATCTGCACTTGCGATAAGCTCGTCAGTTTCAGGATCGTAAATATTATGAAGGGATACTCTACCTAAGATTCTTTCAGAGATTCTTTCAACAATCTCGTCATTTTTCTTAAGTGCAGTAACTTCTGTACCTCTCAATGTTCCACAGTCGTCTTCTGTAACGATAACGTCCTGTGCAACGTCTACCAATCTTCTCGTTAAGTAACCGGCATCGGCTGTCTTAAGAGCGGTATCCGCAAGACCCTTACGAGCACCGTGGGTAGAGATAAAGTACTCTAGAATCGAAAGACCTTCCTTAAAGTTGGCAAGGATCGGGTTTTCGATGATCTCCGCTCCGGTAGAACCGGCTTTCTGCGGTTTTGCCATCAAACCTCTCATCCCTGATAACTGACGGATCTGTTCTTTAGAACCCCTCGCTCCAGAGTCAAGCATCATATATACAGAGTTGAAACCACCTTGGTCAGTTTTCATTCTGCTCATGATCATTTCAGTTAACCCAGCGTTGGTATTTGTCCAAACGTCGATTACCTGGTTATAACGTTCTGTATCGGTAATCAGACCCATGTTATAGTTGGCTCTAATTTCGTCTACAGTTTCAATTGATTGTGCAATCATCTGTTTTTTCTCAACAGGAACTACAATATCCCCAAGTGAGAAAGAAAGACCACCTTTGAATGCGTTTGAATACCCTAGGTCTTTCATTGCATCAAGGAACTTCACAGTTGTAGGGAAATCTGTATCAGCAAGGATCTTACCGATAACATTTCTCAATGATTTCTTCGTAAGAAGTTCATTGATATATCCTACCTGCTTAGGTACAATCTGGTTGAACAGGATTCTACCTACAGAAGTTTCGATTAATCTTGTAACGATTTTTCCATCTTCTTTGATAGGTAGTCTACATCTTACTTTAGCATTTAAAGATACTCTACCTTCAGCGTAAGCAATTTCTGCTTCTTCAGGAGAATAGAATGCAAGACCTTCTCCTTTTACTTTCATCGTCTCCGTAGAGTTTAATTCTTTAGTCATGAAATAAAGACCAAGAACCATGTCCTGAGATGGTACTGTAATTGGAGAACCGTTTGCAGGGTTCAAGATGTTTTGAGAACCTAACATCAATAACTGAGCTTCAAGGATCGCTTCTGGTCCTAGTGGCAAGTGTACCGCCATCTGGTCACCATCGAAATCGGCATTGAAGGCCGTAGTTACTAACGGGTGTAGCTGGATTGCCTTACCTTCGATCATCTTAGGTTGGAAAGCCTGAATACCCAGTCTGTGAAGCGTAGGTGCTCTGTTCAATAGAACAGGGTGACCTTTCATCACGTTTTCAAGGATATCATAAACTACCGGTTCTTTTCTGTCGATAATTCTCTTTGCAGATTTTACTGTTTTTACAATACCTCTTTCAATTAGTTTTCTAATGATGAACGGTTTGTAAAGTTCAGCTGCCATATCTTTAGGAATACCACATTCGTGAAGCTGTAAGTTTGGACCTACAACAATTACCGAACGCGCAGAGTAGTCAACCCTTTTTCCTAGTAAGTTCTGACGGAAACGACCCTGCTTACCTTTCAATGAATCAGAAAGTGATTTCAATGGTCTGTTTGATTCAGATTTTACTGCAGAAGATTTTCTTGTGTTATCGAATAATGAATCTACTGATTCCTGAAGCATACGCTTCTCGTTTCTCAAGATTACTTCAGGAGCTTTGATCTCCAATAATCTCTTCAAACGGTTATTTCTGATGATAACTCTTCTATAAAGGTCATTCAAGTCAGAAGTAGCGAAACGTCCTCCATCCAATGGAACCAATGGTCTTAGTTCTGGTGGGATAACAGGAAGTACACGCATGATCATCCACTCTGGTCTGTTGATCATTCTTGTATTAGCACCTCTTAATGCTTCTACAACGTTTAATCTCTTAAGAGCTTCTGTTCTTCTTTGTTTTGAACCTTCGTTGTGAGCTTTGTGTCTCAAGTCGAAAGACAATGCATCAAGATCAATTCTTTTTAATAGATCTTCTACAGCTTCAGCACCCATTCTGGCGATGAATTTGTTTGGATCAGAATCATCAAGATACTGGTTTTCTACAGGAAGAGTTTCCATGATGTCAAGGTACTCTTCTTCTGTAAGGAATTCCATATTTTCAAAATCAGAACCGTCTAATTTTTTAGCAATACCCTGCTGAATCACTACATATCTTTCGTAGTAGATGATCATATCTAATTTCTTAGAAGGAATTCCTAAAAGGTATCCGATTTTGTTTGGTAATGAACGGAAATACCAGATGTGTGCAATTGGAACTACAAGGTTAATGTGCCCTATTCTCTCTCTTCTTACTTTTTTCTCAGTAACTTCTACTCCACAACGGTCACAAACGATCCCTTTGTAACGAATTCTCTTGTATTTACCACAAGCACATTCGTAATCCTTTACAGGACCAAAGATTTTCTCACAAAATAGCCCGTCTCTTTCAGGCTTGTGAGTTCTGTAGTTAATAGTTTCCGGCTTTAAAACCTCCCCTCTTGAATCTTGTAAAATAGACTCCGGTGAAGCTAGACCGATGGTTATTTTATTAAATCTACTTGATTTATTTTTATTTGACATAATTTTTTTTAGATTTTAGATTTCAGATTTCAGATTTCAGAAGAAATCATCATTCCAAATTCAAGGATTATAAAATTGTTAGAGTGTCGTAGTCTGACATGTTGTGTCTGACATCTGATATCTTACTCCTCCAATCTTACGTCTAATCCAAGACCTTGTAACTCGTGAAGTAATACATTGAATGATTCCGGAATACCTGGTTCAGGCATAGATTCACCTTTTGCAATGGCTTCATAAGTTTTTGCTCTACCAATCACGTCATCCGACTTCACAGTAAGGATCTCTCTAAGGATGTTAGATGCACCGAATGCTTCAAGTGCCCAAACCTCCATCTCTCCGAATCTCTGACCTCCGAACTGAGCTTTACCTCCTAACGGCTGCTGAGTAATCAATGAGTAAGGACCAATAGAACGTGCGTGCATCTTATCATCTACCATGTGTCCTAGTTTCAACATGTAAATGATACCTACTGTTGCAGCCTGAGTAAATCTTTCTCCGGTACCACCATCATAAAGGTGAGTGTGACCGAATTTAGGAAGACCTGCTTTCTCAGTATATTCAGTAATCTGATCAAGACTTGCTCCGTCGAAGATTGGCGTAGCGAACTTCAATCCTAATTTTCTACCAGCCCATCCAAGAACGGTTTCGTAGATCTGACCAATGTTCATACGAGAAGGTACCCCTAGTGGATTCAATACGATATCTACTGGTGTTCCGTCTTCAAGGAATGGCATATCTTCTTCACGAACGATTCTTGAAACGATACCTTTGTTACCGTGACGTCCTGCCATTTTATCACCTACATTCAGTTTACGTTTCTTAGCGATGTAAACTTTAGCCAACTTCATGATCCCTGCCGGAAGCTCATCTCCGATTGAAATTGCGAATTTCTCACGGTTTTTAACTCCCTGGATGTCGTTATATTTGATTTTGTAATTGTGAATCAATTGTTTGATCAATTCATTCTTGTCAGCGTCAACTGTCCAGTCTGAACCGCTAACGTTTACATAATCTTCAACTGAAGTTAATAACTTGTGAGTGAATTTCACACCTTTACCGATGATTTCTTCGTCCAGGTCATTTTGTACCCCTTGAGAAGTTTTACCGCTTACCAGTGTGTTTAATTTTTCAATTAAAGTATTTCTCAACTCGTCAAACTTAGCCTTGTAAGTGTTTTCAATTTCTTCAAGTTTAAGTTTTTCTTCAGTTCTTTTCTTTTTGTCTTTAATGTTTCTGGAGAACAATTTCTTGTTGATAACAACTCCTCTTAATGAAGAGTCAGCTTTCAATGAAGCATCCTTCACATCACCAGCTTTATCACCGAAGATTGCTCTAAGAAGCTTTTCTTCAGGAGTCGGGTCAGATTCACCTTTTGGAGTAATTTTACCAATCATGATATCTCCAGGCTTCACTTCAGCACCGATTCTGATCATACCGTTCTCGTCAAGATCTTTCGTAGCTTCTTCAGATACGTTTGGAATATCTGCCGTAAGCTCTTCCATACCTAATTTAGTATCACGAACTTCAAGAGAATATTCATCTACGTGGATTGAAGTAAACCAGTCTTCACGTACAACTTTTTCGTTGATTACGATTGCATCCTCGAAGTTGTATCCTTTCCAAGGCATGAACGCTACCACTAAGTTTCTACCAAGAGCTAATTCTCCTTTTTCAGTAGCATAACCGTCGCAAAGTACCTGTCCTTTTTCCACTACATCACCTACTCTTACGTTTGGTCTTAGGGTAATGGTTGTACTCTGGTTAGTTTTTCTGAACTTAGTAAGGTTGTATGTTTTAGTAGCAGACTCGAATTGTACTAAATCTTCGTCTTCGCTTCTTTCATATTTAATAACGATTCTGTCAGCATCTACGTACTGTACAGTACCTGTACCTTCAGCGTTAATTAAAATTCTTGAATCTCTTGCAACTTGCTGCTCAAGCCCTGTACCCACGATTGGAGCCTGTGGCTTCAATAGAGGAACGGCCTGACGCATCATGTTAGATCCCATCAATGCACGGTTCGCATCATCATGCTCAAGGAACGGAATTAATGATGCAGAAATACCAGAGATCTGGTTTGGTGCAACATCAATAAGGTTAACCTGAGATGGCTCCACTACAGGGTAGTCACCATCTAATCTTGCAATAATTCTATCTGTTAAGAAATCACCGTTATCGCTCAATTCAACGTTTGCCTGAGCAATTACTTTGTCTTCTTCGTCTTCTGCATTAAGGTAAATAGGATCAGCATTAAGATTAATCTTACCTTCTTCTACTTTTCTATATGGAGTTTCGATGAAACCTAGTCTGTTGATTTTAGCATAAATACCAAGGGATGAAATCAAACCGATGTTTGGTCCTTCCGGAGTTTCAATCGGGCAAATTCTTCCATAGTGAGTATGGTGAACGTCTCGAACCTCGAAACCTGCTCTTTCTCTTGATAAACCACCAGGCCCTAGTGCAGATAATCTTCTCTTGTGAGTAATTTCTGATAGAGGGTTCGTTTGGTCCATGAACTGAGAAAGCTGGTTGGTACCAAAGAATGAGTTAATTACAGATGTTAATGTCTTAGCATTTACAAGGTCAAGTGGAGTAAAGATTTCGTTATCTCTAACGTTCATTCTTTCCTTGATTGTTCTTGCAATTCTTGAAAGACCTACCCCGAACTGTCCAGCTAATTGCTCACCAACAGTTTTAATTCTTCTGTTTGATAAGTGGTCAATATCATCAACCTCAGCCTTAGAGTTTACAAGCTCGATTAAGTGTCTTACGATAGCAATGATATCTTCTTTTGTAAGAACCTCAGTTGTCGTTGGAATATTAAGACCTAGCTTTTTGTTCAATCTGTAACGTCCTACCTCACCTAATGAATATCTTTGCTCAGAGAAGAATAATTTTTCAATAATTCCTCTTGCAGTTTCCTCATCTGGTGGATCTGCATTTCTTAACTGACGATAAATATACTCTACTGCTTCTTTTTCAGAGTTAGTAGGGTCTTTTTGTAATGTATTCTGGATGATAGAGAATTCGTTGCTGTTTTCTTTGTGAATCAGGATTGATTTCACACCAGCATCAAGAATAAGATCCAAGTGTTCTTTTTCAAGAATAGTTTCTCTATCCAAGATGATTTCGTTTCTTTCGATAGAAACTACTTCACCTGTATCTTCGTCTACGAAATCTTCGAACCAAGTGTTCAATACTCTCGCAGCCAATGTTCTCCCTTCTACTTTTTTAAGGGCAGCTTTAGAAACTTTCACTTCTTCAGCAAGGTCGAAGATCTGAAGGATGTCCTTGTCAGATTCATAACCAATCGCTCTTAATAGAGTTGTTAATGGTAATTTTTTCTTACGGTCGATATACGCGTACATTACGCTGTTGATATCTGTTGTAAATTCCATCCAAGATCCTTTGAAAGGGATAATTCTTGAATAGTAAAGTTTGGTTCCGTTTGCGTGGTAAGTTTGTCCGAAGAATACACCAGGTGAACGGTGAAGCTGCGTAACAATAACTCTTTCAGCACCATTGATGATAAAAGAACCACTTGGCGTCATATAAGGAACCGGACCTAAGTATACGTCCTGAACCACTGTTTGGAAATCTTCGTGTTCCGGGTCAGTACAATACAATTTAAGTCTAGCTTTTAGAGGAACTGAATACGTAAGTCCTCTTTCCACACACTCATCGATTGAATAACGTGGAGAATCTACCAGATAGTCTAAGAATTCTAATACGAATTGGTTTCTTGAATCCGTAATTGGGAAATTCTCTTGGAAAGTCTTGTAAAGAGCTTCTGTCTTTCTGGCTTCAGGAAGTGTATCAAGCTGGAAAAATTCTCTGAAAGACTCAATTTGGATATCCAAAAAGTCCGGAGTGATGATTTTTCCTTTCGCTGATGAGAAATTAATTCTCGGATTTCCTTGAGTTGTTGATTTTGTTTTACTCATAAAACTTTTAAGAAAGGGTTAAAAAATATTTTGATTCATTAAAAAATATCAGAAAAGAACAACAAACAAGATAAAAGTAAAAGGTAAAAGTGTTTTTGGCGCTCACAAAGGACCTTAAGCTCTTTTAAACTTTGTACATAGTTCTTTCTAACTGCAACACTGGTATATCTTTTCACAGCGTAATGCAAAATATTTTTATTACTTTTGAGGCTATATTACCGCAATATCTATAAACACGAAATCCCTTCCATGTTTACCACAATGAAAGAGTTGATTTTCAGTATTTTATAAATTTACAAACAATTTTTCGCGCCAAAAGAGGGGCAAAGATACAAAAAGTTATCCACAATAACAAATAAAACCTCTCATTTTGAGACTCTTAAAACAAGAGAGGCTGCCCAAATATGAGCAACCCCTCCACAACACAAGCTAATCCTATGATTATTTCACAATAACCTTATAAGATTTTATTTTTGATTTAGTTTCTATTTTAATAATATACACTCCTGTAGGAAGTGAAGAAGTATCAATACCTGTATGAGCATTAAAACGATCTGTCTTAACAACCTGTCCTTGTGCAGAAAACAAAGTATATACACCTTCCTCTCCTGATATAATTCTAAGATTTTCTCCTGCTTTTACAGGATTCGGATATACTTTTACATCATTCACTGCATCGATAATTTCTGCGGAAGTAATTTTTGCCGTACTGGATGCATTTTTCAATAATGAAGCATAAGGTGAAAGTGGGGAATCCGGAGATCCTCTTTTTACAAGATCTGTATCTACAACAGCCTGAATCCCATCTTTTTCTTTATCATTAATTATTGAGATAAAACCTCCTCCTAATGTATCAAGGTTTGCTTTTCCGATCTGATAAAGGTCAGGATCTGAACCATTGGAAGTAATATCCAGAAAGTCCGGTTTATCATCTCCGTCTGTATTTTTAAGTGGATATTTCAATATGCCTGAATCAGGGGAAGTTTCCAGAATATCTGCAATTCCGTTTTTACCTACTGGAACATTTGCATCAATAATACCGTTATGATCAGAATCAATCTGATTGATGACTGAGGTCGGAATTCCAGACTCAAATAAATCAAGGATACCATCATTATCAGAATCAAGATCAAGATAATTAGGAACAGAATCTCCCAATACCGGCGTCAGCAGAATATCTCCTTCATTATCATCATCCTGGAACTTGCCGTTTTTATCAAAATCTTCTACTGCATCCGGAATTCCGTCATTATCAGAATCCAGATCACAGGCATCTACAATTCCGTCACCATCTGTATCGAGTGCAGGAGATTTGTCATTTACGGCTGTACATCCTTCCGCACAGTCAGGAATCCCGTTTCCGTTATTATCTATGCTGTCATCTCCTCCCTGGCATTGATCAAAACAGTTCGGAACTCCATCATTATCATCATCTCTGCTTGCAAAAGCATTGTAGATATAATAGTTTTGAGGAATACGAATAGCCGTTCCGCTGTTGAAAGTGATTTTAATACGGTTAAAAGGTTTTGTTGATTTCCCTCCAACATAAAATTTATTAGAATCCGTTGTGAAGAAATTTCCACTGATAAGACTTCCTGAACTCGTAAAAGTATCTGTCAAGATATTTCCGTTGTACAATGTCACAGTGATATTTTCCAGAACACTTACTCCAAGAAGATTACCTGCTTTTTCTACAGTAAATCCAGCCATTGTATTGGCAGGAAGCACTGCATTAGTTCCTACCGTAGCAAACGCTGAGAAAAGACTGAAAATAGAGGCAGCCGGAACAGTAGCCGTAGCATAATTGGAAGGATTATTATCTACAATCGCTTCGGGACTGGTCATTTTAGCTAAAATAAGACCGAGGAATCCTGGTCCGGAAGTCCATGGAGTACCTGCAACTAGATTTCCCGGTACAGCAGAACCACTGGTCTGGATTTTATCATCACAATCACAAGTAACAGGTTCTTCGAATGCATAATATACTTTCAGGGCTCCTAAATTAAATCCTAGGGTTTGAGTAACTTTTAACCTTACTTCATTGAAAGGTTTAGTAGTCGTCAAGGTAACCTTTTGTTTTCCTGAGCCATAACCTAATACTTTGATATTAATCAAGCCTCCTCCGTCGGACAACTGTTTTGAATCCTGAAGCTGTCCAAAAAGATAAGTTTCTATGGTAATATTTTTTAAAAACTCTGCACTTAACAGTTTACCCTGATCATCCGGTTCTATTACAAAACCTGTTCTGTTTCCTGCCGGGTAGGTCTGATTTTTGTCTAAAACGCCTACTGAATAAGAACCCAATAATCCCACTGGCAGAACAATTGATCCATAAGAATTTTTGTTCCCATCACCTATTTTTTCTTTATTCTGAACATAGGAAAGCGGAGCAAGAAAACTGCTGCTTCCGGATACATTTCCATCCACACCGCTTCCCGCAATGATATCATCACAAATACCATTGTTATCCGTAGGTACTTTTGCAGAATCAAATGCAAATGCATAATATACATTCATTGCACTGAATGTAGAAAGAGCATTGGTCTGATATAATCTTACTTCATCAAATTCTTTTGAAGTTTTAAAATGAAGAAATATTCTGTTTTTACTTCCTCCGAATGCAGGTACTGACAAAAGCGTACTGCTGGTAGTTGTTTCCTGAAGAATCCCATTTTTATAAGTACTGATTCTTAAAGAACTCAAAAGATCTATCGTGATAAAACTTGTTCCAATATCTACATTGAAACCGGTAATATATCCCGCGGGATAAGTTGTATTTTTATTCTTTACAGAGATTCCGTTTCCACTTAAAAGAGAAGCGAAATTACCCATACTTACATTATTATCAAGGCTGGCATCCACTACGGGATTCATACTTCCGTTATAACAGGCAAGACATATCCCTGAATTGTTGACAGGTTTTGCTTCTACACCCATCCCACGGATTGGTTCATAGCCCTGCTGTGCCAAAACCCCTGCTGACATCATCAATGTCATGAGCAGCACAGCTAACTTTTCGAATAATTTTCTGGTCATTTTTTATTTTTTTAAGGTTTGTGTTTTTATTGAGTTAGTAAAGCGCCTTCCAGTTGGAACCGTTACAGCCTTCATGAACTTTAGCGGTTGTATTATATCGGATTGCACCTTCTTCCGCTGCTGTACATACCGCATTGGCGCCGGAAGCAATTCCTTTCATCTGAAGGGCGGCCCCTGTAGAAGTAGCCGCTGTAGGAGCCATATTAATTCCCAGTATGGTATCTGTTCCATTTCCTTTATTGAAGAAAACATGTTCCTTATTGGCATACACCATTTGCCCCGCAGCAGCCTGAGCTGAAAATCCTATAGCAAAAGCTTCAGTCCCTGTCGCTGTATTTGCTGAGCCAACAGCTATATTGTTTAATGAAGTGGTATTTCCGCTCCCAATGGCAATCCCACCATTGTTATTGTGATTATTTCCGATGGTCAGCCCTGTGAGTCCTGTTACTGTATTCAGATTTCCAAAGACAAGGTTATTAGCGCCTGTTGCTGTATTATTATTTCCTATTACTTTAGCTCCATTGTTTGCGGCATTGTTTAATCCAATAGCTACAGCCGGAAAATTTCCCTGTGCAGAAACGGTATTATCTTTTCCCAGTGCAATATTTGAGGAAGTACTGTTGGTAAGGATATTGTTTGATCCCCATGTTAATGAAGCATAAGGACCTGATGCAGAATTAGAATTTCCTCCCTGCAAGGTTCCGTTAATATCCAGAATTCCTTTTACGTTTTTCTGGGTTGCTAAAACCAAGTTCTGACCGTCATTTGTTCCCAGATAATTTCCAGCAGTGATGTCAGTTCCTAAGTTTGCAGTACTTGCTGTTGTGCCAGTATTCCCTACTAGCCGCCAGCTACCGCTTAAGCTGCTCCATTTTGAACCGTCAAAATAATAGTAGCCCGATGAAACAACATCCACAGTTTGTCCTGTAGGTACAGTCTCAGCTGCTGTAACATATACTATTGCTCCGGTTTGGGCTGCAGTATAGTTTTTAGCTTTCAATTGTATTCCTGTAAGTCTTGGGGCAATCACACCGTCAAGTTTCCCCGGATTAGAAGGTGATCCTACGATATCAAAAGTTGCCTGTGGTTGGTTAATATTAATCCCTACCTGAGCGAATGTTGGAAAACTTAGTGATAACAGAGCGATGGTTAATAATTTGTTTTTCATTTCTAATGATGTTTGCTGTTTTTATGTAAATGTGTTTTTTTTTGAAAGGGCAATTCTCAGGCATTCTCATCTAAATCATAAATGAAATAACAGCTTATGCTGTAAGAAGGTGCTTAAAATTGTAAGGAATGTTATGGAATAAGGGAAAGAACTGGTTTATCAGGAATTTTGATGATAAATTTAAAACCGTCAACCAGTTTTATGGAATTGCTGTAGAACTTTTTAATGCCTTTAAATATTGGGCAAACGTTCTCCGTATATTGCTGATACGAATAGCTCCATTTATTTGATATGGCTACAAGTTTTGTAGTATTAAAGATAGGGAGTTTAGACTGAGAATCTTCATCATAAAATATATGAGTTTCCTTTTGATGAGCAGAGAGACATTCGGAAACAGACCCGTCATTTTTGGTTTCAGAGCACAGATGAACAGAAACATCGGCTAAGTAATCCTGCAGATGATTTTTAATATCTGTACGATATGATAACTCAGGTTTTGTTCTCATTACAGATATCAACTTAGTGTTTAATTTTCCTACAGCTGCCAGAAGCAACAAAAGTGTAATCTTATGGCCGTAGGAAAGAAAATAATTTCTCTCCAATTATATTGTGTTTTTTTCGATACAAATATAATATTTTTTCAACCAAAACAATATTTTATTAATAAAAATTCACACAAAATAACCAATATTAAAAATACTATTAAAATATTATGTTAATTATTAAATAATATTCAACCGTAAAAAGATATATTAAAATCAGAAATAAAAATATTGAAATACTGTTACAAAATAAGAATCACATTTACAATTACTTACATACAAAAAAGCCCAGGCAAATGCCCGGGCTTCTATATTTATAATACAATTGAAATTATTTCAATTCTACTTCAGCACCAGCTTCTTCTAATTGCTTCTTAAGAGCTTCAGCTTCGTCTTTAGAAACACCTTGCTTAATTGCAGCAGGAGCTCCGTCTACGATATCTTTAGCTTCTTTAAGACCAGCACCAGTTAAATCTTTTACTAATTTAACGATAGCTAATTTAGAAGCACCTGCAGACTTAAGAATTACGTCGAATTCAGTCTTTTCTTCAGCAGCATCACCTGCACCACCTGCAGCAACAACTACAGCAGCAGCAGCTGGCTCAATTCCGTACTCATCCTTAAGGATAGCAGCTAATTCGTTTACGTCTTTTACAGTTAGGTTTACTAGCGTTTCAGCTAAATTTTTTAAATCTGACATTGTTGTAATGTTTTTGTTGATTATTTATTTAATTTTTTGAGTGTAATTATTCAGCACTTGTTTCTTCAGTGCTTTCTGCAGCAGCTTCTGGAGCTTCAGCAGCAGGAGTTTCTTCTACTACAGGAGCAGCTTCTTCAGCTTGAGCTTCTACAGTTTCAGATTTATTTTGAAGAGCAGAAACAACTCTCTGGATTGGAGACTGAAGTAATCCGATGATTTCACCGATCATTTCTTCTCTAGACTTGATGTTAGCCAACATATCTAGGTTATTGTCACCAACGTAGAAAGTTTCTTGAACAAAAGCAGACTTTAAAGCTGGCTTTTCTTCTTTCTTTCTGAATCCTTGGATCAATTTCGCAGGAGCGTTTGCTGTTTCAGCAATCATTAACGCTGAGTTTCCTTTGAAAGATGGGAACATTTCAGAGTAATCTACTCCTTCAATTTGCTCCATTGCTTTTTGTAAAAGTGTATTTTTTACAACTTTCACTTTGATATTTTGTTTGAAAGCTTGTCTTCTGAAATCTGAAGATTTACCAGCGTTCAAACCTTCTAAATCTGCTACGTATACTACTTTTGCATCCTGAAGCAAATCTTTGATCTCTTGTATTGCTACAACTTTTTGGTCTTTTGTCATTGTCTTAAGGATTATTATTAGTTAACAGATTTAGTATCAATTGCAATACCTGGGCTCATTGTAGAAGACAAATAGATGCTCTTCACATAAGTTCCTTTAGCAGCAGTTGGTTTCATTTTGATCAATGTCTGGATTAATTCCTGAGCATTTTCTTTGATCTTAGCAGCATCGAAAGATACTTTACCAATACCAGCATGGATAATACCATACTTGTCTACTTTGAAATCAATTTTACCTGCTTTAACTTCAGTTACTGCTTTACCAATTTCCATTGTTACAGTTCCTGATTTAGGGTTTGGCATTAAACCTCTTGGACCTAATACTCTACCTAATGGACCTAATTTACCCATTACAGCTGGCATTGTAACGATTACGTCAACATCTGTCCAACCTTCTTTGATTTTTTGTAAATATTCGTCAAGACCTACATAGTCAGCACCAGCAGCTTTAGCTTCTGCTTCTTTATCTGGAGTTACAAGAGCTAATACTTTAACATCTTTACCAGTACCGTGAGGAAGAGATACAACACCTCTTACCATTTGGTTTGCTTTTCTTGGGTCTACACCTAATCTTACAGCGATATCTACTGAAGCATCAAACTTTGTAGTGTTCACTTCTTTTACAAGAGCTGAACCTTCTTCAAGGTTATAGATTCTTCCTTTTTCTACTTTGCTTAAAGCTTCCTTTTGCTTTTTAGTTAATTTTGCCATTTCTTTAAGTTTTAAGCGTTAGTTGGTTTTGTTCCTGTTACTCTTAATCCCATAGATCTAGCAGTACCTGCAACCATAGAAAGAGCAGAATCCATTGTAAAACAGTTAAGATCCGCCATTTTATCTTCAGCGATTTTCTTTACTTGTTCCCAAGTTACAGAACCTACTTTGTTTCTGTTTGGTTCACCAGAACCTCCCTTGATCTTAGCTGCATCCATTAACTGGATCGCTGCAGGTGGAGTTTTAATAACGAATTCAAAAGATTTGTCTTCGTATACTGTAATTACTACAGGTAAAACTTGCCCTGGCTTATCTTGGGTTCTTCCGTTAAATTGCTTACAAAACTCCATGATGTTCACACCTGCAGAACCCAATGCTGGACCTACTGGTGGAGAAGGGTTAGCTGCGCCACCTTTCACCTGAAGCTTTACCATTTTAAAGACTTTCTTAGCCATTGTTTGTTTTTTAAATTTGAATAATTAATGAGTTTGGAAGCATTTATTATTCAGTAGGTTATGCACTCACATAACAATAAACCTACTTTTTGGACTGCAAAAGTATAAAATATTTTTGAAATAGCAAACGGAAATTACTGATTTTTAAAAAGTTTTAGAAAAAAAATCATTACCCATAATTGTATAATTTAAAATACAGCCAGAAAAATAAAAACGGTTATTTGCATTAAATAACCGTTTTTTATTTTTAAAAGGAAAGATTGATTAAAAACCGGAAGGTTTATTAATTGTTTTTGTAGAACCGTCATTTCCTCCAAGATCATCATTGATGTCGTTTATATTTTGTTTTTCAATCAATCGTCTATAGGCCATCAGGTAAAGATCAACCGTAAAGTTGTTATAAGTTCTTGATGGTGTACTTGTATTGGTTGCAATCATTCTGCTATCCGTAAATCTTGCTCTTATATGCCATGTTCCGTTACTTTTGAAGGCTACTACATCCGGTGAGCCCTGTTTATTATCATTCACACCATTATCTCCGTAATCAAGCATTACGCTGGTATTTCCATCATTCAGCTTAAATGAATAGTTGTGAAGTATAACCAAAAAGTTGGTGGCATCAATTTTAGTATCATAATCTGTAATTCCTGTCCCAGGTACACCAGTAAGAGTAAGCTTAAGGTAATTGAACAGTCCGCTGCTTTCCAGAGCCGGATCATACAACTGTAAAGCATTCTGAGAAGTTGCTAAAAAGCTACCTCCTGTCATGGTAGGCTCTCCCGGATTTCTCAAGTACAAAGAATTCGTATAGGTCTTTCCGTTAACATCAAGTGTTTCTGTAGGATTAGCTGTATTCACCCCTACTTTTCCTTTTTGGGCATTCAAAAATATCCCAAGGCACATGATTATTGCGATATAAATTTTTCTTTTCATAGTTTTTTTATTGAAGCCCTAAAGGCGTATTGGTTGATACTCCAGAATATCCCGGTGAAGCAGATGCAGAAACAGAACCGTTAAAAGTTCCCCAGTCTTTCACTAATGATTTTTCAAAGACATTTAAGGTAAGTGTCCAGGTTCCATTGATGGAGGAAACAGTTCCTGCTCCTTTAAAAGCTAAATTAATAGCATGGTATTTTTTACCTCCACTGGTTACCTGTGTAATTTCAGTGGCATAGGAACCGTACGATTTTGGGCTGGTGGTGGTATTCGCTGCCGAAACCGCTCCAGTAAAAACAGCACCTGTAATAGCCACCACATATTTACTCGCATCTAATCCTGTATTGAGATTCACAACTTCATCCTGTCTCACATTTTTCAATACAACATTATACATATTTACAGGTGCTACATTACGGAGCGATATATCCAGCAGCTTTACCTTACCTACCGGCGAAGAATCTTTTGATCGGGTAAGAAGAAGATAATTTCCGCCTGCCTTTGTATTTTCAGTATCTATTAAATAGGATTCTACTAATGTTTCCCCTTCAACATCCAAAGTTCCTTTAGGTGTTGCAGTATTGATTCCTACTTGTGCATTTATGCTTAAAGCAGCAAAACCCGTGAAGAGTATCGCAATAATTTTTTTCATAGAGTTTATGTTTTTATTGAATTAATGGAGCTGTTGCAGCACCAGTAGCTGCCCCACTAAGGCTTTGGGTTGAATTAAAATCTTTGGCATACGATCTGTCAAACACCAATAAGTTCAGTGTCCAGACACCTGTAGGAAAAGAATTATCAGGGGCGAATCCCTGGTAATCTGCCTTAAGCTTCCATGTTCCTCCTGAAGAGTAGGCAAAAATCTGAGGCATTGGTGTAAGCCAATCTGCAGAATACGTTCTTGTAGGCTGTGTAAATCCAAAGGAAGAGATTACCACCAAAAACTTACTGGAATTGATCTTTGTGTCAAATTGATTCACCCAATCCTTATCTGTAGGATCACAGGTAATTTTGAACTGAATAAGATTAATAGGTGCCGGTGAATTAGGTACAAAAGAATCATTGTACGCTGTAATTTTGTTTTCCGGAGCCGGAGACTTAATAATGAAAGTGTAATTCTCGTCCGCTTTCAGTTTTTCCAGAGGTTGCTTGAAAACAATTCCTGATGTCTTCATAGTACCATTCACGGTAAGTTCCTTTTCCGGTGTCGTAGTATTGATACCAACCTGCGCACTTATGAGCACAGATGTACCCACCAGAGTGATCATCGAAATAATTTTTGTCATTGGGTTATGTGTTTATATAAAAGCTTGTGTTTTGAATAACTGATCCGAATTTTATATTTATTTAATAACATAAATTACCCATACCTCTGTTACCAGTGCATGAAATAAAAAATATAAAATTTTATGGATTAGCTAACAGCTTGGTTGCAAGAAGTATGCCATCTGAAGGTGAAATAAGCAATTAAAAAAAACTCAATGCTTAAAAAGAAAGTATGATCACTGAATGGTGATAATTAAATTAAAGCAAAGTACACTATAGAAGTAACCCACAGAGTTGCGAAATTTGAGAATCAACAAAATAATATTAATAAACTTAAAAAAACTCTAACAATAGGGAAAAAATATAAAAACTAAGTTCCAATATTTCATTATGAATTAATAGGATTACAGAATTACTAAATAATAAGCAATTCATCACCAAAAAAAATTTGAAAAGAATATATATAAAAAAAGACCGCTTTAAAGCAGTCTTTTTATATTTTATAAGTAATGTATTATACTTTTTCTACTTGCATGTAGCTTAATTCCATTGGAGTTTTTCTACCGAAGATCAATACAGAAACTTCAATTTTCTTTTTGTCTTCAAGAATCTTCTCAACTGTACCATTGAATCCATTGAAAGGTCCATCGATTACTTTAACGTTTTCACCTACTACATAAGGAATTTCAACATCGCTTGCAAATTCTGAAAGTTCATCCATTCTTCCAAGCATTCTGTTCACCTCTGATTTTCTCATTGGAACAGGATCACCTCCTTTTGTTAAACTTAAGAAAGAAATAACTCCAGGGATATTTTTAATAACGTGAGGAATCTCTCCCATCAGGTCAGCTTCAATCATCAAGTATCCAGGATAGTAAGGCCTCTCTTTAGGAACTTTTTTACCGTTTCTAATTTGGATTACCTTTTCCATAGGAATAACCACTTGAGTAACGTACTGTTCAAACCCTAGACGTTTGATTTCTGTCTCAATATAGTTTTTCACTTTATTTTCCTGTCCGCTGATTGCTTTCAGCACATACCATTTCAATTCGCTCATTATGGAAAATACTTAATTATTAATTGAACAAGTTGATTAGCATTCCTATTATGTTGCTGATTGCTTTTGAAAACAATTCATCAACTCCAAAGGTAAATAAAGCCAGAATAACTGTCGCAATAGTCACTACAATTGTAGAAGACTGAAGGTCAGCCCATTTTGGCCATTCAACTTTATGTCTGAATTCGTTATAAGAACCTTTTAAAAAATCGACAAATGAACTCATAATTTATATTTGCACGGGCACAAGGATTCGAACCCTGATCAACGGTTTTGGAGACCGGTATCCTACCATTGGACGATGCCCGTAGTTAAAAAAGCTCCGTAAAGAGTGTTCCTTACGGAAGCTTTTTATATTGTTTTAGATGTGGATTAGTCGATGATTTCAGTTACCTGACCTGCACCTACTGTTCTACCACCTTCTCTGATCGCGAATCTAAGACCCTCGTTAAGAGCGATTGGCTGAAGTAATTCAACAGTGATTGTTAAGTTATCACCAGGCATTACCATTTCTACACCTTCTGGTAAGAAGATCTCACCTGTAACGTCAGTAGTTCTTACGTAGAACTGAGGACGGTACTTGTTGTGGAATGGAGTGTGACGTCCACCTTCTTCTTTAGAAAGGATATAAACCTCAGCTTTGAATTTTTTGTGTGGCTTAACTGAATCTTTCTTAGCGATAACCATACCTCTCTTGATGTCAGTTTTTTCAATACCTCTCAACAATAGACCTACGTTATCACCAGCTTCACCTCTGTCTAGGATTTTTCTGAACATCTCAACCCCTGTAATAGTAGAAGTTAATTTTTCATCACCCATACCTACGATATCAACTGGATCACCAGTGTTGATAACACCAGCCTCGATTCTACCAGTTGCTACAGTACCTCTACCTGTAATAGAGAATACGTCTTCGATTGGCATTAAGAATGCTTTATCTTGATCTCTAACAGGCTGCTCAATCCATGTATCAACTGCTTCCATTAATTCTTCAACAGTCTTAACCCACTTCTCGTCTCCGTTAAGAGCACCAAGAGCAGATCCTTGGATCACTGGAGAGTTATCTCCGTCATATTCGTAAGTAGATAATAAATCTCTAAGTTCAAGTTCAACAAGCTCTAAAAGCTCAGCATCATCCACCATATCAACTTTGTTCATGAAAACAACGATTCTTGGTACATTTACCTGACGGCAAAGTAGGATGTGCTCTCTAGTTTGAGGCATTGGTCCATCAGTTGCAGCACATACTAAGATCGCTCCATCCATCTGAGCAGCACCAGTTACCATGTTCTTAACATAGTCGGCGTGACCTGGACAGTCAACGTGTGCATAGTGTCTGTTTTCAGTTTCGTACTCGATGTGAGCTGTATTAATAGTGATACCTCTTTCTTTTTCTTCTGGAGCAGAGTCAATAGCAGAGAAGTCTTTTTTCTCAGCAAGACCTTTGTTAGCTAATACACTACTGATAGCTGCAGTAAGTGTAGTTTTACCATGGTCAACGTGACCAATAGTACCAATGTTCAAGTGTGGTTTGTTACGATTAAACGTTTCCTTTGCCATGATTTAAAATTATTTATTTATTGTTTTTCAAATTTTCGGTGTGCAAATATAATGAATTTTTAAATACCAAAAACTTTTTATTAAAAAAACTTTCAATATTCTCATCCAGTGAAGGACAAACCTTATATTTAACGTATTGAGACTGCAAATTTACACATTTTTCCGAATAGAAAAAATCCTTAGAAACGTTTTATTTAAAATATAAACTATCTCGTTAATTATGAACAGGATATATAGACAAAAAAAAATATTGATCATTACCCGTATCCATAAATCCTAGTGCAGTTTTTTCTCGTACATATAAAGATAACAACTAAAATTAATATTATGAGAAAACTATTACACATGTATTTAGCCTTGTTTGCTATTACAACATTATTTTCATGCGATCATTCCGATGAAAACAGTATGTCAGAAAATATACCTCAAGGCCCGGATCTTATGGTATATGGAATAACGGCAATGAACGAGCTTGTTTATTTTAATGCCAGCAATCCCAAAATCTTTACTTCAAAAACAACCGTAACCGGTGTCGCCTCAGGAGAAAAATTATTAAGTATAGACTTCAGACCTGCAACAGGTGAATTGTATGCTTTATCCAATGCAAGCAAATTATATATCATCAATACCTCCAATGCTTCAGCAAGAACAGTAAGCTCAACAGCATTTACGCCTATGATCTCCGGAACAATAGCTTCTATTGATTTCAATCCTACCGTTGACAGAATTCGTCTGGTGAGTAATTCGGGACAAAATCTGCGTTTACATCCGGAAACCGGAGCTGTTGCTGCTACTGATATTACTATTAATGGAACAGGAAGTCCTTCCATAACAGGATTAGCCTATACCAACAGTAAAGCAGGCGCTGCTACTACTATTTTATATGATATTGATCCGATGCTGGGAAAATTATATAAACAGGATCCTCCCAACAATGGAACTTTGGTAGAGGTTGGAAGTCTTGGAACTACTTTTACAGGACAGACAGCTTTTGACATCAAATACGATAACAGTACTGCTCTTTTAGCTTTTAATGACAAACTGCATATTCTGGATCTGAATAATGGAAAAGCAACTTCCATAGGATCACTCCAGCAGGGAATAATCGATATGGCCATCCCTACAGAACCGGTAGCTTATGCCATTGACAATTCAAATAATCTCCAGATTTTCAATCCCAACAATCCTATGCCTGTTTCTAAAACAGTGACCGGATTACAAAGCGGTGAGAGTATTTTAGGAATAGATTTCCGTCCTGCGAACGGACAATTGTATGCTTTGGGAAGCTCAAGCAGAATCTATACAATTAACTTAGGTACAGGTGCCGCTACTGCTGTGGGAGCATCTCCATTTTCTACCTTGCTTTCGGGCACGGATTTCGGATTTGACTTCAATCCAACGGTTGACAGAATAAGAGTAGTAAGTAATACAGGACAAAATCTCCGCCTGAATCCTAACGATGGAACAATTGCTGCTGCAGATCTCACACTGAATCCGGGAAGTCCAATGATAAGTGCAGCGGCCTATACCAACAACTTTGCCGGAGCTACCTCAACTACCTTATTTGTAATTGATCATAATACTGATAAATTATATCAGCAAAATCCACCCAATAACGGAACTTTAGTCGAAACAGGTTCTTTAGGAATCAACATTACCAATGCTAATGGTTTTGATATTGGAAGTATGAGCCAAAAGGCTTACTTAATAGCATCAGTAGGTTTATCTACAAGAATTTATTCTATTAATACAATGACAGGAGCAGCCACTTCTGTTTCCGATTATCCCAATACCGTAAAAGCTTTTACGCTGGGATTAGGATTTTAAACTCATTCTTTATTTCAATAATCGAGAAGCGCGGAAAACTTTGTTTTCCGCGCTTCTTACTAATATAAATGAAAGATAATTTAAATCTGACTGAGCTTTTTTGTCCTGTTAAAGATCCAGAAAATAATTGGAAAAATAAGCAGGGTAAGTACTGTAGCTGTAATCAATCCTCCGATAATAACAATGGCCAGAGGTTTCTGAGACTCCGATCCGATTCCTGTAGACAAGGCTGCCGGCATCAATCCGATGGAAGCCATAAGCGCTGTCATAATGACAGGTCTTGTCCTGGATTTTACTCCATTTAATATAGCGGTATCGATATCCATTCCGTCTTTAACATTCTGGTGGAATTCTGTAATAAGGATTACCCCGTTCTGGATACAAATTCCCAGGAGAGCAATCATTCCTACTCCGGCAGAGATTCCAAAATTGATTCCGGTAACATGTAAAGCGATGATTCCTCCAATCAAAGCAAAAGGTACGTTCGCTAATACCAGAAGAGAATCTTTCATATTGCCGAACAGAATAAACAAGAGCAAGAAAATCATCAGAATACTCACCGGTACTACCTGCGCCAGTCTGTGTGAGGCACGCTGCTGGTTTTCAAACTGACCTGTCCATCCTATTGAATAACCGTCCGGAAGTTCAATCGTTTCTACTTTTTTCTGTGCATCCGCAATCGTACTTCCTAAATCCCGGTCACGGATGGAGAATTTAACCCCGATGTATCGCTTGATATTGTCTCTGTAAATAAATGCGGCTCCGTTATCTTTAACAATGGTGCTTATTTCTTTTAAAGGAATCTTTGCTCCATCCTGTGTAGGAACCATCAAAGCAGCAATGTCATTTTCATTGGTTCTGTATTCCTGAGAATACCGAAGACGGATCGGGAACTTTCTTTCCCCATCAAACATTTCAGAGGCAGTTTTTCCACCAAATGCCATTTCCAGCACAGCCTGAGCATCTGCGGGCATCACTCCATAAGCGGCCATTTTATCTCTGTCCAAAACCACGCTTACTTCCGGCTGGCCGATATTTTTAATAATTCCCGGATCCTTCACGCCTTGTACGTCTTTAATTTTAAGCAAAACTTCGTGGGCTAATTTGTCAAGGGTTTCCAGGTTATCACCATAGATTTTGATTCCGTTTTCAGCTTTAAAACCCGCCACAGCTTCAGCTACATTATCGGAAATCGGTTGCGAATAGTTGAAGGTAATTCCCTGGTAACTTCTAAGCTTTTTATCTATTTCATTGATCAGTTCATCATAAGTAATCTTACGCTTCCATTCTTCTCTTGGCTTAAGGTTTACTGCAAACTGTACAAATCCAAATCCGTTGGGATCTGTTCCGTCATTACTTCTTCCCGTCTGTGCAAGAACGTCTGTTACTTCAGAGAAGCTCATGATATCTTTCTTTAAAAGGTCTGCTGTTTTCAGAGATTCTTTTAAGGAGGAACTCATCGGCATTTCTGCAGTGATCCACAATGAACCTTCATTCAACTGAGGCAGGAATTCCGTTCCTAAAAACTTTCCAGAAAATAATGTAACAGCCAGAAAAGAGATCGCTACAATCATGCTCATCTTTTTGTGCTTGAAAGTTAAATTAAAGCCTTTCAAAACAATTCTGTCCCAGAAATTAACAAACGGGTTATTTTTTTCTCTTACGTTTTTATTTAGAAGAATATGGGAAAGAACAGGAACTAATGTTAATGTAAATATCAACGCCCCCATTAATGCAAATCCCAATGTAAATGCCAGTGGAGAGAACATTTTCCCTTCTACTTTCTGAAATGAGAAAATAGGAATCAGGGAGGTAATAATAATTAATTTCGAAAAGAAGATTGCTTTTCCTAATCCGGTTCCGGTCTGCTTAATCCAGCCTCCTTTTGCGAGTTTATTAAACTTTTCCATTCCGTAGCGCTTCGCTTTATGATCGAGCATCACGAATAGACCTTCCACCATGACGACGGCTCCGTCTATGATAATCCCGAAGTCTACGGCACCTAAGGAAAGTAGATTGGCACTCATCCCGGCCAGTTTTAAACATAAAAAGGCAAATAGCAAGGACAGAGGAATGATGATGGAAACAATCAGCGTAGTTCTCCAGTCTGCCATGAAGATTAAAACGATTACCGTTACCAGAACAATTCCTTCAATAAGATTATGCATTACGGTATGGGTTGTGAAGTCCATCAGATTGTCGCGGTCATAGAAAGTGACCATTTTGACATCTTTTGGAAGTACTTTCTCATTAAGCTCTTTAATTTTGGCCTTCACACCAACTAAAACTTCTCTCGGGTTCTCCCCTTTTCTCATAACAACGATTCCTTCTACCGTATCATCATGATGATTAAGAGCGGCCTGCCCTACTCTGGGCATTGAACTTTCATGAACTTCTGCAACATTTTTTACCAAAACAGGGTTTCCACTGTCATTCTGAATGGTAATATTTCCAATATCTGCAACAGATTTTACCAAACCTATACCTCTTACCACATAAGCCTGACCATTTTTTTCAATGACATCTCCTCCTACGTTCAGATTGCTCTTGGTAACGGCATCATATACCTGAAGCGGAGTCAGGTTATATTTATCCAATGCTCTCGGATCAATACTGAGTTCAAAAACTTTATCCTGTCCTCCGAAAACGTTGATATCCGCCACACCGGGAACACCTCTTAGAGCACGGTCTATTACCCAGTTTTGCAGGGTAAGCAATGCACGGGAATCTTTTGTTTTACTTTCCAGTGTATATCTGAAAATTTCACCGGTTGGCCCGTAGGGTGGCTGTACTTCGGGATCTACCTCATCAGGAAGGCTAATGGTTCGTAACTGGTTATTGACCTGATTTCTGGCAAAAGTATCGTCCACCCCGTCGTCAAACAGAATTTTAACAATAGAAAGCCCAAACATGGTGGTACTTCTTACACTTGTTTTTTTCTGAACCGGGCTCATCGCCAATTCAATGGGTGTCGTGACAAAACGCTCTACTTCTTCTGCACTACGCCCATTCCATTGGGTGATGATGACAATCTGGGTATTGGTTACATCCGGAAAAGCTTCAATAGGCATATTTTTGAAACTGATAAAACCGGAGATGGCTAAAATCGCTACCCAGATAAAGGTAAATGCTTTATTTTTTAATGAAAAAGCGATTATATTTTTTATGAATTTATTCATGATAGATACATTGATGACCTAAAAAAGCCGTTAAAGAAAAATGCAAACATTCTTAATGGTTTAATAAGACTAGCTGTTCAGCGAGCGGTATATCAGCAGCTGGTTGTTGGTAATCACTTCTTCTCCTTCTTTCAGACCGTCTGCAATATAAGTAACATCACCAACCTGCTTTAACACTTTGATTTCTCTGATCTTTACATCTGTTCTGGATTTAAAAATCACCACAAAGCTTTTATTATCATCAAAAATCACAGCTTTTGATGGAACGGTAAGTGTAGCGTTGCTTTCCAGACTGGAAACTTTTATTGTGGCTTTACTTTCCGGGATTAAAAGTCCGTTGGCATTGTCCAATACTACTCTTGCCTGCATGGCGTTGGTCTGTGGATCAATAATTTTGAATATTTTATCAATTTTTCCATCAAAAACTTTGTCCGGATAAGACAGGGTGGATACCTGGGCTTTCATTCCAAGACTAATCTTATCGATATCAGATTCATTGACATTCATAATCGCCCATACATTGGTAGTATTGGCCACATCAAATATATTATCACTTCTGTCACTTCTCAGCTGCATATCTTTATTGATACTTTTCTGAACAATATAACCGCTAATAGGTGCTACAACACTGTATATATTTCCGGTCTTCACATTATAAACCGTACTTACAGCCGCTGCTCTCTGCAACTGATCTTCTGCTTTTTGTAACTGGCTTTTAGCTTCCAGAACATCCCTTTCCGTATTAAGCTTTCCTTCGTAGAGTTCTTTTGCAACACGGAGGTTATTTTTGGCCACTACTAGATCTGTTTTTGCATCACTTACATCCTTTTGAATTTCTGCAAGCTCAGTACTTCTGATGGTTGCCAGTACCTGCCCTTTTTTCACATAGTCACCCAATTCTACATTGACACTCATCACATTTCCTCCAACCAATGGGTATACATCTATATAGCTGTTTTTGTCTGCAGAAATCTTTCCATAAAAGCTGTATTCATCTTCTATATTCTTTTTTTCAACTTTTGCCAGGGAAATAGAATTCAGCATGGTGTTACTGAGCTCAAACCCTTTTTTGGGGTGAATATTTTTCTCTTCCTCTTTTTTGGAACAGGCCATTAATGAAAGGACCATCAATGCGGGAATAATATATGTTTTCATCATTTTAATAGAAGATTTTCGTTTGTACTAGTTGATTAAGCTGTTCTGCGGACTGCATGATTTCATTTTTCATATCATAGATCTGAAGGGCTGTCTCCCTGTAACTGTCCATAAAGTCTGTAAATTCAATCAGGCTGACATTTCCTTTTCTGAAATTGGTCAGCATTCCGTTGTAAACAAGTTCCATATTCTGAAGGTCAGTCGTTTTCACATCCAGAAGTTGGTCATATTGTGCTTTCCAGGTTTTATAGGCAGATTGAACTTTAGTTTCCAAAGTCAGTTTTTGAAAGTCTGCATTTTTCTGATTCTGCTGGATAGCATAGTTTGCTTTCACTACATTTCCCTGATTGGCTTTCCATAGCGGTAAAGGAATTCCCAAGGTAAGATTCGCTTCGTTATTGAAGGTTCCGCCTGCCTGGTCCCATGCAGCACCTACGGTAACATCCGGTACATTCAATGATTTCTGCCATTGTGCATACAACTTACTGTTATCAATAAGTTTCAAATTATATCGGTAATCCGCATTATTTTCCAAGGCTTTGCTTTTCAGTTCTTCTTCATCACCGAAAGGCTGTGCCACCAGAGCTTCTTTAGCTTCGGTTTCAGACATCGTAGGCTCTATTTCTTCAGTAACTCCTGTCAGAACTTTCAAATTCTGTTCAAAATCAAGAATATTTTTATTGATCTCCAGTTTATCATGATTCAGCTGGATCACAATACTCTGCAGTCTTACAGCGTCTTTAAGGGAAACATTTCCTTTTGCTGACTGCACACGATAGGCGTTTAAAAGATCATTCATATACCCCAGCTGCCTGTTGGTATTCTCGAGTTTTAGTTTTTCATAATAAAGATTGAAATAGGTAGAACGGAGTTGATATCTTAAATCTACCAGCAATTGTGAAAACTGAAGTTGAGCAAGTTCTTTATTGGATTTGGCAAAAGCGATTTCGTTTTTCTTTTTACCCCCCATATAAATCAATTGAGTAATACCCGCTCCTTTAGAATGTCCTACATCAAAAAACTTCTTGTCCTGAGGATTATAAGCATTGAACTGCCCGCTTAATTGAGGTAACTCCCAGATTTTAGCCTGCAGAATATCCGCATCAGCCATATTGATATTGTACTGTTCGGCGAGCAGCTGGAGGTTGTTCTTCTGGAAAGCTTCTTCACAATCCAAAAGAGACATCTGCTGTTGTGCTGCCATGAATGAGGAAACGGCTAGGCACAGCACTGCAATTCTGTTCATTATTTTTCTTTTTAAATTACAAAATTGCTTTGATGCTATTAAAAGAAACTTAAATGACGCTTAAAAAAATATTAAAATAGGCCTGAACAAGCTGTTTATGCAATAACCCATCATACAAAAAGCAGTGAATTTTTCTCTAACCATTGAATTTTTATTAAAAATTTCAATCAGGAGTTTAACAAAAAAAAACAACTGTTTTTCATATCAGTTGCTTTTCATTTTATTTTTTAAAAAATAAGGTAAACTTATTCATATACTCCTCAGGTGAAGAATATACAATATCTGCATCATGATATTCCAGAATTCTTTTGACGATTCTAAGACCTAATCCTGATCCTGCTATATTCTGTGCATTATTCCCTCTCGTGAAAGCTTCAAACAGTTTAGCCTGCTCATCTTCAGAAATAGTATTACCATGGGAAATAACTTCGATGGAAAGATTATCATTGGTTTCAGTGATGAGAACATTCACTTCTGTATTATCTGAGTACACCGCTGCATTTTTAAACAAGTTGATAAATACAATTACCAATAGTGACTGAATTCCTTTTATAGTCAGAAAAGCATTTTCAGAACTTTCTTCATTAATCAGAAAATCCAGCTTAAGTTGCGGATAACTTTTCTCCACCGCTTCAAAAGCTTCAAAAATAACTTCGTCAATCCTTACTTCCTCATAAATACTCTGGATATTTTCTTTATCAAATTTTGTAAGCAGTAAAAGTGAATTTGTCAGATCTGACAGCTGATAGACATCTCTCTGAATTTGTTTTAAAGAAGACAGAGTTTCCGGAGAATGCTCTTCAAATTTGATAAGGTTTTCCAGCTGAAATGCCATTCTTGTTATAGGAGTTCTGATCTCATGTGAAGCACTGGCCGTAAAATCTTTTTGTGACTGAAATACATCATCCAGCCTCCCAATCATTGTATTAAAAGATTTTGCAAGAACACTTACTTCATCATTAGATTGTTCTACCGGAATCTGTGTGGTAAGCTTATGAGCCGTAACTTCAGAAATTTCTTTGTTCAGATCTTCCAAAGGACGTAGGAACTTTTCCACAAAATAATAGCTGAAAAAACCAATAAGCATAGTGCTCATCACATAAGCTGTAATCAAAAGATATTTTAAGTATCCCAGTTTGGATTTCCCATTGGTATCAAAAGCACTGGTAAGGATATAATAATTTTCACCGTTGATATTTCTAAGGGCTGCATAAATTTCGGGAACGGTTTTTTCGGTATAGATAATCTTCTTTTTATCCAGCTCTTTAAGCATTGCACTGTCCCAGATGACATTTCTGTCTTTGATCGTACTGTAGATTAATTCTTTTTTTTCATTGAAAATTAAAATCTTTTCATTCAAAAGAATGTTATCTGAATTTTCATTGAAAAAAACGGGTGCTTCCTCTTCAAAGTCTTTGGATTTTGAGATGAAATGAGAAGTAAACTCAAGTCTCTGCCTAAATCTTTCTTTAAACTCATCTCTTCTGAAATCATTAAAAGATAAATAAATGACCGCCATCACCATTCCAAATAATAATGAAAAGGCAATACTTATTGTTAAAGCGATCTTTCTTTTTAAAGACATTTATAATGGACTTAGGTAATATCCGAAACCTGAACGGGTGTGGATCAGTTTTATTTTAAAATCTTTATCGATCTTCTTCCTCAGGAAATTGATATAAACTTCCACCGTATTGGTATTTGTATTGAAATTGTGTTCCCAGACATGTTCTGTGATCTGTTGCTTGGAAACCGTTCTTCCCTGCGCTTCCGCAAGATAAACCAACAATTGGAATTCTTTTAAGGTAAGGGTTATTTCATTTCCTCCACGATAAACCTTCTGCTCTGTTTTGTTGATAATAAGATCATCAATTCTTAAAATATCCTGATCAGAATTATCAGAAGGTGCTTTTCTTCTTAATAGTGAATTGATTCTTAACAGAAGTTCCTCAAACTGGAATGGCTTTACAAGATAATCATCAGCCAGCCTGGTGAAGGCATCTTTTTTATCAGAGATATCCCCATAAGCAGAAATGATAATGATAGGAGTATTTTTATCAAAAGAACGGATCGTCTGACAGACATCAAGTCCATTTATTTTAGGAACATTAATGTCTAGTAAATACAGATCATAAGTACTATTTTTTATCTGACGAAGAAAAGTCTCCCCGTCATAGATCTTATCACAGTTAAAATTATTTGATTCTAAAAATCTGCACAATTCTGCAGACAGAATGAGATCATCTTCCAGTAAAAGAATATTCATCAAAAATTTATTTTACACGAATTTAAAGAAAATTTTATGATTGTGATTGTAAAGATGAAGTAAAAGTTTTGATGATAGTGCTATCATCAAGAAACGAATCTGAAAAAAATTGAAGAAGGAAATAATTTTAGAATTTATCTAAGCAGATGTTTAACTGTAAAATGATCAGATAGTAAAATTAAATTCTTTTGGGCATAAAAAAATCCCGAAGAGATTCGGGAAAATCGAGAGCCAACTACGGGACTTGAACCCGTGACCTCTTCCTTACCAAGGAAGCACTCTACCGCTGAGCTAAGTCGGCATCAACTAAAAAAATCATACTAAGCAGCATGATTTTTTGTTGAGCGGAAGACGGGGGTCGAACCCGCGACATTCAGCTTGGAAGGCTGACGCTCTACCAACTGAGCTACTTCCGCAATTTTGTTTCCAAAACTATTGGTAAACGCTGTGCAAAACTAAGAAAATTTATTTAATCTTGCAAGTTTTTTATAATATAAAATGTGGGGAGAGCAGGATTCGAACCTACGAAGCCGAAGCAACTGAGTTACAGTCAGTCCCATTTAGCCACTCTGGAATCTCCCCAGATATTTTATATTAAAATGGAGCCTCCAGAGGGATTCGAACCCACGACCCCGAGATTACAAATCACGTGCTCTGGCCAACTGAGCTATGGAGGCATTTTAATAAAGGACTGAAACTGATCGAGAAACTCTACTCTACACATTTCAGTGTTAAAAAGAATCACTTTTATGGTGATTTCTTTGAGCGGAAGACGGGGGTCGAACCCGCGACATTCAGCTTGGAAGGCTGACGCTCTACCAACTGAGCTACTTCCGCAATTTTGTTTCCAAAACTATTGGTAAACGCTGTGCAAAACTAAGAAAACTTATTTAATCTTGCAAGTTTTTTTTATAAAAATATAAAGTGGGGAGAGCAGGATTCGAACCTACGAAGCCGAAGCAACTGAGTTACAGTCAGTCCCATTTAGCCACTCTGGAATCTCCCCAAAAGTTTATATTTTATGAGCCTCCAGAGGGATTCGAACCCACGACCCCGAGATTACAAATCACGTGCTCTGGCCAACTGAGCTATGGAGGCAAATATAAAAAAGAATTCAAAAGATCGCTGTTCCTTTTTTGCGAGTGCAAATATAGAACGGATTTTTTGAATTCTCAAATATTTTATAAACTTTTTTTAACTTTTTTTTCTATGCCATTTCTTTTTTCTTGATTAATAGCTTTTTAGCAGTATCAACACAAAGGTCCAAACTTTCTTCAAAACTTGTAGATGTCTTCTTTACTACGATATCGTCTCCCGGAACCGCCAAAATAATCTCGGCTGTTTTATTTGCTTTGTCAGCATTATTTTCTACTTTCAAAAATACCTTACACTCCTGAATCTTGTCATAGAAGGTATCCAATTTGCTAACTTTTTTGTCGATGTGTGACTCTAGTGGTTCGTGTGGTGTTAAACCGATTGATTGAACTGAAATCTTCATAATTCTTCTTTTTTTGATGCTCGAGGGTGAGCCTGATTAAACACTTTTTTCAATTGTTCAATATTAGCATTCGTATAGACTTGAGTACTGGCAAGACTGGAATGCCCTAATATTTTTTTCACTTTGGAGATCTCCGCCCCATTATCCAAAACGTGAGTAGCAAAGCTATGCCGAAGGATGTGAGGACTTTTTTTTTCTTTCGTTGTTACAAGACTAAGGTACTTATTAACTACCACATAAACAAATTTTTCATTGAGTTTTTTCCCTTTCTTATTCACGAAAAAATATGATTTAAATTCTGTCTGTGGATTTCTTATTTCCAGATAACTTTTTAGAAGTTCAGACAGTTCATCGGAAATAGGAATTACCCTTGCTTTATTCCCTTTTCCTATTACTTTTAATTCATTTTCATATAAGTCAACATTCTCAAATATCAGGCCACAAAGTTCAGCTTTACGCATTCCTGTCTGATAAAGAACTTCCATAATGCATTTTTCAAGCACACCATGTACCTGTTCGAAAACCCTTCCATTAAGGTCTTCCATTTCCTCTTTAGACATAGGAATCTGTTTTTCAGCATAAAACTTCAGGGAAGAAATACCTTCGGTAGGAGAGACTTTAATCTCCCCTATTTTTAAAAGAAAAAGATAGAAACTACGGAGCGAGGATAATTTTCTGTTAATACTTCTTTTGGAAATGTCATTTTCACTGAGTTCAACAATAAAATTTCGGATAATCTTTTTGTCTGCCTTGGCTAAATTGTCGGAAGATTCCGTTCGGAGAAAGAAATGGGAAAAGTCTTCAAGGTCTTTTTTGTAGCTTGTGATGGTATGAGGAGAATATCTTTTTTCGAATTGTAAGTATTCTAAAAACTTTTCCAGCATCATAGGTATAAAAATAAAAATTCACTCCTCAAATATAAGAATTTAAGAAGTGAATTAATATATGGTTAAGAAAAAATCTTAAGCCTGCTCTTCTTTGCTAAGCGCTCTTTGTTTGTAAGCCGCTTTTAGTCTAGCTTGTCTCAAAGTTACAGAAGGCTTAATAAACTGTTGTCTAGATCTTAATTGACGAACAGTTCCTGTTTTATCAAATTTTCTCTTGTATTTTTTTAAAGCTCTGTCGATGGATTCACCATCTTTTACTGGAATTATTAACATATTTTACATCTCATTTTGGATTGCAAAACTAGACAATTTTTATGAGAACACAAAATATATTGCCATAAACAATCACTACTACACCCTATGACTATTAAAAAACCCCGTATTAAAGCCTGTTAGCAAACAATAATATTTTTATCCACAATTACTGGATATTCAATTCTTACTACCTTCAGGTTACTCATTTTATTTCCTAATTTCTATTAAAACCATCTACATTAATGAAATGTAAACAAAAAGCACTATCTTTGCATTCACTTTATTCATGGGGTTGACTGGTTTCGACAGCAAGACCAATGGGTAAGTAAGCATGCAGAGAACCGTAGCGCGATCTCTATAATCCCTTGCTACAAAATTTTAACTGGCAACGAAGAGTTCGCTCTTGCAGCTTAATATCGAAGTATAGTAGATCAAGCGTTTTCCCGAAGATTTCAGTAGGGAAGCAAGATATTCCACAAATGCTCTGTTCTGCGGCGTTTGATCCTGGGGTATAGGAATGCAGAAATAAGGCTTTAGAAGCTTTGGCTAAAGCTCGAAAATTTCAGAAGATAAGCTGGTAGTTGGGTGTCTATCCTCTGCTTCCAGTCGAAAACCAATGGTAGAATAAGCATGTAGAAAGCTTATGTATTGCTTGTTTGGACGAGGGTTCGAATCCCTCCAACTCCACTTTTCAAATTAAGGAGAAAATGTAAATTATTGAATTTTAGATGATTACATTTTCTCTTTTTTGTTTTTGTACCCAAAGTTGTACCCAAATTTTTGAAATGTACTTTTTTGAATCTGTTTGAATTTAATTAAACCTATTTGAATTTTAAAAGTATACAAACGGTTTATAATATTACAAATATACTACGATTTAAAATAATGGCCATTACTGTCAAAATAATCATATATTAAATTTCTTGTTGTAGCTTCCCAATCAATATAGATATAGTTTGGTAAACTTTCGGGAATACTTTCTTCTAAAATATATTGTGCAAATGTTTCATCATCTACATACTGGCCCATATAATAGTTTATTACACCATCATAAACACTCTGAAAATCCATTTTTCCAACACAACTAAGGTAAGCTTCAAAAATTTCTAAATCGTGTCCAGAATCGTTTATTTGGCCTGCTATTTCAGATATCTCATTTGACACATAACTTTCTCCTATTAATCCTAACTTTTCGAAGAAAGAACAGTTTTCATAATCCTGAAACATAAATTCTGGCTCAGATTCATCTGAGTGTAGTTCATACATTGCCGTAAGTAGTTCGTCATAATCGGAATAATCAGAAAGGTTCAGCCATTTGCCATATAGACTCCCGTTGTTGTACTTTGAATACGTTCCTACATAGATACTGCAAGAATCAAGACAATTTTGTAAATTTGTCATGTTGATAAGTTTTAGACGTGTTAAAATTTATTGATGTGGCCTAGTTGTGTTCGTAGCACTTCTAGGCATTTTTTATATATTATTTTAGGAATCAATCTAGGAAAAAAGAACTTGAAATAATTCTTTGACACATTAATAAAGTCAATATTCATGCCAATTGACAGAGATTTTAACTATAAAATTAAAGTTTTTTAAAATATTTTTAAACAGAACAAAAACTGTCAAAAAAAATATTAACAAAACATTTAGTTTAAAAGTATAACCAGTACAAAAGATTAAGTGGAAAATAAAATTAGATCAGAAAAACCGAATACAGCAAAACAACTGTATGAGAAAAAGTTTGACAATCTGGTAGGGGTAGCAAAAAAAAAGTCTCTTGACCTCCACCTCTTTGTCCTTAGTACCATCTGTCCGTACACTCATTAAAGATTTTTTGGTGTTAAATTGTTACAAATTCTTCTATAAAGGAATGATTGAACTATTGAGAGAAATTGGGAGGGGGTATTTCTGTGGGAGGGGATTTACCATTATATTTCTGTTCCAGTAATTTGATTTTGTATAGATTGGGTAGTAAATCCTTTGTATGGTTTATGCAAAATTGTAAATAAAAGTAACTAACCATCTGTATTTAATTTCACATTTATTAACAAAATTGCAGGAAATTATCTTTTTCTATCTATTTCAATATGTGGCAAACTTCCAAGTTTATATTCTTTACTATTTAATTGTGCGATTACTTTTTCTTTTGAAATACCAAATTTATCTGATATAAAATGATAGTGTGGAGTTCCATTTTTCCACCCCTCTTTACCTTTTAGACTTTCGTATGTGACAAATAAACAGAACCAATTAAATTTATTATCAAAAAAATTAGATACAATAACTTTTCTATTTTCAATTACCTGTTTTATTTGTCCATCTGTCAAATCGGTTTCTCCAACTTTTTCAATTTTATTTTTAATGATATGTGCAACTTTTGGCAATTTATCTTCTTCTGTGTTTTTGGGATAGTGCTCAGAAACATATCTACTAAATGCAAAATTGTAATCAGTCCATGCCCTAAAAATAAAAGCTAATAATATATCAGAATTAATTTTTAAATTTTTTAATAATTTAATTTGCTCTTTTTTACTAGAAGAATTGAATATCTCAATTAATTCTACTGAAATTTCAGTTGCCTTAATTTTAGATAATATTCTGTTCCAATTTTGAGAGGCTTCTTTTAGTGATACCTTAGTAACAGCCTGCTCACTAATTGGAAGTTTATAATATTCAATATATTTTGTTAAATAGGCATGAGTAAAACCAAAAGATGAAGTAACTATCATTTCTTGGAAATAATCAACAGGGTTTACGTTCTCTGCTTTATCCCCTTCAAAAATGATATATTCCCCATTATTTTTAATTCTCTTTCCATCAATCATTTATATACAATCGTTTTTATTGTAATAAAATTATATTATTAATAAACATTTGCACTAACAATTTACAAAATTGTCAATACATCTTCTAACACACTGTTATGAAGAACTTACAATTCTGTTTGCGCTGAACTTTCATATTTTAAATAAATTTCAGCAATGTCATCTTTAACTTTTTGATTAGATGTTAAATCTATGATTGTTCTATCCATCTTTGCAGGGTTTTCCTTATCAATTTCAAACATATTGGGAATTGGATATAAAGTTACTGTTTTATTAAATAAATGTTTATCTAATTCACACAAAGGTATATGAATTTGAAAAGTAAAATGACTATATGAAAGGAAGAAAAGCATGTAAGGAACTGAGCTATTTTTATCCGCATTTCTTTTTAACAAAAAACATGAAGTAAAAGAATTTTTTGCACTTATTATAAATGTGAAATATGCCTTTAAATTTCCTACAAAATAATTACTTTGTTCATGATCCTCCTCATTTATCCAATTTATTGTGTTTTTAAAATCCTTTAGATCTTCTTCGCACATTATACTCAATGCCATTTTTGTTAAACACTTATAGACAGCAATTGGAATATAAGTTGCCCTTTTTCCCCGAATTTTAATAATTTTATTCTCTTCATCCTTTTCAATAATATTAAAATTATCTTCTTCAAATTGCTTAATGCCCAATCCGTTCTCATCCCAATCAAGGCGCGATTTATTGTTTCCAATTTTGAACGACGGAATACCTCTCTTGCCCTTTACTTGAGCAAGGGAATGATGCAAGTTCATATAGCTTGACATATGATTTTCTAAAGTTCTTGAAAATTTTTCATTGCATTCATCACACTCATAATAGCTAAAAAGAGTATAATTTTCTACAAATTCAGGAATTGCATGTGCTATTTTTTTAAACTTTGTTTCATTTGAGGTACGTTCACAAAATCTACACTTCCTATTTTCTTTACTTCCTAAAAAATTTTTTTTCCGTTCGTTTAGATGAATTACATTTGATACAATATAGTTTTCATCAATTGCATTAAGTTTATCCACAACAGTTTTGGGAATTTTTATTCTGATAATACTTTTAAGGTTTGTCGTACAAGATTTACATAAAGCTCTTCCTTAGTATTTTCATCCATTTTTGAAACTGGTGAACTTGGTGAATTCATAGCTTGATATATATTAATTTCACTAAATTCCTCAAATAAACAAGGTTTTAAAATAACAGTCAAAATAACAGCACCTTCATTTTCTGCGGCACTTAAAAGTTCAGGCAATTCTTCATTTCTAATAAAGTCAGAACCAAGAAAATCAGTACTTACTAATAAAATTGCAACTTTTGCTTTTGACATTGCTTGTTTTATTTCTTCTTTCCATTTTTGACCTGGCTCAATATTATTATCATCCCAAAAGTCAATTTTTTCTAAGAAAGGTTTGAAATGTCTTTTTATATCATCTAAAAAGGATGAATCAGAATGACTATAGCTTACAAAGACTTTTTCTCTTTTAGGGTTTTCATTAATTTCATTTTTTTGATGTACAATTTTTGGTAATATCTTTAGTTCTTGTCTAATGTAAAATAGTATTTTTTCCGTCAATTGCTCTATTTCACAATCTTCCTGTGCTTGCCCTCCATGTGATTTATCTCTGTGATTTTGTAGATCTCTTTTTAAAGAAATTTCTAACTCATCCAAAAACATGGCTTTATATTCAGAAGTATAAAAATCATTAAGTTTAGATTTTAATAAAAAAAGTCTTTCACTGCTATCTGTGTAGGGATTTAACAGATTACTGTTTTCTAAAAATTCCTGAGCTTCTTGGCGAATAATTTTTTCTTCGTTCATATTAGTTTATTTAAATATTTTGTCAAAGTAATTCTATAACCCTATATCTTCATATTTTGATCGTTACACTACACCCGCACCAACATAAATCAACTGTCAAGTTAAATCGTGATTGATTTATAATATTATGTTTTGATTTTGTGTTGGTCAGTAACTTCTAGAACTATGAATTTTCTTTAAACAATTTTTGTTGTGCTATTTTCGATTTATAGTACCTATTAAGAAACTCATAACAAACCATTTCAAACTTTCTATTCTCCATGGAAAAAAGTCTGTTCATCATCATATGAATATAACTAGAGTTTAATTCATCAAAATCAACCTCTAAATTATTTTTTTCTTTAAGAGATATAATATAATCAGAAATTTTTTTTAAACTTCTTTTTTTGTTTTCTAAAATACTGTAGAATAAAGAATATTCATTCGTTTTATTCATCACACTTTCAATATCTTTTCTATATAATCTGTATCTATCATTAAGTCCTTGATTTAGAGTTTTTGATTGGATAAATTCATTTTTAAAACCCGTGCTTAAACTATTTAACAAATTATATTTTTCATTTAAATTGTAATTGAATATATCTAGATGATTATCAATTGCTATAAGGGAAAACATCCAACGTAAATTTTCATCGTTAAAGTTGTTTAGATAATCTACAACCATTATACTATCATAATAAAATAGAATCTCAGAATATTCAATAGTATTTTTACCATATCGTTCAACTTCTCGATTGTAAGTATCTAATTGTACTTTCCATATTAAGTCCTTGCTGACTAAAGGGTTTAAAGCTTTATGCATTTCACTTATAATACTACCTACAGCCTCAGAATTTTTGCATTTAAATCTAATTCTTAAATGTTGCTTAGGATCAGCATATCTTATAAAAAACCAAAGTTCAAGAACTTCTAGATCAAATAGTTTTAATGCAACTTCATTAACAATTCTTATAATTTCATCAGCATTTTCTACACCAGAATATATTTTATAATATATCCATTCTCCTCCAATTATATTAGTTCTTTCAATTAACTTATCCATATCATTAATTAGCTTGAAGTTTACTTTTGTTATAAATTGAAAAAATAAACTGATTTGTATATTGCTCACCATTTATATCCTTTATAAACTCTTCATCATTTTTAAAAATAAATTCTTGCAACTGAAATGTTCTTTTATTTTTTATAGTATTTATGAACATTTTAATGCAAGTTATATTTCTTAAATTAATAAGCAATTCATTGTCATCTTCGACCAAAACAATATAATTTGGAAGCTTGAATTTTTCTATGAATTCATTTATAGAATTCTCTAATTTTTTATCATTATTTTTTATTTTAGAAAGTTCTAAGACGTCTTCGTTACTTAAATTCCATGTAGCATTTTGTAAAATTATATTCTCATATTCTATTCTAGGAATAAACTTAAATTTATTGGACAAAAAACCTAAATCTATCCAAAGGCTACTTCTTACTTTTTCTGACTGCATGTCACATAAAAACTGATAGATAGGGAGCGGATTATTAGTATAGTTATATACATTTGTATTTTTAGGAATGACTTCCTTGTTATATTTTTTCGATCTTAAAAATAGTGTTTCATTCTTAATAGAAATCATTAAATCATTAATATCTATCTGTTTATCTTTACTCTGTATAGATTTTGCTAAATATGGAATTTCCATGTCTCTAAGAGTAGGTCTGGATAGAATATTACCAATTCGCGCTTGTGGTAAATGTACTATTTCTGCAACTAGCTTATCCTGATTAATTATTTTTTCAATATTTACTATTTCTTTCGTGAAATCGTATAATTCATTATTACCATGGCAAAATCTTGCTATTAGATTTGCAGCACTGTTTCCTCCACAACCAGTAAGTCTAAATTTAAGATCATTATTGTCAGGGACTATGTCAATCATTGCAGAGAAAGTATCTGGCAAGTCCTCCCAGTTAGCCTCTAAACTTTCAAAATCTTTATCGTTTAACTTAACAATATCATTGTTTTTAACTGCATCAAGTATTTTATTATAGAAGAAATCAATGATTTTTGACCAACGAACCTCATAACTATTCTTATTTGTCTTTGCCAGAATAGGTAATCCTTCTAAAAGAGGACTTACATTACCTGATTGAGTATGTCTACCATACCCAATTCCTGTTTCATTATCTAAAACAAAAGCAAGTGGCATTTCTCTATCTTCATATCTCTCATAAAAGGCTATCTTAAAGGAATCAATATCAGAACGATGTCTTTCACGAGTAATTTTATTCAATAAAACGATTGCTTTTTTAACACTTTTTATAACTTTCCTATTTAATTTATTTGTTACAGTTCTTGTAATTAAATCTGTTTGAAATAAATGTTTATGGTCAAATTCAACACTCATTTCTGTAACTATTTTTTCTATCTCCAAATAATTCTCTATATCATTACCAATTTTTCTATCTAAGCTGTTTAACCTTTTGTTAATTAAGTTCATTGTGCTGAGTGATTGAAATTCTTCTAATGAAAACTTATCTTTAAGGGTATCTTGAATTTGTACGATAAATTCAGTTCCTGAAACAGAAGGTTCTAATTCACTTATCAAAATTTGATTTTGAATTAAATCACAAATAAACTCGTAAGCAATCTCTTCAGTTATATCATCATCAATTAACAGAAGTACTAATTCCTTAATTGTTGAGCCATAGCTTGCCCTATCGAGAATGATTTCTAAATATTCGGAGGAATCAACTGCTACAATGTTATGGTAACGGTGTCCGTTCTGATAATAATACTCAACATATCTTATTTTATCACCAAGTTTATAAATGCTATTATTAGGAAAGTAATTAATTTTGTTTTTTATAATATCATCTTTTGCTAAACTCTGAGACAATGACACTAAATAATTCATATCTAAACGTGTATGCCTATTATGATTCTGTGCTTGTTCAAGGATAATATTAGTTTCATCAGCAAAAATACCTAGTGAACACCCAGCAAAAAGTCCATAAGGAGTACACCTAGATGTCATTCTAGAAAAGTATTTTATTATTGAAAGTTTTAATTTTTCTACTTTTTCAATATTTGAAATTTCATTATTTACCCATTTTTTCACTTCCGAATGCAAAGCAGGTGAAGCTAGATATATTGCTTCAATAAATATAGGATCATTACATAAGTCTTTTACTTGCTCATCAGTAATAGATTTCCCTGAAGTAAATGTATTATATTTTGTAAGAGAATATATAGGAGTTCTTAGAATAAAATTTGGAAGTAGATCGTAATGGTTATTTTTCATCAATTATTAATTTAACATTAAACATTCATCCCACTTAGTATTTAAAGGAGCTAATGAATTTATAATTACTAATCCAACTCCAGCAGCACCTTCTAACAATGATAGGTCAGGAATAAAGCTTTTAATTGAAGGATCCCATTTCTTTACACCTAAATAATTATCATCATAAATTGATAATTCTAACCCTTTATTTAACCAATATTTAGAGGTATCTTGAAAGGTATTGGTATTTAACTTATGACAAATATTCTTAAAAATATGAGATATTCCCATTGTACCATGGCAGATTCCCAAATCAAAAACTGAATTTTCTTCTAAATTTTTTCTCTTAGATGAAAATTCTAATATATATATTACTTTTTTTCTGAGACTCTCAGATTTAAGCAAATAAGAGGATTGAAGAAGTACAGTAGCTATACCTAAATCCCCGTAACACCATGCTAATCTAGAATTATCCTGATTTTTATTATTTACTACAGAAATCGTTGAAGCATATAGTGATAACTTATTTTCAAGATAATGAAGCTCAACTATAAAATTTATAGTTCCTACTAAGATGTCCCTAACTCTGTCTCTAAACTCGGGCAATTCATATAATTTATTTAAAATTCCAATAATGCTAGACATTCCATGTGATAAGCTTAAATCATACACTTTCTCACCATTTGAAACTTTTTCCCACTTATATTGATTTGATGTTTTGTCTGCAAAACTTTCTAGCAATGAAATAAACTCATAAATTTTTGCTTTATAACTAAGTTTTAATGATTCTAGAGATGTATTTCTATATCTGTTGATAAAATATAATGCATACCCAATTCCACCGTGCAAAAAGTCAAAGTTTTTCTTATTCAAACTAAAAACCATTACATTATGAATATATTCATCAAACCCAGATAATAATTCATCATTATCAAGTTCAATAAAATTATTTTCGACCAGATGATCTATTGTCCAACCAAACCCAGCAATTCCAGAGCAAAACGTAGGCAAACTGTACCCATCATTAATTTTTTCAAAACATTTTTGTAATGTAATTAAAGCATCTTCATATATATTTTCACTCTCTAAATACTTAGAATAATAGAATTGAAATAATGCAATACCAGATAAGCCATCAAGTATTCCAACATTATTTTCTTTAGAAACTTCTTCTTTTATTACATGATTAATTTCTTTTAGTTTTAGATGTAGCCTTTCCATTTCTAGATTTCATGATTAATAAGTATGACTATTGAACAATAAAATTTATTGCTTCTTGTAATATTTCATCCTTGCCAGTTCTTATTCCTTCAATTGTAGTTTTTACTGGAATATCAATTTCAATTCCAATTTTTTGTGTCTCTTTACCATTGGGATATAGTACTCCTATTCCCGTTATTGAGGTACTTAGATTTCCTGGTAAAATTATTGTTGAAACATTACCGTCAGCTCCCGCTGTTTGACTTCCAATTACAGCCGATTTTGGTGCTACTCTAAGAGCCATTGCGGTAAACTCAGCATTACTCTGTGTCATTTCATCTACTAAGATTGCAATTTTTCCTTTAAATTGTTTTTTGTAATTTTCACCTACTTGAGCAGGATTTCCAATTGTAAATTTTCCAATATCATCAAAAGAAGTTCGAGTAAACTTAGCAAAATCGGTAGGAGATGATACTAAATATTTTGAAAGACTATATACAATAAAATCTGAAGGATAATATCTAAGATCAATTATAATTCCCTTTTTATTTATATACTCATCCATGATTAAATCAATTTCATTTTCTTTAAGAAAACCTGGATTTATATAACCTATTTGTTCAGATACAAGTTTATGGGATGGCAATTTTTTATTATACTCAATGCTACTATTTGGAATACATTTTACATTTACATTTAATTCATCACTAAATTTATTTCTCTTAATTTTCAAAGACAAGAAATTGTTGTTGGTACGAAATATATTGAAGGAAATATTTCTTAAAAGTCCGTTTTGATTTGATGCTTGTTCATATTTAGCCTTTTCTTTTATAATATCTTCTATTTTTTTATGGTCAATTTCGGTAATAATATCACCTATCTTTATATTTGGTTGAGAATTACTCTCTGTAACAACTAGCTTATCTTCAACGAACTTAGCTACTATTGGAGCTTTATTTATACCGTAAAATTTTTCTATTGCATCACCAAAATTGTATATTGCGGCATGTGAATCATTTATTTCTGAGGTTAGTTCTAAAACAGATAATTTATAAGATAATTCATCCCTACTGTTAATAAATTGGGGAATATATTTGTACAAAACCCCATCCCACTTTTTAGTAAGTAAGTGTTTATATGGGTAAAAATATTCAATCATACTCCAATAACGGAATAATGCTAATATTTTAAGGCCATCATCGTCCCATCTCATATTTGGATATGATAATTCATTTTTAAAAATAGGATTTCCTTCTTCTGAGTAAAAATCAACATAAACATTTTCTCTAATATTAGATTTTTTATCAAAAGATGAAGTCCAAGTATTAAGTATTTTATCAAAGTTTTTATCGTAAATATTAGGCAAGAATTTAAATAATTCATTGTCCCAATCTATTTTACCTTCTGCAATAACTGAGCTGTTATACTTTAAATATGACCATTTTTTACCTAATTTATAGAGATTATCAATCTGTGCTTCGGAAAGTTTTTTAATGCTAAATTTGACAGTATTCTGCTCATTAATCATGGCTGATGTTTTAATAGTTGAATCTTTTCCTATTTCTATCCCATCTATATATACTTTCAAATCATCAAACCATGCTTTCCCATTACCTTGCAAAATAGCTCCGATATAGATGTAATCTGCGTCGTCATGTAGCGGTACTTTTACAGTGTATTTTTTCCAATCCTGTGTTCCACTTATATTTTGAGATTGCATATTGTCAAACTCAAGAACATTTTCTCCTTTATTAACCCGTATAAGAAGACCAGCAAAACCATCTTCTAGTTTTTCGGTTTTAATATATCCCTCCAAGGTTATTTCTTTTCCCTTGTATTTATTTTCTATTTTACAAGCAATGCTCCCAAATTCACCAATTCCATTTTCGAAAATTGATATACTTTTTTTACCTGATTTGTAAGTAATCGAATCTGATTTTACATTTTTATTCCCCCACAAAAACCATCCTTCGGGAATTGATTTGTTCTTTGATACAATTTCAAAATCTAAATTATAATCAATGTCTTTATTTTGAGATTTACAAGAGTAAAATAAAAATATAGTAAATATTAAAAATACATTTTTCATATAAATATTTTGAAATTTATTAAAGATATTAAGGAAAATGGAGTAGAATTATCTACTCCATATGAAAGTAATATTGTTATTTAGAGATTATGCACAACTTCTAGATGGCATATCTGTAGCTGTATTACATCCTGTTGTGGCAGGAAGAGGATAAGTTTGAGGAAACTGAGTGCATTTGCAAGATCTAGATTTAGGGGAGTTCGTGCAAATAGTAAGTCCAGTAATACCATCATCAAGTGAATTATCCATATCTATGTCACCTCCAACGATAAATGATTGATTTAATCTTGAAATTACTTTTTTGTTTAAAACCAAACTGCTTAATTTTTTTTCTTTCATAATAATTAAAATTTTTTGCCTACTTATTTACTACAACTTCAACAGAGAAATTTTAGCTTTCCTTTCGGAGGTAGGCTTTCGGCTCATTCCTACCATTCTATTGCGCAATATATTCTTCTATGACTTCTTTTCAAAAATAAGTCACTATTAATTATCATAAATATAAACGGCTTTTCTAAAAGGAGAAATAGCCATTTGTGTTTTTAGAGATATCAAATATAAAATTATTTTTAAAAAATTAAAATTAATCTTTCAATAAACGGTGAAAAGTCTTAAATATTATTTCAACAATTGGCAAGAAAAAATCAATTAAACAGAGGCCAATTTTATATCATTCTGTTATTTTTCATCAATTCTCAAAATGTTTTTCTTACTCTCACATATCTATTAAACCAATAATTAAAATCTCCTACATATTTATTAAACCTTTTCATTTTACAAACTTAAATTCTCGAAACGACAAATGATGACGGAGAGCCTGTTGATAATCTTGATGATATCCTCAATACCATACAGTATCAGAATAAACAAATGCCAACATATTCTCAATTCGTAGGAGCTTTTCCAAAATTAGAATATCCAGGATATCCAGGCTATTTTAAGCAAATGCCAGCTTCTCAAATCTACCCCATGGTAGGTGGTAACCTCGAGTATTTATATAATAGCTCAGGTAAGGATATCGGTCCATATAGAAATGCATGTACTGTGAGATTTTCATTAGCAATGAATAGATTAGGATTTTACATACCTAACAATTCACTGAGCAGAAAGGGAGCAGATGAAAACGGACAACCTCGATATTATTATTTACAAGCAAAAACAGCAGGAGATTTTATGTCAAAAACATTTGGAAGTCCAACTCATATATTAGAAGGTACAGATGCTAATAATCCTGATAAAGTGGCAAAGTTTTTGGAAGGTAAAACTGGAATATATGTTATTGCTAATAATAGTTCAACTACTGCTGGATATACAGGACATGTTGATTTAATCCAAAACGGACATATACCTGGGGGAGCAAATGCCAATAATGTTCCTGGCGGGATTAAATCAATCAGAATTTGGGAATTTAAACCTTAAAGTTAATTTAAAAATAAAAAAAATGAAAAAGATATTTTTAAGTCTTATCATCATGACTTCTTGTGGAGTACAATCTCAAGAAAATTATTTAGAGGAAAAGAAAGAAGCAATTCAACTTATAAAAAAATAAGATTCTTTATATTTAAGCAAGGATGAAAAAGTAAATTCTTTATTTGCAAATAATATTCAGTGCAGTATTTGTGAGATTGAAAATGGATATGATAATCAATACATCATAGAAAACAAAAAATTTGTCCAAAATAATCTTCAAGAAGTAATAAAGTTACTAGATTATAAATTATTGAAAAATTCTAATTCAACTTTTACTAAACAAGGAACTAATTTTGTTTTATCATATTCAACAGCTAATCCCAATAAAAAAACAGAATTTGAAGGGGCATCTGCTATAGTTACATTAAAAAAAGAAAATGGAAATTTAAAAATATCTTCTATAGAAACTATACCCTAAGATTTAATTACAAATTTCTTTTAAGATAATATAAAAGTCTTTAAGCTAATAAAAAATGATTGGTTTTACCACAGACAGGTTAAACCAATCATTTTTTATTTTAGGCAACTTTGAAAAATTCATCACTACTCCATAGTGCTGAATGACTCAATTCATAGCAATATCTGGCGTTCAAGTATATTTTCAAAAATTTCTCTAACTTGCTCGTGCCTTTCAAGAATTCCATACTGCTCTTTTAAATCAGGAACGTTAGATAATAGATAAACTTTCACTTAAATCAAGATATTATTCTCTTTAAAAATTGATCAGTATAATCAAATATAAAGTTCTACTTCTTCATTCATCATTTACACCAAATATAAACCACTGAAAACGAAAAGACTAAAGCGAAACAATCTAAAATGAAAGCTTCCGGTCCACAAAAAAGACTAAAAAAATGTTTTATCGTAAAGAATTTTATATATTTGCACCATCTAACAATTAAAAAAATAATTTACTATGTCAGACATTGCATCAAGAGTAAAAGCTATCATCGCTGATAAGCTTGACGTTGAAGAAACAGAAGTAACTCCTGAAGCTAGCTTCACTAACGATTTAGGAGCTGATTCACTAGATACAGTTGAGTTAATCATGGAATTCGAAAAAGAATTTAACATTCAGATCCCTGATGACCAAGCTGAAAAAATTACTACTGTAGGACACGCTATCGCTTACATCGAAGAAGTAGTAAATAAATAATATTCTTCAACAAAAAAAGAAATTAAACAAAGTTTATGGAATTAAAAAGAGTAGTTGTAACCGGATTTGGAGCAATAACACCAATAGGAAATAATGCAAAAGAATACTGGGAAAATCTTGTGAAAGGTGAGAGCGGTGCCGCTCCGATTACTCTTTTTGATGCCACAAACTTTAAAACAAAGTTCGCTTGCGAGGTAAAAAATTTCGATCCGTTACAGCATTTCGATAAGAAAGAGGCTAAAAAAATGGATAGAAATACTCAATTGGGACTTGTTGCTGCAAGAGAAGCAGTAGCGCATTCCGGCATTATTGAAGACAATGTAGATAAAAACAGAGTTGGTGTAATCTGGGGTTCCGGAATCGGAGGATTAGAGACTTTTGAAACTGAAGTGTTAGGATGGGCCAATACGGAAATTCCGAGATTTAACCCTTTCTTTATCCCAAAAATGATTGCGGATATCACTCCAGGACATATCTCAATTGAATACGGTTTCCACGGACCAAACTATACGACTGTATCTGCATGTGCATCTTCAGCGAATGCTATAATTGATTCCAAAATGCTGATCCAGTTAGGAAAAGCAGACGTGATTGTTTGCGGAGGCTCTGAAGCAGCCGTTACAGCAAGTGGTGTCGGTGGATTCAACGCAATGATGGCACTTTCTACAAGAAATGACGATCCTACAACAGCTTCAAGACCTTTTGACAAAGACAGAGATGGATTTGTGTTAGGTGAAGGAGCAGGATGTATTGTTCTTGAAGAATATGAGCACGCCGTAAAACGTGGTGCTACAATTTATGCAGAATTACTGGGAGGTGGTTTAAGTGCTGATGCACATCACATGACTGCTCCACATCCTGAAGGCCTTGGCGCTTATCTGGTAATGAAAAACTGTTTGGAAGATGCAGGCTTAACTGCTGATGAAGTAGATCATATCAACATGCATGGTACTTCTACTCCATTAGGAGACATCGCAGAATCCAATGCAATTTCGAAATTATTAGGCGAGCATGCTTATGACATTCAGATTAATTCTACAAAATCAATGACTGGCCACCTTTTAGGTGCTGCAGGTGTTATTGAAGCTATCGCTGCATTGGGAACTATTATTCATGGTACTGTTCCTCCAACCATCAACCATTTTACTGATGATGAAAATATTGACAGCAGACTCAACTTTACGTTCAATACTGCTGTTAAGAAAGATGTAAAAGTAGCCATGAGCAATACTTTTGGATTTGGCGGGCATAATGCTTGCGTTCTATTTAAGAAAATCTAAATTCAATGAATGGAGTTACAGAAATACTTTTCTAAATTCCTTCTCAAAAAAAGAAAAAGACAATTAACGGAGAGAGAATATTTTCTCAGTACCGAGCTTAGAAAAGTTTTGGGTACAGAGGTACAGAATATCGCTCTTTACCGTGAAGCTTTTTCTTTGAAAAATTCTTCTAAAAATCAAGACAGCAATTACGAAAGACTTGAATTTTTGGGAGATTCTGTTTTGGGTACAATTATTTCTTGTCATTTGTTCCAGACTTACCCTCAGGCTAATGAGGGATATCTGACACAAATGAAATCTAAGATTGTTAATAGGAAAAACCTCAATAAATTAGGAGAAGATCTCAAGCTTACCAGCCTTTTGCAAAAGCAAAACAGCTCATCAGCTTTAGGAGAAAATATCTCTGGAAATTTGTTTGAAGCCTTAATCGGTGCCGTTTATTTAGACTTCCATTATGATACCTGTAAAAGGATTATTTTGGAAAAATTGCTGACCCCTTCCGAGATCAATAAGCTTGAAAACAAAATTGTAAGTTATAAAGGTCTCCTGCTCGAATGGAGTCAGAAGAAGAAGGTCAATATAAAGTACGAAACCTGCGAGGAAATACAGGCTAATAAATCTATCGTATTTAGATGCCATGTATGGCTGGGAGATGAAAAAATTGCTAATGCAACAGAGACTTCCAAAAAGAAAGCAGAGGAAAAAGCAGCACAGAGAGCATTTTATATTTTAAACAAAAAAGAAAATATACTTGGAAATTCAAAAACTTTATGATCTTGATGATATAGAATTTGAAGATATTGCCATAGGATTGGTAAGATTAGCCAAAGATGTACCTGCTCATGAGTTTTTCTACAAAATAAATCAAACCAACAACCTCAATTTTTCAAGAAAGAAAGATCTTGTCTTTCATGGAGGTTATTATGATTATTTTTTTCCAAGATTTGAGGCCTACCACAAGTATACGAAGACTTGTTTTACCTTCATTTCCAATAAATCTTCTGAAAGTAAGCAAAAAAAAATTCAGACAGAACTCTTTACAGAAGAAGAAAACATTAAATTTTTATTAAATAATCAGGTAGATGTGGAATATATTCTGCATAGTTCGGAACAGTTTCCTGATTTTTCCGTAATTTTGCTCCCTGAAAATCTTGTATTTCCAATTCAAGATTATACACTGAGTTCTGATGAGGAACTTTATCAAATTATCCAGTATTATGAATAAGTATTTAAAGAAGACAAAAATTATCGCAACACTAGGGCCTGCTTCATCGTCGAAGGAGGTAATGTTAGATTTAATGAAAGCGGGTGTTGATATTTTCAGAATAAATTTTTCCCATGCAGATTACGACTTAGTTCGAAAAAATATTGAAATAATTAGAGAGCTAAACAATGAGTATGGTTATTCTGTAGGAATCCTTGGAGACCTTCAGGGGCCTAAACTGAGAGTGGGAGTTGTAAAGGAGGGATCTTACCTGAACCCAGGTGATATTCTTACCTTCACTAATGAAAAGATGGAGGGAGATTCCACAAAGGTATACATGACGTACCAACAGTTTCCACAAGACGTAAAAGTAGGTGAAAGAATCCTTATTGATGATGGGAAACTAATGCTGGAGGTTATCGAAACCAATGAAAAAGATACTGTAAAAGCAAAAACTATTCAGGGAGGTCCGTTAAGTTCTAAAAAAGGAGTTAATCTACCTAATACAAATGTTTCTCTTCCTGCCTTGACAGAAAAAGATGTTCAGGATGCTAATTTCATGCTTGACATGGAGGTAGACTGGATTGCTCTTTCTTTTGTACGTCACGCACAGGACATTATTGACCTGAAAGAATTAATTGCAAACCACCCGAACGGTAAATTCAAGACTCCTATTATTGCGAAGATTGAAAAACCTGAAGGCGTTAAAAATATTGATGAAATCCTTCTTGAATGCGACGGATTAATGGTTGCACGTGGAGACCTTGGGGTAGAAGTTCCTATGGAGGAAGTTCCTGCGATCCAGAAAAATCTGGTAGAAAAAGCAAGATTCTATTCCAAGCCGGTAATTATTGCTACTCAGATGATGGAAACCATGATCAACAGTTTAACACCAACAAGAGCGGAAGTAAATGACGTTGCCAATTCTGTATTGGACGGTGCTGATGCCGTAATGCTTTCCGGAGAAACTTCTGTAGGTAGATATCCGGTACAGGTTGTGGAAAACATGGCTAAAATTGTAAAAAATATCGAAACTACTCATTTCTACCAACACAAAAATGAGCCTATCGAGAAAGATTATAACTGTATTGATGAAAGATTCATTACCAACAGGGTTTGTCTTGCAGCAGTAAGAATTGCTAAAACAACCAATGTTTCTGCTATTGTAACCCTTACTCATTCAGGATATACAGCCTTCCAGCTTGCAGCACACAGACCCAACTCTCACATCATCGTATATAGTGGTAACAGAAGAGTAATTACAATGCTGAACCTTCTTTGGGGGGTTCATGCCTATTACTATGATATGAAGAAGTCTACCGACGAAACGATCATCCAGGTCAATATGTTAACACATAACTATGGTTACATCGAAACCGGAGATTTCGTCATCAATATCAATGCTACTCCATCATATGAAGGTGGAAAAACGAATACATTGAGACTTACGACAGTATAAGCAATAAGCAAAATTACTTTTTGTAACAGCATAAAAAACTCCCGGAAACAAGTTTCCGGGAGTTTTTATTTTATAGTGTAAAGTTTACTGTTAACTTATAAATGGTAGTTTGTCATTCTGAACGCAACGAAGTGAAGTGAAGAATCTCTGAGATTCCTTGTTTCCTCGGCATGACATTTTATCCTTTTAATTTCCTACAATCGTCTTAGCGGTCACAAATTCTTTTAAAGCTAATAAAGATAGTTCTGTTCCATATCCTGAAGCTTTTGATCCTCCAAATGGAAAACGTGGATCAGAACTTGTCATACGGTTGATATTGACTGTTCCAGATTCAAGGTTTTCAATGAAAAATAACTGGCGGTCTTTATTCTTAGTCCATACAGAATTGGAAAGTCCGAATGGAATATTATTGGCCATCTGTAAAGCTTCTTCATCATTTTTCGCAACCATCACCATACCCAGAGGTCCGAAAAGTTCTTCTTTTAAAATAGGATTTCCTTCCTGAACTCTGATTAAACCAGGATTAAATTCATTTTCAGAAACTCTTTCCAAAGGAATAATGATTTCAGCACCATTTTCCAATGCCCTGTTGAACTGAGCTTCCAATTCATCGGCAAGATCGGGTCTTGCCATTCCTGCCAGTTTGGTTTCTTTATCTAAAGGATCTCCAATCTCATATTTCTTATATTCTTCAATGAATATTGGTAAAAACGCATCTTCAATCTTTTCATCAATGATAAATCTTTTTGCTGCAGTACAGGTTTGTCCACAATTTTGAAGTCTGGATTTTGCTCCTGCTTTTGCTGCTTCCTCCAGATCCGCATCTTCGAAAATAATGAAAGCATCACTTCCGCCTAATTCAAGTAAAGATTTTTTAATATTTAAACCGGCAATTGAAGCTACTTCTCCTCCGGCTTTTCCGCTGCCTGTCAAGCTTACTCCTTTTACAGTATCATGTTCAAGGATTTCTTTTACAGCTTTATGTCCCACTTCAAGATTCTGAAAAATACCTTCAGGAAAACCTGCTTCCAGAAGTACTTCTTCAATGGCATTTCCACTTCCGAAACAAATTGAAGCATGCTTCAAAACGATTGTATTCCCAGCTAAAATCGCAGGAGTAGCAAATCTCAGCACCTGCCAGAAAGGAAAATTCCAAGGCATTACACCTAAGATTACCCCTTTCGGGGCATAATGAACTTCAGAATAAGAAAATTCTGATTCAACTTTTTCTGGTTTTAATATATTTTCAGCAGTGGCATAATAATTCATCATTAAAGCACACTTTTCCACTTCAGCAATAGATTCTGAAATGGGTTTATTCATTTCTGTAGTAATTATTTTCCCAAATTTCTCCGAATTATTCTTTAAAATTTCCGCTGCTTTTGCAATTAACTTCTGCCTTTCCTCAAACGGCACTTTTCTCCACACTGAAAACGCTTTATCTGCTTTAATAAGCTTGCTTTCAATTAATTGTTCCATAATATAAATTTCTGTTTTAAATTCAGCTAATGAATTTATGAGCGCTTTTATTTTAAAAGCACGGTGAAATTAGCAAATTCCATTCCTTAAGGGTTAATAAAATAATGATTTTCTCTATCGGAAGAATATAACTTTATCTTACATCATTAGCCATTCATTTACAAGACATGCTGCCAGTCTTGCTGTTCTGTCCTGGATATCGAAAGAAGGGTTAACTTCTGCCACATCCAGCGCCACCAATTTTTTATTTTTTAAGATATGCCTGTAAAAATGCATAAATGCAGCATCTGCAAAGATACCATTATAAGCAGCAGCCGAAACACCGGGAGCGATTGATGCATTAAAAACGTCCATACAAATGGTTAGATAGGCATAATCTACATTGTCCAGCAATTCATCAATACGCTGATAGATGGAGGTAAGGTTTTCAAAAAATAATTCGTCTGCCAGGATATATTTCATCCCATACTGATGGGCCGTATCAAAAAGTTTCAACGTATTGGAGTTTCTCTGAATTCCAATATGCAGAGAATTGATGGGACCTTCCTGAGCAATCTGCCAGAATCCGGTTCCTGAGCTTGGTCCTACTCCATTTTCTGGTTGTCGGTTATCGAAATGGGCATCAATATTAATAATGCCTATTTTCTGTTCCGGGAAGGCTGTTTTAACGCCTAAATAATGAGCATAGGTAACTTCATGTCCTCCGCCCAAAACAAGGGATTTTCCTCCTTTTAGAAGTACTTTTGAGACATTTTTGGCAAGATTATTCTGAGCGTTTTCCAGATTACCGTCTTCACAGGTAAGATTTCCAAAGTCCAGCAGAGAAAAATCCGGAAGAATTACCGGAAAATTAGACATATTTTTCCTGATCACATCAGGAGCATCTTTCGCTCCCTGACGGCCTTTATTTCTCCTTACTCCTTCATCCACAGCAAAACCATGCAATGCAAAATCTCCTGCAGCAATGTTGTCGTAATTACGTTCTTCTTTAACTCTTTGAAATAATCTGTGATAGAGAAGTTCTTCTCCGTCCAATCTGCCTTGCCAAATAGTACTCATTATTCAGTCATTTGCCTATTGTCTGTTCTTCAATCGATTATGATTGAAGAACAAATATTGTTAATTTATAATTTTATATCAGATTTCCATCAATATAAACCTGTTCTGCTTTCAGGCTTCCCTGGTTATACAGTACATTCTGGAAATTGTTGGTTTTGAAAGTGACAAAATCTGCCTTTTTCCCTACTTCCAGTTGTCCTCTATCTTCAAGGTTCAATGCATAAGCAGCACGGAAGGTCATCCCGGCCAAAACTTCAGCTGTAGTAAGCTTTTGGAAGGTGGCTAAAATAGAAGCCTGAGTAATTAAATTTCCCATTGGGGCAGATCCCGGATTCCAGTCACTAGCAATGGCTACAATAGCGCCTGCATCTAGTAATTTTCTTGCCGGGGTAAATTTCTCACCCAATCCTAAACTCGCTCCAGGAAGGGCTGTTGCCACCGTATCGGATTCTGCCAGAAACTGAATGTCTTCATCTATTGTGGCTTCCAGATGGTCTGCAGACTTCGCTCCTACTTCTACGGCAATTCTTGAACTTCCAGGGGTAAACTGATCTGCGTGAACCGTAATTTCAAAACCTAATTCTTTTGCTTTAAGCAAGAATTCTTTACTTTCTTCCGGCTGAAAAGCAGACTTTTCAATAAAGATATCTACTCTATTCGCTAAGCTTTCTTCTTTTACTTTTGGCAAAATTTCGGTGATGATATATTGCAGATATTCGGGATTGCTTCCGTCAAAATCTCTTGGTTTTAAGTGGGCTGAAAGACACGTTGGAACTAAAGTGGCTTTGGTTACATTCTGTGCTTTTTTAATAATTCTAAGCATCTTCAACTCGTTTTCCACATCCAGACCGTATCCACTTTTCACTTCAATGGTCGTAATTCCCAGATCAATCAAAAAGTTGATTCTTTCTCCTAAAGTTTTTAACAATTCTTCTTCTGAAGCATTTCTTGTATGCTGTACGGAACTCCAGATTCCACCACCGCTTTCCGCAATCTCCAGATAGGTTTTTCCTGCATTACGCATGGCAAAGTCATTCGCACGGTTTCCTCCGAAACAAATGTGGGTATGTGAATCTACAAAAGCAGGAAGAACAATCTGTTCTCCTTCAATCTGTTCGATTTCTATGGTAGGATTTTCTGTTTTCAATGTTTCAAAATTTCCAACTTTCCTGATGGTATTCTGATCTACAACAATTCCTCCGTCTACAATAATTTCCAGCTGCTCATCAGAAATTTTTCCTCTTAAGGGTAAGTTGGCAAGCGTTACCACCTGTTTAAATGGGCCTATTAATTTCATTAGTTTAAAGTTAATGCGATGTTTAGATGTAAGCTGATCCATTTTATATCAAACTCAATTTTCCAAACATTCAAAATTTCATTAATTTTTATTAATAATTTCTTCTCTCAAAAATACTTAAAATATCCCAATTATTTAAATCTTAGCTGTTCTCATTTTCAACCCTGGCTTAAACCTCTCTATCAATCTCAACGTTTTCTCAATCTGCCCTTCAACCTTTGTCTAAATTTGCTATCTTTGAAGTAAATGAAATGAATTAATGCCAGATTTTTTACATCCAGATAAGGAAAACTACTCACGAGAGGAGCTGATGCAGGAAGAACAGATCCGTCCACAGAGCTTTAAAGATTTTGCGGGGCAGAGAAAGACGCTGGAGAACCTTGAGGTTTTTGTTACCGCTGCGAAAAGACGTGGAGGAGCATTGGATCATGTTTTATTACATGGTCCGCCGGGACTTGGTAAAACGACTTTAGCCAATATTATTGCTAATGAACTTGGGGTAAACTGCAAGGTTACTTCGGGCCCTGTATTGGATAAACCCGGAAGTTTAGCTGGTTTACTGACCAATCTGGAAGAAAATGATGTTCTTTTCATTGATGAGATTCACCGTCTTTCTCCTGTGGTAGAGGAATACCTGTATTCTGCAATGGAAGATTACAAGATTGACATTATGCTGGAAACAGGCCCTAATGCCAGAAGTGTACAGATAGGGCTAAATCCTTTTACTCTCGTAGGTGCTACGACAAGAAGTGGTATGCTTACAAAACCAATGCTTGCCCGATTTGGAATTCAAAGCAGGCTGGAATATTATTCTATTGAACTTCTGTCTATGATTATTCAGAGAAGTGCAAGGGTTTTAGGCGTAGTTATATATGAAGATGCAGCAATAGAAATTGCAAGAAGAAGCCGTGGAACGCCAAGGATTGCGAATGCATTACTAAGAAGAGTACGTGATTTCGCTGAGATCAAAGGGAATGGTGAAATTGAAATCAAGATTACAAAATATGCTTTGGACTCTTTAAATGTGGATGAATTTGGTCTGGATGAAATGGACAATAAAATCATGCGCGTCATGATTGAAAACTTTAAAGGAAAACCAGTTGGTATCTCGGCTCTTGCAACATCTATTGCTGAAAATCCGGAAACCCTGGAAGAAGTATATGAACCATTTTTGATTCAGGAAGGGTTTATTATCCGTACTCCGAGAGGGCGAGAAGTTACTGATAAAGCTTACAAACATTTAAACATTACAAGACCTAAAAACCCGGGAGAGTTATTTTAATTCAAAGTTTAAGGTTTAAGGTTAATGAGAATTGATTAGTTTATGTTTATACCTAAATTATACAGAAGTGAAGATTACGATTTGATGAGAGAGATTATCAAAGAAAATTCTTTTGCTTTACTGATTTCTTCTGTCGGTAAGATACGGGCTACTCATTCTATGATGATGCTTAATGAAGATGATCCTGAAAATGCCTATATTGAAACTCATATTTCAAGAGCTAATCCCCAGGCCAAAGCCTTACAAAATGGTGATGAAGTTCTTTGTGACTTCTTAGGGGCTCATACTTATATATCCAGCAGCTGGTATGATCATATCAATGTTTCCACCTGGAATTATGAGGCAGTACAGATTCACGGAAAAGTTGAAATAATGAATCATGATGAGCTATATGCTCATTTGGATAAATTAACGTCCAAATATGAAAGTTTTCAGCAATGTCCCATGATGGTAAAAGATATGGGAAAGGAATTTGTGGAAAAGGAAATGAAGGGCGCTTTTGGGATTAAAGTTATTCCAACTGAAATATTTATCAAGCAAAAACTTTCTCAGAACAGAAAAGAGGATGATTTTAACAACATCATTACTCAACTTGAGCAATCTGATGATAACGCGAGAAAAATTGCAGAGAAAATGAAATTAATAAAGAAATAATCAAAATATACATATGAAGTTATATCCAATACAATGTGGAAAATTTAAACTGGACGGCGGTGCTATGTTCGGAGTCGTCCCGAAGAGTCTGTGGGAAAAAACGAACCCGGCAGACGAAAAAAACCTGATTGAGCTGGGGACACGTTCTCTGCTTATTGAAGATGGAAAAAAACTGATCCTGGTAGACTGTGGTCTTGGTAACAAACAGGATGATAAATTCTTCGGTCACTACTCTCTTTGGGGAGATGATACTCTTGATAAGAATCTTAAAAAATATGGCTTTATAAAGGAGGACATTACGGATGTATTCCTTACTCACCTTCACTTCGATCACTGTGGTGGAGCGATAGAATGGAATGACGATAAAACCGGATACAGACCTGCCTTTAAAAATGCTAATTTCTGGACGAATGAAAATCACTGGCAATGGGCAACAGAACCCAATGCAAGAGAAAAAGCAAGTTTCCTGAAGGAAAACATTATGCCAATGCAGGAAAGCGGACAACTTAACTATCTGCCACTTCCTACTACCGGAAACTACGGTTTCGCTCCTGATCTTAAAATGGACGTTATCTTTGTAGACGGACATACAGAAAAACAAATGCTTCCGGTCATCCAGTACCAGGAAAAAACTGTTGTTTTTGCGGCTGACCTTATTCCTACAGCAGGACATATCAACCCGGTGTATGTGATGGGATATGACACCAGGCCTCTTTTAACAATGGAAGAGAAAGCAAAGTTCCTGAAGCAATGTGTAGACAATGAATATTTACTGTTCTTTGAGCACGATGCTCATCATGAGCTGGCAAGTCTTAAAATGACCGAAAAAGGAGTGAGACTTGATGAGACGTTTAGCTTTAATGATGTTTTTGGATATTAATTTTTAATCATGGAAGAATTACATTCAGAAACACAGCAGACAGAGCCGGAACCAGCACCCAAGATCATTGGTTTAACAGGAGGAATAGGTTCTGGAAAAACCACAGTAGCGCGCTTTATAGAGGAATTCGGCTTTCCGGTTTATTATTCCGATGACAGAGCTAAAGCCATTGTTAATGAGAGTGAAGACCTGAAAACAAAAATCAAGGAACTTCTTGGCAAAGAATCTTATGATGAAAATGGGTTATATGACAGAAAATTTGTGGCTGATCAGGTTTTTAATAACAGAGATCTGCTTCAGCAATTGAATGAGATCATCCACCCCGCTGTAAGAATTGATTTTGAAAACTGGGTTAAGAAACAAAGCAAATATTTAGTTTTTAAAGAAACAGCTTTATTGTTTGAACTGAAACTTAACAGACAATGTTATAAGTCTCTTCTGGTAACAGCCGAGGATAATATCAGGATTAAAAGAGTAATGGACAGGGATAACAAAACTTATCGTGAGGTAGAAGCTGTCATGGAAAAACAGATGCCTGAAAGGGATAAAATAAAAATGGCAGATTGTATTATCTATAACAATACCAATCTCGAAGAATTAAAAGAACAAACTGAAAAAGTAGTTTTCAGTATCGAATAAATAAAAACTCGTTAGAAGCTTTTCTAACGAGTTTTTTTCTGCAAAAAAATAATTTCTGAGACATTATTCCAATGAGATAATTTAATAAAAAATAAGCCTCCAAAAATGGAGGCTTATTCTATGTGAAATTTAAATGACTTATTCTTTGATAAATTTCTTTTGGGTAGTATTACCGTTATCGTCGATATCAATTACATAAACACCGTTAATCAATCTGCTTACATTGATCTGGTTGTTTAGTAAGATACCGTCAGCAATTACCTGCCCAGCAGCATTGTAGATTTTGTATTTAGCTCTCTTGCTAACATTTTTCACAAACAATACTGAGCTTACCGGGTTAGGATAAATCATAACACTTGTCTGATCAATTGGATTAGCAACAATCGGTTTAGAGATTCTTACCGTGTAATCCTCTACTTCTCCGTTTTTGAAGTCAGTACAGTTCACAGGGATACCGTCTCTAGACATCGCTACTCTCATCACTACATACTTATAATCTGTCATACTTACAAAAGCATCTGCAGGTACATTGAATTTACCTGAAACAGGGCTGTTTGAATTAGGTGAAGAATTAAATACTCTTTCGTTGATGTCAAACTCTCCGTTTCTGTTGAAGTCAATCCAAACTGCGATTCCTTCATTGTAAGTAGTTCCTGTCCATTTTTTCTCAATGATGATCTCATTGTCAGTTGATCCCTGGATCATCTCGATAAATGTTTTAGGAACTCCAGTATAATCTGTATAAGTAGAAGCTCCGGATTCATTCTCCATTGTTTTCTTACCTGTAGGCTTCACAGTAACTTTAGAGATATGCTCTCCTGTAGAGTTTTCACCTTTCATCTTACAGTAGATTACGGTAGGTGTTGTAAAGTAGTAAGGAGGAGTATAGTTTCCTGGCGTACCGTTACAGATATTCACTACCTGCATTTCATATTTTGTTAATTCCGTAAGACCTGTCAATACAAGGTTATTAACTAATGATGGTACTTCTGTCCAACTTGGAATACCTACTTTTCTATATCTAAGAACATACGTTGCTCCAGGGAACGGATCCCATTGAATTGCCGCTGATGTAGGAAGCAATTGAGTAATTGTCAATCCTGGAGGCGGAATTTGGCATATTCTTTCTGTAGTAAATACTTTAGGGTTAGAATATGGATTCAATGTTGTTTCACCATTACACTGGTTAGCAATCTGTACTTCATAAGTTGTATATGGCTCTAAAGGAGTTGCACTTCCCAATACATAAGTATTTGCAGGAGCTGCTGGTAAACTTATAGTTGCCCATGTAGTAGTACCTACTTTTCTCCATCTCATTGTATACGTAGAGCTTGCTGCAAGCGGAGCCCATGTAATCAATGCTGTTGTTGGAGTAATGTTACTTACTGTTACATTTGGAGGAGTAGGATCACATCTTGTAGTGAATGTCTTGATTGGAGTTGCTGTTCCAACGATATCTCCACAAATTGCTGCTACCTCTACTTCATAAGTAGTTGCTGGTGTCAATCCGGTGATTACTAACGGAAGGTTACCCAATTGTGCTGAAGCATATACTTGCGTCCAAGCTGTTGTTCCCTGAGCTCTGTATCTCACCACATAGCTCACTCCTGCTCCCGTGATGGTAACAGTAGCTGTTGTATGTGTAGTTGTAAATGTTGGAGCGTTAGGAGTTGCATTACTACAAGGTCTGATTCTTACTCTATAATCTTCCACTTCCCCATCCACTGCATTCTGGCACATTACTGGAGCATTTGTACGTTTTAATACAACTCTCATTGTAGTTGTCAATGGTCCTGTGTAAGAATTTGAAGGAACAGCAAAAGTAGCCGTTACCGGAGTAGTTGTATTGGCTGGAGAAATTAAAATTCTCTCGGCATCTGTAAACTGTCCGTTTCTGTCAAAGTCGATCCATGCTGTTACAGCATCGTTACCTGTGGCACCTGTCCAACCTTTCGCTACAGAGATTTTATTATTCTGAGAATCTACATCTAAAGTTATAAGCGTCTCCGGAGTAGTATAGCTGGTATAATTGGTTTGTACCGAAGTATTATTCATTGGTGGCACTCCAAGGTTCGAAGAGGTAACTGTTACATTCGAAATATGGTCATTTGTACCGGTACCTGTCATTTGACAGTAAGTCAATGGAGGTGTTGTGAATGTTACTGTTGATGAATAAGATCCTGTAGAACCGTTACAAGTTGTAGAAACCTGAACATCATAATTAGTCTGCTCTGTAAGACCAGTAATTCCATAGAAGTTCTGACCAGCAGGAACTGTAGCAGTTTGCCAAACCCCACTTGGAGAAACTCTCCATCTGATATTATAAGTAGCCCCTGCAGTAGCAACCCATGACACTGTTGCAGTAGTTGCCCCAATATTATTTACTGTAATATTTGTTGGAGGAGCTGTTGAACAAGGCTGAGCATCTACAAATTTTACTGCATAATCTTCTACTTCTCCCTGAGTGAATGTTCCACATGGATTAGCATTATCAAAATATCTCATTACTACACGCATACGGGTAGGAAGAGTTCCTGTATACACGTTACCACTTGCCACCGTAGGTACTGCAAAAGTAGCTGTTACCGGTGTAGTTGTATTATAGGTTGTATTAAGAATTCTCTCGCTGGTTTCAAATGTTCCGTTTCTGTTAAAGTCTACCCATGCTGAAACTGCATATGAAGAAGGAGAACCCGGCCAGTATTTGTTTACAGAAATTTTATTATTTGCAGAACCTCTTTCAAAGATTACTACTCTTGTAGCATCCGCTGTATAATCTTTGTAATTGTCAGATCCGGAATTACTCATCATAATAGGAGTATTCGTAGGAGTAACAGTTACATTATTAATATATCCGCTTGTTGCAGTATTACTTGTAGGACCTGCTGTACAATAAGTAAGAGCAGGTGTTGTAAAGGTAACGGTTGGTGAGAATGCCCCTGTAGTACCTCCACAAACAGTAGCAACCTGTACATCATATGCAGTCTGCTCCAATAATCCCGTAAGTAATTGGTTACTGATTAATGGTGTATTAACTGCAATCTGTTGCCATGCTCCTGAAGGAGACACTCTGTATCTTACTATATAAGTAGCTCCTGTAGTAGATGTCCAAGTAACATTCGCTGAAGAAGGAGTTACGTTATTAACCATAATATTAGATGGCGGCGCTGTAGAACATCCTGCCAAATCGATCAGTTTCACAGCATAATCTTCAGTTTCACCATAATAGTAAGTTCCACAAGCACTAATAGGGCTGTATTCATTTAATACAACACGCATTTTTGTAGTCAGGTTTCCTGCGTAGGCACCACCGGCAGTAGTTGGTACTGTAAATGTAGCGGTAACCGGAGTTGTTGTATTACTTGGTGAAGTAAGTACTCTTTCAGTTGCTTCAAAAACACCATTACGGTTAAAATCAATCCAAACGCCTGTTAAGAAGCCATATTGATAACCAGGCCACGTTTTTGAAACTGAAACGGTAGCTGTACCTCCTCTTACTAAAGTAACTACTCTTGTAGGATCCGTACTGTAATCTGTATATCCACTCTGACCAGAGTTGCTGTACATAGACGGAGCACCTTGTGCATTAACAGAAACCTGATTGATATATCCGTCAATATAGGTACTTGTAGCACCGGAAGTACAATATGTAAGAGCCGGAGTTGTAAAGTTTACACTGGAAGAGAATGCTCCCTGTGTCCCTCCGCAGACAGTGGCTACCTGAACTTCATACTGAGTCTGCTCAGTTAATCCGGTAATAATCTGGTTTGCGACCATAGGAGTTGTAACATTGATTGTTGTCCAGGCTCCCCCAGAAACAGGTCTGTATCTTACCACATAAGTGGCACCCGAGGAAAGGTACCATCCTACATTAGCAGAAGTTGTTGTCAGGTTTGAAACTGTAATGTTGGTAGGTGGCGCCGTTGAACAAGCAGGAAGCGGGTGGCTTTCCAACTGTATTCTCGGAATATCTGCGAGTCTGTCTTTTGCAGAAGGCGGTGATGCAGGATCTGGATTTGTAGAATCCTCATAATAGATGATCCCACGGTTCGCTCCAGCATTATATGATCCCCAAGCCGTTCCTGGAGAAGATGCATAATCGGGAGTTTTTTCATTGACAGCAACCACAAGATTGTCTGTTCCATTCCATAAAAATGGTGTAGACAATTGAAGAGTTACCCAGCTTCCATTCGTTAAGTTAGGTAAAACTCCGTCAAACACCTGAGTCATAGAACTTACCGGAACCCAGTTTGTATTGGATGTAAAGCTATTCTGGGTTGTATTTCCCATATATACCACCCAATCCTTATAAACAGCCTGAGAGGCTGCGACGGTGGTAGAATAAAACTTTATAGCTGTGATATAGTTCGACGTACCAATGGCAGTCGTAAGTTCCGCAGCTGTATAAATCTGCTGGGAATAACTATACCCATAATAGGAACGTATGGGGAGATACACAGAGGTACCCGTTCCTGTCCCGATCTGTCCTGCCTGAGCCGAGACTTTGGATACAAAGCCTGTACAAATCAAACAGAGAAACAGAATTAAAGAGGTAAAGAATTTCTTCATAATGTTTTCATTATAATATTAATCACACAAATCTAATCATTTTTTATTATTAATTTATAAGTGCATTTATGTTTTTTTTATAAAAAAATAACAAATTCATCACTTATGCTCTAAATAAAGAAATCCCCGGGAGTTCCCGGGGATTTACTAATATTTAAAGGTTATCTTTATTTTTTGATAAATTTAGATTTGAACTGTTCAATTCCTTTATCATCTATTGTAATAATGTAACCACCTTTAACTAAAGCTGAAACATTAACCTTTCCATTATTGATATTTCCTCTATCTACTAATTGTCCGGCAGCACTATAGATCTTATAAGTTGCTTTATCTGAAACCTTAGTAATATTCAGAACATCAGTTGCAGGGTTTGGATAAATCTGAATGCCATTATTTTTAACAGTACTTTCAGAAGTAGCAAGGTTACCTGTAATCACTACGTTATAATCCTCAACCTCACCATCGAAAAGTTCATCACAAACATAATCTGAAGGTAATGATAAACCAACGTTACCCCCTCCAGTTCCAGCACCTACATAGAATGCTACAACTCTCATTCTTAATGGCTGTCCTTCTACTGCATTCGCTGGAATTGTAACGTTTCCGCTTACTACAGTTGATGGCTGCGTTAATGTTACAGGATAATTCAATACTCTTTCTGAATCACTGAAAACACCATCTTTGTTAAAGTCTATAAATGCAGCTACCGTATCATAATCAGCACTACCGGAGTTCCCTACGGTAACAGACATAGGGTAAACATTCCCTTTTGTTAAGTTAATTTGAAGTGCTGTATTTGTTGTATAGTTTGTATATGTACTATTTACAGAAGTGTTATTTACATTCGCAAGTGTCACATTGGCAATATACTCATAGTCTGAACTTGTTGAAGCAGCTGCGCAGTAAGCAAGTGCAGGTGTACTGAAGTTTACGGATGCAGAATATGTTCCTACTGTAGTACCACAAACTAAAGCTACCTGAACTTCATACGTTGTACCATCAATTAAGTTACTTAAGTTGATTGAAGGAACTGCTGTATCAGCTTCAGTCCATACAGTTGTACCTACTTTTCTGTAACGTACTTTATAAGTTGCGCCTGTATAAGACATCCAGGATACACTTCCTGAAGACACTGTAATGTTACTTACAACAACGTTGGTTGGAGCAGCACTGCTACAAGCAGATAGAGGTGCAATACTTACAGGTCCTACCGCATAGAAAACATTTCCTATTGAAGAAACTCTTACTTTAATTGTCTGACCGTTCAATGAAGAAGGGAAAGTGAAGTTTTCAGATCCGTCATTAGGTGTTGATGCTGATAATACCGTCCAGGTTGTTCCGTTATCTGTAGTGTAATCAATTTTTACATTAGCAACATTATAAGGAGCTGCATTGGTATTGGCAACAATCCATTGAACCGGAGTTGGAGTATTCACATCAGCATATTGGTTAGCTAATCTGAAAGGACCATTATCCCCTACAACAATAGTCTGAACTTTAAAAGCAGATTGCTGTTGAGCTACATTGGAATTATTATCTCTTACCGTTAATGCAAAATTTGTAGTTCTTGCCGTAGTAGACACTGCCTCCCAAGTATTGTTTGCATTATTTAATACTCCGTTCATTACAGACGTAAATTTCGGGAAATATCTTGTTGGGCTTGCGTTTGGAGCAGCAGATCTGAATGAAGCTCCTGATGTTGTGTTTCCTAAGTTATATTTATCAATAGAAACCAAGGCATCATCTACCTCTTCCCAAGAATAAGTCATTGGGTCATTTTCAGGATCTGTAGCACTACCCGTCAAAGCAAAAGCAGTACCTTTTGGTATAGTATATGTTGGCAGATCAGCAATTACCGGTGGGTTATTGGTAATTGTAGTTTCTACGTCACAAGTTTTTGCAATTAAGTTTGCTTGTACCTGACCGATACTTGCTTTATGGAAATAAGGATCAGAGTTTTGCTGAACATCTGTATCAGGACCGGTAATACCAGCATATCCCATAATAGTAGTTCCAGAACCAGGTTCCATATTTACTCCACTTCCTTCAAGATTATGAGAGAAAGTATGATTAGCTCCTAACTGGTGCCCCATCTCATGGGCTACATAGTCGATATCAAAGCTATCGCCTGATGGAATTCCATTCGCAGGAGAAGTATATCCTGAACCTTTTCCTTTAGGAACTGAAGTTGTAGGATTAATACATACACATCCGATACATCCGGCGTTTCCTCCACCTCCAGATTTACCGAATAAGTGTCCGATATCATAGTTGGTATTTCCAACATTGGCTGTCAAAGCTGATTGTAACTGCGCGTTCCACGCTCCCTGTGCTCCGGTTGCAGCTGCAGAATATGGATCAGTAGCAGGATCGATATAAATTACATTAGGAAAGTTCTGTAAATTCAAATGCAATGCAAAGTCTTTCTCAAAAACTCCATTTACTCTGGTTAGAGTATTATTGATAGCAACAAGTGCAGGAGCTCTTTTCTGATCATCCGTAGCAGTAGCAGGTACACCAGCAAGTCCCATAAAGTATTGTGTATACTCACCTGTAACAGACATTGCCAGTCTCATTGTTCTGTATTTCTTATCAGAACTTTTGTTAAAAGTTGTCGGCTGATTAGTGAACGACTGTCCATTTTTTAATAAAGCATCTATTTCCTTCTTAGCAGCAGGAGATTCTTCTGTAGAACACAAGAAACCGTTCTTTTCCTTTTTTGTTTTAGGATGAACAGCATACACTGTTTTATCTGCGGCTGTAGGGTCTATAAATTCATATTTATCTCCATGGATGATCATTGACTGAAAATCATTAGGAGCGATACTGAATCTTAAGTATTTGGTAGGGTCATCGACACTAGTTCCAACATAAGATCCTAATTCATACTTGTCTGCCAGTTCTTTTACAACTACTGGAAAACTATATACATTAAACCTTTCAATCTTCCCGCTCATTGTAGGAAGAGAAATTACTACAGGAGTGGAATTTGCTCCCATTTCCTGTGCATTCTTCAGCTGAGATCTTAGTAAGTTCAGGTCCAGTTTATAATACCCGTTACTTCTTACATTAGATTGATCTACTCTAAATCCTGTACTTCTTTTGTTATCGTCTCCTTTTTTAAGAGAGGTGGGTGTCCATTGGCCGAACACTGCTCCTCCTATAAAAGTAAACATTAAAGCAGTAAATACTTTTTTCATAAATTAAAACACAATTATAATTTCCGCCAAATATAGCTATTTTATAAATCACACAAATGAAATAACTTAATATTTTTTAATATTATACACCTAACAAACATATTCATTAAAAAAAATACAAATCAAAGAATATGATTAATTTTATATTCTATATATTGTACAATTCAAGGATTATCGTTTATAGAAATTATAAGTAACATTCATTAAAAAAAACACAAACTTTAGAACAATCTAAAGTTTGTGTTTTTTATATTTTAAACGCTAAGAGCAGTTATTTCTAGAACTTATAAGCAATATTCCATGCAAATCCCATATTAAACTTTGAGGAACTTTTTCCGAACCCGGGAACTATCATCGGAGAGATGTCATCCTGCTTGGTAGTGTATACCATATATCTTGGCTGAAGATTCACATCTATATAAAAATTAGAGCTGAATAACTGTACTCTACCTCCAATAGTTCCCTCCAGCCAAAAAGAAGACTGCGAGGATGAAGGAAATGCTTCAGAAGAATTACTTCCTCCAAATCCACGAACAGGAATCGCCATATATTCCTGATTATAGAATGATCCTGCCACTTTTCCTCCGGCATAAAATCCGTTGAATTCATTATCAGCATCTTTTGCCAGCATATAGAACGCACCTAACTTTACGAAAGGTCCGTTTGCCTTAGCATCATAGCCATTTTTCTGATATACATTTTTCTCAAAACCTGCTTCTGCAATAGCATGAACATTTCCTTTGATCTTGGAGGAAATAAATCCCTGATACAGTTTTCTATCTGAAAAAAATCCGGCTCCGGTATTCAATACATCAAGGCCAACCATAAAATTAGGTTCATATTTTTCCTGAACCTTCTTCTCTGCTTCCTTTTTTTTGTCTTGTGCCCAGCTTATTATTCCAAATAAACTAAAAAGAAAGGTAAAGATTAGTCTTGTCTTCATTTTCTATTTGATTTTGTCCGACCTCCACTTTCTGAACTGGATCCGGAGTTACTAATTCTGAAGTTAAATTCTCGTAATACTTTTTGATTCCGCATCCGGGAGATACATAGGTTGACTTCGTTGTATAATTAATTCTTACTTTAGATTCCTTCCCCTTTTTAGTAAGTTTAAAATAAACGTCTGTATAAGGTGAATTGTCTACCCGTAGAGGAATTAACCTTGAATCAGTCTTTACAGCGACTCCGAGATCTACCTTTCCTGCACCATAATCTACTGCAACATAGAGTGAATCCAGAGTAGTCTCTTTTCCACTATCCTTATCTCTGTAGGCCACCTTCAGTCTGGGAGTTCCTTCTCCGCTTTCACAAATATCATCGTCACCCCCACAGGAAACAAGCATTCCTAAAAAGCAGATCGCTATAAGAAATTTAAAGTACTTCATATTAAGATTTGAAATTCAAATTTAAATAAATTTATTTTTTAATCAGTAATGCAATGTTCTCAACATGGTGTGTTTGTGGGAACATATCTACTGGTAAGATCTTTACTAAAGTATAATGGTCTTTCATTAAAGCAAGATCTCTTGCCTGTGTAGCAGAGTTACAGCTTACATAAACTATTTTTTCCGGTGAAAGCTTAAGAATCTGCTCTACAACCTTCTGGTGCATCCCGTCTCTTGGCGGATCTGTGATTAATACATCTGCTTTAGGGTGGCTGGCCATGAATTCATCATTGAAAATGTCTTTCATATCTCCACAATAGAATGTTGTATTTGTTAAACCGTTCAATGCTGCATGCTCTATTGCTGCATCTATTGCTTCCTGTACAGATTCTATTCCGATTACCTGTTTTGCATTTCTCGCTACATACTGAGCAATTGTTCCTGTTCCTGTATAAAGGTCATATACTACTTCATCACCTTTCAGGTCTGCAAACTCCAATGTTTTTCTGTATAATTCCAACGCTTGTTTGTAATTGGTCTGGAAGAATGATTTCGGTCCAATCTTAAACTTCAGCCCATCCATTTCTTCCATAAGATACCCTTCTCCGAAATATACGTTGATATTTAAATCATAGATAGAGTCATTCTGTTTAGGATTAATGGCATATACCAATGTTTTAATCTGTGGGAATTTTTCTAATAAGAATTCAAAAAGTTTCTCTCTGTTTTCTTTTTCTTCTCTGTAAAGTTGGAAAAGAATCATCCATTCTCCATGAGAGTTCTGTCTCATCATTAAGGTTCTTAAGAAACCTTCCTGATTTCTCACATCAAAGAAATCCAGGCCAGTATTAACACCATATTCCTTTACAGCCAGTCTAATAGCATTAGAAGGATCTTCCTGAAGGAAACATTCTTTCAAATCAAGAATTTTGCTCCACATTCCGGGAATATGAAAACCTAAAGCATCTTTGCTCCCGAAATTTTCTTCAGAACTGATTTCGTACTGAGTAAGCCATCTTGCATTGGAGAAGGAAAACTCCATTTTATTTCTATAAAAATATTGTTCTTCAGATCCTAGAATTGGCACCGTTTCAAACTCATCAATTCCTCCGATTCTTTTGATGTTATTATAGACTTCTTCCTGTTTAAAATCAAGCTGTTTTTCATAGCTCATATTCTGCCACTTGCATCCTCCGCAAGTACCAAAATGAATACATTTAGGCTCAACTCTGTACGGTGATTTTTCAAGTACTTCAATGGCTTCGCCTTCATAGTATTTAGACTTTGCTTTTTTCACTCTCACATTCACAATATCACCTGGAATTGCGCCTGTTACCATTACCGTTTTACCTTCCTCTGTTTTTCCTATTGCCACGCCTTTTGCTCCGGCTGTCAACAATTTTATATTTTCAAGAGTTAGATCTCTTTTTTTCTTCCTACTCATTCTAAAATTTTCTATTTTCCTAATGGGAACTTTTACGTTCCGGTTTGCAAAAATACAATAAAAAAAACCTTATCCGAAGATAAGGTTTCTATACTGTGTTAAAGTTTATTATTTTGTTGGAGCCGGCTGTGGATTTGCTGGCTGTGGCGCTTGTTGCATTGCAGATGGATCAAGCTGTAATTGTGGCTGCATTTGTGCATTTGGATCTACCTTCGGAGCTGAAAGACCTGTTTGTTTATCCAAAATAGTCACTAGTTCCTGCTCACCAAGGTTTACGAAAGATCTGCTGGCAATTTTACCATCTTTATCGATAATGACAAAGCAAGGTAACTTGAACCCGTATACTCCATATTTCTTAGCGATGTCAGAGTTCAATCCTCCTTCTCCATAAACATTCACTCCCTGAATTCCTTTTAATAAAGAATTGCTTGTCTTAATGAATTGATCTTTTGTATCGTCTACGTTTACAAATACAAAATTCATTTTAGACTTATAAAAGTTTACCACTTCTTTTAATACAGGTACTGTAGCTTCGCTAATGTAAGGATTCCATGAAGCATAGAAGAACAACATATAAGGTTTTCCTTTGTTTTCAGAAAGTTTATATGTTTTTCCGTCTTGTTTTGCTAACGCTGCTTCAGGAGCTGTCTCTCCGATTTTAAGTCCTGTAATAGCTACCTGCATTTTTAAAAGGTCACTTTTAATCGTAGCATCTTTAATATCTGAATCGATGATCTTTTTAATCTTGTCAATATTGGCAGCTGGAGTTGTTGGATGAATATCAGCCTGAGCCATTACAAATGCAAGAAGATAATCTTTTGCAGTTTGAGATAAATCTTTTTTTGTTTTTAAATACTGGGCGAACATCTCAGAAGTTGTAATCCCTGTTTTTCCTTTGCTGTTTGCTTCAGCATATTTCTGGAAATCAGGAGTCATTTTTACAAGAAGATATTGTCTGTAAAGAGGAATAGTTTTTACCATTCCATCTTTGTCTGTTTCCAGCTGAGTTTCGTAATCTTTGAAGGCCTTAGAAGCTTTGAAAGATGGGTTCCCTGACATTGGACCATGAGACATTTCATAGTTGGCAAGCAAGTTAAGAATGGTTACTTTCACATCGTTTTTCTTCCATTCCAAAAGTCCTTTGCTTGGATTATTTTTCTTGGCAAGGTCATCTACATTTTTATTAATATCTGCTTCAATTTTATGCATACCTTTCAAAAATGCAGCTTCGTCACCACCCATTAATACAGGTAAATTAACTTTACCTCCATAGTCTGCCAAGAACTTCATACTTGCCGTAAGGAAGTCATTATTCTTTTTAGCATCTCCGGTAATCACATATTCATTTGGGAAAGTAGCTCCGTTTCCTGAGATATTTACTTTTTGACCACCTTCAAGATAAATCAGGCTTTGTCTGCCCGCGTAATTGATTACGTACATTCCATCTTTAGGAGCGTCAAAATTCCCTGAAAAGTTTCCGTCTTTATCAAGACCTATATTAATCAAAGGCAGGGTTCCTACTCCTGAAGCTTCTACAAATTCAATTCTTTCTAATGGTGAGCTTCCGGTAATTTTTCCTTTTACTTCTACTTTTTTTGAACAAGACATCACAAAGAATGTGATGATAAACAATAAAAGATATTTTTTCATTTCAATTTTTAATATTACACAAAAATACGCTTTTTAGGGCTTGCTAATTCACACTAATTATTTTTTTTAAAAATTTTATTATTACCATTAAAAAGAGATATTCCAATTATTGGAGATCATCTTTTTGGAGGTAAAAAGTATTTGAAAGTTTTTTCAGAAAACGATTTAATTACCTTCCAAATATATACTTAATAAATAAAGAATAACGAAGATCAGTTAATAAGTTAACAAACTTTAACAGGGTTAACTTTTCCATAAAAAAATCGCCTCCAAAAATGAAGACGATTTTCTATGTATTTGAATCAATTCTATCCTTGATCTACAAGAGCAGCCATGTATTCTCTGTTCATTCTCGCAATGTTTTCAAGAGAAATACCTTTAGGGCATTCTACCTCACATGCTCCGGTATTTGAACAGTTTCCGAATCCTTCTTCGTCCATAGCTTTCACCATATTCAGAACTCTTCTCTTAGCTTCTACTCTACCTTGTGGAAGTAATGCGTACTGAGAAACTTTTGCTCCAACGAATAACATTGCAGACCCGTTTTTACATGTAGCTACACAAGCTCCACATCCGATACAAGCTGCAGCATCCATTGCTTTATCTGCATCTTCTTTGGGAACAGGGATAGCGTTAGCGTCCAGTGTATTACCGGAAGTGTTCACAGAGATGAATCCTCCTGCTGCCATTACTCTGTCGAATGCGCTTCTGTCTACCATCAAATCTTTGATTACAGGGAAAGCAGCACTTCTCCAAGGTTCAATAACGATCGTCTCTCCATCTTTGAACATTCTCATGTGAAGCTGACAAGTTGTAATACCTGTATCAGGTCCGTGAGCTCTACCATTGATATAAAGAGAACACATACCGCAGATTCCCTCACGACAGTCGTGGTCGAAAGCGATTGGTTCTTTTCCTTCGTTAATTAAATTTTCGTTCAGGATATCTAACATCTCTAAAAATGAAGAGTCTGTAGATACATCTGATATTTTATAGGTCTCAAACTGACCTTTAGTTTTACTATTTTTTTGTCTCCAAATTTTCAGCGTAAGATGTAAGCCTTTTTTTGCACTCATAATGTTATATTTATAGGTTGGAGATTATTTATAACTTCTAGTTTTAACCTCGATGTTCTCGTAGATCAGTTCTTCTTTATGCAACACTTCCGCGTTGATATCGTCTCCCTGATATTCCCAAGCTCCGACGTATTTGTAGTTTACGTCGTCTCTTTCCGCTTCTCCGTCCGGAGTTGAATGATCTTCACGGAAATGTCCACCACAAGATTCGTTTCTGTGCAGTGCATCGATAGCCATTAATTGTCCAAGCTCAAGGAAGTCTGCTACTCTGAATGCTTTTTCAAGCTCAGTGTTCATTCCTTCTCCTTCTCCCGGAACTTTTACGTTTTTCCAGAAATTGTTTCTTACTTCTTCAATTTCCTTGATCGCTTCTCTTAACCCTTCAGGAGTTCTTCCCATTCCTACTTTATTCCACATAATGTTTCCTAACTGCTTGTGGAAATAGTCAACAGAATGAGTTCCTTTATTGTTTAAGAAGAAATTAATTTTCTCTTTAATTCCTTTTTCAGCCTCATCAAATGGTGCAGAATTGGTAGGAATAGCTCCTGTTCTGATATCTGCAGAAAGGTAATCTGCAATTGTGTAAGGAAGTACAAAATATCCATCAGCAAGACCCTGCATCAATGCAGAAGCACCCAGTCTGTTTGCCCCGTGATCTGAGAAGTTAGCCTCACCGATTACGAAACATCCAGGGATTGTAGACTGAAGATTATAATCAACCCAAACACCACCCATTGTATAGTGAACTGCAGGATAGATCTTCATTGGAGTTTTGTAAGGATCATCAGCGGTAATTTTTTCGTACATTACGAATAGGTTACCATACTTCTCCTCAACCCACTTCTTACCAAGATCATAGATCTGCTGATCTGTAGGGTTATGAATATGTTTTTCGATAGCGGCTTCTTTACCTTTTTTCATGATCTCTGTAGAGAAATCAAGGTAAACACCTTCTTTAGTATCATTATTTTCAATTCCGTATCCGGCATCACATCTTTCCTTAGCAGCTCTAGAAGCAACGTCTCTAGGTACAAGGTTACCGAATGCAGGGTATCTTCTTTCCAGATAATAATCTCTATCTTCTTCTTTAATATTTTCAGGTCTTAATTTACCTTCTCTGATCGCTACTGAATCTTCAATTTTCTTAGGAACCCAGATTCTTCCTGAGTTTCTTAGTGATTCAGACATCAGAGTCAGTTTAGACTGCTGTGTTCCGTGAACAGGAATACAAGTAGGGTGAATCTGTACGTAGCATGGGTTTGCGAAGTAAGCTCCTTTTTTGTGAATTTTCCATGCAGCAGAAACGTTGGATCCCATTGCATTGGTAGAAAGGAAATATACGTTTCCGTATCCTCCTGAAGCAATTACCACTGCGTGAGCAGAGTGTCTTTCAATTTCTCCTGTTACAAGGTTTCTTGCAATAATTCCTCTTGCTTTTCCGTCAACAATAACAAGATCCAACATCTCATGACGGTTGTACATCTTGATTCTTCCTTTACCGATCTGACGGCTCATTGCAGAATAAGCACCTAATAATAACTGTTGTCCGGTTTGTCCTTTTGCGTAGAAAGTTCTTTTTACCTGAACTCCACCAAATGAACGGTTATCCAACTGACCACCGTAATCTCTTCCGAAAGGAACCCCTTGGGAAACGCACTGGTCAATAATATTTGCAGAAACTTCAGCTAATCTGTAAACGTTAGCTTCTCTTGCTCTATAGTCACCACCTTTGATGGTATCGTAGAATAATCTGTAAGTAGAGTCACCATCTCCCTGGTAATTCTTAGCTGCGTTGATCCCTCCCTGAGCTGCAATCGAGTGAGCTCTTCTTGGAGAATCCTGATAGCAGAATGCTTTTACGTTGTATCCTTGCTCAGCTAATGTAGCTGCAGCAGAACCTCCTGCCAAACCTGTACCTACAACAATAATATCAATCTTATCTCTGTTGTTTGGTGCAACAAGGTTCATATGGTCTTTATGATTTTTCCACTTGTCTTTAAGAGGACCCGCTGGAATTCTTGAATCTAATTTACTCATATTAGTATATTGATATTATTGAGTTATAAAATGGAAAACTGCTACGATGATGAATCCTGCAGGAATAAGAATTGAATACCATTTCCCGAAAGCTTTGATCACCGGCGTATATTTTGGATGTCTGGCACCGATAGACTGGAATGAAGACTGGAATCCGTGAGCTAAGTGTAATCCTAACAAAACAAAAGAGATTACATACAAAGCTACTCTCCAAAGGTCAGCAAACTTTTCATGAAGCTCAGGCCAGAAACGTTCTGCATCAGGAGTTAATCCCTCTACATACTTGTAATTCATTTCGTGTAGCCAGAAATCATATAAGTGAAGCGCCAAGAAAGCTAAAATAACAGCTCCTGAAATAATCATATTTCTGGACATCCATGAAGAATTCACTGATGCATTGTTTGCTGCATACTTTACCGGACGCGCTTTATTATTCTTGATCTCAAGCACAAATCCCATTACAAAATGGAAAATTACTGCAAAACCAAGAATAGGCTGCATTAAGAACTGCACAAAAGGATTATAGCCCATAAAGTCAGATGCTGTATTGAATGCATCCTTGTTTAGAACTGATAACAAATTGGTTGTCAAATGCAGTATAAGAAAAATCAGCAAAAATAGAGCTGATAATGCCATAGCGTATTTTCTACCTATCGTAGAACTCGTTAAACCTGCCATATAAGTTTAAATTTGAATTTCCACAAAATTAAGAAAGTTTAACAATATCGAAAAGTGAGAAATCTCACAAATAGACAGTTTGTAATCTTTCTAAATAAGATTTTCACCCATTATAAATACAGGAAAATGGCTAAATTCAGAACCATCATTTCAGATCATAAATCTTATTCCTGAAAACCACTTTTTGAATGGAGGGTGACAAGGTTTTTATCTCAAAATGATCTACTCTTCTGGAAGCACAATATGGATTGACTATATACTGTAAAATCTTCGTCTTATTTTTCATATCCGAAATCCAGAAACAGACTCGGTCACCATTTTTCACTGAAAAAATTTTGTTTCTGTTAAAATGATGAACCAATATCTCTTCCTTCCGATTTTCAAAAGCTGTGATTCCATTTCTTATCATGAGAAATAGTATTGCTGCCATCATCAGCCTCATCGTATTTTTCGTATTGAATTTCAGTATCGCAGCTCTTAGTAAATAGACAAACATTGATACGGATATCACTTCTATCCCATTCATTGGAATATTTTCAAAGAACAGCACATCCACTTCAGCAAACCAATGGATCACCTTCAGTAAAACCTGAATAATCTCATCATACAGACCATTTATAAGTTCAAAATCAATCCCAAAAGAAATAAGAACTGTTATTAAAAAAGAGAAAATAATAATTAATTCAGAAAAAGGAACAATAACAAAATTGGCTAGGATTGATATCAATGAAAACTGATGAAAATAATACAACACCAGAGGTAAAGTTACCAACTGTGCGGATAAAGATATTGTAATCGTGTTAAACAAGAGTTTTTTAATATAATTATCCTGTTTTGGGAAGTATTTCAACAAAGGCTGATTCAGCCAATAAATGCCTAAAACAGCCGAAAAGCTAAGCTGAAAACCTACATCAAAAAGCTGTTGCGTATCTCCGATTAGAATAAAAAAAGCAGACAGGGCCAGTGAGTGAAGCAAATCCGTCTTTCGCTGAAGCAAAACAAAAATGAAATAAACACTCAGCATAATGCAAGATCGTAATACTGAATTCCCAAATCCAATAAAAGCGGCGAACAACCAGATAAAAATCAAACTAAAAATAGCAGCATATTTTCTGAATTGTAAAGGAGCAAACCGAATCAGAAAAAAATAGAATATCCCAAAAACAACCACAATATGAGTTCCGGAAATAGCAAGAAAATGAACCAGCCCTGATCTATTGAAATCTCTAACAGTACCCGTGTCAATCTCTGTTCGGTCTGCCAGAATAATACCTTTTAGAAATTCTTTAGTTTTCTCAGAAATTTCTGTTTTATCTATTTTGTTAAGAACCTCAAACCTATACTGCCTAAGCTGATCTGCCCACTTTAAATCATTCCGTTCTGCAGATATAATTTCTTTTGAAAGATAAACCTGGTAATCAATATGTTTTCTTTTCAGATATTGAGCATAATCAAATTGAAAATCATACGATGGAACCTGAGGTTGTGTAATGTAAGCCTCAGCTTTGTAGTAGTGAATAAAATCCAGCTCTTTACTCTCTTTTGGAACATAAAAAATTGAATTGAAACATGCATTATCTGACTGTGCAATGCCCTCATATTTTCTATATTTTTCCGAAGAATTTAATTTCTGAGAGATCTTAAATGAAATCGTTTCATGCTTCTTCACCAAATGCTTACCAACTAATGAAGAAGTGTTATAGAAATGAAGAACAATTCCTGCTCCGAACAGCAGAAGCATCAGGAAAACTGTTTTGGTTTTATGCAGAAGATAAGAATGAAAGCAGATTAAAATCAACAATATTGAGCAGGTCATTCCAACTCCACCAACAATGGTCTCTGGCAATACCATTTTATCCTGAAAAAGAATTCCAAGAATAAAGCATATTGCCAGAATAAGAAGAGGCTGTTTGTTCAAAATCCATTAATTACCCTTTTAAAATAGGCAATGAATGGGAAATTCATGATCTCTTTAAAAACTAAATAAGCGCTCTGTCATCATTAAAAATGTTAACAGAACGCTTAATTTTTTTTCCTAAAAATTAGGATTAAAAGTATATTATCTCTTTTTCAAAAATTTATCCGTCAAACGCTTCGTTTCTTTGATATAAAATAAAGGATCTTTCCCATAATCTTCATATTTGAAATCACCGGCTTTTTTAGGAACAGCAGGCTCTATTTGTGTTCCTTCATGCCATTCGTTGAATGATGTAATGCCAATGAACTCCGGATTTACTTTAATAGCAGCATCAAACATTTTCTCATAATATTTTCCATTGTCTCTGCTTTTGAAGTTCGCTTCATTCCATGGACGGATTCTCGTATCGGAATAACCAGGACCCACACAAGGAATAAAAATAAGATGGTGATCTTTAGCGAAGTTTGCCATAAAATCCCAATTCGAAGTTGTACTTCCGTATACAAATCCTTTGCTGGCAAAATAGGTATAGAAACCATCGAAGCCTGCCGAATCAAAAAATTCAGCATCATCTTTCTCAACCCAAAGTCCGATATAAAGGGCATCTAAATCTGTATTTCTGACTGTTTTTTCTCCATTTGCGGATAGTATTTTCACCCATTCTTCTTTAGGTATTTTATAGCTATCATAGACATAAAACAGAGGTTTCCCTTCTTTTTTATAGAATGCATGATGATTAGAATACGTTTTTACCAGATAAGAAAGCTGCTCTTTTAATTCTGAAGTGTTTTTATAAAATGGCTCAATGTGAAATGCTATTTTTAAATCATACCGATCTGCAATATCCAGATATTTGATAAGGCTTTTATCCGTAAACGAATCTTTTCCCAGCCAACTTACGACAACCACTCCTGCTCCTGAGTCTTTGATCATTTTCATATGCTGCTCGATGGTTTTCGCATCGTTGGAACTGTAATTGCCAAGAGCCGGATAAAAATTAGCTCCGATATCATCTCCTCCTTTATGATGTCCCAGATTGTTCCACTTCGGATTGCTCCAGTGAGGAAGGATCTCATGATTCCAATGCTGATACTCTCCATCTGTTGCAGGATTGGCGTACCAGCCGTAATAAAATATCTGGACTTTATCTCTTACACTGCTCTGCTGGGCAAAACTGTTTGTGAAAAACAAAGTAAAAGTCAGTAATAACAGAAAACGGTTACAATAATTCATAGTTAAAAAGTAGATTAATAATCAGAAACTCAATACAAACTACACTTTCAATATCACCTCAGCAGCATGATCGCTGGCTCCTTTTCCGCCAAGCTTTTCTCTGAGAAGATGATAGTCATTCAGAACCTGTTCCCTTTTCTCTCCTGACAAAATTTTATTGAGCTCTTCAACCAGATTTTTGGTATTCAGATCATTTTGAATCAATTCTTTCACCACTTCTCTGTCCATAATCAGATTAACCAGAGAAATATAATTGATATTTTTCACCAATCTTTTAGCAATAGCATAGGAAATTTTACTTCCACGATAGCAAACTACTTCAGGTATATTCAACAAAGCGGTTTCCAACGTAGCTGTTCCGGAAGTCACCAAAGCCGCTTTTGAACATCTTAGCAGATCATAGGTTTTATTAGAAACAAAATGAACATTATCATCTACATATTTCTGATAAAATTCTTTTGGAAGACTTGGCGCACCGGCAATCACAAACTGATAGTTTTGGAACTGCGGTCTTACGGAAAGCATTATTTCAAGCATCTTTTCTACTTCCTGTTCTCTGGAACCAGGAAGCAATGCAATGATTTCTTTTTCATTCAAGCCATGCTCCGATTTGAAACGTTCAATACTTATTTCCTCAAGGTCTGAAATAGCATCCAGCAAAGGATGACCTACAAAATGGGAGTGAACTCCATGTTTTCTGTAAAAGTCTTCTTCAAATGGAAGGATGACCATCATTTCATCCACATATTTTCTAATAATCTCTACTCGGCCTTCTTTCCAAGCCCAAAGCTGGGGAGAAATATAATAAACAACTTTGATTCCCAATTCCTTGGCAAATCTGGCAATTCTCAGATTAAATCCAGGATAATCCACCAAGATCAAAACATCAGGCCTGTTCTTCTGAATATCCTCTTTACAGAATTTAATATTATTCAGAATAGTACGGAGATTCATCACCACTTCCAGAAATCCCATAAAAGCAAGATCACGGTAATGCTTCACCAACGTTCCGCCCTGAGCTTTCATCAGGTCGCCACCCCAAAATCTGAATTCCGCTTGGGGATCCTTGTGTTTTAAGGCTTTCATCAGATTGCTTCCATGTAAATCGCCGGAAGCTTCTCCTGCAATAATATAATACTTCATTTCTATAGTAAGGATAGAGAACAAATTAAGACAGATATGATCTTAATTCGTAAATTTGTTCAAAGATAATGATAAAAAATGTCAGAAGAATTTGAAATCCGGAATAAAGTTGCAGAAAGCGGCCTTATCAATTTTGACCTTACCACTTTACTACCAAAAGGGGAAAGAAAAGGCATAGACCTTAAAGATTTCCTTTTTCAGGAATTGATCCTGAAAGAAAAAGATTTCCGCGAAAAGGTAGATGCTATCGATACGGAAAAATATAAAGACACTTACGTATATATTTACAATTCTGTAGACACTATTATTCCTCTATGGGCTTATTTTGTTTTAACAGCAAAAATTACCGATGTAGCAAAAAAAGTAGTTTTTGGAAACCGCGAGGATCTGGAAGTTATTTTAATGCATAATGCTATCCAGACCCATGATTTTGAAGAAATGAGAGGAAAAAGAGTACTGGTGAAAGGATGTTCAGATAAAGAAATTCCTGAAAATGCTTATATCGAATTGGTAGAACAGCTAAAGCCTATTGTAAAATCTCTGATGTTCGGAGAAGCGTGTTCAAACGTTCCTATCATTAAAAACTAAGGTCTTCTGAAACACGCTCAGAAACTTTAACAATAATTATGAAAGGCGGTGATTTTGTGAGGCATATTTTTTGATAACTTTGGTGTACTTAATACTAAATAAACACAAAAAATGAGTTTAATTGACCTACTTACAGGGAACACAGGCAATCAGGTTGCTGAACAGGCTGAAAACAAATTCGGAATCAGTAAAAACCAGGTAATTGCCCTGTTAGCTGTTGCTACCCCTCTTATCATTTCTTATCTTAGAAATAAATCTCAGGATGCTAAAGAAGCAGAAGCTTTAAATAATGCTTTAGATAAAGACCACAACGGAAGTATTTTAAATGATGCTTCACAAATTGAAGCAAGACAGGCTGAAGGAGGATCTATTCTTGATCATATCTTCGGTGGGCAAAAAAGCACCGTTGAAAACCAACTGTCACAGAACACAGGAATTTCAATAGACAAAATTGGTCCTATCCTTGCGATGCTGGCACCAGTAGTAATGGGTTACATCGGACAGCAGAAACAACAGAGCAATGTAGGAGCAGGCGGCCTGGGAGATCTTTTAGGAGGGATCCTTGGTAATGCTTCCAATCAGGCACAAGCTCAGCAGTCTAATCCTTTGAATGACATTCTTGGAAGTGTTTTAGGAGGTGGCGGACAATCACAATCATCAGGAAATCCACTGAACGATATACTGGGAAGTGTATTGGGTGGTGGTGGAAACCAACAACAAGGCGGCGGTTTAGGCAGCATCCTTGGTAATATTTTGGGAGGTAAATAATTAATTTAATTTTCATAAAAAAGACCGGAGATATGATCTTCGGTCTTTTTATTTTTGATTACTTTTTAGATTTTTCTTCAGAAGCTGCAAAAGATTTTGAGGCTTTTTTAGGTCTTCTTTTACCATAACTTCCTGAATTGATTTTCCCTCTTCTAGATTTTTTGTCTCCTTTTCCCATAGTATTATGTATTTGTTGTACCACGAATTTAGAAAATACAATACTAAAATCCAATTAATGAAGCTGTTAAAGTTTTATAAATTAGGGAGGAAAGCTGGAGAATTCCATCACCCACGCTTTCTACACTTTTATTGTCTTCCATTTTCCTTTTTTAAATAAGATAAAGGCAACAATGGTAATCAATGTTTCTGCGGCTGGAATTGATATAAAAACTCCTTTTGGTCCCAAGTCAAGATATTTTGATAAAAAATAGGCCAGCGGAATCTGAAACAGCCAGAAACCAAAAAGATTAACCCAGGTAGGTGTCCATGTATCACCAGCTCCATTAAAGGCATTGATCATCACCATCCCGATTCCATAGAAAATAAATCCTATACTCATAATCTGAAGTGCATTTTTAGCAAAATCTTTAATCGCCATTTCCTGAGTAAAAAAACTAACTAAAAAGTTCCCCATAAAAAGGAAAATTAAACTTACCACCAGCATAAAAATGACATTATATTTCACGGTTTTCATCACCGACTGTTCTGCTCTCAGCATTTCATTTGCTCCCATATTCTGTCCTACCAAAGTGGATGCTGCATTACTCAATCCCCAGGCTGGAAGCATAAAGAACATCATCAGTCTTAAAGCAGTCTGATAACCAGCCGATGCATTCTCTCCTCCTGTAGTTGCTACAAGTTCTGCAAGGAAAATCCAGCTGCATGAGGCAATGACAAACTGAAAAATTCCAGGAGTTGCAATTTTTATAATGGATTTGATTAATGAATAATTCGGCTTAAAATAAGGAAGTTTAATTCTTATCTGAGTATCCGCAACCAAAAGATGATACAGCTGATAAATTACTCCAATACTACGTCCTATTGTTGTTGCCAAAGCAGCTCCCGTTAGTCCCAAAGCAGGAGCAGGCCCAACGCCTTTTATCAGAATCGGACAGAGAATGATATTCGCAATATTCGCGATCCATAAACTTTTCATAGCAATCATAGCATTTCCGGCCCCTCTGAAAATCCCATTAATTAAAAATAAAAGCATAATAATCGTGCTGCTTCCCATCATAATTCTGGTAAAACTCTTTCCATAAGCAGCCGCTTCCGGTTTTGAGCCCATCAGAATCAGAATTTCTTCAGCATAAATTACTCCAAGCAAACTTAAAATAAAAGTAATCGCAAAGGAAACGAGTAATACCTGTGCTGCGCTTCTGGAAGCCTGTTCCGGATTTTTTTCACCAATTCTTCTCGCTACCAAAGCTGTGGCCGCCATACTCATCCCAATAGCAATAGAATACATTATCGAAAGTACAGATTCGGTAAGCCCTACCGTTTGAATCGCAAAACCGCTTTCTTTCAAATGGCCGACAAAATAAAGATCCACAAGAGCAAATACAGATTCCATAGCCATTTCCAGCATCATGGGAATGGCTAAAAGCAGTACAGCACTTCTGATATTCACTTTCGTAAAATCAGTTTCTTCACCACTGAATGCTTTTTTCAAAAATTCAATATATTTTGTCATTTCGCAATTAATATTTTATGTAATCCCAAAAATACAAATCCAATTATTAGAAAAACTTAGCAATTGGTAATAAAATTTAATTTAGATTTGTATATTCTTAAAAATTATCCTTATGAAAAAAATAATCTCTACTACTTTTCTATTTGGAATGTTACTGTCCAGCAGCATGTTCTCTGCCCAGAAGATGAGTCAGGAAAAGATGAAAGCCATTTATTCTGATGATATAGCAACATTTAAAAAACAGTTTGCTCCGGGAGATTACAACAAATGTTTTCTTGTGGGAGATATACTTTATTCACCCCTTGGCTTCAGTGTAATGTCTGACAGAAAGAATATTATCAACTTCCTTTTGGACAATAAGGCAAATGTGAATAAAAAATGTCAGAATAAAACACCTCTTGAAGTAGCTGATGAAACAAAAGGCAGTGAGGATGTAAAGAGAATTCTGATCGCAAAAGGTGGTAACAGAATTTAAAAAAATCCAAAAACAATATATGAAACTTCCGAAAGGAAGTTTTTTTTATTTATAAAACCTGCAAAAATCTTATCTTTGCCAACGAAAAATTCAAGGTTCGGAATTGAACCTTAAACATTGAACTTTAAACAAATAATTATGTTTCGATCACACACCAACGGAGAGCTATCTCTGAAAAATCTGAATGAAGAAGTTACACTATCAGGATGGGTACAGACTATCCGTGATAAAGGATTTATGATTTGGGTAGATCTTCGAGATCGTTACGGAATTACCCAGCTGGTTTTTGACCAGGACCGCTCTTCTGCTCAATTGATGGAGGAAGCTAAAAAACTGGGCCGTGAATTTGTGATTCAGGCTACCGGAAGAGTTATTGAAAGAGTAAGCAAAAACCCTAATATTCCAACCGGGGAAATCGAAATTCTGGTAGAAAAACTGACTATTCTGAACGATTCTCAGCTTCCACCTTTCACCATTGAGGATGAAACGGATGGTGGTGAGGAATTAAGAATGAAATACCGTTATCTGGATATCAGAAGAAATCCGGTAAAAGATAAGCTGATCTTCCGCCACAAAATGGCACAGAAAGTAAGAAATTATTTATCTGAAGAAGGTTTTATTGAAGTGGAAACACCTGTTTTGATCAAGTCTACTCCAGAGGGAGCAAGAGATTTTGTTGTACCAAGCAGAATGAATCCTGGACAGTTTTATGCATTGCCACAGTCTCCACAAACTTTCAAACAGCTTTTGATGGTAGGTGGGATGGATAAATATTTCCAGATTGTAAAATGCTTCCGTGATGAGGATTTAAGAGCAGACAGACAGCCGGAATTCACGCAGATCGACTGTGAAATGGCTTTCGTAGAGCAGGAAGACGTTATGAACGTATTCGAAGGAATGACTAAGACTCTATTAAAAGACATTACAGGTAAGGAATTCGGAGATTTCCCAAGAATGACTTTCGCAGATGCGATGAGAAAATATGGAAATGACAAACCGGATATCCGTTTCGGAATGGAGTTCGTAGAACTGAATGAACTGGTAAAAGGAAAAGACTTTAAGATATTTGATGATGCTGAATTAGTAGTCGGAATCAATGTAGAAGGGTGTGCAGACTATACGAGAAAGCAGATTGATGAACTTGTGGATTGGGTTAAACGTCCTCAGATTGGTGCTTCAGGAATGGTTTGGGCAAAATTCCAGAATGATGGTGTAAAAACCTCATCGGTAAATAAATTCTACAACGAAGAAGATTTAGCAAAGATCATCGAAAAATTCGGAGCAAAAGAAGGTGACTTGATGTTGATTCTTTCTGGAAACGAAAATAAAGTAAGAGCTCAGCTTTCTGCATTAAGAATGGAACTTGGAAACCGTTTGGGATTAAGAAAAGGAAATGAGTTTGCTCCACTTTGGGTAGTAGACTTCCCGCTATTGGAATGGGATGAAGATACCGAAAGATACCATGCAATGCACCACCCGTTCACCTCTCCGAAGCCAGAGGATATCCACTTACTGGAAACTGATCCTGGTAAAGCAAGAGCCAACGCTTATGATATGGTTCTGAACGGAAACGAAATCGGTGGAGGATCTATCAGAATTTTTGACAGAGATCTTCAGTCTAAAATGTTCGATTTATTAGGATTTACCAGAGAAGAAGCAGAAGCTCAGTTCGGATTCCTTATGAATGCCTTCAAATACGGAGCACCACCACACGGAGGTTTAGCATTCGGATTTGACCGTTTGGTAGCGATTCTTGACGGAAACGAAGTAATCAGAGATTATATCGCTTTCCCTAAGAACAATTCAGGACGAGATGTAATGATCGATGCGCCTGCTTCGATTGCTGATGCACAGCTCGACGAATTAGAATTACAATTGAATTTAAAAGCATAAATGTAAAGCGGGGCAAATGCCTCGCTTTTTTATATTCTTATACAGGAACCTTAAGTTTATCCTGAACTTCCTGATGCTTTATACTACAATACTATTTTTGAAAAACAAATAGTAATAAAGTAGTATTATTTAGAATCAAAAAACATTACAAATTCCACTGTAATTTATCAATTTACTAACAAAACAAACTTTACACTAGTGAAATATACATTTTTACACACTATGTCAAATATTCGTGAAATAATCTAATTTAAAATTTAATAGTAAAAATTAAATTAAAACAATTACATTAACGAAATAAATACATTTTTCAAATAAAAAAACAACAAAACAATCATTATATTATGTTATATGTAAATATGATTTTTATTAATATATTTACGTTACACAGCTGAATTATAATGAAGACTTAATCAAAACTTAGAAATTGATGTATTTTTATAATCTCATGCGTATGATAATAATATAGCTGTTCATATTTTAAACCTTGATCACCAAACCAATATTAAATAATATGAAAAGCAAACTATTACTATTATCAGGATGCCTTGTTCTGGCACTGAATTCATGTAGGTCAGACATTGAAAATCCTCAAGCTGATTCAATCGATCCTGCAACCACAAAACTCGACAATGCAAAGATTCACAAATTATCTATTGACGGAAAATTCACTTATGTTAATGAAATAAATGGTGAATATTTTTATGCAGAAGATATTACGATCAGCCCCGAACAGTTTAATGTATTACAAAAGCAGGCCAACTCCGGAACATCAACAGCAGAGAAAAGTACCATTGTAAGCTCTTTTATTAAGACATGGCCGAATGCAACCGTCTATTATACATTACCCAGCCAGGGAAGTCTGAGTACCCAGAATTATAATACGTTCCTGACCAATATCAACAAAGCATTTGATATGATTTCTTCACAAACCAGTATGCAGTTTGTTGAACGAACCAACCAAACAGAATATATTACTTTTACCTATACAACATCCAACAGCTCTCCGCTTGGATGGCAGAAAAACAGAGTTAATGGTATTAAAATCTATAATATCACTTATCCGGCAATTATTGCTCACGAAATCATGCATTCGATGGGAATCATGCACGAGCAGTGCCGCCCGGATAGGGATCAGTACATCATTGTAGATGTTAACAAAGCCGTAGAAGGAAGCCGTCATAACTTCAATCTTTACAATGATTACGCAGGACACGGTGCGTTTGATTTCGGTTCAGTTATGATGTATCAGTCTACAGACTTTGCTATAGACTCAAGTCAGCCTGTAATGACTAAGCTGGATGGTTCCACATTCACTAAACAAAGAACAGGATTGTCTGCAGGTGATTATGCTGGTATCAATCATCTGTACGGACCTGTTAATGCTACTTCTGCCATCAACGGAACGTATACAATGAGAACAGCTTTAGCAAGTGATAAAAATGTAGATGTTTCAGGAAGTTCAACTACAGACGGCACCAGCATCATTCTGTATTCTGCTTCTACAGGGAATAACCAGAGATTTACTTTCACCAAATCAGATCATGGTTACTATACCATCAAATCCGTATTGGATCCTACCAAGGTGTTAACCGTGAAAAGTAATGGGACAACGAATGGAACAGCTGTTGAATTAAGAACCAATGCCAATACGGATTCTCAAAAATGGTTATTATTCAACTTAGGAAATAATGGATTTGGATTTGCTCCGAAGAATGCACCAGCATTGAGATTAGAGGTAAAAAATGGCACAACAACCAATCTTACCCCTATTGTAATCGGAACAACTGATCAAACGCTTCAGCCTTCTACAAAACAACGCTTCATCCTTACAAAAGTTAACTAAATTTCTTCATACAAAAAGAGGTTAGGAAATAAATTTTCTAACCTCTTTCTATTCTATTACTATTTATTAGAGTAATTTTAACATTTCATTTCTTCCCGGCCCGGTTGAAAGATAAGCCACAGGAATTCCCAATTCTTCTTCCAGGAATGACAGAAACCCGAGGACTTCTTTTGGCAGCTCAGAAGGACTTTTCATTGCAGAGAAATCAGCATTCCAGCCATTCATCCATTTCAATACAGGTTTTCCATTTTCAGGAAGTAAACCTGAAACATCCACTGTTTTTCCATCTTCCAGTTCATAATGGGTACAGACTGCTACAGATTTTAATCCACTCAAAACATCCGCTTTTGTCAGAACCAGCTGAGTAACCCCGTTGATCATTACCGCATATTTTAAAGCAGGTAAATCCAGCCATCCGGTTCTTCTAGGACGTCCTGTATTGGAACCAAATTCATTTCCTTTCATTCTGAGATCATCTCCAAATTCATCTAAAAGTTCCGTTGGAAATATACCATTTCCCACACGGGTACAATACGCTTTTGCTACACCGTAAATCTCACCGATCTTTTTCGGTGACACACCTAAACCGCTACTCGCCCCTGATGCTGTCGTGGAGGAAGACGTTACATACGGATAAGTACCATGATCAATATCCAGCATCGCTGCCTGAGATCCTTCTGCCAATACCTTTTTACCTTCAGATAAAGCTTTGTTGATATAAATTTCAGTCTCTGTACAATTGAATTTTTTAAGAAATTCCACCGCATCAAAAAACTCTTTACTGATTTCTTCCAAAGCAGGCAAAACAAGCATTCCTTCTTCTTCCAGCATTCTGTAATCTCTATCCAAAATGTGCTGTGCCCTGCTTTGAAAATCCGATGAAAATATATCCCCTACTCTCAGATTCTGTCTTAATATTTTGTTTGAATACGCCTGAGCAATCCCATTTTTTGTAGTTCCGATAGTGGTATACTCGGGACTTTCCTCCATAAAAATATCCAGAAGCTTATGCGTTGGCATTACCAGGTGTGCTTTTTGGGAAATAATGATATTGTTTTCTGGCTGAACGGTTTTATCAAATACCTGAAGATTCAGAATTTCTTTTTTAAAACTTACCGGATCAATAACAGTTCCCGTACCGATCACATTCTGTACTCCTTTCATAAAGATTCCCGAAGGAATCATTTTAAGCGTTATTCTGCGTCCGTTTCTTTCAATACTGTGCCCAGCATTAGATCCGCCGTTAAAACGAGCTGTAATGTCGTAATTTTCACTGATCAGATCAATAAACTTTCCCTTTCCTTCATCTCCCCATTGTAGTCCTAATACAATATCCATATTCGTATTTTAAATTTTATGAAGCAAAGCTATGACAGTCAGCATGAAACACCATTGCCATTTGACAAAAAGAGATCTGATCAGAAATGAGAAGCTAAATATTAGAGCCTAGAAGCAATTCACAACACTCCCACTTACATCATTAATCAATTATCATCTATCAGTAATAATCTTAAACTATATTTCTTCTGATCCTGCTAAGTGAAGAAGGTGTCACGCCAAGATAAGAAGCCAGCATAGATTGCGGAACTCTGTTGGCCAGGCCGGGATAATGATTTAAAAAATGAATGTACCGTGATTTTGCATCCTGATTGAGCATGATACTGGCGACCTTCAGTTTATTTTCTACTACAAAGGCATGAATTCTTGCAAACAAAATAGGCCATACCGCAATTTTCTCTTCCAGGATTTTAAAATGCTCACGGTCAATGACCAGCAATACAGCATCGGTAATCGCTTCAATGTCTTCATGTGCTGGCAGCTGATCGGTAAAGCCCTGAAAGTCCCCAATAAATCGTCCTTCATAAATAAAATACCGTGTAAAATCATCACCTTGCTTGTTATAATACAAAGACCGGAAAACACCTTCCTTCACAAAAGCAATTCTCTGACTTACTTTTCCGGCTTCTATGAAAGGATCTCCCTTTTTGACCGTTATTTCCTGAATTCCTTCAGCAATCAACAGCTCGTCCTGAGGATTCAGTGTCCCGAATTTTTTGATATAAGTAAAAAGCTCTTCCATATTTTGATATAACCACGGATTGCGGAAATATAAAGGTATAAAAGTCGCGGATAAAAACAATTGTCATTTGGCAACAAAGTCCATAAAAGGTACCACACGGGCTTCTGCCGGCATATTAATTGCTTGATTTTTAAAAACGTAAGACAATGAAAGCAATTTGGAACGGCGCAATTGGCTTCGGATTAGTCAACATTCCTGTTAAAATTTATTCCGCAACGGAAACCACAAAATTGGATCTCGATATGCTCGACAAATCTGATTTTTCAAACATCCGTTTCAAACGGGTAAACGAAAATACAGGGAAAGAAGTAAAATGGGAAAATATCGTCAAAGGTTATCTCATGGACGACAAATATATTGTTCTTGACGAAGAAGATTACGAAGCAGCAAGCCCTGAAAAAACAAAAATACTTTCTATTGACCAGTTTGTAAAGGAAGTAGAAGTAGACAGTATGTATTTTGAGACTCCGTATTATCTGGAACCTCAGAAAAATGGTGAAAATGCCTACAGACTTTTATTAAAAGCTCTTGAAAAAACTGCCATGGTAGGTATAGGAACTTTTGTGCTTCGTGACAGTGCAGCCATTGGGATGATCCGTCCTTATAATGACGACATACTTGTTTTGAATCGTTTGAGATTTGATCAGGAAATAAGAGACTATTCAGATTTAAAAATTCCTGCCCAAAAAGCTCCGAAACCTGCAGAGTTGAAGATGGCTGTCAGCCTGATTGAGCAGCTTTCCCAGGAATTTGATCCCGCAATGTATAAAGATACCTATTCTGATGAGCTGATGAAGATCATCAAGCAGAAAGCAAAAGGCAAAAACGTAAAAGCCCCAAAAGCGCAGCCTGCTAAGGAAGGTAAAGTGATTGACCTTATGGCGCAGTTAAAAGCCAGCCTGAATACTTCTAAATCCAAATCTGCATCATAATGGCTCTCAAAGATTATCATAACAAAAGAAAGTTCGATGAAACCAGCGAACCTAAAGGAAAAACAAAGAAAAGCAAAGAAAAGTTGATTTTTGTGATTCAGAGACATGCTGCCTCCAGACTTCATTATGACTTCCGGCTTGAAATGGAAGGTGTACTGAAAAGCTGGGCCGTTCCGAAAGGCCCGTCATTAGACCCAAAAGATAAACGTCTTGCCATGATGGTAGAAGATCACCCTTACGACTATAAAGATTTTGAAGGAAATATTCCGGAAGGAAATTATGGTGCCGGACAAGTGGAAGTATGGGACAGCGGAACCTATGAACCTTTAGAGGAGAATTCAAAACTTTCTGATGAAAAAGAACTTCTGAAGGAACTTCATGCCGGTTCTTTAAAATTTATTTTACACGGTAAAAAGCTGAAAGGTGAATTTGCTCTGGTAAAAATGAAAAATACGGATGACAACTCATGGTTGCTTATCAAACATAAGGATGAATTTGCAGAAAGTCCTTATAATGCCGAAGAAAATACTTCGCCAAAATCACTGGTCACTCAATTTTTAGAGGAAAAAAAAAGCCTAAAAATAAGAGAAAAAAAGAAGTCATAACTTCTGAAAAAACCTTCAGGAATTTCAATTCGTTAACGAATGAAAAAAAGCTTAAGTCTTTCATTAAACCCATGCTGGCTAAACTTTCAGAGGAAGCCTTCAATGATAAAGACTGGATCTTTGAAATAAAATGGGATGGCTACAGAGCTATTGCAGACCTCAGCCATGATGCTCCGCTTTTCTATTCCCGAAATGGAATTTCCTTTTTATCTAAATTTGACAAAATTGCTCAGGACTTCGGCCAACAAAGGCATCGTATGATCCTGGATGGCGAAGTTGTGGTCTATAATGAACAGGGAAAGCCTGACTTTCAGCTTTTACAGCAAATTGGGGATAACCCTGGTGCCGCCCTTGCCTATCAGGTTTTTGATATCTTATGGCTCAATGGACATTCTACAGAAGATCTTCCCTTAATTCAACGAAAAGAACTTTTAAAAGAAGCATTAACTGAAACCGAACGGATCAGATATTGTGATCATATTCCTGAAAAGGGCATTGAATTTTTTGAACAAATGAAGAAAATGCAGCTGGAAGGAATGATTGCAAAACGGGCAGACAGTCTGTATGTTGAAAATCACAGAACCACCGATTGGCTTAAAATCAAGTTTTCCAATACAGAAGAGGTCATTATTTGTGGTTTTACAGAACCCAGAGGATCACGGGAAAGCTTCGGAGCATTGATATTAGGAAAATTTATTGATGGGAAGCTTACTTACTGTGGTCATACAGGAACAGGTTTCAATACGGCTTCTTTGAAAGAAGTATATAAGAGACTTCAGAAAATAATTGTAAAGTCATCTCCATTCGAAACAGCTCCGAAGACCAATATGCCGGTAACGTGGGTAAAACCCGAGCTAGTATGTGAAATCAAATATTCTGAAATTACCAAGGACGGAATCTTCAGACATCCGGTTTTTATCACAATCAGGGATGACAAAAGCCCGGAAGATACTAAAGCTCCATCCTTCACCGAAAAATCTAAAGATATGAATACGAAAGCTTCATCAAAAAAGACAAAGACTTCTGAAAAAGAGAAAGAGATTACCTTAGACAAGCATTCCGTCAAGCTTACCAATCAGGATAAGATATATTTTCCTGAAGATGGCATTACAAAAGGAGATGTTATTGAATATTATCAGTCTGTAGCACGTTATATTCTCCCTTACTTAAAAAATCGTCCGCTTTCTCTCAACCGCTTTCCCAATGGAATTGAAGAGCAGAGCTTTTATCAGAAAGATGCAGGAGATCATGTTCCTGACTGGATAAAAACCACACAGGTATATTCGGAATCCAATGATAAACATATTGATTATATTTACTGTAATGACAAAGCTACTATGGCTTATCTTAATAATTTAGGCTGCATTGATTTCAATCCATGGAACAGTTCTTTACCAGATCTTGAGCATCCAGATTATCTGGTTTTAGACCTTGACCCTTCTTCAAAAAATACATTTGATGAGGTGATTGAAACAGCACTTCAGGTGAATGAAGTTTTAAAAACTATTAAAATAAAAGGCTATTGTAAAACTTCCGGAAGTACAGGAATTCATATCTATATTCCTATGGGAGCTCATTATGATTTTGACCAGGTAAAAGATTTCGCCCATATTCTCATGAAACAGGTAAACGAAAAACTGCCTAAGATTACCACGTTGGAAAGAAGTCTTCAAAAAAGGGATAACAAAAAAATTTACCTTGATTACCTGCAAAACAGAACGGGGCAGACTCTGGCAAGTGCTTACAGCCTGAGACCTAAACAAGGTGCTTCCGTTTCTATGCCTTTGGATTGGGATGAGTTGAAGCCTGGTGTGAAACCAACAGATTTTACTATTAACAATGCCCTTGACAGAATTAAGGAGAAAGGAGATTTGTTTAAACCGGTTTTGGGTAAGGGAATTGATATGATGAAGGCGTTGGAACTCCTGCAGAATATGGAATAAAATAAAACTCCCACATAGTATAACGCAGGAGTTTCTTAAAAAAATTAAATATAATTATTGATTGTAAATATGCACATCTCTTTGAGGAAAAGGTATTCCGATTCCAGCTTTATCGAGAGCTTCTTTACAACCGATGATTAGTTCTTCATTCATCGTCCAGAAATTTTCAGTGGAAGCACTTACTCTTACAGATACATTGACAGCACTGTCTCCCAATTCAGTAACTACCACTTGTGGAGCAGGTGTTGCAAGAGCATATTGATTATTCTTAATAACATTCATTAAAATATCCTTGGTATGTCTAAGATCTGCATCATAGGCAATTCCGATATCCAGTGATGTTCTTCTTGTACCCAGTTGGGTAAAATTGGTAATACTGTTATTTGAAACCACTCCGTTAGGAATAACGATCAGCTGGTTTTGTGGGGTGATCAGTTTTGTATGAAAAATATCAATAGCATCTACAGTCCCTGAAACCCCTGAATTGGTAGAAATAAAATCACCAATCTTAAAAGGTTTTAATAGTAGAATTAAGATTCCGCCTGCAAAATTTGTTAAGGACCCCTGTAAAGCTAAACCAACCGCTAAACCTGCGGCACCAATCATTGCAACAAATGCAGAGGTTTGTACTCCAAGCTGCGTTACAACTACAATAAACAAAAGAATATTAAGTCCCCAGTTGATAATATTTAAAAGAAAATGCTGCAGTGAAGCTTCCATATTTCTTTTTTTGAAAGCTTTTTCCACCAGTTTCTTAATCATTCTGATCATCCATGATCCGATAAGATAAATTAATAATGCAGAAATGATTGCAGTAAAGATTCTCGGTGCCCATGAAATTGCTGAAGAAATTAAGGTATCCCAGTGTTGTTGAATCTTGTTCAGTTCTAAATCGTCCATTTTATACTATGTGTTTTACTATTTATATCAATGAAGCATTGACATCTTCTGCAGGATCTGGAAAAAAAAAGAAATTCACCTTGCACTGTAGAGTGAAAGTAAATTATATTTTATCCTTAAAAATAGATTGACAGCAGAAAAGAATATTTCTGCTTTACTCAATAATCATTCAGAAATTGAATCTTGCAGGAAGAAATAATTTTTGGATCATAGAATTACAAAAACGATACCGAAGTGTGAGTGTTTTCAAAGAAAATAATATCAAGAAACATTCTCTAAGGTAATTTTGCAGCCAGACTTTCCGGTAAAAGCCTAAGAATATGGTAGATAATTTTCCACTTAAAATTCGGAACAATGGTAAAGGAATTTCCAGCATTGACAATAAATTTCGCCACATAATCCGGCTCCATGATCAGAAATTCATTCAGTTCCAGCCCTTCGTTGATTTTTGTTCTGATATAACCAATAACCAAGGCATTCACAATTATTTTTCGGGAAGCTAGTTCCTGTCTCAATCCCGCAAGAAACTGAGTAAATGCAGCCTTTGTGCTTCCGTAGACAAAATTACTTTTTCTTCCTCTTACTCCTGACAAGGAAGAGAGTCCGATTATTCTTTCCAGGTTGGTATTGCTTTTATCCATTGCAATAATACTCAGGATAGAAACTCCCCCCATATAATTGACTTCCATCATTTGTCTGGCTCCCTTGAAATCAGCCAGCGCCTTTTGATTGTCTACTAAAAAACCTGCGGAATAAACCACAATATGAGGTTGTACAGAAAGACTGGAATAAAACTGATGATGAGAATCAAAATCTGCAGCATCAAAATACAAAACAGAAACTTTGGAGCGGTCCAGATTGTTTGATCCAATAAAATCATTCAAAGAGTTTATATTCCTGGAAGCTGCAATTACGGAAAATCCTTTTTCAACATATTGTATTATACATTGTTTCGCTACATCTGAATTGGCTCCCAGAATAAGAACCGTTTTGTTTGTGTTTTGCTTCATGAAGCAAAGATAATTTTTTATTAAACACTAATTTCACTAATTGCTTTTCACAAATGGATACAATTTTCTCAAACCAGTGTATAAAAAATTGCGGCGGGTGAACAAAGTTCACCCGCCGCAGCTTAATATTTTCAGACTGAATTATTTCTTTTCTTCAGTTGCTGTTTCTTTTTTGTCATCTGCCTTTTCAGCAGTTTTTGCTTTATCTCCAAAACGAGCCTCAGTCATTTCTCTTGAAACTGCTGCTTTTTCGAATTTCAGTTTTCCGGATAATGTTTCGATAACAAAACCGTCATCCTGAACCTGAGCAATTCTTCCGTGAAGGCCCGATGTAAGAACTACTCTTGTTCCCACTTTAAGGTTTTCCTGAAAGTTTTTCTCCTGCTTTTGCTTTTTCATTTGAGGTCTGATCATCAGGAAATAAAATCCTACAAACATTACCCCCATCATGATCAGCATCATAGGTGAAGAACCACCCTGTGCCTGTAAAAATAGTGTCAACATATTTAAAATATTATGGCTGAATGTTCGCCGTGAAAGTTAATCTGATTGGAGCTTTTTCTACATTAGCAAAAACGTCTGCATACTTCTGAACGTTTCCGTCGAAGCTTGAAGAATCGAAGTGTAAAGTAACTTTTCCTTTTTTACCAGGCATGATAGGCTCTTTTGTAAAATCAGGAGCTGTACATCCGCATCCTGGCTTCACTTCAGAAATAATCAATGGGTTTTTACCTGTGTTGGTAATTTCATATACATGCTCTACTTTATCTCCTTTTTTGATTTTTCCAAAATCGAAGCTGTTTTCAGATAAAGCTACAGAAGTAGATGGTTCGTTAGAAACCGGAGCAACTGTTTCACCTGCTACAGGTGCTGCTGCAGAATCAGTGGTAACCGGAGCGGCAACAGCTGCAGAATCAATAGTTGAAGTTTCAGCACTTTGAGTTTCTTTGTTTTCTTTTTTACATGAAACTAACCCAAAGCCTATAATTGACAAGGCGATAATTGATAACGTCTTTTTCATTTTATATTCTATTTTGATCTTTACAATATTTATCTAAAATACCATTGATGAAGATATTGGAACGGTCTGTAGCAAATACTTTTGCAATTTCAATATATTCATTAATGATCACTCTTGAAGGTGTGAAAGCAAAGTTATCAAGCTCTGCAATGGCTGTAGATAAAATTACTTTATCCATTAGAGAAACTCTTTCCAGATCCCAGTTTTCCAGTCTTTCTTCCAGTTTCTTTTCATTGTTTTCCCAGTTATTCAGGGTATCTCTTAGCAATTTTGAAGCGAATGTTTTATCTTCTTCATCTTTAATCATTTTGATCAAAGTTCTGCTTTCTTCATCTTCTCTCAGGAAACCGATTGTTTTTTGTACCATTGAATTGGCGATATGGATATCATCATACCATGAAAGTTCCTTATCACCTAAATAGTCATGAAAATCTTCATTTTCAGCAATATACCTTAGAAATAATTTACCTATAAATTTCTGATCTTCTTCAAAAGAATATCCTTCTTCTTTCATGAAATCCTGATAACGTTTCCCAGCAGTAATTCTCTGGAAAGTTTTTACCAATAAATCATCATGCATATCCCATTTCAACTGCTTGTGCTGCCCTGTAAAAAATAATCTTTCAGGATTTTCTTCCAGCTTAAGCAATACCTGGTTGTTGATGAATTTTTGGTTAGGATTAATATCAGCATCAGTTTTAAGAAATTTATTCTTACCAATTTCGATCTGATTTTCTGCCAAATCTTTCAAACCCACCAAAAAGTTGAGCTGATAGATGTATAGATAATAGATTTTCTCTATCCCGGCAAACATGTTTTTCTCTAAAACATCAAATTTTACAGGATTTTGGTAGTAAGAATACACGGTCTGTACTACTTTTTCACGGATTTGTCGTCTTCCTAACATTCAAAGAGCTTTTTTATGGCTGCAAAGATACGAAATTTAAAATTGATGAAATTCGTAGTGTGATGACATTTTTGTAATTTTGTGCAACTATATGAAAGCGCTTAAAACCTTAAACCCCTATTTTTGGAAACACAAAATACTATTGTTTTGGGGGGTACTCTTTATCATTGCCAGTAATTTCTTTAATATATATAAGGTTCAGTTTGTAGGAAAATCTGTGGATGAACTTACAAAAAATGGGAATCTTGGCTTTAACAATCAGGTTCTGATTTATGTTGGAATTATTGTAGGATGTTCTCTTTTAACCGGATTCTTTACCTTTATGATGAGACAGACCATCATTGTTGCATCCAGAAGAATAGAATACGAACTTAAAAATAAAATCTACAGACATTATCAGGATTTATCTTTAACGGATTATAAACAAACTACTATCGGAGACTTGATGAACAGATTAAGTGAAGATGTGGTGGCAGTAAGAATGTATCTTGGTCCCGGGGTAATGTATGTAGCCAACCTCATTGTACTGGTAATTATTACAGCTATTTACATGGTAAAAACGGATGCTTCCATGACGATGTGGACTTTACTTCCACTTCCTATTTTATCTTTTGCCATTTATAAGGTAAGTTCTATTATCAATAAAAAATCAAAGATCATGCAGAAAAGCCAGTCTGCGATTTCAACTTTTGTTCAGGACAGTTTTTCCGGAATCCGTGTGGTAAAATTTTTCGCCAGAGAAAAATACATTGAAAAAAACTACGGAATCAAAGTCACCGATTATCAGAATAAAGCTTTAGATCTTGCTAAAACAGAAGCCTATTTCTTCACCATTATTCTTTTTGTCATCGGATTATTAAATGTTGCTATTATCTGGATTGGAGGTACAAAATATATTGCCGGAGAATTAAGCATTGGTAAGATTGCTGATTTCTTTATGTATATCAACACCCTGATTTTCCCTTTTTCCATGGTAGGTTGGGTAACTTCTGTCAACCAGAGAGCTGAAGCATCCATGCAGAGGATCAATGAATTTATGGATAAAAAATCGGAGATTATTAACACTAATTTTGAAAACTATCCAATCAAGGGAGATATAGAATTCAGAAATGTCTCTTACGTATATCCAAATACAGGGATCAAAGCCCTGGACAATCTAAGTTTTAAAGTAAAAGCCGGAGAATCATTAGCTATTATGGGGAAAACCGGTAGTGGAAAATCAACAATTGCCTTGCTATTATGCCGATTAATAGATCCTACAGAAGGGGAAATTTTAATTGATGGTAAAAACCTGAAAGACCATAATCTGGAGAACTACAGAAACTTTATCGGATATATTCCTCAGGAGAGCTACTTATTCTCTGATTCTATTGAAAATAATATTGGTTTTGCCATTGATCATCCTTCTCATGAGAAAGTAGTAGAGTATTCCAATATTGCAGATGTTCACAAAAATATTATAGAGTTTAAAGACCAATATAAAACACTTGTAGGTGAACGCGGAGTCATGCTTTCGGGGGGGCAAAAGCAAAGAATTTGTATAGCAAGAGCCTTAATTAAGGATCCTAATATCATTATTTTTGATGATTCTCTGTCCGCTTTAGACACAGAAACGGAGCAGAATATTCTGGAAAATATTGACAAAAAAATCAGTAACGCAACTTCCATAATTATCACACACAGAGAGTCTAGCGCACAAAAAGCCCATCAGATTATCAACCTAACCGAAATTGCCAATTCTGTAACCGCTTAGCCATTTCATTCTCAATTGTTAAATAAATCATAAAAAAAATTTTGTGATTAAAAGAATTCTTTTATATTTGTTCTTAACAAGATTAAAAAATATCTAACAATGAGTGAATACAAGGAACGCCATGAAAATGAGATTTTCACGAAGGTGTTAAAAGCAGGGAGAAGAACTTATTTCTTTGATGTGCGCGAGACGAAAGCAGGAGATTATTATCTTACAATCACTGAGAGTAAGAAGAATTTCGGAGAGAATGGGGAAGCTACATTCGAGAAGCATAAAATTTACCTTTACAAGGAAGATTTTAAGAGTTTCCAGGAGATGTTTAATGAGTCCACAGATTTCATCATTAATGAAAAGGGTGAGGATGTAATTTCAGAAAAACATGACAAAGACTTCAAAAGCAGATCTTACACAATAGATTCTGACGACGAGGTTTAAAAAAGAATATCTAAAAACACAAGCATCTGAAAAAGATGCTTTTTTTATGCGCTAAGACAGGATTTTTTATAAACACTTTTTATAGTTTGGCAAAGATTTTATTTTTGTTGTAAACCTGTTGAATTATTAGTATTCCGGATAATTTTTGCAGCAGAAAATAAAACAACCCCTCCATCATTTCGCAGGGTAATTAATTCATCATTTTTAAATTGAGAATTAAAATTACCCAAACACATGATATTATCTTTAGTCTGTAATATTGGAAAGCGTTCAGAGCCCAAAGTAGACAGCCCATTTTTAGTCAATTTATAAACTAAATATTCTCCATCAGAATTCTTATGGGCAATAACTTCATTAATCCCGTCTCCATTAATATCTCCAACAGCCAATCCTTTCCATTCAACACGAGCGCTCCCTACTGATTGTGCAATTTTTGTTACAATTCCTTTATCATCTATATTATAAACATATATCCCATTGTGCACAGCATCTGGTGAATCTATTGCAAGGACAATCTCATCCTTTAAATCATTATTCAGATTACCCGCGGCCACTGCTGTAATTTTGGAGTTTTTTGGAAGATTGAGAGCATTAGTATAAACAACCTGAACATGCGTTCCATTGAATTTATACACTAATACTTCTTTATTAGCATTTCCTACGACTATACACTCATCTTTACCTCCGCTAATAAAGTTCCCTGCAACTACTCCTACCCAATCCGCTTTAGTACTTAATCCTGTAAATTTTACTTTTTCAATAATATCCTTGTTTTCAACTTTTAAAACATAAAGTCCATTATATTCGGGATCAGCATGATGACTTAATGCTATAATTTCACTTTTATTATCATCAAAAAAATCACCGGCAGCTATCCCTTTCCAATTATATTTTCCATTGTAATATTTATTATTTGCCACTGAACGAAATTCTTTATTATAAGGTTCTCTAACCCCTATCATACCATCAGAATTTCTTACAACAACAAACTCATCTTCGCTATCATCGTCAAAATTACCACTTGCTACTCCCTGCCAATCAGACGTTTTATTCCAACTATGGTCTGTATTTACGGGTACGATAAGATTTTCAAAATTAGCTAAGAGTGCCACTGTTAAAAAAGAACCTTCTACCTCTATTTTCTCATAGTAGTTCTTAGCAGCCAGCAAATCAGCAATTCTTTGATAAAGCCTTTTATCATATTCTGAAAGATAAAGCCACATATAGTTAATATAATTACCATAGGGTGAGTCTCCGATTTTATTATTAGACTTAATATTCCAAGATTCTTTATTGTAATTTACTCCCATATTTACAGATAAAGGAAACTGGTATATATCTTTCATAAACGTATTGATATAGTATTGAATATCTGAAAGTGAGTATATAGGTTTTCCTTTATACAAAATATTATACTTATAGCATTCATAGGGAAAACTTATCGTTAAACCAGCATGGGGAATATCTTCATACAAGTCTGTATTTCCCCAATATTTCCAAATATTAGATTGTAAATTCTTATTGAAAAAAGTATTTGATTTTAAAAAATTTGACAATCCAATCAATTTTGTAAGATATCTATCTTGAGAGGTCGCTCTATACATTTGGACAAACACCCTTCCAATCGAACTTTGCATATTAAAAGGTAAGGTTTTGCCTGCATATTTTATAGGAGGGTTATTATCTCTTTCTCTATAATAACCTATACCACCAGATTCTGTTTGCCACTGATCTTCATGAAAGTCAAGTGTTTCATTAATTTTTTGTATTATATCATCAGCAATACGTTTATATGTTTGTTTACCATAGCGTCCCTGTGGATCTGAAATCAAATTTTGGACATCAGAACCTTTCGCTTTAACTATTGCAACAAACTTAGCCATGGGATACAGTATATTAGCACTATGCACCAAATGGGCATAAGGAGATCCTGAGTCTGCTATTTCATTATAATGATTGGTAGACCAAACAGCACCCGATACTCCCCTATAATCGGAAACTTTTCTCAATCCTTGTAACTGTCCTCTGAGATCGTCTCTTCGGTCAATTACGTTTCCTATACACTTGATTAGTGTTTCTGCATATTTTTTTTCACCCGTCTTTTCGTACATTAATATCAACGCTTCCATTTGAGCGGGCAATCCCCATGAGAACTCAAGTCTGTTTTCATCCGTTGAATACCGTATTGATTTATCATACCCTTTGTCATCAAATAACGTTTGATAATAAGATTGAGGCTTTGATTGAGAATAAGATTTTAATGCAGCTAGTACAATAATTATAGTAAACAGATTCTTCATATTAAGTACTTTTTGATTCAGAATAATTCAAAGATTTTTTTTCATGATTTTAGTAGAAACAAATATAAAGGTTTTCTTTCCCTGTTACTAATTTTATTACCTGATTCACAAGTTGTACAAAAATAATAAGTACACCTTTTCAAGTGTACTTATGTATGATAATAGGAATTTTAGAACCCTAAAACCTTATGTTATTTATTTTTTTAAATTTACCTTACTACCTGCCCATCAAAGGTAACAGGCTTCAGAAAACTAAATAACTTATTCGGAAGCTCATTCTGACAAGGATCATTTGAATGCTTATTGCTATTAGAGCTACCTCTGATAACTTTTGTAGCAGAAAACATTACGATACCTCCATCTTTTCTGAGAGTAACCAGCTCCTCATTTTGTGAACTGGTATCAAAATTACCGAAACACATTATATTATTTTTGGTTTGGAGCACAGGAAATCTTTCAACATCTCCACTAGCCAAAGTATTCCCATTTAATTTATACACTGCATACTCTCCATCAAAATTTCTGTGAGCAATAATTTCATCCGCTCCATTACCATCAAGATTTCCAACAGCTAATCCTCTCCATTCTAAAGCTAAGCCCCCTCCTGTAGATTGGGTTATTTTTGTCATTACACCATTATCGTCCACACTGTAAACATGTATTCCATTATAAGCAGCATCTTCAGCATCCACAAGCAACACAATCTCATCTTTACCAAGACCGTCAAGATTACCTGATGCTACTGCTGTAATTTTAGAATTTACGGGTAGATTCAGAGCATTAGTGTGAACCAATTGAGGAGTAGTTCCGTTAAAATCAAAAACAAGTACTTCTTTATTTAAATTTTTGACAGCAATAAAATCATCTTTCCCACCGGTAATAAAATTTCCAGCAGCAGCTCCTATCCAATCAGATTGCGCATTCCATCCTATAGATTTTGTATGTTCAACAATATTATTATTTTCAATTTTTAAAATATAAACACCATTATTAGCAGGATCAGCATGATTGCTTAATATTATAATTTCACTTTTATTATCACCAAAAAAATCTCCGGCTGCTATACCTTTCCAATCATATTGATTATTATAATATTTGTCGTTTGTAACGGAATGAAATTTTTTCTCAAAAGGTTCCATAGTACCTATCATTCCATCATAATTTCTGATGACAACAAATTCATTAGCATCATCTCCATCAAAATTACCGCTTGCAACTCCTCTCCAGTCTGAACCCTCTCCCCATCCATGTTCCGTATTGACAGGTACAATCAAGTTTTCATAATAAGCTAGATAGGCAACCACTAAAGGGAAATTTTCAGGTTGTAAAGGCATATAATATTTTTCTGCAGTCTGTATTTCAGCAAGTAGCTGATATATTTTTTTATCATATTCAGATAAACCTGCCCACTGGAAACAAGTGTAAGTACTTAGGTCTACACCACTAGGAATTCCATATTTTAAATTCCAGGGTATCAGAGAATAGTTCACTCCATTATTTATATACAAAGGAGCCCTATAAATATCTTTCGTTAAGGTATTAGCATAGGCTTGCATATCTGAATCTGTATAAATAAGTGCTCCCCCGTTAGAAATATTATATTTACGGCACTCATAGGGAAAAGATACAGTTAAACCACCATGAGAAATATCTTCCCGCAAAGTACTTACTTTCCAATATGTCCAGCTATTGGACCCTAGATTAGTATTAAATGAGGTATTTGCTTTTAAAAAATTAGCAATTTGGGTAAGTTTTGTTAGGTAATCCGGGTTATCTGTTGCCCTATACATCTGTACCAATACTCTTCCCATTGCACTTTGCATATTAAAAGGTAAAATTTCACCATCGTTATCTATTGGCGGATTATCATTCCGTTCTTTATAATAACCTATATTACCAGATTGAGTAAACCATTGACCTTCATGATAATGAAGCGTTTCGATTACTTTTTGTATAAGGTCATCAGCAATAGCGATAAAAGTCATATTATTATAACGCCATACTGATTGATACAGAATGTTTTGAAGTAAGCTATTCTTTTTAATAATAGCTGCAAACTTAGCCATTGGATAAGTTATATTAGCACTATGTACCACATGAGCATAAGTTTTTCCATCACCTGGATTTGTATTATAATGATCAGTTGACCATGCAGCACCAGAAATTCCACGGTAATCGGAAATATTACTTACACCTATATTGGTTGGTAATTGATCTCTAAGATCATCTCTCCTATCAATCACGTTACCCATAGTCCCTATTAAAACATTAGCATATTTTGGATCATGTGTCTTTTCGTACATCAATACCAATGCTTCCATATGAGCAGATACAATCCATGAAAATTCTAATTGGTTTGGACTTGTTGAATTAAGGGGTACTACATCATATTGCTTCTCATCAAATAGATTTTTATAGTAAGATTGAGCATAAGACTGTAGAACAAATAATAACGTGAGAATTGTAAAGAGTTTTTTCATAGTAATAGTTTTGATTTTTGAGATCATCTTAAAGAGAAATATTTCCCTTGAAGCCGGCTAGACAAATATAAAAGTTTCAATCATCAATCCGTGAATTTATTTTAAAGGATCAAAGAATACCATTTTTATACGTTGGCTCAAGATTATAAACTTAATACGTGAAAAATTTTAGAGAAAAAAGTAAAAAAAGAAACTTTCAACGACTGCTGAAATTAGTACAAAATAAAAAAGTACACTTTCAAAAAGTGTACTTTCTTTGGGTGAATGATGGGTCTCGAACCCACGACCTTCGGAACCACAATCCGACGCTCTAACCAACTGAGCTACAATCACCGTTTTCTGAGTGCAAATATAGGACAATTTCCTCAACTACCAAACAATTCCATCAAAATTTTTCAAAGAAATTAATCTTTCAGACGTAAAGCCCTCAGCATAAGCAACTCCCGATAACCGCCCTAAATCCTGTGCCCGGTAGGTTAAGCTTTCATAAAAGTCTTTTGTGGTAATGGGAGTCTCAGGTTCTTTAGAAGTTGGGTCATAAAACTGAGTTTTGTACGCCATACAAGCTTCCAGTTTTTTAGGCAGGTATTCTGAAATGTCAATAACAAATTCCGGTTTAATATCTTTCCACTGAATATAATGAAAAATATGTTTTGGCCTCCACACTTCCTGAGATTCGCCTTCCAGTACGGTTTCAATTTTTCTCAGTCCGGACAAAAAGCACGCATCTGACACTAATTTCGCTCCTTTTGCGTGATCCGGGTGTCTATCATCAATTGCATTAGCCAAGACGATTTCTGGCCTGTATTTGCGGATCATTTTTACAATCCTCATTTGATATTCTTCGGAATTTACCAAAAATCCATCTTTCATTCCAAGATTCTCTCTTGCGGAAAGCCCCAAGATTTTGGCTGCATCTGCTGCTTCAGTCTTTCTGGTTTCATCTGTACCTCTTGTTCCAAGCTCTCCCCTGGTAAGATCTACAACAACGCATTTTTTTCCTTCAGAAACCATTTTAGCAATAGTTCCGCCACATCCAAGTTCTACATCGTCAGGATGCGCTCCAAAAGCAAGTATATCAGTTTTCATAAAATCAAAGATAAGTTTAAAATAAAAACTTCCCAAACATTACGAATGGGAAGTTTTAATATCTATAATTTAAATTTTAAATTACTTGTTGATTTCTGCATTTAATTTTACAGCATCCTGATAAGTAGGGTCTAGCTGTAAAGATTTAGCTACATAATCTTTTGCTTTTGCCATATCAGAATCTTTACTCATATATGCTACTGCAAAGTAAGCGTAAGCAAGGGTCTGTTTGTTAGCTTCCTGATCAGCAGGTTTTACTGTGCTGATGAATTTCTCATAAGCCAATTTTGCTGCTTCATTGTTTCCTGCCTGCTGGTAAGAATATCCCTGGCTGTAATAAGCCGGAGCCCAATCAGGAAGAAGTGCTGACATTTTTTGCCATGTAAGAATTGCTCCATTCCAGTTTTTAACATCCTGATAAGCTGTTGCTAACTTAAATAATGAATCAGAATCCTGGCTGTTGGCAGCAACTTTCTGTTTCAATGCTTCAATTTCAGGATTAGTAGGTCCTTTGTCAGCTTCTGCCTGAGAAGCTCCACCACCACCTGCGATGTTTGCTAATTCAAGATCCCACTTCATTGTTTCATCCTTAGCAGCTTTTGCAATACCTACTTTTTGCTGAGCTTCAGCCATTAAAGCAGATTTTTTAGCAGCATCTTTTTCATCTTTTGCTAAACCAGCAGCAATAAGTCCCTGTAAACCTTGGTCTGCAGGCAATACTCTTGTTTTCTCTGCCTGAGAAACGAAAGTATCCATATTTTGCTTGGCGTCTGCATAATTTCTATCTGCATATGCATTATAAGCTCTCAATTTGAATTTGATAGGATCATCAATTTTATCAAAAATCTTATCTAATACCATTTTAGAGTTTGCATAATCTTCATTGGTGAAGTATAATTTAGCAATTTCTAACTGGGTATATGGATCTTCGTCAGCATATTTTGTATAGTTGATAAGGTCTTGAGTAGCCTTTGCATTTTGCTGGTATCTGATATCGTAACCAGCCAATGCTTTGTACGCAGGAGCGTATGTAGGATCTACAGCAATTGCTTTATCAACGCTTTCTTTCGCTTTTTGCCACACTTGAGCAGCCATCCATAAAGTAGCCATTCTCGTGTAAACTGAAGCTTTATTTTTTGCTACAGGTAACGCCTTGTCGTAAGCAGACATTGCTTCTCCTGGAGATCTTTTCAATCTGTAAGCGTCTCCTAATGTATAATAATAATGTGCAGGAACTCCTTTTTTCTCAGCTTTCTCGATAGCTTTAGTCAAAAACTGAATAGCAAGATCAGGTGAACTGTTTTTCTCGAATAGAGTTAAAGCTTCTGCTGCTCTGAAAAGAACTTCAGCATCTTTTTCTCTTGAATCAGTAACTACTTTCTGAATTTCAGCAATGGCATTTTTATCACCTTTACCCAATTTAACAGCAGCTAAACCAATTTTGTTCAGATAGCTTTTACCATCAGCCGCTAAGCCTTTATTGAAATTTTCAGTTGCTTTAGCGTAATCTGGCTCTCCTTGTCTTAAGAAAGTATTTCCTAAATAGAAGTAGTTATCAGCTGTGGGCTCTTTAGCGATCATTTCAGTGAAGTTTGTTTTTGCCTGCGCAAATTTATCACTGTCTATACTGTTGATACCATCCTGCAATGTCTGTGCAGAGGCAAAACCGGTAAAAAATACCACGGCTGCTCCAAAAGCAATCTTCTTTACATTCATATTCATTATATCTTTCATTTTATATTTTCAAATAATTGAGTTTTATTCTACACAATTTTCAGACCAAATCAAAATTTTTAATGAGGATAAATTGTGAATTTAATATTTTTTAACGCATCTGCACTTCTCTCTTATAAATATTATAAGGTTGCAACCCTTCTTTCTGTACAATTTTTTGACCTAAATGGGTACATGAAAATCTTATAAATCCATTGGCAATATTAAAATTACCCTCGTTAATCAGGAAATAAAGCACTCTTGTAAACGGATATTTCATTGTACGAAGTCCTTCAAAATCCGCATTGTATAATTTTCCTTTCTCAACCACAGGAAGAATCTTCACCATCTCTCTCAATTTTTCAGACGTTTTATCATAAGGACGGCTAAAAGTATTCAATCCAATAACGCCTATTTTATCGGGATATTTTCCTAACTCCTCTATAATCTTCTGATTTCCCGGAATAATGGAAAATTTCATGTCTTTTGGCTGTTTTTTTAATTTCTCAGCAACAAAATTCAGGTTACTGGAGTTCGTTCCATCAAAAATAAATTCCTTTTTATCAGACATCAACCCGCTATTGATTTCTTCTATTGAAATACTTTCTTTCGGAGAATCTTTAGGAACAACAAAAACTACTGCATCTGCAGCAAATTTAGCAGGAAGAAACTTTAAATCTGTTCTTTCCTCATATGTTTTTATTTCTTCAGGATTAAGATTTCTGGACATTACTACCACTTTAGCACTTCCTTTCAAAAGATCAAGAAGTCCTAAATCTTCTTTCTTGGTTTCTACTTTGATGTGTGTCTCAGGATAGTTGATCATATAGCCGTCAGCTAATGCTTCTGTAACGCTTTGAAAAGATTCGTCAGTAAAAATTGTAAGATCACCTTTGTGATAAGAAGGAGTGTTTTTCTCCTTTTTGCAGCTTGCAAGCATCATAGTCAATACAAAAATTACTGCAAGCTTGAAACTATTCTTCATTTCTCGATTTTTTAATTCTTGAGATCGCCCTGTAAATTCTAAAAATACCATAAATAATAAGCACCACTCCCAATGCATAAGCAACAGCTGGCTCTAAAATAGTAAAGAAGAATTTGTAGACAATCACTACAATTCCTAAAACGATATAAAACAATCCCGTAACCAGGGATAACCAATTGAACATCATGTAACAAAAATACCAAAAAAAATAAAAAGAGAAGCATAAGCCTCTCTTTTTATTTATATTTTGAATAAATAAGTCTTATTCAAAGTTCATAGTAAATGGTACGCTATAGTAAGATCTAACGCTCTCCCCGTTTCTTTTCGCAGGAGTCCATTTTTTAAGTTTCTTAACTACACGCATCGCTTCACTGTTGAAGTCGCCGTTTGGAGATTTCTCTTCAATCGTTACATTCGAAACAGTACCGTCTTTTTCTACAACGAACTTAAGCTTCGCTTTAAGTGTTCCTTCACCTCCTTCCATCAAAGAAGTATCAAAGTTATCACCCAAGAACTTTCTCAATGCTCCCATACCTCCAGGATATTCTGCAGACTGGTCAACATCTTTATAGATCTCGTTAGGGTTGTTCGCTTTCACTTCTACTGTACTAGCTTTAGTACCTGTAGATGGTGGCGGCGGTGGTGGTGTATAAGCCGGAGCTTTTACCCCCTCCTGATTCTGTAAACCAGTTGTAGTTTCCAACTGCTTAGAAATCGGTGGTGGTGGAGTTTCAATTTTCGGAGCTTTTACAGGCTCAGGAACTACGTTCTGAATTACCTCAATTTTCTCCTCTTCTTTTGGAGGTGGTGGTGGTGGAGGTGGTTCTTCTTCTTTAGGCTGCTCGATAATCGGATCTTCTTCGATAATATCTACAAGATCTGCCTTCACTTCCTGCTTAGGCGGAGCTGTAAGATTTTTAATCGTAAGATAGATGAACGGAGACAAAGCTGCCAAAAGGAATAATGCTGTTCCGATAATAAAAGACTTTGTTAAAAGTCTCGGATACTGATGTCTAAGATCATAGGCACCATATTCCTTGTTTCTATTTTCAAATACGATCTCGTCTAAAGTAAGATTCTGACCGTATACATTTTCATCTGCCATAGATTAGATATAACAATTTTATGGTTAAATTACTTTGTAGCAGCAGCCGGTGCAGCAGCACCTCCTACTTTTTTCTCATAAATAGCTTTCTCCCAAGGTTTGATATCAGTAACCCCGTACTGCTCACTTTTGGTAATTGCCATTTCATCAAGAATATCAACAAAGTTCTTATATACAGCATCGTCAGTTGGCTTAATGATCACGGTAAATTTCGTTTGATCTGCAGCTCTAGATTTTGCCTGCTGAATTACTTTTCTAATTCCTTCTCTGTCAAGAGTAGTTTCCATAAGAGTTTGGTCATTCAAGGATGTAGCATCCTGCTGGTGCCAGAAAACTCTATTATTTTTTCCTAATAAGATAGAAATTGAGTTAGAAAGTTTAATTTCTGTTGGAGGTGGTTTTTTTGTTTCATCTTTCGGTTTAGCCGGAAGACCCAAATCCATAACGTTCGGTTTACTGAACGTAGTTGTGAACATAAAGAAGGTAATCAATAGAAAACCCAAGTCCACCATCGGAGTCATATCGACTCTGGTGTTTTGCTTCTTGGAACGGACCTTGCCGCCCTTGCCGCCTTTTTCTTGTACTTGTACTTCTGCCATTTCTATCGATATTATTCGTTAGGTTTACCTTCTTGTGATGTAATCAACCAAAATTTAAGAAAATCAATATCTCTTAAACCCTCAAATAGACTTTTAACTTTAGGATATTCTGTTGTAACGTCACCTTTAATCGCCAACTTGTAGTCAGGGTTAACGCTCAAACTTTCTTTTACCCAATCAATTAATTGCTTATTTGTACTGTCCATAGGAATACCTGTAGGACTCTTATAATTTTTCTGCTCATCTGCAGGCAGATCCAAATACCCTTTAAGTTGGTTCATTGGAACTCCAATTGCCTGAATTTTCTGGAAAGCAGCTTTTTGGTTGTTGTCAAAAGTAATCCCATACTTTTGTCCCATTTTATCCAAAAGAGCAAGTCTTTCTGATGCATTTTCTACTGGCTGGAAATAGAATTTTCCGTCCGGAGTAGCGTTGATAGTCATTAAACTAGCATCAGGAAGCAATTTTTCCGAAATTGAAGATGGCGGTTTGATCTGCTCCACGTCAGGTTTTTTAAACTGAGTGGTCAAGATAAAGAACGTAAGAAGTAGGAACGCAACGTCACACATTGCGGTCATGTCCGTTACTACTCCATGTCTTTTAGGTTTGACTCTCGCCATTATTATAAAATATTTTTAATTAAACTTCTTTTAATTGCTAATGCAAATATCTTGCTAATTCTTAGTTGAATTCAGCGAAAGACTGTTGGATACTCATAGAGATCTCGTCGATCTTGTAAGTTAATCCATCAATTTTAGATGTAAAGAAGTTATAAAGGATAATAGCGATTGCTGAAGTACCAATACCTAATGCCGTGTTAATCAAGGCTTCAGAGATACCTGTAGATAGAGCAGCAGCATCTGGAGTACCACCTCCTGAACCTAATGCAAAGAACGCTTTGATCATCCCGATTACTGTTCCAAGTAGTGCGATTAGGGTTGCAACTGTACCTAGAGTAGAAAGGATCATCATGTTTTTCTCAAGCATTGGCATCTCAAGAGTAGTAGCTTCTTCGATAGCTTTGTTAAGTGCTACCATTTTCTGCTCTTTATTTAATGTAGTATCGTGAGAAAGTGCTTTATAAGTAGTAAGACCTTCTTTTACTACGTTACCAACAGAACCTTGTTGTCTGTCACACTCTTCGATAGCTTCGTCGATTTTGTTTTGGTTTAGTAAGCTTCTTACCTGTACAACAAAGTTGTCTAAGTTTCCTTTTCCAGCTGCTTTACCAAGAACGAAATATCTTTCAAAAGAGAAAACGATTACAGTAATCATGAAAGTAATCAAGATTGGTACGATAACCCCTCCTTTGTAGATAATACCTAAAAACGATTCTGGGTGAATGTCTTTTCCTTCAACACTTGAAAAAGCTACAGAACCACTTCCTAGTTTTTCTGCATCCTTAAAGTTTCCTGGGCTACCAAGAACGAATAAATAAATACATACTCCTATAGCAAATAGAATAGGAATAATAACAGCTGGATTTAAACCTCCTGCCTTTCTAGCAACTACTTGCTCATCATTTTTTGAAACATTCATTTCCATATTTAACTAAATTATATTGTTTTAAAATTTTACAGGGTGTAAATTAAAGGCAAAATTAATTAAAATGCAAGAGTCTTAATTAAACATTTTGCTTTTTTTTGATAAAGAAATTTTAATACGATTTCGAAATAATAATTATTTTAAATTATTTTATTTATTTTTTCCAAATTTAACATTTGAATTAAAAAATCATAAAAATAAGACACCCATTTTTTTTAATTTCCCAATGTTAATTTTTTTTTAAATTACGATATTCACAATACGGTGAGGGACTACAATGATTTTTTTAGGGGATTTACCCTCCAAAATCTGTTGCATTTTCTCGTTAGAAATCACCAAATCTTCTACTTCCTTGGCAGATAATTGAGCGGAAAGTGAAATTTTGAACTTCATTTTACCATTTACGCTTACCGGATACTCAATTTCGTCTTCAACCAGATAATCCTCATTCAATGCCGGGAATCTTTCAAATTCTATCGATGTACCATGTCCTAATAAACTCCACAATTCTTCACAGATGTGAGGAGCATACGGAGAAATGATAACGGCAAGCGGTTCTAAAATATTGCGCTTGTTGCATTTTATTTTCTGAAGCTCGTTTACAGCAATCATAAAGGATGACACTGAAGTATTGAAAGAGAAGTTTTCAATATCGTATACTACCTTCTTTATTAAGGTATGTAAAACTTTGTATTCCGCTTTTGTAGGTTCTTCGTCTGAAACTTCAAATACGTCTCCGTTGAAATACAGGTTCCAGAATTTTTTAAGGAAACCATATACTCCGCTTAATCCTTGAGTATTCCAAGGCTTGGATTGTTCTAACGGTCCTAAGAACATTTCATATAATCTTAATCCGTCTGCTCCGTACTCTTCACAGATATCGTCAGGATTGACTACGTTATATTTTGACTTGGACATTTTTTCTACTTCACGGTCTGTGATGTATTTTCCGTCTTCCAGAATAAATTCTGCATCTGCATAATCCGGTCTCCATGCTTTGAAGGCTTCTGTATCCAATTCGTCAGAAGTTCCTTTTAATAAGGATACGTCTACGTGAATCTGCTGAGTCTGGTAATCTTTAGCTAAATTTTTAGACACATATTGATTTGTGCCGTCAATTCTGTATACAAATGCACTCATTCCTAAGATCATCCCCTGATTGATCAGTTTCTGGAATGGTTCATCATGGCTGATATATCCTCTGTCTTTTAAGAACATGTTCCAGAAACGGGAATACAATAAGTGACCGGTTGCATGTTCGCTTCCTCCTATATATAGGTCTACCTGTCCCCAATAATCTGCTAACTCTTTTTTAACAAAAGTTTCTTCATCATTCGGATCCATGTATCTAAGGAAATACCATGAGCTTCCTGCCCAACCTGGCATTGTAGATAATTCTAACGGGAAAATAGTTTTGTCATCAATAAGATCTGTAGCTACTACTTTCTGGTTAGCTTCATCCCATGCAAATTCTTTTGCATTTCCCAATGGTGGATCTCCATCTTCTGTAGGTAAGTATTTTTCAACTTCAGGAAGTTCCAAAGGTAAAGCGGAAGTTGGCAACGTGTAAGGCATTCCATCCTTATAATATATAGGAACTGGTTCTCCCCAATAACGCTGTCTTGAGAAAATAGCATCACGCTGTCTGTAGTTTGTTGTTCCATGACCGATTCCTTTCGTTTCGATCTCGGAAATCATTTTTGCTTTCGCTTCATTATAATGTAATCCGTCTAAGAAATCAGAGTTTACACAAACGGAATCTTTGGAATCAAAGGATTTTTCCTGAACATCTTCTTCCGTTTCTACCACTTTCTTGATTTCAAGATTAAATTTCTTAGCAAATCTGTGGTCACGCTCATCGTGTGCCGGAACTGCCATTACTGCTCCTGTTCCATATCCCATCAACACATAGTCGGAAATATAGATCGGCATTTTTTCATTGCTGAAAGGATTGATTGCATAACTTCCTGTGAAAGCTCCGCTCACGTTTTTCACGTCAGACATTCTGTCTCTCTCCGTTTTCTTGGATGTTTCTTCAATATAAGTATCTACTTCTACTTTTTGAGCATCTGTCGTAATTGTTTCCACTAAAGGGTTTTCCGGGGCCAATACCATAAAGGTTGCTCCAAAGATCGTGTCAGGTCTTGTTGTAAATACTTCAACAGTCTCGTCATGTCCTTCTACTTTGAACTGAACCTGTGCTCCCTGAGATTTCCCAATCCAGTATTCCTGGGAATCTTTCAACGGCTGCGGCCAGTCTAAGGTATTTAATCCCTGTAATAATCTTTCAGAATATGCGGAAATTCTCATACTCCACTGCATCATTTTCTTCTGGAAAACCGGGAATCCTCCTCTTTCGGATTTTCCATCCTTTACTTCATCGTTGGCCAATACAGTTCCTAATGCAGGGCACCAGTTTACAGTGGTTTCTGCTCTGTAAGCAAGACGATAGTTTAAAAGGATGTCTTCTTTATCAATATCGGAAGCATTCTTCCATTCTTCTGCAGTGAAATTTAATTCGTCGTTCTGATTGGCATTTAATCCTTCTGTTCCTTTTTCTTCAAAATGCTGAATTAAAGAATCAATAGGCTCCGCCTTATCTGTATTTTTATTATACCAGGAATGATACAACTGGATAAAAATCCATTGTGTCCATTTATAATAAGAAGCGTCTGAAGTTCTTACTTCTCTGGTCCAGTCGAATGAGAAACCGATTTTTCTCAGCTGCTCTTCATATCTGTTGATATTTTGTTCTGTAGTAATAGCCGGGTGCTGCCCTGTCTGAATAGCATATTGTTCAGCAGGAAGTCCAAAGCTGTCATATCCTACCGGGTGGAGTACATTAAACCCCTGATGTCTTTTGTATCTCGCATAGATATCCGATGCAATATATCCCAGCGGGTGACCTACGTGAAGTCCTGCTCCTGATGGGTACGGAAACATATCGAGTACATAAAACTTAGGTTTGTCTGTGTTATTAGAGGTTTTATAGGTTTGATTTTCCTCCCAGTATTTCTGCCACTTTTTTTCTATCTGCTGATGATCGTAAAACACTTGATATATATGTTATATGTTAGACTGATTATTTTTTCTTTTTGTCAAGATTCACAAAATTAATGATTTTAAAGTAAATAGAAATTGAAATTATGATGAATTACAAATTCTACCTCAACAAAAAAATCCCATCCGGAGATGAGATCTGTTTTATATCCTGAAGTATATACTATTATTGAGTAACTCTCTTGAAGGTATATGTTCTTGTCTGAAATATAGTAGGATCCTGAGTCTCCTCTCTTACCGCAAGATTGAGCGTTGTTGCATCCAAAGTAATCACCTTTGCATTCTGCGGCTCTACGATTCCCTGAATTTTCATCTGAACGTCCTTCCCTTCCTTATTATAAGTATAATTGAATTTTATATCTGAAAGAATAGCACACTGACCAGGGGTAGCAGTATCTCCCCAGTTCGTTTTCCCTCCCTTAGAATCAACGCTGAACCACCATCTTGTCTTTTTCTGACAGTCTGTATAAGTAATCGTGTTAGAAACCGGGTCTTCACCAACTTCTACAGTGGTAACTACTTCTTTTAACGGTTGCCATGTCCCAACAAGAGGAGCTTCCAGAACAGTATCATTGTCACTATTACAGCCTGTAGCTGCAGCAAACAAAGATAAACCTGCAAATAGTAATGCTAATTTCTTCATAGATCAATTTTTTCAAGCGCTAAAATTATAATTTTTTTGATTTATATTACTATTTTTTATGAAAAATTATTTCATCGACGATTATTTATATATATTTAAAAATAGGGACACCCCATTTTCCCTTTATTTAACAAATAATGAATACATGAGCATCGTTCATTCTATTAAAAAAGTTATTTTTGCAGGAAACAAAATACAAATGCAGGATATTACGAGAAACAATTTTGATTTTATACGTGTTCTCCTTGCCTTTATTGTCTTTCTGGGACATCTTGGCACACTCAGCGCTTCTCCTGACCTCAGGATTTTTGAGCATAGCCCTATAGAAATTGCTGTTTTCGGCTTTTTTGCAGTGAGCGGATTTCTTATTGCAAGGAGCTATGAAAGGTCTTCAAGCCTGAAAAGCTATTTAAAAAAGAGAATCAAAAGAATTGTTCCCGCCTACTTATTGGTTATTTTTTTATGCGCAATTTTATTAAGCCTGGTAAGTACCTATTCCTTCACTGAATATTTCAGCAATACACAAGTTTATAAATACCTATTTTGGAATTCATTATTTTTAAATTTTAAGGCACCCTGGCTTCCCGGAGTTTTTGGGAATCAAGCAGTGAATGGAGCCCTATGGACACTGAAAATAGAAATGTGCTACTATTTTGCGGTTCCTCTGTTGTTTTTGCTTTTCGGGAAAAATAATAAGTACAGAAATGTAAGTTTGGTTATTCTATACTTCTTATCACTTATTTATCTCAATTATTTTGAATCTTTAAATAAAATTTCGATTGCCAAACAGCTCCCTGGAACATTATCCTATTTTATCCCTGGAATGTTGATTTACTTTAATTTCGATAAATTTATCCAGCATAAAAATATCATTTTCATTATTGCATTCGTTACTGTGTGGATTGACTTATTTTTAAAAGTTCAGCTTTTTTCTCCAATGATGATCGGAGTTATCGTAATGTATGTTGCCTATTCATTCAAATTCTTAAATAATTTTGGAAAATATGGTGATTTCACCTATGGAATCTACATTTTCCACTTCCCTATTATCAGGACTTTCCAGACTTTAGGATTGTTTGAAGATTACAATCCATTTGTAATGGCTTTGGTATGTATGTTGGTGGTAATTGCAGTAGGTATAAGCTCCTGGCATCTTTATGAAAAAAGATTTTTATAATTTAGCAGTTTAAAAAACATAAATGAAAGATCTTGTCTCCATCATTACTCCCTGTTATAATTCTGCAGAATTTATCGAGGAAACCATACAGTCTGTTCTTAACCAAACCTATGAAAATTGGGAGTGGCTCATTACTGACGACCTTTCCAAAGATAATACCGTTGAGATCATCCGAAAATATAATGATCCCAGAATAAAACTGCAGGTACTGGAGAAAAACGGAGGCGCAGGAAATGCAAGAAACAACAGCCTGGAAAGAGCACAGGGAAGATATATTGCCTTTCTGGATTCCGATGATTACTGGTATCCCGAATATCTGGAAATGATGACGGATTATATGCAGGAGCACAAAGCAGAACTTGTTTATTGTAATTATTCAAGATGCGATGAACAGCTTCAGCCTATACTTAAAGATTTCTTGGCGGATAAAGTGGTTACATTCTCCAATCTGCTGAAAACATGTCGTCTGGCACCGGTTTCTACAATGTATGACACTCAAAGAGTCGGCAAGTTTTTATTCCCTGTAAAAAGTAAACGCGAAGATCATGTGATGTGGCTGAATCTTTTAAAAGTAATTCCGGAAGGGATTCCTGTAAAAAAGACACTGGCCAAATACAGGATGCGTGAAAACAGCGTTTCAAGAAATAAAAAAAACATCATTAAAGATCAATATCTTGTTTATAAAGATTTCATGGGATTCTCCACAGTAAAATCGTTGTATTATACGGCTAACTGGGCATTAAACGGATTTCTGAAATATTCGAAAATTTTCAATTAATGGAGTATTCAAAAGAGTTCAAAGCCGCTCTGAGTGCTTTTTCCGGAACGGAGAAGGACAAACTTATTTTCAGACTCCTGAGAAAGGATAAATTATTATCTAAAAAACTCTACTTCGAACTGATTGATCCGGAAACCACGGATGATAAAAGAAACGCGATGGAAGAACATGTGAAGGAACAGATGCTCTTGGCCTCAAAGTATGTGGGAAATGCTAAATATTTCCTGTCTACTGTTCGAAAAATAAGTGCTGAAATCACGGAACATGTAAAAATAACGACCGATAAATTCGGAGAGGTTTCCCTGAATCTTCTTCTCGTGAATAAGGTATTGGAAAATAATGGTGATCTCAGCAGACAAAGGTTTGATAATGTTTACAAGCTTTATATTTACACCATCAACAAAATTTTCAAGTCATTAATTCTTGTAAAAAAACTGGATGAAGATTACTGGATGGAAATTGATGAATACCTTCATGATACCCTGAATAAAGTTTTAGAAAATCATTATCTCCAGAAGCTATGCATCAATAATGGTCTTGACTTCAACTGGTTTGAATGTGACAGAATTCCGGATAATATCGATCAGATTATGAAAGACATTAAAAGCCAGGGATTTTTACGATAGGATTTTCTGAAGAATCATTCTGGTAGAATCAGGTTTTCCGTCTACGAATTTTTCTGCATTTTGAGACATTTCAGTAAGTTCTTCTCTGTTATCCTCATTCGTAAGAAATAAAACAAATTCTGAAGCTGCATATTCGTCAGGGAAAGACTTTCCGCCATTGGCCGAGATCAGGTCATCCGCTTCCGGATTCTTTTTGTAATGATTTCCAAAGATCACAGGAACACCAAAAGTAGCGGCTTCCAGAATATTGTGAAGTCCCGCATCATGAAATCCTCCTCCTACAACAGCTACATCTGCATAAGAATATAATTTTGATAATAAACCAATGCTGTCTATAATCAGAGTTGGAGTATTGAAAGTTGAAGGCCGGGTATTTTGTATTTCACTATACAATAAGGCATCCGGGAATATATTTTTCAAATGCTCTACTCTTTTCAGATCGTGGGGGGCAATAATAAGTTTTACCGTATTATTTTTACGGGAAACTACTTCTGCTATTTTCTCTTCTGCCTGCCATGAACTTCCAAAAACAACAGCTTTACTTTCCCCTTTGAAATCTGCAATGAAATCTACATGATTATTTCTTTCTCGCAGCTGTTTTACTCTGTCAAATCTTGTATCTCCCGTTACGGAAGACTTCATTAATCCAACGCTTTTCGCCAAGGCCAAGGAAAACTGAGTCTGGTGAAAAAACCAGTCTACATTTTTCTGAAGCTGCTTCACAAACCATTTTCCATAGGAAGTAAAAAAAGATTGTCTTTCATAAAACAGTGCAGAAATGACATAAATCTCTGTCCCTTTATTTTTCAGTTCTGCAAGGAGGTTATACCAATAATCATATTTAACCGTAAAAAATAGTTCAGTATTAAATTGGTCTGTAAATTCTCTTACAATACTTTTTTTATCGAAAGGCAAATAACAAATAACGTCTGCAATATGTTTTTTCTTAACCACATTTTCATATCCTGATGGAGAAAAGAAGGTCACGAGTATTTTGTGTTGAGGAAAATTCTCTTTCAATTTCTCCAGAACAGGTAATCCCTGTTCATATTCGCCCAGGCTTGCAGCATGCATCCAAATTACCTGATCTGTTTTTGAAAATGCAGACTTTACTTTATTCAAAGACTGACTTCTTCCTTCAACGCCTTTTTTAGTTTTATCATTAATCAAGGCAAAAACCTTCATACCGAAGGTAAGAAGACTGATAAATATATTGTATAAAAAAGCCATTTTACTTATTCTTTAATTTCAATTCTGTCGTGATCCGTGGGAGGATTTGATATGACTAAAAATTCAATTTCTTCATTTGATTCATTGGAGATAAAATGCTTTGCTCCCGGCTCAATGGATATAGATTCACCCTGCCCAACCAGGAATTTTTCTTCATTGATATAGAATACTGCTTCACCTTTCAGAATATAGAAAAACTGTTCTGCCACTTTATGAAAGTGTAGTTTTTCTGAAGTTCCTGCAGGCATTTTCTCCTGCTTTACGGATAAGCTTCGGGTATTTTTAAGAATCCAGCTGTCACATTGGCTTCCCCAGATATAATGTTCTGAATTATCTTTAGAATGTATCATTTGAATAGATGGGCAATAAAAAGTAATGCAGGAGTAAATAACACGACAGATAAAAAGATGGTTGCGAATGTAATTCTCGGTTTAGCCTGATCATCTACGGCATATCTGAACATATAGTCCTGAATATTCATAAAAATAACCGCTAAAAACAAAAAAAGAATTCTCAGGCCAATCTTCATAATTAAAAACTGAGCATTCATATTCTGAGCCGTAATTTCTACCGGGAAATTAGTGTCTTCGGGATGTCTCAAGCCATACACGAACAGAGCATATAATCCCAGAGCCAATACAGGCATCAGAAAAGCATACCTTTTACCTCCAAATCCATCCGCTTTTCCTTCCATATCAAAATGTACAGGAATTCTCTCTGGCAATGTATTAAAGTTTTTCAGGGTAAACCACCATAGAAAAACGACTAATCCAAAATTAAAAATATCAAAAATTGTAAAAAGAATATTTTCCATTTCAGACGAGATTGAATCGAGATTGAATTAGGATTAGATTACACTTTTCAGTACTCTCAGTTTATGAGTATGCTTATTCATTTCTTTGTTGAAAATCCCAGTGGAATCCAGTGTGTCTATTCTTACCTTTCCGGAAGCATGGATGATCTTTTGATTTTCCAGCATAATTCCAACATGAATAATTTTCCCTTCTGCATTTTCAAAGAATGCAAGATCTCCGGGCTGTGTTTCTTCAACGAAAGTAAGCGGCTCCCCTACCTCAGCCTGTTGTGATGCATCTCTGGGTATTTTTATATTATGAATTTTGTAAACCAATTGGGTAAATCCGGAGCAGTCTACTGCGAAGAAGCTTTTACCTCCCCAAAGATAAGGTACATTCAGGAACTCTTTTGCTGTCAGAGCGATACTTTCACGCACATCATGGCTTCTTCTTGAAGCTACCACCGGAAACTCCACTTCGGAACCCATAGAAAGTAACGTTTTACCATCATTCATTAGTACGGAAGAAAAATCTTCGGTAACGACAGTCACTTTTCTTTTGGCCAGCTCTTCGTCTGTTATAGGCTTCAGCTGCTTGGTATCCATCCATCCTTCATAGCCATCATAATGCATTTTTATTTTGGTCCAGTTTTTATCTACTTCCAAAATATCTGCACTTTCTCCAAACAATATTTCCGTAACAATTTCAGCTCTGTCAGAATTTTCTGCACGAACCGGCGCTACTGTAACAATACAAACTCCTTTATTCATTAATTTTCAATTTAAAGATTGAATGATTTAAAGATTAAAAATACGATATATCTCTCTTTAAATGTTTAATCCTTGAATATTTCAGTTACTTTCTGCGAAGAAAGTTGACTCCATCTCGCAAAGGTAAAATAAGATTTTCAAAATCTTCGTCTTTTGCCGCCAAATCATTTAATTCCTGGATAGATTGGGTAGATTTCAGCTTCGGATTTTCTTCCAATACTTTTCCATACCACAAGACATTATCAAAAAGGATCACTGTTCCGGATTTTGTATGCGGTTTAATCAGTCTGAAATATTCAGCATAGTTTTCTTTATCGGCATCTACAAAAATCAGATCAAAAAATTCATCTGTTTCTTTTAAATATTCCTTGGCATCCTGGAGTTTAAAATCAATCTGGCTGGCATATTCGCTGGATTCAAAATATTTTTTAGGAAGATAGGCAAGATCTTCATTCACATCCAATGTTGTAATTTTCCCGTTCTTCGCCAGTCCTGCTGCCAGACATAAGGTAGCGTATCCTGTGAATGTTCCTATTTCAAGAATACTTTTCGGCTGCATCATCTGGGAAATAATCGTCAGCAATCTTCCCTGCTGATATCCGGAAATCATATGAGGCTGTGTGGTTTTCTGATATGTCTCTCTCCTCAGCTTTTTCAGAATTTCGGATTCCGAAGAAGCGTGTGCCTCCAAATATCTGTCCATTTCAGGATTCTTTTCTTCAAAAAAACTCATACCATTTTAATTTAAACAAATTTAATGATTTTAAAGCTTTCCCAAACCTTCTTTTGTTCATTATAAAATACAAAAAAGAGAGAAATTAATTCCTCTCTTTTTCTTAGCCATCTACATTCTACGTAAAAATTATTATATGGCTATACAATATTGTCTTATCCCAGCACAAACCCATCCCGGGCAACACTTTGTTTGTAGACTCGTACAAAATATCTGTGGATTACACCCGTTAATAGCACCTTGCACAGTTTTCATTTCTCCTCTTGAAAGTTTTTTTAAATTTTTCATAATGATTTTAGTTTAGTATTAACCTTCCTACTCTTTAGATTTTCGGATACCTCTTTAATATTTCCTTTAATGGAGATTTAAATATACATATTCTTTTATTAATCAACTAATTATATACACAAAAACTACACGTTTAATAAATAAAAATATAAACTTCAGTGAAATCCCTATATAAAATACCGTGAAAACACGGATGTTATTTTTGTGGTATTAGTTATAAGTTTGCAATAAGAATAAGGGGTAAAAACACTAAGAGAAAACAAGATGATTGCAGGAGAGACACAAACTAACCATGAGAATCACAAAAAAGTTGTACTGAAAAGTAGAACTGATGCTTCTGCAGCAAAAAGTAAGAAAGAAATATCCACTTCATTTTTGCAACGAATTATTTCGCTCCTGAAAAAGGAAGAATTAATTTGATTAAAAAATAAATCCCGGCCACCTACGGGATTTATTTTTGCTTTATACTCACATATTCCCTCTCAGGTTATTTCAGATTAAAACCTTATCCATTTCCTTCATCATCATTTTTCTCAACATCATTCAACAGAACTTCATTAAGTTCATTTCTACAATTCATTCTCAAAAGTCATATTGTAAGCCACAATATATCAGCTTGAAATATCCATGAATAGCCGATATTATTCAAAATCCTGATTCGTATCTCAGTTCACAAGTCAAAATCCTCATAAAATATAGGAAAAACACCTGTATTTGACCGCTCATATGCCTCTACCTTTGATATAAGTTTTCCAACCATGAAACATTCAAATAATGGAGGCACCCGAAAATCCTAAAAAAGAGTAGGGATATTTTAAAAACAACTACATGAAAACAAAGACTTTATTATTAATCGGAGCGATAGTGGGACTTGTGATGATATTTTCCCAGCTAAAACCTCAGGAAATGTCTTTTTATAAAGAAAAAGGCAATTATATTGTAGACCATAATTACATCCTGAAAGATGTGAAAAAAATTTCTGACGAAGACATGAAAAGTTTGTTAAGTCTTCAGAAACTTCATCAGAACAGTTTGGGTACCAATTTCATTATTTATAAAATCAACAGACAGTATGTAATCCGCGGATGCTTAATGAAAGCTAATATCGACTGGAAAAAGTATGGAGACCTAAGAGAAAAAGTGGACGGTATCCTGAAAAAATATGGAGCTAAAGAATTAGGAAAAGATTATTATGCTATTCAAAACAACCAGGTTGCAACCAATGCAGCTTTGCTAAGCCAGAAAGACATCGCCTCTCTAAGTAGATTAACCGTTAAAGGAGCAGAAGAATACACAATTTGTCCACCAACGATGGGTAGAAGAAATCTTACCAATGTGATTATAAAATCTTACAAAGTTAATACAGCCATTGATCCAAGAATCAATGTAAAGCTGAACAGCGTATTGATGAATTACAAATAACCTCAAAAGGCTGTTTTTAGTCCGAAGACAGCCTTTTCTTAAATCTTTTGTCATGAAAAGAAAGCTTCAGTTATCCGGAATTTTTATGATCCTGCTTCTGGTTTTCACCATTGGCCTGAAAGGAACATTTGATGGATATTATGGTTTTTATTATGAAAATAAAGACTATAAAAAACCGCTGTTATATACTATTTCCGAAGACATTGCCCAATCAAAACCCGTCAATATATTTACTTCTTACACTGGTTTTGATACAGGATATGGTTTCTACGCACCCAATGTTGCCAGTGACTTTGTCATGAGCTTTGAATTAAAAGATCAAAATGGTAATATCCTTGAACAGAAAAACCTGCCTTATTTTAAGAACAAAGAGAGCAGAGTAAGATATACAACTGTTTTTAACATGTTTCTTGATAAAATTTCCGACAAAAATAAATACGACAAAAAATATTATCAGTACCTGGATATCATTATCAGACAGATCGCAGCCCACGTAATGAAAGAAAATCCGTTAGCATCCAGTGTAACGACAAAGCTTTATCTGTACAACTACACTGCTATTGCAGATTTCAAAAAAGGAAAAACGAGTGAAAATCTTATTCTTATTGATGAATTCAAATACTAAAGTGATGAAAAATCTGAATGCATTCTATACTAAAATTGAAAATTTCTTTTTCAGACAAGATAATCAAACGGAATTCTTAAGCTTCTTTCGGATTGCCATAGGAATTGTAATTCTTTTACAATTTGCTGCAGTGTTGCCGGATTTTGAAAAATTATTTTCAAGCAACAGTATTATTCCTCAGGACATTATGAGTGTTTTTACTCCAGACTGGTTGATAACCTTCTCAAAAATAGTAAGCTTTTTACAAACTCTCGGGATTGAAGAAAGTGCAACAATGGCAATAACCAAGGTATCGTTTATTACACTGTGTATTTTGATCATCACCGGATTTTATTCAAGAATCTCTGCATTATTGTTGCTTATTTTACAGATAGCATTACTTAAGGGAAGTTCTTTTTTTGCCTATGGTGCAGATTTTTTCACAAGCATGTCTTTATTTTATCTGATTCTTTTTCCTGCTGACCAACACTTTTCACTGAGAAATTTTACTTTCGGCAGAAAACCTGGGCATAGTAATATTACTCCAGTTAAAAGATTATTTCAGGTTCATATTTCTATTGCTTATTTCTTTTCCGGACTGGATAAAGCTTTAGGATTCAACTGGTGGAACGGTGAATCTATCTGGAAAGCTATTCATCTCCCCTACTCCAACAGAGACCTGAATATTGATTTCAGCTGGCTGATAGAACACTCTTATCTGATAAGTTTGATTGGATGGAGTACCATTATTATTGAGATATGTTATCCTTTTTTTATCTGGTATAAACCCACACAGAAAACATGGCTTTTCTTTACCATCTCCATGCATATAGGAATTGCACTGGTTTTGAATTTATATTATTTTTCAGCGATTATGATCGTCTGGAATATTACCAATTTTTATTTTGAACAGTCTGATAAAAAGACAGTCACTTCTTCAAAGAAAAAAATATCAGCAGAGTATATTCCCAAACAGGTTGGTTCATAAAAAAATAAATCCCGAATTGCTTCGGGATTTATGATGATATAAGGTTTAATCATTATTTCTTAGGAGCGATATCCATCAGTTTCATAAACTCATCAAGTTTAGGCATAATGATGATTTCCGTTCTTCTGTTTTCTGATCTTCCTGAAACGCTCATGTTAGTCGCTTTCGGGTTGTATTCAGAACGTCCACCAGCAGTAATTCTTGCCGGATCTACTCCAAACTGAGTCTGAAGAACTTTAGCAACTGAAGTACCTCTTAATGCAGAAAGATCCCAGTTGTCTCTTGGAAGATTTGGAGAGTTCAACGGAGCGTTATCCGTGTTACCTTCGATCAATACAGAGTATTTATCGTAATCGTTGATTACTTTTGCTACTTTACCCAACACTTCCTGAGCGGCAGGCAGGATGTTGTAATCTCCTGTTTTGTATAGCATTTTATCAGAAAGGGAGATCATTACTACTCCTTTCAATACTTTTACCTGTACATCTTCATCAGATACATTATCCAAAGATCTCTTCAGTTTATTAGACAATGCCAGGTTCAAACTGTCATTTTTAGCATTACTGGAGATCAATTGCTTGATATAAGAATTGGACGCATTGATTTCGCCTACCAGTTTGTCAATGTTAGCAGAACTTTTTCCAGTATTGGACAGACACGCATCAAGTGATGATTTTAATGCATCGTGCTGGCTTTTCAACAAGTTGTTTTCACCCGCCAATGCAGAATTCTGAGATTTCAAATCCTGAATTTCTCTTTGTCTTTCTCCGATATTTTCAATACACTGCTTATAGTTTGTGCTCAAAGCATCATACTGCTTTTTGCTGACACAAGATGTCATCCCCAGCGCCATTGCAGAAACTGCTAAAATTTTTAAAATCTTCATAAATAATCATTTTTAGACTACTCAAAGTTAGGAAAATTCAATTGAATTATATCGGTTATCTTTGCATAAAAGAAATTCTCAACATCTATGTTGGATCAATCAGCCTTCACCAATCAATTAAAAAATCTCGTTCACGAACCGGAAAACCACACCTATCTTCTGGCGGTAAGCGGAGGAGCAGACTCTATGGTTCTCGCCTCTCTTTTCAAGGATTTAGGGCAGAAAATTCAGGATTCCAGGTTCCGGTTTCAGGTAGCTCATATCAATTATAAACTTCGTGGTAATGATTCGGATCTGGATCAGAAAACAGTGCAGGATTTTTGTGAGAAAAATCATATAAAATTTCATTTGTATGAAGTTTCAGAAAAAGATCAGAAACCCGAAAACTCTATTCAGCTATGGGCAAGAGAGCTTCGATACGCCTTTTTTAAAGAAATTCAGGAAAAAGAAAAACTGGAATTTCTCGTTACCGCCCACCATCTTAACGATCAGCTGGAAACGTTCATTATTAATCTGTCCAAAGCTGCCGGCATTAATGGATTGAGTGGAATTCCAGCAAATGATAATAACATCCTTCGTCCCCTTTTAAATGTTTCAAAAAAAGAAATTTACCAATTTGCTGAACAGAATACTATTGAATTTCGGGAAGATCTTTCTAATAAAAAAAGTGATTATCTGAGGAATAAGATCAGGAATGAGATTGTTCCGGTGCTGATGGAAACCAACGATCATTTTCTGGAAAATTTCAGAAAAAGTTCTTTATATCTGAATCAGACTAAAGATTTTGTTCAGAAACAGATTCAGGAGATAGAAAATCAGCTTACAGTATTTAACCAAAACTATAAAATCTTATCAAAGGAAAAGCTGGATCAGGAAAGTGATTTCGTAAAATTTGAAATCTTAAAAAAATTCGGATTCAATCAGGAGGAAGAAATCCCCAAAATTTTTAAAGCTGAAAACAACAGTTCTTTCTTTTCAAAAGAATATCAGTTGATTGTCAACCGTGATGAACTTATTTTCATTGATAAAAATGAAGAAAAGGGAACTCCGGAAGAAATAGTACTGATCAAAAACTTTGATTTTTCTCAAAACCTGATCAGAATCAATCTCGTAGATGATATTGAAAACAATGAAGAAATCCAAAAAGAATTTGAATGGGATTTCGATGCTGAAAAGCTTCAGTTTCCCCTCCTATTGAGAAAACAACAGGATGGAGATGAATTTTTTCCGACAGGGTTTTCAGGGAAAAAGAAAGTTTCTAAATTTTTTAGGGACGAAAAATTATCTGCTTTGATCAAGGAAAAGATCTGGTTATTGTGTGACTCCAAAAACCATATTTTGGGTGTCATCCCTCTCAGACAGGATCGCAGGTATCAGGCAGACAGAACTACTCAAAAAAAGATAACTGTAACGTGGACAGAAAAACAACTAATTCGTTAGCTGTTGATGATTTTAAGAAAGACAGCAATATAGCTTTTGGAATTTTATACCAACAGTATTTTGGTTATACTCAGAAATTTATTCTGAACAATAAAGGTAATCTGGAAGATGCAGAAGATATTTTCCAGGATGCATTACTCATTCTTTACGAAAAACTCAATGCTGATGACTTCAAAGTCCAAACCTGTCTGGGAAATTATATTATCGGAATTGTAAAAAACCTGTGGTTTAAAAAACTAAAAAACAGAAACTTTTATGTTGAGTCTCCTGAAAACTATTTCATGGAACATCAGGAGGAAATAAGTACTGCCATTGAAAATGAAAGGTATTACTGGGAAAAACTGGTTGGTTATATCAAATCGATTTCTTCCCATTGTCAGAATCTCATCCATGACATTTTTATTGAAAACAAAAGTATTGAAGAAATTCAGGATAAATACCAGTATTCCAGCAAACATAATGCTCAGAATCAAAAATACAAATGTGTAGAGCAGATCAAAAAAATTAAAAATAAAAATATTTTTACGACTGAAAAACAGATAGTTATATAAAATATTTTTATTTAAGGGTGATTTTTTTATGGATCAGGGAACATAATAAGAAAAGAAATATATGTTCAAAAAAATCGTATTGAGTCTTCTTATATTAGTAGGAATTTCATTTAACGCACAAAGCGCAGGTATCAATTTTCAAAAAATTGATTTAGAAGCCGCGAAAAAAATCGCATCAAAAGAGAATAAACTGATCTTCATTGATCTGTTCACCACCTGGTGCGGACCTTGTAAGCTGATGGCAAAAAACACCTTTACTGATCCGAGAATCGGAGAGATGTTCAACAAAAATTTTGTAAACCTTGCCATTGATGCAGAAAAAGAAGGTCTAAGCCTTGCCAAAGAATTTAAAGTGGTAAACTATCCTTCCTTTTTATTCCTGGATCCAAAAGGGAAACTGGTTCAATATGATTTCGGATACTATAATCCTGAACAGTTTCTGGAAGTTGGAGCATCTGTCCTGAAAAAAAAGATGTCTCAATCCGGCAAAACGTTAGATCAGGTAAAAGGAAAAATGATAGGTGATAAAATTGATAATTTCAATGCGAAAGATCATTTGGGTAATACATTTTCATTATCAAAGGAAAACAAAAAACTGGTAATTGTTTTTATCCGGGGGCAATGGTGTCCGTATTGTAACAAATACATTGAAACATTACAAAATCTGACCCCTGAGCTGAAATCAAAAAACGCGAGACTTGTTATTATTTCTCCCGAAAAACCGGAATTTATAGAAAAGACGATCAGCAAAACAAAGACAGAGTATACGGTTTTATATGACGAAGGATATAAAATTGCAGAAGCATTCGATGTTCTCTATACTCCAGACAGTGAAACCCTTAATTTCTACAACTCAAAATTAAAGGAGGATTTTGCCAACAGCAGATCAGATAATTCCGGAAGGCTTCCTGTATCGGCAACCTTCATCCTTAATGAAGGGAAAGAAATTACATGGAGACATTTTGATCCGGACTATAAAAACAGAGCATCTGTAGAAGATATTTTAAAAAATCTGAATTGATTTTCTCGGAGAGTTTTTGTCATGGCAAAAGAACCTCATCATAATACCAAGTTGGCAAAATTGAAAAAATCTATAATCATTTTGAATCATAAAATAAGTAACACTTCTATTGCGATTAGGGCAGAAGACAAAATATTTTAGGGATCACGCTTAAAAAAAGAAAGTTTCTAAATTTTTTAGGGACGAAAAATTATCTATTTTAGCGAGGCAAAAAATCTGGACACAGACTCATTAGGAATAATGCTGTATTTGACAGCCTTCCTTCCAGGTAAGTCAGAAGATTTGCAAAGAATGAGAAAACGAAATGGAGTCTCAAAACTTTAATGAAATGAACAATGAAATTTAGAAATTGGTTTTTATTAATTCTACTATTTTTAGCGACAGGAATTAATGCGCAGATAAAAAATCCTGTAAAGTTTAAATTCACCATCAACGATCTGGGGAACAATCAATACGAAGCAGTATTGAATGCTACCATGGAAAACGGCTGGCATATTTACTCTAAAGATCTACCGGAAGACACCGGAATTCCGACGGAGTATAAAGTGACAGGAAAGAATATTGAGTTGATCGGAAAATTTACCGAAGTTGGTAAAAAACATGAAGAGTTTTCTGAAGCGTTTGGAGGAACAATTGTTTTCTACTCCAATTCTGCTGGATTTAAGCAAAAATTTAAATTAAAAGATCCAACAAAACCCGCAGATGTCACTTCTGAGATTACGTATCAGACCTGTGACGACAGAGTTTGTCTGGCTCCCAACACACTAGAATTCAACCAAAAAGTTACACCAAAAGGGGCAACGGAAGAGGCTACGACCGAGGAAACTGCAGGTCCTGCAAAAGACTCTGTAAAAATAACTGAGACGGTTACTGAAAATCCTGCAAAAACTGAAGCTACGATCACAGAAACTTCAAAACTAGATCCAAAGCAGTTGAAAATTGAAAGTATTGATTTCAAAAAACCACTGACGGATTGCGGTACTGCCTCTACCAAAGTGGATGAAAATTACTGGACGTATCTATTCCTTGGATTTATCGGAGGATTAATTGCTTTGCTTACGCCATGCGTTTTCCCGATGATTCCACTTACCGTTTCATTTTTTACGAAAGGAAGTAAAGACAAAGCAAAAGGAAAAAGAGATGCTCTTATTTATGGTTTTTTCATTCTTCTTATCTTCGTTTTACTGAGTATTCCTTTCCATATTATTGATGGAATCGCAGGAAATATCTTCAACGAGATTTCTACAAGTGTATGGTTGAATATTGCTTTCTTTATCATATTCATCTTCTTTGCCGGAAGTTTCTTCGGGTATTATGATATCACGCTGCCAAGTTCTATTGCCAACAAATCTTCCAAAGCAGAAGAGGCAGGAGGAATTATTGGTATTTTCTTTATGGCATTGACACTGGTGATCGTTTCTTTCTCATGTACGGGACCTATTTTAGGAAGTTTACTGGGAAGTGCGGTAACAGGTTCATCCAATGTTCCGATGCTGTTGACTTTTGCGTTGGCAGGATTCGGGCTGGCATGGGCTATTATTTTCGGATTGCTGGCATTATTCCCGCAGGCATTACAAAGTCTACCGAAATCCGGAGGATGGATGAATACGGTAAAAGTTGTTTTAGGATTCGTAGAACTGGCATTAGCATTGAAATTCTTGTCTAAAGCCGATCTTGTATCCAAAACATTCTTCTTAAAAAGAGAACTTTTCATTGCGATCTGGATTATTATCGCCTTAGGATTAGCAATCTATTTATTAGGATTGATCAGATTCCCTCATGATGATAAAAAGCCTAAAATCTCTATCACCAGAAAAATATTAGGGGTATTGGGAATTGGTTTCGTGATCTATCTGGTTCAAGGGTTAATCCCATCTGACCGTCCGAAACTTCAGTTATTAAGTGGAATTTTACCTCCACTCAATGTAAGCTATTTCCATGATGAAAAAGACGGAATTTTAGGAATGCATCCTGAACACGACTTCTTCAAAGCAATAGAACTGGCTAAAAAAGAAGACAAGCCTATATTGATCGACTTCACAGGATATGGATGTGAAAACTGTAGAAAAATGGAGGAGTTTGTATGGAGCGAACCAGACATTTTACCGATTCTTCAGAATGATGTAGTACTGGCTTCTCTCTATGTCGATGATAAGGAAGAGCTTCCTGAGGATCAGAAAACCAAAATTGACCTTGGAGACGGACAGATCAAGAAGGTAAAAACAATTGGAGACAGATGGAGTTTATTCCAGCAGGTGAACTTCAATAATAACTCTCAACCTCACTATGTTTTAATCACTCCGGACGGAAAAGTCATCAACACGCCTGTCTCAGGATATATGCCTAAAGAGGATTTCAAAAAATTCCTTGAATGCGGGGTCAATTTCTATAAAAAGAATAAATAAATTATTAACATATCATTCAAAAACTCACACTTTATCGTGTGAGTTTTTTTATTTCATGAATTAAATAAACAATAAAACACAAAACGTAGTCTAAAATTAATTATATTTGAATAACTATCACCAATTCAAATACATATGAGATATTTAATATCTACTTTTTTATTTCTTATCTATTCCGCATTAGCTGCCCAGTCCGCCCCTTCCATAGAATGGCAAAAAGCATTGGGAGGCACCCATGGTGAATCTGCCAATGCCGTTCAGCAAACCTCCGACGGAGGATACATTGTAGCCGGACATTCTATGTCCAATGATGGAGATGTCACCGGAAATCACGGAGGAGGAGATTACTGGATCGTAAAATTAAACCCTGCAGGAGGCATACAATGGCAAAAAACGTTAGGAGGAAGCAATGTTGATGATGCACAATCCATCCGTCAAACTACCGATGGAGGATATATTATTGCCGGATCATCCAATTCCGGTGACGGAGATATCAGCGGAAATCATGGAAATTATGATTACTGGATTGTAAAACTTGATTCCAACGGGAATATGCAATGGCAGAAATCGCTGGGTGGAAGCAGTATGGATATGGCACAATCTATTCAGCAGACTTCTGAAGGAGGATATATTGTAGCCGGATCTTCAAGTTCCAATGACGGTGATGTGAGCGGAAATCATGGAGGAGGAGACTATTGGATCGTAAAATTAGATATTAACGGAAATATACAATGGCAGAAATCGCTGGGTGGAAGCAGCAGTGAACAGGTCAATTCTGTGCAGCAAACTTTTGATGGCGGGTATATTATTGCAGGAACCACCGTGTCTACAGATGGCGATATTACTGTAAGCTACGGGAACAATGACTTTTGGGTAGTAAAACTCGATTCCGGCGGAAATATGCAATGGCAAAAAACGTTGGGCAATATTGGTGATAACATAGGATATTATGCGCAACAGACTTTTGATGGCGGTTATATTGCCGTGGGCACTTCTTTTAATTCTTCAAATCTTGAGAGCGGACTTCCCGATTATTGGGTTATCAAACTAAGCAATAACGGAACCATCGAGTGGGATAAATATTTTGGAGGAAGTTTTCATGACAACGCCATAACTATTCGCCAGACTCCCGAATGGGATTATATTGTTGCGGGCTGGACAGCTTCCAACAACGGACAGGTAACCAATCACCACGGTAATCTGGATTACTGGATCATAAAACTGGACAGCAGCGGAAATCTGAAGTGGGAGAAAACCCTGGGAGGTCCCGATTTCGATTACTTAACTGCTCTTGAACTGACCGCTGATAACGGATATATTGTTTCAGGAAGTACAGGATCTACAAGTGGAGACGTTACCGGACATCATGGTATGATCGATGCCTGGATAGTTAAACTAAGTCCTGAACAGCTTGGCATTCCGGAAAATCAACAGAGGCATAAACCCAACCTCTACCCTAACCCTGCAAAAGACTTTTTCTATTTAGATCATCTGCCCCGGGAAAGTACTATTAGCATTACTGATATGTCCGGACGAAAACTTTTCTCTCAAAAATATAACGAAGAAAAAATTAAAATCAGCACATCTGCATTCATGGAAGGACTTTATATGGTACAGGTAAAAAACAGAGAAGAAATTATTCTAACAAAGAAAATAACAATCACCCGGTAACCCCTTAAAAATATCATAATTACCCTTTTCCTTCAAGAAAAGTATTAAAAAACAGAAATAGGTAAAATTTATACGACAATAATCAATAGATTCATGAATCTATAAAGTTTTTAACAATCAAGGCATATGTTTTGTATGAATTCTTCAAAAAAAAATATAGTCTAACATTTAAAAACTTTAATCATGGCAGAAGTAATTGCACAAGAAAAAGAAGGCGGAAAGCAAAAGAAAAAAATGATCCGAGTGGACATGACGCCTATGGTCGATCTGGGATTCTTACTTATCACTTTCTTTATGTTCACCACCAATTTTACAAAACCTAATGTAATGGACCTGGGACTCCCTGCAAAAGATCCAAATCCCAGTTCTATTGATAAACCGGTAATTGGAGATCAAAACCAGATTACCTTTATCCTTGGAAAAGACAACCGGGTATTTTATCATCAGAGCAATCAGAAAGATTTGAATACAGGAAACCTGAAAGAAACAGATTTCAGTGGAATAAAAATTTCAAAGATCATTGCTGAAGCGTATAAAAATGCTCCTGCACCCAACAAATTCACAGTGATTGTAAAACCAACAGATGAAGCCAACTACAAAAATTTTGTAGACATGCTGGACAACCTTGCTATTTCTAAAAAGGAACGATATGGCGTAACAGACATCAAACCTTGGGAAACAAAGGTTTATAATGAATTAACTCAATAAAAGACAAGGGCATTTTTTAAATGCTCTTTTTTTGACTAAATTTGAAAGGAGAAACAGATCCACAGTATGTAAGCTGCTGTATTATTTTTAACCTTCTAAATTTTGGAATCATGCTGAACTTTGAAAGAAAAGGAAACGGAAAAGAAACGTTGGTACTTCTTCACGGATTTATGGAAAATCTATCCATCTGGAGTGATATGGAACATCACCTTTCCAAAGATTTTTCACTGCTCAAAATTGACCTTCCCGGCCATGGACAGTCTGAAATTCTGGCTGAAGTTCACACCATGGAACTGATGGCTGAAGAAGTAAAAAAAGTATTGGATGATCAGCATTTAGAAAAAATACATCTTCTGGGACATTCTATGGGAGGATATACATCTCTCGCTTTTGCAGAAAAGTATCCTGATTCTTTAAAAAGTCTTACATTATTTTTCTCTACGTATTTTCCGGATGATGAAGAGAAAAAACAGCAGCGAATCAAAAGCTACAGAATCATCAAGGATGCTTTTGCCCATTATGCAAGAGCCGGGGTACCTAATTTATTCAATCCGAATGAAAGAGACATTCTGGAAGGTAAAATAGAAACTGCACTTGAAACAGCCCTTTCCACCAATAATTTAGGTGCTCTTTCCTGCGTAAAGGGTATGGTAGAAAGAACCGACAAAAAGCATGTGCTGGAAAACCTGGAAGCTAAAATCTTAGTACTGGCGGGTAAACATGATAATGCGGTAAAAACGGATATGATGATCAAACATCTTCCGGACAGAACGAATATCAAATCTTATATCCTGGACTGCGGACACAACGGTCATTGGGAAAAGCCAGGAATCTGCGCAGAAATCATCAATACAGAACTTCTTCACAATCTTCCTAAAAAACTGGTTTTATAAAACAGGTTACCTGACAAATTAAGCTGTGCATAACAAAAAATCCTGTATATTAGTAGAGGATAATTTGGGTAATGGCTTTATTTTCATTCAAAAAAAAGAAACCACCGGCACCACCGGTTATCGGACTTACACTTTCAGGCGGAGGAATGCGTGGGATTGCTCATATTGCCGTACTGAAAGCTTTGGAAGAATACAATCTGAAACCACACATTATTTCAGGAACCAGCGCAGGATCCATCATTGGTGCTTTTTATTCTTTTGGAAAAACGCCGGAAGAGATGATGGAAATTGTCAAGCAAACTTCTTTTTTTTCCAGGTCATCTTTAAAATTATCCAAAAACGGAATCTTCAGTTCCAATTTTATTTTAAAACTGTTCAAAGATTATTTCCCTGAAGACAATTTCGGTATTTTAAAAATTCCGGTGTATGTAGCTGCCACGGAAATGACGCATGGCATCGTAGACTTCTTTTCTGAAGGAGAGCTTTTTGGACCATTACTGGCTTCCTCAAGCGTTCCTTTTATTCTTCCACCGGTAAGAATTGGTGAGAAAATTTATGTAGACGGCGGTGTTCTGGATAACCTTCCCATTGAGCCTATCATGGATAAATGTAATTTTCTGATTGCCTCTCATGTCAATTCCATCAGCTATGATGAGTTAAGCAAGATGAGCCTGATGAAAGAATTCGACAGAATCCTTCACTTAGCGATCGCAAAGTCGGTCTATTCTAAAGCAAAATACTGCAATATTTTTCTTGATCCGCCCAAAATGACGAAATACAGTCTTTTCAACAAAAGATATATGGATGAAATGTTTCAGCAAGTGTATGATTATACCTGCCAGGAGCTTGAAGAAAAGGGGTTTCGTAGAAGTATTTAGAAGTTAATCAGAAAAATTTACAGATTTTTGCCTCTATAAACCTTCCTCTTTTACTTTTTCTTTGAAGTTGACGATCGTTCCCGCTAAAGAATCTAAAGATTTCCCTCCGGCTGCATTAATATGCCCGCCACCATTGAAATATTTTCTTGAGAATTGGTTCACATCCACATCATCTTTACTTCTGAAAGAAATTTTAACGAAGTCTTCGTACAGATCTTCCATAAAGAATGCTGACATTTTCACTCCGGCAATACTCAAACCATAATTCACAAAACCTTCCGTATCTCCTTTCTGGAAACCAAATTCTTTCAGTTCATTTCTGGTAAGACTTAACACAGCTACTGTTCCGTCATTTACCACTTCTATTCTTCCAAGAACTAAAGCAAGCAAATGCAGACGGGAAACCGTATTGGTATCCCATGTATTGGAAGTGATCATGGCAGGATCTGCACCATGTTCGATAAGATTAGCGATAATTCTGTGGGTAGTAGCGCTGGTAGAACGAAAACGGAAACCTCCTGTATCCGTCATGATTCCGGTATAAAGGCATTCTGCCATATCCTGGTTCACCAGCTTTTCATCCTCCATTGCTTCAATGAAATGATAAATCATCTGTGAAGTGGCAGGAATGACTGTATCAGAATACACAAAATCAAATTGTTCCGGCTGTTGGTGATGATCAATAAGAATTTTCTTCCCCGGAGCTTTTACCAACCAGTCTCCCAATAACCCGATTCTTGACGGAGAATTAAAATCCAGACAGAAAATAACATCTGCTCCCGCAATCATATCAGCAGCCAGTTTTCTTTTATATTCTGCAATAATAACTTTTTTAGATTCCGGCATCCATTTCAGAAATTTCGGAAAATCATTAGGTACGATAACCTCTGCATGAATTCCTTTTGCTTTCAGATAATGTTTTAATCCCAAGCTTGAACCAATAGCATCTCCATCCGGGTTATAATGGGTAAGGATCACTATTCTGCTATCCTGGGTAAGTAATGTATTAATATCTAAAAGTTCTGCTGGTGTAAACATCCGGTGTTTATTTTTCGTTAAAATTAAAGTTTTCAAAGATAGAGCTTTTATATAAATCATTTAAATATTATTTTTGTACCGGAAAAATGGTTTTGTGATGAGGGTTTGTTAACACCCGACCAAAAAACATTACATTTAATTTTAAAAAAAGATAATTAAAGTTTGTAACTTATAAAAATTTATATATCTTTGCAACCTGAAAATTAATAGATTAATTACGATTTAAACATATAGTAATGAGTAAAAGAACATTCCAGCCATCAGAAAGAAAGAGAAGAAACAAACACGGTTTCAGAGAAAGAATGTCTACGCCAAATGGAAGAAGAGTTTTGGCTGCGAGAAGAGCTAAAGGCAGAAAGAGATTAACTGTAAGTGCTGCACGCGCTAAGAGATAATTTCTAATTATCATATACAAAACATGCTTGAGAAGTTCCTTTTCAGGCATTTTTTGTTGTTAAAATTTACTAAAATTAGAGTCAAATAGACTTCTTTTTTCTATTTTTAAAGATTGAAATTTTTTTGTTAGAAAACAGCCTTTAAAATTAAATTATGCCACATACAAATATCGCCGGAGACAATATTATAAGTTTACAAAATGCAAAGATTGCGCAAAAAAACTTTACTGTACTTTCTGATGTAAATCTTAATATAAAGAAAGGTAGATTCTGCTACCTTATCGGAAAAACAGGTTCCGGAAAAAGTTCCCTACTGAAAACGCTTTACGGCCATATTCCATTAGCATCAGGACACGGAGCTGTTGTAGGATTTGATCTGGCAAAACTAAAGCCCTCTGACATCCCTAACTTAAGAAGAAAACTAGGTATCGTATTCCAGGATTTCCAGTTACTTTCAGACAGAACAGTTGAGAAAAACCTTAAGTTCGTTCTTGAGGCGACAGGATGGAATGACAAAGTAAAAATGGAAGACCGTATCAATGAGGTTTTAGGAAGCGTGAACATGAAAAGCAAGAAGCACAAAATGCCTCACGAACTTTCCGGAGGAGAGCAACAGCGTATTGCCATTGCGAGAGCTCTTCTTAACCATCCGGATCTTATCTTAGCCGATGAGCCAACAGGAAACCTTGACCCTGAGACTTCTAACGAAATTATGACGCTATTAAAGCAGGTTGCCCTTGAAAATGGAGCTGCTGTAGTAATGGCAACACATGATTACCACATGATTCAGAACTTCCCTGGTGAAGCCATCAGATGTGAAGACGGAAAAGTTTCTGTATTGGATACTTCAGAATTATTCGAATAAGAATAAAAAATAAGAAGGTCAGAAATAACTAACTTCTCTATTTAAAAACATGAAACTCTTTGGTGAGTTCAAGATATTGGTCCGAGTATTGTCTCGGACTTTTTTCTATAATAAAATCAGACTCGTTAACTTCTTTTACTTGTGATGAAAACTCCAGAATCAATCTTTTTGCCTTTGCATTTTCAATTCCTCTAATACTCACTTTTCTGTTCAGATGCAGTTTATTTTCCTTACCGATTGAAATAAAAACTTCCCCTGCTTCCACAGGTATGATTACAGAAAACATCCCTTTTTCTGACAATAATTCTGCCGCCTTACTGATCAACTGCATGAAGTTCAATTCTACGGTCTGACGAGCAATTTTATCTTTTTCAGATCCTGATTCTTCAAAATACGGAGGATTGGATACAATAAGATCAAAACGATCTTCCGTTTCAAAAGTTTTAAAGTCCTGATGACTGTTTTTCAACCTGGCCTGAAAAGGAGAATTTTCAAAATTGAGCTGGGTAAGCTTGGCAGCAGCATCATTAATATCCAGCCCTAAAAATTCCGCCTGCAGATTTCTTTGTGCCAGCATAAGAGAAATTAGTCCTGTGCCTGTTCCTACTTCCAAAATACTGGAAGCATTTTCAACATCCGCCAAAGCACCAAGCAGAACACCGTCTGTTCCTACACGGAAGACGTCTTTAGACTGCTGAATTTCAAATTGTTTAAATGTAAAAAGCTTCACTATAAATTGGTAGGCAGTGTAATAATGAATGTAGACCCCTTCCCTACTTCTGATTTCACGGAGATCTCACCTTTATAATCCTCTATCATTTTTCTCACCATGGATAAGCCAAGCCCCATCCCACTGCTTTTAGATGTAAAATTCGGTTCAAAAATTCTTTCGTACATATTTTCAGGAATCCCGACTCCGTTATCCTGAACAGAGATAATCACCCTTCTTTGATGCTGCTCCACATCTACATTGATAATGAGTTTTCTCTGATCACTCTCTGCCTGTTTTGCATTGGTAACAAGGTTTGTAATGATTCTGGAAAGATAAATCCTGTCCATATTGATCATTATATTCGTCTTATTGGCATGCATGAAAATACTGTCATCATTGAATACACGTAGAATATCTTCAACTTCCGTATTCAGATTGATCACTTCATTATTTTTTTCAGGAAGTTTGGCAAATTCTGAGAATGCTGAGGCTACTGTAGCAATCAGGTCAATCTGATCAACAATAGTTTTACTCATTTGCTTTACCCTTTCTCTGATATTCGGGTCTTCAGGATCAAATTTTCTTTCAAAATTCTGAATGGTCAACTTCATTGGCGTCAACGGATTTTTCACCTCATGAGCTACCTGCTTGGCCATTTCTCTCCACGCTTCTTCGGATGCTTTGAATCTAAGTCTTTCTTTCTGGTCCTGAATCTGTAGAATCATTCTGTTATAAGCTCTTGCCAAAGCATTAAGCTCATCATTCTTATAATATCTGATAGGGCGCATTTCATTTTCAAACAAAGTAATACGGGTAATCATATCAGAGAATTTCGTAATGGTTTTGGCAAGACTATTAGACGTAACCCAGCTAATCCATATACTAAAAAGGATAAGAAATATATCGACTAAAAGAATATACTTTACGTACTGGTGCAGAACCTCCAGATAAGCAGATTCATTATGATATAAAGGGATATAAACAATTCCGATAGGTTCAAGTTCATTATTTTTCAGCAAAAGATAGGAAGAAGTCAATTTTGCATCCTTAGCTGCATCATAATTCACCATATCTACCCTTGCATCGGTAGACAGAATCTTATTGATGATTTCTATAGGAATTGTTTTCTGCTCCACCAATCCTTCATCTTTGTTGGAAAGCAAATAGTTTCCTTTCAGATCATAAATAAAAATGTCATGCTGGTTGATATCCGCTATTTCAAAGATTTTATTCCCTAAAACTTCCGGAAGATCTTTTGTTTCAATAAGTTTCTGGCTTACCGCATAGTCCAGATATCGCATGACAGCATTGGTTTTATCCTGCATATCGATATTACTCTGCTGTAAAGAATGATTTCTCAATACAAAGTAAGGAACAAGTGATGTAGCAACGACACTTAAAAAACATACCAGCAAGAAACCGAAAAACACCCGGTTTCTTAAGCTATATCCTTTATACTTATTTATTGACATTCTACTTTTTAATTAACCTAGCAATATACTTACCAATGATATCAAATTCCAGGTTTACTTTGTCACCAATTTTCAAATGTTTCATATTTGTGAATTCCCAGGTGTAAGGAATAATGGCTACGGAAAACTGAGCATCTTCGCTTTTAGCAACAGTAAGACTGATTCCGTTTACGGTAATTGATCCCTGAGGTACCGTTACAAAAGTTCCGTCATTTTCGTACTTCATAGTAATAAAATAACTTCCGTCTTTATTTTCGATACTCACCACTTCACCGGTTTTATCAACATGCCCCTGAACAATGTGACCATCCAGTCTTCCATCCATCTTCATGCAGCGCTCAAGATTCACAACGGTTCCCAATTCCCATTTTCCAAGGTTGGTCTTTTCCAGCGTTTCGTTGATCGCTGTAACCACATAATGATTGTCTTTTATCTCAACTACTGTAAGGCAGCAGCCGTTGTGAGCAAGGCTCTGATCTATTTTCAGTTCATTTGTAAAAGGGCAAGTCAGGGTAAAATCTATATTGCTTCCTTTTTCTTCAATCTTCTCAATAACACCAACTGCTTCAATAATTCCTGTGAACATATTATTTTTTGCTAAATTTGTAAATTATAATCTTCAAAGATAATCAAAATGAGCCCAAAAAACCATAAAGTACGAGTAGGAATTTCAATCGGTGATTTCAATGGCATCGGCCCGGAGATCATTATGAAGTCTCTGAAAGACAAAACTATTACAGATTTTTTCACTCCTGTAATTTTTGGTTCGGGAAAATTATTCACTTATCAGAAAAATATTTTTAAGCTGAATCTTAATTTCAACTACGTTAACGAACCTTCACAGGCACAGGCTGGGAAACTTAATATGGTTAACCTTACCAAAGAAAACGTGAATGTAGAATTGGGAGTTCCTACTGAAGAATCTACGAAAATGGCGATTGATTCTTTAGAAGCAGCTACTGAAGCTTTGACGAAAGGAGATATTGACGTATTGGTAACTGCTCCGATCAACAAAGATGAAATGGTAAAAATGGGATTCAGACATGCGGGACATACAGGGTATTTTGAAGAGAAATTCAATAAAAAAGGATTAATGTTCCTTGTTACTGAAGATCTTAAAGTAGCTGTTTCCACGCATCATATTCCTATTGCACAGGTAGCTGAAAATATTTCCAAGGAAAAAATAAAGAAACAGATCCGAGTTTTAAACCAGACGCTGATAGAAGATTTCTGTATTCAAAAGCCTAAAATTGCAGTGCTGGGATTAAATCCTCACGCAGGAGACGGAGGTGTAATCGGAAACGAAGAAATTGAAATCATCAGCCCGGCTATTAAAGAACTTTCTGACAATGGAATACTGGCATTCGGGCCTTTCCCGGCAGACAGCTTTTTCCAGCCGAGTAAATACAAAAATTTCGATGCTGTTTTGGCGATGTATCATGACCAGGGACTGGCTCCTTTCAAAACATTAGCCTATGAGGAAGGAGTAAATTATACTGCGGGACTTCCTTTTATCAGAACATCTCCCGATCACGGAGTTGCTTACGATATTGCAGGAAAAAACGTGGCCGATGAGCAGAGTTTTACAGAAGCAATCTTCACAGCGATCAAGGTTTTCAAGAATAGAAGTGAATACAGTGAACTGATGAATGACCGCCTTCAGCCTAGAAAAATGGCTGTAGACAATGGAATAGATGAAGATCTACCGGAGGAAACTGAAGCATAAATCTTTAAAACAAATTTTAAATTAATTTGTTTCAGATTTTATTTGTTATTATAAAAAAAATGCATATTTTTGCACACTCATTTTATGGACAAGTTAAGAAACTATGACGTAAGCTTTTCCGGACTTAAAAACGGAAAACACGAGTTCAAGTTTGAGATAGATAAAACGTTCTTTCAATTATTTGACACTGAGCAGGAATTTACAAATCCTAGAATAGAAGTGAATGTATCACTTGATAAACACACTACTTTTTTAGAATTTGAGATTAAAATTAATGGATGGGTTGAGTTGGTTTGTGATATCACAAATGAAAATTTCGACTATCCTATTGAGAATGAAATCAAAATTCTGGTGAATTTCGGGGAAGAATATGATGACAGCAATGAAGATGTTATTACTATTCCTACTGCAGAGCATGCTTTCAATGTAGCACATTTGATTTACGAAAATGTAATGCTTTCTATTCCGATGAAAAAGATTTCACCGAATGTAAGTGATGAAGATCTTAAAATTCTTGACCAGTTCAGTCCTAAAGATATTGAGGTAACTGAAGAAGAAGAACATGAAAGTGACCCTAGATGGGATGCTTTAAGAAAATTAAAAGACAATAATTAAATAGAATAATTTAAATATGATGAGATGATGAATCTCATCGCTCATCAATTAAAAAAGTTATTAGAAAATGGCACATCCAAAGAGAAGACAGTCGTCTACAAGAAGAGATAAGAGAAGAACTCACTACAAAGCTGTAGTTCCTCAATTAGCTAAAGATGCAACAACAGGAGAGCTTCACCTATACCACAGAGCTCACTGGCATGAAGGAAAATTATACTACAGAGGTAAAGTAGTATTGGAAAAAGAAGTAGCTGCTACTGAAGAAAACTAAGAGTCGCTTTTCGCTGAAAAAGCCTCATTTTAATACAAAAACCGCCCAATTTTGATAAAATTTGGCGGTTTTTTGTTGTTTTTTACGTTTTTTTGGTATCTTTGGCATCAAATCAAATATCAAATTTATGGACATTAAAGACATACAAAATCTTATCAAGTTTGTATCTAAGGCTGAAGTATCAGAAGTGAAGTACAAAACTAAAGATTTCGAAATCACTATTAAAACTCCATTAGCTGGAAGCGATGCTGTTTATGCACAACCTGCAGTATACCACACTGCTCCACAAGCGGTAGCTGCTCCAGCACCTGTTGCAACTCCGGCCGCTCCTGTTGCTGAAAAAGCTGAAGCTGCATCTGATGACAGCAAATATGTAACAATCAAATCTCCAATGATTGGTACTTTCTATAGAAAACCATCTCCTGATAAAGATGTATTCGTAAATGTAGGTGACGAAGTTTCTGTTGGTAAAGTAGTTTGTGTTATTGAAGCAATGAAACTATTCAACCAGATTGAATCTGAAATCAGCGGAAAAATTGTTAAAATTTTAGTGGATGACGCTACTCCTGTAGAGTATGACCAACCTTTATTCTTAGTAGATCCATCTTAATTTAGAAGTTAGATGTTAGACATTAGATGTTAGATTAAATTCTACATTAAAATAACATTATCTAATTTTCAAATTATCTAATTTTCAAATTGAAGAAGATGTTCAAAAAAATATTAATAGCCAATCGAGGCGAAATTGCAATGCGTATTTTACGTACTTGTAAAGAAATGGGGATCAAAACCGTTGCGGTATACTCTACTGCTGATAAAGACAGTCTTCACGTAAGATTTGCTGATGAAGCAGTATGTATTGGCCCTGCAATGAGTAAAGACTCATATCTTAAAATCCCTAACATTATTGCTGCTGCGGAAATTACAAATGCTGATGCGATTCACCCAGGTTACGGATTCTTATCTGAAAATGCTAACTTCTCAAGAATCTGCCAGAAGAACGGTATCAAATTTATTGGTGCTTCTCCTGAACAGATTGAAAAAATGGGAGACAAAGCAAATGCTAAGGCTACCATGAAAGCAGCAGGTGTACCATGTGTACCAGGTTCTGACGGATTGATCGAATCTTACGAACACGCTGTAAAAGTAGCTGAAGAAACAGGTTACCCTGTCATGATCAAAGCTACTGCTGGTGGTGGAGGTAAAGGAATGAGAGCTGTTTGGAAAGCTGAAGACCTTAAAGATCACTGGGAATCTGCTATTCAGGAAGCTGTAGCTGCCTTTGGAAACGGAGGTATGTATATGGAAAAACTGATTGAAGAGCCTAGACACATCGAAATTCAGGTTGCGGGTGACCAATTCGGTAAAGCGTGCCACCTTTCTGAAAGAGACTGTTCTGTACAGAGAAGAAATCAGAAATTAACTGAAGAAACACCTTCTCCTTTCATGACAGACGAACTTCGTGAGAAAATGGGAGAAGCTGCCGTAAAAGCTGCTGAATTCATTGGATATGAAGGTGTAGGAACTATCGAATTCCTTGTAGACAAACATAGAAATTTCTATTTCATGGAAATGAATACAAGAATCCAGGTAGAGCACCCTATCACTGAGCAGGTAATTGATTATGACCTGATCAGAGAGCAAATTCTTCTTGCTGCAGGAACTCCTATTTCAGGAATTAACTATTATCCTAAATTACATTCAATCGAATGTAGAATCAACGCAGAAGACCCTTACGCAGACTTCAGACCGTCTCCGGGAAAAATCACAGGATTAAATATCCCTGGAGGACACGGAATCAGAGTAGACACTCACGTTTATTCCGGATATACAATCCCTTCTAACTATGACTCTATGATTGCCAAGCTTATCACTACGGCTCAGACCCGTGAAGAAGCTATTGCAAAAATGAGACGTGCTCTTGAAGAATTCTATATTGAAGGAGTAAAAACAACTATTCCTTTCCACAGACAGCTGATGGATAATGAAGATTATCTTTCAGGAAACTATACTACAAAATTCATGGAAGATTTTGTAATGGATAGAAAATACGATAATCACTAAAAAGAATTATCATTCATATAAAAAGAAGGCGTCCGAAAAGGCGCCTTCTTCAGTTTTATACTCTACTTCGTTCTAATAAAGCAGGAAAAGTTATTTTTGTAGTATCAATTAAAACCGACATAGGAGCGATGACATCAGCAATACAGGAGAAATTAGCAGAGACACTTCAGATTTCTATGGAGCGTGCGAAGGAATTTTTGGATATTTGCTATATCGTAACTTATGATAAAAACAAAATGATAGTACCTAAAAATGGAGTATTTGATCGTTTAGGACTCATTTTGAATGGCGCCGTCCGGATTTATTATATCAACGAGAAAGGCGAGGATATCAGCTATCTTTTGCAGGTGAATAATGATGTAATTGGTGATTACGCAAGCTATATTACCGGAAAAAAATCAATGGCAATTATACAGGCTCTTCTAAAAACTGAAGTTTTATATTTTGATAAAAAAGATGTTGAGATTTTAATTCAGAAAGATATTTGCTGGCTTGGGCTGGCAAAACGCATATCGGATCTAGCTTTTCTGGATGCAAAACAAAGGCTTGACGAACTGTTCTTTTATACACCGGAAGAACGCTATATCAATCTTTTGAAAAAGTCACCCGAAATCTTGAACAAAATTCCACAGAAATATATTTCGTCATATTTAGGAATTACGCCACAATCGTTGAGCAGAATCCGGAAAAGAATTTGCTAATTTCAGAAAATTAACTTAAGTGAACGTTTTTGGTTTTTTCAGCCCTTAATTTTGCCTCATAATATAAATGCAATCACAATGAAAATAGCAATTATCGGTGGCGGAATTGGTGGTTTGACAACAGCTTTAGCCTTACAAAAAAATAATCTGGACGTTACCGTTTACGAAAGTGCACCCGAAATAAAACCTGTGGGCGCCGGAATCATTATGGCTAATAATGCCATGCAGATTTTTGACAAACTAAGCATTCGCCACAAAATCGAAATGGCAGGTCATAAAATTTCAACTATTAACATTACTGATCCACAGCTCAAAACCATATCGGACGTACAACTGAATACATTCGAAAGTAAATATGGAGTAAGCAACACTGCCATCCATCGTGCTGATTTACAAAATATTCTAACTGAAGAAATTGGTTTTAAAAACATTGAACTTTCTAAACGTTTATCCAAAATCGAACAGGAAAACGGTTATCAACTCACTTTTGAAGACGGAACTATCGCTAATGCAGATGCTGTTATTGGAGCAGATGGAATTAAATCAGTAGTACGTCATCAAATTTTAAATATTGGAAAACTCAGATCTTCCAAGCAAAAATGCTGGCGTGGCGTCATCGAATCTGATTGGACAGAAAAATATAATCACCATGCTTATGAAGCCTGGGGAAAAGGCAGACGCTTCGGCTTCGTGAAAATTAGTGATCACAAAGTTTACTGGTACGCTGTGGTTAACGAGCACCTGGTCAAAAATCCCAATAATCTTGCTGAGCTTTTTGCTGAATTTAATCCCGAAATTCCAAGAATGATTTCCGTAACACCGCAAGAAAAAATATTTGTTAGTGACATTATCGATTTGGAACCGATTTATCAATGGCAAAAAGACCGTGTTTGCCTGATTGGCGATGCAGCCCATGCAACGACTCCTAATATGGGACAAGGTGCCTGCCAGGCCGTTGAAGATGCATATATCCTAGGAAAACTTTTTGGTGAAGGGAAAAACGTGGATGAAGTCTTCACTCAATACGAAAAACTGCGTATGAAAAAAGCGCATTACATTGTTAACACAAGCTCAGCCATCGGTAAAATTTCACACTATGAGAACAGTCTGGCAGTTTGGCTCCGTAATACTTTACTAAAGGCAACACCTGGCTCTGTTAACGAAAAACAAATGGAAAAAGTTTTTGATATTTCGTACCAGAACAATTTATAAGATAAACCCTAATCAAAAGCTACTTAGGGAACAGCATTTAAAAATTATAGTCCTGATGGAACAGCAAATCAATATCGGAATAATTAAAATGTAGAATTATCTTCTCAGTATAAATTTCTTATTCTTAAAGATAGAATACCTGCAACTGTTATCCGTTAAGAAAATATTTTCCATTAGAGGATTCATTTTACCTCAAAATATACTCTAATCACAGCCTTATACTCTACTCTATTTTTGTTTATGAGTATCATTAATATTGCGTAAATTTGTTGAAAACCAAAATATATGTCAACAGCAGAACAAACAAAAAACTCGCAGTATTTTATTGACCTTGAAGACAAACATGGAGCACACAACTATCACCCACTTCCAGTAGTTCTGGACCGCGGAGAAGGTGTTTTCGTTTGGGACGTGGAAGGTAAAAGGTACTATGATTTTCTTTCAGCATATTCTGCCGTGAACCAAGGACATTCTCACCCTAAAATCGTAGGTGCTTTGGTAGAACAGGCCCAAAAGCTTGCTTTAACTTCAAGAGCTTTCTACAACTCTAAATTAGGAGAATACGAGCAGAAAATAACAACTCTTTTTGGATTTGATAAAGTTTTACCAATGAATTCCGGAGCTGAAGCTGTGGAAACTGCTGTAAAACTAGCCAGAAAGTGGAGTTATGAAGTAAAAGGAATTGCTGAAAACGCAGCGAAAATTATCGTTTGCGAAAACAATTTCCACGGAAGAACGACAACTATTGTTTCGTTCTCTAACGATCCGGATGCCAACCAAAACTACGGACCTTTTACGCCAGGATTTATCAAAATTCCTTATAACGATATTGCAGCCTTAGAAGAAGTTCTGAGCAGAGAAGCTGGAAATATTGCTGCATTCCTTGTAGAACCTATTCAGGGAGAAGCCGGAGTATATGTTCCGGATGAAAACTTCCTTAAAAATGCTTCTGAATTATGTAAAAAATACAATGTTCTTTTCATTGCTGATGAAGTTCAGACAGGTATTGCAAGAACAGGAAAACTGATTGCATGCCACCACGAAAATGTACAGCCGGATATCCTGATTTTAGGAAAAGCACTTTCCGGAGGAATGTATCCTGTATCTGCTGTATTAGCAAATGATAACATCATGAATGTTATCAAACCGGGACAACACGGTTCTACATTCGGAGGAAACCCTATTGCCTGTGCAGTAGCAGTGGCAGCATTGGATGTGGTAGCTGATGAAAAACTGTCTGAAAGAGCAGAAGAGTTAGGAAAGCTTTTCAGAGCTGAAATAGAGAAGCTTATTGAAAAGACAGACCTTATTACCAAAGTAAGAGGAAAAGGTCTTTTAAATGCTATCCTTATCAATGATACCCCTGATAGTTCTACTGCATGGAACCTTTGCTTGCAATTAAAAGAAAACGGATTGCTGGCAAAACCTACGCATGGCAATATCATCAGACTTGCACCGCCACTGGTAATTACTGAAGAGCAATTGCTGGATTGTGTGAAAATTATTGAGAAGACAATTCTTGAGTATAAATAAATGGCTCTTTCCCTTGCAATCATTACTTATAATGAAGAAGAGAATATTGTAAGACTTTTAGATTCATTAACAGATATTGTGGATGAAATAATTATTGTCGACAGCTTTTCTACAGATAAGACCAAAGAGATTTGCACTCAAAAATATCCTCAGGTAAAATTCTTTGAGAAAAAATTTAATGGGTATGGTGAACAAAAAAACCATGCCCTTGCTCTATGTTCCCATGAATGGGTTTTGTTTCTGGATGCCGACGAAGTTCCTGATGAAACTCTGAAAAGATCTATACAACGCATTACTTCTTCTGGAAGCACCGGATTCAATGTGTATAAAGCAAAATTCAACAATCATCTTGGGATTCACCTGATCCGATTTGGTGGTTGGGGAAATGTATGCCGTGAAAGGCTTTTCAGAAAAAAATATGCAAAGTATTCTGATGATAAAGTCCATGAATTTTTGATTACTGATCAGAAAGTGGGTCTTATGGAAGGAAAGCTGGATCATTATACTTATAAAAGCATTCATCATCATGTTTCGAAAATCAATAAATATTCGGATATGATGGCTGAAAAGATGTTTGAGAGAGGAAAAAGAATCAATAGATTTAAAATTATTGTAAGCCCAATGTTTGAGTTTATTAAGGTTTTTATTTTCAAACTTGGTTTTCTGGATGGATTTCCAGGATTTTACATTGCCAAAACAATGTCTTATTACACCTTCCTGAAATACATAAAATTGCATGAAAAAACACGACTGTACGAAAAAATACGGTTGCAGGAAATTGAAAAAAATACAGTAAAATAGTATGATTCTGTATCTTATTCCTCTTTTATTGGCGGTATTTATCGTTGTATATTTCCGTCTCTATTTATTTGCCTTTCCCTACAACAGACTGGTCATTCTTATGTATCACCAGGTTGAAAAAGAAAGTCATGAAGATCTTACCGTCAGTTTAAAAAATCTTGAACAGCAGTTTTCATATCTGAGTTCGAAAAAATATACTTCCTATTTTTTTTCGGAACTTACTCTTTCAGCAAAAAGAAACATTGTCATCACCTTTGATGATGGATATAGAAACAACCTTGAGTATCTCCCCTATTTACTGGAAAAGTATAATCTGAAGGCAACAATTTTTATTCCAACAGGATTTATTGAAAAGGGATATAATAATTATTCAATGATGACCTTTGATGAAATCAGAAGTCTGGATAAAAAATATTTTGAGATTGCCCTTCATAGCCATGCCCATGAAAATGTAAGAAACGTGTCTTTAGACTTTATAGAAAAAGATCTAAAAAAAAACATGGAGATTCTCGATGCCGAAAATATAAGATATTCAAAGGTTTTGGCATATCCTTATGGAAAATATCCACAAAAAAAACATGATAAATTAGCATTTTTTTCTATTTTGAAAGAATTAGGAATTGATTTTGCAGTAAGAATTGGAAATAAAGTGAATTATTACCCTACCCAGCGCCCATACGAACTGTGTAGAATTGATATAAAAGGCAAAGATTCGCTTATAAAATTCAAATTAAAACTTATCTTTGGCAGACTAAAACTATTTTAAAAAACAATTTTAGGGAAGTATTTACTTACTTCTCTGTCAAACAAAGCGTTGTGATGAATATAAGTGGTTTGATCATAACATATAATGAAGAAAAAAATATACAGGATGTCCTGGAATCTTTTGATTTCTGCGATGAAATAATAGTAGTAGATTCTTTTAGCACGGATAACACTGTAGAAATTGCAAAGAAATTCCCCAATGTAAAGGTGATTCAGAATAAATTTGAAGACTTTACAAAGCAAAGAAATCTGGCTCTGGATACTGCAACCAATGACTGGGTTTTATTTTTGGATGGTGATGAGAGAATTACACCAGCCCTGAAGCAGGAAATTATTGATAAGCTGAATAAACCCGGGCAAAAAGATGCCTATTATTTTTACAGGAAATTCTTTTTTGCCCAGAAACCAATTCATTTTTCGGGAACACAGTCTGATAAAAATTTCAGGCTATTCAGAAAATCGAAAGCCAGATATATGGCAGGAAAAAAGGTACATGAAACTCTGGAGGTTAATGGAACCATTGGAGTTTTAAAAAATAAATTACTCCATTACTCCGTTTCAGATTATGAATCTTACAAAAAAAAAATGATTCATTACGGAGTTTTAAAGGGGAAAGAACTGGCTGCTAAAGGAAAAAAGTACAGTGTTTGGATTCAATATCTTAAAACTGCTTTTAAATTTTTTAAAGCCTATATAATGAGACTTGGTATTTTAGACGGAAAAGAAGGCTATCAGTTATCTTACCTGCAATCTTTAAGCGTTTATGAAACCTATGAATCATTAAAAAAAGAGCAAAATTAGTTGAATGAAGATTTGTATCATTAGTTATGATTTTTGGGATTATGATAAGTATATTGTTGAAACATTATGCCAGCGAGGTATTGATGCTCATCATATAAAGATCAGTACCGTTACTCATTCCAACTTCAACGAAAGAGCTGTAAATGCTTTAAGCAAAACTTTTTTAAACAAAAATCTTAAGACTGAAAAAAGACAGAAATATGTTCTGGATTCTCTGGAAAAATTAGGGCATCAGGATCAGATTCTGGTGATGAATCCTGATACATTTGATCTGTCTACCCTTAAAAAAATCCGAAAATCTACAGACCGCCTGGTAACCTATCTTTACGATAATCTTGAAAGAGTTCCTGTGGAAGACAAACTCTATCTTTTTGACAAAGTATTTTCCTTTGATTATATTGATGTTAAAAAACACGGCTTTGAAAAATTAACCAATTATATTTATCTTCCGCATTGTGCAAAAGAGTCTCAAAAGCCTGAAATGGATCTTTTTTACATTACCTCTTATGACAACAGAAGGGTTTCATTGATAAAACTATTGGCTAAAAAGCTCATTGAACAAGGATTGAAGTTCCAGATTATGATCATTGGAAAAAAATCCTGGAAGCATCAGCTCACCAATATGTTCATGACAGTGCCTAAGAATCTTTTCCTGGTGTTCAGCATTAAGAAGATTCCGCATAATGATCTTCCAAAATATTATAAGAATTCAAAAGTACTACTGGATTTGATGCGTGAAGGGCAATATGGACTCAGTTTCAGAGTTTTTGAAGCCATGTCTCTGGAAAAGAAAATCATAACTGATAATGAAGCCATTAAAACCTACGATTTTTACAATCCCAATAATATTTTGATTTTAAACAAAAATATTAGTAATCTTGACAAATCTTTTTTTGAAAAACCTTACGAGAAAATTCCGGAAGAAATCTACTACAGATATACTTTGGATAGTTGGGTAAATAAAGTTTTTGAACTCGATACTAAAAACTGACAAATGGGAATCTTAAAAAAAATAAAAAAGCACTTCGAAAGAAAAGAAAAACTTAAAAACCTTCAGTCTAAGGATATAATCAACATTAATCTATATGACGCTTCCCAAAAAACAATCCTGTTTGCATCAAGAGATTTTCCTGCCCACGATAAAGAATCTGGGGCTAACAGATTGAAAGAACTTATATTTATTTACAAAGAATTAGGATATAACTGCATTTTATTTGCACCCCATATGTTTGAAGACGATTCTTATGTGAAGTTTTATCAGCAGCATAATGTTATCGTTTACATAGAGAACAATAACTACAGGAATATTTATGATTTCCTGTCTTCTTTTAAAAAGATAGATTACATTTGGTTCAACGGCCCTCTGGCGCTGAATCTTTTTTATAAAAAAATGAAAGCCATTTTACCTTCTGCCAAATTCATTTATGATATGGTGGATATTCATTTTTTAAGGTTTAAAAGAGCGATCGAACTGGAACCGACCCGTATTTCTTTAAAGAAGAATTATAAACATTTTTTCCGTCTGGAAACTGTCGTTGCCCCACAACTGGATTATATCATTGCTATATCTGATAAGGAGAAAGAAATTATGAGCCAGTATGCGGACAAAAATAAGATCGTTACAATATCTAATATCCATTATCCTAAAATTGATATTTCTGAGCGAAAAAACTTCAGTGAAAGCAAGGGAATTACCTTCATTGGTTCTATTCACGAGCCGAATATTGATGCAGTAAAGTTTCTCTATGAAAAAATAATGCCTATCGTCTGGAAAACCAATCCTGAACTGGAAGTAAGCATTATCGGGAATGTTGCAGAAAAACTTGACCTTAAACTATTTCCTAAGTTTAAGTTTTTAGGTTTTGTGGAAAGCATTGAAGAGCACTTTATGAATTCGAAAATTATGGTGGCACCTTTAAGATTCGGTGCCGGCGTGAAAGGAAAAATCGGACAGGCTTTTGAATACTTTTTTCCTGTGGTGACAACGGATATAGGAGCTGAAGGAATGAAACTTACCGATAAAAAGAATGTACTGATTGCCAATGATGAGAACAGTTTCGCAGAGGCTATTATTCAGCTGAATAATGATGAAGAGCTTTGGAATACTTTAAGCAGAAATTCTGTGGACAGTCTGAGAGCATTTTCACCTGAAGAAGTAAAAGAAAAACTTAAAACATTATAATCCATGTCATTAAGTGTAAATTACCACGGTTTTTTTGATGGAAATTTCGGAATTTCCGAAGCTACACGGCTGAATGCCATCGCTTTGGAAACAATCGGCATCAAAGTCAACCGGATTAATTATTCCAGTGAAACTTTTGAAAGAATTGATTCGGGCTCCGAGTCATCATCTTCTATTAATGTTTTCCATATTAATATCAATTTTATCAACAATTTCTTTTCTAAGAATCAGGATCTGAATCTTAAGGATCATTATAATATTATTTATTGGGCCTGGGAATTTCCCGAAGTTTCCGAGAAAGTTGTTGAGATATTAAATGTCTTTGATGAACTGTGGGTACCCAGTGATTTCTGTGTGAATATCTTTACAAAGTATACAGGAATTCCTGTGATCAGATTTTCTCATCCGATCCAAAAAATGGCAGAGTCTAAGGATTTTCAGCTAAGCCAATATCATATTTCTCCGGAATCAAAGATCTATCTGACGATTTTCGATTCTCTGAGTACCACCATCAGAAAAAATCCGGAAGCTACGCTGGAAGCTTTCACAACAGTTTTCAAAGAAGATAAAAACAGTGTTCTTATTGTGAAAACTCATAATCTTGAAAGAAGCAAGGATGCTCAGAAAGCGCTGGAAGCTTACCAAAATATTCCGAACGTCATCATCATTAACGAGCATTTTTCAAAGGAGAAACTACATTCTTTGATCCAGCAGTCTGATGTTCTGATTTCTCTCCACGGTTCAGAAGGTTTCGGTCTGACTATGGCAGAAGCCATGGCCTATGGAAAAATTGTTGTCGGAACGGGCTATTCCGGAAATCTGGATTTTATGAATGTAAATAACAGCTTCCTTATCCAGTATGATTTCATCAAAACATCCAATACAAAAGGACTGATTGACGAAGGCTTAACGCTTGCCAAGCCTAGCTTGAAAGATGCTGTTGAAAAACTCCAGTATATCAAAAACAATTTTGACAGTCTGGCTTCAATGAGAGAAAAGGCAAAATCACAAATTGCTGAGAATTTTTCTATTCAATCTATCGGAGAGCTATTTAAAATCAGATTGAATTTCATTGATGGTTTTGGTAAAAAAGAAAGCACCGGAGGCGGTGATGTCAATAATGTTTTCTATTTAAGCGAAATCGAAAGATTAAATTCCAGAGTTCATTATCTCGAGCGAACTCTTTATAATAAAATCAGAAAGAAAGTCAATGCTTTCTTCAAAAAAGGCAGAAAGTAATTGTATTGGTTAATGTTCTGGTTCGCCAGCTTATAGACGAATTGTTATATTTACGAATGAGCTTATCATATTTCAGATGAAAGACAAAATTGCAATAGTAGTCCAAAGATATGGGCTGGAGATCAACGGAGGTGCAGAACTTCACGCAAGATTATTAGCTGAAAAATTGTCTGCTCTCTATGATATTGAAATTATTACAACCTGTGCTATAGAATTCGAACGTTGGGATAATCATTACCCGGAAGGTGTTGAAATTATCAATGATATTAAAGTAAGAAGATTTAAAACGTTAAAAAAGGATTTAAAAAGATTTAATGAGCTCAGTAAAACAGCCCGTAACTTATATAAATATTATAGTAGAAAGCTAAGCTTTTTAAACTTCCCTTATTTGCTTTATAAGAGATTTAAATACAACAAAAAAAACTTTAATTTCAATGAATGGTTAGAAGTACAAGGACCATTCTCCCCGGATTTAATTCAATTTATAAAAGAGAAAAAAGAAGATTACAAGGCTTTTATTTTCTTTACCTATTTATATCACCCAACCAATATAGGAATCAGAGAAGTTGCTGACAAAAGCATTCTTATTCCAACTGCCCACGACGAGTCTCAGTTTTATCTTGATGGCTATTCTCAATTGTTTTCTCTTCCAAAGTTCATCATGTACAATACACAGATTGAAAAAGATTTTGTAGAAAGCGTTTATCCTCAGGCAAAAAAGTTAAAATCAGAAATTGCAGGAATTGGTTTTGATGATTATGATGCTGCATCGGGTGAACTCCCTAAGGATCTTTATCAGACCAAATACTTTATTTATATAGGAAGGATTGTTGAAGACAAAGGCTGTGTCATGATGATTGAATATTTTAAAGATTTCAAAGAAAAACATCCTGAATATCGAGATGTAAAGCTCGTTTTGGCAGGCAAAAATTCTCTTGAGGAAAAAATAACTCAGGGAGATGATATTATCCTTACGGGATTTGTAGACCACGACCTCAAAAATGCTTTACTGGAAAATGCCAGCGCACTTATAATGCCTTCATTCTATGAAAGCCTTTCATTGATTACATTAGAGGCCATGTTATTGAAAATCCCTATCATTGTAAATAAAAACTGTGAGGTTTTGTATTCTCATATTGAAAAGAGTAAAACCGGAAAAAGCTTTACAAACAGTACAGAATTTTCCCAGTCATTAACGTTTTATATGCAACAGTCACAGGATGATCTTGTTTCTGAAGGCATCAAAGCGAGAGATTATGTTTTAAAAAACTATTCATGGGATACCATCATCAACAAATTTAATTCCGCCATTACATCTTTATAATGACCAAAAAAATTCTATTTTTTTTTCCTGAAAATCCATTTTCAAACAGGGCAGGAAATACTACGAGAGCAAAAACGACCCTTACTGTTTTAAAAAAAATGGGATATCATATTGACCTGGTAGGAGCCGCTGAGATTTATAAGAGCCAAAACGACACTACAGATATTGATCAAAATATTGTTGATCATCTGTTCTTAATTAAACACAGACCATTAAAAGTAAAAACATCTTCCGCATATTGGAAGCACAAAATATCAAAATTTTATAAAAAGCCTAATGAATACAACCACTTATTGACAGATTTTGCCAAGCAAGAATTTTCTGACATCTTCAATAAGGAAAAATATGATGCCATCATTATCAATTATGAATTCTGGGCTGGATTAGTTGATCATGAATCTATGAAAAATACTTTAAAAATCATAGATACCCATGATTGGATTACCCTGAATGAGTTCTATAAAAACAAATCATTAGATATCGGAAAACGTTTCAATGAGGAAATCAATAATCTTTCAAAGTTTGATAAAGTAATCACCATATCAGAAGATGAAAACCTTGTTTTTAAAAGATTTTTAGGTGAAAAAGTAATCAATATACCGCCTTCTTTCCCATCTCATTTCGAAAAAAGTGATGGTGATAAAAAGTATGATCTGATTTTCGTAGGGTCTGAAAACATTTTCAATATACAATCCATACAGTGGTTTTTTGACCATGTATATCCATTGCTTCCTCCAAATATCAACATTGTAATTATCGGGAGAATTTGCAAGCATATTCAAGAAAGAAAAGGTGTTACCTTAATAGAATTTGCAGAAAGCCTGGAAGAGTATTACCACCAGTCAAAAATTGCAATTTGCCCAATGCTGGAGGGCACAGGAATCAAAATTAAAGTCATAGAAGCGTTATCCTACGGACTTCCTATTGTGGGAACAGAAAGAGCGATTGATGGGTTCCCTTCAAAAACTTCAAATGGATGTCTGGTAAGTGATCATCCTGAAATTTTTAAAGATCAGATCATGTCTTTATTGCAGGATCAATCTTATTATCAGGATATGAAAATACAGGCTGAGGAATATTTTAAAAATAATTTTTCTGAAGAAAAAGCAATTGAAAAATGGAAAAAGATTTTACACTAATGGATGACCTGGCCATTATCATACTGAATTACAATTCTTTTGAAGATACCCAGCGAGAAGTTAATTCATTATTAAACGAAGGCATTTCGCAACAATCTATTTATGTAGTAGATAATCATTCAAAAGACAGAAAGGAAATAGAGCAACTGGGCTCACAAAAGCAAATCAATTATATTTTAAGTGATTATAACGGGGGTTATGCTTTCGGTAATAATTTAGCCATTAAAAAAGCGATTGAAGACGGCAGGAATTATTTTTTACTATTAAATCCGGACATTGAAATATCCCGCAGCACAATTAGTCAGTTATATAACGATTTAAAAGAATTTCCAGATATAGGAATCATTGGCCCAAGAATCTGCTACAGAAACATTCGTGACAGAATATTCTCAGACGGTGGGCTGTTATTCCCGGAAGAAGGTTTTCAGGGAGGACACACCCATTCTGAACAGGATAAAAACCATGTAAATGCTCCTCATTACAACTACAATATAAAATATGTAGATGGAAGCGCCTTGATGTTCCGAAAAGAAATATTGGACGATGTAGGCTTAATGAACACCAGCTTTTTCATGTATTATGAAGAGTCTGAATGGTGTCTGCGGCTTCTTAAAAACACCCAATGGAAAATTGCCGTCAATACACAATGTGAAGCTTTCAATCTTGCCAGCGACAAAGGCAGTTTTTATGAGTATTACATCACCAGAAACCGGATCTGGATGTGCAGGCTGTATGACGGGAATTTAAAATATGTAACCAAAGAACGATGGAAGTTCGCAAGGAAAGCCCTTAAAAAAAGAAAATTTTCCATGGCGAAAGCGTACATAAAAGGTATATTAGACGGTCTTTATTCCAATTTAGATAAAATAAAAAATGAGTAAAAAAAATATTATTAAAGTAGGATATCTTCTATCATATGACTACTGTTACATCTTTACATCTCTTAAGCATATTTATGAGCATGCGGACTGTATTGTGATAAGCTATGATGCCAATAATAAGACATGGGCAGGTAATGATATTCATATTCCTGAAAGTGTTTTCAGTGATATCAAAAAATTGGATACTCAGAATAAAATCATCTTTTACAAAGACACTTTTTTCATTGAAGGGATGCAGCCAATGGAGCTGGAGACCAGACAAAGGAACATGATGGCAGAAAAAATGGGCTCTGGCGGATGGCATATCCAGATGGATGGAGATGAATATGCTTATGACTTCGGAGTATTAGCAAAGTTTTTGAAAGGGAATAAATTTTTACTAAAGAACCCTGCTAAAAATCCTTTTAATTTTCAGGTAAATTTTGTGACATTATTCAAACATAATGCGGAGGGATTCTTTGTTATTACGCCTTTTGATGAAAAGTGTATGCTTATTACAAACAATCCTCAATATGAATATGCAAGAAATACAAATAAAGGCAAAATTCTGCCACTGGATTTTTATTTAATACATCAGTCATGGGCGCGGGAAGAAAGTGAAATTTCAGAAAAGATCAATAACTGGGGGCATAAAAATGATTTTGACACTTCAACGTTTTTAAACTCCTGGAAAACGGTGAATGCTGACAATTATAAGACATTCATAGACTTTCATCCTTTATATAAAGGCATTTGGAAAGAGCTTTCCTTTTTTCCTGCAAAAAACATTGATGAATTTATTCTTTCCTTTTCAAAGAAATATCCTCAGCAAAAACTCAATCTGAATTTATCTTTCACGAAAAAAATAAAGATGAGAATTAGAAGTCTTTTTTAATTCTTTCAGACCAAAATAAAAGGCTAATGTTGTTACATTAGCCTTTATTATTTTATTTGATAAAAACATTTTCAAATTTCTCCATAACTGCCCGCGGATTGAAAAGTTCTGAGTAACAATCCCAGTTTTTACCTGCATCCGGTTGAAAGCTCTTCAGGATTTGCATGATATCCTGCTTATCTTTGTATAGAATAGCTTTATCTCCCAGAATCTCCAGATGTGATTTCTCATCAGATCCGGACCATGTTATAATAGGTTTATTTTTAATAGAAAACTCACCTACAGCCATTCCGAAACTCTCTCCTTGCGTGCGGGCATGCAAAAATGCATCAGAAGTATTAATAAATTTCACTTTTCTTTCTACATCAGTAGTCGGTGGAAGAAAAATAATATTCTTGTAAGACCTGAAAAAATTCCTCTTTACAAATTCATCAGTTCCCATAAAAACAAAGTATATATTTTTATTTTTCAGAGCCGTTTTCTTTACGGCTTCCATTACAAAACCAATATCAAAAGTTTCAGTTCCCCCATATCTTGCAAATACCACTGCATCTTTCGGAATATTTAATTCAGCACGAAGGTCACCACTCACCTCGGGAAGATCTACAATGTGGGGAACAAAAGGAAGCTTTCCTCCGCTCATCGTTTTGGCCAGCCATTCAGAAACATAGGCATAAACATCTCCATAGGGTTCGTTGTATTTAAAAACCGCATGAATAGCTGTTTTAATAAGCTCATGAGGAGTATCTGTTTCTCTTTCTCCGGATTTTATTGCATAGAAAAGATCTGCATTTGCCTTTTTAATAATTTCATTTCTTTCCTTGATGTCGCTATATCCAACAACGTTAAACCTTTTTTTAAAACGTTCAATAGCTTCTTCAGCATTATTCGGACTATTTTTAGGATAAAGAATCATCGACTCGTTACCAAGCATTTCCTCATTATAATAAGCATAATCAAAAAGAGCATTGGACGTCCCTCTATAGCACAATTGATTTTCGTGGAAAATAATTTTCATTTGTTAGTAAGTTAAATTATTTAGTTTCAACCCTTCTCAATGACAGTGCTAAAAGTATTATGAACTTATTTCTGTAGTTTCTGAGATAGTTTCTGATAAAAACAAAGTGCTTTTTCATTGATAAACTAAACTAATAAGCTACAAAAATACATTTTTACCTATAAGCGAGTAAAAAATATCAGTCTTAAATTCATATCACTAATGAAATTTTTCACAATTGATTTCTATTTCTTTATCATATGAAAGAAACCGTCTCAAAATTGAAACGGTTTCTTTATTGTAAAATATTAATATTATTTAGTTAATAAGCATAAAAAGGAATTCCTTCTGCAACATAGTTATTGGGTGTTCCCGGATAAGTGCTGTAGTAATGATCTCTGTCGCTGCCACTGTAAAATTGATAAATAGGTTTTTTTGTGCTATCCATTGTTGCATAGAAAGCTATTCCTTCATAAGTATAATTCCATGGTGTTCCCTGATAAGTGGAATAATAATGATCCCTGTCATTTGCACTATAGAACTGATAAACAGGGACTGTATTAGGTGCTTTATAGCTGTACGCTTTAAACTGCTCGCCTTCCGCCTGATAATTATTAGGAGTTCCAGCCCATGTAGAAAGCAGGTGATCTCTATCTGAACCGCTATAAAATCCATAAATTGGAACCGGAATATAATCCAGCATTACTTTATTATCGATAAGGTATTGGATAACGTATGATTTAAGTTCTGCTTTTTTAGCAGGATCTTTTACCAGATCAAAAATAAATATTAACCCATTATTTCCAAAATCCACTAATACGGAATTATTGGGTGTAGAACTGTTCTGCCAGTTTGCTATATTGATTTTGGGAGTGTTTTGATCGAGATTAAGTTCCCCAATCAAACCTTTTGAAGGATCTCCTCCTCTTGTTCTGTATGATAATTTTTTAGAATAGTTCATGCTAGATTCTGATGTATTGACATCATTCTGAACATCAACATCAAAAATCTTAGCCATTCCCAATTTTATTCCGATTCTTGCAGCACGGTCACGACTTTCATTTCTTGTTTCAGACTGGAATAAGATATCCATTTTTGCCCCGGTATAAATATCAACCATTACGTGAGTCCCATAATCCTGTACAATTTGTTGTGGGGATTTTACCTGTAAATCCTGTGCAAATTCAGGTGTAATATAATCAGCCAACATATCTGTTGTTGCATTAAATCTTAATCTTTTCTGCTTGATCAAAAGATTGTAACTACCATAGATATACTTGGCATCAAATTTATGATTGGTAGTAATCGCAGAATTAAATCCTACCGAAAGTGTTTTTTTAAATAAAGGGATTCCTGCAGTCACATCTACTTTTGTAGATACCATTTTGGAGTAAGTTTCTGCATTTTCTCCATATTCTTCAACATACTCCTGAGTATTTGTATTTTCAGAAACCAGTCTTGCTGCCTGTTCAGCTTTGAAACGATCAATATCAACCACTTTAAATCCCGCAGAACTAGCATTAGCATATTCTCCTGCAGCATTAAAGCCATGTCCTAAGACATCATAAATTCCGTCGCCTGCAAATTTAGCTGCAGACATTCTGTTATTAGCCTTTGCCGCTGGACTTTCAGGCGTTACCTCTGAATTCAGATCTTCAGAAGAACACGAACTCATAAAAAGCATCAGTAAACTACTGAAGCAAAATAAAATTTGTTTTTTCATAGATTATTAAAAAGTTTCTGCAAATATAAAACTCATCACCAAGTGAGGAAATAATTTAATAATGATATATATCATCAATAAGTGAATTTAATAATCATTTAAAACTCTATTAATAAACAGTTATAACATCACACAATAGAGAAATAACAAAAATAAATAATTACTATTATTATTTTCACATCAAACCCAAGCCCTATTTGATGATAAACAAAAAGTGGAGTCAGAATTACCGACTCCACTCATAATGTATAACCAAATTGATTTATATAAATCCAAAAATTAATTAGCTGGAATATAGAAAGCAATACCTTCTCTGATGCTCCAATAGTTCACAGGACCTAAATTAGGTGACACTGAAAGATAATGATCCGATCTGTTTTTAGCTTTATAGCTATATACAGGAATTCTTCCAGCTCCCGGATCTTTATAAGCATAGAATGCTACTCCCATATAAACATTCCAATAAGAAGATGGCTGTAACGTACTTGCCTGGGTAAAGTAGTGATCAGCTCCCGAAGTACTTTTATAGCAATAAATAGGAACTGTATCAGGTGCTTTATACTGAAACACTTTAAATGTCGGTCCTTCATTAGTCCAGTAAGAAGATGGCTGAAGGTTTGTATTGAAAGTGAAATAATGATTACTGTCTGCCTGATTTTGGTAGCCATATAACATTGTAGTATTATACTCCAATGAAATTTGGTTATCAATTAAATACTGATCTACATACGTCTTAAGCTGAGCTTTTTTGGCAGCATCTTTTACCAGATTATAGATAGGAACAAGGCCGTTATTTCCAAATTCCACCAATACAGAATTGCTAGCAGTAGAACTGCTTTGCCAGTTTGTAATGTTAATTTTTGGAGCATCCTGGTCAAGATTCAGCTCTCCAACCAAACCTTTTGAAGGATCCCCACCTCTTGTTCTGTAGGATAATTTCTTAGAGTAATTCATAGATGATTCCGAAGTATTCACATCATTGGTTACATCTACATCAAAGATAGATTTTACCCCCACTTTTACTCCAATTCTGGCAGCACGGTCACGGCTTTCGTTAGTTGTTTCAGACTGAAACATGATATCCATTTTAGCTCCAGTATAAATATCAATCATAACGTGGGTTCCATAATCCTCTACAATCTGCTGAGGAGTTTTCGTTTGCAAATCCTGGGTAAATTCCGGAGTTACATAGTCCGCCAACATATCTGTGGTAGCATTGAATCTTAGCCTTTTTTGCTTAATAATAAGGTTGTAACTGCCATAAATATATTTGGCATCAAATTTATGGTTGGTCGTAACTGCAGAATTAAATCCTACTGATACTGTTTTTTTAAACAAGGGAATTCCTGCAGTAGCGTCTACTTTTGTAGAAACCATTTTAGAATAGGTTTCTGCATTTTCTCCATATTCTTCAAGATACTGCTGTGTATTTGTATTTTCAGAAAGTAATCTTGCAGCCTGTTCAGATTTAAAACGATCAATATCAATTACTTTAAACCCTGCAGAATTAGCATTGGCATATTCCCCGGTAGCATTAAAACCATGTCCTAAAACATCATAAGCACCATCACCTGCAAATTTCGCTGCTGATAAACGATTCGTTTTTGCCGGACTATCAGGAGTAGATTCGTTATTAAGATCATCTGAAGAACATGACCCCATGAAAAGCAACAGTGCTGCACTGAAGCTAAATAAAACTTGTTTTTTCATAGTATTATTTTAAAATTTCCTACAAATATAAACTTCAATACCAGGTGAAATATAAAAACAACAACTGACATATATCATTTATTAGTGATTTTATCACACGCTTAAAACACCATGAATAAATATTAAAACCATCACTTAATTGTGATTTAAATAAACAAAATGAATTATAGAAACAAACGTACAAATACTCACAAAAGAAAACACGTATTAAACACAATACTTACTATTTATGAATTCATTTTTCACAACCTTATTTTATAGGTTAGAATCAATGAGTAAAAAATTTGATCAGAAATATAAGATTGGGAGTTTTAAAAACCGTAATTATCGAAAATCTATAGAAATAAATAAAAAAGTCAGGATCAAAAAAACAATACGCGGTCATAAATCATCTCTTAAACGCATAATTTTAAGTAAATTTGCAAAAATTAAAATTGAAATGGAGAAAGTAAGAGTACGTTTTGCTCCAAGTCCTACAGGACCATTACATTTGGGAGGCGTAAGAACCGCATTATATGATTATCTTTTTGCTAAAAATCAAGGAGGAGAATTTGTATTAAGAATTGAAGATACAGATACCGCCAGATATGTAGAGGGAGCTGAAGAATATATTGAAGAAGCTTTAGAATGGTGCGGAATCATTCCTGATGAGAGTCCTAAGAAAGGAGGAAAATTCGCTCCTTACAGACAGTCTGAAAGAAGAGACATCTACGACAGATATACTGAACAGATCCTGAAGACAGACTATGCTTACATTGCTTTTGATACTGCAGAAGAACTGGATGCAATGCGTGCAGAATATGAAGCGAAAGGTGATGTTTTCTCTTATGATAATAAAACAAGAAACCGTTTAAGAAACAGCCTTGCCCTTTCTGAAGAAGAGGTTCAAAGGTTATTAGACGAAAAGACGCCTTATGTAGTACGGTTTAAAATGCCTGTTGACAGAGTATTAAATCTTGAAGATATTATTCGTGGAAAATTTTCAGTCAACACCAATACTTTAGATGATAAAGTTCTGGTAAAGAATGACGGAATGCCAACGTATCATTTTGCCAACATTATTGATGACCATGAAATGGAAATCTCCCACGTCATCCGAGGTGAAGAATGGCTTCCATCTTTGGGACTTCACACCTTATTATACGAAGCAATGCAGTGGGAAGCACCACAGTTTGCACACCTTTCTTTAATTTTGAAACCAGAAGGAAAAGGAAAATTAAGCAAAAGAGACGGAGATAAATTCGGATTCCCGGTATTCCCTCTTGACTTTAAAGATCCTGCTACAGGGGTAATTTCTAAAGGATACAGAGAAAACGGATATCTTCCTGACGCTTTCATTAATATGGTTGCTTTATTAGGCTGGTCTCCTGCAGATGATAAAGAAATACTTCCTTTGGATGAAATGATCAGGGAATTCGATCTTCATAAAGTACATAAAGCGGGAGCAAGATTCAGCAAAGAAAAATCTGAATGGTTCAACCACCAATATATTCAGATGAAATCTGATGAAGAGCTTCTTCAGATTCTGAAAAACACAGATCTTGATCTTTCCGGTGCTTCTGATGAAAAACTATTGAAAGTAATTCATCTGATGAAAGAAAGAGCCACTTTCCCGAAAGACATCTATGAGAGCGGAAAATTCTTCTTTGAAGCTCCTACTTCATATGATGAAAAGGCCTCAAAAAAGGCTTGGAATGAAGAAACATCAGCAATTTTAGGAGAATTGGCTGCTTCATTTGAAGCTACAGACTTTGTTGCTGAAACATTAAAACAAACCATGCATGATTTTGCTGAAAACAAAGGATTAGGAATGGGTAAAGTAATGATGCCGTTACGATTATCTTTAGTAGGAGAACTGAAAGGACCGGACGTTCCGGATATTCTGGAAATCCTTGGTAAAGAGGAAAGTATCTCCAGAATAAGCAATGCTATAAATAATTTTAAATAGAATAACCATAATTTTTCATACATTTGAAAGATTTAATTTACTTCAAGAAATGGAATATTTAAGTTTCGAACTTCCTATCAAAGAATTGATGGACCAATACCAGACGTGTTCTTTAGTAGGAGAAGAAAGTGGTGTTGATGTAAAATTAGCATGCAGCCAGATTGAGGATAAGATTTTAGAAAAGAAAAAAGAAATCTATGGAAATCTTACACCTTGGCAAAGAGTACAACTGTCCCGTCACCCGGATCGTCCTTATACACTGGACTATATCAACGGAATGGCAGACAAAGGCAGTTTCTTAGAACTTCATGGAGACAGAAATTTCGCTGATGATCCGGCAATGATTGGAGGATTGATTACCCTTGATGGTCAGAAAGTAATGATCATAGGGACTCAAAAAGGAAGAACGACTAAAGAAAGACAGCACAGAAGATTTGGAATGCCAAATCCGGAAGGATACAGAAAAGCTTTAAGATTAATGAAACTTGCTGAAAAGTTTAATATCCCTGTGGTAACTTTAGTAGATACACCGGGAGCTTATCCAGGATTGGAAGCTGAAGAAAGAGGACAAGGTGAAGCTATTGCAAGAAATATTTTTGAAATGGTTCAGCTGAAAACTCCAATCTTCACTTACATCATCGGAGAAGGTGCCAGTGGTGGGGCATTAGGAATAGGTGTTGGAAATAAAGTGTATATGTTGGAAAACACCTGGTATACAGTAATTGCACCAGAAAGCTGTTCTTCTATCTTATGGAGAAACTGGGATCACAAAGAAGATGCTGCCAATGCATTAAATCTTACTCCGGCAGATGCTTTAAGAGAAAAGTTCATAGACGGAATCATTGAGGAACCGCTTGGAGGTGCTCATTATGATCAGGAGACAACCTATTTAAACCTGAAAAATTCAATTTTACAGAATATCAAAGCTTTCTCCAAATTTACAGGTCAGGAGCTTGAAACCCAAAGACAGGACAAATTCATTGCAATGGGTCAGTTCAAAGGATAAAAAATAAAAAGGTTAAGAATTTTTTCTTAACCTTTTTTTCTTTAGTTTTCTTCTTATTTATTCTATTCCGCAACATTCAGGGCAATTTCAATATCCTGAGTAATTTTCTTTACAGATGAATATTTTGCATCACAGACTGATGTGGTCATTACGTACTCTCCCTTATCAACCAGGATAAAATTTTCTCCTTTTGCTGGAACCGTTAAATTGTAATATTTTTTCCCGCTGATCTTAACAATAAGATTACAGGACGACCTATTCTTAATATTGATATAAGCTTCACTTTTGTTGATATCATTATTAAAAAGATGAGTAAGCATCGCTGCTCTCCTTTTCCCTTCCTCACTTGGCTCAGCTTTAGATGTTCCTGCCGTTTTTGCTGTACCTGCAGATCCCACCGATGCAAAAGTAGTTCTTCTTTCTTCTTTTAAAGCCTCAATAGCCGCTGCAGTATTATTAGACACAGCCTTACCGTTTACTGTGTTTGTTTTATTTGCAGCAAGTGTTTTACCGCTATTCAGTTCATTATTTTTTACAATATTTTCAATTTTCTCTTTACTGATTGGTCTGATTGTAGGCTTTGCTTCCGGCGAATTATCTGCCATAATAATATCAATCAGCTTTCTTTTGAAATAGTCAGTTTTAGCATGACCTGGGTTCTGTTTCAAAAATCCGGCAATGACTCTTGCCTCTTTTGAAATCTCAGCTTCCTGTTCGGTATAGATAATTACAGTTTCTTTTTCAACAACAGCTTTAGATTTTGTTTTTTTCTTTTTTTGAGAAAAACCTAGAGCAAAAATGCATATAAATAGAAGGAAGAAGATTTTTTTCATTAATCAAACCTTTAAAATAGTATTAAATATATTAATAACGTGAAAAGTCATTTTTTAGTTTATCATTAAAATCATTATCTTTGCACTGCTCTAAAATTAAGCTAAAAATTAATACTAATCTTAAATAAAAAATAATAGATATTATGTCTTATACACCAGTTGCTGCAGACGTAGCTAAATTAAGAAACCAAACAGGTGCAGGTATGATGGACTGCAAGAAAGCTCTAGTTGAAGCTGAAGGAGACTTCGAAAAAGCGGTAGATATCCTTAGAAAAAAAGGACAAAAAGTTGCTGCTAACAGAGCTGACAGAGAGTCTACTGAAGGGGCAGTAATCGCAAGAGTAAATGAAGACAACACTTTAGGTGCTGTAATTTCTTTAAATTGTGAAACTGACTTCGTTGCTAAAAACGAAGCATTCGTTGAGCTAGCTTACGAATTAGCTGAAATGGCTATTTTCGCTGCTACTAAAGAAGAGCTTTTAGCTACAGATTTCCACGGAATCACTGTTGCTGAGAAATTAGTTGAGCAAACAGGAGTTATCGGTGAGAAAATCGAAATCGGATCTTTCGAAAGAATCCAGGGAGATTTCTTAGGAGCTTACATCCATGCTGGAAACAAAATTGCTGCTATCACTTCTCTTTCTGCAAAAGTAGACGGAGCTGAAGAAGCTGCTAAAGCTGTTTCTATGCAGGTTGCTGCAATGAACCCAATTGCTCTTGACGAAACTGCAGTTTCTCAGGAAACTATCGACAGAGAGTTAGAGATTGAAAGACACAAACTTACTGAAGAAGGTAAGCCTGCCAACATTATCGACAACATCCTGAAAGGTAAAATGCAGAGATTCTACAAAGACAACACTTTGGTACACCAGGATTTCATTAAAGACGGAAGTATCTCAGTTGCTGATTACGTAAAATCTGTAAACGCAGACTTAAAAGTAACAGGATTTGTAAGAGTAAGCCTATAAGCTGACTGTTTCAAAAGAATATAGAGTCCCGGTGAAAATTTCACCGGGATTTTTTATTACCATTATTTTCACTCAATAATGCGGTCATACATCCGAAAAAATTAACAGACTAAAAAATTCACCGAAAAAAGAATTATTACCAGATAATCACCATGGTTACGCTCAAGAGTCTATTACCAGTTTCATACCTAACAGGGTTTTTGATTAAAAACCGAAGGCGTATATTTAACATTTATTTAAATTTTATTAAAAGTATTTCATTTTTTATTTTATTTTTGTAGAAATCCTAATTCCATACTCATGAAAAGATTTCTACTCAGTTTGGTATTAATTTTTTTAACAATTAATACACTCTTTGCACAAAGGGATACCGAGCATTGGATTGCTCCTTATTATGACAGTGTTGGAGGGTATACCAATATGATATACCTTTCTACTGATTCAGACACTCCTTTTGACGTAACCATTTACAACAACAATATTGTGCTTACCACTGTTACTATCAGTAAAGGTAGCCCACAAACCTATAAGGTTACCAACAGCCTTATTTCCACAGGAACATCTACTGAAGCATTCATTGTGGGAAACAAAGGGCTTTATTTAAAAGCAGCCAAACCTTTTTACTGTAGTTTAAGACTGGCTCAGAGTGTTCACGGGGAAGTAATAACCAGTAAAGGAAAGGCCGGAATTGGAAAAAAGTTTTTTGTTGCAGCCGCCCCTAACACCAATACCAGCAGTATTCAGAATTTTACAGCAGGTGTTCTTGCTACAGAAGACAATACCAATGTAACCGTATCATGGAACCCAACGGCAGGAGTCGTTTTTATTAACGGCAGCCCCACTGGAAATACTCAGACTTTTACTCTACAAAAAGGACAATCTTTCATTCTGGCAGGATCCGGATCTCAGTCTGGAAACAAAACAGGTTTTATTGGAGCTAAAATTGTTGCTGATAAGCCGGTAACACTGACCAATGGTAGCTGTAATGCCAACTTCTCTGCTTCAACAACAGGCAGTGACCCGGTACTTGATCAATCGGTTCCGGTTGACAGACTTGGGAATACTTTTGCCATGGTAAAAACAAGATCTACTCAACCTTCCTTAAATATGGAGGGAGGTCTTATTGTTGCTACCGAAGATAATACTGAAGTATATCTAAACGGCGGAGGTACTGCTGTTGCAACACTTGCTGCCGGAGAATGGTACAGAATTAACGAAACCAGCTACGTTGCTCAGGGAACATCAGGACATTCAAATATGTTCATTTCCACCACCAAAAATGTATATTTATACCAGTTTATCGGAGTTTTGCAAAGTGATGCTACCAATGGATTCAACTATATCCCGCCATTAAACTGTTTCCTTCCAAGAAAAATTGATGAAATCGGCAAGATCAATGAAATGCCTCTTGGCGTGGGAGGAGCCAGCTCTACTCCCAGTGATCTGGTAGTAAAATTAAACATTCTGACAGAGGCTGGTGCTACTGTAATGTTGAATGACGCGCCTCTTCTCCCTGAAGCGGGTCCTTATCCCCTTGCAGGAAATGCCAACTGGGTAACGTATGCCATCAACAGTGTAACCGGAAATATTAAGATTACATCTACAAAAGCTGTAACAGCAGGTATCAACGGAGGATATAGCTCTGCAGGATACGGAGGTTACTTTGCAGGATTCTCTTCAATCCCTGTCATTGCGAAAAAGACAGGTGAGTGTGTTCCGGGAATCATTCTTGAGGTAGACGACGGATATGAAACCTATCAGTGGTTCCGTGACGGAGTTGCCATTCCTGGTGCTACAAGTTATACTTATACTCCTACTCAATCAGGAAATTATACCGTAAAAGTAACCATGGGAACATGTCCTCCTGTAACAACACCTATCTATAAAGTACAAACTTGTTTAAAAGAAACGACACAAGCACTTAACGCTTGTTCTACTAAAATTATTACCCCTACGTTTACTTCCTCCACTCAAACTGTGGTTCCGAGTACAGTAGTAATTTTAACACCGCCTACCAAAGGAACAGCTGTAGTGAATTCAAACGGAACAATCACTTATACACCTAATCCGGGATATTTAGGACCAGATAAAATCGTTTATAAATTCTGTGGAAACTCTGTTGAGTTTACAGATTGTGAACAGGTAACACTCAACCTTACTGTAGTACCGTTCATCGTAACCGATGCTTCTATTAAGGCCTGTTGGTACGATGTAGATCCTTACGCTTATTTTGACCTTACAAAAGCAAAAGTAACAGACTATAATGCTGTTACAAAAAAATACTACCGTACTTTGAATGATCTTACTGCAGGAATCAATGAAATCACAACCCCAAACAACTTCCCTTCAACAGGAGGATTTGTATACGTGAAAGTAACAACTGCTGAGGGATGTACAGCCAATGCAAAAATTGAATTAATTGTACTTCCAATTAAAAAATCTCCAATCCTTGTAGATCAGTATATCTGTATGGATGCGAAAACGAACCTGGACGCTGGTCCTGGATATGATTCATACCAATGGAGCACTGGAGCTACCTCCTCAGGTATCAGAGATATAGGGGTGGGAGAATACACTGTAATTCTTGGTAAGAACGGATGCTTCCTTACACAGACTGTAAAAGTTAAAAAAGTTGAAGATCCAGTAATTCAAACTATTGAAATCAATAATAATACAGCAACTGTAATTGTAAGCGGAGGTAAAGCTCCTTACAAATATGCAGTTGATGGTACTGCAAACTGGCAGGATTCAAGTACCTTCACAGGTTTAACGAGAGGACAGCACACTTTCTATGTAAAAGATGTTTATAACTGTACTCCTATTGCTGTGGAAGTTACCATTCCTAATCTATTAAATGCGATTACACCTAATGGGGATAATGTAAATGATTATATAGATTACAGTGAACTGGCTTATAAAGAAAATCTGAGTTTTGTAGTGTATGACAGATATGGAAACATGGTGTTCACCGGAAATAGGTTCAACAACTACAGATGGGATGGAAAACACTTTGATAAGAAATTGGGAACAGGAACATACTGGTATCACATCAGCTGGAATGAGTCCAACAAAGAAAAGACCCCAATAAAATATACAGGTTGGATTCTTGTTAAAAACAGAGAGTAATAATTAGTTTAAAACTATATTTAATGAGCCGCGATCAAATAATCGCGGCTCATTTTTTTTAGATTTTCAATTAAATCCGCCTATTATATTATGTTAAAAGCAAAAAAAATAATATAAATTTAAATTTTGTTTAACCACGATTTCAAAATCATATTTTTTTATTCTATTTTCAATAATTTAATACTTTTTATCACTAAATTTGTGGTAAAGACCACCGCTGAATGAAAAAAATTTTATCTTTTCTATTTATGTTTTGCATTTTCACCTCTGCTTTTGCCCAGTTGGACCGGGAGCATTGGTTTGCTCCGATGATAGATAGAACAGGCGCTCCCAATCCCTATCAAAAACTGTATTTATCAACCAACAGAACAACTCCTTTTCCTGTAAGCATTTACAATAATAACGTTCTGATTGGAACAGTAAATATCAGTAAGAATAACCCTCAGAAATTTGACGTATTAAGGACTTATATTATTACCAAACTGCAGGCCGATTTATTTACCCCTACAACCAAAGGATTATACCTTAAAGCAGAATTCCCTTTTTATGCCAATTTAAGATTCTCAGTATTCAACCATGGAGAAATTATTACTTCCAAAGGAATTTCTTCCACAGGACTGAAGTTTTACGCAGCTGTCACTCCTATTACAGTGAGCAATTCCATTCTGAATTTCATGACCAGCGTACTGGCAACTGAAGATAATACCAATGTTACTATTTCCGGGTACAGTCCTAACGTTCAGTTTTCAAATGGAACAACTGGGGCAACCAATCCTACAATCACTTTCACTTTAAATAAAGGACAATCCTATATTATTGATGGGATTGGAAACATAGCAACAAACTTTGATGGTTTTATTGGGGCTAAAATTACTGCAACCAAACCCATCAATATCACCAATGGAAATTTTAACGGTCAATATGCAGGAAATCATCCAGCTGGCTCAGATATTTTAATGGATCAGGCAGTACCTGTCAACAGGCTTGGAAATGAATTTGCGCTTGTAAAAGGTAATGGTTCTATTGGCTCCCATATGGAAGGGGCTATTGTAATTGCTACTGAAGATAATACTCAAATTTTTGTAAACAATGAAATTTCACCTATAGCAACCCTCAATGCAGGAAAATATTTTGTCATTCCTGACTCAAAATATATCCTTCAGGGTAACGGACATTATAATTTATATCTCAAAACATCAAAAAATGCTTATGTCTACCAAATTTTAGCAGGAGTTTCAAATGCAGGAAATGAAACGGCTACCGGTGGATTTAATTATATTCCTGCTTTGAACTGTTACCTGCCAAAGCAAATTAATGAACTGGGGCTTATCGATGAAAATTTTGTTCATTCCATCGGTAATCCTGGAGGAGTATTGAATATACCTACAAAACTTAACATCATTACAGAACGTGGTGCTACTATTACAGTGAACGGAGCTAATCCTCCTTCAATAACCGGCCCTTACAATATGACAGGTACAACGAATTGGGTTACCTATGGTATTCCCAATGTAACAGGTACAATTACTATAGTCTCAAATAGAGCAATTATGGCTGGTATTACTGCTGGCAGTGACGCTGTAGGATATGGAGGCTTTTTTGCCGGCTTTCCTACACAGCCTGTTATTTTACAATCCGGAGGCGGCTGTATTCCAGGAATGACTCTTACCATAGATCCTTTTATTTATGACACCTATCAATGGTACAGAAACGGAGTTATTGTTCCGGGAGCTACCACTTCATCAATCTCACCTACATTACCTGGATATTATACATGTTCTGTAACAATGGGAAGCTGTGCACCTTTAGTTACTGAACAATTTAAAGTTCTCAATTGTACAAAACTGACCAATACATCATACAACGTATGTAATGCTAAAACGATAATCCCTGCATTCAGTGGCTCATCACAAACTCCCGTTCCAAGCACAGTAGCTATTACATCAACACCTTCATTGGGTACAGCTGTTATAAACCCTACTACAGGTGCTATTACTTATACTGTAAATACTCCCGGAACATCAGGAACTGATACGTTCTCCTATACATTCTGTGGAGATGATCCAGACTTTCCAGATTGTGAAACAGTAACCGTTACCCTGAATATTCAGCCTCTAACAGTAATGAATGCGACATTATTTGCCTGTGATATCAATGGCCAGGGAACCTTCAACCTGACGACAGCAAATGTTACCAGTAACTCACCTGTTACTATTACTTATTACCCTACCCTTGCGGATGCTCAGAATGAAAATGCCGCAGCACTAATAACTAACACAACGGCCTATACTGCAACTAACGGAACAATAGTATATGCACTTGTTAATGACCATATTGGTTGTAAAAACATTGCACAAATAACATTATCACTTTTTAATAAAGCTATTGTACAGGATAACTACAATGGAGTCTTCTGTGATGATAATCTGGATGGAACAGTTACTGTTGTGCTTTCCAATATCACCCCTATTGTTCTTAATAATCCAAATTATTTTACGAATGTAAGATATTATGCAAATCTGGCAGATGCCAATGCAGGGAATAACAATACGCTCCCTAATAACTGGAGTTATACAGCAACTACAACCATTTACATCAGGGTAGATTCTCCGGATGGATGTGCTTCTGTGATCAAACCTTTACAATTTAGTATCGGAGCAAAAATAATATTGATTACAAAAACCGTTACCGAAAGTACCTGTGATGATGATCTGGACGGAATAAAAAGTGTCAACTTAGCTCAGTTTATTCCTCAGTTTACATTAGATCCGAATGTTACTTTTACTTTTCATACAACTCTAACAGATGCTCAGAACAATGTGAATGCAGTTTTATCTCCTGTAAATATCACTAATTCACAGACCTACTATATCCGTTTTGAAAAAAATGGAGTTTGTCCTGAAGTAGGTACTCTGAAGATTAACATTAAAGTTCCTAAGAAATCAGATATTTTAAAAGACAAGGCAATTTGCCCAAAAACTACTACTACACTTAATGCAGGACCTGGCTTTGAAAAATACTTATGGAGCACCGGAGCGACTACTCCTTCCATTACGAATGTTGCTCCCGGAAGTTATTGGGTAGAACTTACCTTCAATGGCTGTGTTTACAAGCAATATGTAAATGTTACAGAATTGCCGCTTCCTATCATAACCTCTATTGAAATTGATGGAACAACTGTAAAAGTTGGGGCGAGCGGTGGTACACCTCCATATGAATATTCCTTAGATGGTGTGGTATGGCAGAGTTCCAATGTTTTCTACAATGTACCCAGAGGAGCTCACAACATATTTGTAAGAGACTCTAAAATGTGTGAGGATGTTAAAAAACCATTTGCCATTATTAATCTGATCAATACCATTACTCCGAATGGAGATGGGCATAATGAAGTCATCGACTATTCTGCCTTAATGAAGAATGATAATCTTGTATTCCGGATCTTTGACAGATATGGTGCAGAAGTCTTCAGGGGCACTCCTGAAAACAGATACACCTGGGATGGAAGAATCGGAGGCAGATATGTTCCTACAGCAAATTATTGGTATTTTATCACCTGGACGGAATATGGCTCCAACCTTATGGTAAAATACACGAGCTGGCTGCTTGTAAAACATAGGTAACAACAGAAAACCGAAAGAAAAAACATCTGAAAATTCAGCACTTATTTCTTCCGGTTTTTTATGTAAATGTTTCATTTTTTACATGAATGGCAAGTTTCTAACACTCCTTAACAATTTAATCCCAAAGTTTAATATAACTTTAACCACTAATCTTCATCTAACTACACAGAATTGCTTTATTTCTATGTAATTTTGCGCATTATATGAAGAAACTGTTTACTCTACTGCTATTGGTTTTTCTGGCAAAAATTAATGCACAAATATATTCCGGGGAGGTATTTCTGAGAGACAACTCTATTTTATATCTCAATCAGGTGTATGTCACCAATCTGAATACACAGAAAACCGTTCTTACGGACTACAATGGAAACTTTAATATCCCTGCCAATACCGGGGATGTCATCCGGTTTACCTCTATTGTTACCGAAAGAAAAGACATCAAACTGACTCCTCAGTCTATGGAACAAAAAAATCTGGTTGAGCTTAAAATCGCCTATTACGAAATTCAGGAGATTGTTCTCAGCAGGTTCAAGCCTACCGGTAACCTCCGATATGACGTGAACTCTTTAAGAAAAGAAGACAAAGCATATGCCCTTAAAAAAGTAATTGGTCTTCCTGAACCCAAAGGAGACGGAACACCTCCGGAACTTCCTGTTGCAGGACTTAGAGATGGAGGACTTACCTTCAGCCTGGAAAGTATTTATGATATCCTTTCCGGAGAAAGAAAGAAAAAACAGCGTTACCAGGCCTATGAAAGGATGAACAGCTCCGTAGCACAGATCAAAAATTATCTGGGGAAAGATTATTTTATAAAGTTTAAAATACCGGAAAACTTAATTGATAACTTCCTTCAGTTTGTTTATTCCTCCGAAAATATCCAGGCCTACGTATTAGCAGGCAACTTTGAAGCAGTAAAAATTCCTATTGAAAAATATCTTCCTATTTATCAGAAAAGGCTCAGAAGCTCACATCTTCAGGAAGTTGTAGGCGGCAACTAGAGATTTCGGCAAAAAAACAATTCAAAATATTTTATAACTCATGTACATTACATGGGTTATTTTTTTGCGGAATGGCTGAGAACACCAGCTATGCTTTACTACAAAAGTATTCACAATATGAATTATTCAAATTTTGCAACATATTATTCCTCAATATTCAAAAATATGTTTAATTTTATCTCACAAACAAGTGTTTAAAATAAAAACACCAGATATTTCGTTATCAAATAAAAAACTAAGCAACCAAAACGCAAATTAAGAGTGAAGCACCTAATTTCTAACTTAATATTAATTAATGAAAAAAGTACTTTTACTTCTTGGCTGTATGTTCTTTTTTATGGCTTCTGCCCAAAAGAAAGGGAAAGATTATAGTGATATTTTAAAAAGTAAGAATATCTATGAGATCAATGCCTTTTTAAGGGATGCTCATCCTGATGATCCCCGAAGATCTGTTTTGAAACCCAGGGTAATGGAAATGATGAAAGAGTACATCAAAAATGCACACCCTGCTGATCAAAAAGTAAAAGACATGCAGGAAATGCTTGCTATGTTGAGGAGAAGACCTTCTACCAAAATTACTTTTGATGAAATGAATGCCATCATCAAACAAAAACAAATTGCAAAATACAAAGCTGAGCTGGCTGCAAAACAATCTACTACAGTCTATACACCTAGTACTGCTCAAAATACATACGTTGTAAACGCTAATGCTAATGCCGCCATTCCAAATACTGAAGCAGAAGAATTTAATATGTTGATGGCTGTATCTCCTGTAGAACACAAAAACAGAACAGTAAAAATCTTAAATTCCCTATTTGATAATAATCCTAATGCTAAAGAATGTATTGTTTTGATTCGAAATAAATCAGATTGCAACATCATTGTAAGAATGGAAGGTGTAGGAACGACCAAATATAGACTAGCAGTTCCTGCCCAGGGTGAAGGTTCCATTGTGATAGATAAAGGACAATATCTTTTTACCAGCCTGGTTTGCGGGGCTCAATATGCTTCACAAAAAACGATTGAAAGACCAATTATGGTGGCCTTGGGAGGCCAATAATACAAACTAAATACGAATGATATCTATGTCTTTTACTACCAAAAGACATAGAGACTCCATAAATTTTCACTATTTTTGCACTCATTTTATAACTCAATGGGCAAGAATAAATTAGCAAGATTTGCAGAAAACAAAATATTACCGAATGTAATCCAGCCAACAAGAGAAGATGCTTTAAATGGTTTCGATCTTAAAGGAAAATGGAGAGACAATTTTTTTAAAAATGATAATCCTATCGTATTGGAACTGGGCTGTGGAAAAGGAGAATATTCTGTAGGGCTTGCAAAAACATTTCCTGAAAAAAACTTCATCGGAGTTGATATTAAAGGAGCCAGATTTTGGTTTGGCGCTAAAGAAGCTGTGGACAACAACATGACTAATGTAGCGTTTTTGCGAACTCAGATCGAACTTGTAGATTATTTCTTTGCTGAAAATGAAGTAGACGAAATCTGGATTACATTCCCTGATCCACAGATTAAATACAAAAGAACAAAACACAGATTAACCCATCCGGATTTTTTAAACCGATATAAAAAATTCCTGAAGCCAGGAGGCATCATTCACCTGAAAACCGATTCAGAATTCCTGCACGGCTATACGCTAGGATATTTACAAGGAGCAGGCTATGAAATCATTTCTGCCCACCATGATATCTATGGCGCACCAGAATATGATCCTAATACGGAACACCTGAGAGATATCAAAACGTATTACGAAGAGCTATTCTCAGCGAAAGGAAAAACTATTACTTACATCAAATTCCGGATAAGCTGATGAAATAAACAAACTTGGTGAAAAAAAAATTTTTAACGATTTTATTCTTCACATTTCTTATTCCCCACTTTACACAAGCTCAGAAAAGCAGTAAAGACATCTTAAAAAGCACAAATATCAAAGAAATCGAAGAATACCTGAGGAACGCACACCCTGACGATCCTAAAAAGACTGTGCTGAAGCCAAAACTTATTGCTTTAAAAAACACAGAATGGACAAAGGGAGCGCTAACGGCCAAACCTATGGAAGCAAGACCTGTTATTGCAGACATACCTAAAAGTGCAATGAGAAATCCTAATTCGGACGATGCCGAAGAGTTTAAAAAACTTATTACTGAGACATCTGCTGAACACAAGGCAAAAACTGTAAAAGTACTGAATGCAATGTTTAATGAGGACATTAACCGTAATGAAGCGATTCTCTTATTCAAAAATAATTCTGACTGTAATATTGTATTGCGGATAGAAGGAAAAGAATTTTACAATCTTGCTGTTCCTGCTCATGCAGAAAATTTCATTGTACTTAAAAAAGATTCATATACATTGAGCAGCAATATCTGTGATATGAAATATTCCTCTCAGAAAGAGATAAAAAAAAGTATATTTGTAACGGTAGACAATCCAAGACCTGCCAACACTGGACTGAAGTCTGCCCAAAAGGAGCCCATAACGGAAAAGTCAGAGAAAAAACAAAAGTCAAAAAAATAGAATAGGATGAAAAAACTATTAGTTCCTACCGGAATTTTATTGATTCTTGCCAGCTGTAATGTTAATTATGGAGGCTATCCGGGAAGAACCTCCTACCCTTATCCTTCTAACAATTCAGGGAACAGAGCCAATATAGAAAGAGAGTATAACGATCTTATGAAGACTTATAAGCCGGAAACTGCTGATGTACTTAATGACCTTCTCAACAGTGATGATCCTAAAAATCCAAAGACCTCTATTTCCGTGGAAAATAAATCTCCTTGTAATATGGTCCTTACGGTGAGTGGTGGCAATTTCTTCAAGAAGATTCCCATTGGTGCAGGTAAAATAGGATATACCATGGTTCCGAAAAATCAGAACTACACGTTATCCGGGATTGTTTGTAACTCAACATACCAATCCACAAAATTTGTTACAACATCTTATTCTATAAAACTTTCAAACTAAAATATAGCCTGCAGAAGTCTGCAGGTTTTTGTTTTTAATGAAGACTCTCATCTTTTATTATAGTTAATAGCTTTTTACCGTAAGATCAGATTGCTTTTAAAGTTCTCAAAGTAACTCGCTATAGGAAAAAGTACATAAAATACTTTATACCGCCTGAAAACGCTTAATAGAGCGCTCAGCATCAACAAATATCCATAAACCAGTCCTCATATTTCATTGTTCTTTAAATAGTGCTGAGCTAAATCCCTTTATTAGAAGTAAAAATTGGCATCAAATCAAAATAGTATTTTGAAGATCAAACATATAAAAAATATTTCCTTATATTTAGAAATATAATTGCGGTATCCGAAAAGCATATAGAGTAGGAAAAAAATTAAAACTAAAACCATGAAAAATTTAAAAAAAGTCTCAAGAACTGAGCTAAGAACAATCAAAGGAGGATACAGAAGCTGTATGGATGGCTGTAGTATGGAACTGGGCGAAATGTGCTGCAATGGAGTATGCAGAATTGGAGTAATTATACCCAGTACCGACCCTGATCTACCAGAGTTGATGGTATGCCCTAAGAAATAATTTCTCTGGTATAAACAATAAAAAACGCTGGACCGAAATCCAGCGTTTTTCCTATATTAAAGAAAATCTTTAATTATTCTGCATCGAAATCAGCATCTGTATCAGCAGATACCTTTTCTCCTTCTTCTTTAGATTTTTCTTTATCAGCTTTTCTTTGAGACTGACCTTCTTTGATAGATTCAGAAACTACGCTAAGGATCATATCAATAGACTTAGAAGCATCATCGTTTCCTGGGATAACGAAGTCAACTTTTCTAGGGTCAGAGTTTGTATCAACGATACCGAAAACTGGAATACCTAGTTTCTTAGCTTCAGTTACCGCGATGTGTTCTCTTAAGATATCAACTACAAATACAGCAGACGGAAGTCTCACCATGTCAGCGATAGAACCTAAGTTCTTCTCAAGGTTAGCTCTTTGTCTGTCAACTTGTAATCTTTCTTTTTTAGATAAAGTTTCGAATGTACCGTCTTTTTTCATTTTGTCGATAGCATTCATCTTCTTTACAGCCTTTCTGATAGTAACGAAGTTCGTTAACATACCACCTGGCCATCTTTCTGTAATATAAGGCATATTAAGTTCAGAAGCGTGTTTTGCAACCACTTCTTTCGCTTGCTTCTTAGTAGCTACGAAAAGAACTTTTTTACCTGCAGAAGTTAATTTTTCTAAAGCGCTGCACGCTTCATCCAATTTAACTGCTGTTTTATGTAAGTCTACAATGTGAATACCGTTTTTCTCCATAAAAATGTATGGAGCCATATTTGGATTCCACTTTCTAGTCATGTGACCGAAGTGTACGCCAGCCTCTAAAAGGTCTTTTACATTTGCTTTTGCCATGTTTTCTGTTTTTGTTAGTTTACTTTCCGTCTTTTAAACAATCAACAACTTCTTTAGATGGGAGAAGCGTTTGGATGCTAAACGTAACGGGCAATTGGCGGTCTGCTTTTTGCTTTTGGCAATGGGCTTTTCGCCGAGATTAAGTTTAAAAAAAATTTAATACATTCCTGTAGCCAATAGCCATAAGCCATCTGCCAACGAGAAATCTTAACGTTTTGAGAATTGGAATCTCTTTCTTGCTTTTTTCTGACCTGGCTTCTTTCTTTCCACCATTCTTGCGTCTCTTGTAAGTAAACCAGCTGGCTTCAATGCTAATCTGAACTCAGCGTTGATTTCGCATAAAGCTCTAGAAATACCTAATCTGATAGCTTCTGCCTGACCTGTATTACCACCACCGAATACGTTTACGGTAACGTCATACTGACCAACAGTCTCAGAAAGGATAAACGGTTGGTTTAATTTGTAAACCATCACGTCTGTAGAGAAATATTCTTTAGCATCTTTACCGTTTACTGTAATAACACCAGAACCTGGTTTTACATAAACTCTAGCTACAGAAGTTTTTCTTCTTCCGATTTTGTGAACTATAGACATAATTAATTATTTAAATTCGTTAACATTAATTGTTTTTGGCTGTTGAGCTTCATGTTTGTGCTCAGTTCCTTCATATAAATAAAGGTTCTTAAGGATAGCAGCTCCTAATCTGTTTTTAGGCAACATACCTTTTACAGACTTCTCTAATACCTTTAAAGAATCTTTCTTTTGAAGTTCAGCCGCAGTCATAGACTTCTGTCCACCAGGGTATCCTGTATGCCAGATATAAGTCTTATCAGCCCACTTGTTTCCGGAAAGTGTAATTTTCCCAGCATTCAAAACGATTACGTTATCACCACAATCTACGTGAGGTGTGTAGTTCGTTTTGTGCTTACCTCTCAAAATCTTTGCAACCGTAGAAGCTAATCTACCTAACGGCTGTCCTTCAGCGTCTACCACAACCCATTCTTTATTAGCAGTAGCTTTGTTCGCTGAAACAGTTTTGTAACTTAATGTATTCACACGTTTTAGTTAAAGATTAAACATAATTTACCCCTAAAAGGGTGTGCAAAGGTACAAATTATTTTCGTAACCCAAAAACATATTTTATTTAATCTATATAATCTTTACTCTACACCCCTCTATCAATAGATTTTAACACTATTTATAATTTTGGCACAGATCTTGCGAACTCATGAGCCGATGAAAAAAAACACTTCGTAGATTCTAAAAACACCAATGAAACAGTAAAGAGTTTATTCCCTCAACTCTTTCTTTCATTAATTTTACTTTAACGATTCCCGTAAAACATATTAATATAATCAAAATTTCACTAAAATAATTATATTTGTGGCAATCATATTCCATAATCATGAGCCACGGAAAAGTACGAGAAGATAAAACCTGTCTAAACTGCGGACATCAGGTTGAAGAAAGGTTTTGCCCCCACTGCGGACAGGAAAATATTGAAAGACGACAGCCTTTCTATTTTCTTTTCACCCATTTCATTGAAGATTTTACTCATTATGACGGACAGTTCTGGGGAACAGTAAAAAATTTGTTATTTAAACCTGGCAAACTGACAAACACATATCTCGAAGGAAAGAGACAGAAGTTCGTACCTCCTGTAAAGCTTTATATTTTTGTCAGTTTTATTACATTCTTCGTATTTGCCCTTTTTCCTATGGTTAATATAGGTTCCCCTAAAGAAGGAAACACACAAGAGCAGAGTAAGACAAACCTTTTAAAAATCATGAGCCCTGTCGGGAAACAAAACCTGATAGACAGTATCAAAGCAAAAAAACATCTGACTGCAAAGGACTCTCTTACCATTGAAGAGCTAAAAGCTGTTCCTGATTCTTCTGAATTAGAAGACATGATGAACATGGACAAAAAAATAGATCCGGACGTTAGCTTTGGAGAATATAAAACCAGAAAAGCTTACGATTCTGCTAAAGCCAAAAACCCGTCATCTCTCAGTTTTATTGAAGCTCCCATCGTTCACAAATTCTTTGAACTTAAAGAAAAAGGCGTTAAGAAAAAGGAGATTATTGCCGGTATGATAGAAAAGTCTTTCCATAATCTTCCTAAAGCCCTTTTCATTTACCTTCCTCTTTTCGCATTCTTTTTATGGGTTTTCCATAGTAAGAAAAAGTGGTGGTATTTTGATCATGGAATCTTTACGCTGCATTATTTCTCGTTTTTATTACTAACCGTCTTACTTATATTCTTACTCTCTAAATTGACAGGCCTCACAGACTTCTGGCCTATTAATACTATTTTATATTTAACAATATCATTCCTGTTATTATATACTATGGCCTATTTCTTTATTGCCCACAGACGCGTTTATCGTGCCCATGGTTTGGTAAGCATTATTGTCGGAATAATACTGTTCTCCATTAATTTTATCGCATTCATGTTTTTACTCCTAGGCCTTGCCCTGATAAGTTTCATGATGATACACTAATATAAAAGAGGCTTTTCAATGTGAAAGCCTCCTTTTATTTATTTTCTTAAAGACTTAGTCGCCCTAAAGCTCGCTATAACATAATAGGCAACAAATACCATGGAAAACTTCAGAATAGAAGGAATAGCAAGCTCAAGTTTAAAAATCAGAGTTCCTGCAAAAACCAGAATAGCCATTACTACAAAAGACAGTCCCAGTTTCTTTACCAATGTAATATCCGGAGTATCTAAATAATAAGCAATCCCCCACGCTGCACCAAAAGCAATAGCGTAGTAGAACTCTAAACCGATATTCTCTGAACTTAAAAAGAAATAATTAATCAGGAAGCTTACTGCAGTTCCCAATGCGAAATATATCAACGCTTTTTGCATATCTGTAAAATATAGTGCAAAAATAGAGAAATTAATTTGAGAATCTGAAGAAGCCCCTTTGACAATGAAATCGTCATAACTCATTTTAATTCTGTAGTTACCGAACCATTCAACTTTCAAACATTTAAATACAAAATTGGGGAGATATAATTAAATAACACAAATTAATAACCTGAAAATCAAAAACATAAATTCAAACACTATGTTCTTTTTTTATTATTATATTTGGAAACTTAGAAACTTTCTAGAATTTTTATGGAAACCCAAAAATATACTCCAACCAACAAGGTAAGAATCGTAACTGCTGCCTCATTATTTGATGGGCATGATGCTGCGATCAATATTATGCGTCGTGTCATTCAGGGAACAGGATGCGAAGTGATCCATTTAGGACACGATAAATCGGCAGAAGAAGTTGTAAATACAGCGATTCAGGAAGATGCCAATGCTATTGCATTAACTTCATATCAGGGAGGTCACAATGAATATTTCAAATATATCTATGACCTGTTGAGAGAAAAAAATTCACCTCAGATCAAGATCTTTGGCGGCGGCGGCGGTGTAATTCTGCCTGAAGAAATCAAAGATCTGATGTCTTACGGAATCGACAGAATTTATTCTCCGGATGACGGCCGTGAACTTGGTCTTCAGGGAATGATTGATGACCTGGTACACAGATCAGATTTTGCAACGGGAAAAGATGTCACTGCAAAAGATCTTGACGATATCAGTTTTGAAAATCCGTCAAGTATTGCACAAATTATCTCAGCTGTTGAAAACTTCTCAGAAGAAAAGCCTGAGCTTGTAAAAGCAATCGACGAGAAATCTCAAGAGCTTATTATTCCAATTATTGGTATCACCGGTACCGGAGGAGCTGGTAAATCTTCTTTAACAGACGAATTGGTAAGACGCTTCTTACGTTCCAATACAGATAAAAAAATCGCTATTATTTCCATCGACCCTTCGAAAAAGAAAACCGGAGGTGCTTTATTGGGAGACAGAATCCGTATGAACGCGATCAATGATCCAAGAGTTTATATGCGTTCGATGGCAACCAGAGAAAATAACGTTTCCGTTTCTCCATTTATTCACTCTGCACTCAATGTATTGAAACTGGCTCATCCGGACGTCATCATTCTCGAAACTTCAGGGATCGGGCAGTCTGGTTCAGAAGTTTCTGATTTTGCAGATATTTCCATGTATGTAATGACTCCTGAATATGGAGCTTCTACACAGTTGGAAAAAATCGACATGTTAGACTATGCGGATCTGGTAGCATTGAATAAATCTGACAAGCGTGGTGCATTAGATGCACTTCAGGCGGTAAGAAAACAGTTCCAGAGAAACCATCTTCTATGGGAAAGCCCATTAGATGATATGCCGGTGTATGCTACGAAAGCCTCTCAGTTTAATGATCATGGAACTACAGAATTATACAATAGATTAGTTTCAAAAGTAAACGATAAATTCGCTGATTTAAATCTAAAAACTTTTGTAGAACAGGAAGTTACTGAAGAAGTAACGATTATTCCTCCGAAAAGAGTTCGCTACCTTTCTGAAATCGTTGAAAACAACAAACAATATGATGTCAATATTGAAAAGCAGGCTGAGCTGGCCAGAACAATGTATCATATTGAAGGTGTAAAAAATATCATCTCCAATGAAGTTTTGGACGCTGAATACCAAAAAGCAGAGAAAGAGCTTCAACAGGATAATATCGACTTCCTAAAGACATGGGACGATACGAAAAAAGCATTCCACGCAGAGTTTTATTCTTATTTCGTAAGAGGAAAAGAAATTAAAGTTGAAACTTCTACAGAGTCTTTATCTCATTTGAGAATTCCAAAAATTGCATTACCAAAATACAATGACTGGGGTGATCTAATCAAATGGAAAGGCCAGGAAAATCTTCCGGGAAGCTTCCCTTATACCGCAGGTATTTATCCGTTCAAAAGAACCGGTGAAGATCCTACAAGGATGTTTGCAGGAGAAGGAGGTCCTGAAAGAACCAACAGAAGGTTCCATTATGTTTCTGCAGAAATGCCTGCAAAACGTTTATCTACAGCATTTGACTCTGTAACCTTATATGGCCAGGATCCTGCTTTACCACCAGATATTTATGGTAAAATCGGGAACGCGGGAGTTTCTATTGCGACACTGGATGATGCGAAGAAATTATACTCCGGATTTGATCTGGTAAATGCATTAACTTCGGTTTCAATGACAATCAACGGTCCTGCACCGATGCTACTGGCTTTCTTTATGAATGCTGCCATCGATCAGAATGTTGAAAAATACATCAAAGAAAATGGTTTAGAGTCTAAAGTAGAAGCTAAGCTTAAAGAAAAATTTGATGATAAAGGATTAGAAAGACCAAAATACAACGGTGAACTTCCTCCATCCAACAACGGTTTAGGACTACAACTTTTAGGATTAACAGGTGATGAAGTAATCCCTGCTGATGTGTATGCAGAAATTAAAGCTAAAACAATTGCTACAGTTCGTGGTACTGTTCAGGCTGACATCTTAAAAGAAGACCAGGCCCAGAATACGTGTATCTTCTCTACAGAATTTGCATTGAGATTAATGGGTGACGTTCAGGAATATTTCATCAGAGAAAAAGTACGAAACTTCTACTCTGTTTCCATTTCAGGATACCATATTGCTGAAGCAGGAGCGAATCCGGTTTCCCAATTGGCATTCACACTGGCTAACGGATTTACTTATGTGGAATATTACTTAAGCCGTGGAATGGATATCAATGATTTTGCACCGAACTTATCTTTCTTCTTCTCCAATGGTATCGACCCTGAGTATTCAGTAATCGGACGTGTGGCAAGAAGAATCTGGGCAAAAGCCATGAAATTAAAATACGGAGCAGACGAAAGAAGTCAGATGTTGAAGTACCACATTCAGACTTCAGGACGTTCTCTGCACGCTCAGGAAATTGATTTCAACGATATCAGAACGACTCTTCAGGCACTTTATGCAATCTATGATAACTGTAACTCTCTTCACACCAATGCTTATGACGAAGCAATTACAACGCCTACTGAGCAATCGGTAAGAAGAGCAATGGCGATTCAGTTAATCATCAACAAAGAATTAGGATTGGCTAAAAACGAAAATCCACTTCAGGGATCATTCATCATTGAAGAATTAACGGATCTTGTAGAAGAAGCTGTATATACTGAATTTGACAGAATCACAGAAAGAGGTGGCGTTCTTGGAGCTATGGAAACTATGTATCAGCGTTCAAAAATCCAGGAAGAATCAATGCATTACGAATGGCTGAAGCACACCGGTGAATATCCTATTATCGGAGTAAATACTTTCTTAGGAAAAGATGGTTCGCCAACTGTTTTACCAGGAGAAGTTATCCGTTCTACAGAAGAAGAGAAACAGGCACAGATTGAATCTCTTCACAACTTCCAGCAAGCCAATGAAAGTAAGTCTGACGAAGCCTTAAGAAAACTTCAACATGCAGCCATCAACCAGCAAAACTTGTTTGAAGTGATGATGGATGCTGTGAAATACTGTTCTTTAGGACAGATTACCAATGCTTTATTTGAAGTAGGCGGTAAGTACAGAAGAAATATGTAATATACAGATACAATCATTTAATTTATAATACATGAAATCTCCCTATTTTTGGGAGATTTTTATTTTACAATGAAACCAAAAGCTTTATTCAACTGGAGTAGTGGAAAAGATTCTACCCTTGCTCTTTATAAAATACTACAGGAAGATCAGTACGAGATCACTACACTGCTTACCAGCATCAATCAGGAATTTCAAAGGATCTCTATGCATGGAGTTCATGTATCGCTTTTAGAAAAACAAGCGGAAAGCCTCGGAATCCCATTAACCAAAATGGAACTCCCTAAAGAACCATCCATGGAAGAATATCAACAGATCATGAATACAACAATGACTGAAATTAAGGCTCAGGGCATTACGCATTCAATTTTTGGAGATATCTTTCTGGAAGATCTCAGAAAATACAGAGAAGACCAATTAAATGCTGTTGGCATGAATGCAGTATTTCCTCTTTGGAAACAAAACACCTCCAACCTCATCCATGAGTTCTTAGATCTTGGTTTTAGAACTATCGTAACCTGTGTTAACGGATCTTACCTTGATCAAAGTTTTGCCGGACGAATTATTGATCAGCAATTCATTACCGACCTTCCTGAAAATGTTGATCCATGCGGAGAAAACGGAGAGTTTCATACTTTTACTTTTGATGGTCCCATTTTCAAAAATCCGATTCAGTTTAAAATTGGAGAAACAGTAAAGAAAACGTATCCCAGACCCAAAACATCTCCTGACGAAGAAGATGGAGAGTATGTTTTCTGGTTTAGCGACCTTGTATTAAAATAGGCCTGTGAATTTTCTTCCACATGCTTTTAAATATACCATTTTTATCACAGGAGAATTTTATTAGGACTAAAATTGTCCACAAATATTAATTCAATTAGCACTAAATTGCTCCGGAACCTCATCCTAGCACGCAATTTGCTTCCCTTAATGCTCTTCAGGATATTTTAGTATCTTTAAGAATATCAATCATCATTTAAAAAATACAACACCTGTGATCAAAAATTTATTATTCCTGTCCTTTTTCTGTTTTTTATCTTCCTGTACCACAACTGAGGTTCCAAAAATTGCCCCGGTTGATAAAAAAGCAATCATTGATTCTACCATTGCTGCTTTTCAGAAAACCCTTTTAGAGCAACAGATTGATTCCACTTTCAAGAAATATCATTTCAATGGAAGCATAGCTGTTTTTAAAGATTCTATACCTCTTTACAGAAGGGAAAACGGTTATTCAGATTTTAAAAGAAAAACTAAAATTGACAGCAATACTATTTTTGCAATCGGATCTGTGAGCAAACAGTTCACTGCTGTTCTGATTCTGCTCCAGATGGAACAGGGAAAACTGAATGTGACAGATAAAGCGTCAAAATACCTGAAAGAATTTCAAATCAAAGAATATGAAAACATCACAATTCATCAGCTATTAAATCATACTTCCGGTTTGAATCTGATGGGTGGAAAACTGATGTTCAAAAGTGGATCAGATTTCTTTTATTCCAATGATGGATTCAATACTCTTGGAAAGATTGTGGAAAAAGTTTCTGGAAAATCATATGATGAGAATGTATCGGAACTATTCAAAAAAGCAGGAATGTCCCATTCTTCAACAGGAAATACTTTCAAAGGAAATAATTTTGCCAGTGCGTATGTCGGGACACCTGCCAAATTCTCAGAAGTTCCCAATATGCCGAAAAGATTAGGCGGATCAGAAATCGGGATACCCGCTGGAGGAATACTATCTACGATTCAGGATCTTCATTCATGGAATAATGCTCTCTATGGTGGAAAAATTTTAAAACCGGAAACCCTTAAACTCTTTATGGCAAAAAGTTCAGAAAGACATCATGCTATTTTTGGAAAAATGGGTTACGCCTATGGAATTATGCTTAATATCGGTCAACCCAATTCTTATTTCCACAGCGGCTATATAAAAGGTTCTCCTTCCTTAAACATCTATTATCCGGATACCAAAACGTCTGTGATTATTCTCTCTAATATTGCCGATGAAGAAAGAGGAAAAGGAGTGATCTTCAGACCTCATATTGAAGTGAAAAAGATCACTGATCATCTTGAGAATACACTGAACCAACTTCGATCAAAACATTAGTTTTAGCACCCATTTGTTTACACGAACTTCAGGAACTCCTGCATCTTGACTAAATTCTTTTTATGCTCAAGAAAATTGAATACCGCAAAAGCAAGAGCTGCCTGTAATACAAAAGGAAGAATTAAGGTTACCAGAACCCCGGCAACATCTGCATAATTCTGTTCTCTGAAAAACTGGTAGGCATAGTGCCCGTTCCTTATGGCCACCTGCGTCATGGAGCTGGCACACACAACCATTAATCCAAGATTCTGCTGATACATTGTATAGAGACATTTTCCTTTGTACTTAAAGTCTGCTTTTATATACTTCCAGATTTTGTGATTAAAAATCCATATCAATATTGTTGTCACTACAAATGAACCATTAAGAAGTCGGAAAAACAGTTTATATTCTTCCTGATTTCCTGCCATAAAAATTAGTAACAGATTAACAGCAAATGCCAGAGCAGCTACCATCAATGATTTTTTGAAAATCCCTTTGTATTTCTCCCGGATAATTCTTTTGGCAATCAAAGGAATTTTTGTAGGATAAAATAAAAAATAATTAACCATTTTAAACTCATTGCTCCATGATTCTTTTACCTTCAAGAAAGCTTCCTCAAAATTGATATTCTCATTGCTTTGAATATCCAAAATCTGACTGATCATATGATCTCTGATTTCTACCAGAATATCCAGAGACAACTCTTGGGCCACCAGATAATCTGTAATTTTATTTTCCTGTGCTTCAGTCATCATATGTTAAATATTGTCTGTAGGTTGAGTAAATAACTTTTCATCTCAGTTTCCTGTTCTGCCTGTTGTTTTTTTCCCTTGTCAGTCAACAGGTAATATTTCCGGTCTCTCCCATTAATCTTTTGAATTTCGGAAGTAATCATTCCATCGCTTTCTAATTTATGCAGCAATGGATAGAGCGCACCTTCTGTCATTTCAAGTTCACCCAAAGTAAGTTCTTTAGCTCTTTGGGTAATCTGATAACCATACATCTTCACTTCTTTCGAAAGGAGCTTTAAAATAATATTCTGTAAAGTACCCTTATAGAGACTATTTTTTTTCATAGAATGGTTTAAATACCTTACAAACTTATGCATAATTTTCTTATGTATTAAAATATAATTTAAAAACTTTTAATTTGTCATATGAAAAAAATGTACTTCATAGCCATTTACCCTCCTCAGGAAATTATTGAAGAAATAAAAGTTTTTAAACAGGATCTGGCAACAAATTATGCCAATTCCAAGGCTTTGAAAAACGAAGCACATATTACACTCTTTCCTCCCTTTTCGAGAGAAATTGAACTGGAAGAAGATATTTACATTGCTTTTCAGAAAATCAATACAGAAATTACACCTTTTGAAGTAGAACTGGATGGCTTTGGAAGCTTTCCCAACCCTAAAAATCCTGTACTCTATATTCAGCCAAAAGAAAATATTCAATTAACAGAGCTTTACCACAGGGTAAAGGAGCATTTTAATTTTGCTCAATATTCTTTTCACCCGCATATGACTGTGGGATTCGGAGATCTGACTTGGGAAAATTATCTTAGAGCATGGGAAAAATATGAAACCAAGGAGTATAAAACTAAATTTATAGTTGATAAAATTCTCCTACTTCGCCACGATGGACAATGGGTACCTGTAGCAGAGAAAAAACTGGAAAAATAAAACCGGCTACTGGAGCCGGTTTCGTTTCATTTATTCTTTGATGATCTTCTGAGAAATAATCAGGTTTTTATTTTCTTTTACATTCAACAGATAAGTACCTGCGGGATAGTTTTTAATATCAACCTTTATAGCAGAATCATTCAGTTCAAATCTTGATGGAATGAGCTTTCCTGAAGCATCATAAACTTCTACTTTCAACTCTTTTGAAAAGACCTGCTTGCCTTTAATGAAAAATTCTCCATCTGTTGGGTTAGGATAAATACTAAAACGCCTTTCTTCAGCTTTTATCTCTGAAATTTTAAGCGTAGTCTTGCTCAAAGTCCAGGAAACATTGGTTACATGAAGTGTACTGTGATTGTCAACTTTCAAAAGCGGATTGTTATCCACTACCGAAAGAGTCAGGGTATTACTTCCATTGCTAAGTTGTCCCGGAGTTATCATAATGCTACTTCCTGTTTCCCCAAGAGCCGTTCCGTTTAAACTCCAGGAATTAACCAGCGTATTCGGGATGGGTAGGATTTCATTGACAGTGAAAGTAACATTGGATGTAGCATCCACAGTGGTATTATTTGCCGGGGTATAGGAATCTACAGGAGAAACCAGACTATGAATTTTTTCAATAATTGCCTCTTTACATACGGAGCAGAACTGTTGATTAAGATATCTCATTTCGCAACTCTGATGCGGTCTGAACCAGGTGGGACTCTCAGCATGGGCATAAACTCCTACTCCATTCAATCCTACCCAGTTTTTCCATTTTATCGTTGCCGGGTTAGAATTCTGAGTTTTATTGGGAGATTCCAGTGAACCTGAAAACCAATATTCATCGGCTAATTTACCAAAAGAATGCCCCAGCTCATGTACCACAATTTCATTGGAAGAACCATTGAGTGAAGCAAAAGCATAAGTTCCTCCACAACCTCCATATTCTGTAGAGTTACCCAAAACATAAGTAATATCATAATCAGGAATGTTGGCTGCCAGAACCTGCCCTACTTTATTGGTCGTATTACTGTAGATGCAACGGTGAACTCCTACATCGAAAGTAGACCCAAGATAGTTATTGGGATTGGTTACAGGAATTACGGGCTCGGTAACGTCTGTTGCCGTTCCGGGATGCTTTACTCCGGATTCGGTAGAAATTACTTTTACGGCATAGGCATTAAAGTAATTTTTATATTCCGTATACGGACTTTTTGTAAAAAGATAATTGACTGTATTCTGAGCAGATGTTGTAAAGGCAGCTTGCTGTGCAGAGGTAAATCCGTCTCCTAACACGGCAATCACAACTCGTTTACTGTTGTCTCCATTCTGTAAAAGAGGAACAGTCTCGAATGACTGTGCAAAACAACTGCTTCCGATTAAAAGGGATAATAAAGTTTTTTTCATAATTATAGTTTTTGTGTGAATAATACTTGTATTCCATCATCAGTTGCTTTTTCAATCTTTACTGACTTTACGTTTTCAGAATAAGAAAACCGGGCACTGAATTCCGTATTTTGAAGGGAAGCTTTATGTCTGGAAATTCCTTCTTTTTCATATACCTCCAGTTCAGGATTAAAAGGATCTTTCACAAGCTGTTTAACTACTTCTTTTCCATCAAACCCTATTAATATGATCACAAGATCACCCTTACGAACATCATCTCTATCAAAAGAGGGTACATGTTTTAGTCTGCCGTCTGCAATTTTAGTACTCTGAAGTGTAATTTTTGTATTTCCTGAGTAATCTTTATCCGCCTTGAAAAACAGATAAATAATCCGGTCGCTCTTTGTTGTAACGATTTCTGAATCCTTACTTTGAATTAAACTACTTTCCTTCTGAAAGCTGCATAACAAAAAAGCAGGAACAATAAGTACATTAAATACATTTTTCATAATCATTTTTATTTAAAGTTACTAAAGTTTTAAATAAAAACGGAAATCATTATCAATACTTTTTTACACTTAAAACATAGAAAGTCATATCTTTGACGCAATGATTTCAGAGAAAATAATTTTAGGAATTGACCCGGGAACAACGGTAATGGGATTTGGTATTATCTCCGTAAAAAAAGGAAAAATGGAGATGGTCTCTATTCATGAACTGATCTTAAAAAAATATCCCAATCACGAAACCAAGCTTAAGTACATTTTTGAAAGAACCCTGTCTCTTATTGACGAGTTTCATCCTGATGAAGTCGCTCTTGAAGCACCCTTCTATGGAAAAAATGTACAGAGTATGCTGAAGCTTGGACGTGCTCAGGGTGTTGCCATGGCTGCCAGTCTTTACAGAAACATCCCTATTACAGAATATTCTCCAAAAAAAATCAAAATGGCTATCACCGGAAATGGTAACGCCAGTAAGGAACAGGTAGCAGGTATGCTTCAAAACCTTCTTAAATTAAAAGAATTTCCTACAAAATATTTAGATGCTTCCGATGGTCTTGCTGTAGCAGTATGTCATCATTTTAATTCCGGAACGATAGCAGATACCAAATCATATTCCGGATGGGAGAGTTTCTTAAAGCAAAATCCTGATAGATTGAAATAGTTTTCCATCTTCATTTTGCAAATTTTCAAAATTAAAAAAATTAACATCCTCAAAAACAGAATTTTATATAAACACACACAATTACTTGGTAAAACATAATACTATCTTTTACATTGGTATGATTTTTAGTACTACCTTTGTATAAATTTTCAGTTATGAAAACAAACCAACAAACTATAAATCAAGGGACTCATAAAATAAACTGGTTCCAAAAGTTTCTGATGGTATGTTCAGGCGGGAACATCCATATTTTAAGAAAGACTCCGAGTGAATGGAATAAGTTTTCCGGCATCGGAGGTATTGTCCTTTTCACTGCAGTATTCGCCACTTTATCTGCAGGCTATGCTATGTATACGGTTTTTGATAATCTTTGGGCTTCTATAGGATTTGGAATTCTGTGGGGATTAATGATTTTCAATCTTGACCGTTATATTGTTTCTTCCATCAAAAAAACAGGAACATGGTGGAATCAGATTCTGATGTCTATCCCACGTCTCATTCTTGCAACCTTTCTGGGAATTATCATTTCTAAACCTTTAGAACTTAAAATTTTTGAAAAGGAGGTGAACAAACAGTTGAATACCATTATTCAAAGAAATAAAAAGCAGTTACAGGGTGAAATGAATGGTAGGATTCTTCAACAAAGCGGTCCTTTTGAAACAGAAAAGCAACAAATTTCAGGAAAAATTGCTCAGTATCAGCAGTCATATGACTCTGCTTCTGTAGAGCTTGAGAAGGAAATCCTGGGTAAACAATCGGGATTAACCAGTGGAAAAGAAGGTTACGGCCCCAATGCCAAACGTAAGCAACAATTAAAGGAGCAACGTCGATTGGACCTTGAAAACTATCAGAAACAGGCTGCTCCCAGACTGGAATATCTGGATAAAGAAATTTCCAAGGTATACACTAATCTGGAAACAGAAAGAAAATCTACAGAAACTTTTGAAGATAAATTCAATGGTTTTGCAGCAAGACTTCAGGCATTGGATGAGCTTGGTAAAAATTCTGCGATCATTGGACTTGCAGCCGCTTTTATCATGGGATTGTTTATCTGTCTTGAGATTTCTCCGGTTCTGGTAAAATTAATCTCTCACGTAGGGCCCTATGATTATCTTTTAGAAAAAACAGAAAATGATTTCAGGTTGTATTCTAAAGAGAAAATTGAAAAAGGAAATGCTCTGACTGATTTCAGAATTGATGATTTTAAGGATAATCTGAAAAATTAAAATGATAACTTATTCCCATCATCCAATCTTAAACATTAGAGAAAAAATCTATAATAAACTATTTTTCAATAAATAAAATCTAACCTTTTGTTATATAACGAAAGGTTTTTCTTTTAATTAAGTGTTTTATGTAAAATATTTTTTTAATTTTATATTACTTAAAATTCTTGCTATCATGAAAAACTTAATTTTTGCATGTACACTGCTGATAGGCAGTGCATTTGCTCCTGCTCTAAAAGCACAGGCATCAGAACCATTTTTAGGGCAAATAGCCTTTGTACCTTATAATTTTGCTCCAAAATACTGGGCAGAATGTAATGGGCAGCTTCTGCCCATCGCTCAAAATCAAGCACTTTTTTCATTGTTAGGAACCACTTATGGAGGAAATGGGACAACCACATTTGCCTTACCAGATATGAGAGGAAGGGTACTTGTTCATAACGGACAAGCTCCGGGAAGTCCTACCACATACACCATGGGAGAAACCGGAGGAGCTGAAAGTGTAACACTATTGATAACACAAATGCCAGCTCACAATCATACTGTAAATGCCGTAACGGCAGAAGGAAACCAAAGTACTCCAACAAATAATTTACCTGCTGACACAAAAGGACTCGATAAAGAATATTCCGATACAGCTGCTAACACTGTAATGAAAAACACAATGGTAGGAAATACAGGAGGAAGCCAACCTCATGAAAACAGACCTCCATTTATTACCTTGAAATGTATTATTGCATTAGCTGGAGTTTTCCCATCACAAAATTAATAACTATGAAAATTCTTTATTTATTATGCCTGATAGCAGGAAGCACAGCTTTTGCGCAGACTATAACTTTTAAAGGATGCATTAATCTGTTTGATGATCAAACTTTTATTTTTAATAAAACCGGGGTTGACACCAATAACAAAAGCATCTATGTAACGACTCCTGTTGACGGAGAGCCATGCAGCGGCCTGGGAACCTGCGAATTTAAAATACAATGGAACAACACTCTTACAAGATGGGAATTTCTTGCTGATGAGGGATATGGTACATTTACAAATCCTAAACTTATTTATTACAATTCAACGGGAAATAATTCAGTCTCTTTTCCTCCTGGTAACAACATTGGAACCTGGGTTGAAAATACGGCATTTACAACCGGGCTTTGCAATGGAAATCTTACTGCAGGAAATTCTACCATGACCGGTGATGTGCAAACCACAACATTAGGAACTTCGGAACTTACTAAAAATAAAATTCAGATCTTCCCTAATCCTGTGACTGATCTCATCAGTATTAGAGGTATCGACGACGGAACGTCAATCCAGATTTACACTATTGACGGACGTCTAGTAAAGTCTGAAATGTTTGATTCTAAGATTGATGTTTCACAACTCGCTCCCGGAGGATATGTACTGAAAATAAATACCCGAAATTTTCAGACGCATCAATTTAAATTTGTAAAAAAATAAGGTACTGTTTTTTTAAATAATCAATTATTAAAGCTTTCGGGATCTCCGGAAGCTTTTTATTTTAAGATAAGGAATGTTTTTTGCATAAAATACAGTATGCCTTCAAGTGTTGTAAATCATTTCATTTATTTCCAAGAAACTGAAATATTGAGAATTATATATCAGTCGGGGGCTGTTTATGACTATTTTAAAGTACCTTCTACTATTATAGAAAAGTTTGCAAAGGCAAAATCTAAGGGACAATTTCTTAACAAAGTTATTAAGCCCAAATTTAAGTATATAAAAATTGAATAAAAAATGTCTCCATTACAATGGAGACATTTATATATATTTTAAATGATAATCATTTTATTTGATAATCAACTTTGAAGACTTACTGTCTTTTCCATTAGAAACCTGAATCATGTAAACTCCTTTTTCTAATTGCTGGTCTACTTTGAAAACACCATTTCCTTCTTCAGATACAGATGGACTTGATACCAGTCTTCCCGACATATCAGAAATAGAAACTTTCAGATTCTTACCATTTTTAGCTTTAATGAAGATCTTATCTCCGGTTGCTACCGGGTTTGGATAAACTGTTAAATCACCATTATCAGCTTTCACTTCACTTGTTCCTAGGTTGGTAACAAATTTTACTGTATAATCTTCAACCTGTCCGTATTTTAATTGTCCACAAGGAGCCATGTTAGCATTCTCATCATCTACAAGGACTCTCATTCTTAGAGGAGTATTCAATACTACTGAAGCCGGAGCTGTAATCGTAGTACTGTAAGTACCAATTAAAGTAACAGGATCTGCAATAATATTATCAGCCGAACCTACAAGTTCAGAAGCTTCAAATGTTCCGTTATTATTATAATCAATCCATACTCTTACATCATTATATGAATCTGATACATTCACCTGAAGATTATGAGTTCCAGTAGCAGAAAGCTCAGTTGATGTTGCTCTTAAGCAGCTAGCTCCTGTATAATCTTCATAGAAATTAGCAGCACTCTGCCAATATCCTGTTGATGCATTATTGATATTTCCCAGTTTTACTAAAGTTGGTCCTACAAAATAATTACTTGGTGTTGTAATACCTGTTGGATTACATGCAGCTGCAATAGGAGTTCCAATAGCCGCTCCTGCAGAAGGAGCTGTTGCTCCTAATGAAGTACTTAGCCCTCCTTTCATCAGGAAGAAATAAAGAGCTGCTCTATCATGTTGCCCATTGGTAAACTTAAATGCTGTTGGGTTTGTATAGTTCATCATATTATACTGTACTCCCTGATAGTTCACCCCTGAACAATAATTCATATCATTATTGGTAGGTGCCGGAAAATCATTCAGCAAGCTTCTTGATCTTTCTGTATCACAAACCTGATCATCATCATTCTCACAGTTACCAGTAGTTGGTGGACAGAAATTAGTAGTTGTATCTCCTTGTGGTGCATCCGGGTTTACATTTCCAAAAGTATGAAGTAATCCCATACTATGTCCAAATTCGTGTGCCAGAGTAATATCATCCTGTAGTGTAACTACAAAAGATTTCATAAAGGATTCATAAGAAGAATCAGGATTTTGAGGTAATCCTGCCCATCCCATAATACCATAAGTACCACCGCCATCTACTTTATTCATAATATAAATATTGAAGTAAGATGCTTCCGGCCAATGAGGAGCAATTGTTTTTACCTGTGCTGTTGTAACTCCATTGGCTCCGTTACGCTTTACTCCATAAGTATCATATCCAGTAAGGACTCCTCCATTATATCGAATAATCCCCGTAGTAGCATTACAGCTAGGGTCTCTTTTAGCCAACACCAATTTAATCGGCATCGTAGCAGCATTACCAAAATCTGCAGGAACTCCCTGCGCCCATTGATAAGTACCTGCATACATTTGATTACAATGATCCAACCAAGCCTGAATTTGTGCATCACTCTTATTATAAGCTGAACCAATAGCAGCACCAGTAGGTGCTATTACGTGTACTACTACAGGAATTTCGTAAACTCCATTTACAATTTTGTATGCACTTCCGTTTTTAGCTGTAGTATTCTGATTACCGCTAATAATTTTGTTACGGATATTACGAATCATCTCATCAATTTCCGCATTCTGTTTTTGATGTACTCTCTGTTCATTATCAAAGTCACACCAATCTTTTTTTTGTTGTGCAGATACTGAAAGGGATAGTAACAAAGCCCCACAAAGGATAGTTTTCTTCATTTCACTAATTTAAAAAATTAAACAATTTGCAAATTTACTGCCTACACATCCTGAATCGTGATATTCACAACCAAAACAAGCAATAAATTTAAAATTTTATTATAGTTAGTAGAAAAAACTTAACTATTGTTACATTTAAATTAAAAAATAAAATTAACACAAAACCCAACAGAGCTAATTTTATTTATATTATAATTAAAAAACACAGAAAAATAAAAACAAATTGATAATTTAAAAAATAGACATTTTAAAATCAACACCCTATCAACCAAATCATTAAAACAGAATCATAAAATAAAAAAACCGCACAAATTGTGCGGTTTTTCATATTTAAATTCAATTATAATTTTATAAAGAATAATTCGGAGCTTCCTGTGTGATAATGACATCATGCGGGTGAGATTCTTTCAGTCCGCTTCCGGTAATCATAACCAGTTTTGAGTCCCTTTGAAGGGTCTCAATATCTTTTGCACCACAGTATCCCATTCCGGCTCTTAAACCTCCTGTCAACTGGAAAATAACATCCTCCAATTTTCCTTTATGCGGAACTCTTCCTTCAATTCCTTCCGGAACGAATTTTTTAGCTTCACTTTGGAAATATCTTTCTTTACCACCTCTCTTCATTGCTGAAAGACTTCCCATTCCCTGGTAAGATTTGAATTTTCTTCCCTGGAAGATAATTTCTTCTCCCGGAGCCTCATCTGTACCTGCTAAAAGTGAACCTAACATTACAGCACCTGCACCGCTAGCGATAGCTTTTACAATATCTCCGGAAAGCTTGATACCTCCGTCGCCAATTACTGCTACATTTTGAGATTTAGCATATTCATAAACGTTATAGATAGCAGATAACTGAGGAACTCCAACTCCGGCCACTACTCTGGTTGTACAGATAGATCCTGGGCCTACTCCTACTTTCAATACGTTTGCTCCTGCTGCAATAAGATCTTTTGCGGCATCTGCTGTCACAATATTTCCTCCTACAATATCAAGGTTAGGATATGCTTTTCTGATCTCTGAAATTTTATCTAAAACTCCTTTTGAATGACCATGTGCAGAATCAATTGCTACAATATCAACTCCTGCCTGTACTAAAGCCTCAATTCTCATTAATGTATCTTCTCCTACTCCTACTCCCGCTCCTACGATAAGACGACCATTTTCATCTTTATTGGCATTAGGGTACTCCAACTGATTATCGATATCCTTGATAGTAATTAAACCTACAAGTTTGTTATCTTTATCTACGATAGGAAGTTTTTCAACTCTGTTCTTAAGAAGGATTTCTTTTGCCTTTTCAAGATTGGTATTTTTGTCTGAAGTGATCAGATTTTCTTTGGTCATGATCTCTTCTACTTTCATATCAAGATTTTCCTGATATTTTACATCTCTGTTGGTAATAATTCCGATCAGGACATTATCGGGATCTACAACCGGAAGACCGGAAATCTTATATCTTGACATAAGATCTTTAGCTTCACCTAAAGTATGATCTTTAGATAAAGTAACCGGATCAGAGATCATTCCGTTTTCGGAACGTTTTACACGGTTTACCTGAGCTGCCTGCTCAGCGATTGTCATGTTTTTGTGGATAAATCCTAACCCTCCGACTCTTGCTAAAGCAATGGCCAGATCAGCTTCAGTAACAGTGTCCATCGCAGCGGAAACTATCGGAACATTCAGCGTGATTTTGTCGGTAAGTCTTGATTTTAATGAAACCTGGTTAGGTAAAACTTCTGAATAAGAAGGGACTAGAAGAACGTCATCGAAAGTGATGGCTGTCTCTACAATTTTGTTATGAATAGACATCTTTACTTTCTTTGCAAAATTAGGTTATTTTAGTGAGATATGAAAATCCTTTTTGATAGTTTAAATAAAAATTAATAATCAATAACTTAAATCAAAAAACCGTCCTTTTATCAGAACGGTTACTGTACAAAATAATTGAATAAGTTTGAAACTACTTTATTTATATGTTAAATATGAACATTGAAGGTCTGTTTCATAAGGTTTCCATTTTCATCCAGGTTGAATTCTTGAGGTGATATGATTATTTATCAGAAACAGAATTAATCATTTTTGAAATATCATTAGCCGTAAAACTTCCTTTTACATCTACAAAAACCATTTCATTCTTGCTGGAACCTACAGTGATCAGCATATTTTTAATGATCTCTCCGTCCTGTTTTACTCTAATGTTGATATCTTCTCCATCATGTTTTATGCTAGCCCACTCTTCATAATGATTGTTATTCAAAAACTGAGCATAGTCATTTAGCATTTCCTTACTCCCATTGGTTACAGTAAGGACTTTTATTTTAGAGGCTTTCTTAACCATATCTATGGTCTCTTCACCTTCTCCTTCTTCTCTAAGGGCTTTCTTAATATAAGATTTAGCTAAAACCATGGGCACATTAATACTTGCAAACTGTGCGCCCTTGAAATCATATTTTGAATTCTGAAAAAAATCTATATTCGGCTTTTCTGAGACAATACATGACTGCATCAGCCCAATTGTCAGAATCACGAGAAAAATGTTTTTAAGAGTCTTCATAGGTTAGTTTTTTTTATTTGATTTGTCTGAGGCTTCCTCCCGAAATTTTGTCCACTTTGGCATCTAGCTCAGGATTTCCTTTCAGTTTTACATCAGCTCCTGAAGAAACACTTACTTTTAATTTGTCTGTAACAAGTAAGGAAAGACTTGCTCCTGAAGTAGATTCTGCAACTGCTGTGGTAATCTTAAGGTCATCGGCTTTACACGAAGCACCGCTACTCGTTTCTATTACTGCAGAAACAGCTTCTCCGGATAAGTTTACACTTGCTCCGCTTGAGGTATCCAAAGCCAGCTTCTCTGTGACAAGTTCAGCATTCACAACAGCACCAGAGCTCACTGTAACAGCGGCAGCTTGTTTTACATTGAAAGCTCCTTTAATAATAGAGCCTGATTCTGCATCGATCTCCATGCTATTCTCATTAACAGTATCTACAGCTGTAAAAATACTTCCCGATGAAGTTTTTATACCGTGAAGATTAGGAGCCGAAACGTTCACATTAAGATTTTTAAATCTAAGATTTCGAACGCCTTTATTATCCACATATATTTTCAGCACTCCGTTTTCCACTTTAGTGATGACATATTGAAGTTTATCTGCATCGGCAATCACTTTTACACTTCTGTTATTTTCCTGCTTGAAGGTAACATTTACTCCCACGCTGGCATCTATTTTTGAAAACTCACCTACATTTCTGCTATCTCCATTCAGGTAAGAAGATGTATTCTCTGAAGTAAGGCTGCTTTTCATGGTACTTGTCACAGAAGAAGTAATTGTTTCGCCGGAATTAATGATTTTGTTCACATCTGACAGTTTCATTTTTCCATTAAGAATAAAAATAATATTCTCTTCTTTGGAATCTACATTGAACACAAGATTTTCCAGATAATTATCTTTTTCTTCTTCGGCCAGGAACTTCATGGAAGTACCATCACTGCTCATGGACATCAGTTCATTGAAATTAAGAGATCGTAGAGCTTTATTCACCCGATCCGTCTTTTCTTCGTTCATTCTTATATTCGCGAGATTTTCATCCTTTAAACGATCCGGGAATGTTATTTTGGGAATGATCAGGATTTTCAACCCTTCTACTTCGTTCAAAATTGGTTTTATCTTTCCTACATAAGCATCATTAACATCAATGGTATTCAGTAGTTTGAACATTGGCTTCTTGATATTGATAGATGTTACTCCTCCATTTTTTTCAAAATCCTGAAAAAGCTTGTTCAGTTTGTCAGTCTGTGCAGAAGATGTTGCAAAACTGCTTAGCATTATGGCTATTATAAAAAATATTTTTTTCATGAGATTGAGCTGATTTTTAGTATTCGCTGTCAAGATTTTCATTTTTTTGGGAAGATGCTACTGTTTTTTTAAACTCGTTTCCTAATTTCATAAAGGAGTATCTTGTAACATCCAGGGCTTCTTTTTCACTACTAATTCGTTTTCCGTTTACAATAACATAAGAGTCATTGTAAGCTGTTGCAGAATCATTTACATTTTTACCTGGGAAGGAAGAATTATCAACATATCTAGGTTTTCTTTCTTTTTTAAGCCTTCCTCTTTTTGGCAGAATTTCATCCATTACATCTTTTTCTGCCACCTGGTTGTCCTGAAAAACAGAATCTTTTTTCACACCGGAAATAGAGTCTGTATGATTCACTGCAACCTGTTCCTGATGATCACTGTTTTCTTCAATGAACCCTGATTTCTGTTTTAAGATCTCGTCTTTCACCAGTTTTTCTCTGTCCAGGGCATCTGCCGTACCGGAATTATTATAATTGATAAATAAGCCGATACCCAAAACCAACATTACACTGGCGGCCATCCAGAACCATTTAGGAAATGAAGGTTTCTTTTTTTCGCCTAATGGGATGATAGGTGCCATATTCTGTTCAGGCTCCGTACCTTCTGCAGTCTGAAGAAAATCTTCAAAACTCCAGTCCATTTTTTCTTCCTTAATTTCCCGGAAGACTTCGTTGTATTTATCTTGTAATTGATCTTTTTTCATAGCTCATCAGTTGTGAGATTTGTTCTTTTACTTTTTGTCTCGCACGCATCAGGTTTACCCTTACTGCATTTTCCTCCATTTCCAGCATTTCAGAAATTTCGGAAACATCATACTCTTCTACATCTTTCAAGTGGATGACCATCTTCTGTTTCTCAGGGAGCTGATTGATAAATCCTACAATATGTTCCTTAAGGTTATCAACTTCCATACTGTAAAGCTCCGAGCGGTGAAGCTGCATATCCGCAAAGCCGATCTTTACGTCGTGATGCTTCAATCTGTTCAGGCATTCGTTCCGGACAGACTTCAGCGCATAGGATTTAAAGTTCCCGAATTGCTCAAGCTCATCCCTCTTCTGCCAAAACTTCATCATGAGATCCTGTACCACATCTTCTGCTTCATCACTGCTCATGACAAACCGCTTCGCAAAACGATACATCTCGTCTTTGAGAATAAACACCGTATTCTTGAAAGTTTCTTGGGTCATGAGTTTTGTTTCTTATAGGTAAGACAATTGCTATTACTTATCTATTACATCAAAAATAAAAAAACTTCAAATAATTTGAAGTTTTTTATTTTTATTGAATTAATACGTATCAAAAATATATTTCAGAATCGCTTTATCTTCTTCTGTTAAAGCCACTTTTCTTCTCGCCATGGCTCTTTCTGCGACTTCATATACTTTATCAAGTTTGAATCTTTCATCATCTTTCGAGCCGCCCCATGAAAAGTTTTCCACAAGGTTAGGGGGAAAACCTGGTTTGAAGATATTGGAAGCAACGCCGATTACCGTTCCTGTATTCAATTGGGTATTGATGGCTGTTTTGGAATGATCTCCCATAATCAGACCTGCAAACTGTAATCCTGTATCTTCGAATGATTTTGTTCTGTAGTTCCAGAATTTTACACTACCATAATTATTTTTCATGTTGGAAGAATTCGTATCCGCTCCGAAATTACACCACTCCCCAATCACAGAGTTTCCTACAAAACCCTCATGCCCTTTACTTGAGTATCCGAAGATAATAATGTTATTCACTTCACCACCTACTTTACAGTGAGGGCCGATGGTGGTAGCTCCGTAAATTTTAGCGCCAAGGTTGAATTTGGAATCATCACAAAGCGCAATTGGCCCGCGAAGATGGCAGCCTTCCATGATCTCAGTATTTTTCCCGATGTAAATCTTCCCTGTTTTTGTATTGATGGTAGAGAATTCAACATAAGCTCCTTCTTCAATAAACAGATCTTTTTTATCGCCTAAGAAACCATTGGTTGAAGACAATTCCTGTGAAGTTCTTCCTTTAGTAAGCAGTTCAAAATCAAAATCAATCGCGTGATGGTTATAGGTAAAAAGATCTTTCGGTCTTTTGAAAAAAACGAGTTCTTCCTTAATATCCGTCATTTTTTCAATCTGGTTCAGAGAAAACCCTTTCATATTGATTTTAGCGGCGATTAATTCGTCTTCATACACCAGTGCCTCCCCTTGCTTAAGATCTTTAATCTGTTGAATTACGGTTTCTGTAGGAAGGAAATTGGGAACTAAAAATAGACTTTCTTTTTCCTCCGGGCTTTTAAATTTATCCTGAAGGTATATTTCCGTGAAATAAGTTACTTCAGTGTTTTCAAGTATTTTCTGCCATCTTTCAGAAAATGTAAGGATTCCGCATCGCATAGCAGCAACCGGACGGGTAAAAGTAAGCGGAAGAAAATCTTCCCAATATTGTGCGTCTGAAAATACCAACTGCATCATTCAGTTTTTAAGTTTAAGGTTTATGTTAAAGGTCAACAAATTTACAATAAAAAAAGTCTCCCAAAAATTGGAAGACTTTAATATTTTTAATGTATAAAAATTACTTAGCGAATTTTTTATACTTGTTCATGAACTTATCAACTCTACCTGCAGTGTCAACTAGTTTCACTTTACCAGTGTAGAAAGGGTGAGAAGTTGAAGAGATTTCCATTTTGATTAGAGGATACTCTTGTCCTTCGTACTCAATAGTGTCTTTTGTTTCTGCAGTAGACTTGCAAAGAAACACCTCGTCGTTACTCATATCTTTGAAAACAACAAGTCTATAATTTTCTGGGTGGATTCCGTTTTTCATAATACTATTTTTAAAAAAATTAAGTTTGCTTTCGAAATAGTAATGGATATTTCTCTGCTAAATTTTAGGTTGCAAAAATACAACATTTTTTTAAAATTCCAAATACTGAATTCAATATTTTTTTATAGATAAGAAATTCAAAGTATTTTCGTTAAATTTGGAACTTACTTAAACTTTAATTTCAATGAAATTCAAATTATTACTGGCTTTTTCCTTCTGGATGTTACTTGTAGCAGTATCATGTAATAAAGATGACATAACGTTTGACAGTCCTTCACAGGAACTCCGCTTCTCCAGAGATACGGTATTTTGTGATACGGTATATCATCAGGTACGTTCAGAAACTTATGTTGTAAAAGTATATAATAATGAAGATAAGGATATCATGATCCCAAGAGTGAACCTTGAAAAAGGAGCTGCTTCATTATATAGAATCAATGTAGATGGAAAACCGGGATATGATTTTAAAAATGTTCCTTTAAGAAAGAAAGACAGCCTTTATATTTTTGTTGAAATTGCTCCGGAAGCTACAGGACCGGAAGCCATTGCAGAAGACAAAGTTCTTTTTACAAGTCCTGGCGGACAACAGCATGTAACTTTATTTTCTGTCGTTCAGGATGCTGAATTTTTCATTCAGACTCCCGGAAACCCGAATGTAATTACCAGTTCCACTACATGGAATAACAATAAAGCAAAGATCATCTACGGAAATCTTACCATTAATCCTAATATAACATTGGATATCAATCCCGGAACGAAAGTATACTTCCACAAAAACAGCGGAATGAAAGTTTCTTCCGGAGCGGTCTTAAATATTAACGGTACTCAGGCAGATCAGGTTATTCTTCGCGGAGACAGGAATGATCCTTATTATGATACGATTCCTAAAAACTGGAATTCTATTAAAATGGAGGCCAATTCTACCCTTAAGATGAACCATGCAAGACTTTTCGGAGGGACTAGAGGGCTGGACATGAAGCAAACCAATGCTACCATCACCAATTCCTTCATCCATACTTTCTTTGAGTACGGAATTTATGCCGTAGGTTCTACCGTGAATGCGAACAATCTTGTGATGAACAACTGCGGTTTATCCTGTGTAGGGATTTTCCTGGGTGGAAAACACAGCTATACTCATGCTACCATTGCGAATTATTCTAAAACAATGAGTTCTTTTGACAGAGCAGGAATTTTTGCAGCCAATGAATGGAAAAATGACGCCGGGCAGTCGCAACAAGGAGCCTTACAGCAGCTTGACATCAAAAACAGTATTGTCTATTCTGACAGGGATGATGCTGTTCATTTTGAGCAAACTCCGGGACAGCAGTTTGAATTCTTGCTTCAAAATTCATTAATCAAATATACAAGTGCCACCGGAGCAGGTTTCACTTTTGACAATAATCCGAATGTGATACAAACGGTGAAGAATGCAGAACCTCAGTTTGTCAATTATTTTATGGCTAAAATGAATTTAAGGGTAAAACCTGGTTCTCCGGCTCTTGGAAAAGGAAATGCGGCTGTTGCAGCAACGGTACCTTTTGATATTGTTAATGTTTCCAGAACCACTAACCCAACTTTAGGAGCTTATCAATAATGGAAATTACACAGTTACAACAGCAGGTAGATGAATGGATCAAAACCATCGGTGTAAGGTATTTTAATGAGCTTACCAATATGGCAATGCTGACAGAAGAAGTAGGCGAAGTAGCAAGAATTATTGCCAGAAGATATGGTGAACAAAGCGAAAAGGAAAGTGATAAGACTAAAGATCTTGGTGAAGAACTGGCAGATGTGCTTTTTGTAACATTATGTTTAGCCAATCAAACCGGAGTCAACCTACAGGACGCTTTTGACAGAAAAATGAAAATAAAAACTGACCGTGATAAAGACCGGCATCAGAACAACGAAAAATTGAAATAATGATAAATGATGAGTTATAAATAATACATCAATTTGTAACTCATTATTTTTTTAGAAATGTAGATCATAATGAAGCTAGAAAAATCAAAATTATCAGGTGATAAAACAGTACAGATCAGCGGTTCGAAAAGTATTTCGAATCGTTTATTGATTCTGGAAAGTCTGTTTAACAATATAAAAATCGGGAATTTATCCAATTCTCAGGATACTCAGCTGCTGAAAAAAGCTTTATCTGAGAATACCGAAGTGGTAGATATTCATCATGCGGGAACAGCAATGCGTTTTCTCACTTCTTATTATTCTATTCAGGAAGGAAAGACAACTGTTCTTACAGGTTCCGGAAGAATGAAGGAAAGACCTATCAAAAATCTGGTAAGTGCTTTGAGAGATCTTGGAGTGGAAATTGAATATATGGAGAATGAAGGTTTTCCCCCTTTAAAAATTACAGGAAGAAAAATCACCCAGACTTCGGTAAATGTTCCTGCGAATATCTCAAGCCAGTTTATCACTTCACTGCTACTTATAGCAGGAAAACTTGAGAATGGATTGGTGATTAATCTTGTGGGTGACGTTACTTCAAGATCTTATATTGAAATGACGCTTGATATCCTGACCAGATTTGGTATTCAAAGCAGTTTTGAAGGAAATACCATCAAAGTAGAACCTTTCACTCCTGACAATTCCGCAGTAGTACATTATGAAGTGGAAAGCGACTGGAGCTCGGCTTCCTACTTCTACTCTATCTGTGCATTAGGAAGAGAAAAGATTCATCTAAAAAGTTTTTACAAAGAATCCACACAGGGAGATTCTGCAATTGCCAACATCTACGAAAAGTTCTTCGGAATCAAAACTACATTCTCTGAAGATGAACATCAACTAACGCTTGAACCTCAGCCTGACTTTTCTTTCCCGGAAAAAATTATGCTGGATATGAACGACTGTCCGGACATTGCACAAACTCTTTGTGTAACAGCCGCCGCTTTAAAAATTCCTTTTGAGATTTCCGGACTGGGGACCTTAAGAGTAAAGGAAACCGACAGGCTTCTGGCTTTATATAATGAGCTTAAAAAGCTGGGTACCGAAACAGAGATCACAGATTTGACGATTAAATCAATCAGTTTTGGGGAGCCACAAAGCCATATTTCTATTAAGACCTATCAGGATCACAGAATGGCCATGAGTTTTGCACCATTTTGTCTGATCGGCGAGCTCAATATTGAAGATGAAGATGTAGTAGAAAAGTCTTATCCAATGTTCTGGAAAGATCTTGAAAGTATACTGACTCATTAATTTAACAATATAAAAATGTGGTAATTTGAAAAAATGATTTTTATTTCGGATTACCACATTTTTAATAATACTGATAATCATGAAATCTGTCATTCACTTTTTGATATTCTTATCTGTGACGAGCTTATCTGCTCAGAAGCTGAAAAATTTTTCGGTTCCGAAAGATTATACTCAGATTGCAGAAGCCAAAGGCGATCTTGACAAAGATGGAAAAGATGAAACTATCCTGGTATTTAATACGAATATAAAAGCATCATACAAGCAGAACCCGGAAGGTATAAGTGACTATAAAAGGGTTTTCTATATTCTGAAAAAGGGAAACAGTAGTCTGAAAGTATGGAAAGAAAATTCTGACATCATTTTTTCAAGCGGATTCGGATTTTATCCTTCCGATAATACTCTTACAATCAATATAAAAAATAACTGTCTTGTTATCGAACAGCTGTTTTTTACCAATTCAAGGCATACACAGCAATATAAACATACCTTCAGATTTCAGAACGGAGATTTTTATCTGATAGGTTTGTACGATCATTTTGAAGATACCTGTGATTTCAGTTTCACCAATGAAATTAATTTTTCTACAGGCCAAGTAATTGTTGACAGAGAATATTCCTCCTGTGATGATCATACCAAACTACCCGAAAACTTACATAAAGAATTTACTCATAAATTCCCGGCTCTTATTAAAATGAATGATTTCTTTATCGGAGACCACAATTTCAAAATTCCCGGGTTGAAGGAGGATTTTGCGTTTTAAGAGAGACTTCTATCTGGAAAAGCTATATCTTTTGAAAACGCAAAGAAAACAATTCTATAGTTCTATTTAAAGAAAGCAAAGAAGGCGACAATGTCGCTGATGAAGCTTAATTGTTATGCATCCGCTTAGAAAGAGTCAATTTATTGATTTCATCTTTGCTTCCTCTCTATATCCGGAACCAAAATAAGCTTTGCGTTAATAAAAATCGTCGTTTTTCTTCTTTCTTCCAGCTCCCTTACTTTATACCAACTTAATTATCTCTTAAAGTTAAATTAACTCCTAGTGCTTTGATATATTCTTATTTTTAAGCTACTTTAAAAATAAAAAAACTATGTTCAAACAAAGCATGAAACGTATGACAGCTATCACTCTTGGAGTAGTTACTGCATCTGTCTTTTTTTCCTGTTCCAATGACAGCCTTATGGAAAGAGACTCTAATGAAAACAGCTTAGCTTCTTTAGCAAAAGTTAGCAGTAGAGCTTCTTTAGCACCTATCGAGATGAACAGCTGGATGTCTGGTCTTCAGGATAATATTTCCATTTCAAAAATCTCGATTCCCGGAACCCATGATTCCGGAGCACGTGTAGATGCCCCTGTTGTATCAGGTACGGCTAAAACTCAGGACCTCAGCATCGCAGAACAACTGAACGCCGGAGTCCGTTTTCTGGATATACGTTGCAGACATATTGACAATGCTTTCACCATTCATCACGGAGCGATTTACCAAAATCTGAATTTTGATGATGTGCTTAATGCGTGCTATGCGTTCCTTAACAGCCATCCATCAGAAACAATCATCATGTCTGTAAAAGAAGAATATGATGCTTCCAATACCACCAGAAGTTTTGAACAGACTTTTGATTCTTATGTACAGAAAAATCCTTCGAAATGGGATCTTGGAGCAAACATTCCTACGCTCGGTGCTGTAAGAGGAAAGATCAAATTACTAAGAAGATTCTCTTCAGGAACAACTAAGGGAATCAACGCTTCACCATGGGCTGATAATACAACTTTTGACATTAACAATTCCGGGGTACAGTTAAAAGTGCAGGATTATTATAAAGTAACTAATAACGACGATAAGTGGAATGGAATTTCCAGCCTGCTTAATGAAGCTAAAAATGATACGAATGGTAAACTTTTCGTGAATTTTACCAGCGGTTATAAACCAGGAATCTTTGGTATCCCAAATATTCCTACCGTATCCAACAATATCAATCCAAGGCTTAAAACATTCTTCCAATCCAATACTCACGGATCTTTCGGAATAATGCCGATTGATTTTGTGAATGCTGAACTTTCCCAATTGATCGTTAACACCAATTTCTAAATTATTATTTGTTAGATTTATTCAAAGGCTGTCTTTCTTTTTGAGGCAGCCTTTTTGCGTTTTGTTCTGCTTTTATCTCTCGCAGATTTTGCAGATAACGCAGATTAACTCAACCATCTGCTTAATCTGTAGAATCTGCGGGAATTCTAAATTAATTCACAAAAAAAGACTGTTCCAGCAATGAAACAATCTCTCTTTGTAAAAGTAAAAGTGTAAAAAAGCTATTTCTTAATTCCGTAAGCAGCCAGTATTTTGTTGAAGATCTCAGTGTTTTCGAACAATCCTGTGAATTCTTTTGAATTCGGTCCGTACGCAAAAACACTTGACGGAATGGAAGTATGATCATTCGTACTGAAGTTCCCGAATACCCAACCCTCTTTCAGACTGCCATCTAAAAGTGTTAAACCTCCGGTTTCATGGTCCCCCACTACAATCACTAAGGTTTCTTTATTTTCGTCAGCAAATTTCATAGCCTTCCCTACCACATAATCAAAATCCAGTAATTCTGTAACCAGCTGTTCTATATTATTGCTATGACCTCCGCCATCCGTTTGAGAAGCTTCAATCATCATAAAGAATCCCTGTTTATTATTTTTTAAATCATTTAAAGTAAGATCAAAAGCTTCGCCAAGCCAGTTTCCTCTTCCATTAGTGATTCTTTGTGAAGCCCGAGGATCAATAACCAATGTACGATTATTAATTTTCATTACTGATTTCAAATCCTGATACAAATCTATTTTTGCTTCCTTAAATTTCTGAAGATTATCCTGAGACAATCCACTTGTAGGACCTCCAATTAATATTTTTGTTTTTGAAGCCGCAAAATCTTTTAAAATAGATTCCGAACTGTTTCTGTTATCCGAATGGGCGTAAAAATCAGCAGGCGTAGCATCTGTAATATCTCCTGTGGAAATTAAACCGGAAGTCATTCCTTTTTCAGCAATTATATCAGGGATCTGTGCCAGTGCTTTTCCCATATTGTCAACTCCTACAAAAGTATTTTTAGTCTTAACTCCTGTTGCGAACGCTGTAGAACCCGGTGCTGAATCTGTAATATAGGCATTGGATGAATTGGTCTTTGAAAGCCCTGTGGATTTCATATTGAAAACATTCAGTTTCCCTTTATTAGCTGTAAAGGCAGCATAATATTGTGGTAAAGAAGTTCCGTCCGGAATAAGAAGGATGACATTCTTTACTTTTTTCTCTACACCATCTGACTGATACGTTGGAGTATAAGTGGCATATTCCTTTGTATTCTTATAAAAGTTTTTCGGAATCGTGTTCATGAATTTTTTAAGATCCGGAATATGATCGGTATTGATATAATCTACTCCCAAATCCATCAGATTTACCCATGCATTCGGAAAGTCCGGAGCTCCGTAAAAGCGAACAGGTTTTTGCTTCGCATGAGCTTTGTCAACCGCAGTTTTAATTTTTGTGGTTTCTTCATCCCTTGGAATTCCTTTCCCGTTCCATTTTACCAATCCCGGAAGATCTGCACTGAACATACCTACTCTTTTCAGTTGATCTGCAGAATAATTTTGGTCAAGATCTCCGTCAAAGTAAAGATAGTTGGGATAGTTCTTAAAATCTGCAGGCTGAGGTCTTCCTCCGGTAATGACAATTTTAATTCCGGAATTTCCGGTAATCTCCGGATATTTTTCCAGCATACTCACCAAAGCTGCCAGTGAAGTTTTATAATCCTGTTTTATATCAATCAGCAATTGAAGTTTCTTACCTGCATCAGGATAGACATTTCCTTTGTTCAGCTTAATCTGTTTTGAAATATTATCGAGATAAAGACTTTCCAATGTTCTGTCCGGAGAAAGTTCTTTTTCAGTATGAGCAACCCAAAGCTGGCCTTTTACCGGAAAAACATCTGCTTCTATAGAACCGAAATTGGCATAATAAGCCTGCCAGAATGGGATCTCCTGCATGTAATCATTATGTGAATGTGCATTCCCTACATTATAATTCAAATAATTTTGTGCCTGATTTTCAGAAAAAACAGCAAGGGCTAATACAGCCCATATTTTTGATAATTTCATTCGTATATCGTTATTATTTTATAGGTCAAATGAAACAACCTATCTCCATACCTTTGAAAAAACTATATCACCACAGAAGGTTCTGTAATGATATAGTGACTTATATATAAAAAGATTAAAATTTTACCAGCCCTCATTTTGTTTAATGATCCCGTGACTGTTTACGATTTCAGCCTGTGGAACTGCCCAAACATTATGTACAGCCGGATTAAAGTTTCTTGCGGCCCACACTACCTGTCCATTGATACCGTGCAGAGGCTTCGCATACGCTGCCTGCGCATCTCCCCAACGTACAAGATCTCTGTGTCTGTCTGCCCATTCACCCGCCAGTTCGCAACGTCTTTCATGTTTAAGATCAGCCAATGTACATCCGTTTTTCACAGGTAATCCTGCACGTACTCGGATCATATTGATCTCCTGATCTGCAGATTTTCCCTGCATCAGTAAAGCTTCTGCTTTGATCAGGATCACCTCAGCGTAACGCATGATCGGAACGGCAAGGTCTGTACACGGATAATCTCCGTTGGCACTCACGTGACCATTTTTCAGCTCATACTTGAAGGCATCCATATATTTATTAAACTGGTATCCGGTAAGGGAATTCGTAGAAGCGTATATTCTTTCTTTTCCGTTGAAGGTAAATTTATCTCCAATTTTCAGAATGGTCGCACTTCTTCTAAGGTCTCCCGTTTCGTATTCATCAAACAACTCTTTTGTTGGCTGAAAATATCCCCATCCGTTATATTCTCCCCATCCTTTGTTTTCAAGCATTACTCCCGGAAGAATACTTCCCCAGGCAGTAAACTTTGTAGTTCCCGGAACCGACCAGATGTATTCTGAACTGTAGTTATTTTCAGCTTTGAAAACATCAGCAAAATTACCTAATAAGGCTCTGTTTCCTTTGGTCATTACTTCATTAGCCCAGAATTCTGCATTCTTCCAGTCTTTCATAAACAGATATACTTTTGCTAACAATGCCCAAGCTGCGGCTTTATGAGGTCTTCCGTAATCCTTTGCTGGAAGTTCTGCCTGTGTAGGTAATAATTCAGCAGCTCTTTTCAGGTCGTTGACAATGTACGTGTAATTTTCCATTACGTTGGCTGCTCTTGGAATCGGGTTGGGATCCGGATCTTTCGAACGGTCGATGATAGGAACACCTGCTTTTTCATTTCCATAAGAATAGGCAAGCTCAAAATACATTCTGCTGCTCATGAAGAGTGCTTCTCCAAGATATTTATTCTTGGTGGCCTGCGAAGTCTGAATATTATCAACATTACGGATCACACGGTTGGCCACTCCAATTACGTTATATCTTTTGTTCCATTGGGTTTCAAGATCACCTGCTGCGATATAATTGCTGCTGAAGTTTTTAGCATTATCTGCCTCACTTTTTGCTCTTCCGGTTACCATATCATCACTGGCATTGATAAACCAGAACAAACCTCTTCCGTAAAATTCACCATCGAATAAAGGCTTGTACATAGCGTTTGCCCCGGTAATAAGATCGTTTTCTGTCTTCCAGAAGCTTGCTTCAGTAGGTGTTCCTTCAGGTTGAATATCCAGTTCTCCAGTGCATGACAGAAGCATCACTGATATTCCTGATACTAACAATATTTTATTGAAAAATTTCATTTTTTTACTTTTTGCTGGTTAAAAATTATAATCCGACCTCTATTCCAAAGATGAATGAGCGTGCCTGAGGATATCTTCCGGTATCAACTCCGTAAGAATTCATCCCTACTTCAGGATCGAATCCTGTATATTTCGTTATGGTAAACAGGTTGTTGGAGGTCATATAAATTCTGACTTTGTTTACATCCAGTTTTCTGTACAATTCTTTTGGTAATGAATACCCGATGGTAAGGTTCTTCAGTCTTAAATAAGATCCATCCTCCACATAAAAATCTGATACTTTGGAATAATTACCGCTTGGGTCACCGTGTACCAGTCTTGGGATATCAGTATTGGTATTCTGAGGTGTCCATGCATTCAGGATATCTCTGTCCATATTATAATTCTGCCCCGTTCCGCCCGGATTCAAAGAAATAAACTTCATTCCGTTGAATATTTTATTTCCGTAAACGCCCTGGAAGAATAAATTCAGATCAAAGTTTTTCCAGGTCATATTGTATGAAAAGCCATAGGAGAACTTAGGATATGGACTTCCAAGATTGACGAAGTCATTATTATTGAGTACTCCCGTATTTCCTTCCTTTTTCAGGAATTTGATATCTCCCGGCTTGGCATTAGGCTGGATAAGATTTCCGTTGGCATCTTTATAATTGTTGATTTCTTCCTGACTCTGGAAAATTCCTCCTGTCTTATAACCATAGAAAGAATACAAAGGATCACCCACTTTCACACGGGTTGGCTTTAATACACCTCTTACTCCGTTATCATTGATGAAGATCTCATCCACATTGGCAAGCTGCTTCACCGTATTTTTTAGTTGACTCATCGTAGCTCCTATTGAGAACGTGAAATCGCCGGAAACTACTTTGTTATAATTGATTCCCAATTCGTATCCTTTATCCTGGAATAATCCCGCATTCACATACTGATTATTATATGTTGCCGTACTTGGTAAGCTTACATTGAAAATTTGATCTTTGGAATTTTTCACAAAGTAATCGAACTGTAAAGAAAGGCTGTTGTGAAGGAATGAAGCATCTACCCCAAAGTTGGCCTGCTCAGACTTCCCCCATTTCAGATCTGGATTCGGACGTGTGGTGGCATAATAAGCAATATTTTGAGAAGGATCCTGACCGAAAATCACATTATTATCTCTCGTCATCAAAGGATTTACAGCCTGAGGTGAAATTCCTCCAAGATTACCCAAAATACCGTAGCTTCCTCTTAATTTCAGACTTGAAAGCCATGAGATATCTTTCATAAAGTTTTCTTTCGAAACCACCCAGGCACCGGAAACGGCATAGTAGTTAGCAAATCTGTTTTGTTTCGCTACCAGAGAAGAGCCATCACGTCTTCCCAATAAACTTACAATATACTTTCCGGCATAGTCGTAATTTACTCTCGCCAGATAAGAAACCAAAGACTGTTTGAATCTGTAACTGGAAACATCTTTATTGGTATCCGCAGCGTTCTGAAGGTGCTGGAAAACCTCAGCTTCACTTCTGAAATCATATGATTTTGCCACAAAACCCTCATCAATTGTTTTCTGGAAAGTAAAACCTCCAAGGAAATCGAAATTATGCTGTCCTGCTGAGATTTTATACGTTAACAATTGTTCTGCAAGCGCTGTTGAAGAATTATTGGATTGGTATTCCAGATTATTGGTATCAAAAATTTTCCCAATTTCAAGGACTCTGTATGTAAAGTTCTTTACATCTCCCAGTTTAAAAGTCTGTGAGAAATTGGAACGGAATTTTAAATCTTTCGCCAGTGTAATTTCAGCATAAGGGTTGATTAAAATTTCGTGGGTAGGATTTCTGATACTGATTCTTTTAAGATACGCAACAGGGTTGATCATATCTCCGTAACCACCTGCCACATCAATCGGCAGTCCGGAAAACGCACCACTTGGCGTATATACCGGAACATTGGGCGGATAGTACATAGCCGCTACCAAAGCTCCCGTATATCCACTTTTGGTATCGGCTGTATTGCCGTCAGAGTAATTATAGTACATATTTTCTCCGATCGTCAGCCAGTCTTTTACTTTATGTTCAGAATTAACTCTGAAATTGTATCGTTTTGCCTGAGTATTCAGTAAAATCCCCTCAAGACTTCTGTGATTCATGCCCACAAAATATCTTGATTTATCACTTCCACCGCTCAGATTTACGTTGTATTCCTGAATCGTTCCTGTTCTGAAAATTTCTTTCATCCAGTCTGTTCTGGTAATTCTTCCGTCCGGATATTGATTAGGATTAAAAGCCATCGGTAAACTTCCCAGTTTCCCGGCATTTTCATAGGCTTTGTACATCACGTCCTGAAATTCTGCTGCATTCAGAGATTCTTTCAGTCTCCACGCCTGGTTTACTCCGTACTTAACATCAAAATCAACAGTAAGATTTCCTTTTTTCCCCTTTTTAGTGGTAATAAGAATAACCCCTCCTGAAGATCTTGCTCCATAAATAGCTGCAGAAGCATCTTTAAGTACAGAAATATCCTGAATATCGTTGGGATTGATAGACGGTGTTCCGTTGAAAACCACTCCATCCACAACATAAAGGGGAGTTTCACCATTGATTCCTCCCAGACCACGAATATTGACCTTCGGTGCTCCGTTAGGATCACCGCCTTCGTTCACTACAGTAACTCCGGGCGCTTTACCCTGAAGTACTTCTCCTACTCCGGACAAAGATCTGGAAGTAAGCTTATCCAGCGAAGCCTCCGAAACAGCTCCGGAAACTTTACTTTTTTTCTGTGTTCCGTATCCAACCACAACAATCTCGTCGATGGATTTTTCTTTTAAGCTGTCTTTTTTCTGAGCGAGGAACATCGGTGAAGCTGATATTGCACCAATAAGTAATACCCTTCCCGTTAAGTACGTTACGGATACAGGGATTTTAAATACATTCATGATCTCCTTTTTGATTAGGTGCAAAATTAGATCAGTCTGCTTCCATACCTCATTAAGGTTTTCTTATGTTTTTATTAAGAAATTTTGGCTTTTTTCAGATACCACCTACCACAAAGTAAAAATAAACATCTGTTTTCCAGAAACATATGTAATTAAAAGTAATCATTCCTCCGATGATGAGTAATGAATTAATATTAAGTTTGTCTTAAATTTATTATCAAACCGGGACAATAAATGAAGACTCATTAAAAATTATTTCAGAAATAATAAATAACTGAGTTCATTTTTCTTTTTTTACATTTGCTGAAAATAGATTTTACTTTTGAACACAGACTATTAAAAACGTCTCACTGGTATCAGAAGAAAAATAAAACATTAAAAATCATACGAATTCAATGACCATCATTATAACAGGAACCTCATCAGGAATTGGCTTTGCATTAGCCGAATATTTTGGTAAAAAAGGACATAAAGTATACGGATTAAGCAGAAAGCATACAGAAAGCCAATACTTCAAATCTATACCCACTGATGTGACAGACAATACAGCAGTTCAAAATGCTGTAGCTGAGGTTTTAAAAACAGAAACTAAAATTGATGTTCTGATCAATAATGCCGGAATGGGAATGGTAGGAGCCGTGGAAGATTCTACGAAAGAAGATATTCTGAAACTTTTCAGTCTGAATCTTGCCGGACCTGTACAGATGATGAGTGCCGTTCTTCCGAATATGCGTGAACACAAATTCGGAAAAATCATCAATGTTTCCAGTATCGGAAGTGAAATGGGTCTGCCTTTCCGTGGATTTTATTCGGCTTCCAAATCGGCTTTGGATAAAGTAACGGAAGCGATGAGGTATGAAGTCTACCCATGGAATATTGACGTATGTTCTCTGCATCTGGGAGATATTAAAACCAATATTGCAGACAACAGAGTGATTGCACAGGTTTCTCAACCTTATAAAAGTGTTTTTGATAAAGTATATGCTTTGATGAATTCTCATGTGAATGACGGAACAGAGCCTTTGGAAGTCGCAGAATATATTGAAAAACTTTTAGCAAAAAATAAATGGAAAGCTCACTATTATTTTGGTAAATTCGGACAGAAAATCGGAGTTCCGTTGAAATGGATTCTTCCGCAGGGAACTTATGAGAATTTGATGAAGAAGTATAATAAACTGGATAAAAATTAGTTGATTGATAAGGCGCATTGTCATTCTGAACACTGACTGAAAGTCTGCGAACGTAGTTCAGAAATGCAGTGAAGAATCTTTTGTATTTTATAGAGATTCCTGTTCATATTCAGAAGAATAAATTGAAATTACTTTTAAAAATATTTTTTGTACTGTTCTGCGTTTTCACACAAGCGCAGAAGAAGCAGTATTGGCTGATTGATACGGAAACCAAAGCCAGGAAAAAAGTAAAAGATTCCACTTCCGCAGTAAAGTTTCTGGATTCATTAGCCCAGAGCAATTATTTCTTCACTCAACTGAAAGACGTAAAAGTAAAAGGTGACAGCACGGAAATTTTCTACGATAAAGGGAAAAACTTCAATGAAACTTATGTAAACCTTACGGATTCTCTGGTTCAGAAATTGAAAATTCAGAAAGATTTTTTCACTAAAAATTTAGACTCCACCAAGAAAAGTATCAACAAAACTTATATTGATGAAGGATATTCTTTCAGCAGAATAAAATCTAAATACAAAGGGCAGAAAAACGGCTATCCAATAGTAGAACTTGACATCAACAAGAATGATAAAAGAACAATCAACGGATTCGTAGTAAAAGGATACGAAAAAGTTCCCAAAAGATTCATCAAAAACCTGGAAAAGGAGTTTAAAGGTAAAAACTATGATGACAAAAACCTTCTAGCCATCAATAAAACCTTCCAGAGTCATCCTTTCCTAACCCTTGAACGGCAGCCACAAACTTTATTTACGAAAGACTCTACCAGTATTTACCTGTTTCTGGAAAAGAAAAAAACCAATACTTTTGATGGGGTTATCGGTTTTGGAAATGACAAAACCTCCAAGTTCACCTTAAACGGTACAATGAACGTCAATTTCAGGAATATGTTCAATGGTTTTGAAACCGTCAATTTATACTGGCAGAGAAACCCGGACAAAGGACAGACTTTTGATCTTAGAGTAGATATTCCATACCTTTTCAAATCAAATGTAGGGATGGATACGAAGGTAAATATCTACCGACAGGATTCTACGTTTGCCAATGTAAAGTTCCTTCCTGCTTTCTATTACCATATCAATAACAGGAATAAAATAGGTCTAAGGGCAACTTTGGAAACCTCTACTATTATTGATACCTTATACGTTCAGGGAAAAGACTACAATAAAAAAGGGATCGGGATATGGTATGAAATGACAGAACCTACTGATATTGACCTTTTCCTGTACAAAACAAGGATCAATGCCGGATATGATTTCTTAACAACTACTTATTCTAAAGATAATATTAAAGCTAATCAAAACCAGTTTTATTTCTTTGGAGAACACAATTACCACATTTCCGGGAATCACTTCCTGAACATCAAAGCGGAAGGTGCGATGATGGATTCTAAAATAGAATTCTCTGCCAATGAATTATACCGTTTCGGAGGATGGAACTCCATGCGGGGATTCAATGAAAACTCCCTCGCTGCTGACTTTTATTATTATGGAAGTCTGGAATACCGGTATCTGATCGGAAACCAGGCCTTCTTTGACGTCTTTGGACAATATGGGCAGCTTAATAATAAATCTTTAAATGTAAAACCCAAGCTCTACAGTGTCGGGCTCGGTTTCAATTTCTTCATTCCTATTGGTCTGATGAGTTTCCAGCTGTCTAATGGTAATGAGTTCGGAAATCCTTTTAAATTTAATGATATTAAAATCCATTGGGGAATTCTGAGTAGGTTTTAGAAAAAAAGAAGGAAGTGGGAAGCGTGATGCCGCAAGTTATTGAGGTCACGGTTTCACTATCCCAGTATTTTTAAAAGGTTTTATGTTAATCTTATAACACGATAACAACCTCCAGCACTCCTCTCCAGCCTCCTTCATTATATTAATATTTATATAATAAAGCAAAAGTCCCTATACAAAGGACATTTTTCATTTTACTTATTTATTAATTCTTATTGTTAAAAAATATTAAATCGTATTTTTATTTTAATACATCATTAAAGTACTGGTAACAGTGCACTGCTAAATTTGCCTTCAAAAAAATGAAGAAAACTCTAGCCACTTTTGCCGTTTTTTTACTTCCTCTTTATTTTTCTGCCCAGGAAATCAATATTTCAGGAAATGTAAAATCAGAAAACGGTTCTAGTGTTTCCGGTGTGAACATCACCGACAAAAACACAGGAAAGACTGCTACTACAGATGAAAATGGTAATTTCACCATTTCTGCAAACCCCAAAGATATTCTTGAATTTTTTGCTCCTGATTTTTCCGTTTATACCGTTGAGGTTTCTTCCAAAAAACAGTATTCTGTTGTCTTAAAAAAGCAAAACGAAAAGCAGATTGAAGGCGTTGTTATTACCGCTTTAGGTATTGCCAAAAAGAAAGAAAAAATCGGATATTCTACTCAGGAAGTAGGAACAAAACAGTTTGAAACCATCACTACTCCAAGTATTGGAAATTTATTCTCCGGACAGGTAGCAGGATTGAACGTTTCCAATCCTACTGGAATGCAGCAGGCTCCACAGTTTACGCTGAGAGGAAACTCCAATCTGGTTTTCGTCATTGATGGTGTGATTGTAGAAAAAGAGGTTTTCCAGAATTTAGATCCTAATAATATCGAAAACATCAACGTCCTGAAAGGAGCTACCGCTTCTGCTCTCTATGGTTCAAGAGGTCGTTACGGAGCTGTTTTAATCTCCACAAAAAATGCTAAAAAGAAAGGCTTTTCTGTAGAATTCTCCCAAAACACCATGATTACAGCAGGATTTACCAATCTTCCGAAAACCCAGACTGAATATGGTAACGGTTCCCATGGAAAATACGAATTCTGGGACGGAGCCGATGGCGGGGTAAATGACGGAGATATGATCTGGGGACCAAAATTTGTTCCGGGATTACAGATCGCTCAATGGAACAGCCCTATCAGAGATAAAGTAACAGGGCAGGTTGTTCCGTGGTATGGAGCAGTAACAGGAACTCAGTATGATGATAAATCAAGATATGAAAGAATTCCGATTGACTGGAAATACCATGATAACTTAAGTACGTTCTTAAAACCAGCAGTAATCAACAATAATAACTTCGCGATCAGCTATAGAAGCAATAAAGACGTATACAGATTCTCCGGGAATTTCATGAATTATGACGACAGAGTTCCCAATTCTTATCTTCAGAAATATGGAATCAACTTCTCTTCTGAAAACCATTTAGGAGATAAATTAACCTTCGATACAAAATTCAACTTCAACCAGGCTTTTACTCCTAATATTCCCAACTATGATTATAATCCAAGCGGACACATGTACACCATCCTGATCTGGATGGGAGGAGATGTAGATGGAAAAGCATTGAAAAATCATATGTGGATCCCAGGAAAGGAAGGAAGAGCACAAGCCAACTGGAACTATGCCTGGTACAACAACCCATGGTTCGGAGCCGAGTATTACAAGAACCAGAACAGAACCAATATTATCAATGCCCAGACAGGTCTAGAGTATAAAGCGACACAGGATCTATCGGTAAAAGGGAAAATATCTCTTGTCGAAAACCATAGCAAAACGGAAATTCTGAGCCCTTATTCCTATTTCAATTATGATGCACCAAGAAGTGGCGGTTATATTTTGAAGGATAATAAAACATGGAACCTCAATTATGATGTGTTGGCAACTTACAAGAAAAAGATATCTGAAAATTTTGATTTTACAATCAATGCGGGAGGTTCTGCTTTCTATTATAAAAACAACAACAATGAAAGGTCTACGGATGGATTAAAAATTCCCGAAGTATACACTTTTGAGAACTCTATCGGAGCACTGAAAAATTACACTTATCTGAAGGAAAAGTTGATTTACAGTGCGTATTCAACGATTGATATCGGGTTGTACAATGCTTTCTTCATCAATGTTTCCGGGCGTAATGACTGGTCTTCTACACTACCTAAGGCCAACAGATCTTACTTCTATCCTTCTGCTTCCATCAGTGCGGTTATTTCCAACCTGGTAAAAATGCCGGAATCTATCAATATGTTGAAACTTTCTGCTTCATGGGCGAAAGTAGCGTATGACTTCCAGCCTTATTCCATCAGAAATTATTATCTGAACAATGGGGGAATCACATTCAATGGAAATCCTACTTATTATTATCCAACCACTCTAAATGTAGAAAATTCTTTGAAACCGGAGCAGACAAAATCTTATGAATTAGGTTTAAGCGCAGGGTTCCTGAATAACAGAATCACTTTAGACGCTACTTATTTCAGAACATTAGATTATAATAATATTCTCCAGTTTCCTGCTGCAGAATCATCCGGTTTCACTTCTCAATATGTAAACGGAAATGAATATACAACCAAAGGATTTGAAGTTTCCCTTGGTTTAGTTCCGGTAAAAACTTCTGATTTCAGCTGGAAAACATTAATCAACTGGAGTACTTATGAACAAAAGCTGACTTCCATTTATGATAATATGCCGAACTACAAAAATATTAAGCTAGGCGAAAGAATGGATAGCTATTACGACTATACATGGCAAAAGTCTCCGGATGGAAAAGTAATTCTTGATGCGAATACAGGAATGCCGACAAGAGCTAATAACCCAAGTAATCTGGGACATTTCAATCCTGACTGGACTTTCGGTTTCAACAACACATTCAAATATAAAAAATTCACTTTAAACATCGGAATTGACGGAAGCATCGGAGGTGTGATGAGATCCCAGGTTGTGGAAAAAATGTGGTGGGGAGGAAAACACCCTAATTCTGTAGCGTACAGAGATCTTGAATATGCAAATCCGGGAACGTATTATTTTGTACCTGATGGGGTTAACTACAATCCGGCAACCGGAACCTATACTCCACACACAAAAGCTATCAGCTACCAGGACTGGGCGCAAAATTATCCCTACCGTGCAAGAGTAACACAGGACGAAAGCGAAGAGTTTGCTAACGTTTTTGACAGAACTTTCGTCAAGCTTAGATCTGTAGTATTAGAATATGACTTCTCTTCATTACTCAACCCAAGAGGAATGGTGAAAGGTTTCACCGCCAATATTTCTGCTTACAATCTGGCGATGTGGAAAAAATCAAAAAACCTTTATTCTGATCCAGACTTCCAGACAAAAACAGACAATGATATTCAGGATCCATCCAGCAGATGGTTTGGAATCGGATTTAATCTTAAGTTTTAACTAAAAAGTACGTCAAGACAATGAAAAATAATATAAACAAAGTGACAGAGCAAAAAGGTAAAACAGCAAAATGGCTGATGAAATCTTTATTTGCAGCCGGACTTCTGACATTAGCATCATGTGAATCTAACCTTGATACCATCAATGAAAATCCTAATGACCAGGCCAGTATTGATCCCAAAAATCTATTGACTTACGTTGAAAAATATACTTTTCAGGTAAACGGGGACAATATGTATGCCTCCAGAATGATGATTGGTACTGATGGTGAAAATTCATACCAGTATATGAAATGGAATGATACTTCTTTTGAAGTCTATACCAAAGGACTTCTGAACACTGGAAAAATGATGCAGGAAGCTGAAAAAAGAGGAAACAAAAATTATCTGGCCATCGGAAAATTTTTGAGAGCGTATCATTTCTTCAATATCAGTTTAAAAGTTGGAAGTGCTCCTTATTCTGAAGCAGCAAAGGGTGAATCCGGCATTACCCAGCCTAAATATGATACACAGGAAGCTATCATGTCCGGAATTTTATCAGAATTAAAAGAAGCCAATGATCTTATTAATACCACCGATAAAATTGAAGGTGATATTGTCTACAACGGAGATGCTTTAAAGTGGAAAAAGCTGATTAATTCATTCCGTCTGAAAATTCTGATCACTTTATCTAAAAAAACGACAGTAGGAAGTTATAATATCACTGCAGAATTTGCTTCTATTGCAGGAAGCCAGTCTCTCATGACCTCTATTGCAGATAACGGTGAACTTAAGTTTGCTGATGCAGCAGACAGCAGATACACGATGTTTAACAACAGTGGATATGGTTCAAGTTTGTACATGGCTGATTATTTTATTAATATGTTCAAAGACAGGCATGATCCACGTTTGTTCACGTTTGCAGCACAGACTACAGGAGCAAAAGAAGCAGGAAAAGCCATCACAGACTATACAGGATATAACGGAGGAAATCCTACTTCTCCGTATTCTGATAATGCAGCACTGATCACTGCAAAAAACATTTCCAAAGTAAACGATCGTTTTTATAAAGACCCTACCAATGAACCTGCTTCTGTATTAAGTTATTCAGAACTTGAGTTTATTCTGGCTGAAGCTACAGCAAGAGGCTGGATTTCCGGGTCGGCAAAAACACATTATGATAATGCGATCAAAGCAAGTTTCAATTTTTATCAGACCTATGTAAAAAATCCGGGACAATATTTCTCAGGCTTTGATGTCAACCAATATCTTGCAACTCCTTTGGTAGTATATAATGATGCTGATCCACTACAAACACAACTGGAAAAGATCATGACTCAAAAATACATGACGATGTTCCATCAGGCACAGTGGACTTCTTACTTTGATTATTTAAGAACAGGCTTTCCAAATTATCCTTTAAAAGCAGGAGTCGCAGCTCCTTTCAGGTTCAGGTATCCGCAATCTGAATATAATTACAACAGCAATAATTTAAAAGCTGCTTTAACGGCTCAGTATGGAGGAAATGATAATATCAGCTCCAAACCTTGGTGGTTACAATAAAAATCTGATTAATTTTATATAAAACAAAGAAACCGCAGGAAAATCCTATTAACTTGCGGTTTCTTTCTTATTACGATTGAACATGAACAGAAGAGAATTTTTAGAGAAATCAAGTCTTTTATTAGCAGGATTAGGAACCTCAAATGTTTTACATCCTTCCATTTTAAAAGCTTTAGCCATTGATCCGGCTGCCCAGTCTACATTTTATGATGCAGAGCATGTTGTCATCCTGATGCAGGAAAACCGTTCATTTGACCATGCTTTTGGTGCTCTTAAAGGAGTAAGAGGTTTTTTGGATAAAAGAGCTTTTATAAAACAGGACGGCCATTCTGTTTTCTTTCAAAAAAGTGACGAAGGAAAATATGCCTCTCCTGCCCGTCTGGATTTAAGAAATACAAAATCTACCTGGATGAGCTCACTGCCACACTCATGGGCAGATCAGCAGAAAGCTTTGAACAAAGGTAAATTTGACCAATGGCTTCAGGCGAAAGCTTCAGGAAATAAAGATTATAAAAATATTCCGCTTACGTTAGGATATTACAACCGCGAAGACCTTCCGTTTTATTATCAGCTGGCAGATGCCTTCACCATATTCGATCAGTATTTCTGCTCATCGCTTACCGGAACTACTCCCAACAGGCTGTTTCTTTGGTCCGGAACATTGAGAGAACAGCAAAATGGAAAGGTAAAAGCCAATGTTGTCAATGAAAATATTGATTATGATAAAGCGAGGCAGGCAAAATGGAAAAGTTTCCCGGAAATATTAGAGCAGCAAAATGTTTCGTGGAGAATTTATCAGAATGAAATCAGTCTTCCAAAAGGAATGTCCGGAGAACAGGAAGCCTGGCTGAGTAATTTTACAGATAACCCGATTGAGTGGTTTTCAAAATTCAACGTTAAATTTTCAAAAGGATATTATCAGAATATTCCCAATATCATCGCCTATCTGAAGAAGGAGATTGAAAAAAATCCTAATCAGAAAGAAAGACTGGAAGCCATGCTGGCTGAAGTTCAGGAAGATCAGGTGAAATACCACCCTGACAATTATTCCAAACTTTCAAAAGAAGAAAAAAATCTTCATGAAAAAGCCTTTACCACTAATTCCAACGATCCTGATTACTGGAAACTGGAAATTGGAAAGGATGAAAACGGAGAAAGGCTTGTTGTTCCGGAAGGTGATGTATTATTTCAGTTCCGTAAAGATGTGGAAGAGAAAAAGCTTCCGTTGGTTTCATGGCTGGTAGCTCCGGAACATTTTTCTGATCATCCGGGTTCACCATGGTACGGAGCCTGGTATATTTCTGAAGTTCTGAATATTCTGACCAAAGATCCTGAAACCTGGAAGAAAACCATATTTATCATCAATTATGATGAGAATGACGGGTATTTTGATCACGTATTGCCTTTTGCCCCACCAGTGAATCCAAGCCAGCCCGTAGATATGAACGGAAAAGAAGGGGTAGAATATGTGGATAAAACTCAGGAATATATGAGCTCTCCTTCTTTAAAAAGCTATGAAAAAGTAGAAGGAACTGTCGGATTGGGTTACAGAGTCCCTATGATCATCGCTTCTCCCTGGACGAAAGGAGGTTTTGTCAATTCTGAAGTATCGGATCACACGTCTGTCCTGCAGTTTTTGGAAAAATTCATTATGAAGAAATTCAAAAAGGATGTCCGTGTAGAAAATATCAGTGACTGGAGAAGAGCGATATGTGGAGATCTTACTTCCGCTTTCAATTCTTCCAGCGTGAAAGTTCCGAAAATGGATTATCTGAATCAGAAGGATTATGCTAAAACCATCAACGCAGCTAAAAATAAACCTGTCCCTAATTTGAAATGGTATTCTGAAGATGAACTTAAAGATAGCCTGCTTGACATTCAGGAAAAAGGACTGAAACCTTCCAACCCATTGCCTTATCATTTCCATGTAAATCTGGAAGGAGACCATATAAAAATGACTAACCTGAAAGATAATGGGGTTCCGCTTTTGGTATATGACAGAACTCAATTCGACAATAATAATTATCATTTTTCATATGCTTTATATGAAAAGCAAACGCTATCCCATACTGTGCAGCCGGGAGCTTATGATTATGAAGTTTTCGGTCCCAATGGCTTTTTCAGGAAATTTAAGGGAAATAAAACTGCAGAAACAGAGGTGATCTTGACGAATATGACCTCAAAAAATCAGATTGAATTAATTATCAAAAATCACAAAAAGAAAAATTTTTCCATCAGTCTGGAAGATCTTTATACAAGAAGCGAAAGAACAATTTCTGTACAAAAAATGGAAGAAAAAATCATTATTGACCTTGATAAATACAAAGGCTGGTATGATTTGCAGCTAAAATTAAACGATCATCTGTGGCACTTTGCCGGAAGAATAGAAACCGGAAAAGTTTCCGTTTCTGACCCGCATTGGGCTTAAAAACGCCTATATATTCATAAAATACTGCACAAAATTGTGCAGTATTTTTTTTGAGTTATTTCATCTTATAATGCATTACATATGAGAAATAAGCAATTATAAAAAATATGTGGTATATTTTTTTTAAAACATATTGAATTTTGTTATCTTCACTTTACTAATTAACAGTGTCATGAAAAAACTAAATTTAACTATTGCAGCGTCTTTATTTGCGTTTGCTCTATCCGGGAATCTTAGTGCCCAAGATCTCGCTACAGATAACCATACGGTTACCATTTCTATTCCCGAAGTCGCATTGGTCGATATTGAACCAGCAGCAACCAAAAACATTACTCTTGGATTTACAGCTCCTACTGAAGCAGGAAATCCTATTCTTCCCTCTGCGGCCAACACTACGTTGTGGCTTAATTATTCTTCTATTAAATCTGTGGCAGATCCTACCCGTAACGTAAGCGTAAAAATGAATGCTATCATTCCTGGAGTAGATCTTAATGTAACGGCGGCGGCGGCCACCGGAGCAGGAGCAGGCACATTGGGAACTTCCGCAGGACTGCTTACATTAACTGGTACTGACCAGACAATTATTTCTGGTATTGGAAGTGCTTATACAGGAAATGGAGCTAATAACGGTCATAATCTTACCTATGCACTCGCTGCAGGAAGTGGTCCTGGAGGGGTAGCCGCGTATGCAGATTTACAGGCTACAGCTACTGTTGCTGCTACCGTTACTTATACAATATCAGACAATTAGAATTTAATTAAAATTCTATTTTACGTTTCAAAAACAAGAAGAAATTAGTATCCAGTTTCTTCCTGGTTTTGTATTATTCATGATTTAACTTCAAACTTTACACAATGATAAAGCGTATCCTTCTTTTGATCACCCTGATTTTGCAGTTCAGCTTTTTACATGCCGGTATTGTGATTCTCAACGGACTTACGCATTCTTACAAAATAGAAAACGGAAAGGTTTATAAGGGAAAAGTTGCCATTGAAAACACGGGCAGCAATCCTCAAAGCGTAAAAATATTTTTACAGGATTATACCTACCATGCGGACGGAACGATCAATTATACAGCATTACGTACCAATAAACGAAGTAACGGAGAGTGGCTGAAACTCAACACTAATCTTGTTACCCTTAAAGGTAAAGAAAAGACTGAGATCTTCTATGAAATAACCATTCCCAATCAGGCAATGGATCCGGGAAGCTATTGGAGTGTGATCATTGTAGAACCGGTAGAAGATATAAAACCCAGTGACAGTAAACCAGGAGTCAGCATCACTTCTATTATACGATATGCCATTCAGGTCATTACAGATTTTGAAACAGAAAAAGCAAAACCGGATCTTAAGTTTGAAAGTATCAAGGTGGAAAAACAGGAAGGAAAACAAACGGCAAAGATAGCAATAGCCAATAATGGTAATCTTTACTGTAAACCGACTGCTTCCATAGAAATCTATAACCGAAAAACGGGTGAGAAGGTGGGAACTTATTCAAGTTTAACGATGGGGCTGTTACCCAACACCTCCAAAACATTTTACATTGACATTAGTAAAGTACCACCAGACAAATATAAAGCTGCTATCATAGCTGCCGATGAAGAAGAGAATGCTTTTGCACTCAATGTGGAATTAGAAGTAAAAAATGAGTAGAACTTGGACTTTATTTATTATCATATCATTATTCCCGGTATTTATTTTTTCTCAAGAGCAATCCAATAGATTGATCAGTAAAAAAGATAGTTTAATGCCGGGAATGTCTACTTCTATTCCCTTCACTTTAGAAAACAATTCGGATGAAGCCAAGACCTATGATATTTCAATTACCACATCAAGTTCCTCTATTAATCCTATTTTAGCAAAAGGAGAATTTCAGATTCTTCCTCATGAAACCTCTGTATATCTTGTTCCTTTACGGGTGGGAACAGAAACAGGACAGGGTATTTATTCCGTGATAATGAATGTAACTGATCGCCATAACGGAATATCTTTTACAAAAAATTCAAAAATCATTGTTTCCGGACACAGGAATCTTTTAGTTACCGCTTTAAATACACCTGAATTTGTAAGAGCAGGAGAAACAATCCGTGCCTCTTTTCTTTTAAAAAATAATGGTAATGTAACAGAAAGTATTGTTCTCGAAAGTAAAAATGCTATTGTCGATAATGAAACATCACTGGTACTGGAGCCTAATGAGTCCAAAACAATTACTATTCATAAAGTAACAAATCCTGAACTCGCTCAAAATGAATTTCAAAACCTAAACCTTTCGGTGCACTCAAAGGGTAATCCCAAAGAAAATCAGGATGTCTATGTGAGTACTCAGGTGATATCAGCAAAACCTTCTGAGAAAGATATTTATCACAGGCTTCCTGTTGCTTTCTCATTATCTTTTATTGGCATGCAGAATATGGGAGTGTATAATGATGGTTTTCAGGGAGAAATCTATGGTAAAGGAGCACTTGACAAAGACAATAAGAATCAGATTGAGTTTAGGGCGGTTACTCACAATCCTGTAGAACTCAATACATTTACTCAATATGAAGAATATTTTGTGAATTATAAACGAAACAATCTTTCTATTCATTTAGGTGATAAAACCTACTCTTCATCCTATCTTACAGAATTTGCAAGATATGGTCGCGGGGCAGAAATCCGGTATAACTTTGATAAAGTGAGCTTCGGTGGATTCTATAACCATCCGAGATTTTTCAGAGATATTAAAGATGAATTCAATTTCTATTCAGCCTTTAAAATCCGAAAAGAGTCCGAAATTTCTGTAGGATACCTTTACAAAACTCCAAGAAAAGAAGAAATCAGATATAGTGAAGTAAGACTTGATTCTAATGCTCATTTACCTTACGCCAAGGGAAAATTTAAGGTTTCAAACAATATAACTTTTTCTGGAGAATTGGCATACAGTACTACACAAAAAACAGATGGAACAGCTTATTTACTACAGGCTGAGGCCGTTTTTAAAAAGTTGAATGGAAATTTCATGTACATGAAAGCCAGTCCTGATTTCGGAGGATATTTTACCAATACAAATACTTTTAATGGTAATATTTCCTACAATCTCACAAAGAAAATAAGTTTCTTTGCCAATTATATGCAGGATGCCAAAAATTTCCAAAGAGATACACTGCTCCTGGCAGCACCCTATAGAAAGTATTTTCAATATGGTATACAGTACAAATATATACCGAGTGGTTTCATTATCCTTAATAATGGATATCAAACCTATAAAGACCGTTTAGAACCTAAACAGTTTGATTATTATGAACGTTACTTTAAAGTAAGTATTAATCAGCAGATTGGGGTATTTCAGGTAAATGTGGATGGACAATTTGGAAAAACAGATAATTATCTGACGGGATTCAGTGGCAATTCAAGCTTTTATTCCGCAAATCTGTCATTTCAAAAGCTCAGAACATCTTTTAACATCTTCGGAAGTTATGCCATCAGCTCAAGATATCAGCTTAAAAATCAGAGAAATATCTATTATGGAGCCAGAATCTTTAGTCGATTTTCTGATAAGACCAGCTTAAGTATATTTTATCAGAATAATTATATGCCTGAGGAGTATTTTAAAGACAGAAATCTGTTTGAACTTCTATTTCACCAGCAGTTATTTCCCGGAAATGAACTTGATCTTTCCGGAAGATATTCATTGCAAAGAGGAGAAATCGGAGATAAAGATTTTATATTCTCCATGCGTTATACATGGCGTCCCAATATTCCTGTACAGAAAACTGCCGAATATATTTCATTGTCTGGAAATGTTGGTAACCTGGGTATAAAAAAGACTGAAGGCATAAGATTAATGCTTGGAAGTTATCTATCCATTACGGATAAGGAAGGAAATTATATATTTAAAAACGTTATCCCAGGGAATTATTTTCTTGAAATTGACCGCTCCACTACGGAAATCAATGATATTCCGACTCAAACGTTTCCTGCTGCTCTTTCATTGATCAATAAGGAAAACACTTTTAACTTTGGATTAACCACAGCTGCAAATGTTCAGGGCCACGTTAAATTCTTAGAGACAGGAGAAAAAGATCAACCTGATTTTGACCAGATACAATCTGAAAAAGGAAAAAAGAAAAAAGAAAGTATTATTGTGGAAGCTACCAATAATGATCAGACTTACCGTAAGATCTGTCTCATTGGAGAAAACTTCGACTTTACTTATCTTAGGCCTGGAGACTGGACTATTAAAGTCTATCGTAACGGGCTTGATAAACGATATAAAATTTCATCAGACAAGTTTCTGTTTACTTTAAAGCCTTCGGAAACAAAAAAAATAAGCATCAATGTTGTTAAGCAACAGATAGAGATCAAATATCAAAAGGAATCCTTGAAAGTAGGATATAATGAAATAAAAAAGAAGAGATGATTCTGATCCGTACCCTATTATTAATTGCATTTTGTGTTGTATCCGGGCCAATCTATTCCCAGACCGCAAATACTACTGTTAGTCTTACATTGCCTGTAGTAACTTTAATGGACATTGAGCCTACAGGCAATATTGTGTTAAATTTTACAGCTCCTACAGAAGCTGGAAATGCTCTTGGAGCACCTACTCCCAATACATCCAAATGGATCAACTATACTTCAGCTATTGCTTCCGGAGGTCTTACCAGAAGGATTACGGCCTCAGTAAATAAAGTTATCGCAGGTGTCAATATAAGAATTCAGGCGGCGGCGGCTTCAGGAGCTGGCGGCGGAACATTGGGAACATCTTCAGGGCAAATAATTCTCACCACAACTCCTACTACCATCATTAGTGGTATTGGCGGAGCATATACAGGAAACGGAGCGAATAACGGCCATGCTCTTACCATTTCACTTGCTACTAATACTTATGCCAATTTACAGGCTCAGGCCAATACAGCAATCGTCATCACTTATACCATCACAGAATAAAATGAAAATGAAAAGTCTCTTTCTCAAAGAACAGTTCTTAAAAAGATCTCTTTACATTATTGCTTTAATAATGGGAAGCTATCTTGAAGGGCAAACCATAAGTATTGCCGGAACTAACTGGACTGTGAGTGTACCTACCATTACTGAGGCAGGAAGTAATTATATCGGAACTTATGAGAACCCTGCACAATTAACAATATCTGGTCATTTACCAGGATCTTTTCTTAATCTTCTTTCAGCCTCCGGAGCCAAAATAACCATGCAACTTAACCCGACTTCCTGGAACAGTTCCCTGAAACTGTCCGCAAAAAGAAGTGGAGGAACAGCAATAATCAATGGTCTTTGTGTCCTTTGTACCGCTTCTATCAATGGAGGTAGTGCAAATTTTATAGAAATTCCACAGGCTGGCGCCGTCACATTATCAACAATAACCTTTAGTGGATTATTGGGTGTCAATAATAGTGTAGATTACTCAGCCATTAGTGTTCAGCTCCAAATAGGAGGTGTTTCTGTGACTATTCCTGCAGCATCTTATAGCACACAAATCGTCTTTACGATAGCAGCAAACTAAGTCATCATTGGTAAGCTAGATTACAATCAAAATGTAACCCATAAGAACCGTTTCTTTAGAGAAGCGGTTTTTTTATTTCTTTTGACTTAAAATAAGGTGAATTCTGAGGGATTAAATCTCGTTTATATACTTGAATCAGCTTTCAACCACAATAAGCGATTTACGGCCTTAAAAGATAGAGTTCCTAATTTCCGGGGTACGAGGTACAGCGATTAGATCCCAGAATTGCAAGTGTAAGGATGCACGTTTATTCCAATTATTTCATTCCTCAAGAATCCAGACTTATTTATTAGAGGTTTAAAGGATGTAAGATAACAGGATAATATCTACATTTTTTTTAGCCTTTAGTATTAGCATTGTCATGCTGAGCGGAGTCGAAGCATTTTAATGAAGAATACT
>NZ_LUVZ01000043.1 GCF_001593385.1 Chryseobacterium cucumeris | reverse complement strand
CGAACACAGAAGTTAAGCCCACCAGCGCCGATGGTACTGCTAACGCGGGAGAGTAGGCCGCCGCCAGTTTTTATTTTATTTTTAAAAAACCTTTATCTTTACGATAAAGGTTTTTTTGTTATATACCTACACCTACACCAACAACACAACCCTCAAAACTAAAAACCAAACAGAGACATAAGCAATGAGCAATAGGTAATCAGTTAAGATGACCAATTGCTGTTATCTTCCTTCCTCCAGCTTCAAGCTTCCTGTTTCCTAGCCCTCTGTTTTTCTATTCTTTATCAAACGATGGGTTTTTATTCAATACTATTTATTCTTCCCAGGCTGTTACTCCAAAGGAGTCTAAATAAAGTATTCTTCATTAAAATGCTTCGACTCCGCTCAGCATGACAATGCTAATACTAAAGGCTAAAAAAAATGTAGATATTATCCTGTTATCTTACATCCTTTAAACCTCTAATAAATAAGTCTGGATTCCTGAGGAATGAAATAATTGGAATAAAGGTGCATCCTTACACTTGCAACTGTTAAGTTAATTTCAATAACTCGTAACCCTAATTTCTTGACACTGATTACTTATCCATTATCATTGTTCATTCACTAATCACATTTTAGTCCATTCATCACTGAACTAAGACATTATCGTCGTATAAGGATCCAAGAGCCTAAAAGTATGAAGATTGTGAGATATGGCAACTTAGACCCTTAATACGACAAGAACCTCTAGTGAAGGGGGAATTTATTTCTTATCCCGCCAAATACGACCTTGTATATCACTTTCACTGGTCCCAAATTCAGGATCTTGCTTCATCTGGTCAAGTGCATTCTTCTGATTTTGATAATTCAGATTATCTTTTGAAGGGGTAGCTATTCTTCTTAGCATTATCAAAAAAACTCCAGCTTCACTAAATGGATTTTCCAGCTTAAGAACAGTTGATACAACTTCATCGATTTCCTTATTCTTTGCTGAATCTTTCTGTATTTTTTGAGCGTTTATTTGATTTGTACTGAGTAGAAAAACAAAAATCACTGGCGGCCACGGGTAACCCTTTACTTAATTGTTTCATTTTGTTCATCATTTGCTTACTCCTGCAATATTAAAAAAAAATATGATACTTTATGATAAATAATACATGTAAAGTGTTGATTTACAATTGTTAATAGATTTGTTTTGTCGTTTAATCCGAATTTTAGCGTATAATATTCTGTTAATGGTAATATTGAAAAGATAAAATATTGATTATAGGTTATCGTTCATGAATTTTATTTTTTTACTATTTTTTATTTGAGATATGCTTTTTTATCTGGTAAATCTATGGTTGTAACATCTCTTTATTAACAATTTATATTATCCATAACAAATCACTTCCAATGTGACAATTTTTTTCTTGATACTTAACCAAGCATAATCCATAACATCACCATTAAGTAATCTGCAATAGCTACTAAGTAATGATTAATTATTAAAATTTTTATTTAAATTTCACTATGTATAGAATAAATAGTATTTTAGAGAAGCGTTATCCGAAAAGCTTAAATAGAGTAGGACACAATTAAAACTAAAATAACTATGAAAAATCTAATGAAGATTTCAAGAGAGAGTTTAAAATCATTACAAGGAAGTGGAGGACCTACATGTCCTGATGATCCTGCATTTGGAATGTGCTATCCTCCAGGCTGGCCAAATGGAATTTGTATGACTAAGTATCAATGCTGTATGAAACTTGGTGGGCCCATTGAATTTTGTAAAGAAGAATATGGTAAGTAAAATACTTCCCATTTTAAAAGTATAAATAAAGAAGGGCTATCTCAAAATCCTGAGATAGCCCTTTTGTATTATAAATTGTTATCAGACTTGTATTACACCTAAGTTGAATTTCTCAGTGATAGGGGCATGATTAGCTGCTTCAATTCCCATAGAAATCCATTTTCTGGTATCTGCAGGATTGATAATGGCATCTGTCCATAATCTTGCAGCTGCGTAAGTAGATTCTGTTTGTTTCTGATATTTCTTAGAAATGGTATTCAGAATTTCATTGTGTTCTTCTTCCGAAATTTCTTTTCCTTGTTTTTTCAATGTTGATTCCTGAATCTGAGCCAGTACTTTTGCAGCTTGTGCTCCTCCCATTACCGCTAAGTCAGCCCAAGGCCATGCAACAATTAATCTTGGATCATAAGCTTTTCCACACATTGCATAATTACCCGCCCCATAAGAGTTACCCGTAATAATCGTGAACTTAGGAACAACAGAATTGGAAACTGCATTTACCATTTTAGCTCCGTCTTTGATAATTCCTCCATGTTCTGATTTGGAGCCTACCATAAATCCTGTAACATCCTGTAAGAAAATTAAAGGTATCTTTCTTTGATTACAATTAGCAATAAATCGGGTCGCTTTATCAGCAGAATCAGAGTAGATTACTCCTCCAAACTGCATTTCTCCTTTCCCACTTTTAACGAGCTTTCGCTGATTGGCTACAATTCCTACAGACCAGCCATCAACTCTTGCCGTTGCACAGATAATACTTTTACCATAGTCTGGTTTATATTCTTCATATTCGGAGTTATCCACAATACACTTGATAATTTCATAAGTATCATATTGTTCAGCTCTTGAAACCGGCATAATTCCGAAAATATTTTCCGGGTTTTCTTTTGGTGGAAAGCTTTCTATTCTGTCAAAGCCTGCTTTTTCACTACTTCCAATAGATTTCATGATATTTTTGATTCTATTCAAAGCATCTTTATCATCTTTCGCTTTATAATCTGTTACTCCTGAAATAGAGCAATGAGTGGTAGCTCCACCTAATGTTTCGTTATCAATACTTTCTCCGATAGCTGCTTTTACAAGATAGCTTCCGGCAAGGAAAATAGAACCTGTTTTATCCACAATCATCGCCTCGTCACTCATAATGGGAAGATAAGCTCCTCCAGCTACACAACTCCCCATAACGGCAGAGATCTGGATGATTCCCATAGAACTCATTTTAGCATTATTTCTGAAAATTCGTCCAAAATGTTCTTTATCCGGGAAGATCTCATCCTGCATAGGAAGGTAAACACCTGCAGAGTCTACCAGATAAATAATAGGAAGTTTGTTTTCCATAGCAATTTCCTGAGCTCTCAGGTTTTTCTTTCCTGTGATAGGAAACCATGCACCAGCTTTTACAGAGGCATCATTAGCAACTATAATACACTGTCTTCCGGAAACGTAGCCAATAACTACTACAACACCTCCACTAGGACATCCTCCATGCTCCTGATACATCTCGTATCCTGCAAATGCTCCTACTTCTATGGAATCTGAATTTTTATCGAGAAGATAATCTATTCTTTCTCTTGCTGTCATTTTTCCTTCATCACGAAGCTTTTGAAGCCTCTTCTCACCACCGCCTTTTTTAATTTCAGTGAGTAAGCGATTAATTTCAGATAATTTTAATCTGTTCTGATCTTCTCGTTTATTGAATTCGATGTCCATAAAATTTTCAATTTTTTACGCTTAAAGATACTATTTTTATGAGGAATACGAATTGGAAGTAAAACAGATGTTTAATTATTTGGTTTTTAGTAATTTGTGAAATTTTTAACTAAAAAATATTTTCAAATAATTTATATTTTTTCTAACTTTACATAAGAGTAATGGAGGGTGATAACCTCTGAAAATTACTCTGTTCCTAGTTTATTTTTTTAATAGTTTATTATTTGAAGGCCCTGAAAGTTTAATAAATTTTCAGGGTTTTTTTATGGTTTAACCTTTATTTTAAATTTTGTTAACTTTTTTTAGATTAAAGCCGTCTTTTTATCAATATTTGGGTTTGTGATTTGTAAATTTGCAGGGTTAAAATAAAAAGAGGATAGGTTATGCATAAATTGGCACTTTTCAGATTGCATTTAATAGTTTTTTTATGGGGGTTCACTGCAATTCTGGGAAAATTGATTCAGGCCAATGCACAGATTCTGGTTTTTTACAGAATGTTGTTTGCCTCTATTTTTTTGTATGTATTTATCAGGATTTTTAAAAAGGAGAGCATAAAGGTTTCCAGAAAAATATTTTTTCAGCTGGCAGCAATAGGTTTTGCCATGGCACTCCATTGGTATTGCTTTTTTTATTCTATTAAAGTTTCCAATGTTTCTATTGCGCTAAGTTGTCTTTCGTTATCTACTCTTTTTGCCTCAATTCTGGAGCCTATTATTTTCAAAAGGAAAATTGATGTATCCGAAGTGATCATGGGAACTGTTATTGTGGCCTGTATACTATTGATCTTTAAAACAGAATTTCATTTTAAAGAAGGTATTATTTATGGAATTCTGTGTGCCATATTCGGAACTGTTTTTTCTGTTTTTAATGGTAAAATGTTTGGGAAAACAAGTTCGGGGAACATTATTTTTTATGAAATCTTCTGTGGTTGGTTTATTTTAATGTTAATTTATTTGTTTTCAGGGCAAATTTTTCAAATGAATGAAATAAACTACAGGGATCTGGCGTTAATATGCTTGTTAGCCAGTGTTTTCACTGCTTTTCCAATGCTGGAATCGGTGAATTTAATGAAATATATATCACCTTTTACTTTAATTTTAACAGTTAATTTAGAACCTGTTTACGGAATTATACTAGCTTTTTTTATCTTTGGGGAATCAGAACATATGAGCCCTATATTTTATGTCGCTTCGGGTGTTATGATACTGGCAATCATTGCAAATGGATTAATAAAAGCCAGAAAAACTAAAAACTTAAACTAAGCATCAAATTTATATGATGAAAAAATATTTTTTACTTGCATTTTCACTGCTGTTTGGGCTTTCTCAATCTCAGATTATCAGGAAATATTCCAATGAATTCTTAAATATCGGTGCCGGAGCAAGAGGACTTGCTATGGGAGGAGCAGTAATTACCAACCAGGATGACGTATATTCCCCAATGTGGAACCCTGCAGGTCTAATGTCTGTTGAAAGAGATTGGCAAGGGGCAGCAATGCACGCAGAATACTTTGAATCCATCGCAAAATATGACTATCTGGCCTATGCAAAAGTACTTGAAGAAGGTGTTTTTGGCGTTTCGGTAGTAAGGCTTGGAGTAGACAATATTTTAAATACTACCCAAATGATCGATTCTGAAGGGAATATCGATTATGATAAAATTACCAAGTTTTCCCAATCCGATTATGCTGCTATTCTTTCTTACGCTTTCAGACCTGGAGGAAATCCAAAATTAGATGTGGGGGTGAATGCTAAAATTGTTTATAGAAATGTAGGTAAATTTGCAAATGGTTATGGTTTTGGTTTCGATGTGGGAGCAATTTATAAGGCAGATAACGGATGGAAATTCGGAGGAATGGTGAGAGATATTACGACTACGGTAAACTTCTGGACGATTAATCAGAAAGAACTTTCTACTGTTGTAAACGGGGAAGAATTTAACCCAGCTCCTAAGGATAAACTTGAACTTACAATGCCTAAGCTGAATGTAGGTGCCAGCAAATTATTCGAAATCAATAGCAGTGTGTATGTATTACCGGAAGCAGGTATTAATGTTGATTTTGCTAAAACAGCATCATTAATTTCAACAGATTTTGCCAGTATCAGTCCGTATGCGGGAGCTGAACTGGGATATCAGAAAATGATTTTTGTGAGATTGGGGATCAACAGATTCCAGTCTATTACAGATATAGAAGACCTTAAGAGAAAAGTTTCTTTCCAGCCGAGTGCAGGTCTTGGGATCAGATATAGAGGCCTTACACTGGATTATGCAATTACGAATTCAGGGATTGGCGGATCTAATTTCTATTCCAATTTCTTCTCATTAAAACTGGATATGGGAGCATTTAGAAACGATTAAAATTATAAAAATGAAAAAGTTATCAATATTGGCTATGGCTGTTTGTTCAACAATAGCTTTCGCACAAAAGGTTTCAGATTATAAATATGTTGCAGTTCCCGAAAAATTTCAGACTTTCAACGGAGATTACGGATTAAAAAACTCTTTTGTTAAAGCTCTGACAGAAAGAAAATATATAATTCTTCCTATCATTAAAGATAACTGGCCATCTGAAGCTAAAACCAATTATTGTAATGTGGTTATGGCAGATGTTCTCAATGATAAAAGTATATTTAAAAATAAACTGATATTACAATTTAAAGATTGTAATAACAATTTGATACTTGAATCTAAAGGGAGTTCAAATATTAAAGAATTTGAAGAAGGACTTGATGAAGCATTGAAGCAGGCTTTGATAAAAGTACCGGCTTCCAATCCCGTTGCGTTATTACCTGCATCTAATAATAGTACTCAGCATACATCTCCTGACTCTGTGGCATCTGTAGTCTCTACAACAACTCCGGAGGCGAGTAATTATTCGAACGGGAAACTGGATCTTCAGAAGATACAGATTGATCCTAGCCAGTTTATTTTAGCCAAGTCTGGTAGCTCTGTACCTTTTGCTGTTTTCAAAGCAACTTCAAAGAACTCTGTCTTCCTTGTAAAAATGTCTGATGGAAATACTACCATCGGATATTTTGAAAACGGAAATATTGTGATAGATATTCCACAGACGGATGGAAGATACTCCAAAGAAGTTTTTACAGCAAAGTAATTAATAAAATATAAGTACAAAAGGCTCTTGAAAAAGAGCCTTTTGTAATATATATGTTGATGTGTTTTTTACTTTTTTTAATACTATCTTATAAATGTGGAAGGTAATCTAATCATACATAATGTAAAAAGATGGTGGAAGTATTTATAAAAATGAGTAAAATTTCATAACATTATTGTTATTAGTTGATAACTCTAATTTATGAAAAAAATACATATAATAGTATTTTTTAGTAAAATATTTATTTATTCGTGTATTTTGTTGTAGTGTTTATTTTGTATTAAAAGGAATTTTGGTTTTTGTCTCATTTTGATAAAATGATGATTCTGATGAAATTTTACCAATAAACGACCTTTTATTTATGGAAACTTAACCACTGTGCGATGTCAGAACATTAATTGGCATTAAAAAATTCCCAAATTACCTTGGCTTTACTCTTACCCAGAATTTCTTCCAGGGTTTCCAGATTAGCTTCTTTGATACGTTTTACAGACTTCAGTTTAGACAAAAGCAATTCGATTGTTTTTTCTCCAACTCCAGAAATTTCTTCCAGTTCGGATTTTATAGTAGAATTTTTTCTTCTTGTTCTGTGATGTTTTACCCCAAATCGGTGGGCCTCATCACGGACACGCTGAAGGATTTTCAACGTTTCAGATTTTTTATCAAGATATAAAGGAATAGGATCTTCCGGGAAAAATATTTCTTCCAGTCTCTTGGCGATCCCTACAATGGTAATTTTTCCATAAAGTCCTAATAACCTCAGGCTTTTAACAGCAGAAGAAAGTTGTCCTTTTCCACCATCAATCAGAATTAATTGAGGAAGGCTTTCTCCTTCATCAAGCATTCTTTTGTAACGGCGGTAGATGACCTCTTCCATCGTTGCAAAGTCGTTTGGCCCTTCTACCGTTTTAGGATGAAAAATTCGGTAATCTGCTTTACTCGGTTTTCCATCTTTGAAAACAACACATGCAGACACAGGATTCGTTCCCTGAATGTTGGAGTTATCAAAACCTTCAATATGTCTTGGTTCTACAGGCATTCTCAGCAGTTTCTGCATTTCGGCCATAATTCTGTTGGTATGCCTTTCAGGATCTACAATCTGAACCTGCTTCAGCTTTTCCAGACGGTATTCTTTAGCATTCTTTTCAGAAAGCTCTACAATTCTTTTTTTATCTCCTACCTTGGGAACAATCAGTTTTACATTTGGGATTTCTACAGACAAATGAAACGGTAAAAGAACTTCCTTAGAATCTGAAGAAAACTTTTGACGGATCTCTATCAAAGCTTCTTCCATAATATCTTCATCAGTTTCTTCAAGAATCTTTTTAATCTCAGTAGTAAAACTCTGGATAATATTTCCGTTTCTTATCTTAAAGAAATTGACATAAGCAGCGGTCTCATCACTGGTCATTCCGAAAACATCTACATCATCAATATTAGGATTTACGACTGTGTTTTTAGCCTGATAATCTTCAAGAATATCCAGTCTTTCCTTAATGATCTGAGCTTCTTCAAACTTCAGGTTGGAAGCAAGCTTCATCATCTGATTCACCAGATAATCTTTTGCTTTACGGAAATCTCCTTTGATAATTCCGCGGATAGCATCTATTTTTTCGTCATAATCTTCCTTGCTTTCAAGATCTTCACATGGCCCTTCGCAGTTTTTGATATGGTATTCCAGGCAGACTTTATATTTGCCTTCCGCAATTTTGGAGGGAGAAAGATTAAGATTACAGGTTCTAAGCTTATAAATGTGTTTTATAGTATCCAACAATATCTTTGCAGGACGTACTTTGGCATACGGACCGTAATATTCAGATCCGTCTTTAATCATATTTCTGGTCAGAAAAATTCTTGGAAAATCTTCATTTTTGATGCAGATCCAGGGATAAGTCTTATCATCCTTCAGCATAACATTATAAAACGGCTGGTACTCTTTAATCAGATTATTTTCCAATAAAAGTGCATCATACTCACTGTTTACAATCGTCGTTTCCAGTCGCTGGATTTTGCTGACCATTATTTTGATCCTGTATCCTGAAAGGTTTTTGTTGAAATAGGAGAGTACCCTCTTTTTCAGATTTTTAGCTTTTCCCACATACAAAAGCTGTTCGTTTTTATCATAATAACGATAAACGCCGGGTTCGGATGGTAAGGTTTTGAGCTGTAGTTCTAAAGAAGGATTCATATAACAAAATTAAGGAAACTTTCGCTATCTAAAAAAGAAAAACCTGCAGATGGTTCTACAGGTTTTATTTTAGGGTTCAAAATATTTTATCCGTTGGTCATTGCAGTATATTCACTTACAAGAAAGCTGAAATAATCCCATTCCACAGAGTTCTTAGGATATTTTTTCATGAAATCCTGATTATCTCCAAAAAGAAAATCATAATTGTCTTCAAAATCATCTTTATGCAGCCACATTACCTTGTTGCCCTTTTTTACATAGTAAGATTTGATAACACCGCCTCCAAGCTGTGGAGATCCCATTACAGAAAAACCTGTTGTTTCTTTAGCCCTGGGATCGTGGTATACTGAAATAATATCATCAAAACCTGGATTGATAACCTGCATCAGAAATTCCTTATCATCTTTTTTGTTCTTTAGGGACACAGTCTGATTTATAAAATAAATTCTGTCATTATTGGTGTTTTTCGTCAACTTCTTAGTTCCGAAGTTTCTGATATTCCCCATGTATTTTGCCACTTTTGCAATCTTCTCTGCATTACTCGGATACACATACATCTCATTGATCTGATCAGCATTGAAAGTAGTATTCTTTTTGGTGATACTGTCTTTGATAGCAACTTCATAGATCTGTCCTTTTTTTGTTTCAATCTTATTACAGAAACCTTTGTAGGTCGTTCCGTCTTTTAAGATAATGGTAGATGTTTTCTTAGGTGATGGCGTATTAAAACCTTCATTAAAAAGGTAAGTTTCCATTTTTTTGATATCCTCTTTAGAATATTTTACTTTCTGCGCGAAAGCTGTCGTGCTTGCTACACATACAGCAAGGAGTAGAGTTTTCAGTCTCATGTATTATTGTTTTTAATTTTCGGGGCTAAAAGTAGTAAATTATTTCGCTTGTTTTATAAAAATATAGAAGATTGAAATTTAGCTTTTCCAATTATTGTTAAATGCGTAATTTTAAGGAAATTTTTTAGAAATGATATACGGAGTAGATGTTTTTACTTTCCATGATGTTCTGGAAATATGTAAAAAACCTAATAAAGCCAAGCTAAACAAAGCGGCAAAAGAACAAATTTTAAAATCTCAGAAAAACGTACAGAAAATAGTAGAGTCAGACAGATGCGTATATGGAATCAATACAGGATTCGGACCATTGTGTGATACTAAAATTTCAGCGGATGAAACCGCTCAGTTACAATATAATCTTATCATTTCTCATGCGGTGGGCGTAGGGAAGCCAATTGATAAAGAGCTTTCCAAGATTATGATGATTACCAAAGTACATGCTCTTTCGAAAGGATTTTCAGGAGTTTCCCTGGAAGTTATTGAAAGAATGATTCTGATGCTTGGGAAAGATATCATTCCGGTAGTTCCTGAACAAGGATCTGTAGGAGCTTCAGGAGACCTTGCTCCATTAGCACATCTTGTACTGCCTTTACTTGGTTTAGGACAGGTTTGGGAAGGGAATCAGGTTTCTGATACCATTGAGGTTTTAAAAAAACATGACCTTGAACCATTAGCTTTAGGTCCAAAAGAAGGATTAGGATTAATCAATGGTACGCAGTTTATCCTTGCTCATGCGATCAAAGGACTTGAAAAATTTGAATACTTATTAGATCTTGCTGATATGACAGCTGCAATGAGTCTTGAAGCGTACAGAGGTTCAGCAAGCCCATTTAAAAAAGAACTTCACGAGATCAGACCTTTTGAAGGCAGTAAAAAAGTTGCGGCAAGAATGCTTAAGTTCTTAAAGGGATCAGAAAATATGAAAGCTCATGAAGATTGTGAGAGAGTTCAGGATCCTTATTCCATGAGATGTGTACCGCAGGTTCATGGAGCCAGCAGGAATGCTTTTGAGCACCTTAAAGGAATGGCTGAAACAGAATTGAACTCTGTAACAGATAACCCGATTGTCCTAAGCGCTGAAGAATCTATTTCAGGTGGAAACTTCCACGGACAGCTAATGGCATTGCCTTTAGATTATGCTACATTAGCAGCTGCAGAACTAGGGAATATTTCAGACAGAAGAAGCTACTTATTATTAGAAGGAAAATATGGACTTCCAAGATTATTAACGGAAAGCTCAGGATTGAATTCCGGATTTATGATCCCTCAGTACACTTCAGCTGCCTTGGTTACAGAAAATAAAACATTATGTTTCCCGGCGTCGGCAGACTCTATTCCTACAAGTTTAGGACAGGAAGATCATGTTTCTATGGGAAGTATTTCAGGAAGAAAATTCAATCAGGTTCTGGGAAATCTTGTTAATATTCTGTCTGTTGAGCTAATGTTTGCCGCTCAGGGACTTGAATTTAGAAGACCTGCGAAATGCTCTAAAGTAATTGAAGAAAACTTTGCGATTCTTCGTTCTAAAGTTGCCAAGCTGGAAGATGACAGACTTATCGGTAAAGATATGCTGGCCATTGCAGAATTGATTAACGAACGAAAATTTGTTGTCAACTAATACAAAATACTTGAAAGCTTCCGGAAGGGAGCTTTTTGTTTTCACAAATCTTTTAATCCTTCAATTTTTAAATCTTTAAATCAATTAGATGAATATACTCAGAACAGATTCCAGCCATAAAGATTTTCAAACACTGGTAAAATCCCTTGATGCCGCTTTAGCCGAACATAATGGAGAAAATGATGACTTCTTTGCTCAGTTCAATACAATAGATACTATCAAAAACTGTATCGTAGCCTATATAGATGATATTCCAGCAGCCTGCGGAGCATTCAAACCATTTTCAGAAGATACCATAGAAATAAAAAGAATGTTTACCCATCCTGATTTCAGAAAAAAAGGATTAGGTTCCGCTATTGTGAAAGAACTTCAAAGCTGGGCAACAGAATTGAACTTTACAAAAGCTGTATTGGAAACTTCAAGGGATCTTAAGAGTGCCATCTCGGTGTATGAAAAAAGTGGTTTTTACAAAATACCTAATTATGGTCAATACGTTGGAATAGAGCAAAGTGTGTGCTACGAGAAAGTATTGTAATTTAATATTCATGTAATGCTAAATTCATTTTTTTTTCAATTTTTAATTCCCGTTAAAGTGTTATATTGTGGTCTCAACCAAAATTATAACATATGAAAAAAACTGTATTCCTACTGGCAATATTTTTTGCCTTAAACTCGTGCACCAGAGAAGATCTTCAGAACGAAAATGTAAAAACCGAAATGTCCCAGAAAGATCCGTTGACTGCAAAACAAATCAACGAAAGGATCAATCAGGCGATTAAAACGGACGGTACTTTCAATTGGAAGAATGAATCCGATCATTTCGTATGGAGTGCTATTTTCCGCGGAAATAAAATGGTTTCTATCGGTTTTGGAACTTCTAAAGATGATTTCGACAGAAGTAAATCTCCAAACAGCAATGATATCGAAAAAGAAGTTCTTTCTGTGATCAAAAAATATGAAGGAAAAGACGAAAGAAATTTCCTTCTTCTTTCAGATCAGTATCTTAATCAGATGGACGTTGTGATTGAAAATGAGGAAACTGTTTCCGCACTTCGCCAAATGAAAAATATCCGATATGTAGAACCTGCAGATTATCATTATTTTGAATTTGAAGCTCAATATAATGCAGCTGCAAAATCTTCAGGAAGTGGTTCATCAGGATGCGGATTTTCATCATCTACACTAAGTACAGCAGACTATACTTCAACGACACCAAGTGCAAAAATACCGTGGGCTTTCACTAAACACAGCATTCCTGAAGCCTGGGGCTATAGTACTGGAGCTGGCGTAACCATTGGACTTATTGATACAGGTGTTTCACCTGAACAGACTCTGTTGGGAGGAAGTTTTAATAATGGTGCTTCTTCAGGCAGAACAATCAGTAAATATGGAGTATATAATTCTGACGGATCAGGAGATCAATGTGGGCACGGAACGAAAATGGCTTCCGTAATGGCCGCTCCGAGAAATAATGCAGGATTACCTGTAGGAGTAGCTTATAATGCCAATCTGATCTCTTACAGAGCTGCAGAAAATGTTGTTCTTGAAACTTCCAGTGAACAGACTGCTGTAAAGACCGCTTTCACAGAATTGGGTAACAATACGAATGTGAAGATCATTTCTATGTCAATGGGACATGTTTTCTCTGTCGGGAAAATTGAAGACGGTGTGAAATATGCTTATTCTAAAGGAAAACTGATCTTCTGTGCTGGAGGTACTTCTACCAGTTTCACTAGTTTTGTCGGAGTAATTTTCCCTGCATCCATGCCGGAAACTCAGGCTATAACGGGAGTGAAAGAAAATACTTCCAATCAGAAATGTGATGTGTGCCACTCGGGAAGTCAGATTGATTTTACTTTCCAGATGGAGAGACCTTCAGGAAATACTGTTCCTGTATTGAGCTATTACAATGGTCAGGCAGATTATGTGGGTGGTTCTTCAGTGGCTACAGCAGCTACAGCGGGAATTGCAGCGTTGGTTTGGGCTAAAAATCCATCATGGACGAGAGATCAGGTACTCAATAAAATGAGACAGGCAGCTACCTATTATCCTAATGTAAATTCAAGCTATGGCTATGGAAACATTAATGTTCTGAAGGCTGTACAGTAAATAATATCCTTATCAAAAGAAAAGGAAATATCTCACCTGAGGTATTTCCTTCATATTTTTAATATAATAATCGGTTCCTGATGCTAATCTCCTAATTGATAATCAAGAGGAAGCATATTTTCAATTTTATTTTTTGAGAAATCACCTTCATTAATAAGTTGATCAGGCATTGTAATATTACCTTCCTTTGAAACTTCGAATGATTCTCCATCAGAATGCAGAAATGATGATAATATACTTTTGTCTGTTCTTTTAACAAATTCTTTTCCTTTAAGTTCATAATAAAACTTAGGATAGTTGACCTGCAGGATATCTTTAAATTCAAGAAAAACATGTCCTTCTTGTCTTTTAACATAATCTGAATCAGGGATTTTAGTTTTTACAATAGCCAGCATGTACGGGCTCTGAGTATTTTTTCTACGGGCAATTTCTCTGATATTTTCAGGAATCGTATGTAAATCAGGTTTGGTTACGAGGTCCAGATAATTTTTTAAAATATTTAATTCTTCTTCTGAGGGATACTTTGGATTAGGAACTCTTACCACCTGATTCACTGTAAAACCTGCCTCAGTAATTTTATTCTCATAGATACTTCTGAAAAAATGAAGCTGACTGCCTTCGTAAGCATTCATACGGTTTAATTTCACCTTATCCGTATTTTTTGTCTCTTTAAAAAAACTGGTCCCGGAATAATTAATCATTTTAGTATTGAAATCCGAAGAAAAGGCGATCAGATTATAATTAATTTCATAGCCAAGATTTTTATTTTCAATAATGAGTGTATTGGGGGCTTTTACTTTCAGAATCTTATTCTTTTTGTCGTAGGAGAACTTTAAAGATCTTTGATTTTTGATTTTCACATCATCACGATTATTACCTATAAAAGTGTCCAGAAAATAATTGATATAGTTCTGATAAGCTTCGGAAGTGTAGGGAACCAGTCTTATTTCTTCAATTGCATTGGTTTTGGTCAATACCACTTTTAAAGTCTTGTTGATGATATCCGGTAATCCGATGGTAAAGGTTTCATAATCTTCTTTTTGAAAAACAAGATTTCCATATTTCTGAGCAGAAACATGTAATGTGAAACTTCCGTCTTCTTCTGAAACGACTCCTGTTTTCGTCCCGTCAAGATAAATGTTAACCCCAGAGATCCTGTGGCCGGTATCATCCACCACAGTTCCTTTTACCATTTGTGCGGAAAAAAGGGAAGTGGTGAGTAAAAAAAATAGTAATACTGTTTTCATGGTAAACAATATTACTAAACTTTTAGTGATAAACAAAAGAAGAATTTACCCGATTCTTACACTTGTCATACTCAATGACCCACCAATAAGTTCATCATTGAATAAATTAAGCTCTTCAGACTGATCTTTCAGACCCAAAGTATATAATAAAGGGAGATAATGATCAGGCGTAGGAACGGCGTATTGTAAGAAAGTCCCTTGTTTCTGATAATCAATAATATTCTGAAAGTTACCGTCAAGTAGCCAGTTGTTGGTTTTTTCACGGGCTTCTATTGCCCAGTCCCAGCCGGCTCCCACTGTATTTATATTTTTCCAGTCGATGAGGCGGAGGTTATGAACAATATTTCCACTTCCGATAATAAGAATACCTTTTTCACGAAGTTTGTTCAGCCTTTTGGCAAGATCGTAATGATACTGCGGAGGTTTTGTATGATCAATACTCAGCTGTATCACCGGAATATCAGCATCGGGATACATATGTTTGATAACTGACCATGCTCCATGATCTAGTCCCCAGCTATGATCTTCTTCCACATCTACAGGTAGAAGAAGTTCTGCTGTTTCTCTTGCCAGTTCGGGATTTCCCGGAGCAGGATACTGCACATCAAAAAGGGCTTTGGGAAAACCGTAAAAATCATGAATGGTTTTCGGCATATCCATTGCGGTTACAAAAGTTCCGTCTGTATACCAGTGGGCAGAAATACAAAGAATTGCATTAGGTTTTGGAATTTCTGAGGCTGCTTTCCGGAAACCCTGTACAAATTGATTCTCTTCAATGGCATTCATTGGTGAACCATGTCCGAGAAATAAAACAGGCATTCTTTGTGTACTTTTAAAACCGTCGCTTATGTTTTGGAGATCGTTGAGGTTCATAAATATTGAAGATTATAAAAAAATAAAAGGCTCAAGGCTTTTAGAAAAATCCCCGAACCTTTTATGCTATATATTAATTTACTATGCCTGTTTTACAAACTGTAATTCACCAGCTACTTTTACATCATCACTTACCATTACACCTCCTGCTTCAAGAGCGGCGTTCCAGTTTAAACCGAAGTCTTTTCTACTGATTTTTCCTTCAAAAGAGAAACCTGCCTTTGTATTTCCCCATGGGTCTACATTGATTCCTCCAAAATCTACATCAAGATTTACAGGTTTTGTAATTCCATTGATGGTAAGATTTCCAACGATAGAGTTATTTAACGCCTGAGATTCAAAAGTGATGGTAGGGTGTACTTCAGCATTGAAGAACTCTGCAGACTTTAAGTGGTTATCTCTGTCTGTATTGTTAGTGAATACAGAATCTGTCTGGATAGTAGCAGTAGTTTTTGCATTTGCAAAGAATTCGTCTTCAGATTCAATTTCAGCAGTGAAAGTTCTGAAGCTTCCTTTTACGTTAGAGATCATCATGTGTTTTACTTTGAAAGTAATTTCACTATGCGTAGGGTCTAAAATCCATTTTGTTGCCATTGTATTTTGTATTTTTTGTTTGTTATTAATGATGCAAATTTAGGACAGCGTACCTATACAAGTCATTGATATAGGATAAGAAATGAGATTTTTTTGTCAATCGTCAATTTTTGCTCCGCAAGTGAATGGTGAATGTATTCCAACATCCAATTGACAAGCATAGCGGATTGACAGTTCACAATTCATTATCCAAGTTCCTTTTAAAAATTCTACTATTAAGTTAAGAAATAATTCCTTTGAATGCATGAGTTCCATTTTATGAATGTTTTAATTTAACATTTCTTAACGAATGGTTTTTATTTCTTATTTTTGGAGGATTCAATTTTATACAATGAAATTACATAAATTTTCTTTATTGATGCTGGTTTTAGGCAGTTCAGCATTTGCCCAGACCCAGAAGTTTACCATGGCGGAGGCTGTAAATGGAATGAGAACCAACCTTGCTGTGAAAAATATCTCCCAGTTTTCATGGGCTGCAGATGGAAAATCTTATATTCAGGCCGTAAAAGGCGGCTATCTGATTACAGATTTGAAGACTAACAAACAGGACACTCTGATCTCATTGAGCCAATTGAACAGAAATCTTTCCAATGATAGGTTTAAAACTGTTCCCCCTATCAAATTTACAGGGAATTCCAATGGATATTTTACGACAGAGGGCAAAATGTCTTGGATTGAAAAATCCGGAAACGATTGGAAAATAAAAAGCACAGCTGCTATTGATCAGGATGCCGCCAACGTAAAAATGTTTGGTGATAACCAGACTTTTGCCTTCACAACAAAGAATAATTTATTTGTCAACAGAAACGGAAAAACCATTGCTGTAACCAATGAAACGAATGAAAATATCATTAGCGGACAGGCGGTTCACAGAAATGAATTTGGAATTGATACAGGAATTTTCCCTGCGCCTAATTCCGAGAGTGTAGCATTCTATAAGATGGATCAGAGCATGGTAGCAGATTATCCGATCATTGACTGGTCTGTAACTCCGGCTGTAAATCATAATATTAAATACCCAATGGCTGGCCAGACTTCTCATCAGGTAACATTAGGTGTTTTCAATATTAAAACACAATCTACTACTTTCTTAAAAGTAGAGGGTGAAAAAGACCAATATCTGACAGCTGTTACCTGGAGTCCTGATTCAAAATACATCTTTGTAGGGGTTCTGAACAGAGGTCAGAATCATATGAAAATGAATCAATATGATGCTGCGACAGGAGAATTGGTGAAAACTTTATTTGAAGAAACAGATAGTAAATACGTTGAGCCACAGCATCCACTTACTTTCTTCCCGAACTCTAATACAGACTTTATCTGGCAGAGCCAGAGAACAGGATATAATCATTTGTTCCATTATAGTCTTGAAAAAGGACTGGTAGCTCAGATTACAAAAGGAGATTGGCTGGTAACTGATATTTTAGGATTCAATGAAAAGAAAAAGGAGATCTACTTTACATCAACAAAAGAGACTTCTTTGGAAAGACATTTATACAGAATCAACTGGACCAACTTCAAAATGCAAAAGCTTGATAATGCAGAAGGAATGCACATCGGAACTTTGAGCGGCGATGGGAATTATCTGTATGATGCTTACAGCAATGCGAATTCACCGAGAGTTGCCAACATTATCAATACAGCTAATTTAAAAACTACGAATATCCTTACTTCTGAAAATCCATTAAAGAATTATCAGAGGCCGGAAATTAAAAACGTAACTTTAAAAGCAGATGACGGAACTCCTTTGTATGGAAAGATTATCCTTCCAACCAACTTTGATCCGAACAAAAAATATCCAACCATTGTTTATCTGTATAACGGACCACACTTACAGCTGATCACCAACAGCTTCCCGGCTTCAGGAAATCTTTGGTATGAATATATGGCTCAGAACGGATACATTATCTTTACAATGGACGGAAGAGGTTCTTCTAACCGTGGAATGAAGTTTGAGCAGGCTGTATTCAGAAACCTGGGAACTACAGAAATGAACGACCAGATGAAAGGTGTAGAGTACTTAAAGTCTCTTTCTTACGTAGACGGAGACAGAATGGGAATTCATGGATGGAGCTTCGGAGGATTTATGACGACAAGTTTCATGCTTCGTAAGCCGGATGTATTCAAAGTGGGTGTAGCAGGAGGACCTGTAATCGACTGGAGTATGTATGAGATCATGTACGGAGAAAGATATATGGATACTCCGCAGGAAAATCCACAAGGTTATGCAACTGCTAATCTTCTTGATAAAGTGCAGAACCTGAAAGGAAAATTACTGATGATCCATGGCGCTCAGGATGATGTAGTCGTATGGCAGCATTCTATTAAATTCATCAAATCTGCTGTTGATAACGGAGTTCAACTGGATTACTTTACCTATCCGGGACATCCGCATAATGTGATCGGGAAAGACAGAGTTCACCTGATGCAGAAAATTACAGATTATTTTGATTTGTATCTGAAGAAATAATAATACAATCCAGTCGGAAAGGCTGGATTTTTTGTTTTTGCTAATCTTTTGGAAAACGCAAAGGCACAAGATTATTAATGGATTATGTCGTAAGGCGCAAAGATTTTATCTGCGATAAAATTTTATAATCCCTAATACTATAAGAACTAATCTTTGTTGAAAATCTTCGATTTTCTTGCGCCTTAAACAGAAAGATAAAGATCTTTTTGCGCCTTTGCGTTTTCCAACAAAAGCACAATTTGCTTTGTTCGCAATTACACTCTCGTGTTATTAGTGATACATTAGTGTTATTTGTGTTTTAAAAAAGTAACTTTTCGATCTTAACAAACATCAATGTTTTTGATTTTCCATAGTGGTAACTTTGTATCACTAAAATCAACAATATGGAATTAGGAATAGGAATGTTCGGTGATCTGGCTTTTGACCAGTCAACCGGGAAATATAGAGATGCAGGAATTAAGATCCGTGAGATACTGGATCAGGTAAAATTGATGGATGAGGTAGGAATTGATGTTTTTGCTATGGGAGAACATCACCGTCCGGATTATGCTGTTTCCTCCCCGGAGATTGTTTTGGCTGCAGCAGCAAGCATTACAAAAAATATAAAACTGGCGAGTGGAGTAACTGTTTTAAGTTCTTCAGAGCCGGTAAAAGTATATGAAGATTTTTCAACACTGGATTTAATTTCAGACGGAAGAGCAGAGATCTTTGTCGGACGTGGAAGTTTCATCGAGTCATTTCCTTTGTATGGCTATTCACTGAATGATTATGAACAGTTATTTGACGAAAAATTAGAATTATTATTAAAAATCAATTCTGAGGAAAACGTTAGCTGGTCAGGAAAACTTCGTGCTCCGATGCAGAATCAGACGGTATATCCAAGAGCAAAAAATGACGGAAAACTTTCCATCTGGAGAGCTGTTGGTGGAACTCCTCAGTCTGTTTTAAGTGCAGCCCAGCTTGGAATGCCTTTAGTGGTAGCCATCATTGGAGGTATGCCTATCCAGTTTAGAAATCTGATCGAATTCTATAAACAGGAGTACCAAAAAGCAGGACATGATGTTTCGAAAATGCAGATCGCAATCCACTCCCATACTTTTGTGAGTGATGACCAAAAAGTGGTGGATGGGTATTTCCATAATTATAAATCTCAGATGGATAGGATTGGAGCTTCCAGAGGATGGGCACCTTACACAAAAGCACAGTATGATGGAGGAAGAAGCAAAGACGGTGCGTTATTCATCGGCAGTCCGGCAGAAGTAGCAGATAAGATTGCTTATATGAAAGAGATTTTCGGAATTACAAGGTTTATCGGGCACATGGATGTGGGAGATCCTGCTCATGATGTGATGATGAAGTCTATAGAATTGTTTGGAAATGAAGTGAAACCTGTTATAAAAGGACTGTAACAGGGAAGTTTTTGAGGTGCAAAAGCCACAAAAGAACAAATCTTTTGTGGCTTTTGTTATTTACAATATATTGAACTAAATAATTTCAATGATACTTCCTCTTTCTTCATCTTTAATGATGTTGAGCGCCGTTGGGATTTTCTCTTTCAGCTCTTCAACGTGCGAAATAATTCCTACAATCCTGTTTTCTTTCATCAGGTTGGTGAGCGTTTCAAAAACGATATTCACAGATTCCGTATCCTGAGTTCCGAAACCTTCATCAATAAAGAAGAAGTTTTTATCGGCCTGCGCATTGGCCTGAACACTTTCTGCCAGTGCAAGAGCCAGACTCAGCGATACCTGAAAGGCCTGTCCTCCGGAAAGTGTTTTTACACTTCTGCTTTTTCCTTCGTTGAGGTAATCAATGATTTCGAAATCATTATTCTCATTCAGCTGAAGACTCAGCTGGTTTCTCGTCATCCGGTGAAAACGTACATTGGCATGATCGCAAAGCTGTCTCAGATAAATAGATGAAACATATTGTACAAAGCCTGCTCCTTTAAACAAATTCATCATGATCTTCAGATTTTCCGAACGTTTCTGAAGCTTTGCCAGTTCTTTCAGAAGTTCCTCTTTTTTTACAAATTCCTTTTCCAGACGGTCTATTTCAGCGGTTTTTGTAACTACAGAATCATTGATCTGTTTTTGTTCGGTTTGCGCTTCATTAAATTGCTTTTCAGTCAGAGAAAACTGTTCATTATCGAATGAAAGTCCCTTCAGCTTTAATTCAAGCTCTCCGATGAATTTCTTCAAAGCTTCAAATTCAACTTTGAAAAGCTGAACTTTAGTCCTCACCAGCTGAACATCAATTTCCTGAAGTAAAATATTCTCAACTTCTTTGAATGCTGTGAAATTCTGCTCTGCCAACGCTTTGATAATTGCTTCCTCATTTCCGGAAATCTCCTTCTCAAGTTCTGTAATTTGTTTTTCGAATTGGCTGACGATTGCTTTTTGTTCTGCAAGTTTTGGAGAAAGAATTTTTTCCTGTTCTAATGCCTTCCGGTAATTTTCTTCAGTTTCCTTGTTGGATTGTACCAGCTTTTGATAAGATTCTTCAATCTCAGATTTTTCCTTTTGGACATACAGATTCCAGTCCAGGATTTTAAGACTGGAACGGCTGATATTGATCTGTTCCTGTTTCGAAACTTCCTCCATACGGAAAGATTCCAGAGCTGTCTTATACTTTTCCAGGGTTTTGATTTCTCTGTCAAGATTTTCTCTCTCCAAAGTAATATTCCGTTCTGTTTCCTCAATCTTTTTTTCTAAAGTGAATGAATCTGAACGTTTTTTCTCAAATTCTTCCTCCTGATCAGGAGAGAATGTTTTCCATATAAAATTCAGAACATGATTTTCAAGATCTTTCTGAATCTGAATCACAATTTTCTGTTCTGAAAAAAGCTGTTCCTCAAAGATTTTTTTACGGGCCAGAATTTTGTCAATTTCTGATTCCTGTTTTTGAAGACCAATAGTTTCCTGTTCTACGGAAGTTATTTTCTCCTGAATTTCCTTCAACTCGGCATTCACATCATGAAATTCAACAATATGCGGATGCTCTTTAGAACCACAGAGCGGGCAGTTTTCTCCGTCATGAAGCTCACTGGCAAAACGGGAAAGCTCTTTTTGTATTTTGAGATGATCCAGTTTCTGGGAAAGTTCCTTTTTTTGAGTCTCTAAAGTTTCTTTTCTGATTGTGAAATCTTCTTTATAATTTTCGGTATAAGCAAAAGGCTTTAATTCTTCTGTAATTTCTCCAATCTGCTTTTGATGTTTCCCGATCTTTTCAGCTTGTTCCTGAAGCGATTTTTTAAAATTCTTTTGCTGAATAAACCAGCTGCCCACTTCAGAAAGCAGGGAAGAATCCAGTTTCTGTTCTTTTAAAGTTTTAATCTGTGCGGAAAGCTCATCAATGGTCTTTTGAATTTTCTCTTTATTAAGATCTACTTCTTTTACTTTTTCAGAGCCTTTTTGAGTTCTTTCATTAAGAACTTTGATTTCCTCAGAAAACGTAAGAATCTGAATGATAAGATTCAAATCATTTTCCTGAATTCTGGATTGCTCCAAAGCTTTAAATTGTGGTTCAAGAGCAGAAAGTTGTTCTTTGATGATAATAAAAGCCTTTTCTGTTTCCTGCTGGCTTTTGATCTGCTGTTCTTTCTCATTTCGCTTGTCCGAAATCTCTTTTGAAAGCTTATTTTTTTCAATAATCAACGGATTGAAAAGCCTGAAAATACGGTCGTATAATTCTGCCTGTGCTTCCAGAGCATCCATCTGGGGTTTTTCTTCTGAGAGTTTATTGAATTTTTCTTTATTCTGTTGTAAACTGTCAAAGTCACTTTTTAAGTTTTTCAGCTGTTGATAAGTCTGGGAAATTTTTTCCAGTTTTTCATTGGATTCAGAAAGCAGTTTCTGTTGTTCTGTCAGCTGCTCCTTCTGAATGTTGATTTTCTCTTCGTTGATTTCTTCAAAACCTTTCAATTGCCCTTCCAGCTGATCCAGTTCAGATCTGTTTTTTACATTAAGTGCTGAAACATTGTTCTGAAGGTCAAATTTTTGAAGATTAAAGATCTCCTTCATCATATTCGTTCTCTCTGCAGCACCTAATTCAAGGAATTCTTTGAACTGTCCCTGCGGAATAATGATGGTCCTTTTGAAGTTGGAATAGCTTAATCCGATAATAGCTTCCGCATTGGAATGATTTAAAGGAATCCATTTTCCATTGATGTTCTCATAAAAAGTAACAGCATTAGGTTTTACTTCTTCAAATTTTTTGGAATTTCGTTTAAAATCACGGGTGGCACGGAACAATTTATTCTCATAATTTACAAAATCAAATTCTATATAAGAACTGTTTGATTTTAAATTCATCATATTATAAGCCCTTTTATCGCGCATATTCAGACGTTCCGTTTCACCGTATAAAGCAAACGAAATAGCCTCAAGAACGGATGATTTTCCTGAACCCACAGCCCCGAAAATCCCAAACAGTCCCGCCTCAGTAAGATTTCTGAAATCAATGGTCTGGCGTTCCTGATACGAGTAAAGTCCTTCGATAGTTAATTGAACAGGGATCATGACTTATGCATTTAAAATTTCGTTAAACAAATTCATCAGTTCTTCATTGGCTTCCTGCCCGCCGTTTTTAGATTTAAAATAATCTTTGAATAAAATATCAATATCCTGACTCAAATTGATTTCATGGGTTTGACTTTCTCCCAATTCCAGATTTCTGACTTTTGGAATAAGGTGAACAATTCCGTTATGGGACTGATAAATTAATCTTCTTTCATCAGCTGTTAAAAAACTTTCGCTTTCCAGCGTAAGCTCAATAAATGTATTGGGATTTTCACTCAGCCATTGAACAGTATCTTCGATGGAACTAAATATTTTTCGGACTAAAGCTCTGCCGCTTTTCAAGATTTTCTTTTCATAGGAAACTATTTTTCCCGGCTCTGCGTCAATGATGGAAACAAACTTCGTCTGTCCGGCTTCACTGAAACTGTAGCACAGAGGAGAGGATGAATAAATTACAGGCTTTTCCTTCGTCCCGATATTCTGAAAACCATGAAGGTGGCCTAATGCCGTATATTGAATCTGCTCGGGAATACTGTCCGAAAAAATCAAATCTGCGTTTCCTATCTTAATCGGCTTTTCTCCTTCCGGTTCTTCCAGAATTTCTGCCCCTCTTTTATTCATGTATAAATGAGCAGTCAGAAGATTCACTCCGGTATCATCGCAGAACTGATCTGCAAGATTTTTCCATTCCTGTGCAAGTACTCTGTTGATTTCTTCTTCTTTATTTTCACCAAAATATTCCTTTAACCGGACCTCATTCGCAAAAGGAGTATGAAGAATTCTTATCGGAAACGGTATGCTATCAATTTTCAGCTCTATAAAACCTTCTTTCGAGTTGGTAATGTTGAAATATTCTGTACCGAAAGGCACAATCTCCGCTTTGGGATGGCCAATGAGAATAATTCCGCACTCTCTTGCCAGAGGATCGGGAGCATTGATTAAGCTGGGAGAATCATGATTACCGGAAATAGCAATCACAGGACGTTTTCCGTTCAGGGATAAACGTTTTAATGTTTTATAAAAAAGTTCAGCAGCCTCTACACCTGGATTGAAATTATCGAAAAGATCACCGGCAATTAAAACCATATCAACGTTTTGTTCATCAGCAATCTGAACAATTTCATTCATAACCAAAACCTGTTCTTCAAGTCTTGAAAAACGGTCGAGGCGCTTACCCAAATGCCAGTCGGCAGTGTGGAGGATTTTCATAATTTAAATTTGAGAATTAAAAAGACTATATGCAGCGTAATTTTCAAGTTGTTTCGCAGAGAATTATTTTGCAGCTATTACAATGTAAAGATAGAGAATACTTCATTTAAAAAATTAAGGTTTCCTTACTTCGGATCAAGATAATTATGGCTTATTGTCAGCTTCTCTTGCTTTGAAATCTTCCCGGATTTGTTTTAACCTTGCTTTTCTTTCAGCTTCTGCATTTTGTATTTTACGTTTTTTCTGATCAATTTTCTTTTTATTTTTCTTCCTGTTCGCTTCGTTGTTTTTGCTCATGTTTTGTAACGGATAATTTTTATTGGTAAGGAATAACTTCTTCAAAAATAAGAAACAAAAAAGGAAGAGTGGTGTGGATTTCCATATAAACTTATAATCAATTAATTTTGTAAAAAAAAGATGGAACAGTCCAAAGATCCTCTACACGGAAAAAGACTTGATGCTATCCTGGAAGAACTGGTAGAATACTATCAAGGTTTCGAAAGGCTGGGCGAGCAGATCAATATTAAATGTTTTACAGATAACCCAAGCATCAACTCTTCCCTGAAGTTCCTGCGAAAAACACCTTGGGCCAGAACAAAAGTAGAGAGCCTGTATCTTTTTGTCCTGAGACAGAAAAAGAGGGAGGAGGACAGAAAAAAGTAAAGCCGGGGAGTTATTATGTAAGTAATGTAAAGTAAAAAGGAAAATTATATTTCCTTATGCATTTCATAGCTTCATCATCCGTCTCCTATCTTTTAAGCTCATTGAATCATTTCAAAAAGAGTATATTTGTATGATTAATCGTGAGGCAAAATCACGAAAAAAAGAAAAAATATGACAATCGAAAACAATCACGTTGTAGCTGTAAAGTATATACTTCACACGATCGAACCAGATGGAAGTAAGATTCTTGTAGAAGAAACAACAACAGAAAATCCACTTACATTTTTGTATGGTGTGGGAATGATGATTCCAAAATTTGAACAGAATATCTTAGGTTTAAAAGCTGGCGACAAAGCGGCTTTTGTGATTCAGCCTGAAGAAGCTTACGGTGAAAGACAGCCGGATGCTATTGCACAGTTACCAGTGGAAATGTTTAAAGAATCAGGACTTCCGCCTGTAGGAGCTATTCTTCCTTTATCAGACAATCAGGGGAATAACTTCCAGGCTTTTGTAGTAGAAATTACTCCGGAAGTTGTGGTAGCAGACCTTAACCACCCGATGGCTGGAAAAGTATTAGATTTCGACGTGGAAGTTTTAAGCACTCGTCCGGCAACTGAAGAAGAGCTGGCGCATGGTCATGCTCACGGAATTGACGGAAACGAAGCTCACTAAAAATATAAATGCCCGATTTTCTGACATGTTTAGATAAGAAAATGAGCCACAGATAATCCTGTGGCTCATTTTTATTGATAAGATTATAATAGTTATTGGTTGCTTAGCATTACACTCCACCGGAGGGGCGGCGAAAATTCAAAGAATTTTTAACGGGATGGTTCTATACTCAAAGCATCACTACATTATATTTTCTCAATCCGTTCTCTAATCCAAAAATTCCCCGGAAACATAATACCAACGTTCATGCATCTTCTGAAAAACAGAAAACTCATGATGAACTTGCGGATGGCCGTCCTGATCGGTATAATAAGCCTTAAATTCTACATGATTTAAAGCGGGAGTTCTGATGATTTCCAATTTCGTCCATTGGTTGATCTCTCCCCATTCCTGCAGATCTTTTTTATTGTGGTATTTTCTTTTTCCCGGAAGAGTAGTTTCCATCAGGTATTCACCATTCGGAATGGCAAAAGCAGAAAATCTTGAGCGCATCAGAGCTTCAGCGGTAGGAGCATGTTTTTCTCCGGTATGATAAGGCTTGCAGCATTCTTCGTATGATTTTCCTGAACAGCATGGACAGTCCATATATTGTATTTTAAATTTTGAACTGTAAAAATAATGAAATTCAATAGGAATGGGCTTTAGCTCTCTCAAAATAAACAAAAAAATCCACCGGTTTCAGCCGAAACATAGAAAATTCTATTGGTCACAAATAGGTATAAAAAAGAAGCACTCTGATTAAAGAATGCTTCCATTGATTTATTTAATAAACCCTCTGTTTCTCAATAAAGGTTTGATATCCGGATCGTGTCCTGTGAAGTCTCTGAATGCCTGGTTAAGATCTACAGAATTTCCTACAGAAAGAATATATTTTCTGAAACGGTCACCATTTTCTCTGGTTAAACCACCATTCTTACTGATCCACTCCCATGCATCATTGTCCAATGTTTCAGACCATAAATAAGCATAGTATCCTGCAGAATATCCGCCTCCCCAGATGTGGGCAAAATAAGGAGTGTGATATCTCGGCGGAACGGTTGCCAAATTGAATCCATGGCTGGCTAAAGACTGCTTTTCAAAGTCTAAAACAGGAATAAACTGATTTTCATTGCTTACCGTATGCCAATCCATATCGAGTTCAGCAGCAGAAACCAACTCAGTAGTCATATACCCCTGGTTGAAAGTAGATGCCTTTTTGATCTTATCTACCAAAGCCTGTGGAATAGGTTGTTTTGTTTCATAATGTACTGCATAATTCTTCAGAACAACAGGATCTAAAGCCCAGTGCTCATTGATCTGAGATGGGAATTCTACGAAGTCTCTCGGTACATTCGTTCCTGAAAGTGAAGGATATTTCTGGCTGGCAAACATTCCGTGAATAGAGTGACCAAATTCATGGAAGATAGTAGAAACATCATCATAACTGATTAATGAAGGTTTTCCCGGAGCTGGTTTCTGATAATTATAGCAATTAACAATGACAGGTTTTGTTCCTAATAAATAAGACTGCTCCACAAAATTACTCATCCAAGCTCCACCGTTTTTAGAATCTCTTGTATAAAAATCCAGATAGTAAATGGCGATAGATTTTCCATCATGATCGAAGACTTCATACGTTACTACATCCGGGTGATAAACCGGAAGATCTGTTCTCTTTTTGAAAGTCAGTCCGTAGAATTTCTCAGCAGCAAAGAAAACCCCTTTTTCAAGAACAGTTGTGATTTCAAAATACGGTTTTATTTCACTTTCATCAAGATCAAACTTAGCTTTTCTTACCTGTTCAGCATAGAAATTCCAGTCCCAAGGTTCTACTTTAAAGCCTCCTTTTTGCTGATCAATAAGATCCTGGATATCTTTTGCTTCACGTCTTGCTGTTTCCACTGCCGGAGTAGCAATCTGGTTCATCAGCTTAGTAGCTGCTTCAGGGGTTTTTGCCATCTGATCCTGAAGCTTCCATTCAGCAAAGTTTTTCTTACCTAAAATCTGTGCTTTCTTTAATCTTAATTTAGCAAGCTGTTCGATGGTTGATCTCGTATCGTTGGCATCTCCTTTCTCAGCTCTGGTCCATGAAGCTTTAAATAGCTTTTCTCTGGTCGTTCTGTTTTTTAAATTTTGAAGAAGAGGTTGTTGTGTAGTGTTTTGTAACGCCAGAAGATATTTTCCAGGTTGTCCTGCCGTTTTAGCATCAGAGGCTGCAGCTGCAATTTCATCGGCAGAAAGTCCGTCCAGTTCTTTCGCATCGGAGAAAAATACACCTCCTTGTTTTCTAGCTTCCAATAATTTGTTGGCATATTGGGTAGAAAGAGAAGCCAGCTCCTGATTGAGCTGCTTTAGTTTTTCTTTATCAGCAGCAGAAAGGTTAGCACCTGCAATTTCAAAATTCTGCTTATAATATTGTACCAGTCTTTTACTTTCAGAATCCAGACCATCTTCTTTGATGGATTGTATTCTTTTATAAAGATTTTCATTCAGGTACAGTTTGTCAGAATGTGCTGCAAAAATAGGAGCATATTCTTCATCTAAAGCCTGTAATGTAGGATTCGTATTAGCACTGGTAAGATTTGAAAATACAATTTGTGCTCTTCTCAGCACTTCACCACTTTTTTCCAAGGCAACGATGGTATTTTCAAAAGTAGGGGCAGCCGGATTGTTGGCAATTTTTATAATTTCAGCTTCATGTTGCTTTAAACCGTAGTTAAAAGCAGGTTTGAAGTGTTCGTTTTTGATTTTGTCAAACTCCGGTGCTTCGTATTGAAGCTTGCTCTTCTTCATAAAAGGATTTGAAGATAAAGAGGGATCAGGTGCAGGAAGCTCCTGTTGAATATCGGTCTGTTTCATTGTAGTACAAGATTGATTGAACGCCAAGGCAGAAATTAATAATACCGATGAAATATTCTTCATAAATATAGTTGTTATTAAAGCATAAAGATATTAAAAACTTGTATCATAGAACATATTTCGGCGAATGTATTTCTTTAAGCCCTTTGTTGTATTTACAGTATTTTCAAATGTAATGTAATATTTTTTATAAATTAGTTGTTATTTAAATAAAGAAATCAATAAAAAAATTAACAAAAGGAATAAGCATGAAAACAAGTACTTTATTTATTTTTTCAGCCTTTGTGGCTTTAGCCTCATGTAACGATAAACATGAGAACCGAAATAGAGACAGAGACGGAGACCGAAGTAATTGGGTAGAGAAGGTAGTGAGCAAAGAAAGCGGTCCGATACAGCATAAGGAATTTAATGGAGATTTTGACGAAATTCAGGTTTCACAAGCCATTGAAGCAGAAGTTATAAAATCTGAAACTGAGAAAGTTGAAATCTCAGCGCCACAAAGTATCATTGATGAAATTCTGGTGGAAAATGATGGCGGAAAACTGCATATTCATTATAAGCCGGGGATCAGAGTGATGAACATCAGCAAAGTGACAGCTAAAATTTATACAAAAGATTTTAGTAAGCTTATTGCGGATTCGGCTGCGAGAATTATTGTAAAAGATAAATTTACTCAGGAAAAAACAGACATCGAAGCATCAAGCGCAGGAAGTATTTCCGGAGATCTTGAAGCGAATGACATGGATATCAATATAAGCAGCAGCAGTAGTTTCGATGGTAAAATATGGGCAGTAAACCTTGATATTGAATCTTCATCAGGATCAACTCTGGACCTCTCCGGTAAAGCAAAAAAGGTAGACGTGAGTGCTTCTTCAGGGAGCAGCGTTTCTGCAAAAGGAGTTATTGCTGATGATGTAGAAGCAGATGCTTCCAGTGGGGCAAGTGTACACATAAGTGCTGTTTCCAGTGTGAAAGCAGGTGCTTCATCCGGTGGAAGTGTGGATATCTCGAAAAAAGGAGAGCTTAAGAGTGTGATAAAAGACGAAAGCAGCGGTGGAAGCGTAAACATCCAGTAAATTAATCCTGAGACTCTTCCTCATCTTCTTCATCAGCTGATGAGGATCCTTCCCAGTTTTTATTATCGAAATTAAGATTATCATAAGCCAATAAATCCTCCTCACGCTGGAGGATTTCTTTTGTGGTAAACAGAGTAATATCTTCATCATTTTCCTTCATTTTTGCCAGCTTTCTGACTGATGCTTTGTCAATGGCCATAAACCTTTGGCCAAGACGTCTTGCAGCATATTTTCTCATTCCCGTTTCATGAAGTACATCTACAGCCATATCCACGGCTGTTCCCAGTGTTTCACGGTAAATATGATTGACGCCATTGTTCAGATAATCATAAGCATCAATCCTGTTTTTGGCTCTTACAAAAATTTTGACGTTAGGATAATGTTCACGGACAAGTTCTGCAATGAACTTGTTATCGTCAGGATCATCCAGACATAAAACGAGAATTTCAGCATCTTCAATTCCTGCCGCTCTTAAAATAGGAATCCTCGTTGCGTCACCATAATACACTTTAAAACCATAGCTTCTAAGCAGTTTCACACGGTCAGAATCACGATCCAGAACGGTAGCTGGTATTTTATTGGCTTTTAAAAGACGTCCCACCGTACTTCCAAAATGCCCGAAACCTACAATGATGATTTTCTTTTGAGTAACATTGCTGTCAAGAATATTATAGTCATGTTCCTCTTCAGGAATTTCTTTGATAAATTTCGGAGTAATAAATTTGTCATTGATGATGAGAAGAATAGGAGTGATACACATGGTAATTGCCGTAACAGCCATCATCTGTGCATTCATTTCGGGACCTAAAAGATAAAGATCTGATGCGTAATTCAGCAGTACAAAAGCAAACTCTCCTACCTGAGAAAGGGCAAAGGCATAAAAAAGACTTTGGGGAGTATCTATCCTGAAAAATTTTCCAATAGTATATAAAACCACAAACTTTACACCCAGTACCGCAAAAACAGTACTGAAGATAAATAAGGGATCTTTCTGAATGATATTAAAATTAATGGTTGATCCTACACTCACGAAGAAAACAGCTAAAAGCAGCCCTTTGAAAGGATCGATCTGTGCTTCCAGCTCATGACGGAATTCACTGTTGGCAAGCATTACTCCTGCAAGGAAGGCTCCTAATGCAGGAGAAAGACCAATCACAACCATCAGCTCCGAGACTCCAATAACCAGAAATAACGAAGACGCGGTCAATAGTTCTGACATTCCTGATTTTGAAACATAGCGCAGAAAGGGAACAAATACATATCTGCCGAGTAAAATCAATAATGCTACCCCAAAAATTACGGTTCCGGCCTGAAGCCATTCGGGTAGTTTTTGAATCAGAATCTGAATTTCATTGTCATGATGCTTGGCTTTATAATTGGCCAGAATAGGCAATATGGCCAGAATAGGAATTACCGAAATATCCTGAAACAGCAGGGTAGAAAATGAAGCTTCTCCGGCGGTAGTCTTGAGGTTGTTTTTTTCCTGTAAAGTCTGCAGAACAATAGCTGTAGAAGATAGGGCAAAGCACATGGCAATAGCAATCGCTTTGTCTACTCTCCAGCCTACGCTTGTGAATACAAGAAAAAGCAGAAGAATGGTAAGAGCCATCTGAGATAGTCCAAGACCCATTATTTTCTTTCGCATTTCCCAGAACTTCCGGGGCTCCAGTTCCAGACCTACCAAAAACAAAAGCATGATCACTCCAAACTCGCTGGCATGCATAATGTCATTGACATTGTTTCCTGTAAGTTTAAGGACATAAGGGCCTATGATAATTCCTCCTAAAATATAACCGATGACAGAACTCAGCCCTAATTTCCTTGCCAATGGAACCATAATAATGGCTACACCGAGGAAAATTAATGTGTTCATCGCTAAGCTGGATTCCATATGCTATTGATTGAGTAGTTCTGTGAATTCTTTTTTATGTAAAATAATTTCTTTTTTAGAGAGCTTGTTGGCTTCGTATACGATTTTGATATGTTTGATATCTGCTTTAAAAACTTTTAATGAAACAATAAGCCCGCTGATGAGTTCATCTATGGTATATTGATAAGTTCCGGTTTTGGTGAAAGACCTTTCTTTTCCGCCTGTGGTTACCAGAATATAGACTTCTTTTCCTTCCAGGGGATTATGTTCACCTTCTTTCAGCCAGTCTCTGTCGAAAACTTCATCAATCCATAATCTGAGGAGTGGCGGCATGCCGAACCATATCAGGGGAAACTGGAAGATAAAACGCTCATAGTTTTTAAGACGTTTTCTTTCCCGGAAAGCTGCAATATGAAAGTCAGGATATTCTTCGTAAAGATCTCTCAGGGTATAATGCTGGTGGCGAACGTAGAAATTGATGAGCTCTACATTCGAATTGGAGTGCTCCAGATAAGGGTGTGCAAATACTACCAGCGTCTTCTTCATAATCCTGTTTTCAGTAAATATAGTGAAAAAATATTGAATAAAAGGTGGTTTTTATGATGTTTTATTAACTTTTTAATAGCTAAATATCAATTTAACATTAATAAAAGTTAATAAATCAGTATTATTTTGGTTTTTAAATAAAAAAAATCAGATCGTGATGATCTGATTCTATATCATTTTTGAATATTTCTTGATTACCATCCACCGGATGCACCGCCTCCTCCGAAACTTCCACCACCGCCGAAGCCTCCGAATCCGCCTCCGCCACCTGAACTTCCACCGCCAAAGCCACCTCCTCCGAAGCTGCCAGGGAACGGGAAGAAACCACCAGGATAATTTCTGCGTCCTCTTCTGGTGATAATCACATCATCATCGTCGTCATTATTTCCGCCACGTCCGCCACCTCTGTTTCCAAAAAGGATAGCAATGATGATGAAAATAATAAAAGCAATAATAAGAACTTTAAATGCACTTCCATTGCCGGAAGGAGCTGTTGTGGCTACAGGTTTGAATTTTCCCTCAACAGCCTCCATAATCGCTGAGGTTCCACCATTGATCCCTTCATACCAAAGTCCTTTCTTGAAATTTGGGGTGACGATGTAATCTAAGATCTGTCCAGCTACAGAAGCAGTAAGGTATTGCTCTACGGCACGTCCCTGCTGGATAGACATGGTTCTGTCTTCTGTGGCAATAAGAAAGACAACTCCGTTATCTACTCCCTTTTTTCCGATTTTCCATTTCTCACCAAACATGGTTGCCAGAAAATTCACATCTTCTCCTTTGGTAGAGCGGATGATGACTACTTCAATTTCCGTTGAGGTAGAATCTGCAAACTTGATCAGTTTATGATTAAGTGCATCTTTTTCCTGTTGGGAAAGCAATCCGGCTTCATCAAAAACAGGATACAGCACCGCAGGTTTTTCAGGAATGGTATATTGTGCTGATACAAAAGTGTAAAAGCAGAGTAGTAAAAATGAAAATACTATTTTAAGAGAACGTAATTTCATTTGGAAGTTGGTTTGGGTTTTCTCCTTCTACAGGAAAATGTTTTTTGAGTTCAAGTCCTGTTTCCAGGATGGCACTTTTTAGGGCCTGATAATAATTTCCTTTGGCAAATTCAGCGGTGATATAATCGTGAAGATGATCCCAGTAAGATTGTTTTACTTTTTCATGAATGCCGGTATCTCCAATGATGGTAAGATATTTCTGTTCAAAATTGACATGGAAGAGTACCGCATTTCTGTCTGCTGTTTTATCCATAGCCAGTTTTTTGAAAACTTCAAATGCAGTCTTGGCATCCCGGTTTTCCGTATTGGAATCAATATGCACTCTGATCTCTCCCGTAGAATGATCTTCCGCAGACTGAATCGCTTCCACAAGGGAAGCGATCTGTTGATTTGTTAGGAAATTACCCATTATTATTTGAATACTTCAGGAGCTTTTTGAGCGCCTGCGTCAGCTTTGAAATAAGGTTTTTCTTTGAAGTTGGTGAAATTCGCCAGAATATTATTCGGGAAAGTCTTGATGGAAGTATTATAATCCTTTGCAGCATCATTATAGTAAACCGTTTCAGTTCTGATACTATTTTCAATAGCAGTGTATTCTCTCTGGAAGTTGATATACTGCTGGTCTGCTTTTAGGTTAGGATAAGATTCCACCACGGCCATCAATCTGCTTAATGCACCCGATAATTCTCCCTGTGCTGCCTGGAATTTAGCCAGATCAGCTTCGGTCATATTCGTAGGATCAATATTGATGGAAGTAGCTTTGGAACGGGCTTCCACAACTTGTGTTAAAGTTTCCTGCTCAAATTTTGAATACGATTTTACGGTTCTTTCCAGGTTAGGAATAAGGTTCGCTCTTTTCTGATATACAGTCTCTACATTAGACCATTTTGCGTTCACAGTCTGTTCTTTGTTGACAAAGCTGTTATATCCGCTTTTTCCCCAGAAGAATAGAATTGCAACAATAATAAGAAGGGCAATACCAATGGTTCCTGCACCCAGACATCCTTTATTTTTCATAGTTTATTTTTTAAATTTTTTGTGCTAACCAAATATACAAATTATGTGCTAATTTTGTAAAAAATTATTTGAATGACAACAATAGTGGTGGCAATGGGAGAGAAAAATGAAATTGGTTTTGAAAACCAGTTGCTTTGGCATCTTCCTAAAGATTTGAAACATTTTAAAGATATTACTTCCGGACATCCGGTTATTATGGGGAGAAAGACCTATGAAAGTATTGGAAAAGCTCTTCCGAACCGTACCAATATTGTTGTGTCAAGAAAAAAAGACTGGTTTGAGGAAGGAATTCTTATTGTAGGAAGCATCAAGGAAGCATTGAAATTTGCTAAGAAGATTGATGAGGAAGTTTTCGTTATCGGTGGCGGAAATATCTATGAGCAGACTATGGATGTAGTGGACAAACTTGAAGTTACTTTGGTGAAAGCAGATCTTCAGGCTGATACATACTTTCCGAAAATAGATCCTAAAATCTGGAAAATGACTAACGAAATCTGCCATGAGAAAGATGAAAAGAACGGCTATGATTTCTGTTTCCAGACATTTGAAAAAATCAAAAAAGAAGATTAGATATCAATAGTCAATTTTGCTTCGCAAAGTGAATCGTGAATTTTCCGCAGTTACAAAATTAACAAACGCAGCGAATTGACCATTCACCATTGACTTTTTGAACTTTAAGCTCTAAATTTATTATCTTTGCACTTCTAAAATTTAATAATGAATAAATACATAAAAATTGCAGTAGCAGCAGTTCTTATCCTGTTAGGACTTTATATGATGATTTTCACAAGAAATCTTGGTTGGGGTATTGTTGTTTTTCTTTTGGCTGCATTTCCCATCTTGCTATTCTTTAAAAACGAATATATCCTATTGGCATTCTGGCAATTGAGAAAACAAAATATGGAGAAAGCCGGAGAATGGTTATCCAAAATAACAGATTATAAAGGACAGCTTCATAAAACTCAATACGGATATTTTCACTATTTATCAGGACTGACGCAAGCTCAGGATCATCCTGCGAAAGTAGAGCCTTTCATGAAGAAAGCGTTGGAGTACGGTTTGAATATGAAACACGACAGAGCAATGGCTACTTTAAATCTTGCTGCAGCAGCTATTTCTAAAGGAAGAAAGCAGGAAGGTCAGAAGTTGCTGGAAGAAGCAAAAAGACTGGACAGTGCCGGAATGATGACCGATCAGATCAAAATGATGAAAGATCAGTTGAAAATGCCAACCATGCAGAAGCATATGCATAACCCGAATATGAGAAACAGAGGGAAATTCTTCTAATCAAAAAAAATAAAAATAAAAAGCACCTTTTTGAGGTGCTTTTTTATGTGTTAAATATCAAATTTACATTTCTGAGTTTTGATCATAGCCATAAAATTTAGGCATCTGCCAATGGTATTTTACAGCAAATGTTCGAATCGCAACGATCAGTAAAATAGTGAAGATTTGTATAAAAGTATAGGAAAGCACTGTATACCTGGTCATCAATAGAAATGCTGCTCCGCCCACTATACATGCTGTGGCATAAATTTCCTTTCTGAAAATTAATGGAATTCTATTGAGTAATATATCCCGGATAATCCCTCCAAAACAACCTGTAATAGTTCCTAATGCAATACAGATCATAGGATGAATACCTGCATTTAAACCTTTTTGTACACCGATTATGGTAAATAATCCAAGTCCGAAGCTGTCGAAGATAAATAAAGTTACTTTAAAGTTTTTCTCAAGAGATTTGAAAATCATTGAAAAAATACTGGTCACCAGAATCAGGGTACACATCAGAATATCATGCATCCAGAATACAGGGATATCCAGTAACAGGTCTCTTACAGTTCCTCCTCCTACAGAAGTTACAAATGCAATAATAAGCACTCCGAACGGATCAAGCCGTTTCTGCATCGCTGCAAAACTTCCGGACATGGAAAAGGCAATGGTCCCCAGGACTTCTATTGCAAAATTGAACTGTTCGTGCATATATAATTATAAATGATTGTTGATAAATGATAATTGATGAATGATTTCTGCTTAAGCAAATTCTTGGCCATTATATCAATTATCATTTATCGCTCATCAATTATATTTTTTTATCTCTCCACTCTCACAGAGTCCGGAACCATCAGTTCATATTCGCCGCCGTGGTTAATAACTTCCCTTACAATGCTGCTACTGATGAATGATTTTCCTGAGGAAGTCAGTAAGAATACGGTTTCCAGTTTTTTATGAGCTAATGTTCTGTTGGTATGAGCAATCGCTTTTTCAAATTCAAAATCTGCCGGGTTTCTTAATCCTCTGATGATGTACTGAGCATTTTTTTCAAAACAGTAATCTACTGTTAGACCTTCAAATGAATCTACTTCCACATTGGGAAATTCTGCTACAGAGTTTTGAATAAATTCCATTCTTTTTTCAAGAGGGAACATATATTTTTTCTGAGAGTTCTGTCCGATAGCGATGATTAATTTATCAAATAGCGGTGCCGCTCTTTCTATAATGTCGTAATGTCCTAGTGTAATAGGGTCAAAAGACCCTGGAAAAACAGCAATTTTCATGTTGTATGAGTTATGACGTTGAATGGTAAATTATCAGTTAAAAGCTATGTATTTATTATTTTCTAACCTCTAATTTCTAACTTCTATATTTACTTATTAAGTGCTTTTTCTACTTCATTTCCACAAAGATCCATAATGGAAATTCCATAATGTCTTGCCTGCTGAGGGAGAATACTTGCAGGAGAGAATCCTGGGTTGGTATTCATTTCAAGCATATAAGGAATTCCGTTCATCAGAATGTATTCACTTCTTGAAAAACCACTCATGCCTAATGAATCGTAAGCTCTTTTGGCGATTTCTTCCACTCTTTTAGTGGTCTCTTCGTCAATTCTTGCAGGGGTAATTTCTTCAGAAGCACCTTCATATTTTGCTTCATAATCAAAGAACTCATTGGTAGGAACAATTTCTGTAATTCCTAAAACAATAGTTTCTCCTTTAAAATCAATAACTCCTACAGAAACTTCCATCCCGTCCAGGAAACTTTCAATCAGGATTTCGTCATCTTCCTTGAAAGCAATTTCAGTAGCGGCAATCAGTTCCGATTTTTCTTTTACCTTAGAAATTCCCAGAGAAGATCCTGATTGGTTAGGTTTTACAAATAAAGGAAGGTTAAGTTCTGATACAATTTCATCCACATTGATGTCTTCCCCTTTTCTTAAATAAATACTTTTTGCAGAAGGAATTCCGTATTTTGATAACACGGCAAGAGTGTCTTTTTTATTGAAAGTAAGGGCACTCTGGTAAAAATCACAACCTGTATATTTTTGACCGATGGCATCCCAGTAGGCCTGAAGAATTCCGTTTTCTCCCGGAGTCCCGTGGATGATATTGAAACAAACATCAAATTTTAAAGTTTCCCCATTATCTAAAGTCACAGAAAAATCTCCTCTGTTGATGGCATATTTTTTATCATTTTCACCTAAAAAATACCATTCATCTTTAAGGACTACTACTTTATATACGTCATAGAGATTTCTGTCTAAAGAATCATAAATCAATTGTCCGCTTTTTAAGGAAACAACATATTCATCGGAATAGCCTCCCATTACTACGGCAACACTTTTTTTATTCATAACCATATAGTATCAATTAAGGCAAATTTAATCATTTTATGCAATGCAATATGGGAAATCGGCAAATTTTAAAATCAAAAATGAATTGTGTTAAATAAAAAGTCCATTCTAAAATTATTAGCTATATTTGCGGTTATAATTAAAGTATTTTTAAGTATGCTTAAATCACTTTTCAATTGGAAAGTTTTACTGAATTTAGTAGTAGCCATCGGTGTTTTCGTTGGGCTGGTATGGCTCACATTTCGCTGGTTGGAGTACCATACTAACCACGGTCAGGAAATTCCTGTTCCCAATATTGTAAATAAATCGGTACATGATGCCGTAAAAATATTAGATGATACAGGGCTGGAATATGAAGTAGACAGTGCCAATTACGACCCGAAATACAGACCATTCCAGGTATTGCAGGTATATCCTGCACCAGGTTCCCGTGTAAAAGACGGAAGAACTGTAACGCTTAAAGTAAATCCGAGAACATGGGCTCCTATTGCGGTGCCGAATGTTATTAATAAATATTCCGGACTGGCCTTTCAGAGATTGGATCAGGTAGGTCTTAAAATCGGTGATACGATTTATGAGCCTAGTATTCAGAAAGATGCCCTTTTAAGAATATTATATAAAGGAAATGCTGTAAACCCAGGTACGCGTTTACCAAGATTCTCTACCATTGATGTTGTGGTAGGATCGGGGCCAATGAGAAATATTTCTATTCCTAATGTTGTAGGACTTACGGTAAAAGAAGCAAGAGCTGTCATTACCAAGAGTATGTTTGAAGTAGGGCTGGTAGAGCATGAAGATGGAAGTAAAGATGAATCTGATATTATTTATTATCAGGATCCTGCCTCCGGAGATGTTCGTGATCAGGGAATGCAGATCGATCTTTGGGCAAGTAAAAAGACTCCGGCAGAATTAAGAGCGAAAGTAGAGCAGTTGAATTCTATCTATCGTATGAAAGTGGATACTTCACTTCCTCCGGTACGATATGAAGAAGTGCATAGTGAGCCAAGTTATGATGCTCCGGTTGTACCCGCTCCTGCTCCAAAAAGAGAAACTCCAAAGCCGGAAGCTCCAAAGACAGAGGCCTCTAAAAATCAGACTACAGCAGCTAAACCAGCTTCTGCAACTGTTGAAAAACCTAAAACACCTGCAGGGAACGGTACTCACACTGCTGGAAGTACAACCAAACCTGCAGCAACAACAACACAACAGCCTGCTCAAAAGCCAAAAGCTAAGAAGGTTGTCGTAGAATAAGATCAGATTAATATCAAAAATACAGGCTTCAACTATAAAATGTTGAAGCCTTTTGTGTAAAAAATATAAAACAATGTCAGAAGATAACGACGATTTTTTAGATGAAGAATTATTAGATTCCAACAGTATCGAAAACATCGATATTGATGAGGAAAATAAAGGATTGTATGAACATCTTAATATCACTGTCGACAGCAAACAGGAACCATTAAGAATAGATAAGTTCCTTTTAATATACAGACAGAATTCTTCAAGGAATAAAATTTCACAGACCTGCAGAGCCGGAAATGTTATAGTGAACGGAACAGCGGTGAAACAGAATTACCGTGTAAAACCGGGAGATCAGATCTCAGTTTTGCTTACCCATCCTCCAAGAGAAAATGTCATTATTCCCCAGGATATTCCTGTGAATATCGTTTATGAAGATGATGACTTGGTTGTTGTGGATAAGGAAGCGGGAATGGTGGTACACCCAGGATTTGGAAACTGGGACGGAACATTGGTGAACGCATTGGCCTTCCACTTTGAAAAGAATGGTGAAAAATCCGATCTTGACAGGGTAGGGCTTGTTCACAGAATTGATAAAGATACCTCAGGACTATTGGTGATTGCCAAGAATGAATATGCATTAAGTTTCCTGGCAAAACAATTCTTTAACCGAACCACCAAAAGGCTGTATTGGGCTTTTGTATGGGGAAATATGCAGGATGAAGAAGGTACCATCAGAGGCCATATCGGAAGGCATCCTAAAAACAGAATGCAGATGTCTGTTTATGAAGATGGCAGCCAGGGAAAACACGCGGTGACCCATTATAAAGTGCTGGAAAGATTCAAATATATGACCTGGGTGGAATGTAAACTGGAGACCGGAAGAACGCATCAGATCAGGGCGCATTTCAGACATATCGGGCATACTTTATTTAATGATGAAAGATATGAAGGACATACACCTTTAAGAGGGGTAAATCTTCCAAAATACAAGCAATTTATTAAAAATGTTTTTGAAATTTTGCCAAGACATGCCCTTCATGCCCATACCCTAGGATTTATACACCCAACAACAAAAAAGGAATTATATTTTGAGAGCCCAATGCCCAAAGATATGGCGGATGCCGTAAAAAAATGGAGAAATTATTTAGAAAACTAAAAATATATTGAGAATTTTTTTATATTTGTTGAATTGAAATCAAGATTTGTTATGAGAAAACTATATGCTATCGTATGTTTAGCTCTTTTGTCAAATGCATACAAAGCACAAGAATCACTACCATACTATCAGCAATATCTTTTGGATGGTGAGTTCCTGTTCAACCCAGCTCAATACGGAAAAACAGATTACGTACAGCTCAACGCCAATTATCAACAACAATTTTCAAAATTCAGTAATTCTCCGAATGTTCAGTCAATCGGGATTAATGCGAATATATTTGATAGAGTAGGTGCTGGTATTTCCGTGTTTAGAGACAGTAACGGACCGATCTCTGCTGGTGGTATCACGGCTGGTGCTTCATATTTTATTCCGCTAAGTAGTGAAGGAGACAGAAAAGACCAATTCTCTTTCGGTACAAGTGTTAACTTCTATAACATGAATTTTGATTATTCAAAAATCAATACTGAAGAAGGTGGTGACCCACTATTGAGAGGTGAAGAAAGTAACATCTTTATGGTATATGCAAACTTCGGTTTGGCAGCTACCTACAGAGGTTTATTCGGGGGTGTTTCCGTAAATGATATCGCATTAAGTAATGATGCTTCTATTGTAAACAACTACGAGCCTTCTCCAATTAAATTCTTCTTAAACTTAGGATACAACTGGAATATTGCTGATAATATTACATTAGCACCTTCAGCGTTAATCAATCTTAATACAAATTCAACGAGAATGATAGACTGGAACCTAATGGCTACATTCTCTAATGATATTAACGCATTCTCTTTCGGGGTAAGTTACAGAACGGTTCAGAACAGATTTGATAATCAGAACCTAAGTATCTCTCCAATTGTAAAAGTAAGATTCAACAAATTCATGATCGGAGCTACTTATAACCTTGGATTGTCTGACATCCAGAGCTATGGAGGAAACAGCTTCATGATTGGTCTGGGGTATAACTTCGACAACTTCATTAATGCTAGAGGATTTAGATATTAATTAATTTAATTTAAATAAATTTGAGCTCTGAAATTTTTCAGAGCTTTTTTTATGATTTATATTCACATTCCGTTCTGTAAACAAAAATGCAGTTACTGTAACTTTCATTTTTCAACATCCCTGAATTTTAAGGATGATATGCTTCGTGCTATGAAAACTGAAATACTATTGAGAAAAGATGAGCTACAGAATAAAAATCTGAAATCCCTGTATTTTGGAGGGGGAACTCCTTCTATTCTTTCTGTGGATGAGATCAGTTCTTTAATAGATGATGTTCTGAAGTACTTCAGTTTTGAAAACGATATAGAAGTCACTCTGGAAGCCAATCCCGATGATCTGGATAAAGACTTTTTAAAACAGCTTGCGGGAACACCGGTGAACAGACTGTCTATTGGTACTCAAAGTTTTTTTGAAGAAGATCTTAAACTGATGAACAGAGCTCACAATGCTTCCGAAGCAGAAAGTTCCATCAAACGGGCACAGGATTTCGGCTTTGAAAACCTGAGTATTGACCTGATCTATGGTTCACCCACATCCAATCTTGAAATCTGGAAAGAAAATCTGAATAAGACAATTGCTTTAGAAGTTCCTCATATTTCATCTTATGCATTAACTGTTGAGCCCAAAACAGCTTTAGAAAGCTGGATTTCAAAAGGGAAAATAAAAAGTCCCAAAGAAGAAGAGCAAAACAGTGAATTCTATTATCTATCAGACTTTTTAAAAGACAATGGTTTTGAACATTATGAAGTGTCTAATTTTGCAAAACCTGGTTTTTACTCACGACACAATTCTGCTTACTGGAAATATAATGAATATCTTGGAATAGGCCCCTCAGCACATTCCTATAACGGATTTGATGTAAGAAGCTGGAATGTAGCCAATAATCAGCAATACATCAAAAAACTGAATGATAAACTTCTGGCTAAAGAAGAAGAAATTCTTTCCCATGAAGATCAGTTTAACGAAATGATTATGATTGGTTTACGTACCATTTGGGGTGTAGATCTGGAAAGTTTAAAAAATAAATTTTCAGACAGAATGCTGGAACATTTTCAGAGAGAGAGCAAGTTCAAAATTGAGGAAGGTATTTTAATCATTGAGAATGAACATTTAAAAATTCCTGAAAAACATTGGTTTATGGCAGACGGAATTGCGTCGGATTTGTTTATTGTATAATGTTTGTATGTATACAGCATGCCATAAAATTCACTATTTTTGTATAAAATTTCAACTCATTTGAAAACGAAAAAACAAGATTATTCACATCTTTCACCCAACCAGCCTATCGGAATTTTTGATAGTGGAGTAGGAGGTCTTACCGTTGCCAAAGAAATTAAAAGACTTCTGCCTCACGAAGACCTTATTTACTTTGGAGATACAAAGCACCTTCCTTACGGAGAAAAATCCAAGGAAGCGATTATTGAATATTCTACAAAGATCACCAATTTTCTGCTGGAGCAGAACTGTAAAGCCATTGTCATTGCCTGTAATACGGCAACAGCTAATGCTTTAAATGAAGTGATGCAGTCTGTTGCGGGAAAAGTACCTGTAATAGACGTTATTAACCCTGTTGCTGAAAAAGTATCATACGAAATCCATAATAATGTAGGCGTCATTGCTACCAAAGCAACCGTGAATTCAGGATTATATAAAAAGAGCATCAGAAAACATAATAAATGGATCAAAGTGGATGAACTGGCAACACCATTACTGGTTCCTGCCATTGAAGAAGGATTTAAAAACCATCCAATTACTCATGCTATAATCTACAATTACTTGAGTAACAGTAAACTGAAGAATATTGAGACCTTGATTCTGGGCTGTACCCATTATCCTCTTTTAATAGATGAAATCAAGCAGTATTATGGAAACAGAGTCCGTGTAATAGATTCTCCGAATATTGTGGCTAACCATTTGAAGATTATTCTGGATAAGTATAGTCTTTTAAATGATAACAATCACCAGCCGAATTATCACTTCTACCTTTCCGATCTTACCAAGAATTTTGAAAAGATCTCCAAGAAGTTCTTTGGAAAAACCATCGATTTAGAATTGAAAGTATTATAAATAAAAAGTCTGCCTCATATTGAAGCAGACTTTTTTATTAGGCCTTTGTGAAAGAGATTGTGAAATTTGTGTTTATGTTACGCCTCTATAATTACTTTTTCAGCATTCAGCCTTTTCTTCGGATTGAATTTCGGCTGATTAGCATCTGCTTCATCTCTCTGTCCGATGGCTACGGCAAATAAGGTTTCATATTTTTCATTATTCAGAATAGCATCATAACCTTCCGGTTCAATTCCTTCCATTGGAGTAGAATCTATTCCCATTGCTGCGCATGCAGACAAAAGAACTCCTAATGATAAATATACCTGATGACCAAGCCATGATTTTATTGCTTCTTCTCCCTGAGGTTTTACCATCGTTCGGTAATAATTAACAGAACCTTCAGGAAGGTTTTCTTCAATTTGCTTTTCAAAGTTTTCTATGTTTCTGATCACTTGAAAAACAATTACATGACTACTATCCAGTACTTTTTCTTTATTAAAATAAGACTTGTCACCCAATTCCTTTTTCAGTTGCGGATCATTAACGAAAATAAAATTCCATGGCTGGCTGTTAATGGAGGAAGGACTTAAGTTTAAAATCTCCTGAAGCATTGCAATTTGTTCTTCACTGATTTTTCCCTGTGGATTATACTTTTTTACAGTATACCTGTTTTTCATTTGGTCTAAAAAGTTCATAATTTTATACTATCATTTTTATAGTTACAAAATTAATTTAAGTTTCATAACTTTGCAATAACGGTAAAAAATGATAGTATAAAAATGTATACAATAGATAATAAATCCTATCCCTGCTGTACCAGCGTTACGATGAAATTTATCGGAGGGAAATGGAAAGCAGTAATTTTACACCACCTTATTGGAGGAGCGAAGCGTTATAATGAAATAAGAAAATCCATTCCTACTATTACGGAAAGAACATTGAGTTTACAGCTAAAACAACTGGAAGAAGACGGAATTGTGGACAGAAAAGTTTTTACAGAAAAACCTCCTTTAGTGGTAGAATATGAATTAACGGACTTTGGAAAGACGCTTTTACCTGTTTTAGAAGCTATAACAAAATGGGGCGAAGAATCTCCGGTCATATCAAAAAAAATAATCAGGAATTAAAGTTCCTGATTATCTTCTTTATTGGGTTCAAAAAAACTGAAACTTACGTTTCCGTATTTTCGGGTATCTATTAAATTGGGATGGTCAAGTTTCATACGACTTTGGTGCTCTACAATAAGAACTCCGTTTTCCTTCAGGTATTTATTGTTTAAAACAAGAGAAATCAGCTCGTGGTATTTTTTCTCTTCCATTTCAAAAGGAGCATCAGAAAAAACAATCTCAAAAGATTTTTTATTTCTGAATTTTTTTAGCCAGTCGAAAACATCTCCTCGCTGTACATTGATCTGAAGTGCCATGTCAAGCTCAGATGCAGTGGTATTTATAAAGGCGGTATGCTTCGGATTCAATTCTACAGACGTTACATTTTGACATCCTCTGGAAGCAAATTCAAAGGTGATAGAGCCAATTCCTGCAAAAAGATCAAGCACGGAAATCGACTGCATATCGTATTTATTTTCCAGAATGCTGAATAAAGCCTCTTTCGCAAAATCGGTGGTAGGTCTTACTTCAAAGTTTTTAGGAGCTGCAATTTTTTTGGCTTTCCATTTGCCTGATATTATTCTGAACATACTGAAATTATTATAGACAGCGAAATTACTAAATGTTGACAAATAAAAAAGAAACAAGGAAGTATTTATTTTTATTTCGATAGAATGTTTACTTTTGCGCCTTGAAAATAATAATCATGAATAAATCATTTTACACATTTTTGTTCAGTGTTGTTCTAAGTTTAACATTATCTGCACAAAATAACTTTGAAAAAGGCTATGTAATCAATAGCAATGGAGAGAAAATTGAAGGGTTGATAAAGAATCTTGATTGGAAAGACTCTCCCTCTCAGATTAGCTTTAGACAAGAAAATAACCCTTCCGTTAAAACATATACTATTGATAACATTAAAAGTTTTGAGATAGAAGGCAAAGTGAAATATGTAAAAGCAGAAGTGAATGTTGATATGTCCAGTGATGATATCAATGCTTTAACGGAGGATGAAAAACCTCATTTTACTAAAAAGACAGTGCTACTTAAAACGGTTATCGAAGGGAAATATACTCTGTATAAATATGCCAGTGAGTATCTGGAGCGTTTTTTTTATCAAAAAGAAAATGAAATAGAACCTTTAATATTTAAAAGATACCAGATATCAAGTTCCCAGGTGGGTAAAAATAATACGTACCAAAATCAATTAAAAACTTTATCGGACTGTGGTAATATTACAGCATCACAATTTTCAAAGTTGGAATACAGAGAGAGTAGCCTGAAAACTGTCTTTATTAAGTTGAATACTTGTGGAAATGAAGACTATAAAAGTTTTGATGAAAAAAAAGCAAATAAAAAAATATTTCATTTATCTGTAAGACCAGGAATTAATTTTTCATCTTTAGATATTAAGAATAATTCGCTTAATAATGTTTTCGATTCTGATTACGGAAGTAAAACTAATTTTAGAATGGGCATTGAAGCAGAGTTTGTACTACCGTTCAATAATAACAAATGGTCAATTATTGCAGAACCTACCTATCAATATTTTAAAGCTGATAAAGAAGTATTTACAAGTACTATTTTAGGCGAAAAAGTATCAAATAAATCTTCGGTAAAGTACTCATCTATTGAGATTCCTGTAGGAGTAAGATATTATGCGTTTTTGAATGAAAAATCAAAATTGTTTTTCAATGCGTCGGCGATATTTGATATTCCAATGGGAGATTCAGAAGTGACCTATGAAATATATAACTATGCTAAGGAAAAATATAAAATTGAATCCGGAATGAATTTAGGACTTGGAATAGGTTATAAATACAATGACAAATATAGTGTTGAGTTGAATGTACATACAAAAAGAGATCTACTTAAGCTGGATCAACAAGATACATCTTATCAAAACTTTTCAATTATCCTGGGATACACATTATTCTAGATATAATAATGATGAAGATTAAAAAAGGTACTGCGTTCTGGCAGTACCTTTTTTAATTTAATATAAAATTTTTATTGGGAATATTGTCAAAGACAATTTTCAGATTTTTAACAAATTTCTGAAGTTCGGAAATAAACGTTTCATTTTCCGTCGTTTCTCCATAAGCATAAAAGCTGGTTTCATTGATTCCAAAACCGATCTTGCTCAATGTAAACATAATGAAGTAAAGGAAATCTACTTCAGAATTGACATCCAGATTATTATAAAGGATGATTTTCTTATTATCAATCGCAAAAAACTCACATTGATTGTGATACAGATTGATATGAATTTCCTTATTCGTTTTATTATTGATTGAACTTAAAAACTTTTCCCCGGAGAAATTAAAATGAACCGGTATTGCCAGTTCTTTTATTTTCTTATAGTAGTTTTTCGGGAACGTATAATAAAACTGAATATTGAATTTTTTGTTGATAGAAAGCATCAGTTCTTCTTTCTCTCTGTTGGTAGGAGCATTGAAGGCAATTAAATCAAATCCTGCATCATGCTCAGAAAAACCTTCGGGCATCAGGGTAAAGTGGTTCAATGCTGAAATCACATGGATTTCGTCATAGCGCTGCTTTATAAGAACTTCATCCAGCTTTTGGTCAATAAGACTGGCTGGTGTCTCTTCAGTAACGAAATAAGACTTTTCTTCCAGAATGTTTTTGTTTTTAACAATCTGATAGATTAATCCGTCTTTGGTAAAAAGTAAATTAAGTACGTTCATATTTCAATTCCTGCAAATTTAGTGAAATTCTACCATTACCGCACCCGATTGATGGTGAAGTATTTCCTTATTATAAAAATCAATATTAACCTGGCTTTCCAATACATCCCGAACCATCCTCTGTAAAGTTCCGTCGCCAATGCCGTGAACAATTTCAAGTCTCTTCAGATTGTTTTTTCTGCAAAACTCAATCACTTCAATCAGTTTTTCCTTTTGAATAAACAATCTTTCAAAACTGTCATAATCATTGGGATTCTTTACCAAATTATGAAAATGCAGGTCTAAAACCAAATGATTTTTCTGATGTTTTTTAGAAATGATTTTTCTAGGCTCCTCTTTTCTTACGACTCTGATATTTTCATAAAGATCAGTATCTTTAGGAACCAGTTTTTCTTTGGGATACTGATGAGTAAAACCATATTCGTCTTTAAAAACGACAATATTACCCTTCACGGAAGTAACTACTCCGCTTAAATCTTCATCTACTACCGAAACCTTATCGCCAATTTTCATATTTTTCAAGACTTCTGTGAGCCATTATTTGTGCAAAGGTAAAAAGTAAAACGGATGAACACAAACTCCTCTACCTTCGAACTCTTCAACACTCAAACCCTCCAACTTTCACACACTCTTCCTCATCACACTCTTGGTCCCAGTTCTATGACCTCCAGATCTTTGATTTCCTCACCATCCACCACAAAGCGCATCATTGTTCTCACTTTATGCCAACCCTGTTTTCCGCAAGCTCCCGGGTTGAGATGAAGAAGACTGTTTTTCTGGTCATACATTGCTTTTAAAATATGGGAATGACCTGAAATAAATAATTTCGGAGCTTTTTCTGCAATTTCCTTTTTCGTAAGTGGAGTATATTTTCCTGGATAACCTCCGATATGGATCATCAGAACTTCCAGTTTTTCACAGAAGAAACGGTTCACTTCCGGAAATTCTGCCTGAATTTTAGCATTATCAATATTTCCGTAAACACCCCTCAATGGTTTTATTTTTTCCAGTTGTTCAATCACATCCATACTTCCGAAATCTCCACAATGCCATACTTCGTCAGCCTGAGAAGCATATTCCAGAATTCTATCATCAATATAAGAATGAGAGTCGGAGAGGAGAAGAACTTGTGTCATTATCTAAGGATTATTTCAGTAATATTTTCGTTGTATTTATCTTTGAAAATGGCTACGCGATCCGCATTAAGCTCTCCGTCATGATTGATCACTCTTTCTTTCAATAACCATTTTACCAACTTTTCCATTCCTTTTTTAGAATTCATGAAATTGGCAATTTTACCGATATCAGTAGATTTTACCTTTACCTTTTCTGTCAGAAAATTCAGGATAAAATAATCATCACTTACATAGCTTGGCGTTTCATTATCCATATATCGGTAAAGAAGAACTTCCTCATCGTTTTTCATAGAGAAAAAAGAATATTGTGCCACATTAATTTTTTCAGCCTTCAGGATCTGCTTCCCATCCAGTAAAACTTTATCGTCTTTGATGGTTACATCCTGACAAAAATATAAATTACAGCTTATCATCAATAAGAAGAAAGCCAATATTTTGTTTACTAACATTTTAATTTTTTTAAGACTGCAAATATAAAGAAGCTTTTATCAATTCACAGGAGAAGCTAATCAGTAATATTTTTTGTTTTCCTTATAGAATCAAGTTTCTTTTCAATATCTGCACTGAAGACCTTTTTAAGTTTCAGTTGATTCTCTGTAAGCTTTGAAATAACAAAAGTACCGGTCATATTGGTATTAGAAGGGAAAACCAACGTTACTGTAGAATCTGAAGCTTTTTTCCAGCTCCCGATATAACGGTCTGGCTTTTCGTTTTTTTTATTTACAGGTTCTTCCAGGGTATCATATCTTAAGGTAGATTTAATCAGATTTCCTGTGATTTTTCCATTTTTCTGAAATCTGATTCCTTCTCTTCTTGCCTCAAAACCATCCTGTTTTTCGTAAGTATAGATATAAGTGTCCATTTTACTTAGATTCCAGGTCTGCAAAAGTAAAGGGTTTGAAGTTCTGTCCTGGGCTTTGACCCCAATGATAGCGAAAAGAGAGAAAATACAGATACAAATAGGCTTTTTCATGAATACAACTGATTTATCGTAAAGTTTTAGCATGGGCTAAAATGAGCATCGTTTAATATTTAGTAAATTTGGGAAAATTAAAATAAACAATGAAACAGAAACTTTCTTTTTTCATTTTTCTTTTGACCGTAGGATTGGCCAATGCACAGGTTGAAGAAAAAAAGCTGGACGAACTGATCCAAAATACCCTGAAAACCTTTGATGTACCGGGAATGTCGGTAGGAATTGTGAAAGGTGGTAAAATGATCTATTCCAAAGGGTTTGGGGTACGTTCTCTTACAACAAAGCAGCCAATGGATGACAATACGCTGGTAGGGATTGCTTCCAACTCAAAAGGCTTTACCTGTACAGCATTAGCCATCTTAGCAGATGAAGGAAAACTGAACTGGGATGATAAAGTTTCAAAATATATTCCAGAGTTTCAAATGTACGATCCCTACGTTTCTCAAAATGTAACAATCAAAGATCTTATTACTCACAGAGCAGGATTAGGACTTGGCCAGGGAGATCTTATGTTCTTTCCGGAAGGAGGAAACTTGACTGTTAGTGATATTGTTCATAATGTGAGATACCTGAAACCGGAAAATCCTTTCAGAACAAAATTGGATTATAACAATATCATGTTTATTGTAGCCGGAGAGGTCATTCACAGAGTTTCCGGATTAAGCTGGGCAGAATTTATTGAGCAAAGAATTATGAAGCCTGTAGGCATGACTTCAAGTTTCGGAAGCTATAACAGAGCAAAAGCTATAGCTAATAAAATTGATGCACACGCTCCTGTAGACGGAAAAGCAATTGCTGTTCCTCACGACTGGAATGAGACGGGCAATGCAGCAGGAGGAATTATGAGTAACATTAAAGACATGACCACGTGGGCGGAATGTCTGTTGAATAATTTCACCACAAAAGATGGTAAAAAACTGGTTTCGGATAAGAATGTTCAACAACTTTGGAGTCTGCAGATTCCGGATAGAGTGGCTGCAAAAAATCCTTATGATACAAGTTTCTATGGATACGGTTTAGGATGGTTTTTAAGTGATGTTAAAGGACACAAGCAGGTGCAGCATACCGGTGGATTGATCGGAACGGTTACTCAATTTACTTTAATTCCGGATATGAAACTGGGAATTGTAGTCTTGACGAACCAACAGTCAGGAGCCGCTTTCAATACTATTACGAATACCGTGAAAGATTCTTATCTTGGGGTAGCCGATAGAAACTGGCTGAAAACCTATGGCGAAAGAATGGCTAAAATGGAAGCCGAATTCAGCAAACAAAAGAAAGATGCTTTTGCAAAATCCGAAGCCTTCAAAAAAGAAAAAGCACTGCAGCCAAAAGCAGAACAGTTCACAGGGACATATAATGATATTTGGTTTGGTGATGTAGAGATTGCTCAGCAGGGAAATAGCTACAGAATTTCGTGCAAAAACTCTCCAAGATTAAAAGGAGAATTACTTCCATACTCTAATAATTCTTTTATTATTAAATGGGACGACAGAAGCTATGATGCAGATGCCTATATTATTTTCAGCTATGACGAAAACGGAAAAGCAGAATCTGCAAAATTAAAAGCGATCTCTGATGTGACGGATTTTAGTTTTGATTTTGATGATCTGGATTTGAAGAAGAAATAAAATCGAAATTACATAAGATATTTTATAGAGAACGGGCTTTGATCCGTTCTTTTTTTGTTTGTTAACCTCGAATGCCACAAATTTATTCACAAATAACACTCATTTTAATGATCATTGAAAATAAGAACTGAAATAATTCAATAGAAACGGGCTATCATCCTGAGCATAAGCTGAAAGGTTACGAACACCAGTTCAAGAAGGAAGACCGTTTTTTCATGTTTACAACGATAATGGCTTTAGTCGAAGCTAATCACCCCTTCAAAAAATAAATTTTTTGCCACCTCTGGAGGAGGGAAATAGGCAGTCGGTAAAAGGATGTTGGTTTATTGTACAAGATTCAGGTCTTGCTGTGATAGGGAAAGTTCTGTGTTAAGATGTTGCTTTTCAAAGAAATTTTTCAATTCACGAAGTCTTTTCTTAGGATCATAATGGATACTTGAATTGAGTTTTCTCTGGCAGAGTGAACATGCTCTTGCGAGGTGATAATCTGTTTCAGTAAGCGTATTGGTTCCATTCATCACGCAGTTGGCATTCAGACAATGGCTTATTCCAAACATATGCCCGATCTCATGAGAACTGATCTTTATTAATCTCAGAAAACTCTCATTAAAGTTGGAATCGCTTAAATGACCGTTTGCAAATCTATACATTGACGTTACCCCTACACCTTTTTCATAAGATGCCAGTCCGAAAACATAGTTCCATTCCGGTTTTGGAAAAAGATCTTTTTCTGTAATTCCCATCACTACTACAGCATCTTTAGGTTTTCTTTTGATCAGAATGCTATCCAGTACATATTCTGCAAGAATCTGTTCATTCCCTTCCTTCGAAATTCTTCTTACATTTTCAGGAAATATAGTGTTAGGCAGTGCTGGTAGTATTTTGGTCTCCAGTTGGTAATATGTTTTTAAATATTCCTTTGTGAGGATTATTTCTTTTTTCTGAAGTTCATCGAATGTTCCTATCGGCTGTAGATAAATGATATTTGTTCCGGGCTGTGGTTTTATCTTTTTTAATTTTTGAAAATCTTCAAATGTCTGGAAATGTTCATCATGATTATACCGCCAGCTTCCGGGTTTGGGAGAAGAGGAAAGTTTGATGTCATTGAATGCAATAGATTCATAGTAATTTTTCTTCTGTTTCTGACAAGAGAAAAGAAGGGTAATTATTGTGACATAAAAAAATAGAAAAGTGAAATTATATTTTCCCTGGTTCATAAAAGAAAAGAAGTTTCTTTTTAGCACCATCGAATTCTGACCAGGATTCACAGTCTACTTCAAAACCTGCAACTCCGCAAGTGGGAAAATGGAAAATATCTTCAGAAATGGAATTGGCAAAATTGGAAATTCCATTATTGTGAGAGAAGAACGCAACTGAATTCAGGTTGTCATCCAGATCATAAATTACAGATTCAAAGCTTCTTTCCGAAGGGTTATATAGTTTTTCATCAGTTGAACAGTTCAGCTGATAGGCCTGATTAAAGATTTTACAGGTATTCAGTGCACGAACCGCGGGGCTGGACACAAAATGATCAATGGAAATATTATTGTTTTTCAGGAATCTGGACATGTGCATAGCATCCTCCAAACCTTTGTCTGCCAAAGGTCTGTCAAAGTCCTCCGTTTCCTCCGGCCAATCGCTTTTTGCATGTCTAACGAGGATGAGTTTCTTCATATAATTGTTTTTTGGAAGATTAAAATTATAAAAAAAATAATGGAATAAAACATGATTTATATAAAAAAACTGCGTTATGAATAAAATCAGTAAATTTTACTAAATTTGCAAACTTATGGGACAAATCCTTGCAATAGACTACGGAAAGGCTCGTTGTGGTATCGCTGCAACCGATGATATGCAGATTATAGCCAGTGGGCTGGAGACTGTGGAGAACCGTTTTTTAATGGAATTTTTGAAAAAATATTTCAATGAAAATAAGGTGGATGAAGTAGTAGTTGGGCTTCCCATAGATTTGAAAGGGAATGTTTCAGAAGTGGAAACCGATATTTTAAAATTCATAGAAGAATTTAAAAAAGAATTTTCGGATATTGCAGTTCACCGTTTTGATGAAAGATTTACCTCCAAAATGGCTTCGTTTTTTATTTCCCAAAGTGGAAAAAACAAGAAAAAGAGGCAGGAAAAAGGATTAATAGATAAAGTAAGTGCAACAATTATATTGCAGAATTTTTTAGAACAAAGATTAAGATGATATTACCGATAAGAGCTTTTGGGGATCCTGTTTTGAGAAAAGTGGGAAAAGATATAGACAAAGATTATCCCGAATTACAGGAACTGATAGATAACATGTTCGAAACCATGTACAGTGCAAATGGCATAGGTCTTGCAGCGCCACAGATTGGTTTGGATATCCGTCTGTTTGTAATAGATGTGACGCCTCTTGCAGAAGATGAGGATTATGAAGATATTAAAGATGAGTTGGCGGAGTTCAAAAAAGTATTCATTAATGCGCAGATTCTTGAAGAGTCAGGGGAAGAATGGAAGTTCAATGAGGGCTGTCTTTCTATTCCGGATGTAAGAGAAGATGTGAAAAGAAAAGGAACAATCGTTATTGAATATTATGACGAAAATTTTGTGAAACATACAGAAACTTTTTCCGATATTAGAGCCCGCGTAATTCAGCATGAATATGACCACATTGAAGGAGTTCTGTTTACCGACCACCTGAGCGCTTTGAAGAAGAAACTCGTAAAAGGTAAGCTGACCAAAATCTCTCAGGGTGACGTGAACATCGGTTACAAAATGAGATTTCCAAAATAATTAAATAAGGATTAAAACGAATAATAAAAAGCAAAAAGCTAGTGCTGATTGCAGAATTTACAAAAAATAAAATTATGCTGTTAGAAAAAATAATTTCAATTTCTGGAAAACCAGGACTTTTCAAATTAGTTTCTCAATTAAGAAACGGATTCATCATTGAAGATGTTACCTCAAAGAAAAAAGTAAGCATTGGAAACTCAAGCCAGGTAAGTTTATTGGATAATATTGCCATGTTTACATTTGAGAAAGAAGTTCCTTTGTTTGAAGTATTTGAAAATATTGCTAAAAACAACGATTATAAGGAAACAATCTCTCACAAATCTTCTGATGCAGATCTGAAAGATTTTATGCTGGAATCACTTCCTAACTATGATACAGAAAGAGTATATTCTTCTGATATCAAGAAATTGGCTCAATGGTATAACATTCTTCAGAAAGCAGGATATATTACTCCTGATAGCTTTGTAAAAGCAGAGCCTGAAACTTTGGAAGGAGAACCAGCTGAAGAAGTAAGCATTGAAAAAGAAGCTAAGAAAGCGGCTCCAAAAGCAGAAAAGCCAGCCGCTCCAAAAGTAAAAGCTACTTCAGCTGCAAAATCAGCTCCGAAAAGTACACACAGAAAACAAGGATAATTCATTTTTGAATTAAAAATACAAAACCTTGTCTGGAATTTCCGGACAAGGTTTTTTGTTTTTTTCAAGGCAAAAAATAATTGATGCTAATATTCCAAACCTAGCAGGTTTTGAGAACCTGTTAGGTTTACATATTGAATCTATCCGGATTCTGCACTTCGCAACTTTTACTTCCAACGTTTGTAATGATGTCCGAATATCCCTTACATTTGTATAAGATTGAATTTACCATTATTTATGAATACGAAACAAGAGAAACTGGAGGCCTTCGGAAGATTACTGGATATTATGGATGATTTGCGTGAAAAATGTCCATGGGATCAGAAACAGACATTCCAATCACTTCGCCATCTTACCCTTGAAGAAACCTACGAACTTTCAGATGCTATTTTACAGGAAGATTTACAGGAAATAAAAAAAGAATTGGGTGATGTTTTGCTTCATTTGGTTTTTTATGCTAAAATCGGTTCTGAAAAAGGAAGTTTTGACATTGCAGATGTTATCAATTCCCTTAATGAAAAGCTGATTTTCCGTCATCCTCATATCTATGGAGATGTTGATGTGAAAGATGAGGAAGAAGTGAAACAGAACTGGGAAAAATTAAAATTGAAAGAAGGAAACAAATCTATTTTAGGTGGAGTTCCGAAAAGTCTTCCAAGTTTGGTAAAAGCTTACAGAATTCAGGATAAGGTGAAAGGAATAGGTTTTGAGTTTCATGATGCAGAAGATGCCTGGAAAAAGGTAGATGAAGAAATTCAGGAGTTTCATGCTGAAACGGATTTGGATAAAAAAGAACAGGAGTTGGGGGATGTTTTCTTCTCACTTATCAATTATGCAAGAATTTCAGGAATCAATCCCGATTCTGCGTTGGAAAGAACCAATCTGAAGTTTATTTCAAGATTTCAAAAGATGGAAGGCCTTGCCGGGGAACAGGATTTAAAACTGGCAGATATGTCTCTGGAAGAAATGGATGTTCTTTGGGAAAAGGCAAAAAAACTTTCATAGTTGCCGATTGGAACAATTAATGCTTCTTATATTCAGTTAAAAAAATAAAATATAAATATGTTACGCTTTCTTATTTTACCCGCCTTGCTTTTGTTAAGCTGCAATCCAAAAGCCCAGAATTCTCCTGCTAAGGAAGACGAATTGAAAGTACAGTTTTCCTTACCCAAGAAGTTGAAGGAAGTTTCCGGAATTACTTTGTCAAAGGACAAGAAAACAATCTGGGCGATAGAAGACAGAGGAAATAAAAATGCAATATACGGGCTAAGTGATAAAGGCGATATGCTGGCAAAAATACCGGTAGAAAATGCTGAAAATACAGACTGGGAAGATATCATATCTGATCCCCAGGGAAATATTTATATCGGAGATTTTGGGAATAATGACAATAACCGACAGGATCTGGCCATCTTAAAAACAGATTTGAAAGATACCAAACAAATTGCGGCCAAGGTTGTTCAGACTACAAAATTCCATTATCAGGGACAGACGGAGTTTCCTCCCAAAAAATCAAATCTTTTGTACGATTGTGAAGGTTTTGTGGAAATGGACGGAAATTTTTACTTATTCACCAAAAACAGAAGCAAAGGTTTTGATGGAACTTTCCTTGTATTCCAGGTACCCAATAAAGAAGGCGATTTTGAAGCAAAGTTAATAGGAAGGTTAAAACTTGATGGAGGGTATAACGATGCTGCTATTACCTCTGCCAGCATCAACAGTACAAAAGATAAGATTGTATTGCTTACCCATAAAAATGTTCACGTTCTTACCGGATTTACAGCAGACAATTTCAGTACTGCAAAAATCCAGAAAATCCCTTTACATCATAATTCTCAGAAGGAAGCCGTTGTATTCTTTGATGATAAGACATTAATGATCGCAGATGAGAAAGGGAAAGATGAAGGTGGAAATGTGTATACTTTTTCTTTGTAATAAACAAACCTCTATAAAAATTCAAACCCCACAGAGAAATCTGTGGGGTTTTTAAATATATGAAATGTTAATGAAGTGATTGACGTTTGTAGTCCTTAGGGAGTAAGGTAAGAGATATGAATATTTCCGCTGGATAATCTGAAGTTCTGAGTATAACGGCAGCGTATTCTGAATGTTTCTCCTGCATTGAAAAAGTTAATAGAGGAAAGATTATGATTCAATCCCGTTGTACGCTCTCCATGGCCCGTAGATATGCCTGCTAACGTTGTGAGTGCAGGAGAAACTTTTTGTATGTATGAGTTAGCTGTTCCTGCAGTTTGTCCTGATGGATTTAAATTAAGATCATAAGTAGCATAAGGAACAATATTGTAAAATCCAGGTTTTACTACTGTGAAAAGCCCTGTTGTAGAATTATAAGTTAAATAAGCCGTATCGATCTTATTACTCACATTAAAAACATAGGTCTGTGAATAACTTTCATGGGTATTGACTGGTGTAGAATGCGTACCTGTATAACTTCCACTGGCTGGGCTGATGTCTGTTTTGTTTCCGACATAAACCACCTTTAGAAAGTTTTCTGACTCAATTGTTTTCCAAACAGGTGCATTACCTGCTCCATTTGACATTAAAACTTCACCTTTGTTTCCGGAATTTCCCTTTGTTCTGTCATCTCCACCCACATTAAGATCTTTAACCACCTGCAGTGAACCGTTGACATGCAATGTATGTTGGGGAGTCGGTGTCTTAATCCCTATCTGTGCATTTAACTGAATGAACATGACAAATAAAGCCATATACAATAGTTTTTTTTTCATCATTTGTTGATTTTTTGTTGCCACAAATATAAAATGTTTTTAAAATGTCTATTTTTTAAGGAATTGATAATCATATTGAACTATGTCTGGTTTTGACTTATATAGCTGAAAATATGGCCTTTAATTAAAGGCCATATTTATTTTATCAGTAAAAAATGTGAGTTGAAAATTTGAATTATTAAATTTTATTAAAATTGAAATTTTTTCAAATTTTTTATTTTAAATAGTTTAATATGTTGTTAAACAGTGTTTTATGTTGAGTGTTGGATTGCAGTACCTGTTCGAAAATGAGAATTGTTTTTTTTAATTTATCAGATTAAAATTTCATTCCCACTCCGGCAGAAATTCTTCCACCATCTGAGCCATAGAAATAATTCAACCTCGCAGACATCATTTCCACAATACTCAGCCATACTCCGGCACCGGCAGACTGATGCCATTTTCTAGAGTTTTCATTGTCATTCCATACACGGCCAATATCATATCCGATAAGAATTCCCATGTTCGCAGGAACAATATTATTTCTTACCCGTCCAAAATCCCATCGGATTTCTGAGTTATTGGTAAAATAGGATCTTCCTGAGAATCTTTCATTTCTGAAGGCTCTCATTCCATTATTACCTCCGATAGCTGCAGCCTGATAAAATTCAAAATTATTATTATTAATCCACATCACATTGCTGGAATTAGCGAACACAAATGTTCCCTTTTTATCAATCCTGTGGTCAATGGCAAGCTTTCCTTTTACGGTTACGAAATTCTTATTAAAATCAGAAAGTGTTGCTTTCCAGTCTGCATTCAGCATAAATTCCAGTCCAAGAGTAGGGAAGGCTGCATTATCTGCATTTTTATAGCCAAAGGTATAATTGGCTCCCACAAACTGCTGGCTGTTAAATACACCAGGTCTGACATCCGGTGACTGATTGATGAAACGGTCAGCTTTTCTCTGTACTTTATTATCTTCAAAAGTCAGTTGAAACTGATGGCTGAGGTTCATCCAGCTCTTTTGAGAAATAGAGGGAGCGAAGTTAAACTTAGATATTCTGGCTCTGTTGTATTCTCGTTCTGTATCCTCCTTATCATACTCGCTTTCATTGGAAAGTCCAAAGAAGTTTTGAGAGAACCTCGGAGTTGTATAAAATGCATCAAGATTGATATCCCAACCTGAGATTGCCTTTTTAAATACCCCTTTGTAAGTCAGGCTAAATCCTGCAGTTGCTGTATAAAAATTAGCTTTTAAACTGTGTCTTTGAGTAAATGGATCACGGATAAAATTATTCACCGTATAATTAGCTAAAACTCCTACAATGACACCATCATCCGGGTTGTAATCCAGGTTTGGATATCCTGCAACGGAATTATATTTGGGGTGCTTATAATTATAGCTGTTGATGTCATAATCATCCGTAATGTTTTTGGTTGCATTTCCGGAATTGTAAGTGTTTTTCTGAGATTTAAAATCATAGATTTTCACTTTTCTTCCATCCGCAACATTATAGGTATCATGGTTATATCCGCCAATCAGTCTGATATTCATTTTAGGACTTCCGCTTCCTGTTACTACATAAGTATCATCATCTTCAAGTCCGTAGATCCATAATTCTTTTGTTTTCGAATCATTATACGTCTTTTCAAAAACAAGTTCATTCTGGTCTTTATTTTTACCAAGCTTGTATTGCTGTACCATCACAGAATGTCCGTTTTTGGTGATGACAAACTTATCAGGGTTTACCGTTCCTGCCAAAGGAACTTTTTTCAGCAATACATCATAGTATTGAGCTGCATAGCTTTGTAGCTTTGTTTTTCTTATTTTCAGTTTTCTCTGGATTTCAGCAATGGTGTCATCCTGCACTTCTTTCGGGAGGTTATGGAAAGCATCATCGATATCCGCATCCGTAAGATGTTCCTGAATATATTTTGCCTGGGTTTCCCACTCATTCTGATCTGAACCTTTTAAGAATACAAGATCCATCGGATAAGGTTCCATAGCAAGCCACTTTACACTGCTGATGTCTTCTGTAAAGGTTTTCATATGACGGATAGCAGGAACATTCATAATGATTTTAAAGGCTGCTCCATCATATTTACTGAATGCCTGATCTCTGTCTTTTGGAATGGGTTTATAAATCACTTTATCACCCTCTTCATATTGCGCCCATTTCCATTGGTCTGAATGTCTGTCCCAGTCTCCGATAAGCATATCAAATAACCTTGCTCTGATATAAGATTCTCTGTCAACAGAATATTTATTACTCTTGCTGAGGTTTTTTAATACATCATCGGTAGAAACAATATCTTTTGCATTATCAAGATAAGCCAATGTTTTAGGATCTGAAGAAAAACGTTCTTCAATCATATACATTTCATCCCCGTAATTTTCGTTATATCTATCCAAAGCGCGTTGTTTAGGAATGTAGTACAGTTTTGGATTACTGTGGAAAATACCCAGTTTTTCAGACATATTCCCAATGGTAAACGGTGTAAATGGATGATTGGTGGTATAAAAGTCAAGTAAGAATTTTTCAGGATACGTATCTGCAAGTTCTTCTCCCAGTGTACTTTTCTGGAAAGCCATATTATTTAAGAAACGGATCGCACTTTTTTTCACGCCGCGCATCACGAATTCCTGTCCGTCTGCAGACTTCAATCGCAAACTGTTGGACTGGTTTCCTCCACCTTCTCTGAAAGGAATGTATCCTCCGTTCAATTCTGAAAGATTAGCTGTTGGAGCTTCAATGGGAATTCCATAATATCTTCTGTAATGATCTCCCCAAAGCCAACGGTAAAACTTTCTTTTTTCGGTAAGCGGTACCGGGTAAATAGTTGAAGAGAATGTTGCAGGAAAAGAATTTGGGAAATTATTGACAAACACATCCGGTTTGGAAATCACGGAAATATGAGTCAATTTTTGAAGCTGAGCATCTTTAGTAGAAAAATACTCCACATCTGTGCTTTCATCTTTTCTGAAATTTAAAACCGCAAAACCACTGCCCCCGTAGGAAAAGTCTGTTTTTTCTACAATGGTAGAAGGATCTGTTTTAGACCCTGCTCCACTAATGATCTGTCTTAAATTTCCATCTTCGTGATATTGCAGGTTATGATCATGTCCGGACACGAAAATAATATTTTCCTTATCCTGAACAATACTTTTTAGTCGGTTGGCCAGATCTGCATAATGTTGATTATTAATATCTTCAGGACTTGCGCCTGAGGAACTCCTTAATATATTGATGACACTTGCCACTACAGGAACAGGAACCTTACTCTTTAAAGGAAAGAGATGAGATTTTGCAGAGTTAAATCCTGCATGTGTTCCGCTGCTGATGATGGGATGGTGTAGGGCAACAATGATTTTTTTACCCTGATTTTTAATGATCAGATCTTTAAACTCTGTGAAAAAATCTTCACGGGTTTTGATATTACAGTTTTTGTTGATTCCAGGATAATTGTCCCAGTTGGCGATCACCCATTCCGAATCAATAGCAATAAGTTTGATATCTTTAGAAATGTTGATATCATCGATAGGACAGCCATTTTTAGGAAGGAATGCTTTTTTATCATCAAGATATTTTTTAACCAGCCCTTCCTGGGTATTCAATCCTTCCAATCCACTGTACCAGTCATGGTTTCCCGGAATCACAAGAGTTTTTCCTTTAAAATTTTTGGTAATGGAGAGTTGGTTTTCCAGTTTTTGTTTCGCTGTGGCGTAATCTTTATCTGTTTCTTTAGGCATCCCATTGGGGTAGATATTATCGCCCAGAAAGACCAGCATAGAGTTACTGTTGGCAGAATCCAGCTTACTTTTCAGTAAATTAAGTGTTTTTTGTGCCTGAGTTTCATCCGAGTTTCCTGCATCTCCAATCAGAAAGAGTTTAAAATCATTTTCAGATTTTATTTCGGAATCTTTTACTTCAAATAAGTTTTTGCCCTTTTGTACGTTATAGGTAGCACAGGAATAAAGGACTCCTGCGGACATTACCGTTCGAAGAACAATAGAAGTATTTTTTAGATGAGTTTTAAAGGATAAATTCATAAATTTACATTAACAAAATTTCAGGGATGAGCATTTTACAAAAAGCTAAAAATTATGTTGAAATCTTATTCAAAGATAAGTTATCTTCAGTATATTTTTATCATAATTTTATCCATACTGCCTATACAGTTAATAAGGCTGAGGAAATCATGAAAAACACTCCTGTTTCTGAAGAGGATCAGGAGAAGGTACTCGTTGCATTATGGTTTCATGATACAGGGTATATAGAATGTGCGCTGAACCATGAGGAAAGAAGTGTAGAGGTCATGAAAACCTTTTTACACGAGCAAAACTATCCTGAAAACTATATTGCAGATGTTGAAAAACTGATTCTGGCAACGAAAATACATTACGAACCTCAGAATTTACTGGAAAAAATTGTAAAGGATGCAGATTTTAGCCATTTTGCAGGGCATGATTACAGTGATATTTCCGATGCTTTAAGAAAAGAATGGGAACTTACCAATGTAAGATGTTTTTCCAATGAAGAATGGAATGCCGGAAATCTGGACATGCTGAAAAATAAGCATACTTTTTATACGGATTATGCTAAAGAAAACTGGGAACCGCTGAAAAAGAAAAATATTAAAAAAATCGAGAAGAAGCTGGAAAAAGAAGAGGAGAAAAAAGAAAATAAAAAGGAGGTTTCGGAAGGTAAAAAAGAAAAGGAAAAATCAGACAGAAGTGTAGATACCCTATTCAGAGTTACACTGAACAATCATACAAGATTAAGTGATATTGCAGACAGTAAAGCCAATATTCTTTTATCGGTAAATGCCATTATTATTTCAGTTTGTCTTTCTGTATTAGTACCGAAGCTGGATGCTCCTAAAAATTCACATCTGATTCTTCCAAGTTTCATATTATTGTTATCAAGCGTATTGACGATCATATTTGCGATTCTGTCCACAAAACCGAATGTCACAAAATCAACTTTTACGTCTGAGGATATCGCCAACAGAAAAGTAAACCTGCTGTTCTTTGGGAACTTTCAGCAGATGTTGTTTGACGATTATAACAATGCCATGAAAGACCTCATTAAGGATAGGGATTATATCTATGATTCTATGGTGAAAGATCTGTATTACCTGGGGAAAGTTCTTAACAGGAAATACAAGCTTTTATCCATTACCTATAAGATCTTTATGGCAGGAATTATTATTTCCGTTTTGTCTTTCGGGGCGGCTTTTCTTAGTCTTTAATTAATAAACATCCACACAAATGATCGTTAGACAGCGTACGAATTGGCTGAAAATGTTATTTATATGGAGAGGCTCCGTATTAAAGAAAATTATTGTTCAGCTTTCCATCATCACGCTGTTTTCTTTGGCGATCTATTTTTTCAAAGGGAGAATCTTTGATTATAAAGTGCATCTTAATCCTACTATTTTTACATTGATAGGACTGGCACTTGCCATATTTATGGGTTTCTGTAACTCTGCAAGCTATGACCGTTTCTGGGAAGGCCGGAAACTTTGGGGATTACTTGTGATTGAAACAAGATCATTAACAAGGCAGATTTTATTCTTAGTAAATGATTCTTCTCCAGAAGCTAAAGAGGAAAAAGAGAGAATGATCAAACTGATTTCTGCATTTTCCTGGTCACTGAACTTTCAGTTGAGAGATAAATCCGGGACAGAGCATCTTGAGAGATTGCTTTCGCCCGAACAACTGGAACTGGTGAAGAATAAAAAATTCATTCCCAATATTATTTTAGGCTTTATTGCAGATTGGCTCAACGAACAGAATAAAAAAGGAAATATAGACACTATTGTCATGACTTCCATGGACCATCAGCTGAACCAGTTTTCTACTATTTCCGGTGGGTGTGAGAGAATTTATAATACTCCATTACCATTTGCTTACAGTGTTTTGCTGCATCGTACCGTGTATCTATATTGTTTCTGGCTTCCTTTCGGGCTGGTAGATACTTTGGGATGGATGATGCCTTTAATCGTTTTATTGATCAGCTACACCTTTATTGCTCTTGACGCTATTATTCAGGAGATTGGAGAACCTTTTGGTGAAGAGGAAAATGATCTTGCTTTAAACAGCATCTGCCGCACGATTGAGTTTTCTATTTTTGAGCAGGCAGGAATTCCTCAAGGGGAATTGAAGAAGCCGGATACTTATTTTGTGGATTAAAATAGATCATCAATTGGTTGATTGCTGATGAAGAAAACTATTTTGATGCTGATTTTATTATCTTTCCTTTTGGGTTGTGGATCAAGGAAGGTTTCATTAGTTCATTATATATCGACATTAGAGCATATAAAAATACTTCCACCTACCCCAGAAGAAAGAAAAACAATTGATTCATTAAAATCTGTGGCTTTGGCAACATTGGAAAAGTGTCAGCAAGAAAATGGTAATTGTATTGATGATATAGAAAGATTTGGACCTACTGAGGCTGCTTTTAAAGGAGGAATAAACAATTTCCGAAAAATTTTATTTGAAAATTTTAAGGTGCAGACGAATGCAGAGAAAGGAGAAAACAGGCTTCGCGTAACAGTAGGAAAAGAAAATACGATTGAAAAAATTGATTTTCTAAGCTATACCGATGATGCTTCCAGGAAAGAAATTGAACGTTTATTTCAGTCAAACGAACTCAATAACTGGTATTCTGCTAAAATCTATAGATATCCAGTAAAGCAAGAGTTTGAAATCAGTATTTCTATTGAAGAAAATTGATAAGTCAGATGTCTATTCCGGAATTTTTATTCCTGCGGAAGTGTAAATGATACTCTCAATGCCAGTAATCCCGTAATTCCTTGAAGGTCTTCTACTCTTAAAAATTCTATGTCATTTTGCAAAACTCCTTTTTTCTGGAGTTTGGAAATGTAGTCAAGGTATTCTTTCTGGTTTTCCATGCCGAAATAAACGATGGTGATCTTTCCGGGAGCGGTGATGCGTTCTGAAGAATCTTTCACATGGGCTTTATCCAGACGCTTTTTGATAATCTCATAATAGGAGTTGTAGGCTCCATCTACATCAAAGCGTTTTTCATCCATTCTGAAACGGATGTCTATTTTTTCATTATATACGAAAATCAGTGAAGCAATATCAAGTGGTACCGGAAGATACTTTTTGAAAGACTGAAATTCAAGTTCCATTTTACAGATGGTTTTCAGCTGCCAGTATCTCAGTTTGTGAACTACTTTTGAAGTATAGTGCAGCTCAGGAGCGATGGTAGAACCAATATATAGATTATGCTCTACGCCATCAGACTTAAATCTTTCATAATAATGCGGGAAAATTTCCTGTGCTTTTACCTGGCTTTCGTCCAGCATATCTGCCAGTTTTCGGTTGACCAGCGTGATAGAGTCATCAAGGTTTTTCCTGTGGTGATAAAACAGATCCGTAGAAGTAAAGATGTGTGAAAAGTAGTCTTTGATTTTTGTTTTTATTTCTCTGGAGGTTCTTACTTCCAGTTTTCCCTGTAAAAAAGGATGAATTTCTTCCCTTAATAATCTCTGAAAACGTTGTTCCGTATCAGCTTTGATCTCATTGTTGATCTCATTCTCAAAAACATCCAGTGCCAGTACAAATTTTTCCGAATCGGAATTGGTGAGTGTCAAAACTTCATTCAGCCATTCAATTTGTTGATTAAGATCCTGCAGCATCAGATTAAAACGTTTTTCAGAAGAAGAACGGATATCTGAAACCCCAAACAAAGGTGTCAGATTTTTGAATGCAATCTGTTTTAAAGTATAAATTTTCTTTCCAAGCGATGCTGTAAAATATTTCTCAGCTTCATTTCTGAACTTCCATACCACACTGTCATGGATGGTTGTATACTCGCGCTGAATAATGGCTTCTATCTGATAGTTTTTCTCAAAGTAAAACCTGTTCAGAGAGAAGAGAACCATATCAGTGAAAAACTCCAGTTTTTTAAGCTTTAAGCCATTGAAACTTCCGGCAATAGGAGAGGTGAATTCCATGATTGCAAGAAGCTCACCATCTTTCATGATAGGAATTACCATGAAGCTGTTCACATTATTATCCTTTAAAATACTGAAGGAAGGAAGCAGCTTGACATTTTCGTCCAGGTTGTTTACATTGGAGACAACTACAGGCTTTGAATTATGATTTAAATTATTGAAGGTACTCTTACGGGTTTCTTCATCAAATGCATTGATCCAGAAATCCAGGATATGATTCGTAAGAAGACTCTCATAAATCGGGAGTTTATCCAGCTTCTGTTCCTTTTTATTGAAAGTCATCAGTCCGAAGCTCAATTCCGGAACATCAAAGTAAGATTTGAAAATTTCCGTAAGATTTTCGTTGGGATTCATATTTTCCGGATCAATTTCAATCATGCTTGATTTCAGATCGGAAAGGGCGACTTCAGAGGTACAGTCTACCAGTGAAATAATCGTAAATCCTTTTAATATCCACGATTGAGAAGGGAAATACTTTTTCCAGAGTTTAAAATCATCCAGATTTTCCAAAAGCATATCCAGAATATCATCAGATGGAATTTTGGCATCTTCTGTAGGAGTAATTTCCGTAAAGTCAGAATTGACCGTAATTTTATAATGTTTCATGATTCCCTGCTTATTGGGAATATCATAATAAAACGGAAGCGTACTTTTAATATCTTTTTTAAAGTAGCTTTGAAGAATCAGACAACAGCAGAACACATAAAATTCATTATCTGAAATATTTCTGAGTTCTATTTCGAAGTCTTTTCCGGCATCTTTCAGAATATCCTTAAACCTTTCGGTATAGTTGAAGGTGATATTGGAAAGCGGAATGCTTGCCGCCTTTATTTCGTTTTTGGTAAGGCCTGTTGGGAAAAGATCCGCAAGAAGCAGTCTGATCAGGTCTTCGTATTTTTCAAGAAGGGCAGTATCCTGGAAGCCTTCTCTGAGCTCTTTAAAGTTTCGTGTGCTTTCAATCAAAGACTCTGCGTAGTTCACTCTGTATTCCAGTCTGTCATTATAGCGGATATGTTCCAGAACATCCAAATATTTTTTGAATGATATATAAACCTGAAAGGGAGAGTCTTTTTTATAGAGATTAGCCAAGAGCTGAAAAATTTAAAGTAAAGTTATGAAAAAAGCAGAATATTGATCGTGTGGAATTTTTATTTTATTGTATATAATTTGCATGTGCTTTGGGAAATTCTGCAACATATTTTATAATTCCTTATTGGTTTTTTGAAAGACAGATTATAGATTTAATGATACATAAAAATTGTAACATTTTAGATGAGATATTCATTACCTTGTTAGGATAATAAAAAAGCACAACTGAAGAGTTGTGCTTTTTATATTCTAAAATTCAGATTTTATAATCCGAACATTCTTGCAAACATATCCGGGAATATACCAAGGATAACAATCAGGGCAATCACCATTACTGCAATAATGTTGTAAGTAAGGGTTACTTTTTCTGATGATTTGAATGTTGATTCTTTAAAGAAGAACATTGCAATGATCAGTCTTAGATAGTAAGCAATGGATAGGGCAGAACCTAACACAGCTACCAGTACTAAGAATGCAGCACCGTTCATTGCCTGGGAGAATAAAGCAAATTTCCCCATGAAACCAGCTGTTAACGGAACTCCTGCCATTGAAAGCATTGAGATCGTTGCTGCTGTTGCCAATAAAGGTTCTGTTTTTGCCAATCCTTTGAAAGCTCCGAAAGACGTTTCTCTCTTTAATTTCTCTACCCAGATCAGACACATGAAAACTCCTACTGTAGATAAAGAGTAAGCAAACAGATAGAAGGCAAGGTTATAAGTAGAAAGGCTTGTCATTCCGAAGAATACCAATCCGATATATCCTGCGTGAGATACTGAAGAGTATGCCAGCATTCTTTTTGCATTCGTCTGAGCAAGACCCATAACGTTTGCCAAAAGTAATGTAATGATTAAGAATACCCCTAAAACATTAATCCATTCGTGAGTAACCCCAGCGAAGCCAAGCGTCATCAATCTGAACAGGGCAAAGAATCCTGAGATTTTTACCACACTCGCCATGAAAGCTGTGATTAATGAAGGAGAACCTGCATATACATCAGGGCTCCACATATGGAAAGGTGCTAAAGCTACCTTGAATGCCAATGCGCAAAGAATTAGCAATACTCCTAAGATGAACATTACATTTCCAGCATTTGCTACTCCAAAGTCGTGGATTTTGTACAGATCAAAACTTCCTGCACTTCCATAGATGAACGCAATCCCGAACAGTAAGAAACCTGTTGCGAATGCACCCATAAGGAAATATTTAATAGAAGCTTCGTTGGATCTTAAATCCGTTTTGTTAGCTCCAGCCATTACATATAATGGAATAGAAAGGATCTCAACTCCTAAGAACATCGTCACCAGGTTCTGGTATCCGAAAAGGATGATCCCTCCACATAATGCGAATAGCATCAATGCATATAATTCTGACTGGTGACTTCTGTGGTTGCTGAAAGCAAAACCGCCCAGGAAGAATAACAATAATGTTGTTACGATTGATATTTTAGTGAATAATGCGGTATTGTCACTGTACTCATACATATGCTTGTAATGGTCGAAAAACGAACATTCCGGCATAAAACTTACGTACAATGCGATGATTAATCCCAAAATCCCAATGTATCTTGCGAATTTTCCTTGTTCAAAAACTCCTGAAAATAACGCAATAACTGCCGTTAGGAAAACAATAATTAAAACACTCATTTCTTAAAATATCAAATTAACTTACCATTGATTGGTAGATAAACTTCACCGAACTACTCACCATGTCGATTACCGGTTGTGGGAAAATACCTAGTAAAATCACAAAAACCGCTAAACTTGCCAATACAGAAAATTCTACGCCTGATAAATCTTTTGCTGTACTTAAAACGGCTTCATCTCCTTCTCCAAACATTGCTTTTCCGTAGAATCTTAATAAATACACCGCACAAAGAATTACCGTAAGACCAGCAATTACTGCTGCTGTTCCGTTAAAATCATAAACCGATTTCAACAAAATAAATTCCCCGATGAATCCATTGGTTAATGGAACTCCCATTGAACCTAATATAATGATCAGGAACAATACAGCAAACTTAGGTGCTACTTTAGCTAAACCTCCCATTTGTCTGATGTCTCTTGATTTAAATCTCTTGTATAAAATATCACAACAGTAGAATAAACCTACTACGTTGATACCGTGAGCAAATGTCTGTACCAAAGCTCCTTCAGCTCCTTCTACATTGAAAGTTCCTCTTAAAGTAACTACTGCTGAAGCGAAGATCCCTGCTACCATTAATCCTACGTGAGAGAAAGATGAATACGCAATGATTCTCTTCATATCCGTTTGGATGATCGCAATCAATGCACCATGAACAATTCCCACAATAGCAAGAATAATTACGATCTGTCCGGAAATTCCGGCAATCGGAAGCGGAGTGATTGGAAGTAAGTATCGCATTACACCATATACTGCCATCTTCAGCATGATCCCTGATAATAACATAGATCCCTGAGTAGGAGAGTAGGTATACGTGTCAGGCTGCCATGTATGGAAAGGGAATACCGGTAATTTCACTGCAAAAGCAAAGAAAATAAACCAGAATACCACAGTCTGCTGTACTTCATTCAGCTGAGCATTATATAAATCTGTTAAAGCGAATGATGCAGAGTGGTTGTACACATAGATCAATCCGGCTAACATAAATAATGATCCCACGAAAGTATATACGAAGAATTTCGTAGTGAATTCAAACCTTTTATTTTCTTGTCCCCAAAGTCCGGCAATGAACCAAATTGGAATCAAAGTTACTTCCCAGAAAATGTAGAATAACAATCCGTCTAAAGAAGTGAATACCCCTACTAGACCAAACTGCATCAATAGAATCAGTCCGTAGAATGTATTTCTATAGTTTACATTTTCGTTGAAAGATGATAAAATAATGATTGGAGCCAGAATATTGGTCAGTAATAAAAGAAGCATGCTCATTCCATCGATACCGAAGTGAAGAGAGCTCTTCATAAATTGTGACCATGGATAATTGATCTCATGCTGCAATACGCTGTCTACTGTCGGAGTAAAATCAAAATCCGAAAGTACGTAAAACGTAAGGAGCATTTGTACCAATGCAATTCCAAGCGCCAAATATTTGCTGGAATTATTCTTCCAGGCAAAAACTAATCCCGAACCTACTAGAGGTAATAGTAATAATGTTAATAACAAACAAGACATTATTATTGTAATAAAAAGTTAACAATTAATATAATTCCCACCGCTAAAGACATGATAAGGATATATGTCTCTACATTTCCGTTCTGTACACGCTTCATAGCTTTTCCGCTGTCTTCAGCACCATCACCTACAAAGTTTACAAAACGGTCTAAGATACCCTTATCAAACATTTTTCCTCCGCGTCCTAATCCTTCAACAGTTTTTACAATCAATGCGTTGTAAAGTTCGTCAACGTATAATTTCTTAGCAGAAAGCTTTTCCCATCCGGTATAGTTTTCCTCTGCAACAGCCATCTTTTTCTTACTTACATAAGTATTTCTAACGATGAACCATACAGTGAAAAACATCAAGACTGTAGCTGCTAATAAGATCATTTCAGTATTGAAAGGTACTCCTGAAAGAGTAGCTTCCATCTGGCTGTAGCTTTGTTCCGTAAGAACCGGCTTTAACCATTCCATCAGTTTGGCATAATGCCCGTGACCGATGAAGTGTGGCAGGTTGATAAAACCTCCGATTACAGAAAGAATTGCCAATACGATCAATGGTAATGTCATATTTGACGGACTTTCATGTAAGTGGTGTTTCTGTTCTTCAGTACCTCTGAATTCTCCATGGAATGTCAGGTAGTATAGTCTGAACATATACGTTGCAGTCATTGCCGCTAAAACAAATAAGATTACCCAGTAAATCGGGTTTTTAGCGAAAGCTGCTACTAAAATTTCGTCTTTAGAGATCATCCCCGATAATAAAGGGAAACCTGAGATGGCTAATGTTCCGATAAGGAATGTAGCGTGGGTAAGAGGAATATATTTTTTAAGGCCTCCCATGAAACGCATATCCTGTTCGTTGCTCATAGCATGGATTACAGAACCTGCACCTAAGAATAATAACGCTTTAAAGAATGCGTGTGTCATTACGTGGAACATTGCTGTTGTATAGGCACCAAGACCTAAAGCGATGAACATAAATCCAAGCTGTGAAACAGTAGAATAAGCCAATACTTTTTTGATATCGTTTTGACGAAGTGCATAGAACCCTGCCAAAGCAGCGGTTAAGAATCCGATGAACAAAATTCCTCCCTGTACAGTTGGTGCTAAAGTAAATAAGAAGTTGGATCTTACTACCAAATAGATACCTGCTGTTACCATCGTTGCCGCGTGGATCAACGCTGATACAGGAGTTGGTCCCGCCATCGCATCCGGTAACCATGTATATAATGGAACCTGAGCAGATTTACCGGTAGCACCGATGAATAAACTCGCTGTGATAAAGATAATCACTGTTCCGTCTAATTCAAATTTTGAAGCGTTTTCTGCTACAGAAAGATAATCTACAGCATTGGTTTGAGAAGCGATCATGAAGATACCGATCAATAACGCAAGGTCACCAATTCTGTTCATGATGAAAGCTTTTCTTGCTGCTTTACCATATTCTTCGTTGGTATACCAGAATCCGATCAACAGGTAAGAACAAAGACCTACACCTTCCCATCCAATGAACAGGATAAGGTAGTTGCTTCCCATTACTAAAAGTAACATTGAGAAGATGAAAAGATTCAGGTAAGTAAAAAACTTGTAGAATCCTTTATCATGACTCATATATCCGATAGAGTATAAGTGGATCAGTGAACCGATACCCGTAATGATCATCACCATCATTAAAGAAAGCTGATCAATCTGGAATCCAAAATTAATCTGAACTCCATTGACTCTAAACCATTCAAAAGCTTTTACAATGACAGGCTGGCTTTCAGAATTGAAATTCATGAAAAGGCTTACTGCAATACAGAAAGATCCGAAAACTACAGCAGTAGCCAGAGATCCTACCAATATTTTTGGAAGATTTTTCCCGAACAGCCCGTTAATAAGAAACCCTAAAAGTGGTAAAAGTACTATTGCATATACTAGATTCTCCATTCTTATCCTCTTAATTTATTAAATATACTCACATCTACAGAACGGGTGTTTCTATATAGCATCGCAATAATTGCAAGACCTACTGCTACTTCAGCAGCAGCTACCACCATAATGAAGAAAACTAAAAGCTGTCCGTCGCCGTTGCCTTTATACGCTGAAAAAGCTGCCAATAAAAGGTTTACAGAATTCAGCATAAGCTCTACACAGCCCAGAATCACAATAGCATTTTTTCTAAGCAATACTCCCATTACTCCCAGACAGAACAATACTGATGAAAGAATGATGAAGTAGTCCAAAGGGATGCTTTGTATAAATGTATTTACTTCTCCCATAATTTTATAAATCTTTTTTACCGATTAATACCGCGCCTACAATACCTGCCAGAATTAGGATGGAAGCAAGCTCAAACGGTAAAACATATTCATTAAACAAAAGTCTACCCAGATTTTTGGTAAGACCAACCCCTCTGTCTACATTTTCAACAACAATGTGATTGTCTTTTACTCCTCTGAAAACTCCTAATACACCTACCAAAAGAAGACCTGCCGTAAAAACTCCAACAAATTTTAAAGTATTGTTCTTCTTACTTTCGTCTTGTTTATTAAGGTTAAGCATCATTAAGATGTAAAGGAAAAGTACCATGATGGCACCTGCGTAAACAATAATCTGGATGATTGCCAGGAACTGTGCATTGAGAAGAATGTACATTCCGGCAATTGAAAACATCGTAACAATTAATGACAAAATAGCATAAAGAGGATTTCTTGCAAATACAAAGTAAACAGCACTTGCCACTGCTAAAAACGCCACCAAGAAAAATAAAAACTGATCCATTATTTTACCGCATTTTTTTGTTTCTCGGATTGTCTTGTCGTGATATCAATCCTTTCATTTATTTTTTCAACTAATTTATCTTTTCCGTAAATGAAAGAACCTCTGTTTGTTTCCACGTCTACCAATCTGTCAGTAAGATAGATGGCAGATTTAGGACAAGCTTCTTCACACATACCGCAGAAAATACATCTTAGCATATTGATTTCATATACTGAAGCGTATTTCTCTTCTCTGTAAAGACCTTTTTCCTCTTTAGTTCTTTCAGCAGCAGTCATCGTAATGGCTTCTGCAGGACAAGCTACCGCACAAAGTCCGCAAGCTGTACATCTTTCTCTGCCTTCTTCGTCTCTTTTCAAAACGTGCTGACCTCTCCAGATAGTCGTTCTTGGTTTCTGTACTTCCGGATATGAATATACTGCGGGAGCACCCTTTATCACGGTTCTTACAGCATGCTTAAATGTAATCCCCATCCCTGTAAAGATCGCAGGAAGGTAGATTTTTTCAGCAAGGGTCATTTCTTTATTGGAAACAACTTTTGATCTGTTTGTAAGTTTCATTTAATTATAGATATTAGATGTTAGACACCAGATTTTAGACTAATCTTGTCTGTTATCTTAATTTTTAATATTCAATATTCACACAAACTTAACAAGTTTCAAAAACCTGTTAGGTTTAGATAATTTAATTTCCAAACGCTAAAATTACAGCTCCTGTAATTAATAGGTTTACCAATGCCATAGGGATTAGTGTTTTCCATCCTAAGTGCATTAGCTGGTCATATCTGAATCTTGGAAGTGTCCATCTGATCCACATGAAGATCAGAATTCCAATTACTGTTTTCGTAAGGAATGCTACGATACTTAAAATCCCTGCAGTGTTTTCACCCCAGTTCTGAGTTACCCATTCAATACCAGGATAGTTATAGCCTCCGAAGAAAAGGACAACCATAAAAGCATTAGAGATAAACATGTTCACATATTCTCCAAACATATATAAACCTAACTTCATGGAAGAGTACTCTGTAGAGTATCCTGTTACCAATTCAGATTCACACTCAGGTAAATCGAACGGGTGTCTGTTGGTTTCTGCCAGAGCAGCTACAAAGAAAACAAGGAATGCAATCGGCTGGTAGAAAATGTTCCAGTTCAATCCAGAAACCCAAGGAATAACGCCCCATAATTTTCCGGTTGTCTGACTTTCAGTGATTTCTTTTAAATCCAAACTTCCAGACATCATAATGATAGAAAGAAGTGCTAATCCCATCGCCAATTCATAAGAAATCATCTGAGAAGAAGCACGGATAGCACCTAGTAATGAATATTTGTTGTTCGAAGCCCAACCTCCGATCATAATTCCGTAAACCCCGATGGAAGCCATACCGATGATGAAAAGTACACCAACATCGATGTTTGCTACCTGAAGATCAAAAGAAGTACCTGCAATATTTAAACTTTTACCCCAAGGAATAACAGCTCCTGTAATCAATGAAATAAACATTACCAGCGCTGGTCCTAATACGAAAAGGAATTTTTCTGCATTGGCAGGCGTAAAGTCTTCTTTGAAGAAAAACTTTCCACCGTCAGCAAGAGGCTGCAGCAATCCAAATGGTCCGGCTCTGTTAGGACCAATTCTATCCTGCATGATAGAGGCAACTTTTCTTTCTGCCCAGGTAGAGTAGGCTGCAATCGTCAGCGATAGCAGGAAAAGTGCTAGTACAAGTATAAGTTTAAATGTAAGTAAATCCATTTTTATTTAGATATTAAGATGTCAGATGCTAGATGTCAGATTTAATTTGCTGTCTGAAGTCTGGTATCTGAAATCTGATGTCTTATTAATTATTTTTCGTCTTTTTCACTGATTTCTTTAGCCATCGGATTGTCTAAAACTCTTAGTTCGTCTTTTGGCTTTTCGTAGTGGTTCAATGAAATTACAGAATGTCTGTCGATATGTCTAGGACCTTCGATATTCCAGTCTGATAAAGATTTTCTTTCGAAACGGCATGTATCGCAGATGAATTCTTCCACTTCTCCCCACTGGTCTTTTCTGGCAGTAACTCTTACAATTTCGTCACCTTTCATCCATACTACAGCTTTTCCTGAACACTTATCACATTTGCAGGAAGCGTTCATTGGTTTTGTAAACCAAACTCTGCTGGCAAAACGGGCTGTTCTGTCTGTTAATGCCCCTACAGGACAAACATCGATAACGTTTCCGATGAAGTCATTGTCTAAAGCTTTATTTAAATACGTTGAAATCTCAGCGTGATCTCCTCTGAAAAGGATACCGTGTTCTCTTGTTTCTGTAAGCTGGTTAGCAGTCAGTACACATCTTGCGCAAAGAATACAACGGTTCATATTTAGTTTGATGTTTGGTCCAAGATCATCAGCTTCGTAAGTATTTCTTTCGAATTCTGTTCTTGTGTTTTCCACACCATGCTCATATCCTAAGTCCTGAAGATGACATTCTCCTGCCTGATCGCAGATAGGGCAGTCCAGCGGGTGGTTTACCAATAGGAATTCGGTAACCGCTTTTCTTCCTTCCTGAGCTTTCTCAGAAGTAAGATTTTTTACTTCCATACCGTCCATTACATTAGTTCTACAGCTTGCTACTAATTTTGGCATAGGACGTGGGTCTGCTTCAGATCCTTTAGAAACTTCTACGAGACAAGTTCTACATCTTCCTCCACTGGTTTCCAACTTGCTGTAGTAGCACATTGCAGGAGGTACAGATTTACCACCAATTTGTCTTGCAGCTTCCAGAATAGAAGTACCAGGCAAAACTTCGGTAGTCTGTCCGTCTATAGTTATTTTGAATTTTTTAACTTCTTCGCTCATATGATATGCTTTAAGCTTTATGCGTTAAGCAATAGGCTTTGTTATTTATATTTCTTTGTATTAAATGTATATCCAATTCCTCCAAGGACCTGTCCGAAAACAAAATCCTGGCGTGCTTTGTCCGGTTTGTTATTTAATGTAGTTTTAATATCCCACATGTTGATATAACCGGCTTTTCCTTCTAATCTCAGCATCCAGTTTTTCCAGAATACAAGGTTAAGACTGGATCTGATATCGGTTCCCATCCCTGCAACGTGGAAACGGTCACTTCTTTCGTTACCAAAAAGTTTTACATTACTTTTCGGAAACATAAATCCGATTCCGGCTCCATAAGACCATACTAAATCTATATTTTTCTTATGAACAAGATTTTTGTATTTCTCTAGACCTAAGTTTTCATAGTTAAGCCCGTCTGTATGTTCGAAAGTAAGGAACTTCTCATCTGCAAGATTAACCTGCCCGTTCTGAACCATTGCTGCATATTCAGGATCTGAAATATGACCTTTGAAACCTACAGTCTGGTTCTGATCCATTACATATTTCATATGGTCTATCCCTAATACCAATGCTAAATTATCTTTAATAAAGTATCCTATTCTGAAATTATACTGTGTTACAGTAAACCAGCTCGGATCAAAATAGACAATTCCAAATTTTGTAGGTCTGTCCTGTGCCTTTACATTATTCAGTTGAAAATCGTATCCGTTTCCGGTAAAGTGGATGTCAGAATTGCTGTAAGCTGCTCTGTTCCAACCATAAAATACGAAAACCTGACCTTTTTTGCTCAATGGTAAAGGTTTTTCCTTTCTCTCAGCTTTAATCTGCTCTTTCTCACTCACTAAATATGACAAATCCTCTTCAACAGATCTGTTATAATTTGCAGTATCAGTTTTCTTATTTTGTGCAAATACAAAATTCGACATCATTAAGCCGACCACCAATAATTTTTTCATCTTTTACTTATGCGTTCTTTTCAACAGCCGGGATAGGGTCAGCATAATGTGCCAATCCATAATTTTGTGTCTGACACAACTCTGGGTTTTTTACGTGCCACTCAAATTCATCTCTGAAGTGACGGATCGCTGCTGCAACCGGCCAAGCTGCGGCATCACCCAACGGACAAATCGTATTTCCTTCGATTTTTCGCTGGATATCCCAAAGCAGATCGATATCTTCCATTTTTCCTTCTCCTTTCTCGATTTTCTTTAAAATCTTGTACATCCATCCCGTTCCTTCACGGCAAGGCGTACATTGTCCACAGCTTTCGTGATTGTAGAATCTCGCCAATGTCATGGTGTGTTCTACAATACACTGGTCTTCATCCAAAACGATGAAACCTCCTGAACCCATCATGGTTCCGGTAGCGAAACCACCATCTGCCAATGATTCATAGTTCATATATCTGGGCTCTCCATTCACGGTTCTCAGCAATAGGTTTGCAGGAACAATCGGAACAGAACTTCCTCCAGGAATACAAGCCTTTAATTTTTTACCATCCTTAATACCACCGCAATATTCATCAGAATAGATGAATTCCTCTACGGTGATCGTCATATCGATTTCGTATACACCCGGTTTGTTGATGTTTCCACAAGCAGAAATCAGTTTCGTACCTGTAGATCTTCCCACCCCGATTTTAGCATACTCAGCACCTGTAATATCAATGATCGGAACTACTGCCGCAATGGATTCAACGTTGTTTACCACTGTTGGTCTTTCCCAAAGACCTTTTACAGCCGGGAATGGTGGTTTTAATCTAGGGTTACCTCTTTTTCCTTCAAGGGACTCAAGCAATGCTGTTTCTTCACCGCAGATGTATGCTCCACCACCTCTCTGTACATAGATTTCAAGATCGAAACCGGTTCCTAAAATATTTTTACCTAAAAATCCTGCTGCTTTAGCTTCTTCAATAGCTTCTTCAAGGATATCCGGAATCCACGAATATTCTCCACGGATGTAGATATAAGAAGTATTGGATCCTAAACAGTAAGAAGAAATTAGCATTCCCTCAATCAATAAATGAGGAAGGAACTCCATCAGATATCTGTCCTTGAATGTTCCAGGTTCAGATTCATCCGCATTCACAACAAGGTGTCTTGGAACACCTTCAGGCTTGGCCAGAAAGCTCCATTTCATTCCTGTTGGGAATCCAGCTCCACCACGACCTCTCAGTCCTGAAGCTTTTACTTCTTCAAGAATTTCGTCCGGAGTCATCTTCAAGGCTTTTTCAGCTGCTGTATAACCTCCCTGTTTACGGTAAGTTTCAAAGTAGCGGATACCTTCTATATGTGCGTCTTTAAGTAAAAGTTTTTTACTCATTGTTTATTATGCTTTTCGCTATTAGCCATTGGCTTCTAGCTTTTTATAATTATTAAAGAAAATAACTGAATAATTTAAAATCTAAAATGTAGAATTTAAAATTTCTATTAGTCTAAAGCAACTTGTCCCTGTCTGCAAAGATCAAGGATTTCATCTACTTTTTCTATCGTTAAATTTTCATGAAAGAATTTCCCTAGCTGCATCATGGGTGCGTATCCGCATGCTCCAAGACATTCAGCTGGTTTTAAAGTAAACATACCGTCTTCAGTAGTTTCTCCATCCTTAATGTTCAGTTTGGTTCTGATATGATCCAGAATTTTTTCGCTTCCACAAACCATACAAGGTCCTGTTCTGCAAACTTCCAGCACATATTTGCCTACCGGCTTCATATTGAACATCGTATAGAAAGTAGCCACTTCATATACTTCGATCGGTTGGATACTTAATAGTCCGGCAACATAATCCATCACAGGAACATCTAACCATCCTCCGAATTCTTTCTGTGCCAAGTGAAGTACAGGAAGAAGAGCAGATTTTTGTCTTCCTTCAGGATATCTTGCGATAATTTTGTGTACCTGTGCTAAACTTTCCGGTTTAAAAGCTATTGTTTCGCTCATTTTTTATCTAAGATTTCAGATGCCAGATTTCAGACATCAGATTTTAAATTTATATATAAAGCGAAGAGTCTAACATCTGAAATCTGATGTCTGACATCTTCTTTTTATGCGTCTAATTCTCCCGCAATAATATTCATACTACACATCGTTACAATGGCATCTGAAATTACAGAACCTGTAATCATTTCAGGGTATGCCTGATAGTAGATGAAGCATGGTCTTCTGAAGTGAAGTCTGTAAGGGCTTCTTCCTCCGTCACTCACAAGATAGAAACCTAATTCTCCGTTTCCACCTTCTACAGCATGGTAAACTTCTCCTTTTGGTACATCGGTTTCTCCCATTACGATTTTGAAATGGTAGATCAATGCTTCCATTTTCTGATATACATCTGCCTTTTCAGGAAGATAGAAATCAGGGACATCCGCATGGAATGGCCCTTCCGGAAGATTTTCGTATGCTTGTTTGATAATTTTGATTGATTCCCAGACTTCCTGTTGACGAACCATGAAACGGTCGTAAGTATCTCCTGAAGTTCCTACCGGAATAATGAAGTCGAAATCCTGATATGAAGAATAAGGCTGCGCAACTCGTACATCGTAATCTACACCTGCTGCACGTAAGTTAGGACCTGTGAAACCGTAGCTTAAAGCTCTTTCGGCAGAAATAGCTCCTGTACCGATGGTTCTGTCCATGAAAATTCTGTTTCTTTCTAATAAAGTACAGAATTCTTTGAATCTTGGTGGGAAAGTTTTTAAGAAATCCTTGATCAGCTCATGGAATTTAGGAGTGAAATCTCTTTCAAAACCTCCGATTCTTCCCATATTGGTTGTCATTCTGGCTCCGCAGATTTGCTCATACATATCATAAATACGTTCTCTTTCGATGAACATATAAGTAAGACCTGTAATAGCTCCTGAGTCCATTCCGGTTACCCCGTTACAGATCAGGTGGTCACCGATTCTGGCAAGCTCCATCAGGATAACGCGCATATAGTCTACGCGTTTTGGAACTTCTACGCCAATCAGTTTTTCTACTGTCATGTGCCAGCCTAAGTTATTGATGGGTGCAGAACAGTAATTCATACGGTCCGTAAGGGTAGTGATCTGAGAATAGTTTCTTCTTTCAGAAATTTTCTCAAATGCTCTGTGGATATATCCTACGGTTTGCTCTGCGTGAAGGATTCTTTCTCCATCCATCGTTAAGATATTCTGGAAAATCCCGTGCGTAGCAGGGTGGGTAGGTCCTAGATTCAGGGTATATAATTGTCCATCAATCTGTTCCTTACTTTCGTACTGGTTTAGTATATTAGATAATGAGTTATCTTTCATAATTTAAATGCTTTAGGCTATAGGCTCTAGGCTTTAAGCTTATTGCTTGCTGCTTACTGCTTATTGCATTATTTTTTATCTTCCGAACATGCTATCGTTCTTGTCGGTTCTTGTACCGTCTTCAAGGCGATATTCCTTCAACATTGGGTGGTATCCAAGATCTTCCATATTTAAAATAGGTCTGAGATCTGGGTGTCCTTTAAATTTAATCCCATAGAAATCATACGTTTCTCTTTCCATCCAGTTAGCTCCTGCAAATAGCTCTACAAGAGAGTCTACTTCAATATTTTCTCTGGACATAAAGATTTTCAGACGTAATCTGAAATTGGCCATCATATTGTGCAAATGGTATACAACACCAATTTCCTTTTCAGGGAATTCAGGATAATGAATACCACAGATATCCGTAAGGAAATTAAATTCCAGTGATGAATCTTTCAGATAGTGAATGATTTTCTTAATATCTTCTTTCTTCACTTCAATAGTCAACATTCCATAAGGTTCTGAGCTTGAAATGACAGATTCCGGAAATTCTCTTGTGATTGCTTCTAATACAAATTCGTTTGTCATTTCCGTTTAGTTGCTTATGTTGTAAGAATCTAATAATTTCTGATATTCAGGCATGTCTCTTCTTCTGATGCTTTCGCTTTCTGCAAGAGCCTGTACCTGCATTACACCTTCAATGATCTGTTCAGGTCTTGGAGGACATCCGGGAACGTAAACGTCTACCGGAATAATCTTGTCAATTCCCTGAAGTACAGAATACGTATCAAAAATACCACCGCTGGAAGCACAAGCTCCAACTGCTACCACCCATTTCGGCTCAGCCATCTGAGTGTACACTTCTTTCAGGACAGGTCCTAATTTCTTTGATATAGTTCCGCAAACCATCAGCATATCAGCCTGTCTTGGAGAGAAAGAGTTTCTTTCCATACCAAATCTTGAAGCATCATATGTCGGGTTTAGGGTAGCCATAAACTCGATACCACAACAAGAGGTTGCAAAGGGTAACGGCCAAAGTGAAAACTTTCTTGCCATCCCGATTACACTGCTCAGTTTTGTTGCGAAAAACCCTTCTCCTTCATAGCCTTCGGGAGCAGGTGCATCTGTTCTTATTACTGGTTTTTTATCTGACATTTTCTTTTGTTGATATTTAAAGATTAAAACGTTTATAAATTTAATCATCTCTGTTTTTAAACGATTAAATTATTCAATCTTTTAATGTTAAAATTTATTTATCCCAATCCAGTGCGCCTCGTTTCCAGACATAGAAAAACGCTACGAAGAAGATCGCAACGAATGTAAGCACGGCAAGGAAACCTTCCATACCGAATTCTCTGAAGTTTACAGCGTAAGGATAAAAGAATACGATTTCAATATCGAATAGTACGAACAATACCGCAGTCAGGAAGTACTTGATAGAAAACGGTGTTCTTGCATTTCCTTCTACAGGAACTCCACATTCCCAGCTTTGGTTTTTTACAGAGTTTCCTTTTTTCTGCTGTGGACCTAAGAAATGTGCTCCAAGCAAAGAAACCGCTACAAATCCTACTGCTACACCAGCCTGGATAAGGATTGGAATATAACTTTCAGGTAAATTCATTTTTGCATTATTATCTCAATTTGCAAATTTAGCGAATAAACAAGAAAGCATGAAATTTATCAGCTTAAAAGTCGGATTAAAATGAGCTAAACCGGTAATTTAGAATCAATAAAAATTAGCTTTTTGTGATTATTTTTTTGTGGTGTTTTTCCCCTTTTTTTGTAGTAACTCTGGAAAAATTGCATCCCATCATGTATATCCTGGATATTTTGAATTTATTTATTGAGGAATAAAAACAAGTGATTAAATGACCTATTGGGCTATGGTTATGGCTTATTTTTTCATTTTTTTCAAAAGAGTATAGGCCATAAAGGAAATATATCCAAAAAGAATACTGGCAAAAAGAATATTGATTACCGTATTGGTTTTGTCATCGGGCGACTGAAAAAAAATGTTATAACCAATAAATCCGGCAATTAAAATAGCAAATATGATAAGCTGTGGTTTCATAAAGTTCAAAGTTTGGGTAGTGAGTTTACGTTTTACAAAATGCAGTATCAATTAGTTGAGTTCCATTGAATATGTTCTCCTTCTTTTGTGATTCACCGGATTGTAATCCTGCCACAACAGCTGAATACTTTTGTTTTCTTCGAGTTCCGGGTTGGTTTCAAGGTACTTTACTCCTTTTTTTCTGAAAATATCCCAGATTTCTTTAAAAATAATAGAAGTTACTCCTCTTCTCTGATAATCCGGATGAATTCCGATCAGGTAGAAGTTCGCTCTGTCATTTTTCTTTCCTGCTTGTAAGAAATGCCACCAGCCAAAAGGAAGTAGTTTTCCACCGGACTTCTGCAGAGCTTTGGAATAAGAAGGCATTGTAATAGCAAAGGAGATCAGATTATTGTGTTCATCAGCAATACAAACAATGAAATCTTTATCAATAAGTTTGAAATATTTCTCTTTATAGGTTTTACGCTGTTCATCAGAAATCGGAGTGTATGTAGAAAGATGTTTGTAAGTCTCATCCAGAAGATCAAACATAGGATCTACATACTGAATAATCTCTTCTTTTGTTTTGAATTTTAAAACTTTTAGCTTGTATTTTTCAGAAATAAGCTGATTGAATTTATGAATTTTGTCCGGTAATGTTTCGGGGAAGATTATTTCAAACTCTACCCATTCCTTTTCTTTAGTCAATCCCAGGTTCTCAAGATGCCTTGGATAGTACTCGTTATTATAAATTCCGATCATCGTCGCCAGCTGGTCAAAACCTTTGATCAGCATTCCTGCTTTATCAAGATTGGTGAAGCCCATTGGGCCTTCAATTTTGTCAATATTTTTTTCTTTGGCATAATCAACCGCTTTTTGAATCAATGCTTTTGAAACTTCAGCATCATCAATAAAGTCGATCCATCCAAAGCGTACTTTTTTAATGCCTAACTCTCTCTCTTCTTTGTGATTGATCAAAACAGCAATTCTTCCTACAATCTTATCATTCTTATAAGCCAGAAACTGTTTGGCTTCTGAATATTGAAGCGCAGGATTTTCATTTGCATTCCAAATGTTGATTTCGTCATTGATAAAGGACGGAACATAGTAGGGATTGTTTTTATACAAATCCATTGGAAACCTTACGAATTGCTTGAGCTGACCCGCTGTTTTTACTTCAATAATTGAAACTGTAGACATGTTTTTTGAGAGGAATTAAAGGACAAATATAAATAATAATATCGTATACTTTGGCACAGTTTTTATATGATTATGGGTAAAATTAAACACAAAATTTATATAAAATGGTGGGTTATTATATCATTATTGGTATTTCAATGTTGGTGAGCTGGTGGGTTTCGTCCAGATTGAAATCGAAATTTGAATATTATTCCAATGTGCACCTTCGAAATGGCCTTTCGGGGAAAGAAGTAGCGGAAAAGATGTTGAGAGATAACGGGATAAATGATGTTCAGGTCATATCAGTACCCGGGCAGTTGACGGACCACTATAATCCGGCAGATAAAACAGTGAACCTTTCTGAGGGTGTTTATATGCAGAGAAACGCAGCGGCCGCAGCAGTGGCAGCTCACGAGTGTGGGCATGCAGTGCAGCATGCGGTAGGGTATTCTATGCTGAATTTACGTTCAAAACTGGTTCCTATTGTCAATATAAGTTCCAATCTGATGCAATTTGTCCTTATTGCGGGTATCGCAGTAATGGCTGCGTCCAGAACAATTGAAAACCCTAATGGAAACACTACTGTGCTGGCAATCGGCGTTGCGATGTTTGCCATGACAACACTTTTTGCTTTTGTAACACTTCCTGTGGAATACGATGCAAGTAACAGAGCGATGAAGTGGCTTAAAGATACTGGAACTGTAACTGCAGAAGAATTTGTTGGAGTACAGGATAGCTTAAAATGGGCGGCAAGAACTTATGTGGTAGCCGCATTAGGTTCTCTGGCACAACTTCTTTACTGGGGATCTTTGCTTCTTGGTGGGAGAAGGGATTAATTATTAAATTCAAATGAAACATATTGCATCTCAGAAAGCTTTTCTGAGATGCTTTCTTTTTGTGCCAGTTTCAATGACGCGGTGAGAATACAGTTTTCATTCGCATCGAAGTTCAAAACTTTAGCATCAAATTTAGAAAGCAAGGTAAAAATTGTATTCTGCTGATTGAAGTTAAATTGAATCTCTACTTCTGTTTCTAATTCTCTGGTGATAATACTGGCTGCCTCTAATGTAATCTTCGCAGATTCTTTATAAGTTTTTACAAGGCCGGAAACTCCCAGTTTGGTTCCTCCGTAATAACGGACAACAATGACAAGGACATTGGTGATTTCATTCGCTAATAATTGATTGTAAATAGGCAATCCTGCACTTCCGGAAGGTTCGCCGTCATCATTGGCGCGATAGTTTTCCCCATTCAATCCCATTCTGAAAGCATAACAGTGGTGAGTTGCTTTCGGATGTTCTTCTCTTATTTTCTCCAGTGCACTCTTTAATTCTTTTTCATTAGTCACAGGATAAGCAAATCCGATAAACTTGCTTCCTTTTTCTTTTAAAAGAGTATTTTCTATGGGGCTTTCTATGGTTTTGTATTCGAACGTCATCGGAATTGCTGCTTTGTTATGCAAAAATATTAAATAAATCCTAGTACTTAATGAAAGAAGCCGCCAGATTTCTGACAGCTTCCCAATTTTTATGTATTGCAACTTTTGTTATTTCTATCCGCAATAATCCAGCGGAAGTAAACAAATATAGTTTGTAGGACCACAAAAGTCTGTAGGACAGAAATCTCTACATCTTGTAAGGTCTCCATTAGGCAAAGTACAGTTTACAAAAGCTCCGCCTTGAATTGATTTTAAACCGATTCTTGATACTTTTTTCAAATTTTTCATGATATTAGTTTTTGTTTTTACATCAAAATTTAACAAGGGAATGTTCCATCTGCCCAAGGTGGTGGGCAACTCATACTTGAAGGTGTTGCGCAGCAATGTTGTAATGAAGGAGGATAGAATGAGCAACATTCAGGAGCAATTCCTCCGTTTACTTTTTTTAAACTCTGTCTCGAAACTTTCTTTAAATTTTTCATAGTAATTTTAATTTGTAAGACTAATGTAAAGAAATTATTTCATTTGATGGTGATACAAAAGTATTATTTTGCTTTAAAAAATGAAATGGTATTATCTCTGAAATTTTCAATTGTATCAGGAACTTGATTGAATTCCGGAGCTTTTGTCCCATTTTCTACTGTCAAATTCTCATTTTTAATTACAATAGCTTCGTCCCAAAGATTAGCATTAATAAATTCCTGCAGAGTAAAGCGGCCCCCTTCGATAATCACAGATTGTATTTGTTCTTTATACAATGCCTCCATGAGCTCAGGTAGAAAATGAGCCTTGTTGATTTGAATGAATTGAATATGTCCTTCAGTACCTTCTTTCACGGAATTTAAAACCAATGTTCTTGCTTTATTGTTATAAATATTGAAACTGGCAGGAACTTTTAAATCAAAATCAATCAGAATTCTTACAGGATTTACGCCTTCAACATTTCTTACGGTAAGACTGGGGTTATCGTTCAATGCAGTTTGAGTTCCTACTAAAATGGCATGCTCGTCAGCTCTTAACTGATGAACAAACTGGTTTACTAATGTATTGGAAACGGCTGTCGGTGTAAAATCCTTATCCAAAAAGCCATCACCGGATTCTGCCCATTTTAAAATGATATATGGTCTTTTCTTTTCGTGATAGGTGAAAAATCTTTTGTTCAGTTCAATGCATTCTTCTTCAAGAATTCCTGATACGGCTTCAATTCCAGCATCCTGAATGATTTTCTTTCCTTTTCCATTCACTTTATCATGGGAGTCCATTGCGCCAATCACTACTTTTTTAAATCCTAATTCTTTAATCTTCAAAGCGCATGGCGGAGTTTTTCCATAATGTGCGCAGGGTTCCAGAGATACATAGATTGTAGATTCCGGAATCAGATCTTTATTTTTAACGGAATTAATGGCATTGATTTCTGCATGAGGTTCTCCTGCTTTGTGATGATACCCTTCACCAATGATTTTTCCGTTGTGTACGATCACACTTCCAACAAGAGGGTTAGGGTAGGTGTTGCCAAGAGCTTTTTGAGCCAGCTCAATACATCTTTTGATATAAAATTCGTCGTTGTTCATATGTATAAAAAGAAAAAGCGAAGACAAATTGCTTTGCTCCGCCTTTATTTATTTTGTTATGTATTAATCTCCGCTGATAATGCTGTGAAGATTTTGTTTTAACGTTTCAAGATGAGCTTTTTTCTCATCAATCGTGTTATAGGTATCTTTTAAAAGAGGGTTTTCTCTGGACGGTTTGTTGAAGAAAGAAAGGTTGTTTTCCAGTTTAACAATTTCTGCCTCAAGATCAGAGATTTGATTTTTGATCTTTCTTGCTTTGTCGGTAAGCTGGTTTTCAGATAGACCTTCTTCTTTCAGTTCAAGTTCGTTGATCTTATTTATTTTCAATTTCTCTCTCAATGTTTTGTTGAATTCAGAGTTGATTGAAATTTTATCTCTCGGAACTTTTCCGATATTATTCCATGAAGTTTTGATCTGCTCGATTCTTTCAATGCTTCCTTCTTCATTGGAAACTTCTTTCAGTTCATCAAGAAGAGCTTTTTTGTTCTTATAATTTTCTTTCCAGTTGTCGGTAGAAGTATTGCTCTTCTCTCTGTAATTGTTGAAGAATGCATTACATGCGTCACGGAATTCATCCCAGATTTTATTGGTCATGCTCTTTGGAACGTGGCCGATTTTTTTCCAGTCTTCCTGGAGTTTTTTGAATAACGGAACAGCAATATCCCATTCCTCGTTATTCATATTGTCCTGTGCAGTCTGGATCAGTTTAAGTTTTTCTTCAAGATTTGCCTGTTGAGAACCTTTCAACGATTTGTAGTAATTATTTTTCGTTGTATTAAAGCCTCTAAGTGTCGTTTTGAAATCATTCCAGTTTTGATTGGAAAGTTTTCTTGGAACACTTCCTGTTTTTAAAAATTCAGAACGCAGATCTTCCACTCTTTTGATGGCATTCTGCCAGTAGTTGTGGTTTGGCGTTTCCGAAGGTTCAGACAGTTTCTTGATTTCTGCAATAATCTGATTTTTCTTTTCAAGATTTTCACTCTGTTCTTTTTCAATAGAAGCTGAAAGTTCAGATTTTCTTTCGTGAATTTTATTCGAAATTTCTTTAAACTCTTCCCATGTTTTCTCACGGAACTCTTCAGCAACAGGTTCTGCTTCTTCTTTCCAAAGTTTATGAAGATACTGAAGTTCGTTTAGAGCTTTCTGGATAACGGGTTCATTTTCCAGCTCTTTAGCGCGGGCAATAATATGTTCTCTCTTTTCCAGATTGTGGCTGTATTCCTGCTCCAGAAATTCTTTATTAAGATCCAGCATCTGATAAAACTGATTCAGGTGGTGGAAATAATTATTGTTGAGAATTTTGAATTCAGACTTTGCAACCTGTCCTGCTTTTGACCAGTCTTCTTTAATCTCACGAATAGATCTGAAAAGATTGATTCCTGGTTCTGAGCTGGTGTATAGATTTTTAAGTCTTTCGATTATGCTTTGACGGTGGTCAAGGTTTTTCTTTTGCTCTTCTTCCTGTCCTTTCTGGAAGTCGTCATGTTTTTCCTTGAAAATATTAACCAACGCAGAATACTTAGCCTGAGAAGGGTGTTCGTAGCTGAAATTTTCAGCTGGATTTCCCGCTTCTACATATTCATGCTTTTTATCTTCCACTTCATCATGGATATAATGACTTGCTTTCTCTTTCAGCTGGTTGAATCTTTTGAAGTTCTCACCGGCATTGGGAGTGTTGATGATTTTTTCCATTTCCTTTAAAGCATCGGCAAGGGAAATTTCTTCCTCATGTTCATCCAGGTGCTCTGCATCATCTTCATGTTGGTTTGCATCATGAGAAACTGTGTTTTCTGATGGGTCCTGAGATACTTCGTTAGGATTTTTCTTTTCTTCGTTTTCAGAAAGATTGTTTTCTGTAGTCATAGCAAATCTTTTATGTGAGTGGCGTTAATATCCTTTAAATATAGCTTTAAGGCCAATTAAAGTACTAATTTATGTTATTTTTTTTGAAAATTCCAAATTTCCCAAGCTTTTTCTGCTTGCTGTTCAAGCATATAGTACCCATTCACTGTTTTTGCTCCTTTTTCTGAGGCATTGATGATGAATTGGGTATAGTTTGGATTGTAAATCAGATCAATAACGAGATGATCTGAAGAAAGCCCGTCAAAAGGAAAGTTCAGACAGTCTTTCACATTCGGGAAAGTGCCTACCGGTGTACATTGGATAATAATTTTATGCTCTGCAACAGTTTCCTGATCAAGATTTTCATAATTGATTTCTGTACTCCTTGAAATAGTTACAGAAGGAATATTGTTCTTGTCCAATGCATATTTGACGGCTTTTGCTGCCCCTCCGTTTCCTAAGATCAGTGCTTTATCCTGAGAAGGTTTTTTGTGCAAAAGAAGCGTCTTTTCAAAACCGAACGCATCTGTATTATACCCTGTTTTTTTGCCATCCTGAATAAGAACGCAATTGACAGCACCTATTTTCTCGGCTTCATCACTTAGTTCATCGAGATAATCGATTATTTTTTCCTTATAAGGGATGGTCACATTGAATCCTAACAAGTCCGGTGAAGCAAAAAGGTTTTCTACTTCATTGATTTCGTTGAGATCAAAAATATCGTAGGAGAAATTCTTCAGCATGAGCTTTTGGAACTTGTTTTCGAAGAATTTTTTAGAAAAAGAATAAGAAATATTTCGTCCTATCAATCCTAATTTTTTATTGGAATCCATACATCAAAAATAAAAAAAAGACCGGATAAATCCGGTCTTGGTTTGAAATATTTTTTAATAATTAATCTACGATAAATTTAGTAGAGAAATTATCTGTTTTAAGGAGATAAGTTCCTTTTACTATACCTTTAAGATTAATTTTGTTTGAATGTTTGAAAGGATTTGCAATTGTTTCAATTCGTTTTCCTGAAAGATCATAGATCTCAGCTTTTGAAATTTTGCTAAGGTTTTCTCCTTTTACAAATAATTCATTATTTCTTACCGGGTTAGGGTAGATGGTAATTGCTGATGTATCTTTTTGGTTTTCAGCGGTAGCTAACGTAGTTCCGAAACATGTCCAGCTAAGATCATCCAGAGCAACTCTGTTGGACGTAGACGAATTTGTCAGTTTAATCACCGCATTTCCGTTTACATTTATATTATTAATGGTAGTTGTAGTAACAACATTACTGTAAGGAATGGTTCCTACATTGACGTCGTTTACAAGAACATTGAAGTATCCTGCGCTTCCGGAGAATTTCAATTGAGTTGTTAAAGTTAAGCTTTGAACTCCACCTGAGAAAGTTGAACTTGTTAAAGTTCCATTTTTTATGGTAATGGCTTTATTATTGATGGTCTGGTCAACTCTTGCGTCTGTAGCAGTCCATGAAATTCCATTATTGGTCCAGTTTACTGTCATGTATGTATTTACAGGACCGGTGATCATTTCGAAATTTTCAGTTCCACAGTTTCCTCCTCCGGCAGGTACATCAAGAGTTGTTTCTGTAGCTGTTGTACTTTGTGGGGAAGAGTTTGCGAAAGCATCTTTAGCAATAATGTAGAATGTGTATTGAGTCAATGGTGATAATCCGGAAACAATAGTAGATGTTGTTGTACCTGAAACAGTAGCTTTTAAGGTTCCGTTGGCATAAATATCATACGAAGTTACTCCCACATTATCTGTAGCAGCTGTCCAGCTTAAAGCAATAGAGTTTGAAGTTGGGTTGCTGGCAACAAGGTTGGTTGCAGCTGTAGGGGCTTGGTTATCAACAACCGGAGCTCCCCAGATCTGAGTAACATATTCGGGGTGATCAATGAAAGGGTTTCTGTTTCCCTGGTAAGTATAAGAAGCATTGTTTCTTGCAATTTCTTCCGGAGATACGGGATCCATTGCATTCCATGCTAAATATTGATTAAGTGCCCAAGGCTGTAGTCCCGGGAATGTTGTGTTACCAAGCATGTCACCAGTAGTGAAATTAGGAAGTTTGTCTTCATATCTTGTTACGAAATAAAGGATCATTCTGGCAATGTCTCCTTTGAAAGCATCAATGGGTTCAAATACAGTACCTGCATATCCTGCAGAAACCGAATTTCCTAGTTTTGATCCATTTTTTGAAGTAAAAGAAGGTGTTCCTACAATTCCGAAAGGGTAGTTGGATCTCATTCCGTTTACTTTTCCGTCTGTAGCACGGATAAAATGAATGTCAGCTACCATTGGGGAAGCATTGTTGAACAAACTTTGAGGAACAACGTGCTCTCTATTGTAGCAGTCACCTTCATTAGAATATCCGGCAGATCCACACTGACTGGTTCCCAGGGTGAAATTATACTGATCCGGTCCATTGGGGTTTTCAGAATAAATATCCAGAATAGTTCCGTCATTTTCATAGAAATAATCGCGGTCTGTGTTAGCATAACCTGTCCACAGGCCACCGTAACCATTGTCGATATGCCCATTACTGATAATGGTTTTAAGAGCTGTTTTAAGAGCTGCACCTGTTAAGGTCGGCGATTGGTTATAATATCCAGCCGGAGCCTGTGCCAAAGCGCTTATAAATGTAACGCTTAAAAGAAAAAAAGATAAAATTTGTTTCATTTTTTAAAATTGGGGCGTAAAGGTACGAAAAAATGAAACCGAAGTATATTAATTGTATGTAATATATAAAGTTGAAATGTTAGCCTTTAGTAATATATTCTTTACTGATTTTTGAAAAGAACCATGAAATAGTTATTCCAAACAAGGAAGCTGTAAGGGCTACAATAAGATAATTTTTTCCCACAATTTTTACCGGGAATGGCAAAACCTCATTAGCTCTGAAGAACTCTGTATAAAGCTGGAAGTAGCAAAGTGCTGTTCCAAGAATTAATCCGGTAATCACACCTGAAATCACAATCAGGAGGCCAGTGTAGAAATAGGTCATTCTTAAATGGCTTAAAGGAAAGCCTAAAGATATCAATGATTTTGCCTGTTCTTTTTTGTCAAGCTGAAGGATAATAATGGCTCCGGCAAGGTTAAAAGTCGTAATAAAGATCACCAAGGCAAAGATCAGGTAAATGAATAGCTTTTCTGTATTAATCATTTTCCAGAAAGCAGCATTTTCCTCTTCTTTGGTTTTGATCTCAATATTTTTTCCGAGAGAAGAAAGCAGGCTTTGTTTTACAGCATCGGCATTTTCCGGATTTTTCAGTTTAATAACAATCTGGTAAGCAGACTTTTTAGGAAGAGTGAGTAATTCTTCTGTAAGCTCAATAGGAGAAACGATGTAATTGTCCAGCTGGTCTTTTCCCGGGAAGACACCTGTTACCAGAATATCTCTTTTATTATAAATGTCTTCTTCCTTACTGATAATCCCTGTTCCCGGTTTGGGCATAAAGACGGTTGCGTAATGATTGGAAGAATCCACAGGAATTGAAAGTCTGTTATCCAGACTGTTTTCCATCAATACCTCATTCGAGTATTTGAAACTTGGATAAGTTCCGTAAAACACTTCTTTATTAATAGGATTTACCTTAACATAAGCAGAATCTACCCCTCTTAGGTAAGCAATATCACCCTTTCCGTTGAAACTGATATATACTTTTTCTTCAATAACGCGGGAAAAACTGCTGATTTTCTTATTGTTGCTCAAAACTTTACTGACGTTATCCAGATTTTTGATGGTTTTTCCGGAAGTGCTTTTTAACGTAAGATCAGCGTGAAGATTGGAAATAAGGTCTTTGTTCAGGTCTTCAAGCCCTGAAAAAACAGAAATAATGACGAACATTGCAGCCACAGCAACCGTCATGGCACCTACAGCCAGCCACGTAATGAACGTAACGGCAGTACTTCCCTTTTTAGCCAAAAGGTATCTGGATGCTATGTAAAATGCAATATTCTTCAAGATCTATAAAACAGGATTGTCGCCTTCACCTCTTAATTCTCTTTCCAGTCTTTCAACATCATCAAGAGCGGTATCCAGGTAAAAGTTAAGTTGTGGAATAATACGCACCTGTTTTGCCATTTTCTGGCCAATGAAGTTTCTGTATTGAGGTTTGTTTTCTTCAATCTCCTTCATCACAGCGGTACGGAATTCCTGTGGGAAAATGCTTAAATAAATCTTAGCAATTCCTAAGTCAGCAGTTACTTTTACATCTGAAACAGATACCAATATGCTCTGTTTGCTTTCTGAAGCCTGTTTGCGGAAAAGCTCTGCGAAGTCTTCCTGAATGATCTGTGCTACTTTTCTTTGTCTGTTACTTTCCATAATTTCCGCAAATTTAGTACTTTTGTTTGAATTGATACTTTGAAATTCAACTACAGTATCAAATTTACGATTTAATTATATTGATTAGTATTTATGAAACTAGAACATATTGGCATTGCCGTAAAATCTTTAGGAGTTTCTGATGAACTTTTTGCCAAATTATTAGGAAAAGAATCCTATAAAAAAGAAACAGTGGAAAGGGAAGGGGTAGTAACTTCTTTCTATGAAACAGGAGAAAGTAAAATTGAGCTTTTGGAAGCCAGTAATCCAGAGAGCCCGATTTCGAAATTTATAGATAAAAAGGGAGAAGGTATCCATCATTTGGCATTTGGCGTTGAAAATATCGTGGAAGAAGTGAAAAGACTGAAAAAAGAAGGATTTCAGTTTATCTCCGAAGAACCGAAAGAAGGTGCTGATAACAAATTAGTTGTATTCCTTCATCCCAAGTCTACAAACGGAGTGCTGGTAGAACTTTGCCAAGAAAAGCAATAAAAAATTTTGTAGTGAAAGAAATTTTACTATTTTTGCAAACACAAAATTTAACCAAGTTTTGAGGTCCTATAGCTCAGTTGGTTAGAGCACCTGACTCATAATCAGGTGGTCCCTGGTTCGAGCCCAGGTGGGACCACAAAAAATCAAGCACTTACAAAAATGTAGGTGCTTTTTTTATGTCCCAAAACTATATACTGAAATACAGGTTCAGGTTTAAATGATAATACTATATTGGTGCAGGGCTATAAAAAAGTAGGACATACTGCCCTGCATATAGATTTTTTATTAAAAAACTTTATTATTCTTTTTCAATAGGATTATTGTTAAGCTTGTAAGATTCTTTTATTTCCTTCCCTTGTTTCTCAATAAAGTCCTTTACCTTCATGTCAGTTCCAGGCATTGTCATACTTAATAATTGAGGAGTTAGCTCATTTCTCATGGCAGCTAAAGGATCCTGTTTGTAATTTTCAAAGGTTTTTATAAATTTTACTTTTTCTACTATTTTCACATTACCATTGGTGAACTTTTTAACAAGTGAATCTTCACTGTTATCTTTCGCTTTTTTATTTCCTTTTAAGGTAAATGAATAATTGTGTTGATCATCTTCTATTTTTACAATTAATCCAGGTAAACCATTAAATTTATAAGGACCGTCATTAAAAGGAAGATCAGGACAAAACCAGGCAACCCATTTTCTTCCCGCAAAATTTACTATAGCTTTTTGGGCATTATATTCGCCGATTTTTTGCTTTTCTTTCTGAACTTTCCAATCAAAATTTATTTTTTCCTGATAGCCAAAGGTAAGAGGAGTCAATCCGTTCATAATATCTTCAGTATATTGAACTTCCATGTCAGGATATTTTTTTGTTACAGAATAGGTAAATCTGACATTCGGAGGTGCTGACTGATTTTCGTAAATGCCTGTTTTTTGCATTTTTTTAAATACTTCGTTGGAGATTGAATCTGAAACAATTAATTGATAATCTTTAAAAATCGATTGATCTTTTTTAATATCTAAAACCATCATTGCAGTTTCATTTCTTGTAGAATCTTTTTTAGGTTTATATTGTACTTCATAGAAAAAACGATTGATCTCCTGAGCTTTGATTTTGATAGTGGTTAAAAAGAATAACGGTAGTATCAATAAGTATTTCATGGGTTAATTTTTAAAATTTGTATCTGTATTTTGCAAAAATTTTATACCAAAAATCCGTGAAGGGAGTAGGTAAAAAAGAGAAAAAAGAAATAATTCTCCAGGGAGAAGTAAAGTGGGCAAATATTTCAAATATTGCCTTCGAACGTACCCAGACTTCATTATCATTCACAAAATAGATGGTCTGAAGATCTATAAACTTAATTCCTTTATCACGAAGAATTTTCCTTGCTTCTTTGTTTCTTACGGAAATGATTTCCAGTGTTTTAACGTTAGATTGGCTCCATTTGGAAAACCTTGTGCAAAACTTACATTCAGAATCATAAATAATAACTTTCATTTTGTAAATTTTTAAATAGATTGCAAGTCTGGCTGCGTTTTTATGTTTTTATATTGTGATAAAATGAATAACGAAGAAAATGACCCTGCCAAAAGCCCTGTAAATATCATGACTCCACTTTGAAGAATAAATGGAATTTTTTTCATGTAATCAATATTTTTTGAGGTTACCGCATATTGTCTGGATATCATCTGCAATGTTTCAGCATATTTTAAAGATAATGTTTTATCAATTAAAGCATACACGAAAACATCGATCAAAAAAATCATGATGGCGCTAAGAATGAAGGTACAAATCACATAATAAAAATTGGCGATATGATTTACCTGTTTTACCTTCTTATATTTCTTTAGTGACAGAAACAAAATAATTGCAGCGATCATAAAAGCAATAAACAATGATAGAATAGGGAAAAAAGCAACTGCAGTCATACTAAAATTATCATAAGAAAGATAGTATGCAATGCCATAAATACATCCTGTAAAGGATAAAGCGATCACTATTGAAGTAATAAAAATATACTCCAATGAAATAAGGTTATTGTCCATAGAAATTAGTTTTTAAATGCTAAATGTTGATGTAAGAGACCCAATCTTTCTGAATATCTTCTGTAAGATGTGTCCTTATTAAATGGTATTCTTCTGATAGGTAAATTTTAGCGAATTTTCCATTTTGTAAATGTCCGATATAATCACAACAATTTGTAAGAGTTTCCATAATATGAGAGCTTATCAAAACGATCTTATTTCTTTTTTTGAGGTCATCAATGATAAAATAAAACTTTTCGACACTTTCAAAATCGAGTCCGTTAAATGGTTCATCAAATAAGTATATGGGTCTGTCAATTAAAATATTACAAAGGATTGCAAGTTTCTTCTTGGTTCCTAATGAAAGTTTTTCAACAATAGCGTCTGTTGGAATATTAAAGAAATTTGTCAGTCTTGTTATCTTTTCATCCTCGTTATCATGAATAAACAGGTTTAAAATATCGTTAACCGACAGATAAGAATAAAAGTAATTTTCAGATTCCAAATATGAAATATCTCTTTTATATATGGGTTGGTCTTGTAATACTATTTTTCCATGGTATCTTGTATTTTGAAAAATAGATTCAAATAAAGTTGTTTTTCCCGCACCATTCCTTCCAAGAACACCGAATATGCTTCCTTCATTTATATTTAAACTTAGGTTATCCAAAATTTTTTTGGAGTTATAACTCAAGGTGATATTTTGTATACTAAACATACTTTGTAATTTTCTTTAAGGCTGATTTTCTATTGTTTATAATGTAAATTATTGCTGGAATTAGTAGCCCAATAATAAGTGTAAATTTGAAAAATTCAGCATCATTGATATGAGTTACCTTTATTTTTTCATTATAATTTACGTACTTATTAATAATAATAACATAATTTGAAAGAAAAAGATAAAAACTGAAATAAATTATATAATCTTTTTGTAGAGGATTTAAAAATGCAAAGCTGATTATAGCAGGAATGGAGATCATCAAGCAAATCAGAAAAGAGTATATGATTTTTTTTTCTAATCTGAATTTTGAGAATTGCAGAATGAGAATTTCTTTATTTTCCTGGAGTGAATAAACATGCAAAAGAATATGTAGCCAGCATAATCCTAATATTATCAAAGTTGCAGGATGATATCCTAAGAAAACGGAAAGTAATACAAAGGAAAAGAAAATTATAATATTCTTTCGTATATAGGCTTTCCACTCTAATAATGCATTAGGGAGTTTATTGATAAACCTTGGGTTTGCAAAATATTTTTTAAGCTTTAATAATGGTAAAATGAAGCATATAAAACCATTTCCCAAAAAGGCAAAGTTATTTTCTTTGAAAACGAAAAATAAATTTATAAATATCCAAATTATCAAATATTCTAATGCAAGGCTTATATAGAATTGCTTTCCTAAAATATTTTTTAAAAAATTAATATCCTTTCGAGTAAAATGAATGATAAATAAAACAGTTGATGAAATTAATGCATAATAGCCATTATGATTCGTTTTAAAAAAAAGTAAAAATAAAAGTATTATACTTACTAAAACACCAATATCCATACTTTGGTTTGACGCTTTAAGTAATAATTTTAATCTCAGTTTCAGATATCTCTTAAGCATATTCTTTAATAAATATTTTTCTTTTGAATAGCGATACAATTTTTTGAAAATATACTCCAGCCTTTTTCCATTCTTCATCACTTATGAAAAAACCATAACACATCATAAATAGGATTTCAAAATCATGGATCATCATAAAAATGTATATTCCCAGATGGATCATTATTCCAAGAGCAAACACAACGTATTTACCGGTTTTATGCCATGCAAGAAAAGGAAATGCTAACTCCCACATTAAAGTAATATAGGTAGAAAGTGTCACAAAAATCCCATTTTTTGCTAGTATATTATTCATTTCTGTTCCCTTAAATCTTTCTAATTGTAATGTATAATAAGTGGCAACACCGCTGAACCATACTTTAGCATTAAGTTTGAATATGGCAGAAACGAAATAAATCAAAGATAAATGAATTTTTATAGATAAAACGGATATTTGATTGACAAAATAGCTGATACTATCTTTTTTTTGTCCGGTACTGTTATTTAATGTGAAATACCTGTAGCAATCCGTAAAAATCATGTACAGTAAAAGAAATTTCAATAAATTATCACCACCATTTAATATAAAAGGATATGCTCTTTGAACAATTTCTACGGAAATATATAACAATAAGGGAGTGAAATACCTGAAAATTCCAAAGGCAAATAAAATACTTAGCAACATTATAGCACTAAGAATAATATTAATATTTTGAAAAATAGAGGATTGTTGAATTCCAAATAACTGAAATATTGGATTAACAGGTGCTCCTTTCAAAAATGTAGCATCAGTGATGAGATCCTTATTAAAAAATAATTGTAAATATTTTTTAAACACGTGTATTGATATCAATATCCTGAAAATCGAAAGATATATATAGTGATTTGAGTGGAATAGTTTTTTCATTTTAAAAAGGATAAGGATTGAAAGCAATTACTTTAGATTCTACATTTGGCTTTTTACTTTCTCTATTAGCAAATTTTTTAATTTCCTCAGAATTTATGTTTATCGTTACATATTTTACTGTCTTTAACTTTTCGGCAGACATTTTATCTTTTCCAACAATCTTCGCATAGTCTTTTAAAAGGAGAAAACCTTGAACTTGTTCAGGATTTTCATTGAGTCTTTGTACTGCCAGAAGATTGGCATTGTGAAGATTTAGCTCGGGTTGTGTAGTATTTATTTCAGTTCTTTCTTTCACTATTGTATTAACGATACCTTCGATAGATCCATAAATTGTATAGTCTACCATCTCGGCTCTGCCATTAAATGGCCTTGTATTTCGTTTTGATTCTATAATTGAAGAATAGACTTCGAAAGCAGCAATTTCATTTTTATTCTCATCCAGATAGGTAAAATAAAGTTTGTAGTTAAATTGTGGTGGAGGGGCAAAAAAACTCCATTTTTGAGCAAAAAAAGTAGAAAATAGTTTCATTTCTTTTTGATACTCAATCTTTATAAAATTATTGGGTGAATTGTATAAAAATGTAAAAAGCCAATAAATTGATACACAGGTAACGATAAATATTTTAATTGCTTTTTTCATAACTGTCAGGAATAAAAATGGCTCATTGTATTAATGAGCCATTAAATCATTATTAGTCTAAGTTCTGGATGTTTGCTGAAACATCATCTGTTGCGTGAAGACCATCTACTAGAGCTGAAACAACCATTACAGCAAGAAGAACGGTGCCGGCAACAGCAGATACACTTGAACCTGGAGGAAGCGCCTGGCGTGAAGTGTTAGAAGACTGTACTTGATCTCCATAGGCGATACCTTGTGCTTTAACTACATTAGGTACTAAAAAATTTAATGCAAATACGAATGCCATTCCACCTGCGAAAACTGAGTTTCTGATTTTTTTGTTCATGATAATTTTGTTTTTTTTATGATAATTAATTTTGTCATATAATCCCTGACATGGGTTTTCTGCTGATCAGGCTTGTTTCATTTTTATATTGCGCAGATATAAAAAGGTTAAGATTATTTGTGTTTCTAACCAAGGCAAAGATGCGTGTGCTTTTTCGATGATACAAGAAAAGTATAGTGGGATTTATAAATTTTGGATGAAAATCCTTATGGATTTATAAATTTAAATGAGAATTGAATGTTGTGTAAATTATTGTTTGCTAGTCTGTTGTGTTTTCAATAGTATCCTGCATAAGAATTTATAGGATACTATTGGAAAGTGTTTTTTTTTTCGGCGAATAATATCAGGAAACTGAGGAAAAAGAATGGGGTATTTTGAAAAATTCTTTATAAGAATGATTCATAAGCAAGCGTTTTATAATATCTCACTAGATAATCATAAATAACCATTTCAAATAATCTTTGCTGGGAAACAAATATTCTGTTGATATTCATATGGAAAATACTCTGAAATAAGAATTGCAGAGGCATTTCTAAAGATTGATTTTTATGTTTATGAAGAATGTTTTGTAGCGCAGTGTTCTTTTCTTCAATATTATAAATAATAGAGTTTCTTTCTTCCAAAAATTCTTTAGAATTAATAAAGTCTACAAATTTAGGTTTAAACTCGCGGTATTTTTTGTCTAACTGGCTATTGAGTTTTTTATCGGCATTAAATTCCTGTTTAAAAGTATGATTAAAATATTTGATCCACTCCAGCTTTTCTTGGATGGAAAGATTAAGTTTATTCAACATCTCATCCATATAAAACAAGCTGACTATGATCTTTTCCTCATCATCATAATGTAAACACTCCAACGTGAACTCACTATTTTTGTGAAATAGGGTTTCTATTTCTTCCATGGTATTCTTTCCATACCTTTCAATTTCCCGTTTATAGGTGTCGACCATAATGGTAAAAATCTCTCCACTATCTATATATGGCTGAAAAATATTTTGAGCAGTGTTAAGAATTTCATGGTAGTATTGGGGATCATTTAATTTTAATCTTATCCTCAAATGAGATTTAGGATCATAATACCGTATAAAAAACCATTCGGAAATATAGCCGTTCTTCTGAAATAGCTCTATTAAAGGATGTATGGCTTCTTCCAGGATTATATCAGAAGTTTTTATACCTGTATATATTTTCAAGTATAACCAATTACTTCCGGGGATAAAAGTTCGTTGCATTATTAAATATCTTACTTATTTTTTTCTTTTACGGCTTTATACAGTGGAAAAATAAACTCCTGTCTGAAATGATCGTTTTCATTCGATAAAAATTCTTCTATAATGATTGATTTTTGGCTTTTAACAGTTTCAATAAAAAGCTTTGCCATATCATAATTTTCAAGAGCCAGGGTTAAAGTATTGTCAAATTTGGACCATTGAATCCAGTCCGGAATTTTTCTTTTGTTTCTCCAGTTTTTTAGTTCCTGTAAAAAATCTTTTTTGTTCAATTTTAATTGATCTAACAAAAAAATATCTTTTTCTGTAATCTTCCACCGCGCTTTTGAAAGAATGATATTACGATATTCTACCCTTGGCAAAAATGTATAAATATATTCTAAGTCGCCCCAGTTAAAATAAAGCCCGGGTTTGATATTCTGTGTATGTAAATCTGATAAGAAATGATAGACAGGTAATGTATTGGTATAGTAATTATGGGCGTTTGTGAGATAAGGAATAACCCTCCTATTTAGTTTTTTTGAACGTAAAATAATCTCATCATTTTTTAAAGAAATATATAAATCCTCTGTAGATATCTGATTTTCTTGAGGCAATAAAGATTGAGCTAAATAAGGAATTTCATACGTTCTCAAAGTAGGTCTTCTTATTATATTTCCTATCCTTGCTTCAGGTAAGTGAATGATTTCAGCTAAGATCACGTCAGAGTTGAGTTCTTTTTCCTTTTCAGCAATGTTTTTGATAAGATTCTGTACTTTTGATTTTTCAGAACAGAATCGCCCCAAAAGAGTGCCGGCACTAGTTCCTGTGCTTGCATTTAAGAATATTTTTTCCTGATTATTTTCAGAAATTATTTCTGCCATGATAGAGGTGGTATCAGGCATATTATCCCAGTTTTCCTGGAAATCTTCAAAATCCGGATCAGTTAGTTCTATACTATATTGGTTATCTAGTAGAGCTTCCTGTAACTTTTCATTAAGTATTATCTGGATCGGAGTAAGCTCAAGATTTTTATTTTGTTTTTCCTGTGAAATAGGGAGTATTAAATCTTCTATATAAGGATGAATGCCTTTTGAAGATGTATTTTGCTTATATCCTATACCTATTTCAGTATCTAAGACATATAGCAGAGGCATTTCCTGAGTATCAAACTTTTCGACAAAAGCTTTTTTAAATCTGGAAAATTGATTTTCCTTTTGTGTTAAAGTGATTTTATTCAGAAAACTTATTCCTGTTTTTAATTGTTTTTTCCAACTTGGGGATAAGTAAAAAGGAGAGATATTATAGAGATCCGTCTGAAAAAGATATTTTTGTTCACACTCCATAGTGAACGATTGTATCAGATCTCTGATTTCATCGTATAATATAGTAGGATTACCAATATTTAAATCCAGTTTCTCCAAGTTATTCTTTAAAGAAAGTAAAATATCAGTTTCATTTTTTATTTTTAATCTATTTAGAACAGTAATAATAGTATTTAAAAAATCAGTTCCTGATACATTAGGTTCAAGCTCACTTACCAGAACCTGATTAGCAATCAATTCTTCTACAAATTCTCTTGCTTCATCTTCTGTTATCTCTTCATTAAGCAGGATATGAGAAATTTCACTAATGGTTTTACCTTGTTTTGAAAAATTTATTATTTGCTGTAACTCTGCAGATATTGGAGCCGAGGAAATAATGTATTCTCTTTTTCCTCCTGTATATTGATATTCTATATATCGAATTCTATTACCTATTTTATAGATGCTGTTATTAGGAAAAAATAAAAGCTTATTCTTTACTATGGGTAGTTGTGTAAAGTATTGTGCAAGAGAAACAAGAAAATGCATATCTAATCTGGTATCCCGTACTAATTGATCAGTAGGTAGTTGGTATCCTGTTGTGTTGTCGGAAAATTTTGATGCTTCTAAAGAAAATTCTCCTAATCCTATACCAGAAAATAAGCCGAATGGAGTACAACGGGTACTCATTCGGCTATAATATTTTAGAAGGGTATTTTTGAGTTTATGAAACTCTTTGGATGATAATGGTTTTTCTGAGCTGAGCCATTTGTCAAACTTTTCATATAGATGAGAGGAGGCAAGATAGATAGCCTCCCTAAAAACAGGATTGTTAAAAATCTCTTTTAAGTTTTTATCTGAAATTTCATCTTGACTAAGTTGTTCCTGAAAGCTCTTTAGTGAGAATAAAGGGGTTCGTACTATATACTCATTAAAAAAATGATAAGGGAAGCGTGACATCTAATTTTTTATTTGTTCTTTTGGTCGGTAGTCGGGATGGCCTAATTGCCAAAATGCAAAAGTAAATATATCATCAATATTAGTATATCTTTGATCTACTGCAACATTATTTCCATGACCTCCTTCAAAATCTATTTTTAATAACTGAGGATTGGAAGAAGCATCATTAAACATTAGTTTAGCAGCATATTTTACGGGTTCCCAGACTATAACCCGCTGGTCGTTTATCCCTCCGGTTATAAAAGTAGCAGGATACTTTTCTCCTTTTTTAATATGCTGATAAGCATCCATTTCCAGCAAACTTTTGAATTCTTTTGGATCGTTAACCGTTCCGAATTCTTTGGGCTGGCCATTAGGGGTTATTTCATCTCTTAACGGATTCATTACTCCTACTTCTGCAATAACTACTTTAAAGAGGTCAGGTCTCTCCGTCATGGCTCTCCCTACAGTAATTCCTCCGGCACTGGAACCCCAAATCGCTACTTTTTCTTGTGAGGTATATTTTTCTTTTATCAGATATTCTGTACAATCTATTAGATCCCTCCAGGTATTGGGTTTAGTTTCTTTATATCCTCCTAAGCGCCATTCTTCTCCTTTTTCTCCTCCTCCTCTTACATGAGCTATTGCAACTACACCACCTTGTTGAACCCATAATAAATAGGTGGGGGAAAAATAGGGATTATTAGAAATACCATAAGAACCATAGCTGCTAATAAGAGTCATATTCTTACCATCTTTTTTGATGTTTTTATTATATAGTAAGGATACCGGGATTTCTTGTCCATCTCTTGATTTCACGATGATTTCATTAACAATAATATCCTGAAACTCGGGATATTTAGTAATAGGGGTAAGATTTTCTGGCTTGAAAGAATTGGTCTTTAGGTCATATTTAAATCTTTGCTCATCATTGGCCCAGCCGGAGCAAGTTATCCAGATATCAGAATGATTTTCTCCTTTGCCTCTTAAATTAATATCTCCGGATGGATAGGGAAGCTCAATAGAATGATTTTGTCCGTTTTTATATAAGTATAGTTTAGCTTCTACTCCGTTTTTTGTAGTGGTATAATAAATACCATCTTTTGTGATGGTATAGCTTTTAATAATTTCGTCTTTTTTTTCAGGAATCAAAACTTCACCATTCTTAAAGTCAGGATTGATAATACTGGTTTTACATAGCTTATTGAGAGAAGTATTGTAACCTGATATAAAAAATATTTTATCTTTTTGAAAAGTTAAACTTTTAGCTTTATCGTCCGAATTGGAAAATAATCTCCAATTTTTTTTACCTGATAATAAATCCTGTTTACGAATGATAAATGTTTTTCTATAAGACTGGAAATCAACCAACATGCCAATATAGTATTGATCATCAGCACTAAAGTCTAAAATGATAGGAAATTGATCTTCGGTAATATGTAGATCAGGATTGTTTTTAGCAGAAAAAACGTCAACCGATTTATTAGGATCAGTTCCAATTTTATAGAATACAGTTCTTGTATTTTTATAAAAGTTTTGAGATGTTGGGTCAGTTGTAGAAAACTCGACATAGATAAACCCCGTATTATCATCTATCCATTTTATTCCATCGAAAGTAGCGGGTGCAGAGTTGGTAATAATCTCAGGATGTACATATTTCGTTTTTACATCCAGGATAATTATTTCTGATAATTCTTTTCCTTTTTCAGACATGGAAACAGCTATTTTACTGCCATCCGAAGATGGACTTATATAATTGATAACAAAAGAATGACTTCCGTTATTCTCTTTATACATAGCAGGATCATATAGCAATACTTCTTGGCCTAAAAAGCCTTCCTTATAATATAATCTTGCAATCTTTTCATCACCATTTTTCTTTAAATAAAAATATTTGTCATTATCGGTAATTTCAAAATCTGATATAGAGTACCCCTGCCTTCTGTCAAATTCTAACCTTTTTTCAACATAATAGTTTTTTTTAGGAATTTGATTTAATATAGAATTGGTATAATTGGTTTGAGACTGCATCCAATTTATAGTTCCTGCGTTTTGAAGATCCTCAAGGTTTCTATATTCATCTATTATTTTAGTTCCAAAATAATTTTCTGTAACAGGTTTTGAAGGTGCTAAATTGTTTTTTTGAGCCTTTACGGGAAGTACGTATAAAATAGCAATAATGACAAATATTAAGTTTTTCATATTTATTTAAGGCTTGATTGTATGTTTAATGGGAGTGTTTGGATCAACTTCGCCATTTTCATCTAAAGATACCTGATTACCATTCCCTCCATATCCTCCATGGATTCTCTTTAAATCATTAATCTTCATAATCTGTACTTTTTTTAAAGACAATTTCTTTTGCGCGTTGTTTTCTTTTTTCATGATTGTTATTGTTTATAAAAATTAATTTTACAAAGAAAGCAATATTTCTTTGACCCCACTGAAAATATATCTATAGATTTATAAATACATATTTGTAAAATGTCAATAAAATAATAATGATCAATTAGTTAAAATCAAAATACAGATTATGTATTTTCTTGAAAAAATGAATATTTTTGTACGGTATAGAAAAATTAATGAAAAAGATATTCCTGCTTTTATTAGCATTCTTTTGTAGTCTATTTTTTGCTCAAAACAAAATTGATAGTTTAAAATTATTGAATTATGAGGAGTTAAGAAATAAATTTAATGTTTATGATGAATCTAATAAAAAGTTAGAAGCACAAGTTATTTCTCAATATTACTTAGCAAAAGCAAAAAAAGAAAAAAATATCCTTGAAATTGCAGAAGGATATAATCTTATGCATTCAACTGAGGACTTCCCTGTGGCCTTAAAGTATATTGATAGTCTGGCTATGATTACAAAAAATGTGAAAGGAGATGTATATCCAGCCAGAACATTTATTATAAAAGGAAATTTATACTATAAATATGACAATTTAAAAGCTGCCCTTGATAACTATATTTTAGGTTTGGAATATTCTAAAAAGCAAAAGAATTTGAAGCAAATAGCTTATGCTAATATGAATATTGCCTATTTAAATAGCTATATGGGGAAAAATAAAGAGGCAGCAAAAACATTTAGATATTATTTATTGAATTCCCACGATATAACAGATGAATATCAGCATGATCAGATGCGGGTAAGTCTTGCGTACTGCTATATTAAAATAAATAAAATTGATTCTGCCAGTTTTTTCATTCAGGAAGGATTGAATTCTCCCTTTGTACAAAAGAATATATATAATAGGAATCAGTATTTATATTTATCTGGACAGCTGCATCTTAAAACCAAAAATTATCAAGCTGCAATTGCTGAGTTAACAAAGGCGTATACTTATTTTTCAAGTATTAATGATAACAATCAAAATTTTGTATTATATAGTCTGGGAAAATGTTATGAAGAATTGAATAACAAACAAGAGGCGATAAAATATTTTACTCAGATAGATTCCAATGTAAAAAAAACGGAGATTACTTTTCCAGAGTTAGGAGATGTATATACTTTTCTAATAGATTATTATAGGGAAAACGGCGATAAAGAAAAGCAACTCTATTATATTGACCGTTTTCTAAAAGTTGATAAAAAGCTTGATGAACAATTTCGATACTTATCAACGGAGTTGCACCAAAAATATGATACGCCCAATCTTTTACAAGAAAAAGAAGTTATAATAAATGAATTAAAAAATAAAAAAACATTTTTGTATGTTTCTGTTAGTATTTTAACTTTAATATTACTTTTACTTACCTATTTTTATTATAAAACTAAGAAAGCTGAGAAAGAACATCGAAAAATTGCTCAGGACTTAATTCATTTGATTGAAAAAAGAAATCTTGAAGCAGCTCAAAATAAAAATGATAAACCAGTAGAAATATACGAACCGGTAAAGGTTGAAAGTGAAACCAAAACAATTAAAACGGTTCCCGAAGATGTTGCTCAATCTATCTTAAGGGATCTGGACAATTTCGAAAACAAACTTCATTTTTTGAAAAATGGGATTACATTAACAAGTCTTGCAAAAAATATTAAAACCAATACTGCTTACTTATCGGAGATTATTAATAATCATAAAGGTAAAAATTTCACAACTTATCTTAATGATTTACGTATTGATTATGCTTTAGATCAGCTTGTAAAAGATAAGAAATTTCGTTCTTATAAATTACCTGCTATTGCAGAAGAAATAGGTTATAATAACGTTCAGGCATTTTCGATTGCTTTTAAGAAAAAGACAGGAACTACTCCGTCTATTTATATTAAAGAGATTGAAAAATCAATTTCGAATTAAAATAAAACAAATAGGATTTTAGCATAAAACTTACTATGCATAACATTAAACATTTGTTTAAAAAACCATAAAATACATTTAAAATTTAGTTAACAATTTTCTTCTTCATATACCGTTGCTTTGCAAAAAAAGTAATGATGGAAAACAACCACCAATTCAACAGAAGAAGATTTCTTAAAAATTCACTATTGGCAGCCGGAGGAATTTTTCTTGCTCCTCTTATCGAAAGTTGCAGTGACGATTTTACTGAAAATGGAAATGCTCCCGATAATCTCCAAAACGGAGGTTTTGAATCCGGGGTCGCAAGTTTTGATCCGAGTGCAACAGGAATTATTATCTGGACCCGATATTCAAAGGGAACGGATGCAGAAATTACATGGGAAATTAGCAAAAACAATACTTTTTCGGAGGTGGTAAGAAGAGGGCAGGCCAATGCTATGGCAGTAAATGACTTTACTATAGCTGTAGATGTACAGAATATCTCTTCTAACACAAAATATTATTATAGATTCTATAACAGTAAGACCAAAGAAGTGAGTGTGACAGGAGAAACCCTTACTTTACCTTCAAAATCGGATGCTGTAAGTGAAGTGAAAATGGCAGTGGTGTCTTGTTCCAACTTTCCTGCAGGACTTTTTAATGTATACGGTGCAATTGCAAAATCTGAAGCTGATGTTGTAGTACACCTTGGAGACTATATTTATGAATATGCTCCGGGACAATACGGAACAAATCCTTACACCAATCAGTTAGGAAGAGCTCATCAGCCGGCGAAGGAAATTCTTAACCTCAGCGATTACAGAGAAAGATACAGGCAGTACAGAGGAGATAAAAATCTTCAGCTTCTTCATCAGAAAAAACCGTTCATCTGTGTTTGGGATGATCATGAATTTGCTAATGATACCTATAAATCCGGAGCAGAAAATCATCAGCCCAACGAAGGCGATTTCCAGGCAAGAAAAATGGCGGCTTTCCAGGCATATAGCGAATATATTCCTCTTAAAACGGGAAAAGATATGAGAATTTACAGAAGTTTCAATTTCGGGAATATCCTTTCACTATACATGATGGATACAAGGGTGATTGCAAGAGATAAGCAAATGGAATATTCCGATTATATTGATAGCACTGGGAATTTTAATCAAATACAGTTTAAAACAGATTTTTTAAGCACAAACAGAAAACTAATCGGAAATGAGCAGATGGCATGGCTGGGCTCTCAGATCAATAGCGATACTGCAAAATGGAAAGTGCTGGGCCAGCAGATTTTAATGACTAAAATGATGGTTCCAGCAGAGTTATTGATGCTGCTGAATCAGATTCTTGCAGAAATTAAACAACACGGAAGTGCACAGCCGGCTACCATGCAGGCCCTTCAGAATACCATCACTCAACTGATTATTCTTAAAACAAGACACCAGCAGCAGGATCCAACACTGACTCCGCAGGAAATTGCAAGAATCACAACTACTTTACCATACAATCTGGATGCATGGGATGGATATTTTATGGAGAGGGAACAACTTTATTCTGTTCTTGCAGGGAAAAATGTAGTGGTATTAGCGGGAGATACCCACAATGCATGGTTAGGAAAACTGAACGATGCACAAGGGAAGTTTATCGGAACAGAATTGGCTTGCAGTTCCGTTTCTTCTCCTGGCTTGGAAGGATATCTGGGAATAACTTCAGATCCTGCAAAAGCGATAGAACTGGCTCAGGCATTTTCATTACTGATTGATGATCTGGATTATGCCAATCTTTATAAAAGAGGATATCTGCATGTGAAATTTACCACTGGAAGTTCTACTGCAGAATGGAGGTTTGTAGACAATGTCATCTCTGATACTTATAATGTAAGTACAGAAAAGACCTATACGATATTATAGTTTCGATAATCATATCTTATTTTCAATTAAGTAAAAAGAGTCACGGTGTACTGCGGTGGCTCTTTTGTATTATAGTTTGGAAGCTGGAAGCAGGAGGAGGGAAGCTATTAAGATCATAACTGCTTACTGAAGGTTATTTACTTTTTTTGTATCTTGAACAGATGCAAGAGGATGTAAGAAAAGATTTTTTGCCATTAGTTTCTAAAACATGCTGGTTCATGACCTGGCTGACCAGGACTTTTGGGGGGCTTTTATTGTTGGCAGCGTTTCTGATCATAGTGGGATTGCCTGTTGTGATGAGTGATAAACCGGTTATATTTGTTATTGTAGCCATACTATACTATCCGGCACTTGCTTTCGGTTTATATCGTTTTTTTCTTTACCAAAGGAGAATCAGAAAAAGAATTGTCAGAAAGATAGAGGTTGATGATAAAGGAGTTCACTATGAGAGAGCCGATGGAACAATAGATAAAATTTTGTACAATAGCCTGAAAAAATATTCCTTTTCTGATGAATATGATGTGAGTATCAGTCCAAGGCATAAAACTTATATATTGAAAGTAAATAACAATGGCTCGGTAGCAGACGTTGATTTTAATAGAATGGATGCAGGCTACACTACTTATATTGGAAATTTGAGAGCTTTACGAAGAAGATACATCCAGGGAATTGTGTATTTTCGACCAGATTTGCGAATAAATCCTTTGGTTTATGAGGTCTATTATATTAATCCTGTTGATTTTACTTTCGATCGTAAAAAGTTTTGGACAGAATGTGGGAAGATTTTGGTAATAATGATACTATTCTGTTTAATATTAGGAACCATCATGCTCGGATTTGTTAAATGGCTTTTTTAAGAATCTTTCATTGATTAACGAAGAATTTTAATTTCATATCCTTTAATTTTATTTTTATATCTCAAAATCTTATGCTTATATTTATTTTATATTAAGGTTTTCCGGTTAATAAAACAGGGTGTATTCTCTGGAAACTATGACTGGATTTAAAATTAAATGAATGAAAAGTTTAAAAAAGCAGCTCGGACAGTTTCCGGATGAAAAAAGGAAAGAATATTTCAATACACTACCGAATTACCTCAACGGGCGATTTCAGAATATATTAACAACCCCGGCGCTGTTAGAAGGAGAAAGCATGACTAAGTTGCTCCTTCAAAGCTTGTGCAAAGTAGAAAATACATCACCAAAAATCGCTCTCCCGTTTATAGTGACTGACCTTAAGAATCTTCGTCCGGATGAAAATGTGTTGGTATGGTTTGGGCACAGCTCCTATTTTATACAGCTGGATGGAAAGAAATTTCTTATAGATCCTGTTTTCAGTGGAAATGCTTCTCCAATGCCCGGTTCTATAAAAGCTTTTCAGGGGGCAGATTATTACAAACCGGAACATATGCCGGAAATAGACTTTCTGCTTATTTCCCACGACCATTGGGATCATCTTGATTATAAAACCGTTCATGAATTAAAAGATAAAGTAGGTAAAGTTATTTGTGGTTTGGGAACCGGACAGCATTTCGAATATTGGGGCTGGAGCTTTGATAAAATTATCGAAAAAAACTGGTGGGAAAGTATAGACATTGCAGAAGGCTTCAGAATTACACTCACTCCGGCAAGACATTTTTCCGGCAGATTGCTGAACCGTAATATCTCACTCTGGACTTCCTTTGTTTTAAAAACACCTGCGAAAAATCTGTTTTTAGGCGGTGATAGCGGTTATGGAAATCATTTTACAGAAATAGGGGAAAAATATGGACCATTTGATTTAGCCGTAATGGAAAATGGGCAGTATAATGAAAAATGGCCCTATATTCATACGCTGCCAGATCAGTTGATCACAGAAATAAAAGAACTGAAAGCCAAAAATTTTATCCCGGTACACAATTCTAAATTCAAACTTGCCCAGCACATCTGGTATGAACCTTTGGAGCTCGCTTCGAAACATGCAGAAGAAAATAATATACCTATAACCCTTCCGATGATTGGAGAAAAAGTAGATCTGGATCAGTTGGGAACTACAGTCTGGAAAAAATGGTGGGAAGACTATATATAATTAAAACCCTTTATGTACTACTATAAAAAACTAATAACATTATTGATTTTGCTTTACAGTATTTTATCATACGCTCAATCCTATGAAAAAGATACTTTGCAGGGAGATTTTACATACCGCTTAAAAGGCAGGTTAAATACACAAACAGATTACATTCATGAGGAGCTGTTCTCATTACAGGTAAGTAATAACCGGGCATTTTTTACAAGTGTTCAATCTCTTAAAAGAGATTCGGTGATAGAAAACTCTCTGCAGACAACAAAGAATCCGGATGGAAGCATTAGTCTTAGCCTTGCAGGAGTATCAGTACCCAAAACAAGATTTCTCTCCACCATATTACAGACCAATGAAAATATACAATATTTCCAGTTAGCCGGAATGTCATTGCTTACGTATAAGCAACCCGTTATGAACGGCTGGAAACTTATTAATGAATCAAAAATAATTAATACACTACACTGCAAAAAAGCCGAACTCAGCTATAGAGGAAGAATCTGGGTGGCATGGTATTCCACTGAAATTCCATTTCCCTATGGTCCCTATAAATTTGGTGGATTGCCGGGACTGATCATCAAAATAGCTGATGAAACAGGAGATTTTGATTTTGAACTTGTAAAATCCGTACCCACTGCTGAACTAAAAGGTAAGCCTGTTAAGATTAATAAAAGAAGATATACAGAAGCCATAGAAACTACACAGCCAAAACTGGAACAGGCATTAAAGACTGCCAGAGAAAATGCCGCTGCTGTACTGGCAAGCTATGGAACGACAATTTTAAAAGGGCAGGAAATTGTACGACAAAAGCAAAGAGAGCAACAACAAAACCTGGCATATGATAATCCGATAGAACTGGAAAAATAAAAACCGGTCCATTATTGGCCCGGTTTCTTCCTTCTTATCAAAAAAATAATCACTACAAAGGTTCTTTATGATTGACCTTGGAATGAATAATATCGTAAAATACAGATGGATTTGCAACATCAGGTGTAATTCTGTAAGTAAATGTTGTTTCGTTCAGTACCAGAATATCTACAACACGGGTAAAAGTAGGAGTGGTAAGTGTTCTTTTCTTTCCATCCGGAGAGATAGACCATGTTCCTTCGGATCTTAATACATCATTTAACCCAAAAATTTTAAAAGTTCCGTTGGCCTTGAAGTAAGAATATCCCACAAATCCGGCTACACTGGCATCATTTAATGCAATATTATTTCCGCTTTTATCCTTAGCTCCAGTAGTTTCCCATGGAGTAGAAGCCAGGGTAAGCTGCCCGTTCGTTGGCTCCGCATGAGAGGTTCTTGTATGGATGATATCATAGTAAACTGACTGATCGCTGGAGTTAGGACGAATTCTGTAGGTGAACTCATTTCTGTTCAAAACAAGAATTTCAACATCACGGGTGAAAATAGTAGTCCCATCCGGGTTTAATGCTGCAATAGTTCTTGTTTTACCCTGAGCATCTACAGACCATGTTCCCATAGATCTTAATATGTCAGTCAGATTATAAATTGCAAACTTTCCATCTGCTTTGAAGTAAGCAAAACCTACATATCCGGCTACGCTGGCATCGGTAAGGGCTACATTATTTCCATTTTTATCTTTGGCTGCTGTAGTTTCCCATGGAGTAGAAGACAATAGCTGTGAGGGAGTCTGTTGTTCAATACTTATTTCATTGTCATCACTTGAGCATGAAACAAAAGATGCTGATAACAGTATAGCAGCAGACAGATAACATAATTTTTTCAGTGTATTCATAAGGGTATTTTTAAGTCTTTGCAAACTTATCCCTAATCAATGTTAATATGTTGTATAAAATATCTCTTTTGTTGTAAAAAACATAACAGATCCCAGTTCAGAATGAGAAAAATGGTATTATGTCCAAAATTTGCATCAAAAGTACCCAATTCCCATCCTTTGGAGGGGTGGCGAAAATTCAAAGAATTTTTGACGGGGTGGTTTTTAGCATTATTTATTAAAATCAATTTCTTACCATAAAAATTCACCAAAAATTCTATTTTTGAATATGAATAACAGAAACCGCGGAAAAAATACTGGTGATGATACCTTATTTGGCTCAGAAAATCAGATCTCCAAACTGAGACTGGCTGTTGAAGACATGCAGTATCTGTTGAGCAGAGAGTATCCGGAAAAAGCGGCTTCTGATCTTGTGGGTAACAGGTATCGACTGAAAACCCGTCAGATACAAGCATTGAGGGGAGCGTCAGCATCCATTCAACAGCTTGATAACAGACAGTTGAAGCATGTTGGTACTTCAGATTTGAAAGATAAAACGGTATATCTTGATGGGTTCAATGTTCTTATTTTACTGGAAAGTCTGCTTTCCGAAGCTTATGTTTTTGAAGGATTGGATGGCTGTATCCGTGATCTTTCAGGTGTGCATGGAACTTATAAAAGAGTGAATCAAACCTTAAGAGCAGTAGAATTGGTAGCTTCTTTTTACCGGAAAAGTCAGATTGATCAATTGGTATGGATCTTTGATAAGCCGGTTTCCAACAGTGGAAGAATCAAACAGATTATTCTGGAATTTGCCGAAGAGCATCAGCTCAATTGGGATGCAGATCTGCAATACAATCCCGATAAATTCCTGGCAGAAAGTTCAGCCATCGTTATTTCCTCAGATGCCTGGATTCTGGACCACTGTAAAGAATGGTTTAATCTGATCGGATATTTGATTACAGAAGAAAGTATTCCTGTTAATCTGATCAAAATGAAGTAAAATATGAATCCGTTCGAACCTTATATTGCCCTGTTCTCCGAAACATGGAAAAGCCAATACAAAGCCATTTTAGCACAAGAACATCTGAAATATCTGGAAAAAAATATCCAGAAGTTTAAGGACAATACTTTAGAATTGCACCTTCCTTATTTTAATGAAGAAATAATTATTGACAGGAAAGAAAGCTTTGAAAAATTGATGAAGATTCTTGATAATAATGATTCAGATGAGGTAAAAGTTCAACTTCTGGAAGAAATTCCTTTTGAACATTGGCTGAATGTTTTAGGACAAAGGCTCACCTCTGCCAGCATCCGTGATGAAAATGCTATTCCGCCTTTGAAAGCAACGTTGATCAATGCCTGCAAAGAACCATTCAACAATGAAATTACCATTGCACAAAGAGCCTGGGAAAAGCATATTGGAAGAATGGATGATGATTTCTGGGGAGAGATAAAAGGAAATAACCAACAGAAGCAGGAAAAAGTAATGGCAAAAATCAATGACATCCTTGATCATAAAACCTGGTGGAATGTTTTCTTCCATTACAAGCATGAGCTGGTTTTTGAAGTCCGGGAAAAAGAAGGCCATGGAATTCGTTGGAGTCACGGAGGAACAAAGCTGATCGGTTTTCTCGAAAAATTTATCAACGAATAAATACAAACATCTGTGTCATTTGTGAAATCTGTGGGAAAAAAAGTTCCCGCAGATTATGCTGCTTTTACTCATAAAACTATTGCACCTTTTCGTTTTTCGTCTTTTTTATCTTAATTTTTAACTGCGTAAAAACATTGCGTACCATGCTTCTAGTTTTGCAGACATAAAACAGAAGCTATGAATCAATCAGAACAAAAATTTTCAGCCGACGAATGGGAAATATGTCTCAAGGTACTTAATTCCTTGAAAGAAACCCCTTTCCTGAACCCTGATAATAAAACATTTTCAGGACTGATTACCAAAATTCATAAAAATGCCAAAAGACAAAGCCGTCATGAAAACTATTCTGAGATGAGGTCTCATGATCTGGCGATAAATTCCAATGCGGTACTGATGCAGAAAGCATTGGCTGGTATTTCTGCTTTTTATGATGATGAAAAGGAAGAAGTGAGACTTACAAAGCTTCAGATTCCCAAAAACTGCTACTGCTGTAACCAAAGTTATCAGTATGCTCATTCTTTCTATTCCAGATTGTGTCCCGTATGTGCCGGAGAAAACTATGAAAAGCGTTTTGAAACAGCTGATCTTACGGGAAGAAATTTAATCCTGACAGGAGGAAGAGTGAAGGTGGGTTTTGCTACTGCATTGAAGGTGTTGAGAAGCGGGGCCAATTTGGTTTTGACAACCCGTTTTCCGGCATTGGCAATGGAGCTTATGCAGCAGGAGGCAGATTATGAAAACTGGAAAGACAGACTTTGGATCTATGGCCTAGATCTTAGAAATCTGAAGGCAATCCAGGATTTTATTGATTTTTATAAGTTGAATTTTGATACGCTGGATATTCTGATCAATAATGCAGCCCAGACCATTAAATATCCCGACGAATACTATCTGCCAATTATAAAACGCGAAAAAGAAAAACTGATAGCATTTAAAGATATTCATACCCTGATTCCAAACCACACGGAAATTTCAAATGAAACAGCAAAACTGGAATATGCTCAAAATGAAGAAACGCAGGTTGCACTTACCCGTTTTGGACAGCCGGTAGATAACAGAGAAAAAACAAGCTGGAATTCTACGCTGGAAGAAGTTTCTATGTTTGAATTGGTAGAGGTGAACCTCATCAATCATATTGCCCCTTATTTTCTGATCAAAGAGTTGAAACCATTGATGAAAAACTCTGCTTTTAAAGAAAAATTTATCATCAATGTCACTTCATCAGAAGGAATTTTCAGCTACGAAAATAAGACGATTTTTCATCCGCACACCAATATGACAAAAGCAGCTCTGAATATGATGACCCTCACTTCTGCAAAAGAATTTGAAAATGATCAGATTTATATGAGTGCCGTAGATGTGGGGTGGATTTCTACAGGAGCCAAAGAAAGTCTTAGAAAGAAACAGTTTGAGATGGGATATATTCCCCCGCTGGATTCTGTGGATGGGGCGGCCAGAATTATGCACCCTGTGATAGAAGGAATAAAAGGAAATTACTTCAGTGGAGTTTTATTGAAAAACTATAAAGTTCATACCTGGTAAAATCCATACGGAGATAATAGTAATAATGGAAAAATACATTTTGCTAAAATGAGTTGCAGGTTCGATTCCTGCTTATCTCCCAACTATTGAAACGGTAGCTCAACGGAAGAGCTTTGACCATCCACGTCAACGGCTGCGGGTTCGATTCCCGTCCGTTTCACAGGAGTACATAGTTCAAAAGGAGAAGAATACGTCCTCAGCAGGGACGAGCTGCAGGTTCAAATCCTGCGGTACTTCCAATGCAAACAATGGAGATAATAGTTTAACGGAAAAATGATTCCCTGCCCGGAATTGATGCACGTTCGAATCGTGCTTATCTCCCCAATCAGAAAGTCAGAGCAGTAGCTTAATCTGGAAAAGCATATCCATGGAGGATAGGTTGCCGGTTCGATCCCGGTCTCTTTGGCTTTCATTTTAAAATATTATACCATGCTTAAAAAACTATTGATTTATCTGAACATTATTGATGAAATTCAGGTTCCGGTACCTATACAGAGGAGGGATAGAACTCCAATGGAAAAAGCGTTGGAGCGTTCGAGAACTGAAATGCTGAAAGAAAGAAGCAGGACTATGCAGGAGCAAAAAAGAGAAGCCTCAGAAAGTTTAGTGAAAGGAAAGAAAGTGACAGAATCTATTCTCCCCGTAAGAGAAAGGAAAACCAACAGAAACTATTTGAACAGAATTAATAATCTGGCAGAATATACAAAGGATTATAAAGAATATTGTCTTGAGAAAACAAGCAACCAGCATATGTTGAAAACAGAACAATATCATATTTATGCTAAAAGCGGAACTACAGAAGCATTTCAGATTTCTGAAGATGCCTTTATCACCCATAATGAACATAAGATGCTGCGGATAGAAAGTGATTACTTTGTAAAGTATATCCAGCAGGAATATAACCCGATAACTCAAATCATAGAAAATGCATACGACTGATACCATAAGAAAATATAAAATATTCTCCGAAGAAGACTGGGCGGATATTGTTTTTGATAAATATGCTTTGATAGAAGTTTATGCTAAAAACATCACCTTTCATTGTACAGAAATAGAAGGAAGCTTGTATTTGCGTGGTGAAGGCTGCCGCTTTCCGGAGTTGAAATATATCGCTGGAAATCTTTCTATTGATGCAAAATATTGTGAACTTCCGGTACTTGAAACAGTAGAACGTCATTTTACCATGCATTGCCATACCATGATGAATGAGCTTAGAAAAGTCAGAGGTAATTTTAAGTGTATTGTGGATGCCACTTTTAAAAACCTGGAAACGATCGGAGGATGTATTGCTGTAAAGAATGCCACAGTACATACCAGAAATGGAAAGTTGCTGAAAACAAGAGATGTTATTCCTGTTCAGTACCAGTTTCAGGCAGATGAGCTTTTGAAAGATGGTATTTTTGATATCAATATTCTTGGAGATAATATTATAATTCCTCACCGGGAAATACGTGGTAAAATTACCATTGTAGGGAAAAATGTTTCATTCCCGAATCTGGAATTTGTTCATGGTAGAATAAGGAGTGAATATCATATCGGACATAAATTTACCCATCATTTTCCCATGCTGAAGAAGTTGATTGGTAACCTGAAATTTGAAAATACCGGTGTCTCATTTCCGGTACTTCAGGAAACCAGCGGAAGTATTCATATGGAAAACGGTTCTTATGTCACTTTTCCGGCACTTGAAAAATCCGGTAATATAATGCTCAATGGAGGAAGTAGAGGGGCATTTCCGGTTTTGACTGATATTATTGGAAATTTCATGTATAATGGTTCTGAAAAGTGCGAGCTGAATGCTCTTCGATATGTGAAAGGCTTTTTCAATACCTATAATACGTTCGCTCCTAACATTGCTGAAGTGGGAGATCTGATTATCCATGAAATCTATCGTTTTGAACACCTTCAAAAAGTGAACGGGAAAATTCAGTTTTTGTATAATGTGAACCCTGCAACAGATTTTAAATCGTTGGAGTATCTTGGGGAATGGGGAGATTCCAGAATGAAAGACCTGAAGTTTCCTGCGCTGGAATGTATCAACAATTATTTGTACGGTACCTATGATGGCTTTGAATATATCGCAAAGAATATTTATTTTAAAATAAATAATAATCTGCATCTTACGAAAGATTATTTCATTATTTCACGGACATCTTTCCCTTATATTTTCCAGGAAAAGCGCTATCATATGAGAAAACTGGTTGCGATCTTAAAATTAAGACACAGCAGCTTTCAGAATTTCAAAACCCGTGAGTATGAAAGACAATGGGAGTCTTTTAATACTCCATTTTTTACAAAGGTTTTAGGAAAAATTGAAAGTCTCTGGACAGAAGTGGAGCCGATGAAATATGAGGAATTCTTTAAAGCAGAAGACCGGAATTTTAAACTGTTCTGCTTCAGTTATTATGGCGTAGGAAATCTGATGAAAAAACTTGAATCCAGAAAGATCAATGAAAAAGAAATTGAAATTGCCTACGAGGAGTATGATGAAAACGGAAACGAAAAACTAACCCAAAAAGTTAACCGTTATGAAGTACATGAAATTGAAAACCGTAAATTGGGAGTGTTCATCTGGGGGAGCAGAGCAGAATATTCTTATGCAGTGAAATGTTGGTGCCCATCTACGGAAAAAGAACACTGGCTGTGGATAGAATCCGATTATAAATCCGATGCTTTAACGGCCATTGCATCTACCTTCAGAATACACAGTAATCTGATTCCTTATATAAAATGCTTGAAGAGACAGGGAGATCTGCTCATCTGCGAATTGAAAGAAAAAGTAACTCCTACCGGAGAAATACGACCTCTTACAGCTTCAGAATACTTTAATCTTCTGAGAGCAGAAACATAAACAAGAAACAGTAGTTTAACTGGAAAAATATTCCATTCAAAGGAAGGTCATCGGTTCGAATCCGGTCTGTTTCTATTTTTTTAACTAAAAGTAACCAATAATAAAAAGTAAAAGAATGAATACTTATATTGATATTGGCATTAATCTGACCAATAAACAATTCTATAATGAACACGAAGAAATTATTAACCGTGCTTTGGACGAGGGGGTTGAACATATGATTCTCACCGGAACCAGCATACGTGGAAGCAAAGAATCTGCGGAAATTGCACAAGAATATCCCGAAATTTTATTTTCAACAGCCGGAATTCATCCCCACGATGCCAAATCTTTTAATGGACAAAGTATTGATGAGCTCAGAAAACTATTAAAGCAGGATCATGTGATTTCAGTAGGAGAGTGCGGATTGGATTTTGACCGTGATTTCTCTCCCAGACCTTTGCAGGAAAAATGTTATCAGGCACAGCTTGAACTCGCCATTGAAGTAAACAAACCCCTTTTTCTTCATGAAAGATCCGCATTTAAAAGATTTAATGAAATCACAGATGACTGTCTTTCAAAGTTACCTGAAGCCGTTGTACACTGCTTTACCGGAACATTGAATGAAGCAAAAACTTATCTGGATAAAGGATTTTATTTAGGATTTACAGGAGCCATCAGTGATGAGAAAAGATTTAAACACCTTGAAGACGTTATAAAATATGTCCCTCTTGACAGGATGATGATTGAAACAGACGCCCCATTTATGCTTCCGAAGAATATGCCGAGAATGCAGAACAGAAGAAATGAACCTTCATTTTTACCTTATGTAGCACAAACCATTGCCCATCTGAAGAAGATCAGCATTTCTGAAGTGGCAGATGATACTACAGAAACAGCCAGAAATTTTTTCAGACTATAAAAAAGAGCTCTACTGATGAAGTAAAGCTCTTTTTTTATAATGAATTTATTTCTTACAAACTCTTTATAGCCGATTCCAAAGCTAGTTCCATCATTGGATTCAAAGCTGTTTCTCTTTCATCTGCAGAGATTTTTTCGTGGGTAGGAATAATATCCGTTACCGTAAGAATAGTCGCTGCATTTTTTCCTAAATGCTGAGCATTGGCAAATAAACCAAAAGCTTCCATTTCTACTGCAGGACAGTTGTATTTGGTAGCAATTTCAGGAGTGTTAGGATCTTTTCTGTAGAAAATATCGCTACTATGGATATTGATGGCTTTAGCATTTAAAGATAAATCTTTAGCCGTTTCGTTGATGGTATTAAAGATATTCCCCTGGTGAGAAAGGATTTCGTCTTCAATTCCCCATGCATATTTGGCATACGTACTTTCACTGGCAGCTTTGTCAATATTTAAGATGTCAAAAAGTTGAAGATCTGTATTGTAAGCACCACAAGTCCCGATTCTGATGATCGTATCTACTTCATATTCTGTAAATAACTCAAAAGAATAGATTCCTATACTTGGGAAACCCATTCCACTCGCTCCTACAGTGATTTCTTTACCTTTATAAAGCCCTGTATAATAAAAAATACCTCTGGTTTTGCTTACCAGTTTAGCATTTTCTAAATAATTTTCAGCAATATACTGTGCACGAAGCGGATCCCCCGGCTGCAATACTACTTTAGCAATTTCTCCTTTTTTTGCACTGATGTGAATACTCATAATGTTTTTTTGAATGGGACAAAGATAATAACTTTTAGTTTGTTTATATAATTACGAAAATGGAAACAATGAAACCTCTTCTTATTAATAGAATATATAAGATATTATTAATAAATGCTTTAAATAATATTTTAAATAAAGTCCTTTGTATAATCCAAAACCTAACCTTGTAAACAGAGAACAATAAAAGAATAACGAAGAGCAGGTATCGTGAAAGCAGACCGGCTACTTTTGCAGAAGTAAAACATTTAACATTTTAAAAGTGAAAATAGAGCATATTGCCATTTGGGTGAAAGATCTTGAACAATCCAGAGCATTTTATCAGAAATATTTTGGAGCAGTTTCCAATGAAAAATACCATAATCCGGTTAAAAACTTTCAATCCTATTTTTTAAGTTTTGAAAATGGCTGCCGTCTTGAAATCATGACCAGACCAGATATCAAAGAAAGCGAAAACTCTTATGAATCCCAGCAGTGCGGAATTATTCATCTTGCATTTTCTGTAGACAATAAACAAAAAGTAGACGAACTTACAGAAATACTGAGAAAAGATGGATATAAAGTGGCTGGAGAACCGCGTACCACAGGAGACGGATATTACGAAAGCGTCATCCTTGATCCGGAAAATAATATTATTGAAATTGTATCACACTAAGTCATTACGAGGAGCTTTAGCGACGAAGCAATCTTTAGTATAGTAATAAATATGTAATTTCAAACATTGTAGGTTTTTAAAACCTAAAAGGTTTAGATTGTAAGAATTACCTTGCTGAAAACCTCACATTCAGCGAATTCGAAATGTTCTCACGCCTTAAAAAGTATTACAATGCTTACCCACTGGCGCCTTTGCGCTTTCCAACCTTAGGATAACTTCAAAGAATCCATATTTAAAAAGAATCTTCTCCACAAAAATTTTATTCTCAACGAAATAATTTTATTTTTGTTAGATCATGGAAACCAAGTCACCGTTTTTAGACACGATATTTTTGCTTCGTAAGGAAGAATGTATTACTCTTTTTTCAAACTTACAGCAAATTTCCCCTCAGGAAGAGGCGGAAGCAGGAGATTATTTTGAAGCTGAATTCGAAAAAGAAAGACTTGAATTTTTATCTGATCAATTGACCTGCAGCAAAGAAACCGCTGTTTGGGCTGCCAAGGTGCTCTACCATAGTGCACAGCTTTATCTGATCAGAGAAAATACAGAAAAAAATATTGACAATCTTATTCCCCGGTTCAAAGGAACACGGGATATTCCTTCTATCTTATCTGCAGACTTGTCACTGAGATTTTTACCACAGGTTATGGTTGCTTTACATACAGTTGATCCTGATGATCCACTGATTCCCATGCTGGAAAATATTCTGACACAGTTTCACTATTCCGGAGTAGGGTATGATCTTGATCTGAAGAACGTGAACTGGACAGAAGAACTGCAAGACAAGACGTACAGGAAACTTTATCTGGAAAGAATTGTTGAAAAAAGAGATTATAAACTTGCGGAAATTCCGTTCATTAATAAACTACTAATAGCCGAATTCGGAATGTACAAAGATGCATTCTGGCGAGAACTAAAAACTATAACCGAAGACCATAATGAAAACGTATGAGAAAGTATTTGAATTTTTAACCGACCCTACAAAAGAAACATTCCTGAAATGCCGTGAACTGGTGATCAGTAATACGGAATATGATCCCTATTCCGAAGATATTGAAAACTTACAGGATTTACTTAATGAAGGGAAATTTGAAGAGGTTATACAATATGTCAATGTCAATATTTTACTGAGTCCCAGAGCGCATATCTGTAAATATTTTGCTTACAAAGAACTGGGGGACGAAAAAGGACGGAATATTGAAATGACCATAGCACAGCTTATCTTTGATTGCCTTGAAAAAACCGGAGACGGAACCAAAGATTCTCCTTATATGATCACAAGAATTTCCGACGAAAGAGATCTGATCAGACATCACTTCAATAAACAGGATGTTTCACAAAGTCTGGTCAAGGATGGAGATAAAATAATGGATGTACTTACACTGGATGACGGAACACAGCTGTATTTCGATATCAAAGTGCCTTATCAGAGACTGGCTTTTTCATTCAATAAAAGAAATGAACAGGCAGAAAATAAAGAAGAGAAAACCCCTAAGAAAAAGTGGTGGAAATTTTAATTTTTAAAATCAATGAACCAGAATATAAATCAGCTAAATACAGTCCTTAACTACGTAAAAGATACTTTTGTAGGTAAAAATGATGTCGTAGACCTTTTAGGAATATGCCTGTTGGCAAGAGAAAATGCATTTTTATACGGACCTCCGGGTACGGCAAAATCTGCGATTGTCAGAACACTGGCCAAAACAGTGAAGGACGGAAAGAATTTCGAATATTTGTTAACCCGTTTTACAGAACCGAACGAGATTTTCGGACCTTTTGATATCAGAAAACTGAAAGAAGGTGAACTTTTGACCAATACGGAAGGAATGATGCCCGAAGCTTCCTTGGTTTTTCTTGATGAGATCTTCAATGCGAACTCGGCTATTTTGAATTCCCTTCTGACAGCACTCAACGAAAAAATATTTAAAAGAGGAAAAGAAACCAAGCATCTTCCTGCACTGATGTTTGTAGGAGCAAGTAACGTTCTTCCGGAAGATGAAGCACTCAATGCATTATTTGACCGTTTTCTGGTAAGAATTAATGTAGACTATGTCAATCCCGAACTCTTACAACAGGTACTTTTGGCCGGAAGAAAACTGGAAAACGAAGAAAAAACAGAAGTTCCGGAAATCCATGCTGATGAAATCAGACAGCTTCAGAGTTTGTGTAGAACCATAGATCTTAAACCCATTTATGAAGTCTATCTGAACACAATTATGAGCCTCAGAAATACAGGGATTGCTATTTCAGACCGTAGAGCGGTGAAACTTCAGAATCTGATTGCAGCAAGCGCCCTGATCTGCGGAAGAAAAGAAGCCGTACTTTCTGATTTGTGGGTGTTAAAGCATATCTGGGATACCGAAGAACAGATTGAAATTCTGGAAGGAATTATCAACAGGACGATTGAGAAGGATGATCATCCGGATTCACATCCACAGGCCATGCAGAACAAAACTCCCAATCCTGAAGAAGTTATGAAAGACGTAAAAATTCTTGTAGAAAAATGGAATGAAGGAACATTAAGTTTTGAAGAGCAGAATGTAATAAAAGATAAATTGAGATACCTGCAGACCCGTTGCGACTGGATCAGAAATCCGGAGCAAAAACAATATATCCAGCAAGAAATTGAAAGCTTATGGCAGAAGATTCTTCAAAGCGTTTAAAAGAATTCTGGGCGGAAATTCCCCGTGCTGATGAAGATTTTCTGGGTTCCATCAGAGACTGGAAGAATATTCAGATTGCTGTAGAGGATGAAACGATCTGGCTGAAAGGCTTTATCGAGGAACAGGCGGCAGCTCCGGAAATACAACAATTGCCGGACTTTATTCTGTATGAACTTCGTGATGGACTTTTATTCAGAAAAGAGGCTTTGGTTCCGAGTAAAAAAATGCGGACAGCTTTGCTCTGGATTCCGATAGACAAAGCATTGCAGCTTAGTCTTCCCCCTTCAAACCAAAACTATTTTGGGATTCATGAACAGGTTCGGATACAACTAAAAGAAAGCAATGAAGAACATTCGGTTATCGCTTTGCTGAGCAACATTGCCGATATTAAAGAAAGTATCGCTGCACTACCGAAGTTTAAGCTTGAAAAAATAAAATGGACAGTTCTGGGCGATAAAGCCCTGTTTATGGGAACTCCATTATTGAGCTTTCCCGGAAAGACCTACTGGACAAAGGACAGACATTTATTGCCTGCAGGTCTGGATTTTGAATTTAAAAACCTAAGCACACTGTTGCAGCAAAAATATAATCAAGAGGAAGGATGGCTGCTGTGGGATGGAAATGGGAATTATCTTTCAATAAAAGAAACAGACTTCCGTCCATTATCCGTAAGCTCATTCCGCCTGACAGAAAAATTAAGAGAATGGAATTAAAGGCTTATTTCCAGTCCTATGAAAATTATTTTTGGGAATGGAAAACTGATGAAGATGTTCCCGGTGATTCCGGTTATCATGAAAACAATCTCCTCTCCATTCCCGGAGTAGGAGCCATAGCTTACAGGCCTTATCTAATGGAGATACTGAAAGAGCTTCAGCCGCAGGGATGGCCTCCGTTCGGGGCATTGCTTATGGTTTTGTATGCGATGCAGGATGGATATACGGACTTTGCAGGCCCGCTAAGACGTACAGCTGAGTTTTATAGCGGTGAAGATTTTGAGTTCAACGCGGAAAAGCAAATTGAGTTCCTTGAAAAAATAAAATCACTACCCAAAGTTTATAAGGAGAAACAGAACAGAATTGTATTGCTCCAGACTTTGTTCAACAATAGTCATAACAGGGTGGCCTCTCTTCATGCGGATATTTATTTAAAGATCTATTATAAACGACCGCAGGAACTAGCGATCAGTGCAGAAAAACAAGACGAAGGTTCAATAGCTTTAAACAAAGATCTGAGCGCTTTGAATCTCAATGAAAAATTTCCTACGGTGCAATCCATTATTGATGCCATGAAAGGATTGGTTCATGAGCCGGAATTGGAGGATGAGGTGGTAGAAGAAGAGACAACTGCAGATAGCCATAAAGATTTTATCAAAGAATTAATTGATGAACCCAAGACTTTTCAGATAGGAAGCCTGATCAAAAGAATCTGGAGCGGCCTTAAAATTCCAATGCGTCATCTTTCTCCCGGAGAGCAACCCATTGGAGGAATTTCCGATATGACCAATAAAGGAGATTTTCACAGAATGCTTCTTTCCGAATTTGCCAATGAAGATGATGTCTTTATAAATCGTGTTGCCAATAACGAAGCACTTTATATTCAAAGAGAGATTCCGCCTGAAGAAAATATTTTTGAAAGAATTATCCTGATTGATACTTCCCTTAGAAACTGGGGAACACCAAAAGTATTGGCTTATGCCTCTGCAATAGCCATTATTAAACATCCCAAAGCTCATTCTGAATGTAAAGTTCTTGCTTTAGGGCAGGCAGCAATTCCGATTTCACTGAACAAAGTGGAAGAAGTGGTGGAAAATCTTAACCAGGTAAGTCCGGTTCTGGAAGTTTCGGAAGCACTGGAGAAGTTTTTTAACGAACATCATTCACAAAAAGATATTGAAGTGTTCTTCATTACCCATCAGGATAATATGGCTGATGAGGAAATTCAGCGGGTTGTACATCAGAATAGGGATAAATTGAAGTTTTTGGTAACAACGGCTTCAGATGGTGAAATCAATTTTTACAAACATCATAAAGGAGCAAGAAAGCATATCCAGAAAATAAAACTTCCATTGCAGGAGCTGTGGGCCAATCCGCCGCAACAAAAACAATCTGTTCAGAACTTCAACGGAAAGAAAACAGATCTTCCGCAAAACTATCCGATTTTATTTCCAACGCCGGTTAATAAGATTGCTAAGTTCTTATATGAAGGAGAATTTTTCATTTTGAGTTCAAAAAAGCAATTACTGAAAACTTACCTTTCTGATAATTATTACGACAGACATTCTTACGATTATTATAAAACATTTCATGGCTGTGAAGTTTTGTTTGATAAAATTTCCATAAAACCCAAAGGACAGTTTGCCTTGGCAAAAAACAGACAGCAACACTTTATTCTGTGTCAGTACCATCCTGAACAGAAACTTATTTTAAAACTTAATCTTAATACCGGAGAATATTCTGACCAGAATCTTACAGGGATGAACATTCTGGAGTCTTACCGGTTGATTTATTTTGGACGGAATTTTTATCTTCATCATCCGGACAACCCTACCCATTACAAAATCAATATTGATGGGAACATTTCTGTAGAGCCTATTACCGGAAAGGATAAAGAATTTGAAAAAAATAATATAAAAGCAGAAGCAGAAGTTGCCAGGTTGAAAGGAAGTGGACTGAAGGTCATCAATAATTTCAATAAAATAGGAATCAACAAGTATAATAACCTCGTTGTTTCTGGAAATGAACTATACAGTGCTACGGAAAATACACTTGATTTTTCCAAAAATAAATTTGATATCAAAATTTTCGCAGAGCAGAATAAAAATAAATTTACATTTCCTGACGGAAGTGAAATCATCACCGACTCTCGGGGAATGCTGACGTTCCGAAGCAGTAATAAGAGTATCGAAGAATTCTTTATTCCATCTACATTAGGTGGTTTTCTCTCGTTAGCTACCTATACGGAATTCGGAGGATCAGAATATTATCTTCCGGAACATGCCCTGTTGAAAGTAAAAACAATGGATGATATGTGTGACAGGTTTTTAAAACCGTTTATAGAACAGATTTTGGATTATGGAGCTTAGAATAAAACCTTTCCCGAAAAATAATTATCCCAAAAAAGGACTTTTAATCAAAGGTTCTTCACCTGTGGTATGGCTTCAGGAAATGGAAATCCTTGGTATTAATTTAAGTCAGGTAAAATCTTTTGCCATTCCGGCAGACAGTCCCAATGTGCTGTACGGTTGTTTTCTCATTTTTAATGATTATGCTCCGCATGAAATAGGCAGGAATGCTTATTTTCAAAGTGTGGATGACAGGCTTTTTATCCCTGAAAATACAACCTTTTATCCCAAAATAAATCCTGAAGACTGGGCACAGCTTGATTCACGTTTTCTGATTATGCATCCCGAATTCGGGTTGGTAAAACTCTCTGAAGAAATCGACTGGATCTCATTAATTCAACAGCCTGAAACCATAAATGAAACCATCAGAAAGCCTCTGAACGGAGTTTCAATCCCTCAGAAAATAGAAAGCTACACGGTGGAAATGGATGATGAAAAAGTAATGGAAGCATTACAACCAAAACAAACCGAAGAAGAATGGATGAACAACCTGCCGTTTGATCTTAAAAAAGTAATGGCCGGAAATAAAAAAGAAATAGAAAAATACTTAAAATATATTGAAAAATACCCTGAAAGAGCAGTAGATTTAGGTGTTTCCCTGGACGTAATGGGAACTTCCAGAGGTGATGGATTTGGTAAGTTTACCTGGCTGGAAGGATTATTTGGTGGCGGTGCAGGAGGCAAAAAGGAAAGTGCAGGAACCAGAAATTTTCGCAGAGTATTCTGGGCAGTCATTATTGCCGCTATCGTTTTAAAGATTGCATTACCTTCAGATAAAAATAGTTCGGAACAGGATGAAAATACTCCTTCTTCAGGAAAGATAGCAAATAATGCAGCAAAAGCACCTTCTGATATAATTGCTTTCCAGTCCGGGACGTCGGAAATTGATCTTAAAATAGATTCAATGTATCACCAGCAGAGAAAGGGATTATCCAAAGAGCTTATTCATGCAGGAATCATTGAATCCAAAACAAAAGAAGACAAAGAAAACTATAAAAAAGGTGGCGGAAGAGATGTAAGCGAAATAGGAAGAGATATCGAAAAGCTTGTTAATAAAGAAAAACAAAGCAGAGATTCTCTTAAAACCATTTACACCAAAAAAATCACAAAACATCTTGAACAAAAAACTGAAAATCTGAAACGTAACATTTCAGATTCTCTAAAGCAATATACTAAAGGAAAACCGGTGAATGATGATGTTGTAAAATACCTTCTCAAAAAAAGGAAGGCATTGATGGCTGATTCACTAGGGAAACTTTACGGTACACTGGATATCGTAGATCCTTCTTCTGTGTCAATTGACAAGTCTAAAGTAAAAGGAGTGGGTTCAGAAGGAACTCCTTTAAAAAAAGAAACTCCCGTTTCAGATATTCTGTATATGGTAATCCTGATGATTGCTGGAGTGGGATTATACTCATTCCTGTTTAAAAATAAATCGTTAAATCTTGGCGGAGACAATGTACCAGGCTGGGTAAAGTTTGTTTTAATTGCCATTCTTGTAGCTATGCTTGTATATTTATTTTATCCGCTGGTTAAAATGTTTGGGTACAACTGGTTTGTGTGGATTCTGGTAATTGGTGTGCTGTTACTTCTTTACCGTCTTTTCAGAGAAGATAAAACCATTTTAAATTCCGATGATGATGAATAGACAGAAATTTATAGACAAATTTATGGCAGCATTCGTACTGTTGGCCATGTTTAAGGTTGTCGGAATTGTAGCCCAGCTGTTCCATGAAAGTTTCTGGAGCGTAGTGGGAACATTGGGTATTTTCTTAATTGTAGCCTTTATTATCCTTATTGTGATCACTTTTTTAAAAGATAAGGAGCAAAATAACAGAAACTCAGTTGGAAGAAAAGGCAGCGGAAGCAGTAATTTCTATCTGGAAAATTCACTCTTTGACAAGATCAGGAGCAAATATGAAGAACTTGCCGAAAAATACATAGCCGAAAAAGATTATAAAAAAGCAGCAAGAGTCTATATGAACCTGCTGCAGGATAATTACAGAGGTGCAAAAACACTTGAAAATGGAGGGCTTTATAATGAAGCAGCGGTAGTATATCTTAAAAAACTGAATAATAAATCCGATGCTGCGGTTTGCTATGAAAATGCAAAACAGCATAAAAAAGCTATTGAGCTTTATAAAGAAATGGAGCAGAAAGAAAAAGTGGGAGATCTTTATAAAGAAATCAATGATCTTAAGAATGCCCATCACTATTACCAGCTGGTAGCAGATGATTATACAGGAAATAATCAGATGGTGAAAGCCTCTTTAGTCTACCGTAAAAAAATGGAAAAAACAGAAGAAGCCCAGAAAGTGCTGTTGAAAGGATGGGAAGAAGATAAAGATGCTTTCAATTGTTTGAATAACTACTTCGCCAATATCTTTGATATTAAAAAGCTGGAATCAGAAATTATGAATTTATACGAAAAAACTCCAGACAATAAAAAGATTACTTATCTTGATGCTATGAAATATGAATTTAAAAAATCTCAGGAACTGCATGCCGTAACAAGAAATATAGCTTACGAAATCATTGCTGAAAAAGTAAATACCCGTTCTGAAATTGTCAATGAACTGAAATTTTTTAATCCCAATGATGAAGTGATTCTGAAAGATATTTCAAGGTTCAAAACAGCAAGAAATAAAATGTTCAGGAATTAAATTTTAAAGATTCAAGAATTTAAAAATTAAAGAAAATTCAGCTTTATCAAATCAAAATTTAATTGATTCCTTTATGTCCCTTTGCTTATCTAAAACTTTCCCAAAATTGTGAATATTATAAAATAATATCAAAAAAGATTTATCTTTGCAACAGAAAATTATGACAATACAAAGAGCACATATCAATGCAGAACTATGCGAAAGTCCTTCTAATAAAGGATTATTCGGGTATGATGAGGTGATATGGAATGAGGCGAAATGTGCTAACTTTGGAAATTATTTACTGTAAACTTGTAAAAAATTAATCAAAATACAACAGAAACGCCTCGGAAAACCGAGGCGTTTTTTGTTTTGTAGGTCAGAAATTATTTAGAATGAAAAAAAATAACCATAAACATGAAAAATTTTTAATAAACAATGAAACTTTAATACGATAAAATAGAGTGATAAGCAACCCGGTGAGAGACAGTCATTTAGGTAATTAAGATATCTGCAAAATATTGCGGACAGAAATTCTCTATGCTAAAAATAACATATAATAAATTGATTATCAATATTTTAAGTTAAAAATTTATTTGCGGATTCCAAAAATTCATATTTACTTTGCAACCGAAAATTGAAAGCAACAGGTTTTCAGGATTCAGTTAAAAATAATTTAGAAACAAACAAAAATAAAATGAAACAGTTACACAACATATTCAATCAATATTCAAGACTATTCGGACAGAAGCCGACAGGTGTTGCATGTATTCTTGAAAGTGAAATTGTGGATAAAAGGTGCTTATATACGTGGGTCAGCTAATGATCTCTTACGTTTAAATATATGAAGCGCCTCCCGAAAAGAGGCGCTTTTTTTATGGTTTCTTTAGCTTATTTGGTAAAGCGCCGGTCTGTGGAACCGGAGAACAGGGTTCGATCCCCGGAGATACCCAAAGGAGAAAATCTCATGGCTCAATTGGATAGAGCGTCGGTTTACGGCACCGAAGGTTGAAGGTTCGAGTCCTTCTGAGATTACAAAGAATGTGAATTTTAAAATTGACAAGCGAAGCGAATTGATTATTGACTATTCACGACTTTAAAATAATCCCATAGCTCAAATGGTTAGAGCACCGGTCTTTTAAACCGGGGGTTGAAAGTTCAAATCTTTCTGGGATTACAAAAAACGGTTCCGTAGCTCAACTGGACAGAGCATGGGTTTTCTAAACCCAGGGTTAGAGGTTCGAATCCTCTCGGAATCACAAAAGGTTCATGGAAAATTTCCCATCCGGCTGTCTCCCGGAAAAGAAACAGAAGTGAACCCCAAAGCTGGAAAGATAACGGTGGTTGTTTACCCGTCTTGGACGCGGGAGGTCGCAAGTTCGAATCTTGCTTTCCAGACAATTTGTTCCATTAGCATAGTGGCAAGTGCATCCGGCTTTCTACCGGACGACAAGGGTTCGATCCCCTTATGGAATACAAATGATTTCGTAGCTCAAGTGGTTAGAGTGTCGGTCTGATACACCGAAGGTTGAAGGTTCGAGTCCTTCCGGAATTACAGTAACTAATTGTTAATTGTTTCAGGAGAAAAAGTAAAAGTTTGTCGAGAGCAGAAGATCTTTACGCCAAACACGAAAAATAGAGACAGGCTTTTCTTCTCTCAAGATTAATTAAAAGTTAAAGAATATCATTTATAAATTTTTAGGTAAAATAAAGTTTGTCAGGCGCAGAAGTTCTTATATCAAACAATTTTAGACAGACTTTATTTTTAATCTGATGGTTCGCCGAAGTGGAAGAGTCGGGGCGGTCTGCAAAACCGTTGTGTAAACTGAGTGGGTTTGAATCCCATAGCCATCTCAAAGTAAAAACTATAGGAAATATAAGAATCTTTTATCATTGATCTTTTATCATCTATAGCAAAGAATATCCTTTATTAATAAAAGAAAAAGGCTGTCGAGCGCAGAAGATCTTTAACCAAACATTCAATATAAAGACAGACCTTTTCTTTTTAATGGTAAAATGAGGAATTACTTATGAATATGATTAATTGCTCAAAAAAATCCGGAAGTACGCCGAAGTTGGAGAGTCGGGGCAGACTGTAAATCTGTTGCTTCATTGCTGAGTAGGTTCGAATCCTACTACTTCCACCAACCACAAATAATGTAATGGCAGCATGCAGGAAATGTACTCTTGTTGTCCAGGTTCGATTCCTGGTTTGTGGATTAATGCTCTATTCGTCTAACGGTGAGGACGCCTGCCTTTCGAGCAGAAAACAAGGGTTCGATTCCCTTATAGAGTACTGGATGTGAATAGCTGGTCAATATTGAATTGATTTAATACCATGAAAGTTCAGATTTTATTGAAAAAATTGGCCAGTTACCATTCACGCAAAAAAATGAAGAAAAGAGAAAAAGGACTGTCGAGAGCAGAAGATCTTTAGTCAATAAAAACAAACAGCCTTTTACTTTTTTAAACAAAATACATTAGGAAATGAGAAAGGTTTGTCAAGCGCAGAAGATCTTTACAAACACTAACAGGCATAGTTTATTATCAGACAGAGCTTTCTCAAACCTAGATATACTATGAGTAATAAGTAATGAGCAATAAGTAAATACCCATGGATTTTCATTAAGAATTACCGATTACTCATTACTAATAAGATACGCCTCTCTATTCCAATTGGCAGAGAAAACGGCTTTAAACCCCGTAAAGTCCCAGTTCGAATCTGGGGAGAGGTACAGGATATAAGTGATTGAAGAACAGTGAGTAATAATGAAAATAAAAATATTACTCATTACCAATTACTCATTACTTATAAAAAAACTGCGGGAATGGTGGAATGGCAGACACTCTTGATTTAGGATCAAGCTTTTGAGGGTTCGAATCCCTCTTCCCGTACAAAAACATAAATGATAAGAGATTAATGATCAATGATTGCTGAGCACTTCATCAATTATCAATCAACATTTATCAATTATAAAATTGATTCATAGTGTAATTGGCAGCACACAAGATTTTGATTCTTGGAGTTTAGGTTCGAGTCCTAATGAATCAACAATTTTACTCTGATAGTGTAATGGCAGCATCTCAGTCTCCAAAACTGATGGTATCGGTTCGAGTCCGGTTCGGAGTGCAAAGTGAATAGTCAATAGTGAATTTTGCTTTGCAAATGAATTTAAAAATATTGACGATTCACAATTCAGAAATTAATTTAAAACAAAATTTAAAACATGTAGAAAAAATGGAAACGCAACAACAAACATGGCAGAATATGAGTGGAAAAATTTTCCAGCACTCTATCACACAGCTGGTAGAAGAAGCCATCATTCGCGAACAGGCCAACGGACACCGTCTGAAAGTATGTGTGGGATCAGACTCTCATGTATACGGAGATGCCATCAACTATGCTACGGCAGTAGTGTTTATTCGTGAGGGAAAAGGAGCGTTTACCTTTATTAGAAAAGAAAGAGAAATACAGAGTATCAGTATCAAGGAGCGAATGCTGAATGAAGTCAACAAATCCGTTGAAATTGCATACGCGATTTGTTCTGTGCTGGATGCTTATGGTGTAGAAATGGAGGTACACGCAGACATTAATACCGACCCGGATTTTAAATCCAATGTAGCATTAAAAGATGCCATGGGTTATATTCTGGGAATGGGATATGTGTTTAAAGCAAAACCTTACGCTTTCGCAAGTTCCAACTGTGCTGATATGATGGTGTAATAAAGCTGGAAGCTTAAAAACTATAAAAATTAACTCATGGAAAAAACAAAAAGATTATTATTTCTGGATGATATAAGATACCCGATCGAGGCTTATCATTATACCCAACAGGAAATTTTCCTCAGAAGTGACTGGCACATTGTTCGGAATTACGAACAGTTTGTCAACAGGATCTTGGAAAAAGGACTCCCGGAAATGATATCTTTTGACCATGATCTTGCAGACGAACACTATTTGAAACAGAATTCTCAGGAATTTGTTGAGAAAACAGGATACGACTGCGCCAAATGGCTGGTAGAATATTGTATGGATCATTATCTGGACCTTCCGAAATTCTATTGCCACTCCATGAATCCGGTAGGAAAGGAAAATATCCTAAACCTGCTGCAAAACTTTAAAGAATTGTAATGGACATTTTAAGATTTATTGAAGATATAAAAGCACATCTGAAGCTCACATTTGATAATGTAGACGGATGGTTTCAAAAAGATAAAAAAACGTTGAATCATCAGCCTTCAAACGGAGGCTGGACGATTCAGCAGATTTTAGAACACATTTATCTTACGAATTTTTATCTGCTCATCCTTATCGAAAAAGGGTCCAAAAAAGCAATGAAGAATTCTTTAGATCTTGATCTGGAATTTGAAATAAAAAACTACAGTTTCAATAAAGAAAATTTTGACAAAGTAGGGGAGCACGGTGCCTTTGAATGGATAAGACCAGAACATATGGAGCCGAAAGGAGAATTAAGCTTAGATGAAATAAGAAGCTTAATAAACCAACAATATTTTCAATGCGTACACTATCTTGAAGTAATGAAAAATGGCGAAGGACTCTTGTATAAAACGACAATGACAGTGAATGACCTGGGGAAAATTAATGTATATGAATATATTTATTTTCTGTCACTCCATGCTCGAAGACATATTACCCAGATGCAGCAAAACGAATCAGAAATGATTAAAAACTAAACAAAATGATTTTTAAAACATATAACGCTATAGAAAATGCTTACCAGGCCCGTGTGATCGAACAGATCAGAATGCAAGGTTTTGGGGATGAGGTTTTCATCGTACAGGAAAAAGTTCACGGAGCTAATTTCTCTTTCTTTACCGACGGAAAGGAAATTAAAATCGCAAAGAGAACTGCTTTCATCGAAAAAGATGAGAAATTTTTCAATGCCCGTCAGATGTTGGAACGCTACAGAAAAAATGTAATAGAAGTGTTTCAAAAAGTGAAAGCCATGTACCCGAATGTAGGAACTGTAGTGATCTACGGTGAATTGTTCGGTGGTGGTTACCAACATAAAGAAGTAGAACCCGTAAAAGATGCTGTAAAAGTACAGAAAGGTATTGAATATGCCCCTCACAACGAATTTTACGCTTTCGATATTAAACTGAATGGAATTACCTATTTGCATACAGAAGTGGTCAATCAGATTTTTGAAGAGACAGGATTTTTCTATGCTAAAATTTTGTTTCAGGGAAGTCTTGAAGAAGCTTTGAAATTCCCTAATGTTTTCAATTCAAAAATTCCTGCTTGGCTGGGATTACCCGAATTGGAAGACAATAGGTGTGAAGGAACCATTGTAAAAACTTTGAAAACCAGATACTTTGGAAACGGAGCCAGAATTATTCTTAAAAATAAGAATGAAAAATGGGTAGAAAAATCAAAAATGGTTAAAAAAGAGGGTAAAACTGTTCAGAAACAGATTCACTTCAGCGAAAAAGCTCAGGAAATCTGGGAGGAAATCCAAAAATATGCTACAGCCAACAGATTGAATAATGTGATAAGCAAAATTGGCGAATTCGAACCTAAAATGATAGGTAAGGTAATAGGTCTTTTTTCACAGGATATTTTAGAGGATTTCCAGAAAGACTTCCCGGAAGCTTTTGCCACTATTGAAAAAGAAGAGCAGAAAAGGATCAACAAAAAGTTGAATTCTTTAGTCATTGATTTTATAAAAGAAGAGTTGATGACTCTTAAAGTATAGTTTCGGTAATTTTTTACCGAAACTTTTTCATGTATAACAAGTAACCATCAAAGTCAGAAGAACGAAAACACTTCATTGTATTAAAGAGAAATAGGACTCATGAAAGTGAGACAATTCCCATCCTTTGGAGGGGTGGCGAAAATTCAAAGAATTTTTGACGGGGTGGTTTTAAAAAGAAAAAAACAATTAAAAAAATGAAACCCAATATATTTTTTACAGCAGACCATCATTTTGGTCACGAGAATATTATAAAGTTTTCAGAAAGACCTTTTGAATCACTGGACCATATGAATGAAGAACTCATTAAAAGATGGAACGAGAAAGTTGAGCCCGGTGATACAGTCTACCACTTAGGAGACATGAGTTTAGGCAAACCGGATTTTACAAAAGAGGTTTTAGACCGGTTACATGGCAATATCCACCTGATCAAAGGCAATCATGAAGGAGCGGCTCTCACTTATCCCAAACGATTTGCTTCCATCAGAGATTACCACGAACTGAGAATTGATGAAGCAGATCAAAGTAATGGTAAACAGAAAATCATTCTTTTCCATTACGCCATGCGTACGTGGAATGGTTCACACCGCGGGGTCTGGCAATTATACGGCCATTCACACGGAACTCTACCGGATGATGAGATGGCACTCAGTTTTGACGTTGGGGTAGATTGCCACAATTTTTATCCGGTTTCCTACGAGGAAGTCAAGGAAATAATGAAGAGGAAAAAATGGACACCTCCATTTGCTCCCAGAAATTAACAATTAACGATGAAAATGAAGCTTGAGGATATGAGAAGTATAAACCTGACTCACTTCTAACCTCTAGCTTCTCATTTCTAAAAAAATCATGAAAACAACCAATGAGATGATAATCATCGATCTGGAAGCTACATGTTGGGAAAACGACATAATTCCCATTGGGCAACAGGTCGATATTATAGAAATAGGAATTTGCAAATTAAACTTAACATCAAAAGCAATTTCCCAGAAACAAAGCATCTATGTCATTCCGGAACGGTCAGAAATCAACAGATTCTGTACACAATTGACCGGAATTACGCCGCAACTGATAGAAGAAAAAGGAATCTATTTCGAAGAAGCCTGTGAATTAATCAGAGATCAATACCATTCTGCACCGCTTACCTGGGCAGGATATGGAAACTTCGACGGAGAGCAGATCATAGAACAATGTGACTGGCTCGGGATAACCAATCCTTTTTCAGAAAATTATATGAATGTGATGCATGAATTTAAAAGACATTTCAAATTGCATAAACAAATAGGGCTTAAAAGAGCTTTACATTATTTGAATATGGATTTTGAAGGCACCCACCACAGCGGAGCAGACGATGCTTATAATACAGCCAGAATTTTAAGTAAGATTCTGTAAATAGTCAATTTCAAATACTGGAGGACAGATGCTGGAGGCTGGAAGTAAATGAGACAATAGTAAAAATTTCTTCTTTCTGCATCCTCTTCCAATCTTTAACAATTAAATTTTAGACAAGTGAAAACAACAGAAAATATATTAATAGTAGACCTTGAAGCAACGTGTTGGGATAACCGCCCGCCAAGAGGTCAGGAAAGTGAGATCATTGAAATCGGGGTATGCATCATGAATGCAAAAACAGGTAAGATCTCTAAAAATGAAGGAATTTTAGTAAAACCCCAGTATTCAAAAGTAAGTCCGTTCTGTACGGAATTGACTACTATTACCCAAAATATGCTGGATCATGAAGGCATTATGCTGGATGATGCTTTCGATATCCTAAGGGCAGAGTATGATTCGGAGGAACTGACTTGGGCGAGCTACGGAAACTACGATCTGAATATGCTTCAGAATCAGGCAAGAAGATTCTACACAGATTATCCAATGAGTGATGACCATATCAATGTGAAGACATTATTTGGTGAAATTCATCCTACAATCAGGAAAAGTGTCGGAATGAACAGAGCTTTGGGGGAACTGGGTATGACTTTAGAAGGTACCCACCACAGAGGAGTAGATGACGCTAAAAACATTGCAAAGATTCTGCATTGGTGCCTTAAGAATTATTAAATACTGAATAGAAACAGATATTTAAAAATGAAGACTGTCTCAAAATGTTGAGACAGTCTTTTTTATTTTGTTGAATCAGATATCCTGTTACCAATAAAACTGTAAAGGTCAGCAGGAATAGAATGTCCCATCCCTTCAATAAGAATCCATTCAGTCCCCGGAATAGAATCCGCAATATCTTTTCCGCAATCAGGATGAAAGATCAGATCGTCTGTTCCGTGAATGATTAAAGTTGGAGCAGTTATTTTCTTTGGCACTTCAGGATTATACTGAAAGGAAGCCATTGCTAAAAGCTGCCGGATAATTCCGTTTTTGGTTCTTGAGCGTATAAGTTCCTCTTCAAGCAAAGCTTTTTCCTGATTCGAATCAAAAATATATCCCGAACCCGATATTTTTTTTGCAAAACGGATCTTTTCTCTTAGATACTCTTCTTTCTGAAGAACAGGATCAGCAGACACCTGTGTCATCATAGCCATCACTTCCGGATCAGGTTTGGGAAGGGAAGGATTCATAGAAGTAGACATGATGATCGTCAATGATAAAACTCTTTCAGGATAATAGGAACCTAAAAGTTGTGCAATAATTCCTCCCATGGAACGTCCCGCAATATGAGCTTTTTCAATATTTAAATGATTAAGAAGACCAATAACATCATTCGCCATATCCATTAAAGAATAAGGAATCCCTTCTTTACTGAGATTCCCGAAAATCTCTTCAATGCTTTTATCAGCAGGAATTTCCCTTTTTGCATTAAAAACAGAACTCCCCGAATCTCTGTTATCAAACCGAATCACCCTGAATCCTTTTTCAACCAACAGATCACAGAATGTGGTATCCCAACGGATCATCTGACTTCCTAATCCGGGAATTAATACAATGACATCAGAATTTTTTTCGCCAAATACCTCATAGCATAATTCCACATCATTCATTTTGACTGTTTTCATTTAATCCCTTTGTGTATTTAATAATACTTCTTCCAATGGTAAAAGTCTGGAATCTTCTACCGCAGCCATTCTATGTCCCATAATTTTCATATAAGCTTCATTTTTTTCGAAACCGAAAAAATCATGAACACTTTTTTGTTTGATTAAGAGACACAGATCCCAATATTCACTTTCAGGACCTATCAGAAACTGGTCTCCCTTTCCAATAAATAAAATTTCTCCACCGCTTTCCTTTAAATAAGGTTCCGTTTCCCTGATATAAGTAAGATAGGCATCCCAACCACTTGTTTGCTCATTGGGTTTCAGATCCGGATATTCTGAATAATTTGCTTCCTTCTTTAATTTGATGAGGTTAAGATTAATGATGGCTCCTTTTATATTTTTAGTAAACAGATGTTTACCTGCCTCAAAAGTTGGAGATAGATATTTTTTTGACATCACTTTAATATAATTCTGTAATGAGTCCGGAAATATAAGACTGTTCAGCCTTTTGAACCTCTTTACGGTAGTTGATAAATTCATTGTTCTGATCCGGAACAACAACGGCAAACTCAAAGGTAAAAGAATCACTTCCCGATTCTGTCCATTCCTTCTGTAACTGAGGATTTGTAAACATGCCTCCGTTTAGCAGAAATTTCATCTTGTTCACCAGTGCTTCCAGGTTTAAAGAACCCTGAACGTATTTTTTCCCGTTTGAAATGTTGGTAACAGCAAGTACTCCCATTGTTGTTGTATGGTCTTTTGCCCTTTCTCTTAGTTGTTTTTTTAATGCATTTTTCATCTTTTCATTATTGTATATTTCCTCCTAAATCAAATAAAAGCTCATTGACCATGCGTAGAGATTTACCTTTTTTGGAAGAAAGAATTTCTTTGGTAATATTTTCTGCGCTTAGCTTAGCTTCTTCAAATACCTTTTTACCGTTAGGAGTGATGACCACATAACTTACACGGGCATCTCTTTCGTTGCTTTCTCTGGATACAAGTCCGATTTTTTCCAATGGATTCAATAAACGGGTAACTCCTGATGCGGTAAGACCTATTTTTTCGGCAAGATCTATTCTTCTCATTTTACTCTCAGAGGAAGAATAGAGCACATAAAGAATAACAAAGTCATTGAATCCCAGGCCATGAACGCTCAGAGAATCAAATTTTCTGGCAATTACAGACTGTAGCTTATTGATGTTTATTAAGAATAATAATTCTGTGCTTATCATTGAAAAGTATTTGAGTTGTCAAACATTTTATTTTGCAAATATATAAAATTTAGCGAATTACAATCCTGTTTTTATTATTTTAAAAAAAATTAACGTATTAGTAAGCTAACATAATTGGTTATAAGGTATCTTAAATTCTGGAATTAAGACACCAAATGTTGTGTAAATATCATTATATAACGCTTTTAACCACTTTTTTATTAATATATCTTTAAACAGGGAATTGTTTTTATGTTATCAACGGCTTTGATAGCCATTGTTTTAATTAACTTAATATTTGTTAAAAAAATCACTTTTATGGGATAATTTACTGTCTGTCAGTCATTTTTTTTTATTTTAGCCGATAAGAATGAGTTTATGCTTATTGATAAAGGTTTTCAGGTGAAAAATTTAAACTGTTGACGTATTGTAAAACAGGAAACGATTACAAATAACAGAATTCCGGATATGGCAAGACACCTGTTGATATTGTCAGTGAATTCTTTGATCGTTATATTCCTGATAATACTTCTTTTTTAAATACTTCATTCAATTTTATCAAGGTGTTTATGATAATAATCTGATGAGAATTTTATATGTGGTATCCTGTTTTTCAGACTCTGCTTTTACAGGAAAAAAATAGTAAAACTCATTAAGTGTTGTATATCAGTGTTTTTATGTAAATAGATATTGTGTTTCCGAATGTTTGGATGAAACAGAATGCGCTTCCCTGAAGAGGCTTTGTTTATTCATGCTTTTGGGACTGTTTAATACTATGAAACGCTCTGTGGTACGGCTTTTGAAGCCTTATAAACAGGATGTTTTTGAATAATTTTAAAGAAATGAAGTGGGGAATAATAATCGGTAAAAAGTTAAGTTTTGAATGGAATCAGATAAAAGGATTTATCTACAAAATTCCCAAACTTATCCGTGTGATTACCAGTTGGAATGCTGCTTCCGGAAAACTGCTGATGCCCATTCTTTCAACAGTTGAAAAGACAGTTTTGAATGCTGAAAATTTCCTTAGGCTTTATCATGAACTGTTAAAACAAAATCAGTCTGGGATGAAAAAAATCTTGTCAGACAACCTAAAGAATGGAAAAAATGAATAACCTGAAACAAATTTATACATCAAATTAAAGCACCATGAAAGAAAGACTTTATGAGATCCTTAATGAGGAAAAAATACATGAGATTATTCCCTTTCTAAAAGAGCTTAGTATTGAAGAAAGGAAAACACTGGTACCGTCTATAAAGAAAATGGACCGCGAGATCAGTAAAATTGTAATGACTAAAAACTCCTACCATACGGCAGGATCTGTGAATCAGCATTCCATCATAGATATTGCTTCATTTGTCTGCATGGACAAAAAGAATTTTGGTAAAAACTATTGGAGTCTTTTCCGTAATGTAGAACAGACTGATCAGATACTGGAATGGGGATGCCCGGATTGGTTTTCAGACTTTATCAATGAATCTGTTGAAGCTGAATTTACAGCATTTAATTATAAAGATATTTTAGGATGGACGGAGAAAGGATATGTACAGCCCAAACCAGAATTGCTGGGACATCATCTGAGCAATTATCCCGCAGATCTTGACCGCCACCCTGAAACACTCAATACTCATTTTTGGTATTTGTGTGAATTTCCTTCCAAATCTTTACCTTTCCGTAAAGAATGGTTTCCTATTGTTCAAAAACTGATTGCAGATAAGAAAATTGAAAGAAAAAGATTTCTGAAAGAATGCCTTTTGGCTGCCAACAGGAATTTTAATAAAAATGTCACGGGTTGGTTTATGGATGCGTTTACCTCATTAAAACCAACCGAAGAAGAATTATCTGATCTACAGGATGAACTACTTGCAGGGCTTGTTTCTTCACAATCAAAAGCCGTGAATACAATATTATCTCACTTGAAAAAAATTGTGGGAACTTCAGAATTTAAGAATGAAGAATTTTCAAATTATCTTCCGAATCTATTAAGCTCTGAGGTAAAAACAGTAGTGGTTTCCAGTCTAGGCCTTACTGAAAAAATATTCCAGAGAAAGAAAATGGATCCGGATATGCTTGGGATGGCTTTAAGTACAGCATTTGTCAGTAAAGATGATGGGATACAATCAAAAGCAGCGAAGATCATCCTTAAATACATTCCGGCTTCAGAAAATATGATGGTGGCGCTTTCTCATTATTCAGATAATATATTAACCAATGTACGTCCTCTTTTGGTAAAGTACATTGAAGAAAAACAGCCGGAACTTGAGGCGATAGCATCAGAAAAACTATTGCTGACTTCAGATGAAAATGCAGTGCAGGTACTTCAGAACTTTGAAGATCTCATGTTCTATCTGCCTTTAGCAATGGACAATCCTTATAGCTACCATTGTGATATTGCTTTGACTGGATTTATCAGATTTGCAGGAGATGTAGATGAAGAATCTGTAAAACTGATGGAACCTGTGTTTTTGAAAGCCTGTAAAACCATTGCAAAATGGGAAGTTCCTTATCTGAACGTTTTATTATGCAATGCAATCATCAATTATGGGCTGGCTTTAATGGAAAAATATCCGATTCAGTTAAAGAATCTGGAAAAAATATACCAGAAAACCAAAGAGGAGGAAGCTACGAGAGAGTCTTACTCCAATTATCAGAAAAAATTGGGACCTATAGAAGATGTAGGGGCAGATTGCCCGGCAAGACAGGCATTTAAGGAAATCGCCATCTATGCTGTTGAAAAAATAAAATCCGGTGATAAACTTCCTTTGTTGTTTCCTATCACCCATGCGCCATGCTGGATTTCTCCCGTAACGCTGGTTGAGAGATTGGAGAATTATCAGAATAATAATGCAGAGCCTCATCATTTGGATATTCAGCTGGCCCTTCAACGTTGTGCTTTAGACGATACTTCTAAAGCTATTGAAGAAACAGAGAAAAGATTAAAAGGTGAATATAAAGACTTACTACTTTTCTTCTTTGGAGAAAATGCAAAGCCGGAAGGTAAGTTTATACATCCTTCATGGTGGATGACCGCTGGAATTACCCGCTCACCGGAAACGGCTTTTGAGGAATTTAAAAATTTCGGATATGATAATATTCCTGCAGAATTCTTTTCGGGAGATTATCAATGGAAAACCATTGACAATAAGAAAAACTCATACTATCCGGTAGAGCTGAATATTACGATTCCAAAATACCATCTTGAAAAAAGAAAAGAACCTTTATTCATGGAATATTTTGTTGCTGAGCAGAAAGAACTTAATGAAATTCCTGCGCTGATGCTTTGCTTCCCCAATACACCTGCAAATGCCCTGGCGAAGGTAATTAAGTACTGTCTTTTCTATTCAGGAATTGCAGAAGTTTTTGAAAGAAGCCTTGTTCTGAATACTGCCAATACGCTGTATCAGATCAAAAAACCTCTGGATGAAATTGGATATCTGTTTCTTGGGACTATTTTCCTGGATAGTGATAAAACCATTCGTGGAACAGCTGCTGAGATCTGGCTTGAACATGTTTCTGGTCAGATGATGGATAATGCAAGACTTGGAAGAGTGATTGGTCTGCACGAAAAATTAGAATGGGCACCAGTGAAAAGATTGACCGATCTTATACAGCACCACATGCTTAATATAAGTAAAAATCACAATATAGCTCTTGAAGAATTGATCTTCAGTATTTTACTTCAAATGGAGAAGCCGGTTACCAATCTGAAAAGAATTCTGGAGATCTACCATGAAGTATTGGCTTTGAACCATTCCTCAGTACATCAGGAAGTCGTTGAAAAATTAAACAGTTGGAAGGAAAACTCGAGTCTTAAAAAGATATGTAATCTTCTTCTGAAAAAATAGAACATGGAAGATACGCTTATTTACAGCTATTCAGGAGTATCCTCTTTAGTCAGGAAAGGTACACTGGAAGAGTTATTTCTTGCCAAATACAGTGAGATTGATAAAAATACTGATATTCCCTGTTTTTTCTGGGGAAATGTAAGGCAGCCTTTTATTTTGGCCCGATGTCTGATCACACTTTCAAACATCGTGAAATCAAGTTTTAACCTGTCACCTTTTCAGATGGCACTTCTTAAAGATCCTATAGTGACAGCAGGAAATGAAAGATTAAGGTTTGAAGGTTTTTCTCATTGTGCAGGAGTGTATGCAAGAATAGATGTACTTCCTGAAGGCTTGGATGGAGAGTTTCTTGAAAACGGAACAACGAATGTGGATTTCAATCAACCTATGATAACAGCGCTGGGAAGTATACGTCCGAATGAAGAAATTATGCTTTCTGTAGGGCAAAAAGAAGTAGGATTATACAAGGGGGAAAGCAAAATAATAGAAAGGAAAGTACCATTGCCTGCTAAATGGATCAAAGGACTGGGAATTGTTCAGGTGTATTTATCAGAATCCGAAAAGCGTCATACATTCAATAAGATTCAGACACAGCAATTGTTCAGAGGAATGCCCAAAGGAGTGGTGAAATCAGATTATTATTTAATTGTGAGAGGAAATAAACCAGTTTTTTCTCCGGTAAAATCTGCAGATTCTGTTTGTATAGGAGGACTTCACAGACTACGCCTATTAGAACCTCTTCTTCCTTATATTGATGGTTTGCAGGTTTTTGCACATGCTAATATGCAGTCTACAACATGGCAACTCAATATGGGAAATATCCGGTTAAGTTTTTCTTTATCGAGAGAATGCTGGAGAGGTTTTTCAGGTGAAGGTGCGGTGTTGGATAGCCTGATTTCAGATGTTCCTGATGAGTGGATTGATGCGCTGGATAAATATGCCTATGCCAATCAGTCTTTTAATCCTGGCAGACTTACCTTGGAAGAGAACATCCGTTTTGACAATGTTAAAAATAGTACAGGCAGGCTTGCTGCAATGGGATTGCTTGGTTATGATCTTAATGACAGAGAATTTTTCTATCGTAGACTTCCATTTAAATTAAGCCGGATTATCGGGCTTAATCCCCCCATAAAAAATGCGGAAAAATTGATTGAAGACGGAAAAGTAGAAATCTTGAATAATAATAAAGAAAGAACAGAAGCCAGAGTAAGAGGAACCGGTGTACATCATACAGTAATCATTCAGGAAGAAAAAGAACGCTGTACCTGTGAGTGGTTCAGTAAATATCAGAGGGAAAGAGGTCCCTGTAAACATGTATTGGCAGTGAAAAAACTGGTTAATGTTTAAATACTGCTGATGCTCATCTTATCATTTTGTTGAGCAGCACAAAGGCGCAACATCTTGCGCCACTGTGTTGTAGTAGTGTCTTATTAATTACCAGTCTGCTTCATCCATTCCTCATAGCTCAGTACTCCCAGTTCCGGTCTGCCTTCACCCTCCAGAATAGAAATAAATTCAAGCTGATTTCCATCTGGATCATTAAAGTAAATTGCCAATGCAGGCATCCATGCAAATACCATAGGCTCTACAGTTCCGTTTTTTAGAAAATTGTAAGGTTTTAAATCCTTTTTTTCAAGAAATTCTACAGAATAATTCAAAATATCTTCTTTACTGCTGGAAAAAGCAAAATGTCTGGTCTGAAGATTCTCCTTTTGCTCCCAAAGCCCCAGCATAAATTGTTTTCCTTCTCCCGCCCATAGAAAAGCAATAGGTCTGGTTTCATCTTTGTGAGCCAGTTTTAATCCTAATACTTCCGTGTAAAACTGTATTGCATTTTCCAGATTGCTCACCTGAACATGAGTCTCATATATTCCTTTAATCATAGCTTAATTTTAATAATAACAAAGCTAGAAAACTCTCATCTGAAAACGCTCTATGCGCGATTTCTTTCATGAAAATGAATGATAGAAGGATTTTATAATGATGAATTATAAATGATAAATGATGAATTCAATTATATCGCCACAGCATCTGTGTTAATCTGTGGTTAAAATAAATTCAATATAGCATTATTCTATAGAGGTGGTCTTTAGCCCTCCTTTCAAATACAGCACCTTTCATTCGGCTTCAGCCAAAACTTAAAATCCGCGTAATCCTTCATAATCTGTAAGAATCATTAAAAAAACTAAAAAAAATAAAGAAAAATTTCCTACGCAAAAAGGTTGCGCAATACTGTTTTTACTTTGCATCAGAAATCAGAGAGGAAGTATCAATCCTTCCCATGTTTAACAAGAAAAACAGTAACCATGAAATTTAATTTTTTAAAAAAAGAAAATAAAGTAGTACAGAACTACGAAGGTGCAAAAGCATATGCCATGACACCCGCTGAAGAATTGTATAGTGCTGTTGTTACAACAGGACTATCAGATGCCAATTATGAAAAAGGAAATGATAGATTGGCAAGAATCCAATCTCTGATCAAAAAAAATGATCCTGAATTTGTGGCAAAGCTAGCCGTATATGCAAGAAAAGATATGTACCTGAGATCTATCCCATTGGTTTTGACAACTGAATTGGCAAAGCAGACTTCAGGTACAGACCTTGTAAGCAAAACAGTAGATGGAGTCATTCAGAGAGCAGATGAAATTACAGAATTGCTGGCTTACTATCAGTTTGCCAATAAAAGAACAGATACCAAGAAACTGAATAAACTGTCCAAACAGATTCAGAAAGGTCTGGTAAAATCATTCAATAAGTTTGACGAATACCAGTTCGCAAAATATAACAGAAAAGCAGAAGTAACCCTGAAAGATGCATTATTTCTGGTTCACCCGAAAGCTAAAGATGAAAATCAGCAGGCAGTTTTCAACAAAATTGCTAACAATACACTGCAAACTCCTTATACGTGGGAAGTGGAGCTTTCAGTTTTGGGTCAGACAAAATTTGCAAATGATGCAGAAAGAAAACTGGCTTTCAAAAATAAATGGGAAGAATTAATTTTCAGCAACAAACTGGGCTATATGGCAACCATGAGAAACCTGAGGAATATTCTGGAAGCTAATGTATCGTCTGATGCGATGAACAAAGTGTGCAGATACCTTTCCGATGAAAGAGCTGTAACCAATTCAAAACAGCTCCCATTCCGATTCCTGGCGGCTTACAGAGAATTAAAAAACTTTGATTCTCCTTATCTGTCCTCCGTAGTGGAAGCTCTGGAAAGTGCTGTTTTGGTAAGTGCCAGAAACATCAAAGGTTTTGGTTTTGAGACATCAGTGGTGATCGCTGCCGACGTGTCAGGTTCTATGCAGAAAGCAGTTTCCAGCAAAAGTAAAATTTTGCTGTATGATATCGGTTTGCTGATGTCTATGATCCTCCAGTCACAGTGTAAAAACGTGGTAACGGGTATCTTCGGTGACCGTTGGCTAAGAGTTCCAATGCCGAAAAATGGTATTTTAAGGAATGTAGATGCCTTCTACAAACGTGAAGGTGAAGTAGGATATTCCACCAACGGTTATCTGGTGATGGAAGACCTTATCAAAAGAAAAGAGCAGGTGGATAAAGTAATGCTTTTCACTGATACCCAGATGTGGGATAGCACAGGAAACAGAAACTCTTTCGAAGACGTGTGGAAAAAGTACAAAGCCATCGCGCCTCATGCAAAGCTGTATATTTTTGACCTTGCAGGTTATGGTACACAGCCGCTTGATATCAGGAAGGATGATGTACATCTTATTGCTGGTTGGTCAGACAAAATTTTCGATGTACTGAACGCGTTGGAAGACAAAAAGTCTGCAGTAAAAATGATTCAGAAAGTAGTGCTGTAACAGGCACTGCTTTTAAAAATAAAACCTATGGAAATGCGACATAGGAAACGGAGGCGTTAAGAAAATAAGCTATGCGAACGTTAAGAAAATTCTATTGTTTGAAGCGCGACACAGAAATTGAAACGAAGAAGTTACATTACATTCGCGCAAGTTTTAGAATTTTTAGAGAGTGTTGGTTATTTTTAGCCAAAGTTTCCAGGTATTGAACTTTTGGTTCTTTTGCTTCAAGGCAAAACGAACAAATATTTACATGAAAAATAAAAGTATGGGAAATTTAATGCATAAAATTAAGCAGGATCTTAAAGATGGCAGAAAGAAAAAAGCATGCGACAGATTAAGAAATATGATTAATCAGTTTCCTAATGACCTTTCCCTAAGAAGAAGATTAGGACAGATTTATTTTGAAGCAGGATTTCTTGATGAAGCAGGTAAATTTTGGATTCTTTCTAAACCAGAGAATAATAAAATGGAAAATGCAGTAGAGATTTACAGAAAGTCTTTAAGCAATTCAGGAAATGCCATTTTAAAAGATATTGTTTTCAGAGGAGATAAAAAACTGCTTGATGAATATGCATTGAAAGTAATCACTGAACTTGAACAACATAGTCTTAAAATCACAAAACAGATTCCTGTTTTCAAAGTCAAAACAAGAGAGAAAGGCAGTTATTCAGAAAACAAAACAGATTTTTTAAGTAAAATAGGAATCTTTTTATTGATCGGATTCATTATTTTACTTCCGATTTTAGGGGTTTTTAAACTTTTTGAAATTATTTCATCATTATTTTCTCAATAAAAATCAACTACGTAAATAGATTGCGTACTCACAATATAATTTTGCAGTGTTAATAATACTGGTGCCGTTAGAAAGACCTCCTTCGATTCCAAACTGACAGAGTCTTTCACCAGATTGCCCGGTAGCTAACCAATGCCGTTAATAAGAGTTTCATCGTCAACTTCTACTCTTATCATTCATTGCTTGGTTTTTAATAAAAAAACTGCGTAAGTAGAATTCGCAGTAAGAATATAATTTTGTAGAAAGAAAACTAATAACTATGAATAATTATAAACCAGATCTAAAAGAAGCAGTGTATTGAGGTTAATACTCAATACTTATGAAAAAAGCTAAAACGTTAAGACAGAAATTCGGATTTAATGAATATGGATTAATCGACTTTCCAAAGAAAGTTTCAGGCGTACAGATCTCAAGATTGATGTACGGAAATGATATGGGTTGTTCATATTGTTTTCCACATGGTTTTGAAGTGGTGAATGCAAGGTATACAAAGTTCCAGCGAAACTGGAAGAAATACAGAAAAACCCAATGGAAAAATTAAAATCAGGTGTCGTTTTGGAATCATACTTCGAGTCCCCCGTCAGATGCAGGTTCAATTCCTGCCATTCCTGTTGTAAACGGAATGTAGCTCAAATGGCAGAGTAGATGGTATAGAAAAGATTCAGCCGCTTTTACCCTGATGCTATAAAAGAGTGCCGTAGAGAAGGCTTACTTCGGTATAATATTGGTTCGACTCCATAACAGATCATGAAAATGATCTTGTAAAAGTCTTTTCGAATCTTGCCTCTTTTATTTAAATCACATCAATGAAAAAATAATAATAAAAGGTTGAAATTTCCACCAATGATAACTATGGAAATGTGACATAGGAAATGGAGGCGTTAAGAAAATAAGCTACAAGAACGTTAAGAAAATCCTACTGTTTGAAGCGCGAGACAGAAAGTGAAACTAAAAAGTAACATTAGATTCGCGCAAGTTTTAGAATTTTTAGAGAGTGTAGGTTATTTTTAGCCAAAGTTTCCAGGTCTTGAATTTTTGGTTCTTTTGCTTCAAGGCAAAACGAACAAATAGGTAAATAAAAATTATACTACCTAAATAGAATGCGCAATAAGAATATACTTTTGTAGAAAGAAAACTAATAACTATAAATAATTAAAATCAAGTGTCGTCTTAGAATCATACTTCGAGTTTGAGTAAACATTGGGTCGCAGGTTCGAATCCTGCCTTCTCCCTCGAAAAGGAGAGGTAGCTCAGCAGGTAGAGCAAATGCACGGAAGATTCTGAAAAATATTACCTTGATTTGTAAAAGAGTGCCGTAGAAAAGACCTACTTCGGTTTAATTTGGTTCGACTCCAGAAGATCATGAAAGTAATCTTGTACAAGTTTTTTCGAATCTTGCCTCTTTTTTATTTTAAAAACAAACAAGTGCCGTAGAAAAATGTTACTTCGCTCATCACGACGGGGTCACGGGTTCGAATCCTGTCTCTTCCACAACAAAAAACACAGTCTAAATAGGAAGAGTAGCTCAGCTGGTTAGAGCACGACTGCATTATTCACCTGTTGCCTTGTTTTTAAAATATATAAGAAGCTGGAAGTGGGACGTTGAAAGATATCTTTGTATATAATTTTCTATAAAGTCAGATGATTTTTTCAGACTTTACCCCTTTCTTCTGTCCACTTCCAGCTTCTTTATATTACTATTTTGAAGTGTCGTTAGGAAAAAATTCATCGTAACACAACTATGGGAGGAATAGCGAAGCCGATCACTCCGGCAAGGTTATCCGGTTCGACTCCGGCAAACGTTTAGCCCGGTTTTTTCCTTACTATTACCTTAAAAAAATGCCGGTAGATTACTTACCGGCATTTTTCATTGTATTTTCAAGCTCTTCTTCAAACATTCCTTTCCATTTTGAAAGCGTCGTTCGGCTTATTTTATATTTTCGTGACATATAACTTGTAGAATGACCATGTTTTTTTTGATACTGAAGCAGTTTTAGCATAGTCTGTTTGTCATAGGTTTTGAGTTTTTGATTTTCTCTGGATTGCTTGAACAGTTTCTCGTTGAATTTAAGAACATCTTCGCTCGTATGAAGCTTTTCAAGGAGGTCTTTAACTTTTGGATCTTTAAGCTTTTCGGGATATTCAATCCTCAGCATATCCTGGTAAATTTTTTTGTAATTAGGGCGCATTTTTATCTGTTTATCCGTTTGCATTATCACTCTTCTGAAGCCATCTGTGGAGAGTGCTTTTCGGAATAGAATATTCTTTAATGACTTCACTTTGCGTCATTTCACCGGAAAGAATTCTTTTCATTATAAAATCTTTAATTTCCTGTGTATAAATATTTTTCCTGAAATAAGGTGTTTTTTCGGACTTCTGCTGGTTTTTGTTAACTGCCGATGGAGGTGCGTATAAAATCAAATGCGAGCTGTAAAGTCTGAAAAAATCATATTCCAGCAATTTGCTCCATCTTAAAAGAAGATCCGTATCCATTGATCTGCTGTCATACATCATTTCGACAGCCTCTTCATCTTTGCTTAAAAATTTACATATCCTCTCTACTGTAATTTCATTTTCATCAACTCTTTCCTTAATAAATTTCCCAATATGGATTTCTTTATATAACATTTTTACTAAATATTGTTCTTTTGTTTAAACTTATATATAAAAAAACGAGAATAGGTGATATATATTATCTTACTTGGCAGGAAATAATTCACAAAAATTTGAAATTGATAAAGAATAGAAATTATGATTAAGAATATTAAAATAGCTTTCATAAGACGATGAATCTTATAAAATAGATTTGAATTTTGCCAAATATCTTAAAAACAGGTGGGTAGGGATCACCTTAATGTACTTGGATTATATTCTTTATTTTCAATGGTCTTCTCTTCTTCTCTTTCAAACTTCTTTTCCTGCCATTTGTGTGAAATAATATATAACCTATTAAGGTTTTATACAATTCTATGAGTTAAAGCTGCGATAGATTGATAAACAGCTTTTTACTCGTTGAATTTTTAATTAGTACCAAATAATTGCTTATTCGCTTTCAAATGTAGACAAAAATAAGAAGTAAAAACAATCATAAATATAAAAATTATACCTTATGTGTTTATTTTAATTAAAATTAACATATTATAAGAACTGATGTGTGAATTATTCAAATTAACAGATGGGTTCATGAAAAAATGATAAAAAGAAAAAATTGTATACCATCCTGACAGTCCATACCTTTGTCAATGAATGAAAAATACTATAAACTTATTCGATTTTTCGAAAAAAATCAATTATAAAAATGAACTGCTGGCTGGCTTTACAGTAGCGATGACAATGATTCCCGAATCTCTTTCATTTGCTATTCTGGCCGGTCTTTCTCCGCTTATCGGTCTTTATGCAGCTTTTATGATGGGACTTGTAACAGCTGTTTTGGGAGGTCGTCCGGGAATGGTTTCTGGAGGAGCAGGAGCAACAATTGTTGTGTTGATTGCTCTTATTCAATCCCATGGGATTGAATATCTTTTTGCCACTGTAGCACTTGCCGGAATCCTTCAGATGATGGTAGGTATTTTTAAACTGGGCAAATTTGTAAGACTGATTCCGCAACCCGTTATGTACGGATTCCTGAACGGGTTGGCTATTATTATATTCATGGCCCAGGTAGAGCAGTTTAAAATAACAGATAGTAGTGGTGTGGTAAATTGGTTGCAGGGAATGCCTTTATACATTATGGCTGGCTTAACAGCTCTTACAATTGCCATTGTTTATTTTTTTCCAAAAATCACAAAAGTTGTTCCTGCCTCTCTTGTGGCTATTATCATTGTCTTTGCTGTGGTTCTCGGATTTAATATTCCAACAAAAACGGTAGCAGATATCGCCCATATCAGTGGAAATCTTCCGAGTTTCCATATCCCACAGATTCCTTTTTCTCTGGAAACGTTACAGATTATTTTTCCTTATGCCTTAATTATGGCTGGAGTAGGTCTTATAGAATCTCTTCTGACATTATCTATGGTGGATGAAATTACAAATACAAAAGGAAGTGCCAATAAAGAATCCGTAGCTCAGGGATTGGCTAATATTACCAATGGCTTCTTTGGCGGAATGGGAGGTTGTGCAATGGTAGCACAAACGCTGGTGAATCTCAACGCTGGTTCCAGAGCCAGATTATCCGGGATTATTGCATCATTGTTAATTTTAATTATTATTCTGTGTGGAGCACCTGTAATAGAGAAAATTCCCATGGCGGCTCTGGTGGGAGTTATGATGATGGTTGCGATCAGTACCTTCCAGTGGGTATCCATCAGGATTGTGAATAAAATGCCGAAATCTGATATTTTTGTTGGAATAACTGTAGCTCTGATCACTGTGGTTTTACACAATCTGGCTTTGGCGGTTTTGATTGGTGTGATCATTTCAGCATTGGTTTTTGCCTGGGATAATGCTAAACGAATCAGAGCAAGAAAATATGTAGATGAAAATGGGGTGAAGTACTATGAAATATATGGACCTTTGTTTTTTGGTTCAGTAATAGCGTTTACGGATAAATTTGATCCTGTGAATGATCCGGATCAGGTGGTTATTGATTTTAAAGAAAGCCGTATTGTAGATATGAGTGCTATTGATGCGCTGGACAAATTATCCAAACGTTATAAACAATATCACAAAACCTTGCATCTGCGCCATCTCAGCGAAGACTGCAGAAAAATACTTAAAAATGCAGAGGCTGTAGTGGAAGTTAATATTCAGGATGATCCTACATATAAGGTGATGCCGGAAAAATAGGAGAGGAGTCAATGAGTGAATTTTGCTTCGCAAGTGAAAAGTGAATTTTTTCAGAATAGAAAAATTGAAAGCACATCGAATTAACAATTGATCATTCACAATTTCATAGTCAATAAGTGAATTTTGCTTCGCAAGTGAATGGTGAATTTTTATAGTAAAAAAAAATTGAAAGCACATCGAATTGACAATTGATCATTCACAATTTCATAGTCAATAAGTGAATTTTACTTCGCAAGTGAATGGTGAATTTTTATAGTAAAAAAAAATTGACAAGCGCAGCGGATTGACGATTGACTATTCACAATTTCATAGTCAATGAGTGAATTTTGCTTCGCAAGTGGATGGTGAATTTTTATAGTAAAAAAAAATTGACAAGCGCAGCGGATTGACGATTGACTATTCACAATTTCATAGTCAATGAGTGAATTTTGCTTCGCAAGTGGATGGTGAATTTTTTCAGAATAGAAAAATTGACAATCGCAGCGAATTGACAATGACCATTCACAAACAAGACAAGGACTGTAAGAAAAAATCTACAGTCCTTGCTTGTTTAGGTTATTAATGTGTTTGCAATAAAATCAGGCACTAAAGCATAGTGTGATAATTTCATGCTGATAGAAGCTCTTCCGCTTGTCAGTGTTCTCAGGTCAGAAATATATCCGAAAGTTGAAGCTAACGGAACTTCCGCTGCAAAAATCTTTCTTCCTGATTTTTCGTCAATAGAAGTGATAATTCCTCTTCTTCTGTTGATATCCGCAGTGACAGCTCCCGTGTACTCCTCAATACTTTGGATTTCTACCTGCATAACAGGTTCCATCAATTTAGGATGACATCCTTTTGCCGCTGCTTTGAATCCTTCTCTTGCTGCAATTTCGAAATCAAATGCTGCAGAATCCTGAGCGTGGAAAGAACCATCCAGAAGAGTCACCTTCATGTTTTCCAGAGGATATCCTTTTAATGGGCCATGTTCCATAGCTTCTCTGAAACCTTTTTCAACAGAAGGAATAAATTCAGTCGGAATAACTCCACCTTTGATCATATTAACAAACTCAAATCCATTTTCATGATCATTTCCTGGTCCGATTTCAAAAGTGATATCAGCAAACTGACCGCTTCCGCCGTTTTGTTTGGAAAGTTTTTCTCGGTGAACTTTGGTTTCCGTTAAGATCTCACGATAAGAAACTTTAGGTTTCCCCTGATTGATTTCAATACCATGATTCAGACGGATTTTTTCCAATGTAACCTCCAAATGAAGTTCTCCCAAGCCGCTTAATAAAGTCTCTCCGGTCTGCGGATCTCTTTCAACCACCAAAGAAGGATCTTCTTCCTGTATTTTGGCCAATACCAAACCGAAAGATTTCTCATCACCATTCGTTTTCGGCTCGATAGCAACTCTGATCACAGGAGTCGGAATTGTAATGGCTTCCAGTAAAATCGGTTGCTCTGTAGAAGATAAAGAATCTCCGGTTTTGGCATCCTTTATTCCCGTTAAAGCAACAATATCGCCAGCTTTAGCATCATGCAGTGATAACGTTTTATCCGATTGCATCTGTAAAATTCTGGAAATTCTGTAGCTTTCACCTGTTCTTATATTGAGTATCGTATCACCGGATTGTATTCTTCCGGAATACACACGAAGCATAGCCAGTCTTCCCATATGTTTATCAATCACAACTTTGAAAACGAGTCCTGAAAAAACTGCTTTCTCATTTCTTTCCAATATTACCGTTTCATCTGTATGTGGATCTCTTCCCTGCAGATCAGCAAGCTGATCTGGAGCAGGCAGATAAGTAACCACAGCATCAAGAAGAGGTTGGATTCCCTTATTTTTAAAGGCTGAACCACATAAAACAGGAACAGCTGATCCGGATCTGCAGACTCTTTGTATAGCTTCTGAAATCATTTCAACAGTGGCAATCTGTTCAGTATCCATAAAAATTTCAAAGAACATCTCATCATTCTCTGCAAGAGTTTCCATTAATTTAATTCTGTATTCATGGGCTTCTGTCATAGAAGCAGCAGGAATTTCCTTTTCCATGATGGTTTCTCCATTTTCATCTGTCCAGTATAAGGCTTTCATTTTAATAAGATCAATAACGCCTTCAAAATCGTTTTCAGCTCCAATCGGAATCTGAATGGCCAATGGAACAGAATTCAGCTTGGTTTTTATTTCATTAAGAACAGCAAAGAAGTCTGCACCCATTCTGTCCATTTTATTGATGAAACAGATTTTGGATGTTCCATGTTTTTCAGCCTGGAACCAAACATTTTCAGTCTGTGGCTGAACTCCTGATGAAGCACAGAAAACTGCGACAACGCTGTCAAGAACTCTTAGAGAACGTTCCACTTCCACTGCGAAATCAATGTGTCCAGGCGTATCAATAATGTTGATGTTATAAACTTTATCGTCTTTTTTCCATTGGGTAGAAACTGCAGCGGATGAAATGGTAATTCCTCTGTTTCTTTCCTGTATGTCTTTATCCATGGTGGTATTTCCGTCATCTACATTGCCGATTTTGTGAATAAGTCCTGTGTAATACAGAAGTCTTTCGGATAAAGTAGTTTTTCCTGCATCTACGTGTGCTATAATCCCTATATTTCGTGTGTTGTATTTCATTTTTTTTAATTTAAATTGTTGATTTTTAGATCTGTGTTCGGAAAAGGTTCTGAAAAAAATAAGCACAAAATACACTCCGGTCTTATAAAGCCGGTAAAACATTTTCGTATTTCGTATCAAAGGAAAATTTTCAGAGATCTTAACAAACAGCAGAAGTTGTTTGAATTGTTAAAGTCTGAAATCAGGGCAGCAAAAAAGACCTATCCGAATAGACAGGTCTTCAATATATTTTTGGGTATAAAAGATCTATAGAACTATTCAGATAAATATTCAGTGCTGCCAAAGAACACAGCTCTGACAGGATTGCTTAACGTTATAATATTTATCATTTTTGTTGACATTGTTGATTTTTAATCGGTTGCGAAATTATAATTTTTTTTTGATTTCCAAAGAATTTTTGAAAATATTTTTTTTAAACGCTTCATCAATCATCTTCTGTGAACCTTTCAAAACCTTGGATTTTCATAAAAATATCTTAAAACAGAACTTGAACGTAATGCTTTTATGATAAATATTTTATCTTTGGGAAGAATAGTATTGTAAACACTTTTTGATGATTAAAAAATTTTAAATCTTTTTCAAGAAGCTAAATAAAAACTTTTAACTTAAAACCTATTGAAAACAGATATCGACATCCATAACCACTGTCATTTTTCCTTTGATCTGTGGCTCACTTTAATCAAATCTCATCCTGAATTTAAAGCAAAAAGAGTTGAGCTGTTCTCCTCATTTTTTAACGTAGATAAGCCGATAGATGAGGTTGCGAAAACCGTAAAATATTACGATGATCTTTGTAATACCATCAATGAGGTGACAGGGGGGAATATTGATACTTTTGAAATTTATCTGATGATTTTGGGGGCTTTGGATGTAGACGTAAAACTTATTAATAAGGAAAAACTTAATGAGTTTTATAACAAAAGTGAAGAATTGTTTCTGGAATATAAACCAGTTGTAATTTTTGAAAATATTCATGATTTTTTTGAGGATATTAAAAATCAGGGAAAGACCATAAATATTCTAAGCAACACTGGATTTATCAAAGGGAAAACAATGCGGAAATTCCTGATTCATGAAAACCTGGATCAGTACATAGACTTCCATATCTATTCTGATGAAATCAACTGTTCCAAACCTAACCCGCTTATTTTTCAGGAAGTGAAGAATAAGATCAAAGATCAGGATTTGCCCATGCACCAGATTCTGCATATCGGAGACAATCCGGTGGCAGATTATCAGGGAGCAAAGAACTTTGGTTTCAGTGCTCATTTACTTAAACACTAAAAATAAACATGAACAAAAGATACAGCTTACACCACATTCATTCGGCGGATGAGTTTACTTTCTCACCTGCAGAATACAGCTTTTTCAAGTATGGCGATAAGTCGTATGCTGAAAAATTCGCAAGAGAATTATTCGACGGATTTATTTCCGAAAATGAAGAGCTTTTAAGTACAGATAAAGAGATTGTAGTGCTTCCAAGCCCCTATATGGCGATTCCTACTGCATCCAACTTTTTATGTTTTTACTTTAAAAAACACCTGGATTTTTATCTGTTTCAAAAAGGAAAAAAGTCAAGTATTTTATCTAAAATCAACAGAAACCATACATACATCACAGATTACGGGAATCTCAATTTTGAAGACCGCAAAAATCTGATCGCCAATGACACTTATTATATCGATAAGGATTTTTTGAGAGGAAAACTTTGTATTTTTATAGACGATATAAAAATCACGGGAAGTCATGAATATACAGTCAACAGAATACTGAATGAATATAACGTGGAGGCTGACTTTATGTTCCTGTATTATGCAGAACTGATGAATTTTGACCTTGACCCGAAAATTGAAAACTTTTTCAACTACTATGCTGTAAAAAATGTAAATCATGTTGCAGAAGTGATGAATAAAGAAAGTTTTCAGTTCAATACAAGGATTGTCAAATATATTTTAGGCCTAGATTCAAGTAATTTTGATTATCTTACGTCTCAAGTAAAAAAGGAACAGATGGACCTGCTTTTGGAGCTGGCGATCAGTAACAATTATCATTTAATAAAAGAATACGAAAATAACATCAATACTTTAACACAAACGGAATTATATTATGGCTATTAACTTACAAAAAGGACAAAGAGAAAACATCAACGCACCTAAATTTACTGTAGGTTTAGGATGGGATATCAATAATACTTCTACAGGAACCGCTTTTGACCTTGATGCGTCCTTGTTTTTGCTTGGGGACGACAAAAAATTAGTTTCAGATAATCACTTTATTTTCTATAACAATCTTGAGTCTCCGGACAAATCTGTAATCCACACGGGTGATAACCTTACAGGAGAAGGATCGGGTGACGATGAGCAGATCAAAATTGATCTTACTAAAATTGACAGTGCTATTAAAGAAATTACTGTAGTCGTAACAATTCACGAGGCTGATTCAAGAAAGCAAAACTTTGGACAGGTAAGAAATTCTTTCATCAGAATTTTTAATTCAGATACGAATGAAGAGATCTTAAAATACGAATTAGACGAAGATTTCTCAATCGAAACCGCTGTAGAATTCGGAAGAATCTACAACAGAAACGGAGAATGGAAATTTGAGGCTGTAGGTGCAGGACAGAGAGACGGCCTTGAGAAATTTGTATCAATTTATCAGAAGTAATCATGGACAATCAGGAAAATCAACCCATAGATCCGCTAGGATCAATAGAACCCCTTAAAACCTTTGAACCGACTCCAATGGTTCCCCCAACTCCGGTTCAGCCCGCTCAGAATGCGGCGCCGGCAGTTCTTGTGGACAGAGAGGGAAATGTAAATCTGACACAGCTGCAGTCAGAAGAACGTCAGAAATATGAAGTTCTTGCGAACTCTATTGACGAGACCAACCCAGGTTCAATCGTGAATTTCGGGGCAGAGCTTCAGAAAACATTAACCAACCAGAGTGACAGCTTCTTAGGAAATGTAAGAAGATCAAACTCAGGAGAAGTTGGCGGGCTTATCAATGACCTTTTGGTAGAGCTTAACTATGTAGATGTTGAAGAACTTAACGGAAATAAAGTGAAAAGTTTTCTGAGCAAATTGCCATTCATGAAAAAGGTAATGACTCAGGTGGAAAATCTTTTTGCAAAATACGATAAGATCATCAACAATATCGAACAGATTTCTTATAAAGTAAATGCAGGAATTATCACCTCTACAAAAGATAACGCTGTACTTCAGACTATTTTTGAAAGCAATGTGAATTCTATCAAGCAGATTGAAGAGCTTGTCATTGCAGGTAATATAAGAATGGAAAGAGCGGCAGGCGAGCTTGCTCAGATGGAAGCGAATCCGCAGATTTACCAGGATTATCAGATTGCAGATAAAAGAGATTTCATTGCAAGGCTAGACAGGAGAATGGCTGATCTTAAAGTGGTGCGTGTGATTATGATGCAGTCACTTCCTCAGATCAGACTGGTACAGAACAACAATGTTTCTATTGCTGAAAAAGCACAGACGATTCTTACCACTACACTTCCGGTTTGGAAAAACCAGCTTTCCCTTGCGGTAGCGATGTACAGACAGCAGCAGAATATTGAAATACAGCAAAAAGTATCTTCTACTACAGAAGAGATTTTAAGAAAGAATGCGGAACGTCTTGGCCAGAATTCTGTGAATGTTGCCAGAGCCAACGAGCAGACTATCGTATCGGTGGAAACATTGAGAGAAACAACGTCAATGCTGATCAATACATTGAATGAAGTGAAACAAATCCAGAAACAGGGAGCTGACAACAGAAGAAAACTGGATCAGGATCTTCAGACATTGGAGCATGAACTTAAAGCAAATGTCAGAGGTTAATTTATAGGATACTAAGGTGGGGGATGATGCAGCAACCATATTGTCGCAGAGCAAAAGAAGATTAACAAAGCTTAAGCTTCTCGCTAATTTTTTTGAACATATTGACATCATATCAATTTACATCAAAACGGATATTATTCACAATCTGTTCCAGGAAAATACGGCTTTAGATTATAATAAACTGGAACTTTTCCACCTGCAGTATACCGACAGCCTTATAGAACTTCTGACTAAAATTAAAAAGCAGAAGGAAAATGACATGCTGGCGGTCATTAATGAAATTAACATCAACAGTAAATATATTTCAGGTTTTGAAGAAAGAAGGGTAGATAGTTTTGAGACCGACAGAAAAATGTACAGCGGTGTCTTTTCCCAGCACTTAAAAACAGTGTATAAAGACCTGACGGAAGATCGTTTTACGGCCAATTGGGAGAATGTACTGTACTTTCATAAAAAATATGCCCATGAATTTTACAGATCGGAGGCAGATGAAACACTGCTGAAAACTGATTCTTTTCCTTCCTATCAGTATAAAGAATATTCCATTGAAAGGAAACTGTTGGGAAGGCTTAATATACAGGGGTTTAAAGTCCGTTTCGTATGTGGTTACCTTATCGGAACCCACGATTATGAACTTTTTAAAATCTTTCAGTCTGATGATTATTTTATTTTCAGTGTAGACGAAAAGAAATTGTATCTTTTCGACAAAGAACTGGATAAGCTGGATATTTCCGAGAATCAGTCTAATCAGAGTTCCATTATTGATCAGCTGAGAAGTAAAAATGAGCAGCTGGAACATAGTATGAACGAAAGAAAGCGTACTTTGCCAGCTGAAGTGGAAGGCGTTCTGAAAGATTATATTAAAAACCTGGAAAATATGGATATTATGAGTAAAATCTTTGACTTCGACGAAGAAACGAATATTCTGCGGGCAATGCTTAATTTGAATTTGAATAATAACTAGAACGAAATTTGAAAAGCAAAGAAGATTACCTTTTTTGCAAAAAAGTAAATAACAACTAAACATAGAAAGATGGCTATCAACTTACAAAAAGGTCAGAGAATTAACCTTAAAAAAGAAAATGGAGCTGAGCTTTCCCAGGCTTGTGTAGGAATCAACTGGGGAGCAATCGAAAAGAAAGGATTTTTCGGAACAAAGAAAGAAGCAGTAGACTTGGACGGAAGCTGTATTTTATATGATTCAAACAAAAACGTTACTGAAGTAATCTACTTTGGAAATCTTAAATCAAGAAACGGATCTGTAAGACACAGCGGAGACGACCTTACCGGTGACGTGAATGGAGATGACGGATTGGATAACGAAGTAATCACGGTAGACTTCAGCCAATTGGAACCAAATGTGGAGCATGTGGCAATGGTTTTGAACAGCTACAGAGGCCAGGATTTCGGCACTATTCCTTTTGCTTCTATCCGTATTTATGAAGGATCACCTACCAATGTAAGAGAGGTCTTTGCAAAATATGATATTGCGAATGACGCATCTTTCAGCGGACATGTTGCCATGGTAATGGGTGTTTTCTATAAGAGAAACGGAGAATGGAAATTCAATGCGATCGGAGATCCTACAGCGGATAAAAAGTTGGAGCAGACAATCCAGACGGTACAGATGAATTATCTATAATCAATTGACAATCAAAAGATAAATAAAATAGCAATATTTGTACTCTGTGCATCTATTGCTTTTATCATATAATAACATAACTCAAGTGGAACATCAAAGTATTTTAGAACTGCACCCTGGTCTGGTGTGGGGATTTGCAGTAACAGTCGTTATCATGCTGCTCCTGGACTTAGGGGTATTTAATAAAAAAAGTCATGAAGTCTCTTCCAAAGAAGCTACCATCTGGTCTATTGTATGGATCTCGCTTTCTATGGTTTTTTCAGGAGTGGTCTATTGGGTATTCAATACCGACGGAAGCCCTGAAAGCCATGCTTTGGCAGTAGAGAAATTTACACAGTATCAGGCTGCCTATTGGATTGAAAAAGCCTTGTCTGTAGATAACTTATTTGTATTTATTCTGGTTTTCGGGTTCTTTAAAGTTCCGAAATTTCTTCACCATAAAGTTCTTTTCTGGGGAATTATCGGAGCGCTGATCTTCAGAGCTATATTCATCTTTGCAGGAGTAGGATTAATCAATCTGACGTATCTTCCTGAAATGAATATCTTCGGTGAAGCAGTGAAAATCAACGTTGTCATGACCTTATTCGGATTATTCCTTGTGTATGCAGGGATCAAATCATGGGGTGACGGTGATGATGACGATGATGAAGATTACAGCAATACGGCAGGAGCAAAACTGATCAAGAGTTTCTGGAAAGTTTCAGACAATTACGATGGAGATAAGTTCTTCACCATCCAGAACGGAATCAAAATGGCAACTCCTCTTTTAGTAGTAGTGGGTGTTATCGAGTTTACGGACGTTCTTTTTGCAGTAGATTCCATTCCGGCAATCTTTGCGATTTCAAATGACCCTTTTATCCTTTATACATCAAATATCTTTGCAATTTTAGGATTAAGATCATTATACTTCCTGTTAGCGAACTTTATTCATATGTTCAGCAAACTTCCATACGGATTGGCTATTATCCTGTCCTTCATTGGAGTTAAAATGCTTATTGCCCCATGGATTCATATTCCGTCTCCGGTTTCATTGGGAATCGTAGGAGGAGTATTGGTAATCTCTGTTCTTTTATCCATCATCTTCCCTGAAAAAGAAGAAGAGAAGAAGGAAGAATTGGACGAAAAATAATCGCACTTAAAATAATATAAAAGCCTCCGGAATGTATTTCTGGAGGCTGTTTTGTTTATCAAGCTTTTGTTTATCAAACATCTCAAGCCAACCTTCAAAGAAATATTTTCAAAAATAAAACAGACAGACCGGTCTGTATATTGTTTTTTTTCATACATTTGTTCCAGAAAGGAAAAGCATATGAAATCTCCAAGAGAAAGAATTGTAGAAAAGACCTTTGAATTGTTTGCAAAACAAGGGTATAATTCTACCGGAATCAATCAGATTATTTCCGAAGCTGAAGTTGCCAAGGCAAGCTTTTATCAGCATTTTAAATCCAAAGAAGATCTGTGTGTAGAATTTCTGAAGGTGAGACATGAGTATTGGTTCAATGAACTCAATCAATTTATAGCAAAAGGAAATGGCTTACAGTCTAAAATCATCAGTGCTTTTGATTTTCTGGTGTATATGAATAAAAAGGAAAACTTCAGAGGTTGCAGCTTTCTGAATATTCTGTCGGAAATCCCCATGGATAATACTAAAGTACTGAGCATTATTCAGTCTCATAAAGCAGATCTTAGAAATTTTCTTTTAGAATTGCTGAATGATGATGAACTTTCCGATCATATCTACATGCTTTTTGAAAGCAGTATCATAGAAAGCCAGCTTTTCAAATCCAATGAATTAATTGAAAAATCAAAAAAGATAGTCAGCAATTTAATACAATGAGTTATGGAACAGAAACATCCGCTTCCTCCTTTCACTCTTGAAACGGCACTGGAAAAAATTCAATTGGCAGAAGATGCCTGGAACAGTCAGGATCCTGAAAAGGTTTCCAAAGCATATACCATCGATAGCGAATGGAGAAACAGAGATACCTTTGTGAATGGTAGAGAAGAGATTGTACTATTTCTTCAGAATAAATGGGAAAGAGAACTTCATTATAAACTTAAAAAGGAATACTGGGCGCATACCGATAATCGTATTGCCGTTCGTTTTGAATATGAATATCAGACCAAAGAGGGAAACTGGTTCAGGGCATACGGAAACGAAAACTGGGAATTCGATGAAAACGGGCTTATGGCAAAAAGATATGCCAGTATCAATGATCTGGCGATCAAAGAAGAAGAACGAAAGTTTAAATAAGATGTAAAGACTGTTGTCACAACAGTCTTTTATTTTTTAGTTGGATCAATCTTTTTCACATCACATGCAAAAATTCATCATCATAACTCATCAGTCATCATTATTTTAACTGTTTTTCCCATGCAGTAACTTATTAATTTTCCTTCTGGTCTGCAAAGAAACTTTATAAGCTTCATCACGCAGCTTTTGTATTTTTCCTACAGGCTGAAAAAATATTTTACTCTCAAAAGGATTGAATGAAAGAAGTTCAGTGTTGCAGTTACGGGAATCCAGCAAAGAATCTTTGTCGATTTTTACTTCGCCGATTTTAATAAAAGGAGCATTTTTCCATTCTACATTCAGTTTGTTGACAGGCTGGTCTTTCAGGTCATAACATATCTGTATCAGGACATCTGCAGTAAAGTCATGGGTCTGCAGGTAATTTTTTAAAGCATCACTAATCTTCTGCTTTCTGCCGGTATTCTTATCTACAGATTGAGGTGAGAGCTTTATTTTAATGATCTGATCTCCGAGACGGTAAGCACCTATCGAGTAATAATCAAACGACAGAATAAAGTCATTTCTTTTTCTGAAGAGTTTTATCATATTACGGATCATATCGCTGGTACTGATGTAAGGAAGCATTTTGACTGCCTGAAAAAGCAATGGCAGCAGACTGCTCCATTTTTTCATATAAAACTTATTGACAGCAGTAAACAGTTTCAAAAAATTTGAAACAGAATTTATAGGAAACAGGGGAAAATTCACCAATGGATAATTGGCAAGAAGCCCACCGTTTTCATCCTTGATCTGCACTGCAAAGCCGTAGGCAGGAATATCCTTTCTTGTATTCTTAATTTTCAGCTGAGCATTGGAAAACCGTATAATAAGATCAAATTTTTCCTTATCAAAAAAAGGCTGCAGTGATTCAGGAATATCAGGTTCTATCCTGAATGTACCTTTTGCTGCCGCATACGTTTTGGCATGGGCATTTCTGGTAGCATAATTGACATCGCTGATGGAAGAGGATTGTTCAACAAAATCTGCTATTGTTTTTTTATTGATTTCCAGAAGCTTTTTTTCCTCTTCATTCAGTTCATCAAACTTCTTATTATATTTTAGTGGATTTGGCATTTAGTTTTTAAAATCCAATTATAACGCCAAGTTTCGAAATCTATGTTAAATAAGTATTACAATTATTTGAATTTTGTGGAAAAGATCTTTGAAAATCAAAAATGTAAGACTATATGATTAATGATTATTGAAAAATAATCTTTTTAACTTGTTGATTATTAGTGTTTATTTATTTTTAATGAGAATGAATTAAAGTCACTTTGTTTGAGAGGAAAATTCTTCAGGCTTTTAAACTTCGCTTATCGTGCTCCCATCTTCCAAACCCAAAAAGCCTTATCTTTGTAAAAAATTATAATATGGGAGTAGCAGATATGTTATTTAAACGTAAAAAAGAATTGGCAGAAAAAAACCTGAAAGACGGTAAAGAATATATGGAAGAGTATGGTAAAAGAGAAAGCGTTGTGCAGTTACCAAGCGGCTTACAGTATGAAATCATTACAGAAGGCGACGGCCCGAAACCAGGACCCAAATCTACTGTAAAATGCCACTATCACGGAACTACTATTTCCGGGAAAGTATTTGACAGCTCTGTAAAAAGAGGTACACCTGCATCTTTCCCTTTGAACAGAGTGATTTCAGGATGGACGGAAGCTCTTCAGTTGATGCCTGTCGGAAGTAAGTGGAGATTGATTATTCCTCCGCACTTAGCATACGGAGACCAGGAGATCAGCAAGGAAATAGGACCAAACAGTACTCTTGTTTTTGAGGTTGAATTACTGGATATTAAATAATCCTTCTTAAAAATAGATTAAAAATTTACCTGATTTCAGGTAAATTTTTTTATTTGTATTATATTCGTATAGGAGAATTGTGAAAATGGAGAAATTTATTTTGCAATATACCTGATAACACAAAAAATCACTGAATGAAAAAACTTTTTTACCTTTTGATTGTTTTCGGGCTTCTTACTTCCTGTGTTTCCAGGAAGAATCAGGCTATTCAGCAGAATATTCTCACCCTGAAGGACAGCTACTGTAAAGCGCCGTTCAAATATAACTACAGCAACAAACTTCCGTCTTATAATTCAGATTCTATACTGGCAGCCAATAAAGAATTAAAAGAAGTATTTTCTGATCAGAGTATCCTGATCTTAAACGCACTGGATAATTTAGATGAGGTTCATGAGATTATTGATCTTAAAAAAGACTCATCCCTTGCTTCCCAGATTAAAGTCTTACAGTTGAAGACAAAAATAAACAGCAAAATAACGATTGCTCTTACGGAACTGGATGCAGTAGCCGCAGAGTTCGACTGTGAAGGAGAAAGAGTAGCCCAGATTGGAAATTATGTGGATAATCTCAACTCATCAAGAAATAACAAACTTATTTTATATTCAATCGTTGCAGGAGCAGCCGCTTCCATAGCAGGAGGAATTGTACATGATCAAGGCTGGAGTAATGCCATTGATATAGGCGGAGGGGTTCTGGGAGCAGGTTTTGGACTGGCAACCCTTAATCCAAAAGGGAAAAAGGTAGAGTTTATTCACCAGAGAAACCTTTTGAGAGATATCTGGAAAGAAAAATTAGAGTCTCCGAATTTCCCCCCTTTTATCTGGTATATGTACACAGAGAAAAAGTTTTCCAACAGAGAAGAACACTCCATTATCGGAAATATGAAATTAAGATGGCTTCATTACCAGTTTGATGACAATAAAGAAACAGCAGATAAGTCTGTAATCTTCAGTGATGGAGGTTTTTACAGAGCAGACGATCTTCATAACCGCGCTGCCATGCTCAATCAGATGCAGTCGGCCACACGTACCATTAATCAAAATATCAATTATTTGTTGCTGGATTTGGATAAATTAATTCTTTAAGAAAAAAATAACTGTAATAAATTTTGTTACATTTAAAAAATGTTTATCTTTGCAAAGTAATTACAATGAACAATACAAGATTTGCTACGGCAGTACATATAATGACACTATTGGCGAAAAGCCCTCAGGAGTGGCTTACATCTGACTGGATGGCCGGTAGTATCAATGTGAATCCGGTGATTATCCGAAAGGAGATCAGCGTATTGAGAGAGGTAGGTCTGATTATCAGCAGACAAGGAAAAGAAGGAGGAAGTCAGCTTGCAAAAAATGCTGAAATGATCACAATTTCCGAGATCTATAAAGCAGTAAAAAATACAGAAGTATTAGGCAAAAAAAATCAGAATCCCAATCCCGCGTGCAGTGTTGGAAAGGAGATCAACAATCATTTAAATACATTATTTGAAGAAACAGATCAATTGGTGGTAAACTTTTTAGGAGATAAGTCATTACAGGAATTCACTGACCAGTTCGAATAAAAAAATTTCATCTTAAATGTAACAAAATTTATTACAGTTTAATTAAAAAAAATAAAACATTATGAAAAAAGTAGCAGTAATCGGTGCAACAGGATTTGTAGGAGCACATGTAGTATCAGAATTAGCAGAAAGAGGATATGCGGTGGAAGCATTGGTAAGAGATGCATCAAAAGTGAAAATACAGGAAAATGTAACTGCAAAAAGTGTTGATGTAAACAATGTAAGCGAACTGGCTGAAGCATTGAAAGGAAGTGATGCAGTAATCAGTACATTCAATGCAGGATGGACCAACCCTAACCTTTACAACGATTTTTTAAACGGTTCTGAGAACATTGAAAAAGCTGTAGAACAGTCGGGAGTAAAAAGACTGATTGTAGTAGGTGGAGCAGGAAGCCTTTACACACCCGATAACGTACAAATTGTAGATACTCCTGATTTCCCTGAAGCTTACAAACCTGGTGCAACAGCAGCAAGAGATTATTTAAACAAAATCAAGGAAAATAATACGTTGGATTGGACATTCTTCAGCCCTGCTATAGAAATGAACCAGGCGAATGTAGGAGAAAGAACAGGAAAATACAGAACTTCACTGGAAACTCCGGTATTTGATGAAAACGGAAGAAGCCGTCTGTCTGTAGAAGACGTAGCCGTAGTTTTAGTAGACGAATTAGAGCAGAACAATCACATCCGTGAACGTTTCACAGCAGCTTACTAATCAATAAAAGAACAGAAATGATACAAAAAAAATTATGGTCGTTATTAGCATTGTTGGGATTCATCAGCATATTTGCAGGGAATCTCAAAGTGAAAGTTTATAATCCGGGAACCAAAGCTATTTTTCCCATTACTTCTACCATTATTTACGGAAATAAAGATGCGATACTGGTAGATGCTCAGTTTCAGAAACAATATGCGGAACAGCTGGTAAAAGAAATAAAAGCAACAGGAAAGAACCTGAAAACCGTTTTTATTTCTCACAGCGATCCTGATTTCTATTTTGGATTGGATGTGATTAAAAAAGCTTTTCCTAATGCTAAAATTATCTCAACGGCACAGACTGCTTACCTTATATCAGCTTCAAAAGATGATAAAATGGGAGTGTGGAAACCACAGTTGAAGGCAGATGCTCCATCGGAAATTATAATTCCTGAAGCAGTTACTTCAATTCCTGATCTTGAAGGAAACAAAATTGAAATCAGACAAAATCCTGAAGATCATGCACATAGCTTTCTTTGGATTCCGTCCATCAAAACCATTGCAGGCGGGATTTCAGTTTCTGTGGGCTCACATCTCTGGATGGCAGATACACAGAATGTCAAAGCCGTTGATCAATGGATAGGGCAGATTGATGCTATGAAAGGTTTGAAACCGGAAAAAGTTATTCCTTCTCATTTTGTAGAGCTTTCCACATCACCACAATCTCTTGATTTTGTGAAAAACTATCTGGAAAATTATAAACAGGCAGTTACTGAAAACAAAACTACATCCGCAATTGTAGATTTCATGGTAAAAAAATACCCTGATCTGCCAGGAAAAGAAGAGCTAGAAATGGGAGTAAAGGTTTATCTAAAAGAAATGGACTGGGATCTTAAATCACCCTATCCGGCAATAGGACAAAAAGTGGAAGTGGACTTTGGAGAAATAAAATTCATTCTTGATTTTAAAGATAATAAAACCATGACATTCACAGGAACAGCCGGAAGTTCAAAAAACAGTACAGATACTGTAGAATATACTGCCATAGAAGTAGCAAAAAATGTTTTTATGGTCTACTGGCATGAGCCGCACCTTGGTTTCAATGTAACCCATATTCAGGATTATAATAAAAATATCATCTACTCGAATATTGCAGGTCCCGACGGTACATTTACCCACCCGAAAGGAACGCTTAAAATTTTAAAATAAAAAGACAGCTGCCAATGCAGCTGTCTTTTTTGTATCATAATAGTTAACAATAAAATATCATTAAAGCTCATCAAATCAGCTTGCTGATTCTAACTTTGCCTCCTTAGCCTCAAAAGAAAGCAAATTAAAAACTTTGAATTAAAATAATCTCTCGCAGATTTTATAGATTTTGAAGATCTATGATCATTAGAATTATATTAGTGATTCGTTCTATTCGTGGAACTATTCGTGTTCTTTGTGTTTAAAAAAGGTCTTTAAATGAATACTCTATTTTGTAAAACTAAAAAACTGCCTCATGAGAGACAGTTTTCTTTTATAGATTCATAAACAATTTCGGGTTAATCGGAGTATTGTTTTTGTGTACTTCATAATGAAGATGAGGTCCTGTAGAACGCCCGGAATTTCCGGATTTTGCAATGACCTGACCAACTTTTACTTTATCATTTACTTTTGCAATAAGCTGAGATAAATGTCCATATAAAGTAGCCAGCCCGTTTCCGTGAGAAACAATTACACAGTTTCCATAGCCTCCTTTTTGTCCGGAAAAAATGATTGTTCCGGCAGCAGCAGCTCTTACATCAGAACCATAGGCAACAGCAATGTCCAGTCCTTTATGGAACTGCATCTGATCAGCTTCAGCAGGTGGATTGTTTTTTTCAGCGACAGCAGTTTTAGTTGCAGGCGTTCCGGAAGCAGCTTTTGTTGTGGTTGCAGGAGCAGAAGTTGCAGCTACAGGAGCCGTTTTTGGGGTTACCATTACTTTTACTTCTCTCTTATTTCCATAGCTGTCTGTAAGTTCTATAATTTTCTCAACAGGTTCAGCTTTTACTTCAGGCTTAGCTGCTGCGACTACTGTTGGTTTTGCCTCTGTTGCTGCACTTGATCTTACTGAAGCAAAAACAGTTTTGAAAGGAATAGGATTTTTTCTTATCCCGAAATTAGAGGAAATATAGCCATCAGTAGGCATTCCTAAGGGAACCTGCATGAGTTTTTTCTGAAGATCCATCAGATATTGGCTGTATCGGTTAGCCTGTTTGGAAAGATAAATAGAGTTTGAAATACTGTCCTGGTTGAGCATCATTAGTTTTTCATTAGTGATGTCTTTGGACTTCAGGAAGGAGTTGAGCTGAGCAACGGTTTGATCTACAAGAGTAAGATCACTTTTCATTTTTAAATAATCTACACTGTCTTTTTCAGTGTTTATTTTTACAAGGTTTACTTCGTAGGTTTTGTCATCTCTTTCAGAAAAGAGTTTGGCAATGAATACACCTTGTGCAAAAACTACTAGTAAAAGTCCTCCCAGGAGAATGTTTACGTTCTTCTTGCTGTTTAGAAATTTTTTCATATTTCTTCTCTTAGTAAGTTAAAACGGTTTTGAAGTTGCAAATTTAATTAAAAATAAGCTTTGTGAGTTATTTTTAATTAAAATTCAGTTTTTTCTGTATTTAACGGCTAATTAGCTATTTAATTGTGTTGTAGTGTTAATTTTTTCAGAAAATGGTTTTTATCATAGTTTCAAAGCCTGCGTTACGTCTTTGTTTTAATATCTTTGCAGTTCACATTCCAATTATGGCTAAAAAGAAAATTATTTCAGAATCTTCGAATCCAAAAAAGAATAAAAAGGATATTTCTGTAGGAGTTGTAGGAAGCGGAAGTTTTGCAACCGCTATTGTAAAAATGCTTGTTGAAAACTGCAAAGTAGTACACTGGTGTGTAAGAAATGAATTTGTAAAAGGAGCTATTGAGCTTCGTGGACATAACCCAACTTATCTTACGGCTGCCCATTTTAATCTTAAAAGTTTAAAACTGACAACAGATATTAACGAACTGGTTACTGCCTGTGATGTTATTGTTCTGGCAACACCGTCTATCTATCTCTCTGATACGTTGGATAAAATGACCTGTGAATATTCAGATAAGATCTTTATTTCAGCAATTAAAGGAATTATTCCTAAAGTAAATGACGTGGTAGCGCACTATCTGCGTGATGAATTTAAAATTGGTTTCAGAAATCAGGCCGTTATTGCAGGGCCATGTCATGCTGAAGAGGTGGCCATGGAAAGACTTTCTTATCTTACTATTGCGGCCGTAGAAGATGAGACTGCTGAAAAACTTGAAGGAATCTTCAGTTCAGATTTTATTAAAGTTCATACAAGCAAAGATATTTTAGGAAATGAATACAGCGCCATTCTTAAAAATATTTTTGCCATCGGAGCGGGAATAGCAAGTGGATTGGGTTATGGTGATAACTTTACAGCAGTCTTTGTTTCCAATGCTATCCGTGAAATGGAAACATTCCTGGAAGCGATTTATGAGGCACCAAGAGACGTGAATGAAAGTGCATATCTGGGTGACCTTTTGGTAACGGCATATTCACTTTTCTCAAGAAACAGAAACCTTGGAAACCTTATTGGGAAAGGATATACCGTAAAATCTGCCATTCAGTCTATGAACATGGTAGCAGAAGGATATTACGCTGCAGATTCCATTTATAAAACGGCAAAACAGAAAAATCTTAAACTTCCGATTATTGATACCGTATATGCTATTTTGTATGAAGGTAAAAATGCTGAAAAGCAGTTTAAAAAATTGACTGCAAAATTGAATTAAAAAAACAGGACTTTAATTTTTAAAGTCCTGTTAAACATAAATAATGAAACTTAAGCATTTTTCATGCTTAAGTTTTTTTATAGACTCATCTTGGTAATGACAAGTGATAATGATGATCTTACATTAAGATTACTGGCGGTAAAACCGTTTCCTGTATCAAATTCGAACTTCTGACGGATCGTTGTTGGAGAAGCCAGTGTTAAAAAATAACTTCCCTGAAAAAATGTAAATGAGCTTGATAACTGGCACATTCTGTTGGTTTCCGTAATGGTTGCACTGGTAGCGGAATTAATCAGATAAGAACGGGTACAGGTAAAATTTTGAGAAAGATACTGGGTGTTAGCCGTTCCGTTATTATTATTCGCATTGCTGGAATCCACAGAATACCGTACAATATATGTTCCGGCAGGCAGGGTAATCGTGGAATTATCCGCGCCTAGTGAAGCTCCTGTAATTTTATTCGAAGTAACCGCAAAGTTCCCTAATGTATTATTCGTGCTTCCGGTAGGAATAAGTACTCCCGGATTGATAAGCAAAGACATGATCTGAGGTTCTGAACCGGAAACTATAATACGTTGCCATTGATTTCTTACCCAAACATAATATCCTTTCGGAAAAGTAGATGCTCCTCCGCTATTGTAAATAATAAGCCCGTCTACAGGATTCGCAATGGGAGTGGAGGTACTGTTCAGAACAAGCAGATCATATTGTGGAAAAAGAACTCCTTTATTGGAAGAACTAATGTCCAGAACACTGCTTGCATTAGGCGTGCTTGTATTAATACCAACTTGTGCATTTGAAAAAATGCTTAACAGTATCATACCGATTATGTAAATAGATGTTTTCATTGTGCTATAAATTATTGATTAAGTGCTGATCTTTGAATATCAACTTTAGCATTCGTGATGATGATTTCTCCGTTATTAGGCGTTGTTCCTCCGGATCCGTTCTGGTAAGTTCCTCCCGCATCATGAGCAATGGCAGGAACTAAAAGAATAGGAGCTGCTGAAGTAGTCACAAAAGAGAAACTCATATTCAGAGTATGGGTCTTATTACTGGCAATTGATTGTGCATTGATACTAATTGTTTTACCATATTGATTTCCTGTGGACGGATCAATAAGTTTTACAAGGTACTGATGCAGATGAACAGAAGTTCCTCCTATTCCGGCAGTCGTACTTTCAAGAGCTGTTCTGATATTCAGACATACATTCACCAGATATCCGCTGTTTCCGGGAAGTGTGATAATTCCTGTAGAAGTATTGTATAAAGCTCCGATATCATTAGATACAACAGTAAATGCGGCATCGTTGAAATTTTTGTATGTACCGTTGGCAAGACCTCCAAGTATTGAATAATCAGAGGTGCGTTGAAGCATCATATAACTTACCAGGTTATACGTATCAGAAAGCTGAGTCCACATATTGCTTTTCCAGATATAAAGACCGGGGCTAATGGAGTTCCCTTTATTATAAACAACCAGTCCTTCTGCCGGATTATTTACCGGAGAGGTATTATTCAAAACATCTATAATATCTACTCTTGGCAGAAGTACTCCTTTATTGGTGGTCTGTGAAACTTCCAGCACAGCTGAGCTGTTTACTGAGGTTTTCCCAATAGCAACCTGTGCATATATGGTATGAGCTATAATCAATAATAGCAGGATATAACTTTTTTTCATATGTTGATTGTTTTTTTATAGCTGAGATATTTTAATATAAGAGCCAGTAGGAATTACATTCACAAGATCGTAGAATGTACTGTTCTGCATTCTTCCAAGATTGAGTCTTAATCCTCCTATAATATTGGCGTTCACATTAGCCGGAACAGTGTAATAATAAGACCAGGTGGCAAGATGATTGGTATTGACTTTAGAAACAATAGGAACTTCTTTCCTTGTAGCACCTCCTCCGGTAAAGGTATTCGTTGTATTATTATAGGTATCGTTGATGAAATCTATAAAATATCCCATCAGATAATAAGTACTCCCGGAAAGAGGTGCTGTACCTCCCTGTCCGGATGGACTTTCCTGAGGTGAATTTAAATTCAGGTTAACCTCTACCAGATATTTTCCCTGTGGAAGAATCAGGGAATATCCTCCGGAAGTGTTCGGAAGCACTTTAAATCCACTGATATTTGATACCCCTGAAACGGCAGGATTATTAACTATAAGCTGAGTGCTGGCACCTGCTATCGCATTGTCAAGAGCCGATAGTGATCCGGTAAAATCAAGATAGGCAACCTTGGGAGTGTTTTGTGCATCAATTGTGCTTTGCCATGAATTGGTCGTGCTATTAAAAAAATGAAGAGCTTTGTTGTTACTGTTAGTTCCTCCATTGAATCCAATAAGTCCATTGGCAGGCGAGACAACAGGACTTGTCGTACTGGTTAGGTTAGCAATATTCAGGTTGGGGAATAATACTCCTTTATTACCTCCGGAAACAGTTACTGTAGGAGCTGTAGTATAGCCACTACCTCCGTTGTTAATCGTTATACCTGTTAGCTGACCGTTGGAAATGACTGCTGTAGCACGGGCTTTTGAACCTCCATTCACCACAGATCCTCCTCCATAAAAATTAATTGTTGGTACCGAAGTATAGCCGCTTCCTCCGTTGCTGATGGTAATCCCGATAACAGCACCTCCCGAAATGGTGGCTGTAGCTGTAGCTGGGGTTCCACTGAAGTTCTCAATGTGCAGAATAGCACTGGGGTCCGGTGTGGACGTGTTGATTCCTACACTTCCGCTCTGAGCAAATCCCATTGTAGCGAACAATGTACTCGCGAAGTTAATAATTCTCATCTTTAGTATGTTTATGAAATAATTTTAATTAAATACTTGTTGGAATAGGTATTAAATCAATTGAAAGGTACATAAAAAAAAACAGTTATTCAATGTGGTATGTGTAAAATTGTATCTATAAAATTATATATTTATCAATAAAAAGTGATATTTTATAATTTTAGTATAATTATTTATCACTTGTTGTTGATAAAATAAAATGGTGTAAATAGTTATGATTGCAGTATTTAATATGATGAACTTAAATAAACTTAAATTTTTATAAAATTTCACCCTTGAATTATTCATTAATTAGTTACCATTCAGTGAAATAAAAAAAATAAAAATTAATATTTTTATAAAGAAATATTTTACATTATCAATCATTTCAATGGGACTTTATTGAAATTTTCCATGGTTTTTTGTTGTGTACTCAATAAGTGTTTTGAACAAAAAAATAACGTGTTAAAATCGTTCCGCTTTTTAAAACTTTTCCCGAAATTTGAAGTAAAATTTTAAAATTATGTCACAATCGCTTACAAGCAGAACACCGAAACCTAAATACGACGTTGTACTGATAGGCGGCGGAATCATGAGCGCCACTTTAGCAACGCTGCTTCATGAATTTGATCCAAATCTTGAAATCGCTATCTTCGAAAGACTCGGAAGGTTTGCCAAAGAAAGTACAGCTGCATGGAACAACGCCGGAACAGGACATTCCGCTTTTTGTGAGCTAAATTATACTCCTGAAAAACCAGACGGATCTATTGATATTTCCAAGGCAGAAAGCATTGCAGAGCAGTTTGAAATTTCAAAACAATTCTGGTCTTATCTGATTACCAAAGGATATATTCGTGAGCCTAAAGAATTTATCAATTCCTGTGCACACATGAGTCTGGTATTCGGAGAAAAAGATGCTGAATACCTTAAAAAACGCCACGATAAAATGGCAGAATCTGTCCTTTTTTCAGGAATGGAATTTTCTACAGATCATGAAAAGCTGAAAGAATGGATTCCTTTGGTGATGAGCAAAAGAAATCAGTCTGAAGTAATGGCTGCAACGAAGATGGATATGGGAACAGATGTGAACTTCGGAACATTGACGAGAAAAATGGGAAGACATCTTCTGGAAGATTCCAATGTTGAGGTTTTCTTATACCACGAAGTAAAAGATATCAGCCCTAGAGAGAACGGGACATGGGAAATGAAAGTGAAAGACAGAATCCATAGCCATAAACAGGAAGTGGTAGCAGATTTTGTATTTATCGGTGCGGGAGGATACGCGCTTCCGTTACTGGACAGCTCAGATATTAAAGAAAGTGAAGGATACGGAGGTTTCCCGGTTTCAGGCCAATGGCTGGTCAGTCATAATCAGGAGCTGGTAGAAAAACACCATGCTAAAGTATATACTCAGGCTACGGTAGATGCTCCGCCAATGTCTGTTCCACACCTTGATCTTAGAATCATCGATGGGAAAAAAGCCCTTCTTTTTGGACCCTTTGCAGGATTTTCAACTAAATTCTTAAGAGAAGGAAGCTATCTGGACCTTCCTGAAAGTGTAAATACCAAAAACTTAAAATCACTTTTCGGAGCATGGTGGCACAACATTCCATTAACGAAATATCTGATCCAGCAGGTTGCCATGACGAAGTCTCAGAGAATGCAGCATTTGAGAGAATTTATAAAAGATGCCAAAGAAGAAGACTGGGAACTGAAAGTAGCAGGACAGAGAGTTCAGATCATCAAAAAAGATGAAAAAGAAGGAGGTAAGCTGGAGTTCGGAACCGAAGTTGTGGTGAACAAGTCTGGAACCATTGCTTCTTTATTGGGAGCTTCACCAGGTGCATCCACAGCAGTATATGCCATGCTGAACGTGCTGGAAAAATGCTTCCCTGAAAAACTGCATGGAGAATGGAAAGGAAAGCTGCTTGAAATGATTCCTTCTTACGGACAAAAACTGGCTGATAACCCTGAGCTGACCCATGAAGTACGAAATTACACCAAAGAAAAATTAGAATTAGAATATTAACATCAATAATGAGCAATAAGTAATAATCGCTATTACTCATTGCTCATTACTTATTACTCATAAAAAGGTGGAAGAAGTAATTGTTAAACCAGTCATTGCAAAGGAAATCCTGGAATCTCTTCAGGCAAAAACAGAAGAGGAGAGGCAGGTTATTGTACACTGTTGTTTTCCGGCGTCACCGTTTCTGGGAAACCTGATCAGGATCTGGCATTCGACCTATCTTTTTGACAACCAGTCTGAGCATAGAAGCAAAATGATTCATGCGGAAAATATTTCAATTTCGCCCTATTGGACACCAGTTCCCTTTATGAAAGACTTTTGGTTTACCCTTATATTTTCAGGTCTCCCGAAAGACTGCAAAAGTTTTGATCTGAAAGAAGTTATTCCTGAGGAAGGAGGATTCTTTGTAGAATCAATCAAGAGAAATTCTTCTGACGTATATCGTGTAAAAATATCAGAATCTTATTAATATGAAAGTAAGGGAAGAAAAGCTGGAACAGATTATTCACTGGGCTGAAAACAATCCTGATATCCGTGCTGTTCTCCTGACCAGTTCATTGGTAAATCCTTATGCTCCGGTAGATGATTTCAGTGATCTAGATGTAGAACTTGTTTTTGGTAACAGAGCATCTTATGAATCCGGAAATGAGTGGATCAGACTCTTTGGTGAACCTATTTCCATGATTGAAGAAGACGATCGTGTTTTTGACGGAAGGCATGCTATGAAAATGGTGTTGTACAAAGACCATGTGAAAGTTGATTTTAAGCTGTATCAGGTAGCAGAGTTTATTGAAGAAATTAAAGAAGAAAATCTTCCTGAAGACTGGGATGTAGGGTATAAAGTTTTAGTAGATAAAGATGACCTGACTAAGAATCTGAAACCACCAACGTATCAGTCAATCATGATTCAGAAGCCAAAGGAAAAAGAATTTCAGCAGCTGATGAATGATTTTTGGTGGGATACAACCTATGTTGCAAAGTGCCTGAAGCGTGGAGATATTTTTTATGCCAAATTTATGTCTGAAAACATTCTCCGCACAGATTATCTCGTCCCTTTGATTGAGTGGCATATTGCCGGAAATCATGACTGGAATACGATCACAACCAACAAACACGGAAGGCTCTTCAGAAAATATCTCTCATCTGATCTGTGGAATAAAGTGGAAAAGACATTCTCTGGAAGCGATATTGAAGAAAACTGGAATGCACTCTTTGCCTATGCAGATCTGGTTCATGAGTTGGGAACTTCACTGGCTGAAAAGCTTCATTTTATCTATCCGTCAAAGCTGGAGGATGATATTCGGAACTATCTTAAGAATGTGAAGACAATGTCTTAATTTCAGGCAAATTCATTCTGTTTAATAAGGTTTTCAATACAATATTCTGCAATAGCCGTAATAGTTACAAACGGATTCACACCAATGGTTCCCGGAATTAAAGATCCGTCCAGGACATAGAGATTTTCATGATCTTTGAGTTTTCCATATTCGTTGGTTGCTTCTCCTAAAACACACCCGCCAAGCGGATGATAGCAAATATCTGCTCCAAAACCATTATCGAAAAGAAGATGACTTCTGGTACCGCCATTGGCTTTATTCATTTTCCGGATAAAATATTGGGCATTTTCTTTCATTTTAACAGTATTGCTTTCGTTCCAATTCAATGTAAGAGACTGGCTGGCTTTATTGTATGTGACTTCACCTTTTTTCTCAACTCTGTTGATAAGCAGATACAAAGCGGTAGCGACATCCATTCCCATAGGCAAAGGAGCAATTTCTGTGAAAAACGGATGTTCAGGATCATCCCAGTTATCAATTCCTCCCACAGGGATAGTAGATTGCTTAGCTCCGGTGCCACCAGACAAAGGCTTCACCCAGTTTCGCCCCGTCATAAAATTTCCGTTATTTCCCCAGTTTTTACCAATCTTTTCATGGATGGGAAATCCGTTCTCTGCATGAGATTGTAACAGAAGTTGTAAAGTGCCCATTGTTCCTGCAGAAAGAATCAGTTTTTTACAGGTAAAGACTTTGTTAGTAAGCAAAGCACCTGAAGTATCAATCTGCTGGACATTCAATGTATAGCTTTTGTCATCATTCAAGTGAATGGTCTGGACACGATGAAGATCAAGGATTTCCAGATTTCCGGTTTCAAGGGCTTTTCTGAGATAGGTTTTATCTAAACTGTTTTTCCCGTGATTGTTTCCATAAATCACTTCAGTATTAAGAGCTGAACGGGGAACTTCATTCCGGAATTCTTTTTCCATGTATTTAAAGTCATACACATTGGGAACCCTTATTGTTTTAAAACCAGCTTTATGGGCTTCTTCTTCACCTACCCGGGTGAATTTATAATAAGGACAGTCTTTCAGAAACTGTTCGTCAATAACATTTACTTTTAGTTCTTCCTGTACCAGAGGAAAATAATGATTATAAAATTTTTCAGCATCAAGATCAGGAAAAACCTCTTTGAAATAGCTTTCTTTGGGAGTAACAGCCATTCCGCCGTTCACCAGAGAACCTCCGCCAACCCCTCTTCGTGCCCAGATTTTAATATGATCAAAATCCAGACGGTCCAATGTTCCGGTGAAAGGAGTTAGCGAAAAGATATTCATAAAAGGAGCAATGCTTTTGTTTTTCAGCCATGCAGAACTTTTTCCGGGTTTCAAAAGATTAGAAAATGGAATTCCTGCTTTTTCCCAGTTAAGACCCATCTCCAGCAGTACTACTTTTTTTCCGGCTTCACACAGGCGAAGGGCAGATACAGCACCTCCATATCCACTGCCAATAATAACAATCGGAACATCATGGTATTCAGTTATCTGATTGTTTCTTCTTTCTGCAGCATGAAATAATTCAGATTGAAGAAAATAAAATCCTGATATTGCCAGAGCACTGGTCTTTATGAAGCTTTTTCTGTCCATGAGCATTCTTTTTCAAAAAGTATGCTAGAGGTGAAGGTGCTTATTTTATTTATCACAGATTATATTTTTTATTACAATTTTAACTTTTGTTGGAATGAAAATTCATAGCTTTACTTATAATTTTTAAATTCATGAAAAAATATATCATACTCTTTCTACTGCTTCCACTATGGGGCTTTTCTCAAAAAAAGATATCAAAGGAAGAGAAAGAGGTCCAGAAATTTCAGAAAGAACTGAATGCGGAATACCTTAACCCAAAAGAGACTCCGTTAAGAGGTGATAATTTTAAAAATTTTAAAAAACATCCTTTCTTTCCTTTTGATGCTAAATACAGAATTACTGCGCAATTTGTAAAATCAGAAGATACAAAACCCTTTGATCTTCCTACATCTGCAGGAAAAACCAAGTCTTATCAGGAATATGGAAAAGCAACATTTACGCTGGATGGGAAACCTTATACCGTTACTTTATACCAAAGTCTGGACTTGATCAAACAGGAAAAATATAAAGACTATCTTTTCCTTCCGTTCCGTGATGCTACCAATGAAAAGGAAACCTACGGAGGAGGGAAATATATGGATCTTAAAATCCCGAAAGGAAATACCATTGTACTTGATTTTAATCAATCCTATCATCCTTTCTGTGCTTACAACGCTTATGATTACAATTGTCCTATTGTTCCGGAGGAAAATAAACTTCCAATAGAAATCCGTGCAGGGGTAATGTATGAAGATATTTACCATCACTAATACTATGATATATTTAGATTTCTTTAAACCGGAAGACCTTTCCGGAGTCAGTTATACTTTGGATGAAAATCAGATGAGGTTTACAGCGACTGCTCAGCAGGCCTTACAAAGCATCAGCGAACGGAATGATGATGACGCATTTCCAGTGACGATATTTCAAAATGATCTGCCTGTAGGTTTTTTTGTCCTTGATTTTGGAAAAGATAAATTAGATCTTACGGATAATGAGAATTCAGTTTTACTGCGTTCACTATCTGTGAATCCTCAACTGCAGGGAAAGGGAATTGGAAAAGTTGCTATGCAGGAAGTAGGTACTTTTGTCCAAAATCATTTCAAGACCTGCGATGAGATTGTACTGGCTGTCAACCAGAAAAATGAATCTGCTTACCATATTTATCTTCAGGCAGGATATATTTACGACGGTAAGACCAGAATTGGAAGAAGCGGACCTCAATACCTGATGTACAAAAAACTTTAATAAAATTTTAAAATCATAATTTTTTATCTGCTGATATCTTTCCATAACTTTGAGTAACATCAAATTACAAAACATGGAAATATCACTTCAAAATCAGGTGGCTGTAGTCACAGGAGCTTCCAGTGGAATCGGTTCAGGAATTGCAAAATCATTGGCGGCAGCAGGAGCAACAGTCATTGTTAATCATTCTTCGGAAAGATCTACAGAAGAAGCTAAAGCTGTTTTAAAAGAAATAACGGATGCCGGCGGTAAAGGAATAACCTACCAGTGTGATGTTTCCAAAGAGGATCAGGTTATCAGGATGTTTCAGGATGTTGTTTCTGAATTCCAAACGGTAGATATTCTGGTCAATAATGCAGGCATTCAAAAGGATTCAAAATTCACTGAAATGACTTTGGATCAATGGAATGCGGTCATAGGAGTCAACCTGACCGGACAATTTCTTTGTGCCAGAGAAGCTATTAAAGAATTTCTAAGAAGAGGAATCGACACTTCACGCTCTGTTGCCTGTGGGAAAATTATTCATATCAGTTCAGTCCATGAGATTATTCCGTGGGCTGGTCATGCTAATTATGCTTCCAGTAAAGGGGCTGTAAGAATGCTGATGCAAACCCTTGCTCAAGAATATGGTGCCAACAAGATCCGTGTCAATTCCATTTGTCCCGGGGCTATTCAGACCCCTATTAATAAAAATGCGTGGGATACTCCGGAAGCCCTTAATTCTCTTCTGAACCTTATTCCTTATAACAGAATCGGACAACCGCAGGATATCGGAAACTTAGCTGCGTTCCTTGCCAGTGACCTTGCAGATTATATCACAGGAACAAGCATTTTCGTGGATGGTGGAATGACTACGTTTGAGAGTTTTTCTACCGGAGGATAAAGGAATTCGAAGTTCAAAGTTTAATGTTCAAGGTTTAAAGTTTTTGAGGTTGTTTTTAGAACTTGAAACGGAATTAAATATTACTCACTACTCATAATTATCGTTTATGTCGGAAAAACAGAGAATTTCAGATATTTCATGGAAAAAATGGGGGCCTTATGTCAGTAACCGTGAATGGGGACTTGTTCGTGAGGACTACAGTGAAAACGGAGATGCATGGAATTATACCAATCATGAAACTGCAGAAGCCAAAACTTACCGTTGGGGTGAGGAAGGAATATGTGGCATCTGTGATGATCTCCAGAAGCTTGTATTTTCTTTAGGATTCTGGAATAAGAAAGATAAAATGGTCAAAGAACGATTCTTTGGTCTCACCAATGGTCAGGGAAATCACGGTGAAGATGTGAAAGAATATTTTTACTATCTGGATTCCACACCTACCCATTCTTACATGAAAATGCTGTATAAATATCCTCAAAATGCTTTTCCTTATGAACAGCTTGTAAAAATAAATGCGGAAAGGGGAAAGGAGGAAGCTGAATATGAGTTGATTGATACAGGGATTTTTGATCACAATGAATACTTTGACATTTTTATTGAATATGCAAAAGAAAGTCAGAATGATATTCTTGTAAAACTAACAATATTCAATAAATCTGAAAAAGAAGCGTCTCTCGTAATTCTTCCGACTATTTGGTTCAGAAATACCTGGAACTGGGGATATGATGATTATAAACCACAATTGTCTGCTGAAGATGCAGACCATATTAAAGTCAATCATCAGGATATCGAGGTTAAAAATGTATATGCAAAACAATCTTTAAAAACATTATTTTGTAATAACGAAACCAATAATGAAAGGCTTTACCAGTCTTCTAATGAGTCAAAATACTGTAAAGACGGGATCAATAATTTTGTGATGACGGGAAATTCCCAGTCTGTGAATCCCAAAAATGCAGGAACCAAAGCTTCTTTCTTTATTGATGAAGATTTTAAAGCGGGAGAATCAAAAATATTTGAATTCAGGCTTTCAGATAAAGATATAAGAGAACCTTTTAAAGATTTCGATATTCTTTTTAAACAAAGAGAAAAAGAAGCCGACGAGTTTTATGCAGAAATTCAGAAAGGAATTGCTTCGGAAGATGAAAAACTGGTTCAGAGACAGGCTTTTGCAGGAATGCTTTGGAATAAAATGTTTTACCATTACAATGTAGAAAAATGGCTGAAAGGTGATCCTTCCGAAATGCCTCCACCAAAGTCCCGCGAAACGATAAGAAACTACGACTGGAAGCATCTGAACAATGAGCATATCATTTCAATGCCTGATAAATGGGAATATCCATGGTATGCAACATGGGATCTGGCATTTCATACTATCAGCTTCTCCCTGATAGATCCGGATTTTGCAAAACATCAGCTGAAACTTTTCCTGTTTGAATGGTATATGCATCCCAACGGACAGCTGCCTGCATACGAATGGAACTTAAGTGATGTGAATCCACCTGTACATGCCTGGGCGGTTTTCAGAGTATTTAAAATTGATGAATATTTAAAAGATAAACCCGATCTGGAATTTCTGGAAAGCGCTTTCCAGAAGTTATTGATGAATTTTACCTGGTGGGTTAATAAAAAAGACCTTAATGGCAATAATATCTTTGAAGGAGGATTTCTGGGACTTGATAATATTGGGGTTTTTGACCGGAATTCTGTTTTGCCCAACGGAGAACAGCTGGAGCAGTCCGATGGAACGAGCTGGATGGCTATGTTTGCCCTCAATATGATGAGAATTGCGCTGGAACTGGCTCTTTACAATAAGGTGTATGAAGAGATGGCTATGAAATTCTTTGAACATTTCCTGTCGATTGCCCATTCACTGGATAATATGGGTGATGAGAAATTCAGTCTTTGGGATGAACAGGATGAATTTTTCTATGATGCAATTACTTCCAGCGACGGAACTCAGATGTATCTGAAGCTAAGGACTATTGTTGGATTAATTCCAATGTTTGCCGTTGAGGTTATCGATGATGAAATGATTGAAAACCTTCCCAATTTCAAGAAAAGAATGAAATGGGTACTGGATAATAAACCTGAACTGGCTTCTCTGGTTTCAAGATGGGAAGTGAAAGGGCAGGATTCCAAACACCTTTTATCTCTGCTTCGGGGACATCGTCTGAAAAGACTGTTATACCGAATGTTGAATCCTGAGGAATTTCTCAGTGATTACGGAGTAAGAGCTTTATCCAAAGAATATGAAAGCAATCCTTACACATTAACATTGAATGATACGAATTACAGCGTAAAGTATACCCCTGCTGAAAGTGATAGCGGCCTTTTTGGAGGAAACAGCAACTGGCGTGGCCCCGTGTGGTTTCCTATCAATTTTCTTATTATTGACAGTCTTCAGCGTTTTTTCTTCTATTACAGCCCGGATTTTTTAGTAGAATATCCTACAGGAAGCGGTAATTATTCTAGCCTGGATCAGATTGCAGATGCCTTAAACAAGAGACTTGCCAAGATATTTTTAATGGATGAAAATGGGAAACGCCCGGTTCATGGACAGTATGAAAGGTTTCAAACCGATCCTGATTTTAAAGATTATATTTTGTTCTATGAATATTTTCACGGAGACAACGGCCGTGGAGTAGGAGCTTCCCATCAGACTGGCTGGACAGGACTTATTGCTAAGATCCTTCAACCTAGATTTTCCAAAAAAGAAATGGCAGAATCCGAAACAGAAATGCCGGAAGATATTGGAAAAACAACAGGGAAGGAATAATATTATTTATTCAAATATCTGCTGTATGATTTCCAAAGAGGCTGGAGTTTTGAAATCCGTGATGTGGTAATGATAGTATACTAAAAGACTGTCAAGGAAATCTTTTCTCAAGGAGGAATGGATTTTTGTGGCATAAAAATCTTCTGCACAAAGAGCTTCTTTCCATAGCATTGAAATTTCTTCATTGAAGAGCTGGTGACTTATTCCCAGTGAAAAAGTTCCGGTTTCCGGATCTAAAAACCTGCCTTCGCTCAATAAGGGTGCAACACCCTGAATTTTTAAAAAAGCCAGCAAAAACAGAAGATGCGCCTGATAATTTTTATTAGTCAGCTCGCGGATTAAATGATCAATACAGGAATAGATAGGAATATTTTTATTCTCATGTTTAAGAATATGACTCAGAAAATCTGAGATAAAGAAAATAACGGTATTGACTTTTATGTCTGTATAAATGTCATTGTTTTTTACCAGTTCAAACTTTGAAACAGACGGGATTCCGTTGCCACGTGATGGATTTACAGAAAAATTGAGCTGGCTCAACGGTTGAAGCAAGGCTTTCTTTTTATTCTTTTTGGAATAAATTCCCTTTAGAAAATAGCTCTGAAAACCTTCTTCTTCTGTAAAACAATGCAATACAGCATCATTTTCTCCATATTTGATAAATGAAAGTAAAAAACCGTTTTGTGAATTCATTAATTAACCACTCCTATTTTAGCGGTAGCTTTATCAGATCCGTCTTCATTCGTCATCAGGACAAAATAAATCCCTGAAGCTACTCTTGTTCCTTTCTGATTATTGAGATCCCATTCATAATATCCACCTCTTGCGACTGCAGAGTGAACTACATTACCTGCAGCATCTACAATTCTTATATTGGTTTTTTCTGCAAGACCTTTAATGGTTACTTTTCCTTTGAAATTAGAATAAACAACAGGGTTTGGATATACTACCACATCACCGAAATTGGAAGTTACATCTGCAACATCTCCCTGATACGTTACAATACCATTATATGTTACAAAATATACCTTACCTGTTTTTTTATCAACTTTTATATCGGTAACACTATTCGTAGGAAGAGGGGAATTTTCTTTTGTAAAATGCTTTATAGTTCTCTGACCGTCGGCGGAGAGGTAATAAACACCACCACCATCAACAGATACCCACTTATAGTCACCTGCATCTACTGCAATCTGAAGAATTGCGGATTCTCTGAAAAGCTCTTCCCCCAAACCATTCTGCTCTATAACTATAGGCTCTACTTTTGGCTGGGCGCTTTTTATTTCTGTTGCTGCGTTAGACATAATTCTTAGTCCTCCATCTGTACCGATCCAGGCATCTCCAGACTTATCAAATGCTACCGATAAAATACCTCCTGAACTGTTAAATCCATTAGCCGTTCCCAGAATATAATCATTGTCATCAGAAAGATTAGTAGCATTTTTATAGTCATATACCCAGAAATTGTTAGATCTTGGCAGCGGAGTCCAAAGCATGTTTTCATGGTAAATAGTCTTTTGTATTCCATCGCTGGCAAGAACTATTTTCTTGATAAGAAAATCATCAGCTGCTTTATCATAGATTCCTATAGAAGGGTTTCCATCATTGAATCCAAAAGAAACAAAAAGATTGTTTTGTGGGTCTACAGCAAAACCTACCGGACGTCTGAGGTAAGGCTGTGCTCCCAGATTATAATATTTTACCAGTTCAAAATCTTTGCTTGTCGCATTATATTTCATCTTATACACCCCGTTATCCAGCATAGTATAATTGGTGAATAGTACTTCATTACTGTTATAAGGGCTTATAATAGCATCCAATACGTTGATGAAGATGGGGCGATTGGGATTACTTTTATTGAAAAATGAAGGATAAATCCACTCTGTACCATTGAAATAATAAAATCCTGGTTCTTGTGGCTGAATAAACGGATGGTTGTAGTTATTGGCTCTGGCACCAGAGGAAACCAGAAGCTGGTTGTTATCAAAAAGATTGATGTTATAAGCAAAATTGAAGTAAGGTCCGGAAGGTTTAAAAGTATTGTTACCTTCATCCTTAATTCCCGATAATACCGTTCCTCCTAAAATCTTTCCGCCAGCTGTTAATGCAGTATTACATTCTTCACCAAGACTTACCGCATTTTGCGATACTCCATTGATTCCGTAAGTATATACTCTGTTATCTGTAACGACAATACTATTGGAGGTAATAACAACATCCCTGATTTTTTCAAAAGTAGTAGGAAGTTGTGTCGGGGTACCATTATTATAAATATAAGCAGCTGTAGCCGTTGAGTAAACCAGTTCTGATTCTGAATCTATATGTTTGAATGCTCCTGGGGCTTCCGTTGTCCAGGTAGAATATACGGGAAACGTAGTATTCATTTGATGGCTTTTCAATCCTGTATCCGTTACAGAATATACTTTATTCCCGAATATAGTAGCTTCATTACTTGCCTGATAAACGCCACCTGAAAGGAAAAATGCAGAATCACCAAACTCTTTATTCTGAAGGTTGAATATGGAAACACCGTACCCAACAGAAATGACAGCCTGATTTCCGGTTATCGAAATGTGGTTAATCTTTTTATCTCCATTATATCCTGTAGCAATAGGAATATCAACAATATATTTGATCTCCTGTGGTGTAATAACATCCATAGATCCGTTTTCATAACCGATAAGCCCTGTTTTAGTCTGCGGATTGTAATCGAAAGCAGTAATTCCGATGTTGTGCAGGCCATTGGCTTTGGATAACTTCGTAATTTCTCCTGTTGATATTGTATAATAGAATATTCCGTTTTGAGTGGCTGCAATGATTTTTCCATTGTCTTCTTTCATGGCTAAGACATTATTGTAGGAAAACAGATCTGCCCACTTTTTGGATGAAATAACCTGAGCTTTTGTCAGCTGCAGGGATGCTAAAATACCAAGAGAAATTATAGAGAGTTTTTTCATATTATGCGGTTATGCTGCTATCTATCACCTGATTGTTCCAGGAAATATGCTGTACGTTTTTGTTTGTATCAAAATAAAAATCTATTCTACCTAAAAGAAGACCTGCCCATCCCACCTGATTAACAAGGACATTTTTGCCCTGTCTGTTGGTAAAGGTCTGAGGTTCCGGTAAGAATGTATGAGTATGGCCTCCTAAAATAATATCAATATTTTCTGTATTGGCCGCTAAAATTTTATCACTTATTTTATCAGGTTCATCTTTGTAATCATAGCCGATGTGCGAAAGACAAATCACAAGATCACATTTCTTCTCTTTCTTCAGAAAATTTGAATAATGCTGTGCTACATCAATGGGGTTGGAGTAAACGGTTTCTCCGTACTGTTTTTTGCCTACAAGGCCATCCAGCTGGATTCCCACTCCGAAAATTCCTACTTTGATGCCATTCTTATTGAATATCTGGTAGGGAGAAGTTTTCCCGTCAAGAACAGTGTTTGTAAAATCATAATTGGAACAGATAAAAGGAAACTTCGCATTAGGAAGTACTTTTAAAAATCCATCAAGTCCATTATCGAAATCATGATTTCCCATGGTAGAGGCGTCATATTTCATCATAGACATTAATTTGAACTCCAGTTCTCCTCCGAAGAAATTAAAATAAGGAGTTCCCTGGAAAATATCTCCGGAATCAAGAAGAAGAACATTACTTTCCTGACTTCTGATCTGTTGGATTAAGCTTGCCCTCCTTGCAAAACCTCCCTGATTGGGATTTTTTGTATAGCTTGCATCAAAAGGCTCTATTCTGCTATGTTGGTCATTGGTATGAAGAATAGTCAGTTTATTTGCAGATTTTAAATTAAGAATTTTTAATTCCTCCGCCATCATCATATTGGGAGCCAAAGCCATTGCTAAAGATCCGCCTCCTATTGCTTTTAAAAAACTTTTTCTATCCATTATTACTTCCCGATAAAATTTAAACGAACATCCGAATTGACCACCACTTCAGGTGATTTTTTAAAATAATCAATAAATAAATCTCTCATTTTAATTCCTGTTGCAATGGATTCTCCTTTAGCAAAGAATTTCATATTGTCTCCTCCCAATGCAAGATAGTCTGAAGTCGCAATATAATAATCTTTAGCAGGATCTACTGTATTACCATTGATTAAGGCTTTGGTTACCTGTCCGTTTTTTGTTTCAATGTATAAATGAGAAACAGGATTGTTGACCTGCGTTTTTGCATAATACTCAAAAAGCCCCTGTAAATCTGCTCCCTTCATTTTCACAATCACTACTTCATTTTCGAAAGGCATTACTTCAAATACATTTTTAAGTAAAATATCTCCTTTTCCGATAGTGGTTCGGATTCCTCCGATATTGATCAATGCAGCATCTACATTTTGCTTAAGATGAGTTTTGATCCATTCATTACCTCCTTCAAACGTATAGTCAGCTAAAAGATTACCCAGATTGCTGTTATCGCCCTGTTTGGTAAGATCCACATTGGTGTGTGAGATCTTCTGGTTCATTTCTTTATCCAGTTTCTGCTTATACGGTTCGATAAATTTTACAAACTCCTCATCATTCTTTAGCTCATTATTAATAGAAATATTTTTCTGGGTCTTTACATTCACAAGCTGCGGCACAGAAGCCGTTTTGCATGCAGTAAGCGACACCAGAGCAATTCCTAATAACAAGAATTTATTTTTCATAATCTCTTTTAGTATATGCAAATATAACTATATGTATAATAAAACATTATTATTTATTACAAATTCTTACTGTAAATTATTAAATTTGGCAAAAATAATTCTAACAGATGAGCATTTTAAAAGGAGTAGGTGTTGCATTGGTAACGCCCTTTAATGAAGATTTATCCGTTGACTTCGACAGTTTAACAAAACTGGTGGAGTACAATATCGAAAACGGAACCAATTATTTAGTTGTATTGGGAACAACGGCAGAAGCCGCAACGCTTTCTGCAGAGGAGAAGAAACAGGTAATTGAGCACATCATTAAGGTGAATAATAAACGTCTTCCTTTAGTTTTGGGAATTGGCGGCAACGATACTCTTGAGGTCAAGAAACAGATTGAAGAAGCAGATCTTTCTGCGTTTGAAGCCGTACTTTCAGTATCTCCATATTATAATAAACCGAACCAAGAAGGTCTTTATCAACATTATAAAGCTTTAGCTTCCACAGGAAAAAATATTATTATTTATAATGTTCCGTCAAGAACAGGGCAAAATGTAGAAGCAGAGACTACGCTTCGTCTTGCAAAGGAATTTCCTAACTTATTCCTGATTAAGGAGGCTTCTCCTAACATTCTTCAGTATTTTGATATTCTGAGAAAGAAACCTGAAGGATTTTCTTTAGTTTCTGGAGATGATGAATATACAGTACCTGTAACATTAGCTGGTGGAGATGGTGTAATTTCCGTAATCGGACAGGCGTATCCTAAAGAGTTTTCAACAATGGTACAGCTGGCTTTTGAGGGTAAAGTAAAGGAAGCTTATGAAATTCATAACAAACTGGTAGATATTACCCGTTTGATTTTTGCTGAAGGTAATCCTTGTGGTATTAAAGTAATCCTGACCGAAAAAGGAATCATCAAAAATTATCTGAGACTTCCTTTGGTAAAGGCTTCAGAAGGTCTTCATGCAAAAATTAAAGCTGAAATGGCTACAATTTAATAATGAACCGGCAAAATGAATTTTAATTATGTTAAAACTCATGAGTCATCATTGAACAATATAAAGGGTGAAAAGCTTAGGCTTTTCACTTTTTTTAATCATCATAATACAACCAATCATGAAATTACAACAGGCAACAGCTGCAGACATCCCGTTGATTCAGGATCTTGCAAGACGATCATGGGAAAATGCCTATGCAGACATTCTTTCTAAAGAACAAATGGAGTTTATGCTCGCAGAAATGTATTCTGAAAATGAAATTTTACACCATTTTCAAAATCCGTATTATCATTATTATCTTATTCAGGATGAAAATAATAATACTTTTGAAGGCTTTATCGGATATGAGCACAATTATGCAGAGAAAACCACCAAACTGCACAGAATTTATCTGGTTCCTGAGAGTAAAGGAAAAGGATTTGGGAAAGGAGCACTTCAGTTTCTGAATGAGAAAGTTTCTGAAAACGGAAACAACAGAATTATCCTGAATGTCAATAAATACAATTCAGCCAGAAACTTCTACGAATCTCAGGGATATAAAGTGTATGACGAAGGTGTTTTTGATATTGGTAACGGTTTTGTGATGGATGATTTTCTTATGGAATATCTAATTCACAGATAAATGACTTAAAATTTTGTAACTTTATCCTGTAATTCTATAACAAGTGATTTCTTTTTTTGATTCATCTTTGCTTCAGAACCAAATCACTTATACAATACATTCATATGCTTGGTTTTGAGCTGAAAAGCTTTTTATCAGTATATTTTTTTCATCCTTAGTGTTTAAATTCCTGTATTCTAAAATACAGGAGTTTTTTTGTGTATATGGTAAAATATTAAAAATATACACCTATTTCACATTTACTTGAAATAAATTATTATATTTACTAAATAATATTGGCTTATATATACTAGGATGAAAATGTATGTTAAATTTGATTTCAATGCTCTTTGTAAAAAGGTATTGGACGAGAAACTTAAAGAACACGGGCTGAAGTACAGATTACTGAACTTCGGTGAAGTGGAATTCTATGAGCCCCTTACACAAGAACAGCACAATCTTTTTAAGAAAAATCTTGAAGATTATGGTATCGAGATCATAGAAAGCCAAAAAAGTGCACTGGTACAGAAAATAAAAGATGCTATTGTAGAGCTCGTGTTTTCGGATGAAATTATACCGGTAAAAGCCTCCATCTATATTTCTGAGAAGCTGAATCACAGCTATGGTTATCTTTCCAATCTTTTTTCAGAAGTTGCTTTTACCTCTATTGAGAATTTTATTATTCTGCAAAAGATTGAGCATGCAAAAGCCCTGATCATAAGAAACAAACAAAGCCTTACAGAAATTGCCCATAAGCTGAACTATTCCAGTGTGGCGCATTTAAGCACCCAGTTCAAAAATACAACAGGAATCACTCCATCCCAGTTTCAAAAAATTATTGGCAAACGAAGAAGAGTACAAAGCACTGTAATAAACCATAAAATGCAGTATGAATAAAGAATTTCTGAACGTAATAGTAGCAGATAACGATGAAAACACTTTGATTTTTTTTAAAAATATTCTGAAGGAGTTGAAGATCTCTATAAAAGTTCAATGTTTCAGTAACGGGAACAGCCTGATGGAATACCTGAATAATGATGATGCTGTAATTCCGGAACTTGTTTTTATAAATTATATGATTCCCGGAAAAGAGAGTATGGAATGCCTGGAAGATATTGGTTCGAATTCAAAATTTAACAATATGGTGACGGCCATTTTTTCTGACCCTATTCCGGAAAATGAAGTAGAAGATATTTTTGTGAAAGGTGCGCATATTTTTATGAAAAAACCTGACTGTTTTGAGAAGCTCAGAAAGGTACTTACGGAGGTTATTACCATCAACTGGCAGTATCACACTTCGGGTTTGAATAAAGATAATTTAATTCTGAAAGTATGATGAATAAAGGATTTATTAATTTAATATTAATAATTTAAAAATCGTATTTATTGCATACTATTCACAAATAGGTGAAAATTTTATAACTAATCATTAAAATAATATAAAAGGCATCTGAATTAATATACGGACATTTGTAAAAGTAAACTCAGACACAAATTTATTATATAGTACAAGATACAAATGAATGAGAAGTAATTGTTTCTAAAAATAAAAAAATTATATAAATCACGATGTTAGTTAAACAAAATGGATTATACTAATTTTCCAATTATAAAGCACAGAAGATCTTTAAACAAAACGGTACAATCATGAAAACTCAATAAGTAGTTGGAGATATTTTTATTCGTTTCATTCCCTCATCTCCACCGAAACACAGTTAGTTTTTATAATAAGCAAGTTGGAAAAAATAATTCATTTTGTTTTTTATAATTTATTTTAATAGTTATGGTTTTAGCTCATTATTATATTGTTATATAAATATTTTCACACCACATCACAAAATATTAAGCCTGAACTATTAAAATAAATTTTTTTTGGACATACCAAAAGTAATTTCTTCTAAATAACAGTTTTATAAGGGGGCCGCAGGAAGTTTTTTTCTGCGGTTTTTTTATGATATTTTACTCCACTTATTTTTTCCTTTGTAGTATCTGATATAATAATTTTTGATGATCAGATTGTCGGGTCTTAATAGCATAGGATCAGCTTCCAGTATTCTTTCTACCGTATTTTTTGTTGTTTTGATGATCGCAGAATCATTAATGAGATCCAGTCTCTTAAAATCTACCACACCACTTTGCTGGGTTCCCAGTATATCTCCGGGACCGCGAAGCTGCATATCTACCTCAGAAATTTTAAAACCATCATTGGTTTCAGTCATTGTTTTAATACGTGTTCGGCTTTCTTTTGATAATTTATCGGAAGTCATCAGGATACAGTAACTTTGTTCAGCACCTCTTCCTACACGTCCTCTGAGCTGGTGAAGCTGTGATAGTCCGAACCTTTCAGAACTTTCAATCACCATTACCGAAGCATTCGGAACGTTTACCCCAACTTCAATTACTGTGGTTGCAACCATTATTTCAGCTTTTCCTGAAGCAAAATAAGCCATGGCAGCATCTTTTTCATCCGGTTTCATTTTCCCATGAAGCATTGTCACATTGTATTCGGAGAAAAAATCCATCACATGCTCCAAACCTTCCATCAGGTTTTTATAATCCAGGGTTTCTGATTCTTCGATGAGAGGATATACGAAATAAACCTGTCTTCCTTTTTTTATTTCATCTTTACAAAAGTTATATACATACAGTCTGTCTTTTTCCCGGCGGTGCGCTGTGATAATAGGTTTTCTCCCCACTGGCATCTCGTCAATCACGGAAACATCCAGATCAGAATAAAAACTCATGGCCAGAGTTCTTGGAATTGGTGTGGCGGTCATCACCAGAATGTGTGGCGGAATCTTGTTTTTAGCCCACAGTTTAGCCCTTTGAGCAACCCCGAATCTATGCTGCTCATCAATAATGGCTAATCCCAGATTTTTAAATTTAACCTTATCTTCTAAAACGGCATGAGTTCCTACCAAAATAGAAAGAGTCCCATTTTCCAGTTCTTCATGGATAATTCTTCTTTCTGCTGCTTTGGTAGAGCCAGTGAGAAGGCGGATATTGATTCCTGTTTTTTCCAACAGTTCTTTAATACCATTGTAATGCTGTTGGGCCAGAATTTCAGTAGGAGCCATCAGGCAGCTCTGAAACCCATTGTCCATTGCGATAAGCATGGTAAGAAGGGCAACCATTGTTTTTCCTGATCCTACATCTCCCTGTAAAAGCCTGTTCATCTGAATCGGCCTTTTCATGTCCATTCTTATTTCCTTTAAAACCCTTTTCTGTGCATTGGTAAGCTCAAAAGGAAGATGGTTTTCATAAAAATCATTGAAGTGATCTCCAATAATCGGGAAAGGATTACCCTGGGATTGTGTTTTATGATGAAGTTTCTTTAAGCCATATCCTAACTGAAAGAAAAACGATTCTTCAAATTTCAGTCTGTAATCTGCTTTATCAAAATGCTCCTGATCTTTTGGAAAATGTACATTCAGAAAAGCATGCTGCCTGGACATGAATTTAAAGGTTTTCATCAGATATTCCGGAAAATTTTCTTCAATAAGACTCGGAATCTCTCTGCAGATATTTCTTAAAGCATTCTGGAAAAATCGTTGATTTAACCCTCTTTTGGTTAGTTTTTCAGAACTTGGATAAATAGGTTTAAGGCGGGTGTCACCCTCTTTTTTTTCTTCCGCTTCAATTTCCGGATGCGGCATAGAAAACTGGCGGTTGAAAACATTAATCTTTCCGAAGATATAAACTTCCCTGTTGATGGGAAGCTGTTCTTTCAACCACTTGGAATATTGAAACCAAACCAGATCTATACTACCTGTTTCATCATTAAACTTTGCAGATAATCGCTTGGTTTTACCGGTCTGAATTTCCTGTACCTGAGTAATTCTTCCCTTCAGCTGTATTTCCTGACTGGTCTCGTCTCTAAGCTGAGAAACAGTATAGATTTTACTTTTGTCCAGATAACGGATAGGGTAGAAATTCAACATATCTTCTACAGTAGATAAGCCCAACACACTTTTGATGAGTTTAGCTCTTTCCGGACCTATTCCTTTTACATATTCTATGGAGGTTTCGAGATTCATTTTCAGGTTTCAGGATACTGTTTTTCGAATTTTTTGATCCTTATTTCGGATGATAAAAAATAAAGGTTCGAATTTCGGTAAAATAAAAAAGACTTCCAAAAAATTGGAAGCCTCTATAGTGAATTTTTAGCATTGAAACACAAAATCCTGTTTCAAAGTTCTGAATTAATCTTTTATTTTAGATTTGAATTTTTTCTGGTAATCCTCCCATTGTTCTCTGGTTTTAATCTTTTTAAACAAATCTTTGGAGATCAGTTCCAGATAAGGTTCCAGTTCTTTGGCAGACAATTCTCCCTGAAGAATGGTGATGGGATCGCCATGCTCGTCCAGAAATACCGTACTTGGAACAGCCCCTACATTCATATACTGGGTAAACTCATGAAGAGAATTTTTTCCCTTTTTATGTTCAGAATTAGGATTTGAAAAGGTTCTTCCAAAGATTTCAATGCTCTTTTTTTCTTCTGCATTAAACTTTACAGGATAATAATTCTCATTTAATATCTGAGCCAGTACAGGGTGGCCGTATGTTTTTTTATCCATGATTTTACACGGACCACACCAGTCTGCGTAGAAATCAATTAATATTTTTTTGGGACTTTCCTTTTGGGCTTTTAAAGCTTCTTCAATGGTCATCCACTTTACTTGTGCAAAACTAAAATTTAATAAAAATAAGAGTGTTATGCTTAAAATTTTCTTCATATTGTGATATTTGGATAAAAATAAGCATAATTACTTATTTTTTATTTTACATCTTGCATTAATTTTTTCACGTACGGAGATATCAAAATTAATACCACTCCGGCAATTACCGCATATAATCCTAATTGTTTATATCCATCGGTATAAGTGATCAATTCATCATAGTTGGTAGAACCTTCTTTGGCTGTGGCAAGACTGGCCCCAATAATTCCTGCAACATACTGCCCATACGCTGATGCAAGAAACCACATTCCCATCATCATTCCCTGAAGATTCTTGGTAGAAAGCTTGGTCATGATGGATAAACCGATAGGAGAAAGGCATAATTCCCCAAGGGTAATGATAAGCAATGCCAGTGTGAAGAAGTTCAGTGAAGTGATTCCCTGAAGGTCTGCGAACAGGCGCGTTGCAAATAAAACATAATATCCTAATCCTAAGAAAATAAATCCTAATCCGAATTTGATAATCGTGTTGGGTTCAATTTTTCTTTTGTTCAGCCAGATCCATAGAAGTCCGATCAATGGGGCAAGGAAAATAATGAAGAAAGCTCCTCCTGAGTTATTCACTCCATTTGGGTCTAATCCAAAAAGATCTTTATTCAGGTTTTTAGCTGCGAAAATACTTAAAGAACCTCCGCTTTGCTCATAGATTCCCCAGAAGATAATGGAGAATATAATGAAAACCAAAGCTGCCCAAAGTTTTTTGCGCTCAGAAGCTGTTACTTTAGACATTTCATAGAACAGATAGATTAAAGTTAAAGGCCCGATGGTCCACATAAAATAATCTGTATACTCTGTCTTGGCTACCATGGTCATGATGATGGGTACAAAAACCAATGACAAAACATATACTCCGTATTCTTTCCATTTGGGTATTGGAGCTGTTTTTACTTCTGCTAAAGGATGTCCCGGCTGTAAACCGATAGTCCCTAATGTTCTTTGTGTAAATACAAAATTAATTAAGCTTACTACCATTACTATTGAAGCAAGACCAAAAGCAATATGCCACCTCATTTCTTCTGCAATAATGTTGCTTAAGAATTCTCCTTTACCAATGGCAATACATAAATAACCGCCTAGCAATGCTCCAAGGTTAATTCCTGCATAGAAAAGTGAGAAACCTGCATCTGCTCTTGAATCATTGGGCTTGTAAAGCTGTCCCACCATAGATGAAATATTAGGTTTGAAGAAACCGGTACCTACTACGGTGAATGCTATTCCTAAGAAAAAGAATTTGTGGGGATCGGTAGCCAGGATTAAACTTCCTACGATCATCAGCAAACCGCCCCAGAACAAAGATTTTCGGAATCCTAAAATTTTATCAGCAAAAAGACCTCCCACAAAGGTAAAGGCATAAACAAAAGCCTGGGTGGCACCATATTGAAGGTTGGCTTCTTTTTCATGGAAATTAAGCTGTGAGATCATAAAGAAAACCAGCATTCCACGCATTCCGTAGAAACAGAAACGTTCCCACATTTCAGAGAAAAACAGGCTCCAGATTTGTCTGGGATACTTTCCTTTGAAATTTTGTATTTCATCTAAAGTTAAGCTCATAATGATATATGATTAAGTTCTAATTAAGGGTTTTTATCTTTCTGATCCAGTTCAAAACGGATTCTGTCCTGGTCAATAATTTGTTTTAATTCTTCTTCTTTTGGGAGGTACAGCAGGTATTTGCTGGCAAATAAATTATTTTTATCATTCAAAACGGAGTATTTTACAATGGTCTCATCTTTTTCAGAACATAATAAAATTCCGATGGTTGGGTTATCTCCTTCACCGCGTTTCAGATCATCATACATTCTTACATACATATCAATCTGTCCTATATCCTGATGAGAAAGTTCTCCTGTTTTTAAATCAATAATGACAAAGCATTTTAAGATGTAATTATAGAAGACAAGATCAATATAGAAGTCTGATGTATCCGTAGAAATATGTTGTTGTCTGGCTACAAAGGCAAAGCCTTTTCCGAACTCTAGTAAAAACTTTTGAATATGATCAATAATGGCTGTTTCAATTTCTTTTTCAGAAAATTGTTCATCAGCTTTTAATCCAAGAAACTCAAAAATATAAGGATCTTTTAAAACACTTTGAATAGTTTCCGGAGAAGATTTTTTATGTTCCAAAACCCTTTCGTAAGCAAGCGAATTGATTTGTCTTTTAAGATCTCTGTAATTCCAGTTATTTTGAACGGATTCATTGATACAGTAATTCATTTTATCAGCATTGTCAAGCCTTATCAGTAATCTGTAATGGGTCCAGCTCAATTCGTGACGCAATGCGTCACATATTGGAAATGCATGATAAAAAGAGCGCATGTTTCTTAAGTTACTTTCATCAAATCCTTTTCCAAATTCTAAGGTAAGTTTCTGAGAAAGTTTTTTCAGCGTATATTTTCCGTATTCTGCCCGTTCTTTTCCCTGTTGTTCATCTTCAACAATCAATTTTCCAATCTGCCAGTAAGTGACCAGTAGAGTAGAATTCGCTATACGAAACACTTTTTCGCGCGACTGCCTAATGATTTCCTTTACGGATTGGAATAAAGAATCTTCGGAAATTTCCATCATACGAAAATAAAAAAAACCTCTGACTTGGCAGAGGTTTTATGATATTTTGTTGATACATTAGTTTACACCATGCATCATTTTCTTTAAGATAGGTGAAATTAATCCTAAAATTACAGAAGCAATCCCACAAAGTACTACGAACACCATGAAGAATTCAAATAAGTTATGGATTTCGAATCCTACAAAAGTAGGGTTGTGTAATGGTAACTGAGCTTTATCAAAAGCAGCTACCTGATCCGCTGTCAGGGTTACTTTTTTATCCAAAACATCCTGTAGATTAACACCCATTTCTTCAGCTTTCTTGAATTTATCACCTGTTGCAGGGATAAGTGCTCCCAATGAACCGGCTAATGCATAACCAGCAGCGTTAGAAATGAAGAAAACACCATATAATAATGAAGCAAATCTTTTCGGAGCCAGTTTACCAACCAATGATAAACCAATCGGAGAAAGACAAAGCTCACCACATGTCTGGATGAAATAGAGTAACATTAACCATTTGATGGCTAATAAACCTGAGTTTCCAAGATCTTTTACATTGTGTGCAATGATGAAATAAGAAAGAGCAATCAAAGCTAATCCCATTGCCTGTTTGAACGGAGATACCGGCTCTTTTCCTTTAGCTCTTAATTTATCCCAGATTAAACTGAAAGGAACTGCCAGAATAACAACGAAGATTCCGTTGAAGATCTGAACCATTGAAGGCGGCATATTCCATCCTAAAATGTTTCTGTCTGTTTGGTTATCTGCAATAAATGTTAATGAAGATCCTGCCTGTTCGAATGCAGCCCAGAAGAAAATAATAAAGAATGATACGATATAAATTACCCAGATTCTCTGTCTTTCAACCTTATTTTCAGCAGAAGACATAATTAAGAAGGCAAGAGAAATACCAGCTGAATAGATGAATGGATAAATGATTCCTTTAATCAATTGCCCCATTTCTACAGAATTGAATCCAAACTCACCTACAAGAAGATATCTGAAAAGGAAGAATAAAACTACAAATATTCCACCAGTGATTCCTAAAGCCTGGCCAGAGAATTTAGCAGTCTGCGTTTCTCCTTCTTCAAAGTCAGCACTTGTATTATTTTTTGGTAATCCTCCGATAGGTCTTCCTTCCGGAGTTACTACATATTTGTTTTTAAGAATAAAGAATGTTACCGTTCCGATAACCATTGCGATAGAAGCTGCCAGGAATCCCCATTTGAAAGCGAAGATATCTCTTACTCCTGTTGCTGCATCTTTTACGTCTCCTACGTATGGACAGATGAACTGACCAAGGAAAGCCCCGATGTTGATCCCCATGTAGAAAATAGTGAAGGCAGAATCCAGTTTAGACTTTTCCTGTTTTGGATAAAGGCTTCCCACCATTGAAGAAATATTTGGTTTGAAGAATCCGTTACCAAAAATGATCACGAATAATGCCAGCCACATAATGAGCTTGGCGCTTCTGATATCTGCTGAGAAGGTAGAGGCACTGATAAATAGCAAGAACTGGCCAATAGCCATTAATGATCCACCAATGATAATCGCGTATCTGTTTCCGATATATTTATCAGCAATAAATCCTCCCAAAAGAGGTGTTAAATAACATAAAGCTAGAAATCCACCATAGATGATCGCTGCATCAGCTTCTTTTATCAATAAGGAATTTACCATGAAGAGCGTCAAAAGAGCTCTCATTCCATAAAAGTTGAAACGCTCCCACATTTCTGTTCCGAAAAGAACCCATAATCCTTTAGGATGCCTGGAATTCTTATTCTCTACAAATTCATCCGGTTTCGGACTCAATGCTTCAATATTATCCATTTCTATTGTTAATTTTTGTTAAGACTGACAAATATAGTTTATTTTGGGTTTTTGGCAAGGTTTTAATTTTATTTTTAAATAAAAAAGCTGCGGGACTCTTCCGCAGCTTACTTTTCTTTATAATATTAAGGATTTTAATGCCCTTTTTCTGTCATAATTCTATTTAGCCTTTTTAACATAGAAAGACCTAAAAGTGTAGCAAATATTAACAAAGCGAAGTTTACAAGGAAATAATTCGTCTTGTTTTCATAGTTATACCATGTACTTGCCAGGATTCCTGAAAGCTTATTTCCCACAGAGTTGGCCAGGAAAAATCCTCCCATCATCAATGCTGTAATCCTTGCAGGAGAAAGTTTGGAAACAAAAGAAAGTCCCATTGGAGACAAACATAGTTCCCCGATGGTAATGACTCCGTAGCTGGCAACAAGCCATAACGGAGATACTTTTACTGATCCGTTGTCTCCGGCCATCACTGCTAGAACCATTACAAGACAAGAAAGTCCGGAAATAAATAATCCTAAAACAATCTTGGTAGGAGTTAAAGGTTCTTTCCCTTTTCTTCTCAACAATGCCCAGAATCCTACAATAACCGGAGTTAGCGCAATAACCCAGAACGGATTAATAGATTGGAATAATTCTGTATTGTATAAATATACTTTGTTTTCAGGGTTTTTCTCAAGTGTTGCACGTTGTTCAGGGGATATGTTCTTAAAATAAACATCTTTCCCCATTTCCTTTTTAGTCTCACCATTATCATCTTTTTGAGAACGGAACTGATTGTCATAAACCGGAACTTCTTTATCTTCATAGTTTTTCCCTTCCACCATATAAATTCCCTCCAATGGCTTTTCAAGAGAAGCAGGAACACTTCTGTCCGTATAATAATTAGCCCATCTTGTCAGTGCTGTACCGTTTTGTTTGAAAACCGCCCAGAAGAACATACTGATCAGGAATACAGAAAGTAATGCTCCGATAGAGGCTTTTTCATCAGGTTTAGCCTTAAAGTAAAGGGATGCATAGAAATAAATAACCGGTACACATGCAAAAATAAAGGCATCTGTACTGTCACTTCCGAAAATATTATCAGGAATAAACCAACCTATTGCTCCGGCAACGATAGCAGGAACAAATACTTTGATCAGAATCTCTGAAAGTTTTGTATCACCTTCCTGTACAGGTTTCATCTGTGCAGCATGAATGTAATGCTTTCTTCCGATGGTAAAAATAACCATTCCGATAAGCATTCCTACACCCGCAGTGATAAAAGCTTCACCCCAACCGAATTTATTACGCATGAAAGCGGCAATAATATTACAGATAAATGCCCCGATATTGATTCCCATATAGAAAATATTATACCCGGAGTCTTTATTCGCTTTATAAGGTTCTTCAGAGTAAAGATTTCCTAAGAGAGTTGAAATAGTAGGTTTAAAGAAACCATTTCCAATAATAATTAATGCCAGAGAGGTATAAAACAGGGGTAAATCTTTAAAAACTCCCATACCTATATATCCTGCAGCCATTAAAAAACCTCCAAGATAAATAGATTTAATATACCCTAACACTCTGTCTGCCAGGAATCCTCCAATAAAGGGAGTCAGATAAGTTAAAGCAATATAAGTTCCGAAAATGTCATCAGCAGTTTTATCCGGAAGTCCAAGTCCGCCTTTCATGCCCGTAGGCTCAATAACATATAGAACAAAGATTCCAAGAATCAGGTAATACCCGAAACGCTCCCACATTTCTGTAAAGAAGAGATAGGGTAGCCCTTTAGGATGTTTAGTCTTCATATAATCAATTTTCAAATTTCCCAAAAATAGCTTTTTAATTTTAATTGATAAAATAAATAATAGCTGCGTAAATGATTAATGAAATAAATAAGAAAAATGAATGTGCAGACAGGTTTTCTTTATTTAAAAACTTGTACATATTTCACAAATTAAAATACATTGAATAAACATAAAATATGCGTATGTATTTCCTTTTTGAGTGATATTTGTTTTCTATTTTCGCCTATGTCAATAGTGACACGTAATTAAAAAAACATTTATTATGAAAAAATTAAAAAAGATTTCGAGAGAAAAGTTAAAAAGTGTCCAAGGAGGCGTAAAAGATTTTTGTCAGCCGGGAGCAGGTGACATCTGTGCACAATGGGGTCTGGAGTGTGGTTTTCATTATACAGTCCAAAACGGACAAGTAGTTGACTCACTAACGCATAACGCTTGTATGTAAACTTAAAAAGTATTTTATATGAGATGTAGTAATGCATCTCATATTATTTCAGTGTTTTAATATTTTCATTGAGTTTGTTGAATAAGATCTTAATATTTACTATGAAAAGACTATTTTTTATTATGCTTTTTCTTTCAAATATTTTATCAGCGCAACTTGTTACGTTTGTTTATGAAAGTAAGCATAAGCCTAATCCAGATAAAGAAATTTTTGAAACTGGGAATTATTATCTTGATGTAATTGGAGGACAGTCTGCTTTCCGGTCAGAAAAAGAAAGATATGCTGATTCATTAATGTTGAAAAATGGATATTGGGAAGGCGGACCAAAAACCTCGTTTAATCAGCTTTATATTATCAAGAACCTAATAAATAAGAGTATCATCAAAAGCATAACAACTCTATCAATGCATGATTTGTATAACATTTCCATAAATGATAAGCTGAATTGGGAGATTCTGCCTGAAAGAATGAAAATTGGAGGTATGGAATGTCAGAAAGCTATAGTAAAGTATGGTGAAAGAAACTGGATAGCATGGTTTAGTCAAAGCATACCCTTACTGGAAGGACCTTATATATTTAATGGATTGCCAGGATTAATCATAAAGATTTCCGATGATAAAAATGATTATGATTTTAGTTTGATAAAGACTATAAATGTTGATAAAAATAAAACATTTTATTTGAGAAAGGGAAAGGAAATAAGCTGGGAAACCTATGAAAAGATACAACAAGATTATTATTCAGATCCGTTTGCAGAAATCAAGGCGAGAAATATAAAATATAAAGTAACTGATGAAAAAGGAAATCCGGTAGAAATGAATTTAAAACAGATGACAGAAAGTATTCAAAAACAAATAAAAGAAAACAATAATCCTATAGAACTCAATCATAAAGTCAATTATAATTAAACAGGTTTTAAATGTTTTAAAAACTACTTCAAAATAGAAATGCACTCAATTGAGTGCATTTCTATTTCATTACTTGATTTATTATAAATTATTAAGGATAAAATCTGTCATCTTCTGATACAATTGTGGTCTCGTCTGCCCTCCATAGATTCCGTGGTTTTTATCAGGATAAGCCATGAAATCAAACTGTTTTTTGTTTTGAATCAAAGCTTCAGAGAACTCCATAGAATTCTGGAAATGAACGTTGTCATCAGCCGTTCCGTGGATCAACAAAAATTTCCCTTTCAACAGATTAGCATATTCCGTAGGAGAATTTTTATCATATCCATCCGGGTTTTCCTGAGGTGTTCTCATAAATCTTTCTGTGTATACAGAGTCGTAATATCTCCAGTTGGTTACCGGTGCTACAGCAATTCCCACTTTGAAGACATCAGCTCCTTTAGTCATTGCCAAACTTGTCATATAACCACCGAAGCTCCATCCAAACATTCCGATTCGGCTCTTGTCAATATAAGATTGATTCCCGAACCACTTGGCTGCTGTGATCTGATCTTCGATCTCATATTTTCCTAAATTCATATAAGTTACTTTCTTATATTTTGCTCCTTTATAGCCTGTTCCACGGCCGTCTACACAAGCAACAATATATCCTTTTTGTACAAGGTGATTGAACCACATGGCGTTTCCGTTGTCCCATGAGTTGGCAACCTGCTGAGATCCAGGTCCGGAATACTGGAACATAAATAAAGGATATTTTTTGTTCGGATCAAAGTTTTTAGGCTTCATGATCCAGGCATTCATCTGATCACCTACAGCGTTTGGAATCGTAATGAATTCTTTTTCAACAAAATTATCAGCTTTTAGTTTCTGTAACTGGTCATTGTTGTTCTGAAGTTCTTTTACCGCTTTTCCGTTACCGTCTTTTAAAACATAGGTATAAGGTTTAGATGCTGTAGAAGATGTTTCAATGAAATAATTATAGTTTTTACTGAAGTTTGCAGAGTTGTTTCCTTCTGCATTAGAGATCAGCTGAGTTTTTCCGTTGTCAATATTTACTTTGGAAATCACCTTATTAATGCTTCCTTTTTCAGTTGTCTGAACGTAAATTTCTTTAGATTTTGGATTAAAACCATAATAATCCGTTACCTCCCAGTTTCCTTTTGTGATCTGTTTTTTCAACTTACCATCTTTGTCATACCAGTACAGGTGACGGTTTCCGTCTCTCTCAGAAGCCCAAAGGAAGGAATCATCTTCAAGGAATTCAAGAGTAGGACTGTCTGTATCAATCCATTTATCATCCGTTTCAGTAAATAACTTCTGAACTGCTCCTGTTTTGGTATTTACCTTTAAGATATCCGAAGCGTTTTGTATCCTTTCAGACGTAATTAAAACAATTTCGTCCGGTTTTGCAGTCTGGAATACATTCGGAATATAATAGTTTTTGAAAGAACCTAAGTTCAGCTGCATTGTTTTTCCGTTATCAAGACGGTATAGCTGTGCTGAAACTACAGAGTTTTTCTCACCTGCTTTTGGATATTTATAACGCATTTCAGTCGGATAAAGGTTTTTTCCATAAATGGGAATATAGATTTCCGGAACCTGGCTTTCATCAGACTTCACAAATACGATAGCATCAGAATTTTTTGTCCACTCATATTGTCTTGCATGCCCGAATTCTTCTTCATATACCCAGTCTGCCAAACCATTCAGGACAGAGTTCTTTTTACCATCCGTAGTAATCTGTGTGATTTTTCCGGAGCTAAGATCTTGATAGAAAAGATTATTGTCAGCAATAAAGGCCACTTTTGTAGCATCCGGTGAAAATGTAGGCTCCTGAACCGGTTTTCCTTCATTAAGGCTGATTACTTTCCCGGATTTTAAATCTTTTACATCAAATTTCCCCAGAAAAGAATGTCTGTAAATAGGCTGGCTTCCTGTCTGTAAAAGGATTTTAGATTCATCATCAGAAAAAATATAGCTTTCAAACCTTCCATCCACAAGATTTCCTTCCTTCTGTGAAGTTTTGTAAGAATATTTTGCAATTCCCGAAGGTTCAATTACAAGATAGTTTTCTCCGTTTTTCATAGAAGAGATTCCTGCAATCCCTTTTCCACGGTAATATCCTGAATATATTTTATCTAAAGTAATTTCCTGTGCTGAGACATTTTGAAATACAGCAGCAACAGTAAGAGTTAAAAGGAGTTTTTTCATTTTCAATTTTAATGATTCCAAATTTAATAATTCTTACTTACATAACCATATAAAATAAAAATCGCGACCTGATGTCATTTTTTCTTACTCTTTCAGGAAAATGTTTTTTAGTTTTCGAATCTGAAGTAATTGAAAATATTCATTAATGAAATTTCTTTAAAAAGGCAATTTGGCAAAAAAATTGAATATATAACAAGTATAAATCAAATGAAATAATAATTATGGAAACGAATGCATACAACCAGAAACTGAACCGTTATGTATTGAACGATCAGATTGTTTATACAGGTTTTTCCAGTTTTAAAGACGCTGAAGAATGTGCCCATAAAAAAGGAGGAACATTGGTGGAAGTCGTTTTTAGAGACGGAAATGATAATCCCGAAATTACTGATGAGGCGGGGTTGATAGAGAAAAAAATTCATTACTATGTGTATGCAGGCGATGAGTATAAATTTATCCATTCCTCAGATCCGGGATTTAGAAAATATGCAGATGAACTGCAGAAAATAAAAGCAAAACTGCAACAGTCTCCACCGGATGAAAGGTATTTAGCCAATTTTGAGATTGAAAATGCGGAAGACCCGATTATTGTGATCAAAAATGATCATTTTGAATCGGTAACATCGAGAGAGCGTTCAAAATATTTGAAACATGCGTGTGTCTATGAATTAGGGGTATCCCTGCCAAAATCTTAAAAAAAAAATCTGATCATGAGCAAGACTAAATATTCAGAAAAAGCTCAGGACAAAGTAGGAAAGGTAATGCACGAATTCAAGGAAGGAAAATTAAAGTCTTCTTCCGGAAAGAAAGTAACAAGCAGAAAGCAAGCCGTAGCCATTGGTATTTCTGAAGCGCGGGAAAAAGGTATGAAAGTACCATCGAAAAAGAAAAATAAGTAATTCATAAAATCCAGAAAGAAAAACTTTCTGGATTTTTTTTATCTCATATCCTATATTTTATCTGTTTCGAATAATAAATAGGCAAAAGAAGTAATGAGAAAATTAGCTGGTTTTGTTTTTTTATGCAATTTTTCCTGTATTTTGATGTTGTTTATTTTATTTTAAGTACTTGTAAATGTGTGTTTTGTGTTATTGATGTATATATGCTGTAGTTTACTTTGCTAGAGTTTGTAGTTTTTTGTTGCAAATTCGCATCACATTCATAACTCATTATCTTATTTCGATTCAAAACACAAATGATGAAAAAGAATTCTTAATGTTTTGTGGATGTTTAAAGTTTTTCTTTTTTCAATATTTAATCAATAACAGCCTTGGGGATTTTTTCTTTACTATTACGGTGCAACTCACATTCTTACAAGGCTGGTTTTTAAAATTAATTGATATGTTCAGAGTTTCAACTTTAAAATCAGTTTATATTCTTCTATTGATTTTATCATTTAATATAATTGCAGGACAGTCACAAAAAAAGTCTAAGCCCAATGTAATTTTTATTGTCGTTGATGACCTGAGGCCGGAACTGGGAGTTTACGGTAATTCAACCATTAAAACACCCAATATAGATAAGCTGGCAAGAAGAGGTACAACTTTTACAAATGCATATTGTCAGGTAGCAGTTTGTGCCCCTTCCAGAGCCAGTGCCTTAACGGGTTTACGGCCGGATTCCACTAAGGTATGGGTGCTGGGAGAAGAATTTCGTAAAATACATCCTGATGTGGTAACGATTCCCCAGCAATTTGAAAAATTCAATTATCATACAGTATCTATCGGAAAGATTTTTCATAATCATATGCCTGATTCTATCTCTTTTCGTGAACCGGATCTCCGTCCTGAAGGATATGCCGTTAAAAATATGATAGACAGAGATCCGGAATCTTTTTATTTCAGTGGTGAACTTAAAGCTGAGCTTGCTGCCAAAAGATTGGAAAGATTAGCCAAAGATCCTAAAAGATATGGGAATGGCTGGGCATACGGACGTTCTGTAGAAGTTGCAGACTGTCCTGATGATTCGCTGTATGACGGAGCTCAGACATCACTTGCTATTCAGACCATCAACCGTATTAAAAATAAAAAGAAACCCTTCTTCCTTGCATTGGGGTATTTCAGGCCGCATTTACCTTTTGTAGCTCCGAAAAAGTACTGGGATCTTTATGATCCTATGCAAATACCTATGGCGGATAACAATTTTATTCCGTTCAACGCACCAAGTATGGCTATGTATAACCAAAGAGAGATGACTGCTTGCTATGATCTGGAATACGTAAAACATCCTGCCTACTTCCGGATGCCTGAAAAGGAAGCCAGAATGCTCAAACATGGGTATTATGCTTCTGTAAGCTATGTTGATGCCTGTATTGGGCGGCTTGTAAATGAGCTGGAAAAACAAAAACTAATGGACAATACCATTATTGTATTATGGGGCGACCATGGCTGGAAACTGGGTGAGCATAACGCCTGGGGCAAGCAGACTAATTATTTAAATGATACCCGTGTTCCTCTTATTGTATATGCACCTGGAATGAAAAATCCGGGAAGTAAAAGCAATGAACTGGTAGAGATGGTAGATCTTTATCCTACCCTCTGTGATCTCGCAGGAATAGAAACACCTGCTTATCTGCAAGGCATAAGTTTTAAAAAGCTTCTGAATGAAAATAGTGTCGAATGGAAAGGAGCAGTATTCAGTCAATTCTTACGCCCTGCCGGAGAAGGAATCGATGTTAATAAAAAAAATTACATGGGATATTCAATGGTGACCAAAAGCTATCATCTGATAGAATGGTACTATTGGGATAAAGTAACCCAAAAACCGGGGGAACTTGTGGCACGGGAACTTTATAATCTTACCTCAGATCCGAAGGAGAATTTCAATATAGCAGTTTATCCCGAAAATAAAGACATTCTGGAAAAGCTTTCTGAACAACGTAAAAAAGGATGGAAAGAAGTGAAAAATAAGCTGATAACAAATAAGTCTTATCAATAAAAGAAAATTATACCTCATGAAGAATTTCAACTTTTTAAAAATAGTATTCATTATATTGATTTGTAATTGCATGGCGGTGAGAGGTGTAAGCTTTAATAAAGATAATCCCAAACCTAAAAGAAGTGTAAGATCCGCTATCAAGCAAACAAGACCCAATATCCTGTTTATTCCTATTGATGATTTAAGACCAGAAATGGGCTGCTATGGAAATACAGTTATAAAAACTCCTAATATGGACAAACTTGCAGCAAGAGGAGTAATCTTTAATAGGGCATACTGTCAGCAGGCGGTATGTAATCCTTCGAGAGCAAGCCTTCTGACAGGTCTAAGACCAGATTCCGTTCGTGTATGGGATCTTCAGACAGATTTCAGGAAAAATCTGCCGGATATAGTAACCCTTCCGCAGATCTTTAAAAATAATGGTTATTATACAGTAGGAATTGGAAAAACCTTTCATAACACTTTACCTGATGATAAATCCTGGAATGAAGAACTTCATGTAAATGGATACCCTTTTGATCCGGACGCAGTGTATCAGCTGGAGAAAAACAAGATGATTCAGAAAGAAAAGGAGCTTGCTCTGCAGAAAATGGGAAAAGCCAAGCCGGATGTTTATGGATTTATCTATACAAAGTCCAATTCCGTTGAAATGGCAGATGTTGATGATGATGCTTATTATGATGGCGCACAAACGACTATGGCCATTCAAAAGCTGAAAGAATTAAAAGGAAAAGATAAGCCTTTCTTTTTTTCAGTAGGTTATTACCGTCCGCATTTGCCATTTAACGCTCCTAAAAAATACTGGGACTTGTATAACAGAAACGACATACCTCTTGCGAAAAATCAATTCATACCTGAAAATGCTCCGGAATTTGCCGTACATGGTGATGCTGAACTGAGAGGGTATACGGACAGATCAGACCTGCCTTTACCATCGGAAAAGCCATATGATTTGGAAAAGCAAAAGGAAATTCTCCATGCCTACTATGCCTCTGTCTCTTATACAGATGCTCAGATAGGCAGGCTTTTAAAAGCCTTGGATGAATTAGGACTGAGTGAAAATACCATTATTGTATTGTGGGGAGACCATGGCTGGAAACTTGGAGAGCATAACAGTTGGTGTAAACAGAGCAATTACGAGATTGATACCAGAGTGCCGCTTATTATCAGCGGGGCAGGAGTAAAGGCGAAAGGAAAATCAAGCAATGCACTTACAGAGTTTGTTGATATTTATCCTACTTTATGTGATATGAGCGGAATAAAAATTCCCGATTATCTTCAGGGAACGAGTATGAAACCTCTGCTTTCGGATTCTGACCGTAAATGGAAAACAGCAGCCTACAGTCAGTTTTTATTGGGAAGATACGGGGTAAAAGCCAAAGGGGGACAAAATGTAGAAAGAATGGGATATGCCATCCGTACCGACAGGTATCGATATGTAGAATGGTTCGAATGGAATAAAGAGACTGAAAAGCCCGGAGCTTATCTGGCCCGAGAGCTTTATGATCATAAAAATGATCCTGACGAAAATATAAATATTGCTGAAGAAGTTCCTTCTAAAAAAATAGTCAATCAACTTTCACTTCAGTTGAAAAAAGGATGGAGATACAGTAAACCGAAATCATAAAAAACTGTAAATATTCAGATAAAGATGATGTTTTCCATAAAGATGATAATTTGTACAGGAGTATTAAGTTTGGTATGTTCCTGTAGTAAAAATAAAGCCGTAGAACCTGTGGGAAATAAACCCGGGCATACCTGCATGACTATTCCGAAGAGATTAGGGACAACAGATCCTTCTCATATCAGTTTTAATGGAAAAACTTCTCTGGAAGCAATGGTGCTAATCCCTGGAGGAGAGTTTGATATGGGAGGCGATAACAGTCAGGCTGATCCAGATGAATACCCTAAACATAGAGTGAAGGTTTCTCCGTTTTATATGGATATAACAGAAGTGACGAATGCACAGTTCAATAAATTTGTAAATGCTACAGGCTATATCACAACGGCAGAACGTAAACCCGATTGGGACGAATTAAAAAAAAACCTTCCTAAGGGTACTCCGAAACCTCCGGATAGTATATTGGTAGCTGCTTCATTAGTATTTAAACCTACCAGCAGACCTGTGGATCTGAATGATTACAACCAATGGTGGAAATGGGTAAAAGGTGCTAGCTGGAAACATCCTGAGGGACCGGGAAGCAATATTGAAGGAAAAGACAACTATCCTGTAGTACATATAAGCTGGGATGATGCACAGGCTTATTGTAAATGGTCTGGTAAACGTTTGCCCACAGAAGCAGAATGGGAATTTGCAGCACGGGGCGGATTAAAAAATAATATATATCCATGGGGAAATGAACCCGTCAATGAAGGAACTCCTAAAGCAAACAGCTGGGAAGGAAAGTTTCCGTACCTCAATGAAAAGAAAGACGGTTATAGTACCCTTGCCCCTGTACAATCATTTAAAGCCAATGGATATGGATTGTATGATATGGCGGGAAATGTTTGGGAATGGTGCAGCGATTTATATAATTATGATTACTATAAAAAACTAGAAGGCACAATGGCTCTAAACCCGAAGGGTGCTGACAAGTCTTATGACCCTCAGGAACCTTATAGTGTAAAGCGCAGCCTTCGTGGAGGAAGCTTTTTATGCAATGATAGCTATTGCAGTGGATACAGGGTGGCCCGGCGTATGAAAAGCAGCCCTGATACAAGTCTTGAACATACCGGATTCAGGTGTGTTCAAGACATTACTCATTAATTCTATTTTTGATTATTATAGAGGATCCGGTAGTATTCATCCGCCATCCTGTCGCTGTTGAAATGATCTTTCACATCATTCATGGCATTATGCTGAATTTTTCTCCATTCATCAGGGCGATCATAATACGTGGGAAGAATTTCGTTTTCAAGGATTTCATATAATGTATTTAAATCATAATTATCCTGTTCATAAATGCTCATATTCTGATAATCTGCTTTAGGAACAACGAAAGAATTTTCTCCGTGTTTGGCAAATTCCGGAATCCAGCCGTCGTCTGTGGATAAATTGACAGAGCCGTTCATAGCAGCCGTCATACCAGAAGTTCCGGAAGCTTCCCTTGGAACTCTTGGGTTATTAAGCCATACATCAGAACCTTGTTTTAAAGACTTACTTAAAGAAAGCTCGTAGCCTGTAAGAACAGCTATATTTTTATGATTTTTACTTTCTTCCACCAGTGTATTGAAGGTGGAAATAGCAGAGTAGTCCATTGGGTAAGGTTTTCCTGCCCAGATGATCTGTACCGGATATTTGGGATGGTTCAGAAGTCTGTAGAATCTCTCCTTATCATGCAAAAGAAGCTCTGCTCTTTTGTAGCCTGCAAATCTTCTTGCCCATACAATCGTAAAGATATTAGGATTAAATAAATTTCCTGTTTGATCGGCAACAATACTGAACAGTTTTTTCTTTAAATATTTCTTACGGAAATCGAAGGCAGTGGCATCATTTTCATCTTTTGCATTGTATAAAGGTTTATCAGACCAATATTTAAATTCCTGAGCATTAGTAATAGAAGTGATTTCACAGATTCCCGGATATTTATTCCACATGGCTCTGGAAACGACTCCATGAAGCTGTGAAACGCCATTGGCCATTCTTGCCATTCTTAATGCACAGAGAGAGTGATTGAAACGGTCATCATCAGATCCTTCAATCTTTTTCACTTCTTCCATGCTGTATCCCGAAAAATAGGACATGTCATAACATAATCTGAAGCTGTGCTTTTCATTACCAGCTTCTTCAGGAGTATGAGTGGTGAAAACCAGTTTTTCTTTAACTTTATCAAGATCTCCGTTATATTTTCTCAGAAGATAAAAGGCTGCCGGAAGTCCATGAGCTTCATTAAGATGGTAAACCTCTCTCTCAATGTTCATTTCATCCAGTAGCTTGGCTCCTCCTTTCCCCAATAAAATATATTGAGCAAGTTTTGTAGATTCATTCGCATCATACAGCTTGTGACAGATTGTTTTTGAAACATGATCATTTTCCGGAACATCCGTAGAAAGGAAAAACATGGGTGCCGTATTGAAAATTTCAGGATCAAGGTACCAAACTTTTACCCAAACCGGAGCACTATGGATTTCAATTTGGAATTTTATTCCGGTGTCTTCAAGAAAACTGTACATCTTTCTCGTCCATACAGGTTGTAAAGTCTGATCGTGGTTTCTTGCCTGGTCATAATAACCAAATTTCCATAGGATACCGATTCCAATAAGATCCTGCTTAAGATTATAAGCACTTCTCATGTGAGATCCTGCCAGAAAGCCAAGTCCACCTGAATATATTTTCAGTACCTGCTCAAGAGCAAATTCCATTGAGAAATAAACGGCTTTTTTTGAATATTGAGGATTAATCGTGTAAGGTATTCTGAAATTCCTGAAATCCATAAATGTGGGTTTGTGTTTAAAAAGGCAAAGGTATTAATTATGAAAATAAACTTTACATTAATTAATCGATAAATTAATAAAAAAACTAAGTATTGAATTGTTTTTTTACTTACCTTTAAGAGGGTAAATTTTTGATTATCAAAAACTTTTAATGATGAAAGCCATTGGCTGCATGTGTTCTTTAATTAAATAAAAAAATCACACATGAAAAAGACGTTTTCTGAAGAAGATCTGATAAAGAATCTTAGCTTATACTACCTTAATCGGCATTTGAAAAAAAAGCCAATGGAAAAGTATCACCGGACCATAGATGAATCTCCGCTGCATGACCGTGAAAAATACAGAAAGAAATCCGAGATTCTGCTTCTCAATTCTTTTATGCATCATTTTCCCGAAGTGAAATTTGAAAACCTTACCTGCGAGAGTCCAGACTTTATCGCCAAATTAAACGACAAAAAAATCGGAATAGAACTGACTGAAGTGATCAATCATCTGGAAATGAAAAAAGTTGAAAGTACTTTGAATAAAATGTTCCGTCAGGCAGAAATATTATTAGAACAGGAAGACACTACGAAATATCGTGGTGTTTATTTTTTAGAATTCCACCCGGAAACCAAATTTGATAATCTGGAAATACAACAGGAAAATATCATCAGCATTTATAAGAGCATCAAAAAAAATAAAGGAGTGGGATGTGTAAAAAGTGTAAGAAAATCTTTCCATCGCAGAAATGTATTCATAACCCATGAATACAGCATGAATCTGTTTGATGAACTATGCTCAGAAAAGATTCTGGAACTCATCGAAAAAAAGAATGAAAAATTCCCATATTATGACACCTCAGTAGATGAATGCTGGCTGGTCATTGTTTCCGATATGAATTCTATTGCTTCACGATATACCTTCATTCAGGATAAAGAACATTTAAGAGAAGTAAAAAGTCCTTTCCATAAAATATTTCACCTGGAAAATCTCTGTGGAAATATTACAAGTATAAAATAAATATTATGTATTTGATTATTTGTTGTATAATTTGATATAATGTAGATTATTTTGAATTATTTAATGTTTTAATTTGTAATAGTTTAAAATTGTTTAGATTTTATTGTTTTTAATTAAAATAAAGTTATATTTGATGTGCATTGATTATCAATGCAATGTATAACTGCTATAACCATAAAAACATTCAATCTATGAGAAAACTTTTACTTTTTATACTTCTATGTCTCTCTCATACTTTCTATGCTCAGGCCGATTGTGCTACCGCTCTTTCCGTTTGCGGAAATTCAAATATCACGTATAGCCCTACTGGGTATGGTAATATAAAAGAATTGGTTAACTCAGGAAGCTGCATAGACTTTACAGGGGAGCACAATTCAATCTGGTATAAAATTACAATTGCTACAGGAGGAACGCTTACCTTCGATCTGGTTCCTAATAATCCGGATGCTGATTACGACTGGGCAATTTTTGGTCCCAATGTAAACTGTGGAAGTTTGGGATCACCTATTCGTTGTAATGCGGCAACCGTTATTGGCCCTGGTCCTGCTACAGGATTAAATATGACAAGTACGCTTTTAAGTGCTGCAGGAGGTTCTTTAACTCCTTATTGCAGATATCTTGATGTTTTGCCGGGACAGACTTATTATTTATTTATCGATAACTGGGTGAGCAGCACCAGTTCTACTACAGCACCGTTTTCTTTAACGTGGGGAGGAACTGCCACACTGGCTTCACCATTTACCGATCCAAATATTCAGACTCAGCCATTTATTCCTCCGGGTATTCCGGCGGCAAATCCTGCAGACCCAAGAGAGGTTGTAATATGCTCTGCTACAGCTTTGTTTGATTTTTCTACCTTATCCTCCGGAATTCTCAACGGAAATCAAAATTTTGGGGTAAGTTATCATCTGAGTCAGAATGATGCCTTAACAGGGAATAATCCTATTACAGCTCCTATTACAGTCAATACAACAACTGTCTATTATTACAGCATCAATTATACCGATCCGGCCAATGCATCTAATCCGCTTAATAAATGTAAACAGGTTGGAACATTTAAATTTAAAAATGGTTCTATTACAGCCAAAAATGCGATTTTGACCCAATGTAACAATAATAATGCAGGGACTGCTTTATTTGACTTAACCACAGCGGACGTTATTGGAAACCCAAATGTTACTAAGAAATACTATCCTACAATGGCGGATCTCAATGCCGGAACCAATGAGATTACCACCCCAATGGCATTTGTTTCTGCAGAAGGAATTATCTATGTAAAGGTAATCTCAGAATTTGGTTGTACTGCAGTCGCACAGATTACTTTGAAATTTTATCCGGTAGTGGTTGTGAATGAAACAACCCTGAGATCATGTTTCATCGAAGCCAGCCCAGCCACCGCTTCTTTCAATCTTGTCAATGCTTCAGTAACCGGGCAGACCAATCCGACAAAAAAATATTATCCTTCATTGACAGATGCTGTTAATCAGACCAATGAAATCCTGAATCCCAATAATTACATTGCACCCAATGGTTTTGTATACATAAGGGTTTCTAATGCTCAGGGTTGTTATAATGTCGCTAAAGTTACTTTGATCGTTATTCCGCCTGTATATTCTGATAAGCTCAAAGATGTGACTATTTGTGCAGAAGACCAGACTACGCTGGATGCAGGACCCGGATTTAAAAGTTACGAGTGGAGTACAGGAGCTACTACACAAACGATTAAAGCAGGAATAGGAGTATATTGGGTAAAACTTAAAACAGGAGAATGTGTTACCACACAAACTGTAAAAGTACTTCCTTCCGAGCAGCCGGTTGTTTCCGGGATTGATATTTCGAATAACACAATCACAGTATCCGTAATAGGTGGAACTCCTGCCTATAAATATTCAATTGATAATATCATCTGGCAGGATTCCAATGTTTTCAATAACCTTTCCAGAGGAGATCATAAAGTATATGTAAAAGATGCTTATGACTGTGATCCAATAGAAATAGGAATTGTTGTCCCTAATCTGATCAATGTGATTACCCCTAATGCAGATGGAATAAATGATGTGATTGATTATTCAGCCTTAGCGAACAAACAAAACCTGATCATGAATGTCTTTGACCGGTATGGAAATAAAATCTTCCAGGCAGACAAATCCAATGGCTATAAATGGGATGGTACCCAGGGTGGAAGAAGAGTCCCTACAGGAACATACTGGTATTCTATCACATGGAATGAAAATGATAAAAAGAATACGGCCATAAAATATACAGGCTGGGTTCTGGTGAAAAACAGAGAATAATAATAAAACAGATAGAAAAAACCACTTCAATTGAGGTGGTTTTTAGTTTTAAAAGTTATTAAATTAGGAAATAAAATAGAAAGAATGAAAGACCTGTTTGTAAAACGCTTTGAATACTATAAATCTCTTGGTGATAAAACCTTTGAACAGTTAACAGATGAGCAGATGTTCTGGCAGTATAATGAAGAAAGTAATTCTATTGCCATTATTGTAAAACATCTTGCAGGAAATATGCTTTCAAGATGGACCAATTTCCTGACTGAAGATGGTGAGAAATCCTGGCGTAACCGTGATGGAGAATTTGTCAATACTTTTACCACTAAACAACAGGTTCTTGATTTTTGGGAAAAGGGCTGGAAATGTTTTTTTGATGCTCTTGATAAAATAAACGAGGAGAATCTCTATTCCACAACGTACATCAGAGGAGAAGCACATCCGGTTATTGATGCCGTTCTTCGTCAATTGGCTCACTATCCTTACCACATCGGACAGATTGTTTATATTGCGAAAATGATAAAGAATGAAGATTGGAATACGCTTTCAATTGCCAGAAACCGATCTCAACAGTTTAATACAGAAATGAAAACCAAATTTTCAAATCAGGATCCGGATACCAATTCATCGCCTGTCTGCCTTCAAAACAGCCCCGAGGTAAGAGACGAATATAAACAATAGATTGAATCAATCTTGGATTCTTATTAAAATTACTATCTTTGCACCCATAAAATTCAGGAGTAACAAATGTCTACTTTTCACAGAACTGCCGCGTTTCATACACTTGGCTGCAAATTAAACTTTGCAGAAACATCTACTATTGCCCGTCAATTAACAGATGCAGGTTATGATAAGGTAAGCTTTGATGAAAAAGCGAATGTGTATGTTATCAATACATGTTCCGTGACAGAAAATGCTGACCGTGAATGTAAACTTCACGTGAAAAGAGCAATGAAAGCCAATCCGGAAGGACTGGTGGTAATTGTTGGATGCTATGCACAGCTAAAGCCTGAAGAAATTTCACAGATTGAAGGAGTGGACCTGGTTTTAGGAGCAAAAGAAAAATTCAATATTCTGAGCTACCTGGATGATTTGGAGAAATCTGAGAGTGAAGGCGTAGTGCATTCATGTGAAATTGAAGAAACCGATTTCTTTATCGGAAGTTATTCTATTGGGGACAGAACCAGAGCTTTCCTGAAAGTACAGGATGGCTGTGATTATAAATGTACTTACTGTACCATTCCATTAGCCAGAGGAATTTCACGTTCTGATACCATCGAAAATGTTCTTAGAAATGCCACGGAGATCGCTGCGAAAGATATCAAAGAAATTGTTCTTACAGGGGTGAATATCGGTGATTATGGTAAAGGAGAATTTGGAAATAAAAAACACGAGCATACTTTCCTTGATCTTATTTCAGAACTGGATAAGGTAGAAGGAATAGAAAGAATCCGTATCTCTTCCATCGAACCCAATCTTTTGAAAGATGAAAGTATTGAACTGGTTTCTAAAAGCAAAAGCTTTGTTCCGCATTTTCATATTCCATTACAATCTGGAAGCGATGATATTCTGAAAAAGATGAAACGTCGTTACCTGACCAAGCTTTATCATGACAGAGTGAACAAGATCCGCGAGGTTATGCCTCATGCGGCTATCGGCGTGGATGTTATTGTAGGATTCCCGGGAGAAACAGAAGAAAGATTTATGGAAACTTATAATTTCCTTAATGAGCTTCCTATCACTTACCTTCATGTATTTACCTATTCTGAAAGAGAAAATACGGAAGCTGCAGCAATGGAAGGAGTAGTTCCTGTTGCGGAAAGAAAAAAACGTAATAAAATGCTGAGAATTCTTTCTGAAAAGAAGAAAATGGCATTTTATCAGACACAACTTGGAAAAACGCTTCCTGTTCTTTGGGAGCACGAAAATAAAGACGGGAAAATGTTTGGCTTCACAGAAAACTATGTGAGAGTCCAGAAAGACTTTGATCCTGCATCCATCAATCAAATTGAATTTCTAAATTTAGAAAAAATACTGTCAGATGGCACGGTTTCTGTGCAATCTTCTTACCAAAATTTTTTAGCAAAAGCATAGGCTCTTTGCAAAAATTCTACTAAATTTATTTTTAAACTTTTAAATACTACATTCATGAGAGATAAGTTTTTATCTTGGGGAATTGTATTAGTAGCTGCTACATGGATTATAGCAATACTGATCAGAGCGCATTATTGGATACCTACGCTGTTATCCGCAATTTATGCATTGGGTGTTTACAATGCTTACCAATCGAAACATGCTATTTTGAGGAACTTTCCTGTATTGGGATACTTCAGGTATTTTTTCGAAAGTATTTCACCCGAAATGCAGCAATACTTTATTGAAAGGGAAACAGATGGGAAGCCATTTCCAAGAAACCAGCGTTCAGCAGTATACAGACGTGCAAAAAACTTAAGTGATACGGTAGCTTTTGGTACGCAGCTGGAAGTAAATCACAGAAAGTATGAAGGGATCAAGCATTCTATTTATGCAAAATCACCATCAGAAGAACTTCCGAGAGTATGGGTTGGAGGAGAACAATGTACACAGCCTTATCATGCTTCTTTATTTAACATCTCAGCAATGAGTTTCGGGGCCTTGAGTGACAGAGCACAGATTTCACTGAACAGAGGAGCCAAAAAAGGAAACTTTTACCATAATACAGGAGAAGGAGGAATTTCACCTTATCACCTGGAAGGAGGAGATCTTTGCTGGCAGATCGGAACAGGGTATTTCGGATGTCGCGACGGCGAGGGGAAATTCAATCCCGAATTATTTACAAAATATTCCACCCTTCCTAATGTGAAAATGATTGAAATCAAATTATCACAGGGAGCAAAACCGGGACACGGAGGAGTTCTGCCGGGAGTAAAAAATACACCGGAAATTGCAGCGATTCGTCACGTAACACCGGGAATGACTGTTATTTCACCACCCTCACACAGCGCTTTTTCTGATGCTGCCGGATTGCTGAGTTTTGTACAGCAGTTAAGAGAACTTTCAGGAGGAAAGCCAATTGGTTTTAAACTTTGTATCGGTGATACCAAAGAATTTGAAGATATCTGTGTGCAGATGAATGTTTTGAAAATTTATCCTGATTTCATTACCATAGATGGTGCAGAAGGAGGAACAGGAGCTGCGCCACCAGAATTCTCTGATGGAGTAGGGATGCCATTGGAGCCTGCTTTGATTTTTGTGAACAGAACGCTTAATAACTATAACCTGAGAAGTAAATTAAGAGTGATTGCCAGTGGTAAAGTTCTTACCAGTCTTGATATTCTGAGAGCAGTCGCAATGGGTGCAGACATGTGTAACAATGCCAGAGGATTTATGTTCTCTCTAGGATGTATTCAGGCATTGAGATGTAACTCTAATAACTGTCCTACAGGGGTGGCAACACAGGATAAAATGCTTATTAAAGGACTTGATGTGACAGATAAGGCAGAAAGAGTATATCATTTCCACAAAAATACACTCCATACCTGTAATGAATTAATTGCTGCTGCAGGAAGAAGCTCTTATGAAGAAGTAGATGCCACCATGTTTATGAGAGGTGATGAGTTTGATCACCTTGCAGACCTTTATTTCCCTGATATCTTAGGAAATGTAAAACAGAAAGCAAGACCGTAATTACAGTTTACATCATAAAAAAACACCGTTTGAATAACGGTGTTTTTTTATATAATTATTTTTTATTTTATTGCTGTTGTTCCTGTGTTTGTTTGTCATCACTTGGTCTGTCCTCTCTTCCATAAATCTGAAAGTTGAATACAAAAGATTTATTTCTATAAGAAGTATTTAAATACGGATAATGAGGATTTCTTGCAAAAGCAGCTCTGGAAGGAACGATGATTACTCCTTGTAAGTTATAAGGTGTTTCACCGGTAAGATTATCAAATGCTTTGAATTTCTGTAAAGCCTCTCTAAATCCTGGAATTTGATAATATTTTGCTTTTTTTGCAGCATCCGGGGTAGTAACAGTGCTCAATATTGATTTCTTTACATAATAATACATTGGGTCAATAACAGGTACACCCGTTCCGTCAATGGTATTTAAAAAGGCGGCTTTTGCTTGAAACGTAGTGTTTCCATCAGAATTAACGGCCAGATACGAGTATCCTCTTCCCATAATTTTGATAATATCATCATCCTTGATGGTTTGATTAGGTGTAGGATTAACAGGCTGAGCACCGCTTCTCATTATATAGATTGTTCCTGAAGGAAGCGTTACAGGCGAAAGCTCAGATAATTTTTTTTCATTATCATCTGACGTGTCCGTAGAGCTGAAAGCTTTTATATTACCCTGCGCATCCAGATAATTCTCATCCATGAATTTCTTAATTGCCTGATCATCATAGGTGTTTTGCGTAGCAATATCTTCCGGTTCTACATAGGGTGATGTGTCATCATCTTTCTTACAAGCAGAAAAACACAAAGATCCTGCAAGGATATATAAAAATATTTTTTTCATTTCAAAAAACTTTAATTACTTTACAAATAATATAACGGCAAAAGTATAAAAAATTATGAGAATAGATAAATTTTTATGGAGCATTCGTTTTTATAAGACGAGAAGTATTGCAGCAGAGGAGATTAAAAAGAATAGGGTTTCTATAGGAACGTCTGCCGTAAAGTCATCTAAAGAGGTAAAAGAAGGAGATACTATTAAAATCCGTAAGAATCAGATTGATTATAAAATAAAGGTAATTCAGATTCCTAAAAGCAGAATTGGGGCCAAGCTGGTTCCTCTTCATATTCAGGATGTGACAGATAAAGAGCAGTACGAACTGTTGAAGCTCCGTAAAATGTCACAAGACTATTACAGAAACAAAGGAGAGGGAAGACCTACCAAAAAAGACAGAAGAGAAATGGATGAATATGTAGGCAATGATATCGACTCCGATTTTACAGACTGGGATGATTTCTTCGGAGAGACCGGCGGTGAAGATGAGGATGAAGATTAATATAAAAATAGAAAAGCTCTAGAGATAGAGCTTTTCTATTATTTCGTTGACAATGTCTTCCGGTTCTCTGGAATCTGTCCCTACAGTGAATTGTGCTTTGCTGTAAAATTGATTTCTTTCAAATAAATGCTTGGCAATGAATTCCGGCAGGTCTTCATCGGATATATTGGCAATTAATGGCCTTTTTTCTTTCTGTTTTGAAAGTCTTTCCACCAATGTCCCAACTCCTGTTCTTAAAAAAATACTCTTGGAGTTATGATTAATAATCTCCATATTATTATAATATACAGGAGTTCCTCCACCAAGGCTTAAGACAACATTTTCTTCAGAAGCCAATATCTCTTCAAGCGCCTCTCTTTCCAGTTTTCTAAAGTAAATTTCTCCCTTTTTCTCGAAAATTTCAGGGATGGTTAATTTATTTCTTCTGGAAATCTCTTTATCAAGATCAATTAATTTAAAATCTATTTTTTCGCTTAATATTTTGGAAATGTGAGATTTGCCACTTCCCATGTATCCGATCAATGAAATTACCATGAAATTTTTTTTAACAAATTTGCGAAAAAGTTTTGAGATAAAGAAAAAAGTCATATCTTTGCACCACTTAAAACAAGGGACATTACTTAAATGAAAACTTGTTGCACAAGTGGCCGACTCGGTAGCTCAGCTGGTAGAGCAATACACTTTTAATGTATGGGTCCTGGGTTCGAATCCCAGCCGGGTCACTAGCAATAAAAATTACTGGATTTGTAATTTTATTGCCTGCGTGGTGAAATTGGTAGACACGCCATCTTGAGGGGGTGGTTTCCTAAGGATGTGCTGGTTCGAGTCCAGTCGCAGGCACTGCAAAGAAAATTTTATAATTAATATTGAAATTTATTTCATTTTAATTGTGGCCGACTCGGTAGCTCAGCTGGTAGAGCAATACACTTTTAATGTATGGGTCCTGGGTTCGAATCCCAGCCGGGTCACAAGTTTACTGAAAAGTAAATTTTTTTCATATTAATATTTTGTGATTTGGTGTTTCAAAGGCTTCCTTCAGGAGGCCTTTGATTTTTGTATGAACTCAAGTCTAAACTTCATCTCGTTTTGTTTTTTTGTATTTAATAATAATCCCCAGCTGAAATAGCCAGGGATACTATATTTTAATAGATAAAGATTAATCCAGATGTATGTTGTCAATTAATCTTACTCCATCTACTACAACTACGATGAAGGCTCTGAAATTTCTGTCTTTATAGAAAAAATCTGTCTCCTGTAATGTATTTTCATCAGCAATCAGAAAGTATTCAAGCTTCATACCCTTCTGATCATCAAAAATATCCGCTACTCTTTCCTTGATTTCCGGGATACTGACAGTTCTGAACCAGTCGTTTACTTTTTTTAAAGTCTCATAAATTACTTTAGAAGCTTCTTTTCGGTCTTCATGAAGTCTCTGGTTTCTTGAACTTAGTGCCAGTCCGTTTTCTGCCCTATAAATAGGAACTCCGGTTATTTTAACGGGAAGATGTTTTTTCTCCACCATTTTTTTAATAATAGCAAGCTGCTGAAAATCTTTTTCACCAAAATAAGCATTATCAGGCTGTACCTGTCTGAAAAGCTCTTCTACAACAGTTCCTACTCCGTTGAAATGTCCCGGTCTGGATTTGCCTTCCATTTCATTTTCCAGTCCGTCAAAATCATACGACTGGCTTTCAGCTTTTTCAGGGTAAATATCTGCTACCTCCGGGATGTAGACAGCGTCTACAAGGCCTGAATTCTGAAGAATAAGGATATCTCTGTTAACATCTCTTGGGTATTTTTCAAGATCCTCAGGATTGTTGAACTGAGTTGGATTTACAAAAATTGAAGAAATGACAAGATCATTTTCTTTTCTTGCCTCTTCATACAGAGAAAGATGGCCATTGTGCAGGGCACCCATAGTAGGGGCAAAGCCAATTCTTTTTCCCATTTCTTTCTGTCTTTCAATGAAATCCTGAAGGACTTTTCTGTTTTTTAGAACTTCCATAGTTTATTTTAATACTATTTCAAAAATACTAAAAATATCGCATAATAATATGTACTTTTAATAATTTGAAAAAGGGAATTTTCGTAAAAAAATGTTAATTAAAATAATGTTGGATGTTTTTTTGTAATTTTGCACATTAAAGCATTTTTACAAAAATTAGATAGAAAGTTTATGCCGAATCAAAAAATACTGTACATTACTACAGAGATGTATCCATATCAGGAAGATACAAATATGGCTGCAGTGGTAAACAAAATGGCACTTAAGATGCACCAAGAAGGCAATGATGTAAGAGTTTTTATGCCAAGATTTGGACAAATAAGTGAGAGAAAGTTCCAGCTTCATGAAGTAATCCGTCTTTCAGGGATGAATATTATTATCAATGATCTGGACCAGCCTCTGATCATTAAAGTAGCGTCTCTTCCGGGGGAAAGACTTCAGGTTTACTTTATTGACAATGAAGAATACTTCAAAAGAAAACAATATTATTTCGACGATGAAGGAAACCCTTTCGAAGATAATGATGAAAGAGCTATTTTCTTTGCCAGAGGAGTTATTGAAACCATTAAGAAACTAAACTGGGTGCCGGACGTTATCCATTTAAATGGATGGATGTCTTCTTTTGTTCCAATTTATCTTAAAACTTACTACGAATCCGATACTTATTTCAAAGACGCAAAAATTGTACTTTCTCTTTACAATGAGAAAGATGCTGACCTTGACAAAAAGATCGATGAAAAGTTACAGTTTGATAATATTTCGGGATTAAAAGCGTTAGATAACCCAACTATTAAAAGTTTTGTTATCGAAAGTATGAACTATGTAGATGCCGTTGTAAAAGGTGACGAGTTTCTGGATGAAGACCTGGATAAGGCTTTCAATGAAACAGCAACCCAGAAATCGGAATATCTGGACGTAGATTCTATAAATCAACTTTATTAAAAACACATTTTTAATGACTCATAATCTTAAAAAGACCTTCGCCATGCTTGTATTGGCGATATTTGGAAGTGCATTCCTTTATAATTGTGAACCGGATCCGGATTCTCTTGGTGAGCAGCTGTTTAATGGTGATGCAGCACAGGGCAATGAAATTGCATACCCTGTTATTGCATACAATTATGATAACAACGATTCAATCAGAAGTGATGCTTCAAGACTAATCAGTGGGTTGAGTGAATCAGGTGTTACTACAAATGTTGCTGTTCTTGGAGCCTTTACTGAACCCCAGTTTGGAATGCAAAGAGCATCTTATGTTACCCAGCTGAGAATGCCAACGGATAATTTTGACTTCAACGGCGCAAATCCAAAAGTAGATTCAGTAGTCCTTGTAGTAAGACCTCCTGCAAATACAGCTTCGAATACTTACTTCTTTGAAGGTGATTCATTAAGAACAAATACATATACAAAAACAGATTTCCCAGTAGACGGAGTAGCTACGGAAGTTTCCATTGAGAAAAAAACTTATCCTGTTCGTAAATACGGTAAAATAGGGGGGGCTTCAAAATCAATGAAAATCAATGTACACGAAGTAACTACGTTCTTAGATGCAAATAATGATGCTCTAAAACGTTCCAATGCATCAATAAGTACTGGAGAGCTGTTAGGTTCAGGAGTATTTGATGGGAACGTGAGTTCTTTATCTATTACAAAAAAATCTGATAATTCAATTGTATTCTCAGGAAACTTAGGATTCAGAATGAAGTTAAGTAATACAAATTTTTTCCAGACTCATATTCTTGATAAAAAAGGAAAACCTGAACTTCAGGATGCTGCTAACTTTATCAGATATTTTAAAGGAATAAAAATTTCTGTGGACGAAACGGATAGATATCTGTATCAGTTCTCTCCTAATGACTTGCAGGTTATCATGTATTATAAATATGATAAGACAGACAACGGAACAACCACAAGACCACAAACAACACTTAATTTCAACCTAGGAAGTGCTAATGCTCATATCGGATTGTATGAGTATAACAGATCTGGATCACCTGCTGCAGCTGCACTGGCTGCAAGTAACCCTAATGAAGGAGATGAAAGACTTTTTGTTCAGGGAATGGGAGGCCCTTCTGTGGTAGTGAAAATTAAGGATGAGACTATTAATGAACTTAAGGAAAAGTTAATCACAGATAAAGTAGGTATTGTAAGTGCTAAGATCAGAGTATATCTGGATCCTGCAACATGGAAAAATACTGGTTCTACTGAAGATCGTAAGTTTACACTTTTAAACAATACATTAAATGCGGGTAAAATTGATTACTCAAAGTTAACATTCACTTCAGATCTTACAAACGGACTAGGTTTATATTATTATAAAGAGAATCCTGGTTATTATGATTTTGTAGTTACAAAAACAGTCAAGGATATTGTTGAAGGAAAAACAGAAACAGTAGGAGATGCTACACAGCCGATTGTTAATAAACCATTAATTATCAATGCAGGAGCATTTGCAGCAAGTGCTACAGGAACCCTTTTGGGAGTTCGTAACACAACAAGAGCATTTGATATGAACAGAATTATTCTGACAGGAGTAGCTAAAACAAATGCGAATCCGAAGAGAATCCAGCTGATGGTGACTTACGGAACGAAAAAATAGAACACGATAACAAACAACACTAGACAAAATAAAATATGTGCGGAATAGTAGGATATACAGGTTTTCAAGACGCTTATGAAATTGTAATTAATGGTCTTAGAAGATTGGAATATAGAGGGTATGACAGTGCCGGAATTGTTTTAGAAGGACCAGATAACAAGCTGGAAGTAGAAAAAACAAAAGGTAAAGTTGAGGATTTGGTGAATATTTCAAAAGAACTAAAAGGAACGTCTAAAATTGGAATGGGACACACCCGTTGGGCTACCCATGGAGTTCCAAGTGACAGAAATTCCCACCCGCACTTGTCAAACAACGGAAAAATTGCAATTGTACATAATGGTATTATTGAAAACTATGATACCATTAAAACAATGCTTACTGAGAAAGGCTTTACTTTTAAATCAGAAACAGATACTGAAGTACTGGTAAACCTTATCCAATATTTTATGGATCTTAATCCGGATATCGACTTCCCAACTGCAGTGAGATATGCATTGAATGAAGTATATGGTGCTTATGCAATCACTGTACTTCATGAAGATTATCCTGGAGTATTGGTTGTAGGAAGATTAGGATCTCCTTTAGCAATCGGAATCGGAGATAAAGAATATTTTATTGCATCTGATGCTTCTCCTTTCGTAGAATTTACAAAAGAAGCTATATATCTTGAAGAAGGACATATGGCAACAATCTCTCTGGAAAATGGAGTAGATATCAGAACCATCAATGAAAACTCTAAGATTGAGCCTGAAATCCAGGAACTTAAATTGAGTCTTGAGCAAATAGAGAAAGGTGGATATGAGCACTTCATGCTTAAAGAAATCTTTGAACAGCCTAAATCTGTACACGATACAATGAGAGGTAGGCTTCTTGTGGATGAGGGAGTCATAAAAATGGCCGGAATCTGGGATCATGTTGAAAAATTCAAAAATGCTAACAGAATTATCATCATTGCTTGTGGTACTTCATGGCATGCAGGGCTTATCGGAGAATATCTGATAGAAGAATATGCAAGAATTCCTGTGGAAGTAGAATATGCATCAGAGTTCAGATACAGAAACCCGATCATTACAGATAAAGATGTAGTGATTGCCATTTCTCAATCTGGAGAAACAGCGGATACCATGGCTGCTTTAAAACTAGCAAAAGAAAAAGGTGCATTTATATATGGTATATGTAATGTTGTGGATTCTTCCATTGCAAGAATTACAGATGCTGGTTCTTATACCCATGCCGGTCCTGAAATCGGGGTTGCTTCTACCAAAGCATTTACGGCTCAGCTTACCATTCTTACTTTAATCGCATTTAAATTAGGAAAACACAACGGAAACTTAGGAAACGCTGAATTTATGAGCTTAATTGCTGAGCTTGATGCTATTCCTAAGAAAATTGAAGAAGTGTTGAATACTACTCATGAGCTTACGCAGAATATTGCAAAAGACTTTGTGAAAGCTACCAATTTCCTTTACTTAGGCAGAGGATACAATTATCCTGCAGCCTTAGAAGGAGCCTTAAAATTAAAAGAAATTTCTTATATCCATGCAGAAGGATACCCTGCTGCAGAAATGAAGCACGGTCCGATTGCCCTGATCGACGAAAATATGCCAATTGTAATTATAGCACCTAGAAAAGGCCACTATGATAAAATTGTAAGTAATGTTCAGGAAATTAAAGCGAGAAAAGGAAAAATTATCGCTGTAGTTAATAAAGGAGACCGTCAGGTGAGTGAAATGGCAGATTATGTTATCGAAATCCCTGAAACTTCAGAATGTTTCTCTCCAATCGTTGCTTCCGTACCTCTGCAGCTGCTTGCTTATTATATTGCAGTATATAGAGGAGCCAACGTAGATCAACCGAGAAACCTTGCAAAATCTGTTACCGTGGAATAAAAAGTTGTTGTAAATAAAATAAATTTAGATTTCTTCCGTTATTTCAAAAAAAATCTTAAAAGTTTCTTAAAAAAATTATATATTTACGGCTTAATTATAAAAATTAACATGAAAAGGATATTTCTTTTATTATTGTCTGCGTCGGTAGCATCGGTATCTTGTTCAGGTGGTGGCAGCTCTTCTGTAGGGAAGCCAGGAACAAAAGGAGAATTGATACCAAGAGAAAAAACTAAATCATTTGTTGCGGAAAGACCATACGGAATGGTTGCAATTCCTGCAGGTTCATTTGTTGCTGGTTTAGCAGACCAGGATCCAACAAATACTCCTGAAAAAGCAGCATTGAAGACAGTTACTGTTTCTTCTTTCTTCATGGATGAAGCAGAAACTACCAATTCGGAGTACAGAGTATTTATCAATTATGTAAGAGACTCTATCGCGAGAACTTTACTTGCTGAAGCTGCCGGAGAAGGTGGTGATGAAGGCGGACGTAAAGGAGCAGCAATAGGAGATTATGCATATCTTGCTAAAAAAGAAGAAAATTTAACACCTTATCAAGAATATATGGAAGGCCAGGGTGGCCGGGAAGACGGAAGCTATGATGCCAGTAAAAGATTAGATTGGAAAATTCCTTTACACTGGAGCACATCAAAATATCCGGATGTAGAATACGCAGAAGTTTTGGAATCTATGTATCTGCCTTCTTCTTCAAGAATCGGAAACGAAAGAATTTTAGATGTAAGCAAGCTGAAATATACTTACCGTTGGGGAGATATGGACGCTGCAGTTGCAGATAACGAAAGAGGAGCTAACTACCTGAAAAGCGAAAGTATCGCGATCTATCCTGATACTACAGTTTGGGTAAAAGATTTCCACTTTGCTTACAATGAGCCATTGTTTGAACAGTATTTCTGGCACAAGGCTTACAAAGACTATCCTGTTGTTGGGGTTACCTGGGACCAGGCAAGGGCTTATTGTAACTTCAGATCTAAATTGAAAACAGATTACAACGAAAGTTTAAAAAGAAAAAAACAAAGACCATTAGAGTTCCGTCTTCCAACAGAAACTGAATGGGAATATGCTGCAAGAGGAGGTATGCAAAATGCTACTTACCCTTGGGGTGGTCCATATTTAATGGACGACAGAGGTTGCTATCTGGCTAACTTTAAGCCGAAAAGAGGTAACTATATGGAAGACGAGAAAAAAGGTACTTATACATATACAGCTCCAGTTAAGAAATTTAAGAAAAATGGGTTTGGGTTATTTGATATGGCTGGAAACGTTTCTGAATGGACACTATCTTCATTTAACAATTCTTCTTCAGGATTCTCTTCTACATTAAATCCTTCTACTAAAGATAAAAAGGATACGAAGAAATCTGTAAGAGGTGGTTCTTGGAAAGATATAGGTTATGCACTAATGACAGGTGCTAGAGATTGGGAAAGAAAAGATTCCGCAAGAAGCTATATCGGATTCAGAACTGTACAGGATATTCCTGAAGCAGCTGTTAAACCAAGAAGAGTTAACAGAAATTAATCAGACAATTTTTCAATAACAATTTTATTTAACATTAAAAAAACTAACTCAATATGTTTAAGACTAAAGATGCTTGGATGAATTTCTTTTATTCATTCGGTGCTGCAATTGTAATTCTTGGAGCTTGGCTTAAAATTACTCACATTACCTTGGGACCTATTAACGGTAACATTGCTCTTACCGTTGGACTTATCACTGAGGCGATTATCTTTATCATCTTTGCATTTGACCCTCCAAAAACTGAAGAGTCTTATGCTTGGGAAAATGTTTATCCTGAGTTATTAGATAAACACGCTAATCCAAATCCTTTACACTCTAATGTAACAACTAAAAATACAGGAGCTCAATTTGCTGAATTGGAAAATTCTCTTTCTAACAAATTGGATAAAATGCTTGAAGATGCCAGATTAGACGTTCAATTATTTGAAAGATTAAGAACAGGAATTGATAAATTCTCAAACTCTGTTGATCAGATCAATCAAACTGTAGACGTATCTGCTTCTACTCATAAATATAACGACCAATTAAATAAAGCAGCTCAGCACATGGAAAGCATGAATGCTCTTTATGCAATGCAGCTTGAAAGCGGTAAGAGACAATCTGAATTTGCTAACAAGTATGTTGCAGATATGCAGAAATCTGCAGAGCAATCTGAGAAATTCAACCAAGAGCTACAAGGTTTAACATCTAATCTTAATAACTTAAATAGAGTTTATGGTGGTATGCTAACTGCTATGAAGTCTTAATTCCTAACCATTTCTAAATTTAACTACTTAATCAAAAAACAAAGAAAAGAGAATGGCACAAGGAAAACAGACCCCTCGTCAGAAGATGATCAACCTAATGTATTTGGTGTTCATCGCGATGATGGCCCTAAATATTGATGCAGAAATCATCAGATCATACTATGACTCTACCAGAGCATTGAATGAAACCAGAACTTTAACAGAAAAAAAGAACGAGAAGATTTTTGAAAGAACGTTGGAAGCTAAAGCCCAGCAAGTTCCGGATACCTATGCACAGCCTTGGGCTCAGTACAAAGTATTGAAAACCAAAATTGATGCATTGGTGAAATCTGCTCAGGATATTAAAGATTTGTTGAAAAAACAATCTGAGTTTCACGACAAAGATCCTCAAACAGGAAAAGATATTGATGTAAGTGAAAACTTCGCTGCATTGAACAATAATGAAGCAACTACTGAATATTTCTTCAAAGAAGGAGATGAAAATACTCCATCTAAGAATGCATTAGACCTGAAAGCTAAAATTGATGACGTAAGAAACTACATCAATGCTACCTTCGGAAACAATGCTCAGTTGCAGGATTTAGTCGCAAGAGCTAATAAGTCTCTTATTGCAGAGTATCCGAAAGGAACGTCTCCAAATGAAAAGACTTGGTTCCAGAATAAATTTTATCATCAGCCGCTAATTGCTGCAATATCTAACTTGGAGATTATCCAAAATGATGCCAGAAACGTTCAGTCTGATGCATTGGCATTATTACTTCAGGAAAAAGTAGATGCGAGTATTAAGTTCTCAAGCTACGAGCCTATCGTTTCAGGTCCGATTGATATTCAGGCAGGAAAACAGGCTGAAGTAAAAGTAATGCTAGGTACTTATTCTAACAGCAATAAGATCAGTATTTCTGGAGTAAGTAAAGTAGAAAATGGTAAAGGTTCTATCGCAATTTCAGGTTCTGGAATTGGTGAACATAAATTGGGAGGTACTATTACGTTAACGGATGCTTCTGGTAAACCACAATCTTTCCCTTGGACTCATACTTATAATGTAATTGCAGGACCAAGAGAAGTAAAACTTGAAAAAGGTTTATTACTTGCTGCAGACAAAATGAATGTAATGTACAGAGGGCTTGAGAACCCTGTTTCAGGATCAATCTTGGGTGCTGACAATTCTAAACTTTCATTATCTGCTCCGGGTGCATCTGTAAGAAGTACAGGTCCAGGTAAATGGAGTGTGAAACCAACTTCAGGTAATGTTGTTAAATTAACATTATCAGGAATTGATCCTTATGGAAAATCAGTATCTCAGGTATTTGAATACAGAATTAAGAACGTTCCGCCTCCAAGAGGAGAAATGAGAGGACAGAATGTATTGTCTATGCCGGCAACTTCTATTCCTAACCAGTCTGTTCAGGCAGCAATTCCTGACTTTGATTTCCCTGTTTCATTTACAGTAACTCAGTTTATGGTGAGAGTACCGGGTAGAGCAGCGCTTCTTGTTCATGGTAACTCTCTGGATGAAGCAGCAGGTTTAGTGAAGAATCTGAGAACAGGAGATGTGGTTTCTATCTTTGATATTAAAGCAACAGCTCAAGGTCTTGACGGTCAGATTATTAAAAACATTACTCCTATAATCATTAATGTTCAATAGGACTAAAATTGTAATTTATTATGAAAAAATATATTAGCACCCTTTTAGTATTAGTTTCGGGATTTGCTTTTTCCCAGACTATTCTGAACGCATCTTCTCCGGAAGAGTTCAGACAGATGAGAGCAGAAAACAAACAGAAAGTTGGTGATACTATTGTAGATAAAACAGTAAAACCTCTTGAATATGGTTTTGTTGAAGACAAAGATATCCTTAAGAGTATGTTTGTGTGGGAGATCATTGATATGAATGATAAGATCAACCAACCATTCTACTACGATAATCCGGATGGTCTTCTTGCTACCCCTACAAGATCTCTATACCAACTATTATTGGATGCTGCCTTGAGCGGTAAGATTGAGCAGGTATATGACGATGAAAACTTTACTGTAAAACTTTCTCCGGAAGGAATTCAGAAGAGATTGGAAAAAGTAATCATCAATGATGCTGCTATTGATATCTTAAACTCTGGAAGACAGCTTACAGAAGCAGAAAAGAAACAGTATACTGATGTATTTAAGACGACTACTGATAAAGTAAAAGTTCTTAAAATCATGGGTATGTGGTTTATTGATAAGAGAGACGGACAAATGAAATACAGACCTCTTGGTATTGCTGCAATGGGACCAGATCCTGCAGTGCAGGGAGTTATTGGTCCGGATGGTAAGCCTATTGCAAGTAATGATGAGCTTATTGATCTTTTCTGGATCTACTACCCAAGTGCTCGTGATATCTTAGCAAACAATTTTGTTTTCAATAGAAAAAATTCATCTGCTGACTTATCTTTCGATGATGTTATCAATGCAAGAAGATTCTCTTCTATCATTTATAAATCTTCGGCTGGTTTAGGAGACGGTACTATTAAGGATTATATTCCTAAAAATGCCGATGAACAACTGGAAGAAAGCGATAGAATCAAAGCGCAGATTCTTGAAATGGAAAATGATATGTGGAATTACTAGATTTCACTTGATATTTATAGAAAACCTGAGTATTTTTACTCAGGTTTTTTTATTATGAGAAATGTAGATTATATTATTGTAGGAGACGGATATGCAGGGCTTTTCTTAGCTCATCAGCTGATCAAAAATAACAAGTCTTTTGTGATCTTTACGGAAGGAAGAAAAAGCGCTTCTCAGGTTTCAGCAGGAATTATCAATCCTGTTGTTCTAAAGAAGTTTACCACATTCTGGAAAGCACAGGAGCAAATAGATTTTCTTAAAGAGAGTCTTAAAGAAATAGAATCATATACCGGAGAAAATTATTTGATCAATGCTCCCATTCACAGAATTTTTCATGATGAAAATGAACAGAATTTATGGTTGAAAAAATCAGCAAATGAAGAATTATCAAATTTTCTTGATCAGAATTTTGATCGTTTAAATGTAGTAAAAAACGACTTTCTTACCGGAAAGGTGAATCAGTCTGCAAGACTCAACGTTAATGGATTTTTCAGTGGTTTATTTAATTATTTTGAAAAAAATGATCATCTGGTCAAAGAAAAATTCGATTATTCAAAATTGAATCCATCTGAAGGGGTATATAAAGATTTTACTTTCAAAAATATGATCTTCTGTGAAGGGATGGGGGTGAAGGATAATCCGTATTTTTCAGAGATTACAGTAAACCCGAACAAAGGTCACCACATAAAAGTGAAACTTTCTCAACCGATTCCGGAAAATATAACCATTAAAAAGAAACACTTCTTATTTCCAACCGGGAACGAATTATATTTTTATGGAGGAACTTATGACAGAGAGCAGCTTCACCATCATATTGACGAATCAGCAGTTGCCCAACTGGTGAAAGGACTTTCAGAATTTTACCCTTATGATTTTGAAGTAGAAGAAGTGCATTTTGGATTCCGCCCGACCGTAAAAGACAGAAGACCTATCATCGGAAGACATGATACCTTCAGTAATCTTTATGTTTTTAATGGACTTGGAGCCCGTGGGATTCTTAATGGGTGCTATTTTTCAAGAGATCTGTTCCGTTTTATGGAAGAAGATATTCCATTGCATGAAGAAGTTTCGTGGAAGAGATTTCAATAGTGTATCTTAGAATTGGTATTCAAAGTGAAAATTTATGAATGAAAATATATTAGGTTTAGTGGCCGGAGTTCTCACTTCCGTTTCAATGATTCCACAACTTATAAAGGTAATCAGAGAAAAGAATGTAGAAGATATTTCTTTACTCATGCTCCTGGTTCTGATTTCAGGACTCTCTTTATGGGTCTGGTATGGCTTTGAAAAGGACGAACTCCCTATTATTATATCAAATGCATTTGCGGTTCTGGTGAATATCAGCCTTTTGATCTGCTACATAAAGTACAACAACAAAAAATAGAAATGTCAATAAAAAAATACACCTCATCATGATGAGGCGTATTTTATTTTTATTTAAGTGAGATTCAATTACTGAAGAACAAATTTAGCTAAAGGAGCCATCCTTGCTTTGTTTAAAGTAAGCGTATTTCCATTTACAGAGTAATTGTCTGCTGCAAGAATTGCTTTGGTAAATTGATTTTCAATATCAAGATCCTCACAAGCCATCATCGTAGACATTCCCTGATTGAACTTAATTCTCATTATCTCAGGTTTGATCTCAAAAGTTCCTCCCAAACCATTACATCCGGCATGTCCCTGATATCTCATACCATCCATTTCAAGTTTAAAATAAGGATTGTTTTTAGGATTCTTCAGTTCAATCGGCTTCCCGTTAAGTTCTGTAAGTTTCCATGTTTTTCCTGTAATATCAGTAGTTGCTTTTTGAGCATTTTGTGTTTTACATGAAACAACTAAAAATGTTGCGATAACAAGTGCCGATACATAATAATATAAACTTTTCATAATGTTTATTTTTTTTAATTTGAATTGCTAATCCCTATGCTAATACGATGCCATTTTTGCAGGACCAGACTCTTTTTTTGCCTGTTTAAGATGAAACAGGACCATATCAACATTCTTTTTCAGGAAAGTGATATTCCCTTTAATATCAGAATATTGATATTCTTCATTGGAGGCAGTATATTCAGGTAAAGCATCACTTTTTTTAAGGTCAAAAGTTTTGCCGTTTAAATGTATTGTTGCTGTATTTTTGGTGTTATTGATGGTAACTTCTATTTTTTCTCCATAGCTGTCAACATACACATTTTTTGAAATGTCATCTGTATTTTCTGGAGTAACAGCAGTAATGATTTCAGCTTCTTTTCCGGGATGTTTACACGCTGTTAGGGAAATAATGGTCAATCCGAAAAGGACTGGTAATAATAATTTTTTCATAGTGATAAGTGATTTTAAAGTGTTTCATGAATTATGATGTTAATGCTATATAAATTTACAAATATTTTTAATAAATATATGTTAATTTTTCATAAACTAACAGAAAGTTAAAGTTTTACATGATTTAACTCACTGTGTTTGGAAACAAAATTCACAAAACGGAAACTAATAATTATTGTCGAAAGTAATGGTAACTGTTGTTAATTCAGGGTTTTTAACGAATTTGTTTTCAGTAGTATAATGTTGATTTTTTTCATTTTTCATTTGTTGTGTTAATTTTCGGCAAAAATAATTCAAAAAGAAAAGAGTAACAATAAGTTAATGTTAATAATTATAATTCATGATAAAGTTTAGGTTTGACTAATTAAATTTTCAAAGTAGAGTACTATGCCACCTAAAATGTTCAAAAATGCAACAACTTTAAAATTAAAATTTCCTTAAATCCAAAAAAATGGCTTGATATTTGAGAATTGAAACTTGCACAGATGAGATGTCAGGATTGCTCGAATTACGCTTGAATAAACGAAATATTTAATATTTATCATTTTTTTATATTCAGTTATTTTAAAGAAGAGTTAAATTTTGTTAATCCATGATGATAATATCATAATCTGGGTGTACATTTGCAACTTCAAAATGAGAAACTTCGTAGTATATTTTTTAACCGGTCTTTTTCTACTCTTTGTAGTAGAAAGCAGACTTGATGTTAAAACGCTCCGAAACGACTATAACGGTCATGTTTCTCATCATATGCCCAAAAGAGCCAACCGACTGAATCAGACTTTTGAAAAACTCTCCGTTCAGCAGATGGCAGATAATGTAGACAATTCCACTATAGAACTTACCGAAAATGATTTCGAACTGTCTGAAGTATGGCAGGCTATTGTTGTTTTTGCAGGAGTTTTCAGTCTTGTCTATATTTTTGGACTAAAAAGCTATAAACTATCAAAACCGGATATTCATGGCTTTGTTCTTGGTTTAGCCAACAAAAGATTTATTCTTATCCGCTCCATTAGAATCTAAAATTTCTCCGTTCCGTTTATTTTCTGCCTGATGACGGGCGGAAATACCTTGCGTTGTGTATGCCGGTAATCATCACACCGTACCCCTTTTATTACCGTTTTTTATTTCTATCAAAACATTAACGATTATATAAACTCTAGAATTATGATAAAAAGAGTTGCTTCGGGAATTGCACTGAGTGCCCTTTTGTTGGCGGTTGGCTGCAATAAGAAAAAAGAAGAAAAAGAAGAAGTTACCGTCTATCCGGTGACGTCCCCTGTGGTCATGGATACCGTAATCAACAAAGAATACGTAGCCCAGATTCAATCTGTAAAAAATATTGAAGTGAGAGCTCAGGAAAAAGGGTTCCTGGAAAAAATCTTTGTAGATGAAGGACAGTACGTACAGGCAGGACAAACATTGTTCCGTATTATGCCTAAATTGTATCAGGCAGAATTATTAAAAGCAAAAGCAGAAGTAGAGCAAGCTTCTATTGAGCTTAAAAACGCAAGTACACTGGCAGGAAACAACATCGTTTCTAAAAATGAAAGAGCGATGGCAAAAGCTAAATTGGACGCTGCCAATGCAGAAATGAAACTGGCTCAGATCCATTTGTCTTTTACTGATATCAAAGCTCCGTTTTCAGGGATTATTAACAGAATTCCACTGAAATTGGGAAGCCTTGTAGATGAAGGCGATTTATTGACTTCGTTATCAGATAACACAAGTATCTACACCTATTTCAACGTTTCAGAACCTGAATATCTGAGCTATCAGACTCATGCTGCAGACAGAGGAAGCAATCAGGTTTCTTTGATTACAGCCAATGGAGAAATGTATACACAAAAAGGAGAGATCCAGACGATTGAAGGAGAATTCGATAACGAAACAGGAAATATTGCTTTCCGTGCGAAATTCCCTAATCCGGACAAACTTCTGAGAAACGGAGAAACCGGAAAAGTGCAGATGTCAATGCCTGTTCACAATGCATTGATCATTCCACAGAAAGCAACCTATGAAATTCAGGATCAGAAATATGTATTTGTCATTGATAAAAATGGAGTAGCAAAATCCAGAAATATTAAAGTTGCCTATGAACTTCAGGATTTGTATGTGGTAGGATCAGGAATTTCAAAAGGAGATCAGATTCTTCTGGAAGGAGTTCAGAAAGTAAAGGATGATCAAAAGGTGAAAACAAAATTCCAGGATCCTAAGAAAGTTCTTCAATCATTGAAATTAAAAGCAGAGTAGTGGTCTCTAAAATGAAGCAGTATGTTTAAGAAATTCATTCGCAGACCAGTTCTGTCTATAGTAATCTCATTGATTATTGTATTTATGGGAATACTGTCATTGGTAAAACTTCCGGTGACACAGTTCCCATCCATCTCTCCACCTAAAGTAAATATCACCGCAGAATATCCCGGAGCTAACAACGAATTGTTGATTAAATCCGTAGTAATCCCCTTAGAAAGAGGATTAAATGGAGTTCCCGGTATGAAATATATGACTTCGGATGCCGGAAATGACGGGGAAGCTTCCATTCAGATTGTATTTGATCTGGGAACGGATCCCAATGTAGCTGCAGTAAACGTTCAGAACCGTGTATCTTCAGTAGTTAATAAGCTTCCGCCTTTGGTAGTGCGTGAAGGGGTAAAGATCACACGTGAAGAACCCAACATGTTGATGTATATTAACCTGTACAGTGATGATCCTAAAGCTGATCAGAAATTCCTTTTCAATTATGCAGATATCAATGTAATGTCTGAATTGAGAAGGGTAAGTGGTGTAGGTTTTGCCGATATCCTGGGAACCCGTGAATATGCAATGCGTATCTGGCTTAAGCCGGACAGGTTAACAGCTTATAATATTTCAGCAGATGAAGTAATGGAATCTCTGAATGAGCAGAGTTTGGAAGCTTCCCCTGGGAAAACAGGTGAAAGTTCAGGAAAACGCTCTCAGTCTTTCGAGTACGTATTAAAATATCCTGGTCGTTTCAATAATGAAAAAGATTACGGAAACATTATTTTAAAAGCAAAACCGAACGGAGAATCTGTAAGACTGAAAGATGTTGCCGATATTGAGTTTGGAAGTTCCATGTATGATATTTATTCCACATTGAACGGAAAACCTTCAGCTGCGATCACCGTAAAACAATCCTATGGATCCAATGCAAGTGACGTTATCAAAAATGTGAAAGCATTGATGAAAGATCTTGAAAAAAATAATTTCCCTAAGGGAATGCATTATGACATCAGTTATGACGTTTCAAGATTCCTGGACGCATCCATGGAAAAAGTAATTCACACTTTATTTGAAGCTTTCGTTTTGGTTGCCATCGTGGTATTCTTATTCCTTGGAGACTGGCGTTCAACATTGATTCCGGCATTAGCCGTTCCGGTTTCATTGGTAGGAACATTTGCAGTGATGTCAGCCTTTGGAATTACCCTGAATATGATTTCCCTTTTTGCCTTAGTAATGGCGATCGGGGTTGTGGTAGATGACGCGATTGTAGTTATTGAAGCCGTTCACGCCAAGATGGAAGAGAAACATCTTTCTCCATTGAAGGCTACCGAGGAAGCAATGCATGAGATCAGTGGGGCAATTATCGCAATTACACTGGTAATGGCATCGGTGTTCATTCCGATTGCATTTATGTCCGGACCGGTTGGGGTATTCTACCGTCAGTTCTCTATTACAATGGCCTCATCCATTATTTTATCAGGGGTAGTGGCACTTACGCTGACACCAGCATTATGTGCTCTGATCTTAAGAAATAATCATGGAAAAGCGAAGAAGAAAACTCCCATTACTATTTTCCTTGATAAATTCAACAACCTGTTCACGAAAGGAGCTGGCAGATATGAGAAGTTACTGAATAAAACAGTGACAAAAAAGACAATAACATTGCCGTTACTATTAGCATTCTGTGCCTGTACATTCTTCCTGAGTAACTCTTTACCATCAGGATTTATACCGGCTGAAGATCAGGGAATGATCTATGCCATTATTCAGACACCTCCGGGATCTACATTGGAAAGAACAAACCAGATTGCCAGAGAACTTTTAAGAGAATCTGAAGACATTGATGGAGTACAATCCGTTTCTTCTCTCGCGGGTTATGAGATTTTAACGGAAGGTACCGGGTCAAACTCAGGAACCTGTCTGATCAACCTTAAAAGTTGGGAAGAACGTAAAGAATCCGCCGCTGAAATCATTGAAAAACTTGAGGAAAAAGCGAAAAATATTCCAGGTGCCAATATTGAATTCTTCCAGCCGCCATCCGTTCCGGGATATGGAGCAGCAGGAGGTTTCGAACTTCGTTTACTGGATAAAGCGGGAAGTGGAGATTATCATAAAATGGAGCAGGTAAGTAATGACTTTGTGAAGGAGCTTAAGAAACGTCCGGAACTTGGATCAGCATTTACTTTCTATTCTGCGAGTTTTCCGCAATATATGCTTAAGATTGATAATGATCTTGCAGAACAAAAAGGAGTAACCATTGAAAAAGCAATGGATAACCTATCTACATTGATTGGTTCCAACTATGAAACGAGTTTCATCCGTTTTGACAGACCCTATAAGGTAATTGTTCAGGCGGGACCTCAATACCGTGCCTTACCAACTGACCTGCTGAAACTGTATGTTAAAAATGATAAAGATCAGATGGTTCCCTACTCAGACTTTATGAGATTGGAAAAAGTATACGGATTATCAGAGATTACCAGACATAATATGTATAACTCTGCAGAGGTGAGCGGAACTCCGGCACCTGGATATAGTAGTGGACAGGCGATCAAAGCCATTCAGGAAGTTGCGGATAAAACACTTCCAAGAGGTTTTGGTATAGACTGGGCGGGTATTTCCAAAGATGAAGTAAGCCGTGGTAATGAAGCCGTATTTATCTTCCTGGTATGTTTAGGATTTGTTTACCTGATTCTTTCTGCACAGTATGAAAGTTTCATCCTCCCGTTACCGGTTATTTTATCCCTTCCGGTAGGTATTTTCGGAGCATTTTTATGCTTAAAATTATTAGGATTGGAAAACAACATCTATGCACAGGTGGCCATGGTCATGCTTATCGGACTTCTGGGTAAAAATGCCGTGTTGATTGTAGAATTTGCCGTTCAGAAAAAGGCAGAAGAAGGAATCCCTGTAGCCAAAGCGGCTATTGAAGGAGCGGCTATCCGTTTCCGTCCGATTTTGATGACATCATTTGCATTTATTGCCGGATTGATTCCATTGGTGATTGCAACAGGACCGGGAGCAGTTGGTAACAGAACCATTGGTACTGCAGCAGCAGGAGGAATGTTAATCGGGACTATTTTCGGATTGATGATTATCCCCGGACTGTATTATATCTTCGGAACCATTGCTGATAAGTCACGATTGGCGAGATATGAAGAAGAGAATCCTTTAACAGAACAAACTGAACCTTATGAACATGATGGAAAATTCGAAGACTAAAAATATAATCACAGCCATTGCCTTATCACTTGTACTCGCAAGTTGTAAGGCGCCGATGGCGACTGTTATAAAAGATGAGGTAAAAGAAAATATTCCTCAGAACTTTAATCAGGAAGAACAGCAGGATGCTAACAATAATAGCGGAACAACTCCGTGGAGACAGTTCTTTACAGATCCTAACCTTGTAACGCTGATTGAAACGGCTTTAAAAAATAATCAGGAGCTTCTGATCACACTTCAGGAGATTGAAATTGCTAAAAGTGGTGTTTTAGCTAAAAAAGGAAGATTGACTCCAACGGTTTCTGCAGGAATAGGAGCGGGATTGAAAAAATCCGGCCGTTATACGAGTGAAGGAGCAGGGGATGCTACTACAGAAATAGAACCCGGAAAAGAAATGCCGGATCCACTGGGAAATTTTGAAGCAGGATTAAATGCAAGCTGGGAAATTGACATCTGGAAAAAACTCAGAACGGAGAAAGAATCTGCAGTAGCTCATTACCTTTCTACAGTGGAAGGGAAAAACTTTGTTTTGTCGAATCTTATTGAAGAAGTTGCGGATAATTATTATGAGTTATTAGCACTTGATAATCAATTGGATATTATACAGCAGTATATCAAGCTTCAGCAGAGAGCATTGGAAATTTCCAAAATTCAGAAAGAAGCCGCTGCAGCAACGGAGCTTGCTGTGAAGAAATTTGAGGCAGAGTTGGCGAAATCCAAAGCTTCAGAATATACAATTCGTCAGCAGATCACAGAGAAGGAAAACGAAATTACTGCTTTACTGGGAAGATATCCACAACCGATTGTGAGAACAAAGGAAAACTTTATGTCTACCATTCCTCCCACAGTGTATACCGGAATCCCATCTCAGTTATTAGCCAACCGTCCTGATATCAAGCAGGCAGAGCTGGAATTGAAAGCATCAAAACTGGATGTGGAAGCTGCAAGAAAAGAATTTTATCCTTCTTTGGAAATTTCTGCAACCTTAGGACTGGAAGCTTTCAAACCATCCTATCTTGTTAAATTACCAGAATCAATAGCTTACAATCTTGTGGGTGAGCTGGCTGGACCACTCATTAATAAGAGTGCGATAAAAGCTAATTTTCAGACGGCAGATGCAAAACAGGTTCAGGCATTGTACGAATATGATAAAACCATTTTGAATGCTTATCTGGACGTTGCCAATTTAATGTCAAAGGTTAAAAATATTGACCAGTATTATCAGTTGAAGTCTCAGGAAACCAAAGCCCTGGATCAGTCTATTGATATTGCTAATCAGTTGTTCCGTAATTCAAGAGCAGATTATCTTGAAGTTCTTTTGAATCAGAGAGATGCATTGGATGCTAAAATGGAGCTTATCGAAGCAAAACAGAAACAGCTCAGTACTGTAGTCGACATCTATAAAAGTTTAGGTGGAGGCTGGAAATAAAACATCATAATTCTATCAATAAACAGTTAATGTTTTTTGGAAGGGTCAATTCTTTTGAGTTGGCCTTTTTATTTTTAATACGACAGGTTCTGTCGCCGTGAGTAGATATTTTTGCATCATAATGATACAAATTGCAATACAATATATAGAAAATCTAATTATTAATAGCATGATTTATAGTAGGTTGAAGTATATCAATTTTTGTGTCTTAAAAAGTACTAAATTCGCTGCGTTTTAATAAACTAATTACTAACTCAAAAAACAACAACACGGGAATGAGAAAACTTTATCTCAGTGCATTCACTTTATGCACGATCCTGGGCATATCTGCCCAGGAAGTGGTGTGGCAAAAAGACATCCAATCCTCTACCCAGGATTTTCTAAGCCAGGTCACCACAACCATTGATCAACAATATTTGATCACAGGAAGTTCTATTCAAAGCAATAAGCAACAGGCTTCAGGCAGTAAGCCCAATAACGGTTATGATTTTCATTTACTAAAACTCAATCAACAAGGTCAAGAAGTCTGGGAGAAATATTTCTCAGGACAGAACCATGATTATCTTTCTGCTACCGTTACTACTCAGGATGGAGGATTTCTTTTGGCCGGAACATCTTATTCCGGAAAAGGGTTAGACAAAAAAGACGATTCCAAAGGAGGTTCAGATATCTGGCTGATCAGAATCAATGAATTTGGGGATGAATTATGGCAGAAAACTTTGGGAAGTTCTTCTGATGAAGAAGCCAGAGCGGTTATCCAGACTACTGATTTAGGATTTTTTGTGGCCGGAAACGTACAGAATTCAGCAAAAGGCTATGGCTCTAAAGATGTCTGGATTACCAAACTCGATAAAAACGGGAAAGAACTCTCCCAATTAATTTTAGGCGGAAAAGGTTTAGATGAAGTAGAGAAGATGATTCCAACGAGAGATGGAGGAGCGTTACTGGGGATTTATTCAAGAAGTTCCGAGGTTCGTGTTTCTGGTTCTGAAAAAGATTCCGGGATGCGAGATGCGGGTTCTGCATCAAAGATTCAAAACCCGAATCCCGAATCCCGCAACTCGAAACAAACTGAAAACTTTGGTGAGGGTGATTACTGGATTGTCAAGTTGGACAAAAACGGAAAAGTAGAATGGGAAAAGAACTTCGGAGGCAAAGGAGATGATCATTTGAGAACCCTTGCACTAACCTCTACAGGTTTTATCATTGGTGGAGAATCAAGATCAGAAAGATCAGGAAACAAAACCGTAGGCATTGAAGAAGGAACAGACTTATGGCTGATTGCTCTCAATGAAAGAGGAGAAGAGCAGTGGCAGAAATCCTACAATTTCAAAAACAGAGATATTTTGATGGGTATGAGTGTTCTTCATTCTGCTGACGATAAATCTTCTAAAGGATTTTTATTAGGAGGTTACACCCAGGCTGAAGGAAGAATTCAAACTGATGATGAAACCTTTTGGATGCTGTATTTAGATCAAAATGGTAATGAGCAGTGGAGAAAACACGTAAAAGGAGAATCCAGACAAAAGGAAGAAAGACTTTCTGATTTAAAACTCAACAGAGACGGTTCCATTATTCTTGCCGGAACCAGTGCAGAAGAGCTGGGTAAAGAAAACTGGAAAATTGTAAAACTGGGAGACAAACAAGTTGATCAGCTGATTGAAAAATACGATATCAAGATCTATCCAAATCCTGTTTCTGACTACGCTTATGTAGAAATAGGATTCAACGACTTTAAAGAAGCAGATATTCTGTTATATGATATGAGTGGAAGACAGCTCCAAAGTATAAAAACTAAAAACAGAGTCACGAAGATCAATACCCAGGCTTTGGTGCAGGGAGCTTATCTGATCACAATAAAAACTGATATCAACAAAACGGCGAATGCCAAATTAATTAAGAAATAAACTGATGAGAAGAAAAGTGATACTAGTATCCTTATTGTCCATGATGGCACAAAAGGGATATTCTCAGCAAAGTGTCGGAGATGTTGTAACGACTCCTGTTGCGTCGCCATCCATGGCTGCCATGTCCCGTTATTCCGATGTACCCATGTCATTATCCTCAGGGCTTCCTGAAATAGGACTTCCTCTTCTGAATGCACCGCTTTCAGATGATATGGCATGGCCGATGGGTTTAGGTTATAATACAGAAAGTGTCTACCCTACCGGTACAGCAAGTGATGTAGGGTCACGCTGGTCATTCTTCGGAGCTGCCGTGATCTATAAAAAGATTATTAACGAGCTGGATGAATGCTATGATAATGCGAGTTCTGCCAATTATCTGAAAAATGAATTTGATGATATCTACTACTATAATCTTCCGGGATTATCCGGAAAGTTCAGTATAAAAAGGGATATTGTAAATAATACATTTACCCTGATTAATCTTACCCCTAATCATGTCAAAATTGATTATGTAAGAAATAGTAATACCGCAACTTTTAAAGCAGATAGTTTTACCATTACCGCAGATAACGGATACCAATATATTTTTACAGATTTTGATGCTGCCAGATATAGCTGTGGAGAGTTTTTTATGGGAAATGAATACAAAACAGCTTACTACCTTACCCGAATTCTGAATCCTATCGGGGTAGAAACAGCAGCGGTAACCTATGATAAAAAAACAAAATATAAAGGAACCAATAATCAGTACTTAATCTTCCAGCAGAATAAAATCAAAACCATCACCAGCCGCAAAGGGCAGGTAGCATTTGACTATATATATGATGAAACGCTGGAAAATAAAGATGCAAATGCAGAGGCCACCAGTGATCCCTATAGTTTACAAAAAATATATATGAAAAATCCTGCCGGAGAAACGTTATATTCTTATGCATTTAATTATACCATGCTTTCTGTAGGAACTGCAGCTGCACAGAAGAAAAGGATACTGAATTCTGTTATCAAAAATGATAAAAACGGGACTTCTATAGAAAAAAACACTTTTATTTACACCGATCCTTCAGGTGATGGAGCATTAAAAAAAATGATATCTCCTACAGGTGGGGTAGCTGAATATAATTATGAATTAGGAGAATTATATTTTAATTTCAGTGATCCTGCATTTCTTGCATTTCTTGCCGGAGAGCTTGATGTTACGTATCCCAATATTCAGTATTTATCCACTATTGTTAATGGGGGGATCAATACTACACAATCTCTGATTTATAGTTTTAATATCCCGGGAAATCAGCAGGTAAAGAAAAACTTCAAATTTGTCCTCAATATTACAGATTATGAACGTCCGGACCCACCGCCGCCGCCGCTTAAACCTAAAGAACATAACCTGAAGATTACCTTAAAAAGAGGATCGGAGATTATTATTCCAACTTTTACAGTCACTAATAACTTGTTTAATCAAGAATATAAACTGAATAATTATCCGGGAGATTATACCCTGGAAATCGTACGCACAGGAGAAGCAAAAGCCAATGGGACTTTCAACGCTTTAGAAATGAAATTAAATCCCGGACCTTTCAGAAATGCCAGACAACTAGGAAAAAGCAGAATAAAAAATATTAAGTATTATAAAGATATCAATGATACAACTCCACAGAGAACTGTAAATTACACTTATGATTCTTTTGATCTGCCTGACAGTGCAAGCGGATATTTATTTGAAAATGAAAAAGACAGTGATGATGATGTGGGAACTACATATGTATTGTATAAAAATGTAAAAGTATCAGAAGCGGGTAAGGGGTCTGTACGCTATACATTTAAAAATCCAGATGATTATCCGAAACAGCAAACCGTAGGAGGATCATCCCCTGAATATTTCTGGCCTTATTACAATATCACCAAAGGAGGACTGCTTTCCAAAAAAGAAAATTATGATGATCAGAATACCCTTCTGACCACAGAATTGTATGATTATGAACTGGATAATTTTTCCGATAACGAATATAGCTTCTTAGCAGGTTCCAAAATGACTTCAAAACCCGCCTACATAAAGAAAAGCATCAACACCAATAAGGCTTTCTATCCTGGAGGAAGATTTTTGGAAAGTAAATCTGAAACTACAGTCAGCGGTTCTAACTTAAAACCCATCTATACGAAGATGACTACAGATACTGATATTGCTGAAAAGACTTATACATATCCAATAGGGCTGGCTGCTTACCAGAAACTTGAAAATGCCTACATGACAGGGGTTCCTGTGATTACAGAAGAAAAGAAAAACGGGAAAATACTGTCCAGAGCAGAAACATTGTACAATAATCCTTCCCTTCTTATGCCTACCTCTGTATTGGTAACCAATATTGCAGACGGCTCTAAGAAGGAAACCGGAACATTTGATTTATACGATGATAAAGGAAATCTTCAGCAGATTACATCCGCAGTGGGAATTTCCACGACCTTCATTTATGGATATAATAAAACACAACTCATTGCCAAAATAGACAGAGCCAAGTTATCCGACATCCCGCAGTCTGCTATCACGGCTATTGTAAATGCTTCCAATGACGATTATATCCAGCCTCAGGGAATGACTCCACAACAGTCAGAACAAAATCTTATTAATGCCCTTGATACATTCAGGCAAAATCCGGCATTGGCAAATTATGTTGTCACCACCTATTCTTATGATCCTTTAGTAGGGATGACAAGTACAACTCCGCCATCAGGTTTCAGGGAAGTGTATGAATATGATGATGCAGGAAGACTGAAGAAGGCAAAAAAAATGGAAAAAGATGCAGGGGGAAATATCTCGTATAAAACCATAAAAGAATATCAGTATCACAACAAACAATAAGCACAATACCATGAAAAATTTTTTAAATATACTCAGTCTGTTGTTTGTGACATTCAGCTTTGCGCAGACCAACCTAACGGCTTCTGAAAATTATATTTACAGCAAAACATGTCTGAATAACGATTGTACCAAAACTTCAGAAAATGTACAGTATTTTGACAGTTGGGGAAGACCGGTACAGGGCGTAGCCATTAAAGCTTCTCCTTTGGGAAATGATGTGGTAAGCCATATAGAATATGATACCTATGGAAGACAGGTAAAAGATTATCTTCCAGTACCACAGACAGGAACACAAAACGGAGCGTTTTACCCCTCTCCGCTTGCCAATGCCTCCTCTCTATACGGTAATGAAAAGATTTATTCTGAGAAACTCGTGGAAAATTCTCCGCTGCAAAGGATACAACAGCAGGTTCCTTTAGGAAATGCCTGGAGTAATAAACCCATTCTGTTTTCTTATGATGCCAACAAAGATGGTGAGGTCACAAAATATACTGTGACTACCACATGGGTAGAAGGAAGAACAAACAGTATTCTTTCCAACAATGGAAACTACGCCGTCAATACTTTAGCCAAAAACATGGTAACTGATGAAGACGGTAATGTTACCATAGAGTTTACCAACAAGCAGGGACAAATGATTCTTGCCAGGAAAATGCTCAGCGCTACCGAAAAGGCGGATACTTATTATGTGTATAATGAATTCAACCAATTGGCGTATACTCTTCCGCCGCTGGCTTCTGTTTCCGGGGCGGTTTCTGCTTCCACGCTGGATAATCTTTGCTACCAATACCGATATGACGGATGGAACAGACTGGTAGAAAAGAAACTACCTGGGAAGGGCTGGGAATATTTGGTGTATAACAAAGCTGATCAGGTTATTCTGGTTCAGGATGCAGCGCTTAAAGGAAAAGGGCAATGGCTCTTTACCAAATATGACCAGTTTGGAAGAATTGTTTATACCGGAATTACAAATAATACAGCAAGCAGGGTAACAATACAAAACAGTGCCAATATCAATACTGTTTTATATGAAACCAGGGCTGCAACAGCAGGACTGACCTTAAATGGTATGGCTGTTTATTATACTAAACTTGCCACACCTACCACTGTCAGTCAGGTATTAAGTGTTAATTATTATGATACCTATCCTGCTGGAACTCCTACTGCGCCCACTCAGATAATGGGGCAGGATATTCTTTCTCAGGATGCCCAAAGCAGTGTGATCAGCACGAAAACCATGCCTACAGCTGCTTATGTAAGAAATATTGAAGATAATGGCTGGACAAAGAACTATATCTGGTATGATACCAAAGGAAGAGCAGTAGGATCGCATACCATCAATCATTTAGGAGGATATACCAAAACTGAGTCTGAAATTGATTTTGCAGGACTTATTAAACAAACCAAAGCTTATCATAAAAGGCTGGCGGGTGATCCTGAAAAAACCATTACCCAAAATTATGAGTATGACAGCCAGGGCAGACTGCTGGTACACAAGCATCAGATTGATAATAATACCGTAGAGATCCTTGCGCAAAACACCTATAACGAGCTTTCCCAGCTTTTAAATAAAAAAGTGGGCGGAACCCAGATCTCTCAGCCTCTTCAGACGATTGACTACCAGTATAATATCCGAGGGTGGATGACTCAGATCAATGATCCTGCTAATCTTGGGAATGATCTTTTCGGATATAAGATGAATTATAACCAGGTAGAAGGGTTGGAAACTCCCAATCCTGATTATCCTAATTTGAAGGTGAAGCCAAGGTTTAACGGAAATATTGCCGAAGTATCCTGGAAGACGCTGACGGAAGAAAATGAGCCTCTGAAAAGATACAGCTATTCTTACGATGCCTTAAACAGACTTTCTGCAGGCTTTTACCAAAAAGCAGGAAAAGAAACGGCGAAAGAGTATTTTGAAAGTATGGAATATGATCTGAACGGAAATATCACGAGACTGAAAAGATCCGGAGAATTGGCCATTGGAAATACAACCGCTCTGGCCATAGATAATCTGAAGTACGATTACACAGGAAATAAACTGATCAGGGTTACCGATGAGCAACAAAACCCATCAGGTTATCCTTATATGGCTAATCCCGGAACCATAGGCTATGATAATGACAGCTCAGACGGAAACGGAAATATGATCAGCAACCCTGATAAAGGTATTTCTGCGATTCAATATAATTATCTAAATTTACCGCAACAAATTACCCAAAACGCTAAAGTAACCCAATATACCTACAGAGCGGATGGTGTAAAGGTAAAGAAGCTCTTTGGAGATATAGAAACGGATTATCTGGACGGGTTTCAGTATAAATCTACCTTCCAAATAGAATCATGGAATGGAGAGGGAGTCTTCCAGCCTGACCCGAATGAGATCCCGGTTTTAAAACTAAGGATCATTCCCACAACAGAAGGATATTATGATGTACTGAATGAACGCTATGTCTATAATTATAAAGATCATCTCGGAAATGTGAGACTTAGTTATACAGACACCAATAAGGATGGGATCATCCAGCCAAGAAGATATAATGCTTCTATGTGTAGTGGTAAATTTTGTATTGATGACTGGAGACCGGGGGAAATTGTAGAAGTGAATAATTATTATCCTTTTGGGATGATGCATAATTATACAATGACTACCCAAAACGCTTACCAGTACAAATACAATGGTAAAGAGCTTCAGGAAAGCGGAATGTATGATTATGGAGCAAGAATGTATATGCCTGACCTTGGAAGATGGGGTGTAATAGATCCGCTGGCAGAAACATCCAGAAGATGGAGTACCTATGCCTATGCCTATAATAATCCTGTGATGTTTATTGATCCGGATGGAAGACAGAATGTGTCCGCCTCACAGAGGGAGCATGATTCTGCCTTATTCTGGAATTTTGATCAGAATACGACATTATATGGAAGCAGCTGGTTTGGCAGTTCTTATGAAAGTGCAGGATTTGGTAATAATTTAAAAACCATGTCGAATAGTGGAGATGGTGGAGGTTCTGGCTATTATTTTAGTGGAAATGATGCTGCTAAAATGTTAAATTATTTTAAAAATGGAGGAACAATGTCTGGACTTAGCTTCGGTGATACTGAAGTGAGATGGTGGACAGGCATTCCAACTCAGAACGCCTATAGAATGGGTGATGATATCTATAGTGATTTAGATCTAGGAGTACATCATAGAGCTAAGATTTCGAAGAATAGTGGTGCTGAAATCATGACACCTTCGAATTATTTACCTCCTCAGGAAGGTTTTGATTGGGGGCATGTAGGAAATACTATGACTGCCGGGGCAATTACATATTACGCTTTAGAAAAAAGTATTTACAGTAAGTATCATTGGGTAGATGCAAAAGGTATTATTAAATCTACTCAACTTTTAGAAAAGGGGGCTAATGGCAAATTCATAAGGGGAGTACAAGGTTTTAGAAACGGATATGCAGCTGCTGGAAAAGCAACTTCTGCGTATTCTATAGCAGGAAAAGTTGTAGGTGGTGTAGGAATGGCGGTAACTGTAGCTCAATGGGTGAGAGGAGACATTACTGGTATAGAAGCCGGTTTTGACTTGGCAATGGGAGTTATTGGTTTTACTCCTTGGGGAGCCCCTATAAGCCTTATCTATTTTGGTGGAAAATTTTTATATGAATATTCAACTGGCAGATCAGTATTCACAAAACCAGGAGAAAATTAAAATTCAAACATGAAAGCATATTATTATTTATTATTCAGAATTTATAGATATTATAAAGATAAGCAGAATGAAAATGAATTTGAAGCATTATTTAGTGCTACAGCAGTTAGTACAACACTTATAAGTATTAATGTAATAACTTTAATAGGGTTGGTAGGTTTTTTTTATAATATACAATTAATTCCATCGACTAAATATATTGTACTTGGCATATTATTAACTGGCATTCTCAATCATCTTTTATTTGTTCGAGCTCAAAAATTTTTGAACTATAATTTTCAAAAAGATAAAAAAGGTGGTGTCTTAATAATAGCATACATTATTATTTCTGCCTCATTCACATTTATTGTGGGGAACTATAATAGAAAAAAAATATTTGAAGAGAGAAAGAAAAATTATCCCGCAGATCAGACTGGAAGACCACAGTCTTTACAAAGTGAAATAGAAAATTGGTTTAAAGAAAAAAAATAATTGTACTTGATTAGTTTTCGAAAAGGGGAAATATTTTAAACATGTTGGCAATAAATTGGAATGTTGGTTTTCAATACTCCAATTTTAAAACAGGAATAAATCCGCCCGCTGGATCGAGCGTCTCGCTCGTGTCCGTGAATAAAACAAAAAGCCCCACGCCCCCCGCACGAATCCTTTCGTGTGGCAGGTAAGAATAAAAGCCACTGCAAAAACAGTGGCTTTTACTTTTTATTCTAGAGAAACTGTTATATTTACAACATAGATCATCTGGGAAATTTAAGGTTAAGTTATACCGATACAAATGGAGATGGGATCATCCAGCCAAGAAGATATTATACCTCCATTTGTACAGGAAAATTTTGTATTGATGATTGGAAGCCTGGTGAAATAGTAGAAGTGAATAATTATTATCCTTTCGGAATGATGCATAATTATACCGCTACGACGCAGAATGCTTATCAATACAAGTACAACGGAAAGGAGCTTCAGGAAAGCGGAATGTATGATTATGGAGCAAGAATGTATATGCCTGACCTTGGAAGATGGGGTGTAATAGATCCGCTGGCAGAAACATCCAGAAGATGGAGTACCTATGCCTATGCTTATAATAATCCTGTGATGTTTATTGATCCGGATGGAAGACAGAATGTGTCCGCCTCACAGAGGGAGCATGATTCTGCCTTATTCTGGAATTTTGATCAGAATACGACATTATATGGAAGCAGCTGGTTTGGCAGTTCTTATGAAAGTGCAGGATTTGGTAATAATTTAAAAACCATGTCGAATAGTGGAGATGGTGGAGGTTCTGGCTATTATTTTAGTGGAAATGATGCTGCTAAAATGTTAAATTATTTTAAAAATGGAGGAACAATGTCTGGACTTAGCTTCGGTGATACTGAAGTGAGATGGTGGACAGGCATTCCAACTCAGAACGCCTATAGAATGGGTGATGATATCTATAGTGATTTAGATCTAGGAGTACATCATAGAGCTAAGATTTCTAATTATGGTCCTATTGATTATGGGAAATTTGTAGAGGAAGGTCTTAATTGGATTCAAGACAACCCTAAAACATTTACTACCATCGCAGGCACTGTTGAAGGATCTTCTCAGTTAGTTTCTTGGGGCTTGAAAAAATGGAATGCTGCTTCAAGTATATCCAAAAGTCGTATTTTCGCAGAAATAATAAGTACTAGATTACCCCTATCTGCTAAAGCTTTGGGAGTTACATCAAAAGGTCTTAATGTATTAGGAAAAGCAGTTGGTGTTGCCGGTTTAGTAAATACTGGCTACCAATGGTCTCAAGGAAAGATTTCTGATACTAGAGCTATAGCTGATGGAATAATGGGAGTTGTAGGCTTTCTTGGACCATGGGGAGCTGCTGCATCATTAGTATATTTTGGTGGAGTTGCAGCTTATGAATATTATTATAACGATAACAAACCCGCATTTTAAAATGATTAAATTTTTAAGATTATTATTTTATCATATTTATCTATACTATGATAAATCGGAGAAGGGAGGAAAAGCTATAACTAAATTTTCTACATTTTCAGTTTTTTTAGTTATATTTTTCTTTATGATTATAAGTATCTACACTTTAATATGCCAAATATATGATAGTAGCTATACATTTCTTCCTGGAAAATTGTATTTTTTTGTCTTTGCAATTATTGCTATTATTATAGCATATTATTTGTATAGAGAAGGATTCTATGATTTAAATGAATACTATGATAAAAAATATTATTATTATTTTATTATTATAGTTTTGCTCACCCTTAGTTTATTTATCTATACAGGTAAAACTAGTAGGGACAGAATTTTTAAACAAAAAGTATTAGATAAAGAATATTTGAAAAAGGACATGTAAATTGAAACCTCTTCCCGCCGCACGAATCCTTTCGTGTGGCAGGTAAGAATAAAAGCCACTGCAAAAACAGTGGCTTTTACTTTCTATTCTAGAGAAACCGTTATATTTACTAGTATAGAAATCATCTCAAATATAAAATGAAAAGAAATGTCACGAAAGGTAATGGTATATAAAAAATGGTAAAGAAATTATATGGAAGAAAGAGATATTATTATACGAAAAATCCTAGAAAAATTATATATTGAATTTAATCCAGAAAATCTCTCTAGGCTTACTATAGATCAATATAGAGATTTCTTCTTTTCAATATTTGAATACATAAATCTGTACAAAAATAAATATCATTTGACAGAAAAAGATTTTGTTGAATTTAGCAAGAATATACATCATAAGTATAACTTTGATGAATACGAAGATAACTGTTGGGAAAGAGTTGCTTTTCTTATGGACGAGCTAATATTTCGGTTTGCTACACCTCCACCCTATTTTTTTCATGCTAACTTTGAAGATTTTAAAGATAAATTAAAAAGAGATTTTACGGAAGGTAATGGTTTGTGAAAATCAGTTATACATTTCCCACTGTTAGAGCGAGTACCCGCTGGCGCGAGCGTCTCGCTCGTGTCCGTGAATAAAACAAAAAGCCACTGTTTTTGCAGTGGCTTTTATTCTCTATTCTAAAGAACCCGTTATATTTACCAGTACAGAGACCACCTTGGCAATGCCAGAGTAAGCTTTGCAAAAAACAGCGAAGGCACTCCTGAAGTGCACCCGCTGTAGAACGAGTCCATCGTGGGAAAACTATACTATAGTTTTAAACTACGCGAAGGAAGGGGTGCGTGCGATAGCCGGTGGGAGAGAGGGAATAAGAAGATTTTATTTATGTATGGAAACGAACTTTAATTTAGACTTTTATAGAACTATATTAACAATATTTCTATTTACAGTAGGTATATATTCTTGTACAAGTGTTTCAAAGAAAACTACAATCGAATCTAATAAAATAAAAATTTTATCAATTGATTCTACTAGTGACTATTATGTTTTTACCGTACGAGATGATATTATTCTTGCTGAGAAAAATAAAGTTACTTCATGTAATTTTTTTAAAAATATAATTAAAGATAGTATTATAGAAACAAGTAAAATTAAGTCAGGAACAAAATATGTGATAATTGGGTTTAATGAGTTAACCATAAATAATATAAAAATTAAGAAAAAAGGAGAGTTGGTAAAAGCAGTTAATAGTTGTGGGGCATTTATACCATGAAGATTTGAATTTATACTAGCTGGCGGTAGTGTCTCCCTCGTGTCCGTGTATAAAACAAAAAGCAACTGTTTTTGGCAGTGGCTTTTACCTTTATTCAAGAGAAACCGTTATATTTACCAGTACAAGTATAGAGATCACCTTGGTAATGCCGCGCTTCGTAAAGTTTCCTGACTTTAAGCCAGTAATAAAAACAATTCCTTTCCTATAATGCTCGACTTCAAGAGCAGAAGACTATAATGACAAAATATGGAGTTAAAACAATTAAATAGAATAATATTTTTGGTAGTTTTTGCTATCAGTACAAATGTCTTTTCTCAAATAAAAATGTCTGATATTGAGAACAAGAAATTTTCAATTAATTCAAAAACGCAAAAACAGAATCTCGTAAAAATATCTGATAATAGCGATTATAGTATTTATTATATAGTAAACAGAAGAGATTTTAACTTAAAAAAAGGAATAGGAACTCATGGTATAGCAAAGGTTATCTTTTTTTCGAAGATGTATAATAAAGGTATACTTATTAATTTTCAACAGATGATATATCGTGCAAAAACGAATATCTATAATATCATTTTATATACAGGTTCTAATGATAAATATATGTTTGTTTCTTCAATGACTGTACTAGATAAAGATTTCAATTACGAGTATTTTATAAAATATCATTATATGCCACTACCACCACCAAAAAATGAAGTTTATAAGGCATGGATTACAATACAAGACACTAAAAATTATTGTAATTTAATAGACATTGATCTAAGAGATAATCTTATTTATGAAAACATTAATGATATTTTGAGTAATATTCCGAAGATACCTAAAGGAAATAATATTGAAAAAAAGTGTACTCCTATAATTTACGCTATGGACTTAAAGGACTTTTTTCCAGAGAAGATCATCAAATAGTTTTTATTTCCCACACGTTGAGAGCTTTTAGCTCTCCCCCGCTCCGCACGAATCCTTTCGTGTGGCAGGTAAGAATAAAAGCCACTGCAAAAACAGTGGCTTTTACTTTCTATTCTAGAGAAACCGTTATATTTACCAGTATAGAAATCACCTTGGCAATGCCAGGGTAAGCTTTACCAAAAACAGCGAAGGAGCTATTGAAATACCCCACTGTCGGAAGAATACTTATTGTGGAAATACTATCAATTTAATATCTATCATGTGTGATGTTGATATATTAATTCAGAATAATAAAAGAGCTTTTGTTAAAAATATAAGATCATAAAAAAATAGGAATTCAATCTGATATTTTGATCTTTGGTTTTTAAACCACACGAAAGGATTCGTACAGTCGCCAGGGATACATTAATGTAAGTAGCCCAAGTGATTCAAATGTAAATATTAAATAAATTTAACCTTAATATATGAGATTATTAATAAATTTTATTATTACATTCGTAGTAATTTATCTTCTGGTATTTTTTTTTATCAATGTCGTATTTAATCTAAATAACGCGAATCTAGTTTCACTTGTTTCTATAATATTATTTATAGTAATTTATATTTATTATAGATTTTTTTTTAAAAGAAAATATTAAAAAGAATTCGCGCTCGTACCCACAAATAAACAAAACCACTGCTGTGCAGTGGTTTTTCGTTTTATTAGAAGTGTATTTTTTATAAACGGTCTCCAGCAGCTTCGGAAGTGTTTTCAGTCACTCCAGCAAATGTCTGCAGTCGCTTATTAATTTGCTATAACCATTTCGTAAACGGTCTCCAACCACTTAAGAAATGCCTTCAGACATTATTGTAAGTATCTTCGGACACTTTATCAAATAGATATCACTACTTTACAACCGTCTCAACTGTTTTCATAAGTCCCTATAGCCTTTTATTCAAGTAGCTGGAGACCGTTATTGACCCCCCTTCAGCCTCTTCGGAAAAGCCTGTAACCCCTTCCTTAACAGTCTCCATACCGTTCTATAAGTGCCTGTCACCCCTTATTCAAGCAGCTGGAGACCGTTATGGAACAACTTATAGCCCCTTAGATAACTGGATCTACCCCCTTGGGTAAGGGGGTAGAGGGGGTTGGTGAAGGGGGTAATCACTATATTTTCAATAAATGAATGTAAGGATTGGAAACAGGGCATAAGGTAATATTTAAATTTCCTAACTTTGTAGTTCTCAATAACAATCAAAACAAAACGATGTCAATCACCAACGAAGATCAGATGCTCGGAATGCAAAAAGTAAGTGATGCTGTTGCCTATACGCTGAAGAAGATGATGGATTACGCCAAACCCGGCATGACCACCAAAGATCTTGACGAATATGGAGCCAGAATACTGGAAAGTTTCGGAGCAAAATCAGCACCTTATCTTACGTATGGATTTCCAGGATGGACGTGTATCAGCGTGGATAATGAATTCTGCCATGGGATTCCAACAGATCAGAGGATCTTGAAAGAAGGCGATCTGATCAATATTGATGTTTCAGCAGAACTGGACGGATATTGGGCAGACAACGGAGGTTCTTTTGTGATCGGAGAAGATATTCACGGACATCAAAAATTGGTGGAAGCTTCCAAAGAAATTTTAAGAAAAGCTATCGACAATATCAAAGGCGGTGTGAAAATAGCAGACATAGGATTGTTAATGGAAACAGAAGCAAAGAAGAGAGGTCTTAAAGTTATTAAGAATCTTGCAGGCCATGGCGTAGGGAGAAGCTTACACGAACAGCCTGACGAATTGCTGAACTACAGAAACCGCTATGATTCCAGACGTTTCAAGAAAAACTCTGTGGTGGCTATTGAAACATTTATTTCCACCGATTCCAATATCGCTGTAGAATTAAAAGACGGCTGGACCATGGTAGGCAATAAAGGCGGTTATATGGCCCAGCACGAACATACCATCGTAATCACAGATGGAAAACCTATCATTTTAACCGAAATGAACGAAATCCTGAATTAAAAGAACCGCACCGGTGCGAAAATCATCATCATCATTTTTAAGAGAAAAGAATGTTATTGGAATTCCCTGCTGAAAATCTTTGATCTTCTTGCACCTTACATATACATCAGCAGTAAAAACTTTGTGCCTTTGCGTTAAAAACAAACTAACAGCGTTACTATAATCACCAAGCTCCCTCCAATTAACTTGTTGATTGCAGCTCTGTTCCCTTATATTTAGTTGTAAGAATAGAAAGCTGTGCGTTACAATAAAAAAACGCTTCGTTATCTATACTCCGAAAAATCTGCAGTAATATTCCATTGATGAAAAAGCCAGACTTTATATTGTTGGGCATAAAATACTTTGTTATATTTATAGAATAAAATCACTTCACAAACTATCCGCTATGAAAAAAATTCTTTTAATCCTTTTGGGAATCGTTGTCATTCTGGCTGCTGTCATATTGATCAAAACCTACACCTATCCGTTTAAAAAAAATAATATCGGGGCAGGCGAGGGCTGGAAACCCATAAAAAATGATTCTGCAGTGATGAGACTTTCAGGAGGAATAAAAGTACCCACCGTTTCTACAGGAAGTTTGGGTGAATTTGATTATGCACCGTTTGAACAGTTCAAAACCTATTTAAAAACATCTTATCCGTTAGTCTATCAGAATACAGAAAATGTTGAGGTCAACCAATATGGACTGGTGTTCAGACTTAAAGGAAGCAATTCTTCGCTGGAGCCTATTTTATTCCTTTCCCATATGGACGTAGTTCCTCCCGGAGATGCTGATATAAAGAATAATGATCCAAATGTATTCCGTCCGGATGATAAACCTTTAGAACCCGTTTCAAAAGTCGCAGAAGATTGGGAATTTGCCCCTTTTTCAGGAGCTGTTGCCAACGGAAGAATCTACGGAAGAGGTGCCATAGATATGAAGGGAATGCTTTTTTCCTTGATGGAATCCATGAATTCTATGATTAAAAACAAACAGATTCCACAGCGTGATATTTATCTGGCTTTCGGTTTTGATGAAGAAGTAGGCGGAAAGAAAGGAGCGATTCAGATTGCCGATTATTTTAAGAAAAAGGGATTGAAGTTCGATGCGGTCTATGACGAAGGGGGATTGATTATGAGAAAAGGAAATGTAGCCGGAATTGATACAGACGTTGCCGTAGTAGGATGTGCTGAAAAAGGGTTTCTTTCTGCAAAAATCAAAGTAAAAGGGCTGGGTGGACATTCTTCTATGCCTCCTATGGAAAGCGCAATCGGAAAAGCTGCTGTTATCATGCAGCGTCTGGAAGATCACCAGATGAAACCTGTTATTACCCCTTTAATCAAAGAATTTTTTACGAATATCGGAGGTGAAATGCCTTTTGCCACAAGAATGGCACTGGCGAATCAATGGCTTTTAAAACCGGTACTGATTTCCCAGCTTACCAAAAATAATACAACCAATGCTTTGTTTAGAACCACAACAGCTTTAACGATGATGAAAGGAAGTGATGGAACTAACGTCCTTTCTCCAGAAGTGGAATTTGTGGTTAATTTCAGATTACTTCCCGGAAATTCGGTGAAAGATGTAAGAGATCATATTGCTAAATCGACTGAAGGTTTTGATGTTGAGGTAGAAGAAATTGATAATACAAGAGAAGCTTCTGCTATTTCCCCAACCAATACAAGAGCTTTTAAAATGATAGAAGCCGGAGTGAAAGAAATTCATCCAGGAGCCATTGTTACCCCTTATCTTACTATGGCTGGAACCGATGCCGGTAAATATGAAATTGTAAGCAAAAACGTCTATAGGTTCATGCCGATTAAGATCAACAGTGCCGAGCAGCAGAGTATTCACAGTACCAATGAATATCTTAGTATTGAAAACTATCTGAAAATGATCCACTACTTTGAGTACATTATGAAGAATTATGATAAATAAGTGTCAATGGTGAATGGTCAATTCGCTGCGCTTGTGAATTTTATAAGCTCGTATGTAATTAAACGTGGTGTTCGCAAAGTTTTTATGATGTTTACTTTTTTTTCGACCGCAGAGGCGTTTCACTCAGCAATGTACACACTAAGGTCTTTGGCTGAACGGAGTGCCTTTGCGAACTGATAAATTCTGTATATCAATAAACCTTGCGAACTTTATCGTTAATTATGATTGACGATTGACTTTGCGAAGCAAAAATTGACCATTGACAAAAATCTTTTTACAAAAAATATATTACGTCAAGTTTTGTCGCATTACACATATAGCTTTGTCATATCAAAATTACAGAGCTATGGAATTGCCATTTTACTTAAACTTTAACGACTTTGAAAGTAATTATTACGATAACCTTGAAAAATGGTTTGAAGAATATCATAATACCAGCGAAACAGATTATCTGAAAGCGCTTGCAGAGCTTTATCGCCCCTATGTGTATTATAACTTTGCAGATGACATGCTAAAGCCCGATGCTTCCATTGAAGTGAAAGACTGTTTTTTCCCCTATCATGAAAAAATAGGAATCTCTTTCTGTATTGATAGTGAAAACGGAATTTCCCCATCCAGCGGAATGAATCAGGTATTTGAATTTAAAAATATCTCCATGATGGAGTATGCCCAGCATATTCTGGATAAGATCAATAAGTTTTGTTCAAAAAATGCGCATGCTCTTGATGGAAGTAAAAATATTCAGGACTATATTAATAATTACAGTATTATTACCTCAATGGAAGGAGTAGGGTATTGTATCAGCTACAACCGTCATCAGAAAGCCATTCCATTTTTAAAAGCTTATCTTCCCTATTATGGACAGACCGTTAATATGGCGGTATACAGGGATTTTCTTTTTTCTGTTGTTCAGATTGCAGAGTTTATAGACCAGAAATTAAAAACTGTGCATGCTTTTAAACAGACTATTTATGCACGCTCAAGAGCGGAAGCCAAATTCAATGTGCAGTTGAGCCGTCAGTTTCTGACTTTGTGCAACTAAATTTTACACCAAACATTCATACTTAATTATATTGCGGAAAACTTATGTTTTCAACCAAAAATCCCGGTCAGTAATGATCGGGATTTTGTATTGCAATTGTATGAATACTTGCTTATGTGTATTACTTGTTTTTTTTATAAGGAATATTCCATACCAGGTCGGCTGCCAGATAATGAACGCCTCCATGATGAATACTTCTGCTGTCTCTGATCAGATCGTCCATATATCCTATGTCTACAGTAAAAGGAGAGTTCGGAATTGTAAACATATAGTACGCCGCAATACGCATTTCACGATATCCAAACGAACTCCATTCAGAATCCTGCTCATTGAGATGGCTTATAGAAAACAGGGCTTCTGCACTCAAGGCCAGTTTCTGATTGTTTGTTGGAGATAAATTATAGGTGAGCTGATTCTTGATCCGTGTTCTCAACTGAAAATCCTCTTCGACTTGATAAAAGTCTGCATCAAAAAATTTCCTGAATTCCTGGCGTATGGTACTTTTAAGTTTCCATTTCCTGCCGAGATCAAAAGTATAGGCATATCTTCCGTAAATTCTAAATTCCTGTTCCGTACTTTCTTTATCATAAGGAGCTGTACTTTCATACTGTGGCTGACGTCGGTAACTTAATGCATAACTATATTGCTGGTGTGGCGCAAAGGAATGATAAACTTCATGATTTAAAACAATGATCGCCTGCTTCGAAAACAGATTATGATCATCCGGACTGCTTTTTCTCCCGATGGCTACGTAGCTCAAAGCCTGTTTTTTACCCAAAGAGTCGAGTTGTCGCTTCACTCCGAAGGCTCCCCAGGATGCATTGTTGGCATCTCCCAGTCCAGGTGGACTGATCTGCGCTTTGATCGATGTTCCTAAACATCCCAATAAAAATAATCCTGCAAAAAATTTCTTCATGCTCAATAGGGTGAATAATTGTTTTACTGTTAATTTTAAATAACTGCGAAACCATGAGACGGATAAGAATGCTGTTGATACGCAGAGAGAATACTTTATAATACCAAAATTAGAGGCTTTGTTCATAGAATGTTTATTCAAAATCTTTTAATACTGTTTAAAAACAAGACAAAGTAAAGGCCTGATTTAGGATAGATTTAGGAATAAAACTTTCTAAAGATTAAGTTTTTAGAACTGTATTGTAATTGTGGATAAAATGTGTATAACTTGTTAGTAATTTGAGGAAATCTCTCTCTCATTGATCAAATGATTACGTAAATATTTGATATTGTAGTGTATAGGTGTAAAAATTAGTTGCCACAATATATAGATATTGTGGCAATTTGGTTTTATGGACTGGTTGACTTATCTGTTAGTTCTGTCTTACTCCGCACATAGCATCCCATGTGGTCCAGAAATGGGCATTAATAGCTCCGATAGGAGGATTTGTACTGTCTGCAACAATTCCTACCATTGAAGCACAGTTGGAGTTACAGCCTATTTCATTATGACTTCCGGCCTGAGGCGGAATCTGGCGCCAGGTACCGGTAGATCCGCTTAATAATTCTACTCTGATTTCAAAGATCCCGGAAAGATTGGGAGTCTGAATCTGTTTGGTAGGATTTTCACTTGAGATGAAGTCGCTCCAGTCTCCCTGTGAAAAAGTTACACGCCATGTAGAAATCATTTTAGAGGTATCATTTTGTGGGGAAAGATACACCCAGAATTGTGCTCCGTTTCCAAGTACTAACTGACCTGAGGAATTTGCATTTACACTTGTTGATGTCATATTGATTTGTTTTTTAGGTGATTAGATTGTATTTCAAAGTAACGAAGAACAAGGCACCTGCAGTAGAGTATAAATGACCAATTATTAGAGTGAGTATAAATACCTATGAGAAAAGGTACCAAAATTTTAGGCATAAAAAAACCTGTGCTAATCATTAGCACAGGTTTTGGTTTCTTGCAGAGAGGAAGGGAAATGAACCTATTGAAATGTATTATCACTTACTTTTAATAGGAATGCTATTTATCAATAAATTACATATATTTGCATAAATAATTATATGTAAATTTTATATTCATTTATAGAATTTTTAGCACCTAAATTAGCACCTAATGAATTTCACATTCAAATTAAAAGAACCAAACTCTCACAAAGAAACTCTAATTTATTTTCGATCTTATTTTGATAATGAAAAGAAAAGTTTTATTTACTCAACTGGAGAAAAGATAAAGCCTCAAGAATGGGATTTGAAGACTAGGCAACCTAATGATTTGAATGGAAGAACTGCTAAGGCTGATAATCAAAGAAGTATAAAGAAGCAATTAGATCGTTACAGTTCTTCTTTTCTAGAAATTGTAAATCGATATAAAAATATTAATGAAGAATTAACGATTGATATTCTTCGACAAAGGTTTGACGAAGAATTTAAGAAAATCAAGACTAAAGATGATTTTTTTAGACTTTATGAAGAGTTTATTGAAGAGAAATCTAATGATTATACAGGAAAAGGAATTTCAAAATCTACCAAAACAAGATATACTTACAATAAAAACTTACTTTTTGAATTTCAGAATCATCATAAAATTAAAATTAGTCTTGGAAACTTCAATGAAAAACTGTACAACAAATTTCTAAAGTATTGTGTTGAAGTAAAGGATCATTCTGCAAATACGGTTCATCGTGATATTGGTCTTTTGAAAACTTTTCTTTTTTGGGCTTTACACAAAAAATATACATTCAATAATGAATTTATTGGTTTCAAAAAACCACCAAAATTTCAAACTGATGAAATTGCGTTAAATATCGAACAAGTAACAAAGATATATGAACACGATTTCTCAAAAAATAAAAGATTAGAAAGGGTTAGAGACTTATTTGTAATTGGTTGTACTACAGGAATGCGTTTTGGAAATTATAGTCGTATTTCAAAAAATGATATTCAAGGGGATTTTATTAGAGTTACTGATTTAAAAAGTAAATCTAAAAAATTGGCGATTCCTCTAAACTCTATTTCAAAAGAAATATTGGAAAAATATGATTATGAATTGCCAAAAATTACAAACCAAAAGATGAATCTCTACATCAAAGAAGTTTTTCAGGAACTTGAATTTGATGATGAAATAAAAAAAACTATGAAATACGGAGATGAATTAGTTGAGAAGAACTCAGAATTTTGGCGTAGAATTTCAAGTCATACTGCCAGACGAAGTTTCATCACAATAATGAAAAACAAGCGGGTTCCTGATAAAGTTATTATGTCGTACACAGGACATACAAGTTTGGAAGTTTTCAATGCGTATTACAGACCAAGTGAAGAAGACAAAATTAATTATATGAACGAAGTTTTTAAATAGAAGCAAGTGATTAATCAAATTAAAAAAACAGAAACATTTAAGAATTTTCTATACGATATAAATTCATTTAAAATTCTGTTTAAAACTGGAAAAAAATTACCAACGCAATTTAGAGAAATGGTTAAAGCTACATTGGATGAAGCTTCTACTAAACAAGTAATAGATTTAAGTAGCTATGAGTTTAAAAAATTGAAAGTTGATAAAAATGAAAATACATTTTACAATTACTTTAAAGATTTTGAAGATTTTCAGGGAATAAGTTTTGAGCAAAAAGTATTTACTGCCACTGAAAATTTAATTAAAAATTTAACAAAAACAGATAATTTTACTGCAAAATTACAACGTGATTTTTTGAATGATTTTTCAGAGTTTTTAGAAGTTAAATATTTTAATGATCAAATTAGCGTTAAGACATCTATAAAAGAGCATGATGATACAAATACTTTTGTTAAAAGTCTAAATGATTCTGAGAAACTAAAAGAAGTTTTTGTTGATAGTGAAATGCATGGAAAAATTGATTTTGATACAATTAAGAACTCTAATGTAATTTATAAGTCAGATTCAAAGCATCTCGAATATAAAGATACAAGAGTTAAATCAGATTTAGGTATATTATTAATTCTGTTGAGAGAAAAGAAAATAATATTAGAAACAACTACTCAAAAATATCTTGCAAATATTCTTAACGAAGTCCTACAGCAGGATTCGGATTTTACTAGTCTAATTAATGGTTTAAACGCAAAAAATTCAGATTCTAAAAAGAGGACAGATGATGACGATAAGGCATTTAAAAGTATTTCTGAATTTTTAGATCAATTCATTAGTTAATATTAAAAGTTTTTTAAACTAGTAGTAAAATCCACTTAAGAATCCACTGGATCCATGACTTTTCATTGGATTTCAGCTGTAATCTTGCCATAGAATTCAATCGAAAATCTATGGAAACAGTCAATCCTTTTCAAATTATTCTTGATGAGATAAATGAAGTCAAAAAACTTCTTTATTCTATTCAGAAAGAACCTGAGCTTGAACTAAAGAAGAAATTTTATTCATTTAAAGAAGCATCCGCGATTCTGAAGCTGGACTACCAAACTGTACGTTCCCATGTACTGAAAGGAAATATTAAAGCTGAGAAAATCGGACGATTTTACCGCATCAATCATTTAGATTTGATGTCAGCTCTGCAGGATGTGAAATCTCTTAAATACAAGAGATGAAAATGGATAATGATTTCGTGTTTCAACCTGTTAAAAGAAAGAAAATAATAATTTCTAAACGTCTTCGTGATGCTCTTGTTACTCATGATACGACTATTATTCAGCAGCGGATTTTCATAGTTATTCTTTCTGCTTTGAAAGAAAAGCAATCGCTCTTCATCTCTTCAAAAATTCCTTTTTTAGATCAAAATAGTAAGCAGCTTTCTTTCGATGATCAGTTTGATGGTTGGGCAAACGAGGGATTGATTTCCTTTCAAATTCCTATGAAATTTATAAATGAGAAACGAAAAATGCGGAATGAAGCAATACATGATGCATTAGTTGAGTTAGCTACGATTAAATCATTTAGGTTGAAAGATACGTCTATTGAAGGCTTTCAAGCTGTCTTTTTTATATTAAATCCTAAGTGGAATAGTCGATTTGTGTACTTCGAAATGGATAAAGCGGTAGTTAAAATTCTTTTTGATTTAAAACCTTTCTTTCAGGTGAAAAGTGATTTGCCTTATTTGGCATCGACTCCAAATACATTGAGATTTTTACTTTTTTTATTAAAATATAAGAAACAGGGGTTTTTAAAGAAATCTTTTGAAAAGATTTTAAAAGAACTTTGTATTCCAATCAGAAAATATCGATTTCCAGCTATTTTTGAAAGAGATTTTCTGATTCCTGTAAAGTTAGATTTAGATTCTTTGAACGACTGGAGCTTCAACTATTCAAATGAAAAAGGTGAATTCGCAATCAATATTTATTATACAAAAAATTCTGTCGGAGAAGGTGAGAAATTTAGTTCTGTTGATGAATTAAAAATTTATCGAGCATTAAAATATTTAAGAAAATCAAGAAATCTCAGCGATCAGAATATGAGAGTCATTAAAAAGTTTTATGAAGTTCAGGGATATGAAGAGTTTTCAAAAAAAATCAAAAGAAAAATTGAAAAAAAACTCCAAGGAGATGACTTTATTAAAGCTGTTTTTGAACATTTAGAGAAACCGTGATATTATCTCAAGTATTTAGGATAATATCTCAATAAAGCAAGATTTTATTTCAATTTTTTTGGATAATGTCTCAAGGAAAATGGATATTATCTCAAACATTGAAGATATTATCTCAATTTTTTGATTGATAATTATTTTTAAAGTATTGAATATGTTGAGTTTGTATGGTTATTTTTTGCTGCACTTAATTATAATAATGTTTTTAATATTATTAATTTTTATAAAAAAAATAATAATTGTGGATAAAAATATAAAATATTAAAGTTTGTAATCAATTGATAATTAGTTTTTAACTCGGCTTTACTCTTTTTAGTAATGCTGATAAAAAATGGATATTATCTCAAATTTAAATTGGCTATGAAAAGAAAAAAAAATTGTTTTGAAGCAAAAAAATTGATTCCAATAGATCTTTTGATGCAAAGTTTCGGGTTGCGACCCGCAAAATCTTTTCAAAATGGAAAACTATATCACGCTTTTTATCGTGAAGATAAGAATCCAAGCCTTATTACATTTTTCGATTCTTTATTTGCTACGGATTTAGGTAGGAACAACACAAAATATGATGTAGTTAGTTTAACCGAATTGTTTTTGAATTGCTCAACTGAAGAAGCGTTGGAATATCTTTTTTCATTGGATGCGTTAAAAATTGAAAACGTTGAAATAAAATACAAAACCAATGTCAAAATTATAAACGTCATTCCACTTTTTAGTTATCCACTTAAGAACTATTTACTTTCTAGGGGAATCACAGAAGAATTTTGGAAATATGTATGTGAGATACACTACAAAGTTCCAAATCAAAATTCGATTTTTTATTCTATTGGTTTCAAGTCAAATACTAAAAATTTTTACGAATTACGTTCTTCTGCTTTCAAAGGTTGTTCTGGAAAAGATATAACAACTGTGGAAAATGGTTTTTCAAAAATTATCTTAATAGAAGGTTTTTTTGATTATTTGAGCTTTTTAGTTCTCTATCCAAATATAAAATCAGATTTCTTGATCATGAATTCTATCTATATGATTGATAAAACACTGAGATATCTAAATGAAAACTCATATTCTAAAATTATTCTTCTCCTTGATTATGATAAAGCAGGCAATGAAACTACTGAGAAAATTCTATCGGAATTTCAATATGCAGTTGACCGAAGAGATATTATGGGAAATCAATGCAAAGACCTAAACGAGTATCTCATTTCTCGAAATCCACAAAAATAAATTTTATCCAAATAAAAGACAAAAAAATGGAAAACTACGACAACCATAATCTACAACCCAAACGTAAAAGAAAAACGAAAGATGAACGTTTGGCTGAAATTCAAGAAAAGAAAAAGAAACTTCTGGCTGAAGAAGCCAGATTAAAGCAATCTGCCATTAATGAACGTCGTAAAAAAAGACTGAATACCTTCTACACTTTTGGTGGAACATTGTTTACTGAAAATTGGGAAACTTTGAGCAAAATTTTAATTGATGAAAAGAATTGGTCAAAAATCACTGTGTACATAGACGATAGACTATTTGCAGAAAAAAGTAATAAGCAAGATGCGTAAAAAGAGATAACGCCCTTAGGAAGTTTTAAAGTTCCGCTACACTTCACAATAAAACTTCACACGGGCTACTTTTTAGAAAAAAGTAACAAAAAAATGTCAACAGTCGATTCAATTAGTTATGGTACTCGAAAGAGAGAATGTTATCGTATTTATGATAATGAGCTTGGCTTTGTGGATAGAACGACCGTCAATGTAAAATTCCTGAAAAAGAAATGGCAGAAAATTGAAAATTTCGAATACTCTAAAAGAAAAAATGGGAAAGTTCTAAGCAAATTAATTCTAATGTTTCCCAACGAATGGACTCAGCAACAAAAAGAAGGTTTTATTCAGCATTTTTTAGAATCCAAATTTGGCAAAAAACATAATTTTACATTTTGCTTTCATAGAGGAAAGGATGGTGAAGTAATTGAAAACTCACATGGACATCTGTATTATTCCGAAAGGATTTTGACAGACTCCACTTATCGCAAAGACCCAACGATGTCGAAACTTGGTTATGTTAAAAAGTTTGTAAAAGATTGGCAGAAAGGATGTGGAATAGATTTGTCAAAATCACCAAAAGTTAAGCGTATCCCTATGAAAGAATGGAAAGCCAATCCTGTAGAAGCAAGACTTTTTAAAGTGAAAATTAAAAATATAATATTTAGAGAGCGAAAAGAGATTAATAAGACGGAGAAAAAATTGAAAATAGTTGAAATGCTTCTTGTTCGAACGAAACACAATTATCAACGTAAATCATCAAAAGCAGAACATAAAATCACAAAGGATATTTTGTCATTTTTTCCTACGGATTTTCTTGTGAGATTTAATAAATATAAAAAAGAAAATAAGAAAAAAATTATTGAACCCCAGAACTTTAATATCGAAAAAAGGCAAAGATTTATAGATTATGTCTCAACTGTAATTCGCAAAGACCATATTATTTATTTCCATCATTTGCAAAACGAGCTACAGTCTGCTGATATTCAGGTTAAAATTAATTTGAATGGTATGTTTGAATTTTTGCTGGCTGGTTCTAATTTACTAATATACGAAATAGAGCTTCCTGCTCATATAGAAGATTTACTTCAGGATTTTAAGAAGGAAGCTTTCAATAATAGAAATTTAGGAATTTAAAATACCTATTCTAAAGCGATTCAAACTGATAATAATTGTCAGATTAAGACTAATTCTGATTAATTCCAAGTTTCTAATTGTATCACCTTGCATATTCTATTTTTTCACTTGCATATTTTATTTCTCCTAATATGTCATTAGCAAATACTTTTCCTTCATTTTCTTCAAATAACTCGCAGAAAGCCTGACAATGCCTATGAAGAATAGAAAAATCATCATCATGCAACTGAGTGTAATATTTTACAATTCTTTCCATCAATTCATCATGTGTATAATCGGAATTGTTGTGTGAATAATTTGCTATAAAATCTCCTAATTTTATTTCTTCTGCATTGTCTGCTTTTATTTGTAAATCATTAAGTGTAGTTGTCTTATCAAAAGCCAACCAAATGAAGAATTCTTGAATAGTCTTTTTATCTAAGGGTAATTTTTTCATGTTTTTAGTATTTTAAATTAAGGTTCAATAGCAAAGCAGAAAAGCTTTTTCTCCATTGGATTTGCAAAAGGGTCATATTGTACACCTGAACTGATTACAAAAGAATATTCTCCTGCTTCTAGGTTTTGTGGAATAATAATTTCATAGACTCTGTTTTCTGTGTTTTTTAGTGGCAAAACAATCTTATATTTCGACATGTCTTTTGTTCCACCTGCAGAAACTCCGGACTGTACAAAACGGCGATATGTTTTGCTTTCTTTTACTTTATCAGCTTTTACTATCGTTATGCTTTCGGAAGACGCGTTATCTGGTAACTCAATATAGAACTTGGGAATTTCATTATTTTTGAACCGGACAGTAGAGTGTTTACTGTTAAAAATAGTGAGATAGTTATTCACCCCTCCATAACCCATTCCAATTGCTTTAGCTTCAATTTTTGCAGTAGCTTTTTCGAACTGTTCTAATTTCCCATCTTTCAGATAATACGGTTCAAGTACTTTAATTTCTTGAGCATGGAAAATTGAAAGTGAAAACATGCTCACTGTACTCAGAATTTTTACAAATTTTTTCATATTGGTGAAGTTTTTTGTACCGTTCCTCGTACTGGTTAGTTTTTAAATAAAGAAAGCGTGGAACTGCAGTAATCAATCCGTTTCTGAGGTACCGCTAAGAACCCGACTTCCGAATATGAACTTACAGCCCACGCCATAGATGACGTGGGCGTAAGTATCATTCTGGGAAGTCTTTGAAAATTAGCGGTTTTCAGAAACCCAAACGATAACTTACGCTTTACGTTGATTTTTTATTTACTAAAGCAAATATAGTAGTTTAAAAATGTACAAAAAATGATTTTTTTGACAAAAATTAAATTTTATTTAAGCCCAGTTCACTTAAGAACTGATTATGCTCCCTCGTTTTTGAATCAATAAGTTTATTGATTTCTATTAAATCGGTATTTACCTTTGCTAAATCTATCTGCACTTCGTCTTCAGCAGTGCTTACATACCTTGAGATATTAAGATTGTAGGCATTCTTTTCGATTTCTTCTATGGGTACTCTTCGTGCATATCTTTCGATGTGCTCTGGACGAAGCTGATAAGTTTCTACAATTTTATCAATATGATTTTCTCCTAAAGAATTCTGTCTTTTTCCTGGTTGATATTGCTCCGAAGCATTGATGAACAAAACATCCTCATGTTTTTTACACTTTTTAAGCACCAAAATACAAACAGGAATACCTGTTGAATAAAAAAGGTTAGATGGTAATCCAATGACAGTGTCAATATGATTGTCTTTCAATAATTTTTCTCGAATTCGAGCCTCTGCACCGCCACGGAACAAAACGCCGTGTGGTAATATAATAGCCATTGTACCTTCTTTGCCCAAGAAATGAAACCCGTGTAACAAAAAAGCAAAATCGGCAGCTGATTTGGGTGCTAAACCATGACTTTTAAAACGGAAATCTTCTGACAGTGTATCGTTAGGTTCCCATCGCAAACTAAATGGGGGATTGGCAACGATAGCATCAAATTCCATTTTTTTGCTTGGGTTCATCTCATTGAGCATATCCCATTGGTTAAGAAGCGTATCTCCGTGAAAAATTTCAAATTCAGTATCCTTCATGCCGTGTAAAAGCATATTCATTCGGGCAAGATTGTAGGTAGTTACATTTTTTTCTTGACCAAATATTTTTCCTACTTTCCCTCCATCATCTATCATTTTTTTGCGAATATTCAATAGCAAAGAACCTGAACCACAAGCGAAATCCAGCACTCTATCCAATTTTGGTTTTGGTCCCGATTCAGGATTTTGCGAATCTAAAATAACGATGCGTGAGAGAATGGTAGAAATTTGTTGTGGCGTATAAAACTCACCTGCTTTTTTGCCAGAACCTGCCGCAAATTTCCCAATTAAATATTCATAGGCATTTCCAAGTGTATCCACATCCGGTGAAAATTCGGCAACGCCTTCTGCTACTTTGCCAATTATTTTACAAAGAGCATCATTTCTATCTTTTGGAGTTTTTCCTAATTTTTCCGAATTGAGGTTGATTTCCGAAAATAATCCTTTAAATGCACTTTCAAAAGATTCATTTTCAATATATCGGAATCCATTTTGAAGTGTTTCCAATAAATCACCATTTTGTGTACGAGCCAACTCTGTAATATTACTCCACAAGTATTTGGGTTCAATTACATAATGTACTTTTTTACGCATGAGTTTTTCAAACTCCTTTACATCTGTCCCGTTATTATCATACCAAAGTTCTAAAGGTGGTGGAACACGGAAGTCTAGTTTTTCTTCTTTTGATGGGCTTTCCGGATACTCTCTACCTAATTCTTTTTTTGCAGCCTCCTCATAGTTAAATGATAGATAGCGTAAGAATAGAAACGAAAGCATGTAATCTCGAAAATCATCGGGATTCATAGCTCCTCGTAGGTCGTTTGCGATATCCCAAAGTGTATCGCCTATTATTTTATATTGGTCTTTCTGTGTCATTCTGTAATTTCTTCTGTTTGAACTTCATCGTTGAATATTTGCGGAAAATAGAATTCGTACTTGGTTGTAAAACCTGTAAAAATTCTTTTAAAAAGTTCTTTATTATCATCTCCCATTTCTACAGGATCATATATTGAGTATTTTCCATGACTAAATAATTGTAACGCTCTTTCAAAAAGAGTTTCATCATCAAGCCCATCAATGCATTTATTAATCTTATCATACCCGAAAAAAGTTGCTGTTTTTTCCAAAATACTTCTTAAAGAATTAAAATGGTATGTATAAATATTATTTGATTCTACCACTTTTTTAAGTTCGCTTAATGCAGCGATATGATGAAAGAAAGGAGTGTCACTTGTATCTTGCAACGCATAGTCGTCTGCAGCTTTAAAATGTAAGAAATATCTTTTATTTTTTAGCTTTCTACCAAATTCATTATATAGGACATTAAAAAATAGACTATGATGCGTGGAGATTACAGTTTTAATTTCATTACCGTCTGAAGTAATGAGATTACATAAATCACAAGCAATCGCTATAGCATTATTTTCATCAAGTGATGAAATTGGATCGTCAATATAAATATATTTTACCCAATTATAAGCGGGATCTTTATCTATTGCCAATTGACAGATCGCCATGAAAAAGCACCATATAAATAAAGTTTCTTCGCCTCTGGAGATTTTGATGTTTTCTATGGTTTCTTCATTGCCTTCAACAATAATACTTTTTGAAAAAACTACCGTTGCTGTATCATAATTAATATCAAATTTTAAGTCCACATAATTATTCAAAAAAGATTCAATTTTTACATCTAATTCCAACTCTCTAAGTCCATCAAAAAATGATGACTCTACATTGAGTTTCATGAATCTGTCCCTATCATTTTCCAAATCATTATTCCATGAAAACAAATCTTCTGTAAAAGCATTGAAATATAAAGTATCTTGATTTGTTGCCTTTCCATCTACATCAAACTCTTTTCCTAATTGTTTAAATTCCATAGAAAGGCGAGTTTTTCCACTTCCATTATGGGCAAAAAGCAATACCAAATCCTTCATTTTGGTATTGTCACCTGTCAAATCTTTTCTGAAATGTTGGGCAACCTCGGATAGATTACTGAATTTTATAATTTCGTTCATGTTTTTAATTCTCAATTTCAGGAAAAAGCCCCTGCATTAATCCTCTTTTGTGCTGTTTTAGTTGCTCTATTCTTAATATTTCTGAGTCTATGAGTGTATCTAATGCCGAAAGACAAGAAGCTATTTTTTGTTGTTCTTCAATTCTCTGCGGTAGAGTAATTTTAACTTGCTTTAAATCGGTTTTACTAATTTTAGGATGTCCACTCCCCGAAATCGCCTTGGAAATATTATTAATTCCGTGGTTACTAGTTAAAAATTGAAAAACAAACCCACTATCATATTCTTTTTTAAATTTAATCATTAACATATTAGGTGCTAATGTTGATGGTTTATTGCAGTATGGCATTTGCCAAACTTCACCAACATTAGCACCAATGTTTGCCATCAATAACTCTCCACCATATAGCGCTGACTTATTTAAAAAATTATATGTATTCTCATCAACATATTTCTGATTAGGGTGTCCGAGACCAGCTCTCAAATCCGTAAGTCGTACATAGAATGCATAATCTTCCGAATCTACTACATTTAAATTTTCTCTAAGAGACTGAAAGCTTCCATTCGCTACATAGTCAGTTAGTACAGATTTAATCGTTTCAATAGTTTTCTCTACCCAATCTCCATCATTTTTAAATTCGGGAAAACGGAAGTTTGGAACAGTGTTTCCTTGTTGCGGAAAAAGGTTTTGCATCAAGCCTATTTTGTGGTCTTTTAGCAGCTCCAACTTTTGGCTGTGTGCAGTAATCACTTCGTCTAAAGAAGACAAGCATGACGCAATTTTTTTTTGTTCTGATGTATTATCTATTATTGGGATTTTACAAGTTAAAATTTGACTTGGATAAATATGTTTAACTGTTGTTCCAGAGACTAACTTTATGACTTCACTTTTAGAGTGGTTAAGCAAGTAACTTAAGAAAATAGAATTTAAATTAATTTTTGGTCTTAAAATATTCATATCCCCCCCGAGAATTACGTCGTCGAATGTGATGGCTGAAGCTTTTGCCAACCCGTTTGGTGTTACATCAGAACTCGGCATTAAAATATCGCCTATTTTACTTTTAAATCCATCGTTTTTATTTGTTTTAGAATATACTCTTGTAATTACTTCATTATATTTTGTGAACAATTCACCATAATGAATACAATAAATTTTTCCATTTTCATTCAAATCTGCTTTAGAAAAAGTACTACCTCTAAAAGCGTTACATAAATCATTAACAGTCTTCATCTTCCATTCTCCCGCATTTTTAAACTCGGGAAAACGCAATTCGGGTACTAACTTTTGTTTTTTATTCTTCATCATTATTTTCTGGCGTTTATCTTTTTCAAAACTAAAGTTTGTAATTCTTTATAATTTTGTATATAATGTCTCAATAATAAAACTGCTAGGCTCTGTTGCAGTTTTGTGCAACTATCAGCATTAATAACAATTTGATTCTTTTTATTCATAGGCTGCTAATCCAGAAATTTCATTGACCCCTGCTAATTTTTTTAATTGTGGCACTAATGCAGTCATTAATTCATTTTCAACACGACTGCGTTCTCTCCAACCTAAATCTAAAGGTTGTAATAAATCGGTTAATTTTTCTCCGTCAAAAATCATTCTGCTAATGATATCATCTACAAAATCTTTTAAGCTTGTTGTTTGTAAACCGTAACTATGGGCAATTGTAGCTAATTCTTTATTGTATTTGTTGTCTTTAAAAGCTTCGTAACCTCTTCGAAGTTCTTCCTCGCTTTGTCCTACGCTCCAATCTAAACTATCAATGTACTCGGACATATCTTCCTCTTCATCCATTAAGTTGGAGTTTGATTTGAGCAAACTTTTGATTTCCTCTTTGGTCATTTTTTGTTTGCCCGGTTTTTTACCTAAATTTTCAGCAGTTAATTTAATTATGTAGTCATAATCAATAATTGCAGAAGCAAATAATACAAACTCAAAATCAAGTTGTTGGATTTCTTCGGGAGCATTGTCGCCCTCTTGTTGCTGAATTTTCCGTAATTGTTTCGCTGTCTCTATGTAAGAGCTTCGGAATTCTTGCAGTTTATCTGCAGGTAAAATTTGCTCGATGATATTTTTTTGCTCATCATTCAAATCGGTGTATTGGTCGAGTTGAGTTTTTAGTTTTTGAATTTCCTTAAAATTCTTAACAAAAGTAATCCGTGCCGCATCACCCTTTAATCCATACACTTCATGCGGTTCACAAACCAAATTTTGATCCTGCATAAAATTACCAAGCTTTTCGACTGCCTCTTTGTACTGATTAATCACAATAGGGGCAGGATCGACCATCCAGATTTCTTTGGCTTTACTATCATCTTTTATACCAGAAAATAAGGTGATTGCTTGGTTCACTGCTTCTTGCTGTGAACGAAAATCCAAAATATTGCCATAAGGTTTGCTATCATTTAGCACACGATTGGTACGTGAAAAGGCTTGAATCAAACCATGGTATTTTAGATTTTTATCAACATACAAAGTATTAAGATACTTTGAATCAAAGCCTGTTAAAAGCATATCGACTACAATAGTAATATCAATTTTATTTTTATGGGCATATTCTTTATTACTGTACTTCTGGTCTTTAATTCTACGTTGAACATCTTGATAATATAAATCAAATTCATTAACAGTATGATTCGTATTGAATTGCTTATTGTAATCTGCAATAATCTCCATTAATGCAGCTTTCTTTTCTTCAGGGTTTTGTTTATTGTCTTCTCTTTCTTGTATTAAATCTTCTTGAAGTTGCTTAACATCAGCTGCATTTTTTTGACTTTTTAGGTCGCCATCTTTTGCAATTAATTGTGCCGGTGGCGAAAAAACGCAAGCAATATTAAGCGGAATAAAATCGTGTCCTTCGATTTCGCTTAGGGCACGCTTCTTTTCTTGAATGTTTTTAAACAAACGATAATATTCTATCGCATTATTGATAGAGGAAGTTGCCAAAATAGCATTGAATTTTCGTTGGTTGGTAGCTGCATTATGTTTTGCAAAAATAGCTTCTACAACAGCTTGTTGCGAAATGGCTTCGCCTGGCTTTGGATTTTGTTCTCCATTTCCTTTGAAATAATCAATATGAAATTTTAATACATTTCTATCATCAATAGCGTTTGTTATAGTATAAGCGTGTAATTCCTGTTGAAAAACATCTTTGGTTTCTTTGTATTTTGCCTCTTCTCCGTTTCGCTCAATGTAAGTCGCATTTTTTTCAAATATAGGTGTTCCAGTAAAGCCAAATAATTGAGCTTTTGGGAAAAAGTCACGAATGGCTTTGTGATTGTCGCCAAATTGGGAACGATGACATTCGTCAAAAATGAATGCAATTCGTTTATTGGCTAATGACTGTAAACGCTCTTTATAATTTTTCTTTTGCGAACCATCTAAAGCCAAGCCTAATTTTTGAATTGTAGTTACAATCACTTTATCCGCATAGTCAGTTGATAGTAATCTCCTTACCAAAGTTTCTGTATTGGTATTTTCTTCTACACTTCCTTCCTGAAATTTGTTAAATTCTTCACGGGTTTGGCGGTCAAGATCTTTTCTGTCAACCACAAACAAACATTTTTCAATATCTGGATTATCTTTGAGTAGAGTAGAGGCTTTGAAAGAAGTCAATGTTTTTCCACTTCCCGTAGTATGCCAAATGTAGCCATTCCCACGATTCTCTTCTATACAATTTATAATACGTTTTACAGCATAAATTTGATAAGGGCGCATTACCAATATCTTCTGCTCACTTTCAACCAAAACCATATATTTACTCACTAATTCACCTAAAGTACATTTGCTAAGAAATTTCTCAGTAAAACTTGCTAAGTCTTTTATTGGTTTATTACTTTCATCTGCTAGTTCATAAACAGGTAAAAATTGTTCATCAGCATTGAATTGAAAGTGTTGGTTTTTATTGTTGGCAAAGTAGTAGGTATTGCTTCTATTACTTACGATAAAAAGCTGCATAAAACAAAGTAAAGAGTTTCCATATCCATTCCCTTGTTCATTTTTATAGTCAACAATTTGCTGCATTGCTTTTCTAGGTGAAATGTCTAGTTTTTTCAATTCGATTTGAGCAATAGGTAAACCGTTTATTAACAAAATAACGTCGTATCGATGATGGCTGTTTTCAGTATTTGTTCGCAATTGACTAATGACTTCAAAATCATTTTTACACCAGTCCTTTATATTTACTAATGTGTAATGTAAGGGTGTACCGTCTTCACGCTGAAAATATTGTTTTTCACGCAAAATTTTAGAAGCTGAAAAAACATCTGGACTGATAATTTCTTCTCTAAGTCTTAAAAACTCTGAATCTGTCAAATGGACACGGTTAAGTTCCTCAAATTTATTTCTAAAGTTTTGCTCTAAAGATTTTCTGTCAGTTATTTCAGGACGGTAGATGTATTTTAAATCAATTAGCTTCTTTATTAAAGCGTTTTCAATTTCATATTCTTTTGTCATATGGAAAAGCATATTATCACTTACTCCAAATTTATAAAAAATCGAATTAGCGATGAAATTAGTTTAATTTTAAATTGGAATAGTATTATTTTGCATACGATCAACACTATACCTTTTGTGCAAAAAATTATGTAGGGCATAAACTTGCAAATTAGCACCTAATTTAGCACCTGCAAAAATAAAACGCTGTAAATTAATTATTTACAGCGTTTTTTGCAGAGAGGAAGGGATTCGAACCCTCGATACAGTTACCCGTATACTACCTTTCCAGGGTAGCTCCTTCAACCACTCGGACACCTCTCTTTTTGAGATTGCAAAAATAGTGTATTTTCTGGAATATCCAAATTATTCTTACAAATTAATCTGTAATTTCTCCACAAAGACTTCTGGTGAAGTTATCGGCAAAGCTTCCGGAGTAACTTGGATTATCAATTAAGTGCATGGCTTTGGTAATCGCTGTTTCCGCTGTCATATCTCTTCCGCTGATTGCTCCGATTCTGGAGAAAATATTACTGTTTTCATACTTTCCGAATGAGATACCTCCTGAAATACACTGGCTTACCACCACAATTTCAGTTCCGTTATCCCGGATTTCCTGAAGCGTTTCCTGAGTTTTTGCACTGCTGAAAATAGTTCCCGAACCAAAAACCTGAAGAATAAGAACCTTCATTTTAGGAATTTCCCTGAAGTGGCTCAAATGCATGCCCGGAAAAATTCTCCAGAATAAAATATCTTCGGAAATATGTTCATCCACGTGAAACTCTACCTCAGGATCACAACGGAACAGGTTGTCTTTAATAATATTCAAATGAACTCCAGACTGTCCCAAAATAGGGTAATTCGGGCTTGAATAGGCATCAAAATACTCAGCAGAATATTTCAGCGTTCTGTTTCCTCTTAATAATTTATACTCAAAGTAAATGGCAACCTCCTGAATGACTGCTTCATCATTTTCATAAAGGCTGGCGTAATAAAGGCTGGTCAGAAGATTTTCCTTGGCATCCGTTCTCAGATCACCAATCGGAAGCTGAGATCCTGTCATGATGACAGGCTTTCTTAATCCTTTTAGCATGAAACTTAGTGCTGAAGCGGTATAAGACATCGTGTCTGTTCCGTGAAGGATCAGAAAACCGTCGTATTCATCATAATTTTTTTGAATATAATTAGCGATCACTCTCCATTCTTCAGGTCCCATATCCGAGGAATCCAATGGTTTGGCGAAAGGATGTACAAAGACTTCGCATTCCATAAGCCTCATTTCAGGCATCTTTTCGAATATATTTCCAAAATCAAAGGCACGGAGACTTCCGGTTTCATAATCTTTTTCCATTCCGATGGTTCCACCGGTATAGATGAGCAGGACTTTTCGCTTCATGTACTAATTTATTAAGAATTGGCCCCCGATTGGGGTTCATAGGTCAAAATTACGTTAATTTGCAAAGATTTGAAAATGAATGAAACGCTTATCATGAAATTTTATAAAAATAAAATGAAAATGACTGATGTTTCATAGGGCTATTGAAAAAAATAACTAAATGCGGATGAAAGATTTAGCGCAAACCTTTGAATATTTAAAACAGTTTTTAACTGAAGAAAGACTCGAGAAAATTGAACATTTTTCTCAGGAAAGTTCAGACTTTGTCCTTCCGGTGGTGGAAGATATCTATCAGTTTAGAAATGCAGCAGCCATTGTGCGTTCTGTGGAAGCCTGTGGTTTCCATAAAGTAGTGGCTTTGCAGGAAGAATACAGTTTTGAACCCAATCTTCGTGTAACAAAAGGAGCTGATACCTGGGTTGAGGTAGAAAAACTTGCCCGAAATATGGAATCTTTCCAGAATATTAAAGACCGGGGATATAAAATAGTGGTTGTTTCGCTGGAAAAGAACGCTAAAATGTTACCTGAGTATGAAATAACTGAACCCATTGCTTTGGTTTTTGGAACTGAAATGGAGGGAGTTTCCCAGGAGATTTTAGATTTTGCCGATGAAACACTGGCCATCCCGATGTATGGCTTTACAAGAAGCTTCAATGTTTCTGTAGCGGCTTCCATTTGTATGTACGAACTGAAACAAAAGCTGATAAAGTCTGGGATTGATTATAAGCTGAATGAAGAAAAACTTTTAAGGATGCAAATCCTTTGGGCAGTGAATTCAATAAGAAGCGGGCAGCAGATTTTTGAAAAATACCTGAAAGAGAATAATATTGACTGGAAATAAGGAGTCAAAAATAAAAACGAGAAGGTTTAGTGTCTTCTCGTTTTGTATTTATATCATATTGTAATAATTCCAGGCTGCAACAAAAACGCCAGCTGTTTCTGTTCTGAGTCTCTGATTTCCGAGAGATACTGCTTTTATCTTATTTTCTGCCAGAAATGCAATCTCCTTTTCGGAAAAATCGCCTTCAGGGCCTATTAAAAATGTAAGCTGCTGCAGTTGAGGAATGTTTTTAAGATCAATTCTTTCCAGATTTTCATGGCAGTGTGCTACAAAAGTATGTTCCGGATCAATATTTTTCAGAAAATCACCTAGCTTTAGAGCTTCATTGATCAACGGAAAATGAAATCTCAGGCTTTGCTTGGATGCTGCGATCGCTTGTTTCCTGATTTTATCGATGTTGATGTTTTTACGCTCTGTTTTTTCAGTGATAATAATGCTTATTTCTGAGATACCCATTTCCACTGCTTTTTCCACAAAGAATTCGATTCTGTCAATATTCTTGGTAGGGGCAATCGCAATATGAAGTTTTGGATTGAATTCCGGCAGATTTTCTTTGATCTCAGAAACTTCAATTCCGGCTTTCTTGCCTTCTATTATAAGTTTTCCGGAAGCAAGTTTTCCTTTTCCATCCGTCACATGAATATCTTCTCCATCTCTCATGCGAAGAACTTTTACGATATGCTGCTGTTCTTCGTCGTTGATTAAAACTTTATTTCCGTTGATGTCTCCGTAGAATAGTTTCATATATCCTGATTTATAAATGCTACTCCTGTTTTGATGGTTGTATATATGTCTGTATCACATTCCCGGTAAGAACACATGTATATTTCTTCTATCCATACATTATTAATGAAAATCAGATTTAAATATTCCTGTTTTCTCAAATTATTTTTGATGGATAAATAATCTCCTTCTTTTGGAGTATAGGGAAAACTAAAAAGATGTTCAGAATTAATTAATTTTAAAACTTCTTCTTTGATATCCTGAATATAACCTGTCTCAGAACTTTCTCCGTTAAACTCTGAAAAAGTTTCTGAGCCCTCATGTCTTCCTGTGATAGTTTCCAATACCCAGTAGTATTTTGAGTTCTTTTTAGAATGTGTTCCCAGTACTTTTTCTTCTAAGAGTATTTTCATAAATCGTATTTTGCGGTTGCGGAAGTTCTTAAATCTGTAAATTCTCCTCGCTCAAACTTCAGTTTTGCCACCATAGCGATCATGGCTGCATTGTCTGTTGTATATTCAAATTTTGGAATATAAATACTCCATCCCAGTCTTTCTTTATTGTCTTCCATTGCTTTTCTAAGTGCAGAATTAGCAGATACACCTCCTGCAATAGCTACCTGATTTACATTGAGATCTTTGGCTGCTTTTTCAAGCTTATTCATCAGAATTTCAATAATTGATTTTTGTACGGAAGCACAAAGGTCATTAAGATTTTCCTTAATGAAATCCGGATTTTTTCTGACTTCTTTCTGAATGAAATACAGCACGGAAGTTTTAATACCGCTGAAAGAATAATCGTAGTTTTCAAGCTTCGGTTTGTTGAATGTAAAAGCATCAGGATTTCCTTCTTTGGCCAATCTGTCGATGATGGGTCCTGCAGGGTAATCAAGGTCAAAAATCTTTCCGATTTTATCAAAAGCTTCTCCCGCTGCATCATCAATGGTTTTCCCGATGATTTCCATGTCAAAATAGTCTTTTACCAATACAATCATAGTATGTCCGCCGCTTACGGTAAGGCATAAAAACGGAAAAGTAGGCGGCACAGGATTTGCATCTTCGATGAAATGGGCCAGAATGTGGGCTTGAAGGTGATTTACTTCGATCAAAGGTACATTCAGGCTCATAGCCAAAGACTTAGCAAATGATGTTCCTACAAGAAGAGATCCTAAAAGTCCCGGTCCGCGAGTAAATCCTATAGCAGAGATAGCATTTTGTTGTATATTTGCTTTAGAAAAAGATTTTTCAACAACGGGGATAATATTTTGCTGATGGGCTCGTGAAGCCAATTCAGGGACAACGCCGCCATATTCTTTGTGGATGGCCTGGTTCGCGGCAATGTTTGAAAGAATAGAATTTCCCTTGATGATAGCTGCTGAGGTGTCGTCACAGGACGATTCAATACCTAAAATTATAGAGTCGCTCATAATAATGGCAAAGTTAGAGAATAATAACGAGAATGAGAATAAAAAATCAGTAGCTGAAAACCTAGGGGATCAGGTACAGAAAACTGTTGAAAATGTAGAGGGAAAAGTAAGGGAAACAGTGAAGGAAGCATCAGAGCTTGCTTCGGATGCGATACACCATCCTGTGGAAACAGCTGAAGAATTTGGGAAACAAGCTGTAAAGGATGTTACCAGCTATACATGGTGGGCAAAACTTCTCTTGATTCTCTTTTGGCTGGGAATTTTCCTTGTAGGCGGAGTCCTTATTGCCATCAATCTTCCGGTAACTAAAAAATGGGCAGCTGATCAGGCGCTCAAGCTTGTAAATAATGATTTTAAATCGGATTTTTCTACAGAAAGTGTAGATGTAAATTACTTCGGTGATGTCACCATAAAAGGGTTAAAAGTAAAAGACTATAAAGGATTTAATTTTATTACAGCCCGTGAGTTTCGCGCAGATTCAGACTGGATATCTCTGGCAGTAAATGCCATCTCAGGAAGCAGCAATTCTCTAAGTTTTAACTCTCTGGCTCTTGTGAATGCCGATGTAAAGGTGATTACTTATAAAGGCGACAGTATATCCAATTTTGTCAGGTTTGTAGAACTCTTTGACAACGGGAAGAAAAGAGATCCCAAGAAACCTCCTTTTCAACTTAATTCCAGAATTCAGATCATTGATTCTAAAGTTTCCATTGTTAATGAAAACTCTCCCGGAGAACAGGGAAAATGGCTTACTGCAACAAAATTCAACTTAAAAGCTCCGAACGTAAAAGTTAACGGTCCGAATGTTTCGGCGTTGATCAATAATATGTCATTTGTAACTTCAAGATGGGGGAAATCTCATTTTGTAGATACTTTTTCAACAGAACTGTCTCTAACGAAGCAGTTTTTGTCATTAAAAGACCTTACCCTGAATACAGATCATACCTTACTTCAGGGAGATATCAAATTTAATCTTCACGACGGATCCTGGGCAGATTTTGCAGACAAGGTACGCTGGGATATGAATATTCAGCAGGGAAGCCAGCTAAGCGGATATGACATCAGTTATTTTGTTACCAACTGGGATAATATCAAACCTTTCAATCTTTCAGGGGTTATGACTGGTCCTTTGAATAAATTTCATCTGGAAAATTTTCTGATCAGAAATCCTGACGTCAATATTGCTACCAAAACGATGAAGGTAGACAATCTGCTGAAAGGTCATTTTGCTATTGAAACAAAAGAGCTTTCCACAGATTTTACCTACAAGGATTTAAAAGCAATGATGCCTTCATTCATCTCCAAAAAAATGAAGAACTTTGCAGATGATTTCGGAAAACTGAAATACAATGGAACGGCTAAAGTGAATCCTGATCAGATTTATGTGGATAATGGTAATTTAATGACAGGAATCGGGCAGGCGAAAATTTCGAAACTTACCCTGACAGGCTACAGCACTGCAATGCCAAAATATTCCGGTTATCTTGATGTAAAAGATCTTAACACCTCTGTCATCACTAAGAATAAATCGGTAGGCTTAATTTCCGGTAAATTTGATCTTAACGGGCAAAGTTTTGATGTCAATACCATGCGTCTGACCACGAAATCTCAGATTGCAAGTATTGAAATTATGGATAAAACGATCAATAATCTGTATCTGGATGGTTTATTGGATCATAAAAAATATAACGGACTCATCACTGTTAATGATGAACAGGCAAAAGCTACAGTCAAAGGATTGATCGATTTCAGTACTCCGAGGATTGCTATGGATGTTAATGCGGACGTCACTTATCTGAATATGAACTACTTTACCAATAAGCCAGGGACTCAGGTGGTAAGTGGTCAGGTTGAAGGAAAAATGGCCATGTCTTCTATCAACGATCTTACTTTAGATGTGAATGCCAATAACCTTCACTTTGCTTCAGCTACTCAAAAATATAATATTCCGAATGCCAAGTTAAAAACGTTTATTGAAGCAGGTGGTCGTGTTATTGATGTAGATGCTCCGGGAGCTGCTACAGGTAAAATTTCTGGAAAATACAGTCTTGCAGACCTTGCAGGTATGGTAGAAAATGGAGTTGGAAAAATATTAGTGGGTCCGCCGCCAAGAAAATTATACAGGGGACAGAATTTTGCGCTGAAGTTTGATTTTCAGCAAGGATTGATCAATTATTTTTTACCCGAATTGAGATTGCCACAAGGAGCTCTTGTAGAAGGGGAGTATGATGGAAACTCAAACAATCTGATTCTGAATCTTGATGCAGCCTCTTTAAAATATATTATGACTAAGGAGGAAGAGATTACAGATGATGATCAGGCGCTGGCATCTTCAAATCCTGATTATAAAATTAATGACCGTAAGAATCTCAGCAGAGATAGTGCGATGGTAGATAGTGTTAAAGTTAGAATTAACACGGGAGACCTTAACCAGCAATTGTACGCTAAGATCAACAGAGTCATTTATAATAAAAATGTGATCAAAGATTTTGAGCTTAAAGGGAATAATGAAAACGGAAATACACTTCATTTAGCCACTGTATTTAAGCATGGAAGTCCTGATGATGAGATTAATGAAAAGCTTAAGGAATACGCCATCAATGTGGATCAGTCTACCGATGCAGCCGGAGATTATGTATTCAGGTTTGAACCTACCGAGGTAAAATTCAATGAAGTTACATGGGCAATAGATACAAGCCCCGAATTGGATCACTCCATTACCTACAGAAAGAAAACAGGAGATTTTGATATCAGAAATCTGAGAGTTTATTCCGATAAAAGTGCTTTGTTTATTAAGGAAGCCCAGTTTAAGTCAGCAAAAGACTTTTATGTAGATGCAGACATCAACGATTTTGCGGTAGAGAAGCTTCTTGAAATGCAGTCCGGAGGGAATACTATGGATATTAAAGGTCTTGCCAACGGAAGTGTTAAGATCAAAATGGATAAAAGTACTCTTCAGCCGCTGGTTGATCTTAACATTGATGATATTAAGATGAATGGCAATGATATGGGAGATATCTCTATTTCTGCCACCAATGGATTCTCACTGAATGTGTATGATATTGATGTAAAAGTTCACTCTGCCGGAGTACTTGGAAACAACAGCCTTAACCTTACAGGAACCGTTAATAATAATACTTCTTCGCCGATTATTGATCTTACAGCAGAAATGCGTGATTTTGACCTGGCATTTACGCAGCAGTTTGTGCAGACTATTTTTGGAAACCTTCGTGGAAAAGCAACAGGAGATCTTAAAATCAATGGAAAGCTTAACAACCTTGATTATAGTGGAGATATTGCTTTAAAAGATTTTGGATTAAAGCTTCTGTTTACCGGAGTAGATTATGCATTTGATGATACCGTAATTCAGCTTACCAAAGGGCTTGCTATCCTCAATAATATTGAAGTACACGACGGAAGAACCAATTCCAAAGGGAATATTTCCGGGGCGATTCAGTTTGAAACCCTTTCTTCAATGGGGGTATCTCTCGTAATGAGAGCAGATAATCTATTGATGCTGAATACCACACAGAAAGATTTTGATCTGTTCTGGGGAAGAGTTTACGGACAGGGAGATCTGTACGTGGACGGACCGGTTTCAGGATTAAGCATAACAACTCCTAATATGAAGGCACTCAATGGAAGTACCTTTACCTTTAATTCCAGCTCCACTTCCAATGTAGAGGAATTTAAAATGCTCAGATTCCTGAAAGAAGGAAAAGACGGTCTGATCACACTGGAAGAAAAGAAAAAAACAGGAGCCAACATGAATATTGATTTCAACCTGGCTGTAGATAAAGGAACTACTGTAAACGTACTCGTAGGAGACGATGTGGGAAATATTACCGTAAAAGGATCTGCTGATCCATTGAGGTTTCATATGAACAGACAGGGGAATATTGCCATGAGCGGTACCTATAAAGTAGATAACGGAACATTTGTCTCTAAAGCCATTCTTAATAAAACATTCCAGATTGAAAGAAACAGTAGTATCAGATGGGATGGGGATGCTATGAAACCTGCGTTGGATATTAATGCCAATTATATAAGAATGGTTTCCAATGCAGGAGAATATCTTAGTATGGGGAAACTACAGCCTATAAGTATTTTGCTGCAAGCCCATATTACCCAGTCGTTGGTAGACCCTCAGATTGATCTTAATGTGACTGCAATGGACGTATCCAGCCAGGTAAGAGAAACCCTTGCTGCGAAAATGAGCCAGGAAGGAGAGAAGGTTCTTCAGTTTGGATCTGTATTGTTATTGAGTACCTTTAACGTATCCAACACTGGTGGATTCGATGTAAATGTAGGAAATGTAGCGGAATCCTCAGGATATAATATACTTCTGAAGCAGTTGGGATCTGTTCTTAATACAATGAGTAACGAATTTCAGATTGACCTTAATTATGTGAAAGGAGATCAGAATTCGAATTATGGAGACAGAGCCAATGCGGGAGTAAGTGTAGCCCTTTCCCCGAGAGTCAATATCAAGACCGGTTTGGGTATTCCGTTATCAAAAACAGATGGAGCCCAAAACAATTACCTTTCTACGGAAGGGTCAGTAGAGTACGATTTATCTAAGAAGAATGACGGCTCATTGGTTATACGTGCTTATTCCAAGCCTACAAACATCGGAATGGTGAGTACAAACGGTTCTGCTAATCAAGCCTATGGCGGAGGGGTAGTGTGGAGTAAAAGCTTCAATTCTTTGTTTAAAAAGAAGAAAAAAGACAAAAAAACTCCAGATGCAAAAGGTGAAATAAAAACAGATTCTATAAAATCGCAAGGTAAATAATTAGAATATTTTAATGATTTTTATCATCTGTGTTAATTATTGTTAATATTTGATATATATTTTTTAGTTAAATTATTTTTCGTAAATTTGCAAAAAATACATAGATTTTTTAAAGAAATTGTAATTTAACTAATATGAACTATCAACTGGACGAAATAGACAAGAAGATTCTTGATTTCTTAGTAGAAAACACAAGAATGCCTTTTACTGAAATTGCAAAGCAGATGGATGTTTCTGCTGGAACAATTCACGTAAGAGTGAAAAAGATGGAAGATGCAGGTATTATTTTGGGATCATCTCTTAACATCGATTATGGTAAGCTTGATTATCACTTTACAGCTTTCATAGGTATCCTTTTGACAAAATCAAACCGTACTCAGGAAGTATTGAAAGAATTGTCAACAATCCCTAACGTAATCGAGGCTAGCGTTATTTCAGGAAAATATAATATTTTCTGTAAAGTAAGAGCTAAGAATACTGATGATGCTAAAAGAATTATTTACCAGATTGACGACATTCAGGATGTAATGAGAACTGAAAGTATGATCTCTATGGAGGAATTCTTAAGTGACAAAAACAGACTGATCAACGCAATCTCTGTGTAAGTCAAATTTTAAACGAATAATTATAAAAGAACTTATGAAATCTCTCATAAGTTCTTTATTTTTGTAGGTATGGAAGAATACAGCTATTTTGACGAAGACCCAAAGAAAGGATGGGGATTCATTCTGGCATTTGCTGCCTTGATGTTGTTTACTATAATGGGGCTTGGTATCGATGTAGATGAATATCTGCAACATGAATATCTTCAGATTCCGAGGTGGTACTTCTATGTGATTTTTTCTATTGATGTACTGATGATGATTGGGCTGGTACTGATGTTCTTTTACAGGAAAGTAGGAATCTTTATGTTTCCGGCGTTACTGGTGCTGCATTTCTTTATGCATAATTATTATCTGTCTACATTTTTGTATACGGATGTTACCAATCTTTTCCTGTTTACGGGGTTCGGAATGCTTGCCATTATCCCGAAATGGAAGTTTTTTAAATAAAGTTTCAAATACAATAAAATAACAAACCGCTTTTAAATTTAATTTAGAAGCGGTTTTCAATTATAACAAGGTTTATGAAAAAAATTATCTGAATTCCAGGGAATTAAAAATTTCTTGTTTTAAAGGATTTTTGGACCAGTCCTCCCACACACCCGTATAAGGATTATAGCCACATTTCAAAGGTTTTGATATATTCAGACCTTCTTTGCTTTTTAGAGTGTTTTCAGTGTATGCCCTGCAGTCTGTGCAGACATAACGGAACTCACAATCTTTACATATCTCAATTTGGTCTTTGGTAAGATCCCAGTATTTTCTAAAATCAGGTTGATTGAGGGCTTCTTCAAGGCTTTGTTTTTGGATGTTTCCAAAGCTTTCATTCATCAGTGGACAGTTTTTAATATTACCTTTTCTATCAATGCCTATCTTTTTATGCAGGCAGGAATTGTGGTTAACTGCTTCCGTCACTTTAGTAATGTTAGTATTGAAGTACTTCAGTTCCACTTTTCCACACGCAGATATTTTCAGATCATCTTTCAGGAAATGCAGCGAGAAACGGTATTCATCTTTAGCTTTGAAAGGAGGTTTTGAACAATTGTAAAGAATGAGACTGTAAATTCTGACTGTGTTTTTTTGAAGAGCCTGCATAAAAGATAGGTTCATTTTCTGATGAAACGGAGAGAAAATCTCTATTCCTGATAAAACTGAGGTTTTAAAAATTTCATCAATTTCTATACAGTCTTTTAAGGTTAAGGATTTCAAACTGTAAATAACCAAATATTTAACTCCAAGATTTTCTATGGATGGATATATTTTCTTTAAGATCCCGAGATCTTCCATTTCGATAAAAAGATCTGTTATAGCGTTGGGTTCATGATAGTCGTAAGAGAGAGGAGGAAAATTTCTGTCCCAGCCATTTTCAGTAACAAATCCGTATTCTTTTTCCAATAGAAGATTGATATAGTTCTCAACTATTTCTTTGGATTCTTCATCATAACTTATCATTGTATCTTCGATAGATTTGTTTTTCAGCTCTTGTATAATTTCAAACAACTCCAGAGGATATAGTTCAGATACATTTCTCTGTAGATCTGAAATGAGAATTCTGATGGCTCCTTTTGTGATAAGGATGTTTGAGAAAAAATTGAAGTATTTCATAGTAACCGGTTCAATGATTTGATAGGTCTTTCTCTTATATAATAATTGGTCTGATATTTTTTGCATTCTAAAACATAGACGACATCATTAGTCTTTTTAGGTTTCTGGTCATTGAAGGACTCTATATGTTTGAAGGTAAGCGGAAGCTTGTTTTTTTCTTTAACTTTAATTTTCATAAGTAATCTGCTATTTTTTTGTCCAACGAATAGTTACAGGTATGAGACAGTCCCAGAAACTGGCCAATGGTATTAACTTCTAAAAAGTAAAACTTGCCATCTTTTCCTTTTAAAAAATCAAGTGATCCACAATTAAGATCCAATGCCTGCATCAGAAGTTTAATTTTTTCTTCAATGCAAGAGGAAAGATTGTAGGGAACATTTCTATTAGGTTTTTCTAGATTATATTTTCTGAAATCAGTTTTGGTCCGTTCATCATTTTGAGAAAAAATAGCCATCGAGTAGCATTTTCCGTTGAGATAAAATGTTCTGATTTCAAATTCTTTATCAATCTTATCCTGAAAGAATGTAATGAAGAACTTTGCTTTCTCTCTTTTGTGTACCGTTGAGGTATACATAATACCATTTAAATCTTTATCAATGTCATCCAAAATAGGATTTCCACCAATGGTTTTTACAATAGTCTTATCCAGGGAAACCTGATCCGTATTATCTGCCAGATAATATTCAGGAATTTCTAAACCTATTTTTTTTGCTTCTTCCAATACCAGGAGTTTATTAATATCACTATTACTTGCTTTGTTGATATGTTTTTTGGACTCCAGTATTGTTCTTACATAATCTTCCAGCCAATGCTGTACTTCATTCATATGAGCATTTACAGAAGGGTTTTCATACTTTAAGCGTTTGATTTTTAATCTGCCTCTTCTGTACCATACGCTTGTGATCTCATCCAGAAAAAAAGAACTTCTGCTACTCCTTAACAGTAATTTTTTGTTCTCCACTGCAATTTCAAAAATTTCATCTTCATGAATACGGATGAATTCCTTTTCCATTTCAAAAAGCCATTCTATAATTTTATTAGTGGTTCTTTCATTGTTGTTGGAAATAATAAGAATCATATTGTCATTTTTTTTGAACCTTAGATATACGTTTTAAAGCAGGCAAGCCTATTTTTTTCCTATTATGGTTTACTTTCATAGTATCAATAATAGCACTATAACTTGGATAAGAGCCATAAGGCATTTCTACTTTATCTATTTGTAGATTGTGACGGTCTACCATATTAGCATAGTCTTTTGGAATACAGTCTCCGGATTTTATATATTCCAGCATTTTTGCTTTGAAATAAGGATATTCTTTTTCACCTATCATGTGACTGAACAAGGGATGCATAGGCATAAACACACCGCCATTTCCTATAAGACCAATTTTTTGTACTGAAGGATAGCCGTAGTTTTCAAAGGTCCATTTCAACAGTTGTGCATTGATTCTGTCATTTTTTTCCATGAGCTGTGGATTTCTCCTGCCTTCCGCCTGATCACGGACAAAAGCAATGCTGAAAGAATCTACCAGTCGCTTATTCAAACCTTTCTTCCAGTCTACAATTCTCTGTTTTACCTCGGTGCTATCTATACCATACTTTTTAAATAATCCGAAATAACTTCCATATGACCCTTCGTAAGGAGCAATCAGAGGGATAAGTTTGTATAGACTTTTCTTCCCACCGAAATTCTTTTGATGTTGATCTGCCAGTTTAATATAAGTCTCATATTCTTTGATACGCTCCTGATTTTTTGGAGTGTATTTTTTGAATAATTTCTTATACTGCATTATTGCTTTTTCGGGTTGGTTAGCAATCCGGTAAAGACTATCAATTTCATTCACTCTGTTATAATAAACAATATAATCCTTGCTTTTGCAGGAAAGAATAAAAAAAAGAATAATGAGAAGGAATATTAAAATTGAATTTCGTTTCATTAGGTGATCAGTATTTATTGGATTAACGATACTCTTATTGGTAAAAGGGAGGAATTATTTTCCTCCCTAGACAATATATTAACACTTTTATTGATCTTAGCAGATTTCTAAAGTTGAATCAAGAGTGTGGTCAATCCACGTTTCTTTGTCATAACATTCTCCTTTGTTAGTGGCAACATAGTTGATAGCAGTTTCTCCACCTTTAATAGTCTGTAGATTTTTCATTTTTTTGTTTTCCAAAGAAGAGAAGTCTCTCTTCATTCCATTTAATTTTTTCATGTGTGTAATTTTTAATTGTTTTTATATGAATCATTTGTGTCAAATAAACCCTGACCTGGGTGAATAATTCTTCCTATTTATCATGCACTGTACACTTACATTTTAAATTTGAAGAATATATTTCATCAACGTTGATGGGATAAAACTATAAATATTTAGATCACTTCATAGGGATAAAATGTGTAAATGATTTGTATTTTACTTGATACACAAATGCAAATTTTACTCGAAATGGTAGTTGTATTTTGGTGAAATATTTGAAATTCGAAAAAGTATAAATTGCATGCCAGCCATAAAAAGAAAATTACAGGCTTTAACAGTAGGTTGCATGGTAATATTTTCTATTGTACAATATCGGAAAACAGATGATTTTAGCACGATAATAAGATGCTGAGTCACTTATTTTGACCACAATTTGTATGCTTCTGGTGATTTGTTTGTTTTAAAATCACATTTTTTAATCCGAAAACGAGGTAAACATCTTATCAATTTTTGCAGAAAACTCTGGGTTTTTAAAATTTGAATCCGTGCAAAGGAACCTGAGATATAAAAATAAAGCTTTTCAACATGAGGTTAAAAAGCTTTTAATTTGAAATAGAAATAAAATATGGGGCGTTTACTCAGAGAATACTCCCTGGAAAAAAGATTCTAAAGCAGTATTTTCATCCAGCCCGAACTTCTTTTTCAGGCGGTATTTGGTCATTCTTACACTCTTGGGCTCTACATTGAGGAGGTTGGCAATCTGTTTTGTATCCATTCCCAGATAAATATAGGCGCAGTATTTCAGATCCAGAGCAGTAAGTTTTTGCTGGGCTTTTTCACTGATGTTTTTAAAGAAATCCGGATGCAGTTCCTGAATAGTAAATCTGATTTTTTCAAAATCATTGTCAACCCGATTTTCTCCCTTTACCACCTGATGAATATTAATATCCGTATCGGAAAGCTGGGTCTGAAGCTGCTGCAGAACCTCATTCTTATGCTGAATATGAAGCTGGCTGGCCAGTACCTCACTTTGAAGTTTTTGCTGCTGAAGCGTAAGAAGTTCCTGTTCTGCCCTTAATCTTGCCTGCTCTTGCTCCTGAAGTTTGACCTGCATTTCTGCTTCATGCTTTTCTGTATCAAGTTTATTTTCTCTTTCTATAGAATACCGCAGTTTAAAATGATAAGAACGGAACATAAAAAAGGCTCCAGTTAATCCTATGATTCCCAATATAATATAAAGGAGTTTCTCTTTTTTCAGACTGGCTGTTTTCTCAGTGAGAGATCTGAGTTCAGATTCTTTTTTCTGAGACTGGTATTGAGCTTCCAATCTTTTTGCGGTTTCAGCTTGCCCTTCATCAAAGAGAAGATTGCTGTATTCTGTTAACTTTGATTCATATTCATAAGCTTTCTGATATTTCTTTTGTTTTGCATACAGCTGGGCAAGATCTTTCACCACATTGATCATAACATGGTAATAAACCGGTTGCTGGGTAAGCAGAATCTGTTCCGCTTTCAAAAGATAATGCTCTGATAAAGTATCATTATGATCCCGTGATGCGAGATTGCTCAAAACACCAAGTGCACCTGCCTGCATACTCTGATTAAGGGTTGTATGCTGCGTAAGGGTCAGGATTTCGTGGGCGTTATTCTGAATTTCCTCACGGATTTCAGGAGTCATAACCGGATAGCTCAGATAATAGTTTGTGAGATTCAGTAAGGCCATTGCATGTACATGGGCTGAGACATGACCGGGAAATTGATGGTACAGGCCAACAGCTTTCTTACACATCTCTATGACGGGTTTCAGATCTTTTGAGTTTCCACTTTTCTCATATTGAAAGGAGTAGCAGACAGCCAGCGCCGAATAGGTAGAGCTGAGTAAATTTTTGTTTCCTGCCTTTTCGGCAAGTTCTATGGATTTTTTGGCATATCTGGTGGCATTTTCAGCATCGTTCCATTCTGTATAGATTCCGTAGAGAAGATAATTGAGCTTAGCATTTAATAAGACTTCGGAAGGTTGTTTTTCAACGATGGGAAGGACTTTCTGAACAAGCCTGATTGTATTTTCAAGTTCGCCAAGTGCATTTCTGTAGTAGATATTCAGATAAGTGGCATATAGTTCCGCAGTTTTATTTTGACTCTTTTGAACAATTGCATTCGCAGCATCCAGAATAGGAGGAATCTTATCATATTCAGACTGATTAAGCTTAATGACTCCTTTTTGACTGAGAGCTTTTACTTCTTCAGCATAATCATTTTCTTTTTTAGCAAGATCAAGTTGCTGCTGAACATATTTTTCAGCTGTAGGATATTGATCGCTAACTCTGTAATATTCGGTAAGTTCATTGTAAATTCTGAATTTTTCTGCAGTAGAAATATGATCTCCTCTCAATTGGTTTTTAAGGCCATCAATAAATGCATTCTGTGCGGGATATAATGTGCAGATAAAAAGTATACAGTATAAGAGTAAGTACTTTAATTTCATAAGGTGAAAGTACAAAATTTGTAGACATCTGTCAATTTCCTGTCTGAAAAACTAGAGCTATGTGTTGTTTGTAATTTATTGATTATTAACTTTTTAAATGTTTTTGTAGACGTTTTGTAGTCATCTGTGATCGGGGTTGAATATGTTTTGTAGTCGCATAAAACAAGACTGGGATCTTTTTCTTCTGCAATTTAGGGCCAGAAAAAAATCAAAGAATATTAATTTAAAATTTTACAGCTATGGACAACAAAACCTTATCAATTGTTTCTTACATTACGCTTTTCGGATGGCTGATATCCTTCTTTATCGGAAAAGAAAAGTCGAACAGCCTTTTAAAATACCATCTGAAACAATCATTGGGATTAATTCTTTTTTCTATTTTTTTATCTATCATTCTCAATATTGTATTGATGGTTACTAAAATCGGAATTCTGGGAATATTGGGTTTGATTCCTTTGGTGTTGATGATTATCGGAATCATTAATGCAGCCAACAATGTTGAAAAGCCTTTGCCATTAATAGGGAAAATATTTGAGGACAAATTTTCTTTTATCGGATAGGATTCAAAAATTTTTGGAAACACCTATTTAACATTTAATATAAAATTATGAAAACACCATTAATCATCGCAGGGATGCTTTTTTTTAGCTTTTCTGTTATATCATGCGATAAACTGGAAAAAGTTAAAGAAAAGCTGTCACAGAATGATTCAGGGCAGGTAAACCCTTTTAGTGTTAATTCCGGGGATGTAAACAGAGATATTATTTCTTTTAATAACAAAGTTGTAAAAATGGATGATGAGCAGTCAGATTTTATCAAAGATTTTCAGAATATATTGATACAGATGGAAGACTATGTGAAAAATGCCGGTGCCAATCCAAAAGCTTCCGGTATTATGCCCATATTTACGCCTTCAGTGATGTTGTACACCCGTCAGGAATTAATGGCTCCGGATGTATTGGGAAAGAATTTTCAGACACTTGTGGATAAGATGAAGGATACAATGATCCGATTGGAATCTTTAAAAAAAGAACTGGACACTTACAAACAGGCAGAGGACTGGAAAGATGATAAAGGAAAGAAAGTCGCCGAAATCAACGAAAAAGCAATACAACTTATTAAAGAAAACCGTACAGCGGCCAATGACTTATTCACTAAGCTTTCCCCAAGGGCAAATAAAGCAGAAATTGAGATGCTTAAAGATCATCCGCTCAAAACACAGATCATTCAATCTAAGGAGGTTATGGAGCTGGCTCAGAAAATTATTGATGATTCCTATGATGTAGCGGATATGAATGCCTATAAAAACAAATTTTCCCACCAATACGAGCAGATGGAAAAATTATATAAAAGGAACATCAATGAAAAAATTCCGTCTTCAGAAAAGCAGAAGGAAAACAGTTATCAGGCATTCAACAGTTCTGTCAATGATTTCCTGGGTAAAATGAGAATCGTACAGCGAAGCCTAAACGAAAATAGTCAGGATCTAAACCGTGATCTTGATAACCTGGAAAGAGAAGCAGGATATGTTCTTGACCGTTATAACACTTTTGTAGATTGATTTTTAATTCCCGGCTGGATTATATATAATAAAAACAGCTAGCTATAATCATGAAACTGGCTATACCTTTAAAGAATATAATATACTGATTTAACAGGATAAAGGTAATTTTACCGCCCATTTTAGAAAAGAAAAGAAGTATGGATTTTGAAATTTTGAAACAGCAGATTGAAGATGCTACAAGGAAAGCTTTTTTAGAAGTGTATGAAAAGCATGGAGCAGAAGGAATTTACAGCTTTGCACTGTACAGCGATGAAGGAGCAATGACAGTTTGCCCTGCTGCCAATACATTGAAAGTAATGGAGAATGCAGATGAAGAAGATGCTCTTTATTATAAATATGAACCGGCAGAATGGACTTACGAAATGAAAAGTGCCGATAAAGAATTTGATATAATCTGCACTCAGTTGAGAGCAGAGCTTAGTAAGCACGATGACGATGATCAATGGTTTGAGAGTTTTCAGGCTAAACTATATTCAAGTTGTATTGAAGTATTAGAAAAACTTAAAAACGAGAACTTTTTCACAAATGTCACGAGCAAAGATATTTTCCTGATTTTCACGGTTTCAGATTATGAGTTTGAGCAAGAAGACTTGAAAAACCTTATCATCAGACTGAATGATAATGAATACCAACATGAATATCTGGACTGGATGGCTACCTGGGGCAATTAAAAGTATGAAGAATTAAAAAAAACACTTTAAATATATACATATGAAGCCGATAAAATAATTGTCTCAGAAGCCTCTTATACATTACAATCTCTATACATGCTTTTTATAACATTAGACTCAACTCCCAACCAAAATATTAAGAACAATTACATTCATTATGAACAACTATCAATTTTATAAGCAAGAAGGAAATCAATATATTTTTAGAAACCAGCCGGTGTTTATTGCAGTGCTCTGTATTATTTTTCTAGTCATTGCAGGACTCATTTTTAATAGTGTAAGAACCGGGAGCTATATTATTATGGCGGTAGTTGCACTTATTGTAGTCAACTTCTTTACCAAAAAATTTATCATTGATATGGATCGTAAAACAATTACGGGAAAACATACCATTTTTGTTCCGGCAAGAACATATCCGATTGAGAATTTCAGAAATTTTCATGTGGTGGCAACAAAATATATGGGATTTATTACCACTAATGTAATGCTGTCTGTTTATTTTGAAATAGATGGAAAAGAAAAACAGCTTACAATAGGCCAGGCACTTACCCAGAAAGGAATACAGAAAATGGTCAATGAAACAGAGGATATTTTGAACATTAATCATCCTGAAAATGGACATCAGAGACCGCTATAAGTTTGAAGAAAACGGACGAGAAATAAGCTTTATGCCCAATTACAGTTTTCTGCGCACTTTGGTTGGATGGCTGGCATTGGGAGTCATTGCGCTTCCTGTGATCATCTATTATTTTATGGATAAAATATCCGGAGATCAGTTCAAAATTGCCATGGGATTATGGAGTGTTTATATGATCTACTTTCTGTTTGACCTCTTTTTCAGAATTCCTGTGAAATATATTTTTGATAAATCGGAAAAGTGTATTTACAGAAAACTGTTACTTTCCAAAAAGCTCATGAATTTTGATGAAATGACCTATTTTGTGAACGATGAAAGAGGTGGATATTATTATTCCATCGGGAAAAAGAGAAATCAGTTTGTAAAAAACTACAGAATCAGTAATTATTTTTCCGGATCTAAAGCTTCTAACAGAAGAGAGGAGGAGTATATAAAAGAAATTTTATGTCCTGTTCTCATTGCTGTAGGAATTCCCCTGAATCAGGAAGAACAATAAAACAAGTACCGAAAAGCAGGGTAAAAACTAATACGATGAAGAATGGAGGTATAACCATTCCCCTCCCTTGGAGGGGTGGCAAAAATTCAAAGAATTTTTGACGGGGTGGTTGATACACAATAACTAAAAACCCGGCGGTTTCGAAGAAACCGCCGGGTTTTGTCTATATAAAATAGCTTATTTTAAACTATTAAGCTAAAATTCTCTTTACAGCTTCTTTTACTGCAGCAGAGTCAATTTTATACTTCTTCATCAATTCTGCTGGTGTTGCAGACTCTCCGAAAGTATCATTTACCGCCACAAATTCCTGTCTTGTAGGTCTTTTTCTTGCCAACATACCTGCAACAGATTCTCCTAAACCACCAAGGTAGTTGTGCTCTTCAGCCGTTACAATCTTACCTGTTTTTTCAACAGATTTTAAAATGATCTCTTCATCAAGAGGCTTAATCGTGTGAATGTTGATAACCTCACAAGAAATACCTTCTTTCTCAAGCTCATCAGCAGCTACAAGAGATTCCCATACAAGGTGCCCTGTTGCAACAATCGTTACATCAGTACCTTCTTGAAGCATAATTCCTTTTCCGATTTCGAAAGGCATATCTTCCGGAATGAATACAGGAACTACCGGTCTTCCGAATCTTAAATATACAGGACCTTCAAAATCTGCAATCGCTAAAGTAGCAGCTTTAGTCTGGTTGTAGTCACAAGTATTGATCACGGTCATTCCAGGAAGCATTTTCATCATACCGATATCTTCAAGAACCTGGTGAGTAGCTCCATCTTCTCCTAAAGTAAGACCTGCGTGAGATGCACAGATTTTTACATTTTTGTTAGAATAAGCGATAGACTGACGGATCTGGTCATATACTCTTGAAGTAGAGAAGTTAGCGAAAGTTCCTGTAAAAGGAATTTTTCCTGTAATGCTAAGACCAGCTGCAATCCCCATCATGTTTGCTTCTGCAATACCAATCTGAAAGAATCTTTCAGGAGCTTTCTCAATGAATTTCTCCATCTTCAAAGAACCGATAAGGTCTGCGCAAAGTGCTACTACATTAGGATTTTTGTCAGCCAGTTCAGCTAATCCTGCTCCAAATCCTGAACGCGTGTCCTTTTTTTCTGTATATGTATATTTCATTTTTATTTTATTAATCGAGATGTTAAGATATTAGTAATCAGCCGGAGCTTCTAGGTACAATTGCTTGAATGCTGTGTCTAATTGCTCATCATTAGGAGCTTTACCATGCCAGGCATGAGATCCCATCATATAATCAACTCCGTAACCCATTTCTGTATGAAGAAGAATTGCTACTGGCTTTCCTTTTCCGGTTTCTGTTTTTGCCTTCTCAAGAATTGCAATCACAGCTTCAAGATCATTACCATTTTTTTCTTCCAGAACAATCCATCCGAATGCTTCCAATTTAGCATGAAGATTTCCTAAACTTAATACATCATCTGTATCACCATCGATCTGACGACCGTTATAGTCAATTGTAGAAATGATATTATCTACCTTTTTAGCAGCTGCATACATCAATGCTTCCCAGATCTGACCTTCCTGAAGCTCACCGTCTCCGTGAAGAGAGTAAACAAGAGATTGATCACCATCTAATTTTTTACCATCAGCTACCCCTAATGCTACGGAAAGTCCTTGTCCAAGAGAACCTGAGGCAATTCTGATTCCCGGAAGGCCTTCGTGCGTTGTTGGGTGTCCCTGTAATCTTGAATCTAATTTTCTGAAAGTACTTAGTTCTTCTACAGGGAAGAAACCAAATCTTGCTAAAGTAGAGTAGAATACCGGAGAAATGTGTCCGTTTGATAGATAAAAATGATCCTCATTCTTACCTTCCATTGTAAAAGGAAGTTTATAGTTCATTACCTTTCCGTAAAGGGCTGTAAAGAATTCTGTGCACCCTAAGCTACCACCAGGGTGTCCTGAATTTACAGCGTGAACCATTCTTAAAATGTCTCTTCTGATCTGCGTAGTAAGAGTTTTTAACTCTTCGATACTTTTACTCATTATATCTGATTTATTTGCATGCGAATTTACAATTTTTTACCGGCTTATGGAAATGCAAAATCCGGATATAAAACTCGGATTTAGTATGATTTGAATATTTTCCCGCTTTTAACAGCCTTCGTTAAGATAAACAGAGATTTCAGTTACTATATTATTAACAAATTTAAAGCTTAATAATGTTCCTGCCTGGCTGTCTTCAAGATTAAAATAACCGGCATCTTTAATCGGCTTACCATTGGAGTCCCAGTCCGGGCGTACACTGAAATTGGCGTAACTTCTATACGTGTTGATCAGGTCATCTCTGGTGCTTCCCACCCCGATTCCGCTTTTGGTTTTGAATTTTTTACTTGTTGTTGTCATGTAGGTAATGGAAGGAACACTCGGGTTGGCTTCATTGATGTAATTATCAAAAAGATCAATCTGAATAGTTTCTCCATTATATTTTACGATGTTTTTTTTCTCTCCGCCAGAGTTGGACAGTTTTATTCCCGCTATTTTTTCAGCATCAACCTTAGGCATGAAAACTTTAAAGGGGCCAATTCGTAATGTTGAGACTTCAAAGTTGTCCTGAGCATTCATAAAACTAAAAGTCAATAGAAATGTGAAAATTGCGATAATTTTTTTCATAGTTTTTAATTTTTGTTTTTTTTTTATTTCGATGTTTTTTAAAATTAATTTATATCATTCGTGTTAAAGATAATTAAAATGCAAAAGTCTATAAAATCAGTTACTTAAACAAATACGAAAAAATAAAAAATATTTATTAACGGTAATGCTTTGTGGTAGCAGGATCATTGGTTTTTTGCTACTAAACATTGATTTTTTTTGAATTTTAATATGTGGTATTTAGATTAATTTAACTAATTTTATAATTCAAATAATCATGAATTATGAACCTTTAACTAATTATTTTTTTTGTTTTTGGTTTTAATGTTTGGATTAATAAAAATTACATACCATTATATATGAAAATTAAACAATTATTTTATCTGGGGATATTCATTATATCCGTTTCCTCCGGGAAAGCACAGGACTTTTTTACAGTAATCAGTGAGAGGTCCATCAAAGCAGATCCGAAAAACAGAACTGTACAACCGGAAAAGTCACTTACCTATACCTTGGATGTGGCCGGAATGAAAAGTTATTTCAATTCTGTTCCGGAACTGAAAGACAGTGACCGCAAAGAAAATGCTCCGATTATTGTTCTTCCAATGCCAGATGGTACGAAAGCCAAATTCAGAATCTGGAAATCTTCCGTGATGGCTCCGGAATTAGCCAGCAAGTTTCCTCAGATTGTCACTTTTACCGGACAGGGAATTGATGACAGGTATGCAACCCTAAAACTTGATTTTACAGAGTTAGGATTTCATGCGCAGATAAAATCTATAGTCGCAGGCGATTCTTATATAGATCCTTATGCAAAACAGGATGTCAGTAATTATATCATTTACAAGAAAAGTGATTTAATTGATAAAAATCCAAGAACATGTGGGCTGAAAGATGATCAGGATGCTCCACTAGAAAAAAAAAGCGAACAAAAAACCGTAGCTCCAAGCGTAGGAACTCAAATTAGAGTTTTCAGATTCGCAGTGGCTTGTACCCATCAGTATGCAATTGCAGCAACGGGTTCTGCAACTCCTACAGTAGCACAGACTCTTTCAGCCATTGTAACCTCTGTAAACAGAGTGAATGGAGTATATGAACAGGAAGTTGCTTCAAGATTGGTATTAGTAGGTACTGAAACCAATGTGATCTTTACCAGTGCGGCTACGGACCCTTTCACAGGAAATGATAGTGCGGGAACATTAATTAACGAAAGCCAGACCCAAATTGACTTACTGATAGGAAATGCCAATTATGATATCGGACATACCTTCAGTACAGGAGGTGGAGGATTAGCCGGATTAGGAGTAATCTGTAACAACTCTAATAAAGGAAGAGGAATCACCGGCTCACCAAATCCGGTTGGTGATCCTTATGATATTGATTATGTAGCCCATGAAGTAGGACATCAGTTTGGGGGGCCACATACTTTTAATGCAACAACAGGAAGCTGTGGAGGAGGAAACCGCAGTGCAACCAACGCTGTAGAACCTGGAAGCGGAATTACCATAATGGCTTACGCCGGAATTTGTGGAAGTACCAATAACCTCGCTCCTAACAGTATTCCGACTTTCCATACTAAATCATATCAGTCTATCACCACAAAAGTTCAGTCAACAACTTGTCAGGTAACACTTCCAAGCAACAATTTCGCTCCTACAGTCAATGCCGGAGGAGATTATACCATTCCTAAAGGTACACCATTTAGATTGGAAGGATCTGCTACAGATTTAGATAACAATCCTCTTACTTACAGCTGGGAACAGAATGATGTAGGACCTGCGGGTGACTGGAATGCACCAACATTAAATGCACCTCTTTTCCGATCATACGTACCTGTAACCGTTCCTTACAGATATTTCCCAAAACTTACAGATGTAATCAATGGAACTGTTTCCAAAGGAGAAGTTAGACCTTCTTATGCAAGAACAATGGAGTTCAGATTGACTGTAAGAGATAATAACGCGGGATGTGCAGGAGTAGCCAATGATGATGCTATTATTACTGTTGATGGAAATTCCGGACCTTTTAACGTAACTGCACCTACTACAGCGGTAAACTGGGCCGGTAACTCTACTCAGACAGTAACCTGGGACGTAGCCAATACAACTTCATTTCCGGTGAATGCCGCTACTGTAAATATTTACCTTTCTACAGATGGCGGGCTTACCTATCCTACACTGATCCTGGCTTCCACTCCGAACGATGGTTCTGAAGTTGTTACTATTCCTAACGTAAATACCACACAGGCAAGAATCATGGTTGCTGCAGAAACAAATGTTTTCTACAATATTAATCCAATCAACTTTACCATTACCCAGACATTAGGGGTGAATGAAACCGCTGCCAATAAAGATGTATTTGTGGTATATCCTAATCCAAGTAAAGGACTTCTGAATGTGAAATTTACCAATTCAAACGAAATATATGATATTACAGTATACGATGTAAGCGGAAAATTAGTGTTCACTCAGGCAAATAATAAATTGAATCATGATAAAACAGGGTCTTTTGACTTGTCACATCTTGTTCAGGGAGATTATCTTGTTAAAGTTAAATCTAAAAATCTCGAGAAAACAATCAAGTGGATTAAAGAATAATCTATTTCCTTGATTTAAATAAAAAAAGACTGTCTTCAATAGAGGATAGTCTTTTTTATGCTAATAAATTGAAAACCTTAATATTCGTTGGAGAATCTGTTTTTTCTATTGGCTTCTCAGGAAATATAGGCTTAAAAAAAATTAATCGTTATTAGAGATTAGTAGATAATTGTTTTTCGAATGGTAGTATTTACTTTATTTAATGTTAGTTATGTTGTTTATTAGTTGTAAATCGCTGTTATTCATTGTTTTGTGATTTTTATTCTTATATTTAATACTGTTAAAAAACATCATCATATGAAACTTGAAAAATTATTTTATTTAGGGATATTTATTTTATCGATTTCTCTAGGAAAAGCTCAGGATTTCTTTACAGAAATCAGTGAACGAACAATTAAAGCAGAATCTAAAAGCAGAACAGTGCAGCCAGAAAAATTTCTTACTTATAAATTAGATGTGGCTGGTTTGAAAAACTATTTGGCTTCAATTCCGGAGCTGAGAGATAATGACCGTAAAGACAATGCCCCAATTATTGTTTTGCCAATGTCTGATGGAACGAAAACTAAATTCAGAGTATGGAAATCCTCAGTAATGGCTCCGGAGTTAGCCGGTAAGTTTCCCCAAATTATTACGTTAACAGGGCAGGGAGTAGATGATCACTATGCTACTATAAAACTTGATTTTACAGAGTTAGGATTCCATGCTCAAATAAAATCAATAGCATCAGAAGATACTTATATTGATCCTTATGCAAAACAGGATGTCAGTAATTATATCATTTACAAGAAAAGTGATTTAATTGATAAAAAGCAGAGAGGCTGTAGTTCAAAAGAGGAGAATTTTAAATCAGAAAAAAGAAACGTCCAAAAAACAGTAGTTCCAAGTATAGGAAGCCAAATCAGGATTTTTCGGTTAGCGGTTGCGTGTACAGGGGAATATGCGGTAGCAGCAACAGGATCTGCTTCACCTACTGTAGCTCAAACCTTGTCTGCTATAGTAACAACTGTAAATAGGGTAAATGGAGTGTATGAACAGGAGGTTGCGGTGAGATTGATCCTCATTCCTACTGAAAGCAATATTATCTTTGTAAGCGCTGCTAATGATCCTTTCACTGGAAATGATGATGCAGATATATTAATTGATGAAAGTCAAACGGTAATTGACTCAATAATAGGAACAGCTAATTATGATATAGGACACACCTTCAGTACCGGAGGGGGCGGATTAGCTGGTTCAGGTATATGTGATTCTTCATACAAAGCCAACGGAATTACTGGTTCATCGAATCCTGTTGGTGATCCTTATGATATTGATTATGTAGCCCATGAAATGGGACACCAGTTTGGGGCTCCGCATACTTTTAATGCAACAACAGGAAGTTGTGGAGGAGGGAATCGTGAGGCTTCCCATGCTGTAGAACCAGGAAGTGGAATTACAATTATGGCGTATGCAGGAATTTGTGGGAGTACCAATAATTTAGCCTCTAATAGTATTCCTATTTTTCATACCAACTCGTTTCAATCAATTACTTCAGAAGTTCAATCTCTCACATGCCAGGTGACAACATCTGTGGCTAATACGGCACCTACTGTAAATGCGGGAAATGACTATACCATCCCAAAAGGAACCCCATTTAAGTTAATAGGCTCTGCAACAGATACTGAAAATAACCCACTTACTTATTGCTGGGAACAGAATGATGTAGGACCTGCGGGTGACTGGAATGCACCAACATTAAATGCACCTCTGTTCCGATCATACGTACCTGTAACCGTTCCTTACAGATATTTCCCAAAACTTACAGATGTAATCAATGGAACTGTTTCCAAAGGAGAAGTTAGACCTTCTTATGCACGAACAATGGAGTTCAGATTGACTGTAAGAGATAATAACGCGGGATGTGCAGGAGTAGCCAATGATGATGCTATTATTACTGTTGATGGAAATTCCGGACCTTTTAACGTAACTGCACCTACTACAGCGGTAAACTGGGCAGGTAATTCTACTCAGACGGTAACCTGGGACGTAGCCAATACAACTGCATTTCCGGTGAATGCCGCTACTGTAAATATTTACCTTTCTACAGATGGCGGGCTTACCTATCCTACGCTGATCCTGGCTTCCACTCCGAACGATGGTTCTGAAACTGTTACTATTCCTAACGTAAATACCACACAGGCAAGAATTATGGTTGCTGCAGAAACAAATGTTTTCTACAACATTAATCCAATCAACTTTACCATTACCCAGACATTAGGCGTAAATGAAACCGCTGCCAATAAAGATGTATTTGTGGTATATCCTAATCCAAGTAGAGGATTTCTGAATGTGAAATTTACCAATTCAAATGAAGTATATGATATTACAGTATACGATGTAAGCGGAAAATTAGTGTTCACTCAGGCAAATAATAAATTGAATCATGATAAAACAGGGTCTTTTGACTTGTCACATCTTGTTCAGGGAGATTATCTGATTAAAGTTAAATCTAAGAATCTTGAGAAAACAATCAAATGGATTAAAGAATAATCTATTTCCTTGATTCAAATAAAAAAAGACTGTCTTCAATAGAGGACAGTCTTTTTTTGGAATGTATGTTATTTTAAACAACTCTTAAATGTTGTTTGTTTTTTACCAGCCACAGACCAATGAAGGTTAGTAATCCGTTTAAAACAATGAGTTCTACTCCGATTTTATAATCGGTATAAGTAGTAACAGCCAGATTGATTAAATAAGTTAATACAGGTGCCAAAAGGGTAACCGTAAGGATGGAATATTTTCTTGAAATCTGGAACTTGGTGAAAATTCCAAAAGCAAAAAGTCCAAGAAGCGGTCCGTAAGTATATCCTGCAATTTCCATGATCAGATAGACGATAGATTTGTCATTCAATGCTTTGAAAACCATAATCAGGATGAAGAACACTACGGTGAAAATCAAATGTACTTTCATACGAAGGCGTTTCTTCTCTTTTTCAGTTTTTGTTTTATCTTCATTAAGGTTTAATAAATCTACGCAATATGAGCTGGTTACAGCTGTTAGAGCTCCATCTGCAGAAGGAAATAAGGCTGAAATTAATCCGATGATGAAAATAACAGAAATAGCCATAGGAAAATATCCCTGAAGTGATAAAGCGGGGAAAAGGTCATCTCCCATTACGTTTTTAATGTTTCCTGCTGGATCTTTAAATCCAAAAATATTCGTTACTGTTTCACCGTTTATAGTTCCATATTCTGCTCCATGCTGTAGAGCAAAGAGGTATAATAATCCTCCCAGGAATAAGAAGGCAAGGTTCACAATAAGAAGTGTTCCTGCAAAAGTCAACATGTTTTTCTTTGAATTCTTAAGATTATCCACAGAAATATTTTTCTGCATCATTTCCTGATCCAGCCCTGTCATAGCAATGGTAATGAAAATTCCGCCCAGAATGGTTTTCAGGAAAAAGGTTTTGGAATTCGGATCAAAATTAATGAAGTGAGTATAATTTTTCTGTTCAAGAATCGTATAAGCCTCGCCAAACGACAGATTCAGGTTGGATAAAATATAAACAATACAAGCTACAAGACTGATGATCATAAAAGAAGTCTGCAGCGTATCTGTAATAACAATGGTTTTTACACCGCCTTCAAAAGTATACAGAAGTACCATTAGCAGAAGAACAAGAGAAGTTACCCAGAACGGAACTCCCAATCCTTCAAGTAAGAATATCTGTAAAACATTCACTACCAGATATAATCTTGCAGTAGCTCCAATTGCTCTTGAAATAATAAAAAAGATAGAACCTATTTTATGCGCTTCTACATTGAATCTTTTTCCCAGATACGTATAAATAGAAGTCAGATTCATCTTGTAGTAGAGTGGTAGTAATATTGCTGCCACAATAAAATATCCGATGAAGAATCCTATCACCATCATATAATATTCAAAACCTCCGTAAATGTATTCGGAGCCGGTCATTTTTCCGACAGTTCCCGGAACGGAAATAAAAGTAACTCCGCTTAAGCTGGTTCCTATCATCCCGAATGCTACGAGCCACCATTTACTCTTTTTGTTACCGATAAAAAAAGACTGGTTATCAGAATTCCGGCTGGTGAAATAAGAAATCACCAAAAGGCCGATAAAATAGACGAAAACAAATAGCAAAAGGATAGTTCCTGGATTCATGCTTGATTTTTAAATTTTAGCAAATATATAAAAAAGATCAGTCGTGAATCATGAATTTGAATTCCTGTTCGTGTCAAAACAAATTGTGATGGTTAATTTACTTGTAAGCAGTGATTTACTTTTAAAAACAAAAACCTTCCAGAGATCGATCTGAAAGGTTTGTATGGTAAGGGTGTAATACAGTGACTAATTCACTAAAACATCCTGAAGTTCCTCACTTTTCTGGAAACTTGCTTTAGCGAAAGGACAGAGGGGAATAATCTTCTTATCATTTTTTCTGGCAAAATCTACGGCTGCCAGAAGCATTTCCTTGCCTACTCCTTTTCCGTTGTAAGCTTCTTCCACCTCGGTGTGGTCTATAATAAATCTTTCTTCTCCGGCCCAGGTATAGGTCATCATTCCTGCGCGTTTTCCATCTATGAAAGCTTCAAAACTTCCGTGTTTTTCGTCGTTGTTTTGTTTTACTTCGATCATGTTATGAGAATTTAGTTAGTATTTCTATGTCGTTGGTTAATATTTTGTGAACAGGGCATGCATCCGCAATGGTGTGCAGTCTTTTACGCTGCTCATCATCCAGAATACCTTCAAAACTGATATCTCTTTTGAAGACCGCTCTTTTTGTTAATGGAAAGTTTTCAAGCTCTACTTCTACATTGATGTTTTCTATATCCCATTCCTTTCTTTCAATATACATTCTCAAGGTTGCTGCTGTACAGCTTGCCAGTGATGTAGCCAGGATTTCCAGCGGATTGAAACCCTTGTTCTGTCCGCCTTTATCAATCGGTTCGTCCGTAATAATTGTATTCTCGCCGGCTGTTACTTCTGTATAATATTTTGTTTTTCCTAAACTTGCCTTTACTGTTACCGCCATTATTTTTCTGTATTGAATTTATAACTTAATGCACCTGATGGGCATAGGTCGATCTGATTTTTTAGTTCTTCGGGACTTGCGTTTTCTGCTTTTATCCAAGGTCTTTCTTTAGGATCGTAGACTTTGGGGAGTGTTTTTACACATATGGCAGAATGGATACATTTTTTAGGCTGCCAGATGACAGTAATGTTTCCGTTAGGATATTCGTGTGTTTCCATATCAATTTTCTTTTAATGTTTTTTCGATTCTTCTGTCCGGAATCAGCCATATAAGAGCCACGATATAATAAAAACCTATGGCAATATAAGGATAAAAAAATGAAGTAGCGATTCCCAGGACATAAAATACAATTGAGATATACTCTTTATATTTCGAATGGATGGCTTCTTTCAGTTTTGAATCTTCTCCTTCACAACGGATAATCACATGCTCCAGAATAGTGTAGGCAATGGCCGACATAATGAGCCCTATACCATAGACTGCAACGGGGTTTTTTGCAAAATTTGTCGTCCCGATCCATTCTGTAGCAATTGGCATCAGAGAAAGCCAGAACAGAAGATGAAGGTTGGCCCAAAGAATGCTGCCATTTACTTTCTTTACTGTCTGGAACAAATGATGATGGTTGTTCCAGTAGATTCCTACATAAATAAAACTGAAAATATAAGCCAGAAACTTAGGAAGAAGAGGTTTGACACTGGCCCAGCTATTTCCTTCAGGTACTTTCAGTTCAAGTACCATAATGGTAATAATAATAGCAAGGACACCATCACTGAACGCCTCCAGTCTTCCTTTGTTCATTTACTTTATCTGATTTTTAAAGTTTTGTATTTTACCTTTCAGATCATTCAGCATATCGGGATTGATGACACCGCTTTCCATATCAAAATTTTCATAAAATTTGGGCAGTGAAAAAGTGTCCTTGATATCTGCTGCAAACTGTGGAAAAAATGTTTTTGCTGTATTCATCACATTTCCGCCTCCATAACCTCCGGGAGAGGTACTCATCAGAAGCATTGGTTTATTCTGAAATACTTTTACGTTAATTCTTGAAGCCCAGTCAAAAACATTTTTAAAAGCTGCACTGTAAGAACGGTTGTGCTCAGCAAGTGAGCAGATGATTACATCACATTCCTCAATCGCTTTTAAAAACTGGTGGGCTTCATCCGGAAAACCTTTCTTTTCAAGGTCTACAGAGAATACAGGCATCGTAAAATCGTTGAGGTCAATCAGATTGATTTCCTCATCCTGAAAATCTTTCAGAACAAATTTTACCAGTTCCCTGTTGATAGACGTGGAAGATGTACTTCCGGCAAATGCTAATATTTTCATAGTTAATAATCTGAACTGGAGTTATTTTCTGTTTATAATAGCCTTAGGAAGCGGCACATATTCGTTTTCGTCACCAGGAACCAGAGGAAATGCATCGTGATTCTGATCATTCCAGTTTACTTTTGCCTGATCAATTAATTCCTTGTCAGAGTTAACGAAATTCCAGAAAATAAAACGCTCTTCATCGAATGGTTCGCCACCGAAAAGATAAACCGTTCCGTTTTCACTCATCTCAAATTCGCAAAGCTTGGTATCTTTAGCAATCATCAGCTGTTTGGAACCATAAGAATTTCCATCGGTAGTTACTGTTCCATCCAGAACGTACATGGCTGCTTCTCCATAAAGATCTTTTCCAATGCTGATTTTTTTTGCTTCTTTTGTTTTAATTTCAAGGAAAAATAATTTGCTGTGTACCGGAACTGCAGATGTTCTTCCGAATGCTTCACCAGCAATTAATTTATACTGAATACCATCTTCCTCCCACACCGGAATTTCATCTGCTTCAATATGATGGAAAGTAGGCTCAGACTGCTCAAGATGCTTCGGAAGACCTACCCAGATCTGGAATCCGTGAAGTCTTTTATCACTGTGTCTTAAATATTCAGGTGTTCTTTCTGAATGTACAACCCCTTTTCCGGCTGTCATCCAGTTAACAGCACCCGGTTTTATTTCTATAGCACTTCCAATACTGTCTCTGTGGAAAATAGAGCCTTCCAGCAGATAAGTCAATGTAGATAATCCGATATGCGGATGTGGCGGAACATCGAGATTCTGATAATCTTTTAATTCTGAAGGCCCCATGTGATCAATAAAAACAAAAGGGCCAACTGCTCTTTTCTCACGGAAAGGAAGAAGTCTTCCTACCAGGAAATTTCCGATATCTGCCGCTTTTTCTTCAATAATAAGTCCAATATTTGACATGATGATGTGATACTTTTTAAAATGTTATTTAAATAAATTGATAAGTGCTGATGAAGGTTTAAAGTTTGTCGTAGCCTTCAAATCTCTCATCCACGATACGTTTCCATTCAGGGTGTTTCTTAATAAAAGCGAAAACATAAGGACAGAAGGGTAGAAGTTTTTTTTCGCTTTCTTCAATAAAATTCAAAGTTTTCTCTACTACTGCAGCAGCCGCGCCAGTTCCGGCTAATTCCGGTTCTGCTTCAGTATGGATTAAAGAAATCTGATGCATGGTTTCACGGTAATCAATAAATGCATAATGTCCGTTGAATTCTATTTCAAATCTTTTTTCGGCTTTTACAAGAGGTATATTTTCAAATTCTGGTTTCATAATATTTGTACTAAGGGTGCTGCATTTCCTATAAATGCAGGAAATTGCTTGTTAAGACAATTAAACCTTATAGGTTCATAAAACCTATAAGGTTTGCCATTATATAAAGTTAATAAAAAAAGGAATAATCGAAGATTAAGATAAATTTAAATCTTTAATCTTCCAGGTATCCGAATTTTCCGGTATTAAAATCCTCGAAAGCCTGCATGATTTCTTCTCTGGAATTCATCACAAAAGGTCCGTGAGGATAAATAGGTTCGTTAATAGGTTCTCCGCTGATGATTAAAACAACAGCATCTTGTTTGGCTTCGATAGTGAATGTTTCCCCTTCATTTTTAAACAGGACAAAATGATCAGCTTTAACAGCTTCTTCCTCGTTAATAATAATACTTCCTTCAATTACCAAAGCTGCAGTGTTGAAATGAGCAGGGAAATTAAACTCTGCTTTTCCTCCAGCTTTCAGTTTGGCATTCATCATATGAACCGGAGTGAAAGTACTCGCAGGTCCTTTATGACCATCATATTCTCCGGCAATCACTTCTATGTAGCCATTTTCGCCCAGATCCACTCTTTCCATTTTAGAGTTTTCGATAGCCTGGTATTTTGGGCAGCTCATTTTATCTTTTGCCGGAAGATTCACCCAAAGCTGAACCATCTGAAAAATTCCTCCTTCTTTTGCCCATTCTGTTTCATGATATTCCTTGTGAAGAACTCCTTTGGCAGCAGTCATCCACTGAACATCACCTTCTCCGATCACACCGCCGCCGCCAGCGCTGTCATGGTGTTCTACTTTTCCGCTATACGCTATCGTTACTGTTTCAAAACCTCTGTGCGGATGTACTCCTACACCTCTTGGTCTGTCTGAACCATTGAAATGAAATTTTGAATTGTAATCCAGCATGATAAACGGATCCATTCTTTTCATATCCAATCCAGGAACTCCCGGAATGAAATTGTGAACCCTGAATCCATCGCCTACAAAGTGCGCAGGTTTTGGAGATACTACGATTTCTATTTTTTTAGTTGCCATCACATTGTTGATTTATGTAAACAAAATTACCATTGTTATATGCGAAAAGCATTGATCTGTGTTAAGTTCGTGGAAAAGGATGAAGCTGTGATCAGATCTGTTTAATCTTCCTTGGATTTCATATTCTTTCCATCCGAAATATGCAGCCTCCTGAACACGAATCCAGATAAAATCGTTAGTATTCCCACCGTAAGAAATGTAAGTCGGAAGGCATTATGGATTTCACCATTAATAAGATCTGTATTTTCAAATAACTTTAAAACAATCAGTCCGAAGGCAATTCCGAAGCCTATCGCCAGCTGTTGATTGACTGAGAGTAAAGAGTTTCCGCTGCTGGTCTGAAAGTTACGAAGATCGGCAATAGAAATAGTATTCATGGAAGTGAACTGAATAGAGTTGAAAAAACCTAATATTGCGATGATCGGAACAAACCAGTACAAAGATGTGTGTATATCAGGTATGGCAAGCAGGCATATCAGCGTTCCGATGATGAATGTATTAATCATCAAAGTCTGGCGGTAGCCATATTTATCTAAAATTTTAATAACATATGATTTTCCGAAGATAGCCGTCAAAGCCATAGGAGCAATGATCCAGCCCGAAGTGACTGCAGACTGTTTATAGGCAATCTGGATCATCAGTGGCAGCAATAGCGGAACAGAGCTGATTCCTAATCTGGTGGCAAGATTTCCCACAATGCCTACCCGGAATGTTCTCACCTGAAAAAGGTTTAACGGGAAGATAGGATTTCCTCCTCTTTTAGCATGCTTATAATAATAATACAGGAACAGGAAGCCCATTATAAATACAAGCAAAACAGGGGTGATATTCTGGATGTCCCCGAAAAGTTCCAGGGAAACAGAAAGCAGGAGAGAGGCTGCTGCAAAAATCAAGAAGCCCTTTAAATCAAAATCAACATCATCAGATTTGTAATTGGGCATAAATCTTAATCCTAAAAGAATTCCCAGAACTCCAATCGGAATATTGATCAGAAATATCCAGTGCCATGAGAGGTAATCTACCATATAACCTCCTACCAAAGGTCCGAGTACAGGTCCGATAAGAGCAGGAATGATGGCAAAGTTCATGGCTTTGAGCAGTTCGTTTTTATCAAATGTTTTAATGAGTGCCAACTTTCCAACAGGCGTCATCAAGCTTCCTCCAACTCCCTGGATAACTCTTGAAATTACTAAATGAGTGAGATTTTGAGACATGGAACAGAACAAAGAACCCAGACTGAATAATACCAGAGAAAATATAAATATTTTTTTTGTTCCAAACCGGTCGGCAAGAAATCCGCTGGCGGGCATAAAAACAGCAAGGGTCAGAACATAACTGATGATAGCGTTCTGCATATTGAGCGGAGACTCATTCAGATCTTTTGCAATAGCAGGCAGGGAAGTATTCAGAATCGTGGAATCCAGCATTTGCATGAAAATAGCAGTGGCCAGAATTAAGGGAAGTATTTTTTTTACGGAGGTCTGTTGTGTATTTGCTTCTGTCATTTTGTATCGGCTGGGTTGTGAAAAACTCCCAGACTTATTTATTTGAAGAACCGCTTACTCTAAGCGTTTTGATTCTTAGATAAAGAAATCCATATAAAATTAAAAAAGTCCTGTGAAATTTCACAGGACTTTTTGATTTATTTTCTAGGTTTTTCTACTCCTTTCCATTCATCACCGGCTTTTCTGTACTGGCTTAAGGTGAAAGTTTTGAAATCCTTTGTTTTATATTCGATGTTATCGGTATTCTGCTCAAAAGGCATGATATAATAATATTCAATGTCAGTTTTATCAGATTTGTTTCCTTTTTTTACAGAAGGAACATATTTTGAGAATTTATAGCTTGGAAGATATTGTTTCAATCTTGTGTAGAAAGCTTTGTCTTCTTTTTCGCTAGGGATGATATCTACAATATTCAGATCGTCTTTTTTCTTGTCAATCCAAAGATAATATGTCTTTTCTTCTCCTATATTTCTATTGAATGAGTTGAAAGCAAATAATTCCTTAGGTACAAGTTCCTTGATTTTTTCGGGATCTACTTTAGTATAATATTGACCTTTTGAAGGATCTACATACGTTTCAAGGTTATACATTAAAACAGAATTGTTCTCGAATTTTTTATTTTTAAAATATTGATTTAATGATAATTCTGCAGTTGCTCTCAGCTCTTTACCTCTTGCATCCAGTTTTTTGGTCGGGTTCTGAGGGTTTACATATTTTACAAATTCATATAAAACAACAGGTTTAATGTCTTTAAGGTGAGGATAAGTTTTCAGTTGCTCTGCCTTTACAAGCCAATAATATTGTTGATAGTAGTCATCTTTATCCTGGTCTTTCACACTCTTATAAGCCAAAGCAAGCTTCTTTGAATTCAGATATTTGCCATATTTTCCTTGTCCAAAAGCAAAACTTATGGCTAATAAGGCAAATAAAACAGTAAGGTTTCTTCTCATTTTTTTATAATTGATATTTTCGTTTTCCAAATATAATTATTTATTAGATATTATTTTGGATTGTGAGTTAAATTATGCCATATTGTTAGTGTTAATTCAAGAAAAAATCCTGTATTGCTACAGGATTGATAAATTATAACAGAAGGAGTTATAGGTTTGAATGTGAAAAATATACATGTAATTAGTGAATTTTGCTTTGCAAGTGAATTATTAACTGTCAATTTTTGCTTTGCAAGTGAATAATAAAGCTGTAATCCGTAACCCGAATCCCGCAACAAATTGACAAGCGAAGCGAATTGACGATTGACTATTCATCATCCCTTCCTAATATGAAGTTTCATGTACCTTCACCGCTCTTCCACTTGGATCATTCATTTTTTTGAACGCTTCATCCCATTCCAGAGCAATAGGAGTGGAGCATGCAACAGAAGGAACTGATGGAACGGTAGCAGCTGCAGTTTCACTCGGGAAATGTTCTTCAAAAATAGTTCTGTATCGGTATTCTTCTTTGTTCTGAGGTGTGTTTAGCGGGAATCTGAATCTTGCGTTAGTCATCATTTCGTCTGTCACTTCTCTTTCAGCTACCTCTTTTAAGGTATCTATCCATGAATATCCCACACCATCCGAAAACTGTTCTTTCTGTCTCCAGACAATAGAATCTGGAAGAAGGTCTTCAAAAGCTTTTCTCAATACCCATTTTTCAATTTTTCCTTCAGCAGTACTGATCATTTTATCCTGAGGGTTAATCGTCATTGCAATATCCATGAATTCTTTGTCAAGGAAAGGAACTCTTCCTTCAATTCCCCAGCTCATCAACGCTTTGTTGGCTCTTAAACAGTCATAGAGGTGAAGTTTGCCTAATTTTCTCACAGTTTCATCGTGGAATTCTTTTGCATTAGGAGCTTTATGGAAGTATAAATAACCTCCGAACAATTCATCCGAACCTTCTCCTGAAAGAACCATTTTAATTCCCATGGATTTGATGACTCTTGCCAAAAGATACATCGGTGTGGATGCTCTGATGGTGGTTACATCATAAGTTTCAAGATGATAAATGACGTCACGTACAGCATCCAGTCCTTCCTGAACAGTAAAGTTAACCTCATGGTGAACAGATCCAATGTGCTCTGCTGCCTTTTGTGCAGCTGCAAGATCCGGAGAACCAACCAATCCTACCGCGAAACTGTGGAGTCTTGGATACCAGGCTTCCTGAGTATCGCCACTTTCAATTCTCTGGCGGGCAAATTTTGCAGTGATGGCTGAAATAACAGACGAATCCAGTCCTCCGGAAAGAAGTACACCATAAGGAACATCACTCATCAGTTGTCTGTGAACGGCATCTTCAAGACCTTTTCTCAGTTTTGAGATATCGGTTTCATTTTCTTTTACATGATCAAAGCTGTCCCAGTCTCTTGTATACCATTGCTGAAGTTCTGTTCCGTCCGGACTGAACATCAAATGGCCAGGTAAGAAAGTTTCTATTTTTTTGCAGATTCCTTCAAGAGCTTTTAATTCAGAAGCGACATAGTAGTTTCCGCTTTTATCCCAACCCTGATAAAGCGGACAGATTCCCATATGATCTCGGGCGATAAGATAAATATCATTTTCGGTATCGTATAAAGCGAATGCAAAAATTCCGTTAAGTTTCTCTACGAAATCTTTTCCGTATTTTCTGTAAAGAGCAAGGATCACCTCGCAGTCGGATTGAGTCTGAAACTCATAATCCGGAAATTCTTCTTTAAGTTCTCTATGGTTATAGATTTCACCGTTCACCGCTAATACTACTTTTCCATCTTTAGTAAATAGAGGCTGTTTTCCAGAAGTAGGATCTACAATGGCAAGTCTTTCATGAGAAAAAATTACTTTCTCGTCCTGAAAAACTCCACTCCAATCCGGTCCTCTGTGACGGATTTTTTTTGACATTTCCAATACCTGAGGTCTTAATACTTCAGTTTTTTGCTTGGCGTCGAATAAACATACAATTCCACACATGATTTTTTATTATTTATGGAACAAAAGTAGAAGGGATGTTTATAAATAACAATAAAAAATATTTAAAAACGAAAATTTTTAATCAATTAATATTTTAAAGTTAAAATTTTTAACTATTTCTTGAAATTAACATGTTTTTGATTAATTTTTTTCGTTGAGCCGAAATGGATGTTGTTTCCATACGAAATAAAAATGACATATTTATTAATCTATGGTAATTAATTATATGAATTTTACCCCTTACTTTGTGGCTCGAAATAATTTTTTTTCATCATTTGTGTTTTTACCTTCTTGCAATTCTCATGCAAGAAGGTTTTGTTTTTATTGTACTCCCAGTAAAGTTCCTGAAACATTCCAAGAACTGAAACTTGTTCCTTCTGTAGGTCCTTGAGGAATTTTTATCTGTATGGTATGTTTTCCTGCTTTCAAATCTCCCAGAGGGATGAAATTAGGATTGGTAACGGTTCCCGGGCACCAGTTTGATCTGCTGAGGTCAGAGGATGAAAGTCCGTCCTGAAAATTTCCAGAGGCTGGATTGTATAAACGATAAGAGCCACAATCTGTTCTCCATGGGATAAATGAAAATACAGGATTTCCATCCATCAATATAGAATTGGCTTTAGGAACGAATTCATCACCATTTTCCCAACCGCCGTGTCCTGTTGTGATATACCTAAGTTGGGCATTTTTCAGGTCTTTATCTAAAGTGAAGTCAACAAGAAGACCTTTGTCCTGATTAAACATGGTAGAGTAGTCCTGTCCTGCCATTTCCATAATATTTAAAGTATTAAACAAAGGAATAGCCGTATTGTTCTTATTTACGGTCTGATCACTTTTATGAATCGTAATATCAAGGCTTACTTTATGTCCTCCTTTATCATAATTGCCAATAAATGTACCTATCCAAAGTTCTTTTCCTGATAAAGCAGGTTTCAATTCTGTGATATCCTGTCGGTACGGGCTGATAGTCTGCCAGTCTTTTCCTTTAAGCTGAATATGATTGAATTTCTGGATACCAAAAGCGGTAAAGAATCTCATCATTTCCATAGCAGGGCTATAATTGTCGGCAGCAGTTACTCCGTAATATTGTTTTCCATTTCCGTTTTCGTAAAGAGGAAGTGTTTTTGCTCCCTTTTCCAGACCGTCAAAAAAAGACTTTTCTTTATCCTGTGGAATGAAAAATACAGTTCCGGTTCTGTCATAGGCATCCCCATTGGATTGCTGCTTCAGTTCAACAAAAATATTTTCTCCTTCTAGAATAGTGGGGAATTTTATTTTTTTCAGAATGATGGTTCCGTTAGCGTATCTCTTGATCTGGTCATCAGATTTTGAGGCATCAGAGAAATTGATGGTTTCATTTTCAAAAACATTCAGTGTGGTAAATCTGCTTTTCCACAGGAGATCTTTATATCCCAGCTGATCGGTTGTCTGTATGTTTCCTTTCAATATGTTTTCAATCCCTGTGTTCTTTATTTTTTTGATTGAGCTGGCTGTCGTTAAAGAATTTTTATTTCTCTCTATTTCCAGAACTAATCCTAAATTCTGTCCTAAAACAGAAGGACCACCTTTCAGTTTTAAGTCATTGGTGTACCAGATTTCAATGGTATTTGAATTGATTTTTGTAACCGCTTTTTTACAGTTGTATCCTAAGATCTTTTTTGTTTCATTGGTGAGTTCAAAATTCTGTTTTCCAACAGACTCTGTATCTGATGCTGAAATAATGGATCCTGGTTTTAAAAATGCATAAGAAACAATAGAGTTAGATGGCTTTTCTACCTTAGTGATCTCATAAGGATAGCTGCTTTTTTGTTCTTTGATCGTACTATTGAGAATAAAATTTTCTTTCTCATTGACCCAAATGATGGTAGAGGGCTGATCCGTTGATACCTTTCCGTTATAAGAACCAGTGTACTGAATTTCATAGGTCTGTGCAGAAAACAGACAGTACGCGAAAACAGCCAGAAAATTGAAAACAATTCTTGTATGCATAAATAAATGAGTTTGCTGCAAAGGTATTCTAAACTTTCTACAGCATCAAACCGGTTTTGATCTATACAGTTAGTAGGCAATGGGGTTGAAATGTTACAAAAATTGTTACATTTTTTCAGAAAGGTTTTAAAACAAAAAAACTACTCCAGAAAATAGAGTAGTTTAGTGTATTGTTGTTGGATTTAAATTAAGAAATTCTCTCAATCAAAGCCATATAGAATCCGTCATACCCTTCGCTAGGCATTACTTTTTCATCTTTAATCATCTTGAATCCAGGATTGTTTTTGATGAACTCATCTACCTGAAGATTGTTTTCAGATGGAAGAATAGAACAGGTAGCGTATACCATTTTTCCTCCTTTTTTAAGCATTTTAGAATAGTCCTGAAGAATTTGTTGTTGTTCCTTTTTAATTCTGTCAATAAAGTCCTGATCAATTTTCCACTTGCTGTCCGGGTTTCTTTTCAAAACACCAAGACCTGAACATGGTGCATCAATCAGAAGTCTATCAGCTTTTTCATGAAGACGTTTGATTACTTTATTGTCAGAGATCATACGGGTTTCAATATTGTGGGCTCCGGCTCTCTTGGCACGACGCTTCAGCTCGGCAAGCTTCCATTCGAAGATATCTAATGCTACAATCTGACCTTTATTTTTCATTAATGCTGCCAGGTGAAGTGTTTTTCCACCAGCACCAGCACATGCATCTACTACTCTTTGTCCTTCTTTTACATCAAGAAAATACCCGATTTTCTGAGAAGAAGCATCCTGAACTTCAAATAATCCTTCTTTGAAAGCGGTAGTAAGGAAAACATTTTTCTTTTCTTCCAGCTGAACAGCGTCAGGATAACCTTTAACAGGATAAGAAACAACACCCTCATCTGAAAGATCAGAGATAAGTTCTTTAGTGGTTGTTCTTAAAGAATTGGCTCTTAAAACCGTAGGAGCCTGTTCGTTTAAAGCAATCATTTCTCTTTCCCAGCTGGCACCCAGTTCTTTTTCAAGAGTTTCAGCAAGCCATTCAGGAATAGAGTGTTCTATCGCTTTTGTAGGAACAGTATTCTTTTTAAGTTTGGTAAGAATATCGGCGATTTTGATTCCGTCAAATTCTTCGAATTTTTTATAATTGGTTTTACTCCAAAGTAAATACGCAATAATCAGTTTGTAGATATTGTTGGGTTTTACACCTTCACCCATATAGTATTCAAGGCGTTTTTTCCAACGGATAATATTGTAAAAAATTTCAGAAACAACGGCTCTGTCCTGGCTTCCCCATTTTCTGTTTGCTTTCAAAAGTCTTTCAATAACTTTATCGGCATATTTGTTTTTTTCAAAAAATGTCTCCTGTAAGGCATCGTGAATTCCGATTGCCAAGTTTCTGTGAATAAGTTCCATAAATTTGCTTCGCTGTTTGAATCTGCAAAAATACGACTTTTAATTGAGAGTTGAAGATTTGGGTGAGAGATTGAGGATAGGAGAGATGAAGGGGGATTGTGAATGGTGAATGGTGAATGGTGAATGGTGAATCCGCTTCGCTTGTGAATTTTGGGTTTCCGGTTGAGAAGTTATGAGTAATTATATATTGTACAGATATGTTTTCTAATGGAAGGTTGCGCATTCACTATTCACTTTGCAAAGCAAAAATTGACTATTGACAATCTGAGATTCAGTAGTGAATGGTCTGTGTGTTTATTAATTTTTACAGGGTAGAAATAAATTTTAATGCTCAATTTGTAAAGGTTTTCCGATTATTTATATTTTTTATTTGTTGACGATAGCCTTTTACTATAAGACGTATAAACCAGTGTTTTTTGCTTAATGAAAAATATTTGCTGATAAAATATACACTGTTCATTACTATACTTTATTTTCTTTGCAGCAAGTTTATTTAATTTGTATTAATTCACTTATCTGTGTAAAATTAATAAGCGCTTATGATCTACTATACTGAGCTTTATCTATTGACTTCAACCTTTAAAAAGTTCTACCTTTGCAAAAAATAAAAATATGAGTGACACAGTAATTTGTCCAAAATGCAGCTCTGAGTTTACATACCCGAGCGATAATATGATGGTATGTTCCCAGTGTTTCTACGAATGGGATCCGGCTGAAGCCGCTGCTGAAGCCGCAAATGAAGGAAAAATCCTGGATTCCAACGGAAATGAACTTCAGGATGGTGATTCTGTAGTGGTAATAAAAGATTTACCTGTAAAGGGAGCGCCAAAACCGGTAAAAGCCGGAACTAAAGTGAAAAATATCCGTCTGAGACCGGGAAGTGATCACAATATTGACTGTAAAATTGATGGTTTTGGAGCAATGGCTCTTAAGTCAGAATTTGTAAAGAAAGCATAAGAAAACTTTGTTTTTCTATGCCCTGAAAATAAAGAAAAGGAAAAAATTGGACAGTGTAATCTTTCAACAGACTTAATTGCAATATTGCTAATGTCCGTCTGGAAGGCAGAAAGAGAATTAACCAAAAATTTCCTTATACTTTAGAAGTACAAATGTAAGAAAAAGTTTTAAACAGCTTCTTACGTTTGTGCTTTTTTTTATTGATAAGTATAAGTGAATGTATAAGTTATGTGTAATTCGGTTTTTCGCCTACATAAACGAAATACAGATCGTTTCTGATATTTTCTCATCTGTATACACAACAAGCTCCTTTCCTTTTGCCTTTAATTTATTCCAATAATAATTTCCTGCAAATCTGCTTTCAAGAACTTCGGCTTCGAGACCGGTTTCTGTGATTTTGATTTCTTTGGGATAATAAGAGAATTTGGTAAGCTGGAAATCTTCAGCTTCTGCTTCACTAAAAATATTCACTTCCCCAAATAGCTTAGCAACATAAGAGTTGTAAGGATTTCTGTAGGTTTCTTCCGGGCTGTCATTCTGAATCAGTCTTCCATCCTGCAGAATAACAATCTGGTCCAGCCATGGCATGATATCCTGAAGTTCATGAGTGGAAATAATCAGAGAAACGCCATGCTGTTTTACATATCTGAAAAGTCTTTCTCTCAGTTCAATTTTTCTCGGAAAATCAAGATTACTGAAGGGTTCATCTAAAATAAGAAGCTTGGGAAGTACAGACAATGCTCTGGCAATAGCCACTCTTTGCTGTTGTCCGCCGCTTAGGTATTTTGGAAGTACGTTCGCAAATTCCTGAAGCCCTACCACCTCAAGAAGCTCCGTTACAGTTTCTTTTTTTTGTTTTAAATTGATATTAGAAATAAATTTTCCTACGTTTTCAGCCACTGTAGCGTAGGGCATAAGATCAAAATTCTGCGCTACGAATTTCATTTCCGGTTCTCCCGGAACAAGATTTCCTTTCGGTCCCAAAAGCTTTGTTCCGTTAAAAATAATCTCGCCGCTTTCCCAATCCAAAAGACCATAAATCAGGTTGAGAAGAGTAGATTTTCCACATCCGCTTTCACCGGCCAGCGCTATAATTCTGTTTTCTTCAAACCTTAGGTTAAGGTTCTGAAACAGGGGATTTTCTTTGTTGTGAGAGAAAAATAAATTGTTTATTTCTAATAGCATATTACAAATGTAAGGTTTTTATGAAAACATAATTTTTTTTATTATATTAGCGGAACTAATAAAAATAAATCAAAAATGAGAAAAAAACTGTTTTCGTTAGCTATTCCTGCATTATTTATTGCTGCTGTAATGGTTTCTTGTAAAAAAGACAAACCACTTACCAGTGAAAGTAATGAGGTGACGACTACTAAAGAAGGTAGCCAGTTCACTTTGGATACGCTAAACAGTAAGGTTGAATGGAAGGGATACAAAGTATTTAAATCTGAGAATACAAGCCATTTTGGAACAATCAGGTTTGAAAGTGGAGATGTGACGGTGAAAGACGGAAAACTGGAAAGCGGAAAATTCGTTGCTGATATGAACTCTTTAACTTCTGTGGATCTGAAAGACAACCCCGAAGATTTAGGAAAATTAAATGGCCACCTGAAAAGCGGAGATTTCTTTGAAGTTGAAAAATTCCCGACAGCTTCTTATGAAATTACAAAGGTAACTCCTGCTGCAGAAGGTGATTATAATACTCTTTTGGATGGTAATTTAACCATTAAAGGAATTACAAAACCTGTTCAGTTTAAAGCTAATGTTTCGGTGAAAGAAGGAGAGGTGAGTGTAGCTACTGAGCCAAAAGATATCAAGAGAGAAGAGTTTGGAGTGAAGTTCCAGGCTCCGGCTGAAAACGGTGTGATTAAAGACGAGGTAACTCTTCAGATCAGCGTTAAAGCTTTAGAAAAGAAATAATTTTTTTATTTAAGTGAAATAAGTGATTGAAGTCTGCCTCCCGAAAAAGAGGCAGATTTTTTTTTGACGGACTTATTATTCAACTTAAAATCGTATTTTTGCAAAACATTTTGAAAGGGTAAAATAATGATAGAAAAGATAGAAGAACTACTGGTCGAAGTAAACGGCTTCACTGCTACCTCTAAGGAAGAGATTGAAAACTTCCGAATCAAGTATAATGGTAAAAAAGGGGTTCTGAATGATTTTTTTGAAAAATTTAAAGAAGTTCCTAACGATCAAAAGAAAGAATTCGGACAGAAGATCAACACTTTGAAGCAGGCAGTTGCTGTAAAACTGGAGGATTTGAAAAATGCTTCCGCATCTTCTGTTGTGGTTGAAAAAGAAGATCTTACAAGACCTGCTTTTCCATTGGAATTGGGTTCAAGACATCCGATCAACCTTGTAAAAAACAGAATTATTGAAATCTTCAAATCTATCGGTTTTGCAGTAGCAGACGGACCAGAGATTGAAGATGACTGGCATAACTTTACCGCGCTGAACCTTCCGGAATATCACCCGGCAAGAGATATGCAGGATACATTCTTCATTGAGCAGAATCCTGATATTCTTTTAAGAACGCATACTTCTTCCGTACAAACACGTTATATGGAAGAAAACCAGCCGCCTATCAGAATTTTATCTCCGGGAAGAGTATTTAGAAATGAAGCAATTTCTTCACGTTCTCACTGTATTTTCCATCAGATTGAAGGATTATATATTGACGAAAATGTGAGCTTTGCAGACCTGAAGCAAACAATCCAGTTCTTTACGACTGAGCTTTTCGGGAAATCCAAAATCAGAATGAGACCATCTTTCTTCCCTTTCACAGAGCCAAGTGCTGAAATTGATGTGTATTGGGGATTAAACTCAGAAACAGATTACAGAATCACAAAAGGTACAGGATGGCTGGAAATTATGGGATGCGGAATGGTAGACCCTGCCGTACTGAAAAATGTGAATATCGATGCTGAGAAATATTCAGGATATGCATTCGGAATGGGTATTGAAAGAATCACGATGCTTCTTTACCAGATGAGTGACATCAGAATGTTCTTCGAAAATGATATCAGAACACTTGAACAGTTCAAAACACTATAAAAAATCAAACCTCCGGAGCTCCGGAGGTTTTTTGTTTTTAATTACTGACCTAAGAAACAAAACGTAATTAAAAACTGATCTTATTGAAAAATTTACACGTGTCTGTTTCTTATGCCCATGCTTCTGTTTGAATCCGCTAGGTACTTCAATGAAGTATTGACATGATGCAGTTCTTTGCCTGCCTCTATTATAAAGACAATTTGTATTAAGAATATATTACATAAGAAATTAAAAAAAGCCTGTAAAATTTACAGGCTGTATCTTTGAAACTGACAATTATTATTTGCTGAATTTTAAAGGATATTTTACATTCTTGTAATCATCAATACTTGCTTTCAGCGCTCCTACGGCAAGTTCTGCTTTCAATAGCATAGGAAGATGGTTGGCATCATTGCTAACCCACATGGTGACTCCTTCTTTGTCTTTAAATACTCTTCCGCTTTTTACGGATGGGATAATCTTCAAACAATTGATCGTACCAAATTTTGTCTTTAAATTTTCTGTTCCTGTTACTTTCAGCTGAAAAGGAAACATTTCATCATCAATCCATACATTCATATTAATAACAGTTCCCACTTTCAGTTCATCCGGGCTTTTACTTCTTAAATAATAAAAGCAGGAAAGCATATCCTGAACACCTTTCACTGATTTTAAAACCTTTGAACCGTTGGCCGGAGTTTTTTTATCCGTTAATATTAAAGTATTATTATCGTGATTAAAAACTGTTTCAAAATGCTGGCGGTAGCTTCCTTCACGTACATTTCTGACATAAAAGCTTGGTAATCCAGTCTGTGTATTGATGAAACTTTCATATAAATCTTCTACTTTGAAGAATGCTTTTACAGCACCTGTTGTCTGACCGGTTCCTTTTACATAGAGATGAGGTATACCTTTGTAAGTGGTTTGTTTGGTAGTAAGATTGGCAGTTCCTGCATTAAGGAAACCATAGTGAATTCTAAGAGTAATGGATTCGCCATCCGCGATATTATCAATCTGGGCTGAACCAAAAAAGAATATTAATAATGCAAAAAGGATTGAAATTTTCTTCATAACAAGACATTTACAAAAACATTGCCAAATTTAAAATCTTAAATGATAGATATTTGACAAATCTCAGGTTTTTATTTAGAATCAATTAAATATGCTTCGCATTAAAATTAGTAAATTTGCAGTTACATGTATAATTAAATTATCTTAAAGATTATGATAACCACTGATATATTGATCATAGGTGCGGGACCTACAGGACTTTTTGCAGTTTTTGAAGCTGGTTTATTAAAAATGAAGTGCCATATTATTGATGCACTTCCACAGCCGGGAGGGCAATTGGCTGAACTTTATCCTAAAAAACCTATTTTCGATATCCCTGGTTATCCTTCTGTGAATGCCGGAGAATTGGTAGATAATCTGATGGAGCAGATCAAGCAGTTTCAGCCTGGATTTACTTTAGGGGAGACAGCTGTTTCTTATACAAAAATAGACGATGAATGGTTTGAGGTGATTACCAACAAAGGAACCGTTCACAGATGTAAAGCGATTGCCATCGCAGGAGGTTTAGGAACTTTTGAACCAAGAAAACCTACTTTTGAAAATATCGCTGATTATGAAGAAAAAGGTCTTGAATATTTCGTTAAAGAACCTGAACACTTCAGAAATAAAAAAGTGGTGATTGCTGGTGGAGGAGACTCTGCATTAGACTGGAGTATTTTCCTTTCTAACGTTGCAAGTGAAGTAACTTTGATTCACAGAAGAAATGAATTCAGAGGAGCTTTGGATTCTGTAGAGAAAGTTCAGGATCTGAAAAATCAGGGGAAAATTAAATTAATTACACCTGCAGAAGTTACCGGTATTAAAGGTGACGGAAAAGTAGAAGCGATTACTGTAGAAGTAGAAGGACAGGAAGCTTATGATATTGAAACAGATTATTTCATTCCTTTATTCGGATTGACACCAAAATTGGGTGAGATTGGAAACTGGGGGCTGAATATCGAGAAAAATGCAATCGTTGTAAACAATGCTCTTGATTATCAAACTAACATTGATGGTATCTACGCTATCGGAGATATCAATACATACCCTGGAAAACTGAAGTTGATCCTTTGTGGTTTCCACGAAGCTACTTTAATGTGTCAGAGTGTGTACAACAGGCTAAATCCTGGTAAAAAATTCGTTTTAAAATATACAACGGTAAGTGGTGTTGACGGATTTGACGGAAGCCGTAAAGAAGCAGAGAAGGCAGTTGTGAAAAAAATTGACTAATTTTGCAGAATTATGTCAGACGTTAATATTAAAATCACCGACAGAGAAGGGGTAACCCATGATGTCGTAGCGCCTACGGATATGTCCATGAACTTAATGGAAATTATCCGTTCCTATGAATTGGCAGAAGAAGGTACTATTGGGGTATGCGGAGGAATGGCGATGTGTGCTTCATGCCAGGTTTATGTAATCAATGATCCGGGTCTGGAACCGATGGGAGATGAAGAGGATGCCATGCTGGCTGAAGCTTTCCACGTGAAAGACAACAGTAGATTAGGATGTCAGTTACATATTGTCGATGCCATGGAAGGGCTCGAAGTGGAAATTGCTCCTTATCCTTAGAAAATATTTTTTAATCTTAATAAAAAACCCGTCCGGATTTTCCGGACGGGTTTTTTCTTTATACCTCATCTTTGCTGATCACTTTCCAGATTGTAGGAGCCTGATAATTTCTCATTTTTTCCAGCAGATCATCAATTGAATTACTGAGGAGTACCATATCACTGTTGATTTGTTTTAAAAATCCTTTGTCCACCATGGTCTGAATAAGTTGAATCAGGTCATCATAAAATCCGTCAATGTTCAGAATTCCGATAGGTTTTTGATGAAGTCCCAGCTGTGCCCATGTGATCATCTCGAAAAACTCTTCCAACGTACCATAGCCACCGGGAAGAACGATAACCCCGTCACAGAGTTCGTTCATTTTGGTTTTTCTTTCGTGCATGGTCTCCACGATAATAAGCTCTGTCAGGTTTTTATGGGCAATTTCTTTAGACTGTAAAAACCGGGGTAAGACTCCTGTTACTTTACCTTTTTCACTTAAAGCACCATTAGCAATTGTTCCCATTAAACCGGTTTCCGAACCACCATAAACCAGTTGTATATTTTCTTTTGCTAAAGTTTGTCCCAGCAGAAATGCCTGTTCTTCATAAATTTTATCTGTGCCGAAACTTGAGCCACAGAATACGGTTATACTTTTCATTGTATTAGATTTGTTTTTTATACTATTGTTGAGATGCTTCGACAAGCTCAGCATGACGCTGCTAAAAATTATCTCTAAAAAAGCAGTTAGTATTAGAGATACCATGCTGAGCCTGTCGAAGCATTTTTATAATTAAATAAATATATTCAGACTAAAACTAAAAATATCCAAAATCATAAGACTTTGGATATTAATATAATTATTTTAATGTTCTATTTCTGAGGGATATTGGCTAAAATATCTTTCAGGAAGCTCCAGAATTTCTGAGTTGAAGGAATATTCGCTCTTTCATCAGGAGAGTGTGCACCTCTGATAGTAGGTCCGAAGCTTACCATTTCCATTTCAGGATAGTTGGAACCGATGATTCCACATTCAAGACCAGCATGACAAGCTACTACATGAGGCTTTTCGCTGAACTTTTCAGTATAAAGTTTCTCCATCAGCTGTACAATCTCTGAACCAGGTTTTGGCTTCCATCCCGGATATGAACCGCTGAATTCAACATTCATTCCAGCCAGCTCTGCTACCGATTTCAATTGCTCTGCCACTGAATATTTCGAAGAATCTACAGAAGACCTTGTAAGGTTTAAGATCTTAAGTTCTCCGCCTTTCAGTTCTACTCTTGCTACGTTGTTGGACGCTTCTACAAGATCAGCCACATCAGGGCTCATTCTGTATACTCCGTTGTGAAGAGCCTTTAAAGTGAGGATCACTTTTTTAGAATCTGCTTCTGAAATAGCTTTGTCGGAAGACGTAGAGTTTTCAATATTGATCTGGATTCCCGGTTCTACAGCAGCAAATTCTTCTAAGATCTCTTTTTTAAGAACCGTTACATTTTCAATAAATTCCTGGGCATTTCTCACTGAAATTACAGCAACTCCTTCTCTTGGGATAGCATTTCTCAACCCTCCGCTGTCAATTGAAATTAATTCAATATTCTGGTTTTCCAGTCCGGTATAAAGAAGTCTTCCTAAAATAATATTGGCATTTCCAAACCCTTTATGGATATCCATTCCGGAGTGTCCACCCTGAAGACCTTTTACTTCAAGTCTTACAATTTGTCCTTTTGAAGCTTCTGCAGCATAGGTTTGAGTGATTGTCACGTCTACACCTCCTGCACAGCCGATATCGATTTCATCATCCTCTTCCGTATCAAGATTCAATAGAATTTGTCCTGTCAATTGTCCTGGTTTTAATCCTAAAGCACCTGTCATTCCAGTCTCTTCATCAATCGTGAAAAGAGCTTCCAATGTAGGGTGTGGAATATCTGAACTTTCAAGGATAGACATGATGGTAGCTACTCCTAAACCGTTATCAGCTCCCAAGGTAGTTCCTTTTGCCTTTACCCAGTCACCGGCAATTTCCATTTTGATTCCTTCTGTTTCAAAATCGAAATTAACATCATTGTTTTTCTGGCAAACCATATCAAGGTGGGATTGAAGCACAATAGATTTACGGTTTTCCATTCCTGCCGTGGCCGGTTTCTTAATAATAACGTTTCCTACTTCATCTACCGTAGTTTCCAGTCCTAAATTTTCACCAAATCCTTTGATAAAAGCTATTACTTTTTCCTCCTTTTTTGAAGGTCTTGGAACAGCATTTAATCTGGAGAAATTTTTCCATATAATCTGCGGTTCTATATTAGATAATTCCATTGAAATTTATTTTTCTCAAATTTACGAAATAAAAAATGCTTCCGTGAGATACAGAAGCATTTTTGTAGGATTTAGCTTTATTAACATCCACACTCTCCATAGATCGGAGTAGTAAATGTAGTTCCGTCTGGTTTCTCTATAGTTAGAGTTCCTTCAAACAGTAAAGCTTCTTCGCCCTTTATTTTTTTACCTTTTACGGAAATTTTATAATCATCATTTTCTATTTCCTTGGTCAGCAATTCATCTACTTCCATGTCACTTGATGAAATGAGATTCATCGCCAGTCTTTTACCGTCAAGCATCATGTATGCTGTTTTTCCGGCATCATCGGCGTAGATATATCTTTCATTTTCAAAATCAGATTTGCTGGCTGCAAAATAGCAGGAACATTCTTTGATTTCTTTTGGAAACGGAATGGTTCCCACCAGAATATTTCCTGAAGAAGATCCGATAGACGCAGTATCTTTAGCGATATGTAAAGAATCGGCATGAACAGAACCTGAAACAGTTTCTTTTTCCTTTTTACAGGCTACCAATAGAAATGCGGAAAATACAATGATTATATATTTCATGTCTTTGTGGTTTTATAATTTGTTTATCCTCTTGCTCTTTCAAGAAGTGTCATCATCAATAAAGAAAGGATTACCAGGCTTTCTTCCTCATCATCAATATCGATCAGTCTGTCCAGCTGGAATCTTCTTCCAAAGAATGAAGGCATCTTTTTCAGTTTAAAATAAGCCTTTCCGTCAATTCCTGTTACCGTGTAAGATGGATTAAGGAAATACCCTGTAAACATTCCGATAATAGGAAGTTCTCCTACAAAGCTGTCCCAGAATCTTACCCATGCACTGTCTTCCTGAATTTTAAACTTAGGCTGATCATGCGCATCCAGAATATCATAACTTGCTTTCCAGATAGAACGCATTCCTTTTCTTGCCAGTCTACCGAAGTTTTTATTATCGATAAGATCATTCAAAGAATAAGAAGCATTAAAATCAATCCATTGATTCGCTCTGATTCTGAAAAGTTCCTTAGACTTGCTTTCATCATTAAAAATGATAACATCTTCTTTCAACTTGAACATTTTCTGACGAACATATGCCACATAATTTCCGTTTTTGTCAGTAATGTTGAAGTCACTTGCTAAAGTAGTGATTTTGAATTTGAAATCCAGAGGATAATTAAGATTGTTAAGTACCATGTCAGTTTATTTTTTTCATATTTAATTTAAGCCGCAAATATAAAGGTTTTTTTAGTGTTCTCAGGTATGGGAGAAATATAAAATATCATAATGGGACATTAACCTCATGGTCAATAGTCAATTTTTGCTGCGCAAAGCCAATAGTCAATAATCACTTTATACAAATTCACAAACGAAGTGAATTGACCATGCACGATTCACTATCAATTATCAACTTTAATCCTTATTTTTGTACCTATGGATTACCCTAGTAAAGTATTGGCAAAAGCAGTAGATGAGATTTCGGGATTGCCTGGGATTGGAAGAAAAACGGCTTTGAGGTTAGCACTCCATTTGTTGAAGCAGCCCCATTCCAGAGCTGTAAGTCTTGGAAACTCCCTGATTAATCTTGTCAATGAAATAAAATACTGTAAAGAATGTCACAATTTTTCAGATTTTGACATTTGTGAAATATGCAGTAACGAAAAGAGAAATGGTGAACTGATTTGTATCGTTGAAGATGTACGTGATGTGATTGCGATTGAAAATACAGGAAAGTATACAGGAAAATATCTGATTCTCGGGGGGAAAATTTCTCCAATGGAAGGAGTGGGGCCAGGCCAGCTGAATATTCCAAGTATTGAAAAGAAACTGAATGACGGAAAGGTGAAGGAATTTATTTTCGCATTGAGTGCCACCATGGAAGGGGATACCACAGCTTATTATATTTATAAGAAATTTAAAAGTTTCAATGTGAATTTCTCAAGCATTGCAAGAGGAATTTCAGTAGGGGATGAATTGGAATATGCCGATGAAATTTCTTTAGGAAGATCTATTATCAACAGGCTGCCTTACAACGAAAAGGATTAATATGAAGCTGTCCGTTATTATTGTTAATTACAATGTTACCCAATTGCTCAGAAGCTGTCTCCAGTCGCTCCAAAAGTATATACAGGAAATAGATTATGAAGTGATTGTCATTGATAATGCTTCTACAGACAATTCATGGGGTGACCTTATCCCTGAGTTTCCCAATGTATACTTTATATCTTCTACAACAAATGGTGGTTTTGCAAAGGCGAATAACAAAGCTGTTCAGATGGCAAAAGGAGAGTATATTCTGCTTTTAAACCCTGATACGGAGTTGGAAGGATTTTATATGAAAGAATTGCTGGAATTTGCAAAGGCCCAGCCTTCATTCGGATGTCTGGGAGTGAGAATGCATGATGCAGAAGGTCATTTTCTTCCTGAAAGCAAACGCTCAGTTCCGGATATGTTCAACTCGTTTGAAAAACTGTTTACCAATTTTAAAAAGAACAATTCGAAATCCTATTACAGGAACGACATAGAAGAAAATGCCATTGCAGAGGTAGATGTGATCACCGGAGCATTTTTATTGGCTAAAAAAGAGGTCTATGAAAAAATAGGAGGATTGGATGAAGCTTATTTTATGTATGGAGAAGATATTGATCTCTGCTATACATTTTTAAGAAACGGATATCAAAACTTCTATTATGGAAAAGTTTCTATCCTTCACCATAAAGGAGAAAGTACAATTAAGGATGAAGTATATCTCAACAGATTTTATGGAGCCATGCAGATCTTTATTGATAAGTATTATAAAGAATCGAAGCCTGTACAGTATTCTTTTTTGAAAGCAGGATTAAAGCTTCGGCATCAGATTGAAAAGATCAAATTAAAATAAAAAAGCAACTCAATTTGAGTTGCTTTTGTTGTATGTAAGATAATATTCTTCTTATTTTGCCGGAGCTACCGGAGTAGTTGTAGTAGAAGAAGCAGGAGCTGACTGTTTAGCCGGAGCTTCTTTCTTAGCAGGTTGTTGTGCAGGAAGTGTCTGAGATGGCTTACCTGTGATAACAACGCTTAAAAGGATAAGAACGATGATAGTTCCGCCTAGAGTCCATGTTGCTTTTTCCATGAAATCATTGGTTCTCTGTACCCCGAACTGTGCAGATGATGCACCTCCGAATGTACTGGAAAGGCCTCCTCCTTTTGGGTTTTGTGCCATAACGATAATTACCAATAAAACACTGGCAACCATAACAAGAACCATTAGTAGTGTAAATATAGTATCCATTAATTCTTATATCTTTTTGAATGGGCAAATTTAATCTTTTTTTACTGAATGACAAAAAAAGATGTCGCCAAATGTTGATAAAAATAAAAACGGCAACAATTGTTGCCGTTTTTTGTATAAAAATAAGGTGTTCTTATTTAAAATCCGCATCTGTAGCCTTATTAATCTCATAAGACTTTACCGTCATCGTCATGTCCATTCCCATCTGACTTACAGAGATGGTGTAAGGCATTTTAACTCCGTTTACATCTTTGTAATTAGAGAATGTTGTTGGGATGGTCATTTCCTGGCCTTTAGCTTTTACTTTTTTAGTTTCTCCGGTTTTTAATCCCGTTGCAACACTATAGTAATAGGTGGTATCTCCACCTTTAATAGCATAAGAATCTTCCCCTCCGATTTTTTCAATTCCGCCTAATTTATAATCAGCAGATTTTGCAAAACCTAATTCTTCGAAAAGTTCAGGGTTCTTTTGTTTTTCAGCAATTTCTTCCGGTGTGATATCCACCCTTTGTCCCATTTGCATCGAATAACCGGTTTTTCCATCGAAAACCTGCTTCTGAACAACCTGTCCCATTGCTGTTACAGTGGTAAGTTCCTTTCCGCCTTGTGCCTTAACGATTTTAAAATCGATGTTTTGTCCTTGCATAGACATTGAGGCATTGGTAGTATAAGAAGTGATTTTTGCCAGATTAGCTTTTCCTCCGATAGCATTGATGTATTTGTCAACTACAGAAGCTACCGTTACACTGGCATCCACTTTTTGTACAGTTGGTTTTGCAACAGGATTCGCTTCCTTATCAAAATATTTTACAGGATAACCTAATTTTTCCAATCCTTCAGAAATGTCAGATGCCTTACCAGCGATGAAAATTCTGCTTTGGTTAGGTAAAATAGTAGCTTTTACAGCATTGGAAACATCTGCAGCAGTTACTTTATCGATAGACTTTAAGTAATTGGTATAGAAATCAGCAGGAAGATCCTGAACTTTTTGGTTCAAAGCGAATCTTGCAATTGTCGCCGGCTGCTCTAAAGACATAATGAAAGATCCTTTCAGTTTAGCTTTAGCATTGGCTAATTCTTCTGGTTTTACAGTAGAAATAGCGTTAAGTTCATTCATGAATTCTTTAACAGCTTTGTCTGTCACTTCGTTTCTTACGCTTGCACTTGCAGAGAATTGTGGAGAATACTTGCTGGCAACCATACTTGAATACGCCCCATAGGTAAATCCGTTTTTCTCACGAAGATTCATGAAAAGTCTGGCTTCACCACCACCACCAAGAATATAGTTGGCAATTGTTGCAGGGAAGTAGTTGGCATCTTTCATTTTCAGAGTGTTCAGGTTGTTTAAAGAAACAACAGACTGTACTGCAGAAGGAACATCTACTACATTGATCTCCGTTTTAGCAACATTAGAAGCTGGTTCTAACTGTGCAATAGGAGTGTTTGCTTTTTTCCAGCCATTGAAAGCTTTTTCAATCAAAGGTTTTACCTGGTCAAACTTTACGTCTCCAACAATTACTAAATAAGCATTATCCGGAGCGTAGTATTTTTTATAAACATTTTGTACGTCAGCTAACTGAATTTTATTGATAGATTCAACGGTTTCAAACTCACCTCTTGACGTATTCTTTCCATACATCAAAGCGTTAGAAACTCTTTCAGCAATAGAAGATGCATTTTTTTCTTCAGACTTTAATCCCTCGATAGCTCTTTCTTTAGAGCTCTGAATTTCTTCAGCAGAGAATTTAGGGTTAATGATTGCATCAGCCATCAAACCTAAAACTTCAGGGAAATATTTTGAAAGTGAATTGGCAGAAGCACCTCCCGAAGAGAAATTAAGGTTCGCTCCAAGGTAGTCTACTTTTTTGTTGAAATCATCTTTGCTGATGTTGGTAGTTCCGTTTTCGAACTGTTCAGCCATAATTTCGCTTACTCCGGTTACTGCTCCTTCGTTGTATGGAGGTCTGTCCATAGAAAGGCTTGCACTTACTCTTGGTAATTTGTTGTTTTCAACCACCATTACTGTAAGACCGTTGCTTAGCTGGAAAGTTTTTGGCTTCGCAATGTTAATCGCAGGAGTAGGTCCCGGTTTCGGCATTGCATTAAGATCTATTTTTTGTGCTGAAACCATTCCTGTAAAGAAAAATGCTGCAGCTATATATGTTAATTGCTTTTTCATTTGTAAAAATTTAATTTTTAATAATCATGTTATCACCTAAAAGTTGAATGATTACTTTTTCTCAGGTACGTAATTGATGATTATTCTTTGGTTGGAATTAAGATACTTTTTAGCCGCATTTTGAAGATCCTGTCTGGTGATAGATCTGTAAATGTCAATTTCTTTGTTGATCAGATTCGTGTCACCCATCAATACGTGGTTGGTTGCCAATGAAGCAGCAATTCCCTGAATGCTAGAGTTCGCATTTACAAACTGGTTTTCGTATTGGTTTTGAAGTTTTTGATAATCTTCTTCAGAAATTAAAGTAGTCTGAAGCTTTTTGATTTCAGCATCAATATCCGTCTGTAAAGCCTGTTTTGTAGTCTGTCCCATCGGAATTGCGAAGAAGGCAAAAATACTGTAGTCTTCAAGTCCCTGGTTGAAAGCCGCTACCTGAAGTGCTTTTTTGTCCTGGTCTACTAATTTTTTATATAAAACTGAAGACTTACCGCTGCTTAAATAAGAAGAAAGCATATCTAAAACATACGCGTCTTTTTCTTTGTTAGCCGGAGTTCTGTACGCGAATACATATGCCGGAAGCTGGATGTTCGGGTCAGTAGCAGTCACTTCTTTTTCCTGTGTGATAGGCGTTTCTTTCGGAAAATCTTTTGGATAAAGCGTTCCTTTTGGAATGCCTCCATAGTAGGTTTCGATCCATTTTTTTGTCTGCTCAGGTTTGATATCTCCTGCAACTACTAAAGTAGCATTATTAGGAACGTAATACTTTTTGTAGAACGCCTGGAACTCTTCTAATTTAGCAGAATTCAGATCTTCCATAGAACCAATTGTCGGCCAGTTGTATGGGTGATTGGTAAATAAATTTTTCTGAATGGTCGTGAAAAGATTTCCATAAGGCTGGTTATCCATTCTTAATCTTTTCTCTTCTTTTACAACCTCTCTCTGTGTATCTACACCAATCTGGTTGATAACAGCGTGACGCATTCTTTCCGCTTCCATCCAAAGTCCAAGCTGTTCGTTGTTGGAAGGGAATGTTTCGTAATAATAAGTTCTGTCATTGGTGGTGTTGGCGTTGTTCTGCCCTCCGTTTGAAGAAACGATTTTAAACCAGTCTCCTCTCTTGATGTTAGGAGTTCCTTCGAATAAAAGGTGTTCAAAGAAGTGAGCAAAACCTGTTCTGCCTTTTACTTCATCTTTTGCACCTACATGGTACATTACACCTGTTGTTACAACTGGTGCCGAGTTATCCTGATGAAGAATTACGTGAAGACCATTGGGAAGGTCATACTCTTCGAATTTAATTTGCTGTGCATTCAGCATTAGCCCGAAGAAAGCTACGGCAGCAGCAGAAAGAAGTCGCTTTTTCATAAAATTTAGAAATTGTTTATCAATTAGTATGAAAAGTGAATTAAATGTTACAGAATGTGTAGAAATATATAGGTGACGGTGAATAGTGAATGGTGAATTCGCTTCGCTTGTCAATTTGTTACGTGATTCGGGTTGCGGGATTTGAGACTAAGACTAATCATTCACAATTCACTTGCGGAGCAAAATTGACCATTGACAAATACTATCTGAATACTTCAAATTCCTAACTTCTCTATGAAAGTTTGAATTCTCCTCCGAATACCTTAATTTTGTGTTCCCAAAATTTTTTTGCTGTATGGACTATTTGAAAGGACTCAACGAATCACAATATGAAGCTGTTACCTCTTTACAAGGACCTCTGATGGTACTTGCCGGAGCAGGTTCCGGGAAAACGCGTGTATTGACTATGCGTATTGCCCATTTAATACACAATGGAATAGACCCTTTCAATATCCTGGCGCTTACCTTTACCAATAAAGCAGCACGCGAGATGAAAGACCGTATCGCGAAAGTAGTTGGAGACAGCAATGCAAGAAGCCTTTGGATGGGAACATTTCACTCCGTTTTTGCAAGAATTCTGAGAATTGAAGCCCATTATCTTGGATATCCTTCCAACTTTACCATCTATGATCAGCAGGATGCTCTGAATGTGATTAAAAAAGTTCTGAAGGATATGAATATTGATGCAGATCTTTATAAACCAAAAAAAGTTCAGGCAAGAATTTCAACCTATAAGAACAACCTGATCACGGTAAAAGCTTATTTCAACAACCCTGAACTGATGGAAGCGGATGAAAAAGCGAATATGAAATTCATTGGGCAGATTTACCAGAAATATGTGGATCAGTGCTTCAGAAACGGATCTATGGATTTTGATGACCTGCTATTGAAAACCAATGAACTATTAACCCGTTTCCCGGAAGTACTGGCAAAATATCAGGACAGATTCCGATACATCATGGTTGATGAGTACCAGGATACCAACCACTCTCAGTATCTTATTGTAAAAGCTTTGGCTTCAAAATTCGAAAATATCTGTGTGGTAGGAGACGATGCACAGTCTATTTACTCTTTCCGTGGAGCGAATATCTATAACATTTTAAACTTTAAAAAAGATTATACGGATGCCAAAACAGTATCATTGGAACAGAATTACCGTTCCACACAGAATATTGTAAATGCGGCTAATGTTGTTATCGCTAAAAACCTGCAGCAGTTTAAGAAAAATGTCTTCAGTGATAATGAAGAGGGAGATAAGATCAAAATATACCGATCTCTTTCCGATGCTGATGAAGCCAATTTCGTAGCTGGAAATATCTGGGAACTTCGTAACCGGGACCAGAGAAAATACAGCGATTTTGCCATTTTATACAGAACCAACTCTCAGACGCGTGCTTTTGAAGATGCACTGAGACGTAAAAATATTCCGTACAAAGTGTATGGAGGACTTTCTTTCTACCAAAGAAAAGAAGTAAAAGACCTTATTGGTTACCTTCGTCTTCTGATCAATGAAAATGATTCTGAAGCATTGATGAGGATTATCAATTATCCTGCAAGAGGAATTGGAGAAACGACACAGAATAAACTGATTGTTTTTGCTGATGCCCACAATATAGCAGTTTCAAAAGTATTGGAGAATCTTCCGATGTATGCACCGCAGCTAGGTTTGAACAACGGCGTTTTAAACAAACTGAACGATTTCTGGTCTATGATCAAGGCTTTCCAGGTATTGCTGAAAACAGAAACGGCTTACAGTGTGGCTATGGAAGTAGCAAAGCGAAGCGGATTAATCAAGTTTTTAAAAGATGATCAGACTCCGGAAGGAATTTCCAGAGTAGAAAACGTACAGGAATTGATGAACTCCATGCAGGGATTCATTGAAGAACAGATGCAGCTTGAAGACGGAGATCCTAGTCTTTCCAACTTCCTTGAAAACATTGCCCTGTCTGCAGATACTCAGGATAAAGAACTGGAAGATGATATGGTTTCTTTGATGACGATCCACCTTTCAAAAGGACTAGAATTCCCGGTGGTTCACCTGGTAGGACTTGAAGAAAACCTTTTCCCAAGCTTTATGAGCTCAGCAACCAGAGAAGATCTTGAAGAAGAAAGGAGATTATTCTATGTGGCATTGACAAGAGCAGAAAAGCAAGCTTTCTTCTCCTATGCGGTTTCCCGTTTTCAGTGGGGGAAAATTACAGATGCTGAGCCTTCAAGATTCTTAAGCGAAATTGATGATGAATATATTGAATTCCTTAATCCGGCTTTGGAAAAAAGGTTTATCAATAATTCAGGAGTGAAATCCAATATCTTTGATGAGCATCCATCTGAAATGAGATCTTTCAAAAAGCTTGAGAAAAAGACCATCGACAGAGGAGATACTTCCAAACCTGCTCCGGAAGTCAGAAAACTGAAACCGGTAAGTACGGCTAAAATTATCAATCCAAGCGGAGCTTCTTCTCAGGATATTGAAGTAGGAGATAAAGTGAGACACGACCGTTTTGGAATAGGAGAAGTTACTTTCTTAGACGGAACAGATCCTCAGAACATCAAAGCAAAAGTAGTTTTCATGCATGAAGGAGAGAAAAATCTGATCCTGAAATATGCTAAACTGACTAAGATTTAATTTCAGAATAAAAATATAAAAGAAACGGATTCAATTTTTGGATCCGTTTTTTGTTTGACCGCCATGTTCGCAATGTGACTATTACGCTGTGTATATTTTTCGATCGCGAGCTAAGATAATCCTCTCCTGAACGAAGTGCCGTTGCAACCGGAAGAATAATCAATAAGCAGTTTATTTCTTTGCGTGGGTAACATTTTTCAATATTTATTATGAATTTAATCTTCTATAAAGCAATGTTTTTTACGAATGTTTCCTTAATTTATCATAACTTTAAATGAGGGATAGAAAGAAACGATAATAGTTTTTTACAAAAACAAAGTCTATATATTTTGTAGACTAATAAATAAATTTTACATTTGCACCTTGTAAAAACATAAATGTTAATCAAATTCTAAACTATGAATAATAAGAAAACTATTCTTTCGGCCTCTGTTTTATTTTTCCTCGGTGTATTTACTTATGGACAGGAAAAAGACAGCATAAAAGCAAATAAAGACACCATAAAAACCAATACTGTAGAAGAAGTAGTCGTACTGGGTTCAAGAGCCGGTGCCAGATCTAAAGTAGACAGTCCGGTTCCTGTAGATGTATTCAATGTAAAAGAATCTTCTATTATCCTTCCACAAACCAATATCGGACAAATTCTTAATGCGGTTGCTCCTTCATTTACTTCTACCATTCAAACGAATTCAGATGGAACAGATCACCTGGATCCTGCACAGCTGAGAGGTTTAGGACCAGATCAGGTTTTGGTTTTGGTGAATGGAAAAAGAAGACATACTTCAGCATTGGTGAACGTCAACGGAACACCCGGAAGAGGAACTGTTGGTACAGATTTGAACGCCATTCCTTCTTTTGCTTTAAACAGAATAGAAGTATTAAGAGATGGAGCGGCTGCACAATACGGATCTGATGCTATTGCCGGTGTTATCAACCTTGACCTGAAAAGAGATACAAGAAAACTGGCAGGACAGATAAGCTATGGAGGAAATCTTACACCAACAGCTAATGACCACACCGGAGATTTTGACGGACAAAATATTCAGTTGGATTTAAACTATGGGAATAAAATCGGAACCAAAGGAGGGTTCTTTAATATTACATGGTCTTCACAATTCAGAAATCCAACGTACAGAGCAGGAACAGAAAGTGGTCCTATTTACAATGCTTATAACGCCATTGAACAACGTGCTTTGAATGACGGAGTGAACCTTTCATCTCTTTTTACGAATATCTATAATACTCCCAATTCACAGCAGCTTGTGAATTATATCCATCAGTATGCACAGAATGTAAATTATTTTTCTCAGGATTTGCAAAATTCAATCCAGGGAGCGAATACCATTTCTGCGCTACAGAATGTTTTGAAATCTGCCAATTTTACAAGAGATCAACTTAATTATATCACTGATCAGGAATTGGCTTACAGAGGACAGACAAGAAAGGATTTTAATATGCAGGTAGGGCAGTCTAAGCTTAACAATCACCAGCTTTTTGTGAATGCTGAGATTCCTGTAAGTGACAACTGGAAAGTATATACTTTTGGAGGTTATAGTATAAGACACGGAACTTCCGGAGGATTTTACAGAAGACCAAGTGAAAGCAGAACTTTTACAGGATTATATCCTAATGGTTACCTTCCACAGATCGGAACAGATATTCAGGATATCTCATTAGCAGCTGGAATCAAAGGAAAATGGGAAGGCTGGAATATTGATTTCAGTAATACATACGGACAGAATTCATTTACCTATAATATTCAGAATACAGGAAATACTTCTTTGCGTTTTGCTTCACCAAGAGAGTTTAATGCAGGAGGTTTAAGGTTTTCTCAGAATACCATCAATTTAGATTTCTCTAAAAAATATGATGTATGGGAAGGGATTAACGTTGCCTTCGGCGGAGAACACCGTTATGAGAATTTTAAAATTACCCAGGGAGAAGAAGCTTCTTATGCGACCTATGATGTTTCTGGAAATGTTTGGAACGGAAATTCTGTAAGACCTACAGATTTTTTTGGAGCATCGCTTCCGGGAGGTTCTCAGGTATTCAACGGGTTTAAACCTGGAAATGCAGTCGATAAAAACAGACAGTCAGTAGCAGCCTATGCAGATGTGGAATTCAACTTTACCAACTGGTTGTTAGTAGATGCAGCAGCCAGATATGAAAACTATTCGGATTTCGGGTCTACATTCAATTATAAACTGGCTTCAAGAATCAAAGTAGCGCCTAATTTCAATGTGAGATTTGCGGGATCTACAGGATTCAGAGCGCCATCAATCCACCAGATTTATTATAATGTAACCTCTACATTATTTACGAATAATCAGCTTTTGGAAGTAGGAACATTCAGTAATGATTCTCAGCTGGCAGGATTACTGGATATGCCAAAACTGAAGCAGGAAACATCCAAATCAGCAAGTGTAGGATTTACGTACAGAATTCCTTCAGCGAGTCTTACCTTTACAGCAGACGGATATTTCACGAGAATTGACAACCGTATTATTCTTACAGACCAGTTCTTAAAAGCGAATGTTCCTCAGAAAGCACAGGAAGCTTATGATCAGTTAGGAATCAATGCAGCGCAGTTCTTTACGAATGCCATTGATACGGAAACAAAAGGAGTTGACATTGTAATTTCACATAATACCAGATTCTCTGGATTTAAGTTGGATAACAATTTTGCCATTAACCTTAATAAAACAAAACAGGTTGGTGATATCCATTCTGCAGGACTTCTGCAGTCTCCACAATTGGAGAAGGTATATTTCTCTGAGAAATCAAGAGTGTATCTGGAAGAAGCAGTACCGAGAGTGAAAGCCAGTCTTTCTCATACGCTTTCATGGAAGAATGCAAGTTTATATCTGAGAAATACCTATTTCGGAAAAGTAACAGGAGCCGATATTATTGATGTAAACGGAGACGGAATTATTGATTTTAATGAACACCAGCAGATCGGAGATAAGATCATTACGGATTTATCTGCTGCTTATCAGTTTACCAAAAATGTAGGATTGACTTTGGGAGTAAACAATTTGTTTGATATCTATCCAACGAAAAACCTTACTGCTTCTACCAATAATGACCAATTCATCTATTCAAGATCTACTTCACAGTTTGGGCAGAATGGAAGGTATGTTTTTGCAAGATTGAATTTCAATTTTTAAATAAAACAAATGCATAAAAAAAACAGTTCAGAAATCCTGAACTGTTTTTTCTTTATGTAATATGAATTAAACTTTTATTTTTGAACCATTAAGATGTAATAAGAGTGTACGAGTATTAAGATAAGATTCGCTTTAAGCTTAAGAATCAGAAAGATTCATCTTAACTATACTTTATTTCTTCAATCCTCCTTAATGGTTTTTCTTTAAAAAATTTGAATCTTATCTTTCTACCAGTTCTTTCACTGGTTCACCATAATGGTCAATTTCAGTTGTTTTGATTTGAAGAAGCTGATACCACTTTCTGAAAGCTCCTGCAAATACAATAAGCATCAGAACCATGGCTGTTACCGCTAAAGCAGCCAGTAAATACTGTCCTTTAGGAATATAAATGGCTGTCACCTGAATATAACCGGCCCAAAAGGTAATTCCAGCCATAAACACCCCTGGAATAGCCGAACATAAAGCATATTTTCCCCTGTTCATTCTGATCAGCATCGTCGTACAGACAATAAGCCCGCAGGCTGCCAGCAATTGGTTACTGATTCCGAATAACGGCCAGATACTGTTCACATTTCCGGTGTACACCAGATATCCCCAGGCAAAGGTGAAAAGAAGACTGCTGATAATGATTCCCGGAATCCAGTTTTTATCATTGAATTTTGGAACTACGGACCCCAGCATTTCCTGTAAAAAGAAACGTCCGACTCTGGTTCCTGCATCAATAGCAGTAAGAATAAATACCGCTTCAAACATAATGGCAAAATTATACCAATAAGCCGTCAGCTGATCCATATATGGAATTTTATTAAAGATATGGGCCATTCCCACGGCCAGAGATACAGCACCTCCGGTTCTGCCGTACAGATCAATACCTATTTTCTGTGAGTAATAATCAATATCTACTCCGTGCAAAGAAGGATGAGCTGCCAGAAATGAATCATAAGCCTCTTTGGGAGTATTGATCGCAAAATAATCACCAGGCATCAGCGTACATGCTGCAATAAGTGCCATTAATGCGACAAAACCTTCTACCAGCATTGCTCCGTAACCAACAAAAAGAATTTCCCTTTCTTTATTCAACATTTTTGGAGTGGTTCCCGTAGCAATCACCGCATGGAATCCGGAAATCGCTCCACACGCAATTACAATGAAAATAAAAGGAAGGACCGGCCCGCCAATAATAGGCCCACCTCCATTAACAAAAGCTGTGATAGCAGGCATCTGTATCGTAGGATGGATAACGATTACTCCTATAGCCAGCATGATAATGGTTCCGATTTTTAAATAAGTTGAAAGATAATCTCTCGGAACCAAGAGAAGCCATACCGGCAATACAGAAGCAATAAAACCATAGAGAGGAATCGCTATAGAAATCGTTTTAATATCCCAGGAAAATAAACCATTCATCGTAGGATTCTGCATCAGAGTGTGTCCTCCAATAATCCCTGCAATCAGAAGAATTCCTCCCAGAATACTTGCAAACAGGACACTGTTCTTTTTATAACGCATAATCAATCCCATAATAATAGCAATAGGCATCGTAATGATTACTGTAAAAAGAGACCATGAAGCTTCGTGCATCGCGTTGATACAAGCCAAAGATAAACCTGCCAGCGTAAGAATCAAAATGAAGAGGATTGCAAAACCCGCCACCGTACCCGTTGCTTTCCCGATTTCTTTGGAAGCAATCGTGGCTAGACTTTGCCCTTTATGTCTCACTGAAGCAAAGAGCACAATCATATCATGAACACCACCTCCCAGTACGCATCCTATCAATATCCATAAAGCTCCCGGAAGATATCCGAACTGCGCAGCAAGAACAGGTCCTACCAAAGGACCAGCAGCTGCAATAGCCGCAAAATGATGCCCGAAAAGTACATTTTTATTGGTAGCCACGTAATCTTTACCGTCGGCAAATTCTACAGCAGGTGTCGTATTTCCGTCATTGAGCCTGAGAACTTTATTGGCAATGAAAATACCATAAAAGCGGTAAGCTATCGCAAAAAGAAGAACAGATACAAAGATGAGCGTAAGTGCGTTGATATTGTTTAAAGATTCCATATTCTTTATTTTTGTTGATGAAAAATTAAATTATTGGTACTTTTGTTGTTAATAATTTAAACAATAGCCAAGGTAATTAATTCTCAATGAAAAATATCAATATGTATATCAATCTAGCAAATTTATTATATTTGTATGTGTTAATGTTTTGATTTATAGTTATTTGAATTGTGTTTTGATGAGAGTATGTATATTACTTCTTCTGTGAAAGAATGAATTCCACCATCTGATCCGTAATTTGATCCAGATAAGCTTTATCAGTGGTGCCAAAGCCATGGACTCCGCCATCAACGACGATCAATGAGTTCTGTATTTTAGCTCTGTTTAATTTTCTGTGAAGCTTTTTAGACTGGCTTAAAGGGACAATTTTATCATTATTCCCCTGAACAATCAAAGTTGGAACTCCTCCGGAAACAAAATAGGCAGGGGAAATCGTTTTAAGATAGTCAATAGCACTGTCCTGATTTTTTCTGATATCAAACCCGGAAATTCCTTTGACAAGATTCTCCTGTAAACCGACAATTTTTTTGGACATTAATCCAATGAGTGCTACCGGGATTGTGCCTAATTTGGTGTGGAAAAGTTTGTTGAGGTCTGCAGGGCCATAGTGATCAATCACATAATTCACCTTAGCCGAATAAGAGGAAAGTTCCGGATTACCCAGATAAGTATTGTCTGGTGTATAGGCTGCCATCAGAGAAAGATGAGCTCCGGCAGAAGCCCCGAATAACCCGATATTATTGGGGTCGAAATGATATTTCTCTGCATTTTTTCTTACCCACCTTATGGCATCTTTGGTGTCTTCCAGAGGCAAAGGAAAATGAATGCTGTCACTTAAAAGCGTATAATTAATACTGATCACCGCATATTGTTTGTTTATCAGTTTTTTTACAGTCGTTTCAAGATAATTATCTGCATTTACCACTTTGTCACCTTCTACCCATCCGCCTCCATGAACGTAGATCAATACCGGAAGCTTTTCAGTGGTGGCATTCTTGGGAGTATAGAGATCAAGAGCGAGAGGTTTCCCCTTTTTGTTTGTTTTGTAGACGATATCTTCGGAAACTGCTGCAATTTCAGGAAGTAATGTACTTTTTATAGCAGAAGCTTTGTTTGGTCTTAACGGTAATTCTTGTGAAAAAAATAAATTAGAAAATCCTATAATTAAAACAAAAAACAGGTTTGTGAAAAACCTGTAGATTGATATGTTGTTTGTCGATAAATTCATAATAAATTTTTAAGAAAAGTGTTACTTTACTAACTCCTCAAAAAGCTTACCAAAAGTGACATTCAGATCCTTTGATTTTCCCGGATGAGGTCTTGAGGTCTGGACTACAGAACTTCTTACCGCTGTCAGCCATCGGAAACGTTCCGGAATATCAAGAAAAGCAATAGGACCGCCATCTTTCTCACCGTTAGCAATTTTTTGAAAGCTTTCAAGATTGTGGATGATATCATCGTAATCCAGTTTGCTGTGCATCAGTTTAAATTTGTCCGGACATAAATAGAATTCCACTCTGATGAATTTTTCCTTCTTGGAAAACATCACCAGTCCGATATTGAAAAATTCTTCTCTTTCAACTTTAGGTACCAGGCGTATTACCGCATATTCATATATTTTATCCTCTTGCATTTTTCGCTTCGTTTACAAAGATTTGAGAATTTTCTAATCTGGTTTTCATAAACTGAAAATAGATCTCACGGATTTCTTCTGGCGTTTCGTCAGCATCATTCCAGTGTAACCAGTCTTCAGGAATCATATTGACAATATTTCTGAAAAGAGTGTCATTCAAAACTTCGTGGGCAAATTTATCCGCTTCATCAAGCATTTTGGCCTTAGGAAGAAGCACATGATCTTTCACATATTTGAAAGGCGTTTTGGCCGCTGCATCAAAATTCTGCCATGAGTGGTGAAAGTAGAACGAAGCACCATTATCGATGATCCAAAGTTCTTTATGCCACATCAGCATATTGGTATTTTTAAAAGTACGGTCGATGTTGGTAATGAATGCATCCAGCCATACTATTTTTGAAGCAAGAAGCGGATCCACACTTACTCCCGGATCATATGTAATAGAACCGGAAAGATAATGTAACCCAAGATTCAGACCTTCAGAAAACTTCAGAAGATCCTGTATTTCCTCATCGGCTTCCGTTCTTCCGAAATCAGCATCAAGATTAACGAAAACAAGTTCAGGAATTTTAAGTCCCAAAGCTTCGGTAATTTTCCCGCCCAACAGTTCGGAAATCAGCATTTTTACCCCATGGCCTGCGCCACGGAATTTTAAAACATATTTGAAATCATCATCAGCTTCTGCCAGAGCCGGAAGAGATCCTCCTTCTCTCAAGGGCAGAATGTAACGCATCACGGTTACAGTTCTTAAATTCTGCATGCAGCAAAAATAAGCTTATTTTTTAATAATTTTTTTAGTGAATTCCTTTTCTCCTGTTTTATATTGCAGGAAATAAACTCCGCTGGTCAAATGTTGAAGTGAAATACTGTAGCCAGTCTCTGTTTTATTCAAATGATGAGGAATGATTTTTCCTGAAGCTTCTGTAAGGGAAATTACTTCAAATTTCTTTTTAGAAACAATGTAAATAAGGTTTTGAACAGGATTTGGATAGATTTGAATTCCATTTTCTATAGTTGTTTCTGCTGTATGTAATGTGCTTACAACAACCAGTTTTGTTTTGGTCGTAGTTGCTCCGCAGGCCTCTGTAGTAAGTTTTACATGATAACTTCCTCCCACAGTATAGGTGTGTGTCGGATTTTCCAGCGTAGAAGTCGTTCCATCACCAAAATCCCATGAATAATTGGCCGCATTCTGGGTTGCATTCGTAAACTGAACGTTTCCTGCTCCGGTAAGCTGATAAGTAAATCTGCTGTGAACATCATTGTTGGTTACATACCATTTATCAGGCTGGTTATACACTTCTGTTTTCACAATATCTTTGATCAGTTGAGCCTGTGCCGGAGTAAGATTTCCATTAAAAGGAGTCTGGGTAGGATCTTTCTTGAATATAATCGTATAAAATGTATACGCAGCTGCCATAGAACCAATGTAGCTCGGGTGCGATTCATCCTGATCATACAATTCAATTGCTGGGTTTTGTTCTCTGATCGTTCTCCAGACTTTACCTACAGGAGAGACAATACCTTCATTGTTCATCGCCATTTCCATGTAACGGTTATAAATTTGAGTGTCCATTCCCTGATATGTGCAGACTGTGGGAAGTCCTGGACAGTTGGTTGCATCACCATTTTTACGGCCCCAGGTCATATAGAAAATAACATTTCCACAAGGATTGGCTGTTTTAATTAAATTGGAAAGCTGAAGAGCATAAGGATACACCTGATTTTGTACCTGTGAATCGGGAAACGAAGGAAGCTGGCTCTGTTCCTGTAAAACCACGTAATCCCAGTTTCCCTGATTAATATCTGAAGTGACATTCGGATTGTTGGCATGATCCTGCAGGGTAGCACCTCCCGGAGTCTGGCTGTGATGTTCGAATACATCACCATTAGATGCAGCAATGCTTTGAATAAGGCCAGGTAAATTGTTAACATAAGTATAACTGTTTCCAATAAAGAATACCCTTTTGGTCGTCTGGCTCAGGATGAAAGAAAATGTAATTAAAGATAAAAAAAGTAGAGTTTTTTTCATAAATTTCAGTTTGAATTCATCCTATAAATATAAATAATATTAAGTAAAACCCATTTGTTTTATGAATTTGATTATAGAAAAGAATATATACTTAGAAAATAAAGAAACAAAAGGTTTTCTTGCTGATGCTTTTTATAAAGACAGTCAAAAAAAACGTCCCCTGATCATATTTGTTCACGGATATAAAGGGTATAAAGATTGGGGAGCCTGGAATCTGATGGCTGAAAAGTTTGCGGAAGCAGGTTTTTTCTTTGTCAAGTTTAATTTTTCACATAACGGGACTACAACTGATGATCCGTTCAACTTCGGAGATCTTGAAGCTTTTGGGCAGAATAATTATTCTAAAGAACTTTCAGATCTTGGAGTGGTAATTGATCACTTTAGTAAAGATCCCCATGTGGATGATGAAGAGATTGTGCTGATCGGGCACAGCAGAGGAGGAGGAATTTCTATTGTTAAAACTTTTGAAGATGAAAGGATTAACGGGTTGATTACGTTGGCTAGTGTGGATACTTTAAATCGTTTTCCAAAAGGAGAAGCCTTGGAGAACTGGAAAAATAATGGTGTTTATTATGCTTTAAATGGGCGTACACAACAGGAAATGCCTCATTATTATCAGTTTTATGAAGACTATGAAAAGGATATTCACCGTTTTGATGTAGAACGAGCTACAGAAATGGCTAAAGCTCATATGCTGATTATTCATGGAACAGAAGATGAAGCGGTAGAGGTGAAGCAGGCAGAACATCTTCATATTCTTCACCCTAATTCTGAGCTTTTTCTGATTGAAAATGCCAACCATACTTTCGGGGGAAAAGAACCATGGGAAGGAAATGATTTACCAAAAGATCTCCATACTGTAACTGAAAAATGCATTGATTTTATCAAAGAAAAATTGAAATAAAACATTTAAAACTACGTTATTATATAGTAACCACCATAAAATATATTTATGAAAAAAATTATTGCAGGCGCATTTGCGCTTTCACTATGTGTTGTTTCATGTAAAAAAGAAACAAAAACCGAATCTTCTGTAAGCAGTGATACTTTGGCAACCGTAATGCCTAAGGATTCCGTAACAACTCCAAAAGCAGATTCAGCGGCAACTGCAGCTCCTTCTGCTCCTGATAATGTTATTACCAAAAACGTGGGTAAATATCCTCATGATATTAAATTCTTTGAAGATAAAGGTATTTCAGAAAGACTGAAAAAACTTACCGGTGCTCAGTATGATGAAATGGTAAAGAATTTCAACGTGGAAAGTCCTATTGCATCAGAAAATGGAATCTACAAACTGACTGGATGCAAACAACACGACTGTCCGGGATATGACACAAGCATTTACTATGATGCTAAAAATGACAACCTGAATATTTCTATTGATAAAAACGGTAAAGCAACAGAATTTGCAGAAAAAGGAAAAATTACTGTTTCAGAATCGCTTAAATCCAAATAACAGAAAAGGAGTGAAACTTTCACTCCTTTTTTATTGATGATCGATAGATATCTTTAGTTCGTTTTAACAGCGTTCTTTTTTACTGCCTTTAAAAGACTTCGAAAGTTTTTCATAGTCATCATTTCTGTTGAAGGATCAAAGATAGTCACCTTTTGATCTTTTTCCACCGAAACTTCTGAATATGCTTTGAGAGAATATATTTTCTTCATAGTGCTGATATCATAGACATCCATCGTTGCAAAAGTTTCATTTTTTTTATATTCATATTGCGTTCCCATTGAATTGTCTAGACCGTTTCGCACTTTCATGGTGTAGATGTTTACCAGGAAATTGAAATCAGAATTTCTTTTCAATACCTCAAGATCTTCAGTTTCCGGATCAAAAGGAATACTATTCTGAATGATATTTTCTGCTTTTGCCGTTTTTAAGTCAAAGGCTTTGCCATTGCTTAAATCCTGGAATAGTTGAAATGCTTCCTTGCTCATCATTTCCCGGTGGTGCGAATCTACATCCGTTTTGATGTTGTTAATCAGCCACTTTTTGTCCTTCGAAAACACCAATGATTTGCTGTAAATCCCGTAATCTTTTCTTACAGGATAATAACATGACTGTAAGGTGATTAAGAGAAAAAGGAAGAATATATATTTTTTCATCTATAAATTCAGACTACTTAATTAAAATCTTCCAGGCTTCTTCAATTTTACTTTCCAGAAGTAATTTCTGGGCATCTAGATGGATGTTTTCATCGGCATGAAAGTCTCCGGCTGGTAATACTTCCGTATTGGCAAGCATTCCAAGGTCATTTCCTGTAAAGACTTTACTGTATTTAATAGGATCTGGCAGCAGATCGAAACCGATTCCTTTTGTTACCAAAGGTTTGGGTACTTCAAAAAGACTGTTTTCATTGCTTCTGGAATACCAGTTGCTGCCTAAACGGGCTACCATATCCAGTTTTTTCTGATCCAGATTTCCTGCTTCATTCAAATATTCTTCTCTGATATGGATTTTCTGAACTTCACAGATTACCAGATTTCCTGCTCCGCCCTGATCACCCAATGATTTTACCTCTAAAACCTTACATTCAAAGTTAACAGGGCATTCTTCAATAAGCTTAGGCTGTACAAGATCTGCATCTTTCATGGTAAGGCCGGATTTGATAAATTCATTCACTCCGGTTTCGTATTCTGTAGATGCTAAAGAGATCTGTTGTACAATCGGAAAGTTTACTGTTCCAATGACTACTTCAGGTACTTCAAGAACATTTTCCAGTGTATGTTTGGTAGTATTGTCACGAACTCTTCTCGATGGTGAAAAAATCAGAATCGGAGGAACCGTGCTGAACATATTAAAAAAACTGAACGGAGATAAGTTATTATTACCGTCTTTATCTACAGTAGATGCCAGTGCAATCGGTCGTGGTGAAACGGCCGTCTGCATAATGGTCTGCAGTTGTACGGAGGTTATCTCGGAGGGGATTACTGTTTTCATGTTTTTACTTTAAAAGATGCTTCGACTCCGCTCAGCATGACATTTCGAATACTAACTGTTAAGCAGTATATTTCTAGCGATGTCATCCACCAAACCTTATAGGTTTTCAAAACCTATAAGGTTTAATAGTAGTATTGTGCAGAGCTAAAATTTAGATAAAAATTAAAGTGCTGGAATGATTTTACCGGAAACTTCCCCGAAACCTACTCTTACACCATCTTTTTCAGCCCATGCTTTCATGGTAACCGTATCATTGTCTTCGATGAATTTTCTTTCTTCACCGTTGCTTAATGATAAAGGATTTTGTCCTCTCCATGTAAGTTCAAGCATAGAACCGAAAGATTTCGGGTCACTTCCGGAAATGGTTCCACTGGCGTACATATCACCAACTTCTACGTTGCAACCGTTTACGGTATGGTGTGCCAGTTGCTGGGTCATATTCCAGTACATGTGTTTGTAGTTGCTTTCACAGATCAGATTCTGATCTCCGTTTTCAGGCTGGATATATACTTCAAGGTTGATATCGTAATTTTTATCACCTTCAAATTTTAAATATTCTAAAACCTCAGGATCCTGCACTGGAGAAGCAGTTCTGAATGGTTCCAAAGCTTCCAGTGTAACCACCCATGGAGAAATGGATGAACCGAAGTTTTTCGCAAGGAATGGCCCTAGCGGAACATATTCCCAGGATTGAATATCTCTTGCAGACCAGTCATTGAAAACAACCATTCCGAAGATGGCATCTTCTGCATCTTTGGTAGAGATACTTTCTCCCATCTCTGTATTTTTATTGATGATAAAGGCCATTTCCAGTTCGAAATCCAGTTGTTTACATGGTCCGAAAACTGGTTTGTCTGCATCTGCAGGCTTCATCTGACCTTTAGGACGGTTGATTTCCGTTCCGGATACTACGATAGAAGATGCTCTTCCGTGGTAACCTACCGGTAAATGTTTCCAGTTGGGTAATAAAGCATTGGCAGGGTCACGGAACATTTTTCCTACGTTGGTAGCATGTTCGATGCTGCTGTAGAAGTCCGTGTAGTTCGGGATGTGCACAGGCATCATCATTTTTACTTTATCCAGGTCATAGAAAGCTTCTTCAATAGTTTTCTGATCTTTTGATAAAATTGATCCTTCCTGTAATAAGGTTTGGATTTTAGTACGAACAGCGTTGGTAACAGGTTTACCCAGCTCGATAAATTCGTTGATGGTATACGCTTCAAAAACATTGTCGTCTAATCCTTCAATATCTTCAAAATACCCAAGATCGTACAATGTAGCAAGGTCAATGACCTGATCTCCGATTCTTGTACAGCATCCGATATATTCTTTGTTAAAAACTGCGACTCCGAAAGGAATATTGTGTATAGAAAAATCCGAATTTGAGGAATAGTCTACAAATGATTTCATAAGTTTAGATTTTAGTTAGATTCAATATCATCCGGAGAATTCCCCGGAACATTTATTTGGTCTTTTTTGAGTAAGAGGCTTCATCAATCCATCTGTCTCTGGTATTGACATCAATAAGGTACAGAATATTGTCCTGTTGTGTCAGCAATAAAGTCTTCGTGACAGGCATTGGGATTTTTTTGTTTTCAAGCATGTCTGCTCTTAAAGAAATAATATTTTTTTTCCTGATGATATCACCGGTGAAAACATTGGAACTGCTTTCTCCAGTTGCTTTATCATCGAAAACTTCTACATAGGTGGCATTATTCCCTTTGATAATAATAAAGTCCCTCTCCGTATGGTCGTCTTCATCTTTAATAAAAACAAACTTTTTGTTGTCAATATTTACATTTTCAAGATGCTGATTGATGCCTTTTCTTTGTTCAAGTCGGTTAAGGATTTCATTCAAAGTTCCATATTGGGCTTTAAGCCCTAAGGTTCCCAGAAGGAAAATCCCGATAAAAAGTTTTCTCATATACTGTGTTTTATAAAAAAGTTTTGCCAGAATACAGTATTCTGACAAAACTTATATTTTATTGTAAAATTAAAGATTACCTCTTCTTTCCTGTTCTCTTTCTAATGCTTCGAACAATGCCTTGAAGTTTCCGGCACCAAAACTCTGTGCGCCGTGTCTTTCAATAATTTCGAAGAATAGAGTAGGACGGTCTTCTACAGGCTTCGTAAAGATCTGTAATAAGTATCCTTCTTCATCATGATCAATAAGTATACCTAACTCCTGAAGTTTTTTAAGATCTTCATCAATATGACCAACTCTTTCAGGAACCATGTCGTAATAAGCTTCCGGTGGAGCAGAAAGGAACTCTACACCACGTTTCTTCAATTCAGTTACGGTGTGGATAATATCCTTTGTTGCCACGGCGATGTGCTGAACTCCTTCACCTTCATAGAAATCAAGATATTCTTCTACCTGAGATTTCTTTTTACCTTCTGCAGGCTCGTTGATTGGGAATTTAGCATATCCGTTTCCGTTTGACATTACTTTAGACATCAATGCAGAATATTCTGTGTTGATCTGCTTGTCATCAAAAGAAAGGATGTTTACAAATCCCATTACTTTTTCATACCATTCTACAGTTGGGATCATTCTGTTCCAGTCAACATTTCCCACACAGTGGTCTACGTATAATAAACCTGCTTCTTCAGGCTTATAATCACTTTCCCACTTTTCATAACCAGGCATGAAAGCTCCGTTATAATTTTTTCTTTCCACAAACATGTGAACGGTTTCTCCGTATGTATAGATACCGGACATTCTTACCTCACCATGCTCATCAGTTAACGTTACAGGCTCTAAATAAGGTTTTCCACCTCTTTTAGTTGTTTCTTCGAAAGCTGCATAAGCGTCATCTACCCAAAGTGCCAAAATTTTTACTCCGTCACCATGTTTTTTTACGTGCTCGCTGATAGGAGAGTCAGATTTAAGTCCTGTTGTTAATACCAATCTGATTTTTCCCTGTTGAAGCACATAAGATGCACGGTCTCTTACTCCTGTTTCAGGACCCGCATAAGCTACAGACTGAAAACCGAAAGCGGTTTTGTAATAATGGGCAGCCTGTTTTGCATTTCCTACATAAAACTCAATATAATCTGTACCGTTAATCGGTAAGAAATTTTCTGCTTGAGCTATTTTCTCGGCAAATGTAAGTGTTGACATATTTTCTCTTTTACTTTTATTTTATTGGTATGCAAATTACAAAATTCTTAGATATGGCGAAAATATTCCCAAGGATTCATTGAATATATTTAACATAACGTTAAAGAAGAGTTTACTTAAGTATATTTAAGTTTCATAAGTCTAAAATCATCTGCCTACATTTGTTATACAAAAGACAAGTGAAAAAAAAATATTTCGAAACATGAAAGCCGTAGATACTCTCTACGGCTTTCTTATTTTAGGTTGTTTCAATTTTTCTGTTGAGCATTCCTGCATCAGGATTATAATTGTCCCAGATTTTCCAGGTATTATTTATTTTTTTGATAAAATAAATTTGTGTACTCAGTTGATTGACAAAATGTTCTTCTCCGGTTTCTCCTACTTTAAACAGAAGATTCCAGAATTCCTGTGATTCCAGAATTTTTTTGTCAGGTTCATCAGTAACCACATGGATATCAAATACTTCGTAGTTGGATCTGTTATTTTTTGTTACCAGGTGGAAATCCCTGTCACATAGTTCTTTACTGAATTGTGAAGCCCTTTCTAAAAAAGGAGAATCTTCAAATACCAGACCTTTTAAAAGTTCGGTATTGTGAACGGGGAATAGCTTATAAAACTCAAAAGCCGATGCACAATAATCATAAACCATTTGGGTTAGATAGGACTGGTCATCAATTTCTTTGTCGTCAACTTTCTTATATCTTATCGTAAGGATGTAATCATTAAGATCTTTATATCCTAAGAAGATGCAGATTTTATCAAGTGTTTTAAGAAATCTGAGGTCACTATGGGTTTTATCCTGATAATCATTTTCAAAAAAACGCTGAAGAGTAACATGAGAAATGGTATTTCCGATTTCAAATTTTTTTCCTCCTTTCAGTTCTTCAGCTTCAGAAAGCTCATCTTTAATAATTTCGGAAAGAATAATATAATGGCTTCTTTTCCATTCATTCACATTCCCCAAAACAGAATTCCTCACCTTGGAATGTTTTACCACTTCGTCTCGTATCGAATTATATATAGTTTTCAATTTCCTTGTTTTTGAATGAATTTTATCAAATATACTGCCAAAAAATTAATATTTTCATATGATTCTATGATGTTAAATTCAAAATTTGTTTTAAAGTTTCAATTAAAAAAGGAGGTTGTAAGGAGTTTATAATTTGATTATCAGTGTTTAAATCTTTCAAAAGCAGCTCTTTCCAGCATTTCTCTGTCATCCGGATGGGCAATGCTGATAAGTTCCTGTGCTCTCTGGCGAAGGTTTTTTCCGTACAGATAAGCTGTTCCGTATTCAGTTACAACATAGTGAATATGCCCTCTTGTAGTAACTACACCAGCGCCTTGTTTAAGAAAGGGAACGATTCTGGAAACTCCTTTTTTTGTTCTTGCGGTAATGGCTATGATAGGTTTTCCCTCATCACTTAAAGCTGCACCGCGCATAAAATCCATTTGACCTCCAATTCCGCTGTACTGGAGTGTTCCGATAGAATCGGCACACACCTGGCCTGTAAGGTCTATTTCAATGGCAGAATTGATGGCTACCATCTTTTTGTTTCTCATGATATTGATAGGAAAATTAACCTCGCTTACATCCCTGAAAGCAAAAACAGTGTTATCATCCACATAATCGTAGAGTTTCCGGGTTCCGAAACAGAAACTTGTGATGGTTTTATTATCGTTGTAACCCTTGTATTTATTGTTGATTACATCATTTTGAATCAGGTCAATAACACCGTCGCTTAACATTTCTGTGTGAATTCCAAGGTCTTTATGATTGGTAAGGCATTTTAACACGGCATCAGGAATGGTTCCAATTCCCATCTGAATGGTCGATCTGTCTTCAATAAGCTCTGCTACATTTTTTCCTACGAGCATTTCTTCAGGACCTACTTTGGAACCATAATCTACTGTTGGGAGTTCCTCTTCATGCCAAACCAGCTTGTGGATTCTGCTGATGTGGATCATTCCGTCCCCGTGGGTTCTCGGCATTCTTGGGTTAACGATGGCCACAATGATTTTTGCCGTATCTACAGCGGCTCTCGCAATATCCACAGAAGTTCCCAACGTACAAAAACCGTGTTTGTCGGGTGGAGAAACCGTAACAATAGCTACATCAAGAGGCAGAATATTTTTTCTGAATAAAATAGGAATTTCACTTAAGAAAACGGGAACAAAGTCTCCGCGGTCAGAATTCACAGCATCACGCACAGGTGTGGAAACAAATAAGGAGTTAATGAAAAAGCTGTCTTTGTATTGTGGTTTTGCGATTTCCACATTTCCCTGCTGGGTAATGGAAACCATCTCCACATTTTGCAAACGATTAGACTGTCTTGCCAGTTCATCAATAAGATAATTGGGAGTACAGGCACTACCGTGAAAAAAGACACGGTTACCGCTTTTTATCGTATATATTGCTTCTTCTGCGCTGATGTAATTATTCATATTTTGTCTTTTTAAAAAGGTGTTAAGATAATTTTATAATTCAAAAAAATACCGCTCTTCTTTCAAAGATAATCTTTATAATTTTATATTCATATAAATATTTTGAGGATATTGAACAGACTTTTATCATATCAATAAACCACCTTTGATTTAAAATAGAAAGGACTGAATGTGTTGGCATTCAGTCCTTTTGTTTTATCTGTTATTTTGATAAAAATCTTAATTAGCAGTTTCTACTGCAGTTTTCTGTTTCATACTTCCGGTTTCTGCAAATCGTAAATGCCAGCTGAAAGATTCTTCCAATAAATGAGGGGTATGACCTCCTCTTTCACAAGCTCTGTCGAAGTAAGACTGTAGTTCTTCTTTATAATCCGGGTGAACACAATTATCGATGATTTTCTGAGCTCTTTCTCTTGGCGCTAATCCTCTTAAGTCAGCCAAACCAACATCTGTTACCAGAATATCCACATCATGTTCTGTATGGTCGGTATGAGAAACCATTGGAAGGACGTGGGAAATATTGTTGCCTTTTGAAGCAGCCTGAGTTACGAAAATACTTAAATAAGCATTTCTTGCAAAGTCTCCGGAACCTCCGATTCCGTTCATGATTTTGGTTCCTCCGATATGAGTGGAGTTTACATTTCCATAAATATCGAATTCAATAGCTGTATTGATAGCTATTACTCCTAACCTTCTGATCAATCCCGGAGTATTTGAAATATTCTGAGGTCTTAAAACGAATTTGTCTTTATATTTTGAAAGGTTTCCTAATACTCTTTCATAGCATTCCTGAGAAACGGTAATGGATGATGCCGAAGCAAAACTTAGCTTACCGGAATCGATCAGATCAAATGTACTGTCCTGAAGCACTTCGGAAAACATCGTCAGATCATAAAAATTACTGTCTTTGAACCCTGTCAGAACAGCGTTGGCTACTTTACCGATACCTGCCTGCAGAGGAAGTAAGCGGTCTGTAAGGCGTCCTAGAAGGACCTCATTTTCAAAAAAGGCAAGAAGATGTTTGGCAATAGCTGTAGTTTTTTCGTCAGGTTCTGCAATATCAGCCGGACTGTCTTTACGGTTGGTAAATACGATAGCCTCAATTTTTTCAGGATCTACAGGAATGCTTTTTCTCCCGATTTTGTTCCATGGCGCAACAATCGGAATAACATTTCTGTAAGGATAATCTTCGGCCTGGTAGATATCATGGATTCCATAAACTTCTTCAGGAACTTCCGTATTGATTTCAATAATAACCTTTTTAGCCAAAGCCGCAAAAGTCACAGAATTTCCTACAGAAGTAGTAGGAACGATGCTTCCGTCTCTTTCAATATAAGCCGCTTCGATAATGGCTACATCAATGCTTTGGAGATTTTTGGTGTGAAGAAGCTCGGCACTTTCACTTAAATGCTGGTCGATGAAGAGAATTTCACCGTTGTTAATTTTGTTTCTTAAGATAGGGTCTACCTGGAATGGCATTCTTTTTTTCAGAACATTGGCTTCGGCCAGTTTTCCATCGGTACCGTGCCCCAGTGAAGCTCCGGTCATCAAAGTGACCTTAAGGTCTTCTGTTTTTCCTCTTTCAGCCAATGCCGGTAAAATGGCTTTACTGTCACCTGCTTTTGTAAAGCCGCTGGACCCGATGGTCATACCGTCTTTAATGATTTTTACAGCGTTTTCGGCTGTGGTTACCTTTTGGTGTAAACTTTCTAATCTGATTCTTTCTAACATGTAATATTGATTTTGTTTTAAACCACCATTACTTAGGATGCGATATGAAAAATAATGATGGTCAATATGTTAACCATACCTCACAAATTTACAAAAAAAGACGCTTTAAATAAAGGATTTAAAGCGTCTTTTGTATGTATTCAGTAATACTTTTTGATAATTTTTAATGATTTATTCTAACCATGAAGTTTTATAAGAAGGATCTTCTACTTTTAAAGCTTCCTCTGTAATTTTTAACGGACGGAAAGGGTCTACCATTACGGCATATTCTTCCGTGAATTTTTTGCCGATACTTCTTTCCATAGCACCAGGGTGAGGTCCGTGTACAATTCCGCCAGGATGAAGGGTAAAGTCCATTAAATCAATGTGGTTACGGCTCATGAAATCACCTTCTGTGTAGAATAATACCTCATCAGAATCAATATTAGAGTGGTTGTACGGAGCAGGAATAGCCTGTGGATGATAATCATACATTCTTGCACAGAATGAGCACACTACGAAATTGTGTCCTTCAAAATTCTGGTGAACCGGTGGCGGTTGGTGAATTCTTCCCGTAATAGGTTCGAAGTTTTTAATATTGAATTTATAAGGATAAAAATAGCCATCCCAGCCCACGACATCGAACGGGTGAGTAGCGTAGATGAAGTCGGTAATCTGGTTTTCTTTTTTTACTTTAATAAGGAATTCTCCTTTTTCGTCTATGGGTTCTCTGTAAGTAGGAGCAATGATATCTCTTTCGCAGAATGGCGAATGTTCCAAAAGCTGTCCGAATTCATTTCTGTATCTTTTCGGAGTATAAATAGGAGAGTGGCTTTCCAGTACAAAAAAGACTGTATCATCAGATTTCAGTTCTACCTGATAAATGGTTCCTCTCGGAATAATAAGATAATCTCCGGTTTCGAATTCAAGATCTCCCACAAATGTTTTTAAGATTCCGGCTCCGTTATGAACATACAAAAGCTCATCACATTCTGCATTTTTGTAGAAATAATCCATCGATTTTCTTGGCTTTGCCAATCCCATTTTCAGGTCATTGTTCATCAAAAGGATCTTTCGGCTGTCCATAAAATCATCTTCAGGAGTGACGTTCATTCCCTTAAACATTCTTGGAGCCACATTTTTTTCCACAGCGATTTTTGGAGTAACATCTTTCGGCTCACCGATAGATTTGATTTGTGTAGGGCGGTGGATATGATATAACAGAGAAGAAATACCATGGAAGCCTTCTGTACCGAAAAGCTGTTCATAGTAAAATTTATCTTCCGGAGACTTAAAGATCGTATGCCTTTTTTGTGGGATATTTCCCAATTGATGATATCTCATTTTACTTTCATATGTAGTTTCTCAAATTTAATCATTTTTCATGAATTGGCTCAACCTATATTTTCTGGATTAAGTTTTGTATTTGAAAAATAATTGTTAGATTTGTCTAACAATTTTAATTTCATGAAGCGAATATTATTTTCTATTACTTTTTTATCTACCTATTGCTTTGCGCAGGAGACGGACAGTTTGAGCTTGCAGCAGACTAAAAGTCAGGATTCTGCCAGGGTTATGAAGAGGGAATTTAAGACCAGTACCATTGAAGATGTAGTGGTTACCGGTACCATAAAACCGATGAGCAGGTCCAAAAGTCCTGTTGCCGTAGAGATCTACAGTCAGAAATTTTTTCAGAAAAATCCTACTCCCAGTATTTTTGAGGCCATTGCCATGGTTAATGGAGTAAAACCTCAGCTGAACTGTTCTGTGTGCAATACGGGAGATATTCACATCAACGGACTGGAAGGGCCTTATACCATGATTCTGATTGACGGAATGCCGATTGTAAGTTCACTTTCCACCGTCTATGGATTAAGTGGAATTCCTAATAGTTTGGTTGACCGAATTGAAGTAGTAAAAGGCCCTGCATCTTCCATCTACGGTTCTGAAGCCATGGGAGGGGTTATCAATATTATCACCAAAAATGCACTGACCGCTCCTAAATTAAGTATTGACCTGATGACATCGAGCTGGTTTGAAAATAATCTGGATCTTTCTACTAAATTCAACGTAGGGAAGAATGCCGCTTCATTATTAAGTTTAAATTATTTCAGTTTTCAGGAAAGAATAGATCAGAATAAAGATAATTTCACGGATACCACTTTACAAAGTAGAATTTCCGTATTTAACAAGTGGAATTTTAAGAGAAAAGAAAACAGACAGGCAAGTTTTGCTTTGAGGTATCTGTATGAAGACCGCTTTGGGGGAGAAATGCAATGGAATAAATCTTTCCGTGGCAGTGACGAAGTATACGGAGAAAGTATCTATACCAACAGAGCAGAGGTTTTCGGATTGTACGAATGGCCGATGAAAGAGCATATCGTGACACAGTTTTCTTATAATTATCATGATCAGAATTCGTTTTATGGATCAAACCCATTCAATGCAACACAAAAGGTAGCCTTTGTGCAAACGTATTGGGACAGGAGCTTCGGGAAACATGATATCACGGCCGGACTTACCTTCAAAAGAACTTTTTACGATGATAATACTCCGGGAACACTCGATGCAGATGGCATCACCAATGCACCGATGAAATCTCCTATCTGGGGAGCTTTCATTCAGGATCAGTGGGGAATCAACGATAAAAATACTTTGCTGATTGGATACAGATATGATTATGATAAAATACATCACTCCGTTCACTCACCGAGGTTTGCATGGAAATTTAATCCCAATCCATATCATACTTTACGTTTCAATTTTGGAACAGGTTTTAGAGTGGTTAATTTATTTACAGAAGATCACGCAGCTTTGACAGGTTCAAGGGAAGTTGTGGTAAAATCTGACCTGAAACCGGAAAGATCTATTAATGGAAACCTGAATTATATCTGGAAAATTCCCGTAGGAAACAGAATGGTGAATCTTGATGCATCTGCATTTTACACTTATTTCAGTAATAAAATTGTAGGAGATTTTGATTCTGATCCTAATAAAATTATTTATGACAACCTTCACGGATATGGAATTTCAAGAGGTGCTTCCCTGAATGTGGATTTTAGTTTTCAGTTTCCTTTGAGTGTCAATCTTGGTGTTACTTATCTGGATGTCTATCAGAAATTTGATAATGAAAATCAAAAAACACAGCAGCTGCATGCCCCAAAATGGAGTGGAACTTATAACCTGACGTATAAATTTGCGAATAACCTGACCATCGATTTTACAGGACAGTTCTACGGTCCAATGCGATTACCTGTCTTAGTAAATGATTTCCGCCCTGAATATTCACCCTTTTATTCTCTCGCCAATATTCAGGTGTCCAAGAGTTTCAAATCCGGATTTGAAGTGTATTGCGGGATGAAAAATTTATTCAATTTCAGACCTAAAGATCCTTTGATGAGACCATTTGACCCGTTTGATAAATATGTTGATGATCCTATAAACAACCCTAATCATTATACTTTTGATACGGCATACGGTTATGCCCCGATGCAGGGAATCAGAGGTTTCTTAGGAGTAAAATATACTTTAAAGTGAAAAAAATAGCTTTATTTTTAATGTTAGTGCCCTGTCTTTATCTGTCTCAGATAAAGACAGGCACTTTTTCTGATCTTGAGGTTCAGCAAAAAGAAAATCCGAAACCGGTTGTGATCCATCTTTATACAAATTGGTGTGCGGTCTGTAAGATTGAGTCTTTCCGTATGAATAAAGATCAGCAGCTGGTTGATATGATCAATGACAATTTTTATTTTGTCAATTTCGAGGCGGAGAAGACGAAGGAGAAAATTCATTTCCAGAATCAGGAGTTTGAATATCTGCAGAATGGAAATTCAGGAATTCATGAGTTGGCGCTGGCTTTGTCTAAGAATAAAAATCAGCCTGTTTATCCTTTGTGGATATTCCTGGATAAGCATCAGAATCTGGTGTATTATCAGGAAGGACAGATGACGCCTGAAAAAATGAAGCAGAAGCTGTTGGAGATTTCTGCTTTGTGAGGTGTAAGATTAAATATAGACAATTATACACAATTCCACATTAATCCTGCTATCTTATTATTAGGACACTCTCATTCTGAATGTAACGCAGTGAAATGAAGAATCTAAGCTTTACATGAGATTCTTCCTTCGTCAGAATGACAATCGTGTAAAATCTTATACAGTCGTTTTAATTTAGATCGCTGCATCAATCAAAACCGCCAGCTGAATGCAAGGTTCATCAGAACGGTTGCTCCATGCATGATTTGTTCCTCTCTGGATAACGATGTCGCCAGGTTTCAAAAGCGTTTCTCCTTCCTCCATGATGAGGTAAAGTTCGCCGGAAAGAATAATGATATAATCCAGTGTTGGCGTTTGATGCATCATCGGATGAGGTTCGTTCTTTTTCCATTCTACACCTAAATCTTTATCAGGAGGAACTACTACATATCGGAAGTAAGTACCATTTTTAGGAGTTTGTGGAAATCCGGTATTGGGAATTTGGGTTTCAAAGTCCAGGCTGGCCGGCGTTGTCGGGGTATTCCATACATCTGAAATGATAAGCCCCGGGAAGTGTTCCACAGCGTTTTCTACTTGTTGATCTTCTATAATAACGGATTTTCCATCTTTTATTCCTGTTACGATTCGTCTTGGTATTTTATTCATAGATTAATGTTTCATAATAAGTTTATGACCTTGAGTCTGATTATTTTTTAGAATAGAATGTGCCTGTAGAACGGTATCCAAAGAAAGATTTCCAACGGTTCTATATTGTGGAGGGAGAATCGTTCCGTTTTCAATAAGTGTTTTGATGGTAAGCAAGCTGTTTTTATAATACTCGTATTTTTTTACCATTCCATACATATAATTGGAGATATTCATAATCATAGTTCCTTTGTTGAAAAGGGTTTCATGAGCATCTCTAGTGACCAAGGCTGTCACATCCACATACGTTCCGTTGATTTTTAAAACTTCTGCGGTGATTTCAGACATATAGTTTCCCACCAGATCAATTCCATATTCGAAAGGTTGATCATTATTGGCTTTTAGAATATTACCGATTAGATTTTCTTCTTTATAGTTGATGATCTGATGATTTTTCAATCCCAGATTGAGAAGAATCTGTCTGTTTTCCTCGCTGCCAACCGTGGCTGTGATCTGTTGGATATTATGTGCTAATAAAATTTTAATCAGAAATGAACCGACTCCTCCTGTTGCTCCTGTTACTAAAACTGTATTTTCGGGGTTTAATTTCAAGCGGTTAAAAATCTGTAAAGAAGTAAGACCTGCCGAAGGAATGGCAGCCGCCTGTTCAAATGAAATATTTTTTGGTTTAAAGGAAACAATGGCTTCAGGAACGACAATATATTCAGCATAAGTGCCGTTGCTTCCCATGGAACCGCTGCCACAATAGACTTCATCTCCAATATTGAATTCTGTAACATCAGAACCTTTATCCACTACAATTCCGGATAGTTCTCTTCCTAATATCGGAGAACTGATCAGTTTTCGTTCCAGTTCATTTTCCAGCATCTGATAATCGATGGGATTGAAACCACTTGCTTTAATATGGATTAAAACTTCATTGCTTTTAGGTTTTGGCTGTTCTGCCAGTCCGTTTTCCAGTGCTCCGTTCTTATTTAAAATAACTGCTTTCATTATTGTTAATTTGATACACAAATGTAAAGCGAGAATAGTTTATATTTGCTACTAGTTAACCAATGGTAACTAGTTACCTTCATGAAACTATTATGGCAAAAATCATTGAAAACGGTATCGAAAGAGAAGCAAGCTGTACCGAAGAATTGTTCGCGATGCGGGACAGTCTGGATGTTTTAGGAGGGAAATGGAAACTGATGATTTTACGGTATCTGACGAACAGACCTAATCAGATGATCCATTTTAAAAAGCTGGAACGCAGTATAGAAGGTATCTCTGCGAAAATGTTGAGTAAAGAATTAAAAGAACTTGAAACGAATCTCCTGATCACAAGAACCATTCAGGATACAAAGCCGATTACGGTAACTTATGCGGTGACCGAATATGGAAAATCTGTATTTCCGGTGACAGAAACATTGGTGAATTGGGGGATCATTCATCGGGAAAAGATCAAAGAATCAATGAATTCTTCGGAACAATAGATCAAAAAAAATCCTCAGACCGGATTAAGGTTGAGGATTTTTCATACTATCAAGAAGTATCTTTTTGTTAATTTTTATTTAACCACGACTGTACAAGCTCAGCGTGATCTTTCACCCATTCTTTGGCGGTGGCTTCTTTATCTTTACTCTGTTCCATTTTCATTAAAAGATCAGACATATTTTCATCATCAAAATGGAGTTTTGAAAAGAATTTGGCCAGCTCAGGATGATCTTTTGCAAAGCTTTTTCTGGAGTAAGTTTTAATCTGTTCTGCTTCACCATATATCTTTTGAGGATCATCAAGAAATTTAAGCTTCATTTTTCCGAACATCCAGTGGGGCTGCCATCCGGTTACCACAATCCATTCTTTACGTTGGATAGCGTTCTGTAATTCGGTGATCATGGCAATGGTAGAAGAGTTAATCTGATGATAATCCAGTTTATAGTCAATAATTGCTTTATCCGTTCCGGTGGTTAATCCTGCTCCTTTTTCAATTCCAATGATTCTTTGATTGAACTGATTTTTATTGTGATTGAGCTCTTCAATGGAGTTAACAGGAACGTATTCAGGTACAACTAATCCTATACGACCGTTGTCATAATTGGTTCCAAGATGAGTCAGCCCAGGAAATTTAGCAAGCTTTTTCGCATGAGTGTAAGGAAGCCAGACTCCCATGAAAAGGTCTGTATCTTCATTATTCATCGAAGCCAGAATCATATCCGTAGAGGCTTTTTGGATAATAACGTGATATCCCTGCTCGTCCAGAATGGCTTTTGCAACATGCGTCATCGCAACATCTTCCGCCCAGCCATCTACCATTCCGATGGTAATGTATTTTGAGTTTTTTATGTTTTCACACGAACTTAATGCTGTAAATAGTAACATTAAAACGGGCAAAAACAGATATTTAAATTGTTTCATCTTATTGCTTTTTCTTTACAAATCCCTGAGTAATACGGTCGAGGATAATGGCCAATATCACTACGGATAAACCACTTTCAAATCCTAATCCGATATCCAGATTATTAATTCCTTCCAGTACTTTCTCTCCTAAACCGCCTGCAGCAATCATTCCGGCAATAACAACCATGGATAAGGATAACAATATGGTTTGATTAATCCCTGTTAAAATCGTTTTCATCGCTAAAGGAAGCTCTACTTTGAACAGAATCTGACGGTTGGTGGCACCAAAAGCTCTGGCAGCCTCCACAATATCTTTCGGAACGGCTTCAATTCCCAGTGTCGTTAATCGAACTGCTGGCGGCATGGCGAAAATAATCGTTGCAAAAGCACCCGGTACTTTACCGATACTGAAAAATAGTACAGCCGGGATCAGATAGACAAATGCGGGCATAGTCTGCATCAGATCCAGTAAAGGACGAATGATTTTGTCAGCTATTTTGCTTTTCGCTGCTAAAATTCCAAGCGGAATAGAAAGAATAAGGGCGGTAATGGTGGAGACAAAGATCAGAGCCATCGTTTCCATGGTTTCTTTCCATAATCCCATTAAAAATATTAAACTTAATCCGGCAGCCGTTACTACAGCAATGCCTTTTCCGGCTTTCCATAGTGCCAGCAGGGTAAAAAAGAGAATGATTACATAAAAAGGAGTGTTTGTTAAAACCCATTCAATCCCCATAATAGAGGAATTTCCCAGATGCTTTATGACATCAAATACAGGTTTTCCGTTTTCTGTGAGCCAATTGATTGCAGTTTCTACATATTGACCTATATCTATAGTTTTATTCATCTTATTGGTTGTTTGCGATTTCTTTTAATTCAATAATCTCTTCTTCGTTAAATTTGGTCGCTTCTATGACCAGTGATAACTGAGTGACAAGACCTAAAAATTTATTGTCTTCATCAATTACAGCGATGGATGATTTATTTTCAGAGATCAGCGGCAGCATTTCTTCTACAGTTACTTCAGGATAAACCGAAGGAACATTGCTGTTGATAATAGATTCTACCGTAGGTTCTTTCTTTCTGGCAATGCGGACCACATCATTAAGGGTTACAAAACCCAGAAATTTATTTTGAAAATCTACCACTGGCAAGTTTTCTAATCCCGTGGCTCTCATTTTTCTTAAAGCGCCTTCAGGACCGTCTTTTCTGAAACGTACCACTGTCGCTTTGTCAAACATTAAAGATCTGGCAGTAATAATCGTTTTACGGTCTACTTTCTCTACGAACGCTTTTACATAATCGCTTGCCGGATTGGTCAGAATATCTTCAGCAGTTCCTATCTGTTCTATGACACCATCTTTCATGATGACGATGCGGTCTCCGATTTTAATGGCTTCGTCCAGATCATGGGTAATAAAGACTATGGTTTTTTGCAACGTATTCTGCAGTTCAAGCAGCTGATCCTGCATTTCAGATTTTATCAATGGGTCCAGTGCGGAAAAGGCTTCATCCATAAGCAGAACTTCAGGGTCGTTTGCCAGTGCTCTTGCCAATCCTACTCTCTGCTGCATTCCTCCGGAAAGTTGGGAAGGATATTGGTTTTCAAAGCCGGTTAATCCGACGATGTCCAATGCTTTCTGTGCTTTTTTATCGCGTGAAGCTTTGTCTTCTCCTCTTATTTCTAATCCGAAACCAGCATTGTCAAGAATTGTATGATGGGGAAGTAATCCGAATTTCTGAAATACCATACTCATTTCCGTTCTTCTTACTTGTAAAAGTTCCTTGTTGTTTTTACTGGTAATATCATCGTCATTGATGAATACTTTTCCTGAAGTGGGTTCATTCAGTCTGTTAAGGCAACGCAGTAAAGTAGATTTTCCGCTTCCCGAAAGTCCCATGATCACAAAGAATTCTCCTTCATAAATTTCAAAACTGGCTTTGTTGATTCCTATGGTGCAGCCTGTTTTTTCAAGAATTTCCTTTTTGGAAAAACCTTTATCCAGAAGTTCCTGTGCTTTTTCTTTGTTTTTACCAAAGATGATGGTCAGGTCTTCCACTTTAAGTTTTACTTTTCTAGTGTTTTCATTTTTTTCCATATTCAGAATTTTTCAATTAATAATTTGATATAAAAAATTGTACACCAATTCATTATATACATTTAGCTTTTGTTGTTCTGCTGTTGATGATAGGATAAAATAATTTGCTAAGCCTTTAGTGATAAAAGCTTTAAACAAAAAAATAACAGCATAAAGACCTACTGGCCTTATGTTTATTTTAAATATTTCAATAGATTATACTCTAGAAAAAGAGTGTATTATGTAAAAAGAAACTGATCTTTTACATAGATTCTACAATTAAATTACTGATGAGGTAATTACAGATATGTGTACTGAACAACTTGAATGGCTACATTTCATCAAAATGCTTGCCAGCATCAAAAAACTGTATATCAATTTTTTATGACGGTGCAAATTTACGAATTTTATATTAAATGGATTTTTACGTATGTAAGTTTTTGATTTTCAATACTATTTAAAAGAGGTGATTCATGACGAATTTTCTCTTATCATTAAAGTTAAAAGATAAATAAGGTAATTATTTTAAAAGTTAAGCTGTAAGATTATTTCAATAAAACAGCAATAATGGCAAGGATAGCTGGTAAAGCCTGAACGAAAAATATTTTTTTAGTGGCAGAAATGGCTCCATAGATTCCGGCTACAGCTACACATCCTAAAAAGAATAATGCCACATTGGTCTGCCATTGCGGATCTTTAATCAGGAATGACCAGATCAGTCCGGCAGCCAGAAAACCATTGTAAAGTCCCTGGTTGGCAGCAAGTCCTTTCGTTGGTTTAAACATTTCCGGAGGGAGAGCTGCTTTAAAAACTTCCTTTCCCTTGGTTTCCCATGCGAACATTTCCATCCAAAGTATATAAAGATGTTCCAGTGCAACGACAGCGATCAGAATTTTAGCAACGATTTCCATGATTCAATATTTTTCTCATTGTAAAACTAAAAAAATAAAGTTAAGTTTGAGTATTAAATCTTACAATGGATTCATTCAAATCACATTTAAACAAATTTATTACGGTAACTGACGAAGAATATACTTCTATTGTATCATTTTTTGAGGTAATGGATGTTAAAAAGAAGCAAAATCTGGTGCTGGAAGGTGAAGTATGCCGGACCATGTATTTTGTAGTGAAAGGATGTCTGAGAAAGTTTTTTATCAATGAAAAAGGAGTAGAGCAGACGACGGAATTTGCCATTGAAAACTGGTGGATTACAGATACATTTTCTTACGAAAGGCAGATACAAACTAACTTTTCTATACAGGCGGTAGAACCTTCTTCCGTTTTGGTGATTGATCTGGAGCGCCAGGAAGAATTATTACAAAAGCATCCTATTATGGAAAGGTATTTCCGCATGATCTATCAGCGGGCATATGCTGCTGCGGAACGCAGAATCCGTTATTTATATGAGATGTCCAGAGAAGAACTTTATATGCATTTCAGTACATTGTATCCGTGGTTTATTCAAAGGATTCCTCAATATCTGATTGCCTCATTTTTGAATCTTACTCCGGAATATCTGAGTGAAATCAGAGCAAAATTACGATCTTAAACCAGTTTAAGTTTTTTACGGATCATAAGCCGGAAATTTGTCATGTGATTAAAAGCAAATGCAATGACAGATCAAAAAAATCAATTTCCGCAACTTTTTTTAAGACTGGCTCTTGCCGTTACGATGCTTTCTGCGGTGGCAGACAGGTTCGGATGGTGGAGTAAAGAAAATTCATCATGGGGAAACATGGAGCGTTTTAAAGAATATACAAGACAGCTTACCTTTTTTCTTCCGGAAGCTTTAAGTACGGTTTCAGCGTATGCCGCTACCTTTTTAGAAATTCTTTTTCCTTTGATGCTGATTTTTGGATTTAAAACAAGAATTGCGGCCTACGGAAGCAGTATCCTGCTGTTAATTTTTGCGATATCCATGACCATCGCATCGGGACCAAAAGCTCCACTGAACTATTCCGTATGGGTGGGAAGTGCAGCAGCACTTTTACTGGCGGTACAGCAGCATTATTCTTTAAATATAGATCAATTAACCAAAAAAATATAATATTATGAGCGCAAGATTAAATATTGCAACAGTAGATTCAGCAGCCTATAAAGCTATGCTGGGATTGGAAGGGTATTTACAAACGATTTCTTTAACACACATTCAGAAGGAACTGATTAAGATCAGAGCTTCACAGATCAATAAATGTGCTTTCTGTCTTGATATGCATACCAAAGATGCCATCAAATACGGAGAAAATCCTCAAAGAATTTTTATTCTGAACGGATGGACAGAAGCAAAAGAATTTTTCACTGAAGAAGAGCAGGTGCTGTTGGCTATGACGGAAGAAATTACGCTGATCAGCGATAAAGGTTTAACCGAAGAAACATATCAGAAAGCGAAGTCTTTCTTTGATGATAACCAGATCGCTCAGATTATCATGGCGATCATTACGATCAATGCCTGGAACAGAATTGCAGTAAGTACTCATCTTCCGATTGCAAAATAGGGAAGTCAGGAAGATGGAGGATAAAAGTTGATGAAGACTGTATTATCTATGGATATTTATTTTATTAAAAAAAACGGCCTTTCAAATTTTTGAAAGGCCGTTTTAATGTAAGATGCAAAGTGACAGTGTAACAGGGTTCGGGTATTAATTCTAAAAATAAATTTTTTGGTTCATTTTATTTTTTAAACCGGAATTACATTGTCTCTTCGTTTCTCGGGTTATATTTCTAATAATTAAATTAGTAAATAGCCACAGGGTTTACATTCACCTGAGTAGAACCTACATATAAAGGCTGTCCCAGCACGAATAAAAATTCCCAGACTTTTTGTTTTACCAAAGGACGGCTGTCTATCAGTTCCAGGTTATAAATTCCTTTTTTAGCCAGCATAAACTGGTTGATGGGAAATTCTTCCTTACTTTTTGGGTTAGGATATACTTCGGAAGCCCAGGTGTCGCCACCAAAAGCTACGATTCCCTGATCGGCAAGCCATTTTGCGGCATCCATACCGATTCCGGGTTCTGTTTCCAGGAATTGCTGATTGTTTTTACCAATCAATTCAAGCCATCCCGTATTGAAAAGAACGATATCACCTTTTCGTAAGGTAAGTTCCTGTTTCTTCAAAACAGATTTAATATCTTCTACTGTAAATTCTGTTCCTCCAGGCACGATTGATTTTCCGTAATGTGCAGTCATATCAAGCACTACACCGCGGGTAACGAAAGGGGGTACTTTTTCAACACCCAGTCTTTTTACGCCTTCTACGGTTACGAAATCTGTTGCCTTGTTTCCGTTATAGTAAGTATTGTCAATACCAATGTGTCCGATACCGTTCAGCTGTGTTCCCACTCCGGTCCATCCGTTGACCAGTTCGTCATTGAAGGTGAATTTATTAGGACCTATGCTTTTTCCGCCCTGTTCTCCGGGCTGAATATTGTATAAATTGAAACTTCTGTGTCTGAAAGCAGGAAGGTTTTTATCAATAGGAACCGCAAGCGCTAATGTTTTGCCCTGTTTTACTAATCCTAGTGCCTGTTTTACAACTTCCGGCGTTAATAGATTCGCTGCTCCAATCTCATCTTTCGCACCGTAAACCGAAGGATACCATGATTGGTCTTCCGGATTGACGAGTGTCTGAGCTTTTAAACTAATGCTGTTGATAGTCAATAGCGTAGCTAACCCGAACATTTTGATCAGATTATTTTTCATTTTTAAAAAGATTTGGGGGTTAAAAGAGGGAAGCAGAAAGCTGGGAGAGGGAAGTTCTATTAGTGTATTGATAATTAGGTGGTTTCTATGCACTTTTCTGCATGTAACAAAGAGATTCCTCCTTCGTCGGAATGACAGTTGAAGTTCAATCGTAAACCAATCTATTGGTTATCCGACATCAATAACTTCCATCTTCCAGCCTCCTTCTTCCAGCTTTATATTATATTTCGCTCAAAGCAGAATTGATAAAGTTCAATTCTTCCTGTGAAAGGTCAATAGATATTGCTTTTGCGTTTTCGATGGCCTGCTGGGCATTTCTTGCTCCTGCCAATACGACTGTGATTGCTGGCTGAAGCGTTGTCCATCTTAATACCAGTTGCGAAAGGCTGGCTCCTTTTTCCTGTGCAATAGGCTCAATTTTTTCTAAGAAAGTTTTTACCTTATTCAGGTCAAACTGAGAGAAATATCCGTTTCTATGGTCGTTATCTTTTAATTGGTTTTCTTTGAAATATTTACCTGTTAAAAGACCTCTTTCCATTGGGCTGTACACAATAATTCCTGTATTATTTTCTAAAGAATAAGGGACAAGATCGTTTTCAATAGCACGGTTCAGCATGCTGTAAGAAACCTGGTTGCTGGCAAGTAGTAAAGTTCTCTTGGCTTCTTCCATTTGAGCTACACTGTAGTTGCTTACTCCTGCAGTACGGATTTTTCCTTGCTGGATTAATAACTCCATCGCTTCCATAGTTTCAGAGATAGGCGTTGTGCTGTCCGGCCAGTGAAGCTGTAAAAGATCAATATAGTCTGTTCCCAATCTTTTTAAGCTCTCTTCAACTTCTTTGATGATGTTTTCTTTTGAAGCCAGCTTATAAACCGGAAGAGTTTTTCCTTCGTCTTCTGCATCAAAGAAAAATTCTCCTTTTCCGTTGTTGCTTCCGTCCCATACCAATCCGAATTTTGTTAAAAGCTGAATTTTTGAACGGTCTTTTCCTTTGATAGCTTCACCGATCATTTCTTCACTCAGTCCGAAACCGTAGAATGGTGCGGTATCAATAGAAGTTACTCCGTGATCCAATGAAGCATGAATAGAATTGATGGAATCCTGTTTTTCATTACCGCCCCACATGTTTCCACCGATGGCAAAAGCTCCGTGTGTGATTGCTGATAATTCTAAATCGGTGTTTCCTAATTTTCTGTATTCCATTTTTGTTTGTTTAAAAATTGTTTTGTTATACCACCCCGTCAAAAATTCTTTGAATTTTCGCCACCCCTCCGGAGGAGGGGAATTCTCGCCGTTTCAATGGTGACCCTTTTAAGAACTTTTCGGATTTAAAAAGAACTTAAGTGTTCTTCTCTGTATTCTGAATAGCATCTTTTTTTACTTAAGTGACTGAAAACTGTTGTGACTTTTGGGGTTAAAATTTGTCTGTTACTTATTTAATTCCTTTACGATAGCTTCTCCAACGCTTTTTGCAGACTGTGGATTCTGTCCTGTGATTACTCTCTGATCTGTTACTACATGATTTTGCCAAAGCCCTGATTTTTCAAATTTTGCTCCTCTTTCTTTCAGTTTATCTTCCAGTAAGAATGGAACAACGTTCGTTAATTTTACTTCAGATTCCTCTTCATTGGTAAAAGCATTGATTTTCTTACCATCTACAAGATATTTCCCATTATTAAGCTTGATATTCACCAAACCTGCGGGACCATGACATACTCCGGCTACAATACCTCCATTTTCATAAATTTTGGAAGCAATATCTGCCAGTTCCTTATTGTCTGCAAAATCCCACATTGCTCCGTGTCCACCTGCATAAAAGATTGTTGAGTATTCTTTCGGATTCACTTGTGACGGCGTCATAGAATGGTCAATCTTATTTTTATATTCCTTGTTCTCCCAGAATTCTTTGTTGACAGGATCTTTTAAATCGAAGCCGTCTACCGGAGGTGTTCCGCCTTTCGGGCTTACAAAGTCGATTTCATATCCTGCTTTGTGAAGAACTTCCCAAGGGTGAGAAACTTCACCCAGATAATATCCTGTATCTTCACCGGTACTGCCTTTTTTATCATGGCTGGTAACGACGAATAAAATTTTCTTTTTCATATTCTTTGATTTTTTGGTTTGTGCTTGTATGAATCCTATCGTAAAGATCGCAAGCATTAAAAACGCTAATTTTTTCATTGTTAAATAAGATTGGTGATATAAATCTGTGGTTTTTCCTGAAGTTTCTCCTCGACCAAAGCTCCGAAGGCCTGAATGTAAGGCTGTTGGTTGTGTTGTGCCAACCCTTCCTCGCTTTTCCAGATTTCGTAGAAAACAAATTCATTTTTGTTTTCAATTCCCTGATGAAGGTTGTAAAGTTCACATGCTTCTTCTTTTCTTGTTTCTTTTACCATATTCTGAAGAACTTCCAGTACTTCTGCCTGATGTTCTGCTTTGGATTTTATAATGGCTGTAAGATGAATTTTCATATTAAATAAAATTTTCAATAGAGTTATAGATAGGTTTCCAATCCAGTTCTGCTTTGGCTTTATCTGAACTGCATCTGCTGTTGGATGCAAAACCGAAATAACCTCCTGCAGGACCAAATTTGTCAACCGCATCCTGTATGCTTAATGATTTAGCTGATTGTAAGTTATATTTTTTACTGATATTTTCTGCAATGTTTTTCAGAGAAGATGAACCGTTTTCTGCATAATAGATAGAACCTCCTTTTGCTTTTTCCAATGCGAGTACATACAGATCTGAGAGATCTTCAATATGTAAATTGGACCAGATGTTTTCACCTTCACCAAAATAAACACCATGCCCTTTCTCCTTAGAAAAGTTGATAAGAGCCGGAATCTGAATGCTGTCTTTTTTTATTCCAAGGCCTTCTCCGTAAACCATGGTAGGAACAATAACAATACTTCGTATGCCTTTGCTGGCAGATTGCAGGACGTAATTGTTGATCAATACTCTTGATGCCATTTCCAGTCTTGGCTGCAAAGGGAAATCTTCTCTGAAGATAAAGTCACTTTTTTGGCCATTCTCCTTTCCTCCAAAAATGGCAGAGCCTGAAGTGAATATAAAGGTTTTCTGACTTCCTTCCAGAGCTTTGATAAAGTTATCTGCTGCATACGCATCATCTGCTGAATCTGCATTATGAATAACTGCATCTGCATCGGAAACTGCTGTTCTGATAAGATCTTCATCATGAATATTTCCCACAATGGTTTTGATTCCTAATGATTCAAGTTCCTGTACGTGGGTTTCATTACGAACCAGTCCTGTCACTTCATAATTCCTGTCGAGGAGTTTTTTTGCGATAGTTCCGCCTATATAGCCGGTAACACCTGTGATCAGTATTTTTTTCATGATACCAGTTCAGATCTTAATTCTTTTTCAAAAACATTTCTCACATGTTCTCTGTAAAGCTTCATATCGCGTTCTATATTGGCGTTTTTCTCCACATCGTGGAAGTGGAAGCTTTCCATTTTTTCCATCGAAACAAAGGCATTCATTCTGTGGAATCCAAATAATGGTCCTTCATCCACACTTTTTTCACTGAAAAATTCTCCGGGAAGAGTGAAAGCAGTTGCGGGAGCGTTCCAGCTGGTAGTCAACATATATTTTCTCCCGCCAAGCATTCCTCCTGTACCATAGTTGATTTCCGGATTTTCAGCATTTCTTCCGTCGCTCATATAAATTCCTTTAGCGTGACCTGCTGTGAACACTTCATCAATATACTTTTTCAATCCGTTAGGTAATTGGAACCACCAGATTGGAGTGTGATAAATAATGTAGTCTGCCCAGACAAATTTCTCCACTTCTTCATTTTTGTCGTAATTTTCACTTACATTGGTTATCTTTACTTCTACATTATCAAATTCTTTAAGAACGGCTAGTGTATTGTCTGCGATAGTCTGATTATATTTTCCCCCGGAATGTCCGAAATTCTGTCCTCCGTTGATGATTAGTACTTTTTTCATTTTTTTATGATTGTTTGAATTTTACTCTGCAAAGTTAGATCAGATGATTGTATAATAAAAATAATATAAATTATAGGAAAGTATTATTTAAATTATAGTTTGAGAGATTTAAGGTTATATATGTGAATGGTCAATGGTCAATACGCTTCGCTTGTGAATTTTTTACACGTTTTGGGGTACGTGGTCCGGGTACGAGATGTGAGGTTTGTTGATCGTGACTGGCGAAGAATCAATCCGCTTCGCTTGTGAACTTTTTACGCGTTTTGGATACGTGGTTCGGGATTGAGTGCAGCTGATTTGTTTGTATATACAGGTATTTCTAATCAGCAGTTAATCATTCACTATTGACTTTGCGAAGCAAAAATTGACGATTGACAATTTTCCATTTTATGGTAAAATATCATATCATCTCTGAACCGGAATTATTTTCTGACAGGTAAATTTGTCTAACAAATTGAAGGACAATGATACAGATAGCTGTTTTTAGTGATGTGCATGGAAATCTTCCTGCATTGGAAGTTGTGTTGAAGGATATAGAGCAAAGAGGAATCAGTCAGAGATTCTGCTTGGGAGATCTGGTTGATTTTGCACCCTGGGGCAATGAAGTGATAGAAAAAATAAGAAGTCTGAACATTCCCTGCCTGATGGGAAATCATGACGAAAGAATTGCCTTTGATATTCCTGTAGTTCCTTTGTCTAAGCATTCAGAAGAAGAAACCACTGCCAGATTCATTGCGATAGATCATTCTAAAAAACATATTACAGAACCGAATAAAAAATTTCTTTCCGGGTTGCCTTTCCACTTAAAGTTAAATTACAAAACAGGTAAAAAGCACTGGAACATCCAGCTGGTTCATTCCAGTCTTGAAAGTAATGATACCTATTTATACGAATCTGAGAGTGATGAGGTTTTCACATCAATGCTGAAGAACGCGGACGCTGATCTCATAGTGATGGGGCACACCCATTTATCATTTAAAAAACAGTTTGAAAATAATACCTGGGCTGTCAATTGTGGTTCCGTGGGGCGTTCTAAAGAAGAAAACAGATTGGCTTCTTACCTTATTCTTACATTAGATGAAGAAAAAATTACTCCTGAAATTATTCAGCTGTCTTATCCGATTGATGAAACTGCCCGCCAGATAAGGGAAAGTGGGATTCCCGATTATTATGCGTCATTCCTGGAAAATGAAAACGTATCAATATTATAATTATTTTGTAATTTTGTATTATAATATTAATAATTAAGTCATGGTTAATTTAGAATGGTATCGTACTTTTAAGGCGATCTATAAAACCGGGACATTGACAGGTGCTGCCGATGCTCTGTTTATATCACAGCCGGGAGTGAGCCTTCACTTAAGCTCATTGGAAGCTTATGTTGGATACAAACTATTCGACAGAACAGGTCGAAAAATGATTCCGACAGAAAGAGGAAAAGTATTGTTTAATGCAGTTGCCGAACCTATTACCAAACTCGAAGATGTAGAGAAAAATTTTCAAAAATCTACAGAGAAGCATACTCCAACCATCAGTGTCGGGATGTGCTTTGAGACTTTTCAGACCACTTTGGAGCAATATGTTTCTTCATTGCCTTTTAATCTGATTATCAGTTTCGGAGAATACCCCGAAATGCTGGACCAACTGGATAAGGGAATCCTCGATCTGATCATCACTCCCAAAAAAGGATCTTCACCCAATATCGAACATGAAGCATTCTCTTCCGAGCAGATCATTCTGGTTGGAGGGAAGGATGTGGATAAAACAGCTTTCAATAAAGTGTTGAAAACAAAAGATGCCGAACAGATAGAGGAGTGGCTGAAAAACGAAAAATGGTACGGAACCACTGGTGATATGGAACATCTTTTCCAGTACTGGATATTGAATTTTGGTCATAAACCGAATTTTCGTCCTAATTATATCGTTCCCAACATGAACTCAATCATCCGTTGCCTCAAAGGAGGAACTGGGTTAGCCGTTGTTCCTGACTTTCTATGCAGAAATGATATTGCAAGCGGTAATATTCAGCTGATCTGGGAAGGAAAGAAAAAGTTTGAAAATACCCTGTATTTCGGTTGTCGTAAGAAAACCAATTATCAAACCGAAATAGAACATATCAAAGGCTTATTCCGCAAGGTGATGGCTTAATAAAACCATATCTTTCATCTGTAAACCGTTTTCATAAATAGGAGCCGGATAGTTTTCAATAAAAAAATTTTTCAGGATTCCACTTTTAGTGAAACCGTTTTTCTCATAAAATCTGATCTGTTGGACACCGGTATCCGATGTTCCAACAGTCAGTGTTTTATAATGATTTTCTTTCGCAATTTCTTTTGCTTTATTCATCAGAATACTTCCGATGCCTTTGCTTCGGTAGCTTTCAATGACGGCAACATTTTTAATTTCCAGTTCAGTATTGCTTTTTCTGTACAATGCCATTACCGCAATGCTTTCAGTACCGTCATGCAGAAGATAGATATCAGAATTGAAAATGTATTGATTAATTGCTTCCTGGGTTTCATCAGCCAACAACAGGAGATGATAAGGAATCTCCGAATCAGAATGCAATAGATTGAAAGTGAAATTTTCCATTTACAGACTCATATGAATAAGTGGATAATCCTTTCCTGAACCATCTTTCTCAGATCTTCCGACCTTTTTGAATCCCATTTTTTCATAAAACCCAATGGCTTGGGGATTTTGTTCGTTGACATCTACTTTCGTCAGTCCGGTTTTCTCTTTCATAAACTGATAAAGTTTTTTACCGTACCCTTTTCCACGCGTGTCATTATGAATGAAAAGCATTTCCAGATTACCGTCTGCTACAGAAGCAAACCCTTTAGATTCATTATCTTCAGTAATTAAATACACTTCCAGATGAGGAAGGTAGTCTCTTGGAATGGCTTCCTTGAAATAATTGAAATCCTCTTCAGCAAGAAAATCGTGAGTTGCTTTTACTGCTGATTCCCATATTTCCATAATTGCCGGATAATCCTCTGCTGTAGCCAATCTGATATGTTGTGACATGATTTCTAAATTTTAGACAAAAATAGGTAAAATGCAGGTGAGATGCTAGATGAAGGGTGGATTTTGAGGCTGGAAGTCAGAAGTAGACATAGCCGTTTTATCGACCACTCATTCCCCTTCTTTGAAGGGGTGGATTTTTGCAAAGCAAAAAGACGGGGGTAGTTTAAACAAACCTCATTAAATGACAATTTTTTAACAGGAACAGTAAAATTGGTAGGCTGTATTTTCAATTTTTTATTGCAAATTTGTTTATCACTTTATATTAATAACTAAAATAAAGATTTATGCAAAAGAAAACCTATACAGGACAACCTGTGGTAACATTAAATAACGGAGTGGATATCCCGGCTTTAGGATTCGGAGTATGGCAGATGGAAGATCTGAAGGAGTGTGAAAATGCGGTAATTAAAGCTATTCAGACAGGATATAGAATGATTGATACCGCTGCAATTTATCAGAATGAAACCGCGGTAGGTGCTGCTGTGAAAAATAGTGGTGTAAACAGGGACGAACTGTTTATCACCTCCAAAGTATGGGTTCAGGATCATGGATACGAAAAGGCGAAAAGTGCTTTTCAGAGAACATTGGACAGATTACAGATGGATTATCTTGATATGTATCTTATCCACTGGCCATACGGAGATTTTCTGGCTACATGGAAAGCTTTGGAAGAATTATACAACGAAGGAAAAATCAAAGCGATTGGAGTATGCAATTTTACAGTAGAAAAACTGGAGGAATTGAAAGCTAACTCAACTGTTTTACCGGTTATCAATCAGATTGAACTGCATCCTGTATTTCAGCAGAAAGAACTGCAGGTGTATGACAGAGAAAATAATATCGTAACTCAACCTTGGAGCCCGTTAGGAAACGGTAATGCAAATCTTTTAAGCAATCCTGATCTGAAAGCTATTGCAGAAAAATATGGAAAAACAGTAGCTCAGGTAATTTTGAGATGGCACTTACAGGAAGGATTTGTCGTGATTCCAAAATCTGTAACCCCTTCAAGAATTGAAGAAAACTTTAATGTATTTGATTTTGAACTGACAGAAGATGAAATGAATGTTGTCCGTTCTTTAGATACTGGGAAAAGATTATTTTTTGATCCTAAAGATCCTGAATGGGAGCAAAAAATGTTAAATTCCGTAGCGGATATTTAATCTGGAATTTATAAAAAATACATCCCGCAGCTTTCACAAATTTACAGATCTACGAATCTGAGCTATTGTGAGATCTGCGGGATTTTTAAATCAATATAACCATGACTGCAAAAGAATTCATAGAAACACTCGCATTATTTAAGAATGAAAAAGAGCTTAATAAAGCTGAAAAGTTTTTCAAAGGAAATGATGGTATTACCAAGAGTTTCGGGACGAAATTCGGAGATGTTTTTTCTACGGCTAAAGAATTTTCGGAGATGTCTCTGGAGGAAATCAATAAGCTTCTTGACAGTGATTTTTATGAGGTAAGAATGGGAGCGGTAAGCATCATGGATTTTCAGGCGAGAAGTAAAAAAACGTCTGAAGACCATAAGAAAGCCCTTTTTGATCTCTATCTCAACCGCCATGACCGTTTGAATAACTGGGATTTTGTAGACAGAGCTGCCAGAAGTATTATTGGAGAATATCTTATTGATAAACCGAGAGACATTTTATACAAACTTGCTGATTCCGACAGTCCATGGGAAAGAAGAACAGCCATCGTAAGCACTCATGCATTTATTCGGAAAAATGAGGTAGCAGACACTTTTGCCATAGCGGAAATTCTTGTTCACGATCCAAACGAGTTTGTGAATAAAGCTGTAGGAAGCTGGATTCGGGAAGCCGGAAAAAAAGACAAAAAGAAATTACACGGTTTTTTCACTGCTTATGTAAAAACAATGTCTGCCGTTACATTTTCTTACGCAACAGAAAAACTGGATCCGGAATTAAAATTGTTCTACAAAGAACTCAGGAAGAAAAAGTAAATCTTTATTCATTTAATATAGAATAGAAGTTGATCTACAACCTTAAACTCTAAACATTGAACCTTGAATAAATAGTGAGCAATATCATATCTTGGAACAAAAACTATTGCTTTGTTCTTCGTACATTTTAATAAAAATAATTCTTATGTTTTGGCCGGATACAATCAGTAAAAAACTAGGTATAGAATATCCTGTAATTCAGGCTCCAATGTTTGGAGTGAGCACGGTACAGATGGCATTAGCAGCTACAAAAGCAGGCTGTCTCGGATCTTTGGCGCTGGCTGACCTTTCTGCAGACCAGTCTGTGGAATTAATCAGGGAAACAAGAAAACTGACTGATAAACCGTTTGCTGCCAATATATTTGTTCATCACATTCCTGAAGTGACAGATGCTTTAAGAGAAAAGTATAGTAAAACAAAGCAATTTATTGAGCAGCTGGCTAAAGACAATAGTATTGAAGTGCACCTTCCGGATCTTGAAGAAATCAGTGTCAACGGTTATCGTGAACAGGTGGATGCTATCATTGAAGAAAATTGTAAAATATTAAGTTTTACTTTTGGAAATATGGAGGATCAGAGTATTCAGAAATTAAAGGAAAATGGTGTTACCCTTATCGGAACATGTACTTCTGTGAAGGAAGCTTTATTTCTTGAGAAATCCGGTATTGATATCATCTGTGTTCAGGGAATAGAAGCTGGAGGACACAGAGGAAGTTTTGAAGCAGAAAATATTCCGCAGATCGGAGGTTTATCTTTACTATCGCAGATCTTTGATCAGGTAAATGTTCCTTTAATCTATGCAGGAGGAATTTACGGAGCAAGAACATTAAAGGCTGTGAAAGACTTAGGTGCGCAAGGTTTTCAGGTTGGAAATCTTCTATTAACTTCTCAGGAAAGTGCTCTTTTGCCTTTTGAAAAAGAACGATTGAAAAAAGTAACAGAAGACGAAATTGTTTTAACGAAAAGTTTCTCCGGAAGGTATGCCAGAGGAGTGAAAAATCAATTTATAGAAACAGTTGAAAACTCAGAATATATTTTACCTTATCCTTATCAGAACAAACTTACGAATGCCCTGAGAAAAGCAGCTAAAGCTCTACAAAATCCTGAATTTGTAGGAATATGGGTAGGGCAGTCCATTCATCGGTACAGTGAAGAATCTACGGAGGAAATTTTGAGAAATCTGATTAAAGAATGTGAAAAATAAATCTGTATGTTTTAATTTGATGATAATTTTATATTTTCGTACATCAATAGTATTGATCTGAACCAATATAAAACTAAACCAATAAAAACATCCATGAAATACTCAGAAGGAATTCAGAGATCTCTTCCGTTCGGATATCTTTTCCTCGTCATAATGGGAATATTAAAAGAGAGTGTATTCTATTATCAGATAGGGATTAATATTCTGAAATATTCAACGATAATGGATATTTTGATAAGCCCGATAGCCACTCTAACGGCTCACCCGATAATACTGATTGCCCTCATTATTATAGTTGTATTTTCATTTGCTTTTCCCTCTTTTTTGTCAAAACAGGCCAATAGAGATAAAAAATGGGCTTTAAAAATGGCTTCTCTTAAAGAACATAAAACGATGACTAAAGAAGCTATTGAGAATCATTTTACCAATATGTTTGTGAGATTTCTTGCCATGATGTTACTGTCTTTTTTTGTAGGGATAGGATGGGGAGAGGGTCTTGGGCTCACCAGGAAGATAAAGGAGAATAAACTTAAATATGACTATAAGTTAAACTATGGTGATGAAAGCTTTGATCAGGTACATCTCATAGGATCCAACAGCATGTATTATATTTATCTGGCTCAAGGAAATAAAACGATAAAAATAGCACCGGTAGGTTCTATAAAAAGTATCGAACTGACCAATAATAAAAAGTTGATCAATTAAAAATAAACTACCATAAAAAAGCTTCAGATATACTCTGAAGCTTTTTATTTATTTTGTTAAATCTAATCCGCCAAAATTTCCGGAACTCATCATCAGATAAACACCATCCGTTTTATCTAATGTATTCCAGTAGGTATGAAGATCTTCAGCATTGGTGAAAACCCTTAGATTTTCATTCCTGAATTTTTCTTTGATAAACTCAGGAGAAATAGCTTCCATTCTCTTGATCTTCAATGCGTCTTCAGAATAGAAAACAATGGCTTCCTCCAAACCATCCATAGCATGGTCATACTGTTCAAGGAAAGCAGGATTTAAGCTGGAATAGGTATGAAGCTCCAGGAATCCATATTTCTTATCCTTTTTAAATTGCTCTGCGAAGGCTTTTACAGCTGCTTTCACCTTACTTGGTGCATGAGCAAAATCTTTGTAAAGAATTCCTTTATCTTCTCTTTCCACTTTTTCAAGACGTTTGGATGCGCCTTTGAAACTCATGATTGCCTCATAGAAATCTTCATCCATAATTCCCAACTGCTGGCAGATATGTCTTGCTCCTTCAAGGTTCAGCAGGTTGTGTGCTCCAAAAACAGAAAGAGGAACATCTCCCATTTCCGTTTTTAAATATACTTTACCATTATTGATTTCGTATTCAGGAGTTCTGTAAGGGATCTTTCTGAAATAGTTTTCTGCATTTTCCACTACTTTTACGACTTCCGGATCTTCTTCGTTGTATACCAGAACGCCGCCTGCTGTAATGCTTGCCACAAACTTTCTGAACTGCTCAATATAATCATCAAATGTTTTGAATACATTGATATGATCCCATGCAATACCACTCATTAAAGCGATATTGGGTTGATACAATAAAAATTTCGAACGAAGATCAATAGGAGATGAAAGATATTCGTCACCTTCCAACACCATGAAATCATTATCCTGAGTCAGTTTTACCATACAGTCGAAACCTTCAAGCTGGGCGCCTACCATGAAATCCACATCTTTCTGATGGAAATTCAGAACATGGAGAATCATTGAAGTAATGGTTGTTTTACCATGTGATCCTGCAATGACAACTCTTGTCTTATTTTTAGACTGTTCGTACAGGAATTCAGGATAAGAATATATTTTCAAGCCCAGTTCTTTTGCTCTTGCCAGCTCAGGATTATCCTGGTGTGCATGCATCCCAAGAATGACTGCATCAATATCCGAAGTGATCTTTTCCGGGAACCAGCCCATTTCCTGAGGCAGAATTCCTTTCTTTTCCAATCGGGACTTTGAAGGCTCAAAAATAGCGTCATCAGAACCTGTCACCTGATATCCTTTGTCTTTTAATGCGATGGCGAGATTATGCATGGCGCTTCCGCCAATGGCAATGAAGTGGGTTTTCAATTGTATTTACTGTTTTTTAACATTAGTATTAATGATCTGCTGAAAAGCTTCAAGAATATTGTTCCAGTTGGTCTTGTAATTCGGAATGATCATACTGGCATCCGTTTTACTGCCTTCATTGGGACCTTTCTTGACGTTGATGGACGTTGAAATATTGTCGTACAATTTTTTACGGTCTTCCTGTATTCTTCTGAAATTATTCTGAGAAAGAACCTGATCCAGTTTCTTTAAATCTTCATCAGAAATTTTAAAATCCTGTTTGTATTTCTTTCCCTGTCCTTCAAAAGAGTAGTGTACATTATTTCCTTTGATAAGAAGATTTTCATAAATAGGAGCAACACCTCCGCTTTTCGAATAGCTGATGTCAAAATCCGAATATACCTTTTGGCTGTTGCATGAAACTAATACTATGATTGCGAATAGGATTCCAAGTATTTTGTTCATAATTTTTAATTTACTTTAATTATTTGAGTCCTTTTGTTCTAATTTTTTAGCTTTAAGTTCTTCATCATAACTGTGTAATAGATTGAAATCTTCTGTCTGCTCAATAGCAGTCATAATTTTCAATAAAATTTCCGGTGCTTTTTCATTATCATAATCAATATCCAAAGGAGCTTTAAATTCCATCGTAGGTTTTACACCGGTTACCTTTACGCGGAGTCCTTTTTTATCAAAAGCTCTTCTGAATCCGTTTATTTTGATTGGAATTACAATAGGACGCTGATTTTTTACCAGTTTGGCAGTTCCTCTTCGTCCCTGTGCAAAAGCCGATGTAGTTCCTTGAGGGAAAGTAGCTACCCAGCCATTGTCCAATGCTTTCATAATATTATCTACCTCGCTCATATCTACCATTCTGTTGACATTTTTCCCTTCAGATCTCCATGTTCTTTTTACCGTTACAGCTCCGGCAATTTTGAAAATTTTGGGAAGAATACCTTTATTCATGGTTTCTTCTGCTGCCACATAGTAAAAATCGATCTTCGGATTCAACAGATAGATCGGGTTTTTTATTGTATTTAAATATCCGTTGTTCACAGCACAGAAGGCATGATACATTGCCGCCACATCTGCAAAATAGGTCTGATGGTTGGATACAAACAGTACGTTAGAGTCCGGAAGATCCACAAGGTGTTCTGTACCGGTTATTTTTAACTTATTAAAGCCATTGAATCTTCTGTAAGAAACAATTCCTAAAATAAAAATAATAAACCTTTTCAAAAAATAAGGAGTTCCGAATGCATCGGTGAAAATATTTTTCTTCGCCATCTCTCAATTAAACACGGTAGTGCAAAGTTACATTTTTTTCAGCAACTGACTGAATTCACTTAATATCATGGCTGTAGCACCCCAAATGATATATCCGTTGAAATTAATGACAGGAACATCATGTCCGCCTGCGCTTGGCAGAGCCATAATCTCCGGGGTATCCGACAGGTTTAAAAAGGAAGTGATCGGAAATTCTATGGTTTCCACAGCTTCAGTCTGTTGAAGAACAAAAGCAGGATTCTTTTTGGTATAAGAGATATAGGGATACACATAAAAATTGCTTGGCGGGATATAGATAGGAGACATTTCTCTGATGATCCTTACATAATGTTTATCTATTCCGATTTCTTCAGAGGTTTCACGAACTGCGGTTTCTGCAAAATCTCTGTCCATTTCCTCACGCTTTCCTCCAGGCAGTGATATCTGCCCGCTGTGTCTGTCGTGCTCATTAATCGTTCTTTGAATCAATGGAAAATACCATTCGTTGTCTTTCAGATATAAAACAATATTGACTGCCGCAAATTTGGGATTCTTTGACAATACTTCATCATAAGTAAAAACGGGACGGTAGGGAGGCGAGAATACTCCATGGGCGTGTTCACCGGGAAGTTCCACGCTTTTTATTTTTCTTAATAAATCTTTTCCAAAATTTTCCATAGCTCAAATTTAGCAATATATCTTGAAGAAATAAGTGCCTTAACATTAATTAACCTATGAGAAAGACCGCATCGTAGCCAGAAATATTTACTTATTAAACCTAATAAGATATCATGAATGATAAAATGCAATCTATTTCACTTTCAGTCTTGAATTTCTAATATAAAATTGATTTTCGGTGGATAAAATAAATTTGAAAGGATTGGGTAAGAAATAGCGTAAAACCCTGAATTGTGATGTTTTGAATAGATAAAAAATCGGGCTTGCTTAGAAGAAATCATCCTTGCATAAATATTAATATTCACTATTGATGGATTTTACTGTAAATCAATATGTTGTGATGGTGTTTTTCCGTAACGGTAAATAATGACTTGTCCAACTGGAAACAGTGATTTTCAAAATTTACACTTTGATGGTGGTTTTTCATTTTGACGGGGAAGCTACCTTTGCCTTACTATTAACCAATTAATTTTTACTAAGATGAAAAATTTACTTACAGGTGTACTTACACTATTCGCAATGAGTTTCGGATTCGCACAATTCAATATTGATGTGACTACTCAAACAGGAAACTTAAATGTTGCTACAGTAGACCAGACAGGTCTTTTGAACATCAATTCTCTTACACAGACAGGGAATCGTAATACTGCAGATATTGACCAGGTAGGAATTTTAAATGTCAATAATGCAAAAAGTATCGGAAACAGAAACTCTGTAGATGTAGATCAGATGGGTATTGGAAACTCAAATGAAGTGTTACAGATGGGTAACAGAAACTCTGCTTCAACTTGGCAATTAGGAGTACTTAACTCTACAGAACAAACTCAGATCGGAAGAAGAAATGATGCTTCTTCAGTACAGATTGGATTAGGAAACTATGTTTTCCAATATCAGGACGGAAGAAGAAATGATGCTTCTGCTATTCAGGTGGGTATTGGGAATGACGCTTATCAGGTTCAGCTGGGAAGAAGAAATGATGCCAGCGGACTTCAGATAGGAGCTAATAATGTTCTTGTTCAGTATCAGGATGGTGATGACAACAGTGCCACTCATATTCAAGCAGGAAATGGTAATATTGCGGCCTCAGTACAGGTAGGAGATGACAACACTTCTGCAGGAGTACAGATAGGTAATGCTAACCAGCTTTATCAGTTCCAGATAGGAGATTCCAACACAGCTCTTGATCTTCAGATGGGTAATGGTAACTTTACCTGGGTAGCTCAGAGCGGTCTTGGCCATGTTCATGTAGGAACTCAGATGGGTAATGGAAACTCAATGATTGTAAATCAGTCAAATTAAGCCCTATAACAACATACTGTAAATCTTAGAAATTGTAAAGGAGAAACTGCAGTGTTTCTCCTTTTTTAACCCTTCGGTTTTCTCCGTTTTGTTATCATGTAATTTTAATACTAAGGCTATGTTTAACTTAAAATGGAGTGTTTTGGCTCTTTTCATAATGTTGCCAATACATGCACAGGAGATAGACTGGGATAAGGTCAACAGCAATACAATCTTTAATCTTATAGCCAGACAACAGACAGATCAGAGTTCTTATGGATCCGATATCATCCAGATAGGAGACTATAACAATGCCGAACTTTCCCTAAATACCCGAACGAATATTATAGTAAGACAGCTGGGAGATTTCAATACACTATATTTTATCAATTCATTTACAGATAAAGAAACAAAAGCTGCCATTACTGCACAGGGAAACAATAATATTATTGATGTTACAGGAAGCAACAGTATTTCGGATGGAATTCAGATTAATGTAAAGGGAGATAATAAGACAGTTTTCATGAGAAACTATTAAAACACAAATGATGAAACTTTTATATTCCCTTAGCTTGGGTACATTTTTTACCATCCTGTCTGTATGGGTTTATGGGCAGGAAGATAAGAAAGTAAACGCAAGGATAGAGAGTAGTGTCCTTGAAAACCAGGTCAGATTGAAAGCAGTCGTAATCAATAACACTGCTGTATATAAAGAACTGAATTACCTTTTGATTTCCATTAAAAAAGGCAATAGTGGAAATCTTTCAAACAACCAGCAGAACGGTAAATTTTCCGTCAATCCCAATGAAGTAAAGGTATTATCGGAAATCAGTGTGAATCTTGAATCAAAAGATGCTCTCAAAGCTTTTCTTTATATCAGGGATGAAGAAACCCAGAAGCTGATTGCCAAAGACAGTGTTGAACTGAACAGCAATCTTTTCAAAAAAAAAACAGCTAAGATAGAAGAAGATGCTGCTTACGAACTCAGAGGACTTACTATTGATGAGACAAAAACCAAAGTAGGAAAAGACTTTTATGATATGTTTTACATGCAGTACAGTCAGCTTCCTGATAAAAGCAGTAGCGTAATAACTATTACAGAACTTCCTCTCCGTGGAACAAGTGGTCAGATTAATATTCAGATGGAAGATAAAATTATTTACAGTTTTATGACCAATCCGGCAGAGGATTATTTAAAAGAACAATTAAGCTATAGCTTAAAATATATCAAAGAATTTAATGCTAAGAAAAATCTTATTAAAAATGAATTCATCTATTAAAAATGTCCGCCATGAAAACATTTATTATTATTTTGACATGTATTGCGGGTATTTTCTACGGAAAAGCTCAGCAGCTCGTCTATAAGCCGGTAAATCCAGCCTTTGGAGGAGATACATTTAATTACCAGTGGCTTTTAAGCTCTGCTAATGCCCAAAACCCATTTGATGAAAAAAATGATTTCAGCAATTTGCTGGATCGGGTGAACTCTCTTGATAGTTTTACTGAGAGTCTTAACAGGCAGATCCTCAGTGAGCTTTCACGAAAACTGTTTGAAGAACAGTTTGGTGATGGAAACATAAAACCCGGAAATTATCTTTTCGGTTCCCTTTATCTACAAATTACCAATACTAATCAGGGACTTTTAATCAATATTTTGGATACCAGCAATGGCGATCAGTCCGAGATCGTAATTCCAAAATAGGTAATCACTAAAAATAAACTTACCATGACAACCTACACTTATACCAGAATCTTTTTCTGCACCTTCCTGCTATGCATTCTGCAGGCCTGTAGTTCAATATTTGGTTTACCTTCGGATCCCGAAAAACCAACAATGGGAGAGGTTACATCTTCCACCGCAGAATTAAAAAATCTTCCGCTTCCCAAAGAGAAAATTGTAATAGGAGTCTACAAATTCAGAGACCAGACCGGCCAGTATAAACCTTCCGAAAATGGAAACAACTGGAGTACGGCAGTCCCTCAGGGAACTACAACCATTCTTATCAAAGCATTAGAAGACAGCCGATGGTTTGTCCCTATTGAAAGGGAAAACATCGCTAATCTTCTCAATGAAAGACAGATCATCCGTTCCACCAGACAGGAATATATCAAGGATGCAGACAAAAACAATCAATCACTTCCACCTCTTTTATACGCCGGAATTCTTCTTGAAGGCGGCGTTATCTCATACGACAGCAATATTCTGACCGGAGGACTTGGAGCAAGGTATTTCGGAATCGGAGCTTCCACACAGTACCGCCAGGACAGAATTACCATCTATCTCCGCGCTGTCTCTACACTTAACGGAGAAATTCTTAAAACGGTTTATACTTCTAAAACCATTCTTTCAACCAGTGTTAACGGAAGTTTTTTCAGATATATTGATACTGAAAGATTACTGGAAGCTGAGGTAGGTCTGACTCAAAACGAACCTGTTCAGCTCGCTGTTACAGAAGCAATAGAAAAAGCAGTAAAAGCCCTGATTGTTGAAGGAATCAGAGATAAAATATGGGGGAAGGCAATAGATGAGAATGGAGGATATCAAAGCTTAATTAATGAATATAACAGAGAGCAGGAGCAAAATAATGACAGAGTTGTTGGAGGCAGATATCCGCAGGATTACAGACAGAAAGTATCCATATTTGCCAACGTTGAAGGACAGAAAGTTAAAGATGACTATGTAGGTCCTAAAATGAATGTTGGTGGAAAAATTGGGCTTAAATATTTCCTTACTCCTTATCTGAATATGGAACTGAACGCAAGCTTCTTTACGCTTGAAAATTCAAATATTGTGAAAAGAAACTACTATGGTCCTGAAGTGAATCTGGAATACATCCTTTTTCCGAAATACAGATTCAGTCCATTTGTGTATGGTGGAGCAGGAGCGTTGTATTCAAAATATAAACCTCAATATAAAGCACAGTTTGGTGGCGGGCTGGAATATATGATCAGCAAGAATTTTTCGCTGAGAGCCTCAGCCCAATATGATCTTGGCTTCAAAGACGACTGGGAAGGCCTTGTTAATGGGAAAAGAAAAGATCAGGCTTTGCGCTTTGGAATAGGAATCAACTTTTACTTCGGAAACAAATAAAAACATGAACTATGAAAACTATAATTAAAATATTCAGCATACTCATCTTTGCTTTTTGTCTGGTTTCATGCAATGAAGACCTTGTAGAACAGGCGCAAACAGGAATGTTAAAAGGAAAAGTCGTGAAAAGGGGTAGCAATGTGCCGCTTTCTAATGTGAAGATATTTACAAATCCTACGACACAAACGGTTTTCAGTGGTACAGACGGTTCATTTGAAATCGCTGCCATGCCGATAGGGAATTATTCTGTAAAAGCAGAACTTTCAGGATATATCACAAGCTTTCAGTCAGTCAATATACAAAATCAAAATCAGGTGGTAACGGTAGTTTTTGAGATGGATGATGATACTTCATTGAATTCTCCTCCCGCTACACCACAGTTGCTAAGTCCGATAGATAACGCAGTAAATCAACCTTTGAGCGTCGAATTAACCTGGAGCGCAACAGATCCCGATACAGCAGATGTATTAAGATACAGTCTGACCATTAAAAATAATCTTGACACTAATGTGATTCAGGTTAATGATTTGACAGCAAACCACTATACGCTTTCAAATCTGAAGTTTGGTGTAAGTTACTTCTGGCAGGTGTCTGTTTCGGACGGCATTCACCAGCCAGTTTTAAGCTCTATCAGTAAATTTACTACCAATACAGTTCCGGCCAACAGGTATCATTACGTTCAGAAACAAAATGGAAACTTTGTGATTATTTCCAGTGATGATCAGGGAAATAACTTCCAGTTTACCAGTTCTTCCTATAACAGCTGGCGACCGCGTAAAAACAATAATGCAGGTCTCATTGCATTCCTTCGTACGGAAGGTGGAAGTACCCATCTTTACACTGCCAATCCGGATGGCTCCAATCCTTTTAAAGTAACAACGGTTGCTGTTGCAGGCTTTAATAACTATGAAATGGACTTTGCATGGAGTACCAACGGTAAGGAGCTTATTTACTCCAATTTTAATAAGTTGTACAGAATTAATAAAGATGGAAGTGGCTTGAGCTTAGTCTATACAACTCCGGATGGAAGCCTGATCTCCGAATGTGACTGGAGCTATGATGGTAGTAAAATAGCATTGAAAACCAATGATTATAACGGATACAATACTAAAATTTATGTAATAGATATAAATGGTGCTGTTCTTAAAACGGTATTGTCAGGTACTGCAGGTGCCAGCGGAGGCTTGAACTTCTCTGTAGACGGACAGCTTCTTCTCTTTACCCGTGATATGTCCGGATATTTGGATGGAAGTGGAAATTACCGTCAGCTGGATTCACATATCTTTATCTATAACCTTGTTACAGATGCTGTAAGTGATATTTCTGCAGAAAGCGAAAAAGTACTGGGAACGAATGACCTCGATCCTAGGTTCTCACCAAATAATGCTCAGATTATATTCATGAATACCTCCAACGACAATATTTCTCAAAGGAATATAATGGTCATTGACCTTAGTAGTACGCTGACCGATATGACAAGGGCAACACTGTTCAGTAATGGAGAAATGCCGGATTATGAATAAGATACAATATTTAATGTCCAAGGTTTTAGTTTTAAAGTGAGGTATGAGATCATATCTGTACCATTAGAGATCAATTTTTTAGAATTAATTAAATATGTTTTTCATGTTTTGTCTCTAGTTTCTCTGCCTCACTTTTTATTCTACAGACTTTGATTATACGTAACAATAAAAATTTCACTGAAGAACTAATTAAAATCAGAAGTAAAAAAAATTCCAGACTTTTTAAAGCCTGGAATTTTTGAGTGATTCATGGAAGTCTTTCAGTCGATGATATGATTCTCGATCGCATATTTTACAATTCCGACTGAGTTTTTCGCATTGAGTTTCAAAAGAATTCTTTTTCTGTGTGTTTCTACCGTATTGATACTGATAAATAATTTTTCTGATATATCTTTACTGCTGCATCCGTCACAGATCAGTTTGAGAATTTCCATTTCGCGGCGGGTGAGAGGTTCTTTGATGTGAGGGTTGGGTTTTCCCTGTTCATTACTAATAAAATTGATCATTCTTTCCTTTGCCTGATCACAGATATAGATCTCATTAAGAAGTAAAACATTGATGGATTTAAGAAATTCGTCATAGGAACAATTTTTATCCAGATAAGCTTTAATACCTTTATTGAAGAGTTTTCGGATGTCAATCACATCATATGAACTTCCAATGATAGTAATCTTGGTATTTTTATGCTTTGCAATAATAGTCTCCACAAGCTTGCATATTTCTGAAAGCATAAGCATGTTGGAACTCATCACAAGCATTTCCGGAGGTTCTTCTTTTAAATGTTTTGAGAGGTTTTCTAGAGAATTGCAAATATCAATTGTACTAAAAATTTTGCTTTGAGTAAGTAGTCTTGATAATCCTTCTGTATAGAGCATCGGTTCATCAAAAATAGTCAATTTTGGTTTCATCATGGTTTATTTTGTTTATATAAAAATAGGAAAAAAACTTCATATTTTAAACAAAATTGACAAATAATTTCAAATTATTATGTTTTTATTGATGATAAAATATTATTTTTATTGATTTTTCGCTAAATAATTCTCTTTTTGTGGAATTTTTTGGAGTTATTATTGTTGAAATCTATTATTCATCGTTGTTTTTAAACGTTATTTTGAAATGTGGTACTATTTAACTAACGTGGTAGGGATATGCTTTACCGGAAAGTTAACGGAGTTGGCAATGAAGCAGAATTCGCTGGCCTTATGATGAAGTTGTTCTGCTTTTTTAATCATAGATTCTTCAGCAACTGTTACTGTTGGGTGTAGAGTTACTTCTGTAAAATGACCGCTTCCACTGGCTGTTTCTACCATGGTACCTGTCGCTTCATCAGTATAATTTGTAACGATAATGCCGGCTTCAGAACAAAAATGAAGATACCATAGCATATGACAGGAGGAAAGTGAAGATAACAGCATGTCTTCCGGATTATGTTTTGTTCTGTCACCACGGAATGCAGGATCTGATGAACCTTCAATCACAACTTTGTTTTCTGCTGAAATGGTGTGATTTCTTTCGTAGTCTCTATAGCCGCTGGTTCCTGTTCCCTTATTTCCTGTCCATTGGACGGTAATTTTATAATGGTGGTTTTTCATAGATAAAAGATAAAAGATAAAAGATAAAAGATAAAAGATAAAAGATAAAAGATAAAAGATAAAAGATAAAAGATATTGTTGTTAAACAACTATTATACATCTGGATATCAATAGGGTGGGCTTTAGCCCGCCTAGTGTAATAATCTAATCGTCCATTGTCTTGAGGCAAAACTTAAATTATTAATCATGTTCTATATTTGCAATACATTATAAAAACGAAAAAACCTCCAGTACAACTGAAGGTTTTAAATTTTTTAATTAGAGAATTCTATCAATTCTTCTTTTTTGGCATTGTAGATTTTGTATTCTAAATATTTAAAAGAATCCCTTGGAACAATGGTTACCCACTTTTTGTATTTGATAAACCATTTCATCTGGATACTTTTAATGCCTTTTGTAAGGTAGGCTTCCACAAATGGGTGTACATGCAGGTAGATTTTTCCTTTTTCTTTCTGCAGGATATTTCTTAAGGTTTCACCCATTCTTTCCACGATAACAATAGGAGCTACAATTTCTCCGTCTTTGTTCGGGTTTTCTTCTTTGGTGTCGATCTGTTTTTCCGGACGGTTTCTTTGTCTGGTAATCTGGATCAGACCAAATTTACTTGGAGGAAGGATTTTGTGGCGTGCTTTGTCGCGCTTCATTTCCTCTTTAAGATGCTCGTAAAGATCTCTTCTGTGATCAGAATTCGGCATATCTATGAAATCGATAACGATGATACCTCCCATATCGCGGAGGCGAAGTTGTCTTGCGATTTCTGTAGCAGCCATTTTGTTCACTTTCAGTGCATGCTCTTTGTTGACAGCAGTTCCGGTAGTAATATTGTTTCCGGAGTTGACGTCTACTACGTGAAGTGCTTCTGTGTGTTCAATAACAAGATAAGCTCCTTTGGAACTCGGAATGTTGACGTGTTTTCCGAAGCTCTGTTTAAGCTGTTTTTCAACATTGTAATATTCCAGAAGTGGAATATGAGAATCATAAAACTGGACAATGTTTTTCTTTTCAGGGGCAATTACTTCAATGTAATTTTTCATTTCGTTGACCATTTGCTCATCGTCGCAGATAATATTCACGAAATCCTGATTAAAATTGTCTCTTAGAATAGCTGAAGCTTTGTCTTCTTCGCTTAAAACTTTAGACGGAACTTTATTTCTCTGGATGTTTTTGAAAGTGCTTTCCCACTTCTGAACCAGCTGGTTCATGTCATTATGCAGGTCTGCTACTTTTTTTCCTTCTGCTACCGTTCTGATGATTACTCCGAATCCTTCAGGCTTAATGCTGTCGATAAGGGTTCTCAGTCTTTCTTTTTCCTCAGAACTTCTGATCTTTTTGGAAATAGAAACTTTATTGTCAAAAGGAATTAAAACCAGGAAACGCCCTGTTAATGAAATCTGGGTAGAAATTCTTGGACCTTTGGTAGAAATAGGTTCTTTGGTAATTTGTAACAGAACAAGATCGTCCTTGGCAATTACTTTGTCTACCGTTCCGTTTTTGTCTATTTCGGGTTGTATCTCGAAATTTTTTAAGCTCGAAGTGCTTTGTTTTTTGGAAATAGTATCTTTTAAAAACTTTCTGTACGTAAGATACTGAGGTCCCAGATCCTGGTAATGCAGAAATGCATCTTTGTCATATCCGATATTGACGAATGCTGCATTCAGATTGGGTGCCAGTTTTTTTACTTTTCCTATAAACAGATCTCCAACTATAAAATCGCTTTTGTCTTCTTGCTCATGAAGTTCACATAGTCTTCCGTCTTCCAGCAGCGCAATCTTTGTAAGATCATCTTCATGCGAAACTATTAGTTCTTTCTTCATTTTTTAATAAGATAAAATTGTTAAGATTATAGGAAGTGGATGTTTTTTATCGATTAATTCATCTATTAAATATAAGGATTTTGAATGAAAATCATTATATGTTTATTAAAATAATATTTGAAACCCTCCGTTTTCCGCGGAATCTTATAGTTGCAAACAAAAATATAGTTAGTGAACTTTAAAAATTTAAATCCACCAACTATATTATTATATTGTAAATCTCGAGAAAAAGAGATTATTTTTTCTTATGTCTGTTTGCTCTTCTTCTTTTCTTTCTTTTGTGAGTCGCAACCTTGTGTCTTTTTCTTTTCTTTCCGCTTGGCATAATTTTAATTTTTTAGTAACTAGTTAATATTCAGTTAATGTTCTTATTTTACTGCAACTTTAGTTTTTACTTTCTCAACAAAAGATTTTGAAGGTTTGAAAGCAGGAATGTTATGAGCAGGAATCTCAATTGCAGTGTTTTTAGAAATATTTCTTCCTGTTTTAGCAGCTCTTGTTTTAATGATAAAAGATCCAAAACCTCTTAGATAAACGTTATCCCCATTATACATAGAAGTTCTGATCTCCTGCATAAAAGCTTCTACAACTTTCTGTGTTTCATTCTTTTCTGTTCCCAACTTATTTGAGATGGTGTTTACCAATTCTGCCTTTGTCATTTCCTTATTTTAATTTTAAATTTTAGGTGTGCAAATTTAGTTAAAAAAATTGAATACTAGCAAATTAGTGGCAAAATATTTTTATTCAAAGAGTTGGACTTTTTGTGTATACACTATATTAAGGTGTGGTGAAGATTATTTAACAATAAAATAATACAGCCGGATAAAGGTACAGAAATTTGGTGAACAAAATTTAATAAATGCTGGTTATAGCAGGCTTTACAGTACTTTTTAATATTGATTATAATATTTTGAAATCCTCTTCTCTGTCCTCATACATCACGAGGAATTGATTTTTTTAGTGAAATCAAAATTTTTTATAAACTGGAATTATAATATCCGTTTTCTACACAGAAACGTATCAGATGAAGTTTGGTCTTTAAGCCCAGCTTTTCTGTTAGCCTGTTGATATAAGTGTCTATAGTCCTGGTACTCAGATTCAGTTTTTCTGCAATTTCTTTATTACTGAATCCTTCATAACAGAATCTCATAAGCTGTATTTCCGCCGGTGACAGCTCTTCCTGTCCTTTTTTCTGCCTGTCCATGTATTCCTGTACAGCAAGAGGTTGCTGTTCCCATTCTTTGGAATAAGCCTGATAGTCGAAGTCGTCAGACACAATACTTCCTTTAATAATATCCTTTATAATGGTGCTTTTTTTCTGACAGTAATAAATATTGGGAATCTTCGAAAGGATTTCCGCCATATCTTCCTGATAAGTGCCGGAATACGTAATAATAGGGGTTTCAGTATTGTTTTTTCTGATATACTTAATAGCTTCAATTCCACTTAATACCGGCATGAAGAGTTCAATAATGAACACATCTTCCTGTCTTCTGTAGATTCTGTTTACCAGTTCATGCCCATTGTTACAATCATTCAGAAGCATATAGAAAGGATTTTCCATAAGAGTTTTGATCATTATTTTTTTAAAATAAAAATCACTGTCTGCAATGGAAAAACGTACGGTATTAGATAATATTTTACTCATTCTTAATATCGATTTGGCGAATGATATTTAAAATTCAGAGGTCTAATTTATGAAAAACTTATCAAAGTGAAAATTAATATTAATTTAATCAGGGTTTTCACGAAACAGGGTTGGGGAAATTACGTATTGTGCATAAAATTTTTTTTTTATATTTTCACAGGCCAAACAAATCGCAAATTATGTCTTCTAACAGGGAAAAAAAATTAAACAAATCTGACGTCAGAACGGGCATTTGGAAGTTTATTCTGTCATTTGTTGTTTTGTCGGTTGTATCTTTTACGTGCTTATTTCTCTTCTTTAAGAGTTATGACATACAGCGCGAAGGGATTAGCCGTGAAGCTGAAGCTTATAAAGAACTGATGCTTCGAAGTGACGTGCTTAAAGATCACATTGATGATATTTACGACAAAATGAACCAGCTTAGCATTAATAAGGTGGAGAATGAAGTGTTTCTCAGAACCAGTATTATGGATAATGTGAGAGATGCTAAAAACATTATGGGTAAAGACAGTGTGCAGAGCTTTAAACATTATGCTTTATTGATGAAGCAAATTGTACCGATGATGACTTTAAAAGCCAAGATCATTGAAGTGGAGTATCAGAAGAAAACAGTTTTAAGAGATCTTGATGAATGCATGGGGAAGATCAAAGTAACCAATAATGAACTGAGAAAAGACCCTACAAGAAATTTCACAGGAAGTAAAAGAAGAAGATAAAAAGAAAAGATATGCAAGGACAAATCACATTATCTAAGAAAGAAAGGCATTATCAGTTTTTTTATTTAATACTGATGCTGGTAACTGCAATGTTATTTTTGGGAGTGATCTTTTTAAAAGGATTTGTATCTCCTTTTTCTGATGAAGATGTAAGAGGAATTCAGAATCTTGAGCAGAAAGCCGAATTTGAACAACACCAGAAAGTTGTTCTTCCTATCATGGACAGTACGTATACCATGATTACCAAACTTACGGACGACGGGCCACAGCCTTTCATCGAAAACAATATCCAGCTGGGTGTTAACGACCTTAACAGCTATTTCAATAGTACTGACGTTGTGGATATCCGCAAAGATGCCTATCCACAGATCGCAAAATTTTATAAAATGTATTTTGATGACAAAAAAGTCATTTCAACCACCTCTGAAGACATTAAAATTTTCCAGAAACAGGTAGATGAATGCAGAATCGGATTTAAAGATAAGCAGAATAAGCTCTATCAGCGCGAGCAGGATCTGAAAGCAAGAATGCAGTAAGCAATAAATACTAGGAACTTTAAATAAAACACATCACAATTACTAACTATGAATTATTTTCAAAAGAACAAGAAAAACATTATTATCGGTGTTATTGCAACTTTGCTGATCGCAGCATTGGTTGCTCTGTGGCTGCAGAAAAAGGTAATACACTCAGCCGATGATATTGTTGGGGTGGTTTATCCGTCTTCATTGGCGGTAGGAGACACACTTTTATTCGAAGATAAAACCCAGTTTGCGAAAACCAAAAGATGGAATTTCGGAGATGGAACAACTTCAGATAAAAACAGTGGTATTCACTTCTATAATAAACCAGGGTACTATCAGGTAAGCTTGATCGTTGACAACAAGTACACGAAATCTTTCCCTGTAATGGTAGGCGCAAGAAGCGTTCAGAAACCTAAAGATACTGCAACGACAAAAACGACTATCGAAGCCGTGAGTCAGGCGATGCAAAATGAAAATGTGACTTTCCGCGCTGTTTCTGATGCAAAACAGTTTGCATGGAAATTCGGTGAGTCTGGAAATACAGATGCGAAGGATAAATTTACCATCTATTCCTATAAAAAACCTGGAGAGTATCTGGTGACTCTTTACACAGAACAAAGCCAGGATCCTATCTATCACCGTATCAAAATTCTTCCGGCTTATGATGCTCTTGCAGAAGATGAAGTTTCAGTAGAAGACTCTTATGCCAAAGTAGACAATGATTTTAAATATCACCTGCAGCAGATTGCCAACGGAAACAGTTTCAATATGCATTACAATTACCTGCTGAAAACTTATCTGTGTAACAATGAAAATACAGTGGTAAAAGTAAATGACAGCAAAGTGAATAACTTCTACATGTATTGTGCAGGCCTTCAGTTTGATAAAAATACGGTAATCCAGACGGTAAAAGTAAACCTGGATGATACGCAGAACTGTGTAACTAAAGTAGATATTAATCAAAGCAAATAATTTCGTCCGGTCTTACGGATGTGCCAATCATAAAAAGATTAAATAGGATGAAAAATAAATTTCCTCTAGCAGCATATTATATAGGGTTATCAGTATTATTGACGAGTTGCCAGGTAAAACTGCCGTCAAAGAAAACCCCGGAGCCTTCACAATATGGGCAGGTGGATGCTTCACCTGTCGTTAACGGATATCCAAAAAAGTCAGTGCCATGGATTGTTATTTCAGACAGATCCAGAAATACAGCTTATTTGGATAAAGATGATGAGAAGTCTTACAAAGAAGTGAAATTCCTTGAACCTTTAATGGTTTTAAAACATAGAGACGGAATGGTAAAAGTAGCGGAATATGTTCCGGATGCTTTAATGAAAAAAGTTTCCCCAAAATCAGTCAAAACATACGGCTGGATTCAGGAATCTGACCTCCTTCTTTGGAATAATGCCTTAAAAAGCGAAAAAACAGGTTATCCTGTAAGAGTCGCAGTAGTCCCTAATAACAGCGAAGTCATCAGAAATGCTGAAAGATACTACAAAAACGACTCTATTATGGTGTTCAACTCACCAAGCCTTATTGAAACAGCCAACGTGAAAATTCCTAACGGACAAATTGTTTACGTATACAAGATGGCTGAAAATAACAAACGTTTCCTGGTAGGTAAAAAACCATCTGTTGATATGGACAGTATCAACAAAGGACTTTACGGATGGGTAAGCTCAAATGTAATTTCCAGCTGGGGAGAACGTTCTGCAATCAAACTAAAAAATACAACAGGAATTAATGATACAACACTGGGAATTCATGAAGGGCATCCAGGTGGATCAGCTTCTGATGCTGACAACAAAACCGCAGTTCTTCTTACTGATGTAAACAAGAGAACTCCTCTTGAAAATATCTTCCCGGTAAATCTCCCTTTAGAAGAAACACCAACTCCTGATTCAAAGACAAAATATTTCACCAATATTTTAGATTACAGCAAAAACTTTGTATCCAATGTATTGGGAGAACCCATCTATTTTGACCGTTACAGAGAAATCACGGAAAGAGATAAAAATATCAATATTGTTTTCGCGCTAGATGTAAGTGCAGCCAATGCACCTTATGCACCTATTGTAAAATCATTATTACAGGACCTGCAGCTTAGATTTGAAAAACCATCTTATTTTAGTAATGTTAAATATGGAGTGGTTTTATATAAAAATAATCCTTGTGGGGAGAATATTTCTGTATCCAATTTAAGTACAGATTACAGCAAGATTTCTTCGTTTATCGATCAGAAAACAAATGAAATGAACTGCGCAAGCAACAATGGTTATCAGCCGGTAGGAGAAGCTCTTACTGCAGCTGGAAATCTTCTTTCAAATGTTCCTGATGAAACCAATATTGTAGTGACTGTAGGTACTTCTGCTAACCAGAGCGGAAATATGTACAGTGTAATCAGCTCATTGACGCAGGCTCAGGCAAGGTTAATCATGTTCCAGACCAGTGCAAGATCATCTGATACTTATAATGATTTTGTATTGATGGCAGAAAATGTGGTAACCAATACAGCTAAAAATATTGCTGAACTTAAAAAGCAGAAGATCATCAACCAATATGATGTACTTACCAAAAACAATTTCAACCTTGTGGAAGGTGATGAAGGATTTTTCTCTTTAGCTTATCCTAAGCAGAGTATGTCTCAGGGATTCGTTATTTTCCCTAAAAAAGGAGATATTACCACTCCGGGATTCCTGAAAAAATCTGTTGACAGCCTTATTGCGCAGGTTACTTTAGACAATCAGACTGTTGATAAATCTCTGAATGAATATTTTCATTCATCGGTAGGCGCAGGAAGAACAGATGTAGATCTGAAATATAAATATCTGTATCCAGGACTTACCAATCCTGTTTCTGCCGGAATTGCGGCACAGCTGATCAACTACGGAAGTCCATTCCTTGTGAAAGGATATATTCCAAAAGATCTGAAAGATTATACTCCGGCAATAGAAAAGGGAATCCTTATTTCTGAATCCGAATATGATAACTTAAAAGCATTCTATACTGAAGTTTACAGAAACACTCAGGCGGACCGTGCAGACTTTAATCAGGCAAGAGCGGTGAAAGAATATGTAAAGCTGTTGAAGAAATATAATCCTACAATAAAATTCTTAGATAAAGGAGCACTTTATGAGCTGCCAATGTCTTACGCTATCGGAATGAGTACAGGATTTGATCTTTCTGAAGAAGAACTGATGGCTAAATATAAGCTGAAAGGTTGGAAAAAATCAAAAGTTGTTCCTAGTGAAACGGTAAAGAATTATTTCCAGCATTATAAAAACTTAGCGGACAGAATGCTTGCCAACAGAAACAATCCGGCTGTAAAAATTCAGCAGAACGGACAGACTTTCTACTGGCTTAATGAGTACTTTACTCCATCAAGAATTCCAACAGAACAACCGGAATACACAAAACATTAAAAAATTCATTTTATGATATTAAAAGCAGGAGTATATACTTCTGCTTTTTTTGTCGCATAAAGACAGATTGACCAAAAAATTGATTTACATAAACCTGAAACCTCGGACTTTAAACCTTAAACTTTGAATCTTAAACCTCATTATTTCTCCTTCATGTGTAAAATTATTTTTTATCTAAAAATGGAGAGATAATTTAAAACACTGTATTAATGGATGTTATCGTGTGGTGTGTAAATCCATTGTCGTAGAATTACGACATTAAATCGTAGAACTACTACAAAATCTCAGATTTATAGAGAAAAGTTTTTTTTAGCGGAAAAGAGCCTCTATATTTGCTAACACAATCACCACATCACAAAATATTACTAACGATTAAATTTACTAATCATGGCAGAAAGAAATTCAAGAGGAATCTTAAAATTCAATAATGGAGAAGGGCAGAAGCTGTTAAAAATGAATTACAGCGTTTCCAGATCTACAGATGTTTCAGGACGTGTAGCATCAGATCCTTCCAACGCATTAATCAAGGTTACAGTAGAAGCTACTGAAAAATCAGATATCCTTGAAAGCTTGCTGAACGGTAAATATAAGCCGACTGTAGGAGAGATTACTTTTAACAAATCTCACGAAGAAGGAACATTGATTACACTGAAATGGCAGAATGGATATGTAATCCAGCATCAGGTAGATTTCGATGCTATCGACAGCAACAGTATGCTGATCAGCTTCGTAATCAGTGCTGAAACAATAGATTATGGTACTTCTCAATATGCTGGGCTATGGCCATCCAGCTAAATACTGACACACATTATCAACATTCATAAGAAGAAAGACTGTCCCTATTTAAGACGGTCTTTTTTTGCCTGAATAAAAAAACTATACCTGAGAATTTTATTTTATAACATATTTATATAGTGTCTGTTACATAAATTTTGTTATCTTTAATACCAAACACAAACACAAAGCATATGAAAACCGAATCAAAGACCAAAGGATCTTCTTTCCGCCCATCTCAGAATGCAGACGGGATATCCGCGAATCATCACGCAGGGATCAACCGGCTGGTTAAATTATCACTGGTTGTAGAAGGTAAAATTATTAAGTACTATAAACATTTCACTCTTAAACAAAAAGCGGGTCACCACCACGAATTCAATCTTATTCTTGCTCACGATGCTTTGGGAGACAGGCAGAGCCATACCCTTGAAGAAGCCAACAAATTTCTGGGAAAACGTCTTACAGCTGTTATTTCCTACAAAGATATTGAGGAGAGTCCGGAAAGGAATTTTGTCGGGGTTATTACCAAAGTAGGATTCAGTCAGGAAAAAATGAGTCTGGGAAATATTGTACTTTCCGGATACAGCCCAACGATCCTGCTGGACGGTGCTCCGCATATTCAGAGCTTTGGCGGCAGCCAGCCTGTTAATATGGGAATCATAGCCAAAGAAGTAATACAACAGGGAATAGATAAAGAACGGTTTGATATAAGAGTCGAGACCAATGATTATTCCCAGATCATTTATAGCAGCCAGTATAACGAAACCCATTATAATTATCTGTCGAGAATGGCAGAAGCTTATGGAGAACAATTTTATTATGATGGTGAAGTATTGCATTTTGGAAAGCTCCCTCCGCAGAATAAACCTATAAAACTTTTATACGGAAGCAATGCAGATAATATTAAAGTAGAGCTTAAAGCGGTTCATACAAAACCTCAGTATTATGGCTATAACAGCAGTAAAAATGAAAAACTGACCTCAGGGGAAACTCCGGTTGATCATTTAGGTGATTTGGCCCGCACAGCATATACTCATAACGATAAAATCTATAAAACTCCGGCACTGCAGGTTGCGCCTATCAAAGCAACAACGCATCTGGATGTGGAGCATTCTCAAAGAAGCGCGTCAGGAAGTGAAGCGGTTAATGTATTTTCGGTTTCCGGATCTACAACCGTTCCTTTTTTGCATCCCGGATGTATTGCTGATATTCATATGAGAAAACCGGACAGCAGTGAAACATCTTATTTTACGAAGGTTATGGTGACAGAAGCCGTTCATGAAATTGATACGATCGGACATTATGCGGGAACTTTCGAATCCATTGCCGCAGACACGGGTTTTCTGCCCAAACCGGAATTTACGGTACCGGCTGCACAGCCACAAATTGCAACGGTAATTTCCAATACCGATCCGGAAGGTCAGGGAAGAGTTCAGGTAAGATTCGACTGGCAGATGAATGATAACACTCACTTTGTAAGAGTAATGAGCCCCGATGCAGGAGGAACCGATCAGATCACTCAAAATCGTGGTTATGTAGCTATTCCCGAGGTAGGCGATCAGGTGATGGTTAATTTCGTACATAGTCATCCTGACAGACCATTTGTGATGGGAGGAATGTTTCATGGCGGAATAGGCCTTGGTGGAGGTGCAGACAATCGTGTAAAATCTATGCAAACGCGAAGCGGCCATAGAATCGTTTTTACAGAAGACGAAAGCATTATTATTACAGATAAAAGCGGAAATGAAATCCATCTGGATACAACAGGAAGTAATATTAATATCACGGCACCGGAAACCATGACCCTGAACTGTAAGAATATGAATATTAATGTAGGAGAGAATATGACGACGACGGTGGGAAATAACCAAAGTACAAACGTTGGAAATAATATTACAATATCTGCTGGTAATGATATTATAGAAACTGCTACGGGTAATAGAATGGAAATATCTGATAACCGGACAGAGATGGTGGATAATGATTATACAAGACAGTCTTCAACGTCTGATATTTTTGCAAAAAAAATGACTGCTATAAGTTCAGAAGATGATATTCTTATACAAAGTGCTAAGACTGTACATATGAATAGTGGTGAAAAAGGGACTAATCATTAAAAATTAACGTCTATGGCAATTATAAGAAAAGCTTCGAATATTAAAATTATTACTCAAAATAAGGACGCTGTTTTAGCTGGGAGAATTCACATGAGTACCAGTAAAAAAATGATATTCGATGCAATCGAAGATAATCTGGAGTTCAATAGCGCAAAAAAAATAAAAGCAGATGGCAGGGGTTAGTTATAATACTTGGTTTAAAGTCACGAGAGAAATATTTCCTACCTCTGTAAATTTTGAATGTACAAGAATAGTAGAGTATAACATTAGCTTGAATGAAACAAGAGAAATTAGATTTAAGGTAGGTGGGAAAAATGATGATAAGAAGCGTGATCTGAAATTTGAACTTAATAATTCAAATATATCATTATCTACTTCTTATTGGAGTGTTGAAAATGAATGGGTAATAAAGACAAAAGTGACGGGCAAAAAGCTTGGTGAAACTCTTATTACGGTAAAAGTGGAAGGAAAGACGTTAAATACGATTAAAATAAAATGTGTTGATTATAAAGACGTATTTTCTGAAAAAGATGTGGAAAGATTAGTTGAGGAAAATAAGATTTCTATTTCTCGACATACAGCATGTATAATCGCTGCTGACAAACAATTAGGGAAGTTATTATTGGACAATAAAAACTTTATAACTGAAACTTCAAATAATAAAGCAAATGTTTATAATGCTTATACAAGAATAGATCAAATTAAAGATTATGGTTTTGTTAAGAATTTTCAAATTTTTGAACAAAGTACTTTTAAGGGTGGAGGTAATTACCAACCAAAGGAATATAATACTGGAAAACAAAATGTAATATCAAATTATTTGAAAAATGCAATTGGTAGTAAAATTGGTTATCACGTATTTTATTTTACAATTTTAAATGGTTATCATGTATTGCTGCTTGTTGTAAATGCTTCAAATCCATGTGATATGAAATTTAAAATATATGATCAATTAAGAGATAGAGGAGATTATCAAAATTTTTCTTTGATAGATGATAAGTTGTTAGAGATGAATGTTAATAATTGGTCTGGAGCAGCAAGTTTAACCAGAGATAAAACAGCATCAACAAAATTTGGAATATGGAAAATACAAAAAAAATAGGATATAGTATTTTGTTTTTATTAATTATGCTTTCATGTGATGGACAAAAACAGATCAATTATTATGATACACAATTAAAGGAAATTAATAACAGTAATAATATTAGAAAACTAAAATTAAATCTATATATGTATAATGGTAAAGTGAATATTTCATCAGATTATACTATACAATATGCGGGAACTAATGAAAAGATAATGACAAAAAATAAAGGATTAATTTTACAGGATTCTATCTTTTCTTTAAAAACAAATTCTTTATGGAGTACTGATGCTATTATAAAAACAGCAAGTTATCAGGAAGTGGAAAAGAATATTTTATACAAGGATGTAAATAATATTTATTATAACTCTACTTCGAGAAATAATAATTCTCCATATATAATATTAGATTTAGTGTCTCCAGAAGTCAAATTATTAAGTGGTAATTATATTAGAGATAAAAAGAATATTTATAGCTATGGAGGGATAAATTGTCAGAAATTGGAGGGTGTCCAAATAAATTCATTTAAAACCGAAAAATATATGAATTCAATTAATGGTAAAAGTATTTATTTGGGATTCGATGGTGAAAGTATCTTCCATAATGAAGTCAAATTATCTATTGATGATGTAAAAAATTTGCCTATTCATGAAAAAATAAAAGACTCTCTCCAAAAAGAATATTTTTCTGATAGGTAAGAAGAGTTATTATATAATAATGAAATCTTAAAATATTAATACATGTAAACTGTTTGTTAATTCTATCCTTCAGGGTTAGATATTTTAAAAAAAATCACACAAAGAAATTACTTAGGATAAGGGCTTAGAAACAAGCAAGTTGGACTTTTACTAATACTTTTATGAACAGATTACTAGAGCATTTAGTTTAGTAATAAGTTTTGATGAAAAAAGAACAGCTGGTATGGTAAGGTATTTAAAAGCTAACAATATGAATTGCTATAAAAATGGAAAACTTATTAAATCAACACATCAAGGGATTTTCAACAACCATCGTTAAGGTTTTCTTACAATTATTATTAATAACTACTGTAGCTTGTACAAAAATGAATGAACAAACATTTAAAGTATTTGGAAAAGAAGATATATTGAAGAATACTAAAATTAATATCATAAAGATAGATGATAGAGGAGCAAAAACTGAAAATACATTATTGTTTTTAGGAAAAGAATATGACATAAATGCAGAAACGGAAGCAGGTGCTACCTATGAACTTTATGTTTCTTATAAAGATTCATTAGTTAATATATTGAAATTTGAAAATGTAATGAGAAATGCAAATGATCATATTAATCATATTTATTTGAATGAAGAAAATAATAGCATAAACGTTATTTATATCGGAAGAGAATCAGATGTGGTTAAGCATCATGGGTTTATGAAAACATTGATGCCAAAAAACGATTTTTATAAAGCTAATAATATTTCAGATGATAAAACGATAGAAAAGTATAACCAGCTTTTTTTGATGAAGTTAAGTAGCTCTTAAATTATGAAATTAAAAGTTTTTTTTTACTGTTATACCTTTATTTTTCCCAATGTAAAAAAACAATAACCTATAAAAAATATTGTGAATAAAATAATAATATTAGTTGGGTTGGGTCTTTTTACTCAATTTCAATCTCAGGAATTACAAAAGACAATGATCCCTAAAATTAGTAACAGATTTGAAAAGTTTGATAAAGACAAATTTAGTAAATCAGCAAAAAAAGAAACTGATGTTGTAAGAGAGTTTCTGCCCAATGGAAACTATATTGAAATGAGTATGGCAAACTCTGGTAAATATTATACTGAATCATATAAAGGTTCTTATTTTATGCTGTCTAAATCATATTATCCAAATGGAAATATAAAATATAAGGGAATTATGTTTAATGTACCTTGGGGAGCTCCTTTTCAAAAAGGAATTTGGTATAGTTTTGATGAAAATGGAAAGCTGATTAAAGAGATTGATTGTGATAAGCCTTACAAATATACATTTGAAGATATTTTAAAATTCTGTGAAAAAGAAGTTATTCCCATTACAAAAGGTCCGGTATTAAAAAGTACAGGTTTTCATACTATAATTTCAAGAAGAATAGAAAATGAAAAACCTATTTGGGAAATAGAATGGTTAAAGAAGTCGAATCGTGTTGAAAATATAATTTTGGATAGTATTTCCGGTAAAGTAATTTCAAGAAGAGAGTCAGAATTTATAAACAATTGATTTTTTTAGTTATGAACTAACAGTGGGAATTACATTTTGAATGTCATTAACATATACGCTGTATTATTGAAAAACAATCAATGTACAAAAAGAATATTATGAATAAAATAATAATATTAGCTGGGTTAGTTTTCTTTACTCAATTTCAATCGCAGGAATTACAAAAGACAATGATTCCAAAAATTAGTAATGAATTTGAAAAGATTACCATACAGAATTCTAAGAAAAAAGATGATGACAGATGTATTGAAACTCCAGAAGGAAGAAAAGAAATCTTTTCTACTTCTGAAGGTGGATATAAATTAAGTATTTACTATGAGAATTCTTTTTATAAATCAGATAAATTCTATTATAAAAATGGGTACATAAAAAATAAATCATTGGCATTTAACACGGGCTCACCCGTCGGAATATTATATCATTTTGATAAATCAGGTAAGCTTACTAAGGAAGAATATACAGATGAAGGATATAGTTTTACTCCTGAAAAGGTAATAATGTATTGTGAAAAGAATAAAATTGATCTGCCTAAAGGCTACCATGATTCTGGTTACCAAGCTAGAGTATTAAAACAGGTTCTTGATGGTAAAAAAGTTTGGGTAATAGAATACCTTATCCCTGATGGAGATATTCAAAAAGTTGTTTTAGATGGTCAATCAGGTACAGAACTTGAGAAAAAAGTGGTTCCGTTTGTGAGCCGTTAATAGGTTAATCTTTTTTCTATTTTGGCCGGAAAGAGATCCAGAAAAGTAATATGTCACCATCAGAACTACGATTAAAAACAAAAAGCACCGTTGTTACTTCTCTAATTGAAGAATTAACTATCTTTATATCGTTTAGAATAAAATAGCTAATTTTAGCTGCACAAAAAGAATAAGTTTTAATTCTTTGAAAAAAGAGATGAAAAATATACTTTAAAATCATCAAATCGTAAGCACAACAGAACGCCAATATATTAATATAAGAAAATTATAAATGGGAGTACTAGTAACCAACGAAACAGTAAAGCAACTATTTCACATTGCTCAGTCGATAGCGAAGGAAAATTATAATGGAACTTATGGTGGCCCGCACATCCTGCAGGCTTTAATGCATAAAGATATCGGACTTAATGAATTCCTGAAAAGCATAGATAAAGATCCGGGCTATTTCTATGAATGGGCAGATGTCCGTATCGAAGAATATCCGAAAACCAGCCATCTTCCCGATGAAGTAGGACAGGATGATGCAGTGGATACCCTTATTGAAGAAGCTGATGATATCCGTTTAAAATTAGGATTGGATGAGATTACTCCTATCTGTATCCTGACAGCCATTGTAAAACCACAGGTTGTATTCTCTCTTCAGCAGTTAAAGTCACTTCCGTTGAGAGAACATGAGATCTTTAATCTATACAGAAAAGATACTCCGTTTACCGTTTCAGAAGATGGGAACTTCTCATCATTATTTTCAAATGGTTCAGACTATTCAGACTCTTCCTTTCCTTCCATTAAAAGCTATTGTGTAGACAGAACGGCGCAGGCAAGAAAAGGAGAAATAGAAAATATCATCGGCAGGGACAAAGAACTCAGAATGCTGGTGGAAATCCTTTGCCGAAGAAGCAAACCGAATGTGATCATCATTGGGGAACCAGGAGTAGGAAAAACAGCTTTGGTAGAAGGCTTTGCTACAGAAATTATTAAAGGAAATGTTCCTGAAATGCTTAAAAACGGTACCCTTTTAGAACTGGACACCGGAGCATTATTAGCCGGAACTTCTTATAAAGGGGAAATTGAAGACCGCCTGAAAAAAGTCATCAATGAATGTAAGAAAATTGAAAAAGCCATTCTTTTCATTGATGAAATCCACACCCTTTTAGATTCGAAAGGAAGCATCGGAAACGTTGCCAATCTCTTGAAACCTGAGCTTGCCAGAGGCGAAATTACTGTAATCGGAGCTACTACGCAGGAAGAATACAGAAAAATTATAGAGCCGGAACAGGCTTTCAACCGTCGTTTTGAGGTGTTAACCGTTCTTGAACCGGATGAGAAAACATGCGTCAAAATGATCGATGTACTCCTTGAAGGATACAAAAAGCACCACGGTATTGAAGTGGAAAAAACAGCCCTTCCGGAATGTGTACGTCTGGCAAAAAGATATGCAAAAGGTAAAAAATTACCGGACGCCGCTATTGACTTATTAGACAGAACAATGGCAGCCATCAAAATGCTTGATGAACTTTCCGAAAAAGAACTTGAAAGCTGGAAAGAAAGCTATGATGTAATTCTGAAGGAAGAATATACAGACAGCAAAGATAAAGCTGATGAACTGATCTGGACATATAACCTGCTAAGAGACAAAATAAGCCCAATTTTGTGGGGATCACTCAGCGAGCAGCCTTCCATCGACAACTCTATGCCGGTAGATCAGATTCAGAAAATCATTGAAGATACTTACGCAGAACTTTTACAGCATGCTGCCAAGAAAAGAGAAAAAGTAGACAGGTTGGAGCTGGCAGCTGTAATGGCCGCTAAAACCAATATTCCAATCGGGAAAATTCAGGCTCAGGAAAAAGAAAAACTCCTGAATATGGAATCCCTTCTATTGAACAGGGTTGTAGGGCAGGATCATGCACTAAAAATCCTTTCCGATGCTATTGTTGAAAACCGAAGCGGATTGAACAAACCGGGACAGCCTATCGGATCGTTCTTCCTTCTTGGACCTACCGGAACTGGTAAAACAGAGCTGGCAAAATCAATGGCAGAATTACTTTTCAACGATGAAAAGGCAATGGTACGCTTTGATATGTCGGAATTTAAAGAAGAACATTCCGCAGCGTTGCTATACGGAGCGCCTCCGGGATATGTAGGATATGAAGAAGGAGGAATGCTTGTTAATAAAATCAGACAACAGCCATATACTGTTGTGTTATTTGATGAGATTGAAAAAGCCCACCATTCTGTTTTTGATGTATTCCTTCAGATTATGGATGAAGGGAAAGTTCATGATAAATTAGGTAAAGAAGGAGATTTCAGCAATGCATTGATCCTGTTTACCTCCAATATCGGAAGTGAAGAAATTGTAAAACAGTTTGAAGAAGGAAAAATTCCGGAATCATCTTCACTCATGCAGATTATGTCAAACTCCGGACGATTCAGACCTGAGTTCCTGGCAAGAATTACAGAAATTATTCCTTTTGCACCGATCACAGAATCTATTGCAGAAAGAATCTTTAATATTCAGCTGAAATCACTTCATACTTCATTAACAAGATTGGGAATTGCTTTGAAAATTACCGATGAAGCTGTGAAAAACCTTGCATTAGGAGGGTTTAGCAGTAAGTATGGTGCAAGACAGATCTCAGGGGTCATCCGTGCTCAGCTTGCAAGACCAATCTCTAAAATGATTGTGAGAGAAGAAGTGAAATCCGGCCAGACTATTCATGTAGATTGGAATAAAGACGAAGAAAAATTAAGCTGGAAAGTAGATTAAGTATAAAGTAAAAAGGCCAATTTGTTACCCACTTTTGCCTTTTAGCTTATAAATAAAATTAAAATGAAAACAATTGTCAGAAATATCTTTACAGGTTTTCTATTATTAGGATCCGTTATCATGATCAACGGACAGTTTCTTGCCGCTTCCGATACCTCTGAAAGCAGTGTGAAAAAGTATAAAGGTATCATTAATGCCAATAAGGATCTTGTAGAATTTATTGAACAATTACTCCTTCAGAAAGGCCTTCCCAAGCATTTGAGAAATCTGGCCCTGATTGAATCGCATTTTGACAGAAATATTACCTCAGGTGCCGGAGCAGTAGGAATCTGGCAGTTTATGACTGCACATGCCAACCAATACGGGCTTACAGAGCAAGGACGTACTGACATTTATAAAAGTACTAAAACCGCTACCATTTCCTTAAGTAATCTTTATAAAAAGTACAATAATTGGGTGACCGTGGTTGCAGCCTATAACTGTGGTGAAGGAAATATTGCCAAAGCAATGGAAGCTGCTGGCTCTACTCAATATCATGTGTTTTATAAATACCTTCCGGGAGAAACCATTAATCATGTGAAGAAATATCTTAATGCATGCTATGCAACAGGAGAACTTCAGAGTGTATTGAATAATTATAATTCTGCAAGGCTTAACAAGATTTTCTTTGAGGGAGATCGTAAAGAAACTGCTGCAGCGCTTTCAGAAACAGAGATCAATGCCGGATTCAATCTGAACGTTGTTGCTGCAGAATTGAACGTAGAAGTAGACAAAATCCTTGCCTGGAATCCGGGAATCGTAGAAGAACTCCAGAAAAAAGGAGAAAGTCCATTCTATCTTCCTGTGGATCTGATGCCTGATTTTCTGCTGAGAAAAAACAAAATATTGGTTCGTTCCATAAAAGAAGGTGGAAAAACTCAACAGTAAAATAATATCCGATAACAATAAAAAAGCAACCCATAAAACGGTTGCTTTTTTATTGGATAATCTGTTAAAAACATCCTAATATTTATTAAGAAAATCTTAATATTTCTCACTGATGTGGAAAATTATTGTTTTTGTTGTTAATTTTCAATCAATTAAAACCTTTTATTGATAGGCTTTTGGTTGGTGTTCTTAAATCAATTGTCGTAGAATTACTACAAGAAATCGTAGAACTACTACAAATTTTCAGATTTATATTCAAAAGTTTTTTTTAGCGAAAAAGAGCCTCTATATTTGCTAACACAATCACCAAATCACAAAATATTACTAACGATTAAATTTACTAATCATGGCCGAAAGAAATTCAAGAGGAATCTTAAAATTCAACAACGGAGAAGGACAGAAGCTGTTAAAAATGAATTACAGCGTTTCCAGATCTACAGACGTTTCAGGACGTGTAGCATCAGATCCTTCTAATGCATTGATCAAAGTAACAGTAGAAGCTACTGAAAAATCAGACATCCTTGAAAGCTTGTTAAACGGTAAATACAAGCCAACAGTAGGGGAAATCACTTTCAACAAATCTCACGAAGAGGGAACACTGATTACTTTGAAATGGGAAAACGGATACGTAATCCAGCACGAAGTAGATTTCGACGCAATAGACAGCAACAGTATGCTCATCAGCTTCGTAATCAGCGCTGAAACCATTGACTACGGTACTTCTCAGTACGCAGGATTATGGCCTTCAGCAGGTAAATAAGCCTATTCATCATCTTAGTAAAAATAAAATTGGTACAGAACAGTACGCTCATTCGGGTATACTGTTCTGTTTTTCCGTTTAAAAGAATTTCGAAAATCATTTTTCAAAAGGAAAATGATAGATGCACAAATGATTTATCAATCTCACACTTTCTATGCTGTAAGTATCAGCAGTTTATTTACGATTTAACTTAAATACAAAACGCTATGTTTCAGGATGATAAAAAAATTAAAGTAGCAAACCCGAAAAACGAGATAAACGCGGGCAAACAACAGTTGAAAAATACAGTGCAGGAGAATGTTACCAAAAAAGCAGAAGGAAAATTGAATAAGGCAGATGAAAAAGTAAAAAAGGTAGCAAAAGCAGGACAGCAAAGTTTAAATGCTGCTCAAGGTGCTGATATGTTTATGAACCAGACTTTTGTACCGAACAATCCTTCTATTGTTGATAATAAAGTGTGGGCGAAACAGCCAACTTCAAAAATACACAATGCTGAAGCTATTGCTCAAAGTTTTATTGCAGGAATCAATCGTGTGGTAAAGCTGGATGTGGTTATTGAAGGACAAATTATCAAACATTTTAAGCATTTCAAACTTACCCAGAGTGCTGCAAAACATCATGAATTCAACCTGATGTTGGCTCATGATGCCCTTGGTAATGCAGAAAATCACAATCTTGAAGAGGCCCAAAGCTTTTTAGGAAAAAGAATTACTGTTGTATTTAAATATAAAGATGTAGAAAAAGGCGCTGAACGTAATTTTGTAGGAGTCATTACAGAAGTAGGTTTCAGCCAGGAAAAGGGAAGCCTTGGAAATATCGTTCTTAAAGGTTTTAGCCCGACAGTACTTTTAGATGCGGCTCCCCATATTCAGAGTTTTGGAGGTGGACAGCCTGTCAGCCTGAATAGTATTGCCGACCAGGTGATCCGTGAAGGGCTGGGACAAAATAAATTCGACTTCAGAATAGATGCTCAGCACGGAAATGTAGCCTACAGTTCACAATACGAAGAAACTCATTATAATTATCTGGCGAGAATAGCTGAGGCTTATGGTGAGCAGTTTTATTATGATGGTGAAGTATTACATTTTGGAAAACTTCCACCTCAGGAAAAACCTGTTAAACTTACCTATGGAAGCAGCGTAAGTGATATTGCTGTCAAAATGAAGGCACAGCATGTCAACCCTACATTTTATGGCTATAACAGCAGTAAAAATGAAAAACTGACCACTGGAAGTTCGAAAATCAGCCATACTTCAGATATTGCAAAAAGAGCCTACGAAATATCTGAAAAGATCTTCACCACACCTTCTTTGAGAGTAGCCCCAATAAAAGCAACCTCTTTTATGGACATTGATGCCTCACAGAAAGGAACAGCAGGAAGTAAAGCCTCGGAAGTATTTATTACATCGGGGACAACTACTGTTCCGTTTTTATATCCGGGATGTACAGCAGATATTGAAATGCGGAAATCTTCAACAAATGAAACTTCCTATTTTACCAAGCTGATGATTATCGAAGTAACCCATGAAGTAGATGCAAGAGGTTACTACGACGGTAAATTTGAAGCAATTGCCGCAGACACAGGTTTTATACCACGGCCTGAATTCGAAACTCCGAGAGCTGAGGCTCAGTTTGCAAAAGTAATTTCCAATACAGATCCTATGAATCAGGGAAGAGTTCAGGTACAGTTTGACTGGCAAAACGGGCCGGACAGTACAGAATTTATCCGTGTAATGTCTCCGGATGCAGGAAGCAGTGATAAGGTCAATAAAAATAGAGGCTTTATGTCAGTTCCTGAAGTTGGAGACCAGGTAATTGTCAATTTTGTACATCAGCATCCTGACCGTCCTTTCGTAATGGGAGGAATGTTTCATGGTAGTATAGGAGCCGGTGGCGGAGCTGGAAATAATATAATGAGCTTTAGCGGTAGAAGTGGTGCAGAATTAAAGTATGATAACGGAGCCGGATCGATGAATCTTAAAGATCAGGGTGGTGCAAATATGTTTTTTGACGGATCCGGAAATGTTATACATAATGCCAATAACAACAGCACTAAAACTGTTGGTAATGATAAAACAGATAAGATTGGAAACAATAAAAAACTGGAAGTAGGCTGCGATCATATTTCAGACGTAGGCAATACCCATAAAGTCTCAGTAGGCAAAGACCAGAGTGTATTTACAATGGATAATGCCGGAGTGATTGATTTAACCGGAGCCCAGAAAATTACCATTAAAGTAGGTAACAGTGAGATTATCATTACCGGAACGAAGGTTTCTATTAAAAGTGATGAAATCGACATCAACGGAGGCGGTGCAACAGCTAATTTTAAAGGCTTGACAAAAATAACAGGATCACAGGTAGATATCAATTAACAGAATGGATTTTATAAAATACGAGATTAAAAAAGGAGATACCCTGGAATCTCTTGCAGAGAAACAAGGGACATCGGTTAAAGAACTGATCAATTTTCATAACCTCTATTGTGGAACCACAAATTTTATTATTGGAGAAAAACTGCCTATTCATCTGCAATATCTTTTTTTAGAAAAGAAAACAGGTGAAGAAATCAATAAGGCAATAGAAGACAGGAAATTTCCCCAAAAAGCAAGATACAGATGCGAACAGTTCAATACTACAAAGGTTGAAGATAGAATCACATTTCATTGCAATACCAAAAAAGAGTATGTTGTTGAAAAAGATGCAGCCAATACTAAAGCTAAAGTGAAGCTTAAGGAATATTTATATAAAATAAATCCCGAAAATATGGCTCTTGCTATAGAAGCTGTCAAAGAACTGGAATTTGATAAAGAAGATGTAATTTTCAATTTAAATGATGACCATACCATAAAAGGAGTAGAAAATTTTCCCCAGATAAAAGAAAAATGGGAACTTTTTAAACCCAAATTAAAAGCTTCGGAATTTTACAGACAGGTGGAGAAAATTAACTCCAAAGCTGCTGAAGATATCATCAAAGGTGGCGGACTGGAATTTGAGAACGAAGCCAATCTGAGAAAAACCTATGACAAGTCTCTTCTTTATCATGTCTTGTTTAATGATTTTGATGCCCGTAAAAAGAGAAAGCAAAATGATGTTTTAAAGTTTATTTCACAGATATTTGTCAATGTTCCTATTGAACTGGAATTGCAGCATACCATTATAAAAGAAGATGATTACTTTATAGAATTCAGAACTGTGGGGACACTTTTAAAAGATAAAATAGATAATGCTGTGCTGGAAGAACAATACAACAAATTCTACAAACCTATTATTGAATATGGTTTCAGTGAATATAATTATGATTATAGAATCAGAAGAATGGTCGATAAAAAAACAGGAACTATCATCAATGCATCAGCATTAATGAAAGAAGAAGTAAAAAATAATTATCAGTTTGTTACCCAGTTTGATCTAAAACAAATTGAATATTAAAAGTAATTTTTAAGTATGGCCGAAAATAAAGTGTTTACATTCAATAACGTTTTGCCTTATCATATTGCCAGAACACTTCTGGTTATTATCCCATGCCTGGTTTTCTATGGAGCATTGTATTATGTTCTCTTCAAAGGAGTATTCAGACTTTCTTTCGTTATGTTTTTTTTCCTTTTTTATTTTGGAAGCTGTTATCTGATCCTGAAAGCAATTTCTGTGAAGTTGAAAATCTGGTTTGATGAAAACTATTTTTATATACAGAAGGGAAACCAGACTCCTGAAAAATATTCCAAGACAGATATTGAAGGATTTTATGCTTATGATTATGAAACCAAAGCACCGTCATTGCAAAGCTCAAAAATATACTTCAGATTCCGCTTGAAAAATAAGACAGACATTTACTTAAATGATGTTGAATACAAAAACAAATACGAAGAAGAGAAAGGAAACGAACTTAAAAAATTTCTGATATCAGCTCAGAAAGAACTCCATTTTTCAAAAACAGAAAAGAAAAGTCTTCAGAATGTTTATTGGTATTCACAATATAATTAAGACATATAAACTCTGAAAATTTAAAAGACAAATTCACTATTTACAGGATGTTTTAATCAATAAAATGTAACATTATGAGTGCTTCCTATATACCCAAAGATGTTTACACAGTGTGTACATTTCAAACCGATTCAGAACCAAGACAATTAATTCCTACAAGAGAACCCATTACTGTTTTCTATGGATCTGATAAAACCCGGCCCTTATTAACAAAAGAAGATCGAAATATCAATAAAGAATTTCCCTGTAAAAGTCCTAAAAATGCCATGTGGGGATTTCTTTGCTTTGGAGCAGGCCTTATTGTTGGTGCACTGCTTGTGTTATCCGGACCTATTGGCTGGGCTGCATTAGCCGTGGGAGTTGGTGTTCTGGCATGTGGAGCAGCAGCAGCATATCATGCAACAAAAATAAACCACTTATGTACTGAATCTTTAGGAAAAGGAAACTGGAAAATTGAACATGAAAAAGTAAAATTTGATCAATTTATGGCCATCACCCAGAACTCTATACTGGTTTGTGATACCGGAGGACTATTAAGCCCCATATTCAGCTATTCTGTGGCCAAGAAATACGCACAGCAGATCGAGAGTAATAATGGAAAGGAAATTGTTCTCAATGCCGCTGCTTCTTTCTTCGGAGGAGCTGGGATCGTTATTGCAGGAGTAGAAATGGGAATCGGTAAGACGCTATTGTGGATGGGTGGAACCATGGCAGTAATGAACGAAGGAAGTTACTGGGAAAGAGAAATCATCAGAAGCAACTCATTGGAAGATAATAGCCATTATCAGGATATGAATAAAGAAGCAGATGAAAACAGCAGAGTTCCCGGATACCTAAAGGATTTTCCAAAAAATGTGACGGGCATAACTCCTTCAGATCTTGCCAGCCCGGATATTCTGGAACTTAATGAAAAAGGAGGATTGGCAAGCAGAGACGGTAAAACCCCTATTTTCTTTAACGGAAAATGGTATGTCCAGGATTGGCAAAAAAACCTGATTGAAATAAAACAAGGGACAGCTTTATCTAAAGATTTGACAGCTTTAGAAGGTGTAGATTCCCGTGAAGTATGGAAAACATCTGAAGGAAAGGCTATTGTAGAAAATATCCGTAACGGCAAATATTCAGAATCTCTGGTTGCCACAGCAAAAGACGGCTTAGGAAGAGTACGTCCCCGAAACTTACCGAATTTAGCCAAAGAACTTCCCAGCATAAAAATGCAGAATATCAAAAATATTGGTAAACTTGGCGTAAAAGGTGGTGGATTCATCGGTTTCTTTTTCCCATTTATCGCTACGTATTTTTCTGAAGACTCAAGAAGAATATTAGCCAATGCAATGGCGGAAGATGCCGGAAACGGAATACATGTAATAGCAAATGATGCCTAGACTCAATCCAATTTTTGATTTTTAAAAGATAAAATAACCAGACCTGGATAAGGTCTTTTTTATGTATATAAGTGAATTTTATGTATATTATTTCTCTTAATAGTGTAATAAGTTGGTGTTTGTTGAAGATTTTTAATCCTTTTTAAAATATTTATTTACAGTGTATTGTGCTTTGTTTTAAATCTAATATCGTAGAATTACGACACGAAATCGTAGAACTACTACATCAAATCGTACAATTACGACACTTTTTCAGATTTCCCTTCAATTGCTTTTTTATCAAACCCAAGGAGGCTATCTTTGTTATATAATTATTGAATTACAATTTATTACTAACGATTAAAATTTACAATCATGGCAGAAAGAAATTCAAGAGGAATCTTAAAATTCAACAACGGTGAAGGGCAGAAACTGTTAAAAATGAACTACAGTGTATCAAGATCTACAGACGTATCAGGACGTGTAGCATCAGATCCTTCCAATGCATTAATCAAGGTGACAGTAGAAGCTACTGAAAAGTCAGACATCCTTGAAAGCTTACTAAACGGTAAATACAAGCCGACAGTAGGAGAGATCACTTTCAACAAATCTCACGAAGAAGGAACACTGATCACTTTGAAATGGGAGAACGGATACGTAATCCAGCACGAAGTAGATTTCGATGCAGTAGACAGCAACAGTATGCTGATCAGCTTCGTAGTAAGTGCTGAAACCATTGATTACGGTACTTCTCAGTACGCAGGACTGTGGCCTTCTTCAGGTAAATAATCCCATAAACTTAAATAAAAAAAGGAACAGTGTACCTTCGGGTATGCTGTTTTGTTTTTTTAACCCCATCTCGAACCCTCGAACCCGAATTTCCATTCCCGAAACCCTTCAACGGGCTGCCAGTTTTTACTCCTATTTTCTTATATTTGTTCATTATTCAAAATATGGACGCAACACAAGATAAAAGGCTGTTTCTCATCGATGCTTATGCGATGATTTTCAGAGGATATTACGCATTAATCAGGAATCCGAGACTTACCAGCAAAGGTCTGGATACTTCTGCCATCTTTGGTTTTACCAATTCTTTGATCGAATTGATCAGAAGAGAAAAACCAACACACCTGGCAGTCGTTTTTGATGTTGGACAGGCCAGTGTAAGAACTGATGATTTCTCAGAATATAAAGCCAACAGAAGCGAAACTCCCGAAGCAATCAAAATTGCGATTCCATATATTCACAAAATTCTGGAAGCAATGCACATCCCGATTCTTGGTGTGGAAGGATATGAAGCCGATGATGTCATTGGAACTATCGCATGCAAAGCAGAAAAAGAAGGATATACCACTTTCATGGTGACGCCGGATAAAGATTTTGCACAGCTGGTTACCGATAAAATTAAAATTTATAAGCCAGGTTTAAAAGGTGGCGATATCGAAATTCTCGGAGTTGAAGAAGTAAAGGCAAAATATGAGATTGATGATCCTAAGCAGGTGATAGATTTCCTTGCTATGATGGGAGATGCAGTAGATAATATCCCTGGATTAGAAGGGGTAGGAGAAAAAACGGCTATGAAATTCCTGAAAGAATTCGGCAGCATTGAAAATTTATTAGCCAATACGGATAAACTGAAAGGAAAACTGAAAGAAAAAGTAGAAGCTTCCGCAGAACGTGGTATTATGTCTAAAAAACTGGCAACCATTATTTGTGACGCTCCTGTAGAATTCCATCAGGAACAATATGACCTTGAAACTCCTGATTTTGAAAAAGTAAAAGAAGTCTTTGATGAAATAGAATTCAGAAGGTTATACGAAAACTTATACAGGGCTTTTGCTCCTGCAGCTGTAGAAACAGTGGTTGTAAGTGAAGTAGAAGTAAAGCAGACTCCGGCCGGAACCGAAGTAAAAGGGCAGGTGATGCAGCTTGACCTTTTTGCCAATTTTGAAGAATTGGAACAGGCTACTTCTACAAAGTCAACGATTGAGAATAATGATCACCTTTATCAGTTTATCAATAATCCGAAAGCTCAGAAAAAACTGGTAGACAACCTGCTGCAGCAGAAAGTAGTATGTTTCGATACGGAAACTACATCATTAAACGAACTGGAAGCAGAACTGGTAGGAATGAGCTTCTCTTATAAAAAAGGACTTGCCTACTACATTCCTCTCTCTGAAAACAGAGAAGAAGTGTTGCAAACCCTGGAGATCTTCAGACCGTTTTTTGAAAAAGAAGACCTGCTTAAAATTGCTCACAATCTAAAATACGATTATAAAGTTTTAAAACAGTACGACATCACCGTTAAAGGGGCTATGTTCGATACCATGATTGCCCACTACCTGCTGAATCCGGATGGAAGACACGGAATGGATTACCTTTCAGAAGTATATCTGAACTATAAACCGGTATCCATTGAAACCATCATCGGAAAAAAAGGGAAAAAACAGGGGAATTTCAGAGATGCTGATCTGAGAACGCAGACAGACTACGCGGCGGAAGATGCAGACATCACTTTCCAACTGTATGAACTTTTCGCACCGCAGCTGAAAAAAGAAAACCTGGAAGAGCTTTTCTTTACCATTGAAATGCCTCTGATGGAAGTACTTGCAAAAATGGAACTTTCAGGGATTTCTTTGGATGAAAAATGGTTGGCACAGGAAAGTGTTGACCTTGAAAATGATCTGAAACAGCTGGAAACAAAGATTTTTGAACTTTCAGAAGAAGAATTCAATATGAATTCCCCTAAACAGTTGGGAGAAATTCTATTTGAAAAATTACAGCTGGATCCTAAGGCTAAGAAAACAAAGACTGGACAATACGCAACCTCAGAAGATGTTCTTCAAAAATTGAGTTCAAAACATGAGATCATCAAGCATATTCTGGAATACAGAACCTATCAGAAATTAAAATCAACCTATGTGGATGCATTGCCTTCACAGATTGAGAAAAAAGATAACAGAGTACATACCAACTTTTCACAGACTACAGCCGCTACAGGCCGTTTGGCGAGTGTAAACCCTAACCTGCAGAATATTCCGATCCGAACGGTAAGGGGCCAGCAGATCCGTGGAGCATTTGTTTCCGGAGAAGGGAAGAAGATTATTTCTGCCGATTACTCTCAGATTGAACTTCGTTTGATTGCTGAGATTTCCGGAGAGGATAATATGATCAAAGCTTTTCAGGATGGAGAAGATATCCACGCTTCTACCGCTGCAAAACTCTTTAAAATTCCTTTGGCTGAGGTATCCAAAACCCAGAGAAGTCAGGCTAAAACCGTAAACTTTGGAATTATCTATGGACAAGGAGCTTTTGCTTTGGCAGAACAAACCGGATTATCCCGTACAGAAGCCAAACAGATGATCGAAGCTTACTTTGAAACCTATCCGAAACTGAAGGAGTACATGGCTGAGCAGGTGAACAAAGCACGCCAGATAGGATATGTTGAAACTATTTTAGGAAGAAAACGTCATTTGAAAGATATTAATTCCAATAATTTTGTGGTAAGAGGTCATGCGGAAAGAAATGCTGTAAACGCACCAGTTCAGGGAAGTGCAGCAGATGTTGTAAAGCTTGCCATGATTAAAATAGACAGAGAACTTGAAGAGCAACAGCTTAAAACAAAGATGCTGCTTCAGGTACATGACGAATTGGTGTTCGAATCTCCGGTAGATGAGATTGATACAGCCTCAAAACTAATCAAAACTGAAATGGAAAGTGCCTTAAAAACACAGGTTCCGCTATTGGTAGAAATTGGAGTAGGAGATAACTGGTTAGAAGCACATTAATCAATACTATAAATCATACTTTAAATAAAAAACTTCCGTCTTTTAGGCGGAAGTTTTATTTTGTTAGAACTGGATAGCTTACTCCTGTTCTACAGAATTGTAAACATTGGTGACAACATCATCAGGAGAAACATTTTCAAATAAAAATCTTTCTTTTTTTACCTGTACTTTTTTAGTTTCTGATGGCATTTCTTCTTCCATGGTATTTACCGTTTCCAGTATTACTTTACCTTTCATAGGCTCATAATAGAGGGCAGAGTGGGAACCTGCACCCATATTATACGTTTCAATATAGGTAAGAATCAGGTTGTCATTCACATATTTGAATTTACTGAACAGATTACCATAAGGTCCGATATCATAGAGATTGATATTCAATGTTCCTTTTTCAATACTGATGTCTTCAGGATCGTGCATTTTATAACCAGATTCATTGTATTCATCGGGAAAAACGGTTTCAGAACTTTTAAATAACCGGTATGTTTTGTCAGGATTCTTTAGAAGGACTATCATAGTTCTCTGTGCTAAAGTGTCGTCTTTTTTTCTAAGAACCAAAGCTTTATCAGCAAGTCCGTCATGGTTGAGATCACCTTCGGTTTCGTATTGAATTTCATATTGACTGGATACAAAATCTGAGACTTTTTTTCCTGCTATCGACTGTTCCTTCTCAACTGGTGCCGTATCCTTTTTTATAATGCCTGAAGAGTTTTTCGGAGCCTGGGTTTTGGTTTTGTTACATGAATAAGCAATTAAAGAAGCAAAAAGTAAAGTAGAAATGATTTTTTTCAATGGTTTTTGTTTTTAAGATACAAATCTAGCTTTTATTTCCTGATAATGTAAAATTACAACACACAAACATCCCAGTACGGTAACAGGTAGAAAGGAAAGTGAAATTGTATATTGGATTTCCGAATTGAAATCGTAAGTACTCCAGGAAGATTCCCTGTCTACAAATAGAGTGTAGTTCCAAAATAACCAGACAAAGATCAGGAATAGGAACTCGACTGAAGCCTTGAAGAAAATCTTTTTAACAAAGAAAAGCAGAGAAAAGATAATTGATAAGAACCCACCGGCTATAAGGGATATATACACCGCATCTTCAAAAAATGAACAGTCTATACAGCCGCTTGAAACACGTTCTGAAAGGGTTCCCATTGACCAGTAAAATTGTAAGAATGTAACCACTGAAATAAAGGTGGTACTAATGAACCATCTCTTCAGAAAAGAGTAGAATTGATGAGGTTTGGATTCTTTCATGATATTAAAATATCTGAATTATTTTATTATTCTTATCATGGCTAAATCATCTGTAGGTTTTAAAAATAGCAACAAGTGATCACACGTATCATGAAATTACTTGTTGCCGGTGTTGAGAAAGCAGTTTTGCTTTGGTTATTAAATATCGTATTCTATTTCCCCCACATAATGCAGTGAAAAATCATCATTTTCTACAGAAACCGGATTAGGAATCACAAATCTAGTCGCAAAAATAATAGCATTTACGGGTGTATCCAGACTGAGTTCGTTTAATTTGTTTTCCAGAACCGGAAGCCATTGGTCAGCATAAGAATACTCTGCAAACTTATCATAAAGACTAAGGTTTTCATCCTCAAAACCATATTCTATAAAATCATCATCAAACCATTTGATGTTTTGTGATTCTGCAAACTTGGAAACATACTGATCATCAGTTTCTTCCTCTATATAGTAGTTTTCATCCTCTTCTATAAAGCTATAAAAATCTTCTTCATTCTTGAAATATCCTAACCAGAAGTGTGAAATTTCTTTATCCATAATTATATATATAAGTATTATTTTTTTTGATTTTTTAATAAGTGACATTTTTCCGCATTGATGAATATCCCTTTTATACAAGAAAATTTCCGCAATTAAAATGTAACATTGCAAAAGTTTTTCATGCAATAAATTTTTTGAGGCAGCAACGCAAAATCTCCTCAGCAAAGATAGTTCCTTAATAGTATTTATTGTAAATTTATTCTCTGTTTAAATTATAAAAGATGGATTTTCTTCAGGACCACTATATTATTAAAAATGAATTGCTGCTGATCCTTATTTCAGTTATTCTAGGATTGTTTATTGGTGCTGAACGTGAATACCGTAATAAGTCGGCCGGCCTCAGGACCTTTATTCTCGTGTGTTTTGGTGCCTGTCTGTTTACCATACTTTCTATAAAAATAGGCGTGGCCAATCCGGATCGTCTGGCAGCTAATATCATTACAGGAATCGGATTTCTGGGAGCAGGGGTTATTTTCAAAGGAGATAATAAAATTGAAGGAATTACCACAGCCACCACTATCTGGGCAACTGCTTCTATTGGAATGGCTGTAGGTTCCGGCTATGTTTATATTGCATTGTTGGGAACTACGTTGGTATTACTTATTTTAAGTGCCCTGACTTATCTCCAGAATTTTATTGATAATTATAATAAAGTAAGGGAATACAGAATTGCTGTAACAGACTCCCAGGATATTAAATATTGTGAAAATATATTCAAAGAAAATCACTTAAGATATCAGATGCTTAAACAGCAGTATTCTCAGGAAAGCTTTACCATTATATGGAGACTTACCGGAAAAAATAGCCATCATGAGGAAGTCATCGGACGTCTGGTGAATGATCCGAAAATTAAAGCGTATCAGTTTTAGACAGTGAAAGAGCAAAAAAATAAAGGCCGAAGCCTTTACTTTTATTTCTTCTTAAATACATAAAGATCTTTGTTGGGACCATCGATCTCCTTTCCTTCCATATCCAGCTGGATCAGCATATTCTCACCCACTTTGTATTTATAGTTGGCAGATTTCCCTTTTAAAGTAATCATGCTTCCAGTAGCATCCCAGGTGAAAGATCCTTTGTCCTGGTTCTTTGAATTTCTCTCAAGATATTCCTCTGTAATGCTGAATGTTTTATCATCATTCAATGTCAAAGAAGTCTTTATTCCCGGGCAGTCTGCACAAGGAACTGTTGCTTCATAAGTACCTGCCCAGTCCAGAGCATTTTCAGAAGTGTCACCAGCTGCTGTAGGAGTTGCTTTAGTGATACTGTCCGTAGCAGTAGGTTGTACAGCCGTTGTAGAATCTGTAGTAGCTGTTGTTTCAGTGGTTTCTTTTTTAGAACATGAAGCAAGGAATAGAACAGATACCATTCCCAACATGAGCATTTTACTTTTCATCATAATAATTAATTTAAGGATGTTTTTTATAATAATATACTTCCAATCAACAAAAACTGAGCCAGAGGGAAGGGATAGAATGTTTGAATGAATAGTGAATAGTCAATTCGCTTCGCTTGTCAATTTTTAATGAATTTACTTATTGTTTGATTATAAAAATTCACCATTCACTTGCGAAGCAAATTCACCATTGACGATTCAACTTTTGAATGCATTGTGAATAGTGAATAGTCAATTCGCTTCGCTTGTCAATTTTTAATGAATTTAATTATTTTTTTGATTATAAAAATTCACCATTCACTTGCGAAGCAAGCTTCATCATTGACAATCCAATTTTTGAACGCATTGTGAATAGTGAATAGTCAATTCGTTTCGCTTGTCAATTTTTAATGAATTTAATTATTTTTTTGATTATAAAAATTCACCATTCACTTGCGAAGCAAGCTTCATCATTGACAATCCAATTTTTGAACGCATTGTGAATAGTGAATAGTCAATTCGCTTCGCTTGTCAATTTTTAATGAATTTACTTACTGTTTGATTATAAAAATTCACCATTCACTTGCGAAGCAAATTCACCATTGACCATCACTATTTTCCAAAAACGAACTCTTAGTAACTTTTCCACCCGTTTTATAAAGCCTGTTCCTATTTTTCTTTGTAAATTGGGGCAAAATTTTGATTATGACAAAAAAGATACTTTTATCTGTATTTCTTTTGCCAGCTGCAATGGCATTTGCGCAACAATATGGAGGAATGTGGATTCCTACAGAGCTGAATGAAAAGGAAATGAAGGATTTAGGAATGAAGATTTCTGCAAAAGATATTTTCAATCCTCAGAAACCAAGCATTAAAGATGCGGTTGTACAGTTTAACGGCGGATGTACTGCAGAAATTATTTCGCCTAAAGGATTGCTTTTAACGAACCATCACTGTGGTTTTGGGCAGATTCAGGCACACTCTACCGTTCAGAATGATCTTCTTTCAAACGGATTTTGGGCAAAAAATACAGAAGGTGAGCTTCCTAATCCGGGAGTAAAAGTAGATTTTATTGTAGATATAAAAGAAGTTACTGATCCGATATTAGAAGGTACAGACAATCTTACAGAACCAGAACTTACTAAAAAGATCAACAACAATATTGAGGTGTATAAAAACTCTCAGAAAATTGAATCTTACCAGTCGATCATGGTAAAACCAATGTATTATGGAAACAAATACTATGCTTATACCATCGAAACGTATAAAGATATCCGTCTTGTAGGAGCTCCGCCTCAAAGCATCGGGAAATTCGGAAGCGATACGGACAACTGGGTTTGGCCGAGACACACCGGAGATTTCTCTATGTTCAGAATTTATGCAGACAAGAACAACAAACCTGCAGAATATTCTAAAGACAATGTACCTTACGTTCCAAAGCACTATTTACCGGTTTCTATCAAAGATAAAAACGAGAACGATTTTACTTTTGTTTTCGGATTCCCGGGAAGAACTACAGAATACCTTCCTGCAATTGCTGTAGAGAAGATCATGAAAGATATTGACCCTGCGAGAATTGCGGTACGTGATGTAGCTTTAAAAACTTTGGACGAAAAAATGCGTGTTGACAATGAAACGCGTATCAAATATGCCTCAAAATATGCTTCAGTAGCCAACTATTGGAAAAAATGGATCGGTGAAGTAGAAGGATTGAAAAAATCCAATGCTGTAGAAAAGAAAGTAATGTATGAAGGTTCTTTGGTTGCTAAAAATCCTGAGATCAAGACTACTTTGGATCAGCTGAATAAACTGTACAATGATCAGGCTCCTTATGCATTAAACAATGCTTACTACACAGAAGTGATAAGAAATGCAGAGACTTTGAAGCTTGCCGGAGATTATTATGACTTCGTAGCTTCTGTAGAAGCAGGAAGAATGGATGAAAAGGAACTTTCAAAGTTAAAAACAAAATTAACTTCTTTCTATAAAGATTACAGTGCTGAGCTTGATGCAAAAGTAACTGCGAAACTATTGGCTTTATATGTGAATAAAACGGCACCTCAGTTTTTACCGGCAGGATTCAGCAAATATAAAGATGAGAATGCTAATATTCCTGTTGTAGAAGATATGTCTAAAAACTCTGTCATCACAGGAAGAACAGCTGTAAACGGAGGAACATTAACTGCCGATATTGATAAAGCATTTTCTAATCAGGATAAACTGATCAGGACTTTAAAGAAAGATCCTATTTATCAATTATATGTTTCGATGAAAGAAACCTATATGAAAACTGCAGATCCGCAATACACTTCAATGCAGGCAAAAATTGATGCTTTGCAGAAAAAATTCATGGCGCAGCAGATGAAGACGGATAAAGACAGAAAATTCTTCCCGGATGCCAACTCAACGCTTCGTGTAACTTACGGTAAAGTGAAAGGTTCTACTCCTAGAGATGCCGTTTCTTACGGATACCAGACTCACCTTGCAGGAGTAATAGAAAAGTATGTTCCCGGAGATTACGAATTTGATGTTCCCAAGAAACTGATTGATCTTTACAACAAAAAAGACTTCGGAATCTATAAAGATAAAACAGGTGATGTTCCTGTAGGATTCACTGCTACCAACCATACAACCGGAGGAAACTCGGGAAGCCCGGCTTTGGATGCCAACGGAAACCTTGTAGGATTGAATTTCGACAGACAGTGGGAAGGAACAATGAGTGATATCAACTATGATCCGCGTTTCAGCAGAAACATCATGGTAGATACAAAATATATCCTTTTCATCATTGATAAGTTCGCAGACTCAAGATGGCTTGTTGATGAAATGAAGATCATAAAATAATTTTAAAAGTTATACCTTTAAGAATCTATTTGAATTTAATTTTGAATAGATTCTTTTTATTTACAATAGGATGAAAGACAGCATCATCAATGTTTTGGCAGCTTTTGAAACTGGGAATATCGGAAAATCATTTCCGCTGGACTATTGTCTGCCGCTTTATCACAGTGTTTCAGACAAAGAACTTCCTCATTTAAAACATGTGATCCGTTATAAGACGACTCAACAGTTTGAGAATGATCTGGATTATATAGCAAAGCATTTTCAGTTTGTAAACTGGCAGGAGTTCAAAGATTATATGGCCGGAAGTTTTAAACCTTCGAAAAAAATTGCCCTTTTAACTTTTGATGATGGTTTCAGAGAGTTTTACGATATTGTAGTTCCCATCCTGGAACGAAAAGGAATATATGCCTGTAATTTTATCAATCCGGCTTTCATAGACAATAAAGAGATGATGTTCAGATGCAAAGCGAGTCTTCTTGCCGATGCTGCTGAAAAAATGAAAACAATAGATCCTGAAATTTATTTTAATCTATCGCTAAAAAAAACAGATAGACGCGCTCTACAAAAGAAAATTTTATCCATAAATTATCAGAAAAGAAATATTCTGGATCAGCTTGCTGAAAAACTTGAGGTAGATTTTAAAGCCTATTCAAAGGAATTTAAACCTTATTTAACAACAGAAGAATTAAAAGAACTTACCAACAAAGGTTTTGGAATTTCTTCGCACAGCTGGGATCACCCCAAATATGGCGATTTGTCTTTGAAAGAACAGATGACAACAACCGACAGAACCTTTGCCTATTTAAAAGAAAATGGTTTTTTGTACGAAAGTTTTGCATTCCCGTTTACCGATTTTGAAGTAAAGAAAGATTTTTTTGATGAACTTTATAAAAATGAAGAGATCTACTGCAGCTTTGGGTGTGCCGGTATAAAACTGGACAGTGTAAAGAGAAATTTTCAAAGAATTCCTATGGAAATAGGAGAGAGTGGGGCTCGGATATTGAAAAAAGAAACAGCTTATTTCAGATTGAAAAGCCTGATGAATAAAAATACGATTGTAAGAAAATGATAACGCTGAAAACATACAACAGAAGAGAACTGGAAGATTTTATATCCTCCGGAGCTTTCCGGCAGTATGATTTTCTTCCGGTTACCAGACACCGTGCGCTGTCTCATATTCAGAATCCAAAAGCAGCAGATGGGGATACGCTTCTTATTCTTGCTTTTTATGAAGATAAACTGATCGGTTATGTGGGATGTTTTCCGGATTGTTTTATCATTGATGGAAAAGAAATCCGCTATGCGTGGCTCAGTACCCTGTATGTAAACCCGGAATACAGAAAAAAAAGACCGGCGAAAGCATTGCTGAAAAAAGTTTTTGAAGAATACGAAGGCCGGATTGCCATTACAGAATTTACCAAAGAAGCAGAAGCACTCTACAATATTATGGGTGTTTTTGAATATGTCTTTCCCAAAGAAGGCAAACGCTACTACTTCAGAACCGATGCCGCTAAAATGATTCCTGAAAAGAAACCGGGAACACAACCGTTGAAACCTCTTTTTCAAATTCTGGATGCCGCTGCCAATGGAGTGATCTCAATAAAGAACCTGGCCGCACCAAAACCAGATTTTAAATATGAAATTCTGGATCATATCGACAAAGAAAGTGCAGATTTTATGAACAGGTTTCCCGGGATGCGCAATGCAGACGAAATCAATTCTTTTATAGAAAATCCCTGGGTTTTGGAAGGCAAAAAAGATGAAAAATACCTGTTTTCAAGTTTTGCCGACAGCTTTAAATATTTCTGGATCAAAATTTTAAATAAAAATAACAAGATTACATCCTGTTTTCTGCTGCAGCTCCGTGATGGCTATCTTAAAATACCTTACCTTTTTACGGACGGTAATTTCGATGAGGTTATTCGGGTTTTACATTATTTCATCGTGAGTCATAAAGTAAAAGGCTTTACTTCTTATCAAACCGCATTAAACAAGGAAATACAACAGTCAAAAGTATTTTCCCCTATCTATGAACGTGATTTTAAAAGAGAGTACCTGTTTCATAAAAATCTTTTGGAATTGCTTCCCGGTCATTTTAACCCAAACTATCAGGATGGTGACGGAGATTGCATGATGACGTAATAGATTTATAAATGATGAATGATGAATGATGAATGATGAACTACACATGATCAATTATCAATTATCAATTATCATTTATAAAAAAAAACAAACCGCCTGATAATTCTATCGGGCGGTTTGTTTTTAATGTCCAAAAATATCTTTCAGACTTACTTCTTTAAATATTCCCATTTTGTTGACAGCTTCCATATCAAGATTCTCTTTTTTGCCGATAATAGCGGTGTTAAAATGTATTGATTTGACTTCTGTCTGATAAAAATGCTTGATATCCTCAAATGTTAACTGCTGGATCTGTTCATAAATATCTTTTCTGAAATCATGATAGATATTTAATTTCTGCAGTCTTAAGGTATTGAAAAATATATTGTTTCGGGTAACCCTTGTAGAAGCAATCTGTTTCAGAGCTGCATTTCTGGCATTCTCAAACTGAATAGGGACTTCTGGCAGCTCGTTCATCAGTTCATTCAGGGTATCTACAGCGATCATCAGCTTGTCAGGCTGGGTTCCGATATAAGTCGTTACATAATCAGGATGGTTCAGCTCAGAGTTCGCTGTATAAGAAACATAAGCAGAGTAGGCAAGACTTTTACTTTCCCGCATTTCCTGGAAAACAATGGAAGATAATCCTCTTCCAAAATATTCATTGAACACATTGATCTTTCCGAAATGAAGCGGGTTCACCTCGCTTCCTTTACCAATCTTGCTCATTTCCATCTGAACCATATCATAGTTGATGAAATACACGTTTCCTCCGGTTGCCGGTTCCGGATACAGTTTAGCAGCTGGTATCTGAAGGCTTTCAGGTTCTATGTACTCACCGATGTATTCTTTAAAGGTTTCAAAATTTTTACCATAGAAAAATACCTGATAAGGATATTGGAAAAGCTTTTTCATTCTGTCTGTAAAAACTTCAGCACTGCTGTTTTCAAGCTCTTCCTTAGAAATAACATCCGTAAAACGTGAGTTGCTGCCCAGCTTTGTATAATTGTTCAGGGCCGTTATAATACGGTTTTTATCTTTCTTCATGGCCTGGCGGTTTTCCAGTACTGTTCCCACAAACTGATTATAGATTTCCTGATCAGGCTGCACATTGCGCATCCAATGCTGCAGAAGGGCAATTCCTTTTTCTATATTTTCTTCCAGTCCGCTCAGCGAGATGGTCAGCTGATTGTTCGTTGTTTTAAAATCATTGCTGATTCCGATTTTGAAAAATTCCTTTTTTAAATCCTCCGGTGAAAAAGTATCTGTTCCCAAATACTGCAGAAGCTGAGTTGAAATCCCTAAATCTCTGTCATGATCACTTCCTAAAGGAAAAATAAAGTGCAGCTGAGCAATATCGTTGTATTTATTCTTTACGAAACTTAATTTCTTTCCGTTACGCTCATCTGTAACGATTTCTTTTTGATAATCAATAAATTCAGGCTTAATATCCTCCGTTTTATCCGCCAGAATCTCTTTCAAAAATTCAGACTGACTATCACGGTTGATCTTAACAGGAGTGATACCTGGATTCTCAACTCTGATCAGTTTGTCGTTTACCCCTTTTTCTTTATTGACCACCACATAGTTTTCTTTGAAAAACTCATTGGCAAAATTCACTACGTCATCTTTGGTGAAAGAGGCATACTCATCCATTTCATTCAGTTCCTCTTCCCAGGTTCTTCCTTTTATATAAGAATCGTAAAGATTGGTGGCGAGACCTTCGGCAGTTTCAAGACCTTTCATTCTCTGAAGTTTGAAATCATTGATGATGGCTGGCAGCATCCAGTCCGGAAAATCTCCTTTCTTGATCAGCTCAATTTCATCCAATACCATATTCTTTGCTTCCTCCAGAGTCTGTGTTTCCTTAGGAACCGCAACAATGGAGAAATATCCATACTGTCTTAGTCCTACAGAAAAGGCTTGAGCCCAAAGCATCTTCTGCGTCTGGTTAATGTGTAAATCCAATAATCCGGCTTCTCCTCTGTTGCTGAGAATATTGGCAACTATATCAGCCAGCATTGCTTCTCTTGTTCCATAGCTATCTGTTCTCCATGCAAGCTGAGTACGTGGAGTAGTAGGGCTTTTTACTGTTCTGGCTACAACTTCTGTAATAGGCTGTTCAGTAATGGGTGTTTTTGCAGGAAGTTCCTTATAAGGTAAAGTCCCGAAATATTGATCAATTAATTGGATCGTTTCATCGAAATCAAGATCCCCAACCAATACCATAGCATAATTATTGGGAACATAATATTCATCAAAATACTTGTGAATAGCTTTCATCGATGGATTTTTCAGGTGTTCCGGTTTTCCCAGGGTAGTTTGCTGTCCGTTGGGATGAGTGGGAAAAAGAGCATTCATCAGTTCGTAGTTCACAAGTCTTGTATCATTGTCCTGCGCCCTGTTGAACTCCTCATACACCGATTCAAGCTCAGTATGAAAAAGACGAAGGACAATTTCAGAGAACCTTTCCTTTTCTATTTTCAGCCATTTTTCAAGTTCGTTATTCGGAATATTGTTTTTGTAAACCGTTTCATCAAACCAGGTATGCGCATTGGTACCACTGGCTCCCAGAGAAGAAATCGCTTTATCATATTCATTGGCAATGGCATATTGGCTGGCTTCCTGGGAAACTTCATCAATCTTTTTGTAGATTTTCCTTTTCTTTTCAGGATTCTGTTCTGCTTTATGTTCTTCATATAAAGCCGAGATCTGATCAAGAAGTTCTTTTTCCTTTTCCCAGTTCTGGGTTCCGATTTTTGAAGTTCCTTTAAACATCATATGCTCAAGATAATGTGCCAGCCCTGTATTATCAGCCGGATCATTATTACTTCCTGTTCTTACCGGAATGAAGGTTTGTATTCTTGGGGCATCAAAATTCTGAGCAAGAAAAACCTTTAATCCATTTTTCAAAGTATAGATTCTGACGTTATTTTCGTCATGGGTTACCGTAATATAGTCGTATTGGTTGTTATCTGTATGTACCGTTTCCTTATATTTTCTGTCTGTCATATATAAAACTCATTTCATCCCTTAGAAACCGGAATGCACTACAAATGTAAGGAATCAAAAAAAATGTTAGCCTCTTTTTATCATTATTACATCTATTATTACAGTTGAGAAGGCGAATCATTCTACAGAAACTGTTTGTCAATCCCGTATACCATTATATACAATCACTATAATTTCATATTCCCAACTCTCCAATTTTTTCAGGAGCTAATTCCTGCTATCCATTCATACTCCTCGCACCAGCGCTCTCCCACGCTCCAACCCACCCACCCTCCGACGCAAGCTGCGGGGTAACCATTTCTATCAGGGCTAGGGTAGGAGTCGTTAATGATAAGTGGTGAATGATGAATGATGAATGATGAATGATGAATGATGAATGATGAATGATGAATGATGAATGATGAGGTTCGGGTTATTGTGTTTCGAGATTTGGGTCTCCATGTATAAAAGGAATATTGGTTTGAACATTCATATTGCAGAATTCTATGTAAACATATTATTGAGTGTAAATCCCTATTCCCATTGTATCATTCTGCAGGAATCCAAGCTTCTTTATGAGAGTCTCAAAAAAAGTAAAATGACAGTATAATGTCTAAGATTTTTTTTAACAGTTAGTATTAGCCATGTCATGCTGAGCTGAGTCGAAGCATTATAATTAATTACGGGTACAGGAGTTAAATCTTATTACTCTATATTTATATATTAAATATACTCTTCAGTCTTCGTCGAGGAAAGTCAGCTCTCTAGTCTAGTCTCTCTATTATATAATATATACTTTATTTGATCATAGCCACCCCAAACCCCGCATCCCGCACCCCGAATCTCACATTCCCTCTTCACACACAGATCCCCCCAACCTCCAACCCACTTACTCTCCAACCACACCTCCAAACAAATGTTTAAAATTTTTCTCTCTGCCTTCCAGCTGATTAGGATAAAAACCTATCCGAATATGAAATTTATGTTAAATAAACTTGTTTTGCGTTGTATGAAGTTACTATCTTTGCCCCACTGAAAAACGAAAGACATTCAGTAGCGCAGAAGCGCCTTTAGATGGGCAGAAACGATATTACTTCAAAAAAGAAACGGACGAAAAAAAACTTTAAAACTTTTTGAAAAAAAAGTTGCCAGTTTAAAAAGAGTTTGTATCTTTGCAGTCCCAATTAGAGGGAGCGCAGGAGTGTAGAGATTGAGGTTTTGAGAAGGATTAAGGTTACTTAAAAAACTTTAAAATTTTCTTCAAAAACATTTGGTCATTAAAAAATAAAGTTTTACTTTTGCACTCGCAAATACGGAGCGACACTGACAGAGAGATTGCTTCGTTGAAAAGCGAAAGATATAAAGAT
>NZ_LUVZ01000042.1 GCF_001593385.1 Chryseobacterium cucumeris | reverse complement strand
CACCAAAGCTATGGAACCTACCAGTTCCCCATCTATAAAAGCTCCCCAAAAGTTTCCTCCGGCTTCATGATAAAAACTTTCTATCTGTTTCAGATCAGGTTGATCTTCTACTGTAATCGGGATATTAAACTCTTTTTGCTGAATGGTCAGAATCAGATCAATAAGCTGCTCCGAATATGCATTTCCTATAGATTGTACCTGTAATTTCATAGTGTTTTCATTTTTAAAGTATAAAACTACGTAGTTAAATACATATATGCAAATTGTTTTTTGTTTTTAAAAAAATTTAACATAGTTTTCCCGATATTTAACTAATTTTCAAGATTAAAAACCTAATAATCAGGCTACTGAAATGAGAATAGAAATAAAACCATTTAACGGACAGCATTGCGAAACCACTGCGACGGGAACTTTATTGCTTCAACTTGGAATCGAACTT
>NZ_LUVZ01000041.1 GCF_001593385.1 Chryseobacterium cucumeris | reverse complement strand
TTTTAATATTTAATCCATTAAAAACGTTCGGAAAAAAATTCATTTTTTATAACTTCGCAGTATGGCAAAACTGAAAACAGCATATTTCTGTCAAAACTGCGGAACCCAGTATCCTCAATGGCTGGGACAATGTAAAAACTGCGGACAATGGAATACTTTAGTTGAGGAGGTGGTGGAAAAACCTTCACACAGCGCACCTCCTTTCTCGAAGTCCAAGCAACATGTCATCTACATTATTGAGGTTGAAACCAGTGAAGAACCCAGAATAAAAACACCTTCCGAAGAACTTAACCGCGTTCTGGGCGGTGGTATTGTTTTAGGCTCTGTTACCCTGATTGGCGGTGAGCCCGGTATTGGGAAATCAACACTGCTGCTTCAGCTTGCCTTGAAAATGAAGAAAAAAATCTTCTATGTCTCCGGCGAGGAAAGTGCTTCTCAGATCAAAATGAGGGCAGATCGCTTAACGGATGTT
>NZ_LUVZ01000040.1 GCF_001593385.1 Chryseobacterium cucumeris | reverse complement strand
GAAGGATGGATTTTTAGATCCGGGCGGAAAGTCTGTATTCCCAGGAGAAAATGCCTGTGAAGCTCGTATCTGTTCTTAATCATGAAATAATCAAAATACAAATCAATAACGTCTTCTTCTATTGTTCCCATTTCATTTTTTGTATGCGTAACAATCGTTGTTTTTGTCAGTTTTGCATTATCTCTGTGATGCACATCTGAATAAGAACCCTGTCGGGAAGGCTGAAGATTGGAATATAAAACTTCTTTAACGATTTCTTCTTTGCAATTATAAATAGAAATCCCTTTTTCATTCACAATAACTCTGTGAAAGAACTTCTTTCTTGGAAAAATCAGAGTGTATATCAGAAAAAAACAACATACACTAAGAGCAAAAAAAATCAATACATTAAAAAATAAATCGGAGGTTTTGTTGACAAAATACTTTTTTATACCATAATCAAAAAGATCATACATTATATAAAATACCAGATA
>NZ_LUVZ01000039.1 GCF_001593385.1 Chryseobacterium cucumeris | reverse complement strand
GTGGACAAGTAAGCTCTCAGTCTAACTGTGGTCTCAGCGGGCTGCAGATCGTACCACGAGCAGCCCGCGTCATAGCACTCACAGAGAACAACCGGGTCAAACATTCCAGACTGTCTTTCACCGGGGGTGACATATCGGTACGTGCCGAGTCTACCTCGGCCCGTACGGCCACGACGCTGGCTGCGGGAAACCGCGTCTTGGGGAGCAGTGCGAGTCTCAATGGAAAAAGTGGGGTCCAGGCTGAAGTCAACGTACTGTTCAACAGCTACGTTGCAATCTATGACAGAATCGAAGTCTCCGGTGAACCCAGTCATGAGGGCGTCAGTAGCGCAAACTACGACGTCTCCTGCTGTTGGTATGACGGACACATCGAGACCCCTATAGTACGCTACAGCGTTGAGCCCCATGCCTCTGAGTTTGGATGCTATCTCATCACATTTTTTCTTGGAATGGCAAAAGATAAGGTGTCTCCCCCC
>NZ_LUVZ01000038.1 GCF_001593385.1 Chryseobacterium cucumeris | reverse complement strand
TAGTGGTTTATTTTTTGAAAATGACTTTTGGTAAGCCTATTTCTCCATACATCAGACTTTTCACAAAAGGTTTTAGTAGGGAAGTAGCCAAAAGATAAAGTGCCGGAGCAATATCAGGTCCCGCCTTCACAACCACTTTCTGATCATGATACTGCTCCAGATCTGCACTTAAAAGTTTTTGTTTCCACAGATCCAATAGAACTGTATCGAAACTGTTTATATCAGTGTATGCAGCATATGGCTGTAGCTTTTCCATCAATATCATAAATGCCCAAGGCGGAATAATGGCATCCGTAGAACAGATGATTGCAACAGCTTTGTCTTTGTATATGGAAAAATCTGTGTTGGCAATTGATTCCTTGAATTCTTTCTCCTTAACGATCATTTCCATGAAAAGATGTTCTTTAATATCCAGTTCCACAACTTCCATTGTAGGTTTGTATTTCAGAAGATCTAAGGCTATAATTCCTGAGGCAGC
>NZ_LUVZ01000037.1 GCF_001593385.1 Chryseobacterium cucumeris | reverse complement strand
TTAGGAAATGTTGTACTTTTTGTGACCTGCACCACTGCACTTGTAGGAGTTTGTGATATCAGTAAGATCTTATCATAAATTTGCTTATTAAATTCCTGCTGATTTTTCGGGCTTCCCAGCCAATTGTAGTCAAGTATCAGCTTTACTTTGTCTTCTCTTGACTCTCCGGAAATCGCTTTTAAAGCCTCAATATCATTACGATTGTTTTTAATAAAGTTGACAATTTCCTGAAGTTCATCTAACGACAAATCATTTGATGATAGTAGCTTTTTAATCTTTTCTATCTCTGATGACAAGCCTTTATCTGCATCTTTCAACTCATTAACAAAGCTGTCTACCTGTATCTTAGTATATACATTCCCGGGTTGTCCAGAACTGTCGATTGTAGCAACATTGCTAATTCCAAGTTTACTTTTCCAGTTATCAACATGAGTTGCAGTGAGGTTACTGGCATTCAGTAAAGCTAAATATCCGGAAT
>NZ_LUVZ01000036.1 GCF_001593385.1 Chryseobacterium cucumeris | reverse complement strand
TGTAATTGATTACGGAAGCGAAAGTGGTGTTTTGTTCTCTTCTTTTAATGCGTTGCGAGCTATAATTATTAAACAACAATCTGGAACTTTAGAAAAAATAATAGAAAGCAACACTAATCCAAAAAAAATTGATATAAATTTCAAATAAGCAACAAATTAAATTTTTTAATAAATTAGTACTGGAGGGGCTACATTAAAGATGATGCACTCCATGCAGTGGAAAGTGACGTAATTTTGATTTAATAAAACATGAAATGGCTTTACGAAAAACAATTAAAAAATCCTATGTCAATTTCAGAGGTAGAGAATAGCTTTGGAATTAAATTTCCTGAAGATTACAAAAAAATAGTTCTGGAACACAATGCTGCGATGCCAACTCCAAATACTATTGATACATCTAGGGAGAAAGCAAAGGCATTTGGTGAAATTTTAAACTTCAATCTCGATGCAGATGAAAATATCATTTCGCTATATGAGGAG
>NZ_LUVZ01000035.1 GCF_001593385.1 Chryseobacterium cucumeris | reverse complement strand
CTCCTAAAAAGCCTAATGAAATAATGATCAGCAACAACAGATTTATATTAGTATGTCTCAGATAATAAGCAATTCCTACAATCATTAAATAGTAAATAATGATATAAAAGGATGATCTTCTATGAGTAAGATTTAGCTTAAGCAGTTTATGATGTATATGGTTTTTATCAGCATCAAAGGGAGATTTTTTATTATAAAGCCTTACAAACATCACATTTAATGTATCTACAATAGGCAGAATAAGAATTGCGACCGCTACCACTGGCGCAGACTGCAGATGATATCTTGGTACGTCAATAAGTTTTTTATCTATAAAGATATCAATAAAACAAATAGATGTAAATGCTAGCAAGAATCCCAGCAACATAGATCCAGTATCTCCCATAAAAACCTTATTGGTTCTGTAATGTGAGAGATTGTAATATAAAAAGGCAAGAACCGTCCCTATAATAACGACAGACAGCACTACCAATGGATAATTAT
>NZ_LUVZ01000034.1 GCF_001593385.1 Chryseobacterium cucumeris | reverse complement strand
CATATTCAGAGACAACTTGTCGTTTGAATGCCTCACTGTATTCTTGGACAGGGGACGATGTTTTTTTTAGATTCATAAGGGTGACTAATTTTATGGTTTTTTAGTCAACCTTTTTCAGGACGAGACAATAACAAAAAAAAACTCAGCAATTCGCTGAGTTTTTTTTAAAGCCATTTATTATTTCACAGCTGCAATAGCCGCTTCATAGTTCGGTTCCTGAGAAATATCCGGCACTTGTTCTTCATAGATAATATTACCTGAAGGATCTATTACCACAACCGCTCTGCTCAGAAGCCCTTTCATTGGAGAATCTACCAGTTCCACCCCATAGTTCCAGCCAAAGTCTGAACGGAAATCGGAAAGCATGATTACGTTTTTGATGCCTTCCGCGCCACAGAATCTTTTCTGGGCAAACGGCAGATCTTTGGAAATACAAAGGACTACGGTATTGGGAAGGTTTCCTGCCTCTTCATTGAAATGATGTACAGAAGCAGAACAAACACCAGTGTCTACACTCGGAAAGATATTCAGAATAACGTATCTTCCTTTGAAGGAGTCCAGGGTCTGGTCATTCATATTCACATCGGTAAGGGTAAATTTAGGAGCCGGTTTATTCAGTGCCGGCAATTTGGCATAAGTATGAACTTCTTTCCCGCCCATTAAAACTGTATTGATCGCTTTAGATTTTTGAGCAAAGCCCACCGCAGAGAAGAATAGCAGTGTGCCGCAAACTAATTTTGAAAACATGAAATTTATTTTTAAGCTAAATTATTCTTTTTTCAGGAGCTAAGATTAATTTTAATTCAAATAGATCGAATCTATTGTCAGATTATTTTTTTCAACACAATTTACTTTTACCTTTATATTATTAAACAGGGTTGTTTCAAAGGTGTCATTCTGAATGAAATAAAATGTAATGAAGAATCTCATATAAAAATCAATAAAGATTCTTCATTCGTCAGAATGACGAAAGTCAAATAATTTAAATTTTGAGACAATCTCAATCTTATCACATAAAAAAATAGAAAGATTTATGAGTTCAGAAAATACAGCATCATTTCATCACAGCATTTTTAAAGGAGAAAACGAAATTCCGAAAGAATATAAAGTTCCGGTCATCCATCAGAGAACGTATCTTTTAAATGGAGAACTGGTAGAGTGGAAAGGAGATGTAACGGAAATTTATTCCCCGGTATGCATCCCCACAGAAAACGGATTGGAAAGAAAACTTCTGGGAAGTATTCCGAATATTGGTCCGAACGAGGCGATGGAAGTTCTCGAAGCTTGTGTAAAAGCCTATGATAACGGACTTGGCGAGTGGCCGACAATGTCTGTGGAAGGACGTATCAAATGCATGCAGAAATTCGTATATCTGATGATCCAGCAGAGAGATCTGGTTATCAGACTACTGATGTGGGAAATCGGAAAGACACTGGCCGATTCTACCAAAGAGTTTGACCGTACGGTAGATTATATCAACCAAACCATTGATGCATTAAAAGATCTTGACAGGGAATCTTCCCGCTTTCAACAGGCAGAAGGAACTATTGCACAGATCAGAAGGGCTCCGCTTGGCGTGGTGTTAAGTATGGGACCTTTCAATTATCCTCTCAATGAAATTTTTACCACATTGATTCCGGCTTTGATCATGGGAAATACCATCCTGTTTAAACTTCCAAAACATGGCGTCCTTGCTCATTATCCTTTATTGAACGCTTTCAAAGAAGCCTTCCCGAAAGGAACGGTGAATACATTATATGGAAAAGGTTCAGAAATCATCACTCCGATTATGGAAAGCGGAAAAGTGAACGTTCTGGCTTTTATCGGTTCCAGTAAAGTGGCGAACGGATTAAAAAAATTACACCCGAAAGTAAACCGTTTAAGAGCCATCCTGAGTCTGGATGCTAAAAATGCAGCCATCGTTACTAAAAATGCAAATCTTGATGTAGCAGTAAGTGAGTGTATTTTAGGAGCACTTTCTTTCAACGGGCAGCGTTGTACAGCATTGAAACTGATATTTGTTCAGAAAGAAGTGGCATTGGAGTTTACAGAAAAATTAAGTGCTGCTGTCTCTGCTTTGAAGGCCGGGCTGCCATGGGAAAAAGAGGTGAAAGTAACTCCACTTCCGGAGGTCAATAAACCGGCTTATCTGAAAGAATGTATTGATGATGCTTTACAGAAAGGAGCTGCAGTACTGAATAAAGATGGAGGCTATACAGATGAATCTTTTGTTTTCCCGGCAGTTGTATATCCTGTAAACAGTGAGATGAAACTTTATCATGAAGAACAGTTTGGTCCTGTGATTCCTGTTGTTCCCTTCGAAGATATAGAAGAGCCTATAGAATATCAGGTGAATGCTTCCCACGGAATGCAGGTAAGTATTTTCAGTGAAGATCCTCATGAAGTAGCAAGACTGATTGATCCTTTTGTAAATCTTGTAAGCCGTGTCAATATCAACTGTCAGGCACAAAGAGGCCCCGATGTTTTTCCATTTACAGGAAGAAAAGACAGTGCAGAAGGAACACTTTCTGTTTTTGATGCACTCCGTTCATTCTCCATCCGGTCTCTGGTGGCGGCAAAACTGACAGATTCCAACAAAGAGCTGCTGAATACTATTGTCAGAGAACATGATTCTAACTTTTTAAGTACAGATTATATTTTCTGATTCTGACTGAAACTGTATTTAACATAAAATAAAAATCCTCAATAAACATCTTGGTTTGTTGAGGATTTTTTTAACTTAATGCCGGAAATTAGAGTTTTGTGTTATAATAAGATGGTGTTTTTTAGAAATATCATCTAAGGATCAGTGTGTAAATCATGTCTTCACCCGAAAAAGAATTTTTAGAGAAAATTGAAAAGCACAAAGGTGTTGTTTTCAAGATCTCTAAAATGTATATGGATAATAAGGACGACCAGAATGACCTCTATCAGGAGATCATTTACCAGGCCTGGAAATCATATGGTGATTTTCAAAAGAGGAGTGATTTCTCCACATGGCTGTACAGAACTGCGCTCAACACAGCAATTGTTTTTCTGCGAAGTGAAAAAAAACGTAGTTTTATACAGAATCAGAATGTCGATGGGCTGAATGCCCGGCAGGAACCTTATAATGATACGGATGATATGAATATGAAGCGGATGTATGAAGCTATCCATCAGCTAAGCCCCATTGATAAAGCCCTTATATTCTTTTTTTTAGAGGGTTTTTCCGGAAAAGAGATTGCTGTACAGCTGGGAATTACTGAAGTGAATACACGGGTAAAGCTGAAGAGAGCAAAAGAAAAGCTGAAAGAGATCATTACAAGACAGGGAACAGATTCCTATTAAAAATAACACTATGGATTTAGAAAATTTTAAAGAACTTTGGAATAAAGATACAGGACAGGAATCCCCTGAAATTTCTCTGGAAAAACAGAAGGAAATACATTCTCCGCTGCAGATGCTGAAAGTGAATATGGAAACTGAATTCTGGCTGATGATTGTAACACTGCCTTTGCTGTTAACAGGTTTTCCTTTCGCCTCTAAGGATTCTAATATTAAAACGATTTCAGTATTTGTCACGATCCTGACCGTTGCTATTATTGTTTATTTTTATTCCCGCTTCCTGAAATTGTATAAGCTGCTTAGAAAAAACAGTACCAATACAAATTATGATCTGTTTACGCTCAAAACGCAGCTTCTCATCTCGAAAGAAATTTATATCTCATATTATATTTCTTATATCCCGCTTGGATTTCTTTTGTCTCTGATCCAGATCAATTTTCATTTTGACAGGGAATATAACCTGGCTATTTTCGGGATCAGTCTTCTGATTACCCTTTTGTTGATTGCTTTTATTATCAGATACTGGATCTATTATATGTACGGAAGATACATTGATGATGTAGTGCGTTGGGTAGATGAACTGAATGGAATTGAAGTAAGACCAAAACGTGAAAAGAAAAAAACATGGTTTGAACGTTCACAGAAATTTTTCATGAATAAAATGGGAATTAAAGGAAACATCCTGAATACTGTCATATGGTTTGTATCCATGTATTTTTTTATTATTTTATTTCTGACAATTGTTCTTTTGATCATTATCATAGTAGGAGCAAAACTTCATTTTCTGGATATCGGATCATTGCAGAGGGCTTTAAATAAACTGAATTAGAAATTACGCTGTATTCTGTAAAATTTCTATCTTTAGAAAATTGAGTTGTAAAAAAATGTCACATGGATGATTTTAAAAATCAGGTGTATTCTATAGAAGAATTTCTGGAACTGGTAAAGAGCAAACAGGATAGGCAAGCATCCTTTGACCCGGAATATAATTATGCAGTCTATTCTTCAACAGATGAGTTTAAACCCGAAATGAAAGTTTTTATCGGAGATCCTTTGGATATTGGTGAGCATGATAATGAAATCTTACCTGATTTTGTTTTTCATAACAAACTTCATTATATGTGTTCTGATGAAAATATTCAGGATGTGGTGGATCTTGCTTTAAGACAGCGTGCTGATATTAGCTCTTCTCAGCTTATCACAGCTCTGAACCATTATCTTGAAAAAGATGATTTCTTAGATTTTAAATAATAAAAGAATTAAATACTTAAAAACAATAAGCTGATATCAAAAATATCAGCTTATTGTTTTTTTTATGTAACATTTTTACTTTTTTTCTACTAACTGACCAGGTCAGAAAAAATTATTTCGACTCATACTATTCTAAGGAAATAGTAAAAAAAACTTAAAAAACACACAATGAGGCCTGGCAGTATTTTCTGTCAGGTTTTTTTATTTCTTTTGTAAAAATCTGTAACAATTTTTTTAAACGAAAACTAACTCTATAGAGTAACAAGCTATGACCTCATTAGAACAAGAGTTTATCAGTAAAATTGGACAGCATAAAGGAATCCTGTTTAAGATTGCTAAGATGTATATGACTGATAAGGACGATCGTGATGATCTTTTTCAGGAGATTACCTATCAGCTCTGGAAAGCATTTCCCGGTTTCAGAGGTGAAAGTGAATTTTCTACATGGCTGTACAGAATCGCTTTGAATACCGCTATTATTTTCCTTAAAAAAGAAAAGAGAAGAAGCTTTATTTCTCATGAAGATTTTTCTAACCAACTCATTATCCAGGAAGATTATGATGATCGTAAAGAAGAGCGCCTGACTGAAATGTACAAAGCTATCCATCAGCTTAATTCTATTGATAAGGCTTTTATATTCTATTATCTGGAAGATTTTTCAGGAAAGCAGATTGCCGAACAAATGGGGATTTCAGAGGGCAATGCAAGAGTGAAAATGAACCGGGCCAAAAATAAACTTAAAGATATCTTAAGCCAAATAAAAACCAACCAACATTAAAATCAGTAATCCAATGAATATCGATGAATTGAAAAATACCTGGAACGAAGATATTGTGGAGGAAACTCCTGAAATAACCATAGAACAGAGAAATAAACTGAATCTTCCCCTTGAAAAAATACGTAAAAATATGCGTGTTGAATTCTGGTGGATGATAGGAATCTTTGTCTTTGCTTTTCTGGTGTGCTCTGTGTGCAGACCATTTAAACTTCAGTTGTACATAACCGTATTGATTGCCTCCATGCTTATTGTTACTGTTTTCTTTTTCAGTAAGTTTTTTAAACTGTATAATGAAATCAGTAATCCTGTACCTAAAACTTATGATTCTTTGAAAGATCTCGTGATGCAGCTCAATCTTAACAAACAGTATTACCTCTCATACTATATCAGTTTTGCCCCATTTCTGGTGTGTGAAATCCTTATTGTCCTGGAGTTTATCCCGTGGCCACAACCTTTGAGCGAATTGAAGATTGCAGTGGTCTTAATTAGTACAGTAACCGTAGGATTATTTTTGCTTTATATTGTTGGAAGGTTCTGGTATCAGCGCTACTATGGAAGATACATCCAATATATTGAAGGTCTTTTGGAAGAATTAAAAAGATAAAAAGAGTTCGGCGGGCTGAAAGCCCGCCGAATCTATATTCATTACTGTCCTTTATGTTCTTTTTCTTTGGCAATTTCGTTTTTTATCCAATCCAGCTGTGGGTCTTTTTTATCAATAATATCCTGCATGTTTTCAGTAACAGTCACATCAGGAACAACGCCTTTCCGTGAATCTGAAAAACTGATATTAGGTTGTACCAAAAGTAATCCTATGGGAAATCTGATTTCAGAATTGGGAAGCTTTTGGTAGGAATAAAAACCGGCCACAGTTCCGTCATTGGCACCACCTGTTTCTTCTCCCACAAGCGTTGCTCTTTTATCATTTTTAAGTTTGGCGGTAATAATAGACGATGCCGAGAAACTTCCTCCGTTAATCAGTACAAAAATTTTTCCATGGAAGGCATCCTTTTTGGGTTTTGTAGGTTTGTCAGCTTTCATCTTGTAGAATACTTTTCCATCCTTTTTATAGGTACTGAAAGTCTGCGCAAGAAAAAAACTCGGATAAGCGATACTTTTAAGAGCATACTCTAAAGGAGTACTTTTTCTGAAATAATTGGTACGCAGAGGGGCATTTCTTGAAGTTAACTGAGAAGGCTTGATCAGCGTAAACGGCTCATCAGCTAAATACGAATACAGGTTATTGATTTCATACAAGGAGCCGCCATAATTATTTCGGACATCTATGATGAGGTAAGGAGATTTTGCAAGGTTGATCTTGGCAAAAGTCTTTTTATAAAACTCATCCGAATAATCCCTTGAAAAGCTTTTCACCTTAATATAAGCAATAGTACTGTCTTTGTCCAGAAACTTAAAACTTCTGTTATAAGAATTACTGGAAGCTACATAGTCGTTCAGTTTCTTTTCCGGGGTCTTTTTCTGCATTTCCTTATCCTTTTCAAGATCAGCGTCAGATTTTGTTTCTCTGGTTAAGGTATACGTCTTTTTTTCTCCCTGGTATAGGGTTTCAAGAGTAGCTTTGCTGTCAAATCCATTTTCGGCAGTATAAAAATTAAAGAACAGATCTTTTAAAAAATACGGGTGGAAAGTGGTATTATCACCATCACTGCTGATCAGACTTCTGTACTTCTTGATATAATCGGATACAGGAATATTATTGATGGATAAAATTTCAGTTCCCGGTTTTATATGTTCAATAGAATCTTTGTTTTGAATAATATACATCTGATCTCCTGAAATATAATATTCAAAACGGCTGAACATCCCTTTCTGATGTTCCAGCCTTTTTATTTCACTTTTGGTAAATTTTTTTCTGGGAATTCTCAATGAGAGATGTCCTTCCCGAATTCCTGCAATGACAGGTTGAAGTTTGAAATAAAACTGAAGAGGAGTAAGAGGCTCGGTGAGGGTCTGTTTAAGACTGTCAAATTTACGTTCCAGTTCCTTCCTGGGAATATACCAGTATAATTGAGGGTGCATTTGCTGTAGTTTTGAATACGCAAAGTCCACATCTTCTTTAAGTTGCTCCGGTGGAATACATGAGGCCCGTTGTTCGTTGTGTTTTTTTATAGAGGCACAAGACGAAAAAATAACGAGGAGAAATATTACCGAATAATTTTTCAATGTATCTGAGTTTTTTAGGGTGCTAAAATAGAAAGTTTAAAATTAATCCCGAGCTAAACGAGTAATAAATTTTTAAAAATACATGATAAATTTAGTTAAAAAATGGAGTAAAATGGAATAAACTTTCATTTAAAAGCAAAAGTCAATACATTTGATATTTATTTCGTACAGATGATTTACTGGATTATTACGTGTATAGCTGTTTTGACGGTAACTTTTTTTATAGTGATCAATATGAAGGCATTTGGTGGAGTGCCAAAAGGGAAGAGGCTGAAGCGTATCAGACAGTCAAAACTTTATAAAAAGAAACAGTTCAGGAATATCAGTCATACTCCTTCCATTACTGAAGGCTACAAGATGTGGAAAGTAACCTACGATTTCTTTTTAGGAAAAAAAGATCCGTTGTTGAAACCTTTAACAGCCATTCCATCTCTTCATACCAATCTGAAAAATATTGATAAAAACGAGGATGTATTGATCTGGCTGGGACATTCATCTTATTATCTGCAGACAGATGGAGTTTCCTTTTTAATAGATCCTGTGCTAAGTCTTTATGGATCACCTTTTAAATACTTTAATAAGGCTTTCAAAGGATCAGATATTTTTAAACCTGAAGATATTCCGAATATTGACTATCTTGTGATAACGCATGATCATTTTGACCACCTGGATTACCCAACTGTAAAATCTATCGGAGAAAGAACAGGAATGGCCATTATTCCTTTAGGAGTAGGGGCACATCTGGAAAGATGGGGCTATCCTGAGAGCAAACTTATTGAAGAAGAATGGGGAACAGAAGTTGCCCTGGAAAATAATATAAAAATTGTCTTTACTCCTGCCAGACATTTTTCCGGCAGAAGGGTAAGGCAGAATGATACGCTATGGAGTTCCTATGTTCTGATAACACCTACAAAAAGAATTTTCTTAGGCGGAGATAGTGGCTATGATTCTCATTTTAAAACAATAGGCGAACAATATGGCCCTTTCGATTATGCTGTTCTTGAGAATGGACAATATGGAGAGGCATGGAGGTATATCCATACATTGCCGGAAGATGTTATTCAGGCTGCTATTGATCTTAAAGCAGAACGAATTATCCCGGTTCATGCTGCCAAATTTGCATTGGCACTTCATCCGTGGAATGAACCTTTACAAAAGATAACGGCTCTTGGAAGAGAAAAAAAACTGAACATCCTCACTCCGATGATCGGAGAGGTGGTAGATCTGAATCAGTCAGAACAAAAGTTTACAGCCTGGTGGGAAAGCTGATCAGGCATGCCAGATTTCTTTATATCTTGCGGGATGATTTTCAAACTGTTGTCTTACAAAATCACATTCCGGGTCTACAAGCAAATCTTTTTCTTCTGCGTAGCGTACAAGTTCATCCAGCAATAGTTTAGCGTATCCTTTTCCCTCACGCTCTTCGTCAAGTTTCGTATAATATACAATAAGCAGTCTTCCGTCAACCTCTATAGACATATAACCTGCCTTTTTTTCATCGATAAGTAGCTGCAATTCATCCTGATATTGAGATACCTGAAACTTTATATTTTCCATAACAATGTAAGATTTGGTTGATCAAAAATAATTTGAGAAAATTTCTTTAAAAACATTCTCTTCATTAAAATTACGAAATTAAACTATATGAAATAATAATTTATGGGAATCTTAACGAATTTTATAACATAAGTGGATAAAAGATAAAAGATAAAAAATAAAAAATAAAAGATATTACCATTAAATATCTGTATGCCAGGATCAATAGAAATGGGCTTAGCCCGCCAGACGATATATAATTCTCTACGGCTTTTAGACGAAACTTAAATATGTGTTTTTATAAATCTGCAATGTGTTGATTATTAATATGTAATAGGGTTGTTACTTAATAATTCTTAGGATATAATCATAACCTTAAAATAATTAATGTTTAAGAATTTAATAAAAAATACAGAAAATAATTCAAAGATAATCAGTTGTTTGTGGTTTTTTTTAACAAATATTAGTATTTGTAATTAATAATTGGCACTTTAATTGACTATCACTTGGTAATTATTTTTAAAGTGGAATGAAATGAAAAAGTTAATATTAACAGCATTATTGGTTGGGACATTCAGCTTAAGTTATGCCCAGTCAGATTATTATAATGATTACAGAAGGAGTATCTCTGATATCAACTGGCAAAGAGTAATTACTGATCTTGTGCTTTCAACAACACAGGCTAATCAGATTTATGTGTTAAATGACAGATATCATGATTATGATACCTGGAATAGAGTGTATGTGGTGGAACCGGGAAGATGGAGAAACGACCGTTATTCAGAGCTGGAAAGAATTCTGGGTAGAGAAAAGTATATCATCTTTAAAAAGAAGTACTACAGAGGACAGAATCCTGTAATTGTTTACGGAAGAAACAAAAACGATTATAAAAAATACCGTAAACAACAGGAGAAGTATTATAAAAATCAGGAAAAATATTACAAAAAACAAAATAACCATCATGGTCACGGACATGATGATTGGGATTAGATTATTATCAACTCAATATTCACTTTTAAATGGCTGGCAGCATTGTCAGCCATTTAATTTTTTAATCCTATAATTTTTATGATTTAATTTGTTTGATTTTTATAACTTTGATTTATGGAATCACACGAATCACTGAATGGTTTTTATGAAAGGAATGCTCCTAATCTGGCATCTCAATGTGTTGGGGTGAATAAAATGGGGCACTTCAATGTCTTTTCACGGGAGTATTGCTCTCCGCATACTCCTTACAGCAGGAGAGATTATTATAAGATTTCACTCATCATTGGAAAAGGAAAACTTCACTATGCTGATAAATGGATCAAAGTAGATCGCCCCGCCTTATTGTTTTCCAATCCCATTATTCCTTATTCCTGGGAAGCTGATGATGAGGATCAGAAAGGCTGGTTCTGCCTTTTTACCGATCAGTTTCTCCACAATGGAAGCCGTATGGGAAACCTTCAGGATTCTCCGCTGTTCAAGATTGGAGGAACACCTGTTTTCTTTGTCGATGAAGAGCAGCAGAAGATACTTTCTGAGATGTATATCAAAATGATGATGGAGATTCAGTCAGATTATATCCACAAGTATGATATGTTGAGAGCATATCTTCATCTGATGATACATGAAACAATGAGAATGCAGCCGGCAGAAAGCTTTGAACCTTATCAGAATGCTTCCCAAAGAGTGGCGTCCTTGTTTATGGAACTATTGGAAAGACAGTTTCCTATCGACAGCCCTGAGGCCTTTTTGAAATTAAAAACCCCGAATGATTATGCTCAAAGTCTTTCCATTCATGTGAATTCTTTGAACCGTTCGGTAAAAGAGATTACAGGAAAAACAACCAGCCAGCAGATCACCGCAAGGATTATTCAGGAAGCCAATGCCTTGCTGAAACATACGGATTGGAATATTTCTGAGATTGCCTACGGATTAGGCTTTGAAGAACCTGCTTATTTCACCAATTATTTTAAAAAACAAACCGGAATTACTCCCAATGCCTTAAGAATGGATGTTGTTTGAATTTTATAATTCTTAGTTTGAATTCTATATCGTGGTTGGTTTCCGGATGTTCTAATTTTGTCATATAAAATTAAATCATACCTATCATGAAATTTAAAAAATTAGGAAACACAGAAGAACAGTTATCAGCAATCGGTTTAGGATGTATGGGAATGAGCTTTGCTTATGGTCCTACAGACGAGCAGGAAAGTATCAATACCCTGCACAGAGCGCTGGATTTAGGCGTCAACTTTTGGGATACAGCAGATATGTATGCTAATGGAGAAAATGAAAAACTGATCTCCAAGGTTTTAGTGCCAAACAGAGATAAGATTTTTATTGCAACCAAATTCGGATTCAGGTTTAAAGATGGTAAAGCAAGTCACAGTGGAGCTCCCGGAACATACTTCGACGGCTCTCCGGAATGGATCAGACAGGCAGTAGATTTAAGTCTTCAAAGATTAAAGATTGATACCATTGACCTGTATTATGCCCACAGAATAGATCCTAATGTTCCTGTAGAAGAAACGGTAGGAGCAATGGCAGAATTGGTAAAGGCAGGAAAAGTTAAATATCTTGGATTATCTGAAGCTTCTGCAGAATCTATCAGAAAAGCGAACAAAATTCACCCTATTGCCGCCTTACAGTCAGAATATTCCATCCTTACCAAAGATGTTGAAAAAGAGATTTTACCAACCATCAGAGAGCTTGGGATTTCTTTAGTCCCTTATTCCCCATTGGCAAGAGGACTTTTTACCAATATTTATGAAGCGCAGAATCTTGGCGATGACGATTTTAGAAAATCATTACCGCGTTATCAGCAGGAGTATCTTGAAAATAATACCAAACTGGCTAACGAAATCAATGAGTTGGCAGCTTCCAAAGGAGTAAAAGGAACCCAGCTTGCCTTAGCATGGGTGTTGAATCAGGGAGATGATATTATCCCGATTCCTGGTACAAAACGAATCAAATATCTTGAAGAAAACATTGCCGCTGTTAATATTGAGCTTTCTCAATCAGATCTGGATACCATTGATGCGATCCTGAAAAAATACCCTAATGTGGGAGAAAGATACAATGAAGGTTCAATGAAACTGGTGAACAATTAAAGACTATGTTAGATAAAAACTGAGTTCCTGGTAATGAAGGAGCTCAGTTTTTTTTGTTTTAAATTTTAAAATGAAAAACACTCAGCTATGAACAGAAGGGAATTATTAAAGAACGGATTATTGGTAGGAACATTAAGCATGATTCCTTTTTCCGGTTTAATAGCACAGTCTAAAACAACTGTTGAAAAAACTGGAGATGACCTTTCCGGTTTTAAAAAATTAAAATTGGGTGAACTGGAAGTTTTTGTACTAACAGACGGATATATTCATGAAGAAAACCTTAACTCATTCGCTCCCAGAGGAAATATTACAGAATTGAAATCAATCCTTAAAAACAATTTCAGACCGGAAAATTATATCGATATGGCGATGAATATTCTATTAGTTAAAACAAAAAATAAACTCATTTTATTCGATACCGGAATGGGGATTTTTGCTGATGAAAGAACCGGATTTCTATTAAAAAGTCTCCAAAAAGCAGGATTTTCCGCGAAAGATGTTACTGATGTCTTCATCTCTCACGCCCATCCGGATCACATTGGTGGAGTAGTGGATAAACAAAATCAGTTTATTTTCCCCAATGCTGATATTTTTATTTCTAAGATAGAACATGATTTCTGGATGAAAGCTTCCATCAAAGATTTCAGTAACAGTGCTTTGAAAACACAACCTGGATTTCTTAATCAGATTATTCCTGCCATTCAGAATATTTTGAAAACGATTCAGCCTAAACTGAAATTTTATGACCTTAATCATCCACTATATGAGTGTTTTAGTTTTCAGCTGGCACCTGGTCACACTCCCGGTTTAACGGTTACAACCATCTCTTCAGAAAATGAAAAGCTGATCTATATCGCAGATTTGATTCATTCTGATGTCATTCTTTTTCCACATCCTGAATGGGGCTATTTCGGTGACACCGATCTGGATATTGCAACGGCATCAAGAAAAAAACTCCTTCAACAATTGGCAGATACTAGGATCAGAGCATTTGCTTATCATTTACCATGGCCAGGTTTGGGATACACAAAGAAAAAAGCAACAGCATTTGAATGGTTCCCGGAAAGTTTTATGAATTAGGTAATAGGCTGAAGGTGAAAGGATAAGAGGATTAGGAATAAGTGATATATCGACATTGATTAATACATATGTGCTCAGTATTCCTCTCCTCCGGAGGGGTGGCAAAAATTCAAAGAATTTTTGACGGGGTGGTCAAAAACGGGATGATACATCATACATGCAATACAATCAATAGCAGCGGACTTTAGTCCGCTTTCAAAAACAGTATTCCTCTATCCGCCTTCAGCCAAAACTTATTCATCACCTCACTGAAACAACAGATCCTCCCAGGCAACGGAAGGATCTGTTTCAAACATAAGAAAAAATTAGAATTGTATGCCTATCAAGCCTCTCCAAATACCAATTCAGGAGAATAAAGCTTTCTGAACATGATGTAAGTTACCGTTAACACAGAAAAGGCAACAATTGCATCTACCGTAGACGGAAAACCCAGGACCGCAATTTTTGAAAAGAAAGCAAAAAGAATATCAAAGAACATTCCTGCAAATACCCATTCTTTCAATCTTAATAATCTATTGGGAAGCAGAAGAACCAGAACTCCAGCAATTTTAAAAACACCTAATATATAAATGAAATGAGGCGGATAGCCAAGCTGTTGAGTAATGTCCCACACCACCGAATTTTTTGTCAGTTCAAAGAAACCGCTGGCCCCAAACCATAATGACATAAAAATAGCACCTGACCAATAGATAATTTTTGTAGTTTTTGTTTTCATTGTTGTAATTTTTAGTGATAATTAAATTGTACAGTATTTTATTTAAAAGCTGTTTTTGCTGATCCTGAGATTTCTCCCGTTCTCCTATTCTGAATAAAAGCGATGACTTCCCAGTTTTCCGGAGAAAAGCCTTCCGGCAGTTTAAATGTTGTGATTCCTTCCTGCTTTTTATTCAATGAGATGAGGTTTTGCTTATGAACAATTTGCCAATGATGAAGATGACGTCCCTCATTTTCACCTTTTCCTACCTGAGTAGAAGAATGTTTTTCAATCAAATTAATAAGAAGTATATTCTGAGGATCGGTGGAAGAGGCTTTATACTGAACATTAACTGCATTCTGAGAAACGGTTGCAGATAATTCTACATTTGTTTTTTTAGAAGCAAACAAGACTTTCTGAATGGCATTTCTGATATTGTTTTCATCAGAGCCTACAAATTCTGTTTTTCCATTGACTACCAGCTGCGGAGTATAAACCTGAGAATTCAATATACGGCTATACTGCTGTTGTCGTTGAGAGTTTTCAGCACTACTGAATCGGTCTTTCCACCCAAGGCGGTTCCAGTAATCAACATGGTAGGAGATTAGATACACAGGTTCACCCCTATATTCTTTTTCAATTTTTCCCATCAGCTCATCAGCAGGAGGACAGCTTGAGCAGCCTTCTGAAGTAAAAAGTTCCAAAACAGCAAATCCGTTATTCCCAGAAGCTTGAGATTGTGATGTCTTTTGTTCTTTATTTTGATGGATAAATGCTGAGGTAGCAAATAGTAATGCGGTGAAAGCGCTTACTGTGATTAAGTTTTTTAGTATCATGTCTTTTAATTTGATTCAAAAGTAGATACTCTTCAAAGGCAAAAGAATGCAAAAAAGGGTAAACCGGACAAATTAGGAGGTGAATCCGGAAATTGTAGGGGGAAGTATTTAAAGGCTGTATGCTGGAAGAGAGAGGAAGGAAGTTTTTGGAGTGCAAAAAGGAATTGGTGGTTATATTTTTTGATAGTAAAAATACGAGTAATGAATCTTAAAAAAATTAAAGCAAAAGAAAACCCTGATCATCTCAATCAGGGCTATAATTTATTTAAATAAGACTTTGTCTTCAAGTACTTCCAGCATCCATCCTCCATCTTCCTTACTGCTTTATCTATCCTCCAGCCAAGTAAAAAAACTATGGGTCTTTTCTTTGTTAATCAAAAGTTTTTCAGGGGTTTCAATAGTGAGTTTTACCAGTATTTTACGCTGAAAATAATGTTCCATCTCCTTAATGGCTTTAAAATTAACAAGATATTGTCTGTTAACTCTGAAAAACTGCTTGTCAGACACCTGTTCTGCCACTTGTCCCAAAGGCTGCGTAAGGGGAAACTGTTCTTTGGTGAACGTAACCAGATGGGTGATCTCATTGTGGATATAAAAATACGCAATGTCTTCAGTAGGAATCGTAGTATATTTCTGATTTTTAAAGACCAGGAAGTTGCTTTTACCCGCAGGCTGATTCATTTTCTGTATGATAAATTCCAGATCCGGAAGATCATTCTTCTGGAAGAATTTTTTCAATTCGTCAACCTTTCTCAGAGCTTCGGCAATATCTTCTTTTGAAAATGGTTTTAAAACATAATCAACGCCTTTACTTTTAAAAGCATCTAGCATATATTGATCAAAAGCAGTACAAAAAACCACAGGACAGGTGATCTCCACCGATTTGAAAATTTCAAAGGAAAGTCCGTCCGAAAGATGGATATCCATAAAAATAAGATCGGGTTTAATGTCCTTTAAGCCTTCAATACTTGTTTCAATACTGTCATAAACACCCAGTATTTTTGAGTCCGGTTTTAAGTCTGATATCAAATTCTGCAGGGATTTTGCAGCCCGGAATTCATCTTCAATAATGATTATATTCATGGATTAATGGTAATTTTATCTGAAACTTTTTTTCGTCTGAGTTAATCATAATATCCTTTTCCAGCAAATGTTTGTAACGCATTTTAATATTGTCAAGACCAACTCCCAAAGAATCTTCAGGATTCACTTTTCGCTGTATAGGATTTTCAATTACAATATGATCATCAGCAGTGTAAATTTTAATATGTAAAGGTTTGCTTTGAGAAACAATATTATGTTTGATACAGTTCTCCACCAAAAGCTGAAGCGTAAAAGGAGGAATAAGGGTTTGGACGGTTTCTTTTCCAAGTTCGTTGGTGAACTTAATTCCTTCTCCAAAACGGGCTTTCTGAAGGAATAAATAAGAATCTACTATTTTCATTTCTTCCTGAACGCTGATGAGGTCCAGTTTTCTGCTTTCCAGTGTAAATCGGTAAAAATCAGATAATTTTACAATAAAATCAACAGTTTCTTCATCACGGGTTTCGGCCATCAGTTTTAATGTGTTCAGACTGTTAAAAAGAAAATGAGGGTTGATCTGCTGTTTTAACAATTCATATTGAGCTCCTAAATTGTCACTTTTTACCTTTTCCAGTTCAAGCTGTACCTGTTGTCCTGTATAATTATTCTGAAGAAGGCTCAGGAACATATAGCACACCAGATTGATCAGGATTCCTCTTACCTCGATCATCAGCATCACCGGACCAAAATTAATATGGGAGAGAATCAGCTGCTGAATCCAGGCCAGGCCAAACATAATTACCATACCAAAAGCGAGTACTACCATCAATCTTGAATACGAGATATGCTGTCTGCGTTTTGTGGTGCGGTTCAGCATATAAATATTGACGTACCACATGATCACCGAAAATGCTGCCGTAATAGCTGAGTTGACCACGGCTTCTTTCCAGTCGAATTGATGGGATGCCAACTGAGGTACGGATGATAAAATACCCAGGAAAATGGAGCTTATCCAGATAATAGCTTGTGAGATTTTTATTTTTTGCTGTTGCATGAAATCTGCTGATTTGAAAAGGTTAAATTAACCTTTTTTATTTAAAATATTATGATAAATAGTGAAACTGTAGTTTTTTATTAAGGCCTGTTTACAGGGCGATAACTCATAAAATACTGTATTCTTTCTTCTTTATTGGGTGAGCTGTTTTGTGGTAGACTATTTTTTATATCATAGGAAACCTTTCCAAGATGATCAGCCTGAACAGTTTCAATACTTATCAATTCTCCGGTGATGGTTCCTCCGATATATTGAGGATTATCATGATACTTCCAGGTTACCAGTTTCATCACAGCACCTGCTTCAGGGGTCTGGATTTCTTTTGTTAAAGATTCCAGTGCTTTTTCGTTCCCATATAAGGCAGACATAGTTTCTTTTTTAGGATTTAAAGAATTAGAGATAAATTTGAGAGGTCCCGGGTCAAAGACAACCCTTGAAAGGCCATTATTCATATCACTATTTTCTTTGCTGCAGGCGGTAAGAGCAATAAGACTTACCAGTAAGATAAAGATCATATTTTTCATTTCTTCTGTAAATTTTGAATTAGTCTTTGGGTATTTACTTTCATGGGAACATCAAACAGGTATCCTGTTTTTTCTGCGAGTTGTCTGTGGCAGGCAATGCAGGATTCTTTGGCGAAGGAAGCCGTTTTTCCTGTTGGATGGAGATCATCTCCTGAGAATTTCGCAAATCCCCAACCCTCAGTATCTTGATATTGCTTGGAATCTTTGACCATAAACTGCGCATTGATAAATTTCCCGGGTCTGATTTCCCCATTTGGAAGTTCCTGTTGCTTCCACACAGATTTTACTACAATACTTCCGTCCGGCCAAGGATGAAAATCTTCAGTTTCTACCGCTTTTACAGCGATGTCATTTCCATAGATTACACGGATGGAATTGTCAAAAAGAGTACTCATGCTGATGACTTTCCAATTTTTAAAATCAGGAGTATATTGAACTCCATTGGGAGAAACCGGAAATTGAGCTGGAGCTAGGTCAGTTTTAGCTGCAGAAGGTGAATTGGGCACAGTTTTATTTTGTATAGAAGGTTGTACTGAGGATAATGAAAGGGTATATTTTTTGATCGTTTCAATATCTTTTGCTGTAATCTTGGCTGAAGGATGCAGAAGGGTGTACTCATGGAGAGGCATTTTACCACTTTGCATCATATTGAGGATAGCGTACATTTTTCCCTGATGTTCTGCAGGAGATAACTTTTCCCATTCTGAGAAGTTCAAGACTTCTCTGGCTCTTTTGATATCTTTGTTTACAGCCCAGGAAACAGGAGCAAGTTTATCATACCAGCTTAAATTCTGCTGGTTGGAATGACAGCTGAAACATGAGTTTTCAAGAATACTGATCACTTCCTTTGGCGCTTCAATTTTTCCTGTAACCGGTTTTCCTTCCAAAGGTGTGCTGAATAACTGCAACCCTCCGAAAATTCCTAGAATAGCCAGAAATACGATGGCAATGGGATTTCTTTTTTTCTTTACGGTATCCATAATGAGTATTGTTTTATTTTTCTGGATCAAAAGTAGGCGGGTAGTACATGCTGTGAAACGGAAAACTGTCCGAGCTGGACAAATCAAAAGGCGAATCCGGAATTTTTAACCCCGAAAATCTACAAGAAAAATCCCGGTAACACAATTACCGGGATTTGATTAAATCTGTTGTTTATAAAGTAATACCACCATCTATCACAATTTCAGTTCCGGTGACATAGCCTGAAATCTGATCATCTGACAAATAGGTAACCAGTTTGGCAATCTCTTCAGCGGTTCCCATTTTCTTCATTGGAATCTGTTCTATGAGATGGTTTTGGATATTTTTCAAAGTTTCTTCATCCAGGCCTGCTTTACTCATGATTTCTGTTTTTATCGGACCCGGACTTATCATATTCACTCTGATTTTTCTTGGAGCCAATTCTGCTGCTGCCGTTTTGGCAATAGAATTCAACGCGGCTTTGCTTGCCTGATAAGCTGAACTGTTGGGTTTATAGGTGGACGCAACAATAGAAGATAAAAAGATGACAGAAGCACCATCATTTAACAATGGTATGAATTTGCTTAATGTAAAATAAGCTCCTCTGAAATTAATATTCATCACCTGATCGAAATTTTCAACATCCATATTTTCAATAGGAGTCAGAGTTCCGGTAATTCCTGCATTGATAAACAGAATATCTGCTTTACCGAACTTTTTCTCTACTTCATTCTTCAACAGATCAATATCATCAAGATTAGACTGGTCTGCTATGAACGGGATTGCTCCAAGTTCCTGAGCTGCTTTTTCTACAGCTTCTTTTCGTCTTCCGGTAATGATTACGGTTGCTCCTTCTGAGATAAGTTCTTTGGCTGCAGCGAATCCTATTCCGCTGTTTCCTCCTGTTACGATAGCCAGTTTATGGGTTAATTTTTTCATTGTAAAATTTTTTGACAAAGTTATTTCAAAATGGTATACTTTTGTAACCAGTATCACAGAGTATACCAGTATCATTCTTGATATCACTTAACTTTGCAGCTATGGAAAGAGATCAGACAGAAGAACTTAGAGCCTTGCAGGATACCCTTTATTTTATCGGAGGAAAATGGCGTATTCCTGTTATCAATTCACTTTGTAACGGAAACAGACGTTTCAGGGAAATTGAACGAAGTATTCCCGGAATTACTACCAGAATGCTTTCCAAAGAACTGAAAGATATGGAACTGAATAAACTGCTAAAACGCACCGTTTACCCGGAAACTCCTGTTTTAATAGAATACGAACCTACAGAATACTGCCGAACCTTTGGAAATATTATTCAGGAAATGATCAACTGGGGCAGGGAGCATAGGAGAGTAATTGTGGAAGACAGGTAAGGTGGCAGATGTTAGATTGCAGGAATTAGAATTAGGGATGCGTTGATCTTGATGAGTATATATGTACTCACTATTCCCCTCCTCTGGAGGGGTGTCAAAAATTCAAAGAATTTTTGACGGGGTGGTTTTTAAATAGTTCAGTTTTTAAATTCCGGAGTGGTTACAAAAAAAAGCTCCTTAAAAAGGAGCTTTCATTTATATCAAAACGAACAATTAAATTCCGTCAATGATTTCATTTAAAACCGTACTAGGTCTCATTGCTGCATACGTTTTATATGTGTCAGTTTTGTAGTATCCTTCAATGTTCTGAGGTTTACCCTGAGCACCAATTAATTCAGCATTGATTACTTCTTCGTTTTCCTGCATTGCCTGAGCAACCGGAGCAAACTGAGCTGCCAGTTCAGCATCTGCAGTCTGGTTAGCTAGTGCTTCAGCCCAGTACATTGCTAAATAGAAGTGAGAACCTCTGTTATCGATCTGACCTACTTTTCTTGCAGGAGATTTATCTGTAGCTAAGAATTTAGCGTTAGCTTCATCCAATGCATCAGCCAGAACCTGAGATTTCGTATTTCCCTGAGTTTGTGCCAGGTGCTCTAAAGAAGCCTGAAGCGCTAAGAATTCACCTAGAGAATCCCATCTTAAGTATCCTTCTTCTAAGAACTGCTCAACGTGTTTTGGAGCAGAACCTCCGGCACCAGTTTCAAATAAACCACCACCGTTCATCAATGGTACAATAGAAAGCATTTTTGCAGAAGTACCAAGCTCAAGGATTGGGAAAAGGTCTGTTAAATAATCTCTCAATACGTTTCCGGAAACTGAGATTGTATCTTTACCTTCTCTTGCTCTTTTCAACGTTTCAGTCATAGCATCTTTTACATCAAGGATTCTGATGTCAAGACCTGTTGTATCATGATCAGCAAGATATTTCTCTACTTTTTTGATGATTTCTCGGTCGTGAGCTCTTCCTTTGTCTAACCAGAAGATAGCAGGAGTATCAGATAATCTTGATCTGTTTACAGCTAATTTTACCCAGTCCTGGATAGGAGCATCTTTAGTCTGACACATTCTGAAGATATCATCTTTTTCTACCTTCTGAGAAAGAAGAATGTTTCCAGCTTCGTCCTGAACTTCTACAGTTCCGTCAGCAGCTACTTGGAAAGTTTTATCGTGAGAACCATATTCTTCAGCTTTCTGAGCCATTAAACCTACGTTTGGAACAGATCCCATAGTGGTAGGGTCTAATTTTCCGTGCGCTTTCATATCATCAATCACAGATTGATAGAAACCAGCATAAGAACGGTCTGGAATGATACAAACGGTATCTTCCTCATTTCCGTCTTTGTTCCACATTTTACCTCCTCCTCTTACAAGGGCAGCCATAGAGGCATCGACGATGATGTCAGAAGGTACGTGGAAGTTGGTAATTCCTTTGTCAGAATTTACCATTGCCACTCTAGGTCCTTCAGCAAGAGCTTTTTCAATATCAGCTTTAATGTCAGCTTCCTGAGCATTTCCTTTGATTTTTTCAAAAAGATCCGCAAGACCATTATTTGGATTGATGTCTAAAGACTTGAAAGTCTCAGCATATTTTGTAAATACTTCTTTGAAGAAAGTCTCAACGATAGCCCCGAAAATGATTGGGTCAGAGATTTTCATCATTGTTGCTTTAAGGTGAGCAGAAAGAAGTACATTTCTTTTCTTAGCTTCCTCGATAGCTTCCTGAACGAACGCTCTTAATGCATTAAGGTTCATTACAGAAGAGTCAATTACTTCACCAGCCTGAAGACCTGCGAAGTCTTTCAATACAGATTCAGAACCGTCGTTTCCTTTGAATACGATTCTGTATTTGGTAGCATTTTCTAACGTTGTAGAAGTTTCTGTACCGTAGAAATCACCATTGTTCATGTGAGCTACGTCAGTTTTGCTGTCAGATGCCCAGTTACCCATTCTGTGAGGGTTTGCTTTTGCATAGTTTTTAACAGCTTTTGGAGCACGTCTGTCAGAGTTTCCTTCTCTTAATACTGGGTTTACAGCACTTCCTAATACTTTGGCATATTTAGCTTTGATTGCTTTTTCTTCGTCATTTTTAGGCTCTGCAGGATAGTTTGGAACTGCGAAACCTTTACCTTGTAATTCAGCAATCGCTGCATCCAATTGAGGTACAGAAGCAGAAATGTTCGGTAACTTAATGATGTTGGCTTCAGGTTTTGTTGCCAATTCTCCAAGTTCTGCCAAAGCATCACCGATCTTTTGGTCGTCTTTTAAAAACTCAGGGAAGTTGGCTAAAATTCTTCCTGCCAAAGAAATGTCCGGTACTGCGATTTCGATATCTGCTGATTTTGTAAAAGCTTTTACGATAGGTAAAAACGAGTGAGTAGCCAGCATTGGAGCTTCATCAGTAAGTGTGTAATAGATTTTTGATTTTTCTGACATTATACTGTTATTTTTTATTTGAAATTTTAAGTCCCACAAATTTAGTAAATATCATTGTTTTATTTAAGATATTTCCATAAAAAAAAGAGGCTTTTGACTCTTTATATTGATATCTGCTTAATTTATGTTCACCTTCCGGTTATATTTATTTTAGAAATAATTTTATAATGTTCAGAGGCTGAACTTTTTGTCCTTAAAATCAGGCTTTTTTGAGGCTGTAGTTATATAGTAATTATGTCTGATAAAACTGATTATCAATAAGATGTTTTTTATTTTCACTTTAAGATTAATTTAACCATAATAAAACCGGAAAAACTTTCTTTTTTGATTACATTTGAAAAAATAAAAAAATAAATATTATGTCAACGACAATCACTTTAAAAGGAAACGAAGTACACACAATAGGAGCATTACCATCAGTAGGAACCACTGTAAAAGACTTTGCATTGGTAGATTCAGGATTAAATGTAAAAACACTTCAAAATTTTGACGGAAAGAAAAAAGTATTCAATATTTTCCCAAGCATTGATACCCCTACCTGTGCCGCTTCTTCCAGAAAATTCAATGAGGAAGCTTCAAAACTTGATAATACGGTGATCATCAATGTTTCTAAAGACCTTCCATTTGCATTAGGAAGATTCTGCGCGGCAGAAGGATTGAATAATGTAGAAACACTTTCAGACTTCAGAAGCAGCTTTGGGGACGATTATGAAGTGACTATCGCAGATTCTCCTATGAAAGGATTACTGAGCCGTGCCGTGATCGTTACTGACGAAAACAATAAAGTAGTATATACTGAGCAGGTTCCGGAAATTGCTAATGAACCTAATTACGATGCCGCTCTTGCAGCATTGAAATAATAAAATAATTTTTGTAGAAAAGCCTTGTGAATATGATTTTGCAAGGCTTTTTTAATCAAAAAAATTGAACATGGTAAAAAGAATCGTAGTCAATATTAAAACCAATGATCTTTCCAGAGCCCATCAATTTTATCAGGATATTTTAGAACTGGATGTTTTGATGGATCATGGCTGGATTAAAACATTGGGTAATGAGGAAGAAGCCAAAGTTCAGATCAGCTTTGCTGAACAGGGTGGAAACGATACGGAAGTTCCTGATCTTTCCATCGAAGTGGATAATGTGGATGAAGTGTATGAAAAGATGAAAAAGGCCGGTTTTGAAGTCACTTACGAACTTACCAATGAGGACTGGGGAGTTCGCAGGTTTTTTGTCAGAGATCCATTTGAAAAGCTGATCAATATACTGTCTCACCAATAAAAACAGTTTTATGAATCAGTATGTTTTACCGTAATTAAACATTATTAATGATCCGGATCATTAAATAATAAGATGAATAAAACCTACCTTTACAGTTTGATAATAGAATGAAACGTTCAGGAACTGCAGATTTACCCCTTCACTATGGCAAAGTACCGCCATGGCTGTATGAGCGTATGTCTGTTCTTGGGCTGTCCATTATTGAAGTCATTCTCATGGATTATGGTAAAGATGAGGTTCTACGCCGGTTGGCAGATCCATTCTGGTTTCAGAGTTTTGGAGCCGTGATGGGAATGGACTGGCATTCTTCAGGGATTACCACTTCCGTTATGGGAGCTTTAAAACGTTCTGTCAACCCAAATTCTCAGTCGCTGGGGCTTTATATCTGTGGCGGAAAAGGGAAGTTTTCCCGCGAAACTCCATCAGAGCTTATTAAAATTGCAGATAAAACCGGACTGAACGGAACAGAACTGGTAAGAGCCAGCAAGCTTTCTGCAAAAGTAGATAATACGGCCATCCAGGATGGTTACCAGCTGTATTTACACAATTTCATTCTTTCAGACAACGGAAACTGGAGCGTCATTCAGCAGGGGATGCATGAATCTGACGGAACAGCAAGACGTTACCACTGGCACTCGGAAAACATTACCTCTTTTGTAGAACAGCCCCACACAGGAATTAATGGGATTTCAAGAGGGAGAATTCTTAACCTTACGGATACCGAAGCCTCGGATAACAGAAAAGGAATTCTGAATATTTCCCATACCGATTCGGCTGAGGTGATGAAAGATTTTGCCAGATTGATTCTACCTGCTCATCATGATGTTCGGGCTTCTGATGTTGATCTGAAACGTCTCGGAGCACTGCTGTATGTTACCAGAGAACAGCAGCCACAGAATTTTGAAGACCTGCTGATGCTGGAAGGAGTAGGTCCAAGAACCATGCAGTCTTTGGCTTTGGTAAGTGAAGTGATTCACGGAGCACCGTCAAGATTTGCAGATCCGGCAAGGTTTTCCTTTGCTCATGGTGGTAAAGACGGACATCCTTTCCCTGTTCCGATCAATACGTATGATGAAAGTATCAGCATTCTCAGAAAAGGAATTGAAAAATCCAGGCTGGGAAACTCTGATAAGCTGAATTCTTTAAACAAGCTTCACCAGATTGTCACTGAAGCAGAAAAAGACTTTACACCGGATTTTGATATTCAGCAGGTAATTGAAGAAGAAAGACAAAATTCATGGCGTTTTGGTGGGAAAACGGTATTCGGCGATGCCCAGAAACCCACTGCTCCAAAATCAATACAGCTTTCCCTGTTTTAAAAAAATATTTCCTGTAAAAAGCTAACAATGACTGTATCGGGAGATAGTCATTCCCATCCTCCGGAGGGGTGGCGAAAATTCAAAGAATTTTTGACGGGGTGGTCAGAGATAGTATGTTTCAAATAACTGTTTAAAAACAAAAAGATTTGAAATGTATTTAATTTCAATAGGGTATGTGCTTTTTATGAAAATATTCAATGCTTTGTTTAATGTTTTTTGCTCTGAATTCAATTAAAAATTTTACTTTTAAAGACTTAAAAAATTGACACCAAATGACCAATAAAGCTTTAGAAACCTGCTATGATTTCCCCTTTTTTTTCCCTGAAGAGCTTGCTGAAATATTCCAGGCTCATGAAAAAATATCTTTCCAGAAAGGTGATTTCATTCTTGAGGAAGGAAAAACAGCCAATGAATATTATATTCTTGAAAGCGGATTGGCGCGTTCCTATGTGAATGATTTCAACGGAAATGAAGTAACAACCCACTTTTTTGTAGAAAATGAAGTCATTATTGAGGTTTTGTCAATGTTTCAGCGGGTTCCGTCTCAGGAAAATATTGTTTGTATTACCGACTGCGAGTGCTGGAGGCTGGATTATGATACCTTCCAGGAGTTGTTCCATAAAATCCCAAACCTCAGGGAATGGGGAAGATCGTGGATGTCTCAGGAGCTTTTTGCCTACAAACAAAGATCTGTAGAAATGTTTACCCTTTCTGCCACCAGAAGATACCTTAATCTGCTGGAGCAAAAATCTAAAGTCATACAATTTGCCCCCTTGAAACAAATAGCGTCCTATCTGGGAGTTACAGATACTTCTCTGAGCCGTATCCGTAAGGAAATCGTCTCTCATCCTAAGAAAATTTAAATCTTGCCCTATGGCAAGTAGATTTTCATTGCACCTCGGTAATTTTGGATTACAGATTAACACTAAAATTACGAAAAATGAAAGTCAACCAAATTTATGTCAACCTTCCGGTAAAAGATGTACAGAAAACCAAAGAATTCTGGACTAAGGTAGGTTTTTCTATCAATGAACAATTCTCTGATGATAAAGCAACCTGCGTTGTTTTGAATGATACCATCTATGTGATGTTTCTGCAGGAAGATTATTTTATGACCTTCACCAATAAACCGGTTGCCAAAGAAAATACCAGTCAGGTTCTTGTAGCGGTAGGTTTGAACAGCCGTGAAGAAGTAGATGAAATAGTAAACACTGCTGTAGAGAACGGCGCACGGCAGCATGAAGAACCTCAGGATTATGGATGGATGTATCAGAACTCCTTCTGGGACCCGGATGGGCATGGCTGGAATATTACTTTTGCAGATATGTCTCAAATGCCTGCTGAATAAATTAATCCAAATAAAAAATAAATCTTGCCCTATGGCAAGCACATTCTTACCAAATCCCGGTAATTTTGGATAACAATCACCACTAAAATTTACAAAATGAATATTACAGATATTTACGTCAATTTACCTGTAAAAGACGTTCAAAAAACCAGAGAATTCTGGACGAAGCTTGGCTTTTCTATTAATGAACAGTTTTCAGATGAGAAAGCAATATGCGTAGTCATGAAAGAAAATTATATCTACACTATGTTTCTTAAAGAAGAGTTTTTCCAAACCTTTACCAACAGACCTTTTGCTAAAGGAGATACAACACAGGTACTTCTTGCTATCGGAGTCAACAGCCGGGAAGAAGTAGACGGTATGGTAAAAACAGCGATCGAAAACGGAGGGTCAAAATACAGTGAACCTGTAGATTACGGATGGATGTATCAAAGCAGTTTTGCTGATATCAACGGCCATCAGTGGGAAGTAGTGCATGGTGATGCTTCTCAGATCCCTGCAGAATAATCCATAACACCACAAAATATATCATATGGAAACACAATCAAACGATATAGAAATCATAAAAAATCAGATAACCAGTAATTATTTTGTGATTACGATGAATATCGATGGTATTACCCACGAAGAATCTATGATTTTTCCCAATGGTGAAGCCAATTGTATGAACTGGATCCTTGGACATTTAATTTACATCAGAAATCCATTACTGAATATTTTAGGAGAAGAATCTGTCTGGGATAGTGAAAAATTTTCTTTCTATAACAGGGGTGAAATTGCTTTAGATCATCAAGATAAATTGATTAGTTTCGAAGATTTAAAATCCTATCTTAAGCAATCCCAGGATAAACTGGAAGCAAAGCTCAACACACTTAAGAGTTTTAAACCTGAAATGGTTAAAGATATATCAACCTTAAGCCTTCATGAAATCTATCACAGTGGGCAGCTGGGTTATCTCCGCAGAATTTTAGGAAAACCGGGTGCTATAAAATAACATGCTATTTTTAGACTGCTTACTTCGCTAGGAATGACAAGTACTTCACTGAAATATTAGTATTATCTTTTAAGGTGAGTACAATTTTATCGCAGATAAAATCCCCGCGCCTTAAAAGCGAATGGTTTGTAAAACTCTTAGCGCCTTTGCGTTTCTCCAACCTACTAACCTCTAACTTCTAATCTCTGATTAAAAATGAACACACCAAAATCAAAAAAAATGGAGCTCGTTATTCCGGCTTACAGAATGCATTCCCAAAGCTTTATGAACGTTTTGGACGGCATTTCGGAAGAAGATGCCTTGAAAAGAATTGAAAATAAAACCAATCATATCGTATGGATGGCAGGAAACTTTGTCAACATGCGCTACGGATTAGGTTCAGTACTTGGACTTCAGGGAGAAGACCCTTACAATGATTTGTTTTTCCAGGGAAAAGCATTGAATGAAAGTTTAAAATATCCAACCCTGGCTGAACTGAAAGAAAACTTTCATACAATTTCAGCTAAAGTCTTTCAAAAACTTCATGAAGTAACCGATGAAGAGCTGGATGAAATATTTGAAATAGGAATGAGCATCCCTTTCATTAAAGAAACAAAACTCAATTTTGTCGGAATGTGCATCGGCCGTGAAGACTACCTCTGCGGGCAGATAGGTCTCATGCGCAGAATTTTGGATTATCCGGGAATGAAATATGATGTGAACGAAAATCTTAAATATTAATAATGAATCCAGTAGAAAAAGGCTATAAAAAAGTCAACGGAATCCAATTATACTATGAAATCTACGGATCAGGAAAACCTGTGGTTTTAATCCATGGCGGTGGCTCTTCAATGCTTTATGATTTTAAAGAAGTCATCGCAAGGCTTGAAGATAAATTCCAGCTGATAGGAATCGATTTACAAAACCATGGCAGAAGTGAACACCGCGATATTCCTGAAACATTTGAACAGGATGCAGACGATGTTGCAGGACTTTTGGCAGAACTTAACATTGAAAAAGCTTCATTCTGGGGATTCAGTAATGGAGGAAGTACCGTAATGCAGATTGGGCATCGTCATCCAGGAATTGTTGAGAAATTAGTGATTGCCTCAGCTTTTTATAAAAGAAGCGGAATGATAGACGGCTTTTTTGAAGGAATGCAGGAAGCAACTTTTGACTCAATGCCGGAACCTTTTAAAATTAATTTCTTAAGCCTCAATCCTGATTTCTCAAAGCTTGAAAACCTTTTTGAGAAAGATTGTAGAAGGATGCAGACTTTTCAGGACTGGAATGATGAAGTGCTGAGGTCAATCAAATCACCTGCATTATTTATCAGCGGCGATCAGGATGTGATGAAGCCGGAACATACTGCCGAAATGTGGCGGTTGGTGAAAGGCTCCCGGTTATTGATACTTCCCGCAACTCATGGTACTTATATGATGCCGGACTTTGATGGAAGTATTGATGCCAACTTAATAGACTTTACCGTCAGGGAAGTAGAAAAATTTTTAAACCATTAAGCGTTTTTTTATTCATAGTAAATTAATTAATCCTTAATGGATCAACAGTAGAAACAATATTTTATAATAATAACTTTAAAATTAAAAATCATGGCTAAATTAAATCCATACCTAAATTTTGATGGAACAGCTGAAGAAGCGTTCAATTTTTACAAAAGTGTTTTCGGTGGTGAATTCGTTGGTGGAATTCATAAAATGGGAAATGCTCCCGGAACAGAAAACCTTTCGGAAGAAGAAAAAAACAGAGTAATGCACATCGCTCTGCCTGTAGGTGGGGACCTGTTAATGGCCTCCGATATTGTACCGGCATTCGGGCAGACTCTTACCGTAGGAAATAATAATTATGTGTCTATTTTCCCTGATTCAAAAAGCGAAGCAGACAGGATTTTTAAAGAACTTTCTGATGGCGGAAACGTGGAAATGCCTATTGAAGATCAGTTCTGGGGAGACTACTTCGGATGTTTTCAGGATAAGTATGGTGTTCATTGGATGGTGAACTATAATGAAGAATCTGCAAAATAATCTTATATTTAACTAATGATAATAAAGAGATGCTCATTTTTGGGCAGCTCTTTATTTAAACTTTTAAAAATATAGAACTATGGATCCAATTAAAATAGACATCACAATTTTAGCACCGGTGGAGAAGGTTTGGAATTATTTCAATGAACCCAAGCACATTACGAAATGGAATTTCGCCCATGAAACCTGGCACTGTCCTAGTTCTGAAAATAACCTTGTAGTAGGAGGCAAATTCAAAAACAGAATGGAAGCAAAAGACAAAAGCTTCGGATTCGATTTTGAAGGCGTATATGATGAGATTATTCCTCATGAAATCATTAGGTATCACCTTGAAGACGGACGAAAAGTGGAAGTTGTATTTGATAAGATAGATGAGAATACAACGAAAGTGATTGAAATTTTCGATCCGGAAAAACAAAATTCTGTGGAAATGCAGCGGGATGGCTGGTATGCTATTCTCAACAACTTCCACAAATATGTTGAGAATCATTAACAATATTTTTTTGTAGCCATGATCAATCTAGTTATCATGTCAAAGAGTTTAAACTCTATGTATGCTTTTAATTATGACTCTGCAGAGCAATTCCTTCACGGAGTTATTGCAATACCTGCTAGAAAAGCCTTAGAAAAAGAAAAAATAAATTCTTTGGAAAAACTTTCAGATTATTCCGAAAAAGAAATCATGCAGCTGCATGGTTTCGGTAAAAATGCGATGATGAAACTGAAGAATTACATGAAAGAAAATCAGGTCTGCTTTAAAGAAGCATAATATATATACAACTGAAAAATTTTGCAGTGTCATTGCAGTAAAACGGATTGGTATCGTTTAAAAGCAAAGGCATAAGATCTGTTTTTGCTGTATAGAAAGTCAAAAATAAATCACCCTTTTAAAAATTAAAATTATGAATAACGATATTTTCCCATGTCTCTGGTATGATGGAGACGCCAAGCAGTCAGCCGAATTTTATTGTAAGGTTTTCGGAGGCGAAATCACTGCAGATACTCCTGTTGTCATGAATATTGATTTGTTTGGACAGAGAATTATGCTTCTGAATGGAGGCCCGCAATTCAAAAAAAATGCTTCTATCTCTTTTATGGTAATCTGTGAAACAGAAGACGAAGTTCAAAAATACTGGGATCAGTTACTGGATGGCGGAATAGCTTTGATGGAACTGGGATCTTACTCGTGGAGCCCGAAATACGGATGGGTTCAGGATAAATATGGCGTAACATGGCAGTTGTTTCTGGGAGAAAAAGCAAGCGATCAGAAAATAATTCCGACTTTGATGTTTATCCATCAGAATAACGGAAAAGCCAAAGAAGCAATGGAACTTTACACGAAAACTTTTCCCAATTCAAGCATCGGAAATATATTGACCTACGGAGCAGGGAGCGAAGGACATAACATTCCGGAACCGGCAGAAAATGTTCAGCATGCTCATTTTACAATCGATAATTACAGCGTATTCTGTATGGATAATTCCTATGATCACCCATTTGACTTCAACGAAGGAATATCTTTAGTAGTAATGACTGATGACCAGGAACAAACCGACAGATATTGGAATGCCTTTACAGCCGATGGCGGCAGAGAAAGTATGTGCGGCTGGCTGAAAGATAAATACGGATTAAACTGGCAGATTGTTCCTAAAAGACTCATCCAGCTGATGAATGATTCTAACCAGGAAAAAGCCTATAAAGTTGTTCAGGCGATGATGAAAATGCAGAAAATTATTATTCAGGATCTGGAAGATGCTTATAATTCTTAAATATTTTCGGCGTATTGTTTGATGTGATTTAGGAAAAAGATTTGCATATGAAAACACATAACAAATCAGACTCTAAGTCAAAAGTCCCTAAAGACGGGGTGTTTCCGGAAATTATCAGGAACGATTATCAGGGAAGCCGGAAGCTGCAGGGTAAAAAAGCTGTTATTTCCGGAGGAGACAGCGGCATAGGACAGGCGGTGGCCGTTCATTTTGCCCGGGAAGGAGCAGATGTCGCCATTATCTATAAAGAAAGTGACGATGATGCTAACGAAACCAAAAGACTGGTGGAAAAAGAAGGGCAGAAGTGTCTTCCGATCAAAGGAGATCTTACCCGGAAAGCATTCAGAACCAAATGCGCAGACAAGATTAAAACAGAGTGGAAGAATATTGATATTCTTGTTAATAATGCAGGAATTCATACCTCAAAAAGCAGTCTGGAAAAAATCTCTGATGAACAGATTCAGGAAACGTTTGATACCAATATCATTTCCATGATTTCATTCACCAGAAATTTTCTTCCTATGATACCAAAAGGAGGACGAATCATTTGTACAACCTCTGTTACAGCGTACCGCGGAAGTGATCACTTAATAGATTATGCGGCAACAAAAGGTGCTGTTTTGTCCTTTATCCGGTCTCTTGCCGATAATCTTGCCGAAAAGGAAATTCTGGTAAACGGAATTGCACCAGGACCTATATGGACTCCATTGGTGAAAGAAGCTTTTGATGACCTTTCCACCTTTGGAAAAGACACTCCGCTGAAACGTGCGGGACAACCTTCTGAAGTAGCACCAGCTTTTGTTTTTCTTGCCTCAAAGGATGCAAGTTATATTACAGGAGAAATTATTCATATCAATGGAGGTGATTTTGTCGGAGGATAGAATGAGAAGCTAGAAGTGGTCACAATAACATTCTCAATCTCTGACTATCAAACTCACCCACCAACGCAGTCACCTGCAACCTATTATCCATCACCTAATCCCTTAAAAAATATATGGAAAAATTATCATACGAAATAGAGATCAATGCTGAACCTGAAAAAGTATGGAGTGTCCTTTGGGGTGATATTACCTACAGACAATGGACAACAGCATTTACAGAAGGTTCTTTTTATGAAGGAACACTTGAAGAAAATAATATTGTCAAGTTTCTTGATCCGAAAAACAACGGAATGTACAGCAGAGTGGAAAAAATGATCCCCAACGAGGAAATAAAATTTTTGCACCTTGGAGAAATTTATGAAGGCATCGAAGTTCCTCAGGACTGGGGTGAAGCTACAGAGGCTTACTTTCTTGAAGAAAATGAAGAAGGAACTTTACTGAAAACAGAAATTCAGACACCGGCAGAATTTAAAGAATTTTTTGAAGAGAAGTTTCCAAAAGCGATGTCACTCGTTAAACATCTTTCAGAAAATCAGCTGTAAATAATTGAGTTAGAATTAAAGAAAAATCTGTGAGCTTTGAGATTGCTTCACTTTGCTCGTAGTGACCAATTAAAAAAAATGAAATAAATGGAAACCTTATCATACGAAACAGTAATTGATGCTCCCCTTCAGAAAGTCTGGGACATCCTCTGGAGTCCTGAAACATATAGTGAATGGACTAAGTATTTCGGTGCAGGATCTGTTATGAAATCAGACTGGAAGGTAGGTGGGAAAACTTATTTCCTGAATGCACAGGGAGAAGGAATGGTTTCAACCATAGATAGCATGGATGAACCTAACCAAATTGTATTCAAACATCTGGGAATGGTGGATAAAGAGGGAAATGAAGACACCCAGAGTAAAGAAGTCATGGAATGGAACGGAAGTTTTGAGAAATACTTTTTGATAGACTTTGGAGGAAAAACAAAACTTCATGCCGAAGTTCAGGTAGAAAAACAATGGCAGGATCATATGAATACAGGCTTTACAAAAGGATTAATGGTTGTGAAAAGTCTTGCGGAAGGAGTGAGCCTTGGTTCAGTGTGATGAAATTCAATGTTTAATGTTTAAGGTTTAGAGTTGGTTTCTTACCCTGAATACTAATATCTGCTATCTGCCACCTAATATCTACCACCTATAAATGAAATTACTCGTAATACTTTTCGCAACTTTTATTCTGGCTTTGCTGGGGACTTTTTTGTTTCAGGGGAAGCCGGATTTTATATTTTCAGGAAACCTGGGAATGGCTGTTTTTATCATATTTACAGGTTTCTCTCATTTTAAATTTCAAAAGGGAATGGCGATGATGATTCCTGATTTTATTCCTGCCCGAATGTTTTGGGTATATTTTACGGGAGTTCTGGAAATTGCAGCAGGAATTGGATTGATGATCCTGTCAATTCGTGAGATGACAGCAATTTTACTGATCATTTTTTATATACTGGTTTTTATAGCCAATATCAATTCTTCCAGGAATAAGATTAATATTTTTAAAGCCGATTACACCGGTCCGGGAATGAAGTATCTTTATACTCAAAGGATTCCCATGCAGATTATTCTGATCGTCTGGACCTGGTATTTCGGAATTTATTTACACTAAAAAGACAGCCTTTACAGACTGTCTTTTTTATATAATTGAGATTTTTTTAATTAAATGATATAAAATTGTAACATTTTGTAACCTGAATGTGTCTTATTATATAAAATGCATTTGTTTTCTATTGTTTTAAAAATGAGTGCTTTCTATAACTTTAACCTTTAAAACAGAAGTTATGAACCTAAATCACAACATTTTCGGTACAGCCCTTATTGTACTATCCACCATTATGACCAACGCACAGAGTTCTGCTGCCAAACTGCCTGGAGATCCTACTTTGCCATCTTCCAAGGCTAATCTTGAGAAACTGATTTCTTACGACAAAGGAAACTTTAAATACAAAGTCGAAGACTATTTTGCAAGACCTAAAGCTTCAGCATTTAAAATCTCTCCTGACGGGAAATATCTTTCCTATAAAGAAAAAGATCAGGAGAAAAAAAATCATGTCTATGTAAAGGACCTGAGTACAGGAAAAATTACCAAAGCTATTGTAGAAAAAGATGATCTGATAAGAAACTATGGCTGGCTGAACAAAAAACGCCTTTTCTATACACAAGATAGAGGTGGAAATGAAAATATCCACCTGTATGCTACCGATACAGACGGAGGAAATCAAAAGGATTTAACACCATTTGACGGAGTAAAAGTGCAGGCCATTATTCCTATAAAAGATACTGATTTTGTTGTGGTTACCATGAATAAAAACAACAAGCAGATCTTTGAGCCTTTTAAAATCAATTTCGTCACCGGGGAAATGACCCAGCTATATGAAAATAAAGACGTCAACAGCCCTATCGACGATTATCTTTTTGATAAAGACGGAAATCTGAGAGGTTATAGCGTCCTTGAAAACGGATTAACCACAAAAACCTATTATAAAGATCTGCAGACCGGAAAATTCAATCTGATCAAATCTGCAGACTGGTCTGATACCTTCAGTATTATAGAGTTTAATGAAAATTCTAAAAATAAAGATGAAGCGTATGTAGTAACCAATCTGGATAGCGATAAAGCGAGAATTGTACTGTATGATCTGAAGAAGAATACAGTGATTAAAGAGGTTTATTCCAATCCTGTCTATGATGTAAGCTCAATAAGCACGGCGGGTAAAAACAGAAACTATGAGCTTGACTATATCAGCTATGAAGGAACCAAAGGAGAAACGGTTCCGGTAAGTAAATTTTATAAAGAAATACATGACAAATTAAAATCTCAGTTTGGAGACAAGGAATTTGGAATTGTTTCTTCTGATGATAATAATGATAAACTTTTGGTTGTTGTAGGAAGTGACAAGCTGTATGGAACTTATTATGAATACGATACCAAAACCAAGCAGACCAAACTTCTGTATAATCTGATGCCGCAGCTGAAGGAAGAAGACATGGCTGAAATGAGACCTATCGAATTTAAAAGCAGAGACGGATTGACAATCCATGGGTATATTACCCTACCTAAAGCGGCATTGGAAGGTAAAAAAGTTCCTTTGATCGTAAATCCTCACGGCGGTCCTCAGGGAATCAGAGACAGTTGGGGATTTAATCCGGAAACACAGTTGTTTGCAAGCCGTGGATATGCTACGCTTCAGGTTAACTTCAGAATCTCCGGCGGATATGGAAAATCATTCCAGAAAGCGGGTTACAAGCAAATTGGAAGAAAAGCAATGGATGATGTGGAAGACGGAGTAAAATACGCCATTGAACAGGGATGGATAGATAAAGATAAAGTGGCCATTTACGGAGGAAGCCACGGTGGATATGCAACATTGATGGGATTGATCAAAACTCCGGATTTATATGCTTGTGGAGTGGATTATGTAGGTGTATCCAATATCTTTACTTTCTTTGATTCTTTCCCGGAATACTGGAAACCCTACAAAGAAATGGTAAAACAGATCTGGTACGATCTTGATAATCCTGAGGAAGCTAAAATTGCTAAAGAAGTATCTCCTGTGTTTCAGATTGATAAGATTAAGAAACCATTATTTGTAGTACAGGGAGCTAATGACCCAAGGGTTAACATCAATGAATCTGATCAGATTGTAAAAGCAATGCGTGCCAAAGGATTTGAAGTTCCTTATCTTGTAAAATACGATGAAGGACACGGATTTGGAAAAGAGCCGAACAGAATTGAACTCTACAAATCAATGTTGGGATTCTTTGCTGAAAATTTTAATAAGTAAAATATAATTTTATAATGTTTGAAACGGAAGGCTCAGTCTTCCGTTTTTTTTACCATAAAGTCATTGCGAGCAAAGCGAGGCAATCTTATTAAAACTAGAAGTAGTAGAGTTGGAAAACGCAAAGACGCTAAAAATTTTCACAACAATCTGTATATTTTTAAGGCGCAAGGATTTTATCTCCGATAAAATTGAAGACTGCCTATTTTAGTTTTTTAGCTGATTATGTTGACTAAATAGATTTGAGAAGTCCCATGATTAGAAAATAATAAGACAGATCGCTTGCTGAAAATCTCTGATTTTCTTGCGCCTTACAATTATACATTATAACGATAAAAACTTTGTGCCCTTGCGTTTTCCAACAAAAATATTATTTTACAATTTTATCATTCATCATTCATCATTCGTCAATTATCACTCATCACCTTAGCCCCGATAGCAGCGGTTACCCCGGAATACGAGTGGGAGAGTCGGAGGGTAAGAGGGTGGGGTTGTTTAGCGTGAGGAGTATGAGCGGATAGCGGGAAAAAGCTTCTGAAAAATAATTTATGCCTAAGTTGTTGAAAAAAATTATGAAATAAAAACACGATGAATAAAAGAAAAATTGAATTGTAAGAAAAATATTTTAAATTTATTAAAGTAAAACTAAAAGGCTAACCGTCATATCAGTATGGAGGTTGTCGAAAAAATAACAATGCCACAGAAGGAGAAAGAAAGCATCATCTCACAGACCGTTTCCAACTACGGAGGGAAGCTGATGTCTTATATTCGTCCGAAAGTGAAAAACACGGAGGATGCGGAAGATATTCTGCAGGAAGTGTGGTATCAGTTCAGTAGCCTTACGAATCTTTCTGAGATCGTAAACGTTGGGGGCTGGCTGTACAGGGTGACGGCGAATAAGATCACAGACCGTTACCGGAAAAAGAAAACAGAAAATCTTGAAGATTTCGTATATGAAGATGAAGACGGCAGTTTTTCTATCAAGGATATCCTTTTGATGGATGAAAGTGCCGGTCCTGAAGTGAAGATGTTTCAGGATGAGATCTGGAAAAAACTGTTTGAAGCGCTTGATGAACTTCCCGAAAAACAAAGGCTGGTCTACGTAGAAAATGAACTGAACGACAAAACCCTCCAGGAGATCGCCGATGAACAGGGAGAAAACATCAAAACCATCATCAGTAGAAAAAACTATGCTGTGAAGCATTTAAGAAACAGATTGAGAAAATTATACGAAGATTTAAAAAGTTAGAAAAAGAAATTATGAATCATAAACACAAAAAGGGTTGGATTTTTTTATTGCTGTGCCCGCCATTAATTTTAGCTGCCGTTACATGGATTGTCATGATGCTTTGGAACTGCCTTCTTCCGGAGATTTTAGGAGCAAAAACAATTACTTTCTGGCAGGCCATGGGAATACTGATCTTAAGCAAAATTCTTTTCGGAGGTTTCCATTTTGGTAAAGGGGTGAGAGATTTCAAGGAAAGAAAGATGAGAGAAAAAATGGCAGGTTTATCTCCTGAGGAAAGAGAGAAATTTAAAGAAGTCTGGAGAAATAAATGCTCCGGTGGATTCTTCAACAGAAATAACGAATAATCTGAAATTTTTAAAGAAGTAGTAAAGTAAAAATCAGCATTCATTCGTCTCTATAAAAAACAAGAAGTAGTAAAATTTAAAATTTTGAAAAAATGAAAAATTCAGCATTAAAAGGGGCTCTTGGAGCATTAGCCGTTGCAGGTGTAGCCTTAATCGCTAAAAAAGCAATACAAAGAAAAAGATTTATCAAAGGTATTTTTGATGAGTACGGAATCAAAGAAAAGTCACCTTTCGGACTGGCAGATAAGATCAGGGAAATGAGTGATGAAGACTATCAGGAACTGAAAGGGAAATTCAAAAAAGAATTTCATTCAAGATGCTGCAAAAAGGATAATATGTGTGAAGCATAAGAAAAGTAAAAAACTAAATTGAAATTGTTACATTCCGGCTCGGGAAGCGAAGCTTCCCGAGCCGGAATTTTTACATAAAATAGTCCCAGTAAAGGCTTTTTAACACTATATTTGTTTCTTTCTAATTAAAAGCTATTTCCGGTTATGATGAGGTTTACAAATGTTTTTATTATCGTATTTTCATTTTTTTCGATCATATTGTTTGGGCAAAAGTCACAACAAAAACAATATATTTTCTTTTTACATAATAAATTTTTGGAAGATCATTCTTTTGAGGAAAAACATCCGAAATATGGTGTTGCAGAATATGAGACAATACTCAATAAGCTAAAGGATAAAAATACGATTCTCATTTCTGAGAAAAGAAAAACGGACACAGATCCGTCAGCGTATGCTGAAAAAGTAAAAAAGCAGATTGACAGCCTGATAAAAAAGGGAATTCCTGCCGGAAGAATAACAGTGGTAGGAACTTCTCAGGGAGGTTATATTGCACAATATGTCTCTTATTATGAAAAGAATCCACAATTGAAATTTGTCTTCATCGGAGCTAGTTTCAAAGATGATTCTCTGGAAAAAGATAAAAATTTCAGATTGTATGGAAGGATTCTTTCCATTACGGAGAAATCAGATGACGGACATGTGCCGATGTCGTATGAACAGCGGTTCGTCAGATCCCACTTAAAAGATTTTAAAGAAATAGAGCTTAATACGGGATTGAATCATGGCTTTCTTTTCAAAGCACTCAATGAGTGGATTGCTCCCACTAAGGATTGGATTTCCCGTAAGTAATTACGGTCGGTCTATTACCGTTCAGTTCTTATGATTGAATTTACTACGAAATGATCTGCGTAATTTACGGCATCTGTGGGAAATACCTTGAATATAAAGTTGAGATTCCTTGCTTTGCTCGGAATGACAAAGGGGCTGTTGAACTCATTCAATTCATGTATTTGTTGAGAAGTACAGTTTTATCGGGGATAAAATCTTTGCGCCTTAAAAATATGAAGGTATCTGTAAAAAAAACTTAGCGTCCTTGCGTTTTTCAACCAATAAATTATGAGAGATATTGAGATTTCTTCACCTTCAATCCACAATGACTTTTTGATCTATACTTCCAACAAAATTTTACCGTAAACATCAAACGCAAAGAAAAATAAATCCTTATTTTTGTATTGCTCAATGAAAGATTACTACTATTTTCTCGGTATATCACAGGATGCTTCAGAAGAAGACGTCAAAAAAGCCTATCGTAAACTGTCCTTAAAATATCATCCAGATAAAAATGACAATGATGACTTTTTTGCGGACCGTTTCCGTGAGATTCAGGAGGCTTATGAAACCTTAAGTGATCGCTCACTGAGACGTACTTATGATCAGAATTTAGAAAACCATCAGCGAAGTTTCAGGTATAATATTCCGCCAACCATCAAAACTTTTACAGCGAATAAAATTCATGCGAAAAAAGGAGAGGAAATTATCATCAACTGGCAGACGAGTAATGCCGATGTGGTGAAAGTATTGCCTTTCGGATTAGAAAAGCCGTATGGAGAGAGGATCTTTAAGATCACAGAATTTAAAGACGGAAAATTCCAGCTTCTGCTTCATGCAACGAATTCTCTTTTGCACAAAACGGTTGTTCAGGGAATTACCATCACAGAAGTTTTTGAAAACGATTCTGAAAAGTTCAAAAGTTCGGTGGAAGAAATGTTTAAGCCGCAGCCCGTAACAAGAATAAACAAGTCGGGTCAGCCTAAGATAATGATGCTGATCTGGGGAATTATTATTCTGGCAATTGCGATCTATATGCTGATCAAAAATTTCAGCTAGTTTATGCCATTTTCTTTCTTCCCGGGCATTTTTTACATCTTTTTCCCTTCTTGAATTTTTTACAGCATGATTTCTTTTCACAGAACATCTCTTCGTTATTGAATGAGTAAGGTGCCAATGGCGGAACTTTAAATGGGACAATCATATTCATGCTGCAAATATATTAATTTAGAATAAATATAATTAATAAAATTTCATAAAATTCTTACAACCTGATGAATAGCAGTTGAAAATTACTTTAAAAGAGTTTTAATAGAATTAAATTTGAATGACAGACACTTTCAGTAGAAGTATAAAAATAGATGTTGAATACATTATATTTTTAAAAAAAATCGTTTAATATATTCAATAATAAGAGTGAGATTTATTGATTATATACACTAATTTAATAATGTATAAAGAACTTAATTATATAGAAATCGATGGTATTTCTTGTGTATTATGTATGGAATAATGGTTATTGTTGATGAAATTAATGTTAACCTTATCATAATTTACGAAATGCAAATTGTGAGAAATATCACAAATAGATGTGTGAATTATCACCTCCTTGGTACTCTTGTGAAATCATTCAAAAAATTGTAATTTTACCCATCTTTTTACAAACAAAATCTAATAAATAAAAATGAATACAGAACAGTTTGTGAGCCGTCACATTTCCCTTAATGAAGCCGATAAACAGGCGATGTTGGAAAAACTTGGCGTTTCTAGTATTGAAGAGTTAATTTCTCAGACCATCCCTTCTTCTATCCGTTTAGAGAAAGATCTTGAGATCTCGGAACCACTTTCTGAATACGAAATGTTGAACCACTCAAAGGAATTGGCATCTAAAAATACTGATTACACAAGTTATATCGGATTCGGATACCACAATACACTTTTACCTTCAGCAATCCAGAGAAATATTTTTGAAAACCCTAGCTGGTATACGGCATATACTCCATACCAGGCTGAAATTGCACAGGGAAGACTTGAAGCTCTTCTTAATTTCCAGACTGTAGTATGTGATCTTACTGGTTTTGCATTAGCCAATGCCTCTTTGTTGGATGAATCTACTGCTGCTGCTGAAGCAATGCACATGTTCTTCAACAACAGATCTAAAGACCAGAAAAAAGCAGGAGCTAATAAGTTCTTTATTTCTGACCTTGTGCTTCCTCAAACAGTTTCTGTATTAAAAACAAAAGCTGAAGGATTAGAAATCGAAATTGTAGTGGGAGATCATAAAACTCACCAGTTGGATGCTTCTTATTACGGTATTTTATTACAGTATCCTGGTAAAAACGGAATCGTTTTAGACTATACAGAAGATATTGTAGAATATAAAAAACTTGATCTTCAGGTAGCGGTTGCTTGTGATCCGATGGCTTTGGTTAAGCTAAAGTCTCCTGCAGAAATGGGTGCTGACTGTGCCGTAGGAACTACGCAGAGATTCGGTATTCCATTAGGATACGGAGGTCCTCACGCAGCTTTCTTTGCTTGTAGAGAAGAGTATAAAAGAGATATTCCTGGAAGAATCATCGGGGTTTCTCAGGATATGTATGGAAGACGTGCTTTAAGAATGGCATTACAGACGAGAGAGCAGCACATCAAAAGAGAGAAAGCTACTTCAAACATCTGTACAGCTCAGGTTCTTTTAGCAGTAATGGCCGGTATGTATGCGGTTTACCACGGACCAAAAGGATTAAACTATATCGCTGATCAGATTCACTTTAAAGCAAATGCTTTGAAAAACGGTCTTAAAGCATTAGGATATCAGGTAGTAGAAGAGCCAATCTTCGATACTGTGAAAATCACTATGGCTGAAGATGAGAAAGCAAGATTGGTAAGACTGATGCTTGATCACAGATTAAACTTAAACTATTTCACAGAAGGAGTAGTCAGCATTGCGATCAACGAAAGTACAACATTAGAGAAATTAAACTATCTGATGGCTTCTTTCGCTCAGTTCAAAGACAAGCAGACTTTCAAATTAGAAATCAAAGAAGGATACAGTATTCCGGAAGAAAACTTAAGAAAAGACGAAATTCTTACAGAATCAGTATTCAACAAATACCATACGGAAACAGAATTGATGCGTTACATCAAGCGTCTTGAGAGAAAAGATTTATCATTGACTCATTCAATGATTTCTTTAGGATCTTGTACCATGAAACTAAACGCAGCCACTCAGATGTTACCACTTTCATGGGAAAACTGGGGCGCAATTCACCCATTCGTACCTGTAAATCAGGCTGAAGGATATCAGGAAATGATCCGTGAACTGGAGAAAGACTTAGCAGAAATTACAGGTTTTGCAGGAACTTCACTTCAGCCAAACTCCGGAGCACAAGGAGAATATGCAGGATTAATGGTGATCAGAGAATACCATATTTCAAGAGGAGACCACCACAGAAATGTAGTATTGATCCCTCAGTCTGCACACGGTACCAACCCGGCTTCTGCTGCAATGGCAGGAATGAAAATCGTAGTGGTGAAAAACCTTGAAAACGGAGAAATCGACTTCGAAGATCTTAAAGCTAAAACAGAACTTCATTCAGCGAATTTATCTGCTGTAATGATCACTTATCCTTCTACTTACGGATTCTTTGATGCTAATATTAAAGAAATTACCAACCTTATCCACGAGCACGGAGGACAAGTATATATGGATGGTGCAAACATGAACGCTCAGGTAGGATTTACAAGTCCTGGAAACATCGGAGCAGACGTTTGCCACCTTAACCTTCACAAAACTTTCGCAATTCCTCACGGAGGCGGAGGTCCTGGAGTAGGTCCAATCTGTGTTGCTAAACACTTAGTACCTTTCCTTCCTTCTAACGCGAACATCAGAATCGGTTCCAAAGAAGCTATTGAAGGTATTTCTGCTGCACCTTACGGTTCAGGATTAATCCTTAATATTTCTTACGCTTACATCAAGATGTTAGGAACAGAAGGTCTTAAAAAGGCTACAGGACATGCCATCATGAATGCTAACTACCTGAAAGAAATTTTAGCAGAGCATTTCCCAATCTTATATTCCAACGAAAACGGAAGAGTAGCTCACGAATGTATCGTAGACTTCCGTCAGTTCAAGTCTTTAGGAATTGAAGTAGCTGATGTGGCGAAGAGATTAATGGATTATGGTTTCCATGCTCCTACCGTTTCTTTCCCGGTTGCAGGTACATTAATGATTGAGCCTACAGAATCTGAAAGCAAGGCTGAAATTGATCGTTTTGCAGAAGCGTTGATCTCTATCAAAAAAGAAATCGATGAAATTGCAAACGGTGAAGCAGATGCTACCAACAACGTATTGAAAAATGCTCCTCATACAGAACAGCTGGTAATCTCTGATTCTTGGGATAAACCATACAGCAGAGAAAAGGCAGCTTATCCGTTAGAGTGGGTAAGAGACCACAAATTCTTCGCTTCTGTATCAAGAGTAGACGAAGCATACGGAGACAGAAACTTAGTATGTACTTGTGAGCCTATTGAAGCTTATATGTAATCTCAGTTTTTTAACGATAAAAAAGATCCCTTTCAGCAATGAGAGGGATTTTTGTTTTTATAGTCATTGCGAGCGTAGCGAAGCAGTCTCAATTTTCTATTTCTCTCTATAATCTCCTTTTGGCTTAAAATGTCCTGTTTTTTGATCGTAAAGAAAAATATATTCTACAGGAATTTTTTTGTAAGGATTATCAACAGAATATTTGATTTCTCTGCCATCTATTGTTAGATTGTCATACCAGAATCCATCCGGTGTTCGCCTCTGGATCAATACAAGTTTTCCTGTGAAAGCAATATCATTAAATCCGTCATTATTGTAGTCTTTAATTTTTAATTGCAGCTCATACGGTTCATAAATTTTGTTGTCTTCATGAGCATCATATGTTCTGACGTTACCCCTATAGATATCTTCTAAAGAGTCTGCTGTTATTTTGTAAATTTCATGACCTCCGTTTCCATGTGCTGTGACCGAGGTTGCCAGTAAGTATGGATTTTGTTTTGGGAAAATAGAAACAAATTCATACCGTTCTGCTGATAAAATTTTAACAAGCTTCCCTTCTTGTGTTAATAAGAGTTGATTTTTCCAGGGATATTCAGAATTTGGTCCTGTCTTCCAGTCGTATTCAACAAAGTAATACTCCTGATCTGAACCATTGATTTTCACCTTTTTGAATACCGTTATCTTTTCACCTTTTTGCTGAACAGGACTTTCATGAACATGGAGATCAAAAGCTTGCTGAAGATTTTTGATAAATTTTGAAGAGTCTTTAATTAAAGGATAATCCACAAGATATTCAAGCGGGATAGACATTGTAAGGTTGGGATTCTCTTTGTCTGTCTGTTGAACATTTTCTTTTTTGTGAGTACAATTCAAAATGAGCAAAGGTAAAAATGCTGATAGGAATGTTCTTTTCATTAGGGTTATTAGTTACGAAAGAGAAATTTTTTGAAATTTATTATATTTTAATGAAATGCCAGTCATTTAATTTAAAATTTTTAAAACAAAATCACCTCCCAAAAATCGAGAGGTGTCTTAGTATTTAAATTCCGGTTTGTTATCTTCGTTTAAAGCTATAAGCAAGCAAAATAGCTACGCCCATAGTAACGCAGGTTATAATTGAAATGGTTTCAATGGAAATTCCACTTTTCATCTGTGTGTTTTCTTTTTCACATGAAAAAAAGAATAATAATGTCATGAACAGACATACCGATAGTAATTTTTTATCCATAAATGTATTTGTTTGGTTACGAAATATTTACAGCAAAAAGTATACCGAATTTATAGACTAAGGAATGGGTTTATTGACTTGTCCTTATAGTTAATACCTGGGATTAATGATTAACAAAGGTTTTTCTTATTACTAGCCCTTCGACAGGCTCAGGGGGACAACCGAATACCTAACGAAATTTTTAAGCGTTGTCAGGCTGAGCCTGTCGAAGCCGGTATTTTACTAAAGAGATAGGTTTTTACTGCTTAATTTTCGGTTAAATTTTGGAAACGTTATCTATTACCAAAATATAATGACAATAATGTATAATGATACCGGCAATGAAAAGAAGAGAAGCTATTAGTATCTCAGTAGTCAGGTGATTTAGGATAAAATGCAGGATCAGGAAAAGTACAGCGGAATAGATCAGGGAAAATACTATAGAATAAAATGCTTTTGTTTTGTAGGTAAGAATTCTTGTATTTTCGTTGTAGTAGAAGTATTCTTTGCCAGGTGAGAAAACTAATGGGGATTTGTTGGCAAAATCAAGTTTAAACATTTTGTTTTCACCTATGATGGTGCCGTCAGCAGGAACAATATCAGTTAAGCCCCTTTCTGTGATTGAATGACATACTGCATCAGTGACATTTTTAAACGTTTTGCTATCTTTTATTTCTCTCTCAAAATTATAAGTAAATGGGAACATATAGTTGTAAACTTAGTTATTTGTTTTTCCTTCATCCCAATAGTAACTGTCCGGGTAGATTCTCGCTCCAAAAACGGCAGTTCCCACCCGTACAATGGTGGCGCCTTCTTCAATGGCTGTTTCCAGATCGCTGCTCATTCCCATGGAAAGCTCTTTCATTTCTACGTTGGGGATATTTCCGGTGATGATGTCCTGCTGAAGTTTTTTCAGGATTTTAAAGCATGCTCTTACTTTCTCAGTTTCAGCACTGAATAAGCCGATGGTCATCAATCCCTTTATCTTTAAAGTAGAGTAGTTGGAAATCTTTCGGGTAAGTTCAATAGCCTGATCAGGATTAACTCCAAATTTGCTTTCTTCATTGGATGTATTCACCTGAATTAAAACATCCATCGTTCTGTTTTCAGTCAAAAGTCTTTGATGAAGTTTTTCAGCAAGTTCCAGTCGATCCAGAGACTGGACGCAGGTAACATCGTATTTCAGAATATCTTTGATTTTATTGGTCTGAAGATGGCCGATAAAATGATTTTCATGGGGAATGTCTTTCAGGTCTTCATATTTCTCCTTCAATTCCTGTACCTTGTTTTCTGCGATTAATTCCTGTCCGTTCTCCAAAGCAATTTTGATACGGTCTGCAGAAACAGTTTTCGTAGCCAGTAATAATCTGACTTCATTACTGTTTCTTCCGGATTGCTCACAAGACCTTTTTATCCGATCATTGATCAAAGCGAGATTGTGTAGGATGTCTTCTTTCATGATGAGATGGTTTCTTTGGCTTCCAGCTTTTTAATTAAAGCCGCTTTCACGGCTGTTAAAGCATAATCTTTAGCTTCAGCAAAAGAAATGGAATATTTCCTTTCAATAGTTTGCATATCTTCAGGAAACTGAGCTAATAACTGATTGTAGAATGTATCCAGAATTTCTGTGGAAGGCATTTCATAATTAATTTTTAGCTGGAAACGTCTTAGAAGAGCGGTGTCAATAATCTCAGGATGATTGGTGGCACAGATTAAAAGCGCATTTTCAGGATAATAATCAATCAGCTGAATCAAAGTATTAACCAATCTTCTCATTTCGCCCACATCTTTATCATCGCTGCCCCTTGCTTTCCCGATCTGATCCAGTTCATCAAGGAATAATACCGATCTTTCTCTGGCGGCTTTATCAAAAATCATTTTAATATTCTGTGACGTTTCTCCAATGCGAGACGAAACAATATTACTAAGATTTAAAATAATAATATTTTTTCCAAGGGCATTGGCAATGGCCTTGGCTGTCATTGTTTTTCCACATCCGGAACTTCCTTCAAGTAAAATCTTATGGTTAACCGGCAAGCCATACTCCTGGAGCTCTTTAACGTAATTATGCTCTTTAATAAGCTGTACAAGCTGTTCTCTGTTGTTGGCATTAAGAAATACTTCGTTAAGATTTACCTGTTCTTTATCTTGAATAATAAGGTTGTACAGATTCATGATGATTAATGATTATTGAATAAACAAAGATAAAGCTTTATTGAATGTTAAAAAGAATCCTGAAAAATAATAAATACCTGGTCCAACGTATACTGAATGATAAATAATAAATAATAAATGATGCTGGTATTAGCAACAATCTGTGAAAGTCTGATCAGTGGGAAAAAGACTATAAAAAAAGAAAAGCCGGACTTGCGGCCGGCTTTTCTCATTTGGATATTAAAATTTGTTATGAAACTAAGATCTTTCTGCTTATGTTTTTGGGCCCTTTTACCCGATGGTAAAAGAGCAATCCGATCTCTCAGATTAAAAACATAAAACAATATAATTAGTATAGATTTTCTATAGGCTTGTTTTGTTTTAAGATTAGTTTCTTTCTCTTCTTACTGTCATGAAATATGAAGTAATTACGACTAAACCTGTTGCGATACCGATATAAGTTATCATTTTGTATTATTTTTAATTATTTGAATTTTTTTTATCAATCTTTCAATTGCAATATTACTACTTTCAAATCATGTGCCAAAGTAAAACACTATGATGTTTATCAGTGTATTACGGTGTTTTGTGTTCATGTATTAGTGAATTTTTGTTTACAATAAATTAATGTATTATTTGAAATTTATTAATACTTTTATTATTCTATCTGTAAAATCATGTGAATGTGTTAACCGTTTATTGACTTCTATATTGGAGTTGATAAAACAAATAATAAATAATGCTTAGCATAATATTGTTTTAAAGTGTAATTTTTGAACTTTAATTTTTCACCTCAAACAGATTTTTATGTTAATAAAATTTATTCTTTGCTCTGATTTTTATACTGGAATTTTTGTCAGCTGTCACATTTCATGTCATAGAGAAATATTATTTTATGCCAGAAATGAAAATAAATTTGTCTGATGACCGATTTATTTCAGATCAATAAAGCCCACATCATAAAAATAAATGGGCTTGAAAATAAGATGATTAATGATATTTAGGCTCCCATGAAAATTATGGATGTTTCGAAAGAGCAGACCTTTCATGGATGAGATAAACATTTCTTGTCCTGCGAATAGAGAGAGGTGAGAGAATTCTCTTTTTGAATTCCCAGGAGGCTTTTACTACTTTTGCAGAAAGAATGAATTTATGGGACACAGTTATATTTTTCTTGCACTGGCAATTGTATTTGAGATTATTGCCACGACTTTTCTGAAAAAGTCTGAGGAATTTTCTAAACTCTGGCCATCAGTAGTGACAGTTGTTGGTTATGCCTGTGCATTTTATTTTTTGAGTCTTACCCTTCGCCACATCCCCGTAGGAATTACCTACGCCATCTGGTCCGGAGTAGGTATTATTTTTATAACGATGATTGGAGTGATAGCATTCAAGCAGGTTCCAGATCTGCCTGCTATTATCGGGATTGCCCTGATTGTAATTGGTGTGATTATTATTAATGTGTTCTCAAAGATGGGAACTCATTAAAAAATAATTTCCTGATGCTTCTGCTTCTGTTTCCAGTGCTGGGATCTTGTTTTGTATAAAAAGAACTTTCCCAGTTTATATTTGAATTTTAAATATCCTCTGAACTCAATGCCGTTAAATAATGTAAAAGGAATGGTCGGATTTTCCTTTAATGATTCCCTTATTCCTTTACTGAATACGGTAGGACCTGTAGTAGCATGGATATTATGTGGATAGCGGTGAGTGTCTATGTTATCAATCATCAATTCTAATGTCTTCTTAAGAAAAGGATGGTTTTTATTGAAAATAAGAGCCCATTGAACATACAGATTTTCGTGTCTTTCTACACTGATCACAGCTTCATCATCTTCCTGAATAAGTTTTTCAAACGGTTTGATAGTGCTGCTGTCTATATCCAGGTATATTCCTCCTTTTTTATATAAAATAGCATACCTGAAGAAATCTGCTTTTGCCGCTCCAATAGTCAGTTTACGGTAGCTTTTGATATATTCTGGAGGAAATTCTTCGGTGATAAACTTCTCTATATCCTGGTCATCATAGAAAAAATAGCGGTATTCCGGATTTTTCCTTTTCATATTCCAGATGTGATACCTTGTAATCAAAGGAAGTTTTTTAGTTATAAAAGTCTGAAATATTTGTTTGGGTACTGCCATTTTCTTTTTTTAAAGTATATTCTTATGTAAAAACCGGAATCATTTTTTCATCAGCAATGTGTAGCAGTAATAAGATTTTTCCTGAAATAGAGAGTTACCTATCTTTGAAATAGCTTATGCTTAGCTGGAGATTTGATTCTATTTTAGACGAATGGTTAAATAATGTGGAGAATAATTTTAATTTTTTTTTAATCTCTCGATGGAGGAAGTTCAGGAATAAGGTGTGATATTGTAAAATCGGATGGTATTTTAAATTTATTTTACCCTCGGTCTTTCAAAAGGGTTATAAGAAATTTCAATATTGAAATAGAGTGAAGGTTTCGTTCCTGATCGAAGTATAACGGTAGCTCAATGCAGTACTCAAAAACCAGCCTCCGGCAAATCCTGACCTTTTAACTGTGAAGAAAAAGAAGATGGGGTTATCAAAGTCAAAGTATATTCAATATTGAAGTTCCGTGACTGCGGGATTTTATCCGCAAAGAATGCACGGACCTTCAAAGGGAATACTATCCTTTTTTGAGCATAAATAATGTTTTTAAAAGGAAGAATTGCCAGGGGAACAATTACTCTTCTCAATGTTTTCATCGGTAGTTTATTTTAAAGGCTGAATAATAGATTGGAAAAAGCTGAAGGTAAAAATTCTTTCATAGAAGATATCCAGACTGTTTTCAATAATGGCATCCGTATAGCACGCAGTATCCTGAACAAAGGTTTCCTCTACAAAAACAAACCAGAGTTCTGATAATCCGTATCTTCTTCTAAACTCTTCAGAGGCATTGCTGTCAGGTACAGCAGAATGTTTAAGGTCACAAAACAGAATACCTTTTTTCTCTCCTTCATGTTCTACAATATTAATAGAATGGTGGAGGTAGCTGAGAATTTTCATTTCCGAATCAAAACATTCTATAAAATGATGCAGATCAATGAGCTGTATTACTTTTTCTTCCTGTTGAGATTCTGTCATAAAAAAGCACTCTAGAGATATTTCCTGAGTGAGTTCTTGAAAGACTGTTAATTCCATATGTGTCATTTTACGGTACAAAGGAATAGAGAAAAGAAGTGTGTAAATTTGTTTTTATACAAAATGGCTGGTATTTTATACAAAATCCCCGAGCGTGATAATTGGTATAATAAAATACAGGTTTTGTATAATAAAATAGTTGTAATTTACGTTATTGACTATTTTTGTTAATCATAAAATGAGCCTATCATATGAAATACAGTCCGTGGAAATTTGAAGAAACCTTTGTCATGGATTTTCTGGTGGAAGCGAAGTACGGACTCCGAAGACATCTGTTGTTTCTGATCTTCTTTTTCATTTTGATCTACAGTGCAAGGTTCTGGCATTGGTATTCAGGGGTCTATCAGTATTATGTTCTGTTTTTTGTGTATACGATTCTGATTGCAATGGTATACATTAATATATATGTATTGGTTCCCAGATTTTTCTTTAAAACCAAATATGTCACCTATCTGGCATTGCTTGTTCTGATGGGGGTTGTAGGACTCAATTTTATCGGGTATGGCTTTAAAATGTTCTTTGAAGAATTCAGAGTGAAAAATATTCTCAGAGAAAATGAAAAGGGAGGAATCTATGAAGGGGTTCTTATGTGCATACCCATTATTATGACAACAACTACAATCAAGCTTCTGCAGAAATGGATCAGTGATAATAAAAGGATCAATGAGCTGAGCAATCTTACCTTAAAGATGGAACTGAATGAATTGAGAAATCAGATCAATCCGCATTTTCTGTTTAATATGCTGAATAATGTAAAAGCACTCATCAGAACAGATCCGGCAAAAGCTTCAGTAGTAATTGTAAAACTTTCAGAGTTTCTCAGATACCAGCTCTACGAAAACAGTGAAGAGAAAACGTTGCTGACTTCAGAGATTGATTTTCTGTCCAATTTTTTAAACCTTGAAAAAATAAGACGTGACAATTTCTCTTTTGATATTCAGGTCAATATGGAAAAAAGAATAATGAGCAGCACTTTTATTCCTCCCAATCTGTTTACCACTTTTGTGGAAAATGCGGTGAAGCACAGTGTAGATCTCAGTGGAGGAGAGTCTTATGTAGAAATAGACATCAATATTGAGAATAAACAGCTTTATTTCAGGTGTATTAATTCAAGAAGTACCGGGTATACCGTTTCAGATAAAAAAAACAGTGGGCTAGGGCTTGCCAATATCATCAGAAGACTGGAGCTTCTCTATAGTGATACCTTTGATCTGAAGATAGAATCCATTGATAAAGAATATGTTGTAAATTTAAAAATTCCCGTGTGATGAATTGTATTATTGTTGATGATGAACCGCTGGCAAGAGCCGAAATGAGATCACTGATCGCTGAAATTTCCAGTATGGATGTCCTGGGCGAATTTTCCAATGCTCCTTCTGCCCTTGAGTTTCTTAAAGATAATGAGGTAGATCTTATTTTCCTCGATATAGAAATGCCCATGGTAACAGGTCTTGAATTTGTAGAAATGCTTCCGAAAAAATCACTGATTATTTTTACCACCGCCTATTCTCAATATGCATTGAAAAGCTATGAACTGGAAGCAGTGGACTACCTTTTGAAACCTATTGATCCCCAAAGGCTTAAAAAAGCAATTGATAAAGCGGTACTTTATACGGAACTTTTATCTAAAGATACCGTTAAAAATACCGTGGAATCCAATACGGCAGACTTTTTATTCATCAAAGCAGAACGAAGATTCTATAAAATCAGTTTTTCAGATATTAAATTTATTGAAGGGCTCAAAGATTATGTCGTTATTCATACAAAGCAGCAAAAGCTGATCACAGCAATGAATTTAAAAACCATTCATCAGAAGATTTCCGGGGAAACCTTTATCAGAGTAAGTAAATCCTACGTGGTGAATATGAATTTTATAGATTCATTCGACAATCATAATATATACATTGAAGACTCCGAAATTCCTCTTGGAGAGGTATACAGAGCAGATTTTTTCACAAAATTTGCCGGAGGACTTCTCAACTCAGACTAATACATGAGTACTAGGTAATGAACAATGAGTAATAATCAATATCAGTCAAATGATTAGAAAATCTGTGTAAATCCGTGTAATCAGTGGGAAAAAATAGAATACTATGATTCAATAGCAACGGGCTTTAGCCCGTTAAATAAATAAAAACAATCAACGGCTTCAGCCAAAACATAAGAATACCGGTTTATTCAATAAAGCTTCTGATCCTTTTCACAATAAAAACTTCTTCTTTTTCCCACACCCGTTTGTTTCTTGACCAATTTTTGTCCACAAACCGGGCACACCGATTTTGTATGGACCAGCCAATGCTTTTTCAAAACAAATTCTCTTTTCCATTTCAAAAAATCAAAACTGTAATTCCTGGCTTCAGCAATGAGCTCTTTTCTTTTTTTAGCAGGAAGATTACCCAGTAAACTTTCAGGCTGCACACCAATTCTGAAAAGAACCTCATTCTTAATAATATTGCCTACACCTGAAAAAATATCCTGATTCATCAATGCATCACAAACCATCATTTTTGGATTGGATTTCAATTTTTCTTCGGCTTTTTTGGGGTTCCATTGGTCGCTCATTACATCAGCTTCCCAATCAATTGCTGAAAGATATTCAATAGGTACGGATTTTACGGAACAGGTATAAAAATAAATGTTTCCGGTAGAGAAAAACAAGGCCAAACGCAAACTTTTATCCGGTTTGGTCTGCTCATCAACACTGTAAGAACCGAACATTAATAAGTGAATTCTGATAGCTGCCTTTTCAAAAACTAGGTAAGTCTGTTTTCCAAAAGTACGGATTTCGAGAATAGTCTGGCCAATGAAAGAATCTTTCTCAAATTGGGCATTCCCTGAAACTTCTGTCACTTGCTGCCCTGCAAATGGTTGCAAGGTTTCTTTCATTAATATAATGGATGGACCTTCAGGCATACGTTTGTTTTGAGATAAAGATTCAAATAATATTCCATAGCTGCATACAACCTGATTTTTATCCCAAAACAACCCTGTTTAAAATATTTTTAGGCCAGTTTTTGTCCTACAAAACGAATGACGGAACCTGTCCCGTTATGGAATAGTCCCTCATTGAGCTCTATTTCTGTTTCAGCTAATTCAATAATATCATAATCCGGAAAATCGGCTTTGATTTCTTCAATAGAGAATAAAGACTCAAGATCTTTTGGACCACCTACTTTTTCGTTTTTTGCAATATATTCAAGATGATTTTTGCTGAAAGCTTCGAAAATAATAAAACCACCTTTACGGAGATATTGATTTAACATCTGATGAATAGAAGATTTGATCGCACCCGGAAAATGAGCGTAGATAAGCGCAATGGCATCAAACTGCTCTTTCTGATAATCCAAAGTGGAAAGTTCTCCCACCTGATAATCAATAATAACCTGCTGTTGCCCTGCCAATTGTAACGCTTTATCTCTTCCGTTTGCACTGATGTCGAAAGCAGAAACCAGCCATCCTTGTGTGGCTGCAAAAACAGCATTTCTTCCTTCGCCTTCTGCGGGGAAAAGTATTTTACCTGGAGTTAATTGTGATAATTGTTCTCTTAGATAATTGTTGGGTTCTGTTCCATACGCAAATTCTTCGCTGCTGTACCTTTCGTCCCATCTGTTGAGCCATGTGTTGTCTGTCATTATATTAAGAATTTAAAATTGACATGAAGAAGAATCATTCATAATCTTCAATGTATTAGTTACACCAAATGTAAAATATTTCATCAAGTTTTCCGATCCCTAAAAAACGTTTACTGTCATAGATTTTTTGAATGAAAGATCTCACTAATAAAAATCTAAATACTATTCCATACAATTAAAATTTGGAGTAATTTTGAAAAATGATGAATTTAAACCAGATTTTCACCAATCAACGTACAGGAAACAATCCACAGACCAAAGCTTCACGAACTGATTTTCAAAGGGATTTCGACAGAATTATCTTCTCTTCTGCCTTTAGAAGACTGCAGAATAAAACGCAGGTTTTTCCTCTTCCGGGAAGTGTTTTTGTGCATAACAGACTTACGCATTCTCTGGAAGTATCATCCGTAGGAAGAAGTTTAGGAAGTATTATCGGTGAATTTATTGCTGAAGATTTTAAAAATGAACTCACTGAAGACTCAAAGAATTTTTATCTCTATAATTTAGGAAATGTAATTGCGGCAGCCTGTTTGTGTCATGATGTGGGAAATCCTGCATTCGGACATTCCGGAGAAGATGCCATTGCAAGCTATTTTGAACGAAATGAAAAGGATCTGAAATCAAAATTCAATGAAAAGGAGTGGGCAGATCTGGTTAATTTTGAAGGAAATGCAAACGCCATCAGAGTATTGGCACAGCAGCAGCAAGGAAAAGATGCAGGAGGTATCCAGCTGACATTCTCTACACTGGCAAGTATTGCAAAATATCCGTGTGAAGCGGTTGCAAAGAAAAAAGGAATCATTCACAGAAAGAAATTCGGTTTTTTCCAGAATGAGAAAGATATATTTCTGGAAATTGCTAAAGAAACCCAGCTTATTTCTGAAAGTGAGGAACCTCATATTTTCAAAAGGCATCCTTTTGTGTGGCTGGTAGAAGCGGCTGACGATATCTGTTACAACATCATTGATATGGAAGATGCCCACAGATTGGGAATTGTTTCTACAGCAGACTGTAAAAACCTGTTTTTCGAGCTCGTAAAATCGGAAACGGATGATGTTCAGAGAATTGAAACAAAGTTACGTTCTATATCCAATGAAAATGAACAGATTTCTTATCTGAGAGCAAAAGTTATCAATGCATTAATCAACAAATCGATTGAGATGTATAAGCATAACTTTGAAACAATTCTTGAAGGAAATCTTAGTAATGGATTACTTGATATTTATAAAAAAGAAAATAAAGCACTGCAGGATATCGAAAGTTTCTCGGTAGAAAAAATTTACAATCATAAAGCTGTTGTTGAAATTGAAAATGCCGGTTACAACGTAATGTATGAATTGCTGGATCACTTTATTCCTTCCATTCTGAAACCTGATGACCAAAGAAAATCCTATGATGTAAAAGCTTTGAAATTAATTCCAAAGCAATTTATTTACAATGACGGAACCGATTATCAGAAAGTTCTTGGAGTTATTGACTTCGTTTCCGGAATGACGGATAATTACGCTACCGATTTATATAGAAAAATTAAAGGAATAGACATCGGAATGACCGTGTAGATTCTATTTATTGTAATAATTCAGAAGCCTCTTCGATTAATGACTGCATTAAAGTGGAGGCTTTTTTATGCTTTAAAAGAGGTGCAATCTGACCGGACCAGAAGAAAACCAGATCATTTTTTTGCTGTTCCAAAGCCGCTTTTCTTAATGCCCCCATAAAATGCGTCTGCAATGGGAACGGTAATGTTTTTTCTGTTGCAGCTAATAGATCTCTTGTGATTTTTGTCGTAATTCCACGTCCTAATCTTCCGGTATAAGCTCTGGTTAAAGTAGTGGATTTAGCAGCTTCAGAAAATAAAAACTCTTTGTGTATCGGTAACGCTCCGGATTCTTCAGTTGCCAGAAAAGCAGTCCCGATCTGTACAGCATCAGCGCCCAGTTTGAAAGCCCCCGCAATTCCACGGCCGTTGGCAATACCTCCTGCAGCCACCACAGGAATTTTTACACGATCTTTAATTAATTGAATCAAAGCAAATGTTCCCGTAGTAGAAAGTTCTGCCTGATCCAGAAATGAAGGTCTGTGACCACCGCTTTCAAAACCGGAAGCCACAATAACATCCACGCCTGTTTTTTCCAAAGCAATCGCTTCATCAAGTGTTGTTGCATTTCCCAAAACAATGGTTCCCTGACGATGAAGATCTTCGATGAGGTTTTCACCAAGCATTCCAAACATAAAGCTGAAAACTTTAGGCTTTATATCCAAAACCACCTCCAGCTGATTTTGAAATCTCGATTCAAAAGGGAGTGGTGTTGAAGGAATATCCGTCTGCAGAAGATCAAAATAAGGTTTGAAAGTCTCAACAGCCTTTTGATATTGTTCTTTTGTATATTCTTCGTTAATGATATCGTGATCACTTACCCAGAGATTGAGATTGTAAGGTTTATCCGTTTTGGATTGTATCGCTTTGTGAACGTCAAAGATTTCCTGCGGTGACAAAGTATACGCTCCGAAACCTCCCAATCCGCCAAGATTACTCACTGTTGTTGTCAGTTCAGCGGTGGAAAGGCTTCCGCCAAAAGGTCCCTGCAGAATAGGATATTCTATTCCCAGTAATTCCGTAATTCTATTTTTATTCCACATGATTGTATTGGTTTTCATTAAAAATCTGAATTAAGGCTGTACATTGGTCAAAGTCTTGTTAACGATCATCCATTGCCCGTCTATATAATTGAAAGTTATGAAATTATAGTAATTAAAATCATACATCCTTACATTTAATTTTGCAACAGCAATCGAATTACTGATATCTATTGAGATAATTACAGCATTAAATTCCTTTCCTGATTTTTCCGGGCTTACACGGCTTCCGACTCCTTCAATATATTGCTTAGCAGTTTTGAAATAGGGAACTCCGTTAACGTCTCCGAAAAGCAAAGCATCTTTATAAAAAGCTTTGGCAAGAATATCGGTATTTCCTTCATAAATCCCTTTGAAATAATAGTTCTCTATCACATTTCTTATTTCAGTTTCTGCGTTCAGATTGGTTTTCATATCCTTTAGATTTTGTGCAAGGCTACTCAGCGGAAAGCTGAGCAGCCATGCTATAATTAATGATAGTTTCATGATAAATGATGCCCGGCACCCATTCCGCCGTCAACATTGATGATGGCTCCTGAGATTAATGTGTTCTTAGCAATCGCATGAATCATCTGAGCAACTTCTTCAGGTTCTCCAATAAGATTGATCAAATGGATTCCTGAATTATTGTCAAGGTCTGCACCATGCATTGGAGTTCTGATCAATCCCGGAGCAACGGTATTGACTCTGATATTATCTTTTCCAAACTCTGCAGCCAGCTGTAAAGTCAGTGCATGAATCGCTCCTTTACTCGAAATTGGTGCTGTGGAAGGAGACTCTGCAATGGCATGATATACCAATGGCGTTCCTACATTAATTACCACACCGTCTTTTTGTTTGATCATTTGAGGAATAACAGCCTGTGTAGTGAAGAATGTTCCTTTCAAATTCGTTGTTAAAAAACGATCCAGATAATCTTCGGTAACGTCCAGAAATGCTTTATTTTCATAAATTCCTGCATTATTAATAAGAACATCAACAGATCCGAATCTTTCTAAAGCTGTTTTTACCAGCGCTTCACCTGTTGCTTTGTCTGAAACATTTCCGGCAACCATTGCCAGATTTTCACCGGCTCCAAGTTCATTATAAACATCCTGTAGTTTAGATGCCGTTTGGGAATTGATGATGACATTATCATCTCGGTCTAAGAAATAACGTGCTGTTTCCAATCCTATTCCTGAAGAGGCTCCTGTTATTATTACGGTTTGTTTTTTCATTGATGATTTATTTTTTTCCTGTTGAAAATCCCTGTTCTTTTAATACTGAAACCTGTTCTCCGGCATATCCCCAGTTATCATCTTCAATCTCGTTAATGACAATATGGGTTAAGTGAGGATCCTTATTCAAAACTGAAGTGACAGCTTCACTTATTTTTCTGATTAATTGTTGTTTTGTTTCGCGGTTAAGATCTTCGCGAAGCACATCTACTTTGATGAATGGCATGATGGTAAAATTTTTAAGGTTATTTGAATTAATAAGCTTCCGCAACAAAATGAATGTTGAGATCAAAATTGTTGTAGATCAATGTGTCACCAAGATTGGTAAAGAAATTAGATGATCTGAATTTGATGTTGAACTTTGTTCTGTCAACCACTATTTTAGTATCCAAAACAGCAACGTTTTCCGTTTTTACAATGTGTAGACTTGTATCGATAGGATGGGTAATCCCTTTTATCGTAAGATCTCCTTTTGCATAATAGAGGTTTTCATCACCCGGTTCAGCATGCGTGATTTCGAAATAAGCTTCAGGAAACTGTTCAGAATTAAAGAAATCATCAGAAGCCAGATGATTGGCAAACTGGGTGTTGGTCTCAGTATCCTCAATATCAAGGATTTTGATGGCTCGGGTATCAATGATGAACTTTCCCGAGACAGGTTTCCCTTCTCCAAATGTGAAGTTACCTTCTTTTATACCAATTGTACCGTTATGAGCTCCGGTTACTTTTCTTCCGATCCATTCGATGGTACTATTTTCTTTATTGACTTTAAAATTTTTTGTGTCCATTTTTATTGGGTTTAAATATTGACACAAAGTTCCGCCGATCAAAAGAAAAAGTTACGTGATCTACCTCACAAAATAGAGGAAGAGATTAATTGTTTTAAAGAGGTTGATTACTGGTGCAGCCTGCTCAAAGTTTCTCTGGTTACTCCCAGATAAGATGCAATCAGATGTTTCGGAACCAGATTGTACAATTGAGGATACATGGATAGAAGTTCTTCATACCGGAATCTGGCATCATTATTCATAAAAGATAACAAACGTTTCTGGGCGGCTACATACCCTTTATTGGTTCTCCATCTGAAAAAATGTTCAACTTCATGAATTTCATTACAGATCTTTTCCCTGTCCTCGTTGGAAATAGAAAGGATGCTGGCATTGGTGATACAGTCTACATTGATGGTTGCTCTTGTTTTATTGTAAAGTGCATCAAAATCTGTCACCCACCACGTAGGCATGGCAAACTGAAGGATAAACATTTTCATACTGTCATTAAGATAAAAAGCTTTCAGACAGCCTTCCAGAACAAAATATTCATGATTCACAAAATCGCCTTCCGAAATAAGACTTTGCCCTTTTTTTAAAGAGATCAGGTTAAAATGTCCGAAAACATAATCCAATTGCTCTTCAGTAATTGAAGTGAATTTAGAGATGTGATCTTTTAATATTTCTTTTGAATTGACCATGATGTAATGAATATTCAAAAGTAAGTCTTTTTCAGAATAATTTTGGTTTTTAAAAAAAATATGATATCATCAAGTCTGATTTCCCGGGGATTATATTCCGGATCTTACATTTATTTTTCTTATATTTAAGCAGCTACTTACAAAAAATGTTTTTAACAAAAACAGGTGGTGTAACGACATTAATAAAAATTAAAACTATGAGTATATATTTTGCACCCGTTATTTTCTTCGGGCTTATCATTTTATTCGCTTCGTTTTTTGTCGTTAAGCAGGAAACAGCAGCGATTATAGAGCGTTTCGGGAAATTCCGTGCGGTAAAGCATTCAGGTCTTCACCTTAAGTTACCCATCATAGATCAGATTGCTAAAAGACTTAATCTGAGAATTCAGCAGTTGGATGTACTGATTGATACAAAAACATTAGACAATGTTTTTATCAAAATGAAAATTTCTGTTCAGTATCAGGTCATCAGAAGCCAGGTGGGAGATGCTTATTATCGTTTGGAAAATCCTGAAAATCAAATTACTTCTTTTGTTTTTGATGTGGTGAGAGCAGAAGTACCCAAGTTGAAGCTTGATGATGTTTTTGTAAGAAAAGATGATGTGGCCATTGCAGTGAAAAGCGAGCTTCAGGATGCCATGAACAGTTATGGTTATGATATTATCAAAGCTTTGGTAACAGATATTGATCCGGATGAGCAGGTAAAACATGCCATGAACAGGATCAATGCAGCAGAAAGAGAAAAAACAGCAGCCGAATACGAATCTGAAGCACAAAGAATCAGAATTGTTGCCGTTGCAAAAGCAGAAGCAGAATCTAAAAAGTTACAAGGGCAGGGGATTGCTGACCAACGAAGAGAAATTGCAAAAGGACTGGAAGAATCTGTAAGAATGCTGAATAATGTGGATATTAATTCCCATGAAGCATCAGCACTTATTGTAGTAACACAGCACTATGATACTTTACATTCTGTGGGCGCCAGCAACAGAAGTAATCTTGTACTTCTTCCCAATTCACCCACTGCAGCCAGCGGAATGCTGAATGATCTTGTGGTAGCGATGACTACAGCCAACACAGTAGGAGAAGCTACTAAAGGAAAATATCCTGATCCACCACAAAAAGAGACTGGGTTTTAAGATAAAAAGGAAAATGAAGATATAATGGTTAACTTTTCCGGATTGACCAAAAAGTAACTTCTGACTTCCTTCTTCCCGCAAAATAAAAAACCGCTTCTGAATTTTCAGAAGCGGTTTTTTATTATTTCTTCGTTTTAGAAACCTGTTCTACCAATGTATATTTGATGGAAGAAGCATCTGCCGGAGGATTTTCGATTTTTTCTGTTTTTACTTTTAAAACATATTCGTAACCCGGCTCATAAGTAAAACCTTCAATGTGGCTGTAGAAATTCGTCCAGGCTGCAGAAGCGCTTTCTTTTACCTGCATGCATTGCATACGACCGGCTCCAGCAGAACACTCTACGGTTTGCGGCCCTACGATAATTGTCTTTTCATTGGCTGCCATTTCTGCTTTTTTAGTTTTAGAAACCTGCTTTACCAAAGTGTATTTTATGGAAGATCCGTCAGCCGGAGGATTGGCAATCTTTTCTGTTTTTACTTTTAAAACATATTCATACCCCGGTTCATAAGTAAATCCTTCGATATTGCTGTAGAAATTGGTCCAGCTTGCGGAAGCGTTTTCTTTTACCTGCAGACATTTCATAGGAGCTACTCCTGTACAATCTGCTGTTTGTGGTCCTACGATGAATGTTTTTTCATCACCTGCGGATGCATTGGATGTGGTTGTACATTGCGTCATTGCGAATAATGCTAATGCGGGTGCTGCCCCTTTTAGAATTGTTGCTATACTTTTCATAAACTTGATTTTCCCCATACCTCGCAATTACCATGCCGAAGTTGGCTTTCCTTAATTGTAGTAGTTCTGCTATTGCTTTTTACTTTTTTAATCGTTTAATTTGAATTTCTTAAGAACACTAACCAAAATATAATTCTTATAATAAATATGGATAATCAAATGCAAGTTGAAAATTACAGGATTCAAAAACCTGAAATGTGGGCAGGAAATATCGGGGATGAGGAAATAAAAAACCGAATCAAAGACTCCGAATTTGCCAGAAGACAAATTGATGAAGGTCGCGATTACTGCTATTTTTTAGACAAAAAATACTATACAAGCAATACTGAAAACAGTGAGTACGTATGCATGGCTTATACTCTGAACGAACCGGGAAACCTGGAAAGGGCTTCTGTTTCTGATGTGATTGTTGAGGAAAATGAAGTTTACCAGATTCACAGGATCAGTGTGTTAAGGGATGGAGTGCTGATCGATAAGATTCCGGACACAAAAATAAAGGTTCTTGACAGTGAAAACCAAAGCAGTGGAGGAGTTCTTAGCAGTAATAAAAAAATCAATATTACCATTAAAGATCTCAGGCTGTATGATGTTCTGATTTTAGAAGATTCAAGAATCAAAGAATTTACAGACCGCGATTTTCTTAGAAAGGAGTTCTCAAAATATGTTTGGGTAAGTCCGGATAACTATTGGGCTTATGGCAGTTTTAAATTCACGTTTATCAATGAGCGTGAACAGACTATTGCTTACAAAAAAACATTTTTCAGAGATGAACAGGGCAATGTTCTTGAGCCGGAAATCAGTTATCTGAAAAAAGGAGACAGATTTGTCATTGAAGAAGAGAATTATATCAACCCTGTAGATTCAGGCCGTGAAATTTTCCCTTATGTAGATTTTGCTACAGAAAGCAACTGGAAAGATCTTTCCAACTATATTGTACCGTTCTATGAGGAGATTTTCAACAAATCTTCTCTAAAGGATTTTGCTCCCAACCTGGTTGAAAAACTGGATGCCATTGCTGATCAGGATGAAAAACTGCAGTTTGCCATAGAATATGTACAAAATCATATTTATTACGTCTTCAATGCAGATGAAATGAATGGACATAAACCACAGGAGCCGTCAGTAACCTATGAAAATAAACAGGGTGATTGTAAGGCAAAATCGGTTTTATTGAAAGTAATCCTTGATTATATAGGAGTAGACGCCTCTGTAGTGCTGGTTAATTTTAATACGGATTATTATATTAAATACTATCTGCCGTCCCTGTTAAGTTTCAATCATGTTGTCGTAAAAGTGAATTATAAAGGTGAAGAATATTTCATTGATGCAACCATTCGTGATGAATTCGGATTGATTGAAAACAGAGGCTTTATCTATTTTATGCATTATCTGGAAGTTAAGAAAGATCAGGAGCTTCAGGTAAGAAAATCTTATAAATTCCCTTACTTCTGCATTGATGAAAGAGTTGATTTAAATGCACAGGGCAATACCGGAAAGCTTACTCTGTCAACGACTTATAAAGGAAACAGAGCCAATGCTATGAGAAGGTATTTTAAAAGTACCAATAAAAGAGAAATCATAGACAGCTGGAACAGCTTTCTTTTCTATGCGCTTAATTATTCAGGTGACCGCAATGGTACAGATGTTCGAAACGTATTCAAAGATGCTGCTATTGATGTAGTCAGTGATGATAAGAAACTGAATGAAGTTAAGATCCAGTATACCGCAACCATTGAAAATCCTTATTTTATGGATCCGCAGAAAAACCGTTTTCTAATGTACTTTGACCGAAATGTAGTGAAGGCGAGTGCAAGAGATTTCATCCACAAAGATTTACCTTTCTGGCATAATTTCGACAGTGAGAAATATGAAATCAATTTGCAGACGGATCAGAAAATTGATGTTGAAGAAAAATATACAGTCCAGGAAAGTACAATATCCAACCCATATTTTGATTATAAAAGCCGAAAAAAAGTAAACAAAAATGGGGCAAGTGTGTACATTGAATACAATCCTCTGATTAATATTGAAATTCCGCAAAGCGAGTTTGAACAATTCCGAACAGATCATCATACTGTTGCTGACAGTAATTTCGGACTGGGAATTGATATCATTGAACCGGGACTCATGAATATGCTTAAATTTAGCTTTAAGAAGAAGTTTAAATAGAATCCTTTAAGTTCAAAGTTAAAGGTTTAAGGTTTAGAATTACGGCGGGCGGCGAAGCCTCCCGCCGTAATTCTTTACTCACTATTATATTGGTTTACAATCAAAAAACACAAATTCATTATGTCTAAGATATTTTTTCTTGCTTCCTGTATGGCCTTTTCTTTGGTCAGTGCCCAAAAATTAACCAAAGAAAACGTTACAGGATTCTGGAAACTGAAGGAAGCCGGATTTTATGAAGGTAAAAAGAAAGTGATAAAAGAGTTCGATAACTGCCGCCTGATGAGAAATTATGCGATCAGGGAAGATGGTTTCGCCATTTATAATTATGTAGAAGGGAAGTCGGGTGACTGCAGTCCATCTGAACCAAGACTTTCTTTCTGGAGAGTTGTAGAAAACAGGATCCAGTTTTATGTAGATGATAAAAATATCCTTGAAGAAGTGGAAGTAACAATCAATAAAGATCATACGATAACCTTTTCAAGCTATATTCCTGAACGGAAAAAAGTAGATGGAGACATCCTTGCAGAGAAGATAGTAAACACGGTTCATTACGACATACTTGAAAAACAATATTAACTGTAAACACAAAATTTTTAAGGTATGAATTATGTAACGGTCATCTATCTCGGAAATCTGGTATTGTATGCCATGTATTTCTTTGGAAGAATGGGTAGTGAAGTTGATGTTTCAGGACTGGATTATGCCGTTTCCGGAATTTTATCTTTATTTCTGATCTTCGCCGGATATCTGAATGCAAAAAAAGGGATGATCTACAGAACCGTCCTATGGATGTTTTTTGTGAATGTCTTCTTATTCGTTTGCTCCGGTTTGTTTGATCAGTTTGGAAGCGATTTTAATATTCTTTCTACAGGTAATAGTGACAGTTTTCTTTTTACATTGGCACTGCTTGTTTATAACGGATATCTTTTTCCTTTAACGATTATCCTTGACGGATCAGGTCTGGCTTTGATAGTTCCGGTTGTATTATCATGCATTCTGCCTTCATTGGGTTATCTGATTGGGAAGAAACTCCCTCAGAATAAACAGAATTCTACCAACATATAGTCATTGCGAACCGAAGGTGAAGCAATCTCAATCTAAAAGTAAAGGTCGGAAAACGCAAAGACGCAAGTATTATTAGAAGGAATGCTTTTAAGGCGCAAAGATTTTATCTCCGATAAAATTTCAAAACTCTGTTTTGTCATTCCGGGCAAAGCAAGGAATCTAAACTTTAATATCCTCTACAGCTCTTGAAAACTAGGCAGATATTATTAAAAAAAATCTGCGAAATCTCCACAATCTGCGAGAAAAATAATATCATCATTTGCTGAAAATCTCACATTGTGCTAAGTCGAAATGCTCTTGCGTCTTCAAAATTAAGAAAGAAAAGAAACTAAAGGCTATTCCTGATTTTGAGGCTGGTTATTGGACGTAAAGAATTTCTGCTTCCCGATTAATAGTTCAAAAAACAGTCTGAAATCTGAGATTAAAGACCATAAAGGATATTTAAAAGTAGCCGGCTTATTCTTCTCAATCACGGCGTGGCTGAACCAGGCAAATCCGTAGCCTACAATTGGAATATACCATAGAAATCTTTCTTTTCCGGAACTGATGACATACCATATTACGAAAAATACTAAAAATGTTCCGATAAAATGGAAAATGCGGGTTCCTGTTTTACTATGCTCAGTAAGATAAAACTGATAAAATTCTCTGTATGTTTTGATTCTTTCGGCCATGGCGATATAGTTTGTTGATTCTGTTGAAGTCAAAGCAATAATGCTGCCGATTTTTAAACGAGCCTGAAAAAGAAAAAGGCAAAACAGCGAATCAGTATTTCCAACGGGATTAACCTCTTTGCTATTTTGCCTTTTCGCAATTTTATTAAATGCTTATTTAGCTGTCTTTTAACTCTTTTCCAAGCTTACTGTTTTTATATCCGTAGCAGAAATAAATTACCATACCGATCAGGAACCACATTCCGAACCAGAACCAGTTCTCATGGCTCATTCCTGTAAGAAGATACAGACATGAACTTAAACCAATCAATGGAATTAATGATAAATTCTTGATAAAAGCTACGATACATAGAATCAGGTTGATGATAATAAAAAAGAAAATAGAAGCTCTGAATTCTCCTTCATTAGGGTCTGACCAGTTCATCAGATTATCAAAAAACTCAGGCTGCCATTGGTAGAAAGCCAGTAAACCTCCAATGAAAATGACAGGGAAAATGATTTTACCATTCACGTAAGGAAGGTGGAATCTGCCTTTAATTTTTTCTTTAGCTGGAAGCATTAGTACCCCGGCACATACCAGTACAAAAGCGAAAATAGTTCCGATACTGGTAAAATCAAGGATGAAAGTTTTATCTGTAAACAGGATAGGAATACCTACCACAATTCCCGTAACGATCGTTGCGTAGGATGGCGTTTTATACTTAGGATGTACTTTTTGAAATCTTGCAGGCATCAGTCCGTCACGGCTCATGGCATACCATATTCTCGGCTGTCCCATCTGGAAAACCAATAATACGGTAGTAATGGCAACAATTGCAACGAAGGAAACTACAAGCTCCATCCAGGCTACATTGGCATTCGTTTTTTCAAATATAAATGAAAGCGGATCTCCCACACCATCAAATTTTTTGTAATCTACCATTCCTGTTAAGACCAATGTCAAAGCAATATAGATCACAGTACACAGCACAAGAGAGATGATCATTCCTTTTGGTAAAGTCTTTTGTGGGTCTTTAGTCTCTTCAGAAAGAACACTTAAAGCATCAAATCCGATATAGGCGAAGAATACTCCGGATACGGCACTCATTACTCCGGCAAAACCATTCGGCATGAAGGATGGGGTTCCGGTTGTCGGGCTTACCGGTGTCCAGTTTTCAGTATTGATATACGCAAAACCAACCAGTATAACCAATATAATTACTCCAAGTTTCAAGATAACCAGAGAGTTATTGAAGTTTTTACTTTCTTTTACTCCTACATAACAAAGCCATGTAATCAAACCGTTAATAACCAATGCCGGAATATCTACAATGAATTTCAAACTTCCGATTAATGGAGCGGTCTTCCATGCATTTAAGAGTTCCTTGTTTTCTGAACCATATTGAACGGCTTTTCTGGCTTCGGTATAGCTGCAGGTAAGATAATCAGGGATATGCATTCCGAGACGTCCTAAGAAGCTGGTGAAATAATCTGACCAGGAAAAAGCTACGTAAATATTCCCGAAAGAATATTCCATGATCAGAGCCCAGCCGATAACCCATGCAATCAATTCCCCAAAACTGGCATAAGCATATGTGTAGGCAGAACCTGCCGTAGGAATTCTGCTGGCAAATTCAGCGTAGCATAAAGCGGTAAACCCACAGGCAAAGCCACAAATCAAATAGAGTAGTATTACACCGGGACCGCCTCTGAAAACGGCTTCTCCCAAACTGCTGAAACTCCCAGCTCCAATAATGGCCGCAATACCAAAAAATACAATGTCCCATACCCCTAAGACTCTTAAAAGCCCTGTTGATGTATCTGTATCTGAATAGATTTTTCTTCTAAAAAGTTGACTCATTCAATAACTATATTTGATTTGAAAAAAAGCAAATGTAATGATTTTTTATTTTGATGTTAACAGTTGTTAAAAACATTTGGGGAAAAATGCGCAAACAAAAGAATTTACTCTTTATAAATGGGAATTTCCACATAACTGTCGTTGTACCATTTTATTTCCAAAGGCTCACCTGCATCTTTTATAGTTTCATCACTTACATTTTTTCCTGTGCCATAATTGACCTGCCAGTTCTTATTTTTATTAACTCCTACCAATAAGACCAGTTTGCTTCCTTTTTCTATTTTTTTGCTGATGAAAAATGAGTTTTTGATTGGGATCTGCTCCTTTTTGCCAGGTTTAAGCAGATGACGTTTGGAATTGTTTTTTGCATAGCTGGCTCGGGTAAGATGTGTAGACAGTAAAAATACCTTACCATCAGGCTGCACCTGATATAATAGGGTTTTGGGATCAAAATCCTTTTTGTTGATGGAAACGTTGAATATTCCGGATAAATTTCCGCTTATTGTAATATCCTTTTCCAGAATTTCACTTTCAAAATAAATAGAATTGGTTACATACACACTATCCTGTTTGCTTACTGTATGATAAAGATATTTCGGATTTCTGTCTTTAAAGTCAACCGTCTGTTGGGTAAATTGTTTAGTTCCGGGTTTCTCAAAAACTGAAGAACCGTTTTTACGATCCTGAAGATAAAATTTAAGAGAAGATGAGTGCATTTTATCAAGAGTAGGAACATGTTTCCATGTATTACTGTTCATGATCTGAAAATTGACTTTATCTTTCAGAAGTTCCGGTTTTTTGCCATCCTTCAGAATATAATCGAACCATGAAAAAGCAAGTTTATCAATACTTATTCTGGCTACAGGATCTATGAGTAGATTCCCATAACCGAAAACATAAACATAATTATTTCCATAGCTTTGAGCTGCTGCATGATCATAAGGTCCTATCACTAAATAATGGTTAGGATTTTTGTTGTATTTGTGATGTTCTTTATAATAATACAATGCTCCGATCTGATCAGCATCATAATAGCCTGTAGTCGTTAAAACAGGAATGTTTATTTTGGCAAATTCTTTTTTGTAAGGGACCATGTTTTGCCAGTATTTATCATAACCGGGATGATCCAGCCATCGTTGGAATATTGTATTGGGCTTCCCGCTTAAAGAATCAAGGGCTCTGAATGATCTGCCGCTTTTGTACCATGCTGTATTGATAGAGTCCCATTTTGTATCATTATTGAAGCTTGCTTCATCGGTCAGCTTATTATTGGTGACATACTGAATCCACTGGAGCATATAGCCCTTGAAGACATTATTCTGAGAAGGATAATCTATTCCGATTCCTACCGAAACCTGAGGCACAATGGTTTTCAAAGCCGGGTGCAGCTTTTTGGCAGCTGCCCATTGGCTGAATCCTAAATAACTTCCGCCTATCATTCCTACTTTACCATTGCTCCACGGTTGCTTGCTTACCCAGTCTATGACTTCATAAAGATCCTGCGCTTCATCTTCAAATGGATGATTGGGGTCATTGCTGTCTCTCTTTCCACGAGTATTAACCACAGCTCCTACATAATTGTAAACAGCTGCTCTTTTCCCCATCCCTGCATCTACAAATTCTCCGGCATAAATATTATTGGTAAGTATAACGGGAAGAGGAGAGGTGTTTTCTTTTTTTCGTACAATTGTAATGGTGAGTTTTGTTCCTTTTTTTAAAGTAAGTATTTTGGATTCGATGATGAATTTCTCCTGCTCCTTTACTTTAAAAAGCTGCATAATCTGGGGTTTGATGCTTGAGTAGGTCTTATAATTGACATAGTTTTTACATAAAGCCAGAGCGGAAGCATAGTCTATACTATCCTTATCTTTTTGTTTGTCAAGTGCTGCTTTCAGCCTTTTTTTATGATCCCTTACATCTGAATCAATATCCAGGGTAGGTCCTACTTTGGCAGTCAGTGGCTCGGATAAACTTTCATATCTTGTAGTAAAAGCCGCTTGAAGAGCATCTGGAAACGGAATATTTTTATCCTTTTCCATCAGCCTGGCTATACTGTAGATTTCATGAGCAAGATATTTGTTCCCTGCCATATTATGATCTGCATATTCCTTACGGTAATCGGTTAAACTTGTAATGGAATTTTTGTAATCCTTTGCCGCAAGTTGTAAACGGAACAGATTATCTAAAAACGTGAGTATATACTTCGGTTTGTTCTTAGGAGACTGATATTCAGTAATCACCTTTAAAGCAAGTTCGGGAATTTGTTTTTCCAAAATCACAGAATCTGTTGTTGCTGCTTTCGGAAAGTAAAACTTCTGTGCCTGTATTATATTGACAAAAAATAATGCTAAGAGTATCTTAAATTTCATTAATGGTATTTTTTGAGCTGGTGATGAAAAGTATCACATCAAAAAATGTTCTTAATCATCGTATTGCTCAATTGGTTATTTTTTTTAGCGGGCTAAATTAAGAATTTTTATCAGTAAAGAATGAAATGATCTTATTATTTTTTATTGCATAAAGCCCGCTGAAATGTGTTTAGAAAAGGTTTTTAGTCTTTATAAACAGGAATTTCCACATAGCTGTCATTGTACCATTTTATCTCCATGGGTTTACCGGAATCCTTTACTGTTTCATCACTTACATCTTTACCGGAACCATAATTGATCTGCCAGTTAGGGCTTTTATTCACTCCGACCAATAAAAGAAGTTTGCTTCCTTTCTCTATCTTTTTACTCATGAAATAGGAATTGTTAATCGGGATTTGTTCCATTTTATTCGGTTCAAGAAGCTGTCGTTTTTCATTGTTCTTCGCATAGCTGGCCCTCACAATGTGAGTGGAGAGTAACGAAGACTTTCCATCCGGTTGAATTTGATATAAGGAAGTATCCGTATCAAAATCTCTTTTATTGATAGAAACATTGAAGACTCCGGAAAGGTTTCCACTCATGATGATATCCTTATCAAGAACTTCACTTTCAAAAGCGACAGAATTTGTCATTTTTATGCTGTCTTTTTTACTGACTTTATAATAAGTGTCTTTCTGGTCTCTGTTTTTAAGATCAACAATTTGTGTTGTGAAATTTTTGGTTTCAGGCTTATTAAATACAGAAGATGTGTTTTTTTTGTCCTGAAGGTAGAATTTCAAAGAAGAATTATGCATTTTATCAAGATCGGCTACATGCTTCCATGTATTGGTGTTCATCACCTGAAAATTGATTCTGTCTTTTAAAATTTCTGGTTTTTTACCGCCTTTAAGAATATAGTCAAACCATGAGAAAGCAAGATCATCAATACTTATTCTCGCCAAAGGATCAATAGGGTTTCCATTCACGTAAGTAAATCCGAAACTTTGTGCTCCTCCATGATTATAAGGGCCTATGACCAGATAATGATCTGCATTTTTATTATACAGATGATGCTGTTTAAAATAATACAGCGCACCAATCTGATCATCATCATAATATCCCGTTGTAGTTAGAACAGGAATATTGATTTTAGAAAAATCCTCCTTGTAAGGAACCATTTTCTGCCAGTATTCATCATATCCTGGGTGATCCAGCCATCGTTGGAATATTTTGCTTGGTTTACCACTTATTGTGTCTAAAGACCTGAATGCTTTCCCGCTCTTGTACCACTTTGTATAAATAGAATCCCATTTTACAGCATTGGCAAAATCAGCTTCATCTGTAAATTTGTTATTGGTCACATATTGTATCCACTGCAGCATATAGCTCATAAAGATATTATTCTGAGCCGGATAATCAATCCCGATTCCCACGGCAACCTGAGGAACAATCGTCTTTAATGCCGGATGCACTTTTTTTACGGCTGCCCACTGGCTGAAGCCTAAATAACTTCCTCCGATCATTCCTACTTTCCCGTTGCACCAGGGCTGTTTGCTGACCCAGTCTATCACTTCATAAATATCTTGCGATTCATGCTCAAAAGGATTGTTCACATCATTGCTGTTTCTCTTGCCTCTCGTATTCACAACAACCCCTACGTAATTGTATGTAGCGGCTCTCTTTCCAAAGAAACCATCAATGGGACCTGCATAGATATTATTGGTTAAAATAACAGGAAGTGGAGATGTGTTTTCCTTTCTGCGAACAATAGTGACTGATAAGGTATTTCCATTGATCTTAAGGTCTTTCGTTTCAATAATGAATCTTTCCTTGTCTTTTGAAGCCAGCAGCTGCATGACCTGAGGTTTGATGCTGGAGTAGGTTTTATAATTCAGATAATTTTTACATAGAGCCAGTGCCGTTTTGTAATCGATGCTGTCCTTATCTTTTTGTTTATCAAGAAGATTCTTCAACAGTTTTCTGGATGCGTTCACATCTCCGTTAAGAGCGAGTTCCAGTCTTGGAATCAGTTTTTCCGGAAGGCTTTCGTATTTTTGATTAAATACTTTTTGAAGGGCATTGGAAAATGAGGTATTGTTTTCTTCTTGCTCCATTTTTGCAAGGGCATACAGTTCAAATCCGATGTATCTGTAGTCTCCCATATTGTGATCCGCAAAGAGCTTACGGTTTTCGAAAAGGGAGGCCAATGAATTTTTATAATCATGAGCCACCAGCTGCAAGCGGAAAAGATTATCCATAAGGTCAACCGTATTTTCAGGTTTATACTTTGCAGACTGAAGGAGGGGAATCACTTGTTGTGCAAGTCCTGGAATCTGTTTTTCCAATATAACAGAGTCATTTACAGCTGTCTTTGGAAAATAAAACTTTTGTGCCTGCAGGAGGTTTACAAAAATTAATGCTAAAAGAATCTTAAATTTCATGAGATGGTGTGTTTATGGTATGTTTTTAGCTGCTGTTGAAAAAGTATCAAATTAAAATATGTTTTTGATAACTGTTTATTAAAATTGTTTACATTTTATCAAACGAATGTAGTAAATTTTATCATTGTATGGTGAGAAAATTTACATTGTTATCAAATAAGAATTAACTGTCATTAACACTGTTAAAACTTGCTTAAACAATAAGTTTTTAATATTTTCGTTAACTTATTTAGACTAATTTTCTTATATCAAGAAGAATGAAATCAAAAAAAATACTTTTAGCGGCTGCGGTCATCTATTTCGGAATCTCCGATGCTCAACAGTCCCAATATTTTACCCAGAAAGAAAATTACAGGTTCAATCTAGCCGAAAATCTTTATCAGACCAAAATATACAATGCTTCTCAATACGAATATGCAAGACAATACTTCTACAATCAGAATTTGTCCCGTTCGAAAAAGGAAGGCGCCCAGTTTTTTGATAATGTGATCGGTGTGATTCTTCAGAAAAATCATGCTGAAGATGGGTTAACGGCTTTCATGAAAGAATATCCTAATTCTGCTTATTTTGCTCAGGCTAATCTTCCACTGGCAGATTACTATTTAGCAAAAAAAGATTTCGATAAAGCGCTGGAGACTTTGAAAAAAGTAAACCAGTATCAGCTTTCGAAAGAGGAGAATACCGAGTATATTCTGAAGCTTGGATATGCAAAATTCATGACGGGTGATTCCAAGGGAGCTACTGATGCCCTTGAAGAAGCTTATAAATCAGCAGATCAGTCCCAAAAAGGTGATATTGCTTATATGCTTGGGCATTTGTATTACAGCAACAGACAGAATGATAAAGCTTTCCAGTATTTTGATTCGATAAAGGATCAGGATAAGTTCTCCAAACTGGTACGTCCTTATTATGTACAGATGTATTACAATGATAAGAACTACGATCAGGCTATTACAGAAGGAACAGCTTTGTTGAACGAAAATATTTCAGATTCTTATAAAGCAGAAGTTCATAAGATCATTGGGGAGAGTTATTTCATGAAGAATGATTACACTTCTGCCTATCCGCATTTAAAAGATTATCTGAGTGTACAGCAGAATCCATCTGAAAACGATTTGTATGAGATGGGATTTGTGGCTGCACAGCTGAAGAAATATGATGAAGCGGTTTCTTATTACAACCAGCTTCTGAACAGTAATTCTGCTTTAGCTCAAAATGCTTATTACCAGTTAGGAAATGCTTATCTGGCTGTAGATAAAAAACAGGAGGCTCTTTCTGCATTCCGCTCTTCTTATCAGATGGATTATGATGCGAAAGTGAAAAAACTGGCTCATGAGCAGTACGCTAAATTAAGTTACGATATTGGTAACCCGTTTGAAAGTCCTTCGGCGGTAATTCAAAGTTATATCAACGAAAATCAGAACGGAGCCAATGCCGCAGAAATGAGGTCATTATTGGTGAAATCTTATCTGTATTCCGGAAACTATAAAGAAACGCTGAATGCAATTGACAGATTACAGAGTTCAACTCCTGAGATCAACAAAGTAGACCAGGAGGTTTCTTATCTATTAGGAACGGAGGAATTCAACAAAGGAAACTATGACGAAGCTGAGAAATATTTCTTAAGAAGTCTTGGTTTTAATATTAATAAAGAATTCAACAGCAGAGCTTTGTACTGGCTGGCACAGGTGTATTACCAAAAAGGAAATTATCCTTCTGCCATTGTACGTTATGAAAAGCTTCTTACTGAAAACTTCCCTGAAAAACAGCAGCTGCCTTATGATTTGGGATATGCCTATTTTAAATCTAAGAAATTTGATCAGGCGGCTACTTATTTCAAACAATATCTTGCCAATCCGAAACCGGAATTTAAAAATGATGCAGAACTTCGTCTAGCAGATATCCATTATGCCAACAATGATCTGAACGAAGCCATTGCTATCTATGATAAAAATGAAGATGCTACGGATTATACTTTGTATCAAAAAGCAATGGCTCTGGGATTCAAAGGAGATACACAGGCGAAGATTAACAACCTTAAAAATCTTTTATCAAAATATCCGGATTCCGAATATTATGATGATGCTCAATACGAAATAGGAACAGCCTACGCTGCTCAGGATGATTTTGCCAACTCCAATGATTATTTCGGAAAAGTAATCAAAGGTTCTTCTGACAAAGATCTGATTGCTAACGCATCTATTTACAGAGCACAAAATTATATAGACCAGAATCAGAATGATAAAGCTCTTTCTGAACTGAAATCTCTGGGTGAGCAGTATAAAAATACGGCCTATGCTCAGAAAGTAGTTCAGGCTGCAAAACCTATCTTTACGAAAAACGGAGACGTTTCAGGTTATGAGACTTTCGCTAGAAATGTTGGGGTAAATGTAGATGCTGCTGAAATTGATGAGATCAATTTATCTACAGGGAAGCAGCTGTTCGCGAAGAAAGATTATAAGAATGCAATTTCTTACTACGAAAAATATCTGACACAGAATCCTACAGGTGAAGGATTGTACCAAGCTAAGTACGAATTAGGAGAAAGTTATTATCAGACTAACAATTCAACTAAAGCTTTACTTGTTCTTCAGGAAGTTGCTGTAATTCAGAATGATTACCAGGATGATGCACAAACTCGTTTAGCTCAGATCTTCCTTGCACAGGGGAATACTACAGAAGCTAAAAAGTACCTTGAAGGCATTAAAAATTCTTCCAACATCAGCATTAAAAACTATGCGAATGTGGAATTGATGAAACTGTATGCAGAAGAAAATAATTTCTCTGAAGCGGAAAAATTAGCCAATGCAGTGATTGCTAATTCTAAAAACTCGGCAGCCGTTATTGAAACTGCGAAAGTGATCAAAGCAAGAAGTCTGATGAACTCAGGAAAAGATAAAGATGCACAGACTGCCTATTCTTCTCTTGAAAAATCATCCAATACTTCAGTAGCTGCAGAAGCTCTGTATGCAAAAGCCTATTATCAAAATAAAGGAAAAGCTTTCAAGTCTTCTAATGAGACGATCTTTAAGCTTGCCAATAACTATGCATCAGAAGAATTCTGGGGAGCAAAAGCGTTGGTATTGATGGCTAAAAACTATATCGGCCTGAAAGACAACTACCAGGCAAGCTATACCTGTGATCAGATCATTGCAAACTATAAGGACTTCCCTCAAATTGTTGCAGAAGCAAAAGAAGTTAAAAAACAGATTAAGAAATAGTACATGAAGGTTTTTAAAATTACCATATATTCTTTTTTAATTTCTGCTTCACTCTGGAGCTGCATTCCTTCGTACAGTGCCTATCCAAAAGAGTATAACCACGCAAAAGCTGACTTCCAAAAACAAAAGGCTTTTGTAGTGAATAAGGATCTTAAGAAAGAATTTGAGATTTTAAAACATTCTGATATTTATGAAATTGTAGAAGACAGTACCAATGTATCTAAGATAACACTGCATCCGATGAAAACCTATACTCCTCCTTGCGGAAACCCAATGATTGGAAGTATGATTACAGTCGGGTTACTGCCTTCAGCATTTCCTTATGATATTGTTTACAGTTATGATGTAGCTGAGAATAGTGCAACAAAAAATTATCAATACAAATTACAAGTTTATCAAAGCCTTTGGCTGTTTAATATATTCAGACTGGGGAGAACTTTTTCAAAACAGTCGGGGAAAGCTTTATTAGGCAGTTATATTGCTTCCAATAAATAAAAGCCCGTTATATATTTTTTTCAAATAAAGAAAATATGAACAAGAAAATTCAATTATTATCCATATTATTTTTAGGGTTCTCGTCGGTGGCGTTTTCCCAGATCAAGGAGGAAAAGCTGGTTCTTAACAAAAAAAGAGAGCCGGAAGTGAAGAAGATCGAGAAGAAAAAAACTTCTGTGGAAACCATCAAGAATTATCCGCCGGAAGAGAAATCGCAGACTCCTGTGAAGTATACCATCACGGATGTTCCTGCTGTTTCAGATTTTAAAACTTCAACCATTCAGGGAGAAGATGTCGCACCGAAATTTGACGGAACCGCTCAGAATAACTATTTCCAGTTTGGAATGGGTAATTATGGAAAAGTTCTGGTAGACGGAAACGTTTCAAAAACCCTTGAAAATAAGCTTGAAGTAGGAGCTGATGTTCATGTTTTGTCTACGAATGGTCTTAAAAAAGATTATGACTGGAAATCCGGGCAGACTTCTGCTAATATCGGAGCTTTCTTAAACTCTTACGGAGAAAAGGGGAAGTTTAACCTTAACGCTGAATATGGTTTAGACAGCTATAATTACTATGGAATCTACGCCATGCAGCCTACAGGAGAGCTTGATCTGAAACAAAAAGTAAATCAGTTTAAAGTAAACGGGTACTATGATTTTTATTCCAATGAAATCTTAAATGATGTAAGGGTAAAATCATCATTCCTGAAAGATCATTTTGATGCTTCGGAAAACCAGGTTTCCATTCTTGCAAACTTCTCCAAGCATGCTGTTGAATTAGGAAAATCAGGAATCAACCTGAATGCAGATTTGGGAGTAGGATTGGATGCTGTGAAGACAGATTTTGCCATCAGAGATAAAAACTCTTCCAACTTCTTCAATACCAGCCTTACCCCGAAAGTAACATTCAGCAAAGGAGATTCTTATTTGATGTTAGGATCTTCATTCTCTTTCCTGAATGCTAAAAATTCAGCAGAACTGGTTTCTCAGCAGAAAAACAATAAAACGTATTGGTTCCCGCAGGCGGAGTTCCAGTTTGCAGCTGCCAAAGAATTTAAATTCTACGGAGGGGTAGACGGAGGTCTGAAGCTGAATACCTATGGAGATATGTTGCAGACGAATCCATTCATCCTTTCTGACCAGTTTTTAAAGCCAACGGAGACGAAATATCATTTTTATGTAGGATTGAGAGGAGATATTGATGAAACGTTGAAATACGACTTCTCTGCAGGTTATGGAAAGATGAGAGATATTATGTTCTTCAAGGCCAACGGTCTTTTCGATAATACATCTGTAAACCGTTCTGCATATAATTTTGCCAATACATTCTCTGCAGTGTATGATGATGGAAACGTAAGTGATATCAAAGGGAGTGTACAATATTTCCCATTGGCCAATCTTATTATTGATGGAGAGTTAAGGTTTACAAAGTATGATCTTAAGAACTATGAAAATATTTATAACGTTCCTTTATTCAATGCAAGCATCGGGGCAAAATATACAATGCTTGACAAAAAGCTACTGTTAGGATTTAAAGGAATCTTTGCAAGTGACAGAACGACAAACTCTTATGCGATTGAAGGAGTAGGTGCTCCGAATGTAATTTACCAATCTACGGAGAATACAAACGATAAAGTAGGTGGATATGCTGATTTAAATCTTTCTGCAGAGTATAAAATTCACAAAAATTTCAGTATTTTCGCACTCGGAAATAATCTTCTGAGCTCAAAATACCAGACGTACAAAGGATATAAAGTCCTGGGTGCACAGATTCTGGGAGGAGTGAAAATTACTTTCTAAAACATGAAAGGCAATGATGATAAGTAATCAGGTATTACTTATTACTTATCATTCATTACTTATGAATATGGCTGCATAGTTTAATGGATAGAACTTCGGATTTCGGCTCCGACAGTGAGGGTTCGAATCCTTCTGCGGTCACAAAGCTCCTTTTTTAGGAGCTTTTTTTATATTATGCTCCGACACCCTTACTTATTATTTTAATATAGATACCCTCAGAATTAGGGTGCTTTTGGTAATCCAGCCTGTTATTATTTTTATTGCTATTCTTTCGTCGTTATCTCTAATTCCTTTGTCTGTTATAGGTTTACCATTTCAACAACCGCTATGAACATCAAACAGTATTGAGAAACATGACAAACAAAATTTACACGACTGTAATTTATATCTACAGAATTGCTTTGTTATTGTTAGCATATCATTATAAATTGCACCATACAACAGACTCATTTTTATTTGAGTTTTCATGGTTATTAGTTTTTTTTCCTCAGAGAGATCTGAGGATTTTTTTACGGGTTATTTTCAATATAGAATTAGACGTTTTGTAATGTATTGTCAGATCATTGTAGGAATTGACAAGAGAACTTCTGTTGTTTATATCATCTTTAAGAGTGTATTAAATATTTAGAATTAAAAATGAATCTTACTGTTTTAATGGTTTAAAAATCAGCTTTTTATATTTGTTTTGTTGATGTTGATGGTATCTATGTCGTATGCTACAGCATACTGATGAGGTATCTGTAGCGTATATAATTTCTTTATTTCAACTTAAAATAAGATCAATTTTACCACATAATTCCAATGAGGTGAAAATGTATTTTAAGAACATCCGTTACACTATGGCAAAGGCATCAGGTATGTTTCTTTTGCTATGTTGTTTTTCTAATATGTATGCTCAGTTATACTTTGGGAAAGGTTATGATCTCAATATCAAAGACAGTGGTTCTTTCAAAGAAAATCAGGGCATATTACGAACTAAAGATAAGATGCTTGTCCCATTCAAAAATAAAATTTATCCAGAACAATCTCTCAAATTAAAGGAATTGGAAATGGCTTCTCTAATAGGAATGCAAATTCGGTCTCCTCCTTCTTTCAAATATATTTTATACTAAAATAATATAAACACAAATTTAAAATATAGTAACTCAGGAAAAGAGTAATTATAAGACTCTTTTCCTTTTTTCCAAATTATTGAACAAAATGAAAAGTAAATTTTACACAATTTTTGCCTTGGCAATTGGTACATTATCCTTCGCTCAAGTAGGCATTAATACACAAAATCCACAAGGAGTATTTAATATCGATGGTGGAAAAAACAATGCAGTAACAGGAGTTCCAACGGCAGCACAGTTAGCTGATGATTTTATTGTCACGACATCAGGATCTGCAGGCATTGGTGCAATTCCCGACGCTTCTGCTATTTTAGAGCTTAATGTAAGCCAGCTTGCATCAGGGAGCCAAAAGGGATTTTTAGGTCCAAGAGTAGCTCTAACAGCGTATAATGATGCGTCTACAATTCCCAATCCTGCACTTGGTTTATTAGTCTACAATCTGGGAACTCAGGCTACCTTTACTTTTAAGGGATATGTTTATTGGGACGGAACCCAATGGAGACCTTTGGACGGCCGTTCGTTACAGACGGGAACAATAAGCAGTTTGAGATGTACTGACGCAACACTAAGCCCACTTACCTATACTGCCGGAACTCCTTACCAAGGTACCATGTCGATTCCTTATTCAGGAGGCAATGCAGGAGTATATGGTTCACAAACGATAGGACCTGTAAACGGTCTTACTGCAACACTTCCACAGGGTAATTTTGCGCAAGGATCAGGTACTTTAAACTATACTGTTTCCGGAACACCAACAGTATCCAGTCCCACTACAACAACATTTCCCATTTCGATAGGAGGGCAGAGCTGTAGTGCAACAGTAGGCGTTGGGAAAGTGCTTGCACCTGGAGAATATCAGTTCTTTAATTATACATTACCAGCGACGTATGTAGGATTGCTGAGCACACAGGTTGGCGGAACTTATGATGCTATTTTAGGTGGAAAATTGAAATTAGACCTTAATTTTAATGCAAGTTCCAATCAGGGGGCAGGAGCTGTTACCTACAATCCTCGTTTGGTAAATGCCTCCAGTTCTAATATTAAAGTATGGTATTCTGCATTATCAAGTGTAGACCGCTTCCGCCGTTCGAACGTTTTATTAGCACCCGGAGGTTATATGGAAACGGATAACGGAATTTATCTTAACTGGGGAGATAATATGAACAGCAGTTCTACTCCTGTAGCAGCTACCAGTTCCAGTGATGATTCTCAGGAGATAGAAACGGTAGATGTAATTGTTGATGGAATCTGGTATAGAATAATCGTTTTTGTTTCTGTAGATAATTTAAATGATACTGATCCCAGCAATAATATCCGACGTGTTTTTATGACAGCACAAAGAATGTCTGCTTATTGATTTGATATGAGAGTATAAAATAGAACAGATGAATGCTCCTTAAATCATTATATCCGGCAGATGATTCTGTCTGCCGGTTTATAAAATATCCTCAATTCAACGATTCTAACAATACAGACTAATGAATTTTAAAGAGATTCCAATAGGACCATTAATTGAAAAAAAAGTTGCAGAGTGTGATATAGAACTATCCCGTATCTGTAGCTTTATGAAATGTACAGAGCAGGAAATAAGAAGAATGTACAAGGCTACAAGCATAGAAACAGAAAATCTGTTGAAATGGAGTAAATTATTAGAATATGATTTTTTCAGACTGTATTCACAACATCTGATATTATATGCTCCTGCGATAGCAGGTAAAAACACAGAATATAAACAGAACAAAAAAACAGGTTTACCCCAGTTTCGTAAAAATATTTATACGAAAGAAATCATTGATTTTATTCTGAGACAAATAGAGTCGGGAGAAATGTCAAAAACAGAAGTAATAGAACATTATAAAATTCCGAAAACAACACTGTATAAATGGATATGGAAGTATAAAGACGAAGAAAATAAATAATAAACATCTTATGGGAAAATTAATACCTGATTATAAAAGAATCTATAATGATATCATTGTAAAAGAATTTCCGGAAAAAAAAGATTCCTGTCAACGGTTATTACAGAAAGAAAGCTTATCAGTTGTGGATATTATGGAACTGAATGAAAAAATTTTTGGAACTCCGGATAGGGAAGCTTTTGCTGCCAGCCAGAGACATCGGTCATTTAGAAAAAAGGATATACTTAAAATACTTGATTATCAGAAAAAAAATAAACTCAACAATATCCAGCTTGCCTCTCACTTTAAATTAAGTCGTAACACAGTAACTAAATGGAGAAAAAATTTTCTAATCTAGAAATGTGTTATAACAATAGATCAACCCAAAATATGTTAGCTTTTTAGCTATGAGAGATATAAAAGATAATAATAGGAGGTCTGAAAAGGAGCTCCTTTTCTGTATACCTAAAAACTTATCGTTTGTTTTTTTGTTGTTTTTAAGAGTAATTAAAAAATATTAATTTTTATATGGATAATTATTATCTTTTGAGTAATTATTTATTAGTAATGTTGCGTAAAATATTGAATTATATAAAAGACCTGCATATTGATCCTGATACGGACATGCTTAAGCGTATTGATGCTCAGAGATTAAATTTGTTTGCATTTTCTATCGGAGTTGTTTTGCTTCTGAGTGGATTAAGAGATTTGTTATTTGGCTTCAAAGCTTTTTTTGGAGGACTATTTGTGCTCGGTGGAATTTTTCTTCTTCTTTTCTTTTTTACGAAAGCACGCCAGAATATTTTGATATGCTTTACTGTTATTGAGCTTTCTATGATATTGGTTTTTTATTTTTCATCCACATCAGGCTTCGAAAATGGTTTGTCTTTATATTATTTTTTGCTTCTTAATACTTCATTATTTGTTTTTAATACAAGGGAAAACTCGAAGTATATCATCGTGGTTTTTGCTACTGCATTTATTCTTTTTCTGATAAGCCATTATTATGATTTTAGGATATTCAGGGTTGCAGGAACAGAAAATTTAGAGTTTTCAAAAAATCAGAGATTCTTTACTTTTATTAATGTATTTGTATGGTTTGGAATTCTTGGCTATTTTATCCTGTCAAAGCACTTTATGATTTTGAAATTATACCAGAAGGTCCTTCATGGTGAAAAAATAATGGCGGGTATGCGTGAAAAGCTCAACAGAAAAGATGATATAGATTTGGAAAACCTGGTGAAATTTGCCATGAATGATGATATCGCTTTTATACCCAAAATGAAATCTTCATTTCCCAACTTATATGATAGCCTTACTGAGATAAACCCGGATATTACAGCAGATGAGTTCAAACTATGTGCTCTCCTTAAGCTGGGTTTCACTACAAAAGATATAGCGGAATACAATTGTATTTCGGTGCGGACAGTTCAGACGAGAAAAAGCAGACTTAGGAAATCATTCGGAATATCTTCTGATACAGATCTTTATAAATGGATAGATACTTTATAGTGGGAAATATATCAGTAATTTATAAAATCATAATGGAATGAAAAAAGAAAGATAAGCATATTGCCCATCTTTCATTGTACACTTAAATACAAATAATACTCAATATCGCTAAAAAAGCTACTTGATTTATATCTGGTTTGTTGTATCCTTCATTACCTTATTTCTCACTTATTAAGATATAGTTTCTTGAAGTGACTGCCTTTACTATCGGAAGAGCCTGTAGCTGACGCCTGATCATGAGTTGAAACACTTTTATGATTGGATTTGAATAACCACATCCCTGCTACTATCATCCCAATGGGGATGAAGAAAAATAAAACCAATCTTTTTACATTATTCTTTTTCATAAAGCAAAGCTATACAATAAGTTGACTTGAAAAACCATCACAGCTGTAGTAATTAAACGATAGGACTGACAATTTTTATTGTGATTAAGAAGGATTCATAGCCAAAAAAACTCTTCTTAAACTTTAAAATACCACCAGGACAACATATCTCAAAACAGCAAAACCCCTTCAAATTGTTAACTACACAATAATTTTTAATTTATTTTTTATGTACCTGATTTCGATCTCCTAACCTGACAAGATCAACAGTGTTTTTAATATTCAGTTTTTTGTAAATTCTTGCCTTGTAAGTGCTTACTGTGGAAAGATGGAGGCTTAATTCATTTGATATTTCAATATTCCCATACCCCTTAACCAGCAGATCAAATATTTCCTTTTCTCTTTCGGATAAAGTTTCCAATGGATTTATTGGGGCATCTTTTTTAGCAGAAGAAACCAGTTTTTTAACAATCTCAGGAGAGTAGTAGGTTCCGGTTTCAAAGATTTGCTGAACTGCTTCCAGAATATTGTTTTCATCTGATAATTTATTGATATATCCATCGGCACCTTCAATGATATACTGTACTGCGATATCATTGTCATATACAGAGAAAACCAGAATTTTAAGATTGGGCTGTATTTTTTTTAATTCGCCAATCATGCTTAGATATTTGCTTTCCGGCATATTGATGTCCAGGATAAGCAGATCGAATTCTTCGGCATATAATTTATCCGTGAGTTCTGTATAAGATTCTGCACATGAGATTTTTACGTCTTTGTAGTGGGATTCCAAAATCAGAGTTGTACCTAGTCTTACCACAAAATGATCATCAGCAATAATAATTTTTCTAGTCATATTTTTGTTTTTTTATTTTAATGGATACAATGGTTCCATTGGGGATGTTATTTTTAAATTCAATTTTACCATTGATCATCATAAGGAGCTGAAGGATGAGGTGCAATCCTAAGCTGTATTTTTGCAGCACGAGCTTTTCATTTTCGATATTATCCTGAAGCTTTTCATAATAGGTCATCTGTTCTTTACTCATTCCTTTACCGGTATCCCTAACTTCCAGAAAGAAGATACTCTCATCCTCAATGGTAGAAAGCTCGATCATTCCATTGGTGGTATTTTTAATCGCATTGTCTATGAGGTTATGGATGATAACGGCTACTACATTCTGATTGATCTTTGAATAAGTGGGATCTTTAATATTGCTGACAATAAGAGTATTTTGTTCTTTGGCAGCCACTTCAAAAAGTGCTTTTTTGGCTTCTACAACTTCATAAACATTATAAGTTTCATTCTTTTCAGAAATATTATAAATTTCTGCATACTCCTTTAAGGTTTTCACGAAATTGTAAAACTCTACTGAAGATTTGTAGAAACTTTCAAAATGTTTCTTTTGAATATAACGGTCATGCTCATCAGTTTCATACAGCTTTTTGGCAGTTATAGACAAGAATTTGATGGGCGTAATAATATCATGACTGATTGTTTCCAGGAGTTTTTTCTGTTGCACGCTTTCTTTTCGAAGCTGTTCTTTGGTATATTCTAATTTTGAGACTGTTTTTGATAATTTCCGGGTCCTTGTTTCAATGATGTCTTCAAGTTCCTTCTTTTTTAATATTTGTCTTTTTATTCTAAGCTTTATCAGCTTTAATGCAAAGACAGATATAAACAGAATAACAAAAAACTTAAAGATGAGTATCTGATAAAACAGGTGTTTTACATTGATATTAATTGATTTATAAATATATTTTCCCTTCGGAGAAGTTAACACCCTCACAATAAGCTGATAGTGGCCTGGGGCAAGATTTGAAATACTGTATTTGCCATCACTATTTACTCTTTCCCATTTTTCATTCTTAGATCCCTTCAGTTTTGCTTCGATTACCAGATTGGCCCTGTTGGCATAATACGGTACATCTACCCAAATTGTTGCTTTATAAAAATTATTTTCCAGGTTAATATTTTGCCCCTCTATACTGCTTTTTGAATCATAAAAAACAACCCGTTCCAGAAAAAAGTTTTTAGGATAATAACTTCTTATTTTCTGGGGGTCGAAAAATACTAGACCTTTAATGGAAGGGAATACAAAATTTCCATTCTGAAGAACCGAAGCACTGGGTGAGCATCCTCCGTTAAATTCATTTGTATTAAAGCCGTCTTCCTTGCTGTATCGGTAATAGTTGGGCAAAGTTTTTCTGTCTTTGGCATATTGCAGAAGATTGTTTTTCAGTACCTGAAACAGTCCGTTATTAGTGCTGATCCAGAGAAATCCTCTTGGGTCCTCCAGAATGGTATGTGAAAATAGAAGATAGTCGTTTTTATCTTCGGGCATTTTAATAAGCTCTTTATTCTTATAAAGGAAAAATCCATTTCCCTGGGTCATGATCCATAAATTGCCATCTTTTGTTTTTGTGATTTCTCTTACATGTAAAGAGCCGACAGATATCTTTTTAGGAACAAAAGTAGGAGCTTCTATTAAAAACAGTGCGTCTCTTGTTCCTACCAGCCATTTATCATGCCGATATTGATATACAGTGGTTACAATATTAGGGAAGGAAAATTGTAAGAATGGGGTTTTAAAATCTGAGCCTCTGTAAAAGGTAAGGAGAGATTTCAGAGTAGGTTTGTGAAATGTTACCATGAAATAACTTCTTACTTTCCATACATAAGAAGGTTCATTTTGGAAACTGAGGTTTTCTTTTTTAGAATAATCAGACCTCTTAAGAAAGCGTAGTAAACCAGATTCTCCCTGAACAAGAATATTCTGTTGATGATCATACAAGGAAAAAAAGCTGCTTGTGGTATTAAAATGATACTGCTTTACCAATCCGTTTTCATTGTATACATCACCTAAGGAAGTGATTACCTTATCATCTTCAAAAGGAAGTATTGAATAAAAAATATTTTCATAGGATTTATCTGATTTGTTGGCAACATGAAAATTGTTGAATTTTATTACATTTAACCCATCAGATAATGTTCCAAGGTAGAGTTTATTGTTTACTTCATCATGATAGATGGCAGATAGGGAGTTTTTATTAAGGTCATAATCTGCTAGTTTTTTTAAACTAAAAGTATTACGTTCATAGCTTATTTTATACAGTGTATGATTCAGGATAATAAAAGATTGGTTATTGATCTGACTCCAGTACACTTCTATACCATTTTTAAAGAAAATATCAGGAGCATCCAGATAAGTTATTCGGGTAGGAGAGATTTTAATTATTTTTTGTAATGATCTTGAAATGATAAAAATAGTCTGATCAAAACAAAATGTATCTGAAATATAGTTTTTAGGCAGGTCCTTCAGTGTTGTAATTATATGATCCTTGTACTGTACGGTTCCGTCATGCAATAAGTGATAATAGTTTTTTTTATCAAAATAAATAAAGAAATCTTTATTTTCAAACTGATCTGATAAAGCATTCTTTGTAAAAATAAAGTTCGATTTGCTTTCACGTAATACTCTTTGCAGGCAGCCTGATTTACGAGTAAGAACACTTACATTTCTTTTAGATATTAATGCTGTATTTTCATCAAAAGCTGTTGTATTGTAAATCGTATCTTTCTTTGAATTTCCAAAAAAAGAGGTAAACCTGTTATTCTTAAAGTTGAGATGATTATAAGTGACAAAATTATTTCCGTCATACCTCACCAATCCGTTTTCTGTACTGATCCAGATAAATCCGTATTGATCCTTGGTAACGTCTTTTACACTGTTCTGAGGAAGTCCTTTATCTGTATCATACCATATAGAAGCGGGCTGCTGGCTGTTGTACAGTTGTATATTGATAAGAAATAGGAATATAAGTTGCTTATAAAACATTTTTAATACTTGTAATTATAAAGTATTCATGGAATTAGTATTCTAAAGATTATCAAATTTTAACAGCCGGCGGAAGTGTTGAGCATCGTTTTAAAACTACATGCTTTTACATTTATAATAATAGTTGTGTTAATTATCAGGGCTGTCAGAATGAGCACAATGTGTAAATCAAATGCTTGCCAACCTTTGTATTGTGTAATGAATATGAAAGTATTTGTGCTGAAAGGAATTTTGTTAATAATGATATGATAAACAGTATTTTTTCTCTTTATGATAAAAGAAAAATAAGTAGACGTCAGACGAGTATAAAAAGCTGATTTTTATATTCTAAAGAACGGGTAGAGTTCTTAAATATACCATCGGAAATATCAGGATCATGAAACAATTTGTAATTTCTAATTATAAACAGTTGAAATAAAATAATATGAACGGACCAATTATCAGTAGGAAAAATGGACTTGAAAATCTATTTTCTTTCTTATAAGCTTCTTCAATAGTAGAATTATACTAAAGAAGAAACTTTACTGTTGATGATCAGGGGTCAGAACTTATTTTTCTTTGTTGTAAGTCTGGGCAAGGTTATTTTTTTGATCCCCAATTAAAGAGACTACTGTTAACGATTTATGATCAAGCTTTTGAATAAGTAATGTATCAATATCGCTACTGGCAGAGGGTTGTGCTACTCCTACAGTGCGGCTCCATAGAAATAGGGTATCATGGGAAACTTTCCATTGTTCATATAACAACGTGTGCATATTTATTGATACAGCAATACCATTGTCACGAAGCTCAATACCTTGCTTTTCATTTTCCTGCCCTGGAATAGGCTGTACCCATTTTCCTATAAGTTCCGTCCTTTTGGAATTAGGGGCTGATGTTGTGTTGGGATCTGTCTTTATATTTTCCTTTTTTGGAGAGGTACATGCTGCCAAAATACTAAGGATAATTATTGAAATTGTCTTTTGCTTCATAATTTTATGTCTTTGTTTTACGTATGTATATGTTTGTTATCAAGGTTGTTATGTGTATGATAGCGGTGTGTAATCTGTAACTGATTCTCTCTATATATTGGCTGAGCCTTAAAGTTGCTGCTATAATGGATTTTAGTAAATAATAAGTTAATTTTTTTTCAAAAATTAATATCGTATTTCCATTATTTTTACCAACATAAGGTCAATAAAATATTATTCGCAAAAGTACATAAATGTTCTTTATAAGAGGTTTTTAAACCTGTAGTTATAAAACTACATAAGCCACAATTTTAATTGGCAGACAGAAAGTTGATGTATATTTCTGCAATATTTATTTTATAAAATATAGTAGATGCTGTCTATTGATTGTTACGTTAACAATAGATTAAGTAAATTTAAGTGATTGAATTTATTAAGATCAATTCAGTAAATCATCTTTCTATATTTGCCCCACTATAAAAGAAAAATTATGAAAAAAAATGTTTTACTAGTGGGTATCCTGATCACATCAACACTTTACTCTCAACAGTTGACAACCAATACAGGAAGCCCTGTTGGGGATAACCAGAATTCTAAAACAGTTGGTAATAATGGACCTGTATTGTTGGAGGATATTCATTTAATTGAGAAATTGGCTGCTTTTGACAGAGAGCGAATTCCTGAAAGGGTAGTGCATGCAAGAGGAGCCGGAGCCATCGGTGAATTTGTTGCAGATGCCGATTTTTCTGATGTTACAATGGCTGATTTTTTATCAAAGGCCGGTAAGAAAACGCCTGTATTGGTAAGGTTTTCTACTGTTGTACATCAGCAGGGATCTCCGGAAACCTTCAGAGATCCAAGAGGATTTGCTGTTAAATTTTATACAGATCAAGGGAATTATGATTTGGTAGGTAACAATTTACCGGTGTTCTTTATCAGAGATGCCATTAAGTTTCCAGATATGGTTCATGCATTTAAACCTTCTCCGGTTACCAATAATGCTTCGGATAATAACAGGGTTTTTGATTTTATGGCTAATATCCCGGAGGCTACCCATATGCTGACATGGTTGTTCTCTGACAATGGAATTCCTGCCAATTACAGAGAGATGCAGGGAAACGGAGTACACGCTTTCAAATGGGTTAATGCAAAAGGAGAAATAACTTATGTGAAATATAAGTGGGTTCCAAAACAGGGAGAAAGAAATCTTACTCAGGAAGAGGCTGATAGAATCCAGTCTACACAAATAGAACATGCAACAAGAGATTTATATAATTCTATCCAGAATAAAGACTTTCCAAAATGGGATTTATATGTGCAGATGTTGAAAAAGGATGATTTTGAAAAGCTTGATTTTAATCCGGTTGATGTGACCAAAGTTTGGCCGGAATCTATCGCAAAATCAGTGAAAGTAGGAACGATGATCCTTAATCAAAATCCGACAAATTATTTTCAGCAGGTAGAACAGGCTGCTTTTTCTCCCGGAACTCTTGTTCCTGGAATTGAGCCGTCAGAAGATAAATTGCTCCAAGGAAGACTGTTCTCCTATTTTGATACCCAAAGACACAGAATTGGCGGAAATTTTCAGCAGTTACCAATTAATGCTTCAAAAAATAATGTGACAACATATAACCAAAACGGTTATATGTCTATGAGAGCTCAGAATGGAGAAGTAAACTATCAGCCTTCAATCGCTAAGTCTGAAGTTATCGACAATAAAAAATTCAAATACTCCCAAACTGTTTTCCCTGCTGGTGCAACAACAGTACAGGCTAAAATAGACAAGGAAAACAACTTTAAACAAGCTGGAGAACTTTATCGTTCTTTCTCAAAAAAAGACCAGGATAATCTGATTAAAAACCTGGGTAGTGCTCTGAACAGTGTAGAAAATAAAAAAGTAGTGGCTAAAATGATCTCTTATTTCTATCAGGCAGATGCAGAATACGGAAAACGACTGGCACAATATGTTAAAATGGATCGTCAGCAGTTGGAATCTTTATTATCTTCAAAATAGAAATAATGAAGTATCTTTTTTCTACCATCATGCTGCTTCTGATGACGAGCAGAGTGAGCGCACAGGATATTTTTGCTTATGCAAAGACAGATAATGTAGAAGCTATTGCTCAATTCAAAAAAGAAATTAATTCTAAAAATGAGGAAGGCTATACTCCTTTGATACTTGCGGCATATCATAATCAGGAAAAAACGGCAAAGTGGCTTCTTGAAAATGGAGCTCTGCCTGATCTGCAGGATAACAGCGGGAATACTGCACTGATGGGAGCTACCTTTAAAGGATATAAAGAAATGATTGTACTGTTGATTTCTCATAAGGCGAACATAAACATCAAAAATTATAATGGTGCAACGGCTCTTATTTATGCTGCGGTTTTCGCAAGAACAGAAATTATAAAACTGCTTTTAGACAATGGAGCAGATAAAAATGTTAAGGATAGCAGAGGCAATACAGCTTTGCAGCATGCTGTGATGCAAAATAATGAGGAAGCTGTAAAACTGCTTCAGTCATCATAATTTCATAGAAGAGTTTTTATTTTTTGTCAACTTCCGTAATAATCCTCCTGTCAGTATGATAGGAGGATTATTTATAATGTGTTGTCAGGCTGTGCAGCAGTAAAAGCCGGTTTATTTATATTTTCACGATTTACAGAGATTTGTAATTTTTAAACTACATAAGTGGGATGTAATACTACACACACGGCAATTTGTTTTTACACGGTAAAGCTGAATTTTTCACATCTTGTATTTTAAATTTGTACCATCAAAATGAATAAGTTCAATTCTTGAAAATTAGAAAACTATTAATTTGATAATGATAAAATGCAAATAAAGAATAATAAAATATATTTAGACTCTCAAACAACGTAGTAATGAAAAATCATCCGTAGAAGAATATATTTATCTCAGACTGTACCGCTTCTATGAAGATTTTAATTTTGCTTTTTGTTTATCCTTAAACAAAAAACATCATTTTCCTATTCCATTTTTAAGTTAAGGAATATTTATCAGTCTTGTGCCATCTGTGCACAAGTGGATATGAGAATCATATTTGCTGAATTATCCCATGTTTTTCACTTCAAAAAGTTTAATACTAAAATTAAAATAATGAGAAAAAATTTAACAACCTTATTAACAGCAGTCCTGTTGGTAACTTCTGCGGGTATTTTTGCACAAACAGCAGGTGTAGGGATTGATACTACAACACCTAATTCCACACTGGATGTCAATGGAAAACTGGGGGTTACTGATATTGATGGGCTTCAGGCACCGAGACTTACCCGCGCTCAGCTTTCTGCAAAAGGAGATGCTCTTTATGGAGCCAATCAGAAAGGAGCATTGATATATATTACAGATATTTCAGCGGGTGACAATACAGGACCAAGAGTGAATATTAATGATGTTGGATACTATTATTTTGATGGAACGATATGGCAAAAACTGATTAATAATTTTAGCAATCTTTATAATGCAGACGGAACTCTTACCAGTAAGAGAACAGTTACACAAAATGGAAAGGATTTAAAATTTGTGAATCAACAAACTACAACTATTAATAATAGTGTGGGGCTGGGTATCGTACAGGATTCAGGAACGGGAACAAGATCTTCAATGGGATTTTCCAATGGTGGAAATTATTCATTGTTTATTTATTGTGATACCAACTCAGAATCACAAATTTCAGCTACAGGAAACAGTACCGGACTTTCTATTGGAACAGGTTTTACAAATTCACCTACAGGTATTAATTTTGTGACTACCCCAGTGGCGGGAGCTAATGGAAGTGCACAAGTAAGTATTGAACCAAATGGGGATACCTTTTTTGTTAAAAATGTAGGTGTTGGATATTCTACTACTACTTTTGCGCCAGGTGAAAAATTAAAAGTAAGCGGAAGTATTACGACAGCAACAACTACCTATCCCGATTATGTATTTGATAAGTATTATAATGGAAAATCTTTATTGAATTCTAAATATAAATTTTTAAATATTTATGATACAGAAAAATTTATTAAAGAAAACAATCATTTACCTGGGGTAACTTCTATTAATGATTTAGCAAAAACGGAAAATGGACTTTACTCGTTTAATTTATCAGAACTTTCAACCCAGACATTAGAGAAGGTTGAAGAACTTTACTTGCATGTTATAAAACAACAAGCGCAGATTGACGCTCAAAAACAACAGATCAATAAACTACTTGACTTAACCCAAAAATTACATAGAAAAATAAAGTCCAAAAAATAATAATTGTAACCAGAACTTGACGATTCTGATAGAATACAGATGATTAAAAAAAACGGAATATATTAATTCCGTTTTTTTAATTTTACCTACATTAATAGGTGTGTTGATATTTTTTTATACCAATTACCAGTTGATTACTTGTGTTTGTGTGTTTGGTTTTTATCACCTAACCTTACAAGGTCAACAGTATTTTTAATATTCAGTTTTTTATAAATTCTTGCCTTGTAAGTACTTACTGTGGAAAGGTGAAGATTTAATTCATTTGATATTTCAATGTTTCCATACCCCTTAACCAGCAGGTCAAATATTTCCTTTTCTCTTTCTGATAATGTTTCGAGTGGATTTACGGGATTATTTTTTTTAGCTGAAGAAACCAGTTTTTTCACAATCTCAGGAGAGTAGTAGGTTCCGGTTTCAAAGATTTGCTGAACTGCTTCCAGAATATTGTTTTCATCCGATAATTTATTGATATATCCATCGGCACCTTCAATGATATACTGTACTGCGATATCATTGTCATATACAGAGAAAACAAGAATTTTAAGAGTGGGCTGTATTTTTTTTAATTCACCAATCATGCTTAAATATTTACTTTCCGGCATATTGATGTCCAGGATGAGCAAGTCAAATTGTTCAGTCTGTAATTTTTCTGTGAGTTCTGTATAAGATTCTGCACATGAGATTTTTACGTCTTTGTAGTGGGATTCCAAAATCAGGGTTGTTCCTAATCTTACTACAAAATGATCGTCGGCGATAATAATTTTTCTAGTCATTTTTTTGTTTTTTTATTTTAATTGATACAATCGTTCCAATAGGGGTGTTATTTTTAAATTCAATTTTACCATTGATCATCATGAGGAGCTGAAGGATGAGGTGCAATCCTAAGCTGTATTTTTGCAACACGAGTTTTTCATTTTCGATATTATCCTGAAGCTTTTCATAATAGGTCATCTGTTCCTTACTCATTCCTCTGCCGGTATCTCTTACTTCCAGAAAGAAGAAGGTGCTATCCTCACTAGTAGAAAGTTCTATAACTCCATTGGTGGTATTTTTAATTGCATTGTCTATGAGATTATGGATGATAACGGCAATCACATTCTGATTGATCTTTGAATAAGTAGGATCTTTAATATTGTTAACGATCAGGGTATTTTGTTCTTTGGCAGCAACTTCAAAAAGTATTTTTTTTGCTTCTACAACTTCATAAATATTATAGGTTTCATTCTTTTCAGAAATATTATAAATTTCTGCATACTCTTTTAAGGTTTTTACGAAATTGTAAAACTCTACCGAAGATTTGTAGAAACTTTCAAAATATTTCTTTTGAATATAACGGTCATGCTCATCAGTTTCATATAACTTTTGTGCTGTAATGGATAAAAATTTTATAGGCGTAATAATATCGTGGCTTATGGTCTCCAGCAGTTTTTTCTGTTGGACACTCTCTTTTCGAAGCTGCTCTTTGGTATATTCTAATTTTGAGACTGTTTTTGATAGCGTTCGGGTTCTAGCTTCAATAATTTTTTCAAGTTCTCTTTTTTTCTGTTCCTGTCTTTTTATTCTTATTTTAAGGAGGGTAAATACAATGAGAGCTAATAATAAAACAATACAGGATTTAAAAATAAGCGTCTGATAAAATAGATATTTTACGCTGATATTGAGTGTTTTATAAATGTATTTGCCTTGAGGTGAAGTTAACACCCTTACAATGAGCTGATATTCTCCGGGCTCAAGATTTGCTATATAATATTTACCATCATTGTTTACTCTTTCCCATTTTTCATTCTTGGAATTCTTTAATTTTGCCTCGATAACCAGATTGGCCCTGTTAGCATAATAAGGAATATCGATTAAAATAACCGCTTTATAGAAGTTATTTTCCAGATTAATATTCTGACCTTGTATACTGCTTTTGGATTCTGAGAATACTACCCGTTCCAAAAAGAAGTTTTCAGGATAATAGCTTCTTATTTTCTGAGGATCGAAAAATACCAGGCCTTTGATGGAAGGAAACACGAAACTGCCATTTTGAAGAGCCGCTGCACTTGGCGAACATCCTCCGTTAAACTCATTCGTATTAAAGCCGTCTTCTTTGCTGTATCGGTAATAGTTGGGTAAGACTTTTGGGTCTTTAACAGATTGAAGTAGATTGTCTTTGAATACCTTGAATAAACCGTTATTAGTACTGATCCATAGAAACCTGTTTTTATCCTCCAGAATAGTATGTGAAAATAAAAGATAGCCGTTTTTATCTTGAGGCATTTTAATGAGCTGCCCATTTTTATAGAGGAAAAAGCCGTTTCCCTGAGTCATAATCCAAAAATTTCCATCCCTTGTCTTTGTAATTTCTCTAATATGTATGGGGCTTACAGATATTTTTTTAGGAATAAAAGAAGGAGCTTCTATCGAATACAAAGCATCTCTGCTCCCTACCAGCCATTTATTATGACCCAGTTCCTGTACTGAAGTCACAATATTAGGAATCGAAAAATGTAAAAAAGGATTTTCAAAACTGGAGTCTTTATAGAAGGTGAGTTCAGATTGTAACGAAGGGATGTGAAACGTTATAATGTAGTAATTGTTGATATTCAGTACATAAGACGCTGTTTTGTCAAAATGATGTGATTCGTTTTTAGTATAATCAGAACTCTTTAAAAAACGGACTAGTGTCTTGCCATTTTGAACAATAATATTTTTTTGGTTGTCGTACAGTAAGAAATATTTGGTTGTTGTATTGAAATGATACTGCTTTAGCAGTCCATTTTCATCGTACACATCTCCTGAAGAGGTAATTACTTTATCATTGTCAAAAGGAAGTATTGAATAAAAAATATTTTCATAGGATTTATCAGATCGGTTGGCTACATGAAAATTGTTAAACTTAATGACGTTCAATCCATCTGATAAAGTGCCGAGATACAATTTATTGTTGATCTCATCATGATAAATGGAAGCCAAAGAGTTTTCATTAAGATCATAATTGATCATTTTTTTTAATCCGATCACATTGTCTTGATAGGAAACTTTGTACAAAATATTATCATGTAGGATAAAACATTGATTATTGATCTGGCTCCAGTAAATTTTGACATTCTTTTGGAAGAAAATGTCTGAAGCATCCAAATAGCCAACTTTACCTGACGAAATTTTGATAATCTTTTTTAATGTTCTGGAAACAATAAAAATATCTTGCCCAAAACAAAATGTGTCTGCTATATAATTATCATGCAATTCCTTTAAAGCAACTGTGCTGGAATCATTATACCATATGGTTCCATTGTTCAGTAAATGGTAGAAATTCTTTTTGTCAAAATAGATAAAAAAATTTTTATTATTTATTTTTTCCGGGGTTCCGCTTTTTACAAATAATCCATATGATTTACTTTCATGCTGCACTTTTTTCGTACAATTGGTCTGCTGATGCAAAACGTTTATATTTCTTTTAGTAAGGAGAACTATGTTTTCAGTATATGCTGTTATATTATAAATAGAATCCTTTTTTATACTTCCAAAAAATACTGAAAAGCGGTTATTCTTAAGGTTAAGATGATTATATGTTACAAAATTATAGCCGTCATAGCGTACTAATCCATTTTCTGTACTGAGCCAAATAAAACCATATTTATCTTTAATAATGTCTTTTACACTATTCTGTGGAAGGCCGTTATCTGTGTCATACCATACAGAAGCTGCCTGTTGGCTATAACAAAACTGTATACAGACCGAGATTAGGAATATGAGGATTTTAGAAGACATGGGTAGGTTATTAAAGATAATTTTTCATTCCGCATTGAATTATTAGTAACATAAATGTAGTAAAAATTAATGATTGTTAAAATTTTAAAATGTCGTTTATAAACTACAACAAAGCCAATTAAAAATGACAATATTGATAATCTATCTTTACAGTAATTATTTTAGTGTTTATCAAGGTTATCAGATCTTTGCACTATAAATTTATTACTTGATTTTAACCATTAAAGTTAAATATGTTCCCAAGCATTTTAAACTTGACTTCAAGGTCATTTTATACAGGGGAGTAGCTTCTCCTCTGTATTTATAGAGATAAATAAATCTATTTTACACAAGTTTTTTAAGTGAAAATTATACAGATTTTCATTGAAAAATATTTTACATAAATAAATTATGAATTAAATATCTGTTTCTAAAAAACAAAAGATGAATAATAAACAAATGAATGTGAAAAAATTAAACCCAAGTGCTATTAAAAACACAAAAATTACATCTTTAACAGCGCTTCTGTTAGGCTTATCATCCAGCATTTTTGCACAAACTGGAAATGTAGGGATCAACACAACATCACCAACAAAAACGCTAGATGTAAATGGTCAGTTACGTGTGAGAGATTTACCAATTATTCCAGCCGGAACTCCTATGGTTGCTGATGGTAATGGAAATATAGGAATGTTTAAGACTGTTGACCCAAACGATTTTATTTTGTACAATGTTGATAGTAATGTTAGACAAAATACGAGTGTAAATGTACCCTTAACATCTATATTAAACCCACTGCAAACGAATGCACAGGATGGTGGCTCAGGGACTACTATACAGCCAGCTAACTGCTGGGTGATACCTAATTCACAGGTTATATTTAAGTTTCCTGCAGGCTCCATAAGGAGAGGTACAGCAACATGGAGTACCTGGTTTGAAATGGCCTATGGATTTGACTGGTCTCAAATAAATATAATTGGAGGAACTGGGAGAATTAGATTGCCCCTTTTTTTTCATAGCAGAGCCTATGCCAGACTCTATAAAAAAACGGGAACTACGTGGTCTGTTGTTGACGTAGTTACAGTAACAATGCAGACCACTCAGATTTCACCATATCTTCAAGAATCGACAACCAGAGATAATACAGGAAATCTATACACAACACCAGGGAGTACCAACCAGAATTTCAGATATTTTTTATCTGCTTTTTATAGTATCGGAGATGGTACGACAGTGAATGTTGATCCTGATAGCGAATATAAAGTAGAATTGTTATATGGAATAGAAAACTTTTCATCAAGAGAAACCCTTACGAATCCTGGTCTTTTACAAAACTGGGGAGTACAATCCGTAGGATATAGTTTTTATAAAAATTAAGATTATTAATTACATTTTTGAATGAGCGGGATAGCGATATTCCGCCATTTGAATTCAAGGATGTATGCGGATAAAATGAATAAGAATAAACACTTTTAATATTGGAGAGGAATGAAAATAAATAATAAGAAAAAAGTAAGCCGATACATGATTTTTCAGTTAGTTGTATTGGTGCTGCTTTTTTTGAACATTATTATTCTTATGTATTTTGGTTACCCTTTATTTTCAGGAATATTTTTCGTGACAGCCTTAGCTGTGCTCGCATACGGAGCATTGAAAAAACGTTTTGTATTCGAATATGAGAATTCCGGACAGGTGGTTTCCATTAAAAACTATCAATGGTTTTCAGGTGGGAAAAAATTGCCGGTCTTTGAAATGCCTCAAAAAAAAATTGTACGGATAGAAGTAAAAAAAAGAGGCTTTCGAAAATATTTAATTATTCTTTTTTCAAATTCTTCAGGAAAGGTATTAAGACGAAATATTGATATTACTTTTTGTAATGAAAATGAAACCTGCCAGCTTTTGGGAGATATAACCAACAATTTGGTAAAGAAAGACCAGAAACTTTCTTCTGATCAATAATGTTGCTTTTTGAATAAAGACAAATTAGTTTAAGATGGAAAATTTAAAAGATATTCATATTGGTGCTTTGGTATATGAGCGTGTAAATGAACAGGATATTGATATGGGCAGAATCTGCAGATTCTTGCAATCGACAGAAAAAGAGATCCTGGAAATGTATTCTATGAAATCCTTAGATGTGGATGTACTTCTAAAATGGTCAAAGTTATTGGAATATGATTTTTTCCGTCTCTACTCCAATCATTTAATATTATACGCTCCCGTTGCCAGTCAGAATAAAAATGTGGTAAAATCAAAATTACCCCAATTCCGGAAGAGTTTATATACAAAAGAAATTATAGACTATATGCTGGAGCTCCTCGAAAATAAACAGAAGACTCAAGTTGAAATCATTAATCATTACGGAATTCCCAAATCAACATTGAATAAATGGATAAGCAAGTACAAGCAATAAATACGGGACCTAATTATAAAAGAATTTACCATGATTTCATAGAATCTAAATGTCCGGATAAAAGAGAATATGTAAAGAAATATCTATCAAAAGATACCCTGTCTTTATCCGATGTTTTGAAGATTAATAATATTATCTTTTTTGATGGATTTTCTGAAAGTCAGAAATTCAAATCCTATGATAGACAGACTATTTTTGAAATTCTTGATTATCAGAAAACACATAAATTAAATAATAGCCAGCTAGCCAAACATTTTAAATTAAGCAGAAATACGGTTACAAAATGGAAGAGGATATTTTTAGTATAATCTGCATTTTTCCATTATAAAAAAGTAGTAAGGGGAGTATTACTTCGTTTTTTTTCTAAGTTTTTAAGAGTATATCCATCGGATATACTCTTTTTCCTCTTAATTCCCAAAAGTCTGATATAGAATGCTTTCTGTGGAATGTAGTTTTTTATCTACAAATATTGGTTTTTATTATATCTGTGGTCTTTTATCTTTGCGAACTATTTTTATCTACGGTAATAATTATGGGAAGTTTAAATCCGATTTATTCTTTAGAGATTAAAGCATTTCTGAAACAAGAGGTAAACGTTTTTTTATGAGTAAAAAATAAAGCTAAAGTCTCTATTTCTTTGCCTGTAGATAAAAGTTATCCATATAAACCGCCTGATGTACTCCATTTAGCATAACTTTCAAACCTAAATGTGAATCTTTTTTCAAAGAAACAGTAAATGTTTTTTTGTCACCTGTTATTTTGGAAGGTTTAGTAATTGAAACATAGGTTTTTACATCAGAAGGGTTGTCTACTGAAAAAAGTTCTAAGGTAGTTTCTCCTCCATTATCAGAAAGATCAAGAGACAGTGTATAGATTCCAGCTTTGATTTCCGGTGTTACCAGATACATGTTTTCTCCAGGATTGTTCATTGAATAGAATATAATTCTTTTATCACTTGCATAAAGCATAGCTTTTCCGGATTGAGCCATCCAGCATTTATTGATGTCTTTCCAGGTATCAAAACTTTCTCTAAGAGTGGTTACAGGTTTACATTGTGCATGTCCTGTTAGAAACCCTCCTATAACTGCTATTCCCGTAAGTACAATTTTTCTCATGCGTTATTTTTATTTATAATGAGTAAAAATAATTAAAAAAGCTTAGACCGGATGCTATTCTTTTATGATTTAAGTTAGCTTCCACTAATAATTGATGCAGAGAAAATCAAAATAAAATCATAAAATACTGTAAAATAGTTTGATAGAGGGGTGGTGTGCGTTTTGCAGAATTTATGATTTAAAATTAAAATAAGCTTTCCGATGGCAGAAAGCTTATTCAGTTTTAAGCAAAATATAATTATAAACAAGACTTAAAAATAAAATAATTCTATTCCTTCGGTTATGAGTGAGATCATATTAATTTTTTATCTCTTTTCCGCAATTGATAAGTTCAGTGACAAGCTGCCCACTTTGCACTGCCCAATAATTTTTGTCACACACTACAATTAAATTTCGTTTAGCTCTACTCACAGCAGTATTAACCAGATTAAGGCCTTTGGAAACAGGAATAGTAGTGTCAACAAACCATTTATCATAGGTGTCAACAATACTTAAAATTACAGTATCCCATTCTCTGCCCTGAGAACCGTGAACAGTGAGGATTTTCAAATCATTTCTTTCTTGTGGCAAAGAATTGTTGAGTAATCTTATTTGTTTTTTATACGGGGTTAAAATGACAAAATCCTCCGTTCCATTTTTTTTAAGGTTATGAACAAGCTTGCTTATTTCTGAAACTTCATTCATTGATACTCTTGATTTTGGTCCTTCATTTTTTTTAGCATTAATATACTGTATCTGGGTTTCACCTTCCGGATTATTGGAGCTAAAGTTGTTTTCATAAACATATTTAGACAGAATCTGAGCCAGATTATTTCCGAACCTATAGGTAGCATTTAAAGAAGTCTTGGAAATATGTTCAGATTTGAATTCCGAATTGTCCAGGTACTGATTTCTGGAGAAATCCTTTGATTTCGAAAAAAGAGTGTCCAGGAAAATGGCTGACTGAGCCCATAAAAACATATTATAAAACTTGCCATCCCTTTCAATACTGCTGTCGTTAATTTCACAAACCGGAGGTAATTGCTTGTGATCCCCCAGAAATGAAATGGGCGTTGAATGATTAAACAATGTCAAAGCTTTAATAATATTGGCATATCCTGCTTCATCCAGAAAAATATGCTCAACATTTAACTTTGATTCTGCATAACGTCCAATATAGCCATCTAAAGTGCATCCAATGATATTGACGGACTTCAAACGTTCTTCAGTAGAGGAAATAGCTAGTTTAGCTCTTAAATGAACATATCTTTCCAATTCAGATTCTATTACGCCCGGGCTGTGATTTTTGTATTCTGAAAATAGATGCGTGTCAACTTCTAACTTATCTCTTTTTTGAAGCAGTATGGTATCTGCCTTTTTTTTAGTTTCTTTTATATTTGTGACAGACAGTTTAGAAAGAACAGACTGAACTTCCGGAAGAAATTTGGTCTGGTTAATCAGATTAGTGATTTTTATAGATACTTTTTTCTGAATCTCAGCTAAATCTCTCTCTTGAACCGTTCTTTTCTCACTGATTTCAGAGAGTTCATATTTCAAATATTCCAGATCTTTATTGAAATCATAAATTCTCTTTCTACTCTCATAAACTTCCTTTTCTGCACGCGTTGGTTTACTGCTGAATGCTTTGATAATCTTATGGGAAATAGAATTTATTTTAGCAATATTTTTTTCCAGCTGTTGAGTTTCTTTAATGCTGTTTTCAGAGAGTAACTTAACCTCTATCTCCTTTTTTCTGAATATGATATTCACCTCAGCCAATGAGTCTGTATCTCGTTTTATACGCGCAGAAAATTCAATTAAATCATCAAATTCAGGAGTTAAGTCTATAAATCTGTCAATGGCTTGCTGCTGATTTTTAAAATTTAGCATTCGCTCCAGAATATCAATTTGTTTATCTATTTCAGCCAGCTTTTTTTGAACCCCTTTTTCTTCACAGACTTCGGGAAATTCTTCCGCAAATTTTTTGGAGGGCGTTCCCAGGCGTATAATTTTTTTTCTGTCGATCCCAGCCTTATCAGTCATTTTAATGATCCCTTTTAAAACTTGCTCAATCGCATTATTGGTGGGAGCTAAAATGGCAATTGTATCCCCTTTTCTGATATAATGGAGCACTGCATAGGCAAGAACAAATTGGGTTTTCCCTGTGCCGGGAGCTCCCCAAACATAAGAAAAGGGATTCGTGAAAATATTTTTTAATGACTGTTTTTGGTTTTCGGAAGGCAGAAGATTTTTCTCAGGAAAAAAGTCAATATTCTGAAAGTCCTCTGAGTATTTCGAAGTTCTCGTAGGTAGGGAGAGATTGCTTCCATTATGTTCGTACCAGTCTTTCACTCTTTCAACCAGGAACTTCAGATCAGAGACCACTTTAAGGTCATTTCTTTGTAGCCCAATGAAATCCGGGGATATTTTGTCAGAAGGTTTAATTAAAAGTATATTTTTATCATTGTCGTATTCAATAATTTTAATTTCTGTGGAATCATAATCTTTACCATTGCGGAAATTCCTGAAAAAAACAGCTTCTGTATCAAAAAGCTTTGCAGACAAACGAAGCTTAATCACAGTATACCTGCCTGGCAAATATTCTAAATCAAAAACATCAACTTCCTGGATGCCTTTATTGTTATTCTGTAGATATTCATAATAGTTTTGGCAACTGTCTATTGCTATTTCTCTTATTTCTTCTGCTGTCATTTATTTGACATTTATAAATATTATTCTGCTATTTGCGGGTTGGTGTTTGTAAAATTAACTTGTAATGGGGTTATCTCATTATGGTTTTCCGTAAAAACAAAACTAATGATCTTCTTAAAAGTAAGAATAAGTATTACTATATTTATTAAGGTTCTGGAGTTTTTTAAAAGAATTTGAACGAGTTAAAAAAAAAGAAATAGAAAAAATAATATTCTTTATAATCACGGTTACAGAAAGATTGGGTGGCAGTGATTTATTTCTTTTTTAAGCTATAGAAGGAAAATTTTTATAATTTTAGCTTATTATTTTATAATCTGAATGGAATACACCTATAAAACAAACACTTTTTTTCTTTTAAAAACTGTAATTTATACCATTGGATTTCTAAGCTTAATAGCAATGTCAAGACTTTGGATAGGGTCAAATGAAAATTGGAATCAAATGATAGAAAATGATTTTATTCCGGCATTAATAGTGAGAAGTATTTTTTTACATTGGCAGGATTACTATTTGTAGGATTATCTTCAATAGTAAGCAAAATTTACAGGAAAGAAAGCCCTTTTTTGAAAGAACTGGTTATTCTGCTGTTGTTTTCTTTCACGCTGAATGTAATACTGATGTTAGGCTTAATCTGACATGAATTTATAATAAAATACAGACACTCTTTTATTTATAAAATGAGACTATCGAATAAAGTGGGCTTTATATCGAAAAATTTCTGAAATGTGGTAGGTATTGAAGCTTTATTGGCGTATTAATTGATACAAGAAACTTTATTGAATTTTGATGACTAATGGCTAGAACGACTGTAACTCTGATTTTCCTTTTAAGTGGTTTTTTCTTTTTAAATGCACAGGAAAAGAAAGATTCGCTGTATTACAAAATAGAAGAATTTTCAGATAAGAGAAAAGTTACTAAATTCATTCACCGTTTTATATTTCGTAGAGAGCCGGATTCCACTTCCGTGAAGTCCAATACTGAAAAGCTTTTACAAAATACTTATAACAAAAAAATTATCAGAAATGTCAGGATAGAAACCATTGACCCTTTTGGATACAGTTCTAAAGAAGGTAAGGAAATAGGCAAATGGTATGATTGGGTAAAGGATCACCTTCATTCCAGTACCAGAAGATCAACAATCAATAATTTTTTGCTTTTTGAGGAAGGAGAAGAATATAACGCCCAAAAGCTCTATGAATCAGAGCGTTTGTTGAGAACAATGCCTTTTATCAACAGAGTTAATATCAGTGTTTCCGACAGCACTTCCAGTAAAGATTCTATAGATGTTGTGGTAAAGGTATTGGATTCCTGGAGTCTGAAGCCGAGAATCAGTTATTCCGGAAGTAAAATTGGTTTGGGAGTTACTGAAGAGAATGTACTGGGACTGGGACACACCCTGGATTTCCTTTACAGAAATGATTCAAAAGAAAAGCAGGATTATCTCTTAGGAAGCTATACCACTTATAATCTTTTTGGTACTTATATCAATGCCCAGATTCTTGGAGAACGGGACTTTTCGAGAAATGAGAGAATTAATTTCAGCCTCAGAAGAGACTTTTTCTCTCCTTTAACGAAATGGGCGGGAGGTTTTACATTTGAATATTTTATGCGAAAGGTTTTACTTCCGACAGAAACGGATACTGCTTTTCCTGAAGTTCAGATTAAAGTATACAGTCAGGATTTATGGGGAGGTTATCAGATTCCGGTTTCATCTGATCCCCGTGAGAAGGTATCCAGCAATATTGCCATCATAGGAAGATTTCAGAACTATCAGTACAAAGACAGTCCGGGAATTGATCAGTATCAATATTTCAGCTCTTACAACAGTTTTCTGATGTCTGTTGGGTTTATTCAGAGAAACTTTTCAGTTCAGAAGAATATTTTCCAATATGATTTGCCGGAGGATGTTGCTTATGGCAATTCTGTAAACGTCATTGCCGGAGGATTATCAAGAAATAAAGAAGTGAATCCGTATGTGGGAATTTCAGCATCTTATGGGCGTTTTACAAAACTGGGATATTTTACAGTGAAAGCACAGTTTGGAAGGTTTTTTAATGAAGACAGTCAGAACAGGGAATCTTTCCGCTTTGACGGAACTTATTTCACCAACCTTATGGACTGGAAATTTGCCAAAGCAAGACATTTCTTTTCTCCAACATTAGCCTTGGGAAATCCACAGCATAATTACTCGTATAAGGATAGGATCAACCTTTCTTCTGCAGATGAATTTCCTGTTTATAATTCTGATTATATTGGCACAAAAAAAATAGTGTTAAGATATCAGCTTCAATTGTTTATCAATAAAACCTGGAAGAATTTCCATTTCAGCCCTTATTTAACTACTGCAGTGGGTTGGCTGGGAATGCCTGATGATAAACTATTGAAGACCAAAGCCAATACAAAAATCGGAATAGGTGTTTTAATTAATAATCCCTATCTTGTTTTCAACAGAATTCAGATTTCTTTCATGTATTATCCACGTGTTCCTTTTGATAATAATTCTGTTTTTGATTTTAACAGTAACAGAAATAATCTTTTACCAATGAACAGTTTTGCAACGGATGTTCCTCATTTTGTCAATTTTGGAAATTAATAATAGAAGATCAATTGGTGCTTAATATCCTGGAAATAAGTCATTTTTCAGATATTATATACGATTATTCTTTTTGATATAATATTACCCATTTGGGTAATTGACAGGTTGTTATATTATCACAAAATTTGTGATAAATAGACTGTATGCTGTAAAGTATATTCAGATGTAGTTTAAAAAAAACATAACAACTTCAAAACTAACCCCTATGAGACCTTTGAATTTTCTTTTATTATTGACCGCACTCTTTACATCTGTTGTGATGTATGGACAGCAGACTAACACGATACCGACTGTACCAAAGCCAATTCCTATAACCGATGCTGAAAAATGGATTGCAATTTCTCCTATTCTGCTCTTCCTTTTAATTACCTGTCTTGTCTTTTTTAAACTTAAAAAAGATAAAGTCTCTTTAAAAGATCTCCTTTTGGATAAGGATGCGAATGTTCAGATAGAGGTAGAAAAAACAAAACAAAGAGTGGCTTTTTTATCTGCTTCTACTGAAAGTCAGCAGGCAATGAAGGCCGCAGATGCAACAGCTGGCAATGGTGAAGATCCCAATGCCTCAAAACCTAATACGAGTGTAAGCCGTTTTCTTGCATTTATAAGCGGTTTGGTGTCTGTAGGTCTGGCATGTGTTCTCACCACCTTTGCCATCTGGAACTATTTTGATGTAAGCAATTTTCCCAACCTGAATAATCTCGTTGGTGTTTTACTGACCCTGGGGATTGGAGTGGTGCCTTATGCGTTTAACAAAATCACTACAGCAGCTAAATAGACAGATTTTAAAACAATAAAAAACCTTCCTTGCTTTTGACAGGGAAGGTTTTAATCAAATTGCAATAAACATTCTGAAAACTAAACTACTACATCTATTTTTACATTGATATTTCCACGGGTTGCTTTTGAATAAGGACATGTTGCATGGGCTGTTTCCACAACTTTTCTGGCTTCGTCTATTGCAAATCCCGGTAAAAGTACCTGTAAATGGGCTTGCAGGAAAAATCCATCATCATTGGTGGCCAGATCTACAGAGGTATTGACAGATAAGTCCGGAGGAAGGGTAACTCCCATTTTTACCGCACCTAAATGCATCGCACCGATAAAACATGCCGACCATCCTGCTGCTAACAACTGTTCCGGATTGGTTCCGTTTCCCTTTGAACCGGGAGAAGTTAGTTCAATACTAAGTTTGCCATCACTGCTTTTTGCTTCTCCGTTACGGCCTCCCGTTACAACGACATTACCGGAATACAGTACTTTACTGATATTGACTACGGTTGTATTTTCTACTTCCTGAATGGTATTTAATTCCATATTTTTATTATTTTAGATTAAACGATTCTGTTGATTGATCCTATTATTGTTAAAGTTTTTTTCTTAAATCTTTGAAAGCGGCTCTAAGCTCTTCTGTAAAGATCTGCGGCTGTTCCCAGGCTGCAAAATGTCCGCCTTTTGAAGCTTTATGATAATAATATAAAGTAGGATAAGCTTGCTTCGACCAGCTTTCCGGAGCCTGATAAATTTCGTGAGGAAATACCGAAATAGCTACAGGAACTTTAATGTCTTTGGTCTTCTGCGCCTCCGCACTGAAATTATTCTTGTTATTTTCCCAATAGAAACGTGAAGAAGACGCTCCGGTATTGGTAAGCCAGTAAAGGGTAATATCATCGAGGATGGCATCACGGCCAATGATATTCTCAGGATGAAGATCACTTTCACTCCATTCTGCAATTTTTTCGTAAAGGAATGCTGCTAAGGCTGTTGGAGAATCAGAAAGCAGATATCCTGTTGTCTGTGGACGTGTTACCATCATTCCCCCGTAAGCTGCATTTCTTCCAAAGAATGTACTCATTGCATTGTATGCTTTTGCTTCTGAGGCAGAAAGTCCTGACGGGGCGGGATCACCGGCATTGATTGGTTTTACAAGTTCGGCAGGAATGGTAGCCGGCATGGTAAGGTGGATTCCCAAAAGACCTGAAGGAGCCTGTTTTGCTAATGCATCAGAAATAACAGAACCATGGTCACCACCTTCAGAAACATATTTTTTGTAGCCGAGTCTTTTCATCAGTACATCCCATGCACGGGCAACGCGGTCAGGGTTCCAGCCAAGCTCAGCAGGAATCTCTGAAAAACCATATCCCGGAATGGCAGGTATAATTACATCAAAAGCATCACTTGCTTTTCCTCCATATTTTACAGGATCAGTCAAAGGATCTATTGCATTGATAAACTCCAGCGGAGAACCAGGCCAGCCATGAGTAAGAATCACAGGCATTGCATTAGGCTCCTTTGAACGTACATGGATAAACTGGATATCAAGTCCGTCAATTTTTGTTACAAATTGGGGAAGCGCATTCAGTTTATTTTCTACTTTTCTCCAGTCGTATCCGTTGCCCCAATAGGTGATAAGTTCTTTTAACTGCTCAAGCTGGATTCCCTGGGAAGCATCTTTCACAGTCTCTTTATCCGGGAAGCGGGTTTCGGAAATACGTTTTTTAAGATCATCCAGCTGAGATTGTGGAATATTGATGTGAAAAGGACGGATACTGGTATCATTTTTTGATAATAGAGTAGCAGTATCATTTTTTTGCGCCTTAGAAATAGCAGGTGTACCTAAGATAAAAGTTGCTGCTAAAAGAATTGTTGAAATTGTTGTTTTCATTGCTTTGCTGTATTAGATTTTAAATCTGTTTTTTCTTTTTGATGAGACAAAATTATACCCTGAGATACGCCTGGGAAACGAGTAATGTGTTCAAGTAGTCATATTTCACAGTGAAACAGACATTGCAGATGGTGAACAGGAAACAATATGAAGCAGATGAAAAGTAATGCTAAGAAAAATGACTGAGATATTGATCTCAAAAAGGATAAAAAAATAAGCTCCGTTCTTCTATAAAAACGGAGCTTATTTTGTGAAAACATTTTTTTCGATGTTATCCGTGAGCTTCTACAGATACATCATTCCATTCTTCCCATACTCTTAAGCGCTGTTCGTAATTTTGTTTTACGAAAGGAAGTGCTACTTTTCCAAGCAATAAACGCAATGGAGGATTTTCAGTTTCTGCTAACTTTATCAATGCAGGAGCTGTAGCTGATACGTCACCAAAAGAAGTTTCAGATTCTGAGAAAGCCTTTTTAACACCATCGTAAACAGGATTACTTTGTGTATTAATTCCTGTATGCCAGATATTGGAAGCATAGCCATTAGGTTCTACCAAAGTTACATTAATTCCAAAGCCTTTTACTTCTGTTGCTAAAGTTTCGCTTAATCCTTCCAGTGCAAACTTAGATGCATTATAAAGTCCCATGGTTGGTAAAGTAGCCAATCCTAAAATAGAAGAAACCTGAATGATATGACCACTTTTCTGATCTCTCATAATGGGAAGCACCGCCTGTGTAAGCCATAAAGTTCCAAAGAAATTTGTTTCAAACTGTGCTCTTGCTTCCTGTTCGTTGGTTTCTTCCACCGCACCTGTTAGTGCATATCCTGCATTATTAATCAGAATATCAATGCTGCCGAAGTGTTGGTGTACTTTCTGAACTACTGATAATGATTCCTCTCTTTTATCTACATCTAAGGTTAAAGGCAATACGGAATCTCCATATTTTTCTTTTAAATCATCAAGCGTTTCTACATTTCTGGCTGTTGCAGCCACATTGTATCCTTTGGCTAAAAAGGCTTCTGCCCATGCTTTTCCGAAACCTTTTGATGCACCTGTAATTAAAACTGTTTTTGACATTGTTCTGTTTTTTAAATTGTTATGATTATATTTTTTAAAAGAATTATTTCATATGTAAATGACCGATCGGTCATATTTTGGATAAAAAAAATTACACCGTATTTTCTTCAATCATTTTTTTAAGATTTTTGACGATAGTTATCATTTTATCGTTATTACCAGCCATTCTTGACATTAAGTGTCCACCTTCAAGCATGGCAAACAAAACTGTTGCAAAACCTTCCGCATCCCATTCCGCTCTGAATTCTTTATTGGAAATTCCTTTTTCTATAATACCGGAAATTAATTTTTCTCCCTGTTTTATTCCATTGTTTATTTTTCCTTTAACGACTGGATTGGTATCATCAGCTTCTGTTCCAAAGTTTAGCAGGGGACACCCGCCAACTACAGGCGGATGATTGGGATCACTAAAAAAATCAATATAGGCGAATAACTGTTCCCTGGAAGTTTTAAATCTGCTTAAAGTTTTTTGAAGTTGATCAGTCAGCATTTGCATATTATGCTCAACAGCAGCACAGGCAAGTACTTCCTTATTTTCAAAATGAACGTACATACTGCCTTTAGACAACTTGGTGGCCTCCATAATATCACTCATAGAAGTAGCTGCAATCCCTTTTGTATTAAAAATAGGTGCTGCTTTTTCTATAATGAACTGTCTGGTTTCCTCCCCTTTTGCCATAATAATAGTAAATAATGATGCAAATATATGACCGATTGGTCATAAAAACAAATTTTTTATGCTTTTTTTATATTGCATTGTTTTAATATCAACTAAATCAGTTGTTTATTATCCTTCTTCAGGAAGACATTGGGGAATTTCTCCTATTTCATTCATTGTAAATCCTTCTTCAAAAAGTTTTCTTTTATGATTAATTCCCCAATCTTTAAGAGCAAAGATGATAGGATTTAAAGTTGAAGAATAAGGTTGAGGCTGATAAATGATTTTAACCGGATAATCATCAATAACTGTTCTTTTGATAAGCTGATGCTGTTCAAGTTCTTTGAGTTCCTTAGCCAGAACCTTTGGAGTAATACCTGGTATACTGTCCTGTATATCAGTAAAGCGATCATTGCCTACAGATACAGATACAATGATTGCCAGCTTCCATTTGCCACTTAAAACGTCCAAAGCGTCTCGTACAGGCTTGATCGTTTCCAGGCAGCTTGATTTAATTTTTTTTACAGACATACGCTTATAAATTATTTCACTTTCCTTTGGGAAAGCACTATACAAAGGAAAGTAAATATATGCTAAATTGCAACATCATATTTAAGGTATTTTCTTCTGAAACAGAATAAACAGTCTGAAGGAAATATTGTAATAATGAAAAGAATTCCGGCCGGTATTCTTCTGAGTTAAAAAGAGTCAATAATTAAAAAGAGACGAACAAAAAGAATGAAAAAAGTAATCTTAATTACAGGTTCAAGTACCGGTTTTGGTGCATTAATGGTAAAAACATTTAACAAAGAAGGGCATATCGTCATAGCCACGATGCGAAATACTACTGGAAGCAATGCTGAACACGCAAAAAATCTGAATAAGCTGGAGAATACAGAAGTAGTAGATATGGATATCACAGATGATCAGTCTGTAAAAAAAGCTGTTGCTTTAGTACATGAAAAGTATGGTAGAATTGATGTTTTGATTAATAATGCAGGAATATATGGAGCAGGAGTTCTTGAATCTTATTCAATACCACAAATCCAGAAGCTCTTTGATGTAAATGTTTGGGGAACATTGAGAGTGAATAATGAAATTCTACCTATTATGAGAGCTGCAAAAGATGGTCTTATCATCACCATTTCCAGTCAGGTAGGGCGAATTTCACTTCCATTACAGTCTGCTTATAATTCTACAAAATTTGCGTTGGAAGGTCTTATAGAAGGTTCGTATGAAGAGCTGATAGGGCAGGGAATAGAATCAGTACTGCTTGAGCCGGGAGGGTTCATGACGGAAATTATCGGTAAGGCGCATGTTAATGGAGATCGCGAGAGCATTCAGGAATCTTATGGTACTGCTGTGGCAGATATCAGTCAGAAAATTCAGACCGTATTTGGTAAACTCTTTATGGAATCAGCTCCGGATCCACAAATCATTGCAGATGGAGCCCTTAAGCTGGTCAATACAGAAAAAGGGAAAAGACCACTTCGCACACCACTAGATCCTCTTTCCAATGGAGTAGATAAAGAATACAATCTGATTACAGAACAGGTAAAACAAAAGTGGATAGAAGCTTATGGGTTATAAAATATATATTAAATTATTGTAGTCCATACATCCCATAGAAAAGGAAAAGTACTAATAAACAGTACTTTTCCTTTTATATTTTGAAGATACAGAGACTAAATACTATTTATTGAAACTTAAATGAAGAGGTTGTTGCAGGATAGTCTTGGTCATCTGATCATATCATGATACAATAAAAAAGAGAACTCCTGGGTTCTCTTTTTGTCGTTATTAAATCATTTAACCATAATCTTAATACTTTCTTTATGATCATTTTCGCAAAGAATATGGATCATATAAGCTCCTGTACTGTAAGGTGAAAAATCTAATTCTATATCACGAGTGTGAAGATTTTTCCTCTCAAAAAGCTTCCTTTGAGCCATATCATAAACGATAATATCCTTTATTTCCTCTTTACTTTTGAGGTAACAGATATCTTTCACAGGATTAGGGTAAAATATAAGCTCAGGCTGTACATTCATATCCGCAGTTCCCAAAGAACCAATAGTAATTGTTTTACTGAAAGTTTCTGCACAGGAGTTTTTGCTGACCGTAAGTGAGACTGTATAAGTTCCCGGGGCAGTATATTGATGAACAGGATTCAATGAAGAATCGGTGATGCCATCGCCAAAGTTCCATGATACAGATGTGTAATTGGCGGAATGATTAGTGAAATTTACAGTTGTTCCGTTAATTCCTGCTATAAAATCCGAATGAAGGTGAAACGTATTACTATTCCATTGTGGCGGATTATTAAAAAAAACAAGATCTGCAATATTCTGAAAGTTTTCGGCTGTGTTTTGAGGCATTCCGTTATAAAAAGTGGATGGAAATACATGATCCTGAAAAATTGCAGAATACATAGTGGCTGCCACAAGATAACTTCCTTTAGGTCCAGGATGAATATCGTTATAAGATCCGTGAAGAGCCAGATCCTGGGAAGAATTGTAGTAATGTCTTGCAGATTCTCCGGCAGGAACCATTTCCACCTGCATCAGGTTAGACATCTTTGTAATGGAATCCTTAATTTTTTTCTGAAAAGCAAAATAGGTGTTGTATTCATTGGCAGATGGAACTCCATAGGGAATTTCATACAGAAAAATCTTAGAACAAGGACTGTATTTACGAATAGAATCCCTGATTTTACGGCCGCGTTCAGCGGTTACAGAAACAGGGTAAGAATGACCTGCAGATTCCGCAGTTCCGGGCTGCATGATCACGTATTTATAGTTTTTAGATCTTATCTTTTGATACAATGAAGCATCCTCTACATGATTCACAAATCCGGTTCCTCCGGGAGTATGTGTTGTTACAGATAGATTTTTCCCTTTTGAAGCCGCTATATTTTTAAAAATTTCAGGCATGTCATTAAAATAGGTGACGCTGTTTCCTATAAACAGAACCTCATCAGACTGGCAGAATGATAACACTGAAAAACCAGTACATATAAGAAAGAGTAGTTTTTTTATCATAGAGTATTTTTTTGAGAGTTGTTTAAAAAAGGTACCTGCAGAAAACCACTTATCATGCAGGTACACAACACAAACGATGATTAAAAATGTTTTTTTATCAATATAGAGCTATATACTTTTCTTTATCCGTTTTTTAATTATTAAACCTTTTAAAAGTACCTGCAGGAAACCCAATCTATACTGCAGATACTGCATTAAAAGGTGTTTAAAATGAAAATGTTAGTTTATTTACTTTGTTAGAGATTTTGATTTACTATGAGTTAATGACTGGGTTTATTTTTTTAATTGACTTAGAAAAGTACCTGCAGGCATCACGTATAACCTACAGGTACACGGTACACTAATTATTACAACTATTTCTTGATTAGTTTTGTATGATAAGTCGCCTTATCATCTTTTATCGTGATCACATACACTCCTTTGATCAATGAGGCAACACTGATTCTTTTTCCGTCCGGTTTTCCTTCCTGAACAAGTCTTCCGTCTGCACTGTAAATTTTGTAATCAGCTTTACCTTTCAGATTTTTTACCTCTACAAATGTATCCGCAGGATTAGGGTAGATTTCAAGATCAGAAGATGACTGAACGGACTCCTTAACTCCTAGTGCTGCATTGATCTTTACAGAAAAATCCCATACCGAACCACGGGAGAAAAGATCACCATTGGCATCTACGAAAGGACTTGCACATGCATCAGCTGAAGCATTGAAAAATCCGCTGGCTACTCTCATTCTTAATGTTTTGTCACCATTGTAAGCATTGGCCGGAACTGCAAATGCAAAACTTCCCTGATGTCTTTTATTGGCATCCGGAGCTGCGCCGTTAATCCCAATTCTTTCTGAAGCTTCAAATACTCCGTTTCTGTTGTAATCAATCCATGCCTGTACCCAATCCTGATAGTTTCCTCCAGCACGGTTAGCATACACAATATAGTTCATATTATATTGCGCACCCTGAGTAAGCTGAATCAGTTTGGCAGGGTCTTCCGAATAATCTTTATAAGCGTGCTGAACGGTTGTCCCATTTCCAGCTAAATCCACATTGGCTAAAGTCACTCTTAATATTCCACTGAAATACGGACTGATTGTAGTGTTTCCTCCTGTAGTCATCAGGCAGTAATCATATCCGGTGCGCAATCCTTTTGTTTTAAAATTATATGCAGGAGAAAATGCTCCGGGAACATTATTAATCACAGTGGCTACACGAACTTCATAAGAGGTTTCATCTTCAAGGTTATTCAGGAGTACTGAATTAACCGGGCTGGCAGCATTGGACCAGTTTGCTGTTCCTGCTTTCCTGTAATTCACGGAATAGGTTGCTCCCGGTACATGGTTCCATGAAACAGTTGCTGAGGTTTTTAATATATCATTATCGAACGCAGTAAGTCCCGTTGGTGGATTATTTAAAGAAGCGGGAGCATTTCCTACGGTCAGTGTAGGAGAAACGGCATAAAATATATTTCCTACTGCTGAAATTCGCAGTTTAATATTTCCCTGAAGCGCAGCAGGCATCTGTATTTCAAAACTTCCGTCATTAGGCGTTGAAGCCACCAGTTCTGTCCATGCTGATCCGTTAACCAGATCGGTTGTATATTCAATCTTTACATTGGCAGCATTATAGGGAGCAAGGTTGGTATTGGCAACATCCCAGGAAATGGTATTGGAAGCATTATTATACAGCGTAGTAGAAGGAGTTAATCCTTTGAATTTGAAAGGTCCGTCATTTCCAACGGTTACTGTATTTTCTGCAGAAATCGTTAAAGGTCTGTTCGGGTTATTATCACGTACTGTTACCGCGTAATGTAATACTCTGGGAATGTATGAAACTGTTTCCCATGTGTCTTTATTCGTCAGTTTACCACTCATTACAACAGGCAGGCTAGGGAAATATCTTCTTCCCGAAGCCACTGCAGGAAAAGAACGGGTAAGTGAACCTTCAGGATTGAATCCCCAGCCGCTGTCTCCTGAGATTGAGCTTGTAGAGCCTACGCTGTCATACTGTTCCCAGTTATAGGTAAACTGATCCCCGTTGGTATCTACTGCATTGGCATCCAGGTAGTAGGCTGTGCCTTTGGGAATAGTATAGGAAATCAGCGGGGTAATAGCTGGTGCATTATTGGCAATATTTTCAGCTACGCCGCACCCAATTTTACCTTCAAGGTTGTTAAGGATTTGATTGATGGACGAATAGTGGAAATAGGCATCACTGTTCATCTGAACATTATTGGCTGTGATCCCTGCATAGGCCATAATGGTTGTTCCTCCTCCCGGTTCTATATTGACATCTGAGCTTTCAGTAACTGTAGAAAAAGTGTGGTTACCTCCAAGCTGATGTCCCATTTCGTGAGCTACATAATCAATATCAAAGGTGTCTCCCACAGGATTCTGATTTTGTGTAAACGCAGAACCTTTACCTAACGGTTCTGCTGCGGTAGGGTTGGTACATATACATCCTATGCATCCTGCATTTCCATTTCCTCCGGCGGCATTAAAGACATGTCCTATATCATAATTGGCATTGCCTACCTGAGCAGTTAAGGTTTGTTGAAGCTGCCCGTTCAAATCATTGGTGTATGGATCATTAGCCGGATTGGCATAGATGATATTGGGGAAATTCTGTATGGTAAGATGGATTGCAAATTCTTTTTCAAAAACACCATTGACACGAGTCATAGTAGCATTCATCTGGGCTACAGCTCCTGCCATCCCTCCGAAATGAGTAGTATATTCACCCGTTGCAGACAAGGCAAGTCTATAGTTTCTGTATCTTGAGGCAGCAGGTCTTCCGGTAATATTGATTCCGGCAAGTTTATTTTTTCCGGAATTCTTTAAAGATTTGATGTCCAGTTCCTTTTTGCCTTCCATACTGCAGCTAAAGCCATGCTCAGACTCTGTTCTTTCGGTTTTATAGAATACTCCATAGGTTTTTTTATCTGTTGTGACAGGTTCTATAAACTGGAAGATACCGTCTTTAATAATCATTGACTGTATTTCTGTAGGGGATGTACTGAATCTTACATATTTTGAGGGGTCATCAATTCCCACTCCTACATAAGATCCTAATCCATATTTTTCAGCCAAGGATTTTTCCATCACAGGATTACTGTACACCGCAAACTTTTCTATGGTTCCTTCTGCCGTTGGTAATTGAATCGTTACTGCTCTTGCATTGGCGCCGGTTTCCTCAGCGTTTTTTAATAACTGTATTAATGCATTAATATCAGTTTTGTAAGCATACTTGATTTTTATCTCTCTTCTGATCTCAGACACTTTTTGTGAAGAGGTTTCCCATCTTTGGGCATTGGAAAGACAGAAGCCTGATATCAAAAATAATGATAATAGAGTTTTTCTCATTTTAAAAATTAGGTATTTAAATAGTGGTATTGCGAAGAATGAATATAATATTCGGGTATTCAAAAGTAATTGCTAATTTTGTATTACAAACAATGATATTTTGAGATTTTCATACATTGTGTATGTAATACGTATGTATTTTTTATTATATAGTAATAGTGTAGTATAATATTGTATTTTAATTCTGATCATATTATGATGAAAAAACTGACTGTTTTATTCTTTTTTATTTCTTCCTTTTTCTATTCACAGCATACAGAAGAAGAATTAAAGAATGTGCTGTTTGATATCGAATTTTCTACTGCCGGATCAAAGGAAATTGAGAAGATTGACAGTCTTATTAAGGTGTGTAAGAAAAATTCTTATAATGATTGTGTTGCATTAGGGTATCTTAAAATTGCCAATATCTACAACCGGAACAGTGATATGAAAAGGTCTTTTTATTATACTGATAAAGTGGAAAAAGAAAACCTTATCAATTCAGATACAGATTTTGAGGTTATATTTTATCTCCATCTTCAAAGGTCACTGCTATACCAGAAATTAGGAGAAAGAATGACTTCTCTGAAACAATTGGACGAAATATATGATAAGGTGAACGAAACCGATAATGCTTATTTTATTTATCTGATTAACTGGCAGTACGCAGGAATATACAATGAAATTAATAAAAAAGAATTAGCACTAAAACATTATAAAACAGCATATAAGTATTCTAAAATTTACAGAGAAAACAAAAATAATCTCTATAGGATAGACAAGAACAGATTGAGCAACAGTTATAAAACCTCACCGTATCTTGGCGGAATGTATCTTGAGCTCAACAAACCTGATTCTGCAAGAATATATATTGAGGAAGCCATCCAGAATGGGAAAAAGATCAATGAAATAGGGATACAATACATTACCTCGTATTATGCTTCCAGGTACTTTAAATCTCTTAATAAAATTCCTGAAGCCCAGCATCATTTATGGATCTGTAAAAATATTGCTGATAATTATTATAAAAGCGAGAATTATCAAAAGTCGGTCGCAATGGAGTTGAAGAACCTGTATGAAAGCACAGGACAGAAAGACAGTATCGCTTATTATGCGAATTGGCTGTTGGATATAGAGTCTTCAAACAGCAGACAAAAACAAACATTGAATGATGCTGTAGATAAACAGAATGAATTGGAAAATAGCAATAGAAAGAAGGAAACAAAAAAACTTTTCTTCATCCTGTCGTTGAGTATTGCCGCATGTCTTCTTTTTATATTTCTTTTCCTGTATTATTATAGAAAGCACAAAAGTAAAAATCTGGATAAAATTGATATCCCTCATCAGCCATCTGTAGATGAAAGTGCTTTTAAAGAACTTATACAGCTTGCCAAAGAAAATAATCCTGAATTTTTAACCCGTTTCAATGAGTATTATCCGCACTTTTCAGAAGAACTGCTGAAAGTTTTTCCTTTAAAAATATCAGAAATAAGATTCTGTGCCTACATCTATCTGAATTTTTCTACCAAAGAAATTGCTGAATATACTTTTACCTCAGTGAGAACCGTACAGACCAAAAAATATAATCTAAGGAAAAAACTGAATATTCCCGGTGATATGGATATCTATGTATGGTTTTCCAAATTGCTGAAATAAACCTTTAAATAGTCATAAAAAACAGAAGCTATCTCATTAATGAAATAGCCTCTGTGCAAGTAAAATGTGTTTTGAACGTTTCGTTTAAAAATGCCTGCAGAAAATAACACAAACCTGCAGGCAGAAGATATCCTAAATATTAAAAACTATTTTCTGATTCTGAAAAAAGTGCTATTTCTTAATTGTTTTAATCGTTTTTGTAATTACGTTTATCATTTTTAAAGTAACAAGATATAATCCCGTTTTAAGTCTTCAGATACAACTGAGATGAAGGCTGTTCAATCGTTTTAACTGTTTTTCCGGAAGCATCAATAACCTAAACCGACAATAAATTTTTCATATTATGTATGGGGTTTTTAGGGGTTATGTGATAAGATTTTATAATGGGCTATCTTTTAAACTTTGATCAATTTTCTACTTTATATAAAAGCATAGAATAATTTTCGGACAAAAGTAATTGGTAATTCTGTAATTTAAATGGTTTTTGTTTGCGCTTTTGCTATGTTGTGTATGTGATACGTAGGTGGTTTCAGTGGTGTGGTAGTAGGATAGTATTCATATTGTAATTAAGATATTGCTGAATATACCCACACCTCAGTAAGAACTGTGCAGACCAAGAAATACAATCTAAGGAAAAAACTGAATATCCCGGTGATATAGACATTTAGATATGTTTTTCAAAACTATTGAAATAAAGATTAAGAATATTGTGAAAAGCAACAGAGACTATTTCATTTCGAAATAGTCTCTGCTTTTAAATTAACTTCCGATTGATATCAGTAATTAATTTCTTATAGTTGAAATATGGATGTTTTTCTGTCCGTTGGAATCTATAAGTTCAATGTTGTCAATCATTTCATTATAAACTAAGGTAGTGGTATCATTAAACTGATATCCTTCAATAAATACAGGTCTGTCTTTGGGCAGATTGTTCTGCTCATTCAACATTTCCAGAGATAAACTATCTGGATAGCCGGCATTTTTTTTAAACTTTATTTCTATTAGGCCGTTATCAGCCAGATAATCAAACTTCTTTAAATGAGGAGGTAAACTGGCTTTGGTTTTAAAAACGTTTACCTTTTCAATACTGTCCTTATAAAGATCAAACATACTGGCAGTTCCGATGGTGTTATTGTAAACAGCAAACTTTACATAGGTGTTTTTCTGTGCGATGAGCATACCTGAAAAGAACACGAGAAATATATATAATAGCTTTTTCATAATTAAAATTGATATTTAAATGTTTAATTAATTTCTGTTTTTTACCATGATCCATCCCGTATATTTTATCGGAGTCTGTTTTTTGTTGGTCTCATTCCAGCCCATATCAAACCAGTAGTTGCCGGTAGATACTTTCTTGCCGCCAATGCTGCCATCCCATTGATATCCGTTTAATTTGCTTCCTTCGTGGATCTTGCTTCCATATCGGTCATAAATACTGAATGTGAAATTAGGTTTCCCGGCCAAAGCAGAATAATCCAGTACATCATTTATTCCATCACCATTAGGCGTAATGATATTAATAAGATTGGGAACTGTAATTTCTACCTCTACAGGAGTACAGTTATAAGCATCTTTTACATAAAAAGTATTGCTGCCACGCGGAACATTGGTAAATACATTTTCATTCTGCCAGTTGATATTATCCATCGAATACTGATAAGGTGTTGTTCCTCCAATGGCAGTCAGGGTAACCGTATTATTGCTGATGTTAATATCTGAAATTACAGGATTTTCTGATGGATAAACCTTTACGGTTTGTCTTGTCGTACATTCTCTCGTTTTCAGATCTACCCAATAAGTTCCCACTCCCACATTGCTGATGGATGGTGTTGTTGCTCCCGTACTCCATAGATAAGAAGTATATCCGGGGCCGGCATCCAGTGTGGTGGTATTTTCCATACAGATAATTTTATCCTTTAGTACCTCTGAATAGGTAGGAGGGATAACGGTAAGCGTTACTTCGGCAATTTTGTAACATCCGTTGGCATTGCTTACCTTAATATAAACCACTCCGTCTGGTGCTGTATAATTAGCTGGAGTCAGAATTTCATTGGTTCCGTTATGGGCATCAGCAGGAGAAGGATAATATTGTTTAATAGTTCCAGGTTGTACGTTTACTCCTGCTGAGGTTAAGTTGAATACACCCAGTACAGGATTAGATGGTTCAAAACAAGATCTTAGAGCAGCATCTTTAACGATAGGGCTTTCAGAAACCGTTAAGGTTAAGGTTACCTGTTCACAATCTGTAAAATCAGGATTGTTTCCACAAAACTTATAAACAATAGTGTCTGTACCCATATAGCCGAAATTAGGAACATAAGTAATTACTCCCGCCGGATCAATGGTTGCGGTACCGTTTGCCGGAGGTGTAATAATAGTTACTGTACTCGGAACATAACTTTGAGTTGAATTGGTAAACTGAGGGACTATAGCCTGATAGCCTTCGCAGACAGTCATTGCTTTAGTAGACTCTTCAAGACATGTAAACACTTTGTAAACCGGGGTGATGGCCGGAGTACAAGATCCTACTGCTATTTTTACGGTATAATTTCCGGAAACCAGAGGGGTGTAAGTATTTGCATTGGCTCCTGTAATAGGATTGCCATTCAAATACCACTGATAGCTATCATAGCTGTCATCCACTTCCAAAACAATACCAGGAATACATTCTCCTGTCTGTTTTGCAATTAATGGAATAGAAGAGAACCCTGCAAAATATCCTCCATATCCGGACGTGCTGTATCCTCCATTAATCCCTGCAGTTACAGCTTTATCCGAAATAACCGTTACATTTCCGGTGATAGAAGGGATGGCATACGTTACCCAGCTGTTATTACCTGTTAAGGGAAAAGGACCTTCTGAAGCGAGTGGCGGAACTCCGTTTACGGTTACATTGGCTCCCGCTTCAGTTAAAATATTCAGTTTTACTACAGTTCCGTTCGGAACAGTACTTGTGGTACCTGTGCCGGTTGGCATTTCATTGATCTTTCCGATTTCATCAATTTTTCTGGGTAAAAAACAGTTTAATGGTGGGATGTAGTTGTAACCACAGGTAGCACTGCTGTTATTTACTGAAACCAATTGATACAGATAAACATTTTTTGAAGTCGTTATAAACATATTAAAATGTCCGGAATTTCCCTGCTGAACATAATTGTTTCCTGTGATCCTGTAAAAATCACCACTGTTGATCGTTGCGATAGGTGTAGTAGAACCATTAATGAATATCTGGGTATGGTCTTCCGTTCCAATAATGATACCTCCTTCCAGATCATCAGAGGAAGATCTGGTTCTTACCATGGCAAAAGTACTTCCAAGCCTTTCTGTTGGTACAGATTGATCAAGGATGGCATCAGATCCGGAACTTGTATTATTTCCAAAATTTCCATTGACATTTCCATTGGTAAGCGTAATGGGTTTGTCGGAAACAATTTTGGCTCCAATAAAAGCAGACTGGTTTTGACCTCCCGTTCCAGGACCTCCTGCAAAAATAAAAGACTGTCCTTTATTAAGAGTAATAGTCTGTGTATTGGTAGCTGGTGCTGCTCCAAAGAACGTCACGTTTCCACTCCATGTAGCAGTTACTACAGTATTGTTTTCTGTAGCCAGTATTCCTGCTGTGAAATTATATCCGGTAAGTGATGAGGTTGTAGGAGTTCCGGCCACGTAAAACTCTTTACCAATCCCGGCTTTCCCTTTACTGGTTATAATTTCGGCGTGTGTAGTGTTGCTTACTATTCTTAATGAACAGTAGAACGGCTTTGTCCCTTGTACATGTAACCCTTTAGTGATAACACTATAAGCGTCTGATGTAACATTGGCGGCGATAGCAGATATGGGTACAACAAAGGTTTGCGGAGCATTTTTGCTGATTGTGACAGTGCCAATCGGAGTATTGTTATTATTAATTGTAACAACAAAAGGGGTGGCAGAGTCGGTAGACAGATATAATGCCTGCGTATAACTTGTGGAGGCGTAATAAGGTGCAAACCAATGGTCTGTATCCCTTTGAGCCGAAATAGGAATGCTCATTAGGATAAATAATAAACTAAATATAATGTTTTTCATGAATTACAGAATTTTGATTCTAAAAATTGAAATTTCATTGACAAAAGAGATTAGGATTCTTTAATAAACTTCTTCTGAACGGTTATTCCTCCATCTTCTATCTCGATCATATACATCCCGTGGATAAGATTGCTCACATCAATAGCATTGTTCAGAATGATTCCACTTGATATCAATCTTCCGGCAGCACTGTAAATTTTATATTGAGCTTTGAAGCTTATGTTTTTTACATACAATACTGAACTTACCGGGTTGGGATAAATGTGGATATCTGCCTGATTTAGAGAGTTTGGTACAGGTTGTTTAGATATTCTGACCGTATAATCTTCCACCTCACCTTCTTTGAAATTCGTACAGTTCACAGGAATACCATCCTTCTGTAAAGCGACTCTCATCACAACATATTTATAATCTGTCATACTTATGAAGGCATTGTCAGGAACAGAGAAAGTTGTACTTGCTGTTGGGGTTCCATTAGGTCCGTCTGCCAGAATTCTTTCATTGATGTCAAATTCTCCGTTTCTGTTGAAATCGATCCAGACTGCAACACCAGCGTTAGTTCCTGAACTTAAAGTTTTATCAATGGTAATCTGATTACCTTTTGATCCTTGAATTAAATCAATAAACTTTAAAGGATTTCCTGTGAAATTTGAATACGTAGAGGCAAGAGATTCATTAATCATTTCCTTATTGCCATTTGGTTTTACAGTAACCTTTGAAATAAATTCTGTTGTAGAATTGGCTGCTGACATCGGGCAGTAGATGACGGTTGGAGTTGTAAAATAATACAGTTTTGTAAAATTTCCCGGTACTCCGTTACAGATATTGGCTACCTGCATTTCGTATTTAGTGAGCTCCAGCAAACCCGTAATGGTGTAAGTATTTGTAGGAACTACAACCTCTGTCCAGCTCGGAATACCTACTTTTCTGTACTTCAGTATATAAGTGGCTCCCGGAAAAGGATCCCATACAACCTCTGCCGTTGTTGGCATAATCTGAGTGATCATAAGCCCCGGAGGAGGAATTTCACATATTCTTTCTGTGGTAAATACTTTTGGATTAGACCACGGATTGGCTGTTGTTTCTCCATTACAGATATTGGCAACCTGTACTTCATACGTTTTAAATGAATCAAGATTTTGAATCGTGTATGAATTTGCAGGTGGTTGAGGGATCGTTGGTGTATTCCATGGGCCGGTACCTACTTCACGCCATCTTAAAATATAAGAGGCACTTGGAACAACCGGATTCCAGGTGATCAAAGCTGAGTTTGACGTTACATTACTTATCGTTACAAATGGTGGAGTAGGATCACATCTCGTTGTAAATGTTTTAATAGGCGTGTAAACTCCGATTCCTGTACCGCCACAAACCGCTGCAATTCTTACCTCATAAGTCGTAGCAGGAGTTAAAGCGTTGATTGTTACAGGTGGATTCCCTCCTAAAACAGAAAGGTTTAAAGCAACCCATGCAGAAACAGGGTTTGTAACAGGTCTGTATTCTAAAATAAAAGCATTATTATTAGTAGCAGTTGTCCAGTTGATATTTACAGAGTTATGGGTAATATTGGTGAATACGGGATTTCCGGGTGTTGCATTACTGCATGGTCTTAATCTTACCGCATAATCTTCTACTTCACCATTGGCTGCATCTGCACACATTACAGGAGCACTGGTTCGTTTCATTACCACTCTCATCGTTGTTGTTAAAGATCCTGTATAAACTCCTGTTGAAGGAACATCAAAAGTTGCTGTTATTGGAGTGGTGGTGCTGGCAGCAGACGTCATTATTTTCTCAGCATCTGTGAAAACTCCATCTCTGTTCCAATCGATCCATGCATTGACAGCATCGGCATATTGAGTTCCTGCCCATTCTTTAGAGACTGACAGTTGATTTCCCTGAGAACCGATTTCAAGATTAATAAGGGTAGCAGCAGATGTGTAACTGATATAATTTGTTTGAACTGATGGGTTATCCATTACCGGGAAGTTGACAGGGGTAACTTTCACATTTGAAATGTAATCGTTAATTCCTGTTCCGGTCATACTACAATACGTTAACGGTGGAGTTGTAAAACTTACGCTTGGAGAAAAAACTCCCTGGTTTCCATTACAGATGGTTGCAATTTGCACCTGATATCCGGTTTGCTCGGTGAGTCCTGTTATGGTATAAAAGCTTTGTCCTGCCGGAAGTGTCTGTCCTGTTGCAGATGGAAGCCATGCTCCTGTACTTCCTTGTCTCCATCTGATAATATAAGTAGCATTAGCAGTAGGAATCCATGATACATAGGCAGAATTATGAGTAAGGTTATTCACCGCAATAGTAGTAGGAGCAGCTGTAGTACAAGGCTGTAAATCTATAAATTTTACATAATAATCTTCCACTTCTCCATTGCTGGTGAAAGGTCCGCAGGCATTGGCTGGAGTGAGAGAATATACAATAACACGCATTTTCACTTTACTTGTTCCCAGATAGGCATTGGCAGGAACATCAAATGTAGCAGTAACGGGAGTGGTGCTTGAATAGCCAAGATTCATGATTCTTTCTCCTCCGGGACTCGTTGCCGGATTATTATCAAAAATACCATCCCCGTTAAAATCTATCCATGCATTGGTAGAATAAGTTCCTGATATAATTGACCTTCCTACAGACAGTGTATTGTTAACTGAATTTCTCAGGAGTGTAATGGTCTTTGTAGGATCTGTAGAATAATCCGTATACGTTGTTGGCCCTGAGTTATTACTGGTTAAAGGTACATTCGTACCAATCATGGTGATATTGTTGATATAACCGTTCGTAACTGTTGCCGTTGCTCCATTACAGTAAGTCAGTGCAGGTGTTGTAAAACCTACAGGAGCAGAAAATGTCCCTTGCGTTCCACAAATGGTTGCAATCTCTACCTCGTATTGGGTCTGTTCAGTTAAAGAGGTAAGCGTTACACTATTAGTAAAAGGAGTTGTTACATTGATTGTTTGCCACGTAAGGGAAGGAGGTATTCTGTATCTTACAACATATGTGGCATTGGCTGTGGCAGTCCAGGTAACATTGGCTGAAGTTGCTGTAATATTATTTACTGCAATATTGGCTGGAGGAGTGTTGGTACAACTTGGTAACGTTGTTCCTGTCAATTGTAACCTCGGTAATACAGCATATCTGCTTGTTGCAGTTGGAAGATTTGCCGGATCCGGATTGGTCGTTGAATTGTAATAAATCATCCCACGGTTATTTCCTGCAGAATAACTTCCCCAGTTGGCGGTACATGATGTTCCTGTTGAATTTTCATCAACACCTATCACTACATTGCTTACACCATCCCATAAGAATGGTGTGCTTAGAGGAATTTCAACCCATGTCCCAGCTACCATTGCCGGTAAAGTGCCAGAATATACCTGTGTTAAAGATGGGGTAGAGATCCAGCTTGAAGTGGTTGCAAAATCTGTTTGTGAAGTATTCCCCATATACACTACCCATTGATTGTAATTAGCTTGGGTTGCTGCAGTTGTGGAAACAAAAAACCTGATGGCTGTTATATAATTATTGGTTCCTACTGCGGCTCCAATCTCTGAAGCCAAATAAATCTGTTGGGAATAATTAAATCCTGAACAGGAATATACAGGTAAAAAAGCATGAGTAGCCGTACCTCCTCCAATCTGCCCTGGAGTAAAAGGAGCGCCTGCAACCCATGGTGATTTATCCGTTGCAGAACAGACAGATCTTATCCACCAGTAATAGGTAGCACCCGAAGTCAGAGAGCTGATGTTAGCACTTGTTCCGGGATTGGGTATGCCTGGTGTTGCAGCTGCAGGAGGGGTACTGTTTGTACTGTAATAATATTCATAGCCATTGGCCGGAGCTGGTGCAGGAGCAAGGGGAGCAGCCCAGTTCAGTGTTGCAGAAGTAGGTGCAATATTAGATACAGGCAGAGTAACAGGTTCAAAACATGTAGGAGCTTGTATTACCTGAACTTCATCTAATAATACATCATCATAAAAATCACCATTTCCTGCTACATCCTTATCAACGGTAAATTTTAATTGAATGGTTGCACCCACATAGCTTGCTGCCAGAGGAACACCAACTGTTCTCCATTCAGGAGAATTGGTATCACCAGACCAGACCTGTATCCATCCGGAGCCGTTATTTACAGCAAGTTTTAGCTGATTGTTGTCGGCAGCAGGTACTGTACCGTTGAGTCCGGTTAAATGGTCTTTAAACCATTCAAATTTGATATAAGGATTGGTTAACCCCGCTAAGTTGATCTGAGGGCTTATCAGTTCAACTGTGTGTTCACCTGCATAAGGTGAAGATGCATCAACCCATGCAAAAGTTCCGGCAGGTTTCCCTCCGTTTCCGGTGGCTCCATATCCGGCTGATCCGGAAAATTTCCACTTAACATTAGCGTTTGTAGAAGTGGAAGAGGGGTTTTGGCTGATCCAGCATGTGGGAAGTGCTCCACTACTGAATGACTGTAAGAACGGCACTGGAACTGGTGCACAGGTTTGCCCCCGGGCATGTGCAAAAGTCATTAAAAATAAGATAATGGGTAGAATTTTTCTCATATAGTTTCATTTTAAGTTAGAGTCTGTTATTCAATTTACTTAAGTTCTTCTTCGAAAGAAATAGGGAATCCTTCTATAGATTTGGTTCAGAAATCAATAGAAAAATCCTCTGTTTTTCAATCACAGAGACAATAATTGGTTTAAAGTGTATTATCATGTTTCCTTATCACCTCTTTTTATAAAAAGTGATCAACGGATAAACAGAAAAGTAGTAGGGTCTAAGTAGGTGGGAATAATGGCAGCTGCAGAGGTGTGGTCTTTTTATATTTTTTTATAAAAATCACTCACTTTACTGCATGGGTTGTTGTATTTTTTAATGTATTTTGATTTCTTTCATTTTTATATAGTTTTCTTAGTTTAGTTTTTATGATTGTGACTTGGGTAAAAATAATTTAATAAAAACTTAATATGACTATACTTTTGTATAGTTTTAAATCAAAGATTGATGAATTAATAAGAAACTGATCTTCCCAAAATGCTTTCAAAACAGAAAAATACAAGTTTTATTTAAAAATAATGATTTATATAAATATTTTTCTTCCATTCTTTCTATTTTTTTATCTCCCTACAAGTGCGGAAATGTAATTTTCCGGGTATTGAAAATGTAATAAAATGAAGTTGTATAGATTTTTTTATTATCAAAATAAATGATTTATAGTTTTTAGTTTAATTATAATTAAGTTTTGATAGATTTTTTATTTAGCTTAATTATGAATATGTTTGCAAAAGTCACCTAATAAAAAAGTTTTATATCTTATTATCATGTCAAAAATATGAGTGATAAAAATAATTCATTATATGCCGGAAAGGCATCAGAGAAGTATCTTAATGTACTAAAAGCGGTATCGGAAACCAGTCTGGGCTGTGTTTATATTGCAGATCTTAAAACAAGAAAATTAGAGTTTATTTCTGAGAATCCTCTTCTTTTTTCTGGTTTAAGTGCTGCTGAAGTTGAAAAGATGGGTTATAATTTTTTTCGTAAATACACCAAGAAGGCAGATCTTGACATATTAAAGAAAGTAAGTACTAACGGATTAAAGTTTTTTGAATGCCTTTCACCTGAAGAAAAAAAAGTACATACCATTACCTATGATTTTCATCTTAAATATGCCAACAGTGTAGATGTGCTTGTCAATCATAAGATTACACCTATAGAACTCTTTGATGATGGAGAAATCTCCAAAATAGTCTGTGTAGTGTCCTATTCTCTTAACCGGTCTGCGGGAAATATCAGGATCGTTTCTAATACCTCAGAAACCTATTGGAAGTATAATCTCTTCACTGGAAAATGGACAGAAGAATCTAAAGTTGCCCTAAAATTAAGGGAAATAGAAATAATACGGCTTTATCTTCAGGGATTAAAAATAGAAGAAATTGCAGAACAATTGTTTGTGTCACCAAGTACCATAAAGTTTCACAGAAGCAAATTGTTTGAGAGAATTGGAGTGAAGAATATCATCGAGGCAATATCCTACGTAATAACGAATAATTTGATTTAAACTATACTTTTTTAAATATTTCCAGCTCGAAATGGCTGAGAATCAAAATAGAACGCTCAGTATAACTTGCCGTTTTTAATTAAAAACCGGTTGATTTCTGTGTATTGTTTTCTGAACATTCTCCCTCTGCAAAATGATAGAAGGAGAATGCCCGGAACAGCTTAATTAAGCTGATAATTTGTAATTACTAAACTCAGGATGAAATGAACATAATTCTGTTCCACCTCTTTTCTGTTAATCAGTTTGTTTTTGTATTCATAAGAGTTCAGGTCTCTGGATAATTTCTGATATGTTTCAAAATCATCACCCTTTATCTTTACTCTTATATTACCGTCTTTTCTGTTGATAATGACATTATCTAAAGTTCTTACTTTAAATAAAACCTCGCATAATGTAGGACGAGCCTTCATTGACCCGATATATCTTTCAACTATATTAATCTTGAACGAATCAAATATGATATTATTAAAAACGATTTTAGAATTAGGCTCCTGAGTGTTGAGTTCAAGTTTATAGTTCATTACTTTATAAATTTTGGCAAATATAAGTTTAATTATGCCAAAAAACAGACTGTTTTAATAGATCATTCCCATATTAATGATCGAATTTTATTCTGTAAACACAAAATCATGTGAAAATGTGAATATTAGGGCCTTATAAATGAGAGAAAAACAAAAGTGCTCTCAACTTTTTATTTCCTTTTATTTTTTTCATAATAGGCATTTCCGTAATTTTATTGTCTGTATAACAAAATTCATATTAATACCAATATAATGGAAAGATATAGTTATGGGATGGTTGGCCTTGGAGTAATGGGGCGGAATCTGCTTTATAATATTGCTGACAACGGGTTTTCAATCGCAGGATTCGACCTTGATCAGGAAAAAGTGAAAGAATTAGAAGGCGGAGCTGCTTCAGAAATGAAGGTAAAAGGTACAGGCTCTTTAGAAGATTTCGTATCCGCACTGGAAGTTCCAAGAAAAATTATTCTTATGGTTCCTGCAGGAAAACCTGTAGATGCTGTGCTGGAAAATATTACCCCACTTTTAAGTGAAGGTGATATCGTGATTGATGCAGGGAATTCTTATTTTGAAGATACCAACAGACGTGTGGCTGATCTGGCATCCAAAAAACTGCATTTTATGGGAATGGGAGTGTCAGGAGGTGAAAAAGGGGCCAGAAAAGGACCAAGTATAATGCCGGGAGGTGATCCGGAAGCCTTCAAACTTCTGAAACCAATGCTGGAAGCTATTGCTGCAAAAGTAGATAACGAAGCATGTACAGCATACATGGGAAAAGGATCTGCCGGAAACTATGTGAAAATGGTACATAACGGTATTGAATATGCAATTATGCAGCTGATCAGTGAAGCTTATGATCTTCTTAAAAGAGGAGCAGGTCTAAATAACGAACAGCTCCATCAGGTTTTCAAAGAATGGAATAATGGTGAAATGAACTCATTCCTTATTGAAATCACCAGAGATATCTTTACCCAAAAAGACTCATTAACAGATAGCTATCTTGTAGATCAGATTTTAGATAAGGCAGGAGCGAAAGGAACAGGGAAATGGACTTCTGAGCAGGCTATGGAAATAGGAGTTTCTATTCCTACTATTGATATTGCTGTAACTTCAAGAATTTTATCTGCCTATAAAACCGAAAGAGTTCAGGCTTCAAAAATATATGCCGATAACGAAATTACAAAGCCGGAAAATACAGAATTATTCATTAAGGAAGTAGGCGATGCGCTTTTCCTTTCTACCTTAATCAGCTATGCACAAGGTTTATCTTTACTGGTAAAAGCATCTGAAGAATACGGCTTTGAAATTCCATTGAAAGATGTTGTGAAAATCTGGAGAGGAGGATGTATTATCCGTTCAGTATTGCTGGAAAAATTCTATTCAGCGTATACCCAAAATCCTAACCTTTCTAATATTCTGCTTGATAAAGAAATTTCAGAACTGGTAAAATCAAAAATCAAAGCTTTAAGAAAAACAGCAGGATATGCCGTTGCCAACGGAATCTCAAGTTTGGGAATCCAGACGGCTTTGGGATATTTTGATGCCTATACTACAGAATCTCTTCCTGTGAATCTGATCCAGGCTCAGCGTGATTATTTCGGAGCTCATACGTATCAGCGTATTGACAGAGAGGGAGTTTTCCATACTTCTTGGCAAAGTGCAAACAATTAAAAATTCGGAAGAAATGAATCAAAATAGAATCTTGCAGCCAACAACTATCGTTATTTTTGGTGCTACAGGAGATCTGGCAAAAAGAAAACTTTTTCCGGCATTTTATAACTTATATATCGATGGCAGAATGCCCAAAGGCTTTAATATTGTAGCATTGGGAAGGGCAGAAAATACCAACGAAAAATTCAGAAATTATATCAGAGAAAACCTTGAAAGTTTCTCAAGAAAAAAAGTAACTTCTGAAGACTGGGCAGGTTTTCAGGCTCATATTACTTACTTTCAGCATCAGCTGGATGAAGAAAGTTCTTATCAGAATTTACAGCAAAAATTGCAGGATTTTGATTCCGTGTATGGGATAAGAGCAAACAGGTTATTTTACTTATCCATCGGACCTAATTTTATTACCACGATATCCAATCATATCAAAACGACATCATTGGCTTCTGATCCGAAAAGAGATCGCATTATTATTGAAAAACCTTTTGGTCATAATAAACAGTCAGCCATTGAATTGAACAGTCTTTTGGCTAAAACTTTTGAAGAAGAACAGATTTATCGTATTGACCACTATCTGGGGAAAGAAACAGTACAGAATATATTAGCATTCAGGTTTGGAAACTCAATTTTTGAACCGTTATGGGATCATAAATACATAGAATCTGTACAGATTACAGTAGCGGAAGAAGTTGGGGTAGAGACAAGAGGAGCTTTCTATGAACAGACAGGAGCATTAAGGGATATGATTCAGAACCACCTGTTGCAGATTCTCTGTATGGTGGCTATGGAACCACCGGCTTCATTGCAGTCTGGTGAAATCAGAGACCGGAAAGTTGATGTTCTGAAATCTATCCGTAGAATATCTTCCGATCAGGTTGATCATTATGCGGTAAGAGGTCAGTATGCCAAAGGAATCATAAACGGAGTGGAAGTGAAAGGCTACCGCCAGGAAGATGGAATTGCTTCGGATTCCAATACAGAGACTTTTGCAGCCATCAAATTTTATCTGGATAACGAAAGATGGCAGGATGTTCCTTTCTATGTCCGTACCGGAAAGAAAATGAAAGAAAAGCATTCTTACATTACCATCCAGTTTAAACCGCTTCCTCATTCAACGTTCTCAGACAGTCCGCATCATTTATCAGCAAACAGGCTTATTATTAATATTCAGCCCATGATGGATATCAGGCTGCAGTTCATGACCAAAAAACCTGGACTGACACTGGATTTGAAACCTGCAGAAATGATTTTTGATAATTTTGCCTGTAAAGAAGATACTCCGGAAGCTTATGAAACCTTGTTACAGGATGCTCTTTTAGGAGATCTTACTTTATTTATGCGTTCCGATCAGGTGGAAGAAGCCTGGGATGTTGTCACAACTATCCAGGAAGCCTGGGAAAACAATAAAGATTTATCTTTCCCGAATTATAAAGCAGGAGGCTGGGGGCCGGAAGACGTTAATGCTTTGGTGGAAAGACAAGGGCATAGCTGGGTATAAAACAATATAAATTTAAACAGACAAAAAAATGAATATTACAGTATTTGACGATCTGGAAAAACTGTACAAAAAGGCTGCAGATGCATTTGTTGACCTTTCAAAAAAATCTATTCAGAAAAAAGACCGTTTTGTTGTGGCGTTAAGTGGAGGTTCTTCACCTAAAGCCATTTTCAAATTACTGGCAACACCGGAATATAAAGAACAGATAGAATGGAATAAAGTCTACTTTTTTTGGGTAGATGAAAGATGGGTTCCTTTAAACGATGATAAAAGCAACTTCCGGATGACGGATGAGGCACTTCTTAATCAGGTTCCGGTAGATCAAAATCATATCTTTCCTATGTATGCTGAAGGAATAACTCCTGAAGACTATGCTAAAGCTTATGAGCAGCAGATCAGAACTGTTCTTGGCGATGAAGGTGTTTTTGATTTTATCCTGCTGGGAATGGGTGATGACGGTCATACTGCTTCATTATTTCCGGGAGAAGAAGTTTTAAATGAAAAAGAAAAATGGGTGTCTGCCTATTATCTTAAGCCTCAGGAAATGTTCAGAATCACGTTGACTGCTCCTATTATCAATAACGCGGATCATATTCTGGCTATTGCATTTGGTGAATCCAAAAAACATGCGCTGAATGAAGTTTTGAATGGCGAATATAATCCTTCATTATATCCAATGCAGCTTATTGAGAAGAAGGATGGTTTTCAGTTTTTTACAGACGAAAAAGCAAAAAGTTAATATAACTTCTACCTTAAAAAATAAGAGACTGTCCACGGACAGTCTCTCTTCATATCAACTATTCTAATACCGGCTTCCCGGTAAATACAATTTTCTCTACATTAAAACGAAAATAACGTACGCTAAATGAAAACAGCATCATTAGAGAACTCATGACGCTGCAGCATTTAGTGTTTTTACCTTAGTTGCTTTTGTTCGAAATTTTTAATTTTTCCAACTCCAATGGTGCTTCTATGTAAAATGGTTATTAGTTTTGAACAAATATACAAAATAAGACACTTTACAGTGTCTAAAAATTTAAAAAAATGAAAAATATTTTGATCAGCAATTCGAAACCTTAAGAAAACCCTTACGAATACGACATTATAAGAAAATAATAAAATTGTAAAAAATAGATGGAAGTATATAAAGACGACAAGATGATAAGCGACCGCTAAAAATTTCATCATTACTAAAAGCAACACCATTACATAAATAATGATGCTGCTGAAGTAATGTTTTACCTCAGTATTGAATAGTAAAATACGTATACTGAGGGAACTAACGGTGCAATCTGATCTCTCTCAACCTCACAACTCTGATTGTCTGTTATAAAAATGGTTATTAGTTTATGCAAATATATAAATTTAGACACTAAAAAGTGTCTAAAATGAAAAAAAATTCATAAACTTGTACGATTGAAAGTTTATCATGGAAAGAAAGTCTGTAGCAGGAAGTATACGGAACAAGGAACGCAGTAAAAAAAAGTTTTTGGATGCAGTGGGAAAGATACTGAGAACGAAAGGGTATACTGCCTTGAAAGTGAATAGTATTGCTGCTACAGCAGGGGTGGATAAGAAAATGATTTATTCTTATTTTGAAGGTATAGATGGCTTGATTGATGAGTACATCCGGTCACAGGATTACTGGAGCAAAGTAAACATTAAAGAGATTGAAAAAATAAAGCCCAAATTGGATGATGGAGGGAAGTCTTTCATGGAAGAAATGCTTTTATCTCAATTTGACCATGTTTATTCCAGTAAAGAAGCGCAAAAATTCCTTCTTTGGTGTTTATCGGAACCCCGCAAATCTTTAAAAAAACTTACAGAAACTCAGGAAGAAAACAGAGAGCATATTTTTAAACTTTTGATGGATTCACATTTTAAAGATAATGCTGAAGATGTACGCTCTATTGTGGCCATTATGGTTTCAGGACTTTATTACCTGAATATGTTTTCCTCTCTTAATGGAAGTATTTTCTGTGGGATAGATGTCAACACGCCTAAGGGAAGGGATCAGATCAAAAAAGCCATTACTTTCATGTTGCATCATACCTACGAAAATCTCTAGAATTCTTCAATTTGAAAATTAAACTTCCTTTAAAAAAACAAAACCATTAGAAATCTAATGGTCTGTCTATAAGTTGTGTTTCTACCTTAGTTGTTTCGTGTTTGAAATTGTCTTAAAGTATGGGAACTCAATAATACAATTTGATTGTCTTATTTTTCAACCTAATAGTGTTTTAAAATATATAGTTGGTTTTAGTTTGTACAAATACATAAAATAAGACACTGTGTAGTGTGTAAAATGATAAAAATTTTCTTAATTTTATTTAATGTTTTGAAATTCAGTATTTTATTTTTTGTTGTAAGAGTAAAAATTTCTTTTAATTAATCTTTTTCAATAGGTTTAACCTGTAAATACAACAGAATTTCTATTTTATAGAAAGTATATGCTTCCTAAAAAAGAATAAGTGGTAAGAAATATCTATAAAAAAGTATTTTATTTAATATCATTCCATTTTTTTGAGATGAAAAAACAGCATCACTATAGAAAAATGATGCTGTTGGTTGTGTTTTTACCTCAGTCGTTGATGTTCGAAATATTTTAAACTGAGGGAACTAACGATACAATCTGAATAGTTTTTAATTTTTCAACTTCAATAGTGTTTTGTATATAGAATGGTTTTAGTTTTTGCAAATATATACAAATAGATTAAATTAGACACTTGTTGGTGTCTAAAATGATAAAAAAAATCCTTAAACTTGTATATTGAATGTTTAGTCATGGAAAGAAAGTCAGCATCAGGTAGTATTAGGAATAAGGAACGCAGCAAGAAAAAGTTTTTGGATGCCGTAGGAAAAATACTGAAAACGAAGGGATATGCAGGATTGAAGATTAATGATATCGCTGCAACTGCCGGGGTAGATAAGAAAATGATCTATACCTATTTTGGCGGGATGGATGGCCTCATGGACGAATATGTTCGTACCCAGGACTTCTGGGTAAAAGTAACCAGCGAGGAAGTGGAAAAGATGAAACCGAATCTTGAAGATGGAGGCAGAGAATTTATAGAGCATATGCTTCTTTCACAGTTTGATTATGTATACGCCAATAAAGAAGCTCAAAAACTATTGTTGTGGACTATTTCTGAGCCCCGAAAATCATTAAAAAAACTGATTGATACTCAGGAAGAAAATGGAGAATATATCTTCAAATTATTAATGGAATCACGTTTCAAAGATAAAATGGATACCTACCGTTCTATTATGGCCATCATGGTTTCAGGACTGTACTACCTTAATATGTTTGCATCTCTGAATGGCAGCCTTTTCTGTGGTATAGATACCAATACACCTGAAGGACGGGAAAAAATCAAAAAGGCAATATCTTTCATGGTAGAACAGACCCATGATAATCTATAAATCTATTATAAATAACATAAAAAAGGGGCAAATTATTGTCCCTTTTTTTGTATGATACTGTAATCTATCCTTTATGATAAGGGCATCCTGAGGCTGTATCAGAATTTCCGTTGGTATTATAAAACTGTTCTTCAATAACCTTTCTCTGATCCTCAGGAATGTCCTGTATCTTACGAAGGGTATTAACCTGAATGTGAGGCCAGCTTGTAGTACCTCCGTCGTTCCCGAAATCAAATTCAAAGAATACAATTTGTTCATATTGAAGCTGAAGAATTTCTTTTCCATCTTCAATTACTGTTTCAATCCACATGTCCATATCCACTTCAACAGTCGGAACGAAACGGTTGACAAAAGGAACATTTAAAACTCCTCCCTGTGCTCCGGTTTTCATTTTGGAAGACATTCTTACATGAACATAATTGCTGACGTGTTGACCTCTTAGCGTATCTCTTAATCTCAAATCAGGGCGCACAGAGTAAGGATATAAATCATCAGCCAGTATCCTCTGGGTATAAATTTTGTTTGAACCCTCATCATTCTTATCGTCTAGAGTTTGATGAACCCACTCAGGCGCTGGTTGATCAAGATCAATGATTTCCTGGGGAGTTACTCCTGCATTACCCATTGTACGTGAAATTGAAAGATGATTGGTTTCCCAGGCCTCTTTACCGTAAGGGAATTGGGGAGAACCTTCAATTAAATAATACGTTTTTTTATCTTTATTTTGAGGGATGATATCTCCAAGCAAAGTAATAGTGCTGCCATGAGGAATTACTCCGCTTCGGGAGATAGAGTAGTCCGGGATAAAATAAGGACCGTCAAGCCCAGCTCCCGGCTTTATTTCCTGTGCCGGAATAATCTCATAATAAGGTTGTCCCGGTTGCAACTGGCTTTGAAGAATATATTGTGGATTGGCTTCTCCGTCTGGTGTTATCCTTAACAAAGGCTCATCTCTGTATTCGCCGGTATATCCATATTTAGCATCATCTGTTGAAATGGCATGAATACCACGGTCTCTTTCAATAGATTCTTTCGTTGCTGCATGATTATAGACATCACTCAGCCATAGGTACATTCCATTTTCTTCGTGGATAGGTGTATATTTCAGGGCCTCTGGTCCTGGGACAGCATTAACACTTTTAATGCTTTGTTCATATTTAACTGCTCCGCAGAAAAGTTCACTGGCACCGCCGCGGTTGCGTACTCCTCCGGGAACGATGGAAAATGTCAGTTTCTCAATATATTCTTCACTGGTAAAAGCAAATTTTCCAGGTATCGTTCCTGGATTGGTTCCGGGGGAAGGCATGATGGTAGTGTGTACTCCGCTTGCTAATGATGGTTTTGGAACATCTTTATTGTAATTGACATTATAGCTTACCCAGGTACCCTCCAGTGCAGCCAGAATTCCATAATCTACATTGTTTTCAATGGCCTGCAGCTTGTCTTCTCTGAATGGTCTTACCGGATCATCAATAAGAAGTTTAGAATATCCATCCATTACTTCAGCCAGATTAACTTCCTTCTGACCCGGCATTTTGCGGAATAACTGTTCTCCTCCCGCTTCCGGACTTTCTTTTTTTCTTTTAAGCATGATATATCGTTTTTATGGTTATAGGTTGATGTATTCGAATGTTGGCCCGGCGTTAGTCTGCGCATCCAACGGTTGTTTCATCAGATTAACAGCCTGCTCTTTCAGGGCATACATATACATAATAGATTTTTCCAGTTCTCTCTGATTTCCTTCCACAGCACTTTGAATGGCATCTAATAAACGTCTGTAGGTTTTATTAAACTCAACAGCCTGTGCATGTAATTCTTTATTTTTTACATAGTCTTCCAACTTCGGATTAGGTTTCATAGGATAGGCTTCATTCCAGTCTACAGGAAGGTCTTTTCCTGTGGGTGGAGTTGTTACAGGCATCATTCCGTTTTCATCCATGAAAGGCTCATAGTTTCCTCCCAGATAGAAATGCTCATGGAAAACTTCTTTGAATCTGAAATAATGTGCCAGTTCTACTCCTTCTTCAAACTGGGAGGGGTCAACATCAAAAATAGAATCATCAGCACCTTCACCTTGCCCTTTGATTTCCTGGAAAACAGCAATTACTCCGTCCAAAGCCTCTACAGAATGTAATTTTCCTCCACTTCCGTAATATTGTTCCGGACGGATCTGTTTTGCCGGATTTCCGGTGAAAATTCCTCCGGTATTTAATTCCTCAAAATTTGTCGGAAGTTTTCCATGATCTTTGTAATAAGCAATGATTTGGAAAATAACTATATAGAAGAATAAGACATCATAATATTCACCAATGGTGTGTACATTTTCCATGATGAAACCCTTCATGTTTTCAAGCGTCCAGAAGTTGTTTTCCTGTATGGCAGTTCTTTGAGAATATAATGCAGAAGTGTCCGCTTCGTGATCATATTTCGGAGCTTTTACCAAAGGTTGGCTTGGACTTTCAATCGCAATAAATGTGGCAATGCTGTTGCTTGAGAATGTTTCCAGTCCTACATAGAAATCAACGTTCATCGGTAATTTCATCGGATAAGTAGGATAGTTTTCCTGTTTGTTGACAGAAGGCTGGATGTCAATTGCATTCAGAACATTACAAACCATAATCAGGTGAAGCATCTCTTCTACAGCAACACTTCTGATAATTTGTGAAGCCAGAGCATTAGTCCCATCCTTGATCGAATACAAAGCCGTAAGGTAAGGAGGAATTGTAGAGTGTTCGATAAGAATGGCCGTTTGCAATAGGTCTTGTAAAACAGGTTTATAATCAATTTCTGTTATCCCTCTTTTTAATTCTGAAACTCCAGAACCCAACTCAGATTCCAGATAAGCATTGAAATCTTTGATCTGATCATTAAGCAAAAGATTCGTTAAGGTTTTACTGTGATGTTTTAACCCTTCTATCCAATCTTCTTTGCTCAATGTTGAATCAAATAATAGAGAAGGTAATGAAACGGCTTCAGTAACAACGGCGCTTCTCGCTGCCATTCTTCCTTCGGTTAATAACGTTTCCTGGGGTTGTGCTGTTTTATTGATAAGTCTTTGTCTCATGGTGTTATTTTTTAAGTTGAATTTCAAGATCAGCCAGAATAGATTCTACTGAACGGATCGTGAATGCTGATAAGGTTAAAGTAGGGTTTGAAGTTCCCAGAGTCGTCATATTTCCTGCTCCTACGATGTATAAGTTCGGGTGATCCCAGGCTTTGCAATAGCTGTTGGTTACAGAATCTTCCGCTTTAGAACCCATTCTGTGAGTTCCTACGATGTGGCCGGCTCCGTTATAAGAATATCTTTCTCCATTGTACACCACAGAATTCTTGTCTTCTGCAGTATATTTTGTGAAATCCTTAATGTTTAATTTGTTAAACATTTGATCGGAAGCTTTTTTTGCCTGCTCCATCGCTTTCATTTCATACTCTGTCAGTTCATAATGAATAACAGGACGGGGAATTCCCATTACATCCAGATATTGATCGTTAATGGTAACTCTGTTATTGGGATTGGGTAACTGTTCTATTTCAAAATGGAATAAAACCTGTTTTGAAAGTCTGTCGGTAAGCTCTTTTCTTAATTCTGCCCCAAAAAGATTCTTTTCGATAAAGTAGGCTACATCTGAGCCTGGAGAAAATGCCGGCCATCCCCATCCCCAATTGTCAAGCGGAGAAATCCATGCTGAGAATTCACCTCTGAAGCCTCCGTCACGGAAAGACGAAATGTTTGTGGTAGAACCAGGGCCTCTGTAAGGATAAACCGGTTCAGGGAAAAGTCCCCAGGTAAGCATTACCATGTGATCCATTAGGTTTCTTCCCACCTGATCACTGCTGTTGGCCGCCGTTTTAACAATATTGTTAACCGTATATTTGGAGTTCAGTAGAATTTTTGGATTTTCAAAAGCATTAGCAGCCAGAATCACGATGGCATCTGAAGTATCAATGGATTCTTCAACAAAATCTGTTTTCTCTTTTGAAGTGTATCTTCTTAAATGAACCTTGGAGATTTTATCTTTATCATTTTGGTCTATGCTTAACCTGTAAACCACACTCTGCGCCTGGATCTGCATGTATGGATTACGCTTAAGATTTTCGTTGTCATTAAGTTTATATAAAGCTTTTTTCAATGTTTTTAAAGCATTATACTTCGCCTGAACAGGGCAGATCGGAACACAGGAAGCATTCCCTTCACAACGTTCTCCCATATAAGGATTCCAAACAGAACCAAGCGCTCTGTATTCTTCTTTTTCAGAGCTGTCTAAAATCAGTTGATATCCGGAATCTTTTGACTCAGCTTTGATGATCTTTGTTTTCCCGTATTTTGGATTCGGAATAGAATTTCTTCCCTGTGGAGAAGGCACCATCATTAAAGGAATCTCTCCGGAACTCAGCTTTACGCTTGTCCCTTTAAGTCCCTCAATAATCTTATGATCCATATAACTCTGAGGAATTTCTTCCATCGGAAATACATAGTCTCCATAATATTCTTGCGTCTTCTCTGTAATTGGATACTCCTGTCTTGAAACATCCCCGGAAACCCCGATTTCAAACTCAGCCATCTCATAATAAGGCCTTAATTCTTCATAACTTATCGGCCAGTCGACAGGGGTTTTCTCATCAGAATCTGGTTTTGGAATCTTGATACCATATTTTTCGGTAAGTTTAAAATCGTTGGGAAGCATTCTGGGTGTAGTTCCCAGCCAGTGAAGGGTTGTTCCTCCACCTACTCTTATCGCATCACTAGCAAAGGGCATTGGTCCGAACTGAACGAGATACCCTTTTTTATCTGGATAAGGCTGAACAATGTGTTCCATATCCAGAACGTTGGGAGAAGGAGCTTGCTTTAAGTTCGGATAAGGAGAGTTGGGAACTTTGGCTACCTCTCTGTAAAAAGTACGGATATATTCATTATAAGTGGTCATTGAGGATACGGAATCCAGTTCAATACCTGCTTCCAGTCCTGCCTCATACATTAGGATTGATATTTCCCTGATGTTATCGGATTTTCCGGCATCTGCACGATGGACCATTTTTCCTTTGGTTATGTCAAATACATGATCGGATAATAGCTTTGCGATCAATGATCCTGCGATCCCCGTTCCTACAATGATCACATCTTTTTTGTTGGTAGTCTGGCTCATGAGTTGCTGTTTACAGGTTTAATATTCCATGATTTATATCCCGGCTGCTTGGCTCCCGGAGGATGGGAGTGCATCAGATTCCATACAAGCCCTTCCTTATAAGAGAGATCATTGATATAGGCTCCTTCCCAGGTTCCCAGATACCACATAGTGATTACTTTTCCGGCAATGTCATTCATTCCCGGGTTGCTGATAATTTCAGATTGAATGGCCTTTTTTAATTCCTCTTCACCGGAGGAACTTTCAAGGATATTTTTAGAAACGGTAAGGAATTCTACGAAAGTTGCTGCTTCCAGGCTTTTTAAAACATAAGTGTAATACGTTTCTGCAAGCCCTGTTGATTGTAGTTCGTTTACCGTAAATCCGGCAAGTGCTTCCGAGATAGACATAAACACGTCGAAATAATAATCGTCGACGTTGAGAATTTTGTTAATAATATTCATTTCGTAAAAAATTTGGATTCAATATCTTCAACTCCTTTTACAGGAGGCTATCAAGCTGATTGATCTACAGCTGCCGGATATTTCAGATAACACTTCTTTTTCAGAAATGATTGAATGTATTTCAAGCGATCCATAGTTATCAATTTTGTTTATCCGAAATTAATCAGAACTCAGCAGATGAGATTCAGTATTTCTACGTAATTTGTGTTTATTTAAATTTACTTTTTTGTAATAAATCCTTTCTATTAAGCTGTTTCAAGAGGTTTTGTTTTCACCTAGTTTAGAATTATTTTAAATAATGTGGTATTGAATAGAGAATTAGATTTCACTCTTGGTAAAGTCAATATTCTAAAAAACAATAATAAATTGATGATCAGAATGTAACGAAAGCGAAGCGGCAAATGTCTAATCTGTATAATTGAACTTTTTACCCAATTATCACTGGCCATGAAAAAAATTACCGTAACTTTATTATGCTTTGCTTCCTCTGTTTTGCCCGCACAAGGATTTAATACCAAAAAAGAAGAAGCTATTCTTTTCAAAAATTTGAATGAACAAACAGTTCATCAGTCTATTCAAAAGGAAACAGATAAGATATTCAATAAGTTGGTGAATATCAGACGGGATTTTCATGAAAACCCGGAGTTGGCAGGGAAGGAGAATCAAACTCAGGAAAAAATTAAAAAATATCTCCTGGATCTTGGAATGGAAGTTCAAACAGATACTTACGGACATAGTGTTGTAGGAACTCTGAAAGGAGATAAAAAAGGTAGAAAAATTGCCTGGAGATCCGATATGGATGCCCTTCCGAATGATTATCCCGATCCTGAAACTTTCAAATCAACAATAAAAGGAATTCAGCATGGTTGTGGTCATGATATCCATATGGCGATTGGATTAGGAATTGCTGAGGTTCTTGCAAAAAATAAGCAATCATTAAAAGGAACCGTCTATTTTATATTCCAGCCCGAAGAGGAAACTTTCAAAGGAGCAAAAGAAATGCTTCATAATGGATTACTTTCCAGAATAAATCCTGATGAAATCTACGGGTTGCATGTGACTGCTACACCAGTCGGGCAAATTATGGTGAAGGCCAATGAAATGTTTGCTTATCAGAAAAAAATAAGAATTCAGCTAAAAAACGGATTATCAGAAGACGAGCTCAACGACCTGGGAAAAAAGATCAGCAATTCATTATTCCGGACTTCTAACGGAGGCAAACCCTGGGAATTACAATCTATCGTAGATCCTAAAACAGGATTGACAAATCCTGATACCATTTTTAAAGATTATCTGTTCACAGACGGAAAATTCAATAGTTATTCCAAAAATAACGAGTCTTTTCTTGAAACTTACCTGTATGAGACGAATTCCTTTAATTTGGACAAAATAATTCCTACCGTTGAAAAAATTATTCAAGGCAGCGGATATAAAGATCATCTTCTTTCCGTTTCATTTGTCCAGGGAAATCCAACTGTTGTTAATGATGAAAAACTGACCCGTTCATCAACAGAAATACTTCGGAATCTGTATGGCAAAAATGCAGCTGCTCCGGATTATGGTCAGGTTCCGTTTTTTAATGATGATTTTTCTTATTTTCAAGAAAAAATCCCAGGAGTATATTTCTTCCTGGGTGGTTCCAATTTTGAAAAAGGCGTGATCGCCATGAATCATTCTCCCAATTTTCAGGTGGATGAAGAAAGTATCAGAACGGGAGTTAAAAGTTTTGCATCCTTAATCGTTGAGCGTCTTACCAGAAACTAATTTTTCACTGCAATGGCATCAATCTCAAACAACATTCCGGGTAAAGCCAGCTGACTTACAGGAATAAGAGTACTGGTTGGCAGCCATGAAGACTTCCATGTCTTTTTAGCTTCCTCTGCCCATATCTCAAGTTTTTCATGATTGTGGTCTACAATAAGCAAGGTGATTTTAATAACATTTTCAAATTTCATTGAATGGCTCTGTAAAACGATCTGTAAATTTTTTAAAGCATCCTGAACCTGAGTTTTGAAGTCGGCTGCCAATACATGATTTTCACCTACACCGCCGCTCTGTCCGGATATAAAACACATTCTGGAAGGATATTCCACAGAAATACTGTGAGAAAAACCATAAGGACCGGGATTAAATAGCCCGGTAGGATTAATCAGTTTCGGTTGTTTATTATTTTCCATAATCTTTCATTTAATAAAGTAAAAGTGAGAGAAAAAAATCGGAAAAGTCTTTACATATGTTGAGAAAAATATTCTTTTAATTCTGTAAATATCGCTTGCATTGATCACGAGATTCCAATACAAAAAATGCTGTTCAGAGGAACAGCATTTTTAATTTTTACTCTACAATAATACTTTCAATGCCTTTCTGCAAAGCCGTATCCTGAATAACCGGAACAGAAAGCCCTTCTGCACGGACAACAGAAATATCTGTCATTCCCATAAACCCAAGAGTTTTTTCTAAGTAAGGCACTACAAAATCATAGGCCTGTCTTTCCCCTTCAGAATATACTCCGCCACTTGAAAAAGCAAGATATACTTTCTTATTTTTTACAAGACCTTCAGGACCATTTTCACTATAGCTGAATGTTTTTCCTGCTCTGGCGATATGATCGAGCCATGATTTCAATGTTGAAGTAATACTGAAGTTGTATAGAGGAGCTTCAATAATGATAATATCAGCCTCAAGCAATTCATCAATGACGGTATCCGAAAGTTTTACTGTTTCCAACTGCTCAGAAGTACGGTTTTCAGCTGGAGTGAAAAATGCATTGATATGCGTTTCTTCTAAATGAGGAAAAAGAGGATTGGCTAAATCACGTTTCTTTAAAACACGGTCAGGATATTTGTCCGTAATTTTTTCTACAACAGCATTTCCCAGCTTTTTACTGATGGATGACTCGCTTCTTGGGCTTGAAGTAATATGAAGTACTCGTTTCATTTTTTATTTTTTTTAAAATTGATGTTTCAAAATTATCTATATTTACTAATAAAAAGATAGTAGTTACCAAAAGGTTAGTAATAACATTTAGGTTAGTAACCAGTGAAAATAGAAACAATGGAAGAAGAAAAAATAGTGTATTCAAGGCCGCAATGCAGTAATCATCTGTCTGCTACAGAGGATGCTTTGTATGTTCTCGGAGGCAGATGGACCATCCGGGTGATGATTGCTATTCTGGGTGGTCATACACGCTTCAATGAACTCCAAAGAACCATCAGTGGCATTTCAGCAAGAGTATTATCCAGTGAATTGAAAAAACTGGAGGTTAATCATTTGGTTGAAAGAACCGTTATCACAGACCAGAAGCCGGTGTTGGTAGAATATGTTCCCACGGAATACAGCGAGTCATTGAAAGATGTGATTGCAGCACTGGCAGATTGGGGCGCAAAACATAAAAAGAAAATTACAGCCTGATAAGTGGGTAGAAGAGTGGTGTTGAAATTAGAAATACTGTGTTTTTGTGGTATTTGATAAGTTGTAGCATTGCTTGCACTTTAAGTATTTTTGCTCAAATTAGTAACAAGATGGTCATAAGCGAAGATTTATTATTTTCTCACGAAGCCACTCTGGAAAATTATGAAGCAGGAGATGCTGTTTTTCAGGAAGGTACTGCAGCGAAATATTATTTCCAGATCAGACAAGGCACCGTGAAACTGAATACGTTTTTGGAAGACGGAAAAGAATTTGTTCATGGGTTCCCCTTTGACGGGCATTGCATTGGTGAAAGCTATTTATTTACTGATCATCATTATGCCATTAATGCCATTGCTGTGACCTATTGTGAAATTATTAAAATTTCCAAAACCAAAGTTCTTGAAATACTGCTGGAAAAGCCCGAATTAATACTTGAGATTAATAAATATATGGCTGACAGAATGCATTTCAGGTTTATGATTTCCAGTTTTCTGGCCATTTCAGATCCTATCGTAAAGCTGATGAAGCTGTTTGATCATATTAAAAAATATTTCGGATTTCAAGAACCTTATTCATTTCTGGTTCCCTATACCAGACAGCAAATCGCAACCTTAACCGGTCTTCGGGTGGAGACGGTGATCCGGTATGTCAAGAAAATGGAAGAGCAGAAAATGGTTAAAATTGAAAGTACTAAAATTTATTATTAGCTTTCCGTTATTCACTTTCCGTTAGATTATTATTTTAAAATTAAAACAGGCTGATGGGTATTCTGGTAAATTCCCTCGGAAATACTTCTGCTTGCCAGATAGTACAAAAAGCTGTGTTTACCGGGCAGTGCTATAATAAGGTCTGCTTTATCGGATGCTGCAAAGTTCAGGATACCCTTGATAATATTTTCATCATGAGAATAATGAATGCTGCTTGGAATCTCTGTTAAATGTTCGCGGATATAATCTTCCAGTTCCTTTTTCTGGCTTTCGTCCTCTTTTTCGCGGCTATTGATATTTAAAAATGAAAGACGAACATCTTGTTTGTGAATAACAGATTTGTGATGAAACAGTCTTTCCAATCTTTTAATACCCTTGATATCACAAGGAATAAATATATTCTTAACAGTAGTATAATGATAGCTGTGCGGTACAATTAGTGTTTTTACAGGGCTTGTTCTGGCAATACTAATAATATGCTCCGAAACAAAACTCTCAGTTGTAGAAGTCTGATCATCACTTCCCAGAATAATCAGTTCTACAGACGGCTCATTTTTTAAAAGCTCATTAATACTTCTGGTTAATGTCCAGTCACTCAATACCTTGGAAACCTTTATTTCTGGTGATTTTTCAGCGACAATTTTCATCAGCTGAGCGAATAGCAATTCTGTCCTTTGCAAGAGATTATTCACACTTTCTTCATTCACAAATGAATGCCCTTCTGCGATATGCAGATAATCAAATTCAGATTCTCCTGCGGTTTTGAGCAGGATAATATTTTGATATTCGTAGGCTTTTGCCCAATCTGCTGCAATTCTTACTGCATTTTCCGTAGTTGATGTAAAATCAACAGGTACAAGGATTGTTCTCATATTGTATGATGTTTTGGTCCTGATTCTTCCAGGTTTGCGGTCATTTTTTTTACCAAAAGCAGAGCTTTGATGATTTCTTCTTCCTGAATGTCATCAGCTGCCTTTTTATAAAGATCCAATGCCCAGGGATAAACAGTTTCTACAATCTGTTTACCTTTTGGAGTTAAAAAGATCTGTTTATTTCTGCGGTCATTTCTATCAGCTATCCGTTCAACAAGATTTCGTTTAACAAGACTATTGATAAGATAAGTAATACTTGACTTGTCTTTGCTTACTTTATTTCCTATTTCCTGCTGGTTGATACCACAATTTCTTGATAGCAAGCCGAGGATTTCAATCAGTTCAAAAGACAAATCCGAATCATATTCATTAATAATGGTCTGAATTTTCTGTCGAAGACGGCTTTTCATTTCACTCATGGCAAGGCCAAGTTCCAAAGCAAGTTCTGATATGTTATTCTGTTTTACGGACATCCTTTTATAATGATATAGGAGGCTAAAGCGCCTTTCCAAAGGGTTTTTAGCATGACTTATTATAACAAATATACGAAAAATTAGTTTTAATTGAAACTAATTAATTATGAAATATTACATTGTAAACAAAGGAAACGTGAATCTACAGGAACAGGTTTTGCACTCTTAAATGTAGTAAAAGGTGTTAATTTAAAAATCTTACTCCGTCAACAGGATTAAGACTTCATGAAAGTAATCTTGAGAATGATTTCCTAAAACAACATGGAAAAAATTACCTTGCTATATGCTGCTAAAGACGATGAGCATTGTCATGCGATTATTTTGAAAAAATACCTTGAAAGTATACAACAGATATAAAAAAACAGAGACTAGTTCTCTGCTTTTTCTTTTTTAACGGCCTGGTGCATAATAAGAATGATCCCCAAGAGGAAACATGCAATAATCAGATAACGCCATGAAAGCCCTTTTTGATCCGTTACAGTTCCGCTTACCGAGATGATAAAACTTGTTACAGAAGTGATCACATATACCAATCCGCCCATCAATCCACCGGCAGTACCTGCATTTTTCGGAAAGTAAAGCATACTTGTCGTAAAAAAGGAGGTAAATAAAATTCCGGAACATATATGAATAAAAAAGGCAAATGGAATCATAATAAAAAGGCTTTCTGCAAAATAGCTGGTAGTGATCAACCCTGCAATCAGAATCAGCTGAAGAAGGATAGGTTGCAATATTCTTGGTTTAAAATCAAGAGTCAGCCTGCGTTTTCCTATAAAACCTCCAATCATCCACGAAAATCCTAAGATTAACGTACAGTATCCAATGACTACCGGTGTAAAATGAAAAGTGTTTTCAATAATAAATGGTCCGGTAATATTAAATAACATTACGATAGAGTAGCTGAGCCCCAAAATGAAAATACCCAGCATGAAAATTCTGTTCTTAAGCATCATTTTGTAAAGACTTATATTCTCTGAAAGATCCAGCTTCTTTTTTTGGGGAAGGCTCTCTCCGCTAAAAAACCACTCAAAAAGAAACAAAAATCCGGCATAAGCTGCCAGAAAATAGAAATTAGCATGCCAGTTAAAGATTTTCTCAAGATATCCACCAAGGAAAGGCGCCAGAATAGGACCACAAGACCAGACAATAGTAAAATAACTCAAATAATGTTTTACCTTTTCCGCATCGTAAATATCCACAAAAATAGCACGCGTTGCCACAACAAGTACTGAAACCGCAGCTCCCTGAAGAATACGAAGCAGACAGATCAGTAAAATACTGTTTGTCATCGTAATTAAAATACTGGTCAGAATCAACAGGAATAATGCTATTAATTTGGGACGGTAACGACCAATGCTATCAAGAATTCCTCCTACAAACAATTGGGAAATTCCGTAGCTCAACAGATATGAAGTCAGGGTAATTTGAATATCTTTTTCCGAAACCATCATTTCTTTGGCCATAGAAGGGAACGATGGTAAATAAATATCAGTGACAAACCCGGAAAGCGGGATAGACACGAAAGCCATAATGGTAATTAATCTGATTCTTTGCTCAGATGCTTCTCTCAACATATTCATTCATTTTTTACATTGCAAAAATAAGTCAAGAAATACAAAACCGGATTTTAAAAGACAAAGTAAAAATTACAAAAATCAAATATTAAGATAAATTCTTAAACTTTAAGGGTGAAGTGCGGGCATACTTTTTAAAAAAATTATTAAAATGAGCAGGCTGGTCAAACCCTAAAGTATAGCCTATCTGGGCAATATCCCAATTGGTATACTTCAGCAGGTTTTTAGATTCTTCAAACATCTTTTCTTTAATAATCTGTGTTGTAGTAAGGTTCGTTACAGATTTCACCGAGGAATTCAGATGATTGACATGCACATTCAGATGCTCGGCAAAATCAGAAGGTGTTTTTAATGCCAGTGGATAAGCAGGAGAGTCCAAAGGAAACTGTTTGTTGAGCAACTCATCGAATAACTTGTATAAACGAACATTTGCAGGAAGTTCATGGGGATTGATGTCTTCCACGCGGTTTTCCAGCGCAAGATGCATTACAGAGGCTAGATTGCTTTTAATGCTGCTGCAACGGAAAGGATAGGGAGAATTGTTCATTCTGTAAATCTGATCAAAATAAAGAGTAGCCAGCTGAGCTTGTTCTTCTGTCAGGAAAATAACAGGCTTGCTCCATTCCTTGAACATTGACGTTTTTTTAAACAGGTTAAATTCTGAATTTCCATTAAAAAACTCCTGGTTGAACAAACAAAAATATCCTTCCTGTACATCGCTTTCACACTCCCATGAATACGGAATACTGGGAGAAGGGAAAAATAAAGCAGGACCATCTATATACAGTTGATGCGCACCATAATGAATAGTGCCTTTTCCAATGATAAAGCTTATTTTATAATAATCACGACGGTTGTAAGGACTTTTGAAACTACAGTATCTCCGCATAGAGATATTGAAGTGGGATTTTCCGGTTTCAAAATCCTCAGAATCAAATATTTTAATCTGATCTTTACGGATGCGTCTGTAATAATCTTCTATCGTTTCCAGCTGATCACTCATAGGTAAAAATTATAAAAATCAAAGATAAGTAAACTATTGTTTGCTTAAAATAATTTTAAATGAGATAATAGAAATAGTAATTATAGCTTTGCTCAATAGTATCAATACTAAGGTAACAAACTATTTATTATAAACTATCTGTGCAAATCTGTGGGCGAAAATAATTAAATCAACTTTTATTAATTTCCATTTCTAAAATATGAGAAGGAAGTTGAAAAGGTCCGGCCTTTGTACTGCTTGCTGCCACAAATCCGGATTCTTTTAAAAATGCTGCAAGCGGATCATGATCAAGCATATTGATCCAGATGATATCTGTGAAACTCACTGCGGATCTGCATTTCTTCCAAAGAGACTGTCTTGTTTCCGGAGAATCAAACTCTGATAGAATTACAAAGCTGATTTCTGTAGCTCTTTTCCCTTCAGGGACTCCTGGGTGTAAAGAACCACTTTTTATAATGCTGTATCCGATTGGCTTCTGGTCAGCATAGGTCATAATCAGTTGATTGGAAAGATTGTTCAGGTCATTGATCATTTTTCTCGGATCAATTTCGTGCTGAATATATTTTTTGATGTCTTCCTCACTTACAAACTCTTTGTACAATGTATAAACGGAAGAATCGATAATGGTTATAAGATCAGAAATTCCCTCTTCAGAACCCACTGTAAATTTTGAAATGATATCCATAGAATTTTTTTTATTCAAAATTATAAGATTAATCTATTCAAAAAGGATACAGTTCACTAAAATATCATCGGTACAGAAAGGTATTTTAGTAAATTTGTTCAGTACAGTTGTTGTGTTATGATGAAATCTTATAAGTACGAAATTTTTACGGCTGAAATAGAGAAGCAGATCTACAGTGGAATTTTACAGGAAAATGACAGCCTTCCCTCCGTTCGTGATATCAAAGAAAAATACAAACTGAGTACAAGCTCTGTGCAAAGTGGATTTGAATACCTTATGATTAAAGGATTGATCAGAAGCCATCCACGGTCTGGCTATTTTGTCACAGGAATTCAGGAGGAGAATATTCCGGAAATAAAGACTCAACTTCCGGCAGTGGTGAGGGATGAAGTATTTATGAAAAATATGATACTTACTTCCAAAAGAACTTCAGAATTCAGCTCTTTTAACACGGCGGTGCCCGGAGATCTTCTGATTCCGCAAAAGCTTATTCTCAGAACAATGCAGGAAGTCATTCGGGAGAAAGGAGCATCATTGCTCAGGTATTATCCTTCAAACGGATTGGAGCCATTAAGGAAATATATTGCAAAACAAATGGGAACTTATGGCTGTATATTAAATCCAGACGAAATAATTATCACTGATGGCGCTCTGCAGGCCCTTACAATTGCTTTGAAATCGGTTACAAAAGCACGCGATGTAGTGGCTGTTGAGAGTCCATGTGTGTTTTCTGTATTGGAAGTCCTTGCTCATCTCGAACTGAAAGTCATTGAGATTCCTGTGCATTATAAAACAGGCTTTGATGTTGAATATTTTCAAAAAATCTGTAAGGAAAATAAAATCAGCGCTCTTGTCACTACTCCCAATTTTCACAATCCCACAGGTGTTATAATGAATGATGAAACTAAAAAAGAAATTCTGAGTATAGCAGAAATTCATCAGTTCTGTATTATTGAGAATGATATGTATTCCGATCTTTATTTTGAAGAACAACGACCGCAAAGTATAAAAAGCTTTGATAAAAAGGGAATTGTGATGACGTATTCATCCTTTTCAAAGACGTTAGCTCCAGGAATTCGTTTAGGCTGGTTGCATGCCGGAAGTTTTTATGCAAAATCTGAAAGAGTAAGATTTGCTTTAGGGCGTTCGGTTTCTCCCATTTATCAGGAACTGGTTCTGAAGCTGCTACAGGGAAACTGTTATGAAAGACACCTTCGGGTATTCCGGAAAAAACTCAATAAGCAGGCTGTTCAGGTATTGGATATTTTAAGAAAGTCCTTTCCTGAAGGTTCTTATTTTCACAGACCGAGAGGTGGTTACAGTATTTGGGGAAAGCTTCCTGAGAATACGGATATGAAAAGATTCTATCAGTATTGTGAAGAGCATCAGATTTTGTTTACTCCCGGAAATACCTTTTCGTTCACTGACAGATACCATGATCATTTCAGGATTGTTTTTGCCGAAAGAATTACTTCTGAAAGCATTGTTTTATTAAAAAATGCAGGTAGGAGAGCGAAAGAACTGCAGTCTTGAACCATTAAAAATAATTAACTATGATAAGGAAATCAAAAAAACAATAAATAAGCTTTTTTAAGAAAATCTTATTTATTGTTTTTTTGATTCTTATTGATTTTGAGTGGTTTATTTAAAATTTTACGTTGGCTGTATATAATACCCAACTATATGGCTGATTTTCTACAATAATTTGATTTTATTTTAAAAATTAAATTGAATTTAGGAAAGACTCAGAAAAAATGATTAAATCCATTATTTTTTTTCGACACAATTAGGCTGGAATCACCATAAAACCTATATTTGCAGCCTAAATTTTTAAATAAATGAAAGAACTAATTGAAAAAATCAACGCAGAATTTGAAGCGTTCACAACTGAGGCAAACCAACAAGCGGAAAAAGGAAACAAGGCAGCTGGTACAAGAGCTCGTAAAGCAGCTTTGGAACTTAGCAAATTGTTCAAAGAATTCAGAAAAGTTTCTGTAGAAGAAGCAAAGAAATAATTCACCTTTAGCCGGCTTTTGAAGCCGGTTTTTTTATTTCCGAATACAATAACTGTTTTAGCGTGAAATATGTTAAAAATTCCCAGTTTTAGAATGTGTTTTGCTGAATTTAAATAGTTAGTGTTAAATAGTATTAAAGTGTATTAAATTTCTATTCGTCTATGCGCTTCCAGGTTTATATTTGTGGTATTAATTAAAACTAATATAACAAATAACCATGAAGCCCTTTTATCTTCTATTCATTTTCTTTTTCGGTTTTTTTTCTGCACAGAAATTAAGAGTAGTTGATTCCGAAAATGGAAATCCTATTCCCAATGCAAGAATTATCCTTCAGGATCAAATCATTTATACCAATGAAGATGGTTTTGCTCCAGTGAATCCAGATGCTGTTAATTTTGAAGTTTCTGCTTCGGGTTTTCAAAAAGAGAAAATACAAGCCTTTAACGCTCAGGTAAAACTTAAACCTATCTATAAAAATATCGATGAGATCAAAATCATCAATGTAGACATTAAGAAAATATTTGAAGACATCAATAAAAATTACCATAAAAAATATTATGATGATCCTTCTCTTTATGACGTTGTATACAAGGAAAAAGGTTTTGATAACAATAAACTCTACTTTCTGGTCATTGCAGAAGCGAAGTTCTGGAGTAAAAATAACCAATATAATTTTAAAGATGGTTTTCGTAAAAACTATGATGAAATCCTCCAGATGCAGCTGAATAGCGTTAAATATCTGAAGAAAGTAAATACTGATAGTATTTTCACGGGAAAAACCGATGAGTTTTCTCATGAATACCTAGGAAACCTTTTCCTGAATTATGAACTTTACAGAACACTCCAGCATTTAAGAATGAAGGACTGTAAATATAACGGAAGGTTGATTTTTGAGGAAGGTGATGAACAGTTGATTACCTTTAAAATAGAGTCGGGAAGGGGAATTCAGATGAACGGGGAATTTAAATATAATAAAGCAGACAAAGTGATTACTTATTTTGAAACGCATTATTTTCAGACAGATTTTCCTACCATGAAGAAAATGACCACAGATGGAAGAGAATTTCAGTACAAACTTGGGGATGCCACGCTGATTTTTGATTTTTATAAGAAAGACGGTGTCTATGTACCTGCATTGACGAAGTTGGAAGGAGATGGTTTTACCGTTTTTTATAAAGATGAGACCCATGTAAGGAAATTCAGTCGTGAAATTATCTTTACTACTTTTACCAAAACCGATAAGAAAGGACTTAATCCGAAGGTTGATTTTAATATCAGTATCTGGAGTAATGTTCCTGTAAAAGAAGAAAAAGCTGGAACAACAATCCTTTCCAAGGAGGAACAGGCGTTTCTCAATGAAAAATAAAGTGTCATCTCTAAAGGCCATAAGACTGTCATATTGATGGCCTTTTTTATTAATTATAGCTTCTTTCGGAATTTTATTATTTCTTTTGAACGAAAACATTGATTATATAATTAAAAAACCTCTTTTTTAGGCTTAATCCTTCACTATCTCCCTAATTTCTTTTATCTTTAAACCAATCAATAAATAGTATGAGGATAAATAGATTTTTTGCAGTGCCTGCGGTAATGCTGGCCGCTCAGTTTTCATGGGCTCAGGTAAAGGTTGACCCAAAAGAAAGGCTTAGCCCTATCGTAAAAAGTTTTGTAGATGAAGTAAATAATAATTCCCAGCTGGAGAATCTGGCCTCTGAACTGCTGGATGGGATCGGACCTCGCCTTGTAGGAACTCCCGAAATGCTGGCCGCAAATGAATGGAGTGCCAATAAACTTCGTTCCTGGGGAGTAGATGCCAATCTTCAACAATTCGGAACCTGGAAAGGATGGCAAAGAGGGACGACTCATGTTGATATGACATATCCGCGCATAAAATCCCTTTCCGCAACGCAGCTGGCATGGAGTCCGGCTACTAAAAAAGCAATTGAGGCGGAAGTGATTATCCTTCCAAAAGTATCTTCTAAAGCTGAATTTGATCAATGGCTTCCTTCTGTGAAAGGGAAAATTGTATTGATGGCACAATATCAGAAAATAGGACGCTCTGATGAGCAGATTAAAGAATTTGCCACTCCTGAATTGTATGAAAAACTTAAAGCTGAAAAAGAACAGGCTACCAAAGATTTTACCGCTTTTATAAAGAACATAGGTTATGATAATAACACGCTGCCGGAGGCATTGGAAAAAGCAGGGGCGGCAGGTATTGCTATTTCAAACTGGACCGGTATTATGGGAGCTAACAGGATCTTTGGAGCGAAAACAACCAGAATTCCAATGATTGATATCGACGTGGAAGACTATGGAATGCTTTATAGAATGGCGGAAAAAGGGACTCAGCCTAAAATCAAAATTGATGCTCAGTCAAAAGTGCTTCCTGAAGCCAAAAGCTTTAATACAATCGGAATGATCAAAGGAAAGGAAAAGCCTGATGAATATGTGATTCTTTCAGCTCACCTTGACTCATGGGACGGAGCTCAGGGAGCTACAGATAATGGAACCGGCACAATCACCATGCTGGAAACCATGAGAATTCTGAAAAAATATTATCCGAATAATAAAAGAACTATTGTCATCGGACTTTGGGGAAGTGAGGAACAGGGATTAAACGGTTCGAGAGGCTTTGTAATGGATAATCCGCAGATTATTAAAGGGGTACAGGCTGCTTTTAATCAGGATAACGGAACAGGGCGCGTTGTCAATATCAGCGGGCAGGGATTTGTAAAGGCTTATGATTACGTAGGAAGATGGCTTGATGGCGTTCCAAAAGCTGTAAGAAGTCATATTAAAACTGACTTTCCGGGTATGCCTGGCGGAGGAGGTTCTGATCATGCTTCGTTCGTGGCAGCAGGAGTACCAGGAATTTCTTTAGGTTCTCTGAACTGGGGCTATTTTGGATATACCTGGCATACAACGAAAGATACTTATGACAAGATCGTTTTTGATGAGGTCAAAAATAATGTGATTTTAACTGCGGCATTAGCTTATATGGCATCCGAAGACCCTGAATTCAGCAACCGAGAAAAAAGAGTAATGCCTCAGGATGAAAAAGGAGAGACTGTAAAATGGCCGGAAGTAAAAGAGCCTAGAAGAAGCTCTAAAGATTATAAATAGTTTTCTTTATTTGAAAACACGAAAAGAATAGATGTGATATTCTGATATACTATTCTTTTTTGACCGTTATTAGCTAAAACATTTATTTTATAGTTAAATAATATCTGTTGTTAGCCAATAACGGTTTTTTTATTATGAATTTTCTAAGAAATAGAATGTTTCTCATAACCTAAACCTAATAGTGATAAGATTTTGTTATCTTTAATATGAGATATACTTTAAACGGGCTATAAGAAGTATATTGTTTTAATCAGAAATGGATTTCATAATAAATGTATAGAGGATGCGAATTGATTAAATATTAAATAAATTTTTCCATTTTGCAACGGTATTGCGACTCAGCTTAAAATGTAGAGCCAATTGCGTATTATTAAGATAATTCTTTTTTTGATATTCAAGAATTTTATAGATTGTTTCCTTATTGTAAGAGCGGTGTGACTGATTAGCCTTAATGTTTTGGCTATAGTTAAATATGATGCTGTTAATTTCTATTACATCAAACGCTGACAGATTCTTCTTCGATAAAATTTTTGCGCATTCCTGCTTTTTTTCCGGATATTTCATATCAACAAGATCACTGTAAATTCTTTTGTAATCAGGCGTCATTGAGGGCGATTGTTTGTGATGATTCATGATGTAGATTTATCAATTTATAGTCCTTTTTTAGTAAGCTGTTTTTTGAGTACAAATAAATACTAGAGTTCATAAATTAATTAAAGAGGGTGTCTCAACCAATCATAAGAATGCCTTCAATATTTGAAAATAATAAAGTAAACTGCTTTTCAGCTTTACAATAGCTTTATTCTTTAATGCTGCTTACGACTCTAGTATTTGGTCTTAATATTAACTCAACAATAAAAAGTGTATAACATTTGTGTTTTAATGTAAATGTATATTTCTATTCTAAATATTGCAAAATTTTATATACATCATTTATACATCTTTTTTTAAATGGCAAAAACAGACCAAAATCTATCACCAGTATAAGCTAATTAATTCCTAAAATAATTCAAAGGTATTTACTTGAAATCATGCATGTTTCATTGTGCTGTATCTGTGATGTATGTGTTATTTAATACATCGCAATGCTTATTTTATACTTTTACGACGAAACAAAAAGCAGTATAGTATGGAAAAAAAGAATGTATTAACCTTGTTAGTATTGTATTCTCCTGATACGTATTCCCAAATCGGGATTAATACTACTGATGCTAGAATTACTCTGGATATAGCAGGAGCTCCTACACAACCAGCTATACTGGTTAATCCCTTTTCCAATGCAAGAGTAAAACTCGGAGTTAATTCCAATGGCTCCACCATGTAGACAGCAAAATCCAAATTTGTTGATCAGAATAATGTTATCTAAAGTTTTGATATGTGAGTAGTACGGGCTTTTACATATAACAAATAAACAATGAAAAATATCATCATAATTTTAATAAGTACACTACTAATCTCTTCGTGTACTGTAAATAATACGCAAAAAAATATTTCTTATAAATCAGCAAGGAAGTATTTTGCTAAAAATACCTATGATAATAAAGATTTTACTGAAAAAATAATGAGTTCACAGGAGGAGTTCGAACGACTTTTTGGAGCTGCAGCAACAATGGGTACCGATGGGAAACCAACGCCTATTGATTTTTCAAAAGAAAATGTACTTGCTCTCATTTACCCTAAAACCAATTTGGAAGTGAAAATTATTCCTGTAAGTCTTCAGGAAAATAAGCAGAATACAGTGTATTCTTATAAAGTGCTTGAAGGTGCTCCAAATGGTTTTATCACTATTCCCAACACAATTATTATCATTCAAGAACCAAATTCAAAAAAATAATTTTTCATAAAATAAAAGAATGATAACGGGAAATATTTCCGTATCAATTCAATCTAGTATTGACAGAACAGTATTTGAATATACAATATGATCAGAGCGAGTATAAAAAGAATATTTCAATTTTTAATGATGGTATTTACCTGTCTGTCTATTTTCACTGTCTTATATTCGCAAAATTATACTCCAGGGCAAATAGACAATGCATTAATAATTAAATCAGAGAATCTTAGAATAAGAGGTCAGAAAAAAGAATTAATTTCTTTAAATGAAAAATATATTACTATTTCCAAAAATCAGAATTATCTAAAAGGGGAGATTTTAGGTTATATCAATATTGCTAATATTTATGGAACTATAGGTGATTACAAAAATTCTTTTTATTATTTACAGAAAGCTGAAAAGAAAATTAAAAAGATTAATAGTGCTTATTTATCTGCAAAGCTTTACCAGGAGTATGGACAGGTGAATTATGTTATTGGTTTATACGTAAAAGCTTTGAAATACAATGCGCAGTCTATTTATTATGGTAAGATGATTTCTAATCATAGCGAAAAGGAAATATTATCAGGAATTTATGCAAATAGGGCAGATTTTCTGCATAATGTTCACCAGGATGACTCCTCACTCATTTATTTGCACAAAGCATTAAAAATAAAATCAAGCCCGGTAATTAATTCATTGATAGCAGATCATTATATGGTTTATAAAAAAAATATAGATTCTTCTTCATATTATTTAAATAATGCATTGAAGCTATTGCAGAAAATGAATTACTGGAATATTCAAAGAGGACAGACCTATTACTATTATGGAAATTTTTTAAATAAGAATAAAGAGCCTGAAAAAGCATTGTTGTATTATGAAAAATCTGTTGCCATTCTAGAGAAAACCAAGAGAGTATATAATATTCCTCTGCTTTATAAGACAATTTCAAGTACTTATAGTGAATTAAATGATGAGGAGAAAGAAAAGGAATATCTTGAAAAGTATACTAAACTAAAAGATAGTTTGAGTAGAGTCTGCAACGAAAGTGTTAACACTTCAATTGATGAAATTATAAGAGAAAAAGAATCTGAAAATACTTCAAAAAAGAATTTGTTTTTATTTTATAATATTGTGGTGTTTTGTCTTATTGTTATTTTGCTTTTTGTTTATATCCGTTATCAGAAGAATAAAAGCATTATAAAACAGAAGGAATTTGAGGCTCATGTTTTAAAAGAAAAACTCACTCACTCTTACGATTGTATTATTGATCTGGCTAAAAAAAATGATCCTAATTTTCTCAATAAATTTCAGGAAGCATATCCGGACTTTGTTAAAAAGTTGTTTGCAATAAATTCTAATTTGTCGAAATCTGATTTAACGTTTTGTGCAATGATATGGTTGGGATTTTCATCAAAAGAAATTGCACAATATACTTTTGTGGAACATCGATCTGTTCAGAATAAAAAGAACAGGCTTAGGAAAAAATTAAATATTTCTTCAGATGTTGATCTGTACCTTTTCTTTAAAAATCTTTCTGATGGTCACGCTGAAAATAGTATATCAACATGATGTGTTATTTCTTTAAAATAAAATATGTAAACACTGTTTTTTAGCTTTATAGCTGTTGTTTCTAAATGATGTATTTGTGATGTAGGTGGGTTTTGCCGCAAAAGCAGTATTGTGTTATATTTTTGCAAAAGTTTAAAATACAATACTAATTATGAAAAAGAAGGTTATACTTGTTACAAGTATTTTTTGTTCCTTATGTTATTATTCCCAGGTTGGAATTAACACATCTACACCTATGAAAGCACTGCATGTCAACGGAGCTTTGCAGGTTGTAAATGAACTGAATGTGGGAGGGACTGCTTCTACTGCCGGTTCGGCAGGAGTTGCCGGACAGGTTCTTAAGTCTAACGGACCAGGAGCTGCTCCCACATGGCAGAATCTTGCAGGGGTTCCCACTTCTACAGGGACAGTTATTGTAGTAAATGGACAATTTCTGGTGGCTCAGGAAATTATTGTACAAATGACCGCTGATTTTACCTCTGGCCCAGACGTTCCAACGGCTGTAGGAAACCTTACTAATGAGGTTGTGGATAATGAAAACCAGTATACGGGTTCAGCAGCAGGTAATTCATTTAATATATCTGCTGACGGAGTGTACCAGATAACAATGAATGCACAGTTATCAACAGTTAATGGATCATCTCCTGTAATAGGTATCTGGGATAATACAGCCGGTAACTGGGTGGCCCGTGTTAATGATCTGTTTACAGCAACCACGCCGGGTTTGCAAACCTATACGCTGCTTACTTCTATTCCTATGCTGGCTGCTCATACTTATTCATTCAGGGTTAGCAATTCAGATAATGTAACGATTAAGTATTTAAGCTCTGGTTCTACAGGTTCTGGTCCTGTTACGCAAATGTCTTTACGAAGATTGAAGTAGAGTCTTTTATTTAAATTACTATTACTATATAATATAAAAAAACAGACTAAATTTTTTAGTCTGTTTTTTTATATATCTTATTCTTTTTTTTTCATTCATTGCTTTTTTAACAATTTATTGCATAAGCATAAATGATAGATTTAATTTATCTATGATAAATTGGCATTAAAGTACAATATAATTACACAAAAATTGAGTTCTTACTTGTTTTTATCTGCATACTTTGCAATCCATTTATAGAGTGTCGTTTTGGGAATTTTATAATCATTTATTATTTCCAGCTTTGTTTTCTTTCCTGTTTCAATTTGTTCCAGGATAAATTCTATAATTTCCTTAGTGTAGATATTTTTCCTGAATTCAGGTAAAGACGATATTTTTTTATGAGAAGCATTAGGCGAAAATTCCTTTTTAGGTGGAGAAAAGAGGATAAGATGTTGTGAGTAGGCCCGGAAAAAATCATACTCTAACAGTTTGCTCCATCTCAATAATTTATCAGTTGTCAGATCTTCTTCAAGGAACATTTTTTCAATTTCAGATTCAGTACATTTCATAAAATTACATGCTCTCTGCATGTCCAATGCTTCTTCCAGAAACTTAGCTTTAATAATGCTGCCAATATGTATTTGTTTAAAGTTCAAAATAAACGGTATTATATGATTAAAATTATTTTCGCAAAATTGTAAACCTTAGGGAATTTATTGTGTCGATGTTAAAAAGAGTCTGAATTATAATGAATATCATCATAATTATAGATAGACAATCTTAATTCCTACTTGAGAAGATAAATAAGAGTAAAATTTTTCATCATTTTTGTTTTGTTCAAATTTAGCATGGATTATTTTTCTTTTATCAAATAGTCATACAACATAAGTACATCATTTTTTATCAAATGTTTATGGATCAAAAAAAAACTCCCGCAAAACGGGAGTAGCAACTTTGATCAGTATTATAGATCTCTATAAAATCAAAAATGAAAACTGATTGTGTTATTAAAATATTAAAAGAGTTTGTTTTTTTGTGGGAATCAAACACTTTAGCCAGGTTGTTAATCTAACAATATGTATTTGTGTTTATGTGTCAAATAGTGTTAAAAAAAATTCCTGGATTAAATTTATGTCTGATATTTTAAGTAAACAAAATTTTAGATACATCAAAGGTACATCAATTAATTTTTGACTTGATAATAGAGGGATTCTAGATGATGAAAGATCTTTCCTGAGAATGATCATAGAGTTTTATACAAGAGAGAAATTTATCAGATTGTTTCCAATATCAAATAGTTTGTATTGTGTAAATCAAAATATAGTGAAATTTATATATTTAAATATTATTTCATTAATGATTTTTATATTAATTATTATATAGTGTTTATTTTAGAGAATATATTTGTATTTTAACTAAATTTGGGAGTAATTTATGATTGTTTTTGTTAATATTTTTATTTTATTTAATTTTGTGGTAACGAAATTGTAATTGTATAATTTGGATGGGAAATTTATATCATATTCTGTTAATTTATTTATTTTAAAGATTGATATTATTTTTTTGTCCCTTTGAAACTTATTATTAATTTACTATGCAAACACTAAAGCTTAATCAATTTTTGAAAATATTGGTAAGCATTCTGATATACCTTTCATTTTCTACGTTGCTCTATTCTCAGGCATATACACATAAGTATATAGACAGTATGCTGATAAAAGTTAATGAGGATTTAAGAATAAGCGGCAGAAAAAAGGAATTGATTGACCTTAATAATAAATTTTGCAATATCAGTAAAAAACAAGATTATAAAAAAGGGGAGATACTTTCATATATTAATTTGGGTAATATTTATGCTACTGTTGGAATGTATGAAAAAGCATTCAAATATCTACAGGTTGCTGAAGAAAACCTTGAAGGGATTGATGATTATTATTTGCATACGAAATTATATCAGGAGTATGGTCAGGCTAATTTTGTAATAGGACTTTATAAAAAAGCAGTTAAGTATAATTCGAAATCCATTTATTATGGTAAGCAAATAAAAGATCAACATGATCGAGAAATTTTATCTCTGGTTTATGCTAACAGGGCTGACTTTTTAAGAGAAAGTAATTCAATTGATTCTTCTTTAATCTATTTACACAAAGCTTTAGAGATAAAGCCTACACCGGTTATCAATTCCACGATTGCTAATCACTATATGCTTTTTGCTAAAAATGAAGATTCAGCACAAATGTATTTTAACAGAGCGTTTTCTCTTTTAAAACAAAGAGAGTACTGGGATCCTCAAAGAGCTCTTACTTATTTCTATTATGGCAATTTTTTATTTGAAAGACAGGATTATACTTTGGCTTTAGACTATTACATTAAATCAGTGGAAATACTCAAAAAAACACGAAGAGTTTATCAGATTCCTATGTTATATCAAACTATTGCCAAGACCTACAAAAAATTGAACAATGCCTCCAAGGAAAAAGATTATCTGGAGAGATATGCTAAATTAAACGATAGTCTGGGAAGGGTGAGGGATGAATCCATAAATAATTCTGTTGATAAAATAACTCGGGAAAAGGAGAAAGATGATGTAGACCAACAGAACTCAACCATACTGTATAACGTAATCATTTTTTCATTATTTTTCATTATTATTATTGTATATTATGTCTATAATAAAAGGATTACTAAAAAACGTAAAATCATAGAGGAGAAAGAATTAGAGACAGAACTTTTAATGAAAAAAATGTCTGTTGATGATGAAAGGCTTGTGTCTTTAGCCAGAAAAAATGATCCTTTATTTTTTAATGAATATCAAAATGCTTATCCTGAGCTAGTTGGAAGACTTTTAGAAATTAACCCGAAACTATCAACCAACGAACTTTCATTTTGTGCTATGATACAACTTGGCTTTTCTTCTAAAGAAATTGCTCAATATGGATTTATGCAGCACAGATCCGTACAAACAAAGAAAAACAGGTTACGAAAAAAATTACATATTCCATCCGACGTGGATATATATTTTTTCTTACAAAATTTAAATTCAAAATAATGCTTTTAACAGTACATACGGTATCTTTACAGCAACTTATCTGAAAATAAAAAGGCTTCCATGAAAAGAAGCCTTTGTGTTATAATTTAAATATGAACTTTCAGTTGTGAAAAGGTAAGAATTGCCGGTTCATATAATGGATCAGCCAGTTTTCCAAACCCATATTTGCAGAAAATAAATGATAGTCCATTGGATGTTGCTGAATTATAATCGGTTTGAGTATCGCCAATGTAAACGGAATCTTTGGTAGATAACTGATTTCTTTCCATAAGAAACTGTATGTTTTCAGATTTATTTTTTTGGGTTCGTCCGTGAGACTCAAAATCAACAAACAGATCATTGAATTGATAATAATCTAAAAATGATTCAATATATCCATCCTGACAGTTGCTCACTATGAAAAGTGCATAAGTATTGGCCAGATTCTTTAAAGTTTCTTCTACGCCATCGTATAAAGTCCCGCCTTCTAAGTGAAGTGTTTTATTTTCTTCGGCTACAATTTCAGAAAGGATTTCTTTAGCTTGCAGATCCGGAATGCCGGGAATAATATCTTTTACAATATCATGGGCTAACAGTCCCATATACTGATCCATGTCTTTGGTTTTCAGCTCTCTTTGGATTAACTCATGTTTGATCAATATCTTATTCCAGATTTTGATGATGGTAGCTCTGGAATCCCATAATGTTCCATCCAGATCGAAGATTAGATTCTTTGTTTTCAAAATGACTAATTTGTGGTTTAAATTTAAGTAGGGTAACGTTTAAAAATTACAAAATCATAGTCAGCTGGACTCTTTTTCTTGCTTCATCTACTTCTGTTACTTTTACACGAACATGTTGATGAAGTTTTACAACCTCATTTACATCTGATACGAATCCTTCTTTCAGCTGGGAAATATGAACCAGTCCGCTTTCTTTGATTCCAAGATCCACGAAACATCCAAAAGCGGTAATATTATTGACAATTCCCGGAAGAATCATTCCTGCTTTTAAATCTTTAATGCTTTTGACATTCGGGTCGAATTCAAATACTTTTGCTGCTTTTCTTGGATCTAGTCCCGGTTTTTCAAGTTCTTTTAAAATATCCTTAATTCCTAAGATTCCAACTTCACCTGTAATGTAGTTTTCGGGTTTTATCAGGGCTATTTTTTCTTTATTGGCTATCAGTTCATTGGTTTTAATACCCAAATCTTTTGCCATTTTCTCTACAATTCCATACGCTTCCGGATGTACTGCAGAGTTATCCAGTGGGTTTTTGGCATTGGTGATTCTCACGAAAGCTGCGGCTTGCTGGAAAGCCTTTTCTCCAAGTCTTGGAACTTTCTTTAGCTGTTTTCTATCTTCAAAAGCTCCGTTTTCAGTACGGTAATTCACAATGTTTTCTGCCATTTTTTCTCCGATTCCGGAAACATAACTTAATAGTGATTTGCTAGCAGTATTTAGATTAATTCCCACGGAATTTACACATTTCATCACGGTAGAATCCAGCTCATTTTTCAACTGGGTCTGGTCTACATCATGCTGATACTGTCCAACCCCGATGGATTTGGCATCAATTTTTACCAATTCCGCCAACGGATCAGAAAGCCTTCTTCCGATAGAAACTGCTCCACGTACTGTTACATCATATGATGGAAATTCATCTCTTGCAATTTTACTTGCAGAATAAACGGATGCTCCTGCTTCTGAAACTACAAAAACCTGCAAAGGTTTATCAAAAGCAATTTTTTTTATGAAGAATTCTGTTTCGCGGCTTGCTGTTCCATTACCAATAGAAATCGCTTCGATATGATACGCATTCACCATAGAACGGATCTTTTTCATAGCCATTCCGCTTTCATTTTGCGGAGCATGAGGATAGAGGGTTTCGTTGTGTAATAGATCTCCCTTTTCATCCAGGCATACTACTTTGCATCCGCTTCGGTATCCGGGATCTATTGCCAGAATCCTCTTTTCTCCTAAAGGCGGAGCAAGAAGGAGTTGGCTTAAGTTCTCAGAGAAAATTTCAATGGCTTTTTTGTCTGCTTTTTCTTTAGCTTCCTGTAAGGCTTCATTTGAAATAGCAGGTTCCAGAAGTCTTTTATAACTATCTTTTATGGCCAGTGCAATTTGTTCAGAACTTTCATTATTAGATTTGATAATGGCCTTTTCAATAAAATCAATGGCTTCTTCCTTGTCTATTCCTACATTTGTTTTTACAAAACCTTCTGCTTCTGCTCTGAGCATGGCTAAAAGCCTGTGAGAAGGAGTTCTGCTAAGGCTTTCTTCCCATTCAAAATATTGGGAGAATTTCTGGGCTTCTTCTTCGTCTTTTTTAGCTTTTACAACCTTGGAGGTAACTACTGCTTTGCGCTGAAATAGTCTACGAAGGTTTTTACGGACATACATGTTTTCGTTAATCCATTCTGCCATGATATCTCTTGCGCCTTGAAGCGCTTCTTCTTCAGAAGCAACTTCATTGTTCAGGTATTTTGAAGCCAGAAACTGAATGTCATTACTTTTCTGGCTCATAATGATTTTAGCTAAAGGTTCCAGGCCTTTTTCCTTGGCTGTATCAGCTTTGGTTTTCTTACGCTTTTTATAAGGCAGATAAAGGTCTTCTAGCTCCTGGATGTCAAAGCTTTCTTCTATTCTCTGTTGAAGTTCAGGAGTCAATCCATTCTGTTCTTCTATTGATTTTAAAATAGATTCTTTTCTCTTAACAATTTCATCAAATTGCTTACTGATTTTTGAGATCTGTTCGATTTGTGTTTCATCAAGGTTTCCGGTTTTATCTTTTCGGTAACGGGAAATAAAAGGAATGGTACAGTCTTCAGATAATAGTTGTAAGGTATTGTTGATGCTCTTTTCAGAAATATTGAGCTGTTTCTGTATAAATTCTACGGTCGTCATTGTTCTGTTTTCGGAAAGCTAAAATAGGGTTTTGGAATGGAAAAAATGAAGTTGAAATATAAAAAAGCCTGATTACAGAAAATGTAACCAGGCTGTATGATAATTTTTAAATCAATTAAGGCAGAATTTCATTATAGTAAAGAGGTGTTTCATTATTTTTATCATATCCCATTATAATGATTTTGTATTTCTTAGCATCATCATTGTTATAAAACTGGATATGTGAAGGTTCTGGAGATTGATCTTCTAAAAAAGGGTTCCAGTAAAGAATACTTCTGGTATCTTGGGGAATACTTTTAAAACTGTCATTTTCATAAATAGGATTGTCAAAAGGAATCTCTTTATTATATCCGTTTAACGTTATTTTTCTTAACTGTGAAGGTAAACTTTTATCGATTGTTTTTCCTGAAGGACCGTTTCTTTTGGTGTAAATTGCGATAATACCTAATTCTCCTCCAAAGACTCCCACAATAGACCCTTTGCTTACTTTTACCATTGCAATTTCTGACATAGGTAAACTGGATATTTGTCCCGGGTCAACATTTACCTCGTCTAGGAATACACCGGCTACACTCCCTCTGATGTAAGGTATATAATCTCCATTCTGGAATTGAACATTAAGTCCGGCAACTTTACCCTGCAACCACTGCAAGATATTAGTTGAACCTTGGAGATTAGGATTGTTAACAAAATCAAAGACGCTTTCGTTAATACTTGTGAAAAGAGAACTACTTAACTGCTTATTTAATTTTTTTGTTTTATCTTTTAATTCACCCTTTAACTTTACTTCTGTAATATTGATAACTTTATCGCTGATGGCTTTTTGGGTATTAAGGGCTGTGACAGCTCTGGCAACTTCATTCGAGGGTTGTTCATTGGCAGAGCGAGGTGTTAATTGATAGGATGTTAAAGGTAAACTCTTTTGATAAGGGATAAACTCATAACTAGGTTGAAAAAAAACAGTATAATTAGGGTCAGGCTGCTTGGTATTTAATTGATAGGAAAATTTCATTGAATCTTCAAAAAGCAGATTATTCAATGTAAAAAAACCATTGCTGTCAGATTTTATCTGAAAAATCTGAGGACCTGAGTTGGTATCGAAAATTAAATTTAAATCTGTATTAGGAGAAGGTTTTCCCTGAACATTAATCTTTCCTTTATAAGAAAGGAAATTTTGTGGTTCATATTTAATAACAGGGTATTTTCCAGACATAATGGATTGCCAGTCAAATCTTTTCCATTTTTCTGAAATTAGAAGGGCATCCAAAGCATCTGTATTGCACTGGGGGGAGAAATACTGAGCAGGTTTGGAAATTTTTGATGTAATATCTCCAGTAAGCCAAAAAGAACTCAACAAGTTTTGATCCTCCTCAGTATTGCTAGCCTCGGCCTCAGTTATTAAGACAGTATAATTGGGATGATTTAAATTTTTAGAAATATCAAATGAGCTCTTACCACGGGGGGTGCTGTTTAGAGAAAGAGATTCTAAAGCAGGTTTTTTGACTTGTAAAGAGTGTGGCTGAACAAAAGATAATCTGCTCGCTATAATATTTTCTTTATCATCAAAAACGGTAAGTTGTAAAATACCATTAACAAGTTGATTGTAAGAAATAGGGTATTGAGCATCATTTGAAATCTTGCTAATTTTAGCTTTATAGACCAATTGATTAGCCATTGTTCCTATTATTTTAAAATATTTAGAACCTTCCGGTAAGTTTTTTGATTTTAAAGAATAAGTAAGCTGGTTTTTATCGCTGGTTACTTGAAGGTTGATTCCTGATGGTGAAACATCTGGAAGAGAAATGTTTTGAGTTTGTCCCTGACTATCCTGAACAATCAACTGATATTTTTTTCCAATCTTTGGGGTAAGGTTGAATAAGCCGACATTTTGGTCCAGTCCTTTGAATGTAGAAATCTTTACATTTGGATTGTCTGTATCAGTTATATATCCTTCCCATTTGGAAGGAGCTTCTCCATTTGACTGTAGTCTTACTGCAAATTTGGTGTTGATTCCATCTATGAAGCTTCCACTTTCAGGATGCACAGATGCTGTCCAATGAGAATCACCGTTTACAATTAATTTTTCGGGAGAAGTGGGATTGTATATGGGGATAGGTTTTACGAGCTGAAAATCTTCACTGAAGTTTGCCATCCAGGTAGTGTAGGCTCTGATGTAATATACATCTTCCTTTAAAGAATCCGGTAAAGAAATGCTTCCATTTCCTTCTCCATTTATTAATGGAAAAAGTTTTTTACTAATTTGAGTCTTATTTTTGTCATACAATTCTATAAATAGAGAGCTTGATGTGTTTGTAGTAGTATATCCATCAAATACGAAAGCTTTAAACCATAAATTATCTCCTGCAACAAAACTTTTTTTATTTAATAATAAATGTATTTTTTCCTGAGGATATTTCTGTTCAAGAGTTTTAATTGCTTCTTCAGCTTTTGTTTGTGCATTGATACAATACATTGTGCTTATTGCAAATGCTGTTATTAGTTTTTTTGACATGTTTGTATGAAAACTTGTGTTTTTGTTATGAGGCAGTAAAATTACATTTTTTATGCTATATGAAAACAGAAAAAATATATTCATTTAAAATGGTAGAAATAATAATTTTTAGATATATGGAATAGATAGTTATAGTAGAATCTATTAATATAGTTTTAAATAATAGAAAACTAATGTTTAATTTTTTGTTTGCGATGTGATCATGTTTAAATATTTACTTATTTATGCTTGCTAAAATCTAATAACCGCAATAATAAACATGAGAAAAATATTTACATTATTCATTTGTTATTCTTTTATAATATCTTGTACAGTCACGGAATATGAGGAGCCTAAAAAGTGTAATTGCACAGTACAGAAATATGAGCGGACCGTGATTTTAAAAAACGGCAATGACGGTACTTATAGTGATTATTCTGACACAGGATGGGTAGTTAAGGGAAACCCACAGAAAGATAATTCTGCTGGATGCTCAAGAAATGGAACTCAAAAGGATACGGAATTCTACAGTAGTTACGATTCTCAATACAGATGGGATGTATATCGTAAATGGGTGTATGATTGCAAATAATTTGAATAAATTTATATTTCTTGATATATGTTAAGATGATGCAAAGCAGGTTTTTCTATTTTTGTACCCGAAAACAACAAAATTTCAATAAACTTTTTTAAAACAGTTCAATATGAAAAAAATTAGCGTAATTGCATTAGTAGGAGTAGGATTGCTTTTGGCATCATGTGATAAAGGAAAAACAGCAGAAACAGCAGCTACGGCTCAGGAACAAACTGTAGCAGAGAGCAAAGGAGAAACACTGGCAGTAGATACAGTAGGTTCTGTAGTAAACTGGAAAGCTTTCCACAAAGGAGGAATGGCACCTCGTTGGGGAACACTGACAGTGAAGTCAGGAGATATCAGTGTTGATGCAGGTCAGGTTTCTGCAGGAAACTTTGTAATTGATATGAATTCTATCAAGGTAGATCCGGCTTCAGTAACAGAAAAAGATAAAAAACCGGCTGATCTTGAGGCGCACTTAAAAAATCCTGATTTCTTTGATGTGGCTAAAAACCCTACTTCAGATTTCAAAATTACAAGTGTTACAGATTTGAAAGAAGCACCAAAAGATGCTGTAGCAGGAGCTAATAAAACGGTAAGCGGAAACCTTACTTTATCAGGAAAAACAATGAATGTTACGTTCCCTGCGAAAGTAGAGGTAGCAGAAAATTCAGCAGCTATTCAGGCTAAATTCACTGTAAACAGAGCCGATTGGGGACTTAAATTCGGTACTTCTGAAGCAGATCCTGCAGAATGGATGATCAGCAAAGACATCGAGATTGCAATTGACGTAAAAGCTAAAAAATAAGTTATTTAAACATTTATAACTACAAGAGCTGTCTTTATGAAGACAGCTCTTTTTATTTGAAAATTTTTTTGCTCAAATGGAAAAGGAAATTAATTTACAATCTTGGAGTTCTGGATTCTTACACAATATTCACTTCCCAGATATAAAGGATTTCCGTGCTTCTCAGACCAGAATCCATCCAGTACGTCTTTATTCAGGCACCGGTACACAGCAACTCCTTTATAGGTTTTGTCATCTTCTCCTTCGTAGTTGAAATTAATCACTAAAATTTGGTCTTTATAAAATCCTGTCCCGTTTTGCTGATGGTCGCCAATTATCCATTGAGCAATAATGCGATTATTTTCATCAACAGATAAGGTCAATATACCATGATAAGTTGGCAGGAAAGATTCCTCCTGATTGCTTCCTTCAATAGAGTAGCTTCCCGCCAGATCGTGTACTGTCATTGATTTATTTTTTAAGAGCAAATTTAAAACATTAAGATCATATTGAATAATATTCATTGTACACTTAAAAATTAGAATGATTTACCTTAACTACAATAAATATACTTTACTTTGTAAATCTTCCTTAATGGTTTAAAAATAGTGAAGGTGTAAGTATATTTTTATAAATTAAGCTCTATTTTTGCGGCAAATTAAATGAAGAATGATTCCTTTTCTGTTGATAATAAACGTGCTCGCATTATGTGCTTTTGGTTTTGATAAATGGCAAGCCAAAAAGCATCAATGGAGAATTTCCGAAAATACCCTTTTAGGAATTTCTCTACTTGGCGGAATTATAGGAGCCGCTGCGGGAATGATTTTCTTCAATCATAAAGTTTCCAAGAAATCTTTTCTCATGAAATTTATACTGGTTGTTTTAATTGATCTTGTTATGTTTTACAGGTTGCTAAGGCTCTGAGTGTGAATGTTAAAATAGTTCTCCGAAATGTTAAATATTTGAATAATATATTAATTATTGTGTTTTTTTTATATTTTTATCATGCTAATAACATAAACAAAACAACATGAGAAATCTTAGAAAAATTTCAAGAACTGAAATGAAATCAGTTCAGGGAGGAATCGTTAAAGGAATGGTAAGATGCAAAGATGCCGACACATGCGCCGTAAGATGGGGATGGGCAACCGGATTCTCCAGTAATTGCGCAGAATTTGACATCATATGCGGTGAACCGCCTGTAATAGATCCATGCGAAATACAAGCTTGTGTATAAATAATTTAAAGAGTGTTTTTCGGACACTCTTTTTTATTGTCTTGTAAATAAGTATTTTAAACAAAATATTAAATATTTGTATAACTAAATATTTTTTCATTAAAAATCACTACTTTTGCACCCGTAAAAATCTTTTATGCAAAACATTAGAAATATTGCGATTATCGCACACGTTGACCACGGAAAGACGACTTTGGTTGACAAGATCATTCACGCTACCAACATTTTCAGAGAAAATCAGGAGAGTGGGGAGTTAATTATGGATAACAACGATCTTGAAAGAGAAAGAGGGATCACGATCTTATCCAAGAATATTTCTGTTACTTATAAAGACACAAAAATTAACGTAATCGATACTCCTGGTCACGCCGATTTTGGTGGAGAAGTAGAAAGAGTATTGAAAATGGCTGATGGGGTTATTTTGTTGGTGGATGCGTTCGAAGGACCAATGCCGCAAACAAGATTCGTACTTCAGAAAGCTTTGGAATTAGGATTGAGACCATTAGTGGTTATCAATAAAGTAGATAAACCAAACTGTCGTCCTGACGAAGTTCATGATAAAGTATTTGACCTGTTCTTCAACCTTGATGCTACAGAAGAGCAATTGGATTTCCCTACATTCTACGGATCTTCAAAACAAGGATGGTTCAACACTTCATTAGAGCAAACTGAAGATATCTTACCATTATTGGATGGTATTTTACAATATGTTCCTGAACCGAAAGTAACAGAAGGTAATCTTCAGATGCAGATTACTTCTCTAGACTTCTCTTCTTTCTTAGGAAGAATTGCAATCGGGAAAGTGACAAGAGGTGAGATCAAAGAATCTCAATGGATTGGTCTTGCTCAAGCAGATGGTAAAATTGTAAAAGGAAAAGTAAAAGAACTTTACGTTTTCGAAGGATTAGGAAAGAAAAAAGTAACTGAAGTACAAGCTGGAGATATCTGTGCTGTAGTAGGATTTGATGCATTCCAGATCGGTGATTCTTTCGTTGATCTTGAAAATCCTGAGCCATTGGAAAGAACTGCAATTGATGAGCCTACATTGAACATGACGTTCTCTATCAACAATTCTCCTTTCTTTGGTAAAGACGGTAAATATGTTACTTCTAATCACCTGAAAGAAAGATTAACAAAAGAATTAGAGAAAAACCTTGCCTTAAGAGTTCAGCAGACTGATGATGCCAATACATTCCTTGTATTCGGTAGAGGTATTCTTCACTTATCAGTTTTGATCGAAACAATGAGAAGAGAAGGTTACGAAATGACAATTGGTCAGCCGCAGGTTATCTTCAGAGAAATTGATGGTGAGAAATGTGAGCCTTATGAATCTTTGGTTGTTGACGTTCCTGAAGAATTTGCTTCAAGAGTTATTGACCTGGCAACTCAGAGAAAAGGTGACCTTCACATTATGGAAACTAAAGGTGAAATGCAGCACATGGAATTCGAAATTCCTTCAAGAGGTTTGATCGGATTACGTTCTCAGATGTTGACAGCTACGGCTGGTGAAGCTATTATGGCACACCGTTTCACAGAATATAAGCCTTTCAAAGGTGCTATTCCGGGAAGAAACAATGGTGTTTTGATCAGCAAAACAACTGGTCCTGCTACAGAATATTCTATTGCTAAACTTCAGGATAGAGGTAAGTTCTTCGTTGATCCGGGTGAGGAAATCTACACAGGGATGATCATTGGTGAGCAAAACAAACCTGGAGACCTGGTAGTAAACATCGTAGAAGCAAAACAGCTGAACAACATGAGAGCTTCAGGAAAAGATAAAGATACTGGTGTTGCTCCGAAAATCTTATTCTCACTTGAAGAATGTATGGAATACATCCAGGGTGATGAAGCAATTGAGGTAACTCCGAACTTCATCAGAATGAGAAAGAAAATTCTTTCTGAAGAAGAAAGAAAAAGAGTAGAAAGATCTGCGAAAGCATAATCTAAATAATTTTTAAAGTCCTCAGTAATGAGGATTTTTTTATTTAAAAAAACAAATGATGAATTTTATTTTTAAAATCGCCTGTAAAGATGAAAAAGGTTTAGTGCATAAGATCTCGGATGTGCTGTTGAAAAACAATCTTAATATTGTGAAAAATGACGAGTTTGTGGACAGAGAAAAGTCATTGTTCTTTATGAGAACCGAAGTTTCGGGCATTGCTGATCCTCAAAAAGTGATGGAGCAAATCAAAGATCAATTGGGGGATTGCAACATTGAACTAAGCAAAAATGCACCCAAAAATATTGTTGTTTTGGTGACAAAAGAACATCATTGTTTGTCAGATTTGCTGATCAGAAACCATTTCAAGGATCTTAACTTTAATATTCTGGCGGTTATCGGGAATTATGAAAGTCTAAAAGATATGACAGAGAAATTCGGTGTTCCGTTTCACTATATTTCTACAGAAAATATCACAAGAGAGGAGCATGAAATTCAAATCATGCAAACCCTCAAAAATTATGAATTTGATTATCTGGTTTTAGCCAAGTTTATGAGAATCCTTTCGACCAATTTTGTTGAAAAATTTAAAGGAAGAATAGTTAACATACATCATTCATTTTTACCTGCTTTTATTGGTGCGAATCCGTACAGACAGGCTTTTGAAAGAGGAGTAAAAATTATTGGAGCAACAGCACATTTTGTGACTGATGATCTGGATGAAGGCCCAATAATCTATCAGGATATTATCAAGGTGAGTCATTCCAAAACAGCAAAAGGTCTTGCGAATCTGGGAAGGGATGTTGAAAGAAATGTCCTGGCAAATGCTTTGAAACTGGTTTTTGAAGATAAAGTTTTTATTGATGGAAATAAGACTATTATTTTTGAATGATGAGTTAAAAATATAATTTATTATAATAAATTTTAAAAGCTAAAAAATAATTTATTGTAGTTTTGCAGACTATGAGAATGAATAAATTAAAACTTATCGTTTTATTGGGCGTTTTTGCATCGTATACTACCTCATGTTCCGTTCAGAACAATGTTGTAAAAACACCCTCCACGAAGAATCCGACAAAACCAACCAACAATACAAATCCTCCAAAAGTAATTCCGGTAGCAACAAAACCAACAACAGGAACAGCAGCTTCAACGGAAGAAAATTTCAGAACCAATCTTCCGGAAATCAAAAGAGAATTCCGCGGAGCATGGATTGCCAGTGTTGCCAATATCAACTGGCCTTCAAGAAATGATCTTACAGTGGAACAGCAGAAAGCAGAAGCAATCAGCATGCTTGATATGCTGAAAGATAATAATTTCAACGCTGCTATTTTCCAGATCAGACCTTCTGCAGATGCACTTTATACAAGTAATATCGAACCATGGTCTTACTTTCTGACCGGAGAAACAGGAACTGCACCATATCCCAATTATGATCCGCTTCAGTTTTGGATCGAAGAAGCTCATAAAAGAGGATTGGAACTTCATGTCTGGTTGAATCCTTACCGAGCACATCATACCAACGGAGGAGCTGTGAATAAGCTGTCAATGGCAAACAAACTCTCTGATATAGTTGTCAGACTAAAGAATGGAATGTATTGGTTTGATCCGGCTAATCCGAAAACACAAGGCCATGTGTCCAATGTGGTAAAAGATATTGTAAAAAGATATGATATTGATGCTGTGCATTTCGATGATTATTTCTATCCTTATGCTACTTACAATAAAGGAGCAGATTTTCCAGATAACGCCAGTTGGAATGCTTACTTAAGCAACGGAGGGACTTTATCCAGGGCAGATTGGAGAAGAGATAATGTGAATAAATTTGTAGAACGTATCTATAAAGAAATTCATGCAGAAAAAAATAATGTAAGATTCGGGATCAGCCCGTTCGGAATTTGGAAACCCGGATATCCGATGGGAATTATAGGTTCCTCTCAATATGACGAGCTTTATGCAGATGCTAAATTATGGTTAAATAAAGGCTGGGTAGATTATTTCTCTCCACAGCTTTACTGGCCCATAGATTCTAAAGGACAAAGCTTTGAAGCTCTGTTAAGCTGGTGGCAGTCCGAAAATACAATGAATCGTCATTTATGGCCGGGATTGAATACTGTTGAGATTAAAGTATCAGACCGTCCAACAGAAATCAAAAACCAGATTGCTATTTCCAGAAATATCCTTAAAAATGATGCAGGAGAAATTCACTGGAGCATTGCAGGGCTTACCAAAAACCCCAATATGCTTCCCGCTTTGAAAAACGGTCCATACAATGAGAAAGCACTAGTTCCGAAATTTCCATGGATAAAAGCTGTTCCATTGCAGACGCCTACCTTATTTATTGCTGATAACGGAAGCTTTGCTCAGACAAGCTGGAGTACAAAAAATGCTGCCGATGTCTTTCTATGGGTGCTTTTTACTCAATATAACGGAGTATGGCAAACAGAAATTTTAACGCTTGATACCCTTTCAAAAGACATTCCTAAATCTAAAGATGGGAAAAAACTTAACGCAGTGGCCATCAAAGCCATCGATAGATTAGGAAATGAAAGTGATTATACAGCAAGAAGGATTAAATAGTAGGAATACAATCCATTATAAATTGGTCATTGCGAACCTTTAGGTGAAGCAATCTCAATCATAAATTAAAAAAACCGGTTCTCAGGCAGAACCGGTTTTATTTTAGAATAACTATAAATTATTAGCTTAAATGATTGTAAACCAGTACTATTTTTAAGCGTGGTATGGGATTTTATAGCAAATAATGAACTTATCGGAACTGTTTTTGCATGATTCATTCTATAATCACCAAAATATAACATTATGAATACTAAAAGACTTTCCACCAACATGGAAAAGGCATTAAGTGATCAGATGAACAAGGAAATTCATGCATCACACGTTTTTTTATCCTACGGAATTTGGGCTGATGATAAAGGTTATCAGGGAATTGCCAACTTTCTTTATCGCCATGCTCAGGAAGAAAGAAATCACTCGATCAAATTCATGGAATATATTTTAAACAGAGGAGGAAAACCAAAGGTAGACGCTATTCCTGCTCCTCCCGCAGATCCCGAAAGCCTTACTGCCTGCTTTGATGGTGTATTTAAACATGAAGTTGACAATACCACTGCTATTTACAGAATCGTAGATCTTTCTATGGAAGAAAAAGACTGGGCTACATGGAATTTTATGCAATGGTTTGTTCAGGAACAGATTGAAGAGGAAACATTGGCTCAAAACTTAATAGATAAATTGAAAATCGCAGGAGGTGACAGAGCTACTGACGAATCTTTATTTACTTTAGATAAAACTTTAGAGGAAGCACCGAATGATGTTCCGCTGGCCCAGAACGCTACGGGAGCTAACCCATAAACATCCGGTGAATCCAAACCTTTTGAAAATCTGTCAGAATTTGGCAGATTTTTTTATTATGAAACTCTGTCAAAAATCACTATCTTTGCACACTCGTAATTCAAGGTTCTGAGTTCAATGTTTAAAGTTGGAGAAACCTTGAGTTACCCTAAACCTTAAACTTTGAATTTTACAATATGAAATGTGGAATCGTAGGCTTACCGAATGTAGGTAAATCAACTCTTTTTAACTGTCTGAGCAACGCAAAAGCTCAATCAGCAAACTATCCTTTCTGTACGATTGAACCGAACCTTGGAACGGTTTCTGTACCGGATCAGAGATTGTTTGAACTCGAGAAAATCGTAAAACCTGAAAGAGTTTTACCCGCTGTAGTTGAGATTGTTGATATTGCAGGTCTTGTAAAAGGAGCCAGCAAAGGAGAAGGATTGGGGAACCAGTTCTTAGCTAATATCCGTGAGTGTGAAGCGATTATTCATGTTTTAAGATGTTTTGATAACGGAAATATCGTTCACGTAGAAGGTTCAGTAGACCCATTAAGAGATAAAGAAATTATTGATATAGAGCTTCAGCTGAAAGACCTTGAAACCGTAGGAAAAGCAGTTGAGAAAGCTAAAAAATTCATCAAATCAGGGAAGAAAGAAGATATCCTTACTTACGAAACTCTTCAGAACTTACAGAAATTCCTTGAAGATGGTAAAAATGCAAGAGAATTTGCCACTGATGACTTTACAAAATCAATCATCGGAGAAGTTCAATTGTTGACAAATAAACCGGTTCTTTACGTTTGTAACGTAGATGAAAACTCTATCAAAAACGGAAATGAGTGGATTGCTAAGATTGAAGAAATGGCTAAAGGCGAAGGTGCTGAAGTAGTCGTATTAGCCGCTCAGATCGAAGCTGATATCAATGAGCTTGAAACTTTCGAAGAAAGAGAAATTTTCCTTGATGAGCTAGGGCTTACAGAACCTGGTGTTAACCGTTTGATCAGAAAAGCGTATGATCTTTTGAAACTTCAGACGTATTTTACAGCTGGGGTAAAAGAAGTAAGAGCCTGGACTATCGGACAGGGATGGACTGCTCCACAAGCTGCAGGAGTAATCCACACAGACTTTGAAAAAGGATTTATCCGTGCAGAAGTAATCAAGTATAACGATTACGTAAACTATGGTTCTGAAGTAAAAGTAAAAGAAGCTGGAAAGCTTTCTGTAGAAGGTAAAGAATATATCGTACAGGATGGCGACATCATGCACTTTAGATTCAACGTATAAGAAAAGTATTAAAGTTAGTTATAAAAAAAAGCGTTTCCATGAATTTGGGAGCGTTTTTTGCTTTTATACATCAAACTTTAACTATGAAAATCTGTTATTTTACAATTCTTATTTTATTTTTTTCATGTTCTCAATCTGTTGAGAAAAACTGTTTTACCAACAGAAGAGATCAGGTGTTTGAAGTTTATAAGGAACAGAAGCCTTATACTGTGAAACAGATACTGAATAAAAAGGTTGATTATTTAGAAATTACTAGCCTTAAGAAATACCGCAGTTTTAGGCAAGACAGTGTTGAATCTTTTACCCATGCAGGATCTGAAGTATATGAAAAAATGGAAAAAAGGCTGGAAAGTCAGTTTAAAGTGTTCAGAGAGAAATTTTCAGATCAGTTTGCGTTTTATTCTTCGCAGCAGGTAGGGAATGTTTTGTATGGTTTAGGACGAAACAGACTTGGCTTCTGGCTTCTGACTATTGAAAATGAAAAACCTAAAGCATATTTTCTTGGATTGAGTTTCAGCCATTATTACATCAACGAAATTCAGGAATTGCCTATTATCAAAGATGGGTTTCTTCAGTTTGAAGGAAGTCTTGTGAAAATTGTAAAGGTAGGAGGGCTTCCCGGATATGATGATTATTCTGCAATGGAAGACGGGAAACTTTTTAAAATGAACCTGAAAGATGTAACGAAGGATTCTGATCATGATGGTTATAATGATATCTTTGAGAAAAGTTTTGGACTTAATCAGATGGATGAGGATACAGATGGAGATGGCATTAATGACTTTGAGGATATGAATCCTTTATTTAAATCTGAGAAGAACAAATTTACTCAGCTTTATGAGCTTTTACAGCCCAATAATGGAATGATTAATATGAAAAAACTACATTATACATTTCAGATTTATGAAACTGATTGTGACTATTTTCATCACATTAACTCTGAGGCAAGAGTACTATTTGTTTCGGAAGATAAAAATAAGCAAACTCCTTATCTGAGGATTACGGATGTAACAGACAGGAACATTTCCAAAATTCAAACCAATGATAAAGATCCGAATATATTCTATATCTATGTTTCAGGAAGTGGATTTACTAATGATTATGCTGCAGAGTATATAAAGGGAAAATGGATGCTAAAAGATCTAGGTGGTACTGTGAGCTAAATGAATACAAATTAAAAATCGCTTCTTTTTAAAGAAGCGATTCATTTAATATCATTATAATATTGGAGGCTCTAAGTTTGGCCAACATGGTGGTTCTACACAATTAAAAGACCTTTTTATACAAGTATTTGATGTTGGCATGCACACTTCTGTTACCCCAGGACGGCATTGCTTTTCATAGCATGATGGATGAATTTGTGCACATCCTCCGTTAGCTCCTCCAGCACATATCATTACGCCTCCTTTAATGGTTTTCAACTCTTTTTTATTAAGTTTTTTACCATTATTTAAATGTTGGTTTCTCATTCGTTTAAGTTTTTTTTATGGTTTAGTTTTTTTTGCTTTTACAATTCAATACCAGGCTGGCATTGAATTTCTGCACAGGCAAAAGAATATTTCTTACAAGTAAGGTCTGGAAGCAAGCACATTTCTTTTCCACCAGTAATTACTCTTAATTGTTTTTTATTCAATTTTTTTCCGTGATTTAAATCTTGATTTTTCATAATGTTTAATTTTTGGTTTAGTGAAGAATTCTATCTTTATGGTTGTGGTCTGCAGATTTTTTGGGCGCATCCCACAGAAATTTTAGTGCAGTTTCTGACATCGTCAGGGGGATAAGTTTCACAAGGAAATTCTGTACATGGTCTTGGTTCCATACAATCTAACATACCTCCTAAAATAGTTTTTAATTGTTTTTTTTCAAGCTTTTTACCTTTGCTTAATTCTACCTTTTTCATAATTTTTTTTTTTATTAAATGATGTTTTATTTATAATTGAGGTCTGCACTCTTTTTGTGCACATTTTGGAGAAATGATTGTGCATCCATATGGATCAGAAGAAGGCTCGCAAGGGGTAGGACAAAGAACCGGTTCCATACAGTTGATAAGACCACCTTTAATGGTTCTTAATTCTTTTTTGTTTAATTTTTTTCCGATTTGACTGATTTGATTTCTCATTGATTTGATTTTTAATGGGTTAGTTTTAACGAAAATAATAAAAATAAATGAGTTATATCACTGTATATAGAAAAAAATGAAAAAAATATAATGTTGTATCTGTAATATTGTGATAAATTTTCAATAGAATAAGTGATTCCATTGAAATTTTCAATAAATCCATATGGTGTGTTTTTTTGAAATTTAAAAAAGTCTTGAGATCGGACGAGCAATCTGTAATCATTTCAAAAAAGGTTGATTGATAACTTCGTATATTTGAATTTTACAAATCATCTGCGATGGAAAAAATTGCACATACCTCACTGGAAGATTTTTACAAGGAGATGGCTGCCAAACTGGGCAAGGATCTTGAAAGTATTTTTCCAAAAGGACTTCATAAAGACATTGGTCACTTTAATGTTTTTGATATTGCCCAAACGATAGAAAGAGCCAAGACTACTTCTGAAATGCCTTATAATAGAAGAAAGTACTATAAAATAAGCTTTATAAAAGGAAGAAATAGAGCAGAATACGCAGACAAAGTAATTTCAATAAAGCAAAACGCTCTATTGTTTGCTACACCTAAAGTTCCCTATCACTGGGTTCCTGAAGCCCCGGATCAGTCCGGAAGTTTCTGTGTTTTTACGGAAGATTTCTTTATTAAGGATAAGTCTTATTACAATCTGGAAGATCTTCCTATTTTTCAGCCAGGCGGAGTTCCTGTTTTTGAAATTGATGGTGAGCTTGCAGAAGAGATTGAAAGCCTCTTTAAAAAGATAAAAAAAGAAATAGATTCAGATTATGTCTTTAAATATGATCTGATCAGAAACTATGTTCTGGAGCTGATTCATTATGGGCAGAAATTACAGCCTGCATCCAAAATTTCGGCTTCAAATGATGCATCCATGCGAGTGGTTTCCTTGTTTATAGAACTGTTGGAAAGACAGTTCCCTATTGAATCATGGGAACAGAGACTACAATTGAAAACGGCAAAAGATTATGCAGACCGATTGGCTGTTCATGTCAATTACTTAAACAAAAGATTAAAGGAAAGCACCGGAAAGACAACCACAGAATTTATTTCGGACCGGATTATTCAGGAAGCTAAAATACTTTTAAAACAGACAAAATGGAATGTTTCAGAAATATCTTACGCCCTGGGATTTGAAGAGATTGCCCATTTTTCCAATTTTTTTAAAAGGAAAACAACGTTTACTCCATTGGAATTTCGTTCCTGATTTGAATTTTGCAAATTTTAGATTGATTCAAGCAAATACTACAGTCTGAAAATATCCCAACTTTGTACCATCAAAATAAGCAAAATACAATGAACACAAAAACAAATATTGCATTGGTAACCGGAGGAAGCCGTGGATTAGGGAAAAATTCGGCACTTAAAATTGCTCAAAAAGGATTAGATGTTATTATTACCTACAGAAGCAACAAAGAAGAAGCTGATGCTGTTGTCTCTGAAATCAAGTCAATGGGAAGAAATGCTACAGCATTTCAGCTTGATACAAAAGATATTAAAAGCTTTGATGCTTTTGTAAAAAACGTAACAGATCATTTGCAGCAAAATACAGGAAGTACTCATATTGATTATCTGATCAATAATGCAGGAACAGCCTTATATTCCCCGATTACGGAAGTAACTGAAGAACAATTGGACGATGTGGTAGATATTCATTTTAAAGGAGTGTTTTTCCTGACTCAAAAATTATTGCCATTTATCAACGATGGAGGAGGTATTATTAATGTCTCTTCAGGGTTGGCGAGATTTGCAACACCTGGATCCTCTGTTTATGGATCTATAAAAGCTGGAGTAGAAATGCTTACGAAATACATGGCTAAAGAGCTCGGTTCAAGAAAAATTAAAGCCAATGTTGTGGCGCCGGGAGCTATTGAAACAGATTTTGGCGGCGGAAGAGTAAGAGACAATGAAGAGATCAATGCCATGGTAGCAGGTGCAACGGCACTGGGAAGAGTAGGTCTTCCGGATGATATTGGTGGAGTGGTGGCATTCCTGTGTATGGAAGATGCAAGGTGGATCAATGGACAAAGAATAGAAGTTTCAGGAGGAATGTTCCTATAGAACTTTAAAGGCCAAAAAGCGAAGTTTTTAATTTCCTTTTTGGCCTTTTTTATTATCTTTAATCTAGAGATCAGTTTATATGATTAAAGAATTTCTTGATCAGTACCCATACCTTCTGCTGGGACTGGAGGCCCTTTATCTTCTCGGGGTTACTTTCCTTGCGGGTAAGATTATTATGGATACCAGAAATACAAGTAAAACACTGGCTTATCTTCTGCTTATTATTTTTCTTCCGGTGGTGGGAATCATTATTTATTTTGTTTTTGGGGTCAACTTCAGGAAGAATAAATTTTATACCTTCAAAATAGAACGTAATGAGCAGATATATCAGAAAGTACAGCAATATATTGAAGAAACCCATCATAAAACACTGAATGGTCATCAGGAAGAATTGCAGAATTTTCTACTCACAGTTAATTTTCTTTATAATGCCGGAAATGCACCCATTTCTCATGGAAATCATACTGAAGTTCTGATCAATGGTGAGGCTAAATTTGAAAAAGTTTTCGAAGTACTTGAAAAGGCAACCCATCATATCCATCTGGAATATTATATTTATGATAATGATGAAGTAGGGAACAGGCTTGCTGATCTATTGATGAAGAAAGCAAAGCAAGGTGTTAAAATACGTTTTCTTTATGATGATCTGGGAAGTGGGAAATTAGGCCGGAAGTTTTTAAAAGGATTACAGAAAGCTGGGGTAGAAGTATCTCCTGTTAACAAAATTACTTTCAGGCTTCTTGCCAACAGAGTGAATTACAGAGATCACAGAAAGATTATTATTGTAGATGGTACTGAGGTTTTTACAGGTGGCATTAATGTTTCGGATAAATACATCAATCCTAATCCAAAACAGTACTGGAGAGACGTTCATCTTTACATTAAAGGAGAAGCTGCTTTTTATTTTCAATTTTTATTTTTCAGCAACTGGGTTTTTGCCACTGAAAAACTTCCTGAAATCTCAACGTCTTATTTCGGTTATAAAAAAACAGAAGCAGGAAGCTCCCTGGTTCAGGTTGCTGCAAGTGGACCTGATACCAGACCTTCTATTATGTTGAGCACCAGTTCGGCCATTCTTTCTGCGAAAAAAAGGGTATATATTGTAACGCCTTATTTTATTCCTGTTGAAACGGTATTGAATGCTATAAAGCAGGCTGGTCTTTCGGGAATTGATGTAAGGCTTATGGTGCCAAAATCAGGAGATTCGGTAGTGGTGAATGCCGCTGCCTATTCCTATTACGAAGAACTTCTGGAGAACAAAGTGAGGGTGTTCTTTTACAAGAAAGGGTTTATTCATGCCAAAACAATGATTGTTGATGACCATTTTTCGTCTGTAGGAACAGCGAATATGGATGTCAGAAGTCAGGAACTTAATTTTGAGGTGAATACATTAATCTTTGATGCTGAAATTAACCTTAAGCTTAAAAATCTTTTTATTGAGGATATGAATGATTGTGAAGAAATCTTCCTTAATACCTGGAAAAAAAGGTCAAAATTCAAAGTTTTTTTTGAACACCTGGCCAGACTGCTTTCTCCGTTAATTTAAAATTCATCTTTGAATAGAAAATAAAAACTCCGGAAACATTTCCGGAGTTGTATGCATAATCTCTTTGCCTCTTTGTTTTAATCAGGAAGTATTAAATCTTTGATAAATTCTCAAGAGCTTTTTCCAGAGTTTCCTGCTTCTTGGCAAAGCATAACCTGATTACATTCTCATTCAGCTTGTTTTTATAGAAAGAAGAGAAGGGAACGCTGGCCACCTTATGATTGATGGTAAGTTCTGAAGCAAAATCAAAATCATTTTTATCAGAAATCTTATCATATTTCAACGCCTGAAAATAAGTTCCTTCACAATCCATAAGTTCGAATGATGTACCTGCAAGACCTTTTCTCAGAAAGTCTCTTTTTTCCTGGAAAAACTGATTCAGATAAGTATAATGTTCGTCATTCTTCATGTATTCTGCCAAAGCCAGCTGAATAGGAGTGTTTACACAAAAAACATTGAATTGATGCACTTTCCTGAATTCTTCTGTTAAACTTTTGGGTGCTGCACAATAGCCCACTTTCCATCCGGTAACATGGAAAAGTTTCCCAAAAGAGGCTACAAGAAGGCTTCTTTCTTTCAATTCCGGATACTTACAGATGCTTAAGTGCTGTTTTCCATCAAAAACAATATTTTCATACACTTCATCACTCAAAATAAGAATGGAAGTGCCTTTTACCAGATTAATAAGTTCTTGTAAGTCATTTTCTTTCAGGATTTTTCCTGAAGGATTGTTAGGATTATTAAGAATGATCATCCTGGTTTTTTCACTGACAAGATTCTTTACTTCCGCCCAGTTGATTTCATAATCCGGAGCTTTCATTTCAAACCGTTTTACAATACCTCCGAAAAGTTCTACAGTAGGTTCATAACAATCATACGCCGGTTCAAAAATAATTACTTCGTCATCCTTTTTAATAAATGATGCAATAGCCGTGAAAATGGCCTGTGTGCCGCCTGCAGTAACTGTTATTTCAGATTCCGGATGGTAAATTGCCTTATGGCTGTTTTCAATTTTTCGTGCAATTTCTTCCTTTAAGCCAATCATTCCGCCAAGAGGAGCATATTGGTTGAAGCCTTTTTTAATAAAATAATCTACATGATTTAATAATTCTGAATCTGGCATAAAATCAGGAAAGCCCTGAGACAGATTGATGGCTTCATTCTCATTGGCAAGCTGAGTCATGTGGCTGAAAATAGTAGTTCCTACATTGGAAAGTTTTGATAAAGGAAGTTGTATCATAAAAACAGTTTTGTTGACCGAATTTAATGAAATAATTAAAACAGATTGAACTTATAGTAATAAAAATTAGAAAATAGCATATTTAAAAAGAATAATGAAAAATTTTAAAATTAAATGTCAGTTTCGGAATATACAACAAATCTAAACATTTGTTTAAATTTCCCTTTTAAATCAATGAAAAGATACTTACATTTGTTAGACCAACAACCATAAAAACAATGACAATGAGGATTAATAAGACAGAGTTTCCTGAAAAGTCTATTTTATCTCAGGGGAAAAAAGATTTTGATTATATGGATAGTTTTCAGGGAGAACTTGCCAATGACGGAGGAAACATCGATATCTCGGAAATAGGAAAGGCTTTCTTTACAAGCGGACCAAAATGGGGAAAGAAAATGTTTGCTTTCAGAAATAAGATAATGGGATTATTCGGATTAAAAACCGGAAATGAAGCAGAAAAGCAACCAAAAGAGAAGGATTTTCAATGTGAAGTAGGAGAGCGTGTAGGGCTTTTTAAGGTGTTTGATAAAACCAACAACGAAATTGTTCTGGGAGAAGATGACAAGCATCTGGATTTCAGAGTTTCTCTTTTCATAGACAAGAATAAAAAAGAGATCAATAAAAACTCCCTTACCATATCCACTACTGTAAAATTTCATAACTGGCTGGGAGTACTGTATTTTTTACCCGTTCGGCCTTTCCATAAAATGATTGTACCAGCGATGCTGAAAAATATGATTGGGCAGCTGGAAAATAAAAGGTAATATTTTGAATCCTTACATGAAGTAGGACTGAAATAAATTAGTTATATAAAACGACCATCCTGTTGTAAGGATGGTCGTTATTTTTAATGGAATAAACTTAATAAAAGCTCAATAGTAAATCAATCTGTGCATTGCTTACTCCTGCCGGTCTGTTCGCTTTAAGCTGAGTGCTTAAACTGCTTAATCCATAACAATATTTTAGAAGATTAGTTTCAATATTGGCTAAAGTATAGCCGGTAACCTGATCATTGACTGTTCCCATAGGCTGAGAGCTAAATGACTGTCCCAATTCGTTGAAGTTATCCACTAAGTTAATAAATAAGCTTGTGTAGTCAGAACTTGTATTCAAACTCCAGAACTGATATCCGAAACGATTAGGGAATACAGGTGGATTAGAGGGATTATAATTTGGAGTTCCGTAATTTGCAATACCTCTTTCTCTATATTCTATTCCTGTTACAAACCATTCTACAGCGCATGGCCAGCTTTCTTGCAGCATCGAATTAACCTGTGAATACTGAACTGCCCCGGTGTTCATTTTGATAACATGCGAAGTATGGGCAAGTTCATGTACAGTCGTTGAAAAATAATCATCAGACTGATATTCTGTCGTTGACCCAGGTCGGAATCTTGCTATCTTCAGGTAAGGAAAAACCACGTAATTGATTCCCTGCCAATCTTTAGCTGTATTCTTCGCTATAATATGTGAACGGTTTCCACTAGGTCTGACAGGTCTTTGTAAGCCTCCAATATCTTTATAAAAATAACGGTAGGCTGCTCTAAACATATGGCCCTGCATATTTTCATAGCCAGGCATGATGTCATGGCTCCAATGATTACTTTTGATATTATTTCGGCTCACATTGGAAGGGCTAATCTGGTTATCTTTAATTACAAAATGCTTCCTATCCATATGCAGCTTGAAGTCCACTTTTTTGTTGTTTGGGAAAGGTGTACCGTCCAGTCCGTACTGGCCATTTGCATTGGTGATTCCTTCTCTTGTTCTCAAACCCCTTTTAGCGGTAACTTTGGCGCCTTCAAAAGGGATCAGTGTATTTAACCTTGTATCAAAGATTCGAATGGTACCATATATTGGGGCACCACCTCCGCCTCCTCCGGGATTTGGGTTTGGATTGGGATACCATTGCCCGGGTTCTCCTATATTATCCCAGGGCTTATAGTCGCTAGGCTCCCAAGGAGTGAAACCGGATATGTTTTCTGCTCTATTGACCAGACTATAGACGAATTTATAATTCATATTACCAGTGCCTAAGAGTTCAATATCCTCTTCAGGAAGGTACACCTCCTGAAGAATTTCATAGCTAATACCGGCAGGTAAGGCTGTTTCATTCCTCACAGTTGCATATTGCGGTGTAGGCTGATCGGCCGGAACATCAGGATCATGATAGAATTTACCGACCACCAATACTTCTTTATCAAGTGGATAATCATAAAGAATAAGATCGGATTGCTGTAGTGTTTCCAGTTCATCTTCCGTTGCCGGATTGAATTTAATGTATTTGTGTGTAGAGCGAATATTTACAGCAGTCAATGATCTGTTGCCTTCTGCTTTTGGCTCAGCCAGCAATGATTTGTAAGCAGCCATCATGTTTTCAATTGTGTATGGAATAGGAAGTTGTTCTCCTAATACGGTGGGTTCTCCCTCTTCAGCATATTTTGTTTCATCCTCTGAAGTGAGATCCCTGTTCATGAGTTGGGAATTGGATGCTTCAGTTTCATATTGTTCTATCACATCAGAACAGGATACGGATAAAAGAGAAACCAAAGCCATGTAGAATACTATTTTTTTCATGTTTTAATTTTTAGTTTTTATATTATTTTCTGGTCCGGAATAAGACTGTTCCGAAACTTTTTCTTTTAAAAACCACATTCCAATCGGTAGACTGGAATGTATTTTTAAAATCATTATTATTTAGGCTCAATCCATGGTAATCCATTCCATGGCATGGTATAAATAAAGGGAAGTCCTCCGATAGGTTGCGGATTAGGCGCAATAGGAGGCTGGGGTTGAGGGATTGTTCCAGGGTTACTTGGGGTAATAAACGCTGTTCCTCCGGCAATGGATCCCATTTGATTTCTCTTGAGTACTTTTCTAGTGATTTTCATGATAATTTTTTTTTTGTTTAACATGACGAAAGTAGAGAAGAGCCTTAACAAAAAACAGCTCCAACTAATAAGTGCGGAGGTTGAATAAGTAAGTGCGAAAGAAAATATTTTTATTCGGGTTTTCCTATGGTGGAAAGGAAGTCATTCTTCTTGCGGTAGGAGACATCCAGAACGGATCCATCACTCATTACTACCTGTCCGCCTCTGCCTTTAATATATTCCTGAAGATGGTTAATATTAATAAGATGCTTATGATGTATTCTGAAAAAATGGTGTTCCATCAGAATGGGTTCAAACTCATGAAGCGTTCTGGATACCATTATTTTTGATTTATCAGCAAGATAAAAAAGAGTATAGCTTGAATCTGCTTCACAGCGGATGATATTGGATATTTCTACCAACTTAAATCCCTGAAGAGTAGAAAGAACGATTTTGTTATCTTTAAGAAGAGGATGATTAGGAGTCTGTATTTTTTTGATATTGTCCAGGGCTTTATTGACAGCAATAATAAAATCTATTTTTTTTATAGGCTTTAAAAGGTAATCTGTAGCCCCGTTTTTAATCGCCTGAATAGCAAAATTTTCGTGTGCTGTGATGAAAATAATCTGAGAATGGACTTCAGTAAACTTTGACAGTAAATCGAAAGTGGTTCCGTCACCCAACTGAATGTCCAGAAACAGAATGTCAGGAGAGTTTTTGATAAGATAAATATAAGCCTCTTCAACGGAGGAAGCCTGGAATTCTATGTTGATTTCAGGAAATTCATTTCCCATAAGTAATGCAATATAATCTCTACCATCTTGCTCATCATCAACAATGCATGCCTGTATTTTATTTCTCATAAGGTTGTATATAAAGTTTAATTTGTGTCCCCTGTCTGTTGTTTTCCGGAAACGCATTGATTTCTAAAAATATATTGGTATCAAAAAGCTGTTTGAAAGTCTCAATTCTTTTATGAGAAAGTTTTACCCCAAAGGAGTTGTCTTTTTTCAAAGATTCCTGATTGGAAATTCCTATACCATTATCTTCAATGGTGATGCATAAAGAAACATTCGTATAATCAAAGCTGATAAGAATTTCTCCTTTTCTGTCCTTTAAGCCTGAAATGCCATGTTTTATTGCATTTTCCACAAAAGGCTGGATCAGTAAAGAAGGAATCGTCCAGTTTTGATCTACCTGTTCAGAAATAATAATTTTATAATCAAAAAGATCTTTTACACGAAGCTTTTCCATATCAAGATACAATGTGAGATATTCTACTTCATCTTTTATAGGCATGAAGGTTTTTTCTGAATAATAAAGCGTTTTTCGGATCATCTTGGCGAAAATATCCAGATAGTTTTCTGTTTCGAGGTAATCTTTTTTATACAATAAAAATTGGATGGAATTGAGACAGTTATAAATAAAATGAGGGTTGATCTGAGCCTTAATAGCCTGGAGTTCAAGTTCGGCAATCTTCTTTTCATACTCCATTTTTTCCATTTTCTTATTCTTTTTTTTGTGCAGATAAGAAGAGATGATCATCAAGAGAGTTCCGATGATGACGATGGCCAATATCAGCCTGAACCACCATGTCTGCCAGAATAGAGGTTTTATATGAAAAGTGAGATCGGAAGAAGCGTAGGATTGTTTTCCGTTATATCCCAAACCATAAACCCGGAAGGTATATTTACCTGGGGGAATAGAGTTGAAGATGACTTTAGAAGAATTATTGATCTGCCACGAGTTATTAAGGCCTTCCAGCTTATATTTATAGCTTATTTTTCCCAGTGAGGGATAATCAAGAAAGCTGAGATTGAAAATAACAGTATTGTGGGGATAAGCAGTCAGGCTTTTCTGCAGGTCGTAATGCTCATTATTTTCAATAGATACCGAATTAATGACGACCTTTTTATGAATGAATTTTTCCTGTGTAAGTAGTTTTTTGATGGAAAATATTCCAAGTCCTTTAGAAGTTCCAATGAAGATGGTATCATTTTTTATTGCACAGCCAGCCACTGCGTCAGAGGGAAGTCCGTCTGTCTGGGTGAAGTTACTGATATGTTGATTTTTTGCTGTCAGCTCAACTCTGGATATCCCGGAATTGGTGCTTGCCCAGAACGTATTTTTATTTTCTACTTCTATTTTTTTAACCTGGTCATTGATTAATCCATCATTTTTCCCGATTTTTCTTATAATTCCTTGAGTATTAAAAAGAATAATCCCGTTGAGGTTAGTAGCTCCCAAATAGGTGTGATCATCTAATTTTTTAATGTCCGTAAAATAATATCCTTTCAAGAATAAAGTCTTTTTTCGGGTTCTGATATTGTATTTGTACAGATCGCTGAAGCTGCCGGTAAACAGATTATCTTTGTCGTAAGGGAAAACGGTGTATACCCGTTCCGGAAAAAGGGTAGTTGTTTTTTTACTTTTTAAACTGTAGGTCAATAAACCTCCAGATGTACAGAAAAATAAGGAATCCTGGGTGTAAGGGACAATGTTTTTTAAGGAACAGTATATTTTGTTAGAAGTATTATTGGCTATATCATGAACAATCACTTTGCCTGATAAACCGAAAATGGAAATATTCCCTTTTAAATAAACAGAGATGTTTTCATCTTTATCACCTTTATCAAGGATGATATTTTTTATCCTATTGTCTTTGCTGATAAGAGCTCCGGCAGATTGATTGTAGCCGAGAATAATATTTCCGTTATCTTTTGCAATGGCTTTTATATACTCAGAATTACTTTTTACAGGCAAATTGATATGATTGGCAAAAAGGGATTTTGAGATGAAAAATACACCATTATTCCTTGAATTGAACCATACGTTATCATCCTTGTCTACCAGAACATTATTGATCACATAGCGTTCCAGTATTTTGATGGGAGTACCAAGGTTTCTCTTCTTTTCAGTAAGTGATTGGTTGAAATATAAAACCCCTCCATTACTTATATTCAGCCACAGTTTATTGTTTTTATCAATAAGTCCGTAGAAAACATTCTCTTGTGGGCTGCAATCATAAGAACTGATCTTTTTTATACCTGAAGGAGCAGAAAGCTGATACACTTCAATTGTATTTTTATTTAAGAAGACAAAAAGATCATCTTTTTCACAGATCATGCTTCCGGTTCCTGCTTTCAAATGCTGCTTTTTTCCGGTAATGATGTTGTAGACAAGTATATCTTCCTGATGAGGATCATGCAAATAGAGATTGTAGGTGTGTGGTTCAAACCTGAGCGTTGCAAAATATCTTTTCCCGTACTCTAATGGGATAGGGATCTTTTTAACTTTTCCATTTTCATAGATGAAAATATTCTGAGGATTTAAATTGCCATAAAGATAAAGCCGGTTTCCATCACGGGTAACTTTCGGAATTGAGCTTGAAAATTGATTTTTTACGTACTCATTAATATTCAGATTGATAACGCGGCTGTTTTTTAAATAAGCAAAATCATTCAGAAAGGGAAGAATGAATACCTCTCCGTTGGGCAAAGGTTCACAGGAGATAATATCAATATTCTTTAACCCTTCTTTCTTACCGTATTGTTTAAATTCTTTTCCGTCAAATCTGAATAAACCATTATCGCTGCCTATCCAGATGAAACCATTTTTATCTTGTCTCAGATGATACGTATAAGAACAATTTAATCCTTCCTCATCGCTATAGTTCACCATCCCGGGGATCTGTGAAGGAAATAATGAGGGAAAGAATAAAATTACAGATAATGTGAGGAAAGTAAATATATTTTTCACATGATAATGATAATTTCGTAAATATATAATTTGATTAAGAATAATACAATGGTTGTAGTAGAATATTGAAAAAAAACAAGAGGAAAAAAATTCGGATAATTTTGGACAATTTTGTACTTTTGTATGTTTGCTGAAATCATATATGTCACAAGAAATAAATCCAACCTACTCCGAAGATAATATCAGAACCCTCGATTGGCAGGAACACATCCGTTTACGCCCCGGTATGTACATCGGGAAGCTCGGTGACGGTTCTTCCGCTGATGATGGTATTTATATCCTGTTAAAAGAAATCCTTGATAACTCTATTGATGAATTCAGGATGAGATCAGGGAAAAGAATTGAAATAAAACTGGACGATGGCAAAGTTACCATCCGTGACTTTGGACGTGGAATTCCACTAGGGAAAGTGGTAGACGCTGTCTCAAAAATGAATACTGGTGGTAAGTACGACAGTAAAGCGTTTAAAAAATCTGTAGGTTTGAATGGGGTTGGTACTAAAGCGGTAAATGCCCTGTCAGATTACTTCAGAGTTCGTTCTTTCCGTGATGGAAAAATGAAAGTTGCTGAATTCTCCCGTGGAATGATTACAGAAAACTTTGATGAGAAAGAAACCTCAGACAGAAACGGTACTGAAATTTCTTTTATTCCTGACGGAGAAATCTTCCTGCATTTCAAATACAGGAAAGAGTATATTGAAAGAATGCTCCGTAACTATGCTTACCTGAATCCAGGACTTAAAATTCTTTTCAACGGAGAAACCTATTATTCTGAAAACGGTCTTAAAGACTTATTGGAAGAAGAACTGGAAAGCGATATCCTTTATCCGATCGTCCATTTAAAGGATGATGATATTGAGGTGGCGATTACCCATTCTGACAAATCACAGACAGAAACCTATTTCTCATTCGTAAACGGACAGAATACAACACAGGGAGGAACACACCTTAATGCATTCCGTGAAGCGTATGTGAAAACAATTCGTGAATTTTTCAATAAAAGTTTTGATGCTTCTGATATCAGAAAGTCTATCATTGCTGCCATTTCGATCAATGTAGAAGAACCTGTTTTTGAATCCCAGACCAAAACAAAATTAGGATCTAATGACATGGGACCGAACGGACCTACCGTAAGGACATTCATTATTGATTTCCTGAAGAGTAAACTGGACAATTTCCTGCACAAAAATCCGGAAATAGCAGAAGCAATTCAGAGAAAAATATTAATTTCCGAAAGAGAAAGAAAAGAACTTTCCGGAATTCAGAAACTGGCCAGAGAAAGAGCAAAAAAAGTATCTCTTCACAATAAAAAACTTCGTGACTGCAGACAGCATTATAACGATCAGAAAGCCGAAAGAAAAGGAGATACGCAGATCTTCATTACCGAAGGAGATTCCGCATCAGGATCTATCACAAAATCCAGAGATGTAGAAACTCAGGCCGTATTTTCACTGAAGGGTAAACCACTGAACTGTTATGGTCTTACCAAGAAAGTGGTGTATGAAAATGAAGAATTTAACCTTCTTCAGGCCGCTTTAAATATTGAAGAAAGTCTGGAAGACCTGAGATACAATCAGGTAATTATTGCTACCGATGCCGATGTGGATGGGATGCACATCCGCTTGCTGATGATTACTTTCTTCCTGCAGTTCTTCCCGGATCTGATTAAAAACGGACACCTGTATATCCTTCAGACTCCGTTATTCAGAGTAAGGAATAAAAAAGAAACAAGATATTGTTATACTGAAACAGAAAGAATAAAAGCCTTAAACGAACTGGGGAAAAATCCTGAAATCACCCGATTTAAAGGATTGGGAGAAATTTCTCCGGACGAATTTAAGCACTTCATTGGTAAAGATATCCGTTTAGAACCTGTAGTAGTGGGAAAAGACCAGACGATTGATCAGCTTCTGGAATTCTACATGGGGAAAAATACACCGGACAGACAAACCTTCATCTTAGAAAACCTAGTGGTGGAAGATGATACTGATATTGATAAAAAAGAAATACTGAATGAAGTAGAAAATTAAAAAAAAACTTATAACTTAAAAAACTGATTGTAAGAGCTATTGCAGACTGGAAAAAAAGCACAATTTTGGATGAAGTAGGAAATTATAATACTTACACAGCCAAAAAAATAAAATGAGACTAAGTAACCGTAATAAAGCATCAGTTTATAACTCTTTGAGTACACTGCTTTTAATGATTGCAGTGTTTGGGATAACTGTATTTGCAGCCAATGAATACAGATTTCATGCGATGGATAAAGAAAGTTATTTATTAATTATTATTCCTGTGTTGCTGCTGATTGTCTTTTATATCAGCGGAAGACAGATTTTTGAATACGACAGTGATGGAGAAGCTTTGAATTTTAAAAACAGGAATGTTATTCCTTTTTTAAATAAACCTCTTCATGACGAATTTCCAAAATACAAACTGATAAAATATGATGTGGTCAGTATTTTCTTTTTCAAAAGATTATACATTACCGTTTCCAGTAAAAATAATGGTTCTACCATACTCAAATACCAGATCTCTTATTTGAGCAACAAAGAAGTAAACGATTTAAAACTCTCTCTGAACAAAGTAGTGAAAGCTAATAAAGAGAAAAAAGATAAAACAGATGACGACAGAAGAATATTCGCATGAGGGTGAAAGCTTAAAAAAAGTTTCCGGGCTGTATAAAGACTGGTTTCTTGATTATGCTTCCTATGTAATTCTGGATAGAGCGATCCCTTCAATATATGACGGTTTAAAACCTGTTCAACGAAGAATTATGCACTCCATGCGGGAGCTGGAAGACGGCCGTTACAATAAAGTGGCCAATATTGTGGGAAATACCATGAAATATCACCCACACGGTGATGCTTCCATTACAGATGCCATGGTGCAGATTGGGCAGAAAGAACTGTTAATAGATACTCAGGGAAACTGGGGAAATATTTATACAGGTGACTCTGCAGCTGCTGCGAGATATATTGAAGCAAGACTGACACCTTTTGCCCTGGAAGTAGTCTTTAATCCTAAAACTACAGATTGGACAAAGTCTTATGACGGAAGAAACAATGAACCTATTGATTTACCGGTAAAATTTCCCTTGCTTCTTGCACAGGGAGTAGAAGGTATTGGTGTAGGGCTTTCCACAAAAATACTTCCTCATAACTTTAATGAACTTATCAATGCCTCTGTAGCTTACTTAAAAGGTAAAAAATTTGAACTGTTTCCGGACTTTTTAACTGCCGGTTATCTTGACGTTTCCGAATATAACGATGGTCACAGAGGAGGAAAAGTAAGAGCAAGAGCCAAAATTACCCAGACGGATAAGCATACATTAGTCATTTCTGAACTTCCTTATTCCAAAACAACAACGGACCTTATTGACTCTATTCTGAAAGCCAATGAGAAAGGGAAGATCAAAATCAAAAAGATTGAGGACAATACTTCTGATAAAGTAGAAATCCTGATTCATATTCATAATGATGTTTCACCGGATAAGACCATTGATGCGCTGTATGCATTTACAGACTGTCAGGTGACAATCTCTCCGAATGCCTGTGTGATTGTAGGTGACAAACCAATGTTTCTTACAGTATCCGATATTTTAAAAACGAATACAGATCATACCGTTTCATTACTGAAGAAAGAGTTGGAAATTGAGCTTCATGAACTGCAGGAAAGCTGGCACTTCTCTTCATTGGAAAGAATTTTCATCGAGAACAGGATTTATCATGATATTGAAGAAGTGAAAACCTGGGAAGATGTATTAAAGACCATTGATGCAGGATTAAAACCTCATACCAAACATCTTTTAAGAACCGTTACAGAAGAGGATATTTTAAAACTGACCGAGATCAGAATCAAGAGAATTTCAAGATTTGATTTAGATAAATTTAAAGAAAATATTGCATCGCTGGAAGGTAAAATAGAACAGGTAAAATATAATCTGGCTAACCTGATTGCTTATGCTATTGATTATTATTTAAATATTCAGAAAAAATACGGTAAAGACAAACAAAGAAAGACTGAGCTTAGAATCTTTGATACGATTGATGCAACAAAAGTAGCCGTAGCCAATGAAAAATTCTATGCGAATTTCGAAGAAGGTTTCATCGGAACATCCCTGAAGAAAGACCAGTATTTGTTTGACTGTTCCGACATTGATGATATCATCACATTCAGAAAAGACGGAAGTATGAAGGTGGTAAAAGTGGAAGCAAAAACTTTCATTGGTAAAGACATTCTTCATGTTGCTGTTTGGAAGAAAAACGATAAGAGAACCGTCTATAATATGATCTATCGTGAAGGAAGGGAGGGACCTTATTATATGAAACGATTCTCTGTAACCGGAGTAACCCGAAATACAGATTACCCGTTAGCTTCAGATAAAAAAGGATCAGAAACATTATATTTCTCAGCCAATCCTAATGGAGAAGCAGAAACCGTAACTGTGCTTTTAAAACCTAACCCTAGAATCAGAAAAAACAAAATGGAGATCAATTTCTCCGATCTTGCCATTAAAGGGCGTGATTCCAAAGGAAATCTGGTGACTAAGTACGCTGTAAAGAAAGTAGATATGAAGGAAGAAGGAGTTTCTACGCTCGCTCCCAGAAAAATCTGGTTTGATGATACGGTAAGAAGACTAAATGCCGATGCAAGAGGTACATTATTGGGAAGTTTCAAGGGAGATGATAAAATCCTGACCATCAATACCAATGGTGAAGTAAAGCTGGTGTCTTTTGACTTGGGTAACCGTTTTGATGATGAATATCTGGTGTTGGAAAAATGGAGACCTGCACAGCCGATTACCTGTATCTATTACGACGGAGAAAAAGATATTTATTTCATTAAGAGATTCTTACTGGAAAATACTGTGAATGTACAGACTTTCATGCCTTCTGAACACCCGAAATCATTCATCGAAAATGTAATTGTTGCCAACGATGTTACTGCAGAAATTATTTTTGCAAAAGATAAAGGGAAAGAACGCGATCCTGAAACTATTAATATTGATGAGTTTATTGCGGTAAAAGGAATAAAAGCTATTGGAAACCAGTTTACGAAATTCAAAGTAAAAGCCATCAATATTACCATTCCTGAACCTGTAGAAGAAGAGCCTGAAGTATACGAAGATCCGGAACCAACAGGCGAAACGGATGAAGATGGAGGAATTATTGGAGATTTGTTCCAGGGTGACGGAAATACTGAAAATGAATAGACTAAACTAAGATGTCTGTTCAGATATAACATAAAAAGAACACAATGGATATAATTGTTATCATTATCATTGCAGCCACATGTATTTTTAGTTACATGGGGTTCAATAATACAGCATTATTTGAAAAATATAAATTCAATGTCGGAGCGATTGCGAATCGTAAAGAATATGTAAGACTTATCAGTTCTGCGTTTTTGCATGCAGACTTTATGCACTTATTTTTTAATATGCTTTCTCTGTATTTTTTCCAGGGAGTCGTTATTAGTTTCTTTGGAGAAATAGGATTTTTGATTCTATATTTCGGATCAATGATTCTGGGGAATTTATTCAGCTTACAGATTTATAAAAACCAACCTTGGTATTCAGCAATTGGAGCATCAGGTGCGGTTTCGGGAATCATTTTTGCTTCCATAGCCATGGCTCCGAATGAGATCAGTGTCAACTTCTTACCAGGATGGTTATTTGGAACACTATATTTCGGGTACTCAGTATACATGATGCTTAATCCTAAGCAATGGGATAATCTTGGGCATGCTGCTCACCTTGGAGGAGCGTTTTTCGGATTGGTGTACTCTATTGTCATGCATCCGCAGCTGGCCATGAGCAATATCCTTTTCTTAGGAATCATGTCACTTCCACTTATCTATTTAGGATATGAAATTTTTGTAAGGAAGCGAATAGGATAAAAGACTATTTTTAATCAAAATATCAAAACCAATGAACACATCAGAGTTAAACAGTTTCATCGTGATACTTATCTATGGTTCATTGGTTTTGCTTTCTCTGTTAAAGCTTGCCAACCCTTTAAAAGTAAACTATAAAGCTAATTTCTGGTTCGGGATATTTCTCTTTCTGTGGTCTACTTTTTGGCTGGATGAAGTACTGTTTCTCATCACCGGTTCAATCATTGAGTTTCATTCCTTGTTTTGGGTTAGACTTATTCAGTTTTTTACCCCTATTGTTTTTTACTTTAGTGTGCTGTTTTATACCAATCCTTCCTTTACTTTTAAACTTACAGTTGTTAAGTTTTTAATCCTTCCGGCTGCTTTTCTGGTTTGTCTTATATTGATCAAACTGGGATATAAAAAGCCATTTCAATATCTCAGTATAATTCTGATCCTGATTCAGGCCCTCTTCTATACGGCTCTTTCCTATATTACCATCAGGAAACATCAGAAAAAGATCCAGCAGTTTTCTTCCAATACCGAAGGAATCAATCTGAACTGGCTGGAATATATTATTCTTGTACTTCTTATTGTGAATATCATCTACGTGATTTATAATCTGTTCTATGATCCGAAATCACTGAATTTCTTTATCAATGCCGTCTTTTTGTCGGTTATTTACTGTGTAGGATATTATTCTCTGAAACAGAAGGAAATTTATCCTTTAGAAGAAAAACAAAGACAGGAACTGATCTCTATGGACGAAAATTCGGATCCGGAAGAAGTTAAAAGAAAACTTATTTCTGATGAAGAATTAGTAAGGATTAAAACTTCACTGGAAGGGATTATGGGCTTACAAAAGCCGTATCTTGACAGCGAACTTAACCTGATCAAACTGGCTGAAATGCTTTCTGTTTCTACCCATCATCTTTCTTATGTCATCAACACAGGCTTTGGAAAAAACTTCTTCCAATATGTGAATGAATATAGAGTGGATTATGCCAAAAAACTGCTGAAAGAAACCAATAGCAAATTATCCATTTTGGGAATTGCCTACGAATCCGGATTCAATTCTAAAACCTCTTTTAATACAACTTTTAAAAAAGTGACCGGACAAACACCTTCTGAATTCAGAAAATAAGTTCAGGTTTATAAACTCTTACTTTTTATTTGTTTTAAATTTTTGATTTTCAGTGATTTATTTATTTCAGCTTCCCGTTCTTAAAATCAGTTCGTTCAGATAATCCGGAACATTCAGACATCCCCCTTACGATAGCTTTGTACCATACAATTTAAACTTATGGATACCAAAGAATCATATGCAGTCGTCACGGGAGCAAGCCAGGGACTTGGAAAATCATTTGCTGAAAATCTTGCAAAACAAAAAATCAATGTCATTCTTATAAGTCTTCCGGATCAGAATCTCAAAGAATTATCTGTAAAGCTCGAGAAACAGTATAATATAAAAGCTCGTTACTATGAAACAGACCTTTCTGTGCATGAAAATGTAATGAAGCTTACAGAATGGCTCAACTGTTCTTTTGATGTTCATATTCTGATAAATAATGCAGGGCTTGGAGGAACGAAAAAATTTACGGAAGCTTCTTCGGATTATATCAACACGATTTTACAGGTAAATGTAGCGGCCACCTCACTGATGACACATCAGCTGCTTCCTAACCTTTTAAAACAACCCAAAGCCTATATACTGAATGTGTCAAGTATGGCTGCTTTTTCTCCCATTGGTTTTAAAACTGTATATCCTGCTTCTAAAAGCTTTATTCATTCATTTTCAAGAGGACTGCATGAAGAATTGAAAGATACCAATGTTTTTGTAAGCGTTGTTAATCCGGGAGCAATGAAAACCAATAAAGATGTTTGTGAAAGAATAGAAAAACAAGGTTTTATGGGAAGATTAACACTTTTGAATCCTGATAAGGTAGCTTCATACTGCATCCGGCAATTATTTAAAAAAGATTCCGTAATTATGGTGAACCCAATCAGCTGGCTGGTGATGAAAATTTTACCCATATGGATCAAGTTACCATTAATGACCCAGGCCATAAAAAGAGAAATCGAAGCATGAAAAAAGTGTGTGTAACCGGAGCAACAGGGCTTCTGGGAACTAATGTTATCCTTAAATTATTACAAAATGGTTATTCTGTTACTGCTCTGGTGCGCCAAAAAAGCAGCTGGCTGGGCGAAGAAAACGAAAATCTGATGCTTGTGGAAGCAGACCTTCTGTGCGATATTTCAGTTTACCTGACCGATATTGACTGTATTATTCATGTGGCGGCAGAAACACGCCAGAATCTTATCCGCTATGATGAATACAGAAAAGCGAATTACGAAGCTGTTGTGAATCTGTTTACCCATGCAGAATTGATGGGCGTAAAAAAGTTTTTGTTTGTGAGTACAGCCAATACCTTAGGATTTGGAAACACCGCATTTCTAGGAAGTGAAAAAGCACCCCAAATCTATCCTTTTACCCATTCTTTGTATGCACAAAGTAAGCTGGAAGCGGAAGAATATCTTTTAAAAAATAGTAAGAATACGGATGTTATCATTGTTAATCCCACCTTTATGATCGGAGCATATGACAGCAAGCCAAGTTCCGGGAAAATCATCTTCTGGGTATGGAAGAAAAAACTGATTTTTTATCCGAAAGGAGGGAAGAACTTTGTGCATGTGGAAGATGCAGCCAACGGAGTAGTAAATGCCGTTGAAAAAGGAAAGAATGGCGAAAAATATCTTCTAGCTAATGAAAACTTAAGCTACAGAGAGTTTTTTAAGAAAGTGAATCGGATTACCAGGCAAAATCCAATCATGATCCCAATTCCCAACAAACTTTTAAGTTTCCTTGGATTAATTGGTGATGTTTTGAGAAAATTTAAAATTAAAACAGATCTGAGTTCTTCCAATATGAAAGCTCTGCAGATTAGTAATTATTATTCTAATCAGAAATCAATAGAAGAGTTGGGAGTTCAATACCAGCCTATTGATAAAGCGATCAAAGATGCTGTTCAGTATTTTATTGAAAATCCTGTTAAAAATAAAAAAACCAGCTCCTAAAAGCTGGTTTATCCAATTATCTTGTGATTTTCTGAGTTACATTTTTATTGGAAATAACACAGGCTTTGCTGCAGTTATTGGCACTTGAAATATTAACCTGTACCAATGCCGGCAATGACCTGTACTCTTCCTTGTTGTAAGGCGCTTCAGTACCACTGCTTCCACCTCCTTTAATATCATATTGTACCTGGGCTACTCCTGTGAATCCTGCCGCAGGTTTGAAAGAGAGTGCTCCGGTAGTAGGGAAATAGGTCCATGTTCCCTGACTGTTGGTATAAACCCCTCCTGTGATATTAGGAATTACAGCTCCATTGTTATCCAGAAAACGGAATGAATTAAAATCAAGGTTGTTATACGAAAGGGTTGGCGGGTTTTGTCCACTTGCAGACGAATAAGCTGCATCATTAAGTAAAGGGTAGTAGATTGACTTTATCCCCGGGCAACCTGCAAACAAATCATCTGTTACTTCAGCAGCATAAGGTCTTGTAACCCCTAAATTTTTCAGTAAATGTATATTTTTAGCAGCTCCGGTAGATGCTGCAAATCCAATTCTGAAAGTAGAAGGAGGCGAAGTATCCAGAGTCCTTACCGTAGTGTTGGAAATGGTAGTCTCGGTATATTTCAGTGAAGTAGGGTAGTAATAATTGTCAATCACCTTTTCTTTCACTGTTCCGTGCTGGATTTCCAGGGTTATATTGTAACCGCCTGCCGGATTGGGAACAAGGGTAACATATGCTTTCCGGAATCTTGCATCATTTTCATTCTGAGGAATTGTAGTTCCGCCACTTTCAATGCTGAACTGTTGAAGTGCTGTATTTTTAATACCTATATATTTTCCTGTTGCCGTATCCAGATAAGCAGATCTGTTGCTGCTGGATGGTAAAGCATTGGTTGCGATACTGTAAAGCAGCGGATAACCGTTATATCCTGCGGGCTCAGCTGAAGACAGATACTGGTTTCCACGTTTTCCTCTTAAAGAGACATTGCTTCGTCCATCGGCTAGGCCTACTCCAAATATTCCGTTTCTAACCCTTTCACCTTGGTTAAAGCTTGTCTTAAAATTTCCGAATTCATCCAGACCTATTCCCAGATAGCCTCCTCTCAGTCCTTCCGTAGATTCTCCACCACGTACAAAACTATATCCTAATCCTCCACCAAAATATCCGAGATTAAGCTGGTCTTTCGGAATAGATCCATCTACTAAGAATATAGAAATCCCATCACCTCCGTTGGTATTTCCTCCATAAATAGCAAATTCAAACTCGAACTTGATTCCCTGGTCACTTTTGAAAATTTTATCAGCAAGTATCACTCCTCCTGAAATATTATTGACACTTCGGGTAAGTCTTAATCCGTCCGTAGTAAAGGTAGCGTCATTCTGAACACCGCTGGTAGCCACCTTATAGGCTTCCTGAGGCTGTAATCCTTGTGTGAAATTAACAAAGTACGGATAACCGGTTCCCTGTTCATTTTGTGCCTGAATATTTTGTGAGAAAATAAATAAGGAAAAAATAAACAGATATCTTTTGTATCGTAAAATTGAGCTGTTTTTTATCATCACTCAATTATTTAACAACGAAAACAATATTGATAAAAGAACAGTCTGTTGCTGCAGCTTTTACATCATAAGTCATTACTCCATCATCAGAAATAGAAATATTACTGAATACATTAGGATCTGCATCTGTTACATAATAGTAAAGATCTTTACTGGATGGGAAAAAAGGAATTGAAGCGGGAGCACTGGTACTCTTTGCTTTTGGAGATCCAAACTGAGTTTTATACAATGTATATAAATCTTTGGTTCGACCATTGGCTGTTGTGGAAGTGTCAAAAGAAACACTAGGCATATAAAACATTTTTACGGCATTGCTGCTGATACAAAGCCAATCCGGTTTGAGAGGAGTACCAATATTCTGACTTAAACATTTCTTATCTGTATCGTAGATAAGAAGCGAGTTGGCAGGATTGGCAATAGCATCTCTTTGTACTGTAGTCAGTCTGGGTATCAGCATACCTTTATTTTGGCTGTAAACATCCAGAATTGCACTTTGATCAGGTGTGGCTATGTTAATCCCTACTTGAGCGAAAGAAAATGAACTGGCGAAAATGATTGGTAGAAATAATTTTTTAATCATGATGTCTTAATAATTTTTTATCTGTGTGTATGTTTTTTTGGGAAAGAATATTTTTAGGCTTAATTCTACAAAGGCAATAGTTATTACTGACACATTCATTAAAACAATGAATTGTTCTGCTCAAATAATAGCCAAATGAGACCTTTTGTTCAAAAGCTCACCAACAGATATAGCAAGTAATACTTCATAAAGAAATATCTTATGCCCACCTGAGCGGTTAGTCGAAAAAATAAATTGATTATGTAGCCGTATAAGCTCTTAAATAAGTAAGATTCATATTCCCTCGTGTTTTTTGCAAATATACAAAGAAATATTCATGTGTTTGTGTTTATAGAATTAATTCTAAACTTCTCTTAATAATTAACATATTTTGGTTTAAATTTTTACATAATTTACAAATCAATAAGATGGTTTTTATTATGCAAATCTTTCTATTCTACTAAGAAATCTTAAAATATGATGATATTGAGGTGTAGATATTTGAAAATAACGAAAAATATTAGTATTTTTAATATTAAAGGGTTGAGAAAGAGTCTACTTTGAAAAATTATTCAATGCATCATTCAGAGTGCTTACAAAATTAACATGTCCTGTTTTATTACTTTCAAAAATAAAATCCTTCATGCTCTTACTTTCATGTTTACTGAAATCACCTATAATAGCTAATCCTATACGATAGTTTGAGAACTTTTGAAGAATCTCTCCCGCCATTTTTGTTTTTAAATCAAAGAATTCAGAGGTAATGTTTTTTTCATGAAGAATAACTTTATCAAACCCTTGATAATAGATATCTCCCATAAGATCCAGTCCGTCTTGTGCAGACTGGATAATGATGTCATCAGATATAATTTCTGCAATTTTTATCGTGTTGATTTCGTGTGATTTGATGAACATGGTATGGGTAATTATTTATTTCTTTCCATAAATGAATCTATCGTTTTCAGATAAATCCTTTAATAATTGAGCGTTAGAAAAATCCAGATATAATTCCAGCGTTTCAGGACCCAGTTTCTGATTGATTTCCAGAAACAGAAGTCCATTCTCATTTAAATACTTTTTAGCATCTTCCGCAATTTTTCTGTAAAAGATCAAAGCATCTGAAGTAGGAGAGAATAGAGCCATTTTAGGTTCAAACTCTTTTACAGAATCAGCAATTTCGATCTCTTCTTCAATCCCGATGTAGGGAGGATTTGAAATGATGATGTCGTAATTTTCAGCCAGTTCAAAATTGAGATAATCAGCATGAATGAATTGGATTTCCAATTGGTGGTACTCTGCATTTCTTTTGGCTGTTTTCAATGCGTTTTCAGAAAAATCAATAGATGAAACTTCAGCTTCCGGAAAATGTTTCTTTAAAACCAGAGGAATAATTCCGCTTCCGGTTCCTATATCCAGAATCTTTAAACCTTGAACCTTAAACTTTGAATCTTTAATCTCCCTGATAGCCATCTCCAACAGCTCTTCAGTTTCAGGGCGGGGAATCAGAACATTTTCATCCACAAAGAATTTCATTCCGTAAAATTCTGTTTCACCCAATATCTGCTGATAAGGTCTTCCGGTTTTAAGTTCCGAAACAAGGTGATACAATTTTTCTTCATCGTCAATCAAAAGTTCCTGTTCAGCGAATCTTCTTTGCTGAAATGAATCAAAACCTACAATTTGCTGAATGAATAAAGATGATAAAAACATACTTTCCGACTCTGTATAAAGATCGGAAAGTTCTGTCTTGAAATATTTTTTAAATGCTGAAATTGTCATTTATCTTGTAAAAACCAGTTTTGTATCCGTAGACTTTTCTTCATCAATTCTGTATCCTTCATAGTTGAATGCTTTTACATCTTCCAGTGTTTTGGCATTGGTTTCTGCACAGAATCTCACTACAAGACCTCTGGCATGCTTGGTATACACAACAATGGTCTTCAGTTTTCCATCTTTTAATTCATAGAAATCGAAATCGATCACGGTATGGTTCAGTTTCTTTCTGTCGATTACTTTTCCATACTCATTGCTGGCAAGCTGAAGCAGGACTTCTCCTTTTTTCATTTCAGAATTCAATTGTTCCGTAATCTTTTCTCTCCAGAATTCATAGAGGTTTTTGTATTGCTCAAATTCAAAAGGACGACCCATTTCAAGCCTGTAAAGCATTACTTTATCAGAGGGTTTCAGTAAACCGTAAAGCCCGGAAAGTATTCTATAATTTTTCTGCAGGTAATCTACAGCATTCTTATCCAGTGTTTTGGCATCCAGTCCTCTGTAAACCTCTCCTGTAAAGGCAAACATTGCGGGAGCAGATTCTTTTGCTGTAGGTTTGGATTTCCATTTTTGATTTCTTTCCCAGTTTTCATCAGCAAGCTTAGGTGAAATTTCCATCAACTCAGAAAGATATTTAGGCGATTTTTCTTTTAAATAAGATTGTATCAATGCTGCATCTTCAATGAATCTTGGAGTAGAAGATTTCAAAAGATCTGTTGAATTTTCCACGTTCATTAATTTGGCAGGAGATGTTATAATTTTCATAATGTTAAAATACAGATAAGTGTTTCATATCAATAAAATTCATCATCATCATGGCAATAAAATCAATCATAAAATGACAGATGATCAGAATTTTAATATTTGAATAGCGTTTATAAAATATAGCAAACACGATTCCGATAAAGAAAGGTCCGAGAACCTGGCTTATGGTACCGTAAGTACTATGTAAAATTCCAAATAACACCGATGAAATAACAATTGCAACGGTGGGGTTGTTGTAGATTTTTTCAAGCCTGGACTGTACATAGCCCCGCATCAGCAATTCCTCTACAATAGCAGCTGTAAGGCATGTAAAAATAACTAAAAAATAGTTATTTCTAAAAATGGGAACAAGGTTGAGAAGCTTATTGCTTATTTTTTCCTCTATAAAAAACAGGATGATTGCATTCAGAATTCCTCCGCCAATCAAACAGATAAAATATAAGCTCAGTACAGCTTTGACATAAAATGCAGCTGAATATTTTGTCTCTTCCTTAAGTAAAAAAGCACTTTTTTCAATAAAAATAGTGTAGAGAAATACGAGAATGAGAATTATCCATAACGTAATTCTGCTGAGAAAGAAATTGACTTCTGTAATTCCTTTTATTCCGGTTATCCTTGTGACAGCCGGAAAAGCATACAGCATTGCTGCAGCTAAAATAGTAAACGTGAGTAAAATCCCTACAGCATATTTCCCGGTAAGACTCATCATTAAGTACCCTAAACCTTGAACTTTGAATTAAATGATCCCTTTTCCCTGACGGATAATCTCCGGTTCTCCTGAAGTAAGGTCTACAATAGTAGAAGCCACATTATCTCCATATCCTGAATCAATAACAATATCTACCAGATGATCATATTTTTCTGCAATAAGTTCAGGATCGGTAGAATATTCGATAATTTCATCATCATCTTTAATGGAAGTAGAGGCAATCGGGTGACCTAGTTTTTCAACAATAAGCTGAGGGATCGGATGGTCAGGAACACGGATACCAATTGTTTTATGTCCTTTATATGCTAAAGGTAAACTTTTATTGGCTTCGAGAATGAAAGTAAACGGTCCGGGAAGATGACTTTTCAGAAATCTGAAGACAGAGGTATCGATAGGTCTTGTAAAATCCGAAAGATGGCTAAGATCATTACAGATAATTGAGAATTTTGACTTCTCAAGCTTCATTTTTTTGAGCTGAGCCAGTTTTTCCATGGCTTTGATATCAAAAATATTACAGCCTAAAGCATAAATCGTATCAGAAGGATAGATAATCAGCCCGCCGTTGTTTAAAGTTTTAATAACCTCATTCACAAGATTTTCCTGTGGGTTGTCCGGATAAATTTTTAATATTTTTGCCATAAAACAAAGATACAAATAATAAAATAGTTTTCATAAAAGTCCTTTATTTAAAAGAAAAATTAGGATTTGTAAAAAATATTCGTACCTTTGCAATCCAATATCGCGGGATGGAGCAGTAGGTAGCTCGTCGGGCTCATAACCCGAAGGTCATCGGTTCGAGTCCGGTTCCCGCTACTAAGTAAGTACTTTCGGTAAGTACTCTAAAAATATACCGCGGGATGGAGCAGTAGGTAGCTCGTCGGGCTCATAACCCGAAGGTCATCGGTTCGAGTCCGGTTCCCGCTACTAAGCAAGTGCTTTCGGTAAGCACTCTAAAAATACACCGCGGGATGGAGCAGTAGGTAGCTCGTCGGGCTCATAACCCGAAGGTCATCGGTTCGAGTCCGGTTCCCGCTACTAAGCAAGTGTTTTCGGTAAACACTCTAAAAATATACCGCGGGATGGAGCAGTAGGTAGCTCGTCGGGCTCATAACCCGAAGGTCATCGGTTCGAGTCCGGTTCCCGCTACTAAACGAAAGAGAAGCAGTAAGTATTGCTTCTCTTTTTTTATTCATTTCTCATCGTTTCATTTGTTTTTCCATTGCTGATAAGCTTCTCTCATACAATGACCACACGGACGATAGCCATTTTCTAAAGCTTCTTTCTCACCTGTAAAGAAAACCCTGTTTTCCATCTTCATTCTTTTTCCTGATCGACAGCTGAGTAATCCGTAGATTTTCAATTTTTTATTCCCTCCATAACAAATGTCTCGGTGGTGGATTTTACTTCTAAGACTTTCGGCTGTGATCTGAGAATGCCGAATCATAGTTGACTTAATAATTAGCTGGTTGCATCATGGAAGATAATTCCTAACGCATATCGATTTCCTTCTCTCACTTCACTTACTCCATGTTTCATATTGACTCTGTGGTACCCCTTTGTTCCTTTTTCCGGTTTAAATTGAGTTGTAAAAATAAGCACATCCCCTTTTTTAGGTTTTAAAACAATGGCTTTTGACTGTGCTCTCGGAATCTGTTGGGTAAGCACAAACTCGCCACCCGTAAAATCTTTGTCAGGTTCACTGAGCATTAATACAATTTGAATAGGAAAGTAGATATCTCCATATAGATCCTGATGTAAGGTGTTAAATCCACCTTTTCCATATTTCAAAATTAAAACCGTAGCTTTTTGCTGGCCGTTAAGATGACATTGATCTAAGAACTCCTGATGATCTGAAGGAAATTGAGTGTCGATATGTAAAGCTTTAAACCATGCATTGGCAATAGAAGCCAGATATGGGTAAATGGTTGTCCGTATGGTTTGAATAATTTCGGGTAATGGATAAGTAAAATATTTATATTCCCCCAAACCAAAACGATGTCTGGCCATGACGACTGTTTTACGATAAAGAGAAGAATGATCGTAATCTGATTTTAATAGTTCACATTCTTCCTCAGACAGCAGATCAGGAATGATGGCATATCCGTTTTGATGTATTGTTTCCGTAATGTGTTGCCAGTCTGTATTTTTGATGGTATGAACAATGTTTTTCATTGGTTTGATTTTATTCTGCAAAAATCTATAGTTCCTCAGAACAATACAATCCGAAACATGCGGTATTCATTGCGAAATTTAATAAAGATCAGGGTAAGTCTGTCTGGACTATGGTTTTAATATGATTCTGGATGATATCACTGGTCCTGTTTAAAGTTATTTTTGCCGTGTTAATAAAAATAGATATAACGATGAATTACATGATTAAAAAGGCAAGTCTTGAGGATCTTGATGAAACGGCTGAATTGTTCAATCTTTACCGTATTTTTTACAGACAGGAATCGGATCTTGAAAAAGGGAAGGCTTTTCTCAAAGAACGGTTTTTAAACAGTGAGTCTGATATTTTCCTTGCTGTAGCAGACGGAAAAGCCGTAGGATTCGTACAGCTTTACAAATTATTTCACTATACCAGATTGCAAAAACAATGGCTGTTAAGTGATCTTTTTGTTCATCCTGATTATAGAGGGAAGGGGCTTTCTGTGGCATTAACTGACCGCAGTAAACAATGGTGTGAAGAAACAGGAGCGTGTGGACTGATGCTTGAAACCGAAAAAACAAATGATATAGGAAACACGCTGTATCCACGCTGCGGGTTTGAATATGACGGACTGCATAATTACTACCACTGGTGGAAATAGAATAAAGTAAGTCAAACGTAATTGTAGAGTACCTTTTTTGAGGTGCTTTACTTCTATAATGAGAAGTAGTATTAGTTCTACAGTTTTGAACATTTAATTCTACAGGTATTTTCAGCCAGCAGAAGGCTATAGTCCTATTTTTGTAAAGCTCTTACAGATCATGGGTAGGACAGTTGATCTGTAGAGTGTATGCAAAAAAATCTCTGCCTAATTTTCTACTTTTTCCCCAAGGGTTTTATGATTAGTACCACAAAACTGCTTTTTCCGGCGGAGATTTTTTGCTTTTGAACAAAAAAGAGAACCACAATTGCGGTTCTCTTTTTTGTTTTTAATATGATTTAGATATTATTGTGCCAGTTGAGCGTAAGGAGTAAGCTTGTTGTCATCAGACATTGTCTGCCCTAAAAAGTCTCTTTTCTGATCCGCTTTCATTCTTCCCGCAGCATCGTTTGCATTGAAGTAAGCTTCACTTAGTTTTGTAGCAATATCAGCAGGTTTGAATTCAAATTTTGTATCTCCTTCAACACCCAGATATCCGTTCTTTCTTGTAAGGTTAGTAATATAATTATTATAATTGATCATCGTACCTCTCAACATATTGTTGTGGTATTCCATACATTTTTTAGCTTTTTTAGAAGAATTGTTCAGGATACAGTTTTTCATATTGTTTCTGTATAAAAACCATTCAGACTCTAAAATGCCATATTCTCTACCCAAAGCAATCTTTCCGTTATTCAAAATATTATTATCGCCTTCTTTTGTGGAGATCGTTTGAAGATGCTGAATAACCAATGGAACGGTAGCTTCGATTTTTGATTTTGTATCTTTTAATATACTAAGATCGGCAGCAGGAGAACCTTTCTTTTGTGCTGTCGTAACATTGAAAATAAGCAGTAATAGTACAATCAATAAATTATATCTTTTCATGAGAAATTTTTAAAGCACTAAAATAAATATAATTTCCCGGTTAAAACAAATACATTCTAATATTTATTTAATAAAATTTAACAATTCTATAATGTATATGAACCATTGTTGTAAAAATGACGTCTTCAAGTTCTTTATTGACATGATTTTTGCAATTTAAATTGTTAATACAACTCAATTCGTGCATCCGAATGGACATTTAGTGTGAAAAAATATTTTGTAGAAGGATAAAAAAACACTACTCATAATGATAGTAGTGTTTTGTAAAGATTATTTATTTGAAATAATGAGTGATTTTATCACTTTCAGGAACCACTTTAGAGTCGAAATGTTCCAGTAATTTTCCTTCCGGGCTGATCAGAAACTTGTTGAAATTCCAGCTTATGGTGGCGTCCATTACTCCATTTTGAGATTTGTGAGTAAGATAATCGAATACAGGAGTGATTTTTGAACCTTTCACATCCACTGAAGTGGTAAGTGGGAAAGTGACTCCATAGTTCTTTTCGCAGAAAGATTTGATATCAACATTGTCATGAAATTCCTGATCTGCAAAATTATCAGAAGGGAAACCTACCACAACCAGTTTATCACCATAATCCTTGTAGAGTTGCTCCAATCCTTTGTATTGAGGAGTGTATCCACACTTGGAGGCTGTGTTTACAATAAGAATGTATTTTCCTTTGTATTCAGAAAAATCAATTTTTCCGCCGTCGATAGATTCAATCTTAAAATCATAAATTGATTTTGCAGGTTTTGTACCTCTTGAATCATCCGATTTAATAAATGACGAAAGGCTTATAATCCCTATAAGCACCATTCCGATAAAAAGTATTTTTTTCATTTAGAAAAGATTTTAATATTAATGTATATGTTATTATTTATTTAATGGTAAAAGCATTTGATCTGCAGCCCATATTTTACCTTCTTCATCTTTAACGATTTTTCCTTCATTTTCAATTTTTTTCAGGACTTTGCTTACCACTTCCCGTGAAGTTCCCAGACTTTCTGCTATTTCTCTGTGTTTGAGTTTTAAGCCCTTCCAGAAAGTCCTCACCAAGAAAATCAAATTTACAGCGAATAAATTCGTCTGCAATAATATTTTTTTGATCCATTTTATTTATTCTTTATTTTGAGCGGTAGTTGAGCTCGTTTTTTTATTGCTGTGCAAAAACTATTTCTGATCGGGCAAAATATTAGCTTTCGAGATTAAATTATTTTATATACTGCTTTTAGTTAGTTGTTTTATCGCTCTTCCAGCCACTGAAGAAAACGGGAGGCTTTATCTTTGGTGACCAATGGCTTTTCCGGGGTGGTAATTTTCAGACTGACAAGAAGTTTTCGTGAAAAATAATGTTCCACTTCAACAATAGCTGTAAAGTTGATCAAATATTGTCTGTTAATCCTGAAGAACTGAGCTCCTGAAACCAGCTGCCCGATCTCATCCAATGACTGTGGAACTGAATATTCTTTCTGATCGAAAGTCACCAGTACAGTACTTCCAAACTGGCTGTAAAAGCAGGCAATTTTGTCAACAGGAATATTATTGTATTTATTATTGGAAAAGACCAGAAAATTGGTTTTTCCTCTTCCTGTTGTCAGATTATTGTTTTGAAAGAAGTTTTTAAGGTTATTGATCTTTTCAAAAGCGGACTGAATATCTTTTTTCTCAAAAGGTTTCAAGATATAATCCACTCCATTACTTTTAAAAGCTTCTATTGCATACTCGTCAAAGGCCGTACAGAAAATGACAGGCACTTTTATTCTGACCTGGCTGAATATCTCAAAACAGTTTCCGTCTGCCAGTTGAATATCCATAAATATGATGTCCGGAGTTTCAGTACCAGAAAGATATTTAACAGCCATAGCAACACTTTCAATATACTGTACAATGGTAGCTTCCGGTTGTACTGCAGCGATCATCCGTCCCAATGCCTTTGCGGTTTTTATCTCATCTTCTATTACTAAAACTTTCATCTACTATGGGTAATTTTACTGTGAAATTATGATCATTATGCAATATGGTAAGTTCTTTTTCAGCAAAATGCTTGTAACGTTCTCTGATATTTTCAATTCCTATTCCTGCGGATTCCTGGGGAATATTCTTGGGCTGGAAATTATTTTCAATAATAATATATTCGTTATCACTGTATAATTTTATGATTAACGGATTGGCCAGCGATACAATATTGTGTTTGATGCAATTTTCGCACAAAAGCTGCAGCGTAAACGGAGGAATGTATGAATTTAAGATCTCTTCCGGAATATCTATTTTAAACTCTATGCCATCTTCGAATCTCGATGTCAGAAGGAAAACATAGGCATCCAGAATTGTGAGTTCCTTTTTTAAGGGAATAAGATCCATTTTTCTGTTGTCTAAGGTAAAGCGATAGAAATCCGCAAGCCTTACCACAAAATCTCCGGAACTTTCATCTTTTATGTCAATCATAGACTTCAGTGTATTGAGACTGTTGAATAAAAAATGAGGGTTAATCTGCTGCTTCAGTAATTCATATTGGGCATTGAGATTATCCGTTCTGATTTGTTCAAGTTCAAATTTAATCTGCTGAGAATTATAAGTCTGATACAAAAGATACAGGAACATATAAATCGTCAGATTGATCAATACGCCCCGGAATTCGTACATCAATACCATGGTATTAAATCCATACTTGGGAAATATAATATGATGAAGGAGCACTATGGCTGCCATGACAACTACTCCGATGGATAAGCTGATCACCAGTTTTTTATTGAAAAATCTCGTAGATATATTCTGAATAGAAAATTTCGGCAGACTGTAGATATTAAAATACCATACAAACAGTGAGAATAAAAAGGAGATGGAAAAATCTATTGTCAGCTCTCCCAATGTAATATGCATACGCAGTATTTTGGGCACTGAAGCAAGAATCCCCATAAAAAGAGCACTGAAGAGAATGATTCTCGGATCAATCCTGAATACTTTTCTTCCGTTGGTATTTATATATTTTGCATAGATCATAAATAAAAATCAGGCAGTTAAGCAGTCACAAAGATACAAAAGCTAAATAACGGCACGGCAGCACGTCCGTTATTTAGCACTGAGATTTCTATAAAAACACAAAATAGCGCTGCAGAAAGACATCCCGTAACCAGGCTTGAACCGAATGTAAATTTTTCCATTTTTTTAATAGTTTTTAATGAATACTATTTTTTATATGTGATTTTAAAATCCTGTGTTAAGGCATGATTGAAGGTTTCATACTTAGAATTGTAGAAACTCTGTTTGTAACATCTGCGTTCACCTTCTTCAATTCTTTCCCTTTATATTTTTGATATAGAATTTCTGAGTTTTCTGAGAAAGGCAGTTTACTTTTGATAACTTCTACAGACAGAAGGTTATTGGGGACTTTAGCCCCATACCAATAAGGATCGTCCTTTTGCGACCAGGTAACCAATGCCAGTATTCTTTCTTTACTATTGACTTTTCCAGCATTCTCCTTCAAATCATCAATTGCTGAATCGGTGCCGTAAAGCGTCATCATAGTCTGTTTTTTATGATTGATCGAAGAGGTTACAACCCTTAAGTTCATGGCATTAAAATCAAAATTTTCAGGAAGGGACGCATTTTGATTCACAGGTTCATATTCTTTTTGGGAATTGCAGCTCACAACAAATACGCACATTATTAAATAAACAATCAGATTCTTCATAGCTTAATGGTTAAGAGGAGAGGTAAATACAAAATCATTGTCTTTCATAGGGCGGTGGCAGCTGATGCACTCGTTGGCGAAATCTGCTGTCTTTCCATAGGGTTCAAGTTTGGGAGATAAAAATCTTGCCCATCCCCATCCTTTTGTAGAAGCGAATTTTTTGGAATCCTTAATCATATATTCCACTTGTTTAAAGGCTCCGGTAGTGACATTCCCATCACTATCTATTATCTGGTCCCATGCTACTTTTGCAATTATGGTTCCATCCGGCCACGGATTTGTTTTATGTTCTTTTGCCGCTTTTACAGCAATATCATTTCCGAATATGATACGCATGGTTCCATTATCAAACCTTTCTGTAGAACTTATCGGTTTCCAGTTTTTATAATCAGGAATATAGCTGATCCCATTCGGTGCAGTAGGGAATGATACTTTGGATGCCTGAGTATGGACGACTTGCTGAAGCTGTTTGTTATAAGCCGAAACCTTTGCAGTATCTGGTTTTTGTTTTGGAGCAAGAGAAGTCACATAGTTTTTCAGGATGCGGATATCATTTTCAGAAAGTTTTGCTTCGGGATGAAGAAATTCGTAGCTTTTTAGAGGCATTGCTTTCAGATTAATCTGGTTAAAAGCTTCCCAAAGTTTTGCATTTTGTGCAGGAGGAGCAAGTTTATCCCATTCAGAAAAATTGAGTCCTTCTTTTCCTTTTTTTATATGATCTGCCACCAGCCAATAAGCAGGTGCAATCTGATCAAACCACTTCAAATTTGTCTGATTAGAATGACAATCGAAACACGAACGCTGCAGGATCGCTCTTACTTCAGTAGGCACATGAATCTCTCCTGTTATGGGCTTTTGTACAATTTCAGGTCTGTAAAACTGAATCCCAATAAAGACAAACAGTACTATCACCAGGATGTTTTTTGTTTTTAATTTTTTCAAAAAACTATTCATATCTCTTTGTTTTTATTCAAAGTTCAGGACTTTTTGAGATATGTTTTTCTTAAAATCTGATCAATCGGACAAATTTTACTTTGAATCTGACATTTGTGATTATGAATTTTTTTTAACCTTATTTTTTGATCTGTACTTATCCTTGTTAAGGTTTTAAATCTTAACAAGGATTGCTACTAAAAGAGTTGAAAATCTTTGAGCAATTGGACCTGTTTAGTGTAAAAAAGCAATACAATTGAATGATTTTCTGTAAAATAAACAGCAAGTATTTCCATCCATTCAAAATTTAATAAATTTTAACTATTTTTATTGCGTTGATTTTCAGTCGGTTAGTTTTTAAAATGTTTTATCACTAAAAAAATAGTTGTTTGATTCATTTTTATTTCTACATTTGTATAACTAATTTATTAGTGATATAGAATGAGATGATTGTATATCACTTTAATTGATAAATGAACGGAATATGAAAATTCAGACTCTAACAAAAGCAGAAGAACAGGTAATGCAGTATTTATGGAAATTAGAAAAAGGCTTCCTGAAGGATGTGCTTGATCTTTTTCCGGAGCCAAAACCACACACAAATACTGTTTCCACCATTTTAAAAGTATTGAAGGATAAAGAATTTGTAGACTATCATGTATACGGAAGGCAGCATGAATACTTTCCGCTGGTTTCAAAAGAACAGTATTCCGGGAAAACCATGAAGAGCCTTGTGAAAAACTACTTTAAAGGTTCTTACAAAAGTGCCGTTTCATTTTTAGTTGAAAAAAATGAAATGACAGTAGAAGATCTTGAGATGTTATTAGATGAACTCAAAAAGAAAGACTAAGACCTATGGAAGCAATACTTTTATACTTTGGGAAAACTATTTTATGTTCAGGTGTAACATTTTTGTACTATCAGTTGTCATTAAAAGACAAGACATTCCATCATTATAACAGATTTTATCTCTTGGGTGCCATTGTGATATCACTTTTGTTGCCACTCATCAGAATAGATGATTTTACGATAGAAGTAAATAGTGATATGTATATGCTTCTTGACAAGATTCAGAATTTTAACACAGAAAAAAACATAGACAATGGTAACCTTTATTTTAACATTATTTTTTCAGCTCTGGGACTGGTTTCTCTCTATTTTTTAGGGAAGCTGTTGTTTGGGATTTTCAAAATCCAGCAGTTTAAAAACCAATTTCAGAAAGAAAGTTTTGACGGGATCAATTTTTACCGTACAGACCTTACCGAAGCTCCATTTTCTTATTTTAAAAACCTGTTCTGGAAGAATACAATCACATTGAATTCTGATATCGGAAAACAGATTTTAAAACATGAAATGGTACATATTGAGCAGAAACATTCTTTTGATAAGATCTTTATCGAGATTATAACCTCTGTTTTCTGGTTCAATCCGTTCTTTCATCTTATTAAAAGAGAAATTAATCTAATCCATGAATATCTGGCTGATAAAAAAGCCGTAAAACAATCGGACACCAAAGCATTTGCGCAGATGCTTTTAGCAAGCCACTTTTCCGGAACACAGTTGCCTGTTACCAGTCCGTTTCTAAGTTCAAACCTTAAAAAAAGACTTAAGATGTTACAAAAACCAAAAACCAAGTTCGGATATGCGCGAAGAATTTTTGCCTTGCCGGTTGTATTCTCTATCGCTTTTGCTTATCTGGTAAATGCTAAAAACAGAGAAATTGAAGAAACAAACCTTTCCATTAAACAAGTCGTTTCAGAAATCAAGAAAGATACGATAAGACCTGAAAAATCAGGTCAGGAAAAAATTGCAGAACTAAAAACCGTATCGCCTGAAGACCATACAAAAATTTCAGGACTTGAAAAGAAAATAAAAGAAAAAGAGAAAGAGCTGGAAGGTTTGGATCCCGAAAGTGATCTCTTCAGCGATAAAATAGAAGAAATAAGCAATCTTGCTTCAGAGATAGGAGAAATTGCTTCAAAAGTTGAAGTGGATAAGTATTTCAATTCTGCTGAATGGAAGAATCAGATGAAGGAGCTCGAGAATATGGAACCTCTCAGTAAAAAAGAGCTTCGAAAAATAGAAAGAGCAGCAAAAAAAGCGGAAAAAGCAGCTGCGAAAATAGGAGAATTGCCCATTCCTCCAGCCCCACCTAAAGCGCCAAAAGAACCCAAAATAACCTATTTTAAAACAAACAGAATTGTTAACTATAAGGATCTGAGCGCTCAGGAAAAAGAAGAGGTACGCAAAGCAATGGCCGAAGCTAAAAAAGCAATGAAAGAAGCCACTAGGGCCAGAATAGAAGGAGAAAAAGCACGGGTAGAAGGTGATAGAGCACGTGCTGAAGGTGATAGAATCAGAGTACAGAGTGAAAGAATCAGAATTGATGCGGACAGAATAAGAAAAGAAGCTGAAAAAGCACGCGTGGAAGCAGAAAAAACAGCACAAAATTTCAGAGGAGGTAATTTTACGATGGTAAGTTCTTCTCCTAATGTGATGGTAATGCATGCTGACTTTATTAAAAAAGACGGGAATGGCAATATTTCAATGAATGGAGTTAAAAAATTCAATATAAGCCCCGGTGACGATTCCAGATACAAATACTATATAGACGGAAGAGAGAGTTCGAAAGAAGATATTAATACTTTGAAACCTGACAATATCGCAAGTATGCGAGTTATTAAAGGAAGTCTTGTAAAAGGGACCGAAGGGGAAATAAGAATTGAAACAAAGAAATAAAGTTCCATCAGGCTTTGTCAGTTCCAGATTGGCAAAGCCTTTTTAATACAATTTAGCATAGATTATGGGAAAAAAATATTTGATTTTACTAGCATTTTTAGGGGTTTTTGCCAATGCACAAGTCAACAGATTCTTTTATGACTATAAATACATCGCTGATTCTACCAATAAAGCAGATGTGAAAAGTGATATAATGTTTCTGGACATTGATAAAAACGGATCTAAATATTACAGTCGCGAAAAGTTTGTTGCAGATTCAACAACAAAAGCAGATATTGCAAAGCAGATGAAAGGAGGATTTGGGAGCAGCATTAATATCAAAAAAAATATAAAACCCGGTACAATTTCCTCAACGGTTACAAAAAAGTATCCGGATTACAGTGTTTCATTCTCAGAAAACATTGGGAATACCAGCTATAAAATGCCGGAAGATCAAAAGCCTGAATGGAAAATACTTCCTGAAAAGCAGAAAATCGGAGAGTATAATACCCAAAAAGCAACTACCAATTATGGAGGAAGAAGTTGGGTAGCATGGTTTTCTACAGATATTCCTTTTCAGGATGGTCCTTATAAATTCTATGGATTGCCGGGACTTATTGTTAAAATTGAGGACATTACAGGCTCACATATAATAACCCTGATCGGTAATAAGAAAACGGAAGCTGCTTCGCAGGAAGATATTCAAATACCTGGTCTCATTACAATAGGTTTGGGAGGGAAAGAAATAGAGATCAGCAAAAAGCAGTTTAAAAAAGCCTGGAAAGATTATCTTGCTGATCCTACAAAAGATATGAAGCAAACCATGAGCACGCTTCCGGCAGGAGCTGTAGTGCAAATGAAGAATCAGGATGGTAAAAGCATTGATATGAATGAAATGTACAGGAATATTGAAAAAAGAGCAAAAGAAGACCAATTAAAAAATAACAATAAAATAGAACCGGATTTGTTCAAGTAAAATTATATATTTTCTAATATCTGCAGGATGGCATTTTTGTCATCCTGTTTTTTATTTTAACAAAAGACATTGAAGAAAAAAATGATAAATATCAATTCATCATGTTATGATATATTTAGTATCTTCAATGAACAATAAGTAATAGCAACCAAAGTTATATCTCATGACAGAAAAGGAAAAATGTGCAGCAGGGCTTTTATACAATGCCAATTATGATAAAGAACTGATTCAGGAACGTATTGCCTGCAAAGATCTGTGCCAGGAATACAACGGTCTGAAAAACTCCGATACAGAAAACAGATACAGACTTCTTAAGCAAATTATTGGCAGTATAAAAGAGAATATCTGTATAGAACCCAATTTCTGGTGTGACTACGGATATAACATAAAAGCAGGGGAGAACTTCTATGCCAATCATAACCTCGTTATTCTGGATTGTGCTAAAGTAGAGTTTGGTGATAACGTTTTTATCGGACCCAACTGCAGTTTTTATACTGCAGGCCATCCGCTTGATGTGCAGCAAAGGAATGAAGGTCTGGAATATGCACATCCGATCACAGTTGGTGATAATGTGTGGTTGGGAGGAAATGTGGTTGTACTTCCAGGTGTTTCTATCGGAAATAACTCGGTGATTGGAGCTGGAAGCGTGATAACGAAAGATATTCCCGAGAATGTAGTGGCCGTGGGGAATCCGTGTAAGATTGTGAAAAATATCCTGAAAGAATAATATACAGACCACCATAAAAATAATATCCCGAAACGCTACATTGTTCCGGGATATTTTATATCTAAATAAGGATCAGTGATTATGCTAATTTCTGAGAATCTGCAACAAACTGAGCCAATCCGCTGTCTGTTAATGGGTGCTTCAATAAGCTCAAGATCGGAGGAAGTGGAGATGTGATAACATCAGCTCCGATTTTAGCACAGTCGATGATATGCATTGAGTGACGGATAGAAGCTGCCAGGATTTCAGTTTCGTACATATAGTTATCGAAAATCAATCTGATTTCCTGAATAAGGTTCAAGCCGTCTGTAGAAATATCATCTAATCTTCCTAAGAAAGGAGAAACATAAGTTGCTCCCGCTTTAGCCGCCAAAAGAGCCTGCCCCGGAGAGAAGATCAATGTACAGTTTGTTTTGATTCCTTTATCGGAAAAATATTTTAAAGCTTTGATTCCGTCTTTGATCATCGGAATTTTTACAACGATATTCGGGTGAATAGCAGCCAATTCGTCTCCTTCCTTAATCATTTCTTCATACGTTGTAGAAAGAACTTCCGCAGAAATATCTCCGTCTACAAGTTCGCAGATCGTTTTATAATGGTTTTTGATCGCTTCAGCTCCCTGAATTCCTTCTTTTGCCATTAATGAAGGATTGGTTGTTACACCATCTAAAATTCCAAGGTCTCTTGCTTCCTTGATTTGCTCTAAATTAGCTGTGTCAATAAAAAATTTCATTTTGATAAATAGATTTATTGATACAAATATAGGGAATTAATTGGGTTCTGAGGTATGAATTTTAAGTTACGGAGTGACTGGGTTAGAGGTTTTGGGGTTGGGAGAGTAAGTGAGTTTGAGGGTAACTGTTTTATAAAATAATAAAAAAGAAATTTTATACCTATTCCTTAAACTATTATTTTTGCTTCTAGCTTCTAGCTTCTAGCTTCTAGCTTCTAGCTTCTAGCTTCTAGCTTCTAGCTTCTAGCTTCTAGCTTCTAGCCTAACTGATTTAAATTTATCATCCATGAAAAACAAAAGCTTCACTGCCACATTGGAAATCATAGGAATTAATCCCTTTGTATTTGTTCCGGAAGAGATTCTTGAAGAAATTTTTAATGAATCAGGGAGAAATAAAAGTCCTATTGCTGTAAAAGGGACTGTGAATGGGAAAGAATTTAAGCAAAATCTGATGAAATATCTGGGAGAATGGAGGCTGTATGTGAACCTGATAATGCTGAAAAACTCTCCGAAAAGAATAGGAGAAGTTATTGAAGTTGTTCTGGAATACGATGATTCTGACAGAAGTATTTCTATTCATCCCCAATTAGAAAAGGCGATTAAAGAAAGTGCAGTGGCAACAGCAAATTTTGAGAACCTGATTCCTTCAAGAAGACATGAGCTGATCCGGTATATCAATAATTTAAAAACCGAAGCCAGTATTCAGAGAAATATTGATAAAATTATCAGACATCTGCATGGCGAAACAGATTTTTTCGGAAAGATGATTGAGTAGGATCATAGCCAGACAAAATTTCAAATATATATGTTAATAAGCCACAATGTTGCTGATGAAGCTTTATGATCATACGCTTAGAAAGAATAAATGAAATTGATTTCATCCTTGGCTTCCTCAAAAATTTAACAATAGTTACTTAATGTTTGCGTTAAATCCAGGCCATGATTTTTGATATTTAAACATATTTACATAAACAAAAATGCCGGAAAAACTTTCCGGCATTTTATTTTTACTAAGAATTTAATGTTTTGCTAAGCTTTACAGCATCTTCGTTGGTTGGGTCATACTGTATAGATTTTGCAATGTGTTCTTTTGCTTTATTAGGATCAGTCTTCTGTTCTGTAAAGGCAAGATAGAAATAAGCGTATGCCAGATTCTTCTTATTTTGCTCTACTTCTTCAGGTTTTACTGTTGCAATATATTTTTCATAAGCAATTTTTGCATTGGCATCATCTTTTGCAGACTGATAGGCGTAGGCCTGGCTGTAATAAGATGGAGCCCAGTCCGGTAATAAAACAGATATTTTCTTCCAGGTATCAATGGCATTAGGCCAGTCTGAAGCATCCTGATAAGCTGCTGCTAATTTTGCTAAAGATTCTGTGTCCTTTGGATTGGCCTCGATCTGTTTTTTAAGACTTTCAATAGTTGGATTCGCTGTTTGACTCGTTGTTGCCGAAGTTTCCGGCTGAGTCGTTTGTGCATTTACAAGACTTACACTTCCTGCTAGTATTAAACCTAAAAATAGGCTATTAATTTTACTCATTTTCATAATCTTATATTTTAAATTCATAATCTAAAATTCAATAATAATTCCACAAAACCTAAAATTTTAGAGGCTTTAAGTTTTTTTAGAAAATATTAACGGGATTGATGTTTTTTTTAGTTTAATTTTTGATTCGTTCATCTTTGAAGCTATCTTTGTAATTCATTTTTTTTATTAATACCTATAATTTCGCCATATGAACATTATATTAGCTTCAACATCCACCCTTTTTGGTGGAGAATATCTGGAATACTTAAGAGAAGAATTAATCCAATTATACAAGGGAATTGACGAAATTGTGTTTATCCCTTTCGCAAGACCAGGCGGGATTTCCCACGATGACTATACGGCTAAAGCACGTTCTTTCTTTGAAACCATCAACATAAAAGTAAAAGGGCTTCATGAATTTGAAGATAAAAAAGAAGCCATTCATCAGGCAAAAGGGTTCTTTACAGGAGGCGGAAATACTTTTTTATTGGTTAAAACTTTACATGAAGAAGGGCTGATGTCTGTCCTGAAAGAAAATGTATCTGAAGGAAAAGCTTATCTTGGATGCAGTGCAGGAAGTAATATCGGAGGTCAGAATATGAAAACGACGAATGATATGCCGATTGTATATCCGCCAAGTTTCGACTGTATGGGATTGGTTCCTTTCAATATCAATCCACACTATCTTGATCCCAATCCGGATTTGAAACATAATGGAGAAACCAGAGAAACCCGTATTCAGGAATTTCTTACTCAAAATGATATCAAAGTGGTAGGGCTTAGAGAAGGAAATTGGATCCGACGAACAAATGATTCCATTACTGTAGAAGGAAATGAACTGACAAGAATTTTTGAAAAAGGGAAAGAGCCTTACGAAATAGAATCAGGAAGCAGTCTTTAATGAATAAAGAAGAAATCAACCATTTCATAGAACATAATCTCATTAATTTTTCAGTGAACAGCACCGGATGGAATGATCTGATCCGGAACTTGCTGTATGAATTCGCTGTAGCAGGATGGAATATGGATCATCATGTCTTTGGAAAAGAAAAGTTTGGTGAATTGAGATGTTATACCTATTCTGAAGATGAAATACTCAATACCAAACTTAAAAAGATTAAAAGTAAATATTCAGAACTTTCTGTCAGGACGTGTGAGATCTGTGGAGAAGAAGGCAAGATGAGAACAATCGGGTCATGGCAGACCACATTATGCCTGAATCACTTTCTGGAACAGCAGCCCGTTATTGAAATTGATGACAAACAGAATATCAAAAGAAACAATGAGACAGTTCTGAATATTAAAAATATTGTTAAAGCTGAGATAGAATATGATCTTCAGAGATTATGGCTTTTTATAAATAAAACGGAGTCGGTGTATTTTTCATGGCAGGAGCCTAATTATTATCTGCTTTTAAGAACAATTCCTTTATCATTGTTTCCGAAAGACAGACAGCAGGAAATTTCAACATTGTTTCAACACTTGAATGATTGTGAAATATGCGGTTATAAAGCTATTTACCAAAGAAATTGTCTACGCTGTCATCATGAACCGTGGAATGACTCCGGATATTTTATTCAGGATTACGGAGAACAATCAAATTATATCAAAGAATGCCAGATGGATATTTTCATAGATGAAGATGATTATGAGAAATATTTCAAACATGATTGTTCATTTGAAAAATCTCCTGACCACCAGATTCTTTTCACTTCCGATGACCTTATTGAGTATGAAAAGCTTTTATTTTAACTATATTTGATTAGAATTAAATAGAGCAAAAGGTTCAGCTGCCGGCCAGCATCAATAGTTTTGCGAACTGTATCTGATACCTGCTTGCTTAGATCCAAACAACAATGCAATGAAAAAAACACTTGCTGTTCTTGTGCTTTCTGTACAGATAGTTGCTGCACAGAATATAGCCCAAAAATTAGATAAAGTAACAAAGGATCTTATGGATTCTTCGGGAGCAGTATCTTCCGCTTTATCTTTTTATGTTTCCGATGAAAATGGTAATTTTATATATGAATATCAAGGAAATAAGGGGCTTTCTACTGCTTCTACACAAAAGATTTTTACGGCAGGAGCAGCACTTGAAACATTAGGGAAAAACTATACCTTCACCACCACTTCAAGCTATTCCGGAAATATCTCCGGAGGAACGCTGAACGGAAATCTTTTTATCAGCTCCAACGGTGATCCTACATTAGGAAGCTGGAGGTATGATGGGTATAAACCTGAAAATTTTAAAAGGAAACTCATTGATGCCATTAAAAATTCAGGAATAACAAAAATATCAGGAGACCTTATTATTGACGATTCTTATTTTGACCATCAGACGATTCCGGGAGGCTGGCCGTGGGACGACCTTGGGAATTACTACGGAGCAGGAGTTTGGGGAATCAACTGGAAAGAAAACCAGTTTGACATCAATATCAACGGAACTGATTTTAAAAACTTTTCTTATCCTTTAGAAGGCGTCAAGTGGCTTAATGATCTTAAGGCAGGAGGGAACTCAGATCAAAGCCTGATCTTTACTGCTCCTCATTCTGATGTGGCATTGATTAACGGTATGCTTCCTGCTGGAAAAACCGTTACTGTTTCCGGTTCTACTCCTAATCCACCACTCCAATTAGCAACAGAAGTAAAACAATGGCTGAAAGAATCAGGAATTGAAATTTCAGGAAAAGCAATCACGAATTCTCAACTTGAAATAGAGGGAAAGCAGGCTTTAACAGCTCCTAAAAATAATATTCTCCTCACTTATCAGTCTCCGACTTTAGATAAAATTGTCTATTGGTTTTTAAGAAAAAGTGTCAATCTGTACGGAGAAACGTTAATTAAAACTTTAGGCAAAGAGAAAAAAGGTAATTCAAGTTTCAAAAGCGGAGTTTCTTATCTGAAAGAATTCTGGAAATCTAAAGGAATTAATCCTAATATGATCAATTTTGCTGACGGAAGCGGGCTTTCTCCACAGAATTATGTAGCGGCAAAAGCAGAAGTTCAGGCCCTTTTATATGCTAAAAAACAATCATGGTTTGAGGCTTATTACGACGGATTCCCGGTTCAGGATAATGGAATGAAGATGAAAAGCGGGACTATGAGAGATACCAAATCTTTCGCAGGATATCACACCGCAAAAGATGGGAAAAAATATGTATTTTCGATTATCATCAACAATTATCAGGGAAGTGGAAATACAGAGCTGCAGAAAATCCTGAATGTTTTAAAATAAAATAATTTGAGAAAATCCATACTCACCAGACTCAATAACTGGATCATTTTTGTTGTGATGACTACTTTGGTGATTGCTATTGTAGTAGCATCAACATCGCTTATTAATTTTCTCAGAAAAGAGGAGATCAAAAGGATCAGTCTTCTTTCTAAAGCAATTAGAATACAGCAGGAGGTAAAGACTCCGGATACCGATGTGTTGGATCTGCTGCCGGATATTCTGAATATTAACAATACCATTCCATTCATCGTAACAGATAAATATAAAAACCCGATTCTTGACCTCGGATACTACAGAAATATTCCTGAAAGTACGATTAAGGATCCTGAGAAATTGCAGGATCTGATCCGGAATATGGAGAAAAATTATGACCCTATTGAGATCAAAGTGCCGGATGGAAATAATCAGTTTGTCTATTATGACAACTCACGTCTGCTTAATAATCTTCGGTATTCGCCCTATATTTTAGGACTGTTTATTTTACTGTATTTTGGTTTTTCTTTCTGGTTTTTCAGAACAATAAAGAAAACAGATGAAGGCTATCTTTGGGCAGGTTTGGCTAAAGAAACAGCACATCAGATTGGAACACCTTTGTCTTCTATGATTGGCTGGATAGAAATAATGAAGCTGGATAATCCGGATTCAGACGGCGTACATGAAATTGAAAAAGATATTGAAAGACTGAGAACAATTTCAGAGAGATTCTCAAAAATTGGTTCTATTCCTGAGCTGAACGACAGAAATTTTAATGAAACCATTCAGGAGAATTATGACTATTTGAAAACAAGAATTTCAAGGAAAATCAATTTTACACTTAATCTTCCAACATATACTGTTCTGGTTCCTCATAACAAAATTCTGATGAGCTGGGTGATTGAAAATCTGGTGAAAAATGCAGTGGATGCGATGAAAGGTGAGGGTTCCATTACTATGTCGGTCTTTGAAAGAAATAAAAATATTTTAGTTGAAGTAAAAGATAATGGAAGCGGAATGACCAAACAGCAGGCCCGAAATGCTTTTAATCCGGGATATTCTACCAAGAAAAGAGGCTGGGGATTAGGGTTGTCACTGGCAAGAAGGGTTATTCATGAATATCATAATGGAGATATCAGGATTTCTCAGACTGAAGTAGGAAAGGGGAGTACTTTCAGGATAACAATCAGAAAAGAGGAAAACCTTTAATTGCAAATTACTTTTACAAACAATAAACCTAACAGGTTTTCAAAACCTGTTAGGTTTGTATCAAATAATAAAGATCAGCCTAAGAAAAATAAAAAGCGGGGAAAATTTCCCCGCTTTTCTCTTTATTTTTTACCAGTAAGCCACTGGGTCTGTAGTTTCAGTTCTTCCGGAGTCGGATTCGCCTTGAATGAAGGGGTTTCCATGGTCATTTTATCCAGAATCGCTTTTCCTTTCAATGTCATTTTCTCTTTCTTACCGGCATTATCTCTTAAAATAGTTACCGTAACTTCCTGTCCGTCTTTAATGGTTCTTGTATAACCAATAAAATCCTGTACTTTTTTGATGTCTACCGTTCTTCCATCTAAAGCAAGTACCTGGTCAGTGATTTTAAATCCGATACTTTTTGCAAATGGAGATAGTGCAGAATGGTCGTCAAAAGCAAAAGCATTCGTCTTTTCATCAAAACCTGTCTGGTTCGGGTCTTTGATAAACCAGAAAAGAGGCTGGCTTTCCTGCTTTTTAATATCCACACCTACCATGCTCAGATACTGGGCATAAGGTGTTGGCTGGTTTCCTGCAATATATTTGTTATAGAAATCTTTTACCTGAGGATATCCGGTTACCGTTACCAGTTCGTCAATCAGTTTGTCATCTTTGAAGGGTTTGTTTTCACCAAATCTTTGAGACAGTTTTCTGATCATATCACGGTATCCCATTTCCCCGTTGGACAATTTTCTAAGCTCGATGTCTAAGCACATTGCTAAAAGAGCTCCTTTCTCATATACGTTTCTGTACTGATCTTTGTAAGGCTCTACCAATACATTTTTACTCATTACTGTAAATGGCATCGTATCATCATAGCTCTTGGAGTTGGCAATTTTTTCACCAATTCTTTCAAGGAACTGATCTTTGTTGATCAATCCTTCCTGAATCTGGAATAAGTTGGCAAAATATTCCGTTCCGCCTTCGTACATCCATAAGTGCTGAGACATTTTCGGATCTGCATAGTCGAAATAGTGAATCTCTTCTGAATGGGTCTTCAAAGGGTTTACAGTATGGAAAAATTCATGGGAAACCACATCAGTGATGGTATTGTCAATAGCATCTTTCGGCATTGCTTCCGGAAGAACCACACTTGTAGATTCGTGGTGTTCCAATGCTCCGAAACCTTTTACTTTAGGCCCGTCACCACCAGAAAGATAAAGCATGATGGCATACTTTTTATTGGTGTTCATATCCCCAAGGAATTTCTTTTGGGCAACAACCATTTTTTCAAGATTGTCTTTGAAATCTGCTGCTTTATATTTTCCTGTTGGAGAATATACACCCAGTACAAGATCCATTCCTCCTGCATTGAAGGTAATATAGTCCGGTTTGGTGTACATTAACGGAGAATCTGTCACCTTAGCATAGTTAGCCAGAGTAAACGTATCTGTACTCTCGGATTTATCCTGATCCACCAACGCTGTGGTTCCGTAAAAATCAGTTGGTTTCTGAACCACCAGCTGATAAGGAACATCCTGCATATTCTCAATATATCCAATGAATCCATGAGTATTGATCATGTATACTTTTCCTTCTTCAATATCAGTTCCTGAAGGAGAAAATACGGCTTTATGCTTTGATGTATCCAATTCATCATCAAAACTGTCATTCACAAGATATGAGATTTTGGAAAGTGCCTGAGCATTTTTCAAGGAGTAAGTATTGTCATTTACTTTAGTATAAGTAAGTTCCTTTCCTTTATTATCGTAAAATTTGATTCCTTCGATGAATCTTCCATAGTCGTCTACAGAATAAGTCCCTGGAACCGTTTTGGGGAAATGAAATTTAATATCTCCGGATTTCATTTTCGGAAATTCCATGGTAACGGCTACTTTATCATCTTTTACATTAACAAGGTCAATGGTGGTTTTTATAGACTGAGCATTTGCTAAAAAAGCAGCAAAAATACCAAGGCTAAGTACTGTTTTTCTCATTAGGTTTAAATTAATAGTTAAATAGTTGCTTTTTTTCTGAATTTGTTACGAAGAAAGTATTAAACTTTTCTTAAAATTTCAAGGTTAAAAAAGCGAAAAGGCAAATCTGCTGATGTGCGGATTTGCCTTTTTCTTTATTTGGTTTCCTTATAATTGATATAATAGTTCGGGTTTAGCTCAACCGGAGTGCTCTTTTTAAGCTTTACAGTCTGCCATTCTTCCGTTGGAGTTATGGTCTGATCACCATTGATGATGATTGGTAATTTCAGGTTTTTTACCACATCGATATACCGGAACTTTAAAGTATCACCATCCTGGGCATACTCAAGGGTTGGAATTTTTATTGTTCTCAGGTACTGATCAAACACTGTTGAAAAATCGATTCCTGATTTTGAGGAAATATAATTTTCTACCTGTTGCGTGGTAACCGTCTGATGATAAAAATCTTTATTCAAACCTCTTAAAATCTGTCTGAACTTTTCATCATTATTGATCACCTGTCTTATCGTGTGAAGCATATTGGCTCCTTTCGGGTACATATCTCCGCTGCCTTCATTTCTTACCCCGTACTGGCCAATAACAGGAATGTCATTGTCTATCAATTTCCTGATCCCCTGAACATAGATGTCAGCAGATTTTTTGTCCATATATTTTTCGGTGAAAAGAGTCTCGGAATAGTTGGTGAAACTTTCATGGATCCACATATCAGCCTGGTCTTTTGCGGTAATATTATTGGCGAACCATTCGTGCCCGCTTTCATGAATAATAATGAAGTCCCAGTTTAACCCAACTCCTGTCCCAGAAAGGTCTCTTCCAAGATAGCCGTTCTGATATTTGTTTCCATAGGCTACATTACTCTGATGTTCCATGCCAAGGTGAGGAGACTCTACAAGCTTGTATGAATCTTCATAGAATGGATACGGACCAAACCAGTATTCAAATGCGGAGAGCATAGGTTTTACTTGCTCAAACTGTTTCTTTGCCTTGTCCAGATTATAGTCAATTACCCAATAATCCAGATCCAGTTTTCCTTTTTCACCCTCAAATGTATCTTTGAAGTTTACATATTTTCCTATGCTTGGGATAATGGAGTAGGCGTTGATAGGATTTTTAACCTCCCAGGTATAAGTAGTTTTATTTCCGGTTGTTTTTTTATCAGTTAGTCTGCCATTACCTACACCTACCAGATCGTTAGGCGTTACAATTTTCATAATGATCCCGTTATCAGGTTCATCACTCCAGATATCTTTGGTAGGAAGCCATATGGAAGCTCCTATTCCTTCGTCAGCAGCAGTCATCCATGGATTCCCTTTTTCATCTTTCGTGAAAACCCATCCGCCATCCCATGGTGCTTTTTTTGCTATGGTAGGCTTTCCGGAATAGGTAACGTTAATGGTATATTTTTCGCCTTTTTTGAATTTTTTATTCGCTGTAATGAAGATAAAGTCTCCATCTTGTTTATAATTGGCAATAGGAAAATTCCCTTCCACCTTATCCGCTTTCATCGGCTGTTGAAGGTCAATCTGGAAAACAGGATTGGTAACATCTTTTATGATCTCAAAACTGATTTTATTATTTCCTTTAATGCTTTTCTGTTCAAAATCAGGTTCTACAGAAAGATCATATTTTTTGACATCCCAAAAATTTCTGAATTCAGTATTAGAACCTTTTAAAGTATCCTGTTTAGTGAAAACCTTATCCTTTTCAAAGAACTGTCCGAAAACCAGTCCTGATGCAAATAAGAGTGTATATGACAATTTTTTCATTTAAACTTATATTAAATCTTTTCAAAAGTATAAAATTAAATTAATAGCACATGCCGGAAATCAAATTAAATACAGATTTTAAGAAGGTATAAAAAAAGCCCGGTCATTGCCGGGCTGTAAAACTGATTAGGTTTTATTTTTTGATGAATTTCAGATTTGAAGTCGTTCCTTTATCTTCAATTGAAATAATATAAGCTCCTGTACTTAGGTTTGATACAGAGATTTTATTATCATTAATCTGGCCATTCATTACTTTTTGACCAGCCATATTTGTAATGATAAATTGAGCTTTAGATGAAATCTGAGTTACGTTCAATACATCACTTGCCGGGTTAGGGTAGATCTGGATTGAACTCTTATCTTTCACTGTCTCACTGGTAGAAAGCTGTTGCTGAATCAATACCGGATAATCCTCAACTTCACCATACTGCTGGTTGCTACATCCGCTACTTGGTTGACTTTCATACCCTAATACAACTCTCATAATTACGTTTCCTCCGGTATAAGCGTCTGCCGGTACAGAGAATGTTCCGGAAACAGGTGATACGATACTAGGTGCGCTGGTATAGATGACTTCAGAAGAAGAGAATACTCCGTCTTTGTTAAAATCTATCCATGCTGTTACTCCGTCGTTATACTGAGAACCTGTCCATCCTTTGGTGATACTTACATTATTTCCTGTAGATCCGGACATCAGCGTAATCAGTTTTGAAGGATCTGTAGTATAGTCTGTATAAGGTGTATTGCTGCTGCTGTTTGAAACAGGGCTCATACCCGCACCGGTTACTGTAACATTGGAAATATACTCGTCAGCAGCATTTGTTCCTGTGATTGAACACTTAGCAAATGGAGAGGTTGTAAAATTCGTTGATGCTGAATAAGAACCAACAGAAGCACTACAAACATTAGCTACCTGTACTTCATATTGAGTAGCTTCAGTAAGTCCTGAAATGTTATAGGAGTTTGTTGAAACAGGTACTGTAGTCCATGTTGCTGTTCCTACTTTTCTATACATTACAGAGTATGTTGCTCCTACTAACGCTGTCCAGTTTACAGATGCTGAAGTTCTTGTAATACCGGTTACAGTAATTCCTGTTGGAGCAGATGTTGTACAAGCACTCGCAGATGCGGATACAGTAGCATTTCCAATAGCGTAGAATACATTATCAATGGCGCTTACTCTTATTTTTACACTGGCACCTGTTGCCAAAGAGGAGAACGAGAACGGCTCAGATCCGTCATTCGCTGTAGATGGACTGATAACGGTCCATGTAGTTCCATTGTCTGTAGTATAATCTATTTTAACGTTTTGTACATTATAAGGAGCGTTATTGGTGTTTACCACATCCCATGTAACCGCTCCAGGTGTATTATTGTAAACCGTAGTTGATGTTACTTTGAAAGGACCTTCATTTCCTATATCTACTTTCATCAGACTGCTTTGTGTCTGTTGTTGTGCAGCATCCGGATTATTATCTCTCACGGTTACTTTGAAATTCATTGTTCTTGGTATGTTGGATACTGTCTCCCAATCAGAAGCACTGGTAAGAGTACCATTAAGAACATTGGTGAATTTAGGAAAATAACGGGTAGGCGAGGTTGTAGGCATTAAAGATCTGAAATTCGCCCCATTATTTCTGGTTGCACTTACGGGTCCAAAAGCAGATGTAGCCAGATCATATTGTTCCCAGGTATAAGTCATTGGATCATTTTGTGTATCCGTTGCAGAAGCTGTTAACACAAAGGCTGTTCCTTTAGGGATCATTTTATTAGCCATTGGCTGAATAGAAGGAGGTGTATTGGCTACATTCGTAATAATTCCACAGTCCTGAGCATTGACATATGCACCTACTTCTTCAATATTTTTAGTATGAAAATAAGCATCAGAATGCATCTGGACATTGTAGTTTGTAATACCGGCATATCCCATAATGGAAGATCCGGATCCCGGTTCCATATGGGCACCATGTAAAGCAATAGACATAGTGTGTGCTGCACCGAACTGGTGGCCGATCTCATGCGCTACAAAATCGATGTCATAATTATCTCCAAAAGGCTGATCCGGAGTAGAAGGAGAAGTAATTCCTGCCCCTTTAGAAGTTGCATCATTATTATTTGCAGGGTTTCTGCAGACATTTCCTACATCTCCGGCGCTTCCACCACCACCTCTGTGGCCAAAGAAATGTCCTATATCATAGGCGGCATTACCTACACCGGCAGTATTGGTAAGCGTTTGCTGAAGCTGCAGGTTCCATGCTCCAGGAGCGCTATAAGTTCCGTTTGAATTGGTGATTACATTGGAATAAGGGTCCGTAGCCGGATCTGCAAATATAAGTTGTGGAAGATCCTGTACAATCATATGGATTCCAAAATCTTTTTCAAAAACACCATTTACACGGTTCATTGTAGCGTTAATGCGGGCTGCTGCTGCAGGAACACTTCCGGCAAGTTGCGTATATTCACCGTTTACAGAGATTGCAATTCTGTAGGTTCTGTATTTTTGTTCATTACTTTTGTTAGCGCTTCCTAAACCCTTTAAAACATTTTTTGTTTTAAGCAGTTTATTCATTTCTTTCTTTGCCTTTTCAGGCTCAGAAGTTCTACATTCAAAAGGATCTTCATGAGATTTGTTGGATTTGAAAAAGACTCCATATACATCCTTTTCTTTATTGATCGGTTCTATGAATTCGTATTTTCCTGTATCAGTATCGAATGTCATAGACTGAAAATCGTTTGGTGCTGTACTGAACCGGATTTGCTTATGCGGATTATCCAGCCCGATACCTGAGTATGCTCCCAATTCATATCTGTCCGCCATAGATTTTTCTACTACCGGCGAACTGTAAACTGAAAATCTTTCAATTCTTCCATCTGCTGTAGGGAGAGAAACGATTACAGCGCTTCCTCCTTTTCCTGCTTCAGGAGCATTCTTTAGTTGATTTCTTAATGCAGAAAGATCAAATTTGTAGGCATATTCTACTTTTACTTCTTTTCTTACGGGCGTAACTTTTTCCAAGACTGGTTCCCAGCGTTGTGCCTGTAAACCACTTAGACTTAAAGCCAATGCACAGACGAAAATAATTCTCTTTTTCATATTTTTTTATTGTTGTTATTGAAGTTTTAAATATAGTGTATTTTTTTTAATCTTTAGTTAGTGATAGATTGTTAATTACTCCCAACTTTATAATTTTAGTTGAATTTTATCGTTATTTTTAATTATATTAAGAATAAATATAATTAAGGTTGATTTTTTTAAATAAAAAAAGTGCTACCATTCAAATTGAATAGTAGCACTTAAGCTTTCTTAGTAAAAAATACTTTTATTTCTGTACTGCAGGAAGATTTGCGTTGCTCTTCTGTACTTTTTTATAAGTGAACGTACACATCATAATACTGAATTCATATAAAATAAGCAGCGGGAATGCGGCCATCAACATACTCAGAACATCTGCCGGGGTAATAATTGCAGCCACTACCATAATCAGAACAATAGCATGACGACGGTAGGTTTTCATAAATGTAGGCGTCAGAATTCCGATGCTCGTAAGGAAGTAGATCAAAATCGGGAAAAGGAAAATAACGCCCATACCCAAAACCACCTGTAAAAATAAAGTGGTATAATCACTTAAATCATAAAGCGGAACGATAATGTCTGAGATTTTAAAAATAACCCCGAAATTAACGGCGAACGGAAGTATAAGGAAATAACCGCATAATACTCCGGTCATGAAAAGAATCCATACCGCATTAATAATATAAATAGAGTTTTTTCTTTCTCTTGGATGTAAAGCTGGGCCAATAAAACGCCACAGTTCCCAAACAATATAAGGAAATGCAGCCACCATTCCTCCAAAAATTGAAACAGCCATCATTACATTGAACTGCTGATACAACCTCTGTACACGAACAGGGAAGTCCTTTGGAAGATGAATACTGTCTTCCCCCAAAATCATTCTTGAAAAATGATTAACCACTCTGAAAGTCGGGAAATCATTTCTGGTAGGCCCAAAAAAGATATGGTCCATAATCCAGTTGATATTAAAACCAACCACAAAAGCCGCAATTATGATAGCAATAATCGAACGGATCAGATGCCCTCTTAATTCTCCTATATGTCCAAGGAAGGACATGTCTTTACCATCACTCACAGAATAAAATTTTAAAGCGCAAATTTATAAAATATTTAATTAAATGACCGATGTTGGTTTTTAAAATTATCGAGGTACATATAAAGCAAAATTAAAATCCCTTTCTTTAATATTCATTTCTGTTAAAAGGTCTTCTGCGGCTAAGTTGATTTTTTTCCACCTTTCATCATGGCTAAGATCTATTGATTCGAAAACCCATTCTTCTTCTGTGACTTCATCCGACACCTTTTTAAAATCTGATATTTTCTGTCTCAGTGATTCGTTGATGAACTTATTCCTGAATAACGATTCTATTTCTTCGCTGTATGAGAATATACGCAAATCATCTCCGATATCTGTCAGAGACAGGCAGTCTGCAACAGAATGAAACTTTTTATCATCATAAGTACAGAAGATCAGGCATCGTATGACACGATCAAAATAGTCCTGACTTTTTTGATCATAGTACGAATTTCTATCATGAGTAGAATATTCAGGCCCATGATCAGGTTCCAACGGAAAATGATGTACCTTATTACTTTGTGAATCCTGATAGTCAAGATATTTTTTCAAAAATATTGGGAATAGAATCAGTAAGTAGACAATAATCATCATAATACCTTAAAAATATTTAATTAAAATGCTGATCCGAAGGTATAATGCCTGAAATCTATTATTTGAATTCTAGTTAATCCCTTCGTCCAGCAGTTTATGCAGGTCTATAATCCCGAAATATTTTCCGTTTTCCGTTACTACAAGTTGGCCGATATTATTTTCTTTCAGAACTTTCATGGCTTCTTTAGCCAGAGCTTCCTTTTCAATTGTTCTTGGACGGGCAGACATGATATCTTTAGCCAATACTTTACTGATATCTTCTCCTTTCATCAGCATTCTTCTTAAATCTCCGTCTGTGATAACACCAATAATCTGATCTTCATTGGTCACGACTGTAATTCCGTGGCTTGAAGCACTGATGGAAATGATGACATCTCTTATCGAAGAATCTTCTGTTACCTGAGGTTTTTGGGAAGAAAGAAACTGTTCTACTTTAGACGTAAGATTCTTTCCTAGGCTTCCTCCAGGGTGAAATTTGGCGAAATCATTAGCTTTAAAATCGTTCAGTTCCATTAAAGCAACAGCTAAAGCATCTCCCAAAGCCATTTGTATAGTTGTAGAACTTGTAGGAGCCAGTTTATTCGGGCACGCTTCGACATCCACATGAGTATCCAGAATAACTTCTGAAAACTCTGCCAGTTTACTGGATTTATTTCCCGTCATTCCGATCAAGGCAGAAGAATAATCTTTTAAATAAGGAACCAGATTGGCAATTTCAGGAGAATTTCCGGAATTGGAGATGCATAAAACAACATCCTGTTTCTGAATAACTCCAAGATCTCCATGAATAGCTTCCGAAGCATGTAAAAACTGAGAAGGTGTACCTGTAGAATTTAAGGTAGCCACAATTTTGTTACCCACATGGGCAGATTTCCCTATTCCTACTACAATGAGCTTTCCTTTTGCCGAGTGAATGATCTCTACAGCCTGGGCAAATTGGTCATCTATTCTGTTTTTTAATTTTTCAAGTTCAGAAATTTCTATTTCTAAAGTGCTTTTTGCAATTGATATAATGTTGGTTCTATCCATTTTACGATGATAAGGTATACAAAAAAGTTTATAAAAAACGTTATATTTTAAAAAGAATATTTAATATAAATTTTATTTTTTATAAATTCGTTCGCTTTTATTTTAAGCAGAATTTTTATAACTTTGGGTGAGATGCAAATTTAGCAATAGAAAATTAGATGAGCGCAAAAAAAGCCAATTTATCAGGCGAATTGAAAAAGTATTTTGGGTTTTCTACATTTAAGGGCCAGCAGGAACAGATTATAGATAACCTATTGAATGGGAAGGATATATTTGTTTTAATGCCTACAGGTGGCGGAAAATCATTATGTTACCAGCTTCCGGCTCTTATTTCGGAAGGAACAGCAATAGTAGTTTCGCCCTTAATAGCGTTGATGAAAAATCAGGTAGATGCCGTGAACGGCCTTTCATCTGATGATGGGGTAGCACACGTACTGAATTCATCATTAAACAAAACGCAGACCAAACAGGTTTTTGACGATATCAAAAGCGGCAAAACCAAACTTCTGTATGTAGCTCCTGAATCATTAATTAAAGATGATTACCTGGATTTTTTGAAAGAAGTGAAAATTTCTTTCTTTGCTATCGACGAGGCTCACTGTATTTCAGAGTGGGGACATGATTTCAGACCAGAATACAGAAATCTGAAACAGATTATTGACAAAATCGCCAATGTACCGGTGATTGCTTTAACGGCTACTGCTACTCCTAAGGTTCAGGATGATATCCAGAAAACTTTAGGAATGACCAATGCATTGGTATTTAAAGAAAGTTTTAACCGTCCTAATCTATATTATGAAGTATGTCCTAAAATCAATGTAGATAAGGAAATCGTTAAATTTATCAATCAGCATAAAGGGAAATCAGGAATTGTTTATTGTCTGAGCCGTAGAAAAGTGGAAGAATTTGCCCAGCTTCTGCAGGTAAATGGCATCAACGCTCTACCTTATCATGCCGGTCTTGACCAAAAAGTGAGAGTAGCGAATCAGGATAAATTCCTGATGGAAGAAGTAGATGTAATTGTGGCTACCATTGCCTTCGGGATGGGAATTGATAAACCGGATGTCCGTTTTGTCATTCATTACGACTTCCCGAAATCATTGGAAAGCTATTATCAGGAAACCGGAAGAGCGGGAAGAGATGGAGGCGAAGGTCATTGTCTGGCATTCTATGATCCGAAAGACATTGAAAAACTGGAGAAATTCCTGGCTCAAAAACCCGTTTCAGAAAGAGAGATCGGATTACAGCTTTTGAATGAAGTGGTAGGTTATGCGGAAACTTCCATGAGCAGAAGACAATATATCCTATACTATTTTGGAGAAAGTTTCGATCCGGTAAACGGAGACGGAGCCAAGATGTGTGACAATTCATCCAATCCACCAAAATTAAAGGATGCTACAGCAGATTTAAAAAAGGCGCTGAAGCTGATCAGTGATACAGGAGAAAAATTCAAATCTAAAGACCTGATTTCCGTTATCGTAGGAAAAGAAAATGCGGTAACAAAATCTTATAAGCTGGAACAAAGTTCTCATTTTGGTTTTGGGAAAGACGAAAAAGATAATTACTGGAAAACAATTTTGAGACAGGCCACTGTTCAGAATTTTTTACAGAAAGATATTGAAACCTACGGGGTTTTAAAAATTACAGAGAAAGGAAAAAGTGTACTGAATGGTAAATCTAAAGACATCTTTTTAATTGCTGAAGACCGTGAATTTGATCTTACTCAGGCAAAAGCTGAGAGCGACCAGGTACAGCAGCAGGCTGGAGGAGGGCTGGATCAGAACCTTTTCAACCTGTTGAAAGAATTAAGAAAGAAAGTAGCCAAAAAACATGGAATTCCACCATATACAGTATTTATGGATCCAAGTTTGGAGGATATGACGGTTCAGTATCCAATAAGTGTAGATGAGATCACCAAAATCTATGGTGTAGGTGAAGGAAAAGCCAAAAAATATGGTAAAGAATTCGCAGATTACATCAAAACATACGTAGAAGATAACAATATCGAACGTACTCAGGATATGGTATTAAAACAGGTGGCCAATAAATCCAGCCATAAAGTTTTCATCATCCAGAGCACTGATAAAAAGATTGACCTTGAAGATATAGCAAGAGCTAAAAACCTTTCTATGGATGAACTTCTTAAAGAAATGGAAAGAATTGTCTATCAGGGGACAAAACTAAATATCGATTATTATATTGAAGATAATTTTGATGAAGACATTGTAGACGGATTCATGGAATTCATGAACGAATCTGAAAGCGACAGTATGAAAGTATTGCTGGATGAATTCGGGGATGAATTATCTGATGAAGAAGTAAGAATGTTGAGAATTAAATTCATCAGTGACGTAGCAAATTAAGAAAATATTAATTAAATAAAGTAAGCTTTTCATTAGAAAGGCTTACTTTATTTTTATAGCGTATTAGCTGTATAATAGATAGTAAATAAAATCAGATTTTAAAGCTAAGTTAATTTCTGTTAATTGCTATCAAAACAGTAATCTTCATCCTTCCGATATTTGACTTTTAACCAAACTTTTTAGTAACTTTGATAAGATGAAAAAAATATCTGTCATATTTATTCTGCCGGACTTAGAAACCGGGGGCGCAGAAAGGATTGTTACCACAATAGCGAATCATCTTTCCAGAGATCGGTTTGAGCCTAAGATTTTGCTGTTACGTAAACAAGGCGGATATTTGAATTTTCTGAAAAAAGATGTTGAAATTATTGATATTAATACTGAAAGAATAAGACATTCTTTAAAACCCATTTTAGGAGAAATCTATAGAAGGAAACCAGATATTGTATTCTCCGGTTTTGGTGAAGTAAATGCTTATTTGTCCCTGTTCATAAAACTTTTTCCAAGAACAAAATTCATTGCAAGGGAAACTAATGTGGTGACTCAGCATGTAACCCGCAAAGAGATTAAGTTTTTCTATAATTTTTACAATAACTATCAGAGAATCATTGCTCAAAGTGATGATATGATGAAAGATCTTGTGGATAATTTTAATATTAAAAAGAAAAAAATTATCAAAATCAATAATCCTGTAGACTTTGATTTTATTGAAGATAAAATGGCTGTTTCTTTAAAACCTGAATGTTTCAAATACAATTATAAAAATGTAGTGGCCATTGGAAATCTGTCTTCCAGAAAAGGGTTTGATAACTTGCTGAAAGTTTTTTCAAGGCTGAAGAATGAAAACATTATGCTTCATATTTTAGGAGATGGAAAAGACAAAGATCTTCTGCTTCAGACAAAAGAGCTTTTAGGATTGAAAAAAGTGATTTTCCACGGCAGACAGGAAAATCCCTACCAATATCTGAAATATGCAGATTTATTTGTGCTTTCTTCACGATACGAAGGTTTTCCCAACGTTCTTCTGGAAGCAGGAGCGTGCGGAACTTATTCTTTAGCCAATAACTGTCCAGGCGGAATCAATGAAATCATCCAGCATAATGTAAATGGTGAAGTTGCCAATATTGAAAACTATGATGGCTTTGCCCAGCAGATTGTAAAGGTACTGCAGAGCAATTATAACAGAGATGCCATAAAAAACTCTATTAAATCAAGGTTCTCGAAGAATATTATTCTGGATAAATATGAAAAGGTTTTGTTGGATCTGATCAAACCTTCATAGCCCTATTTGCTTTATAGGCTGTTAATTTCTTACTTTTGGAGTTATAAATTTTATCTGAAAACCAATTTTTTCATTCATGAATAAAATCCAAAAATTAGGATGCGCCTGCGAGAAACCGAACTCCAGCTATACAGAATATAGAAGCTCAGCATTAGGAATTGATCATACCAACGGAAGATATGGAGAAGTAACGATTCAACAGTGCAAGTTGTGCCAAAGAATATGGATTCATTATTTTGTGGAATATGAGCATTATCCTAAATCAGGGAGATGGTACAAAGGAATTGTTTCGAAAAAAGACCGTCCTCAGATCACTCCTGAAAATGCAGTAGAATTTCTGGAAGGCCTTGAATGGTATGTGTATGGTGGTTCATTTTTTGAAAGTACAGGCGAATTCGGACAGGGAAAATTGAATCTGTAATATTTGTATTGATTTAATAATATCAAATCCATGAAACCATTTATCATTGTTATTTTGATGCTGAATACTGTTGTAATGACGGCTCAGCAGAAGGCCATTTCCAGAAAAGAATTGTTAAAAACAGCTCTTGATCAGAAAATGAAATCTACCGAAATTCAGGAAATAACAATGGCCGCCGGACAAGGAGCTCCTGAACATCTGCATCCCTGTCCCGTTTTGGGAATCATCAATTCCGGTGAAGCTGTTTTTCAGATCCAAGGAAAAGAAAAAGTGGTACTTCATGAGGGAGATGCTTTTTACGAACCTAAAAATGTGAAAATCCTTCATTTTGACAATGCGTCATCTGACAAACCTCTTGTGTTTACCGCAATTTATCTCAAAAAAGGGAATGAAGAAAATATAAAGTTCATAAAATAATACTTTTCATCAAACTAAAGCATATAATTATCATTTTTAAAATTGATAAAACTCACTTTGGTGCTTGGTAATTTATATGTAAATTTGTGAGAATTAAGATAGATAATAATAAACAAATTCATACAATAACATGAGTCAATTCGATGTTACCGTAATAGGTTCTGGTCCCGGTGGTTATGTTGCTGCTATCCGTGCAGCACAATTAGGTTTCAAAACAGCAATTATTGAAAAATATTCAACTTTAGGCGGAACTTGTCTTAACGTTGGATGTATTCCGTCAAAAGCGCTTCTTGACAGCTCTGAGCATTTCGAAAATGCAAAACACAATTTTGCAGGTCACGGAATCATCATTAACGAGCCTCAAGCAGATATCGCGAGAATGATCGAGCGTAAAAACGAAGTGATCAAGCAGAATACAGACGGAATCAGCTATCTGATGAACAAAAATCAGATTACTGTTTTTGAAGGAGTAGGAAGCTTCGAATCTGCTACTCAGATTAAAGTGACAAAAAACGACGGTTCTTCTGAAACGATCGAATCTAAATATACCATTATTGCAACAGGTTCTAAACCATCTACATTACCTTTCATCTCTTTAGACAAAGAAAGAGTGATTACTTCTACGGAAGCTTTAAACCTTAAAGAAATTCCTAAGCACTTAGTAGTAATCGGTGGTGGAGTTATCGGTCTTGAACTTGGTTCTGTATACCTTAGATTAGGAGCTCAGGTAACTGTTGTTGAATTTATGGATAAAATCATCCCTGGAATGGATGGAGCTTTAAGCAAAGAATTGACTAAAGTTCTTAAGAAACAAGGAATGAAATTTATGCTTTCTACTGCGGTTTCTGCAGTTGAAAGAAACGGAGATACTGTAAAGATCACGGCTAAAGATAAAAAAGGTGAAGAAGTAGTTGTAGAAGGAGATTACTGTTTGGTTTCTGTAGGTAGAAAACCTTACACAGACGGTCTTGGTCTTGAAAAAGCAGGTGTTGAACTTGACGAAAGAGGAAGAGTAAAAGTAAACGACCACTTACAGACGAATGTTGCTAATATCTATGCAATTGGTGACGTTATCAAAGGTGCGATGCTGGCTCACAAAGCTGAAGAAGAAGGAGTTTTCGTTGCTGAAACATTGGCAGGACAAAAGCCTCACATCAACTATAACCTGATTCCTGGTGTTGTTTATACATGGCCGGAAGTTGCTGGAGTTGGTAAAACTGAAGAGCAGCTAAAAGAAGAAGGTGTTGCTTACAAAGTAGGATCTTTCCCGATGAGAGCTTTAGGTAGAAGCCGTGCAAGTGGTGATATCGACGGTCTTGTGAAGATTATTGCAGACGAAAAAACAGATGAGGTTTTAGGAATGCACATCGTAGGAGCAAGAGCTGCTGACCTTATTGCTGAAGGAGTAATTGCTATGGAATTCCGTGCAAGTGCTGAAGACATCGCAAGAAGTTCACACGCTCACCCAACCTATGCAGAAGCGATCAAAGAAGCGGCATTGGATGCTACGGCAAAAAGACCTATTCATATGTAATATCTGATTAAAAGATTTAATCATTTAAATATTTAAAATTAAAGGCTGTTTCTTATGGAAACAGCTTTTTTTGTGGTGCTTTTGGCATGAAAATGGAGATCGTATTTGAAAATTTAATGTATGAAAAAGATTTTTATCAGTTGGATGCTTTTGGCGGGAATCAGTTCATGGGCACAGGAAGCAGGAAAGGCAGGAGAATTATTAAAAAATGAGGCTTCCACTACAGAAATGAGAACCTCTAAAAGCTCGGATGAAAGAAATAAAACTTTTGATCAACCGAGATCTGGAAATAATACAACTCTGAAAAGAGGAAATGAAAATAGAATAAAAAATCCTAATTATCAATGGAACAGAAACTACGGTTATGCAGAAGTTTTTCTGAGAATTCCTGAACAGGGATTTTTTACTGTGGAAGTTGGTGATCAGATGATGGCAAACGGTTCAGGAAAGTATAGGTTCTTTGATTTATCATCAGGGAGAATGCCCATTTCAATCTATGAGAATGGCTTTCTGATCTATAGAACAACATTGATGCTTCGTAATAACAACAGAATGGTGCTGGATTTCTTTACCAACGAGGGTCTCTATCTTCTGGATTCTTATCCTGTGCAAAATCAATATGGATTTAATGACTGGAACGATATCTGGAACAATCCTTACGGAAATCACTCCGGAGACTGGTCTCTTCAGGGAAATGTGATGGATAATCATTCTTTCCGTCAGTTTTTTGATATGATGATGAACAATGAGAGTTTTGATGAAGGGAAAATTAAGATGATAAATCAGCAGATGCGTACCTCTATGTTTACTTCAGTACAAATAAGAGATCTGGTGAAAGCGCTCAGTTTTGATAATAAGAAATTGGCACTCGCTAAATCGATGTACCAGAATTGTACAGATAAAGACCGTTATTTCTTGGTTTATGATGCTTTTGATTTTGAAAGCAGCAAACGTGAGCTGATGGATTATATTTCGAACTTATAATGTTCAATAGAAACGGGCTTTAGACCATTTATTTTATACAATCAATTCATTGGCTTCAGCCAAAACATATCTTTAAAACATTACATTTTTCATAGTTTCATAACTTTTTGTAAAGCAATTAAAACAATTATAATTATATAGACTAGGATAGCATCTTCAAATTTCCGTACCTTTGTCAGCTAATTTTATCATCAATGCAACTCGGAAAAACTCAAACTTTAACAATTTCAGAAAAAATTAATTCAGGATGGATCCTCGTAGATGAATCCGGTGAAAAGGCTTTTCTACCCAAAATCTTTATTCAGGATGAAAAAGAAACAGGTGAGGATGTTGAAGTTTTTGTGTATCAGGATGACGATAAACTAAAAGCAACTACTGAGATCCCATTGGCGGAAGTAGGTGAATTTGCAGTAATGAGCTGTGTGCAAAGTCTTCCGAGCGGAGCTTTTATGGACTGGGGAATCATTAAAGATTTATTTATTCCTTACAAGCAGCAGAAAACCAAAATCATCGAAGGCAAAAGATATCTGGTTTATATTTATGTAGACGAAGATATGGAACTGATTACCGGTACCACGAAGTTCAAGAGAAATCCTCAGTATGATGAACTTCCGTTCACAAAAGGGGATAAGGTAGATCTGATTATGATGAATGAAAGTGAACTGGGCTGGAATGTGATCATCAACAAACAATACATTGGTTTGATCTATGCTTCCGATGTTTTCAAAAAATTATATCCGTTGTCAGAAGAAACAGGATTTATCAAAGCGATCCGTGAAGACGGTAAAATAGATGTTTCTTTACAGCCGGAAGGATTTGAAAATATTGACGAGTTTAAACAAAAGATTCTGAACAAACTGGAAGAAAACTACGGACTTCTGTATGTTTCTGATAAATCATCTCCCGAAGAGATTAAAGATGAACTTCAGATGAGTAAGAAAAATTTTAAAAAAGCAATCGGAGGACTTTATAAAGATAAGATCATCGATATTTCAGACGATAAGATCAAATTATTATAAAAACAAAAAACGAGCAGAATTTCTGCTCGTTTTTATTTTACTATCTGTTCTTAATCAGAAGCCATCCGTTGTAGATTCTTCCATCAGAAACTTTTATGGTATACCAGTAATTTCCTGTAGAAATAGGATGGGATTCATATCTTCCGTCCCACTGGAAAGGTTTATTTCTGATAATCTCTTTGTAGATTACAGCACCTCTTCTGTCATATAAACTTACCTCCGTTCCTGGATAATTTTCCAATCCTGCAATTCTCCATGTATCATTGATTCCATCACCGTTGGGACTGATTGCATTGGGTATATTGAAAATCGAGAAGTTCTTCTGCCCGATAATACAACCGGATTTTGTTCTCACATAAACGGTGTATTCTCCCATACTTAAATTGGTGAAAATATTGGAATCCTGCCATGTGAAATTATTTAAAGAAAATTCAAAGTTTCCGCTCTGAGAAAGAATAACGGTCGCTGTATTGTTCGTGATATTGACAGAAACAATATGTGCTAAAACAGAATAGCTTACCTGGGTAGAGCTTGTACTTTCACATCCGAAAACGTTGGTTACTTTAACAGTATATGTCCCTGGAGTAGATACTGTAATCGTTTGAGTGGTTGCTCCGGTACTCCATTCATAAGACTTAAATCCAGGGCCTGGATCTAAAACAACCGATTTTCCTTCACAGAAATCAAGCATATCAGGAAGCAGAACAATAGGTTTTGGATTAAGCGTAAGGTTTAATCTCACCACCTTAAAACATCCGTCAGGAGTTGAAACCCTTATGTGGATAAGGGTTGTCCCGACATTCAAAATATAAGCAGAAGGATTAGAAATAGGGTTTCCTGAAGTGTCAGTATAAGTGAAAATATAATTCCCTGGATTATTAATAATACTTGCTTCATATGAGTGAAGATTAACAACCATTGAATTAGCAGTACTTGTATTACATTGTACCTGCGTAATGTCTTTTGCGGGCACATTATTGGTAGATAAAGTTACTGTAATTGCCAGTTTTTCAGATTCACAGTTGTTAATTGTCTGGGTTACAAAGTACGTTTGTCCGCTTACAAGAGGAGCGGTCACCGGAATTATATTTCCTGCTGCATCATAGAATTTAAGGGATGTTCCTGTTACAATGATCTTTTCTACTGTAGGATTTGCAGAAGCACAGAAATCCTGATCTACATTTCCTGTTGGTTTAGGTGTGTTATTTACTGTTACCTGGATAGCTGATTTATTACTCTCACATCCATTAATAGTCTGAGAAGCATAATAGGTTTGCCCATTAATAAGAACAGTTGTTGCAGGTACAATATTTCCTGCCGCATCATACCATTTTATATTCTGACCTGTGATCTGGATGTCAGAGATTTTAGGATTATTGGTTGTGCAGAAAGTTTGTGGAGTGTTTCCTGTAGGGGTAGCACCTTGTATTGAAAATACTTTAAAAGGAGCTTTTTCACTTTCGCATTCCGTATTTTGTTCAGTAACATAATATTGAGCTCCTTCAATAATATAGGATGAGCTGCTAATTAAGTTGCCAGCTGCATCATAGAATCTAATATTTTGGTTATTATTAATGTTCAGTTGATACAAACTCATCTGATTAACGTTACTGCAAAAATAGAAGTCAATTACTGTAAGTTTGAGAGGTGCATTTTTAATGATCACTTTTACAGCTAATCTCTTGTTATTAAAAGGACAAGATTCATCCTGAACAGAAGCATAATAAATAATGTTGTTCTGTAAAGGAGTAGTGCTACTTAGAGGTGTAGTGGATATTAAAGAATCATACCAGGTTGTATAGGATGTATTAGGGTATAGATCATGTACTGTTGGATTGATTGATGAACAAAATGTTTGTATTTTATCTCCATCTGGAGTTCCGTTATAACATTTGCCAAACTTTTGAATAAAAGAGCTTATATCATTATTTGTATATTTTATTTCTTTAATATCCTGATCAGGATTAAAGTCCTGATATCCATCATAATTTCCGGCAAGAATCATATTTCCTTCATAATCTATACTTTGGTCAAAAGTATAAGAAGAGAAATCACTTTTATTGAATATTAGTTTACCATCATTTCTGAATTTTAAATAATATGTCTGAGCATCATTTGATAAATAACTGTAATTAAGCCCTAGGTCTATTCTTTTTACAATTTCTTCTGTATTATTATTTCCATTGATAACCTTAATCATATTATCAGCATAACGCACAAAGAAATTTATAGTATTGTCAGCATTGAGCTTAATAGAACGAAAGTCATAGCTTACGTCTCCTTTGATGAGGGAGTTCCATACTAAATGACCATTGGGGGTTATTTTATAGATCATTGTACGTCCATCAGCAGGAGCATTTATTGTGGTATTTGGAAAAGTAATATTTTGTGCATTGTAATAATTACTGGCAGTATAAATATTATTAGCGTTATCAATTTCAATCTTTGAGTTTGCAGTCCCAAGATAGGCACTTAAATAGGTTAATGGTTGATACCACGTGAAATTTCCGTTAGTATTGAATTTTGCCAAAAAACCCTGATTGTAATTAACACTGGTAGAAGGAAAAGAGTTATTATCTATTTTCAAATACGCTTCAAAGTTTCCAAGAATAATAATATTTTTGTTATGATCAGTTTTTACTGCATGTATTGATGGGGTATTGTGAGCATGGAGAGGGCGGGCCCATGAAAAAGCTCCAGCGGAAGTATTCTTCATAACAAATAAACCACTTGGAGGAGGCAGATAAAATACTGCATTAGGATTAGGATCCAAATCAGTAAGAAATTGTGGAGGGTAGTTTGTATAATTTCCTGTAGAGATGATATTGTTATCTAAATCAATGGTACAGGCCATATTATAAACATAATTATAAATATTCCCAAAGACAAAGTTTCCGTTAGTATCTAGCTTTACCATGAATGAACTACCGGAGTTAATCCCTGTATCAAAAATAGTCTCTGAGTTAGGGTTCAGTTTTAAATCATGCCCATCTGTATATCCTGTAAATACAAGATTGTCCTGTTTATCTACAACTAAGGAATTTAAGGATGATGAATATTTTGATCTGATTTCTTTTACCCAGATTACATTTTTGTTCTTGTCAAGTTTTGCAATAACAGCTCTTGAATCTTCATCTGCACTGCTGGTTTTTGTAATATTATCAAATGTAATGCTATTAATGCTGGGAAATGCAAAACGTCCATATCTTCCTCCAACATAAATATTTCCTTGAGAATCTGTATCACTAAAAGCAATATAATGCTGAGATTCTATAATAGAACTTTTGGTTTGAAAATGCCAAAGCAAATTTTGTGAAAATAGAAGTACCGCATTCAAAACCATGAACAGCGAAAGAATTTTCTTCATCAGTTATTAATTTTTGCGGCAAAGATATAAAAATAGCTTTCTCATTAAACATTAAGTAATAACAAACTTATGTGAACAAACATGATGCATGTCATGACAAATGTGTTTAATTTTTTTGTTTAACAATTTTGTCAAAAATAATTTTTACTATAAATTTGCACAAATTTGTTTAACAAAAATGTCAAATCAAGCAAAAAAAGACCAAACACAGGAATTGATCAAGGAGACAGCGAAGAATTTATTCTTTGTGAAAGGAAAGTTTGATGCTACTACGCAGGAGATTGCAGATGAAGCAGGAGTGAACAGAACCCTTATTAATTATTATTTCCGTTCAAGAGATAAGCTTATCCAGATCATCTTTGATGAAGCGCAAAGAGTAGAACAGGAAAAATCGAAGATCATTCAGAATTCAGCTCTTCCTTTTAAAGAAAAGATCAGCAAATTCATAGAAAGCAGTCTTTCCACAAGCCTTCAGTATCCGTATCTGGAAACGTATATCGTGTCACAGATCAATAAAGGAACCTGCCATCACAGAGAAATTGAGGAGGATATCCTGAACGATATGTACAAGGATATTGAAAAAGAAATGGAATTGGGAAATATTGAGAAAATGGCTCCGGTTCAGTTTATTCTGAATATGGTTTCATTGCTGGTATTTCCAAGTGCAATAAGACCATTATTTATGGAAAATCTTTTAATTAATGATGAAGAATATGATAAAATTATTTCTGAAAGAAAAGAGATTATTATCAATATGTTGTTCAAAAACTAAAAAAACTAAAGTATTTCTGAAAATGATTCGTCAAATAGAAATAAATAATGAATGAAAATTAAATAAAAAATAAACGAAGTATAAAATTATGAATAGAAAACGTATAACTGCTACAAAGCTAAAAATTGGGATAGCTTCAGCATTTATGATTTTCGGCTCAACACTGATGTCTGCCCAGCAGCAGGTTTCCCTGCAGGAAGCTATTAAACAGGCACTTCAAAATAAAGCAGAAGCTAAAAAAGCTGCTTTACAGGTGAAAAAAGCCGAATACAAGATTGATGAAGCCAGAGCCGGTGCCCTTCCTCAGGTCAGTGCTACGGCAGGTTTAACCTATAATCCGATTATTCAGGAATCTTTGCTGGAATTTGGAGGTGAGAAAATCAGAGCTCAGTTTGGGCAGCCTTGGGGTTCAACAGCTTCTGTACAACTTCAGCAGGCGATTTTTGATCAGAGAGTCTTTACAGGATTGAAAGCTGCAAAATCAACTAGAGAGTTCTATGTACTGAATGCTCAGTTAACCAATGAACAGATTATTGAAAATGTTGCAACAGCTTATTATCAGGTGTTCGTACAGGAGGAAAACCTTAAAACGGTAACAGCCAGCTATGCCAATACTGAAAAAGTAAGAAATGTTATTAAAAGTTTGGTTGATAACGGTTTGGCAAAAGCAATCGATTTGGACAGAACCAATGTTCAGCTCACCAATATCGGTTCCAACAAGCAGGCTTTAATCAACTCTGTTGAACTTTCAAAAAATGCCCTTAAGTTTTATATGGGAATCCCGATTTCTACAGACATCGAGCTTGAAGAAAAACAAATCGAACCAAAACCTGAGCTGATTGCGAGCAACGTAAATCTTAATGATCGTACAGAGCTTAAAGTTTTAAATAAAAACAGGGAACTTTTGGTTTTCAATAAAAAAGCGACTGAAGCTTATCTTTATCCATCAGTAAATCTTACGGCGAACTACGGATGGGGAGCTAACGGAGCCAAATTCCCATTGACCAATGGCCTTAGTAAAGGCGTTCTCTGGAGCGATTTTTCAGCAATTGGTTTGAATGTCAATATTCCTATTTTCACGGGTGGAGCTACCAAAGCGAAAATCAACCAGGCAGAAATAGATATTCAGGATCTTGATGTTGATATTGAAAACACTCAGCTGAGCTTAAGTTTAGATTATAAAAATGCCGTTACCAATATGGAAAATGCATTGATCAATCTCGAAAGCATGAAAGATAATGTAGGACTGGCAGAAAGAGTTCAGAAAAATACCCAGTCAAACTACCAGTATGGATTGGCAACACTTACGGAAGTGCTGGATTCTGAAAATGCTCTTACGCAGGCAAAACAGAACTATTCCAATGCATTGCTGGATTATAAACAGGCAGAGATCAAGCTGATAAAAGCTAAGGGTGAACTAAACACACTACAAAACTTATAATAAACTAAAATGAAAAAAACTTTAATATATATCATCGTAGCAGCTGTACTGGTTGGTTTAGCCGCTTACAAGATTGCCGGTAACAAAGAAAAACAGACGCAGGAAGTAAAAGAAGTTGCCAAGCAGGTAGATAAGATCAATGTTAATATTGTAACCGTTACAAGAGAAAATATTGATACAGACTACTCAGCCAACGGAACTTTTATTCCTAAGCAGGAAATGAACCAGTCTTCTGAAATATCAGGACGTATCGTAAGCGTTCTGGTAAAAGAGGGTTCAAGGGTAGGAGCAGGACAGGTTTTGGCAACGATCAAAAAAGATGCTATCGAAGTGGATGTTACCCAGGCTCAGAACAATCTACAGAATGCTATTATTGATAACCAACGCTATGAGAACGCATATAAAACAGGCGGAGTTACAAAACAACAGCTTGACAACTCAAGACTACAGCTGAAAAATGCTCAGGCTGCAGTAAGAGCACAAGGTGTAAAAGTAAATGATACAAGCATCCGTGCAGGAATCAGCGGTACCATCAACAAGAAAATGGTTGAGCCCGGAACGGTGGTTTCTCCTGGAACATCGATGTTTGAAATCGTTAATATCAACAGTCTGAAACTATCTGTTTTGGTAGATGAAAGCCAGATCGGAAAAATCCAGTTAGGTCAGGAAGTTCCGATTAAAGTAAATGTTCTTCCGGAAGATTCTTTCGTAGGTAGAATTACTTTCATCGCTCCTAAAAGTGATGCTTCTCTTAATTTCCCTGTTGAAATTGAAGTACAAAACAGAGGAAACCTTAAGGCTGGTATGTATGCAACGGCTAAATTCAGTACAAACAATGGCGCAGAAACTCAGAATATGCTGACCGTTCCTGCAGAAGCCTTTGTTAACGGAGTAAGCTCAGGACAATTATTCGTTGTCCAGAATGGTGTTGCTAAATTGATCAAAGTAACCATCGGAAAAGTTTACGGAGATAAAGTTCAGATTTTAAGCGGATTGAATGGAGGAGAGCAGGTGGTTACCAGCGGACAGATCAACCTGGACAACGGATCTAAAGTGAACATTATAAAGTAGCAGATCTATGAAGTTAGCAGAAATATCGATCAAAAGACCCTCGCTGGTAATTGTATTATTTACAATTCTGACGTTGGGAGGTATCCTGAGTTATACGCTCATGGGATACGAATTGATTCCAAAGTTTGAAACCAACATGGTAACCATTTCTACGGTCTATCCTGGAGCTTCGCCTGCAGAGGTGGAAACCTCCGTGACCCGAAAGATTGAAGATGCCGTAGGTTCTTTGGAAAACGTTAAAAAAGTAGAATCTTCTTCATACGAAAGCTTATCCGTAATCATGGTTCAGCTGAACGATGGAGCCGATGTAGACTACGCTTTAAATGATGCGCAGAGAAAGGTAAATGCGATTCTGGCAGACCTTCCGGAAGATGTAAAAGCACCGTCTCTGAACAAATTCTCCTTAGATGATTTACCGATTATCACGATGAGTATTTCATCGGATAAACTGAACAGTAAGGACCTTTATGACTTATTGGATAAAAAGATTGAACCTATTTTCTCCCGTGTAAATGGGGTAGCTCAGGTGGACCTTGTAGGTGGACAGGAGAGAGAGATTCAGGTAAATCTTGATGAGAAAAAATTACAGGGGTACGGACTTTCAATCGGAGACGTGCAACAGGCCATTCTTTCATCAAACTTAGATTTCCCTACAGGAAGTTTGAAAACGAGAACTACAAAATCTACGATCAGACTTTCAGGAAAGTATAAATCTACAGAGGAAATGAACAACCTTGTTGTTTCCAATAAAAATGGAGCTCAGGTACGTTTATCTGATATCGCAACAGTTTTCGACTCTCAGAAAGATGTTGAAAAAGTAGCGAGATTCAATCAGTTTCCTACGATTTTGATGCAGGTTAAGAAACAATCTGATGCCAATGCGGTAGCAGTATCTGAAAGTGTTCAGAAAACAATTAAAACAGTAGAAGAAGCTTATAAAGTTCAGGGAGTAAAAGTGAAAATCGTAAACGATACGACAGAATTTACCCTTGAATCAGCCAACCACGTTATTTTCGACTTATTTTTAGCGATTATCCTCGTGGCAATTGTAATGTTACTATTCCTTCACAGTATCAGAAACGCATTCATCGTAATGGTTTCTATCCCGGCTTCATTGGTGGCAGCGTTCATCGGAATGAACCTTATGGGATATACTTTGAACTTAATGAGTTTACTGGGACTATCCCTTGTGGTAGGTATCCTGGTGGATGACGCGATTGTAGTTCTGGAAAACATTTACCGTCACATGGAGATGGGGAAAAGTAAGATCAGAGCTGCGTATGACGGAGCTTCAGAGATCGGATTTACCGTTGCTGCGATTACCTTGGTAATTGTGGTGGTATTCTTACCGATTGCGATGAGTTCAGGTCTTGTAGCCAACATCCTGGCACAGTTCTGCGTCACGGTAGTTATTGCCACCTTGTTATCATTATTGGCTTCATTTACCATCATTCCTTGGTTATCATCAAGATTCGGTAAACTGGAACATTTAACAGGTAAAAACTGGTTTGAGAAATTCATTCTTTGGTTTGAAGGATTAATTGACAAGTTTACACACTGGATCACAGGAATTCTTGAATGGTGTCTGAAAACGACATTAAGAAGAATTTCAACTGTAGTGATTACATTTATTGTTTTAATCAGTTCATTCATGCTGGTAGCATTCGGGTTCATTGGAGGTGAGTTCTTCCCGCCAATTGACCGTGGTCAGTTCCTGGTACAAATGGAATTGTCAAAAGATGCAACCGTTGAAAAGACAAACCAATTAACATTAGATGTTGAGAAATTCTTAAGAAATGATAAAGATGTTGTAGATCTTATCACAACAGTAGGACAGCAGTCTACAGGTTTTGGTGGAGCTCAGGCAACTACTTACCAATCCGAGGTTCAGGTGAACTTAACAGATAAGTCTGAACGTTCTGAAAGTACCAATATCAAAGCTGCAAAAATAAAAAGACAGCTGGAAGAGAAATTCACAGGAGTTGAGTTTAAAACAGCTCCAATCGGTATCATGGGTGCTGAAAATGCTCCTATTGAAATGGTTGTAACCGCTCCGGATAACGCTACCGCGGTAAAAGAAGCAACAAGAATCCTTGAGCTGTTGAAAAAAGTTCCTGGAGCAGTAGATGCAGAATTGTCAACAGATACAGGTAGCCCGGAAGTTCAGGTAAGTATTGACAGAGATAAAATGTCTGCTTTAGGTTTAAACCTTTCAAGTGTAGGACAGACGATGCAGACCGCGTTCAACGGAAATACTGACGGAAAATTCAGAGCCGGAGAATATGAATATGACATCAATATCCGTTTCGGAGATGTGAACAGACAGTCTATTGATGACGTTAAAAACCTTATGTTTACAAACCCTCAGGGACAGCAGGTTCGTTTAAGCCAGTTTGCTAACGTGGAAATGGGTTCAGGACCAAGTTTGCTTGAACGTAGAGATAAGTCTCCTTCCGTAAAAGTAAGAGCGAAAGCTGTTGGTAGACCGGTAGGTGACGTAGCTAATGAGTGGGCAAACCAGTTCATGAACAGCACCAAAAAACCTGTAGGTGTAGATTACATCTGGAGTGGAGATATGGAAAACCAGCAGGAAGGTTTCGGTACGTTAGGAATTGCATTATTGGCTGCTATTGTATTGGTATACCTGGTAATGGTTTCACTATATGACAGTTTTGTATATCCTTTCGTGGTATTGTTCTCAATCCCGCTAGCGATGATCGGGGTAATGGTAATCCTTGCCTTAACTGCCAACTCACTGAACATCTTTACCATGTTAGGGATGATCATGTTGATTGGTCTGGTAGCGAAGAACGCGATCCTTATCGTTGACTTTACGAATGCAAGAAAAGCAGCCGGAGCAAACACGCACGATGCCTTGGTACAAGCCAACCACGCCCGTCTTCGTCCGATCCTGATGACTACCATTGCGATGATCTTCGGTATGTTACCGATCGCATTGGCAACAGGGGCCGGAGCTGAGATGAACAAAGGTCTTGCATGGGTAGTAATCGGTGGTTTGACATCATCACTATTCCTTACATTGATCATTGTACCGGTAGTATACTCTTTATTTGACTCCGTTCTAAGAAGAATGGGTAAAGATACTAAAGTAGACTATGAAGCTGAAATGAAAGCAGATTACGTACACAGAGAGCTAAATGAAGACGGATTTACTCCGAAGCATTTGGATAAATAAATTAAACCTTTAATTAACCGAAAGCGCCTCAGATCTTCTGAGGCGCTTTTTTGTTGATATTTGATGATTTAAAATTTAGTTATATAGGTTTTGGCTAAAGCCATTGTATGATTTTTATTATTGTAAATGGGCTAAAGCCCATTTCTATTGATGATTATTGTACATTAAGAAAATATTCAATAGGAGTGGGCTTTAGCCCGCTTAAATTTATAACAGCCAATATTGGCTTTAGCCAAAACATAACATCCGGTTTGGGCAACAAAAAAGCTTCCAGTAAAACTGGAAGCTCTTCTATATTGTTGTAGAAAAAATTAATCTGCCATAGCCTCTCCGGATTTTCTGTAAACGAAGTTTCCGTAGATATGTCTTCTTGCAAAACGGCTTGGTGAATCAGCATTGATCATTTTGATATAGGTATTTCTTGGAACCCCCATATATTCATACATATTTCCGTTTAAGTGCTGAACGGTTAAAATTGATTTCTCCAGATAGAAATCCTGAATATTAGATTTTGTAATGGTTTCAGTATATTCTTCTTTATATTTTTCCTGTGTTTCAGGATTAATACTTACCAAAAAGTGGTAGGCTTCAATCACAGACTTGCTTTTTTCTTCTGCTTCCTGTTTTCCTGCTTCATCATTAATGAATTTGTCAGGATGGGTATCTTTCATCACATTTCTGTAAATCGTCTTTAATTCTCTTAAAGTAACGTTTTTATCAACTCCAAGAAGTGTTCTGTGTTCACCAATTTTTTTCATATCTCTAATCCTTATTTTCGGGGTGCAAAATTAAGAAATTAAATCCATAAAATCATAACTTATTCATTATTAATTTATTTGAATGTTTTTTTGTATTGAATTTATAGTATGTAGAGGAAGGTAGAATGTGTAAAACTAACTTTTACAGCTAATTAAACTCTGAGTACAAATTTTTATTCAGTTTAAAATAAATAAATCCATTCTTGAAATCAATCACTGTATTGAACCTTTTTAAAAATTGATTACCAAAAAATCCCGCCATTTTTTCTGTAGAATCAATTCCTTCAGTAGAACCGGAAAGGGTAACCGGGAGATTATAAAGATACTTCTGAGCGAATTGAACAGCTGGGCAAAGAACAACAGGCATTTCATATACAGATCCATCGGAGCCTTGTGCTGTGGCTTTACCTATTGTTTTCATGGCTGTTACCAGAACATTCTTATTTGCAAAAGGAGAAGCAATCGTAAGTACATCATCCGCTCCGCTGTCGAGCCCAAAGAATCCTGAGTATTCTTTGTCATTGACCATGATAATGCTTTCTACAGCAGGGTAGTTGTCGATCATATGAAGTTTTACCTTTTCATATCCTGTTAAATCCATAAGCAGATCATCTTCGTCATAAAACCGGATTTCATTTCTATGATAATCTATTTCAATGAGTTTGCCCTTCATCAGATCCGTTCCGAAAACCCCGTCAAAATGAACAGATTCATAAGGAATAAGCGTAAATCGTATTTCTTTTTTCTCAATATTCCCAAACTGTATTGTGTTGTGGCTGCTGTAATCTACAGTATTTACTCCGTTGGAACCTCTGTTCTCAGACTTTCCGTCAATTTTCAGCGGAATCTTTTTCTTAGAATTACTATTAATGACAGAGCCATCTGCACCGGTATCAAAAAGGAACTTAATACTGTCCGTTTTATTGACTTTACAATATACATACACAGAATTGTTTTCCAGAAAAAACGGAAGAACAGAGATAGGTTTTTGAGCTGATGCTGCTATGCAAAGTAGCAACGTCAGGAAAGCAACAATGTATTTCATGGAATAGTTTTAGAAGTACGAAAATAGAGGTAACGAAGCCTTTCTCAAAGAAATCATAAGCCATTAACCCACTTTTAACCATTCCTTAACCGTTCTGTGAAACTTTACCAATAAAAAAACAACACTCAATCTGAGTGTTGCTATTCTATTTTTTAGGATTAAATCTTTCAAACTATTTAATAAGCCTACGGCTGATCACAAGTTCTCTTCAGCTTGGTGAAAATCTTATCAAAATCTTTATAAGAGGTCTCTTCATTATTACGCTTTTGTCTGAAACTGCTGTTGGCACAGTTGTGAAAACCCAGACCAATCATATCAATTAATGCATAATCTTCTTTTTGAGGGTCATTCATTTTGGCATCAAATCTTGCCATTACACCCTTTGGATCAGCATTATTTTTGCTTTTAAGTTCAGTATACGCTCTCCATGCTGCAAACATCTTTTCTCTGTCGGGAGAGGAGATAGCATCAATCTGTTCTCTGCAGGTATCGTAATATTTACTGTTTCTCAGTGTGGTGGGATCAGAATACGCAAGGATTTCTTCTTTATTAAGCTGATATTCATTCTCAAAAGAATCAATAGTTTCTTCCATTAATTTTTTCCATTGAGGAAGATCAATTACTTTAAGGCTGTACAGTTCCTTTTTCTTTTCTTCATACTGCTTTTCCAGTTCCTGTAAATACGTTTCTCTGTTTTTACGGATTTCTTCAAGCTGGGCAATTTTAAAAACAGGTTGGGTGTCAAATACCACGCCATTGAACTGATACAACAGTTTATTTACCCCGTCTATTTCTTCTTTTTTATATTTAGCCGAGTCAAAATACCCTTTATTGTCACAGTTAAAAGTCTGATAGCTGTAAGGGGTCAGATTGTTTGCTTTTGCAGGAGTTTTTTGCCCCCAAATAGTGATGGATAAGGCCAAAGCAAGCCCGATCATCATTTTTTTCATGTACATAACCTGTTGAAAGAATCCGAATTTTCTGAATTTCTATGCAAAATTAAGGCTTTAAATTCGAAATATAAAAGATTAAATAGATTTTCTCAATGGTTTTTGCAAATTTTATATGAATTTTATACTGACAATTTTGTATTTTAGAAATCCAGGAACATTAAATTCTAAAAAATGGATAGTAATAAACTGATACAGAGCTGTTTTTGTTAATAATAATTACTTACTTCAATAAGATTATAATCCGGATCACGGAAGTAAACTGATTTGATTTTTCCTACCGCTCCGGTTCTGTCTACAACCCCTTCAATGATTTCTATATTTTTCTGTCTGAGCTCTTCCATTATCTCATGAAGACCTGTCTCTGCAATGAAACAAAGATCAGCAGAGCCACAGGTTGGAGTCTCTGCTTTAGGCTCCAATTCATATCCTTTCTGATGCAGATTAATCTTTTGATTTCCAAAGATGAGTGCTTTTCTGTCCTCTCCAAAAGTAACGACTTCAAAGCCCATAACATGAGTGTAAAATGCAATAGTCTTTTCAATATCTGCCACCGTTAAAACAAGATGGTCAAGGCTTTTAATTTTCATACATTAATTTTTAGATAATAACGTTGATCAAAATTAAGGCTATTCAGAAGATCGTAGTCCTGTACTTGATTGTTTTTTTAGATTTAAAATAATAGATTTACACACATTAACACGAAACCATGATTTATTATTTTTTTCTTCTTTTTATTATTGCCGTTTTGGGAGGAATTTCTTATCTGATAATGCGTTTTTTCGGCAAATGGACCCGGAATACTCAATATGAAGCATTTTTTAATACTTTGATATTTATTGCATCATTTTTTCTGGTGTCATTTATCAGTCTTTTAATCTTCTTTTCTAACGTTGACTTTTCCAGGTAGTAATGATTCTTTTCTGAGAATCAGATAAGCTATAAAAAGATTGATAAAAAGGGCTGCCCAGACATTCAAACCATAAAAAAGTTGGTAGTCATGACGGGTTTCATTATAAAACAGATTTTTAACAATTCTGAACGTAATGGCTGTGGTGGTAACCGTATAGCTTAAGATCATATACATCCTGTGTCTGTTCACATTTCCCTTTTTGATAAAAAGTATGGCGGCAATAGTGAAATAAGCCCAAAGGATATCCTGTATCAGAAATCCTGTAATTCCGATAATACCACCATTGGAAAAAAGTCCCAGAACAAAGCATGCCGGAACATTGATAATAAGGATGTTGTAGACATATATTTTCCCAATTATCTTATGAAGGCTTTTATTTTCAGTCAAAAACCGATTTGAAAATTGGGTCAGACCTGCCAGAAGACAAAGCGTTATGGAAAAAATATGAATGTAGAAAAAAATCATCCAGTACGGATTATCCACAACCTGCTGCTTAAAAGCCAGAAATCCTATATTTTTTTCAAGAGAAGTATACTGGGAAATGGTTTTCAGCATCAGAATACTGAAAAGAATGACCAAAAATAAAGCACTTGCTTTAAAGATCTTTATTCCCAAAGACTTCATATGAGCTAAATTATTAATCTTCCAGCACGGCTCTGATCTGTTTTTCCAGATCTTCCATGTTTTCAAACTTTCTCAATTCCAGTGACTTTCCTGAAGATCTGAGCTCTTCAATAATATCAAGGATTAATTCTAAAGGTTCAGCTTCGTAGCCAAACAGATTGCTGTCGAAATTAGTTCCTACCAATAATCCGTCGATATTCATTCCCAGACACCAGTTTTCTACAAACTCGTTGAGAGGAATAGAAGAAGTCTCATAATGATTCCATTCGTTTTCTATGCATGATTTTGCTCTGGCAGCATCAGACCAGAAACAAATGATCTGTACCTCTTCACCGTCTTCATATTCTGACTCGTTGGAATACGAAGTAGCATAGCCTTTGCCATCTTTTAAAGCATATACTGTTTCTGTTTCAGTGATTTTTTTAATAAAGTCTTTATGGCGGTTCTCCACCGTAATATGATCTTGAAGCATTGTATTTAATTATGAATAATAAATTATGAATGGTAGCCTTATGAAATTTCACTCCTGTTGATATGAATAATTTCAGGATTTTGGCCATCTGAATCTCTTTTAGATCTGCCATAAAGTCCTATTTCAAGATCGTTTGGGGATTCACTGTCCAGTTCGGAAGGATGTACATACGTATACATACCATAACCATGTCCGGAAACCAGCCATCCTTCAGTAAGGTTTAAATGAATTACATTGAAATCTCCGGCAGGACCTCCGGAATAAACCGGACCGAATTCTTTCATTAATTGTAATGCTTTCTCTTTTACATCTCCGATAATACTGATGTCATCAAAAATAATATAAGTGCCATTTTCAAAAAGAACCCAATCCTGAAATTTGGGATTAATGGCAAGTTTCACATGTTCAATCATCTGTTAATAGTTTAAATATGAGTTATAAGTTAATGTTTTTATTAGATATGCAGTTTTCAATTATCAATCATCATTGATATCTTATTTCTACAGTATTCCTTTGATCCTCAAATGTTGCAGAAGCATGATGGTTTTTGCATCTTTGATTTCTCCTGTATCAATCATTTTCAGACTTTTTTCAAACGATAATTCCAGAACTTCGATATTTTCACCTTCTTCTTCCAATCCACCTCCGTCGTTGATTTTCATTTCATTTGAATACTCTGCAATGAAGAAATAAAGAATTTCCGTTACAGATCCGGGCGACATATAGGCTTCAAATATTTTCTCAACCTTGGAAATTTTATATCCGGTTTCTTCTTCTGTTTCCCTTTTGATACAGTCTTCCGGATTATCATTATCCAACAATCCTGCACAGGCTTCAATGAGCATGCCTGTAGAATTTCCGTTGATATAAGTAGGTAATCTGAATTGTCTGGTAAGAATAACGGTGTTTGAATCTGTATTGTAAAGAAGGATTACTGCACCGTTTCCGCGGTCATAGGCTTCTCTGCTTTGAGTTTCTGTAGTTCCGTCTTTTTTCAAAACAGAGTAGGTGACTTTGTTTAAAGTATACCAGTTATCTGAAAGGATTTCTGTGTTTAATAAGGTGATATTCGGGTTTTTCATGAGAATATTTTCTGTGTTATAATAAATAGGTGTTAAAATATTTTTCTAATTAATTTTTTCTCAATTTACTTCTTTAGTAAGTCTTTTAAAGCGTTCTCCAGATCCGGAAATTTAAAATGGAAACCTGCATCCTGAAGTTTCTTTGAGGAAGCTCTGGAACCTTCCAATATAGCAGTAGCCAGCTCTCCGAATAAGAGTTTCAGCACAAATCCGGGAACATTAGGCATAAATAGTGGTTTTTTAAGTACCTGGGCAATCTTTTTTGTAAGTTCTTTATTGGTGGCATGTTGTGGAGATACAGCATTATAAGCGCCATCTATTGCTGGGTTTTTTAAAGCAAATTCATAAATAGAGCAGATGTCTTCAATATGAACCCATGGCATATATTGCTGCCCGCTTCCCAGTGGAGAGCCAATATAATATTGAATAGGGGGGATCATTTTCTTTAATGCTCCGTCTTTTTCAGAAAGTACTACAGCAGTACGTATTTTCACAACTCTTTCTGCGAGATCCTGTTCCTTAAAATCGTCAGCAGCTCTTTCCCATAAGACAACCACTTCACTTAGAAAATCGTTGCCTGGTGGATCTGTTTCGGTATAAATTTTTTCTGAGGTTTCAGTACCATAAAAATTAATTCCGGAGGCTGAAATAAAAGACTTTAGCTTAATCTTGTTTTTTCTTAAAGTTGTTCGAAGTAATTCTGCAGAATCTACACGGCTGGAAATCAATTCTCTTTTTCTTTCCGAAGTCCAGCGCTTTTCTGAAATATTGGCACCTGCAAGATGAATGATATGAGAAACATTGTCAAGGGCTTTTTCATCTATAGTTTTTTTTTGGACATCCCATTCATAGTCATGATCATGCACTTTTTTTCGCGTCAGAAACCTGATTTCATATGCGTAACTTATTTTTTTTGCCAGTTCTTTGGCAATCATGCCGCTGGCACCGGTGATCAGAACAACTTCTTTCATAATATTATATTTGTGATGGGTAGGTTATGCCTGATTTTTTACTATCAGTACAAAATCATCATCCAGAAGTTTATACCCGTAATCATAAATGAATTTATATTCAGAGCCGTTTTTATAAACTTTCAGGTTGGTAAAATAATCGAAATCAAAACCTAAGCCATCCAGTCTGGATTTTGGGACTTTTGTTTTACCGTCGGTATTTATTTCCATCAGGATACGGTAATTTTTGCGAAGCTTGTTATTAACATTCCGCATCAGATTACTGGAATCCTTATTCTGCTTATTGTTATAGGCGTTCCGACAGGCATCGTTGCAGAATTTTTTATCTGATCTTCCGATGATTTTCTCGCCACATTCCAGACAATTCATGATTTTTATTTTAAGTGATGGTTGTGTCTTTTTTTCAGCAGCCTTTTGAACATGCTGTGGGTAGGATAGCTTCTGTTGGGTGTAATATTATTAAAAAATAATGCAACAATCAAAAGAATAATGCATCCGGAAAGAACAGGGGAGAGAACATACCAGTATCCCAATTCAGGAATTTTTCCTGTAGAACTTACCGCGATCAGCGCTGTAGCGCCACCTGGTGGATGTAATGTTTTCGTATACTGCATCAATACTATAGAAAATGATACTGCCAAAGGTGCCGAAAGCCAGATGATATCCGGAACAAACTGATAAACAGTAACACCTACCAATGCCGACAGAACATGTCCGCCGATAAGATTTCTCGGTTGTGCCAGAGGACTCTGTATTGCTCCATAAATAAGAACACTTGATGCTCCAAAAGAACCGATCAGAAATATGTTTTCCGTTTCTGTAAGTGAGTGAGACTGGATAAATGCAATAATCCCAATCCCAAAAAATGCGCCTAAAAATGACCAGAAATGTTCCTTGTAATCAACAAGCGTCTCCTTGTAGATCACATATTTTGAAACCCTGAATGTTCTTTTGATTGTCTTCTTCATTTACTCTTCTTTATTTTTTATAATTTGAATTAAGTTATCTACAAATGGACGGGTGTATATTCCGTTTTTATCATAATCAGGATCTAAAATGGTAATCTCTATTCCAAAGCACAAAGGGTTTGCGAACAAAGGTTCCAGCATTTCCCTGAGATCATCATAACTGATTCCGTCTTCCATCCTGCTGTCTACGGCGGGCATGAATTCATCTTTCAGAATATCTACATCAAAATGAATGAAAAACCCGTCTAACCCTTTATCATTCACCATTTTCAAAAAGTCTTCAGCCGTTTTTCTGAAACCATTTTGTCTCAGACGGTATAAATCAAAATAATGAATCTCGGAGTTGGTAATCTGGTCAACATATTGTTCATCATCAATTTCTGCATTCCCACAGCAAAAGATATTTTCTTCTGACAGATAAGGTTTTAAACCATCAATATCAGTTAGTTTTTCATGTCCGGTACCGGTAATGATGGCGAGATCCATTCCTGCCGCTCCTCCCGTTTCAGAAAGTTCGGGGGGGATGAAGTCTGTGTGCCCGTCAAGATAAAAAAGCCCGAAATCTCCCACTTTTTTCAGAGCCATTGCGTTTCCTATAAGAATGCTGCAATCGCCTCCAAGAATAATATTGAATGAATTCTTTTCGTAATTCCGGAGAATACAATCGGCCTGTTGTTTAGCATATTCGATAATCTGAACTGCATTTCTGACTTTTGATTCCTCATCAAAGTCCATAGAATATTCAGGAGCTTTCAGTCTGAAAACGTTGGCAGGATTAATTCTGCTATGAAAACCAAATTTTCTGAGCCATTCCGGAAGCTTCCGAACTCCGGGTTCTGTCTCATATTCCTTTTTGGTAAGTCCCAAATTGAGAGGAAACTCAAAAATATTGATGTTCCTTTTCATAGATGAATTTTCACAAAGATAAGGAATTATCCGTTTGTAAATGGATAATTGGGAAAATGCCAATCAGTATTACAATATATTTTACAGAAAAGGGATGGTTCATTAACTAAATGAATTTTTAGAACACGACGTCTATGTTTGTTTAATTTTCTGTGTTTTGGAAAATATAATATTCATCGGTATTTTAAAATAAATTATTACTCATAAAGTTATATTGTTGAATATAACTGTCTTATTTTCATATAAATAAATTAATTTTTATTTCACAATATTGTGTTTTTTTGTAATTTTGATATCAACATTCAAAAAAACAAACCATGAAAAAATCTAATTTATTACTCAGTTTTCTGTTTTGTCCTTTTATTTTTGGACAGGTAGGGATTAATACAACGTCTCCACAAGGAGTTCTAGACGTTACCTCAGCTAATTCAGCAGTTGTACTCTCCAGAAATGCCAATCCTCCAGCTAATGTAACTACACCCACTGCGGGAATGATCATCTATGATTCCACCAATAAAACTTTAAGATATTATAATGGAACCCAATGGAGTACCGTAATTTCTTCAGTAACATTAACAACAGCCAACGAAGGAGTCGTTAAATTAAATAGTGGAGCAGGTGTAAAGCCTTTCTTTGCATTCAAATCTTCAGGAGGAGTTCCTTTGATGACGTATCAGAATATTGTTTATCAGACACCGATGAACATTGTGACAGACTTTGCAGCACCACCTACCACCACATGGCCTGAAAATATTATCAATCCGGTGCCTGGAGATATATATGATCCGGCAACGGGACGATTTCTGGAAAACCCTATTGCCGGGCAAGTTCATATGTGGAGGGTTATTGTAAGTTATGCCAATAAGAATAATGGTTCTGTGGCCTTTGTAACAGTGAATCTTTCAAATCCTGTTCCTCCTTCAACATTCTCCATAGATCAGACCGCGGTAGCTCCTAATGGGGTAACCTCAGGAGATCTTGTTTTTTATCTTGTGAGTGTTGCCGATCCTTTATCTATTGGTAGCGGATATCTTATTAAAATAAAATCTGATACTTCATTGGATGCCACTATCAATAGTATAACTAGGATTTCTCAAGCTAAAGATTAATCTCATTATTAAGGAGGCAAAAAGCATTATTGAATGTGAAAAAATATAAGTTTCAATTTTATTTTTAGTTGCATGATTAAGTAGGAGGCGCTCAACAATTTTGTTGAGTGTCTTTTTTGTTGGATTTTTTTAGATGAAAGCCAGAACAGAAAATTTTCCATATAATTTAAAATTTATATTCTTATTTAATTACAATGAGAAATTGTATTTTATACATATTATATAACATTGCAATTTTTAAATGTGAATATTTTTTTAAAGAAGAACAAAAAATTATCATAGGTTTTATCTTATTAAATTTTTAATTCATTGGTGGGAATTAATGTCTTTTAATTCTTATAAATCCTATACAATAAAGAAATCTTTTTATTTTCATATCCGTTTACAAACGACTACAAATGGATTTAAATGGTTTATAACCGACTGTGAATAGAAACCATAGCAATCTTTGCAACAGAGATTTGAGAAAGCAGTGAACGTCTCTTATCTGAATTTATTAATCTTTAAAATATAAAAGTTATGTCACTAAGAAACAAAGTAACATTAATTGGTTACACAGGTAAAGAAGTTGAAATGGTAAACTTCGATAATGGAAACGTAAAAGCAAGTGTATCTTTAGCTACCAGCGATCACTACACGAATGCGAAAGGAGAAAAAGTAGAAGAAACACAATGGCACAATCTGATTGCCTTTGGGAAAACAGCAGAAATCTTTGAAAAGTATGTTACCAAAGGAAAAGAAATAGCTGTTGAAGGAAAACTTACCTACAGATCTTATGATGATAAGGATGGGGTTAAGCGGTATATCACGGAAATTCGTGTAGATGAAATCCTTTTACTAGGAGGAAAATAACTTTAAAAACACAAATGATGAGAGTGAAAATTTTTAAAATCAGGCTGCCTGAAGAATTTCTCTACAAAGATCAGAAGATGCTGGATGATTTTCTGGAAGGTAATGAGATCATGAAAGTAGAAACAGCTTTTGTGAGTGAAGAAAAATATTGGTCTGTAATATTGTATTTTGAAGACTTAAAATTGAAAAAAAATACAGTAAAAGAGCCTAAGGCAATTAAATATTCTGCAGAGAATGATCTTTTGAATACAGATGAAGAAAAGATTCTGGATGCTCTGAAACTCTGGAGATCAGAAAAAGCCAGAGAACAGAATCTGCCCACCTATTTCATTGCGAGTAATAAAGAATTGATATCTGTAGCCAAGTATAAACCTGCCAGGAAAGAGGAGTTGCTTGAAATCAAAGGGTTTGGAAAGCATAAGATTGAAAATTATGGCGAAGAAATTCTTGAAATTCTTGAAAGCGTATGATTTTTTGGAATAATTGATAATAGTAAAGGAAAAGCTGAGGGAAGTCTTTCTTCAGCTTTTTATACTATGTAAAATTCCTTTCAATTCCTTACTTTTGCATTTATCAAAATGACATACAACAAATGAAGCCAAGTTTAGCAAAAGGGACGAGAGATTTTACGGCACAGGAAGTTTCCAGAAGAAAATATATCATCAATATTTTACAGAATAATTTTGAATTATTTGGGTTTCAGCCTTTGGAAACTCCAAGTTTTGAAAACCTTTCTACATTGACAGGAAAATACGGAGAAGAAGGTGACCGCTTGATTTTTAAAATTTTAAATTCAAGTATCAATGAAGCGAAAGAAGAGAAAAAAACTCAGATGCTTCATGACTTTCAAAAAGCATTGGAAAAACCATTCAGTGCAGAGAGCCTTACAGATAAAGCTCTTCGTTATGACCTTACCGTACCTTTTGCAAGATTCGTAGCGATGAATCATGGTAAACTGACGTTTCCGTTCAAACGTTATCAGATCCAGCCGGTTTGGAGAGCAGACAGACCTCAGAAAGGAAGATTCAGAGAATTTTATCAGTGTGATGCTGATGTTGTAGGAAGTGAGAGTTTATTACAGGAAGTGGAGCTGGTTCAGTTGTATCTGAAGTCTTTTGCTGATCTGAAAGTTCCTGTAACCATTCATATGAACAACAGAAAGATTCTTTCCGGATTGGCAGAATATGCAGGAATCACAGATAAACTGATTGATTTTACTGTAGCATTGGATAAACTGGATAAAATTGGGAAAGACGGAGTTATAAAAGAGTTATTAGAAAGAGAAATCTCTCAGGAATCTATTGATAAACTGGATTTCTTATTCAGCCAGTCAGACGATGCTCTTGAAAACCTTCTTCAGTTGAAAGAAAAATTTGCAGGGAACGAAATCGGCCTGAAAGGAGTAGAAGAACTTGAATTTGTTCTTACACAATCTCTGAACCTTGGTGTTGATATTCAAAACCTGGTCTTCAATATTACCTTGGCAAGAGGCCTGGACTATTACACCGGAGCGATCTTCGAAGTGAAAGCAGATGAAGTTGCTATGGGGTCCATCGGAGGTGGCGGTAGATATGATAACCTTACTGAAGTTTTTGGAGTGAAAAATATTCCTGGAATAGGAATCTCATTCGGGTTAGACAGAATTTATCTTGTCATGGAAGAACTCAACCTTTTCCCTGAAGAAGCATCAGCCAAAATAGAATATCTGTTTGCTAACTTTGGAGGTGAAGGAATCACGGATGCATTAAAGCTGATCATGAAGCTAAGAGCTAAAGGGATTTCTGCAGAACTATACCCTGAAAATGCAAAGATCAACAAGCAGTTTACCTATGCAGAAAAGAAAGGCATAAAGAATCTGGTTTTCCTGGGTGAAGAAGAAATTAAAAATAATACCGTTACTTTTAAAGATATTGAAGCCGGAATACAGAAAACGGTTTCTTTAGAAGAGTTTTTAGGAGAATAATTTCTTAATTATATTAAAAACAGAACAACTGCAAAATTACTTTTGTGGTTGTTTTTTTTTTGATGGATATTGAGAATTTAAATACTTTTGAATAAAAAAGGAATGACTAATAATTGTGCGTTGTGTAATACAGAATTAACATCTATGGATACGCTTCTGGGAGCGAATTCGCTTTCGGATGGTAATGTTTTATGCAACAAATGTTTGAATAAAGTGAGCGATATCAATGATGAGTTGCTTTATAATCTTAATGCATTCAGCATTGACGATATCAATAATATGCTGAATACAGAAGCAGCTCAGACAGTCATGACGGTAGGAAAGACTCTTCCTGCAGCCATAGATTCCGGTTCTCATCAAATCTCAAAAGAGGTTTATAAGCGAAGACACCAAAAAATAAAGAATGAACTGGAAAGGCTTCATGCTAATCTCTCCGTCTTTACCAAAGGAGAAATCAAGGAACTTCCTTATTTTATCTCTGAAGAAGAACAGATCATTGCGATTACAGATGCTCAGTTTGTCAATACACTGGATGCCGGAGTATTGGTAGCAACGCCCAATAGGATGATTTCTGTATCAAAAGGCATGTTTGGTGCAGCAAAAATCAATATTTACTCTAATGAAACCATAAAGTTGTTGAGTTTTGTAACCCATCCTCGATCTCCCATTATTAAGCTGCATCTGGAAGAAAGAACAGTTGAGTTTGAATGCTATATGGATAAGGAAGATGCTGAGAAGTTCTATGATACAATAAAAAACATTTATAATAATCCACAGGAACAATCTTCAAAACAAATCGGTTCTGCAAAGAGAAGTGTTTCAGTTTCATCAGAAGAAATTTTTAATCAGCTTGAAAAGTTAGGAAAACTGAGAGAAAATGGAATCTTAACCGATGCAGAATTTACAGAGCAAAAAAAGAAATTATTGGAGCAACTAAAATAAAATTTTTAACACCAAAACATGAAGGATAAAGTATCTTCAAAAATCGTAGAAAGCTGGTTGAAAGGATGGTGCCTGTCAAGAGAAACATCTTTTCCTGTATCTTATAAATCCGGATTTCATGTGGTTGTAGGAGATGAAAAACAAAAAGAACGTTTTGTATTTCCTGAGCTTAATGACGATTTTTTTCAGCTTGCCAATTCAATTACCGAGCCCTGGATTTATCTGAAAGCATCTGTTCCCCCTGATCAAATTACAGATCAAATTCCTGAAAGGTGGAAATTGCAGCCGCAGGGATATATGATGACCTGTTTTCATCCAATGGAATTTCCGGATACAAGTCTTGCAGAAGGATACCATCTGGAATTTTCTGATTACAATACAACCTTTGTTATCACGATTGTGGCGGAGAATGGTGAGCAGGCTTCTATAGGACGTATCTCTCTTATAGATGATGTTGCTGTGTATGACAGGATTATTACCGAAAAAAGTCATCAAAGGAAAGGGCTTGCCCGTTTTTTATTGAAAGAACTGGAGAAGATCGCTTTATCCAAAGGTTTTTACAAGAATATTTTAGTGGCAACGGAAGAAGGAAAGCTGTTGTATGAAACCTTAGGCTGGAAGCTATACTGTTTGCATACTTCCATTGTAATACCATTAGAAGACTAATATTTTTATTGAATTAAATTATAATTACTTATAAAGAGTAATTTAGACCCAAAAACTAACGCTATGAGTGAAAAATCAAGACTTGACGAAATAAAAGAAGAACTTAAAAAACTGGATATCAGCCCTACCATATTTGCCCGGAAAGAAATTCGTGAATTACCGGATATCCTTTCACCGGACGAACGAATTGTCTATCTCGTAGAAGGCAGAAATAAACTGAACCACCATCATATCATCCTGGTAGCCACAGACAGAAGACTGATTTTTGTGGATAAGGAGTTCATGTACGGATTGAAAGTAGAAGACTTTTCTTACAGCAAAATAAGCTCCATACAATATGAAACAGAATTTTTATTAGCTTCCATAGATATTCAGGTGACTGATGACGTGGTAGAAATTGATGGAGTAGGAAAGTACCATGCTGAACTGTTTTGTGAAAAAGTAAGAGATTTCATGTCCCGTCCGGAACAACATTTTCAGAGTAAATCCGAACCTAGTATTTTAGATCAGCTGGAACAATTGGGAAGATTAAAGGAATCCGGAGTTCTAAGTGAGGAAGAATTTCTGGATCAAAAGAAAAAATTAATGGAGAAATTGTAATCATTGTGTTGAATAATGAAATTACTTGATGGGTGGAACTCCCATTTTTAAACTAAAGCAATGGAAAATTATTTAGAAATTAATAAAAAATCATGGAATGCCAAAGTAGAACCTCATCTGAAATCGGATTTTTACTTTGTAGATGAGTTCTTAAAAGGCAGGACTTCGCTGAACTCCATAGAGCTGGAGCTTCTTGGAGATATAAAAGGAAAAAGTATTCTGCACTTGCAGTGCCATTTCGGACAGGATTCTATTTCCCTGTCAAGAATGGGAGCAAATGTGACCGGCATTGACCTTTCTGATAAAGCGATTGATACCGCCAGAGAACTTGCACAGCAATGCGGTACAGACACAGAATTTATCTGTTCAGATGTATATGAGCTGCCCAATGTTCTGGATCATAAGTTTGACATCGTTTATACAAGTTACGGTACAATTGGATGGCTTCCCGATCTTGAAAAATGGGCTGGAATTATCAATCATTTTTTAAAACCGGAAGGTAAATTCATTATGGCAGAATTTCACCCTGTTGTCTGGATGTTTGATGACGACTTTACAAAAGTCGCTTACAATTATTTCAATGAGAAACCGATTGTAGAAACCTATGAAGGTACTTATGCAGATCAGTCTGCACCTATCGTGCAAGAATATGTCATGTGGAACCACTCCTTAGCAGAAGTTCTCGATAATTTAATAAAAAAAGATTTACAACTGAATGTTTTTCGGGAATTTGACTGGTCTCCATATCCTTGTTTCAGACATGTAGAAGAATTTGAAACAGGAAAATGGAGAATACCGCAGTTCGGAAATAAAATACCTCTTGTATATGCGCTTATAGCACAGAAAAAATAAAACATTCAGGGTTGCATTACAATAAAAAGTCACCGTAGTACTGCTACGATGACTTTTTTCCTATATATGAATGTTAAAAAAACTGCTCTGTGTTGATTAGCTTAGGGAATCCTCAGCTTTTGTCTTTACTTCGTCTACTTTATTCTGAACCTGGGAAGCAACATCATTGGCTTTGCTCTTAAGGTCATTTCCCCATTTGTTAAGATTATCTTTAGCTGTATTGATCTTATCTTTTACCGCTTGTTGATCTTCAGGGCTTGAATTCTTATATTTCCAGTAAGCTAATGCACCTAATCCTAGTAAAGCTAATAAGCCTTTTGTCTTGTTTCCCATGATTTCTATTTTTTTAAGTATTAATATTAAAATTTGTTGTTATGAATAATGTAAAATACGTGCCAAAAAAATAAATGGACTTATAAATAAATGTTAAATTTAGGAAAAGACTTCAAGTTTTTCACCATCAAAACTGGCGAAAACCATAGTAGGATAGGAATCCTGATGATATATATTTCCCTCTTTATCAATTGCGATGGCTCCTGCAAACCCATCAATGACTGCAAGTTCATCAAATGTCTTACTGAAAGCCTGTTGAAGGCTCATTCCATCGGTAACTCTCGTTACAATTTTTGCTGCAGTAGCATTACTGACAATATCTTCACCTACACCGGTACAGCTTACTGCACAAAAAGCATTGGCATAATTTCCAGCTACAGTGGCAGAATCCGAAATTCTCCCGGGGATTTCAAAACCTTTTCCTCCAGTAGACGTGGCAACAGCTAGTTTTCCTTCCCGGTCAATCGCTACACAGCCTACAGTTCCTTTCCCTCCATTGGCCAGTTTGGCTTCGTATTCTTTTCTTCTCTGGGGAATTTCTGTAGAAAAACTTTCAAAACCATTTTCCGTAGCATAAATTTTAGCACCATTTCCTCCTAAAACCCTATCGTCTTCATTGATAAGATCTTTAGCCACAAAAATAGGGTTCTGTACATTTTGAATATTAATCACACCACTGAGTTTCTGAGTATTTCCGTTCATAATGGCAGCACTCATACGGATAACACCATCACTCTGGATCTGAGAACCGATTCCTGCATTGTATAAAGGATCATCTTCAAGTAATGAAACGGCATAAGCAACCGTATCAAAAGCCGAATGGGTCTTAAGATAATCGAATGCCTTTTGAGCAATTTGTTTTAATGACTCCTGTTTTGCTGTTTTTACTTCATGGCTTTGATCGCTTTCAGAGAAAAAACCGCCGTGGATAATTACTTTCATAAAATTATAGATGATGGTTGATAAATGATTTCTTTTACGAAGTTAATTAATAAAAGATAAAAGATAAAAGATAAAAGATAAAAGATAAAAGATAAAAGATAAAAGATAAAAGATAAAAGATAAAAGATGTTGTTGTTAAGCAACTATTATGCATCTGGATATCAACATCAATAGGGGTGGCTTTAGCCCGCCTTACAATAAACGTTTTAAATCCATTGGCTTTAGCCCAACTTGAAATATGTATGCTAAATAAAAAAACGGAACCGAGGTCCCGTTTGTATAGCTGTATTTGTTGTTCTATTTATCCTGTGGAATAGGATTAAACTGCGAATTCTCAATTGTCAGTGTTTTTGTCGTAAGATCATAATGATCATTCATAGACATGACATGTACCGTTAAATTATCAATAGAAATAGGCTCTCCAAGGTTGATATTGGTAAGGTTGGTATCTTTGATAAACCTTCCGTCTACCAGAATAACAAGACCTGAACCAACAGCAGTCATTACATCATTATGAATGAAAAGACCTGTATCTTCACCCAATCCGATTCCCAGAGTTCTCGGATTGTTGACTACTGCCTGGAAAAGACGCCCGATTCTTCCCCTCTGTACAAAGTGAGTATCAATAATAACATTATCAATCAGACCCAATCCCTGAGTGGTTTTGATTTCTCCTTTCAATAAGGCTTCAGAGCTGCTTCCCTGGTAGATCATATTTTCAGAAGCTGCCGCTGCACCCGCAGAAGTTCCGGAATAAATAAAATCCTGCTCCTGGTATTTTAATAAAACGGTATCATGAAATCTTGTTCCACCAAGAATAGAAGTCAGTCTCAATTGATCTCCTCCGGTGAACATCATGACATCGGCAGCGTTGGCCCTTGCGACCATTGCATCAGAATTGGCTTCCTCACGGTTGTGGATGTCCAGAACATTTACATTTTTAGCTCCAAGAAATTCGAATGCTTTTTTGTACTCGGAACCTACGATCTGAGGGATTTGAGAAGCGGTAGTAACAATTTCAATGACAGAATTCTCCTTTAGCTTCGATTCGTTGATGATCTTTCTTAAGATCCCACGCTCAAAAAAATTAAGATTCTTTTCGATATTCTGATCATAATCGGTTTCAGCAAAACTTCCTTTGTTTACAGCGCCTCCGATAACTATTAATTTTCCAACAGGTTTCGTCATGGTACAAAATTAAAAAATAATTAACATTCTTTGGCGAAATTCATGCCATCTTTAGTTGATTTTTAATGTTTTAAGAATGTTAATTAAAATTAATTTTTTTTTAACGAATCTTTAAATGTGGTATAGTTTCGTTTAGGGTTTTGCATTATCTTTGGCTTTGAAAGGAGTTATTGTTAACTGTTAAAATGCCAATAGACTATGAAAATCGAAAAGATTCAGGCACTAAGAGGTCCTAACATCTGGAGCATCAGAAGAAAGAAGCTGATACAGATGAGGTTGGACTTAGAAGAAATGGAGAATTATCCTACCAATAAAATCGAAGGATTTCGGGAAAGGATTGAAAAATTAATCCCATCATTGATGACGCACCGATGCTCGGAAGGAGTGGAAGGAGGTTTTTTCCATAGAGTGGAAACAGGAACCTGGATGGGACATGTCATTGAGCATATCGCTTTGGAAATACAGACCCTGGCAGGAATGGATGTAGGGTTTGGAAGAACCCGTGAAACAAAAACTCCCGGAGTATATAATGTAGTATTTAATTATATCGAAGAAAATGCAGGAATTTATGCTGCAGAAGAATCTGTAAAAATTGCAGAAGCACTGATTGAAGGCAAAGATTATGATTTGAATGCATGTATTCATAGATTAAAAGAAATCAGGGAGCGTGTACGTCTTGGACCTTCTACCGGAAGTATTGTAGAAGAAGCGGCATCCAGAAGAATTCCATGGATAAGACTGGGAACAAACTCATTGGTTCAGCTTGGTTATGGAGTGAACCAACAAAGATTTCAGGCTACAATTACCGGAAAAACAAGTTCTATTGCGGTAGATATTGCCTGTAATAAAGAATTAACCAAAAGAATGCTTCACGATGCAGCTATTCCTGTACCGATTGGAGATTTGGTAGTAGATGAAGAAGATTTAAACGCGGTGATCAGAAAAATCGGATATCCCATTGTTATTAAACCTCTGGATGGAAACCATGGAAAAGGATCTTCTATCAATGTCAACGACTGGGATGCCGCTAAGATAGGTCTTGAACATGCTCAGAAATATTCCAGAAAAGTAATTGTTGAGAAATATATCACAGGATATGATTTTCGTGTACTGGTGATCAATAATAAAATGGTAGCTGCAGCCAGAAGAGTTCCAGCCCATGTTGTGGGAGACGGAGAACTGAATCTTCAGGAGCTTATTGAAAAAGAAAACAAAGACCCGAGAAGAGGCTATGGCCATGAAAATGTTCTTACCGAAATTGAAGTTGATAAAGACACTTTAGAATTACTGGATAAACTTCAATATACTTTGGAAACAATTCCTCAAAGAGGAGAAGTGGTTTATCTTAAATCAACGGCCAATCTTTCAACCGGAGGAACTTCCATTGATGTAACAGATATGGTGCATCCGGAAAATATCACAATGGCTGAAAGAATTTCTAAAATTATCGGATTGGATGTTTGCGGTATTGATGTGATGGCAGAGAACCTTACTCAGCCTTTAAAGGAAAGTGGCGGAGCAATTATTGAAGTTAATGCTGCACCAGGGTTCAGAATGCATCTTGCCCCAAGTGAAGGATTACCAAGAAATGTGGCTGCTCCGGTGGTTGATATGCTCTATCCTCAGGGAAAACCTTTTACCATTCCCATCATTGCGGTAACAGGAACCAATGGAAAAACCACCACCACAAGGCTTATTTCTCACATTGTAAAAAGCAATGGGTACAGAGTAGGATTTACGACTTCGGACGGAATTTATATTCAAAATACGATGCTGTCAAAAGGAGATACTACAGGACCGCTTTCTGCAGAATTTATTCTGAAAGACCCTACCGTAGAATTTGCCGTTCTGGAGACAGCCAGAGGAGGAATTTTACGTTCCGGACTTGGTTTTTCTCAATGCGATATCGGGGTTCTGACCAATATTGAAGAAGATCATTTGGGAATGAATGATATTCACAGTCTGAAGGATCTTACCAAAGTAAAGCGTGTAGTACTGGATAGCGTGAAAAAGAGCGGCTGGAGTGTTTTGAATGCCGATAATGAATATTCCATGAAGATTGTGAGTGATCTCGATTCTAATGTGGCTATTTTCAGTATGGATGAAAACAATCCTCATATTGTAAAATTTGCTAAAGAAGGAAAGATAACCTGTGTATATGAGGAAGGTTTTGTAACCATCAAAAAAGGTGACTGGAAGATCAGAATAGGAAAAGCCAAAGACTTCCCGATAACGATGGAAGGAAAAGCCCGATTTATGATTGAAAACGTATTGGCAGCCAGTTTGGCGAGTTACCTTTACGGATTTGGGATTGAGGATATTTCCAATTCTTTGAGAACCTTTATTCCAAGTGCCCAGCTGACACCGGGAAGACTGAATGTTTTTAAGTTTAAAAACTTTAAGGTGCTGATCGACTTTGCCCACAATCCTTCAGGATACGAAGCCATTGAAGATTATCTGAGAAATGTAGAATCTACCAAAAAGATCGGTATTATATCCGGTGTCGGAGACCGAAGAGACAATGATATCAGAGAATGCGGAAAAATTGCCGGAAGAATGTTTGATTATATTATCATCCGAAATGAGAAACATCTTCGTGGAAGAACGGAAGAGGAAATCAACGGATTGATTATTGATGGGATTAATGCTGCAGGCAGAGACGTTAGTTATGAGATTATTCCTAAAGAGATTGAAGCTTTAAAGCATGCAATAGGTATGGCAGAAGAAGGAACATTTATCACGGCTTTAAGTGATGTTATTTCTAATGCCATTGATCTGGTTCAGGAATACCAGGCCAGGGAATTGCTGGAAGACGATAAAAACCTGTAAGACATCCTTATAAAACTTATTACAATTGCAATACGGAATAAAAAACGTATTGCAATTTTTTTATCTATTCTGCTGTAGCAGATCGAAGTTTGTTTGATTAAAAATAGAGGCTATGTCTGCGATGACTACTGTACAAACAATTAAAAGTTAATCCTTACGGTTTCCCGTAGAGTATACCTACAGTCTCTCCGTATATTTACAGCGTTTGTATAAACTAAAAGTACAAGTCAAGTTTTTTTAATGTCCTCCTGTTTGGGAGGATTTTTTATTTGGTGTATTCAACAGTTATTTTTAAACCTTCTTTGTTACGGAAATCCGTAAAGATTATTTTTTTTATATTAAATCTCCAAATGGAGAATATTTTATATATTTAATTTCTAAACTAAAATCAAAACCATGAAAAATTTAAAGAAAATCTCTAAGGAGAAATTAAGAGGTATTAACGGAAAAGGAGGATGTCCTCCAGGCTGGCATGATTGCCCGGTGCCATGGAATGAAAAAGTTTGCATTCCGCATGATAATGAAATGGCTTGTCCCGATTTATAAAAAACGATCCCTCACTAAGAGGGATTTTTTGTTCTTATATTTCAAAATTTAAACATTTGCGCCCAAACTTAATGGACTTCTTCCTGAGATATATTGTTTTCTAAATAATTTTTATCAGCTTTCCCTGGTTTTCAGCTGTCTTGCCTGTCAATTTTAAATAGGGTGTTTTTCCTTCACTATTTTGGGAGTTACAAGTTTAATTTTGCTCAAAATAATAAAATGAAATCCATGAGAACAATCAATTACATCGTTATACATTGTACAGCCACACAACCAGATGTTACAATAGAGAGCATTAAAAGGTATTGGAAGGAAAACCTGAAATGGAAAAATCCAGGATATCACTATATGATAAAAGCTGATGGAAAAATAGTAAACACTTTGCCCATTGATCAGGTATCCAATGGCGTTGCAGGGTGGAATTCTCAAATTATCAATATATCATACATTGGCGGCATTGATAAAAGCAACCATCCAAAAGATACAAGAACGGAAGAGCAAAAAAAATCTATGGTAAAGCTGTTAAGAGAATTAAAATCAAAATTTCCTAAAGCTAAAATTCAGGGACATAGAGATTTTCCAAATGTTCAGAAAGCTTGTCCAAGTTTTGATGCTAAGAAAGAATATGCTGAGTTATCATAAGCTGAAGTACTGCAAGATTGTTTTTAAATAGCTTTAAAGAAAGCCTAATATACAAACGATTCAAAATCAATCATTACGGTTTCCCGTAGGGTATGCTTGCAGTCTATCCGTATATTTACAATGTTTGTAAAAAAACATAGCGTACATGTCAATTTTTTATCCTCCTTCTTGGGGGATTTTTTATGTTTTGAGAGGTCTTCAGGAGTAAAAAATAAAACCTCCGATACTTCGGAGGTTTGTTTCTATAAGCTTTCCCAGGTTGTCTTTATGCTCTGCATTTTTTTAAGATAAAAATACAAAGGAATAAGTTCTAATCTGAGGGTAAAGCTGATTGATGGGTACATAAACGGAATAATGGCCATCATAATAAGGCAAACAGCAATCCCGATAATGGCATCTGCTATGGCAGCCTGTGGTGCCCATTTTTGTTCAAACCAAAGTCCGTAGGCTACAATACCTTTGAACAGGAACAAAGAACAGATCAAAAGCCCTGTCATTGAGTACGGATGATTGGCATTCATCCCGTATAATGATAAAGAGGTTTGAGTGATCAGAGACCCTGCTATCAATAAACCCGCAGCTACTGCGCCTCCGATTAAAAAGATCCATAGGAAAATTTTAATCCAGGTAGGTAATAAGTCTCTTCTTCGTGTTAAAACGTTGTTGTCAAATTCTGCGAAAGGTGTTGATCTTTCTTCCATGTAGTATTAGTTTTATAAGTTTTTTATCCGAAAAAAGCATTCGAACTACCAATCCAGATGGCATCTTTTTTATTGAAGTCTACATTCACCATGGCGGCTTTAGTCATTCTTCCCAGATTTTCCAATAGGATAGGGCGTTCGTCGTTTTCTCGCCAAATATACAACAAACGGATCTCTGCTTTTGCAAAATCTCCGTTGATATCTTCAAAAATAGGTTCATAGAACACTTTTCTCTGCAAAATATAGTTTTCCTTATCCTGAATAGAGTCGGTAATTTCTTTCGTAGGATTCAAATTAACTCCGCTTCCTGCGAATGAAAACAATGGTTTTAGTACAAAATTTTCAAGATTTTCATGCTCCGGGAATTCATGCAGAAAATAACTCTTTGGAACAAACTCATGCTTCAGTAAAGGCAAAAGGAACTTTGAAATTTTAAAGAACCAGTTTGGGTGGGTAATCCATTTTACATCCACTTCCTCGCGGAAATCAAATTCTGTATGCAGATCCGGAATATTGTCCAGTTCATCAAATATAACCCGGTTGTAGATCCTTTTGATTTCGGTTAGCTTACCATTATTTTCATAGTATAGCTTTCGCCCTTCCTTCTTTACTTTCGTCAGACATACCGTTTTGATGCCAATTAATTTTTCTGTGAAAGCAAAATCAATAGCTGTTTTTTGTCTTTCCGGAAAGATTTCAAGCAGGATTACATTTTCAGGATGTTCATCACCTACAATCAGTTCCTTCAAATAGTTTTTAAAGGTATCATGGGACATAGGATTTCTGATCTCCGAAAGAAAAGGATAAACCTCACAATAGGTCTCTTCATATACTTTTTGAAAAGCATACAAAGAAGGAAATGCCTGAAGCTCTATCAGCTGAGGTTCTATTGTTCCGTTTTCACTTTTGCATACTCCAAAATCTATGGTGAAAAAATGAGGTTGATGGGTATCATTGGGAACCCTGCAGTTTTCAGGAATGGCTTTTTGAAGGAGTTCTGCCGGCATTGCTTTAATTTGGCTGATGATACTTTCACTGGCATCGATCAGTTTTTTCTCAAACTCTTTAGTCAGAAAAATCGGGCTTTCTGAAACTCTGAAACCAGGTGCTGTTCCACCTTTTTCAGTCAGTATATTTTTGAGTTGATGGTATTTTTCATCTGAAAACTCCTGATTGAACTGTTTTCTGTATTCTGGGATCATATTTTTTTTCTTTTGTGATGGTAAAAAAAACGGACGTTTATGTCCAATTTGATTTTACCACAAAAGGCACAAAAGTTTTAGAATATAAAAGTTTATAATACACTTTTATAAAATACCTATTTAATTGGGAAATCTTTGATTTTCAAGAAAGCTTATGTGTTCTTCTCAACAGCTTTTATGATTGTAATACCCAAATCCCTTTTGTGACTTTTGTGGTTTGTATTGATTAAACCAAAGATTCAGCTTCTTTCAAAATGTTTTTTTTTGCAAACTGAAGGAATCTCGGAAGAATCTGATGTCTGGTAAGAATGATTTTATCTTCATCGTCTATTCTGTCTATCGTTTCAAGATATTTTTCCATCCCGAAATTTTCGATCATGGCTTCCTTGTTCTTTTCATCCTTCAGGTTTTCGATCAGAGATTCAGGATTGGCTTCCGGGTGAAACTGTGTCCCGAATATTTCCTCCGAAAAACGAACGGCCATTACCGCTCTTTCCAGGTTGATATGAGGACGGAATTTTTCAATCGCCATGATGGTCATTCCCAATTTTTGGAAACGGTCGTGATCCGGTTCTATAAACTGGTAGGCCCTCGAATCTACCGCATAAAAAGGATCCTGAAGATTTTTGAATAAGAATTCTTCTTTACCTTCCTCTGTTTTATGAACAGGCATTACCCCGAAGGAATAAGACCTTCTTTTGCAGATATTTCCCAGATTCCAGTGAATACTTGCCAGCTGGAATGAATGGCAGATCAGGAAAAGGTACTTTTTATCTTCATGGTATTGATTATGCTCGAAAACAGCATCTAAAAAATTTGCAAAACGGTTTTCCCATGCAAGGCCTTCACGATGTGGGTTTCCGGGGCCACCGGAAGAAATGAAAATATCAAAGTCTTCTATTTCAGGTATTTCATCTTTATATCTTACATCAAACGTTTTGATCACCACATTTTCTTCAGAGTTCTGCTGAAAAGTTTCGGAAATTTCTTTAATATTTCTAAAACCTTGATTCACATGATTGTTGTTCATGTCCAGCAGAGCAATTCGAATATCTTTCATTACATCATATTTTTTGCAAAGTTACCAAAATATTATGAAGCAGGTTCACCATGGGTGATGCCATACTCCGTTTCAGAGATCATATAATCAACTACTTTCGTCAGATCACCTGTTTCCTTAAAGATCTGAAGCTGCCGGTCTGCACCGGTTCCGTTTTCAAGGATTTTCCAGGCGTATTCCACTTCGTTACGGCATCCCAAATCGTCTACCACATCATCAATAAACTCTAAAAGTTCTTTCAATAAATGAGGATAAGGAACGGATTCTTCTTTCCCAAAATCGATGAGATGGGCTTCGATACCACTTTTGGAGGCACGCCATTTATTTTCGTTCAGCAGTAATCTTCTATAGCTTCTGAAGCTGAGATTTTGCTGGTGCAGTTTATAGATTTTGGCAACAAGACTCTGCATTATGGCCGCAAGACAAACGGTTTCGTCAATTCTTAATGGCATGTCACAGATTCTGAATTCGATAGTTGGATAGAACGGATGTACGCGTAAATCCCACCAGATTTTCTTGGCATTGTCGATGGTTCCTGTTTTTACCAGAAGATCCACATAGCTGTCAAATTCTGCCAGCGAGTTAAAGTAACTCGGAATACCGGTTCTTGGGAATTTGACGAAAATTTCCTGTCTGTACGATTTAAAACCTGTATATCTTCCAATCCAGAAGGGTGAATTGGTCGAAAGAGCATAGACGTGAGGAAGGAAATATCTCATCACATTCTGAATTCTTACGCCTTCTTCACGATTAGGAATTCCAATATGAACATGCAGTCCGAAAATAAGATTTTCACGGGCCACATCTCCCATATCATCCACGATTTTAATGTATCTTTCTCCCTGAGTGATATTGTTTTCAGACCAGTGAGAGAATGGGTGAGTACCACCTCCGGAAACACGAAGTCCCTGTTCATGGGCGATATTGATGAGGTGACGCCTTAAATTCGTTAATTCAGCTCTGGCTTCCTGAATATTCTGGCAGATTCCCGTTTCCATTTCAATCATGGATTCGTGCATTTCGTGCTTTAAGTTTTCACTTAAAACCGCTTTGCCGCCTTCAATGATTTTTGAAACGTGAGAAACCAGATCTCTGCTTTCCACATCGATGATCTGATATTCTTCTTCAATCCCAATAGTAAACTGATGATGCATTTATTTTGTGTTTTTTAATTCTTTTTCAATGTTATTTAATGGAATCCTTCACGAATGTTCCCCAGGCAATGTTAGGTTTCCCCGGAACATATTCTTTAGCTTTTTCAATAGCCAGTTTGGCAGCATGTTCTATGATCCATGCAAAGTTTTCTTCTCCTACAGAATTGCGGTCTGCATCAGGAGCCGGGTTGCAGAAATCGATGGCATAAGGAATACCGTCTCTTACAGCAAATTCCACGGTGTTGAAATCGTATCCTAAAGCTTGATTCATTTTAATCGTATAATCATGAATAGTCTTCAGTAATTTTTCAAGTTCTTCACCTTGGGTCTGATGCGTGGTGGCGTATCTCAAGTGAGGTGCATTTCTCGGCTCATAAGGCATAATGTGGACATATTTTTGGCCCAGACAGTACACTCTGTAATAATCGTCAAAGATAATTTCTTCCTGTACCATCATCACCAGCTGCTCGGTTTCTCCCAGTTTGTTCCAAAGATCATCCGGGTTTTCCACTCTGTATACATTTTTCCAGCCGCCGCCATCATGAGGCTTCATATAGGCAGGAAACCCTACATAATTGAATATATATTCCCAGTCATGAGGAAATTTCAGGTTTCTGAATGAAGTTTCTGAAGTATTGTCCGGTCTTTCGTGTGATGGAAGCAAAACCGTTTTAGGAAGTGGAATTCCCAGTTTTGACATCAGGGCATTGTTGAAAAACTTCTCATCAGCACTCCACCAGAATGGATTGTTGATGACATAAGTGCCGTTAAGGGCAGCATTTTTTAAATAAGCTCTGTAAAAGGGAACGTCCTGTGAAATTCTGTCGATGATCACTGCATAACCATAATCTGCACCCTGTTCCAGTTTATCAATAGTAACGGGTTCAGCGATGATATCGCCACCTCCCATTTCATTTACTTTTTCTATAAATGCCCAGGGAAACGTGTCTTCCATACCGAAAAGAATTCCTACTTTTTTTGTCATAATTTTTGTTTTTAAGGTGGGTATATTTTTTCTATTTGTCTTTTTTATTGTTTTTAAGAGAAAAATGCTCCTATGAAGGTAGGGAAGACCATTCTCCATAGCGGCCAGTCGTGGCCTATCCATTTTCTTTCATCGTACCAGAAATCTATGCCTTTTATCCTGAGGATTTCAGCCATTTCAACATTTTTATCCCTGCAGATATCCTGATCGGAAGTGCTCAGTACAATATGCATGTGTTTATATTTCCAGGCTTCATCATTTCTTACAAACTCTCTCGGACAGTTAAAGTATACCAGATCATCAGAGTAGCCATCCATAAAATTCCTTATACTGAAGGCGCCGGAAAGACAAAACAGATGAGAAACCAAATCCGGAAATCTGAAAGCAAAATTAGCGGCATGATAGCCCCCGAAACTTGCTCCTGCAACGGCAACGCGGTGGGTTTTGTGAAGTTTTTGGATATAAGGAACGAATTCCTGGACCAGGAACTGTACATACCGTTCATAATTCCTTATTCTTTGCTGAGGCAAGATTTTTTCATCATAAAAACTCCAGCTGTCGATGGTCTGTACATTGTAAAGTTTTACTTTCCCTTGTTCTATAAACCAGTTGATGCTTCCATTAAGGTGAAAATCATGATTCTGGGTATATTGTCCCTGGGAAGTTGGGAACATAATGATAGGATGGCCGTAATGCCCGGTCACTTCTACTTTGAGACTTGTTCCCAATATATTTGAATAATACTCTGTATGTTCTATGTGAGGCATTTTCCTTGTTTAGTTTTAATTTAGGTTTTATAGTAATTCATAAAATTCAATTCCTCCAAGTTGATCTTTTTCTAAAATATCCAGTACGTGTGTTCCTAATTTCGGATGTTCGAGGATTATATTTTCTTTAAAGATCCATTTTGATCCTGGTGTATTGGCATGAGTTGAGTCAACGAACTGATAATATGCTTTGCTGTGCCATTTTCCGGGACTTATGTTCTCTAAATTACATTTTAGGATGGAATCTTCGGGTAGGATGTATATTATGAATTCAATAACATTTTGAATGTCAATGTCAAGTTTCATTGTTAAGAACTCAATTTATTACCTTTCGGAGGCAGAATGTTCAGCATATCCGCATGAATCATTTCAGCAGCAGAATCCAGCCTGTCCTGTACAACAGAGGCGTCTCCGGATTTATAGACAATTCCGACATGATAGTCTATCGGAAGAAATTTGACAACTTCTTCGCATTCAAAACTGCTGTAATTCGGTTCTTTATCTTTAATCAGGGCAACGATCAGACCTGAATAATAGCCTGTGGGGGGAGAAACGCTGTAATCATTTCCTCTCAGAAGAGCATCTTCAATTTTCGCCCATTCTCTCCAGATATTGATACCACTCGATGCTTCAACCAGGTCCGGAATATGAGCACCGCCAACCCTCGATGAAGTTTCAAGGAAATACCATTTTCCATCTTCTTTTCCACGGATAAATTCTGTATGGGTGGCTCCGTTGACAAGTCCGAAGTTGGAAAGAACTCTGGCATTTATATCTTCCAGTGCCTTAAACTCCTCGGAATATCTTCCTAATGTTTTGGATCTGAAAACCCCGCCTTCGTGAGAAACCTGCATAGGAGGAGCAAGATATTTTGAGGCAGAAGTGAATATTGTTTTTTTGTTAAAAGTAAGACTGTCCACATGGTAAACATCTCCGGGTTTAAAACTTTCCAGTAAAAAAAGATGACGCTCTTCTCCCAGTATTTCCAGGGCTTCAAGAAGCTGTTCTTTGGAAGTTATTTTTTTAATGCCCGATGCTGATGCTTCAGACCTTGGTTTCAGTACCCATGGAGCAGGAACGCGGTCTGTAAATTCATCCACTTCATGATCATTGAAAACAGCGGTGAATTCAGGAACGCTGATCCCGGAATCCTTTGCTTTTTGCCTCATGGCAAGTTTATCTCTGAAATACCGGTGGGTTGTCTGTCCCATACCGGGAATACGGAAGGTCTCTCTGATTAATGCGGCTTTTTCAACATCATAATCATCCAAAGCCACCACAGCATCTACTTTTCTGGTCTTCATCAGGTGGGAAAATCCCTGAATTAAATGTTCCAGATTCCATACGGAAGGCTTGAGCTCGGGCATATAGAATGTTTCATCAATCGCGTGCCAGGGCCAGTTTTTTTCTTTGAGGTTTTCGGAGGTTACAAGGATGATTTTATTGCCGAGCTTCTTCATTTCGTCCATAAAATCGTAGCCTTTGTAATAGCACGAAATACACACAATAGTTTTCTTCTCCATATAATGTTTTTTAAGATTTAGTGAATTTTCAAAAATAAAAGCATTTATATATTATTTTATTAATATCAAAAAATAAAATATTGTGCGTTTTTGAAAATCCACTAATCAATTATACAGAGTTTTTTTGTAAAAAACTAATTTTTAGTGATAATTTTCAATTAAATTCACCAGGAGCTGAACACCAAAACCTGTTGCTGCTTTTTCTTTTGCATAGCCCACACTTCCAAAGGCTACTCCTGCAATGTCTAAGTGCGCCCATTTAGGATGGTTCTCAATGAATTGCTCTAAAAATTTTGCAGCAATAATACAGTCTCCCACAGGCTTTAGAGAGATGTTTTTTATATCCGCTACATCAGACTGGATATCATCTTTCCAAACATCCCATAAAGGAAGATTCCAAACCCTCTGATTGGTCTGGTCACCGGTTTTGATTAAGTTGTTTTTCAGTTCCTCGTTATTGGAGAACATAGCAGCACAGGTATCTCCGAACATTCTCACTGAGCTTCCCGTTAAGGTAGCCAGGTCAATAAGGAAATCAGTTTTGTAGTTTTTAGAAAGATAAGACAAACCATCTGCAAGAATTAATCTGCCTTCTGCATCAGTATCAAGTACTTCAATTGTTTTTCCGTTGTAGGCTGTAATCACATCACTTGGAAGCAGGGCCTTTTCAGAGACCGCATTATCAGTAATAGGGAGAACAGCGACGATGTTTACAGGAAGCTGCATTTCAGCGGCATAGATTAACGTTCCCAAAACAGCCGTTGCTCCGCCCATGTCAGATTTCATATAATGCAGATTGGCAGAGCTTTTTATTGATATTCCTCCGGTGTCAAACAAAATACATTTTCCTACCAGGCCGAAAGTCTTGGCATTTTTCGCTGTCGTTTTATATTCTAAAATAGTGAAAGCGGCATCGTAAGCACTTCCTTGATTCACAGAAAGATAAGCGCCTAATCCAAGTTCTTCACATTTCTTTCTGTTAAAAGCAGTGTATTTTAAGTCATATTTTTTAGCCAGATTTTTAAGGTATGCGCTTAAGATATCCGGTTTTTTAAGATTGGCTGGTTTGTTAAGCCAGTCCTGGCAGGCAGTTTGCCCGTTAACCAATGCTTCTGCTTTCTGGCTGATATGATCTAATTTTTTCTGGCTTAAATTTTCAAAGTGCAATTCAAATTTCGTATTCCAGAAAGCATGTTTTTTGTCAAAAGGATAGTTGTAAGTTCCTGTTAAAAGTCCTTTTACAAACTCCTCGAACTGCTTTTCATTCAGGAAGTCAGCAAGGGCTAATGTAGGTACGGCCAGCAGTTTTTCTTTCTGTGTCTGTGAAAATTTAGCCGCCACCTGCTGGATCTCGAAATTTTGTAAGGCGGATTTTCCTAATCCAATGAAATACGTAATTCCTTCTTCATGAGCATTGACAAAAACTTCATATTTCTTTCCGGTGAAAAAATTGGAAATGTTTTTGTTGAAATTTTTACTGGTTTTCGTCCATTCTTCCTCCGTAAACAGTTGGAAAACCTGAGTGTAATTTTTGTTTTTTTTATTGATTAGTTTCATAAATAGATGTTATAATTTCTAAATTCATAAATAGTGCGTCCGGCTTACATTTTCTGCAGCAGTTTTTATGCATTTAGTTTCTGATGCTTTTTTGTTGTGGTTTTACTTCTACAGGATTTTCTGTGTTGTCATAGAACAGCCATTCTATAGCCCTTGGGAACTCCTGAGACCAGTAAAACTCATTGTGGGTGCCTTCAGGATTGATATTGGTTTTGAATTCAAAATCAAAAAGTTTTTTCTCTTCCCATCTTTTCAGATATTCTTCAAAAATATGAATTCTTTTGACCATTTTAGAACCTTCCTGGCCGCCGCCGTAGAGATAGATCTTCGTTTTAAACGGAACCCGGAAATTCATCATCGGAAAGTTGTTATTGGGTTCTACCCAAAGAGAAGGCGAGAATATCAGTAGTTTGGAGTACACTTCAGGATAAAGAAATCCACTATATATACTGATCAATGCGCCCAATGAACTGCCTCCGATTCCGGTGTTGTCGCGGTCTTTTTTGGTTCTGTAATTTTCGTCCACAAAAGGCTTTAAAGTATCTGCAATAAAACGGATGTACTTTTTTCCTTCGGAACCGTTGGCTACATGATCATTATCAAAAATATATTCTTTGATTCTTTCCTCACTGCCATGTTCTATCGCAATGATGATAAGATCGCCGCGCCCGTATTCAGCAAGGATGGATAATTTTTTGTCGATTTCCCAATTCCCGAAACCGCTTCCTTCATTGAAAAGATTTTGTGCGTCCTGAAGGTATAAAACTGGATATTGTTTATCCGTTGTATGATAATCATAAGGAAGCAGTGCCCAAACCTTGCGGTAACGGTCAAGCTGCGGAATGTAAAAATTTTCGGAAATAACTTCTGCTATAGGATAATATTCTTCTTTGAACGGTCCCCAGTTCAGTCTCCATTTGTCTACAGAGTCGGACGTTTTACCAGCAGATTTTTTCGCTTTCCGGTTGGGAGTGATATTTCCATATTGATCCAGTTCTACGTTTTCCCAGCCTCCTTTTGTGAATTTGTATTCAATATCATCAGGAAGAAGCTGATCTTCGATCTCTATAAAATAACCGGAAGGATCAATTTGTTTAAGCTGGAAATTATAATCTTTGGGATTCCAGCTATTGAAATTTCCGGTGATAAATACCGGTCTGTCGTCTTTTTCTGCTGTATAAAGTTCAAACCTCATCGTTGTGTTTAATAAAATATTGATGTTAAATTTATAAAAAAGATTGTTTTGAAATCATAAAAAAAGTGAGTTAAAAAATGATATATTTGATAGATAGACAAAACTTGAAATGATCTTGATAATTATTTGATGAATAATTCATCGCTATTGTCAGTATTTTTCGTAGTTTCAGGGAAAATATAAATATAAACTGATCTTGATGAATTCTGTTAAGACCTACACGCTTTTCACCGATCATGATGTGTATCTTTTTAAAGAAGGTAGGCACTATAAGCTGTATGGTAAATTTGGAGCACATTCTGCAGAAAAAGAGGGCGTAAAAGGCGTATATTTTTCCGTATGGGCTCCTAACGCAAAGAAAGTTTCCGTGATCGGAAATTTTAACAACTGGAATCCCAAAGATCATATTTTGTTTCCACGATGGGATGAATCCGGGATTTGGGAAGGATTTATTGAAGGGTTAACCTGGGGAACATTATATAAATATGCTATTGAAACGCAAGGAGGCGAAATTCTGGAAAAAAGTGATCCCTATGCGTTGAGCTGGGAACAGAATATTCAGGCCGCTTCCCTGGTCTCCACCACATGGTACGAATGGAATGATCAGGAGTGGATGGATAACCGCTGGAAAAAAAACAGGCTGGAAGCTCCGCTATCGGTATATGAATTACATTTAGGTTCCTGGGTAAGAGAAGAGGATCAGCCCCAGCGTTTTTTAAACTATAGGGATATTGCGAAAAAGCTCGTTCCTTACATCAAAGAAATGGGATTTACCCATGTAGAATTCATGCCCGTGATGGAATATCCTTACGAGCCGAGCTGGGGATATCAGATCACAGGTTTTTATGCAGCAACCTCGCGCTTTGGCTCACCACAGGATCTGATGTTTCTTATTGATGAACTTCATAACAATGACATAGGCGTTATTCTGGATTGGGTTCCGTCCCATTTTCCGGGAGATGCTAATGGACTTCACCGATTCGACGGTTCTTATCTGTATGAGCATGAAGATCCGAGAAAGGGTTTTCATCCGGATTGGAAATCGCATATTTTTAATTACGGAAGAAATGAAGTGAAATCCTTCCTGATTTCAAATGCCATGTTCTGGCTGGATCGTTATCATGCTGACGGATTGCGCGTGGATGCCGTGACTTCAATGCTTCATCTGGATTATTCAAGAAACGAAGGGGAGTGGGAACCTAATATATATGGAACCAATGTGAACCTGGAAGCGAAAGCCTTTCTACAGGAATTTAATACAGCTGTCTACAAAGAATTTGGAGATAATATCATCACCATCGCAGAAGAAAGTTCAGATTTTCCCATGCTTACAAAGCCTGTTCATGACGGCGGTGTAGGATTCGGAATGAAATGGATGATGGGTTGGATGCATGATACACTGGATTATTTCAAAGAAGATTTTATTAACCGTAAATTTCATCATCATAAACTGACCTTCGCTTCCATGTATATGTATAATGAAAATTATATGATGCCTTTGTCACACGATGAAGTCGTACACGGAAAAGCAAGTCTTATTTATAAAATGAAAGGGGATGAATGGCAGAAATTTGCCAATCTCCGTACCCTGTATGTATATATGTATACCCATCCGGGAGCCAAGCTGCTTTTTATGGGCGATGAATTCGGGCAGACCAGTGAATGGAATTTTACAAGAAGCCTCGACTGGCATTTGCTGAAATATCCTGTTCATAAAGGAATGCAGGAAATGGTGAAGGAACTGAACCATTTGTACCGGTCAGAAACTGCCTTTTATGAAAATCAGTTTGATAGAAATGGTTTTGAATGGGTGGAAGCAGATGATCTGGAAAACTCGGTGTATGTCTACCTCAGAAAAGGAAAAAAGAAAGATGATGTACTGATGGTGGCTTTAAACCTGGCACCCAAAGTATTGGATTATAAAATCGGGATTCCTGCCGGCACCCACTGGGAAGTTGTTTTGAATTCAGATGATGAAAAGTACAGTGGAAGCGGAGTGGAGCCTGAAATCCTGGAAGAGAAGTATGAAGAGTGGAGAGGATACACCAAAACAATGACCGTGAAGCTGCCGCCATTGGCTGGAATAGTTTTACGTCAGAAAAGAGATAAAAAATATAAATTACACAGAATTAAACATAAGAGATAAAGAATGGTTATTTATCATTTAAGTACAGAATGTTATCCCGTAGCAAAAGTAGGCGGTCTGGCAGATGTGGTGGGAGCGTTACCAAAATATCAGAATAAAATAGCAGGAGTAGAAGCCAGGGTGGTAATGCCGTGGTACAACAAATCCTTTGTATATGATCATGAATTTGATCTGGTTTTTGACGGATTTATTCATCAGGCAGCCAATATGCTGCAGGTTCAGGTATTGAAAGAGAAAACCAATGTTCTGGGATTTGAGCTGTATATGGTAAGAATTCCGGGATTATTAGACAGGGACAACCCTTATGGGTACCAGGATGAAAGCTTCCAGTTTCTGGCTTTCCAGCATGGCGTTCTGCATTGGCTTTCTGCGATGAAAATCCGTCCTGATGTACTGCATTGCCATGATTATCATACCGGTCTCGTTCCTTTTATGGTAGAAAACTGCTATGAATTTGAATTCTTGAAAGGAGTAAAAACAATAGGAACTATTCATAATGGCGAATATCAGGGCATGATGAGCTGGAGTATGGCACAGTATATGCCTTCTTTTGATGGGTACAAATGGGGACTGATGGATTGGAACGGACTGATGAATCCTCTGGCCAGCATGATTAAATGTGCTGATGCTTTTACCACTGTTTCGGAAGGATATCTTGAAGAACTCTTTATCAGCTTCCGCGGACTGGAAAGCCTCGTTCGTCAGGAATTCGGAAAGGCATATGGAATCATCAATGGTATTGACACAGAAGTCTGGAATCCTGAAACCGATCCGATGCTTGATTTTAATTTTAACAGTACCAATGCAGTCGCTCAAAAGAAAAAAAATAAAGAAAATCTCTGTAAAGAATATGGATTAAAACCTGAACTTCCTTTATTCGCATTTATCGGAAGATTCGCAACAGAGAAAGGAGCAGATCTGCTGCCGGATGTTGTATGGAGAAGCATTAAGCAGAGTTATGGCGCTTTAAATATTATGATTCTCGGATCAGGGAACACCTATATAGAAAATAAACTGAAAGAATACGATTATACGTACACCAATTTTGCATTGGATCTCGGATATAAAGAGCATCTTTCCCATAAGATATATGCCTCGGCAGATTTTCTTCTGATGCCTTCAAGAGTAGAGCCATGCGGACTGAACCAGATGTATTCCATGAGATATGGCACCGTTCCTGTGGTAAGATATACAGGAGGGCTCAGAGATACGGTGGAAGATATTTCAACCGGTGGAGCAGGACTGAACTTTACTTATCCGGGTGTAGATGATGTTGTACATGCTATGAACAGGGCATTGGCGATTTATAATCAAAAAGGAGTTATGGAAGATCTTATCCATGCCAATATGAATTTTGATTTTGCATGGGAGAAATCTGCAGAAAAATACATAGCTTTATATAATAGCTGATAGAGTGAAGATTTTCGGATTTCTTTCTGTGATAATGTTTATGCTGTTTTCATGTAAAGAAGACGGAGGAAGATATCATGGAGGTTATTATTGGATCTATGGCTACGGTCTTCCGGCAACGGAAAGGTATGAAGCGATGGCTGCTATTTCCGAAAAATGGAAAATAAAGCATTACTCTGTAGCTGGTTGTCTGGTAGAGCCTGACGAGATGAAGAGAATAGATGCTATTAATAAAAGGACTAATAATGCCATAGAAAGAAAATATGGGAAAGGCTGGAGAGAAAAGTATCGTAAAGATGTCGACGGCTTTGTAATGAAGAGTGCTGATGTGATGGATGTACTTATTACAAATCCGTTCTTCAGCAATGAACTTAAAAAATATAATATTGAAATCTATAACCTGGATAAAGAGGTTTTAGTATTGAATGATAAAGATGAGTTTCGGGTGACTGTTTATAAAAACGAACTCCAATATGAAAACAAAGAATGCTTTAAAGTAGCAGTAAACACTAAGAACAGAACAGTAAACTTAATAAAATAAAACGCAAGATATTTATGAATCGAAATGTAATCTCTATTGTTTTAGGAGGAGGCAGAGGAACAAGATTATTCCCGTTAACGTATACGAGATCCAAACCGGCTGTTCCTATTGCAGGAAAATACAGACTGGTAGATATTCCTATCTCAAACTGTCTGAACTCAGGATTGAATAAAATTCTGGTGTTAACGCAGTTTAATTCTGCTTCTCTCAATTCACATATTAAAAATTCTTATCACTTTGACATCTTCAGCAAAGGCTTCGTTGATATTCTTGCAGCCGAGCAGAATGTGGAAAATGACAGCTGGTATCAGGGAACAGCAGATGCTGTACGCCAGTCGATGAAGCATCTTGAAAAATATGATTACGACTATATCCTAATTCTTTCAGGAGATCAGTTGTATCAGATGGATTTCAGGGAAATGCTCGACTTTCATATTGAAAACGGAGGTGATCTTACCATTGCTACCATTCCGGTTAATGCAAAAGATGCTACAGGTTTCGGGATCTTAAAATCTGATGATGAAGGAAATATCACTTCTTTTTATGAAAAACCGGATTTTGACACGCTGTCAGGCCTGAAATCTGAAGTTTCAGAAGAAAATAAACATACCGGAAAAGAGTTTCTGGCTTCCATGGGAATCTATATTTTCACTAAGAATATCCTTAAAAAGATGTTTGATGAAGGAGCTGGTGATGATTTCGGAAAAGATATCATTCCGAGTTCTATCGGAAAATACAAAACATTAAGCTATCAGTACGAAGGCTATTGGACGGATATCGGAACCATAGAGTCTTTCTACGAAGCGAATCTGGACCTTTGCCTGGATCTGCCACAGTTTAACCTTTTCTCTTCATCACCGATCTATACCAGAGCAAGAATGCTTCCACCGTCAAAAATCAATGGTTCCTATGTAAGTAAAGCCGTTTTTGGGGACGGATGTATCATCATGGCAGATAAAATTGAAAATTCCGTGATCGGAAACAGAACCAGAATTGACAAAGGAAGTACCATCGTAAACTCCTACGTTATGGGAGCGGATTTCTACCAAAACACAACGGAAATTGTTCTGAACGACAGAGGTGGCCGTCCTAATATGGGAATTGGAAAATACTGCTATATAGAAAAAGCAATCCTTGATAAAAACTGTTATATTGGAGACAATGTGAAAATCATCGGTGGAAAACATATTCCGGATGGTGATTATGGGACGTATTCCGTACAGGATGGGATTGTCGTAGTGAAGAAAGGAGCTGTGATTGCTCCGGGAACACACATCGGGTAAGAGAAAGGAAGTTGGATGCTAGAAGATGGAAGTTATTGAAGGGCGGAGTAACGCTACAAATCTTATCATGTAAATTCAGGTTTATAAGGTAAGATGAAATGTTTTAAATCAGAAAATTACTAGTGATCATCCGCCAAATAGTGTCCTGCAGTTTCCCTCACCCAGCTTCCAGCCTTTAACAGGGTTAATTATTGTTAAACATACAACTAGAGTGATCAGCATATTGTTCACTCTTTTTATTTGTATTATTTTTGTGCGATGCGTATTTTTAAAATCTTAGCGGTAATCATTATTCTTTTGGGAGGAGCGTATGCTGCTTCCATGTATTATTTTGTAGATGAAAGTAAAAACTTTACGATTGAAAAAGAGATCGACTATCCTGTGGATAAGGTTTTTGCTCAGTTTAACAACCTTCAGAATTTTACAAGATGGAATAACTTTTTTACCAGTTCACCCTCTATAGACATTGATTATTATACGCCTTACGAAGGGCAGGGAAGTGCCATCAGCTATGTAGATCCTAAAAATGATACCGACGGAGAAATGTTCATCAGGTATGAGAACCTTAATAAAACGTTGAAATATCAGCTTTTTGAGGATGAAAATGAAAATCCGACATTGGTTGATGTTAAATTCAAACCTGTTTCCGCAGAAAAAACAAAAATCATATGGTACGTACACACTCCGAAACTGCCGGTCTGGAAAAGAGTGGAAAACTTCTGGACTGAAGACCGTTTTGCTGAAAATATCAATAAAAGTATGGTGAATCTTAAAAACTCTTTAGGTAATAAAGTGGAAAAAGATAACCAGATGGCAGCCATCAAATATGATAGTCTCATGGTAGAAAATGAAGAGGACAAATTGTTGTTGGGGATCAATGTAAGTACCTCAAACAAAAAAGATGCGCTGTACAAAAATATCGTGATGAATTATAACAAAGTCTATAATTTCGTAACGATGGATCTTGGTAAAAGAGATGATGAATTCGGATATCCGGTTCTCATTACTGATGCGGATAATTACAAAGACAAGGAGGTTTCTTATTTCCTCGGAATTCCACTTTCTAAGAAAATAGGAGTGTCTGATAATAATTTCAATTTTAGGTCCGTAAATCCGTCTCAAAATTACGTAATGTACTACAAAGGGAATTATGAGGGACGAATTCGGGCAATCCAGCAGCTCATTCAGAAAGCCAAAAAAGACGAGATGCGCTTCGGAGATATCCGTCAGACCTTTATTGAACGTCCGATGGAAGGTCAGGAGGTAAACGTTAAGCTCTCATTATCAGTGTATAAGTGATTTTTTTTTATTTTATTTTTTCTTAAGTTTTTTTAACGGTTTCAGACTGTTCTAACTCGGTTTTTTTTATTAAATTTGAAGATTAATTCTACAAATAAATTTTAATAAATAGATAAACTGTAATAATGGACAGATTTTCATTCCTAAACGCAGCTCATTCTCAGTTAATTGAGGATTTATACCAACAGTACTTAAAATTCCCGGACTCTCTAGAACCATCATGGAAAGCTTTCTTTCAAGGCTTCGATTTTGCTTTGGAGAACTACGGAGATGACGATAACACTCAATTTATTCAGGCTTCAGCCAATGCTGCCCCGGCAGTTCAACAACAGATTTCTCAGGCAGTATCCAACGGAGAAGTTCCTGAGCATATCAAGAAAGAATTTAAAGTAGTAAACCTTATTGAGGCTTACAGAACGAGAGGACACCTTTTTACAAAGACTAACCCGGTTAGAGAAAGAAGACACTATACCCCTACTTTAGACATCGAAAACTTCGGACTTTCTAAAGAAGATTTAAATACAAAATTCAACTGTGCGGTTGAAACCGGAATGAAAGAGCCTGCTACGCTGGCAGACCTTATCAAGCACCTTGAAAACATCTATTGTGATTCTATTGGGGTAGAATACATGCACATCAACAACGTTGAAGAAAAAGATTTCATCAAAAGATGGCTTCAGGTAAATGAAAACCACCCAAGTCTTTCTGCCAATGAAAAAACAGAAATCTTATTAAAATTAAATCAGGCGGTAGCTTTTGAAAACTACCTTCACACAAAATTTGTAGGACAAAAAAGATTCTCATTAGAAGGAGGTGAAACATTAATCCCTGCTTTAGATCAGCTGATCTCAAGATCTTCTCAGTTAGGAGTAGATGAAGTAGTATTAGGGATGGCTCACAGAGGTAGACTAAATGTTCTTACCAACATTTTCGGAAAATCTTACAAGCAGATCTTCTCAGAATTTGAAGGAAAAGAATTTGAAGAAGATGTATTCTCCGGTGACGTTAAATATCACTTAGGTTCTTCTAAAAAAATCAAAACTGCTTCAGGAGAAGAAGTTTGTATCAACCTTACGCCAAACCCGTCTCACCTTGAAACAGTAGCTGCTTTGGTAGAAGGTATCTGCCGTGCAAAAGTAGATGACAAATACAAAGACTATTCTAAAGTATTGCCAATCATCATCCACGGTGATGGAGCTATTGCCGGACAGGGTATTGCTTACGAAGTGGCTCAGATGATGACTTTGGAAGGATACAGAACTGGAGGAACAGTTCATATCGTTGTGAATAACCAGGTTTCATTTACAACGAACTATATGGATGCAAGATCTTCAACATATTGTACAGACATCGCAAAAGTTACAGAATCTCCTGTAATGCACGTAAATGCTGACGATGCTGAAGCGGTTGTTCATGCCATCCACTTTGCTGCTGACTTCAGAGCAAAATTTGGAAAAGATGTTTATATCGACCTTTTAGGATATAGAAAATATGGTCACAACGAAGGGGATGAGCCAAGATTTACTCAGCCTAACCTTTATAAAACCATTTCAAAACACCCGAATCCAAGAGAAATTTATAAAGATAAATTATTAAAAGACAGCGTTACTTCAAATGATGTAATTGCTAAAATGGAAACGGAATTCAAAGCTCTTCTGGATAAAGATTTTGACGCTTCTAAAGAGATTGAGAAAAACGTAATGGATGTGTTCATGGCTGAAGATTGGGTAAACTATCCAATTGGTAAGAGAGGAGCAGTTCAGTTACCGGTAGATACAAAATATGATTTAGCGAAGCTGAAAGAACTGGCGCTTAAAATGTCTACACTTCCGGCAGATAAAAAGTTCATCAATAAAATTACAAGACTTTTTGAAAACCGTATCAAAGCTATTGAGGCTAACTCATTAGACTGGGCGTTAGGAGAGTGGTTAGCTTATGCAACACTTCTTGTAGAAGGTCACAATGTAAGAATCTCCGGAGAAGATGTGGAAAGAGGTACATTCTCTCACAGACATGCTGTAGTAAAAACAGAAGATACAGAAGAAGAATACATCCCGTTAAGACACGTTTCTGAAAACAGATTTGATGTATTCAACTCTCACCTTTCAGAATATGGTGTACTTGGTTTCGACTACGGATATGCAATGGCTTCTCCAAATACATTAACCATCTGGGAAGCTCAGTTCGGAGATTTCGTGAACGGTGCTCAGATTATTGTTGACCAGTATTTGGCAGCTGCAGAAGAAAAATGGAAAATTCAGGATGGATTGGTAATGTTATTGCCTCATGGTTCAGAAGGACAAGGAGCAGAGCACTCTTCAGCAAGATTGGAGAGATTCCTTACCCTTTGTGCTAATGAAAACATGGTAGTAGCCAATATTACTTCACCTGCAAACTACTTCCACTTATTGAGAAGACAGTTGAAATGGGCGTTCAGAAAACCATTGATCGTAATGAGCCCTAAATCTCTGTTGAGACATCCTAAAGTGGTTTCTCCGCTTGAAGATTTTGCAAACGGAGCATTCCAACCGGTATTAGACGATCCTGCTGCAGATCCTAAAAAAGTAGAGAAATTAGTTCTTTGTTCAGGTAAACTGTACTTCGAATTATTAGCGAAGAAAGAAGAACTGAACTGTGAAAACATTGCTTTGGTAAGATTCGAGCAGTTATATCCACTTCAGACAGATGCTATTGAAGCCATCTTCAACAAATATGAAAACAGAAAACAATTGGTGTGGGCTCAGGAAGAACCTGAAAACATGGGGGCATGGTCTTATATCCTGAGAAACTTCAGAGATACAGGAATTCAGGTAGTTGCTCCGGTACCAAGCGGTGCTCCGGCTCCGGGTAGCCACAAAATGTTTGAGAAAAACCAGAATGCAGTGATCAACAGAGTTTTCGACAGAGATGATGCTCCTGCAAAAAGACCAGTAACAGCTTAATTTAAATAATAATCAATTAAAAAATAAAAAATACTCGATATGTCAGTTTTAGAAATGAAAGTTCCTTCACCGGGCGAATCAATTACAGAAGTTGAAATTGCAACTTGGCTTGTAAAAGATGGTGATTATGTAGAAAAAGATCAACCTATCGCCGAAGTGGATTCAGATAAAGCAACTCTTGAATTGCCTGCAGAACAAAGTGGTGTTATCACTTTAAAAGCAGAAGAAGGTGATGTGGTACAAGTAGGTCAGGTAGTTTGTTTAATTGATATGGATGCTAAAAAGCCGGAAGGTGCTGCACCTGCTGCTGAGACTCCAAAACAGGAAGAGGCTCCGAAAGCTGCTGAACCTGCTAAACAGGAAGCTCCAAAACCTGCTACTCCGGTAGCTGCGCCACAAACTTATGCAACAGGAGCTCCATCTCCGGCTGCTAAGAAAATCCTTGACGAAAAAGGAATGGATGCTGCACAGGTTTCAGGAACAGGAAGAGACGGAAGAATTACTAAAACTGATGCTGAATTAGCAGCAGTACCTGCATTAGGAGGAAGCCCTCTTACTGCAACAGGTTCAAGATCTACTACAACGACTAAACTTTCAGTTTTAAGAAGAAAAATCGCTCAGAGATTAGTTTCTGTGAAGAATGAAACAGCGATGTTAACTACCTTCAACGAAGTTGACATGTCTGAAATCTTCAGATTGAGAAAACTGTATAAAGAAGAATTTGCTCAGAAACACGGAGTTGGACTTGGTTTCATGTCTTTCTTCACAAAGGCTGTTACAAGAGCATTACAAATGTATCCTGATGTAAACGCATCTATCGATGGTGATTTCAAAGTAAACTATGATTTCTGCGATATTTCAATTGCGGTTTCAGGTCCTAAAGGATTGATGGTTCCTGTATTAAGAAATGCAGAAAACATGTCTTTCAGCGCTGTTGAAGCAAACATCAAAGATCTTGCTACTAAAGTAAGAGACGGTAAAATTACAGTTGACGAAATGACGGGTGGTACTTTCACCATTACAAACGGTGGTACTTTCGGATCTATGATGTCTACACCAATCATCAACCCTCCTCAATCTGCAATTTTAGGAATGCACAACATCATCCAGAGACCGGTTGCTGTTGACGGACAGGTAGTAATCAGACCAATGATGTACGTTGCAATGTCTTATGATCACAGAATTATCGACGGTAAAGAATCTGTAGGATTCCTTGTAGCGGTAAAAGAAGGTATCGACAACCCTGTTGAAATTTTAATGGGAGGTGACGAAAGAAAAGGCCTTGGATTATAGTTTTTAATAAAATTATAACATAATATATGATCTCGCCTTAAAAAAGGCGAGATTTTTGTATTTATTAAGAAAATACTACAATGATGTTTTCAAAAATGACTTCCAATATCAAAGTTTCAGTAATACCTGAATATGATAGTAAAAACAGTTATCCATCCGAAAACCGTTACGTTTTTAAATATAATATTACGATAGAAAATGACGGAAGCTTTCCTATCAAAGTACTGAAAAGAAAATGGTTGATTTTTGATGTGGGATTCGGGTACACAGAAATTATAGGCGACGGAGTGATCGGATTGACTCCCGAGATAGGAACCAATGAAAATTTTGCTTATTTTTCCAATGTGATGCTTCGTTCCGGAGTAGGTAATATGAGCGGAAAATACCTGGTTAAAAACATGGAGACACAGGAAACTTTTGAAATTGATATTCCAAAATTCAACCTGTTGTCTGAAGTGTTGAGTAATTAATAACAGATGTCCTGTCAGAAAGTACAGGTTTTTACAAAGAACCCGGGTTCTATTGTTTGTAAGATAACTAAAGCTTTTTAATTTTTGCTTTCATATACTCATTTACTTCATCATTACTGGTGAGGAAGAGTTTTTCAAATGCCAGTAAAGATATTTTGGCACATACTTCCGCATCAGCTCCTGCTCTGTGATGGGTAAAATCAATTTGATGATATTCTGCTAATGGCTTCAGCCCATATTTCGGAAGATAATTCCATGATTTCTTGGCAAGCTGAATACTGCAAAGATAGTTCAAGTTGGGAGTAAACATTCCGTAATGCTGCAGGCATCCCCTTAAAACAGAGGCGTCAAACCCTGCATTATGAGCAATCATAAGACTTCCGTACATCATATCCTGAGCTTCATACCATATTTCATCAAAGGTAGGTGCATCTTTTACATCTTCCGGCTGAATTCCATGCACCGCAATGTTGAATTTACTAAAGTAAGGAAAACTCGGAGGTTTGATCAGCCAGGTCTTTGTTTCTACAATTTTAGAATCCTGTACGATACAAATCCCCATCTCACACGCTGAACTTTTCTCGTGTGTTGCCGTTTCAAAATCTATTGCACAGAAATCCATTGTCTTAAAATTATAATTAGTTGTGGGATTGCGGGTTGTTTTTTGTTGTTGGTTCTCTGGTTTAAGGTTTTGAACTTAAGATTGATTAAAGTTATAAATTTTTACTCTAATAAATCCTTAGTTCACAATAGGTAAGAAAGTCGTAATTTTTAATCAATCCCTAATCCCTATAACCTCTCATCTGCCACCTAAAAAATGCTTAAAAATCAGCCATTTTGATTGATAAAAATCCTTCTTCTGATGGCTTTGACGAAGTTTCCAAGTTCCCGGAATGTGACTATAAAACGCAAAGTGAGCTCTCAATACAGCCCACAGATGGGAAATGCCATACTTAATTCCAAAATACACTCCGGCGATGCCATCTAAGCATAGTCTGATCAAAATTATCAAAATTACCTGTGGAAAGGGAAGGTTTTTAAGCATCATGGAAAGATTATTTCTCATGTTTAAATAAGTCTTCTGTGCACTCTGCTTGTTGAGTGTTCCACCACCTACATGATAAACTTTGGATTTTCCTGTATAATAAATCTTTTTCCCCGAATTGATAAGCCTCCAGCAAAGGTCAATTTCTTCCTGATGAGCAAAAAATCTGGCATCAAAACCATTCTGCTCCCAAAAATCTTTTGAACGGATAAAAAAGCAGCATCCTGATGCCCAGAAGATCTCTGTTTCATCATTATATTGGCCTTTATCTTCTTCCAGATCATCAAATACCCTTCCCCTGCAATAAGGATATCCAAGATTATCTATCAAGCCGCCGGCAGCTCCGGCAAATTCGAAATAACTTCTGTTATGATAAGATAAAATTTTGGGCTGTATTGCGGATATAGCTGGGTTGTTTTCTAACAATTCCAACACAGGTTCTGTCCAGTTCTCAGTAACTTCTACGTCAGAATTGAGAAGACAGTAATATTCATGTCTGATGGATTTTAATCCTTCATTATAGCCGCCTGCAAACCCATAGTTCTTATCATTTTTAATAATATGTACTGTAGGAAAATTCTTTTGTAGAAACTCAACAGAATCATCTGTAGAAAGATTGTCTATCACATAAATATCCGCATTCTGAGAAAATTGTACTACCCCCGGAAGAAATTTCCCAAGCCAGTTTCTGCCGTTCCAGTTTAAGATGGCAACTGCCAGTTTTTTCTGCATGTCAACCTATTTTTTTTCGGAATCAAAATTTTTGATAGAGTCCTGATATTTCCATTTTCTGTGTGACCAAAGGTAATTGTCAGGATATTTGTGTAAAGTGTTTTCCAGTAATTTATGAAATTTTCTCACGACCTCATTTTCTGTAAACTTTTCACCATCCGGATATATTCTGTGATAATTAACCTGATAATAACCACGTTTTACCTTTTTCATTTCACAATAGATGAATACAAGATCCATTCTTGTGGCCAGCCTGTCATAGCCTATGAAAGCAGGAGTACGTTGATTTAGAAATTCTAATCCGTAAGTGACATGAGCATGGTGAGGCGTTTGATCGGCTACAAACATATACGCTGAATCTCCGTTGTTTTTAGATCTGAAAATATTCAGAATAACCTCATTGGCTTCCAATGCTTCGTTTCCAAATTTGTTCCGGACTTTCTTCATCTGATTTTCCCAGAAATCACTGTTTACTTTTCTGTAAACGGGATGGCAGTGTGCCTGAGGAATAATTCTTGCCAGTGCATTGATCCATTCCCAATTGAAAACGTGGCCTGCCAAAAGAATAATATTTTTTCCTTCCTCTTTAGCTTCGTGAAATAAATGCTGATTGATATGCTGCATTCTCACTCGGGATTCTGTTTCCGAAATGCTGAAAGATTTGATGGTTTCTACCAGATAATCTGAAAAATTGAGGTAGAATTTTTTTCGGATCTCTTTGATCTCTTCTTCAGATTTGTTGGGAAAAGAGTTTTTAAGGTTTTGAGTAATAACCTCTTTTCTGTATCCTACAATATAATAATTAAGGAAGAAGATGACATCCGAAAAAACATATAATATTTTCAGCGGAAGCTTGGAGATCAGATATAATATTTTGATTAGAAAATTCATAAAACACGCAAATTTAGTGATAATAAAATTATGGTTCTATTTTTGCAGAAGGATATATATTATTTTTTTTACTTTTATATTATGAAAAAATTGATAATATTCGCTTTCCTGGGATTAAGTACTTTCGCTTTTTCACAAAATGCAAAAAATTCGCCCGAAAAAGGAAAACAAAAAACAGCTCTTATAGTACCTGCTGAGGAGGCTAAATTAGAAGCTCAGAAAAAGGCAGCTGAAGAAAAGGCTAAGCTTCCTAAACCTTACGATCCAAAAGCAGATGCTCAGGCAGATATTAATAAACTGGTTGCTCAAGCTAAGAAAGAAGGAAAGAATGTGATGATCCAGGCTGGTGGAAACTGGTGTATCTGGTGTCTTCGTTTTAATAATTACGTACAGACTACTCCTGAACTGAAGGAATTAGTAGATAAGAATTATGTATACTACCATCTGAACTTTTCTCCGGACAATAAGAATGAAAAGGTTTTTGCCCAGTATGGAAATCCGGGTGAAAAATTTGGTTATCCGGTTTTTATCGTTTTGGATAAGGATGGGAAAATGATTAAAGTTCAGCAAAGTGATGTTCTGGAAGAAGGAAAAGGGTACAGTAAAGAAAAAGTAAAAGAATTCTTTACTACCTGGGCCCCAAAGAAAGGATAAAAATATAAAACTGCTTCAGAAATGAGGCAGTTTTTATTTTTATGCATTGATTTATGAATATTTTATAATACAATTCGTTAAATCTGTACAAATATAACCTTCAGCATTACATTAATTTCTTTATCCAGCTTAATTTTTTCTCTGAATAAGGCGGATATTTGATATTCGGTTCTCCCCAGGTTGCTTTTTCAAGAACTGCTTTTGGGTGTGAAAAGGTTTCGAAACCATATTTTCCATGATAATTCCCAATTCCTGAATTGCCTACTCCTCCAAAAGGAAGATGATCATTGCTTAAATGCATCACAGTATCATTGATACAGCCTCCTCCAAACGACAATTTACGGGTGAAGTTTTCTTTTTCTTCAGAATCATTGGTGAAAAGATAAGCGGCCAGTGGTTTTTCAAGTTCTAGAACAGAATTAAGAGCTGCATTGTAACTTTGAAAACTGATGACAGGAAGGAGAGGTCCAAAAATTTCTTCCTGCATGATTTCGTCATTCCAGTCTATATGATTCAGAATTGTAGGCTCGATATAGAGTTTTTCTTCATCAAAATTTCCTCCTGAATAGATTTTTTCTTTATCAATTAGACGTACCAGGCGTTGAAAATTCCTTAGGTTAATAATTCTTGTATATTGTTCAGAGCCATGATCATATTTGAATTCTTTAATATATTTTCTGAGCATTTCCAGAAACTGCTCCTGAATGGTTTCTTCCACCAGTAGGTAATCGGGAGCTACACAAGTTTGTCCTGCATTGAGAAATTTTCCCCATACGATTCTTTTGGCTGCCATTTCGAGATTGGCATTTTTTGTAACAATAGCTGGAGATTTCCCACCGAGTTCCAGTGTTACAGGGGTAAGATGCTCTGCTGCTGCTTTGTATACAATTTTTCCGACTTTTGTACTTCCTGTAAAGAATATTTTATCAAACCTTAGTTTTAAAAGAGCGGTTGTCTCCTCAATACCTCCTTCATACACATACAGATATTCAGGCGGAAAGTTTTCATTGATGATTGCTGCCATTGCTTTCATTGTATTCTCTGCTATTTCACTAGGCTTCAGAATACAACAATTTCCGGCAGCTATTGCCGCAATAATTGGAGAAAGGGATAATTGATAAGGATAATTCCAGGCTCCGATGACGAGTATACAGCCAAGCGGGTCAGCGTAAATTTTACTGCTTCCCAGTTGGTTGACAAGATTGGTTCTGACTTTTTTAGGCTTTGAAAGGGATTTTAAATTTTTGATATAATAATTAATATCATTCAGAATAAAAGATAATTCTGTAGTGAAAGTATCAAATTTTGATTTTCCAAAATCTTTATTAATCGCTTCATACAGCCTATTTTCATTGAAAATAATAAGGTTTTTAAGCTTTTCAAGATACATTTTCCGGAAAGCTAAGCTTTTGGTTTGCTGTGTTGCAAAAAAATCTCTTTGCTTCAATAGAATACTCTCAATTTCCATCGGTGACTTTTATAATATTAAACGTTCTTATTTTCAGGATCGTATGGGTTAGAAATTTATTAATAATACTTAAATATTGATTTAAATAAAATCATTTTATATTATTTTTTAATTAATATAATGATAAATATTATAAAACTCATTATTTGGTGATAAAAATTTTGTAATTTTATTTATATAAAATTTAAGGATGAGAAAATTACTCTATTTATTCCCTTTATTCTTTTATTATTTCAGTTACGCACAATGTACAGGCTGCGATGTTCAAAATCCTACCGATCCCAATTATCATTTTCCTGATAATACAACAGTCTGCTTTACTTCCGACATGACATTCAATAATCCGACGTTCGGGACAAATGCTAAGATTTGCATTGCATCTGGTGTTACCTTGCAGTTTCAGAATAGTATAAGCGGAGCGGCCAATGCTCCTGCAAGACTTGAAGTACATGGAACACTCAATTTTAATCAGACCATAACGAGCGTTGCCAATCTCAATGTTCATGTTTTTGATACCGGGAATATAACAGTAGGCGGAGGGAATGGAAATCTCACCATTGACGGACAGATCAATGAAATTGTCAATGAGGGGCTCATAGAACTGGGAGTTTTGCAATTAGGAAATAATTCCAACAATAAGATTGATAATTTTGGAAATCTGAATATTAACGGAAACCTGAATATGAGCAGCTCTGCTACCACTTTATTCAGGAACGAAGGGGGCGGATTGATATTTATTGGCGGTAATTACGGGAATAACGAACAGAGTGTGTATGTCAATTGTGGAACCATTATCTCTCAGAACGGATTTAATATTAATGGCGGTAAAATTATCAATACTGGAATTTTTACAGTTGGGGGAGATATTAATTTGTCCGGAAGCAGCAGCGAAATTTACAATTTTGGACTTTTTACCTCTACGGGAAATATGAATAATGCCCCTTCTGATGCTGTTATTTATAATGAAGGAGAACTGGCGCTGAACCAGTATCAAGGTGGAAATGCTGCCATTCAGGGACCTGCTTCATCCACAAAAAAAGGATATATAGTGTTGCAAAATCCTATTCAGGTGGGAAATGTTGTGATTGGTCCTAATCTCGATTTCCGAAGAACTACAGGAGGATCTGACCCAGGCACGGTTTTCATGAACAGTAATCCAGGTTTTCTGACGAATGTTACCTATGATTGTGCTTCTACCAACAGCTGTAGTGCACCTTTGATCATTAATCCCGGATTTTGTCCTGCCATTAATGGAGATTTGCCGCCAATGGCGGTAGATGACACCTATACTATCGTTGCAGGAGGATCTTCTGCAGGAATTGTTCTGGATAACGATTTTGAAACGTATGGTGGAGCACAGGCAACCCTTTCCAATGTTATTTTATCTCAGGTATCCACCTCAAATTCCAATATTTCATTGAATACTACGGATGGACATATTCTGGCAGCTCCGGGAACTCCTCCAGGCAATTATACTTTAGTCTATCAGATCTGTCAGACCGCTTCTCCGTCAAATTGTGATACAGCAACGGTAACCGTTACAATTCAGGGGACTGTACCTTGTTATAAACCTGCTGCTACAGCAGGAGCTGTTCTTACTCCGGATTTTGGAATTACTTCATTAAGCAGGGCTGATAAAGGAGGAAACAACTGGCCTGGTGTAAGAAAAGGAGCTTGGGCTGTACTGGAATCAAAGAATAAAGGTTTTGTTCTTAACAGACTTACCGATGTTCAGGTAGCAGCTATCCCACAGGCAGACCTTAAAGAAGGAATGATCATTTATAATACGACACAAAATTGTCTGCAGGTTAATATTGACGGAACTGCCACAGGCTGGAAATGTTTCAATACCCAAACCTGTCCGGATTAATAAAAACCTAATTCGTTATGAAAAAAATAGTCTCAATCATTATAATAACAGCATCCGGAATCTTTAATGCTCAGGTTGCTTTAGGAAAAACGACATTAGAATCAGCTTCATCATCTATTGAGTTTGGAAATGAAAACCGTGGTATTGTTCTTCCTTGGGTAACAGATACTTCCGGTATTCAAAACGTGGTGAATGGCACATTGATATTCGATATTTCAGACATGAAAGTGAAAGTCTATCAGAATAATCTTTGGAAAGATCTTTCAGTAGACACAACTGGTAATGCTGACACGAGTCTTCAGGATAATTTGACAGATCAGCCTGAAGCAAAGGTTTCTGTAGGAACACCGTCATCCGTTTCCGGAATTCTGGTGCTTGAAGATAGTAATAAAGCCATGATTTTACCAAAAGTAACTTCTCCTCACCTTAATATTATCTCACCTGCTGCCGGTATGATGGTTTATGATACTCAGAAAAAGCAACTGGCTGTTTTCAACGGAACAGTATGGTCTTTTTGGGGAGAGTAATTCTACATAATATTTCGTACTGCTATTTTTACAGGATGATACAATAGTAGCCCAATTGCAGTAATAAGAGCCAGCCAGAACAGGCCCGTGAAAATTTCCATATTGGAAAGCAGAATAGACTGAGCTGTTATTTTAGCTTTAAAAGCGCCTGTTGTCATGGATAAAGAATCATTCACTGGCAGTTTTGAAATATTAGCACCGAAAATCTGGCTCCATTGATTGTAAAAAACAGGATTGGTGTCTGTAAGGTTAGCGCTGAGTGCATCGGAATGTTTTAGTGTTAAAAATAACATCAGGTTTTGCATCAGAGCATATCCGATAGCTGTTGTCCAGAATCGGGTTGTTGTACCCAACGCAGTAGCATTGGATACATATTCTTCTGGAGTTCCTGAAATCAGAAAGAAAACAAGAGGTGTAAATAAGAATCCCTGAGCAACACCCTGCAGAAATAAAGGAGGACAGATTGTAGAAAGGGTAGTGTCAGGATAAAAAGTATAGGTAAACCATGCACAATCTATGGCCAGTAAAAGAAATCCGGTGAAGAAAACAATTCTTGATGATACTCCGCGAACCAGACAGATTCCTGACAACAAAATACCCAAAAGAGTTCCTGCTACATTCCAGTACTGGATGTTCACAATATAATCCCAGGGCCATTTCCATACGGTAGCCATGATGCTGTAGACATTATTCAGTCCGGAACGGATCAGATAAAAGATGAAAAACAGGATCATTCCTGCAATGACATTTTTAGAACTGAAAACTTCGAAATGGAACAACGGTCTCTTGGAATTTCTTTGCTTAAGCATAAATAGGCCTCCGGAAAGAAGAAATATAAACAGACACATGATAATAGTATCAGACTCGAACCACATCAGTCTTTTACCATAAATAATGGCATAGCCGCCAGCCTGCAGGCATACCCAAAGAAGAAACCAGCTTGTAATATCCAATTGATACAAAGGTTTTTTAGGAAAAAACCGGTTTCTGTTGAACAGAGCAATACCGATGATCAGTACAAACACATGGAAGTAGACCATCATCAGAACCATATGTTGGAAATCGTAATCTTCAATACTTGATTTTAACAGGGAAGTCGTAATAGTTCCTCCGGTCAGCATAATCGTATACATAAAAAGATATGCTAAGACTTTGGCGTGCTTTGTTTTTAATTCTGCGATAATTAAAGGCAGGAAAATGGCACCTTCGAGCAAACCGAAAATTCCTTCCAAAAACCGGATCACCAATATCATATGATAATCATTGGTGACTGATAAAATATAAAGAATAATCACCGAAATAGAGGCCATCAGCAAAACATAGTATTTCACGCTGAAATAGGCCATAAATCTCTGTAATACTAAAAGGGTAACCACAAATGTCCCATACATCAAAATCATTAAATACTGGATGTCATCTGAATCTACATCCATAAAAGAAGATGTGAAGGCGCTGTTAGAATGTAAAAGCGACAACAACATCAGGTGGGGAAACAATGCCAGTATAAGAAGAGGCAGTTTCAGCCATTGTGGTACCCATTTATGATAAACTGTATTATGTTGCATAATTTTTATGGTGATAAAAAGCAAAAAATCGTTTTTCTGCTGTTTAATCTGAATGAAAAATGCGAAAAGACAAAGGGCAAAAGGGGGTAAAAGTAAAAGGTAAAACGGCAAATATGCTTGAAGAAAAAATTGGCAGATTTGCTATTTTGCGGTTTGCCTTTTCGCTAAAAAAATAATTTAATTTGAAAATTTGAAATTGGGAGAATTTGAAAGTTAAATTAAACCGAATATTTTATACTCTAATACTCTCAAACACTCCCACTTTCAAACTTAAATCTTCTTCGCGCTCACCAGAACATTCATTCCGGAAAGCAGCTTTTCATTGTTTTTGTTATTATCCAGAATAATTTTTACGGGAAATCTCTGTTCTATTTTCACAAAGTTTCCCGTTGCATTATCTGGTTTAACTAAGGAAAATTGAGATCCTGATGCGGGAGAAACGGAAAGAATTTTCCCTTTAAACTCAACATTGGGATAAGCATCCGCAGTAATAATTACTTCCTTGCTCTGATCAATCTGCCCAAGCTGTGTTTCTTTGTAATTGGCAATGATCCATTTCTCTTTGCTCACGATTTGTACCAAAGCCTGTCCTTCTTTAATCAACTGTCCTTCCTGAATGGTCTTCTTTCCTACCCATCCGTCATAAGGAGCCGTAATTACCGTATAAGAAAGATAAAGCTTCGCATTGTTAAGACTGGCAGAACTCTGCTTGATCTGGCTTTTTACAGGGGCAACTTTGGTTTGTTGTTCGTTCGCTCCGGCTTTTACTGCATTTTTCTGCTGTTCCAATGCCAAAAGATTGGCTTTTGACTGTTCATAAGAAGCCTTTACATTTTCAAATTCCTGTTCTGTGGCCGCATCTTCTGTTAACAGATTTTTATATCTTTTGTAATCCTGTTCTGTTCTCCAAATGTCAATTTTTGCTGAAGCAATTTTAGCATCAATAATCTTTGTATCACTTTCTTTGGTGCTGACACCGCTTTCAATGGTGCTGATTGTTGCTGTATTGGCATGAAGATTCGCTTCAGCCATATGTACCTGATTCACAAACTCTCTGTTGTCAATGACGATTAATGTATCACCTTTATGTACAAACTGGTTTTCGTTAAACTTTATCGTTTTGATAAACCCTGAAACCTTACTGGATACAGGCGTAATATATTGCTCGATCTGCGCATCATTCGTCGTCACATTTTTTCTCGAAAAAAGATAAAAGCTTACCATTCCTGTGATTCCACTGATGATCAGGATCCAGGCCAGTAAAGTAATGGACTTGTTGATTCTTTTTTCTTTTTGTGTCAATTGTTTCTGTGCCATAGTTTTTATAAGTTCCCAATTGTATATTGGAGTTGGTAATATTTAAGTTGTCGGTTAATTTTTACGGAAATAAGATTAGATTCAGCTTCCAGATACGTATTGTCTGCATCTATCAGTTCAGTAATAAGGCTAAGCTTATTGGCATACTTTGTTCTTACAATACGATAATTTTCTTTAGCCTGATTAATTGCTTCTTCAGCAATTTTTACCTTCTGGTCTGTCTCTTCAAACTTTTTATAAGCCTCATAAACATTGTGTCTTACATTTTCCTCGTTTTCTTCAATCTGAAGTTTGGCAAGATCAATATTTTCCCGTGCTTCCTGCATTCTGTATTTATTTTTGTACAGATTTTCGATAGGATAGGTAAGATTTATCCCCACCATTCCCAGACGATATGCGTAGGGTTCGGGAGGAAAGAACATCATATTCGGATATTTTAAAAAATATTCACCGCCAGCTGTAATTTTAGGTAAATAATTAGCTTTGGTAATCTTTTGATCCAATTCTTTCAGGGAAAGATTCTTATGGGTAATTTCAACAGATTCATTTTTGTTTAAAGCAGTTTCTGTAAGTTCATCAACATAAGGAATGGCAGCATTGTCTGAAATAAGATCTTCTGTGTTGACATGTATTTCCTGATTTTCAGGAAGCGAAAGAATTGTTTTCAGTTTGTGTTCTGCGATCTGAATATCATTATCCAGTTCCGTCCAGCTCATTTTGTGATTGGACAACTGAAGTGATGTTCTTAAGACTTCATTGACCGTTACAACACCATTAGCTTTCAAAGCTTTTACCTGCTTGATGTTTACAGAATCTTCCTTCATTTTATCATTAATCAGACTCTGTTGCTCTTTTAAATGATGGATCTGTAGAAAAGCAGTAATAATGGTCATTTTAAGCTGTCTCTCATCGAGATGGGTTTTTAAAGCTGAAATTTCAGTATCTATAGCCGCTTTCTTTTCCGTATTTTTAATTTTTCCTCCCATGTACACCGGAATTGAAGCGGATAATGTAAAATCATACATTCCATTAATCACATCGTACTTGGTCGCTTTATTAAATACACCATTTTGATGCTGGAACAGGTTGGTGACCTGATTATAGCTTGTATGAAATTCAATATCCGGAAGTTTCTCCATCTTGAGGTCTTTCTCTTTGGTAACGGACATTTCCTGTTTCAGATGACTGATCTGTATGTTTTTATTATTTTTCAAACCAATCTCTATAGCTTGCTTTAAGCCGAGATGCTGGTAATCGATCATCTGTGAATGTAAAAAACTGCTCAATAATAAGCACAACGCAATGCACATATACCGGCATGCGTTCAATATGATATTCATAAATTAATTAAAGGATTTTTGCTAAAATGATTTTGATGCAGCAAAGTTACGGTGAGAAGCCACAGACCCTATTTGTGAAAACAGAAAAAGATTTGCTCATTTACGCCAATTTGGAAATTCTTCTTACCTTTATGGAATGAACAACAGCCATTTTAAAGCGGTAGAAGAAGATGATGCCGAATTTTACATCTATCATGTTCTTACCGGAAATGTTACCACAGAGATTCATTATCACAGTTCAGCACAATTAGTCTATGCAGAAGGCGGTATTGTGCATGTTTTTACGGATCAGAAACACTGGTATCTTCCTGCCAGATGCTTTATGTGGATTCCTGCCGGTACACCACATTATATTTTTTCAACCAGCCCAAAGGTTTATTTGTATAACTTTTATTTTAAAAAAGAAGAGAATGAAAGTGGCTTTTTTGATGAAATCAATATTTATTCCGTCAATAATCTCCTTAGGGAAATGATTTTCTATACTAAAGACTGGGATGGGAAAATCACAAAAAATGATACCTCAAAATATTATTTTCTCAAAGCTCTTAAAGGAGTTTTACATGAAAAGAAACATAAACATCTGGCATTTCCGATACAGCATCCTTTCCCAAAAGATGAAACATTGCTGAAGATTGCAAGATATATTCATGCTAACCTTGAGAAGCCTCTTACGATTGAATCTACGGCAAAAGAATTTGGGATGAGTACAAGAACCCTTTCCAGGAAATTTAAAGAGATTCTGGGCATGAATTACGTTCGCTTTCTGAGAGCGTTGAGAATTACCCGTTCCCTTGAGCTGATGCTGGAAGGAAAATACAATATGTATGAGATTGCCATGATGGTAGGGTACAACAGCCTCTCGTCTTTCAGTAATATCTTCAAAAAGGTAATTGGAATGGCCCCTACGGAATATCAGCATAAATTGAGAGGGGATAAGTAGTGAGTTGGAGGGGTGAGAGTTTGAGATTCGGGTTACGGGGTGTGAGGTAACGGTTTATAGTGTGGAATAGATTTTCCTACCTGTTCTTCGTACAGGTTGTTAAAAATATAATTTAACGAGTAATAGCTGTTAAGATTTCCTATATTCCCCTTCCCTGAAGGGGTGGATTTTTGCAAAGCAAAAAGACGGGGTAGTTAATATCAATCTTACTTCAAAGTCACCCTATACAAAAGAAAAACCACCTCAATAAATTGAAGTGGTCTTGTATTGTGAGAAATTCTCAGTTGCTTATTAAGCTTCTTCAGTTTTAGCTTCTTCTTTTTTAGGAGCTGCTTCCACTGGAGCATCAGATACGATATCAAACTCGTAGTTGTACTCAACATTTCTGTGAAGTCTGATAAGAGCTGCGAATTTACCAGTTCTCTTGATCGTGTTACCAGGAATTTTGATGTATTTTTTCTCTACAGAAACACCAGCTTTTTCTAAAGCAGCAGATAGATCAGCATTGTTGATAGATCCGAATAATTTGTCACCAGCACCTACTTTTGCAGGGATCGTGATAGAAGTTTTCTTCAATTGCTCAACTACAGCGTTAGCAGCAGCGATTAATTTAGCTTCTTCTTCTTTTCTAGCTTCTAATGTAGCTTCTAAAGCAGCTTTGTTTTTAGGCGTAGCTAAAAGAGCAATTCCTTGAGGAATTAAGAAGTTTCTAGCATAACCTGGCTTTACGTTTACTGTATCAAACTCAAGTCCTAAGTTTTCTACGTCTTTTTTTAGGATAATTTCCATTGTTGTTGTCCTTTTTAAGATTTTAGGTTGTATCTAAAATCAAGTTAGAATTAATGATGTATTCAGCAACAAAAGAAGAGGAAAAACCTCTTCTCTTATTTATTTTTGTCTTATTTCAATAAGTCAGCTACGTATGGTAGTAAAGCAAGGTGTCTTGCTCTTTTGATAGCAGCAGAAACTTTTCTTTGGTATTTTAAAGAAGTTCCGGTGTATCTTCTTGGTAAAATTTTACCTTGCTCGTTTACAAATTGTAATAAGAAATCAGCATCTTTGTAATCAACGTGCTTAATTCCGTATTTTTTGAATCTACAATATTTCTTTTCAGATTTTGTATTGATATCAAGTGGAGTAAGGAATTTTACTTCTGATTCTCCTCCTGCTGAGGCTTGTTTAGCCATTTCATCTATTGCCATGTCTTGTCTTTTTTAAAAAATAGGGTTAATAATTAAGCTTTAGCTGCTTTTACTTTAGCTCTTCTTGTTACAGCGTACTCTACAGCGTGCTTGTCAAGTTTTGTAGTAAGGTAACGGATTACTCTTTCGTCACGCTTAAATGCTAATTCTAAATCAGCAACTACAGTACCTTCTCCTTTAAATTCGATTAAAGTATAGAACCCATTCTTTTTCAATTGAATTGGGTAAGCTAATTTTTTTAATCCCCAGTTTTCTTTAGCAACGATTTCGCAGTTCTTTTCTTTGATTAGATCTACATACTTGTTCACTGCTTCCTCTACCTGTGCCTCAGATAGAACGGGAGTTAAAATGAAAACAGTTTCGTAATTGTTCATAATGTTAAAAAATTTGTTAATTATTTCGAGGTGCAAAAGTAGAAAATATATTTCTTATATGCAAGAGATCTGTGAAATAGTTGATGATTCCTGAGATTAATTATTCCCCTTTGCTATGAATTCCTGCATTCTGTTCATCCTGGTTTCTTATTTCCGTCAGAAAATTCACCTTCAAAACATCATACAAAGAATGTCTGCTTACCAGGATGGAAGCAATAGAAGAGATCATTCCGGCAAGCATCAGATGGAATATCAGGGAATGTCTGTCTGTCATTTCCAGTACAATAATGGCTGAAGTAAACGGAGCCCTTGTTATGCCGGTAAGAAAGGCAACCATTCCTGCCAGAATCACCACATTGGTTTCGTTGGGTGTTAAATGAATAATTCCTGAAATAACAGAACCTATACTTGCTCCCGCAGTAAGAGCCGGAGCAAAAATTCCGCCGGCACCTCCGGAAGTAAAGGAAAGGGCAGGCCCCAGCATTCTGAGGATAGGAACATACCAGTCTTCGTGCTTATCTTTGGTAAAAAGGACACGCTCCATAATTTCTTTTCCGGAGCCCAGTACTTCTCTGTTGATAAAATAGGCGATGGAAGCGATAATTAAGGCACAAATGATCAGAAATACCACGTTGGCTTTATCTGTTTTCAGTTTTTTCTTCTTCCAGCTATTGATTTTAAGCATGGTAACAGATAGCTGGCTGGCCATAATGCCAGCAGTAGCAGCAACTAGTATGATCGGAAGCATAACCATTAAGGAAACATCATTGGTCTTCGGATATCCCAGATATAAATAAGATCCTGCCAATGTTTGTGCTGTAAGACCTGCAATGATTACCGCCGTAAACAAGGCTGTTTTGAAGTAATTGATATGGGTTTTTGACAGCTCTTCCACAGCGAAAACAATTCCTCCCAACGGAGTATTGAACGCTGCAGCAAGTCCTGCTGCCGCTCCCGTCATAATCATATTTTTTTTGGAAATCTTTGGCCACCATTCGGGAAGATATTCATTCACTTTTCTGAAAACAGAGCCGGCAATCTGAATGGTAGGGCCTTCACGTCCTACAGCGCCTCCTCCGATGACCAGAACAACAGAAGAAAGTATTTTGAAAAAAATAATCTTAATACTTAAAAGATTCCGGATTTTCCTATGTTCTTTCGGGTTAGCCAGTTCTACAGCTGCCATCACTTGCGGAATACCACTTCCTTTGGCATTGGGAGCAAATTCTTTCACCAGCCACCAGGAAAGTACAAATCCAACAGGTGCAATAATAAAGATCATCCATGCGTGCCAGTCGAAAATGAAATTCATCAGATGTTCGCCCCATGCAAATACCTGTGCGTACATCACAGCAAAAAAGCCTGTTATGACAGATCCTATCCAAAAGGGAATGGCCTGAAGCAGATTATGCTTAAGCTGTTCATTCCGGATATTGTCGAAAGAATTTTTGAGGGATCTTTTTATGAGGGTAAAAATTTTCAGCATCTGCAGGTTTTGAGGGATGAAATTACGGTAAATTTTGGAAATTATATTTCGTTTAAAAACTTTGAGGTGATTTCAGCATTTTCAACCGTAAGAATATCAGGTATACCAAAACTTAAAATGCTGTTTCTGACTTCAAGCTTAAAGCCTTCATCAGAGAAGCTTTTTATTGTTTCTTTTCTTTTTTGGGTTAAAAAGCTCATGGTTTTAAACGAATCACTTCCCACGACATAAAAATCTTTAAAGTCAGGATCTTTAAAATTAATAGAGAAACTGTTGAAGATTCCTGCAATCTTATCCATTAGCTTCTTTTTATTAATGGAAATATACCCAAAATCTTCTTCAAGTTTTTTTAATCCCCAAAGCTGGATAGTGTCATATTTACGATCTAAACGTCCGCCTTTGGAATTTATTCCCACTTTACTGACGATAAAAAGATAGAAAGAGTTATTGCTGTTATTCATATCCTTCACCAGGTAACAGATGCGTGGAATAAATAACGGATACATATCAAAAGAGCTGAACTGTTCATATGGGGACTCTTTGACATCAATGACAGTAATATCATACGATAGAGAAAGCAGATCATAGATTTCAGTAATGAGTTTTTCATCCTGTTCTGTGAAATCAAAAAACCTTGTGACATCATATTTCCTGTAATCCGGATCCATTTTTCTCAATAATATTTTGTTTAAAAATAATGCTAATCAATCTAATTTCCAAAAAATTAATACAGTGTATAAATATTTAAATAATTGATGATTTGATAGGTGATTGTTGATTTTGTTGAATATTTGGTATTTATTCAATGGGATATTTAGTGTTTAGGACGTTGTTAAGCTTAAGTAGTAAAAAAACAAAAAACCTTCGATTTAACCGAAGGTTTTCATTTTATGTGATCAACAATAAGTAAAATTACTTATTACTGATTATTTTATTACTTATATTTCTGTGTTTAGATCCCAGTTTTCAAGGTAGTCGTGAACATGCTTAAGCATCATTCCTCCTAGGGAACCGTCTACCACTCTGTGGTCATAAGAGTGAGACATGAACATTAAGTTTCTGATCGCAATTACATCTCCGTCAGCTGTTTCAAGAACTGCAGGCTTCTTAACGATTGCTCCGATTGCTAAAATAGCTACCTGAGGCTGAGGAATGATCGGTGTTCCCATAAGGTTACCGAAGCTTCCTACGTTAGAAATTGTATATGTTGCCCCTTGAGTATCCTCTGGTCTCAATTTCTTGTTTCTTGCTCTGTAAGCTAAATCATTGATTGCTTTTGCAAGCCCTGAAAGAGATAACTGATCTGCATTTTTGATAACTGGAACGATAAGGTTTCCGTCCGGAAGGGCAGTAGCCATACCGATGTTGATGTTTTTCTTTTTGATGATGTTTTCACCATTTACAGAAACATTGATCATTGGGAAATCCTGGATTGCCTTCACTACCGCTTTTACGAAAATAGGCATGAAAGTCAGTTTTTCACCTTCACGTTTTTCGAATACAGCTTTGTTTTTATTTCTCCATTTTACAACGTTGGTAACGTCTGTTTCAATGAAAGAAGTAACGTGTGGAGCAATTTGTTTTGCTTTCACCATGTTTTCAGCGATGATCTTTCTCATTCTGTCCATTGGAATGATCTCATCACCTGCACTTACCGGAATAGTAGCTGCCGGAGCTGATACTGCCGGTTGTGGAGTTGAAGCTGTCTGTACCGGAGCAGCCTGCTGAGCTGGCTTGCTTCCTCTGTTAGCAACATATGCTAATATATCTTCTTTGGTAATTCTTCCTTCTAAACCGCTTCCTTTGATAGATTTCAGTTCAGTTTCAGAAATATTTTCCTGTTGTGCGATAGATTTTACAAGTGGAGACAGATAAAGATCTCCTGAGAATTCTACGTTTGAAGCAGCTACTGTTTGTAGAGGCTCTTCAATCGTTTTTAAAGTTTCAGCATCCGGAGTAGCCGCCGGAGTTTCAGTTTTTACTTCTTCTGAAGCTGCGCCTTCTCCTTCAATTTCTAAAATAGCAATGGCTTCACCTACTTTTGCAACTTCATCTTTTTGCTTTAAAATTTTTACAATTTTCCCCGAAACTGGTGTCGGTACGTCTGAATCTACTTTATCTGTTGCAATTTCTACTACGGAGTCATCCTCCTTTACGTTATCACCTTCATTGAATAACCAAGTGATAATTGTCGCTTCCATAACCCCTTCTCCCATGGAAGGAAGCAATAATTTGTATTCTGCCATTTTTGATTTTTAGATTTTGACAAATATATAAAAAAAATCGGTTTTTTTAAGAAATATATAATCTTAGCTGAATTCAATATAAATATTTTCTCCCACATTCAGTCCAAACAGGCTTTTAGCGCCGTTTTTCTTGCTTCCTTTGTAGATGGTAAGCTCCAATAACTGACTATCATTGAATATTGCCGCAGACTGTCCGTGGAATTCGGTCTCCCTTTTCCAGTCTGAAACAACTTCTGTATGGCTGGAAAATATTCTTGAAAGGCTTAAATTTCTGAATTTTATGGTAAAACTGTTGTAACCTTTACTGATGTTCTCAAAAAAATCTTTATTGATATTTGATATTATATTTCCGAAATTATCAATATAAGTCACTTCACCAATAATCATCCCTTCCGATTCATTATAAACCGCTCGTGGAAACATAAGTTGTTTTGCGGTGCTTATTTTCCTTCCTATGACTTCAGGAAGTCCGCCATTGGCAAGATGCACTGCTGCAGGAACAAAAATGTCTGTAGAAGTAAAGTTGATAACGTCATCAAAACGATTGTTCAGCGTAAGTTCGTAGATGGCTTCCGGTTTAATATCAAAAAATATAAGGCTCAAAAGGCCGTTGTCTGCCGCCAGGAAGTAAGATCCGTCTGCTTTATAGAGGATATTCTTTCTTGATTTGCTGTAAAAACTGTCTACGGAAAGAATGTGAATGCTTCCTTTGGGAAAATATTTATAAGCATTTCTTACAATATATGAAGTCTGTATAAGATTGAATGCCTGGATTTCGTGGGTTATATCAATAATATTAACCTCAGGGTTTAGAGACAGAATTTTGCCTTTTACAGCAGCAACTCTGTAATCTAAATTTCCGAAATCCGAAGTAAGGGTAATAATTGACATGAGCAATTTATAGAATAGTGTAGTATTGCAAAGTTATTTAAAATAAAAAGAAAGCCCGAAAGATTGTTGAAAAGAATTTGATATAAATTTGAAAAAAAGCTTTAATTTTAAAATCTAAAAATAAAAATACTGCATGTTTGAATTAACATATGATTTGGAAGATATCGATGCGAAAATCTTCTATGGAGTTAATAACCAATATTTCAACTTAATAAAATCAAGCTTTCCAACCATTAAAATTACAGGAAGAGATCATTTTATCTTTGCCATGGGAAATCAGGAAGCTTTAGACATACTGAAACAAAAACTGGATGATATTGTCAGTTTTATCTCCAAAAACAATTCAATAGGGCTGAAAGATGTTGAAAATATATTGAATATTAAAGACGAAAATGAGAAGCAACTGGTATTCGATCAGGATATCATTGTAAAAGGAGTCAACGGAAAAGTTATTAAAGCTAAGACGACCAACCTTAAAAAGCTTGTAAAGGAAACGGAGAAAAAGGACATGGTTTTCGCCATTGGACCTGCAGGTACAGGAAAAACATATACCAGCGTTGCGTTGGCAGCAAGAGCTTTGAGAGATAAAGAAGTAAAAAGAATTATCCTGACAAGACCGGCTGTAGAAGCAGGGGAGAGTCTGGGATTTCTTCCGGGTGATCTTAAAGAAAAGCTGGATCCATATTTACAACCTTTGTATGATGCGCTTCGTGATATGATTCCGCATGAGAAACTGGAAGGTTTCATGGAGAAGAAAGTAATTGAAGTGGCACCATTGGCGTTCATGAGAGGGCGTACACTGGATGATGCTTTTGTGATTCTTGATGAAGCACAGAACACCACCCATGCTCAGATGAAAATGTTCCTTACCAGAATGGGAATGAATGCCAAGTTCATTATCACAGGAGATCCAAGCCAGATTGACCTTCCGAAAAATCAACAATCCGGATTGAAAGAGGCCATGAGAATTTTAAATGGGGTAAAAGAAATCGGATTTGTACATCTTACAGAAGAAGATGTGGTAAGACACCCGGTAGTAAGAAAGATTATCCTTGCTTATAACGACGAAGAGAAAAGACTAAGAAACGACTAATAAAAATAAGTAAAAGTTTCCATTAACCTTTTATTAACCTTAAATAAGTCGGTTAAAATTTGTTAATTTGAAAAAAATAGTTAGTTTTGCACACCTTAAATGTAAAACTAACTAAACATGAAAAAACTTTTACTTGTTGCAGCGGTCGCTGCTATGGGAATTTGTGCCAACGCACAGGAATTTCGATTTGGTCCAAAAGCCGGTTTCGCAATGTCTACTATTAAACTAGACGATAAGCAGGATGATCTTGACGGAAGAAAAATGTCTCCTAAATATACCTTCTATATCGGTGGAATGGCTGAGTACAAATTCAATGATAACTTTGCTGTTCAGGGAGAGGTTTTGTATTCACCGCTTGGAGCTAAAGAAAAGATTGACGGAGTAAACGCTGGAGGAATGTATTTTGGGGAGTCTACTAAAGTAACTTTCGGGACTCTTTTAGTTCCTGTTTCTGCAAAATACTTTATTACAGAAGGTTTCTCTGTAGCTGCAGGTGTTAATGTAGGAATCATTCTTACCGCTAAACAAAAGACTGTCATCGGTTCAGATTTCCTTGATGTAGAAATGGAAGGTGAAGGCGGTGATATAGATATTAAAAAAGATATCAAATCATTGAACCTTGCTCCGTTCTTAGGTGTTGAATATATGCTGGAAAACGGACTTTTCTTTGATGCAAGATACAGTTTAGGAGTATCCAACCTATCCAATGACAACAGCGGAGGATCTGTAAAAAACAGCTTTGCTCAGGTGGGTGTAGGTTTCAAATTCGGAGGAAACTAATTCTGAAATTTTAGAACCAATTAATAATATAAAGCAGGACAAATTTTGTTCTGCTTTTCCTGTTATAGGGCAGTTTATTCTGATGATAAAAATAATTAGTACTTTTGCACAGTAATTCAAAGCTACTAAAAAAATGAAAAAACTATTATTACTAGGTGCTTTTGCACTTTTAGGAGGTGTTGCTCAGGCGCAGGAAGGTTTTAAAATCGGTGGACATATTGGTGTTCCCGTATCAGATGCAAGTGATGTATCTTCGTTTACATTAGGAGTAGATGCAGCTTATATGTGGAATATTGCTAAAGGTCTTGACCTTGGGGTAACCACAGGATATTCTCATTTCTTCGGAAAAGATCACTTTGATGATTTCGGATTTGTTCCTGTAGCTGTTTCCGGGAAATATAGATTTAAAGGAGCTCCAATCTTTGTAGGGTTAGATCTTGGATATGGTATTTCTACAAAGGATGGAGTAGATGGCGGTTTCTATGCACAACCTAAATTTGGATATCAAATGTCTAAAGGGGAGTTGTACATCGGTTACCAATCTATCAGCAATAAGCGTGACCTACCGGGATGGGGAAGCTATAGCTGGAATGTAGGAGCTGTTAACATTGGTTATAACTTCTTCTTGAAATAAGAAAAAGCAATTGCATATGAAAACTCCGGCCAAAGACCGGAGTTTTTTGATTACTTATATATAGACTATACGGATTTCTGATCAGAAATTTTTAATAGAGTGGATGTATAACGATTAGAAATATGTGAAAATAGTCTTAAATAATAAACGATTGTTTAAATTTTAAGAGTTAATAACTTTAAAATTAGTGATTTAGGTTAATTAATTTTATCATTTTTCCAGGATTCATGAGGTTTTAGAAAAAATCGGAAAATTTAAAAAAGTAAATATATTTGAGTGTTGTTGAAAAAAAATAATTTTTTTATTCATAATATTGTGAAAAACTCAATAACATCTCTTAACTATGATTTATTTTTACAAAACCCTAAATTTTAACAATGATATTAATCACATTAACAAATTTTAATATTAGTGGTGACCACTGTAAATTTGCCCTCAGAAAGTATTAAAATTTTTTAAAATGAAAAAAATATTATTAGCGGGTGCTGTTGCACTTTTCGGTTTGTCAAACGCTCAGATTGCTAAAGGAACTACATATTTATCAGGATCTGTTGGTTATTCTCAAGTAGAAACTAACAACGGTAACCTTAAAACTGAAAACTTCAACGTATTACCTACAGTTGGATATTTCGTTAACACTAACTTAGCAATCGGATTAGGTGTAGGATACCAAACTGAAAAAACTACAACTACTACGACTACAACTATCGGAAACGCTACAACTGTAAGCGAAAATGTAATTAAGCAACCAGCTTTCGTTGTTGCTCCATTCGTAAGAAAATACTGGACTTTGTCTGACAAGTTGTATATCTTCGGACAATTAGCAGTTCCAATGCAGTTTGGAAAAACTGAAAATGAAAACAGCTCTGTAACTACAGCTGGAAACACTACAATTTCTAACTCTACTTCTACTGAAGCTAAATACACTCAAATCGGTGTAACTGTTAAGCCAGGTTTAGATTATTTCTTAAACAAAAACTGGTCTATCGAAGCTACTATCGGTGAGTTCGGTTATAGCAACTACAAGCCAAAAGATGGTGATGCTACAAACAACTACAACTTCGGATTGAATTTATCTTCTGTAACTTTCGGAGTTAAATATGTATTTGCAAAATAATAAACAAAGCATATAGCAAGAAAGCCCTGAGAAACTCTTAGGGCTTTTTTGCTATACAAAACTAATATAATAATCATGAAAAAAATCGTATTGATGGGTGCTGTGGCGCTTTTCGGTTTATCTAATGCACAGATTGCAAAAGGAACTTCTTATCTTTCAGGTCAGGTAGGATATTATCACAATGAGAAAAACGAATTTGAAACGAATAGAAAGGATGATGTGATCAGAATCCTTCCTACAGCAGGGTATTTCGTTACTAATAATCTAGCCGTGGGACTTGGTATAGGCTATAAAAGTGCTGTTACAAAATACAAATTGGGAAATCCTGCCATAAGTAATGCATTTGAAGTTAAATATATAGATAATGCTTTTGTGGTAGCTCCATTCGTGAGAAAATACTGGACTTTGTCTGATAAATTATACATCTTCGGACAGTTACAGGTTCCATTGGAGTTTGGTAAGGAAAAAATGAATGCAAAAAGTAATATTAACGATGCAGACCCTTTACTTACAGCTGCCTTGAACAGCGAAAATAGCTATACCAATATTGGAGTGAATATTAAACCAGGTCTGGACTATTTCCTGACTAAGAACTGGTCAATTGAAGCTACAATAGGAGAATTCGGGTACAATACTCACAAAAGAGATATTGACGGGGCAAAAAGAACTGATGATTACAAATTTGGAATCAGTTTGACTTCCGTGACTTTTGGAGTTAAATATGTATTTGCAAAATAATAAATAAAATAGATATATTAGCCCTGAGATAGATGTCTTAGGGCTTCTTTACTATAAAACTAATTAATAATAATCATGAAAAAAATCTTATTAGCATCAGCGATTGCTTTATTTACAGGCTTAAATGCGCAGACGACATTCGGGGTAAAGGCCGGTTATGCCTTATCAAAACTGAATTCCAATGAAAATGATTTTGAAATGGGAGGAATAGAAGGAGGTTTGAAATCCAAATCAGGCTTTTATATCGGAGGTTTGGTTGAGCATAAATTCAACAACAAATTTGCCATTCAGGGAGAGGTAGAATATGCTAACCTTGGAGGAAAAGCAGAGGTTTCAATGCCGGGTATTACCGTAACTGAAAAAATGAACCTTAACAGAATTGTAATTCCTGTGTCTGCAAGATATTATGCAACCCCTGAATTAGGAATTTATGCAGGTCCATACGTGAGTTTTAAGACCAGTAACAAGGTGAAATTTGAAATGAGCGGCCCAAATGCAGGTATGGTAGATCCTTCAGGAATCAGAGAAGGAGAGCGTTATGTAGAAAGATATTTGAATGATACGTTGAAGTCTACAGACTTTGGTTTGTTCTTAGGAGCAGATTACGCAATTTATAAAGGATTATTTGTGGATGCACGTTATAGTTTCGGTCTTACCAATATGATCAAAAATCCAGTGGATGGTGAAACTTTAAAAATGAATTTCTTTCAGTTAGGCGTAGGATACAAGTTTAAATAAACAGATCCCAATATAAAAACAAAAAACTCTCAGAAATTCTGAGAGTTTTTTTATGAATGATTTTTGATTTTCTTATTTTCCAAACATTCCACCCATTCCAGGCATATTCGGCATTTTGCTCATCATCTGCATCATTTGCTTTCCTTGAGGTCCCTGCATCATCTTCATCATTTTACCCATCTGATCGAACTGTTTCATCAATTGGTTCACATCTTCGATTTTTCTTCCGGAACCTTTAGCAATTCTTCCTTTTCTCTGTGTATTGATGATAGAAGGTCTTCTTCTTTCTTCAGGAGTCATAGAGTAGATGATGGCTTCAATATGCTTGAATGCATCATCACTGATTTCTACGTCTTTAATCGCTTTTCCAACTCCAGGAATCATTCCCATCAAATCCTTCATGTTACCCATTTTCTTGATTTGATTGATCTGCTTAAGGAAATCGTCAAAACCGAACTCGTTTTTAGCAATTTTTTTATGAAGTTTTTTAGCTTCTTCTTCGTCAAACTGCTCCTGAGCTCTTTCTACTAAGGAAACAACGTCTCCCATTCCCAGGATTCTGTCTGCCATTCTTTCCGGATAGAAAAGATCCAAAGCTTCCATTTTTTCTCCTGTAGAGATAAACTTGATTGGTTTTTCAACAACAGAACGGATTGTCAGTGCAGCTCCACCTCTGGTATCACCATCTAGTTTCGTTAAAACAACTCCGTCAAAGTTCAAAGCATCGTTGAATGCCTTTGCTGTATTCACAGCATCCTGACCTGTCATGGAGTCTACTACGAAAAGTGTTTCCTGAGGTTTGATGAAATAATGTACGGATTTGATCTCGTTCATCATCTGCTCATCAATAGCTAAACGACCTGCTGTATCCACGATCACAACATCATGACCGTTTGATTTTGCGAAATTGATAGCGTTTTCAGCAATAGTAGATGGATTGGTAGCGCCTTCTTCGGTATAAACAGGAACTTTGATCTGTCCACCCAATACTTTCAGCTGGTCAATTGCTGCAGGACGATATACGTCACATGCTACCAATAATGGTTTTTTATTTCTTTTTGTCTGTAAATAATTAGCAAGCTTTCCTGAGAAAGTCGTCTTACCAGATCCCTGAAGACCGGCAATAAGGATTACAGTAGGTTTTCCTGAAAGATTGATTCCTTCCTGAGAACCTCCCATTAGGTCTACCAGTTCATCATGAACAATTTTCGTCATCAGCTGTCCCGGAGTAAGGGAAGTAAGAACGTTTTCTCCTAATGCTTTATCCTGAACTCTCTTTGTAAGATCTTTCGCAACTTTATAGTTAACGTCGGCATCTACCAATGCTCTACGGATCTCCTTTACGGTTTCCGCCACATTGATTTCAGTAATTTTTCCTCTTCCGGAAATATTGTGTAATGCCTTGTCTAATTTATCCTGTAAACTATTAAACATATTTATTGTAAATTATAGGTTTGCAAAAATAAGGAATTTTTAGGATATCCAAAGTGTTTGAACACGTAATATTATATATATACGTAATATTATTACAAAGAAGAAAAAATGATAAATATCAAATCATAGTATAATACGATAGAAAAAGTCTATTTTTGCGATCAATTAAAATATAGAATGAAAATTAATCCCAATATTCTTGTTGTCGTTTTATTTTTTCTGACCTTCCTGGTGCATTTTTCCCTATGGAAATTTGTTTTTCACCTGGATGAGATAGTGATCATTAAATTTTACCTTTTTTTAAGTGTCATGTTTATGATGATGATCACCCTTATTATCTTAATCAATAGAGTAGCACCGGAATTTTTAGGATTGTCTGTTATTGGTTTGATCCTTTTAAAATTCGGTTTGATGTACTTAATCAGAAAAAAACTGAACTTTGAAGTGATTCCCGGCTACAAATTCCATTTTATCATGCCTTATTTTGTCCTGACAGCACTGCTTACGTACTATGCCATCAAGCTGATTAATCATGATAAAAAACAGTAAAATTATTTATTGAAACTAGAAAAAATATCATATTTTTGCACAACGAAAAAAACCTATCAATGTTTAAGAAATTCGCAGTTTTATTCTACAGTATTTTTGTATTAAACTTAGTGTCTGCACAGCATGGTGAAGCTACTGCTGGGGCAGCTCCTGCTCAAGAGCTTTCAGAGAAAGACAAAGTAAGCAAAGAAAACAAGGAGTTCATCGATCATCACTTATTAGATGCACATGATTTCACATTGATGGTTGATAAAGATGGTCACCACATCGGTTTCCCTCTTCCTGTTATTATCTATGATAACGGTTTTCACTCTTTCATGAGTAACAAAGAAGGGTTTATGCATGGTGAGCCTACTGAAGTGGATGGTTCTTTTTATTTGTTGCACCATGAGAAAATCTATAAGACTGATGCAGCTGGAACTTTAACACTTGGTGAAGACGGTCATCCAACTAACGTGAAACCTTTAGATCTTTCTATTACAAAAAGTGTATTGATTATTTTATTAGTGTCAATCTTTATGTTTGTGTTATTTGTTGGAATGGCTAAATCTTATAAGAAGTCAGCAGTTCCTACAGGAGCAGCAAGATTCTTAGAACCATTAATTATCTTTGTAAGAGACGAAGTTGCTATTCCTAATATCGGACATAAGTATAAGAGATTCATGGGGTATTTATTAACAGTGTTTTTCTTTATTCTTTTCCTTAACGTTCTTGGATTAATGCCTTTCGGAATTAATGTTACAGGTAATATTACAATGACATTCTTCCTGGCTATTCTTACGTATTTGATTACGACATTCTCAGCGAACAAAGATTACTGGAAACATATCTTCTGGATGCCAGGAGTACCGGTTCCGATGAAGTTGATCATGCTTCCAATCGAATTATTAGGAACAATCACTAAGCCATTCGCATTGATGATCCGACTTTTCGCTAACATGACAGCAGGACACATCGTAGTAATGAGTTTGATCGGATTGATTTACGTATTCAAGAATTTTATCGCAGGTGTTGCATTCCCATTCTTAACATTAGTAATTTATTTACTGGAAGTATTGGTAGCATTCCTACAGGCTTATATCTTTACTATGTTATCTGCGCTGTTCATTGGAATGGCAGTAGAAGAGCACGAGCACGAACATCATGCAGCTCACTAATTGAAATTATAAATTAAAGTAAAACAAATTTTTTAAAATTATATATTATGGAAATCCCTAAAATTGTAGGTGCTGGTATCGTAGTACTAGGTGTAGGTATCGGTCTTGGTAAAATCGGAGCTGCTGCTCTTGAAGCTATCGCTAGACAACCTGAGCAATCTGGAAAAATCCAAACAGCTATGCTTATCGCAGCTGCACTTGTAGAAGGTGTTGCGTTTGCTGCTCTATTTGCAGTAAACTAATTAAAATCAGACCATTATCTGTGACGGTTGGTTACAGGTAATGGTTCTTTAAAAAAAGTAATAATTATTTATACATTTATATAATGGAATTAATTCATCAGTTTTCATCAGGATTATTTATTATCCAGTCTGTTATTTTTCTAGCATTATTATTTTTGTTAGGTAAATTCGCTTGGAAACCTATTTTAAAGTCTATCAATGACAGAGAAACATCTATTGTTGACGCTCTTAATCAAGCTAAATTAGCTAGAAAAGAAATGGAAACTTTAAAAGAGGATAACGAAAGAATCATTCGTGAAGCTAAAATCGAAAGAGATGCGATCCTTAAAGAAGCCAGAGAGATTAAAGACAGAATCGTAGGGGAAGCTAAAGATGTTGCTAAAGCTGAAGGAGACAAAATGATCGAAGCTGCTAAACAGACTATCAACGCTGAGAAAAATGCTGCAATGGCAGACATCAAAACTCAAATCGGTACTTTATCTGTAAACATTGCTGAGTCTATCTTGAAGCAAAAGCTGGACAATAGCGAAGCTCAAAACGAATTAGTTCAAAATTATTTAAACAAATCAAACCTTAACTAAGAATGCTTACATCTAAAGTAGCTAAAAGATACGCACAAGGTTTACTTGACTTCACCAACGAATCAGGTCAAACGGCTACTGTATTTTCTGAAATGAAAGATGTAGTAAAGATCATGAAAGAGTCTGCGGACTTAAATAAATTTTTCATGACTCCTTATATCGATTCTAAAAAGAAAATAGAAGTAGCAAACGAAATTTTCAAAGGTTTATCTGTTTCTTCTCAGAACCTGATCAGATTGGTTATTAAGCACGGACGTGAAAACCAATTGAAAAATATCGCTCAGGAATTCATCAACAAAGTTGAAGACCTTAGTGGTATACAGAGAGTGACACTTACAACAGCAACTCCGCTTTCAAAAGAAAACCTTGACCAGATTTTAAGATCTACCCATCTTGTAAATGCTGATTCAAACTTTGATCTGAAAGTAAATGTGAAGCCTGAAATTCTTGGAGGATATGTTCTGAGAGTAGGTGACCAGCAGATAGATGCATCTGTGAAGACAAAATTGAACCAAGTTAAAAAAGATTTCCAATTAAATTAAGAAAAACAACCATACAATGGCAGAAATAAATCCGGCAGAAGTATCTGCGATCTTAAAACAGCAATTGGCCAACTTCGATACTCAATCCAACGTTGAGGAAGTAGGTACAGTTTTAACCATCGGTGATGGTATTGCTCGTGTATACGGGTTAGAAAACGTACAATACGGAGAGTTGGTGAAATTTTCTAGTGATGTAGAAGGTATTGTACTTAACCTTGAAGAAGACAACGTGGGGGTTGCTCTACTTGGTGAAAGTAAATTAGTAAAAGAAGGTGATACAGTAAGAAGAACAAACAGAATCTCTTCTATCAAAGTAGGAGAAGGTATGTTAGGAAGAGTAGTAGATACTCTTGGTAACCCAATCGATGGTAAAGGTCCTATTACTGGGGATTTATACGAAATGCCATTGGAAAGAAAGGCTCCTGGAGTTATCTTCAGACAGCCGGTAACTGAGCCTTTACAGTCTGGTATCGTGGCAATTGATGCGATGATCCCTGTAGGAAGAGGTCAGAGAGAGCTTATCATTGGTGACAGACAAACAGGTAAAACTACTGTTGCTATCGATACGATCATCAACCAAAAAGAATTCTTTGATGCTGGTAAACCAGTATATTGTATATATGTTGCTATCGGTCAGAAAGCTTCTACTGTAGCACAAATCGTTAAAACACTTTCTGATAAAGGAGCTTTAGCTTATACGGTAATCGTTGCAGCTAACGCATCAGATCCGGTTCCAATGCAGGTATACTCTGCAATGGCAGGAGCTTCTATCGGTGAGTTCTTCAGAGACACTGGTAGACCGGCACTTATCGTTTATGATGATTTATCTAAACAAGCTGTTGCTTACCGTGAGCTTTCTCTACTATTGAGAAGACCACCGGGCCGTGAAGCTTACCCTGGAGACGTTTTCTACCTTCACTCAAGACTATTGGAAAGAGCTGCAAAAGTAATCGCTGATGACGAAATTGCTAAGCAAATGAACGATTTGCCAGAATCTCTTAAGCCAATTGTAAAAGGTGGTGGTTCATTAACAGCCCTTCCAATTATCGAAACTCAGGCTGGTGACGTTTCTGCATATATCCCTACAAACGTAATCTCTATTACTGACGGACAGATCTTCTTGGAGTCTGATCTATTCAACTCAGGAGTTCGTCCTGCAATCAACGTAGGTATCTCTGTATCAAGGGTAGGAGGTAATGCTCAGATTAAATCAATGAAGAAAGTATCTGGTACATTGAAGCTTGACCAGGCTCAATATAAAGAACTAGAAGCGTTTGCTAAATTCGGTTCTGACCTTGATGCTTCTACTTTAGCAGTAATCTCTAAAGGAGAAAGAAACGTAGAAATCCTTAAGCAACCGGTAAACGCACCACTTCCTGTAGAAAGTCAGGTAGCGATCGTATACGCCGGAACAGAAAACTTAATGAGAAACGTTCCATTGAACAAGATTAAAGAATTCCAACACGAATATATCGAGTTCCTTAAGTCTAAGCACCCAGATACGATGGCTGCGCTTAAGGCTGGAAAAATCGATAACGATATTACAGGTGTTCTTAAGCAGGCGGCTAACGATTTAGCTTCTAAATACAACTAAAAAATTCAATGTTTAAGGTTTGAAATATAGTGTTTTAAACCTTAAACTTTAGACCTTAAACTTTGAACCCAAATTAATGGCAAACTTAAAAGAAATACGAGGCAGAATTACGTCAATTTCATCTACGATGCAGATTACACGTGCTATGAAGATGGTTTCCGCAGCGAAACTTAAAAAAGCACAGGACGCAATCGTAATGTTAAGACCTTATTCTGAAAAATTACAGGAGCTTATCCAGAATGTAAATTCTAGCTCTGATCCTGATCAGATTTCTGTATATGCTCAGAAAAGAGAGGTTAAAAGAGTATTATTCATCGCTGTTACTTCAAACAGAGGTCTTGCGGGAGCTTTTAACTCTTCTATCGTAAAAGAGCTTAACCTTCAGTTTCAGAACAACGCCCAGTACGAGGTTGAAGTTCTTCCTGTAGGTAAAAAAGTATATGATGCTGTAAGAAAAAGCCGTACGGTATATACTAACGGAAGTACTGTATATGATAATCTGAACTTTGATGCTGTTGCTCATATCACTGAAGGAGTAATGACAAGCTTCAAAGAAGGTAAATTTGACGAAGTTTATGTTATCTATAACAAATTCGTGAATGCAGCTACTCAGGAAGTAACTACAGAACAGCTTCTTCCAATCTCAATGCCGGAAAACACTGAGCCACAGGTTGAAACAGATTATATCTTTGAACCTAACAGAGCTGAAATCCTGGACAATTTGATTCCAAAGTCTATCAAAACTCAGGTTTTCAAAGCCATCTTAGATTCAGTAGCATCTGAGCACGGAGCGAGAATGACGGCAATGCACAAAGCAACAGACAACGCTCAGGCTTTAAAGAATGATCTAGTGATCTTCTACAACAAAGCAAGACAGGCTGCAATTACCAACGAAATCCTGGAAATTGTTTCCGGAGCAGAAGCTTTGAAAAATTCATAAAGAATTATTTTATCATACAATTAAAAGCACCGATCATTTCGGTGCTTTTGTGTTTATAAAGGGCTGAAACAGCCATTGACTATTCAAAAATCCCATTTTTATCAGAAAATGAGTAGCTGTTCCAATTATTTTTTTTATTTAAAAATAGCTATATTATATCAAGCCATATTTTCTTAAGAAAATTCCTTCATCGAAATAATCAATCCCAGATTCAGGCAGGTTATTTTTATTTTACATATCTTTGTAGCTAATAAAATTTATACAACCTCTAAATGGACTCGGACATAGTCAGGCTTTTGCTGGCCTTATTTCTTGTTTTACTAAATGGCTTCTTCGTAGCCGCAGAATTTTCAATTGTTAAAGTTCGTTATTCACAAATTCAGTTAAAAGCTGCAGAAGGAAACTCTATGGCTAAGCAGGCAGAACATATCATCAAACATCTTGATGAATATCTTTCCGCTACACAATTAGGAATTACATTGGCATCCCTTGCCCTTGGTTGGGTAGGAGAAAGTGCCCTGCATCATATTGTCGAAAATATTTTCACGTCTTTAAGCATTAATCTTACTCAGACAACCATTACTACCATTTCGGTAGTGACAAGTTTTGTATTGATTACCATCATGCATATTGTGTTTGGTGAGCTTATACCAAAATCAATCGCCATCAGAAAATCTGAATCAACGACAATGGCAACAGCAGTTCCGTTGAGAGTTTTCTATACGATTTTTAAACCGTTTATCTGGTTAATGAACTCCATGTCAAATGGTTTCTTAAGACTCGTAAAAATTCATCCCGCTTCCGAACAGGAAATTCACTCTACGGAAGAACTTCAGCTTCTGGTAAAACAAAGTGCAGACAGTGGTGAGATTGAAGAAGAGAACTATGAGATCATTAAAAATGCATTTGATTTTACAGATCACTCTGCCAAGCAGATCATGGTTCCAAGACAGAATATTACTTCCATAGACTTTGAGGAAGATGTCAATGATATTATCAACAAAATAATGGACAGCGGTTACTCACGAATTCCCGTTTATATTGATTCCATTGACAATGTGATCGGAATTTTCTACACAAAAGAAATTATAAGAGAATTTGTGAAGAGAAAAGGGGATCTGGATCATGAAGACCTTAAAGATTTAATGCGTGATGCCTTCTTCGTGGTGGAAAGTAAAAAAGTTTCAGACTTACTGAAGACTTTCCAGCTTAAAAAACAACATATTGCTATTGTTATCGACGAATTTGGTGGAACAGAAGGAATTATTACACTCGAAGATATTCTGGAAGAACTTGTGGGAGAAATTCAGGATGAAGAAGATGATGAAGAAAAAATTGTTGATAAAATAGCGGACAATACCTATTGGGTACAGGCTACTCAGCCTTTGGACGAAATCAACGAATTCCTTCCTAAAAAACTTCCTCTTTCCGAAGAAAGCGAGTATAACTCACTAGCAGGATTTATTCTTTATGAGCTTGAAGAAATTCCTGAAGAAAACCAGGAGTTTGATCTTGAAGATTATCACTTCAAAATTCTTAAAATGAATAACAAGAGTGTGGAACTTGTGGAACTGATTTATCAGGAACCTAATGCTATAGATAATCTGGCAGACAAAATAGGAGAAGTTTAAAAGAATGAGAATGAATTTTTATAACAGCATAAAAGATTACGAAAACCCGAAACGTCAGTACGAAGAAGAAGTTCTCGTTTTAGATGATACGGATGAAGTTTATAAACTGGTACTGCATAACGATGATATTCATACTTTTGATTATGTAATAGACTGTCTGATCGAAATATGCAAACATACCCTGGAACAGGCTGAACAATGTACAATCCTTGTTCATTATAAAGGCAAGTGTACCGTAAAAACCGGCTCAATGGACGTTTTGAAGCCTATGCACGAAAAATTAATTTCGCGTGAATTAACAAGCGAAATCGTATAAAATAAAATCCGACAAAGTAATTGTCGGATTTTTTTATTAAATCAAGAGCGTAAATTTGAGTAATAACAATAAATCATAAAGACTGACAGCTTTCCCGAAAATATTTTAATATTTAAATGCTTTAATCTTTTAAATTCTCAATACTCTTACATTGTCACATTTTATCTAAAATAGTATATTTGTACCAACTATAAAGAAACAAAAAAACAATGCTTGTAATAGGAATTGCCGGTGGTACAGGATCCGGCAAAACTACAGTTGTTGATAAGATACTTCAGCAGCTTGATATTGAGGGAATGAATATCCTCTCTCAGGATAATTATTATCACGACAACCAGGGTCTTACATTAACGGAAAGAGAAGCTCTAAACTATGACCATCCGAAATCTATAGACTTTGACTTACTGATAAAACATGTAAAAGCTTTAAAAAATAATGAGTCTATTGAACAGCCGATTTATAGCTTTGTTACCCATTCCCGAACAGGAGATCATGTCACTGTAGAACCTAAAAACGTATTGGTAGTAGAAGGAATTCTTGTTTTAACCAACAAAGAATTGCTGAAAGAATTTGATCTGAAAGTATTTGTTCATGCAGATTCTGACGAAAGGCTTATCAGGAGGATCAGAAGAGATACTCAGGAAAGAGGAAGAGATCTGAGCGAAGTATTGCACCGTTATCAGACCACATTGAAACCAATGCACCAGGAATTTATTGAGCCGTCTAAAAATGATGCAGATCTTATTATCCCTAATATGAAACAGAATTCCGTAGCGATTGATTTTTTAACTACCGTTATTAAAAATTCGTTGAAAAAACATTAAAAAATGGAAGAAAACAACCTTATCAAAGACATTCAGCCGAAATCTGAAACATTCAAACTTATCCAGAAATATGTTTTGAATAAGTATACCATTACGATCTGTCTGTTTTTGGTATGGATGATTTTTTTCGATAAAACCTCATTTCTTGTTATTAATGAACTGAATGGTGAGATTCATAAATATGAAGATCAGCTGGATTATTACAAAAAAGAATACGAGAAAAACGATGCTTTTTATAAAAAACTGATGAATAACAAGTCAGAAAAAGAAAAGTATGCGAGAGAAAATTATTTTATGAAAAAACCGAATGAAGAGATCTTTATTCTGGTAGTAGACAGCACAAAAGTAGCTAAAAAGTAATAAAAGTTGAATAGAATGACGTTAATGATGAAAAGAATTTTTAAAATTAAAATTCACTTGAGAAGCAGAATTCACCATTGACCATTCACAAATAAAAAACTAATGTCAAATACAGATATACTTTCAAACTGGGAAAATCTAGTTAAAAAACAGCTTAAAACAGAGGATATTTACCTTGTTCTAGAGAAACAAAATCTGGAAGGAATAGAGGTGAAGCCTTTTTACACAGAGGTTCAGAAACCTCTGGTCAACCTGCCAAGAGTTGAAGAAAGCACCCATTTGGTAGCGAGATATCATGAAAGTCTGGAAGAAGAAGTATTTGCATTTATTTTAGATCAGAATGTAGAAAACCTTGATCAGAAAACTCTTTTTGTAAATAATAAAGATCTTGCAGGGCATATCAGCCCTAAAGAAGAAGATCAGTATTTTTCGCTGATTGATGTCTTTAATGAAAAAGAAGGAACTATTGATGATCAGCTGGTAAAAGAATTGCTGGCCAAAGAATTTAAAAGAAATATTTGTGTAGATATTTCCTTCCATCAGAATGCAGGGGCTGCTATCTATCAACAGCTTGGAATTGCCCTTGCAAAAGCTAAGGAATTGGTGGAAGCTTATGGTGCTGAAGTTTTAAGTAAACTAATTTTCAGAATAGCCGTAGGAGGTGGTTATTTCTTTGAAATGGCCAAACTGAGAGCTTTTAAAATCGTTTTTAACCAGCTTTCCAAAGAATACGGACTGGACGAAGTTCCTTACATCTTTGCCGAGACTTCGCTGCGAAATAAAGCAGTTGCTGACAACGAAAATAACCTTATCCGTTCTACACTAGAGCTTGCTTCTGCAATGATTGGCGGGGCAGATGCTGTTTTCTCTAACAATTATCTTGTTGACAGAAGTACAGATAATTCGGAAGAGATCTCATTCAAACAACAGATTGTTCTGGCTTACGAAAGTATTATCAACGTATTTGAAGATGCTTCCAACGGAAGTTATTATGTGGAAGATATTACCCAGCAGTTTGCTGAAAAAGCATGGGATTTATTTGTTGAGATTGAAGAAGCTGGAGGATATCTTGAATTGTTGAAACAGGGAGTTATTCAGAAAAAAATCTATGATCACGCGATTCAAGAACAGCAATGGATTGAAGAAGGGAAAATAAAGCTGATCGGAGTGAATTTGTACCCTAAATTAGACGTTAAAAAGTCTATTGGAGATCTTTACAATGAAAAAGAAATAAAAGCCGTTCGTTGGGCTGAAATGTTTGAATAGAACATCCATAACACCATGAAAAAAAGTTTCCTAATTTTCCTTTTATTGTTTTTCGGATTATGTTTTTCTCAAACTGAGAAAGATTTGTATGGAAAATGGGTAGGAACAGATGCCGGAAACGCTGGCTCATTTACATTTTTTTCAGACGGTTTTGTAAAAGTAGAACTTGATGGATTGAATATTGACGGTAGAAATCATATAATTCCTGACGGACCCAATAAAGGTAAAGTTGCACAGGTAAAATATGCTGCGGATTTTTCAAAAAAAATTATAAAATTTAGTTTAATTGCATCGTACAATGATTTTAATAATAAACTTGAAGAAAGTAAATTTTTAAACGGACTTATTAAATTTGTTAATGAGAATGAATTTCTAATATTTTTCGACTTTGAAAATAAAAACCCTACAGATATTGATATTAGATCTCCAAATGTGTTGACGCTATATAAAGAAAAAAGCTTATAGTTTTTAGTAATGAAAGAAAAACTGATAGATTTATTTGAATTCACCTATCATTTCAATATTGAGATGATTAAAGTAATCTCTGAAAACAGAGAACTTGTAGATGATAAAACAATCAATCTCATTAATCATACTCTTAATGCACAACAGATCTGGAATGCCCGGATATTGGGGGAGAAAACCTTTGAAGTATGGCAGATCAATCCCTTTGAATCTTTGGTAGAAACCAATCACAAGAACTTTCTTAAAAGCATTGATATTATTAACAATTTTGATGTGGACACAAAGATAGAATATCAGAATTCAAGAGGAGCAAAGTTTGAAAATACCATTTTTGAAATGCTTTTTCATGCAGTAAATCATTCTACCTATCATAGAGGGCAAATCAATTCTTTGCTTAAACAGAAAGGTATAACACCGGTATTGACTGACTATATTTTTTATAAAAGATAATTTTAAGATAGTAATACTTTGACTCCGCTTAGTATGACACGGTTAATTATACTGTCTTAATCTCTCAATAGTAAATTAGGCATTTAGCATTAGCATTGTAATGCTGAGCGGAGTCGAAGCATTTTAAACACATGAATATAAGAAGTGGCAGAATCTGTGGGAAATAAACTGTTAAACAAAGACGTTCAAAACTATATCAATGCAAATCTAAAAACAGATCTGCACTCATTATTACTAAAAAAATCCCCTTTTCCTGAGGTTTCCATGCATGAAATTGTACAACAGATCAAAGGAAAACAGGTGGCAGAGAGAAAATTTCCGTTTCTCTTAAAAGAGGGTATTCTCTTCCCACCACAGCTTAATCTTGAACAGTCTTCATCAGAAAAAACAGCGCTTTATAAATCAGGATTTCTAAAAGGAAATAAATTCATTGACCTTACAAGCGGTTTTGGGATTGATGCCTTTTATCTGTCTCAAAATTTTGAGAATGTCACTTTAATAGAGCAGAATACAGAGCTTTTAGAGATTGTTGAAAATAACTGGGGCATTTTACATCGTAAGGCGAAATTTATCAATCTTAAGCTTGAAGATTTTCTGAATGAGAATCAGGAACACTTTGATGTCATTTATCTTGACCCAGCCAGAAGGGATGAGCAAAAAAACAAAGTTTTTCTTTTGGAAGATCTGTCTCCTGATATTCTTGAAATTCAGGAAAAGTTATGTTCAATATCCGATCTTGTGGTGATAAAGCTTTCCCCGTTGATTGATCTTAAATATCTTGTTTCAGTATTGCCGGATATTTCAAGAATGGATATTATTGCTCTGAAAAATGACGTGAAAGAGGTTGTCGTATTTCTTTCCAACGAAAATAGGGATAAGATCATCTTTAATTGTGTGAACCTTGAAAGCAATGACTCTGTCTTTAGTTTTACATTTGGGGAAGAAGAAACTGCGCAATCCGAATATTCTGAACCAGAAAGATACATTTACATCCCCAATCATTCCATTCTGAAGGCTGGAGTCTTTAATCTGATCTCTCAGAAATTCGGGTTAAAAAAGCTTCATCCCAATAGCCATCTTTATACTTCCAGCGAAAGAATTGAAAACTTCCCCGGAAGAATTTTAGAAATGGAATCTGTTGATTCTAAAAGCATTAAAAAGAAAGAACAGTTCAATATTATTACAAAAAATTACCCTCTAAAACCTGAAGAAATCAAAAAGAAATATGGTTTAAAAGACGGAGGGGACCGGTATCTTATTTTTACCCAATCCAAAAAAGGGAAAATAATATTAAAATCAGTATAAAAATGTTGCCGAAAAAAGCAGGATTTCTTACTTTTGGGCAATCAAAAATTGAAGCATGAAATCGTTTGCTGTTTGGAGATCAAATAAGTTAAAATAGTGCGGTTTCATTTTACCTTTTAAAAAAAATAATTTTACATATGAAAAAATTAGTTATATGTTTAGCGATTGCAACGGTAGCGGTAAGCTGTAAGAAAGTTCCACAAGGAGGAAACAGAGGTACTTTGAAACTTGAAGAAGGAGTAGAAAGATATTCTGACGACCCTCAGGGAGAAGCTCACGGACATGAAGCCGGAGCTGCAGAACATAAAGAAGAGGCTCATGCAACACCAGAAGCAGCTGCTCCAAAAGCTGACAGTACTGCGGCTGCAAAACCTGCTGAAGCTGATAAAGCACCAAAAGCTGAACACTAATTAGAAGTACAAAATATATAAGTGCCCTGTTTCTGCAGGGCATTTTTTTATTAAAAAAGAGGACTATAAGGTTCATTAACACGAGGTTGGGAAAATCCTTTCTTTTTGTTTGTTCCTGCCGGGCATTTTTTTTAATTTTAACAAAATAAATTTTTACAATGCAAGAGACATTAAATTACATTAACGAAAACAAACAGCGTTTCGTGGATGAATTATTTGAGTTATTGAGAATTCCTTCTATTTCTGCAGATCCGGCGTATAAAAAAGACGTTTTGAAATGTGCAGATGTAGTGGCAGCACACCTTAAAAATGCAGGCGCTGATAATGTGGAAGTTTGCAACACAAAGGGATATCCAATTGTTTTCGGGGAAAAGATTTTAGATAAAAATTTACCTACAGTTTTGGTATACGGACACTATGATGTTCAGCCGGCAGATCCATTGGAATTATGGACAAAGCCACCTTTTGAGCCTTATATTGAAAAAACTGAATTACACCCTGAAGGAGCTATCTTCGCAAGAGGTTCTGCTGATGATAAAGGACAGTTCTTCATGCATTTGAAAGCCTTTGAAGCGATGATGAAGACCAATGCTCTTCCTTGCAATGTTAAATTTATCTTAGAAGGAGAAGAAGAAGTAGGATCAGTAAGCTTAGGCGACTGGGTCAATGAAAATAAAGAGAAATTAGCTTGTGACTGTATCTTAATTTCCGATACTCACATTTATAGTAACGAACAGCCGACTGTAACAACAGGTTTAAGAGGTTTAAGCTACGTAGAAGTAGAAGTGGAAGGCCCGAACAGAGACTTACACTCAGGCCTTTACGGCGGAGCAGTTCCGAACCCTATCCACGTTCTTTCAAGAATGATCGCGAATCTGATTGATGAAAACGGGCATATCACCATTGACGGATTCTACGACAATGTTGAAACTGTTTCAGATGCGGAAAGAGCTGAAATGAACAAATTGAAAGACAATCCGGAAGAATTCAAAAAATCAATCGGATTGGGTAATATCGAAGGGGAAAAAGGATATACAACTTTAGAAAGAACATCTATTCGTCCTACTTTAGACTGCAACGGAATCTGGGGCGGCTATACAGGAGAAGGAGCAAAAACAGTAATTCCTTCAAAAGCTTTTGCTAAAATTTCAATGCGTTTGGTACCTTATCAGACACCACAGGAAATTACGGAGAAGTTTACAAAATATTTTGAAAAGATTGCTCCGGATACAGTAAAAGTTAAAGTTACTCCTCACCACGGAGGTATGCCTTACGTTTTACCAACAGATACCAAAGAATTTGCGGCAGCAAAACAGGCGATGGAATCAGCATTCGGAAAAGAAGTTCTTCCTTACAGAGGAGGAGGAAGTATTCCGATTACAGCAATGTTTGAGCAGGTTTTAGGAGCTAAGTCTGTATTGATGGGCTTTGGGTTGGATTCTGATGCTATTCATTCTCCAAACGAACATTACGGACTGTTCAATTTCTATAAAGGGATTGAAAGTATTCCGTTGTTCTTTGAGAATTATTCAAAATAATTAATCGAAAACACGATATGATAAGGTATTTCTGCAAAGAAATACCTTATTTTTTTGCTCTTTTATCAATTGTTAGCGAAATATTTTCAAGGTTTTGAAAATTAAATTCACTGAAAATAAATGGGTTAATTTTTTATTTGCAATAAGTTATTTCACTATTCATTGAAAGTTTATATTTTTAATACAAAACTTGATTTGCTATGAAAAAATACTACTCAATTGCATTTTTGCTATCATCATTCTGTGTTTTCGCCCAACAAGCCATATCCTTTGAACCTATTGAGGGGTTCAACGTTGGAGATGTCAATGGACAGGCAGGCTGGATCAGTACTCCCACAGGAGGTGTACCGGAAAATGTTACCCATCAAACTATCAGTTTAGATAAAGCAAGTGATGGAAGCCGTTCTCTGAGAATTGTTAAAGAAAATACATATGGAACGCAGGCTGAGCCAATCATCGGAGGTTTTTATAATCTGTCCGTTCCCCTTGCTCACAATAATTTTTCTGTATCATTCGATATCAATATGTCACAACTCAACGGGTCTGATTTTGGTTTTCAGGCTGTAAACAGTATTGATGACCAGTTTGTCGTAAGGGTAGATTTTGGAAAAACCGGGTCAGTAAAGATCCTGGATATGTTATCTGGTATACAGAACCTTATTGTTGCACCTTCCATCTGGCTGTCAAATACCTGGTATCGGTTAAAAGTAGTGGGAAGCGCTACGGATGTCCGGTATTATCTTAATGATTTGCTGATCTATACGGGTGTAGCAGCAAGTTCATTGAATATAAACCAGCTTCGCTTTGTTCATAATAATTCTTTGGGGTCAGCTTATATTGATCATATTAAAATTAATAGCGAGCTGGGAACAATGGGTGTTCAGGATTCCAATGCAAATATTAAAAAAATATCTCTTTATCCTAATCCTGCAACGGATTTCATCCATATTAATGCTGCTGCCAAAGTAAAAAGTATAGAACTCTACGACGAAACTGGTAAGCTGATAAAGACTGAAATAAACCATAATAAAATAGAGGTAAAAGGCTTACCCAAAGGAATATATATGGTTAATATAAAAACTGAAGAAAGAAATTTTACTGAAAAAGTGATCATCAGATAAATTATTTCATACCTCTGAAAACATGTGCTCTTTTTAGCGTTTTAGTGTATTTGTGGATGATTTTTCGGAATTATTGTTTGTTCTTGGATTTAATATCTTTATTATTTTTAGTTAAAAATATTATGTTAATTTTATAATATACGTAAAATATTCATATATTTTGCTTTTTAGATTTAAAACGTATATATTTGCTTGAAACTAAAAAAATATCATGAAGAAACTTTACATTTTCGCAATTTCGTTGATCTCGATATCATCTTTTGCTCAACAAACTATTTCTTTTGAAGCCAGTGAGGGATATACTGCAGGAAACATTAACGGGCAGCAGGGCTGGGTTACTACTAATAATGGAGCTACACCGCCAGTATATCTGACAAGTCAATTGGTATCCGCTGAAATGGCAAGCCAGGGGTCAAACAGTTTTAAAATAACAACAGACGCAGCTTACGGACCACAACAGAGTCCTGTAATGGGTGGTTTCTATACCTTCACTACACCATTAACATACAATAGCTTTACCCAATCATTTGATGTGAGACTTACCCAAAAAAGTACATCAAGTTCAGATTTCGTTTTTAGAACAGTAAATACCGTAGGAACAGGAGGAATTGTTACTTATATTGATTTTTCTTATGATGGAAGCATTCTGATTGCAACAGCGGGTTCAAATAATTTAGTCGATACCAATCAAACCTGGAATGCCAATACATGGTACAGGGTAAAAATAGTTTCTACGGCTACAGGAATCCAATATTACCTGAATGATGCTCTAATTTATACAGGACAACCATTCAGCAATAACAATATTAACAGAATGGATTTTGTACATGATAATTATGGAGGGTCTGCCTATATCGATAATATCAAAATTAATAATGAAGCAGCCTTGTCTACAAAAGACGCTGTTAAAAATGACGTAAAACTGTCTATTTATCCAAACCCGGCTACGGATGTTATAAAAATCACAACGCCTAACAAAATCAAACATGTTGAAGCATATGATATGTCTGGAAAGAGAGTGGATGTAACATTGAACGGAGATCAGGTAAATGTTAGAAATCTGTCTGCCGGAGCTTATTTGCTGAATATAGAAACAGAAGGAAGAAACTTCACAGAGAAGTTCATCAAAAAATAATTACTGATAAATCTTAGGATCAGCAAAACGCTCCAATTGGAGCGTTTTTGTTATTTTAGAGAATTAAAATTTCAATCATATGTCAGATCATAAAACAGCTTATATAACAGGAGGAACCAAAGGAATAGGTTTCGGGATTGCAAAAATTTTACTGGAAAATGGCATTTCTGTGGCATTTTCAGGAAGAAAAAGAGAAGATGTAATGAGGGCAGAAGAAGAACTTAAGCAATATTCAGAAAATGTTTTGGGGATTGTTTCTGATGTAAGAAGTCTGGAAAGCGAACAGGAAGCCGTAAAATATACCGTTGAAAAGTTCGGTAGACTGGATTATATTATTGCCAATGCAGGATTGGGTATTTTTAAGCCCGTAGATGAACTAACGGCAGAGGAGTGGAATGATATGATAGAAACGAATCTTACAGGTGTTTTTTATACCTTAAAAGCCTCTGTGGAAGAACTTAAAAAGACAGAAGGGTACTATATTACCATTTCCAGTCTTGCCGGAGCGAATTTCTTTGAAAATGGTACAGGATACAACGCTTCAAAATTTGGAGTGGTAGGTTTCACACAGGCTGCAATGATCGATTTAAGAAAATACAATATTAAATCTACGGTGATCATGCCAGGGTCTGTGGCCACTCATTTTAACGGAAATATTCCGTCTGAAAAGGACAGTTGGAAGATCCAGCCCGAAGATATGGGGAATCTTATATTGGATATTTTAAAGATGAATCCAAGAGTTTTGCCAAGTAAAATAGAGTTTAGAGCAACGAAACCAGCTAAGTAACTACATCTAATGTATTGAATAATAATTTAATAAGTATTATGCATGCATAATATATTTTTTATTTATATTAGCAAAAATTAATTCAAACAAAATCTCTGCATAAACTGTCATGATTTTATGCGCCAAAAGGGAAAAAATAAAATAGTACACATGAAAATATTAGTTTGTATTAGTAGTGTTCCGGATACTACTTCCAAAATTAACTTTACAGCAGACAAATCTGCTTTCGACAAAAACGGAATTCAGTGGGTAATTAATCCTCTAGACGAATTTGCGTTGACAAAAGCGGTTAAACTTCAGGAATCTCAGGGAGCAACAGTAACAGTAATCAACGTAGGTGATGCTGCTACAGAACCTGTAATCAGAAAAGCTTTGGCAATTGGTGCTAATGATGCAGTAAGAGTAAATCTTGATCCGAAAGACAGCTATTCTACAGCAAAAGAAATTGCAGCTGTAGCTCAAAACGGAGGATATGATCTTATCCTTTGCGGAAAAGAATCTATCGATTATAACGGAGGTTCGGTTCCTGGAATGGTGGCTCAGTTATTAAACCAACCTTTCGTAAACGCTTCAGTAGGATTAGACGTTAACGGAAGCGAAGCTACTGCAGTAAGAGAAATTGAAGGAGGAAAAGAAACTATTTCTGTAAAATTACCGGCAATTATTGCAGGTCAGAAAGGATTAGTAGATGAGAAAGATCTTATCATCCCGAATATGAGAGGAATTATGTCTGCAAGAACAAAACCTTTGCAGGTAGTAGAACCTTCTTCTTCAGAAGTAAAAGTTCAGGGAGTATCTTATGACAGCGTTCCGCCAAGAGCTGCTGTGAAAATGGTTTCTCCGGATAACCTTGATGAATTGGTAAGATTACTTCACGAAGAAGCTAAAGTAATCTAATCTTTAAATTTTTCAATCTTTAAATTTTAAATGTAAAACAATGGCAGTATTCGTATACGCAGAAAATATAAACGGAGTTTACAAAAAAGCAGCTTTTGAAGCAGTTTCTTATGCTAAAGCTATCGCTGATAAAGCAGGAGATACCGTTACGGCAATCTCTGTAAATCCAACAGATTCTTCAGATTTATTATACAAATATGGAGCATCAAACGTAATCAATATCAAAGACGAAGGTCTTAAAAATTTCTCAGCAAAAGCTTTTGCACAGGCTGTAAGTGAAGTTGCAGACGGAAATATTATAGTTTTCCCTCACACTACTGACGCTTCTTCCATTGCTCCTATGCTTGCTGTGATGAAGAACTATTCTTTAATTACCAATGCATTGGAAGCTCCTGAAAGCCTTTCTCCTTTCCAGGTAAAAAGAAGAGCATTCTCAGGAAAAGGTTTCATGCATGCAAAAGCAGAAGGGAACGGAGTAATCGTTACTGTTTCTCAAAACGCTTTCGGTGTTAAAGAAAATGCAGTATCAGGTTCAGAAGAAGTGAAAAACTTATCGGTAGCGAATGAAGATACTAAGGTGATCTCTCACGAGCAGAGCTCAGGTAAATTAGACCTTAAAGAAGCTGAAATTGTTGTTTCTGCAGGTAGAGGGATGAAAGGACCTGAAAACTGGGGAATGATCGAAGATTTGGCAAACGTTTTAGGAGCAGCTACAGCATGTTCTAAACCAGTTTCTGATATCGGATGGAGACCTCACACAGAACACGTAGGACAAACAGGTAAAGCAATTTCTCCGAATCTTTACATTGCTGTAGGGATTTCAGGAGCGATTCAGCACCTTGCAGGGGTTAACTCTTCAAAAACTATCGTAGTAATTAACAGTGATCCTGAAGCACCGTTCTTCAAGTCTGCTGACTACGGAGTAGTAGGAGATGCTTTCCAGATTATTCCTGCACTAACAGAGAAAATTAAAGCAATTAAAGGATAAGAAAGTGAATTGTGAATAGTCAATTCTCGCTTTGCTCGTCGATTTTTAATTAAATAAATCACTTGCGAAACAAAATTTACTATTGACGTTTGACAATCATCAACTATACAGATAAAAGCTCGGCTTTCCGGGCTTTTATTTTTGCGTAAAAAAGTGAAAACACAATAAAAAATTAATCTATATTTGTAGCTATGGATTATAAGCAGCTAATTATTCGCGGAATATCGTACAGCCAGACCCAGTCGGGGGCTTATGCATTGTTATTGGAACATGAAGAAACACACATAAAATTACCTGTTGTTATAGGAAATTTCGAAGCCCAGTCTATCTCTCTCGGATTGGAAAAAGATATTCATCCACCGCGTCCTCTTACTCATGATTTATTTACAAAATTTATAGTTTCTGCCAATTATGAGTTAATTTCTGTCATCATCTATCAGATTGTAGACGGAGTTTTCTTTTCAAATATTAACTTTAAAAATAAAGTAACAGAAGAAGAACTGATCCTAGATGCCAGAACTTCAGATGCTGTTGCCATGGCCGTAAGATTTGATGCGCCAATATTTACAACGCAGCAGGTTTTAAACGAAGCAGGAATTTTACTGGAACTGGAAGACGTTTCAAAAGAAGAACAATCATTCTCAGAAACTGTACAGACAGAAGATAACTTAAAATCTCTTTCTATGGAAGAGCTTCAGAAATTATTAGATGAAGCCGTTAAAGAAGAAGACTATGATACCGCTCTTGAAATCCAGGAAGAAATCAAGAGGAGGAAAAAGAAAATTGATTAAAGAGATACTTTTTATATAAACTATGAATTTAAAATTACGACTGACCATCCTCAGTTTTCTCCAATTTTTTGTTTGGGGAGCGTGGCTGATTACGATGGCAAACTTCTGGTTTGGCACAAAACATTGGGATGGAACTCAGTTTGGAGCTGTGTTCGGAACAATGGGAATTGCTTCTATCTTTATGCCAACCATTACTGGAATTATCGCTGACCGTTGGGTAAATGCGGAGCGTATATTTTCAGTATTACACATTCTTTATGGGGTTATTCTTTTTATACTGCCTCATTCTGCAGATCCGAATTCCTTCTTTTCGGTAATGCTTGTGGCCATGTGTTTCTACATGCCTACCATCGCATTGGCCAATTCAATTTCTTATACAATCCTGAAAAATAACAATCTGGATGTAGTGAAAGACTTTCCACCGATTCGTGTGTGGGGAACTATTGGTTTTATTGTTGCCATGTGGATCACCAACCTTAGTGGAAATAAAGCAACAGAAGGTCAGTTTTATATCGGAGGTGTTGTAGCCATTTTCTTAGGCATTTATGCCCTTACACTTCCAAAATGTCCACCTCAAAAACTGATTGACAAAAATTCGCCGTTATCCGAGCAATTAGGCTTAAATGCATTTAAGCTTTTTGGAAACTATAAAATGGCATTATTCTTTATGTTTTCAATGCTTTTGGGAGCTGCTCTTCAGCTTACCAATGCATATGGTGACGTATTTTTAAGTGAATTTGCTAATTTCCCTAAATATGCAGACTCATTCGTAGTACAGAGATCTACCATTATCATGTCAATTTCTCAGGTTTCAGAAACACTGTTTATTTTGGCAATTCCTTTCTTCCTAAAGAAATTTGGAATTAAAAAAGTAATGCTGATGTCTATGCTGGCCTGGGTGTTAAGATTCGGATTCTTTGCTTATGGTGTTCCGGACGGATTTGGACTTTCATTAATCATTCTTTCATGTATTGTGTACGGAATGGCTTTCGATTTCTTTAATATCTCAGGATCCCTTTTCGTGGAAACAACTACTGATAAAAAGATACGTTCTTCGGCTCAGGGATTATTTATGATGATGACCAACGGTTTTGGAGCGGTTTTCGGAAGTTATGCCGCAGGATGGGCTATTGATAAGTTCTTTACCCACAAGTTTTCTACGGCTTCAGATCTTTCTGCTTACCTGCAGACAACCCCTGATAATCCTACTTTCCTGAACATTTTAAAGAAAAGCTTCAATGCAGCTGTCAATTCAGATGGAACCCTTTCCTCTGTGGTGATGGTAAAAGACTGGCAGCAGATATGGCTTTCTTTTGCAATTTATGCGTTAATACTGGCGGTTTTCTTTGCCGTACTGTTTAAACATAAACATAACCCGGAAGATGTTTCATCAGTGAAACACTAATTGAAACTTATATTTACTAAGATATTAAATTGCATTTTTTTTCAAAAATGCAATTTTTTTATTTTCAGATATCCTTTTATGCGATAAAGCTTTGCAGAAGAAAAATATGGAGTTCTATCGTGATATAAACTGCAAGTGGTTATTTTTAATTTGATAATAAATTTTGTTTTTATTTGTAAAATAGTTAAAAATACTGAATCTTTTTTGTAGCTAACAAGTGTTCGGGTACGGAATTTCTATTTTTAAAACACACTCTTTAAAAGTGTGTTTTTTTTTGTATTTTGGCACTTTAGTAAATATGAAAAATATTCAGTTATTAGGATTACTGTTAGTAATTATAGGTAGTTTTCTACCCTTGGTACATGTGCCTGTAATAGGGAACTGGAACTATTGGAAGCTTGATCATTATCTGGCTATAGCATGCTGGATTTTTTCTGCTTGTGCTGTTTTTGGAATTGTAAATAACAGTTCCAAAATCGTAAGGTTTTTTGGTATTCTGCTTATTCTTTTATTCGGATTTACCCTGGTTGCTGTAAAAATGCAGTCGCTGCAATATTTTAGTTTTTTACCATTCAAATCCTGGCAGGAAACTTTTGCCGGAATTGTTAAACTGAAATGGGGTTGGGCTGTAGAATTTTTAGGCGCTTTTCTGATGGTTTTTGCAGGAGGAAATAAAAAAGTTAACAACAGAACACAAATATAAACATGAACTTCTTAACACTTTTTTCAGCAGGAATTTTGTTGACAGCAGCTACACAGATTCAAGCTCAGGCAACGGGACAGAAAAAACCGGATAATCCGCCTAAATGTACAAATATAAAAGAAGGAACGTTTGTAAGGCCCAATTACCCGGAAGCAATATGGTATATGACCATTAAAGATAATGTTCAAACCGAATATTTCAATAATGGAAAAGACTTTATCAAATCGACATTGGTTTTTGTGGATGACTGCAATTATAAAGCAATCGTATTGGAGAAATCCGATAAAAATGACCCCGCACAGATAGGAGATGTCTTCAATAATAAAATAGTAGCTACTCAGGATAATATTCTGAAAGTGAATACCAAAATTGAAGGAACTCAATTTGATATAGTATACGTAAAAGTAAAATAAATTCTAACTATAAAAACGGAATCTTTGTTCCGTTTCAGCTAAATAAAAATTATATACATGAAAGAAGTATTCATTGTTTCCGCGGTAAGAACGCCTATGGGGAGTTTTATGGGAAGCTTATCAACAGTTCCGGCTACAAAACTGGGAGCAACTGCTGTAAAAGGAGCATTAGATAAAATCGGTTTAGATCCTAATCAGGTTCAGGAAATCTATATGGGAAATGTTCTTCAGGCAGGAGAAGGCCAGGCGCCGGCTCGTCAGGTTGCTTTAGGAGCAGGTCTTTCAATCAATACACCTTCTACTACAGTCAATAAAGTTTGTGCTTCAGGAATGAAGGCTGTAACAATGGCAGCTCAGGCTATTAAAGCTGGTGATGCAGAAGTAATTGTTGCAGGAGGTATGGAAAACATGTCTTTAGTTCCTCATTATTACAATGCAAGAGTGGCTACAAAGTTAGGCGATATCAAAATGCTTGACGGAATGGTGCTTGACGGTCTTACAGACGTATACAACAAAGTACATATGGGAGTATGTGCAGAAAAATGTGCTACAGACTATAATATTACAAGAGAAGATCAGGATAACTTCGCTGTAGAATCTTACAAAAGGTCAGCAAAAGCATGGAGCGAAGGTAAATTCAACGAAGAAATTGTACCGGTTTCTATTCCTCAGAGAAAAGGAGAGCCAGTAATCTTTGCGGAAGATGAAGAATACAAAGCAGTAAACTTCGATAGAATTTCAACACTTCCTACGGTATTCAAAAAAGAAGAAGGAACTGTAACAGCAGCAAACGCATCTACTCTGAACGATGGTGCTTCTGCGTTGATCCTTGTTTCCAAAGAAAAAATGGAAGAACTTGGATTGAAGCCTCTAGCAAAAATCGTTTCTTATGCTGATGCAGCACAGGAGCCTGAAAACTTTACAACAGCTCCGGCAAAAGCTCTACCTATTGCTCTTAAAAAAGCAGGATTAGAAGTTTCAGATATCGATTTCTTCGAATTCAACGAAGCTTTCTCAGTAGTAGGATTAGCTAACAACAAAATCTTAGGATTAGATGCTGCTAAAGTAAACGTAAACGGAGGTGCTGTAGCATTAGGACACCCACTGGGAAGTTCAGGTTCAAGAATCATTGTTACATTGATCAACGTATTGAAGCAAAATAATGCGAAATACGGAGCTGCAGCTATCTGTAATGGTGGTGGCGGTGCTTCTGCAATTGTGATTGAAAACTTATAATTGAGACATACAATTTAAAATATACAAATCGGGGTACAAAGACCCCGATTTTTTGTTGCAGAATAGAATGATATTGTCTTCAATCATACATTCAGATTGATCATATGAACCGTCTGGCCTTTACGGACACAGACGAAAGCATTGATTAATACCTTATCACCTTTAAAAAGTATAAAATAAGATTAAAACTTTGCTGAATTATTTCAATACCCTACAATTATTATTTTCAAAATAACATTAAAAACCGTAGAATATTCAGTAGTTTTTCTATTTTTGTGCTACTAATATATATTTGAAATGTCTGAAACTGAGAATCGACAGCCTAAAAACATAAAGAATAATCCGAAAATTATGAAAGCCTGGGCTGTATATGACTGGGCAAATTCTGTTTATTCCCTGGTGATTACCTCTACCATTTTCCCCATTTATTACTCTATCCTGACCACCGCTTACGAGAAAAAAGAATATGTAGCGGAAACAAAAACATGGATTGATGTTCCGGTGAGGCATATGATCAAAATTTTTGGCGAAGAATATCAGCCGGATGCGGTGTATGGGTATTCCCTTACCATATCATTCTTTATCGTAGTATTGCTGTCTCCATTTTTATCTTCATTAGCGGATACCATAGGAAACAAAAAGTCTTTCCTGCAGTTTTTCTGCTATCTTGGTGCAACATCTTGTATGGGATTGGCCATGTTTACGGGAATGCATAATGTATTTCTGGGACTTTTATTCAGCATTACAGCCAGTGTCGGTTTCTGGGGAAGTTTAGTTTTTTATAACTCTTTCCTCCCGGATATTGCAACACCGGACAGACAGGACGCGCTTTCTGCAAGAGGGTATGTTTACGGATATATCGGCTCGGTAGTTTTAGTAGTCATCTGTTTGGTATTGATTCAGGTTTTTGCCAAAGGAGCAGCCCAGCAGCTACTGTTTACAAGAATCAGTTTCCTTTTAACAGGAGCATGGTGGTTCGGGTTTTCTCAATATACATTCAAACATCTTCCTCAATTTGGGGATGTGAAAGATAAACTTCCTAAAGATTTAGTACTCCTGAACTATAAAAATATCTTCAAAAAACATGAAGAGCAGGGTGGTTTCTTTGAAGTATTTAAAGATAACCTGAGCTTCTATAAAGATATTGCAAAAGAAAGTTTTCACGAACTGTTTAAAGTAGGCGGAGAGCTTTTCAAAGATAGAAATCTGAAATTCTTCCTTTCGAGTTTCTTCTTTTACAGTGTAGGAATGCAGACTATTTTCCTGATGGCTACATTATTTGGAAAAAGTGAAATTAATCTTGCTCAGGATAAACTTATCGGAACTCTTTTGGTGATTCAGATTGAAGCAATCATTGGAGCGGTTATTTTCTCACGGTTATCAAAGAGAATTGGTAACAGAAATGTTATTTCAATTGCGATCATCCTTTGGATTGTAGCTTGTCTCTGGGCTTATTTCCTGAACAAAGAAAATCCTACAGTGGAATATCAGTTTTATGGAGTAGCAGCTGTAGTAGGTTTGGTAATGGGTGGCCTTCAGGCAATGTCCAGATCCACATATTCAAAATTACTTCCTGAAAACTCAATGGAAAACACTACTTACTTCAGTTTCTATGATGTTTTGGAGAAAATTGCCATCATTATCGGAACATTTATCTTTGCAACATTGATTGAACATTTCAATAATATGCGTATTGCAGCCTTATCAATGACCATATTTTTTGGAGCAGGATTAATTTTAATACGATTCCTGAACGTTAAAATGAGAAAAGACAGAGAAACATTATAATTTTAAAAGACGTTATTTTTAACGTCTTTTTTTGTCAAGGTAATTCATTGAATTTTATTTATGAAATTAAATTTATTTACCATATTTTTTTCGTATTTTTAATAGAAGAACTGAAGAAAGTAAAATAGGAGACAATTCGGCCTGAATTTTGCTTATATTCAGCGGAATAATTTTTAACTTTGCAAAAAGATTTATTGTCAATATGACCAACCCTTTATTTTATGCAAAAATAATCCTGTTTGGAGAATATGGAATGATTGAAGATTCCCAGGGGCTTGTAGTACCCTACAGCTTCTATAAAGGAACTTTGAAATTTTCAGATTTGAGTTCTGAATTTGAACTTAATTCCAACAGACATCTGCAGAAATATTCTGAATTTCTTACAGCACTCGATCTTTCTGACGATTTTAAGTTGGATATTGAGAGCTTCAAAAATGATATTTCAAACGGACTTTTCTTTGATTCCAATATTCCTCAGGGATATGGAGTGGGAAGTTCCGGGGCTTTGGTAGCTGCTATTTTTGAAAAATATTCAGTCAGCAAACTGAACCCTGAAAACATTTCAAAAGATAATCTTAAAAAATTAAAAGCTGTTTTCGGTGAAATGGAAAGCTATTTCCATGGAAAAAGTTCAGGAATGGATCCACTGATCTGTTATATGAATCTGCCAATCCTTATCGAAAATAAAGAAAATTTAGACAGGGTAGATATTCCGGAAGGTGAAGAAGGAAAAGGAGCCATTTTCCTGATTGATTCCGGAATGACAGGAGAGACAGGACCTATGATCCAGATTTTCTTCGAAAAAATGAAAACAGAAGGTTTCCGTAAAACCCTGAAAGAAGAGTTTATCCGTTATAACAACGCATGTATCGAATCTTTCCTTAAAAAAGACATGAACCCTTTCTTCAGAAATCTTAAAAAGCTTTCTCACTGGGCTTATGAACATTTCCGTCCTATGATCCCTGAAAGTATTTTTAATATCTGGAAAAAAGGTCTGGATTCTAACGCTTATTATCTGAAACTGTGCGGTAGCGGTGGAGGCGGCTATATCTTAGGATTTACCAAAGATTATGCAAAAGCAGAAAAAATGCTTGATGGCTTCCAAAAAGAAGTGATTTACAGATTTTAAATAGATTGGAATGAATTCTGAAAAAGAACCTTTCCAATCTAAAAATTATCTCTCAAAATCTCTATTTTACAGATTTTCACAATTCGTGGGCTTTCTCCTCGGAGCACGTTTTTTTGTAGCCGCTCTTTTGACGTTTGCTCTTTATGTTTCTACTTTTTTCCTGTTCAATCAGGATGAATCTTTCAGAAAATTTGTCTTTGATTTTAAAGTTCACGGTATTATTTTTTGTACCGTCCTTACGATTCTGGCAGGCGGTATTATCAATCAATTCTATGACCTGGAGAAAGATCATTTGGTAAAACCTTTCAGAACAAGGTTACAGAGGTTCATCAAACAGAAATATTTTCTCTATGCATACCTGGCTCTCAGTGCTATTTCTTTAGGGGTAGCCTGGATGATTTCTCATAATGTATTTGCCTTTTTTGTGGTATATCAGTTCTTTATGTGGTTTTACAGTCATAAACTGAGCAGAATACTGATACTGAACAATCTCACTTTTGTCAGCCTCACCCTGTATCCGTTCTTTGGAATGATGGTGTATTACGAAACCTTTTCCAAAAAGGTTTTCCTGATGGCTGTCTTTCTGTTTCTTATCCTGCTCTGTATTGATATTGTGAAAGATACTCTTACCAGAAGTGTGGATAAAACATTCGGATACACCACAATTCCCAATTATTTTAAAAGCAGAAATACAAAAATTATTCTGACTTCTTTACTCATCATTACCATGGTAGTTTCAATGAAGATTATTACAAAAACCAGTATTACCGGGTTTATGGCCTATTATTTTGCCGGAGGGCTTTTTGTTATGATCGTATGCATTTATCTCCTGTTAAATGCTTCCCGAAGAAGTAACTTATTTACATTGAATATATTACGTTTCTGGGTTTTTATTGGAATCATCGCAATGCTTTTAAATGGAATAGAGCATAAATTGTAAAAAAATTCTTTAAATAAACTGAGGTTATTATTACCTTTGCATAACTAAATTTAATAAATAGGAATGCCCATTTTTAATGATACTAAAATTGCATTTGCAGACAAGTCTGATGCACAATTGAGAAAGGCTTACTGGATGTTTAAAATGATTGAACAGCCAGCTCTTACAAGCCTTGGAACATCTGTTCTGAATTTCACAGTACACAATAACTTTCCTTTCGTAACCGGAATTGTAAAAAATACCTTATTTGCACAGTTCTGTGGTGGTGAAACCCGTGAAGAGAGTATGAAAGTGGTGAAGCAGCTGTTCAAAAGAGGAGTTGGAAGTATTTTTGATTATTCCATTGAAGGGAAAGAAGATGAGGAAACCTTTGATGCGGTTTGCAAAGAAATTAAGGATATTGTAAGATTCTCAGTAGGAAATCCGGCAATTCCTTTTATTGTTTTTAAACCTACTGCTTTCGGAAGAATTGATCTGTATGAAGCTGTTGGAAAAGGAGCAGAACTTACTACCAGCCAGAAAGAAGAATGGGAAAGAGTCGTAAAAAGATTTGATGAAGTATGCAGTCTTTGCCATGAACATGATAAAAAAGTAATGGTGGATGCTGAAGAAACCTGGATGCAGGATGCAGCAGACCATCTTTGCGAAGAGATGATGGAGAAATATAACCAGCAGAAGCCTATCGTTTGGAATACCATCCAGATGTACAGAACCGGAAGACTGGAGTATATGGAAGCCAACCTTCAAAGAGCAAGAGAGAAAAATTACTTCATTGGCTACAAGATCGTACGTGGCGCTTATATGGAAAAAGAAAGAGCCAGAGCAGCAGAAAAAGGGTATGCAGATCCGATTCAGCCAACTAAAGAGGCTTCAGATAAAAATTATAATGCAGGAATTGACTTCGTGATGGATCATCTGGATAAGGTTTCAGCGTTCTTTGGAACCCATAACGAAATCTCTTCTGAGCTGATTATGGATAAAATGAAAGCAAAATCTCTGGAAAACGGTAATCCACACGTTTATTTCGGACAGCTTTATGGAATGAGTGATAATATTACCTTCTATTTGTCTGATAAAGGCTATAATGTGGCTAAATATCTTCCATACGGACCTGTAAAGGATGTTGTGCCATATTTGACGAGAAGAGCCCAGGAAAATACGTCTGTAGCCGGACAAACAGGAAGAGAGCTTGGACTGATCAAAAAAGAATTGGAAAGAAGAAAGAAATAATAATATTGTCCACAATATATATTAGGCCTGCAGTTTTGCGGGTCTTTTTTATTGAAATTAAGCGACTGGGAAAATATAGAAATTAATAATAATCGAAAAAATTGTCTGTTGTTGTGATTATATAGTAAAATAATTTTATTTTTATTGCTGATTTGATTTTAAATAATTATATTTGATAGAGCCATAAAACGAATGCAAAAAAAATAATTTCAATTACTGTTATAATTCTGTTTTAGAATAGAATCTCAACCATATAATAATCCAATACTATTACCCTTTTAAATAGCCCAAATTGTAAAAACTATAATTATAGGAACAGATGATCATAAAAAAGAAAAACTCTATCAACTGTATCCTGTAAAAATTTTAAAATAAAATAAAGCAATAGCTTTAGTTTTCTTCTTCAAATATTTTTTAACCTGATCATCTTCTTTGATCAGGTTTTTTAAGGCTCAAAACTTTCGAATTTTCCGTTTTCGTAGAAGAGAACGATACGTTTTATTTTACTTTGCTGATTACCAAATAGTTGACCTAAAATATGATTGTCGGAATTTTCTAATCGCTGAGAATCCGATATTTTTTCCGGAACTTTATCCTGGGCTGGTATAAACGATTCTCCAGGACTTGACGCTGGAGCTTCTGCTTCCGTTTCATCACTTCCAAATTCATCATCGTCATTCATCATGGTGAAAAGGTCGGGTAGTGGAGTTGTTTTTATTTTTTCCTCTTCAGTATTTCCTTCGCTAGTTTCTGATTCGGGAAGTTGAGATTTCAGCATCTCACCTTCACCGGTAACCAGCCAGTCCCAAAGAAGTTCCGGGAAACGGGATTTTATTTTTATGATAAATTCAAGAGACGGTTTGTTTCTTCCTGATGTGATATGAGAAATAGACGAACGCTGTACATCAATCTCATCTGCAAACTCAGAAGGAGTAAGACGAGAATACTCTATAATTTTGGAAATTCTTTCATTTAAACTCATAAAAATAAGCTATTAATTATTTTACAAATGTAACAAATAAAATTTACAAATGCAAAATACAAATGTAAATAAAGTAAAATTTCTTTTGTATACATTTGTAACATACTTTTAATTATTTTAAAATCAGATAATTATGCATAAATTACAAATGTATTTGCTTATTATCCAATCTATTGTTACAACGCTCAACAGGTCATTTATATCTATTAAAAGACTGATATTCTTCCAAAGTAATGGTTTAAAAATGTAATTTTAATCCATTGACGGAGTTATTTTGTCTATTAAATATCCTTAAAAATAGAATATACATTATTAAACTACTTAAATCATTTCCGGAAACAGAATTATAGCTAAATACCCTTTGTAAAGCATATAAAAGTACTTTTGGTATAATTACATTAGTAAATTACTGATGTAAACATACTAATTTAAGTTTATATTAGGCGAAGTTGAAAGAAAAACAATAGTCCTGTTAAACAACAAATTTTAAAGCTCTTAAAAAAAGTGTTATTTGAGTCATTTTCAGAAATCTGTTTGGTTGTTTACTGATTTTACATATGTATACAACGATAAACAACAAGGTTATCCACAATTTAAATGTTTAATAAAATAACTCTTAAATGATGAATTAAAGCCTTTTAATCACTTAAAGTAATGTTATAAAAACAATTGAGATAGATTTTATAAATAACTGGTTTTTAGTATTTTAAATATATTGAATTAAATTATTCGCAATCCACAATTTTATCCACAGACAATTTGTCTTTCGCTATTGTTTAATAAGGTTACAATTGTTAACCTATATTCATAACTCAAAAAATTTCTAATTTAAACCTTGTAAACAATTTTAAAACCAGATGGCAAATGTAAATTTGTAAATTTTACTATCATTTACAAATGTTAATTTAAGTTTTTGACTAAAAATGGCTAAATTTGATTCTTGTAAACTATTCCTACAATGAATTTTGAACAGATCTATTCACAAAACCCCGATTTCTCAAATCGCTATATTTCTCCTGAAAAATTATTTTCTTATCTACAGGACAATCTCAGTGATTATATTCAGGAGATCGGAACATCCTATTTAGATAAACCTATTTATCAGTTAAGCATCGGAACCGGAAACATTCAGGTATTGGCCTGGTCACAAATGCACGGAAATGAATCCAATGCAACCCATGCTATGCTTGACCTTTTGATAAGTCTTGATAAAGCTCCCGAAATGAAAGAAGATTTGTTCAGTAAAATAAAACTTGATTTTATATTCATGCTGAATCCGGACGGATCTGAAAGATGGACCAGATTAAATGCAGCCGATATTGATCTGAACAGAGATTTTCATAATGAAGCAAGTAAAGAGATTAAATTCCTGAAGAAAGCAGCTGCTTCCAAAAAATACGATTATGCTTTAAACCTTCATGAGCAGAGAACCATTTTTACTACTGATGGAATTCATCCTGCTACGCTTTCATTTTTGGCTCCTTCTGAAAATGTAGAACGGACGGTTACCGAAAACAGAAAAAAATGTATGGCCGTCATTGGAAGCGTGTACAATCATTTAAAAGAAATGATTCCCAACCAGATCGGAAGATATTCTGATGAATTTTATCCGACTTCTACCGGAGATAACTTTATCAAAGCAGGAATGCCAACCATCTTATTTGAAGGCGGGCACTTTGTTGAAGATTATACCCGGAAAGGAACAAGAAAATACTATACAATTGCTCTTTATTATGCATTAAAAGCAATCAGTGAACTGAACTCTGATACTACAGGCTGGGAAACTTACCTTGAAATTCCCGAGAACCAGGAAACGCATTATGATGTTATTTACAGAAATGTAAAGCTGAATACAGAGCATGAATGTATTTTGGATATTGCCGTTCAGTACAGGGAGATCAAAGAAGAAGGAAAGAATGAAATTTCTTTTATTCCTTTTGTGATGGAAGCAGGGGACGTAAAACAAAAGAAAGGCTGGCTGGAAATAGACTGTACCGGAAAGAAATTTATTTCTGCAACTAAATATCCTAAACTGGATGCTGTGGTAGAATTTAAAATTGAAGATTAAAACAATGGTATAAAGATAATCTCCGTTACTAAATTAATTAATAAGGATTATTATGATGAAAAATTTTCTGACCTTAATTTTATTGATAAGTATGGGATTGCCTTTGATGGCACAAAATCAGTCTGCCATTCCCTATAAAGCAAATGATAGTGTAATGGTGACCGTAATCCTCCGCCACATGCAGGAAAATCCTGTGGACTCAATCCAGGCAAGAGTGATGAAGCAAAAATTTTATCAGAAGCTCAATAAAAGTCACACCCGTATTGTATCCTGGAATGTTGTGATGGGAATAGGACAGATTATTACTTTAAGATTTAAACCTGAATACACAAGAGAAGTGAATCAGGTTTTTGAAAGCGGAGCTTGGGGTGGATTCAAGACAGAGTTTTATCCATCGTATGATTTTCTACCTGTTTATCCGGTAATGTCAGAAAAAGAAAAGAAACTGAGTAAATAATAAGATCAGTTAATATCATCTTATAAAAAATTCGGCAGGCCTAAAGGCCTGCCGAATTTGTATTTTTATATCTGATTTCAGAATTTGACTAGTAAATAAAATTTATATTCAATAGAAATGGGCTTTATCCTATAGAATGTTAAAAAATATTCATCCGGTTTTAGCCAAAATCTAATTTTATAGATTTTATTCAATAATTAAGCTTACTTAACCACTTTAATTCCATTCGCCACAAATCTGATCTCTTCTTTAGGTTGAGTAATGGCATCAATTTCAGACTGTGGCTGTTTAGCATCTTCTGCATAATGTTTCTGCTCATTTACAGAAATTACTTTTCTTTCTGCATTACCATCCAATACTACATTTTTTCCTTTTAAAGCTGTAGGTACGAAGAAAGCATAGTCTTTCATTTTTACAAAAAACTTAGAATTATCTTCTGTCTGGATTGTAAGCCAGCAACCTTTTTTGTCACATACGTCAGTTACTTTTCCTTTAATAGATACATTCTCAACTTTTTTGTTGTCTTTTTTAAGCTGCTTATTCAATTTATCTACGCTGATCGCTTTGGATACAGCAGATGAAGTTACTTGGCTTCCATAAGTATCACCTACCAAAGCTTTCCCTTCTGGTGGTCCGGATTGAGCAAATGCTAATGAAGAGCCTGTAAAAGCGGCAGCAAATAATAAAACTTTAAATTTCATGTTTAATATTTTTTTCAAAAATACTAATTAAAATTGAATCATAAAGGAATAAAAAATGACAAAAAACAGGTGTTTTGATGAATTTTCAACAAAATTGAAAATCAAAGACAGATTTGATTATATTTGACTCCTATACTTGACTATGCAAAAAAAACTGAAACTATGGGATGCCATCATGCTTGTGATGGGATCTATGATCGGAAGCGGGATCTTTATTGTAAGTGCTGATATGATGCGAAACCTGGGATCAGGATATTGGCTCATTGTGGTGTGGGTGATCACAGGAATAATGACAGTAGCCGCAGCCATAAGTTATGGAGAACTGTCCGCACTGTTTCCGAAAGCCGGAGGGCAATATACTTACCTGAAAGAAATCTTTGGTAAAAGAATGGGATTCCTTTACGGATGGGGATTGTTTACCGTAATACAAACCGGAACAATTGCTGCCGTAGCAATGGCTTTTGGTAAATTTACAGCATATTTGATTCCTTCATTAAACGATGCTGCCCCTATTTTCCAGAGTGGTGAATTTAAAATTACCTGGATACAGATTCTGGCAATTGCTGTGATTCTGTTGCTTACGTACATCAATACCAGAGGTGTAGAAAGTGGGAAAATTCTTCAGAATATCTTTACCGGTTCCAAAATTATTGCATTACTGGGACTGATTGCCGCCGGTTTTATATTGGTAGACATTTCTCATTTAGCAGAAAACTTCAGCTGGGGAACAGATTCTTTTAATAACCTTAAAAAAGATTTGAGCGGAAATTTCCTTAAAGAAGGCTGGGAACCGATTGGAGGAATGACTCTTTTAGGAGGAATTGCTGCTGCCATGGTAGGATCTGTTTTCAGTTCCGTTGCGTGGGAAAGTGTAACATTTGTTTCCGGAGAAATTGAAAACCCTAAAAAAAATGTAGTAAAATCAATGATTTACGGGACTTCTGCTGTAATGATCCTTTACATCGCGGTGAACTATGTCTACTTAAATGCTCTGGACAGAGATGGAATTGCATTTGCTGCCAATGATAGAGTAGCGGTAGCGGCATCCCAGAATATTTTCGGAAGTGCAGGAACGATCATCATTGCTTTATTAGTTATGATTTCAACGTTCGGTTGTAATAACGGATTGATTCTGGCCGGAGCAAGAGTTTTCCAGACGATGGCAAAAGACGGAATGTTCTTTAAATCAGCAGAAAAAAATAATAAAAATGAAGTTCCTGAAAATGCCTTATGGATGCAGGGAATCTGGGCATCAATTCTATGTCTGAGCGGGCAGTACGGAAATTTATTGGATATGATCTCTTTCGTGATCGTTCTGTTTTACATGATTACAGTTTTTGGGGTTATTTATTTAAGAATGAAACAGCCGGAACTGGAAAGACCTTATAAGACATGGCTGTATCCTGTAACCCCTGTTATTTACCTTGTCATCGGAACTTGTTTCTGTATCCTGTTGCTTATTTATAAGCAGCAATATACATGGCCTGGTTTTGTTTTGGTATTGCTGGGACTTCCTGTGTACTATTTTATCAATCGAAAAAAGGTGGATAATTAATATAAAAAATAATATAACAGATTCATGGGGCTTTCAATTCAGTTTGAAGGCCCTTGTTTTTGAATAATATTTAAAGTATTGTCATTATTATTTGCCGAAAATGTGTAATTTGGTATTTCGTTTTTAAAACAGGACCATGAAGTAAAAACAATAAGTTATGGATACACCAAATTACAGAATGCCTTTCGTACCGTCTACTTTAATGACCGAAGGCGGAAGTATCGATACCTGCGATATGGGGGAAAGTATTGCCCACAATATTATGCTGCTGATCACCACCAAAAAAGGGGAGAACAGATATGATGAAAACTATGGAAACGATGTCTGGAACCTTGAATTCGATAATGGAGTTACAAGTGCCATCTGGGAAAGCGTTTTTATCAAAAGCTTAAGAAGACAGATTCAGGAATATGAACCAAGAATCGTAAACCCGCAGATTGATGCTCATATACAATTCGTAGAGCACAGCTACGATACTAAAGAACACACCGAAATTAAAAAGAAAGTAAGAATTGCCATCAATGCAAAAATGGAAGAAACAGGAGAACGTTTTAGTTTTTCAACAGAGTTGTTTCTAAGCCCGATGTCTATTGATTAATATTTTTAACAGCGAAAGAAAATTATGAATTTAGATCAGAATATTTATTCCAAAGAATCTGTAAAAGCAAGAATGCTGCAGAATGCAACAAAGGTATGGGGACTGAGAAGTCCACAGTCTTTAGATCCTTTTGTAAAACTGTTGATAGACGCATTCAGTACAGAGGTTTTCAAAGCGAATAATGAAATACAGACGGTGAATGCCCGTATATTGGAAAAACTGGCAAAACTGCTTACACCGTCCATTTATACCCATCCTATTCCGGCTCATTCTGTAGCTTTTACGCAGCCTTATGAGTCTTCTGAGATTTTATTGGAACACACGGAATTTTTCTTCCGTAAACAGATGACTTCCACGGTAAAATCAGAATCAGACAAGCAGCTGAACATTCCTTTTACTCCTGTAGGAAATGTGAGAATCAATAAAGTTCACACTTCAATCATGTTTGTAGGAAATACCTGCTACAGCATCGATGACAGATTCAACAAAATTCCTATTGCAAGATTTCAGGGAAGACCTGAAGATTACAGAAAAATCACAATAGGGGTAGATGTAAGCAAATATGTAAGTGAAAACTTTCCCAAATACCTGAGCATATTCTGCTCCAATCCTGCTTTCGAGCACCTTGATTTCGTATACAAATTATTACCGTATATCACGGTTTCAAGTAATGGGAATCCTCTGTTTGTAAGAGAAGGATTGAGCTATCTTACAGAAAGTCAGAATGATGGTTACGAGCAGATGTTCAAAGAACAATCCATCAGAAATAAGGTGATTGAGGATATTAAAAGTATCTATCGCCATAAATTTATTGAAGTAACAGGAATCTCTCAAAGTCTGTTCTCAGAACCGGGACAGCTTCCACAGAACCTTGATTTCCTGACTGGAAAAGAAGAAATTACTAAATTTCTGGATAATAAAAGTTATCTGTGGCTTACGTTTGAGTTTCCACCACAGTTTTCAGCAGAAATCCTGGATAATTTCTCATTTGTACTGAATGCTTTTCCTATCTACAACAGAGGTTGGAAAAAAACAGAATACAGCCTTGATATCATGGGAAATAATATTCCTTTGGTAACAGACGAAGGCGAGCATTTTCTTTATGTGGATGAGGTACAGGATGGTGACGGCAGAAGATATACCGAAATTCCTTTCACCCCGGCCGATGATCTTAAAAAAGGGTTGTATACCGTAAGAAAAGGAGGAATGGAGCGTTTTACCAGCCGAAATGCAGTAGATATGATTGCCAATGTTCTGGAACTGACAAGAGATGAAATTGCTGCATTTTCCCTTTTGAACAGAGATAATGTAAAAGGAGTCTTAAGTGAAATGTCTGACAAAATGAAATCCATGGTGCAGAAAGTAAATAATGCCAAAAGGAATATCAGACAGGAGCTGAATTACGTAATCATGGAACCGGTGGAAAAAACTGATCATACCTACGCTTCTTTTTGGGTAACACACTGTACGCTGGCCAATCATATGCGTCCGGGAACTGAACTTTCCAACCAGTTGAAATCTCAGACTGTGGTACTGCTTACCGAAACCTTAGGTGGAGCTGAGGAACAAAAAGGAACGGATAGTATTCAGGCGTATAAATATGCCCTGACAACCAGAGATAAGATCATTTCTTTGGAAGACGTTAAAAACTATTGCCGTATGATTCTGAAAGATGAAGTAAGAGAAGTAAGGGTAAGAAGAGGAACGATGATCAGCAACAAGCCAAAAGAAGGTTTTGTAAGAACTGTTGAGGTAGAAATCATTCCGCAGAACTATTCTTTCTACGGAAGAGCCTATTGGGAAAATATGGCCAATATTATAAGAAATCAGATTATTGCCAAAGCCATTGATGGAATCGAATATATCGTAAGGATTACCAATGAAGATGTTGATTTCCAGGATATGTAGTTCTTATAAAAATAAGTTAAAAAAATAAATGCCGTACCCGCTACGGCATTTTTAATGTAATGTTCAGAATAAGATCAGAATTCAATGAAAAAAATATCACTTTTAATACTTCTCCTCCTCTTTGGTGCTCATTTAAAAAGCCAGACTATTAAAGATCTGAAAAATAAAATTAATCAGATAATCTCTACAAAAAATGCAACTGTTGGAATATCTTTAAAAGGAATAGAAGATAAAGATACACTGAGCATCAACGGAAATAAAGAAACTCCAATGTTGAGTGTTTTCAAATTTCACATTGCCTTAGCTGTTTTAAACCGGGTTGACGAAGGTATATTAAAACTGGATCAAAAGTTTTTCATCAAAAAAGAAGATCTGCTATCAGAAACCTGGAGTCCGATCCGGGAAGAATATCCTCAGGGGAATATGTATCTTACCTTAGATCAGTTATTAAGATATACCGTTTCCCACAGTGATAATAATGGTTGTGACATTTTATTGAACATCATTGGCGGAACGGAGACAGTACAGAAATTTATTAATCAGCAGGGGATTAAAGATTTTACCATAAAAGTAAATGAGAAGGAAATGTCCTCGTTTGAAAAATGTTATCTGAATACAACAACGCCTTTGGCAACCACAGAACTTTTAGAAAAATTCTATAAAGGAAAAGTGTTGAAAAAAGAAACTACAAAATACCTGTATCAGGTGATGGTAGAAACTTCAAGAGGGCTTAACTGGATGAAAGCGGGATTGCCTGTAGGTACAGAATTGGCCCACCGAACAGGAATTTCCGGAAGAAATGAAAATAATCTACGCGCTGCAATGAATGATGTAGGAATTATAAAACTTCCAAATGGAAAACATGTGATTTTATCCATTTATCTTAAAAATATTAAAGAAGAAATGGCAGATACGGAAAAAATCATCTCAGATATCAGTCACGCTGTCTGGGAATACTATACGTGCAAATGAAAATTTGTAATTATGATTATACCCTTTTTAATCTCAATATATTTTATCATATCAATAGAAACGGGCTTTAGCCTGTTTTTTAATAAATGAGCTTCCATTGGCTTCAGCCCAAAGATAATGATGTGAAAAATATAAAATCATTCCGGAAAAATTCAATAACATCGGATTCAGTGTCTTAACAAAACCTAAGAATTTTTTATGAAACTTTTATCCCATTTATATTCAAAAAAAGTCTATAAAATTTCGTATTTTTGCACGTTGTGATTTTCAGGCAAAGTCACTCCAAATTATGAGCAAATCAACAGAATATATAGAAGTTTACGGAGCACGTGAACACAACCTGAAAAATATTAACGTAAAAATTCCACGCAACGAATTGGTCGTGATTACCGGCCTTTCCGGAAGTGGAAAATCGTCATTGGCTTTCGATACTATTTTTGCGGAAGGCCAGCGTCGTTATATCGAAACATTCTCTGCCTATGCCCGTCAGTTTTTAGGTGGATTGGAGCGTCCGGATGTAGATAAAATTGAAGGACTTTCTCCGGTTATTGCTATCGAGCAGAAAACAACCAATAAAAATCCGCGTTCTACTGTCGGAACCGTTACTGAACTGTATGACTTTCTACGTCTTTTGTATGCAAGAGTTTCAGATGCGTACTCTTTGTCTACAGGGCAGAAGTTGGTAAGCTATACCGAAGATCAGATCCTTGAAACCATCAAAGAAAATTATAAAAAAGAGAAAATCATGCTTTTGGCGCCAGTGGTACGTTCCAGAAAAGGACATTATCATGAGCTCTTTGTTCAGATGGCCAAAAAAGGTTACGGGCAGGCAAGAATTGATGGCGAACTGCAGGATATTGAATATGATTTAAAACTTGACCGTTATAAAACCCACGACATCGATATCGTTATCGACCGTTGGATCATCGGTGAGAATGCTTCAGAAGGAAGAATGGAGAAATCATTGCGTACGGCAATGGAAATGGGAGAAGGAATTATCGGAATTCAGAAATTGGGAAGTACAGATATCGAATATTTTTCCAAAAATCTGATGGATGCGGAAACAGGACACTCTCTGGCACTGCCGGAACCCAATACCTTCTCATTCAACTCTCCAAAAGGAAGCTGCCCGAATTGTAAAGGTTTGGGAACTATTAAAAAAATCAATACCGATTACTTTATAGACAATCCGAAACTATCTATCAATCAGGGAGGATTACTGCCGTTGGAAGATATCAAGTCCAACAAATGGATTCTGTCACAGATCAAAAACATTCTTGAGATCTTTGGATTAGGATTAACAACGCCATTGCAGGATATTCCTGAAGAAGCATTGGATTATATCTATAACGGATGTCATAAAGAGTTTAATAAAGACCTGAAATACGCCGGAATTACCAAAAAAATAAAAATTGGTTTCGATGGTCTGATTGCTTTCATGGAGGAGATTATTGATGATAGAGACTCATATGAAGCTGTTTTATTGGAAAGACATTTTACTACAGAAGAAATATGCCCTGAATGTCACGGAACCCGTCTTCAGCCTTCAAGCTTAAGTTTTAAAATTGATGGAAAGAACATTGCTGAGGTTAATGCTTTAAGCTTAGCGGATTTAAAAGACTGGCTGGCTGATGTTAAAGTTAAATTCTCCGAAAAAAATAAAATCATTGCTCACGAGATCTTAAAAGAAATTGAAACCAGACTTCAGTTTTTGCTGGATGTAGGATTGGATTATTTAAGCTTGAGCAGAAGTTCAAAAACACTTTCCGGAGGAGAATCGCAGAGAATTCGTCTGGCAACACAGATCGGATCTCAGTTGGTGAATGTTTTATATATCCTTGATGAACCAAGTATCGGGCTTCACCAGAGAGATAATGAGAGATTGATCCATTCTCTGAAAAACCTGAGAGACATTGGAAACTCTGTATTGGTGGTAGAACATGATAAAGACATGATCCTGGAAGCCGATGAGGTGCTGGATATTGGTCCGAGAGCAGGAAAATTCGGTGGAGAGATTCTTTGGCAGGGAAAACCAAAAGATCTTTTGAAAGCTGATACCATCACGGCTCAATATATTAATGGAAAAAGAAAAATAGAAATTCCGGCAGAAAGAAGAGCTGGAAGCGGTAAAAATATTGTTTTAAAAGGAGCTACTGGGAATAATCTTAAAAATGTAACCCTGGATATTCCTCTTGGAAAACTGGTTGTAGTAACCGGAATTTCAGGAAGCGGAAAATCTTCTCTGATTAACGGAACATTATATCCGATCCTTAACAAGCATTTCTACAGAGCGGTTCAAGAACCGTTACCATACAAAAAGATTGAAGGGTTAGAAAATATTGATAAAATTGTAGATGTAGATCAGACTCCAATCGGAAGAACGCCACGTTCGAATCCTGCAACCTACACCGGAATGTTTACCGATATCAGAAACCTTTTTGCAGAGCTGCCGGAAAGTAAAATCCGTGGATATAAACCGGGAAGATTCTCTTTCAATGTGAAAGGCGGAAGATGCGAAACCTGTCAGGGTGGAGGATTGAAAGTAATCGAAATGAATTTCCTTCCGGATGTATACGTACACTGCGAAACCTGCAACGGAAAACGTTTCAACAGAGAAACGCTGGAAGTCCGTTACAAAGGAAAATCAATCTCTGATGTATTGGATATGACGATTGATGAAGCGGTAGATTTCTTCCAGCCAATTCCTAAGATTTTTGCAAAAGTAAAAACATTACAGGATGTAGGTTTAGGTTATATTACGCTTGGACAGCAGTCGACAACCCTTTCGGGAGGTGAAGCGCAACGTATCAAGCTAGCAACTGAATTAGCAAAAAGACAAACCGGAAATACCCTTTATATCCTTGATGAACCAACAACAGGACTACACTTTGAAGATGTAAAAATCCTGATGGATGCCATCAATCAGCTGGTAGAACTTGGAAACTCATTCATCATCATCGAACATAATATGGATGTCATCAAATTAGCAGACCATATTATCGACGTAGGACCTGAAGGAGGAAAACACGGCGGACAGATCGTTGCACAGGGAACTCCTGAAGAAATTGTAAAGTCTAAGAAGAGCTTGACAGGGAAGTTTTTGAAGAGGGAATTAGAATAGAATTATAAATATATATTACGGAAAACCACAATGAAGATTGTGGTTTTTTTATTTACTTTTGAGAAAAACGATAATACATGAGCTTTAAACTTTTAGCGATTAGGCCTATGAAAGGTTGTAATCCGAAATTTCTTAAGAATTTAGAGGAGGGAAGAATTTATAAATTTTATAATGATTATAAATTTTGTTCGAATGAAATTGAGTTAATTGGAAATGATTTAAAAGAAATAACTGAAATTAAATTAGAAGAAACATTAATAGAAGACTTCTTCTATCAAAAAAACGAAGATGTTATTACAAAAATAAACGTATCTGCTATTGTTGGGAGAAATGGTAGTGGTAAAAGTGCTTTAATTGAATTATTAGTTGCTTCTATTGTGAAAGTATCCTTAAAAATAGATAAAAATTTTATTAATCCCCATATGCTGTATGAAAAAGGAGAAGATGAAAAGAGCAAGATTAAATTTAATAATAGCATAAAGAAATACAAAGAAAGTTTATTACAGGATCTTAAAAATATTAATGTAGAAATATATTTTAGACATACTAATCCTTATTTACAAAATGATGATGGTACTAAGAGTGAGAATATAAGAAAAATTGTTTTAAAAGGGAAGGATATTTTTTTTTCAGATTATGTTGGTAGTTTTAGAAAATTATTCAGTAAAGTAAATAAAGATGTTGATGTTTCAAATCTGGGAGATATAGTAAAAAGTAAAAAGTATGGTGTTTTAAAGCTTCCTCAAAAAGAAATTAGCTTTTTTAAAGATTTCTTTTATTCTATGATTAGTAATTATTCTCATTATGGATTTAATAATCTGGAGATGGGAGAATGGTTGAAAGGAGTTTTTCATAAAAATGATGGTTATCAATTACCAATTGTAATTAACCCATATCGTAATGAAGGGAATATCAATATAAATATTGAGAAAGATTTAGCTAGAGCAAGATTCTTTATTAATATTTTGCAAGAAGAAAAATTAAGAAAAATTTCTGAAAATAAGATTGTATCTTATATAACTGTAGCACTCAACTCTAAAAAGCTCATTTGGGATGAAAAAAATAAAAGAGATTTAAGAATAGACAATACTACTGAAGAAAAAGAGCAGTTTTTAAAAATATTACTTGATGAATTTTTTGGAGTAAAAGAACCAAAACTTGATCAGAATAATGAGTTTTATTTTTTTACACTTGATTATATCCTGAATAAATTAAGGAAAATAACACATTACCCAATTTACCATAATTATGAAAAATGTTTTGAAGAAAAAAAATATGTAATTATTGATGGTAAAGAAATATATCCTTTTAAAATAGTTGATATTTCTTTATTTAAAGAATATATTCAAAGTTTATCAAGCGATATAAGTCATAATACTGATAAATTAAGGCAAGCATTGTTTTTTATAAATTATTTGTACTTAAATAAACATGATATTTTAAAAAGTAATGGAAAAATAAAGTTGATTAAGATTGATTATTTTGTAAAGAAAATTCGAAATGCATATGCTAAATTCCTTGATGATGTTATAGAAGATAAAAGTTTACGAGAAATTTTACCTGATGATTTTTCTATTCGAGAATCTTTACCATCTTTTTTTAATGTTGAATATTACTTTGAAAATAAGATAACTAATAATAATTTTAATAATTTTAGTTCTGGAGAAAAGCAAAAAATATTCAGCATTCATGCGGTAATTTATCATTTAAGAAACTTGAAGTCTGTAAAATCTACTCACACCCAGTCTCACCATGGAGTGGATGAGAGTTATGAATTAATTTCCTACGAAAATATAAATATTGTTTTTGATGAAATTGAACTATATGCTCACCCAGAATATCAAAGAAAATTTTTAAAAGATTTATTAGATAGTATAAATGCGGTCTATAATACTATTTATAAACATAATTTAAATATTATTTTTATAACCCATTCTCCATTTATATTGTCAGATATACCAAAACAAAATGTGTTATTTTTAGAGATTGATGAAAAAACTAAAAAATCAATTCCTATAATCCCTAAAAATAATAATACGTTTGCAGAAAACATTCACGAATTACTTACCGATGGCTTTTTTCTCACTGATACAAAAGGGGATTTTGCATTATCAAAAATAAATGAATTTTTAGAGGATTATAAAAAATGGGATGAAATAACAATAGATAGTTCTAAGTTTGATAACATGAAATTAGTATATAATTCTAAGAAAGAAAAATATATATCGTTAGTAAATATTATAGGAGAGGAATATATTCAAGAATTACTAAAAGAAAATTTAATGGATCTATCTTTAAAATTTAATCCTAAATCTGAACATACAAGATTGCTTGAAATAGATGAATTAATGAGAAAGATAAATGAATTAAAAAATAATAGATGAGAAAAGTAATTTATCCCTACAAAGATTTAGATTCTGAAAAAAAATTTATTAATGATTATTATTTGGCAATTATAAATAAAAAAATAATAAATGAAAGTGGAATTAATACAGAACTTAAAAAAATTGATGATAAATGGAGTTTAGAAAAATTAGTTACCGCAAAATTTTCTGAATTGCTTGATTTAGCAATTAAAATAGATGAAATTGGATTTGATTTAACATTATTGAACTCTTATTTCAAGAAAGGTGATGACTATTTATATAATAGCTTTCAAAGAACAATTGCTGATTTCATAATTGAAAATAATTTTTTTTTAAAAACTTGTCATTATTGTAATATTAATTATATCAATGTATTTAATCAATTTATAATATATGAAACTCTCGAAGATTTTTTTCACAGTGCAACAGAACAAGAATGGAAAAAATTACTTGGCAAAAAAACAGGATTAAAAATTTATGATTTTATTTATAAAAATCCTAATTGTAAAACTGATGAATTAATAAAAATAAAAGGTGTAACAATCAATACAATTAGTAAAATTAATTTGAAAGAGATAAATAAGCTAGAAACATCTAAAAATCACTTTACTCTAGATCATGTACTTTCCAAAAAGAACCATGTTTATCTCTCATTATCTATTTATAATTTAGTTCCATCTTGTAGCCCGTGCAATTCTAAATTTAAAGGCGAAAAGGATTTTGTTGATTTGAAGTTTATAAATAGTATATCTCCATCATCAGAAGACTTTAAATTAGATGAATATCTCAATTTTAAATTGAATTTGAAAAAAGATATCAGTAATATAAATCACTTAGAAGATATTGAGGTGAAAATTAAAAATATAAATAGACATACTGATATTGATAATTTCATCGAGATGTTTCAATTGAAGGGAAGGTATGAATGGCATAAAGATATAGCATCTGATTTGATACAAAAAAGGAAAAAGTATTCTAATAGTCAAATTGAAGAAATACTAAAACTCTTCAAAAGAAATCATATTCCAATAAATAGAGGAATGTTTATGAGACATATATTTGGAGATAATATTTTTGAAAAAGAATTAACTTATGAACCGTTTGAAAAATATAAAAAAGACATTGCTAAACAACTAAGGATTATTTAATTATCAATTTCCAATATTAAATTTTCAATTATTTTTAAAATTTATTAAGCTGATAATCAGTTAATTAAATTTTAATGTTAACTCAATGTTAACTGAATGTAAAATTAATATGAATTATTTTTAATAACTTTGGTTAAGAGATACAAAAATAGGTTAGTATAATATTTAAAACCAGTTAGTTATGAAAAATAGAATTCAAATATTGATGGCTTCACTTTTCGTTTGCGGATTTGCTGCTGTTTTGAACACTGCTAAAGCTCAAACTACAGATCATAATACCATTCAGGAAATTCAGTTGAACAGGAGTGAAACATTTAATGATATCAGAAATAAATTAGAAGCTAATTTTGATCTTACCAATCCTGATTACAAACAGGGAACCGTAAACTCTGTGGTGAAATTTGATATTGCAAAAAACGGAAAAATCGTTAATGTTCATTCCAGTGGTGACTGTAAAACCGTTAGTAAGGAAATTGAAACAGTGTTAAGCGATCTTGACTATAGGGTAGACCGCAAAAAACTAACTGATAATATGGTTGCCTATACTTACGTAATGCCAGTGACAGTAGAGATCCACAGCAGATAGTATTCATAGCATATTATTCAATAATATGTGAATAATGAAAACTTATCAGATTAAGTTGTAATAAACAATATAGCATAAGATTTTAATTTTGGGCTACCATAAAATTAAAACTATATGAAAAATTTAAAAAAGCTGACAAAATCAGAGTTGAAGTCAGTGAACGGAGGAGAGCCTGTAAAATACTGTACGTTTTGCGAGTGGGCAAATAAAGTAATCTGCAGCGATATTCCAATCGTTCAATGTCCGTAAAAAATAAAGCCGCTTACAAAAAGCGGCTTTTCTATTGTTATGTACTCTGAACAAACTCTGTTAATCTTGCTTTAAGATCTTTAGAATTCCCTATTGTATCAAAAGTAACATTATCTATTCTCCATCCTTTCTCTGTATTGATCATATGCACGGTGTCCATCCAGGTTTCTTTGGGGGAAGCCGCATTATATTCGAAGGCCACCAATGCTTCAGCAGTTTTATCCTGTATCTTAACAGACTTGATTTTATAATCTGTAAATCCTTCATACAGACTGGAAAAAATAGCACCTTCGAATATTAAAGGTTTCTCATCAGGATGATCACTCTTTTTTACCTTTTTAATATCAGCCTTTGATGCATTGATGGCCTCGTCTAAAACTTTTTTTAAGTCCTGAGAAAATAAAGTATCCGTAATCGGCTGGTTGTAAATAGCCTCGTTGGATTTACCGTATCGAGTATACAGTTCATTAACTTTTTCAATAATGGCTGTTTCTGAAGACTGAGTAGGTTGAGACTCATTCTTTTTGCAGGATACAAAGAACAGGAATATTCCTAAACAGAGAAATAATTTTTTCATTGGTATAATTTTGTGGTATTTATCAGAATTCCAGGCTCAAAATGTATACCAAAATTTGCCTATAAAATATTTCTTAAGAATCAAAAAATCAATACATTTGAGTAGATAAAAAAAAATTGTGGATCCAATTCTTAATGTTGCTGTCCGTTCCCTCTGCGTTTACCTTTTCATGGTAATTGCTATCCGTTTATTCGGCAAAAATCAGCTTTCCCAGCTCAATGCAGGAGATGTTGTATTATTGTTGTTAATTTCAAATGCTGTTCAGAATGCCATGGTAGGTCCTGATACCTCTCTTCAGGGAGGAATCGTGGCGGCATTGGTTTTGTTTGTTGCTAATTTCATTCTGAAGAGACTCATGTTTTCCAGCCGTTCCTTTCAGACTTTTATGGAAGATGAGCCGGTTATTCTGATCAGGGATGGAATTGCCGATCAGGCAGCCCTGAATCGGGTAAAGATTACAGAAAGCGAATTGGAAGAAGCGATAAGAGAACACGGAATTGAAAACATAAACAATGTAAAGCTTTCCGTTCTGGAAGTGGATGGAAATATCAGTGTTGTTTCTCAGGATGAAAAAAGCAAGCAGACACACTATTCAAGAATTAAAAGAAAAATCAAAAGAAAATACCACTAAATACGATGAATTACGAGTTAAGAGAAATGCTTCCCAATGACGAAGCCAGGGTTCTTGAAATTTTCCGCCAGGGAATAGACGGTGGGATTTCCACTTTTGAAACAGAAGTTCCAACTGCTGAAGCCTGGAGCATGGGCTATTTTAACGACTGCCGCTGGGTACTGGAAAATGAAAATAATGAAGTTGTGGGATGGTGTGCCTTAAAACCGGTCAGCAAAAGAGAATGCTATAAAGGAGTTGCAGAGGTAAGCATTTATTTTGATAACGAATATCAGGGAAAGGGATTGGGTTCCGTATTGCTTAAAAAATTGATTTTGGATAGCGAGGATCACGGATTCTGGACATTACAGACCAATATCTTCTCCGAAAATGAAACTTCTATCAAATTTCATCAGAAAAACGGTTTCAGAATCGTAGGCGTCCGTAAAAAAATCGGAAAACTCAACGGAGAGTGGAAAGATATTATCCTGATGGAAAAAAGAAGTGAAATCGTCTAGAGAGCTATAATTTATAATTTATAATTTATAATTGATGATTGATAATTGATGATTGATAATTGATAATTGATGATTTTGTTTGGTAAGCATATGATTCTCCATAACAAAATTCACCATTGACCTGCGAAGCAAAATTGACCATTGACAATAATCATTGAAATTCAACCTTAATCCTCTAACTTTAACTTTTTTAACCTTTGGCACTACCATTGTTATATTACATAAAGTTGAAAAATAGAAATAATGAAAAATTTGATTAAAATCACAGGAGTTCTTATCGTAGCGTTAATGTTATCATCATGTGTGGTGCATGACAATGGACGCCGGGTGAAAACAGTTCCGCCAGGACAGGCTAAAAAAGTGTTTGGAGGAAGTGCAAAAGACTATGCTCCCGGGCAGGTAAAAAAAAGAAGCGGCTACTAGGAAGTGCAGAAAATAAAAATTAGCAGTCAGTTTTAACATATATTAGCTTAATTTCAATTTCTTTTGGCATTAACCTTGATATATTTCGCTATCGAAATTGAAAAAGTGAAAATAATGAAAAGTATGTTGAAAATTGCTGGGGTAGCAGTGGTTGTTTTAATGCTGTCCTCTTGCGTGGTACATGAGCATCATGGAAGAAGAATGCCACCCGGGCATGCCAAAAGGTATTATGGCGGAAGTGCAAGGTACTATGCACCCGGCCAGGTAAAGAAAGTGTATATTTATGACGATCGTGGTCATCATCACAAAGGCCGCGGTCATGGACATCACAGATAAAAAAAGAAAAGCACTGAATTTTTTCAGTGCTTTTTTATGATCTATTATAATCTGGATTTTTTCGGATTAAGGAAAGTGTTGAAAACCATTACTTCCTGTCCGAACTTTTTCTCAATTCTTTCAGAAATATTTAAAAGTTCACTTTTAATAAAATCTTCCCTCAGTTCATCATTATCAAAAATTAACAGGAGATTATAATTTTTGCCTTCCTCGATAAAGTCACTGTGTACCTCAGAAAGAATATATTTGTTGACATCCATCAGGTTTTCAGTCATTAAAACCAGTGTTTCATCAATATAATTTTCCCATTCTTCCAGGTTATCTTTCGTGCAGTGGAAAGTTATACTTAATACGCTCATATTTTTATGAATTTTTAAGATTTTTTTGGATAAATTCTACGGCAAAAATCGGCATTTTTTTCGTAAATTAGCCCGTTAATAAAAATTGGAAATAAATAATTTTCAGACTTACAGCTAAGAGTTTGAATATCATTACAATAAAATTTGTTTATGCAAAAAGAAGGAGAAAGACTGATTCCTATCAACATTGTTGATGAAATGAAGTCGTCTTATATCGATTATTCGATGTCCGTTATCGTTTCAAGAGCGTTACCGGATGTAAGAGACGGCTTGAAACCCGTTCATAGAAGAGTACTTTATGGTATGTATGGATTAGGGGTGTTTTCTAACAGAAAATATTTAAAATCTGCGAGAATTGTTGGGGATGTATTAGGTAAATATCACCCACACGGAGATTCCTCTGTATACGACGCTATGGTAAGAATGGCACAGGATTGGAGCTTACGTTATCCTCAGGTAGACGGACAGGGTAACTTCGGTTCTATGGATGGTGACCCGCCTGCAGCAATGCGTTATACCGAGGCAAGATTGAAAAAAATCTCTGATGAGGTTCTTTCAGACCTGGACAAAGAAACAGTTGATTTTCAGAATAACTTCGACGACAGTTTACAGGAACCGACCGTAATGCCTACTAAAATTCCGAATCTTTTGGTAAATGGTACTTCAGGTATCGCCGTAGGTATGGCAACGAATATGGCGCCTCATAACCTTTCAGAATCTGTAGATGCAATCTGTGCTTATATCGATAATAAAGAAATTACGATTGACGAACTGATGCAGCACATCATTGCACCGGATTTCCCTACAGGTGGTATCATCTATGGATATGACGGAGTAAGAGATGCTTTCCATACAGGAAGAGGTAGAGTAGTTTTAAGAGCTAAAGTGAACTTTGATGAAATCGGAAACAGAAACGCGATTATTGTTACCGAAATCCCTTATCAGGTAAACAAAGCGGAAATGATCGCCAGAACAGCAGAGCTTGTTAAAGACGAAAAAATCCCGGGAATCCACGAAATCAGAGATGAGTCGGATAGAAAAGGACTTCGTATTGTATATGAATTGAAAAACGATGCAATACCGAATGTCGTTCTTAACCTATTATATAAATATACAGCACTTCAGACATCTTTCAGTGTAAACAATATTGCATTGGTACACGGAAGACCAGAGCAGCTGAACCTTAAAGATATCATCCATCACTTTGTAGAGCACAGACATGAAGTAATCGTAAGAAGAACTCAGTTTGAGCTTAAAAAAGCAAAGGAAAGAGCTCATATCCTTGAAGGATTCATGAAAGTGATCGGAACCCAGGATGCTTTAGACAGAGCAATTTCTATTATCCGTCACAGTGCCAACCCTCAGGCTGCGAAAGAAGGCTTGATTGAGGCGTTTGAACTTTCAGACATTCAGGCTCAGGCAATTCTGGATCTTAGATTGGCTCGTCTTACAGGAATGGAGCTTGATAAGATCCGTGATGAATACGATGCGATCATGAAAGAAATTGCTAATTTGGAAGACATCTTAGCTAATGAGCCAAGAAGATTCCAGATCATCAAAGATGAACTGATCGAAATCAAAGAAAAATACGGAGACGAAAGAAGAACTGAAATTGATTATTCGGGAGGAGAAATGTCTATCGAAGATATTATCCCGAATGAATCTGTAGTTCTTACGATCTCTCATGCAGGATACATCAAGAGAACTTCGCTTTCAGAATATAAAATTCAAAGTAGAGGTGGTGTAGGTAATAAAGCAGCAACGACAAGAGATTCTGACTTCCTTGAGTATATTGTTTCTGCAACTAACCACCAGTACATGTTATTCTTTACAGAAAAAGGAAGATGTTATTGGCTAAGAGTATTTGAAATTCCTGAAGGTTCCAAAACAGCAAAAGGAAGAGCTGTACAAAACCTTATCAACATTGAACCGGATGATAAGATTAAAGCCTATATCAGAACGAACAACCTTAAGGATTCTGAATATGTAAATCAAATGAGTGTTGTGATGGTAACCAAAAACGGTACAATCAAGAAAACATCATTGGAAGCGTATTCAAGACCAAGAGTAAATGGAGTAAATGCTATCGAGATCAGAGATAACGACCAGTTATTAGGAGCTTATCTTACCAATGGAACATCTCAGATTATGATTGCTACTAAGAATGGTAAATGTATCCGTTTCCCTGAGGAGAAAGTAAGAGAAGTAGGTAGAGGGTCTATCGGAGTAAGAGGTATCTTGCTTGAAGATGGTGACGAAGCTATTGGTATGATTGTTGTGAACGATGTAGAGAATGAAACAGTACTTGTAGTATCTGAGAAAGGATACGGAAAGAGAACTGCAGTAGAAGACTACCGAATTACCAACAGAGGAGGAAAAGGAGTTATTACCCTTAACATTACTGAAAAAACAGGAAACCTTATCGCTATTCAAAATGTAACGGACGAAGACGGATTGATGATTATTAACAAATCCGGTGTTGCGATTAGAATGGGAATGGATGAAATGAGAGTAATGGGTAGAAATACTCAGGGAGTAAAACTGATCAACCTTAAGAAAAATGACGAAATTGCAGCCATTGCAAAAGTAGAAATGGATAAAGATGTAGAAGAAGATTCTGAAGAATTTGGAGAAACAGAAGAAGGAGTTGTAGGATCGCTATTTGATAACCAGGAAAATGACAATGTAACACCTCAGGCTGGAGATGAAAACCCGGCAGAGGAGAATGAGAATTCTGATTCTGAAGAATAAATTGTACAATTAAATATAGAATAGTTATTATGAAGAAACTAATTTTAGGAATGGCTATCGTGGCGTCTGCTTTTGTTTTCGCACAGAAAGATGCAAATGCCCTGAATGCAAAGCTTCAGGAAGCCAATAAAGCAGCTATGGCTGCGTATGATGCAAAAAATTATGCAGCAGCAGCACCTAAGTTTATTGAAGTTTATGACTTATTAAAATCCAGCGGTCAGGACAATAAAATATATATGTATTATGCAGGACTTAGCCACGCGTTAGCTAATAACAGTGAGCAGTCTATCAAAATATATACAGACCTCGTGAATTCAGGATTTACAGGTGTGGAAACTACATATACTGCAAAAGAAAAGAAAAGTGGCCAGGTTGTGAACTTTGATAAAGCAACTTGGGAGGTGATGAAGAAAAATTCAGACTATACTGACTTCAAAACTGAACAATCTAAGAGTATAGAGACTGATTTGTATGAAACCCTAGTTTCATTACTTCTGAATGCTAAAAAAGCAAACGAGGCACTTGTAGTTATTGATAAGGGATTAGCTAAATTCCCGAACAATGCTAAGCTTAAAGAAGCTCAAACTACAGCATATCTTCAGTCAGGAAACACTGAAAAATTTGTTGCAGGATTGAAAGAACAATTGGCTAAAAATCCAAATGATGCAGTAAGCTGGTTTAATTTAGGGGTAATGCAGAGCAAAAAACCTGAAACAGTTGCAGATGCTTTAGAAGCATTCAAGAAAGCAATTGAATTAAAGCCTGATTTTGCTGATGCTTACCAAAATTTGGTTTATACTACAATTGGTGATGACTCTAAAGTAGTGGCAGATATTAATGCATTGAGAAAAGATAAGCCAGACGAGGCTTCTAAATTAATTGATGCAAGAAGAGAAAGATTTGCTAAAGCACTGCCATTTGCAGAAGGATGGTATAAAGTAGCACCAAAAAATATTGAAGCTGTTACTGCACTAAAAGAAATCTATGTAGTAACTAAAAACCTGGATAAAGTTAAAGAAATGAAAGCTAAAGAAGCTGAGCTAAGCGCAGCTGCAAAGTAATCATTTTTTACAATAACAGATATGAAAACCGGAACAGAAATGTTCCGGTTTTTTCTATTGTAAGCAGAAAGTGTTGACTGAGCTCCTTATCCTGAATTTTTTTTTTCAGGAGTTTATAGATCTGTTATGACTTATAAGCCTAACAGGTTTAATTTATTCGACCCCGCTGTGTAGTTTCTGTTGAAAATTCTTCATGCCGAATTCATGCATTCAAAATTTCTGGTTTTTATACTGATGAACCTTAAATTTCAACCTGAGAATTTCTCTGTAATTCCGTATCTTTGAGAAAAATTTTTATAAGATGATCGAGTGGAAAACCGCCAAGGAATACGAAGATATTACCTATAAAAAATCTAACGGAGTAGCAAGAATTGCTTTCAACAGACCTGAGGTGCGTAATGCCTTCAGACCTAAAACAACTTCAGAATTATACGATGCTTTTTATGATGCCTATGAAGATCCTTCCATAGGGGTTGTATTGCTTTCAGGAGAAGGACCTAGCCCTAAAGATGGTGGCTGGGCATTTTGTAGTGGAGGTGATCAAAAAGCCAGAGGACATCAGGGATATGTAGGAGAAGATGGAAGACACCGTCTGAATATTCTTGAGGTTCAGCGTCTGATCCGTTTCATGCCGAAAGTAGTGATCGCGGTGGTTCCGGGATGGGCAGTTGGTGGAGGACACTCTCTTCACGTAGTATGTGACCTTACTTTAGCAAGTGAAGAACATGCTATTTTTAAGCAGACAGATGCTGATGTTACCAGTTTTGATGGTGGTTACGGTTCTGCTTATCTTGCTAAAATGGTAGGACAGAAAAAAGCCCGTGAAATTTTCTTTTTAGGAAGAAATTATTCCGCTCAGGAAGCTTTCGAAATGGGAATGGTCAATAAAGTAGTTCCTCATGCAGAATTAGAAGATACTGCTTATGAATGGGCTCAGGAAATATTGGCTAAATCTCCAACTTCTATCAGAATGCTGAAATTTGCCATGAACCTTACAGACGATGGGATGGTAGGGCAGCAGGTTTTCGCAGGAGAAGCAACCCGTCTTGCGTATATGACAGAAGAAGCTCAGGAAGGAAGAAATGCCTTTCTTGAAAAAAGAAAACCTAACTTCGGAGAAGATCAATGGATATCCTAAAAATATAACTGATAATTGATAGATGATGATTCATGTATCATTTATCAATTATCGCTTATCAATTATAATTATATGACTGATTGGATAAAAGCCGCAAGGCTAAGAACTTTACCGCTTTCTCTAAGCGGGATTATTATGGGGGCTTTCATTGCAAAATGGAGACTTTACGGAGAAGGAGGAATCTGGGACTGGAAAATCCTTGCGCTTGCTCTTTTGGTTACACTTTTATACCAGATTTTATCAAATTATGCCAATGATTATGGGGATGGAGTAAAAGGAACCGACGCTAAAAGAATCAATGAAGCAGAAGCAAGAGCTGTCGCATCGGGGAAAATTACTGCAAAACAAATGAAGAATGCGGTAATCCTTTTCGCAGCATTATCTTTCATTGCCACTATTGCTTTGCTATACGTAGCCTTCATTCCAAACTATATGAATGAATTCTATATCTTCATAGGATTGGGAGTAGCATGTATTCTTGCAGCAATTGGATATACAGTAGGTAAAAAACCATATGGTTATATGGGCTTGGGAGATATCTTCGTGTTTATCTTTTTTGGATTGGTTTCTGTATGTGGAAGCTATTTCTTATTTACAAAAACTTTCAGCTGGGATATATTATTACCCGGAACAGCGGTTGGAATGATGAGTATGGCTGTTCTTAACCTGAATAATATGAGAGATATAGAAAGTGACAGATTATCTGGAAAAAATAGCTTTGCATTGAGAATCGGATTCAAAAATGCAATGATCTATGAAATGATCCTGTTACAGTTACCATTGGTGCTTATCCTTATCTTTTTAGGAGTAAACGGGTTTATACAGCAGCAAAACTACTATGTGTTTATTGTAATGATCCTGTTATTCCCATTAGCCAAGCTGAGAAGAAACATCATGTCGGTGAAAGAACCAAAAGAATTAGACCAGTACTTAAAACAGGTAGGAATCATGACTTTTGTAATGGCTATTCTTACAGCAGCTGGACTTAATTTATTTAACTAATCCAAAATAGTATATCATGAGTTCTAATGTCTATGTTGAAGCTCAAATGCTTATCAGAAAACCGATTGAAGATGTTTTTGAAGCATTCATCAATCCGGAACTAACCACTCATTTCTGGTTTACCAAATCCACCGGAAAATTGGAAGAAGGTAAAACCATTATCTGGGAATGGGAAATGTATGGCGTGAAATCCGAAGTGAAGGTTCTTCAGATCATTCCAAACCAGCTCATCAGAACAGAGTGGGGAGAGCCTTCAACGAACGTAGATTATGAATTCAAAACCATGGAAAAAGGAACCTTAGTGATCATTAAAAGCTATGGATTCAGCCAAACGGGTGAAGATCTGCTAAAAGTAATTAATGACAATACAGGAGGTTTTACGACAGTTTTAGATGGATGTAAAGCTTATCTGGAACATGGGATTAATTTAAGATTGATTGAGGATAAATTCCCATCAAAATAACAAATTAAAGAAAACACAGATGGCACGAATGCTTTCACAAATGTCACTAATCTCATGGTGTTCTTTGTGAAATGATTTGAGTCATTTGTGTTTAATAATAATTGAAATTAAATTTAAAATGAAAATACAATTCTTAGGACAAAATTGTTTCCTGTTCACCTACAAGGACAAAACAATTCTGAGTGACCCTTTTTACAACTACAAAAAAGCAGAATCAGGTTTTGATATTGCTGCTCAAAAAATCGACTACATCCTGCTGACCCATGCACATGGTGATCATATTGCTGATGTGGCAGAAGTGTTACAGCATTATCCGGAAGCTACCATCATTGGGGTTCCAGAAGTATGCGGTTACTTTCAGCAAGCAAAAAATAAAGACGATGTGAACTTAGGAGGATCGGCAAAAATCGACGATCTTAAAATTTCCATGGTTCCGGCTCATCATACAAGTTCTTTCCCGGATGGAAGCTATGGAGGCGTTCCTGTAGGGTATATTTTCAGGCTTCCTGAAGGTAAGAACATCTATCTGGCAGGTGATACAGGAGTAATGGCTGATATGGAGCTGTTCCCGAGATTATACGGAAACATCGACCTTTCTATCCTTCCGATCGGAAGCCACTACACTATGTGCCCTAGAAAAGCTTCTTTTGCAGCAGCAGAGCTATTAAAAACACCGAAAGTAATCGGATGTCACTTTGATACTTTTCCTGCCATCGAAATTAATCATGAAAGTGCATTAAAGCATTTCGAAGATAAAAATGTAGAATTGGTTTTACCAAAATTAGGTGAGACTTTCGAATTTTAATCAATAACCGAACCGGAGGTAATCTGAAAATTGGAAAAATGAAAATGATGCGTAAGGTATTAAAAACAAAAAAAGATAATTATCAAATTACCTCTCTTCTTACTTTAAATCAAAAAAAAATGGCAAGCTACCTAAATCACACCGCTACGACCGATTACCTTTGCTGCGTTCCCACCCTGGAGGATTCTCAGGAGCTGGTTGTTTAGGACTTGCCGTTGCAAAGGTAGGAATATTTTATAAACTTCAAAACTTTATCAAAGAAAATTAGTTGAAAAAATGCAGTGGTAAAGCTAAACGCCTGACATTTAGAGGGAAAAATTTTCAACTTTTTTTAAAAATTTAAATATGACGAAAAGTCCATCAACACTAGGAATTATACTTTTTATCGCTACAATGATCGTTTTTTTTGTAGTATATACTTTTTTCTCAGGAATCAATTATTTTGATATCTCTTTGAAAGCCAATGCTTTTGTTTTGCCTCTTTTATATGCCGGAGCTGCTTTCTGGTCTGTAAAATCTTACTGGAACAACCATAGAGTGGTGAAATTTAAAGATGCTTTCAAAAGAGCATTCGTTCCGATGTTCATCGGAGGAATTCTTTCTATTTTTAGTATTTATGCTTTTTTAACTTTTGTAGATCCTGCAGCTAAAAGCCTGTTGAACTATCAATATGTTCAAAGACAAAAATCAGAACTGGATACAGAATATACTTCAGCAAGAAAAATTCTGAAGCATCAGAAAGATATTGATGAGCTGGATCAGAAATACAAAGAAAGATTGCAAAGCTTCACGCCAGAGGCGGTTAAAGGAAAAGATATGCTTACCGCAAGTCATTTTTCAGGATATTTTGCGGCAATTCTTATATTTTACGTAGTTTTGTCGGTATTTTTCGGAGCGTTTTTCAGAACAAGAACGATACATCAACCCGAAGAAACAAATCAAGCCTAATTCTTATTAAAATTTAAATGAATTTATCTATAGTTATTCCGTTACTGAACGAAGAAGACTCTCTGGAAGAGCTTTTTTCAAGAATCGACAAAGTATGCACAACCAGCAATTTATCTTATGAGATCTGGTTTGTAGACGATGGAAGTACGGATTTGTCGTGGAGTATTATTGAGAATATGAAAGTTCAGTATCCTCAGATTCACGCTATTAAATTTTCCAGAAATTATGGAAAATCACAGGCACTTCATGCCGCTTTTGAAAGAACAAACGGTGATGTAGTGATTACCATGGATGCTGATTTACAGGATTTTCCAGAAGAAATTCCGGAATTGTATAATATGGTGATTCATGACAATTATGATATCGTTTCCGGTTGGAAAAAGAAGCGTTTTGATAATGTGATGACGAAAAATATTCCGTCAAAATTATTCAATGCAGCGGCTAGAAAAGTTTCAGGAGTTTATCTTCACGACTTCAACTGTGGTTTGAAAGCCTACAAAAAACAGGTGGTAAAATCTGTGGATGTTTACGGAGATATGCATCGTTATATTCCGGTATTGGCTGCCAATGCAGGTTTCAGAAGAATCACGGAAAAAGAAGTACAGCATCAGGCAAGACCTTACGGAACTTCAAAATTCGGAACTGAGAGATTTATCAGAGGATTTCTGGATTTGATAACGCTTTGGTTTGTAAGCCGTTTCGGAGGAAGACCAATGCATTTCTTCGGAGCTGTGGGTACTTTAATGTTTATTGTTGGTTTTCTTTCAGCACTTTGGTTAGGAATTTCTAAACTGATTGATGTAGCAAGAGGAATCTACGGACACTTAATCACCAATAATCCATGGTTCTTTATCGCATTAACCATGATGATTATGGGAAGCTTGCTGTTTGTGGCAGGATTCTTAGGAGAAATGATCATCAGAACCAACCGTGAGCATAAGAATTATAATATTGATGAAGTGATATAATGGAAGAAAAGCTGCCGAAAATTTATTCTAAGAAAGCCATTTTAGGATTTTCTATTTTTCTTTCCGCACTTTTCGGAGGTGTTTTGTTATACCAGAATTTAATAGAGGTCAACAAAAAGAAAGAAGCATACACCGTACTGGCAATTTCGGTTCTTTTAACAATTATCACAGGAGTTATTGTCAATATTCCGGAAGAGCCCAAAAGTTCACTTGCTTATATTTGCGGCCTTGGAGGGGGAAGTTTGCTTTCCTATTATTTTATGCCGAAATATTTTCCAGATGAAGAAAAGTATCCGAAAAAAGCAATATGGAAACCCTTAATTATTGGAGCCGCGATTGTTGCAATCCTTTTGACTTTAATCATTTATGGTGCTTCTGTTGAAAATAGTTAAACATAGAAGAGCTGTAATAAATCATCAATTCTTACAGATTTAAGAATAAATATAACGAAAAGCACTCTGTCAGCAGAGTGCTTTTTGTAATTTTATAAAAACTTTTAATCCGGATGTTTAAAATCAAATCTATTCTTTTTTACTTTCCTTTACTTTTCGCAGTCTCATGTTCATCAAATAAACTTTCCGGTTCTTGGGAGTTTATTGATATTTATGATGGAGAAATTTCTAATACGGATACGTTGAAAAATAAAACAAACAATTCCAGATATGGAACAGGAGTTCTGACCTTTTATCAGGATAAAACTTTCAGTTCAATGGGAAACAATGGAATTTATCAGATAGAAAATAATCTATTGAAAATGAAGTATAATGACGATGAAAATATAACCACAATGAAAATCTCCAGTGTAAGTAAAAATTATCTTCTTTTATTTTCAATGGCTGGCAGTCCTAAAACATGGTTTTATAAAAAAGTAAAAAGAATTGAGAATAAGAAATAGGCTCTTCTGAAAAGCAAAAAATTGAAAACTATCAGGTATTTTATTGTCAAAAGACAAAGTTTTTTAGAAATTTTAATCCTATTTTTGTTCAAAATAATATTGAAAGTCCCGTGAGGCCTGAGAAAAGCTTTCAGAGATTTTCAGTAAAGATCGTTGCGATTATAATATAGAATATTTAAAATTAAATATGAAAAAAGTTGTATACACATTGATGCTGATGGCAGTAGTTTCCTGCGGAAAAGTTTCTCCAAAAGGGAATATTGAAAAGAAAGATGTGGATGTTTCGGAATTCGTTAACCTTGATCTGGAAGGAAAATTCCGTGTATTTTATGCCAGAGGTCCGAAAAATTTTGTAGAAATAGAAACCTATCCAAATGTAGCAAGCAATCTGGATGTGGATGTAAAAGATAAAACCCTTTTCATTAAAGAAAAAAGAGGAACAAAAGGAGTCGATTTTTATAATGTAACGATCTATTCAAAATATAATCTTGAAAAAGTAGCTGTTTCAGATTCTGTGGAAGTGAATATTTCAAGCGAAATCAAAACAGATAATTTCAGACTTAACATGAAAAATAATGCAAGCTTCATGGGATCTGTAAACACAAGAAGAGCAGAAGTGGAAATGCATAACAGGAGCCGCGCCAACTTTTTGGGATTATCTAAAGATGCAGTGATAAAGATTTCAGATACAGCAAGTTTAATTGCACCTTACTGGAAAATCACCAATCTGAATATTGATTCTAAAAACGGTAATTATGCAGAAGTAAATGTAAAAGATTCTTTAAAAGGACATATTCAGAACACAGCAAAATTTGTCTATTATAACGATCCCATCAGAGCGTTTAAAATTGATAAAACAACGAAAGTCGAAAACAAAAAGCTGGATTAAAAAACAGCATTATTTAAACTAGAAACTAGGAACTTTACAAATTATAAAAGAACAACATTACAAATATGAATACACTAGAAAAAGCGAAACTTTGGTTAAGTGATACCTTCGATAAAGAAACAAGAGATGCTGTACAGACGTTGATCGACAGCAATTCCCCTGATCTGGAAGATTCTTTCTACAGAGAACTGGAATTCGGAACAGGAGGTATGCGTGGGATAATGGGAGTAGGAACCAATCGCTTGAATAAATATACATTAGGACAAGCGACTCAAGGATTGGCTAATTATATGCTTCAGCAGTTCAAAGGAGAAGAGATTAAAGTGGCTATCGCTTATGATGTTCGTAATAACTCAAAAGAATTCGGAAAACTGGTAGCAGATGTTTTAACAGCCAACGGAATTAAAGTTTTACTTTTCAAAGATCCCAGACCGACTCCTGAATTGTCTTTCACGGTACGTGATAAAAAATGTAACGGAGGAATCGTATTAACGGCTTCTCACAACCCACCAGAATACAACGGTTACAAAGTATACTGGAATGACGGCGCACAGATTGTTCCGCCTAATGATGAAGCCATTATCAATGAAGTGTATTCTGTGAAATTTGAAGAAATTAAATTCAACGGAAATGATGATCTGATCGAATGGATCGGAGAGGAGCAGGACGATGTGTATATCGATGCATGTATTGAAAACTCTACGTATCAGAACGTTGGAAAAGAAAATTTAAATATTGTTTTTACCTCTATCCATGGAACAACCTATACAACTGTTCCCAAAGCCCTTGAAAAAGCAGGTTTCAAAAAAGTAGATCTTGTAAGAGAACAGATGATCCCAAGCGGAAATTTCCCAACAGTAGAGTCTCCAAACCCGGAAGAGCCTGCAGCATTGGAAATGGCAATGGATCTGGCAAGAATTACCAATGCAGATATCGTGATCGGAACAGACCCGGATGGGGACAGATTAGGAATCGCCGTAAGAAATCTTGATGGTGAAATGCAATTATTGAACGGAAACCAAACCAATACCATCCTTACGTATTACATTCTGAATGAGTGGAGAAAACAAGGGAAAATTACCGGAAAAGAGTTCATTGGTTCTACCATCGTAACTTCCGATATCTTCTTTGATATTGCACAGAAATTCGGTGTAGAATGCAAAGTAGGTCTTACTGGATTCAAATGGATTGGAAAAATGATCCGTGAAGCAGAAGGAACTCAGAAATTTGTATGTGGTGGTGAGGAAAGTTTCGGATTTATGACCGGAGACTTCGTTCGTGATAAAGACTCTTGCGGAAGTATTCTTCTAGCCTGCGAAATTGCAGCTTGGTGCAAAGCCAACGGAAAAACAATGTATCAGTACATGATTGAGATCTATGAGGATCTTGGAATGTATTATGAAGGATTAATCAATATCGTTAGAAAAGGGAAAGAAGGAGCTGAAGAAATTCAGAATATGATGAAAGATTTCCGTGAAAATCCTCCAAAGGAACTGGCTGGTTCATTAGTGGAAGAAGTGAAAGACTTTAAAGAGCAGACAAGTCTTACCATTTCTACGAATGAGAAAAAAGTGATGAATGATATTCCGAAGTCTAACGTTTTGATCTATTACACACAGGATGGAACAAAAGTATGTGTAAGACCTTCAGGAACAGAGCCAAAAATCAAGTTCTATGTTTCAGTGAAGGATTCGATTACTTCAGAAGCAGATTTCAGAGACAAATTAAAATCATTGGAAGCTAAAATAGGAGCCGTTAAAACAGATCTTAAACTGGATTAATGCGCTGAAAACAGCAGATGATAAAAAGAATTATAGCAATATACATACTTTCTGCAGCCGTAGTTTCCTGTAAAAAGGAAACTGCAGTTTCAGAAGTAAAACAGGTAAACGATTCGATTACCAAAACTGAATCCAAAGAAGATCAGTATAAACCCATAGACACAGCTTGTTCATCGGCTAACAAAACGGAAGATTATATCACATCTCTTCAGTGGTATCGCACCAAAATTGAAAAAGAGATGGCTGGAAACAGGCCGGAACAGAATGACCAAGTATACGAAGATTATTTAAAAATAAGAGGAAAGTATACCGAATGTCTGATGAGTCTTCATACTGATGTTCTGGATAAATATGTGAATTATTATAACTATGAGAAGGATCAGTACAATTTTCCGGATAACGTTAAAAAAATAGCTTCAGAACTGAATAAAGCAGGTCTTGAATTCAGAGAAGTAGGAGAAGGAATGACCGAAATATGGACCATTCCGGGATATTATTCTTCTCTTTTTAAAAATAAACTGACTCCGGATTATGAAGCTTATGTTTCACAAACAGATAAAGAAAGTCAAACCAATTATGCCGCAGATGCTGGATTAATAATCAGCTGGGAGCAACTAGGCAACAGATTGATTTTCTGGGAGAATTTCATGAATAAATATCCTGAAAGCAAGCTGATAAAGACAGTAAAACAAGACTATAATTACTATTTGTCCGATTATCTTTTAGGAATGGATAATACGCCCACCTACGAAAGAGACCAGGATAAAGGAACCGGAAAACTAAACGATGAGAACAGAGCGGAATTCAACAGGATGATCAAAAAATATCCGAATTCCCATACGGCCAAGAAAGTAAAAGAGATTATGATTCTTTTTGATACACAAACACCGGTAGATCAAATAGATGAGAAGATTCATGGAGAACGATAATATAAATTTAAAATAAGAAAAAGTGAAAGTTTCAAAATTAGCAGCGAACCTGATCGGTTCTGAAATTGTAAAAATTGGTAACGAAGTAAATGATCTAAAAGCAAAAGGAGCGGAAATTGCCAATCTTACTATTGGTGATCTGAATTCTAACATCTATCCTATTCCGGCATTGCTGAAGGAAGAGATTCAGAAAGCATATCAGAATAATCTGACAAACTATCCGCCTGCCAACGGACTTTTATCTTTAAGAAAAGAAGTTTCCAAAGACCTGAAAAAAAGATGGAATCTTGATTATTCTCCAGAAGACATCCTGATTACTGCAGGATCAAGACCATTGATCTATGCCGTTTACAAAACAATCGTAGACGAAGGAGATAAAGTAGTTTATCCTACACCATCATGGAACAACAATCACTATGCTTATCTTACTTCAGCCAACGCTGTAGAAGTGAAAACAAAACCTGAAACCAATTTCCTTCCGACTGCTGATGATTTAAGACCTCACTTAGATGGAGCCGTTTTATTAGCTTTGTGTTCTCCATTGAACCCTACAGGAACCATGTTTACAAAAGAACAACTTTCTGAGATCTGTGAACTGGTCATTGCTGAAAACAAAAAAAGAGGTGAAGATCAGAAACCGTTATACTTAATGTATGACCAGATCTACTCTTGCCTTACATTCGGTGCTGAGCACGTAGATCCTGTTTCTCTTTTCCCGGAAATGAGAGATTACACCATCTATATCGACGGTATTTCAAAATGCCTTGCAGCAACCGGAGTACGTGTAGGATGGGGATTCGGACCTGCTCATATTCTTGATAAAATGAAGGCACTTCTTACTCACGTTGGAGCATGGGCTCCAAAACCAGAGCAGGAAGCAACGGCTAAATTCTATGAAAATTCAGAGAATGTAGATACTTTCGTGAATGATTTTAAAGCTAAACTTGAAAACAGCTTAAAAGTACTTCACAACGGAGTTCAGGATTTAAAAGGAAAAGGACTGGCTGTTGACAGTATTGAACCAATGGGAGCTCTTTATCTTACTATTAAATTAGATTATATAGGGAAAACAAAACCAGACGGAACTGTACTTGAAAATTCTTCAGACCTGGTATTCTACCTAATTAATGAAGCAGGAGTGGCTTTAGTACCATTCTCAGCTTTCGGAGAAGAAAAATCAGAACCTTGGTTCCGTGCTTCTGTAGGAGGATTAGCTGTAGATGAGATCAAAGTTATGCTTCCCAAACTGGAAAACGCTTTGAACAAATTAAAGTAATTTTCTAATAAAATTATAAGCTTCGACTCTGCCCGGCATGACATCGTTAAAATATATCTTTTAGTATTAGCAATGTCATGCCGGGCAGAGTCGAAGCGTTTTTTACACATTCTATAAAACCATGAAACTTCCGCAGAAATCCTTTCTTGAAACAAAATATGTGTTTTTTTCAACACGGATGATGTTAAAAAGTTTCGGATTCGGCTTTTTCTATTCTTTTCTCTACATCTCCTGGATGTATGGAATTATTTTTTTGATCAAATATTTGAATTGAAATCTGTATTTTTTGATCAAAAAATTAAATAAATATTAAAAGTTAAACAACAACTTTGCACGATACTCAACAAGGGATTATCTTTGAAACTTTTACACACCCGAATATAAAAGTTGAAAATTACACGATGAAAAAACTGAGATTTCTACTCTTACCAGTTTCAATATTGGTATGCTCACAAGAGGTTGATACACTGAAGGTAAAAGAGCTTCCCAAGGAAACCGAATTGCCCAAAGTACAAACCTACACTTTAAAAGACGGATCTGTCCGCACTTATCCGAAACCTAAATTATTGGATTTTGTAACCAAATTACCCAGAAACTTTATCAATACCAATAAAGATTTCGTAGCCAAAGATCATGCTTATTATCTGGGAGGAGCTGTTGCCGCTACGTTAATACTCCTGCCATTTGACCAGAAACTGATTGATAATTCAAGAGAACTGGCTGAACAATGGGGAATGGATAAAGATAATAACTACCATAAAGTGGGAGGTGTATTTAAAATTCCGAAAGATGTCGGATCTGCACTGTACCTTATAGGAAATGGCTCTACATTAGTATTATTAGGAATTGGTTTCGGAACCTATGGATTGATAAAAAATGACTACAGAGCCCAGGCTACCGCCAGTGGTTTAATGGAAAGTTTAATTCTTTCCGGAGTTTTCACCCAAACCCTTAAAAGAATTACAGGAAGAGAAAGCCCGTTTATTGCCGAAGAATACGGACACAAAGGAGGCGCATGGAATCCGTTTCCCAGTTTCTCCGCATTCAGTAAAAATACCTCGAATTACGATGCCATGCCGTCGGGACATTTAACCACCTTCATGGCTGGAATCACTGTGATTGCAGATAACTATCCGGATGCCAAATGGATCAAGCCTGTAGGATATACACTGGCAGGAGCATTATGCTTTCAAATGATGCAAAGTAAAGTTCACTGGGCCTCAGACTATCCATTAGCCCTATTAATGGGATATTTTATAGGAAAAACCATATCAAAAAGCAGATACACTTCTTCAGAAGGAACAATCGGAAAGACAAAATATAGTCTCAACTTCACTGCATCCCGCCAATGGGAATACAATATGGTAGGCGTAAAACTCTCTTTTTAACCTCTGAAATCTTTGTTTTGTTTAGGAAATAAGATACTTTTCACTACATTTGGTCTCAGGATAAAAGGTGTATCCGGACTTTTATAAGTGTTGGGATGAAACCTCCTGATTTAAAAAGAATTACTTAATATTGTATTGAATGAAAATAATCGCTGTTATCCCTGCACGTTACGAAGCAAGCCGTTTTCCAGGGAAATTAATGCAGATTTTAGGAGAAAAAACCGTGATTACTACAACCTATCAGAATGTAGTGGAAACCGGACTGTTTGATGAAGTATTTGTCGCCACAGACTCTGAAATTATTCTTGATGAAATAGTAAAAAACGGAGGAAAAGCCGTTATGACGGGACAGCATGAGACTGGAAGCGACCGTATTGCTGAAGCAGTACAGAATATAGAGTGTGATATTGTCATCAATGTTCAGGGAGATGAGCCTTTCCTTAAGTTAGAACCTTTACGTCAGCTGATTGAAGTATTCAGAAATGATAATCAACAGGAAATATCTTTAGCTTCTTTAAAAATACAGCTGCGCGAAAAAGAAGAAATTGAAAATCCGAATAACGTAAAAGTAATTACTGATAACAATGGTTTTGCTTTATATTTCAGTCGTTCTGTAATTCCTTTTCACAGAGAAGTTTCCTTTGATGTAAGCTATTTTAAACATATTGGAGTATATGCTTTCAGAAAAGAAGCGCTGTTGCAGTTTTCAAAACTGGCTATGAAACCATTGGAAATATCAGAAAAGATTGAATGCATCCGTTATCTTGAATACGGAATGAAAATCAAAATGATAGAAACCAATTTCGTTGGAGTAGGCATTGATACGCCGGAAGATCTGGAAAAAGCCCGAAAATTAATTTAAAATCAGAAGAATCAGCAAAACAAATCGGCCTTTTAGTTGTTTTGCGTTTTTGCAATTTTACATAAATCCCCCTATATTTGAATTTATAAATAAAATTAATGAAGAAGTTATTATTAGTATTTGGACTGATATTTTCGCATGTGATATTCGGACAGACCGCAAAGGAAATTATTGACAAAAACATTGAATTATCCGGAGGGTTAACCAATTGGAAATTATTAAACTCGGTATTGCTTCAGGGAAAAGTAATCCTGGGAATTAAAGATGAATATCCGATAAGAATTTTTCAGCAACGTCCAAATCTTACTAAAACATTGATTACGACCGGAGGAAAAGAAACTGCAATTGAAGGTTTTGATGGTACCAAAGGGTATGCAATGAATTATGCTGCCAATAAACTTCAGGAATATCCTGAATATGTGCCGGAAAGTTTCGATAATGATTTCATTGATTGGGAAAATAAAGGATTTGATGCCAAATACCTTGGAAAAGAAAAAGTAGGAGAGATCTATTGTCATAAGGTAGAACTTACCAAGAATGTGAATAAGAATATGTATTATTTTGATACAAAAACTTATATGCTGATCAAAGAAGTGAAAAAAGATGAAACATTGATCTATTCTGATTTTAAAAAAGTTGGAAACCTAATCATGCCTTTCAGAATTGAGTCTTCAAGTGCTAAAAAAGACGGAGATTATGTGATGTTATTAAACAGAATAGACATCAATAAAGTTTTTCCGGCTAATATTTTTAAATTTTAATTCAATTGCAGTTCTCTGCATAAAATTATAAGACATGAAAAAGATTTTCTTACTGCTGCTTTCTTTCATGGCATTTCTGCAAAGCTGCACCAACCAAAAAAGTGAAATTTCTAAAGCTAAAACCACAGAACTTATGGGAAAAACAATATATGACTTCAAAGTAGAAGGTCTTGATGGCAAAGAAATCAATTTTGCAGATTTTAAAGGAAAAAAAATCCTGATTGTCAATACGGCTTCAGAATGTGGATTTACTCCACAGTACGCAGATCTTGAAAAGGTATATGAACAATATAAAGATAAATTGGTAGTGATAGGATTTCCTGCTAATAATTTTGGAGGACAGGAACCTGGAACTAATACTGAGATTGGGGCTTTCTGCCAGAAAAATTACGGAGTAACATTCCCAATGGCTGCTAAAGTTTCTGTAAAAGGCGATGATACAGCACCTATCTTTAAATTTTTAACAGAGAAGGAACTTAACGGAGTAAAGAATACAAGCATCCTTTGGAATTTCACGAAATTTCTTGTAGATGAAAACGGAAAATTGATTGACACCTTTGTAAGCACTACAAATCCCACGGATGTGGCTATTACAAAGTATCTGAAATAAAGATAAAAACTATATTTTTACAAGTGGGTGTTTTACATCCGCTTTTTTTATTTTTAACTAATAAACCGTTTCCTATGAAAAAAGTAATTTTTACCCTTTGTATCCTGGCTTCTTTTATGTTAGGCTTCGCTTTTAAAGCTGTTACAGAAAACAAACCCAATGAGATGAAAAGAGTTACCGGTATTGGTGGAATCTTTTTTAAATGTAAGGACACTAAGAAAATGAGAGAATGGTATGAAAATCATCTAGGGCTTAGTACCAATGAATATGGAGCTGTATTTGAGTGGTTTCAAGGCGCTGATAACTCTAAAAAAGGATTCAGCCAGTGGAGTCCTTTCGGTGAAAAAACGAAGTATTTCCTGCCGTCCGAGAAAGATTTCATGATCAATTACAGAGTTGATAATCTTGAAAAACTGGTGGAACAACTAAAGAAGGAAAATGTAACCGTTGTAGATAAGATTGAGACTTATGAATATGGAAAATTTGTCCACATTATGGATATTGAAGGCAATAAAATAGAGCTTTGGGAGCCTAATGACATTGAATATGAAAAATTAGGACAGAAAATGGGCAGCAAAACCACAAAATAGGGAATAGATAAAAGGTAGAAGCATTTAGGGGTTAGGGAATTAATAATGAGAACTTCATCTTTAACCCGAACCCAATCACCTTCGCATCCCGAACCCCGTATTTCAATCAATCATTCATTAGTCTTCTCTGCAAAACAGAAAATATTCCCCAGTTTGATACTGGAGTAGCCATTACTTTTTATTTTTGAAGAATTGATCATTGCCTTTGCTAAAATATCTGTTGGCAGAGGTTTTTGACTTTCTAACAACCCAAGTTTATTCGCAAATTTAATGATGCGGCTTCCCAATACTTCTCCGGTTCTTTCAGAATCTTTGCGTTCAAGCATTCCCGGTTTAAAAATAGTGATCTTATTGAAATGCAGTTGTTTTACAGCTTCTTCCAGTTCCCCCTTCATTTTAGAATAGAAAATTTTAGACTGTGGGTTCGCTCCGTAAGCCGATACCAGAATATAATCTTCCACTTCATTCTCTTTTGCAGCTTTCGCAAATTCATACTGATAATCAAAGTCTACTTTCTTCTGGGCTTCTTTACTTCCGGCATCTTTTAAAGTAGTTCCCAGACATGAAAACGCCACATCTCCCTTCACCATCTCTTTCCATTCCTCCGGTTTTTCAAAATTCACCACATGAACTTTCAGCTTATTATTCTGAATATCAACAGGTTTTCTAACGAAAATATCCACTTCATCAAACTCTTTGTCATTCAATAACTGATTGACAAGATCTTTTCCTGTGGCACCTGTAGCACCTATTACAAGAGCTTTCATAATAATTGCGGTTTTGTAAGATTATTTCTTTCTTAAATTTACTAAATTTGAATTAAAGATTAAAGAATTAATTTGATCATTACCTATTACTTATCACTTATTACTTATATTGAACATGGATGCCAACGATATTTTAGATTACTGCCTGGCCAAAAAAGGAGTTACAGAAAGCTTTCCGTTTGATAACGAAACTCTCGTGATGAAAGTAGACACCAAAATGTTTTTACTAATGGGGCTTGAGAGACAGCCGTTGGCCATTAATGTAAAAACAGATCCTGAATGGAGCGCAGAGCTTCGTGAGCAATATCCGCAGATCACAGGTGCTTATCATATGAACAAAACCCACTGGAATTCCGTAGCAGTAGATGGATTGAAAAGAGATCTGATCTTTAAACTCATTGATCAATCCTACGAGCTGGTTTTCAAATCCCTGACTAAAAAAGCACAGAATGAAGTCAATTCATTATAGTAAATCAAATAAATTGAGGTACGGGATTTGTTATCTATTACTGGTGAAATAATATATTTGACATTAATAAAATAAATAACAAATGAGAAATCACCTTTTATTATTCGCAGCAGCCGGAACATTGATACTGTCAGGCTGCACCAAGCCGGTAAATAAGAACACTACAGAAAAAAACACTTCTGCTGTATCAGCCTCTGAAAAATATCCCGAAACTCTTAAATTAGAATTTTCAGGAACAGATGCATTTACCATTAAAAATGCACGGCTCAAAGTGAGTTTATATGGAATGGACGAAAGACTGGCTGATGCTCCTGCTACTTTAATTACAGAACAGGAATATGAACAGAAATCAATACCCTTCACCATCAATCTGCCAATACCTGAAGATGCCGGAAGCAAGATCAATCCAAAACCTGCCGGTCCTGCAAAATATTATGTAACCATAAGCTGGGATTCTGATGGAAACGGAAAAGCAGATCAAAAAGGAGATATTTTTATTGATTACGACAAACAGTTCCCGAATGTGAAACTGAATAATGAAACCCAGAAAATCTACTTAAAAGTATTAAAATAAACAAAAAGGCTATTCCCACCGAATAGCCTTTCTCTATATTTAAAAATCAAATTTTTCTGTTATTCTTTTATCCTCATCCAGTCTTTCAATCAATTTGTCCAGACCTTCAAATTTGATTTCATCATGAAGAAAATCCCTGAAACTTACCGTAATCTTTTCATCATAAATGTCATCATCAAAATCAAGTATATAAACTTCCACAGTTAGTTTTTCTCCATTTACCGTCGGATTGGTTCCGATACTCAGCATTCCTTTGTACTGATTACCCTTTACGAATACTTCCACAATATAAGCTCCTTTTTTAGGTAACAACTTGATTGATTCCGTATCAATATTTGCTGTGGGATATCCGATGGTTCTTCCAATCTTTTTCCCATGAACTACAGTTCCGGAAACAGAGTAGGAGTATCCCAGCATTTCGTTAGCTTCCTTAACATTACCTGTTAATAGAGCATTACGTACTTTAGTGGAACTGATATTATTTTCATGAATATTAATTGCTTCCATTTGTTCTACCTCAAAATCAAGTTCTTTTGATAATTTCTGGAGAAGCTCAAAATTTCCGCTTTTATTTTTTCCGAAGGAATGATCGTATCCTATAATAAGGTACTTTACATTAAGTTTGTCAATTAAAATCTGACGTACAAACTCTTCTCCGGTCAGATTTCTGAATTCTTCATCAAATTCTTTCAGGAACAAATTATCAATGCCATATTTTTCAACCAGCTGTTTCTTTTCTTCCAGTGTATTGAGAAGCTTTAAATCTTCATTAGGATTAAAAACAAATCTTGGATGAGGCCAGAACGTAAGAATTGCTGTTTCCAGATTATTTTCTGTACCTATTTTAGTCAGCTCATCGATAATACTCTTGTGCCCTAGATGTACCCCGTCAAACATTCCTAAAGACAATGCTAAAGGCTTCTGTGAGGAGTAATCTGTAAAATTCTTGAAAACTTTCAAAACGGAAAAATTTTGATTGCAAATATAAAACCTTTATTTTTAATGTAACGGAGGGAATCTGAAAATTTGAAAATGAAAAATTTTGAAAAAAGTCCTACATTATATAATACTATAATAATAACAATTTAGTGAATTGCCAATTTGCTGTTAAATATAATGATAAATATTGAATTTTACATAGTAAATGACAAACTCATCCATCTCTTCAAAAGCATGATAAAAATCTTTTTTTTACCAATTGCGGGTTTATGAAGAATCACTATATTTGCACCAAGAAAAAATTTAGCAATGGCAAACCAAATTAAAGGTAAAATTTCTCAAATTATTGGTCCGGTAATCGACGTTGTCTTCACAGATGTGGAAGCTGTTCCAGCAATCTATGACGCGTTAGAAATTACAAAAGAAAACGGTGAAAAAGTAGTTTTAGAGGTAGAACAACATATTGGCGAAGATACAGTAAGATGTATCGCAATGGACGCTACTGACGGTCTTAAAAGAGGGCAAGACGTAATTGGATACGGAAATCCTATTATGATGCCTATCGGAGAGGCAGTAAACGGAAGACTATTCAACGTTGTTGGTGATGCTATCGATGGACTTCAAGATATTTCTAAGGATGGTGGTCTTCCAATTCACAGACCAGCTCCAAAATTTGATCAATTATCAACTTCAGCAGAAGTTTTATTTACAGGTATTAAAGTAATCGACCTAGTTGAGCCTTATGCAAAAGGAGGTAAAATTGGATTGTTCGGTGGTGCCGGTGTAGGTAAAACAGTATTGATTCAGGAGTTGATTAACAATATTGCAAAAGGACACGGAGGTCTTTCTGTTTTCGCCGGAGTAGGTGAAAGAACGAGAGAAGGAAATGACCTTTTGAGAGAGATGTTGGAATCAGGTATTATCAAGTATGGTGATGATTTCATGCACTCTATGGAAAACGGAGGTTGGGATCTTTCTAAAGTAGACTTGGAAGCTATGAAAGATTCAAAAGCTGCATTCGTTTTCGGACAGATGAACGAGCCGCCAGGTGCAAGAGCGAGAGTAGCACTTTCTGGTCTTACATTGGCTGAGTACTATAGAGACGGTGGAGAAAGCGGACAAGGTAGAGACGTACTTTTCTTCGTAGACAACATCTTCCGTTTTACACAGGCTGGTTCTGAGGTATCTGCACTTCTTGGTCGTATGCCATCAGCGGTAGGTTACCAACCAACGCTAGCTTCTGAAATGGGTGCGATGCAGGAAAGAATTACTTCAACTAAAAATGGTTCAATTACTTCAGTACAGGCGGTATACGTACCTGCGGATGACTTAACTGACCCGGCTCCTGCAACTACGTTTGCTCACTTGGATGCAACTACGGTACTTGACAGAAAGATTGCTTCATTAGGTATCTATCCTGCGGTAGATCCACTTGCTTCTACTTCAAGAATCCTTGCTCCTGAAGTTATCGGTCACGATCACTACAACTGTGCTCAAAGAGTAAAAGAAATCCTTCAAAGATATAAAGCACTTCAGGATATCATCGCAATCCTTGGTATGGAAGAACTTTCTGAAGAAGATAAAGCTGTTGTATACCGTGCAAGAAAAGTTCAGAGATTCTTATCTCAACCTTTCCACGTAGCAGAGCAGTTTACAGGTATCCCAGGATCATTGGTAGACATCAAAGATACGATCAAAGGATTCAACATGATTATGGATGGTGAGTTAGATCACTTACCAGAAGCAGCTTTCAACCTGAAAGGAACTATCGAAGAAGCTATCGAAGCAGGACAAAAAATGTTAGCTGAAAACGCTTAATAATTAGACATAAAGATTACAGATACCAGACATGAGACTTTAAGGTTGTCTGAAATCTGAAATCTGAAATCTTCAAATCTAAATTAAAATGAATATAAAAATTTTAACACCAGAATACGTAGTTTTTGAAGGAGAAGTAGACTCAGTATTGTTGCCTGGAAAAAATGGTGAATTTCACATCATGAAAAACCACGCAGGAATTGTTTCTTCTTTAATCGGAGGTGATGTAAAGCTTTTTGCTAACTCTATTGATGAGGCTTATGCTAAAAATTTCACTAAAGAAGCCGGAAAAGACTCTGTTTTTGCTTATGCTATCAAAAGCGGTGTTGTAGAATTTAATCATAATAAAGGAATTATCCTTTGTGAATAATTAAATGAAAAGCTAAATATATTTTCAAGAAAGTGTAACTTTGTGTTACACTTTTTTTATTTGTAAAAGTCTGATTGTATGAAGAGAGGCATAATCATATTATTTACAGTTCTGGGTATTTTCCTCCATGCCCAGAATATCAAAACCAAAAGAGGAATTATTAATCTTGACGGTATTCCGGTAGCTAAGCTCTCCAACAAATCCAGCGAATATACGTTTATGGATCTTAAAGAGACCCCGATGTATACGATTAAATTCATTGATAAAAGCATCGTGGATTCTGTTCGCGATAGTTATATCATTGTCAACAGAGTATATAACAGGGACAAAACCATCGAAATTGATTACTCGTCACCTTCTGCATTTTCCGGAGAAGAAAAATCTGCAGTCTTTACTTCAGTTAAAGATCTTAAAATTATTGATAATAAAGGGATCAATGTTAAAAATCTTGATGAGCTTTTTTCAAATGTCCCGAAAAGGAAGCTGGACGCTAAAACAAAAGATGCTTATACGATCAGAAAGAAAATAGACAAGATGAATATTGAGGTCAATAAAGTGGGAGAGATCCTTAGTAATGGCGTTCCGGTGGGGTATTTTACCAATCTGCCGGTAAGTTTTGGTTCGGAAGATACCATTATGGACAAAACACCTATTGATATTGAAATTTATGATGCTAAAAGTAAACTTATCGGAAGGTATATCACCACAACAAAACAGCTGAAAACAGCGGGAGGAAAGTCTTTTACAATCTATAGAGAAATGTCCGGAAGGGCTTCGATCCTGAAATTTCCGACCTATAAAGCACTGGCTGAGCGCATGGCAATTATGGATCCCAATTTTATCAAAATACAGGAAAAAGTAAACGTAGGTACTGTTTCAAAAGAGACCCCTAATTAATGTAATACAGATTTTATCAATAGGAACGGACTTTAGCCCGTTTTTTTATTATGGATCAAATTCATGCGGCTTTAGCCAAAACTCTAAACCACCCGTCAAAAATTCTTTGAATGTTTTGCCACCCCTCCGGAGGAGGGGAATATTTTGCCGGTTTATTTATGGCAGCTAGAAATTTGGATTAATCTCTTCTTAATGTGAAAATGGAATGTCTTATCCTCTCAAATCCAAATCAGCGAGAGATGATCATTCAATAGAAAAAGGTTTTATTCATATAGAAAATTAACAATTCATAGAAAATTGTGTCTTTTTAAAAAATCCCTGACAAAAAAGTGGAAATTTTTATAAACTTAAAATCACCCCATTTTCCTTCAATTGTTGTATCGGTTTTGAGAACCAGAATAACTCAAAATCATCAAAATTTTCTTCAAATTGATTTTTAAGTTGTTGAATTGTAGGTTTTTTAGAATTTTCAATAGCATTCTCTTCCAATACATTCATCAGCCATTTTGCTTTTTCCTGTTCCAGTTCAACCTTCACAATATTGGTTTTTAAGTGGAATGTAAGAAGCGTATACGTACCAGAATATTTCTTTTTATTTTTTACGCGATTCTCAGCGATTACATTTTTGGTCAAAAAGACAACTTTTGAATTTGCTTTCAGACTGAACTGCCCATCTTCCAAAAGACAGTCATGAATATAATCCGGGTGAATGGTAGTCCTTGGAATTTTAAAATCAAACCAATCCTGAAGCGGCAGTTCGAAATTGACTCCATGCATATAATTGAACAGAGACTTTTTTAATCCGAAGCTGAACTTATTGTGATCGATTCCGGTTTTATCTTTAAAGTCAATATCATTATTAGCAAACAAAATTTCCTGTTTTACCGGAACTACTCCAAAATCTTCCGGGCTCATTCCAACGGGTGAGTGAGCAGTCATTGCAAACTGATGCCAGAATCCACTTTGAAGAATTCCCATCTCAAACATCTGCCGAATCATTTCCAGAGAATCTACCGTTTCCTGAACTGTTTGGGTAGGATAGCCATACATCAGATATGCATGAACCATAATTCCTGCTTCGGTAAAGTTTCTTGTTACATTCGCTACCTGGTCTACAGAAACTCCTTTATCTATTAACTTCAGCAATCGGTCACTGGCCACTTCCAGACCTCCGGAAACTGCAACACATCCTGAAAGTTTCAGAAGATAGCAGAGATCCCGGGTAAAGCTTTTTTCAAAACGTATATTCGTCCACCAGGTAACTACCAGATTTCTTCTGAGAATTTCCAGAGCTACTTCTCTCATTAAGGCAGGCGGTGCGGCTTCATCCACAAAATGGAATCCTGTCTCACCGGTTGTTTTGATTAATTCTTCAATCCGGTCTACCAGAATTTTAGCAGAAATAGGTTCGTAGATCTTGATGTAATCTAATGAAATATCACAAAACGTGCATTTCCCCCAATAGCATCCATGGGCCATGGTCAGTTTATTCCACCTTCCGTCGCTCCATAAACTGTGCATCGGATTGGCAATTTCGATAACGGAAATATACTGATCAAGTTTTAAATCTGTATAATCAGGAGTTCCTATTTCAGACTGTTTGAAGTCATGCCTTTTAGAATTGTTTTTATAGACAACTTCTTTATTTTTGAGAAGAAAAGTTCTTTTAAACTCGCCTTCTTCAGGTGCAACTTCTAAATTCTGGTAAAGCAGTTCTAGAGGAAGTTCACCATCATCTAAAGTAATAAAATCAAAAAATTCGAATACTCTCTGATCTTTGACTTCTCTTAATTCCGTATTGGGAAATCCTCCTCCCATAGCAATTTTAATGTGAGGATAATGCTTTTTGATCCATTGGGCACATTTGAATGCTGAATACAAATTACCAGGAAACGGAATGGAAAAACAAACAAGCTTTGGCTGAACAGTTTCAATTTTTTCCTTAAGAATTTTTAAAGTAAACTCATCGATAAATGTAGGTTCACCAGATAATTTCGAATATAATTCATCAAAAGAATTGGCACTTTTTCCAAGGCGTTCTGCATATCTGCTGAAACCAAAATCGGAATCGATATTTTCCACAATATAGTCGGAAATATCTTCCAGGTATAGAGTTGCCAGATGTTTGGCCTTATCCTGAAGTCCCATATTTCCAAAAGCAAATTCCATATCATCCAGCTGGTTGAAACGGGAAGCTTCGGGAAGAAAGTTCATGCTACAGATCTGTCTTGCTAATGTAGGAGTTTTATCCTGTAAAAAAGTAATGACCTGATCTATTGTTTTTAAATATTCTTCTCTTAAGGCATAGATTCTCTGAGAATTTTCAGAGGTGCTATGAAGGTCAATTTCTTTACTGAAAACCTTCTGAATTCCATCCTTTGAAAATAATTCCAAAATAACATCAATCCCCAAATCTACCTGATAGCTTGAAATATTCTTGGTATTTAAAAACCCTTTTATATAAGCTGTTGCAGGATAAGGAGTATTAAGTTGGGTAAACGGCGGAGTAATAAGAAGCAGGTCTTTCAACAGAAATTTTTTGCAAAGTTATTCCAAAGTTTTTTTAGAAAAAAATTTTTTCCCCTGATTATAAACAGTGAAGAAAAGACTTTAGAGATATTGTATTTATTACTATTCGATTTTCTTGATTCTTCTTATTTCCAATCCATGGAAGCAGCAAAGCATTTTAGAATAAATTAGAAGGTTTATTAAACAAAGCATCCGGAGAATTGCTGTCAATAAATGTTAAGAAAGCATCTTCGTCAAAATATCCGTCTACATCAAGAATTTCAGCTTTCAGCAATCCGATTTCGCCAGGTTTTTCAAGGCTTATATTTTCAATAAACTTTCCGGTCTTGCCTGTTATTTCATTATGGAAACTGATTAAGTATCTGGAATAAATATTACCTTCAGCCACCGTGTAATGTCCGTTTTCTGCAATGAGAGAAGTCATAATGCTTCCTCCGATGTATGTTTCATTATCATTCCCCGAAGCACCAAACAATACTTTTGAGGTCACATTTCCGGAGCAATATAATGAACCGTTGATGATAATATTTTCCGCCTGTATATTACCGGTAACAATAAGGACAATATAATCCTCCACAAAAAGTTTCTCCGATAAGTGAAGATCACTATCGATAAGAATGATTTTATACCCTTCATCTTCTGAAGTAATCAGTTCCAGAGAAGTGTTGCTTTCATTTTGTATAAGAACAATTTCAGGAGCATCATTTTCATTATTGATGTACAGGGAAGCGTCCTTTAACTTTTCTGCTGTTTCATCGTCCAGCATTTCGAAAAATTCAGTAAGGCTTTCTTCATCTATGCCGCTTTCATTGAAGAAATTGTTTTCCAGGGCTTCGTGAGCAATGCTGTATAGGTTTTCTGATTTTTCTTTGAGTTGTTTGTATAATTGGTCTTTGGTAAGTTTTTGCAATTCTTTCATCGGTTTTTAAAAGTATATACATTATCTATTCAGTGGGGGAAACACCTGTTAATAGACTGATGCAATATAGTCAGATAAATTATGTTACGCCAGAAAGAGATGTATTTTTTCAAATATTTTTTTATCGATGATTTTCTGAGCTGATAGATCAGATTATTTCATACAAAAACCGAACTCATAAAGAAGTCCGGCTTTTGTATAATAATTTATGAGGGTTAAACATGGCCTATTTTCTTTTGATCCCCAATTACATTCAAGGTAACTCCGAAAAGAATTAGAGTAATCCCGATGAGTAAATTAGGAGTAAATTTTTCATGAAATATCAGGACACTGATCAATACAGCGACTACAGGTTCCAAAGCTCCTAAAATAGCAACCGGAGTAGAACCTATATATTTAATAGCAAATACCAAACATAAGCTGGAAATAACTGTAGTCAAAAATGCAAAAATAAGAAAGTTAATAAAAATTTCTGTTGAAGAAATAGCAAAAGATTCATTAGCCATCAAAGCTTTGGTCATAAAGAACATTGAGGTAAAAAGCATAGAATAAAAAGTAAGCTTAAATCCTGAAACCCTGATATTCGATTTGTTGACAATGACCATATATAATGCATAGAATAGTGAGCTGAGCATTACAATTCCCAATCCTGCAAAATTAATTTCCAGTCCGTTTCCTTTTAAACATAAAACAATGACTCCAGCGAAAGCAAGAAGTAATGATGCTCCCGATAGCCTGGTTAATCTCTCTTTGTAAAAGAAAAGCATGATGAGTGCTACAATAATCGGGTAAATAAATAAAACGGTAGAGGCAATTCCTGGCGTGAGGAAATCATATCCTAAAAACAGAAATTCCGAAGAAAGGGCATAGCAGATTCCAAGGATGGCCAGAATTAGGGCTTCTTTTTTATTGATTTTAAAACTTTCTTTGGAATACAGCAAATATCCTCCCACCATTAAAGCTGAAAAGAAAAATCTGTAAAACAGCGTGATATCCATTGAAAAGTGTGCCTGCTTAACAGGCAGGATAAAAATAGGAATCATACCATATGAAACGGCTGATAAAATTCCCAGCGTGTAACCTCTAAGTTTCATTTGCTTTTATAGTTATTAAACAAAAAAGCCACTGATTGATTCAGTGGCTTTTTTTATTTTTATGAATTAAATCGGTTTAAAACTTAATCCTTGTTCCTGCAGTAATTTTTGTTCCTGCTCTTTGTAGTAGCCACCTACTAACTTATCATGAATTGCTTCAAACGCTGCCAGAGTTTCATTGATCTCTGCATCGGTATGAGAAGCGGTAGGAATAAGCCTTAAAAGAATCATTCCCTTCGGAATGACCGGATATACCACCACAGAGGTGAAGATACCGTAATTCTCTCTTAAATCTTTTACCAATAGAGTAGCCTCTACAGGAGTTCCCTGCATCATTACCGGAGTTACACAAGTATTCGTGTCTCCAATATTGAATCCTCTTTCTGTAAGTCCGTTCTGTAGTTTGTAAACATTCTCCCAAAGTTTAGCTTTGATTTCAGGTCTTGATCTCAATAGCTCCAGTCTTTTTAATCCTCCGATTACCATTGGCATCGTAAGAGATTTTGCAAAGATTTGTGATCTTAAGTTGAATTTCAGATATCTGATGATTTCTTTGTCACCCGCAAGGAATGCTCCGAAACCAGCCATTGATTTTGCAAATGTAGAGAAATAGACATCGATCTGATCGTTACAGTCCTGCTCTTCACCTACACCGGCACCTGTTTTACCAAGAGTTCCGAAACCGTGGGCATCATCTACTAAAAGTCTGAACTGGTATTTAGATTTAAGATCGCAGATCTCTTTGATTTTACCCTGTTGTCCTCTCATCCCGAAAACACCTTCTGTAATCACAAGAATACCTCCTCCTGTTTCTTCAGCTACCTTGGTTGCTCTTTGAAGGTTTTTCTCAAGACTTGCCATATCATTATGCTTGTAGGTAAATCTTTTACCGGAATGAAGTCTTACTCCATCCACGATGCAGGCATGAGAATCCATATCATAAACAATCACATCATTTCTGCTTACCAAAGCATCAATGGTAGAAACCATTCCCTGGTAACCGAAATTCAATAAATATGCTGATTCTTTTTTTACGAAGTCTGCCAATTCTCTTTCCAGCTGAAGGTGCTGGTCTGTTTCTCCGGACATTGCTCTTGCTCCCATTGGATAGAACATTCCATATTCTGCAGCCGCTTTCGCATCCGCTTCTATTACTTCAGGGTGATTACACAGCCCTAAATAGTCATTGGCACTCCAGAAAATTACTTCTCTCCCCTGAAATTGCATTCTCGGGCCGATAGGTCCCTCTAATCTTGGGAAAATAAAATACCCTTCACCATAATCTGCAAATTGTCCAAGTGGTCCTGGATTTTCTTTTATTCTTTCAAAAATATCCAACATTGTATCGTAATTTTTAAGTAATAAAGCCTTTTTTGTCTGAATACGCAAAAGGCTTTATTTATTTGTATCGTGATTTTATTCGTTCTTATTTGATAAACTCGGTTTTGAAAACTTCGTCATAGTTGTGAACACAGTTGTTAACAAATCCTTGTTCTGCCATCCATTTGTCACTGTATACTTTAGTGATGTATCGGGAACCGTGGTCAGGATAAATCAAAACAACTACGTCATTTTCTGTAAGTTCATGAGACTGGGCATACTGCATCAATCCCTGGGTTACAGCTCCGGTAGTATAACCTCCCATAATAGCTTCTTTCAAAGCAATTTCACGGGTTCTGTACGCCGACATTTCATCATTTACCCTTACAAACTCATCTACCTTGTCAAAAAGCAGGGCAGAAGGGATCAGGTTTTTACCCATTCCTTCAATCTGATAAGGATGTACATCTTCTTTGTGGATTTCTCCTGTCTCGTGATAGCTCTTTAGAATAGAACCATCAGCATCAACACCAATAATTTTGATATCAGGATTTTTTTCCTTCAAGAATTTGGCAGAGCCGGATAGCGTACCACCAGTTCCTGTACAAGCGAAAAGGTGAGTGATCTTACCTTCTGTCTGTTCCCAAATCTCGGGACCTGTTGTCTGATAGTGTGCATCAATATTAAGTTCGTTAAAATATTGATTGATGTAAATAGAATTAGGAGTTTCCTGAGCGATTCTTTTAGCTACTTCATAATATGATCTCGGATCATCTGCCGGTACATTGGCCGGGCATATATATACCGTGGCTCCCAATGCTTTCAGATAAGCAATTTTTTCAGGTTTTGTTTTATCACTTACTGCAAGAATACATTTATATCCCTTAATGATACACACCATCGCAATAGAAAACCCGGTGTTACCGGAAGTAGTTTCAACAACTACAGAATCTTCCTTTAAAAGGCCTTTTTTCTCTGCGTTTTCTATAATATGAAGTGCGATTCGGTCTTTGGTGGAATGTCCAGGATTATATGATTCTAACTTGGCATAAATGGTTGCTGGAATATCTTTTGTCACAGTATTTAGCTTCACCATCGGAGTGTGTCCTATCAGGCCAAGAATATTATCGTAAACATTACTCATTATTTGTTATTTTCAATAAAAATCTGACTGCAAAAATACAAAAAAATAAATAATTACTAAACTTTTGTTTGATTTCTAGGGCATAGTTTGTAAAAAAATATTTTAGTATTTTCAGTTTTGACACGAGTATAATCGCAAATACTGCGCCAAAATTTTTAAATTTTGTTAAAACCCGCATAAAATAAGATAAAAGCCTTATTTTCGCATAATTGATTTAATACTATGAAAAATTGGACTTTTAGGCAATGGAACACCGTTTCAGGATGGGTGATTTTCGTTATTGCTTTCTTCACGTACTTGTCCACCATAGAACCCAATTTCAGTTTTTGGGATTGTGGCGAGTACATTTCTTCTGCAGTAAAACTTGAAGTAACGCACGCTCCCGGAGCTGCTTTATTCCAGATAGTGGGTGCCGTGGCAGCCATTTTTGCATTAGGGAAAGGCGAAAACTATTCTATCGTGATCAACGCGATGTCTGCATTGTTCAGTGCGCTGACTATTTTATTTTTGTTTTGGACGATCACTCATTTTGTGAGAAGACTTTTAAACAAAGATTTTGAAGAAATTACAAAACATCAGGAAATCTCTATTTTATTTGCCGGAGCGGTAGGAGCACTTTGCTTTACGTTCTCAGATACATTCTGGTTTTCGGCAGTAGAGGGAGAGGTTTACTCTATGGCTTCTATGTTCATTGCGCTTTTGGTCTGGTTAATCACCAAATGGGAGAATGAGTATCAGGCGGGAGACAGTGAAAGATGGATTATTCTTATTTTCTTCGTTCTAGGACTTTCTGTGGGAGTGCACATGATGTGTATGCTTGCAATTCCTGCCGTATGTCTGGTATACTATGCAAGAAATTACAAGTTTACGTGGAAAAACTTTATCTGGGCAAACCTAATTACACTGGGAATTTTGATTATCGTTTTCAAAATTATCTTCCCTTTAATTATGACAATGTTCGGAAGACTTGAGATTTTCTTTGTGAATGGTCTTGGACTTCCTTTCCACTCCGGAACAATTGCAGCATTTGTTTTAATGGTAGCGATCTGCTATTTCTTAATCAAATATGCAAAAAAAGCAAAAAGAAATATCTACCAGACGGCTGCATTATCTGTAGTTTTCATGATGATCGGATTCTCCTGCTGGATGGTTATTCCTATCAGAGCCAATGCGAATCCGCCAATGAACCTTAATGATCCGGATACAGCAATCGGGATGTTGGATTATTATAACAGAGAGCAGTATGGTGACTGGCCAACAATCTACGGACAAAACTATACAGCATTTCTGGATGCTAACGGAATTGAGAAAAACGAAGACGGAAGCTTTAAGACACAAAAAACCGGGGAAATCTACGAAAAAGACGAAAAAACCGGAACCTACAGAAAAACCGGAGACCGTTTCAATTATGTATTCAACAAGTCTCAGGTAAGCTTAATGCCAAGAATGTTTAATGAGGATAAGGATGTAATGGCCAACTATATTTCTATGTATGGTGCTCCTGATTTTACATTCAACTATGCGAATGAAGATGTGGCAGACAATCCACAGGCAAAGCAGATTTTTGATGAACTGAGAGCGAAATATGAAGACAAATCCATTACTGCTTCAGATTATCTGAAAGTAAAACCTTATAACCTGATCAATGTTCAGAAGCCTTCATTCCTTCAGAATATGGATTATTTTATTACGTTCCAGAACGGATATTATTTTGTAAGGTACCTAATGTGGAACTTTGTAGGAAGACAAAATGATCTTGAAGGAAACATGGAAAGCACAAAAGGAAACTGGATTTCCGGTATTCCTTTCATTGATAATGCTACTGTAGGAAATCAGGATAAAATGCCTGCTAAATTCAAGAATGAAAGTACAGTAAAATTCTTCTTCCTTCCATTAATTCTAGGATTGATTGGGTTCTTTTTCCAGTTGAACAGAGACTTTGGAAGATTCTATGCACTGTTATCTTTATTTATTTTAACAAGTGTAGGAATTGTTTTCTATACAGGGGTAAAACCTTTTGAACCGAGAGAAAGAGATTATGCGATGGTAGGTTCTTTCTATGCATTTGCGATCTGGATCGGTTTGGGTGCCGGAGCTATTCTTTGGTTCTTACAATCTAAAATAAAATCAAACGGGGCCAATATTGCTCTGGGAGTGGTTTTATTAGGAGTACCATTCATGATGGGCTTCCAGAACTATAATGTTCATGACAGAAGCAACAGATATACTGCATACGACTATGCGTATTCAGTGTTGAAATCATTACCGAAAAACGATATCCTTTTCGTTTACGGAGATAACGATACTTACCCGGTTTGGGCTATTCAGGAGACGGAACAGTTCAGGGATGATGTGAAGGTAGTTAACTTTACCCTTGCTTCAACTCCATGGAATCTGGATCAGATCAAAAGAAGAACGTACAATGCAATGGGAATCCCTAGCCAGCTGACACACGACGACTATAGAGATGGGGTAAACGACCAGATCTATATGATGAAGAAGGAAGATTGGGAAGGTGTTTTCTCTATGTTGAAAGAACAGGGAGCTCCGGAAACAGAATTCCAGTCTTTCAGAAAATATCTTACTCAGGATTCTTTAACTTTGAAACAGGCGATTGAATTCATTAAATTCAAATCTCCTGAAAAAGACGAATTGTTGAAAATGTATTTCGGGGAAGAGAAATTTGAAAAATACAATATCCTTCCGGTAAACAAATTCATCCTTCCTGTGAATAAAGAAAATGCTTTAAAAGCAGGAATTATCAACAAAGAAGATCTTCCAAACGTAGCCAATCAGATTATGATTACTTACAAAGGAAATACGCTTTATAAGAACAACCTGATTTTGATGGATCTTTTAGCGAACTTCGACTGGAAGCGTCCGATCAACTTCTCGTCAGGAGGTATTTACGACAGTGAGAATATTTTCTATCTGAACGATTATCTTCAGTTTGACGGATTCAGTTACAGATTGATTCCTATCCAGACACCTCCGAGCGCTGATGGAGATATGGGACGAGTAGATGCCAATTCTCTTTATAATGTAGTGAAAAGCTTCAGATGGGGGAACTTCAAAAACTTAAATGCTCACTTTGATGAAACGGCAACTTCCAATATCATCAGCTACAGAATGTCAGCAAGCAGAGCGGCGGCAGCCCTTGCGTTAAGCGGACAGAAAGCTAAAGCATTAGAAATTCTCGATCTTGCAGCGAAAGAAATTCCAGCAGAGAAATATAATGATCCTCGTTCTTTAAGTTCAATTGTTTCAGGATACATCATTGCAGGTCAGGAGCAGAAAGGTCTTCAGCTTGCTGAGGTACTTAAGAAAGGAATCTTTGAAGAGTATGATTATTATCTAAGTCTTTCCAAAGCAGATCAAAGCTATTTGAGAAGACAGATGAGAACAAAACCTATGGAATATTCTCTTGTGGTTTCTGCGGTAACAGATGCTTATACCAAGATCGGACAGAAGGAAAAAGCATATGCTTATCTGGTAAAATCCATAGAGCCGATTGACAAGAAGTTCAATGTATTTATCAAAGATCTTCAGGAAATGGGAAGAGATAAGGCGATGAAAGAGTCTGAAAATGTTCAGCAGATCACACCATTCTATCAGTACTTATTTGATGTCATGGAACCTTATGATTCTACGTATTCAAAAGAAAAGGAAAGTCAGATTACCAACGCGATTATCAAAGCGACAAAATAAAAATACTTTAAAACGGAACTTCGGTTCCGTTTTTTTATTATTGGCAATCATGAATATTAAGGTTATATTTGTGAAAGTAAAAATACATAATGTCCGAAACACAAAATAGCAAATTCCCAATCTATGCCGTCATTGCTACGGTTCTTTTTAAGCTTCTTTTTTTATTAACGCACTACATTCAGGAAGATGCATTTATTACCTGGAGGGTTGCCCAGAATTTGTTGGATTACGGAGTCATTGGCTTCAATGGAGATACCAGGATTTCTGCTTCTACCACACATCTGTATGTATTTGTATCCTATATTTTCAATCTTATTTTTGGAAAAGAAAATTTTATTGAGCCCCTTTTGATTTTTAATTCTCTACTGTTTACTGTAGGAACGTTATGGCTGTCTCATTTGGTTTTAAAAAATCCATGGCATAAGGCAATCTTTATATTTCTGATCGGGATTTTGCCGCCATCCATTAAAATTTCAATCCTTGGAATGGAGTATGGAATCCTGTTTTTTCTGGAGATGGCATTGCTGTATTATGGTTTCCATAAAGGGAAAAAATGGGTGGTGACCCTTCTTCCTGTTTTAATTATGTTTACAAGGATTGATACAGTAATCTTCCTGGGAATTGTATTTCTTGTAGATCTATTCTGGAACAGAAAAATAAGATGGAATTATATTTTTGGAGGAGCTTTTGGAGTTTTATCAACCGTTGCTTTCAACTGGTTTTACTTTGGCGAACTGGTGAACAATACCATTACTGCAAAAAAATTACTTTACAGTGAAAATTTTACGATTCAGCAGCATATCGGATATTTCTTTAAAAGTTTCGGAAACTTCTGGGGAATGCTGAAAGTTCCGGGAGATTTCAATCCTTTGACTATCGTAGTTTTGATTTTTGAATTGCTTTGCTTTATTTATCTGATCAGACAAAGGGAAAAAAGAAACTACTTTTTGTGGATGATTTTTCTTTTCGGATGGGCAAAACAAATCATTTTCATTTCTCAAAAGAGCTTGTTTGACTGGTATTATTGGGTGCCACAACTTTTGCTTTTCGTTCCCGTTCTTATTTTTGTACTGGAACAGAAAGAGAGGAGAAACCTGTGGCTGTCATTGCTTGTTATATTCTATATCTTCCCAATGCTTGTCTTCCAGACGGTTCACTGTATTGCAACAGGAAACGGAGAGTGGAACTATCGCAGAACGATTGGTACCTTTTTAAATCAATATGAAAAAGATAAAAACCAATGGATTTTATTGGAGCCGGCAGGTTATGTTCCTTATTTCTCAGGATTAAAAACGATTGATGAGGTTGGATTGGTTGATAAACAGATTCAGGAGGAAATTAAAAAAGATAAGGTCAATTACTGGATCAACACGGTAAAAAACAGAAAACCGAAATATCTTCTTTCTTATCAGAATTTATACGAAGAAAAGAATGCCAATTCAGAGTACTATAAAACTCATTATAAGCTTCTGAAAGAATTCCGTGTGAAAGATCATCTGAAAAGTGATCATAAAATTCTGGAAAAAATTTACCATCTGAAACCTTCCGGAACAGACTATAATTTGTACATTAGGGTTGATTAAAAGATTGAAATATTTAAAAATTGAAAGAATTCAGAAAAAAGTTTTATAATAACTCTTTCACACTAATACTCTCAAAACCTCCGACCCAACAATCACTGCAACCTAATATCTAAAACCTAAAACCTGAAAAAAATGAAATACTGTGCTTTTCTTCGTGGCGTCAACGTAAAAGGAACCAATATGAAAATGGCGGATGTATGCCAGGTTTTTAAAGATGCAGGAATGAAGGAGGTAAGTTCCATACTGGCTTCCGGAAATATTGTTTTTTCGTCAGATAAAAATACGACAGAATTAAAAACTATTCTGGAAAAAGCGATGTCGCAACATTTTTCTTATGAAGCTTTTTTGTTTGTGAAATCTCAGAAAGAAACTGAGGTTTTCTGGAACAGTATTCCTTTTGAAAAAAAAGACGAGCTTCATATTTATGGGTTTGTCGGAATTCCCGGAGTGGAAAAGGTTTTAATGGAAGAGTTTCAGAAAGCAGGTCAGGTAGAAAATGAAAAGGCTGCAATCGTTAATGATATATTTTACTGGCAGGTTCCGAAAGGAAATACCTTAGATTCTACCTTCGGGAAAGTATTAGGTAAAAAGAGCCTTAAAGATCAGTTTACCAGCAGAAATGTGAATACGTTTGAGAAGATTTTGAAAAAATTCTAAATATATCATTGCAGATGCTTCGACAAGCTCAGCATGACACTGCTAAAAAATAACGTTAATATAATGTGGCTTCGACGTAGGTTTTTGTACATTGATGGTTTATACTTTGTATTATAATTTTCACATTAATAAAACAGCTAGTATTAGGGTTGTCATGCTGAGCCTGTCGAAGCATCCATCAATTATAACTTATCCAGTGCCGATTAACAGTTAGTATTAGAGCTGTCATGCTGAGCTTGTCGAAGCATCTATCACTTATCAATTATCCAGTGCCGATTAAAAGCTAGTATCAGAGCTGTCATGCTGAGCCTGTCGAAGCATCTATCAATAAATAATAAGAAATCCAAAAGCCAAAAACTATTGCAACCATAGCCTGTTAAAGCAATCAAATAATTTCCATTTGTGAAACTTTCTCAGTATTTTTACTGAACTTTTTAATTACAACAAAATGATTCAGTATTTAGATAATATTTCGCACAAAGATTCAAAAAACTTTTTCCTTATTGCCGGACCTTGTATTATTGAAGGGGAAGATATGGCATTAAGAATTGCTGAAAAAGTAATCAGCATCACAGATAAATACAATATTCCTTATATTTTCAAAGGAAGTTTCAAAAAGGCTAACAGAAGCCGTGTAGATTCTTTCACAACCATTGGTGAAGAGAAATCTCTTGAAATCCTTAAAAAAGTAGGAGAGACTTTCAATATTCCTACCACAACAGATATCCATGAAAATGAGCATGCAGCATTAGCCGCACAGTATGTAGATGTTTTACAGATTCCTGCGTTCCTTGTACGTCAGACCGATCTATTGGTAGCGGCAGCCAAAACAGGAAAATGCGTGACTTTGAAAAAAGGCCAGTTCCTTTCTCCGGAAGCGATGAAGTTTGCGGTTCAGAAAATTACAGATTCCAATAACGAGAAAGTAGCTATTATTGAAAGAGGAAATTCTTTCGGATATACAGATCTGATTGTAGATTACAGAGGAATTCCTACGATGAGAGAATACGCTCCAGTGATTTTGGATGTTACGCACTCTTTACAACAACCTAATCAAAGCTCAGGCGTTACAGGAGGAAGACCGGATCTTATTGAAACCGTTGCCAAGGCAGGAATTGCAGTAGGAGCAGACGGAATTTTCATCGAAACGCATCCTACACCGGAAACCGCATTATCTGATGGTGCTAACATGTTAAGATTAGATTTATTAGAAGATTTGTTACAAAAATTGTCAAGAATTAGAGAATCGATTTTGTAATTGTTAAAAAAACATTAATTTTAGAAATTCTAAAACATTTCTTTTGAAAAAACTAGTTTTACCGCTAAGCCTTATGGTCCCTGTACTGTTTTTCTCCCAACAAAGGAAAAAAGATACAGCGACTACTAAAGTAACCGATATAGAGGAAGTTGTCTTCCAGAAAAAAGCAACAGGAAGAACCAATGACCTTACCAATGTAAGAATTTCAGCGAAAGAAGCGAAATCAGTAGCTTCGATTAATGGAGGAATTGAAGGATTGCTTAAAACATTACCTTCCGTAAACTCCAACACAGAGCTGTCCTCACAATATATGGTTCGTGGTGGAAACTATGATGAAAACCTTATCTACATTAATGATATTGAAATCTACAGACCTTTCCTGATCAGAAACTCTCAGCAGGAAGGAATGAGTATCATTAACCCGGATATGGTTTCCGCAGTGAATTTCTCTGCAGGAGGATTTGAAGCCAAATATGGTGATAAAATGTCTTCCGCTTTAAATATCTACTACCGAGAGCCAGAAAAATTTGAAGTTTCAGGTGAGGCCAGTTTAATTGGAGGAAGGCTGACAACTGGTTTGGCTTCCAAAAATAAAAAATTTACCGCCTTATTTTCCGGAAGATACAGAAATACTAATCTTGTTCTTAATACCTTAAAAGAAGATACCGATTTTAATCCAACATATTGGGATTTCCAGTCTTATCTGAATTATCATGTCAGTGATAAATTTACGATGTCATTCATCGGATATTATTCCAAGAATGATTATGAGATGATCCCAAGGGCAAAAAGTGTTACTTTCGGAAGTCTTCAGCAGCCTATTACCGTTAATATTGGATATGGAGGTCAGGAAAATGACCAGTATAAAAACATGATGGGAACATTCTCTATGAACTATAAGCCGGCAGATAAGTGGAAGCTTACTCTGGATGCCTTTGCTTATCAGAACAGAGAAAGAGAATATTACACAATACAGTCAGCATACGAGCTTCAGACCTTTGATCCTGTGACGCAGCAGCCTGTCACATCTTTCGATGTTGGAGGGCAGATAGAACATGCAAGAAATGATTTGTTTGTAAGAACATACGGAACACAGTTCAGAGCAAAATTCTCTCCCAATGTCAATACAGACTTTGAGGTCGGATTTAAATATGAAAAAGAAAATCTGAAAGATCTTACCAATGAATGGAAATTGGTAGATTCTGCAGGATACAGTATTCCAAGACCGGAAGTCATTGATCCTAGAACCGGAACTACAGGAGATCTCAAGCTTGCTTATTATATTGCCGGACAAAATAATATCGAACCGACAAGACTTTCTGCCTATGCACAGTATTCTCAGAAATTCTATTGGGGAGCCAGTAAAGTATTTGTGAATGCAGGAGTACGTGTGGCCAACTGGAGTTTCAATAAAGAAACCATATTCTCACCAAGAGCTCAGTTTGCGATCAAACCGGATTGGGACAGTGATATGTTGTTTAAAATTTCAGGAGGAATCTACTATCAGGCTCCTTTCTATAAAGAAATCAAGGATTTAGATGGTAATTTTAACTCTAATATAAAATCGCAACGCTCTATTCAGGTCATTCTTGCCAATGATTACGAGTTCGAGATGTACGACAGACCATTCAAACTGACAACGGAACTTTATTATAAAAAGATGGATAACCTGATTCCTTATTATATGGATAATGTAAGGATTCGTTATTCCGGGCAAAATAATTCAAAAGGATATGCTTATGGTATCGATACCAGACTATTCGGAGAATTTGTTCCGGGTGTGGATTCATGGTTGTCTGCAAGTTATGCCAGAGTGTATGAAAATATTGATGGAAGAGGAGATATTCCAAGACCTACAGATCAGAGGCTGAGGTTTGCGATGTTCTATCAAGATTATATGCCAAGCTTCCCGTCTATGCGTGTGAACCTTACTTTAGTATATGCTATGGGATTACCTACGGGAGCTCCCGTAATGTTTAACAGCAACGGACAACCGGATTTTGGTTCAGCTTATAATTATCAGCAGACGCTGCCTTCTTATAAAAGAGTAGACTTAGGATTGACAAAGGTATTTATTGATCCGAAAGAAAAAAATAAGAGATCGGGTTTCTGGGGTAATTTTGAGGAACTTACATTAGGTGTTCAGGTTTTCAATGCATTTAACATTAACAATACTGTTGCGAACCAATGGATCACAGACTATAACAGTAATTATATGTATCCTGTTCCGGTACGTCTTACGGGACGTTTCTTTAATGTGAAGCTGGAGTTCAAACTATAGAATTACTATCAAAAATAAAAATAGCAGAAAGCTTCCGAAAATCCGGAAGCTTTTTTGTTTACCCGAATTTTATAACAACATTACCAAATTCTATAACAACGGTTTCAGAGATATTTTTATCTTTGTCTTACCAATGAAAAAGATTCTTGCCATATTGTTTTCTATTTTCTACTTCGGGTTTTCTTCCGGAGCAGCTTTTAGCATTCATTATTGTATGAAAGAATTGGTTTCTGTAAGTCAGAAAGCGGATGATATTTGTGCAAAATGTGGTGTTAAGGAAAAAAAAGGATGCTGTAAAACAGAGATCAAAATCGTAAAAGTAGACGATTCCCAGAAATCTGATTATCTGAACGTTGATTTCTTAAGTGCAGTTTCAGAGATACCGGTGAAACATCAGTTTTCCGCTATTGATAAGTCTTTTTCTGCCACCAAATTTACTCAGATCCAGATCAATGCACCGCCTGAAAGCCGGCCGGTCCCTATTTACATCAATCATTGTAATTTTAGAATTTAGAATTTGTCAGTCGTTTCTGGTATAATATATACTGTTATGAGCGACATGCTCTGACGCATTTACTGATGCGTAATCCATTATTCTTTATTAAAAAATTAATTCTAAAATTTAAAACAATGAAAAAATATATCATCACAGCAGCCTTATCTTTATTTTCAATCATTTCATTATCAGCACAATCTAAAAAGGATGCTCAGGTTTCTAAGCTCTACCAAAATTATATTGCTATCAAATCAGCGTTAGCTTCAGATGATGTGGATAAAACTTCAAAAGCTGCAACAGAATTTATTAAAACAGCTTCTGTTATTGATTATAAAGTAGTTTCAGAAGGAAACCTTAATATTCTCAGAAAAGATGCTTCTGCCATTTCGGATGCAAGAACTATTGCTACACAAAGAGAAACTTTTTTAAACCTTTCAGACAATATGATTGCTCTGACCAAGGAGTTTAAACTTTCTGAAAAACCAGTCTACGTTCAATATTGCCCAATGGCAGACGGAAGCTGGCTAAGCGATGAAAAACAGATCGTTAATCCATATTACGGAAAGTCTATGCTTACATGTGGAAGTGTAAAGTCGGAGATTAAATAATTTCCGTACTATTCTTTAAAATAATGAGTTGCAGAGTTTAAGTTATAATTAACTTTAAGCTTTGCGACTTCTAAAAAGTTCGAAATATTATGAAAAAGTTGATAATGTTTCTGGTACTTTTATTCTCCGTATTGACTTTCGCTCAAACTACAAAAAACGTTTATACTTGTCCGATGCACCCAGAAGTGGTGTCTTCCCAACCTGGAGACTGTCCGAAATGCGGAATGACTCTGGAGAAGAAAACTGTTGCTGTAAAGTCAAAAACAGTAACCAAGTCGGAAGCGAAATCAATAACAGAAGTAAAAGGAAAATCTTCAGAAACAAAAAAAATACAACCCCATTCTCAAATTACCTATGTATGTCCAATGCATCCGGAAGTTGTTTCAGACAAACCAGGAAAATGTCCTAAATGCGGGATGGAACTTGAGGAAAAAGAAAATCATTCTTCTACAGATAAACCCAAAGAAGAAGGTTCTGTTTTGAAAAGAAACTCTGAAAACGGGAGAATTACTTTTGGAGGTAAAACAGTTCGTTATGACCTTTATGTAAAAGATACGATTGTTAATTTCACAGGAAAAAACAGAAGAGCAATTGCAATCAATGGTAAACTTCAGGCTCCGACTTTATATTTTACTGAAGGAGATACTGCAGAGATTTATCTGCACAATATGCTTAAAGAAAATACAGGACTGCACTGGCACGGTGTGATTCTTCCCAACGAACAGGACGGAGTTCCTTATCTTACCACCAAGCCTGTAAAACCTGGAGAAACCCATTTATATAAATTCAGAATTTCTCAAAACGGAACGTACTGGTACCATTCTCACGAAGCACTACAGGAACAGATAGGAATGAACGGTATTCTGGTCTTCAAAAAAAGAGAAGGAGAACCAACAATAGAATACAATGCTGATATTCCGGTATTACTGGGAGACTGGAGTGATGATGATCCTATGCAGATTGCGAGAAGGCTTCATATGGCGAATACAGACTGGTATGCTGTAAAGAAAAATGCTGTACAGAGTTACTGGGAAGCAATTAAATCAGGAAACCTGGGAACAAAGGTATTGAATGAATGGAAAAGAATGGAAGCCATGGATGTAAGTGATGTCTATTACGATAAATTCTTAATTAACGGAACTCCAAGCTCTGATTATTCTAATTTAAAAGCTGGCGATAAAGTAAGATTAAGAGTTGCCAACGGAGGCTCATCTACCTATTTCTGGCTGAATTATGGCGGAGGAAAGATAAAAGTAGTGGGAAATGACGGAAATGATGTAGTACCGATAGAAGTTGATCGTCTGATTGTCGGAGTTTCAGAAACCTATGATATTGAAGTTACGATTCCAGAAAGCAAAAGTTTTGAGTTCAGAGCGACTTCTGAAGACAGAATAGGACATGCTTCCCTTTGGCTGGGATCGGGTGAAAAGATAGAAGCTCCCAATCTTCCAAGGTTGATGCTTTTTGAAGGAATGAAAATGATGAACGGTATGATGGAAATGAGTGGAAATATGAAACCGATGAATATGACGATGGGAAATCAAATGATGGATATGAACGAAGTGATGTATCCCGAATTATCTGAAAATCAAAGAAAAACTACTGCAAAGCATATCAATGAGATGATGGGAGTGAAAACCAAAGAAGTTAAGAAAGAAGATCATTCTCAACACTCAGGAATGGAGACGAAGGAAGAGAAAACAATCAAGAGGTTGTCTTATAATATTTTAAAGTCTCCTGAAAAAACAATTCTTCCTACAGACAGTATTCGGGAAATGAAATTTACGCTGGAAGGAAATATGAACCATTATCTGTGGACGCTGGATAATAAAACGGTAACAGAGACGGATAAAATTCTGATCAAAAAAGGAGAGGTTCTTAGAATTAAACTTTATAATAATTCCATGATGCGTCACCCGATGCACCTTCACGGTCATGATTTCAGATTAATTAATTCAAAAGGAGAGTATTCTCCATTGAAAAATGTAGTGGATATCATGCCAATGGAAACAATAACAATAGAATTTGCTGCCAACCAGGACGGAGACTGGTTCTTCCACTGTCATATTCTATACCATATGATGGCAGGAATGGGAAGAATTTTCAGTTATGAAAACTCAAAACCCAATCCACAGCTTCCGAACAGAAAAATGGCCTGGAAAAACTTCATACAGGATAATAAAATGACCAGTTCTATGGCAATGCTGGATTTAGCAAGCAATAAGATCCACGCAGAAACAATGACGATGTTTGGACCTAGATGGGCTAATCTGAATGAGTTTCATACCAACTGGAATTTTGATCATTTTGAAGGAAGTGCAAAAGTAGGACGTTTCTTAGGAAAATTTCAATGGGCATTACCTTATGCAGGAATTAGAGTGCAAAAAAATCATGAGATCATGGAGAGACAGATGGCAGAAGAGCTCGGAATGGAATTTCATGGGAAAAAGACCTGGTTTGGACAGCAGAAGGCCTCAAAAAATAGATTTGCATTCATTGTTGGTATGCAGTATGTATTGCCAATGCTGATTACCGCTGACGCAAGTGTTGATCAAAACGGAAAAGTGTTATTGGAGCTTAGCCGTGAAGATATACCGCTTTCCAGAAGGCTGAGAGGAAATTTTAGCATCAATTCAGATGGAGAATTTTCTACAGGACTTCGGTACATTGTTCAGAAGTGGTTATCCCTTTCCGGAAACTATGATAAAGAAATAGGCTGGGGTGCAGGTGTTACTTTAACTTATTAAATTTAACTAAATTATATTAAAAAAAGCTGTCTCATTGAGGCAGTTTTTTTGGTTAGGTAAATGCTTGTATAAAGAATTTTTTTGTAAAGAATATATGATTCTACAAATGATATGAGTTTATGTAAAGACAAAAGCCACCTCATTTTCACGAGATGGCTTTATATAATGTATAAGATGCTTTTATTTAGAAGCTCCTACTGCTTTTTCAGTCTTTGCTGGTGTATAAGTAACTTTTGAAATATCAACCGTCATTTCTTTCAGACGTTTTGCCACATTTTCAGGCATTTCTTTCTGATATCTTCCTCCGATTACTTCAGCAAGGAATTTTTCGGTTTCAGCATACATCGCCATACTGTTCACAGGTTTACGGAATCCGTGGCCTTCATCATCAGCAAGAATGTAGTTTACCTTTTTACCTTTATCACGAAGAGCGATGACAATCTGATCCGCTTCAGCCTGCTTTACCCTAGGATCATTAGCTCCCTGAACAATCAATAATGGTTTATTGATTTTATCTACACTGAATAATGGGCTTGCATCATGCATACGTTTTTTACCTTCCTCCGTTTTAGGATCACCTACCATACCATAAAGGAAAGCACGTGCAGCTTCCCAGTAAGCAGGAACAGAATCCAGTAACGTAAATAAGTTACTTGGTCCTACGATATCAACTCCCGCAGCATATACATCCGGAGTGAAAGCCAGACCGGCAAGTGTTGCATAGCCACCGTAGCTTCCTCCCATAATCACTACTTTATTTTTGTCTGCAATTCCCTGATCGATCAGATATTTTACGCCCCAGGTAATGTCATCCTGCATCAGTTTTCCCCATTGAAGATCTCCATCATTCTGGAACTTTTTACCATATCCGCCACTTGCTCTGAAGTTAGGCTGAAGCACGGCATATCCTCTGTTGGCTAAAAACTGTACGGTTGAGTTATATCCCCAGTAATCTCTCGGACCTTTCGGGCCTCCATGAACCAACACCACTACAGGAACATTCTTACCAGATGAACCTACAGGTAAAGTCAGGTAAGCCGGAATTTCAAGTCCGTCACTACTTTTGTAGCTGATAGGAGTCATTGCTGCCAGATACTTTTCAACCTTTTTCAATTCTGTTCTTGGGGTATACTGGAAAATCAGCTGTTTTGTCTTGGCGTCGAAGAAATACGCTTCTGAAGCATATTTATCACCACCCACAGAAACCAGAAACTTAGAATAATCATTGGTAGAACTTGCAAAACCGACCTCTCTTCCAGGGAATTTACTTTGCAGGAATTTGTAATTAGCTTCCCAGGCTTTATCTTTCCAGTAATATTCTGTTTTATCTCCTGTGTAAGAGGTGTAAATCATTTTTCTTGTATTTCTGTCCATAAATAGTCCTCCGAAGTCCACTTTATCTTTAGGATCACTTTCTATTTTTGTAATTTGTTTTGTTTTCGGATCCATCAGGAATAGTGCGGATTTATCCAGATCTCCTTTGTTAGTTACCAGATAAAACTTAGAATTGTCTTCGTTCCAATTGGAGATATAAGCACTTTCTGTTACCAATGTTTCGTAAATGGGAGTCAGTTTATCACCTTCTTTATAAAAAAACTGGGTAGTTCCTTTATCATCCGTTTTGGAAAGAACTCTCAATTTTTCATCCCAGTCAAATTCATAGCTTGTGATACGGTCTGTATTTTCATAAATCTTTTTCAGCTCACCTGTAGAAATTTTCACCGAATACAGATCATGCCATGCTTTATCGCGGTTATTCAATCCAATCATCAACAAATCAGGATTTTTTCTGCTTGCCAGATAAATACTTGCAGTCACGTCTTTAAGCGGTGTAATATTTCTGGATTCAGGAACTCCTTTTGTTACTTTTGCCATTGGATCTACTGCAAAAATATTCATGTTTTCATCACCGTTATTATCTTTTACATACAGAATGTATTTTCCGTCTTCTGTCCAGAAATATCCATTCAACGGGCGTTTGCTGTTTGTTAAAGGACGTGCTTTCTCAAAAGGCTCATCAATTTTTTTTACCCAGATATTCATAATCCCTTCATATTCTTTTGTAAAGGAAATCCATTTCCCATCCGGACTCAATTGTCCTCCGGCAATTTCCGGGTTACCAAAGAATAAACCTCGGTCCAGTACCGGGACTTCCTGTGCTCGTGCTGTATGTACTCCTATGAGCAGGAGTAACACATAAAAGATTTTTTTCATGCTTTTAAGTTTTAGTTGTTATTAATAAATTGTTTATGATTTTTAAATTTTTATCGATTCTAACAATAATGACCTACATTTCCAGTTTTAAGATTTTTTTGGCCATTTTCTGATTCATACTTTCCGGTAGTAAGCCCATCAGAAAATTCCGGATTGAATTTCCTTTTTCCCATTGAGAAACCTTTCCGATAGTACGGCTTGTATTAACTATATAATCAACTTTTTTCCTTCTGGTACTCTGAAACTTTTTGAAAATAACATTGAAATCCTGATGATCTTCCATCAATTTTCCAATGATATAAGCATCTTCAATAGCCTGGCAGGCACCTTGCCCCATATTGGGAGTTGTGGCATGAGCGGCATCTCCTATCAGGCATAGATTTTCCGAATACCATTGAGGAATAGGAGCGAGGTCAGAAATTGGATTACAGATGATGTTCTCGTGCCGGGTGGCTTCAATGATTTTTAAAACCAACGGATCAAAATCATAGAAAATGTCTTCAATCTGCCAATATCTTCCAAAGCTTTTTTCATTGATACAGGCGTACCAGTACACTTTTCTATCCGAGATTTTCACAAAACCAAAACGTTTTCCTTTGCCCCACATTTCAAAAGCTTCCTGATTGTATTTTTCCGGGAGATCATAATCTACCAGGCCACGCCAGCATTTCTGCCCTGAGTTTCTTATAATACCCGTTTTCAGGATCTGATTACGGATAGGAGATTTTATGCCGTCTGCTCCAAAAACGATGGTACTTTCAATCTGGCTTCCATTGTCAAAATCTAAAATATAGTTTTCCTCTTTTCTTATTTTTTGTAATGAATGATTTAATTTGATACAATCAGACGATAGGTTTTCAGCCAGAATTTTCTGAAGCTCAGCCCGGTGAATCGCAACATTACAGGAATTGTACTGCTTTTCCAGTTCCAGAATTTCTGTTTTGGAAATGGTTTGTAAGGATTCATTGGCGATAACGATCCTATGAATTTTATTACCTGCATTTTCAATCTTTTCTTTTAAACCCAAATGGTTAAAAACCTGCATGGCATTGACGGCCATCATAATTCCGGCTCCTACAGGTTTTATTTCGGGAGCAGATTCATAGATCGTAAAATCATACTGATGCTGTTTCAGTACATTTCCGAGGGTAAATCCTCCGATTCCTGCTCCGATGATTGAAATGGTATTCATAAGGTTTAGTTTTATTTAAAACGTAAAGAAGCGAAAGATTCTTATGGGGGTATCATTTTATGACTGTCAAATGGTAACTTATAGCGTTAAAATATAACTCTCCGATACTTTTTTAAAACCATATTTACTGAAAAAATTGTGAGCGCCGTGGTTGTTGACTCCGCTTTCAAGCAGAATAAAACTGATATTCCAGTTTTTAGATTCGTGAATAGCTTTCTCTAAAAGTTTACTTCCCAGTGACTGGCCTCTTACAGACTGATCCAGAAGCATATCTTCCAGAATGGCATATTTTTTAAAAGGACTGTTGATGACATTGAAAACCATCATGCCTACAATTTCACCACCTTCATTTTCTGCAATCAGGATATTCAGTTTGGAACTCCCGTCAGAATTAAAATCGGTGATCAGCTGTTCGGTAAGAATCAGTTCAAGATCAGGATTCCAGTGGTGTGAATCTATCGCTCTGCCGGACATCATTTCACCATGAGAAATATAAGAATCTGTTTTATGAGTCATAAAAAAGTCTACGAGCTCTTTCACGCGGCTTTTATCGGTAAGCCATTGGGTAGTATATTTCATGAGGTGATGGTTTTATTTTAGATTTTTAAGTTCTTCCAACAGTTTATTCTGTTTATTGATGAATTGATCCAAATGATCTGTTTTCAGAGGATGAGCACTTTGGTATTTTTCAATTTCAAGAAGCGTTTTTCTGATTTTGAATACAAGGTATTGATCATGAAGTGTGGTCCTGTTTGCTTTTATTTTGGCGATGAGGTCTCTGATCGTCTGTGTTTTTAAATCATATTTTTCAGCGCTTGCTTTTATCTCTTTTTCAATTTGTTTCTTTGTAACAGAATCGGTTACCGAATTTGATAGTGCTGATGCATCATTGTAATATGTTTCCGATTTACCGATAATATCATCATATTCCGAAATGGAGGTTTCAGCATCCTTTTGAATATTGTCTATTCTTGTATCAAGATCCTGTAAATTTTTATCATTTTTTATTAGCTCCTGATAAATTTCATGAACAAGGTTTCCTTCACGTGAGGAGTATCTGGTATTTTTTTTAATAGCTCCTGAAACTGAAGATTCAACATTGTCAACTGCGTTTTCTACCACGGGAGCCTGCTTCGATTGGTTTTCTCTGCAGGAAAGTAGAGATAAAGCCAGAATAGAGGCGAAAAGTATTTTTTTCATAGTATGTTTTGTTTTGGTTGAAATCAACATCATATCCAAAGCAATTAAAATTAATCATTTCAATGGTAACACAAGGGACTAAAGGATATGATTTTAATTAGTTGAACAAACCCTGAAAAATGTTACATGAATAAAAAAACGGAGCCTGAAAACAGACTCCGCCTATAAAATTTTTTACGCTAAAATTATTTACCCAGATAAGATTTAAGAATCTTGCTTCTGGTATTGTGTTTTAGTCTCTTAATTGCTTTTTCTTTGATCTGACGAACTCTCTCTCTTGTAAGATCGAAAGTTTCACCAATTTCCTCTAAAGTCATTGGGTGTTTTCCGTTCAGTCCGAAGTACAATCTTACCAGATCAGCCTCTCTTGGCGTCAAAGTATTCAATGCTCTTTCAATCTCGATTTGCAGAGATTCAAGCATCAGATCTTTATCAGGACTTGGAGATTCTCCTGAACGTAATACATCATAAAGATTAGAATCTTCACCTTCTACCAAAGGCGCATCCATAGACAGGTGTCTTCCGGAGTTTTTCATAGATTCTTTGATATCTTCCTCGCTCATGTCAAGAACTTCAGCCAATTCTTCCGGAGAAGGTGGTCTTTCATTTTCCTGCTCAAGGTGAGCGTATGCTTTATTGATTTTGTTGATAGACCCAATCTTGTTCAATGGTAGTCTTACAATTCTTGACTGTTCAGCCAATGCCTGTAAAATTGATTGACGAATCCACCATACTGCATAAGAGATAAATTTGAAACCTCTAGTTTCATCGTACCTTTTTGCCGCTTTCATTAATCCTAAGTTACCTTCATTGATCAAATCGGGTAAAGAAAGACCTTGATTTTGGTATTGTTTAGATACAGATACTACGAAACGAAGGTTGGCTTTGATTAATTTCTCAAGTGCGGCTCTGTCGCCTGCACGTATTCTTTGTGCCAATTCTACTTCCTCGTCCGCAGTGATCAGTTCCACTTTACCAATTTCCTGCAAATACTTGTCTAATGAAGCAGTTTCCCTGTTGGTAACCTGCTTAGTGATTTTTAATTGTCTCATTTATTTTATCCTCAAAAAAGAGTTACTATAATATATACGTATGAAAAGGTAAAAAGGTTACACAGGATTTAATATTTTTGTGCAAAGTATACTATAAAATGTATTAATGATTTTTTAATAACAGATTAAATAACTGATAACTAAATTGTTGTGTGTTTTGGTTTATCATTTAAAAAAATAAATATAAATTCTAAAAGAGGTAAGTTCATTTACAAACTTTATAATTTCCCCAAATCCTAAATCCTAAATCCTAAACCTTAAACAAAAAAAACGAAACCGAAGTCCCGTTTTTATCTCTAAGAGTTATATTTTAAATTGTTTTGGGTTAAATAACTCGAGCTTGCAACCCGAAATTCTACTTAGAAAAGTTCATTCAATACTTTTGCCAGTCTCAATCCTCCGTACAACAATTGTCTTTCCATCGTTTCATTGAACTTGTACTGATAGTCGTAAGATAGCTTAGAATCGTTTGGAGTCTGTGCATAGATTTTGTTGGCGATTTTATGAGAATCATACAACCAGTCTTCCAGTGTTCCGGATTGGATCTGTGCTACTTCTTCTTTAGATTTGATATCTAAAAGCTTGGAATATTCAGTGTAGCTGTATTTTTGAGAATCTACTAATTTCCCATCCCATACAGAGTGTAAATTGGTTTTTTCCCCGAAATAGGTAACGTTGATTTTGTTTCCTCCTAAATCTTCCGCTCTCCCTACGTGAAGTGGCTGTGCAAGATCTCCCATAATGTGGATGAGGAAGATTAAAGCAATTTTTCTGTCTTTTTCAGAAGTGTTTTTGTCTTTGATCTGGCTTGACAATGTATTTACCTGAGTGTAAAGACTTGGTCCTGCCTGTGCTTTTAAATTTTGTTCAAAAGCTTTAAAATCAGTCATCGGATCAATGTTTACATAATGCCATGATGAAGCCTGCTTCCATGCACCTGTAGTATCAGATTTGATGAAATCCGGCCAGTTTGCCCAGTAAGCCAGACGCTCTTTTCCCATGATCTTTTTAATCTCTCTTCTTGCTTTGCGGGAAAGGTGGTTTTGTGCAATATCTGCAATCACTCTGTGTCCCGTTAATCCCCACGCATAAGAATAAAGTGAAGAGGCCATGAATGCTAAAATCAGAATTTTAGAATAAATACTTTTCATTTTTTAATAACAATTTTCAGTCTGCAAAGATACGGCCTGCTTTCGGAATGAGCATGCTTTATCCTGAATTTATTCCATATGATGATGTTAATAAAATTTAATTTAAATAAAAGAAGCAATTACAGTAGGTTTGACGCTTGGATTTTTCCGGTAATAAAGGTAACAGGATAGAACAATACGGATTACAGTTTAAAATCTGAATCACAATCTTACACTTTAAATTTTAAACCTTGAACTTTAAACTATAAATTAAAACCCTTTAATCGATTGATTCTGAATAGTTAATTTTAAATAATAAAAAACAAATAAATAGGGTATTTACCGTATTTTCACGGAATTTGTAGAAAATTATTCCTATTACTGTCAATAAATTACTACTTTTAGAATAAAATTGTTGTAAAAATATTTTTTCAAACTTATGAGATATATTATCTTTACAAGTCATAATCAGAGGAAACACTATGTATGAGAATAATATTGTAGATATGCATTACAATAAGCTGCAGACAGACTTTAAGGCTGAAGCTGTAGCTGTAAACCTCTTGAAATACCACCGTGCGGTAAGTAATATATTCATTGAGCGTGTCGGTGTGAACGACCGTGCTTACCTAAAAGACATCAAAAGTATTTCAAGCAGTTATTTAGGATTTGATGAGGAAGTTTTTACGATAGAGAGCTACAGAGAAGGTATTTACGACTATCTTCCGGAAGGCTTATTCCATCCACCGTCTCTGGGAGCTTCCAGAAAGAATGTAGATACAGTGGTAAGGGAAATCAGGAAGCAGAAAAGGGTAGAAGATGATGCCCGTAAGTTTTTCCGGCCTTTTGAGCTGGAAGTATTCTTTACGGAAATCAGTGCTTTGCTTAAAGAATCAGAATTTGATATTACAAGCAGCACCGATTCTTTACTGGACACAGTAAGTGAACTTTGGCCCATGATCAAAATGCTGGATAAGCAGAGTGCCTATATTTTTATGCACATTTTACCTTTTTTCCATCAGATCAGAGGAGATAAAAGATGGTTTGAAAGATGTTTGACTGCTTTTCTGCAGGTACCGGTACAGGTTACTTTTTCACCTAATATTATTGACGGAATCGAGAAAAATGATGATTCCATGTTACTGGGAAATTCAAGATTGGGAGTCACCTATATTCCAAGCGGACCTCATATGGACGGGCAGCGAAACTGGGTGGTGAACATTGGACCAATTCCTTATGGGGATATGAAAAAGTATATTCCGGGAAGTCCGTTCAGAAATGTGCTTCAGTCATTGTATGACTATTTTCTTCCTGTAACAGTGGATGTGGAAGAGAATTTTGTCACAGAAAAAGAGGAATATTCATTCAGTCTTGAAGACGATGAAAGAAATGCCAGCCGCCTTGGATACTCTACATTCCTCTAAATTATTTTATTATATTTACAGCTACCAACAAAGTATAAATTCGAAAAGAAACAAATGGAAATTTCTTCAGTAAAAGGTATTTTTTTAAGGTATATCTTAATGCCTTTAATCGCAATTATTATGATGGTTATACTCGGTGTAATCAGGAGAAATAAACCTGCGATCAAAATTAAGGTGATCATTATATATGTACTCCTTTGCAGTTTGTGTCTGGCTATCCCGGGCGTTTTTGGATTTGCAGGGAACCTTTTTAATCCGTACTGGTACCTTATTGCGCAGGTGATCTATCTTATTTTTGGGATTATTCACGTAAACTTACTGCATAAATATTTCAAAAAGCACATCGATTCTCTGGCAATGAGTATTCTGTTTGAGTCTATCCTTTCATTAACGTGTATCGCTTTGGGCGGATATCTTTTCACCCTGATCTTCAACTGGATGAGTAAAGGTACAGGATATGCTGTGATGGCAGCAACAAGTATGGTGATCTTTGTGGTTCCGATGGTGTTTTATTACTGCTATATTCAGTTTATCAGTATTCCTTTTGATATTTATAAAACATGGAGATATTCACCGGAGCAGAAGCTTCCTGATTTTGAAGGGGCAGATTTTGACAGATTAATGGTCCTGAATGTTGAACTGAGCAAAAAACTGGAAGATACCAACCGTTTCAGAATTAAAGCGAAAACACTTCCAACCGGAGTTACTTTCGGAGATTGGTTCTACAGGGTAGTGGATGATTACAACCACAAAAATCCAGGGTCCATTATTCATCTTTCAGACGAAGGAAATGAACCTTATTACTGGATCTTCTACACCAAAAAATCGTTTTTCAGCTTTAGAAAATATATAGATTTCGACCACGACATTACGACAAACAACATTTCTGAAAATGAAGTGGTGATTTGTAAGCGAGTTATTCAGCATGAAGAGGAGGGAGTCAAAAGAAAATCATAAACACAAAAAATTAAAAAGTATTAAACATGATACAGCCTATTAAACATTTTGCAATCAATTGGGTGGACGGGATGAAGGTTTCCCAGAGACACCTTAATGATCAGGATAATTTCTTAATTGATACCATCAGAGATTCCAATTCCCTTGGAATTACTACATATAACTACGGGCTTTTACCTATTTCGAACGAATTTACAGACCGTACCATTTTTGACGTTCACAATACGGCAACCAATGATGTACAGCTTGTAATTAAGCGTTGCAGCGCTGTGACAATGGCAGGATATCGTATTGAACTCACAGACAGAAGGATCAGCGTGAAATCATTGGCGAAATCAATGAATGAAGAACAGGCTGATGGTGAATATTATATTCTGATCTCTGTAAATCCTTTTGATAAAGTACCTTTTGGAGATATTGATCCTGAGGAAATTCCGCCACGCCACCCGAATGCACAGCCGAATCACCATATTGAACTGCTTCCCGTAACGTCTTTGAACAGTAGCTATTCCGGAGGAAATTATCTTATCATCGGTAAGGTAGATTTAAAAGGAAATATTGCTCAGGTGGATTCTAACTTTATTCCGCCTTGTACTTCTGTACAGAGTCATCCGGCTTTGGTGGATTATTATAGCAGCTATGCGAAGTCTATCGGAAACCTTCAGCAGTATGCTTTTAAAATTATTCAGAAAGCATCCCATAAAAATCAGAATACAGCATTGGCACAAAACGTTAAGTTCTTGTGTACTACCATGGTGAATACTTTTGGAGATATGTATTTCCAGTTCAGAAATGTTACCCCTTGGCAGCCGCCTGTATTTTTAATTGAGTCTTTTGCAAGACTGGCGCTTCATTTATACAATTCAACCCAGCTTCTTGTTCCTGCAGAACTGGAGGAAATGCTGAACTACAGCTTAGAGTGGAGTGAAATTGCCCCTCATACCTTATTGAACCAGCTTTCTATTGTAGCAGAAACGAATTACGATCACCATAATTGTGGTGAACCATTGCTTTACATTCAACAGATGTTGAGAAGTCTTGAAATTATCTTCTCTAAACTGAGCGAACTCGATTATATTGGTCAGAGAAAAGAAAATATCATTGTTAATGAGCAGGAAGTTTCCACAAACACGAATCCAAAAAGAGGTTGGAGTGTTTTAGATTAAAATTATTGAGTAAAAATAGAGTCCCGGATGAAAATTCGGGATTTTTTATAGGCCTATTTAGAAAAAATTAAAATTAAATTTGTTGTAAGGATTGATAAAAATGAATTTACAGGTTATAAGACAGGATACTCCGGGATGTTCGGATAAGATATTTTTAAACAGTGCAGGGGCTTCATTAATGCCTAAATCTGTTGTGGAGACTACCATTAAGTTTTTATATGAGGAACAGGAATCGGGAGGGTATGCAGCAGCGGTACGAAACCCGGGTATCATCAATCAGTTTTACGAAGAGACTGCAAAATTGATTAATACAAAACCTTCCAATATAGCATTTGTAAGCAGTTCTACAGATGGATATGCAAAAGCTTTATCCAGTATTGATTTTAAAGAAGGAGATTGTATCATTACTACTAATGATGATTATATATCCAATCAGATTGCTTTTATTTCTTTACAGAAAAGGTATCATATTGAAATTGTAAGGGTTGCCAATCTTCCTGACCATGAATTGGATCTTGAAGATTTTGAAAATCTGATCAAAAAGCATAATCCCAAATTAATTGCTGTTACTCACATTCCTACCAATTCCGGTTTAATTCAGAATGTGGAAGGAGTGGGGAAGTTATGTAAACAGTATGATGTTCTGTATCTTGTGGATGCCTGTCAGTCAGTTGGACAGATTGTGGTGGATGTAGAAAAAATCCATTGTGATTTTCTGACGGCAACCGGAAGGAAATTTATGCGAGGGCCCAGGGGAACTGGATTTTTATACGTTTCAGATAAAGTATTAAACCAGAAAATGTATCCTCTGTTTTTAGATAGTTTTGGTGCTCAATGGACATCATTTGATGATTTTCAGCTCCATGATACTGCTAAAAGATTTGAACTTTTTGAAAGACCTTATGCTGCTTTAGCTGGATTTGCAGAGGCTTTACGTTATGCCAATGCAATAGGAATGGATCAAATTGAAAATTACAACCGGAAATTGACCGATACTTTAAGAATTAATCTGCAGAATAATGGTTTCAGAGTTCTGGATAAAGGGAACAGATTAAGCAGTATTGTGACTTTTTGCCAGGCAGATGGAAAGGTTGAAAAGATTCATAAAGCTTTGAGTGATCATAATGTGTTTTTTAAGGAAAACCGCAGACAGGATGCATTAATTGATTTTACGTTTAAAAATATAGACCATGCGATCAGATTATCCCCTCATTACTTCAATACCATGGAAGAAATTGAAAAAGTATCACAACTTTTAGAAAATAGTAATCATTAATATGATGGTTTAAAAATCGAAGCGCCCTGGCATTCGCCAGGGCGCTTCAAATTTATTTTTTATTCAGAAGATCAAGTGTATGTTCTACGTGTCCGCCTCCTTTCCATTCATCGTGTCCGGGGATAATCAAAGTTGCCTGTGAGTATTTGTTTTTCAGTTTTGTCATGGTTTGAGGCCATTGGGCAACATTGGCTTCTCCCGTATACCCAAGATCAACAGCTGCTTTGCTCTTGACAAGACATCCTCCGTCCAGTATTTTATATTTGGGAAACCATACCACTACATTATCGGCAGTATGTCCTTCCCCAAGAAAGTCTACTATAAATTCTTCTCCACCAATACGATAAGGTTTTCCTGTTTTAATAAGTTCAGTAGAAGTTGCTTTTCCATCCTTCTTCAAAAGCTCATTGGTTTTAGCTGTAGCGTAGGTTTTGATGCCTTTCTTATTATAAAAGCTTAAATCTCCGGCTCTGTCTTCATGTGAATGAGTAGCAAATACCGCAATAACAGGAAGGTTATGTCTTTTCTGAATAGTATCCAAAAGACTTTGATACTGTGTTTTCTGCCAAGGGACATCGAATAAGACAACCCCTTTTTTGGTCACCAGATAAACAGCATTGGTAGAATATTCTTTTCCTCCGAATACTCCGAAAGTTTTATAAATATAAAAATTGGGCTGAATCTGTGGTTCAATGACAAAATCTCTTACCTGAGTGGTTTGAGCCGTTGCCAATGGACTGAATAACATCGAAATAATAAAAAACGGAATGCTTTTTTTCATAATTTTTTTAAGTAATAATTAAAGGTTGGGTATTTGTCGGAAAGACAAAGTCTATAGAAAGTTTTGCAAACCTAGGTAAAAATAAATTTTCGGGTATTTAGGAAAGGAGAGTTTAACCGTTTTTTAACAGTTTGAGGAATAGAGTAAAAGTAGATTTATATGAATATCAAACCTAACAGGTTTTTAAAACCTGTTAGGTTTATTTGGGATATAACATTAAGTAAAGTTTCGCTGTAAGCTTAAAATCAGAATGATACGTCTTAACTATACTTTTCTCCTTAAATTTCTTAATCGTTTAAATTTTTAAAAGCCTAATTTTTTTAATGAAGATCTGTTCAGTTTATTTTTTCAGTGGTAATGGTTTATTTCTTAACAAGTATTTTCTCAGTAGCTTTTTTGCTTAGAATTTCTGTTTTGCCCTCAATTTCTATCGTCATGGATTTATCAAAACTTTCTATTTTTACAATTTTCACTTTTGTATCGAGCAGCAATTTTCTGTCGTTCAGATATGTCAGAAAAGCATCATCAGAAAGGGTAACAGAAGCAAAAGTTACATTTTCTCCTGGTTCACAACTGCTTAATTTTTGTAAATCCTGAGCGATAATATTGCCATCTTTATCAGGAATAGGTTCTCCATGAGGATCGAATTTAGGATGATCCAGAATTTCGTCCATTTTATCAAAGAAGATTTGAGAATGCACATGCTCAAGCTGTTCTGCTATCTCATGAACGTTTTCCCAGCCGAAATTCATTTTCTTAACCAGGAACATTTCGGTAAGCCGGTGTTTACGAACCACCAGGGCAGCTTCACGTCTTCCACTTTCTGTAACGATTAAGGGTTTGTAGGTTTCATAAATGACCCACTTTTTTTCCGCAAATTTCTTCATCATATTATTGACACTCGGCATTTTTACATTTAAAAATTTGCTGAGCTCATTAATCGTAACCTTTCCTTCATTGTCAACTAAATGAAACAAAGCTTTCAGGTAATTCTCCTCTGTTAGGGTTGTTTTCAAAATGTTAGATGATTTTCAGTACAAATCTAACAAAATAAAATGAAAAGTTGACTCTTGTTATTTTAACTTTTTTTACTTTTACTCTATGAAATTTTCATTCAAAAACGATTATTCTGAAGGCTGCCATCCTAATATTTTACAGGCCCTTTCGCAGTATAATCTTGTACAGCAGGCTGGCTATGGAGAAGATGAGTATTCATTAAAAGCGAAAGCATTAATTAAAAAAAAAATCAGCAATCCGGATTCGGAAGTTTTTTTAGTTTCTGGAGGAACGCAGGCTAACTTAATTGTTATTTCTGCAATTCTAAAACCTTATCAGTGTGTAATATCTGCTGCTCCCGGGCATATTCTGAATAATGAAACAGGAGCTATTGAAGCTACAGGTCATAAAGTACTTAGCATTGAAACGGCAGATGGAAAAATAAAACCTTCAGATATTGTTCCAATTTTAGAAGGACACAGTAATGTGCCACATCAGGTGATGCCTAAACTGGTTTATATTTCCAATTCTACAGAGCTGGGAACAATCTATCAGGCAAAAGAACTGGAAGAACTTTCTGCATTTTGTAAGGAAAATAAATTATACCTGTTTATGGATGGGGCAAGGCTTGGTCATGGACTGACAGCAGAAATCAGTGATCTTACCCTGGAAAAAGTAGCTGCTCTTACCGATATTTTCTATCTTGGAGGAACTAAAAACGGAGCTTTGATAGGAGAGGCAATTGTGGTAAATAATCCTGTGCTACAGGAAGATTTTGCTTTTAATATCAAACAAAAAGGAGCGTTATTGGCAAAAGGAAGACTGTTGGGAATTCAGTTTATGGAACTCATGAAAGACAATCTGTATTTTGAGCTGGCACAACATGCCAATCAGCAGGCGATGAAAATTAAAAAAGCTTTGCAGGAAAAAGGAACGGCTTTTCTTTCCGATACCTATACCAACCAGATTTTTCCTATTTTAAATAACGATCTTATTGAGGTATTGTCTGAAAATTTTGAATTCTATGTCTGGAAAAAAATAGATGAAAATTTTTCAGCCATTCGTCTTATTACTTCATGGAGCACAGAAGATGAAGCTGTGAACCGTTTTATTGAAATTATTGAACAGAATTAGCATAAAAAAACAGCCTTGGAAAAAAGGCTGTTTTTGTTTTTATAATGGATTATTTTTTCAAAGCTTCGTTGACTACTTTACAGTCTGCAGGTGTTAGCTTCTGTCCGTCTTTATAACTTATCTTTTTCTCATCAGCATATTTAGATTGTCCGTCTTCTTCTTTATGATCACCAATACCTTCCGTCAAAACATTATCCTTTTGAAGGAAGTAGATATCTCTTTTACTCTTTTTACCTTCAGAGCTGAATTCATAAGTTAGTTTCAGGGTATCTCCGGATTTGAAACCCGTTAGATCTCCTTTTGAACTATCTTTTTCACTGTTTTTATAAGATAATTTTCCGGTGATTGTTCCTAAATTGTCATCAATAGAAGCAAAAACACTGTCTTTCCCTGTTGTTCCGATATAACAGAACGATTTTGGTCCAAGAGTATCTATTACAGGTTCTTCCACAGCAATGGTATCTGCTTCTACTTTGGGAGCCGGAACTTCAGTTTTCTTATTACAATTGATTAAAAAAGCTGATACAGCGCCCAATAAGATTAATTTTTTCATATCCTTAATTGTTAAAAATCAAATTTCTATTCTGCTAAAATAATAATAGTATTTGTATATTAAAAGTCCTGAACTCTCAGAAAAATGTAAAAACGGGTGAAATCTCACATGAATAAAGGATTTTAAGAGAATAGTAAAATTGGAATGGTGCACCAAAAAGCTACTTAAAGAAGTTCTAAATGAAAAAGCAGGTTACCAAATCATTACCATGTTTTTCAGGTTTTGTTTTTTTTAAGTAATTATAATTCAGTGTTTTGCGTTGTGTTTCATGCTGTCTCGTAACTCAATTAAATTTAATTTTAACTATAGAAACAGTGAGTTATGGAAAGTTCAAAAAGGTCAACTTTTAAGTTATTATTTTACCTTAAAAAAAACGCACCTAAGAAAAATGGTACAGTAGCTATTATGGCGAGATTAACCATTAATGGTAATATCTCTCAATTTAGCACTAAGTTAGAAATTAATCCCCTACAATGGGATTTAAGATTTGGAAGGGTAAATGGTAAAAGTAGGGAGGCAGTAGAAACCAACCAAAGACTTGATAAAATAAGAGTCCGTATAGAGCAGTGTTATTCGAGGATTTTAGATAAGGATGGTGCTGTATCTTCTGAAAAACTGAAAAATACTTTTCTAGGTTTAGATAGTAATGAACTTACATTGTTGCAATTCCTGGATAATTTTATCGTAGACTTTAAAAAGAAAGTAGCTAGTGGTACACGATCCAAAGGTACTTGTTCTACGTATTCTATACTTCGTAACAATTTAGCTGGTTTTATTATGTTCAATTATACCAAAAAAGATATGTTCTTAAAGGAAATCAATTGTGCTTTTGTGCAGGATTTCGATTATTATATGCGTAATGAAAAAAAGAACTGTCACAATACAATATGGGCATATATGGTATCATTAAGAACGATTGTAAAGCTGGCCATCAGCCGAAAGTTGCTGTATGATAATCCTTTTGTTGAGTATAGCAATATTCGTAAGGATGAGGATAGAAGTTACCTCATGAAAAAAGAACTGGAAGAGCTTATAGAATATCAGCCTATGAAAAAAAATATCGAGTACATAAAAGATATGTTCTTATTTAGTTGCTTTACCGGGCTATCTTACAGCGATATTAAACGATTGGATAAAAAACATATACGCGAATTTTTTGATGGTAATTTATGGATCATTCTTCGGCGTAAAAAAACAACAATATCGTCCAATGTTTTATTGCTCGATATTCCTAAAAAGATTATTGCAAAGTATGAAGGTACTGCAAAGAACAGTCTCCTCTTTAGTATGGTAGGCAACTATCAATGTAATCTTAATCTTAAAAAGCTAGCCGAGGAAGTGGAATGCCTTAAAGGGAAAAAAATATCTTTTCATATAGCACGACATACCTTTGCTACTTTGTTTTTAAGCGAAGGTGTACCATTGGAAAGTCTTAGTAAAATGATGGGGCATAAAAATATAACCACCACCCAGATTTATGCAAAAATCCTGAATGAGAAAGTGGGTCGGGATATGGAAGAAGTATCTCATAAATTTAAGGAGTTGGAAGCTGCTTTTAACTCATAAGATTTTTATGATATATCATTTTCTTTTGTAATTATTTTCCAACAGGTTCAAAATATCTGATTCCTTATATAATATTTTTCCCTGAATTTGTACAAAAGAAAATATGTGATCGTCCCGGTATTGTTGAAGTGTGCGCCTGCTAATATGAAGTAAGCGACATACTTCATCACCGGTTAAATATTTTTCTTCCTGATGGGAAGGCCTTAAATATCTGCTGATTTGTTCAATATGTTTTTTAATAGCGTTCAAATCTTTAAGCCATGATAAAATTTCTTCGGTAGCGTTTTTTATAGATTGCATACTTTAATTTTTTGATTGAACTAATGCGATAACGTCATCATATTTGAAATAATTTTTCCTACTGATGCAAGTACATGGCAATAGACCTTTTTGCTTATAACTTTGTAGGCTTCTTTTACTAATGTTCAAAAGCTGACATACCTCCTGATTATCCAGCCACCTGTTTTTACTATAGTTGGATTGATATGGTGCAGCTATTTCTGAAAGCAATTTGTTAAGCCCCTGGATTTCATTATTCAAGGCTTCGTAGGCATTCTTTTCTATGAGTATAAATTCCATAATTCAATTTTTAATTATGAAGCTATGGGACTGTTGAAAATAAGTATTCAACCTGTCTTTCAATTGCAGTAGTAGGGTGTGAATGGCTCCTTTGGGTATTCTGTAAGATGTTATAAAAAAGCAGATTAATCAGATCAATATTCACAATAAAACCTTATTTAATCGTTTATTGCAGTTTGCATGATCTACTGGTCATTTTTTGTAACCAATTTCACATTTTTTGAACATGTGGATTCGTAAATATAGTAAAGTTTGAGGTCTTTTTATGCAGTACTTATATATGATTAGGCTGCACAGTCGGATTATTAAAAAGTCAAATTGCCTTTTTGGGAGCCCCAACGGACGATTTCTCGAATTTTTTTTTAGAAGATTTATTGCGAATAGAAAGTATATGGTAGATAAACCGTCTTGATTTCAAAATTTATAAAATTTCTTTTTGTTTATGATGTAGAAAGCAAAATAATAGTAAGATAAAATATTTAAGTGATGTTTCCACTCTAATTGGATATGCTGGATTTTGTATTTCTGTAAGTGATATTCATAAAGATGAAAGGATTGTAGATTTAATATCTATAAGATAGAATATTCATAATAGGCGGTTAGCATGCAATTGTTAAGCTTGGTCGTAAATGAGGGCTTTAATGCTTCAGTAAAATTAAAAAATCATAATTTATAGAAATACTATTTGAAAATATAACAAAAAGTTATTTGTATAAAAATGTATTAAATACACAGAATAAATATTTTATGACTTCTAATCTACAAGTAACCAGCGATATTAGCTTTTCTCTCTTAATGATCTTGAAATTATATATAATGCTTGAATAAGTTTCTTCTTAAGAAAATTGATTAACATTATTCATCAATATGGTAATTCTTTGGAGAAAATAAAATCCGCGAGATATAATAAATTTTAATTCATAAGTAAAAATGAATTTGAAGAACTATATTAATATAATTATTTAAGTTGCATTAAATTATTAATTGTTGTTTATACATACTATTGATCGGCTCTTTTATTAAATATTAGTTAATCTTGATATATAAACAACACGTTTTGTCTGTACTGTCTTATAATTTTTGTAAAAAAAATCATTTCATCTTATTAAATTCATATTATATTTTTCTTCTGAGAGAAACAAAAAGAATACTTTTGTAACAATTTAAGAAATTAATAACCAACAAACTCATCGAGACATTTGACATGAATAAAATCTACTCAGGAGCATTACTCGTATGCTCTATTCTTGGGATTAAGGCCCAAGACCAAGAAGTGGTCTGGCAAAAAGATATTAAATCCTCAACTCAGGATTTTCTTTCACAGATCACTACAACAATTGATCAGCAGTATTTAATAACAGGAAGCTCAATTCAATCGGCAAAAATTGTTTCTGAAGGTAAGAGCAACAATGGTTATGATTTTCACTTGATAAAACTCAATCAGCAAGGTGATCAGGTTTGGGAAAGGTATTTTTCAGGACGAAACCATGATTTTTTGTCTGCTACAGTTACCACACAGGAGGGAGGTTTTCTTTTAGCAGGCACCTCATTCAGTGGAAAAGCACTTGACAAAAAAGAGGATTCAAAAGGGGGATCAGATATCTGGCTGATCAGAATCAACGAATTTGGGGATGAATTATGGCAGAAAACTCTGGGAACAACTAAGAATGAAGAGGCTAAAGCTGTAATTCAGACTACAGATTTAGGATTCATGGTTGCTGGAAATATAGAGGGGGGACCAGAAATATTTGGGTCGAAGGATATTACTGTTACAAAACTAGACGAAAGTGGGAAAGTAATTTCAGAGCTGTTATTGGGAGGAAAAGATTTTGACGAAATGGAAAAAATGATTCCCACAATAGATGGAGGGGCATTACTGGTTATTTATTCAAAAAGTGGGACCCACACTGGAAACAGGACCGTTATCAATAATGACGATAAAAAAAATCCGGTAACTGTTACCTACACTTCAAAGTCTACGGAAAACTACGGAGAAGGCGATTACTGGATTGTAAAGCTGAATAAAGAAGGTAAAGTAGAGTGGGAGAAGAATTATGGTGGTAAAGGAGACGACCATGTAAAAACAGCTGCCATTACTTCTTCAGGCTATGTGATAGGGGGAAGCTCGAGATCAGAACGATCTGGAAATAAAACGGTAGAAACTGAGGAAGGAACAGACATTTGGTTAATTGCTATTAACGCAAAAGGAGAGGAGCAATGGCAGAAATCGTACAACTTTAAAAATAGAGATGTGCTGATGGGCATGAATGTGATCAGCACGGAGGATGGAAAAAATACCAAAGGAATTTTATTGGGGGGGTATACTCAAGCAGAAGCTAAATTAGATAATGATGATGAAACATTCTGGATGCTGTATCTTGACCAAAACGGTAATGAGCAATGGCGAAAACATGTAACGGGAGAATCGAAAAAGAAGGAGGAACGTTTATCAGATTTGAAGTTAAATCGAGACGGATCAATTGTTTTAGCGGGCACCAGTGCAGACAATCTGGGAGAAGAAAACTGGAAAATAGTAAAACTTGGAGACCGGCAAGTTGATATGCTGATCGAAAAACAGAACATAAAAATTTATCCAAATCCGGTATCAGATTATTGTTACGTTGAGATCGGTTTTGATTTTAAAAATGCAGAAATTATCATTTATGATATGGGAGGTAGGCAACTTCAAAGGTTAGAAACAAAAAATAAGGTTACTAAGATTACGACTCAGAACTTGATTCAAGGTGTTTATCTTATTGTAGTTAAGACAGATACGCAAAATACGGCTAATGCTAAAATAATTAAAAAATAAATGATGAAGAATTTTTTCGTTCACTTGGTGGCTATCATTACATTGGTTGCTACTACTAAAATAAATGGTCAGGACCTTAATCCTGAACCTACATCTTCTTCTATTCAAAGCTATATTAAATATAAGGCCTCACCTGCCTTGGGAGTACCTGCGGTGGATATTCCATTATATACATTAGAATCTGATGATAAAAAGGCAACAGTTGCACTTTCTTTATCGTACCATCTTTATAATTCGCGAAGTGTAATGGCTCCAACAGAAGTAGGGATGGGCTGGACGATGTTCAAAGGTGCAATTATCTCAAAAGAGAGCGGTGCAAAAAATAATGAGTTTACCGAAATTACCGATCTAACACAACAGAATTCGGATCGTTTTTATTATAGCATTCCCGGCTTTAACGGGATGTTTCAGATTTATAGGGACACCACCACCGGTGAGTTAAAGCTTTATGACTTGAACGCCAGTAAATTGAAGATTGAATTCGTACGGGATCAGGCTTCTACTAAGCTTATCATCAACTCCTTTAAAATTACGGATGACAAAGGGTTGATCTATAATTTTAATGCTTATAATATTACGGCTTTTCAAAATCATCCTTTGCAGCCTTTAAAGAATCAGAGGACATCATATGTGCCTACCACCGTTACCGATATTAACGGACGTACATTAATTACTTACATATATGATCTTAAAACAAAAACAACATTAAATCCAGGCGGCACAACAGCAATAAAATATAAAATCAATAAACTTAATACAATTTCTACATCGGAAGGAAAGCTGAAGTTTACATATGATTATAATGAAAATGCCGATAATGGCAATCAAAATAAAGAGTACTACACCATTAAAACGGTTGAATTATTAACCACAGCCGATAGGCCTATCTCAAAATATGATTTGACAATTGATGTTTTTAATGGATTAACTGTATTAAAAAAAATGGATTCAAATAGCAGCCAGATTGAAAGTACAACCTTTGGCTATGGAGACGGTTCAGATACCCAATACGGCTATATTGATGATAACGGATATTCTCAGTTTGGGATTGAGCTCTGCCCGCGTCCTGTACCTTTTATTAATCCGCAAAAATATGTATACAGAGTTCTTAAAGAAATTTATTTTCCTACAAGAGGCAGGGTAGAATATGCTTACGAAGCTAATGAAGAATATATGGATTATTCAGCGATGGATTTTGAAAATGCCAATGAATATACTGATCCATTTAATCAGTATTATGATATTACTGGTAACATACCATTCGATACCAATAACACGAGAGAATACTCATTTACTGTGCATGGAACGCCTGGTGTTTCATATACCGTACATGTTGGACGAGGTTTAGATGAGGGGATGGACTATGGGGTTAAACAGCATGGACAGCCAGTCGCTTTTAACTTTTCCGTTCTTAATGCAAGCAATACTGTTATGGCAACCGACAGCTCTCAAAATGCCTGTACCAGCACCGCTGAAGGTAAATACTACAAACTCAAGCCCGGAACCTATAAAATCAAGATTAATTTTTGGGGTGGAACCGGAAATCTTGTAATTGTGGAATTGAAATCACTACCCAAGCCTTACAAAAATTTCCACCCTGTAGTGTACGGAGCAAGAGTCAAATCCATTACGTATTACGAGGAAGTTGATATAGTGAAACAAATAAAATACGAATACAATTCATTTAGCAATCCCAATTCATCATCAGGAAATTTAATTGATGATCCCACTTATCCATACGTAATATATAAGAATGTAAGAGAAACGGAGACTGCTGGGAACCAAACCAATGGACATACGGATTACTATTATAAAATTCCATATGAGTATGCTGATCCAGCAGTTGGAAACTATATCATGCCTTACTTTAATCTGACATCTCAAGGTATTTTAACTGAAAAAAGAATCTATAACTCACAGAATCAGTTGCTGGACACCAATGAATATATTTACACATTTGCGGATGTTCCGAATGCAAAACCTCAGATCAACGGCTATCATCAATTCACGCCTGCCTATATTTCCTACATGAAAGAAAGGAATATTTCAAAGCTTGGTAATTCCGATTATATTACGGAAAATGAATCAACCTTCAGTCCATCTAATTTTCAGAAGACTCTTTCACGACTCACTACACAGGATGGAAATATAAACGAAACGACGATAAGGTACGCGCAGGATGTGACTGATGTAAGGTTAATTGATGCCAATATGGTTTCAGTACCGCTGGAAACGATAATCAAAGATAATGGTACTATTGTTTCGACCGTTAAGACAATTTTTGGAAACACAAATCATTACTACCCAACCTCTATCGTTACTACTGATCTGGCGCAGATCCCAGAAACTAAAATAAACTTTGATCTTTATGATGAGAAAGGAAATGTCATTCAGTCTACAGACAAATCAGGTGTTAGCACTGTTACCATCTGGGGATATCACAAAACGCTTCCGATTGCCCAGATTGTTGGTACCACATATAGCGCTATTTCAAGTCTGCCTGTTATTACAACTGCCATAACAGCGTCTGATGCTGATGCTGATGCTGATTTGCCAGGAAAGGAAGGAATGCTCTTGTCTGCTCTGGAAAATTTAAGATTGGATCCAGTTTTAAAGCAATATTATGTATCCGTAAGCACTTACGATCCGTTAATAGGAATTACGAATTCTATCTCTGCTAATGGACTTAAAATAAGTTATGTATATGATGCAGCCGGCAGACTTATCACTGTAAAAGATAGCAATGGTAAAACGGTTAAAGAAAATCAGTATAACTACAAACACTATTAATCATGAGAAAAATAATAAATTTAGTAATCATCCTTTTTGTAGCAACATTTTCTTATGCACAAACGCTTACCACCACAGAAAATTATTTTTATACAAAGAACTGTCTCAACGAAGACTGCAGCAAAAAATCAGAAGTTGTAGAATATTCAGATCAATTAGGAAGGGTAAAGCAGATCATAAATATTAAGGCTTCCCCCTTGGGAAGAGATATTGTTGTGCCCGTAGAATATGATGGGTTTGGAAGAAATGTAAAATCATATTTGCCTATACCGCAGGTAGGTACTACCGATGGTACTATTTACAGTGATCCAAAAGGTAATGCTTCTCAGACGTACGGTACAGATGTCTATTATTTTTCATCAGTCCAGCCTGAAAGTTCTCCGAAAAATAGAATCCTTTCTCAAAAGAAACCAGGAGCGGATTATTCGGCTTACAGTACAAATTTCACTTATGATGTGAATACGGCTTCGGATGTTAAAAAATTTTCCGTAACGACATCTTGGGAAAACGGTGCTACCAGCGAGGAATTGACATTAAATGGGAATTACGGCGCCGGGATGCTTACCAAAACTTCAGTAACCGACGAAGATGGAAAAATATCTATTGAGTTTAAAAATGGAAAAGGGCAAACTCTTCTCGTTCGAACAATAGCAGTTCAAAATGCAGATACCTATTATGTTTACAATAAGTACGGGCAGTTGGCTTATATCATTCCTCCGATTGCTGTGTCTAAGCCATTAAATCAAAATACTTTGGATAGTTTTTGTTATCAGTACCGATACGATACCAGAAACAGGCAGGTTGAGAAGAAACTGCCCGGAAAAGGTTGGGAATATGCAGTATATGATAAATTGAACCGGGTTATTATGTCTCAGGATGCCAATATGGGCAAAACCAAAAAATGGCTTTTTACAAAATTTGATAACTTCGGGAGAACTTTATATACAGGAATGTTCACAAGTTCACAAGACTATGGAAGTGTGGGCAGACAATATGAACAGAACCAGGCAAGTAATGCAAATTCGTTTTCTGAAACATACAATAATACAGGTTTCAATGCATCAGGTTTAACGACTTATTATACAAACACTGCCTATCCTACAACATTTAGCAGTATTTTATCAGTCAATTATTACAACATTTATCCTCAGGGCAGTCCGGCAAAGCCAATACAAATATTAGGAGCCGATACTATAAGCGATGATATGAGCCAAAGCCTGAATACTAAAAATTTACCAACGGCTACTTTTGTAAAAAATATCGAAGATGATCGCTGGACAAAGAATTATCTCTGGTATGATAAGAAGTCTCGAAATATAGGTGTTTTTTCAGAAAATTATCTGGGGGGATACACCAAAACAGAAATGAATTTAGATTTTACAGGCCTGCCTTTACAAACGATTGTTTATCACAAACGACTTGTGTCTGATACTGAAAAAAGGATTATTCAGACCTATGAATATGATAGTAGGAACCGATTAAGAAAACATTATCATCAAGTAGATAACCAACCACAGGTTCTGTTGTCAGAAAATACATTTACAGAACTATCACAGGTTTCTAATAAAAAAGTTGGTAATAATTTACAAAACATTGATTACAAGTATGATATAAGGGGTTCGCTGCTTGCGATAAATGACCCATCACAAAATACAGGTAAGCTCTTCAGTTTAGCGCTTAGCTATTATAAACCTGTAAGCAACGCTTCTGGCAAAAAAAGTGGGAATGTTGAGGAAACCTTGTGGAAGAGTAGTAAAGATAATATACTGAAAAAGTATGTTTATTCTTATGATGACCTGAACAGATTAAATTTCAGTACCTATACTGAACTGGGAGTGGCGATACCAAAAGATCATTTTTATGACGAATCTGTAACCTATGATTTGGGTGGTAACATAATCTCTTTACAGAGAAACGGGCAGGGCTTTACAGGCACTGCTCAACAAATAGATGATCTCATCTATAACTATACAGGAAACAGGCTTGTGAGTATAGCAGACAGCTCTAACAATTATGCAGGCTATCCTGTACCAGCCGGTCAAATTATTTCATATGATGATAATGGTAATATTGTCAGTCATATGGATAAGGGTATTAAGGAAATCGGCTATAATTTCCTTAATCTTCCAAATTCTGTTAAATTTAATTCTACATATGTTCCACGTCCACCTGTACTTAGCGGAAATTACTATGTAAACACTTCTTATTTATACAATGCGAGTGGAATTAAATTGAGAAAGTCGTATACGTATGGTGCTGGTAAAGCAAATATGGAGAGTACTCTGATAACCGATTACCTGGATGGCTTTCAGTATGAAACTTTATATACCGGCGGTCTTGCAGATGCTGTATTAAAATTTGTATCTACAGCTGAAGGATATTTCGATTATGAAAAAAATATATACATTTATAATTACAAAGATCAATTGGGGAATATCCGGTTAAGTTATTTCAGGAATTCTATTGGCAATGCAGAAATTCTAAATGAAAACAATTTTTATCCATATGGTCTTAAAACAGAATACAATCAAGATAGTTCTTATAAGTATGAATATAGCGGAAAAGAGATACAAGTGGAAACAGGCTGGAATGATTTCGGAGCCCGAATGTATATGGCAGATATTGGAAGATGGGGTGTAATGGATCCGCTAACGGAGTTACTACCCGGTTTATCACCATACAATTTCGCAAATAATAATCCGATGATGTTTATTGATCCAACCGGCATGCTTTCTCAGGCATTTATGAATGAAATTTTAGCTTCTCCTGATGGTACGACTTGGACTAATACTGGTACTGGATTTACAAATAATTGGGGGGGAACAATGAGCTACAATGGCACTGCTACCAATTATTCCGGATACGGTTTTGCAAGTTCTGGAGGAGGATCTGGTGGTATGGGCGGATCACCAGGTTTTCAAGTAGTTGGTACAATTGGTGGAATACCGCTTTATGCACCAATACCCGAAATAAAAATACCTGAAGTCGTACTGAAGTATTCAGCAAATTGGGGAGAACGATTACAAGAGCATTTCAATCAGACAATGGCTCTTTACAATATTATAGGTTTATTCGGTGGATTAGGTGGCAACAGTAGCGGATATAATACCTATTTTAATGCTTTAGATGGTGGGGGAGATATACAAGCAAAAATGTCATTTGCCATTGGTAGCACTTATGGCGTTGCAGGGAATGTTTCACAGAGTCTAATATCAAGAGGTAAAATGATCAGCTCAACAAATATATTTACAACTTATAATTTATACAGAACTAACGGATATTTAAATGGGAATAGATATATTTCGGGGGTTAGGTTTTTAAACAATGTGAGAACAATAAACAGAATAAATGACTCAAGGCTTGTTAAAGGTGTTGGTATATTAGGTGTGGGAATATACGGGGCACAGTTTATTGAATCACACCATCCAGGATATATCACAAAGGCAGTGGCAAGTTTTTATGCAGGCCGAATACCTTATTTCGGATCAAGTATAGCGCTATCTATCGATTTAAGCAATGTGGATTACTGGAATATCTGGACATTAAACGCTGCTATAAATGGCAGTCATGAGTATGATTATTTACACCCCTAATATACTTTAATGAAAAATTGTATAAAGAATGCATTCTTTTATGCATATTATGAAATTTATTTACAGGAACATAGTTTTTATAAAAGACATAAGGATAAAAATTTTTATGCTATAACAACTTTTTGCTTTTTAATAGGCTTTTTGTTTTATTTTCCTATAACACTGCTTTATCATAAAATAATTGGTATTGCTAAATTTTTCTATGTTCTTATAGTAATTATTACGTATGCTGAAATTTATTTTTTGTCTAATATAATTGGTAATAATGACTTAACAGATAATATTAATGCGTTTTATGAGAAGAAAAAAACTGTTAAAAACTCTCGGAAGGTAGTATGGGTTTTTGTTTTTATATCTCTTCTTTTGTGGATAGTCGCAATCAAATATGATCCATATTAATAAATAAAAATTGATTTCTACAGATATATTATAATCTATATAATATTTATAGTATACTTTTGAAGTAAATATATAATTATAGTCTAATCAATGACTAGTCCTGAAAAAGGTTGACTAGTTTAATATTTCAAATATACTTAAATCAGAGTAGGAATTTTCCTATTCTGATTTTGTTTTTTGTATGTTTTTAATTTTACGTTATTTTTCATATGCACTTG
>NZ_LUVZ01000033.1 GCF_001593385.1 Chryseobacterium cucumeris | reverse complement strand
TTATACCTGAATCAGAACCTTGTTTTTCACTACATAACAGGATTTTTATTTCCCGTTATAATCTTCATCTGAAACCGGATCCATCCAGTTCACCAGTCCTTTTTCGGCATTGATTCCAATCGCTGTATGGATCATTACGCTATCAGGAGAAGCTCCGTGCCAATGCTTAATTCCAGGCAGAATGTTTACAAAGCCCCCTGCTTCTATTTGTTGTACAGGACCTCCTTCTTCCTGATAATAACAAACTCCTTCCCGAATCAAAAGAATCTGATTACTGCCGTGTGTATGCCAGTTGTTGCGCGTCCCCGGCGCAAACATCACTTCTCCTACGTAAGCATCTGTTTCAGCATCCGGAAACACATAATTTTTCACCCATGCTTTTCCTGTAAAATATTCGTCAGGTGCAGGCAAAAATCCCATGATTTCAATTTCTTGGTCTGAATACATAATTCTATTTTTTGACTTTAATAAAACTGTTCTTGCCCA
>NZ_LUVZ01000032.1 GCF_001593385.1 Chryseobacterium cucumeris | reverse complement strand
TAACATTATCGCATGGACTTCTGTAGATGAGCAAATTCACGCTAATGCAGGAATCTACTTAATCAACAAAATCCGTGAGGAACAACCTGATCTATTAACAGACAGCGATATTGAAGATATATACACCCTTGTGGATGAATCTATTGCAAGAGAAGGTGATATTCTTAGCTGGATTTTTGAACTTGGAGAAATCGACAATGTATCTAAAGAAGACTTATTGAACTTCATGAAATATCGTGTAGACGACAGCTTGAAGAAAATCAACATGAAAACAAAATACAACATTACTCCTGAACAATACAGACCAATGGTATGGTTCGAAGAGGAAGTTTTCGCGAATTCTCTGGATGATTTCTTTGCAAAAAGACCTGTAGATTACACAAAACACGATAAGAGTATTACGGCAAACGATTTATTCTAATATAAATTGTAAAAGCGCGAGCGAAGCGAGCGTCAAAGCACACCGTATTAGCGTTTTTGTATGATG
>NZ_LUVZ01000031.1 GCF_001593385.1 Chryseobacterium cucumeris | reverse complement strand
AAATTATTATATACTTCAATCTTTATTGCTGCATTGATAAGTCCTAAGATCAATGCCCAGTATCAACCTAAAAACACTTCTAAGGAAGATCTCAAAAAAGCTCAGGAATGGGTAGATAATACCTATAAAAATCTATCTCAGGATGAAAAGCTGGGACAATTGTTTATTGTTGCACTTTATACCAATAAAGGAGAAGACTATATCAATCAGGTAAGGAATATTGTTACCAACGATAAAATTGGTGGTTTAATCTTAATGCAGGATGATGCTGCTAAAGAAATCAATCTGGTTAATGAATTTCAACAGACTTCTAAAATTCCGTTAATGATCGGGATGGATGCAGAATGGGGATTATTCCAAAGAATTGCCAGAGCACACAAATTTCCTTGGGCAATGACTCTTGGAGCTATTCAGGATAAAAGCCTTGTCTATCAAATGGCAGCAAAAATAGCAGAAGACTGCCACAGAATGGGCATCAATTGGGATTT
>NZ_LUVZ01000030.1 GCF_001593385.1 Chryseobacterium cucumeris | reverse complement strand
AAAAATGCTGAATTTTCAAGAATTGAAGTATCATCTCCTAAGCAAACAATAGTATTACTTGAAACATTGGATGAATTAAGCGGATATTTTTTTGAACTTGTAAATGGTAAGAACTCTTTATATAAAAAGATTAAAACCAAATTTACAGATGTTGTTCCTGCTGCGAATGGTTATGCAAGTGAAAAACCGGCAAACTTCCGTAATCTAGACCCTGTATACTACATTAAAACAGAAAAAGGTTTCATAAAAAAGCCAAGAAATCAAAAAGAAATCATAGCAGAATTCCCAGACAAAAAAGATGCTTTAACAGCATTCTTCAAATCTAATAAGATTAAGTTTGACAAAGATGAAGACTTAACCAAACTGGTTACCTTCCTTAATCAGAATTAAGACCATTTTATACTTTAAAATAAAAAATCCACCTCAATGAGGTGGATTTTTATAAATATATCTGAATAATTATTTCAGCTTTTTCTTAACAGCTACTTC
>NZ_LUVZ01000029.1 GCF_001593385.1 Chryseobacterium cucumeris | reverse complement strand
TAAGCCCACCAGCGCCGATGGTACTGCTAACGCGGGAGAGTAGGCCGCCGCCAGTTTTTATTTTATTTTTAAAAAACCTTTATCTTTACGATAAAGGTTTTTTTGTTATATACCTACATCAACACCATCAACACCATCAACACCAACAACACTCAACATACTCCCTAAACTAACTAACACAAAATCCAAACAGAAACAGAAGTAATGAGTAATAGGTAATGAGCAGTGGATAATAGATAAAGATAATAGATGTTCGTAGTAAGTAGCCCAGCTCATCTATCCGCTATTCTTCTTTCTCCAGCTTCAGGCTTCCTGCCTCCATCCCTCTGTTTTTTATTCTTTATCCGAGGATGGGTCTTTACCTTCAATACTGTTTATTCTTCCCAGGCTGTTACTCCAAAGGAGTCTAAATAAAGTATTCTTCATTAAAATGCTTCGACTCCGCTCAGCATGACAATGCTAATACTAAAGGCTAAAAAAAATGTAGATATTATCCTGTT
>NZ_LUVZ01000028.1 GCF_001593385.1 Chryseobacterium cucumeris | reverse complement strand
TATCTGTAAAATCATAGGTATATTGAAGGTTGGCTCCCGAATTTAAAGGCGCACCGTCAACCAGAAAGGTCGTTCCCATGGCAGACGTATTGTAATCGCTGCCGGGATTTCCTGTTTCCCGAAGGCTTATTTTATTGACCTGATTCATGACTGGGTCTGTGGATCTTCCACCCGGTAACAATTCCAGAAGGTCAGTGAAACTGGAAGGCTGTAAATGCTGCATCGCACGTTGACTGATAACAGATGATGAGGTCAATCCTTTGCTTTCTTTTGCCGTAATAATCACTTCTTCAATATTATTCACATTCTCCTTAAGGGAAAACTTAAAAGTATCAGGTTGGGTAACCTGTATCTTTCCGGAATATTGAACATTACCTTTTTTACGTATTTCTATGGCATATTCTCCCGGACTAAGATGTACTGCTGCAAACCCTTTTTCATTGGAAAGGATCGAATACTTCTTCTTGCCGGACGAAAGAAAGATTTCATAATCTTTAAGGG
>NZ_LUVZ01000027.1 GCF_001593385.1 Chryseobacterium cucumeris | reverse complement strand
GATTAGGTTTCCGGCATGATCACCTTTCCATGCTTTTACAATAGAATAATCGGCTTCATAGGCATGTTCTAAAATATGAGGTTTCCCGTGAAATTCTTTCACTTCTTTTCCTTCTGCTATTTCCGTTCCGTAACCTGCAGGGGTATAAAATGCAGGAATTCCAGCCTGTGCAGCTCTGCACTTTTCTGCTAAAGTACCTTGTGGAGTAAGCTCTACATCCAGTTCTCCTGAAAGCATTTGTCTTTCAAATTCAGCATTTTCTCCTACGTAAGAGGAGATCATCTTTTTAATTTGTCTTTTGTGAAGTAATAGTCCTAATCCGAAATCATCTACCCCTGCATTGTTTGAAATGCATGTCAAATCTTTCACATCACTTTCCACCAAAGCATTAATTGAATTTTCAGGGATCCCACAAAGTCCAAATCCGCCTAACATTAGCGTCATTCCATCTTCAATTCCTTCGATGGCTTCCTTTGCATTTTTTACTCTTTTATCTATCATGAA
>NZ_LUVZ01000026.1 GCF_001593385.1 Chryseobacterium cucumeris | reverse complement strand
TACTCATATGTAATGAATACTTTTTAATTCAAGTGATTACGAAAGGCAAAATTACAATTTATAATTAAGATAAAAAAACGACAAATGAATTTCAGTTTCATGAGATTAAACATAGCTTAAAATTATTTAGTCTTAATCTAAATAATTACTTTTATCTCATAAAATATATCTTATGAATCATACACATACAGAGAAAAAAGCAAAGCCTGTAGCTCCAAAAGTAAAGGAACTTATTGAAAGTACAAAGAGTGTTATTTTAGCCACTGTAGATGCAGAAGGAAATCCTAATTCCAGCTATGCACCATTTGTACAGGTAGAAAATACGTTTTATATCCTGGTTTCTTTCATGGCAAAACATACCAAAAACCTTTCGGAAGGAAGAAAAACTTCTGTTATGTTTATTGAAGATGAATCTGCTACCAAACAAATATATGCACGTGAACGTCTGACATTGGAGGCTTCAACTTCACAAATAGAAAGAGACTCTGAGACATGGAATACAGTT
>NZ_LUVZ01000025.1 GCF_001593385.1 Chryseobacterium cucumeris | reverse complement strand
TTGCGCTTCCAATGGCGTATTCAAGTCCGAAATTTGTTATTCAATGTTACTCAGATTGGTTTCAATCTATCGTAGAAAAAAATAATGAAAATCAGGTGCTTGGAAACATGCAGGATATTTCATTGATGGGCTTTGTAAGAAGAATTTTAGGAGATGCTTCTATTTCCAACCTTGTGTTTTTAGCATTTGGATTACCATTGTTTGCGTTGCCTTATGTAAGAATTAAGCAATACAAGCATTATGCTTTTCAACTGATGATCCTGGCATCAACACTATTATTTTTAGTATTGTTCAGTTCAAGTTCAGAATCTCCAACGTATATCATTGCTGTTGTAGGAGTTGTGGTGTGGTTTTTCCTGCAAAAGGAAAGAACACCTTTCATTATCGGATTGTTAGTTTTCGTGATTATCTTCACCTGTTTTTCAACCTCGGATTTATTCCCGAAATTTGTAAAAGAGAATTATATTATCAAATATTCTTTAAAAGCGGTCCCTTGCATTGTAATTTG
>NZ_LUVZ01000024.1 GCF_001593385.1 Chryseobacterium cucumeris | reverse complement strand
TATTTTGTGTTTATTTTGGTTCTCAAATTATTTTTAGCTCTGTTCATCTTCACTCTTGCATTTCCTTCTGTGATTCCGAGGATTTCTCCTATTTCTTTATAAGGTTTATCTTCCAGATACATCATGATCAATGCTTTTTCCACATCAGACAGCTCGTAGATTGCCTTATACATCTTCTTCAGCTTATGCTCATCATCTTCATACTCCTCATATTCCATTTTAAGAGTGGAGATATCGACATCTACAGCTTGTGCATCCTTCTTTTGGGGCTTCCTGAATAAAGTGATCGCCGTATTTAAAGCAACCCGATACATCCAGGTAGAAAACTTTGAATCACCTTTAAATCCTGGAAATGACTTCCACAATTGTATGGTAATTTCCTGGAAAAGATCCTGATGATCCTCCATATTATCCGTATAAATCCTGCATATCTTATGGATAAGCTTTTGATTTGGCTTAAAGAATTCGATAAATGTTTTCTCCTGTTCAGTGCTCATATTCTATAAGTG
>NZ_LUVZ01000023.1 GCF_001593385.1 Chryseobacterium cucumeris | reverse complement strand
ATGTTGTGCTAATTCAAGTACGCCTAGCTTGTTTTTGATAATTTTTTGTTGTGTTGTCATAATACTTAATCTGTTTTAAAGTTATTTAATTTGATTATAACTGTCAGATTAAGTATTGACTAATTCAATATACTAGTGAGTATTTAGTGAGTGTTCAAGACCTCACCCTGCGGGTGTACAAGCACCCTCGTTGTTCTTGGCTATCCAATAATCAATTCGATGCCTGCCTTTTCTGCTTTGTATTTTATTTTGGTCTGCAATTCATAATAACTCCAGTTGCGAAGCACAAATTCCTGTTCTTTTGCAATTCCTATTTTGTCTTCCTGATTTTTGAGAACAAGTGTGCCTGCCTTTTGCTTGATACAGAAATCGATAAGCTTTCGGCTGTACAAATGAAGTCTATGACTTACATATCTGCTTTCAAGATTTTCTGTTTTATACAATGCCTTCTGTTTGCGTTTAGCTCCATTTCCTGAACGGGCATAGGCTATGCCATCTTGAATCCTTTTTTGACTTGCCTGAATTGCAAGTCTGCGATACAAAAACTCCTCCTTTGAGCCGATATTAATTCGCGTATTGTTAGCTTTTGCGACAATCGGATGTTCCAGAGATAGGGAAGCTTCCGCAATAATTTCAGGTTTTAAAAGATGTTCTTCCTTTTCAAATTCAAAAACTGCAAGCCAGAAGATTTTCCTGTCTTTCAGTTGTATCTGTGAAGTGCAAAGTTTTATTTTATCTTTTAGGAGGCGTTCCATTATTAGACGCTTATCAGAGAAGTCCTTTCCTAAGTATGTTTTTACAGGTATCGCAAACATATTAAAACAAAACGCTTTCGTTTCTTCGTCATATCTCATTTTGCTGATGCATTTAACCGGAAGGGGTATTGGAATGTCTTTTTTAAAATTTCTCAGTGATTTTGTTCCCTGCCAATAATCGGCTTTATTTTTAGAGAAGGTTGATTGAATAGTATTGTTCAGGCTTCCCAGAATATCTGTGGGGATTTCACCTTTAAATCGGTCATAAATCATTCGTGCTGTAGTGTTAGTTTTCGAACGGTTAAACATTCCCATCTGATCTTTTTTTTCATCAGCTAACTTGTATTGGATTTCTTCGGTGAGGTAAAAGAAATCCTTTATCATTTCCTGAACATACAAATGGGAAGCTATTAAGTTGGCCGCTAGGAAACAACGGTTCTGATACCTATACAGTTTTTCCCACATTTCATTTTTTTGATTTGTTGGAACATTAATCAGCAACTGAATTTTTCGGGTAAGTGTCATCGTAGATTTCTCCATATCAAACAGGTATTTCAGAGTTTTTCCGATTCTGCAAATATTGATAGGCACAAAGAAAATCTTGATGCACTTCTTTTTCAGAAAGGTTAAGTTCTCGTGCAATGACTGCAAATGAAGATTTCTTATCGAATCTTCTTTTCATAATTTCAATTTGTTGACTGCTGAGTTCTCCTTGTTGAACCTTATTGTTCTGAGATTTAATAGTTAGCCTGTCATTAGAACTTTCCTTTAGGATTTTTCTTAGATCATCTATTGCCCTATTTACCTCATTGCTTATATCTTTCACACTGCTTCCCATTGCTTCTGCAATAGGTTTGTATCGGAAGCCATATTGAAGGCATAGCTCAATAAGATGCTTTCTTTTGGGATTTATTACCTTTAAGATCTTATAGACCTCATCAAAATCTTTTTGATCGGACTCCTGCTGAAGTAGATGTTCTTTGTCTTGCAGAGGATCATATCCTACAAGATAATCTTGATAATTTTCAAAACTTTCAAGTGAAGCTGTTAAGCGTGCAAATTTATTCTTTGGAGTATTGAAATAAGTTATGCAGTCTCTTTTCAGAACAAACCGTAAAAAGCCAAGAATATGATTTGGAGTTTCAATCGAATCACGGTTTAGCCAGAGTTTAAGAAATGTATCCTGCACCAGCGTTTCCACGACAAAATCATCCTCAAGCATTTGTTTTCCGATCCAGAAAAGGAGTCTTTTGTAGCGTAAATGGATATGTTCTAATGAGGTGGGATTGCCTTTTTTCAGCAGTTCATATAACTGATGATCGTTTAGCATTCGGGGTAAGGAGTTTGTTCTTTTCATAAGCAGTGCATAAGATTTGACAATCACTTGAAGAACTGCTTCGATTTATAAGATGAATTCTCTACACCAATAATACTCACTCACTACATTTTGCCCAAAAGAAAGGCGTGGAACTCAACTTACAGACTAGAGGCACTGGTATACCCGTGTACGATAAGAGAGCCCACGCCGCGGTCGTGAGCTAATTTACTTATCTTCCCGTACACATAAAAATTACCAGTTTTCTAGTCGAGAATCTAAGCAATAGCTTCGATTATTATTATTGAAGTATCGCAAAGTTACCTTTATTGTAACTTATTTGTCAAATATAAAACATTTTTCTTAATGTAGGCTAATTAAACTACAAAAATTTATTTAAATCTCATCAATTTGTCTATTCAAAGTTAACTGCAATGGATAAATTAGAATTTAGAATAGCATTTGGTAAGAGAGTGGAGATGTTTAGGAAAAAGCTAAATTTAAGTTATAGAGAGTTGGCTCAAAAATGTGATGTGGATCATAGTAATATTAGTAAAATAGAAAAAGGTGAAGTAGATCTTAGAATCTCAACTGTTCAAGAATTAGCCAAAGGTCTAGATGTGCATCCACAAGAATTGTTTGATTTTAAATTAAAGTAATGTTTACGATTAAAAAAAGTAGATATTAATTGTAAAGAATCATCTATTAAGTGTTCTAAACTTAAATAAATTGCTATATTTTTATAAATTCTAAACCAGAATTTTATAAAATTATATTTGTTTGGTTTTTAACAGGTTAATATGACTCAAAAAGATATTAAACAACTCGAAGTAGAGCTTTGGGAAGCAGCTGATGAATTAAGAGCTAATTCAAAGTTGACTGCTGCTGAATATAAAGATCCGCTATTAGGATTAATTTTATTGCGTTTTGCTGAAAATAAATATTTAGAAGCAAAAGATAAATTACAAGAAATACTACCCATAAATCCTCGTACTAAAAAACGCCGTGATGCTACGAAAGATGATTATGTGGCTCTTGGCGCAATGTTTTTACCGGAAAAAGCACAGTATACCCATCTTGCCAACTTACCGGAAAGCGAAGATTTAGCCGAAGCTGTAAACTCTGCAATGAAGCTTATAGAAGCTGAATATGAAGAACTGGCAGGTATTCTTCCTAAAAATTATCAGGAGCTGACTCCTGAAGATGATTCAGATAATAATTTACTGGCAAATCTGATCCGTATTTTTAATAGTGACTCAGTTCAAAAAGCGAAAGGAGATGTCTTTGGAAGAGTATATGAATATTTCCTGATGAAACTTTCAATGATGGGAGCCGGTGCACAAGAAGGAGGTGAATTCTTCACACCCCCCTCATTAGTGCAACTAATAGTTAATTTTATTCAACCGGATCACGGGATTATTCACGATCCTGCTTGTGGTTCGGGAGGTATGTTTGTACAAACCGCCCATTTTATCAAAGATCATCAGAATAAAAAAGTAAACGAAGCCATAAAAGTTTTCGGTACAGAATATAAAAGCAATACCACTCGTCTTGCTAAAATGAACTTAGCCATCCACGGAATAAACGGTAGTATCGCTAATAATAACTCTTTTTACAGTGATCCGCACGAATTATTTGGAAAGTGTGATTTCCTGATGGCAAATCCACCTTTTAATGTTGACAAAGTTGATGCTAAGAATAAATTTTTAGCAGAAGATAAACGTCTACCTTTTGGTGCACCACTGACTGGTAAAGGAACAATTGGAAATGCGAATTATCTTTGGATACAATATTTTATGTCGTATCTGAACCCAACTGGAAGGGCTGGTTTTGTAATGGCATCTTCAGCAACTGATGCTGGAAATGCTGAAAAACGGATTCGTGAAGAATTGGTAAAAACAAGAAATGTTGACTGTATCGTTTCTATCGGGAACAACTTTTTCTATACTCGTTCGCTTCCTTGCCATTTATGGTTTTTTGATAAGGGTAAGCGAAAAGAAAACAAAAATAAAATACTGATGATCGATGCCCGTAATGTTTATCGAAAGATAAGCACTACGATTAATGATTTTTCTCCTGAGCAATTGGAAGGATTAACAGCTATAATGGCATTATACCGAGGTGAAGTTCCTGAAGTCGCAACAGACAATTCTTGGTTTAACGAGCATTTCCCTGAAGGAATATATCGTGATGTAGAAGGTTTGTGCAAAGTGGTGGATTTGGATGAAGTGTCAGAACAGGATTATAGCCTTACACCAGGACGATATGTGGGGGTAAGCATTGATATTGATATGGAGTTTGATTACAAAGCCAGAATGCAGGAATTGCACAGCGAATTAGCTGAACTGAATACCGAAGCTAACCAATTGATGAACCAAATTCAAGCTTTTAAATTATGAGAGAAAGTTGGAAAGAGATAACAATCGGTGATTTAGGAAAAGTAGTTACAGGAAATACACCACCAAAGAATGACAAAGATAATTATGGAGGCAGTTATCCTTTCATTAAGCCTACTGATATGGAAGTCGGGCGAAGATATGTAACTACTTGGGAAGAAAATTATTCAGAAAAAGCCTTTAAAAAATATAAAAATTCTTACATACCGCCCAAAGCAACAGGAGTAGTAACTATTGGAACTGTTGGCGAAAAAATGTTTCAGGCTGACCAATGGTGTTTTACTAATCAGTCTGTGAATGTTATAATTCCTAATACAGAATTGTATGATGAGGACTTTATATTTTATTTAATGAAAATAAATCTTCCAAAAGTTGAAAATGCCAACCCAGGTACCGCTTCTGGTAGACACCACGTCAGTAAATCAAATTTCTGTGCAATCAAAATATGTGTTCCTGGAAATAAAGAAACTCAACGCAAAATTGCCAACATTTTATCTGGTTATGATGATTTGATAGAGAATAACCTAAAGCGTATAAAAATTTTAGAAGAAATGGCACAACAAACCTACGAGGAATGGTTTGTTCGGATGCGTTTTCCGGGTTATGAGACTGCGGTTTTTGATGAGAATGGTTTGCCGGAAGGGTGGAGTATTGCAAAACTTAGAGATGTTCTCGTCCTTAATTATGGTAAAGCATTAAAACAAGAAGTTAGAATTGAAGGTGAATTTAATGTATATGGCTCATCTGGAGTTGTTGGTACTCATATTGATTATCTAGTAAAAGGTCCAGGATTAATAATAGGAAGAAAAGGGAATGTTGGATCAGTTCATTTTGAAAATAATAACTTTTATCCAATTGATACGGTTTATTATGCGACAAGCGAGTTAAGCTTAAAATATCTTTACTATTTGATAAAAAGCTTAACTTTTGTCAATAATGATGCTGCTGTCCCTGGTTTAAATCGGGATGCAGCATACAATAAAGAAATTATCAAACCAATTCATACTCTAATAAAGAAGTTTGATGATTACTGTGCGCCATTATATGTTATTAAAGAAAATCTTCAATCTCAAAACAAACATTTACGAGAGACTCGGGATATTTTGTTACCACGTTTAATGATGGGGATAATTGATGTAGAGAGTTTAGAAACAAAACCAATTGAGGCTAAAATCATTCCGTTAGAACAACCTAAAAAAGAAGCTCCAAAAGAATTTAAAGAAGCCGTTTTGATTGCATGTTTAACTGAAAGATTTGGTAGCGAAAAATTCCCTTTGGGTAGAAAAAGATATACCAAGCTTTCTTATCTTTTTCACAGATATTCAGACAATAAAATTCAGGATTATCTGAGAAAAGCTGCAGGACCTTACAACCCAAAAACAAAATACGGCGGTCCTGAAAAGATTGCGCTAAATAGCAAATACATACAAAACTGGAAAGGAGATAAAGGTACGACAGGATTTGTAGTTGCCGAAAAGATAGATGATGCTAAAAAATACTTTTCCAACTACTGGCAAATAGCCGATTTGGATTGGCTTGTTACAAAGTTTAAATTTAAGTCTAATGATGAACTGGAGCTTTTGGCAACAGTTGATAATAGTTTGATAGAGCTTTCTAAAAAGAATATTGAGTTTACTTCAACCAATGTTTTGGACATTATAAAATCTGAAAAAGAATGGGAGGCGAAGTTGGAGCGAACGATTTTCAGTGATGCGAATGTGGAGAGCGCAATTAGTTTTTTAATTGAAACCTTACAGTATGAGAAATAATTAAAAAATAAAAAACTAATATCCTATGAACGAAATAAAAACTACATTTGATGCAAGACTATCTTATGGATATGATATTGTAACGCATTTAGAAGGCCTTATTCTTGATGCTGGTGGCGGAGGTAGATATAAGGATCATACAATTTTGTTTAGACATATTTTGGATAAGCTAAAAACAATTAAGGCTCATAATATTACTATTTATGTTGCTGCAAAGCCAACTACTGCTAATAGTTATCCTGACAATCACTATCGAAAAATTAGATTTGAAGATCTGACTGAATTTAATTTTGAATCAATAGATTTAGATAGATTTAAATCTAATGCAAATGATGAGATCAGAGAAAAGGGTAAAGTCAATCCAGAAACACCTAATGGTGCAATTCACAAACGCTTACTGATAACTTCAAATTTAAACGAAAATGATTGGAATGAACTAATTGGAGGTTTTTCAACTGAGCAAATTGAGAATGATAAATTCGTAAATAGTAAAAATGATGAGGAACTACAGTACACTTTACAAAAAATAAAAAAACGTCTTCGTCAATCAAAATTCAGAAAAGAACTTCTAAAAGCTTATAACAATACTTGTGCAGTGACAGGTAGTAAAGTTGTTGAGTTGTTAGAAGCTGCTCATATTCAGCCTTACAATGGGGCTCATACTAGTGTTATAAGCAATGGAATTTTACTGAGATCGGATATTCACGATTTGTTTGATATTTATGTGGAGGGAAAACGGTTGATCAATATTTCTGCTAATTATAAAATTGAAGTGCATTCTTCATTGGAAGGCTCGGAGTATTGGGATTATAATGGAAAAGATCTTAAGTTGCCTGTAAGTACGAATAATTATCCTAAATTTTCATAGATGAATTATTGGGTTCTTTCACCAAATGTTGAGCAAGATTCTTCTGTTGAAAAACAATGGAAAGATGCTATTTTGAAATATAAAATAGCTATCATGGGTTGGGGTACTGATCATTCTTTAGGAGCACGTTTTGTAAACGAAGTGAAAATAGGTGATATAATACTAATTGCTCAAGGAGCAAATTCAAATAAAAGATTGTTTTTATCGGGTATAGTAAAAAGTTTACCAGCGAAAGGACATTTGCCCGATATGCCAAATGAAAAATACTTTTGCTATCTTGAATTAACAATTGATTCAGTTGAATTAAATCGACTAAACCTAAATTTTCAAGATGCTGCATTTGGTGATGCATCAAGAATTCCAGCTTTGTATATTTTAAAACCTTGGGACAATGCCGTTGATAAAAAGATCTGTGAGCAATTATCGATAGAAACAAAGAAAAAAAGATTAGAATCAATTATGAAAAATATTATACTGTCAGACCTAAGCAAAAAACAATTAAATCAACTCTTTAATGCCTTTTGTCAAAAGTATAGTGATAGTGACAAAATATCGCTAAGTGATAATGCTTCTGTAATAGTTAATGAGTTTCAAAGTTATATTGATAAGATTAAAACCAATTCTTTTGCACTTGATGATTATACGAACCGACAGGCTAATGATACGGGTCTGCCTGGTTCGTACCTATGTAATTTTTTAGAAAGAAGATCAAGAGAATTTTTTGGTTCCTCTAAACCTGCGGGTTCAGCTTTGAGTTTTGGTATTAAGGCTGACAAAAATGAAAATTCATTTACAATCGATAGAAAAGATCCTGATAATTTTAATAAAAATAATAGAGGAGAAGCCGAATCAGAATTTGAAAAGTATAAAACGTTTTTCAGAAATGTGGTAAATGAATCAGAAATTTTCCAACAAATGAAGTTGATAGAAGATTGTGATTTTATTTCAGCAAAACAGATTTTGAGAAAGTTTTTGGTTCTATCTCATCCCTTTCAGTTTATCTATGCATACAATGATAGGTTGGATGATCTATACCAATATTTCTTTGGTGATGATCAAAGTCTATCTAAAATAGAAAAGAGTTTTCATATCAATTTTGCAGTAAAGCAAATATTAAATATAGATCAGGACAACTACGCTAATCAAATAATTGTTTCTCGTTTTCTTTGGAAATTAGCAAGTTCTCAATCACTTTTTTCCAAAAGTAATCCAAATGTTATTTTATACGGTCCACCCGGAACAGGAAAAACATATAAAATTAAACAAGACTTGGAATTCTTAACTAAAGGTGATTCTTCACGAGTAAAATATGTTGTTTTTCACCCATCTTATGGCTATGAGGATTTCATAGAGGGAATAAAGCCTTGTGGCGTTACAGAAAATGGTAATTTAAAATTCGAATTAATTAACGGTGCATTTAAAGAATTCTGCAAATTGGCAAAAAGCAGACCTAACGAAGAATTTTATTTTGTGGTTGATGAAATCAATAGGGCAAACTTATCTGCTGTTTTTGGAGAAACTTTGGTTAGTTTAGAAAGTTCATATCGGGACGTAGTTGTAGATGACTTTAATGATCGACATCTATTCAGTACACAGTATTCATCTTATCAAGAACAGCTGGAGGAAAAGAAAAAAGTAGAGTTAGCTTATGAAATTTCAGAAACTGGAAGCGTTCTTTTTGGTGTTCCAAACAATCTATATTTCATTGGAATGATGAATAATGTGGACAAAAATATTGATAGTTTTGACCTTGCTTTACGTCGCAGATTTAAATGGATTTATTTTGGTTGCGATTATGATGTGATCGAAAATGTAAAAAGTAACAAAGGAGAATTATTTATAAATAGATTAGATTATGTTGATGCTTGTAAGAATTTAAATGAATTTATTTCAGATTCGAAATATTTAGGATTAGGAAAGTCATTCGAATTTGGGCATTCTTTATATATGAAGATTTCAACTATTGAAAAGCAAAAACATATTCATCAAAAAAGTATGGATCAACTTTTCCGAGAGTTTTTATTGCCGACTTTAAATGAATATTTGAGAGCTTATTACGATGAGTCAGAAATAGAAAAGAAGTCAGCGGAAGCTCAAAATTATTTTAAGCTGTAATGTGATGCACATAACTTTACCAGTAAATTACAACTACAGAAACGATAAAATTGGTTGGACTGATTTGGAAATCAAACAATTCTTAAAATCCAATGACAGTTCATTTAATAAACAGATGATCAAAGACTGTTTTGATAATTTTGATGAAGTATATCTTAGTGATAGTCGCTTCAGTAATTTAAATGTAATTTCTTTGCGTAAATCGACAAATTTAGATAAAGATCAAGATGCTTTTGTAATTAAGTTTTACAAAAAAAAAATTGGAGGAGAGACGATTTATTATATAGAAACCGGGCAATATGCTGGATATATTAATTACAAAGGATTTGTAATTAATATATCATTAAGTGAGCGATACAATGTTTCTGTATTGAATCATTTGCTTACTTATGCTAATAACATTTCTTTGGACTCAGAAGCCATCCTGACAAGTTATAAAACACGAACAAATGAACTTGAATATCTTCTATGTTTTATGTTTTTACAAAAATTAGAGAAAGCATCAATATTAGGACTCCCAAAAAGATTTCAAAATGTTAATGAGCGACTGAATACTGTTCGAGGTAAAGTCGAATTTAATTCATTCATAAAGAGAGACATTCCTTTTCAAGGAAAAGTTTCCGTTCATTACCGTGATAGAAGTGATATACAAGAAATTATTGATGTTTTGTTTTATACTTTATATATCATTAAAAATAAGTACTCATCAAATTCTTTATTTAAAGTAAGAAATGTTTATAATGAACTACTTTCTAAGTATAGCAAAATTAAGCCAAAAAGTGATACAATATTTAAAGCTAAAAGCCATCCTATTTTAGCAAATCCTCTATTTGTTCAGTTTAAAAAAGTCTTAGAATTAGCGGAAGTAATCATTAAGAGTTTTAGTCCTGATTTTAATCAAGAAAGTAAAAAACAAATATCTGGAAATCTCTATAACACATCAGAATTGTTTGAACTATATATTGAAAAGATTTTAAAATCTAGTCTTAAAGGTTGGAGTTTAGATGCTCAAAAAGAAATATCTATTTATAAAAATCATTTTTTTAGTCGTAAAATGATTCCAGATTTTATTCTGCATAATGTGAACCAAGATAAATATGCTATTTTAGATGCAAAGTTCAAAACAATGAATTATAATTATTTGGACGTTGATAGAGAAGATATTTTTCAACTGCATACATATAGCTATTATTATCACGATAAAAATGTATTGTCTGGATTAGTTTATCCACTACAAAAAGAGGTTGATGTTTCAGGAAAACATATATCAAATACTTTAGATCAATATTCAAACAGATTTGGAATCTTTGGAGTTGAATTAAATAAGAATTCAAATGTAAAATCTATAAAAGAATCTGAGTCAAAATTCATAAATCAGATAAATGAATTGCTAAATCAAGAATCAGAAAAACGTTAAACTATGTCCTACGAATACTCAGAAGATGCATTAATAGAAAACGCTACCGAAGAAGTTTTAAGAGAACTTGGTTGGGAAGTTACTACAGCCTGGAAAAATGAAAGTTTTGGAACAGAAGGATTATTAGGTCGTGAGAATAAAGGAGAAGTAATCTTAGAACGATATGTTTTAGAGGCTTTACAGCAGTTGAATCCAGACCTTCCGGAATTAGCATATACAAGAGCTTTAGAAAAAATTGTTCAAAAAGAAGCAGATAAAACTATTGCTCAGCAAAATAAAGCCAAATACCAATTATTAAAAAATGGCGTTGAGGTTTCGTTTACAAATGAGGAGGGCAAAACCCAAAAGAAAACTTTAAGAATATTTGATTACAAAGATTATCTAAACAATCATTTTCTGGCTGTTCGACAATTCGAAGTGAGTGGTGAGTTGCATAATCGTCGTCCTGATGTGATTGGTTTTGTAAATGGTATTCCATTAGTATTCTTTGAGCTTAAATCTCATGCCGTTGATCTACGCTCTGCTTATGAAGATAATTTCAAGGATTATAAAGATACAATCCCTCATTTATTTTATCACAATGCCTTTGTAATTTTAAGCAACGGTACAGATGCTAAAGTGGGTACTGTAACCAGTCCGTATAAATATTTTCTTGATTGGAAACGTATAACAGAAGATGCTGAAGGAATTGTAAGTTTAGATACAATGCTTAGAGGAACATGCGATCCTGAAAACCTGATGGATATTTTCGAGAACTTTTTACTATTCGATGAAAGCAATGGAAATATTGTAAAGCTAATGGCAAAGAACCATCAGTTTATTGGAGTAAACAGGGTTCTGGAAAATGTACAGAATATAGATGATCTCGAAGGGAAATTAGGAGTATACTGGCATACTCAAGGTTCAGGTAAAACATATTCCATGGTCTTTCTTTGTGAGAAGATACATCGCAAGTTTGGAGGTTCTTATACATTTTTGATTGTTGTCGATCGCACAGAGCTGGAAAACCAGGCTTACGATACATTTTCAGGTGTTGGAATTGTTAATAATAAAAATATCATTGCAGGTAAAAAGAAAGGTGTAACGGGTAGAGATCATCTGAGAGAATTATTAAGCGAAAATCACAGGTATGTATTTTCATTAATACACAAGTTTTCTGTTGATCCTGAATTAGAGAAAGAATATCCTCTTATTACCGAAAGGAAAAATATTATTGTAATCTCTGATGAAGCACACCGTACACAAGGGGGTAAATATGCAAGAAATATGAGATTTTTTGGTTTGCCTAATGCTTCATATTTAGGATTTACCGGAACTCCTATTATTAAAGAGGAGCAGGAAGTCACAAAGAATATCTTTGGAGAATATGTTTCTGTATATGACTTTAAAAGAGCAATTGAAGATGAAGCAACCCTTCCATTAAAATATTTGAATCGTGGAGAGCGACTAAATATTGATAATCCTGCATTGGATGAACAAATGGCTGAGATTCTTGAAAATGAAAATCTTGATGAAGATCAACAAAAGAAATTAGCTTATCTATTTAAAAAAGAATACCCGATACTTACTGCAGAATCGCGTCTGAGAGAGATCGCTAAAGATTTGGTTTGGCATTTTAATGAAAGAGGTTATCAGGGGAAAGCAATGTTGGTAGCACTTGATAAGCCAACAGCGGTTCGGATGTATGATTACATTATGGAATATTGGCCAGAATATCTGACCGAACTGGAACAAAAAATTGCAGAATCAAAAGACCTTCAGGAAGAGCAGGAATTAAAACGTAAATATAACTTAGTTGTTTCAACAGAGGTTTGTGTTGTCATTAGTTCAGAACAAAATGAAATTGATAAATTCAAAAAAATCAATTTGGATATTGAAACGCATCGTCGCAAAATGGTTGAAAGAAATCTTGAAAAAGAATTTAAAGATGAAGAGCATCCATTCCGATTGGCAATTGTATGTGCGATGTGGATAACAGGATTTGATGCGCCTGCTATTTCAACAGTTTATCTTGATAAGCCGATTAAAGGACATACTTTAATGCAAACCATTGCCAGAGCAAACAGAGTGTATGATGATGAAAAAGAAAACGGGCTTATTGTTGATTATGGTAATGTGTATCAGCAATTAGAAAAAGCTTATGCTGTCTACGGAGAAGGAGATAAAGGTAAAAAAGGGGATGAGAATGATAATCAAAAACCATTCGAGCAGTTAGAAGCAATGTCTGACGAAATCAAGGAAGCTATTGATGAAGTAGTGAAAATGTTAGAAGAAGAAAACTTTAATTTAGATACTTTAATTGAAGCTACAGCTATGGGAAAAATTGCGGCAGTAAATAATGGAGCGAATGCTGTTTGTAGAAATGACGAGTCCCGTGCTAAATTTGAGATAGCGGCTAGAAACGTATTTAGAAAGTATAAAGCACTTTTTCCTGAAAAACAGGCAAAAAAATTCACTCCACAATATAACGCTATCGATGCCATTTACAGTAAACTCAATCAAAAAGTAAAAAGTGCTGATGTTACAGAGATTATTTTACGTTTACAGAGTGTGGTCAATGATTCCGTTGTGGTCGATACTGTTCAGGAAAATCCCTATACAATGATAGATTTGTCTAATTTAAATATTGATGCATTAAAAAAAGCATTTGAGAAAATCCCTAGAAAAAATGAATTAGTATATGATCTAAATAAAGCTGTGGAACAAAAATTAGAACAGATGCTTAAAGAGAATCCTTTACGTTTAGAGTTTTATGAACGTTATAAAGAAATTATCGAAGCTTACAATAATGGTAAATCTGAAGTAGAACTTGTACGCAGTTTTGAGCAATTGTCAGCATTTGTTCAATCCCTGTCACAAGAAGAAAAAAGAGCTTATCGAGAAAATTTGGATGAACCTACCTTATCCATTTTTGATCTTTTAATTCAGGATAAAAATTTGGATAAAGAAGAAAGAGAAAAAGTGAAGAAAGTGGCAGCACAAACTTTAGAAATTCTCAAAAATGAAAAGTTAAATATTCCTCACTGGAAAGAAATTCGTGAAGTAAAAGCCAGTATAAAAGCTACCATATATGAACAGTTACTATGGCTTCCCGAAAATAAATATACTGATGAAGAAGTAAGCTTAAAAAGTATTGCTGTTTATCAGCATGTTTATTCTTATTCATTTTTGTAGAAGATTTTATTAAAATTTTAAAATAAAAAATATGCTGGATCTTGTTGAAGTTCATGAAGAATTATATTTATATCTGCTTGAACAAAGGAAAAGAAATTCTGAACTAAAATTTACTTTTAGAAAAAGTAATCATGCAAATAGATTGGAAGAAGGGTATTGGTTTTACGGAAATGAAAACTATTTAGCAATATCATTTTGGGAAGGGATGGATTGGAAAAATAGAACTCCGAATATATGTTTCACAATTGATAGCAAGGGAAAATGCACCTTGGAAATTAATGTTTCAGATTCTACTATCAAGAAAGAATTTATTGAAAGATATTTTTTAGAAAGAACACTAAATTTAGAAAAAATTGGTAAAAAATATATCATCAAGTATGATAATGTTTTTTCTGAATACAGTAATCGCATATATGATCTAAACGATTACAAGTCTGTTTTTGATTTTTTCCTGCACACAGATAAAGAAAATATTGATGATATTATTAGGAGTAATTCTGATTTTTTTGAGATGATGGGATCAAGTGAAAATGAAATTTCATTTTTAAGTTCAGAAGAATTTCTAAAAAGACATAATAAAATTAGGCAGTATAGAAAACGCAAGCAAGAGATTGATAATGAAGATGAATTTGTTATCAAAGAGGATAAGCCTTGGAAATTATTTTCAATTAATATAAAAGATTATGGATTAATAAATGACTTATCGATTGAAATAAAAAACAAAAAAAATCAGTGGATATTTTTAACAGGTGAGAATGGATCTGGTAAAACGAACCTTTTACGAGCAATGGCAACAACATTGGGAAATAGAATGTTGTCAAAAAATGAATTTGAAGAAAATCCTAATTTTAAAGTTATTGCCAACTTCATTTATAAAAATAAATTACAAGAATACAATAGAATTGGAAATGGTGAAGTAAAAGGTAAAAGAAAACCATACATTCAAGGGTTGGCAATGTATGGTCCTTATAGACTTGATATGGTGGTAGATAAGATGAATAAGGCTAAATTTAAAAAAGAATTAAATAAAGAAGAGTCTTTCAAATCTTTATTTAAGGTAGGAACTCCACTATTAAGTATTGACAAACAGTTTGAGTTTTGGAGGTCTGGATCAAAGCGGGAAAAGAATCTTTTTCAAAAAAGAGAATATTATATTAAGTCTTTAATAATTGATGTTGTTCATAATTTAGTTGATATTAGATTTACCATTGAAAATAACAAAAAAATTACAAAGTACATTTTTACTAATGATCAGAATCAAGAATATTCTTTAGTTTGGGAAAAATTATCAACTGGTACAAAGAGTACTATTGCGATGCTTGGTGATATTCTGATTCGTCTTTTCAATCAACAATCTGACATTCTTGATCCAGCAGAATTACGAGGGATTGTTATTATAGATGAAATTGATTTACACCTTCATCCTAAAGCACAAAAAGAATTAGTAATAAACCTCTCAAGAACATTTCCTAATATTCAATTTATTGTTTCTTCCCATAGTCCAATACCTTTTATTGGTGCACCTGAAGAGAGTGTATTCATTACGGTTGAAAGAGATCAGAATAATAATATCAAAGCGACAATGTTAGATATAGACATTTCAAATCTATTACCTAATACAATTTTAAGCTCACCTATTTTTGGCTTTGATTCCATAATTAATGTTCAACATAATCCAAATGAGAGTTTGATAACAGAGAACGATTATCAAGAAGCCGCATTTTATAAAATTTTGAATAGAAAGATCACGGAACGAACTATACAATTAGGAATAGATAATGATTCAGATAACTAGAAAAGATTACAATGATATTCCCGAACCTTTGACAAGACCTGGGACATTTAGGCAAATTGAGCGCGCAGTTGCAGAAATGAATGGTGATAAGTACAATACTACTTATTATAAAGATGAAGTTGTAGTTAATAAGCTTAAAGCATTTTCTGTGCATAAAGATAATCTTGATGCGGGTGATAAACCAAAATGCTATTATTGTGAATCATATGTTGATCACGTAGCGACTTTACAGGTTGAACATTTTAGACCAAAGGCTAAAGTCGATGAAATTGATAATAATAGTTTATCCCACCCTGGTTATTATTGGTTGGGTTTGGAGTGGAGCAACCTTTTGTTATCTTGTCCAAGTTGTAATGGTAAAAATGCAAAAGGTAATAGATTTCCTTTAGTTGATTTCAACAATAGAGCCAGAGCAATAAACCCAATAGGAAATTCACCACTTTCATTTGACAGAACACATTGTATTGCCAATCAATCTCCCTTATTAGATGAAGAACCATTATTAATTAATCCGGAGTATGAGGATCCGACTCCTTATTTGACATTTAATGACGTAGGACAAATACAGGGTATCGGTGAAAAAGGAGAAAAGACAGTTGATATATTGAAATTATATAGAGATCCTTTGTTGGCAGCCCGTCAGGTTAAATTAAATGAAATTATTAAGAATATTGAATTAGCTTGCGCAGCAAGAGAAATGGGTAAAATTAATGATGATGGTCTAAAAGTTTGGCTAGAAGCAGAGTGTACTAAAGTCTTAGAATTAGATAATGTTAGAAATGAGTACTGTTTGTGGGGTAGACATATTATTGCAAATTTTGAAAGTTGCGTTGTTTCTAAAATTGCGATATATAAAGACGAGTTACGAAATGCTTTCCAAGAAGTTAGATAGATATAAAAACTGAGCTATAATTTGTTGAAATTCTGAACTTATTTTTTTCTAAAATTGATGAAAATTGAGGTGTACTGGCGAAATATATAAAATATCACCGTTGCAGTCGGGAATTGTTAATTATTTAATTTTCAATATTTTATAAGGTTGGAGGTGGACAAAAGTAGTACAAATGTATTTTTAAATTTATCGTGAAGTATTTTAAAGTATTGGTTTACAATCATTTACTGTGATGAGATGCGTGCGGAAAAGTAGAAAAAAAAGATGTTGCAGCATCTTTATCTTGTACCACTTTTGTACACCTTGTATGGTATAAACCACCATCAATAAAGACTTCTATAGATGCTGTATCGGGAAGTAGATCCAACCTTCTTTATCATATTTTAAGAATTTTAAATTCAAAATATAAAACAGCCTTTTTTAGGCTGTTTTTTTTTGTTTATTGAAGTCCTTCGTTTGAAATTTCCGAAGTTTGGAGCTTTATTACTGACTCAAAGTCAGGAGACTTTGCGGAGCGGTGTATATCTCAAATCTCAACATAATAGATGAAATGGGATCCAAATAGAGAGATAGAGTGGCATATTTATTTGAATTAAATAATATAGTCAATATTATGACTTGCAACCTAGTTGTATTTAAAACTTTAAAGGATTAATTTCTATAAAAAAGACAGACTAATTAAAGCCTGTCTTTTTATATTGATTTTAAAAATCATACCCAATCCTAAAACTTAAATTAGGAACTACCTGAAGTGAATAGTCAGATTTTAAAATTTTACCCACTCCTAATCCTAATTGAAGTTCATAATTGAAATTTTTTGCAAAATTTCTTCTTAATCCCCATGTAGGAATCAATGAAATCATTGGATTTACTTCTATTCCATCAACATTTGAAATAACAAACCAATCAGGAACGAATCCAAGTTTTGCAGAAAGATAGTTTGCGGAATTATACTTAGTATTCTTGCTTTTATTATGCCTTTGATTAATATTGTAGTACCATTTGGGAGTTACGGACAAAGCAGGTGCTAATGCAAAACCTGTTTTAGAGTACAAATCTCCTCCCCAAATCCCCGCATTCAAATCGATCTCACTTCTAAGTGTAAATTATTCAGAAAGATTGACTTCATTATAGACATTTGCACCAAAAAGTCCAGCTTGAACTCCAAAGAATGATTTTTTTATTGATGATTTTTCTTGCGAATACATTAGGGTTACAGTAAATACTAATAAAATTAGAAATATTTTTTTCATCATATTATTTTTTATAAAATTCATAATTCCCAGTGAGATTACCTTTTGTCCATTTACCATTCATTGATTTATCATTTAAATATCCTGAAAAACTTAATCCAGCTTTTGTAGTTGCATCAAATTTACCACTAATCATTACATATCCTGATATACTTTCAGAAATATTGGAAGTAGTATAATATATCGTTCCTTCCATGTTACCTGTATCAGATACGTTAAATTTTATTTCGCCAGATAAATCTCCCTTAAAGTTTCCGATGTAATTCCCTTGATATTTAGAGTTCGATTGTAACCTTAAATTCTCATCTGAAATACAAGAGGTAATTGCAAGGAAAAATACAAGAAAAAAATATTTCATAATTTTAATTAGCGTTAAGTTTTACTCCATGCCAAGCTCCATTTTTCTTGGCTATTCCATACATACTAACTGCTACAGCATCAGGTTTTGAAAAATTCCACTTATAGCTTGTTACATCAAGTCCATTCCCCGTTCCTAGATTTTAATTCAGAAATAACTTTATTTTCATTTTTTTGAGTAATGACTGGAACTAAAGACTCAATTCCTTTCTCGTCAATAAAATTTTGAACTGATTCAAGGTTCTCTTTTTTTAGGTTTTTGTAAGTAGCGGATAATGATTCTTTGTTTGGAAAATATAATCTTCCATTTTTTACAGCCGCTTGATCAATTATATTAGTTTTATCAGATGATGTGTCGGTAAGTTCTTCACGACAGGAGGTTGTAAAAGCTAATAGGCTGAAAATAGCTATTTTAAATAGATTTAAATTTTTCATTTGTTCAAAATAATTTTATCTCATTTGTACTTTACATACAACGACAAATAGATTTTTATTGTTAATGATATTATTACAATTTGTAGCATGTATGCTTTTTTAGCAGATAATTACCAAGCTCGAAATTATCTGCTCTTAAATTTAAGAGTTTCATCATTTTTGTTTTTTTGCAAATTTAAAAATTAAACTATTCGAGACAAATTTTTCACATTAAAAAGATTTATTGAAGCAAATTTTCTCGTCTTAACTGTTACAAATATATTTTGCATCAACTTCAAAACATGTCGTATTAAAAAAAGGTTTTGAGCTATTTAGCATTTCCCTTTTTTGAAATACTTTTGGACTGCATTTATGGTGAGTTTTAAAGATCTCATGAGGTAATATGCGCAACCGATATACAAAATGAAATACGCGAACAGTATCGAAACAAATGAGACATCATCCCAAATGCCGTACGGTTTAAATTTTAATTGTGGTATATGTAACATCATTTTGGTACATCAAAAGGGGTTTGGTTATTTTTCATAAACACAGATCCCATCCTTTTATACTTCATAAGCTTACCATTTGTACATAAATCGTAAATCCCATTTGCTTTCTGTTCTGAAATGTATAAAAACATCACTTTCGTTGCAGTCATTATCTAGTGCAACATGTTTTCTAAGGTCTTCAATAGTTGCATCGACTTTTTTCAAAAAAGATTGGATTTTCTTATCTGGCGTAGGTTCTAGACAGTTTGCTGGTAAATCACATTTTTTGTCTTTTCCCGTTTCTTGTGCAAAAATAAAGCGTTGATACTACCAACATTAAAGTAAAGACTAATTTTTTCTTTTTGTTATTCTTGTAATACTATTTCCGTTATCGAAAGTAGATCCAATTTCCTCTATCACAATCAAAAAATTCAAATCCAAAAACATAAAAACAGCCCTTTCAAGGCTGTTTTTTAAATTTATTTAAGTCTATCCACACATAACTCACGCTTTCCGAAGTCTACTGACTTTGTTTTGCAAAACAAATATTTTATAATTTTAAATCATTTATTCTAAAGGTGTATCAAATAAAAGATTTTTCATAACGCCAATTGTAAGCATCACTAAAAAGAAGAGTAAAAAATAGGCGAAGAAATTGACAAGTCGTTTTTTATTATCATGATTTTGCAACGTATTAGTACTATAACTATTTACAAAACTTCTTAGCCCTAAAGTAAATACAACTATAATTGATGTAAAGGTAATATAAAGGATAATAGATTGCTTTAGTTCAAAAAAGAATAAGATTACTAAAATATCTATTAATGCGATAATCCAACTTAATTTAAATATTTTAAAGGACGATATATTTTTTCCCAACATTAAAAATATTGAATTTGAAAATATAACGGTAAGAAGTATTATCTGTAAAATTGTATTCATACAAAAATTATTTTAATCATAGAAGTTTCGACTCATAAATTCATTTGCTCTTCTAATAGATTCTTGCCTTATCCTTTCTTGTTCACTTGCATAATTAATTTTAACATCTTTGGGCATTTTTATAATGCTTAATGATTTTAATCTGTATTCAACACTTTGTTTGCTCGTTCCAAAATAATTGGATAAATAGTTTATATAAGTGTGAAAATCTTTTCTATTTTGTTCTTGATGGTCAACATAAATTGTACCTTGATTTCTACTAACTCCCATTCTTCTTTGCACTTCTATTAGTCTTGCTAATATTGAAGTATGAGGCATTAAAATTGCAGATGCAAAACTATTAGCCTGCCATTCAATCCAATTCTTATCATTTTTCAATTCATATTGCTGAGTAAAGATATTATGCACTGAATCTTTAAAATTATTATAAACAGTTTGATTCATCTTAAGATTTCTGTGTAAAACGAAATGAGCAATTTCATGTGCCAGAGTGAATGGGAAACGCTCTGTACCCACTATTGTATAATCGATTAAAATTTTATTGCTTTTTGAATCAAAATAACCCAACAATTTTGTTCCATCATTATTTAAAAGATTAACATATTCTACTTTGAGTTGATATTTCTTCTCTAAATAAGTGGTTAGTTGTTTTAAATCTAATTTATATGCACCTGCCAAGATAGAACTATCAAATTCATTCAGAAATGTGTTTGCTATATTTTGTATTTGCTGCGCTGAAAATTGTTTTAATCCTTCTATTTTTTTCGGTAGTAGTGCATTTTCGATGGTTTTTCTGATTTTTTCATCCAGTTCAATATCTTTTTCATTTTGATTCTTCAGATTATCAGTTCTATGTAAAAGGATATTGTATTCACTATCATTTACTTCAATCAACATCATACCGTAGGATTTAACAGTTTCTAACGCTCCACTTTGTAGACGATTATTAGAAACAAAAACTCCTTTTATTGCAAAGCCTTCTATTTGACTTATATATTCAGCAAATGTGGCGACATCACTAACAGGTACTGCACTTGTATAGTTTTTACATTCAATCAAATATAATAAGGTAGGATTCTTTGCTTTTGGAGGAGTGACCTCAATAGCTAAATCAAAAATAATATCTGCTTTTCTTCTAAAAGAATAATAAGGCTTCTTTCGGTAAATTTTACAATATTTTGGTATAAGTCCTAAGTCATTATTTTTTAATGCTTGTTCAATAATGTTGTAAGATTTGTCTTCAAATTCATCTCCGAGTTTTACAGTATTCATGCAATATGGTTTCTTACAAATTTAAATACATAAAATTTCACTTCAAAATCGAATTATTAACACTTTTTATATCGTTCAGAAATTGACTACCTCTTCAACTTAAAAAAAATAGCGAAAAAGGGTAATGTTTTGATATTGGTCTGCGGGGGTACCTTTATCAAAAATAAGTATCATGAACGCAATTATTAAAAAACTATCAATTTTAAGTGTACTGATTTCACTGATGAGCTTCTGTTCCTTCCTGTTGGCACAGGTTTATCCTATCGGGCAGATGTTTTTGACTACTTATGGTCAGTCTTTTACGATGTATAATACGGGCGTAATTGTTCAGGATGGCAATCCGGGAAATGCCGGCCAGGCCGTATATGATCAGACCGGAATTAATTATCTGCGCTTACCGTCTGCTGTTCCCTATCAAAAGGCTTTTTTCCTGGATTTCAATAAAAACATTATAGAGCTGGATTACAGATATGGATACCGCGTCGTGGGTTATTCCAATATTCCTGTTCCTCCTCCGCCAGTTATGTATCTGCCAAAACCTACGTATGATAATCAAATAGGAATTGAAACCGCTGAAGGACTAAGACCGCTACCTACCCAGATTATTGACGAGCAAAAACCTTATGGGGATGTCATGATGACCAGTGAGCAGAATGCCGTGGACTGTTATAAAAATTCTTTGAATTTTGACGGATCATTAAATCAGATGAAATTCGGGGACTGTATGGTAACGAATATGGCAGGACAGAAAGAACTTGAAATTTATAAATGTGCCAAAAACTCGGCAACCATGGAGGAACAGAGTCTTTGTATGCTGAGTATTTTAGGCGGTTCAAAAGAAAAGCAGATTACTCAGGATATGTTGAAGTGCTATAAAGAATATGGCGGCAATTATGAAATGTATCCCCTTTGTTTTGCTGATAAAGTAAACGATCCTGAACTCAAGCAATTAGTTTCCTGCTTTAAAGATCAGGCCAACAGTGGCGAAATATCTTTTATGGGAACTGCCGTGTGTTATGGAGCAAGTAAACTTAATCTGAATACAGAAGCCCAGATAGCCGTTGAGTGCGCGGTAAGCACCGGAGGACAGCCGTATGCATTTGCAGGATGTGCGGGCGGCCAGTTAACCTATCGTGAATTAAATAAATGTCTAACAAACGGAGTTGGCGGTGATAATGGATGTTTCGGAAAAAATAATACGATCGTTAAAGGACTAAATCAAATTGGAGACGCTTTAAAAGGTCAGTTTGGTCCTAATAACGATATCGTCAAAACATGGAATACTACCGTGCATGATTTACAATATGGCCCCGGGAAAAATCATGAAGCGGTAAAAGTGGTCAGAAACATAAGCAACGAACTGGGAAAAGCGGGAACTAATGTAGCCAAAGAAATAAAAAAAGTAGTTCCCAAAATAAAAATCAAATGGTAATCAAGAAGGTAAAATAAAAACAGATGCACTTGTCTAAGTGCATCTGTACAATATTCTCACTGCATCTATTTCTTCAGCATTTGAAAATTATATTTTATAGGATTGAAAGGATTGACAGCCGTTCCTTCAACGGTTATTTTACTTGCAAGCAGTTCAAAATTCATATTTTGTGTGTTCTGCTTGGTAAACAACCCTTTTTTGGAAGCCGTAAATGTTATGACCACTTTCTTGCTTACTCCATCCACAGGAACCTGAACAGTTAATTCTTTAGGAAGAAGATTAAGTTCTATCTCCTTTTTATACTGATATAGAACCGCAGTATAATCCAGGTCATATTTTATTTTTCCGATGGCTGTTAAGGCCTGATTAGCTTTCGCAGGATCAGAAATTACTGAGTAAATAACCTCTTTCATAGGAAATTCCGAATAGGAAATCAGGTTTTTCTTGGCCGAAAAAGCAACCGCCGTTTCTCCGTTCACAGTTCCCTGGGATATCCCAGCTTTTCCAGTGTATTCACCGTTAAGATCATCAAAACTGATCGTCACAGGGTTAGGTTTTGGAGCATCATCATCATTACTGCAGCTTGCCAGAACAAAAGGAATAGCCAGTAAGACCACAAGCATTGATATCAATTTTACATGATTGAATTTTTTCATTTTGATTTTGAATTTATTATTTTGATTAAAAAATATTGTATTGAGTACTCATCTATATAAATACAGAATTTCCATATCCTTGCTTGGGATTAAAAAAAATAATTCAATCAACTGATTTACTGCCTGTTATTTTTAATATTTAAAACAATTAAAAGCACGACTTTATGATTAATCATAAAAAAAATCCAACATCTTTCTGATATTGGATTTTTGTATCGTTGAAGATATAACAGATCAGTTAACAGATCAACAGCAGTCTATACTCTCCATCATTTTCGACAGGTGCTCTGTGAACACAAGGCAATGCTTCCTGATCAGGATGATCTACTGCAATGCGCCAAAGATGACCAACCCCTAAATTGACAGGTTCTGCATGAGGCTTAGGCTGATAATGAAGATCAAAGAAATACTCTTTCAGGAAGTCTTCAAATTCATCTTCAGTACCGTCATGTAATTTTCTGAGCTGTTCCCGGATTTCAGGAATTAAAATTTTCTGTTCCACCTGATCATTAGCTATGATATCACTTGCCGTCCCGTGATAAGTACAAAGAAAAGTATCCGTCCCGACAGGTGAACGGTCGACATGATAGGAGTACACATCTGTTGAAATAAAACCGAGCTCCTCATCGCGTTCATAACATTTAAGCAAATTAAGGACGGGAGATGCGCCGAAATCTGTTAATAACTGCAGGTCATTTAAAATAATTTCTCTCGCCATACTCCCCTCTTCTGACAATTCCAATGCTAAAAGATCTTCACTGGAAACTTCCGTAATATTATCTTTCAGCAGAAGCTTTGTGACAATTTCTTTAAAGTCACCCACTAAATTCCTGTGCCAGCAAATGGCATTCATAACGCCCTGAAAACGGGTATTTACAAGTTCAGAAAAAGAAGAAACCACACCTACCTGATGATGATCAGAAAACATATTGCTCATATATTGGAATAAACAGTTTAGCCGCTTAATTCCGTACAAAAATACGGAATAGGTTTTTCAAAACCTCCGTTACAAAAATTACGATAAGTTTTATTATGGAAATTTAATTTCCAGGTTGATCTTTTCTCTTCATATCGTATTTATTCCTAACTTAGAACAAGCTAATCGTCAACGAATTAATCTGATTAACCGTTATGCAGATTTCACCATCCGCCAGCCTTGCACCTTATATAAAAAGTTACACCGTTGTTACCATTGATAAGGATCTCAGAGATGAAGTATTTTATCCGAGTGGATATATAGATCTCATTATCAATATTTCCGGTGGTTTTGCCGCTACTGTTATCAATGGCCAACACAAAAACACTCCCGATATAGAATTATTGGGACATCTCACACTTCCCACCCGGCTTAGTGCAGCGAAAGGGACTTCGGTGCTTATTGCGAGGATATTTCCGCATGCCGCTACTTTATTTTTTTCTGACCCTCTTTCAGAATTCACGAACTATGCCACTGATATGTATGATGTAACGGGGAGTGAAAACAGAAATTTGTATGACCGCATTATGGATACAGGGGATCTTTGTTCAAAAATAAATGTTTTAGAAAAGTATTTTCTTCAAAAGCTGAAAAAAAATGAATCTCATCTTAAAAAAGTGGCCATCCTCCACGCGCTTAATCAGCAGCTTTTCATGAATCAGAATGTATTGAATTTGCCTGTTATAACACAAAGCTCAGGGCTATCGGAAAGATATATTCAAAAACTTTACCTTACGAATATGGGCATAAGCCCTTCTTCTTTTGCTTCAGTAACAAGATTTAACAAAAGTCTGCCAATGGTTCTCAACACCCCGGAATCACTCACAACGATAGCTTACCACTGCGGATATTATGATCAGGCTCATTTTATCAAAGAGTTTAAAAAATTCACTGGCATTACCCCTTCTGCATCCAGACATTCGCTGATCAAAAACGACACTGATCTCCAACAGGCTGTTAATATTGGTTTTTAGTTTGATTTTGCAGGATGATTACTGCTGAACATGTCCCGGTGCATCTTCCAGACATCTTTTGTATTCTTCCAGATAACGATCACTTTTCCATCGTCCAGTTTGTTGCCCTTTAAATCTGTCATCTCATAATAACTTTCTTCGGTTACTGAGGTTCTGCCATCTCCATACAGATTTTGAATCATAAACTTAACATGTACTTTCGGGCCGTTTTTAAAGAAATCAAGTATTTGCTCTTTTCCACATAATGGGGCGGCATTGGGTGGAAAAAGACATGCATCATCAGTATATCTGCTAAGAATGGAACCGTCATTTTTATTGGCAAGTTCCGCGTAGATTGCATTACTGGCTTCTATAACCTTCCTTACCGGCTTAAGATCTTTATTTTGGGCATCAGACCATGAAGTAAGAAGTAATAATAAGCTTAGAATAAGTATTTTTTTCATTGTAAAATTTTTATACAAAGCAAAACATTCCTCAAACCCAAAAATTGTAAAATTGCGAACAAACCGATATTTTTCAATAAAAAAACGGTGTCCTCTCCTGGAAAACACCGTTTTATATATAAGGTTATTAATTTTCAGTTTTGTTTTTTTACTTCTTCAGTATCTTTTCTGTTACTGTTGAAGATTTTGTATGTAGTTTAATGTAATATACTCCTGTCTGAAGAGAAGATAATACGATCTGTTCCTGCATCATATTCAAAGTTCCCTGCTTGACCAGTTGTCCTGCTGCTCCAAAGATCTCATAAGAAACCAAAGGCTCTTTACTTTTGATCATCAATACATCCTGAACCGGATTAGGGTATAATTGCATTCCTGCCTGAGCAGCCGTTTCTTCTACTGACATCTGGCTGCACGTTGACTTAGCAAATTTTGTAAAAAAAGACTGAGATTTCCCTCCTGCTACATTAACCGCCATTGTGTTGACATTATCATTGGCATCCGTAAATAGCTGATCGTGAAAAAAACCTCCCACTACGTAATTGCCATCGTTATCTGCAGCAACTGCTGTAAATTCATCTATAACATAATAGTTACTACGGATTTCTCCTGTTCCCAAGACCGCTCCCGTATCTTTATTAAGTCTCACCAGTAAAGGATCAGATCTGTCTCCATCAGGACGTACCATTGCATAGCTTCCCCAGACATCAGACCAGCTTCCTTTGGCAAAGGCTATTTCATTTCCATTAATGGCAATTGTTCCTTTGGTAAAACGATAACCAAACTGAAGACCAGACATTGCTTCCGGAGTTTTTGCCCATTGTACTGCACCCGCAGCATTCATTTTCATAACAAACGGAACGGCTTCCACATAACTTCTCAGAGGAAATGTATAAGTTCCGAAAGTTGCAGGCACTGTTATTCCGTTAAAATACCGTCCTGAAATATAAATATCTGAAGTTACGGGATCTTTGATAATAGAATGAATTTCATCATCAGTACTCGTTGTACCGTTATTAAGTTCTTTTCTCCATACCTCAGCTCCGGTAGTACCATCAAAAGCAAACACATAAGCCGCTTTTGTAAAGGGAACATTATTATAGGAAAGATCAACCAGATTACTGAATCCAGGATCCATTCTTTTACCAGCAATATAATAACGATTCAAACTTTCATCGTATACTACATTCACTTTTCCCTCTCTACCTACAATATTTATTGCATCTCCTGTAATAGGAAGTAACAAAGGAGTTGCGGGGGTCATATTTCCGTTATCATAATTGAACTTGACCGCATAATACTGATAGGTTGATGTGAAGGTTGAAGGCACTGTAATTAATCCATTCAGATGTGTTCCTGCTCTGAATCCCATTACAGCATGAATATTTTTGGAAGAATCCATATACATCATCTGAACATCGCACATGCGGGAAAAATAATTAACATCTCCCTGTAAAGATTTGCTCCATGCCAGTGTACCGTCCGAAGTATTGTATTTTAACAGAAAAGCCGCTTTATGGGCCGGTTCTATCGTTTGATCATAATAAGTATACAGCGGTTGTGTATGAGTATCATCAAAGTGCATAGGAACAGCATTAGGATCTCCTGCATATGAATTGTTATAAAGGGTTGCCAACACATATAATCCACCATTATTATCTACTTTAATATGCCATGCATTTTCTCCATCTCCTGAACCGCCTATTGGCCTGGACCATCGTATATTTCCTGCGCAATCAGCAGAGAACAGAAAAAGATCACTAAGACCGTAATTGGTTACAGAAGCGCCATTCAGATTTTGTTCCTGTTCACGCATGGTGGCAAGAAAATAGGTATTATTGTTGTTGTCTACTACAATATCCCTTATGGATTCATCAAAGACATAATGAAAACCCGGATCAGCTGAACCTGTTAATCCTCCTGCCTGTTTTCCCCATTGCCACTGATAAGCCTGACTAAAAGATAATCCTGGTACTATCAGAAGTAATCCCCAAAGTTTGTTTTTTAATCGTATCATAAAATTTCATTTAATTATCACATACTATAAAAAAACAGTGCTCTCCGAAGAGAACACTGCTTTATAAGCTACTAATTTTTAATTAGTTTTCCTTGTAATGAGGTGTCTCCCGTTTGTACGATAACAATATAAACACCCTGCAGCCAGCTGGTAACCTCCACGTCTACCTCTCCGGAAGCCGTTTTCAGTTCCTTACGGAATTTGACATTGCCCATGGCGTCAAAAACTGTAACCTGTTTTGCCAGTAATTTTTCATTGCCCGTATTATACGAGATTTTCACTTTTTCCTTCGCAGGATTTGGTGTCATTTTCAGAGAAGAAACTGAAGTTGCCGTCACACTTCTTCCTGCATTTTTCATCCCCATCCAGTTAGGATCTACCGCTTTGGTAGTAAACTTACATGTTTCATTGGAGAATAAAATCTCATCCGCACCCTGGAAGTTTGAGTTTGGATAGAATGCCAATGGATTAGCGTTCATATCATACACTCCACCAGCAGGAATTGTAATAATAGAAGGAAGATAAATTCCAAATCCATTAAGACTTGAAACGGTAAGACTTATCGGCTGGCTTCCGCCATTGTAGATCACACCATACACATTATAGTGATCTCCAACCCATTTCATGTCTTTGATACTTGCTTCCAGTTTACATTCTGTTTCGTATCCACATTCTTTACCCGGATAGTAATTCATGGTTCCGGAAGTAAACTGACATCCCAGATGGTCAATCTGCAACTGATAAGTTCCTGCAGCACCAATGTACAACGGATAAATATAATCATTGTTTCCACTCTGGATGCTGTTTCCAAACAACAGCCAATCATGATGATCGAAGACTCCTTTTGGTCCTAAAACATAGTTCTTTCTAAGGCATTCATCATAGCATCCTGTTGGGAATACCCACATCAGACTTTCAAGGCTTAATGGAACCTGTACATTACCTACAACCTTACATCCACTTGGTGCCGTGTAGATAACCTGATAAGCACCACCTTCATTTACTGTAATAGACTGACCTGTCATTCCGTTGCTCCAGTTATAAACTCCTGCAGACGGCCCTGATGCTGTTAACATCACCTGATAAGGCTGACAACCTACCATACTATAGGTTACAGAAATCGGTGCCGGCGGGCTATTTACAGTAACTGTAAAGCTTTTGCTGCTTGTACATCCTGATGTACCCGGAGTTCTTACTTCCAGCGTATACACATAAGTACCAGCAGATAATGGTCCTGTACTTATAGCAATAGGATAAGGAGAAGAAGCCCATGGTACAATCACAGAATTTCCTTTTTTCCACTGATATTCTAAGGTGTTATCCGTTACAATACCGGTAAGTACCGTTGAAGATCCTTCACAGATATTCGCTGTTCCTGATATATTTACATATGGAGGATTTTTAAGCGTTACCGGGATTGCTTTGGTACTCATAATACTTGTTGTACATCCATCTGATGATACCAGCACAGGCCAGTAATTACCAGATTGCGTAGGTGTGAATACCGGAGAGTTTGGTGCACCTGCAACAGGCTGAGAGCCATTCATCCAGATATACTGACTAGGAGATCCAAGTGTACTGGTAAATACAATATTAGGAGCACTTCCCATACAAGCCACAAGAGAAGGAGGTGCTATAGTACCATCCAGAGTAGCTTCTTTTACATTCACACCAATGACAGCAGAAGTATATTCACATCCCATAGGTGTTTTAATTTTCAGCTGAATGGTTTTTGTTCCTGCTGTATTATACGTTATTGTAGCACCTGATCCTGTCGTAATATAAGATGTACCATCAAAAATCCATGTGTAGGTATTTCCGGGAACATAATTTATTGGACTGAATGTTATAGGCGAACGGGCACACAACCAGGCTGGAACCAAGAAAGATGTATCAGGAATAGGAGCTAATGTAATAGTCTGCGTAGTAGTACATGTTGGCTTCCCTGGTGCAGAAACCGTCATTGTAAAGGTATAAGTACCTGGCGCAAGATTATAAGTAGCAGACTGTCCTGTTTGGGTAGGCTGTCCCGGCGAAGTGAACGTGTAGGTAATAGACGCCGGATTGATTTCAAATATTGTAGAAGTATTAAAAAGTGTTACACTATAACCATTTCCACTACATACTGTACTGATATTGAATTTAGGTTCATAGTTCTTTCTCACTTCTACCCCTTTGCTGTACCAGCATGAACCGTATCTCAGGCGTACAAAAACAAGATGTGCTCCTGCAAGATTAGTCTGATATACCGGTGAAGCTGTTCCCTGACCTGAAACTAAAGTAAGGAAAGTATCAGACAACCATTGGATTTCATCCGGAGTTCCATTGTACGTTAAACCAGAAACCGTAATGTTATTACAAGCAGTCCATGCCGGCACGAAGTTGATCTGAGGATTTGCTGTACAACTTCCACTGCTCGGGCATGATTGTGTTACATTAATATTCTGTGAAGAAACCACACAACCGTTAATATCTACAGCCTGCACTCTATACGTTCCAAAAGCACCTGCTCCTGAGATGGTATACGAGTTGGTAGTTGCACCAGATATAATACCATTATTTTTATACCATTGCCAGGATATGATATTGGTAAGTCCTGTAGAGCTGTTAGCCGTAATAGTATACGGTGTCATTGTGGTAGGATCACAAACTGCAATATTATATACCGGAGAAACAGTAATAATGGTTTCAGGATATACAATAAAATTAGCACTTGCAGTAGGTTTATAATTACATCCGTTAGTACCTGCATAAGTTACAGTAACTGTGTGGGAAACATTATTTCCTGAATTATTCTGGATATATCCGTTATTCGGGAAGCTGTAAACCCCAGACGGATTAAAGGCTGTCGTAAACGTTCCGCCAGCAAAAGTGAAAGTAACACTTGTGGCTGAAGTAATAGTTCCCTGATTTACTGTAAAAGTAAGATTTGATCCTAAACAAATTCCGCCAACATTGGTAAAGCTTACTACCGGAAGCGTAATTAAAGATACCGGCATAGTAATAATCTGTGTTACTCCACATTTTACTACTTTCAGAATAAGATCAGTAGTACTCGTTGAAGAAATCTCGTTGAAGTTTACGGTAATATTAGCTGTACCCTGTCCGCCTACTACACTTCCGAAGTTGGAACTGGCAAACGACCATTCCATAAAGTCAGGAACAATACCATTCAGGTTAGCACTGAAAGTTTGAGTACTGCTTGGGCAGAAAGGTCCTGGTTTTGGATTAATAACAATAGTACTAAGGTCTATTTTAGTTACGTTAAACGTTTTCGGAGCTGAAAGACATGCTGCACTGCTGATAGATTTGTTCTGTGCAGACACTGTATATGACGTTGCGCCGGCATTAAATATCACCGTAACAGATTGTCCTGCATTACTTCCTTGAATAGTTCCGTTGGTAACAGTCCAAACCGGTACCATTCCGGGATCCACTGAACTGATGGTATAAACATAAGGTTTTCCAGGACATACTTTTGTTTCTCCGGAAATGGTTCCGTTAGGTGCCTGTGGAATTGGTAATACCTTAATAATTCTTCCATTACTTTCACAACCTCCACCTTGCTTGGTAGCCGTCACAGTATATGTTCCTGCCGTAGCAAAGTTATAGTTGAATATTCCTGTCATGGGTGGAGAAGTATACGTAGATGCTCCTGTTGTTACTTTCCAGATCACCGGTACATTAGGGACAGCTGTAAATCCTTGGCTTGTTCCGGCACAGATTTCATCCACACCACCACTTACCAATACTGGTGCTTCTACTACGATATCTATAGAAGCCTGTCCTTCACATCCCAATAAAGTATTAAAATAATTTGCTGTAAGATGATAAGTCCCTGGCTGATTTGCGGAGAAAACAATTTCGTTTCTCTGTTGAGTATTCGTCAGCAGACCTCCCGCAGGACCTGTCACATTCCAGTTAACTTTGGTTGTTGGCCACTGAGGAATTGAATAAGTATACTGTCTGCCAGTACATATCACTCCCTGTCCTTTAATTTTTGCATTTTTTAAAACTACAGGAATTTTAATTGTCGTCCACTCAGGACATGCACATTCTGACATGTACATTACATATCCAAAGCCTTCAAGCGGATCTACCTGATCCCAAACCACTTCAATTTCATTACCGTTAATGTTGACAATTGATCCTCCGATAACTTTCCATTGTCCTTTGTTGCATCCATCCTGTACATTGTATTTTTCAGTACTGCCTTCACATACTACGGAAGCACAGTTGATCTGTACAGGATCAGCTTTTAATACCTTGATTTGTTTTTTAATTTTATCCTGGCAGCCACACTTGTTGGTAACCGTCAGAGTAATTGTATAGTTTCCGGGATTAGCATACAAATGAGACGGCTCAAAAGCGGTAGAAGTTGTACCATCTCCAAAGTCCCAGAAGTAGTTAATGATATCCGATCCACCGTTCTGTTCAGAAAGATTATCAAAATAGATCGTTGTATTCCTACATACAGTATCAGTCAGGTTTAACATTTCAAATTTAGCAATCGGCCTGTTAATCTTTTCGATACAAATGGTCTGGGTTTCCACAGTTCCGTCATTGTAGGTGATAACCGCCTGTAAAGATCCGTTCCCCGCTGCTCCCCAGCTTACATTCGCTACGGTATTCGCAGGTCCTGAAATAGCTGCTGTACCTCCTGAAACCGTCCATTGGACATTGGAAACATTCGGTCCCTGAATCTCGTATTTTACGGTTGATTGCTCACAGACCCGGAGACATTGGGATGAATTGATGTAGGAATAAGCGATTCCGTTGTCAGGGATCTGACCATCTTTTTCGCCACGGAATTCCTGGCATCCGACCTGAGCGGTCCATGTAATTCGAGCTTGAGCTTGTAGTACCCAGGGTACCAGAAGCCAACATAGCAGGAGCCATCTGAAGATGTGCTGCCTACCAAAATAGGTGTTGTTTTTCATAGTTATTAAAAAAGTGTTATTAATTTTTTGTCAAATTAGTAAAAATAATAATATAAAACTCATTTAATCGTGAAAAAATAACATTATTTCACAGTTGAATTTCAACAATATAGATAAATTCATACTTATATGCTATTTCACCAACTCATTAGTTATATAAAAAAAAATCATCTTTTTTTTAATTTCAGGGTCTCCAAGCCATTTTCAATCAAATAAAATCCTATTGTTTCTACCAATAAATCCCAAAATCAACAAGTAAAATTAAATTTAATTTATTTTTTACTAAATAATATCAATTTGTATTAAAATTAATCACATTCAAAACAGATAGAATAATAAGTTTTACCCATTTCTTAATTCTTAAAAAACTATATGTATTTCGACAACTTAATCTTCATCAAGCATTTCCTATTCATATCAATATCCGTAAGGACAATCATTAGAATTGCCGACAAGATTAAAATAATTTATCTTTGTTTTTCAAGGCTTATCATAAACATTATATTCAACAACTCTTATATGAGAAACAAAAATTTTTTATTTTCCGCCAAAGGAATCTGTACTGCAGCTTTTCTTTCCTTAAACACAATCTTTTATGCACAGAAGACAGCAGATCTCTCAACCCTTTCAGAAAAAACATTAAATACCATTCTGGAAAAAAACAGAGCTTATTATACTCAGGGAAAAGTGGCAGATTACATTCCTGAACTAGGGAAAATGGATGCTAAAGCAATTGCCTTTTCAGTGGTTGATAAAAATGGAAAAGTATTCAACACCGGTGATGTAAGTAAGAAATTTACCATGCAAAGCATTTCCAAAATCATATCCTTAATGGTAGCCGTCAATGAAAAAGGAGAAACTCATATTTTTGATAAAATGGGATATTTCGGATCAGACAAGCCTTTCAACCATTTTTCCAATCTTGAAACCACAGGAAAGCCACTTAATCCAATGATGAATGCCGGAGCAATCCTTACCACTTCATTGATCTCAGGAGACGGAGAAAAACCATTCCTTAAAATTCTGGATATGGTAAGGTATATTACCAAAAACCCATCCATAGATTACAATAAATCGGTTTACGAATCGGAAAAATCAACAGGACACCGTAACCGTGGAATGTTTTACATCATGAAAAACAGCGGACTGATTTCAGGAAATGAAGACCAGCTGGACAACTATTTCAAACAATGCTCTATTGAACTTACTGCTGAAGATCTCGCAAAAATAGGATACTTCTTTGCCAACCAGTGTGTAAGATTTGACGGTGATGCCACTTATAAAAATGCAGATATGGCAAAATTAGTAGAATCACAGATGCTGACTGCCGGAATGTATGAATTCAGTGGGGAATACTCCAGAACTGTTGGTTTACCGAGCAAATCCGGTGTAGGAGGAGGAATTACGGTAAGTGTTCCGGGAAAAATAGGAATCGGAGTTTTCAGTCCTGCTTTAGATCAACATGGAAATTCTCTGGCCGGATATCATATGATTTTAGATCTGGCAAAACAGTATGGATTAAGTATCTTTTAAAGATTCTGGTACATAAACTATCACAAAGGCTCCAAAACAAAATGTTTTGGAGCCTTTGCATAAAGGATTAATCATTCCTTCTCTTTAGTAAAAATGCATTTATTTTATCTGCCAGACCAACCAGCACATGTCCCTTGTCAGGATCAACATAGGATTCAAAATCAGGAAGTAACCCTTCAAGTCTTTCTTTTATTTGTTGAGAATCCCTGACCACATCACCTGCTCCACCTATAAAAAAGACAGGCATGGTCATATTTTTCAATTCTTCATCAGAAAAAATATACTCCTTATCTATCCTTGCATTCACAGAGGACTGCATGAGACTCATAAAGTCCAGAACAGACTGATCTATTTTTTGTGAACCCGTTATCAGTTTATTGATTTTTCTCTTCCCGGCATTTCCAAGTAGAGAAAAGAATATCGCTTTTAACACAAAGCTACGCTGTGTTTTTACAATTCCTCCTGGAGAAAGAAGGACAAGCTGACTGATTTTTTCCGGATATCTGGCTGCAAACTTTATCGCAAGCCATCCACCTTGAGACAATCCCACCAAAGAAAATTTTGTTATTTTCAGTTGTTGGAAAACCTCAAACAGCCAATCACTGTAATAATTGCCTTTATAAGGAAGTCTGTTTTGTTCACTTTTACCTGGTTCCCCAATAATATCAATAGCATATACTTTGTATTCTTTGCTGTACAAAGCAAGATCCTTCATCCAGGATGCAGCGTTAGAATTAGCTCCATGAAGTAATATAAGTTTAGGATAATCTTCATTTCCATAACTGATAACATGGGTTTCTCCAAAGCTTGTTGGGACCGCTTGTTGACGGATATTTCCTTTAAAATTTGCTAATGCAGCATCATATTGCTCCATCACCCTTTCTTTGTGAGTACCTGATCTGAAAGTTGTTGTCTGTTTCATATATACCTGTTTTCTTTTGTTGTATTTTTTAAATCCAAAAACAAATTTCTGTATGACGCACCCCAAAAGTCAGATCTCTTGAATCTGACTACAGTTATTCAAGATCAACCGGAAATTGGCCAATTTCTGAAAAGGAAGTCAATACGAATTGAGTATGGATAAGATTAGAAACCCGTTAAATCATCATAATTGCAAAAACAAGAGAAAACGAGCTTACTATTACAAACACAGGCATGTATAAATCATAATTTCATCAAATCAAATTATGATTGAGTTTTTAGGAGTACAAAAATACAAAAGTTTTATATAAAAATCATAAAATACAATAAAAAGCAATTGTTTTATTAAATCCCAGAAAGATTACCCATAGACATAACACATTAATAAACAGATCTTTTACCTTAAAAATTAAAAAAACACCCACCTTTTATATTTACTTTTTTTATGAATTTCGGAAAGATATTTAAATTATTCTTAAAAATACCTATCTATTTATTTATCAAAAAGATAGAAAAAGTTCATAAATAATTCAAATTAAATCACAATATATTGATTAATTTTATTTAAATTCGCTTTGTCATTTTATCAGATTGATAAAGGTAATTCTAACATTTCAGAACCGTATTCATTGTATATTATCTTTTTGTAATATACCTAAAAACAAATCTCTTGTTTTTGAAATATTTTATTTTTTATTCCTATATTTGCTTAACATTTTTTTAACTATAACCATTTATAGTTAAAATTTATAAGATTGTACCGGCCATGTTTCTAAGAATAAGGAAACAATAAATATACTTTAATAGCATTTGAACAATTGATATTTTCATATTAAAAAATCATTATCAAATAGCGTTTATAATTGAAGATATATGATTGTTTTATTATTTTTATTTCCTCATAACAGAAAATTGTTATTTATATGAATAACATTAGTGTTTTGCTATGAGATATCATTAACTATTTCTATACCGTAAATGCTATGAAAAACTTGACCAAAATCAGGCTGATGCCCTTTGAAAAGTCGGATATAATTACTACAATCCAAAATCTATCAACAAACGATAGATTATTAAATAATTACCATAAAACAATACATATTGTTAACGATTTAACAAAAACAATTTTTACTATATCATAGCAAAAAGTAATGGTCTTAGCGAAAGACCTTGCATTCTGTTATGAAACTCTTGCTATCATTCAATAATTCAATTAACACGCCATGAAAAAATTAACCATTATTGGACTGACGCCTTTTGAAAAGCCGGACGTTAACCTTATATCCCGATTGCACCAGGCGGGTGCGTTCCCCGTACTAAGTTTAGGAAATGAGCTAATGAAAGCCCAGGAAGCGTTACATCAACTTGACGAGATAGACGTACCATCGTATGGTATTTATTTTTCTAACGACAATTTCACCACTCTGCAGATTCCGGAAAAAGTAAGATTTGCGATCCTTCCGTTCGGAATGTCCACACCATTCAATGTACCTGCTATTTATCAGGTAACCAGTTTGGAAGAGGCCAGACAAGCTGAAGAATCAGGGGCACAAGGAATCATTATCAAAGGAAATGAAGCCGGTGGATTAGTAGGCTATGAATCCACGTTTGTATTATTCCAGCGTGTGATCAAAGAAATCCAGAGGATTCCGGTGTGGATACAGGGAGGAATTGGTCTCCATACTGCCGCCGCATCAAAAGCTTTGGGAGCAACAGGAATTGTTCTGGACAGCCAATTGGCGTTGTTCCCGGAAAGTTCAGTTCCTAAGGATCTGAAAGAAGTATGCTCAAAACTGAATGGTACAGAAACTAAGGTGATTGCTAACCATCGTGTATTGGTAAGACCTAACTCACCTGCTTTACCTGAAAATGCAACCGCTGAAGATCTGAAACAACACTTTACAGGTTTCGACCTTAGTACATGCTATATCCCTATGGGACAAGATATTTCATTAGCAACGGATCTGTATGAAGACTTCAAAACACTGAAAAAACTTATTTTCGGTTTCAAAGAAGCCATCTATGGACACCTGAAACAAGCCAAAGCACTTAAAGTAATTGATAAACACAACTCTTTAGCACAGGAACTGGGCTTGAGTTATCCTATCGCCCAAGGCCCAATGACCCGTGTGAGTGATGTTCCTTCCTTTGCCAACGCAGTAGCAGATGCAGGAGCCTTACCTTTTGTTGCTTTATCCTTATTGAAAGGAGAGTCTGCAAAATCTTTGGTAATGGATACCAAAAAACTGGCTGGTGAAAAAACATGGGGTGTGGGAATTTTAGGATTTGCTCCACAGGAATTAAGAGATGAACAGACATCCTATATATTAGAAGCAAAACCTCCTGTAGTTTTGATAGCCGGAGGAAGACCTGCACAGGCTAAAGTATTTGAAAAAGCAGGAATTAAATCATTTTTACACGTTCCTTCCCCTGCCCTTCTGGATATTTTTCTGAAAGAAGGAGCTAAAAACTTCATTTTTGAAGGACGAGAGTGTGGAGGTCACGTAGGCCCCCTGTCCAGTACAGTTCTTTGGGAAAAACAAATTGAACGTATTTTAAAAGAAGATCATCCTGAAAACATCAGTGTCTTTTTTGCGGGAGGAATTCATAACGCTTTTTCAACGGCATTTGTTTCAATCATGGCTGCACCATTGGCTGCAAGAGGAGTAAAAATCGGGGTATTGATGGGCACAGCGTATCTGTATACCCACGAAGCTGTACAAACCGGAGCTATTCAGGAAGAATTCCAATCTCAGGCAATGCAGGCGAAGGATACCGTTTTACTGGAAACAGCTCCCGGACATGAAACCCGTTGTTTAAATACAGCTTTTGCCCACCATTTCAATACCGAAAAGGCAAAACTTCTTGCTGCCGGAATGGATAAAAAGCAGGTATGGGAACAACTTGAAAAATTGAATGTAGGCCGTTTACGTATTGCGGCTAAAGGTATAGAACGTCAGGGTGATAAATTGGTCAACATTCCTAAAGATGACCAACTGGACTTAGGAATGTATATGATCGGACAGGTAGCCACCATGCAGAATCGTGTGATCTCATTGGCTGCTCTTCATCAAAGTGTTGTAGATAATTACAAACATATTCAGGAGGCGGCATTACCGGAAGAACCCGTTTCTACGGAAAAACCGCTGGACATCGCTATCGTAGGAATGGAATGTATTTTCCCGGGAGCTAAAAACCTTGATGAATACTGGAGAAATATCATTTTAGGAAAAGACAGTGTTACCGAAGTACCGGATGAAAGATGGAATAAAGAACTTTATTATAAGCCGGATTCCAACGAACCGGATGTATCCCATTCCAAATGGGGAGGATTTATTCCTAAAATCGATTTCGATCCATTGGCATTTGGAATTCCGCCACAATCCCTTGCTGCTATTGAACCTACACAGTTGTTAACCTTATTGGTTGCCAAGCGTGCCATGGAAGATGCTGGATATGGAGAAAAACACATCAACAGAGAAAACATTTCTGTCATTATAGGTGCTGAAGGAGGTAATGACCTGGCCAACAGCTATAGTTTCAGAGGATATTATAAGCAGGTTTTCGGAGAACTTCATGAAGAAGTAAAAGAAGCCTTCCCACATACTACTGAAGATTCTTTCCCGGGTATTCTGGCAAATGTAATCGCAGGTAGGATTACGAACAGATTAGACCTTGGTGGAAGAAACTTTACGGTAGATGCAGCATGTGCTTCTTCTTTGGCAGCCATTGATCTGGCATGTCAGGAACTTGTATTAGGAAAATCTGATATGGTTCTTGCCGGAGGAGCAGATTTACACAATGGAATTAACGATTACCTGATGTTCTCGAGCACGCATGCCCTATCCAGAAAAGGAAGATGTGCTACATTTGATGATGACGCAGACGGTATTGCTCTTGGAGAAGGTATCGCTATCCTTGTTTTAAAAAGATACGAAGATGCTGTACGTGATGGTGACCGTATTTATTCAGTAATCAAAGGAGTTGGAGGATCCAGCGACGGAAAAGCCCTTGGATTGACTGCTCCTAGAAAAATAGGTCAGGTAAGAGCTCTGGAACGTGCTTATTCCCAGGCTGGGATCAGTCCTGCTTCTGTAGGCCTTGTAGAAGCGCATGGTACAGGAACGGTAGTAGGTGACAAAACTGAATTAAGTGCACTGACTAATTTATTCAGTCGCTCAGGAGCTTTACCAGGACAGACGCATTTAGGTTCCGTGAAAACACAGATCGGCCATACAAAATGTGCGGCAGGATTAGCAGGATTGATCAAGGCTTCCCTTGCAGTTTATCATGGTGTAAAGCCACCTACCCTTCATCTTCAGCAGCCAAATGCTTATTATAACGCAGAAACCAGTCCGTTTGCATTCCATGCTGAAAGTGGATTATGGGCAGAGAAAAACCGTTATGCAGGAATCAGTGCTTTCGGATTTGGGGGAACGAATTTCCATACCGTTATTGCGAACCATCCTAAACAGGACAATTCAATTGCCATGCAGTCGTGGCCTTCAGAATTGTTTGTCTTCCGCGGAGATACCTATGAAGAAGCGAAAGGACAGTCAAGCCAGGTTAAGGTATTATTAGAAATTAATGATGGTATTCCATTAAAAGATATTGCTTACAGTTTAAGCATCAGCTCAGAAAAACCAATCCAGTTCAGTATTGTCGCAGACACCGCTGAAGACCTGATGATGAAGCTTGAGTTAGTACTGCTAGGGATTGAGACAAAAGATACTTTCACCGTGAATAAAAAAGAAGGTAAAGTAGCATTCACCTTCCCGGGACAGGGCAGCCAGAGAATCAATATGGCTCGTGACTTATTTGTAGTTTTCCCGGCTATGCGTAAGATTATTGATGAATATCCTGAACTTGAAAAAGTAGTTTTCCCCTCTAAAACCTTTAACGAAGCTGATTTAAAACAACAGAAAGAAACCATTAAAGATACCCGTTTAGCACAACCGCTTTTAGGAATTGTAGACCTTGCATTGGCAAAATTCCTAGAATCATTAGGTATTATCCCTGATATGCTGGCAGGCCACAGCTATGGTGAAATTCCGGCTTTATGCTTTGCTGGAGTATTTGGAGAGGATAAACTGGTGGACCTAAGTGTTAAGAGAGCTCAATCTATCTTAGATTCAGTAGAAGGTGGAGATCCGGGTTCAATGTTGGCAGCAAGTGCTACTGCAGAACGTTTACAACCTATTATTGCTAAAGTTGAAGGATGCTATCCTGTGAATTTCAACGCTCCGACTCAATGTGTGATTGCTGGAAGTACGGAAGCTATCAATAAACTGCTGGAAGTGCTTAAACAGGAAGGTATTTCTGCTAAAAAACTGGAAGTTGCCTGTGCATTCCACAGTCCATTACTAGCGAAATCCAAAGGTTTATACGCTGAAGTCTTAAAAGGTGTTCCTTTCCAGGAAATGCAGATTCCTGTTTGGTCTAATACCACTGCAGAAGTATATCCAACGAATCCATCAGAAATAAAAGAAAGACTTACTGATCATCTGGTACAGCCTGTAAGATTTGTAGAACAGCTTCAGGCCATGTACAATGACGGTGCAAGAATATTCATCGAAGTAGGACCGGGAAAAGTACTTACCGGATTAACCAAATCCTGTCTTGAAAAAGATCAGCTCACCCTATATGTTGAAGACAACAGCCGTAATAAATTCAGCCATCTGCTTTGCATGCTGGCACAATATTTAGGAACAGGCAGAAGCTTTAACATTGATAAACTTTTTGACGGCAGAAGTGTTACGATTATTGATCTTAACCAACCTGAGCTTTACAAGAAAAGCCCTGCTATCTGGCGTGTTAACGGGCAAACTGCCCACCCAACTACCGGTAATCTGCCATCTAATGGTGCATTACCACTTATAAACCCAATTCCCATGAACAATTTTACTAATAATCCACAGGCACCCGGAACGGAAGCCCAGTCTACTGCTGAACGCATGTTGCAGGAATATTTGAACAGCATGAAATTAATGATACAGGCACAACGCGATGTGATGCTTTCCTTTATGGGACAGAATCCTCAGGCGTTCCCTGCTCCTGTATACCATTCACCAGCACCGGCTGCTGCACACCAACCTATATCTACGATTCCTGTTCAGCCAGTTCATCAGCAACCTGTAGCTGTAGCTCCTGTAAAACAAGCTCCGTCAAGAGATATTAAATCCCTATTACTACAGGTAGTAAGTGACAAAACAGGATACCCTCAGGAAATGCTGGGTATGGAAATGGACCTGGAAGCGGATTTAAGTATCGACTCTATCAAAAGAGTTGAGATCATCGGAACACTTCGTAACGAATTGGGAACTCTGGGCAACGGAAACACCAGCGAAGACACCGTTATGGAACAGCTGGCAGGCATAAAAACATTAAGCGGATTAGTTTCATGGCTTACTGAATTCTCAGGTGCTGAAACAACTGCTGCGACAGAAAAAAATGGATCTGCGGCCGAATCAGCGCCTTCAAAACCACAGGCTCAGCCGGCATTCTCACTGGAGGACCTTCAAAATGCCATTTTGAATATCGTGAGCGAAAAAACAGGATATCCAAAAGAAATGCTGGGGCTTGATCTTGATCTGGAAGCAGATTTAAGCATAGATTCCATCAAACGTATGGAAATCATCGGTGATCTTAAAACTAAGATCGGATTTGGTCAAAACCTTGAACAGGCTGATGATGTGATGGAAAAACTGGCAGCCATTAAAACCCTTCGTGGCCTGGCAAGCTGGATCAGCGAAATGAATGGGGAAACCAACGAAGCAGCTCCGGAAGCGAAAGAAGAAAATACTACAGAGCCAACTCAAAATGTATTGTCACGTCTTCGTTTTGACATCACTCCTACCGATGCTTCTAAAGTACAAAATACTGAAGTATTGCAGGGAAAACGTTTTGCCATTACACAGGATGACAGCAAACAAACTTCTGCGATCAAAGAAACTCTGGAAAAACATGGAGCTATCGTAGAAATAGTAGATACGGATAAAGATCTTTCAAATATCGACGGATTAATTATGTTAGACCTATTCTCTGCCGTTGATAAACCAAGTATTATCGATCATGTAGATCTGATCAAGAAACTGGATTTTGATAAAGCAAAATGGGTATATCTTATTTCTGATATTCCTGCACATATTCAGGAAATTACAGATGCAAGTATATTACGTCATCATCAGGGATATCCGGGACTTTTCAAAAGTTTAGCCAGAGAATTTGATAATACAACATGCAGACTCATCAGCCTGAGCACCCCTCAGGAAGTAGATCAGATTGCTGAAATTACATTGAAAGAGATCCTTACCAACGATAAACCTGCTGAAGTGATTTATAAAAATGATCAGAGACACCAGGTAGACATCATTCCTTCTCCATTATCCACGAGTTTACATGAGGCCCATATCCAGCTAGATCAAAAATCTGTGGTATTGGTATTGGGAGGCGCACAGGGAATCACTGCTGAATTGGTAAAACATATGTCTCAGGCTTATCCTTGCACCTATATTCTGGTAGGAAGATCGGCAGACCCGAGAAATGAGCTTTCGGCTAAAGACTTTGAGGGGATGAAAACCAAAGAAGAAATTAGAAGTTTCCTGATCAAGTCTGGTCAATTCACTTCTCCTGCAGAAATAGAAAAAGAAACGACGAAGATTTTCAAAAATAATCAGATCCTGCGTACTATCCGTGACATGGAAAACCTTGGAAATACCATCATTTACCAATCACTGGATCTTTGTGACGAAGAAGGTTTAAGCAATCTGATCAGCAGTATTTATGAGAAATACAACCGTCTGGATGGAGTCATCCACGGAGCAGGTCTTTTAGAAGATAAATTATTCAAACAAAAGACGACAAGCTCCTTCGGACGTGTATTTGATACCAAAGTAAAACCGCTTCGTGTATTGGCAGAACAGCTTCGTTCAGACTGTCAGTTTGTAGTATTATTCTCAAGTATTGCTTCCGTATACGGTAACAAAGGTCAGACAGATTATGCCGCAGCCAACAGTGTACTGGATGATTACGCTAATGCTTTAAACAAAAGGTTAAAAGGAAAAGTAATCTCTATCAACTGGGGACCATGGAAAGGTGCCGGAATGGTCTCTTCCACCCTGGAATCTGAGTACGAGCGCAGAGGTATTTCCATGATCCCATTGGATGAAGGAAAAGAAATCTTCCTTAACGAGATTAAATATGGAACGGAAAGCCAGGTGCTGATCATGTCAGGAAATAATTGGTAAAACACTGTATAAACAAAGTATGAAAAAAACAGATGTTGCTGTAATTGGTCTATCCTGTGTCTTTCCCGGGGCACAGGATGCCAACACTTTTTGGCAGAATATTGTCAATAAAGTTGATTCTACCGAACTCGCTCCGGCGGATCGGATAGATCCGGTTCATTTCAGTGATGCCACAAGTCCCGTTGACCGTTTTTACTGTCAGCGTGGAGGGTTTATCCCTGATTATACTTTCGATCCTACCGCATTTGGTATTTTGCCATTAGCCGTTGAAGGAACGGAACCTGATCATCTGCTTACCCTTGATCTGGTACAGAAAGCACTGGAAGATGCAGGTATATTTCAGAAAAACATTTCCCTTGATAAAACGGGAATCATCATTGGTAAAGGAAACTACACAGGCCCAGGTGCGACCCGAGCTATAGAAATTGTAAGAACCGGAGAACAGATTTCTTCATTGTTACAAGAGTTACTGCCTCACGTTTCTTCTTCCGATATTGAAAAGGTAAAGCATGCATTTCAGGAACGTAAAGGTCGTTTTGCAGCAGATACTGCGATGGGATTAATTCCCAATCTTGTTGCTTCACTTGTCGCCAACCGTTTCAATCTGGGAGGTGCTGCATTCACTGTAGATGCCGCTTGTGCCTCTGCTTTAATTGCTGTAGATCATGCAGTGCAGGAACTTCAGAGAGGCCGTTCCGATATCATGATCGCAGGAGGCGTACACACAGGACAGAATGCTGCCTTCTGGAGTATTTTTGCCCAGCTGGGAGCGATGTCACGTCAGCAGCAGATCAAACCTTTCAGTATGGATGCTGATGGTCTGTTAATCGGAGAAGGTTGTGGTTTCGTAGTCTTAAAAAGACTGGAAGATGCCGTTCGCGATCAGGATAAGATCTATGCGGTTATTAAAGGCGTTGGCGTAAGCAGTGATGGTACCGGAACCAGCGTAATGAGCCCGTCCGTAAAAGGTCAGCTGAAAGCGTTGGAACAGGCTTGGATCAATGCTGATTTAGATAAAAATAAAGTGGGATACCTTGAGGCTCACGGCACAGGAACACCGCTTGGAGATAAAACAGAACTTCAGACCTTGGCTCAATTCTTTGGAAAAGAAGAAGCTGCTCCGGCTGCAGGTATCGGATCTGTAAAGTCCAATATCGGACATGCCATGCCAGCTGCCGGAATTGCTGGATTAATTAAAACCTGTCTTGCCTTACATCACGATACTTTACCACCAACCCTATATTGCGAAAATCCGACTTCGGAGATGCAGAATACAAGGTTTGAACCGGTACAGGAAGCCAGAAACTGGTCAAAAACAGGACTACCAAAAGTAGCTGCGGTGAATGCTTTCGGATTCGGAGGAATCAATGCACACGTTGTTTTGGAAGGGTATGATATGCCTAAAAAAGATCAGGTATTGATCTTGGCCAGACCTACTCATGAAGAACTGCTATCTGCATTACAAAATAATGAAACAACTATCGGCGAAGGAGATTTCAGAGTTGCGATATTCGATCCAACTCCTGCCAGAATAGAAAAAGCCATAAAAATTGTTTCCAAAAATATCATCTGGAAAAACAAACAGGATATCTGGTACACTTCTACCCCATTATTAAAAGATGGAGGTAAAGTAGCCTTTGTATTCCCTGGATTAGATGGTCTGGCAAAAGGTGAGGTAGAAACGGTAAGCCGTTATTTCGGATTGTCAGCACCTATCGAAACAGAAGGTGAAGGGCTTCTAACCGATGCTTTAAACATTTTCAACAACTGCAGTATCCTTGATAATTCACTTAAAAAACTGGGAATTATTCCGGATATGAATGCAGGACACAGCTTAGGAGAATGGCTGGCCGGTTACTCTTCGGAATTAGCAGAAGCCAATTCTGTAAAAGCCTTAATTGATGTACTGAATCCTGAAACTTTTGAACTAAAAGATTCCAAGTTCATTGCCATAGGAGCCGGAATTGAGGTGATAAAACCTTTTATTGCTGAAATTTTAAACCTCTATGTTTCCAATGACAACTGCCCTAATCAGGTGATTCTTTGCGGAAGCAATGCAGCTCTGGATGAATTGGTTCCTCTGTTAAAAGCAAAACAGATCTTCCATCAGGTACTGCCGTTCCAGTCTGGATTCCACTCTCCTTTTATCGCTGATAAACTGGATGTGATCCTTGCGGGAATGGAAAAAGCACAGTTCCAGCAGACGAAAATTCCATTGTGGTCTGCTACTACCTTAGAACCTTATCCTGCAGATCAGGCAGCGATCAGAAAACTGAGTGCAGAGCATTTGGTAGAACCTGTTCGTTTCCGTGAACTGACAGACAAATTATACGAAGAAGGCGCAAGAGTCTTCATTCAGGTCGGTACAGGAGGACTGATCGGATTTATTGATGATACCTTGAAAGGAAAAGCATTCAGTACGATTGCTTCCAGCGTTCCAACCCGTTCTGCATTAGCTCAGTTACAGCGTGTAGTGGCTTCTTTATTTGTAGAAGGAAAAACGATTGCTCTTGACTTTCTGGAGATTCAGAATCATTCGAAAAAAGCTTCAGGAAAAGGCATTAAGCTGGAATTAGGCTCTCCTATTATCCGTAATTTTAAAGAAGTGAAAGCGTTGGCTCAGTCTTTTGACACGCCAAAACAATATACAGCAACAGCTTCGGCTATTGCCACAAAAAGCGGTCACCCGCTGGTACAGGCATTTCAGGACAACGTTGCGGATATGATCCGAATGCAGGAAGAAGTATTGACTTTATTCCAGAACCGTCCGGAAATCACCATCCAAAGACCTGCACCTGTAGTTCAGGCTGCTCCAAAACCCGTAAGAAGTACAAATTTTACAAAAGATTTATATGTAACGCTGGAAAGTCATCCTTACCTGATCGATCACAGCTTATTAAGACAGCCTAAAGGATGGGCTCATGTAGCAGATATGGAACCGGTAATCCCGATGACGATGATCTTTGAACAGCTTGCAGAAATTGCAGAAGCAGAAATCCCGGGAACATTGGTTCATAAAATCATGAATGTAAGTGTATTCCAATGGATGAACGTGGCCAAACCTTTCGAAAAAACCGTAAAAGGAGAATGGCGTTCACCGAATCATGCCTATCTTGACATTGAAAACTTTGCCAACGCAGAAGTAGTCTTAAAATCTGCTCCTGTTCCAACACCTAACTTCAATCTTTCCATCGGTAATCTTTTACCTATCGAAAGAACCCCTGAAGAAATCTACGACATGCACATGTTCCATGGAGACCAATATCAGGGAATTACAGAAGTTTCTGCCGTAGGAGATAAAGGAATCATTGGGAAGATAAAAGGAAACGGAGGTAAAGGATCATTACTTGACAATGCAGGACAGCTATTCGGGCTTTGGCTGCAGCTTACTTTGGTGAAAGACCGTATTGCATTCCCTGTAAAAATCAGAGATATTGAATTCTTCGGAGATATGCATGATCAGGAAGGTATTTTTGAATGTACCTGCATGCTGACTGAATTGAATGATGAATTCGCCATCGCAGATATCATCCTGAAAAGAGACGAAAAAATATGGTGCGCCATTACCGGCTGGCAAAACAGAAGACTGGAAATTGATGCCGCTTTATGGAATGTTTCCATGTCACCACTGCACAACAGACTTTCAGAAGAGATTGCTCCTGAAGTATTTTTCTTCCATCAGGCCTATACCAGAGTCGCTTCATGGGATTTTATCCTGAAAAGATATTTCAACCAAACGGAAAAACAGTATCACCAGCAGCTATTACCTAACAAAAAGAAAAACTGGATGGTAAGCCGTGTAGCGGTGAAAGATGCCGTAAGAAATCTTCTTCGCAAAGAAAAAAATCATGCCTGCTTCCCGATTACGTTTGAAATCCGTTCCGATGAAGTGGGGAAACCTTACCTTATCAGTGATTTTACAGATAACATCCATATTTCTCTGGCTCATAAAGGAAAAGAAGCTGTTGGGATCGCGAGATATGGAAAATCTGTAGGAATTGATATGGAACTGATGGAAGAACGCAGTTCAGGATTCTATGACATGGTATTTACCGACAAAGAATTAACCTTATTAAAAGACAGAGATCAGGCGGAGTGGACCACCCGTTTCTGGGTCGCCAAGGAAGCTTACGGAAAGTTTCTGGGAACAGGACTGAAAGGGAATCCTAAAGCCTTCGAAGTCGAAGAAATAAAAGATGATCACTTGTGGATCAACAACATTGAAATCAAAACTATTAAACATAAAAATTATATTATCGGATGGACACTGTAAACGCAACATTAAAAATGAACCACGAAGAACTTTTTACTTTATTAAAAGGTTTTATTACTGAAGTGATAGGTGCTGAATTTGTAGAAGAGATGGACATTACTCCTGAAAGTTCATTCACCAGAGATCTTGAGATGGACAGCATCGAGATTGTCTCTTTCTCTGAAAAGATCAAGGCGCATTTTGGCGATCAGATCGACTTTACAGGTTGGTTATCATCTATGGATCTTGACCAGCTTATTAATCTTGACCTTAGTATGATCATCAATTATATCTACGAATGCCAATAATCACTGTCAATAACAGACAAGTTCATATACAGGAACTCAACAAAGGAGCCGAACAAACCGTGGTACTCATCCACGGTATGTTCAGTAACCTGTCCATTTATTATTTTAATATTGCCCCAATTCTGGCAAAACATTTCCATGTGGTGATGTACGATCTGAAAAGCCACGGTATGAGTGAACGCTTTCTGGATGGGTACGACCTTGACAATATGTCATCCGATTTAATAGGTTTAATAGATCACCTTCAACTGGAAAAAGTACACCTTGTCGGCTATAGTTTCGGAGGCCTTATCGCTTTAAAAACAGCTTTAGAATACCCGGACCGCGTGAATCAGCTTGTAGTAATGGAAGCACCGGATCCTCAGGACGAAAAAGCCCGTAACATCATTGATGAATACAGCAAAGAGTTTCTTGAGCATTACGTGGCCAACTTTACAGACACCACCAAAGTACAGATGGGCAAAAGACAAATGGAGAAGAACCACCGTATGTATGAATTTTTGTTTAATCAGACCAGCATTAAAGCAGATATGATTAAGGAAAAACATTTCCTTGGTGAAGCCCGTTTTAATGAATTAACAGCTCCTGCGCTATTGCTTTATGGCGCTGATTCCAACTGCAGGCCTACCGGTGAGTGGCTTCAGTCTCAAATCAGCCAGTCTGAGCTTGAATTAATCCCGGGTGATCACAATATTCCTATCCAGGAACCTCAGCTTATCGCTGAAACGATTGCTCAATTTTTATCTAAAATCCTAACACAAAACCATGGCTAAATTTGCATTTATAGTTCCACCATTGACAGGACATGTCAACCCTACTTTAAGCATCGGTGCTACCCTGCTGGAAAGAGGACATGAAGTAGCCTGGATCAGCCTTGACCCGACTTTAGAGGCCAAACTTCCCGAAGGAGGAAAATTATTACTGATCCAGTACGATCAGACCGACGAAGAAAAAAAAGAAAGTGAACAATATCTCGATATTATCTCCAAAAAAGTAGTGTATGGTATAGACAGCGTTAAGTTCCTGTATGAAGAGGTTCTTATCCCGCTGAACAGACATTGCTACAATGGTATTGTTACTTTATTAAAAATAGAGCAGCCCGATTTGATTATCGGAGATCATCAGTTATTTGCAGCTCCGGTTGCAGCCAAAACTCTTGGTATTCCTTATGCCACTTCTGTTACCGCTCCGGCAGCCATCAAAATTATGAATGAGCTTCCAAAAGTACACGAATGGGAAGTGAATCAAATCATTGATCTGCAGAAAGAACTCGGTTTCCAGGAAGAACGTTCTCTGGCGACGTCTGACCTTCTGACTCTGGTTTTGACTTCCGGTTATTTCTTTGGGGAAATGGAGAATCTGCCGTCTCAATACCAGTTCACAGGTCCGGTTCTTACGGAAAGACGTGTTTCATGTGAATTCGACTGGGAGAGATTAAAAAGCAAAGACAATAAAAAGATCTTGGTAAGTATCGGAACTACCTTCGATCACGATCATAAAAAGGCATTTTTCCAAAAGGTAATTGATGCTTTTAAAGATGAAGATTTAACCGTTGTAGTCGTTTCTGATCCACAGCTTTTTGAGCAGTGGCCTTACAATTTTATGGTGTATCAACAAGTTCCGCAACTGGATCTGCTGCCTCATTTTGACGGCGTAGTTTGCCATGGCGGCCATAATACCGTTTCTGAAACATTATCCAACGGTATTCCTTTGGTCGTGATTCCGATTGCGTATGATCAGTCGCATGTTGCAGGACGTGTGGTGCGTACAGAAGCGGGTGAGCGCCTGAATTTTAACCGATTTAAAGCCAATCACCTGAGAGAAGCGGTACAACAGATTTTAAATACTCCAAGCTACCGTGAAGCAGCTCAGAAAGTAGGTCACTCTTTTGTGGAAGCAGGAGGAGCAGCTACAGCAGCTAACTTATTGGAACAAGCGATATCAAAGGCTTCAAAACCTGAAAAACCGTCTAAATTTTTATTTGTAGTTCCTCCGTTTTTCGGACATGTGAGCCCGACTCTGAGTGTAGGAGCAAGTCTGATTGCGCGCGGACATGAAGTAAAATGGTTTGGGATTACCCCTTTAGACAGTAAACATATTCCTGAAGGAGGTTCTTATTTCTACCCTGAAGAAGATCTTGTTCCGTATCAGGAAGAAATTGCCCGTATTTTGAAAAGACAGGATGACGGACCTGCATGCTCCGGACCTGAAGTAATGAAACTGGCACTGGAAGAAACCTATGTTCCTTTCGCTAAAATGATGATGCCGGGATTAACGAGACTGACAGAAAGCTGGATGCCGGATGTGATCGTGAACGACTGTATCACTTTCGGAGGGGCTCTTTTCGCTCATAAACATCATATTCCTTGTGTAACGACAACACCTGTTCCTCCGGATGTGATGGGAGACACGGAAAAAAGTGCCCCTAAAATCTGGGAATGGCAACAAAAACTGATCAAAGACCTTCAAAAAGAAGTGGGAATTCATGAGGAAGGTATTTACATCCATTCTCACAAACTCAATATGGTATTTACCTCTCAGGCTTTCGCCGGATTTGAAACCGTTCCGCCTCATATGAAATTTGTAGGCCCGGTAAAAGGACGTCCGAACGATGCTCCGTTTGACTGGGATAAACTGAATGCATCCACCACTCCAAAGATATTTGTGTCATTGGGAACACTGTTGGTAGATATCAGAAAAGCTTTCTTCGAAAAAATCATTGCTGCATTCAAAGACCAGCCGGTAACGGTAATTGCCGCTACTCCACCGGAAATTTTTGAAGAATGGCCGGACAACTTTATTGTGAACAGCTTCGTCCCTCAATCTGCAGTGATGCAGCAAATGGATATGGTGATCTGCCACGGTGGTTTCAACACCGTAAACGATACTTTCCGTAATGGTTTACCGATGTTGATCACTCCCATTGCATATGACCACTTCCATATTGCCAAACTGATTGAGCAGGCAGGCTGCGGAATCAGCATACGGTACAAAAGACTTCGTGTAGATGCCCTTCGTGAAACTGTTTTTGAATTATTGGAAAATCCAAAATACAGAACCGCTGCTCAGGAAGTCCGCAATACATTCACGCTTGCCGGAGGAAATGATAAAGCCGTAGAACTGTTAGAAAATTTTGTACACGAACATTCAATATTAGCTTCAGTTTAGCCTATGAATCAACCTATTAAAAGAAGATTGCTATTTGGAGAACGTATGTTATTGGGAGACGGCTCAGAACCCTTTAACGCAGTTATTCCGTTCAGACTGAGAGGTACCTTTACTTTAAAAGATATCCAGCAGGCTCTGGCACGAATCCAAAATAAACACCCATGGCTGAGAGCATTGATCAGCCATGATGAAAAAAATATTCCATGGTTTAATGTTCCTGAAAAACCTGTTTCTATTCCTGTAAGAATCGTCACCAGAAAAAGTGAAGATCAATGGCAGGAGGAATCCAGGAAAGAATGGAACACCACTTTTAATTACGAAAAATTTCCCCTGATCCGGTTTATCTGGATCAAAGGGGAAGACGTTTCTGACATGCTGTTTGCGTTCCACCATTGTCTTTGCGATGGTGGTTCCGCAATGGCCTTTTTAAAAGAATTTCTTATCGTTCTGGACAATCCGTCTGCCGATATCGGGATAGAAAATCCCATAATGGGAATTCAGGATGTGGTTCCTTCCCCTATTCTGAACAGCAGAAGACAGAAACTGAAAGCCAGATTTATCGGAAGACTGGCTGCTACTGCCATCAAATGGCTTCCGGTAAACAAAAAACCTGTTGAAAGACAGAATGACTATCTGATCCATGGAAAACTGGATGAGGAAACAAGTCAGCAAGTGATCGCTTATTGCAAATCGCAGGAAGTTACTGTCAATACATTTTTGAGTGTTGCATTGTTACATTCATTTAAAAAAGTAAGAGGTAAAAAATCTTTCAATAAAGTTTCCTGCCCGGTAGACATCCGACGTTTTGCCAAACAGATTAAAGCAGATCATATCTTCGCTTTCGGGCTGATGATTGTGATTTCCTTGGATGAAAAGCTAAGCTTCACAGAGAATCTCCGTGCCATGCAGAAATCTGTAGAACAAAAAGCCTCAAAACTGGATCCTTATATCACCATGATGGTGATGGAGTCCGGACATGATGCACTGAAAAGTTTCACAAGGCTTTTAAAGAACGGAAAATCTTCCAACGACTGTATGTTTTCTAATCTGGGACCACTTCAGATTCCTCATGAGTATAAAGAGTTTACAGTAGAGACCATCTTCAGTCCGTCAGTCATTGGTCCGCTGGGAAACACCACAACTCTGGTGGTTTCTACTTACCGTGGAAGGATGGATTTTTCAATCATGGGAAGCGAAGGTTATATACCTCATACTGAAGTAGTAGCAATCCGTGATGAAGTTATCAGAACAATTCAATCACAAATAAAACAGACTGCAGTATCATGATCAAAAGACCTTTAATGATGGTGGAAAGGATCATGTATGTAGATCCGGAAACACCTTTAAATTGTATTTATTCAGCAAGAATCAAGGGAGAAATTCCTGAAGAAAATTTTAAAACGGCTTTAATAAGAATCCAACAGAAGCATCCTATTCTGAGAACCAATATTGATCATAACAAAGGGCGCTACCCTTTTTTTATGGGACAAAGAGATATTGAACCTATTCCCCTTCGTATTGTGGAGCGTAAAACAGACGAAGATTGGTTTAAAGAATCTGAAAAAGGATGGTTTAAACTTTTTGAAACTCCCAAAAAACCACTTGCCGAAGTAGTATGGGTAAAAGGACAGGGTACTTCCGAAATCCTTTGGATTATGCCTCACTGTATATCCGATGGGACCACCGGTGTCACTTTACTACGTGAACTTCTAAGCTTACTGGACAATCCTTATGGTCCGTTAATTCCTTATGTTGCTTTTGAATCTGTTGATGACTTCCTGCCTTCGGATTTTAACATCGGAATAAAAAAATATAAGGCCGGTCTTTACCTTCTGTTTGCTAAAATATTCTTTTCCATACAGAAGAAAAGTAAAAAGAGAAATCAGGGAAAAAACTACGCCATTCATTGGAAAATGACTCCAAAGGACACCAAAATGATCACTGAAAAATGTAAAGCCAACGGAATTTCCGTGCATGCTTTACTTTGTTCTTCGGTGATGCAGGCGTTTCGTGATGTTCAGGGAGACCGCGCCAAAGGTAAGGTAATCAGTCCTGTAGATGTACGTCATTTTATCCCGGAAATTAAAGATGATCATTTGTTTGCTTTTGCCCCAACGGTAGAACTTTCCTTAAAAAAAGGCAGCCAGGATGTTCTGAGTAATGCCAAAGAGATCAAAAAGGATCTTATTGAGAAAATCAACAAGCTGGAAGCCCGTGAACTCCTTTGGATGGGTGAACATATGCATCCTGTTGTGGAACGTATGATCAACATGCTGAAGTCCAGCGAAGGCGGGCATGATATAACCTTATCCAATATGGGAAAGATCAATATCCCGAATGATTATAAAAATTTCAATCTGGAAACAGTTTTTAGTCCTACCGTGGCTTTCCCATGGCTGAATTCTAATACGTTAGTCACCAGTACATACAACCAACAGATGGACTTCACTTTCATGTCCAATGAAAATTTTCTTCCCAAAGAGGAAGCTCATCTGATAAAAGATAAAGCCATTGAGCTTTTGACCACCTCTCTATGAAATTTAAAATAAAGCCTCCGAAGCCCAAACCAATAAAGAAAACCACCCTCAAACGCTTTCTCATTAAGCGTACAATTTACTATGTCCTTCCGAATGTATTTTTTAATTTCATTATTGCCTATGCCAGTTTCAAGGAATTAGGCTACACGCATTTTTTCTCCGGGACCCAAAACCTGGCCCGTCTTACCCTGCCAATGGCCATTTTTCTTCCGGTGGTGCTTACCATTGATATCATCAAAAGAGTAACGGATGCCGCCAGCCAGGAAGCCATAGAGTTTACGGTAGATGAACAGTTGAATATTAAAAAACTTATGACCAGGCTTAGCATTGTACATGGTTTGATTACAGGACTATTGGTATTATCCTTACTCTTTATAGGACAGTATAATTTCTCAAAAGATTATAAACTGGATGCAACAGCAATGGCAGTCGTGGTGGGAACATTGGCAGGAATTCTGTCAGTGATTTTTGTATATCTGCCGGTTTGGAGGTTGAGAAGATGGATGTGCAAAGTGACATCAGTATCTGCAGAGACAAACCCTTGATTTTCGGACAAAAACAGCTATACCACTGTATATCATTTAATTAAAACAAAAAAAAAGGATAACGATACCCGGATGATCATAAGGTCACCGGGTATTTTTACGTACAGACTGACTTAATTTTTTTCTTTAAAACCAGATATTTGGTAAATTTTTTATATTTATATGAAAAATTTGCAAGAATTTTTCTTGGACAGAATGACTAACAATGTATGTACAGAATAACGGATCAGTTAAAGAATATAGGATTCAGTATCAATCGTTTAGATTATCTTATCAACAGAAATAACAACAAAAGAGAATTCAACACCTTAGAATATTTTTGTATTTATATCATTCTGGAAGATATCCAGTTAACGATAGACAATGTTCCCTACCCGCTAAAAGGGGGAAATATTGCCTTTGTTGGCCCCCAAAAGAAAATCGTTTTTGGGGAAACCAAAAGATCGGATGTTTATTCCATTGCTTTTTCATCCAGTTTTTATGAAAGATCAACCAAAGACAGCCTTTTTATCAATTCGCAGCTTTTTTATAATTATAATTCTGAAATATTCATCGCTCCATTCTTCAATGTGGAACAGATGAGGGTGATATTCCTGGAACGTATGGAAAGTTTCCGGAAAAAGGACGAAAGCTTATATATAGCTGCTGCCCATAATGCCATAGAAAGACTGATGCTGGATGCCCTTTTACATATTCCCACCGAAGAAATCAAAAAGGACATCAAATTTGACTATATGTACTATGTCAACCGGTTCAAAATTCTGCTGCAAAGAGATTACAAAAAGGCAAAGAAAGTAGCTTATTATGCGGAAGAACTTAATATCTCCTCAAGGAAACTCACTGAGATGACAGAGTATGTACTGGGCAAAACAGCTAAACACATCATCATTGAAAAACTCATTACTGAATGCAGAAAAGCCCTGAATTTTTCAAATTCCACGATCTCTGAAATATCTTATGATCTGGGTTTCAGCAATGAAGGAAATTTTACCAATTTTATTAAAAAACATACCGGAAAAAATCCCTCAGAAATGAAATAATTTGTATATTTACATAAGTAACCTTTTGGGGAAAAATACAGGTTATATGCTTGCAAAGTACATAATATTCATTTTGTTCTATTTTGCTATTACAAAATCATTTGCCCAGGCAGCAGACGGTTTAAGGCTTAACGTAAGGCTTTATCCGGTACAGATGCTTGCTATAGGCTCAGGATTTTCGGACGATGGAAACGAGTCTTCCTTCCGGGAGGTTCAGTCTGTAACCATCTCAAGTCCGACAGGGTTTCAGCTGAATGCAAAGTATGATGAATATCGAAGTACAATCGGTAATTCCGAAAGCAACAGAGAAAAGTTTGAAGAATATCCTCTTATTAACCATTCTAAAGGAGTGGTTCAGGAGCAATATCCTATCCAACATGAGATTGAAAATGCTATGGAAAATTTAAGCGTTAACAAAAGTGACGACGAAAATTTTTTAATATTAACTCTAATTTCTCAGTAAAAAATAAAGCAAGGCCTAAAAAAATAACTATGCATCGAATAACAATCTTGCAATTTATTCATTCCCTATATATTAAGTAAAATTAATGTTTAAGATTAATTAAGCATTCTTTTTACTTTATGGTGATTTTATCAGCATTTAAATGATACTTTTTATGTAATTATTCATAAAAAGTACTGATCAGTGCGCGCCTGTTTCTTCGTAAAAATTCACAAATAATAAGTATCTTTTCACAAAGGTCCTGATGTTCTTTGTATTTACCTTTGCATCCGCAATTTTAAAAACAAATAATACAAAAAACATCCTTAACCTTATGAAAAATTTGATCTTAGCTTCTTTTGCTATCCTGGGGTTCACAACATTACAAGCACAACAGAATGTAACCCTTAACGTGAGACTTAAACCTATTCAGACTCTTGTTGTTAACAACGCTCAAAAAATCGTTAACCTAGACTACGAAACCAAAGATGACTATGCCAACGGGGTATCTTCTCTTAACGCAGATCACTTAAGCATTTACAGCACAGGAGGATTCCAGGTAAAAGTAAAAGGTGGTAACGATGTACTACAGCAGGGAGGTAAAAACATCCAGGCTAACACGATCCAGATTATTGCAAGCGCAGGCTCGGACGCTGTAAACGGTGCCCAATATGCTCAGAATGTACATTTATCATCTAGCGAAACTACTTTGTTAACTTCTTCTACCGGAGGTGTAGACAAAAAAATCAATATTGAATATAAAGGTGCAGGAAATAATACTTACCTGGATAACTATATCGCGGGACAAGGCCCAACAGTATATACTACTGAACTTACGTATACCATTATTTCTCAATAATAGATATCATTTTGTAATGATAAAGTGTTGTACCTACCACAGCACTTTATCAACATTTAAAAACTAATCTCCGTCATGAGCAGACTTTCTCTTCTCCTTTTCAGTCTTCTTTTCCTACTATCTTTTCACGGATATGCACAAACAGGAGTTTCGGTTTCACCGCCAAGACTGTACTTTGAGTCGGGAAACGGAAACAGCAATACCCAGACAATAACGGTAACGAATGTAAGTGCCAAAAATTCTCTGGACCTGGCTGTAAGTTTAGGAGATTGGGAATATGACGGCAAAGGTGAGAATGTAACGTATCCTGCCAATACCCTTCCCACGTCCTGCGCAAGTTGGGTTTCGGTCAAAAAAGAAGATAATTACTTTACGCTGGCTCCGGGAGAAAAAAAAGATATTGAGGTTACCATTACGGTTCCTAATGCACTTTCAGACCAACTGGCTGCCCATACGGCTGTTTTATATGTAAGCCAGATGAATCCGGTAGATGATGTGGATCATAAAGGCGCCAATATCAAGGTAAGCATACGCTCAGGAATCAAATTATTCCACAAGCTGCCTGCCGCCAAAACGAAAAAACTTGAAATCCAGAATCTGGTATACGGAAAAACAACCAATACAGTCAACCTCTTTTTTGAAAATCAGGGCGATATATGGGGCGACGGAAAAATTTACACTGACTTTGTGAATACCCAAACCGGAAAAAAAGTATCACTGGATCCGGTTATCTTTTATTCCATGCCCGGAAACAAAAGAGAGATGAATATCCCTCTTCCGGCAAGCCTTGAAAAAGGAAAGTACACCGCTTCTGTAATGATTGATTATGGAGACAACAACAATCTGGAATTGGGAGAATTAAGTTTCAGCTATGAATAGTAAAAAACTCTTCTGTTTCTTTCTGTTGATTTCCCTGAGCTGCTTCTCACAGGTCAATTACAATTCCTGGATAAACAGCTATTTACAGATTAATTCCTACAGCGGAAATACCAATCCCGATGCTTATACCTTTACCCTGGCTGGTAACGGCGCGTTTAATATTCCTTACTGGAAAATATCCATGAAGCTGAAGCAGCCTATCACTTCTACGGACGGAAATTATACAATGCCTGCCAACAAAATATCCTTTCAGCCGGGTTCCACTTCAGGACAGGCTTATCCGGGACCTGTGCCCACCATTCCTCAGATCGGAATGCCGTTAAATACTTTTCTTCAGGCCAACCAGGAAGTCTTTTTAATTCCACAGTCCAATGCAGCACTGTACAATCAGCCGCCACAGCCCAACGGCTATTATAACCTGCAGGTAAAATACAGCCTGACCGTTATGGGAGGATCCTATCTTGGAAGCTACCCTTCCTGGACCCGATTTAATGTTCCGGTTCAGTTTACAGCGTATGACCAGTACAACAATATTATCGGCAGGGCTGATCATAATTTCCAGATTCACATCGGAACGCTCAGCGGAACTCCGACCGATGTACCCGAAATGTCGCTTCAATTTTCCACAAAAGCAGTCAACGGATCACTGGAATTCAAAAGCATGTCGGATTATATCAACGGAGTAAGTGTCACCTATTCCAATGGACTGATTGTAAAAAGCAATACCAATTACCAGATCAAATTACGTTCTCTTCAGGGGCAGTTCAGCTCTCCAGCCGGAAACTACATTGCTTTAGGAACCGTAAAAATGAATCTCATCCCCGTTTCTGGAAACAATGGGAATGTATATCCTATCCTGCTGAGTGCTTCTCCCCAGCTTATTGCGACTGGAGGCTCCACCGGAAATTCAAGCTTATATTACGATATCCGATATTCCACCAAAGCCAATGATGAAAGACTGATTAATGCCAAATCGGAAGAATATTCCACCACTCTTCAATACGAGATTATCCCCCAATAACCATGCTTCAAGACCTGTTCAAAAAAATTTTTTTCATTTTTTTGATTTCGTTTCAGATATGGATTCCGGCGCAAAGCAGTTCCGGGATAAGTCTTGATATCCGTAATGAATCCAGAACAGATAAAACAGGCATTCTGGATCTGATCATTGTCCTTGACAATCAAAGCACAAATGATTTCAAAGGAAAAATAAACATTACCATTCCTCAAGGTTTCAGGAATATTTCGGGCAACAGTCTTCAGGTCGAAATGAAATCCGGTGAACATCTTTTCATTCCGGTAAAAATTGTAGTCAGTAATAATGCCGTTTCGGGTGAATCCCGTATGGGTTTCCGTCTTTCTGACCAGCAGAATAAAACAATGGCGGAAAAAGAAATACCTTACACCGTTACTGAAAACAATGCCATGCGCATCACGGCAGAAACTCCTCTGATTTATGTGAATAAGGCTACCGATTCGGTAGAAGTAAGGGCAAGGGTTTCCAATCTTGGAAACAGAAAGCAGCATGTAACGGTTGTCTTTAAAATTCCAGAAGCTGAGCAGGGAAATCCTTTTATAGAGAAAACAGGAAGTATTGGCGTGCAGAAAGATTCAGTCTTTGTGTTCCGTTTTCTGCCTTCCAGAATCAGATCCCGCAGCACTCAGATTTCCGTCAATATCGCAGGTTTCAGAGAGCCGGACAGAGAAATATTCGGTAATACCAGTGTTTCTGTCCAGAATGTTTCTTCAGTGCAACGTTATGAGGATATGGAATCCACTGCATTTTCCAATTTTACCAAAAACACCATTACGGCAAGTTACAGACATGCCGGGGAAAACCTGGACATGTATCAATTGGTAGGTTCCGGAGGTTTCAACCTTCCTTCAGGCTATATTTTCATCCGGGGAAATATCTATACCATGAAGAACCAGAGCGATCCCATTGTAAACAATACCTATCTGACCTATCACAGGGAAAACAGTGAATTCAACATCGGAAACATCAATAAATTACTGGAACTTTCTCTATTCGGAAGAGGGCTGGAATATTCCTACACTTCTCCGGATAAAGACAAAAAAATTGAAGCAGGTTTCGTAGACCAGACCTACAGCCTGATCGAAAGAAATTCTTTTCTGAAATATGGTTATGGATTTTACACCAGAGGAACCCTGGGAGCTCAAAACGCTTCCCGTAATATCTCAGGAACGTATATTTTCAGGGACGATCCTTATGAAAAAGCCAGACATCATGTAGCCGGAACAGACCTTCAGTATGCTTTCGGCAAAGACTGGAGAACCAACACCAAAATGTATGGCGGACTGAGTTTCTACGAAAACAACCAGCCCTCCAAGCCTTCTTTAGCTTTGGAATCCCAATATTCCGGAATGATCAAAAAGGTCAATCTGAACGGAAATTATTTCTACAGCACAGATTATTATCCCGGAAACAGAAGGGGAATTTTGCAGATTCAGCAGAATTTCTCTACCATGATTTTCAAAGACCATAATGTGTATGCCAACATTACGGCTTCCCATTTTTCACCCAAGTTCTACTTTTACGACAACACCCTGAATTCGAGCAATCTAAGACTGGATACAGGAATCAACTTCCCTAAAAAAGGGAATTTCGGGATGGGACTTGGCTACCAGTATCAGGAAGAAAATTCCAATTCTTATAATACTTTCTTCAATGCCCAGCCTTATGAGAACACAAAACAGCTAAAAGCCCAGCGTTTTACGGAATACCTTACCTGGCTGAGCCCTGATAAGCAACACTCCTCCATCTTAAGCATGGAGACAGGATTGGTTCAATATCCGGATAACGACAAACAACAGTTTCAGATGAAAGCAAGCGGAACTTACAGCTACAAATGGCTTACCGTGAACGGGATCTATCAGCATGGAAGTTATTTCCTTTCCGAATATGCTTTTTCAAAAATGATGAACCAGAGCACTCCTTACAAAAAGCTTTCCCTTTCTGCTTTTGTGAATAAAAATTTCTTCAACCGTCAGCTGAATGTCACTTCAGGTGTTTCTTATACGGATGATGTTCTGTACGGAAAATCGCCTTCCGGTTTTATGAACCTGAAGTATTCAAGGGAAAAGTACGCCCTGTACCTGAACTCTTCCTACTTCAGCTATACTGCAGGAAGCTTCACCAATAATCTGTTGACCGTGGAAGCCGGTGTGACCGTCAACCTTAGAAACAGCACCCTTGATCCGGGTAAAAAAGGTGATATCAAAGCGTTTGTTTATTATGACCTGAACGAAAATAATATCTATGATGAAGGCGATAAAGAAGCGGCAGGCTATCTCATTATGCTTAACAATATTTCATTTAAAACCGATCCGTCAGGTTCTATCAGCTACCGTTCTATCCCTTACGGAAAGTATGCCCTGAAACAGGTGATCCAGCAAGGCTGGTATTATGATGAAACCGAATTTATCGTAGACAAGCACCACTACTCTTTTGAGATCCCTCTTCATCAAAACGGAACGACCCAGGGAAAAATAACCTATGATTTTGACACCAAAACAGCAGTAGATTTCACACCCAAAGTCGGAGGTATTCTCTTCAATATTTACCGCAATGAACAGTTAGTACATCATATCATCACCGATGACAACGGTGAATTTGCCTCCTTCCTACCCTCCGGAAATTACAGGATTGAGCTGAACAAAAACTCTCTGCCATCCAATACCTATTGCGAACGCTCTACTGATACTTTTAAAGTGGAAGCCGGGAAAATAGTACAACTGGAGCCCTTTGTAATTAAGGTAAGGGAAAAGGTGATTAGGGTGAAGAAGTTTGGAAGTTAAATACTGATATATCTTACCGATTGAAGAGGTTAGTTCGTCGGAAGATATCAACTTTCTCATAGATAAAAAATATCTCAAATAAAATCAGTTAACTAACATCTAAAACAATGGATTTTGTTCTAGTAAATGGGTTAATTACAAAAAAATTATATATTTGTAAACAACCATTAAAAACTAAAACCATGTTGACAAATAGATCTCATACAACTACTGTATAAATTTACTTAAATCTTTAACTCAATATTTGATATTACAAAATATAGAAAATTTTATTAATTACTTACGGTTTTCCGTAATGATTATAGAATAAAACTGTATAATATTGTTACCAATAATTGATATGTTATAATCTTACTTATATTTAAGTGAATATAAACCTATTAACTATCATTTTAAGTAATTTTTATTTTGTATATTTTTGCAATTACTAATAATTTCAAAATAGTAAATTAAATTAATGTCCGATAAAAAAATTAAAGCTGTTGATTTCTTCTGCTCCGGGGGTGGAATGAGTTGTGGTATGCAACAAGCAGGAATTGAAATAATAGCAGGAATTGATCATGATATTTCTTGTAAAGAAACTTATGAAGCCAATATTAAAGGTGCAACATTTATTCATAAAGATGTTTTTAAATTGGAAGAAGAATATCTTGAAAACACCCTAAAGCTTAATAAAAATGATGATAATTTACTACTTATAGGTTGTAGCCCATGCCAGTTCTGGAGTATTATCAATACTGATAAGAAAAAATCAAAAGAATCTAAGGACTTATTAAAAGAATTCCGACGATTTGTTGAATATTTCAATCCGGGATATGTTGTTGTAGAAAACGTGCCTGGTGTTCTTAGAAAAAAAAGGGCCAGTGGCTTGGAAAGCTTTATAAAATGGTTAAAATTAAATGGTTACAAAGTTCATTTTAATGTACATGAAGTAAGTGAATATGGAGTTCCTCAATATAGAAAAAGATTTACATTAATAGCTAATAGAATAACTGAAGTTGAGATAGTTCCAATTGCTCTGAATAGCAAAAAAGTTACAGTAAGAGATGTACTCGGTACACATAATGGATTCCCAGAAGTATTGCATGGAAATAAAGATACATCTGAATTCTTGCATACAGTAGCAAGACTTGAAGAAATAAATTTAAAAAGATTGGCAATAACACCAAAAGATGGTGGGGATAGATTAGGATATGTTTTTGATAAAGAATTAGCTCCTGCTTGTCATTATGGAAAACTTGACGGATTTAGAGATATTTATGGACGTATGTGGTGGGATCGCCCCTCACCCACTATAACTACAAAATTTTATAGTATGTCAAACGGAAGATTTGTACATCCTGAGGAAGACCGCGCTATATCCTTGCGTGAAGGCGCCGTATTACAGTCATTCCCGAAAAATTATAAATTTAAAGGTACTAGTGTTGCTGGTATAGCAAGGATGATAGGTAATGCCGTTCCCCCTAAATATGCATCGGCAATTGGTCACGCAATAATTCAAAATCACAAAAATGCAGTTTAGAACTAAGGCAAGAGCTGTTGACTTATTAGGAAGGGGTCAGATTGCTGATTTACCAACCGCCATAACAGAACTATGGAAAAATGGTTATGATGCTTACGCTGATAATCTTAATGCAGAATTATTTAAAATCGGTTTCGATGAATTAGAAAATAATTATTTCATAATCTCAGATGATGGAAAAGGTATGTCTAATTCTGATATTCTCGATAAATGGCTAGTTTTAGGAACCGATTCTAAATCCAGAGCAGAGACAGATATTGAATCTGAAGAAACTCTTTGGAAGAAACCTCGTATTAAAGCAGGAGAAAAAGGGATTGGAAGATTATCTATTGCTTATCTAGGTAATCCTATGTTAATGCTCACAAAGAAGATAGGTTACCCATTACAGGCTGTATATTTTGATTGGAGACTTCTAGAAAATTATAATTTATTTTTGGATGATATTATCATTCCGATTGAATCAATTGATGATTTAAATACAATTGATACAGCCTTTACAAAGTTGAAAACATCATTTCTAAAAAACTTTGATAAAGAAAAAGATTCTGATAATAAATATATTTGGGAAGATAAACAAATTGAATTAAAATCTGAAATTATCTCAGATACAAAAAATACTAGATTAGAGGAACCGATACTTAAAAGACTTAAATCATTTTATGATAATGAAGATAGCCATGGGACAATATTTCTTACATTTAACCCTATAGATCAAATCATTGATTTATCTGATAAAGATGAAGATGGTCTTGAAGATCGTAAATTTGTAATTTCCAGTTTAACAGGCTTTACAAATCCATTTAAAGATTTGGATTTCAAAATAAATAATACTTTCTTTATTAATGTTAAAGAAGAAACTTTTAATTTATTAAATTCAAGAGGCAACTTTTTTACCAAATCTGATTTTGAATTAGCTGATGTATTAATTAAAGGTGAATTTGATGGCTATGGGAGTTTTCAAGGCCAAATTAAGATATATGACGAAATAATTGACTATAATTATACAAATCCACGGCAAAAGGATAAAAGGCGATTTTACGGAAGAATACCAATTGAGTTAGGATACTCACAAGGGGAAGAAAAATCATCAACATTAACCGAAAACCAATTTAATTCGTTAAAAACTAAAGTTAACGAATATGGAGGGCTATATATATTCAGAGATAATTTTAGAGTACTACCCTATGGTAGAGAAAATGCGGACTTTTTAGGTTTCGAAGAAAGGCGTTCCAAAAGAGCTGGTACTGCTTATTTTTCATATCGAAGAATGTATGGCTATTTAGATATAACTAGAGAACGTAATGAAAATCTTAAGGATAAATCCAGCCGTGAAGGTTTAATTAATAATGCTCAATATCGAGCATTTACAAGTGATGCCATTAATTTCTTTGTAACATTAGCACAAGATTATTTTGCAACAGAAGCAAAGCAATCTATTTTTTTAGATAAGAAAAAAGAATTAAATGATCAACATGAAGCTCTAAAAGCAGACAAAGCAAGAGAAAAAGCTGATAAGGTTGCTTTTACAAGATCCCTTAATGAATACCCCAAAAGACTAGAAGAACATCAAAGTAAATATGAAAATTTACTTTTTGAGTTAAGTGAAAAATTAGAAAGTTTAAATGTTACTTATTCAGATGTAGAAAAAATATTAGATGAGCTTCAAGTAATGGATATAGAATTCAAAAATTTAATTCCCAAAACCCCAAAAAGATATAAACCTACTGAGGCACAGAAAGACAGGCTATACAAATTTGAAAATCGTTTAAATGATTATATTGAACTAGTACAACCAAAAAGAGAAGAGTTGAACAGAAAGGCTCAAGATAAACTAGAGATCAGAGATTTAAAGATTGATTTTACAAAAAAATATAATAGCTATATATCTTCATTAGAAAAAGTACTGAATTACAATAGACGAGAACTAGAAGAAAAATGTTCTTCATTACAGAAAGACTATCGAGAAAGAGCCAAACGTTTCGTTACAACTCTTTCTGAGGAAAAAGAACAAATTATTGCTGATATTATTTCTAAAGAACAAATTAGAGATTATACATACAAAGTTGAAATTCAATACAACACACTGTTTAATGAAGCACAAAAAACCTTATTCCCATTAGTCGAACATATTAAACGTTTATCCTTTGATATCGATGAGGAACTAATACAAGGAGCATATAAGGCTCAATATGATCAAATGCGCTATCAATGGGAACAAACTAGAGAAACAGCTCAATTGGGAATTGCTGTAGAAATTATAGATCATGAATTCAATCAGTTATACGCAAAAATAAATAATCAATTAGATATATTAAGTAATATTGATATAATAAATTCAGTTAAAGAGTTTGGTTTCCTAGAAAAAAACTTTAAACAACTAGAAGATAAATATGCTTTATTATCTCCATTATATAGGATATCTGGATCTTTAATTAAAGAGATTTATTGCAGTTCTGTTTATAACTATTTACTTCAGTTTTTTGAAAATCAAATCAAAGAATATAATATAATTTTTGAGGTCTCTGATGATTTTAAAAAACATATAGTTTTTATTAAGGAACCAATAATTCATACTGTATTTATAAATATTATAAATAATGCAATTTATTGGATGCGAAATAAAGAGTTACGTATAATAAAGCTTGATTATTTATCCGAGACTAATGAAATAATAATTGCAAACTCTGGCGAAAAAATGCTGGATTCCCGACTTGATAAAATTTTCGAATTATTTTATTCTCAGCGACCTAACGGAAGAGGTATTGGTCTTTACCTATCAAAACAAAGTTTAAATGAATCAGGATTAGATATTTACGCAACAAACGATAAAAAATATAACTCTTTAAACGGAGCTTGCTTCGTTATTAACTCAATAACCATAGAGAATGTACAGTCAAACAGCATTTAATATATTAAATTCATCAATCAATTCAGCCGTTTTTATTGATGAAAAAGCAAAAGATTTTTTTTCAGCAACTTCAATTGATAGCGATATAGTAGAAGAAAAACTTTCTGTTGATTTATTTAAAACTTTTAAAGAAAATGGGAAGAGTCTAGCTGTTCACAAATTTGAGGTTTCAAATCTTAAAGATAATAATACTTTAGATTATTTATTTAAAGGAAAAGACCTTATTCTATTAGATTGGGAATTAGCTGGACTATCGGGGCAAGACTACTCTTTAAATTTACTTAATAGAGCTATTAGTGCTCCATATATTAATTTTTGTTGTATTTACTCTAGCTCAAAACAGTTTGATGAAATCCCACTTTTTTTAGATGCTTATTTCTCAGGATTAAATAAACAAGATTTTGAAACGATAAGGGATACTTTTGAAACTTTAGAACCTCATGAAATATTAAGCTTTTGGAATAATACTACTAAAAGCTACGAAGATTTTTTTGAAGAAAATTTAATAGAGATAGATAAGTTTCCTATTCAAAGAATGCAGAATAGACCTCCGGATTTACTTTTACGTTATATTTACATTTCTCTTAATATTGAAAGATATATTATACCTTATGAATCTTTGAATGAGCACGAAGTATTAAATGTGGGAGACGGGTCTTTTATGATTAATAATACTTTTGTCTTAACTTTAAAAAAAGAATTTGAAACAGATTCAGATTATAAAAAATTACTAAAAAGGATTTCAGATATAATCATAAAAAATAAAGGAAGCTTTTTTCAATTATTAGGATTGGAAATGCAAGCTATTTTTAATTCAAATGAACGATTTATTGATGAGACTATTTTAAAATCTTCAACTGAAGCTCTTTTTCAATTTAGGAATCACATTAAAAATGATAAAACATTTGGTATTATTATTAAGAAGCTATTATTAGAACAAGCAACTTTAAAATTAAGAACTGCTAAACTTGAACTTTTAAATTCAGAATTTTTAGATTTCAAGAGCAATGAATTAAAAGATAAAGTACCTAATAATGAAGATCTATTTCAATTAAATGTTTTTTATAATTCCGTCTCTGTAAAAAGCTTACATCAAAATGATATTCCCAATTTGAATTTTGGAGACGTTTTTAAAGGACTGGGAGATGATTATTATTTATGTATTACAGCATTATGTGATTGCTATGATCCATCAAAAATAGGAAATAATTATTTTTTTGTGAAAGGAAAAGAATTTCCTGATATAGAAATGGCTCTTATGCTGGGAGATACCGCCTTTATTAGTTTTCTACCTAATAATAAAGCTATTTTCTGGGGGCATCCAGATAATCCAATGCTAAAAAGTTCTAAAGAATATAACTTCGATGAAAATACCGAAAATATTAATGTTTTGAAAGATCAAATAAAGACATTAAACAAGAAAATTGAAACATTAGATAAAAATATTAATAAATTATCTAAATTTTTATACAAACCATATTATGTAAAACCAAAAAGCTATTTTGTAGAAAACAATAAAATGGTTGATAATAAAATTAGAATGTGGGAATTAACCAATTTTAAAGGTAACGAAGATTTATTAGATCTTGATGTTTACTATGTAACGACATTAAGAAACGATTATACTCAAAGAATAGCAAATCATGCTTTTTCACACCCTGCGAGAGTTGGAGTCGATTTTGTAAAAATTAAGTAAAAGCACTTAATAAAATAAGCACCTGTTTAAAAAAATATGATAGAAATTCAAGATATTAAAACCAATAATAACAATGATATTGTAAACTTATTGTTAGATGAGGAACAACCTTTTGATATTTATTTTCCAAAATATACAATTCTTTTTTCAAGTACTAATGAAGACATTGCTTATGATTATGCAAGGTTAGCGTATGTTGGCTATAAATTAAACCTACTATCAGATAATATTAATTATGATGTGGTTCACCCTCATGATCACAGTAGTATTTCTTTTGAAATAACTACAAAAAATATAGACTCATTAGCAAGTTTACTATTAGAGCTTTCTTATTTATACGAGAACGATGACGAAAGTGATTTAGAATATAATTTCTGGGATGATGTTTTCCAATATATATATGAAGTAGAAAATAATATTAGTCCACCAACATGTCCAGAGTTTATTGAAATTTATCATGAATTTGTAAATAAAAATACACAAGAAGATTAATGTCTGACATCTTTTCATCTGAAAAACGTTCTGAAATCATGTCCAAGATTTCTGGAAAAGAAACAAAGCCGGAAATCTTGGTAAGAAAATATTTATTTGCTAATGGATTTAGATTTAGAAAAAATGATAAACGTTTTCCAGGAAAACCTGATATTGTTCTTCCAAAATATAAAACTATTGTTTTTATAAACGGATGTTTTTGGCATGGGCATAAGAACTGTAAAAAAGCCAAACTACCCGAAACTAGGAAAGAATTTTGGGAAAATAAGATAAATAGCAATATTATACGGGACCAACAAAATACTGATTATTTGGAATCAATAGGATGGTCAGTAATAGTAATATGGCAATGTAGGTTAGGAAAAGACAAAGAGCATACATTGTCAAATTTGGTTGATGAAATTCATGATAACAGGCCATTATAATCAGCTTCATTACTAATAAAAAAGGTTCGACATTTCTGTTGAACCTTTTTCTATATCTTAAGTTACCCTTTCTCAATCAACCTCTCCAGCCTCCCCATCATCTCATCCTTCTCCTTCAGCATCCTTTCATAAAGCTCAATCTTTTCTTCATTTAATTTTTTGATTTCTTCTAATGCTTCCAACCATTTTTCAGAAGTATTAATCGTAGGATTTATCTGAAATACTTGACCTGTGGCATTATCATTAACAGTGGTCACTGTATTAGCTATAATATTCACCGCCTGCTCCTCATCAAAATTCTGAAACGCTTCCACTGGAATTTTCAATACTTCGGAAATTCTTTTCAGTAAAGGGTCTTCAATAATTTCTTTCTGTTCCAGCAGAGAAATTTTCTTCTGGTTCCAGTCGTCCCCAAGGTCAAGAGCCAATGCTTCCTGCTTGATGCCCAGCATTTCTCTGAATCGTTTTACATTGCGTCCCTGATGTATTGTATGTTCCATGATAAATCAACATTTATGAGGTTTAAATATAGAAAAATATTTATAAAAATGCCCCCTAAAAAACAGCATAATTACAATCTCTGTTCTTCATGCTGATACTGTGAAACGAGCCTTCTCTCCTATTTCGCCATTTCCGTTTTTATACCCTCTTTTTTTCATCAAAAAGTTAGAAAAAACAAACGCTGTTATCTGGTTTTCACTTTCTGACGAACATGCGTTAAAAATCTTACAATCCCCTGTTTTTCTATGCCTGGCACTCGCTATATTTGATCCTACAAACCAAAAAAACACAATATTATGGCACTAGACAATTTAATCAGTGTAAGCTTTTCAACAAGTGATCTGGAAACTATTGATAAAGCAATTCAGGACATCCAGTCTGTACTGTTGGGAAAAACCATCAACCTTACTCCGGATCAGCGACAGCAATATGGAAGAATTGCCGAACAGAACAAACTTTTCGTCAATAAAGCCAAAATCTACATGGAACAATATGCCCAATATGTTCCTAACTTCCTGGATAAAGCAGAATTCGATAAAGATTATATCGCCAGAGAACAGATCGAACAAAGACTGCAACAGCTGGATTCTTTAACTGAACAGCTTTCAGACACCAAAGTATTGCTGGATCACGATAACTATCATAACGCCATCAGTTTCTACCGAAGTATTAGATACCTTTCCGAGGAGAATGTACCGGGGACCAATGTTATTTATGATGATATGAAGCAGTTTTTTGTGACGGCACAAACTCCTCAGCAAACTCAGGTTCCTCCGTCCTCAGCAGATCCTGATACATCTTCTAAGTAAAATAGTGTTACATTCAATACATCCTCTCTCAACATGAGCACGTGAAAAACGTGCTTTTTTTGTGATGATCCATCTGCTTATTTTTGGTTGGAAATCGCAAAGACGCAAGTTCTTATTATAGGGCCGCTGTTTAAGGCGCAAAGATTTTATCTCCGATAAAATTGCTATAACCCAATATACTTACCTGCTGAAAATCTTTGATTTTCTTGCGCCTTACAAAACATATCAATATTGAAAACTTTGCGACCCTGCGTTTAAAACAAAATAATAAGCCATTGCATCTGAAGAAACAGAATATTTTAAAATGCAAAGGTTTTATTGATTCGAATTGATGATTGGAGGAAGCAAAGGAATGGTGGCTGTACCACTGATGAAGCCAGACGAATAGTGCTCATGATTCTTACAATAGTATTTTACTCCTCTTGCCTCCTTCCTAACACCCTCCAGGTAGTACAGCAACCCTCTCTACCTCTTTGGACAACGGTCTCTACCCTCCTATATAAGCAGGTGGAGCCCCTTATCCAAGTCCGTCTACCCCCTTACCCAAGGGGGTATAGCCCCTTCATGAAGGGGGGTGGAGACCGTTCATGAAGTCCCTCCAGAGGCTTGGTGAAGGGGCTAGAGGGACTTCCGAAGGGTCTATGGGTACTTCTGAGCAATATTTATAGTGACTTTTAAGATAATTTACGCTTTCCCGTAAGCAGAAGCTGGAGATTTTCGTTATTATTGCCAAGAAGAGTAAAAACAGATTAACTAATACATCATGAACGATTATATTTCTTTTTTCCGGGAGATCCAGGCCCGCTCTAAGTTTGAGATGGAATATGAAAAAAGACATTCTAACAAATTAGCTTCTAAATTCAATGCTATGAAGTTCCTGAACTGGAACGAAAATAAAGTCTCCGAAATAATAGCATTTTTTCTGGATCCAAATGAAGACCATGGCCAGGGAGATATTTATTTGAAATTGTTCAAAGAAGAATTAGGATTGTATTTCCCTTATGATACTCAGAAAAAAGTTCAGGTTATTTTAGAAGATTCAACCTTTGAAAACAGACGAGTAGACATTGTCCTAAGGAACCAGGACCAATCAAGTGTTCTGGGAATTGAAAATAAAATTTATCCCTGGACAAAAGATCAGGAAAATCAGGTTGAAGATTACTTAAAATACTTACAGTATATCAGTAATAATCATTATCAGCTGCTCTATTTAACCCCAAAATCAAAGGAATTAACAGAGTACAGTGGTGGAAAAGAGATTGAAAGACTGATAGAAACAGGAAAACTCTATTTAATCAACTACGAAGAGCATATCATACCTTTATTAAAAGAATTTATAAAAAATACAGAAAATGAAAGAGTACGTTGTTTTCTGGTAGATTTTGAAAGTCAACTTATTGAAAATTATATGGGAAAAGAAAATTTAGACCTGGGTTCACTAAATCATTTTATCACTGAAACTGAAGAAAATATAGAAACGGCTTTTAAAGTATCCAATACTTTAAATTCGATTAAACAGGAAATGAAAAATCTTGTTGATCAGCAAATGTATCAACTTGTAGATGAGCTAACCGAAGAATTAAAAATGCGGATCATATATAATGAACAGTTTCATCATTTTGAAATTCCTGTCTTTAAAAACTTTTTCATAAAATTCAATTATGAAGAAGGTGGAGTTATTTATGGTTTGGTAAAAACACCTCAATATATGGATTCACACTACGATAAAGTATACCTGAATGATCTTAGAAATTATTTAGGCGTAAAATTCAGAACTTCACATTGGTGGCCTTTATTTTTCTTACAATATCACAACATAGAACATGATGCTGCATTCTGGATTGATGTTAAAAATGGTACATTTAAAGAATTTATGAAGAGTTTTATTATTACTGTTTTACAGTCACCTAATGAATTAAAACAGGATCTATAGTGTATATGAATTATTTCATGTGCCATATACTCAATAAATCTGTGTTTCCTCATGAGTAAAACTAAAGATTTTCTTATTATTGCTATCGAATATTTCCAAAAATTAAACATTCTAAATCAAAGCGTAATTCCTTTTATTCTGAATAATAATTAAAAAAGAACAAAATTTCAAAAAACCATGATTTCAAAACAAAAAACACAATACATTCAAAAAATATGGGATAATTATGTCGCTAATTAAAAAGTGCATGATACCAAAGGGAATGAGCTTCCTAATATTGACGAGGAAAGGCTCGCTGCAATTGTTGAATTAAAAAAATTCATCAATGACTTTCATTCGGATAAAATTAATATTTATCAATTTAAGACCAATGTAGATAGTTTTAATAAAAGAAATAATTTGTGGGGATTTACTGCAACAAAAGGACAAATGTTTTTCAATCAATTAGTGAAGAATAGCGAATCCAATATCAAGGACTTAACCAAACTAATCCAAGAAACCATTGCCGAGCCTAAAAACCTGGAAGAAAGTTTTACTAAAATTGCTGCTTTAGAAAAATATAGCCAAAATATTTATTCAAAAGCAAAAGATAAAAGAAGGGCTCCTAATCCTGGTTCAGTATCTTATTTTCTGTCTTATTTCTGGCAAGTTCAAGATTATGAGAAGTGGCCCATTTTGTATACATCATTAATAAATTCTTATAGAGAGCTTGAACTTTGGAATGAAACGGAGAGCCAGGTTGAAGCATATAAATATTTTTACTTATTAAATGAAGAAATAAAAAAGTTTTTAGGCTCTTACTCCGGGAAGGATATAAACAACTGGTCAGCGGAGCATGCTTTCTGGAACTTTAAAGGGAATCCTAATAAACAGTCTCCTGCTAAGTTGAAAAAAGAAGAAGTCGAAATTTTAGAAGTTGAGGAGGAAAAGACCATTACAGTCAGTACCTCTTTCGAACTGACAGACTATCTGATTCCAAAAGTGGCTAAACTTATTGAACTGGGAAATGACAAAGAAAAATCATCTTCTTCAAAGGGAAGTGCTTATGAAAAACTAGTTTGCGAAATTTTTAAGCAACTGGATTTTGAAGTGAATATATTAGGACAGGGCTCAGGACGCAATCCTGATGCCATTATTAAACACAGTGATGATGATACTGCATTTCTGATAGATGCCAAAGCATATTCAAACGGCTATGCTCTTGGGCTTGATGACAGAGCTATCAAAGAGTATATTGATAAGATTATCCCAAGCTTACAAAAGGAACGATATAAAAAATTTGGATTTATTATTGTCAGTAATTCATTCAAATCAAATTTGGATAGTTTCATTAATGAAATTACCTGGAATACAGATGTTAGAAGATTTATATTGCTAACTTCTGAGGCTCTATTATATTTACTAGCGTATAAAACAAAAAATAGAATTTCAACTTCTTCAATCATTGAAACTTTAATTAGTCTGGGAAATCCAATTGAGGCTAAAGACATCATTGGAAAGTTAGATGATGTTTAATCTTTTAATTGATCATTTTCTTACCTAAGCTGCTCCGGATTTAAGTCTTTTAAAAGATTGATTGGAATATAAATTTTATAATCAAAAAATTTAGATTCCTACGGAATGACTAGGTGGGTGTTTCTTTGTGAGTGCAGAACCACTTACTTGCTCCAGACAAAATACAAACTATTCGCTTAGACTATCCACAACGTTTGTCATTCCGTAGGAATCCAGGCACAAAAAGCTTGTGATAATGAATGAGGATAAAATAAGAGTTTAGATTCCTGCGGAATGACTAGGTGGGTGCTTCTAAGTGCGTGCATACTCTCTTATTTGCTCTATACATAATACAAACTATTCGCTTAGCCTATCCACAACGTTTGTCATCCCATAGGAATCCAGGCACAAAAAGCTTGTGATAATGAATGAGGATAAAATAAGAGTTTAGATTCCTGCGGAATGACAAGGTGGGTGTTTTTGTGTGCGTGCATAGCCACTTACTTGCTCCAGACATAATACAAACTATTCACTTAGCTTATCCACACTGTTTGTCATTCCGTAGGAATCCAGACGCAGAAAGCTTTCTGATAATTAGTGATGATAAAATAACAGTGACATCCTGCCGAATGACAAGCCGTGGAATAAAAACAAGTAAATCCAATTGAAAAACCAGTGGTACTATATTTTTTGTACCTTTTGTAAAACAAATACACAAATGACTGCGTTTTCAAAAGGAAGATATACCTACTATATCTATATTCTTACCAATAAAAACAGAAGAGTTCTTTATACAGGTGTTACAGGCAACCTACACAGGAGATTGTATCAACACAAAACGAAGCTAAATCCAGGCAGTTTCACTGCAAGATATAATCTTGAGTTTCTAGTTTATTATGAAAAATATGATTGGATTCACCATGCCATTCAAAGAGAAAAGGAAATCAAAAACTGGTCAAGAAATAAGAAACTTGAACTGATAAGGAGCACAAATCCTAATTTAGAATTTTTGAATTACCTGTTTGAAAACTGGATTTGATACGGATATTTTATATGAATTACAAAATTGGATATCGTCAGATTAATAATGTAGAAAGTTCATAGAGAATGTTTTAATTCGGAGGATAAAATAAGAGTCGATATTCCTGCAGAATGACAAGGTGGGTGTTTCTATGTGCACGCATAGCCACTTACTTGATCCAGACATAATACAAACTATTCACTCAGACTATCCACCACGTTTGTCATTCCGGAGGAATCCAGGCATAGAAGCATTCTGATGATAATGAGGATAAACCAACAGTGTAGATTCCTGCGGATTGAAAAAATGGGCGCTTATTGGTGTGTACGTGAATAGTTACTTGCTTCAACATACTACAACCTATTCACCTAGCCTATCCGCAACGTTTGTCATTCCGTAGGAATCAAGGCACAGAAAGCTTTCTGATGATAAATGAGGATAAACTATTGTTTAGATTCCTGCGGAATGACGAGGTGGGCTTATTGGTGTGTGTTTGTTTATGTGTTTAGCTGTTTATGTGTTTTTTGTGTGCATAGTGAACGGATGAAGGAGTGCGTCAAGATACTTATTGCACAGTTGTTTTAACCAACTCCTACGCCCTTCATAATACTTTAACACCCTTTATAGCCTCTCCCCCGATAAATTTTCGTTCTTTTGCAAAAAGTTTTAATTTTTACCTAACCGCATGTCTAAGTTTGATGAAATCCGGTATTTCAATGATCAGGAAGTGAATGAGAGATTACAGAGCATCGCCCGTGATCCCATGATGAAAGCCTTTATGAATTTTACTTTTCCTGATACAGATGAGCAGGTTTGGCTGGAACAGTTTAAGAATGTTCATTCCATCAGTGATTTTCAGCATCAGTTTGTTGCCTTTGCCGTTCGCCAGATCCTTGCAAAAAGTTCTGACGGTTTAACGACTTATGGCTTTGATAAGCTGGACAAAAACACCTCTTACCTTTTCATCTCGAACCACAGGGATATCGTTCTGGATACTTCACTGCTTAATCTGGTATTGCTGGAAGGGGGTTATGTAATGACAGCTTCTGCCATTGGTGATAATCTTGTACGTAAGAATTTCTTAAATGTACTGGCCAAGTTGAACCGTAACTTCCTGGTACAAAGAGGACTGCCGCTTCGTGAACAGTTGACAAGTTCACAGACGATGTCTGAGTATATTAAAGAGCTGCTCCTTCAGGAAAACCGCTCTGTATGGATTGCCCAGCGTGAAGGCCGTACCAAAAATGGTAACGATTCTACCCAGCAGGGTGTTTTGAAAATGCTTGCCATGGCAGCCGGAGACCAATCATTGACAGATTATTTTAAAACATTAAAGATTGTTCCTATCTCTATCTCTTATGAGTATGATCCTACAGATTCCTTAAAAATGCCTCAGCTACTGGCACAACACAGAGATGAGGAATACATTAAAGGGAAAAATGAAGATTTTACCAACATTATCAGCGGAATTCTGGGTCAAAAGAAACGTATTCACCTTCATGCCGGTGATGTTCTGGATAAAGAACTGGATGAAATAGCAGCCAGCATTGATAATAAAAACAAACAACTGCAGGCCATTGCACAGGTAATTGACCGTTCTATCATCAGTAATTATAAGCTTTGGCCAACCAAGTATATCGCTTACGATCTGCTTCATAACACGAATACATATGCTTCCGAATATACGGAACAGGAAAAACAGTTATTTGTCCGCAGACTTGAAATGCGCATAGATCCTTCAGATCCTGTTTCCAGAGAGTATTTCTTAGCAATGTATGCCAATCCTTTGGTGAATAAACTGAAGGTTGAAGAAGAGTATAAAAACTAGTTTAGGATACTATAAAGATAAAAAACCACTGTTCTTGAGCAGTGGTTTTGTTGTATTCTTTCAGATTTTTATTTGGATTTTGACATGGAATCTACTTCTATGATTGCCTCTGCAAATGCTTTTGGAGCTTCCTGTGGCAAATTGTGACCAATTCCGCCCGTTAAAGTATGATGTGCATATTGACCTGTATATTTTGAAGCATAACTTTCCGGTGCAGGAAATGCTGCTCCGTTGGCATCGCCTTCCAGGGTAACTGTTGGGACCGAAATGGACGGAGATTTTGCCAGCCTGGCTTCAAGCGCATCGTATTGTTTTTCTCCTTTTGCTAATCCCAGACGCCAGCGGTAATTGTGGATCACAATATCTACATGATCAGGGTTATCGAATGCTTTGGCAGAACGCTCGTAGATCTGGTCATCAAAAGTCCATTTTGGAGAAGCCGTTTTCCATATCAGTTTATTAAAGGCTAAAGTATTGGCTTTATACCCCTTATACCCTCTTTCTGTTGAAAAATAATACTGATACCACCATAACAACTCGGCATTCGGAGGCAAGGGTTTTTCATTGGCCTTTGGACTTCCAATCAAATAGCCGCTTACCGCTACCAGTCCGGTGCATCGTTCAGGCCACAGTGCAGCCATGATATCTGCGGTTCTTGCACCCCAGTCGAAACCGCCAATGATGGCCTTATCGATTTTCAGGGCATCCATAAAGGCAATGATATCCAATGCAACAGCACTCTGCTGACCGTTGCGTTTTGTATCCGGTGAGATAAAGGTAGTGGTTCCATAGCCTCTTAAATAAGGGACTAAGACACGGTATCCTTTTTCAGCAAGTATAGCGGAGGATTCTTCAAAACTATGGATATCATAAGGCCATCCATGAAGAAGAACAACAGGTTTTCCATTGGCAGGGCCTACTTCTGCATATCCAACGTTCAGCAGTCCGGCTCTGATGTTCTTTGTATTCTGAAACGCGGAGGTAACGGATGTTTCCAGGTCTTTTTCTCCCTTGGTATACGTCTGTGCTTTTAAAGACAAAAATCCCATTCCCGTCAAAATAAACAGGGATAAAATGGATTGTATTCTTTTACTCAAGTTCAATGTAGTATTCATAATAGTGATGTTTTGTGATGGTAAAATTATGGCAAAGCAGAGATCGGAATAAGAACAAATACTTTGAACAGGTCATATTAAACGTTGAATACTGATTTTCGGGCGGTAAACAAGACAGCTTCTCTACTCTTCTTCATTGTTTTAATTTTAAAAGAAAGAATTTCCGGGGTATAAAAAAGTACCACATCTTGTAAAAACATCATGATAATCATTCTATTAAAAGTAAAATTGTTTATATTTAATTAGATATATGCAAAAAAATTTCATGTTGTAAAAGGCAGGATAATTGCAATAATCTACAAAATCACACAAAATAAGACTTATGAATATACAGTTAGACCCACAATCTAAGACTGAAAAGAATGCTGTTGATCATTTCCGTTCAGATGTTTTGAACGGACTTCAAAATACTCCTAAAAAATTATCTTCAAAGTATTTTTACGATAAGATAGGTGATCATCTTTTTCAGCAAATCATGGCCATGCCTTCCTATTATCTGACCCGGTGTGAACTGGATATCTTCAAAAATAAAACAGATGAACTTATTGATCTGCTTATTCCCGGAAACGAACCTTTCGACCTGATTGAATTAGGGGCAGGAGACGCCATGAAATCGACCTACTTACTTGAACAGCTGATCAGGAAAGGGATTGACTTTACTTACATGCCGATTGATATCTCAGGAAATATCCTTTCGATACTCCACAAAAAACTAAGCAATCAGCTTCCTGAACTGAAAATAGTCTGTCTGGAAGGGGATTATTTTGAAATGCTTCAAAAAGCCGCTTCCTTATCGGACCGGAGAAAAGTTGTTTTATTTTTAGGAAGCAATATCGGGAATATGACTCCTGAAGAGGCTGAAGACTTCTGTCTGCATCTGAATAGCAATCTATCCCCAAAAGATCGTGTATTGGTAGGATTTGACCTCAAGAAAAATCCGCACATCATTCTGGAGGCTTATAATGACAAAGAAGGAATTACCGCTTCTTTTAACCTTAATCTTCTGACCCGTATCAACAATGAACTGGGTGGTGATTTCGATGTGAAACAATTTCAGCATTACCAGACTTATGATCCTGTTACCGGAGCCTGCAGAAGTTTTCTGATCAGCCTTATCAGCCAGGATGTTATGATTGACAATACAAAGATTTCTTTTGAAGAAAACGAACTTATCGATATGGAAATTTCACAGAAATTTTCTCCTGAAAACATCAGGGAATTGGGCGAGAAATCAGGTTTTACCATCACAGGAGAAATCAAAGATGCTAAAAAATGGTTTTTAGACAGCATCTGGCAGGTAAAATAAAAAGAGATGATACACACAGCCAATCTGCAAAAGTGAAAAAATAAAACATCCTTATTTCATAGAATTGTAATCATTAAAAACTAAAAGACATGACACCAGAGATCATCGCAAAAGATATTACCAAAAAGTATCGGAACATCCGCAGACGTTCTGAAGAAATCTGTGCTCCGCTGGAAATCGAAGATTATGTAGTACAGCCGATTGTAGATGTAAGCCCTCCTAAGTGGCATCTTGGTCATACCACCTGGTTTTTTGAGACTTTCATCCTTACCCCGCATTTTCCGGATTACAAGGTTTTTGATCCACAGTATAATTTTGTTTTCAACAGCTACTATGAAACTATCGGAGCAAGGGTGATCCGGACCGACCGCGGAAACCTCAGCCGTCCTTCTGTTTCAGAGGTGTATCAATATCGAAAATATGTAGATGAGCATATGGAAGCTTTTCTTGAAAGCTCATTTCTGACAGAAGCTCTTGAACCGCTGTTGGAACTGGGGCTTAACCATGAGCAGCAACACCAGGAATTATTAGTGACTGACATTAAATATATTTTAGGGCACAATCCGCTTTTCCCGGCGTATACAAAAGAAGAAAAACCCGGAAAAAACAACTCCGGAGATCTGGAAATGCTCAGGTTTCCTGAAGGAGTCTATGAAATTGGATATAAAGGAGATGGATTTTGCTTTGATAATGAATTAGGAAGGCATAAAGTATATCTTACAGATTTTAAAATTGCCAGCCGGCTTGTCACCAATAGTGAATATTTAGAATTTATGAAAGCAGGCGGATATGAAGATTTCAGACACTGGCATGCTGAAGGATGGGATTGGGTGAAACAGAATGCTGCAAAATCTCCGCTGTACTGGCATTATATCGAAAATAAATGGATGTATTATACCCTCAATGGCTTACAGGAAATAGACCCTGACGCCCCATTGTGCCATATCAATTTCTATGAAGCGTCTGCTTTTGCCTCCTGGAAAGGAATGCGTCTGCCTACTGAAGAAGAATGGGAAACAGCTTCCGTTTATTTTGACTGGGGAACACGCTGGGAATGGACGAATTCTGCTTATCTGCCCTACCCTCATTTTAAGAAAGAAGCAGGAGCTGTAGGGGAATATAACGGAAAATTCATGATCAATCAAATGGTCTTAAGAGGAGCTTCGGAAGCTACTCCTCCGGGACACAGCAGAAATACATACCGCAATTTTTTTCAGCCTAATTTAAAATGGCAGTTCACAGGAATCAGACTTGCCCAGTAATTTTTTGCCGATGATTACAATAGAATCAATTTCAAAAAGTTTTAACGGAAAAAAGGCAGTAGATCAAATTTCTTTTCAGGCATTTGATCAGGAGATTCTTGTTCTTTTAGGAACCAGCGGATGTGGGAAAACAACCACGCTTAAGATGATCAACCGTCTCATAGAATCAGATTCCGGAAATATTTTCATAGATGGCAAAAATATCCGTGATCAGAAGGCTGAGGAACTGAGAATGGGAATTGGTTTTGTCATGCAGCATTCGGGGTTATTTCCCCATTATACGATTCAGCAGAATATTGCAGTAGTTCCTGAGCTATTGAAATGGGACAAAAAGAAGACGAAAAGGAAAACGGATGAGCTTTTGGCCAAACTCCATCTTTCTGAAGAGGTACTTTCCCGGTTTCCCCACGAGTTGAGCGGCGGACAACAGCAGCGGGTAGGTATTGCAAGAGCATTGATTGCAGATAATCCTGTTTTGCTTATGGACGAACCTTTCGGAGCGCTTGATACGATTACCAAGGCTGATATTCATTCAGAATTTAAATCGCTGGAAGAACTTAAAAGTAAAACTATCATACTGGTTACTCATGATGTACAGGAAGCCTTTGAGCTGGGTCACCGGATATGTCTGATGGATCAGGGAAAAATTATACAGACCGGTACTCCCAGAGAAATGCTTTACCACCCTGAAAATGACTTTGTGCGTGATTTTTTCACCAAAAACCGTCTTTTATTAGAGTATAAAGTAACATCGTTACATCACATCAGCCCGTTTCTTATACCAGAAAATGTATACTACAGACCCAACGGTACGGGTAGTAAAAGTGTATGGGATATTTTACAGCAATTGAGTTCGGATCACCAAAACGCTGAAGTGTATGAAGAAGTGGTTAGAGCGTTTAATCAGTATAGAAAATCACAGATGGTATGACGCAGCAGCAGAGTCTTTGGCAATTTATTGCGGAACAGCACGAAAAATTAACCACCCAGATCATTCAGCATCTTGGGCTTACCTTTTTGTCTCTGCTTTTGGCTATCATTGTGGGAGTGCCATTAGGAATACTGATTTCCAGAAAAAAGAAGCTTTCCAGTCCGGTGCTGGGCATCGCCGGAATTTTACAGACTATTCCGAGTATTGCCTTGCTGGGATTTATGATTCCTGTTTTAGGCATTGGTCCGAAGCCCGCCATTGCTGCTTTATTGATCTATGCCCTTCTTCCCATTATCCGGAATACCTATACCGGAATTACGGGTGTAGATCCAGCTGTGATTGAGGCTGCGAAGGCCATGGGAATGAACAGAAACCAGCTTCTTTTTAAAGTAAAGCTTCCCTTGGCCATGCCGGTTATTATAGCAGGTATCAGGACTGCTGCTGTTATTAATGTTGGAGTGGCTACTCTGGCCTCTTTTGTGGCAGCAGGAGGTTTGGGAGAGTTTATCTTCGGGGGAATTTCGCTCAACAATACGAATATGATTCTGGCTGGAGCCATTCCGGCGGCATTATTAGCTGTTTTTCTGGATCAGATTATTGCCATGATCCAGAAATCGGGTTATCGGTTCTTTCAAAAACTAAAATATATTCTTCCTGTTATCCTTATTATTCTGGGAATAGGATATGTTCTGATTTTTTGGTCACACCGTACGATTAAAGCGGGTTTTACACCGGAATTTATGGGGAGACAGGATGGTGATATCGGGCTTCGCTCAGTCTATGGACTCAATGTAAATCCTCTTGTGGTAAGTGATGCGATTATGTATAAGGCTGCTTATGAGAATGAACTGGATCTGATCAGCGGATATTCTACAGACGGCAGAATCAAAGCGTATGATCTGTATGTACTGGATGATGATAAAAAAATATTTCCTCCTTATTATGCGGCTCCCATTATCAAGACCAAAACGCTGAAAAAATTTCCGGAGCTGGAGAGAACCTTAAATCTATTGGCAGGAAAGTTCACAGATTCCATTATGACAGACCTGAATTACAGAGCTGATCATCTCCATGAAACCCCGGAAAAGATTGCAAAGGAATTTCTCATCAGAAATAATCTGTATAAAAGTCCTGGAAAAAGAAATTCCGGAACAGTCAGAATTGGTTCAAAAATCTTTGGTGAGCAATATATTCTCGCAGAAATGTATACTATGCTTATTGAAGGGTATACAGATTATAAAGTGGAAACGAAAACGGGTTTAGGGGGAACAAAAATATGTTTTGATGCGTTAATGAATGATGCCATAGACTTTTATCCTGAATATACGGGAACAGGGCTTCTGGTGCTTTTAAAACCTTCCACAGAGACCATCAGCAATGTGTCCAAAAGTCCTGAGACAACCTATGAATATGTGAATACCGAGTTTGAAAAACAATATGGGATTCAATGGCTGAAACCGTTAGGATTTAATAATGCTTATGCTCTGATGATGCGAAGAAAGCAGGCTGAAGATCTTCATATCAAAAATATATCTGATCTTACCCATTATTTTGATCAATAGTCTTTGAAATCCATCAGTTTTTTTAAAAACCCTATCTTCGTATCTGAAAAAATTGACAAAATGAAAAAAATACTATTGCTGGCTTCGGTTGTATTGGTTCTCCAATCATGTGTGGTAAGAACGGCTACAAAAGTAGTATCAGGTGCAGTAAGCTTAAGTTATAAAGCGGTAAAAGGTACAGTAAACGGGATTAGCTGGGCCGTAAGCAAGGCTAAGGGAAAGATAGATGAAGACCGTCTGGATGGTACCTGGAAAGTAGTAGGTGTTTACCGTGGTTCTTTTGAAGATTTTTCAAAAGATCAGAATCCGGACGGAACATTTACTTCGGAATGTACGGAAGGTTTTGATCAGATTGTTTTCAAGGCTAAAAAGTCTAAATTCAAGCCCGTACACTGCAGTACACAGGATGAAGATTGGGTAAAATATTCTATGGAATTTGGAAAAAATCCTTCAACGAAAGAAAAGGAGAATTATATAGAGTATAATTCCAACAATTATATATCTGTGATTGATGTGACTAATAAAACTATGGTTCTGGAAGGCAATCTCATGCCTAAATTAGGTTTTTCCGGAGCAAAATTATATCTCCTTGAAAAGGTAAAATAAATTCAGATTTATATAAAAATAATCCCTGCTCTTTTGAACGCAGGGATTTTCTGTTTATTTATAGGCTACAATTGCATATGCAGAACAGGATATTCTTTACCTTCTCCATCCTGTTCGGATCTCTTCAGTATATTGAATCCCATATGTCTGTAAAAACCAACAGCCTGGCTATTTTGCTCATTTACATCCACTTTGGTTACCTGTAAATGAGATATTGCATATTCAATTAATTTTTTTCCTATTCCGGTACTTCGGTAGTTATTGTCTACAAACAACATTTCAAGGTTTCCTTCCGCAACACCTGCAAACCCAACTAAAATACCTTCTTGTTCAAACCCTGAAAGGGTGACATGCGGGAAATAGCCAGGAAGCTGTTTTTTATAATATGCAAAGTCTTCTTCTTTAAGAAAATCATGGGTATTCCTCACTGCGCTCTCCCAGATCTCAATCAAACGTGGATAATCTGTTACCGTAATTTCTCTGATCATAATTGTAAATTTAGATCACAAAGGTCAGAACTTATTCATCTAAAATACTGAACCCAGGTTAAAAAATGCGTTTACGAATTCTGCTCAGCGCTTGTGGTGTGATCCCCAGATAAGAGGCTATGTCTTTTAGGGGGATATAATTTAAAGTGACACCATATTCATCAATCATCCGGAGGTAATACTGCTCGGGGGAATACTTAATCAGGTCAATATTTCTATTCAGTATTTTATTAAGTAATATAGCTGTTAAGTCATCAAAAACTGTCTTTAATCTGGGAATAGCAGAATATAATTCGGCGGCCTTCTTCTTGTCTATCCTGTAGATAACGCTGTCTACGATGGTCTGTACATTAAAAGCGGATTTTTCCTGTAATGTAAAGGATATATTTGACAATGAAAAAGTTCCTTTCTTACAAAACCAAAACGTTTGTTCATCTCCTTTGTGATTAATTATCCAGCAACGCAATAAGCCTTCAAAAACAAAATAACTGTACTTTTCTGTTTCCCCTTCTTTAATCAGAAATGTATTTTTCCTGACTGAGATCTGTTCAAAATATTGATCAAATAACTTAGATTCTTCCGAACTAAAGGTATTGGGGTCTACATCAAACTCTTCAAGTAATTTTTCTAAAAGCATACTATAGAAATTATTTATATATCCGGTATTTCTAATCTTTCAAAGATACACAATGATTATTGCGATAATATCTTTATCACTGATATAATCATTTAGTTTCTATCTTAATAATTTTTCGTCCCTGCTCTCCTAAGTAATGAAGTACAAGCTTTTCATACACCCTATAACCATCATCCACATTGGTAAAAATTACAATTCCTTTTCCTGAATCGGGCAATATAATGGCGATACATCTTGTTCCCTGATCTGCTCCGCCATGAGATAATGCATATTCACCATTTCCAAGATCATAAACCTCAAAACCTAATCCGAAATATTTATTTTCTTTAACCTTTACCTGCTTTTTGATCATTTCCTGAAAAACATCCGGTTTCAGATTTTTCCCTTTCATAATGCTGACCATAAAATTTCCGTAATCTTCTACCGTTGTATGGAGATCATCGGCAGCATTGGCTGTAGTACTTTTTTCGATGGGGTAAGCTTCCCCTTTTTCATTATATCCTGTTACAAATCTTGCTTCGTCAGTATTTTTACCCCAAATGTAACTGGTATCCTTCATTTTGAGAGGCTGGAAGATGAGTTCCTGTGCTAACTTCTCCAACGTTTTCCCAAATTTCTTTTCCAGTGCTTTCCGAAGGTATTCAAAACCTTCTCCTGAGTATTGGTATCTGGTGCCGGGATCAAACTGAAAATTCAGCTTTTTATCTGCATTCATCCATCTCCAGTTCGGGAAACCTGTCTGGTGGCTCAGGATCATTCTGGTCGTTAATTTTGTATGCCGTGGATCATTAGAAATATCGGGATCTATCCAGTAAGTATCAAGAGGTTCGTCCAGTTTCCACTTGCCTGAACTTATCAGGCGTAAGGCTACCATAGCTGTAACAGGTTTGGTGAGTGATGCTACATTAAATAAGGCGTTATGAGGTGCTGGAATCCCTTTCCTGATCCCGCCAAAAACTTTTACCTGCTGTAATTTTCCATCTTCGATAATTCCTAATCCCAGCGTTGGAATATTGTTTTCTTTCAGCCAGCTTTTCATCGACTGATCGTTATCAAACATGGTTTCACTATCGGTAGTCTGCTTCGGATGGTGATTAAAGCTCAATGAATTTTTAAGCTTCCACTCATCATTTTCCAGTATCCATAAATGGGTAAATTTTGCTTCCCCTACTAGTTTCTCCGCCTGGCTCCCCATCTTTTCATAAAACAGATGATCTCCATTCTGAATGGCAGCATAGATCTTCCCGTCTTTATACATAGGATAAACTTCTGTGCTTTTATCAACCAGTACTCTTTTGAGCTGATAAGTTTCCGGGGATTTGCACAATCCGTTTTTAAAATCAATGATAAAATTTTTCCTGTCTTCGAAACCTCCTTTGTCGTGGTAAAATTCAAAACTACCGCTCAACAGATTTTCCATCTGCTTGATGTTGCAGGTATTGTAGCCTATAGAAAAAAACAGGCTGTCTTTCGACATAATGGTTTTATAAAGGGGATCTGTTTTTTCTATCTGTGCCTGCATGACACTCATGAACAGCATTAAAAAAGGAAGGGTGAACCTTGAAAACTTTGTCATTGTTATTTTTTGACAAAGATTCAATTTCCTTTTGTTTTTCTGCTAAAAATGAACCCGACAAAAACCCGACAAAGTCATGACAGGCTTTATATCATACTGAATTTCAGTCTGAAATAGAGTTTTTTATTCTTATCTATTTCGGCTGCATTTCTAAGGATGATAAATACATTGGAAAGCACAATCAGGATCATCAGGATCAGGGTAAACTGTTTTCCGAACTTTAAAAAGATGCCAAGCATGAAGGTAATAGGCGCCATCACTGTCCAAATCATCTGAACTGAAATAATCTGTCTGGCCAGGCTGTTTCTCTGCTTCATACTATGCATGAGAATAAGCGGAACGAAAATGTTCAGTGGTGGTAAAAGGGTAAAGATGAGTGAGGAAAGATTAATGATTTTAATGTATGAATAATTGATTGGAGCGTCCTCTTCTTTTGCTTCTATTTCAACCTCATCTGTTTCTGAAATTGCTGCCGGCTGATCCTGCTGCAATTCAATCTCTTCTATTTCCAGAGCCTGAGCCAGTGATCTTAACGTATGTCCCTTCGGCTCTGTTCCGGATTCAATCCTTTGAATGGTTCTTACGGAAATCTTGGATTGTTCTGACAGCTCTTCCTGGGTCAGATTTTTTTGTTCTCTTATGGCTTTTAGCTTGGACATCGTTGGGGATATTCTGAAAAAAATGTTTTGGCTAATTTACAGTTTTCCTTATTAAAATTTTTTCTTACTTCTGCTGATATTTAAATTATTAATCATATAAAAAATAAGTGTATTTTTATTTAAAAATAACTTTCTATTTTTCAGTTATTTACAAACACTAACACCACATCAGTTTATGGAAAATACACTATCCAAATCCGAAATCAGGAAGAATATTGCTACTTATCTGATTCTTACTCTGCTTTTCTGTCTTCCAGTCTATTATATGTGTATCCGTACAGGAAAACTTGGCGGCGGAATGATCTCTTATGCAACAATTGTCATGTGGTGTCCTGCTATTGCTGCATTTCTTACCTGCCGTATCCGGAATATCCCCATTTCTTCTCTGGGATGGAAATGGGGACTTACAAAATACCACATCATGGCGTACTGCATCCCCCTTCTTTACAGCTTGGTTCCTTACCTCATCATCTGGATCAGTGGAGCTGGCGGTTTTTACAATCGTGAATTTGTCGCGGAAATTGGCAAAGGAATGGGCTGGAATCTTCCAGATGGTCTCACGATCATTCTGTATGTTATTTTGATGAGCAGTTTTGGCATGGTACGTTCAGTAGGCTCTGCATTAGGTGAAGAAATAGGCTGGCGTGGTCTTTTAACTCCTCAGCTGGCCAAAATGAATTCTTATACTGCTACTTCTCTTTGGATGGGTGTAATCTGGTCGATCTACCATTATCCTCTCCTGCTTTTTTCCAATTATAATACAGGCGGACCTAAATGGCTGGCTCTTCTATGTTTTACGGTTATGATATTTGCAGCTTGTTTCATCTTTACATGGTTAAGATTAAAATCCGGGAGTTTATGGACAGGTGTTATTTTACATGCCAGTCATAATCTTTTTATACAGTCTATTTTTACTCCTCTAACTGCAGATACGGGAAACACGAATTATTATATTGATGAGTTTGGTATTGCGCTGCCTATTGCAACGGCTGTTGTGGCTTATTTCTTCTGGAGGAAGAGGAAAGAACTGGAGCATGATCATCCACTTTCAGCAACCTCCTGATTAAAAAGACAGCCTTTTATTGAAAGGGCTGTCTTTTTCATATATTATTAATTTTGAAAAATCTATTCCGGAGCAATTACTTCAATAAGCCGTATTCTGCTGAGCAGATCTTGAAATATTTCCTGGGTATCTCTGCTCTCACCTAACGAAATACTTAATCCCTCTCCTTCCTTATCTTCATTTTTAAGGCCAATTCTACCTGCTTTTTGGCCTTCACTGTTACTTATTTCTTCAAACGGTATTTCGTTATCTTCAAACCATGATTTAATTTTTGCTACCGCCGAATTACTATTCTTTGATGTTCTTTGTAAAACTAACTGGTCCGGCTTTCCAAAGAATCCTTTAGCATTCTTATTCAATACAAACTGCACGAGAAATTTAAACTGATGCTTATCAGGTCTCGCATACCATCTGGCCTGGCTGTATCCGCCCAAATGATGACGAACGGGTATCTCATTCGGGATATTATCGTTGGCAAATACCTTTGTATTCATTATTTCATGATGGAAAGTAAGATCAGTTTTAATATTTCCACCTTCTGTCCTATATTTTTCAGCCCATTCACTTATTCCTTTAAACTCTGTTTCTCCCATTGTTCTGTAGAATGTCATCGTATGGAGATCAGGACTGCCTTCTGTTCCGTTTCTCAATAAACCAAGTCTTTGCCTCATAAATTCTTTACTTTTACTTCCGTTATCCCATCTTCTTTCATGAAATTTTTTGATAAAAAACAATTGCTGCAGATCCCGATATACAGAAGATGTAACAACCTGGGTATTCATAATGATATTAACTTCATGCCTTTCCTTTTCGCTGACATCCCCATACTTTTCTTTTCTTTCATTTTCATACTTGTCACTTTCCCACTGATCATGGTTGAATTTATAGTCTTCTTCAGATAGATAGTCTGCGTTATAAATGTCAAGTACCTGAATGATATCTTTTATATCTCCTCCCATCAGCTCCAAGGTTTCCAGCATCTTTCTTTCGTTTTCCCTGCTGTTTATAAAGTAGGTATTGAAGACCTCCTGCACAGTCATTGCTTTTATCTTTCCGTTTTTCAGCCTGATTCCTATCTTAGCTTTGTTATTTGTTCCTTTTGCACTGAAAAACAAATTGTTGTATTTTCCTATAATGCTCATAATCGTTTTATTTAAGGTTATTTATTTGATTTCTGAAATTTTTCTCTATTCTGACTTCCAGAGTTTTTATCCATATTAATAACACAAATTTCTGCGGAAACATTCTGACTCGTTAAAGGGGAAAAACCCATTTTCAGAAACTAGGGGTTTACCCTTATTTACAGGTAATGTATTTGTGTATTTCATTCATTAATTTCTTAGATATCATAAAGAGTCATGATTAAAATTTCACTCATAGGAGAATTCCCTTATTTTTTAAAATTCCGTTTTTTCCCTTAATGAAGATTTATTTTATTTAATGAAATTTGTATCAGACAAAAGAGATCAACAATCTCATAGTCAATATTTAAATCAAAAAAAATAGTAACCCATTAAAACCAGAATATGGCAGAAACAGTAAACACCCAGACTACAGATGCAGTAACGCAGACTAACGTTACGGTACTTGGTGAGTCTCCCGCACAGGCTATGAGTATGCTTTACCAGATGGCCACGCATGCCAGTGGAATTTCCATTCAGAATTCTGTGACAAACCAGCAGAACTTGAACCAGCTCAACCCTGCGATTGTTGCAGATGCCATTAAAATTTTAAAAGGATAATTTAAAACCTTACCATCATGAGTGAAAACAACAGTGAAACCCAACAATCCCAGGCAGCCAATGCTACCACTCCGGCGGAGAAAGCTGTAGTATTTGTGAACAGTGAGGTATTGGCTCCGCCTAAAGCTTCTCCAATGACCGGAGTAACCAAAGTAATGATAGAACAGTCTACAGGAATGATGGTTCAGGATTTACAGTCATTCTTAAAAGGATTTGAGCAGGTAGGTTTAATTGCATTGAGCAGATTGGCTAATAATTTATTGACCTACGGAACGACTTTCGGGCCGGCTCCGGGCAATAAAGAGACCTCTGTTCAGATGGCTGAAAATATTCAAGGCCAGGATGCAGGAAAAGGCAATGAAATGATGAAAGACTTATTCAAAATGGTAAGTGATTATGCTGAAGTAAAGGCAAAAATTTCCAATACTATTTACAATGTCAATGCGCTTCCTGTCTCAGAAGCCCTTCCTTCTCCCCCATCTTACACGGAAGTTTCCTCTGAGGCTGAAGATCCTGAAAAAAAAAACGAGTAGATCCGGTTCCGGAAGAAGTCTCATCAGAAAAAGAGAGTATGAGAAAAAGCTCTATTACGGCTGATCATGGGGGAAAATTAGTATTAAAGTCAGTTAAACTGACACAGCCACTCGTAAAACCAGAGATTAAAGAAGCGGTAATTTCTTCTATAGAAACGGAAGTTAATCCCAGGAAAAAAACAATAATAGCCCAACTCATTGAAAAAATTAAAATAAATAAGAGATGAATTACTCCTCAGCAACCAAACCTGCCAAAATTTTAAACCTGGAAAGTTTAAATGATTTGAATGAAAGACTTTATCTGACCAGAAGCAATGATATTCTTTATCTGAATCCCAAAAGTACAGATATAAAAAAGAGCGATCATTCGGAACGTTGTGTATTTAATCTTCAGACCTCGGACATTAATATTCAGCCTTCCATAAGACTCGTCAGCTGTATCAACAGATTAGGGAAAAGGTACAATCATTTTCAGTGTTTTGTAGTAGAACCTAAAGATCAATCAACGGGGATAGCTCTGATCATGGTCAAACTGGATGATCCAAAAGCCTTTTACTGTAATGTGAGAATTTTACCTCTCAGCACTTTAAGTGAAGTAGCTTCTCCGGAAATTGACTCAAAGCTTCTTACCATCAATCTTGAAAAATCAAAATGTATACTCAAAACCGATATTACGATTACACCGTCTAATACAGGGGAAGCACAGTATGCGGTACATGATGTGGATGTGTCAGCTATTTCGGAACTGGTAAGCCAGAATGAAATCATAGAATTAAAAAGAGAACTGGAATTCCAGGCTTCCAAATTGATTGCCCACTATTTTCAGGAAATCCTGAGTATTATAGTAAACGAAACAACTCCAAATAACGGTACACCACCCGTGATTCCGGATGATTATGTCCTGACTCTTCCTTCCAACCAGCTTAAAGAAATGTTGTCGGCCAGTGCCATCTCAGCATGTATCGCTCTGGAGATTACCGGATATAATGTAGTGAAAGAAATCAACCGGGACTGGAGATCTGCTGCTGCATTTATTAATTATCTGCTGTAAAAAACAGATGTTCTAATCTCATAAAAATATAAAGTATGCGCAGAAAAATCAGTAAGAAATCTCCTGCTCCCAGACCACCGGTGCCTGTGACAGAACCTGAAATGGTAGAAAAAGAAATCATGCCTTTTGTTTTAAGACATGAAGACGAAATCATTACTTATATCAAGGAGAAAGCCATCAAAGAGACCATGAAGTCCCTGGCTCCTCTTCTTGAAAAACTGGAAGAAGCCGTAAAACAGCATGAAGCAGCTCCTGTTCCTGTGGCCAGTTCACCACCGCCTGATACTCCTGTAATGAATTATGAAGAACAGCTGAAAAAACTGCAGGAAGCCTCAACAGCAAAAATAAAGGAGAAAGAACTTAAAATAATGGAGCGAATGAATAAGCTGAATACAAGATTGGGTAATATCAAACCTTAGAACCAACAAAACGAATTAATATGAACGAAATTGATACAATCGTAACCGGAATGTCTACCGCAGTACCTCAGGCTATTTCTGCACAGGTAAGCGCACATTCCACCGGACAGATGCAAATCAATTCTGCATTGAACCAGCAAAGGAATGCCATAACCGGCATCAGCCATTATGTAATGGGATTAAAAAAAATGAGTCCAAAAAATATAAAGCTCAAGCAAATGGAAGCCATTAAAAGAGATCGTTTTTAATGCAGCTATCTAAAAACTACGGATGCGGTTTATTTCCCTGCAAAGATGAAATCCGGTGCCTTCAACATATATACAATCAGGTCAACATTTATTTTTGCACCGCCTTTCAGATGCTGTCAATGTACAAAAGCAATCATTCAGAATCCGTCTTTAGCCCAAAGGAATCCGGCATTGCCAGTATACCCGCAGCAGGAATTTATTTTTGAGACAGATATTAAAAATAAAGACCGCATCCTTTTACAAAAAAAATATGCTTTAAACTCGCACAGGTTTTACAGATAGGGTTTCAACCATTGTATTCAGAGCCACCCTTCAGATCCAGTTTATTCATAACCTGTTAATACCAATGCTTTTGAAATATGTTCATCTGCAGGATCTGTGGTGAGTTTAAAACTCCAACATAAAACTAGTTTACCTCAATAATTTATTAACCGAGATCCGATCTCAAAAAAAAACAATTACCATTATGCCAGTTAATGAACAAATCACAGACGCAGTAACACAATCGAACGTAAAAGTAGTAGGAGAATCTCCTGCAATGGCACTAGCCAACGTGTATCAATCTGCAGCCCATTCTACAGGAATCATGTTTGAAAATGCGGTAAATACGCAAAATCAGCAGAACATTTTAGGCCAGGCAGCGACCACTCAGGGAATCCTGCAGATCTATAGCCTGGATACTGTAGCTGACGCAGTTTCTATTGCGAAGATCCTTAAGCCTTAATTTTTAAGCTATTTGATCCAAGTAATGACCTCAACCGGAAAGCCCGGTTGTTTTTAACCTAATAAACCTTACTCATTATGCCAGTTAATGAACAAATCACAGACGCGGTAACGCAGTCTAACGTAAAAGTAGTAGCAGAATCTCCCGCAATGGCGTTAAGTAATGTGTATCAATCTGCTGCACATTCTACAGGAATTATGTTTGAAAATGCAACAAACGCTCAAAATCAACATAATATTGTTACCCAGGCAGCCACTACTCAGGGTGTGACTCAAATCTACAGCAAAGACACCATCGCTGATGCTCTTTCTATTGCTAAAATTCTTAAACCTTAAACCAATTCTGCAGACCGCAGAATACATTAACCCGCCGGAAAACCCGGTAATTTTAACCCAAATAAACAATAATCATTATGCCAGTAAACGAAAAAATCACAGACGCAGTAACGCAATCCAACGTAAAAGTAGTAGCAGAATCTCCTGCAATGGCTCTAAGCAACGTGTATCAATCTGCAGCACATTCCACAGGAATCATGTTTGAAAATGCAATCAACACTCAAAACCAGCAGAATATTGTTACCCAGGCAGCGACTACACAGGGAGTAACTCAAATTTACAGTCTGGATACGATAGCCGATGCGGTTTCTATTGCTAAAATCCTTACTCCGTAATCACTTTTTACGAAACTATTATAATCAATTATCCGAACAGCCGGAAACTCCGGTTGTTTTTTAAACCAAAATAAACAATAATCATTATGCCAGTAAACGAACAAATCACAGACGCGGTAACGCAATCCAACGTAAAAGTAGTAGCAGAATCTCCTGCAATGGCGATGGCCAACGTATATCAATCAGCGGCCCATTCTACAGGAATCCTGTTTGAAAATGCAGTGAATACTCAAAATCAGCAAAACATTGTTACGCAAGCAGCAACGACACAAGGTATTGCTCAGATCTACAGCCTGGATACTGTGGCAGATGCAGTTTCAATCGCTAAAATCCTTAATCCTTAATTGGTTTTTGCGAATAGCTTAAATACCATTACCGTAACAACCGGAAATTCCGGTTGTTTTTAACCCAAATAAACAATAATCATTATGCCAGTAAACGAACAAATCACAGACGCGGTAACGCAATCCAACGTAAAAGTAGTAGGAGAATCTCCAGCAATGGCTCTTGCCAACGTATATCAATCTGCTGCCCATTCTACAGGAATTATGTTTGAAAATGCAGTGAATGCACAAAACCAACAGAACATCTTAGGTCAGGCAGCCACTACACAGGGTGTTATCCAGATCTACAGCCTGGATACTGTGGCAGATGCAGTGTCTATTGCTAAAATTTTACATCCTAAATTATAGTGTTTTTAGATTTCTTGTTATCAGGGAGTACATTAATGTGCTCCCTGATTCTTTTTGGATCAAACTATTTATCAAATAATACAATCTCATCCGGATCTATCACCTTATTCTGTACGGCATAAATAACAAGTCCTGCCATATTTTTCACTCCGGTTTTGATCATGAGATTGGTCTTGTGAGTTTCTACCGTTTTGGGTGAAATAAACAGAGAATCTGCAATTTCTTTGGTGCTCAACTGCTGGCAGACCAGTCTTAAAACATCTATTTCTCTTTCTGTGAGTTCATTTCTGGAAAAAGCATGAAATTCCGGAAGCTTATTGGAAAGCTGGGTTCTCATAACATTAATCTGGTCATTGGAAAAATAATGTCCGGTATGATGAACTGTCTTGATTACGGATAATAATTCTTCGAGTTCAATTTCTTTGGGTAAAAAAGCATGAGCCCCCATTTTCAGCATCTGCCCCATGAATGAACGACGGTAGAAACTGGAAAGAACAATGATTTTTGTTTCGGTTTCTTTTTTGGCAAGTTCAGCCATGACTTCAAGGCCATCTCCATTGGTCATCCGAAGATCCAGAATCAGGATATCTAAAGATGCAGAATCCTGTTCTTTAAGAAAATGATATCCGCCTGTTGAGGTAAGCAACACCTGAAAGTCTCCATTATTTTCAATATAATTTTTCAAAAGCTGTACAAACAGCAGGTCATCATCTACAATTCCGATTTTAATTTTTGAGTGTTCCATGTTTATTTTTATTGTAATGCCAGACAGGCAATGAATTTTGTACCTTTTTGAGGCTGTGTCTTAAGTTTATAAATTGCTTTAATTTTTTGAGCTCTGGACTGAATATTCCTCAGCCCGATCCCTCCTGAATGTTTTTCTATGATAAATCCGCAGCCGTTATCTTCTATGGTTAGTATCAGATAATTCAGAGAGATTCTTAGGGAAACATCTACTCTGGTAGCTTCAGCATGTTTTAAAATATTGGCGATCAGTTCCTGAACAATTCTGAAAAGATTAAGTTTTACAGGATTACTGATGGCCGTCCTTATTGTCATATGACGGAAAATAACCTCTACATTTTTATTGATCTGATCAAGATAGTCTGCAATTAAATCTTCCAGTTCTATCTCATTGAGATCAGGTGGCGTAAGATTATGAGATAACTCCCGGATCAGCTGCATTGATTTTTTTAAATCATGATTAAGATCTTCCGGTCTTTTATCATTGATATTCAAACGGATAAGATTCAATTGTGAAATAATATTATCATGAAGTTCTTCTGCCAGCCTTTCTCTGTCCTGTTCCTGTACCAGCAGCATATTTTCCCGATATTCTTTTTGGGTATTTCGGACCAGCTTTGAAACCTTTTGTTTGTTTTTCTTTATACTTTTCAAATAATTAATCACCAATAACGTAACGAATAGCGTTGTTAAAAAAAACAGCCCAATACCGATCCATATCCATAGAACTATCTGATCCTGATTTTCCCAAAGCCACATCCCAGATTAATAAATGCTATATAAAAAGACAATAATAAGATCCCTCTAAAAAGCCAGATAGGTGCTACCCAGCTCAGGTGATTGCTGATTAAAAAATTAAAGGTAGTGGATATGATACATTCTATAGAAAAAAACAGGAAAACAAGAATGTTCACAATAAACATATTCCTGTCTGCCCTGCCCTGCCTGATGATTTTCATAAAATAAGAGGCGGCATAGCTACAAATAATAATACTGGTGATAATATTGGAATAAAAAGTAATCCGTGTATTGTCTTGCACATATAACAGATTAGTAATCAATGCCAATATAGCATAACAATAGATCATCCATCTTAATTTAAGGGAAAGCTGGATATAATAATGATTATAAATCACGGTAAGAGTCATCAAACCAAAAAACTGACTTAATGTATAATTGTAGATATTGAGTGTATTTAATTTCATCAGCCGGTCCGTTAAGTCCGTCAGCTCCAGCATCAATTCTCCTGTGAGCAGTATAATCACAGGAAGTTTTGTCTTGATCCCTTCCTTTATCAATACAATCAGCCCGATACATAAGACCAGATTAATCATAATTTGTAAATACAGGGATAGGCTGTTATACGAAAACACTGGTACTTTGCTTCAGAAGTTGATAATCATTAAGAGTATCAATAATCGTAAAAGGAGGCCTTGGGGTGGAATAATTTTCAGCAGTCTCGCTCATATGATTAATGGCCAGACTTTTCACTGTAATGATTTCGATATGATAAGGGAAGTCGGGATCTTTTTTTTCCAGATCATCTGTAAGTCCAAAGAAACTGGTACACGTCTGCCCACCTTTAATTCCAATATTCTCATAATCTGAAAACGGTATGGAAATCAATTGAAAGATATCTTCTGTTTTCTGAGCCTGCAGCCAGGAAGTCCCAAACATGTTCCATCTGAAGTTACGGTTAATGGCTGATTCAGCAGTAATGGGAGGAACATCTATTACAATATCATTGCTGCTTTCTATTTTTGATTCACTGAATTCTACTAAGAAATCTTTAACAAGAATGGTATTGAAATGAGCATCTTTATCACTTTTAGAATCAATCAGGAAAAATTTCAGCCGACCTTCATGAATTCCTACATAAGCATGAATCATTTTGAAGTCATCAGTTCCAAAATTTTTTTCCCACAGTGCAATGTCTTCACCTGAAACGCTGAAGTGAGTTCCCTGATTCAAATAATTCAAAATTTCTGCTCCATTGGTATCAATTCCGTTTTTGTAGGAATCAATAAGATGTTTCCATTTTCTGATAGCTTCAAAGATGTTTTCAGTAGTCATGATAATATTTATTTGTGAATGATAATTATTTTATGAGTTGAAATTTACAAAAAAAACAGACTGATCTATTTTTTAAATCACATTCAGGTGGAAAATAAAATATAATTTGAGAAAAAAATACTTTTTCTTCTATCTCTGATAAAATTAAACCGGAAACACCACTTATCTTTGTACCGGAAATCCCTTTAAATATGTACTAACATGATTCCATTTCACGAGCTTATATTTTTTATTCTAGCCGCACTTATTTTAGTCATCAGCCCTGGTCCTAATATGATTTATCTGATTTCAAAATCTATAACGCAGGGAAAAAAATCCGGATTTATCTCATTAGCCGGAGTCGTATGTGGATTTTTATTCCATATCATCATGGTTTCATTTGGTCTTACAGCTGTTTTGCTGGCTGTTCCACTCGCGTATACCGTTCTTAAAACACTGGGAACTATCTATCTTTTATATCTTGCTTATCAGGCTATTAAACCCAAAAGCAAAAATATTTTTGATGTTGACAAAAATGTTGCTCATGATAGTCCCAAAAAGCTTTTCACCATTGGTTTTTTAACGAATGTACTGAATCCGAAAGTGGCTGTGTTTTACCTGTCTTTCTTTCCTCAGTTCATCAAACCCGAGTATGGCTCAATATTTACCCAAAGTCTGGAACTAGGGATCATTCAGGTTCTGATCAGCTTCAGCATCAACTTTATCATTGTATTAACAGCTGCAAAAGTTGCTGTATTCTTTTCCAATAATCCGGTGTGGATAAAGGTCCAGAAATGGTTTATGGCCAGCGTATTAACGTATTTAGCTATAAAAATGGCATTTTCAAAAGCAAAATAAAATCCGGAACAGGTTCTCTTTCTGTTCCGAATTCCGGTGTATATTCATATAAAATCTGACTTGAAGAAGCATCATGGTTATGCACCGCGAATTTGAGATTAAAATCCGGGATGTAAAACCGTGAAAATACGTAATTTTGCTGTTCCGTATTATCCTCATCACAAAAGGTTTAAAGATGAAACAGACCATTCCCACCTATGATTTAAATGGTATTACCCATCATCAGTTCCATATCAAAAGGATGGATAAACAGCCTTATGATTCTGGGGATATTCTTCTGGATAAAGGAATCCATCGGGACAGTCATTATATTTTCACCTGCATGGAAAGCGGGCATGTAAGAATGATGGTCGATTTTAGAACTGTTGAAGCAAGAGAGTCTACTATTTTCTGCGTATTGCCGGGACAGGTACATCAGGGACTTTTAATGAAAAATGTCTGCGGATGGTTTGTGGCAGTAAAAGCAGAACTTGTTCCTGACACGGTACGTTCTTTTTTTGATGAATCTTTAGGTGAAATACAGCCTCTGTCTGTGGATAAGAACCTTGTCAAAAACCTTAATACGGCAGCCGGCCTACTTCATGCCTCATATACAAACGAAATGCTTTCCACTAAAGAAGGATTTCTCATCGTTCAATCGCTGCTTAATGCTTTTCTCGGAATGTTTGCTCTGATGTATTCCCGGAAGAATATTTCTCCGGCTTCAGATGAAAACCGTGCTTTACAGCTGTCAAGAGCATTCAGAATTTTGGTTCGGAAAGATTTTAAAACCATGAAAAGTCCATCTGAATATGCTGCAGCTTTAAACATTACAAGAGGATATTTAACGGAAACGGTTCGTGAAGTCACAGGAAAGCCTGTACAACATTGGATTCACCAGGAAATTCTGATTGAAGCCAAAAGATTACTGGTCTTTACCAATCTGAGTATAAAAGAGGTAGCTTATGAACTGGGATACAGTGATCACACCTATTTCAGCCGTTTGTTTTCAAAACTGGAAGACCGGTCTCCATCAGAATTCCGGAATCAGCACCAATAAATACTCGACCACGAATAGTCCAATTAATTCCCCGAAACCGCTATCGGTATTTTCTGATTTTGCAACGTCCTTTGCAATAAAAAATCACGTATGCCAAGCCTACCAAAATGGATCAATGACACCGTAGAAAATGTCTGGTCCTCCAAATTTAAAGAATGTACCGTTAGTCATATAGAACAAATTACCAATGATCTCCGACTGATACGCTTTGACACAGAATTAGAGAATGTTCCTTATGAACCTGCCTATGCCATCGGAATAAGAATCAACGACAGGGATTTCAGGAATTATTCTCCTTTTAATTTTAACAAAGAAGCAGGAACTTTCGATGTTTTGTTTCATTTGCATGACATGTCTGCTGCAGGAAGTCATTTTGTAACCCGACTGAGAGAAGGAGACTCCATAAAACTTTTAATGCCCAGAGGAAAACAATTCTTTACTCAAGGTGCCCGGATTCATTTTTCTCTGGGAGATGAAACATCATTGGGAAGTTCTCTTTCGATCAAGGAAGCTGTGGAGGAATCCGGTTCTTTGTTCATTTGTCTTCATGAGCTTGATGATTGTTCTGCTCTTGAAAAGCTTAATTTATATGGCTATCACTGTCCTAAAAACAATACCATGAGAATGATTGAAGCTTTGAATGATTTTCTGCGGGAAGAAAAAGAATCCATCTCTGATGATGAGGTTATCTTTTATCTCACAGGAAACGGAGAAAGAATGTCATTAATCAGAAAATTTCTTAAAGCCAGAGGAGTATCTCCAAAATGTATCAAATCACAGGCATATTGGATTGAGGGCAAAAAAGGACTATAAAATGGAGAAACAAACGTTTTTTCACTTTAATAATGAAACTTTATCTGATAATAAAAGACCCTATTACCAGATAAAGTTATCATTCTCCGTTACCAAAAAAATAAGGTGCAAACTATTGATGCTTCTTTCCTAATTCCTTCACTTTCCTAAGCCATTGAGCCCTCTGTTCATCTTTAGAATTTCTGATAATACCTACATAAGTCACTTTCACCGGTTTTACCCCACAGTATTCAAGGATAGATTTTCTAAGCTGATTTACGCTTGGTCTGCCAAAAAACAGACGGTAATACCATCCCGGTTGGTCCAATGTTGTTATGATATGTGCTGTTTTACCTTTTAAAAGCTTGTCCCACCATACCGAATTTTCACGGTATTTATAAGCCATTCCCGGTAAAAAAAGCCGGTCTATAAATCCTTTCATTATGGCAGGAAATCCTCCCCACCAAACCGGATGTACCCAAACGAGATGATCTGCCCACTGAATAATTTCCCAGGCTTTCAGTAAATCCGGCTCAAGCTCCATTCTTTTCTGATATCCAAACTGTAAATTGGGATTAAAGTTGAGATCCCGTATAACGATTTCCCGCACTTCTGTTCCTGCCTCTGAGGCTCCCAACCTGTAAGCTTCTGTTACCCCAAAATTGAACGAATCTTTATTGGGATGCCCGTTGATAATGGCTATTTTTTTCATGATTTCACATTAATATTGATAGAATCGTAGGCATTAAGCTGTGCCATTAATGATAAAGGCTCATGCAGCTGATGGCTGAAATACACCTTGTTTTCATGAGGATTTCTCAGCAGTTCTTCGGTGTGCAGAACAGCAGATAAAGCGGTTAATTCTGCTTGTCCTTTTTCACTCTGCAAACTCAGTTTCTTTTGTCCTGAATGATCATCAACTACAATTTCAAAGACCGACTGATCTCCGTTTCCACTGGACCCAAAAATCATTTTTCTTTCTTTTAAAGACAAAATATTGTAGATTCTGAGATATTGAAATGCTCCCAGCAGCCAGGTAATGAATTTTGAATTGTAGGTCATCTTCACAGTCACATCGGAAATTCTTTCTACTTTGTTGAAAATATACAGATCCGGCACATCAAAATTATAGGCACTTCTATACCCAATTCCAAAAGAGAAATTGAAGGTTTCCGTATCAAGAAAATGCCGTATTGAAACGGGTTTGTCGTTCTTATAATGAACAAAAGGAACGGCTACATTTTCTGCCATAAAGTGAGCTGAACTTTCACCTGCAAGATCCTTTACGGAATAATAGACAAAGAGTTTTACTTCATTAATATCTCCTGAGTCTGAAAGAATATTAGCCAACCCCGGGACAATCCCGCCCATCCATCCTGAGCTGAAGACAATTCTGCTGTTGATGTCTGATTTTCTGGCAATATCATAAGCTTTCACCAAAGCCGGAGTAGGCTTGGTAATATCCAGATAATCTATTTGATGATTAATGGCAAAACGAAGTACATGATCTTCTTTATCATTCACAGAAAGAATGATGAGTTGTATTTTTTTCTCAATGATCACTTTAAAAGAGGAAGGATCTGTGACATCGATTTTCAGGTCTTTGTCTGTTTTCCCCCCTTTTCTTCCTCCGATGAAAACAGTAAGATGAGGATTTCTTGATTTCAGAATACGGGAAATTGTTTTACCTACCAACCCATTTCCTCCAATTATAAGAATATTTTGCTCCATAACTTTTTTTGACAAAAGTAGAGTGCTGCTGTTTCAATAAGCAGGACAAATGTCTAAAAAGAAATTTCCTTTCTGATACGGCTCAGGTGACGTTGGGTAATGCCAAGGTAGGAAGCCAGATACTGCAATGGAATGTTTTGAATATAATCAGGATGATTCTTTAATAATGTTTCATACCGCTGGCCGGCACTGTCTCTCTGGAGCTGGAAAAACCGTGTTTCAAGTTCAAGATATTCCTGCTCTGCAATAATCTTTAAAAATTTCGTCCAGTTTACACTATTTTTTACCAGTTCATCTACCGCTTCTTTTTTAATGATAATCACCTCAGCATTGGTAATAGCCTGCATACTTTCTTTGCTTGGGCATCCGGAAACAAATGACGAATAGGCAGCGATCATATGATTGGGAAACCTGAAGCAATATGTCATATCTTTTCCCTCGTCAGAAGTATAAAAAGAACGGAAAATACCAGACTTCACCAAGCCTACTTCCTTACAAAGCTCTCCTTCCTGTATGAAATAATCATTTTTATTGATAAGTCTGAACTCAGAAAACTTCAGAAATTCTTCAATTTCATCTTCTGAAAACAGATTAAAGCTTCGAAAATAGTCACGTTCCATGATATCAAATAAGTTTCAGCGAAAATAAATAAAATACTTCTTTGTAAACGCAGCATTTTCATTTTTATAAAATTCTATTTTAAGAAAGCAAACACGAAGGAAAAATCTCATTAATAATCAGAATCGTGAGATTCTTCACTACATTCCTGAACTGCGTTCGCAGACTTTCAGTCTGTGTTCAGAATGATACTTTTAGACTTGGGATAGCTTCTTTTTAAGAGAAGGAATAGTCATACAAATTTCAATTGAAAACAAAAAAAATCATCTCAGGACGAGATGATCTACCGTTTTGAATTTACTTGAGTTATTTATGAAGATATGAATGATGTTTTGTTGTGACAAAGATAGGTGAACCTTATTTTTTATGCATCAGTGGAATCCCTAAAATTATATCCGTAAAAATACGGTTGTATAAAAAGAAAAGCCCTGAAGGAAATACCTTACAGGACTTTTGGATTATCTAACAATATCCAGTTTAATGTTTATCATTCAAGGTTTAAAGTGATGATTGACACCTGATTTCACCTTTGAATGTTTATTAAAGAGGGCTTACCAGTTGCAGGAACCATTCTTTAACTTCTCCATCCAGGTGTGGAGCAAGCTTTTCTTCACAAGTTTTATGGTAACCATTCAGCCATGCAATTTCACTTTCTGAAAGCATCTCTTTCACCACAGTATCTTTGAAGAACGGGCAGAATGTTAATGTTTCAAATTCATAGAATGTTCCGTGAATTGTTTTCTCTGCTTCTTTTACTGCAATCAGGTTTTCATGACGAATTCCATAGTGTCCTTCAAGATAGTAACCGGGTTCATTTGAACAAACCATTCCCGGAAGAAGTTCCTGAGGATTCAGATCTTTTCTGATGTTTTGCGGTCCTTCGTGTACATTCATAAAGCTTCCTACTCCATGTCCTGTTCCGTGGTTGAAATCTTTACCTTCCATCCATAGCGGAAGTCTTGCAATAGCATCAAGATGTACTCCTTTTGTACCTTTCGGGAATTTCACCATAGATAAACGGATCAATCCCTGTAGCACCAATGTTGAATTTCTTTTAAACTCTTCCGAAGGGGTTCCTAAAGCAAAAGTTCTCGTAATATCTGTAGTTCCTTCAAGGTACTGGCCTCCTGAATCTACCAGAATTGTTTCCTCGTTGGTCACTTCTTTGCTTCCTTCCTTTTTAGCAGAATAGTGCATGATAGCACCGTTATCTTTATATCCAACGATAGAACCAAAGCTTTCTCCGACAAAGTTTTCACCTTCTGCACGGAATCCTCTCAGTTTCTGCCCGATAGAATATTCATTCATGGCTTCTTTTCCTGCATTGTGCGTTAGCCAGTAAAGGAATTTCACCATTGCTACTCCGTCTCTTACCATTACTGTTCTGAAACCATTCAGCTCAGCTTCGTTTTTCTGAGCTTTCATCAGGTTGCCGGGAACCGGAGCTTTGATAAACTGATTGTCTGATTTTAATGTTTCAAAAATCTGTTGGTTGCTGTTCGGAGAAACCAAAACTTTTTCGTTTTTGAAAGTTTTCAGATAATTGTAGAATTCTTCGTAAGGCATCATTTTTACAAAGGAATCATCCATTTGTTTTCTTGCAGCCACTTCCATTTTCTCTAATCCTGTGAACAGAACAGCATCATTTTTAGTAATCACAATGTATCCTAAGAATACCGGATTGCTTTCTACATCACTTCCTCTCAAATTCAGTGTCCATGCCACATCATCCAGACTAGAGATAATGTGTACGGTAGCTTCCTGCTCTTCCATTTTCTGACGGATTGCAGCAATTTTATCGGATACTGATTTACCAGCTCTTTCTACCGGATGAACAAAAATAGGATTAGCAGACGGAGTTCCTCTGTCTTTCCATACTTCTTTTAAAAGCGGAGCATCTGCAAGTGTAATATTTTTGGAATTGAATTTCTGAGAAAGCAGTTCCCAGTTAGCATGAGAAGCTGCAACAGCATTTACCGCCACTTTACCACCAGCTGGAATTTCTGAAATAATCCAGTCGATATAATTAGGAGTTCCTTCCATTCCATCTTTAAAAAGATCAATTCCGGAACCTTCCAGTTCAATAGCAGCTTGTGTAAAGTATCTTCCGTCTGTCCAAAGTCCACCTTTATCTTTGGTAATCACCACGAAACCGGCAGAACCTAAGAAACCTGACAGCCAGGCTCTCTCCTGCCATTCTTCAGGAAGGTATTCGCTCATATGCGGATCTGCAGAATATACTATAAATGCATCAACATTATTTTTCTGCATTTCTTCACGAAGCGCAGCAACTTTTTCCTTTGAAGTCATTCTTTTTATTTTTAACCACCGAAAGTTACAAAAAATTTGATGTCTGAAGGTAAATCTACCGGCTATTTTGCTTAATAATTCTTTATTCTTAAAGTGTTCTGAAAAAAACTAAACAACTAAATATATTTAACAAAACAAACCATTTTTAAGTAAAAAAAACTACCACATTATTAAAATAATAAATTTTTGGAAGGATTATTGCTACATTTTATTGCATGAAACAGCAAAACTACAATAACCACAGGAAATTTTATCCGCCACATCATTTTATTTATCTTCCATTGCTCATTATATTGGAGATTTTAGGAATTTATAAAATCTGGGACGACCCCGGAAATCAACTGATCTGGATATTGTTTTCTGTCTTGATTTTTTTGCTTTTTTATCTGGCATTTATGACAAGGCAGCATTATGCACTGGGACTTCAAAACCGTATGGTAGTTCTGGAATTTAAACAGCGTTATTTTGAGATCTTCAATAAAAGGTCTGATGAAACTGCTGAGAAACTGAAATTCGATCAGATTGCTGCCCTGAGATTTACCTATGATGATGAATTCAAAGAGCTTTTATACAGAGCACTGCATGAAAACATCTCAGGAGATGAAATTAAAAGGTCTATCAAAAAATGGAGAGCTGACCGGCTCCGAATCTAGTACACCCACAAAAATTGACACCTATGAAAAAATGGAGCTTTTACAGTATTACAATATTAATGTTGTTGACACTCACAAGTTGTGAAGCCGTAGAAACGATTTTTAAGGCAGGAATGTGGTGGGGAATAATCTTAGTCTGTGTGATAGTAGGAATTCTTTTACTGATTTTTTCGAAGGGTAAAAACTCTTAACCATGTTTTTATGGAGAAGAATACAGACTTGGAGATGATTTCTCACCTTAAGCCTTCAAAAATTGTTAAAATAATGAAGGATCCGGAAGCTTCTGCAAAGGCGGTACATCTCGTATATACCACCGATGCGGAAACCGCCGGAATTACCCGTAAGAAAACCGGAAAGAAATATTCCTATTATAAGGACGGAGAAAAAATAAAGGATAAAGAAGAAATTACCAGGATCAATAAACTGGTGATTCCGCCTGCGTGGGAAAATGTATGGATCTGTGCTCTTGATAACGGCCATCTTCAGGCAACAGGTTTTGATGTAAAAAAAAGAAAACAGTACCGCTACCACCCTCTGTGGAGTGCTTTAAGAAATCATACAAAATTTTACAGAATGCTTCAGTTCGGGTATGCATTACCTGACATCCGTCTGCATATAGAACAGGATCTTGCCCTGAGAAATTTTGAGAAACGAAAAATCCTTGCCTTAATTGTAAGCCTTATGCAAAGAACCAATATCCGTATTGGAAATAATGTATATGAAAAATTATACGGTTCTTTTGGCCTGACCACATTAAAGGATAAACATGTAAAGGTAAAAGGACAAAAAATTTCTTTTTCTTTTAAAGGGAAGAAAGGTGTCATGCATCAAATCGACCTCAGGAGTCCAAGGCTGGCAAGGCTTATTCAGAAATGCAAGGATATTCCCGGGAAAGAACTTTTTCAATATTTTGATGATGAAGGAAACCGTCATTCTGTAGATTCAGGGATGGTGAACGACTATATCAAAGAGATCAGTGGTGAAGATTTTACAGCAAAGGATTTCAGAACATGGTCCGGAACCGTAAGTGCTCTGATCGCTTTTAAAGAAATCGGATATGCGGAAAATGACACTGAATATAAAAAGAAGGTAAAAGAAGCCCTGGATATCGTGGCAGAAAACCTGGGAAATACATCGGCTGTCTGCAAAAAGTATTATGTTCATCCTTTAGTCATTAACCTTTATGAGAATAATAGTATCAAAAAATATCTTGATGAACTGGAAGTGATAGAAGAAAATGACGGAAAAGCCGATCTTACAAAAGAAGAAAGACTGGTGCTGAAGATTCTGGAAAATGAAAAGATGTAAGGGAGACCAATCAATAGTGAATGGTGAATTTGCTTCGCAGTGAATTTTTTATTCTGTACTTCAGCATCATTGACTATTCAGTTGCGCAGCAAAAATTGACCATTGACATTACACAAATTCGATTCTTTATATCAGACTGAAATCCTGCTGTTATTCAAAAACTGAACCCTGTATTCCTTTGGCGTAATTCCTGCAATTTTTTTGAAAAGCTGGGTAAAATGGGATGCGGTATGGAAATTCAGTTCGTAGGCAATCTCTGCAATATCTTTACTGGAGTGAAGTAGTGCTTTGCTGTAATTGATATCAATCTCATTGATCCACTGTTTTGGAGATTTTTGAGTAACCCCTTTGACACACTTATTCAGATAACTTTCCGTAACGGACAGTTTATCAGCATAAAAAGCTACTCTCTTTTCCCCAACATGATATTTAAACAAAAGATCACGGAACTGAAGAGACAGTTCCATGGGACGGGTTGCAGATTTGTGATGAGTATCAGAATCTGTGCTCAGCATTTTGATGAGAATCAAATGAAGCATTGTCACAACGACATCATTCACATTGAGATTATTCAACCATAATTCCTGTTCCATTATCGGAAGAAGCTGTGTAATGGTTCCATACGTCAGGCTGTCCAGATTCAGGAAGGGAGTCATGAAGAAAATACTGCTTTTATGTTTGGGCAGTTCCTGCTCAGACAAAATATTATTTTCATAAGCAAGGAAGAAACCTTCAATATCGTCTGACAGCTCTACGGTTGCGGTAATTGTTCCTTGTTTGATAAAGATCACGCCTCCTTTTTCAGCATGATATTCTTTATTTTCAAGATATTGTCTGATATGGCCATTGGTAACGAAAATAATAAAATTGAATGTGGTACGATACGGAATCACCGGCATCAGAATACCTTTAAGATAATTTTCTATCCGATACAGCTGTATATCAGCATTATTAGCCAATATCTTATCCGTAATATTCGGAAGAAAGAGCTTTTTATATTGAAAATTGGATAGTACTTCCATATCCTTGTTATGATTATTTAAAGTTATACAAAATATTTTAAAGCAAAGGAGGTAAGTAAAAGAGTGAAAAAGCTAAAGTGGAAAGAGTAAAGACCCCGAAACACGTATCCCGAAACCCATAATTTACTCTCTTCAACCCTTCTACTCTCAAACTCTCTCACCCTCTCACTCTACTACTCTCCCACTCTCATGTTTAGAACTTATAATACACTCCTACTCTCACTCCAAAAGGACTTCCTGGTGTATAAGTAAGATCTGTAATGGGTTCTGCTTCTCCTTTTAACTGCGTTTCTGTGGCAAACTGAGCTTCATTCCATTTTACATTGAAAAGGTTGTTCATCTGAATATTCGCTCCCCATTTCTGACGGTTATAGGAAAGCATCAAATCATTCACAAAATAGGCTTTTGTTCTGATGCTGTTATCCTCAACAGCGGGTCTTGCTCCCAGATATCTGTACTGAAGTCCCAGAGAAAAACCATTCAGGAAGTCCCAGTTGACAGATCCGGTACTGGTAACTACCGGAGCCAGTGGAACGTAGTCCTGACCTTTTTCTTCTTCGGTAAATCTGGCGTGGGAATAATTGATATCTGCATTCAGGTAAAAATTTTCCAACGGCTGGAAACGAACACCAAGATCAGCCCCGAAACGTCTTGATTTGCCCGAAGGTTCTACTACTGCATCATCTCCTACATACACAAATTCCTGCTGAAGATCCATATACCATAATGCCGGAGTAATGATCAAGGATTTGAACGGGTGTAATCTTACCCCAAAATCCGCTCCGATGGAGTACGGAAGGGTGTTTTCGTTCTTATTGGGAACTACAACCCTCAGGTCATTGGAGTGGAAACCCATTCCTGTTTTCAGGAACCACATGACATTGTCATTCTGAGCATAGGAAAAATTCAGTTTGGGACTCAGTCTTGTTGCTTCTTTCGACTGTCCGGAAGGTAATTGCTCCACATCCAGCAGATTGTGCATATTAAATATAAAATGATCCACTCTCAAAGCTGGATTGATGGTCCATTTTCCTGTCTTCCATATCAATCCTGAATAGGCATGAAGATTGGTTTCCGTTCCTGTCACATCGGATAGTCTGTCCAGCAGAAGGTCTCTATGATAAACGTGATTAAGCTGTAAGGTATTGATATCATCATTTCTTAGTCCGATTCCTGAAGTCCAGTTTAAAGAGCTGTTGGCAAAAGAAAAAGTCTTTGTATACTTTACTTCAGCACCGTAAATATTTCTTCCATCCGTCTGCTGAATTTCGTCTCCATGCTCTTTATCCTTTAAATTAAAGGTAAAATCGGAATACAGGTTGAAATTGTATTTTGAATAAAAAGCCATCGCATCAATCTGCTCGGAAGAAGAAATAATATGCTTAAAATTCATCTGGAGGTTTGTTCTGGAAGTTTTCCCACCTTCAGTAGGGTCTATACTACCCCATCGGCCAATGATTCCTTCGTCTACAGCACGTTCCGGAATCTGTCCGGAAGCATTCCATGAAGAATTGAATGTTGAAAACTGGATATTGAAGTAATCTTTGTCAGTCAGCCATTGATTGTATTTACCGAAGATATTAACCCTGTTAAAATTCTGTTTTACATCAAAAGGTCCGTCGGTATAGTTGTATTCCGCTGCCACATACGCATTCTTTCTACCAAGATCATCATGCAGAATATTGAACATTCCCAATACTCTTTTGGAGTTGAAAGAACCTCCTTCCAGTTTAATCATACTGTTTTTCAAGCCATTGTAGGTCTGAAAATCAACATAACCAGCGGTATTAAAGTCCCCACGGTCCATGTAATAGGCTCCTTTTCCAAAATCGATATTGTTTACTGTTTCAGGAATCACAAAATGTAAATCAGAATATCCCTGACCGTGGGCGTGAGAAACAATGTTCACAGGCATTCCGTCTACATTGACGCTTACATCGGTACCATGATCCGCATCAAATCCTCTTAGAAAAAGCTGTTCTGCTTTTCCTCCTCCGGCATGCTGTGCAATAAATAATCCGGGAACTTTTCTCAACAGATCCTGCGCTGAATTGACCGGAAATTTATTCAGATCAACTTTTGTAATAGCAGACAGAAATGAACTGTGATTGATGGCTACTTCAGAAATCTGAAAGGGCTTATGCTGTAAAAAAATAACTTTATTTTTATCATCATCATTGGTCACCACCCATTTTACCTCATCGTATCCCTGACGGCTGATCACAAGGGTATCAGGAAGGAATTTTACAGGAACGGCAAATGTTCCGTCTGTTCCTGTGTGGGTATGGCTGTTTCCGTGGTCATATTTTACCAAAGCATCGGCAATGGGAAATTTGTCATCTGCATCTTTAATCAGCAACTGTTTTTCTGCTTCCTGCGCCATTACTTTTCCACTGAATGCCATAGCCAGAAATACGGCTGCTATTTTTGTTACTTTCATTTTTTAGTTTAATTATATTTTGATTTTAGAAACCAGAGGTTAGAAGTTAGAGGAATATCAATGGTGAATTTTGCTTCGCAAGTGAATTGTCAATCATTATGAAAAAAACCGTAAACATTGAACTGTCTCACTCTTAAACTCTAAGACTCTCCAACTTTTTTATTTTTTTGTTTTAAGAAATATTTTTTGAATCAAAAGCGTAATCCAAGTTCCGGCTACAAATGGGAAAGTAAATACTCCGCCCACCATATCCAGACAGTGATTGTCTATTAAAAGATCATCAATGGCAATGGTAATGAGAACGGCGATCAAGACCCATAAACCATCCGTTTTTTTGACTCCGGAAAAAACAATTGCGGAAAGCACTGCATTAAATCCAAATAATCCCATGTGAATTTCTTTGATGGGTTCGCCATTCAACTGTGATAATCCTGCACCCAAAATAGACGCTGCCAATCCATATAAAGCAGCTATCGGAGAGCTAATAAAAACAGCCAGAAAGAAAATAATCCCGGAAAGCACTCCTCCCTGAAATATCACTTCCCCAAAGCCATTGGTACAGGTAAGAAAGTCATCATATTCTGAAGGAACCACTTCACTGCTTAGCATTTCAGAAGGCGGAATATTGGTAAGATGATGGAGTACAAATACCAATATCCATGTAATAATGATAAAAGGAAAAGTAAACACCGGTATTTTCTTTTGGATAAAGAAATGCTGAATAACAGCCGCCAATGCACCACCCAAAACTATTAAAATCCAGATCAGTATTGTTGTCTGAAACAGAAATGCCAATGCTACCCCGACAAGAGCTGCACTGAAACCATAAAGTCCCGCATTGATTTCAGATTTGTCATAATTAAGCTTCATTGCGATAAAAGTTCCGGCTGCTGTTGAAAGCAATACCGCCACTCCGCACTGCCAGCTTCCCATAAAAATTCCTATTAAAAACAGAAGTCCTGTCCATCTGTTTTCCTGGAGCATAATCTGCCCGATTCCTTTTAAAATATTGTCTAAAAAAGGCAGTTTTTTGAAAAATTCGTCCATAGTTTTTTTAATTTATTAATAATGGGGTTGTTGTTTGTTTTTCGTTGCGGGTTGTTTTTTGTTACGGGTTGCGAGGTGCGGGTTTCGGAATCCACATCAAAACTCTCAAACTCTCTTACCCTCAAACTCTCCCACTCGAATCCCGAAACCCGAAACCCGTTTACCATCCAAGAAAGACCATTCCAACTCCGCAAACGGTTACTACTGCTCCGCTTACCACGCCCATATATCTTTCCAGTTTTTCGGTATTGAATAATGTTGAGTAACCATAACGCCCCAAAAGAACCATCCCAAGCATGGTTAATACTGTAGTTGCTGTGAAAGAACTTACCAGTACGGCAATTTCAGACATGGAATGTTTTACTCCTGAATAAAATAATAGGGGGATCAAAGGTTCACTTGGTCCCATCACGAAAATCATGAACAGGACAAGCGGTGTTACTTTTATTCTTTTTTGAGGCATTACGATTTCGCTGTGGTTATGTTCGTATACGTACACATCATCACCCATTACATCAAAATGCTTATGCGGTTTGTTTCTGATCGCCTGGATGAGGCCGTACACAAGGTAAACACCACCAAAGATCAGCAGTGCCCATCCTGAGAAATTCCCTCTCATATCCTGAAACCACGAGATTTTATTCAGCTGCCATCCGAGGAAAACGCCGATAAAACCTAAAATCAGAGAACTGAATACGTGTCCGAAACCGCAGACAACGGTTAAGATGGCTGTTTTCATGCCGCTCCACTTCTTAGATTTTGAGATCACTATGAAAGGCAGGTAATGATCCGGCCCTGAAGCGGTGTGTATAAAACTTATTGAAACGGCGCTTACAAGAAGTGCCCAAACTGTACTATCCATTTTTTATTAATTCTGTTATTTCAGATTCTTTATTAAGTTTTGACTGAAGCCAATGGAAGATTTCTTTTTGTTAAGCGGTCTAAAGCCCGCTTCTATTGAATATGCTTCTTTCAAATTTTGTAGACGAATCATCATGAGGTTGAACCTTGACAAGGACCTCTTTTCACTCCAACGACCAGAGAATCTCCTGAATATGCAGGAAAAAGTTGTACATCAACTCTCCTCCATGTCCCAAAGCTCTTACTACAAAACCATTTTCATCCATTGCAGAAACCCCTACTTCCATTTGCTCATGGTGCTGTGCGGCGGCTTCAACAATCTCTTCAATCAATCCATTTTTGTCTACATTTTCCTTTGTACTATAGAAGATCAGAGTTCCCTGGTGCGTATACTGTTCCAGATTTCCGATGCTGCTGATCGGGATCATGTCAGGTTGAATCAGAACGTTATCTTTCACTACAAGCTTGTTGTTATGATAGATTTCCATGATATTCTGAAAACGTTTCAGTTTAAAAACTTCTCCATAATGTTTTCTCCCACAGGTAATAATCTCGCTGATGATGATCTGACTGTTTTTACCGACATGAATATTGGCTTTACTTTTAAAGTTGGAATCCTCGTGAGGAACAATCGGATGAGGAACATAAGCGAAAGAAGTTTCATCCTCCATAGAAACATTGAGTTCCTGAAGCGCTTTGTTCTGCATGTTGAAAAGCCTTTGGTAGGATTGTGACTGCAACTGAAGCGCAGCTCCTTTTTCAAGTGCAACATCCAAATGATAGTGATCTCCATCCAGAATTCCCGGAGAGGAGCTCATCACCATCTGATAGAGCTTTTTGTCACTTTTTCGCTGCCCAACAGAAACTACTCTGAAAGGAAGCGAGACATAAAGGTCTTTCACATAGGATTCTCCTCCCTTAAATCCTGCAATAATTTTTAAATGACTATCCATTTATCTTACCAAATTCGGTTCTTCAATTTCTTCTAAAAGGGCATATTTTTTAATCCAACCAATTACTTTATCCAGTCCTTCATCTGTTTTGAGGTTGGTGAACACGAAAGGATTTCCTTTTCTCATTCTTCGGGCATCATTTTCCATCACTTCAAGGCTGGCACCTACGTAAGGGGCAAGATCAATTTTATTGATGATCAGTAAATCTGATCTTGTAATACCAGGACCTCCTTTTCTAGGGATTTTTTCTCCTTCTGCTACGTCGATGATAAAGATGGTAACATCTGCAAGGTCCGGGCTGAATGTCGCTGAAAGGTTATCACCTCCACTTTCAATCAAAACCAGTTCGATTTCCGGAAAACGTGCTGCCAGTTCGTCTACCGCTTCAAGGTTCATACTTGCATCTTCACGGATGGCGGTATGAGGGCAGCCTCCTGTTTCTACTCCGATAATTCTGTCATGAGGAAGAAGACTATTTTTCGCCATAAATTCAGCATCTTCTTTGGTATAAATATCATTCGTGATGACTCCAAGATCATAAGTCCCGAATAATTTTCTGCTTAAACGTTCCAATAATGCAGTTTTTCCTGAACCTACAGGTCCTGCTACTCCTACTTTTATATATTTTCTGTTTTCCATTTTATTTAAATTTTACTTTTTAACGCTATATGCGCTAAGTTTTTTTTTGTGAATATTTTTCGATCGCAAGGACGTTTCACTCAATGGGCAATTCGTCAATTTGCTCTTTTACCTTTTACCTTTTACCTTTTACCTTCTACGACATATAAAGTCTTGAATAAAGCCTCTCATGCTGCATACATCTGATATCAAAGGCCGTATTACAAAGTCCCACCATGTCTCTGTCCAGATCTATAGTTTCTAAAGCTGTTTTTTCCATGACGGGATATAGTGAAAATAGAATATCCTGTCCATCCAGCTGTCCAAGAGGAACAAGCTTTACAGCGTTGGTAATCATCCCGGCAACCGAAGTGTAATAAAATCCTAAAAGGGCTTCGAACAAAGGAATTTTCATTAAATAAGCATACACTCCGAACACAATACAGTAATGAGAATTGGCTTCTTTATGCTGAATGGCTTTCTCAAAAGCTTCCATTAAAGAAGAATTTTCTCTTCTTTTGAAGATTTTAATCAGTCTGAGACCCAGTTTCTGGCTCGCCTGGCGGATTTCCTTTGGACATTTTATCGCATTACATTCATTATCCAGTTCTAAAAGCTGCTGCAAATCTCCCTTTTCCGCTGCTTCATAAGCAAGTTTTACAAAAGCGCCGTCATTGAATTTAAGGCTGTACTGAAGCATATTCTGTACAAATTCTTTTGCAGTATCTACGTTGTGTACAATTCTTTCCTGCACATACGTTTCAAGTCCGTTGGAATGGGTATATCCTCCGATGGGAAGTGTAGGATCTGCAAGGTGAAGCAATCCTGACAGGAAATTTATATTATTCATCTTTCGGAGCCGCCATTTTTAAGATTTTTGTAAAGATTGTGGAGCCGAGACTTCCATGTCCATGAGGTTCTACATTAGATTTAAGAAGATTAAGCAGTTTCACAGATTGTTTCTCCGGTTTGAAACCACTTGCTTCCAGCCATCTGAACATCGGCATTTCAAAAGGGAGCAACACTTTGTCATTCTGAATAAAAAGCGGAATATGTTTGTTCCCGATCTCATAACATACAGTTCCCATTTCCAGCAGTGAAACTGGTGACATCACAATAGCTTCCGTTTCCAGAACGTTGATTGCAATTATTTTTTCGGCATCCTCAAAAAGAATATCTCCTTCACGTAATCGTTGTCCTTCTCTGAGAAATTTGATGGCAACATCAATTCCCTGTCTGGTTTTTTTACGCTGGATTCTTTTGGTGGTTTCAAACCATTCCAGATCAAGATAGTCTATGGCTTTCTCCGTAGGATTTTCAGCAAGATTGCCTATGATTTGATTAATGATCATTTTTGTTTTTTTTTCTGAAGTCTAAGTTTTTGGAGATTCCCACCCCGAATGTTGAACCGCTGATTCCTGCTACGTAGCTTTTCGTCCAGCCTTCTTCTTTTGTTTTGGTCTGAAGCATTGAAAGTTCTGCAAATTTGAATTTCAGGGCCCAGCCTCCTCCTAATACTATTCCGATCAAAGGATAGGCACGAAGACGGAATCCGTTAAAATTCTGCATAGCATCCGCTGCTGTTGAAAGTTGCTGTCCCCAAACATAGTGGGCATCCACCTGACCAATCAACATAAAATATTTTCCAAGCATTACTGAAGGACTATACCAGATTCCCGCTTCATTTTGCTTGTAAACTACATTGTGGTCCACTGTATTCTGCGAGTAAGCATAATTAACTCCGATAAGGTCATTATTATTGATGAAGTACCCTACTCCAAGCGGTGCACTGGAAACGGTACTGCTGCTGCTTGATGGTGTTGTAATTTTAGAATAGTCTAATGAACCGTACACCATAAACTGCCCTTTTGGTCCGTCTTCATCACTTTTAAGCCTGTGTCCGCCCAAAAACTGGGCACTTACATTACCGGAAAGTAATGACATTCCGGCTATCGCAAGAGAAACAACTGTTTTATTTAAATATTTCATTTTACACTTAGTTCTATAATTGTTTTACAATAGAGTCTGATAAATCTTTTTTTGTTGTTAAATAAACCTACCAGGTTTTTGAAACCTGGTAGGTTTATTTGTAAAATTTATCTTAGAACAAGTAATACAACTGTGTTAAAGGAAGTGTTTCTGCCGGTTCACAAGTGATGTATTCTCCGTCTACCGTTACTTTATAGTTTTCAGGATTCACTTCAATTAAAGGTGTCTTATCATTATGGATAAGGTCTTTTTTACCAATATTTCTACAGTTTTTCACCGGAAGAATCATTTTTTCAAGTTTGTAAGAAGCAATGGTTCCATTGTCAATTGAGATCTGAGAAACGAAGTTCGCACAAGTACCAAACTTAGCTTTTCCATGGGCTCCAAACATATTTCTGTAAATAATAGGCTGAGGTGTTGGAATAGAAGCATTAGGATCTCCCATTTTAGCAGCAATAACAAATCCTCCTTTTACAATCATTTCCGGTTTTACTCCAAATAAGGCAGGTTTCCAGATCACCAAATCCGCTAATTTTCCTTCTTCAACAGATCCTACATATTCTGAAATACCGTGTGCTATAGCCGGGTTGATGGTATACTTCGCTACATATCTTTTTGCACGGTAATTGTCATTTCCACTGTCTTTATCTTCAGTAAGATCACCTCTCTGCTCTTTCATTTTACTTGCCGTCTGCCATGTTCTGGTAATCACTTCTCCTGGTCTTCCCATCGCCTGAGAGTCTGAACTCATGATACTGAAAACGCCCATATCATGAAGAATATCTTCTGCTGCAATGGTTTCGGGGCGGATACGTGAATCTGCAAACGCTACATCCTCAGGAATGTTTTTACTCAAATGATGGCAAACCATCAGCATATCCAGGTGCTCATCAATTGTATTTACGGTGTAAGGGCGCGTAGGATTTGTTGAAGCCGGCAATACATTCGGATACATAGCAGCTTTAATAATGTCCGGTGCGTGACCTCCACCTGCTCCTTCTGTGTGGAAAGTATGGATTACCCTTCCGTTGATGGCTCTCATGGTGTCTTCAAGGAATCCTCCTTCATTCAGTGTATCTGTGTGGATGGCCACCTGAACGTCATATTTATCGGCTACTTTCAATGCTGCATCAATGGTTGCAGGAGTTGCTCCCCAATCTTCATGGATTTTCACTCCCAAAGCACCTGCTTCCACCTGCTCTTCAATGGGTTCTTCAGCGGAACAGTTTCCTTTTCCGAAGAAACCAAGATTCATAGGATATTCTTCTGCTGCTTCCAGCATTTTCTGCATATTGAATCTTCCGGGAGTAACTGTTGTAGCATTGGTTCCGTCATTGGGGCCTGTACCACCACCAATCATTGTGGTGATTCCGCTGTAAAGAGATGTTTCAATCTGTTGAGGGCAGATGTAGTGAATGTGAGTGTCAATTCCTCCGGCAGTTACAATATATCCTTTCCCTCCGTGAACTTCCGTTGAGGCGCCGATGATCATATTAGGTGTTACACCGTCCATCGTATCAGGGTTTCCGGCTTTTCCGATTCCTACGATCTTTCCGTCTTTGATTCCGATATCTCCTTTTACAATTCCCCAATGGTCAATAATTACCGCTCCTGTGATGCAAAGATCCAGAACGCCTTCGTCTCTTTTGGCCGTGACATTCTGTCCCATCCCGTCACGAACGGTTTTTCCTCCGCCGAAAACGGCTTCGTCTCCGTAATGGGTGAAATCTTTTTCGATTTCAATAATAATTTCAGTATCGCCCAGTCTGATTTTATCTCCGGCTGTAGGACCTAATATATTGGCGTATTGTTTTCTGTCTACGTGTAAGCTCATCTTAATGATTTTTAAAGTTTAACTCTTCAACTTTTGCAAGGCTTACTTTTTTCTGTTCTTCAGAATCTACCTGCCCATCGACAAGATTATTGAAGCCCATTGCTTTTTTGGTTCCTCCTATTTCTACCAATTCCACTTCTTTTTCTTCTCCCGGTTCGAAACGTACTGCAGTACTTGCTACAATATTCAGTCTCTTTCCGAAAGCTTTTTCCCGGTCAAAGCTCATCGCTTTATTAACTTCAAAAAAATGGAAGTGTGAACCTACCTGAATAGGTCTGTCACCTGTATTGGTTACTTTTATTTTCACAGTTTCTCTGCCTTCATTGCAGATAATTGTTCCTTCTTTTACAAAAATTTCTCCTGGTATCATAATCAGTAGTATTAGCGGATTGGATTGTGTACGGTGACCAACTTTGTCCCATCCGGGAAAGTGGCTTCAATCTGAACATCGTGGATCATTTCTGAAACGCCTGGCATCACATCTTCTTTGGTCAGAAGGTTGGCTCCTTCCTGCATCAGTTCAGCTACTTTTTTCCCATCTCTCGCTCCTTCAAGCAGAAAGTGGCTGATCAGAGCTATTGATTCCGGGTAGTTTAATTTAAGGCCTCTTGCCTTTCTTTTCAGAGCGAGTTCGCCTGCCAGAAATAGCATAAGCTTCTCCGTTTCTCTCGGTGTTAAGTGCATAATATTTTTTATTTAAAATTGGACAAACAATGTCCTATTCACCTCTCCGTAAAGGCAAACAGACATGTTCAAAAATGTAAATCGGGAATGATTTTTACGAGTCTGTACTCATGGGAATACAAACCATAGCGGATCATTAAAAATTAAAAAGAATTAGCAGCCCGCTATCTGCAGGGAATGATACAGAATGTACCTTGGCGCTGTAATGTAAATACGGTTTTGAACGGCCGCAACCCGTGTGTTGTAAGTATAATCTGCAAAGAAATAGTGTAACCACTGCTGTGCAAGTATTGAATAATCAAATTTTACTTTCTCCCAGTCATTGGAATCCTGTACATCCTGCGCATCTGAAAAACTATAGATTTCAGGCTGGGTCTTCTGATCAGATTTCTGTTGTAAAAGATGAATTTTTGAAAGGATATCAGAATATGGCTGAGTTTTCCCTTTATGTGCAAAAAGACCTGCACACAACGTTGAGAAAAATATCACAAAAGAGAAAAATAAGACTCTTTTTTTCATACCTGATAATAATGGTGTAAAATTAGAACAATCTTATCCCTCCGGGTATCAAAAAAATTATTTAAAATGTTCAAAATCGCAACAAAAGTGAATTTATATAATTTTAACATTCCATTATAAACCCCTTATTTACAGCCATTAATAGCTATTTTTAAACTATGACAAATATTTTATTGTCCTAATTCCTATAATTACAATAAAATGACGCATTTTTTTCTAAAAGCTAAAAAATCATCAAAACATCCCAGGATTTAATAAAATCTATCATCAAAAAAAGCTTAAATATCATCAGAAAATTCATTTTATATTTTATTTGACAAAAACAGATGTCATTTTTTCTTTCTTTATAATTATTGTAAATTTGTATACACATCTTATTTAATTTAATAAAATAATAAAACGTAATATGTCAAAAGCAATTTCGCAAGTACCATTAGCGGTAAACGAGCCTGTAAACTCATATGAACCGGGATCTCCGGAAGTTAAAAGCCTTATCGACACGTATAAAAAAATGTGGGCTGAAAAGGTAGAAATCCCAATGATCATCAACGGAAAAGAAGTAAAAACTGAAACAAAAGTACAGCTTCAGTCTCCACAGGATCATACGCATGATTTCGGATTCTACTATCAGGGTGGTATGCAGCATGTGGATGACGCTATCAACGCGGCATTGGCAGCTAAACAGGAATGGAATGAACTAGGCTGGGAACAGCGTGCAGCAATTTTCTTAAAGGCAGCTGATCTTTTGGCTGGTCCTTACAGAGATGTAATTAATGCAGCGACGATGATCGGACAGTCTAAAAATGTTCACCAGGCTGAAATTGATTCTGCTTGTGAGTTTATCGACTTCTTAAGATTCAACGTAGAGTTCATGACAGAAATGTATGCTGAACAGCCGGTTTCTGACAACGGAATCTGGAACCGTGTTGAGTACAGACCATTAGAAGGGTTCTGCTTTGCGGTAACTCCTTTCAACTTTACTGCGATTTCAGGAAACCTTCCGACTTGTATGGCCATGCTAGGAAACGTAGTGGTTTGGAAACCATCTGACAAGCAGGTATATTCTGCAAAAGTAATCATGGATGTATTAATTGAAGCGGGTCTTCCTGCAGGAGTTATCAACATGATCTTTACTGATGGAAAGGAAACTGCTGAAAAAGTATTAGCGCACAGAGATTTCGCTGGTCTTCACTTCACAGGGTCTACAAAAGTATTCCAGGGAATGTGGAAAATGATCGGTGATAATATCCACAACTACAGAACATATCCAAGAATCGTTGGAGAAACAGGGGGTAAAGACTTTGTGATTGCTCACCCTTCTGCTAACGTAGAAGCTGTAGCAACTGCATTGGTAAGAGGTGCTTTCGAATATCAGGGACAGAAATGTTCTGCTGCTTCAAGAGCTTATATTCCTAAGTCTCTTTGGGCTGATGTGAAAAAAGTGATGGAAGCTCAGATGAGCACCATCAAAATAGGTTCTCCGGAAGATCCTTCAAACTTCGTAAACGCTGTCATCGACAAGAATTCTTTCGAGAAATGTAAAGGATATATCGACAGAGCTAATGCTTCAGGTGAAGCTACTGTAGCTATCGGTGGTAAAGTAGATGATTCTAAAGGATGGTTTGTACACCCAACAGTAATTGAAACTACAAATCCTCAATACGAAAGTATGGTAGAAGAGATCTTCGGCCCAATCCTTTCTGTATTTGTATATGAAGATCAAGACTGGAAAGAGACCCTTAAGTTAGTAGATTCTTCTTCTCCATATTCATTGACAGGTTCTGTATTCTCACAAGACCGTTACGCAATTAACGAAGCTTACAAGGCTTTAGAGAACGCATCCGGTAACTTCTACATCAATGATAAACCAACAGGTGCCGTAGTAGGACAGCAGCCTTTCGGTGGTGGTAGGGCTTCAGGAACTAATGATAAAGCAGGTTCAAAAATGAATCTTCTAAGATGGACGTCTGTAAGAAGCGTAAAAGAGACTTTTGTTTCTCCAAAAAACTACAAATATCCATACCTTGGGTAATTAATAAATAATGAGTAATAGGCAATGAGTAATTGTTGTCAGTTCTTTGAATACAGCCTCGGAATTTCGGTTTCGGGGCTTTTTTGTAGCGTTTGGGAGTTTGAGAGTGGAGAGTATGGTGGCAATAAAGTATTCCGGATTATCACTTTAAACTTTAAACTCCTAATATCTAATCTCTGTTACCTGTTACCTAACATCTTTTAACAAACTTTACCTATATTTTACGATTCTTCAGACCCTGTTAGGAATAATTGTTGATTTTTCATTAATACAACACCACAAAATAGAAGAATATGAAAAAGTTATTGCTAACAGCCGTCGGAATAGGAATATTTGCAGTGAGCTGTGGAACCAAAGAATCGACAATGTCTACAAGTAGCCGGGATTCAGCGACAGTAGGTAATACACAAAAAAGTATACCCCCTACTACTACTGATACAACGTCTACAAAAATGACGAATCCTGATACAATGAAGATAAAAAGGGATTCTATGGCAACGTCTCCTGTAAAATAGTAATTATAACATTCAATCTAACATGGAAATCTGCAGATGAAAGCTCTGCAGATTTTTTTTGTTGAAAGATCAGAAATTCAAATGTGAAGTGATAATTAAGTTTTGTTTTGAAAGATGCTTATTTTTTTAAGTTTTCCTAAAACAAATGGATGGATTATTTATGGTTAGCCAGGTTAAGCCCAGCCCTATTTGAATCTTATTAAAACATCTTTTATCTTTTATCTTTTATCTTTTATCTTTTATCTTTTATCTTTTAATTAAATCCTTATATTTGATTAACATCAACAATAAAAATTAACTATTATGAGAAAATTATGGATAGGAACAGTTCTTGGACTTCTTTTCCTTGGAAGCTGTGCTCAAAACAAAGAAAAAAGAGAGGAATATAAAGATGCTCACGATAAAGATTCTTTAAGAAACAGAATGGGTGATTCTGCCGTAGCGAACTCCATACCTTCACCCGCAACCTCCGATACTTCAAAAGTAAAAACCGACAGTATAAAAGTTAAATAAAATCACAAATCCACAGAAGTTCTGTGGATTTGCACTTAAAAAAACTTGACTGAAAAAAAACCGGGCAATCAACCCCGATTATAGCATATGGCAGATATTCTGATCAGAATATTTCCTTTAAAAATTTAAAAATGGGAATGCAGTTTCTCTTATAATGATCTTAGTTCAGAAATGAAATAAAAGCGATAAGCTGTAACAGAATTGTCTTGTGCACTGCGAAACTGGCGCAAAGATATGATAGCAAGGCTTTCCTTTAAAATAATAGGTTGTTCATTTTCATGAAAATAGCAATATAGAATTGAATAAAATGCCCGTTTTTAATCATTTTCGGGAAAATGACTACTTTTATATGATCCGGGTTCATTATCCAGATATTTAATGTAAGCTGATGGAGAATAGTCTGTGACCGCCTTAAAGACTGCAGCAAATTTACTGTGGGAAGAAAATCCGCATTCATCAGCAAGGATACTTATTTTATACTGTCTGTACTTCTCATCATTGATCAGTTTGTCTACAATATAATTGATTCTTAAACGGTTGACATAGGTTTTGAAATCCGCATTTTTATGCTGATTGATTACATACGAAAGATATTTTGTATTGGTATTCAGTTCACCTGCAAGAAAAGAAAGGGACATGCCTTTATTGTTATAAAGATCACCTTTTTCAAAATCCTCAAGCAGTTCCAGCAGTTTTGATTCTGTTTCAGGGGTCATCAGAGAATCATTTCTTCTTCTGTCTGTCTCTGAATCTTTCTCATCTATTTCTTCCACAAAAATATTGGAAAACTCAAAATCACCAGATTGTTTTAAAGGATAGTGTGTCCTGTTACCGATCATGTTAAACTGAGTTCTGATGATATTTCTAAGCTTTGACCGCTGTTTCTTCTGTTTCCTTCTAATAAAAATAAACAGACCAACCAATGAAATGGACAGAATGACAATAGCGGCATTCTTTACTCCATTCATCTGCGCATTTTTTTTGTTAGCCCTTCCTTTTGGATTTTCAAAATCTTTTATGGCAAAACTCTGGTTACGGGCTGCAATACTATCATAAGCACGTATATATTTCACCGCATATAATGAAGCTTTAAAATTGTCTCCAATTCCTTCGTAATAATCATTAATATTGGAATAAACAGCTTTTTTAAGCTTAAGGCTCCTGGATGTATCTGCAATTTTTTCTGCTTTTTTAAGATATAGCTCAGCATCTTTCCAATTTTTCTGCTTCAGGCGAATGCCTCCTAATCCATTATACACCAACCCCAGTGTACAGCTTCCATTGTTCAGCAGGCTTTCTGCTTTTCGATAATAGTCTTCGGAAACAGCATAATCATTAAGCTTGAAATAGACATCTCCCAGCAGCTGATAAGAAGCTGCGGCTGTTCTGTTTCCGTTCTGGCTGTTTATTTTTCCAAAATATTTCAGAGAAGACTCAATATTACGTATTGCATTGGGAAAATTTCCCATTTCCATTTCATAGAAGGCCATTTCCTGATTCAGCAATCCTGCAGCTTCACTCCTTTTATGAAAATCAACAATCTGACCTGAAGCCTGAAGTCCTTTTACAATATATTTTTTTGATCTTTCATATAACCCTACCTGTCTATATTGCCGCGCAAGTAATCTGGTCACCACAGCCATCCATTCCGGGTCATTGATCTGATTGATTACCGAGTGGGCATTTTCACTGTAACAGATTGCTTTTTTAAGTTCACCTGCATGATGGTATAATTCTGAAGAAAGTACCAGGCATTTTATTTTCTCTGAAGGTTTTTGCGCCTTCATATAGAGCGAATCTGCAGTTTTGATTGCTTTGGGTAAATCTTTATACGCTGTAACAGAAGAGGTCTTCTCACAGATAAGATCAAAGTTATTTTTTTTCTGAGCGAATATGGGAACTGCTGTTGCCAGCAGAAATAAAAATTGCAAAAGACTTTTAGGCATAGAAAAATAAATTATTATTTTGATTTTATAATAATTCATCATTGATTTCACGGAGTGTCTTTTTGTTTTTTACAAAACTAGTGATATTTTATTTTTTATTAAAACATTATATTGAAATTTAATCATTTAACCCAGAATAGCAATTTACATTAATTTTAATAATAAGACTAAAATAATAGATGATTATCTTTTATATAATCTGATGCCTGTTTTAAAACCAAAGTTCCTGTATAATTATTTTCAATATGAACGGCTCATGTGTCATCATATTTATTACATTTGCATGGAATAAAAAGTTTTTATGAAAAAAATAGCAATACTTTCCTCAATCTTTATAGGGGTGCTTGCGTGGGCACAGGGAATTAAATTTGAAGAAGGCAATTTTGCCTCTATTCTGGCCAAAGCAAAAAAAGAAAAAAAACTGGTCTTTATTGACGCATATGCCTCATGGTGTGGACCTTGTAAACTGATGGTTAAAAATATTTTTCCACTTCAGTCTGTAGGAGATTATTACAATTCTCACTTTATCAATGCTAAAATTGATATGGAAAAAGGAGAAGGAATTGAGCTGGCCAAAAAATATAATGTAAAAGCATTCCCTACTTACCTGTTTATTGATGGAAATGGTGAAGCTGTACACAGAACTTTAGGATATGTGGAAGAAAAAGACTTTATCCAGTTTGCAAAAGACGCGGAAGATCCAAACAAAAGACTGACTTCTCTGAAGCAACAGTTTGAAAAAGGAGAAAAAGATCCTGAGTTTTTAAAGAATCTTGCGGGCCTTACCATGTATAACGATGCTGAGTTTGCCGGGAAAGTTCTTAACCGTTACTTTCAGCAGAAAACAAGTTTAGACCAGGAAGATATCCAAATGCTTCTTTCAGGAGTACAAACTACAGATAGTCCTTTGTATAAAATTTTCCAGGATAAGAAAGCTGATATCGTTAAATTCTTCCCGGAAGATAAATATGAAAAGTTTGATAAAAATATTAAACTGAATACTGTTTCTAAAAAAGCCTATAACCCGGATACAAAGAAATGGGATGATAACTATTTCATGGCTGAAACCCAAAAATTTCTAAGCAAAGAGGAAGCTGACAAGATCTTAAAAAGAATGAAAGCCAACAGAGCTTTGAAGAATAAAGATATTCCTGAATACGAAAAACTAATTCTTGACCTTTACAAAGATTATTCTGCAGTTGGCTCTGAAGAACTGAATTCTCTTGCCTGGAACTTTTTTGAAAATGTGAGCAATAAAGCTTCTCTGGAAAAGGCCATTGCATGGGCGCAGGAATCTGTAAAGAAAGACCAGAACTTTGCCAATACAGATACCTTAGCTAATCTTTACAATAAGGTTGGTGATAAGAAAAATGCAAAAATGTGGGCCGAAAAGTCTATTGAACTGGCAAAAAGCACAGGACAAGATTCTTCCGACACAGAAAAATTATTAAAAAGCCTTTAATAAGACTCTGTTTATAATACAAAAAACCGCAGAACTGAGGTCCTGCGGTTTTTGTTTATTTTATTAATACTTAATTATTATAGACTAAAACCTGCATCTTGGTAAGCATTGATTCTACGTCACCATTATATCCAGAGTAAGTAGTAGGATTTACATTTACTTTTGCAAGACCTGACCAGGCAGCATACTGAACTTTAAAAGTATATGTACCCGCAGGAAGCGTCACCGATTTTAGAAAAGTTACCGGTGTAGGAAGATCATTCAAACCTCCTCCAGCTCCTATTTTAGTGGTATAGGCTGATGATATTTTAACATTATTCTGTGCTAAAATAAAAACCCCCTGACTGGAAACGCCACCACTAGGGAAATTAGTGGCATATCCAAGAATGGTAAACAGAAAAGTTTGGGTACGTCCTGTTGGCACTGTTAAGGTAATTGTTACTCCAGGTACGTCAATTGTTGTTCCCTGAGCTGCGGTTGCTTCGGTAGTTCCCTGCACATAATAAGCACTGTTAATGGTTCCGCTTATCGTATTCAGGGTTTGCCATGAAGGAGCTGCCGCTGCACCATTAGAAGTTAAAATCTGACCGGTGGTTCCTGCTGAACCTGCAGTTGTGGCATTTCCTCCTACATTTAATTCATTCACTACCTGTAATGCACCGTTAACGTGCAAAGTTTTCTGAGGAGTAGAGGTCTGTATCCCCACCTGCGCACAGAAGGATAAGGGAACTAAAAAAGTTCCAAGTAATAAATAGTTTTTCATTTCTTTGTTTTTAGAATTTTTAACAGAATAAAAATACAATAAAAAATAATCGAAAAAATTATAGTATAATAAATATTTTCAATCAAAAACAATAAATTATATTACAATCTCTATAATTTAAAACTAATAAAAAGTTAAAAGCTTTATATAGCAAAAAACCCTAAACTAAAGCCTATGGTTTTTATTTTGACCTTAATTATTATAGACTAAAATCTGCATCTTGGTAAGCATAGACTCTGTATCCCCATTGTATCCACCGTAAGTAGTAGGATTTACATTTACTTTTGCAGTACCTGACCAGGCAGCATACTGTACTTTAAAAGTATATGTACCCGCAGGAAGCGTCACCGATTTTAGAAAGGTTACCGGAACGGGAAGGTCTACTAATCCTCCTCCATTTCCTATTTTGGTGGTATACGCTGACGATATTTTAACATTATTCTGGGCCAGAATAAAAACCCCCTGACTGGAAACGCCACCACTAGGGAAATTAGTGGCATATCCAAGAATGGTAAACAGAAAAGTTTGGGTACGTCCTGTTGGCACTGTTAAGGTAATTGTTGCTCCAGGTACGTCAATTGTTGTTCCCTGAGCTGCGGTTGCTTCGGTAGTTCCCTGCACATAATAGGCACTGTTAATGGTTCCGCTTATCGTATTCAGGGTTTGCCATGAAGGAGCTGCCGCTGCACCATTAGAAGTTAAAATCTGACCGGTGGTTCCTGCTGAACCTGCAGTTGCGGCATTTCCTCCTACATTTAATTCATTTACTATCTGTAATGAACCGTTAACGTGCAAGGTTTTCTGAGGAGTAGAGGTCTGTATCCCCACCTGTGCACAGAAGAATAAGGGAACTAAAAAAGTTCCAAGTAATAAATAGTTTTTCATTTTTTTGTTTTTAGAATTTTTAACAGAATAAAATTACAACAAAAAACAATTGAAAAAATTACAATACTATAACTATTTTCAATCAAAAAATAACAAATTATATTGTAATTTCTATAATTCAAAACTAATAAAAAGTTTAATGATCTTTTTCATATTCAAATACCCAAACCAATTATTACAGTTAACATAAAAAAGTTAAAAGCTTTATATAGCAAAAAACCATAAACAATAGTTTATGGTTTTTTGACTTATTTTTTATCCTAGTTATTATATATTAAAATCTGCATTTTGGTAAGCATACATTCTGTATCCAGATCATATCCTGAATATGTAGTCGGATTTACATTCACTTTCGCAAGACCGTACCAGGCAGAATACTGTACTTTAAAAGTATATGTACCCGCAGGAAGTGTTACCGATTTTAAAAAAGTTACCGGAACGGGAAGATCATTTAGCCCTCCTCCACCAACTCCGATCTTAGTTGTATAACCTGACGATATTTTAACGCCATCCTGTAACAAACTGAAGACCCCTTGTGAACTATTTCCTCCAGAAGGATAATTCGTAGCATATCCCAAAATAGTAAACAAAAGTGTCTGTGTTCTTCCTGCGGGAACTGTAATGGTATAGGTAACTCCCGGCACATCAATAGTAGCGCCCTGTGCTGCAGTCGCTTCTGTAGTTCCCTGAACATAGACTGCTTTACTGACACTTCCGCTTATTGTATTCAGAGTCTGCCATGAAGGGGCAGCCCCTGCTCCCTGAGAAGTCAAAATCTGACCGGAGGTTCCTGCTGAGCCAGCTGTTGTGGCATTACCTCCAACATTTATTTCATTCACTACTTGTAGCGAACCATTAACATGTAAAGTTTTTTGGGGAGTTGTCGTTTGTATTCCAATTTGTGAAAACAAGGATAATGGAACTAGAAAAGTTCCAAGTAATAAATTCTTTTTCATCTTGTTAAATTTAAAGTTAATATATCTTATAAATCATGTCAAATGTGCAACATAAATTTAAATAAAATATTGACACCATAAACAAAAAAAGAAATAAAAATCAAACTCATAATAAAGTGAATTATAAGCTATTAAAAAAGTGAGCCGGACTCAATATCCGGCTCACTTTTTATAATTCAAAATTAATATTCAAAAAGAACACTCCCCCATGTAAATCCACTTCCAAATGCTGAAAGAAGTACAAGATCACCTCTTTTTATTTTTCCCTGTTCAATTGCTTCACTTAAAGCAATGGGAATAGAAGCTGCTGTTGTATTTCCATATTTCTGGATATTGTTGAAGACTTTCTCATTCGGTAATCCGAATTTTTCCTGTACAAACTGGGCAATTCTCAGGTTCGCCTGGTGCGGAATAAACATATCAAGATCTTCAACCGTCTTTCCTGCTTTGTTCAAAGCTTCCATCATGGTTTCAGGGAATCTTGTTACCGCATGCTTGAATACGAAGTTTCCGTTCATGATCGGATATACTTCTTTGTTCGTTACATTTTCAGGATCTTTTCTCATTCTGTCACTCCATCCGAATTTTGAACCCGGGAACTGGGTACAAAGATCGTCAGCATATTTTCCTTCAGAATGCATATTCATCGCTAAAATATCTCCTGCATTTTCATCTTCTGATGCAGAAAGAACGATTGCTCCTGCCCCATCACCAAAAATAACCGACACTCCTCTACCTTCGTCAGAAAAATCCAGTCCGAAGGAGTGAACCTCTGCTCCTACCACAAGAATATTTTTATAGGTACCTGATTTGATAAATGCATTGGCCACACTCATAGAATACACAAATCCTGAACACTGATTTCTTACATCCAATGCTCCAATCGTATCACATCCCAGCATATCCTGAAGCAGGACACCACATCCCGGAAAATAATAATCCGGTGAAAGTGTTGCAAAAACAATGTAATCAATATCTTTTGAGGTAAGACCAGCATTACGGATGGCTTTTTCTGCAGCTTTAAAACCTAGATAAGCGCTGGTTTCCTGAGAGTCATATCTGTTTTTTCTGTGTCTTCTTTCCTTGATACCTGTTCTTTCCGTAATCCACTCGTCATTGGTAGTCATTAGTTTTGCTAAATCATCATTTGTAACAACGTTATCTGGAACATAAAATCCCACACCTTTTATTGTACTTTTAATCATATAGTTTTTTAATTTTGGCAAAGATAAAACTTATTTAACACATAGTTTTTCAAAATATTAGTATTTTTACTTTATGCCAATTGATACGATATACAGAACCTCCCAGTGCGAATGGGTAGATGTAGAGGCTCCTACTTTAGAAGACCTGAAATTTCTTCATGAAAGATATGAAATCAACAACCTTCTTCTGGAAGATACGATGGACCCTAATCACCTTCCGAAATATGAAGAAGACGGGAATGTAAAATTCTTTTTACTCCGTGAAAGTACCGAACTGGAAAGAAAGAATTTGAATACCATCAGTGATATCAGCACCAAAATCGGAATCTTTCTTGTGGAAAATACCATTATTACTATCCACAGGATGAAAACCAGAAGTATTTCCGAGACCAAGAAAAAAGTGTCTTTGATTCAGGAAGATCTTAAACCTCAGCAAATCATGCTGATGATTGCTATATTGATCATGAAAAGTTTTGATGATGAATCTTTAAGCCTGTTCGAAACGATGGACAATATTGAGAATGAGATTTTCCTTAAAAATACCAATCATACCAGCCAGATCCGCCGTCTTTACAAGCTGAAAAGAAAATCTGGATTAAACTCCCGCGTACTGGTAATCTCCACGGATGCTATTGATAAATTTAAACTGCTGAATTTACAGGACTCAGAAATTGTCGATTTGAAAGATAAGCATAAGGATGTTGTTGCCGATTTTGATCATTTAAACATTCAAATTACCAACCTTATTTCCATGTTCCTGGCACTTTCGGACCAAAAAGCCAACCAGGTGATGAAGGTGTTGGCCATTTATTCTGTTTACTTTTTACCCATCACTTTCATTGCCGGGGTTTATGGGATGAATTTCGATAATATGCCTGAGCTTCATCATAAGTATGGCTATTTTATAACATTGGGAGCGATGGCTACTGTTGTGATCAGTACATTTATTTATGTAAGGCGAAAACAGTGGTGATTCATTTTTATATCAATACAAAGGCACAAAGATTTTGATCACCCAATTGATCATCTTTATCTTTTACCGGCACATCCTCAAAACAAAATACCATGACTACCGAAAACCTCAACAAAATTCTGGAAGATCCTTCTCTTTCACAGGCATCCAAAGATAAATTGCTTGCCTTACACGGGAATATAGCTGCCAAAGAATTCTCTGATCTTCTGGATCAGTCCGGTAATCAGTATATAGAATTTGTACAGGAAGGTGGCGGTGTCTGGGGAAGTGCATTGGTAGGCTATCTTTATGGACTGGAAATATTCGGGATCCGTTTTCTGAAAGTAGCAGGAACCAGTGCCGGAGCTATTAATACCATGCTGATTGCGGCTTGCAAAACCAAAGAAGAAGCTAAAAGTGAGCTTATAAAGGATATTCTTTTCAGCTGGAATTTTGCAGATTTTATGGATGGGAAAACGTATGTAAAAACGACGCTCCATGCTATGCTGAACAATAAGGATTTCTTTAAGATCAATGCTGTTATTGCCGTTATCCTTTTTATAATTCTGATCAGCATTCCTTTTCTGGCACCTTCAACTACGATCCAGAATGCCAAACTGATGTTTCTGATTCCCTTGATTCCGGCTGTCATCCTCTTTTTCTGCATCCAAAAACTGTATAATAATTTCAGGAAAGAAAACAGCGGACTGAATCCCGGAAATATTTTTCAAAATACCATGCAAAATGCTCTAGATCAATTTGGAATAAAAACAGTTGCCCATCTTAACGAAAAATTCATTCAGAAAGAAAAAGACCTTAATCTCAGCTACCGCTATGGGAACGGGCAGGAATATTATCTCATGGCTTTGCAAAGCATTGAAAAAATTAAAGTCAAAAATCAGGAACATATCGACCAAACCCGATACAGAATTTTCTACGAAAGCGCCGTCAACAATGATTATTATAAAAACAATCCCTTCTACCTTCTGAAGTCTGAATATGTAATTATTACCACAGATATCAATGCTAAAATTAAAGTAGAACTTCCTACGATGGCTAATCTCTACTGGTCTGAAGAGGAACTGAAGCACATCAGCCCTGCTGAATTTGTAAGGGCTTCTATGGCAGTTCCTTTTTTCTTTGAACCTTTCCAGAAACAAATCAATAAAGATGATGATTCTGTAAAATATGCCTGGAGGTATTGGATGAATACCCAACCGGAAAATATAAATCCAGCAGGAGTTTTCATTGATGGCGGCAGTATCTCCAACTTCCCTATTGACCTTTTTCACGCTGATGAAGTTTTTTATCCGAGAATGCCTCTTTTTGGGGTACAGCTAACCAGTGATTCTGCCATTCTTTCTGAAAAAGGGAAAACCAGTGAAGAAATTCTTAAAACACCGTTCAGCTATGCTGGAAATATCATCAGCACTCTGAAAGGGTTTAATGATAAAACATTCCTTACCAAACATACTTTTTATAAGCTATACAGCATACAGACCGTTAACTGTGGGACCAGCAGCTGGCTGAATTTCTTTATGAAAAGAGAAGAAAAGGAAGAACTCTTCAACAGAGGTTTTCAGGCTGCCCTTGATTTTCTCAACACATTTGATTGGGAAAAGTACAAATATGAAAGAATGATGCTTACGATGAAGGAGAAAAAAATACTCAAAGAAGAGGATACGCCTACGGTGGGATAAGGGTTTTGAAGTATTTTTTGTAGGTGTAAATCTTTTTGAATACATACAAAAGTAAGCTGAACCTGTTTTAATTCAAGTTCAACTTTACTTTTATTCAGTTATAAATTGTCCAGAAACTCCAGATACATCGGAACACTTCTGTTGATCCATTCATCGGAAGAATCTCTTTCAATTCCATAATACACAAAAGGTTCTTTATAATCGGCTTTTATATAATCGAAAGTCAGTTCATAAGGTCGGAAAAGTTCATTCATCGTGTATTTATATTCCCCTGTTTCAGAATATCCATCTTCATCTATTCCTGCGGTAACAGCCAGTGTCATTTTCTTTCCGGCCAGTTTGAAACCGCTGTTGCTTCCATACGCCCAGCCGTATAAAACGACTTCATCCAGCCATTGTTTTAAAAGCGGCGGGCTGCTGAACCAGTAAAAAGGAAACTGAAATACAATCTTGTCATACGATTCCATCATCTTCTGCTCTTCTGCCACATTGATTTTTCCATCAGGATAAGCTTCGTACAGTTGATGAACCGTGTATTTTTCAGGATATTTTTTTAACTCGTCAATCCATTTTTTATTAATCACTGATTTTTCAATATCAGGATGGGTAACAATTACTAAAGTCTTCATTCTGTTTAAATTTCTGTTACAAAATTACAACATGTAACTTACATTTTGTACATTAGCAACCTATTGTATGGTACTATAAAAAATGTAAGTAATGACTAAAATAAAGGAAACCTCTACCAATTTTGCCAATAAGAAAGCCCTTGCTGATGAATGTCCGGAAATCTATGCCTCCAACACTATCGGAGGGCAATGGGCATTGGCCATCTGTTGTTATCTGATCAACGGGAAAATGAGATTCGGAGAACTTAGAAAAAAGCTTCAGAATATTACTGAACGTATGCTTACACTTCAGCTCCGCAGACTGGAAGAAGACAAAATTATTACAAGAACCGTATATGCAGAAGTTCCGCCAAGAGTAGAATATGAACTTACAGAAATTGGCTATAAGTTGAAGCCTATCATTCTCGAATTTGAAAAATGGGGAAATGAGCATAAGGAACTGATGAAACAAGCATCAAAAGATAATTGAAAAATGAGATTCCTACGGAATGACTGAGTGTATGCATAATGTTAAATACTTCTATCTGTCACTCCGTAGTAATCCCTATATATTATTTCACTGTTTTTTCTTCCATAAAGGCTTTTGAGCTAATACTTTTGCGTGAATCGGGCAGCTTTCATGATGAGCGCCTTTTAGATATCCGGTGCTCATAAGAAATTCGTTTACAATTTCTCCACCAGTGAATTTGAATGTTTTTTTGAAAAGCTTCATCCATTCCTGCAAAGTCAGTGGATGATGATGCTCCAGCCATTTTTCAAAAGAACCAAATTCCTTTTGTAATGCAATGATTGTTTTAGCATTTTCAATGGCAGCATTTACTTTTAGCTTATTCCTTATAATTCCCGGATCGCTCAATAATCTTTCACGGTCTTCTTCTGTATAATCTGCTATTTTCTGAATATCAAATTGGTCATATGCTTTTCTGAAACTCTCTTCTTTTTTCAGAACCGTTTCCCAGCTTAATCCTGCCTGATTGATTTCAAGAATCAGTCTTCCAAACAATTCATTATCATCATGAATAGGAAACCCATAATAATGGTCATGGTAATTTTTGTGCAGTTCTTTTCTACTTTCGGGCTGCATTCCTTCTATTGCTAAACAATAACTCATTACAATATATTTTCTGTTTTCGTTAAAAATTTGTCCACGGCTTCGTTAATATTAATTCCTGTACGGTCTGCCAGAACAATCAGCCACCAGATATTTTCGGCTAATTTATGCTCCAGTTCTTCTGCTGAATCTTTCTTCAGCCATGTTTTCTGATGGGACATTACATTTCTCCCTACCAGTCCGGCATCGGTAAGATATGCAAGTGCATCTTCTTCCAATGACCATTCTTTTCCGTTGCTTTTTATTTCCAGCTGATGATACTTCTCTCTGATGTCTAAAGAACGTTTGACGATGGTATCAAAATTATTGGTGCCCATATTTCTTTGTTTTTAAGTAAAGACTTTCAAAGGGTAAAAATAAACCAGAGTTGTGACAACTATCCGTCAGTAGTGATTTCAATTTTTAAATGTAATCATAATTCCCTTCATTTGATCTTCTTTTACCCAGAATATTTAGTAGTTTTGAGAACTTAAAAACGACATCATGAAATCTGTGTTTTTCTTTCTTTTTATTATATGTTCGATCTTCTTCAAAGCACAGAATTTATATTCAAAAGCGTATGGAAATCCCCAAAACCCACCTGTTATTTTTATCCATGGCGGACCAAGCGGAAATGCTACTTTGTTTGAAGGAACTACCGCTCACATGCTTGCCAATAAAGGATTTTATGTGATCGTTTATGACAGACGCGGTGAAGGGCGCTCAAAGGATGAGAATGCTACCATGACATTCAAAGAAAGTTTTGAGGATTTAAAAGATATTTACACCACTTATCACCTCCAAAATGCAAATATACTTGCCCATAGTTTTGGTGGGATCATCGGGACTTTATTTACAGATCAGTTTCCTCAAAAAGTAAAAACACTTACATTGGCAGGAGCTTTATTTACCCAACAGGAAACCTATGATCATATTTTAAAACAGGCTAAAGAACATTTTAAAAATGATGCTGCTCAGCTTCAAGAGATTTCACAAATAGAAAGTCTGGAGAAAAATTCTGCTGCTTACAGAAAAAGATGCTATGATATGGCCGGGAAACTTGGCTTCTTTGATATGCCTCATCCTACTCCTGAAAGTGAAATGCTGAGAACGGAATACAAAACAGGCGAATTTTACAAAAACAATATAAGAAATGCTGAGTCTCCTATTAAATTCTATCAAAATGAGCCTCAGAATAATCTGGATAATACCTCGGTTTTAAAAGATATTCGAAAAAAAGGAATTCCCGTTTTTGCAGTGTATGGTAAGAATGACGGCATATTTTCAGAAAAACAGATGAATGATCTCAAAAATATAGTTGGAAAGACAAATTTCAGACTCATTGATAACTGTTCCCATTACTTATTTGTTGATCAGCAAAACGATTTTTTAGAATTTATTAAGCTTACATTGAAATAAAGTGTAGTTTTGTAATCATGCACACTTCAGGAGTCCATATGAAAACCTATAAAGCAATCATTACGATGCTTATTTTGGTGTTTTCATTATCTCCTTGTTCTGTAAAAAGAAATGTTCTTGATATTTTTGACATTCAGTTCATAAGCGGACTGAATAAGATTAAAACAACCTCTTCAATTTCCTTTAGCTGTGATGTGGCATCTGCTACTTCCGGAATTTCGGTTTCAAAAAACAAAACTCAGAGCCAATACAAAAATTCTTTTCCTGGTTTTTCTTCAACAACCGGAAATTCTGTCGAAAAAAGGATTTCTTTCAATAACTACTCAGGGCATTCTACAGGTAACAGCCCACCGAAATATATTTTATTTAAAAGGCTGAAGCTTAATCTGGTTTAAACTTTTTTTAAATCGAATTAAAAATCAGTTTTTTACAATACAATAGTAATTTCAATGAAACATATCTTAAACCGTCAGTCTTCAGAGCTGGCCGGATTATACACTTTATCCCTCCGTATGGTTATCGGATGGACTTACTTTTCAGCGTTTTGGCGCAGATTGATCCTCGAAAACAAGCTTATTCCTGATGAAAAGGGATATATCGGGGAAAAATTCAATCACTTCTTACCCAATGCCCTGGGAATAAAACCAATTATTGAATACCTGGTAACTCATCCTGATGCTTTGCAACGCTCTATGATGATTTTTACCATTATCGAAGCCATTGTGGGTTTATTCATCATCCTCGGATTATTGACCCGCTTAATGAGTATAGGAATTTTCAGTCTTGCTCTAGGAATTTTACTAGGTTCCGGATGGCTGGGAACAACTTGTCTTGATGAATGGCAGATTGGTGTTTTAGGTATTGCAGGCGGATTTGTACTGTTTCTTACAGGAAGCGGATCTTATTCTCTGGACTATTATTTCATAAAAAACAACAAAAATTTCACCCAGAAAAGATGGTTTCAATGGTCGGGTTCAGGGAGTTTTCCTATTTCAAACCCAAAAGTTCTTGTACTGGCAGGCTCAGTGATTATATTCGGACTGACTCTCTTTACCAATCAATATTTTCATGGAGGTGTATGGGGAACACTGCATAATAAGTCTGTAAAACCTAAACTTGAGATTTCAAATATTTCTCATAACAATTCGAAGCTGACATTTGAAGTCTACAGAACAGAAGGTGCTGATGTGTACGGTTCTTTTCTGATAGGTATTCATGTTCTCGACAAAAACGGAAAGATTTTAAAGGAACTTGATCATAAAGAACTCTCCGGAATTTCAAAAGAAAATATAAAGAATCATTATGTTGCCAAAGTGAAACCTGGAAAACACAGTCTTGTGATTCCGTTGGGAGCCAAGGCTGATATTACTCTGAATATTGATGATATTTTTCAAAAAAATGATATCCACACTTTGAAACTGATTGATGTAAGTGGTATTGAGTGGGTAGAGAATATTGAATAAGGTTTGGGATTCGCGATACGAGGTTCGGGGTTCAGGGATTGGAGTTTATTATTATAACGTTTTATGATTTGGCTAAAACCGTTGGAAGATATTTTTTTTGTAAATGGGCTTTCTTCGTCTACGCTCTTGATGATAGCCCATCCCTAATTAATTTTTCCTCTATGACTATAATTTTGTTAAATTAAAATCTGCAGAATCAACAAAATCTGCGAGATGCTTTATACATTTCGGGTAAAACCATTGGATATTCATTTACACAAAAAAGCGGACTTTAGTCCGCTTTTATTCATATCTGATGTTACTTTTCTGAAATAAAAACATGATAACTGCATGAGCTATCCGGATCAAGTTTGAGTACTTTTATATCCAATAAAACATCCAGTCCCATAGTGTCGCAAATGCCCTGTATAAAAGGTTTTATGACTGGCCATTTCAGCAGACCTGCAATTTGCAGGCTATGGGTGATTTTGTGGTAACGGTCTACTCCTTTAATGAGCAATTCGCATTTGTAGTCATTTAATTCTTTAAATTCAAAATTATATTCAGGACTGGATGTAAAAACTGCTCCCATCAATATTTTTGCAACGGCCGGAATTCCAGGCTGCAGATTGGGTTTTGCTTCAAGATTCCTCAGTGTCATTCTTGATCCCAGATCGTACATAAAAGTACTAGAAAGCTGTTCAATAGCTTCAGCTCCGTAAAGTTTTCCAATCTGTTTGAGCATGCCTCCATAAAAAGCCCCTGTAATATCAGAGAGGCGCTGGGTAAGCTCTGTAAAAGTTCCGGGAAAGAAATCTGCAATAAGCTGAGCCTGATTCATTTCAGGAAGATAGACGTCATTTTTTCTGAAATCTGATAATGCCGCATAAGTTTCCGGCAGTTGAATTTGATTCATATATAATAAGTTATTAGTGGCTTGAAATCATGATTTAGCTAAATAATAAAACGGAATACAATACTTCATACCGTTTTCGGATATTGGGAAATTGTCTTTATGAACTATAAAAAGCAAGTGAAGAACAGCCAGGTCTTTCAGTTCAATAACCGGAAATCAGATAAAGTATGAGGCAGCATTCCGACAAATCCTTTTTGAATGTATTATTACAAGGTGAGGGAATTTATTCATATTTTTTTCATTTGGTGATGTAAAGCTAGAAAAAATAAATAAACTCTCCAATAAGTGATATTATTTTTTATTTAACAAAATGAAAACAGAAAGTATTGTCTCTTATCATGTTAAGGCAGATACAACAAAAAAGACCTTCGAAATTTCGAAGGTCTTTTTTAAATCTAGTGCATGGCTTCACTCAAATCTATTTTTTCTTTGCTCTTTCTTTCTTTTACGAGTAAGATAAACGGAATACATATCAGGAATACGATTCCGAGGTAAAGAAATACATCCATATAAGATAAAACAGTGGCCTGTTTTGTTACAGATAAATCGAGCATTTTATAGGCGGCATTCATTGCTGCATCAGGAGTCATCCCTTTTGCTATAAAATTGGCTTTCAATGCTGCCAGTCTTTGCTGAACATCAAAACTGTTTTCGTCCAGATGGGAAATTAAGTTATTTCTGTACTTCTGTCCTGCATTGGCAATAAAGGTCGTGATCGCCGCAATCCCGAAAGATCCTCCCAGCTGTCTCATCATCCCTGTAAACGCTGCTCCCTGACCAATCTCCTGCCCTTTTAGTGTACTTAATGACAAAGAGGTAATCGGAATAAATAATAATCCCAGCCCCGCACCTCTTACAATAAGCATCCAGAAGAAGGCATCTTTACTGGTATCCGGTGTCAGAATTTTGTATCCCCAGAAACTGTACACAAAGAAGATAAATAGTCCTAATGAAACCAGGATCTGCTGTTTTGCTCCTTTTGCCAGTAGTCTCCCAATGATAGGCATCATAAAGGCTGTCGTTAATGCAGCCGGAATCATCAAAGCTCCTGACTGAAGTGCTGTCCATCCCAAAATACTCTGGGTGTACAAAGGAACGATGAATGTAGAACCATACAATCCGAATCCAAGAACGAATGACATCATAGTCCCGATTCTCAGGTTACTGTTTTTAAGCACTCTGAGCTCAACAATCGGGTACTTAAAGGTAAGTTCCCGCCAAAGGAATAGTATAAATCCTAAAATTGCTGCTACAGTGAAGGCTACGATCATTCCGCTTTCAAACCAGTCTTCTTCATGTCCTCTTTCCAGAATAAACTGTAATGAACCTACTGTTACTGCCAGCAGAGCAATTCCAAGCCAGTCAACATCTGAAGCTTTACGTTTTTCTGCATATTTCGGGCTTCTTACAAACTGAAGAGTCATCAGCGTTGCTGCAATCCCAATCGGAATATTAATATAGAAAATATAGGGCCAGCTGAAGTTATCAACGATGTATCCTCCAAGAGGCGGACCTAGTGTAGGACCGATAATTACCCCAAGGCCGTAAATAGCCTGAGCCATACTTCTTTTTTCAATCGGATAAGATTCCGTAATAATCGTTTGTGAGGTTACCAATAAGGCTCCACCCCCGATTCCCTGCATCAATCTGAAAAACACGAGTTCCCAGATATTGGTCGCATTTCCACATAAGAATGAAAATACGGTGAATATAATGATGGATGCCGCAAAGTAATTTCTACGCCCAAACTGCTGTGAAAGCCAGCTCGTCATCGGAACAATGATAACATTCCCGATGGCATACGCTGTAATCACCCACCCTACTTCTGAAAGCGTAGCTCCAAGATTCCCCTTCATTTCATTCAAGGCAACATTGACAATCGTGGAGTCTACAATTTCAAGAAGGGCACAAAGGATAGCCGTAATCGTAATAATTACTCTCCGCGCTCCATATTCTACTAATGAATCTTGCATAAGTTTTTTTCGATGTGAAAAATCAATGGCGAATTTTGCTTCGCAGGTGAATGGTGAATTGTAAAGCCTGCCGTTTTAATTGACAGCAAAGCTGATTCACTCATGACAACGAAGTTCATTGATTTTTAACAATTTTAAATGTTATTTCAAAGCAACTTCTGCCTTTACGTTCATTCCTGTTCTTAATCTTTTGGCAATATTCTTGTCAAGATTTACAAAATCAATTTTTACAGGAAGTCTCTGAACTACTTTTACGAAGTTACCACTCGCATTATCCGGAGGAAGAATAGAGAAAGTAGCTCCAGTAGCAGGAGAGAATGAGCTAACTACTCCTTCAAATTCTTTATCAGGGAAGGCATCAATCTCAATTTTCACTTTCTGCCCTTCTACCATTTTATCTACCTGCGTTTCCTTAAAGTTAGCTACCACCCATTTCTGGTCATTTTTAACCAAAGCAAACAACTGTGCCCCAGCCTGCAGATACTGACCTGCCTGTGTAGGTACTTTTCCTACGTATCCATCTTCAGGAGCAAGGATTACAGTATAGGATAGATTCAATTTTGCATTTTCTACATCTACTTCTCTTTGTTTAGCAACAGATCCTGCCACACTGATTTGTTGTGAGCTTGCAGCCGTCTGAGAAGAAGCGATGTGAGTTTGCTGAGCAATTTGGTTTCTCTGATCCACTAAAACCTGCAACTGTCTGTCTGCAGATTGTTTTGCAGCCAAAGCCTGCTCATATTGTTGTTCTGTAATAGAATGGTCTTTTACAAGATTAGCATATCTTTTCAAATCCTGAGAAGTTTTCCAGACATTTACTTTTGCTGCTTCTATCTGAGCATTAGCAGTAACTACCGCTGCTTCAGAAGAACCGATATTTTTTGAAGTCGCTGTGGTAGTAGCTTCTGCATTGGAGATATTACTTTTAGCTGTAGATAATGCTGCCTGAGCCTGATCAAGAGCCATTTTCTGATCTCTGTTATCCAAAATCACCAAGGTATCTCCTTTCTTCACAAACTGGTTGTCTTTTACTTTTACCTGAGCTACATAGCCGGAGATTTTAGAAATTACCGGGGCCATATTGGAAGCAATCTGAGCATCATCAGTCTCTTCGTGATACTGTCCGTAAGTAAAGGCTCTGTAACCGTAGATTCCTCCTCCGATTACTACTGCCGCTAAAATGATAGGAAAAACTAAACTTTTTTTCTTTTTAGGTTCAGCTGCCTGTGTATTATTATTTTCCATTTTGGTTTCGATCTGATTATTTAATTGTTAAAGTTCCTGTTGTCTGTAATAGTTTTCTGTATGCCAGTGCAGCATCTGCCTTGGCATTGATCACGCCAACATTGGCGGCAATCTGAGCTGCGTCTGCATCCAGCAATTCAGTCATGGTTGCCAACCCGTTGTCGTATTTATTTTTGGTAATTCTGTAATTTTCATTAGCCTGTTCCGCCGATTTTTCAAAAACAGCAATTCTCTTTTTCGAATAGTCTGTGTTCTGATATTCTCTGTTGACATCAAGCTTGATGTTATCATTCAGTAATTCATCAGTTGCCGCAAGCTGTTTTTCTCTCGCCTGTGATTGTCTCAATGAAGAATTTTCTTTCCAAAGATTAGACAGGTTATAAGAAACCCCGATTCCTACATTGATGGCATTGTATACCGTAAGAAACTTAGGGATATCTGCTGCTACATAACCTCCTGTAAATGCGATGGAAGGAAGATTTTCTGCTTTTGCTGCTTTCGAACCTAATTCCGCTGCTTTTCTCTGCTGTGCCAGAGCCTGTAAATCCTTACGGTTTTCTCTGGCTTCGGTAACATAATAATCAACAGGTTTTACGTCTGATCCTTCTTCAATATAATTTTCATCTACTGTAAGTTCTGTAGTTTCAGGAAGCCCCAATAAAAGATCCATATTGATGTTGGCAATATTATAGTTATTCTTAGCTTCCAATAGTTGAAGTTCAATATTTGAAGTCTGAAGGTTCGCCTTTAATCTATCATTTCTTGCGATCAAACCATTATTTTCCATTTTAAGGAAGGTTTCATCTCTTTTTTGAGAAGCGGCAAGATTTTCTTCAAAAACTTTGATAGACTGGTTAGCTTTAAACAAATTGTTATAAGCCTGGGCAACGTTGTAAGCAATAGCAATTTTATCATTCTCAGTGCTTAGTTTAGACGCCTCTACAAGATATTTAGCGGACTGAATCCCATATTTGATTCTTCCGCCGCTGTAAATAGGAACGCTAAGGTTAGCAGAACCGTAAACTACCTGATGTATTTCAGGCCCGCCAGCTCCGCCTGCAAGACCAGGAAGTTTGATATCAACATTGGGTTTTATCGGAAGGTACATATAGCTACCTGACACTTTTAATTCCGGTAGCTGTCTGTTTTTAGCCTCCAAAAGATCAGCTGTAGCCTCTTCGATCTTGGCTGCATCGATCTTGAGATTCTTGCTGTTCTGGATTCCCAGCTGCACGGCCTCGTCAAGAGTAAGTGTTCTTTTCTCCTGAGCATTCGCATTTGCTATTCCTACGAATAGTGATAATGCAATCACTGAGTTATTTATTCTCTTCATAACCTAAAAGGTCTTTTAGTAAATATTTAATATGTTTATTAAGTTCTGTGTAGTATTTTTCATCAAAAGCTTCTTCATCTTCTGTTTCATTCAGGAACTCTTTATACATTTCTTTCGCATTAAATGCATAAAACAAAGTTCCGCTTACGGTAGAATGAAGGAGATAAATAGGTGGATTTTTGGTGAAAATTCCATTTTTAAGACCACTTTCCAATATTTGTGAATACATGGAAAGGAATCCCATTTTGGTTTGCTTCAAAAATTCTACAATCTGAGGATTTTTAGTATGCAGCTGCTCTCTCTGCATAATCCTGTAGAAGCACTTTTGAGTCCGGATCTTGTGAGAAAACTGATCGATTACTCTTTCAATCTTCTGCCATTCGTTGATGTCTGTTCTTCCCAAAAGATCTTTAGAAAAAAACTGACCTTCATTCATTCTGTATTCTACTAATTTCTCATAAAGTTTTTCTTTAGAGCCAAAATAATACGAGATCATAGAAATATTAACATTCGCATCCTTTGCAATTTCTCTGGTGGAAGTTCCTTCGAATCCCTTTTCTGCAAAGAGCTTCTCAGCTGCGAATAATATATTTTCTTCTTTTGAAATCATGTTAGTGTTCATTTTTCAGGGCGCAAATGTACACAAGTTTTAACACAAATCAAACGATTGATTGATTTTTTAATATAGATTTAATTTATTGCAAAGAAAAGACGTTTTCTATAATATATGCTGAATACGCAACAGAGGCAGTTTTTAATGGAAAACAATAAAAAGAGAGCTCATTTTTAATTCATATATGGGAAATATTTCAATGATAATTTTAATTATTTCCAGCCTATATTCAATTAAAGTATACATAAAAAAGGCAGGAAAGTAAAGCTAAAATGATAATCTCCAGAATAAAATAAAAACTCCGGCGTTAACCAGAGTTTTTATTTATGTACTTTTATGAATATATCTTGATAGTTTAATTCCCAGATCGGTCCAGACAATTTTGGGGTTTCCGTTTCTGGTAAGGTGAAGATCGGCTGTATTAATTTCTTCCAAAATACTCTCAATATTAGCCCCACTGATAAATTTTGAAAAGCCGGCCCAATTGAAACCGTTCGCATTGATCTTTTTGTAGACCAGATTTTCAGATTGATAGTTCTGAAGCAATGCCAGTCTGAAAATCTCAGAACAGTAATTAAGAAAATTTTTCTGTTTTTCCCTGTTCCATCCTGCAATTTCTCTTGCCCAGACAATAATGCTTCTGAGATATTCCGGTTTCTTCTTTACCATAAATGCATCTCTCACCCATTGTACAAAAAGCTTTTCAAACTCGTTGCTTTTATCTCCGGAATTCAACAATTTTATAGCCTCATTGAGATCTCCCTGAGCTTCATGAACAATCTCTCTCACTTTTTCTTCTGAAACAGAGAAATTCTTTTTAAGATAACTTTCTATATCTTCATCATTAATTCTCGGAATTTCTACCATCTGTGTTCTGGAAAGAATAGTTGGAAGAATATCGTTTGTACTTTCAGCTGTAAGAAGAATGACCGTTTTTGCTGGTGGTTCTTCCAAAAATTTCAAAAACTTATTAGAAGCGGCGACATTCATTTTATCTGCTCTCCACACGATAAGAATTTTGGTTCCTCCTTCATAACTTTTTAAAGAGAACTTCTGATTCTGGTCATCCACTTCATCCGCAGAAATAAATAACTGTTTATTTTCTGATTCTAAAAAAGCGGTCCAGTCATCATAACTTGCATAGGGTGAAGCCAAGATCATTTCTCTGAATTCATCAAATTTATTCTTGCTTAATGAGTTTTTATTGTCTGTAAAAACCGGAAAGCTGAAATGCAGATCCAGATGATTGAGATGCTCAACCTTCGCAGCAGCATGTTCGTTTTCCTGACTGAAAATTTCCCTTGCATAGGCCAGTACCATAGGCAGTGTTCCGTATCCCTCTTTTCCTACAAAAAGTTGGGCATGGCTCACTCTGTTTTCAGCAATGCTTTCTCTAAGAAGTTTTTTCAGATTCGTCTGTCCGGCGATGTTCTCCCAATTCATGTTTCAAAGATAAAAAATCTTATTTCATTTCATAAAATTAAGTCAGCTTAAAATGGATAAAAATGCAGATCCTACCTTTTGAGTTTCTTTAAATCTATAAAAATGAAGGATGCAGTCAAACCATTAAGAAGGATTGAAGAAATAAAGAATTATTAAGATGAATTATTCTGATTTTAAACTTAAGCGAAGCTTATCTTAATATCTTCATACAATCTCAATAACTCAAAATAAAAGTTTATAAAGAAATACATTATAGGTAATATCAATAACAGGATTAGAATAAAATATAAAATTAAATTTTACGCAATTTAATTTTAAGCAATACATTTGTTCAGTGAAATTATTCGTAAATTTATTACAATTTCACACCAATTTCAAATATTAAAATTGTAAACCAATGGATACTAACCTGGAACAAAAAATCAAAGGCATATTTCAACAGCAGAAAGCCTTTTTCAAAACCAATCAGACAAAAAATATTGAATTCAGAAAAGCACAACTAAAAAAATTCCGGGATGTTTTTCTTCAGCATACCGATGCACTTTGTGAGGCTTTGAATACAGATTTGGGAAAAAGCAGAAAAGAAGCGGAATATGTGGAGATTCAAATAGTGATCAGCGAACTTGATTATTTGCTTGAAAATATTGTTGAATGGGCAAAACCTACTTCCGTCCCCTCAAAACCACATCCTTCAGGCGCTGAAGTTGAGAGCAAAATAACCTATCAGCCTTATGGGGTTACCTATATTATCGGACCTTTCAACTATCCAGTTCAATTGACGTTCAGTCCGCTTATCGGAGCTTTGATCTCCGGAAATACAGCAATCATAAAACCATCCGAAAATACACCACATGTCGCGCAGGTGCTTGAAGATATTGTGAAAGCATCTTTTGATGAATCTTATGTAGCCGTTATTCAGGGAGCTATTGAGGAAAATACTCTTTTACTCAGCTTACCTTTTGATTATATTTTCTTTACAGGAAGCCCGAATGTCGGGAAAATTGTGATGAAAGCCGCTGCAGAACAATTAATTCCGGTTACCTTGGAACTTGGAGGAAAATCTCCTACCATCGTTCACAAAGATGCTGATCTTGATAAAGCTGTAGCCAGAATATCTTACGGAAAATGGATTAATTGCGGACAAACCTGTGTGGCTCCTGACTATATTTATATCCATAAATCTGTAAAAGATGCATTTATTGAAAAATTTAAAGCTCATTTAAATGCTGCTTATGAAGGGAATTCTTTGGGAAAAATCGGGAAGATTGTAAGCCAGAACCAAATTAAACATCTTGCAGGTTACCTTGAAGCAACGCCGGAAAAAGTAATTTATGGAGGACATTATGATCTTGAGACCCGTCACTTTGAAGCCACTTTAATGGATAATGTGAACTGGGATGATCAGGTGATGCAGCAAGAGATTTTCGGCCCTATTCTTCCTATTATGATCTATAATGATATTGAGGAAGCGTTGGAGGAAATCAATAGCCGCCCTAAACCATTGGCATTATATGTTTTCACAGAGGATCAGGAATTTGCCGATTATGTTTTAGACCACACCACAAGTGGAGATGCTGAGATTAACAGCGCTATTATCCACGTGGGGTCACATTACTTACCTTTTGGAGGTGTAGGAACTTCGGGAATGGGAAAATATCACGGAAAATTCAGTTTTGAATGTTTCAGCCACAGCCGTTCTGTTCTCCAGGTAAAATAATAGTATAAATGCTTATTCATATAAACCGGGACTGTTCATCATAGAACAGTCTTTTTTTACAAAACAGAATTGATATTTTTATGGCGGAAAAATTGCATTTTTCTTTTAAAGACAAGCCCTTAACAAACTTTAACCACATATAATTTTTACAATTCATTAATATTTAAGATATTTGCGCATTGTTTTAAAAATAAAGAATGAAAAAAATCTTTGTAGTATCATTCATATCAGTTGGATATTTTCTGAATGCGCAGAGTCTAAGCAACTCTCCTTATGCAACTTATGGAATTGGAGATGTGAAATATGATAATACGATCGAAACTACTTCTATGGGAGGTATATCTACTGCTTTTATTAGTGATTTTACCAGTAGTTTCAATTTTGCCAACCCGGCAAACAACGCCAATTTTGAACTTACGAGTATCAGACTGGAAGCTACCAACGAAAACAATTATTTCAAATCGAACTATAACGATATGAAATCTACAAAGCATTCTACGTATCTTTCCAATATTTCGATTGCATTTCCATTATCTTCAAAAGTGAAAATGGGGATCTCTTATCAGCCATACAGTTCTAAAAGCTACGACATCGTAACAGAACAGCTTGCCAGTGATAACACGACTCCTCTTTACAGAAATAATTTCAAAGGAAGTGGAACTTTGAACACAGCACAGCTTGCAGTTTCTTATAAAATCAATCAGGAATTATCAGTAGGAGCAAAAGCAAACCTTTATTTTGGAGATCTTAATGACCTAAATGAATTCCGAGCTTACAACAGCAACCTTGGTACGTATGCAGGTGAATACGTTAATGGATATGAGACTAAAAACAGAATCAGAAACTTTAATTTTACACTGGGAACAAGTTACCAGACTTTAAATACACGTACTGATAAAAAGTTCACGGTAGGAGCTACCGCTACTTTTGGTAATACAAGTAATATGACTACTCAATACACCAATAGTACGTACAGATATTCTGATGCTCAGGAAACGACTAAAGTTAGCGGATCAGAAACAATCATCGAACAAAAAGAAACGAAGTCTAAAAATCTTCTTCCATTACAGGCATCCTTAGGGGTTGGATACGGAAGTGAGAACCATTGGTTTGTATCAGGACAGGTAGATTATAAAAAAGGAGAAGATATCTCTTACTTTGGTAAAGATTTCAGTTTCCAGGATACGTACAGAATTTCTGCAGGGGGATGGTACCTTCCCAATTATAACAACTTCAGAAGCTACTTCTCAAGAGTAATCTACAGATATGGAGCATTTTATGAAAGAGGAAATCTGAATCTGGAAGGGAACAGTATTAACAAATTCGGTATTTCTGCCGGAGTAATGTTACCATTCAAAAACAGTAGTATCACCAGAATGAGTGGTCTTGAAATCGGATTAGAAGTTGGTAAGAGAGGAACTCTTAAGAACAACCTGATCAACCAGAATTTCATCAACCTGAGAATCGGCTTTAATTTTGCTGATAAGTGGTTCAGAAAGACTCTTTATAACTAAAATGAACTTTTCAAAAAAAATATCATATAAAAATATAGCATGCCTTTTTAGTTGTGCTATATTTTTTATATTGACATCCTGTGAGGAAGATCTTACCAAAAGAAATGGCAGTCAAAGCAAAAACTTTCCTTCACAGATCATCAACAACGCTAATATTATACAGCGTGATTCCGGCTTTATTACGTTAAAAGCCAAAGCACCCATCATTGAAAAATACGAACTGATTGACAGTCCATATGTAATAGCCAGAAAAGGAATTGACATTGAGTTTTTTGATAAAAAGAAACCTAAAGTTCCAGGAAGAATTACCGCTAAATATGCCCGTATTTTTGAATACAAAAAATTCTATGAAGCTAAAGGTGATGTAAAGATAAAAACCAATGAAGGACAGAGATTTGCCATGCAGAGTATTTATTGGGACCAGAAAAAAAACAGAATCTATACCAAAGATACGGTTTATGTTACCATGGAAGACGGTTCTACACTGGTAGGTGCCAACGGAATGACCGCCAAGGATGACTTTTCCGAATACACATTCTATAACAACTCCGGAGATTTCAGTTCCAAAAGAATTTCTGAAAATAAAAAATAAATCCAAAAAATAATGAAAGCGCTGGCTATTGGGTTGATGTCCGGGACAAGTCTGGATGGTTTGGATATCTGTCTCGCTGAATTTGAAAAGCAGGACACATGGACCTTTCAAATCCTTAAAGCTGAGACACTCTCCTATTCTGAGGATTGGGAAACTCAACTTAGAAACTCTATTCATCTTTCTTCTGAAGATTTATTGGAACTGCATTCAGGCTATGGTTTTTATCTTGGACAACAGGTTAAAAAGTTTATTCATCAACATCAGCTTGAAAATATTGACCTGATTGCCTCTCATGGCCATACTGTTTTTCATCAGCCTCAAAAAAAATTCACATTACAAATCGGCGACGGCAGAGCTATAAAACTGGAAACCGGACTTCCTGTTATCTATGATTTCAGAAGTCAGGACGTGCTGATGAAAGGAAATGGAGCACCTTTGGTTCCTATAGGTGATGAATTGCTTTTCTCTGCATACAGTGCTTGCCTGAACCTGGGCGGATTCTCCAATATTTCTTTACGTTCGGAAGGAAAAAGAATTGCCTTTGATATCGCCCCGGTAAATATTGTTTTGAACCATCTGGCCCAGCAACTGCATAAAAATTTTGATGAAAACGGAGCATTGGCAGCAAAGGGAAAAATAGATGAAACCCTACTGAATCAACTTAACGCCCTGGATTTCTATCAAACTTCACATCCAAAATCTTTGGGAATAGAATGGTGCCATCAACATATATTTCCACTTCTTGAAAATATTGAAACACTGGATGCACTGGCTACTTTTACGGAACATGCTGCCCAGCAGATTACCAATGTCATCAATCAATATAGTATAAAAGATATTCTTATCACCGGAGGAGGCGCTTACAACACGTTTTTAATTGAAAAAATAAGAGCGAAAACAAAAGCCGAAGTCATCATCCCTGAAAAAGAGATCATCAATTATAAAGAAGCCCTGATTTTTGCCTTTATGGGTGTTTTAAAAATGAATAACGAGATCAATGTGTTGTCTTCTGCGACTGGAAGTACAGCAGATCATTGTTCGGGAGTTATTGCTTAGATATTTTCATACTTGTATGTTACCGATCAGCTCAGCCAATGAAATATCTAATGCATAGGCTATAACAGAAATAGTGAAAATACTGGAAGTACCTTTCCTTTTTCAATTTTATAGAGATACTGTCTATTCCTCCCTATTATCATAGCAAGATCTGTTTGTGAAAGTTTTTTCTTTTCACAGAATGCCCTGAATATAATTAATATATAAAAATATCACGACATGTTTGTTCTGTCGTTTCAAGAGAATATTTTTGTATTAAATCAAATTAATACTCGCTAAAACATGTTAAAAAATGTTAAATTCACAAGATTTCTATAAACAAGCGATTATAGCTAAAAAACAATAACTATGAAATTTTTATTCAATTATATCCATTCGCTGTATATTCTTCAACTCCTTTTTAAATATTTAAAAATCAATTTCATATGTACAAATTCAGATCAGTTTTGATGCATAAGAAATACACTATTTTTTGTACCAAAAGAATATTATATTTGAAATGTTTTTTGCCCTATAAAGGCATCTGATTCTCAGAAACGGATAAGGATAAAAAACTGGATCTAACCATGATCTATCATAATAACAATGTCAACTTAAATAAACACGGGAATGAAAAAAATCTCTCTCAGTGCATTCATTCTATGCACAATCCTTGGAATATCTGCTCAGGAAGTAGTGTGGCAGAAAGATATAAAATCCTCTACCCAGGATTTTCTAAGCCAGGTCACCACAACCATAGATCAGCAGTATTTGATCACAGGAAGCTCTATTCAAAGCAATAAGCAACAGGCTTCAGGCAGTAAGCAAAACAACGGTTATGATTTTCATTTGGTAAAACTCAATCAGCAGGGAGAAGAAGTCTGGGAGAAATATTTTTCTGGACAAAATCATGATTATCTTTCTGCTACCGTTACCACTCAGGATGGAGGATTTCTTTTGGCCGGAACATCTTATTCCGGAAAAGGATTAGACAAAAAAGACGATTCCAAAGGAGGCTCTGATATCTGGCTGATCAGAATCAATGAATTTGGAGATGAACTATGGCAGAAAACTATTGGGTCGTCTGCCGATGAAGAAGCAAGAGCTGTTATCCAAACTACTGATTTAGGATTTTTTGTAGCCGGAAATGTGCAAAATTCATCCAAAGGCTATGGTTCAAAAGACGTATGGATTACCAGAATTGATAAAGACGGAAAAGAACTCTCCCAATTGATCTTAGGTGGAAAAGGGTTAGACGAAGTAGAGAAGATGATTCCAACGAGAGATGGAGGAGCGTTGCTGGGGATTTATTCAAGGAGTTCCGAGGTTCGTGTTGCAGGTTCTGAAATGCAAAGTGCAGATTCTGCATCAAACGTTCAAAACACTCCCCCCGTATCCCGAAACTCGAAACAAACTGAAAACTTTGGTGAGGGCGATTACTGGATTGTCAAGTTGGACAAAAACGGGAAAGTAGAATGGGAAAAGAACTTTGGAGGCAAAGGAGATGACCATTTGAGAACTCTGGCTTTAACTTCCACTGGCTTTATCATTGGCGGAGAATCCAGATCAGAAAGATCAGGAAATAAAACCGTAGGTATTGAAGAAGGAACTGACCTTTGGTTAATTGCTTTAAATGAAAGAGGTGATGAACAATGGCAGAAATCCTACAATTTCAAAAACAGAGATATTTTGATGAGTATGAGTGTTCTTCATTCTGCAGATGATAAATCTTCTAAAGGTATTCTCTTGGGAGGTTACACCCAGGCTGAAGGAAGAATCCAAGCTGATGATGAAACCTTCTGGATGCTTTATCTGGACCAGAATGGTAATGAGCAGTGGCGAAAACACATAAAAGGAGAATCCAGACAAAAAGAAGAAAGACTTTCTGATTTAAAACTCAACAGAGACGGTTCCATTATTCTCGCTGGAACCAGTGCAGAAGAATTGGGTAAAGAAAACTGGAAAATTGTAAAGCTGGGCGACAAACAAGTTGATCAGCTGATTGAAAAATACGATATCAAGATCTATCCAAACCCTGTTTCGGATTATGCTTACGTAGAAATCGGTTTTGATTTTAAGGATGCTGATATTCTGTTGTATGACATGAGCGGAAGACAGCTTCAAAGTATAAAAACCAAAAACAGAGTGACTAAGATTAATACCCAGGCTTTGGTGCAGGGAGCTTATCTGGTGACAATAAAAACAGATACCAGTAAAACTGCGAATTCCAAATTAATTAAGAAATAAAAACACATGAAGAAAAATATAACCAGTTTGTTTTTTTGCCTGTCCTTTGGAACAGCATTAGCACAAACTACAGGCAGCAAACCGTCCACCCTTCCAAATATTATTCCTCCATCTGCAGAGTCTTACAAACTGGGCTCCTTTGGAAACCTTCCGATAAGTTTGTTTACAGGAAATGCCAATGTAGATATCCCTGTGACGTCCTTTTCGGCCGGAAATATTACTATACCCATCAGACTTAATTATTTTTCCAATGGAATAAAAGTAGATGATATGAACGGCTCTACTGGTTTAGGCTGGAACCTTGTTTCAGGAGGTGTAATTACACGAGTTATAAGAGATCTCCCTGATGAGGACAACCAATCTAATATAAATATTCCAACTAATATTGGAGATTTAGGAGCTAATACTACAGCGGCTATGCAATTTTTCCAGGATGCTTCCTTCGATGATATAGATACAGAGCAGGATTTATATATGGCGAGCTTTGGAGGCATGCAGATCAAATTTGTCTTTGATAAAAAAGGAATACCAGTGATTTATTCCCAAAAAGATGTTGTCATTGAAGGAACAAGCGGTGGAAATTCTTTTACTATAACGGTAGATAATGGAACCAAATACTATTTTACAGATAAAGAGACGACATCTAACCGCACCGCTGGTGCAGGACATTCTCTTATATCCATTTCTACCACAGCCTGGTATCTTACAAAAATTGAGGATATTACCAGCGGAGAAACAGTATTTATTGAGAATGTAGATGGTGGTTATACCAACACGATGAGCCAGTCACAGACCTTATCTTACACATCACCTAACGCGGGTCCAATGACATCAAGTTGTGGAAATCCTGCATTTATCCGATACCCACAGGTCAGTGAGCTGATCAGCCATAACCAGACCGTTGCCGGAAAACAGATCAAGAGAATATACAGTAACAATCCTTCTTATGGAGAGATTATATTTGATTACCTAGAATCAGGAGGCAGCAGTGATTATAAACGATTGCAAAAGGTTACTAAAAAAGTTAATGGCAGCATTATTAATGATGTTACCCTTAATTACAACCTTACAGCCAACAACAGATTATTTCTCACTTCTGTAGTAGACGGTATTTTAAACACTACCTATGGGTTTGAATATAATTTACCGGATGTATTTCCTCAAAGACTCTCCTTCAGTAGAGATAGTTGGGGATATTATAATGGTGTAACCGGCAACACCAATCTTGTCCCTTCCATATATGAGGTAGCTTTGTGGAGCTCATATAACGGAGCTTCGCAGCCAGTCAGCCCACAACATACACCTATAGGGATACTTCAGAAGGTTATTTACCCTACTAAAGGCTCTACTGAATTTTTTTATGAAAATAATACTGCGATTGAGAAAAATGTGATGTTGAGCCCATCAGAAAGAACGGGGGTTCAAATCAAGGCAACTGCGGATGATAATAATGCTCATGTTGAAAATACAGTGGTTTTTACTCCACTAAAAACAGAAGAAATAAGCTTGGGAGGGAGTGCCCAGTTTAACAATACGTGTGATCCGGCTGAACAAATCACCGGAAAGCACAGAGCTATTGTTAGTCTCTTGAAACCCGATGGACAAGCCGTACCATTGTATTATAAAACTTCAACAGGGGTTGTTACCAATGCAGGTAATTCAGTTACTTTTCCTACCAATAATGGAGGAGGTATTTTTGCCCATGTCCAGAAAGATGAACCTTTAACCCTTAAGCTTTGGACACTATTTGTTTGTACCCGTTCCACAGCATCCGCAAGCTATACCAGTAAAGAGGCCGTTTATGGAGACAGAGAAGTGCCTATTGGAGGTTTAAGAATTGCTAAAATTGTAGATACCTCAGAAAATGGAGTGGCATCAACTAGAAAGTTTGTTTACCGGGATTTGAATGATCAATATACGGAAGCCGTGGTATTAAGAACTCCGGCATTTCAGGAGCAGCTTCTTTATACCAGAACTTGTAGTACAAATAATCCCAATCTGCCAAGTGGATCAGTTCCTACAGGAGTAGAAAGGTTTCCTTATACAATGGTAACATCTTCCAATATTAATCAGCTATTTGCTACCCATCCCAATGTATTTTATAAAACCGTGCAGGAAATTGTAGAAGGAAAATCAAATATTATCCATAATTACTCTATTAGTTCAGATGATTTTGGTAAAGTAATTCACGGAGATAATATCCGAAACTCCGTCTGGACAAACTTTGGGTGGAATAATGGGCGCGAACTTTTGACTAAGTATCTGGATGCCGGAGGTAATCTGGTACGCACTGTAGAGATGAATTATGAAGAGGATAACAGCAGAAAATATCAGGTGGATGGTTTTTCGATCAGAAAAAATTATGACAATCCTGTCACTAAAAATGAGACCAAACTCTGCACAGCAGAAGATGTGGTAAAAACCATTTCGTATAGTTACTGTACTGCCAGCCATTCTCATAAATACAATGCTGTAGATGGGTATAAAAACTGTCAGGCATCAGGGGCTCAAAATGTGACTCAAACGTATAATGATGTTTGTTTTGGTAAACCCGTAGGTCTGATTACCTATGAAGATAAACTGGATAATCTTGATATTGTACAATATAAAAATATCTCTCATTTCGAGTACCTGAAGTCTCAGAAAACAACAGATTATCTGAATGGAAATGCTATGAAAACAGAAACCCAGTATTTCTATGGCAATCCCAAACACCATCAACTGACAAGTGAGAAAACGATTTTCCCTGATCTGTCTTCTACGGACAAAACCTATCAGTATGCCCATGAGAAAAACAACCAGCTGATGATTGATAAAAACATGGTGGGGATTCCATTGGAAACGAAAGCACAACAAACGGTAAATAATATCACCAAAGTGACCTCCCGTGACGAAACGATTTATCCCACAGCTCTGCCTCATGCAGTTACCGGAAACTTAGTACTTCCATTATCTGAATACTCTTACGATACTCTGAGTCCTGCTACTTCCTCTAAGGATGTTATCTATGAAAAATATGATGACAAAGGAAATATTCTCCAATACAGGGAGAAAGACGGTACTCCGGTAAGTATTGTGTGGGGATACAACAAAACAAGACCCATTGCCAAAGTTGTAGGAGCATTGTATAGTCAGGTGGAAGGTTTGATCACTACTATGGTAGCGAAATCCAATGAAGATGCTGCTGATCCTACGAAAGAAGCTGAACTCTTACTGGCTCTTGATGCTTTTCAGCCTGTTGGAATGACCACCAAATATACTTACGACCCTTTAATAGGGGTAACCACTATTACTCCACCTTCGGGAGTTAGAGAACTTTATATCTATGACACAGCTAACCGATTGAAACAGGTTCAGGTAAGGGAAAGAGACAACGCAGGAACCTATAGCTATAAGGTGGTGAAAGAATTCAAGTATAATTATAAACAGTAAACACACCATGAAAAAAATACAACTTTTAGGTCTGCTGTTTACAGCGATGACGGCCTTTGCACAAAGTACAACAGAAAACTATATACACTCCAAAACCTGTTTAAATGGTGACTGCAGCAAGAAAACAGAAACAGTTACTTATTTTGACGGATTGGGAAGACCCAAACAGATCATTAGCGTAAAAGCCACCACTACCGGAAAAGATCTGGTGACGCCCATTACCTATGATGGGTTTGGAAGAAAGGATAAGGATATCCTTCCTGTCCCGGCTAATACCCTCAATTCAGCCATTCATACCGGAATTGTGAATGAAACAGCGGCTAATTCTTATTACGGTGTCACCAATGCGTATACAGAAAGAGACATTGAAAATTCTCCATTGGACAGGGTAAAACAAGTGGCCCAGCCGGGTGAACCATGGAAAATGGCAGCCGGACATACCCAAAAGTTTAAATATGAAGTAAACCAGGGCTCAGAAGTAAAGAAATTTATCACCAATACAACTACCAGTACAACAGGAACAGATAACCAAACGGTTTCTTCTGTATCCATAGTCCCAGGCAGTGAATTTTATGGGGCAGGAACATTATACAAAAATACGGTAACCGATGAGAATGGAACTCCGGTTATCCAGTTTCAGAACGGACGTGGTGAGACTGTTCTTGTACGTAGAACAGATGGAACCCAAAATATTGATACCTATTATGTGTACAATGAATACGGGCAAAAGGCATTTGTAATTCCCCCTCTGGCGGTAAAGAAAATTGAACAAAACAGCAATGTGGTTACCACGGATATTGTAAACAGTCTTTGTTATCAGTACCGATATGATGGATTGGACAGACAGGTGGAAAAAAGACTGCCCGGAAGAGACGATTGGGAATCGGTAGTGTATGATGCTGCCGACCGCCCCGTGCTTACCCAGGATGTGAACCTGAAAAATAAAGGACAGTGGCTGCTGACCAAATATGATGCTTTAGGCCGTATTGCTTATACGGGACTTGTTTCGGGTGGGGACAGAGCTTCAATGCAATCCCAGCTTGCCACACAGGTGGTAAGTGAAACACCTTCTGATACAGGATTCAGTAAAAATGGTATTATGGTATATTATACCAACAATTTCCTGTCAGCTTTTACTACGGTGCTAACGGTTAATTACTATGACTCTTATCCAAGGGATACCAAAGAGTTTCCTCCTGCAAAGATCCTTGAGCAGTACGTTATCAATGAGGACAGAGCTATTAACGGCGGCGTTTCTACAAAAGGTCTTCCCACAGCATCTTATGTAAAAAACATTGAGGACGATAACTGGACCAAAACCTATTTCTATTACAACACCAAAGGGGAAAAAGTAAGTGAAAAAAGCTGGAATCATTTAGGAGGCTATACCAAAAAGGAATTTAAGCTTGATTTTTCCGGCGCGGTAGATGAAAGCTATACCTACCACAAAAAAGGAAGTGCAGATACTGAAGTTTTTATCAAAGAGAGATTTGTATACGATGAACAGAAAAGACTGCTGAAGCACTATCATAAGGTGAACAGCCAGACAGAAGAACTTTTGGTAGAAAACACCTACAATGACCTGGGACAGCTTACTAATAAAAAGACAGGAAATACAACGGGTATCCCTTTACAGTCTATAGACCACACCTACAATATCCGTGGATGGCTTACGAAGGTAAACGAGCCAACGAACCTCAATGGGAAGCTCTTTGCCTATGAAATTAAATACCATAATCCTGTTTATTCTACAGTTTCTACAGGGAAATACAATGGAAATATTGCAGAAATAGATTGGTCAAGTGCGGATAATGGTACATTCAGAAGGTATAATTATCACTACGATGGATTAGACAGATTAAAAAATGGCATTTATTCTGAGCCTAATGCCGCGGTTCCGATGAATAATTTTTATAATGAAGCCCTTACCTATGATGTCAACGGGAATATCCAAAGTCTGAAAAGAAACAGGTTATTGCAGAATTTCGGAGCAGAGCAGATTGATGCCCTCACTTATACCTACAATGGAAACAGGCTTTCCACTGTAAGTGATGCTTCCGGAAATTATGCAGGTTATCCGGGCACTTGGGGAATTCCCTTTACATACGACAGTAATGGGAATATGACCAGCCATGAAGACAGAGGAATATTACAGATAGACTATAATTATCTGAATCTTCCTAACAATATAAAATTTAATAGAATATATAACACTCGTGACCTTGCGAGCATTTTTAATGTCAATACAAAGTATCTGTATAATGCTGCCGGAGCCAAACTGAGAAAAGTATATACCTATGGAACAGGCAGATCACAGCTGGAAACCATCGACAAAACAGATTATCTGGATGGATTTCAGTATACCAATGATATTTTAAGTTTTGTTCCTACTTCAGAAGGATATTATCATTTCGTTCAGAATAAGTATATTTACAATTACACAGATCATCAAGGAAACATCAGATTAGCGTATTACAAAGATGCTTCCGGAAATCTGAAAGTAGACAGAACCACCAATTACTATCCTTTTGGATTGGAGTTTGGGGGGGAATTAGAAACTACTAATTCTATATCTCCCACTTATGCCTATTCATATAATGGTAAAGAAAAACAAAGAGAAACCGGATGGGATGATTATGGAGCTAGGATGTATATGCCAGATCTGGGAAGATGGGGTGTTGTTGACCCGCTGGCGGAAATATCCCGTCGCTGGTCTACTTACGCTTACGCATATAACAATCCCATTAGATTCACTGACCCAGATGGTATGCAGAATAAGGATGTAATAATTTCAGGAGACCTCAAAGATAAAGCATTTGAACAGCTGCAAGCAAAAGTGGGAAATCTTAATCTGCAAATGGATTCAAAAGGAAAAGTTACTGGAAGTATTAAAAACGGTGCAACAGCAACAGCTGCTGAATTAAAATTGCTAGAAGCAACAAATGACTCTTCTGTTATGGTGAATTTAGATGCAACAAGTTCAAATAGTGTTGATAATACTCCGATTTTAGGGGGAGCTTTTGGAGGAAGTGAAATAGACAACAATGGAATTGTTCAAACAAATCAAATTATGAATCCAAATCAAGCAGAGATAATTGAAAATGCTACTGGACGGCCAAAAGGAGGAACAGTATTACATGAAATTCTTGAATCTTATATTGCAGGGAAAAATAATCCAGGTGCACCCGGCTTTGGAATTGGGGGAGATTTAAGTGAAAAGCCATACCTTAACGCACATAATGCAGCAAAACGATTAGATCCTACTCATAATAATTATAGTGTATCTCAATCCATAGATTCTGTGGATGTGACCATTGGGGGAACTAAATTTGGAACAGTAACAACTTATATTAATATTACAAAAACAAAACCGTTAATTAAAAGTAATGGGGAACCACATAAGAGAAAAACCGTGACAAGCGTCACTAAGGTTCCTGTTGCAACTGCAAAAGATATCAGATTAAGAAATTGAAAAAAATGAAAAATTTTATATTAATTCCTGTACTTATTTTAAATTCATTTCTTTATAGCCAACAAAAAGTTGAAATCAAAATAAAGAAAGTCATTGAATTTGAAAAATCGTATGTTTTTAAATTTTTAAATTTAAAAACGAGAAAAGTAGACTATTTTTTTTCTTACAAAAAAAACACTTGTGATAGTGGATCGAAAATTATTAAAGGCAAAAAATATACTATTGTAATGTCTGAATTTACTATTCCTCATCAAAATGATGGAAATAATTATTCAATTGAAATAGGTAATTTTACTTTACCTTCTAAGCATAAATTATATTATTCTGATAATGTCAATGGGTTGTATGTTTGTAAATGACAACAACATTAAGAAATGAATCTATTTATTGATACTTAGTTGAAAAAAGAGCTATTTTATAGATAAGTTCTAAAAATGATAGTAATAAATTAGGGTATTGATTGCAATACCTTAATTTATAAAAAGTAGTTGATTTTGATGAATTATTGGGGGAATAGTGGCTTAAAATCAATAGAAACTAGTAGGTAAAATTAATGGTAGATACCATTGATACATCGAAAGCAATTACTCTTCGCTCCGGCACGAATCCCTTCGTGTGGAACTTATACTACTAATTCAGTATTTATTATTTGTGATGTTGATATATGAATTCAGAATAATAAAGAGCTTCTTTTAAAAATATAAGATCATTAAAAACAAAAGTTTTTAGGAATTCAATCTGGTGCTCTGATCTATAGTTTTAAACTAAATTACACTAAAGGATTTGTGCGTTAGCAAGGGATTTGACAAGCTTATATTATCAAAATATTCTGTCTCCCAATTTTAGAGGTATTTGGTATCCCTTGGGCTATACTTAATTTGTCAAAAGAACTTATTACATAAACCATTGTTCAACTACAGTGGTTTTTTCCTATCTTTTGTTAAATAAATTATTCAATGAAATATTGTATTCTTATAGCATTAATTTCAGTAACAAGTTGTAAAAAGAGTAATACATATAAAGGAGAAAAGACTCTAACAGATAAAGAAATTGCCATTTCCATAGCTGAAAGGAAATGGAAGCAAGTTTATGGTAAATCAGCAATAAATAAACAAAAACCATTTGTTGCAGAAAAGAAAAATGACAGCATTTGGATTGTACAGGGAAATCTTCCATCACCACCGGGAATAGGTGGAGTTGCTTATGCCGAAGTAAATATAAAATCAAAAAAAGTGGTTAAATATACGCATGGAGAATAAAAGCAGTATTCTTTATCACTTTAGGAATATCACAATAAGGTCAGATGATAAGAATTTATGTACTGAAGGGCTTTATTTGATTATCGGGAAAGAATTGAAGTTACAGACAGACAATCAAAAAACTGAAGATTACTTAGAAGTACTCAAATATCTTATTAACTACTGTGTAGATACTAATCTTGTGATTATGGACAGTCAAAATATTGGCTATTATTCATGGCTTTTACAATTCAGGCTGGATGAATATAACTGCTATGATCTATATGAAGCAAACTCAGACGGTAGTGGCTTTAATTAAGGTTGTGATACGGCAATTTCAGTTGTTAGACAACAAAGTAAAATTTGTTGGGAACAAAATCTTATTCCTCTTTTTCCAAACTTCAATCAGTCAGTGGTTATATCAGATGGTGTTTATGAAGGAAAAGATATTGAAGGAATCAGATATGATTCGCGTCAGGGCGAAAGTGGCTGGTATCTTATCACAGACGACTATAATGATGATATTAAATCATTGAAGATGGTTCACTTTTATCATGTTGCTTTTGCCCGACCTGATATTTTACAATATCTGGCAATACCTTTCGGATACAGATTTATTATAAAAAACGGAAATGTTGAAATATGTAGAGATGAGGAAGAGGAATGCTCAAGCATGTTTCAAAAGGTTATTTTCCATTATTAAATGACATTGACAAAGAAAATTATAAATAAATAATTGACTAATCCTTTTAATTAATACTCAAGATTAGTGATTAATAACGGTGTTCTTATTGGGAACCCTTCGACAGGCTCAGGGTGACAGGTTGCAAACCATCCGTAATTTTTAAGCGTTGTCTGGCTGAGCCTGTCGAAGCCGTTATTATTGACAGAGATAGGTTAATAATTTAAAAAACAGGTATTTATTGGTTGCCTGTTTTATTTTCGCCAACTTTCCTGTAAAAATAAAAAAACCTTCAGAAATGAAGGTTTTAATTATTTATAAGCTTCGATTTTATCGGTAAGCGTATTGATAAAGTTCTGTAAAGGTTTTTCTACCATCATTTTGATGAACGGATTGAATTTTCCTTCAAATAACATCTGAACTTCAGTCTGGTTTTCACTGATTGGGTTCAGTGTAGCGGTTAATGAGAAGTCCAGACTTGAACTTGCAGATCTTAAAACAGCTTTCTGATCGTCTACTTCATCAATTTTTAATGCGATTTCAGGCATACCCTGTAATCCAAATTTAAATCCGTTATCTCTTGTTTCAAATTTCTGAAGACCGTCCGGCATAAAATCTTTATAGTTTTCAGGTGATTTCAACAACTCGGTAAGTTCTTTAGATGATTTATTGACAATAATCTTTCGTCCTTCTAAATTCATTTTTTATTTTTGTATTAAATTCTTAACTATTACAAATGTATAAAGTTTTTGTCAACGAAAAAAAATTATTACTATCTAAGCATCCTGAAGAACTTGAAAAAAAGCTTGGGTATGAAAATTATACCACTTTAGAAATCGCTTTGGATCTTCTGGAGAATACTTCTGTGCAGGAACTGAATGTGTATGGAGAGAATTTGGATGAAATCTGGCAGGAGTTTCAAAAGCTGTTCAGAATTATAGAGGCAGCTGGAGGTCTCGTTAATAATCCTGAAGGTAAGATTCTTTTCATCAGAAGACTCGGCAAATGGGACCTTCCTAAGGGTAAGATGGAAAAAGGAGAATCCAGAGAAGAGTCTGCAGTAAGGGAAATAGAAGAAGAAACAGGTTTGAGTGATGTTGAACTTGTACAATTCATCAATACTACTTACCATATCTATGTAGAAAGAAATGGAGAGAAAATCTTAAAATGTACGCATTGGTTTGAAATGAACTTTGACGGCGAAGATACTTCCAAACCGCAAATAGAAGAAGGTATCACCGAAGTTGCATGGAAAACGACCTCAGAAATTGAAAATGAAGTATTCCCAAGTACTTTTAAAAATATCAAACTGATCGTAAAAGAATTCTGGAATTTGAAGAAATCTTAAAAGCCGGAAGCTGGAAGAATGAAGCCGGAAGTTACTATCCGGCCAATTACTTCTTTAAGTGTTATTGATCAATGAAATTTTATAAAGCTGAAGAAATAAGAGAACGGTCTTCAATTTCCTTCATGAGCTCTCCTCCACCAGCGCCCAGCTTCCTTACTTTAAATAAAGTCGATCACTTTCTCCAGCGCAATTCCTCGGGATCCTTTCAACAATATGTTTTCCGACTGAATTATATTCTGTTTTAAATAGTCTGTTAATTCCGCTGTATTTTCAAAAGCAAGGCCTGAAGCATTCACTGCTTTAAAATGTTTTCCAACAGTAATAATCTCATTGAAATGAAGGTCCTGAGCTAATTTTAAGATGTTCTGATGCTCTTTCTCACTTTCATCACCCAATTCCAGCATATCACCGATAATAATGGTTTTACTGCCTTCAAAACTGATGAAATTATTCAGAGAAGCGGTCATAGAACTTGGATTGGCATTATACGTATCCAGAACCAAAGTCCTCCCCTCTTTTTTCACCACCTGAGATCTCATATTCGTTGGAGTGTAGAGTTCCAACGCATGTTTTATTTTTTCAAAGCTGATTCCAAAGTGAAGTCCTAAACTGGCAGCAGCACAAAGATTGGTAAAATTGTACTCTCCTGTCAGTTTTGAAACCGCTTTTACTCCCTGATAGATCAATCCTACAAAATGCTCTTCTGAAAAAGATTCAAAATGATAATTAGAGGTTTCTGCTCCAAAAGTAATTTTAGGAGAATAGTTTTCAGTTTTCTCTACCTGAATAGGATCGTTTTCATTAACAACAATAGTTCTGTTATTGTTTTTAAGATAATCATAGAGCTCAGACTTTCCTTTGATTACTCCCTCAAAGCCTCCGAATCCTTCCAGATGAGCTTTTCCAAAATTGGTAATATATCCGAAATCAGGTTGTGAAATAGTACACAGAAATTCAATTTCTTTCTGATGATTTGCCCCCATTTCAATTACGGCCATTTCATGTTCCGGTTTAATGGAAAGGATAGTCAGGGGAACTCCGATATGGTTATTCAGATTTCCAGCAGTATACTGAACATTAAATTTTTCAGATAGAACAGCGTGAATCAACTCTTTGGTAGTGGTCTTTCCATTACTTCCCGTAAGTCCTATAAAAGGAATAGCAAGCTTACTTCTATGATAGATTGCCAGCTGTTGTAAAAACTCAAGAGTAGATGGAACATAGAAAATATTTTTATCTCTGTTTTCAAATTCCGGAAGTTCAACAATCACTGCCAAAGCTCCGTCATCAATGGCTTTTTCCGCCAGCGTAGCTGCATTGAAATTCTCACCGGAAAAGGCAAAGAAAATATCATTCTCTGCTATTTTTCTACTGTCAATGGTTACTTTTGCCGCCTGCAAAAATAAAGGATAAAACTGTTCTATATTCATGTGGAAAATATATATCTTTTTTTAAATAGCATGCAATCGCCAAATCTATATAAGCGTTTTAAGCTTTTTAGTCCAAGCAATTTCACGAGTCAAAAATAAAAAAACCTTCCGAGAGTTCGGAAGGTTTTTTATAAGTATTTTTTGATAAATATTATCTTCTAGTTCTACTCTTATCGCTGGCTTTAGCATCCTGTGCAACACGGAATCCTACCCAACCATAAGCTCTGTTTTGATTTTTATATCTTCTTTGTCCCGGATCCAGCCAGTAAGCTGTATCCTGCCAAGAACCACCTTTTACCACTCTGACCTCGTTAGAAATTCCGGAAGTTCTTTCTTTAGTATCTTTCTGTAACTTCACTCTACCCGTTGCATCTACCACAAAGCTTTTCTTAGGAGCATTGTACATATCGAATCCTGCAGCAGAATCAGAAGCTCTGTAATATTCTAAAGAAGACTGTCTGTCACCATCTCTGTAGTTTCTGTAGTCAGCGATAGTTTGTCTTTCAAATTGTCCGGGAAGCCCTCTGTAAACTAATCTTCCGTCAGCTAAAGTATCGTATTTGATAGTACCTTCGTCGATCATTTTGTAAGTACCGTCACCGTTTCTTACAATCGCCTGAGGCATATTTCCTCTATAGTAGTTGAAATCGTTGTAATCTTCATCGATAATAGGTCTGTAAACGTCAGCCGTCCATTCAGAAACGTTTCCGTACATTCCATAGATTCCTAAATCGTTAGATGGATATTGTCTTACGTCAGAAGTCTGAGCAGATCCGTCATTCTTCCATCCAGCGATACCAGAATAGTCCCCTTTACCCATTTTGAAGTTTTCAAGGAACATTCCTCTATTTCTTCCTTTAGTACCTCTTAATCTTTCGATTTCAGGTTTTTTACCAAGATATTGGTTATATTCTCTGTTTTTAGCCATACCAAGAGCAGCATATTCCCATTCTACTTCGGTAGGAAGTCTGAACTTCTGTACCATTGCAGAATTTGGAGCTCTGTTAGCAGCCAGCAATCTCTGGTTGGTTGTTTTCATACCAGTTTTTTGCTGCATTCTTTTCTCATTGATGTATCCTTGCATTTCAGGATCATTCGCTTTGAATTTATCCATGTTGAAAGCAGTACCTCCCTGGTTATTGGATTCGTTGATATACAAATCTTTAGCAATAATACCAGCCTGCATTAAAGCTTTTTCGTTCGCTCTGTCTGACAGCCATTCACAGTATCTGTTTGCCTGAGTCCAGGAAACTCCTACTACCGGATAGTAATCAAATTCCGGAGAACGTAAATACGTTTCGTTATAATCGTTTCTTGCTAATTTGTTGTCCCATAATAAGGTATCCGGTAAAGCACCGTTATAGATCTCCTTAAAACTCGGGTCACTTGGTGGGAATACATACTTCAACCATGTAAGGTATTCGCGGTATTCGTAGTTAGTAATTTCAGTTTCACCGATAAAGAATGAACTTACCTGCATTCTGCGAGGTGTGTTATTCCAATCGTGCATAACATCATCTTTCACTAATCCCATTGTAAAAGTTCCACCTTCTACATATACCATCCCAGGCCAACCCTTCTGCTTCTGTTGCTTTCCTGCAAAAAACCAACCCTGTTTTTCGTTTGGTTTCCAACCTGTTTTGCTGACAAATTTTTTGGTACCGCCACCTTTGCTGGTTCCTGATCCGCCACAGCTGGTTAATGCAAGTGTAGAACTTAATGCTATTAATGAAAACAACTTTAGTTTTTTCATAGTCGATATAAATATTTTCAAAGTACAAAGAAAAAATAAATTATTCAATAAATCAAGTAAACATTTGATTTTTTTGAAAAACGTTAACAAATTAATTTTATTGTATCACAATTTAATTCTAAAATTTTCATTTATTTTGTAATTTAGCAATTTCAATAGTAAACATGAAACGAAAAATTACGATTTTATCTTTAATCGCTTTTGCATCAACACTTTACGCTCAAAGAAACACCATTGAATGGAATGGTTCTAAAATTCAGGATTTTGGTGACACAAAATTAAATCTTCCCAATTTTAAAAATGAAGGTTTTTCTTACAGCCAAAATAATGTTTTTATCGTAAGCAAGCAAAAAATTGGAGAAAAGCAATTAAAAATCTCAGACCTTGTTTGGGAAAACGTTTCTAACCAGGAATTGTTTGAACTGGATAAAGGCAGACTTCCTGATTATGATGTAGCAGATGTTTCCTATTATACTTTAGAGGGTGAAAGCTATGCCAGCATTAGTATTGCTTTATTTAAAAATGTAAAAGGACGCGTTCAGAGATTATCTTCATTTAATGTTTCAGAAGCTTCTTCTTTTATCAATACAACAGGAACTGTTAATAAAATAGGAACCACCGGTAATCCTTTATCAAGTGGAAATTTTTACAAGATAAAAGTAGATAAGTCCGGAATATTCAAAATCACTTCCCAGTTTCTAAAAGACAACGGAATCAATCCGAGTTCTGTAAATCCTAAAAATTTCAGAATTTATGGAAACGGGGGAATCATGCTTCCCGAATACAATCAGGATCCAAGATACGGAGCTTTACAGGAAAATTCCATTCAGGTAGTAGGTGAAGATGATGGAGTATGGAATGATAATGACTATGCGCTTTTCTATGCGCAGGGACCTGATGGGTATAACCTCTATGACACGGGCAATGGAAATGGTTTTAAAAGACACGATACCCGATTCAGTGAAAGAAGTAATAATGTCAAAAATATTTATGAAGATTTCTCCTATTATTATATCAACTTTGATAAAGGCGCGGGAAAAAGGGTTGCGACCGTAGACGGAAACCTTCCAGCCCAGCTGATCACAAGATATGACAGTTACCAGGTCATTAACAAGGATCAGAAAAATCTTTTAAAAGTAGGAAGAACATGGGTAGAGGATACTCCTTTTTCCAATGAAAAGACCATAACATTGACTACTAATTCACCCATACAGGCGAATGATGTAGTACGATACAGGACTCAGGTGGTGGCGTATAACTCCCAACAGAATACGGTTGATTTTAAAATCAACAATTTACATCCTCATCCGCTGCAAACTATTCCTACAGATACGCCAACCTATCAGTATACTTTTTATCCTGTAACGTATACCGGTACATTGACGAACCTTACCGGAAACCAGTTTACACTGGTTTATAATCCTGATATTTCCAAAAACCCAAATGGAACATTCTATTTTGATTATCTGGAAGTTCAGTATAAGGAAAACCTTACATTCAATGGTTCACAAATGAACTTCAGGGATTATTCAATTGTAAGTGGAAGCAATACAGACTACGGTTTCAGCATCACGAATGCAGCTAATGTAGAACAGGTATGGGATGTAACGGATATTACCAACGCTAACAGAAGAGTGAATAAAGCAGGAGGCGGTTCTTTCAACTTTGCCTACACTGCTGCTGATCAGAATTTCAATAATGAATTTGTAGCTTTCCGTGCGGATGCTGCTTACACTCCACAATTTGTAGGAAGAATTTCCAATCAGAATCTATCTGCAATACAAAATGTAGATTATCTTATCCTTACCGTACCCGAAATGATGGGGCAGGCACAGAGAATTGCCAGCTACCATCAAACCAAGAATAACTATAAGGTAGAAATTGTTGATATCAATAAAATCTACGAGGAATATGGCAGCGGAAGTAAAGACCTTACCGCGATAAGAGATTTCGTAAGCAAACTCAACACTCCTCTGGGGAGACTTCAATATGTATTTATTCTTGGGGATGCTTCATATGATTATAAAAACAGGGTTCCGAATAATTCAAACGTTGTTGCCAGCTACCAGAGTGAACAATCTTCAGATTACGTATCATCATTTGTGACGGATGATTATATCGTAATGACCAAGCCACAAACCACATTATTAATTGAAAACAATTTGCCGGATGTGCCTGTAGGTAGAATTCCAGCAGCCAATGTAAGTGAAGCAGGGGATATGATCAATAAGACACTGGCATATAACAATTCCCTTCAAGGGCAGTCATCTCCTTTCGGAGACTGGCGTATGCGACTTGACTTTGTAGTGGATGATAATGAGGAAGGAGGAGGTCCTTTTCATAATGTAATGAACAATTCACTGGTGAATATTTTTGAACAGCCAGGCCAGCTGGATCTTAAAGAATATAATGTTAAAAAATTATACATGGATGCTTTTACCGCTCAGAGTACATCCGGAGGGCGAAGATATCCGCAGGTAAATCAGGCCATTTCCAACGCTATAGGAAACAGTTTGTACCTGTTCTATTTCGGACATGGAGGTATCAATGGTTGGGCACAAGAAAGAGTGCTGACCAGCACAGAAGTTCAAAATGCCAACAATTTTTCCAATGTATACAGCAGATTCCCTTTTGTATCTACCATTACTTGTGAATTCACGTTATGGGATGAACCTTCCACCAACTCTGTAGGGGAACAGTTTATTAAAATGAAGCAGGGAGGCGTTTCTACCATGATTACTTCCAGCCGTGCTATTGGGGTAGATTATGGACGTGATTTTACCAATACATTCACTCAGAATATTTTTAAATTAACCAATGACGATTTTAATTCATTAGGGAACGCTCACTTAATTGCTAAAAAGCAAAAAGGGCCAAATAGCAACCATTTAAAAGTAAACTTCCTGGGTGATCCGGCTATGAAATTAAGCAGACCTCAAAGACTTTTGGTTATTGATAATATTGAAACTCCGGTTCCAGGATTGATCAGAGGTTTGGATTTTGTGAAAATTAAAGGACACATCAATAATCCGAACGGAACACTGAACAATACCTTCAACGGAAAAGTCAGCATCAATATTTTTGATAAGAGATTAAACAAAAAAACACTCAATAACAGTGGAATTTTAACTCCGGTTTTAGAATATACTGAAGAAGGAAGTGCGATTGTAAAATCTGCCGGAACTGCGGTAAACGGAGTATTCACTGCCGAATTCTATGTTCCTAAAGATATTAACTATGCTGTAGGACAAGGAAGAATACTAGCCTATGCTGACAACAAAGCAACAGATGTTTTCAACAACCAGGCTGTACAAGTAGGTGATATCAATCCTAATGGAATCAATGATAATCAACCTCCAAAAGTAAAACTGTATATGAACAACACCAACTTTGCAGATGGTGGAATTACCAATCAGAATCCTATGCTTCTTGCCTGTCTTACCGACGATACAGGAATCAACTCAACAGGATCCGGTGTGGGACATGATATAACAGTATATCTTGACGGACAGATTATCAATACTGTTGTTTTAAATGATTTTTATGCTCCGGGAGAAGGAAACGGATGTTTAAATCCTAGTCTTGCTGAATACCAGAAAGGAAATGTAACCTACCCTTTCAGAAATCTTGCAATAGGACAGCATCAATTAACATTTAAAGTTTGGGATATAAACAATAATTCTACAACTGCTACGTTAAATTTTGAAGTTAAAGATGAGTCCGATCAACACCTGACAATCAACCGTCCGTTGAACTGGCCAAATCCATTTACCAATAAAACGTATATTCAGTTTGAACACAACTGTGATGATATTCTGGATGTGAACGTGCAAATTTATACAATAACCGGAAGATTGGTAAGAACTTTATCGCAGCCAGTGGTTGCAGAACCGTTCCTACAGGGCTTTAGAACCCCTCGCCAGGCCATAGAATGGGACGGAAGAGATGATTTTGGAGCTACAGTAGCAAAAGGTACGTATATTTTTAAGATATTTGCAAAAAGTCAAAATCAAGAAAAATGCAAAGGAAGTGCTACAGCTGTAGAAAAAATGGTACTTTTGAAATAATTAAACAGAACAATAGATAATAATATTAATAAAAAACTGATAATATATAAAAGACAACATATGAATTTAACTACTAAACTGCTATTAGGATTTGGTTTGAGTGCTGGTTTTTTAGGCTATTCGCAAGATTTAGGTAAAGTAAACCCAGTTCTTACCGGAGCTCCTTTCTTAAGAATTGCACCTGATGCAAGATCGGGAGGTATGGGAGATCAGGGGGTGGTAACCTCTCCGGATGCATTTTCACAATTCTGGAATGCGGCTAAATACCCTTTCAGCAGGACAAGTTCTTCCGTAGGTCTTAACTATACGCCTTACATGGGAAAACTTACCAATGATGTATTCTTATTATATGCTTCGTTCCATAAGTTTTTAGGACAGGAAGAAAGATCTACAATCTCCGCTAGTATCTATTATTTCAATATGGGACAGGTAGACCTGACTCAATTGGTGGGTACAGAAATTGCTTCTATGGGTACATCAAAACCAAACGAATTCTCCATTGACGTTGCCTACGCTTTGAAACTTTCTGATTCATTCTCCGGAGCTGTTACCGGTAGATTTATCCGTTCAGACTTAGCCGGAGGATTCAACACAGATACAACACTTAAGGCTGCGAACAGTTTTGCAGTAGACGTTTCAGGATACTATACCTCTCCAAGATTCTCCAGTATTGGCGGATATGATGGTAAAATCAATGCAGGTTTAGCTATTCAGAACTTAGGTCCTAAACTGGATTATACAGGAAATGAAGAATCAAGATCTTATCTGCCTACTATGGCAAGATTAGGGGTTGGTTACGATATGTACCTGGATGATATGAACAGAGTTGGAATCTCTGTGGAAGGTTCAAAACTATTAGTTCCTGGATCTGAGTATGCAGGAATAGACCCGAATACAAGACAGCCTATCTACCAGATCCCGAATGTAGGACCAATGGCTGGTATCGGAAAATCTTTCAAAAATAAAAACAGTATCATGTATAGTGGTGCTCTGGAATATTCTTATGACAATGCATTTTCTGTTAGAGGAGGTTACTTCCATGAAAGTGAAGAGCAGGGAGCAAGACAGTTTGCAACTGCAGGGGTTGGGCTAAGATACCGTTCTTTCGGACTTGATCTTTCTTACCTGATCAATATGTCTAAGATCAACAGTGCTTTGGATAACACACTTCGTTTCGGTCTAACCTGGAACATCGGAGAAGAAACATCCAACAACGATCGTTAATAAAAGCAACAGCTCTATAAAAAAAGCCTCATACATTTTTGTATGGAGGCTTTTTTTATGTCAATCGTCAATGGTAAATTCGCTTCGCTTGTCAATTTTTTATATAAGGCAACCCTTCACTATTCACTTTGCGAAGCAAAAATTCACTTTTGATTGGTGAATAGTCAATTGTCAATCCGCTTCGCTTGTCAATTTTTTTTCTACTGCAACCATTCACCATTCACTTTGCAAAGTAAAAGTTCAATTTTGATTCGTGAATAGTCAATTGTCAATCCGCTCCGCTTGTCAATTTTTTTTATGCTGCAACCATTCACCATTCACTGTGCAAAGTAAAAGTTCAATTTTGATTCGTGAATAGTCAATCGTCAATCCGCTCCGCTTGTCAATTTTTTTATGCTGCAAGCATTCACCATTCACTTTGCAAAGCAAAGATTCACTTTTGACCTTTAAATAATGTAATCGTATAGTCAAGAAGTTTTCCATCACCGTAGTCGCCATGGCCGGGAACTACAATTTTCACATCCGGATATTCTTTTTTTACTTTTTCAACGGTATTGGACCAGGCAGAAACATTGGCATCACCCAAATATCCTTTACCTGCCTCCAGCTCTTTTAATAAACAGCCTCCAAATAAAATATTCTCGTTTGGAAAATATCCCACAGCATTATCTTTTGTATGCCCTTCACCAAAAAATTTTGCAATGACATCTTTATTCCCGACTTTTAAAATAACAGAATCATTAAAACTGTTTTCAGGAATAACAAAATTATTTTCTCTGGCCAGCTCAATTGTTTTCACATAGGAATAGGATGAAATATTGTGCTTATGAAAAATCATCAATCCTCCCAAACTGTCATCATGAAAATGGGTTGGAATAATGGCCTTAATTTTCGAATCAAGATTTTCATTAATCCATTGTATCAGCTCTTCCGAACTTTTATCATTGGTAGGTGTATCAAAAACAATAGTTTCGTTACGATCTTTTACAACCAATCCATTACAGGGTACATTCCCGAAATCATTGGTCTGTTTAAAGGAGGTATGAATAAAAGAATTCTCTGAAATCTGAGTAATGATCAGGGTTTTTGATTCATATATTTTCTTTGCTTTAAAACTGTTTTTGCTCTGTGTACTACAGCTTAACATGATCAAAGAAAACAAAATGACCAATATATTTTTACTGATGAAATTCATAAAATGATAATTTACGCTTGAGATAAGCTAAGATAGGAATTCGTGGAACAGGATTTGTTAGCTGTTGTGTTAAAAAATTACGAATTGTAAGTGGCGAATCATCCATATGTTTCATCTGTCAATTTATTTTAAATAATACTACATCTTAATTAAAAAAAATATAATATTTAAGTTAATAAAAGTCTCTTATTTATGGCGATTTTCTTAAATTCAATAGCTATTTTTGTAATATGAACTATTCGGCGGAACTAAAAAAATTTGTAACCAGTCAATATGTATATTCTGCGATCAGAATTACATTAGCTACTGTTCTGCCTTGTTTAGTCCTCGCCCACTTCGGGATTTTGAAAGAATACTTCCTTTTCCCTCTCGGAACCAGCTTTGTAGCTCTTACCGACCAGCCCGGTCCTTTTATCCGAAGAAGAAATGCCCTTACTTTTGCGATCTGCTGTTTTGTCTTTGTAGCACTTATTGCCAGTCTTGTGATGAATATTAAAGTACTGGTCATTCTGGAAGTCATTGTTTTCGGGATGTTTTTCTCCCTGATTGGCGTTTATGGCCAGAGATTGGCTGCAGTAGGCTCATTATCTTTGGTAGTACTGGCCATCTTTATTGACGGGCATCTTACAGGAAGCAATATCTTTAAAAGTCTGCTGATATTTGCTTCAGGCTGTATCTGGTTTCTGTTGATATTCCTTATTGTAACTACCATTCGTCCTTATAAACTGGCAAGCCAGATGATTGGCGAAAATTATCTTCAGCTGGCAGAGTTTTTAAAGATCAAAGCCAATTATTATCAGAAAAATCCGGATTTTAATAAGCTGACCACTCAGGTTATTGCCAAGCAGATTGAAATAAAAAACCTTCAGGAAGATACCAGAGAAACCGTTTTCAAAACAAGAACTATCGTCAATGAATCTACGACCACCAGCCGTCTATTAATGCTGATGTTCCTGAACTCGATGGACCTTCATGAAAAACTGATGACCTCTGAAAGTGACTATCAGAAACTGCAACAGAGTTTTGAAGAAAGTATGATCCTGGTGAATATCCATGATTATCTTAATCTTCTGGCTGAGGAGATCACCAATATCGGAATTGCTCTTCAAAGTGGTACCAGAGCAAAGCCAATGTTTAACCTGGAACAGGAATTAAAAAGCTTAAATTATAATTATTTCGAACTCAGAAATAAACAGCTTTCACCCGACAATCTTGAAAATTTCATGATCCTGCGTCAAATCCTGATGCGTATCTATGAAATTACGAAAGAAATTAATGAGATCTATAAAGTATTTTCACAGGATATCAAACTGGCGAAAAGTTTATCTACAGGGCTAGACCTTAAAAAATTCATGCCTAATGAACCTAAACTTAATGCCAAGGTTCTAAGAAATAATATTTCCTTATCATCTTCCCATTTCCGCCATGCTATTAGAATTACAACAGCTCTTCTATTGGGATACGTTTTCTCTATGTTCGATTTTCTGGGACTGGGACACACGTATTGGATATTAATTACCATTACAGCGATCTTAAAACCCGCTTATTCCATCACTAAACAGAGAAACCTTCTCCGTCTCTATGGAACCATTGCCGGAGCAAGTATTGCTTATGCCATTCTGTATTTTGTACATATTAACGGCGTTTTATTTGCTATTCTGCTCATTAGTATGATCATGTGTTTCAGCTTTTTGAAAGGACGGTATTTCTGGGCGGTATTATTCATGACGATTTATGTTTTCCTCAGCTTTAATTTTTTAAATCCGGGGAAAGTTAATATTATTTTTAAAGACAGAATCCTGGATACTGCTATTGCCGGAATCATTGCCTTTGCAGTGTCTTATATCGTATTGCCTGTTTGGGAACACACCCAAAATCTGGATCTGATGAAAAAGTCTGCCGCAGACAACCTTATTTATTTCCAGAGTGTGATTTCCAAATTCTTAGAGGGAAAGTTTGATCTTGAAGATTATAAGGTAAAGCGAAAAAATGCCATTATTTCACTGGCCAATCTTTCTGATAATTTCCAGAGAATGATTTCCGATCCTAAAAATCAACAGAAAAAGCTGGAAGTTGTACACCAGTTTGTAGCTACATCACATTTGATTACGGCCTATACCGCTTCTCTGTCTCAATATTCCAAAAGTAATGAGCAATATCCTGAAATAGATGCTGAAAGCTGGAGCAGAAAGATTGAGGCAGAAATGCTGCAGACCTCTACCCTTCTCAGCGGAAATGATATCAACGAAACGTTGAAAATGGAAAGCCGCCTTGAGCCAGAAGATTCTTCCATTGAAGATATGCTCCTGAAAAGAAAAACAGAGATTGAAGAAAATGAAATTGTGGACCGAAGAGATCCTGATAAAATTTCACATTTAACCGAGCTTAAAAATATCCACGATATCCTGGAGCTGATCTATGATGTCGCAAAGGAACAGAGAAAAGTGATCGAAAAATATAAAAATGAAACTGAGCCTACTCCTCCACAATCGTAAAGCAGTAGTCATCAAAAAACTCTACCCTCGCTTTGAACTCATCTGAAAACTCATCATCATATACCCGGCAGCTTATTTTATGAAGATGCTTCAGCTCAAAAGGCTTTACTTCATAATTCTTTTTTAAAGACCAGTATTTTGAATGATGGATTTTGTACATACTTTCCTTCACACTCCAAATAATGGTATAGAAAGTATCCGCTTTGTCTTCCGGAATAAATCCACGTTCATTTTCATAGGTGAATTTATCAATCACCCTTAAAATTTTAGGATTGAATTTCTCTACGTCAATTCCTATTTTATTTTTAGAAATAGCAATGGCTGCAAAGGGAAAAGAATGCGTAATGGAAATTTCCGCATCATTGGGAGAAAGAAAAGGTTCTCTTTCTTTATATAAAATTTTAGAATTAGGCTTTAATCCTTTCAGGAGCTTGCGAACCATCAGGACTTCCAGCAATTTTTTAGGATGATAATCTTTTACCTTCTCAGCATTTTCAGGCTCCAGAAGTTGGTTGATATCAAGTTCTTCACTTTCATCGTACTTCCAAACCAGAATTGTGGCATTATCATCTGAAAAATCTCTGTAGAGGGGCATTCTTTTTTTATTAGGCAAAAATAGTGAAAAGATGCGGAAGTTGAAAGGAACGGAAGATGGATGCCGGATGCTACCATTCGTGGTAAAAAAAATTTTCAGACCGAAAAATCTGTTGAGGAAAAAACAAACTCTTTGTTTCCTTAATCTTTATAACTTCCAGCATCATTCTTCCAGCTTCCAGCTAATTATTTAGACTGATGATTCGCATCATTTCTATGCTCTATAATTTCCAGATTGGCATCCACAAAATAAGCACTTCCAAATCCGTTGACATAAGATCCTTTTACAGGTTGAAGGGCAATTAAAATAAAATCTCCCATTTCGGAAATTACCTCTACAACTTTGCCGTGAGTTTCTCTAAGTTTCGCAACAACAGCATTCCATACTTCAGAATCTCTTTCAATCTGAGAAGTAGTTGCATCAATAGTAAGGCGTTCGCGGGCATAGATCTGTTTGGTGGCAGATTCATCTTCAATAAACATAATGGATGTCTTTCTTGCGTCTGCAAGGTTTTTAGTATGTTTTGCCATGAAAGATACCAGAATATAGAATGTCTGATCTACCTGTACAAAAGGTGCATAGCTTGAATTAGGATTTCCTTCGGCATCAATAGTAGCAAGAATTACACTTTTTGAAGCATTGATGAGTTCCTGTACTCTGGGAGCAACAGGTTTGACTCTCTTTTCTGTATGGGTTTGATTCATAATATATTTGTTTATCAGCTAAAATTAGTTATTTATATTAAGACTAAATAATATTAAACTATGTTTAATCTCATAAACCTGAACTTGCTCGGTTGTTTTTATATCTTAATTATAAATCGTAATTTTGCCTTTCGTTATCAATTGAATTTTAAAACTATTCATTACATATGAGTACTACAACACAATACGTTCCTTATAAAGTTAAGGATATCTCCCTTGCAGAATGGGGTAGAAAAGAAATTACCCTTGCAGAAGCAGAAATGCCAGGTCTGATGGCTATCCGTGAAGAATACGGACCGTCTCAGCCACTGAAAGGAGCAAGAATCGCAGGATGTCTTCACATGACCATCCAAACGGCTGTGCTTATCGAGACTCTTGTAGCTTTAGGAGCTGAAGTTACATGGTCATCTTGTAATATTTTCTCTACACAGGATCACGCTGCTGCTGCTATTGCTGCTGCTGGAATTCCAGTGTATGCGTGGAAAGGATTAAATGAAGAGGAATTTGACTGGTGTATTGAGCAGACTTTATTCTTTGGTGAAGACAGAAAGCCATTAAACATGATTTTGGATGATGGTGGAGACTTAACAAACATGGTTTTTGATAAATATCCTGAGTTCACAAAAGATATCAAAGGGCTTTCTGAAGAAACCACTACCGGTGTTCACAGACTTTACGAAAGAATGAAGAACGGAACTTTAGTAATGCCTGCCATCAATGTAAATGATTCGGTTACTAAATCTAAATTCGACAACAAATACGGATGTAAAGAATCTGCTGTAGATGCAGTAAGAAGAGCTACAGACGTAATGCTTGCTGGAAAAAGAGTGGTAGTTTGCGGATACGGAGACGTAGGTAAAGGTACTGCTGCTTCATTCAGAGGAGCCGGTTCTATCGTTACTGTTACTGAAATTGACCCGATCTGTGCACTTCAGGCTGCTATGGACGGTTACGAAGTAAAAAGATTAGACACTGTGGTAGACAATGCTGATATCATCATCACTACAACAGGTAACTTCAATATCGTAAGAGGAGAACATTTCCTTAAAATGAAAGATAAAGCGATCGTTTGTAACATCGGTCACTTCGATAATGAAATCGATATGGCATGGTTGAACAAAAACTACGGTCAGACTAAATCTGAAGTGAAGCCTCAGGTAGATATCTACACTATTGAAGGAAAAGAGGTAATCATCCTTGCAGAAGGTAGATTGGTTAACTTAGGATGTGCTACAGGCCACCCAAGTTTCGTAATGTCTAACTCTTTCTCAAACCAGACGTTGGCACAGATAGAGCTATGGAATAACTCTGCAGCTTACAAAAACGAAGTATATATGCTTCCTAAGCACCTGGATGAAAAAGTAGCTGCTTTACACCTTAAGAAATTAAGCGTAGAGCTTGAAACTCTTTCTCCTGAGCAGGCTGAGTATATCGGAGTAGACGTAAAAGGGCCATTCAAGCCTGAGTACTACAGATACTAGATCTTAACAAAACATGATATGATCCCACTATTTCTAAGATAGTGGGATTTTTTTATGGAGAGAAATAATCCATTCGTTATTTTTGTCCCCTAAAAAAATAACATGAAAAAATTCTTATTTCTGGGACTCATGAGTTCTGTGGTATTCTTTAACAGCTGCAGCAGTAATGATGATAATGAGGGAAACAATACCTCTGCTAAAGTATTGTTAAGCAAAGTCACAATAGTTTATTATGACAACCCATCGCAGCCGCAGACAAGCATACAAACTCTGGAATACAATAATCAGGGTGAGCTTATCAAAACAACATCAGCTTTAGGAACTTCCAAGTTCGAATATAGTAATGGAAAACCAACTAAAACCACATATTATAAACCAGATGGTACGGTAGACTATTACTCAGCATATAGTTACAATGGAGATCTGCTTACGACGGTTAAAGCCATTTATACTACTAATCCGGATTATAACAGAACCATTACTTATAATTATAATACCAACGGACAGGTAATTTCTTCATCTCTTTGCCAGTCACCAGCCTGTTCCAACCCCATCGTGGATACTTATACTTATGATGGAAACAATATTTCAACAGAAATTTCAGAAGGTGGAGGATCCAGCTACAGCACAAAAATTGTTTACTCATATGATGATAAACAGAACCCATACATCAATATCAACAAATATTTAAAAATTATGATGGGAAGAGCCTACGCTGTAAGTCAAAATAATTATCTGACGGAAAAAATCAGCTATAAAAGTAATGGAGTCTGGACACAAAATCAAACCCGAACTTCCACCATTCAATACAACAGCGCTGGTTATCCTACTGAGGTGATTTCAAAAGAAGCCAAAGGAAATCTTTCAGCGAAGTATACTTACGAATATATCACTCAATAATAAGGCTTTAACTCTTCAAAATTTGGAGAGTTTTTTTATCTGATATATTCGTCATCAATTAAGCCTGTTTTTATAAATAATGAATATATTTAATCCTTATTTAATAAAACTTTTAAATACATGAAAAACCAATTATTTATCGGGTTGATGAGCTCATTTTTATTCCTCAACTGCAGTAGCAATAATGACGAAAATAATGAACCCAATCCTTCTGATTCTCAAATATTATTAAGTAAAGTCACTACAGTTTATTATACAAGTCCCTCCGGACCGCACACCAGTATTACAAAATTAGATTATAACAGTCAGAAACAATTACTTAAAATTACATCAGAAACTACAACCTCCGTTCTGGAATATGACGGTGCCGGAAAACCTTCAAAAATTACTTACCATAAAGCAGATGGTACCGTAGCTTATTATAAAACGTTTACTTATAATGGTGATCAGCTTACGATGATTAAGAAAATAGATCCAGATACTCACTATAATACAACAATGACGTATACCAATGGTAAAGTTACTGGAACTTCTACTTGTGAGTCTTCCAGTTGTCCCATTCCGTCTACCATGTCATATACTTATAGTGGTGATAATGTTTCGGAAGAAATTTCGGTTAGTGATGGTATCGGCGGTCCACATACTAATAAAAAAGAATTTTCATATGATAATAAGGTAAATCCCTATTCTTTGATGGGCAAATATTTTAGAATGATTATGGGAGGAGCAGAGTTTTTAAGTCAAAATAATTACACCACAGTAAAAATAAGTGGCAAAGATGGCACTGGAAACTGGAGTCAAATTATGAATTTTACCTATCAGATAGAATATAATAGTAATCAACTGCCAACTCAGGTCATGGTAAAACTGGATAATAATGATTATGCAAAATATACTTACGAATATATCACTCAGTAAAACAAGGCTCTCCATTTTGGAGAGTTTTTTTATGAGCTGATTCCCGCTATCCACTCATACTCCTCGCCCCAACCTACCCCAGCCTCTTACCCACCAACTCTCCCTCTCATGCTCCGGGGTAAACGCTGCTATCGGGGCTAGGAGAAGATGATGAATTATAATTGATAAATGATGAGTGATGAATGATGAATAGATTTATATTATTCAATGGTAACGGGTTATATCCTGAGTTTAGACGAAGGGAGCCTGAAACATACACCTACTTCATCATTCTATCCAGTATTTTTCCCATATTTTCCCTTTGTCAGAGCTCTATTTATAAAAAATGAATATCTTAGCCCTCTTAAACAAAACATTAAACTATGAAAAAACAAAGAGTATCGAATGCATTTGTAGCTGCGTCGTGGGTAGCATTGGGAGCAGGAATGATTGGCTTTATTGTCGGTCTTGCAAGAGCAGAAATGCTGCTGAATGAGAAGGGATATTATTTCACCATCCTTCTTTATGGTTTATTCGCTGTGGTTTCTTTACAGAAAGCAGTACGTGACAGATTAGAAAACATTCAGGTAACAGATATTTATTATGGAATCTGCTGGTTTGCTACATTATCATCCATTGTATTACTGGCCATCGGACTTTGGAATGCCACCATCCTTCCAAGTGAAAAAGGTTTTTATGCCTTTGCCTTTCTACTGGCACTCTTCGGAGCTATTGCAGTTCAGAAAAACACCCGTGATAATATGCTTCAGGAATAAAGCAAACTCTCCAAAACGGAGAGTTTTTTATTTAAATAATTTCATTGAAATTTATAAATTACTATAAACTTTACATTTAAGTTAAAAATATATTAAGTTTTTTGCTATTTTAGCTGTGCTTATTTCACAAACTAATGACATGTACAAAAAACTAATAATTTCTGCTCTGTTTATAGCAGCATTTCAACTTTCAAAAGCACAAAATGAGTTTATAACGATCTGGAAAACGCAAAACTCACAACTCATTAAATTTCCCGGCAGAGGAACCAATTTCAAAGTATATTGGGAAGAAGTAGGATATCCTCAGCATAATGGCACAATGAGTAATGTAACTTCCACGACCGAATTCATAATCAACTTGGGTGTACCTTTTAATCCTGTATCATCTCAAGCAAGTTACAGAATTAAAATCAGTGACGGCACTGGAAGTTTTGATCAGGTAAGATTCTTCGACAATACATTAACTCCCACTTACAATGCTCCAGACCGCTCAAAAATAACCCAGATTGCCCAGTGGGGAAATATAAAATGGAAAAGTTTTGACAATGCTTTTGTATACTGCGACAACATGGATGTTACAGCTACTGATACACCGGACCTCAGCATGGCCACCAGTATGCGTCAGATGTTTTATTTGTGTATGTCACTCATCGGCAATCCTTCTTTTGATACCTGGAACACCTCTACCATCACAGATATGTATTATATGTTTGGTGACAATTATCTCTTCAACCAGCCACTGGGAAACTGGGATACTTCGAATGTTACGGATATGTCATATATGTTTGACTATACCGGATTCAACCAATCTTTGAGTAAGTGGAACACAGCGAAGGTGACCACCATGAGACATATGTTTCATGATTCTGGAAATTTTAACCAGGACCTTCAAAACTGGAATACCTCCAATGTTACTGATATGAGTGAAATGTTCTCTGGCACTGCTTTTAATCAAAATATCGGAAGATGGAATTTAAGTTCATTAACAACAGCCACCGGAATGTTTCTCAATTCTGCCATGAGCTGTGTGAATTATGATAAAACGCTTTTTGGATGGAGCCAGAGTTCATCAACACCCAGTAATATTAACTTATCCAGTGCTTCGCCATTAATCTATTCTCATGCCGATGCCGTAACTGCCAGAAATTATTTAATTAATTCTAAAGGCTGGATTATATCAGGTGATGCTTACAACGGACTCTGCAACCAGACACTTTCAACGTCTGAAAAGGAGATCAGTAATAAACCTGCTATTTACCCAAATCCTGCAAAGGATGTGATTTATCTTAAAAATATTCAGCATCCGGTAAGTTTTATCATCACCGATATGAGCGGAAGAACTGTCGCCAAAGACAATCTTGAACATGAAAAGATTGCTATCGGACTTTTGACTCCAGGAAATTATATTCTACAAATTTTGACAAAGGATACAATTCATTCACTTCCGTTCATCAAACAATAAACTAATCATAAAACGATAACCATGATTCTAAAGAAAATTCCAACACTCATTTTTCTTTTGTTACTATTTCTGGCAAAGGCACAAAATGAATTTATCACTATCTGGAAGCCGGCATCTACAGTATTACCAGCTGTAAATGTAGATGCTCCTTATCAGGCAACTACACAGCAAATATGGTTTCCCGGAATTGGTGATAATTATGATATTTACTGGGAGGAAGTAGGCTATCCGCAACACAATGGTTCTCTTCTCGATGTAACTTCCACAAAACAGGTCCTTATAGACTTCGGAACGTCAATCGCAGAAAAAAATGATGCCAAATACAGGGTAAAAGTTACAAATGGAAATGGAACTTTCAGGCAGATAAAATTCGGAACGCCTCAACTATTTCCTGGTCCTGAGCAAGTTTTTCCTATCTGGCAGATCAATGGAAGTTCAGATAAAATATTAGAAATAGAACAATGGGGTAATATTTCTTGGACCACCATGGAGAGCGCCTTCAGTCTGTGCAGGCTTATGCAGCTTACAGCAACAGATACTCCCAATCTTAATAATGTAGAGGATGCTTCTTTCATGTTTTATGGCACAACCAGCTTTACGGGCGCCAGCTCTATGCAAAACTGGGATACTTCGAAAATTAAGAATTTTAGTTTTATGCTTTCTCTTTTATTTGATGTGAATCCTTCTGCTACATTAATAGAACAGTTCAACTCACCTTATCTGGACAGCTGGAATATGTCTTCAGCCACCAACCTCAGCTATATGTTTGGAAACAGAACAGTTTTTAACCAGACTCTCAATAGCTGGGATGTCTCAAAGGTGACCGATATGAGCTGGATGTTTGGCCAGTGCTTAAGTTTCAATCAGCGACTGGATAACTGGGATACTTCAAGCCTTGAGGACATGCATTTTATGTTTCATATGATTCCTGTTTTCAATCAGCCATTAAACTGGAATACTTCCAAAGTGACCAATATGGCGCATATATTTCATGGCTGTACAACCTTTAATCAGCCTTTAGACCATTGGGATATGACAAAAGTGACCAGAATAGACCAGATCCTTAATTTTGCTTCAGGTTTCAATCAGTCATTAGGAAACTGGAACTTAGTTTCTCTTAACAATGGTAATGCTGCTTTAACAATGTCTGGTCTTAACTGTGAAAATTACAGCAAAACCCTTATGGGATGGGCAGACAATCCCAATACAGCCAACAATGTTTCATTAGGTTCTGTACAAGGATTAAAATATGCGTCCAATGTATCAGACAAAAGGGATATTCTCGTCAATAAAGGCTGGTCAATAGTAGGTGATGTGGTGGGAAGCTGTTTACTATCTTCATCGGATATAAAGCTAAATAAAAAAACTCTGCTTTACCCTAATCCTGCTGTAGATGATATTCATATTGAAGGATTAAGTGATATAAAAAATTACAAGATTTATGATGCGAGCGGAAGACTGGTAAAGGAAGGAAATCCCAATAATGATATCATCAATGTAAGTTTCTTACCTAAAGGGAATTATATGATACAACTGATCATGAAAGAAAAAACAATTTCTTCAAAATTCATTAAGAAATAACTATAAAACCTCAATATGGTATTGAAAAAATTTTCGACAGGACTTTTTATTTTCCTGTTGTGTATAGTAAAAGCCCAGAATGAGTTTATCACGATCTGGAAGCCTGCTTCTACGGTAATACAGCCTGTCACTGTAAGTGCTCCCTACCAGGCAAGTTCTCAGCAAATATGGTTTCCCGGAATTGGTGAAAACTATGATATTTATTGGGAAGAGGTAGACTATCCCCAGCACAACGGTTCTCTTACCAATATAACCTCTACAAAACAGGTTCTTATTGATTTTGGTACATCAATCGCAGAAAAGAATGATGCAAAATATAGGGTAAAAGTGAGTAACGGGAATGGAGTTTTTCAACACATAAAATTTGGAGATGTACAAGAGGTTCAGCTTCAGGATCAGATTTTCCCGGTGTGGCAGATCAACGGAAGTGCAGATAAGATACTGGAAATAGAACAATGGGGAAATATTGCATGGACAACGATGAACAGTGCTTTCAGCCAATGTAAACTTGTTCAGCTTACCGCTACAGATATCCCAAATCTTAGTAATGTTGAAGATGCTTCTTATATGTTTTATGGCGCAAAAACCTTTACAGGTGCAAGCTCCATGCAAAACTGGAATACTTCTAAGATTAAGAATTTCAGATTTATGTTTGCGATTATCTTTGACAGTATCAATAACTCACTTCCTGATCAGTTCAACCCTCCTTATTTTAATAGCTGGAATATGTCGTCAGCAACTGATCTCAGTTTTATGTTTGGAGGAAGAGGGATCTTTAATCAGACCTTAAACAACTGGAACGTTTCTAATGTCACTGATATGAAATGGATGTTTGCTCTTTGTCCAAACTATAATCAGCCTATGGATAACTGGGATACCTCAAGCCTTGAAGACATCCGTTTTATGTTCCATTTTGATTCCAGTTTCAATCAATCCTTAAATAATTGGAATACGTCTAAAATTACCAATATGGCCCATGCTATTCATGGCTGCACGGCCTATAGTCATTCCCTGGAAAACTGGGATATGACCAAGGTTACCAGAATAGACCAGATTCTTAAGGAAACGCCCAACTTTAATCATTCCCTTGCAAGCTGGAATCTTGCCAGCGTTAATAACGGAGCCCAGGCTTTGATGCAGACAGGAATAGATTGTGAAAATTTCAGTAAAACACTTGCAGCATGGGCAGATAATCCTGATACTGCCAATAATGTTGATTTAGATATTGTAACCCCTTTGACTTATGCTTCCAATGCCGCAGATAAAAGAAATATTCTCATCAGCAAAGGATGGACGATGTCGGGTGATACGGTAGGAAACTGTTTACTGTCCTCATCAGAAGTCAGGCTGAATAAAAAAATTTCACTATATCCCAATCCCGCTGTGGATGATATTCATATTGAAGGACTAAGTGACATTAAAAAGTACAGAATTTTTGATGCAAGTGGAAGGCTTGTACTGGAAGGAAATCCTAATAAAGAAATGATCAATGTAGGATCATTACCGAAAGGAAATTATATTTTACAGCTCATTTTGAAAGATCAGACCATCTCTTCAAAATTCATTAAAAAATAAAGTAAAAAGCCTCGCTGAAAAGTGAGGCTTTTATTTTGAGTTGAAAAATAATCTATTGGTCAAAATGATTAGGATGCTGGGCTTTGATATCATCTACCGTTCCCAGTACTTTATCTTTTAAAGAATCCTGATATTTCTGAAGTTTTGCAGCGACTTCTTCATTACCGCTTCCTAAAATTTTTGCAGCTAAAATCCCGGCATTCAAAGCTCCGTTCAAAGCTACGGTAGCTACCGGAATCCCACCGGGCATCTGAAGGATAGATAAAACAGAGTCCCATCCGTCTATAGAATTACTGGACAAAATAGGAACCCCGATTACCGGAAGTGTAGTACAACTCGCCACCATCCCCGGAAGATGTGCTGCTCCACCTGCTCCGGCTACAATGACCTTCAGCCCTCTTTCCTTAGCAGTTTTTGCATAATCGAACATTCTTTCCGGAGTTCTGTGCGCTGAAACTACTGTCAATTCATAAGGGATATCAAGGCTTTTAAGAAAATTTGCAGCCTGTTCCATAATCGGCAGATCACTCTGACTGCCCATAATAATTCCTACCATCTTCAATTTTATTAGATGTTCAAAGATAAAAAATAAAAATGTAAAGAGGAAAGAGTACAAAAAATCCGGGACACGATTTATGATTATAATTCCTAAAATAATTTAATCTTTCAATAGATCTTCCATTTAAAATGTAAAGAATTAATAAAGTTATTTTTGGCTCAAATTTTTCATCTGTACTCCTATAAATTACAGGATCTGTATCCATAAAAATCGCTGGAGAAATAGATATATTTGCTGTTACACCACATTAAAATTGAAAGATTATAAACTTACACTGGCTGTATGTACCGTTGCTATTGTCTGGGGTACTACGTTTTTATCAATAAGGGTTGCGGTAGAAACTATTCCTGCCTGGTTTGTCGCAGGAATACGTCAATTTCTTGCAGCGATTATCATGTTCCTTATTCTTACCTATAGAAAAGAATTCAAATGGATAGGCTGGACAAGCCTGAAATACCAGTTGATCTTCTCTTTATTAATGCTTGTGATTGCAAACGGAATGACTACAGTAGCGGAAGAGGAAGTTACCAGCAGCCTTACTTCACTGATAAGTGCCTGCTCTCCTATCCTGGTATTTTTCGGAAGTATGGCTTTAGGCCTGCAGAAATTCAGCTGGCGGGCTTTTACCGGAGTTATTCTGTGTTTCAGCGGCATTCTTTTTATTTTCTGGGATGGCATTAATGATCTGAAAAACCCGGATTATGCACTGGGAATATTATTTTTATTCATTGCCATTGCGGGATGGGCTTCAGGAACTATTTTCACCAAAAAACTGAACATTCAAAGCGGAAATATCTCACTTAATCTATTTTATCAGTTTGCCTTTGCAGGAATTATCCAGATAATTTTTGCCTTCCTTTTTTCAGAAGACTACAACTTCGGAAACTGGAGTCTGAAAAGTATTTCTGCGATGCTTTATTTATCCTGTTTTGGCTCTGTAGCGGCATTTTTTGCTTTTCATTATGCATTGACCAAAGTTTCTCCGGTTCAGGTATCCATCCTGGCCTATATTAATACGGTAATTTCCATTTTTTTAAGCTGGCTGATTCTTGATGAAAAAATTTCTGCCAAATTCATCATCGCTGCCATACTTATTATTGTTGGGGTCTTTGTGATCAATTACAATCCGGCCATGTTTAAAAAACAAAGAATCGAGTCGTAAATCAGAAAATAATATTCATTATTTCAACCCTAGATCCCGCTGTTTTTTAATGTATTAAATAGAATTAAAAGCAGATCCGTTATATGGGGATTTTCTATTTCCTTCATTTTTTCTTATATTGTATACTCCAACCGATACAATATGCTGAAAAACACATTTTTTTTATTGCTGGCTGCCTCTTTTCTATTGGTAAGCTGTGATTACAAAGAGAAGGAAAAGAACCTGACAGACAGGGAAAAACAACTTTTAGACAAAGAGAAATTATTCGCGAAGAAAGAATCCGAATATCAGTCACTTCTGAAAATGAGAGACAGTATTTTTTCCAAAAAAGATTCTGTAGTAATTGCTGCTGTATGGCCTACGGAAATTTCCGGCCCATGGAATGGTAAAGTAATCTGTACAGAATCCAACTGCAGCGAATATGCTGTAGGCGACCAGCGTACTGACATCTGGGAATTCGATAATGATTCTACCCAGCCCATTACCAAAATCATCAATAACAATAATCTGGTAAGGCTGTATACAGGCAAGTTTGAAAACAATGAAATCAGACTGTCTTTCAAAACCGATTCTACAGCCAAAAAGAATGTAGAAATGAGCGTTCTTCTTAATGATATTTCAGACAACAAGATCAAAGGAACCAGAACCATTACTTCTGATGGCTGTACCGCCAAGTTCTCTGTTGAATTAGTACGTTCCACAAAATAAACACATATGATTTTACTGAGTATACACAACCTGAGTCTTCCCATAGAAGATCCGGTACTGAAATTTCTGTTGGTACTGGTCATCATCCTTGCAGCACCATTGCTGCTTAATAAAATTAAAGTTCCCCACCTTTTGGGACTTATTATTGCCGGAGCGATTATTGGCCCGAACGGATTCAATGTATTGTCCAGAGACAGCAGTATTGTAGTAACCGGAACCACCGGACTTCTTTACATTATGTTTTTGGCCGGGCTTGAGATTGATATGGGCGACTTTAAAAAGAACAAATGGAAAAGTCTCACCTTTGGTATCTATACCTTTACAGTTCCTTTTGTATTAGGATATCTGGGTGGATATTACCTTCTTCACTTTTCAATGCTGACTTCCATTCTGTTTGCCAGTCTTTTTTCATCTCACACGCTTATCGCTTATCCATTGGTGAGTAAGTTGGGAATTGCGAAAAACAAGGCAGTTAATATCACCGTTGGAGGTACAATGATCACAGATATTCTTGCCTTATTGGTACTTGCAGTGATTGTGGGAATGTCTCAAGGTGATGTGGGAACAGAATTCTGGGTTAAATTATCGGTCTCTTTTGTCGTTTTTGCCCTTATTGTACTTATTGTATTCCCTATTATAGGACGATGGTTTTTCAAAAGAGTGGATGATAAAATTTCGCAGTATATTTTTGTACTGGTTATGATTTATCTGGCTGCTATGCTGGCTGAACTGGCTGGTGTAGAAGCTATCATCGGAGCATTCTTTGCCGGACTGGCGTTAAACAGACTTATCCCTCACACTTCTTCTTTGATGAACAGGGTTGAGTTTGTAGGAAATGCCATATTTATCCCGTTCTTTTTGATCAGTGTAGGAATGCTGATTGATTTTAAAGTTTTCTTTAAAAGCTGGGAAACACTTGAAGTTGCCGGAATTATGCTGGTTGCCTCTATCGGAGGGAAATACCTTTCCGCGGTCGCCACTCAGAAAACATTCAGACTAACCAAAGAGGAAGGAAAACTGATCTTCGGATTAAGCTCTGCTTCGGCAGCAGCAACACTGGCTTCCGTAATGGTTGGATATAACATCATCCTTTCTGAAACCGAAACCGGAGAACCTGTAAGATTATTAAACGAACACGTACTGAACGGAAGTATTCTCCTTATCCTGATTTCATGTACCATCTCTTCATTTATTTCCATGGCAAGCGCTCAGAAAATTGCTGAGAGTGATAACGAAGATACTGTTTCCGGAAATACCCATGAAGAAGAAAATATTCTCTTAGCCATCAACCACGAAGCCACTGTTGAGAGAATGGTGAATCTGGGAATTCTGATCAAAGCACATTCGAATACAGAAGATCTTTTTGCTTTGAATGTCATCAACGAAGACAAAAATGAATCTTCGGTAAAGAATGCGGAGAAACTTCTTCACCAGGCAGCAGATGCAGCCGCAGCGGCAGATGTAAAATTGCAGGCTTTAAAAAGATATGACAATGATGTCATCAACGGGGTCAATAATGTGATTAAAGAACAGAAAATTACAGATCTTATCATCGGATTGGAAGACGAAAAAGGATTCTCCCCTTCTTTTGTATATAATCTTTATAACGGTTATCTTCAGAATGATGATGTGAATGTACTGGTTTACCATGCTGCACAACCGCTTTCCACCATTAAGAAATATGCGGTGATGATTCCCGAGAATGCTCATCAGGAAGCGGGATTCTTCCATGCATTGCTGAGGGTATGGAACATTGCCAGAAATTCCGGAGCTACAGTTGTTTTTTATGCTCCTGAAAACATTATTGATATTCTTCAGAAAATCATAAAGAAAGCCAATATAGAAGCTGAATTCATTATCATGAGCACATGGCAGGATGGTGAAAGAACCGCTGCACAGCTGAAAGATGATGAAGCCTTGATTATTCTGATGGCCAAGCGCGGTATGAAGTCATATATTCCAAGAATGAGACTGATTCCGGAACTTCTGAACAGAAATCTGAAAGACAATAATTACCTTCTGATTTTCCCTTTCTCGGAGTATGACAAAAACAGCCCTGAAATACGTTCTGTAGGAAATCACGGGGATTTTGTGGAGATTGGAAATGTGATTCAGAAGATATTTAAATAAAAAGGCTGGAAGAAGGAAGAAGGGTGCGAGAAGTTTCTTCTCTGCGAATAATTAATTTTTCTTTATGATTAAACAATTAAATCTTCAATAGCTTCCGAGCTTTAGCCCGATGTGAACCATAGGAAAAAATTAGCTTTACCGAAACCTAAAATTAAGTTTCGGCTAAAGCCAATTGAGATGATAATTATTTTTAAACGGGCTAAAGCCCGTTCCTATTGAATTTTGTATTTTCGCAAAAAAATAACCTATGAAACAAATTATCGGATTTCTCTTCTTTTTCGTGTCCATCATTCTTTCTGCACAAAACCTTACTCTTTCGGATAAAGAACTGAAACAAAAACTGGATTCTATCAAAACTGAAGGAAATCTACTCTATTCTTACGAAAATGCGTCATGGCATGCAGGAGATCTTGTAGGCAGCAATAAAAGACTTGCTGAAAATACAGGAAGCTATATCACGTACCAGAAAAACGATACCATCAAAACCTCCTTTCTTAATAAAGCAGGTAATATGATTATTGCAGAACTGTCTTTCAAAAATAACCAGACAAAACCTGTCAAAGAAAATTTTAAAGAAAGGGGACTTAATGAAACTGAAAGTATTTTAAAAAATATCCGTTCTGCAATTATTCCACAGTTATCCGATCCAAAGTATTCGGTAACGGTACCACAGGGATATAGTCTTAATATGATTATTATTCCGTTTAATGAAAACTATAAGGTGTATTTGATACCTGGTACTGTCCAGTCTGGTATAATTCCTTTCGGAAATGATTATCTTTTTGTTTCGGATAAAAAAGGGAATATTATTTCCCATAAAAAATTTCACTCAAGACTTATTCCAACCTCTACAGCCTTAGAAAATGGAGGAACGGTAACTATGTCTACCCACAGCCATTTAGTAACCAATCCTTTTATTTCTGCAACGGACATTTGTACGTTTAAACTCTATGCACCGCTTACAACGCTGGAAGAATTTTCTGTTTTATCAACCGCTTTAGGAAGTTATATTAAATACAATTATAAAAAGGATAATATTGAGGTGGTTAAAAATCCTTAATCATGAAAGCATTACATTATCAATAGGATCGGGCTTTAGCCCGTTTCTATTGAATGAGTTCAAAAATAAAAGGGAGCTGTTTTTAAAGTTAAAACAGCTCCCTTTTATCTATCTTAAATCGATATTACTCAGCAATTACTCTTACCATTCCTTTTACCTGTACAAGCTTTTCCATAAGCTCTTCTCTGGAATCTGCAAGAACGTTGATATGTCCCATTTTTCTTCCCGGCTTGGTTTCAGTTTTTCCGTATAAGTGGATGTATGTTTCGGGAAGCTTAAGAACATCTTCCATTCCTTCATAGACTACTTTTCCGGAATATCCTTCTGCTCCTACAAGATTCAGCATTCCGCTGTAAGTGATGGCGTCAGTATCCGCTAATGGTAAATTTTTAACCACGCGGTACATTTGCTCAAATTGGGAATTAGTATTTCCTTCCTGACTCTGATGGCCTGAATTGTGAAGCCTTGGAGCAGTTTCATTTACCCATACTTTTCCTTCTTTATCAAGGAATAATTCGATGGCAAACAACCCCGGAGAGTTCACTGCAGCCAGAAATTTTTCAGTAATGGAATCAATCTGGTTCTGAACATCTTCCGTCAGCAGAACCGGACATACATTGAAATCCAATAGATTCAGTTTTGGATCGGCAACCATTTCCGTTACCGGGAAAATATTGGTTTCTCCTTTTTCGTTTCTTGCTACAATGACAGAAAGTTCTTTTTCAATATCAACAAGACTTTCAATGACAGAAGGTTCAGTCCATAGTTGCTGATAGTCTTCTTCCGTTTTGATCACCTGTACTCCTTTTCCATCATAGCCTCCGATATTCATCTTCTGAACAAACGGCAATGGCATGATGATTTTCTCATCACTGTTCCATACCACCTGAAATTCCGGGCTTGGAATATCATGAGCTTTATAAAATTCTTTCTGAAGGATTTTTTGCTGAATTGTTTTGATGATATTGGCATTAGGAACCACTTTTATTCCCTGCTTTTCAAGTTCTGCCAGTGCATCAGCATTTACGTGTTCTATTTCAATGGTTACAACATCTTTATCTTTTCCGAAATTCAAAACTGTTTCATAGTCATTGAAATTTCCCTGTGTAAAATACGAGATATTATGACATGGTGCATCAGAGGCCGGATCCAGAGTATAAAACTCATCATCATACTTCAGTGCACTTTGTATCAACATTCTTCCCAGCTGTCCGCCTCCCAGAATTCCTATTTTCATTTTTTATTTTTATTAGATTTACTCTTATTGAATTTTATCAATTTTTAAATAGCCTAACCCCATTGGGTTCTCCTGATTTTCTTCATCAGACTTTTGAAGAATGATAGCATATTTTTCTTTCATATACGCAGGAAGAATATCGCTCACATTGAAAATATCATCAATATCCACTCCATGCTTATCATCAATATGGCTTACTGCACCTTCAAATCCCATGGTCTGATAGAATTCGGTAGCTTTTGCTCTTTTCACAATCTCTCCCATAGACTGTCCTACCATTAAGTGCTGCTCATGAAATTCTTCAAAGAAACCTGGCTTATAACCTCCCAGATTCAGAAAAAACAACTGGTTTTCTGATGTCTTCTCTCCCTTTTCTACAATTTTCACCTTGTAACCGTCTGCAAATTTCACTTCCTGGTAACAATCCAGGTGAATTTTTCCTTCTGCTTCCTTCCAAAATTCTTTCATATCAGGAATCAGATCTTTCAGATTCTCCGCAATTCCGAAGAAAACATCGTGCTGCTCTATATTTCTGCCTTTGGGTGTTGCCCCGAGGATGACATAAAATAATTTCAATTCATTTTTCATGCATACAAAAATACGTTAAATTTATCTTTTTCAAATGTTTGGCAGACTACTACAATAATTTTATATTTGTAACATTATTTGTAGTATGTCAGAAATCATCATACTCTTCCTTGGCGCAATTTCCGCGGGTCTTTTAGGTTCACTTACGGGTTTAGGAGGGGGAGTTATCATCATTCCTTTATTAACGCTGGGTTTTGGCGTTCCAATGCATTATGCTATCGGTGCTTCACTCATCTCTGTGATCGGAACCTCTTCCGGTGCGGCTGTAGCTTTCGTAAAAGAAGGTTTTACCAATATGAGAATCGGGATGTTTCTCGAAATAGCAACCACCGCAGGCGCTATTATTGGAGCCCTTGTTTCAGGAATGCTTAACCCAAATACAATCGGAATTATTTTCGCAAGTATCCTTCTTTTAACCGTTATTTTAAATCTTAAGGGAAAACCGGATCACCAGGAACCTTTGGTGAAAGGAAGTCTTGAAGAGAAACTGAAACTGTACGGAACATTCCCTGATAAAGGTATTTTGAAAAGCTATTCTGCGAGAAATACAGTTCCCGGATTTTTGATGATGATGTTTGCAGGGGCCATGTCCGGGCTTTTAGGAATAGGTTCCGGTGCATTGAAAGTATTGGCGATGGACAATATGATGAAGCTTCCTTTCAAAGTATCTACCACTACCAGTAATTTCATGATCGGAGTAACGGCAGTGGCCAGTGCCCTGATCTATTTCCAGAGAGGTGAAATTATTCCTGTGATTGTAGCTCCTGTACTGATCGGAGTTGTGATCGGAAGTTTTATCGGTTCAAAAACACTGATGGTATCGAAGACCAAAAAATTAAAAGTATTTTTTGCCATTGTGATTACCATTCTTTCCATTTACATGATGTATAACGGTATCAACAAAAGCTTCAGATAATGAAAAAGAATTTTACAGATGTAGATCTGAACCGTTCGGTAGGAAATCTTCTGAGACTGGGTGTTATTCTGTCTGTTGCTACGTCATTGATCGGTTTTATCAAGTTATTTTTTGAAGGCTTTAAAATGCCCGAAAAATATACCAGCCTTGTCGTAGGTACTTCTTCTGAAAAGGTCTGGGGACATTTCTGGGACTCTCTATGTAAAGGAGAAGGTACAGCTATTATTCAGCTGGGTATTCTTTTGCTGATCTTCACTCCTCTTATGAGAATCGTTTTCGCTTTAATAGGTTATTTAAAAGAAAAAGACTACGTATATGTAGTCATTTCTTCTATTGTTTTAGCCATTATGGCGGTGAGTTTCTTTGCAGGTTACGCGCACTAATTTTTACATTTCATAAAACTCTAACGGCAGCTGGTCGGGATCCTGGGTAAAGAAAAATTCTTTTCCTGTGAATTCGTCTATGCGAATTTCTTCACAGTTTAATCCTTTTCTGATCAGTTCATTCCTCTTTTCCGTAACATTTTCTACCGAGAAAGCAAGATGCCTTAAACCACATGCTTCGGGACGTGACGGACGTTGGGGAGGATCGGGAAAGGAAAACAGTTCGATCACATAGTGGTCTCCTATAGCAAGATCAAGTTTATAAGACTGTCTTTCTTCGCGGTATACTTCACGGATGATATTCAGATCTAAAATTTCCGTATAAAACTTCTTTGAAACGGCATAATCTGAACAGATGATGGCAATATGGTGAATCTTCATTTTTATTTTAACCTGATTTTCAATTGAACTTTATTATTGTATTTCTTTACAGTTATCCTTTCTTCTCGTATCAATAATATACTGAATCTTCCATTCATTATTCTGTTTTACCAGCTGAAAACTGTTAGCCCCGCAGTGTGATAATTTTCCTTTTAAATAAAAAGAATACGGGGTAAAAACAGTTGCCAGATTGCCATCTGTATGAATGGCTTCTACTATAATTCTTTCATCCAGATCTCCTTTTGTAAATTTGGAAACCGAAGCAATGAAATCCGAAATACCATCACTTTTTACAGTACCGTCCTTGGTGATGGTTTGAAGTACTGCACTCTCTGCAAAAGCGGATTTTACCAACTCAGGATCTGCATTTTTCATACCAAGAAACAGGTTTCGGATAGGTTTTTCAATATCTGTATTCTGCTGGCCTAAGCATGAAATACTGATCAGAACAAGAAATGCCATTATTTTATTCATAGTATAGATTTAGATAATTAAAAATAGATAAAATAAAATTTAAATTGATTAATAAATTTTAAAATTCATTTTCCTTAAATTGTGGTCAAAATTATTTCAGAGCTTTTTATATGTGGATTATTTACCTGACTCTGGCCATAGTTCTTCTGGTCATGACAATACTGCCGAAAATTCAGCATTCCCACTGGATATTCAGAGTTCCTGAATTTGCCAAAATACAGGTCACCTACCTTATATTATGTACTTTTTTATTAGGCTTTTTCACAGATTCTACAGAATATTTCTGGTATTATCAGGGGCTTCTGCTGGTTATGTTTATTCATCACGGCCAAACACTGATCAGATACACCCATTTCTATCCTGTAAAAAAACACAGACAGCGTCACAGATCTTCTGATAAACTACATTTTATTTCTGCCAATGTATATCAGTTTAATAAAGAGTATGAGAAATTCATAGGGCTTGTTAAAAAACATAACCCTGATTTTTTCATGACCATGGAAAGCAACAGTGACTGGGAGAAAGCAATGAGACCTCTGGAAAAAGAATATTCCTACCAACACAAAGTAACTCTTGAAAATACCTATGGAATGCATTTTTATTCAAAAGTTGAGATTAAGGAAGCGAAAACCCATTATTTCGTTGCTGATGACATCCCGAGCATTGAGATCCATATGAAAACCGCTGATGGCTTTTCTTTTGTTTTCTTTGGGGTTCACCCGCCGCCGCCAAGTCCTACGGAAGAAGAAACATCAAAGGAAAGGGATGGCGATCTTTTAAGTACTGCCAAGCGCGTAAAAGACATCCAAAAACCGGTTATCGTGGTGGGAGACTTCAATAATGTGGCCTGGTCACGGTCATCTGTTCTTTTCAGAAAAACAAGTCATCTGATAGATCCGAGAATCGGATACTCTTTCGTTTCTACCTTTCATGCGAAATACCGTCTTTTAAGGTTTCCTATCGATCTGATGTTTCACAGTGAAGATATTTTTATTAAACAGCTGAAGACCTTGGAAAATTTTGGTTCAGACCACCTTCCGGTATACTGCGAGTTTTTCATAGATCATCACAACGATGAACAGGAAGAACTGATAGAAACAGCAACTGCTGAAGAGAAAGCTGAGGCTGAAATCATGATAGAGGAAGGAAAGAAAGAAGATGGAGAACGCGAAGCTGTTGTTACTGAAGATTAATAAAAAAAGTGGGCTTTAGCCCACTCCTATTGATTTTTTTAATTTAAAATTTCATCACATCTTTCACTACTCCATTCTTTTGAGTATGTTGTAATAATTCAGCTTCAATGAAGGTTTTAATCTGTTCTTCAGATCCGTTACTAGGGAACAGAAGGTGAACATTCGCTCCGGCATCCAGTGTAAAGAATAATGGAAGTCCTGTTTCTCTTCTGAAATCCCAGATTTTGTTGATGACTTCCAAAGTTCCTGTTTTCATCAGGATAAAAGCAGGATCACTCATCATCATCATGGCATGCAGGGTAAGTGCTTCATGTTCTACCAATTTGATAAAGCTTTCCATATCTCCTTTTTTCAGGATGTCTTTCATGGGAATAAAATTTTCCCTTGCTTCCTGAAATCTTCTTTCTGCATAAGGATTCGTCTTCATCAGACCATGACCTACTGTTGAAGAAACACTTTTCTGCCCTTCATGGATTAACAGAACCCAATCATTAAAATTCTTGAATACTTCATGAATTTCAGCATCAGGATACTGTACTCCGAACAAATCTGAACTTCCTTCTACCTCATCGGTTTCACCCCACACCACAAGTCCGTTATACAAGCTCCGGCATGCGCTTCCACTTCCCAATCTTGCCAGGAATGAAGCTTTTCTCAAAGATTCTTCCTCAGAAGTTTTTCCTGTAAATGAAGCATCCAGCGCCATCAGACATTTTGCAATCGCTCCAAATCCTGAAGCAGAACTTGCAATCCCGGAACTATGCGGGAATGTATTCTCTGTTCTGATGATATATTTTCCTTTCAGAATCCATGGAAGATACTGTTCTATATTTCTGAAATATTTTTCAATTTTTTCGGCAAACTTCACTTCTTCATTTCCAGCCAGAAAAGTCTGTACTGAAAAAGGCTCATTCGCAGTAAATTCCATTGAAGTATTGGTCTTACAATGGTTTAACGTGTAGCTGATGCTTGGGTTAGCAGGAATCTGATCAGCATATTTTCCCCAATATTTAATCAGGGCAATATTAGACGGACAGCTTTCCGAAACCGTTTGGGTATGAATGGTGAAATTTTCTTTTCCTATAAAATCCTGTGTTGTCATAGTTTACTTTAAGTCGTTATTTTGAATCACCCCAACAAAAATTCTTTGAATTTTTGCCACCCCTCTAAAAGAGGGGAATTTTCACGTCTTCAGTTGTAATTGATGTGAAAAAGGAGATTAAAATTTTTAATACATCTTCTCTATAATATCCGCATATTTTTTGATCACCACATTTCTTTTGACTTTCAGAGTGGGAGTAATTTCTCCTGTGTTGATGTCAAATTCAGCCGGCATTAGCGTGAATTTCTTCACTTTTTCATAATCTGCCAGGTGGCTCTGTAATTCTCTGATTTTTTCTTTGTAAAGATCGATTACTTTCTCATTTTTTACAGCGTCTTCCCATTTGGTAAAAGGAATATTATTTTTCTTAATATAATCCTGTAAAAATTCGAAATTAGGAACAATCAGTGCTGAAACAAACTGTCTTCCTTCCGCAATCAGCATAATCTGCTGGATAAAATTATTATTGGTCAGAAGGTTTTCAATCTGTTGCGGAGCAATATATTTTCCGTTGGAAGTTTTCATCAGGTCTTTAATTCTGTCTGTGATGATCAGGTTTCCTTTCTCATCAAACTTTCCTGCATCGCCGGTTTTGAACCATCCGTCTTCTGTGAATACTTTCTGAGTTTCTTCAGGTTTCTTGTAGTATCCTTTCATGATTCCGTTTCCTCTGGCCTGGATCTCATCATTTTCACCGATACGCATTTCTACTCCAGGAAGAGGCTTTCCACTGGTTCCATGCTCAAAGTGAGTTAAAGGAAAAAGGGTCAATGTTGCAGTAGTTTCCGTTAATCCGTATCCAACAGTTACGTGAATGCCCACCGATTCAAAGAAACGGGTAACTTCGGGTGATAATGAAGCTCCACCGCAAGGTAAAAACCATAATCTCCCTCCCATTTTATTTTTAATTTTACTGAAAACCAACATATCAGCTACAGATTCTTTGAATTTTAATCCAAAAGGAACCGGTCTTTCATTTCTTCTTAATTCTGCGGTTTCCCATCCGGTTTTAAGCGCCCAGTCAAAGATTTTCTTTTTCAGAGCTGAACCTTCTTCCGCTTTTTCAAGAACTCCGGCATATACTTTCTGGAAAAATCTTGGTACTGCACACATGGCGGTAGGTTTTACTTCTTCCAGTGCTTTGGCAACATTTTTCGGATCTTCAAGGAAATACACACGGGCACCACCGTATAAACAAAGTAAGCTCCAGCTTCTCTCAAAAACATGGCTTAAAGGTAAGAATGCCAGTGAAAGTTCTTCTTCAAAGTTTTTAAACTTAAAAAATTCAAAATGAGAATCGAATGCCTTGATGAAATTTCCATGGGTAAGCATTACTCCTTTTGGAATTCCGGTGGTTCCGGAAGTATAGATCAATGTGGCCGTATCATCATTTTCTTTCTTACAGATCTCCAGCTCCGGCGAAGCTTTTGCGATAAAATCTTCAAGATAAAAACTATTGAACTCTTTCTTAATCCACACTGCTTTTTTAGAAACAATAATGGTTTCAAGACTGTTTTCTTCTTTATGTAAAAACTCAAGGCAGGCATCGTACTGCATCTGGTTTCCTACCAAAACGGCTTTAGCACCGGAATCGCTGATGATATGTTCTGCCTGTTCAGCATTATTCGTGGAATAAACAGGTACTGTGACAGCACCGATAGCCAGAGAAGCCAAATCCATAATCATCCATTCTGATGAATTGTCTGAATAAATCGCCACTCTGTCATTCTCCTGAACACCGGATTCTTTTAAAGCATTGGCTGTTTTAAAAATAATTTCACTGAATTTTTTCCAGCTCAGCTCTTTCCAGGCATCTTTCTTTTTAAATCCGATGGCCGCTTTTATAGGATGTTTTTCTACATTTTTAAGGATAATTGCCTCTGCAAGATTCATTTCTTCAGCTTTTTGTCGTTAATATAATTATTCAGGTGAAAGTCTATACTTTCTTTTACGGGAATAAACTGATAGTTCAGTTTTTCTTTGACTTTGTGATTGGAAATGGTGTTGAATGAAGAGATGGCCTCAATATTTGATTTGGTCACCATCCTTAGTTTGGGAATCAGCCATCCGAAAAGGGTGTTGGCTATTCTTCCTATATTCAGCTGGGTTTGGGTAAGAATTTTTGCTTCTTTAAGCCCCAGACGTGATCTTACCTGTTTGGCAAGTTCAGCATATCTGTTGTTTTCAGCGACAATAATAAAACGTTCTCCGAAAAGGTTATTTTCCATTAATCCTATAGCCGTATTGGCTACGTCCCTTACGTCAACATACGCAGAACCTCCTGAAAAGGTAAAGCTATTGTCTTCAAAGGTTGAGAAAAGCTCACCGCTGCTTTGGTTCCAGTTTCCGCTTCCTACGATCATGCCGGGATTAATGATCACCACATTCAGTCCTTCTGCTGACGCTCTCCATGCCTCCATTTCGGATAAATGCTTAGAGATGGCGTAGGCAGAATGTTCCAGTTTTGGATTAAAGTCAGAATCTTCGTCCAGTTCTCCTTTTTCATTAAAGTTATCAAGAACGGCAACAGAACTTACGTGGAGAAATTTTTTAACCTCCGATCCTTCACAGGCAAACAATAGATTTTCTGTACCCTTGATATTGGTATGGTACATTTCTTTTTCATCTTTCGGATGAAAACTTACTTTGGCAGCACAGTGATACACCTCATCTACGCCTTGCAGTGCAGTTTTTAAAGAATCGAGATCATCAAAATCTACGTTTACCCATTCAATTTTATTGAAAAAATCGTCAGGATTCTCCGTATAAAAGCTGTATGAATGCTTTACTTCGTTTAAATTGCTGCCCGGCCGTTTGGAAGCACGTACACTTTTCCCTCTTTTAAGAAGTTCCAGTACAATTATTCTTCCCAGAATTCCGGTAGCACCCGTTACAAAAATCATTAATTATTTTACTTGATTGCTGACTAAAATATAACAATATTTTCTATCCGGCAATGCTTCCGGATCGGTAAAAATTATTTGGAAAAACCGTTTTTGCAAATTTGCGATTTTTAAAGCATAATTCAACTTAATTTAACCAATATTATCATTCTGAATACAACAAACTGAAAAATTATAACTCTATCAGATTATCCAACATAAAAGTCCTGAAAGAATTGACACCTTTCAGGACTTTTTATATTTAAAATTCTTTATTGCTTACGCCATTACCTCATTATTTCTTCTTGGCGCTTTGTCGCAGAGAACATCTGCAATGCTTTTGGAAATAAGGTTTCCATCTGTAAGATTATCCAGCCAGAAGAATTCTCCCGCAGCATTAATTTCGATGAAATAATAATCGTCTTCAGGAGAAACAATCATGTCTATTGCTCCGTAATCTACATTGTAAATATCCAGCAGTTCAAGCAGTTTTGCTTCCACATCTGTCGGAAGTTCTGTTCTGTTCCATTTATCAATCAGATTAACTCCGTCTTTTCTCCAGTCTATTTTGGCATCTTCAGACTGCTGGGAATCTATTTCGAATGCATACACATCTCTTCCCACAATGGTAATACGAAGTTCTTTTTTCTTCTGAATCATCTGCTGAAACTGCATTGGGCAATACAATAATGAATCCAGCTCTTCCAGTTTATCTTCGCCCACAACGTTCGTAAACACTACATTTTCTACTCCATCTTCATAAATGGCAAAACCGGTTTGCATTTTAGCCACCACATTTTGATGCTTTATAATAAATTTCCTTGCCTCATCAGGATTGTTGGTAAGACATGTTGCAGGAATGGTCATCCCTAATTTATCTGCAATTTTCAATTGTTCTTCCTTGCTGTCTAATCTTCTGTAAACACTTGGTTTTCCTAAAGAATAAGCATCCACAGATTCAAAGAAACCAAAAAGAGTATTTCTGATCTCTCCCATAGCTGCACCGTAAAATTTTGAGTCCATTTCTTCTTTTAATCCTTTTCCGATATTGTAGGCTCTTCTGTACCAGATAGCTGAAATATCGTCCAAACGATGTTTTGCCTCAGGCGTTTCCAGATAGCTTACCCATTCTCCATCCTGGAAAATAGTGGACAGTTTGTTTTGTAATGGATAAACGTCTACATCAAAGCGAATGACTTCATAATTATTTTTTTCAATGTATTCTGTTACTTTTTCAATGGAAAAGTTATCTGCGGTATGGGTAATTATTAAAATTTGATTCATAGAAATTAATTCTTTTGATAAGGTTGTCGGCAATTCTTTCTGCGATGGGAAATCCCAGCTCTTTCTGAAGCATTCCCCATTCTCCCTGAGGATTGACTTCAAGGAAGTAATACGCACCGTCTCTTCCTTTGATCATATCAATCGCTCCTATATAAAGTCCCATTTCTTTCATCATGGAAGTGAGATTGGCTTTAATGGTATCAGGTAATTCGTATTCTTCCCAGAAATATCCTTCACGGGCAACTCTCCAGTCTGCATTTTCACTGTTATTGATTTTTCCTGTAAAAAACTCACTGTCTACATACACGATTCGTAATTCATATTCTTTATCAATATAGGGTTGAAAAATCATCGGACAGTATGAAATATCTGAAAGGTGTTCCAGAGACTCGTCCTCAATAATGGTAGTGGAAATCATATTTTCCCCTGACATTGTTTTTGCGGTAACTCCGTGAAGCTTCGCTATGGCTTTTCCCTGGCAGTATTGATAGAAAAATGTCGTTATTTTTTCTTCATCATTGGAAAAAATGGTTTTGGGAATGGTTAAGTTATTTCTTTGTGCTATTTTCAGCTGCAATATCTTATTTCCATCTATTTTTTTTTCATTTTCATAAGGGTTGATCCAGGGAATATGTTCTAAAGCAGTCATCAGGTTATACCTAAGGCTGCCATATTCGTTGAGAAAGATTTTTTCATAATCCTGATCAAGCTCTTCGGGAGCGCTGATTCTCCAGGCTTTTCTGTGCCATACGCCTTTTATAGTGTCAGAATGGATGGTATTTCCTGATTCGTCAGTCAATTCAAATGAATCCTCATGAATACTGATTTTCTGAAGGTGGTTCAGGCGGTCAGAATTCAGTCTAAAATAAGGAATATTTTTGGAAGCCAGGTATTCGAAAAAGAGATCAATATTATAAAAATCCTGTGAATGGGTGATGCAGAGAATCATTTGCCGGTTTTATTAAAAAGGGAAACTTATTATTTAAGTTTCCCCTACTATTTTATTTAATATTCTTTCTGATCTTACAGTGGAAGAGTGATTGTATCATCATCACCGTCAGAAGGATATTTCAGCGTGTGCATCATATCGTCTTTTGGAGAAGTTACAGTATCTATTGCTGGCTTTGTGATCAAATCTCTTTCAGCAAGGGTGATATCACTTCCTCCTTTTACCGTTTCCGGATCTTTTACCTGTTTTTCCAAGAATGATGCGAAAAACGGCTTCTTCTTTGAGTTGTTGCTTTTCATAATGTTTTAGTTTTGGTTTGATATATAATTGAGCTTAAGCTTTAGTATATTTCTTATGCTTCTAAAACATCCTCATCACCGTCAGAAGGATATTTCATTGTTACATTGTCATTGTCAGGCTTTGTAACACTGTCTTCAAGTGCTGTAGTCGTGATATGATCTTTGATTACTGATGTAATCTGATCAGCAAGTACAGAAGTAATACCTCCTCCTTTTACTGTTTCAGGGTCTTTAACTTGTTTTTCTAAGAATGACGCAAAAAATGGCTTCTTTTTTGAATTTTTGTTTTCCATAAGTTAATATTTTTATTGTTTTTTGAAAATCCAAAGTACAAAAATTTCAACTCATGGAGAAATAATATATGTTTTTAATAAAATTTTAACACAATATTGAAAATCAAAGTATAAAATTAATTTAAACCAAGAAACTCCTTAACAACATTTGCAAAATCAACAGGATTTTCCGCTTGTACCCAATGTCCTGCATTCTTCACCGTCACTATTTTAGCTTTAGGGAATTGCTGCTTGATTCCGAATTCGTCCTGTGGCAGGATATAATTGGATTTTGCCCCTGCTATAAACAAAGTTTCTCCTTCAAAAACCCCAAATTTAATTGCATTGGAAACAAATTCAGTATATTTTTCAGATAATGTCTTAAGATTGAATCTCCAGCCCAGTTTTTTATTATCATCCCAATAAAGGTTTTTCGTCAGAAACTGTACAGTAGATCTTTCCGGAATATATTGATTCAGGACAGCTTCCACTTCATTTCTTGAAGTTACCGTATTGAAATCAACGGTTTCCAGTGCTTTGATAATTCCCTGATGATGCGGTGGATATGCTTTAGGTGAAATATCTACAACAATCAGTTTTTCAACACGTTCAGGGTATTTTATGGCAAACTGCATCACCGCTTTTCCTCCCAGAGAATGCCCTAAAACATGAGCTTTTTGAATTCTATAATGATCCATATAACGGGCAATATCATCTGCAAGGTCATCATGAGACATGCTGTCTGAATGAAAGCTTCTCCCATGGTTTCTAAGATCGATCAGGTGGACCGGAAGATATTCTCCCAGATCCTTTCCGAAGCTTCCCCAGTTGTCAAGCATTCCGAATAATCCGTGAAATACAAGAAGCGGCGTATTGGTCACATTTTCGCCGAATATTTTTGAGTTTAAAATTTCCATATTTTAGAAGTTAGATGTGAGAAATCAGAAGTTAGAAATCAAAAGAAAGTTGTACTAACTTCTAATTTCTAACTTCTGGTTTCTTATATTTACCATTTTGCAAGTCTCTTCAGATAAGCCTGAACTGTATTTTCCAATCCCATATAAAGAGCTTCTGAAACCAAAGCATGTCCGATAGATACTTCCAACAGATTCGGAATGGTATCTGCAAAATATTTCAGATTTTCTAAGCTCAAATCATGACCTGCATTGATTCCCAATCCGAAATTGGTAGCTTCAACCGCAGTATCATAATAAGGTTTTATGGCTTGTTCTTTATTAATAAGATAATTTTTTGCGTAAGCTTCTGTGTACAGCTCAATTCTATCTGCTCCTGTTTTTGCTGCATATTCTACAAGTTCCGGTAAAGGATCCAGGAAAACAGAAGTACGGATTCCAGCTTTTTTAAATTCTGCAATAATCTCTGTAAGGTAATCAAGATGTTTTTTTGTATCCCAGCCTGCATTGGAGGTAATGGCATCATCAGCATCCGGCACCAGCGTTACCTGCTCAGGTTTTACTTCCAATACCATATCAATAAAATCCTGATGAGGATTTCCTTCAATATTAAACTCAGTCGTAACCAACGGCTTCAGATCATAGACATCTTTTCTTGTGATATGCCTTTCATCAGGTCTTGGATGGATGGTAATTCCCTGCCCGCCAAATTCCTGAATTTTTACAGCAGCTTCTGTAACACTTGGGGTCTCACCTCCTCTTGCATTTCTTAACGTCGCAATTTTATTAATGTTTACGCTTAGTTTTGTCATTTTATTTTAGATGTTAGATATGAGATGTGAGAAGTTAGAGGCTTGGGGCTGGAGGCAAATCCAGGCATTGTACTTCTATTGGTGCTTCCACATTCATGATCATTTAAAAGTTTAATTTAAAGTTTTTTTGAAAAGGCTGAAACTTACAGTTTCCCTTCTCTGTTTTCCAGCTGTTACACTTTCACGCTTACCTGCATTACCTGAAGTTCAAATTCTTTTGAAGCTACTAATAAATGGTCAAAAATATCTGCCTGTATCTGCTCAAAACGTTCCCATTTGGAATCACTGGCAAAACAATATACTTCAAGGGGTAATCCTTGTGGGGTAATCTCCAGCTGACGAACCATTCTGGTTCCGTTTTTATCTATATCGGGATCATTTTCAATATATTTCTGTGCATAATATCTGAAAACACCAATATTGGTAAGCTGTCTTCCATTCACAATTTTATCTTTATGTTCCAAGCTTTCCTTTTCTTTTTTGATCTCTGAAGTTCTTTCTTCCAGATAATCCGAAATCAGGTTAATTTCCTTTAAACGCTCCACATCTTCATCAGTAAGAAACTTGAAAGAATTAATGTTAAAGTAAATTGATTTTTTTATTCTTCGGGTGTTTGACTCAGACATCACCTGCATATTCTTGATCTCGGTGGTCATCAGATCATAAGTGGGAATCGTTGAAACTGTTTTATCAAAATTGGTAATTTTGGTGGTTAAAAGGTTGATCTCTGTAATATTACCTTCGATGCTGTATTTGGGAATACTTACCCAATCCCCTACTTTCAGATTTTTGGAGGTTGCCACGTGAAGACCTGTTACAAACCCCAGGATAGTATCTCTGAAAACCAATACCAGAACAGCTGTAATAGCTCCCAGACTTCCTACAATTGTTGTTCCTTTGATTCCGAAAATCACACAAAGGCCTACTACAGTAAATATAAAAAGTCCTAAAATTTTTACAGTTTCTGAAATGGCATTGAGTGCCATTATTTTATAGAAATCCTGTTTGATACTAAAATAGTTTCTGAAAGCTGTCAGCGATCTGTAGAGCATTCCTGCTAATATCAATACTAATCCCAGATTGATACATCTTATGATAAAAATGGTGGTCTTCGGCAGTGCATTTTCCGGAAATATGGAACCCTGAATACCGTCCACAACAATCAAAGCTGCAAAATGCGCTACAGAATTGGTGATTTTCGACTGATAAATAGATTTTAAAATGGGAAACTTCTGTTCATTATGAAATAACCTGAATACAGAATTGATAATGAACTTAAAAACAAAATCAGTAATAAAAAACAGGACAAGAAGTAAACTCAGTTTTACAATAATATGAAAAACCCAATCCAGCCCGGAGGGTGATATCTGGGTAATATAAATGTAAAGCCGTTCGCTCAGCTCCTGTATAAAGTTTTTGGTTTCTTGTAACTGGTCATTCATTACAGCAAATTTATGAAATTAAGAATCATCATTTTACTATTCATAATCAATTTTCATCCCAAAAAGTATTATCCGGAAATTTGATATAAAAAAATCCGTGAACTCAGCTGTAAAATATCAAATCCTCTACAACCTTTAATTATAAATGAAAAATTAACTACAAATAACCTATTTAAGTAAAAAAATATTAAAATAAATTACAATTTAATTGTTTCAATATTAAAAATTTATTAAATTTGGTTAAAACTAAACCCATCAAAATCAATTAAATATGAGACAAAATTACTTGTTCATCGTACTATGCAGCCTTGTGCTCTTAGTAAACTGTAAAGGAGGTGATGACTCAGTGAATCCGGAAGATTCCAAAACTTTACCCACTGGAACTATAGAAGGTAAAGTATTTGCTAAAAACGGAACAAAACCCATTGGTGGTGCCACGGTGTTTACTATCGACAGCAAAAATCAGGTTTATCACACGTATTCCAATGCGGATGGTTCCTTCAGTCTGACTGCACCTGAAGGAAAAACAACTCTTCACATTCAGACCGGTAATGGCCTTAATTTCAGAACTGAAATTCCTGTTACCATTAACAAAAATGAAACAACTAGTGTTCCCAGCAAAGATTCCAAACTGAACCAGATTGCAAAAATAGCTTATGTAGAAGGCAGTTATGACGAAATAGAGGCTATTATTACAAATCTTGGGTACACCGCAACAGAAATCAGCTATCAGGATTTAAAAAACTTCAACACCATTTCTCAGTATGATATTATTTTCCTGAACTGCGGTTCACGTAATCTTGCACAGACGGGAACCAGCTCACCTGGTAACGACCTTTCCGTTTTCAGTAATCTCTCTACTTTTATCACAAACGGCGGAAGCATTTACAGCTCAGACTGGGCTGCTGCGTATCTGGTAGGCGGAAATCAAAATGCGCAATCCTGCGGTATAGCCGGAGGCTTTCTGGATTTTACGAAGATCTGTTTTAATATCAATGGAAATGCAAGTATGTATAACAACTGTACTGTTTCCAATACTGCTATGGCTTCAGCATTAGGGTTTAGTACATTAGATATCCAGTATGATATGTCTCTGTGGCAAAAAATCCAGTATTATGATCCTTTATTCTGGGAAGTATTGGTACAGAAAGATAACGAACCACTGATGATAAGAACCAATAAGTACGTGGATAAAACGGCTCCTAAAACCACTGTGGGAACGTCTTTAAACAATAATCACATGACGATCTGCCATCATACGGCAAATGGTAACACAGTTACCATTACCATTAATCAGAATGCATGGAATGCTCATCAGGCACATGGCGATTATATGGGATCATGTTCAGGAACGACAAGCAGTGGAAATATTTATTATACCACATTCCATAATCATGCAAGTGGAAATATCGGCAAAGCAGGACCGATTCTGGAATACGTAATCTTAAATTTGTAATAAAATTTTATAACTCAGTTCTCAAAGTGGCTTTTTATAAGGCCACTTTTTTTATATTGCATGTATATTTTTTAAAAGAATGGATACAACGATTATTAATATTTTCTGCCTTATTCTGTTATTTATAGGAATATTGGGAACTTTTCTTCCGGTATTACCTGGTCTTTTGCTCAGTATCTGTGGACTTTTGATCTATAAATTCGGGACGGATGCTGATCTTTCTATGATTTATATCTGGGCATTCGGAATTCTTACACTTGCTTCTGTAGTGTTAAGTTATGTAATTCCGGCAAAGACCAACAGAAAATATGGCGGTACCCGCTGGGGAAGCATTGGCTCTGTGATTGGAACTATTGTTGGGATATTTATTCCTATTCCGTTGGGATTTCTGATAGGAATGTTTGCAGGGGTATTTATTGGTGAGTTACTTCACGACAGTAAGGATATGAATAAAGCCTTACGATCAACCAAAGGAGCGCTGATTGGATTCATTTATGGAACCGGATTCAGTTTTGTGGTAGGAGTGGCAATGTTTTTGGTAGTATTACTTAATATGTTTAACGTCATTTAATTAAATATAAGAAACTATGTTCCATAAAATTGTCATACTCAGTCTGGGAATATTTGCATTAACAGGATGCGATGCCCAAAAGAAATCCAGAATTAATACAAAATCTACTGAAATGTCCACAGGTACAAAAACAACAAGTTCTGATCATCAGAAAGACGGTGTTATTTATCTGACTGAAGGAGAAAATAAGTTTTTACGAGAATATCAGATGAATGTGACATTCAAAGGAGTTTCTGAAGACAGCCGTTGTCCTGAAGGAGCTCAATGTATATGGGCTGGTGTTGCTCTTGCTCAGGTGGAAGTAATGGGAACTTCTACCCGACCGATGACCCTGAACCTTGCAAGCGCAGATTACCCGGCAAGAAATTATCATCAGTCGACAGAATTCAACGGATATACTATCACATTACAGGACATTGCTCCTCATCCAAAATCGCAGGATGGGACAAAAGCATTAGCCGGAAAATATAAAATCGGAATTACAATAAAAAAAGCAGATCAATCTGCTGATTCTACCAGGAAATAGGCTTCTTCCCTTTGGAAACAAGATATTCATTAATTTTTGAGAAAGGCTTGCTTCCAAAAAAACCTCTGTACACAGAAAAAGGTGAAGGATGTGCCGATTTAATAATAAAATGTTTAGCCGGATCTATGAGTTCGGCTTTTTTTTGTGCAAAAGCGCCCCATAAAACAAAAACAACATTCTCCTTTTTATCTGAAATTTCTTTAATGATAAAGTTGGTGAATTTTTCCCAGCCTAAATCTTTATGAGAATTGGGTGAATGCGCACGAACCGTTAAGGTAGCATTCAACAGTAAAACGCCTTGTCTTCCCCAATCATCAAGTTCTTTAGAAGTTCTTACCACTCCCAGATCATCTTTTAGCTCTATAAAAATATTTTTCAGGGATGGCGGTGCTGCAACCTGCTCAGAAACAGAGAAACACAATCCATTCGCCTGATAATCGTTATGATAAGGATCCTGGCCAATAATCACTACTTCCACATCATCAAAAGCTGTAAGTTCCAATGCTCTGAAAATCTGATTTTTGGGTGGAAAAACTTTGGTTGTTGCATATTCATTCTTCACTTTCTCCCAAAGGGTGGTAAAGTATTCCGTACTTTTTATCGGGGCTAAAATTTCTGTCCAGGTCATAGTGCAAAAATAATAATATTAAAATAAAATAAGAGCCTCCATTATACTTTAAATATCTTCACTTTTCTTTCAATCAGCATATACGAAAAATAGGACAGCAATAATGAAAAGGAGATTAATAACAGATTATTAAGATGATAAGAATTTACAATAATGAAATTCTGTTTCTTCACCATATAATGGATAATGTATAACGAATAGGAAATATTTCCTAAAAAATACACCGCTTTAGTTTCTAAAAATGCTTTCAGATAATTTGAGTTTCCTTCATAAAGATATTTGATCATCAATGCTGATAATAAAGGGATAAACAAGAGCCCTTTTTCCACAAAAAGCATAGACCCAAACAATAGGAGAATGATATAAAGGAACAGGTTTTCCTTCTTCGTTTTAAATGGTGGCAGAAGGGCAATTCCAATTCCAAGAAAATAGGAAGAAACCGTTCTTAGCAGAGAAACCAGTCCGTAAGGAAGATCAAGATATCTTGATGATTCCCCTACTTGCATTGGATGTTCAGAACCTATATATAAATGATCGGGAATATATGGAAGTGCAAACCTCAAAACCAGACTGGCAATAATTAAAATTTCGCTGCGTATTTTATAATGCAGAACAAGCCATAGCATAAAAGGAAATATCAGATAACAAACCCATTCTGTACTGAGTGACCAATAGACCACATTCAGCAGATAATCAGGATTAAAAAAACATTGTAATAAGCTTGCATTAATCAGAAATCCTGCTATAGAAGTTTTCATTAAAAACAAGGCAATAAAAACAACTGATATAATATAGACAGGATAAATTCTGTTAACTCTCTTTTTATAAAAAACCTCTATTGCTTTATAGTTCAGATTTTTAAATTTATCGGAGTAAGAAACTGTCAGTAAGAAAGCACTCAGCACAAAAAAGATATCAACCGCTACATACCCTTTTCCTACTATATCCTGAATGAATTCATTCCTAAAAAAACTAAAATGAAAAAACGCTACCCATAATGCAACAATCCCTCTAAGTCCCGTTAAAGATTTTATTTCATTTTTCATATGTAATTTCAATCGGTGATAAAGATAGAGAAAAACCTGTTAGATTTCTTACAGACGATCCCCCGATAGCCTTTTCAAACTAAAAATAATATTATCCGGAAAACCTTCATCTTTTTTTCCTTCCTGCAAAATAAAATGATGTTTTAAAAGAAGTCCTTTTGAATTTTCATTGAATGTACTGGTAATGGCCAAAATTTCCTGTAAATGGAGTTCGTTAAATCCATACTCTACAACCGCATTTAAAGCTTCAGACATAATTCCTTTTCTGTGGTACTCTGGCAACAGTTCATAGCCGACTTCTGCTGTCTTCCGGTCTTCAGAAAAATTCCAAAGACAAATGGTTCCGATAAGATGGGAATGATCTTTTAAAGAAATTCCCCAATAGACCGTTTGATTATTTTGAGTTCTTTGCTTAATTGTTAAAATAAACTGAAGCGCGTCATAGTTGGTCTTTGGTGAAACTCTTTTCACAAATTTATTGACTTCCGGATTGCCTCGGATTTTTAAAATGTCTTCTGTATTATTTTCATTGATTCCTTTTAAAATCAATCTTGATGTTTCTAGTTTCACATCTCAAATGTAATAAAAAGAATAGCATCAATTTATATAAATGCAAAGGTTATTGCATTCTATTACTCATTTTAAGTAAGCAAAGAAATACGACTAAATCGCTGATGAAGTGGAAGAATGGGCGAATCGCTTAGAAAGAATCAATGTATTGATTTCACTCTTTGCATCCTTAAAAGAGATAAGGTTTAGTAATAAAAAACTTTGCGTGTAAAAAAATTGATCTTTTTTGAAGTTTTAAAATTTTCGAGAAAAAAGCACCCCTATAATCATTAAACTCGCCGTTAATTTATTCTGTAAATCTCTCAGATATACGTAATAATCAAAATTCTCACTAAATTTGCATTGTGTATATAGATAAAGAAGATTTAGACGAATTAGAGTTTCCGCAATTGCTCGCGGAAATCTCCCCATTTGCGTATTCTCCGAAAACAAGAGAAAAAATTCTTCAACTTCGTCCGATGGAAATTGACGAGGCGGAACTTTCATTAAAAAAAACCTCAGAATATCTGTCGAGTTTTGAAAGTTCAAACGCGATTCCGTTTGATGAATATGAAGATATTGAAAGTGAGCTGAAATTGATGCTGATTGAGAACTACCGTCTGGAAAATGCTGCTTTCATCAAAATAAAAACCATCACGGAACAAATCGGAAGACTTCAGAAATTCTTCCCTACCATGCCGGAAACGTTTCCTACTTTGTTAGAAGAGGTTTCTGTACTGGAATTCAGAAAAGAGATTATTGAGAAGGTAGATAAGGTTTTTAACCGTTTTGGTGAAGTAAAAAATGAAGCTTCTCCAGCTCTGAAAGGGATAAGAACTGAAATTCAGCTGGCTAAAAAGGCGATTCAGGAAAACTTCAACCGTGCGCTTACCACGTATGGACAGAGTGACTTTCTGGATGATATCCGGGAAACGATTATTGACGACCAAAGGGTTCTGGCCGTAAAATCAGGATTCAAAAAAAGGGTTGCCGGAAGAACATTAGGAATTTCCAAAACAGGTTCCATCACGTATATTCAGCCGGACAGTGTGGTAAAGCACTATTTCAAACTGCGTGAAAATGAAGAGGAAGAGAAAAAAGAAATTGATAAAGTTCTCCGTAAACTTACTGCAGAACTGGCCGAATTTCAACCTCAGCTATGGAGATATCAGGTGTATATTTTTGACCTTGACCTTACGAGAGCTAAAGCGAAATTTGGTGAAGTGATCAACGGAGTTCTTCCGAAAATCAACCATCATAAAACGCTGAGACTAAAAGATGCTTACCATCCTCTTTTATGGTTAAGAAACAGAGTTGAAAACAAAACCATTCATCCTCAGACACTTACCTTAACAGAACATAACAGGATCATCTGTATTTCCGGTCCTAATGCCGGTGGAAAATCAATTACCCTGAAAACAGTCGGATTATTGCAGCTGATGATTCAGAGTGGCATCCTGGTTCCGGTTCATCCTAAGTCTGAAATGTTTTTCTTTGAGAAAATCATGACTGATATTGGGGACAACCAGTCCATTGAAAACCATTTATCTACCTATTCATCGAGGTTGAAGAAAATGTCCGGGATCATTCGTGAGGCTGATGCCAATACGCTTCTGCTTATTGATGAGTTCGGTACAGGTTCTGATCCGGAGCTTGGAGGTGCGCTTGCAGAAAGTTTCATGGAGTTTTTCTATGACAAAAAGAGTTTCGCCATCATTACGACGCACTATACCAATATTAAACTGGTAATAGAACAGCTTCCCAATGCCCAGAATGCAGCCATGCTTTTCAATGAAGAAACATTGGAACCGATGTATAAGCTGGAAGTGGGACAGGCAGGAAGTTCATTTACTTTTGAAGTTGCGGAAAAGAATAAGATTCCAAGATTCATTATCCATTCTGCGAAGAAAAAAGTAGAACATGATATTGTGAATCTTGACAAAACGATTGTAAAACTGCAACAGGAAAAATTTGAGGTAGAAAAACTGAAATCTGATCTTGCAGAAAGAAAAGAATCTGTAGAAGATAAACGTGATAATCTTCAGAAACTAAATGAGCAGCTTCAGCAGAAACTGTTCAATTTCCAGAAACTTTATGAGGAGGAACACCGAAAACTACAGTTCGGGAATAAGATTGAAACATTCATTGACAGCTATACCAAAGGAAAATCCAGAAAGGATGTGGTAAAAGATTTTGTAAAACTTCTTGAACAGGAGAAATTCAGAAAACTGGGCAGTGATAAGGATGAAACCAAACGCCTGCAGGTTGTTAAGAGAAAAATCACTCAACAGCTGAAAAAGGAAGAGGTTATTGAAAAAATTGCTGAGACCAATGAAAAACTGGAAGAAAAACGTAAAACCGACCGTGCTGTGTGGATGAAAATCGGACAGCGTGTTCGTATTACCGGAAGCACCAGTGTAGGAACCATTGAAAAAATTTCCAGAAATAAAGTGATCGTCAATTACGGAACTTTCAAGACCACGATTGATGCGGATGAACTTGAAAGAATTTAATGAATAAGAAATTAAATTAACGCAAATATAAAGAGAGCACCAGAAGGTACTCTCTTTTTTATATTATGCTTCATTTTTCTATTGCTATGCTTAAGGCTTTCCCTACATTTGAATATAAATGGGGAGCTTTGGAATGATAAACTGTATTCATATATAGTAAATATAAAAAAAATATTTCACGTTTAAAGGATTTTTTGTGACATTTTATGGAAAATTATAAAAACTAATTGCTACATTTACAAAAAATAAACTTACCATGAAAAATCTTAAAAAACTATCAAGAATTGAACTAAGAACTCTAAAAGGAGGTTTAGAACCTAATTGTCATTGTAGTCCGTCAGGATCTGGATTACCTCCAATAGACACTATTGCAGATAATGCAGAAGCTTGCTTTAATATTTGTAGATGCTATAGAAATGAGCCAACATGCATTCGTTAACATCAATCTGAATATGGAAAAATCATATTTAAGTAAGAGGATATCATATATCCTCTTATTTTATTTCTCCACTTTTGCCTCCCAAAAAGTATCCATAACAAATAATACAGGAGAAATCATCGTCATAAATAATAACCAAAAAGAAATTGTTATCAATGATCATGAAAAAAAAGAGCTTCCTGATATTACAGAGGGAATCTCAGTCAAAAATAATAATAGACTTGATAAATTTATTAATGTATTTCTTGAACCCAAAGAAAAGCTTAATATTATTATTACAAATGATAATAATATTATTTACAATGGTGATAAGGCCAATATCCATGAATACATTAATGAGAAACTGAATATTGAAACATTTGGAAAAATAAATATTTACCTAAATGCCATTAAGAAAAAAAATCTTGGAGAATTAAAAAGATCTTCAGAACTTATCTTGCTTAACATTATGAATAATATCAAGCAAGAAAGTATTATATCGGCGGATACTGAGAACAATTCTGTAAAGAAAATGAAAAATTATATCAAATACAATTGGCTTAACACCATTTTTTCGGCTGTCAACAGCACAGAAAATAAGAACTTTTCTCAGGAGGCCATTGACTATTATTATAAAAAATATATAAAAACTGATATTTTAAAATTCAGTTGTAATGATTATTATCATTATAAAATTATAGAGATCTTAGCAAAAAATAAAGATGTATTACGAATAGAGCTTCCAACCTATACTATCATTGAAACTACAAAAGATGACAATACTAATCAGTATTTATCCAAAAGTTGTCAAAAATTTTATTTCCTTAACAAGTTTCGCTATTTGGACTATATAAATAGTTCTGAAAAAGAATTTTATCAAAAAATATTAAGTGAAAAATTTAATGATTAATAAAAGTATTTTATCCAAAGTCGTTAGTATTATATTCCTTTTGGGATCTTTCTCTATTTATTTTGGACAAAATTATCAAATTATTTACGAAGTCAGGTTTAAACCTTTAAAACAAAGTGATTCATTTGCAAAAGAGTATATGGCCTTAAAAATAATTAATGGACAAAGTATTTTTTATAATCTGAATAAAGAAAAAATAGATTCCCTTGTTAAAGAAAATAATTTTAAAGATGTGGCATTCGTTACTAGTTCATTTCTGAGGTTTAAAATTTTTAAAGATTTATCAAAAAATCATTACATCATAGGAGGTAATTTTAACCAGTTTAATTACTGGTATAAGGAAAACAATATCAAGTATTACAATATCAAGAAGTTTGGAAAGTACAATGATTACATATCTTATGAAGCTTTTGCTAATTTTGGAAAGAGAGAATGGAAACTTTTATACACTCATGATATTCCAATCAACGATGGACCTTATGTTTTTTCAGGACTACCAGGTTTAGTCATTAAAGCTGAATCATTAGATAAGGATTATTGTTTTGAACTGATTGAAATTAAAAAGTTGAATGAGCAGTCAGAAATAACAAACAACAAAGAAAATATAAGAAAAGAAAAGCTAGTAAAGGACATCAATGATTTTATGAATGACCCTGCCGCTCATCACATTAACTTCAAAAATGATTTGGGAGATAGTTTTAATTATGAGTTTAAGGGGATTAAAGATAAAAATTATGAGGCAACAAATGAATATTTACAGAAAATAATCAATCAGTTTAATAACTATCCGGATAAGGATGTTCCTATAATAACATTCTAATTGAATAAAAAATCAATTTTGAATATTCAAAATACAATATTTTACTACACAATTCCTAGATTAAAAAAAGAGTATTTTTTCAAATACTCTATTCTATTTTTACTTCTTAATGAACTTTAATCGGGTTACTTTTTCTTTATCTTTCAACTGGATAAAATAAACTCCTTTTGATAAATGGTTAAGGTTTACATGGTGATTTGAAACTTTTCCTTCGTCAATTTTCTGTCCTGCAATATTATAAATTTCATAATCGGCGGCTTCTGAAATTCCTGAAATATTTAAGACATCAGAGGCAGGGTTAGGATAAATTTCAGGTTTTACAGACTTTCCTGATTCTTCCAATCCAAGGGTGAGATTGATTAAATCGACTCCATAATCTTCAACTTCCCCATAGGTAAATGTACTGCAGGCATCTAAAGGTATTGTTTGACTGGAAATAACTCTCATAGTAACGCCACATAGTGTCACTGCTGCCAAACTTGGAATCGTAAATACAGATACAGCCGGAGCAGCCTGAGTAACATTATTGGCCACCATCACTCTTTCGTTGGATTCAAAAATTCCGTTGGCATTAAGATCAATCCACGCCGTTACTGTTGTTGTGCCTAGAGTTCCCGTCCAGGTATTGGTTACTGAAAGCTTATTTCCTGTAGTTCCAATAAAAAACTTAACTCTACGGCTTAGGTCACTTCTGTAATCTATATAATTGGAAGGTCCGGAATCGCTTACCATTGGAGAGGTAACTCCTGTAGAATTTACGGTCACATTGGAAATATGCATCATCGTGGTATCTGTAGAAGCACTTGCACAATAATTAATGGTAGTGGTAAAAAATATAGGATCAGACCATAATCCCTGTGTTGTACACACTTTCACTACCTGTACTTCATACGTTGTACAAGGTTGCAAACCTGTAATTGTGAAAGAGTTTTGACCCGATACGGGTGTACCCGTCATCCAGAAAGTTGTTCCTGGTATTCTATATCTTATCATATTATCCGGACTATTAGGATCTGCAGTCCAGGTAACTGTTCCAGAAGTAAGTGTTATATTCGACATCTGAACTCCTGTTGGAGCATTGGTATCACAGTACAATAAAGATTGAGGTTCTTCTTCTATTTTGTGGGTTGCCTGAAGGCTTGAAATTCCCAATATAAAAGAGAATACAAAAAGTAGTTTTTTGGTCATGTTTATCAGTTTTAAAATTTCCTTGAAAAATAGGGTATTTTTTCAAATATAGCTTATACTTTCTCCATATAGCATTGTATTTTTTAATATTTTTGACAATAAAGTGTAAAACACACAGAAACTCTATGCTTTAATATATGTTCAAAAGTATTTCTACTCTCTGGATTTTTTATAAAAAAATAATAATTCCCACCTTGATATTTTCTTTATTAGCTTCTTGTTTATCCTCTTTCAATATTGAGAACTTTGGATTTAGTTTTCTTTTAATATCTCTTGTTCTTCATTATTTTATATATGAACTCCGGTTTAAAAATGAATATTACTTTTATGCCAATTTAGGGTTTTCCAGAGGTTTCCTTTGGGGATTCACGGTAGCTGTCTGTGTGATTGTCAAAATAATAACAGGAATTTTATGAGCAAGCTTCATATTGACAGCATAAGCAAGTCTTTTAAAGATAATAATATCCTTCGGGATATTTATTTAGGATGTGAAACCGGGCAGATTATTGGAATTCTGGGCAGAAATGGTGTTGGCAAATCAACATTATTAAAAATTATTTTTGGAACTGTCAGTAGTGATATCCAGTTTATAAGATACAATGACAAAGTTCTGAAAAGCATTTCTGATAGAAAAAACAGAATTGCTTACCTGCCACAGGATATTTTCTTACCGAAGTACAATACCATTAAAACCTTAATTCCTCTTTTTTGCAATAAAAAAAATACAGATCTGTTATTGACTTCAGATCTGATCCGTCCTTTTTTGTCGGAAAAACCTAAAGATCTTTCCAGAGGTGAGCAGAGAGTCATTGAAGCTTTAATGATAATTTATTCTGAAGCTGATTTTGTTTTACTGGACGAGCCCTTCCATAGCCTTTCTCCAAAAATTTCTGCAGCATTGAAAGCTGCAATCATTGAACAGTCTGCGTATAAGGGATTCATTATTTCTGATCATAATTATCAGGAAGTTCTTGATATTTCACACCAAATATTTCTTCTGCGTGAAGGCTATCTAAAACAAATACAAGATTTAAAAGAACTGCAGCGGTATAATTATCTTCCGAAAAGCATTTAATTTATATATTTGAGGGATCAAAAAATTTTCATGATGACTTTCATAAACAAAGCATTCTATTTATCCGCTTTCAGTATTTTATCTATTGCTTTTGTAAAAGGGCAGACTAAAGTTCCTTTTGGAGTTGTAAAAGCTGAAGAAGGATATGCCAACGTACGTGTACATAAAGACGATTACCGAAAAATTGTAGACAAGATCCGTATGCGTAAAGGAGATGTATTTGTTTATGTAAAACCTGCTCCCGGAGAAACAGAATGGATCTGGATCAAATATCCGGAGAAACAGGATGACGACAAACCTTTTGTACGGTATGAAACTCTGGATAAAGAAGGAATGGTAAATAAAGGGCGTATTGCTTATGTAGACCAGCTTCCTGCCTACACTCCATCTAAATCTAAAAACGGAAGATCTCTTATTTTTACTGACAATTCTGATCCTAAGGTTCCTACTGCCCAAAGAAGCAAAGTGGTGATTGATATTTATCCTTCCAATGCAGGATACCGTAAAAAGGAAAAAGATGCAGAAGGAAAAATTCTTACCATTGATAAAGTAAAACCATGGGGAATTGGAAATGACCTTCCTGAAGGAATGACTGAAATCAAATCCATCAGAGTACAGCAACCCGGAAGAGGATCTGTTTTTGTAAGAGAAGCCATCAAAAATATGTTCCAGCCTACCATGGATTTTGAAAACGTTGGAGTAACCTCACTTGACAACGATAATATTTTTCTTTATATGATAAACGGTTCAGGAGAAAACAGATACACTACTCTCTGGACGATTAAGAAAGGAAGAGTAATCAGCCAGATTATTTACCATAATCCGGAATAAATTCATTATTTTTGCATTCGAAAAGTTTTTACGCTTATTCATCACAGAAATTGGTTCTGCATCACTGCAGATTAAAAGGGAACCGTGTGAAAATCACGGACTGTCGCGCAACTGTAAGTAACTGAAGTCTTTATCAAAGATCCACTGTGCGAGGCATGGGAAGGAGATAAATGATGTTACAAGTCAGGAGACCTGCCTTTTTCTTAAACATGTAACTTTCGCGATTTGAAGTTGTATTGATCTGATGGATTGTTTCAGGAATTCTATAAGTTCCTGTTATTATTCTGTTGTTTCCAATCATTTCCTATCGCTTTAATTAATAATGATATATGACTACAGAAGAAAGAATTGAAGCATCCGAAACCAGAATCTTTAAAGCGGTTTTCCCTAACACAACCAATCACTATGATACCCTTTTTGGAGGTACAGCGATGCAGCTGATGGATGAGGTAGCTTTTATCACCGCAACCCGTTTTGCCAGAAAAAGAGTGGTAACGGTAAGCAGTGACAAGATCGATTTTAAAAAACCTATTCCTGCCGGAACCATCGTTGAGCTGATCGGGAAAGTTTCATACGTGGGAAAAACCAGTATGAAAGTAAACGTTGAAATTTACACCGAGCAGATGTATTCCTATGAAAGAGAAAAAGCAATTATTGGTGATTTTACTTTTGTAGCGATTGACGAATTCAAGAAACCAATCCAAATACTATAAACAATAAAGTTTCGGGCGGCCAGAGGCCGCCCGAAACTTTTCCATTCAACACAACATAGTATATCTCAACCAAAGAATGATTGGACTTCATTTGTTTTTTTATTTACTTTTAGCATGGCAAAAAAATTATTTTTACATTGCTGTCACTAAAAACTATAGAAGAACCGATATTTCATGAAAAAGATTATTGTAATCATTACCCTTATCCTATCCATTACATTAAGAGCACAAAAAGACGTTAAAATTGAACTTTCAGAAAGTTACGAATTAGGAAATATTATTCTGGCCCTCACTGAATATGGCAGAACAGATCCTTATGACGTACAGAAAATCCCACCGTATTATGATGAAATCATCACGTATTTTGAACCTGTAAAAGATCATCCTTTACTAAAAAAAGTAAATTATTCAAGAAAAGATTGGAAAAAATTCTTAGGCTTCCGAACTGATTTCTATGCATTTTCTTTTGATGAAAAAGGCTTACTTAAAAGAGATTTTCCTTTCAATTCCTTTGGTCCTAAAGAAGTAGATGAAAATCTGGAGCTCATCAATGATTTTGTAAAGAAATCAAATTACAGAACCTTTTATAAAAATCATCAGTCGTTTTACAATACTTTAATTGCCAATTACAAAGAGTATTATTACATCAATGATACTTATACTTTTTTGGATAAAATAGCAAAAAGACCAGCCAATGAAACAGATAAGAAATACATTATTGCCATATCTCCTTTGGTAGGCGGACAGAATTGCCACAGGGATATCAATAGCTCCTTAACTGTAGACTTTCCAAATATCGGAGAAGATCTTATCCTTGGAAATTTAAAAGGTAATCTCGCAAGAAGGATTCTTGATAATCACACCGTATTTTCAGAAATCGATCATGGGTATGTAAATCCTATTTCAGATCAGTACTCAAAGGAGATAACGGAAAGCTTCAACCTTACGAATTGGGATAAAAAATCAGGATACCCGGGAATAAATTCATTCAATGAATATATGACATGGGCAGTTTACGATTTGTTCATCAACGAAAAATTTCCAGAAGAAAAAACAGACAGTCTTTCGGCGATTTATCATAAAGTGAATATCCGACGCGGTTTTATTGCTCAGAATTTATTCTCGGAGAAGCTTATAGAGCTTTATAAAAAGGAAAAGAATCTGGAAAAATTATATATTCCATTATTAAAGTGGACGAAGAAAACAGGAAACAAAATTTCCCAGCCTTCCGTTGTCAATTCCAATAATAAAGACTTTGAGAAAACTGATCTCAATAATATTGTGGTACAATTCACAGAGCCTATGAAAAAAACAAAGACTCTTCAGCTCAAATTATATGAATACATTGATGGAAAAGAAACCCGCAATACCATCATTATCGTTAAAAATCCGGTCTGGTCTAAAGACGGGAAAGAAGTGAAATTCAGCCTGGATACTTCTTATAAAAATTTTGTACTGGGATTTTATGTACATAACAGTATGGCTGGATTTTATTCAAAGAAGGGAATTTTATTAAATCCCGACAATTACTTATTACTAGCCTCTTAAAACATTTCAGATGATCTATAAAAAGACCCTGCCCAATAAGCGGCAGGGTCTTCTTTTTTCAATTATTTCAGTACTTTTTCTGTTTCCAGACTTCTGTTCAGCAAAAACTCAAAAGCCTCTCCCATTTCATCCGATGCTCTGCTGATTGCATTTTCAAGCATATTTCGAATTTGTCTTTCTGTCACTCCAGCTTCAGTCCAGCTTTTTCCGGAAGTATGAGAATTTAAGATAAACGGCATGATTCTGTCAATTCCACATGCAAAGATAGCATCCGGAGTTTTCTCATCTTCAAACTCAAGCCATAAATTAAAGAATTCTGTACGTAAAGGTTCATCCAGAATTCCAAAGATTTTCTGAGCAGAAGCTTTCTCTCTTTCGAACTTTCCTACCATTGCCTTTTCATCAAAAATAAAAGTGTCTCCGGCTTCAATCTCCACAAGATCATGAATGGAAAGCATTCTTATCACTCTTAACAAATCAATATCTGCACGGTTTTTAGCATACGGATAAAGGATCTGAGCCAGAATAATAATCTGCCATGAATGTTCCGCTGTATTCTCTCTCCGGGAATCGTCTGCATTATAATTTCTTCGCTGTACATTTTTAAGTGCATCTACTGCCAGAATAAAATCGATCTCTTTCTGAATTTTCATCTTACTTCTTATTTCTGTTATATTGATCAGACGGATATACCTTTGTTTTGGTAATCCATTTATTATTTATCTTTTCTTTAGTGGTCACTTTTACACTACCTTCAATGCTCATATCCTCTTCTTTTTCAAAGACTTTATCAAGTCCTTTATTCGGAATTACAACATATTCTGATGTAAAAATATCACAGCAGCCGGACTTTCCGTAAGAAATTAGACGTTTACGCTTGGCATCAACATCAAAAATATCCAGACCGTTTGAACCCAGCTCTGTAAGTTCATCACTTTTTACAAACCCTAATCTTGTCTTGTTGAAGACATATACATCATAAGATGCCCCGCTATAATTTCCCATATTTCCGTTCCTTATGGCAACATCTTCCGTTCCATCGAAATTAAAGTCATCTATAATTACGGCACGCTGATCTTTTAAAAGGGGGATCAATTTCCCCTGGATCGGTTTTTGACCTTGTTCTGTATATAAAACCAGATCCTCTGAAACAAAAGTCTGTACTTTGCTGTTTTTATGATCAAACAATTCCACCGTTCCCTTTCCTCCGCATCTGTCATCATAACAATTTTCTACATGGATGACAGCATCATAACTTTTTGATACATTTTTAACCTCAAACTGATATTGCCCGAAACATAAGGGACCTAATAAAAGAAATGCCGATAAGTGCCAGTACTTATTAAAAATATTCATGGTAATAGTAAATGATTTAGGTGTTTTTATTGCTAACAAAAATACGAATCATAATAGCGATCTCAAAATCCCGGTCTCATTATCTGTCAGAATTACCCTTTCAATAAAAGTGTATTCATAGATAAGAAGCTGTTTCCCGCTATCCGCTCATACTCCTCGCTCCTGCCTAAAGCCATAGCTGCTGTGGGGTAACCGCTGCTATCGGGGCTATGACATGAGTAATCTGTAATGAGTAATGGGTAATAATTAATAAAAGATCATTTTTTCTATCAATTTTATTTAAAAATTAAAGATTTCTGAGCTATTTTCTGTTAAAATTCATTTTACGCAAAATTCAAGGCAAAATTTATTTAATTGATTTTCAATATTTTAAATAATTTATTTTGAAAATTTCACTACTTTGTATTGCATAATACCATTTTATTTACATATCTTTGTAATGTAAAATTAGAATAGGCTCAACTAGCTAGGGGCATTTTTCTAAAAATATAACTAATTAACAAAACTTATCAAAGATGAATACCGAAAATACCAAAGCGCAAATGCGAAAAGGAATTCTGGAATTCTGTATTCTAAGTCTCATCAATAACCGTGAAATGTATGTTTCTGATCTTATTGACGAACTGAAAAAAGGAAAACTGGATGTAGTGGAAGGGACCCTCTACCCTCTTCTTACAAGACTTAAAAACGGAGAGTTTCTCTCTTACAGATGGGAAGAATCTACAGGAGGACCACCCAGAAAATATTATCAGATCACAGAAAAAGGAAAACTTTTCCTGGATGAACTACTCAATACATGGAATGAACTGACAGCCTCAGTAAACCAAATCACCCAACAAAATTAAAAAACAAAGCTATGAACAAGACACTCTCAATAGGACTCGCAGGTTTTTCTTTTACCATAGAAGAACACGCATATATAAAGCTCAGCGATTACCTGAATGCACTGAGAAGCTCTCTGGATGCTTCTGAGGCTGATGAAGTAATGCATGACATAGAAATAAGAATGGTGGAGATTTTCAAAGATTCTTTAGGAAAACGTGAAGTGATTAACGATACCGATGTAGAAAAGGTAATCGCACAAATCGGAAGCCCTGAAAAAATCGAAGAACAGGAAGAAGCTTATTTTTCTGAAAAAACATCTGCCAGAAAAGAATATTCCGGATCCAATTATACCGATAAAAAACAACTGTTCCGTGATCCGGAAAAACAAAAAGTAGCAGGGGTTTGTGCAGGTTTAGCTCAATATGTAGGAATGGATATTACTACCATGAGAGCAATCTGGCTGGGAATCTTCATACTAGGAATTTTTACAGCAGCCATTTCCTCTTCTTTAATAGGTCTTTTATATGTAATCCTTTGGATCGTACTTCCAAAAGCTGAAACAGCAGCAGATTTCCTGAAAATGCAGGGAAAGCCTATGAACTTCGACAATCTTAAGAATGAGTCTAATAAATTGGTACAATTTGCCAATGAATCTACTCAGAGGGTCGGAGAAATCTACAACGAAAACAAACCTTATATCAACAATGCAAGCAGCGGAGTTTGGAATGTGTTCAAGTATATTGTAGGAGGTTTCTTTGTACTAATGGCTGTAAGCAGCATTATCGGAGTATTTGTATTATTTGCCCTTTTCGCAATGGATACAGACTTCCCCGGAGCTAATGAAATCAGATTCTACATGGACGATCAGGGACTTGATAAAGTACTGGCTGCGATGATGGTGATCGGAAGTTTAATCCCGGCAATCCTTTTCAGCTTATTGAGCATCAAGATCTTCTCTCCGAAAACAAAACTGAGAAATATCGGATGGGTTGTAGGTGGTTTATTCCTTCTTTTGATCGGACTTGGAACTTACTTCGGAATCAGTATGGCTAAAAAAGACATGATCTATAGAGGAAGCAAGGAAGATGTAGAAAATGTTGCCATCAACACCACTTCAGATACAGTGTATGTAGACGTAAAACAGATCAACATTCCTCAGAATTTCAAAGGGTATAACAATGATATTTATTCTGATAAAAGAACAGTGTATGAAGAAGATTATATTTCTGTAGATGTAACCAGAAAACCAGATATTAAAACACCTTATCTGATCATTAAAAAAGAAGGAAAAGGATATAACTTCCCAATCCAGATGACGGTTCCTGTAGAAATTGTAAACAACAAAGTATTACTTCCTAACTACATCAAATATCCGTACGAGCACAGATTCAGAGATTACAGCCTTGATTACGAACTTGTGGTTCCGCAAAAAGCAGTTGTTTTATCCATGAATAAAAATCGTATTCACATGGACGGAGATTTAGACGGAGACGGTATCAATGACGAAGACCAGGACAGAGATGAAGACCATAACAATGTCCGAATTGAAAAAAATAAAATAACGGTAAACGGTTCCAGTATCGAATACAACTCTGATGACAAAGACAGCATCATTGTAAACGGTAAAAAAGTTCCTAACAACCAGGCAAAGAAAGTTATTGATTCTGCAGTGTCTACTATCAAAAAATCAAATAAAGATATGGACATCAAAATCAAAGACGGAAAAAACGAAATTTCCATACAAACTAAATAATTAACTTCAGAGAGTGGTAGAAGGTGTGGGTGGATGGCAACCGTTTGAAATTCACACCCTTCTTCTCTCAGAAAAGTAAAAATAAAACCATATTTAGTTTCTTATGTGAAAAAAAAGTTTTAATTTCGTAAAGCTAAAATTTAATAACCAACCAATCAAAAACACAGCCTTATCATGATACAATTTGCAATGGAATTCGTAATGAAAATCGTAGATTTAATTAGCGGTTTGTTTTAAGAGCAATAATATTTCAATATATTTGTAAAGTATAACCAAAGTTTGGTTATACTTTTTTGTTTTTAATCCAAGAAATCTATGAAAAAGCTGTTAGGCAAAGCAATGTTAAAAGTATTAGGTTGGAAAGTCGTTCTTCAGGGCGATGTCAACAATCTGAACAGGTGTATCCTAGTGGTAGCACCACATACCCATAATATGGAGTACATTTTAGGAAATTTCGCCTATTGGTCTTTGGAAAAACCTTTAAAAATTATCATTAAAGATGCACACACCAAAGCATGGTATGGAAGTATTGTAAAAGGACTTGGAGGTATTGGTATCGACAGAAGCCAGAAAAACGATCTTGTAAATTTCGTAGCCAACCAGTTTTCCAAAGAAGATTTCAGTCTTGTGATTACTCCGGAAGGAACCAGAAGCTGGGTACCGAAATGGAGAAAAGGATTCTATCACATGGCTTTGGCAGCTAAAGTTCCTATTGTGCTGGCAGCAGGTGATTTTAAAAGAAAAATTGTTTACCTGGGCTACACTATACCTTATGAAAGAATAGCATCCGTATCTTTTTCAGAAATCATGCAGGAAATTCAGGACTATTATGTAAAAAATGATATTGTTCCTAAAGTACCGGAAAACTGGAATCCTAATATTATGGGAACTGAGTCAGAAACTAGAAGCTAGAAGCTAGAAGCTAGAAGCTAGAAGCTAGAAGCTAGAAGCTAGAAGCTAGAAGCAAAATTAATTACCATTTATCAATTATTAAAATGAAAGGTCAGACAAAAGAAGAAATATTAGCATTCATCAATAACTGGGGAGATGTAACTCTTGCCAAAACACTTGAAATCAAATTCATTGATATTGATCTCGAAAATGAAACCCTTACCGCAACCATGCCTGTTCTGCCAAGAACTCACCAACCTTTTGGAATCATGCACGGAGGAGCAAGCTGTGTTTTAGCTGAAACCTTAGGGTCAAGCCTGTCCAATATTTTTATCGATGGCGAAAAATATTACGGAGTAGGAACCAACATCAATTCTAACCATTTAAGAAGCAAAAAAGATGGTATTGTAACTGCTACAGCACGCTTTATCAGAAAAGGTAAGACCATGCACGTATCAGAAATTGAAATTCGTGATGAAAAAGGAGTTTTAATTAATCATACCACAATGACGAATAATATTATTCACAGGTAATACTTACTGCAACATAAAAAATAAGGAGCTTAAACTAAATTTAAGCTCTTTTTATTTTGACATCTTTTAGACTAGTAATACCTTTGCAAAAAGAAAAGTTACGCTGGGAATTTCCTATATTATTTCCGGCTGTTGGTTTCCAAAATTCCTTCATAGCTCATGATTTATTTCAAACTTCCCTTCGACGAAAGATTATTGTCTGCAGATGAAAAAAGTAGTAAAAATGCAGTTAACTTTTTTTCTTATAATGGCTTAGATCAGATTAGCTTCAGCGGAGATATTTCTGAAATACCCCCCAATGAAGTTGATCAAAAATTGATTACCAATGAAGTTTTGAATGATGATACCACAAATTATTACGCTGAAACCAAAGAAGAATACTGCCACACTTTACAGCAAGTAATTAAAGTCATCAAAGAAAACAATTTGCCAAAACTTGTTTATTCAAGAAGGAAAATATTTACAAATTTTCATACAGTCAATTATACAGAGAGTTTTAAAAACTTATGTAAATCATATCCCAATGCTTTCAGATATCTTTTTAATGATGGAAAAAATGCATGGATGGGAGCTTTCTCGGAAGTATTAGGGAAGTTTAATAAAACTACGCACGAATTTGAAACAATGGCCCTTGCCGGAACTCTTCCGGTATCTGAGGAGTGGTCCGAAAAAGAAATTGAAGAACAAAAGCCTGTTACCAATTATATTCAGAATATTCTGGCAAATTATTCTGACAATATAGATCAGTCAGAAACCTATGACCATATTTCCGGTAATATCAAACATTTACGAACAGATTTTAAAACCAGTATACAACCTGAAGATCTTGATAAAATTATTCAGGAGCTGCACCCTACTCCTGCAGTCTGTGGTATTCCAAAAGATTTTTGCAATGAGAATATCCGTAAATATGAAAAATTCCCCCGTGAATTTTATGCAGGTTATATCAAGGTTGAAACGGATGAGAGTATCCTGTATTTTGTCAATCTGCGTTGTGCAAGACTTTATAAAGACTCCGTACACGTTTTTGTAGGAGGCGGAATAACAGCTCAAAGTGATCCGGAAAAAGAATGGAGAGAAACAGAACTGAAGTCTGAGGCGATATTGAAAAACCTGATTGTTTCCTAATATTTTTAGATTTGCCCACAGATTCTACAGAAACCTGTATTATGCTAAGTAAACGCCTTTGAGAACAATTTATCGTCCTTCTGCGGACTTTGCCTTATATAGGTTTAGGCTAAAACCAATTGGTCTCTTTATCCTTTTTCCTGAACAGGCTAAAGCCCGTCCCTATTGAATAGTAAAAGCAGATATGGATATTTATACTAAACCTAATCCCTGATTCATGCTACCTTTTATCTGAAAGCTGCAATCTATAACCCCATTAAAAAACCTCCTTCAAAAAGAAAGAGGCTATATCTATATTGAAATATTCAATTTATTTCTTTAAACCGATTCTACTCCATGTATCCATTACGAAAAGCAGGATAAGACCTATTGCAGCAGCTCCCGCTGAGAATGCAAATCTAACGTTATCTTCATCTCCTAAGATATCTGTCGCCTGCCAGTTAATAGCATAAAGATTAATGGTGATGAATACAATGAACAGTACTAAAAATACTTTATAAAACTTCTTCATGACTCTTAAAAATTAATATAATTCTGCACCAACTGGGCAAAATTTGCGGTGAATAATTTAATTGAAATTGCCAAAAGGATAATTCCGAAAACTTTCTGAAGGATCATCAAAGTAGCATCCCCAATTTTCTTCTCCAGCCATTTCGCTGATTTCAGCACCAAATATACGAAAATTGTATTAAGAATAATTCCGCAGATAATATTAATATCATGAAATTCAGCTCTAAGAGATAGTGCAGTTGTTAATGTTCCAGCTCCGGCAACCAATGGAAATGCGATGGGTACAATGGATGCAGCCTTTGCTTCAGTGGTTTTATTAATTTCAATTCCTAAAATCATTTCCAGCGCTATGACAAAAATCACAAAAGCTCCGGCAATAGCAAAGGAATTTACATCCACTCCGATAAGCTTAAGAATCTTATTTCCTACGAACAGGAAAACAATCATAATAGCTCCGGCAGTAATGGCTGCCTTTCCAGCTTCAATCTGTCCGAACTTCTGCTGAAGGCTTACAATAATAGGAACTGAGCCAATGATATCGATCACGGCAAAAAGAACCATAAAGCTGGTAACAATCTCTTTAAAAGAAAAACCATCAAAAATTTCCATCTCTTTGTAATTAAAAATTTCGCAAAAATATGAAAATAAACTGATTATTTGCTAATTTGTGAATATAAATTAACAATAGTTTTCAAAAGTTCTTCCAAAGCTTCAGCAGATTTCACAGGATTGTATTTTTCCATCTGAACTTTCTGCTGCAGTTTACTGTATTCTTCTGCAACCGAAGAACCTTTGTGCTTTTCAAGAAAATCCTTAAACTCCGGGATAGACGCCTGAAAATACTGTCCTCTTACTTCTTCATCCAATTCTTCAAGAGTTGCAAAGAACTTTTCATACTCTCCGTTATCTTTAAGATTTTCCAGATATCCGAAATAATCATTGATATCAGTTTTCATCAATTCTCTGATCTCTTTTTCTGTTTCGGCCACTGAACCTAAAGGTTTTGACGGTATAGTTTCCCTAACTAATGTACGTTTTTTTTGCCAATTTTTAAATAACAGATATCCAACGAATAAGCTTATCAGAATAGCTATATTGGTCAAAAGAATATTCCAGTGGAATTTGTTTTTTTCTTTTACTTTGAATGAAGTGGTTTTTAATACGGGAGTATTTACCGTCTCCAGAAGATTATTGGTGTATTCGTTTACTTTTTCTACAGTAGAGCGTGCCTCAAGAATCTGATCGTGAGAAAATGCATTCAGATCCAGTGTTTTCTGTCCAAGATCTACATATTCTTTACTCGCAGGATCAAAGAAAGCGAATTGTTCTGTTTTAATTGAAATGACACCCGATTTTTTAGGAATAATCACATAATTAGCCAGGATCTCTCCTTTCATTCCTGAAGTTCCAGGAGCTACTTTAGAGGTAATTTTCGGGGCAAAAACTTCATAATCCGGAGAGGCGGCAATTTTAGGAAGTTCCATATCCGGTAAATTACCTTCACCTGAAACTTTTACTACCACATTCAGAGGTTTTTTCGCTTCCGGTTTTTCCTTGGAAGCATTATATACGTTGACATTAAAGTTCCCAACAGCATTTTTAAAACATTCAGGAGCTCCTTCAGGAAGCTTTCTTACGTTGATTTTAACTTTATTGGAAACAATTTTTGTTTTATTTGAATAGGTACTTACTGAAGCAGATACTCCGGGAACTTCCACATACCCTGCTTCATTCGGAAAAACCATAAACATAGCCAGAACCTGTGAAGGCATGTTGCCGTATCCTGAAGGATCTATCTCAGACTTATCAAAATTGATAGGATGTACATTGATATTATCCTGTTTCGGAAGATGAATATTTTTCACCTTTCTCAGATTATCCATATTTCTTGAATACACTCTCAGAACGGCTACCGTAGGCTGATCCTGATAGACATCCCGATCATCAATTTCCATATTCAGATAAACATCATTGGAGGTATTCGCTGCCAATGATCTTCTGTCGACAATATCACGGATATTAACATCAAAAGGTTCGGTTTTATAGATTCTGTTGTTTACGGTAACAAGAACGGAACCGATTTTTATTTTCCCTTTTTTCTTAGGCTCAAGGGCAATTCTGGAAACTTTCTGGGTAATTAAAGTATTGGTAGCAGGATCAATCACGGTATTGGTTACAGATCCACTTCCTATGATATTAAATTTTGAAAGATCCGGAAGCTGAAAACCTGTCTGCTGTACAAGATCACTTCCGTTAAGTTCAAGAACAATGGTCAGATTGATAATATCCTTACCTGCATACTCTGTTTTATCTGCATCCATAGATAGATTTACCTGTCCGTAAGTAATTACGGATGCAAGAGTAAGCAATATGTAAATCAATTTGTGCTGCATCACCAATCTTTCTCGTTGCTTTCAGGCATCGAATAAGAATTTTTGTTTAAAATTCTTCTGGCGGTTTCTTTTTCTTTTTCGTTTATTTTATCTAAGATCGCATTTTCAAGATTTTTGGGCATTCTGCCTTCATTATTTTGATTCTGCTTAGGATTGTCACCCTGGTCACTTTTGCCTTCGTTTTGCGGGCCGTTACCCTGATCCTGTTTTTTGTCTTTGTCGCCTTTCTGATCATCCCCTTTGTTCTGATCATTTCCGCCGCCACCTTTTCCTGAATTATTCTGTTCGTTTTTTTGCTGTTGTTTTTCTTTCTCTTTCAGTTTGGCAATCTCATAATTTTTTCGAGTTACCTCGCTGTGGGGATCCTGCTTCAAAGCTTTCTTATAATAGTCAGCAGCTTTTTCAGGCTGATTCATCTGCATGTAAGCATTCCCTAAATTATGAAGAGCAGCCGTTTTATCGGGAAGGGTTTGTGAAAGTTTTTCTGCTTTTTCAAACTCTGCTTTTGCCTCTTCGTATTTTTTACTTTTATACAACGCATTCCCCATATTGTAATGAGCGGTAAAATCTTTATCATTGGATTTTATCGCTTCCATATATTTGGAGGAGGCTCCATCATAATCTTTACCGTCAAATTTCTGATTGCCTTCATATACTAAATTCCTATAGCTTTCCTGCCCAAACATGAAGCCTGAGAATGAAATGGCAACAATAAACGATAAAAATATGATTTTAGTATTCATCACTTGCAAAATTATTCCTTTATATGTTAAGAAACAGAGTTTTATTTGTTAAAATTCGGTTAAAGTACTTGTAGAATTTCTTCTATAAATAAAGGAATTCTACACATTAAAATCTTTTTTAGGATTAAAAATATAAATTAAAAAGAAAAACAGAAGAGATACCGCAAGAAAATATTGATAATAATGATTGGCATTCTGCGATTTCACCATTGTCTCTGCACCTGCAGATTTTTTATTAACTGCATCTACAATTCTGTCCGGAGCTTCATTGATATTATTTCCATCAATATAAGTTCCGTCTGTAGATTCAGCCATTTTCTTTAATGCTTCGGTCTGTCTTTTCGAAATCACCGTACTACCGTTGGCATCGGTTTTATATCCCATTAATTGTCCGAACACATATTCCGGAACCGGAGCACCTTCATCTGTACCCACTCCTACGGAAGTAATGCTTATTCCTTCTTTATTAGCTAATCTGATGGCAGCGTTATCATTTCCTTCATTATCTTCACCATCACTCAGCAGAATCACTTTTCTGGATCCTTTGCTTACGTTTTTAAATTTTTCAGCAGCAGCCTGCATTCCTTTCAGAAAATCCGTTCCCTGAATCTGCATAGAACTGGTTTCAATACCGCTGATATAAGTTTCCGCAGAATTATAATCAGTTGTCAGAGGCATAATAGACATTCCATTCCCTGCAAAAATCACAATACCTACCTTATCATTATTCATTTTCTTCATGGTAGCCAGCATCAGATTTTTGGCTTCCGTCAGACGGCTTGGTTCTATATCCTCAGCATTCATAGAATTGGATACATCCAGCATAAAGATTACATTGTTCAGCTTCTGAGTACTTTTCACTTCTTCTGAACCGTTCAAAAGGTCAATGATAGAGAATATCAGAAATAATGTTCCCAATAAATATAATGCAGGAAAAAACTTTGTAAATCCTGATCTTTTTTCAAATAAATTCTCATGAAACTGGCTCGCAGCAAAAATTTCTCTCTTTTTATTTCTCCATTGTAGAAAACGGATCAAAAACGTAGCTAACAGCGGCAGAAGCAACAGTAAAAATAAATACCAATAATTTCCTAAAGACCAACTCATCAGCTTAAAATTTTATAAAACACCCATCTTAACAATGCATCCAACACCAACATAGCCAGTGCAATCCAAAGGAATATTTTGAAATATTCTTCATAATTGTACAGCTTGGAAACCTTCACATCAGATTTTTCCAGTTGGTTGATTTCATTGTATACTTCTTCCAGACTACTGTTTGAGGTAGCTCTGAAATATTTGCCTCCCGTAGTCTGTGCTATTTCTCTCAAGGTATTTTCATCAATGGTAACCTCTGTTTCGGTAAAGATAAGCTCTCCAAAAATGTCCTGCGATGTAGGCATCAGCGCATAACCATTGGTCCCGATTCCGATTGAATATACTTTTATATTATTATTCTTTGCAAGTTCAGCGGCAAGCTGTGGAGGAATCGCATTCTGAATATTGCTCACTCCATCCGTCATCAGGATGACCACTTTACTTTTGGCCTTGCTTTTAATCAAATGATTCACTGCTACAGAAAGGCCTTCCCCAATGGCTGTTCCAGGTTCAAGACCTGCAGAATTCAGATTTTTAATTTCATCAATAACCACCTGATGATCTGAGGTTACCGGAACTTTAGTAAAAGCTTCTGCAGCATATGCTACCACCCCTATCCTGTCATTCGGACGCTTCTGAACAAATTTTACGGCAATATCTTTTAGGGCAGTAATTCGGTCCGGGGTCAAATCCTTCGCCAGCATACTTAGAGAAACATCAATAGATAACATAATATCCACTCCCTTTGTATCATCTCTGTCCTGAGAAATGGTAAACGTTCTCGGCCTTGCCATAGCAATAATCAACGCAGAAAGAATGATATATTTTGATATTTTCAGTAAAAAAAGAACACCCTGAATACTCCCGCTGTGATCCATATTCTTTATGGTAGGAACTTTTATACCTTTTCTTTTACTTCTTCCAATATCTTTAATTAAAAGTGGAATAAACAGCAGAAAAAGCAGCAAAAACCATGGGCTGTAAAACTCAAAATTAAACATCCTTTCTTAAGTTTTCGAATTCTAAATCTTTGGATGATCTTTTCACAAAATCTCTGATATTGGCAAAATCTCTTTCCATTGTTTCCTGATCCGGGAAGGTTTTGGCAAATTTCACCAGGTCTCCCCTAAGGAAAACATCTTCTATTATTTTTTCGTTGTCCTGCGAGATTGTATTATTTTTTTTCATGACATCTATAAGATCATCAGTAAGAAGTACATCTGCCGGAAGGCGATATTGTTTTGTAATGAAGGTTCTGGAAATATCAATCAGTTCCACATAAAACGAACGGAAGTTTCCTCCTTCAATATATTTTTTCTTTTTAAGAGAATCAAGCTCTTTTAAGGTCTGATTGGTAGCCACTACAGGAGAGCTCTTTGATTTTCTTCCCCATTTTACAAACATAATAATGGCAATAACCAGTGCAATACCAGCCAATGCTGCAAGAATATAAAACTTATAAAGCTCCCAATAATCTTTGGGTTCAAGTTTCACCTGCTTATTATTCATGATGTCATTGATCTGATCTGCTTTTTGAGCCGTATTAATGACATCTATTTCGTAAGGGATTGTTTTAAGTATTTTATCTCCTACTTTGAATTCCAGTTCAGGAATGGTAAATTTTCCTTCTTCAAAAACAGCAAATTCGATCTTTCTTTCATAGGTGTTAGCCGTTTGCCCGATACTGTCTTTGGTTTCTTCAAAATGAAAAGGCAACAGCTCATTCTTAGCTGCTGAAGTAACCTGTTGCTCATTAAGATTGTCAATCTTTATGGTAAGATGATTGATTTCTCCCAGAGCAAGGGTTTTCTTTTCTACGTTAGAGGATAATATCTGTGAAAAAGCATTTGCACAGATCAGAAAAGATAATATTAAAAGTATTTTTCTCAATGTTAAAATAATAAAGGCAAAATGCCTTCTGTTTTTTAGTTACGAGCTAAGCCCGATGTTATTTTTTCTGAAAGTAATTATACAATAATTTTGAATAATCTGAGCCGGTACTGATATTCATAAGACTGGCAGAGCTGTTGGCAAAATCTTCTTCCAGAGCTCTCAGTTTTTGTTTTTGAGCTTCCGCAAAGGTATATCGCCATCTTGCACTGGAAGTATTGGCCCATATTTCTTTTCCGGTTTCCACATCAAGTAAACGGGCATAGCCTACATCAGGAATCTCATTATCTTTTTCATCATAAATCCTCATTCCCAGCAACTGATGTTTCTTTGAGGCCACTCTCAGCATTTTGGAATCATAGGCATCTTCAAAATCTGAAAACAAAAATACCAGAGATTTCCTTTTGAAAATCCCCATCATATATTCCATTGCCTTATCTATTTTAGATTCTGCCGGAACATAATCTGCAGTGAGAATATTACTGATAATGGAAAGAATGTGTTTTCTTCCTTTTTGAGGAGGAATGACTTTATATACTTTATCTGCAAACAGAATCAACCCTACTTTATCATTATTGCCAGCGGCTGAAAATCCTAAGCTGGCTGCAATTTCGGCTACATATTCTCTTTTCAGTTGAACCTTTGTTCCATAATCCATAGAAGCGGAAATGTCTACGAGAATCATCATTGTCAATTCCCTTTCTTCTTCCATTACTTTTACAAATGGCTCACGGAAACGTGCGGTTTTATTCCAGTCGATTCTTCTGATTTCATCTCCAAACTGATACGGTCGAACTTCCGAGAAAGTCATCCCCTGCCCTTTAAAGGCGCTGTGATATTGCCCCATTAAAGCAGCCTCCGTCTTTTTTCTGGTACGGATTTCAATCTGCTTTACTTTTTTTACAATATCTTTTATCTGCATAGACGAATTCAAAATTCAAGGTTTAACATTCAAAGTTTAATGTTGGTGTCGGGATCCGGGTTTTGGGTTAGTCTATAAACTCAATGGATACGTTCGACCACTCATTGTCAAACTTTGTATTATACTTTTTATAAAAATTGATGGCTGGTTCATTCCAGTTCAATACCTGAAATACCATTCCACTGTAATTATTGGTTTGACCATATTCCAGTGTTGCATCAAATAATTTTTTTCCAATCTGCTTTCCTCTTAGCTTTTCAGTTACTACAAGATCTTCAAGATACAGCCTTCTTCCTTTCCAGGTTGAATACCTGTCATAATACAGGGATATTCCAACTATTTCTCCTTCATATTCTGCCACGAAAGCTCCCCATACAGGAGAAGTTCCGAAACCATCCTGAATAAAATCATCCAAAGTCACTGTTACTTCATGCAGTGCTTTTTCATATTCCGCTAGTTCTTTAATTAAATCAAGCATGGAAGAACAGTCTTCCAGAACAGCTTTTCTTACAACTACATCACTCATTATGGTGCCTGGATTTTTGCTAAAATTCTATTGATAATTTCCTCAGTTGTGATTTCTTCTGCTTCTGCTTCAAAGGTCAATCCCATCCTGTGTCTCAATACATCTTTTGCCAATGCTTTTACATCTTCCGGAATGACAAATGCTCTTCCTTTTAAGAAAGCGTAAGCTCTTGAGGCGATAGCAAGATTAATGGATGCTCTTGGAGAAGCTCCGAAACTGATATAATTTTTAAGTTCAGAAAGCCCATAGTTTTCCGGATAACGTGTTGCAAACACCATATCCAGGATATATTTTTCAATTTTTTCGTCGAGATAGATCTGGTTGATCAGTTCTTTTGCATCTACAATATCCTGAAGGGAGATTACAGGCTTCACCGTTGGCTGGTGTGAGGTTGAAACCATTCTCATCACCTGTCTTTCATCTTCAAAAGCAGGATAATCTATGGTACACTTCAGCATAAAACGGTCGCTTTGTGCTTCAGGAAGCAGGTAAGTTCCTTCCTGGTCAATAGGGTTTTGTGTCGCCAGTACCAGGAACGGTTTTGGAAGCTTCATGGTTTCGTCTCCAATCGTCACCTGTTTTTCCTGCATGACCTCCAGAAGCGCTGACTGTACTTTTGCCGGCGCACGGTTGATCTCATCTGCCAAAACAAAGTTCGCAAATACAGGTCCTTTTTTTATAGAGAAATCATTGTCTTTGATATTATAAATCATGGTTCCCACTACATCTGCAGGAAGTAAATCCGGAGTAAACTGAATCCTTGAGAAATCTCCATGAACAGCATCAGCCAGTGTTTTTATCGCTAAGGTTTTAGCCAGACCGGGAACTCCTTCAAGAAGAACGTGTCCATTTCCCAAAAGCCCTACCAAAAGACGGTCTACCATGTATTCCTGTCCAATAATAACTTTGTTGATTTCCTGTCTCAGAAGAGAAAATAAGTAGTTTTTTTCTTTTACTTTTTCCGTCAATTGGCGGATATCTTCAGCTTGATATATCTCTGACATAGCTTGATTTAAAATAAGTGGTAAATTTCTGATAAATACTTGCATTAATCAACATAATAAATGCCATTTTTGAGTTAAAGTTTGTTAAAAATTCCGGCATTGACGAGATATTTAATGCTATAATGTTGAATTTCTTATCTATAAACAAATCCAGAAATTCAAATTCCCTTCATAAAACCATCCCGTTTTTTCTTCTCATTATCCATAAAAAAATGTCACAAAATCACTTTTGCAACATTTTTATTTTTAATCAGAAACTTGATTATTTAATTTTAAAGCTTGTTTATTGTAATGGTGAATATATTTTCAGGAGCATCAGTAGTATCTTCATACGCTCCGACATTTACAAAATATTCTGTTCCTGACACTGTGGTAATCGTAAGGGTTTCCGCAGCACCTCCGCCACCATTGTCTACAGTTCCTGTACATGACAAATTACTACAGCTGCCACTATATACACCTATCTGCGGATCATAGCTGCTGCCTGAAGGCATAGTCACTTTAATAGTATACTGACTGCCATCACCAGTCAGTTTAAACCATGTCCCATCGTTCATTCCTGTATCTCCATTACTTGTACATACGCTTATATTTCCGGCATTATTAGTGGTCGATACAGCATCATTCTGAGTATAAGAATAGGGAAATACCAATGCCTGCAATGCTCCAGTACATGCATCGTTTACAGGTATTGGAGGAACAGTCTTAAAAACAAGTTCAGAACATCCTGAGGATTCTGTATTCCCCGACACTGATGTTACTTTTAAATAATAAGTTGTTCCGGCTGTAAGCGCTGTGGAAGGGGTAAAGCTACTTCCTGAAACTGTTTGCTGATTAATAATATCAGAGCTTCCTGAACTCGTTCCTAACGAAACTTTGTAGGATGTAGCCCCTGAAGCCGGAAGCCAGCTGAAATTGGGAGTTAAAGAAATATTCTGACTATTATTTACCGGATAAACGACAAAAGGACATGCCGGTCCGGTACTTGGTATAAGGCCTGAAATGGTAACTGACGATTTATAATCCGCCCTGATTCCTCCGGGAGGAGATGCAATATCCACTACTGCACGATCTCCTTTATAAAACAACGTTGAGTAAGGGATATGTGAATAAACATGAAAAGCTTCATCAAAATTATTGATATCGATATTCGGAGAATTCTCTTTTGCTGCAACAACCAGGTTATCAACATTATTATAAGTAAATGGTGTTGTAAAAACAACTTCAACTTTATTATTATTCTTGCTTACGGCTCCTGTGAACACCTGAGTCAACTGTGCTGCAGGAATCCAATCTGTACCGGAAGCAAAGGCAGTTTTTGACGTATGTCCGAGATATAACGTCCAGTTTGAAGATTCAGTAATTGTAGAGGAAGGATCCACATAAAATGTAAGCCCTGTAATATTGCCTGCAGCATTGGCGTTAATTTCCTGCTTAGGATATATCTGCTGTACATAAGAATAGGAAAAAAAACTGCTTACAGGAGCAACACCAACATTTGGACTCCCAATATTGATATTGATTTGGGCGTTAATCACCACCACTACAAAAAACAAACCTAAAAGTAAAAATCTTTTCATTATTAATAACATTAATATGGTATACCATGCTAATTTAATAATAAATACTATGATTATAGCAATAAAAAAAATATTTCATTATTTAATTCAACGCAAAAAAAAATTTAAACAAAAATACATCCGATATTAAAAACAATACACATTTAATAACAAAACAATAACAAGACATAAAAATAAAATAAATTAAAAGTAATTTCAATACATATTTCATATATTTACACTAAACATCAATAACATGTATAAAAAGCTATTCTTTTCCAGTTTTTTGATTACCCATCTCGTTTTCGCCCAAACGACAATGACCAATATAATTTCAGATGCAGTATACTACGATGGCTATGCTACTATGGTATCCAACCCTGTACCTGCCGGTTTGACAAGGCTGACGAATGCCAGGTATACCAGAAAACTTACTGATGTAGAACTAGATGCTTTTAAAGCTAAAATTGCTATGCGTGTAACCATTGCTCCTTTATGTGACAATTATGACCGTCTTGGAGAAGTCTTCTTAGCAATGGTTCCTAAAAATCAAGCTACTTATACAATCAATGACACTAATGTCAAAAGAATTGAAATAGGCAGATATATTACTCCTTTCATGAATAAAAACAGGACTCCTTCTGAAGTTCCTTACACTTATGATGTCAGCAATTTATACAGCATATTCCATGACACAACATTGCGCAGCATGTATGATCTCTATATGGAACTGGATGTTTTCGGGGTTCCCTATGCAGCACAAACGCAGGTTTCAGGCTGTGCAAACAGAATTGATGTTTTTTCAGGAACTCTTACCTTTTTCTCAACGGATACAGGAGCCACTCCTACAGACACCAACAGCATTGTACCTATATTAAGTTATAACACCCTTAACAACTATAACAACACTGATGTTACCGGGGAAACCGTTAGAATTGTCACTTTTAATCTTCCAGCCCCTGTTACCAATGCCCGCTTCTTCGTAATATCAACTCCTCATGGCGCTAACAGTGGTGGTGAAGAATATATCAGAAGACAAAATTACACCTATATAGATGACGTACAAGTACTCACCTATACTCCCGGAGGCATTTCATGTGAACCGTACCGTGTATACAATACTCAAGGAAACGGAATCTATGGTTCTACTCCTAAAACTTTTGCTGACTGGACTTCATGGAATAACTGGTGTCCCGGAAATTCTGTTCCCATCAGAGAATTTACATTACCCAACTTAACTGCAGGTAATCATACTTTGAAACACACAATTCCAACTGCAGTTTTCAACCAACAGCAGGGATATGTCATGCTATCCGTTTATATGCAGGGGAAAAGCAATACAGCTTTGAATATAAAAGAGATCAAAACAGTAGATGTGAATATTTACCCCAACCCTACTGCTGACTTTGTGAATGTAAAATCAAAAGTAGAGGTCAGCTCAATAAGCCTTTTCAATATGGAAGGAAGAAAACTTTCCGAAACTTATAAAGAGAACAGAATAGATCTTTCCTCATACAGCACAGGAGTTTATTTTTTACATATTGTTTTAAAAGACGGAACTGCCTTTAAACACAAAATCATAAAAAAGTAACTTTAACACATCTTTTAAAAACAAAATAACAAAACCCTCTCTGAAACTCCACTCAAGAGGGTTTTTCTATTGATCATCATGTAAAATTAACTGTAAAAAACATTCTGACATCAATAAAAACTACTCAAAAGATGAACCTTACTTCACTCTTTTTCAAAATAGTTAAAAAATTTTAACTTTAATCCTCTAGTCAAAAAAATTGTCATTTCCAGTTTATTAAACTATTTTTGGTGATTAAAAATTTTGCAAAATGAATTATCATTTTCAAGCACACAGACAGGTAAGAAAGAACCTTTTAGATATCCTTCAGAACACATCTCATGAAGATCTGATCCTGATTCCGGATGGTTTCAACAACAATATTTACTGGAATATTGCACATACTGTTGCTACACAACAGCTACTGCACTATTACCTGAGCGGAAATCCTTTCCGTATTGACAAGTATTGGATTGAAACCTACAAAAAAGGAACTTTACCCAACTTAAATGTTCAGAAATCAGAAGTGGAAGATTTAGAATTTTTACTTACTGAAACTTCAAAGATTTTAATGAAGGATTATGACAGTGATTTCTTCTCAGATTACACTCCCTACACCACAAGTTTCGGCATGGATCTGAAAAGCATTCAGGATGCTATTATCTTCAACAATATGCATGAAAGCCTTCATTACGGGTATGTGATGGCACAGAAAAGAGCAATTTTAGGAGAGAAAGGGAGATAGTGAATCTTGCTACGCAAGTCAATGGTCAGAAGTGAATAGGCATCCAACCAATTGACTTACAAAGTAAAATTCAAGATTGACCATTCACTCTATAACTATATAATACATTTTCAATGAAAGACGATTTTATTTTCGGGCTACGTCCCGTGATTGAAGCAATTGAAGCGGGAAAAACGATTGACAAGATCTTTGTGCAGAATGCACTTCAGGGTCCTATTTATGCTGAATTAAAAGCCATTTTAGCGAAAAATAAAATCCGTCCCAATTATGTTCCGGTTGAAAAACTGAACCGTTTTACAAGAAAAAACCACCAGGGTGTGGTAGCTTTTATTTCGGATGTACCGTTTCATAAAGTGGAGGATATTGTTCCACAATTATTCGAACAGGGAAAAACACCTTTCCTTTTAATTCTGGACAGACTTACCGATGTAAGAAACTTTGGAGCCATCTGCAGAACAGCGGAATGCGTAGGAATAGATGCAGTTATTATTCCTGAAAAAGGAGCTGCTCCTATCAATTCCGATGCGATAAAAACTTCTGCCGGAGCGATCTATAATATCAAAATATGTAAGGAAAACAATCTTGCCCACACGGTAGACTTCCTTCAGCAAAGCGGAATTTCTGTATATGCAGCCAGTGAAAAAGCTCAGAAACTTATCTATGATGTTAATATGACAGAGCCATGTGCTATCGTGATGGGAAATGAGGAAACCGGAATTTCTAAAGAAGTACTGCATCATGCTGATGAAAAAATAAAACTTCCTATTGAAGGAAAAACTCAGTCCCTGAATGTTTCTGTAGCATGTGGAGCGATTTTGTATGAAGCGGTAAGACAGAAAATGTCCGTGATACCTAATCCATAACCATGAAAATACAATCACTTTTACCTTTATTTTTTGTCCCGTTGGCTTTTAATGCCCAGACAAAAAAAACAGCAACAGACAACCGTCTTGCCACTGATCTTGATAAGATGGTTCAGAAAGAAGCTGTTGCTTATATGCAGGATCCTGCACGTGTAGGAATTTCAATAGGCATTTTTAAAGATGGTAAAAGTTATTTCTATAATTATGGGACAACGGAAATAGGGAAATCAGAGCTTCCAACCTCGCAAAGTCCATATGAGATTGCATCCATCACAAAGACCTTTACCGGAACACTTCTGGCTCATGCTTTAGTAGATGGTAAAATCAAAATGGATGATGATATCCGGAAATATATAGGAAATTATCCTAATCTTGAATTTGAAAAGCACCCGATAACAATCGGTAATCTAACCAATCATTCATCAGGATTGCCTCAGTTTTTACCGGATCAGTCTGAAACGTTCAAAAAACCGATGGACTCTGTTGCCCTGGCATTGTCGGATTTTTATAAAAACTATTCAAAAAAGAATTTTTATGAGGATCTTCATCAGGCTAAAGTGGATTTTGTACCCGGAACAGAATATAAATATTCCAATGTAGGAACACAGATTGCCGGGGATATCCTTGAAAAAGTATATCATACAAGCTATGAAAACCTGCTTTCAGAGTATATCACAAAGCCTCTGAAAATGAATCATACTATTATTGGTACGAATTCTGCACAGCTATTGACTCGTTATAACGAAAAAGGAAAGATAATGCCCAGAAATTTCACAACCATTTTTGCTCCTGCAGGAGGAATCATTTCTACTACGGGAGATCTTGTGAAATACATGCAGTATCATCTGGATGAGAACAATAAATATGTGAAAGCATCCCATACTCCTTTTGTAAAAAGTGAAGGAGATGCTATTGGATTATATTGGAGATTGCACACCTATGAAGATGGAACTCAAACCGTTTATCATACAGGAGGTACATTTGGTTTTTCAAGTGTTCTTCAGATATATCCATCAAAAAACATGGGAGTCGTAGTACTTTCCAATGAATCGGATGGAGAATCCCAGGGGAAACTGCATGATATTGCAGATAATATATTAAGAAACAGTAGTAAAAAATAAAGTTAAAAAAATCGAATGAAGAATATTGCAGCGCTTGCGCTTATATCATCAATAGCCCTTGTGTCTTGTAAAAAAGAAACGGCAAAAATAACAAAAGTAGATCCTAAAACCGGAAAGACAGTAACTGTAGAAGTTCCTGCTGATTCTGTAGCGAAAGTTGCAGAAAACCCGGCTATCAAAGATTCTGCGGGAGTTATCACCCAAACTTTTAAGCTTGAAAAAGGAAAAACATATCCTCTTACCACTTATCAGAGAGATGTAAAAACAATGACAGATCCTCAAGGGAAATCTATCACTGCAACAAGCGAATCTACGGATGAAATGAATTTTGTAGTGGATGATATCAAAGGAAATGTATATGAGATGACTCTTAATCTTGTAGCAAAGAGAAGCTCTCAATCTGCACAGGGAAAAACGGTAGTAGTAGACACCAAACTTCCACTTCCAAAAGAAGATGATCTAAAAATGATCTGGAACGTCAACAAAGCGCTTACCGGAAACAAACTTCAGATGAAGATGGATACAAAAGGGAATGTAATTTCTATTACAGGATTTGATGCTGTTTACACAAAAGTAGGTAACGCAGTTGGTACACTTATCAAAGATGCCAATGAAAAAGCAAGCGTAGTAGCAAGTCTTAAGCAGTCATTCAACGAAAAAGTACTGAAAGATCAGTTCCATAAAAACCTGATGATTATTCCTAAAAAAGGAGTTAAAATCGGAGAAAAATGGTCAACTTCTGAAAATGCTGACGCCAGCGGAGCTGTTAAAGTAACCTCCAATTATGTAATGAAAAGCTTAGGAAACGGAGCTGCAGAAATTGCAGTAACCGGAGGTATTCCCAAGAAAACAGAAAAGAAAACTCAGGGACCTATCACACACAGCCTGAGCAGTGAGCTTGTTCAGAACGGAACCATTAAGTTTGACGAAAGCACAGGCTGGATAACCAACCAGAATATCAACGTAAAAACAACTCAGATAGAAACCATTTCAGATGGAAAACAGTCTCAGTCTATGAAGAGCGTTTCCAATTCTTCGGTAATGGTCAACCCATCTGCTAAATAACTTGAATAAACATTCAGGGTTTAAAGTTTGCATGTTAAACCCTGAACTTTAAACAAAAAAATTATGAAGTACATTCTTGAGTTAGTACTCTCTGCCATTATTATTTTCTTTGTCTGGAATATTCTGAAAAGAATTTTCTTTAAGACATTCTATAGTTACCGTTTTAATAACAATAATCAAAACAACGGGCAGCAGGACATCAACAACTCGAATAAGAATAACAAAAAGAACCTTAAGTGGGATGCAGAAACGGTAGACTACGAAGAGGTGAAAGAGAGTAATGACAAAAGGTAAAAATTCCAAGAAATAAAAGATAATAACCAGCATGGCAAAAAATAAAAACTTAATTTATATTGCAGTTTCATTAGTAGTATTTATAGTTTTAGCATTTTTATATTCCACTCCTGTATTTTCAGGAAAACAGCTTTTCCAGCATGATATTGTACAGTACAGAGGAGGAGCAAAAGAACTGCTTGACTACAGAGCCAATACCGGAAATGAAACCTATTGGAGTGACTCCATGTTTGGGGGAATGCCGACTTATCAGATGGGAAGCCAGTTTAAAGGTGATATCATCAAAAAAATAGACAGCAATCTGAATTTCCTGCCAAGGCCGGTTAATTATCTCTTCCTGCTATTTGCAGGTTTTTTCCTTTTGGGAATGGTAGTGGTCAGAAATTGGAAATATGCTCTTTTAGGAGCCACTTTCTTCGGGCTTTCAACCTATTTTTATATTATTATTGCAGCCGGACATAATGGTAAAGTCAATACCATTGAGTATTTTGCCCCGTTGCTAGCCGGAATTTTACTGGTGTATATCAGGAAACAATACATCTGGGGGTTCATTGTCACTACCCTTTTTATGGGTCTTCAAATTGCTGCAAACCACCCACAAATGACCTATTATCTGTTCATTGCGTTAGGATTCTTATTCCTTTCTGAACTGATCAGAGCCATCCAGAAAAAGACACCGATGAAGCACTTCCTTATTTCATCAGGGATTATCGCAGCAGCATGTGTTATTGGAGTAGGAATGAATTCACAAAGAATCATGGCCAATTCTGAATATGTAAAAGAAACAGTTCGTGGAAAGCAGATTTTAAATAACGACAGCCATACTTCGGGAAAATCCGGAATGGACAAAGAGAGTATGCTGATGTGGAGCTATGGGCAGCTGGAAACTTTAAACCTTTTCATTCCAAGATTAATGGGTGGAGGAAGCCAGGAACCTGAAGGAAAAGAAATCATGAACAGAGTTCAGGAACTGGTTCAGGAAAATGTAGGTTCACAGGCTGAAATGGATAGAATTTCCAAAGGTTTCAGCGGAGTAACTTACTGGGGAGACCAGCCGGGAACATCAGGACCTGCTTATCAGGGAGCTATCGTATGTTTCCTTGCCTTATTAGGATTCTTTTTTGCTTCAAAAAAATACCGTTACTGGATTTTGGGAGCTTCCATCCTGACCATTTTACTGGCTTGGGGAAGTAACTTTATGCCATTATCGGATTTCTTTATCGATTATGTACCGTTCTATAATAAATTCAGAGCTCCTTCTTCAATCTTAGTGGTAGTAGAGTTATTATTCCCATTAATTGCCATTTTGGGATTATACAGATTCTTTACAGATGAAAAGTTGACTGAAGAATATAAGCAGAAAATTCTGATGTATGTAGGAGGTGGAACGTTAGGATTTTTATTGATTCTTTTAATCTTTGGAAAATCATTGTTAGGTTTTGCTACAGAAAACGAGAAAACCTACTTCCCTCCTTTCCTGCTTGATTATCTTGTAGATGAAAGATATAAACTATTCAGAATAGATGCCATAAAAGCATTCATTTATGTAGCGATTACTGCGGCAGCTCTATTCTTAACTTTAAAGAAAAAGCTTAATCAGAATATTGCTTTGGTAGTGATTGGGCTTGTAAGTTTATTTGACCTTTGGACGGTAAACAAGCGTTACTTAAACGATGAAAACTATGTAGATAAAATCTTTGCTGAAAATCCTTTCCAGACAGAAAGTTCAGACCTGTTGGCTGAAAAAGTACAGGGAAATCCAAACCTGGAATCTATTTTATCCAATGTTAACATCAACAAAACATTGGAAACTATTGCTGAGAAAGACAAAACACACTACAGAATTTACAACCAGACATTAGGAGTTACCAGCGAAACCAATACCTCTTATTTTAAGGCTTCCATCGGCGGTTATCACGCTGTAAAATTAAGAAGATATGACGATGTACTGAATGAATACATCAATAGTATTGACAGTGTAAAAACACCTAATGTATTAAATTTACTGAATGCTAAATACATGGTTTTCGGAGGTCCTGAGCAGCCGCAGGTTGTTCCTAATCCTAAAGCTAATGGCAATGCATGGTTTGTAAGCGATTTAAAATTTGTAGATACTCCTAATCAGGAAATAAAAGCGATCGGGACTATTGACAACAAAAAAACGGCTGTCATTGCTTCATCTGACAAATCATATTTTGATAACAAACCTGTTCAGGCAGATTCTACGGCATTTATCACTCTTACGAAATATCAGCCTAACGAACTTGAATTTAAATCTCAGTCGAAAACACCTCAATTGGCTGTATTCTCTGAAGTTTATTATCCTCATGGATGGAAAGTGTTAGTAGACGAGAAAGAAGTTCCTTATATCAAAGCAGATTATTTGCTTCGTGCCGTACATGTTCCGGCAGGAAACCACCATATCAGAATGGTTTTTGAACCTGAAGTGATTGAAAAAGGAAAATGGCTTTCTCTTCTTTCGTTCGGATTATTTATCCTGTTGGCTGCATTTGGACTTTTCTGGATGAATAAGAACAAGAAAAAAGAGATTGTAGCTGAACAGAATGCTTAAACAATATAAATAGTGTTGCGCAATGAGATTCTTCACTGCGCTACGCTTGGTTCAGAATGACAAAGACCATTAAGTAAAAAATGGAACAGAAGAAAATATTGATTATCACCTATTACTGGCCTCCTGCGGGAGGTCCTGGTGTTCAAAGATGGCTGAAGTTTGCAAAATATCTACCTGATTTTGGTTGGAAACCTATCATCTATACTCCGGAAAATCCAAGCTATCCATTGCTGGACGAAACACTGATGAAAGATGTTCCGGAAAATATCGAGATGGTAAGAACCAAAATCTGGGAACCTTATCAGCTTGCTGAAAAACTGAATAAGAGCAATAAAAAATTCAAAGCCGGACAATTTGATGTAGGCAAAAACCAAAGTTGGAAATCTAAACTTTCAATTTGGGTAAGAGGTAATTTTTTCATTCCTGATGCCAGAGTTTTTTGGGTAAAACCATCCGTTACATTTCTGGAAAAATACCTGAAAGAAAATAAAATAGACACCATCGTTACTTCCGGTCCGCCACACTCTCTGCATTTGATTGGTTTAGGGCTAAAAAATAAAATACCGGATCTGAAATGGGTTGCTGATTTCCGTGATCCATGGACAGAGATTTCTTACTACAAACATCTGAAATTAACTAAAAGTTCGGATAAAAAACACCGCCAGCTGGAAAATGCTGTATTTAAGAATGCAGACATCACTTTGGCTACAAGTTATACTGATGCTGAAAACTTCAGAAAGGCCGGAGCTAATGCATTTTGTATTACGAATGGATTTGATGAAAGCGATTCAAGCAAAAAAGCAGGTGAAAATAAAAATTCACAAATTGAAAAAGCATTTACGCTAAGCTATATCGGAGTTTTGGAACAGCTGAGAAACCCTGAAAATCTTTGGAAAGCACTCGACGAACTGGTGAAAGAAAATGCTGAATTTACGGCTGATTTTAAGTTGAAATTTGTAGGACGAATAGATGATAAAATCCTCCACTCCATTGAAAATTCAAGTCTGAAAAATCATATTCTGAATCTTGGATATCTTGCCCATGGGAAAGCTGTTGAAGAAATGCAAAACTCGGATATGCTTCTTATTACCAATTTCCCGAACGAAGCTTCAAAAGGAATTATCCCTGGAAAAATATTTGAATATCTGGCTTCAGGAAAGCAGATTCTATCTTTCGGTCCGGACAAAGCAGATGTCGCAAAAATTCTGGAAGAAACGCAGGCAGGAAAGCATTTCAGTTATCAGGATACAGAAAACATTAAAAAGTTTATTCTTGAAAAATATGAACTGTGGAAAAATGACAGCCTTATTGAAAACCCCCAGCATATTGAACAATTTTCAAGAAAAAATCTTACTCAGCAACTGACTGAAGTTTTGAAATAAAAAAGAAAGGAAGTTAGAGGCTGGAAGTTTATTCCAGTCGCTAACTTCTAACTTCTAACTTCTAACTTCTAACTTCTAACTTCTAACTTCTAACTTCTATATTGTCCACTGGTCATTCACAACAGCAATCAGGTAATATTTACCCTGAAATTCTTCAAATACAAAACGAACAGTTTTCCAATCCATTTCACCGGATTTTTCAGTTCCTTTGATATAGTTTTCCGTAAAATCAGCTTTTGGATAAATTTCCTTTAAATTATTCAGGGAATTACCTCCACCGATAAATTTATTCAGTGAATATTGTGATGTTGTAAAATCTTTAGAAAACACCCATTTTCCTAGATAATCATTGATCGTTGCTTTGTAAGGATCACCTGAGCCGTCCTGTGCTCCCCAGGTAAACAAGGTTTTGGTAGGCTGATATTTTTCAAAATCTGCTTTAGAAAAATGTTTATCTTCCTTCAGATTAACAAAAGCGTACATTGAAAAACGAACTCCTTTTTCGGGATGAATCAAAGAGGTAAAAGTAGTATAATCTTTTGTTTTTAGTGCTTTCAAAACCTCATCATTAGTCTGCTTTAAAACGGCTTCTTTATCAGCATGAGTCTGAACAATACCTGCACTGTCTGTTTTATTTTGTGCGATAGAATCTATTTCACTGGGAACAGGTTTTCCGGCTTCTTTTTTGCAGGCTACAATCATACTCAGAGCGAAAACCGCGATCAATAATTTTTTCATATTTTACATTTTGAAATTGGTAAAAAACACCAAAACTGATGCCAAGTGGTAAATGATGTAAAGAGATAAAGACTATGAGAGTTGATGGGTTCGGGCTTCTCATTTTAAAAATTACATCGTACATTTGTTAGATGGAAATGTTGGATATTCTGATTATCGGAGCCGGACCAATCGGTTTAAACTGCGCCCTTGAAGCTCAAAAAAACAATCTTAGTCATGTAATCATAGAAAAAGGAACCATTGTCAATTCACTGTACAATTATCCTTTGTACATGCGTTTTTTCTCCACTGCTGAAAAGCTGGAAATTGATGAGATTCCCTTTATTTCTACTGCTCCAAAGCCGGGGAGGCAGGAAGCTCTGGAATACTATCAGGGCATTGCAAGACAAAAAAGCCTGAATATTAACCTGTATGAAAAAGTTCTGAGCGTTTCAAAGAAGGATGAGATATTTGAGATCAAAACCACCAAAGCAAATTATCAGGCTAAAAATGTAGTCATCGCTACGGGGTTTTATGATATTCCTAACCTGATGAATATTCCCGGTGAAGACCTTCCTAAAGTTAAGCATTATTATACGGAACCTTACCCTTACGCAAAGCAGAAAATTGTGGTGGTAGGCTCCAGTAATTCTGCTGTAGATGCAGCCCTGGAAACCTACAGAAAAGGAGCTGAAGTGACTATGATTGTCCGTCATGCCGAGATTTCAAAAAGTGTAAAATATTGGGTAAAACCCGATATTGAAAACAGAATTGCAGAGGGCAGCATTAAAGCTCATTTTAATGCAGAAATGATCGAGATTAAAGAAAATTCTGTTGTTTTTAAAGATGAGAACGGAGCTATTCATGAAATTGACAATGATTTTGTACTGGCCATGACAGGCTATCTTCCTGATTTTGATTTTCTGAAAAATTCAGGAATAGAACTTAACGGGGACTGCCTGAATCCATTTTACAATCCTGAAACTATGGAAACTAATATTTCCAACCTTTACCTTGCAGGAGTTGTATGCGGAGGAAAAGATACTCATCTATGGTTTATTGAAAATTCAAGGATTCATGCGAATATGATCATCAATTCGATTCTTTCCAGATTTTCATCGTAAATGATTACAGATATTAAAAAAAGGTTTCGGGCAATTTCTGCGAAATTGCCCGAAACCTTTTTATTTAATCAAAAGCGTTATATCATCTCTTTTTCTACCTTATTTTTATCCTTAAGCATCCATGGAACGATAAAATAAAAACCAATAGCGATAACTGCCGCCAGAACTCCTGTTCCGATCCATAATGCATTGAAACCTAATTTTTCTGCTATCAGTGTTCCTATATAAGGTGTTACAATAAACGCAATGGAGAATGACATTCCGTTCAGTCCCATGTAAGCGCCTTTATTGTTCTCTCCCGAACGTAATGCCGTAATCGTTGACATAAAAGGAAGTGTCCAAATTTCTCCCACGCAAAGCAATGTCATAGAAAGCACAAGGGTAATCAGACTGTAATCGAAAGCCAGCATGGCATAGGAAATCCCACACAGGAAAGTCCCGAACAGCATTGTAAAGGCTAAAGTAAAATACTTCTCAGCAATCTGTACCAGCCCCATTTCAAGCAGAACTATCAGAAAACCACTGTATCCCAGAATATATCCGATATTCTGCTGACTTAGATGAGCTGTATCCTTATAAAATATCGTCAGGGTACTGAACAGCTGGAAGAAACATATGGAAAACAGCATACAGAATATACAATAAATAAGGAATTTACTGTCGCGGTAGGGTGAACTTTCTTTTTTAATAATAATAGCTTCTTTTACCTTTTTTGCTTTCAGTTTAGCTAATCGTGCCCGGTTTTTAAAGAACCAGATATACATCAATCCTGCCAGCAAAGCAGCTAATGCATTGCTGAAAAACAGAAATTCATAAGAAATAGCCGACAAAATACCACCCAGTGCAGGACCAATAGAAAACCCAAGATTAACGGCCATACGATTGAGCGAGAAAGCACGGGTAATATTTTCAGGTTTTGCATATTTGGTAATCGCCACCGAGTTTGCGGGACGGAACGTTTCACTTACAATACTTTGGGCTAAAATAATTCCTGCCAATCCGGCTTCTGTTGTAAAAAGCGGAATCAAGCAGAATAAAGGAACGCTGAGCAGCAAACTCAGACTCTGCACCCTGTACTCTCCTATTTTATCCGTAATCATACCTCCAAGCCATGATCCGATAACCGAACCTATTCCAAAAAAACTCAGTACAATTCCGGAATTTTCAATACTGAAATGCAAATGATTCGTCATATAAACTCCCAGAAACGGAAGTACCATAGAACCAGCCCTGTTGATGAGCATTACCAACGCCAGCATCCAACTCTCCTGCGAGAGTCCTTTGAAAGAACTCGTATATACGTTAATTAATCTCACAATAATATTTTGGGGAAATTTGACAGTGCAAAATTAGATAAAAATAACCCAAAAGTCTTTGTTTAAACCCTATTTTTATCAATAACCTTCAACAGACAATCAACTTTAATCTGAAAAAACAGTTTTATCTGCTACATAAAAACAATAAACTTTTATAAAAATCGTAAATTGCAGTAAAAACAGATGCTTTTATACTGAATTCAGTTAGAAACATAATAAAATTTTAACCAATACTGAAGAATGATAACCTACGAAAATTTACATGATACGCTATCTTTTTACAGTATTGACTGCTGCCAATCCTATTACATTTCTTCCGGAAAACCCATTTTTGAATTTCCAAAAGCTCCTTTCAGAATGGATTATTATGCACTATGTATCTGTACTGCCGGAGAAATCAATATTGAAATAGACCGTCAGAAATACAAAGTAGATGCTGACAGCTTTCTTATTGCAGCACCTTCTACCATTGTGAAATTTGGAAAAACCAGTGATGATTTTACGATGAAACTGCTGTTCTTCGACAAGAACTTTCTGATTAAAAATATTTCCAATCCTTTTATCATTGAGAAAATGAATCTTTTCTCCAAAGGCTCATACAGTATTGTAAAAACTACGGTAACCAATTCTTCACTTCTGCAAAATCTTCTGGATTACCTCGATAAAAAATCGAAAAAGCAGGGAAAATTTACAGAGGAGATTATCCGTACCATTATTTTCAATCTTCTGCTGGAGACTGCTGAGATTATGGAACAGGAAAATGCTGCAAATCCGGAAAAAGAAGAAGGAAAAAAAGATCTTTATCTGAAATTCAGTAAACTGATCAGAGAAAACATAACCAGAGAACGAATGGTTCAGTTTTATGCGGATCAACTTCATGTTTCCAATAAATACCTCATCGAAATCATTAAGAAGTCAAGCGGAAAAACACCTCATGAAGTGATTGATGAAGCATTACTGAAGGAAGCGTATGTCATGCTTGGAAACCCTGAGATCACCATATCGGAGATCGCCTTTGAGCTTCAGTTTAACTCAGCATCAGCTTTCGGCCGTTTTTTCAAAAAACATACGGCACTTTCCCCTTCGGAGTACAGAACTAAAGAAAATATTCAGTCATGAGAATTTGGGGATAATAATTCTGAACTTGGGGATATATATCGCTTTCTGAATAGAGGTACCTTTATACTGTTAATTAAAAACAATAAAAGATGAGTACGATCAATTCAAAATTCGATAAAGTTTTAAATGCCTCTGAGCAGTTTGGAAATGTAAACCACGAACCGGATTCAAGCAAAGAAGTTCAGATTAACACTCCTGAAAAGACGATGCCTTTTTCCGACCAGATCGGAAACTACCAGCGTAATAAAGGCATCCCTTTACAATCTTACGAAAACAGTAAAATCTATATTGTTGGAAGCGGAATTGCCGGCATGTCGGCAGCGTATTATTTTATCCGTGATGGCCGTGTACCCGGCAAAAATATTATTTTCCTCGACCAGCTGAATGTGGAAGGCGGATCTTTGGATGGAGCCGGTAACGCAAAAGACGGTTACATCATCCGTGGAGGTAGAGAAATGGATATGACTTATGAAAATCTATGGGATATGTTCCAGGATATTCCGGCTTTGGAACTGCCTGCTCCTTATAGTGTATTGGATGAATACCGTCTTGTTAATGACAACGACCCGAATTACTCTAAAGCAAGATTGATCCACAACCAAGGACAGATTAAAGATTTCAGCAAATTCGGACTTGAGAAAAAAGATCAGCTGGCGATTGTAAAACTCCTGCTTAAGAAAAAAGAAGAACTGGATGATCTTACGATTGAAGATTATTTTTCTCAATCTTTCCTCAACAGTAATTTCTGGTTCTTCTGGCGTTCTATGTTTGCCTTCGAAAACTGGCACAGCTTACTGGAACTGAAACTGTATATGCACAGATTCCTTCACGCCATTGACGGAATGAAAGACTTCTCATGTCTTGTATTCCCCAAATATAACCAGTACGACACGTATGTAACTCCATTAAAAAACTTCCTGGTGGAAAAAGGGGTGCAGATCCAGTTTAATACTTTGGTAAAAGATCTTGATATTCATATTAATACGGAAGGAAAAACTGTAGAAGGAATTATCACTGAACAAAATGGCGAAGAAGTAAGAATACCGGTTGGTAAAGACGACTACGTTATTGTAACTACCGGATCTATGACAGAAAGTACGTTCTACGGTGACAACAATACCGTTCCTGAGGTTACGATAGACAACAGCAGTGCAGGACAAAGTGCAGGATGGAAGCTTTGGAAAAATCTTGCTGCAAAATCTGAAGTATTCGGGAAACCTGAAAAATTCTGTAGCCACATTGAAAAATCTTCATGGGAGTCTGCTACCTTAACCTGCCGTCCTTCTGCTTTCACAGAGAAACTGAAAGAACTGTGTGTAAATGATCCTTATTCAGGAAGAACAGCCACAGGAGGTATTATTACCATTACAGATTCTAATTGGGTAATGAGCTTTACCTGCAACAGGCAACCGCACTTCCCTACTCAGCCGGATGACATCCTTGTAGTTTGGGTATATGCTTTACTGATGGATAAAGAAGGTAATTATATCAAAAAAACAATGCCTCAGTGTACCGGGAACGAGATTCTGTCCGAGCTTTGCTACCACCTTGGAATAACAGATCAGCTGGATAATGTCACAGAAAATACCATTGTACGTACCGCATTCATGCCTTATATCACGTCTATGTTTATGCCTAGAGCGATGGGAGACCGTCCGAGAGTGGTTCCTGAAGGATGTACCAACTTAGGTCTTGTAGGACAGTTTGTAGAAACCAATAATGATGTTGTCTTCACCATGGAAAGCTCTGTAAGAACTGCGAGAATAGCTGTTTACAATCTTCTTAACCTTAATAAACAAGTGCCGGATATCAATCCGTTACAATATGACATCCGACATTTACTAAAAGCTACCCAGGCTTTGAATGACTATAAACCTTTCTTAGGAGAAGGGATTTTAAGAAAAATATTAAAAGGAACTTATTTTGAACATATTCTGGTAAACCGTCCGGAAGAAAAAGAAGAACATGAATCTTTCTTAACCAGATTTCAGGAATGGGTAAAAGGAGTAAAAGACTAAAAATAAATCTCATGGATTTTAAAAATATAACGATAGCGGGAAGCGGCGTATTAGGATATCAGATCGCTTTCCAGACGGCCTATCACGGTTTCAACGTTACCGTATATGATATCAATGATGAAGTATTGGAAAAAGCCAAAGGTAAATTCACCGCTTTAAGTGAAGCTTACAAAAAAGATCTGGGCGCAACGAAGGAACAACTTGATGCCACATTTAAAAATATCAATTATTCATCAGACCTTGCTGAAGCAGTTAAAGATGCCGATCTTCTGATAGAAGCAGTTCCAGAAGATCCAGCAATTAAAACAGAATTCTACCATAAGCTGGCTAAGGTTGCCCCGGAAAAAACAGTATTTGCAACGAATTCTTCTACTCTTCTTCCAAGTCAGTTTGCTGAGGATACAGGAAGACCGGAGAAATTTGTAGCCCTCCATTTTGCCAATGAAATCTGGAAGCACAATACCGGAGAGGTAATGCGGCATCCGGGAACTTCTCAGGAGGTATTTGATTCTGTAATCAGATTTGCGAAAGCGATTGGAATGGTAGCACTGCCTATCCAGAAGGAACAACCCGGGTATATTGTCAATTCATTATTGGTTCCGCTGCTTGGCGCTGCAGTCAATCTCTGGGTTGATGAAGTATCAGATATAGAAACCATTGATAAGACATGGATGGTAGCTACAGGAGCACCTGCAGGGCCATTTGGTATTCTGGATATTGTAGGAATTACGACGGCTTATAATATCAATAAGATGGAAGCTGAAGAAACTCAGGATCCGTTAAAGATAAAAGCTGTAGAAAAATTAAAAAAAGAATATATTGATAAAGGAAAACTGGGAGTATTGACCGGGGAGGGATTTTATAAATATCCGAATCCCGCCTATCAGGACAAGGATTTTCTGAAGTAGAATCCTACACTTCAAGATTTTAAGCTATTAAATAATAAAAGCAGGACTTGTATGAAGTCCTGCTTTTTGTTTTTATGATCTATTCCTTAAAATTATTCAGGTTTATAAGAATCTTTCAATGTTACTGTTCTGTTAAATACCAATGTATCATCTGTAGAATCCTGATCTTTCGTAAAATATCCGATTCTCTGAAACTGTAATGGTTCTCCCACAGCAACTTCTTTCAGGCTCGGTTCAGCAAATCCTTTCACTGTAGTTACAGACTCAGGATTGATGAAGTTTAAGAAATCTACATCTTTTTCCGCATCAGGCTGTTCCACTGTAAACAGTTGGTTGTAGATTCTTACTTCTACAGGAATAGCATGTTTTGCAGATACCCAATGTAAAGTTCCTTTTACTTTTCTTAAACTTTCCTCTGTTCCGCTTCCTGACTTACTCTTCTCATCATACGTAGCGTAGATCGTTGTAATCTCACCATTTTCATCCTTCTCCACTCTTTCGGCTTTGATGATGTAAGCAGACTTCAAACGAACTTCTCCTCCTAATTTAAGTCTGAAGAATTTATTGTTAGCTTCTTCTTTGAAATCTTCACGTTCAATATAGATTTCTCTTGAAAATGGTACTTCTCTTGTTCCTGCATTTTCCTGTTCAGGATTATTCTCAGTTTCTAACCATTCTTCCTTATCTTCCGGATAGTTTTCAATCACTAATTTCACTGGATCTACTACTGCCATTACACGCTTGGCAACCTTATTCAGGTCTTCACGCACGCAGAAATCCAGTAACTGAATTTCGATAAGGTTTTCTCTTTTCGCTACCCCTACTTTTTCAATAAAGTTTCTGATAGAAGTAGGAGTAAATCCTTTTCTTCTCATCCCTGAAATAGTAGGCATTCTAGGATCATCCCATCCGGTTACTACTCCTTCAGCTACCAATCTTTGCAGCTTTCTTTTGGAAGTAATCATATAGGAAACATTCATCCTTGCAAATTCTCTCTGCTTGTTTTTAACATTTCCTTCTTCATAAACCTGATCTAAATACCAGTTATACAAAGGTCTGTGATTTTCAAACTCCAAAGAACAAAGTGAATGTGAAACCTGTTCTATATAATCGGATTCACCATGAGCCCAGTCGTACATCGGATAAATTTTCCAGGCTGTACCGGTTCTGTGGTGAGGTTTATTCAAAATTCTGTACATCACAGGGTCACGCATATTCATGTTGGGTGAAACCATGTCAATTTTTGCACGAAGAGACATTGAACCACTTTCAAATTCTCCGTTTTTCATCCTTTCGAATAAATCTAAAGACTCTTCAACAGGACGATTTCTGTATGGGGATTCAATTCCCGGCTCTGCAGGATTTTTTCTTTGCTCAGTAATCACTTCAGACGGCTGCTCATCTACGTAAGCTTTTCCTTCTTTAATTAACCGAACTGCCCAATCATAAAGCTGCTGGAAGTAATCGGATGCATACAAAACTTTATCCCATTTGAAACCTAACCATTCTACATCTTTCATAATAGAATCTACGAATTCCTGTTCTTCTTTCTCAGGGTTCGTATCGTCGAAACGAAGGTTTACCGGAGCATTGTATTTTTCACCAAGCCCAAAGTTGATGCAGATGGCTTTTGTATGCCCTACATGCAGATAACCATTGGGTTCAGGTGGAAAACGGAAACGGATCTGATCTCTTCTTAAACCGTTTGCCAGATCATCTTCTATAATTTGCTCAATAAAATTGAGTGATTTTTTTTCTTCTTCCATTAAAGTAGCTTTTATTTTTTTTGCAAAAAAAGTTTCACAAAGTTACGGAAAAATAAGCTTTTGTAAAAGTGGTAATTTAAATGCCTTACCTGTTGTATTTCAATATTTTTCACTAATTTCGGAAAGCTAATACCATTTTAACCATTAACCGTTATGGCCGTTTATATCTTAAGCAACCGGAAAATTATCCGGCATAAAGGTGAAAGAGTAGACTCTTTTTCCAATGAAGAATACTCGATTCCCAATTTCAGGATCGCCAAATGCAATTTTGACAATTATAAGGACTCTACTGCACAGGCCAAAAAGAAAAAAGACTATACCAACAGAAACATTTTAGATTACAAACTTTTTTCTGAGCCTGAAAAACAGGGGTATGAAGAGGTTTTAGACGTTCTGTTGAGCGAAAAAGGAATTAAAAACTCCCCTCTTAAAGCCAATAATCTTGGTGGCACCCAAAGAATGTTTTATGAATTGTACAAAAACATGTCTTCTACAAAAGACAGAAGCGATGTCATGATATTCATCCATGGTTATTTATATGATTTTGATGATGAGTTAAAAGCCATACTTGATCTGAAAAAAATATTTATTGATAATCCATCCTCTCCTGTTGAGCATATTTTATTTGTAAGCTGGCCCGCCTCCAGCAGTATAATCCCATTGAGTTATTTTGATGATAAAGCTTCCAGCATCAATTCGGGAACATCTTTGATGAGATTGTTCTATTTCTATACTCAGTTTTTAAAAGATATTTTTTCCAACCGGGATCTTGCTCCCTGCAATCAAAGAATACATCTTGTGGCTCACTCTATGGGAAACAGAGTGCTTCAAAGTATGTTATACAGCCTTAAAAGGGAAAATATCCTTCGTGTTATCGACCAGGTCATCCTGTTAAATGCTGACGTGAGCTATAAAGTATTTGAAGATGCTGAGGATTCATTTAATAAGCTGCCCTTACTGGCTAACAGGATTTCTATTTACTTAAACAGACAGGATATTATTCTGGCGGCTTCTCAGTTCACGAAAAATATTCTCACTCCAAGGCTGGGTAAAAATGGTCCGAGCGGTATTGATCAATATAAAGATATTGTGTCTGTCATCGACTGTACCTTTGTAAAAGATGATCTTCTCAATAGTCTTAAATATGAAGTAGGAAATCATTGGGGATATCTTTCAAGCTCGCAGGTACAGCATGATATTTTCCAAAATTTATATGGAATTGACAGAAATCTTATTTCCAACAGATCCAAAGATAGTGAAAACATTTTCACAATTTTTTCTTAACAAATAATTAAAATAATCTCCAAAAAATGAATTATAAGTTAAAAATCAGCTAAGAAATATCAGTATGGCACAATGATTGCTAATTCATTTATTAGGGAATTACAATTTTTAATTATGGGACAGATTAAAAAAAGGTTTTCTGATATATTAAACTATATAAAGAAAGCCATTTTCGTAAAAGATGTGATTTAATTGAGTAACAACCTCTAAATCAACAAAATATTCGATCTATAACTGCCAGGTCCTCCTACAGACCGGATTAAAAAAAATTCAAATATTCTGAACAGGAAGGGATTGCAGGTAAAAAACTGAAACCAACCAAATTCATATTCAACACTATCTAAATATTTCAGGGAAATTGTTAAATAATATTAAATAATTCCCCACATGTTGTATAATTCAAAATAGTTATCGACATTTACTTACCAATCAAATAAAATCAATAACATGAAAAATCTAAAGAAAATCAAAAGAGGAGAATTAAAAAAAATCAAAGGAGGAAGACCACCTCTTGGATGCAACAGTTGGAATCCGGTTGCCATGTGCTGCAGATCATGGGCTCCTGACTATTGTGGACAAACTACCTGTCCGGATTCACCTCCACCATTATGCTAATTAATTTTTAACAGTTATATTTTGAACCACAGCAGCTCATTTCTGAGTTCTAAATCGGATTCAAAATTATTGACAAATAAAGCTCCAGTGCCTAAACCTTGAGGCATTGGATTTTTTTTGGTAAATGTATACTGAGCAATGGCGTTCAAGCCGATATTACTTTCCAAAGCTGAAGTAATCCACCAACCTATATTCTGATTTTCTGCCAGAGAAATCCATTCATCTGAACCAGAAAATCCTCCTACTAAGGCAGGTTTCAGAATAATATATTGAGGATTTATCCTTTCTAAAAGTTGTTTCTTTTTTTCAGGATCAATAATTCCGATCAGTTCTTCATCCAATGCAATCGGAGTAGGTGTTCTTGCACATAGCTCAGCCATATCATCCCAATTTCCAGCCTTGATAGGCTGTTCAATGGAATGAATATGAAGATCAGCAAGTTGTTGTAAAACAGTAACCGCTTCCTCTTTACTGAATCCCCCATTGGCATCCACACGAAGTTCCAGTTGTTCTTTGGAGAACTTTTCTCTTAATTTCTGAAGAATAACATGCTCAGATTTCCAGTCGACACCAATTTTTAATTTGATACAGTGAAAGCCTTTTTCCAGTTTTTCCTGAATCTGTTCTTCCATATACGCTGCGTCGCCCATCCATATCAGACCGTTGATGGTAATGGCAGACTTTCCTTCGGTAAATTCACTTGGAAAATATAGACTGCCTCCATATCTTAAATTCTGAATGGCCTGCTCATATCCAAACCAGATGGAAGGAAATTCTTTCAGTTCTCCTTTCAAAAAGTCGGTATCCTGATTGATATTCTCACAAAGCCACTTCAGTTTTTCTTCATAATCGGGTCTGTCATCAAAACTCAGTCCTCTGAAGATAGCGCATTCCCCTACTCCTTTTCTTCCATCTTCGGAAATGGTCAGAATAAAAGTCTCTTTATCAAGCAAAACGCCGCGAGATGTTCCACTCGGGCGTTTAAATTGTAATAAATATTGTAAGTATGTTGCTTCCATTTATTTCACGCTGTCGATACGCATAAATTCTTCAGCTTTTTCTACCATTTCAATACTTCCGCAGAAGAAAGGAATTCTTTGGTGAAGTTCTGTAGGCTCTATTTCAAGAATTCTTCTGAATCCATCAGTTGCTTTTGCTCCTGCCTGCTCTGCCAGAAAGGCCATTGGATTACATTCGTATAAAAGTCTTAATTTACCATTCGGAGCTTGTGAATAAGAAGGATAAATATAAATACCTCCTTTCAGCATGTTTCTGTGGAAGTCTGCTACCAAAGAACCGATATATCTTGAAGTATATGGGCGGTCTCCTTCTTCCATCTGGCAGTATTTAAGGTAGTTTTTTACTCCCTGAGGAAATTTGATATAGTTACCTTCGTTAATAGAATAGATTTTACCCGTTTTTGGGAAAGTCATGTTAGGATGAGAAAGATAATATGTTCCTAAAGATGGATCTAATGTAAATCCGTTTACTCCATTTCCTGTTGTGTAAACAATCATGGTAGATGAACCGTAAATAACATATCCTGCAGCAATCTGGTTGATTCCTTTCTGTAAAAAGTCTTCCAACTGTACCGGTGTTCCAGGTTCTGTAACTCTCCTGTAGATCGAGAAAATAGTTCCTACGGAAACATTTACGTCAATATTGGAAGATCCGTCCAAAGGATCAATTAATACAACATATTTACTCAAATGTCCGTTTTCACCACATTTAATATCAATAAAGTCGTCATTTTCTTCAGAAGCAATACCACAAACAACCTCTCTCTGAGACAAAGCCGTAATAAAAATTTCGTTAGCGATAACGTCTAATTTCTGCTGCTCTTCTCCCTGAACGTTTTGGTTTCCTGCAGCCCCTGTAATATCTACGATTCCGGCTTTATTTACTTCTCTGTTTACCACTTTCGAAGCCAATCTTATTGCACTTAGAAGACGAGAGAATTCACCTGTAGAATACTGAAAATCGTCCTGTTTATCTATAAGAAATTCTCCTAAAGTCTGTAATGGTTGATTTGACATATTTTTCTTTTTACGTTTTGCCCAAATTTCGGAAAATTTATTGCATTAAGAAAATTTAATTAAAAAAGAGATTAAGTACTGTATTTCAACACAATACAAATAAAACATAACATAACACCTGGTCATTATTAAAAATTACACCTCCAAATTTGTTTGCTAAGACCCACAAAAAAATAAATTATTTCATTATTTGTTGATTTTAAGGAAATCTTAATTCTATCTCTGCGCCAGGCTATTTCATATCTCGTTGTAAATTTATAATTTTGACGTCCGTAAAAAACTCATGTAATTTTTTATCTAACAATTTTATTTTTAACAATTTAATGAAAATTTTCAAGTTTGGTGGAGCATCCGTAAAAGATGCTGACAGTGTAAAAAATGTGTCCATGGTTCTAAAAAGCCAGGGATTTGCCAAATGCTTGCTGGTAATTTCAGCAATGGGCAAGACTACAAATGAGTTGGAAAAAGTTGTAGAACTTTATTTCAAAAAAGATAACTATCAAACTGAGATCGAAAAGATAAAACGAAAACACATGGAGATTGCGGAAGGACTTTTTCCTGAAAATCATGCGGTTTTTGCTGAAATTAATCTCTTCTTTGATGATATTGATTCTTTTTTAAGAAGAAATAAATCTCCTAACTACAACTTCGTATACGATCAGGTGGTAAGTTGCGGAGAAATGATCTCTACTAAAATTGTGAGTGAGTATCTGAATGAAATTCAATTTACGAATCAGTGGCTGGATGCCAGAGATTATGTAAAAACGGATAATTCTTACAGAGAAGGCACGGTAGACTGGGCAAGAACAGAAGAGTTTATTTCCCATCTAAATCCTGAAATCTGCTATGTAACACAAGGATTTATTGGATCTGACGACAATAATTTTACGGTAACGTTAGGAAGAGAGGGTTCTGACTACTCTGCTGCTATTTTTGCATACTGCTTAAATGCAGAAGCAATGACGATCTGGAAAGATGTACCGGGAGTAATGACCGGAGATCCGAGAAAATTCAACGATGTAACTCTTCTTTCCAACATTTCTTATGAAGAAGCAATTGAAATGGCTTATTATGGAGCAAGTGTTATTCACCCAAAAACATTACAGCCGCTACAGCAAAAAAACATTCCTTTTTATGTAAAATCTTTCTTAGACCCTACCAAAGAAGGAACAAAAGTAGGTGCTTCCGACAAAAACCAACAGGAAGAATCTTATATTCTGAAAGAAAACCAGGATCTTTTGAAAATCTCTACCAGAGACTTCTCTTTTATTGCAGAAGATCATATGAGCCTGATTTTTGGATACTTGTCTAAGTACAAAATTAAAGTTTCCCTGATGCAGAATTCTGCAATCTCTCTGGCACTGTGCCTTGAGGATAAATTTAATCATATTGATGAGCTCAACGAAGAGCTTCAAAAAATTTTTAAAACCGAAGCAATTAAAAATGTATCTTTATTCACAGTAAGAAATGCGAAGAAGGATCACATTGATAAATTTTACCATGAAAAAAATGTATTATTGGAACAAATCTCCAAGAATACTCTTCAAATGGTAACACAATAATATTAATTGCGACTAAACACACATGAGTTTAATTTCGAAAAACGATCTGATCAAAGCTTCCGGCTTAAATAAAATTGGGTTTCTCAAGAACCCGGTAGCATCTGCTGTGATGAGCATTGCTAAAATAAACGAAGTAAATAAATTATACGATAAATTAAAAGACAAGGAAGGCAAAGACTTTTTCGACTCATTTGTGAGAGAAAGAAACCTAAGCTATGTAGCTTTTGAAGAGGATCTGGCAAAGATTCCGAAAACGGGACCGTTTATTCTCGTTTCCAATCACCCGCTGGGTGCTATTGACGGTATTCTGATGTGCAAGGTCCTGACAGAGGTTCGTCCGGATTTCAAAGTAATGGGGAATTTCCTTTTGGAAAAGATCAAACCTATGGAACCGTATGTAATCGCTGTAAATCCTTTTGAAAACAGAAAAGAAGCGTACAGCAGCTCTTCAGGAATGCGAGAAACCCTCAAGCATTTGCAAAACGGAGGCTGTGTAGGTATATTCCCGGCAGGAGAAGTTTCTAATAAAAACAATCCTTATGGAGAAATTTTAGATAAGGAATGGGAAAAAACGGCACTTAAGCTGATCAGAATGGCTAAAGTGCCGGTAGTTCCTATGTATTTCCATGCTAAGAACAGCCGACTTTTTTATCAGGTGGCTAAGCTTCACCCGAATTTACAGACACTGATGCTTCCAGCAGAAATGATGAATGACAGGGAAAAACCTATCAGAATCAGAATCGGACGTCCTATTACCGTAAAGGCAATGGATGATATGGAAACGATTGAGGAATTGGGAGAGTTTCTGAAACGTAAGGTGTATATGATGAAATCTTACTATGAAAAGAGAAAATCTCTTGCTCAAAGCATCAATCTTCAGAATTTATCGGTAAAGTTTCCTTTATTGAAGGAAGAAAACATTGTTCAGAATATCATTGATGAAACTCCTCTGGAAGACATTATTAAAGATGTTGATAAACTGAGAGGAACTGATAAAATGCTTTTCAGTAACGGAAATTATGAGATCTACTTTACGACTTACGAAGAAATCCCTTCTATTATGAGGGAAATCGGACGTCAGAGAGAGCTTACTTTCCGTGCAGTAGGTGAGGGAAGTAATCTTCCATTTGACCTTGATGAGTATGACAAACATTACCACCATCTTTTCCTATGGGATAACGGTGAGAAAAAACTGGCTGGTGCTTACAGAATGGCATTGGGTAGAGAGGTAATGAAAAAATACGGCATCAAAGGCTTCTATACAAGCTCTTTATTTGAGTTTGAACAGGACATTCATCCTTTCTTCAAAAAAGTGATTGAAATGGGTCGTGCTTACATCTGCCAGGAATATCAGCAGAAACCTCTTCCACTCTTCCTTTTATGGAGAGGGATTGTGCATGTATGTCTGAGAAATCCTGATCATAAATTCCTTATGGGTGGCGTGAGTATTTCGAACAAGTTCTCTGAGTTCTCAAAATCGCTGATGATTGAGTTTATGCGTTCCAATTATTTTGATTCCGCAGTAGCTCAGTATATCACTCCAAGGAATGAATATAAAGTAAAGCTTCGTGACAGAGATAAAAACATTTTCTTTGAGGAAATGGAGTCTGATTTGAATAAGCTGGACAAGATTATTGATGATCTTGAACCTGAATTGAGACTTCCTGTTCTGATCAAAAAATACATCAAACAAAATGCTAAAGTAATTGCTTTCAACGTTGACCCTAACTTCAATGATGCCATTGACGGATTGATGTACATCCGAATCAGTGATCTTCCGGAAAACACGATCAAACCGGTATTGGAGGAGATGAGCGAGCAAATCAGAAAGGAGCAGGAAAATAATCCAGCTGATAATCAGTAAGTTTTTAACTTTATTCAAAAAAAGTACGATGAATACTTGCTTTGTATACTAAAACTTACTACTTTTGCATCACTTTAAAACAACGAAGTAAGTCAAACAAAAATATAATGGTTTCTTAGCTCAGTTGGTAGAGCAATGGATTGAAAATCCATGTGTCCCTGGTTCGATTCCTGGAGAAACCACTTTAGAACCTCTGATTAGTCAGAGGTTTTTTTGTTTTTCTATTTATTCCGATTCATGTCCCATAATTCCCTGAACTCGTACCAAACTAGCTTTTAAATCAGACAGCCCATAATTCTAGATTCCCAGCCACCCTATTCCTATGATTTTTTATTGAACAAAAAATCATAGGTATTTACAAGATAAGCTACCATTTTTTTTAAATAAAAGCACAGTTAGATTTAAATGTGCTTTATATATTATTTTTTAGGATGCTGTTTTCTCCATTCTGTAATATTCATAGGTTGGTTATCTGGACCGCAGGTAGCGTTATACTCACATTCTTCAACAACATATTCATCGTGGTCTGCATTGTCCCACTATTCTTTAAATTTAGGAAGGTTAAAATAATTATTTTTCTGTAAAATATTTACTTCCTCCTGATCTAAAAGAAACGTAACCTCCCCATCAATTTTAGAGTTTTCTCCGTATCCTTAAACAAATCTTTTGTCATACTGAGCCTTCCATTTTAGTATGACTGCTGCTGTTATACCACAAAAACTTAGGATTGGCATGAACAGCATTCAGTTCTACCTGAACATCTGTCGCATTACTTCCATAGACAAGAGAGATCGGTTTTCAGAAGTCGGAAGTTTGCCAAAATGAAGTACTTCACCATAATAGTAAAACTATTCTCCGTAAGCTTCGGCTGTTCTTGCAATTGAGCTTTCCCAAGAGAATCATGGGCCAGAATAAGTTCATAATTGTGATGGCGTCTCGCACTATGCTGTAGGCGGAAATGCTTGAAGTGTTTGATTATTTTGCCTTCAATCACAATATCCAGTTTTACCACACGGTTGATCCGGGAATATGATTCCCAGAAATCTTATCGGAATTTGAGGCATTTTTATTCCTAGTGATTAGGTGTTTTTTCAGAACTTTATTTGGAATAAACAGTCGTTCTATAAGGTTAAAAAAGGCAGAACAGTGTCCCTTGAAACGGGTGTACTATTCTGCCTGATATTTAAATTCTGAATATGCTTAAGAAGGCCATGCTCCGAAGTACGAAGAATTCCCCAGATCTATCTGCTCTGCACTTACCACAAAACTAATATACATACTGTTGTCATCCACAGCGTCGAAATCTACTTCATGCTGAATTACATAACCATTGTTCCACTTTAATGTTGTTAGTGTTCCTTCTTCGTGAGATTTGTTGAAAGTAATCTCTCCTACTGTAGGCTTATACTTTCCGTTCAGTAAACTTTCCAGGATGTCTGATTTATCCGTAGCTTCCACCGTAATTTTGATAAGAGCATTGGAAGGATCTGATGCTACACGTCCTGATACATCTGTAGCTCTTGATACGCTATAATTAAGTTTTAATAGCTTTTGTCCTTCTCCGTTGTTGAATTTTAAAATTCCTCTTGAGTTTCTTTCTGCCATGATTATAAATTTTAATGGTTAATGTATTGTGATTGTTTGCTTTCTATATCACCAAATATAGATGTATTTATAAAAAGCAAATAGTGTTTATTATTAAATTTAAAAAAATGTAGTAATAGTACGACTAACACTTGTTAGGTGAATTAAGTATTATAAATCAAGTGTTTGCTGTTTTTCACAATTAAAAATCGGATTATTTTATGGCCTGTTTAACATTGTTTAAAGAAGCAACAATTTAACTCCAAAAATAGTCCAGCAGAAAAAATCTTCTCCTCCATTCTTTGTAAGTACAATATTTTTGGAAAAAATCGCTAGATATCAGGTCTGAAAATCTTTTAATAAGGCTCTTTGAGAATTATATTCAAAAAACAGAAAAAAAATAAAACATACCAAAAGACTGATGAACAATACATTAAAGCTATAATCCAGTTATACCAGCATATTTATTCAAAAAAATTAACCGAAAAACTTGTACGGTATTATAAAATGTTATACTTTTGCATCACTTTAAAACAACGAAGTAATAAACGAAAACATAAATGGTTTCTTAGCTCAGTTGGTAGAGCAATGGATTGAAAATCCATGTGTCCCTGGTTCGATTCCTGGAGAAACCACTTCAAAACCTCTAATTTATTTTAGAGGTTTTTTGTTTTTTATATGGAACTTCTTTTCAGCGGTCTCTAAAGTTGAGCCACATCAAAAATTAATCAATTGTTAAGTCTAATTGGATATTAATAAACTGAAAATTTGTATATAGTTGAATGTTTATATACATTTTTAGGAGTTAGTATAGGTGATGGAAAATGAGATTGATTAATAGCGTCGGGAAAATTTTGCGTTTCTAAACAAAAAGCTTCTCTTTCCTGGTAGATGTGATCTTCTTTTCCTTTTATATTTTTTATCCAATTGGCAGTATATAACTGCAAACCCGGCATAGTGGTAAAGACTTCCATTTTTCTACCGGACCGTGGCTCTATAACAGTAGCTACTAAATCTAAACGATGAATAGGGTGCTTTAAAACAAAATTATGATCATATCCATTTCCAATCTTAAGTTGATCATGATCCGTATTAATTCTGTCTCCAATACCTGTTAAGGAGGTAAAATCAAACGGAGTATTTTTTACTGTTAAAATCTCGCCTGTAGGTTCAAGATTTTTTGTAAGAGGAGTGTAAAAATCAGCCTCAATCTGCAATTGATGGTTATTTATTGTCCCACTACCCTCTCCTGCTAAATTAAAATAAGAATGGTTTACCAGATTGAGTATGGTTTCCTGGTCTGTTGTCCCTGAATAATCTAACCTTAATTCATTATTTTCATTAATGGAATAAGTTACCGTTACAGATAGTGTACCAGGGTAGCCCTCTTCCCCGTCAGGAGAAGTGTATTGAAAAGTCACTTCCGAGGCAGAAGATTCTTTAACATCCCATAATTTTTTATCAAAACCCTTCAGACCACCATGTAAATGATTATCTTCATTATTAACTGTTAATGAGTATTCTTTTCTGTTTAACATGAATTTTCCTTTCCTGATACGATTAGCGCATCTCCCACAAATGGCACCTTGATAAAATTCATTATTGTCTATGTATTCTTGTGCTGTTTCATACCCCTGTACCACATCTGCCTGTTTTCCGTCTTTATCTTTCACATTAATGCTCACTATAATTGCCCCATAATTTGTCACCTGTACAATCATTCCATTTTGATTGTTAAGAGTAAATAACCGGACTTTTTGTTGGTTGTGAACTGTATTAAAAGTCACTTCATTGATGACACCCATTTTTAAAAGTCTAATTTAACAACTCCTTTTTGCCTGATGAATAAGGGATGACAGGAACCTGCTCCAAATAAATGATTTAAAGTTGTGGTATATTTATCAAGTAAATTTTCAGGGACAAAGGCCTGTATTGTTCCTGCAAACCCTCCACCATGCACACGCCAGGCTCCGGCACCTTTTAGTACCAATTCGCTGTAAGCTAGTCCCAATGACACGGCTTGTTCACGTATATTATTTGCTACATAAACATTTTGATTGTACATATACGAACTATGCCCCGAGTCTATGACCAATTGCAAAAATTTTTTAAAATCATTATTCTCTAATGCAGTCACTTCGTCTACTACCCGGTCATTTTCACATTCAAAATGAATGGCTCTTAAAATAGCCCGGTCTCCTACTTTCTTACGGATAGAAGGGGCGATATCCATCACTTTTTCCAGAGTGGTTTCTCTCAGCACACTACATCCTAAATGGGCGGCAACGTCTTTCATTTCTTTAGGTAAAACAGCGTATTCATCATTCAAATTAGTGTGATCGCCCTGAGTATCTGTGATCACTAAAGAAAAACCAGTAGATTCAAAATCAAAATTTACTTTTTTAACAACAGGATTGATTACGTCTGCAAAGTCGATGATTACCAATCCTCCCACTGAACAAGCTACCTGATCCATTAATCCACAAGGTTTTCCAAAGAAAACATTTTCTGCATATTGTCCAATACGGGCATTTAGTATAGGATCTATGTTACCATCATTAAATAAATGACTTACAATTGCGCCAATTAAAACCTCAAATGATGCTGATGAACTTAATCCGGAACCTTTAGGAACGCATCCATCAATTACAGCATCAAATCCTCCTATTTTATATCCCAATTCATTTAATCGGGCATTAATTCCACGAACAAGGGCATTAGAGGTTAAAAATTCGTTCTGATTGGGAATAAGGTGGTTCAAATCTACTTCAAATGACTGATAACCTGAAGATTCAATCCGGATCACATTGGAGTTATTTTTAGCAGCAACGGCTATATTATCTAAGTTTATGGCACTCGCTAATACGCGACCATGATTATGATCTGTGTGGTTACCTCCAATTTCGGTTCGCCCCGGTGAACTAAAAACAGAAACCTCTTTTTCTCCAAAAATTTCTTTAAAACGAGATAATGTTTTGGTATACCGGATTGCCTGCTGATGTAATAATTCTGAGTTTTGTCCGTACAACTCTCTAAATTGAGGAATATCACCTTCACTAATTAAAGAATCAATATATTTATTATTTGACATGTATTGGTATCTGATTTATAAAACAGTCTATTTTTATGAAGAGCTATTCTATTTATTTTTATAATGAATTGTTGAGCTTTTTTTAAGAATCTCAGCACTTTGTTCGGGAGTAATATCTCTTTGGGCTTCTGCTAACATTTCGTATCCTACCATGAATTTTTTCACACTAGCTGAACGAAGCAAAGGAGGATAAAAATGCATATGAAAATGCCATTCTTCATGTGATTCCAAGTCTGTAGGTGCCTGATGTATTCCTGCAGAATAAGGGAAAGAAATTGAGAAAATATTATCGTATTTCGTGGTCAGATCTTTCAATATCTGAGCAAATAAAGCCTGGTCCTCATGTGAAAAATCCGATAGACTATTTAAAGGTATCTTACTAATGATCATTGTTTCATAGGGCCAGGTTGCCCAAAATGGAACCAGAGCCACAAAACCTTTATTTTCTAAAATAATTCGCTCCTTACTTTCAATTTCTTTTTGAAGATAATCATACAAAAGAGTTGTTCCATGTTTATCATAATAGCTTTTCAAATTTTGCTGTGTTCTGACCACTTGAGAAGGAATGGATGCCTGTGCCCAAATCTGACCATGAGGATGAGGATTACTACAACCCATCACTGCCCCTTTGTTTTCAAAAATCTGAACATAATTAATATAATCCAGTTTCCCCAGACTCTGATATTCTTCTTTCCAGACGGACACCACCTTTGTAATTGCTTCTACAGACATTTCAGGAAGAGTCAATGAATGGTCATGTGAAAAGCAGATGACCCGGTTAATTCCTCTTTCAGGTTTCATTTTAAATAACTCATCCTCTTCATCATCCGCTTTATCTGTGGTTACTTCTTCTTTCAATAAAGCTCCAAAATCATTATCGAATACATATACACCTTCATAATGGGGGTTTTGGGTCTCATTAGCTCTTGAATTTCCGGGACATAAATAACATTTTGGATCATATTGATTTTGAATGCTTGTTAAGGGCTTTTCCTCTTGTCCCTGCCATGGGCGTTTAGCCCTTTGAGGTGATACCAAAACCCATTCATCCAATAAAGGATTATATCTTCTATGTGGATGATTTTTGCTATTAAATGAATTACTCATACTGAGTTTATTATTTATATCAGTTTGACCCGTTTTCAGGGTTTAATTTGTCCAAAATAGGTTCGGATAATGTGTTTAATTCTTTTTGAAGTTTATTATTTTTCTGTTCAAAAATAACAATCTCATTATTCCCCTTTTTTAAGTAACATCCCGGTAAATACAGAGTCTGTTGTGGTCCTACCGACCAATATCTTCCCAGATTAATTCCATTGACAAATACAATCCCTTTTCCGAAAGGCCGCATATCTAAAAAAGTGTCTCCCACCTGCGATACATTAAAATTCCCTTTATAGATAACTGGTCTGTTCTCTTTCACATCGGATTTTTGTTTTGCATCAATTACCGGAGCCTTTTCAAAAGGAAGTCCGTACATTTCCCAATCTCCTGTTATTTTTCGGTCATTAATAAATACAGGGGAAATAATTCCTTTTGTATTCTTATTAATCTCAGACCCGTAATTAATTCTCCCCATGTTTTCTACTATAATGTCTAATTTTCCATTGAAGGGTATATTAACATTACATTCATATTTTTTATAATAACGGTTAAGCTCTCCTACTTTTTCCCCATTCACATATACAATCGCATAATCTCTTAATCCATCTAGTTTTAAAGTTCCTTTAATGGGCTGATTAAAATTTTTGCTATACCAAACATAGCCATGCCCTTGATTTAACTGCTCAAAAGTCAAAGGATTATCATTAATTACTGGTTTTATATTCTTTTTTAAATCTTCTAAATCAATTGTCTGAGATAGTTGAATACCCGCAATCTTAATAACTGGAATTCTAGAAGGAACAGGAGGGGTAGAGGAATTTTTTAATAATTCTCTTAATTTCATATACTTTTCGGTTTCCCAACCTGCCTCAGTAATAGGTGCATCATAATCATAACTGGTCATACTTGGCTGTATAGCATGATCTTTATCGTAATTAGCTCCAGAGGTAAATCCGAAGTTAGTTCCTCCATGTACCATATAAATATTAAAAGAAATATCATTATTCATGAATTTTTCAATGTGACCTTTTACTCTTTCTGCTGCTTTACGGGGAAAAGGTTCTGCCCAATGGTCTAACCAGCCCGGATAGTATTCCGCTACCATAAAAGGGCCTTTCCCATTATGGTATTTTTTCACCTCTTTCTTAATATTTTCCGGGTCTTCATCTCCATTTGCCGTTGGTAAAGCGCCAGGCAAAGCACCTCCTTCAAATAACCAGTCTCCATCTGAGGTAAAAAACTCCATTCCTTTGAAACCAACTTCTTTTAATTGATCAAATACTGAAGAACTGTATTTTTTATGATCTTCCAACTTAATGTCCTCCCGTTGACTAACAAAAGATCCGAATTCATTTTCTCCCTGCACCATAACAATAGGACCTCCATTAACAATCAAATAAGGTTTCACCACCTTATAAAGCTCTGTAAAATAAGCTTTTGTTGAATTTAAAAATGGAGTATTATATTCTCTGATTTTCATATCCTTGTCGTTTTGTAAAAACCAGGGATAACCACCGAATTCCCATTCTGCACATACATAAGGACCTGGGCGAAGGATTACCATTAAACCTTCTTCTTTTGCTATTTTTAAAAATTCAGCTAAGTTTCGATTTCCGGTTTGAAAATCCCATTTTCCAGGAGCTATTTCATGATAATTCCAAAAAACATAAGTAGCTATCGTATTTAAACCCATAGCTTTAACCATTTGTAACCGATGTCTCCAATAAGCCTGGGGAATTCTGGCGTAATGAATCTCACCAGAATGCAATTTAATTGACTGTCCGTTCAATTTAAATTCTCCATCTTCAATTTTGAAAGATTCATATTTAAGAGGTTTTTGCTGGGCATTTATTACAGTTGCTCCCACTAAACAAAAGGCTAAAATTATGTTTTTAATAAACTTCATTGTATATGTTGTATTAGCGATTAAAGTTAATTATGTATTAAAACAAATTTATAAATTTACCTGATGCTGCCATACTGGTTACCACCGGTTTTTGCAGCTTTACCACCAGTTGAAAAAATATTTAAATATTATGAAACTTGTTAAAATTCTTCAAATGCAAAACTCAAAATTATTCCTGTTACCAAAAACGAACATAAATAGCAGTGAGAATTAATACAATAATGACGATCAGGAATAATGTTCTATTGTCCACATTGAACATATTTTTGTCTGTAACAAAAGCTTTTGGATTTATTTTTGGGCCAAAGACACTTAAGAGTACCATTACCACTACAGTAATGAAAAATGACCAACCCATATTGATCAGGAAAGGAATCTCTGTAATGGATTTTACCATGCCATTTTCCAACTTTTCATAAGTGAATGCTGTATACATCCATGTTTCTTTTCCAAATAGTTCAACTGCAAAACTGTTAAAGAATATAGATAATAAAAAACCGAGCATAACTCCAACTATAGCAGCAGTTCCGGTAGTTCTTTTCCAAAACATTCCTAAAATAAACATAGCAAATACACCCGGACTAATAAAACCGGTATATTTTTGTATAAATGTAAAACCACCTTCACCACCGATTCCCAAAATATCTGTCCATGTAAATACCAAAGCAATAAGCATCGCCACTATAATTGTCAAACGTCCTGTTCTTACCATTTGCGATTCAGATGTATTGGTTTTTAAATATTTTTTATAAATATCTAAAGTAAAAATGGTGGATATACTGTTTACTTTTCCAGCAAGTGATGCTACTATTGCAGCTGTTAAAGCAGCCACTGCAAGACCTTTAAGTCCGGATGGAAGCAGCCCCAGGATTGCAGAATAAGCACTGTCTTTCACCCCATTAAAATTGGACAAATGACCTTTTGTATAAAGTACATAAGCTGCAATACCAGGAAGCACAACAATTAGAGGCATAAAAAGTTTCAAAAATCCTGCAAATAAAATTCCCGTTCTTGCTGTTTTTAGATCTGCTCCTAATGCTCTTTGGGTAATGTATTGGTTACATCCCCAATAATTAAGTTGTACAATCCATTGTCCAGCAAGATACATTGCTAAACCCGGCAAAACTATATATTTCCGTACCGCTAAATTTTCTGACATTGATAAAGTAGTGGTGGTAATTTGTGGTTTATCAAGAATGAGTTTGAAATGTCCCGGAGCTTCTTTCAAAAGGGTATTTAAACCCATTAAAGCATTTCCAACAGCAGTACCATTAATTCTTTGATCCACAACCTGTAATGCCATATAAACTGTAGCAAAGCCACCAATAATAAGAACAGCCACCTGAATAACATCCGTGTAGCCAATGACTTTCATTCCACCCAATCCAATAAACAAAGCCATTAGTAAAAGTGCAACCATAATGATATGCAGATGCCCTCCACCGAGCAATGAATCAATAGCTACAGCTCCTAAATAAAGAATGGAAGTAAGATTAACAATTACATATAAAAATAGCCAAAAAACAGCCATAATAAGAGAAACAGCCTTATTATATCGTGTTTCCAAAAACTGAGGCATTGTATAAATCTTATTTTTGAGGTAAATAGGAATAAACCATACTGCAATAATTATCAGTGCAATGGCAGCCAGCCATTCATAAGCAGCAACAGCTACTCCCGTGAAAAAACCTTCTCCACTCATCCCAATAAATTGTTCTGCTGAAATATTAGATGCAATCAAACTCGCTCCAATTGCCCACCATGTCAATGAGCCCTCTGCAAGGAAATAATCTTTACTTCCTGTAGTTTTTGATTTTTTCCGATTGTATATCCATAGGCCATATACTGTTACAACAAAAAAATACATTAGAAATATAACAAAATCAAGTGTCGATAGTTTTCCCACGCTTAAAAATTTTTATAGTAAGTTTATCATAGATTTCTATACTGTCCAGCACTTTCAAGTACTATAAAGTATTTAATAGTTTAGCACTCTTAATAGATCATTTAGAACAATTCTGAATCTTTCACACTAAAATCACACAAAAGAAAACCTTCTATTATCAAATGTATAAATTTGAAAAACACAACCATACTTGTTCCTACCGGTTTTTGTATATTTACTACTAGTTTAAAAAATTGGCAATGTTATGAAGCTTATTAAAATAATCCCCGATTCAGTTATTCCTAAATACCAACAGATTATAAATTCCATTGAACAAGCTCTTGCCCAACAACTACTAAAAAAAAATGACAAATTACCTTCCATCAATAAAGTGTGTATGGAATTCGGTATTTCCAGAGACACTGTTCTATATGCCTACGAGATACTGAAAAAGAAAGGAATAGTAAATGCTATTTTGGGCAAAGGATACTATATAAAAAGTACTGATTGGAATTTTGAAGAGCGCATTTTTTTACTGTTTGATGAACTGAATGCTTTTAAGGAAAATCTTTATTATTCCTTTTTGGAAGAGATACAGCAAAGAGCGAATGTACATGTATTTTTCCATTATTTCAATATTGATGTCTTCAAGAAATTAATAGAAGAAAACGATGGAAGCTACACAAAATATATCATTATGCCCGGGAATATGAATGATACAGCTCCCGTTATTAAGATGCTTCCTAAGAAAGACGTATATATATTGGATCAAACCAATATATTTTTAAGGGAATATTCATCAGTACATCAGAATTTTGCAAAAGATATGCACAATGGGTTATTAAAAGCAAAAACTAAGCTTGAAGCCTATCAAAGATTAATTCTTATTTTTCCCGGGCAAAAAGAGCCTGTAGGTATGGTAAAAGGATTTACCAGTTTTTGTGAGCAGTATAAAATGAAGCATGAGATCATCTGTAATTTTACTGATAGAGAAATCCTGAATGGAGACGTATTTATTATTGTAGATGATAAGCATTTGGTCAATGTCATTAAGCAATCTAAAAAGCAGAAGCTAAAGATCAGAAAGGATTTTGGAATTATCTCCTACAACGAAACGCCTCTTAAAGGTATTGTAGAAAATGGCATTACTACAATTTCTACGGATTTTTGGCAAATGGGAAAAATTTTGGCGGAAATGGTTCTTAATTCCAAAGAAGGAAGAATTGAAAATGCTTCTAATTTAATCATAAGAAATTCTCTATAATTATTTTGAACAAAGGCTCAGATTATAAAATCCGAGCCTTTATTTTTTAGCTTTAAACTTCTGGATTAAAAGTCAATAGAATTCAGTGTTTTATCCACCAGTAATCCGTTAACAGCTTTTATATTAAATGATCCGTTTCGCTTGGCTTTAAATTTAAGAATGAATAAATCTGTTGTGCCTTCTAAAGGTTGTTTTTGCCCTGTATTAACGAGTGTAGGATATAATACTTTCTCTTTATTGGTATGCAATCGATCATAAGTGAGGTTTTCCATTTGTTTAATATGTAATGGTGTAATACCTATATATTCCAGTTCCTGCTGGTTATATGGAATGGCAAAACTCAGTGCATTTACAGATTGTAGATTATTACCTTTTACCACTACTTCTACAATATCATTCTTAGCATATTGCTGTTTTGAGACAGAAACTGCGATGCCACCTTGCAGTGGTTTCAACTCTTCATCATTTATCCCTCCATCAATTTTTGTAGCGACGTTAGAAATATCAAATGCATCAATGAAACCGTTCTTATTAATATCACCATTACTGATATATCCCTCAAAGTCAGAATCTCCTTTTCTCAAACCTGTATAATTCATATATGAAGTAAAGTCATTCCTATCAATTTTCTGATCATTATTGATATCACCAGAAAGCAAACTTACAGAACCTGGTACTTTAAAAACGTATAGCTCATTTCCAGAACTAAAGTTTCTGAAGGCATTGCTGACTTCAATTTTAATGAATCGTGTGGTAGGATGTGTGGCAAAATCCAAAGATTTGGTTTTGTTATTTCTATCCCAGATAAAAGAGCCAAGTTCTGTCCAATCTTTTTTATTAGCACTATGTGAAACTTTACCTTTCATCCATATTCCGTTGTAACCGCTGCTCCTAGGGATGTATTCCAATTTACTTATTGTATTCACAGATCCTAAATCTAAAATCATTTCAAAAGGAACCTTGCTCTTTTCATAATCTGAATGCCAGCCTGTACTCACATCCTGATCAAAAAGATTTTCTATCCCTTCTCCTTCCTGACTTGGAATTGTAGCGGTGGCTTTTATCCCTTTAATCGCAAATTCGTAAGGATTTTTATTGGTTTGGGATGAAAAAGAAACCCAAGCAGAAGTATTGGTTTTATTTACAGCTCTTACTTTGAAATCATATTTTGTTTCAGGAGCTAATCCTTCAAACAAGAAAGAACTATCTTTTATATTACTGTATACCATATTATTATATAGTATTTCGTAATAATCAGCATTAGGTATTTTATTCCACGATGGCAGTATTGAATAGGCAGTGTTTGTATTTTCGGAAGTGACTGGTTTTAAAGGTTCTGCCAATGCCCCGGAATTATTTTTCAATTGATTGGAATTGGTAAATTGGTAATCTTTAATGACAAGCTCTACTTTGTTTTTGCTGATATCGGTGATTTCTGATTTTACCCAAAGTTGTGGATTTCTGGTAATTGAAAACTTTGAAAATTCAGAATCTTTTGTAGAGAAATTATTGAATTCCGGTTGACTATTGTAAAAATATACGTTTGTGGCACTATTGAATTCATCTAACGTATTTACTGTTTTCAGCTTTATATTTTTTCCTCCAATAGAAAGTTTTACACCGGATGGTTTTTTAGTAACATTAATTCTAAATTCTGTTATTTTTTCTTTTTCAAAACCATTAAAATTACCTTGAGCAGGAGAAATGCTTATTGTCGCAGTATTTTTAACTACATTACTTTCTATAAGAGTGCTTACAGATTCGTTTTTCTTATAATTTTCGGTTACGCCATCATCATCATATTCTGTAAAACTGGATTTTTCTGAAGGATACACTTCATAAATTCTTAATTTTTTATTGATTTGACTAACATTATTATTAGCATTTACCATCGGAATAATAGCACCTGGCTTCACAAATAGAGGAAGCTTCCAAATGGGTGCATCGAAATGATTTAAAATAACTCCTCCTTCATACGTTTGTCCTGTGAAGTAATCAATCCAATTTCCTTTTGGGAGGTAAATATTATTTCTGATATCATTCCCTTCTTTATCCATTTTTGTGGCTTGATATATGGGAGCCACTAAAAAATAGGGACCATACAGATACTGGTACTGAGTAGATTTTCCGAGGGTATAATCATTAGCCTGTTGTAAAAACATTGCTCTGATGATTGGCAATCCATCTACAGCTTCCTTAGCCACACTATAAGTATAAGGAAGTAAGCTCGACTTTAATTTCAAATAATTTCTGTTGATAGAAGTAACTGGTTCACCCAAGGCGTGAGGATACTTTTCATTGGCTCCCCAGCCATCCATATTAAGCTGCATGGGAGTGAAGGTTTTCCATTGAAAATCTCTGGTATTGATAACCGGGTTTTGCCCACCAAAAATACCATCCATATCCGAAGTAATATTAGGCTGGCCAGACAAGCCTGAACCTATGTACGTAGGAATATGAAATCTGATGTATTCCCACTCTCCGCCAGTTTGATCTCCGGTCCAGATACCTGCATATCGTTGTGAACCCGCCCATCCGTCCAGCGAAATAATAAAAGGGCGACTTCCATTACCATAGCGTGGCATTATTTGAGCTACATCTGAAATACCATTCAGCCCGAATGAGTAGCCAGGACCTACCCAGGCGACATCCGTTTTTAAAACTCTTACGCCTGCATCCCCCACTTCTTTTATAATATCTCTCTGCAAAAGAGCAGCTACTCCTTCTTTTGGATGTAAATCTGACTGTGTCCACAATCCTATTTCTACGCCATTTTTTCTGGCATATGCTCCAAATGATTTTAAATTGGCGACGTTGCCTTCCAAAGTTTCTGTTTGTCCATATCCAGCTCCATACCCATCATTGGGCAATATCCATCCTAATGGCATATCTGCATTTTTATAACGGTCTATAACTGCTCTGGCTGAAAACTGATAATTGTTTTTTTCACCATTTAACGATTCTTTAACTCCTCCATTGTCTTTTTGGCTCTCTTTATATCTTTTTCGGTCTTCAAATGGTATTCCTTTATCGTCTTCCTTCCAATAATCTCTGTTGTAGGCATTAAGATGTCCTTCATAAAAACCGAACTTAGGCAAAAGTACAGGGTTTCCTGTAAGCTGGTAAAAATCATTCAACAAAGATTTAGGCTGATCATCTACCATAAAGAAAACGTCCAGATAATTAGTCTCATGAGCCAGTTTCACTTCATTTTTATTTTGTTTACCAAAATCATAATATCCTTTTTTGAAGGTATGCCACATAAAACCATATCCATTTGTGGACCAGTAATAAGGATTGGGAGATGCTACGCCACCGTCAGTCCAGTTATTTTGATTTACAATAAAAATAGTATTTCCTCTATGGGAGAATCTCCCATTCTGCACACCGCCTCCATAGAAATATTCATCTTTTCCCTGAGATAAAGTCAGTACTACTTCTTTAGAGTTAAATTCAATAGGAGCTATAAAAGAAAAGATCTCTTTGTGAAGGTTCAAGTCAAATACTTTAAATAGAGAAGTAGCCTTTTCAATTTCTATTTTAATTTTATTGGTGGAGACAGAAACAGTCTGTGATAGATTATTAATAGCAATTCCTTTTACTTTTTTTCTGGGCTGATCTGCCAAAATCTGAGCAGGAGGCACCGCTTCCGGATTTCTTATTTCTCCACCTTTGGGATCTAAAAATAATCTGAAAATATTTTCTCCATAAAAATCTATTACCATTTTTTTGTTGCCGGAAAGCAAAACTTCTACAGAAGTTTCTCCTTTCTTAGAAACATTCTCAATATTTTGAGCCTTGGTTTTTTCAATGGAGAGGAAAAGAAAAGAACTCAGGAGTAAAATCTTTTGAATTTTTGGATTTAAAACTGTATTCATGTATGTTGACTTTATCTATTAATTTACATTTTATACTACCCTAAGAAAATATGATAAATATTTCAGATAAAATAACTATAATCTTTTGTAATATTAAAACTTTCAAAAATCAGTACCCTTTTGCTGCCTGGGCTTCTTTTAATTTTGGATTTAAATCCACTGCAGTCTGAGGATAAGGGAATCTGTAAAATTTATCATTCCAGACTCTTGTTGCAACCTGTGTATTTGTGATATCATAGACTGTTTTCATTACATTGGGAGCAATTTTCCATCTCCTGATATCATAGAATCTATGTCCTTCATTAGCGAGCTCTATTCTTCTTTCATTTCTAATAATATTCCTCAAGGTCTCCTTTGTCTGAGTTCTGCTAACTCCTGTCATGCCTACTCTACTTCTGATTTTATCTAATGCATCATAAATGGAGGCATCTGGCCCATAAAATTCATTTTTTGCTTCAGCATAAGTAAGCAATACCTCTGCATAGCGAATCAGCATAAAATTATTACTTGCATTCAAGTTTTCATCTAATGAGTTATAGTCTGCCATTTTTTTATAGTTATAGCCAATTTTTGATGTATTGTTTCCTCCTTTACCCCATGTGAACAGATGGTTCGTTCCAAAGCCTTTTAGATAGGACCAAGGACCATTTGGGTGCATAATACTTGCATATAAACGGGTGTCTCTGTTTTTGAATTCGTCCAGGTAGGAGCCATTTGGATTTCCATTGTTATAGTTTAATGCTCTTGTATCATTAGAAGGAGGTGTAAATGCTGTTCCATCTTTTTTCCAATATGCATTCACTAAATCAATTGTTGGGGTGATAGAGCTCCATCCACTCTCTTCATTGGGCAGTAGAAGAAGGGTCATGTAGTTGCTATATGTTCCTTTTGAATCTGGTACATATTGAGCTTCTAAAATTGATTCTATACTGCCTTCATTTTTAGCCCAGAATAATGCCTGATAATTACTTAAACCTTTGTAAAAATTATCTTTATCCGTAGTAGAAGTAAAAGTAACAAAGCTATCATAGTCTGTACTTGTGTCTACTGAAGCTGTATTGAAAAGCCCGTAAATTCCGGAATTCATTACCAGTTGAGCAGCTTCGTAGGCTTCTTTATATTTTCCTGTGTATAAATAGACCCTTGCCTTAAATGCTAATACGGCTCCTTTTGTTATTCTACCCTTATCTTGACCGGAGGTATAGATAGCTGGTAAATCATTTTCAATAGCATTTAATTCACTGGTTACAAAATCATCAATTTCAGCTTCAGAAACAGGTGTAAGAGAGGCGCCATCTAATTCGCCTGATTTCTGCACTAATGGAAGTGCTCCGAAGCGCTGAGATAAATCAAAATAATTAAAAGCTTTTATAAATCTTGCTTCTGCAATATATCTTTTAGCAAGATCTTTGTCCATTGGGATTTTATCAATATTTTCTAAAAAGGTATTTACTCTTCTGATTGTTGTAAAATCATACCCGAAATCTGTAGAAGGGAGTATGTCTCCTGCAGAAGCATCTACTGCAGTTGTTTCCCAAGGATATTGAGCATATGAGTTATCGGTATAACTATCGTTATACAAACTGCTATAAGCCGCGGAAGACATGTATGCATAAATACCGTTGAGTGCCATGGTAGCATCTTTTTCAGTTTTCCAAAAGGTTTCTTGTGATATTTTGTCTTCCGGAAACCTATCCAAATTACAAGAACCAGTAACTATAGTCAGAGTAATTGATAGCAGTATAATTTTTATTTTTTTCATTTTTAGATATTTCATTTTAAGTTAAAAGGTTGCATTTATACCAAACGATACGGTTTTTAAATTCGGATATGTGGCACGAGCACTAGCCATTTCAGGATCAAAATCTTTCACCCTTTTGTCTCCTCTCAGCGTAAAGTAATTTTCTAAGTTTGCATATATTCTGAATTTTTTCAATCCTATGCGGCTAACTACTTCCTGAGGAAGGGAATATCCTAAAGTAACAGACTTGATTCTGAAGTAACTTGCATCAAAAAGCCAAAAATCTGAAGTGACACCTATATTCTGAGTTCCACCCCCAGCCGGCAATACTCTATGGTACAAAGCATTAGGATTTGGATTTTCAGGAGTCCATCTGTTATCTAAAACATATTGCTTTACCCCTGCACCATTGAAAAATGCCTGAGAGGATTCTTTATCCAGATATACCTGAACATTCGCTACCCCTTGCCCTACTACGCTGAGATCAAAATTTTTATATCTGCCTCCTATACTTAAACCATACGTGAAACTGGGAACATCATTTCCTATTACCGTTCTATCATTTTCATTAACAACTCCATCTCCATTGATATCTACATACTTGATATCGCCAGGCTGAGAGGAACTGTATAATCTGGGATAATTATTATTAATATCTTCCTGGGTTAAGAGACCTGCAGTTTTATATCCGTAGAAATCACCAATTGAGCCTCCTACTTGTGTTATCCAATAATCATTGTATAGAGGTTTGCTATTGACAAGTGAGAGAATATTATTCTGATTTTTAGCAAAATTAGCATTGATGTAAAAGTCCCCATTTTCAAAATTTTTATTGTAACCCAAAGTAACTTCTATCCCTTTATTCTGGACGTCACCCGCATTAATTGGAGGCGCTTCGTTTCCTGCTACACCTGTCTCATATTGTAACTGATTGCTCATTAATGCGCCTTTTGTAAGACGGTTATAAAAATCTACTGAGAAAGTGAAAGTATTGCTGAATAAAGATCCATCCAGACCTATATTTTTGGTAACAATTTTTTCCCAACCTATATCAGAAAAACCAAGTCTACCTGGTACCACTATCCCTACTATAGCATTTCCCAGAACTGAAGAACCATTGTTCATATAGGTCTGGCTGTCATAATAGCCAATAGTATTGATAGATCCGGCGCTGCCATAAGAACCTCTCAATTTCAGGATATTAATAAAATTCAGGTTTTTAATAAAATTTTCTTTATCTAACCTCCAGGAAGCCATAACTGCCGGAAAATATCCCCATCTGTTTTCTTTAGCAAAACGTGAAGATGCATCTGCCCTCATAATACCCTCTAAAAAATATTTTTCCTGATAATTATAATTGATACGGGCGAAAGCAGACTGGAAAGCATATTGCTGAGTATTAGATTTCAATTCATCTAACGTTCCATCAAGGGTACTAAGAGCACTTAAAGAATGTAATCCATCTTTTGGTATATTGGATTTTTTACCTTCTACTTTTCTATAGGTATAATCCTCATAAGAAGCCCCTCCCAACACTTTAAAATAATGTGATGATATATTTTTTTCATAACTTACCAGGACCTGAGTATTGAGTAATTCATCAGATTCCCATTTTTCTTTATAGTTATTAACTGCTCTCGCAGTTGCACTAATAGGAGCTTGAGTTAAAAAATTGTATACAGGGTTTAGTGTATTTGTAAATTCCCCTAAACGATAGTTCCAGTTTGAGTAACTGACTTGGGCATCTATATTTAATCCCTTTAGAGGAACATAGTTTGCAGATAATGCCCCCATAAATTTTTGATCATTTGACTTAGAATCTCCGCCTTCTATGTTATTTCTCACGGGGTTGGTATTTGCAAATGTATTATCGACTTTACCAGCATTGATAGATCCCCACCATCCATTGGACTGTCTTACTGCCATAGTAGGAGTTATTCTTGCCAATTCTGTAGTATTAATATCATCTCCCTTATCATTGATCATTTGCTTGATAAATGATATATTAGAGTTTACTGTAAGCTTATCACTTAATTTAGACGAGGTGTTTGTTCTGAAAGAATATCTATCCATTCCTTTTGTAGGAGATAGAGACTCTTGTTTCAAATATCCTAAACTTGCAAAATAACGAGTTTTATCTCCACCCGATACATTAATCTCATTATTAAGCACATTGGCCATTTTTCTGTAAGTTTCTTTATACCAATCTGTGTTAGGGTATCTGTCTGGATCTGTACCTGCAGCAGTAAGATCTATTTGCTCTTGCTTATACTGAGAAAAATGACCAACATTATTATTAGCATTGTAATAGGCTTCATTTTTTAGTTTCATATATCCAACAGCATCTGCATATTTAGGTAAATAAGTGGGAGTCTGATAGGCATTATACATATTATAACTTATATTCATCTTACCTCCACCCCCTTTTTTGGTCTCGACAAGAACTACCCCGTAGCCAGCTCTTGTACCATAGATAGCTGCTGAAGCATCTTTTAATATGCTTATATTTTCTACATCTGCGGGACTTAGCCTGGAAAAGTCTGCAGCACTTGAGAGAATTCCATCTATTATATAAAGTGGGGAATTACCAGCAACACTCCTTCCCCTTACATTTAAGTTTGGAACAGAACCTACATCTCCTAAAGAAGATTTAATTGTAACTCCGGGTAAAGCACCTTGTATACTGGCTGTTAAACTTGTTGTTGGGCGATCCTGTAGTATCCTTTTGTCAACAGAAGCTATAGATCCGGAAACAGTTCCTTTTTTCTGTTTTCCGTATCCTACTAAAACAATTTCTTCCACATTTTTTACTTTCTTCATGAGGGTGTCCGAAGGTTTGTTTTTAGTTTCCTGTGCATACACAAATGGTATAGAGGACATTAGAACTGCACTCAAAATAATCTTTTTTTTCTTCATGCTTTTATTAATTTTATTTATTGGATATTATTTTACCTTAGAGTAGTTGCTTTCTTACTAATCTCTTTTTCTTATTTTTTCCTTTGCCTGAGAGGGAACTGGCTATTACTAAAACATTAACTGTTTGTTAATCAAATGTATATTTTTACTTCACACCTGCATACTGGTAACCACCAGTTTTTATCCCTTTACCACCAGTTTGAAAAAGATTAGAATATGCCTTATTAAAAAGCCTCCTGTAAATTGATGATGGTTGACAGACTTCATTCTTACTTTTAATAAGAACAACATAAAAACACCGATAACATTTAATATATCAGCGCTTTAACTTTATTCCAATGGATCAACAATTAAATATTAAGGTTAGTTTTTTAAAGGTTAAAAAAATCTTCAGTAAGCAAGTTTAGAGTTCATTTTCAAAATGTTTCAGGTAACCTTTTTACCGTTCCATAGCAACATTTTTCACGCAAAAAGTATGTTTTACCCGCTTCTGTTTTGTGTTTTTTTTAATAATGAATAATAAGCCAAAAAACATTGAAAGATACCTTCAACATCTTTGGCTTTACAACTTTTTTGCATTGAAAGAAAAAGAATTGTGAATAAGTTTAGAAAGGTTTCCCAAACCATTATTAATTAATTCAAAAAGATGTACAATAAGGTGTACCTAAATTAGATTGATAAGATTTTGCATTAGTGAAGAATTACTTCTTATCAAAGCATGGAATAAAGTGCAAAGAATTTCGAGTACAACTACCCAAATACTTTGCAAAATCTTTAAAATTTCTGCAATATATTCTTAAAATATAGGCATAATGCCCTTTAATTAACCTTTAAAATTTGTTCTACATCATTTACGGCCTTTACCAGAGCTTGTATTTTTTGTTTACCCTGTTTATTGAATTTTAATTTTTTAGAATCTCCACCTTACAAAAGCTTCCATGGCAGCATAAGTAGCAAGCCCCATTTTATGATAGGTTTCAGCTGTTTCTCTGTTTCTTTCTTCTGCTCTTTGCCAGAATTCTCTCATATCCGTTCCCTGGAATACGACTCCATCTTTTTGAGATTGATGCTTGAAAATTCCATAGCGTTTCTCCAAAATCTGGTCCGGGCTTAGGGGAACTGCCATTTCTATTTCTTCTATAGACCATTCTTTCCATGCTCCTCTGTATAGCCATAGCCAACAATCTTTCATGTATTCCTTCGATTTTAAATTCTTAACAGATTCAAAAACAGCATCTAAACATACTTTGTGTGTTCCATGAGGATCTGCTAAGTCACCAGCTGCGTATATCTGATGTGGTTTTACTTTGTCTATTATATCTGTTACAATTTTTGTATCTTCTGTACTTAATGGTTTTTTTTCTATTCTGCCTGTCTCATAGAAAGGCATTTCTAAAAAATGAATCTGACTGTCTGGTATTCCCACATAATAGCAAGTGGATTTTGCTTCTCCTTTCCTTATTAAGCCCTTGATATGCCTTACCTCAGGAATGTCTATATCACTATTTTTTTTATTTTGTAAAAATTTGGTTGCTTTGTCAAAAATCTTTTGTGCCGCATTATTTTCTATACCAAACATTTCGTTGTAGTCACAAACAAAATTGGCAAACCGCAATGCTTCAGAATCTGCTACGGCTATATTTCCGGAAGTTTGATAAGCAACGTGAACCTCATGCCCCTGCTGGTGTAGCCTTATGAAAGTTCCGCCCATACTAATAATATCATCATCCGGATGCGGACTGAATATAAGAACTCTTTTCTTGGCCGGAGTTTTCCTTTCTGGTCTATTACTATCATCTGCTCCTGGTTTACCTCCCGGCCATCCCGTTATGGTGTGTTGTAATTTATTGAAAATTTGAATATTGATATTGTAGGCTGGCCCTTTATCTGCCAACAGATCGCTCATTCCGTTTTCTATATAATCCGAATCGGTAAGCATCAATATTGGTTTTTTTATTTTTTGGGCTAACCCCAAAACTGCTTTTCGGATTAATGCATCAGTCCATTCTATTTTTTCTACCAGCCATGGAGTATTAATTCGGGTAAGCTTATGAGCAGCTGCCTGATCTAACACAAAAGTGGCATTTTTGTGTTCCTGCAGATAAGAGGCTGGTACTAGATTGGTAACAGGGCCTTCTACAGACTCTTTTATAATATTTGATTTAGATTCACCCCACGCCAGGAGTATTACTCTTTTCGCTTCCATTATTTTCTTCACTCCCAATGTAATAGCTGTTCTGGGAGTATTCGACAGTCCTAAAAACTCATTGCTTGCTGCTACTCTTGTGATATGATCTAAAGCTACAAGACGGGTTTTGGAATTTTGCAGGGAACCCGATTCATTAAATCCGATATGACCATTACCACCAATACCCAGAACCTGCAAATCTATCCCGCCTAAGGCTTCTATTTTAAGTTCGTATTCTGTACAATAATCTGCTATTTCTTCTTTGGATAATGTTCCGTCAGGAATGTGATAATTTTCAGAGAGAATATCTACTTTATCAAACAATAACTCTTTCATAAAACGAACATAACTATGTACGGAATCTGGTTCCATAGGATAATATTCGTCAAGGTTGAAAGTAATTACGTTTTTGAAGCTCAGACCTTCTTCTCTGTGCATTCGTACCAATTCTGCGTATAAGCTCTTGGGAGAAGACCCTGTAGCCAGCCCTAAAATACAAGGTTGTTTCTGGGACTGCTTGACGCGTATAAGATCAGAAATTTCTTTTGCTACAGATTTTGAAGCTGAAAGCGAATCCGTGAAAATAACTGTTTCTATCTTTTCAAATCTTTTCTCGAATCCTGTAGAGGAATCTATTGTGCTTTTTAACATATTAATTTGGTTTTTGGGAAGTGCTAAAATTAAATTTATACCTAATTGTTGAAACCTGTAAGAATCTGCTGTTGAATGCTTACATTAAAATTGTAATGCCAGCTTATTCCCATAAATTCTCAGGATACAGCTTCTTCATTCTTAGTTCTGAAATCCTTTTTTGTACAATTTCTTTATCTTCAGGGTAGGTAACTCCAAACCACCTGTCATTAGATTTCAGTAATTTTACGTTAACTTTTCCGGATGCTATACTGTCGGCAACCAAAGTGGGTAAATAGTATTCTGCTTTCAAATTCCCTTTGTTTTTCTCTAAAAAACGCTTAAAAGAATCATTACCAAATTCAAAACACCTGGGTGTGAAACCCCAAAAATTCATAGATACTGTTACCTCCTCTTCAATTGTTGTAAAACTCTCATCTTCTTCTTTGTACCTTAGCCCGTTTTCGCTTTTCTCTATATATGTTCTTTCTGTTACATTTAATAAGTTTCCATTACAATCTACCTCACATACACCCCGGGAAACATAGCCATGGTCTGAAACCGTATTCTTCAGTAAATAGCCTATCATACTAAAATGATAAGAGTTGATATCTGTTTTTTTTAGAAAATCATACATCACCATAAAGGCATCTCTCCCATAAAAATCATCAGCATTAATAATGGCGAAGTTTTCGTGTACCACATCTTTGGTAAGCAGTAAGGCATGTCCTGTTCCCCAGGGTTTGGTACGTTCTGCATTTAGATATTCCTGAGGGACACGATCAATCTCCTGATACACGTACTCTATTTCGGCTTTTCCTTTTATTTTTTTTTCTATTAATGACTTAAACTCATTTTCAAAACTTTCACGAATAATGAAAACAAACTTCTTAAAACCAGCCTGCAATGCATCATATAAAGAAAAATCTATAATGGTATCTCCCTGTGGAGTAAATATATCTAACTGTTTAAGACCTCCATATCTGCTGCCCATTCCGGCTGCTAAAATGATGAGTGTAGGATGGTGGTGATTTGTATTCATTTTCTTTAATAAATTTTGGATAAGTATCTTGAAAATTATAATCTACATTCGGGGATTTTCTAAGCAAACTTTAAGTTTCATACAAAAATTACTACAAATTCATAAAATGAAACCTTATACAAAACTTATATATTTTCAATAAAAAACAAAAAGAACAGGTACTACAAAGATACACTACAACAATATACAATTGATTTACAATCACTTAATATTATAAAAAAATAAATAATTATGATGATAATAATGAATTTGTTCCAATTCTTTATGACCAGAAAATCACAGAATTTTGTAAAATAATAAGATGTGATAAGGTTTAATTTAAAGTTATGGGTTGTTCACAGTGGGTGAAATTTTAAAAACAAGAGCGAAAGCTGCAAATAAAAATTTTACTACAAAATCATTATTAATTCATTAATAAGTGTATTATATTCAATTGACACATGTTATACAAATTACTGAATAACAACATATTGAAAACAAAAACAAATCATGTAGTATCGGTGTAGTAGATTTTTTTTATTATTTTGGTTAATAATTTTCACATTTGAAAATGATTGCTCAGAAAAAGATTAAATGATGAAAAAAGAATCTTTCGAGGAATTTTTGGCTTCAAGATAAAATCTTTAATAAAATGATAGATTATTTCTGTAACTGAAAAATAAAATTACTTATTCAACCAGCTTAAACATTCAGCGATTTGCATTTTACTGATAAAAATTTCAGTATTCACTTCCGGTTCCGGTGAAAGTCTAAGCTCTACTTTCTGGCTGGAATGCTTGATAATTTCGGAAACCGCATCTTTATTAATGATAAATTTCCTGTTGATCTTAAAGAAAATTTCAGGGTTCAGCTTCTGAATAATATCTTTAATGGTATCATCATAAATATAGGTCTGATGGTCTTTAGTAGTCAGGAAAAGGTACTTCCCGGAGGCAAAAAAGTAGGCAGTGTTATGCTCGTCTATTGATTTGAGTTTATTTCCTTCTCTTACCATGAAGCGTTTCATTACCTCATCTTCTGCCTGTCGCAGTGATGAAATAGATTTAAGAACCGGTTCAGGATCAAAATTATTTCTTATAGAAATAAATTTCTGTAAAGCTTTATGCAAATCTTCTTCCTCGAAAGGCTTCAGAAGGTAATCAATGGTGAAATGCCTGAAAACCCTCATGGCATATTCGTCAAATGCGGTAATGAAAATAATTGGGCTAAAAAGCTCTATCTGTTCAAAAATTTCAAGGCTCATTCCATCTCCAAGATGAATATCCATAAAAATAAGATCAGCCGAATCTTTCTCAAAGAACTCAATTGCCTGTTTTTTGGAACGAAGAATAACCGTCTCTGTAACAGGGACTATGCTCTGTGTATCCAAAAGATTTTTCAGATAATTCACAGCCAGCAGTTCATCTTCTATAATGGCAATTTTCATAACGATGCAAAAGTACAAAAAAACCGCTGAAACAATTAAGTTCAAGCGGTTTCCTCTGTATTGAATTTGATATGAAGTTCTATAAATTAGGGTTATTCTTCTTCGCACTCATTGGATATTCAATGGTATATCGCGGATCATTCTGCTGAAGAATATACTCGTTACCACTAATGGTGTGGCTTATTTTTTTCTGATTTGCTCTTCTTAAGTCGAACCATCTTTGGCCTTCCAGAGCAAATTCTCTGAATCTCTCATCCAGGATAAAGTTCATAAATGCTGTAGAATCCATTGAGTTCACCGCATTTTGTACTGAATTATATCCATCCGGAGTATATCTGTTTTTCATTACTTTCAGAAGTGTTTCTTTAGCCTCTGCAAGCTTGTTCAATTTTAACAATGCTTCAGATTTTATAAAATACTGCTCTGCTGTTCTGAAAGACACTTTGAATTCTAAACTTCCTCCTTTGGTGACTTTATACTTACTACCATTTTTTTCAAAATACATGCCAAACCTTTTATCTGCCGTAGTATTGTATGAAGAAATCAATTCCGGAGATGCAAAAGACAAGTTTTTTATAGAATTATCCCATGTATTATCCAAAGCCATGATCGATTCCGGGGAAGCATAATGGTTAGGTGGTGTGTTTACCGTATTTAAATTGCTCAGATCTCCTTTTACTGCCAATACCTGATCTGCATAGTTTAAAGCCTTATTCCAGTCTCTTTCATATAGGGCTGCCCTTGCTTCAAAAGCCAGCAATGCAACTTTTGAAAATCTGTAGTTCAATCCTGTTGCTTGTTTCTGTTCTACCATCAGATCTTCTGCTTTTTTAAGATCTGCATGAACCTGATTGTACACCTCCTGTACTGAAGATGGTTTTAATACCTGCTCAAGATCGATTTCAAGACTGATCGGAACGCCTCTGTCGGTAGAAGCTGTAGCACTATTGTACGGTTTTCCATATAAATTCACCATATCAAAATACAGGTAAGCACGAAGAGCATACGCCTCTGCTAAAATCTGATTCTTTTCAGGAGAATCCTGCATGGTTTTACTTCCTTCATTGATAATCTGATTCAGATAAAAGTTCACGGAATAAAAGCTTACCCATGGAAATTCTGTAGATGCCTGATCATTATTAGCGTCTTTCCACATCGCAATTTCACGATAGGAAATAAAATCCGTTGAATTATCATCAATATTCACCTCATCGGTACGAAGGGCTACCAGAGATTTATGAACAGGATATTTTGAATAGGCAGATGTAAGTACTTTTCTGTAATCTTCAACTGTGGTAGGAATAACTTTTCCCTCAGGCTGAATATCCAGAAACCTGTCACATCCGATATTGATAAAGCTGATTGCTGCAAGAGCTATGATTGCTGTAATTTTTCTCATTTTTCTCAAGTTTTAAAAAGAAACATTAAATCCTACGGTCACCGACTTGGTGATAGGCTGTGCATAAATATTACCATACGTTTCCGGATCGAAATATCCTTTGTATCCGTTGCTGAATACAAACAGGTTACGCCCTTCAACACTCAGTCTCAAACTTGTGATCCCCATCGGATTTGTAAATTCTTTAGGAAGTGTATACCCTAAACGGATGCTGCTGATTCTGATATAGCTGATCTCTTTTGCCCATACATCCAGTAAGCTGTAGGCATTGGAACGGTTTCCTGTAAACCATTTATTGGCCATCCATCCGTCCGGATTAGCTTCCATATCAGGACTTGTAATTCCCGGAAGCGAACCTCCAGCTTCATAAATATCTCTTGTGTAGTTTCTTCCTCTGTCTAACTCCATACCTCGGTAAGAAGGCGTTCTCATTACTGTCTGCTTCAGGTTGAATGTTGCAGAGATGGTAAGGTCAAAATTACTTACTTTAAAGGTGTTGATAATCCCTCCGGTAAATTTCGGATCTCTGTCTCCTACATAAGTAAACAGGCTTCTCAGCTCAGCATTTGAAAGTTTGGTATCAACAAGCTGCCCTGGCAGGAAATCTGCATACACATCATATAACTTAAAGAATTCTGCTGCTGAAATTTTCTGATCTCCTTTCCAGAATAATGGGTTTCCCTGTTCATCCATTCCTGCAGTTTTCAAAGCAAAGACAGCATTTACCGGAAGTCCTTCTCTTGATGGAAGCAATGCATTATCACGCGGCTGCTCACTCAATACTCTGCTCTTGTTGTGTGCAAAGTTAATGGTAGTCGTCCATTTGAAATTATCATGATTGATATTTCTGGTAGATATCGCCAGTTCAAACCCTTTGTTGGTCAGGCTTCCCCAGTTCATCATCGTATATTCGAATCCTGTTTCCAAAGGAGTTTCTTTCATACTGATCATATCCGTACCTTTTCTGCTATAGACATCAGCAGTAAGGCTTACACGGTTATTGAACAATCCCAAATCAAGACCTAAGTTGGTATTGGTTGTTTTTTCCCATCTTAGTTTATCGTTCGGAGGGCTGAGAACATTGATAATCGATTCTTTTCCTCCAGGAAGAATGGTGGCATCATTATATTCACCGATAAAGAATGGTGAGGTGTTTCTGTCGATATTTCCCTGAAGACCGTAAGATGCTCTCAATCTAAGGTTGGATACAGCAGAAATATTTTTCATAAAGTCTTCCTTCGTTACCAGCCATGATCCTGAAACGGCCCATATCGGAAGGTATTTATACTTTTTGTTAACTCCAAACAGGTTAGTACCGTCATATCTCACACTTCCAAAGAATGTATATTTCTGATCATACGTATAAGAAGCTGTAGCAAACATAGATGCATAGGCATTCTCTATAGGAGCTGCTTCACGGTAGGTTTCATATCTTTTATCAGCTGCAAAACTTGAATTCGGGAAAACGATTGCTGTGGCTCTTCTTGTTGAAGGATCGTATCCGAAAGCCCTCGTGATAGTTGTGTTATCTTCTGTTTTACGGATTTCTGTTCCTGCCATCAAATCAATCTCATGCTTATTGATCTTCGTGCTATATGCCGCCTGTAATTTCCAGTTGTACTGGAAGAAATCATTATCCCAGTTTTGTTTTACCGCACCAGCCGGCAGAAAGTAATTGTATTTACCGTCTTTATAGTAACGGGTATTTTCTTTCATTTTTCTGGTAAAATAGGTATTCTCCGCTGCAAATTTCTCTGTTTTATTAGCATCATACTGAAGTCCCAACTGAGAAGTAAATCTTAAACTTTTTGAAGCTTTATATTCTAAATCTAAAATTGCTTTCAAAGAGTTATTTTTCAGTGAATAGTTGGTATTTTCTCTTTCTTCAAGGAAGTTGAAAGGAATATAACGATCTTCAAAACCATCCATATCTCTATCATAATTGTAGCTTCCATCCGCATTGAAAGGCTTCATGTAAGGATTGGCATTTCTTGAATAATTCACAGGGTTGATTGAAGCATCAGCATCTGTTACAAAAGATGTACGTTCGCTCTGCGTTCCGAAAATAGAGATTCCTGCATTTAACTTATCGCTTAGTTTATAATTGTTTTTTAAAGTAAGGTTATAACGCTTAAAACCTGTACCGATAGTTGTTCCTTCTTCATCATAATATCCCAGGGAGAAATAGTAATCTGCGCGGTCACTTCCTCCTGAAACACTTAATCCGTATTGTTTGTTGATGGCATTTCTATACAACAGTTTACCCCAGTCTGTGTTGTTATTTCTTAAACCGTTAATTTGTTGGCGTGTGAATGAGTTCAAAGCATCAAACCCTCCGTTTCTGAAAGCATCAAGCTGGTTATTCTGAGTCAGGATTCTCATTACTTCTCCTTTATCGGCACGGTACGTAAGATCTGCGCGCTTGGCAAGCATCAGTTCCAGATCTACTTTTTCAGAAGCATTTAAAAGATTTAATTTATCAAAATCAGGACGAGAGGTAACGAAAGTGTCTGCTGAGAAGTTCAGTTTCAGATTTCCTTTCTTTCCTTTTTTGGTGGTGATAGAGATAACTCCGTTGGCTGCTCTTGCTCCATAAATAGCTGTTGCCGCTGCATCTTTAAGGATGGTAATATCTTCAATATCGTTAGGGTTTAAGCCTGCGATAGAGAAGTTCTGAAGCTGATCAATATTGTCTTTATCCGTAAAATTCGGAACATCATTTCCTTCTAACGGAAGACCGTCAATGACCCATAGCGGATCCTGGGGACCGGAAAGGGAAGCTGTCCCTCTGATTCTGATCTTCGCCGGACTTCCCGGAGCTCCCGTTTCAGGAGTTACTGCCACACCGGCAATCTGCCCTGCCAGCATCTGGTCTACACTGGCAACACCAGCCTGGCTGATGTTGTCCATTTTCACGGTAGAAACCGCTGAGGTCTGCTTACGCTTTTCAATTTTCTGATACCCTGTGATAATAACTTCCTGGATTTTATTTTTATCCGAAATCTCAGAAGTCAGTCTGATGGTATAGTTGGTCTGCCCTTCATTCAGTTGAATGACTCTGGATTCATACCCAGGATAACTTACCAATACCGTTTTTGTATCAGCAGGGATTTCCAATATAAATTTTCCGTCCTTATCTGTCACCGTACCTACTGATACACTTTCGATAATTCCTTCCAACTCCGTTTTTGTAGAAACCGATTGGGTCTCGATTTTTATAGATGCACCGGTGATAACCTGAGACGTATTTCCGTCTTCTATTTTCCCTGTGATGGTTTTCTTTTGCTGGGCCATTGCTATATTAGCAGCCAAAAGAGGTAAAAGTATTAGAGTTTTTTTCATTGCCGTTTATTTGTTTAAAGCCTCTTGTATACGAATGATTAAATCTGTGTAATGTGCTCTGGAAGCATCATCACCTCTGTACCTTGTTCTGTTCAGTAAATCCAGAACTTTCTGAAGTTCTGCTCTCTTGTAAGTTGTCACTTCAGATACTCTTTTCATGGATGAATAATTGATATTCCTCAAACCATGATCATCTTCATGAAAATTACAGATGGTAGGCATATTCAAAGTATCATCTACTTTCAATCCTTTCACTGCTGTTTTTTCAAATAATTTGTTCACAGAGACAATCAAAGCATCCACATAATTTTTCTGAGTCATTTTCTCAAGCATCGTAAGGCTTCCTTTTTTACTGAAAATGGCAGTTCTAACCTGATCAAATAAATTTTCAACCGTATAGATTTCTTCTTTAGAGCCAGACATCTGATGTTTCAGCTCATTTTCAAGTAACCTCAACAATCTGTCATCCATAAACAAAGAATAGATATTTGCATACTGCATTCCTCTTGCCATGGTATATGGTGTTTGCTCGAATGGTCCCATTGGTGAATCCTTAACCGGATACGTTTTTTCTGTAATCGGATTAAAGAATAACCATTCCGGAAGGTTGATGGCATTTTTAACAAGATAATCAACTGCTCTTCTCTGAATTTCTGCAGGAACAGCTTCATAGGCTTTCTTCTTGTTACCAAAAACAGTATTGTTCAGGTAGATTCCTCCTACATTCGCCATCACATGACCTGTATACAAATCCCACTGCCCGATTACTCCCAGATAAAGTTTTCCGGCATCTGTGTATTCTTTACCATCTTCATACGTCCATTTCAGGAGGTTGTTAATTACCACTTTCAGGTTTTTGATTCCGTACTCGCTGGCTTTCATCGCATCATCACCTAAATCTTCAGACTGCGAACGCGGATCAATGGTTTCCAGGTAGCTCTGCTGCTCTCCATAGAAGTACATCGGGTCATCTGCATGTTTTTCAATTAAGTTTTTCAGTGCTTTTTTCTCTACGAATTCATCCGGATACCAACGGTACCCCCACTCGATGGCATATTTATCGTAAATACCGATTTTCGGAGTGATTGCTGTAACTCCATCTTCCGGCTGAGCTACATAATTGTAACGGGCATAATCCATAATGGAAGGTGCCGTACCACCCATTTTGTCTGTAAATTCTTTGGAACGAAGCGACTCTACCGGGAATGCAAAGGATGCTCCCATATTGTGCTTCAGTCCGAAAGTGTGCCCTACCTCATGGGATGAAACAAAACGGATCGCTTCTCCCATATGTTCATCACTGAATTTATTTCCTCTTGCTTTAGGATCAATAGGTCCGGTTTGAATTCTCATCCAGTCGTGAAGAGAAGTCATTACATTATGCCACCAGATGATATCTGCTTCGATAATTTCCCCACTTCTCGGGTCTACTACTGATGGCCCCATTGCATTTGACTTTGGCGACGCGGCGTAAGTAATTACAGAATATCTTACATCATCAATATCAAAATCTTCATCTTTCTCATCCGGCATTTTCGCAATCACTGCATTTTTGAATCCTGCCTGCTCAAACGCCGCCTGCCAGTCATGTACTCCGGCAATGATTTTCTCACGCCATTGTTTCGGTGTTGCCGGATCGATATAATAAACAATCGGTTTCTTAGGCTCTACCAGCTCACCTTTTAAATATTTTTCTTTGTCCTCGTCCTTCGGTTCAAGATTCCATTTGGTAATAAAGAATTTCTCATCCATTTTTTGCTGGTTGTCATTAAACGACCAGTGTTTTTCGGAGAAAAATCCAACTCTTGAATCAGCTACTCTTGGTTTCATCGGTATTTTAGAAAGCAGAACCAGATTGGTTGTAACGCCTAAAGTTACCGGAAGATCTACCCCGCCTTCATTGACAGAAGTGGACAATTGGGACTTCACCACAAGGTTTTTAGGAAAAGTCTTCACACCTTCAATGTAAGAAAGACTTGATTTCACAGATCCACCCAATCCTACATTGGCCAGCACATCATTAAAACTTTTCTGATTTCCGTCAAAAACTTTATTCACTTTAATGGCTACAGCCGTAGAGTCGTTGTTTTGTGCTTCAATATCAAAGACTTCAATCACAGATTCTGAAAAGTTATCTTTCACAGATTTTGTAATGGCGTCATTTTTAGGGGATGACACTTTAGGAACCACCGTTTTTACCCATACTTTTTTAGCTACAGGATCACGGTAAAAAGAGATGACCTTATTCTCATAGTTCATTCCTTTGTTTAAACCTGCCTCATTGACCTGCATGGGTACCTGAGAAAGCTTGTTGACCACCAAAAACTGACGCCCCATCAAACTGTCAGGTATTTCAAAATAAATATCCGTCTTTACCTGAATGGTATTAAAGAGTCCTTTTTTATAGGTTCCCTTTTTGATCAGGTCTTCAATTTTTTTTGTTTTCTTTGAGGAAGAGGCCTCTGTCTTATCTGTTTTTTCTTTGTTAACCTTTACCGTATCTTTATCTTTTTTCTGTGCTATTGCCATTGGTGAGGCCATAGCAAGACCGAGATACAGTGCAAGTCTGTAATTCTTCATTAAAATAGTCCGATTCATTCCAAATAGTAAATATCTTAGTTTCAGCCAGCAAAGCTATAGGTATCATGAATCATATATATAATATTAGGGAGTGAATGGTGCTAATTCGGGAGTGAATGGATTTTTATTTTACTTCATTAAAGGCAAAAAACATACGAAATATTCACTATCTACAGAAATATGAAGAAGATTATTCTTAAAATATCCATAAACCTGATTCAAATATTCAATTCCGAATTTCTCTCCCTGTACCGTTTCCGTCTTAGGCTGCAAGGTATTCTTTACCGTGATCCCGTTTTCATCAACGACAATGATAATTTCCAAAGGCTGGTCCATCGTTGCAATATTATGTTTGGTCGCATTTTCCGTGACTATCTGAAGGGATAAATAGGGAATTCTTTTTTCAAGACTTTCAGGAGCATTAATAATCAATTCAAACTTCAGTTCTTCATCAAACCTGCTTTTCAGAAGTTCCATATAGTGCTGTATAAATTTAATTTCCTGCGAAACCGGAACAATATTATCTTTTGGAGGTACTATAAGATACCTGTAAATCCTGGAAAGATTCATGGTAAACTTCTGTGCATTTTCTTTATTAATCCCGATCAGCATATAAAGGGAATTCAATGAGTTGAAAAGAAAATGGGGATTGATATTATTTTTAAGCTGCTGAAGCTGATTGATCACTTCGGCTTTGTGCATCTTTTCGTTCTCTATCAAAAGCAAATTCTTCTCAGACTGTATTTTTTCTTTTTCCTGATAAGCCAGACTGGTTGCTCTCTGAAACAATATGAATACCGTTACAATGAGAAACAACGCTGCCAGAAAAATATAAACAGTATAGGTTTTTATCTTGCTGATGTTCTCATCAATAATAAAATTCACATGATTCACTACCGTGTATCCATCAAAATTATCAGTCTTCAATGGTTTTATAAAGCGTGTTACCTCCACTCCCAGATATTCTGAAACGGCTGTTCCTTTAGTATATCCTGCTTCAGTTTTGCTGGTCAGTGTATCATTAGCTTTAATATCTGTAAAGTCAAAAATATTCTTTCCGATATACTTCTTCTCAGGATGGGTAATACAGATTCCTTCTTTGGTAAAGACATAAGCGTAGGTATTGGAACTTTTATCGACATTAATAAAATATTGATGAAGATCATCCAGGCTTACGGTAGAGCCATAGTACAATTTGTTTTTATCAGGTAGTATCAAAGAATCGTAACTAATCCAATACATGCTGTCCTTTTTGGTAAGCAAAAGGTCTTTAAAATGTCCCGGTCCGTTATTCTTTATCACAATAGAATTTTCTTTACGATCTGTCTTCCTGAAAATACCGGATAAAGGATTATTACTATCTGTTTTTCCTGAAGTGGTGTTTTCATAATAATACCAGCTATAGGGCAGCAGATTTCTTTTTTTATTTAAATCATTTAAAACCGAAGAATAATCCTTGTAATTCTTCAGTCCGTCTTTCTGAATCAGAGCACGAAGCAAATACTGATAATCCTCAATATTCCTGAACTCATGTTCTATCGATTCATACTTTCGGAAGAATGTTTTCTTTGCAAAATCATCGGTATTCTTACGGCTGTCTTCTGTGATCAGTAGACTCAAAACAGCAAATGCTGCCACTGCGATCAGGCAGGCAGATAAAGCAGTAATATAAATGGATTTTTTGGATAAGGCGTGCTTAAAATTAATAATCAAATTCTCTAAATTATGGATTCCTCTACATATAAATTATTCGTTTGCAAAGATATAACAAAGATTTCAGGACCATAAAGTGAATTAAATTTAGATTTCATATTTTAAAGTAAAAAACAAAAATCCAGATAAGCTGAAGTCTTAAAGTTCGTTAATATCGTCATTGATACCACCAATTCAGCATGCTATATTTTTAAAATTAATTATCTTCGCCTACAAATCTTATTTGAAAATGAAGAAGATCATCTCCGGGTTATCTATTTTTTGTGCCATCGCGATCTCTGCTCAGGAAGCCATACAGTTTCAGGAGCTGCCATTCAAAGATATTATTGCAAAAGCCAAGAAGGAAAAGAAATTGGTTTTTATTGATGCCTATGCTTCCTGGTGTGGCCCATGCAAAATGATGGAAAAAAATGTATTCACACAGAAAGCAGTAAGTGACTACTACAACACCAACTTCATTAATGCAAGATTTGACATGGAGAAGGGAGAAGGCAGAGATATCGCTTCAAAATTCGGAGTACGTTCCTATCCTACTTATCTTTTCCTGAACGGTGAAGGAGAACTTGTTTCCAGAAATACCGGTTATATGGAAGAAAGTCTGTTTGTGGCAATGGCACAGGACATTAATTCACCCGGAAATAAAAAAGGCTCTCTTAAAGACCGTTTTGCCGGCGGTGAAAAAGACCCGGAATTCCTGATCAACATTATGAAGCTTAACGCTAACTCAGATTATGAATTTGCCAAAAAAGCTTCCGAAAGATATTTCCAGAATAAAAAGAAAACTGAAGAGCTTACAAAGGATGAAATCGGATTTCTTCTTTACTTCGTAAAATCATCGGAAGATACCAACTATCCTGTTTTTGCATCCAGAAAAGCAGAGATTATTAAATTCCTTCCTGAAGAAACTTACAATGAATTTGATGCCCAGCTGAAACTGGGAAAAATAGTAGAACAGTCTATTGATGATAAAAATAAAAAAATCAATGATGACTACTTCATGAAAGCTGCCGAACCATTGGTAGGGAAAGAAGCTGCTGTTAAAAAACTAAATCAGACGAAGCTCAGCTATTATGAACAGAACAGTAATTTTTCTGAATATGAGAAAGCGGCTTTAGATTATTATAAAAATTCTGATGCTTTTGATCCGAATGAACTCCTGAGAGCAGCATGGATATTTGCAGATCATGTGAAAACTCCTTCTTCATTAAAGAAAGCTACAGAATGGGCAGAAAAATCTGTTATGAGAAGCGAGACTTCGGAAAACACTTATATTCTTGCCAAACTTTATCACCTTACGGGAAATAAAGAGATGGCAAAAAACTATGCTGAAATGTCTAAAAATTTAGCAGTTCAGGGCAATAAGGATTCTCAACTGGCAGATGAACTATTAAAGCAGATAAAATAAACATTATAAACCGGATGAAATATAAATTATTAGCAGCAGGCATTTTAGCTTTCCTGTCAGCAACTACGTTGAGCGCTCAGGAACAAGGGGGACAGGATAAAAGTTTATACATAAAAGGGAATGCTTTATTTGCTCCAATAGGAATTTTAAACTTAGGAATAGAAAAACAAATCAGTCCAAAATATACCCTTCAGGGAGATGTTTTCATTTCGCCGTGGAAATCTTTCGGAGGGCATAAACTACAGTTTTACTCTATTTCTGCAGAAGGAAGATATTACTTTACTGAGGCTTTCAAACATTGGTATGTAGGTGCTAACGTATCCGTAGCTGCTTACAATGCCACAAAATGGAGTTATTGGAATGACAGCACTTTTGAAAACTGGAATGGAGAAATCCTTAAAAACTCCAACCTGTACCAGAAAGGATTTTCTGTGATGCTGGGTGTTACAGCAGGATATCAATTTCAATTATCTGAGCGTTGGAATCTGGACATTTATGGAACAATCGGAACATCACAAGGATTTTATAAAGGCTATGACAAATCTACAGGAAAACGTTATGATTCTGCAGAAAAGTTTAATAAAAGTGGTGAAATCATCCCATACAGAGGAGGTGTCATGATTTCTTATAAATTAAAATAATACAATGAAACCATTCGGAAGAAATCATATTATCATTTCAGTTATCACTTTTGTGATACTTTTTTTAATGAACTATATCGGGAATGATTTACCTGATAAATTACAGAGAGCCTTAATGACAGCTTTTGCAGGAGTTGTTGGACTGACTGTGGGACTGTTTATATTAAATAAGGGCAGAAATGATAAAAATCCGCCCCAAAATTTTGATTAATTAATCTTCGTACACCACATATCTGGTTCTGATCTTTTCGAAACTTTCCAGATCTTTTTTCCACGAAGCCTTAATTTCCGGGATTGATTTTCCTGCGATAATCTGTTTTCTCAATTCATCAGTTCCGGATAAAGTATCAAACCAAAGATTTTTCAGGAAGAAATCCTGCTGTGGATTTTTATAGTTTTGATAGGCTTTGATTACCCATTCAAGATTCAGTTCTCTTAAATCTTTAGGATAACCGGAAAGGTTTTCACCATAACACAGCTTTCCGTTCAGGAAAGGGTCTTTAGCACCATAACTTGGTTTGGGCGTAAACTGATAAGGCAGATTTTCCGTCCATGGAGAACCATAAATCTGGAAAGGAAGATCTGTTCCTCTTCCTACAGAAACTTGTGTACCTTCAAAAAAGCAAAGGCTTGGATATAAATTAATTGCTTTATCATTGGGTAAATTAGGAGAAGGTTTATCAAGCATCAGATAACGCTGCTTTTTATGATAATTCTTCATCGGAACAAGCGTATATTTAGCCTGAACTTGATTCTTCAGCCATTTCTCTCCGTTCACCATTTTTCCATACTCTCCTATTGTCAGCCCATATACTACGGGAACTTCGTGAAGTCCAACAAAACCTGACCATTTTTTTCTCAGGACAGGTCCGTCAGTGTATCCGTCATGTGGATTGGGACGATCCAAAACCATGATCTCCACATTATTCTCAGCTCCGGCTTCCATCAGATAAGACAAAGTGGAAATATAGGTGTAAAACCTTACTCCTACATCCTGAATATCAAAAACAACGATGTCAATTCCTGAAAGTTGCTCCGGCTTTGGCTTTTTATTATTTCCATATAGTGAAACAATGGGAATTCCGGTCTTTACATCTACTCCGTTTTTCACTTTTGCCCCTGCATCAGCATCACCTCTGAAGCCATGTTCAGGTGCGAAAATAGACTTGATTTTAATTCCGTTTTTTACAAGAAAATCAACCAAATGGGTTTTATCACTCATTAAACCTGTCTGATTGGTCACCACCCCTATCGTTTTATTTTTTAACAGTGGCAAGTAGATTTCAGGTTGGTCTGCACCGGTTTTAAAATCCGATTGAACTTGAGTCTGAGAATAATATTGGTTGAATACTCCTAAAAAAATTAGGCAAATCAGAAGTAAATTTTTAATTTTGAAATCTAAATTCATAAGCTTGAAATTTCCTTTATATTTCTCTAGAAAAATAGCATTTTCCAAAGATAACAAAAATAACCTTTCAAGGGTTATCATCTTCATTGGCAGGCTTTCCGTAGCATTGGGAATTATTGTTTCCCTCATTACCGTAGCCACCGGTTTTGGTTCTAAAAAAGCTATCAAGGAGAGGCTGGCTGATTTCAGCGGACATATTACCGTAAGGTCTACACGATCCAATTCTTCATACAATACTTCTGTACTGGACAATCAGGGACTCAATATTGCCAAGATAAAAGAACTTCCCGATGTGGAAAGTACCCAAAAATATGTAACGGTTACCGGAATTATGCGTAATGAGCACAATTTCGCAGGCATTATATTTAAGGGAATCGGTAAGGATTTTGACAGTCTAAGATTTAAAAAATTCCTTATAGCCGGAACAACTCCGAAGGTAACAGAAAAAGGATTCAATAGTGATGTTGCGATTTCACAGAAAGTGGCCAATGATCTTCATCTTAAAGTAAATGACAGCATTGTTACTGTATTTTTAAAAGCAGATCAAAAACCGCTTTACCGTAAATTCAGAGTTATCGGAATTTACAGAACTGACATTAAACTAATTGACGAACAATTTGTTATCGGAGGAATCAATCATGCAAGAAAGATTCAGGATATGAAACCAGATGAAATTGGCGGAATAGATATTTTCCTGAAGAATGTGAATGATATCGACAAAGATTTTCCTGACATCGAAAAACTGATCGGATATAAGAACTATGCTGAAAAAGCGACAGAAAAATTCCCGCAGATCACTGACTGGATCAGTATTTTTGATACCAATATTGCTTTAATCATTATCATCATGCTGATTGTAGTGGTGATCAATATCATTATGGTTCTTCTGATTCTTATTATCGAACGAACCAATTCTATTGGCCTTCTGAAAACATTAGGAGCAAGCAATTCACAGATAAGAGCTACTTTCATCAATTATACCCTGATTATTATGATCCCGGGGCTTTTGTACGGAAATGCTATCGGATTAGGACTGATTTTAATCCAGAAATTCTTTGGAATCATCAAACTTAATCCTGAAAATTACTACGTAAGTACTGTTCCGGTTGATCTTAACCCAATTGCCATTATTTCTATCTCAGTAGGAATTCTTATTATCTCAGGGCTGGCCTTGATTATTCCGAGCTACCTGATCAGTAAGATTTCTCCGGTGAAAGCGATTAAGTACAACTAACCTGATAATTGATAATTGATAATTGATAATTGATAATTGATAATTGATAATTGAAAGTTATTGATTGTGTATCAGTTGATTTCAGTGTTATCCACAACTTATCCACACGTTATCCACAGCGCAGATAATTTTAAAAGCCTTATCTTTGTGCCGCTTATAAAACATTTATGAAATACGCAAAAAATATCCTTGAAACGATAGGTAACACACCGCTGGTAAAGCTTAACAAAGTATTAGGTGAAGATTTTCCGGCATTGGTATTAGCAAAAGTAGAGACCTTCAATCCCGGAAACTCAGTGAAGGACAGAATGGCTCTTAAAATGATAGAGGATGCCGAAAAAGACGGCAGATTAAAACCTGGAGGAACCATTATTGAAGGAACTTCCGGAAATACAGGAATGGGACTGGCTTTGGCAGCCATCATCAAAGGGTACAAATGTATCTTTGTAACCAATTCAAAACAGTCAAAAGAAAAATGTGATATTCTTCGTGCTGTAGGAGCCGAAGTAATTGTTTGCCCTACTGACGTAAAACCTACCGATCCACGTTCTTATTATTCAGTTTCCAAAAGACTGGCAAAAGAAACGGAAAACGGATGGTATGTCAACCAATATGATAACCTGTCCAACAGAGCCGCTCATTATGAATCCACGGCTCCGGAGATCTGGGAACAGACAGAAGGAAAACTGACTCATTTTGTAGTAGGAGCCGGAACAGGAGGTACAATCACCGGGTGCGGAACATTTTTCAAAGAAAAAAATCCGGACATCAAAGTAATCGGAGTGGATACTTATGGCTCTATTCTGAAAGAATTCCACGAAACTGGTGAGCTTCATTATGATCACGCTTACACTTATATCACAGAAGGAATCGGGGAAGATATCATTCCTGAAAACTATGATATGTCTGTAATTGATCATTTTGAAAAAGTAACGGATAAAGACGGCGCTATCTATGCCAGAAAACTGGCGAAAGAGGAAGGTATTTTCTGTGGATATTCTGCCGGAAGTGCTATTGCATCTTTGATTCAGATGAAAGATCAGTTCACAAAAGATGATGTCATTGTTGTTTTACTTCATGACCATGGCTCAAGATATGTAGGAAAAATCTACAATGACGAGTGGATGAAGGAAATGGGCTGGTTGGAAGAGAACAAATAAGCTAACTTGTATATAATAAAAAAACGGAGCAAAATAATTTTGCTCCGTTTTTGTTTTTATTAATCGATTTTAATTTTCTCTTTCAATATATTCTTGAGAAAACTGTATTCTTTCTCATTCATTGATTTTCTGGGAAACATGTAACTGTATTTTCCTTCAACAGAAATAAATTCATGAGTGCTGTCAAAGTATTCAAAATCTTTCCATTCGCTGGTCTCTTTTTCGCCATCAATATTGACTGTGAAAAAGTTATTATCAAATCTTATTTCGTATACTTTACATCTTTCAAGCGTGCTCAGATAATGATTCACCTGTTTTTTCCATCTTGAAACTTTATTAACGCTGACTGATAAAAAAACAGCACAAAGCAAAAATATAAAACTCAGGAAGTATAAAACGCCTGCATTTTCTTTACTCATAAAGTCTTTTAATAGAAAAACGATGAAAACAATCACTGCAGCAACTATGGTAACGATAGTTTTACTTTTTGTAGTAGGTGAAAAAAGCAGACTTCCCTGATTACCGCTAAAATAAATATCTTCAAAAATCTTCCTGTCCGGCTTTAGTGTAATCACCTTTTCTTCATTCATAATTATAGAGTTTGCTTTAAAAAGCTACAAAACTAAACTAAATATCTTCATATTGATCACTTATAGCAGAAAGTTTATTCATCAGTTCTCTGTTTTTGCGGTTCAGGGCATCCAGTTTTTTCAGCATATTATGAATCACTTCAAGGCCGGGCAGGTTAATTTCGAGATCATAATGCCAGTTGGCAAATTTTTCCAGATCGGGCAGATCTTCATACATCAGATAATGAATATTATTCTCAATATGAATATTCAGCAGCCCATAGTCTACAAGATCATCAAAAAAAGTGATTTCTATATTATAGATTTTTACGAGTTCTTCCCGTGATATTCTTTCACTCATAGCTTAGGAATTTTTTAGTTGTTCAAAAAGTTCTTTCTGCTTTTCGGTAAGGTTGGTTGGCAGTTTCACTTCATAGGTTACAAAAAGATCACCGTGTTCTCCTTCTTTTTTATAGACAGGGAAACCTTTTCCTTTAAGCCTTACTGTCATTCCGGTTTGGGTTTCCGGTTTTACTTTAAGGTTTACACTTCCATTCAGCGTATGTACTTTTACTTCGCCACCTAAAACGGCTGTGTACAGATCAATGGTTACTTTGGTTTTCAGGTCATCACCTATTCTTTCAAAATCCGGATCAGCAGGGATATTGAAGGTGATATATAAATCTCCGTTTGGCCCACCATTTACTCCGGGATTTCCATGTCCTTTTAATTTAATCTGCTGTCCGTCATACACTCCTGCAGGAATGGTGATTCTTACTTTCTTTCCATTGATTTCAAAAGTTTGCGGATGCGTGGTTGCAGCGTCTCTTAAATTGAGATTCAATTCGGCAGTGATATCCTGTCCTTTGAATTTACCGGAGGCTCTTCCTCTTGAACTTCTGCCAAATCCACCGCCTGCACCGCCAAACATATCCTGGAAGAAATCTGAGAAATCTTCACCTCCACCAAAATCTGCACCGGAATATCCTCCGTTATAACTTTGCTGTTGATACTGTCTTTGCTGTTGCTGCTGGGCTTTTTCGTATTCTTCGCCGTGCTTCCAGTGTTCTCCGTACTTGTCATATTTTGATCTGTTTTCCGGATTACTCAGCACTTCGTTCGCTTCATTCAGTTCTTTGAATTTCTTTTCTGCTTCTTTGTCTCCGGGGTTGAGATCGGGATGATGTTTTCTTGCCAATTTCCGGTAGGCCTTTTTGATATCATCCTGTGTTGCGTTTTTATCTACGCCTAAAATTTTATAATAATCTATATAAGCCATAGAAATGAGGTTTACTCAAATTTATGAATTTTAGGTCTGAAAATTGTATAACAGAATGTTAAAAATAAACCTATCTTTGATAAAAACCCATACATGAAAGATGTATTGAAAAACTATTCTGGAATCATATTTTTACTTTTAGGAATCATTGTTGGAAGCATCATAGGAATTGTTGCACCCGGTTTTGTGGAATACATTAAACCTTTGGGAGATATTTTTCTGAATCTTCTTTTTGTGAGTGTGGTTCCTTTGGTATTTTTTGCGGTATCCAATTCTATTGCCTCTCTGGAGCAGCAATCTAAATTTGGAAGAATCATCCTTGTAATGGCTCTTACTTTCTTATTTTTTATTCTCACAGCAGCTGTTTTCACAATTTGCGCGGTCTATCTTTTTCCGGTTTCAGGGGTCTCTGGAAGTTCTGAGATGATAACAGAAGCGGCCAATGAGGATACATGGGGCAACAGAATTGTAAGTTTCTTTACAGTAGGGGAATTCACAGATCTTTTCTCAAGAAGAAATATGCTGGCTCTTTTGGTATTTGCTTTCCTGACAGGGTTTGCAGCCAGAAAAACAGGAGAAAAAGGACAGCCTTTCAGAGTGTTTATCGCTTCAGGATATGAAGTGATGAAAGAACTTCTTCTGCTGGTGATGAAGCTTGCTCCTATTGGTCTGGGCGCTTATTTTGCTTATCAGGTCGCTACTTTAGGGCCACAACTTTTTGGATTTTATGCTAAACCTTTAGGGTTATATTATATTGCAGGAGTTATTTATTTCCTTGTGTTCTTTTCCATCTATGCGTTTATGGCGAATGGGCAAAAAGGAGTGAAAAGCTTTTGGACAAATGCGATCTACCCTACTTTGACCGCCATAAGCACATGCAGCAGTTTTGCAACAATGCCTGCTAATTTACAGGCGGCTTCCAAAATCGGGATTCCGAATTCTATTGCCAATCTGGTGATTCCTATCGGGACTACACTGCATAAAAACGGATCTTCCATGTCATCTATTATCAAGATTTATGTAGCCTTTTTAATTATTGGAAAGGATTTTTTTGATCCTGCCAATCTGCTTTTAGCTTTGGGGATTACTGTTTTTGTGAGTATTGTAGCGGGTGGAATTCCTAACGGCGGGTACATTGGTGAGATGCTGATGATTTCTGTTTATAAACTTCCTCAGGAAGCAATTCCTGCCGTAATGATCATCGGAACTTTAGTGGACCCGTTGGCTACTGTTCTGAACGCTGTAGGAGATATTGTGGCTGCCATGTTTGTCAACCGGTTTGTGAAAGTCTGACTTATTTTTGTTAAATCACACTATTCACTACGTTTTACCGGTTCGAGGTTTTCATATTCTTCCGGGGTAAATAGCCTGTAATGAACCTTAAAAGTTTTTCCCAAAGGAGTTTCCAGGGAGAAGCCGCCAGGTCCGAAACCGTCTGTAACATCAAGGGTAAAATGTGAATATTTCCAGTATTCAAAAAGGTCGCGGTCTATCCAGAACTCATGCCCATTAATGGTTCCGATCATAGCATCATTCATTCTGGGAAAAAAGCCTCCTTTTTCGAAGCATTGTGGCTGGGTTCCTTCACAGCATCCGCCTGCCTGATAAAACATCAGAGGGCCATATTGCTCTTCCAGCTTGTCAATTACTTCAAGCGCTTGTTCTGTTGCGGAAAGTCTTGATATTTTTGTTTCCATTGTTTTTATTTTGGTTTAATCCAAACCTTATATTGATAAAAGATCCCGGTAAAATACATTCTAACCGGGATCAGCAACACATCATCAAATTAATTTGAGCCGGCAATATCTAAAACGATTCTGCCGTCAATCTGTCCTTTTTTCATTTTATCAAATACATCATTGATATCTTCCAGCTTTGCTGCAGTAACGTTAGCTTTTACCAATCCTTCATTGGCAAAATCCAGTGCTTCCTGCAGGTCTTTTCTTGTTCCTACAATAGAACCTCTTACGGTAATTCTTTTTAAAACCGTTTCGAAAATCGGAAGTTCAAAAGATCCGGGAGGAAGTCCATTGAGAGCAATGGTTCCTTTTCTTCTCAACACATCGATTCCCTGCTTGAAAGCAATAGGTGAAACTGCAGTAATTAAGGCACCGTGCATTCCACCGACTTCTTTATGCAAATATTCTCCGGGATCTGTGTTTTTTGCATTGACTACAAGGTCTGCTCCTAATTTTTTTGCAAGCTCAAGCTTATCGTCTGCTACATCAATAGCGGCTACGTGCATTCCCATTGCTTTGGCGTACTGAACGGCTACATGCCCCAGTCCTCCGATTCCTGAAATGGCTACCCATTCTCCGGGTTTTGTTTCTGTTTCTTTCAATCCTTTGTAAACTGTGACTCCGGCACATAAAATAGGGGCAATTTCCAAAAAGTTAACATCAGATTTCAAATGTCCCACATATCTTGAGTCTGCAATGACGTATTCTGCAAATCCACCATCGACACTGTAACCACCATTTTTCTGTGCTTCACAAAGGGTTTCCCACCCTGTAATACAATAATCACAGCATCCGCAAGCACTGTACAGCCATGGAACACCTACAGCATCTCCTTCTTTCACAAAAGCTTCCGGTCCGCAGGCTACTACGATACCAACTCCTTCATGTCCCGGAATAAGAGGCATTTTGGGTTTTGCAGGCCAATCGCCATCCACAGCGTGTAAGTCTGTATGACAGACTCCACAGGCAATTACTTTGACAAGGACTTCATATCTTCCGGGTTCTCTTACAGGTACTTCTTCTATTTTCAAAGGTTGGCCGTAGCCCTGAACTACTGCCGCTTTCATTGTTTTTGGAATCATATCTTATTTTTTGGATTGAGTTATTTGGGGTTATTTGTTTTTATCTCCACTTCTGTAATTTCCCTGCGTGAGGGATAGGAAGGGCGGCGAGGAACGAGCCGGTGCGAAATGCAATGGAGCACCGAAACGAAGTGCAGCCCTGGATAGCCCGACCGTGTTGCCCTGGAAAAAGCCAAGGCAATCGGGCACGTCCTAAATAATATTAAAAGAAACCTAGCTTATTCTTGTTATAAGAAATCAGCATGTTTTTGGTTTGACGGTAGTGATCGAGCATCATTTTATGGTTTTCTCTTCCAATTCCTGATTGTTTATAACCCCCGAAAGGTGCTCCGGCCGGATAAGAGTGATATTGGTTTACCCATACTCTTCCTGCTTCAATCTGGCGTGGAATATTGTACAACTGGTGAGCATCTCTGGTCCAGACTCCGGCTCCAAGACCGTAGATGGTATCATTGGCAATTTTTACAGCTTCTTCTTCATCTTTGAAAGTGGTAAATGCCAGCACCGGGCCGAAAATTTCTTCCTGGAAGATTCTCATTTTGTTGTTTCCTTTGAAAATCGTAGGCTGGATGTAGTATCCGCCTTCAAGATCTTCACCCAGGTTGTTTACAGCTCCTCCTACAAGCACTTCTGCTCCTTCTTCTATTCCCAATTGAATGTAAGAGAGGATTTTATCTTTCTGAATCTGTGAAGCCTGTGCTCCCATCATCACGGTTTTATCCAGTGGGTTTCCTACTTTGATGGCTTTTACTCTTTCGATTACTCTTTCGATAAAAGCATCTGCAATTCCTTCCTGAACAAGAAGTCTTGAAGGACATGTACAGATCTCTCCCTGATTCAGGGCAAAAAGAACGGCTCCTTCTATGGCTTTATCTAAAAATTCATCATCTGCATCCATTACTGAATTGAAAAAAACGTTAGGGGATTTTCCTCCCAATTCCAACGTTACCGGAATAATATTTTCTGTAGCATATTGCATTACAAGTCTTCCTGTAGCGGTAGAACCGGTAAATGCTGCTTTTGCTACTTTCGGATTAGTAACGAGAGCTCTTCCAAGTTCTGCTCCAAATCCGTTAACAATATTAATAACTCCTGCCGGTAAAAGGTCACCGATCAATTCCATTAAAACCATAATGGAAACAGGTGTACTTTCTGCCGGTTTCAACACGACGCAGTTTCCTGCAGCCAATGCGGGAGCCAGTTTCCATACTGCCATCAGTATCGGGAAGTTCCATGGAATGATCTGAGCAATCACTCCAAGAGGTTCGTGAACAATTAAGGAAACAGTGTCTTTGTCCAGCTCGTTATGCGATCCTTCATCAGCACGGATTACTGAAGCAAAGTATCTGAAATGATCAATGGCTAAAGGTAAATCTGCCGCCAATGTTTCCCTTACTGCTTTTCCGTTATCTATTGTTTCTACTGTAGCCAGATATTCTAAGTTTTGTTCTATTCTGTCTGCAATTTTATTCAGAATGATGCTTCTTTCTGTGGAGGAAGTATTCTTCCATGTCTGAAATGCTTTTTCAGCGGCATCTACCGCTAGCTCCAAATCTTCTTTGGACGAATGGGCTACCTGAGTAAATTTTTTCCCATCAACCGGAGAAACTACGTCAAAATATTGTCCTTTAACAGGTGGAGTGAATTTTCCATCAATATAGTTATCGTATCTGTTTTTAAATTCCGGACGCTGTAAAAGTGTGGTTGATCTTGGTTCTGTAATAGTGCTCATATTAGTATTGTTTTTATTTTTTCGATAATGCCAAATTACACTGAGAAGCCAAAAAGAGTATAGCACAATCGTATAAAAAAAGTGGAAAATAGTGCAAGGAGTTCAATTTTAGTATTTTATTAACAGCAACATACTCTCAAATTTTCTATATTTGAGTTACCTCCGATTCAAAAAAATTTAGAAATGAATAACAATAGTAAGATTTTATTAAATACTCCTGAATTACGTAAGGAAAACCAACTATTGAGTCTTGTTGAAAACCAGACGAAATTCAATCTAAATAATTGTGAGTTTAGTATTTATGAGACTCATAAGGCCGCTTTTAATGTAAAACTTCATTTTGAAAATATTGCATTTACAGCGATGCTGAGAGGTAAAAAACATATGAAACTGGATAAGAAGACCAATTATTTTGATTACTATCCGGGGGAAAGTATTCTGGTAGCACCGGGTGAAACGATGGTGATTGATTTTCCGGAAGCGGATGAAACGCCTACACAATGTATTTCTTTAAGCCTTAATCCCGATTTTATTGAGGATTCTCTTAATTATCTCAATTATCATCTTCCAAAGGCGGATGAAACTTCGCAATGGAATATTCAGCTGGATGAGTATTTTCTGTTTAATAATAAATCGCTGGCTTCTGCTACCAACAATATCATGAGAATTGCCATGGATGATAACTCACAAAAGGATATCATGGCAGATTTTGCACTGAAAGAACTTCTGATTAGATTGATGCAGACTCAGGCAAGAGGCATGGTGGAAAAGAATATTGTTAAAAATAAATCGAGAATTGGATTTGTGGTAGATTATATTAAAAGAAATCTGCACCAGAAATTGTCTATTGACAGTATTGCCAAACTGGCTTATGTAAGCAAGTCTAATTTCTTTAAAATGTTCAAAGACGAACTGGGTACTTCTCCTAATGATTTTATTCTGCAGGAGAGAATTACCAGAGCAAAGGAATTATTAGCCAGCCAGACCAGTATCAAGGAAACCGCTTTTCAGACAGGTTTTTCTGATACCAATTATTTTACAAGGGTATTTAAGCAACTGGAAGGAGTCACTCCGAAAAGTTACCAGGATCGTATGGTCATGAGATAACTTATTTATAAAATATCAATAAAAAAGAGCCCTATTGAATAGGGCTCTTCGTCTATATTATTAAAAATTAAATTTTAATACTGATCATTCTGCTTAATGTTCGGGTTTGCCTGAATAGCAGAAATAGGAATTGGCCACTGCCACTTGAAGCTTCCAGCTGCAAGAGTTTGTGCAACAGCAGGAGTACCTGTACCGTCAAAAAGGTCTCCTTTACCTGATCTCTGAACAGGAAGGTTTAATCTCTTCAATGTATACCATCTGTCATTTTCAAATGCAAGCTCCAATCTTCTTTCTTTCAGGATCGCATCTAAAAGAGCCTGTCCTGTTTCTGTACCAGGAGTAAATACAGTATATCTTTCAGCTCTTAATTTATTTAAAAGAACTAAAGCCTGTGCTCCATTACCTGTTCTGTAATATGCTTCTGCAACGTTTAGCAACACTTCTGCTCCTCTTAAATATCTTACAGGAACGATATTAGATGGTAAACCAGTAATACCTGCATATTTTGTAACATGATTATACTTTTGTTTACTATATACATCAGTAGTAAAATAAGCAGATTTTCTTACATCATTATTTGTATATGCAGTATATAAGTCATAATCTACAACAAACTCTGATCTTAAAGCTGGAACGGCTTGATTGTAAGCAACACCTACTGTGTTTTGCTCAGCTGCAGAATTTGATACCTGGAATAAAACTCCATCATTAACATCTCCTTCTTTTTCTTTCCAAATCTTATAGAAATTAGATTTTAGAGTAATACTTGAAGAAATTCCTAATGCCAATTCACCATATTTAATAGTGTTAGCATAGTCTCCTCTGTAAAGGTTTACTCTTGATAATAATCCGTAGATGGCAGCTTTGCTCAATCTTCCTTTATCCAAATCATTTTGGGTAATATTATCAGCCGCAAATAATAAATCTGCTATCACTTTATCATATACCTGATCAACAGTAAGATTTCTTGATGATGTATTATTTAGAGGAGAATAGGTTTCTGAATAATAAATTCCAATTGTATTCTTAGCACCTGCAGATTGAGTTGGGATTTGAGAATATGCTCTTACAATATCAAAATGAGCTATTGCTCTTAATGCTCTTGCTTCAGCTTCCAAATTTGTTTTCTGTGTTCCAGATAATACTCCGTTATTGATGTATTTCAAAACAAAGTTAGCTCTGCTGATCACAAGATAAGCAGCAGTATACAACCCTGTTGTCTGTGAATTATCTGATGAGAATTCGAAGTTTGATGCTGCAAAGTTGGTATTTCTTCCTGTAGTGGTACGAACAAGATTATCAGTGGTAAGATCACCCATGATAAGCTGGTTTCCTGTATCGCTGGTATAATATCCAGCTCCTTTAAGAGCTGCATAGGCTCCATCCATAGCCTGTCTGAAGGTCTCAGGTCTGGTCATTGCCTGCTCCTGATCTTCATTGATTGACGAGATTTGATCTAGATTTCTGTCGCAAGACGTTAACGTAACAAACATGGTTAACGCAGCTAAACTTATTTTTATTATATTCTTTTTCATAAAGCTATTCAATATTAAAATTCTAATTGCAGTCCTACCAAGATTGTTCTTACAGCAGGGTAAGTATAAAGGTTATATGCTCCTGGAACAAACAATGCTGTAGATTCACCAGATCCTACTGAAACCTCAGGTTCTCCGTGGAATTTAGTCACTGTAAATAAGTTTTGTCCCTGTACATAAGCTCTAAGCTTATTGATTGGTGATCCTTCTCCAAGGAATGCTTTATCAAATGTATATCCTAATGTAAGTGATCTTAATCTTAAGTAATCTGATTTTTCAATCCACTGATCAGAATCACGCATACCGTTTGAGTCAACTTTCTGGAATACTCCTGTATCTCCAGGGTTTTGCCAAACCTGAGCAGCAGCCTGAGCCATATTTCTACCTGCAACAGCCAACGTTGGATCCACAGCAGCAGCATACATGTTGTTATAAGTATATCCACCTAGCTTAAATGCGAAATCAGCACTGAAATCAAGTCCTTTATATTGAACTGTAGTTCCGAATCCACCAAAACTTTTTGGGAATGGAGATTTATCGGTAAGAGGAACTGCATTGGAAGCACTGTAAACATCAGTAACATTTCCTGCTTTATCATAATATAATGCTTTCCCATTGCTTGGATCTACTCCGGCAAATCTAACATTATAGAATACATATGGAGTTTCTCCCACTTTAAGATAAGTATCTCCTAAATTTCTTTCCGACTGGCCATCTGCTAACTTGTCAAGAACAGACTTCTGGAAAGAAATATTAGCATGTAGATTCCATTGGAAATCTTTCTGCTTGATTACATCTACACTAAGTTCAACTTCAAGACCTTTCTGAGACATATCTCCTGCATTGATATACTGGTAGTATCCACCTTCCTGTTTATCCAAAGGCACAAGCTGTACGAAATCTTTTCTCTTGTTCTGATATACTTCTACGGATCCACGAACTCTTCTGTTCCACATTGTGAAATCAACCCCTAAGTTGGTAATCGCATTAGATTCCCATTTAAGATTGCTGTTCCCGATAATAAAATTACCTTGTGAAAGCGTACTAGGATATGAAGTACCGTTAGTACCATATAAACCGTAGCTGATATTATTGACATTATAGTAATCAGGCAAAGTACCATCGTTACCTGTTGTACCGTAAGATCCTCTAAGCTTTAAATCATTAATAAACCCACCTTTCATGAAGTCTTCCTTCGCGATATTCCAGGCAGCACTTGCAGACCAGAAAATACCACTTTGGTTATTGGCACCAAATCTTGATGAAGCATCTCTTCTCAATGACCCTGTTACCAAATATCTTCCTTCATAATCATAGTTTAGTAAACCTGCTAAACTGAATAAAGTATTTCTAACCTTAACTCCGGTAAATGTATTTCTGTCAGAAGGTGTTGTAATAGATGGAACATTGATTACCGGAGATTTCAATCCGTAAGCCCCGCCATTCATTGTTTCATTGTAGTTATCGTTATATTCGATAAATCCTAAGAAATCAAAGTTGTGGCCTCCATATGATTTTTTATAGTTAATGGAGTTATTCCAAGTGTAGTTAAAGGTATAGAATGAATTTTTGTTCAATGAACCTGTTGGAACTTTGTTCACTGTGATATCCAGGTTTGAACCTTTTTTCAACCACTGAGTTCCCATGTACCAATCAAAAAGTCCGTTAAAGTTTGTTTTAAACTTCAGACCATCGATAATTTTATATTCTGCGAATAAAGTAACCGGAATTCTCAGTCTCTGATCATCTAATCTATAGTTACGGATCTGCTCAACAACGTTAGAACCAGCTCTCATTGTCTGATTATAACTTCCATCGGCGTTATAAACCGGCTCATATGGAGCATATTTATACATTGCTCCAAATGGGTTCTGCGTATTGTTTCTGTCTCTGAAATTCTGAGTTTCCTGATACTGAACACCTAGGTTAATCCCTACGTTTAGTTTTTCACTCAGTTTATTGGTAAATCCAAAGTTACCTGTATATCTCTTAAGTCCGTCGATATCTCTGATAATCCCGTTATCAGAATCATACCCTAAAGAGTAATAGAAAGTACTTTCTCTAGATCCTCCCTGGGCACTGAATAAGTAAGATTGAATGCTTGAAGGCTTTAACAGATCTTTTTGCCAGTTGTGATCATAGGCAGCAAGTGCATCCATTTCTTGTTGAGTCCTTGGTTTAAATCCAAGGTACCCTAATTGATTCTGGAAATCCATCAACTCCCTGGAATTCATCATGGTATAGTTCTTGTCTCTCAACTTTTCACTGAAACCAAACTTAGTCTCGAATGAATAGTGAGTTTTCCCAGCTTTTCCGGCTTTAGTAGTTACTACAACCACCCCATTTGCACCTCTCGCACCATACTGTGCTGTAGCAGCAGCATCTTTAAGAATTGAAATAGATTCTACGTCTGCAGGGTTGATTGCACTGAACTGTCTTGCAGTCATATACATACCATTTACTACATAAGTAGGCTCTGAAGAACCACCAACACCGGCAATACCTCTTACCTGAATGGTAGCAGCAGCACCTGGCTGTCCGGTAGTACTTTGTACAAATACCCCTGATGCTCTACCCTGTAAAGAGTTACCAATAGATGTTGTAGGAGAGTTTCTTCTGATTTCGTCACCCCCAACAACAGCCTGAGCCTGGGTAATTTCATCTGCTTTTTTCTTCTGGTATCCAGTAACGATTACCTCATCGATCTTATTCTCCTTCAGAACAGAATCATTCTTAGATTTTTGCGCAAAAGCAGCTTGTCCTAAAAAAAACAAAGCTCCTGCACTTAATACATGTAACTTCACATTCATATTAACAGATTTTAATATATTCAAGGGACAAATATGTAGATAAATATCTATACCATCAATTCATTAAACACTGAAAACAGGCTTCCAGAAAGGAGAGATTCACACTCATACTTAAAAAATGATGGAGAATTATTTTAATTACATTTAAAAAATTAACAAAAAATAAGTCAATTTATATATTAACGGAATTTTAATAAATTTGAAAATTAAAATCAATTTACTAAAAGAATAAAAATTAGATTAAAAAAATAAACTTAAAAATAATTTTTGATTAAAAATTTGAATTAAATCAGTTTTAAATTTTTACTAAAATAGAGAAAAAAACGACTTATTTTCTTAAATTTTATATAAAAAACACCCCTTTATATCCGCAGAACCCCGTTTTAAAAGAGGGTCGCTGAGATTAAAATTTAAAAACTGTTAATTTAATATTTACAGAATTTAGTTAATACATAAGAAGTATACCTACATGTTACGTGTATTTTTTTAACCATTTCACTCATAACATTAAAAATAATCCAAGCATAAAAATCATGAAAACCAACAGGCTTTTTTCCATTGATAAAAAAGAAAAGCATCTCAAAATATGAGATGCTTTTATATGATTTAATAGAAGATAATCTTACTTCTGATAACTATAATACCTAGCTCCAATTAAAACCGGATTTTCAGCCTCAATAGAAACGAGTCCAAAACCTTTATATTGATTATTTACAGATTCCTTCAATTGTTTTCTGTGAAGTTTCTCATAGGTATCAAAATCAACAGAAGTTCTTTGGTTTAGTTTTTCGAATAAATTCCATTTCTCTACTACTTTTCTCCAGCCATCAGACACTTTTCCTGCAAAAACCTTTGATTTTGAACCACTTCCATAACCTATAAAACCAATTTCTTTTCCTGTAAGTTCTTCATTTTCATTAAAAGATGTTTGTAATGCGGAAAGAAATGCCATAAAAATAGAAGCCGTGTACATATTTCCGATCTCAGAAGAAGCTCTCTGGGTCTTTTCTATCTTATCATTAATTAGTTTCAGATAATTTTCTGACTTAGCAATTGCTTTCTGTTCGTCCGAAGTTTCATAAGAAAGACCATTCTCCAGACTATATATTTCTGTGAAAACTCTTTTTCCATGGAAGGCATAAGGAAGATGAAAGATAATGTACTTCCAGTTTTCATATGGTTTATCCTGCCCTGTTAGCTCTTTATAGTGATAATAAGCTTCTTTTATTCTATCCTGATAGCACTGGTTAGAATATTGTCCGTCAAAAACAGGTTCATCCGTGAAAATTTCAATCTTTTCGGGATAGGCTTCCGGAGCTCCACTCAAGTCTTCTTTATTATATGATCTTCTCGGTTTGAAAAAATCAAAGACACTTTCTGAAGCAACTCCCCAATTATTTTCTATTACAAGAAGATCTGGTTTTGAGGAAATCAAAAGAGCAACAGCACCACCTCCTTGTGTATATTCTCCTGATGAAGCCAATTCATATTTTGCATAATCACTGGCAATCACCACTGCTTTTTTGTCAGGGTTTATTCTTACAAAGTCTAGCGCGTTATGCAATGCATCTACTCCTCCTACACAAGCAAAAGTCATATCAAGTACGTCACAGTTTCTGAAACATCTTGTTCCAAATTCTTCTTCCAATACTTTTTCTACCATTTGTACAGCATAGGAAGCTGTAGGCTTTGCAGCGTCCACTGCGCTTTCTGTTCCAAGGTATACTCTTGCTATTTCTTTAGGATTGATTTGATAGTCTTTTATAAGCTTTAGTAATGCTTCTGCTGCAAAGGTGGCAGCATCTTCGTGAACATCAGAAAGTCCCATTTTATGAAGACCTAAGCCTTTTTCCAATTTTGCTGGTTCTATTCCTCTTTTTTCTGCTAAATCCTTAATTTCCAAATATAAACCAGGCACATAATAACCCGCTGCTTCAATTCCAAAACTCATAATTGTCCAAATTTTAAACGAATTTATGAAAGATAATGCAAAAAACAGTCGTAAAAAATGCTAATTTTTACAACATCATTAAAAACCAATGTATTTAAAAATAAAATCCGACAATGTAGGTACACATAACGATAAAAGGAAAGCCGGCAAATCTGCCGGCTTTCTTTCTATTTATAATTTTCAATGGCTTTATTGATGACATCGATCTGTTTGTTGATACTTGCTGCATTTTGTGGATTCTGTTTCAGCAGTTCCATTTTTTTGCTCAAACCATCTTTCAGCATCTGAACCATCATCATTTTAGCTTGTGGATTATCTGCCATCTGATTTTTGGCATATCCTGCTATTTTCGTAATGCTTTCCGTTGCTTTCAGGTTATCGGAAGTCATGATCCAGTTGAAACCGTCTTCCGCCGCTTTTCCCAATTCCGGATTCTGGAATTTAATGAAGGGGTAAAAAGTAGCCAGAGGCGCAATATTTTCTATCTGAGAGGTAATTTTGTTTTTAACAATAATCGGAAGTAATTGTGCTCTGAGTTCGTCTGATACTCCTTTCATATCAATTTTATCAGCCAGATTGCCGGCTTTTGACGGGTCAATAGAAAGAAGCGCACTCAAAGAACTTCCTTTTACTGCATTGGAAACAGCATTCACTCCTTTTTCAAATAAAGGAAGGTATTTTTTATCTTTTGTTTTTCCTAAAGCCGTAATAGCTGCAGCTTGAGTCAATGTTTTCGGATCATTGGAAGCCAGTTTTTCAACTTCAGCACCCAATGCTTTCATTTGTTCAGGATTAGTAAGGTCTATTAAGTTTAATGCTTTTATTCTTACTCTGAAGAAAGGATCTTTTAATGCAGCAGCCAGTAATTTTACAACAGCAGGACTTTTCCCAGCCTGATCTTTAATTCCGTTTAAAGCAAGATATCTGCTTTTGAACTCTTTAGAATTGGTAAACTGCATCAGATTTTGTTCCGGAGTTTTAGTATCGGTGATTTCGGCTAATAAAACACCATCTGCATTAATATTTACCAGATCAGGAGCTTTAGAAACATCAAAACTAAATGTATTTTTTGATTCCGCATTTACCCAAACATTATATCTTTTAGGTTTTCCGTTGTCATATACATCAATCGCCAGAGGAAATTCAAATGGCTTTTCCTGTGTTTGATTAATTGTAACAGCAACCTGCTTTTTCACGGGCTCAAATGTGGAGGTGTAATTGATCTTCGGATTTCCGTTTCCGAAATACCATTGATTAAAGAACCAGTTCAGGTCTTTACCGGATACTTTTTCAAAAGAAAGCCTTAATTGATGAGCTTCTGCATTCTGATATTCGTTAGTTTTCAGATAATCATTCATTCCGGCAAAGAAGGCATCATCTCCAAGATAGTTTCTCAGCATATTTAAAATACCTCCTCCCTTCTGATAGGTTACCAGGTCAAAAACGTCTTCACGGGATTCATAATTGAACCTAACCAGATTCTTATTAAAGTCGGTTGGGTTGTGAAGATAATTATTCACATCTGTCATCAGGTGATAATCTGCCTGATCTTTTCCGTATTTGTATTCATTCCAAAGGTATTCGGAATAGTTAGCAAAGGATTCATTGACGGTAAGATTACTCCAGCTTTCTGCTGTAACAAGATCTCCAAACCAATGATGGAACAGTTCATGGGCAATGGTATCTTCCCATGTATTTTCATCGATAAGCTGCCCCGGTTTCTGCAGGATATCACTTCCATGAAGAGTGGCTGTGGTATTTTCCATTGCACCACTTACATAATCTCTTCCGGAAATCTGGGCATATTTCGCCCATGGATAGTCATAATTCAGTTTTTTGGAGAAAAAGTCGATCATTTCCGGAGTATTTCCGTAGATCTGTTTAGCATAAGGCTCGTATTCCTTTTCAATATAATAATCAACAGGAATGTTTTTCCATTTGTCTTTTACAACAGCATATTCTCCTACGCCCATAAAGAAAAGATAAGTAGAATGTCTCTTGTCCATCACCCAATGATCGGTTCTAAGTCCATTGGATTCTTTTTTAGAATCTTTCATAAGACCGTTTGAAAGCGTTACATATTTATCAGGAACTGTCATATAGATTTCCTGTGTTGTCTTTTGGTTGGGTTTATCAATAGTAGGAAACCATGCTGAAGAAGATTCTGTTTCTCCCTGTGTCCAGATTTGTGTTGGTGTGTTAGGATCTTTTCCTTGAGCGTTTATGAAATACAGCCCTTTCTCATCATTGATTGCCATGCTCCCCTGTTGTTTCACTTCATTCGGGCGGGAGGTATATTTGATGTAAACTGTATAATCCTGATTTCTCTGATAGGTTTTATCCAGTGTAATTTTTAGAATATCGTCTTTATATTCGTATTTTAAAGGAGACATTTTGCCGTTGTTATCAAGAGCCACTTCATGAATCAGCATTCCTTTTGCATCAAGGGTAAGCTCATTGGTGGCATAGAAGTAAGGTGAAGCGGTAAGCCATTCTTCCCCATTCATCTGTTCTTTCTGATAATCAAAATTCACTTTCAGTTTTGTGTGCTTAAGCTCCGTTACTTTCGTGTGGGTAGCTCTGTACACTTTTTCTCTTCCTGAAGTTTCGGTTTGTGCTGATACATTGGCGGAACATAAAATTCCAAGTATAGCGATTGATAAAATGGCCTTTCTCATCGGTCTGCTTTATTATTTTTTTATGATTATATCGAAAATGTCATTAACTAGGGTTTCATAGTCACCCGTTTTAAGCTGTTCCTTCGTTTTTGCAAACGCTTTTTTGAGTTCACTTTCAGGGTTTTCGTCATCCACTATTTCTGCGGATGCCACACCTTTCAGCTGAAGTACTGCATTCTTCAGTGCTTCAATATCTGCATTTTCTTCAATATTAATTTTTAAATACTTCATAATTTATTTTTAAGCATTTCAAATTTATGATTTACTACCAGCCAGTGAATGGCCCTACAAAAAGGAATTCAAAGAAGCGGAGTTGTTCTTTCAAATGTAAGAAACAATTACCAAAAGAAAGTGTGCTAAAGTATTTATATTCTGATTTCCAACTTATGGATACAGATAATGCCGTCTACTCATGTTAAAATAATAGACGTAAATAAAAAAGATAAAGTGATGTAAGAATATTAAATGGCTACAGGAGCTTTGATCCCCGGATGCGGATCATAATTTTCTAAAATAAAGTCTTCGAAATCGAAATCAAAGATATTTTTAACGTCAGGATTCAATTTCATAGTCGGAAGTGCTTTTGGCTCTCTTCCAAGTTGTCTGTTAACCTGTTCAAAATGATTGTTATAAATATGAACATCTCCAAAGCTGTGAACATAATCCCCTACTTCAAGATCACATACCTGCGCTACCATCATCAGCAGCAATGCATAACTTGCAATATTGAACGGTACACCAAGGAAAACATCGGCACTTCTCTGATAAAGCTGCAGCGATAATTTACCATCAGCTACGTAGAACTGGAACAAGGCATGACAAGGAGCCAAAGCCATGTTAGGAATTTCTGCAACATTCCATGCTGATACGATAAGTCTTCTGGAATCCGGATTTTTTTTAATCTGGTCAATTACTTCTGTAATCTGATCTACCACTTTCCCGTCTGCACCACTCCAGCTTCTCCACTGCGCCCCGTAAACAGGTCCAAGATCTCCATTTTCATTGGCCCATTCATCCCAGATACTTACTCCGTTATCTTTAAGATATTTAATATTGGTATCTCCTTTCAGAAACCAAAGTAACTCATAGATAATGGATTTCAAATGCACTTTTTTTGTGGTTACCAAAGGAAATCCTTTTGACAGATCATATCTCAGCTGATAACCGAAAACACTTCTTGTTCCAGTGCCGGTTCTATCAGTTTTATCCGTTCCGTTGTCTAAAATATGCTGTAAAAGATCCAGGTAGTTTTGCATTTTGAATGAGATTTTAAGTTCCAAATTTAGTAAAAACCAATAAAAAAAGCACCCACTTTTATGAATGCTTTTTATAGAGACAATGATTATTATCTATTAAACAACTGTATATCTGCAATCTAACAGATCATAATTTTACCATATATTTTCAATAGTCTGATAAATGGTGTTGACAATGAAATTTTCTCCTGCTTTTTTATTATACATGATTTTCACCAAAGGAGATTCTGCAGAAACCGTCATGATTTTCTGATTTTCAAAAATAATTTCTCCCATAGAAACTGCTACGTAAAATAGTCCTTTATCTGTTTTTACCAAAGCTCCGTTCTGAACTTTTTCCGAAGGATCAGAAGTTATTTTCTGCAAAACAGCCTGCTGATTCAGGACTTCATTGAGCTGTCTCTGCAAATTATTGATTTCCTGCTGAAGCATTTCTCTTCCGGTTTCATATTTATCACCCATTGAGCTTTTGGTGTCGTTATTGGAAGCCCGTGTTTCTGCAATAAGGTTTTCAAAGTATTGGATTTTGTCAGCAGCTTTTGCTTTGATGATATTGATTATTTCCTGTTTGTTCATTGTAATGGTGGATTTTTATTGTAGGGCAGATAACCACCCCGTCAAAATCTGTGATTTTGACACCCCTCCAGAGGAGGGGAAATGAGTACGCTAAAAGACTAATTGTTAATAATTAGTGCTTCAACCGAAAGTTCAGAGGTTTTTATTGCTTACTTTTCAAATACGGCATAACCAGAAACTTTGAAACTAAAGTCTTTTCCATTACTGAAATCTCTTTTCGTTTTATCAAAAACATTTCTGAATATTCCTGATAAGTGTTCGTCTTCAACAGAAAAGCTAACAGGTTCTTTTGACATATTCAAAACTACCAGTACTTCATCTTTTCCATTTTTCCTTACATAAGCAAGAATTTTATCGTTCGCTGTGGTATTCAGCAGATAGGTAGTTACATTAGGATCTCCACCTCTTAAAGCAGGGTTGACAGCTTTTAAATCCAATAGTGTTTTATAGAAATCAGCAACCTGATACGCATTGGTCCACTTAATAACATCTTTCTCGAAAAATTCCAGTCTCTTCATGTTCGGAAGTTCCTGTCCAGAATATAATAATGGCACACCATTCCATGTCGCAGAGAATACTGCCATAGGCTTTGTAATCACTCCATATTTTTCATATTCGGTTCCGTTCCACGAGTTTTCATCATGATTTGTAGTAAACCAGGCTCTCATCGATGTATCTCCGATATTAGAATACTGTCTCAAAAGATCTTTTAATTCCTGAAGAGGTTCATTCTTTTTATAATAATCGGCAGATTTGTGCATCCATTTCCAGGAATAACTTGCGTCGAAAACTTTACCATATTCCGGGCTTTCCAGTTCATCGAACTCTCCCAGCCAGAAAAGAGGTTTTATTTTTTCCACTTCAGGACGTGCCTGTTCCCAGAAATCGACTTCTACCCATGAAGCAAGATCACATCTGAAACCATCAATATTGGTTTCTTGTACCCAATATTTCATGGCATCTATCATGGCCAGACGCATTTCCTGATTTTTATAATCCAATTCAATAATATCATCCATTCCGGAAGCAATATGGAATTTTCCGTCGGGGTCTTTAAGATAAAATTCAGGGTGTGTTTTGGTCCAAACATGATCCCAGCCAGTATGATTGGCTACCCAGTCAATGATTACTTTGAATCCCAGTCTGTGTGCCTCATTCACCATATCTTTAAAATCCTGCAGTGTTCCGAATTCAGGATTAATGGAAGTATAATCTGAAGCCGCATAAGGACTGCCCATACTTCCTTTTTTATTCTGTTGGGCAATTGGTGTGATCGGCATAAACCAAAGGGTTTTTATTCCCATAGATTTCAGGCGGGGCATTTCTTTTGCAAATGCTTTGAAAGTTCCTTCCTGAGTATATTGTCGTATGTTTACTTCGTAGATATTTGTAGTATGTTTCCAATCTTTTGGCAGTTCTGTCATCTTCCTGATATTTTTTTGAGTGGTACAGGAAACAATTCCCAGACCAATTACAGCTAACAAAATTAATTTTTTCATTAAACTATTTTTAACAAAAATAAGGATTGTTTTTGGGGTAAAAGGGTAAAAAGGCAAAATCGTTAAAAGCAGAATGATAATTTGCATTATTTAGCATAAAAAAGCCCCGGATCTAAATCCAGGGCCAGTATATTGTATGATTATCTTTCATCATCATTGTCATCCTCATCATCAAAGACATCGTCATTGTAATCTTCTTCTTCCTCATCATCAAAGCTGTCATCATCTTCATCCGAAAAGTTTCCACCCGCTACGAAATCGTCATCAAAACCAAATTCATCATCTACCAACGGCATTGCTGATTTCTTTTTGCCACCTCCGGCACCTCCGTTTTTGCTAGGAGCCTTTAAAGGAACGTTTCCGAATCTGTATACGGTAATAGGATAATTAACTCCTTTTGTTTCTTCAATAACTTCTACAAGCTCGCAGAAGAACTCCCAAAGATCAAGAAGCCCATACTGGAACTGTGCTTTGTCGCCTACGTTTTCAAAAGCTTCATCTATATAAACATCTGACATGATCTCACCATCACCATCATCACTCATATCTTCCAATGGGACACTTTTTACGATTGTTCCGTCATCTTCTAACAGATTAAAAGTAGAAAGCTCATCTCCCTGCAGACTGAATGCACTTTTAATTCCTAAATGTAAGTTCCATAACGTTTGTTTTCCCTTAACTTCGACATCACGGAAAATATCCTCTTTCGCATCTAATATTACGCGGATTTTGTAAACCATATCAGTTTCTTAAATTACTTTTTTGCCTTTATAATTATGATAAATCTCTGTTGCAAATATATAATAAATGACATGTGACAAAAAAATATTTCAGGATTTTTTAAAATATTTTTTTTTCTTACATTTTGCCGGAATTATTTACTTTTTTCAAGCATAAAACTGAACTTCGTCCCTTCAAGGTAGACACTTTCTACGGTAATGTTTTCATTGTGTGCTTCAAGGATGTGCTTTACAATGGCCAATCCAAGTCCTGAACCGCCTTCTCTTCTGCTTCTGCTGGTTTCCACACGATAAAATCTTTCGAAGATTCTTGGAAGAATTTCAGATTTGATTCCCATTCCGTTATCTATCACCTCTATCAGCACCTTATTTTTCAGAATGCTGGTTTTTACGATCACTTTCGCTTCCTGTCTGTTGGCATAATGAATGGCATTGGAGATCAGATTAATAAAAACCTGAGAAATTTTCTGTTTATCGGCTTCTACAAAGATCTGTGGATGAAGAGTCTGAATCTGTAATGTTGTATTTCTTTTTTCGGCTTCAAGATCAAGTAAGTCGAAGATTTCCTTGATCAGAAGGTTGACATCAAATTTTGAAACGGTAAGATTGATTTCACCGGCTTCCAGCCTGTTAATCATATCAAGATCTGTCACAATAGCGATCAGTCTTTCTACCGATTTATCAATTCTTTCGAGATATTTGTCGCGGATGGTAAGATTATCCACTCCACCATCTCTTAAAGTCTCTACATATCCCTGAATAGAAAATAATGGAGTTTTAAGCTCATGAGAAACATTTCCGATGTATTCTTTACGATAACTTTCCATCTCTTTCATCATATCAATTTCTGATACCTGCTGTTGATTCAGATCTGAGAATCTTTCGCCTAATTCTTTGATGGTGATATTTTCGTCGTGATTCTGCACTATTTCCTGCGGCAGAAATCCGGAAAGACCTTTAACCTGTTTTCTGCTGTAGTAATTGAAAAGGAGTTCCAGTACTACACAGTTGATCAGGAAGATCAGAATAATACAGATGAAAAGACCCGTTTTGAACAAAGGGGTCTCATAATAGATATCTTTCAGCGAATCGAATACGACACCTAAAAGGAGCATTACCAGTGTCAGCAGACACGAGGCAACAAGGGTAAGTCTGTAAAATTTCAATTTTACAACGTTTTAATGATTGAACGTAAAGTTAAGATTTTTAAATAATTAAACGATCAGTTTATATCCAATCCCTTTTAATGTCTGAATCGTATTGATTCCCAGTTTTTCTCTTAGTCTTCTGATGTGAACATCAATAGTTCTTTCCCCTACAATCACATCATTACCCCAAACTTTCTCCAGAATCTCTTCTCTTTTGAAAACTTTTTCAGTATTGGAAGCCAAAAGGTAAAGCAAATCAAATTCTTTTTTGGGAAGAAGAAATTGCTGTCCGCTTTTGGAAACTCTGAAGTTATCTTTATCGATAACAAGGTCACCGATTTCAATAAGTTTTGCATTGTCAGACACCTGAGAGGTTAGCTGTAATAATGCATTCACTTTAGAAATAAGGATTTTCGGCTTGATCAGTTTTACAATGTAATCATTGGCTCCTGCCTGAAAACCTGCTAATTGAGAAAACTCTTCGCTTCTTGCAGAAAGGAACACAATAAGTGTTTTTTGCAGTTCTTTCACTTTACGAAGTTCCTGACAGGTTTCTATACCATCTTTTTCAGGCATCATGACATCTAATAAGATAAGATCCGGAACAATTTCCTTCGCTTTTTCTATACCTTCGTTACCATTGGTAGCGGTATAGATATCATACCCTTCCTTTTCCAAATTGTAAGACAGAATCTCTAAAATGTCCAGTTCATCGTCTATTAAAAGAATTTTTTTGCTCATCTTCTAGTTTAAGAATTCCCACAAAATTAATTATTTCAATTGATTTCATCTATCTGCCAAATGTTAACTAATTATTAAAAAACAACATTTTAAACACTAATTACAAAATCAATAAAAAAACTAACAAATAATTATACACAAATCAAATATAAGGAATAATAATTAACATTAAAACAAAAATTGTAATTATATAAATTAAACATCGATAAGTATAAAAGTCACGCTCCTGTTAATACAAACTTCATAATTAATTAAGATTCTCCTAAAGTTTTCTTAAAAACTTAGCCTTTATTTTGCCCTTGAAAAAGAAGTAAAAGAAGTAATAATGAAAAAACAACTCCACAAGAGCATCATGCTACTTGCCTTGTTTTCTGCTGGCTATGCTTTTGCACAAAGTCAGATTTTGGAAGGTAGGGTATTGGACGAGAAAGACAATTCTCCTATAGAAGGGGTAAAAGTAAAAGTAAATGGCCAGGAAGTAACTACTGACATTTCCGGATACTACTCTATCAACCTTTCTCCCGGAGCCAATTACATCGTAACGGTAAGTTCCAACGGGTATAACAGAAAAGAGATCAGTGAGGTTATTATAAAGAATGAAGGTAATACTCATCTTGACATCGTTCTGGATAAGCCATCTACCAAAGAAAAAGAAATTGAGGGAGTTGTCATAAAATCAAATGCAAGAAAAGAAACCATAGCCTCTACCATCGGTTTACAAAAGAACGCAGGTGTAGTTTCTCAGGTTATTGGTGTTGAAGCGATCAAAAGAAGTCCGGACAGGAACACAGGTGAAGTTCTGAAAAGAGTTTCCGGAGTGAGTTTATTTGACGGAAAATATATTGTAGTAAGAGGTTTATCAGACCGTTATAACCAGGCGATGCTGAATGGTATTCAGTTATCCAGCACGGAGCCTGACAGAAAGACTTTCTCTTTTGACCTTTTCCCTGCGAATGTTATCGAAACCCTTGTTATCAACAAAACGTTCATTCCTGAATATACAGGTGAATGGGGCGGTGCATTGATTCAGGTAAATACGAAAGACATTCCTAATAAAAATTTCTTCAATGTACAGGTAGGTGTAGGTGGAAACACCGCTACTATGGGACAGGAATTCCATATGCAGAAAGGAGGAAAGTGGGACTTTTTAGGAATCGATGACGGTTACAGAAAACTTCCTACCAATATGCCTGCAAAAAATGCTTTCAGTATTCTGACTGAAGCACAGAAAACAGAGATTGGTAAAGGATATACAAAGAATCTTGGATACAACAGTATCGGTTATCCTGAAAACTTAAGTTTACAACTTGACGGAGGTTTCAATACGAAATTATTCGGAAAAGATTTAGGAGTAATTGCTGTTTTAAACTATAGTAACAACAAAAGAAGAACGGAGTCTACCAACCGTTTCTTTACCATCAACAACCAGCTTGCTGATACCAACTTCGATTATTTTACAGAAAAATACAGCAATGATATTATTTTAGGAGGGATGTTGAACCTTTCTTTAAAGCTGAACAACAACAACAAAATTTCCCTGAAGAATATCATTACTAATAATACAGTAAACCACATGTCCTTCAGAACAGGAAAGGACTTTGAATTTGATCCGATTAACGGTACCAATATCATGGCAAGGGAAATTGGATTTAAAGAAACAACTTTCTATAACTCTACCCTTTCCGGTAATCATAAAATTGATGTTCTTGGCGGATTAACCGTAAACTGGTACGGAAGTTTCGGAATCCTTGATCAGTATATTCCTTTGCTGCAGCGTTTACAGTATAACCAATATACAAACATGCCGGGAAGTCCTTATTTAGCTTTGATTTCCAACGGTCTTTCCCAAAAATCAGGAAGTGTATTCTACTCTACTCTGAGCGACTATCTGTATAATGCAGGAGGTGACGTATCCAAGACGTTTACGATGTTCGGACAAAAGCAAACGATCAAAGGAGGTTATTTATTCCAGGTTAAAGACAGAATATACAACTCAAGACCATTCTCTGTAAGACTTGAAAACTTCAATCAGGGATTACTTTCCCAGCCTTTTGAAACCATCTTCAATCCTGGTAACTTCGGAACCAACGGAGGATTTACATTTGATGAAATTGCTGGAAACCAGTACAGATATATTGCCAATACCATCCTTAACGCAGGATACTTACAGTTTGACAATAACTTCACACCATGGTTAAGAGCTGTCTGGGGATTAAGAGTGGAGAACTTTGACCAGTTGGTAGGTAGCACAAAAAAGAGTGATGACCGTTTTGTAAACACTCGTGTTACAGATTTCTTACCTGCTGTGAATTTAACATTCAAGGTAAATCCTAAAATGAATATCCGTCTTGCGGGTTCACAAACTGTTGTAAGACCGGAATTCAGAGAGGTTTCTCCTTTGGCATATTATGATTTTGACCTTGGAGCAACTGTAATCGGTAACAAATCTATCGAAAGAACTAAAATAACGAGTGCCGATCTTCGTTGGGAATTCTACCCAAGAAACGGGGAAATTATATCCGTGGCAGGTTTCTATAAAAACTTCAAAAAGCCTATCGAATTATACTTCAACCAATCAGGGGTAGGAACAAGTAACACTTTCAACTACCTTAACGTAGATAAAGCGGATGCTTATGGATTGGAAGTTGAAGCCAGAAAAAAACTGGATTTTGTAAGTGCTCTTAAAAACTTTACCCTTGGTGGAAACGTAGCATTAATCAAAAACAGAGTAACAGACGAAGCTACCAATATTGACAGACCAATGCAGGGACAATCTCCATATACTGTCAACCTAAGTCTTCAGTATGACACTGAAAAATCAGGATGGTCTTCAACGCTATTATTCAACATGATCGGAAGAAGAATCCTTTACGTAGGAAACGATCAGGTTCCACCAATCTGGGAAGCACCTAGACCTCTTCTGGATTTCCAGCTTGCTAAAAAACTATGGAGCAACAAGGGAGAGATCAAGCTGAATGTTTCAGATATCCTGAACCGTCGTGCTAAATTCTACCATGACCTGAATGACAATGGCAAGTATGACAGCAAAGATGCTCTTGCTATTGAAAGACTTACAGGAACCAATATCAGTTTAACACTGGGATACAATTTTTAATTCACTCAACAAATAATCTAATAAATAATTTAATTCTTTATAACATGAAAAAGTTCGTTTTATATTCTTTAATGCTTGGCGCTCTAGTATCAACTACCGCATGTAGAAATATAGAAGAAGATGGACCTACCATTATTCAAAATGGAGGTAATGGAAACGGAGACACTGAAAACCTTATTCTTTCAGGAAAAATCACTTCCAATACTACACTTAAAGCCAATAAAATCTATAAGCTGAGAGGACTGGTATATGTAACTAACGGAGCTACTTTAACGATCGAGCCAGGTACAAAGATTGTAGGTGAAGCTGATAAAAACGGAGCTTTAATCATTACAAGAGGAAGCAAAATCATGGCAGAAGGAACTGCTGCCAATCCTATTATCTTCACTTCAGAGAAAGCAAGTCCTAAAAGAGGAGACTGGGCAGGTGTAGTAATCTTAGGAAATGCTCCTACTAATGCATCTTTCGGAGGAACAAACGGCGTTGGAGAAATTGAAGGAGGTATTAACAACTCTGAAGGTCTTGGACTTTATGGAGGAAATAATGCTGCTGACAACAGTGGAGTATTAAAATATGTAAGAATAGAATATGCAGGATATGCATTCTTACCAGATAAAGAGATCAACGGACTTACATTCGGTGGTGTAGGTAGCGGAACTACAGTGGATTATGTAGAAGTTGCTTATGCTAACGATGACAGTTTTGAGTGGTTCGGAGGAACAGTAAACTGTTCTCACCTTATTTCTTATAAAGGTCTTGATGACGATTTCGATACTGACAACGGGTATTCAGGAAATGTACAGTTTGGTATCGCAGTAAGAGATTCTCAGGTAGCTGACGTTTCCGGTTCTAACGCATTTGAATCTGATAATGATGCCAACGGTTCTACTTTAACGCCTCAGACTTCAGCTACATTCTCTAACATGACGATTATCGGGCCAATCAACTCTGCTGCTCCGGGATCAATCAATGCGTTATTCCAGAATGCATTACAGATCAGAAGAAACTCTTCTATCTCTGTATTCAACTCTGTATTTACAGGATTCCCGGTTGGTTTATTCATTGATGCTACTAAAGGATCTCCAACGGATAACAACATCGTAGGTAACAAATTATTCTTTGAAAACAACGTTTTAGCAGGAAATACAACTCCTTTAAAATTCGGACCATCTACATCTACTCCGACAACATATACATTAAACGATCTTACGACTTGGTTTAATGCTAAAGGAAATACAATTCTTGCTTCTACAGCTGATGTAAAACTTGCTGGTGCATGGGCTCCTGCAGGAACTACACCAAACTTTACTCCTAATGCAGGTTCTCCATTGTTAACAGGTGGAGCGTTTACAAACCCTAAATTAGCAACCTGGTTTACACAGGTTACTTACAGAGGTGCTGTAAAAGATGCCACTGATACTTGGTATGCAGGATGGACTAACTTTAACTTATAACATCATCATATAAGTACCTAGATTTAATTTCAAATAAAAGGCCTTCGGAAATATTTTCTGAGGGCTTTTTTTATTGTTAAAAATGGTATTAATCCAAACATTTTAAATAGTGATTTAAAAATATCTTTTTACATTTATTTCACAATTTTAAAATCATCAATATCTTAAAACATTAATATTATGCTTATTGAAAATCCCGAAATACTGTTAATTGCATTTTTACTGTTTGCAATATTAAACATCTATACAATTAGAGATATTTTGAAAAATAAAAATCTAAGTAAACGACAAAAAAATAATTATGTCTGGTTACAGTTTGGATTCCCTATAATAGGAGCAATTATGTATTTTACTGACAAAAAAGTCATAAAGCAAAATTAAAATAATCATTAATAATTGAAAATAAAAAAGGGCTATTTCAAAACCAGATGCCCCTTTTTCATCATTATTCTCTGCTTTTACAGAATTCTGCATACTTCAATATTACGGGGTGTTCACATTACAAAATCTGAAGTTGGTCATTTCAACAGTTATTTTCTTTTGTCTGACCACGAATTTTCACAGATTATCACAGATTCTTAGTAGGTTTTGGCTAAAGCCAGAGGATTTTTTAACTAATTTCAAACGGGCTAAAGCCCGTTCCTATTGAATATAAAAAATTCGAAGTTCACAATAAAAATCCCCAAACTCAAAACTCGAATCACGAATCTCAAAACCCGAAACCCGCACCCCATTCAAAAAAAGCCACCAGAAAAACTTCCGATGGCAGTTACAAAAAACAAGTGTATAAAAATATATATACTTCACATTAATTTCTCCAAAATAAATTCCCGTCATTCATCAGGGCTTTTATTTCAGACATTCTGGAAACAGCTTCTGCAGAGCATGAAGCATCTGTCAGAACAATTGCTGCTTCATCACCGGCTTTTGGCCATTGCTGCTTTCCTTTTTCATCCAGAGGAAGAGTGCTTTGAGTAGCAAACTGCAAGGCTCTTGATAAGGCATATTCCGTAGCATAACCATACAGCTCTGCAATAAGATTTGCTTTCTGCAGCATATTTCCCGATCCGAAGGTACTCCAGTAGTCCTGTACATTATCATTTCCGATCAATACATTAACCCCATATTTTTTCAGCGTTGGAATAGGCATTATTTTTCCTTTAAAAGGTACGGAAGAAACAATTCCCACTTTTCCGGCAGCCAGTCTTTCTGCAATCTGCTCTGTTTCTTTGGGTGAAAGATGGGCTAAAGCAAATGCATGGCTTACAAACGTTTTTCCCTGAAGTGCAGGGTTTTCCATCGCTTTATCAATCAGATAACTGATGGTTTTCATTCCAGACTCTCCTGCTTCGTGCAGGTGAATATCAATTCCTTTGTTGTGATCTAAAGCCAGCTGAACGGTAAAATCCATTACTTTCTCAATACTTCCATCAATACTTAAAGGATCCAGCCCACCAATGAATTCTACACTTTTCAACTGTGCTGCTTCTTTCATCAACGGAGCAGATTCCGTATAATACACTCCATGCTGTGGAAAAGCAACCAGCTCGGCTTTGAAAGAATCTCTTTTATTTTCAAGAGCCTGCTCAAGATGTTCCAGGGATTTCAATCCAGAGGTAGGATCAATATTAAAATGGGTTCTCGCAAAATGAGTTCCGTAATGCTGCTGCAAACTGATCAGCTGTTCTGCTCTGCTTACCGAAGTTTTCAGCAATTCAGGAATGATTTCCTGTTCATAGGCAATCATATCCTTCACGGTTCTTCTTTTCGGAGAAAGTGCCTGCCATGGAAGACCATACAGGGTTTTATCCAGATGAATATGCATGTCTCTGAAAGCAGGAAGCATCAGATAACCTTTTGCATCAATTGCTTTGGAAGCAGGATCATTAGCTTTTACTGTTTTTATTTTTCCGTCTTCAATTTCAATACTGAAAAGGCCTGTTTTTGTTCCGATAACCTCTTCATTTTCGTATTCAAAGCCAGTCTCCAGGCGGACATTTTTAAGGGAATAGTTTCCTTTTGCTGTTAATTGATAGGGAAATTGCATGATTTAAATTTTAACAATACAAAATTAACCCATGTTCAAGCTAAAACCGGTGTATCAATTATGTCTTGTTTTGTACAGATTATTCTTTAAACTGGGAAGGTGTCATTCCCGTTTGGGCTTTAAAGAATTTGGAAAAGCTGGCATGATCATAGAACCCGAGATCATAGACAATGTCTTTCACTGACATTTCGGAAACTTTCAACAGTCTTTTGGCTTCCAGTAAAATACGGTCCTGAATAAGGGATGAAGCTGAAGCATTGAGGTTTTTCTTGCAGACAATATTCAGATAATTGGCGGAAATATTCAGTTTATCTGCATAAAAAGAAACGGATCTTTCTGTTTTGAAATATTCATCAATAAGATGGAGAAACTTTGAAATAATAGGATTAGAATTGTAAATTTCAAAATCTTTGAAAGCACCCTCCACAGATTGGCTCACCAGCAAACCAATCAATTCACTTCTTTTTTGAATCAATTCCCAAAAGACTTTTTCCCCACTCAATTCTTTCTGGATAGCCTGAAATTCATACAGAAAAGTTTCAAAAACTTCTTTGGAAAGATTGATCACCGGATGATTCTGATAATACGAGGCAGAAAACCGTAATGAGGGCAGAAAACTTTCAAACCAATCTCTGCTGATCATCAGCTGATACCCGATGGTTTCTTTTTCAATCACCCATTGGTGTACCTGATCGGGAAAAACAAGATGAATCTGATGGTCTTTAACCTGATATTCTGTAAAATCTATGGTATGCGAACCTACTCCCTTCTCAAAAAGATTGATGATAAAAAAATCATGTTTGTGCGGATCATCAATGGAGCGCGCTCCTGAAAGTTCATTGAACAGCAGATTACAGCTTTTCAACTGATTATCACTAAATTCCTGAATTCCCAAAATAGGAAAATGATCTGTATGGTAAGCCACTCTGCCTGATTTTCTCCTAAAATTACTAAAATTTACGAGAGAAAAAACTAAAACAACCACAAAAGGAACAAAAGCTTTATTGTATCACGCTATCTTCATTTTTCATCTTCGTTCGTGACTTTCGTAAACTTGCATCCCCTTTATGGTTGAAAAAACACAACTAGATTATATATTAATTTATTTAATCCTTTTATTCTAAATTAAAAAACAACGTTTCCATCGTGAACTAAAGACTCTACCTCTGAAATTCTTGATACTGCTTCTGCAGAACAGCTTGCGTTGATCAATACAAAATTTGCTTTATCACCTGACTTTGGCCATTGCTGAGTTCCTCTATCATCCAGCGGAAGAATATTTCCTGTTGCCAGTTTTAAACTTCTCGACAATAAAAACTCTGTTGAATATCCATACAATTGAGCCATTAAATTGGCTTTCTGAAGGACACTTCCGGTTCCGAAGGTATTCCAGTGGTCTACAATGCTGTCATTCCCGGTAAGGACAGTTACGTTATGTTTGTAAAGCGTTGGAATAGGCATAATCAACCTTCCGAAAGGTATTGTAGAGACAATTCCGATCTGTGCGTCGCCCAATTTCTCAGCAATTTCTTCCTGTTTTGCGGCTTCTAATTTTCCAAGAACAAAACAGTGGCTTAAATAAGTTTTCCCTTTCAGAGCAGGGTTTTCAGTCACTTTTTTAATCAGATATTCTACCGTTCTCAATCCCGAGTCTCCGGTTTCGTGTAAGTGAATATCTATTCCTTTTTTATTGTCTAAAGCAAGCTGAACCGTGAAATCGATCACTTTTTCGATATCTCCGTCGATGTTGAACGGATCTACTCCACCGATAAAATCAATATCCATCTTCGCCGCTTCTTTCAAATAAGGTACGGAATCCGTATAGAACACACCGTGCTGTGGAAAAGCCACCAGCTCAGCTCCAAAGCCTTTCTTTTTGTTTTCTAAAGCTTTCTGAAGATTTTTTAATGACTGAAGTTTTGAAGTGGGTTCAATATTCACGTGACTTCTTGCAAAGGAAGTTCCCTTAGACTGTAATAACTCAATCAGTTTTTCGGCTTTGAAAGTTGAATTCTTCAGCATCTCAGGAAGCATTTTCTGCTCCAGTTCTATCATTCCTTTTATGCCTCCGGTTCTCTTTCTCACAGCCTGCCATTGATCACCATAAAAGGTTTTATCCAAATGGATGTGCATATCCTTAAATGCAGGAAGCATCAACAGTCCTTTTGCATCTACCGCTTTAGCATTAGGTTGATTGGGTGAAATCTTTATAATTTTTCCGTTCTCAACTTCAACATAAAATAGATCCGTTTGGGTAGAAGACACTTCCCCATCCTGGTATTCAAATCCTGTTTCCAGACGAACATTCTTAAGGCTCATTTTTCCTTTTATTGAAAGATTTTTCTCATCGAAAGGCGATGCAGTCATGATATTGGGTATTAAGGTGAGTCCCGCTACAGCCAACGCTGAGTTTCGGATGAAATCTTTACGGGAGATATTATTGTCTGAGGTCTTCATTTCCAATCTATTTAAGACAAAATTAAAAAGAAGTACCCTGAACGAAGTGTATGGTTTATTACAAAATCTGTATGATTTATACTTTGTGGTAATTCCCTGCTGAAATACTCAGTTTATCTTTCTACACTATAACTAAGAGTATCCCACAACGCTTGTCATTCCATAGGAATCCAGATTATGCTGTTTTTACTCTTCCAAAGATTGCGTTGATTTCTTTCAATCTAAACTCATCAAATCAATTTTCTTTTCCATAAAAAAACCGGATCTAAAATCCGGTTTCATTTATTTTTATTTATTTGAATATTCAAATTTTCTCACAGCTTCCAGTGTCATATCAATCTCTTTATCCTTGATGGCATCACTGATGAAATATGTTTCGTAACCGCTTGGCGGAAGGTATACTCCATTCTGAAGCATCTGGTGGAAGAAATTATTGAACAATGAATGATTAGCTTCCTGCGCTTCATCAAAGTTGGAAACACTGCTGATGTGGAAAAATACCGACATCATAGAACCTTTTCGGTTGATTCTGTGAGCGATTCCTTTTTCATTCAGAATTTTCCCTATTTCAAAATCCAATGTTTCTGTTGTTTTCTCCAATCTGCTGAAAAATTCAGGGTCATTTTTAATAAGCTGAAGGGTTTTTAATCCGGCTCTCATTGCTAAAGGATTTCCACTTAATGTTCCCGCCTGATAAACACCACCTTTTGGTGCAAGATGATCCATGATTTCATTTCTGCCAGCGAAAGCTCCTACCGGAAGCCCTCCTCCGATTACTTTACCGTAAGTCACCAGGTCTGCTTTTACATTGAAAAGTTCCTGCGCTCCTCCGAAAGCTAATCTGAAACCTGTCATTACTTCATCAAAAATTAATAAAGTTCCGTTTTCGTCACAGATTTTTCTCAGATTCTGTAAGAAATCATTTTCTGGCAATACACAGCCCATATTTCCTGCAACCGGCTCTATAATTACCGCTGCAATTTCTCCCTGATTGTGACGGAATAAATCCTCAACCTGTTCGAAATCATTATAACGGGCTAGCAAAGTATCTTTTGCAGTTCCGGCAGTTACTCCCGGAGAATTTGGGTTTCCAAATGTAGCAGCACCACTTCCTGCCTTGATCAGGAATGAATCCGAATGCCCATGGTAGCAGCCTTCAAATTTTACAATCTTATCTCTTCCTGTATATCCTCTTGCCAGTCTTATGGCGCTCATACATGCTTCTGTTCCTGAAGAAACCATTCTGATCTGGTCAATATTAGGAACATTTTCAATGATGAATTTTGCAATTTCTGTTTCCAGCTCTGTAGGTGCACCGAAAGAGAATCCTTTCTCTGCCTGTATCTTCAGTTCTTCCAATACTTCAGGATGCGTATGTCCTAAAATGGCTGGCCCCCATGAGTTGATATAATCGATATAAGTATTATCATCTGCATCGGTAAGGTAAGCTCCTTTTGCCGATTTCATGAAAACAGGCACTCCTCCTACGGATTTGAATGCTCTTACCGGAGAGTTTACTCCTCCCGGAATGTATTTGTAGGCTTCATCAAATAAAGCCGAACTTCTTTGATATTTCATATATACTTAGTTGCTGTTGACAGTTGCTGGTTGGCATTTAGCTGTCAACGGTAGACTCTCAACAAAAAAATTAAATTAGTTTCGTGGTTTTTTGTCTATTAAATAAATAAGCTGTCCAGCAGATGGCTGCTGTCCTTCATCCATCCTGTTTTTAGCATATAATTTATTTAACTTGATTCCGAATTTTTGTGCGATATCATGCATATCTTCTCCGTATTCAGCTTTATAGGTGGCTGTATTTCCGGTTGAATTTTTAGACTCAAGGAAAACGATGTCATTTTTCTTCAACGTTTCGTTTTCAAGCTCATTCCATTTCATTAGTCTGCTTTCGCTTACTTTGAATTTGTTGGCAATGAATTTCACATCGGTATCTTCAGGAATGATAATATATTTCAACCCGTCATTCGGATGACTTTTGATCAGAATAGAATTAAGAATTTCAGCTTTCGTTTTAATTCTTTCTACTCTTTTTTGCTGTTGTGCATAAGAAGTCTGTTTGTAAGGAACTTCAACGGTAACCGGTTCTTTCACTTTTCTGGTTGCTTTTGAAGGTTCCAGCTGTGCCATGAAAGTTCTGTCGTCTTTCAGATCCGGATACATTTTAAGAACAGCGTACAATACTTCATTAGAATTGGTATTGTCGTATTCATATAATTTATACTTTTCAATTTTGGAGATAAGAATGGAAGCATAGCGCGGGTTGGTAGCATATCCTGCTTTTTTTAAGCCGGTTGCCCACGCTCTGTAATCTTTCATATCCAATTTGAAAAGGTTAGCGTAATATTTTCTTGTGGATAAAAATATAGAATGGTCTTCATAAGACTGTCTTGGATCGTCGTACACACGGAAGCATTCGTTAGGTGCATCATCGGTATGTTTCATCGTTCTACCGGTCCAGTCTTCTTTACATTTTATACCGAAGTGGTTTTTACCTTCCTGTGCCAGTCTGCTCTGCCCGCCTCCGGTTTCCAGTAATCCCTGGGCAAGAGTGATAGAAGCCGGAATTTTGTATTTTTCCATTTCTTCTACTGCATATTTAGCAAACTTCTGAATATACTGATCTTCGGTTGCCCAAGTCTGGGCTGAAAATTTTGATAAAACTAAAAGGCTTATGGATAGAAAAAGTCTTTTCATCTTATATTTTTTATTGTTTTAAAATGAAAGATGGAACACTAAATGTTTCATGTTTTTCAATTTTACTTATATAATTAAATTTCTATTCTGTTTTTCCAACAGCAGATTAGCTCCTTCAATTCCCTGTAATCCACCAGTGTGAAAGCACAAAATCTTACTGTTTTCAGGAAAATATTCTTCTTCTATCAGTTCAAAAATCTTCTCCATCATTTTCCCTGTATAAATCGGTTCCAGAGGAATACCGTATCTCTCCTTGAAATCATTGATAAAACGGACGTTTCCATCACTTATTTTACCATAACCTCCAAAACATGAATTTATTAGATTAAAATTCTGTCTCAAAGTTAATTCAAAAATTTTATTTTCCAGAGAAGCATCGTCAACAGCTTTAAATCCTATAACTTTCTGATTCTCTTCACAAAATTTTGAAATTCCAGCAATAGTACCTCCGGTTCCAACTGCGGTGCAAAGATAGTCAAAATCTTTTGTTTGTTCGTTGAGCATCATTTTTACCCCTTCCACAGCCTCTTTATTGGTACCTCCTTCAGGAACTATCAATGCCTCAGGAAACTCCTGCTGAAGGAATTCCGTGAGTTTTTCTTTGTGACGGTATTCTTCGCGGGTGACAAATTTCAGGTTCATTCCATTTCTTTTGGCAAAAAGTAAAGTTGGATTGTCCCGCCATTTATGCTGCAGTTCTTCTCCTCTGATGATTCCTAATGTTGGAATGCCAGCCATACTGCCTACTGCGGAAACCGCTGCAATGTGATTGGAAAAAGCACCTCCAAAAGTGATGATATAAGGATTATCTGGATTTCTTCCCAGATAATGATTAACATTGTGAAAGAGTTTCCAGTATTTATTCCCTGAAATTAACGGATGAATCTGATCTTCCCTTTTAATGAAAAGCTTTACGTTTTTATGAATTGGAATTTCCTTGATGGAAACAGGTTCTGTGGGAAGTTTTAATAGCATTTCAGTTTTACGAATCAGAGTTTATTCTTTACAAAAGTAGGAAAAGATTTAGTGTTGTGACAATTTGTTGTGTTTATCGTTTTTTTACCACAGATTACACGGATTTCTACAGATGGTTGTTTGATACTTCTTTAAGTTTTGGCTAAAGCCGGATGAATTTTGATTTTTTGATAAAAGGGCTAAAGCCCATTCCTATTGAATTATACAGTACTGCAATGCCAAAATATTCAGGTTATCTTGATGTGAAAGATCTTAATACTTCTGTCATTACAAAGAATAAATCGGAAGCCAGAATCCAGAAGCCTGAACCCGAATCTCGCAACCCGGAACTCCAATGCATCATGCCCTTATTCTAAAGATATTTCCTGAAGTTCCAGAATTTTCTTTTTCTGAGATAATTCAGGTTGTTTTCATTAGCATAGGCTTCTCTTTCAAAGGAGATTCTTCTGTAGGCCAGATATCCGTCTTTGAGTTTAAAAAACCAGTAATAGTATTCAATACCATAGAAAATATAGAAGAAAATGATGAGCATTTCCAGTTGCTGGCGTAAATGAATTTTTTCGTGATTGATCAATACATTATTTTCCTTATCTTCGGGTTTCCTAATGAAGATAAAGGGAAAGAGAGCGATGCCATTAATTTTTAATTTTTTTAAAGGCTTTTGGCATACAATTATCATAGTAACAAATATAAAAAGTTTTTTGACTAGCATTTAACTTATGGCCCATTATGACATCAAAGAAGGTGAAGACTTCTACTATAATGAACAGGGGTACAAGGTTTTTACAGAAAAATTCCATCTGAAAAGAGGATATTGCTGTAAAAGCGGCTGCAGACACTGTCCTTACGGGTACGATAAAAAGACTGATACATTCATTAAAAGTGATAAAAAAAATAAATAAAATGAAAAAATATATTTTTATTTTGTTGGCATCTGCTACATTAGGCTTAACTTCTTGTAGCCCTTTTCAGGTACGTTCAGATTATGCTGAAACCGCCAATTTCAATTCTTATAAAACATATAAAATAAGAATTGATGATCTGAAACTGAATGATATTGATAAAGACAGAGTACTGAATGAACTGTCCAGACAGCTTCAAAGCAAAGGACTTCAGTCCGGAGAAAACCCTGATCTGATTATCAACGTAAAAGCAAATCATAAAAAAATCACGGATATCAATTCCTCTTCTCCTTACGGAATGTGGGGATGGGGCGGACCATTCGGATGGGGTGTCGGCATGAGCAGAACATGGACAACCAATTATAATGAAGGTGCACTGATTGTTGACCTTATTGATGCAAAAAGCAACAAATTGGTTTGGCAGGGTATCGGAAGCGGAATTTCTGTAGATTCTCCAAAAGCGAAACAGAGACAAATCCCGGAGATTATGGCTGAGATTATGAAAAATTATCCGCCACAAAGAAAATAACATTAATGTCATCCATTATATAGCCGGTACGTTTTGTATCGGCTTTTTTTATGGATAAAATTATTAAGTTTTAAGTTTTGGCTAAAGCCCACCTCTATTGAATACAGATACAGATATTTAACCACAACATCATTCATCATTCATCATTTATCATTTATCATTCATTTATCATTTATCATTTATCACTTATCATTCATCACTCATTATGTATCGCATACAGTGCATTTAAAATTAACAATTTTGTAATTTTTTATTCACAAAAATTGTGGTATTCTTGCTGAAACTTTATACTAAATATTAATTATGAAAAAAATCATTTTATTTTCTGTATTTGCGGGACTTGCCCACGCCCAGGCTCCTGCAGGATACTACAATTCTGCCAACGGACTGAGTGGTGCAGCACTGAAAACTGAATTAAGCAGCATTATCACCAACGGACATATGGATAAAGGGTACAGTGGGCTTTGGACAGCTTATAAAACCACTGATATCGATAAGGACTATGAAAATGACGGAACCATCCTTGATATTTATTCTGAAAGACCAGCAGGTAGTGATCCTTATACTTATACTCCGGGATCTGATCAGTGTGGAACGTATTCTACTGAAGGAAATTGTTATAACAGAGAGCATATTGTTCCTCAAAGCCTATTCAATCAAGCTTCGCCAATGGTTGCGGATATTCACTTTATCAGAGCTACAGACGGGAAAGTAAATGGAATGAGAAGTAATTATCCTTTCGGAAAGGTGGGAAGTGCTTCATTTACTTCACTGAATGGCTCCAAGCTTGGAACTTCTGCTTCTTCAGGATATTCAGGAACTGTATTTGAACCGATTGATGAGTTTAAAGGAGATGTGGCCCGTATGATTTTCTATTTTGTAACCCGTTACCAAAGCAAACTTTCAACATTTTCATCAGGAAATATGTTAGGAAGCTCTACTTTTCCGGGACTACAGACCTGGGAACTTAATGTTCTACTGGCATGGCATAATCAGGATCCTGTTTCTCAGGCTGAGATCAAAAGAAATAATGCTTCATATACTTTCCAGGGAAACAGAAACCCGTTTATCGACAATCCAAATTATGTTAACCTTATCTGGGGTTCTCAACAGCCCTCAGGTGACACTCAGGCACCTACTGCGGCAACAGGTCTGAATGTTTCAGGAACAACTTCCAGCAGTATTTCTCTTGCATGGAATGCTTCTACCGATAACGTAGGCGTAACAGCTTATAATGTTTATATGAACGGAAGTCTGCAAACTACGACAAGTTCGACTTCAACAACCATTTCAGGGCTCACTCCTTCTACAACTTACAGTTTTTATGTAGTAGCGAAGGATGCCGCAGGAAATTCATCATCAAACAGCTCAACAATTTCCGGCACTACTAATTCTGGCGGTACTACTCCGGGTACCAGCTGTGCCAATGAAAATTTTGAAACCATTCCTGCAGCCAGCTCTACCTATACAACGAGAACGTGGAGCAACGGAGGTACTTCCTGGACAGCAACGGATGCAAGAACAGACCAAACTATTAACAATAAATCGATTACGGTAAGAAACGGTTCTTTAACTTCCGGAAGCTCTGCAAACGGTATCGGATCTTTAACGGTAACTACGCAGCTTAAATTCTCAGGAACCAACGGTACTTTTGATGTAAAAGTAAACGGAACTACTGTAGGAACTATTCCTTACAGTACTTCAGTTACAACGACGACCATTAACAATATCAACATTTCAGGAAATGTAGTGGTAAGTCTGGTTAATACTTCATCAAGCAACAGAGTGGCTATTGATGATCTTGCATGGACATGTTATTCCGGATCAAGTGCAAGAATGGCTCAGAGTACAGCTACTGAAACTACTTCTAACAGTTTTAAAATCTCTCCTAACCCTATCACCAATCAGGAAATCTTTGTAAAAGGAGATCTTCAGAAGGTAAGAAAAGCGGAGATTTATAACCTTCAGGGGAAAACTCTTCAGACGATTGATCAGCCTTTCAGAAATGGAAACTCTATTAAAACAAGAAATCTTGGTCAGGGAGTTTATATTTTGAAGCTGGATCAGGTAACGATGCAGTTCTTAGTAAAATAATTCAAATACTGATTTGATATAAAAATGCCGGTTCTTTTTGGACCGGCATTTATTTTTTTAAACTCTCGCAGATTTTACTGATTGAGCAGATCTTTGTAACGCAGAGATTTTATTTTTCTAATGTTTTATTTTAGAGGACAAAGAGGAATCAGCAAGCTGATCTGGCTAAGCAAATGGTTTAATTTCTTTGCTATATTCTTTTAGTTCAGGGAGATTTTATCCAGGTCCGGATATCCTGACCCTTTCAGAAGGTCTTTCCATTCTTTATTTTTGAATACGAAGAGATTACAACGGTATTCGTCCGGTTTATTATCTATTTTGGTTTCACAGTAGTAATAGAGCATATCCCTGTTTCTCCAGATGGCAACTTCCTGTCTGAATTTATTATGAGTCTGAATGATTTCATTGTCTTTAACTTCAGATTCAAAACCTTCGCGGATGGTATCAAAGCTAGGTTTCTGAAGTGTTTTATTCAGATTATCCAGAAGTGCTGTTTTTTCGTGTTCTGTATAGATATCAAGCTGATACATTCCCAATTCATCTTCTTTTTCATTAGCAAGCGGGCCGATTTCCTGATCTACTTTTCCAAAATGCAGAAGGACTTTATTGGTATTTTTATTATTTTTTCCTTCTAAATCTATCCCGTTGAAATGTAATAATTCTTTTGATGAAAAAGCCAGCTTTTCATTTCCGATCAGCGTAACGTCAGTGGTACGTACAGCATCCTTAGCCGTTGCTCCGGCAGATTTTAAAATTTCATTGATATTTTGTCCTACAGCAATTTTAGCAAGATTGAAGGGCTCTGTCTGAGTACTTCCCTGTGTTTCAACAAAAGACTCAGTCTCTTTATTTTTCTGATGTCCGCATGAAGCAATTGCCAAACAGACTATTGGTATTACTATATATTTCAATCTTTTCATAATGTTAGTGTTAGTATGCAGTTATCAATAATAGAACAGAAAAAAAGTAATTGAAGTATCCGGAGATGCTTTTTTATTTATTGCTTTCTATTTTTAAGCCCTATATTTAGTTCATATACTTATACCATGGAGACGCAGGAGGTGTTGGATATTTCAACCCAAAAACTGCGTTATTACGGTAAGCTTCTTTTGTCACAGAAATGTACTTATTTCTTATTTTCCCATCATCTTCAATGGATATACTTAATATGGAATAATTTTTCCCGTCATCCCAGAAGAAAGAAGTAGGAAATGTAAAGGAATTTTTTTCATTTTGATTCCATGACACTTTTTCCGGAGAAAGTTTTTTAAGCTTTTCAAAAATAGGTTTTACCAGTTTGGGATCTACCGTGGCTTTATCTGTAATAGAAGCAGTAGGATTTCCATTCTTTTTTACTATTTTTTCTACAAATTCCAGAGAAGATTTTTCGGCAGCATTGGTGTCGAGAGCTCCTACTTTTCCTTTGTATACTGTAATCCTTGTACCCATGGTATTATCTAATGGTATATTTCCGTAGGTTATTCCTTTGTTTTCATCAGCATAATATTGAATGATATCAGCTTTTGCTCCATCTTTCAGAAATAAGTCTTTGTTTTCAAAATCATACTTCTTTGCATCCTCCCCTAATGAAACTGATGACAGGTCAAATGATTGATTTCCACAACAGATATTGATCAATACTACAAAAATCAATACCAGCACTCTTGCTTTTTTCATCATGCTATATTTTTCTAAAATTACTGATTTTGTCTTTCCTTAATTATTTTAGACCAATCACTAAACATTTTGGTAATAGTATTGGCATTGATTAAACTGAAAACAAACATTCCCGTAAGTATCGTAAGCCAGCAATAGGCCAGTTTCACTCCATTTTTATCGGTAATAAAGAAAAGGATAAATATGGTCAGTGTTCCTATTATAAATGTAAAAAGCAAAGTATACATCAATACATGAATGATGTACATATTGAATTTCAGTTTTCTAAAGATCCATCCTATCACTGCTATCGGAATAAGCAGCAAAATGGGTACTAACATCGCTCCGAAAATGGTTGCTTCCGGGTAAGCAACTATTTTGCCTTCTAATCCGAAAAAAGTATTAAAACTGAACCCCGTCATACTGTTTTTCTTCGTTTGTAATTTCCAGTAACGTTTTGTCTTTATAGCCTAACATTTTTGCCAGTATCACATTGGGAAATTCATGAATTCCAATATTATAAAGGTTTACACTGTCATTGAAAAATTCTCTTCTGTCTGCTATTTTGTTCTCCAGATCGGAAATTCTTTTCTGCAGTTCAAGAAAATTATTATTAGATTTCAGTTCCGGATAGTTTTCTGAAACCGCAAAGAATGAAGAAAGCGCTTTTGAGGTTTCATTGGCAATCTCGGTTCTCTTATTGGCATCAGTACTGTTATTGTAAAAAGTTCTGAGCTCTGTAAGGCGGGTAAGCAGCTTTTCTTCGTAGTTCATAAAGTGTTTGGCAACGGTGACCAAATTGGGAATTTCATCCGCACGTTGTTTCAGCACCACATCAATATTGCCGTATGCTTTGTCAACGTTAAATTTGAGCATGACCAATTTGTTGTACAGATTGATCAGAAAACTTATAACAACTACCCCAAGCAGGATAAGTAATATGATAGCGACCGTCTGATTCATTATTGTGTAAGTATATAAATAATTATTAAAAGGATGATGGAACAGGTAAACATAAATGACCTCAGCAAGGGCTGGTATTTGTTCCAGACTGTGATTCCTGAGGAAGAAGTAATACCGAGTATTTTATAATAATCGTCTTTTCTGATGAAAGGTACTCCGTTTTTAGAATCGGCATAGCCTACCAGCAGCATCTTCTGACCATCTTTTAAAAGAGTTTCTTTGTACCTTTTACCGCCGTAGCTGCTTACATTGGTTTCTTCTAATAAAACCAGCTCTATTCCTTCCGGTTCTACTTCTATGATTCCTGTGTCATCTTTAACCCGGAAGATATTGCATTTCGTTTCCCTGTGAATGGTTCTGTAACTTTCTTTTCCGTCTGAATCTCTGTCAATATCTTCAATGGTATAATAATATCCGATGCAGGCTTCATTATTTACTGGTGAAAATAAAGGATTCATCATCTTTAAAGTTCCTTCAATCTCTGCCAGTCCTTTTGCTACAGAATTGATCTTAGAGGTAGGTAGTGAGGATTGCACGCGTAAAAAACGTTTTGAAGCAGTAGGCTTCATTAAAACAATAAAGATGAAAACAAAAAAAAGTAAAGGAAAAAAAACGATTGCTTTCTCTGCGTAACTGTCATAGTTATTGGAAATTTCAGAAGCATATTCATGCAGCGGCATTCTATCTTTGAAAATAATCCACAGAATAAAGTAAATAAAGCCTGCAGCTATTATTCCTAAAATACTATATGCAATGTATGGTTTTCCTTTTTTTACTTCCATCTATTTTGTTCTAAAATCTGGTGGAAATATCTGAATTTTGCTTCAGTATTTCTTTCTTTTAAATATTGCTATATAATCTCAAACTCATCCTTCCCTTCTGGGATATAAAATGTTATGGGCAGAACTAATTCCTCCTCACTTTCCGGATTTTCAAGGCGTAATGCAGACATCATATCTGTACATTTTAACGCGGCCAACTTTCCAAATGCTGAATATTCTACCTGAATATCATCCGGAAGGCTCTGCGCTTTGTATCCATTCTGCATATCCGAAATGATACTCTGCATCCTGCCTTCTGCCTGGCTTTTGCTAAGATACATGGCTACAGCGTTATTATTTTCTCTTTTTTGATATTGTGCTATGAACGAACTGTAATTGCCGCCATTAATCAGCTTTATAATTTCGTTATACTTTCTGATTAGTTTTTGTTTAACGTCGAACTTAGCGTCTTTAAGGTTCATTCCGTTCTGCCATGCCTCCAATTTATAAGGTACATCTGCTTCAAATGTACTTGCGTGTCCTATAAAAGGTATGTTTTTATCGGGCTTTTTGGTAAAATATTCATCAAACTGTTTTACAAAAGCATATTCTCCGGAAGCCATATCATAGAGATTCACTCTGTATCTTATGTAAGAATCTTCGTGTAACTCCTGATGCCCGTCCATGGGAAGACCTTTCACTTCAATCGTTTGTTTACCTCCTTCCAGAATAAGATGATTGATGGGAAAATCTGATCTGGTCTGTCCCTCAATACTCAATGAAATTAATTCCACATCATTAATTTTGATCTGAAATGAACACATTACCGCACTAAAATCTATTTCGTAATAAGGTTTCATTTTTTATTTTTTAGGATAAGCAAGGGTAAAACTGTCTAAGATGGAGAAAGTGCCGGCATCTGAAGAATTCTCCACTCTGGTTCCTTTCTTTACTACAATCAGTTTGGTATTGGTATATTTTGTATTGTCCTGTGTCAGTTCCTGAGTTTGGGTTAAAAATATCCATTTATTTTTAGCTGATGCATCCCAGAAGTAAGCAGCTCCTGTTTTATCAGTGGATCTTTTTTCCGGGTTACCATAGGTTTTAGTCAGATAATCAATCAGCTTTTTCCCTTCGTCTTCTTTAGCAAGGTTCAGTATAAATCCGAGGTATTGATTATTCTGGTAAGAGTTTACAAAAAGCGCAAGGTTGTTATTGGAATAATCATATCCTTTGGGTACGGTATATTCAGAAAATGATACAGTTCCCAGCTTATAGTTTTTAACATCGGCCTGTTTATATGATAATAATCCGTAATTGGCTTCTGTTTCTTTTTCTCCCTTCGTAATATTATCCGATACTTTTTCATCAAATTTTAAAGATTCCAGATCGGTTTGTCCGTTGCAGGACACAATAGCCAAAAAGCTAAATAATAAGATAAGATTTTTCATTGTATGAATATTAATCATTTTTAATCAACGGAATATTTGCACTCATTCCAAATAAGGACTCTAATTCTTTTATCACATCAAAAGGAGGAATTACATTTTTAAAATCCCCTTTGGCAATTTCATATTTTCCATTTCTGCTTTCCTCCACTTTATGTTTATTTTTTGCAATTTTAATAGCAAGACCTACACTTATTGTAACTACATATTGGGCATCAAGGCCGTCAAATCCGAGAACAGGACGGTAATAAAGTCCTTTTTCATCATAGTTGATACCATGTCCATAGGTTATGGAAGCACTTCCGGATGCTGATGCTTCAAAATAAGCTTCTGCTTTTATAACAGCCAGTGAAACTTCTCCCTGAATTTTTACTCCTACTTTCAATTCCAATTTAAGTTTACTCTTACTTGAGACTTTAAATTCGGAATCTTTGAGTTTTCCTGCCGTATTAAATTTAAATTCGGATTCCACTTCTATCGTACTGGAAATAATAAGATCCATAAAGATATCAACAGATGCCTTGAAGCCTGCATTATCATTCCCTACATCTATTCCGGATTTCAGTTTTCCCTGAATTTCCTGATACAGCCTTGTGACTCCCGGCGCAGCTGTTCCTCCGCTTACCGCTCCGGAAATACCAAATACCAGGGCTCCCAGAAGATCAACTGTCATTTCCAGACCAATCAGCGGATTTGCTTTCAAACCTATAGCTACATCTGTACCAATAATGGCATTATTATCTTTAGGATGCTTTAAAAGCCAGTTACCTGACAATTCCATATTAGGAGGTTTCACAGCAAAGCTTACTGGAATCCCTTTAGGAGAAATGGAGCGTACTTTTCCTTTGGCCTGATTAAGAACTCCATCTGACAATGCTCCTATGGCAGCAAATGTATCATATATTTTTTTAAACTTGGTTTCGTACTGATATTTTAATTCTTTTTCCTGCTTATCATTGTTCCATTTTGCCTTTAAACTGAATGCAAGTGAGGCATCCTTTTGCTTCCATCTTTTTTCTGCTCCCATTTTACCTGCTCTTTTCTGCAGTTCTTTATGCTCATGGGGATCCATATTCATCCACTTTACGCTGAGATCATTGGTAAGGTTCAGTGTAAAACTCAATGTCCAGCTGATATCCGGATAGGCTTTTATCAATACTGTCGTCCTTTTCTCATTGCTATAATATCTGCAGGTATGAACATGCAGATGAAACTGATTCGGATTTGTCCCTGCAGGCCAGATATATTGTATAGGAAGAGCATTAAATTGAGATAAATCTGAATATACTCCATAAGTAAAGGTAGGTGTGGTAAATGTTTTTACCGTATCTCCTTTATCGATTGCCTGTCCTACATCTACAATCTGAATCTGTTTTTTATGTTTTCCTTTACTATCCCTGAAACACTCATTGGTTTGAAAACCTGTGACATCAATGATGAGGTTTTTCTTTGTAGAGACATCTGGTGCTGTTACTTCATAATGAATAGTTTGTGCATCATGAGCATTAAAAACAAATGAGATATCTACTCTGCGGTTATTTTCGTAGTCTTTCTCATTTTTGTATTTGATATTGTCTCTTCCCATTTTATCATCGGTAGGATCTACTTCTCCTTTTCCTACGGATATTATTCTTCTGGGATCTAATCCACCATCGGCAAAGAATTTTTTGACAACGTCTGCTCTTCTTTGGGAAAGTCCTTTATTATAATTTTCTTTTCCTATCACACAGGCATAGCCGCTGAGATTCATGGTAGCATCTTTATGTTCCAAAAGGAATTTGAGTACATTATTAAGAATAGCAACCCCATCTTTATCAATGACTGTGGAATCAAATTTATAATAGATTGTTCTCTGAATATGTTCCTGTAATGCAGCAGATTTTATCAGTTTAACACCATTCCCATTGTCAAAAACTTTAACGGTTGTATTGCTGGCTTTTCCGTCCTTAGTTTCATTTTCAGTAATCTTGATCACTTCAAATTTGCAGGGCTCAAGTCTGACAGAGTTTACATCCGGCTTATATACTTTGGTTGGTGTCTGGTTCTGAGCACCGTTGGTATTGGTAGTGGCTACTTTATTTTTAACATTCAGATAGATGGCATGAAGATCATCACCCAATTTATCTTTGATATATTGTTTGGAAGCAACATCTTTCACTTTAACATAGAATTCCTCTACATTCTGGATATTGTCTACAAAGGCCATCCAGGCAAAGGTGTTTTCTATTTTCAGATTGACTTCACCATCTATTACCTGTACATTGTTGTAGGTATGTACCAGTTTATCTGCCTTGGCTGTCTGCTGATTCCAGAGTTCGATACTGACTGTATTTCCATTAAGCCCTTCTGTCACGAGGTTCAGGTGAACAATATGTCCATAGGAAATGTAATCAACTTTTTTATTGTTTTTGATGCTTTTGCTGTTTTTCTGCGTAGACCATTTGCTGCTTACAATTTTAGGTTCACACCAGCCTTTTACATATATTCCTGTATCATTTTTGGGATCTCTTACTCCTGAAAGACTGGCTTCAATATAAAACTGATAGCTTCCGCAGTACTGCTTACCAATTAAAAATTTATATCCGGTAGCAGAGGTGATCTGATTGATGATAATTTTTTTGCTGCTGTTCTGTCTCATCCAGGTCAGCGGTTTCTTTTTGTCTGCATCTGTAGTGCCCGGCAGCCATTCGTCCACACCGAACTGCACCCACTGATCCGGTTTTATGGTAATTCTTTGCCCTAATACAGACATTTTTGGGTAATACAATCCGCTTACAACTTTTATTTTTTTTACGCCTTTTGCCATTTTCTTATCATTTAGATTGCACCATCCTGCCCTCCTCCTGAAGGCTGTTCGTTATACATTTCTTCAGAATCTACCAACGGATTGATCTGCTGCTGAACATCTTTATCGGCATTTTTAAAGTTCTGCTGGCTGGCTTCCGCTCTTTGCCCGTGGTCTATAATCTCGATGCAAGGCGTTCCTGCAACAGCACATACGGCTTTGCTGTCTTCCACAATAATATATCCGCCATTGCTGAGTTGTACTTTATCATAAAATTTCTGCCATTCTGTAACCATAATTTTGCACGGCGGCGGCGGCACTCCCATTTTGGTACAGTTTCCGAATGTATTTTTTTCAAATGTGGCGGCTCCAATTTCTTTCGTGGTGACGATCAGTTTTTTGGAAGCGCTTTTATCATTGGCATATTCTTTTTGATGTGTAAGTACTTTCAGCTTGTCCGGAACCTGCCCGAACTGGCATTTGCATAGGGCGCCCTGTACTACAATATGTTTTTCTGCCATATTAAATTTATCTTTAGTGAAGTGGTAATTTAGTTTTCATCAATTCCTGAAACTGATACTGAAATCTTTTTCTCTTCCTGCAGCATGATACTGCATTCGAGGTAAAGAGATTCCGGAAGTGAAGTTTCTCCTTTCAGATAGCTTATGAGTCTGAAATGTCCTTCTTCATTCATCACAGGGTCGTCTTCTATAATCAATGAAAAAGGTGATTTTCTTATAAAATCATCAATATTTCTTTCTTCATATAATTTTCCTGACCCTTCTATGGTAATCAGGCCTGTTTCTCCTTTCACCGGATCTGTTTCCAGTGTCAATTTGTAGCTGGGTTCAATTGCATTGTCTACTACAGGAAAGGTTGTTGTCATCTCTGTTTTAAATTCCTTTCCAAAACTTTGATATATTCCAAAAAATAAAGCACGGACGAAGTAATCATTTTTCAGGTAAAGACTGATCGCCTCAGGCTGGCTGATTACTTTTTCAATCTTTTCACAGTACTCACTTACCGTTTTGCCTTCAAATTCTTTATAGATCTCTTCTTTTATAGCTGGCCATCTTTTTGAAAAAGCCTCAGCATTTTCTACTCCTTCAAATTGACCATGTTCATCTGTACTGATGTGTAAAGGGTATAAAACTTTAGAAGTTCTGTAAGCCAGCAGATCTGCAATTTCATTCACTTCTTCTTCATTGAGATAAAGCTTTGATGTTCTGTCTATCTCAAAAAAATGATGTCCTTTTTCTGTTTTCAGCCACCGAACGGATACTTCATATTTTAATTCACTTTTATGTTCTCCTTTTTCAATGGTAATAACTACGCTATATCTTCGCACTGAAGTTTCCGGCTGAAGAGTAAGGCTGTTTCCTCTTCCAAATTTGACTAAAATGTTTTTATCTGCAACAGCAGTTCTCGGAACAAAAAGCTCTTTCTGCCCGTTAAGGTTAATCAGGATCATATCCTTAACAGCGCAGTGGTTATTATGGAAGAGTTTTAATGCATCTTTATCAAGCCCGTACAGTGAGGCTATACTTTTTAAAGTTTCATCTTTCTGAACGGTATGTATATTATATTTCTGCATAAAAATGTTCCTGCTTCAAATTCTTTTTTGGTATAATACTCTTATTTAAATGTTTAATGGATAACCCTTGTTCTGTTGGGTCTCGGATCCATTCCTATTTTTTCTCTTCTTGCAGACCAATGAAGGTACTCATGACGAAGCTTTCTTAAATCGTCCTGTTCCTTTACTTCTTTCTGATAAGCTGCCTGACGGTGTTCCGGGATTTCATTTCCTCCATAGGCATCCCTAAGCTCTTTGTAATGTCTGAAAGAATAAGGTTTACCGTCTCCCATGACGTAAGTTCTAAGACGGTCTTTTATTCCTATTAAAAACTGATCATTCAAAATGGAATATTTATCATCCGTCATCTTTTTTAAGGTGATAGGAAGATTTTTATCAATGCCGTATTCTGCCATAAAATGCAAAGGGATATAACTAAAAGTCTTTACAAGATCACGTGAACCTCTTAACGACAAATAGAATCCGGGGGTAATGGTGAGCTCACCTTTATGATACCATCCTTCATTTTCAAGCTCTGTCTTTAGTGCTTCTAATTTGCTGCTGGTAGTCCATGATGTTTCAACTTCTTCCCATGTTTCATTTCCGTTTTCATAAGCTCCGCCTACGTCACAGTGTACACCAGGGAATGTTTTTTCAGTTCCGATATGTACTCTTGTCAGGTCAAAGTTTTCTCTGTGTTCATCGGCTGCAATGAAGTGAACTACAGTCTGGGCTTTTCCAATTTCATTCAGGCTTAATTCTTCTACGTCATTGCTGAAATTGGGTACTGGTGACAGATATTTTGAATAGGAAGAAACAGTATCGTAGATTCCCAGAAATCTTACTTTTAAGACATCTACCTTTAATCCTGCTTCTTCGAGCTTGAGGCCAAGGTGCCCCCATTTTGGAAGTTCTTCAGAATCAACACTTTTCCCGTCATCATCTGAATAGGTGGTTACTGAAACAGCTTCGTTTGCGACGGTGCGTGAACTGGCTTTATATTTTGCCTTTCCTATTTCGTATACAAAATTACGTGCGGCAGCAGCTCCACGGCTGAATCCGAATACATCGAAAGTAAGTACCGCAATTTTATCAGCTTTCTTTTCAGCTTTAAGGGTTTTCACCTTTTTTACAATTTCTTCGCAGCCTTTTCTCACTTTTGATCTGATTCCGGTTTCCCCTGTTCCGAAAGCATATCCCAAGGTAGCATCTCCTTTTTTATCTTCTGTACCAATTCCTTCTATATAAATACCAAAGTTTTTATCATAGTTATCCCACATGCGGGCTACATTACTCCAGTCATTGTTATAACTGGTATTGTCTTTAGCTCCTCCACCATGTTTTTTATGGGCATCTGTTCCCTTTTTTCTTTCGTCTGTATTGGTTTTATTATTCAGGGTTCCGTCAAAAAAAATCCCAATGGTAATATCCAGTACTTCCTCTTTGGATACAGATGGTGTATAACTTCCAAATTGATTGTTGTGCATCGTTCTTGTTTTTAAATTGACTGATTGAATGCTATTATTCTATCTTTCGGGATACCCTGATTTTTGCTTTGGTAACGGCCAGCTTTTCTTTTTCAGATTCTAAAGACACTAAAACTTTGGTATTATCTTCGTTGACTTTAATGGTCAGATCAATGTTTTTGTCTTTTCCTGATTTCTGAAACAGATCAAATATTTCTTTGTCATCAAAAGCGTCTATCCATACTGCATACCTGTTGTTATTTTTATCTTTCCAGTAAAAACCACAGAATTTTGGTATAGCTCTGCTTTTGTAAATATTCTCTTTTAAACTTTGGTCAAAAAGATTTTCCTGCTCTCCATTATAATTGGTAAAACCAAAATCGATCCATGTGGCTCCTTCAGGAAGAATCACAACAGGTTTCCAGTTGTATTTCTCTCTGTATACGTTATAAATATCTGCTGCAGGATAGCCTTCTTTTTCAATTTTCTCACGAACTTCCGGCTTGAATGTCTTATAAGACGGATCTTTCAACATTCTTTCTGCAAAGCCTTCCTTCAACATATACTGAGCATTATCGTATGCTTTTTCTTTGGTGATAATGGTATCATGAGCCTGAAAAGCACCTACTTCTTTCTGGTTTCCCGGGCCTTTCATCCAAAGCACAACTCTTCCCTGGGGAGCTAGTCCCACCACAAAGGAGTTGTAGGTAGCTTTCTTTTTCGTATCCTGATCTACAAATCCTTCATTAAAAAGGCTTTTAATCTTTTCTTTATCCAGATTCCATTTTCCAGTGTAGAATTTATTTTCTACCAGAGAATACCATGTGAATTCCAGTTCATGAGGCGCATCCATTCTTTCAGTATTGACGTTCATGGTGCCTCCTTCTTTTCCCCATCCTGTATTCTGTGTTCCCCAGATGGCGTCAAAGCCGTAAGTAAAATCATCGGCAACAATAGCACCTTCATACACTTCCATCGGGTATTCCTGCGGTGCAGAAACGGTTCCCAGCCAACTGTATTTTTCTTCCATTTTTTTATTCTGACAATTCGTTAATGAAAAACACCATATAAAAAGAATCAGCAGGTTGTACTTACTTATGGCCATGGGACATAATCTTCTTGTTACTTGCTAAAACCAGGTTATCTCTGTGTGCTTCCACATTGATTTTCTTTGCTATTTTCTCAACCTTTTTTCCTACACTCAGATGGTAAGAATCCTTAACTGTTATGCGCAGGTTGGTTGCTGTTTTGATGATCGCCATATCAGAAAAGTTTTGATTTTTCAGCACTGTTGAACTCTACAATCTTTCCGCTCTGCATGGTCATATTTTCCAGTTCGCTGAACATGGAAATTTCCCCTGCTATTTCATTGGATGTTTCAGATTGTCTCTTGAATTCTTTTTCAATCATTTCCGTTCTGGTGTCGGAGGTTTCCGTAATATCTCCCGAAGCGGTTAATTTCATGTCTTTTCCTGCGATGGAAACAATATTATCGTTTGCTGTACTGGTAATACTTGCTCCTGCTCCTATTGAAATTTCTTTTCCTGCAGTGATATTGATATTGTCGCCTGCATTTAAAGTAAAGTTTTTAGGTGCTTTCATGCTGATATTACCCTGTCCGTCCATGTAATAGGTATTACCACTCGGATCAAGAATGGTTACACTTCCTTCTTCGTCATTCATGAGAATCCTGATTCCACTTCTGGTCTGTATAGACTTAAGATGATTGTTAACGCCACCTCCCAACGCTACGCCTCCATGGAACATTCCTCCCATTACGAAAGGTCTGTCCGGATGGCTGTGCACAAAGTTGACCATCACCTGATCCCCCACTTCCGGAATCGCTACATACCCACGGTTTTGGGTAATTTGATCGGTTCCTCCGGCATCTGGGCTCATCATACGGATAAAATGAGTGGTATCATTGGTCTGCCAGTCAAATCTTACCTGTATTCTTCCCTGTCCTTCGGGATCCGTATTGGAAATTACGGTGGCAGTTTGTGGCTCAGCTTTCGGAATGATGTACTCAGGTTTTGGAAGAAATCCTGTATCTGCTGCTATTCCTACGAAGCTTCCTTTGTAATGACCTATTGTGTCAATCTCATGTTCTGATTCCGTAATCATTATCCTTGTGAAATAAGAGGTTTCATTAGAATCCTGTTTACGCATCTGGACATCTGCTACGCAACCCGGATGAAGGAAAGGAACTGTTGTATTTCCTGAAACAGAAAAAACATTTACCGCTTCGCTTCCAGCTGCACTTTTCTGAGAATACTCCACGTCTAAGTGTGTAGTTGCTTTGATGGGAGCTATCTGCAGAGCCGGAGTCTTATAAATAGTTTCGTTATGACTGTATGCTGTTTTTGCAAGATCACTTACATGTTTGATGGGTGTGGAACCGGACGTCAGCTTTTCATTTTTATTACTGTTGTAACCGTAAAATTGAGGTTTTGTATGTACTGCTTTCAGCTCAACTTTTATTTCATTGGCACTGCTTCCATAGGTAAGCGTAATGGGTTTATTCTGAGCAGGCAGTTTTCCGAAATGTAAAACTTCACCATCATAGTAAAACTGTTCACCATAAGCTTCTGCCATCCTTGCCAGATAGTTATAATGGGTTTCATCATACTGGCTGCTATAGATAATCTGAGAGAAGTTATTGGCATCTACTCTGACATCAAATCTGCTTTTATCAATTCCCTGCTTGATTACCTCTTCAGCAATGATTCCTACATTCACAGGCTGGTTTCCTCCAAAACTCTGAATATGCGGTGCACCGTCAAGAAGGATGGTAGGGCTGTAACCTGTAAGCACAATATTTCCTAAACTCATATGTTCCTGACTGAATCCCACTCCGGTAATTACTCCTACAAAGGTTCTTTCCGGACTGTTGTCAATATCTTTATAGGAAATAACGGCTGTAAGTCGCTTTCCAAGGAATTTATTGGCTTCTTCCAATGAATGGGTCTGTCTGTCTCCCAGAGTATCGTGTGCCAAAGTCAGCGTAAATTCGTGATGACGTCTGGTACTTTGCTTAAGCTTGAAATGCTTGTAGTACTTGATAATTTTCCCTTCTATGACAAGAGAAAGTTTTACCAGACGGTTGATACCTGTGTGATGGTTTTCGGAAATACCATCTGCATTCTGCGTCGGACGAAAAGACGTCGCTTGTGAGTTTCCAGGTGTATTTGACATATTTTTAGTGATTTGATTAGTTTTCTAAACGATTATTCAACAGAAAGAGAATTTAAAAATAAAAACAAAAGATCCTGCAGAATATAGTCTTAGGTAAAAAAAGACCGTCTTATAAGGACAGTCTTTTATTTCTTGCTCATGAAAGACTTAGCTCATTGGCCAAAGTCCGTCATAAGATGAATTTCCATAGGTAATGCTTTCAGCACTTACTACGAAGCTGATCAGCATATTATTACTATCAATGGCATCGAAGTCTACTTCATGCTGGATTACATATCCGTTTTCCCACTTCAAAGAGATCAATGTTCCTTCTTCGTGAGATTTATTAAAGTTGATTTCTCCGCTTGTTGGTTTATATTTACTGTTTAATAAGCTTTCTAACACATCAGATTTTTCTGTTGCTTCAATTGTTACTTTGATCAATGCGTTTGACGGATCAGATGCTACACGTCCTGAAACATCTGTAGATCTTGACACGCTATAGTTAAGCTTTAACAACTTCTGACCTTCACCTCCATTGAATTTTAAGATTCCTCTTGAATTTCCTGCCATATTCTTAAATTTTAATCATTAACGACTCTTCCCTGATATAGGATTTATATAACAAAGATAGAGTTCATGTTCTAATTTAAAAAGTTTTTAGGCCACTGTTTCAGAAATTGTAGTAGTTCTACGACATTTTAAAATTCTACCCAACAAAATAATACAGGAATTTTAATCTATTAAATCATGCTTTATGTTAAAATTTTTCTACACAAACTCCCATTAATCAATACAAGGCAGAAGGATCAAAACAAAAAAAACACTCACAACCAAACACTTAAACTCTTATCTTTTCATGGTTAATAATGTTTATATATATACCCAACTACCATAATAATAAGATTAATGATCACTAAAATCATTAAAATATTACCATATTTTCTTTTTTTATCGATGAAACTCACGCCAAGGATCAAAAAGAATAACAATAAGGTGTATACCGCCGGATACATTTGAAAAGCTTCTGAAAATTTTCCTTCAAATACCAATACGATTGCTCTCTGCGCACCACAACCGAGACATTCTACCCCTAAAAACTTCTTACTGGGACAGGTAAGCATAAAATCATTGATATCCATTTCTGTTGTTTTTACAGACTATTACGATCTTTAAGTAGAGATTTTGGCTCTGGTATACTGGTGTGGGAAAAAGCAGTCTTCTTTCATTTCAAAAGATCCCTGAACAGCAATATAAGGATTTCTCAGAATCTCTCTTGCTACGAAAATAAGATCGGCATCCCCTTTCTGAAGAATTTCTTCGGCTTGTTCTACCTTGGTAATCAGTCCTACAGCTCCTGTCTTCACTTCAGCCTCATTTCTCACCTGCGAAGAAAAAGGAACCTGATAACCTTCGAAAACTGAAATTTTCGCTCCATGAATATTTCCACCACTGGATACATCTACAAGGTCTACGGAATGTTCTTTTAGAATTTTCGCCAGTTCTACACTGCTATGAATATCCCAGCCATTTTCAGCATATTCCGTTCCTGAAATTCTTACAAAAAGGGCTGTATTTTCATCCAGCTCTTCGTTAACAGCATCTACAATTTCGATCAGAAACCTGATTCTGTTTTCAAAGCTTCCCCCATATTCATCTGTTCTGATATTGGAAAGCGGTGATAAGAACTGGTGGATCAGATATCCGTGAGCTCCATGAATTTCGATAATATCAAAACCTGCTTTCACAGCTCTTCGGGCTGCTTTCTTAAAATTTTGAATGATATCCTTCACCTCATCCGTACTCAATACATGCGGAATTCTTTCTGTAGGGTGATAAGGAATAGGGCTTGGTGCCACCGTTTCCCAACCTTCTTCCACAGGAATCTGTATATTATTCCATGTTGACCCTTTTCGTCCGGCATGGGCCAGCTGAATTCCTATTTTACTTTCTGAATTTTTGTGTACAAAATCAACAATTCTCTGTAATTTGTCCGTCTGTTCATCATTCCAGATTCCCATGCAGTGATTGGTAATTCTTCCTTTGGGTTCTACTCCTGTAGCTTCTACCATCAAAAGACCTGTACCGCCCTGCGATCTGCTTCCGTAGTGTACAAAATGGAAATCGTTAGCTTCTCCGTTTTCACATGAATACATACACATAGGTGACATGACCCATCTGTTTTTTAACTCTATATTCCTAAATTTTATTGGTGTGTATAACATTTTTAGTCTTAAAAAAATTGAACTTTTCCCCAGGAGAATAAAATATTGCCCACTTCATTAAAAAGAACTAATTTTACCCCCCTTTTTTAGTTGACAATATATGAAAAAAGACATACAGATCAGTTACGAATATTTTAAAAATAGCAGTGAGCTGAGCGATATAGAAAATACATTATTTGAAAGGGCCAAAGCGGCTCGTGAGAATGCATATGCACCGTATTCTCAATTTTTGGTAGGATGTTCCGTATTACTGGAAAACGGAGAGATCTACTCCGGAAACAATCAGGAGAACGCAGCCTACCCATCCGGACTCTGTGCCGAAAGGACTACTCTTTTTTGGGTAGCAGCCAATTTTCCGGATGTGAAAATAAAAAAGATTTTCGTTGTGGGCGGACCGAAAGAATTCCATGAGAAAAACCCTCCAATTCCCCCTTGTGGAGCATGCCGTCAGAGTCTGATTGAATACGAGACCAAGCAGAATGAAAATATCGACCTTTATTTTTCGAGTATGAATGAAGAGGTTGTAAAAGTGCATGCAGTGAAGGATCTTCTTCCTTTCTATTTTGATTCTACGTTTTTGTAACCAAGTGAAACCTGATTTTTAGCTCCTTGCCAAGGTTTGAATCATTGACACTTCGCATTGATTAGTCGTAAATGAGGGTTACAGTTAAAGGATATAATAAACCTAACAGGTTTTGGAAACCTGTTAGGTTTGTACGGTAAAGAATAAAGAATTGAATACTATAGAAGCCAAGAATCAGCATAAAAAAGACTGTCTCCTGTAAGGAACAGCCTTTCTTTTTTTATTCTTCAGATTCTACATCGTCATCTTCGTCTTCGTACTGCTCCAGATAATAGCTGAAACTAAAATCTTCCACTTCTTCTTCAGCATCTTCCAAGGTAGTCAGCAAGTCTTCAAAAATCTCAAGCTGATCTACAGTCATGTTGACGAATTCTAAATGGAGCGGCATTTCCATATCTCCGGTGATCGTATCAAAAAGTGCATCAAGATTATCGCCAAACTGCTCAGGAAGCTGAATTTTCTCCTTTAGCTGGGCGTAAAAATCTTCATAGTCACCTATGTCCGTAAAATCTATATATACTGTCTTCATATTGAATTAAATTTCCAATTTTTATTGATTAAAAAAGTTTTGCATTTTTTGCAAAAATCCGTTTCTTCATTGGTAGGATTCTTACCTTCTGCATCTCTCATAAAACACATTTTTTCCGGGCAATGTGGCAGCCCTTGTGTATGGCCCAACTCATGAATGGCTATTTTGTAAAACTGCTCATCCCGGTTTTCTTTACTCAGTCTGAAACTTGAAGCCACGCAAGCTTTTCCTGGTCTATACCCCAACCCCATGATTCCAAAGTCTCTGATCTTTCCTCTGGTAGCACTGATATCCTTCGCTGTCAGACCAATTGTGACAAAACCTTCTTTTGTTTCTTTATTCAAAAACTTAATGATTGAATCGGCTCTATATCGGTTTCTCTCTTTATAATAAGTATTTTCAGGAAATTCTATCGCATCCAGAACTTTAACATTCGGGTATATATTTCTTATTCCTTCGGCTACTTTTGCTACAGTTTCCGGTTTAATATCTTTAAATGGCTGTATGAGTATTGTTACGGCTGGTTTTGCTGCTTTTTCCGCTATCATATTTTTCTTTTCTGAACATGAGTAGGTCAGAATCAAAAGAATAATAAAGTAAAAAAGTCTATAATTTTTCAAAATTAAGATTTATAATAATTACAATGTAAATTATACATTGGTCATTGCTTTTCAAAACTTTTATAGTGGTTTTTGGTAAGATATACATCACCATTTTGAGTGTAGATGATACGGTCAGCATTTCTTCCACCACAATGATAGTTTACATCTGCTTCAAAGTATCGTTCTCCATCCGGCAAACGTCCTTCTCTGTTTCCGAAATGATCTCCGCCAATAGCTTTTCCGGGAAGTACATCACAAAGATTTCCTTGAGAAGGATTCCAACCCTTTTTTCTTGCTTCCTTTTTAGTGATATAATAATCCGGAAGCTTATGATTTTGCTTTACATAGCTGATTACCGTTTTCTCTTCTGTAAGCTGGTCTATAGAAACCTGGACAGAGGAATTACCATCCGAAGAAGTACTGCCATAACTCAGCGTTTCCTTTTTTGCAGAACCTGACTGTTCTTTTTTATCTTCAATAAAGTTCCTGTAGACGTACATCACAGACATTCCGAAAAGAAGCCCCAGACATATAAAAAATACAGATCTTATTTTACCGTTCATACCTGTTATTTATTGTAATGCTATTCTATGCTCTCCATTCTTCAGGAATATCGCAAACCGGAATAGGATCCATTTTATGTTTCGCAGCCTTATGCATTCTGTCGAAGATCTGGAAAACTTCCTTATCTCTGCCTTCGTAATCGTCAGCTGTTTTCGTTCCATATTCTTTCTGGATTTTTTCCAGTTCCGGATACGTAGCACCAATCTGCTGTTCATCTGTTCTTTCCGTATCCCAAAGGCCATCGGTAGGAATAGCCTCCTGAATGCTTTTGATAAGATTCAATCCTTTAGCAAGTTCGTATACTTCAGTTTTATAAAGATCTGCAATAGGTGAAACATCTACCCCGCCATCTCCATATTTCGTATAAAATCCAATTCCGAAATCTTCTACTTTATTTCCTGTTCCACAAACAAGAAGCCCGTTCAGCTGTCCGTAATAATAAAGTGTAAGCATTCTAAGACGTGCTCTTGTGTTGGCAAAAGTCAAATTCTCATTGGGATATACCTCATCGTTTACATGGAAGGTTTTATAGATCTCTTCAAAAGCCGGCGTAAGATTGACGGATATTGTTTCTACATTGGGAAATCTGGATTTAAGGTCATTCATATGATCCTGTGCACGATCTACCTGATCAGCTTTCTGGCGGATCGGCATTCCGATCAGTAGTGTTTTCATGCCTGTCATTGCTGCTAAAGTAGAAACTACTCCGGAATCTACTCCTCCGGAAACTCCAATTACATATCCGTTTACTTTAGCATTTGTAGCATAATCCTTTAACCAGCTTACAATGTGATCTATTACTTTTTGTGTCTGCATTGTTTATATTTTTTAGTCTATTCCAAATTCATGAGGGTATTTTACCACTCCTTTTCTATCTTTTAATCCGTCTTTTACCAATTCTACAGCCATTCCGTTTTCTTCCGGAATATCAAATGGAAAAGAAATTCCAAAATTACTCGTTTTTTTGTAACCAAAGCGAGGATAATATTTTTCGTGCCCGATCAATATCACCGATTCATATCCCAATTCTTCCGCAATACGATGTCCCTCAAGAATCAGTTTTGCTCCGATTCCCTGATTCTGAAACTCCGGTTTTACTGAAACAGGTGCCAAGGCAAGAGAAGCAAACGATTTTTCTTCGTTGACAATTTTAATTTTAGTAAACAGAATATGTCCGGCAATTGTACCCTTTTCATCTTCTGCCACCAAAGATAATTCGGGGATGAAAGCTTCTGAACGTCTTAGTTTTTCTACCAGAAACTGTTCCTGATGATCACTGTGTTCCATTTCTCTGAAAGCCTCTTCCGTAAGCTGAAAAACCTGTTGATGGTCTTTTTTTTCTTCCTGCCGTATTGTTATCATTTTTTACTGTATTTTTCACGCTTCAGTTCGTACCAGGAGCACAATATTCCATCTTCTTCAAACTTTCCCTTATTTTCAAAACCGAGCTTTTCAAGAATATACTTTGAGCCTGTATTTCCGAAATCAGCATAAGCATAAATCACATTGGCATTGAGTTCATTAAAACCATATTCCAGCATTCTTTTAGCTGCTTCAGTGGCATATCCTTTTCCCCAGAACTCCGGAATAAAACGGTATCCAAGATCAAGGGTATTAATGTAGCCATTGATAGGTTTTGTCATTAATTTTAAGCCACACCATCCTATCAGCAAGCCACTTTCTTTTTCAATAACAGCAAGCCTTCCAACTCCATTTTCTTCATACTGCTTCTGAATCATCTTAATTACTTCTTTTGATTCTTCCTTTGTTGCCACAGGTTCACCCAGATATTTCATTACTTCAGGGTCGGAATCCATCAGAAACATACGTTCAAAATCTGTTTCTTCAAGTTTTCTTAAAACCAGTCGTTCTGTTTCTATCATCATAATTATTAGTTTATTCTTCAGCTCCAAAAATGGTTACGTTCGTTTTAGCACCCTTCTTTATATCTGTTTCTCTTATCTTATTTCCCATTATATTAAGGGTTTGTAAGACCAGGTTACCGGAAATATCAATTTTTTGAAGCTTGTTATGTTCCAGATTCAGTTTTCTTAATGTTTTCAACTGAAGCAGGTTTATTTCTTTTAATTGATTTAAAGATAATGTTAATTGGTCAATTTTTGGAATTCCTGCCAGCGAAATGTTTTGCAGTAGATTATTATCCAGATATAACGCCGTTAAATTCTTAAGATTCTCTGCTTTGAATGAAGAGATTTTGCATCCTGTACACGAAAACAATTCTAGCTGATCTAGATCATTTATGACAATATTAGAAATCGTATTATCATCCAAAATAATCATTTTTACATTTTTAAAAAGGCGCAGATCTTCCGTGGAAGTAATTCCTTTCTGAACAAGGAACAGATTGGTGACCATTACGGCTTCCTGAGATTCAAGTATTCCGTTTTTATTCAGATCAAAATTTTCCAGTACTTCTTTTTCAAAGTTTTTGTCATTAAACTCAAACTTTTGTCCGAAGAGAAGAGAAAGTCCCAAAATAATAAAGATAACTGTAAATATTTTAATTTTCATCATGAATTGTGTATTTAATCCTTATTTTTGTCAACTTAAATTCCATGTAAAAATAATGAAGATTTTTAGATATATTGCACTTTCTTCTCTTCTGGCCGCCGGAATTATTTCCTGCAAAAAAGAACCTGAAAATCAATGGAAGGTAGAAGTTAAACAAACTGCCGAAAAAGTTGACATCACAGATATTTCCAAAGAATTCTACAATCCGAATATTCCATTGGATCAGTTTAAAACTCAATTTCCATGGTTTCAGGGAAGTGTTTCTGATGCCGATTTCGGAAAAAGAAGAGCTGATGCCGAAGAGATCAAAATCTACAAGGAAGCTATTGGAAAAATAGATCAGGCAAAGCTGCAAAAGGAGCTACAAAGCCTATTTTCGCATATTAAATATTACTTTCCGCAGTTTAAAAATCCCAAAGTATATTTATTCTCATCTGCCTTACAGATGGTTCAGGACCCCATATTTTATGATGAAAAGGGTAATCTTTTATTCATAGATGTTACCGGTTTTATGGGAGACGGAAATGCTAATTATAAAGGATTGGAATTATATTTCCAAAAGTCTATGAACCCACAGAATATTGTTCCGAAAGTATCACAGCTTTTTGCAGAAAATATTGTCACCGAATCTCCTGATCACCAGAAATTTATTGATCAGATTATTCTTAACGGAAAAGTAATGATTCTTCAGGATGCTTTTCTTCCGGATACGCCCGATTATCTGAAAATGAATTATACCCAAAAGCAGTATGAATGGGCAACAAGTAATGAAGCCAATATCTGGAATTATTTTGTAGAAAGTAATCTGATCTTTGGAGATGATCCAAGATTGGGAGAACGTTTTATTTCACCAGGACCATTCTCGAAGTTTTATACAGAAATAGACAATGAATCTTCCCCACAAATCGGAATTTTTACGGGATGGCAGATCTGCAAGGCATATCTTAAGGAAAAACCTGAAACAAAATTAACGGAGTTCCTGAAAATGGATGCTACCACGATTTTTAATCAATCAGGATATAAACCAAAGTTAAAATAATTCTATAAAATTAAATATTTAAATCCTTTAGCTTACACTAAAGGATTTTTTTAAGTAGAATTTAAACATCAATACTACTTTGTATTGCATACTACTATTTTATTGCATACTTTTGTTTCAAATACAATCACATATGAAAAACATTATTGAAATTCGAAACTTAAACTATGGATTTTCAAAGGATAAGAAAATTCTGAAAAATCTCAGCATTTCTATACCCAAGGGTAGCATCTTTGGTTTCCTGGGTGCCAACGGAGCAGGAAAATCCACAACAATGAAGTTACTTATTGGAGGGATACCCGATGAAACAAACAGTATACAGATTTTTGGTAAAAACCTTTCCGGGTTTTATCCGAATGGGTTTGGTAAAATCGGAAGTCTTATTGACAGTGCAGCATTTTATGACCATTTGTCCGGCTGGGAAAATCTGATCATCATTTCTAAATTAAGAAATCTTCCGAAAACAGAATGTGAAAGGGTATTGCATCTGGTTGATTTATGGGAAAACAGAAATCTGAAAATGAAGAAATATTCTTTAGGAATGAAACAAAGACTTTCCATTGCAATGACTCTTTTGGGGAAACCAGAACTTCTGATTCTGGATGAACCGGTAAATGGCCTGGACCCTAATGGAATGTTGGAAATCCGTGAATTATTGATAAAGCTTAACCAAGAAGAAGGTGTAACGATATTGATCTCAAGCCATTTATTGCAGGAAATTGAAAAAATGATTACTCATCTTGCTATTATTTCGCATGGAGAAATAAAATTTATAGGAAGCATAAAAGAATTGAATGAGTTGTACCGATACAATCACATCAAAATCGGATTGAATCACGCCCATAAGCATATGAATGAAATTCCGAAGAATTATTCCCCAAAATTAATTGATGAGAATACGATAGAAATTACGTCCAAATCAAAGGAGGATATTATTGACCTTGTGAAAAAACTGGTTTTAAACCATGCCGAGATTTTTGAAATCAAAAGCAGCGCAGGTTTGGAAGAATGGTTTATGGAAATTACAAAAAATTAAATTACACAAATGAAAAAATTAATCACAGCTATCAATATAGAATGGCTAAAAATAAAAGGTTTAGGGCTAATTTATACGGCTATTATCTTAGGAGCTTTAATACCTTTCATCAATTTTATTCCGTCTTTGTTAAGTCCGGATCCCATTGCTAAAGAATCACTTAAATATTCCATTTTTGAAGAATCCATAAGTGGAAGCCCTTTGAAATATTTTACATTTTTCATTCTGCTTTTATTTCTGATCATTGCAGCAAACAGAATTGCTCAAACGGATCATAAAAATAACGGATGGCAACTGATGGAGACACAGCCTGTCAATAAATTCCAGCTTTATTTTTCAAAATATATTATTTTAATATCCCTGAGCTTCATTTGTATTTTCTCCTATTTTACTTTTAATATAATTTTATCACTCGCAGAATATTATATTCATCCAAATCCTGCAAAGTTATTAACCTTTGATGTATTATGGACGCTTAAGACCTGGATAAGAATTTTCGCTGCTATCCTGGGAATTGCGGCATTACAGTTATGCTTCTCTGTAGTTTTCCAGGGGTTTATATGGTCATTTCTTATTGGTATATTAGGATTGGGCTCTAATATATATTCAATAGTGGAAAAAAAGAGTTTTTTCTTTAATCCATACAGTTCGTTATATACATTCTGGAATGCTCCTGAAATAAGGGATCTGAATTATTTTATTTCTCACTCAGAGTATATGAGCTTTTTCTGGATGGCTGTTTTCCTGGTTATCGGATATTTCTGGTACAGTAAAAAAGGGTTTAAAAATGCTTTTCTTAAAAATAAAAAACAAATTGTCATTTCAACGGTTCTGTTAATTGCAGGAACAGGTCTACTCTATTTTATACAAAAACCAAAACCTTATACAAGCGTTGGATCAGAAACTTCTATTTCAGGAACACTGGAAACGGATCTTAAAATTGATTCTGTGAAAATTGTTTCAAAGGAATTTCATAAAAAAATTGGAGTGGTTGCTGTTAAAAATAATACTTTCAACTGGTCTACCTCTCAAAATCTTCCTTTAGATGAGTACATTCTTGAAATTGGCAATAAAAAACTTGAGGTTGTGATGGGAAATGGTGACTGGTTTGATTTTGACATTAAATTAAATAACACCAAAATAACATTTAACTTAAAATCTAACAGAAAATCTGATCAGGTTTATAATAAAACTGAGAGTTCTTTCGGAATAGACTTTTGGCTCGCACTGGAAAATCAGAATTTAAATAATAACCCTGAAAAATTTTATGAATTAGCCCTATCTGACTGGGATGACAATAAAAAAAAATTAGATCATTATGCAGATGCAGAAAACAATGGTCTTTCAGAAGATTATAAGGCATATAGAAAACAGCTGATGGCAGTTCAGTACCTTAATGAAATCAATAATTACAGAAGAATGACCTCATGGTCTGATCCTAAATTTGCTCCTCCAAAACTATTTCTGAATGAACTCAATGAAAATATTTTGAAACCCACTCCGCTTTTAAGTAAAAATGATGATTATCTGCAATATAAACTGGATCAGATGCTTACAGATGATGATCAACGTTCTAATACGGACAGTATTTTATTTGCTAAAATCAATTTGCTTCCTCAAGGAAAAACTAAAGATCAGCTATTATCAAAGCATCTATTAAAAAGTATTGAAATACAAACAGACAGTGCATTCAGAAATAAGCTTTTTGCAGCTGAGATTAGCAAAATAAACGATATTGATTATAAAAAAATGCTTTATTCAAAGCTTGAACAGATCAATATTTCACAGAAAGGATCTCCTTTCCCAGAGCTGAAACTTCTGCAGGATAATGGAAGTTCTCAAAATCTTTCAAAATACAAAGGAAAATATATTGTAATAGATTTTTGGGCAAGTTGGTGTGGTCCATGCAAGCAAATTCGTCCTGTATTTGAAACAAGAAGTTATCAATATAGAAATGATAAAAATATCCAGTTTATTTCAATCAGCTTAGATCAGGAAAAATCAAAATGGCTGAATTATCTCAAGACAAAACCATCCAATATTCCACAATACTGGCTTGAAAATGCAGAGCAGTTTATGAATAAGTACAAAATACAATCTATTCCAAGATTTATCATTATAGATCCTGAAGGTAAAATTTTTAACTTTAATAGTCCATTTCCTGATGAAGATAATTTTGTAGAAGCCTTAGATAAGCTGAAGAAGTATTAACTTTGCACAAAATTAGAAACAAAAGAAAGTTATGAGAAAGACTCAGATTACGATAGATGTAGAGCTTGATGAAAATCACGTACCGGAAAATATTACATGGAACGCTCAGGATGGAGGTATTGACAAACAAGATACAAAAGCAACCATGATTTCTGTTTGGGATGATAAGACAAGAGAAGCGTTAAGAATTGATCTTTGGACCAAAGAAATGCCTGTAGACCAGATGAAGATGTTTATCCACCAGATTTTAATATCTTTAGGAAGTACATACCAGAGAGCGACAGGTGAAGAGGATGTAGCGCAGTGGATGGAAGAAATTGCCGAAGAATTTGCGGTAAAATCTGCCATTAAGTAAAAAAATACAATTGCAATAAGCTGAAGGCAGTAAGCGGTAAGCTTTTTGTACTCAGCTAGAGCAACTTTTAATAAAAAATAATGAACATTAAACTCATATGCTTAATGTTCCAGCTTAAAGCAAAAAATTATGAATTTTAATACAAAAGTAATTCACGGAGGGCAGCACCACGAGTCTGCAACAGGTTCTGTAAATGTACCTGTATTTTTAACCTCTACATTTGCACAGAAAAGCCCGGGAGTACATTCCGGATATGAATATTCAAGAGCCGCTAACCCTACAAGACAGGCATTAGAGGATTCTTTGGCAAGTATTGAAAACGGAGCGAGAGGTTTAGCTTTCGGTTCTGGTCTTGCTGCCATCGACTGTGTTTTAAAATTATTAAACCCAGGTGATGAAGTAATTGCTGTAGATGATCTTTACGGAGGTACTTACAGAATGTTTACAAGACTTTTCGAAAAATATCAACTGAAGTTTACTTTCGTGAATTTTGATGATGCTTCTAAAATTGCTGATGTTATTACGGATAAAACAAAACTGATCTGGGTAGAAACTCCAACTAACCCATTGATGAAGTTAGTTGATATCAAGGCTGTTGTAGACATTGCTAAAGGGAAAGATATTCTAGTGGCGGTAGACAATACTTTTGCAACACCTTATATCCAGAGACCCATTGATTTGGGAGCTGATATTGTAATGCACTCTGCTACAAAATATTTAGGAGGACACTCTGATGTGATTGCCGGAGCGCTTATTGCTAAAGATGCTGAGTTAGGAGATAAGCTTCACTTCATTCAGTTTGCGAGTGGTGGTATTTTAGGACCACACGATTCTTACCTGGTATTGAGAGGAATCAAAACATTGGCATTAAGAATGCAGAGACACTCTGATAACGGTCTTGCAGTAGCAAAATATTTGGAAACTCATCCGGCGGTAGATAAAGTAATTTATCCAGGATTGGAATCTCACCCTCAATATGCACTGGCAAAATCTCAGATGAAGGAATCGGGAGGAATGGTTTCATTCACCTTTAAATCCGGAAAGAAAGAAGATGCTATCAAATTCTTAGAAAAAGTAAGAGTTTTCACGCTCGCAGAATCTTTAGGAGGAGTAGAATCTTTGGCTAACCACCCTGCTTTGATGACACACGCTTCAATTCCTGCAGAAAAACGTGCTGAATTGGGAATCACTGACGATCTTGTTCGTTTAAGTGTAGGTATTGAGGATGCTGAAGATCTTATTGCAGATTTAGAGAAAGCTTTTTCTTAATTTTAATAAGCATAAAATGAGAAGGATTATCTAATCTTTCTCATTTTATTATAACACCACTAATACTATGAAAAATACAAGAAAAGCAGTTCTTTCCGACTTACCACAATTGGCGGAATTGTTTGATCAGTACAGGATATTTTACCATAAAGCATCAGATATTCCTGCAGCAACAAATTTTCTTTCTGAAAGGATTGAAAATCAAGATTCTGAAATTTTTGTTGCGGAAGAAAATGGAAAACTGACAGGCTTCGTACAATTATACCCCATATTTTCATCAACAAGAATGCAGCGCTACTGGCTGCTAAATGATCTGTATGTTAATGACAACCATAGAGGAAAAGGCTTTTCTAAAGAATTAATTGAAGAATCCAAAGAACACTGCCGTTCCTCAAAAGCATGTGGTATCCTCTTAGAAACAGGAAAAAGCAATGACATCGGAAATCAACTCTATCCTGCCTGTGGCTTTGAGCTGTATGACTCCGTGAATTTCTACGAGTGGACTAATCATGAGCAATGAGCAATGGGTACTGAGTAATTAATACATTACACTCACTATCTCAAATCCCGAATCCCGTAACCCAAACAAAAAATAATATGACCGATTTTCAAAAATACATTCAAAGATATTTAGATCAGATTCCATCAGGAAACTGGATCAACGAGCTGCAGATATCAGCAGACAAAACCATCGGAATTTATTCCAATCTTACTGAAGAACAATCAAATTTCGCTTATGCCGAAGGAAAATGGACTTTGAAAGGTCTTCTACTCCACTTATCTGATACCGAAAGAGTTTTCCAATACAGAATATTGGCTTTCGCCAGAGGAGAGAAAAACAACCTTCCCGGATTTGATGAAAACGGATATGCAGACCAATCTTTTGCAAACGAAAGAACACTTGAATCCCTTTTGGAAGAATACAAACTGGTAAGGAAGTCTTCCCAGATTCTATTAGAAACACTTCACCCTTCAGCTTTACAGAATACAGGTACCGCCAATGGTCATGAAATTACTGTAGAAACCATCGGAAAACTAATTGTAGGCCACAATTACCACCATCTGAATATTATTGAGGAAAGGTATTTATCGAAATTGGGATGGATGTAATAGAAAGAAATTAAAAAATACTTTTGAATTAGGTTTGGCTAAAGCCATATGATTTTCATCTTAGGATTAAATGGGCTAAAGCTCATTTCTATTGAATAGAATAATATCCCTAAAATTCATTGCATTATCTTTAATAACGCTATAAGCATCAATAGGAACGGGCTTTAGCCCGTTTTGATATTATATACCATTCCTTTGGCTTTAGCCGAAACCTAAAAAATATTATTTTTGATAAAACAACACAAATGGCTTTTATCAAAATCTACATTCACCTTGTCTTCTCTACAAAAAACAGAGATTCTTTTCTCAATACATTCGACATACGTCTCAAAGTCTGGAAACATATTAAAGAATATGCTACAGAAAAAGGTATATTCTTAGATATGATTAATGGATATTCTGACCATTGTCATTGTCTTATTTCTCTGGGATCTGATCAGAATATAGAAAAAATTGTACAATTATTAAAAGGTGAATCTTCACATTGGATCAATAAAAATAAACTTACTTTAGGAAAATTCTCATGGCAAGATGAATATTTTGCTGTATCAGTTTCTGAGTCTATGATAGAAAGCGTAAGAAATTATATTAAAAATCAGGAAAAGCATCATCAGAAAAAAAGCTTTGGAGAGGAATATAAGGAATTTATTGAAAGATATAATTTTAAAAACTAAGTAGGTCTTGGCTAAAGCCGGAGGATTTATTTCTTTTATTTAAATGGGCTAAAGCCCATTTCTATTGAATTAGATCTCTAAAATTCATCGTATTATTTTTTTAATTAAATCAATAATCCTATTTAACTCTAAACATACTACAATCATTAATAGTAATCGGCTTTAGCCCGTTTTCAAATTATATAAATTCCATTGGCTTTAGCCAAAACCGATCAACAAGATCATATTTAAACCCCATTTTTTTGTCCAAAATTTACAGATTTTTTACCTTTATCCACTCTTTGAACTCACATACAATTATGGAACATATTATCGAAATATTAAAATCCGGCGGAACAATTCTTTATCCTACCGATACTATCTGGGGAATTGGTTGTGATGCCACCAATATAGAAGCGGTCAATAAAATTTTTGACATTAAAAAGCGCGAAAAAAATAAATCCATGATCATTCTTGTGGAATCTGAGAAAAGGCTTCAGGATATTGTGGATGTTCCTGAAATGGCGTGGGAAATTATTGATCTTAGCGAAAAACCGGTAACAATTGTTTATGAAAACCCAAGAGGTTTGCCTAAAGAACTTCTTGCAGAAGACGGAAGCATCGGAATTCGTCTTGTAAAAAATGATTTCTGTAAAAAACTGATAACAAAATTGAACAGACCTTTAGTGTCTACTTCGGCCAACTTCAGTGGTGAAAAAAGTCCGTTAAAATTCTCTGATATTTCTGAGGAGATGATCAGCCTTGTAGATTATGCAGTGGAAGAAGACAGAGAAAAAGTTTCAAAATACTCAGGTTCTTCGGTGATCAAAATATGGAATGACAACAGAATAAAAGTTCTTAGAGAATAAGAATTCTGAACTTTTATGTTTACTTTTTAGAGTCTTGTCAGTTCATATCGGCAGGATTTCTTTTTTTTAATTCTATCTTTGCAAACTCAACTCATAAACTATTTGCTATGACTCATCACGAATTTGCTCAAATGTGGATCAATGCGTGGAATTCTCATGATCTGGAGGATATACTTTCTCATTATTCGGATGATATTGAGATCACCACTCCTATGATCGCTCTGGCTACTGACGGTAAAGAAAGTTCTTTAAAGGGAAAAGAATCTGTCCGTGAATACTGGAAAAAGGCATTGGATAAGTTTCCAGACCTTCATTTTGATCTGAAACATTCCACAGCGGGAGTAGATTCTGTAGCATTATTTTATAAGTCGATTATGGATAAACATGCTGTTGAAGTTATGTTTTTTAATGAAGAGGGAAAAATTAGTAGAATGTATGCTCATTATGACTAATGGGTAACATACGTAGAAATTGTCACTATTATTAACGATGAAAATTAATCTTAATCAAAATAAGAATTTAAAACTATTTAAAATCATTTCTGAAGCAGCAGAAAGGAATAACCAGTCTGTATACATAGTGGGCGGTTATGTACGAGACCTTCTGATGAACAGAAAAGCTTCTACAGATATAGACTTTGTAACGGAACAAAGCGGTATTGAGCTTGCTCAGAATGTAGCACAGGATATAGATCCCAAATTAAAGGTTTCTGTATTCAAAACGTATGGAACCGCGATGATCAAGTACAAAGAACTTGAACTTGAATTTGTGGGAGCAAGAAAGGAAAGCTATACAGAAAACAGCCGAAAGCCGGAAGTGGAGGTCGGAAGCCTGGAAGATGATCAGAAAAGAAGAGATTTTACCATCAATGCGATGGCTATTTCTTTAAATAAAGAAAACTTCGGAGAACTGATTGATCCGTTCAATGGAATCGAAGATCTTGAAAAAGGAATTTTAAGAACACCGTTAGAACCTGCTCAAACTTATTCTGATGACCCATTAAGAATGATGAGGGCAGTACGTTTTGCTTCAACTTTAAATTTTAAAATTGAGGAAAACTCTTTGAAAGCGATCCAGCAGGAAGCAGAAAGAATCAAGATCGTTTCTATGGAAAGAATCATGGTAGAGTTCAACAAAATAATGTTGTCTGAAAAACCGTCTATCGGATTAAGACTAATGGAACAAACCGGTCTTATGAAGCTGATTATTCCAGAACTGATCGAACTGAAAGGAGTGGAAGAAGTGGAAGGACAAACTCACAAAGATAATTTTTATCATACGCTGGAAGTAGTGGATAATATTTCGGTGAATACCGATAATCTTTGGCTTCGCTGGTCTGCCCTTCTTCATGACATTGGAAAAGCTCCAACAAAAAAGTTTGTAGAAGGAATAGGATGGACATTTCACGGACATGAATTTTTGGGCTCAAAAATGGTAAAAACACTTTTTCAAAGATTAAAACTGCCTTTGGGAAGTGACATGAAATATGTTCAGAAGATGGTGAAACTTTCGTCAAGACCTATCGCGCTGATCACGGATGATGCTTCAGATTCTGCATTGAGAAGACTTTTATTTGATGCCGGAGAAAATCTCGAAGATCTTTTCACGCTTTGCAAGGCAGACATTACCACTAAAAACTCTAAAAAGCAGGAGAAATTCAAAAGAAACTTTGAATATGTAGCCGTAAAGATCAAAGAAGTAGAGGAAAAAGATCAGGTAAGAAACTTTCAACCTCCTATTACCGGTGAAGAGATTATGGAAATGTTTCACCTTAAGCCAGGCCGTGAAATCGGAATTCTAAAAGAGAAGGTGAAAGAGGCTATTCTTGAGGGTGAAATTCCTAATGAAAAAGAAGAAGCAACAAAATTTGTGATTGCTGAGGCTGAAAAACTCGGGTTAACCCTATAATTCAACTGATATAAAATATAAAACCTGCGGGATGTTCCATCCCGCAGGTTTTTTTGTTTTCCTAGGAAAACAAAGCCGGCCGGTTTCTTCGAAACCGGCCGGAAAAAAACACAAATGATGAAAAAATAAAAAATTATTTCTTTATATGTTATCACACATTATGGATTCAGGTATGTTCCACTAGCACCGATACCTCCTGTTTTAAAAGAACTGATCTGAGCACCTGTAACTGCTGAATATACTACCATTTCACTATCCTGTGTGAACTGCTTAACGTCTGATGCAAAAATCCTTCCATCAATAACATTAAATCCATACAGTGTAAAGTAAGGACCGCCATCTGCAGCTGTTAATAATGGAGTTGCAGGAATTGCAGGTATAGCCAAACTCGTTGTATATACTTTATTGGCAGAGCTGAAGTAGATTTTATCGTTATCAATCTGAAGGTTCGTAGCATTAGGAATTCCTGTCAAAGTAATTACCGGTGTAAGCGCTCCGGTACTTGAAATTTTATAGATATAAGAATCTGTAGCTGTTGAAGAAATTGTATAAACATTAGATTTGTATGATACTGTATTTCCAATCTGACCATTTGGAACGGTAATTTCAGTTTTAGCATCGTTAGAAGTATTGATATAAGTAATCTTATTTCCGTACCCTGATGAAGCATTCTGTACAAAAACATTTCCTCCTGCCTCTACTGTTTTATCAGAAACTTCAGTCATATTGATTTTACTTACAAATGAATAGTCAGAAGCTTTATATTTCGTTATACTTTGAGTATGTGCAGTAAAGTTGGTATTAGCAACATAGATGAAGTTGTTAGCAAAAGTAATTCCTCTTGGGTTATCAAGCTGATCTGTAATTACTCCTAACTTTTTGAATGTATAACGGTCTACTACTACAATTTTATTAGAGTTATTCAATACAAGATAAGCTTTGTTTTCGTTAAGACCAATCGTCTGAAGAACATCACCAAGAATCTCTTTGTTGTTGTTATAACCATATACATCGTCTTGCTTCAGGCTTAAATTTCTTGTCACAAATGTTACCTTAGCTCCCTGACTGTTATAGTTTCCTTCATTAGAGATAAAATATCCGTTCTGATAAGTGATTGGAGAAACTTCAATCTCGTCAGAACTACTTGAACATGAAGAAATGTTAAACAATAACACTACTGCAAATAATACAGTTAAAAGTTTAGTTATTTTCATATTTACTCAATTTTAATTTTTAAAAATTTATTGCTGCATACACACTATAATTTCTTTTGGGTAAAGGATAGAAAGAAACCGTTTTGTAGTATGTATTGGTTAGATTATTCACTTTGAACCCTAAGGTATATTTTTTGGCTAAAGTTGCAGAGATTCCCATATTTAAAAGAAAATAAGGGTCTATGGCATCTGACCTTTTTTCGTCACTTGTAGTATACGTAACGCCATTCAGCTGCCCCTGTGCGAAAAGTTTAAAGAAACCATATTCATAATCTATATTGGCATTTCCTCTGTGCATAGGAACGTAAGGTCTCTGCATTTTCGTTTCTTTATCAATAGACTTTGCATAATAGTATCCAGCATTGGCCCGGATTTTATGATTACCCCATTGTTTGCTAAAGGACAGTTGGGATTCTAATCCATAGGATTCAACTTTATTGACATTGAATGCCTGCCAGTATCCTTTAGCCGTTGGAAGCCATGCAATAAGATCTGTGATGTTCATATAGTATGGAGACAAAGTAAGTCTGAAATCTCCTGCTTTGAACACATTCGTCATATCGAGCTGGGTAGAGGTTTCCGGTCTCAGGTCTTTATTTCCTCCCGGTTCATAATAAATATCATTAAAGGATGGAAATCTGAAGTTTTTTGATACATTAAGGCTTACATCATACCATTTTGCTGCACTCCATTTTCCGGAGAACGAATACATCAACGGTGACTTCACATCTTCCACAAAATCTTTCTTGAATCCACCCTCAAAACGCAGATCTTTTGTTGCAAAATATCTTAACAATCCTGAAACAGAACCAATATTTCTGCTGACGCTGGATATTCCGTTTTGGTATCCTTCTCCTTTATTAACCTGAAACTCTCCTATGATATTAAAATTCCACTTTGAATTCAGGAAATAATTAAAGTCATTTTTAAAGATATAATTTTTCCCGGTTCCACTACTTGATTTAGGCTGATTTAACGAACCAAAAAATTGAAAATTCTCTTCCGTATAAGCTGCTTTAAGGGAATTACTGAACTTTGTTTTGTTCCAGTCCCAGGAAAGAAGGCTTCTTACACTTTGAGTTTTATATTTCGTTTTTGTTCCCGTTTCTTCATATACAGGAAAGCGTTGTGAAGAATCAAAAAACTGGCTCTGCCACGAAATTTTATGATCGTTTGTGATTTTATAGGATGCTCCTACATTGAACGTTGTATTGTAATAACTTCCGTTTCTGTTGATATAGTTCAGGTCACTTACCTTATAATCATTTTCACTTACAGAATAATTTCCAGAAGCCTTAAAACTGAACTTATTATTGCTGTAAGAACCTTTTATAAAGTTATTATAGGTATTAAAAGAAGCCACTTCAGAAAATAAAGAACCATGGAAGCCTTTATTAAAATCAAGGGTATTATTCAGGTGAATACTTCCCCCGATGGCACCACTCCCATATACTACACTTCCACCACCAGCTTTTATACCAATCTGATCATAGCCGAACAAAGCAATATTATTAATATCTCCCTGTCCCAGAAAATTAGAATTGATATTAATTCCATTCCACACAAAAGCAGTCTGCTGAGCGGTAGTTCCCCTGAAAGAAGGTGAAGAAACGGCACCACGGCCATTTTCTTTGATAAAAACCTGTGACTGAAATCTCAGAAGTTCAGAAAGATTACTGGAGTTTTTCTCAGCATCTTCTGCCGAAATTATTTTTACGGGATGAAAAAGTTTCACCCTATTCATCTGATTGTCGAAGACATAAACAGTATCGATGGCTTTCTCTTGTGCAAAAAGAAAACAGCCATAAGATGAAAAAAGCAGTACTAAAGATCTTTTTATATCCATACTTTTTTACTTTTCCTCCGAAAGCAATATGTTTTTTAATTATAATTCCGGCAGGTCTCCTGACTTTCGCATTCTGCACCTTCCCGTTATTAAACAGTGGTTTTTTGCAGAAACTTGAGTTGCGATTTACAGTTGCGGGGACAGTCCGGGAGTTACACCCGATTCCCTTTTCATTCCAAAATACTGGAAACCAAAATTTTTGCAAAGATAGTTTTTTATATGTATTCACCAAAAACCAGACTTTTCTATACACAACATGCTATCCTTTTGCTATATACACAAAAAAGAACGGCCGCTTTCAATATTGAAAACAGCCATTCATCCCACTACTTTACTATTTATATATGTTATTTTTTAATGAATTTATAAGTCTCTTGTTTTCCTCCCTTCATAGAGTATTGCAAAATATAATCTCCTTTTGACAGGGATGAAACATCAATCTGCCCTTCTACCGAATCAAATGATTTTACCTTTTGTCCCACCATATTATAAATTTCGGCTTTCTCTATTTTTCCTGTTCCTTTAAAATATAGAATATCAGTCACAGGATTAGGATAGACACCCATATTATTTTTCTCTTTCACTGCATCATGCACCGATAAAAATTGAGAAGTATCCAGATAAAAAGCGATCATCTGCCCTGAAGCATTCGTCCCTGATCCGGCAATTTTCTTTCCGTCCTGTGAAATGGCCAAGGGAAGCCCCATAGTTACTCCATTCGTTGCAATTCCCAAAGAGGCTGCATAATCATTCAGATTGATCCTTCCGGTAGCAGAAGTCCAGATAAAACCTTCCCCTGACATAGGAGGTGCTCCAAATGCTCTATAATACCCAATTACTTTTTTTCCATCCGCAGAAATTCCTGTTGCTCCTCCTTTGAAGCTGAAAGAAGCATTAGGATGCGTTATGTAAGTAAGTCCGCTTGCAGCATTCCAGACATAGGGATTAGGATTTGCTGAGCCTATGATTGTATTTCCATCTGCAGAAATTCCTCCTGCTTCCCCTACATTATTTCCATTATTATCAGTAATAAAAGTTTCTACTCCATCCTGCCATTTAGCCCCACTTCTTGTTCCGGTTGGCTCATCCTGCCAACCTACAATTACTGTTCCTGCCGCATTGATTGCGTTTGCTCTGGAGCTGTGTCCTGCAACGATACTTCCCAGATCTACCATTCCGTTTACTTCATCCCATTTCACAGCATGTGCGTTTGCAGCAGTAAGAAAACCTAAACCTACAATCGTGCTTCCATTGGTAGTCATCCCCCAGGTTGAACTTACACTACCGTCCCATCCTGTAGGAACAAGCCCGCCTCTGTTTACCCAGGTCGAAGTAGCTACATCATAGGTTGATATTTCATTAAATCCCGTTGCTGCATTTGTTATAGAGGACGAAATTTTGGTTCCGTCATTCGAAACAACAGTTCTACCCGCTGCCGGATAACCGTTTGATATAGAACCTATCTGTACAAGTCCTCCTGCTGCATTCCATTTATATATTCCTCCTGCGCTTGTATGCATGCTTACCACTCCATTGTCAGAGACTGCCCCTACATTATAATTTCCCAAACCTATTACAGTAAGCTGAGCTTCTGCAAAACCAAATTTCAGAAAAAGACAAGCTGTCAACATTTTCATTGATACTTTGTAAAAATTTTTCATATTTTATTATATTTAGCGTTTCGAATTGGTGAAAACAATATTAATACAATATTCACCTTGCCAAAAGAAATTGGCTTTCATAATTCGTGAATTTTAAAAGAACTTATTTTTTACAAGACTGATAACCAAGTAGATACAAAACAATATTTTGAATATGGATTTTACCAGAATTATTCAAAAAAACACAAAAAGCAAATTAACGAGACAAAAATTATTTCAAACTTTACTGTTTATTTTTATTTTCTGCTCCCTCACCACCAAAGGACAGTCCGGTCCCGACTTCAATATGTTAGCAGATAAAGCATTTCTGAAATTATATCAGAATCCTGACGAATGCATAAGTTATACCCAGGGAATTCTTGTGAGTGATCAAAACGCGGAACACAAAATTGTACTTCAAAATATTATTTCACAAGCTTTTGCCATGAAGGGGGAATATGTACAATCTGTCAATATTTTCGCTCAAAAAGAAGAGCCTGATCAGAAAAACGATCTTTCTTATTGTATGCAGGTCTTCAGTGATTATAACCTTGCCGATCAGTATCAGAATCTGGGTTTGTACAATCAATCGAAAAGAATTATTTCTCATCTCTTGTCTGATCAGAAGCTTCTTAAAAGCAATAGTCTGGCATTAAGAATTACCACTTCAAAATTATATCAGCTTCAGGCATTGAACTCGGGAATCAACAGAAACTATCCTGAAGCCTTAAAAATTCTAGATCAGAGTAATCAATACCTTGGCGATTATAATGAAGAGAATAGAATTTTAACAATTGAAAACAGAATTTTCAGATCTTCCTATCTGCTGAAACTAAATAAACTACCTGAATATAAAACCCTTATAGACAGTATTATTACAGATCTTGAACATCAGAAAAACCAACCTTTTCTTTTAGCTCTGGCCTATGAAAACCTGTCCCAATATTATTTTCTGAGACAAGATTATGCAACAGCTATTGAAAAACTGGAAGCAGGTCTTCAATTGATTGAAAATCTTCCTTTTAATAATTTAAAAATTAAAATCTACGAATCACTTTCCCGTAATTACTACGCACTACATAATGATGCAAAATACCATCAGTACAATAAACTTTACAATGATGTAAAAACAAAAACAGATTCCAGCTCAAAAGAAGGAATACGATACCTTGTGAAGCTTGTGGAAACCAATCAAAATAAAAATATTGAATTTCAGAAACATCTGCTTCTAAGATCTTTCTGGTTTCTAATCCTGATTTTATCTTTGATCATTCTGGTTTTGCTTACTTATTTTTTACTCATAAAAAGTAAAAATAAAGACTTAAAAAAACAGTTTGATTTCTTTGAAAAACAGATCAGTCAAAAATCTCAACCCATCATTTTACACAAAACAACTCCAGCGACAAAAGATCCTGGCACAACAAAAATATCCAGGGAAAAAGAAGATGAAATTCTCCAAAAGCTGGAAGAATTTGAAAAATCCGACCGGTTTCTGAATAAAAACATGTCTCTGTCTCTGCTTTCCTCTCAAATGGAAATCAATACAAAATACCTTTCAGAAATTATTAATAATAAGGAAAAAAACTTCAACGGATATATTAACAAGCTTAGAATCAATCATATAGTACAGTTATTAAGAACTGATTCTACTTTTCTTAATTATAAAGTAAGTTATCTGGCAGAATATTCAGGATTCTCATCACACAGTGCATTCACTACTGTTTTCAAATCCGTTACCGGAATGTCTCCCAATGCCTATATTCAGGAAATTAGTAAAACAAAAGTCTTATGAAATTAATTTTTAAAATAATAGTGTTGCTGGTTGCCTTTTGTAATGGTATGAAGGCACAAAAGACACCTGATAGTATCTTACTAAGAAAGGCCAAACTTGAAATTTACGACAACCCCGATAATACCATCAAAATCGGAGAACAATTATTAAAAAAATCTCATGATATCAAAACTTCAATTAATCTTTATATGCTGCTTTCAACAGCCAATATTGCTAAAAGAAATTTTGAAGAGTCTTTACAATATATTTTAAAAGCAAAAGAACTGTCTCAGAAAACCAATGATGCCAGAAGCCAGGCAGGTGTTCTCATTTCAGTTGCGATCCAATATCAGCAAATGGAACTTTTCAACAAATGCTTAGAAACACTGAATGAGGCAGAACAGTATATTGCAAAAATTCCTGAAAAAAATCCGGAGAAATATATTGAAACGGCTGCAAGCTACGCAATAAGAGGAATGGTATATAAAAGTCAGTCTAATTCAGAAATTGCTCTGGAAAAATTCCTGATTTCTATACGAAATTATGAAAAGGTTCCCATAAAGAAAACCACTTACTCCAATATGAGTGTGGTATACTACAATATTGGGTACTGTTATCTGAACCTTAATGAGATTGACAAAGCACAAGAGTCATTTTTACAGTCTGTCAGCTATGCCCGGAAGAATTATGGTAAAAGTCTGGAAGCATTCGCTTTGAAAGGAATTGCTGAAATACACAAACAAAGACATGAAAATCAAACAGCGATAAGCCTTTTACTAAAAGCTGAGGATCTTTCTAAAAATACCGGAGATATTATCCTGAACGAAGGACTTTATAAAGAATTGGCTGAGAACTATCTTGCTATGGGACAACAGAATCTCTATCAGCAGTTTAACAAAAAACACATGGAAATGAGATTTAAAAGAAAGCAGAATGAGCTGAAATCTATTAATCAGGTGATCGACAACCACAACAAGGAAACAGCTTTGAAAAGTGAGAAACTGAAATCTCATTATCGTTATATTAAAATGGCTTCAGTTCTTCTGGGATGCATTTTGATCGTTCTGCTTCTATATTCTATTATAAAAATCAGAAAACAGAATAAGAAGTTTCATAAAGAGATACAGCAAATGATAAGAACATCGTAAGCTATGAAAGCAAAAAACATCCCAAATTGGGATGTTTTTTTATGATATAAAATTTTCAATTTATTTACCAATAACTTCGGTAATCGGATTTCCTACATTTCCACTTGGAAACTGGATTTTCAATAAGGAAGATACCGTAGGAGCAATATCTGTCATATGATATTCTTTGTTGCTTTCTCCCTGCTTCACTCCCCAACCCATAAAGATTAATGGAATGTGAGAATCGTAAGAATTCCATACACTGTGTGTAGTTCCTGTTTTAGAATATGGTGGAAGCATAGAATCATGAGAAATTAACTGGATATCCCCACTTCTCTGTCTGTTGATTCCATTAATAATTCTTTGTTTAATTGGCTCCGGAATGCTTGACTCCTGAACTTTGTCCACAGAAACAGCATATAAAACGGTAGGATCCTTCTCAATTTCTTTTACAGCAAAGTTTCTAACATCATCCAATTCAAGCTTGTTGTCTGCCAATACTTTTCTGTCGAAATAAACCTGATAGTTATCAATGGCGTTGACCAGTTTATCGGCTCCGAATTTTTCTTTCAGTTTCTGGTTCAGATTCTTTTCCGCATCTTCTCCGAAGAAACCTGTCGGGATTTTATGTTCTTTAAGGAATCCTACAGAATGTGCTCCACCATGGTCAGCAGAAAGGAAAACGGTGTACTCTCCTTTTCCTACCTTTGAATCAAGATATTTGAAGAATTCTGCCAAATCCTGATCTAGTCTGATATAAACATCTTCTACTTCAATAGAATTCGGTCCGAATTTATGTCCTGCATAATCTGTAGATGCGAGGTTGATGGCTAAAAAGTCTGTGATATTATCTCCACCTAGTTTTTCACCTTCTACAGAAGCTTCAGCCAATTTTAAAGTCAGAGTATTTCCGAAAGGTGTATAACGGATATTGTCTTTTTTAGTCTGGTAGTCTTTTGCTAGATTACTGTAAGGGAAAGTAGGTGTTTTTGCACTTCCCAACAAACCTTCCCAAGGAGAATTGTCCGGTGCGCTTTCTGTATATTCGTTGATTGGAAGTAAAGTATTCCAGCCATTCGCTACTAATTTCTCAGGAAGATTCTGAGAGTTGAATGATTTTACCCACTGTGGAAGATCATTCATATACCATGTACTGGTAATGAAATTTCCTGTGCTGTCATCAAACCAGAAAGCTCCGTTTGGAGTATGGCCTGCAGGAAGAATGGAAGCACGGTCTTTCAAAGAAACACCAACAACTTTTCCCTGAAAGTTCGTTGCCAGTCTTAATTCGTCTGTGACTGTGGTAGACCAAAGATTTTTCGGAGAGTGGCTTCCTGTTTTTGTATTGGTAGTTCCTACCGGCTGAACGCTCTCATCCGCGGTACAATAAACTCCTTTACCTGTTTCTTTATCCGTCCAGTCGTTTCCGGCAATACCATGAATAGCCGGTACAGATCCTGTATAGATACATGTATGCCCCAAAGCCGTAATGGTAGGAACATAAGGAATATGTACATTATTCAAAGAATATCCTGTATTCAAAAGTCTTTTAAAACCATCATTCCCATACTTACCGTAGAAACGGTACAAATAGTCCCAACGCATCTGGTCTACTACCAGACCAACAACTAATTTGGGTCTTTCCAGTTGAGTATTTCTGTTCTTCTGTGCATTGATTGTAATTACGGACAATAAAGTAGCTGCCGCAATTGAAATGTTCCTAAGCATCCAAGTAAATTTTTATTGACAACAAATTTAAGGGTTTTGAAAGTTTTGGAGTGTGAAATTTTATTTAAATTTGAACTAATCATTGATTTAATGTTTTGGAAAGAACTACTCATGTAATAACTGCTAAATCGATACAAGAGCTTCCTTGTATTGATTACCTCAGAAATATTCCTCGACAAAAAATAATCAGAATAGTTTTTGATCATCCTATCAATCATATCAGAGAGGATTATGGTGAACAATTAACGAAAAATCTTCCTCATTTTCAAATAGATATCCATTCGATAGAGCCTAAAATTGAAGTAAAGAAACTCATTACAAAAGAAGAGATAATTGCCAACCAATTATTTTTTGTACAGTGTGCAAAAGACTACAGAAAACTTGGAGAAAAACTGGTCTGTTTATTTTTTGAAAAGAAGAAAGTAAAACTAAACAAAGATTTCCCTTTTCTTGCTTTTAATTATTTCAAAGGTCGAAGTAGAAGAACTCAGAGTGGAAAAGTAGGTAAATGGAGATATTTCCTTCATGGTTTTCATTGTCACTTTCAAAATGTAACTACAAAACAGCAGATTGAAGTTCCTTTTATGTTTGGGATGGAATTTGGGGATCTTGATCCTTATTTTTTTTCTCGTTATATTAAGTCTACGCCTGACTATCATCCTCTTCCCGTTAATATTTATGAAGATTTTGCGGATGGAGAGAGAATATTAGATGTGATGCTCCAATTGGGACTATTGGAACAAATTAATTCAAACCTTGAAAATCATTCCGGGCTTGTAATCAAAGATAGAAATAAGGTTGACATTAAAATATATAATCCTGATAAAGATTATGAAAAAATTGAATTCAAATCCAGATTATCAAAATTTATACAGTTTTTTTATTTCTAAATTATTTAATAATCAATGATAGTAGGCGTATACTGGTATTTCAAATTCCCAGACCATTTATATGACTTTCAGTTTTTCAAATTCTTTCCTGGACTTGGAGGACATGCCGATAATCCTGCTGAACTGGCAGCAAGAATCCAGGTTAAAAATACAGATGATTTTATTCCTAAACTGGAAGCACTAAAATCAGATTTCAAGAAAACATATTTACACCTGAATATCGATGGAAATCAAATCATCATCAATATTGGAGACCATATGCTTTTTGATTTTCATTTTCAGTTTGCTGAAGAGGTTGAAGAATTATTGATCCGTGAAAATGCAGTATTATTGGATGCAAGTCTTCCTTTTACCATTCAATCCAGCAAAAACTATCCTCCGGAAAGAGAGGAATTCAAAAATATAGAGCACCGTTTCATTCAGATGGTGGGTTCCGACTTCAAAAAAAGTAATGCAGAACATTATGCTGCCAGAATTGATTGTAATCTGCCTTTGCAGTATAAAAAAGAATTGATTGATGACTTGATCCGGATTTCCAGAGAAGAAAACCTTCATGTATTTTATTATAATGATTTTGATTTTAAAGATCATTGTAACCTGATGCTCTTTTTCACCAATGGCAGACAGAAAAAAGAAACCATTCAAAAGGTTGACATCAATTCATTTGGACGTAAAGTGCGGCAGCTTAGCCAGAAATACCCTCTTCATTTCGGTCATTTTGGAAGTTTTAAAGAGTATCCTTTACATGGGCCTCATATAAAACTGATGATAGATGAAGAATATATTATCAACAAGAAATAAAAACATTTAAATTCAATCATATGATCAAATTCAAGTATGTCATTCTGTATGTAGAAGATGTAGAAATGTCTATGAGCTTTTATAAAAACACCTTTGGCTTTGAAATAAAATTCATCACTCCCGAAAAAGATTATGGTGAGCTCCTGACCGGAGAAACAAGTCTCTCATTCGCTTCTGTGAGCCTGGCTCAGTCCAATATTAAAAAAGGATTTATAACGGCAAAAACTGAAGACCAACCTTTCGGAATGGAACTTGGGTTTACGACAGATAATGTAGAGGCTTTGGTAGAAAAAGCAATACAAAACGGCGCTGTTCTTTATGAAGATATTGCTTTAAAACCATGGGGACAAAAAACAGCTTATATTAAAGATCCCAACAATTATCTGATAGAAATCTGTACTGAAATTCACTAAAATAAAAATATGGAAGGGTGGAAATAAAAAAATTACAAAAACTAACCTCTAATCAAAGTCTGGATTGGGGACATAACGGGTATACAACGGATGTAAGATATGTGGTTTCCTCTATTGAGTTTGGAGGTTCTTTTGAGTTTATTTTAAAAGAGAAGTCTTTGCCTTACCACAAAATATGGGAAACGACTTCTGAAGATCTTGAAGAATTGAATACCATCATTGAACAGGGAAATTCTTTCGGTGCTTTTGTTAATGAAGAATTGGCAGGCTGGATTATCTGTGAACAAAGAACATGGAACAATAGTTTTTATATTGAAAATATCCTGGTCAACGAAAAATACAGACGACAGGGAATCGGAATTAAATTGATTAAAAGCGCCATTAAAGAAGCCAGAAAATTGAATTCCAGAGTGATTGAACTGGAAACACAGAATACCAATTATCCTGCAATACAATTTTATAGAAGAATGGGATTCAATATTACCGGACTGAATACAAGATTGTATGAAAATCCAGAGGAAATTGCGCTTTTCATGACTTTAGATATAGAGTAATTTTACCACATTCATTAAAACACTTGCTGGTGTGTTAATTTTTTTTTACATTAGTAATCAACAAATTAAAAATGATTACTATGAAAAATTTAAAAAAATTAAAGAGAAATCAGCTTGTGTTGATTAGTGGTGGAGACACTCCTTATGCATTGTGTGATATGGATGGCAATTGTCCGCCAACTATAGGTTCATACTATTGCAGTGGTGGTACATGCTACAGAGTTTCTGAGGGCGGCGGCGGTGACCCTGGCTGTACTGAACCTATGCGCCTGTGCCAGGAATGGGAAACAGGATGCGGATGTGTTTATATGTAAAAAATATTTGTTAGATAAAATTTTGTTGAGGGCGGTTTTTTACCGCTCTTTTTTGTAATCAGCCCTGACATTCGTTAATTTGTATCTCGTAATAGTACATCAAAGAATATCATTATGAAAACATTGATCTGGAAAGGAATATTTTATCAATCTCTTGAATATTTTAATTTACAATCTGATGATAAAATATATACTGTAGAATCAAAGATCATCGGCTGTCTTGAAGATAAAATATATAGTATAGAGTATAAAATTCACATTGATAAAGCCTGGATCGTTCAGGACTTCCTGATCGAATCGGAGATCAATAAGGTAAAAAGGACACTTGCCGGAAAAAGAATTCAGGACCAATGGGAAATTAACAATGTTATAAATCCGGAATTCAATAATTTTAAATTCATAGATATTTCTCTGCCCCCCTTTACCAACACTTTACCCGTCAACAATTTAAAGCTTTCAGAAAACAGTTCTCAGAAAATTGATGTCATCTATATTGATGTATTAAACCATCATATCAGACCTGTACAGCAGCAATATACCCGGACATCTGTTAATAAATACCTATATGAAAATTTAGAAAATGATTTTAAAGCAGAGATTTCAATCGATGAAACTGGATTAGTAACAGTTTATCCTAAACTGTTTGAAAAGGTAGCAGAACTTTGAAAAGCTGAAACGAGTCCAACTCATATTCCTAAATAAAAATAAAAAATCACTGTTTTTCCAGTGATTTTTTTGTTGATATCAACAAGTCTTTTTCGAAGTAAAACCTAATACTTTATCACAATTTTTCCTGTTGCACCTTTTTCCAGATGATAAAAAGCAGATTTAGCATCATCAAAAGAATATACGTTATCAATAACAGGATGTATCCCATGTGCTGCCAAAGCTTCATTCATATGACTAAACATTTCTTTAGAACCCACTTCAATTCCTTGCAGCCTGATTTGTCTGGACATAATTTTCGCTGTATCCAGCTCAGCACTTAATCCACCCATCAGACCAATAACAGCAATGGTTCCATCAAGGGCAATTACATTCATTGATCTGATGATATTACGGCCTCCTACCACTTCTACAATATGGTCTACTCCTCTTCCACTGGTAATATCCATGATATTCTTTTCCCACTCGGGAATTTGGCGGTAATTAATAAGGTGATTAATCCCCATTTTTTCAGCTAAAGTCAATTTTTCATCACTACTTGACAACAAAATCACTTCTGCACCTGCCATTAAAGCAAATTGAGCAGAAAACAGAGAAACACCTCCTGTACCCTGGATGAGAACTGTACTCCCTGGTTTAATATCTCCTTTTTCAATCACGCCATGCCAGGCCGTCAGTCCTGCGCAAGGTAACGTTGCAGCCTCTTCATCACTTAAAAAATCGGGAACTTTAATGACTTCATTCTGATCAAATATGGCATATTCCTGCAGCAGACCATCTGTTTTTGCACCGCCAAGAGAACCGCCTATTTTTTCATCTGTCAGTTTTCCATCGATCCATTTAGGTAAAAATAATCCGGCAACACGATCATTTAAAGCCAAGGTTGTTACTTCACTTCCTTTTTCAACAATAATACCTACTCCATCAGAAACCGGTATTCTTCCTACGGGAGGCTGCCACGAAGAAAAGCCTGTTACGACCATAAGATCTCTGTAATTAAGAGAATTGGCTTTCATTTTCACCAATACTTCGTTGGGTAAAAGCTTTGGATAGGATTTATCCACCAGCTCAAGAGAAGATATACTGTACTCTTTGCTTACCTGATATGCTTTCATTTTACTCATTTTTAAATTATTAAACTATAGACTAAAAACCGTAATTTTATAAGACAAATGTATGTTGAAAAAATCACCGGAAATCACTTGTAGCCCATTGTGAGCTACTAATAAATAAATGAGTATGAGTAAAAAGAAGCTGAGTTCTACCAATTCAATAAATGAACATTATCTGGACGACAGATGTACCCTGAATAAAGTACTAAAAATTATTGGTAAACGATGGGTAGCAGAGGTCTTATTATTAATCACTTGTGATGTCTCCCGATTCTCCCAACTGAAAGAAGCGTTGGTTGGAATTTCAGATAATGTATTATCTTCTGTACTCAATGAATTGGTTAAATCAAATCTGATTACCAAGAAAATATTCAATGAAGTTCCTTTAAAAGTTGAATATCATATTACACCCAGCGGATCAGAATTGACAAAAGTGATGCACCAGCTCTGCAGCTGGGGAAAACAGAATATTCCCTATGAAGTTAGAATTCTTCCGGGATCTATGAAATAAAAACATTGACATGTTAACTATTGAAGAAGCATTTACTTTAATTAAAAAAGAAAGAAAATTTCTTGATGATATTACAGAATATAAAATTAAGATAAGCAACAGCAATAATTTTGAGAGAGAAAATATGATTGGCGTGTACACCATCAGAAAATATAGTGCTCATAAAAATGGAAACTATGAATTATCACAACAGATGGAAACCTTGGTTTCCAATCTGAAAAATTATTCTGGGAATAAACTAAGATTTATAAGTGTACTTGGAAAAGAATATTACGGAATGTTTTTCTTAAGCCAAGATTGGAATAAAATTATCGGATATATTGAAACTGAAGCTAATGAGAGTATGTTCTCTGTAAGTCGTTTTGTAAAGACAACGAATTAACTTTGCATTCCAAATTAGATCATAATGGTTTCGGCGCGGCCTCCGGCCGCGCCGAAACCATTAAACCATCAAGCTTAAAAAATCAATGATTTTTCTTTATCAACCTTAATTCTCCGTTCTTGAATGGTTCAAAAGTTATGATTCAATATTGCTCAAAAAACACCCCCGGCTGTTTCTTTGAAACAGCCGGGGTTTATTATTTTAATTCGTGCTTAAAGCAGGTACTTATTAAAATTTAAGATCTCCATTCACTTCTCTTACTGCATTAGCAGCTTCAGCGAATTTCAATTGCTCTTCAGCAGTCAAAGTTACGTTTACAATTGATTCTACTCCGTTTGCTCCGATAATAGCAGGAACACCAAGACAGATATCGTTTTGTCCGTATTCTCCTTCAAGCATTAAAGAACAAGGGATCATTTTCTTCTGGTCACATGCAATCGCCTGAACCATTACAGAAACTGCTGCACCTGGAGCATACCAAGCTGAAGTTCCTAATAATTTCGTAAGCGTAGCTCCTCCTACTTTAGTTTCTTCGATGACATATTTCTGTTGTTCATCACTTAAGAATTCAGTTACAGGAACACCGTTTCTTGTCGCTTTGCTCAATAATGGAAGCATACCTGTATCACTGTGAGCAGCGATTACCATTCCGTCAACATCAGAAATTGGAGCTTCTAATGCTTCAGCTAATCTGTATTTGAATCTTGCAGAGTCTAAAGCACCACCCATTCCGATGATTTTGTGCTTAGGAAGACCTGAAGTTTTGTGAACAAGGTAAGCCATAGTATCCATTGGGTTAGAAACCACGATGATGATTACTTCCGGAGAATGTTTTACTAAGTTTTCAGTAACTTCTTTCACGATACCAGCATTGATACCGATCAATTCTTCTCTTGTCATTCCAGGTTTTCTTGGAATCCCTGAAGTGATTACTGCTACATGAGAACCTGCAGTTTTGCTATAATCTCCTGTTGTACCCGTAATTTTCGTATCAAATCCGTTAAGAGATGCGGTCTGCATCAAATCCATTGCCTTCCCTTCAGCAAACCCTTCTTTAATGTCTACCAAAACTACTTCTGAACAGAAGTTCTTCATTGCGATGTATTCTGCACAGCTTGCTCCTACAGCGCCTGCACCTACTACAGTTACTTTCATATTGTTACTTTTTAAAAATTATTTTTTGTTAGTTAAGTTTAAATTTGAAACTCCCCAAATTTAACAATTCCTGAAAAATTGAGCAATTTTTCAGGAATTTAATTAGAATTAAAATAAATTAGTTAACGTTCAGTAAAAACATATATAGTTTTTTCGCCCCGGAAAGCACTTCACTATAGTTTTCTTCCGCGATTTCTGTATCCAGAACTTCCTTGAAGTTTTTCCACATTGGCCCCGTATTTTCCTGATAGCATCCGAAAAAGTTGAAAGTTACCTCATCAAAACCCTCCGTTTTGGAAAGTTGCTTTGCAATTACATTTCCACCAAGCGTAGAACCTTCAATCACATACATCGCTCCAAGTGCTTCATGTTCGTTATTGAACTCTAGGGGATAAGAAACTTCCTGATTTTTCAGGGAAAGACTTTGCAGGTCTTTTTCAATAAGTGAAAGCTTCTTTCTCGCATCAAGCTGAAGGCTTTCTGCATACTTATCAGAAAGGCTTCTGAATATTTTATCTTCGCTGTGAAGAAGCATCAGGTAATTGGTATGAATGATTTTTTTATAGTCTTCTAAAGTGAAGGTTTTGTTGAAAATCTTCTCAGAATTAAAAAGTTTTTCTGCTGCATCGTGATACTCTGCTGTATTCTGTTTTAGATATTCTGATACCATAAGTACGTTTTAAAAGTTTCTCAAATATAAGGCTTTTTGAACGTTAAAATAAAGGAAGTCCCTTCACTATTGCTTTCAAAATCTACATCTCCTCCCAATCTTTTCATGATGCGGTGTACTATAGACAGTCCTACTCCGTTTCCTTTAAACTTTTTGGCATTATCCATCCGGTTGAAGATTTTAAATATTTTATGCTTCTCCTCCACAGGGATACCGATACCGTTGTCTGAGATTCTGTAAATAATGGTCTGCCCGTCCTCTGCCCCTTCAATTTCCACTTTCGGAAGCTCTTTATGGGAAGAATATTTTACAGCATTGTTGATGATATTCAGAAATACCTGATGAAGCATGGTTTTATCAGCCAGTACATCAGGACATTCTTTAATGATAATTTCACTGTTCGGGCTGCCATAGGTCATCTTGGCATTTTCGGAAATTTTCTCAATTGTATGAGCTGTTTTCAGGCTTTCAAGCTGTATTTCGCTGTGTTTGGCTCGGCTGAGCTGCAACACATCATGCATCATTTCCGCCATATTGTCGATTTCCTCAATAATTGAATTGATCTTGGTTTTACTTTTTTCAGCATCAGCAGCAAGATTTCCCAACAGCATCTGTGCATTTAGTTTCATTACGGTCAGAGGAGTACCAAGGTCATGTGAGATGGTGTAAGAAAAACTGTCAAGTTCTTCATTTACTTTTTTAAGCTCATCATTAAGCCTTTTGATAGCGTTGTAATTTTTATGGGAAGTTTCTAAAATCAAATCCCTTACAGCCTGTACAGCACTTACATTTCTGGAATTCCATCTTTTAGAATACCCTTTGATATTTTCTGTGAAAATCCGGAATGAAGTTCTTGGTGATATCATATGTTTTTCCTCTCCATTCTGAGAAAACACTTCTATTTTTTTCTCCGGATTTCCAGCCCAGTTGATATGTTCATCAAACTCTTTTCTGAACCAGATCAGCATTTCATTCTTATCTCTTTCAATAAAATAGATGGCAATTCCTGCCGCATTATCCGTCAATTCAAGTTCTTTACCGTGATCTTTAAGAAAGCTTCTGCTCACGTAGATACGCTCATCAGTATTCCCAATAGCCCATTCTGCAATTCTTCCTAATGTTTCAACATCAGGTGTGCTGCCGTCTGTAATTATATTTTCATCCGAAATAATAGCAAGTCCGTCTGCTTCAGGTAAATTTCTGATCTCTTTTTTACATTCAATAAGAGAATCAAAGAGATGATTATGTTTCAAAAATTCCGTTTTCAGCTGAGATATTTTCTCATTCAGCTCCAAACGGTAATTCAGTTCGCTTTTTGATTTAAAAGATGAATAAGCATTGGCAGCAAGTGTTGTAAAAATTCCGGCCTGCACCCTGTCTTCAAGATCAATATGTTTGGGTTCCACATTCTGGCAGGTAACCAATCCCCAAAGATGGTCATCGATAATAATGGAAACACTGAAGCTTGAAGCTGCTCCCGAATTTTTAAGATACTGCCCGTGGACCGGTGACATCCCTCTTGATGCTGAAAAAGTGAGATCAATGCTCTCTGCGCTTTTGCTTAAAATAGGAACGGTATCCGCATACACATTGCTGAAGATTCTTTTTCTTTTTTTAAGATAAAGATCCCTTGCCTGTTTTGGAATATCAGACTCCGGGTAATGAAGCCCAAGGAAACTTTCCATGTTTTCATTCTTCTTTTCGGCAATTACTTTTCCGGAACCGTCCATCATGAATTTATAGACCATCATCCGATCATAGTTGATCACCTTCGAAAGCGTTTCCAGAAGATGATTCCAGAGTTCCTTTTCATTATCAATGATGTAAAAGTTATCATATTTATTGGAGATCCGTTTATTGGGATTAATGATTACTTCTTCAAACTCCAGAAAGATATAAAGTTCACTTCTGAAAACAGAAAAATGATACTCTTTATCATTGATAAAAATTTTATCGAAATAGGTTTCATTTTTACGTCTGGTAAACTTGTCCAGTGACATATAGATTTCTGAATCAATAATGCTCTGAAAACTTTCAGGAAAGTCAGTAATTTTTCTTCCGAACAGCTCTTTTGAACTTCCGACTTTAAATAAATCCGCAATATTCCTACTAAAAAAAGTAATGGTATGGGATTCTGCATCAATGCCAATCAAATAACCAAAACTCTGAATAGAACCCGGAATATGGATAGGTTCTTCATGGCACTCTATAAAATTCATATATCTTTTCAGTCTATATATCAAATATACTGTTTTTTTCAAACAGCTTTCTTCTTTGTGGTATCTAATTTTAAAGTCTGCTCCACCAAGTATTTATGAGAAATTTACAGCAAAAAAAGAATCAAAAACACATTCAAACATTCTTCATTTTTCCCCCTTTTTCATGTCAAATATCTAAAATATACGAAAAAAAATCCAATAATCAGGTTATGCACTCTTTAATCATGATTCATAACATGGATTACATATTATTAACCTTAATAATTGTTTTATTTAAACAAATTTTGCTAAATTTATATCACCGAATAATGAATATGATAAAAATCCATTGAATTATTCTCAATGAATTCTATATAAAATTTAAATTCAAATAATACTATTATGAAAAAGTTCCCATTAATTTTATTTTCTCTGATCCTCTCTATAGGATTATGGAATCCTTCAGAAGCCTGTACAAGGGTAGTTTACAAAGGCCCCCAGAATACTGTTATTACAGCTCGTTCTATGGACTGGCGTGACGAAATCCCCGCCAACTTATGGGTTCTCCCGAAAGGAATAGACCGCAACGGACTTGTAGGCCCAAAATCTGTAAAATGGACCGCCAAATACGGCAGCCTCATCAGCTCTTCATGGGATATTGCTTCAGCAGACGGAATGAATGAAAAGGGACTGGTAGCTAACCTGCTCTGGCTAGGAGAATCCCAATACCCAAAATTCGATGGAAAAGGAAGTAAAAAGGGAATTGCCATTTCATTATGGGCACAATATTATCTTGATAATTTTGCTACAGTAAAAGAGGCCGTAGAATTCTCCCGAAAAGAACCTTTCGTTATTGTAAGTGATTATATTCCTGGAACAGAAAGATTTACAACGGTTCATCTTTCCATTTCCGACGCTTCAGGAGACAATGCTGTTTTTGAATATATTGACGGAAAATTGGTTATTCATCATGATCCATCTTATACGGTAATGACCAACTCTCCGGTTTTTGAAGAGCAGCTTGCTCTTAACAACTACTGGAAGGGCATTCCGGGAACGGTTATGCTTCCGGGAACAAACCGTGCTGCAGACCGCTTTGTAAGAGCTTCTTATTATATTAATGCGATTCCTCAGACTGCAGATACCCGCACAGCAGTAGCCAGTGTTTTCAGTGTGATCAGAAACTGTTCTGTTCCTTATGGAATCACTTCTGCAACAGAACCTAATATTTCGTCAACAAGATGGCGTTCTGTTTCGGATCAGAAAAACCTGGTGTATTATTTTGAAACGGTTTTCACTCCCAACACTTTTTGGGTAGATCTTAAAGATTTTGATTTAAGCCCTAAAGGAAAAGTGATGAAACTTGACCTCAGCAATAACCGCACTTATAACGGAAAATCCAATGCAGAATTTAAAGAGTCTGCACCGTTCACGTTCTTAGGATTAAAATAGATTTTAACCACAAAAAATACTCGTGCTTAGTAGATATTGAACTAAGTATGCCCCATTATGATTAGACGAAATACTAAAAATCAAAAATTTGAGGGGATAAGTAAGCAGTTGTGTTAAAATAGAGTTCACAATAAAAAAACAAAAATAGATATGGCCTTTTTTTCGATTAAAAAGAAAAGCCTGATCCTGTGTATGCTGGCCTGTGGGTTATCAGCTTATGCACAAAATCAGGATTCTCTGAAGACCACACCTCCTCCACAGGAAGAAGACAATGTAAAATATCCGCAACTGCAGATCAAAGGCCTTTTTCAGGCACGTTACCTTGTAGGAATGAGTAAAGATGTAGATGTTAACGGACTTCATCACACCGACGGTTCCGGAACTGATAATAATTTCATGCTCAAATACATGAGGGTTCAGGTTCGGGCACAGATCAGTAAACGTACGGAAGTTGTTGTTTTGGCCAACCTTGCCGATTTTAAAAATGATCCCAAAAGCAGAGTTCTTGAAAATGCTTACCTGAAGTATACTTTCAATCCCAAATTAGCAATTACTGTAGGACAGTTCAGACCTTGGTTCGGTATCGAAGAGACCTATCCTATTGATATTATCAAGTCTTTAGACTGGTCCAATCAATACACAGAATTCGGAAAACTGGGCTGGACAAGCTTCCAGATCGGGATGTCTGCTACAGGGCAACTTCAACTGGGAGAAATTCCTTTCCAATATGCTGTTTCAGTAGTGAATGGAAATGGAAAAAACCAGATCAATGATAATGACAACGGAAAACAGTATTCTACCCGTCTGGTTTTCGGATTATCAAAAAAATACCACTTCAATGTAGGTCTGAATGGAGGTACCGGAGAAGTTTTCAGCAAAAAAGTATATGCGCTGGGCGTAGATCTAAGTTCACTGATCCAGTTTGATCCAAAATGGAGCCTTGATATGCAGCTGGAAGCCAAACAGGCAACCAATCACGTTCTATACAACTCCATTGCACCTGAATTACGTCCTGATAATCCTGACCAATATCTTATCCGCGGTGCTTATTTTCTTCCAAATCTAAGATATGAGATCAACCACAAAAATCTCAGCGCCTTCGAATTATCCTGCCGCTACGAATACCTTGATACGAATTTCAGAATGGCTTCCAACCCAAGACAAACAATCACTCCGATGGTCGGATTGGAATTCCTGAAAAATTACGGTGCAAGAATTCAGCTGGGAGTACAGTTTGACCGCTACAAACATCAGGTGGAAAACACATCACAATACAACAATAATCTATTCATTGTACAGGTACAGAGTAGGTTTTAAACGATTAAATAGTTAGTATCATGAAAGAAATTAATATTAAAAACGTAGCGATCACATTTGTTGTTGCGTTGATCATATGGTTCATTCCTGCTCCGGAAGGTGTTGCAGAGAATGCCTGGCATCTGTTTGCCATCTTTGCGGCAACCATTTTAGGAATTATTCTAAAAGCTGCTCCAATGGGAACAATGTGTATGATGGCTATTGGATTTACAGCCCTTACGCAGGTAGTTGCTCCGGGAGATGCGGGGAAATCTATTACCAAAGCGCTTTCCGGTTTTGGAGATAAAGTAATCTGGCTGATCGGGATTTCATTCTTTATTGCCAGAGGATTTATCAAAACAGGATTAGGAAATCGTATCGCCTTTTTATTCATCCGAGTTTTTGGGAAAAGCTCACTGGGATTGGCTTACGGATTAGGACTTGCCGATGTTTGTCTTGCTCCTGCTATTCCTAGTAACACTGCAAGAGGAGGTGGAATTATCTACCCGATCATGAAGTCTATGGCCATAAGCTTTGATTCTGTTCCTGAAAAGCCGGAAACCCATAGAAAGCTAGGGTCATTCCTGACTTTGAACAGTTATTACATGAACCTGATCGCTTCCTCTATGTTCCTTACCGGGACAGCCAGTAATCCAATGTGTCAGAAATTTGCCGCTAACCTTGGTATTGATATTACCTGGATGTCATGGGCAGCAGCAGGTTTTATTCCGGGTGCAGTAGCATTCTTTATCGTTCCTTTGGTATTGTATAAATTATATCCACCTGAATTGAAAAAAACAGGGGATGCTCCGAAAATGGCCGCTCAGAAATTAAAAGAAATGGGGCCTATCTCAAGAAATGAATGGCTGATGCTACTGGCATTCTTCATTCTGTTAGCCCTTTGGATATTTGGAGGAGCACTTTCTATTGATGCTACTACTACAGCCTTTATCGGATTAACATTATTACTACTAACCTCAGTATTAACCTGGGAAGATGTAAAAGGTGAAAAAGGAGCTTGGGATACGATAGTTTGGTTCGCTGTACTGGTGATGATGGCAAGTTCTTTAAATGAATTAGGTTTCATTGGATGGTTCAGCAACCTTATCAAAGTACAGATTGGAGGTTTGAGCTGGCAGGTAGCTTTCCCGGTTATTATTGTAGTATATTTCTTCAGTCACTATATTTTTGCCAGTGCTACTGCTCACGTAGCGGCCATGTATGCTGCCTTGCTGGGTGTGGGTGTTTCTTTAGGAATCCCACCAATGCTGCTGGCAATGATGCTTGGTTTCATGGGTTCAATTTACGGGGTACTTACTCATTACGGCCACGGTCCTGCACCGGTATTCTTCGGAAGCGGATATGTTGACCTGAAAGTCTGGTGGCTCAGAGGTCTTGAAATTGGAATCGTTCTATTGATCATTTATATGGTTGTAGGAGGATTGTGGATGAAAGTCTTAGGATATTATTAACCAATAAATCAAAAATATGTTATCAACACTGTCAAGAAAAATGCTGATGTGCCTTACAGGACTCTTTTTGGGATTCTTCCTGTTGATTCATTTCCTTGGAAATCTTCAGCTTTTTCTTCCACAAGAACAAGCGCACCTGCAGTTTAATGCTTATTCGCATTTTTTATCAGGAAATATCATTATCAAAATAGTCTCTTACGTTTTATATGCCAGTATTATTCTGCACGCAGTAGACGGACTGATGATTACTTTAAAAAATAAAAAATCAGGAGGCGGTTATCAAACGGACAGACGTGGAAGAGCTAGCAAATGGGCTTCCAGAAATATGGGAATCCTGGGAACATTAATTCTGATTTTCCTGGTGATCCATTTCCAGAACTTCTGGTATATCTATAAATTCGGAAATCCTCCTTTGGATGAAAACGGAAATAAAGACCTCTACATTCTGGTAGTGAATGTCTTTAAAGAATGGTGGTACGTTATCATTTATGTTGTATCAATGATCGCTTTATGCTATCACCTGATTCATGGGATCCATAGTGCTGTAAGAACTCTGGGATTATATCATCCTAAGTTTGTACAATGGTTCAAAACTATCGGGATTGCGTATTCAATCATTATCTGTGTAGGTTTTGCATTGATGCCTGTGTATGTATTCTTCACTTATCATTAAAAGGAACGATTATGATTTTAGATTCAAAAATACCACAAGGCCCATTGGAACATAAATGGGAAAATTATAAAAAGAAAGCAAAACTCGTAAACCCTGCCAACCGTAAAAAACTGGATGTGATTGTTGTAGGAACAGGATTGGCGGGAAGTTCAATCGCAGCTTCTTTAGGGGAAATGGGATATAATGTCAAATCATTCTGTTTTCAGGACAGCCCGAGAAGAGCACACTCTGTGGCAGCACAGGGAGGTGTGAATGCCGCCAAAAACTATAAAAATGATGGTGACAGTGTCTACAGAATGTTTGTAGATACCTTAAAAGGAGGAGACTTCAGAGCCCGTGAAGCCAATGTCTACAGAATGGCAGAATGTTCTTTGAACCTCATCGACCAGGCTGTTGCACAAGGTGTACCTTTCGGGCGGGAATATGGCGGATATCTGAACAACCGATCCTTCGGAGGAGTTCAGGTGAGCCGTACTTTCTATGCGCGAGGACAAACGGGGCAGCAACTTCTTCTGGGAGCTTATCAGGCTTTAATGCGACAGGTTGGAAAAGGTTCCGTGCAATTATTTTCAAGACATGAAATGCTGGATCTGGTTACTGTTGATGGGAAAGCCAGAGGAATTATCGTAAGGAATTTAGACACAGGAGATATTGAAAGACATGCCGCCCACGCTGTAATATTGGCAACCGGAGGTTACGGAAAAATTTATTATCTGTCAACCCTTGCCATGGGATGTAACGGTTCTGCCATCTGGAGAGCCCATAAAAAAGGAGCTTTAATGGCTTCCCCAAGCTGGATTCAGGTACACCCTACTTCCCTTCCGCAATCCGGAGATTATCAGTCCAAACTGACTTTAATGTCTGAATCATTACGTAATGACGGCCGAATCTGGGTTCCATTAAAAGAAGGGGAAACAAGACAACCCAATGACATTCCGGAAAATGAAAGGGATTATTATCTTGAAAGAAGATATCCGGCTTTCGGAAACCTTGCTCCAAGGGATATTTCTTCCCGTGCTGCCAAGGAAAGAATTGATGCCGGTTTCGGAATCGGGCCTTTGAAAAATGCAGTATATCTTGATTTTTCCAAAGCAATACAGGAACAGGGAAAAGATAAGATTAAAGAAAAATATGGAAACTTATTCGATATGTATCTTAAAATAACAGGATATGATGCGTATAAAGAACCTATGATGATCTCTCCTTCTGCCCACTTTTCAATGGGTGGACTTTGGGTAGATTATGAACTGATGACTACTGTTCCCGGACTGTTTGCTTTAGGTGAAGCTAATTTTGCCGATCACGGAGCCAACAGATTAGGAGCCAACTCTCTTTTACAGGCGTCTGTAGACGGATATTTCATTGCGCCTTACACGATTGCCAATTATCTGGCAGATGAAATTCACACCGGAAAAATTTCACCGGATACTCCTGAATTTGAACAAGCTGAAAAGGCTGTTAAAGATCAGATCAACAATTTCATTAATATTAAAGGAACCAAAACCGTTGATTATTTCCACAAAACTTTAGGAAAGCTCCTCTATGATTATTGCGGACTGGCCAGAAATGAAGAAGGGTTGAAATATGCCATTCAGGAAATCCGAAAACTGAAACAGGAATTTTACAAAGACGTAAGGGTTTCCGGACAGGGAGATAAAATGAATACCGAACTGGAAAAAGCAGGCCGTGTAGCCGATTATTTCGAAATCGGAGAACTGATGTGCTACGATGCCTTAACCCGTAACGAATCCTGTGGAGCTCATTTCAGAGAAGAATATCAGACTCCGGACGGAGAAGCTATGAGAAATGATGCGGAATACCAATTTATTTCTGCCTGGGCATGGAAAGGGGAAAATGGTGAACCTGAAATTATTAAGGAACCTTTAATCTTTGAAGAAATTCAGCCAACGGTAAGAAGTTACAAATAAAAACAGAAAATTATGGATTTACATCTTAAGATATGGAGACAGAAAGACAGAAAAAGTGAAGGAAAACTGGTAGGTTACGACCTGAAAGGATTGAATTCTCACATGTCTTTCTTAGAAATGCTGGACACTTTAAATGAAAAACTGATTATTGAGGGTGATGAACCTGTTGAGTTTGATCATGACTGTCGTGAAGGCATCTGCGGACAATGCGGGATGATGATTAATGGTATTGCCCATGGTCCTTTGAAAAATACAACCACCTGTCAGCTTCACTTAAGGTCCTTTAAAGATGGGGAAACGATTCTGATAGAGCCATTCCGTGCTGAAGCATTTCCGGTGAAGAAAGATTTAAAAGTAGACCGTTCTGCTTTTGACAGAATTATATCTTCAGGAGGTTTTGTATCTGTGAATACAGGCCAGGCTCCTGATGCTACAGCAATTCCGGTGACTCACCAGACAGCTGAGGAAGCTTTTGATTCTGCTGCGTGTATCGGATGTGGAGCCTGTGTTGCCACTTGTAAAAATGGAAGTGCAGCTTTATTTACCTCTGCAAAAATCACTCACATGGCACTCCTTCCTCAGGGAAAAGAAGAACGAAGCAAGAGAGTGCTGGATATGGTGGCTCAAATGGATACGGAATTATTCGGGCACTGCTCCAATACGGAAGCCTGTGAAGTAGAATGTCCTCAGGGAATTTCTGTTTTGAATATTGCCAGAATGAATTTTGAATACAACAGAGCTTTGTTTTTCAGAAAGAAAAATTAATCTGAGAAAGCAAAGATGATCATAAGTAAAGGACGAATTTGTAAATTCAAATTCGTCCTTTTATTTCTTATTCTATCATCGCCACTACTCTGGCGGGAGCAGCAGAACCGCCAACAATTTTAAGGGGAAATACACAGATTTTAAATCCGGATGGAGGTAGTGCGCCCAGATTTGTAAGCTGTTCGATGTGTAAATATTCTTTTTCGATGCCTACGCGGTGGCCTTCCCAGAAAAATTCAGGATCATTGAGTTCTTTGGCTTTCTGAGCCATATATTTCAAAGGAAGATCCCAGCCCCATTGGTCGATTCCCATTACTTTTACGCCCTGATCAATCAGCCATTCTGTAGCTTCTTTACTCATTCCGGTGCCTTTTTCCACAAAATCTGGAGTTCCCATCATTTTGTCACGATCCGTTCTGATCAGAACAATATTTCCTTCCTGAATGGTAATTCCGTTTTTATAGAGATCTTTTTTCAAATCCTCAACAGTGATAGCAACAAAATCTTCTTTATGCGTACAATCAATCACAATTCCGTCTCCATAGCACCATTCCAACGGAATCTGGTCTATGGTTTTGGCAGGCTTCCCTTCCACTACAGGGCCATAATGCCAGGGAGCATCAATATGTGTAGTAGCATGAAGTCCCATATTTTTGATCGTGTCATCTGCCCAGCCTGTCCAGTTTTTAGGAAAAAGCCTTGATGGAAGCCTCAATGCAAGACGGATCAACCAATGTGATTTTCTGTGGGCTTTATGTTTAATTTTCACCCGCATGAACCACGGATCTCCTGCATTGTATTGGATAGGTTTTGTCAGATCGACAAGTGTTGTTTTCATATGATTTAGCTAAGAAGACAAAGATAATGAATAAGGCAAAAAAACGAATAGATATTAGCAAACGAAAACAGATTAGCCATTACTGATCTTTTTCTAATTCTATCGGGTTTTCATATTTTTTGTTTTCTTCTCGTTCTTTTTGTCTTTGTCTTATCATTTCTTGACCTTGTATAATAGTGGTTTCAGAGCTTTGAAGTACACCAATTAAATTTGCATTAGCATCTTTTAACGCTTTTTCAAATTTCGGTCGAGTCGTTTCAAAAGCTTCATTATATCTATTTTCGTTTATCTTTATTAATTTACCTTTTAATTTAAATGTAGGTGTAGACTTTACTAGCTCAAAATCATATTCTCCTTTATCATCTGTTATTTTAACAATCAATCCAGGCAATCCGCTAAATTTATATGGCCCATAGGGTAATGGAATTTCGGGAGAGTACCAAGCGATCCAATTTCTCCCCTTAAAGGTAACTTCCGCTTTTTTACAATTAATTGTGTTTATTATTTTTGTATCATTACTCAAATTCCAATTTTTAATGATCGGTTCTTTATAGGTAAGTATTGACATTCCAACTAAGTTAAAATACTGTATATTTTCATTTGATTGTATTATAGTAAAGGAAAATTTTGTTTTTGGGATAGACATTCCCTTCGAACTTAACAGTTTTGCTCCATTTTCTAAAGTTTTTATTGGAAGTGCTTGGAATACAGAATCTCTTTTCAGTGACTGAATACTCGCAAAAAAAGCACGTTCATCGCCTATCTGTAATGAAAAAAATTCTTCATGTCTATAATCAGGAGTTGATGTATTCAATTTAGCTTTTAATAAATAGGTAAATTCACCACGCAGACTATCTTTTTTATGTAATTGAGAAAAAAATAAGACACTAAAAAATAAGGCTAATAATTGAAATAATTTTTTATAGTAATACATAGAATTATTTTTGATTGCAAAAAAAATGCACTTATAACATAATAAAGCCATAAGTGCAATAATTAATATGAAACAAATATTAATTACAGTAATTTGCTTCAAGATTAGCAAGCCATTGATTTGCTTGTTCTGCAGTCCAATCTTGAGTTGTAGTAGCAGTCTGGCCACAAAATTCTGCAATCCAAACTTGTTTAACACCTCCTTTTACAGTTTTAAGATCTTCACGAGTCATTTTTTTTAATTTTTTCATAAAATATGTTTTTAGTAAGTATCAAATATATACAACTAATTCACATCTGAAGGACATTTTTTATTATGTTAAGTATTTGTTTATCTTAGAAATACATGTTTTTTACTTAAAAATTTCCGTGTAAAATTAAATTGATTTTTATCCTGTTACTTAAACAAAATGTATTCATAAAAAAAAATCATTTGGATATTTTTTTATATGTTAAATAGTCAATGTCAAACAGAGACTTTACATCTAAAGTCTGAAAATATGTAATTGTTCTGATGTCATATTATCAGATTTAGTGGTTTTGCCTTTTTGCTATTTCGCCTTTTTACTCCCTAAACTCCTCTGGGAATTATAATCTTCTTCGGATCATCCTCATCATACATAATCTCAATAGTTCCCTGTTTAGGAATGGAAGAGAGCTTTAGAAAGCTGACAATTTTCTTATATACCGCAATATGTTCAGTTCCTCTGAAATCTTTAAAACTTACCTGAAACATGATTTGTGGCTGATTATTAACAAGAAGACCTGTCTCACTTACACTGATGATATTGGCTTCAGCATTTCTTCCTGAAAAAAGAATACGTTCTTCTTTTGTATTTTTTAAAAGCCTGCCAAAAATCAACTGAAAAACCAGGACATACATAATGGTCATCACCCCGCTGAAAATAATCGGGTGCATGAATGTCAGAAACCTCCAGCCGAAATCAAAGGATTCTCTCCAATAGAAATAAGAGTATAAGCCAATAACATAAGCAATCAATAATACAAGAAACACAATTCTTAAAATCATTCCTGATGTATTGAATCCCACTTTCTGATCGCTTAAAATAAAGTAAGGCTCCTTTGATGCCTGAGGATTCAGCAGTACTTTTACTTTGTTTCCTGCGTCAAATCTTTTTTCGTATGGTTTAGAATCATGAAACATCGTTTTATGTTCTATCACCGTATTGCTGAGATTAGGAAATGAAAGCGTAACCTGAATGAGATTCATGTTTTTCTTAGCAATGTATTTGAGGAGTTTATAATCAATGATTTTGGCTTCTCTTGGTATTCCGTTCCTAAGAATAGACTTTATCGTATTTTTCTCTTTAAAAGTTGTAATGAAAAGCTTATTGATAAAGAAAATAATCACATATCCCCATATTAACAAAGAAAAACCGAGATACCCATAGCTCACCGCTAATGAATTTCTCGGTTCTGTTGCCAGCTCTTCACTCATCATATAAATGAAAATCGGAAAAGGAACGCAGAAAAAAAAGAGAAAAATTCCCCAGAAAATGATCATAAATTTCATAACTGTTATTTTGTAATCAGCAATAAAGTTATGATATTATTATGGAACCGGAGATTTCTTTTTATACCTCTTTTTCGAAATAAAGTCTGTAATATTTTCCTTTATCATCCTCACCCATCTCGATTTTTTGTCGGTCTCCGTGGATGTAGATATGGAAGTTTTTATCTAATTTAATAATACTTTTAAAGTGTCTCTGTGTCTTTTTCACCGCAGCTTCACTGATTGGAAATTCCTCGGCAATATTCACCTGCATATCCTGTTCGTAATCTGTTTTAAAGTTCACAAAACTTTCAATTACATGCTCATCACCCAGTACTTCATTGGCAAATTCATCCAGCTTAAATTCTTCTTTTTCCTTGAAGAAATTGATAGACTTATTCAGGAAATCTGCCTGGTCTGCTTTGGAAACTTCAAATTCCTGAGGAAGTTGTTTGGTGATATAATCTTTATACACCATCAGGGCTTCCTGCGTGTGGAAATATTCGTCATCACGCTGTTTTACTTTCAGGAAATCTTCGAACCAGTAGTACATATCCCCGTTTTTGTTGTTATCAACTACAGAAAGTACATATCCTGTTTCTTTATTGTTGTTGTAGATCAAAGCTGCTTTATCAATTTTGGATAAACCAATACCCTGGTCTTTTTCAATATCAAATGTCTCTTCAGCAGGATTGATTTTCAGGAAAGATTCTCTCTTCTCCGTTTTAAAAATCCCGATTTTATCCACTCTGTCCGGACGGTCGCTTTCATCTTCGAAAAGTACGATGAAAAGCTCTCCACTCTGAACTCTCGGGTTCTCAGCAGCCTCGAAAAGATGTTTGGCAATATTCTCAGATTCCCAGATAAACTTGGATTTATCATCAAAAATTTCAGATACTGCACTGTAAACCGGATTATTCACCAGATAAGTGTCACTATAAAAATGGAAGGTTTCTTCCGATTTAAAAGAACCTAAAAAGTAGTCTTCAAGCATTTCTGCCATTCCTTCTTCCAGCTTCAATTCCTCCTGGGAAAGTGTAAGCGAATCTCCGTTGATCTTATTTCCGACTCTGTGTACTATTATTTTTGAAAACATTTTCTGAATATTTGGACTGCAAAGATATTCATTCTTATCCTTACTGCGAAACTTAAAAAATGTCATTTTATACTACTCTCTTTTAACCACCCCGTCAAAAATTCTTTGAATTTTCGCCACCCCTCCAAAGGATGGGAATTATCAGTCCTCAGATTAATAAGAAGGTGTGATAGCAGCAATTTTTGTCTTTTTATTTTTTCCAAATTGATAAAACCCTTATCATTTTGACAGGCTTTTTTGTTTAAAAAACTCAACTATAAAATCATAATTTATTAATTACCAACATATTAATTACATTCTATTTTCATCGGAATACCATTGGCATTATGATTTGAAAACATAGAAAAATGGACTTAAAGACTTTAAACAGAATCGACAAGCTCAGAAGGTTAAAAAGCAAAGGACCTGCAACTCCAAAATGGTTTAAGCCCTATCATATGCTCTTTTTTGCTTTTTTAACCATTTTCATTTTTGGAGCCTTCATCAAAATGCTCGAAAACTATCACCATTAAAATATAATACGATGAACTATTTACAAGCCGTAAAGGAAATCACTGATGTGGTTCCCGATTTTGAAAACGAAGTAAAAGAGATTAAAATTCAAAACTCATACAGCATTATCCGCACCTTCACGGAACGTATTAAAAACATGATCCGACAGAATGACAGAAATCTGCTGTTCAGAAGTTTACAAAAAATGGACAAAATTTATACTGACGGAGACACGGTACTGAAGAATGCTATTGAAACTACTTTTATTTATTCTCTGGACAATTGTACCGCTTTCTGCAGTGAAGAATACAGAAAAGTGATTTTTAGTCACATTTCTGCCAACCTTCAGAAAGTATATTCAAGACAAATTTACACTCACGGCATATAACCGTTTTGTTACATTTTTTATCCGTTTCATTACAAAGTGTTTAAATTAAACAAAAATAAAAATAACTCACAATCAATAGATTATGAAAAATAAAATCAGAAGAATTTCAGACTGGAAAACCTGGAAAACCACTACTAACAGGCACAATGCAGAAATATTACTCACTCACATCGCTGTGATCGTCGGAGTATTTATTTTTGCTGCCTGTCTTTAAATTTTGGTATACATTTCGCTGCAATATAAAGTGTTTGAAAAATTCTTAATTATGATGAAAGTACAAATGCAAACTATTAATCAAAAAATAGCTGTTGAATACTTAAAATTTTTCTATCCGCCACTTCGCAATGAAATCACCCAGCTGTCTGTACAGGACAATTTCGCCGGGATCATGCAGGCTACCGTGAATTATCTGAAGCACCTGCTGCAGGAATCGAAGATCAATATCATTGCCCATCACATCAAGTTGATGGACTGGATCTACAGAAACGGGAATTCTTATGTAAGAACCATGATTGAAAACCTTTTTGTAAGATCTTTCGAAAGCTTCAAGAAACACGCAAAGATCCAACATTGGAAACTTCTTTACCAATATATGCCTGTAAGCTTTCAGATCATTTATAATGAACAACAGAAGCAGGATCAGATGTATTTTGGAAAATAAATGAAATTAAAAGACGAAAAGGCGAATCCATACATTTGCTCTTTCGTCTTTTTACTTTTGGTGCCTATTACAGGGAATTTTCATCCTATTCTATTTCACAAGTCCGTGTAAAAGGCCTATTTTTGCAAAAAGTACCGATGAAATACCCATTTTACATTGCGATGCTGTCGTTATCGATGATCTCATGTGAGAATAATGACAATACGATTGATGATCCGAGACCTGTTGATAAAAATGTTTACCAGTTTCAATTTAAAAGCTATGTTGTAAAAAATACCGTGTTGTACCAGGGGGCAAAAGGAGAAAAATCTACTCCGGATGAATCTTATCTCAACAAGTATTGGAGTCTGTACCAGGAACCCGCCTGGGAAAAAATAAGCCTTGATCTTAAAAACAAGACTATCAAGTTGCTGTCAGAAACCTCAACTACAGATTTTACTTACAGTTTTACCATGGTGAATGATTCTGTAATGATCAAAGAGAATAACAATAATAAGCCAACTTACATTGGTGATTTCCATAAAGACACTTCTTCGTTCACTTTAAAAAGAACGTACAGATATGTTAAAAAAGTCCCCCGAGATGATCATGACGCCCTATTGATTACTAAAAGCGCTCATTTTGGGACCACCCAATACGAAAATATTTTTGTCAATATATTTTCTACTCCTTATGAAATGATCAAAACAGGAGATCAGGTTTTATGGAGCAATATTGAATATTCTTATAAATAATTGTAGTTACCCCTTATTTCTTAATTATTAAACTAAAAAAACTTCCTGTCTTATTAAGATCCAGGAAGTTTTCATTGATAAACCTTCTATAATAATATATGTCAAAGATCGTTTATTGATAAACCATACCATGAAAATAAAATTTTCACTATTCTTTCTGTTTTCATTATACTTATTCAATGCCCAGATTTCCGACCAGCTAAAACAACTTATCGACCCTATAGATAAAGAATATTTTGACTTAACGATTAAAGAGGATTATGATACAGACAAGTATTCCAAATTATCCGAAATGTATAATGAAATTGATAAAACAGCAACCAATGATGAACTGTTTTATTTGGCGGTTAACGGAAGTACATTTATAAGAATCAATGCAATATCTTCTCTTATAGATAGAAATGACAAAAGGATTGTAGATTTATACCGTTATTATTCTAAGTTTACCTTAATCTATTATCAGAAAATGGGATGCGTGGTCACGGCTCAGGATATGGCATTAAGCAGTATACGGGGAAAGATTATGAATAAAATTAAATATTATGAACTGTATAAGAATATGAAAACACAAAAAAATTGGGAACTTCTATTTTCTAATGAAGACATTGAATATTATAAAAAATTCAATGTGGGTGATTTTAAATCGTATGTAAAAGCATGTGATGAAATCGACAAAAAATTTATTCCAGAAAGAATAGAAACCAATGATTCCATCAAAGAAATATGGAAAGATAATAAACTTCATGTACCTTCATTATAAAAATAAATCCCAGGTAATATTCCCGGGATTTTATTTTTATTTCTTTACAAAGACTTTCTCTATAATCTGTGACTCTTCATTACTTAGTTTTGAGGCTTTCCCCAGCTTGGCAATGAAAGTGGCTACTTCTTCCGGTGTCGCTGGTGATCCCAGATTTTCTCCTTTAGCATCAAAAGAATCTGCCAATACTTCTCCTTTTGGATTTAGAATCAGCCAAAAAGGAAGCCCCGCGTTTCCGCCTTTATATTTATTCATAAGTTCCTGCCCGCCTGGATTTTCAAGGCTCTTCTTATCACCTCTTTCCTGAACGTCTACATATGCGGTGACAAATCTTTTATCAAAAATAGGTTTGGTTTCAGGGAGATCCATATTCTTTTCCATCATTTTGCACCACTTGCACCATGAAGCATGGAACACCAGTAAAACATTTTTCTTTCCTGCTTTAGCTTCTGTGAAAGCTTTATTTAATACAACATCTGCATTTTCCTGTGCTGCTCCCAACTGGAACAGTAACAAGGTTGCAACGATAATAATTTTAGAGTATTTCATTCTGAATTTTTATTTAAAACTTAAACGAATTTAGGTATTTTTATCAATAATATAATTCTAGTTTTCAATCATTTTAGTTAAACATTTTGTAATTTCGTCTATAACAAAGAAATTTCTTTCACAGTATAAAAATAGAAGTACCCCAATCTCTAACAGGTCTGCAAAATGATTGAAATAAAAAAATATTCTCATCAGTCCGGGCATTCGGAACCAAGAAGAGTCATCAGATACACCTTATTCTGGTGCCAGTCCGGAAATGCAGAAATTCTGATTGATGAAAATATTTTCATCATGGCAGCCGGGCAAGTTGTAACGATTACCTCAGGGCAGTTTCATCAGTTAAAATCGGTGAAAGGAGAAGTGATTGCTCTGGAATTCACGCTGGATTATTTCTGTAAAAGCGACAATGATATTGAGCTTATTTTCCACAATGGTCTCTTCTGTCATTTTGGAATGAATGAAATGATTGCTATACAAAACCCTTCATTTTTTACTGAAACGCTGAATGTTATTGAAAAAGAAATTCAGGAACAGCCTTACCAGTATCTGATCTCTACGCATTCTATGGTTGAATTGCTATTGGTGGAAATCAACCGCAATAAAATTGCCAATGGTGATGAAATCTGGAAACCGGATGCTTTATTTTTAAAATTCCTTGAAAGTGTAAGAGATCATTTCCAAGACAATTATCAGGTCTCTCATTTTGCAAATCTTCTTGGAACTACTGAAGCCAAACTGAATGAGATTTCAAAACTTCATACCAACAAAACGGCTCAGAATGTGATCTACAGTCTTACCATCTCCGAAGCCAAAAGACTTTTACTCTACGAAAAACTTACCGTAAAAGAAATCGCCTACCAGCTAGGCTTTAATGATCCTTTCTATTTTTCAAACTTCTTTAAAAAACATACCTCACGTTCTCCAAAAGAGTATCAGAAAGTGGTAAAGGAAATGTAAAAAAAGGAGTTTCAGTCTGAAGAAAAAAAATTAACAGCCTCTTATTAACTTCCTTCTTCCCTCAGATATTATATGCTTTTTCCAGAATTGTCTATTCTTTAGGCAACGGCTTTCGCTGAACTTTGTACTGTAATTAAAACCTAAAAATTATACGTATGAAAACGCAACAGGATGCCGCCGTTTTTTTATTAAGAATTGCTCTGGCTGTCGGATTTTTATCTGCTGTGGCAAGCAGAATGAATCTTTGGGGAGCACAATCTTCCGGCTGGAAAAATTTTGTTCATTATACCGCGGAAACCAATTCATTTTTACAACAATCTTGGGCAGCCATTATTGCAATATTATCTACCATTGCTGAACTGTCAATCGGAATCCTGCTTCTTTTAGGTTTTCAGATAAAAAGAACAGCAACGTACGCCTCTATTCTCTCTTTATTTTTCGCAATAGCCATGAGCATTTCTTTTGGAATTAAAGAGCCTCTGGACTATTCAGTCTTCGCATTCAGTGCCGGAGCGTTTCTTCTGCGTACTTTTCCCCGTTACGTATGGAGTTTAGACAAACTTTTACATCAATAACAATTAAAATTTACATATTATGAACACCAACATCCACGATTACATCGTAAAAACAGAACAGAAAGAATGGCAGCCTTTAATTGAGAAAGGGATTCATTATGAAGGGATTTTTGTAAAATCTTTGAAATTTGATCCTGAAAAAAAACGTTCTACCAGTATTCTTTTAAAATTTGAACCAGGAGCCAGCTATCCTTATCACAATCATCCTGCAGGAGAAGAATTGTTTATCATGGAAGGTGATGCAATTATTGCAGGAGCCCGGCTTGAAAGTGTTGATTATTTATACACTCCTCCAAATTTCAAACATGCCGTGAAGTCAGAGCAGGGCTGTATCATTCTTTTTATTATACCGGAAGAAGTGGAAATTCTTTAGGCTGATAGCCAGATAAAACCACAGTAAAACTTTTTTACTGTGGTTTATTATAATTCAAAAAAATAGGGTTGCATTTATTATTTCAAAGCTGTTTTGTCCGGTGATAGTGAATTGAAATCTATTAATGTTTTTTTCTTTCTTATAATATCTACCAAAGTCTGTACTGAAAATGTGAGCATGATATAGAATAGAATAAGTACAGATACATATCCAATTTCATGTTGTCTGTATCCGAAAATTCCTTTTCCCCATGAGATCAGTATCCATTGGATCATATACATTGAGGTTAAATTTTTACTGCAGTATTTTAAGACACGTATAAAACCATTTTCTTTAACTTTGGTAGTCATGGTATTGATTAACCATAAAAATAGTAAAGTCCAGCCTGCAAAATAAATAACACCTCCAGGACCCATATGATAAAAACCGTTGTAATTATAATCTCCATATAGAAAAACCAACGGTGCTCCTATAGCAATGAACAATAATCCTACATACAGCATTTTTCTAAATATTTGTTTGATATCGTAGTTCAGTTCCTGAAACCATTTCCCGAAAAACATTCCGATGATGATAAAAGCCATCCATGGAAAAACAGGAAAATACACGTAGGCAGGATAATCGGTATTGAAAAGAAGATCCAGGATATAATTGATCACAGGATAATCAAGAGTAAGTCCGCTTACCTCTCTGGATATCAACGCAACGAATAAACCTAATGCCAGAATGATATATTTATTTTTCACATACGCCCTGATAAAGCCGGCAAATAATAAAGACATCCCCGCCAGCTGTAAAATATCACCTAACTGCACCAGATATACATACTGTTGCTCGATGGGTGCATGCCATCCGTATTTCTGAATAAAATTATCGGGAGCAAAATTAAAAATGACAGGAATCATAAACTTCATAAAATTCATCAAGAGGCCTGCAAATACCAATAAAACACCTCGTTTTAAAGCACTTTTAACACTTTGATGGCTGGAAGTCATGAAAGTAATTCCCATACAGATCAGAAAAATGGAAGTTCCCCTTCCAAGAAAAACAATAAAACTGCCGACAGCTGTTTCATATTGTGATTTTACATTGGCATACACCAATAAAGTATGTATAATGATCATTCCGATGACACTTATACCCTTTATTATATCCAGAGTAAGGATTCTTTTGTTTTGTGATTCCATAGTTTTTAATGAGAATTTGGATTAGATGGACAAAATTGTATTCATTAATGATTTCCTTAAATTATATTTTTATTTATTCTAAATAAAAATCAAATATACAAATTAAAACCACTTCTCATAATTCATGAATCAATTTTCATAAAACAGTAATACTTAAATACTTACTCCACTATTAATTAGAATAGTATTTCCAACGTTCAAGCATGTAATTTTCCCTCGAATTGTCCGAAAGTGAAACGGTTAATACTCCCTATCTTTTAATAAAAAAACTCTTCCGGACGGAAGAGTTCTTATCATATCTAAACTTATAACTCGGAACCATAATGTGATCTTTTAGAAATCATAGCCCCGAACCAAGCATTTTTATCCAGATCGGTTTATACTCCGGGTTTTTAATACCTTCCGTATGATAGGGATTACCATGAACAGGCTTATTGGATTGCTGACTAATAGGCTGATCTAAAGCAAAAACATTCTCTGCAGGAATATGAAGTTCTTTACAAATTTTCGCTAGCTCTGTTGCAGCACCTTCTTTCACATGGTAGGTTGCAAAAACATTTTGGGGTGATGTCACCAGTTTTTGAGAGTACCAGCCTGCAATTTTTTTTGTTTTAGAATCACTGTAATCCCAGCCACCAGAAAAGCTGATAATTCTTGCTACAGACTCATGCTGGGCAATAAATTCAGCCATTCCTCCCCCCTGGGATTGACCAGCGATGGCAATTTTGCTCCAAAGAGGTTTACCTGTGTTCTGATCCAGATATTGAGACCAGACACCCTCTTTATCATTTTTCGACAAATACTGTAAAAGTTTTGTCAGGCGAGGTACAATGGCATCCTGATACTGATCCGGAATAGGCAGAAAAGTATTATCACCATAAATACGTTTCCTACGAAACTCAGCAGCACAGTCAACATTTTGACTCAAATAATCACCTTTACAGACCTGCGAAACTCCAGGTGCACTCATAAAAGAGAGTGCAATAATTCTGTATCCCTGGTCCAATGCTGTTTTAAAAAAGCTCTGAGGAACATGATCAGTTGATCCTCCGGTTCCCGTAAGCCATAACAACACTTTATTGTTTTTAATGGCCTTGTCATAAATTACACGATGCGCACTGTCCCAATTCTTTACTGAAGGGTCAGCTTCACTGGGTTTCACCTTGAGTCTTTTATATGCTGAAAAATCAATAGTCGGACTTATCTTTTGCGCTGTCAAATTTGCGGACAAACTTACCATGACAAGTAAAATAAATGTCGCAATAGCAGATAACGAAATCTTTTTCTCCATAATATATATAATTAAATTAAACAATTAAAAACTCTTTAAACAAATATTAAAACTCAGATCTCAGGATAAAATCTACTCCCATTTGAGCATGTAGCAATGTGGTATTGAATATCGGTATATTCAGATCATTTTGCCCTATAATAAGGGGAAATTCAGTACATCCTAATATAATACCCTCCGCACCCTTTGATTCCAGAATTGCAATCTGATCCAATATGTATTTTTTTGTTTCAGGCTTTAAAATACCAAGAGACAGTTCTTTTTGTATAATGGTATGAAGCTTTTCTCGGTCTTTCTCTTGGTCGGGTACCATTATATCAATATCATATTTATCTTTTAGGATTTTTGCAATAAATGGCTCCTCCATGGTAAATATTGTTCCAATAAGCCCAACCTTACAGAGCCCTTTTTTCCGGACTGCAGCGCCTATTGCATCTCCAATGTGCAGTATGGGAATCATGCTATGCCGTTGCACATCATGATACACTTTATGAGGTGTATTGGCACAAAACATTGCGGCAGATGCTCCGGCTTTATACAACTGATCACAAGCCTCAATCAGCATTCTTGCTATTGCATCCCATTGATCCGACTTTTGTAACTGATGCATACAATACTGATCAAGATTTACTAATACAAGAGGAGGATTTGTATTATTACCGAAATGATCATTGATGGTTTGATTCAGGTACATGTAATATTCCAGCGTTGAATGCCAGGAAAGACCTCCGATAAGACCTAATTTTCGTAACATAGGATGCTGCATATTTTGATGATTATCTATAGAACTTGTATTGTAATTAAACATAAATTAATTGAAGTATTTTTTATTTTTATCTTAATAATATTTCATATAATCTTTAAATTATTCATTCCTAATTTCAATTACCTTAAAATTAGGCTATGATCCATTGCAGATTATATTCGTAATGAAAATAAGCTATACCAAAAAGCATAGCTTATTTTTATATCTTGAAAATGGTCTCATATCAAAAACCTATGTTGCAGATTTTCAACAAATAAGAAATCCTTATCTTTCTATTTACTAAATTACAGATCTTACATTTCTATATTTTATTGATAAGATATGCTACTTATTTCCCTAAATAAACAAACATATTCACACTTAAGCTTTGAGGCTGTATATTGATGGACTGCTGCGCTACACCACCGTTTACACTATTTGTGTTAAATGAATGGGAGTGCGGATTCTGGTATAATACATTAGTATTAACATGATCAAGATTTCTCGTACCTGTACCAATTTTTCCAGCTAAGAAGGTATATGAATAAGTATCAGTTGCTGGTCTACCATTGTTATTGATAATATCATACTTTATAGTAGGCTCAGCAGAACTGGTTGTACCGGATAACTGAAAATCAGGCAATTGATTCCTTGCTATTATACGGGAGTTGTTACTGTTAATACTTCCCAATCTTGTACCATCCTGTACTAAGTAAGAGTTACTGGCATTAGGAATATATGATGCAAAACCTAAAGAATTTGCCGCAGCTCTTTGAGTAGTAGTCAGACCACCTGTTGGTCTTCCATCTAGTTTTACCCATCCGTTATGATCAGAAACTGAAAAACTTGCCTTAATATCTCCAATATTAGCTGAGCTTACTCCAACAGTACCCCCATCGGTAGATCTCCAGTAAGAATTACTGAAAACATATTCCAGTGCTTTACCATTGGGAACGGTAACGCCATCCAGTGTAGCTCCAAATCCTCCTGTAGTATTATTATAAACGATCAGTCTCTGGCCCGCATTTGGAGCTGCTGGAGCCGAAATAGCCACATTTGCTGTAGCAGCACCAGTGAGCTGTACCTGGCTTACGTTAGGCGGAACGGTAACATTATTACCAGAAACAGTTAGTACAGTTTCACGATTGGTAATCGCTCCATTCACATCCATTGCTGTACCCGGAGTTGTGTTAACACCTACATTCCCCCCTGCTGGATTTAACACCAGAGGAAGTCCTGTAGCAGCTGTTTTGTTCTGGCTTGAAATATAAGATCCATAAGGAGAGTTTGCATAGGTTCCGAAATCAAGAGCATGATTACTGTTTCCATCAACCCGAAGTGTGGCATTGGTAGTTGCTGTACCCAGTGCAGAAGGCTGGGCATTGCTTCCAGCTATCACCAGTTTATTAGTGGGGGTCACAGTCCCTACTCCAACATTTCCGTCTGAGGTAATACTCACTTTCTGAGTATTATTGGTAGTAAATCTCAGATCATTAGCAGTAGTGGTCCCCACAGAAACTACACCTCCTCCGATATAGGATTTAAAATTAACTGTACCATTGGTATGATTCAATCCAAAGCTATTATCTGGTGTACTGATAGTAAGCTTGGTATCGGGTGTTGTGGTGCCGAGACCTACACGGTCATTAGCCGCATCCACAGAAAAGGTACTTCCATCCACAGAAAATGCATTGGTCTTTGTACCTGTAAATGCTAAGGTATTTCCTCCCTGTATTACTCTTCTGTGACCAGTAATAGTACCATCCGCATTATAAATATTGACAGAAGAAGCTCCCCCTGAACCACCATTAATAGATCTCCATCCAGAGTTACTGTATATATATTCTAAAGCTTTACCATTGGGAACAGTAACGCCATTCAAAGTAGCCCCAAACCCACCTGTGGTATTATTGTAGACAATAAGGCGCTGACCTGCATTAGGAGCTGCAGGGGCTACAACAGCTATGTCAGAGGTAGCTGACCCCGTAAGTTGTACCTGACTTACATTAGCTGGAATAGTAACAGAATTACCTGTAACATCCAATGTTGTTTCACGATTGGTAATCGCTCCGTTCAAATCCAATGTTGTACCGGGAGTAATTGTACCAATCCCCAGATTACCATTGGGGGACATCATCAAATCATCTTTAGCCTGAGCTGCGGTAGGTACTCCTGTGGGTGGGTTATTTTTTAGCCCATCAACGCTAAGTATTCCCTGAGGATTCGCTGTATTAATCCCCACTTGTGACTTGGCCAACAGGGAAAAGATAACAAACATACTTGTTAGTAATAAATTTTTTTTCATCATTTGTGAATTAATTTTAAAAAATTAGTTAATATTAAAAAAAATCATTTGTGTGTGAATAATGTTATAAATAACATCAACAATATTAGAACACTTAAAATGAAGCTCAAAATAGAACCATACAACACACATGCATTTCGCATACATCAATAGTACATCACATCTCAAATACTATAAAACTCATATAAAAGCATTACTAATTCACAAAAACAATATATTTAATATACCTGCTATATTTTTATAAAAATTACAATAAATTCTTGTATATACTTAACAAAAAGCAAATTGAAAACGTCTGTATTCAGAGTTAATAATATAACAAACAGTTATTTATTTTTTTCAATCATAGAAATAAGGAGTATTGCTCCCAAATAATAAATGATCAAATTAACTGGTTAATATGCCTGAAGTAAAAGTAGACAGCAAAGTTCCGAAATGATATTGGACATCTATTACCATTCAAAAAAGAAACATTTTGATTAATTAAGAGAATTATCCTTAAACTGCTTATTAATCGGTATGAAAAAGCTAACCGGAAAACTCAGCAGCTACATTCTTTTTATGATAAATTTATTAAAAACTCAAAATTCCAATATGATAAGAAAAAGTATTAAATTCCTTGACGATAACTCAGAGGAGAAAATAATGTAATGACAGAATCTCAAGTACCTGAAAAAAAAAATTCTACCCTATTATCCCCTTAATCAAATAATAGATTATTTATAACCTAATAAAAAAACATTTTCTTAAAGTTGGCATTAATTAAATTAATAGATATAAAATGAAAATCTATATAATACAAGGCTGAATGTTTCATTATGCTATTCAAAATTTCTATGGCTCCGTTATAGATCTGAAAAAAAGATACAGATCTGTCTCGCTTTCCAGATTCAGTTTTTTCCGTATCCTGTATTTTTTTGTCTGTACAGATCTGTGCTCCATAGAGATACAATGTGCAATTTCCTTTGAAGAAAAGCCTAGCCATATCAAAGCACAAAAAGCTAAATCCGACTTGGAAAGATTAGAATTTATTTTTAACAATTCCTTATATAGCTCCGGATAGGTTTCCTGAAATTTTGGAAAAAAATCAACCTTTTTTTCTTTGGCAAGTTGAATAATATGCTCATAATTTTCACTGAGTTTTCTTTTTAAGTCTTTTGTTTCCTTTCCTATTTCAATAATTATTTTTTCGCTTTCCGCAAGCTTCTTTTTCTTTTTTCTTATACGCAAATAAAAATAAACAGCAATTAAAATAACTAAAAACATGGAGATACCACTATACCACAAAGCGGTATTATTTTCATTTTTAAGTTGAGCCTTTTCATTTTCCCTTTCTTTATTCAATATGTTAATGGAAAGATCTATGGCTTGGTTTTGGTTGGCATCCAAGCTGTCTTGCAATAAGATCGATTTGTTCAGATATTCATTTTCTTTATCAGAATTACCTTCTTTTTTATAAAGTGTAGACAATTCCTTATAATTGTCAAGAATAAGCTTGGGTCTGTTGACCTGTTTTGCAAGCCCGATCGACTTCTTAATTGAATCGATGGCCTCGCTGATTTTTCCCTGACTGTGCAGAAATACCCCATAGTTCTGTAAAACAACAGCTCTCTGGTATTTGTTATGTTTGAAGTTCCTGGTTTCTAAAATCGTAAAAGCTTTTTGAAAGTAATACCAAGCAGAATCAGGCTTCGATTCAAATAAAGTATAGTGTTGTGCAATATTAGCTATATCGAGAGGATTTGCATCTATTTTCATAGATTTATGAAGATAAATAATGGTAGAATCAGGGTGTTTTATCTTATACATGTATACAGATCTGGTTGAATAGACATAGCGTAAAAACAGGCGGCAGTCCCGGTTATCTTTTCGCAGCTTCAAACCATAATTCATCGCTTTTGAATTGTATTCCAAAGCCAACCTGCTCACATCCATTTTACTATAAACCTGGGCATACTCCTGATTAATTTTACCAAAAAGAAAATTATTATTGCTTTTCCTGGATATATTTTCAGCCTTCTTTAAATATTCCAGCCCCTTCTTTACATCACCTCCAAATATAAACCGGTTGGCAATATTGGTATACCCTATTGCCTCTCCTTCACGGTAGCCAATCCGGATTGCTTCTTTTATGATGCGTTTATTCCAACGGATAAGATCATCGTCGGATATTCTTGTCCGAAGTACTTCGTTTGTTTTTATCAGTAAAGTATCAATATTACTTTCTGTATAGTGTTGGGACAATAATTCCGAACAGCATAGTAGTAAGGAAAGCAAAATTATTTTATTGATTTTTTTTAAAAAGAACATAATAATAAATAGTTAATTGAAGATAAAAAACTACTGATAATGACCTAATAGAACTATTATTCAGATCAATAATTACAAATTTGGAGGCATAATCATTACAGAAAAAAACAAGGCAATACTTCCCTATCCATCACAATTTTCTGTTCCATGTAATACAATTATTATAAAATTCACCCTTTTCCGGATGATATTAATTTTTATGCAAAATTCAGAATCTCACGAGGAGATCAGTGGATAACTTTTCTTATACACGTATCTATTTTATTTTTCACAAGGTTAAAAAAAGTAATAAAAAATACATAAAAACAACATACATCACACATACATCATACATCTAAATACTCATTAATAAAGACTCACAACACATGATATAACTTCACGACATCTGCTATAAAAGCACCTATTTCCACCTGGCAGCAAAAAAATTCCGTACAGAATCAACATATTATCTGTCTCTTTATTAATGTAAATCAATAACACATTCATTTCTCCACCATAAACCGTGATTTGAAATTATAATGATAAACCAATCTTCATTTTCAACCTCTTTTAGTAAGCTGATAAAAAGCAACCAAGACAAAAAGTAAAGATAGCATCCTCCTTTTTAATTCACTACATAGAGGTTTAATTTATTAATAATTTTTCCTCTTATCACTTATTTTTTCAATAAAAACACGCAAATGATGTACCTATGATATACCCATGTTGTATCTATGGTAAGTATATAATACGCTTTACAAACTTCACCAAACATTACCTTTGCAAAATCAATAATAAGTAAAACATGTAGATAGTTCAGTAATATCTTCGTTGCTATTATAATTGTTGATATAAGAGATAATTAATTAACATATATTATGAAAAAAAATTTATTTGTAGTGGGGATGCTTGCTACTTTTTCATTGGTAAAATCACAGGTGGGGATTAATACCACAACTCCCACCGCAACCCTTGATGTGACAGCTAAAAACAGCACAGGTACTAGTACAACAGTAGAAGGACTGCTTATTCCCAGGGTAGACAGACAAAAAGCTCAGAGCATGACCGGAGTTCCGGTATCAACCCTTATCTATGTAAACAGTATTGCTACAGGTACTGCTACGGGTACTGCTTTAAATATTGATACCGTTGGCTATTATTATTATAATGGTACCATATGGACAAAGCTACATAACCCAACAAATTCAACTGCTGCTAATCTTTACAATACGGATGGTACCCTTACAGCAAACCGTACCGTTACACAGGGAGCCAATACCTTAGCATTTACAGGAACACAGACGAATGCATTTTCTGTAGATGGAAGTACCCTATCTATAGATGCTGCCAATGATCGTGTAGGTCTTGGTACCATAACACCTGATACCAAACTTACCATCAGTACGCCTGATAATAGCTTTGGATTGAATCATACCAATGGGACAGTGAACTTAAAAACATATATCGGAGGAGGAGTAGCCTCCGTGGGAACCACTACTGCTAATGATCTGAGATTCACAACGAATAACACTCAAAAAATGACTATTACTCCAGCAGGAGATGTAGGTATAGGTACCGTCACACCCGACACTAAACTTACCATCAGTACAGGAGATAACAGCTTTGGATTAAATCATACCAATGGGACAGTGAATTTAAAAACATATATCGGAGGAGGAGCAGGTTATCTGGGGACCACCACTTCAAATAATCTGAACCTGATGTCCAATAACAATACAAAAATGACCATTACTCCTGCAGGAAATGTCGGGGTAGGAGTTAATACTCCTGATAATTCGGCTTTGCTGGATCTTAATGCTGCCAATAAAGGGCTTTTACTTCCAAGAGTATCCCTTTCATCCACATCAGATGCCAGTACTGTTCCCGCACCCGCAAAAGGACTTATGGTATATAACAACAATGCAGCCATGTCGTCTCAGGGAGAAGGAATTTACTATAACGGAGGAACAAGCGCAGCACCAAACTGGGGTAAAATAGGCCCTGTTTCAAAAATGTATTTTAAATATTATACCTTTACAAACCCGAATGGAGATTTCATCTCTAATTTTGATACAAAAATACCTGTTTCTTCATATACTGCTATTGTGGTGGGGTTTGACACCAACAATCACGGCAGCACCACTGCTGGCTTTAAAGGTAATGGATCTACCAGTTTTGATTTTCAGGTACCAGATATATATACCTTTCAGCAGAACGGAACATGGAGAATTTATGCAGATGTTCCTAATGCAAGTAGTACATCAGGAAGTTCATTTGTTTGGGGAGTCAGGTTGTTGATCATTTCCAACGAACAAATGACTATTTTGAGTGATGGCGGTTATAACCTTGGAGGCAGCAGCGTCGGAGCAGCAACAGCTTCACCGGTTCCATAGCCGGAACAATAATGAAATCATCCGGAACATATCCGGAATCAAATACTCTTCAAAAAATATTTTGAAGAGTATTTGATTTATCGACCTGTCCCTTTTAGTAATGAAGCCGTTTAAACTCTTATATTATTATTTTTAACTACAAAAGACACAAAAGTTTAGACTCTCAATTTTTTTAGATTCAAACTTTATGTATAATAAGTCCATTTAAGCTTGGTGAAAATCTTTGCCTATTGAGCGAAGCCTAAATATCACCTTATGTGAGCTTTCCCACAGTCTCAAAGGTATTTTTAAATGAAACATTTTGTGACTTTTGTAGTTTTGTAAAGTTTAAACAACTTTAATAATAGCTTCGACGGGCTCAGCCTGATAACGCTTAAAAATTTTGGTTGCCACCCTGAGCCTGTCGGAGGCTATTAATAAGAAAACCTTTATTACATATTAATCTCTGGTGTTAATAAAAGAGATATGTCAATAATATTATTAAGCCGGGATGATTATTAGTATTCTGAGACTTACTCATCCTGGTTTGTATTTTTACAATTACAATGTGCAGTAATCACATTCAGACTTTTTAGAATTTTTATCCCTTTACAATCACAAATATTTTTTAAACCGAAACATAAAAACCTTTAAAAAGGACTAAAGAATGTTAATATGCAGCAACAATTCCAAAGTTTAAATCAAAAAGAGAAAATGTATAAAAGGTTAATTATTTCACATAATAATGACAATTAAAAGTACAAAATACAAGTATTACACTCAAATAATGCATGCATGATGTATATATGGTGTATATCAAAAACACACAAATAGCTCAAATAAGATTTATTTTGCTAAAAATAATAAATATTTTATGAATATTATGAAACAAGTTTAAACCTAAAGAAAAAGCAATACCATAAAGCATGATTTTATTTTGTTTTAACCATCGAAATAAAAACAGAGAAGCAAAAAAAATGGATCTGATAGCAGATGTTAATCAGTATGGATACATTTTAGATATGATAGAGTTTTAAACAAGGAGATATTAATTTGTTCTAATCTTAATTTTTATACTTATGAAAAAAAAAATATTACTAGCAGGCTTGCTCACCACATTCTCTATGGTGGTTAAATCACAGGTCGGAATTAATACAACCAATCCTCAGGGAGTATTTAATATTGATGGATTAAAAAATAATCCAACAACCGGGATACCTACTGCTGCTCAGGCTAAAGATGACCTGGTGACAACTTCCAATGGCAATCTGGGGCTGGGTGTTATCAATCCCGGCACCACATTGGATGTGAACGGAGCAATTACCAACCGTGAAACGCCATTGGCTGTCACAGGTAATGCCGTTACGATCCCAGCTAATGTAAGTTTGGTACAGCTTACAGGAGCAGCTACTACAAACGTAGCTGTTACAGCGCCTGTTGCTCCTAATGCAGGTCAGCGCCTTGTTGTCTACAATAATACCACAGGTGGATTTGGGGCTATTTTGAATGGCGTTACTGTTCCTAATGGTAAAGCACAGGAATTTATTTTCAGCAATTCATCCTGGAAGTCTATTGATGGTAGTTCCGGAGGAGGTTCTTCTGTCAATATTTATAACACTGATGGCACCCTTACGGGAAATAGAACGGTAACCCAGGGAGCCAATACCTTGGCATTCACAGGGACGCAAACCAATGCATTTTCCGTAGATGGAAATACCTTATCTGTGGATGCAGCCAATGGCCGTGTAGGAATAGGTACCACTACTCCTGATACCAAACTTACCATCAGTACTCCTGATAATAGCTTCGGTTTGAATCACACTAATGGTAGCGTTAATTTTAAATCCTATATCGGAGGAGGTGTAGTATCTGTAGGAACCACTACAGCTAATGATCTGAGATTTACTACCAACAATACCCAAAAAATGACAATCACTCCAGCTGGAAATGTCGGAGTCGGAACAATAACTCCCACTAATAAAATGGTGGTAGCTGGGAGCAATGCCCAGCCTTCTGCACTGGGTACAGCAACTACCAATGCCACGTTTCGGGTTGACGGGAGCACAAACCATGCTTTGGATTTCGGAACCTATGCAAACTCTCCTTATGGATCATATATTTCAAGCCAGAATAAAAGTTCAGCTGCAGGTCTTCCTTTAGTACTCAATCCAGTGGGTGGAAATGTTGGTGTAGGCACCAGTGCTCCTGATAATTCAGCATTACTTGAGCTCAATGCAACCAATAGAGGTTTTTTACTGCCCAGGGTATCATTAACATCTATGACGGATGGATCTACAATTGCTTCTCCTGCAAAAGCGCTTATGGTTTATAATTCCAACACAGGATTAGCTCCTTATGGAGAGGGGGTTTATTATAATTCTGGAACTTCTACAGCTCCTAGCTGGAGTAAATTAGCTCCTCAGACAACTGATTATCAGCTTTTAGGGGTTTTTACTGATACAGCAACCTTTCCGGTAGATCAGCTAGCAACGGGAAATGGTGTTATTATAAATGATCTAGATCTGGGATTGTCTGTTTCCGTTACAGTTCCTGCCAATAGCACAGCTAAAATTGTTGTGGATTATAATGTTCCGGTCGGCACCACAAATACAGCTTCAAATGAATTAGGCTATTATGGTGTACGCTTTATCAGAAACGGCGGAGAAGAGCCAGCAGGCTCAAGAAAATATACTATTCCTGAAGGCAGTAATGGTTCTCAAATGGTTTCTACCGTTGGAAAATATTCTGAAACCTATAACAATACCAGCGCTTCTCCTGTTATAATAACGTACACTTTAAATGGATATGTTGAAAGTACAAATCATCCAGTTAGGTTTAATATGTGGGCAGCTTCAGGACAAAACTTCAACTGGGGTGTAGGCTCAATATCTGCGACAGCTTTTGTTAAAGATAATTAATAAAAAAAAAGATTTAATAATTACTATAAAGGTCTTTTGGAGGAAACTTCAAGAGGCCTTTTTTATTTTCCTGAATCAATAAAATAAATATCAGATTTTAACTTTATTAACTAATCCTTTTAATTAATACCCGAGGTTAATGATTAACAAAGTTTTTTTATTGAGATGATTTAAGAATTACTGATTACAAAATATGTAAAACAGATATAAAATTTCGTTAATTATCTACCAGAGACTTAAGGAATTGATAAAGATTCACATCTGATCCGAGGTTGAGTTTTTTTCTCAATCTGCTTTTCTTTATCTGTACAGATCTGTGTTGCATAAAAGTAAACTCAGCAATGTCTTTGGAAGAGAATCCTAACCAGATTAAAGCACAGAATGCCAGATTATCCTTAGTTAAATCCGGATTGATTGCCAACAGCTTTTGAGAAACATTAGGATAAACTTCATGAAACTTTTCCAAAAAACTAATATCATTATTTTTAGCCAATTGAATTAAATCTTCATGTACTCCTGAAATTCTTCTCTCCAATACTTTGGTTTCATCTTCTTTTCTGGAAATTATTTCTTTGCTTTCTAAGATTACTTTCTTTTTTTTATGATTCTGATAATATAAATAAGCCAATACCAACAAAATTAAAAAAATTATAATACTGCTATAAATAAATATCTTTTTTTTGAGTGTTTTATTTTCTTCTGTTTTTTCTTTTTCTATTGTTTTTATAGATAACTCTACACCTTTGGCTTGTGAGTTTTCCAGGCTGTCTTTTAATTTTATATAATACTCCAGATATTGTTTCTCCTTTTCTAAATTACCCGAATTTTTATAACATGATATTAAAAGCTTGTATATATTTTTAGTATGCTCAATCGTTTTTAATTTTTTATTGTATTCAAGAGCTTTATCTAAAAATACGATTGCTTTTTCATAATTTTTTTCTTTAAAAAAATATTGTGCATAATAGTAATAAAAGACAGATATCTGATAATCATTAGGGTCATGTTTTTTTTTGCTTATTATATCCATTCCCTGACCAAGATAGGCTTTAGCAGAATTTTGGCTGGGTTGATATTCAATATAATGATTAGCAATTTGAGAGGTCGTGCTTAAGCTTTCATACAATAGAGAGGATTGTTTTAAATAATAGAGCGCAGAATCCAGATCTTTTTTTTCATAAAGAAAATTTGCTCTTGTAGTATACACGTAAGATAAAAATTTACCCCTTCTATCCTTATCTTCAATTTTATTTCCGTAATATCCCCCTTTAGAATTATACTTCAGACCTGTATCATACAGCTTCATGACATAATAGGCCTGTGAATATTCCTGATAGAGCTTAGCAATTGTAAAAAAATCAATCTCGCTTTCGTTTTTATGTAATATGCTCTCTGCTGCATTCAGATTTTTTATACTTTCTTCTCCATTTCCTAAATTCCAGCATTGATTGGCAATATTGATATGAGCCCAAATTATTCCTCTCACATAATTTTCTTTTTTCATTTTTTCTAACATCTCCTTATTCCAAAGAATAATTTTTTCTCTGGGAATATTTTTTTTCCCCATTTCTTTAGGCGTATTCAAAAGAATTGAATCATACTCTTTATATTTAAGATCTTGGGAAAACAGGAGTCCAGATGAGAAAAGAAACCCAACTGTAAATAAAAATTGAAATATGTGTTGAAAGTATTTCATTACATGCTAAAATAAAAATATTTTTAGAAAATAGCATTAAATTAATTAAATAGGAAACATATTTTATATATCATATATTTTTCTTAAACCATATTGCTTTTTATCTACATCTTTTTAATTGCTATTCGGTAAAATAATAATCTAATTCAAACTAAGAAATCTTCTGAAGAGTTATAAATAATATAAATATTAGAAAGGGTACAAAAAGATGAATGGAAAAATAGATGCATAAAAAACCCGCTTTAAAGTTTAAAGCGGGTTTAAATTATTTATTATTTATTAAATCAATAATTATTTTACTTCTTCGAAGTCAGCATCCTGTACATCCTCAGCTCCGGCGTTTCCACCTGCATTCTGAGCACCTGCTGCATCAGCACCTGGCTGTTGACCTGCTGCATATAATTCTTCAGAAGCGGCCATCCAAGCTGCATCTAACGCTTCAGTTTTAGCTTTTACGTCATCAGCATTTTTAGCTTCAAAAGCTGTTTTTAATTCTGCATGAGCTGCTTCGATTGCTGCTTTTTTGTCAGCAGAAAGTTTCTCACCGAATTCTTTCAATTGTTTTTCAGTCTGGAAAATCAATCCATCAGCCTTGTTGAAGATTTCAACTTCTTCTTTTCTCTTAGCATCCGCTGCAGAGTTTTCCTGAGCTTCCTTCTTCATTCTTTCGATTTCTTCGTCAGAAAGACCTGAAGAAGCCTGGATTTTAATAGACTGCTCTTTACCAGTTCCTTTATCTTTAGCAGATACACTTAGAATACCGTTAGCATCAATATCGAATGTTACTTCAATTTGAGGAACTCCTCTTGGTGCTGGTGGGATATCCTGAAGATCAAATCTACCGATTTCTTTGTTATCGTTGAACATTGGTCTTTCCCCCTGTCCTACTCTGATGCTTACAGCCGGCTGGTTATCAGAAGCTGTAGAGAATACTTCAGATTTTTTAGTTGGGATCGTAGTATTCGCTTCAATTAATTTTGTGAATACAGAACCCATTGTTTCGATACCTAAAGAAAGTGGAGTAACGTCAAGTAATAATACATCTTTTACATCACCTGTCAATACACCTCCCTGGATTGCTGCACCAATAGCTACAACTTCATCCGGGTTTACTCCTTTAGATGGTTTTTTACCGAAGAATTTTTCTACCTCTTCCTGGATGATTGGGATTCTTGTAGAACCACCTACCAGGATCACTTCGTCAATATCAGAAGTGGATAAACCAGCATCTTTTAATGCTTTAGCCACAGGCTCCATAGATCTTCTTACAAGATCAGCAGATAATTGCTCGAATTTAGCTTTTGTTAAAGTCTTCACTAAGTGTTTAGGACCTGTAGCAGTAGCTGTGATATATGGTAAGTTGATTTCAGTCTGAGGAGAAGAAGATAATTCAATTTTCGCTTTTTCAGCAGCTTCTTTCAATCTTTGAAGAGCAATGGCATCAGCTTTCAAGTCTACCCCTTCTTCAGCTTTGAACTCGTCAGCCATCCAGTTGATGATCACATCATCAAAGTCATCACCTCCCAAGTGGGTATCACCGTTTGTAGACAATACTTCGAATACACCGTCTCCCAAATCAAGGATAGAGATATCGAAAGTACCACCCCCAAGGTCATATACTGCGATTTTCTGATCTTTATGGTTTTTATCAAGTCCATACGCTAACGCTGCAGCTGTAGGCTCGTTGATAATTCTTTCTACTTTAAGACCTGCAATTTCACCTGCTTCTTTAGTAGCTTGTCTTTGTGCATCGTTGAAGTATGCAGGAACAGTAATTACCGCTCTTGTTACTTCCTGTCCAAGATAATCTTCAGCAGTCTTCTTCATTTTCTGAAGAGTCATTGCAGAAATTTCCTGTGGAGTATATTCTCTATCGTCGATTTTTACTTTTACTGTATCGTTTGGTCCGGCAACTACTTTATAAGGTACTCTTGTGATTTCAGAAGCATCATCTTTAAAGTGGGTTCCGATAAATCTTTTGATAGAGTAAACAGTTTTTGTTGGATTCGTTACAGCCTGTCTTTTTGCAGGATCACCTACTTTTCTCTCTCCGTCTTCCGTAAAAGCTACGATAGAAGGAGTAGTTCTCTTACCTTCTGCGTTAGGAATAACAACAGGGTCTTTACCCTCCATTACAGCAACACAAGAGTTGGTTGTTCCTAAGTCAATTCCAATTATTTTACTCATAATATTTTATATTTTTTCTATTTTTAATTTAATTTACACTCTCAATTTCTCAATATCTGTACCATTCAAAAAATTATGACAAAATGACACAATAAAAATAAAAGCCCCGATAAAATCGAGGTTTTGAAATTATATTCAGGAAAAAAAATCATTTTTTATGTATGAAGATATGTCAACTTCTCCTCTATGAGGTGAAAGATACTATTCACTTTCTTTTAAAACCCGGATTAAAAAATACCCAAGGTCAGGATCTACGGAATATATCCTTCCTGTGTTAATGCCAACTCCCATTCCATTAGCTCCAAAACCTGCACCGTCTATTCCGATGCCTGAAAAGCTGTAGAATTTATTAAACTGCTCCGGCTTCCATTTTACCCATACTGCCATTCCAGTAATTCCTCCTTTTACTATTTTAACCTCTTCATTTTCCTTTATTACTACAGTTGCAAATGTATTGTCTTTTACTTCTTTTCTGGCTCCGTTTACTTTAAACTTTGACGTATTTTCACTATTTAAAACGGGTTCCCCAATAATATAAATTCTATTTTTTTCAATCAGCAGACTTTGATCTTTGATATCAGAATCCCGGATATGATAAGTATCCAATATCAGTTCAGACTCATTTTGTTTATCTCCTTCTTTGAAACTCACAATATAATAGGCATTGGCCCCTGCATTCTTTGCTTCATCGCTAATAGCTGTAAACAAATGTCCGAGGTAGGTACCGGGATAATGAGCTTTATATCGTCCTAAAAAAGCAGATTTATAGTTTTCCTGATTCTGTAAAGGAATCATAAATTTCTGAGGAGACAGGTTTTCCAAATTTCCTTTTTCCAAGACCTCTACATATTGACTGTATCCCCAACCAAATAACTGTAGCAGAAGTATAATCGTAATTTTTTTCATGGTTACAAGTTTTTATAATTCTTTAAAGCATTTTCTCCAATGAATATATATCCTGATTAATGGCAAATAGTTCGTGATATAAATATATCAAAAACCACTGAAAACCAATTACTTTATAAGGAAAATCGAGGATCACAAAGAATAACTCACCAAACCTTTAAAAATTAATCAAAGTTTAACCTAAGAAATAGAGGAAGAATCTGTACGAATGATTATTTTTGATAAAATATACACATTTAGAATGTCAATACACTTTAATCCCCGAGATATTACTTGGCTTGCCTTTAATGAAAGAGTTTTGCAGGAAGCTATGGATGAAAAAGTTCCCTTACATTTAAGAATACGTTTCCTCGGAATTTTCTCCAACAATTTAGATGAATTTTTCAGAGTGCGTGTTGCCGGATTAAAGCGCGCCATGGATTTTAAGGAAAAAGTGATTGCCGAATCTTTTTATCAGCCGCCATCCAAGATCCTTCAGAGAATCAATGAAGTTGTGATGAGACAACAGCTGAATTTCGATAAAACCTGGAAAAAAATCCAGACCGAAATGGCTGATCATAAAGTTTTCATTAAAAACGCCAAAAACCTGACAGCCAACCAAAAAGAGTTTGTCAGACAATATTTCGATGAAGTGGTAGAATCCAATGTGATTCCGATTCTTCTTCATGAAAATACTCCTATGCCTTATCTGAGAGACAAAAGTCTTTATCTGGGAGTGGCTATGAGAAAAAAAGACTGGCAGTATTCCAGCAATTATGCCATTATTGAAATTCCATCCCGCTTTGTGGGAAGATTCGTATTGCTGCCAACGGAAGATCCGGAAGAAAAAAATGTCATGTTACTGGAAGATGTGATTACCTTTAACCTTCCGCATATTTTCTCTTATTTCGGATATGATGAATTTGCAGCCAATGCATTCAAAGTAACAAAAGATGCAGAACTGGATCTGGATAATGATATCAGAACCAACTTTGCAGAAAAAATAGAAAAAGGTCTTAAAAACAGAAGAAAAGGGAAGCCCACCCGTTTTGTTTTTGATAAAGATATGGATAAAGCTTTGCTGGAACTTTTGATCAGGAAACTGAACTTAACGAAGAAAGACAGCATCATCCCTGGAGGAAAAATTCATAATTTCAAACATTTCATGGATTTCCCTGATGTTTTTGAAAAGTATGAAAGACCTGTAGAAAGAACTTCTTTTACGCATCAGGCATTTGAACATGGGGGAAGGGTGACTGACGTAATTTTAAAAGAAGATGTACTCCTTACCTTCCCTTATCACAAGTACAATCCGGTGATTGATCTTCTCCGTGAAGCCGCTATGGATCCGGATGTAAAATCCATACAAATTACAGCTTACCGTCTGGCAAGCAGTTCAAAAATTATCAATGCTCTGATTTACGCTGCCAGAAATGGTAAAGAAGTGACTGTGATGCTGGAGCTTCAGGCAAGATTTGATGAAGAATCCAACCTGGAATGGAAAGACATGCTGGAGCCTGAAGGAATTACTGTTCTTGTAGGAATTCCTAATAAAAAAGTACACGCCAAACTTTGTGTCATCAAAAAGAGAGCCCACAATAAAACCATTCAGTATGGCTTTGTAAGTACCGGAAATTTCAACGAAAAAACAGCCAGAATATATGGTGATCACCTGCTGTTGACCGCTGACCGTGGCATCATGGCGGATATCAATAAAGTATTCAATGTATTGAAAAAACCGAAAGATGACTTTATTCCTATTTTGAAAACTTGTAAAAATTTATTAGTTTGCCCTCAGTTTATGCGTGAAAAGATTGTTCACCATATTGATAAAGAAATCGAAGAGGCCAAGGCAGGAAGAAAAGCAGAAATCATCGTTAAAGTCAACTCAATGAGTGATCGTGCTTTGATTGAAAAAATATATGAAGCTGCCAAAGCCGGAGTGGTGACCAGAATGATCGTAAGAGGGATCTATTGTGCCGTCAATCAAAAGGAATTCAGAGAAAAAATAAAAGCCATCAGTATTGTAGACGAATATCTTGAACATGCCAGAGTCATGTATTTTTACAATAAAGGGGCCGAGGATATGTACATTTCTTCCGCAGACTGGATGACCAGAAACCTGGATTACAGAATTGAAGCAGCCGCTAAAATCACTGATAAAAACCTTAAGAAGGAATTAAAAGACATTCTGGACATCCAACTTAAAGATAACGTAAAGGCAAGGATTTTAGACAAAAAACTGAGCAATGAATACGTAAGAAATGATAAACACGAATGCCGATCACAAATAGAAACCTATAAATATTTAAAAGCTAAAACAAGCAAGAAATGAAGATAGCAGCGATAGACATAGGGAGTAATGCAGCCCGCCTTCTAATCAATGAAGTAAAGATCAACAACAGAAAGCCTGAATTCATCAAGCTCAACCTTCTCAGAATTCCTCTGAGACTGGGAATGGATGTTTTTACCATCGGAAAAATTGGTCCGGAGAGAGAGAAAATGGTCATTGATTCCATGAAGATCTTTAGTGACCTGATGAAAATATACAAAGTAGATCATTACAGGGCCTGTGCTACCAGTGCCATGCGTGATGCTGCCAACGGTAATGATATCATCAATCTGGTAAAAGATACATCAGGAATCAATATTGAAATTATTTCCGGTGATGAGGAAGCTACCCTGATTTATGAAAATCATGTTGCAGAAGGTCTTGATAAAGAATTTGCCTATCTATATATTGACGTTGGTGGAGGTTCTACAGAGCTTACCTTCTATGAAAATGGTAAAATGGTCTATGAAAAATCTTTCAATATCGGAACGATCCGTCTTCTCAATAATCTTGTGACTATGGACAACTGGAAAGAAATGAAGGATGAGATCAAAAAAAATATTGTCAGCAAAAAACCAATTGTTGCTATCGGTTCCGGAGGAAATATCAACAAAGTATTCTCTATGAGTAAAACCAAAGACGGAAAACCGATGTCTTTGTCTCATCTGAAAAAGGTTTACAAAGAATTCAATGAGCTTTCCGTAGAAGAAAGAATGACCAACTACAACCTGAGAGAAGACCGTGCTGATGTACTGGTACACGCCCTGGGCGTCTTCAACAATGTGATGTCGTGGTCTGATATCAACAAAATTTTTGTTCCAAAAATTTCCGTAGCAGACGGATTGATCCATAATATTTACAGTCAGCTGCAACATAAAAAGTAACAACAAACAATACGATTGAAAGCCAGCTATTTTTGAGCTGGCTTTCTATTTTAAAAACATTTCCATGTCATTGCGAGGAACAATGTGACGAAGCAATTTCTATTATTAAGTTTTGGCTAAAGCCAATAGAAGGTAGCTCATTTTTTAAGGCGGGCTAAAGCCCACCCCTATTGAATTATTGAATCCGGACATTTAAGACAACATCTTTTATCTTTTATCTTTTATCTTTTATCTTTTATCTTTTATCTTTTATCTTTTATCTTTTATCTTTTATCTTTTATCTAAAATTTTAAAGTAAAACCCCATCCCCATCCGTCATACCCATATCAATAGCAAAGCAATGAACCCAATCAAAATACTTCTTACAGGAGCAACAGGAATGGTAGGCGAAGGTGTTTTAATGGAATGTCTTGAAAATCCAAATGTTTCTGAAATCCTGAGTATAAGCCGAAAACCCTCCGGTAAAACACATCCCAAGCTGAAAGAATACCTTGTCTCTGACTTCCTTTCGATAGATCTTCATGATGAAAAACTGAAAGGTTATGATGCCTGTTTTTTCTGTGCCGGAATCAGCAGCGTTGGCATGAAGGAAGAAGAATATACCAAAATCACTTACGATACAACGCTTCACTTTGCCAAAGCTGTTTTGAACCAAAATCCTGAAATGGTGTTCAACTACGTATCCGGGGCAAGTACAGACAGTACGGAGAGTGGAAAACTGATGTGGGCACGGGTAAAAGGCAGAACAGAAAATGATTTGAAAAGAATGGGTTTCAGAGGAGCTTATAATTTCCGTCCCGGATTCATGAAACCTGTTGAGGGTCAAACCAATGTAAAGTGGTTTTTTAAACCTTTTATTTGGATTTTTCCTATTTTTTTTCAGTCAAAATCATTAACTTTACACGAAGTGGGTAGAGCAATGATCAATGTGACACAAAAAGGATACCCTACATCTACTTTAGAAATTAGAGATATTAAAAATTTAGCGCTATGAGAGACATGTTAAAAAGAATTGTTCTGGTTATTTTTGTACTCTTGCTTGTGACTGCTGTTTCAGGATATTTTTATATGCAGAAACATCCTTTGGAAGGAAATAAATCAAGAACGATTTTAAATTTTTCGGGAAAATCAGGAAAATAATTTCACTATAAAGTTTCTTATTCACATAATTTTTATTTTTTATTGGAAATAAACCTATTTTTTAAACATTTCTTAAAGTTCCATTAAAATAATTGCAAGGTATAAAGTTCATTTTTGTATTTATCTAATTGAAATAAAAAATGATCAACAACTACCTATTAAAAGGGTCTGTGATTGCCGCATTCTTCTTTCAGAGCGGTCTTTTCGGACAGACACTGATTCATTACTGGAATTTTAACGATAATACTTCTGCAGCTACAGTTACTACCCCTGCTTCTACGATGGTGAACGGTTCTCTTGCACCTATAGCAGGAGGAACAAGTGTCATCGATTTTGCCGGAGGTACCGGACAAAATTTTAGTCTGCAAAATTTAAATGCAAGAAACGGTGATGTTTCCGGAACCCATTTAAGATTCAATAATCCGATTGGAGGGGCTTTACAGTTTAATCTTCCTACAACGGGCTATAATAACATCGTTGTTAAGTTCACCACCAGAAGATCCGGTCAGGGAGCAGGAACACAGACATGGTCTTATTCCACCGACGGAACTACTTTTATGCAGTTTCAGACGGTGAATCCTCAGGATGCCGATCCACAATTGGTTACATTGGATTTTTCCACTATACAGGGAGCCAACAACAACCCTAACTTTAAATTAAAGGTAGAATTTTCCGCAACGGGAGGCGGAACAGGAGGAAACAATCGTTTTGACAACTTTACGGTGGACGCCACTCCTGCAGGAAATGTTGATACTACTCCACCAACAGTCACTTACCTGCCTGCCCATAATACCAATAACGCTTCAACAACTGTAAATCCAACCCTATCTTTCAATGAAAATGTAAGATTAACTGATAATTCTGCACTCAACAATTCCAATGCACAAAATCTTATTGAATTCCGTCTTGGAAATGCTACAGGTACACAAGTTCCGTTCACTACAACTTTCAGCAACAATACCATCACTGTAATCCCAACTTCCGGACTAGTGCCAGGGCAGACTTATTATCTGGCTCTCAAGCCCAATATGGTAGAAGATTTCAATGATAATGGGCTTACTGCCGTTACTTCCAGTACTTTTACCACTGCCGGAACAGCAATTTCTTTAGAAAAGAATTTCATCAAAGTCAATGAAAATTCAGGAAATCTTGCATTTAAAATCAATATTACCAATCCTTCTACCTCTACAGTGAATCTGGTTGTAAAGCCAGCACCGTTCAGTACAGCTGACGGTAATGATTTTACTTTAACTAATCAAACTATTAATATCACTCCATCTACAACGAGTTATACCGTCAATATTCCGATTATTGATGACACAGTGGCAGAACAGCAGGCTGAATATTTTGTGGTAAGCCTTGAAAATCCTGTTGGAGCAACTATTTCAGGAGACAATTCTGCAACGGTTTATATTGTAGATAATGATAAAGCGGCTCCGGTTCCTTCTCATCAGATCCAACTGAATTATCTTCTAAGTTTTGATCCTTCAGGAAATAATAGCAGCTCTACAGAAATTGTAGTTCATGATCCGTCAACACAACGTTTATTTACGATCAGCTCCATTACGGATGTTTTTGATATTATTGATTTCAGTAATCCTTCAATACCCTCAGTCATAAAAACAGTGAATATGGCTCCTTACGGTGGGATCACAAGTATCGCTGTGAAAAACGGAATTATTGCAGCCGCCTCTCCCAATACTGATCCTCAGCAAAATGGATCTGTGGTATTTTTTGACATCAATGGAAATTTCCTTAAGCAGGTAACTGTAGGAGCTTTACCGGATATGATAACATTCTCCCCTGACGGAACAAAAGTAGTTACTGCCAACGAAGGAGAGCCTAATGACGCTTATACCGTAGATCCTGAAGGAACTATTAGTATCATTGACATTTCAGGAGGTGTTGGAAATCTTACCCAAAGTAATGTAACGACACTTAATTTTAATAGTTTTGATAATCAGGTAGCAGCTTTGACCGCTACCGGTTTAAGAAAAGTAAGAACAAATAATACCCTTTCTCAGGATCTGGAACCTGAATATGTAACCATCAGTGCCGACAGTCAGAAAGCATGGGTAACCCTTCAGGAAAATAATGCCATTGCTGAAATAAACCTGGCTACCAAAACGATCACAGGTATCTGGGGATTGGGCAAAAAAGACATGAGTCTTCCGGGTAACGGATTTGATGCTTCAGACAATAATGGTGAGGTTCTAATCGCCAACTGGCCGGTAAAAGCGTATTATGTACCGGATGCAGTACAAAATTACAAAGTAGGAAACACCAACTATATTGTAACCGCTAATGAAGGTGATGAAAAGGATCTTTCAGGATTTAGCGAAAGAACGACTGTGGGAGCAAGCACTTATATTTTAGATCCTGTATTGTTTCCGAATGCCAATGTTTTAAAAGCTTCCTATAACCTCGGCAGATTCAGGATTTCATCTGCTACAGGAAATATGGATGGAGATGCAGAGTTTGAAGAAATGGCAGCTTTAGGGGCCCGTTCATTCTCTATTTTCAATGCTGATACTAAACAGATTGTATATGACAGCGGAGATCAGTTTGAACGATATATTTCAGCTTATCATCCTTTGATTTTCAATGCGGATAATGAGTCTAACGCTACTAAAAACAGAAGCCGTGCCAAAGGTCCGGAACCGGAAGGAGTAGCATTAGGGAAAATCAATGACCAGACGTATGCTTTCATTACTTTAGAAAGAACTGGTGGTGTTATGGTTTATAATATTACAGATCCTAATACCCCTACGTTTACAGACTACAAAAATTCCCGTTCTACTTCAGCATACGGAGGTGATAATGGTCCTGAAGGAATTATCTACATCGCTCCTGAAAACACTACAACCAATAAAGGTTATGTGATTATCGCCAACGAAATCAGCGGAACTTTATCCATATATGAAGTGGCCACGCCTGCAACACTAGGAACAGGTGAAATAAAAACCGAACAGGCCACCTTTACTATATTCCCCAATCCTGTCAACAAAGGAAATACTCTTTATTTTAACAGAAAACAGGATTATGAATTGTACGATATGTCCGGAAAATTGATCGGGAAAGAAAAGAATGCTTTAACCATAAGCACTGCTAACCTTTCTACGGGAGTTTATCTTGTAAAAACTTTGGAAGGACAGATCAAAAGAGTCATTGTAAGATAAAATATAATATTTAGTTGATTGAAAAAGCTTCGGAGATTCCGGGGCTTTTTTGTTACTGGAAAATTCATTAGTTTTAAACTTTTAATAACACAATGGAAAATCAATTAGAGAATATTATTCAACAAGTCTGGCATAAAGAAAAACGAAATCTCTTTACATTTCTTACCGGTGCAGGAATTTCATCAGACAGTGGTATTCCTACTTATCGTGGAATAGATGGAATTTGGGTAAAAGGAACTCAGTTTCACAAGCCTGAAGAATTTGGAACGTTACGTTATTTCAGACAGCATCCGGAAGAAGTTCTGCAGTATTCTCTTTTCAGAAAAAAAATGTTTGAAAATGCTTCTCCCAACGAAAGTCATTTTGCATTGGCAGATATTGAAACTCAACTTCAGGACAGATTTCATCTGCTTACCCAAAATATTGACAACCTTCACCGCCGTTCCGGAAGCCAAAGAATCTATGAAATCCATGGGAATAACCGGGAGATTAAATGCTCAAACGGATGTAAAGAAATTATGGATCTGCCTGTGGACATACAAAGCAAAGATCTGGATGAAGATCTTACCGCGAAAGATAAAGAATTTTTAACCTGTGCTCATTGCGGGCATTGGATGCGCCCGAATATTTTATGGTTTGATGAATATTATGATGAAAAAACGAACAAAAAATTCAGTGCACTTAAAATTGCCAAAAACAGTGGTGTTCTTTTTATTGTTGGTACTTCCGGAGCAACGAGCCTTCCTATTGCCATTGCCGAAACCGCACTCAAGTATGGAGCTTTTATCGTAGACATTAATATGGAAGACAATAACTTCACTGAGCTGATCAAAAATAAAAAGAATGCATTAATCATCCGGGAAAAATCTACTGAAGTATTAAAGGTAGTTAAAGAAATTATTACAAAAACCGTCTCCTGAAGCAACCTGATTATTTATGATGATTTAACTTTTAAAATTCTTGAAAAAAGCATTTTATATCTATATTTATCCTCAACAAAAACCCAATTCACAATGAAAAATATTAAAACTGCAGGAATTCTTTGTTTCCTGCTGCTGGGAACAGCTACTGCATTTTCGCAATCAAGAAAAGTAGAATCTACAAAAGGAGTAGAAAAAACAGAAAGCGATAAGGTGGTACATATAGAAGGTGTGGGCCACAAGCTGAATTACGCTCTCAATGGAGGCGTTGTTGAGGTAGAAGGTGGCGACAACACATTAACAGTCAAAGGAAGTGCTAAAAAAATTACGGTTTCAGGAACAGGTAATAAAGTATACATCGATAAAGTGGATAAAATCTCCATGGAAGGTGGCGGCAATATGGTCTACTACCGGACTTCCGGAACAAAATCAGGAAAGCCGGATGTTTCTATAGAAGGGGTAGGAAACAAAGTTGTAAAACAATAAAAACATTTTTTTTGAGTCTGAAAAATTTCATCATAAACCTGACGGGTTTGGTAGGCTTAGTGGACTCAATATGCAAATAAAAAGACAGGCCTTAAAAAAGCCTGTCTTTTTAAAAATATCTCAGATATATTTTACTCTACGTTGATTACCTTTTCGATTTCCGGAGCATGTTGTTTGATTGTATTTTCAACACCCAGTTTTAAGGTTGAAAAATTCAATGAACACCCGGAACAGTTACCTAAAAGTTTCACAAACACCTGATTATCTTTCACATCAATAAGCTCAATATCACCTCCGTCTTTATTCAAAAATGGTCTGATGCTTTCCAGAGCTTCCATTACTCTTGTTACGGTATCTTCGTGCGTTATGTTTGTTTCCATATTTTTTCAGTTCAATTCGGTTTTTTCAAATTTTATTGAAATTATTATTATTTTGCTTTTGGCGAGCATCCTGCCATCGTAGAAATCTTCACAGCTTCAGTAGGAGGAAGATTTTTATTTCTTTCCACTAAACTTTCTACCATTTTTCTGGCAGTTTCTGTGTAGATATCTGCAATTTTAGATCCTTCCTGAAGCGCAGCTGGTCTTCCAACGTCTCCTGCTTCTCTGATGCTTTGGATCAATGGAATTTCTCCTAATACAGGAATTCCAAGATCTTCCGCTAAATATTGTGCTCCCTGGTTTCCAAAGATATAATATTTATTGTCAGGAAGTTCTTCCGGTGTAAAATATGCCATATTTTCGATCAATCCAAGAACCGGAATGTTAATGCTTTCCATCTGGAACATCGCAATTCCTTTTCTTACATCTGCTAATGCAACATGCTGAGGTGTACTTACGATGACCGCTCCTGTTACAGGCACTTCCTGGATAATTGACAAGTGAATATCCCCTGTTCCTGGAGGAAGGTCAATTAATAAGAAATCCAGCTCTCCCCATGCAGCATCTCTGATCATCTGGTTCAAAGCTTTTGAAGCCATAGGACCTCTCCACACTACAGCCTGATTAGCGCCGGAGAAATATCCTATTGAAAGCATTTTAACTCCATAATTTTCGATAGGCTTCATCAGATTTTTACCATTCACTTCTACAGAAATTGGTTTCTGTCCCTCTGTATCGAACATGGTAGGAACTGAAGGACCGTAGATATCTGCATCCAATAATCCTACTTTAAAGCCCATTTTGGCTAACGTTACTGCCATATTTGCAGAAACGGTAGACTTCCCTACTCCTCCTTTACCGGAAGCAATAGCGATAATATTTTGAATTCCCGGAATTTGTTTTCCTTTGATCTGACTTTGCTGAATTTCACTAGGCTCCGGAGAAACGATTTTAAGTTTTAAATGAATGTCTTCTCCAAACTCACTGGCAAAAGCCTGTTTCATGGCAGCCTCCAGTTTTTTCTTTTCGTGCATTGCAGGTGAATGAGCAGTCATGTCAATATAAACATCGTTACCCATAATCTGAAGATTATTCACCAAATCGTCTACTTCTATTTCTTTAAGGAATTCCTGAACCTTTTCTTTCGTCAACATATAAATATAAATTGTTTACAAATTTACGGATTTTTTCGGTAATTTAGAATCAATAAAATCTATAATATCAGGTGATAAATCAGATCGTTAAAAATTTCTTATTTGTGATTTTTATCCTGACATTACACCCAACCTCAGAAAGCAATTGATATGAGAACCAATACCTATCCTTCCAAATACGCACAGCCAAAAGGAATATTTACCATTGGAAAGACGAAATTCAAATGGTATGACCTCGCAAGTGATCCTTCGGAAGTTTCCCGGCAGGACATTGATAATGCACAATTGTGTATTGAAAATGCTGAAGAAAATTTTAAAAACATCGATGATCTGGGATTCGTCATCATGCATCGCTGTGGAGAAAATTATCTCCTGTTAGTCTGCACATGGCGCAGTGAAAATGAATTGTGGGAAAGCGTATATTATGATGGTTCCGGAAAATTTGAAGTATGGGAAAGAAACAAAACCCATCTTCCAACTTACTGTGTCTGGGAAATGGGCATTGTATATTATGAATCTCAGTCCTGGAAAAAATATCTGGGTTCCGGACGGGAAGAAAAAGACAAAGAGGACTATCTCAATGATTTCTTTGAGGGAGAAGTGTAGAAATTTTCTGTTTTGTCATTGACTATATCGAATCTTCGATTTCTGACGAATGAAGAACCTCATAAAATAAAAGATTCTTCATTCCACTCCGTTTCATTCAGAATGGCATGCATCAAAAACAATTTAAAGTCAGAGTATTAATTGGCTCTGTTCTTTTCATCAAACCTTACATTGCGATCCATTCCTTTTACTTTTTTATTTCCAAAAGTATAGGTTGCTGATAAAGTAAGTCTTCTGGCGTCGTAGTAATTATTGTAAGAATGTGTTCCTGTTGTATAATAAATTTCTCCCAGACTTTTGCCTTGCTTTAATATATCTGAAACAAATATATTCAGCTGAAGGTTCTTTTCCATAAGATTCAGCTTCATCCCTGAAGTAAGATTTCCAGCAAACTTCATATAGGAATTTCCGGAATTGGAAGGCAGACGGAACCAGTAATTCAGAATCAGCTGTATTGTTTTACTTTGATTGAGTGATATATTATTCTGAAAATCGAAATCATAACTATTCCCTTTTCTGGCAAGAGCATCGGTTGCAAAAACATCCGTATTCATATAAGAATAATTGGCCGAGTAATTCGCTTCCCATTTTTTGAAAAAAGTATCTGAATAGTTAAGGGAAACTCCCATGCTGTTCTGGTTGTAATAATTTTCAAAAGTACTCACCCTGTTTTCTCCTTTCAGGGTGGCAAGCTGACTAAATGCTTCCACGGTTCTCTGAAAATAAGCTGATGCCGATAATTTTCCTTTGTACACGTAGGAAAGTTCAAAATTATGATTGATAGAGGGCTTCAGGAAAGGATTTCCGGTAAAATAAGAATTGATATTGATGTACCAGCGGTAGGGATTGATCGCTCGGAATCCCGGTCTATTGATTCTTTTGGAATAATTCAGGTTGAAAGTATGGTTTTCATTGCTTTTATAGCTGATATAGGCCGTTGGAAAAAATTTCCCATACGAATTTTCAGTCTGCTGTCCGGAAGTTAAAGAATTTCCGTTGACCACCGAATATTCGTAACGTAAACCTGCTTTTGCCGACCATTTTTCGTTGAATGACTTTTCAAAACTTATATAAACTGCATAATTTTTTTCGTTATATTCAAATTCATTGCTTTTCAAAGGATCTGTAATATATTGTCCGTTCGTTAAGTTCTGATAAAATATACTGGAGTTATTATCAAAATTGGTGAATTTCACTCCAGCTTCTGTCTTTGCAAACTGATAAGGCAATGTAAGATCCGCCTGCCCGGAATAAATTTTATAATCCACCATAGAAGGCGATTTTACCACAAATCTGTCTCCCGAACTCTCTGTTGTAGTAAAATCAATAATTGTTTCCGGAGTATTGGAAAAATAATTTCCTGTGATACTCAGTTTATTATCCTGTTTCCCGAATTTCAGATCATAATACGCGCTGGCCGTATGTTGTCTTCCTGTAGCTCTGTGCTCTGCATCGGTGAGTAGTGTATTGGTATAAATCCCATTCTGGAAATAGTTTGAAGTATTTCTGATATCCATATTGGAATGTCCGAATCCGAAATCATAAATAAATCCGACATTGGACTTTTTACTTAACTGATAATCCAAACTTAAATTGGCCCCCAGTCCATCCCCGAAATCTCTTCTGTTATCGTTACTTTTAAGACCATCTTCACCTTCTATCCAATAGTTTTCATAGGAATGTTTTTCATTTTTATTCTGTCTCAGCTTTAAGGAAGAACGCAGTTTTTCGTTCTGATAATTTACGGTTACACTGTTTGAATTCCCGGTATAGGTTTGCTGCTGAAGACTGCTGGTAAGGCTTCCACTCCATCCCAGGTTTTGATTTTTCTTTAAAACAATATTGATCAATCCGCTGTTTCCCTGTGCTTCATATTTGGCAGGAGGTGCTGTGATGACTTCAATTTTTTCTATATTTTCAGATCTGAGACTTTTGAGATAGGTAACCAGTTCAGCATCTGACAAATTCAGAATTCTGTCGTTAATCATTACTGCCACCCCACTTTTCCCAACGATGGAAACTCCGGTGTTATCATCTACTTTAACCAGAGGAGTTGTCGCAAGAGCATCCACAGCATCCATCCCCTGTGAGGCAACAGAATTGGATACATTGAAAACCAATCTGTCTGCTTTTCTCTCAATCAGTTTTTTTCTGGCAGTAAGCGTAACCCCTTCGATTTGTTTTTCATTCTTTTTTTCAATAAAAAAGTCCTGTTTTACTGGTCCGTTAATAGCAATATCTTTATGGGATATTTCAATACCATCCTGGATAAGTCTGATAGTATAGTTTCCGTTTTCTAAAAGTTTCAGAGAGTAATTTCCGTTTTCATCCGAAATAGCAGTCTGCTGCTTCTGATCTTTTACGGCAATCACCTCAATGTAGGGAACAGCATTTCCGGTTTGGGTGATCTTCCCTGTTATACTTTGGGCCAATGCAGCTAAGGGCAACAGCATAATTACAGCAAGTAGTGTCTTCTTCATGAATTATATCGTTTTTAATAAGACAAACCGTAATGTTCTTTTATTACATCTCTTTTACTGTTTTTCAATATCTTCGTTCTTTAAAATCAAAACATGAAAAAAGGGCTTATTGCATTTTCCATATGTATTACTCAAATTATTTCCGCACAGAATTATTCCCAATATGTCAACCCCATGATAGGAACCGGAGGCCATGGTCACACTTTTCCAGGGGCAATTGTTCCTTTTGGAATGGTACAGCTTTCTCCCGATACCAGAATTGACGGAAGCTGGGACGGATGCAGCGGATACCATTATTCGGATTCTGTCATCTACGGTTTTTCTCATACTCATTTAAACGGTACAGGAGTTTCTGATTATGGAGACATTATGCTGATGCCTACTATGGGAAATCCAAGCCTGAACAGCAAAGACTATTCTTCAAAATTTTCGCATAAAAATGAAAAAGTAACAGCAGGATTCTATGCTGTAAAATTAGATAAAAATAATATTGATGTTCGCCTTACAACGACAAAAAGAGTCGGGTATCATGAATACACTTTCAACAATGCCGGAAATGCCAATATCATTTTAGACCTCAACCACAGAGATAAGCTTCTGGAAGGTGAAGTAAAGATTATTGATGATACAACCATTGAAGTTTTCAGAAGAAGTGAAGCGTGGGCTACCAATCAGTACATCTATGCCAGAATTGTGTTTTCAAAGCCTATGAAAATTTCAAAAAAAGACACCAATGGAAAAGAAGAAGACAATCTTTTTACGGGGACAAAACTTGCTCTGGCATTTTCAGCTAATGTTAAAAAAGGAGAAAAGATCAATGTAAAAGTCTCTGTTTCGCCTACAGGCTATGAAGGAGCAGTAAAAAATATGCTGGCAGAAGGAACATCTAATGATTTTGAAGCAGTAAAAAAACAGGCAGAAACGAATTGGGATAAAGAACTTTCCAAAATTGAGGTGAAATCTGATGATAAAAACAAATTAGCTGTTTTTTATACTGCACTCTACCATGTTTTCACACAACCGAACATCAATATGGATGTTGACAGAAAATACCGAGGCAGAGATAACAAGCTTTATACCGCCAATGGTTTTGATTATTACACTGTATTTTCACTTTGGGACACCTTCAGAGGCGCTCATCCGCTGATGACTTTAATTGACAGAAAAAGAACTGCTGATTTTATCAATACCTTCATTAAACAATACGAACAGGGAGGAAAACTTCCGGTATGGGAACTGGCTTCCAACGAAACAGAATGTATGATTGGCTATCACTCTGTTTCCGTCATTGCAGATGCTATGGCTAAGGGAATTCAGGGGTTTGATTATGAAAAGGCATTTCAGGCTGCAAAAGGTTCTGCCATGCAGGATATTTTTGGTTTGAATGCTTACAAACAGAATCATTATATCAGCATAGATGACGAGCATGAAAGTGTTTCCAAAACAGTAGAATATGCCTATGACGATTGGTGTATTGCTCAAATGGCGAAAATTTTAGGCAAGAAAGAAGACTATCAGTATTTCATGAAACGTTCTCAGAACTGGAAAAACCTTTACAATCCAAAAACAGGTTTTATGCAGCCAAGAAAAAACGGGAACTGGTATGAGCCTTTTGATCCGAGAGAAGTCAATAACAATTATACGGAAGGAAACTCGTGGCATTATTCATATTCTGTACAGCAGGATATTCCGGGGCTTATTGCAGCGCATGGCGGAAAAGAAAAATTTGAACAGTTCATTGATGCTATTTTTACAGCACCTGATAAAACAACGGGAAGAGAACAAGTGGATATCACAGGATTGATAGGACAATACGCCCAGGGAAATGAACCAAGCCATCACATTGCTTATTTATATAATTTCGTTGATAAGCCAGAAAAAACAGATGCAAAAATCAAATACATCCTTGATAATTTTTATAAAAATACACCTGACGGCCTTATCGGAAATGAAGACTGTGGCCAGATGAGTGCATGGTATGTTTTAAGCTCAATGGGAATTTATTCTGTCACTCCGGGATTACCGGAATGGGAAACCACAACGCCTTATTTTGACGAAATTAAAATTCATCTTGAAGACGGTACTACCAGAACAATTACCAAAACTACTGGCAGAGCTGGACTTAAAAAACTGGGATTCGAAAATGTGAAATCGGCTAAAGATTTTAAATATGCTGAACAAACCGCTTCACCAGTAATTGCTGCAGACAGAATTTTTGATTTTTCTACCAAGGTAGAAATCACTCCACTTAATGCCAATGACAAAGTGTACTACATGACGATAGATGAAAGTGACAGCAATAAAAGAAAGACGTTCTCTACCTATAAAGGACCATTCTCCATCACCAAAACCACTCAGGTAATGGCTTATGCTGAAAGAAACGGAGAAAAAAGTTCTGTAACCACAGCTCACTTCAACAGAAGACCTAATTACTGGGATATTAATATTTTATCAAAAGTGACACCACAGTACAGCGCTACCGGAAACCTTGCTCTTATTGACGGTATCAGAGGAGATGTGAACTGGAGAAAAGGGGAATGGCACGGATATCAGGGACAAAATTTTGAGGCAGTCATTGATTTTAAGTCCCCTAAGAACATAAAATCATTATCTTCCACTTACCTTCAGGACAGCAAAGCATGGATTATAATGCCTAAAAAAGTAGAATATTACGCCTCCATGAACGGAAAAGATTTTGTCCTACTGAAAACGGTTGACAATACTATTGATCCTAAGGATGAAAAAGTACAGATCAAAGACTTTTCAACAGAAATTCTTCCTACCGAAGCACGATATATTAAAGTAAAAGCTTACTACTTCGGAAAACTTCCGGAATGGCATCAGGGAGCAGGCGGTGATGCTTATATCTTTATTGATGAAATTGCTGTGAAGTAAAAAAACAAAAAACAACACCTATGAAAAAATTATCATTACTACTCTTTTTACTTTTAAGCATTATAAAAGTTTCAGCTTGTAAATGTGTATATGAAACCTTAGCATACAATTATCAAAATTCAGAATTTGTAGGTATTATCAGAATTTTGAAAGTATATGGCGAAAATACTGAGCAAAGATCCTATAAAGCAGATATTGAAATTGAAAAAGTATATAAGGGAGCTAAAACATTCAAAACGATGAATGTGAGAGGACTCATTGGAAATTCCTATTCCGGAGCTTGTGAAATTGATGTCCTGGTCAATGAAAGATATCTGATCTTTTTAAACCAATACAATAACACCTATTCCATTTCATCCTGTACTCCAAAATCAAAACTGGAAAATAAACCAACAAAAGATGAAAAATCGTGGCTTAAAAATCTGGAAAAAGCCTTTACTTATTTAAATAATAATACATTCAGGTTTATAGGCTTACAGTTTACCCGTTGCTATGATGAAACCCGAACCGAATATAGATCTGATTTATCAAAGATCAGTGGATTCAAGCCTAAGCAGTCTTTTGCTATCTATAAAGTAAAAATAGATGATACATCAAAAATTCAGGAAATTACTCCTGTTACAACTTTTGGAAGTAAGGATAGTATGATTGAAAATATACTGAAAACAAAGATGAAAGTCTCCACACCAACATCTTTCTGGGATCCCAACCCTAAAGAAGGCCTGCTATTTCTCTCCTATCATAAAGAAAATATAGACAAGCCGTATGGTGAAATCATCTCCTGTGATTAATACTAAAATAAACCCTTCTTCAGAATTTTGAAGAAGGGTTTATTTTTCAATTCATTCTTTCCGACCATTGCAGGACTTCCGGAAGTTCCATATCAGAAAATTCGATGTGGATGACTCTTCTTTTCTTTCCGTTGGTGGTTCGGTTGGAACCATGAAGCGTTAAAGGTTTCATCAGCATAATTCCCCCTTTTTCTACGTTGCAGATTTCTTCTGTTTCTACAGTCCAATCAATAGTCTCGGGTCTGTAAATGCCTTTTGCATGAGATTTGGGAACTACTTTCAATGCTCCGTTATTTTCATCCGTATCATCCAGATGGATTCTGATGGTATAGATATTTTCCAAAACGTTGAGTGGAGGCTGTACCGCAAACTGATTTTGTTTGGTGGTCCAAGGTCCGAAATTAGCGAGTTCCAACTTCTTATCCACAGAAATAGTAAGATCCTGATGATAGGCCACATACCAGTTGGAGGTTTCAGGCTTATCAAAATAGATACTTTTAACCACAAAATATTTTTCTCCAAAAATTTCCTTTATCACTTTCCGGATGTTTTCATTAAACACAAGATCTTTGATTTCCGGAACTTCTTTTAAGAACTGCCTGATAGCAAAAAGGTCTTCAGACTTTCTAAAATTTTCTTTTGAAGTGTCTATATTTTGCAGAACAACATTGATGTCTTCCAGTTCTTTCTGCGAAAACACATCATTGATAACAGCAAAGCCATATTTTTCAATATGGCTTTTATGATTTTCTAAGTTGTTTAAACTCATTGATATTTAAATTTTGTCTAATGGTTCAGTTAACTGCCCTTCCCATTTTGAAACTGCTGTGGTTGCCAGCGTATTTCCAAGTACGTTGGTCATACTTCTACCCATATCACAGAAATGGTCAATTGGTAAAATCAAAGCAATACCTTCCGGCGGGATACCAAACATTGAACATGTTGCCACAATAATTACCAGAGAAGCTCTTGGAACTCCTGCAATCCCTTTTGACGTAAGCATTAGTACCAAAAGCATAGTGATCTGCTGTCCAAGGGTCATTTCGATTCCGTAGATCTGAGCAATAAAGATTGAAGCAAATGTCATGTACATCATACTTCCATCCAGATTGAATGAATATCCTAATGGTAAAATAAAAGAAACTACTCTGCTGTTACACCCGAATTTCTCCAGTTCTTCCACCAATTTCGGGAATACTGCTTCTGAACTTGTTGTAGAGAAAGCAATTAGCAAAGGTTCTTTAATTCTTTTTAAAAGGTCAAAAAGACGGTTTCCTAGGATGAAATATCCTACCAGTAAAAGGACCAGCCAAAGAACTCCTATAGCAAAGAAGAAGTCTCTTAAATAAATAGCATATACTTTAAAAATTTCAAAACCATTGGTGGCCACTACGGCTGCAATAGCTCCCAATACTCCAAGCGGAGCAAACCACATGATATACCCTACCATTTTAAGAATGGCGTGAGCAATAATATCAAATAGTTTCACAACTGGTTTAGCATATTCTTCTCCCAGATTAGCCAAAGCAACTCCAAACATCACCGCAAATACAACAATCTGCAGTACTTCGTTGGTAGCGAAGGCTTCAAATAAACTTTTAGGAATCATGTGTTTTACGAAATCTTCCATGGAAAAACTTTTGCTGCTTTTAAGAAGTTCGTCAGCAGAAGCGACATCCTGAATTGGTAATTTGGTAACATGTCCCGGCTCCAGCCAGTTAACAAGGATCAACCCGATAAAAAGGGAAATCAGAGAAGCTGAAATAAACCAAAGCATGGCTTTTGTACCTACTCTTCCAATCATTTTGATATCACTCATTTTGGCAATCCCTACTACTAATGTCGTAAAAACCAATGGAGCAATAATCATCTGTACCAATCTGATAAAAACCGTTCCCAACAGTTTTATGTTTTTAGAAAAGGGTTCTGCACTATCCGGATAGCTCACGTGTACAATACCTCCGATTCCTACTCCCAGAAGAAGGGCAATGATAATTGCTATAAAAAGTTTATTCTGTCCTTTCATATATATAGTTCAATTTGCGCAAATATAATGGTTTTTCAATTGGCAGACGATTTTCTTCTATAGAGTTGAATTTTACATTAAGTTTTTAATCCCCAAAAATTAAAACCCTGGTTTAGAAAATATTGTAAAAAAATTAAGAAACATTTATTGACTTTTTATTCTTTTGGTACAAATTTTATTATTACATTTGAGTGTATAACAACATTAATAAATATACAATATGAAAAAAACTATTGCAATGGCTGCATTAGCTGTAGCTGTATCTTTCGGTGCTATTTCTTGTAAAAAGAAAGTTTCTGATGCCGACCTTCAGACTCAGGCTACAACTATAGTAACTTCTAATCCCAATGCTTCTGTTGAAGTAAAAGAAGGTGTAGCTCACTTAAGCGGTACTTTCGCAGATCAACAGTCTAAAGACGCAATGATTGCTAAATTAAAAGCCATCAGCGGAGTAAAAGACGTAATGGATATGTCTACCGTAGCAGCTCCTGCACCTGCAGCACCAGTTGAAACGGCATCTGCTGTAGATCCTGCTGTTCAGAAAAAAGTTCAGGATGCAGTGAAGGATTTCCCTTCTGTAAAAGTGGAAGTTGTCAACGGACAGCTTACTCTTACAGGAAATGTTTCTGCTTTGCAGGCCAGAAAAATCAAGGAATCAGTAGATGCTTTGAAAATCGGAAAGTATAACAACAACCTAATCGTAAAATAATTTAAGATGAGCCAATTACAAGATAAATATTCAAGTGTAGTTTCAGCGGCACAGTCTGCAGGGATCTCCAATCTTCAGGTTCAGGAGCAGGACGGAATTCTTTATGTTTCCGGAAATGCTTCCAATACTGCAGCTAAAGATGCTGTATGGAATGCTCTGGGAGCTATTGATTCTACTTATTCTGCTTCAGATATCAATATTGATGTACAGGTTGCAGGTTTGGCTTCAGGTGCTTCTTTAACAGTGGCTACTGAAGAATCTAATCTTAACATCAGACAGGAACCTTCTACTGAAGCTGCCGTTGTAGGTAAAGCTGCAAAAGGTTCTTCTGTAACTCTCATTGAGCAAACTTCTGATGACTGGTGGAAAGTAAAAAATGCTGACGGCCAGGAAGGATATGCTTACTCAAGATATTTAAGAGCATAATTTTTATTAAAAAATAATAAATTTTCACAAAAAAAGCATAGAAACATCCCAACTTTGGGATGTTTTTATATTTTTACGGCTCTGAAAAAAAAACTAATGAAGAAAACTCTGTTGCTATTGACTTTGATGTTCACTGTCATTATTCTGCACGCCCAAAAGTTACACATTGACGGAAAAATATCCGATTCCGAAAAGAAAGCGATAGAAAATGCCACCGTCTATCTTTTGAAACAAAAAGATTCATCCATTATCAATTATACGGCAACCAATAGGGAAGGGAAATTCTCGCTGAAGATTGATGATATGAAAGAACCTTCCATTCTCAAAATTGATGCTGATAAATTATCTTCCTATTCAAAAAAATTCGAAAAAATAGATCAGTCGCTATCTCTGGGAGATATTCAGCTGGAGAAGCAAGGTATTGTAAATAAAATTGATGAAGTAAAAATCACCGTTTCACCGGTAAAAATTAAAAAAGACACTATTGAATTTAATGCAGCTGCTATCAAAGTACGCCCAGACAGTAAAATTGAAGAGCTTCTGAAGCAAATCCCCGGTGTAGAAATCAGCAATGAAGGAAAGATTACCGTGAATGGCAAAGAAGTAGACCAGATCATGATCAATGGAAAGCCTTTCTTTGATAAAGACGGTAAAATTGCTCTTCAGAATTTACCCGCAGATATTATTAAGAATATTCAGTTCACCACCACCAAAACCAAGGAGGAAGAACTCAGCGGAAAAGCAGCAAAATCTCAGAATACCACCATCAATTTTAATATTGATGAAAAGAAAAATAAAGGTTTACTGACAAGACTTACGGTCGGCTATGGATCAGACAAGCGGTATGAAGCAAGCGGACTGGCCAGTTATTTTAAGGGTGACACGAAAATAAGCCTATTGGCTTCTTCCAATAATATCAACTCTCAGGGATTCTCCAGAGATGAGGTTTTTGACAGTATGGGAAATGGCCGGAATGCCTGGATGATGCAGGGAGGATCTGTCTCAACGGTAGGAAATGTGACTTACTATAACCAGGGAGGTGGTACGAAAGGAATTCAAAGGTCTACAACAATTGGGTTAAATTACAGTGACAAGCTGGGAAAAGATGCCGATCTGGATTCCTTCAGCCTGATGCATTCCGATTCCAATACGGAAACAAGATCTAAAGTTTCAAGATCTACCCTTCTCCCTACTTACACGCTTCAAACCAATTCTGAAAGCAATGGTGAAAATGAGTCCAAACAATACAGCTTTGATACTTCGGCTAAAATCAAGCTGGATTCTATGACGAGTATCTATCTTTCTCCAAGATTTACGAAAAACAGCAGTTTCAATTTTAATAATTCACGTTCATCTACTTTAAATAATGGCAAACTTGTAAATGAAAGTAATGCTTATTCAAGTAATGATTCGGAAAGCAATTCATTCAATCCATACCTCTATTTTTCAAGAAAGTTCAGGAAAAAAGGACGTTCGGTTTCCGCTAATATGAACAGTTCCATTTCTGAATCTAAAAGAGATAACCTGAACCAATCTCAAAATACGTTCTATCAAACTAATGGAACCACAAAAGACAACAGGGATCAGTTAGCCAAAAATAAAAATCAGAACAGCAGTTTCAATTTTACTGCCGGATATACAGAACCTGTTTCCGATTCTTCAAGTGTAAGTTTTGAATTGAAATATGAAACCCGATCTTCCAGAGATTTGAGAAATGTAAATGATTTTGATAATACAACAGGAGATTATACTAAATACAATCAGCTTTTATCCAACAATATGAAGCAAAGAATCAATCAGATATCTCCTGAGTTGACTTACCAGATTAGCAAAAAGAAACTGAATTTCTGGGCTTCCATGAATCTTGATATTTCGGATATGAAGGTAAATTCTATTTATAACGGCCAGCAATATGACCTTCAGAAAAATTTTGTACTGCCCCAATATAATGTGAACCTTTACTATCAGCTGACTGAAGGAAAAACCTTAAGCTTTTACAACTATTCCAACTTCACCATTCCGACAGCAGAACAACTGACTCCTTATAAAGATGAATCCAATCCTTTGATTACCTATCAGGGAAACCCTGACTTAAAAAATACCTGGACTAACAATCTTTATTTATATTTCAATAATTATAATAAAGTGAAAGAGTTCAGCTACTATTTCAATATTGGTTTTACGTACAGAAATAATGATATCATCAATTTTTCCACCTATGATAATGCAGGAAAACAGGTAATCACTTATGACAACGTAAGCGGAAATAAAAGCATCAATGCCGGCGGAGGTTTCAGTAAAGTATTGAAATGGAAGAATAATAAACTTATTATCAATCCAAGATTCACCATGAATTATGCTTACAATAACGGTTTTATTGATGGGCAATCTTTCACCAGCAATTCTTATAATCTAAACCCAGGTCTTAATCTTACTTATGAAATTAAAGATAAAATGACGATCAAGCCCTCTTACAGACTTGGATATAGTTTCTCCAATTATACCAATTATAATGTAACCAATGTAAATACAGCGAATCAGTCATTAAAACTTGAACTGACCAATTATATACTGAAAGGCAATCTCGTATTTGGAAACGATTTTGAATACAATACCAATTCCAATATTGCTCCGGGCTTTAAAAAAGATTTCTACTTCTGGAATACCAGCCTTGGATATTCATTCTATAAAAAACAGTTTACAGCAAAAGTAAAGGTGTATGACGTTTTAAATCAAAATCAAAGCGTGAGAAGAACCATTACCGATTCTTATTTTGAAGACCGTGAAGATCTCATCCTGAAAAGATACATCATGTTCTCCATCAGCATGAAACTGAATAAATTTGCAGGTAAAAAGACGAAGTAAAGCAACATCATACTTCTGTATATATTTTGATAATGGCCGGATCTTTCCGGCTATTTCTATGGGGCAACCTGAAATATAATCCTGAGCTCCGTTACAACTGAAGATATAATATTCCCCTCCTCCGGAGGGGTGGCGAAAATTCAAAGAATTTTTGACGGGGTGGTTTTTACAACAACCTTTTAAACAAGATTATTAATAAACATGTTTTTATTTTTAAATTAGCGGTAAATTTTTTTTATGAAAATCCATATTTCAGTATTATGTATTCTTTTTTTCATTCATGGAAAAGCTCAGAAAACGGAACAGAAAGATACCTTCGTTAAAGACAATTTCACCAAGAAAGAATTTTATATTCCAATGCGTGATGGCGTGAAACTTTTTACTGCGGTATATATTCCGAAAGATATATCGAACAAAAACAAATATCCGTTCCTGATGCAGAGAACCTGTTACAGCATTGCACCGTACGGAGAAAGTGAATATAAAGCAAAGGTAGGTCCCAACACGTATCTTATGAAAGACAAGTATATTTTCGTGTATCAGGACGTACGCGGAAGATATATGAGTGAAGGCACTTTTACCAATATGACTCCGCAGGTGGAGCGCAAAACCAAAAAAGATGTTGATGAAAGTACGGATACATATGACACCATCGAATGGCTTTTGAAAAATGTGAAAGATAACAATGGTAAAGTAGGCCAATTCGGAACATCATACCCGGGATTCTATACTGCTGTAGGAACGTTGTCACAGCATCCTGCTTTGGTAGCTTCTTCACCACAGGCACCGATTTCCGATTTCTGGAATGACGACTTCCTTCACAACGGAAGATTTATGCTAGGCTATTTCAGAACATTTCCTGTTTTTGGCGTTCAGAAAACACAACCGGAAGAGCAGGCATGGTATATGGATTCTTTCATCAAACAGACTTCTGAAGACGGTTTGAAATTCTACAGAGATATGGGTACGCTGAAAGATGGATATGAAAAATATTACAAGAATAATTTCTTCATGACAGAAATTATGAATCATACCAACTACGATGAATTCTGGCAGAAAAGAGGTCTTCTTCCTCACCTGAAGAATATTAACCACGCTGTAATGACTGTCGGAGGATGGTTTGATGCAGAAGATCTTTCTGGTCCTCTGAATATTTATAAAACTATTGAAAAGACAAGCCCTAAAGCTAAAAACACCATAGTAATGGGACCTTTTTCCCATGGCGGCTGGTCTCAGGAGCAGGGAAAACATTTCCACAGTGAAACGTATTTTGGAGATAGTATTGCTACTTACTACCAAAAAAATATTGAAACAAAATTTTTCAATCATTACCTGAAAGGCAATACCAAAGAAGATGCAGGACTTCCTGAAGCGCTGATGTATGATACCGGTGCTAAAGAATGGAAAGAATTTGCTTCTTACCCTCCGAGAAATGCTCAGAAAGTGAATTTCTATCTGGCTGATAAAACCTTGAAAAAATCATCAGGACAAGGCTATTCTGAATATTACAGTGATCCTAATAATCCTGTATTGAGTTCAGATCACTTAAAAGATTTTAATGGATTCACTCCAAAAAATTATATGTCAGAAGATCAGAGATTTGCTGTAGGAAGACCAGATGTATTAACTTTTACTACCGATGTACTGACTGATGATATTACATTTGCCGGAGAGATTATGGCTAAACTGAATATTGCTTCCACTTCTACAGATGCTGATTTTGCCGTAAAATTAATTGATGTTTATCCTGAAGATTTCAAGCCGGCAGAAAAGAAAGAAGGTGTTATCTATGGGAACTATCACCAGATGGTAAGAAGTGAGATCATGCCTGCAAGATTCAGAAATACCAAAGAAAAGGGAGAAGCTTTGGTTCCTAACCAGAAGACGGCTGTAAACTTCAGACTTCAGGATGTGGTTCATACCTTCAAAAAAGGACACAAAATCCAGATTCAGATCAGCAGTACGTGGTTCCCACTTTTCGCCATCAATCCACAAAAGTTTATGGATAACCCGAATTTTGCCAATAAAGAGGATTACACCAAGGCATTTATCAAAGTATATAACGACAGCTCTATTGAAGCTGATGTTTTAAAATAAATTGAAAGAGCTGTTCGTTTGAACAGCTCTTTTATTTTTGAGGAGTTGAAGTTTTTGTTTTTAGGTTTTGGCTAAAGCCCGATGATTTTGTTCTTTTTTTTTAAGTGGGCTAAAGCCCACTTCTATTGATAAAGGTAATAAACAAAAATTGTGGATAAATATTCTTTTAAAAACTATTCTTCAATGGTTCTGAAGGTCAGGTTTACTCTGGGTGTTTTCACTTTTGTAGTGGGAGGAAGTCTATGAAGCCAGTGGTCCTGAGTGGTTCCTTTCATAATTAATAAGCTTCCGTTTTCGAGGAATATTTCTGCCTTTTCTTTGGTTGTTTTATGTTTGAATAAAAATTTTCTTTCCGCTCCAAAGGTTAAAGAAGCAATAGCTCCATGTTTCTTCAGATCTGTTTCCCCATCGCTGTGGTAAGCCATACCTTCGCTTCCGTCGTGATATAAATTGAGCAGACATGAATTGTAGGTTTCGCCCGAAACTTCTTCACATTTTTTCTTCAGTTCCAGTAATTCGGGAGTCCAGAATTGGGCATATTTTGTTCGTTTCGAATAGGTATATTCAAAAGCTTTTTCTCCAAACCAGGCTACTTTCCTTTTAGTTAAAATTAATTTTCCAAAAATCAGTGCTTCATCATTTTCCCACGGAATCTGGCTGAGCAGATAATCATAGTAAAAATCTGATTGTTCTTTGGAGAAAACCTTACCGTAATAATGAACAGTTCCATCATGGGGAAGGATATTCAGTGGATAATCTGATATTTCTTCGAAGAGACTCATCATAGTTTTCTAATTAAATGTTTTTATTATTAAACACAAATTACACCAATGTTTTTCACAAATGACACGAATTTTATATCAATAGAAACAGACTTTAGTCGAAATTTAAATTTAATATTTTTCAACCGCAAAAGTCACAAAAGATTCTTTCATTAAACACAAATGGCACCAATGTTATTCACAAATGACACGAATTTTATATCAATCGGAAAGAACTTAAGCCCATTAAAAAAAATAATCTAATCCATTGGCTTTAGCCAAAACTTAATAATGTAGATTCCTTTTGTGCCTTTTGTGATAAAATATTTTAAGAGTAAATATGGGATCCTTCCCAACCTACAATAAGCTGCTTCCTATCACTTCCCCATCTGTAACCTCCCAGATGCCCTGTAGACTGAATCACGCGGTGACATGGAATAAGAAATGCAACCGGATTACTTCCGATAGCCGTTCCAACAGCTCTGGAAGCTTTAGGATTCCCAATTTTTTCTGCCAGGCTGCCATACGTAGAAAGCTTTCCCATCGGAATGGTCAATAGACTTTCCCATACTTTCAACTGAAAATCGGTACCTTTTAAGTGTAGTTTTATTGTGTTGAGTTTTGTCCAGTCTTTATCGAATATGGACAGTGCATTCTTTTGAAGAGCATCCTGTTTTTCAATAAAAGAAGCATTAGGGAACTTTTGTTTCAGTTCCCCGAATGCTTTTTCTTTATCGTCTTCAAAAGCCATATAGCAGATTCCTTTTTCTGTAGAAGCTACTAATAAATTCCCGAAAGGACTTTCGGAAAAACTGTAATGAATACTGAGGCTTTTTCCTCCGTTTTTATATTCTGCCGGAGACATTCCTTCAATCTTTACAAACAGGTCATGAAGCCTGCTGGTACTGGAAAGGCCCGTCTCATAAGCGGTATCAAACAAACTTGCTTTTTCTTCCTTCAATAAATTTTTAGCATGTTCAAGACTGATGAACTGTAAAAATTTTTTCGGACTTGTTCCTGCCCAATCTGTAAAGATCTTCTGAAAATGAGCCGGGCTCAAGTGAATATTCTCTGCCACTTCCTCCAAACTTGGCTGAAGCCTGAAATTGCTCTGGATATATTCTATCGCCTTGGCAATTCTGTTATAATCTATCTGACTTTGTGTGGACATCATATTATTGTTTTTACCTCACAAATTTCCAAAGAATATACGGCAGAAAAAATCCGATTCTTGCGGAATATTAGTTGTTGTTATAAATATCGTAGTAAGCAAGCATTTTGTAATATAACTTCGCAGAAAGGAAAGCCGTTGGCTTAGCCATTGGAGAATCCATCAATTCTACAATGTCAAATGCTACTACGTTACATTTTTCAAATACTTTTCTTAATAATTCCAGAGTTGGGTACCATTGTAATCCACCTGGCTCAGGAGTTCCTGTAGATGGAGCAATAGAAGGATCAAAAGCATCTAAATCTATTGTGATATAAACATTTCCTGATACTTTCTCCAATACATCATTGATCCAGTTTTCGTTGTTGGCAATTTCGTGAGCAAAGAATACTCTTCCTTCAGGTAAATATTGCGCTTCTTCAATATCCATAGAACGGATTCCCACCTGTACCAGATTATGCTTCTGATTCGCTTCAAAAACTGCACAAGCATGGTTGGAAGTAGAACCGTGGAACTCAGGACGTAAATCTGTGTGAGCATCCAACTGAAGAACAGTAAGGTTTTCAAACTTCTCTCCTACCGCACGGATAGAACCGATAGAAACAGAGTGCTCTCCTCCAAAAAGAGTAAATAATTTACCATCATTGTTCAAAAGTTCTTTTGTTTTCTGATAAACCGCTTCCGTCATTGCTTCCGGTGAAGAATTTTCAGAAACTTCTCCTGCTAAGTAAACTCCCTGTAAGTAAGGTTCTGTTTGAGTTTCAATATCGTAAAGCTCCATGTTTTCGGAAGCGTTTAAGAATAATTCCGGACCTTTATCAGCTCCTTTCCCCCATGTTGAAGTTCCATCATAAGGAACAGTTACCAACATTACTTTCGAATTCTCTAACGTTGCGTTTTCCTCGGGAATTCCTGCGTATGTTCTCATGCTTTATTTAAAAATTTTAATGTTTTAAAATTGAAATATTGACCACAAAGATACAAAGAGTTTATGAGTTGGAGAGTAAGAGTGTAGGAGAGTTTATGAGGATCAGAATTTACCACTCATAGTATATTATCTTCTACCTAAAACCTATCATCTGTTACCTCTTCCCTTTCCACTCTCGACTCAAATAGCTATTTTTGTATAAAACTCATTATATGCCTTTAAAAGCTGTACTTTTCGATATGGATGGAGTCATTGTAGATACGGAACCATTACATAGAAAAGCTTATTTCAAAACTTTTGACGAACTGGAAATTGTAGTTTCCGAGGAGCTTTACACCTCTTTTACTGGTGCTTCCACCAAAAGAGTCTCTGAGGCATTGATTAATGAATTTAATTTAGATCAGACTTATGAAGCCATTGCAGGAATCAAAAGATCTCATTTCAAAGATTATTTTGATAATGATGATGAGTTTGACTTAATTCCGGGAGTAAGAAAACTGATCGAGCATTATCACGAAAATGGAGTCAAGCTGATTCTGGCTTCTTCTGCAACGATGGTAACCATCAATATGGTTTTTGAAAAATTCGGACTGGAGCAATATTTCAGTGGAAAGATTAGCGGCGCCGATTTAAAAGAATCAAAACCTCATCCTGAAGTTTTCTTACTGGCGGCAGAAATGGCCGGAGAACCTGTTGAAAACTGTATGGTGATTGAGGATTCTACCAACGGAATTCTGGCAGCTCACAGAGCAAAAATTTTCTGTGCCGCATACAGAAGTCCACATTCTAAAAATCAGGATTACACGTTAGCAGATACAGTAGTTTCTGATTATGAAGATCTGGAACTGGACAAAATTTCAAAATATTTTTAGATAAAAAAGCTCTCAGAATCTGAGAGCTTTTGTTTTCTATAAGTTTTGGTTAAAGCCAATTGACTTTTCTATGATTGTAAAATTATTTATAACCAAGAAGTTTCAATACATCTTCAGGTTCCTGTTTTTCACGGAAAATTTCGTATTGCAATTCACCGTTTTCATCTTTCTGAATCAGGACGTGTCTTGGCTGAGGCATCAGACAGTGGTGTACTCCACCATATCCTCCGATGGTTTCCTGATACGCTCCAGTGTGGAAAAATCCGATATACAGAGGTTTTGTATCACTGAAGACCGGTAAATAAATTGCGTTGGTATGCTGTTCTGAGTTATAATAATCATCCGAGTCACAAGTCAGTCCTCCAAGGAATACTCTTTCATACGTATCTTCCCAACGGTTAAGCGGAAGCATAATAAAGTGTCTTGAAATTGCCCATGTATCAGGAAGAGTGGTCATGAAAGAAGAGTCAATCATATTCCATTTTTCTCTGTCGTTCTGACGTTTCTGAGAAATAATTTTATAAAGATTTGCTCCACTTTCCCCTACGGTAAAGCTTCCGAACTCAGTATAGATATTAGGTTCTTCCACCCCTTCTTCTTCACAGAATTTTTTGATCTGAGAAACGATTTCTTCTACCATATACTGATAGTCATAATCAAAGTTCAAAGAAGTTTTGATTGGGAAACCACCTCCGATGTTCAATGAATCTACTTCAGGAGCGATTTTCTTCAAACGTGCATATACACGAAGACATTTGTACAATTCATTCCAGTAGTAAGAAGTATCTTTAATCCCGGTATTGATGAAGAAGTGAAGCATTTTCAATCTTGCATTCGGATGTTCTGCGATCTTCTGACTATAGTAAGGAATGATATCTTTATATCCGATTCCTAGTCTTGAGGTATAGAATTCGAACTTCGGTTCTTCCTCTGATGCAATTCTGATTCCGATATTAAAGGTAGAATCGATGCTTTCCGTAAGTTTATCCAATTCTCTGTAATTATCAAGAATCGGAGTAATATTTTCAAAACCGCTGTTGATCATATCTGAAATCTTTGCCAGATAATCATCAGTTTTGAAACCATTACAGATAACTTCAATATTTTTATCTACTTTCTCTTTTTCATAAAGAGACTTTACAATATCCATATCATAAGCAGAAGAAGTTTCTATTGAAATATCATTTTTCAATGCTTCTTCCAATACAAAATTAAAATGACTGGATTTTGTGCAGTAGCAGTAGGTATAATTCTTTCTATATTCGGTTTTTTCAAAAGCTTCTTTAAACCAGCTTTTTGCTTTCTGAATATTTTGAGAAATTCTCGGCAGATAGCTAATCTTTAGCGGAGTGCCAAATTGTTCAACTACGTCCATGAGTGGAACGTCGTGAAACAACAAATTGTTCTCAGAAACATTAAATTCCTCCGTAGGAAAATATAATGTCTGATCAATAAGTTCCGAGTACTTTATTTTCATTTCTAAACAAGTGAATTAAGAAATGCAAAATTGCTAAAAAACTTTCATTTTTAGGTGTTAAAATTATTATAATTTTAAATAAACACCCAATATTGAATCTTGTAGAAATTTATCTCTGATAATCAATACGTAAACTTTTGAATATATTCATTCCTTTTGGCATCTGAAATCCCTAATACCTGCTGAATATAGCCATCTGTAGAACCATACTTCTTATTGATCTCCTCAAAAGCTGCATCAAGATATCTTTTTTCTACCCAACTCAATTTTTCCAGCACCTGCAAATCCATTTTAGGATAGAGGAAATGTAAGGTATTGGCAAGGCGTAATCTTTTTTGAACAAGATTTTTTCTGTAATTATTGGATAAAAGATATTCGTTGTAAATAGTTTCTTTATCAAATTTCAGAATGGTAAGAATTAATGCGGTGGTAATTCCGGTTCTGTCTTTTCCTGCGGTACAGTGGTAAAGAATCGGATCTTTGGACTCCAGAATTTCTGTAATAATCTTTTTTATCGTTTCCGGGTTTTCTGTCACATACTCACGATAGAAATCAATCATTCTTTTATCTGCGTCGGAAGCGTTTACTTTGCCTTTAAGAACTAGCTTCTTGGCCTGAGCCAGTTGATCTCCTTCATCTTCAAACGCTGAATATTTTTTGTAATCCGTTTCTGAAGGTAGCTGATCCGGTTTTTCAGCAATTTCCTTTGAGTTTCTAAGATCAATAATTTCTTTGATCCCGAGTTTTTCAAAATCGTCAAAAGATTTCTTTTTAAGCTTATGAAGATGGGCACTCCGGTAAAATTTTCCTTCTTTTAAAGTTCTTCCATCTGCATTTTTGATATTTCCTACCGTACGGAAATTAATTACTTTCTTGATATGAATTACTTTTTCAGTTTCATTTTTTCCATATTCGGGTGTTTCAAAATGCTGTGTTTTGCATGAGAAAATACAGCATAATGAAATGGTAAAAACTGATATTTTGATTAGTTTATTCAATGGTTTTTAATAAGTTTTGGCTGAAGCCAATGGATTCTTGTATTTTTATTAAACGGGCTGAAGCCCGTTCCTATGGATATGATATTAGTGCCATTTGTGAAAAACATTGGTGTAATTTGTGTTTAATGACAGTCTTTTTTTACAATGGGTAAAGCCCATTTCTATTGATTATAATCACTCTAATAAATTGCCGGATATTCAATCTCCTTGATCCCTACAAAAAACAAGACATCCCCTGATTCATACTCTATAGAAACCTCATCTTCAACAGCGAAATTCCGGGTTCCTATTCTTGAAGTGATGCTTAGACTTTCATTGGTCAAAGGCCAATTGAGACCTTTTGTTGTGATATTATTTACTGATGGAAACGGATAAAGAGAGATCATTCTGTTTTTCACTCCTTTCAGTGTGAAATAATGGGGAATAAAATAATACTCTGAAAATTCATCGTAAAATTTTATTTTTATCTGCTCTTTGAATCCATAGGCAACAGTAAGATTTCCCAGAAAATGATCCTGTTCGCCTCCACTTCCTCCAAAAACATCAACTTCTGAAAAACCTCTTTCCTGAATGATTTCCAACGCTTTATGAAAATCTGTTTTTTCCTGATCTAACGTAAGGATAAATTTCCCTTCATACATATCTTCATCTGATCCGGAATGAGAATCAAAATCACCGGAAATAAAATCCAGCTTATCCAAAGGAAAGCTCATTCTTTTTAAATAATGGAAAGCCCCGTCTGTACAGGCAATCAAATCATAATTTTCCGGATCGGGTAATGATTTTGGAACATCACCGTTGATGAAAAGTAATGCCTTATCTCTCATTCGGATTCCAGTATTCTTCCGGTTCATTGTTCAGTTTTGAAATATATCTGGCCAATACAAAAAGATAATCTGAAAGCCTGTTTAAATATTTAATCAATTCGGGACGCACTTCTTCTGATTCATTCAGAAATACCAGTGAACGTTCTGCTCTTCTGCAGATGGTTCTTGCTGCGTGTAAAAAAGTTGCCGGTTTTCCTCCACCTGGCAGGATAAAATACTGAAGCGGTTCCAGCTTTTCATCAAAAGCATCCATCCATTGTTCCAGCTCTTCAATTTCTGTTTCTGAAATAATAATCGGAAGACGTGATTTCCCGTTGGCAAGCATCAGCTTATCCACAGGGGTTGCAGCCTCTGAACCTACAGTGAATAAATCAAACTGGATTTTCTTCAGCTGTCTCAACACTTCTTCATCTTCGATATGGCTTTTTGCAATTCCGATGAATGAATTCAGCTCATCTATATTTCCATAACTGTCTACTCTTGCACTGGCTTTGGAAACTCTTGTTCCGCCATACAATGCAGTCTGACCTTTATCTCCTGTCTTTGTATAAATTTTCATAGTACTAAAATACCTTTTTTTATACAATGTAAAAAGTAAAATGTAGTAATAACTTCCTGTTCTATCTTAAAAAATAAAACTGACATTAGAAATTAATGTCAGTTAGTATTTGCGTAGATGGCTTTTATATCTTTTGGGGTTACTTTGTCTATATTAAAGCACTAATTATTTATTTATACATTAAAAAGTGTAATTAACATTAAGCTGAAAAGTGGTTCCGTTAAATCCAAACTGGTTGACCTCCCACGGATATTTGAATCTTCCTCCAAGATCTGTCACTACATCTCCTTTGCTGTCTATGACGTCCGGGTAAATATTAAATAAATTATTTACCACTCCGGAAACTTTAAGATCATTCGTGATTTTATAGGTTAAAACGATGTCTGTAACTACTTTACCAGAGAATGTCTGATCTTTGGCAGGATCCGTGGCATGCTGCCATGTAACCGAACCAAAATATGTATTATTAAGGTTAAAATTAAACTTGGTAATGTCATACGAAAGACTCAGAATCGTTTTTGTTTTTGGTCTTGCAGAAATGATTCTGGATTGTTCTTTTCTATCAAAAAAGTTTTCTGAGTAACCATTTTGAGCCAAAATCGGTGGAACGGCAATATTATCTACTATTTTAGTTTCGTTATAATTGAAAGCAGCAATAATTCCCAGTTTTCCTTTGCCAATAGCAGAAGTATAATAATTAGCTACAAAATCTACCCCTTCAGTTACCGTATTCACAGCATTGGTGAAAAACTTCAGAGAGGTTATTTTATTATTGTTTAATATTACTTCTACAGGGTTTGTTAGGTCCGGACTTCCCGGAGCACCGGTTTTGTATCCAATATCTCCAGAGAAAAGTACCCTGTCTTTAATTTTTATTCTATAATAATCTGCTGTAATAGTAAGGTTTTTAAAAGGTTTTACGGCCAATCCTCCTGTAATGTTAAAGGCTTTTTCAGCATTTAATTTAGGTACCCCAAGGTCAGATCTTATAATTTGAGAGTCGTTATTAAAAGTACCCTGATTAGCAACCGTATTCCCTGTAATTTTGGTTTGAACATTAGAATAATAAATCTGGTGTAATGAAGGAGCACGGAATCCAGTAGAAACAGATCCACGGAAAACCAATTTATCATCTAGTAATTTATACCTTGCATTTCCTTTCCATGAAACATTATTTCCGAAATCACTGAAATTTTCATACCTCACCGTTCCTCCAACTAATAAGTTTTTCGTAACATCCCATTCCGCATTCAAATAAGCTCCGATATTCTGACGGTTTTTATTGACTTCATTTTGAGGCTGCAGTCCTGGAAAAGATTCTGCACCACTTCCTATATAAGATGCTTCTTCTCCTGCTTTTGCCTGATAATTTTCATTACGTACTTCAGCTCCGGCTCCTAAAACAAGCGCACCAAAATCCCGGCTGATATCTACGTTTCCTATAATGTTACTGAACTGGTGCCCACCTGCTTTAAAATAAGTTGGTGAATTTGCTCCTAAAGAAGTATTAATGGTATTTGCTACAGCATAATCTACGGCATTAGAACCAAAGGTTGCACTTCCATCAAAACTCCATTTTCCAAACATACCTTTCCATCCGGAAGTTAAATTATAATCATAAACATCTGTTTTAAATTCCGGTTGAAATCCGTTGTAAGGTTGTCCTTTTGGAGTTAATAAACCAAAATCTGAAGTTACCCAATAAGGTGTTCTATACAAAGCAAAACTGGTCCCATTTCTGTAAGTCGTACCCCCAAAAGCATAAAATTTGCCTGTTTCACCTGTTGGCAATTCAAAATTCACAAACATATTGCCCACTTTGGTCTCCGGCTGCCCTATAATCATTCCTAAACCGGGATTGGCCTGAGTCCAGGCATTATCCACGCCAAAAAGTTCATCTTTTGTAACAGAACCTGAGCGGTTTGTTTTATTTTGAGAGGAAAATCCGAATGTAAGATTCAGACTTCCTGTTTTTGCTACTTTGATTCCCGTATTAAAATCTGTTCCGATATTAAAACCGTCTCCCTTTGAAGTAATACCTGAAAAAACATTGACAGTGCTTTTCCCTACACTGTTCTTAAGAATAATATTAATGACCCCTGCAATAGCATCAGATCCGTATTGTGCAGACGCTCCATCCCTCAGGACCTCTACGTTTTGTAAGGCTGCTGAAGGAATACTTTTCAGATCTGTACCTACTTCACCTTTTCCCGGCGTATCGTTTACATAAATTAAAGCACTTTGATTTTTTCTTTTACCATTCACCAAAACCAAGGTTCTGGAAGGTCCTAATCCTCTTAAATCTGCCGGATCAAAGTGAGCTGTCGCATCAGAAACAGTTTGTTGTGATGAATTAAAAGAGGGAACAGCATAGGTTAAAGCTTTGTCAAAAGTAACCTGACCTGTGGATTTTAATTGTACGGCGGAAATATTATCAATAGGAATTGCTGAGGTAATGATGGTTCTGGGCTTTGTTCTACCCGTAGTAACCACCACTTCATCTATTTTATTTTGTTTTATGCTGTCCTGAGCATATCCCATAACACCAGTTCCGCTTAATACTAAGACATAGATTTTTCTATTAAATAAATTTTCCTTCATGTTAATTGTTAATTATTCAATAAAACTAGTGAAAAAATCAACATTGAACACAAAAATAAAAAATATAATAACAATCTTATTTAATATTTGCGAAAATTATGCCATTTCATTAAATCATAAATTAATACACGAAACGTAAATTGATTTATTAATAACATGAAAAAAAATAAATCATTAATGTCACATTTGCATAAAAAAATTAATTAGCCAACATCAGAAATAAACATGATTTAATTCGTTCTGACATGTAGTTTTCAGACGGATTGAGATTGCTTTGCCTATGACCGCAATGACTGAAATGACCAGGAATAAAAAATGGCCGGGAGAAACCGGCCATATCCAAATTATTTATTTACCTCTACGTATTGTATGATGGTCTGATTTTTTGGGTTGTAGATAATAGTACTACTGTTCGGAAATCTTTTCAGTTTATAATACTGAATGTTTTTATCAGATTTAATATCTTCCAGAATACGGGTATCAAAAGTATTGTCAGGAAGAAATTTCGATATAAAACTTATTTTATCAATGATATTCTGGCCATCGATCTTACGGGCAGTTTTATCAGATTTATTTTCATCAGAAGTAGGCTGGCTTTCTAAAAACGGAAGTAAAACTGCAATATCAGCTTTATATTTAAAAATATATCCTTCAGGCCTTCCGGGAATTTTGATTTTCTTTCCTTTTTCTTCAGAAACAATAGATGCTCCAGTACTTGGGAAAACAGTATTAAACTTAACATCCTCAGAGTTGGTTAAAGAATTGATAGATTCATTGACCGTCTTCTTTACGGTTTCTTCCACCACCTGTTGTGTTTTTTGCTGTACAGTTTCAGTTGTTTTCTGAACGGTCTGATCTATTTTTTCCTCTATCTTATTGCATGATACTAATAAAAAAGCAGTAATAACAGGCAAAATATACTTCTTCATAATTCTAATAATGGCGGTTTTTTATTAATATACTTTTCTTCTAACGCAAAAGTAGGGATCAATATTTTAATAAAAAAAAATATTTTTTTATTATACGAAATCCTACTGACAAACTGTTGTCATAACTCTCTCTTACCTTTGTATCAACAACAAACAAACCAAATACATTATGACAACTACAGCAACAGCTACGAAACAATTCATGACATCTGAACAGCTATTAGAAGATTGGCAAGGACACAGAAATCTTACAAGAAGAGTGATTGAATCTTTTCCTGAAAAAGAGCTATTTGAATTTTCTGTAGGCGGAATGAGACCATTTGCAAAACTGGCAGTAGAACTGATCAGCATTGGCGGGCCTGCTTTAAAAGGAATTGTGGAAGGAAATATGGAAGCTTATAGTGAAGAAGCTTTTAATCCGAAAACCAAGGAAGAAATTTTGAAAAAATGGGATGAAGAAACGGAAGTGATCAACCATTATTTCAATCAGATTTCTGAAGAACGTTTTCAGGAGACTTTCAATTTATTCGGACAATATGAATTTCCGGTATATCAGAACATTCTTTATTTTGTAGATAATGAAGTTCATCACCGTGGACAAGGATACGTTTATCTGAGAGCTTTAGGAATTGAACCCCCTTTCTTCTGGGAGAGATTTTAATGCACTGAGAAGGTAAAATTGCAGAAAGGGTAACCAAAACTTATATCTTTTTTTGCGACACAACAAATTGACTTTTTTGCAATTCTGCCTTTTCCTTAAACCATTTCATTTATTGCCTCAATTAAGTCTTTAAACCTCAACAGTCTTGTTGGGGTTTTATTATTGATGTCTTTCAACCATTTTTACAAGCAGTTCATTCAAACGGATGCGAAGACTTTCCGGCTCCAGAACTGTAGCATAATCTGCAAAAGTGATCAACCAGCGGGGAAATCCATCACTGATCCATTCTGTTTCAAAAGTGAGTTCCATCCCCCGTTCGGTTTCTACTTCTTCTATCAATCCATAGTATTTTTTAGAATTTACCAAATGATTCATGATCTTTTTGTCAACCAGAAGTTTGGCTTTAACTTTATTTCCATTTGACTTTTTACGGTAATCATTTACCTGTCCGTATTCCTGCAGGAAAGGATTCTGTGTTTTTGAGATTTCCAGAATTCTGTCGATACGAAACTGTCTGAAATCTTTCCTCAGGGTACAGTATGCCATGATGTACCAGATATTAAATTCAAAAAACATCCCGACTGTTTCAATCGTTCTGTTATTCACTCTTCCATCTACCGTCTTATATCTGATATTGAGCTGGGTTTTCTCCGCAATACTTTCCAGGATAATAGGAATTACGTTTTTCAGTGAATCTCCGGAATCTGTATGAAAACTGAAAACATCTATTTGCTTTTCAATATTCTTAATCAGATTTTTATCAGAATATTTCAGTACAGAACGTACTTTTTCCATCGCAGCCTGATAATGATTCCCCAGACTTTGATGGGAAAATTTCTGCATCAGCTTTTCAGCGGTAATGAAACTTAACACTTCTTCTTTGGTAAACATGATCGGAGGAAGCTTATAGCCTTCCATTAAAGAATAGCCGTTTCCAGCTTCTCCCACAATAGGAATACCGGCATTTTCCAGGGTTTTTACATCACGGTAAATAGTTCTGATACTTACATCAAACTTTTCAGCCAGATCCTGAGCGCGTACAACAGGTTTCGACTGCAACTGGGTAAGGATAGCTGTTACCCTATCGAGTTTTTTAAGATAGTGATCGTTCATGATGGAACAAAGCTAAAATTCTTTTTTGAGGTATTACTTATAAATGAGATGACTTTTTGACTTTAATTTTCTTTAAAAGTATTCACCAGTTTATCGAGATTAAGACTGCGGGCAGAGGCATCAAAAATCTCACGGTATGTTCCTTCTTTATTGTACAATTCATCATGAGTTCCATTTTCAACCACTCTGCCTTTTTTCATCACATAAATGGTATCGGAATCCAGAATCTGTGAAAGAGAATGGGAAATAATGATCACCGTTCTTCCTTCTTTAATAGCATCCAGAGAATTTTTGATCTGTTCTGTAGCAATGGCATCCAGACTAGCTGTTGGTTCATCCAGAAAAATAATCGGTGGATTTTTAAGGAACAGTCTTGCAATGGCAATTCTCTGCTGCTGTCCTCCTGAAAGCTGGGTGGCATCATGCTGGTATTTTTCAGGAAGATCCATGATCTGATCGTGCAGATAAGCTTTTTTTGCAGCCTCCTGAATTTTTTCAAAACCGGCATTCATATCGCCGTAACGGATATTATCTTCTATGCTTCCCTGAAAGATATGATTTTTCTGAAGTACAAGCCCCAGATCACTTCTCAGGAAAGTATTTTCATATTCATTAAGGTTGACTCCATCCAAAAGAATCTCCCCGGAATCAGGAAGATAGAATTTACACAAAAGATTGATCACCGTTGATTTTCCTGCACCGCTCAACCCTACCAAAGCTGTCGTCTTTCCGTTTTCAATTTTCATGGAAACATTATGTAAAGCTTTCGTACCATTGGGATAGGTGAAATCAACATTTTTCAATTCAAAAGTTCCTTTGATTTCTTTTTCTACAAAGCTTCCGTTGGATTCTGTTTCATGATCTGCATTTAAAATATCGAAATACCCTTCAGCATAGATCATGGCATCGTTCATATCATCATAAATCCTGTGAAGCTGCCGGATCGGTGCCGAAACATTGTTGAAAAGCATAATATGAAGCATAATTGCTCCAATGGTCATTTGCTGGTCAAGCACCAGATAAACGGTTAAAAGGATAATCAAAACAACTCCAAATTGTTCAATGAACGTTTTTAAACCATCATAAATAAAATTGGTTCTCCTTGTGATCATCTGGCTTTCCATCAGCTCCATCTGAAGGTCATATTGTTTTTTCCCTTCAAATTTTTCACGGACAAAGCTTTTAATAACCATAATAGAATTGATTAGGTTCAAAAGTCCGGAGGTCTTTTTTTCTCTCTGATTCCTAAGCTGGCGTCTCACTCCGCCCAGTTTTTTGGCCTGCAGGGAGCTGATGTAGAAATAGATCGGAACAATAATCGTAGAAACCAGTCCCACATACACATTCTGCATATACATAATGATCAGGGCAATAATGGCATTGGAAAAAAGAGGAAGGATATCAATAAAAAAGTTCTGAACCAATCTGGTAAGACTTTCTATTCCGCGGTCTATTCTGATCTGTAATTTTCCGGATTCATGGTTTTCATCATTAAAATAAGCGACTCTGTAGGTTAAAATCTTATCAATGGCTGATTGTGCCAGCACGGAGCTCACATTAATCCTGATTTTTTCGCCATAAAATTTCTGGCCGAAGTTGATAAAGATGTTTAACAGTTCTTTTCCCAGTAAAATAATGGAAATAATAATGAGAATATGAATCCCCTCCGACATCGGATGTGGAAGATGTGTAAGTTTAGTCACCTCATCTACGGTATATTTCAAAACAATCGGGTTCACCTGTGCTGCAAGAGCTCCCAGAAAAGTAAGAAACAGTGTTCCGTAAATCATGGGACGATAAGGTCTGATGAATGGAACAAGTTGTTTATAGATTCCGAATAAGGTAACGGTTCTGTTAAAAGGTTTAGCCATAGAAATCATTTTAAATGAAAAACGTACCGCTTTCAAAAGAAAAAGGTACGTTTTATTATCATGTTCAGCAAGTGAATGCTTATATTTTATCCTTCAAATACATAAGTTGTAAGGTAGTGCAGCTCTTTTCTGCTGGCTTCTTTAGACTCTGCTTCTGCCTGTTCCAGAGAATATTGGGAATTGATTTCCTTTTTCTGCAAAACAAATGAGTTGTTGGCATTTTTATCCACTACATCATTAAAAATATGTTCAATTTCAGAATTTGCTAAGGTAGCAAAGCTGACTTCTTCAAAGCCATGTAACAATCTAAGATCATCAAACTGACTGAAATTTTCATTGACAAATCCCTGCAGCTGTGCTTTGGAATCAAAGTTACCTGCCCAGATATTGTAAGCATATTTCTTCTTTTTAGGTTTATCTAAAATACTCTGATAAACGAAGTTTTCACCCAGATAGGCTTCTCTTACCTGCGGATCATTGGCAAGATCTTCCGGAAGTCCTTCTTTCAGGATCTTTCCTTCAAACATAATATAGGTTTTGTTTGTAATCGCCAGGGTTTGCTGCACGTTGTGGTCGGTAATCAGAATTCCGATATTTTTATCCACAAGACTTCTTACGATTTTCTGAATATCTTCTACGGCAATCGGGTCTACCCCTGCGAAAGGCTCATCCAGAAGAATGAAGTTCGGGCTTGTAGCAAGACAGCGTGCAATCTCGGTTCTACGTCTTTCTCCCCCGGAAAGAAGGTCTCCTCTGTTTTTACGAACGTGCTGTAAAGAAAACTCTTCAATCAGTTCATCACATTTGATCTGCTGTTCACGTTTTGAAAGCTTCGTCAGTTGTAATACGCCCATGATATTTTCCTCTACAGATAGTTTTCTAAAAACCGAGGCTTCCTGAGCAAGATACCCGATTCCCTTCTGGGCTCTTCGGTACATAGCATCGGTGGTAATCTCCTGCTTATCCAGAAAAATTTTTCCTGAAGTGGGCTTAACCAACCCTACAATCATATAAAACGATGTGGTTTTCCCTGCTCCATTCGGACCCAGCAAACCAACAATTTCTCCCTGTTGAACCTGTACAGAAACGCCTTTTACAACTTTTTTAGGACCGTATTCCTTGATTAAGTTTTCTCCTCGTAAAATCATAGGGCAAATATATCAAAAATATAAACTTCACTTATAGGTTAATATCAACTTGTTTACGTTAAATGCAAACTTGTTCATTTACAACCCATTGTAACTTTTCACTACTTTAATCTACTTATCGTAAAACATCAATCAATTATAAATAGTAAGAAATGGAAAATTACGGTTATACAAAAACAGAAAATGTACAAAACCAGCAAAGCAATGTTCCCTACCGTTCAGAAAAGAAAATCCCTGCAGCTATATTGGGAATTCTTGTGGGATGGCTGGCTTTAAATAAATTTTATCTTGGATATACAAAGGAGGGAATTATTCAGTTGGTTCTGAATGTCGTTACTTTTGGTGCTGCCTCTGTTATTCCTTTTATCGAAGGTATTTTATATCTTTTTATGAGCGATAAACAATTCGATGATACGTATGTGTATGGGAAAAAAGTATGGTTGTAAAATTATTATTACTTCGTTAGAAATAAAAAGAGACTACCGATTGAGTAGTCTCTTTTTTATCTGAATGAATTTAATCATTATTTATTTAAAAGAATAGCTGCTTCTTTTGCAAAATAAGTAAAGATCATATCTGCTCCTGCTCTTTTAAAACAAGTCAAACTTTCAATGATCGTTTTGTCGTTATCCAGCCAGCCGTTTTGAGCAGCTGCTTTTACCATGGCATATTCTCCACTTACATTGTATACTGCAATCGGAAGATCAATGGCTTCACGTACTTTGGAAACGATATCCAGGTAAGGAAGTCCCGGTTTAATCATAATTACATCTGCTCCTTCATCTATATCTTTAAATACTTCATTCAAGGCTTCGCGTGAGTTGTGGAAATCCATCTGATATGTTTTTTTATCTTTCGGAATTTCCATATCATCTTTCGGAGCACTGTCTAAAGCACTTCTGAAAGGGCCATAGAAAGAACTTGCATATTTCGCAGCATAGCTTACAATTCCTACATCTGTAAATCCGCTTTCTTCCAAAGCTTCACGAATGACCATTACTCTGCCATCCATCATATCACTTGGCGCCACAAGATCGGCTCCTGCTTCTGCGTGAGATACTGACATTCTTGCGAGTGCATCATTGGTAGCGTCATTTACAACTTTTCCATTTTCAATGATCCCGTCGTGTCCATAGATTGAATAAGGATCTAAGGCTACATCCGGCATTACAATCATTCCAGGAACGGCATCTTTAATGGCTTTGATCGTATTCTGCATCAATCCGTCTTTGTTCCAGGCTTCTTTTCCTGTATTGTCTTTCAGATGTTCTGACACTTTCATATACAAATTGACAGCTTTTACCCCCAAAGAAAATAATTCCTTACATTCCTTCACCGTTAAATCTATACTGCGCCTGAAAATTCCCGGCATAGACGGGATTGCCTCCTGCTTGTTTTCGCCCTCCATTACGAAGATCGGCATTACAAAATCATCAGTTGTAAGCACATTTTCTCTTACCAGACTTCTGATAGATTCATTAACTCTAAGTCTTCTATTTCTTGAATGTATCATTTTGGAATACTTTTTGAATAAGTTTCTACAAATTTAATATAAGTTCTGCAAAAAACTATTGTACGAAATTGCAGAATGTATTACATTTGTTATATATATTCGAGAAATTATAAATTTGATGAAAAAACTTTTACTTTTATTTCTATTTGTAGGCACTTTTGTTGGATTTTCCAACAATTTTAAAGCTCAGCTTAGAGAGCCGGGTTCCATCACTCAAAAAGCAGATGATGGTGTATTGCTTGCCTATCCAAATCCTGCAAAGGATTTCCTTATCATTAAGGCAAAAGATTCTTCTTTAAGAATCAAAAGTGTGACTTTTTATTCTATTTTGGGTATGCAGGTTGCTAGTTATACCGTAAATATGAATTCCGGAGAGATTAATATTGAAAAATTAAAGCCCGGAAAATATATGATCCGGTATATTTTAAGTGACAACACACAGAAAGTTACTCAAATCGTGAAACAATAAATTAAAATCCTGATAATCATCAGGATTTTTTCTTTTTACATTAATTCTGTTTTAATATTTCCGTAACTTTCGGGACTTTTTCATACTAATAGTAAAAAGAACAACTTAATGCTAAAAGCTGAACATATTAAAAAGACCTATAATGCAGGAAAAAAGGTCGCCCTGGATGATTTCAGCATCCATGTTCCAAAAGGCAGTATTTATGGCCTTTTAGGTCCTAACGGAGCCGGAAAAACTTCTTTTATCCGTATCATTAACCAAATTACTCAGGCAGATTCTGGAGAAATCCATATCAATGGCCAAAAACTTAATCCAGGTCATATTAAAGATATTGGCTATATGCCCGAAGAAAGAGGACTGTACAAAAATATGACTGTGGGTGACCAGATTCTCTATTTTGGGGAACTGAAGGGAATGAAGAAAAGTGATGCGTTGAATGAAGCCAAAAAGTGGTTTGAAAAACTGAACATCGATCAATGGTGGAAGAAAAAACTTTCTGAACTTTCTAAGGGAATGGCACAAAAAATACAGTTTGTGGTAACCGTTCTTCACAGACCTCATCTTTTAATTCTTGATGAGCCGTTTTCAGGTTTTGATCCGGTGAATGCCAACTTAATTAAAGATCAGATCATTGACCTCAAAAATAACGGAACGACCATCATTCTTTCTACCCACAGAATGGAAAGTGTAGAGGAAATGTGTGATTATGTTGCATTGATCAACAATTCAAAGAAGATTATTGACGGAAGAGTTTTTGATGTAAGAGAAAAATTTAAGAAAAATATTTTTGGGATTACGCTTTCTGAAGTAAGCAATGATCACTTTGAAAATTTCAGAAATAAATATGAGATCTTCAACCTATCCAATGAAAATAATCTTGTTTCTTTTGACCTAAAAAACGAAGAGAGCCAGAATAATGTTCTTCTGGATCTTGTACAGGTAGGTAAAGTGAGATCGTTTGACGAAAGAATACCAAGTATGAATGAAGTGTTTATTAATGCTGTAAGTAACCATTCTTAATTTTATGAATAATATTTTTTTAATTACCAAGAGAGAGTTTCTTACCCAGGTTAAGAAAAAGTCTTTCATCATATTGACGCTGCTTGCCCCTGTTATGATTATTGCTTTCGGAGCAATTGTAGGATTAATGTTTAAGGCGAATGAGTCACATAGTATCATAGAAGTGGTTGATAAGAGCGGCTTGTTTAACAATCAGCTTCAATCAAATGATAAATTAAGCTATGTTTTTGTTTCTGCAGCGGATGAAAAGTCCAAGATTAACAATCTAAAAGGGAATGAATCTCTCGATGGCATCCTGATTCTTCCACAGCTGAAAAACCAGAATTTTGATGAACTTGAAAAGGAAACCAGACTGATTATCAACAGTAAAATAGGATTTGATACCAAACAACAAATTGTATCTGATATCAGCAATGTTGTTCGAAAAGAAAAAATAAAGCAACTGGGTATTCAGGAAATACAATTAAATAATCTTGATAAAAATTTTACCTTAAAGACCATCAACGTTACAGATAATAATAAAGAGGATTCTGATCTTGCTTTTGGGGTGAAATCCGGATTAAGTATGGTACTGATGTATGTTACTTTTATGTTCATTATTATTTATGGGGTAAGAGTAATGAGAAGTGTTCTTGAAGAGAAAAATAATCGTGTTGTAGAGATCATTATTTCTTCTGTAAAACCTTTTGAACTGATGATGGGTAAAATTCTGGGAGTAACCATGGTTGCACTGACCCAGTTTCTGATCTGGATTACCATGTCTGTTATTGGTGCACTGGTACTCAATACAGGCTTTTCTCCTCTTCAGAAAAATATTCCGGGAGGTAATGAAGAGATTACAAGCAAACTGGATATGGGGCAGCTTGCTACTCAGATTTCACATAGTCTACTGGAGCTGAATTTTCCGTTAATCATCTTTGTATTCATCGTATTTTTCCTTTTAGGATATATCTTCTATAGTTCTATTTATGCAGCCATTGGTTCAGCAGTGGATAACGAAACAGAAACACAGCAATTTACTTTATTTGCTATTTTACCATTAACATTAGGAATGTATGGGAGTTTCACATTGATGAATAATCCGGAAGGTCCTTTAGGTTTCTGGCTATCCATCATCCCGTTTACTTCACCAGTTGCAATGATTGCCAGAATTCCTTTTGGAGTTCCTGCATGGCAGATTGCATTGTCTATTACATTATTGCTGGTAACTACTATTTTTATGATTTTCCTAGCCGGAAAAATCTACCGTGTAGGTATTTTGATGTACGGAAATAAAGCTACATTAAAAGAGCTTTGGAAATGGATAAGAGGGTAAGAAGTAAAAGCCTATCAATAAAAAAATCCCGGAAACTGAGTTTCCGGGATTTTTTATATTCTGAAATATTCTATTTGAATATATAGCTTAAAGTAAGAGCAATTACCTGTTCTGATTTTTTCTTATCAGTACCCTTAGTTTCTTTAGCGAGACCAGGATAGGTATCACTTAGACCTAAGTCGTATTTTAATGCTACTTCAAGTTGTCTTTTGTAGCTATATCCTACTCCCAGTCCAAGTCCCCAGTTAAAGCTCTTCGCCTTACCATTTACGCCTGCAGGCTGGTTAGGATCGGTAACATCCGGGTCATAATAAGGTCTGCTTACAGGAGCGTCTTTTACGTTCTGGTTCAGCAAGAAATTAAATCTAGGGCCTATTAATCCAAAGAATTCTGATTCTGCTTCAGAAAAATATCCTTTGAAATAAAGAGGCACACTCAGGTAGTTATTAGCATATAAAGCGTCATAACCGCTTACTCCTTTAGCATCTTTATCTTTTCCTGTTTCTCCTGCACCATAGTACAGTACTTCAGGTTGAATAAAGAATTGGTTTGCCTTTCCTACGGGAATCAATGCCAAAGCTCCAGCTTGGAAAGTATATCTTGGGCCTGAAGGGTTGTGGGCGTTAGATACTCTGGAGTAGTTTAAACCTCCTGTCACTCCAAATCTTGTATTTTTCCATTGCACCTGTGCAAAGGAAAAAGCCGAAAGAGTTAAAGCTGAGGCTAATAAAAGTTTTTTCATATGTTGGGTTTTATATTATCCTAGAATCTTAGCTACAGTAGCACCAATATCAGCAGGAGAATCAACAACGTTGATACCGTTTTCTCTCATGATTTCCATTTTAGCCTGAGCTGTATCTTCAGCACCACCTACGATAGCACCTGCGTGTCCCATTGTTCTTCCTTTTGGAGCAGTCTGTCCAGCGATGAAACCTACAACCGGTTTAGTAGATCCGCTAGCTTTGTACCATCTTGCAGCTTCAGCTTCAAGACCTCCACCGATTTCACCGATCATTACAACAGCTTCAGTTTCAGGATCGTTGATGAAAAGTTCTAAAGCTTCTCTTGTAGTTGTTCCGATGATTGGATCACCACCGATACCGATTGCAGTAGAGATACCGTAACCTGCTCTTACTACCTGGTCAGCAGCTTCGTAAGTAAGAGTTCCTGATTTTGAAACGATACCTACTTTTCCTTTTTTGAAAACGAAACCTGGCATAATACCAATTTTAGCTTCTTCAGAAGTAATGATTCCAGGGCAGTTTGGTCCGATTAATCTGCAGTCTCTGTCAGCGATGTAAGATTTTACTTTTACCATATCAGCTACAGGAATACCTTCAGTAATACATACAATTACTTTGATTCCTGCTTCAGCAGCTTCCATGATAGCGTCTGCTGCGAATGCCGGTGGTACGAAAATGATACTTACGTTTGCTCCTGCTTTTTCAACAGCATCAGCTACAGTGTTAAATACCGGCTTTCCTAAATGCTCGCTACCTCCTTTTCCTGGAGTAACACCACCTACTACGTTTGTTCCGTATTCAATCATCTGACCAGCGTGGAAAGTTCCTTCGTTCCCTGTAAATCCTTGTACAATTACTTTAGAATCTTTGTTTACTAAAATTGACATTTTATTGTTGTTTTAATTTATTTATTATTTTATTAATGCTCACAAATTTACTCAAATTTCTTTGATTTTGGATAAAACCTTTGGAATTGTTTATTTGAGATTTCTCAGTTTTACTTCTTTTTTAAGATAAGTTTTAAAATCTTCTGCAAACATCCCGATATAGGTTCCTTTTTCAAGATCTCTGTTGACACCGGTTTTTCCCAAAAGTACAGATCCCGACTCAATTTTGTTACCGGAAGCAATTCCAACCTGTCCCCATAATGTCACCTCATCTCCGATGATACAGCATCCGGCAATTCCTACCTGAGAAGCAATCAGACATTTTTTTCCGATAACGGTATCATGTCCGATCTGAATCTGGTTATCCAAAACGGAACCTTCTCCAATAATGGTAGAGTCTGTAACTCCTCTGTCAATGGTACATCCGTTTCCGATCTCCACATTGTTTTCAATAACAACATTTCCAACAGAGATCAAACGGTCAAAGTTTCCATTTAATTTTCTGTAATAAAATGCATCACCCCCTAAAACGGTGTTAGACTGGATGATGACGTTATCTCCGATTTCCGTACGGTCACCAATGACAACATTAGGAAAGATTAAGGTATTTTTCCCGATCTTCACGTTGTTCCCGATTACTGCCGAAGAATGGATTTTTGTTCCCTCTCCTATTTCAACATCGTGAAGTTCTTCTGTGAAATTATAGATTCTGGTAAAATGGGTATTGATTTTATTAAAGTCTCTGAAAGGATCATCAGAAACCAAAAGTGCTTTACCTTCCGGGCAATCTACTTCTTTATCAATTAAAATAATAGTGGCTGCAGAGTTTAATGCTTTGTCATAATATTTAGGGTGATTCACAAAAACGATATCACCTGGTTTTACCATGTGAATTTCGTTAGTTCCCAATACTTCAAAATCTTCCGGCCCTACAAATGCTGAGCCTATTAAATCTGCAATCGTTTTAAGCTTTTGCGGAGAATGGAATCTCATAACAATAGATTTTCTTATAAAACAAAATTCGGAATGCTGATGCAAACCGAATTTATGTAAATTTTATTTATTCTTTTACTCTTTCTAAGTAGCTTCCGTCTTCAGTGCTTACTTTAATTCTGTCTCCCGGTTCAATGAACAAAGGAACCATTACTCTTGCTCCTGTTTCAACGATTGCGTTTTTAAGAGCATTGGTTGCAGTGTTTCCTTTTACTCCCGGATCAGCTTCGATAACATCAAGGTATACTGATTGCGGAAGTTCAGCAGAAAGTGGAGTTTCATCAGCTTCTTTCAAAATGATAGTCACTTCTTCACCCGCTTTCATAAACTGAGAGTTCTCAATCATTTCTTTGTTGATGTATAACTGAGAGAAATCATCATTGTTCATGAAGTGGAATCCGTTCTCATCATCATACAGATACTGGAATTTTCTGGTGATTACTTTTACTTCATCAATTTTGTGTCCTGCAGAGAAAGTATTATCAATTACTTTACCGTTCGTCACTGACTTTAATTTTGTTCTTACGAAAGCAGGTCCTTTTCCCGGTTTTACGTGAAGGAATTCAATTACTTTATAAATATCATTGCTATATTCGATGCATAGCCCTTTTCTGATATCGTTACTTGTTGCCATTAATATATATTATCTTTTTTACTTAAATTGTATTGGCCGGCAAGCAAACAGGCAGATTTGCGAATTTGCTTTTTAGCATTTCTCTTAATTACTCTCTTTACCGGTTCCGTATCCTTTTACGATACCTCTTGGTGAATTTTGAATAAATTGTAAGATTTCATCTCTTTCAGCCGTTGGAAGCATTTCTTTTTCAATATGGGAAATAGCCTGGGAAACGTTCATCTTCATTTGGAAGATTGCTCTGTAGATCTTCTGAATTTCAAAGATCTTTTCATTCGTAAATCCTCTTCTTCTTAAACCAACAGAATTAATACCAGCATAAGACATAGGTTCTCTTGCTACTTTTACGTAAGGTGGAATATCTTTTCTTACCAAAGTACCTCCGGAAATCATTACATGTTTTCCGATTTTACCGAATTGGTGAACCGCTGATAAACCTCCCATTACTGTATAATCACCAATCTCGACGTGTCCTGCAATACCACAACCGTTTACGATGATAACGTGATCTCCGATAACACAATCATGTGCAATGTGTGAAGTCGCCATAATAAGACAGTGAGCACCTATTTTAGTATATCCTAAAGCCTTTGTCCCTCTGTTTACGGTAACACACTCTCTGATTGTCGTTTCGTCACCGATAATTACCTGGGTATCTTCACCATCAAATTTCAGATCCTGGGGAATTGCAGAGATTACAGTCCCAGGGAAAATCCTACAATTCTTCCCTATTCTTGCTCCATCCATGATGGTTACATTAGGACCAATCCATGTTCCTTCTCCGATTTCTACGTCCCCTGCAATGGTAGTGAAAGGTTCTACGATTACATTTTTGCTGATTTTCGCACGTTTATCTACGGCTGCTAATTGATGAATCATTTAATCAACTTTATTTTTTGCAACTTGAGCCATAAGCTCTGCTTCTACTGCTACAGTGTCTCCTACATATCCATACCCCTGCATATGAACAATTCCTCTTCTGATAGGCTCTATCAATTCAATTTTGAATATAAGCGTATCTCCCGGAATTACTTTTCTTTTGAATTTCACCTTATCAATTTTGATGAAATACGTAGAATAGTTTTCAGGATCCGGAACGCTGGCCAATACAAGAATTCCTCCTGTCTGTGCCAATGCTTCTACCTGAAGAACTCCAGGCATTACAGGCTCTTTAGGGAAGTGTCCAACGAAGAAAGGTTCGTTCATTGTTACATTTTTCAACCCTACTACATGAGAGTCCGAAAGTTCAAGAACTTTGTCAATTAATAAGAACGGAGGTCTGTGAGGCATAAGCTTCATAATTCCGTTGATATCGAATACCGGTTCTTTTGTCAGGTCAAAATCAGGAACGTTTTTCTTTTTCTGCAATTTCCACTGGCGGTTTAGTTTTTTCGCAAACTGAGTATTCACAAAGTGTCCCGGTTTGTTAGCAATAACTTTACCTTTTATTTTTACACCTGCCAAAGCAAGGTCACCGATTACATCCAGTAATTTGTGTCTCGCTGCTTCGTTAGGATAGTTTAAATTAAGATTGTCCAGAATACCGTTTGGTCTGATCGATACATTATCTTTTCCAAAGGCTTTCTTTAATTTTTCTGTGGTATCAGGAGTAAGATCTTTATCTACATATACAATAGCATTGGAAATATCTCCACCTTTGATCAAACCATGATCTAAAAGCATTTCCAATTCATGCAGGAAGCTGAATGTTCTTGCTGATGAGATTTCGTCTTTAAATTCTGAAATATTTTTAAGAGTAGCATTCTGAGTACCTAATACTTTAGTCCCAAAATCTACCATAGTAGTTACTTCGTAAGTATCTGAAGGAATGATGGTGATTTCCGAACCTGTAGCCGGGTCACTGTACGTAAGAACTTCTTTTACCACAAGATATTCTCTTGCAACCGTTTGTTCTGCGACTCCTACACTTTCGATGGCTTCCACAAAATATTTTGAAGACCCATCCAAAATAGGAGGTTCTGAAGCGTCCATTTCTAAAATTGCGTTATCAATATCACAACCAACAAGGGCTGCTAAAAGATGTTCGCAAGTGGTAATTTTTACCCCTAACTTTTCTAATGTAGTTCCTCTTTCAGTTGCTACAACATAATTTACATCAGCTTCTACCTGAGGATGTCCCTCCAAGTCTGTTCTTACAAATACAAAACCTGTATTTTCTTTAGCAGGTTTAATGGTAAGTTTTACTTCTTTACCAGTATGAAGGCCAATTCCAGAAAGAGTTACCTCTTGCTGAAGTGTTTTTTGCATATCACTCATTAGTATTATCTTTTGAGTTATTCTCAAGATTATTTATTCTATTTACTATTCCAGGCAAGTTCCTGAAATGAACATAACTCCTTAAATAGTCATTGTAACTGATTGCTGGTGAACCGTACAAAGTTTCTCTGTCATTAACACTGGAATTCACGCCACTCTGAGCCTGAATTTTCACCTGGTTTCCTATTTTGATATGTCCTACGACACCTACCTGGCCACCAATCTGATTCCAGTCTCCGATAGTAGTGGAACCTGCAATTCCTGCCTGTGCAGCAATTACGTTGTTCTGACCAATTTTCACGTTGTGGGCAATCTGAATCAGGTTATCAATCTTAGTTCCTTTTCCTATTATTGTAGAGCCTATTGTAGCTCTGTCGATACTACAGTTTGAACCAATTTCTACATCGTCTTCAATAATCACATTTCCAAGCTGTGGTATTTTTTTGAAGCCGTCAGCTGTTGGCTGGAAACCAAAACCGTCACCTCCGATTACCGTATTGGAATGAATCACGCAGTTATCTCCAATAATACAGTAGTCATAAATTCTGGCACCACTGTCTATTTTACAGTTTTTACCAATTTTTACACCTTTTCCTATATATACATGTGGATAGATTTGTGATCCTTCCCCGATCTTAGCTTTCTCGGAAACATAGGTAAATGCTCCGATATACGCTTTATCTCCTATGACAGCAGTATCATGAATAGACGAACCGTTTTCAATACCTTCTTTTCTTCCCTGCATTTCCTGATATAAATTCATCAGAATCTGAAAAGAAAGATAGGCATCTTTTACAACGATTAAGGTAGGGTTATAATGATTTTTCTCCAGAAGTTTTTCCGAAACGATGATAACAGAGCATTTTGAGCTATCCAAAAAATGAGAAAATCGATCTTGTGCTATAAAAGAAAGATGTCCTGATTCCCCATTTTCAATTGGTGAAACTCCTGTAATAAGTGCATTCTCGTCACCTATTATTTTACCGTCAATAAAACTTGCAATTTGCGAAGCTGTAAATTCCATATTCTGCAAAGATAAGAAATTCTATAATTTGCAAACATGTTTTAGTTTCAGATCGTAAATTTTAATATTCTTTAAGAGTCCAGTTTGGATATATCTCTTGGAAACATAAGGATATAGCGGGTCGTCTTATTCACAATTAATCCCGATAAAAGCTGATCTTCCGACTCATGCAGCCTTGTTCTTCTCCCATTTTTATGCAGTAAATAAATAGGTTGTTTCTCTGCATGATATGGCAATAATTTTCTTTTAATTTCATGAACCAATTCATTACCATTATTGATTCCGAAAAGTTCATTACTCTTTTTTATTTTTTCCTCAATTATTTCCTGGCCAAAAGGATGTGATGAAATAATTGTTTTAGGCAAATTTCTCTGAATTACACATTTACACCAGTATGACAATACAAAATCTTCTGAATTCTGCCATTCTTTCATGGCCTGAATTACATCATTATCATCAAGCTGAGTAAATCTTTCTATATCTTCATCTGTGGCACCGCTCTTTTCACGGTATAAAAAATATTTCAGATTGTCTGTTGCCGGAAGTTTTACACCCTGGGAAATCAGATATTTTGCCCTTTCAAGGATTTTAACTAAAAGAAACTCTGCCAAAGCTGAAGTTTTATGATAGTACACCTGCCAGTACATGAACATTCTGGCTGTCAGGAAATTTTCAATGGAATAAATCCCCTTTGCATCAATCACCAGTTCGCCTTCTTCACAGACATTCATCATAGAGATGATTCTCTGGGTATTAATATTTCCTTCTGAAACTCCTGTAAAAAAACTGTCCCTTTTTAGGTAGTCCAAACGGTCAACATCCAGTTGGGAAGAGATCAGCTGGTTAAAAAACTTTCTGTGATATTTCCCCTGAAACATTTCAATAGCCATGGATAGTTGGCCCTGGAATTTTTCATTAAGCTTATTCATGAGCAGCAAAGAAAGATTCTCATGATGCCAGTCATCCATCAGCATACTTTCCAATGCGTGTGAAAACGGACCATGACCGATATCATGCATCAAAATGGCCAGCATTGCTCCTTTTTCTTCTTCCTCAGAAATTTTCACTCCTTTCTGCTTCAATGTTTCTAACGCTGTAAACATCAAATGCATTGCTCCAAGAGCATGGTGAAACCTTGTATGGGTAGCACCCGGGAATATCAGATTCAAAAGTCCGGTCTGCCCGATTCTTCTTAATCTCTGAAAATAGGGATGCTCAATGATATCAAATAAAATTTCGTGTGGAATTTTGATAAACCCGTGAACAGGATCGTTGATGATTTTTAGCTTATTCTGCATTGAAACTTCAGTATTAGTAAACAAAGTTAGGCATTTTAAAATTTAGCCTCTTATTAAATTACTATTAAGATATTGGAATAAGACGATGCCCTACCGAATATTTTTCATCAAAAACATCATCATATCAACTTTAGAAATTCCTTGGCATCTATTTTTTATCAATTCAAGATTTTTTGAAAACCTTTTGCGCCTGTTATATTAAAGGATTATCTTTGAGAGAAAACACGACAACCTTTAATGAGACGCTTCTCACTTTTCCTATTTTTATTTTTAAGTTTAAACTTTTCCGCACAAATAATCACCGAGACCCAAAAGCTGGAATCTCTGTGCAGGATTTGGGGATTTTTAAAATATTACCATCCCCGTGTAGCAAAGGGAAATCTTAACTGGGATAAGCAGCTTTTTCAAAAAATCAATGAACTTGAAAATATTCATGATAAGCAGTCTCTCAATAGTTTTTATTCTGAATGGATTGAGAGCCTCGGAGAAGTTCCGCCATGCAAAGAATGTTCAGTTAAAGATCAGAAGGTGTATTTCCTTAAAAATTTTGATCTACGCTGGATGGACAATTCACAGATTTTCTCTGATGATGTATCTCAAAAGCTTCGTTATATCGAAAAAAACAGGAATCTTGGAGACAATCACTATGTGGGAAAAGGGGGAAGAAAAATATATTTCAGAAATGAAAAATCCTATGGATCAAAATTTACTTCCACAGCGATTAGTTTACTGGAGCTATTCAGATATTGGAATTACGTAGAATATTTCTTTCCTTATAAATATGAAACTGATCAGAACTGGAATGATGTCCTTACAGAAATGATTCCCAGATTCCTAATGATTGATAATGACGAGAATTTTCACCTAGCATTAGCAGAACTGGTGGCTAAAACGGATGACTCACACGCTTATATTTCGTCAAAAGAAATTCAACTTAGTTTGTATGGTCAAAGAAAAGTTCCGGTAGAATATACTTATGCTGAAGGAAAACTAGTGATTACAAAAGTTAACGACACACGATCCAGACATAAAAGTACTCTGCATCCGGGAGATGTCATTTATGATATTGAAGGAAAAACCATCCCGCAAGTGATCAACAGTTTAACCAAATACACACCCGCTTCCAACTCATGGGGAAAGGTTAGTAAAATAAAAGATAAACTTCTCTTCAGCAAGAATGATTCTATTTCCATAAAGATTGAAAGGGATGGACAAAACATAGAAATAAAAACCCGAACGTATCTCATTAAGGATATTATTCACGAAAAAATACCTGTCTCAAAAAAATGGAAATTTATGGATGATGAAAAGAAAATCGGGTATGTGAATATGGGAATTATAGAAAAGGAAGATATTGACGAAATGTACAGTAGTTTAAAATCCGCAAAATCCATTATCTTTGATCTCAGGAATTATCCAAAACAAACGATCATTCCCTTAAGTTACCTTCTTCTTCCCAGCCCCTCAATCTATTATCAATTTACTTTTCCTGACACCACCTATCTCGGGAAATTTTACAGCAGAAAAAATGTCACTGGCAGAAAGAATCCTGAATACTATAAAGGAAATGTAATCGTTTTAGTAGATGAGAATACGCAAAGCCAGGCAGAAACTACAACCATGATGTTCAAACAGCATCCGAAAGCGAAAATTATCGGAAGTAATACTTCGGGAGCCAACGGAGATGTGATTATGTTTAAAATTGCCAACCTTGATACACGGTTTACAGGTTTGGGTGCTTATTACCCTGATGGCAGAGAAACCCAAAGAATCGGAATTATTCCTGACATCTTCATAAAACCAAGTGTAGAAGGGATAAAAAACGGAAAAGACGAAGTATTGGAAAAGGCTTTGGAATATATAAAAACGACTGATTAAGTGAAGTGAAAATGTGAATTATTCTACGCTATTTTCATTTAACTTATATTTAACTTTTAATCTTTCGAATTTGTGAGATTTTAAAAGGATTTGGTCAACATTTTGATACAATAACCATGTAAAAAATAAATTATGTCAGAAAAGATATTATGGATCGATGATGAAATAGATTTACTTAAACCTCATATCGTATTTTTAGAAAAGAAAGGTTATCAGGTAACCCCTGTTAACAATGTAAATGAGGCTTTGGAGCTTATGGATTCAGAGAAATTTGCTTTAACCCTCATTGATGAAAATATGCCAGGCATTTCCGGTCTGGAGGCCATTCCAATGATCAAGGAAAAAGATAACGCCTTAAAAATCGTCATGGTAACCAAAAGCGAAGAGGAACACATTATGGAAGAGGCTATCGGTTCCCAGATTGCCGATTATATATTAAAGCCTGTAAACCCTAATCAGATATTACTTTCCCTAAAGAAAAACCTTCAGCAGGATAATCTTGTTGAACAAAAAACGATTCTACAATACCAGCAGGAATTCAGAAATCTTTCCATGGAACTTTCTTACCTGAGAACGTATCAGGAATGGGCTGAATATTATAAAAAGATCCTTAGCTGGGAAATCAAATTTGATAAAGTAGCAGACAATGAATTCGCGGATCTGCTGCAGTCTCAGAAAGAGGAAGCTAACATTCAGTTTGCCAAGTTTATTGAGAAAAATTATGAAAACTGGCTTACAGATTCAGATAAACCGATGATGAGTCACACACTTTTCAAGGAAAAAGTAAAACCGGAAGTGGAAAAAGAAAAAGTTCTTTTACTGATGGTGGATAATCTTCGTTACGATCAGTGGAAAGTGATTGAACCTTTATTTACAAAATACTACAATAAAGTTTCAGAAGATTATTACTACAGTATTCTTCCTACGGCAACACAGTATGCGAGAAACTCTTTCTTTGCAGGATTAATGCCGTCTGAGATTGAGAAACGCTTCCCTGATAAATGGTTCAATGATAATGAAGAGGGAAACAAAAATGAATTTGAACGTGACTTTCTGGAAGATCAGATGAAGAGAATTGGTCTCGGTTCAAAATCTATGAAATACCTTAAAGTACTGAACGCTGATTTTGAAAGAAAGATTTATGATGATTTCAATCAGCATAAAAATAATGATCTTCTGGTCATTGTCTATAACTTTATTGATATCCTTTCACACGCGAAAACAGATAATCATATTGTAGACCAGCTGATTCGTGATGATAAGACTTTCCGTTCCCTTACCTTCAACTGGTTTGAAAACTCTTCTTTATTGAAGATCATTAAGGCAGCTGCAGAAAACGGATATAAGCTGGTGATCACAACAGATCACGGTACTGTATATGTTAAAAAGCCAAGTAAAGTGGTAGGAGACAGAGAAACTTCTACGAATATCAGATATAAAACAGGTAAAAGCTTAACGTATGATGACAGTGATGTATGGGCCATTACCAACCCGGAAAAGCTTTTCCTTCCAAAAGGAAACCTAAGCTCGAAATATATTTTTGCTAAAAACAATATATTCCTGGCGTATCCTAAAAATTACAATCATTTTGTTAATTACTATAAAGAAACTTACCAGCATGGAGGAATTTCACTTGAAGAGTGTATCATCCCTATCAGCGTATTAGAACCCAAGTAGTTTTTTTCATAGTTTATTTAATTTTGGGTTAAAGGCGGAAAAAATCATTCGATTTTTTCCGCCTCTTTTTTTAAGGCATTCATTTTGCATACTAGAAGACAACCTTAAATAAATATAATCTTATGAAAAAACACATTTTTATTGCAGCAGCATTCTCAGCATTATTTTTAACTTCATGTAACAAAGAAAAGAAAACAACAGATTCCACTCCCGCTTCTGTAGACAGTGTTGCATCCAAGCCATCTGATTCAGCAGCTGTTTCAGGAACTCAGGATGAAATTGTAAAAAGTACTTCGAAAGACAGCAATGGAAAAACGTTGGATATGACTTTCAATAATACCAAAAATACAGCTACGGTGGTTTTCAACAATGAAACAATTGAACTACAGGGACAAAAGCCTGCATCAGGAATATGGTATAAGAATGATCATTATGAGCTAAGAGGTAAAGGTGAGGAAATAGAATTGACAAAAGACGGTAAAACTGTTTTCAAAAAATAAAAACCTTACTAACAATATAAAAAGTCGGCTTTGAAATTAAAGACCGGCTTTTTTATTTCCCTACATTTGAAAAAATTTATTTTGTTTATGAGATTAATCACTTACAATGTCAACGGAATCAGAGCTGCTTTCACAAAAGATTTTCTGGGCTGGCTGAAAATTGCAGATCCGGATATCATCTGTATTCAGGAGAGTAAAGCAGGAAACGATCAGATAGATATCGAAAGTCTTGAAAAATTAGGATATCACAGTTATTGGCATTCTGCAGTAAGAAAAGGTTACAGTGGAGTCGGAATTGCTTCAAAAATAAAGCCTAATCATGTAGAGTATGGTTGTGGTATAGAAAGCTATGATAATGAAGGAAGAATCATCCGTGCCGATTTTGACGGATTTTCTGCAATATCCGTATACGTTCCTTCTGCATCTAATATTGAAAGACTGGATTTTAAAATGCAGTTCTGCCATGACTTCCTTGAGTATATCAAGAATTTAAAAAAAGAAATTCCTAACCTTGTTATATCCGGTGATTTTAATATTTGCCATGAAGCTATCGATATTCACAACCCTGTCGGTTTAAAAAATGTTTCAGGATTTCTTCCCATGGAAAGAGAGTGGATGACCAGTTTTATCAATGAGTGTGAACTGATTGACAGTTTCAGATTCTTTAATAATGAACCGGATAATTATACATGGTGGAGCTACCGACAAAATTCAAGGGAAAGAAATAAAGGCTGGAGGTTAGATTATAACTTCACTTCCTACAGTTTAAAAGATAAGCTTACAAGGGCTGTTATTTTAAAGGAAGCTGTACATTCTGACCATTGTCCTGCTCTATTGGAATTAGATGTATAATCAATGCTATATTTATCCATACAAAAAGCCAGCTCAATCAGCTGGCTTTTTTTAATTTAAATCATAAAATTAATCGACAATTTCATATTCGACCGGAATAGTACCATGGTTGATATCTCCGATCTCATCGAACGCAGCTTTAGACATGTCTAAAGATCTTGATGAATGGTAAGGCCCTCTGTCATTAATTCTCACTATTACCTCTTTACCATTTTTAAGGTTGGTTACCTTAACGTTTGTTCCAAATGGAAGCGTTCTGTTTGCCGCAGTGAATTTTGAGTTATCAAAGATTTCTCCGCTGGCAGTTTTTCTACCGTTAAATTTATCGTGGTAGTACGATGCATAACTTGTTTTTTTCGCATCTAAGGCATTACTTGTAAAAGAGTAAACACCTAGGGTTGAAATCATCATTATGATTACGAGAATGAATCTTTTCATCATTTTGAACTTTTATTGGTTTTGACGGAGCAAATGTATCAGGAATCTTTATAAAACCCTATTCAGTATGTTAAAAATAGTTAATAAAAACATAATAAAATGTTAAAAACAACTGTAAACCCTTATGGATAGGGCATTTAGGTTACCATGTTAAAAAGTGTTAAAAAAATACCTGAAAAGTTAACATAATTAACTAATTTACACATAATTTAAAATTTGGAAATCTAAAACACACTGAAAATCAATTTATTAAAAAATACCTATTGTTAAGATTTTAATCCAATAAAATAATTTTAAATTTAAAATTCTTAAATCCAGGATTTGAAGAAAATGACTATCAGAAGATGGTAAGCCCTATCCTGTCAAATTTCTGAATTAGATTTTAACATCTATAGATAGTGTTAAAATTTCAAAGCTTGATCTTACTTAAAAAATAATAGCCGGAAATTTTAAAAAATTATCTCCATATCATTTATCATCATCAAAAATAAAAGAACCTCTCATCTCTTAAAAGTAAAAAACCAATGATTTCTCATTGGTTTTTTGTTATGTAATTAATAAATTTCTTTATTTTAAGTATTCTAGTACATAATCATACGTTCCACTAGGATACACTACAGACATACTTGGAGATCCTGTAACAGCAGCTCCGGTAGATGTATCATATGAATACAATTCTCTGGAGTATACTGTGTTAGTTCCTGCCTTATAAATAGTAATTCCGTACATAGCAGTAATTCCGGAAGGAGCAGGAATAGTTACTGCAGTAGTTGTACCGTTTGCAGCAAAAGTTCCTTTTATACCATAAATCTGTGCATTATTTACTTGTCTGTTTGTAACAGTTTCAGTAGTAAGGATATTTTCTTTACCACTACCACCTAATGGCAACCATTGCCCGGAAGCAGAAGAGAATGCTGGTGTTGGAGTAGGATTACTGAAATAGTAAAAACCTACACTGACAGGTTGATTACCAATACCTGAACCTGTAGCAGGAGTAGTACCCGCAACAGAGTTATATACGATCATACCATCATATGCTGTAGGAAACTTTAATGCATTGGTTACCTGTGTAACAAATGTAAAAGTAGTTAAGTTTGTTCTAGGAACAGATAAACCTTTTCCTAAGTTGTTGGATGAAGGGAAACTTGAAGCATCTAAGTAAACTGACTCTCCACCTATGGTTGCATTAATTGTATTATTTGTTTTGATCTGTGCATTAGAAAAGATACCCACAGCTAACAATACAAGAGCAGAAATTTTTTTATTTGTGTTCATTTCACTATTATTTTAAATTATAAACTTGTGCAATACCATGCACCACTGATGAAAGTATACTCTAATGCCGAACCTGATACTGCCGGCGAAGTAGTTGTACTAGAGTGAACACCAGTAACACTAAATCCAGCACCACCTGTAGCATCAACAATTCTGAATTTATCTCCGGCAACTGAAGTTGCTACTGGAGGAGCTGCAATAGTTACATTCGTAGTTACCAACATTGATTCATTCTTGTTAATAGAAGTCGATTGTGAAACGTTAGTATATCCGGTAGCTGTAACAGCACCAACCATAGGCTTCCATTCAGGAACTGAATTATCAAAATAATAGAATCCAGGGCCAGTAATTTTAACTTTTCTTGCACCTGTACCTGTTCCGGAAGTAATGTAAACAATAGCTCCGTTTTGAGGCGCAGCATATGTTCCACTAGTATCATCCTTAGCGGATAATTCTGCTGCTGTCATACGAGGGACTAGTAAGGCATCAGGTCTAGCATTGTCTGTAGTATTTGCTACTACGTCTAATGTTGCGGCAGGTGTGGTTGTGTTAATCCCCACTCGCCCCTGTTGAGCCTTAGAAACGGCCGAAAGGCCAACAAGCATAATTGCTGTTAATAAAAATTTTTTCATAAGTTTTTAAAGATTTTTAATTACATTTTTTTCATCAATATTTCCAAAAAAGAAGATACATCTCAACTTGTGAACACTGAATTAAAATAAAATATTCAAATAACTATTTCAATAATTTTAAGGTTTATTTCAATGATTAACTTGCTGAAATCACATGATTTAAAAATATTGCTTCTTGCGCAAATTTAAGACATAATTTTCGATTTTAAATACATTATAATGGAAAATTAAAAAATCTTAATTACACAAAATATTAACAAATTGATTATCAATTAAATAAAAACCTACTACCGAGAAAATTCTATGTTAATTTTCGTTAATGAGTCAGCTTGAAAAATGCTATTTTTAACTGATTAATAAGCGTTTAGCTAAACCAATTCTCCGTATAAGTCAAATTCTTCAGCGGAGGTAATTTTAACATCTGCAAATTCACCAATAGAAATATAAGTATCTTCTGCTGAAACCAAAACAGTATTATCAACATCCGGAGAATCATACTCTGTTCTTCCGATGAAATAATTTCCTTCTTTACGGTCAAAAATACATCTGAATACTTTACCTATTTTTTCCTGATTCTTTTCCCATGAAATCTGAGACTGCAGCTCCATTATCTCTTCTACTCTTGCTTCTTTTACTTCCTGTGGAATATTATCTTCCAAAACATGGGCAGTAGTGTTTTCTTCGTGAGAATAGGTAAAGCATCCTAATCTGTCAAACTTCTGCTCTCTTACCCAGTCTTTAAGCTCCTGAAATATCTCTTCTGTTTCTCCAGGATATCCAACGATAAGCGTTGTTCTGATCGCCATATCAGGAACTTTCTCTCTGAATTTTCCTAAAAGGGCATCTGTTTTCTCATGGGTAGTTCCTCTCTTCATAGATTTCAGTAAGTCTGAATTGATATGCTGAAGAGGAATATCGATATAGTTACATACTTTAGGTTCTTCGCGGATAATATCAAGAACATCTTCAGGGAAACCGCTAGGGAAAGCATAGTGAAGACGAATCCATTCTATTCCTTCTACTTTTACCAATTCTTTTAAAAGATCGCCCAATGCTCTCTTTTTATAAAGATCAAGACCATAGTAAGTAAGATCCTGAGCAATAAGAATTAACTCTTTTGTCCCTTTTTTGGCCAGTTTCTGAGCTTCTGAAACCAGTTTTTCGATGGGTGTCGAAATATGCCCTCCTCTCATCAATGGGATTGCACAGAAAGAACAAGGTCTGTCACAGCCTTCGGAAATTTTAAGGTATGCGTAATGTTTTGGAGTTGTTGTTAATCTTTCTCCTACCAGTTCGTGTTTATAATCTGCTCCAAGATGCTTTAAAAGTATCGGAAGATCTCTTGTTCCAAAATATTGGTCTACATCCGGAATCTCTTTTATCAAATCCGGTTTATATCTTTCAGATAAACATCCTGTAACGAATACTTTCTCGACCTCACCTCTGTTTTTAGCATCAACATAATCAAGGATGGTATTGATAGATTCTTCTTTCGCATTATCAATAAATCCGCAGGTATTGATGACCACAATGTCCCCACGGTCTTCGTGAACCACTTCTTTGCCATTGGCCTTCAGCTGGCTCATTAATACTTCAGAATCATATACATTCTTGGAGCATCCAAGAGTGACTACATTGATTTTCTTCTTCCCTACAGATTTTGTACGCATCGTTTTGATTTTGAGTCTGCAAAGATACAAAATATTGGAGAGTTAGGATTAAAAAATAAAAACCACTTTATAAAAGTGGTTTTCAGGGATATACTTTAAAAGTTTTTTTCTTTAAATCCAGGGGCATTCTGGTCTTTATCTGAAAGTATGGCATCTTTTTCATCTACTTTCCAATCGATATCAAGATCAGGATCATTGAATTTCACACTTCCTTCTGACTCTTTGTTATAAAAATTATCACATTTGTAAGAAAATACAGCATGGGTACTCAATACAGAAAAACCGTGTCCGAAACCTCTCGGTACATAAAGTTGTAATTTATTTTCAGCAGTAAGCTCTATTCCGAACCATTTTCCGAATGTAGGAGAATCCTCTCTAAGGTCTACAGCCACATCCCAAACGCTTCCTTCAAGGCAGGATACCAATTTTGCCTGGGCATGTTCTCCTTTCTGAAGATGCAGTCCTCTCAATACTCCATAGGAAGATTTAGAAATATTATCCTGCACAAAGTGCCCGTTCATTCCGGTAAGTTCCTCAAATTTTTTTTCGTTGAACTTTTCAAAGAAGTAGCCTCTTTCATCTTCAAATATGGTAGGCTCTATGATGTAGCAGTCTTTAAGCGGGGTTTCTTTAATTTTCATAATAGTTAAAAACTCTATTTCAATGTGGTTATTAATGTTTTAAACAAGATCTTTATATCGTTTTTGAAAGACATACTTTCAAAATACTCCAGATTCATTTTTACTTTGTTTGGAAATACTACTTCATCATTATAAGCTAAAGGATCTTCCTGATTCTTCAGAAGATATTCTTCATCTCTGTATTTAATACTTGCTTCACAGGTAAGCCCAGGTTTGAGTTCCAAAACTTTCCTGTCTTCTCCGACAAGTTTATCATAATATCCTTCAATATCAGGTCTGGGACCTACAAAACTCATATCACCTTTTACAATATTAAACAATTGCGGAAATTCATCGAGCTTAAATTTTCTGAGAGCCTGCCCAACTTTTGAACATGTTCTCTTATGTTCATGAATTGTTTTAATCTTAAAAATGGTAAATGGTTTTCCATATTGCCCTATTCGGGTCTGAAAAAAAATCCCATTAGAAGATGTATCCAAACTTGCAATCACAAATAAAATAATCAGTACAGGCATAAGAAAAAGGATCAATATTGCCGCTAAGGCAAAATCAAAAACTTTTTTCCAATATTTATACTGATTCATTAAATTCAAATAATATTAAAGTCCAAAGTAAGAATGAACAACCTTTGCTATTCTTTCCCTGTCATCATCAGACAGATTAGAACCTGAAGGGAGACATAATCCGTTATCAAAAAGTTTTTCTGAAACATTCCCACCATAGTAAGGAGAAGTTTCAAAGACCGGCTGTAAATGCATTGGTTTCCAAAGTGGTCTTGATTCTATATTGTCTTCTAAAAATGCATGTCTCAGACCTTCTCTGTCCTTTCCTGTAATTTCCTGATCAACGATCACTGCGGATAACCAGTGGTTGGAATAAAAATCATCATTCGACTCTGAAAATACAGTTACCCCTTCAATATTGCTGAAAAGGTCAACATAGAAATTGTGCATTGCTCTGCGGGCTGCCACTCTGTCCTTAAGCACTTCCATCTGTCCTCTTCCTATTCCTGCCACAATATTGCTCATTCTATAGTTGAAACCAATGTGCGAATGCTGATAGTGAGGAGCATTGTCTCTGGCTTGTGTAGAAAGGAAAACCGCTTTATCTTTATCTTCCTGAGTATGACAAACCAAAGCTCCACCTCCTGAAGTGGTAATGATTTTATTTCCATTAAAACTTAAGATTCCAAAACGGCCGAATGTTCCGCAAGCCTGTCCTTTGTAAGTTGATCCAAGGGCTTCAGCAGCATCTTCAATCACAGGTATCTGGAACTCCTGAGCAATGGCTGTTATTTCGTTCATTTTTGCCGGCATACCATACAGGTGTACTACAATGATTGCTTTAGGCTTTGTTCCTTTCTGAATTCTGTCTTCGATGGCTTCTCTTAGTGCTTTTGGGCACATATTCCATGTAACCGGTTCACTATCCACAAAAACAGGTGTTGCTCCACAATACGCGATGGGATTGGCTGAAGCAGAGAAAGTCATGGATTGGCAGATTACCTCATCACCATGTACAACTCCACACTCGATAAGAGCAAGGTGTAATGCTGCAGTACCCGCAGAAAGAGCAGCTACTTTTGCGTTTCCACCTAAAAACTGCTCCAGATCATTTTCAAATCCGTTAACATTAGGGCCTAACGGAGCTACCCAATTTTCTTCAAACGCTTCGTTGATATATTTTTGTTCATTCCCTCCCATATGTGGCGAGGACAGCCAGATTTTAGTATTCATATTTTTGATTCGTAACTTTTATATAATATTTTTCTTGATAATTCTACCCGGATTTCCTACAACCACTGAATAATCAGGAACATCGTTAATGATGACCGCTCCGGCACCTATTACACACCATTTTCCTATTTTAATTCCCTGGATTACCGAAGCTCCTATTCCAATCTGAGAACCTTCTCCTACTTCTACTCCTCCGGCAAGTGCTGAATTGGGTGAAATATGAACAAAGTCTTCAACCACACAATCATGATCTACAGATGCATTGGTATTGATGATACAGTGTTTTCCAATGGCAGTATCAGCATTGATTACGACTCCTCCCATGATTACTGTTCCCTCTTCTATATTCACAGAAGCAGAAATTATTGATTTTGGATGTATTAAAGTACCCATCTCACTCTTAATCTGTTCTGCAATCTTTTTACGGATAAGATTATTTCCAATTGAAATAATAAGTTTTTCCTTATCGTCTGGTAAATTATTCAAGACTGGAAATCCGTAGCATTCATTTTTAGTAACATCCTGATCTATGAATGCCTTAATTTTTATGTCATTAGCAGCAGCAATATCTGCTATTACTTTACCGTGTCCACTCGCGCCAAATAAATACATAGCTATTAATTAATTTCCTTGAAATGGTTCTATGGTAACGTGTCCATCAGCGGACACTCCTTCTCTGATAAATACTTTCTTCGCGGTAAGAAAAAAGATTTTGAAATCTAAAATAAAAGAGATGTTTTCTACATACCATACGTCATAGTCAAATTTCTGATTCCATGATATTGCATTTCTTCCATTAACCTGCGCCCAACCTGTAATTCCGGGTCTCACTTCATGTCTTCGAGCCTGGTGCTCGTTATAAAGCGGCAGATATTGTACCAGAAGAGGTCGGGGACCAATAAGAGACATATCTCCTTTCAAAACATTGATCAACTGTGGAATTTCATCCAGGGATGTTTTACGAACGAATGAGCCTATAGCTGTTAGTCTTTCCGCATCTGATAAAAGAGTTCCATTGGAATCCTTTTTATCATTCATTGTTTTAAACTTTATAATTTTAAATATTTTCCCATTTTTCCCAGGTCTTAACTGGAAGAAAAAGGGTTTTCCATCATTAGCCAGGAATAATCCTATCATAACAACAAGGAAAATCGGAAGCAATAAGGTAATTCCCATCAGAGAAAATACAAAGTCAAAAATCCTCTTTAAATAATTTTTATACATTCTTAAAAGTTAGATCTGTTCGTCATAATACTTGGTGAGCTTCTACTCAATTCTTTTGTTTTTTGCGCTATAACTAATACCAATAATTATTGAACTAAAGTACAAAAATTCCGGTATATTAAAAAGATTACAAGATGTCTGTACGAGTGTAAAATATTGCAAAAATAAAGCAAAAATAGCTTTATAGTATATATTACTTTTATTTATATTCAAGAAAATAGAGGCATTTTGAAATACTGGTAAAAACTTTAGAAAATAAATAATTAACCCTAGAATACCGGTAGCCATTAAAAGTTCTAAAAAGATGTTATGGGGGTGAACTCCATCTTCAAATAAAATTCTGCCTCCTAAGACAGGATTTGAATAAAAAATTTCAAGAGCTCCTCTATATAATGGTCCCCGGCTCGATGTATCTCCTTGAGCAAGCCATTTATACATTCTGTTGAAACTTGTTATTAATCCGTCACCATATTGTTCATGGAGAAAAATAAGTCCTATTAATAACAAAAGTAATGTAATGGCATATAACAGATATTTTCTATTTCCTTTTAAAAGAATCATATAAAAAGAACTTATAGCAATAGCAAGTAAAGGACTCCTCGCCATAGATTGTATTACATTAAAAAGCCCTAAAAAAAGACAGAAAAATAAAAAATATAATTTGTAATCTTTTTTACAAAATAAAAGCAGAAATAAAGAAATAATAAACAATGAGGCCCCTATGTGACCATACATAATGTAATATGTACTAAAAATGTGATCTAAGTTGATATAACCATATATATAATTGACAATAAGAAGACCACATAAAATAAAGAGACAATATTTTGTAATACTTTTGAAATCTACTTTGTTGTAATTAATACATAATAATGCTGCACTAGGAAGCAGATTCATAAATAAGACTCTAAAGATATCCTCATTTTCTGATACTATTACATCCTGATTAAACGAATAATTATTAAACGAATAAGTAAGTTTGATGATGTAAAAAATCCAAAATCCAACAAGACTTATCAATGAAATATTTTTAAAACTAATATTTATCCTTTCTCTATAAATTATGAATACAGACAATACAATAATAAAAATCCGATAAGGTATAGAAAAGTTCCTTGGATCCATTTCCAGAGGCTTTGCAAAAGAAATAGCAATGGTATTTCCTACCATAACAGATAACAAAAATAGTTTATAAATGAAATTATTATTAATGGTAATTTTCAAAATAAATCCTAATATTTACATTTCAATTTATGCAAAATTATTTCTTTTCCTTTACAGAATGAAATACAATAGCATCCATATATTTTTTTCCTAACACCGGATACGTTCTGTTTTCAAAAATCCATTTTCTTCCTTTATCACCTATTTCAATCCTTTCTTCCTGACTCATATTAACATAATATAAAATAGCATCTTTAATATCTTCTGCAGAAGTACTGTTGATAAACTTACCGCAATCAGCTTCATTAATCATAGAAGGATATCCTGTATACGAAGCAATAATAGGCTTCGCAGCCAGCATATACTCCACCACTTTATTCATAGATTGTCCGTAGTCCCACACTTTTGAATCTTTAGTAGACAAGTATAGAATATCGCAAGCATCAAGAAAATATTTAACTTCACTTTGCCGGATTCTTTGTAAAAATGTCACATTGGAACAATTTTTTAGTTGTTCTTCGTAAGACTCTCTGAGATCACCACTTCCGACAAGTAAAAAATGGATATTACTGTTTTCCTTCATCATTTGTATTGTTTCAATAAAAGGTTCCAATGCATTGGTAACTCCCATACTTCCGGCGTAGCCAATAATAACCTTTCCTGATGGTACTACCCCTGAAAACGGATTTGTTTCTTTTAAAAAGTCTTCAGAATAGTTTTCTGGATCAAATCCTAATGGTGAACAATGAAAAGGTCTTTTATATCCCAGTAATTGTTCTACATGTAGATCTAATCTTGGCATAGTTCCTGCGACCAGATCCGCTTTTTTATATCCAAATTTTTCTATAAACCCTATCAGTAAGACAAGTGGATGCCATTTGGAAAAACCTGCTTCTTCTGTCATAGTTAAAGGCCATATATCCCGGATTTCAAAAACCAGAAAACTCCCAAACTTCTTTTTGAGATAATAGCCATAAATAATGGTAAAAATCGAAAGAGACGAAACAATAACCACATCAGGTTTTGTCATGTTGGAAAGTTTCATGGAGAAAAGCTTTCTTTCAAAATCAAACCAGGACAATATTCTGTCTATTGATGCTGTTTTGATATATTTCTTCGTTTTAATCCATCTTATAGCAACTCCATCCTGTTCTTCATCATTATAAATTTTATCCGTTTCAGGACAATTGGTAAAATGATTTGAATCTGAGGTTATCATGAAGGTATTATTTCCTTGCCTTGTAAATTCTCTTGCCAAATAAAACAAACGTGAAGGAACTTTTGCATATTGAGGAGGTGAGGCGTATTTGGAAATCAGCCAGGTGTTTTTATTCATTTTCATCACTGAAGTGTTGGTTTTTTAATAGGATCTATCAGGAAATCAAGCATGATTGCTTCATTCAAGATATTACTGTTATTAAGATTCTTGATTGTAAGGGAATCTTCAAGTCTACTGATGTCAGAGACAAAATCTTTTACTTTATTTTTATTTTCTAAAATATTTGATTGTATTCTTTCTCCCACACCATCATTTACCCAATTTTGGGTAACGTCAAAGCCTCTTTTTAAACGGTTTTTAAGAATATAGCCTGGTACGTCTTTTTTCATCATTTCACGTAGTATCCATTTTCCATATCCGTATTTAATCTTAAGCAGGTCCGGCAATGCCAGAGCAAACTCTACCAATCTATAGTCCATAAAAGGTAGTCTGCTTTCAATAGAAAAATACATTGAATTTCTATCTTCATATCTTAACAGTGAGGGAATACTGTATTTCTGAATATCTGAAATCTGCCTTTTTGATAAAGATGTGTTTTCAAAAAGATTTAAGGAAATATTGGGTAGACAATCTAAGAATGAAGTATCTTTTCCTGTTGTTTTCAGATACCTGTTTTTCTCATTCCAATATGTTTTTATTTGCTTGGTTTCGAATATCAGCATAAGTGCTAGGGAATGAAAATATTGCAACCCCGGAAGGATTTCTTTTTTTTCTATTGCCTTTTTCAGAGCTACTACAAAAAATTTTCTGTATCCTGCGAAAATTTCATCGCCACCCTGACCTCCCAGTAAAACTTTAATATTTCTTTCTTTTACCTGTTTATAGACTTCATGTTGTGCAATAATACTTAATCCAAGAAACGGAGATTCCTGTGCCTCCATGGTTTGATCATAGATATTCCCCATTTCTTGTGCAGTGTAAGAATGGTGAATATACTCAACATTTATATTTTTATCTTTCGCAAATTTATTGATGGTAGGACCCTCCGATTTTGGGTGATCCGGAGCTCCATAGCTGAAAGCCATTAAATGATTTACTTCTTTCGCTGTAATTGCTGCTATAGATGATGAGTCTACCCCACCACTTAAAGAAATTGCCAGAGGAACATCACTTCTCAAACGTATCTTGGTTGAACTTTCCAACAAAGCTTTCCCCTGGGAAATTAGTTCATCTGAGCTTAAAGACTCAAGTTCTTTTCTTTTCTTTGCCACCTGCTCTTCCAGGGAATACCACGACTTTGTTTCTATTTTCAGCTCTCCATCCAGCGTACATTTCATCAATGATCCTGGCATAAGATATTTTACATTTTTAAAAGGAGTTCTGTCTTCATATCCTTCAAAAAAACCAAATCTTATTCCACTGGAACAGTACTCCAGATCTATCTCCTGATTTATTTGTTTTGCTACAGAGGCTATAGAAGAGGAGAACAGTAGCTGGCCATCAAAAAAAGTATATATTAATGGTTTAACACCGAATCTGTCTCTTACCAGATAGAACTCTCCTTTAATTTTATCAAATAAGCCAAAAACGAACATTCCGTTTAATTTATCCAAACAGCCTTCACCCCAGCATTCCCATGCTCTTAAAAGAACTTCAGTATCTCCTGTTGTTCTGAATTTAAAACCATTTGATATCAATTCTTCACGGATTTCCTGATAGTTATATATCTCACCATTAAAGGTAATAGTATACCTATCATCATGAGAAATCATAGGTTGGTTAGATGCTTCTGAAAGATCAATAATTGCTAACCTGGAGTGAGCTAAAGTTACTGACCATCCTTCATATTCTATTTTTTCAACACCATAGTAATCCGGTCCTCTTCTTCGTATGTAATTATGTAAATCACTTCCTTCTTCAAAATTGAGGTATTGTGATCTTTTAAACTCTATTGCTCCTGTTATTCCGCACATATTAGTTTGATAAAACTTTTTGATAAAACGTTAATAATTTTTCAGACTGGCTTTCCCATGAAAAATTTTCATAAACTAGCTTTTGTCCCAGTTCACCCATTTGTTTGGCTCTTTCTTTATTAAGAATGAAGTAATCGATAGCATCGGCTATTTCCTGAGGTTTTTGAGGGTTTACGAAAATACAACAATCACTCCCTTTCAATAAACTTCTCCAGTAAGGAAAGTCTGAGGCAATAAACGGAATTCCCGCAACCATGTATTCAAACATTTTTATGGGCAGACTCACTAAAAATGTTGGAATGGGATGCAAAGTAACCACACCTACTAACGAACGGTTATAAATACTATCTACTTCTTCAGAATTTACATATCCAAAATCATTAACAAGGTGATAGTCTTTATGTTCCTTTATCTCTTTTTCCAGTGCAGGAGAAGAGTACATGCCTGCCAGATTTAGTTTGACCTTTGATTTTGCAAGCTCCAATGAATTCATCAAATCTTTAATTCCTCTCGTACCATCAATGGACCCCACATAACAAACTTCATTCTTTTTTTCATCCCAGGAAATCCTCTCCTGTTTCTTATCAGATAAGATGGGATAGTTATTGATATTTTCAGTTTGTTTGGCAAATTTTTTAAAATAACTTTCAATATGGGGTGTTGCTCCAACCACTCCATCTATTTTTTTACAGATATAGCGTTCGAAATTCTCATATAATAGAGAAATTATATTTGAAAAAGGGGATTTTAAATAAGGTGAGACTAAAATTGTGTTTACCGTATCTTCGTGAGAATCAAAGATTACCTTCTTATTTAGTTTTTTAAGTTTGTTTGCTACTAAAAGGAGTTCGGGATCATGAAGATGAAATACATCTGCATTAAGCTCCTTAGCTTTATTAAAAACTTTGGATGTGGTTTTCGTAATTCTTTTTAATCTGCCATCAGGCGCACCTATATCTATAATTTCCACATTGTCTATCGTCTCATTACCTTTACCATCAGCAACTACCAATGACACCCTGATATCATTGGATGCCAAACTTTTGCACATCTTATGAAATATTCTGGAATCATTTCTCGGATGAACACTCGTTAGATGACATATGTGAAATTTGTATTTTTTATTCATTAATTGGATTTTGGAAAATTTTCAGGTTTCCTATTAAACATTGGTCAGGTTTCATTCTTAATTATTTGATTTTCTAATAAATGGAGAATTACTTACTTGAAATATAACCATACTAAATGAGATTATTTCAGATTTACAATTTCTTGAAAAAAACCTTTATCATATGTGATATAGGCACTCTGCTCAGAATAATAAGGGAATTTTCCTGCTATTCTTTCATACATGATATTGACTTCTCTGGTATTTAACATTTTCCACCAGCCAATAAAGATATGTTCAAAGTTCTGAGATGGCTGGATTCCTTTTTTCCCATCTTTAACATCACTTCGAAAGCTACTGTTATTACCATCTATATAATTATTGAAGGTGTAAAAATCATTTTTTGAATTATAAACAGCAATTTTAGTTATCAACTGATTTGAAAGTAATGTGGTGAGTCTTTCTAAATAACTGTATTTTATTTTGTCGTTTTGAAAATTAAGTTTCAACAGATGCAGATAAGCAGACATTCTCGAAAAATGAGAGGCATCCCAATTGACATTTTGGCTCTTTTCATTATTTTGAGTATCATAAGCATATTGCATAGGAACATATAAAAGAGCTGAACTATCATAGACAGAACTGTACCACTTGGACAGTTGAGTCTCTGAGCTAAATACATCAGTATAAAAATCCAACATTTTGGAAATCTCCTTAACGCTTAAGTTTTTGTTCGTAAATGTAGGATTATCCGATGTAAATATTAATTTATTCTGTATTACTGGTGCCGGTTTAAAAATAGGCATAGCCAAACAGAAAGAACTACTATACATCCAACAAGTAAATAATAAAGTAATCTTAAAAATCAAGGTAGAGCTTTTCATTTACGAACAAAAATTTAAATTATTTTTCAGTATACAATTTCGGAATTTTATTCACGATTTTAATTACTCTTTCAAAATCAAGTCCTAAAGTATCCAGATACCATCTGATATTCTGATAACGTGGAGTATTTTCTATTTCAACAAGTTCTAAAGCTCTTTCTCTTGTTATTTGCCCTTCTCTGATCTGATTGCTTCTGAACGTATCATGCTCTGTAAAACCAGCTACAGTATAATATACATAATTATAAAAAGCTGCTGTACCATCACCAATTCTCCAGGTAGTGGTAGTATCAATTGCTTTTTCCCAATTATAATCATTTAAAAGAGTATTATCTACCTGCTCCTCATCCCATCTCCAATAATCAAAAATGTGATAGTAATCCTGTTTTTCTGTGAAACTGCGATAGTATTCACCAGACAAAGTATCCCAAAGTGAACTATTGAAATATCCAGGGCTCTCCATCATTGCTCTGAATCTTTTTGAATGATATCTCAGCTGTTTCATAGCACCATGACTGTATACTCTTTTTTCTTCAAAATCAGGTTCAATATCCAAGAATCCTGTTTTAAAGTGAGTTACTTCCAATGGATTTACTCCCCAAAGATTAAGGTTGATCCCTGTTTGCTTTTTGATATCTTCCACATGTCTGAAGAAATGTTTATCTCCTGCAGTAAGCATTGCCATCATTCCTAAATGAGGTGACTTCAGCCATGCTTCAAGGTTCATTCTGATATTCTTTCTTTTCAATGAAATATCTGCGGCAACAATAATGTTTTCTACTCCAAGATCAGCACACATACGGCTGATATTTCGTCTACCGAGGTCCGTTACCATTCCCCAGTCATAGGTATAGGTAACAGGTTTCATCTCCAGTTCCTTTACAATAAGATGTAATCCATAGCAGCTATCTCGACCTCCTGAAAAAGGAACAATACAATCCAGTTCCTTACCTTTTCTTCTATAGGGTTCAACCAATTTAAATAATTCTTCTTTCGGTTTTGGATTATTTCTTGGTTTGTAGCTTTTACAGTAGTTACATACGCCTTCTTCATCAAATTTTATGAAAGGCATTGTCTCCGGAAGAATACATTTAGTACATCTTTTGATGTTAAGCTTTTTATATTCAAGCAGTCTTTCTTCAATAGTATTAAACTTAAACTCAGGGATTAAGTCTTCTACTCTGCTTTTTTCATCTGTAACTGTAAGATTTTCTTTTGAGACTGGAATATCCAAAATCAAAGACTCTTCTTTTATCTGAGTGATATTTTCGCATCCTATGATTCTAAGCCCGTAGCTTTCTGATGCAAAATAGGTTTTGTCCTCGTTATATCCTACATATAAACTACCATTATTAGAAAAAAGAAGAAGTTTTCCTTTTTCTGGCAGAGCAAGAGCACAAGCAATAACTCCCTGACATAAAGAAAGTATCTTTTTAGGAAGATCTTCTATTTTATTGTCACTATTATGAAGAAACTCTTCTGCAATAGCCACAATAGCTTCGGAATCAATTTTTAATTGTCTGCTTACAGATAGCTTACTCCAGACTTCTTCTTCGTTTACTATAATCCCATTATGTATTGCACATATATTTCCTCTGATTACTGGCTGGTTATCCCCCAGTCCATTAGTAATCAACCTACTATGTCCTAAAACAATATTGTCATTATATGGTTTTACCTTATTCAGTAATTTTTCAATGCTGTAATCAGCTCTGTTTACCTTATATTGGTTATTTTGATAATAAATCAAACCACTGGAATCTACTCCTCTTTGTTCGGAATGTTTTACCAGAGTTTGAAATTTCTGTCTATTAATACTGGTGTTCGATACGACACCAAAAATTCCACACATTTGTTTTATTTTTTTAAATCATTATTTTTTTAATAACTCGTTTTCCTAAATATTCCAGATACATGATAATGTTATTTTCTACTGTATTACCTCATTTTAAGTATCCGGTATCTTTTATAATTTTAAACAAGTTTTCAGCATTAAAGCTACTATATTTTACTAAATTATATTCTTAAACAGCACTTTTTGATATCTATAAAATCTGATGCTAATATATATAATTCTGATCTTTCCATTAAGTAAAATAATCACTTGAAGAAACAGGACTTACTAAGTGAAGAACCTTTTACTTTCCATATGATTTCAGCATTTTCTTTCCACCAACTGAGGATATAATTGCGAGTGATGTAAGATATAACCACCAATATGTATTTCCCAATGAATCACTATTGATTATACCGATGATAGGGATTACCAGAACACTTGTATATAAGAGCCTTTTCACATTACTACTCAGCATTACACTTTTTTTAAATCCTATTAGAATTTTTACGAGCCAGATTATAAATAATGAAAAAATAACAATCCCATATTGTGCAAAAATTTCTAAAAAGAAGTTATGTGGATTGACTATTCCTTTATAATATTCAGATCTTTCCATATAATATTCATATCCTCCGGCACCCACTCCGGCACCGTAAGAATCAATCAGGAATCCAATTCCAGCAATAAAATTATACATTCTTACACTACCGGATTCATCATTGCTGTAATCAACATTTACCCTATCTTTAAATAAAATTTCTATATTTTGTACCAAAGGATCTGGCAGAAAAGTATAAGAAAAATAAAAAAGTAATAATATAAGAGCAATAAAGGATAAGTTTTTATAGTTTAACCGGATCTGAGATAATAAATAAATAACAATGATGATCATGGATGTTCTATTGGTATTTACAAAAATTATAAGTACAGAAATCCCCAAAACCACTAAGTAGAATATTTTTAACGCTTTTTTCCCTTCTTCAATGATTCCCCATAATACCATAGGTAAACACAAACAAATAAAAACACAATAGTTGTTATAATTTCCAAAAAAAACGGAAGCATAAGGTGCATATATACCAATACCTCCAATTAATCTCTCGTCATCATAGCTAAAATGGTTCATTGTTACAATTTCGTAAATTGCAATAGGCAAAGTAAGTGCTAATCCATAAATCCAAGCATTTCTAATTAATTTGAGAGTAGCATCATTATCTTTCAAAAAAAGAGGAAAAAAGAGTAAACTTGACATACTAGTGGTCATCACGACGATTTCATTCGTTAAACCAATTTGTGGATCCGGACTCCAAAAAAGAGAAATAAGGCCGTAAGTAATCCAAACAAAATACGTAAAGAGGCCAAAAGTAATTGTATTATTGTAGTGAAGATGAGAACCTTTAGTTGATTTCACCAATAAAAAAGGTAAGAAAAGCAACAATAACCTTGTAGGTTGAAAAGAACCTCCGAAACTTCCCAAGCTTAATGAAAAAATTATAAGAAAAACAATAATATTCATTACTACTTTTTAAAATTAATTATAAAACTCAAATCATTTATTTTAGGACTCAGATATTCTCTTACTCCTGTTCTTGTTATTTTACAGTATATCAGAAGACTTACAGAGAACCATATTACAAATGATATACTTGTTGCTATGGCAGCTCCAACAAGATTAAATCTTGGTATCAATAAAAAATTACTGATTACTGTAATAATGAGAGCCATGAGATTCAAATAAATATTAATTTGTGGTTTTCCCTGAGCAGCAAAGTCTACATTTATGATTTTCGACCCAGCCATTAGTATTATTCCTGGTCCCAAATATAAAAACAGAGATTTTGTATCTGTAAATTTACTTCCAAAAACAATGTTAACTAAATAATCCCCAAGAATATAAAATAACAATGTAGCAATAAATGTCAGAAAAATAACAACTCTTGTAATAATTGGAATCATCACTTTTCTCTGAGCAGACATTGAAGGATTTGAAAACCATGGATAGGTAACAGATGAAATAGTTGCCGGAAGCAGCCATATAAAATCAATAATAACAAGACAGCTAGAATAAATACCGGTTTCCTTTGATCCTAAATAATGCGCAATGATGAATATATTGATACGATAATTTAAGATCGTTATCAGATTAGATACATAAGATTTTAAACCAAATTTCAATATATATTTCTGAATATCAAAATCAATTTTAAAATTTTTTATTGAAAATATTTTAACACTTCTAAAAAAGTAAATTATTAACAATATACTGGTTATGATAAATCCAGTCATAAATGAAATAATCACATGATGAAGGGTTATCTCTTTGTATATCAAAAAAATACACAACAGGATAATAAAAATTACATTGGGTCCTATACTAAAGATAGCATAATTCTTAAAATCCATTTTACCAATCAAAATGGTATACAAAACATTTGTAAACAAGGTACCAATTCCGATAATTGTTGCATACGATTGTAGATCAGGAGGGATCCCATTTAAGCTTCCATACGGTACTATTTTAAAAATTAAATTAAAAACAATAAAAGCAATAATACTTATGAATATTGTTAAATAGAAAATATTTAGAATAACTTTATCCTGATTATGTTTCTGATTTTGCAAAACATATCCACTGGCAGAGTCAATACCTAATGATAAAAAACTGGTAATAATTAAAATTGTATTGATAAATACGTTATACAAACCATAGTTTTCAACACTTAGATTTCTGGTAATCAACATAGTAGCAACTAACGTTGCTAATGCTCCCATGATTTTCCTTAAAAATAAAATGATGACATTCTTTGTCATGATTTTAGTATTTTCTTATAAACGTTTATAAGGTCATTTGAAACCTTTTCTCTAGAAAAATGCTCAACACAATATTTAACGATCTTCTCTCTGTCAAATTTGTCTTCATTCTCAATTAAATACTTCATTCCTTTATATAATTCTTCTCTTGAATTCTTCTTTACAATGATTCCGACATCATTATTTAAAATAGATTGAGGACCACCGGAATCCGTAGCCAAAACAGGAAGTCCCATAGCTAATGCTTCAATAACAACAATTCCAAATGTCTCTATTAAACTTGGTGAAACATAAAATGTTGAGCTTTTATATTTTTCAATGGCAGTATCCCTGTCAAGTTTTCCTAATAATACTATTTTATCTTCTAATCTTAACTTTTTAATCTGATCCGACAAATTATGATATTCAACCCCATTCCCTCCTATCAAAAGCTCTACATTTTGATATTCTTTAGCTAAATCATCAAATGCATCAATCAAAATATTAAGTCCTTTTAATGGATTGAGTGAAGAAAGAGAGAAAAAAATAATTTTCTCTCCCTTTTTTGTAAAATTGTTATCTTGATTTATAAAATTATCATTTACCCAATTCGGCAAAACATCCCAAGTTCCTCCAATGGACTTTGCTAATACTTCTGCCAAACTTTTACTTACGGCAAAATTATGAGAAGATTCAGTAACTTCAGCCTTAAAAGACATTAATTCACGCTTACTATATAAATTTCTATCAAATCCTGATGAATGCTCAGTCACAACAAAAGGTATATTATACTTTTTTTTTGCATACACAGCAAATTGCCCTGCTGTGATTATGGAATGAATATGAATTAGATCTGGATATCCAAATTTTTCTACATAATTTTCAAATAACTTTTTACAATTATTAAACCACTGTAATCTATTGTATATATTGCAGCCTGGTAAATGCCATAATTCTTTAATAAAGGTATTGACCCCATCATTATTAGAAAATGTCAATTCATTCTGTTTAAAATTAAAACTTTTAAAACTTCTGTAAACCGGAGCAATAACTCCCACATTTTCAATAACAGATGAAAGTCCTTCAATTTGTTCCTTAAAAAAAACACCTGACAAGTTATCATATTGATTAGGATACCAAGATGGAATATAAAGAATATGATTCATTATTGTTTAAGTTTGTAAATTCTCTCAATAATATCTACTACTTTAAGCCCTTCTAAAGCATTGGTAGTGATGGTATTTCTTCCTTTTAATACATCTACAACGTTTTCAATGATAAAATGGTGATTGGCAGCAGATCCTTTATAAGCACCATAATCATTTCCAGGATTTGTTGGAGCTAATTCTGGCATTACATAGTCTTTTATATTACAAACTTCTACTTTGTCCATGTATTGTCCCCCGATTTTCACAGACCCATTCTCTGCGATAATGGTCATAGAACTTTCAAGGTTCTGATTCCAAACAGAAGTAGAATAATTTAATGATCCCATTCCTCCGTCTACAAAATCAAAGCTAACGAAACCTGAGTCTTCAAAATCAGTAAGCGTTTCATGATTAAAATCTGCAAATTTTGCCTGAATATTGGTAATATCACCGAATAGCCAGTACATGATATCGATAAAGTGAGAAAACTGGGTAAATAAAGTTCCTCCATCCAGATCTTTCTTTCCATGCCATGATTCCGGCTTATAATATCGGTTATCACGGTTCCAGTAGCAATTAAGCTGAACCATATATATATTCCCAAGTTTTCCGCTCTCAACCATTTCTTTCACCCATACGGAAGGAGGTGAATATCTGTTTTGCATTACGGCAAAAACTTGTTTATGCTTGTGCAGAGCCTGAAAAATAAGTTTTTCAGCATGCTGTTTTTTCAGAGCCATTGGCTTTTCTACCACAACGTGCTTTCCTGCATCTATTACTTTGTAAGATTGCTCAAAATGAAATCCGTTTGGAGAAGCGATATTAACTACATTCACTTCAATTCCGGAAGCTAAAAATTCATCTAGTGATGCAAAAAAGGGAACATTATAATTTTCAATTCCCAATACTGATTTATCTTTAACATCAATCAAGCCTACTAATTCACATTCTTCATTTCTTGTGATCATTTCGGCGTGTCTTTTTCCGATATGCCCGCAGCCAACAACTGCAAATTTTATTTTTTCACTCATTTGTATGTTTTTAAATTTTTGAAACTTTGTTATTTTCTAATTTGTATTTTTCTCCACTTTCTTCACAAACGGCAATATTTTCTGCATCAAATTGAAGTCTTTGCCCAAATTCACTCATCCATCCCATTTGTCTGGCAGGGTTTCCTACTACTAATGCATAATCCGGTACTTCTTTTGTAACTACAGCTCCTGCTCCGATAAAAGCATACTGACCAATATTATGTCCACAAACAATTGTTGCATTAGCTCCTATAGATGCCCCTTTTCCAACATGGGTTTTCAGATATTCGTTCTTTCTGTTGACAGCACTTCTTGGATTTATTACATTGGTAAAAACCATTGAAGGCCCTAAAAAAACATCATCATCACATGTTACTCCTTCATAAATTGAAACATTATTCTGAACTTTTACATTCTTTCCCAAAACAACCTTAGGTGAAATGACAACATTCTGTCCAATATTGCATTTTTCGCCCAAAATGCAACCTGTCATAAGATGTGAAAAGTGCCAAATTTTGGTTCCGTTTCCTATTTGACATCCATCGTCAATAACGGCCGTTTCGTGCGCAAAAAAATCCGACATATCTGCTTTATATTAATTAAAATAATTCTTAATTTCTGTAATAATAATATCCAGTACTTCATGGTCAAATTCTGTATGTACAGGAAGAGAGATCACTTCTTTGCAAAGCTGCTCTGTAACCGGAAGACTAAAACCTTCTTTCACATATTGAACAAAAGCTTCTTGTTTGTAAAGAGGCAAAGGATAATATATCATACTTGGAATATTCTTTTCTGCCAGATATTTTTGTAATCCATCTCTTTTTCCATTTTTCACTCTAAGGGTATATTGATGAAATACATGGGTAGAATTCGCAGCTCTTTTAGGAGTTTGAATTTCTGATATACCTGCAAGATTTGCATCATAATAATCCGCCATTCTGTTTCTGGAAGCTGAATATTCATCCAAATGCTTAAGCTTAACTTTCAATACAGCAGCCTGTATGGTATCCAATCTTGAATTACAGCCTAAAACTTTGTGGTAGTATTTCTTTTCCTGTCCGTGATTGGCAATCATTCTGATTTTGAAAGCCAGATCATCATCATTCGTCATCAATGCCCCTCCATCACCATAACATCCCAGATTTTTTGACGGAAAAAATGACGTACATCCAATATGTCCGATAGTTCCTGTTTTTTTAACAGTTCCATCAGAAAATGTATAATCAGAACCTATTGCCTGAGCATTATCTTCTATAACAAAAAGGTTGTGTTTTTCTGCAAATTTAAGAATTTGTTCCATATCAGCACTTTGGCCATATAAATGAACAGGAACAATTGCTTTTGTATTGGGGGTAAGATATTTTTCAAGACCTTCCAGCTGTATATCAAAAGTATCTTTGTTTACGTCTACCATTACAGGTTTTAACCCTAAAAGACCAATAACTTCCGCAGTTGCTACGTAAGTGAAAGCAGGACAGATTATCTCATCACCAGGCTGCAGATTAAGGGCCATCATGGCTATTTGAAGAGCATCTGTTCCATTGGCACATGGAATAACATGTTTTACTCCAAGATATTTTTCGAAATCGTATTGAAATTCTTTTACAGCAGGGCCATTAATGAATGCTGTATTATCTATGCATTCCTGGATACCGGCGTTTATATCTTCTTTTATTTTCAGGTATTGACCTCTAAGGTCAACCATTTGAATTTTCATATTCTTAGTTTTTTGAGTGCACGGAGTGCATTTTTTAATTCATGATCAGCTCACTTATTTTATTTCCAATAGAAAGGCAGGACGTAGCTGCTGGAGAAGGGGCATTTCTAACGTGAATAATATTTCCATTTTTCACGATATCAAAATCATCAATCAATCCTCCATTTCTGTCGCAAGCTTGAGCTCGTACTCCTGAACCTCCTGCAACAAGGTCATTTTCCTGTATTTCCGGTAAAAGTTTCTGAAGGGCTTTTGTAAAGGCGGATTTGGAAAGTGAACGATGCATTTCGCCCATTCCGGTTTTTCCATATTTTGCTACAATTTTTCTAAACCCTGGCCATAGCACGGTTTGCATGGTTTCGTTAAAATTGAAATCAAAAAAGTTATATCCTTCTTTTTTGAAGGCCAAAACAGCATTAGGACCAGCTTCTATATTACCATCAATCATTCTGGTAAAGTGAACTCCAAGAAACGGAAAGCTAGGATCAGGTACTGGATAAATAAGATTTTTTACCAGATATTTTTTTTCATCCTTAATTTTATAATATTCTCCTCTAAACGGGATAATGACCACATCGTTTTTCTCGTTGGTCATTCTGGTTATCTTATCAGAATACAATCCTGCGCAGGAAATTAACTTTTTGGTTTTAAATTCGGAAATATTGGTATTGATAATAATTTCAGATCCTTTATCAATGATATTTTTTACTTCATGATTAAATCTCACTTCTCCTCCTAATTCTTCAAAAAGCTCTTTGATTTTTTTGGCTATTCCAGGATAATCAATAATTCCGGTTTGTGGTACTTTGATTGCTTTTATTCCTTCACAGTGGGGTTCAATTTCACGAAATTCTTCTCTGGAAAGATATTTTAAATTCTGAAGTCCGTTTTCAACTCCTCTTTTATAAATATTATCCAAAAGTGGTAGTTCTTTCTGTGAGGTAGCTACAATTATTTTTCCGCAAAGATCATATTGTATGCCATGTTTTTCGGCAAAGTTAATGACCGAGTTATAGCCTTCAATACAATTTTTAGCTTTAAGGCTTCCCGGTTTATAATAAATCCCGCTATGGATTACTCCACTGTTATGTCCTGACTGGTGCAATGCCACATCATTTTCTTTTTCTACAATGAGGATCTTAGAATCAGGATTTTTAAGTTGTGTCTGGTAGGCTGTAGCCAAACCTACCAAACCTGCACCAATGATTATGATATCATAGTTCATGATCTATTATAATCTTGCATCTACCAGATTTCTGTCTAAACATGCTTTCGTATCAAAAACCACAGCATTTTCTTTTTTAAGTTGATCCAGATCCATTTCCAGGAACTCATTGTGAGATACTGCAATCACTAAAGAATCATACTTTTTCCCGTCCTCAAGAGATTCCAGAATATTAATTCCATATTCGTGCTTTACTTCTTCTTTGCTTGCCCATGGATCATAAATATCAACATTTACTCCGTAGTCAGCAAGTTCTCTATAAATATCTACAACTTTAGTATTTCTGACATCAGGACAGTTTTCTTTGAAGGTAACTCCTAAAATCAAGGCATTAGAGTTTTTGATCACTCCTCCCTTTGCAATAAGAAGCTTCACTACTTTAGCGGCAACAAATTTTGCAATAGAGTCGTTTACACGTCTACCTGATAAGATGACATCCGGGTGGTATCCTAACTGCTCTGCTTTATGGGCAAGATAATAAGGATCTACTGAGATACAGTGTCCGCCTACTAATCCCGGTTTATATTTAAGGAAGTTATATTTTGTTCCTGCCGCTTCCAATACATCATTGGTATCGATACCTACTCTATCAAAAATTAAAGCCAATTCGTTAACAAAAGAAATATTAACGTCTCTCTGTGCATTTTCAATAGCTTTTGAGGCTTCGGCAACTTTAATGCTCGGTGCTTTATGGGTTCCTGCAGTAATAATTTTCTTATAAAGTTGATCTACTTCTTCAGCAATTTTTTCCGTAGAACCTGATGTTACTTTTTTAACACTTGTAAGGGTATTTACTTTATCTCCCGGATTAATTCTTTCCGGAGAATATCCTACAAAAAAGTCTTCATTAAAAGTAAGTCCTGAATATTTTTCAAGAATTGGTACACACTCTTCTTCTGTACATCCAGGAAAAACTGTAGATTCATAAATAATAATATCTCCTTTTTTAATAATTTCTCCTAACATTTTTGAAGCAGAAATTAAAGGATTCAAATCCGGAGCATTATATTTATCAATAGGTGTAGGAACTGTTACAATGAATACATTAGCTTCAGAAATATCAGATAACAGACTTGTTGCTTTATAACCTAAAGAACCATTAGATTCTCTATATTTTTTCAGTCCGGTATTTAATTTATCAACATCAGCTTCAAGCGTTATATCTTTTCCGTTATTAAGCTGATCAACACGTTGTGTATTGATATCAAACCCAAAAACAGGATAATGATCTGCAAATTCAAGAGATAAAGGAAGACCTACATAACCCTGGCCTATAACTGCTATTTTATATGTTGTTGCCATTAACTAAATTTATTTTTTATTTTTTGAAACCAAGATTGTTCTGTATGATGGTTGTAGCCATAACCGTATTTGTTACTGTATCCTAAATTTTCTCTGCTTACATCATTAAGTACAAATCCTACATTTCTGATTTTTTTCTGATCAATATTACTGTTGGCAAATTCCAATAATGCCTTTTCAGTATATTTAGATCTGGAAACGTAAATGGTTACATCAGAAAGCTCAGCAATAAGGAAAGTATCTGTTACAAGAAGTAGTGGCGCGGTATCCAAGATAATATATTCATATTTATCTTTCAGTTCGTTGAGAAGAATCTCATAACGACCGTTGGATAATAATTCTGTTGGATTTGGAGGAATCATTCCTGAATAAATTACATCCAGATAAGGATTAAAAGATGATACATGGATAATATCTGTAAGTTTAGTGTCGTCATTGTAAAGGTATTCCGTAAGTCCGGCAAGTCCTTTTCTTGCAGGATTATATCTTTGAAGCTGAGGATTCCTGATATCGGATCCTATAATAATTGCTTTTTTCTTAGGGTTTGCCAGTGTTAAAGCTAAATTCACAGATGTGAATGTTTTTCCTTCTCCCTTTACAGTTGAAGTAACAAATACTACTTTACCTTTTTTCTCTTTTGAAAGCATGAAATTCATATTCGTGATAAGAATTCTAAATGCTTCTGCCATAGGGGTAATATCATTCATTTTAACAATTTCAGAATCTCCTTTCTCAAGACTTGGTAATTCAGCAATAATAGGCGCATGCACTACCTTTTCAAGATCATGTTTCGTAACCACTTTATCATTGAAAAGCATTGTTAGATAAATAACAATAAAAGGAACTAATAATCCTAAAACAAAAGAAACCATTAAAACAATCTCTCTATTAGGTGAAACCGGTGCTCCGGAAGCATAAGCTAAATCTACAATCTTTGCTTTAGGAGCAGTAATGGATTGGGCAATAGCCGTTTCTTCCCTTTTTTGAAGCAATAGCAAGTACAAATTTTCTTTGATTTGCTGTTGTCTTTCAATACTTCTGAACATTTTCTCAATAGAAGGTAGTTTTGATATCTTTCCGGAAACTATATTTTGTTCTCCTAAATATTCATTTCTTGCCAGCTCAAGGCCTTGTTTGTTTTTCTGAAGACTCTGTGTAACAGAACTACGCATTGCATTAATTTGTTTAGTAACATCTACAACCGTAGGGTTTTCCGGCGTAGCGGACTCCAAAAGTCTGTTTCGATGTAATACTAATTGATTATAAGCAGAAATTCCACTTACTGCGTCTGTATTGTTTAGTCCAACATTTGCAGGAAGAACCTGATACTGTCCTTGATTTGAGACATAACTAATTAAGGAATTTGTAAGTTCTAACTGAGCATCTATTTCCAACTGTTTTGCTCTTGCAGCAGCAGAACTTTCCAAACCAATCTTAGCCTCAGTTTCTATATCAATAATATTATTTTTTGATTTAAAACTTTCTTTTTGGTTTTCAACTTCACCAAGTTCTCCGGATAATTTTTTGATTCTGTCTTCAATAAAATCGAGTGTTTTTTTTGACTCTGAGTTTTTATCAGACATTGCATCATTATTGTAGGCTACAACTAAATTATTCAGGATATCTTCAGCTTTTCTGATTTGTGGATAATTTAGGCCTAATCTAAGTACGGTAGCTTCTTTATTAGCTAAATCCACACTTAAACTGCCTTGTAAACTATTTACTTTTGCATCTGCTGTGGAGATTTGCAGCTCAAGGTTTTTCATATCCACTCCAAGGTTTCCCGGAGCGAATTCTTTATTTTTTGTTATAATGATATTGGCAAAGGGAAGACTGATGGTTTTCCCATATGTTGTAACGATTTCTTTTGTTAAACTTTTTGATGTAAGAATAAGCTTATCTTTATCTATAGTAAGTTTTACAGGAGTTGCAGGTTTTTCACTTTGCTTCTCTTCAATTACTTTAACATTTATAGGACATGTTGCTTTATACAATTCTAGTTTAGTAACCCTACCTTTTCCAATTACATTTACCTGTAAATTTTGATTGATGACTACCTCGCGCATCATCTTTTTAGATTTCAGTATTTCTATTTCATTAGCAATACTATTCGTTTTAAGACCGCCTAAACCTGACAGATCCGGTAATATTCCTAAATCACTTCCCATTATAGGAGAAGAGTTTCTTGCATCTTTAATTAAAACGGAAGTCTGAACATTATATATAGGAGTTATAAATCTTAGCGATATATAACCTATTATTAAAGCAACAAATGCACTTAGAATAAACCATGGCCATCTTCTCAGATATGGTTTTATAATTTCACTAATGTTAATACTATTTGAGTTGTTTTCTACCTCAGAAAATTGTGAAGATTGGTTATCCATCAATTTTTTATTTCTTATTAAATAAACTTACTACTACGGCAACTGCTGTAACCGCGATAGAAATAGCGGTCAAATAAAGTCCAGTATTGGGATTTTGTTTTGCTAAAACATCTTTGGTATTACTTGAGGAAACAATAATAGCATCCCCTTGCTTCAGGTTGTAATAAGGAGAATTAATGAGATTGGCATCCCGAATATTAATACGGCCATGAGAAACAACGCCATTTTCTGTTCTGATCACCAATATGTCTTCTCTTTTCCCATATTGCGTCAGGTCACCAGCCATACCTAGTGCATTTAAAATAGTTGCCTGCCCACTTGCTATAGTATAGTCACCCTGTCTGTTAACTTCTCCAAGTACTGTAACTTTAAAATTCGAGAGCCTGATATTAATTGTTGGGTTAATAACATATCTCGTCATTTTTTCTCTAAGTTCGTCTTTAAAAGCGGTGAGACTTTTATCCGATGTATTCAGTTTACCTAAGATAGGGAAGTCAATATCTCCATTTGCATCTACAATATATGTTGGCCCAGACATAATTGTAGAGCCCTGATTAGGAGTATTTCCTCCTGCTATTGCATTGGTCTGGATAAGTTCTGATGAAGAATAGTTCTGATTAAAAGGCTTTACAACATCCATATCTTTTGCAGTGATCAGAATAATAAGCTGATCTCCTACCTGGATTGTATTTGCTGAATTTTTAGCAGAGGCACTGATTGCAACCTGTTCTATATTCTGCATATAATTTAAATCATTCTTAGCATTGGGATTCACTTTACAAGAAATCACTAATGAAGATGCCAAAACTACTGCTAATATTTTTCCTTTCATTATTTTGTTAAATTATGCAAATATACATTTATATTTTGTCTATTTATCAAGAGCCTCATAGATTGAATTATTGCTTCGGAATTCCGGCACTATAGTTTTAAGAATCCTTACTACTTCCACTTTATCTCTTCTAAGAGAAGCTTTTGTAATTTCTTTAGTAAGAGTATCTATTTCTGCAAATCCCATAGAAGGATCTTTGGAGATCATGATTTTATCATTATGAGTAGGAAGTGTTTTTGCGTCATCACTCAAGAGTTCTTCATATAACTTCTCTCCAGGTCTCAATCCTGTATAAATGATCTTAATATCAATATTAGGTTCGAATCCTGATAATTTTATCATTCTTTTGGCAAGATCAATAATTTTAACAGGTTCTCCCATATCAAAGACAAAAATTTCACCTCCTTCACCCATTGTTCCTGCCTGAAGAACCAGCTCACAAGCCTCAGGAATAGTCATGAAATATCTTACAATTTCCGGGTGGGTAATGGTTACCGGTCCTCCAGCTTCAATCTGCTTTTTAAAATGAGGAATTACAGAACCGTTAGATCCTAATACATTTCCAAATCTTGTTGTAATAAACTTGGTAACATTACCATCTACATTCTGAAGTGACTGCACAAAAAGCTCAGCAGCTCTCTTTGAAGCTCCCATTACGTTGGTTGGATTTACAGCTTTATCTGTAGATACCATTACGAAACGGTTTACTTTATACTTACTGGATAGCTTTGCAACTATTTTTGAACCTAATATATTAACAAAAATAGCTTCGTGAGGATTTTCTTCTACCAAAGGTACATGCTTATAAGCAGCTGCATGATATACCATTGAGAAATTATACGTTTGGAACAGAGATTCCATTCTGTGATGATTGGAAACATCTCCTAAAACAAATTTGAAAGGGATATGAGGAAATTTTTCTCTCATTTCAAGTTCAATTTCATAAAGCGGTGTTTCTGCCTGATCTAAAACGACAATCAATGAAGGATTGAAAAGAGCAACCTGTCTAACAATTTCACTTCCTATAGATCCTGCTCCACCGGTTACTAATACTGTTTTATCAAAATGTCTGCTTTTAACTTTTTCATTTTGAATTTTGATAGGTTTTCTGTTTAATAAATCTTCAATTTGAAGATTTCTAATAGATCCCCCTAGATCGCTGTCTCTCAGTTTTTGTACTGATGGTGCTTTAAAGACATTAAGATCTTTCTCTAAAAATAAATTCACCCATGAATTCATCTCATCTCTGGCCATCATTTCTTTAACAATAAGAACGCCATCAATAATAAGATCTTCTTTGGTGTTTTCTTCTATTTTTTGTTTTTCATAAATTGGCTTTCCTAACAGAGATGCCCTTTTAGAATCTGTTCTTTGTGTCAGAAAACCTACTACCTGATAAGGTAAACTCGGGTTATCAAGAATTGCACGTGCAATGGCAATAGACTGCTCATCAATTCCCAATACTAAAATTCTTTTTTTCAGTGCGCTTCTTCTGTATTCCCTCACAATATGGAAAAATTCCTTCACATAAAGTCTGAAAAGAAATAATCCCATAAATGAAATTACGAAATAAAGCATCAGATAAGGAGTAAGGATAAATTTGCTTCCTGTAATCCAGAAATAGCAGATATTTACAGTTCCGATAGCCAGCATTGTGCAAAAGCAGGAGATCAGGAGTTTAAATAAATCTATAAAGGTGGAGTGGCGGATTATCCCGGCATAGGTCTTGAAGACATACATAAAAGAAGCATTCACCAGAATAATAAAAGCGAAAATTAGGCTTTTATCATCATGATATATGAATTCCTGTTTTGTAATTTTTGCGATAATGTAGGTAGAAAGAAATAAAGATATTACCAGAATAATAATGTCTATTACAAGAATTATCCATCTAGGAAGATATCTTACGTCTGAGAGATTGACAACATTATCCCCTCCAAATATTGTTTTTCTAAGAGAATTGTACATTGTCTATATTGGTGTTCATATTTAATTAAGGTATAATATCTAATTATCCAATCAAAGATAGTTTTGATACAATCATGCAAAAGTAAAATAAATTTATTTCAATATGCTGAAATCAAAAATAAATTTGATGTTACATTTATAAAATCTAACAATTTCATTGTGGTACAGCTAAACCCACAGACAAAAATCATACCAGAGAAACTGTTTATGACGACGACATTTATCTATGTAAATTTTTTATTTCAGCTGTTTTTTCTTTAAAAGAATTATTAAATCTTTATATATCAATCTTTTTCAATGAACTGATTGTTTTTTTTCCTAAAAGTCATACGTCAAGTTTTTTCTTATTTATTAATATTTAGCCAAAAATATCAATTATTTTCTCATACTCAAAACCTTTACTCATCAAATATTTTATAGTTTTGGTTTTTTTTTGATATTCTTTCAAGCCAGTTTGTTTGGTATAATAATCATCAAAAATTTTTCTGATTGTTTTCTCATAATCTGAGTCATCAATCTCATCAAAACAAGAGCTTATCAACCTCTCTGAAATCTGTTTTTGTTTCAGATTGATCTTAATTTTGGTCTTTCCCCAGTGTTTAATGTAAAATTTCCCTCGGATATAGCTCCTGGTAAATCTTTCTTCGTTCAGAAAGTTTTCTTTCAGCAGAAATAAAATAATTTCTTCTTTTGCTTCATCAATAAGCAGAAACTCTCTCATCTTCTGTTCCACTTCCGCATGGCAGCGGTCCTGGTAAACACAATAGTTAACAAGCTTCTGTTTAATTTCGTCGAAAGTATAAGATTTCTTTTCCATTGTAATAAAAAAAGAATGAGCAGTTTGCCCATTCTTTATATGATATTGGAATGTCTGTTAGTAATTGAACAGAGCTTTGCCTTCCATTAATTCGTTAACTTTCTTTCTTACAGATCCAAGAACTTCTTCATTCTTGATATTATCTACCACTTCAGAAATTAACCCTGCAATAGTATCCATATCATTTTCTTTAAGTCCTCTGGTTGTAATAGCAGCAGTTCCTAATCTGATACCAGATGTTGTAAATGGTGATTTATCATCAAAAGGAACCATATTTTTATTACAAGTAATATCAGCAAGCACTAAAGCTTTTTCAGTTTCTTTACCGTTTACTCCTTTATTTCTAAGATCTACTAACATCAGGTGATTATCTGTACCACCGCTTACGATATCAAAACCTCTGTCGATCATTGCTTTTGATAATGCCTGAGCGTTAGATTTAACCTGTTTTGCATAAGTTTCGAACTGTACATCCAATGCTTCACCGAACGCTACCGCTTTACCAGCAATTACGTGCTCAAGAGGACCACCCTGAATACCTGGGAATACAGCTCCGTCAAGTACCTGGCTCATCATTTTAATTTCTCCTTTTGGGGTTTTGTGACCGTAAGTATTTTCAAAATCTTTACCCATCATAATCATCCCTCCTCTTGGTCCTCTAAGGGTTTTGTGAGTAGTAGTCGTTACTACATGACAGTGTTCGAATGGAGAGTTTAACAATCCTTTTGCCACTAGACCTGCCGGGTGAGCAATATCTGCCCAAAGCGTTGCTCCAACTTCGTCTGCTACTTCTCTGAACTTAGCATAGTCTAAATCTCTTGAATACGCTGAGAAACCTGCGATAAGCATTTTTGGTTTTTCTCTCAATGCCACTTCTCTCATTTGGTCATAATCGATAAGACCTGTTTCCTGCTGAACTCCGTAAGAAACTACGTTATATTGAATACCTGAGAAATTCACTGCAGAACCGTGAGTAAGGTGTCCTCCCATTGAAAGGTCCATCCCCATGATTTTGTCACCTGGTTTCAAAACTGCAAGATAAATGGCTGCATTCGCCTGAGAACCGGAATGCGGCTGAACATTCACGTAGTCTACTCCAAAAAGTTCTTTAGCTCTGTTAATCGCTAAAGTTTCAACCTCATCTACTACTTCACATCCTCCGTAATATCTTTTTCCGGGATATCCTTCAGCATATTTATTTGTCAGTACACTTCCCATTGCTTTCATCACGTTTTCAGAAACAAAGTTTTCTGATGCAATAAGTTCTAAACCATGGGTTTGTCTTTGTCTTTCCTTTTCAATCAGGTCGAAAATAATATCCATTTTACTTTTAGTTTTTGAAATTTTCACCCCAAATGTACGGAATTTTCGTCGAGATTTCTCTATTGAAAAAATGATTTTTAAACACTAAAAAATGAATATATATATCCACAAATCCTACATTATGGTTCTTTTAAATGTGTCAAAAAGCCTTTAAAATTCATCATCAGAAAGTTCTTTATTCACCATAGCTCCGGCAAAATTCCCTTGTGCAACTGCATTGGCTACGGAACGCATCATGGTTACATTATCTCCACAGGCAAAAAGTCCGGAAACGGTTGTTTTCTGCATTATATCCACTTTAATAAACCCCTGTTCTGTAAGTTCACACCCCAGATCATCAGATACATTGATATTTTGCTCAAAAGGAATTTTCGCATACAAAGCCTGCAATGGAACTTCCTTTCCGTTTTTAAAAATTATTTTTTGAATGAAACCATTTTCATGTTTTACTTCTTTGATTTCATCTTCGTTAAGGATGATATTATTATTCTTTAGTTTTTCAAGTTGTTCGTCACTAAGAACAGCTTTTCCATTGGTAAATAAAGTGAGATTTTTAGTCAGATTAAAAATCAGTTTTGAAAACTCGTAGGCCATATCTCCGTTGGAAAGAATTCCGGTAATTTCATTTTTCACTTCATAGCCATGACAGTATGGGCAATGAATAACAGAAATTCCCCAACATTCTGCAAATCCGGGAATATCCGGCATGATATCCTTCACTCCTGAGGCAAGGATCAATTTTTTAGCGTAAAATTTTTCACCTGTTGAAGTTTCAATCACAAAACCTTTATTTGCTTTCGAAGTTTTTACCACTGTTCCATTATAAAATCGTACGGTATCATACTTTCCTACATCTTGTTTTGCCAGCTTTGCAATTTCCGCAGGTGTTTTTCCGTCATGAGTAACAAAATTATGGGAATGTGGAGTTTGTCTGTTGCAAGGTTTTCCGTTATCGATAACCAGGACATTTCTTAATGATCTTCCCAAAGCCATTGCTGCAGATAATCCTGAATAGCTTCCTCCTGTTATGATGACATCAAAGTTTTTGTTTTCCATAGTTTAGTTGATAATTGATAATTGATAATTGATAATTGATAATTGATAATTGATAATTGATAATTGATAATACAAAGTTAACCTAAAATCAATTAACGCAATAAAGTTGCAATAATATTTATCTATTAGCTTTATCCTATCTGCAAATCATCATTTCCAACGTTATTGAAAACTATTTCCATTCATTTTTAACTTCGATAATTTCATCCTGAATTCTCTTGTTGATATTTACTTTTGCTCCCTGCAAACTGAAAATTGCAGTTCCTCTTTCTCTCGCGTAAGGATTGGTAATGGAATCTTTTAATGTTGCAATTTCAAAAAAGGAACCGGATTCTTTAAGTTCTTTTCCTGCTTCAGATGCCTCTTTAATCCTGATCACATTTTTATATTTTTTGTTTACATCTATCCAATTGATATAATCTGCATTAAATGACACTGCCACGACTCCGGCTTTTGAGTAATAATTAATAGCTCCGGTCTGTCCGTAATTATCACACAGTACCATGGTTTTTCCGGTTTTTGACAATCTGGAATATTCTTTATCTACTTTTTGAGCCAGCTCTTTCCAACCCTGCATATCAGCAAAATCCTGTGGCAGCGGATGATCTTTTCCATCTTCCCAGCGAAGCAACCCTAATTTTTTGTATTGACTTTGGTGGGACACGATGTATTCAGGACTTTTATTTGGAAAAGCCACATTATACAAAGGCAGAAATAAAAGTATTGGAATAAGTATGCTAACCGGCTTCAAAAATCTTTTCAAGCCTTTTTCAAATAAATTTCCGAGAAAAACAGCACCAAAAGCAATATACACAGGATAGAGCCCTATCGCGTAGTAATCTTTTGCTTTAAAGAACAAAAACAAAGTAATTGTGAAGATATAGCTCCAAAAGAAAAACCTGTATTTTTCAAAAGGTTTGTATAACAGCAATGCTCCCCAGCCTGCAATAATCACAAAAATAACTCCGGCAAAAAATAAAATCTGGGATTTCATAAAATCCATTCTGTCTACATGTACAAGCTGCCGTTCAGAAAGTTCTTTCATATGATGAACAACCGGGAACTGGTTCTGGTACTGCCAGAGAAGGTTGGGAAAAATAATAATCAAAGCTAAAAGTGCAGCCCAGTACAAATGAGGCAGCATAAAAATCTTCCTTTGCTCTGTCAGCAATAATGCAGGAATAAGCCCTAACAATGAAAAAGCAATATTGTATTTGTTTAATATTCCTATTCCGACAATGATAGCACCTATATACAACCATTTTACTTGTTGGGAATTGAAATATTTAATCAGACTGTAGTAAATAAACAACCATAGAAAGATCTCCAGAGAGGTTGGCTGGAATAACATATTTACCCGAAGAAGTACTGAAAATAATAGCCCTAAAGAAGCCAGTACTTTAGCAAACAGGTTTCCATTGAGCTCTTCCACAACTTTCCATGTCAGTACTATCGTCAAAGTTCCAAACAGCACTGGAAAGAATTTAACCCAAAAGATGGAATTTCCCAACATTTTAATTATCCAGGCCAACCAGGAATTAACGGGAGGAACGGAGAGATATCCCCAGGCAAGGTGATTGGCCTGATCAAGATGCAGGTATTCATCTCTGTGAAGTTCATACTCAGGGCTTATCAGCGAGTATTGGAGTGCAAACTTTGCAATGATAAAAAGTAACAGAATCCAATAGTCTTTTTTCATGGAGGTATAGTTTGGAATTTAAAATTAAGACATTTTAAAATTACTTTTTGTTACACCTTTCCGAATTTATTATCAGCAATTTCAGTTTTTACTTTTTGAATCTTGTCTGACCAATAATTAATTTCCTCATTTTTATCCGGGAATTCTTCTATAGATTTATTCTGACATGAAATCAATGATTCCTGATAAGACTGCAAGATGGTTTTTAAATACATTTCATAGTCATTAGGATTTTTGGGAATATATCCAATTCCATCACAGCCACATGTATGAAAGCATTTTCCCGTTTTTAAAAGACTTTCTATAATTTTCCATTCTTTAACTGCTGTTTTTTTAGGAGCTTTGAAATCTTTCCCCAGATCAGCCATTACGTTGCTGCACTCAGGACATTTTATAGTTCTGTTTTCAATCTCTGAAACAATTTTTTGTAATTCCTCTGTTTCTCTTTTTCTGAAAACATATCCTACTTTGCGAATTACCTTCCCATTAGGCTCATGGTATACTTTTTCTTTTTCTACTCTTTTTATAATATCGTATGCATCCTGCTGTTTAAATGATTTTCTGCATTTGAAGCATACGTAATGTGATTTATAGGTTTTCCCAGCATATCTGCACATTTTTCATAGATTATCCAATTCAAATATAGGAATTTACACTTGCAAAAGTTTTGATCTAAAAAAAGAATCCCGGACGAAAAAAATTCCTCCGGGATTCACAGTTTAAAAGTGTATAGTGTAGTTTATTATTTTTTATTTGCTTTTTCTTTAAGCTCTTCTTTGTCTTTATCAGAAGGGTTCCAAACTTTTACTTCGGTATCTTTTGTGATATTTGATCCCGGAAGAATCTGAACGTTGATCCCGTCACTAGCTCCCAGTTTCACATATACTTTTTTGAATTTCCCATCTTTTTGTTTTGCTTCTACGAAAGGTACATCTTTTCCTTGTTTCTTTTCGTACTGAACTAAAGACTCATCCAATAATAATGCATTTTTCTGAGAACTCAATACAATTTCACCATTCGCAGAAAAACCTGCTCTAATATACTCATTATTAGGATTAGTTACGTTTCCTTCTACCGGAAATTTAATTGTTCCTGCATTATCTTTTCCTTTTGGAGCAATCATCGTTAGTTTTCCAGGGAAAGTTTTATTTTGAAGAGCACCGATCACAATGTTCATATCCATCCCTTCACTTAGTTTTCCGGCTTGTGCTTCATCAATTTCACCTTTAAAAATCAAAACATTTAAATCAGCCACTGAGCAGATTGTAGTTCCGGCATTAAAGTTATTGGCTTCAATCACCTGGCTTCCTGCTTTTACAGGAACTTCCAGTACAGTACCTGAAGCTTTGGAACGAATTTCTGTAGTCGCTAACCCTTGTCCTTTAAGTTCAGGAGTGGCACCTGTTTTAGCAATCTGTAATCTTTTTTGAGCGGTATTCAATTGCTGCTGGGCATTTTTTAAAGTCTGTTGCTGAGAGTACAATTGCTGCTGGGCGTTCAGATACTCCTGTTTAGAAGCGACTCCTTGTTTGTATAGCTTATCCTGCATTTCAAACTGTTTCTGCATATTCCCTACATTCATCTGAGCATTACTGATCTGGATCTGCGCATTCTGAACTTCCTGCTGAGCAGCGTTTACTTCGGAGATACTTGGAACAATTTTTACGGTAGCAATCAGCTGTCCTACTTCTACTTTATCTCCTTCTTTTACTAAAATCTTATCGATAATCCCAGCAATATTGGGTTTGATTTCAATTTCTTCTTTGGGAACGATTTTCCCTGTAGCCATTACTTTATCATCCATATTCTGGATAGTAGGTTTGCGGGTAAGGAAAGCCTCACTTTCTTTGGAGTTTGATTTGATAAAATAGCCAAGCCCTGAGAACAATGCCACTGCAAATAAAAGCCCCAAGACTATATAAATGGCTTTTTTCCAGGTGAATTTCTTTTTCATATGTATAGTTTATTTTTTTTAAATTGAATGATGTGAAAATTAATTATTCTGTTCTTAATGCTTCAATAGGTCTGATCTTTACCGCTCTCTGCGCAGGAATCATTCCGATTATCAATCCTAAAACCACCATTACAGCCATCGCCGCAAATACGTTTCCATAGTTAACGGTCGGATTATAAAAAGGAAATGAATCCTGACCCTGGGTAGCCGCATTGAGGATCATGAGCACAAAAATTCCAGACATAAAACCTATTAATCCTGAGGAAAGTGTAATCACAACACTTTCCAGCAAAATCTGATTTCTTACTTCAGCAGGCTTTGCTCCCAATGCTCTTCTGATTCCGATTTCTTTGGTTCTCTCTTTTACTGTAATCAAAAGAATATTGGAGATAGCGATTACTCCTGCAAGAATCGTCAGTGTACCAACAATAATGGTCAGTAGCTGCATCCCAGTAAGAAAACCGGTTAGTTTTTTAAACTCTTTTCCAAGATTGAAACTTCCGAAAGCATTGGTGTCTTCAGGTGAAACTTTATTTTTGGTTTTTAAAACCTGTTTTACATCTTCTTCCACGGAATTAACGTTAGCATTAGGCTTACTTACAATCGCAAACAGGTCTATCTGGTCTCCTGCATTATACATTTTCGTATAAGTGGAAAGTGGAATGAAAGCGGTCTGATCATTTTCAAAGCCGCCTCCTTTTTTCACACGAAAAACTCCGATGACATTAAAGAAGAGACCTTTAATATTGATTGATTTTCCTATTGGATTTTCTTTTTTCTTGGAATCAAAGAAGTTTTTATAAATCTCTTCTCCAATAACTACTACATTTTTATTTCCGGAAACATCGGCATCATTGATATAGCGTCCGTAGATCAGTTTCTTTTCTGAAATTTTATTTCCTACAGAGTAATCTCCCGTTAATGAATAAGTACCGTTTTTCCCGTTTCTTGACATTGATTCTCCCGGTGTTCCGGTAAAGCTTCCTCTGGCATTTTGTGGCGATATATAATCTATGGCTGTTACTTTCCTTTTCAGCATATCCATATCGGTTAAGTTCAAGTGAACTTCTCTTCCTTTAGGAAATCCCTCATATGGAATGGATGTTTTCTGTGCCCATAAGAAGATTGAATTGGTGGCAAAACCGGAAAATAATTTATCAAAACCATTCTCCATCCCTTTTGCGGCTCCAAGAAGGCTTACATACAAAAACATTCCCCATCCTACGCCAATCATGGTAAGAAATGTTCGGAGTTTATTATTCCTCAATGAATAATAAATTTCCTGCCAAGTATCTTTTTTAAATATGATATTCACCTTTTTGAATTATAAGTTATAAATATGAGTTATGAATTCCATTCATTCTTTTAACTAAAAATTTGCTTTTGTTTTTTAGTTTATATTATTCTGTTCTCAATGCTTCAATAGGTTTGATTCTTGAAGCTCTGTATGCAGGTACAAATCCAGCAATCAATCCTGAAAAAATCAGGGCAATAAATGCCATAATAATAGCCCCCCAACCTACACTTGGACTTTTAATGAAGAATTCTTCAAGACTGTCACCAATAAGGCTTAATGTCAAAACACCTATTCCTACTCCTACAAGTCCGGATACCACTGTAATCACAACGCTTTCCTGAACAATCAGTCCTACGATTCCACTTGGTTTTGCCCCAATAGCTTTTCGTACTCCGATTTCTTTGGTTCTTTCTTTCACGATATACACCATGATATTACTGATCCCGATAATTCCCGCAAGCAATGTTCCCAGACCAATAAATCCAACAATAGCGGTAAGAACTGCCATAAACGTAAATGTATCATTCATATTTTTGGCGTTATTCCAGACACGAACTCCATTTTCATCATCAGGAGAAACATTTTTTCTGGCTTTCAGTTTATCTTGTAACTCATCACCATATTTTATGGCCTGATCCGGAGTCAACTTATCATTATAGGTGATATAAGCTATATTCACTGTGTCAGAACCCTTTTTCATCTGCTGTAAAGTGGTAATAGGCACTGTAATATGTCTTTCATCCCGGTCTCCTCCATCATCTGAAAAGACTCCGATCACCTTGTACATCGTTCCGTTAATATCCAGCTCTTTTCCAATAGGATTTCCATTTTTGATCAAATCCCGCTGAACCATTCTTCCGATTACGGCAACATTTAATTTCCTTGTCAAATCCATAGATGTCAGATAACGACCATCAATAATTTTTCTATTCTCAATAACCTGCTCTCCCGGCTCAGCACCATTGATCTGATAGAGACCACTCTCTTTCCCATATTTCACCATTAAATTGGCGCTATACCTGGGACTTGAAGGACCCGCTTTTTTCTTATCTGCATTTATCAAAAAATCATAGTCTGCGTTATTCATTGAAACATTTCTATCAGACTGTAATCCCTTATACGCTAAAGTGGCTTTCCCTGTTGAAATAATAATAAGGTTCTTAGCATCTCCGGCAAATCCTTCTGAGAAAGCATTCTGAAGTCCTTTTCCAATTCCAAAAAGTACGATGAAAATAAACAGCCCCAGGGCTACCGTAAACCCTGAAAGTACCGTCCTGAGCACATTGCTCCGGATAGAACTGAATATTTCCTGCCAACGATCTAGGTCAAACATAGTTTTTATTTTTTTACTTTGTAAAAAAGTCAATTAGCTGCGCTCTCAATTTTCTTCGAAGTCAATTAACTTTGTTGTCAATTTATTCTTCGCAAAACTTTAGTTACGAACCTGACTAATTTTCACATTTCTAATCTTTTTTTAACATTTTACTTAACAAGATAAATGCTGTTTTTATTAAATTTCCAATTTTTGTTAATTCCTCTATTTTAATATAATTACATTCTATAACGATATCAAAACAAGAATCCAACTCAATAACCGAACCTCTGGCAATTTCAAAATACCTCTTTCTTTCCAGTTCAGATTTTCTTGAACATCCTTCAGTAATATTTAATACAACTGAAGTAGAAGCTCTTCGTATCTGATCGATTATGTTAAACTTTTCATGATCAGGGATTTTAGATAAAATTTTATAACATTCTATTCTTAATTCTCTGGCTGACTGATATACGTCAAGCTTATAATGGTTCAGATTTAAAAACATTTTTATTTTTTTTCATATTCATTCGTGTGTGTTATTAATTATTTTCCCTCTTCATTATCAATTCACTTGTAAAGCAAAATTGACCATTCACGATTCACTTATAATACAATCTGCTTAATAAACTCATCACTTTCAATAATCCCGTCCTTCAGTACTACATTTCTCTTGGTTTGTGCAGCTACATCAGGTTCATGGGTTACAACGATGATTGTTTTCCCCTCATTATTGATATCCTGAAGCAGTTTCATAATATCATGAGTAGTTTTGGAATCCAATGCTCCTGTAGGCTCATCTGCCAGTACTACTTTTGGATCTGTAATCAAAGCTCTTGCAATAGCGACTCTTTGTTTCTGTCCTCCGGAAAGTTCACTCGGAAGGTGGTTGGCCCATTGTGCCAATCCTACTTTCTCCAGATATTCCATCGCTTTCTGATTTCGCTCTTTTCTCGGTACATTCTGATAGTACAGAGGAAGTGCTACATTTTCTAAAGCCGTTTTATAATTGATAAGGTTAAAAGACTGGAAAATAAATCCTAAAAACCTGCTTCTGTATTCCGCAGCTTTTACTTCAGATAAATGTTCGATAGGAACTCCATCCAATTCATAGATACCTGAATCTTTTTCATCCAGAATCCCAATAATATTAAGAAGCGTAGATTTTCCGGAACCGGAACTTCCCATAATAGAAACAAACTCCCCTTCAGAAATATTCAGATTAATTCCTTTGAGAACATGAAGTTTGCTTTTCCCTGTATCGTATGACTTATTTAAATCCTGAATTACTAACATTAAGTGATGTATGTTTTATACCCAATAAGTAGATGATATTTTCAAATTGTTACAAGAATAAAAATTTATTCAAATATTTTTTTGTTTAACACAATAGACCTTTATTTATAATACTTTACAAAATATTGTTTAACTGTAACTCTGTATTTGTATCTATTTATCCTCAAGATTGCTGTCTAGCCTATTATCCGAGCCAGTTTCATGTAAATGTGGAAAACTTTTCAGGCTAAAAGTCAGCCTATTAGTATTTACCTCTTTCAAAATCAGTTCTTTTTTTCGAACTTTGCTATTAGTTCTTTACAAGAAATATGAATTTGCGGAAGTGAATAACTTTAATCCACAACTTGCAGATAAACAAAAAGTTAAATATTTCCTGAACGTTATCCACAGAGATCTAAATTATTTAATTATAAAGATATTTAATATGGGAATTTTTGATAAAAGAGTAAGTTATAAGCCATTTGAATACCCGGAGGTTCTTCAATTTGTAGAGGCAATCAACAAATCGTTCTGGGTACATTCGGAAGTGGACTTTACTGCAGATGTTCAGGATTTTCATTCGCAGTTGGAACCACATGAAAAACATGCTGTGAAAAATGCGCTGTTAGCCATTGCACAGATCGAGGTGTCTGTAAAGACATTCTGGGGGAATTTATACAACCACCTACCAAAGCCGGAATTCAATGGATTAGGATCTACTTTTGCAGAATGCGAGTTTCGTCATTCTGAAGCATATTCCCGTTTATTAGAGGTATTAGGATACAATGACGAATTCCTTAATGTTATCGAAATTCCTGCTGTAAAAGGAAGAATCGAGTTCCTGGGAAATGCTTTAAAACACGCTAATTCTGCAACCCCTAAAGAGTATGTTTCTGCTTTACTATTATTCAGTATTTTAGTAGAAAATGTTTCTCTTTTCTCGCAGTTTGCCATCATCCTTTCTTTCACAAGATTCAAAGGATTCATGAAAAACGTTTCCAATATTATTGCATGGACTTCCGTAGATGAGCAGATTCACGCTAATGCAGGAATCTACCTGATCAACAAAATCCGTGAGGAACAGCCTGACTTATTAACAGACAGCGATATCGAAGACATTTACACTTTGGTAGATGAGTCTATCGCAAGAGAAGGTGATATCCTTAGCTGGATCTTTGAACTGGGAGAAATTGACAACGTTTCTAAAGAAGATCTTCTTAACTTCATGAAATACCGTGTGGATGACAGCTTGAAGAAAATCAACATGAAAACAAAATACAACATTACTCCTGAACAATACAGACCAATGGTATGGTTCGAGGAAGAAGTTTTCGCCAATTCATTAGATGATTTCTTTGCTAAAAGACCTGTTGATTATACAAAACACGATAAAAGTATTACAGCAAACGACTTGTTCTAATATTGGCGAGCGAGCGTCAAAGCGGTCAGTATCAGGACTACCCTTTTCTGATTAATAAGTGAAATTGTTGTTCATCAGTAAAGCACAAATACAAAAGAAATGATTAATGTAATAGTAACCTATACGGTAAACCCCGAATTTGTTCCAAACAATAAAACGAATATCCAAAAGTTTCTGGAAGATTTCAAAAATTTAGATCCTTCCACCTTTGAATATAAAGTTTTTGTAAAGGAAGATGGTGTTACTTTTGTACATTATTCAAACTACATCAATGAAGAAGTTCAGCATGAGGTTTTGAATGTTCCGTCTTTTAAAGAATTTCAGAGATTAAGAGACGAAAGCGGGCTGAACGGTTCCCACAAAGTAGAAATTTTACAATCAATATTATAAAAAAACAAAATTCCGGAGTGACTCTCTCATTCCGGAATTCGAAAATATAACATCTATGGAAGAGCAAAATTCAAATATATGGTGGCTCAATGAAGAGTCTGAGCAAATGCTGAACAGAGGATATCTGTTGAAAGGTGAAACGGTAGACGGAGCTATCGACAGAATTACCACTGCTGCTGCAAAAAGGTTATACAAGCCTGAACTTCAACCGGCATTCAAAGAAATGATCACGAAAGGATGGATCAGTTTCTCTTCTCCTGTATGGGCTAATATGGGAACAGAAAGAGGTCTTCCTATCTCCTGTTTCAACGTTCACATTCCAGACAGCATTGAAGGAATTACTCATAAAATGGGTGAAGTCATCATGCAGACTAAAATCGGAGGTGGTACTTCAGGATATTTTGGAGAATTGAGAAACAGAGGAACTGCTGTAACAGATAACGGAAAATCTTCAGGAGCAGTTTCATTCATGAAGCTTTTCGATACGGCTATGGATGTGGTTTCTCAGGGAGGAGTAAGAAGAGGTGCTTTTGCTGCTTACTTAGATATTGACCACGGAGATATTGAAGAATTTTTATCTATTAAAGATATCGGTAGCCCGATTCAGAACCTGTTTACCGGAGTATGTGTACCAGATTACTGGATGCAGGATATGATTGACGGTGATATGGAAAAACGTAAAGTTTGGGCAAGAGTATTGGAAAGCCGCCAGCAAAAAGGTCTTCCGTATATTTTCTTCACAGACAACGTTAACAGAAATAAACCTCAGGTTTATAAAGACCTGGGAATGACGGTGAATGCAAGTAACCTTTGTTCTGAAATCATGCTTCCATCAACAATGGAAGAATCTTTCATCTGCTGTCTGTCTTCCATGAACCTGGAATTGTATGATGAGTGGAAAGATACCGATGCTGTAAAACTGGCAGTATACTTCCTTGATGCTGTATTATCAGAGTTCATTGACAAAACTGAAGGAAACTATTACCTACAGGGAGCAAGAAACTTCGCGATGCGTCACAGAGCTCTTGGTTTAGGCGTTTTAGGATACCACTCTTATTTACAGAAAAATATGATTCCGTTTGAAAGCTTTGAGGCGACTCAGTTCAATGCAAGAGCATTCAGACATATCAAAGAACAGGCTGAGCAGGCTTCAAGAGAACTTGCCAACATCTATGGAGAACCAGAAGTATTGAAAGGATATGGATTGAGAAATACCACAACAATGGCTATTGCTCCTACCACTTCAAGTTCTGCCATCTTAGGACAGACTTCTCCTGGAATTGAGCCTTTCTCTTCCAACTATTATAAAGCAGGTCTTGCGAAAGGAAACTTTATGCGTAAGAATAAATACCTTGCACAACTATTGAAAGAAAAAGGACTGGATAACGAAGAAACATGGAGAACAATCATGCTGAACCACGGATCTGTACAGCACCTGAACGAGCTTACTCCTGAAGAAAAGGCAGTATTCAAAACGTTTAAAGAAATCTCTCCAATGGAGATTATCTCCCAGGCAGCACAGAGACAGCAATATATTGACCAGGCACAGTCTCTGAATCTTCAGATTCCTTCTACAATGCCTGTAAAAGATGTCAACTACCTTTATATTGAAGCTTGGAAAAAAGGAGTGAAAACACTTTACTACCAAAGAAGTTCGTCTGTTTCAAAAGAAATGATGGTTAACTTCGTATCATGTTCAAGCTGCGAGGCATAGGACCAAGTAATAAACACGCTATATTTACAAAAGCATACCGAAAGGTGTGCTTTTGTCGTTTTCAATGCTGATTCTGTCTAATTACTTTCCACAGAAATCATAGAATGCTCTGAGATTTTTGGTTTATATTTGTGTTCATTGTTTAATACCAAAACTACAGATATGAAATTCGGACAAGTAGAAGACCCATCAAAAATAGATTTCACATTACCTAAAGATCATCCCAGAACGAAAGAAATACTGGCCCCTAATAAAAAAGGCCTGGAAAATATTTCTATCGGGTGTGCAAAATGGAATAAAACAGACCTTAAGGGATTCTATCCTAAAGGAACTAAGGATGAGTTGACTTATTATGCTACTCAGTTTAATTCTATCGAATTGAATGCTACTTTCTATGGAATGCCCACTCCTGATCAGGTAAAAACCTGGAAAGAAAAAACTCCGGAAAATTTTAAATTCTTCCCTAAGATCACCAATACGGTTTCCCATTTCAGAAGGCTGATTGATGTGACGGATCCCGTGACTCATTTTGCTTCTGCTATTATCAATTTTGATGAGAAACTGGGAATGGCTTTTCTTCAGCTTCACGATAATTTTAAGACTAAGGACTATGACAGGCTGGAAAAATTCGTAAAAGAATGGCCTAAAGAAGTTCCATTAGCCATAGAACTCCGAAATACGGAATGGTTTACCGATGAAGAAATTCTGAATACAACCTGTGAACTTTTTGAAGCCCATAACATCACCAATATCATTGTAGATACCGCCGGAAGAAGAGATATGCTTCATATGCGACTTACTACCCCTAATGCATTTATCCGCTATGTAGGAGCCAATGCTGAAAGTGACTATGAAAGACTGGATGATTGGTTGAAACATCTTACCCAATGGAAAAAAGCAGGTCTTCAGAATCTTTATTTCTTCGTACACCAGAACATTGAAAAAGCTTCTCCTTTATTATCCGCTTATTTTATCAGGAAGATGAATGAAGAATGGAAAACTGATATTCATATTCCGCAAATGGCAACAGAAAGTACCGGAACACTTTTTTAGCACAAAGGATTGCTGAGATAAAATTAAATAGGCTACATTCAGTTAATTTCTTACACCCGATTCATTCCTCTCTGTAACAAAAAAATTTGTATATTAGAGTATAATGTATTTCACTAAACATTATGCTTTAAAACATAAATTATGGAAAAGGAAATTTGTACAATCAGCATTGCTAGCAACTGGCTTGGTGATGAATATATTTTTTATGAAAATCATACCATAAAAAGAGTATATGACAGCCACAGTTTGAATTCCAATAAGAGCGAATGGCTTGAGCCTAAAGAAATCAGTAAACAAAATAAGGATAAACTTATCAAAGCCTGTCCTGAAGAATTCAAGGAACGGATTATGCAGATTCTGGATTATCCTTGACAGAAACTAAAAAGGTAATGAGTATTGGAAACTCATTACCTTTTTTATTTATTTTTTCTAATCAGCAGCACAAGATTGAGAAACAGAAGCAGAAAGTCCAGCGTAATCCAGATTCCCAGTTTGGTATTCTCATAATTATAAGCGTCTACCTGCTTTTTGGCCGCATCAGACAGCTTCATACTTTGATTGATGTAGTTCTGTACTTCTACAATCTGATCAATATTTTTATTAGGTACAGAATGTTGAGAAAAATAGACTAAGTTTTTCTTTCCAAGATAGCCTGCAATCCAGTATTCATCAGACTTATCCATTTTCAGGTATTCTATTCTGTAATATTCCGGGCGTATTTTTCCAATATGTTTAGGCTCAAGGGTTGTATTCTGATCTGTTTTATCTACTTTGATTAAGTAAAAATCCAATGCCTGTGGAAGTTTATTAACCACCTGAAGCCCCACAGAATTATCAACAAATGCCACAGCACTTTTCTTGATAAACCAGTACGTAAATACAGAAATTGAAAAAACAACTGTTACAATACGAAACAGCTTTGCCCACTTGGCCATACTTCCTGATTTAATCTTAAACAGGACCAATGAAAGGACACAAGCCAGAAATATGATAAAAATAATGAGTGTCATATTTTACAAAGATACTCCTTCTCTCTATTTTATCCATGTCCGAGGCCAATTTTTAATTTTAACCAGCCTAAAAAATAGTTTTCTATCTTTATTACCCTCTGAACTGAACTGCTATATCTGTTCATAAAAAATATCCGAACTAATAATGTCACATACAATATTTGTTCGGATAGTTAATTTTTGACAAGCAGAATCAGATTCAATTCATTCTGATTCTATTTTCTACTCTACATTCCATTCTTTATAAAACTGGTCCAGGAAATTCAGCATATAATTGTGTCTTTCTTCTGCCATTTGTTTTCCTTTTTCAGTGTTCATCATATCTTTCAGGAGAAGGAGCTTTTCATAGAAATGATTGATCGTTGTCCCGTTAGATTTTTTATACTCTTCTTTTGACATCCCTAATTTGGGTTTCATATCGGGATGATGCATCAGGTTATTTTTAAAACCTCCAAAATTGAATGTTCTGGCAATTCCAATGGCGCCTATGGCATCAATACGATCGGCATCCTGCACAATCTGGAGTTCAATGGGTGGATTTAACGGAGCCTGATCTCTGTTCTTGAACGAAATATTTTCAATGACAAATAAGACCTTCTGGATGATTTCTTCAGATACGTTCTGTTCTTCAAGAAAGATTCTTGATATTTTGGGAGCAATGGTTTCATCTCCGTTATGAAATTTAGGATCGGCAATATCGTGAAGAAGTGCGGACAATTCTACTACTTCTTTGTCACAATCCTCTGTTTCTGCTATCTGAGCGGCCAGCTTCCAGACTCTTTCAATATGGAACCAGTCATGCCCGGCTTCTGCTCCTTCTAATTTTTCTTTTACAAATGCTACTGTGTTGTCAATCGTACTTTTCATTTATCTATCAGTTCATTTAAAATAATATCCCATAGTTTGCTGTTGTAACTTCTAAAAAAATTGATATGCCCGATTTCATTTTTATCTGATTCTGAAGCAGCGATCAGCCTGTATGTAGGTTTGAGATTTGAATAGGTATTATTTAATAAACTTAATACTCCTTTTTCTGTAAGCCATATATCATCTTCAGCCCGGATTACAAATACTTTCTGGGTTAAATTTTTAGAAAAGTCATCAATTTTTTCCAACAGCTTATTGGTTGATTTCTTGTTTAAAATTAAGGTTCTCCAGTCATATGCGCAATTTTTTGGAAGACTTTCTCCCAATCCAAACCAATGTGCGGGGAAATATCCTAGCAATGAAGTTGTTAATGGCTGGGCAATTCCAAAACCTAAATACGCTTCAACTTTTGTTCTTCCTTTAAGGTTTCCTACAAAAGCATTTTGTGTTCCTACAAAAACAAATTCTTCAAAAATGTTGGAATCTTCATTCATTCCCAGAATGAGTGCACCTACAGAATGGCCTAAACAATACTTTTTGTATTCTTTAAATGCTGACTTGATATATTGAGTTATCGTTTTATAATCTTTTGAGCCCCAAAGCCTCATAGAACCTTGAAACCCTCTCATATTTTTCGGCTTGGAAAGTCCTATTCCTCTGTAATCATAGGTAATAACTGTAAATCCCTGTTCACAAAAGTAGCTGGCAAAAGAAAAATAGACCTGCTGCTTTACCCCTGTTGCTGAGTTAATCAGTAATAGTTTACCATTATCTCTTTCCGGCTTAAATAAATGGGCAACAAGATTAATATGGTCTTCTGTGGTCAATATTAGTTTTTCCATAATATAAAAAAGAAAAAATCCACTATAAAAGTGGACATTTTACTTATATCTTTATGTTAAGTTTCAAACTTTTGATATGTTGTAAATAGCTTTAAGAAAAGAAATCTGAGATTCTCGGAAGTCCTGTCTGAGATCCTTTACCCCCTGAAACTCTTGATGAAACTTCATTTCCGAATTTCACACATTCTTCGATAGAGTTCCCGTGGCATAATGCAATGGCAAATCCTGATGTAAAGGCATCCCCCATCCCCATTTTATATACTTTTTCGTCCTTATCGTTTCGGTAATATTTCATTTCGGTACCATCAAAATAAATGGTAGAATTGGTATCATCTCGTACAAACACTTTATTGAAATATTTTTTAAGAACTTCTTCCCTTTTCTCTTCTCCAAAAATAACATACAGTTCATTACTTTTAGCCACAATAAAATCAACCATTTCCAAAATCTCTTCGTTGACTCTCATTGCCGGAGATGCATATAATCCTACTTTCTTTCCATATTTCTTAGCTTTCCTAACGGTATGTTCTACAACATCCATAGAAACTTCAAGCTGAACCAGCACAAGATCGGTGGTATGAAAATATTTATCGGCTTCGTCTATATGTGATTTGCTAAGATGCTTGTTGGCTGCGGGTACTACCACAATAGCAGCATTTCCATGAGAAGTTGTTACATAAGCAGTTCCTGTAGCTTCTTTATCTGTTTCATGAACAAATCCTACATTTACATTTTCGCTTACCAGATTCCTCATGATCTGTTGTCCAAGAGGATCCATCCCAACGCATCCTATAAAGTATACACTGGCACCCAACCTGGCCGTACCTACTGACTGGTTAGCACCTTTACCACCAAAGTAACTATCTGATTTGATAGCTAAGACGGTTTCATTAGGCAAAGGAAGTTTTTCGGTTTCAAGAACCAAATCAATCGATGAGCTGCCCACAACAATAATACGAGGTTGTTCTGATGAGAAATTCATTGTGTTTTGTATTAGCTTTAATATTAATAACTGACAAAATTGTGTCTCAAAAATAACTAATTTATAATTAACTTATTTCAATAAATTCAGTAATTATTTTCACGGGTTGTTGATCTTTATCATAAGCGATATAGCTGGCATAAAATCCTTCTCCATATCCGGTTTCAAAAGCAAAGATGGTTCCAGGATGTTCTTTTGCCGGTTTAAGAAAGGCATATTGATCTATGGCACCGTTTTCATCAAAGAAATAGTCATGGAAAAATTCTTCATAGATTCCCATAAAATCACCTCCTTTATTTTGATATAATCTTTGTTCCAGTTCATTAAGGCTGTTTTGGGTATCAACATCCATCAGACATCCCATCCCGCTTTCTACAGGATATCCGAAAACTTCTCCTTCTTCAAGATCTTTTAATTTTTGTCCTGCTGTGGTAGCCAGTTTCCATTCTTTAACTTCAGAATCACTGAATATAATCTCTGCATAGGCCACACAGTTACTTTCTCTTTCTTTATGAAGCATTACCGAAAAGTCTCCTTTTGGAAATTCTGTAGTAAAAGGTAGCATATCATTGGTGATCAAGGGATCACAGGCAACCAGTTTCCCACTGGAAAGGTAAATCTTTCCTACTTCAAAACTTTCAAGTAACGGGCTCTCTACAAAGTCTTTCGAGAATAGTTTTTGTATGTTTTCTATATGTGTCATTGTATTTATTCTTTTAAACCATCAGGCTGGATACAATTTTCATCTGTACCCAGCCTGAGATTTTGACAAAATTTATTGTCTATACTTTATAAACTTTTCAGTTTTTCTTCAAGGATCGCAATCTTCTCCTGAGCATCTTTTTGCTTCTTACGTTCACCTTCTACAACTTCCGGCTTAGCATTGGCAACAAACTTCTCATTGGAAAGCTTCTTTTCTACTGAAACTAAGAATCCTTTTAAATATTTTACTTCTTCCTCAGTCTTAGCTTTTTCTTCTCCTAAATCTAAGTTTTCACTTAATGGGATAGAAACTTCAGTAGCTCCTACCAGGAAAGTAAAGCTTGGCTTATCTGTTTTCTGTCCAAAATGAATTTCAGAAATATTAGCCAGTTTTCTTACTACCGCTTCATTGGCAAATTCAGCAGCATTGGTATATACCTCAGCGGCTTCCCTTGGTGAAATTCCTTTGGTCTGACGGTAGTTTCTAACTCCTGAAATCAGCTCTGCTGCCGTTTCAAAGTTTTTAATAATTGCCTCGTCAAATGCTCCTGCTTCTTTCTGCTGAGCGATTACTAAAGCCTCATCAATATTTCTTTCTGAGATCGTCTGCCATAGTTCTTCTGTCAGGAAAGGCATGAACGGATGAAGTAACTTCATCAGCTCCTCAAAGAAGTAGATCGTTTTATTATAAACTTCTTTAGAAATTCCTTCTCCATAGTTAGGTTTAATCGCTTCAAGATACCAACCACAAAAATCATCCCAAATTAATTTATAGATCAAATGAAGGGCATCAGAAATTCTGAATTTCTCGAATTGATCATTAATTTCAGCAATTGTTTTGTTAAGCTTGTTTTCAAACCACTCAATTGCCTGGTTATCGGTTGCAATAGCTGGCTTATCTTCATGATTCCACATATTGATCAGACGGAAGGCATTCCAGATCTTGGTCATGAAGTTTCTTCCCTGAAGCATTAAATCTTCATCAAAAAGAAGATCATTACCCGCAGCAGAACTCAATAGAATACCTACACGTACTCCATCTGCTCCATATTTATCCATTAATTCAAGAGGATCTGGAGAGTTTCCAAGAGATTTTGACATCTTTCTTCTCTGCTTATCTCTTACAATTCCTGTAAAATAAACATTCTTGAACGGAACTTCTTTTCTGTATTCCAATCCGGCCATAATCATTCTGGCTACCCAGAAGAAAATAATATCCGGACCTGTAACCAGATCAGATGTTGGATAATAATAGTTGATATCTTTATTTTCAGGATCCAGTAATCCGTCAAATACAGACATTGGCCATAACCATGATGAGAACCATGTGTCTAATGCGTCATCATCCTGTCTTAAATCTTCAAGATTAGCAATAATTCCTTTTTGTTCTTCTAATACTACAAGAGCCTGATGCTTATCTTCAGCAACTACGAAGTCATTCTCTCCTTCTCCATAGTAATAGGCAGGAATCTGTTGTCCCCACCAAAGCTGACGGGAAATATTCCAGTCGCGAATGTTCTCCATCCAGTGCTTGTAGGTATTTTTGAATTTTTCAGGATAAAACTTAACCTCATCATCCATAACAACATCCAAAGCTGGCTTAGCAATTTCAGACATTTTAAGGAACCATTGTACTGAAACTTTAGGTTCAATAACAGCACCTGTTCGCTCAGAAGTTCCTACTTTATTGACATAATCTTCTGCTTTCAACAAAAGATCTTTCTCTTCAAGTTCTTTAGCGATTTGTTTTCTTACGTCAAATCTGTTTTTCCCTGCGTAATGTAAACCATGCTCATTAAGATTTCCGTCATCATCCAAAGAATCAATCATATTCAACTGATGTTTCTGTCCGATTTCGTAGTCATTGATATCATGAGCAGGAGTAATTTTCAAAGCTCCGGTTCCGAATTCAATATCCACATACTCATCTTCAATGATCGGAATCACTCTGTCAACGATAGGTACAATTACATTTTTACCTTTTAAGTGTGCATATCTTTCATCATTCGGATTGATACATACTGCTGTATCCCCAAAAATAGTTTCAGGACGCGTAGTTGCTACTGAAAGGAACTCTTCTGAACCTTCAATTTTATATTTAAGGAAATATAATTTTCCGTTTTGTTCTTTAAAGATTACCTCTTCGTCAGAGATATTGGTTTTCGCTTCCGGATCCCAGTTCACCATTCTATAGCCTCTGTAGATCAGTCCTTTATTATAAAGGTCTACGAAACTTTTGATAACTTGTTGAGAAAGTTTATCTTCCATGGTGAAACGGGTTCTGTCCCAGTCGCAAGAACATCCCAGTTTTTTCAACTGCTCAAGGATAGTTCCTCCATATTTATTAGTCCAGTCCCATGCGTGGGTTAAAAACTCCTCACGGGTAATATCTGACTTATTGACTCCTTCAGACTTCAGTTTAGCAACAACTTTAGCTTCAGTAGCAATTGAAGCGTGATCTGTTCCCGGAATCCAACAAGCATTAAACCCGCGCATTCTTGCACGACGGACCAGAACATCTTGAATGGTATTGTTCAACATATGTCCCATGTGTAGTATCCCCGTCACGTTTGGTGGAGGAATGACTATGGTATATGGTGGTTTGTCATTAGGTTCTGAGTGGAAAAATTTGTTTTCCAACCAGTAATTGTACCATTTTTGTTCTGTTTCCTGTGGATTGTACTTTTCTGAAATCTGCATAAATTCTATTTCTTTGGCTTGCAATTTGCAAAAATAGTCTAAAGAAAAAAATTTTTAAGCATGAATTAAAATAATTTTTAACTTTGTTTCACAAAATTTATCTAACAAACGTATTAACATTCAAGAATATGAAAAAATTAATTGCAGGAATTGCACTATTCGGGACATTTGCTCTTGCATCTGCACAAACTATTACATTTGATAAAACAACTTTCGATTACGGAACTATTAAGCCTAGTGCTGATGGTACAAGATTCTTTACTGTAACGAATTCAGGTGATAAACCTTTGATTCTTTCAAATGTAAAGCCTTCTTGTGGATGTACGACTCCTGAATTCAGCCAAGATCCTATCATGCCTGGAAAGTCTGCAAAGATCAAGGTTGGATACAATACAGCAATCCCTGGCCCTTTCAACAAAATGATTGAGGTTTTCTCTAATGACCCTGCAAACAGCAGAAGTGTAATCTACATCAAAGGTAACGTAGATGCTAACGCTCCTGAGCCAAAAGTATTGACTCCTGCTGAACAAAAAGAAGCTGCTAAAGCTGAGAAAAAAGCTGCGAAACTTGCAAAAAAGGCTGCTGCGAAGTAATCTCTACTCAAAAAAATAAAAGAACCGTCTCCATTGAGGCGGTTTTTTTATTACATTTATGTTTGATTAGGTAGAAGATGATAGGTAATAGATGGCAGTAAATGTATTGTCGTTTATCAAATTTATTATTTAGGTTTCGACTGAAGCCTTCGGATTTTTTTTTTAATGGCTGGGCAAAGGTCCACCCTATTGAATTGTAATAACATCTTCACTTTTATCTTTTTACTTTTATCTTTTTACTTTTATCTTTAAATAAAAAAAATATGGACACCGATTTCTCAGATAACTTTAAGGTAAGCGGAAAATTTTCGATAAAAAAAGCATCAACGTCTTATAATGGAAAGCTCACTAAAGAGGAAGGAGAGCAAATGCTGATTCAGGAGAAAGAAAAACTTCGTGAACTGCAGGAAAAATTATATGCTGACGGAAGCCAGTCTTTGCTGGTTGTATTGCAGGCTATGGATGCAGCAGGAAAAGACAGTATGATAGAGCATGTTTTCGGAGGAGTGAATCCTCAGGGATGTAATGTAACCAGTTTTAAAACACCAAGCTCCAAAGAATATTCTCATGATTTTTTATGGAGACATTATCTGGCACTGCCACAGAAAGGAATGATAGGAATTTTTAACCGATCCCATTATGAAAGTGTTCTGGTGTGCAAAGTACATCCTGAATATAATCTGAGCGAAAAAACATGGTCTTCCGTAAAAGATTTTGATACTAAATTCTGGGAAAACAGATATGAAAGTATCCGTAATTTTGAAAAACACCTTTCTCAAAACGGAACAACAGTTGTGAAGATTTTTTTACATGTCTCTAAGGACGAACAGAAAAAAAGGCTTCTGGACAGAATTGATGAACAGGAAAAAAACTGGAAATTCTCAGCAGGAGATCTCCCTGAAAGAGCGTTATTCGACCAGTATATGGAGGCGTATGAAACTGCCATCAATGAAACCTCAAAAGATTATGCACCCTGGTATGTGCTTCCTGCAGACAGTAAATGGTTTGCAAGAGTAGCGGCCATTCAGATCATTATTGATACTCTGGAGAAAATGAATCTTAAATATCCTACTCTTTCTGATAAAGACAGACAGGAATTACAGGAATCTAAAAAACTATTGGAAAATGAATAAATTGGGTTAAAATTTAGAGGCTTGAAGATGGAGGTTTAAAATCATTACGTTAAAAAATTTCACTCTTCCAGCCTCTAAATTCCAGCTTTAAAAAAAATCACGAGAAAATCTATAAGCCGGATTCTGTACTTCCGAAGAAGTGCCTGTTATTTATCTACGTATTACATTGCTGCAATACTTGAGCTGATTACCCCTCGGTTTTCAGGACGAGCCGCCCCTATTTCCATTGCTGAAAAGAACCGATATACTTACCATTGCACCGCAAAGAGTTTACCTGGTTTCACTACAGCCGAACTGTACTTGCTTTCTGTTGCACTTGTCCTACCCTCACGGGTGACGGATGTTATCCGCTTTGCTGCTCTATGGTGTCCGGACTTTCCTACCCTTGCCGAAACAAGAATCAACAAGCCGATTTTCTCGCGGAGGCAAAGGTACACAAATTTTGTGGTAAAAAGATAAGAGCAACAGGACTAAAGAGTTTTTAGCCACATGTAAACAATATTGATTGAAAATATCTTTCCATGTTTTTTGATGAAAATATGAAGTATTATTCAAATATAAGCCTGAACCTTTAGCTCTTCTTCGATTTTCCTTTTTTTACCGTTTTACGATTTTTAATTATAATTTTCACCAATTACTACTTTATTATTATCTTCGTGGCATTATATATCTATGGATTCCAGAGAAAAAGAATTTGCGCAGCTTATCAAAGATAATCAAGGACTGATTATTAAAGTATCGCGTTTGTACACCAATTCTCTGGAAGATGAAGAGGATCTTTTCCAGGAAATCGTGTTACAGCTCTGGAGAAGTTATGATTCTTTCAAAGGAAACTCCAAAATTTCCACATGGATGTACCGTGTAGCGCTCAATACAGCCATTACCCTCTTTAGAAAAAAAAGCAAAAGCCTTCCTACAAATGAGCTGGACATCAACCACAAGGATTTTGTGGAAGATGACGATGAAAAACAGCAGCAGGTATCCCTTTTGTATACGGTAATCAAGACTCTTCCTAATGTAGAAAGAGCCATTGTCATGATGTATCTTGACGATCTGCCTTACAAGGACATTGCAGAAAACCTCGGAATCACTGAAGTTAATGCACGTGTGAAAATGAACAGATTAAAGAAAACCCTTAAAGAACAGATGGAAAAATATGCCTGAATTTGATTTAGATAGCTTTAAGAAAACATGGCAGGAACAACCTGTCCAGCATAAATATGACAACACTGAGATTCTTCAGATGTTGAACAGAAAGTCGCGTAACTATGTGAAATATATTTTCTGGATCAGCGTCGTAGAATTACTTTTCTTTTCAGTACTGGGACTGTTTTACTTTTTTCCGGAAGAGGAATCAGACAGCTTCCGTAAAATGCTTGAAAGATTAGGTGCCCAGGAAGCTCCGGAGGTAGAAAACAACTTCGGGCATGCTTATTTAGCAATAAAAGTCTTAAGTTTATTGATCACGGCATATTTCGTACTAAAATTCTATCAGAATTACCGAAGAATCAAGATTGAGGAAAATCTGAAGGGACTTATCACCAGAATCATTAAGTTCAAAACAACAGTTAATGCTTTCATTCTTATCAGCATTGTATTATTGCTGATATTCACTTTTGTATTGGTTGCTTTTATATTTTACATATTAGATTCTCAGAATATCCAGCCAAGTGGTTCCAATCTTACCATTATTATCGTGGGAATTGTCGTAAGTACATTGCTTGCGATTTCTATGATCTGGTTATATTACAGACTGGTATATGGTACTATTATTAAAAAACTTGATAAAAATCTAAAACAACTTAAAGAAATAGATTCTCAGGAAAATTAATATACATAGGCATAGTTCGGGATATAATTGTTAATTTTATTCCACCAAATCTTAAACTATGCCCTTATCTTATGTGTATGGAACTTCTGAGGTTCCATTATTAGGCCAGACCATCGGAGCCAATCTTAAAAATACTGTCGAAAAATATCCCCATCAGGAAGCATTAGTCTGCGTTCATCAGGATTACAGAGCTACTTATCAGGAATTTTATAATCAAACAACAGCCGTTGCAAAAGCTTTATTATTTTTAGGAGCAAAAGCGGGCGACAGAATCGGAGTCTGGTCATCTAACCGCTATGAATGGGTACTTTTGCAGTATGCAACTGCAAGAATAGGAACTATTTTAGTGAATATCAATCCGGCCTATAGAACTCATGAACTGACTTATGTCCTCAATCAGTCTGAAGTTCGTTTTATTTTTTCTTCTTTAAGCTTTAAAACCAGCAATTATAAAGAGATGGTTGAATACGCGAAAGAAGTATGCCCAACCCTTGATCACGAAATATTCTTTGATGAAAACTGGGAAGAGTTTGTGAATAACGGACAGGAAATCTCGGATGAAGTGCTTCACAGTTTTGAAGAGCATGTACAGTTTGATGATCCTGTTAATATTCAATATACTTCAGGAACTACCGGTTTTCCCAAAGGGGTTACTCTTTCCCATCATAATATTCTCAATAACGGTTATTTTATTGGGATCAGACTAAAATATACTGAGAAAGACCGCGTCTGCATTCCTGTACCTTTTTACCACTGCTTTGGGATGGTCATCGGAAATATGTGCTGTACAGCTCACGGAGCCTGTATGGTAATTCCGAATGACAGTTTTGATCCGGAGATTACTTTAAAAGCTGTTTCAGATGAAAAATGTACTTCTTTGTATGGAGTACCTACGATGTTTATTGCCGAACTGGCAGTAAAAGATTTTGACACCTATGATTTTTCAAGCTTAAGAACCGGTGTTATGGCGGGCTCTGTATGCCCTCCCGAAATCATGAAAAAAGTGGAAAATCTAATGAATATTAAAGAAATGAGTATCTGCTACGGAATGACAGAAACTTCACCTGTATCTACTCAGACTTTAATAGGAACACCGCTGGAAAAACAGGTCAGCACCGTAGGAACGGTTCAGGATCACCTTGAGATAAAAATCATTGATGAAAGTGGCAGAACTTTAAAACGTGGGGAGCATGGGGAACTTTGTACCAGAGGCTATTCCGTCATGCTAAAGTACTGGAATGATCCTGAAAACACCAGGAAAGTATTGGATGATGCCCGCTGGATGCACACCGGAGATATGGCAGTAATGGATAAAGACGGCTATATTACCATTTCAGGAAGGATAAAAGATCTGATCATTCGTGGTGGAGAAAATATCTCACCTAAGGAAATTGAAGATTTTTTATATACGTATACCAACATTCTTGATGTCCAGATCATTGGTGTTCCCAGTGAAAAATTCGGAGAAGAAGTAATGGCATGGGTAAAAGTGAGAAAAGGATTTACCATCACTGCTGAAGAACTACAGGAATACTGCAAAGGAAGAATTGCCCATTATAAAGTTCCAAAATACTGGAAATTCGTAGATGAATTCCCAATGACTATTTCCGGAAAAATAAGAAAGGTTGAAATGCGGGAAATTTCTATGAAGGAGCTGGGGCTGTAAAATGTAAAACTGAGCTGATTAACTTAAAAAGGTAAAATGATAAATAGCTATCCCATTTTTACTTATGATAAAAAAAGCATTTCAAATTGAAATGCTTTTTTATATTGTTAAAGTTCTTTTCTTAACCTCGCGACAGGAATATTGAGCTGTTCCCGATATTTTGCAATCGTTCTTCTGGCAATATTATAACCCTGCTCTTTCAGAATGACTACTAATGCATCATCTGTAAGTGGTTTTCTCTTATTTTCTTTACTGATAACTTCCTGAAGATGGGTTTTGATCTCCTTTGTAGAAACTTCTTCTCCATCGTCATTTGTTAAACTGTCTGAGAACAGATCTTTAAGATATACAATCCCATTAGGGGTATCTGCATACTTACTTTTTACCACCCTTGAAATGGTAGAGATGTCAAAACCTGTAATATCTGCAACATCCTTCAGAATCATTGGTTTCAGAGACTTTTCGTCACCGGTGATGAAATAATCCTTCTGGAACTTCACAATGGCTGTAATCGTCTGTAATAAGGTATTCTGGCGCTGATTAATGGCATCAATATACCATTTTGCTGCATCCAGTTTTTGCTTGATAAATAAAGCAGCCTGCTTATGTTCCGACGAGTTCTTATCATGGGAGTAGGTAGTCAGAATATCTTTATATTCTTCAGAAACTCTTAGTGTAGGTGCATTCTTGCTGTTCAGCATAGGGATTACCTGCCCGTCTTTCACCTGAATGACAAAGTCCGGAATAATTTCCTGATTAATGGTAATCGTCTGTGTATCAAAGTTTCCACCTACTTTTGGAGAAAGTTTTGAGATCTCATCCAGAGCATCTTTCAGATCGTCTTCTTCAATATCATATTTCTGAATGATCTTGTTATAATGCTTGTTTGTTAAAGCTTCAAACTGATGTCTTAAGATATTGGCAGCAAGAGAAACTGCTTTATCTGAGCTTACTTTCTTTTCAATCTGTAGTAAAAGGCATTCCTGCAGACCTCTTGCTCCTACTCCTGGCGGATCCAGTTTCTGAACATAATTTTCAAGGATATCCTCTACTCTTTCTTTAGTAGTATAAATTCCCTGTGAGAAAGCAAGATCATCAACAATAGATTTGATCTCTCTTCTCAGATATCCGTCCGTATCTAAATTCCCGATCAGGTATTCTGCAATCTTCAGATCTTCATCACCAATATTCACCAGGTGAATCTGTTCTGTAAGATAATCATATAAGGACTGGCCTTCCGTTAAAAGACTCTCGTTATCGAATTCTTCATCATCCGGAGAGTAGTTGCTGGATGCGGTTTTATAGCTTGGTTCATCGTCATAGATATATTCATTGACGTCGAAATCTGTTTCAATGCTTTCTGTACCCTCATCCTGATAAGCATCTTCCAGGGAAGAATAATCATCTTCCTTAGAATCCTCTTTTGCAATTTCCAAAGCCGGGTTTTCTTCTAACTCTCTCTCCAGCTCCTCTTCAAATTCAAGAGTATGAAGTTGAATAAGCTTCATCAACTGGATCTGCTGAGGGGCCAGCTTCTGTCCTAATTTAAGTTGTAAGTGTTGTTTAAGCATATTCTTATTTGCGTTTTAACATAACATATTCTACGAATTTAATAAATTTATTTGATAAAAAACACATTTAGCATGATTTTTGCATTACTTATCCTAACATAATAAACTATTAAATAATAAAAAAAGCCTTAACTTGTGATTAAGGCTTTTTTTATTGTTCTAGAATTCAGCGCTTTTCGGTGTTCTAGGGAAAGGAATTACATCTCTGATATTCGTCATCCCTGTTACGAAAAGAACTAATCTTTCAAGTCCTAAACCAAAGCCTGCATGCGGTACAGAACCGAATTTTCTGGTATCAAGATACCACCAAAGTTCGTGCTCATCTACGTGCATATCTGCCATTTTCTGTTTTAAAACATCTAATCTTGCTTCTCTCTCAGATCCTCCGATGATTTCACCGATACCAGGGAAAAGGACATCCATAGCAGCAACGGTTTTCTTGTCATCGTTCAGTTTCATATAGAAAGCTTTGATTTCTTTCGGATAGTCAAATAATACTACCGGGCTTTCAAAGTGTTTTTCAACAAGATATCTTTCATGCTCAGACTGAAGGTCTGTTCCCCATTTTTCAACAGGGTAAACAAATTTTCCTTTTTTATTTTCTTTAGAGTTCAATAAAATTTCGATCGCTTCCGTATAGCTTACACGCTTGAAACGCTTCGCTACTACATTCTGAAGTTTTTCGATAAGACCCTCTTTTGCTCTTTCTTTTTCCGGTTTTGTCTTTTGTTCTTCCGCAAAACGGTTGTCCAGGAACTCAAGATCATCTTTGCAGTTATCCAATACATACTGGATCACATATTTTAAGAAATCTTCCGCAAGGTCGATGTTATCTTCAAGGTTGTTGAATGCTACTTCCGGCTCAATCATCCAGAACTCGGCAAGGTGTCTTGTTGTGTTAGAATTTTCAGCACGGAAAGTAGGTCCGAAAGTATAAATTCTTCCCAATCCCATTGCAGCGGTCTCACCTTCCAATTGTCCTGAAACGGTAAGGTTTGTTTTTTTACCGAAGAAATCCTGAGAGAAGTCAATTTCACCTTCCTCAGTTTTTGGCATGTTGTTCAGATCAAAGTTGGTTACCCCAAACATTTCACCCGCTCCTTCCGCATCTGCACCTGTAATTACTGGTGTGTTGATATAGAAAAACTGGTTCTGGTTGAAGAATGAGTGAACTGCAAAACTTACTGCGTGACGCACTCTGAACACCGCTCCGAAAAGGTTTGTTCTGAATCTTAAGTGAGCCTGCTCACGAAGTTTCTCAAGGCTGTGTTTCTTAGGCTGAAGAATTGTACTCTGAAGTTCTTCTGTAAAGTTATCTCCTAAAATAATGATCTTTTTAGCGATAATTTCCACAGATTGTCCTGCTCCCTGGCTTTCCACCACTTCTCCTACTACTTTCAGGGAAGAAGCTGTACTGATATTCTTAAGAATAGCCTCATCAAAATTTTCGAAATCAACAACTATCTGCAAATTATTAATCGTAGAACCATCATTAAGCGCAATAAAGCGATTAGCACGGAAGGATCTTACCCATCCGTAAACTGTAATGTCATGATGTAATACTTTCTTGTAATCCTTTAGGATTTCTTTGATCGTTTGCTTTTTCATTTGTTGATGATAAATTTTTTATATAAAAATTAATGTCTGCAAAGTTACAAAAAAACAGCGCAACTTGATGATTGCGCTGTCTTTAAAAATCATTTAACAGGTATTTAAACTCTCCGTTCAGTAAATTCACCTTTTTTCTTCTGCAAAATCTTCTGCATTTCAGGGTTACATTTCCACTCAATATTGTCCTGAACTTCAATAATATCCGGAATACCTCCGGAATAAACACTTACACTATCACTTTTAAAAAGAATAAAATATGATTTTACTCTGAGTTTTCATGGAATTAGTTTTATTGAAATGGTTATTAGTTTTTAAGTGATAAGTTCGTGGTAAATTACCGGGTTATACATCCATTTTTAGACTATACTATACTTTTAAACTGTGTGGCGGATTAACCGGATTTACTGTTTAATGATTTTTAAATGATCACTACACTTTACATCTCTAAATTCTGAACAATTACTTCATGATTTACATTTTAGTTTTCTTGGTTATTAGTTTTTATCCTCTCCTTCATTATTAGTTTTTATGATACAATTCCCGACTTGTTTTTTTTTTATGATCAACAGTTTGGAACTGATATCTTGTATTGTGCACATACAAAATAAATGGTTGTGTTTTTACCTGAAGCAAAGATGCAGGAAGTGGAAGAATGAAACAAGGGAATGCTTTATAGATTCATAAATTTATATACCTAAAAACATGAATTTATAAACAATAAAAAACTAAATATCAACAACTTAAAGTTAACCCAAAGACATATTTTCAATTTCTTTCAAGTAGATAGAAAGTGGTGTTCCGGTTCGTTTTTTGAAGGCTAAAGTGAAGGCCTGTTCATTATTATATCCTAATTCTTCAGCGATAAAAGGAATTTTATAAGACCTGAATTTTTTGTCATTGGCCAGTCTGCTGATGGCATAATCAATACGAAGATCATTGAGATAGGTTGCAAAGTTTTTCCCTTTGTAAGTATTGATAATTTCTGACAGATATTTTGAGTTTGTTTTTATTTTTTTGGCAAGACTTCCCAATGTGATACCCTTATTCAAAAACTGATCATTGTTTTCAAATATTTCAAGTTCTTTTAAAATAGTCTGGGCAATATCTTCAGAAATAGTTCTCGATATTTTGTCCTCAACATTTTCTGTACTGACTGTTTGAACAGGCGCTGCTGAAATTTCATTCTTAATTTCCGGACCTCTGTTTTTTTCGCTTTTATTTTCATTAACAGATTGAATAAGATCCTGGGCAATCTTCTTGTAGTTCTTTTCAGATTTTTTATATTTAAAATAAACGTTGATAAATAATAAATGTGAAATCAGCAATAGACTTAAAACAATATAGAAAAGACTTTTTCTTTTCGTAAGCTCATTGGTTATGCTTTCTTTTTCCTGCTGAAGTTCCGGAGTATCATATCTTCTCGGAAGCTCTCTGGAAATATACCTGAACTGCATATCCAGCACCTGATCTACTTTTAAAAAACGGTCTACATAATACAGCTGCTTTTCCTTATCACCGTTTTCTTTATAATAATCAATAAGGTAAGTATATACATCTCTCAGCTCAGGATAGATATAGTTGGTTTTAAGAACCAGAGAATCTATTTTCCTGAAAAAGCCAACGGCTTTTTCTTTTTCCTGAAGTCCGGCATAGGACTTTCCTAAATACAAAAGTGTATAATTCTGGTTTCTTTTACTTCCATTATGATTTGTAAAGAAATATTTTTCGCATTCCAATAAGCCATCAATGGCTTTCTGATAATTTCTGGAATGCAGATGATAATATCCAAGCAGCCCAAGATTCTGATGATATCGGTAAACATCTTTATTTTTTTTAGAATCCAGCAACCCGTCTTTTATCAGTACATAAGCAGAATCCATTTTATTGATCTCTATGTAAGCATCTGCCAGATTCAGTTTGAGAGAATTTTTCTCATCCTCATTCATATAATCTGTATCATAAGCATAGTGTCTCAGTACTTTTGCTGTCTCTGCATGTTTTCCTATATAATTGTTCAGATGGGCAATACTGATATGGGCCATAGCAATCTGCCTCTTATTTCCTTTTTCTTTTGCATATTTCAGTCCGAGGATATAATTATTGAATGCAGATTGAAGATTGTCATTCTTAGAGTATAAATTTCCTCTTAGCAAATAAATTCTCGCCGGATAGATATTTTCTTTGGAATTTTTTGTGATGTACTGTAAGCTGTCTAAGTATTTTAATGCGTTGGGTAAGTCTTCTGCAAAATGAAGCATTACATATCCTTCAGCAATCTGAGTGGTGTTTTTTTCAGATTTTGCCCTTTTAAGATAATAATCGGCAATACTTTTACTGTTTATTTCTCCCGCAGGACTGTTGTAGAATTCTTTTTCCAATTCCTCATAAGTCTGTTCTTCCAGAGAATTTTTTCTAATATTCAGGGTTTGTGCATGATAAAACACAACCCCTATAATCAAAAACAGTAGTAAAGATTTTATTTTCATCATTCATCCTAGCTATATTACAAAAATATTATTTTTCTTCAGTAGATACACCACTCCTTTTGCTTTTTTTCCATGTATTCATCCATATTTTTATTAAAATCCGGGATAATAATTCAATAAAAAGTGAATACATTCTGAATATTATACTTTTTTCTAATATCATTTCCATTCTACTTTACCTTCCAGATAGTACACTCTTCCATTGCTCTCATAAAGAAGATCATATCCTTGAGAGGTCAGATAAAAATGACATACCTTCATTTCACCATTTCTGTCTTTAAACTGAAGAACTGCAGGACACATTTTAGCCTGATCCATTTTCTTTACAATAAGATTAAAATCCTTCTGAATATTTTTTTTACTGTACAGAGATAACATCCGATCATTAATAAAACGAATATATTTCAAAGATGAAAGAGGATAAGTAATCAATTGAAAAGGCTTTCCTGCAAGCTTTGCAGCATTCTCATTGAAAAAATTCGTGATCGAAATACTATCCTGTGTAATAGTTTTCACCACACTTGATTCATATCTCTGACCATCCGCAAATTCCATACTGTATATGGCTTCCATTTTAATAGCAAAACCTTTCCCGGATTTTCTCAAATCTGTAAGATCTGTAAATTCCTTTCCTTTTTTAACAACAATCAAAACATTTCCTTCTCCGAAATCACAGTCATAATATTTTTTATAATCAAAAGGCTCTTCTGTTTGGGTATTTACTGTGTCATTTGCTGTATTTTGTGAAAAAATACGTACTGAAAACAGAAATAAAAATACTATTAGTTGATAATTTTTCATGGCTTGATTATTTACTTAATTGTTTCAGGTATTGATAGTGTGAAGCCACGGCATTCACAATACTTTTCTCATGGTATGGAAAATTGTTTCTGGCAGCTGCTTTTTTGATTGCAGGAGTAATAATGGTATAAACTGTGTGTGGCAAACCTGGAAAAAGATGATGCGCCGCATGGGAATTGAACCCTCCGAAAATCCAGTTGGCAAAACTACAGGTTGGATGATAATCCAGAGAGACGGCTAACTGATGCTCATAATAATCATATGGCAGATATCCATTTTCATCTGCCTGGGGGAAATCAGTTTCAAGACTCAGATGAGAAATAATCAGGGTCAGAACAAAAAACAGTGAAATGGTCACATGCATGATAATAAAAGAGATGAAAATTGTCATGACCGAAATATCTGTAAAAAGCACTGGTAACATCAGCATATAGCCGAAGTAAGCTAATTTTAGCAGGATAACTTCTGCTACAGATAGAATAGAATGTTTCTGATTTCTGAGATTAGCCAGGTCTTTCTTCCTTACATACATAAAATCTTTGATCATAATCCAATGCAAGGTGTAAAAACAATACAGCACAGTAGAATATACATGTTGGTAGGTATGGATTCTTCTTTTGGGATGATGTACAGACAAGCGCAAAAAAATATTATCATCGATATCAGCATCACAGCCATCCACATTAGGAAACACATGATGAGAAGCAATATGCCTTTTCCTCCACAGTCTTGCATTTACGCCCTGCAAATTAAAAGTGATATAGTAAATAATCCTGTTGAGTTGTTTATACTTTGAGAATGTATTGTGCACACAATCATGAGCACAATTAAAAGCCAGCAATATTCCGGTAAGTCCTAAAGCAATATAATTCAAAGTTACCAGCCAGTTCTTATCTGATATATAAGGATTGAAAAGATTAGCATAAAGAAGCAGAAAGGCCAGAGCATACAACAGGAATTTTATGATCATCAATCTTCCGGCCTTTTTCATCACTTCATCCGTCAGCAATAGATCTACCTCTTTACGCAATTCCGAGTAGAAAGAAGAGGTTGCTTTTTTAAATCTGATTTTGGGTTTCATAATCACTTTTTATTTACTTTCTGTTTCTTAAAATTCCAGTTGATCAAAGGCAGTTTCCTTCTTCCGTTCTCATTCCATCCTCCAATCTGTATTCCACGGAAATCCTTACATTGATTGTACAAACCGATCTGTATTCCCCGGCATTTCTGCCCGATATTCGCCAATGGCGCTACAGAAACCCCTTTCATCTCATGATGCAGATTAAAAAACGGAGAAACAGACATTCCGTTAGTCACTGCATACGTATTGACATTACTTGAAACATTAATCTCCAAACCATTGGTAACAGTGGGTTCCAGGTTAATAAGCGACAGCTGAAGTCCGTTAATGGTATTCATCTTTTCGCGGGGAACAATTACATAATCATCGTTAACTGGCGGTTGTAAATTGAAAAGCATTAATGGCGGAAGAAAAATTCCTACAAAATTGAATCCCATGGCTAAGCCATTTACTTTTTTAGGCTTAAAATATTCTTCCTCGTCAAAATATTTAAATAAAATTCCGTTGACATTTCTGGTAGTCTTTGAAGGTGAAGCTGCAATCAGTCTTGGTTTCAAAGAATCCACTTTCAGATTATCTGATGCATAAACCAGACTATTGACTAAAAGAACTGCTGTTAATAATATAATTCGTGTTTTCATAACTCGTTGTTTTAAAAATTACAGTTCAAAATTATCCGCAGAAACTCCAGTTCCGAATGTGAAAAAAAATTAAAAAAAACATCGTGTTTGCGAAAATCACAAAATACGGGTTGAAAGCCTGAAGAAGGAGGCTGGAAGTTACTCTCAGTGGTTCCACAAAAAACACTACATTTGTGAAAATCACAAAACTATGCACCAGGAAGCTCTGCTGAAAGAAATCCGAAGAAAAATAGGGGAGAAATCTTTAAATGACGAGATTGCCAACATTCTTAATATCAGCTATGATGCGGCTCACAGAAGGACTTCTTTGAAAGCCAAGTTCAGTTTTGAGGAAGCTCTGGAGCTTGCCAAATACTATCAGATCTCACTGGATCAGTTTCTGGGAACGGAAAATCAATTAGTCGTTAAGAGAACACAACCTGTAAGAACGACCGAAGATCTTTTAAACTATTTCGAGAACTCCTTGAAGATTTTGAATGTTTTTCAGAATATCAATAATTCCAAAGTATTTTATTCCGCAAAAGACATCCCTTTTTTCTATACCATTTCAGATTCTGTTCTGTCCCGTTTTAAGTTTTATGTCTGGATGAATTTGTTGAACCAGGATAAATTTTTAAGTCCCTTTGACGAGTTCACAATGAAATATCATTCTGTAAAAAATGAAATGCTGAAAGATCTTTACGACAAACAAAACGTAACGGAAATCTGGAATGATACCACCATTATGAGTGCATTGAGACAAATTTCGTTTTATTATGAAATGGGATTATTGAAAAAGAATGATGCAGATCTTATTCTGGAAGACCTGAAAAAGTTACTGGTAGGACTGGAAATTAAAACACTGGAAAAAAGTAATTTTCAGATCTATGTGAATGATTTAGTCATTTTAAACAACGCTATTCTATTCAAAAATGAAGAACAATGTTCCTTTTTTGTACCTTTCAGCATGTTCGGATATATGATGACCAATGATAAAATAACGTGTGAAGATTCGCTGAGCTATTTTGAGCATCAGATCAAGAACTCCAGATCACTTAATGAATCAGGAAACAGAGAAAGGAAAATGTTTTTTAATAAAATGTATGAACAGATTGACCGATTAAAACAAAATTTATCATGAATACACTTCGTAACGGCGAATATTTTGGAGACACCAATCAAAGGGTCAATTTAGAAGGATTGACCATCACCGATACGGAGTATACTCATTCTTATGTAGACTGGCATTATCATGAAAATGCTTATTTCACTTTTCTTCTTCAGGGGAATATGACGGAAGGAAACAGAAAGGAAGCCTACGACTGTTCTGCCGGAACATTATTGTACCATCATTGGGAAGATCCGCATTATAATATTAAACCGGATATTTTCACAAGAGGCTTTCATATTGAGCTTTCACAAAGTTGGTTTGACCGGTTTGATATTCAGAAAAGTAAAGTGGAAGGCAGTTTTAACATAAAAGATCCGGCTTTAAAACTATTGGTTTATCAGATGTTCAAAGAAACCAAAGGTGATGATATTTCACTTGAACTGGCTTTTAATCAACTATTGCTACATCTTTTCAGCCAGTTGACCCATCAAAAAGAAAGCACAGAAAGAAAACCTTTATGGGTAGGACAGATTAATGAAATTCTACATGAAAGCTTTACGGAAAGCCTTAATCTCAAAGAACTTTCCAAAACCCTGAACATCCATCCTATTCATCTCAGCAGAGATTTTCACAAATATTTCCACTGTAATCTGGGTGAATATCTCAGAAAATTAAAACTCAATAAGTCTCTTGAACTTCTCACTTCATCCCATTCTTTAACGGATATTGCATTAGGGTGCGGTTTTTCAGATCAAAGCCATTTTACACGCTGCTTCAAAGAAAATATAGGAATTACACCGCTGAAATACAGAAATCTTCTGAAAAATCATTAAAAGTTGTTTGAAATTAAAGAGGAGTTTGGATTTTGTCATAGACTACGGTCAATCTGCGATTTCTAAAAAGGTAGGAATCTTGTTATTCATCAATTGTTTGAGATTCTTCATTACATTTCATTCAGAATGACACGCGTTAAATAACACCATTCACGATTTGGATACATCATTCCCCGATTCGGCTACATTTACCTTTTCGTAAGTTTCCATCTTTGTACCATCATTTAAACAAAAAAATATTTAAAAATGGAAACAAAAAAAGTATGGTTCGTGACAGGAGCTTCAAAAGGATTAGGATTCGAGCTGGTAAAAAAATTACTATCCAAAGGGTTTCAGGTTGCAGCTACTAGCCGTACTGTTGAATCCCTGATCTCCACCATCGGAGAAACTTCAGAAAATTTTCTTCCGCTTAGCGCCAACATCACAGACAATAATGACATCAAATCTGCCATTGAAAAAACAGTTCATCACTTCGGACGCATTGATGTGGTGGTCAACAATGCAGGCTATGGACAAATCGGAACGCTGGAAGAACTGACAGATGAAGAGGCAAGAGAAAATTATGCAGTGAATGTTTTCGGAACCTTAAATGTGATCAGAAATGCCATGCCTTATCTGCGTGAACAAAGATCAGGAAACATCTTCAATATTTCTTCTGTTGGTGGATACTCTGCTAATTTTCCAGGCTGGGGAATCTATTGTTCTACGAAATTTGCCGTTGCAGGATTTACGGAAGCGCTGGCAGAGGAAGTAAAAGACTTCGGAGTTCATGCTACGGTTGTTTATCCTGGATATTTCCGTACCGATTTCTTAACCAAAGATTCTGTGAAAACGCCTTCAAATCCTATTCAGGCTTATGAAGCTGCAAGAAATTCGGAACAGGCGCACCTTAACGAAATCAATGGAAACCAGCCTAATGATCCTGAAAAAGCGGCCGATGTTCTGATCCAGATCAGTAAAGAGAAAAATCCTCCGGTCCATTTATTATTAGGGGTAGGAACCATGGAGTTTCTCAATAACAAAATTGATATTTTAAAGAAAGACGCTGAGCAATGGGAAAGTCTTACTGTTTCTACTGCAATTTAATATGATAATCATATCCTTCGACTCCGCTCAGGATGACATTTCTAATACTGAATGTTTTAATTTATATGCATGGATTAAATATAAAATTTTAGAAAAGTCTGTCTGAGCGGAGCCGAAGACTTTTTGAATCAATGTATTATACTTTCTATAAAAACAATTAACTTCGTTATATGAAACAACCCGTTCGTTTTAATTCTATATCAGATTTTCATACTTTCTGCAGTCTTCCGAAACCTGAGCATCCGCTGATCAGTTTGATCGATTACAGTAAGGTTCGTTATGTTGTAGAAAATGAGGAACTGAAGTGGATTCAGAATTTTTATTCTATTGGTTTGAAAAAAAATGTCACACCAAAGTTCAATTACGGGCACCAGCAATATGATTTTAATTCAGGAGTGCTGTGTTTTGTTTCACCGCAGCAATATTTAAGTCTTGAAATCAACCCGGACGTAGAAGTAGAGCCTACAGGATTTTTATTATTGATTCATCCCGATTTTCTGTGGAATACTTCATTAACCAAAAAAATAAAATCGTATGACTTCTTCAGCTACCAGGTAAAAGAAGCTCTTTTCCTCTCTGATAAAGAAGAGAAAATCCTGGTTGATATTTTTAAAAACATTGAACGTGAATATCAGACCAATACCGATAGATTCACACAGGAACTGATTATTGCCCAGATTGAATTATTACTGGTTTACTCTGACCGTTTTTATGAAAGGCAGTTTTTCACCAGAAAAAAATCAAGTCATGAATTGTTATACAAATTTGAAGACATTCTTTCTCAATATTTCGAAAGCGGAAGTCTCCTTGAAAACGGAATTCCATCAGTGAAGTGTATTGCTGAACAGATGAATATTTCTCCCAATTATCTGGGAACACTTTTACGTCTTCACACCCAGCAAAATACACAACAGCATATTCAGAATAAATTAATTGAATCTGCCAAAGAACGATTAAGCACCACAAGTTTATCCGTAAGTGAAATTGCTTATGAGCTGGGATTTGAGCATCCGCAGTCTTTCAGCAAACTTTTTAAGCAAAAAACAAATCAGTCACCAGGAGAATTCAGAAAGCTTTTCAATTAGCACTGCTTTGAAATGATCATTATAAAATAGCAATGTTAATTTCATTCTATTTTGTGATAAGGAAGTTCATTATTTTTGTTTAAATACTTCTTTAAGATGAAACCAATCCTATTATTGATCTTTATTTTCACATTTTATTTCTATCAGGGACAAAGTAAAAAAGATATAATCAATGTTGAAAAAACAGAGAATCCAATTCAGAAAAAATATTCCGGAAAAATTGTTTTTCTAAGCCAAAACATAGCAACGGAAAATCTGAGAGATTCGGATATTCTTAATTCTGCAATATTTCAGGAAAATGGTGATCTTGGTATTCATGCCTTCTTTGATAACTCTCTGATTAATTATCTGCATCAGCTTGAACCCCTTCTTTCTGTGGATGAACTGCTGAAAAAAGGAAATTATCAGTTCTCATTTTATGTAGACGGAAAACTTATTTATCAGGAAAATCTCAATACAGGAGCGGGAACTTCCGACCATAAAAAATTCAAAACCAGCTTACGAATTCCTCTTCTCAGCAGCAAAAATGAAGATTCCTGGGGAAGGTATTTATGGATGCGTTTTTATATGGCTCATAACGGAATTGATGCGCTGACAGCAGGAAATCATATTTTAAAAATTGAAATCAGACCTTATATCAATACTTCTACGATCCAAACGGGATCAGTCATTGCAGAAGGACAAATCAATCTTACGGTTCCTGCTCAAAACACTACAGAGCAGCAAATCGCCATTCAACCTATTCAGTCCAATAGTGGTTGGAATATTTCACAGGAAAGAATCAATACGGAAAGCATCAGAACTCTGAATAAGAAAATTGCAGAGAACAGGTTCAAAAATATCACCGGAATTGTCATTATAAAAGAAGGAAAGCTTCTTCTGGAAGAATATTTCAACGGATCCGGAAGAGACTCTTTGCAGGACACACGATCGGTAGGAAAATCTTTTTCTTCAGCTTTAATGGGGATTGCTATTAAAGAAGGATATTTAAAAAGTGAAAACCAGAAACTGAGTGAATTTTATGACCTGAAGCTCTTTAAAAACTATTCTCCTCAAAAAGATAATGTCACTATCAAAAGTTTACTGACAATGAGTTCAGGGTTTGACGGAAACGATGAGAACTACGAATCTCCCGGAAATGAAGAAAATATGTACCCTACTGAAAACTGGGTAAAGTTTACTCTGGATCTTCCTATGACGGAAAATCCCATTGGTAAAAATTGGAGTTATTTCACAGCAGGAGTAGTAGTATCCGGAGATATTCTGGATAAAACTATTCCACAGGGATTAAAAAATTATGCCCATCAAAAGTTGTTTCAACCTCTTGGAATTACAAACTACAAATGGCAGTTTACACCCCAGCAAAAGCCTTCATTGGCAGGAGGACTTCGCATGAAAGCACTTGATTTTGCAAAATTCGGGCAATTATATCAAAATAATGGCGTATGGAGTGGAAAAACCCTATTGAGTAAAGAATGGATTCAGAAATCTTTCACCAATTACTTCACAGACAATCCTGATTTTGAAGGATATGGATATTTATTCTGGAAAAAAGTTTATACTGTGGGAAACAAAAGTTATGAAGCTTTCCAATCCAGTGGAAATGGGGGAAATAAAATTATTATTTTCACTCAGATACCAGTTGTCATAGTAATTACAGCGCAAGCCTACAACAAGCCCTACGCACACCAGCAATCTGAAAAAATAGTACAGGATTATCTTTTACCCGCCTTAAAAATGAGTAATGAATAATCAGTAATGAGTAATGTAGAAAAGTGAGAAAGAATAGCTTATTGCTTATTGCAATACTATTCGTCTTTTTTGGAAGGAACCAGAAATACATCAATAAGACCTTCAGGAAGTTCCATTTTGATTGTTCTTTCTTCCCTGTCAACTGCAAGAATCCAGTCTTTGATCATAGGAATTACCACTTCTTTTCCATCCAGATTGGTAATGAAATACACCTGTGCTGTCTGATCGTTTACTGATCTGATCACTCCACAGTTGTTGTCATTCTGGTCAAAAATTTCAAATCCGATAATTTCGTGGTAGTAAAATTGTTTTCCTGAAAGTTTAGGCAGTGAAGCAAGTGGAAGGTAAACACTTTTACCCAACACCTGATCTACCATCGCTTCAGAAGAGTTTTTGAATGCAAGATTCAGAGCGTCCAGTTTGCTCCATGATGATTTTTCAATAAAAAATGGAACCAATAATCCGTTGATTTCAACGAATATTGATTCCAATTTATTGTAAAGCTCGGGTTGATCGGTATCCAATTTAAGGATCACGTTACCCGCAAGTCCATGTCTGCGTGTGATTTTTCCTAAAAAATAGCAATCTTCTTTACGCATAACAGGTTTTGTTCTTAAGCTTCAGTGTTTTCTTCAGTTTCAGCAGCAGGAGCTTCTCCTTCTGTAGCTTCAGCAACAACTTCTTCAGCAGGTGCATTAGCAGCTTCTTCAGCAGCTTTAGCATCAGCTTCAGCTTGTGCAGCAGCAGCAACTCTAGCTTCGTTTACTTTTACTTCAGCTTCTAAAGCAGCTTTCTTAGCATCAGCTTTAGCAGTAGCTAAACCTTCTACTTTACCTTGTACTTTAGCATCTTTAGCTTCTACCCAAGCATTGAATCTTTTTTCAGCTTCAGCTTCGTCAAAAGCACCTTTAGCTACACCACCTTGTAAGTGTTTTTTGTAAAGAGCACCTTTGTAAGATAGAATAGCTCTAGCAGTATCAGTAGGCTGAGCACCGTTGTTTAACCACTTTACAGCAGAATCAACGTTCAATTCGATAGTTGCCGGGTTAGTAATTGGGTTGTAAGTACCTAGTTTTTCGATGAATCTACCATCTCTTCTAGCTCTAGAATCTGCAACCACGATGTGGAAAAAAGGTTTTCCTTTTTTACCGTGTCTTTGTAATCTGATTTTTACTGACATAATGTTTGAATTTTACGGGAACTCGTCCCAGTTAAATATTTAAGAGTGCAAAGATAGTAAAAAAGTTTGAAGTAAAAAGCTCCAAATGAAAAGTTTTATAAAATTCATTTTTTCAGAAGCCGGGAACCTGCTCTCGCTACTCGCTTTTTTCTTCTGCAAAGAAAAAGAGCTCAAACAAACCGCTCCATCAGGGCTATTTATTCCAAATTTCCCATATAGAAAAGTCCAAGGCACTTCTGGTTTTCCTCAATGGTCAGAGAGTCTTTCAGCTCGTCCACGATTTTAGGAGAACTCCAGTAACACCCGATATTATTTGCTGTACAGCTAAGATACATATTCTGAACCGCCATTGAAGTCGCTGCTATTTCTTCCCATTCAGGAACCATTCCGCTGAAGTTGACAACAATAGAAACCACAACATTGGCTTTATTGATTTTAAAACCGATATCGTTGTATTTTTTTTCTAAAAAAAGTTGTTCTGGAGTAACGGTCTTATAGATAGCCTGCATTTCTGCTGCCAGCTGTGCTTTTTCTTCTCCTTTGAATATTTTGAAACGCCAAGGCTTAGTACGTTTGTGATTGGGAGCAAACGTGGCAGAATTTACAATCTCTTCCAAAACTTCCTGAGATATTTCTGTGTCTGTATAATCTTTCGGGAAAATACTTCTTCTCTCCTCTATAATTTCTTTTAAAATGGTTGCTTTACTCATACCTGCAAATTTACAACATGAAATTCAATCTTCATTTTAAAATGTTAAGGATGTATAGCCAGTTTACGATTTTTATACGCCTGATAATTGCTTATGATAAATGTTGCGGCAATGATTAAAGCAATCAGAATACCCAGCCATTTTTCATAGACTTCCCCTTTTGCCGGGTTTAGCATAAATAACACAATAAAACTTATGGAATATACTACCCCGGCAATGATCCATCTGTTTTCGGGATCAGGATATTCCTTCACGGTACTTGCTTTGTTATAATTAAAAACAGGAAGCAGTTTATGTTGATCCCAAATGACCAATATCAGTACGGCAACCATCATTAAGGAGGTGATTATCCAGGTCCCCGAAAAGGAAAGGCTGAGGGTAATAACCCAGATATTACTCATGATAGCCAGAAACATCAATGCACCCAATGTTGCAAAGCGCTGTGTCATCAGTAAAATTCCGGCTGCCACCTGTGCCAGTCCTAAAAAATTCCAATAAAATCCGGATTGATATAAAGCTTCAAAAAAGTATCCGATTGGGTTATCAGCTGAAATTCTGGTAAACCTCTCTCCCATAAGCTTTATTAAACCTGATGGAAAAAAAGCAGAGCCTACGAGATAACGAAGGTGAATAATGATCCACTGATTAATTCTGCCTGTTCTTAATTGTTCAAATTTCATAGTATAGTATTTTGCATAGCAAGGTACTAAATAAAAATAAAACTTCAAATATAAATCTGAAGTTAATCTTATTAAGATGAATAACTATATGATACTGCAGAATCTTATTTACAATACCTCTACAATCTTCTGATGGATTTTATTCAGGGTAAACTCGTCTCCGGGTCTCATTCCCATCATTTTTCTGGCCATGGGGCTTTCCGAAGAAATAGCGTAGAATCTGTCGCCCTCAAAAAAGAACTCTCCCAGCGATACAGAAATATAGAACCTGGCTTTATTGGTAATCACCAGTGAACCGAGCTGTACCCTTTCTGTAGCTGTATTCAGAACCTTGGCCATATTCCTCTTAAGATCATTCAATGCGCCGAGTTGCCGCTGCATCTGATAAATTTCCTCCTGCATTTCTTCTCTCATGCTGTCATATTTCGGAGTTTTTTTGATGTCACGGCTGGCTTCCATGGTAAATTCGATAAAGTTTTTAAGCTTCTCAATTTTCTCTGCGATGGTGGTCTTCACAAAGTCTCTGATATCACTTTTTTCAAATACAATCTTCTCCATACAATCTATTCTTTATATAAAGATAATATTTTTAGAATAATATTTCTTTGACTTTATACAAAAACGATAACAAAATAAAGAGAAATATGATTTATTCAAATAATAGGTTCTCATAGAAAAAGCCCTGCAAAATTTACAAGGCTTTCTTATTATTTTTCGGCTAATTTCTTAAGATTATCCAGACCCTGGCCAAACATTTTATCCATGTTATTATCCATCATAGGCTTCATAATCTTCATCATACTATTCAGTTCATTATCTATCATCCAGGTTACTCTGGTTCCATTCCCTTCACGAGTCAGCACAATATTAGCTTTTGCATCTCCTTCAAAAGGTTCTATAAAGTGAAGTTTTGTCGCCATTTTCTGATTAGGGATCAGTTCGGTAATAGATTGTTCACCTTCCCCTACATTTTTATCACCCTTCCAGTGATAAGAATCTCCTAATTTATCTCCTTCTCCTGAATAGGTAATCACAATATTTTTATCGGCTTTGGAGAAAGGATCCCATTGGTTATATCCTTTTAAGTTCCCCGTATAAGTCCATACTTTTTCCTGAGGTGCGTTGATGACAACAGATTTTTCATAGTGATAGTCTTTACTGAAAGCCAGCACAGCAATGACAGCATAGATAAGAATCAGTACGATGATGATACCGATAATTTTTAAGAGTGTTTTCATAGTCTATATATTTAAGGTTATTTATTTTAATGATGATTTTTAAATCTGTTCTCAAAATTAAATATTCCTACATCACTCCTTCTTTCCATATGACAAGATTAATTAAAGATAAGGTATTTTTGTCATAACTTGCCAGTAAGGCATTATTTTTGAGCATTTCAGCTGTGATTCCTGATGAATCATTACATTTACCTTATATAAAAAGATCAAAAAATGAATATTTTAACCGAAAAATTTAACACACCATATCATTCAGCACCGTTTAACCTTATTAAAAATGAAGATTATCTTCCTGCATTTAAAGAGTTAATTCAAAAATCTGAAGCAGAAATTGAGGCTATTGTCAACAATCCTGAAACTCCTACTTTCGAAAATGTCATTGAAGCATTGGCATATTCCGGAGAGCAGCTGGATGTGGTTTCCAATATTTTTTTCAACTTAAATTCTGCAGAAACCAGCGACGAAATCCAACAGATTGCACAGGAGGTTTCACCAATTTTAACGGAATATTCTTCAAAAATTTCTCAAAACGAAGCCCTTTTCAACAAAATCAAAAAAGTATATGATGAAAAGGAAAAATATAATCTGAATGAAGAGCAGGAAATGCTTTTGAATGAAACCTACAAAGGTTTTGTAAGAAGCGGAGCCTTATTGAATGAGGAAGACAAAGAAAAATTAAAGAAAATCAGCATGGATCTTTCTTTAAAATCTTTACAGTTCGGACAGAATGTACTGGCTTCTACGAATGCTTATTTTAAACATATCATTAATACAGAAGATCTTGCAGGAATTCCTGAGGCGATCATTGATCAATATGTGGAAGAAGCGAAAGAAAGGAATCTTGAAGGCTGGGTAGTCACTTTACAGTATCCAAGCTATATTCCATTCATGACCTATGCTGAAAACCGTGAACTGAGAAAAGAACTGGCTTTAGCCAATGGTAAAAAGTCTTTCGATGGTGGAGAATTTGACAATCAGAATTTGATTAAAGAACTTCTGAATTTAAAACAACAAAAAGCTGAACTTTTAGGATATAAAAACTACGCTGATTTCGTTCTTGAAGAAAGAATGGCCAAGTCTCCGGTGAAAGTTTTCGATTTTTTAAATGAACTTCTTACCAAAGCAAAACCTTATGCTGATAAGGAAATTGGAGAATTAAAATCGTTAGCAAAAGCTGACGGAATTGAGGAAATGCAAGGTTACGACCATGCATTTTATGCTGAAAAACTTCGTAAAGCGAAATTTGATCTTAATGATGAAGAATTAAAACCTTATTTTCCATTACATCAGGTTCAGGATGCTGTATTCGGGCTGGCTGGAGAACTTTTCGGACTGACATTTGAGGAAAGAAACGACATTCCGAAATATCATGAAGATGTAAAGGTATATGAAGTAAAAGAGAACGGAAATTACAAATCATTATTATATGTTGATTATTTTCCAAGAAAAGGAAAAAGAGCCGGTGCATGGATGACCAGCTACAAAAACCAGTATAAGCGAAACGGCGAAAATTCCCGTCCGCATATTTCAATTGTCTGCAACTTCAGCAAACCGACAAAAGATACCCCTAGCTTATTGACCTTCCAGGAAGTGACGACTCTTTTCCATGAGTTTGGGCACGCTCTTCACGGAATGATGGCGGATACTCAATATCCTACTCTTTCCGGAACTTCTGTGAAATGGGACTTTGTAGAACTTCCGTCACAGTTTCTGGAAAACTTCTGCTATGAGCCTGAGTTCCTAAAAACTTTTGCAAAACACTATAAAACAGGAGAAGTTCTTCCTGACGAAAAAATCGAAAAAATTGAGCAGTCCAAAAATTTCATGGAAGGTTACCAGACTTTAAGACAACTTGGTTTCGGACTTCTGGATATGAATTATCACACTAAAGTGGCAGAACTGGAACATGAAAGTGTAAAAGAGTTTGAAGATAAATATACGAAAGCAACCACTCTCTACCCTTCCAACGCTGAAACGGCAATGAGTCCAAGTTTCTCCCACATTTTCCAGGGAGGATATTCCGCAGGATATTATTCTTACAAATGGGCGGAAGTTCTTGATGCCGATGCATTCCAGTATTTCAAAGAAAACGGAATCTTCAATCCTGAGATTGCAGCCAAGTATAAAGTACTGCTTTCTTCAGGTGGAACAAAGGATCCGATGGAGCTTTACAAAAGCTTCAGAGGCAGCGAACCAAAAGTGGAAAGCTTATTGAAAAGAGCGTTTGGATAGAATACAGACTGAGATGACGACAGAAAAAATTAATATGCTGGAAGCTATTTTTAATCAATCTTTAAAAACAGCTCTTGACAATACTACTCCAGAAAAGATTGATGAAATTCTTGACAACCGAGATTCTGCAGAGTTTTCTGATGAATGGATGAAAGCGTATCAGGTGATTGAAGAAAAAGCTTTTGATGAAGAAACAGAAGACCAGATAAGTGATATCCGAAAGGAGATTTTTGTTTCCACGTTCAGAAGTACCGGTTCTTCAGATCTTCCGGCTTATATTTCGGATGATTTTGGTTTGATTTGCTCTTACTACATTCACCAGGTTGAAAATAGCTGGGTCACCAATTTGCTTTTCACCTATCTTCATCATCAGATTCCACAAGGTGAACTGATGAAAACAGAGAAAACAATAAAAGAATTGATCCCATAGATCAGAAAATACAATATAAAGAACAGCGATTGCTGTTCTTTTTGTTTTAAATTAGTCGCTCGATAATTTCAAAATCAATTCCTGATCTATGACCATTCAAGAACAAATCCAGGGCTACATCAACAGTCAGCCGGAACTGAAACGCAATGATATGCAGGAACTCCACAATATTATTGTGGAGCTCATCCCGGAATGCCAGCTGTGGTTTCTGGATGGTAAAAACAGTGAAAATAAAACCGTTTCCAATCCCAATATCGGATATGGATCATATACCATGCAGTATGCAGATGGAAAAACCAGAGATTTTTATCAGATTGGAATGAGTGCCAATACCACAGGAATTTCTATCTACATTATGAATATCGGTGATAAGGCCTATTTAGCCAAAACATATGGAGATAAAATAGGGAAAGCCAGTGTAACAGGATATTGTATTAAATTCAAAGCGTTGAAAGATATCAACATTGAAATCCTGAAAGCTGCCATACTGAATAGACTTAAAGAGTAAAAAGCTAAATTTGCACCTTATAGTAAACATCCATTCTGTAATTTTAAATAATGAGTACGATAACAACAAGATTAGAAAACGTAAAAAAACTTCAGGCTAAAAGATGGGAAAATGAAGACCATTGGGATACTTTAAATGATCTGTTGGTTAAAGAATTAGATGAAATTTTATTGATTGAGCCTGAAAACACTTCGGCTTTAATCAATATTGGGGCTATTTACTCGGATATGGGAGAAAATGAAAAGGCATTGGAGTATTTAAAAACGGCATTAGATTTGGGTTCAAAAGACAAAAATCTTTTTGTAAATCTCGCTATTGTGCTTGTTTATATGGAGAAACATCAGGAAGAGTATTTGGAATATCTAGAAGAAGCAGAGAATAAAACGGAAGATCCTCTCACTTTTAAAGCGTATTTTGATCCTCAGTCCCGGTAAAATCAAATTAATTAAAAACTTAAAATCATGTTATTAGCCATCTTACTTCCCTTCTTATCTTTCATGGTCCGTGGAAAAGTTTTCACCGGAATTATCTGCCTTATTTTACAGATCACTCTGATCGGATGGCTTCCTGCGGCAATCTGGGCTGTACTTTCTTTAAATAATGAAAGAGCAGACAAAAGAAATGACCGATTGATCAAAGCCATGCGGGAAAATAAAAGATAAAACTTACCCAAGCCTACTACAAACACCTGATTTAAAATCAATTAATAAACATTATCTATTGTTTTTCAGTTTCTGATTTATAAATTTCATCAAAAAAAATTGCGAAACCGAAAAGTTGCACATATATTTGCAACCATATAGTTTCATTTAAAAATTATCACCTATGAGAAGAGATATTTTTCAGGCTATAGCAGATCCTACACGAAGAGCTATTATTGCACTGATCGCAGTACAGGCGATGACGCCCAATGCCATAGCAGAGCATTTTGATACGACCAGACAGGCCGTTTCAAAACATCTGAAAATTCTGACAGAGTGTGAATTGGTGACTCAAAACCATCAGGGAAGAGAAATTTATTACTTTCTAGAAATTGATAAAATGAAAGAAATAGACCATTGGCTGGAACAGTTCAGAAAGATATGGGAAAGCCGTTTCGAACAGCTTGACACGTTACTGGCAACTTTGAAAAGCCAGCAGAAATAAAGTTTAATACGACAACCAAACTATAAAAATATTAATATGAAACATCTTCTTCAGTTCGATTTCCTTGCAGATAAGGAAAAGAACACCTTAACCATCAGACGTGAGTTTATGGCGAACAGACAATTGGTATGGGATTGCTACACGAAAAGTGACCTTCTTGATCGTTGGTTCGCTCCCAAACCATTTACTACCAAAACAAAATCTATGGAATTCCGTGAAGGTGGACACTGGCATTATGCAATGGTAGAACCTGACGGAAAAGAATACTGGAGCTGGGTTGGCTATCACAAGATCAATCCAATTGATTCTTATACTTCAAGTGATGCGTTTTGCAATGAAAAGGGAGAAATCAATATAGATCTTCCTCAAGCAGAATGGGTAGTATCTTTCACGGATAAAAATGAGAATACCCTTGTAGAAACTATTGTGACCTATCAATCCTTAGCAGATCTGGAAACCATTATCGAAATGGGAATGGAACAGGGAATGATGGCTACTCTTGAAAAGCTTGACGAATTATTATTAACATTAAACCCATAAAAATGAGCCACAAAATCACAGTTTCTGCCATCATCAGTGCAGATGCAGAAAAAGTATGGAATTATTACACCCATCCTGAACACATCACTCAATGGAACTTTGCTGATCCTTCATGGCAATGCCCATCTGCTTCCAATGATATGAAAGTAGGTGGAAAATATGCAGCGAGAATGGAAGCCAAAGACGGAAGTTTCGGTTTCGACTTTGAAGCCATTTACAATGAAATAAAAGATGGTGAAAACTTTACTTATACCATGCCGGACGGAAGACAGGTACATGTTGACTTTAAAGAAAACAATGGCCAAACCCATGTACATGTAGCTTTTGATCCTGAAAGCCAGAATCCTGAAGAAATGCAGAAAGGAGGCTGGCAGGCAATTCTTGATAATTTCAAAAAGTATGCGGAAGCCAATTAAAAATATTTCAATCAAAAATTGATAAAAGCTGGATGTTTTACATTCAGCTTTTATTTTTCTGGGATCAGAAATCTCTGAAATCTGATATTGTTGTAAATTTACATTTCAAACTCTGAAGGATTGATAGTAAAAAACTACAAACTTCTTTAATCCTTGTGATAAGTCAAGGGTTAGAACCTTGACAAGGATAGAGGATCATTCAGAAAAAATCAAAATGATTTTAATTAAAGAACCACATTTTTTGGAAAGCTATGAAAGAAAATAAATACGACCATCCATCATTTTTTGACCAGTATGAAAAAATGCTCCGTTCTCAGATTGGATTGGAAGGAGCTGGAGAATGGCATACTCTCAAAAATATGCTGCCGGATTTTCATGGAAAAAACATTCTGGATTTAGGATGTGGTTTCGGATGGCATTGTCGTTTCGCTATAGAAAACGGAGCCAAAACGGTTACCGGAATTGATCTTTCAGAAAGAATGCTGGCAAAAGCTGTGGAAATCAATAGTCTGCCTGGAATTCAATATGAAAGAATAGCTCTGGAAGAAGTGGATTATCCTGCTGAAAAATTTGATATCATACTCAGTTCTCTCACCTTACATTATGTAGAATCCTTCGATAGTATTGCTCAAAATATTTATAAATGGCTCACACCCGGCGGATCTTTTGTATTTTCAGTAGAACATCCTGTATTCACTGCAGAAGGTGGTCAGGACTGGATATATGATAAAAATGGTGAAAAAATCTGCTGGCCGGTAGACCGTTATTTTATAGAAGGAAAAAGGAATACAACTTTTCTGGGTGAAAATGTCATTAAATACCACCGCACTTTAACTTCTTATTTAAATACATTATTAAAACACGGCTTCACCCTCAAAGAAGTTATCGAGCCGGAGCCAGGTCAGGAAATGTTGAAAGAAATTCCGGAGATGAAAGAAGAACTCCGCAGACCTATGATGTTTCTCATCTCCGTATTGAAATAATTTTCAGAAAATCAACTTTATTGTTTTTAAAAATACAATATACTTTGCTATATTGTATAACATAGTAATTAAAATAATATATATCTTTGTATAACAAAATACAGAGATATGATTATTAAAAAACTCATAACCCCACTTATTCTACTTCCATTTTTAAGCAATACAACCGATGCTCAGACACTATCAAAAAGATATGAAAAGAAGATTGACAGCATTATCCAGACTGAATTCGGGAATAAAAATGAGCCTGGTGGCGTTTTCCTCATTAGTCAGAACGGAAAAAATCTGTATAGGAAAGCATTTGGGAAAGCCAATCTTGAACTTAACGTCAATATGACCCCTGAGAATGTTTTCCAAATTGGTTCAATGACCAAACAGTTTACAGCCGTAGCTATTCTGCTGCTTGAGCAACAGAGAAAACTGAATGTCAACGATCCCATTTCCCAATACATCAAAGATTATCCTAACGGAGATAAGATCACTATTCATCAACTTCTGACGCATACTTCAGGAATTAAAGATTTTACCAAAATGAAGTCTATTTCTTCCATTGCCCAAAAAGAAATGAAACCTGAAGAAATGGTGAATTTTTTCAAAAATGAACCTGTCGATTTCGCACCTGGAGAAAAATTTGATTACAACAATTCCGGCTATGTGGTTTTGGGATATATCATTGAGCTTGTCTCCGGAACTTCTTATGAAGATTTTATTAAGAAAAATATCTTCGATAAAGCAGGAATGAACCACTCTTATTATGCTTCTGACAGAAAAGTTATTCCTCAAAGAGCTTACGGATATCACAAAAAAGAGCAGGGATTTGTAAATAAGACAGTCATCAGTTTCAGCGTTCCATTCTCTTCCGGATCACTAATGTCTACAGCAGATGATATGCTGAAATGGCAGCAGGCCCTAAACCAAAATTTAATATTGGATTTAAAAGAAACTCAAAAGGCTTTTCAGAAATATAAACTGAATAATGGTGAAGAATTTACTTATGGCTACGGCTGGCATTTGAAAGACATCAATGGAATTCCTGACCGTGAGCATGGAGGAAGTGTCTTCGGATTTAAAAGTATGGGAGTTTACATTCCTGCTGAAGATGTTTATGTGATTGGGCTCAGCAACTGCGACTGCCACTCTCCTACCGAAGTGACCAAAAATATGGCAAAAGCAGCTTTACATGAAATGAAAACCTCATCAAAACAACCTTAAAAACAAGATCTGTTTTATTGGCTGCTCCTCATCTCAGGAAGAACATGATCCGGAACTATATATATACAGATCATTACAAAGATCAGACATAAAATATTAATCCGCAAAGCAACAGAGAAGGCATTGTAATAATATTTTACATCAGGCTTTTCTCCAAGAAAATAGTAGAAGAGACTTCCTACAGCAACAATTCCCACAATAGCTGCAATCTGCTGAATGGTATTATAAACACCTGACGCATTCCCGATCAGCTTTTCAGATATTCCCGACATCGCTATGTTTGCCAGGGAAGGAATGATAGATCCTATTCCCAAGCCATGTAAAAACAACAGCAGACAAAAAACCGGAAAACTGATCTGTGTCCTGAACAAAAACAATTGGAGCACAAGGATAATAATAATAAAGCCAAGTCCTGCCATCAGGGCTTTTTTTCCATATCTTAAAATCAGTTTTACTGAAAAAACGGAAGCCAGAATAAAACCCAATCCCTGAAAAACAATAATCTCACCTGCTTTTAATGGACTGATCTTTAGACCATCCTGAAAAAACAAGGATAGAATATAGAAATAGGAGTCCAGCATGATAAAAAAGAAGGAAACCGCTATAATTCCGAGATTGAAATTTTTATAACGGAACAACTCAAAATCAATCAGATAAGCTTGTGCATTCTGGATTCTTTTCTTTTGATTTTTAATAAATGTGAATAAAATTCCGACAGAAATAATCATTAATGAAATATTTTTAAAATCAAACCCTTCGTGTTCAGAGAGGGTTAAAGCATAAGTAGCACAGAACAATCCTGCAGAAAGAATTAAAACTCCGCTCCAATCAAAAGACTGTTCCACATCCATTCTTGATTCGTCTAATAATCTTAAGCTAAAGAAAATAGCTGGTAAACATATGGGAATATTCATCAGAAAAATGAGTCTCCAGGGTTCTTCTATGATCATCAGAGACGAAAAATAGCCTCCGAGAAACTGACCCAGGACAGTTCCTATTCCGATGGTAATTCCATACCAACCCATCGCTTGGGTACGTTCCTTATGATCAGGAAACAGAATTTGTATCATCGAAAGTACCTGAGGAGCCATTATAGCTGCACTTATTCCCTGTACAAATCTTGCGATGACCAACTGGTAAGCTCCTGCAGAAAACCCACATGCAACAGAGCTTATCATAAAAGCTGATAACCCAATCACGTACATCTTTTTTCTTCCATACAAATCACCCAATCGTCCACCTGTAATGAGTAAAGAGGCAAAACCAATAAGATAGGCAGCAATCATAAACTGCATTTCCCCGTTAGAGGCATAAAAATCACGCTGTATAGAAGGCATGGACACATTAATGATAAAAATATCCATAATTGTCAACAACTGACCAAACAATATCACCAATAATTTCAAATACTTACTCTTCATTTTTATATAGATATATCTATTTTTAAATAATCAAAAAAAATCAAGATAATAAACCCTGTGTCATTTTTTTTACCTTAGCAAAAGAATCATTTTGTCTGTTGATGGTAGAGGTGACAACCGCTCCTTCTATTAAAAGGAAAATACTTTCGGCTATTAAATCAGGATCAGCTATTTGACCTTTTGCTGCACATTCATTGACAAGGGTTTTGATCAAATCTTTTTGCTTTTCTTTATGCTGTTTGGCAAAAGCTGAAACGGAAGGATTGCCTTCTCCTATTTCAGAAACAATTTTAATGAAATGACATCCTGCAAATTTTGAAGTCTGCTGTAGCTTTTTTCTGTAATCAATAAGTGCAAGAATCTTTTCTTTCGGGTCTGAAATTTTGGATGTGCTGTTTTCAAATCCTTCGAACCAATCCAATTCTTCTTTGATAAGATAAGCCTGAAGAAGATCATTTTTAGATGAAAAATGATTGTACAAAGAGCCAATCGCAATATCAGCCTCAGCAATAATCTGATTGATTCCCGTAGAATTATACCCCTGTTTATAAAATAAATCCGAAGCAACCCTGATAATTCTTTCGCGTACTTTTTCCTTTTTCATCATGAAAATTTTTACAAATGTAGACAAAAAATAGAGAAGTCTATCTATTTTTAAAATTAAGATAAAAAACTTTATTTTAGATCCAGTAAATCATCCGCTCTGTTTAAACTATGAAATCATGAAACTGCTGTCCTTTTTTTGACCTTTTTATTGCTAATAGGCGTATCTTGCAGTCAGCCGCAGAAAACCAATCCTGTAAAAAATATGAAACCTACCAATCCTGTTGTCTACTTTGAAATTCCTGTGAATGATCTTGAACGTGCTGAAAAGTTTTATTCTGAAGTTTTCAACTTTAGTTTTGAAAAAGAAATTATAGACAGCTATGAAATGGCTTTCTTTCCTTTTGAAGAAAAAAACGGTGGTATTACGGGAGCTTTAGCCAAAGGAGATGTCTACAAACCTTCTAAAAACGGAGTCATTATCTATTTTAAAACAGAAAATATTGACAGAACATTGGAACAAGCCGTTCACCATGGTGGTTCAGTTCTTTATCCTAAAAGAATTGACGAAAAATATGGGTTTGCTGTAGCAGAGTTTGAAGACCCGGAAGGAAACAGAATCGCACTGCATGAAACCGTAAAATAGCCATACCATTTATTGCATATTATTTTTTTAACAGAATTACTGCATATTTTGTATATTTAAACAACCATTTGAAATCCAACTGGGTAAAGAACTATGGCGGAAGAACTTTATTTCATCAAGACCAATCCAACTATTGCCAAAATTAATTTGTACAATAAGTTGAGCCGTGAAGAAGAAAATATTCTGAAATTTCTTCAGCCTGAAGCGAAAAACACCCTTGAAACCATTAAAGAAAAAATCAAGGATTCTGTAGAAGAACTTACACAGGAAGAACTTCTGCTTATTTTTCAATGGTTTCATAAAGTCTATTCTTCAGATCATGAGGAGACCAAAACACAGCTTTTCATCAATGGTATAGATCTTTTTTATGAAATTCCAACAAATGTTCATGCTGAGAATTTTCTTCAGATTCTTTCGGACTATGAAAAACTGCTGAAACAGGACATGAATTATATTGTGGATTCTAAAAATTTCAATCAGTTTCTGATCTACGGAATTTTTCTGACAGAAATGATCAACAGAAAACAGCATCCTGATAATATCCTTTGTGAATATCTGAAACCGGATAACCAGTCTTTATACCTTCTGGCAGAAGACCAATGCGGGGTGAAAGATTTTGATCCCAACATCATTCCGGATCTTCAGCACTATTTTAATGATCTCTATGATCTGACCAAGTTTTACAAAGGTTCTATTATTAAACTGGAAAATCAATAAAAAAAGAGGCTTTTCACGCCTCTATCAACATTTCAGGGTTTTTCATAAGGTAATCTAATGCTTCCCTCACAGCCTGTTCAGGGCTTTTGGGATTGAATCCCAGTTCATTTCTGGCTTTGGAAATATCAAAATCCTGCTGTAGTCCTGAAAACATTGCAATATCTTTTCGGGTAAGTACCGGTGGCTTTCTGCTCAGCTTTGCGGTCAATTCCATGATACCAGCAATCGTAAACAGGATCCCTTTGGGAACGGCACGTGGAATACTCAGTTTCAGCTCCGGATAAAGGGTATTGGCAAGAATGGTGGTATCCGTGATTGTCATGCATTTTTCATTGGCAAGAATATAACGTTCACCGGAGCGTCCTTTTTCAGCTGCCAGATAGCATCCTTCCGCAACATCTTTTACATCAATCCAGTTCAGGGTAATTTTAGTATCTACCGGAATTTTTCTATTCAAAATTAATTTGAGAACTCCGTAGGAAACATTTAATGGTAAAAATGCCTTACTTCCAATCATCGCAGAAGGCATCACTGAAACCAGTTCTATTCCCAGTTTTGAAGCCAGCTCAAAAGCCAACTTCTCCCCGTCATTCTTAGAATTATAGTACATATCTCTACGATCTGGATTATAACCTTTACTTTCTTTTGTAGGCAAGTGGGTATAATTAAGTGCTGCAATAGAACTTACGTACACTATTTTTTTTACACCTGCTTCTGCCGCTGCTTCGATGGTATTTCGGGTACCTTTGATATTCACGTCATAGATTTCTTTTTTAGGATCTTTAGCCCATAATTTAAAAGAAGCCCCTACCGCGTAAAATGTTTCTACTCCCTGAAGTGCTTTTAAAAAAGAGGTCTTATCAGTAATATCGGCTTGCACCAGCTCACAATCCAATCCTTCAAAAGGTTTTCTGTTCTCTGTATTTCTTACAGCTGCCCGTACCGGAAGCCCTTGTTTTAGTAAGAATCTGACTAAATTATTTCCCAGATGTCCATTGGCTCCTGAAACAAGGCTTAGATTATTTTTTGTCATTGCATAAATTTTAATCTTGCAAAGTTCATTTTCCAGAAACCGGAACCACTTGACTTTTGTTAGTTAATTATTTTTCTCCGGATTCTGCTTAGACTTTCCGGTTTCATTCCTAAAAATGAGGCGATATACTGAATAGGAACATTCTGAATAATTTCGGGATAATCATTCATCAGTTTCAAATATCGTTGTTCAGCATTCAAAACAGATAATTCTCTGGAACGTTTTTCGTTATAGGTAATCGACTGCTGAAAAACCGAAATACTGAAATCTTTCATAGCCTGGCTTTGGCTGATCAGCTGGTCCAGGTTTTCTTTGGAAATTCTTAAAAGCTCAGAATTAGTGATGGATTCTATAGTATTTTCAGAAAGGGTCTGGTTGGTAAAATCTGAATAAGATGTAAAAAATCCCGGTGGACAATTGATATGCGTAGTCACTTCATTTCCATTCTCATCCATATAAAAAAGCCTAATATAACCTTCAATGATATAGTAAAGATATTCGGGGATTTTCCCGGCCTCTTCTATTATTGTATTTTTTGAAAATGTTACAGGCTCAAAATATTTCCTGACTGCTTCGGTTTCTTCCAGGGTAAAATCATGACCAGAACACATATATTGTAAAAGCTTGTCGTGCATTGAAGTGAATATTTTTAATCCTATACAAAAATACCAAAAGAAAATTTCAATAATTACAAGTTTAAAAAATAGTCACCTATCCATGTAACATCTTGCATTCAATAATTGTCTTTTATACATAACCGAAAGAAAACTGCTACTCCAAATGCAGTAAAAATAATTATTGAACCAGGATAAAAACTATAACACAGCCGGCAGTCTCCTTTTACGATGCAGAACTGCTGGTTTTTTTATGTATCTGCTTTACTGCAAAAAGATAGTACCCTACTCCTCCTGCAACATAAGCCAGCACATCAAAAAAATCTCCGGTAAAATGAGTTGATAGTTTGGGACAGATCACTTCAAACAAAAAAGAGAGATACAGCACTGAGGTCAATACAAACTTCAAATCAGGTTTCCATTGATAACCGAGAATTCCATTCATGATATGTTCTATCAGATAACAATACATGGGAATTGTAATACAATCTGTAAAATGGTCATTGATAACGGGAATAACAATTCTGTTTGTTCTCAGCAGAATAATAATTCCCCATGTTGCCAGTCCCAGTAGGAACCAAAAGGAAATTCGTTTATTCATCACATATGCAAAACAGCCATTATTACTCCAAGAATAACCTGCAGTATTTTTGATATAACTTCCCCGGGATCTGTTTGGGTTTCTTGATCAGTACTTTCTGCCAACTCATCATTGAATTTTGATTTACCTTCCATTGTCATAAGATTTGATACTGCAAAGATATCAAATTAGAACAATTGTTCTAATTTTAAAAATATGATTTATATCCACTCTGATATTCTTATCTTTGGGTTATGAAGACCAAGGATAAAATTCTGTCTAAAGCACTGGAATTATTTAATGAGAAAGGGTACAACAATATTACCACAAGGCATATTGCTGCCGAACTTCACATCAGTGCAGGAAATCTGCACTACCATTTCAAACATTCTGAAGACATCATTACAATCCTATTCTCAGAGCTTACCCTGGAAATGGATGAGCTACTGAACCAGATGAAAAAAAAGGAAAATAAAAGTCTGGAAGATCTTTATCAGTTTACCTATTCTACCTGTGAAATTTTTTATTCTTACCGCTTTATATTTATCAATTTTATAGATATTCTGAATCGTAATCCTGACATCAAAGCCAATTATGAAGGGATTAATTTCAGCAGAAAAGAGGAATTTCAACTGATCTTTTCAGATCTTCAGAAGAACAATATATTTTTGAAAGATGTACCTCATTTTATTATAGATGGTCTTGTTGAGCAGATTTTCATCATTGCCGACAACTGGCTTACCCATAACAGACTTATTTTGAAACTTAATCCGAATGAGGCTATTCAGCATTATACCCTTCTGCAGATGAATCTTTTCTACCCACTTCTCAATAAAGAACAGCAAAAACTTTATGAACAGCAATACATCAGATAATCACATCATCCTTAGAAAAGGAGTTTACGATGATCTCCCGGCAATGTTGCAGCTGTTTACGGCAACAATAGATGAGGTGTGCAAAAAAGACTATAATCTACAACAGCTCGAAGCCTGGAAATCCGGTGCCGAGAATGAAGAAAGATGGATGAAGGTAATCAAAGATCAATACGTTGTTGTAGCTGTTACAGAGACTAAAATAGCAGGTTTCTGTACGCTCGACCAGGGAAATTATATTGATCTGCTCTTTGTACACAAAGATTGTCAGCATAGAGGAATTGCAACCCTGCTTTATCGTCACATTGAAAAGGAAGCTTTGCTGAATAATGAAAAAAAAATTACAGCTGATGTCAGTAAAACGGCCAGACCTTTTTTTAAAAAAAGAGGTTTTCATGTGGTTCAGGAACAGACTGTTCATGTAAAAGGAATTGCTATGACCAACTATAAAATGGTAAAAAATCTCATCTCTTAACTTTCAGGATTATGGAATTACGTTCAGAATATAACGAGTATAGAATTTCAGTTCCAAAGGAATTTGAAAAAATATTTACTCATTTTTACTTTGCTGCAAATACTTCTGAATCCTCCATTACCAAAACGCTTTTACCCACTTATCAGACGATTTTGTTATTTTGTTTTGGAGAAAATGCCACGATGTCCACCCGGAAAAAGACCATCATAAGTGTTGATAAATGTATGGTTTTCGGGCCTGTAAGACAAGCCTTTGAATATACACTTCCCGCTGGCTGCTCTATTTTGGTTGTTAATTTTAAAGATGATGCTTTTTTCAGATTCTTCGGAAAAATATCCATTGAACAATCGGTAAGACATCCTGATGAATTGCTGGAAGAAAACTGCTTTACAGACCTTTGGCATCAGCTTACCAGATTAGATTCAGTCACCCAACAGGTGAATCATATTCTTGAATTCTGTAAGCCTTATCTCCAGGATCGGGATATCACCAGCCAGCTTTTGAGCAGTTTTGAAAACGATCTTTTAAATCCCATAAAAGTCATTGCAGAGCAAACCCATCAGACGGAAAGAAATATCCAACGGAAACAAAAAGAACAGTTTGGCTATTCTTTAAAAGAGCTTGCCCGCTACAACCGTTTTTTAAAAGCAATACAACTCATCGAAAAAGAGACTGAAAAACAAAATCAGGTCAAATCGTTTACCATTATTGATGAATGCGGTTACTATGATCAAAGCCAGCTCATCCATGATTTCAAGCATTTTATCAACATTTCTCCGGCTCAGTATTTAAAATTCCAACAGGAAATCTGTAATCCAAAATCTAAATAGTCCGTTTCGTTTTCTTACAATTTTTAAAAAGAGCACTCCGCTAATTTTGTCTCATTAATCTTAACAATCAAAACAATGAGACATTTAATCATTTACGCGCATCCTAATGAAAACAGCTTAAATCATCATCTTCTAAACACTGTTATTGAAACCCTTCAATATCACAACGAGGAAATTATTGTGAGAGATCTTTACGACATCGGTTTCAATCCTGTTCTTTCTTTGAATGATATACAGGGACAAAGGATAGGAAAACTATCAGATGATGTAAAAACCGAACAGGATCATATTTCGTGGGCAGAACAAATTACTTTTATTTATCCTATCTGGTGGACCGGTCTTCCCGCAATGATGAAAGGATATATAGACCGTGTGTTCAGTTATGGTTTTGCTTACCGATATGACCAGGGCATACAGAAAGGTCTTCTGAAAGGCAAAAAAACCGTTATCATCAATACCCATGGAAAATCTCATGAAGAATATGAAAAAACAGGCATGGATAATGCCCTTACTTTAACATCTGACAATGGTATTTTTATCTATTCCGGGCTTGAAATTATCAGACATTTCTTTTTTGATAAAGCAGATAAAGCTTCTCCTGAAAATCTGGAAATCTGGAAAGGTCAGATTAAAAATTTATACTATAAAAATGTTCTTAACTATTAATTTTTTTCATGAAAACAACGATAGAAAAACAGAGAATAAGCCCTATTTTACAGACTTCTTATCAGGTAACAAAGAAAATAATAAAATACAGTTTTTACATCTTTATCTTGTATTTTATTTTTAAGGGATTTATGGCATGAAATTAGCTTCAAAAATCGCAAGTAAAATTGTTTTGAACCATTATTTTAAGCCATTAAGATTGATGGATGGTTAAGTTTTTCTTTTAAAACAAATCTTGTTATAACCCTACAATGCGTCTTAATGGTTTAAATATTGGATCTTCAGGAAATTCCTGTATATTTACCTTATAATGAAACATCTGAACAGTATATTACGTCTTCCATTCTTCAGTGAATATTATACACCGGGCTATCGTTCGGGAAGACTTTCTATATCTGTAATCCAATAAAATAATCTAACGTTTATATAGAAGCCCGGACAGTGCCTGTCCGGGCTTTTTTCATTTTAAAACTATTCAAACATGATTCATCCATTACAAGAAAATGTGGCTATCATCCTGCCTGAAAACGGTTTGGAAGAAAAACTGGCTCAAGCCGAAAAGGAAAACAGAAAACTTTCCATCAAACTGGGATTTGATCCCACCGCTCCGGATCTGCATCTGGGACATGCTGTAGTCTTAAAAAAACTGAAACAGTTTCAGGATCTGGGCCATCATATCATTATTGTCGTTGGAAGCTTTACGGCAAGAATTGGCGATCCCACCGGAAAAAATAAAGCCAGAAAACCTTTAAGTGCTGAAGATGTGCAGCATAATGCCCAGACTTATATCAATCAGCTTTCCAAGGTCATTGATGTACAGAAGACAAAGATTGTTTTCAATTCTGACTGGCTGGATGCTCTTGATTTTTCTGAAGTCATCCAACTGCTTTCAAAAGTGACCGTGGCTCAATTGATGCACCGCAATGATTTCAATAAAAGATTCACAGAAAATACACCTATTGCCATGCATGAACTGGTTTACCCGATTCTTCAGGGTTTTGATTCTGTAAAAATAGAGTGTGATATTGAAATGGGTGGCACGGATCAGCTCTTCAACTGTACCATGGGAAGGCAGCTCCAGGAAGTACATCAAATGACTGCTCAGATTGTCATGTGTATGCCATTGCTGAGAGGGCTTGACGGAAAGGAAAAAATGAGCAAATCCCTGAACAATATTATCGGATTGACGGACGAACCTAATGAAATGTTTGGAAAAACCATGTCTATTCCGGATGCTTTGATTGAAGAATTTATCAACCTGACTACAGATTTTTCTATGGAAGAAAAAACGATGGTTCTTTCCAGCATACAAGAAGGGGAAAATCCAATGAATATCAAGAAGCTGATTGCTAAAAATATTATCAGTCAATACCACGATCCTGCTTCAGCAGAAAATGCAGAACAGTTTTTTATCAACCAATTTCAGAATAAAAATTTTGAAGAGAAAGTGTATGAACCTGTGGCTATTGATTCACTGAAAAGTACGGGGAACAGAATCTCTCTCGTTGAACTGTGTCATCAACTTAAAAATGACCTCAGCAAATCGGCAATCAGGAGATTAATAGAGAATGGAGGAGTTCAGATCAATACCCTTAGAATAAAGGACGCAAATGAAGAAATGGAACTGATCCCTCAGACGAAAATAAAAATCGGAAAAAGGGGCTTTTTTGAGCTATTGTAAGGATGGAGGATGTGAGCTGGAGGCTGAAAGTTTTGTTAGGCCATGAACTTCTGAGTTTTTTAATTGAGATATTCTTGAAAATATGAATTAAAAGAGAAAAGAGTTCTTTATAAACAAAAATAACTTCCAGCTTCCTTTCCTTCCGCTTCCATCTTCCATCTCTCAGCTTATTTCAATATCTTCGTCCAGTTAAAAACTATTTCCAATGAGCTACATTATGGTTGACATAGAGTCGGACGGTCCGATTCCCGGAGATTTTTCAATGGTCTGTTTCGGAGCGGTACTCGTAAATGAAGAACTGGACACTACTTTTTATGGAAAATTAAAGCCTGTTTCTGAGAAGTTCAACCCAGATGCTTTAGCAGTTTCCGGATTCAGCAGGGAAGAAACAATGAATTTTGATGATCCTGAGAAAGTAATGCTGGCCTTTGAAGACTGGATTACCACTCATTCCAAAGGCAGACCTATTTTCATAAGTGACAATAATGGTTTCGACTGGATGTTTATCTGCTGGTATTTTCATCATTTTATCGGAAGAAATCCTTTTGGCTTTTCTTCCAGAAGACTTTCTGATCTGTACTGCGGGCTGGAAAAAGATACTTTTGCCCAATGGAAACATCTTCGCAAAACGGAACACACGCACAATCCGGTAGACGACGCCAGAGGAAATGCCGAAGTTTTGCTGTACATGAAAGAAGAAATGGGACTAAAAATTGCATTAAAGTAAGAACTCTAATTTTTGACTATGAATCCTGACCTGCATTATAAACAAGCTGATGAAACTGACATTGATTTTCTTCTCAATCTCAGAATGAAAACCATGAATCCGCACTATGAAACTTCAGGACTTTCTACTGACAGAGAAACAACCCTGCAAAGAGTTTTGTATCAGTTTGAAAAAGCTAATATTATTTTTTTACATGATCAGCCCATTGGACTATTAAAAGTAGACAGAACGTTTACCAATATCGAGGTTTTACAGCTTCAGATTGATCCAAGCCAACAGGGCAAAGGACTTGGAAAAAAGATCTTGTCAGATATTTTAGAAGAAGCTTCATTAGCTGGAAAAACGGTTTCATTAAGTGTTTTAAAAACCAATAAAGCACAGTATCTTTATCAAAGTCTTGGATTTAGAATTGTGGACGAGGATCAGTATTCTTATTTTATGGAAACGGAAAGACAGTAAATGTTTTTTTTAAAGTTTTGCTATAGCCGTTGAATGTTTCCTTTGATTTAAATGATTTAAACACAAATCTCACAAATAAATGAGCACAAATGGCCACAATCATCTGTGAGATTCTTCATTACATTTCATTCCATTCAGAATGACACTCCGGAAACAAGCCTTGATTATCCGTTAGTCTTTACTGGTTTGCCATCGTTACATAGATCAATCTTCCGCCTTCTTCTGAGGAAAGCAGTATTTTTTTACCATCAATGAGTTCTACCATAGAGCCTGGTGGAATTTCTTTCTGTTCTGTGACATCCTTCATTCCTGATAAGCTTTGGTTGACCAATACCCATCTTCCCTGGTGGAACGTAAAATATCCTACCGGCATTTTATCCTGCATCGTCAGATTTTCGTTACGTATCACTTTCCTGGAAACATGCCATTTGAAAAGATACTGATTATGATAAACCATGAGCCTGTGATTTTCCGGTTTCCATACCTCATCATCAAATTTAAAATATAAGTCTAAAACGGGTAATGTTCCCTGATGAGGTGTTCCGCAGAACGGACATTTTGGATTGCTGCTATTATCAAAGACATACCATTTTTCTGTACAGCCGGAATTCTGGCAAGGCTGGATCAAATCTACGGTTTTCAATAATGCGGCTTCCCATTCATTGGCCGTGGGACGTCTGATAGGATCATGCAAACCGTCAATGAATGTTTTTCTGAACAATTCTGAAATATATGGACCTGTAACGGTGTACGGAATCTTTTGAGGATCTCCCCAGAATGCATCCCACTTTCTGAGATGATCGGACTTCACATGGTTGGAATTATTTTCCGGATGTTCTATAAACATGGCTTTTTCTCCCATGGATAAAATTTCGTCCTTTTCGGAATCCAGATCCCAGATTTTTCCTCCACGCAGCGGATGTCTTCTCAAAAGATACATATAAATCAGAACGGCAAGTGCATGCAGATCTGTTTTTTGATTGGGTAAATGCCTATTCGGATCCTGAAGTTTTAAATGTTGGGTTTTCAGAACTTCGGGTGCAATAAAATCGGCGGTTCCTATGACTTCCGGTGGAAAGAGTTTGGGAACCACAAGACCGTCAATATCGATAATACAGGCAGATTTTGTAACGGGATCTACCAGAATATTGTTATAAGACAAATCAGAGTGTGCCAGTCCCATCTGATGCAGCTTTTTCACTCCTCGGCTGATATTGACAGCAATCTGGAAATAGCCCAGCCAATCTCCCAATTCTGACTGATCAAGTCTCAACGGATACTGCTGATTCCTGAACATGGGAGCGGTAAACCACTTCCCCACTTTATCCTGTCCCTGGATATTATCTGAGCCAATATAGCCTTTGGCAAAATAAAATTTATCGTGATAAACAGGAACTACAATTCCCGTTAGTCTATTTCTTTCAACAATATCATAAGGCCATCTGAATATTTCATTCAGAAAGTAGTCTGAAGCATTTCCATTCTGTATACTTTGCAGATAGGTAGAAACAATCCTCATGATTCTTTCTTTCTGTCCTTCATCCAGCGGATTTCGGTAGAAAGCGACTACATAGTCTTTATCAGGCGAAAAATAAACATCTTTCACTCCGCCCCGGATAGGGTTTTCATCTACGTATTCATAGGATTTGGCCGTATCCAGAACAGAGACAACCTTAATAGTTTTTTTCATGGTATTAATAGATTATGGCCAATGTACGGTCATCATGATTTCCTCTGCTCCAGAAATCGCTCCAGATTAAAAGCTCTTCATCAATTTTTTCATCGTTAATAAAATCTGCTTTCGTCCGGTCATCATTATTTCCGGCAAGGTCTTCAAAAAGTGCTTTCCAGCTTTCTACATCTTCCAGTTTATTTTCTGTGGTAAATTTAGGATCATAAATACCATCTGTCATCAGCACGAGATAGGAAAAATCTTCTACACAGGTAATTTGGAAACGGGAAGCCATTTTATCATTAAAAATTTCTTTCATGGTGATAAAACGAGTGCCACCACCAAACTCTCCCACATCCATCTGGTTTAACAATTTTACTTCAGAAAAGTCTGTATTAATCAGATTGATCGGACAGTCACCCACTCCAAAGCTCAGAATCACATATCCGAAACTGAATTTCTTAAGCAAAGTAAAAATAAGTGTAGTGTGCAGATCATTCACAGAAAGGGCATTTTCTGCCGCTTTTTTTTCTAATGTGTGATAAACATGCAAGACACTTTCCGATAAGATATTGATGGTATCCTTCTTGGCTTTCAATTGTTCTTTATCAGGGAACTGATTGATATATAAAACATTGATGTTATTTTCAATCTGGTTTAAAATCTCCTGTGAGTTAAAAAAATGGTTGATCGTTGTAGTTGCCAGCCTTGAACCTTCTCTGGCAGCTGAGGCAGAGCCCGCTCCATCTGAAACAGAAATAATATTCCAGCCGTTGGGAAGCGTATTTACGGCAAAATCGTCTTCACGAAATTTACCTTCATGAGCGTGAGAACGTCCTCTTTTGGAGACTACAACAATTTTTTTGTCTGAAAAAGAACCTTTGTATGAGTCTTCTTCCGATTTATAAAAAGCAGCATTGGTATCGCTTGGAATATTTCTCCACAAATCTTTAGGATCTGCGTTGACAAACAGTTGGATTTTTTTTATTTCAATTTGATTCTGATCATAAGTGTGATAAAACCGAACATCCAGATGGTACATATTATTCTTTAATGGAATTCCTGAAATAGTATCATTTTCAAAACTAAGTCCTGTTTCTTCCAGGTTTCCGATATTCTGAATCTTGATGTTGGGAAACTCTTCCATCTCGAGACTGAACTCATAGAACTGTTTGGCACTGGCATTTTTCAATACCCAATGAACGTCTTTGAATTCTTCCTTTTCTTTATAAATAAGAGCCTGTTCCATACTTTTTGGTTTGGATTCATCAGCTGATTTCCTGAAAAATTTCCCCATCATTAGCCCAACGTTCTGTTAATGTCAAATCCTCCTCCGGAAAATCCATAATAATCCGAAGTTCCACACCACGGACATTTACTGTATCCTTCTCCCCTCAGACAATGAATTCCTCCACATGAGCAGGTAGCCAGCGCAATGGGATTGGCACAGTGAGGGCATGAAGTTCCTCCGTCCAGTTCTTCGATATTGATTTTAAGATGCGTTTTCTGACTGGAAGAAAGTCTGTAGTAGGCTCTTTCATCAATTTTATATGCTCCGTCCAGTCTGTAATATCTTGTAGCCATTCCCGGTATGCTTGATTCTGCGAATGCTTTTTTAAACTTCATCAGATAAAGCTTTTCAGTTTCCTGGCATTTCCCATTCAGTACGACAAAGTTATTATCAGGAAATCTCTGTTCCATTTCAGGATCTACTTTCTCCAGAATAAGGGAATCAATTTTAGACAAATTAATTCCTTCTTTTTTTGCTTCTGTGACACTCTGGCTAGTTGTTTTAATAGAATCCGTTACCCATTTGAAAAACTCTTTGTAAGAATTTTCATCAGAATTATTGAACAGTAAAACATGGTCTGCCAGAGAACCGAGAAGTTTATAATTGGTATTTTCTCCAATAGAAACGGCAATAGTGTTAGATTTTCCATTGTATTTGGTATTCCATCTTTCAATGGCTTTGGTGGCATCATCAGTAGGCACTCCGTCTGTAAACAAGAAGACGATAGGTTTCCAGTCGCCTTTTCTTTCATACGTTGTTTTCACAATATCCTTGTCGATACAATCCATTACTTTGATTAATCCCTGGGAAAGCGACGTTCCACTTCCGATTGGGATTTTTGGCGGATAAAAACTGATAATATCCTGCATGGGAGTAATCACTTCCGCTTCTCCTGCAAAACCTATCACAGAAATGTAAACCGTTTCCAGTGAATACGGATCTTTTTTTAATTCCCTGATGATATTGGCGATACCTTCCTGTACCTGCTCTATAGGCTCTCCTACCATAGATTCGGAGATATCTACTAAAAAATAAATAGGCAGTCTTCTCATGGTGTAAAGACAATATTTTAAATAATAATAGTAAGCTCCGATGGTGGCGGAGGTAATGTCATATTTTCTCCCGTATTCTGAGATTGTCCTCCCTGTGTAATGGAAGAGCTCACCCATTTGAAAAAGGAAGAAAGAGTAATCGCGTCTGTAGTATCCAGTTTTACTACATGATCGGTCAGTTCTTTCAAAAACTGCTCATCTGCTTTCGGGCCTGCTGCACATCCTACGATAGCCCCAAATTCCATCCCTCTGATCACAGGGATCATCTGCCTGTACTTCTGAATATCCGAAGGTTTTCCATCCGTAAATATAAACAGTAACGGCTGCCAGTCTCCTTTTGCATCGGCCGATTCTTTTACAATTTCTCTCTGAACCAGTTCAGAAACCATTTCCAAAGCAGCTCCTGTATGCGTAGGGCCACTATCCGGACAAGTAATCTCCATTGGATAAAAACTTGCCAGATCTGTTAAGGGTATAATATTCTTAACCTCTCTATCAAAGGTAATGACACTTAAATGCAGGCTGTCCATCGCCTGCGGATCCGCGCGAAGCATACTGATAAGACCATTGAAACCATTGTTCAGTGCCTGAATAGGTTCTCCGTTCATAGACCCTGAAGTATCCAATAAAAAATAAGCTAATAATCTCCTGCTCATTATAGACAAGTATTAATTCTGAAGCCGGCGGAGGGAGTCGGAGACTTCCAAGCCGGCTTTTATATGAGTTGAAAAAAATTGAAAATCTAGTTCGAATAAGCGTATTGCTGTCTCAGAATATCGATAAAATTATCTGTATTATGAGGCTCTCCTACAGCGCGGAATTTCCAGTCGCCATTGTGACGGTAGGCTTCTGCAAAAACCATTGCACATTTACCATTCATGCTTGAATCGCCGGAAAGGCTGTATTTTGTAATTTCTTTTCCTGAAGCATCTACCGCACGGATAAATGCATTTTCGATCATTCCGAAGTGCTGGTTATTGGTTCTTCCCTGATAAATGGTAACAATGAACACAATTTTCTGGTAGCTTTGATCCAGCTGATCCAGTCTTACAATGATCTGCTCATCATCGCCATCTCCAGCTCCGGTTCTGTTATCTCCGGTAAGCCATACATTTCCGCTTGGGTGCTGCATAGAATTGAAGAAAACCACATCTCCCTGATAAAGCCCCATCTGTCTTCCGTCATTGGTCTGCACCGTTCTTCCAAGATTAGCTACTTTTCCGTTGCCATCCAAAAGAAAGGCTACAGCATCAAGATCATATTCTGCTTCCTTGCTGAACAGTTTACCGAAGAATCCACTGCTTTGTTTTCTTACATCCCATCCTAGACCGATGGTTACTTTTGAAAGATCATAAACGCTTTCTCCGCGGTCATTCTTTCTTAAATCTATCGTTTGTCCTTTCTGTAAATTAATTGCCATAGTTATAGTTTTTGTGTATTTGATGATTTATTTGATGATTTGCCCTTTGTAGTATTTTTCAAGGAAGAAGCCTAAATCTGCTCTGTATCCTATCCCTGAAGCTTCAAATTTCCAGCTTCCGTTTCTTTTGTACAGTCTTCCGAACTCTACTCCTGTTTCGATAGAGAAATCCTCATCCAGTTCGTATTTTGCAATTTCCTGGTTGGAATGGTTATCTACTACTCTGATATAGGAGTTTCTTACCTGTCCGAAATTCTGTCTTCTTCTTTCAAAATCTTCTATGGTGACCACAAAAAGGATCTCTTCTACTCTTGAATCTACTTTATCAAGGTCTATAATGATCGCTTCATCATCGTCACCATCACTGTTTTTACCACTCGGATCATCTCCTGTATGGGTAAGTGCTCCATCCGGAGAATTCAGGTTATTGTAAAAAACGAAGTATTCTTCGCTTACTAATTTTCTGTCAGAATCAATCATGATTGCAGAAGCATCCAGGTCAAAATCGTAGCCGGTTCCTTCATTCGGATCCCAGCCTAATCCAATCGTCATTTTCGTCAATCCTATCTCGATCTTTTGTCCTTTCTGTAGATTAATTGCCATAGTGTTTTATATTATGATTATTTTTTGCATTAAGATAGAAGTGATTTACGAATTGACCAAATTTATTGATGAAAAAATGTTCCATACCGCTTAATTTTAAACTCTTTAAATCACAAAAATGCTCATAAAAAAAGGTCCAATTAAAAAATTGAACCTTGCATTATATAAAAAATGTATTGAATTAATTTTCAAATTCTTTATCTGAAACAGCAGCATTTCTTGCTTTGGCCAGCATAGGAATGGAAATTAATCCCATCACCAGCATAATCACAATCTGCAACGGTAAAGAAATAAAGGAATAGGTAAGTCCCATTTCACCTCCAAAATCTGCACTTTTTCCTACTGAAATGAAAAGAGCCATAAAACCATACTTCATGGCAAGGTTATACGCTCCGATTCCTCCGCTGGCAGGAATAATCATTCCCAGTGTTCCCACTACAATAATGAAAAATCCATCTGCAAAGGTAAATGCTGAAGTTTCAGGAAGGGCAAAGCATACCAGATAAGCTGCTAAATAATAGCAAATCCAGATTCCTAATGTATAAAGAATGAATTTCCCTTTTTCTTTTAATTTAAAGATGGAAGTTATCCCCTGAAAAATCCCGTCAATAAAGCTAACCACTTTTCCTAAAAACGGAACTTCTGCCAGTTTCTTTCTAAATACAAAAAATAAGACTGTTCCTATTACCAGAATGGAAAGGATGAATATTATTTTAGTAGGATTGATATTGACTCCTGAGTTTTTATAGAATGACAGAATTGCATCATATTTGAACAATAATGTCAGTCCTAAGAAACCAAGCATACAGATCAGGTCTACTACTCTTTCCAGAATAATAGTTCCAAAAGATTTATCTACAGGTACTTTTTCCACCCCATATAAAGCGGTTGCCCTTGCTACTTCGCCACTTCTGGGAATCGTAAGGTTCATCAGATAACCAAATGAGATAGACCAAAGCGCATTGGAATTGGAAATTCTGTGTCCCATCGGCTCCAGCATCAGATTCCAGCGGATTGCCCTGAACCAGTAAGCCAGAAGACCAAATACAGAAGCAAACAATACCCAGATATAATTAGCTTTTGCCAGTGATTTTTGAATGACTTTAAAATCCAGCCCTCTTAAGGCAAGCCATAAAAAAAAGCCTGCAAAAGCAAGCGATATTACTATTGTAAGTATTGATTTTACCGGACTTTTTGATGTTTTCTCCATGTACTACGTAAGAAGATTTGTTTTTTCATCCGGGAAAACGATCTTTGGCTGGAAATCTTTTGCTTCCTCCGGAGTCATCTGAGCATAAGCAATAATGATGATAATATCATCTTTCTGTACTTTTCTTGCTGCAGGACCATTCAGACATACTTCCCCTGATTTTCTTTTCCCTTTGATCACGTAAGTATCAAAGCGTTCTCCGTTGTTCACATTAACGATATAGACTCTTTCTCCCACTACCAGACCGGCAGCTTCTATAAGATCTTCATCGATCGTTATACTCCCTATGTAATTAAGGTCAGAGGCAGTTACTCTCACCCTATGAATCTTAGACTTGAAAACTTCTATTAACATGCTGCAAATTTATTAATAAAAATTAATAAAACAGGTCTTTATTATCATTTTAAAACTCCCACAAACACAGGGGTTTAATTTCACAAAACATAAGAAATTTAAAAATTACTTATAGATTTAACAATCATATGGTCAAAAAAATTAATTGTTTATACACAATTTAGGATTTAATAAATACGAAAAATAATATTAACTTTTTGCTAAAGTCAATACACATAAGCATTTGGCATGATTTTAGTAACCTGTAACGTAGATTTTCTGTGAAAAGTGGAATTATCATATTTTAACTGATTTCAGTGAAAAGCAAAAAAATTTTACAAGTTTTAATAAAAAAATTGCACAATTAGAAAATAGTACTATATTTGCTATAATTACGAACTAACTTTAATATTAAAAATTATGAACAAGTCTGAATTAATCGACGCAATCGCAAAAGATGCAGGTATCACTAAAGTTGCAGCAAAAGCTGCTTTAGAATCTTTCATTGGTAACGTTACAACTACTTTAAAGAAAAAAGACGGAAAAGTTTCTTTAGTAGGTTTCGGTACTTTCTCAGTAGCTGAGAGAGCGGCTAGACAAGGTATTAACCCTGCAACTAAAAAACCAATCAAAATTGCTGCTAAAAAAGTTGCTAAATTCAAAGCTGGAGCTGATTTATCAAATGCAGTTTCAGGTGCTAAGAAAAAATAATCATTCAGATTACAAAAATTCAAGGCTGTTTCTTAGAAACAGCTTTTTTTATGTCAAATTGTGATAGGAAATCCAACCGTTAAGAAGATTTAACTGGTTTATAATTATTAAGTTTTGGCTAAAGCCGGTATTATCACACCCAATAAAATAAGCGGGCTAAAGCCCGCTTCTATTGATAAACCGATCATGACATGCATTAAAATATAACGCATCATCTAGTTTTTAACCTCTTATTTTTCCATTACGGAGCCAATCTTGAAATTTTCCAGTCAAGGTCTTTAAGCTCATAAATAATCCTGTCATGAAGACGATTGGGTCTTCCCTGCCAGAATTCAATTTCATAGGGTCTGGCAAGATATCCGCCCCAATTGGCAGGTCTTGGCACTTCCGTATGTTCAAACTCCTTTTCCAGCTCTTTTAATTTATCTTCCAGAAATTCTCTATTAGGAATCTCCTGGCTTTGCGGAGAGACCACAGCGCCAAGCTGACTTCCTTTTGGCCTGGAATGGAAATAACCATCGCTAAGATTTTCTGCTACCTTTTCAAGATCAGCCTTGATAATGATCTGCCTTTCAAGATTAGGCCAGAAAAAATGCAGGCAGGCTTTATGATTGCTTTCTATTGCTTTTCCTTTTCTGCTGTTATAATTGGTATAAAAAATAAACCCCTCATGGGTATATGCTTTAAGAAGCACCATTCTTGTTCTTGGACACCCATCTTCTTCTACAGTAGAAACCGCCATAGCATTAGCTTCTGAGATCATCGGACTCTCATTGGCTTCCAAAAACCAGTCTCTGAACTGCTCAATTGGATTTTGTTTTATCTCACTTTCAATAAGTTGGGATTTCTCGTACACTTTTCTTTTGTCGTGCAGGTTTTCCATAAATATTTTTTATTAAATTTGATTATGAATCACTCATACAAAGGTAAAATATTAATCTCGACCCCTGACATTTCCGGCGATATTTTTTCAAGATCGGTAGTATTGGTTATTGAACATAATGAAAGTGGTGCATTTGGTTTGATATTGAATAAAAAGAATAGCCAGATGAGTAGCAAATTCAAAGATTTTTTTGACTTTAAAATTGAGGTTTATGATGGAGGGCCTGTAGAAAACGACAAAGTATTCTTCATTGTAAAAGGTAAAAGAGTTACTGAGATCTATACAGACATCACTGATGAATACTATCTTACAGAAGATATTGAACGTATTATTAATGCGGTTTTAAGCAGTGAACTGGATATTAATCATATCAAAATATTTTCAGGATATTCCGGGTGGTCTCCTAATCAGCTGGATAGTGAAGTTCAGAGGAAAATGTGGACTGTAGTGGATGTTTATAATCTTGATTATACACTTCCCAACGATCAGACACTCTGGAAATCTATCATGCAGAATCTTGGAGGAGAATTTCTTCTCTGGGCCAATTCGCCAGAAGATATTTCACTGAACTAAAAGTATATTTTTCGCATTACTCTGATAATTAACAAACTTTAAGATTCTTTTAACCAATTTTAAAGAAAGTTTTTCCGTTCTTTGAAAAACTAAAATCACTGATATGAAAGGTATTACATTACTTGCTTTATCAATATTTTCTACAGCTTTTTTATCATTTACTCCTATCAACAAAAAATATATTGTCATCGATGCCGGACATGGCGGAAATGATTTTGGAGCAACTTATGGTGAAATTCTGGAAAAAAATATTGCATTAAGCGTTGCTAAGGAAATCCGGAAGATCAATGAAAGCCAGAATCAATATGAAGTTATTTTAACAAGGGATTCAGACAGTTATCCTACTCTTGCAGAAAGAACAGATCTGATCAACAAGCTAAACCCTGAAATGGTTATTTCCCTTCACGTGAACAGCTCTCCTGAAAAAGAAAGATCTGACAACGGATTTGAAGTGTACGTTCAAAATTCTGATGTTTCAAAGGAATTAGCTGGAAAAATCTATAAGAAATTCAATGCCCGAAAAATATCGGAGAGCAATCTTCATATGCTGAGAGAAACCAAAGCACCTGCTGTATTGGTAGAACTTGGCTTCATCAATAATTCTGACAACAGGAATTATATTACCAGTGAAAAAGGGCAGAAAGAAATCGCACAAAAATTTGTTGAGATTATCAACGAATATTAAATAAAAAAACAATTTCTGATTTACTCAGAATAAAACCCGGTAAAGGACTTCTGGAACTTTGTTGTTTACCGGGTTTGTCAATTTTTATTAATTAAAACTTTTCTTCCAGCTTTCTACCAGTTCAGAGAAACGGGAAGTTTCAAAAGTCTTGTTTCTTATCTTACCTACAGAAAATATACCTTTCTCGTCTGAAATCATTAAAATTTCTTCAGCTTTCTGAGATTCAAATGCGATAATCTCGTGTTCCTGAATATCAGCAAGATTATTTTTATGTAAAAAAGTAACAAAGTTTTCCATCAAAGGAGAAATGTAAGCTCCTTCTGTCTGTTTGGGTACTTTGATCACGTCACCTTCCAAAAAGAGAAGATTTCCTGCAGTGGTGCGCGCTATTCTTTTGTTTGGATTCAGAAGAATCACGTCATCAAGGTCATTTTCCTGGGCATAGATCACTCCGTAAATGTTTTCCGGACAGTGAACCCTGATATTGCTCAAAAGATTGTTATTAACGTTAATTTCTTTAATCAAATCCAATTCCAAAGGTCTTTGATGAACTGCAAGCACATCCGCCATTTCCGTTACTTCGTAAAAATAGGAAACTGAAGATTTTGCCAAGGTCACTCCATCATTATTTCTGAACACCTGGAAATTGATAATTCCGTTCTTGACTCCTTTACCTTCAATGATTTCTTTTTGAAAAAGGTTCTGGAAAAACTCCAGGGTGTAAGTTAAAGGAATATTCAGTCTCATCTTTCTCATGGAAGCCATCAGGAAAAAATAGCATTCTTCGTCCATGATCAATCCACCATTTCTTACAAAGAAAGATACTTTTACTGAGTCTCCCCAAAGAAAAGCTCTGTTCTTTACACTTAACTCGTCTGATGTAAAATATTGATTTTCCAATTTTTGATATGATTTATTTACAAAAAAATAATGAACGATAAATCGTTCATCAGTTTTATCATTTCATATAGCCCGGTATTATGCCGCACCTAGTTTTATTCTCAGGTTTTCGATAAGATTTTCCCAATACATTGCATTTTCCTCTTCATCACCTTCTTCACAGAAATCTGTAATATTTAAAGCAAGATCTTCTGTAATATCATCGATAGTGATAGTCATTTCAAAGAAATTTTTTGTTCCTTCATCTTCTTCCCATCTGAAACGCACGAAACCTTCAGGCTTATATCTGATCAAAGTGGCCTTCTCAGCAGGTCCTCCACCCCAGCTAAAAAAGAAATCATCGCCTTTCTCTGTTACCTCATCCGCAAACCATTCAGACAATCCCTCTGCAGTCGCCAGATATTCATATAAAATCTCTGATAAACAGTGCATTGGAAATTCGTAATGGACTTTATGTTTCGCCATATAATCTTTGTTTTATCGTCCCGCAATATATAAATTAATTTTTTTATTACGCAAAAAAACAATTACTTTTTTATAGAATCTGTATGATATTTATCACTGGATTTAAATCTCTGTGATGTCAGGTTTTAAAGCTAAAAATTACCATGCAAAACATAAAAAAATCTCTCATTTACAGAGAGATTTTATCTTTAATTTTCATTCAGTATATCAAGAATAATCTGGCATCCTTCCCGGATTTCGTCCAGAGATAATGTAAGCGGCGGAGAGATTCTCAGGTATTCATTTCTGTACAGCTGCCAGAAAACAATCAGCCCTTTTTCCATACATTTTTTAGCTACTTCCAGCGTATATTCAGGAGTTCCTAAGTTCACGGCAAGCATCAACCCTTTACCGTTGATATTTTTAATTTTAGGATGAACCAAAAGTTCTCTGAACAACTTTTCTTTTTCCTCAACTTCATTCATTAAACCACTATCCAACACTTCTTTTAATGTGGCATAACTTGATGCTGCAATTAATGGATTTCCTCCAAAAGTAGTAATATGCCCAAGTTTTGGTGAGTGAGAAAGGGTTTCCATAATTTCTCTGGAACTCATAAAAGCTCCTACAGGAACTCCACCACCCATTCCTTTACCCATCACCAGAATATCCGGAACAATTCCAAAATGTTCAAAAGAGAATAACTTCCCTGTTCTTCCAAATCCGGGCTGTATTTCGTCCAGAATTAAAAGCGCTCCTACTTCTTCACATCTTCTTTTTAATTTGATCAGATAGTCGTTATTTGGAACCAGAAAGCCTGCTGCTCCCTGAATGGTCTCAAGAATAACACAAGCAGTCTTCTCCGTAATTTTATCAAAGTCATCTTCATTGTTAAACTCAATGAAAGACACCATTGGTAGTAAAGGACGGAATTCTCTCTTGTGAGTTTCATTTCCGGAAACACTTAAAGCTCCATGAGTATTTCCATGGTAAGAATTTTTAAAGGAAACTATTTCTTCTCTTCCTGTATATCTTTTAGCCAGCTTTAAGCTTCCATCGATAGCTTCTGCACCGCTATTCACAAGGTAAGTAACCTCCAGAGGATCCGGAGTGGCTTCTGCAAGCAGTCTGCATAATGCGATTGGTTTTTCCTGTGCATATTCTCCGTAAACCATTACGTGAAGATATTTATCGGCCTGCTCTTTAATGGCATCCACTATTTTAGGGTGCGAGTGTCCCAAAGTATTAGCAGAAACTCCTGCTACAAAGTCAAGATATCTTTTTCCGTCTGTACCATAAATGTAGCTTCCTACTGCTTTTTCAACTTCAAAACCGGCAGCAAATTTGGTGGTTTGAGCCTGATATATAAAAAAATCTTTATGCATTTCCATAAATATGTTATGAAAGTCTAAATCAGTTCTCTTCTTTAGAATCTTTTTTTATTTTTATTTTAGATGTATTGTTGTAATCAAAATCAGAAAGTTCATCAAGTTCATTCTGAATTTTCTGTTTCCAATCCTGCAGCTTTTGAGTATTAAGGCCATAATTGGTTTCATTGTCTATCAGGGCCTGAGCTTTTGTATATTCAGCTGTCAGATTATTAAACATTTCATTGGCATAAGTAAAACCTTTCCACAGCGTATTTTTATGAATAAGAAGGTCTTTACGCATTTTTCGGGCATATACTTCGGCTAAATCAAAATTGACCTGCTGATATTCTATCATAGCCGGAATATTGCGAGAATCAGGATTTATTGATGAAGCACTGCTGGAAAATTTATTGATAATCTTTTTATTAAAATTATTACTTAGTGCATTAAATCCCCTTAACTGATAAGAAAAGTTGATTGCTGATCTGATTGAAATACGATCATCATGGGTAATCAATTTATAATCCTCTTTCTGTAATTTTCGTTCTTTACTCCATACAAATTCACCTGGTTGTAAATCTTGGGAAAAAAACATCAATGGAAAAAATAATAACAGTAACAGAATTTTTTTCATACCTACTTGTTTTCTATTTTCTTACTCTCTTTGGTTTTTTAGCTTCTTCTTTAGCTTTTTCGTCGTCAATTGCTTTCTGCGCTTTATCGAATAGCTCACTATCAGCTGTATATTGTATTTCTTCGTTATTTGGAGTATCTACAAGGATATCCTGCCATTTCCTGATTCTGTCTTTGGTATTCCAGTTAAAATCCGGGAATTTTCTTTTCGAAGGTTCTATCATACTCATAGGATAAGTATCGGAAGCAGCTCCAATACTGCATGAAATAATCTGCAGTGCTCTTTCTTCAAACAATGCTCCGATAATTCCGCAGGTTGATAATGTAATCCCTATTCTTTCCGGTTTTTTGGTTTCCTGATCAGTATCATCAACATACACGATAGACTGGGCATTTCCAACGACTCTTGCTTCTTTAATCGCATTTTTCTCATAGTATACCGTCATGAATTTTCCTTTCACCTGATTGAACTCATCTTTCAGGGTAAGTGAGTCAACTTTACTGATGGCAAAGGCATTTCCGATTACTTTCAGAGAGTCAATATCTTCTGTTTTGGTATTGAAATATGCTTCCACTTTATCTCCGGTAACCTGCTTTTCACCACTCCAAAGAATCGGATTGGTATACATATGCATGATTCCGTCTGTTTCATTGAAAGCAATGGAATCTGCTCTTCCCTGTGCATTGGATTTATAGATACGGGCTTTTTTAAAAGCTCTCAGATAGCTTTTCTTCACTTTGATATCTACTGTATCCGGTCTTTGATAGGAGATAATTTTTTCTGCAGCGAAATAAATGGAGTCTTTTTCCATCACTTTTACAGCATACGGACTTTTAGTCATCATGGCAGAGTCTTTTTTCTCAAAAATTTCTCCATAACCTCCTTTTATATATCTTTTTTCTATAGGATCATCAAGAGTTACATTTCCTGTTGCCTTACCGAATCCTGAGATTTGATTATAGTACATATCATCACCGGTAAGAATTTTCTCATTATAATAGATTCTGGAGTTTTTGGTTAGAAAAGCCTCCTTGGAATCCATTTTATAGGTTCCTTTTTCCGTGTAGATTCTGTTTCTTGGATTGGTTTTGCTGGTAATGGTTGTAGGACCTAGAAAATCAGCAATTTTTGTGTTCTGATTCTGTTTGATGTTGGGTCCTTCTATAGTATACTGCGGGGTTTCAATTTTTACATTCCCAGTAAGATCTACCACTCTTGTATTGAGAAAATAGGTTCCTACTTTGGCGTAGGTTACATTCTGCCCGTCAGAAATTGTCCCTCCTGTGTTAAAATAAGCCTGATTAGCCAGCCTGTCATAATACAGAATATCTGTTTTAATGGTTTGCTTCGGATCTGTTAAAACCACATTTTTTCTGGCAACACCTTTCTGGGTATTGGCATCATATTCCATTTCTCCTGCTGTGATCACAGAACCGTCGGTATTTTGAAGCCTTGTATTACCTATTGCTTTTACAAAGTTCTCTTCATTATACAGAACAACTTCATCTGCTGTAAGAATGGAGCCTTGGTGTTCTATCTGAACATTTCCGGTAAAGTATTGATTCCCGTCGTATTTTTCAGGACTTTTCTTGATCTCGTCCGCATGGATGATCTTTACTTTATCTTCAGGTCTCACCTGTTTGGGCTGAGCCGGTGAAGGAGCCTGCAAATAAGGATCTCTCTTCACAGGGGTTTTATCCTGCGCAAAGTTGAGCGTAGAAATAAAGAGTAACAGAAAAAGGGCTATTCTCATTAATTAGTCATTCTTAGTGCCATAGAAATATAGCGAATGAGAATCAATTTTTACGCCAAATGCTTCTTCGATGGCTTCTTTGATTCCTTGAATTCTTGGGTCGCAGAATTCAATAATTTCTTCAATTTCTTTATCAGAGTCTTTTTTGTAGATCACCAGGTGGTCATGCTGTTTGTCAAAATAAGACTTTTCATAAGACGAAGAAGTTAATGTCTTTTCTCCGAACTGATGCTTACGGATTAAACCTGCATCAAGGAAAATTTCAATCGTGTTGTAAATGGTTGCTTTGGAAACATGATATTTTTTCTGCATCATGAGAAGATACAGATCATCAACATTAAAGTGATGATCCATATTATAAATCTCTTCCAATATTGTATATCTTTCAGGTGTGTTTCTGAACCCCTTTTCTAATAAGTAGTTTCTCAAAACATCCTTGATCAAAGCTATATTTTTTTCTTTTTGTATTGTATCCATTAAAAAAATTATCTACAAATTTATTGAATTTTATTTAAATAGATAGTATGGTTAAATACGAGTAGCTACGAGTTGTGACGGAAATACCCGGACTGCTCGATCTTATTATCATAAACTGTTAATTCTGTGATCGGTGCAGATTCTACTTCAACGTTATGCGAAGAGACTCCCCAAGCCTTAAAGTCGTCACTTCCGATATACTTCACAAAATTGTAAATGTTAAGAGTAATCTTCTGTTTAACAGTTAAAAGGATATCGTTGATATAGGTATTATCTATGATCACATATTTAAGATCCGGTGGTATATCATGAGCTCTTAAAGATGGGTGGCTGCTTCTTGAAGGAATGGTTCCGTCTGCCATTAGATCTTTAAGGACCATATTGAAATAATCGTTGATTCTTCGGTCTACTTTAAATCCTAAAAGGAAATTGATTTTATATACGGTTCCCGGAAGGATCTCGTCTACAGTATATCTGAAAGTATATGGATCTTCCTGGTTTACAATGCTCAGGATGAAGTAATGATCTGCTCTTTTCGGTTGTTTTTTGATGATGGAATAAATAATTTTAGATTCCACTTCATCATTTCTTTTAGCTCTGCTCAGATAAGCCAGATTGGTAGCATATTTCGGAATAGTTTCGTCCAGTTTCATGTCTTTAAGAATAGACACATATTTTTCTATTTTCACAAACTGGATAAATCTTGTTTTGATCAGTCTTCCGTTATACCATGCATACATAGAAATTCCGATAGAACCAGCCAAAACAACGGTGATCCATCCACCTTCCATGAATTTGATAATGTTGGCACTGAAGAAACCTAATTCGATTGCCATATAAACCATTGCGAAAACCAGAATCAAGACTTTGCTTACTCTGTGTTTCAGGAGCCAGAAGACCAACAGAACGGTTGTCATCAGCATGGTCACCGTAATGGAAAGTCCGTAAGCGGCTTCCATTTTTCCTGATTCTCTGAAGTGAAGCACAACAATGATACACAGGATAAGAAGTCCCCAGTTGATTCTTGGGATATACATCTGTCCTTTTACTCCGGAAGGATAATCAATTTTCTGATTAGGCCAAAGGTTAAGAGACATTGCTTCTGAAAATATGGTGAAAGAACCGGTAATTAACGCCTGACTGGCAATAATTGCTGCTGCTGTTGCTAAAATTACTCCTGGGATGATCATCCATTCTTCCATGATTCCAAAGAAAGGATTCACTACAGAAAATCCAGGTTTGTTATAATTGGTTAAAAGCCATGCTCCTTGTCCAAGATAATTCAGAATAAGCATAATCTTAACGAATGCCCAGCTTATTCTGATGTTTTTTGCGCCACAGTGCCCTAAATCAGAATACAATGCTTCTGCTCCGGTTGTACAAAGGAAAACAGCTCCTAAAATAACAATAGCACTTGGAGAGTTGGCAATAAGTTTATAAGCGTAATAAGGGTTGAAAGATCTTAAAATCTCAAAATTTTCACTCAAATGCATTACTCCCAGTCCTCCTAATACCAGGAACCAAACCACCATTACAGGACCAAAAAATTTCCCGATAAAACTGGTTCCAAACTGCTGCACCACAAAAATGGCAATCAGTATTCCAATGGTGATAGGGACCACAGGAGTATGTGGGTTATAAATTTCAAGACCTTCAATAGCTGACATTACCGTCAGTGATGGTGTAATAACCCCGTCTGCAATAAGGGCTGCAGCACCAATGATTGCAATGAGGTACAACCATCCTTTTTTAAGGTTTCTTACCAGTGAAAACAAAGCAAGGATACCCCCTTCACCTTTGTTATCCGCTCTCAAAGCAATGATCACATATTTTATCGTGGTCTGCAGGGTAAGGGTCCAGATAATACAGGAAAGAGCACCTTCTATGTATTCATTGAAAGGCATATTGCTCCCTTGGGATCTTGCATTCACAATTGCTTTCATTACGTAAAGCGGAGAGGTACCAATATCTCCAAAAACAATTCCTAGAGACACTAAAACTCCTATGAAGGAAAGTTTCTTTATGTCGAAGTGGTAGCCATCTTCTGTAACTTCTGCCATATCAGCTTAATTTATTTTAAAGGCGCAAATTTATACTAATTTTATGACGTCAAGAATTTTTCTTCATGAATATAATAAATGAAAAAACTTCCTTTCGGAAGTTTTTCTCTATAACTATTTTACGTACATCGCTTTTTTGATTTCCTCTTTTACTTTTTCAAGTTTAGGGAACCATTCTGCAAATAATGCAGCAGAGTAAGGTGCAGGAGCATCAGGAGTCGTAATTCTCTTGATAGGAGCATCTAAATAATCAAATGCTTTTTGCTGTACCATATAAGTGATTTCAGAAGAAATAGAAGCAAATGGCCAAGCTTCTTCTAAAATAACCAATCTGTTTGTTTTCTTAACGGAAGCTAAAACAGTATCAAAATCTAGAGGACGAACTGTTCTAAGATCGATAACTTCTACAGAGATTCCTTCTTTCGCCATATCTTCAGCAGCCTGTAAAGCCAGTTTCATGATCTTACCAAAAGAAACTAAAGTAACATCTGTACCTTCTCTCTTGATATCTGCTTTTCCTAACGGTAAGTAGTATTCTTCTTCAGGAATTTCCATTTTATCTCCATACATCTGCTCAGATTCCATGAAAATAACCGGATCATTATCCTGAATTGCAGTTTTCAACAACCCTTTCGCATCGTAAGGATTTGAAGGAACTACTACTTTAAGACCAGGAATGTTTGCAAACCAGTTTTCAAAAGCCTGAGAGTGAGTAGCACCTAATTGACCTGCAGAAGCTGTAGGACCACGGAAAACGATTGGACAATTCCATTGTCCACCACTCATCTGACGGATTTTTGCAGCATTATTGATAATCTGATCAATTCCTACCAATGAGAAATTGAATGTCATATACTCTACGATGGGTCTGTTACCATTCATCGCAGCACCCACAGCAATTCCTGTAAAACCAAGTTCTGCAATTGGGGTATCGATTACTCTTTTAGGACCAAACTCATCCAACATTCCTTTGGAAGCTTTATATGCACCATTGTATTCTGCTACTTCCTCCCCCATTAAAAAGATGGATTCGTCTTTACGCATTTCCTCGCTCATTGCCTGTGCAATTACCTCACGAAAAGTATATTCTGCCATATTTATTCGAAAAATTTAGACTACAAAAATAGTGTTTTTTTATTATACACATCATAAAAACGGTCTTCATTTCCATGAGAAGTCATAATATTAACTGTATTTAAAATTAATTTTCCTTCTTAAATGCGTCCTTCTTGTACCTTTTTTATGTTCCGAAGAATTTTCACAGAATTTTTATCCACAAAAAATGACATCCCATTTCTGAGATGTCATCTAAAATTCTATTTAAACTTATATTAATTAGCTTTCTCCCAAACCTGGGTTCTTCCTAGTAAAGATAATCCTAAGTACCCTCTTACGTTCAGTTTATCACCGCTTCTTGTAATGGTACATTTGTATGTTTTTCCTGTTTTAGGGTCTGTAATAGTTCCTCCGGTGAACTCATCACCGTCTTTTTTCAGTCCTCTGATAATCTCCAATCCTAAAATTGGTTTTCCTTTTCTGTCATCTTTACAAACTGTACAGTTTGGATCAGCAGGTTTTATCAACAACTGAGAAACTTTTCCATAGTATTTTCCGTCTGATTTTTTGAATACTTCAACAATAGATTTTGCCTGTTTTGTCTCATCATCTATCGTTTTCCACTTACCTTCTATCTGTGCAAATGTAAGTACACCACATAAAGAAAGTGCGAACGTTAACAATATTTTTTTCATATTTCTTATAGTTTTAATTTTATACAATATTCTTATCTACGTATTGATAAAAATATAAATTAATTTTCAACGAACAAAAATTTTTATTATACAAAGCATAAAGAGGTGAAGAAAAGTAAAATCAATAATTACTAAAACAATTAATTTGCCAATCAGTTTATTGACTATTTCGCCATTCTATTTTTTGTCTTCTGCCTAATACAGCTTCCTGTTAATCACCCTATCCATATAATCCTGATACCAGGCCTTTGCCGTTTTCTTTCCTTGTTCTATTTCAGGATTTTTAACTTCATTCATGATATTTTTTTCAAGGCTCAGATCAGATTTATCATAGACTCCGATGATTTCTTTTCCATCAAAGCGGTAAATATAATTTCCGATCATGAACTGATCTGTACTTCCATCCGAGTTGACTACGATGAAAGGATATTTTTTATCACTTACCAAACTTCTCCCCCAGCTTCGGATAGGTTTGTTATACCCGATAAGATCTGCCAGTGTAGGATAAATATCTGCTTGTTGTGCGATTTCCTGGCTAACACCTTTTAGCTGATACGCAGGATTCGGAGAATAGAATACCAACGGAACGGCATAACGGTTCATTGCTCTTTCATATTCCGGATAATAGACCTGATTGGTATGGTCTCCCGTGAAAACAAAAATGGTATTGTTGTACCAAGGTTGCTTTTTAGCCGTCTCAAAATATTGTTTGATCGCATAATCCGTATACTGCATCGGCTCATGGATTTCTATTTTTCCTTTTTTAAATTTCCCGTTATATTTTTCAGGGATTTTAAAAGGGTGATGGGATGATGCGGTAAATACAGTAGTCATAAAAGGTTGTTTCTTCCCTACATTCTTAGCGAAATACTGAAGGAAAGGCTCATCCCAGATGGCCCACATTCCGTCAAAATCTTCATCATGATTATATTCTGTTTTTCCGAAATAATGTTTAAATCCTAAGATATTTCCGAATCCAAGAAATCCCATAGAACCATTTGGGGCACCATGATAAAAAGAAGTATCATACCCAAGATCATTACATACGGAAACAATAGATTGAATTTTCTGATTGGAATAAGGAGATCCTGTAAAAGCATCGGTAAGACTCGGAATTCCGGCCAATACACTGCTCATCCCATGAATAGACTGTCTTCCGTTTGCAAAAGTATTCGGGAAAATAAGGCTTTGGGTAGCCAGACTATCCATAAAAGGAGTATAAGAAACGTAATCTTTGATATTTTTATCTTTATTGAAAGCTCCTGAATATTCTCTCCCGAAAGATTCTACAATAAAAATAACAATATTGGGACGATTCTCCACTTTTCTGTCATATACTTTATAAGGCTGTACATAGTCTTCAATATATTTTTCATCTACAAAATGAACTTCCTTAAAATTATTGGTATTTAAAGTCCTGAAAAAGGAGAATGTACTATTGAGTACAATGTTTCCCTGAAGCGGATTTGTTACAAAACGAGTAGCATCCACCATATTAATAGGTCTCGTGCTATGCTTAAAATCTCCTCTGATTCCTCCCACAACCAGCACCGCTGTTATACACAAAGTAAGAATAGATGTAATAAAGTAAGGAAGCAGTTTCGCAGGTTTTGTATCTTCTACTTTCACCTTTTTGTATAGAAAAACCCATAAGATCATCAACACGACGTACCAAATCAATACAAAAGGATGTTCTCCCACAGAGATCATCAGTGTTTTAGATACATTGGATTCATGTTCAGCCACCTGAAATACAGCCGAAGTAAGCCTTGCCTGAGCGAATTTATAATAAATAAAATCCCCAAAATTCATGGCATAAGCAATACCGTTGGTGATGAAATACAGCCAGAATAGGACTTTCTGAAAGATTTTCTTGGTATTAATAACCAGCGGCAACAAACTCAGGAGTATAAATAATGCGTTGACATACAAAATAGCTGTGGTATCGAAAGCCGTACCATGGAAAGCCAGCTTTATGTAATCAGAAACCGAGTCAACTTTAATCAGATCTTTATTAAAATACCAGAATAAAAGTCTGGCAATCTGATAAAAAACATAGGCTAAAAAAATCCTGTAAACCAATGCCAGAACTTCCTGTTTTCTAAATCCTTCTAAAAATTTCATGGAGCAAATTTACATCAAAATCACTTTAATGCATTTTTTAGTTCATATTATTTTGAGTTAGAATTTTTAAAAACTGTAATTTTGTGCTTATGGATTTTATAAAGAATAATCTGGCCAATGCCTTAACTCTGGCTAACTTATTTGCAGGCTGTGTAGGTGCAATACATTTAATTTTAGGAGATTATCAGACAACAGCAATCTGTCTTATTCTCTCTTCTATCTTCGATTTTTTCGATGGCTTTGTGGCCAGAGCTTTAAAATCAAACTCTAATCTTGGTCTTCAGTTGGATTCTCTTGCTGATATGGTAAGCTTTGGTGTAATCCCGGGACTGACGATGTACAAAGCCCTTGAGCCTTTTGGAGCTGAGCTTCTTGGAATTCATTTTCCATTTGAGATCAAATATCTGGGATTAATTGTCACTGTATTTTCCTGCCTGAGACTTGCCATCTTTAACCTTGATGAAGAACAACGCTATTATTTCAAAGGATTGAATACGCCTACCAACACCGTTTTACTGTTTGGTCTTTATTATGCCTTTAAAGAAACCGGAACTTTCAGCTTTTTGTTTGATAATGAATTGTTATTGGTTCTGCTCACTCTTCTCACTTCATGGCTTCTGATCAGCCCGATCAAAATGATGGCGATGAAATTCAAATCAAAACAATTAAAAGATAATTACCCTAAAGTTGTATTACTGGTGGGAGGAATTGCTATTCTTGCGATATTCCAGGTTATTGGAATTCCAATGCTTGTTATTTATTATATATTGGTGTCTCTTATTTTTCAGGCACAATTAAAATAAACTCATTTAAATAAAACACGTTTCAATTTATTAATAGTCAACATGAATTTAAAACTCCATAAACCACTTTGTATTTTTGACCTGGAAACCACAGGAACCAACATAGGAAAAGACAGAATTGTTGAAATCTGTATTTTAAAAGTAAATCCGGACGCCTCCAGAGAAAGCAAAACATGGCGTGTAAACCCGGAAATGCTTATTCCTAAAGAAAGCAGTGAGATCCACGGTATTTATGATGAAGATGTAAAAGACGCGCCTACTTTCAGAGACATTGCATCTAAAGTAATGGAAATGATTACCGGCAGTGATTTGGGAGGATTTAATTCTAACAGATTTGATGTTCCCCTTTTGGCTGAAGAACTTTTAAGAGTAGGAATGGATTTTGATCTGAGTAAATTCAGACTGGTAGATGCACAGACTATTTTCCACAAAAAAGAGCCTAGAAACTTAAGTGCTGCTTACCAGTTCTACTGTGGAAAAACATTGGAAAATGCACACTCTGCAGAAGCTGATGTATGGGCAACATTTGAAGTTCTGGATGCCCAGGTTGGAAAATATGATGATATCCCGAATGAAATAGCACCACTAAGTGAATTCACATTCCATAATAAGAATGCAGATCTTGCAGGATTTATCGGATATAATGAAAAAATGGAAGAGGTTTTCAACTTTGGAAAATATAAAGGACAGGGCGTGAAAGCGGTATTCCAAAAAGACTTAGGATATTTCGGATGGCTTCAGAATGCTGACTTTCCATTATATACTAAGAAGGTTTTTACAAAAATTCAATTATCAAGTAGATTTTAAACATGTCTGACCTGGTTCGTTTTAAATTTTATGAAACTGCCCTTGAAGCTAACAGGGACAAGCAGATACTGGCTGAAAACGGCATCAACAGTTTCATTGCGAATGAGCAGCTGATCCAGTCGGATTGGCTTCTGTCACAGGCGGTAGGAGGAATACAGCTTCAGGTGTTTGAAGAAGATATGGAAAAAGCACAGCAGATCCTGCAAGACTATAAAGACAACGAGCAATATTCGCTGGAAGTAGAACATACCATTGAAGATCCTGAGTTTGATTTTGTATGCCCGAAATGTGGTTCCAACCACATCTACAGGGATGACAGTGCTACCAGTTTCTTTGGTATTTCTTTCCTGACGAGTCACAAATTCAAATGTTATTATTGCGGGAATGAGTTTACGCATTAAGGTTTAATATGGTCAAAAAATTTGGAAAGATTTTTCTCGTTGTTATTCTTGGCTTTCTTGTTTTCATAATAGGAAAATTCATATTGGTATGGAACAGCGTAGAAGTTGATCATAGTTTAAGCCAGAAACCTCTTTTTAAATCTTTTGATCAGCAAAAGCAAACAAGTATTTGGGGTTCAGAGAGTGAAGATATTAAAACCAATGATTTTAAGACAAAGTCAGACAGTATAAGTCCAGCATATTATAGCTGTTCTATTACTGAAAATCCAATGCTAAATGTTACATTTTCTGTTGGAGATGGTTTCAGCGGTGGTGGTTTTCAGATAGATATTTTTCAAAGCAGATATAAAATCTCTCCCTATTCATATACTGACAATGTAAAACTCTTTGATTTTTTGGACACAGGAGAATATTATAAAGTTTTGGACAGTAAACTTATTCTGGATAAAGAATCTTATCAAAAAGGAGATAGCATCTTCGGATATACTGAACTCAAAGTTCAAAGAAGATATGGTCCTGAAAAATATATAGAAGAAGGTAAAGGATATTTTAAAGGTAAAGTAAATTAATTAAGTTATGAAAATAATCTGCATAGGAAGAAATTACAGTGAGCATGCAAAAGAATTAGGAAATGAAATTCCTGAGAATCCTGTTATCTTCATGAAACCGGATACAGCCGTTTTAAAGGGAAATGATTTTTACATTCCTGAATTCTCCAATGATATTCACTACGAACTTGAAGTGGTACTAAAAATTTCAAAAGGAGGAAAATATATTCAGAAAGAAACAGCGCATAAGCATTATGAAGAAATTGGCCTGGGAATAGATTTTACGGCAAGAGATCTTCAGAGTGAACTGAAATCAAAAGGTCTTCCGTGGGAGCTTGCCAAAGGTTTTGACGGTTCGGCTGTGGTAAGCAGTTTTTTCAAAAAAGAGAGCTTCAGCCTTGAGAACCTTCAGTTTTCGTTATTAAAGAATAAAGAGAAGGTACAGGATGGCAATACAAAAGATATGATGTTCAACTTTGATGATATTATAGCTTTTGCATCTCAGTATTTTACATTAAGAGTAGGTGACCTTATTTTCACAGGAACTCCAAAAGGGGTTGGAAAAGTAGATGAAAATGATATTCTGGAAGCTTACCTTGAAGAGAAAAAAATCCTTGATATCCGAATATTATAAGTATTTAACATCAAAGTCTGACAAATTTTTCCTATCTTTAGGTAACAAAATTAGAGGTTATGATAAATATTGTATTACCCGTAGATTTTGGGGACAAGACAGACCAATTGGTAGACGGTGCCATAAAATTTGCAAAACAGCTTAACGGCAGAATTTACCTGATCCACGTAGCGCCATCAGATATCGGCTTTGCCATTGGTGATATGGGATTTCAATATTTTCCTGAAGTGGAAGCCAATGAAATCAGAGAAGAGCTGGTGCAGCTTAATAAAATTGAGCAAAGAATCATCAGTCATGATATCGATTGTGAGCACCTTTTAAAACAGGGACTTGCCAAAGATATTATTCTGGAACATGCAAAGGCAAAAAATGCAGATTATATTGTGATGGGATCACATGGCAGAAGCGGAATCTATGATGTATTCGTGGGAAGCTTAACAAAAGGGATTACAAAAAGTTCAAGTATTCCTGTGCTGGTACTTCCTATTCACGACTAAGCAAAAGAAATTTTAATCGTTAGTAATAAAAAAACCGATCAAATCATAATGTTTGATCGGTTTTTTACTATATAACCAATTAATTAACCTTCTTTTTTGTAGATATTCGGATCGTAGTAAGGGTGCTTACCTTCCGTTGGAGAATAATAGTCTTTATCTTTATCGCCACCTAGTGTAACCACCAGTACATAGCACCAATAAGTGAATAGTACACAGCAAACTATAAATAGAATCCAGTTTAAAACATTACCGAAAGCATCAAAGAAACCGAAAGACCATTTGAAAACTTTGCTTAAGAATAGAAAGAAAGACGTCATTATTTTCCTTTTTTAAATTAACTTTGTACAAATTTATAAAAAATGTTTAAATTACTTTCAAAAGAAAGCAATATTTTTTCAATTCCTGTTTATATTGGTTTTCTTCTTTTAGTAGTCATAATATTTAACATACTGAATTTCAATACTTACGAAGCCATAGTTGCCGGAATAACTTTTCTGGGAATTGCTTTGGGATATTTTTGTTTTCACAGTGTTGCCCTTAATTATCAGACCCATCTGCCCTTATTTTTATACACCTTTTTTATTTTCGGGCTGTATCCCGGAAATCTGGATATAGGAATTGCGGTTTCTCTGCTTACCAATTCCTTTCTTATCCTGCTACTGACCAGTGCAGATGAAGATATCAGGAAGAAGTCTTATGTATTGGTGGGATCTATTGTAGCCCTGAACTTTATTTTTCTCCCTACAACATGGCCGATGGCTGTTTTTGTTATCATCCACGTGATTGCAACTTCTGCCAAAATCACCCTGAACCTTTTCAGGTTTCTATTGGGAATTGTTTTGATTACATTCAGCTATTTTTCTGTCATGTATTTTGTTCAGTTCACATCATGGAATATTGATTATTTTCCGTTTGGAAGAATGAAACCGGTAACAGATTACACAGAACTTCTGCCACTGATACCTGTGGTTCTGATGCTTATTTATGCGGTATATGACCATTTTAAAAATTATAACAAGAAAAGTCCGATAAGCAGGTATAAATACACTTTCCTATTGGTTTTTTCTGTGGCACAGCTTGTTTCCATCATTTTATACATGAATAAAAGCTATGAATATCTGCTTCTTCTGGCATTTCCCTCAAGTATTATTCTGAGCAGAATGATGAGATTTTTACCTAAATACTGGATGCGTGAAGCCAGTGTATGGGTTATTATTATTAGTTTACTGACCTTTAAAGCAGGTACAGTTTTTGATTTATTTTAGAAAATTATGATTCAGATAGACGATAAATTGATTTCAGAGGAAATTTTTTCCGAAGAATTTGTTTGCAACCTTACAAAATGTAAAGGTGCATGTTGTGTGGAAGGAGATGTGGGAGCTCCGTTGGATAAAAACGAGCTTGAGATATTGGACAGTATTTTTGACAAAATAAAACCTTATCTTACTCAGGAAGGAATTAAAGCCCTTGAAGAACAGGGAACATGGACTACTGATCCGCACGACGGAATGTATGTTACTCCAATGGTGGAGAACCGCGAATGTGCTTATGTAACGTTCGATGAAAAAGGAATTACGAAATGTGGTATTGAAAAAGCGTACGAAGATGGTGCCGTGGACTGGCAGAAACCTATATCCTGCCACCTTTACCCAATCCGTGTTACGGAATATTCGGCATTTACCGCATTGAATTATCACGAGTGGAATGTATGCAGTGATGCCTGTACCCTTGGAAAAGAGCTTCAGGTGCCTGTTTATAAGTTTTTAAAAACTCCACTGACGAGAAAGTATGGTGAAGAATTTTACACCGTTCTGAGCGAAGCTGCTGAAGAATGGAAAAAAGAATATGGTTCTTAACCGATATGTATTTGAATGAAATAATAAAAACCGCAGAGAGACCTGCGGTTTTCTTATTTATTAAAGCTTATAAAAAATAGGTTAATTGGAGGTTTCTGCTTTTTTAACTTCCCCTTTTCTAGCCTTTTCCCAACCATCTTCCGGCATTAACGTTGCTATATTTTTTTCTTTCGTAAGGTATTTTCTGGCAACATCCTGAAGATCTTTTACTGTAAGTGCTTTTACTTTATCCTGATAATTTAAGATATCATATTTGTCACTTCCGTCTAATTGATTCTGGGCGATACCCTGCAGCCAGAATCCATTGTCTTTAAGACTTGTTTTATATTCGTTGTATTCTCCTTCTTTGTATTTATCAAGATCCTTTTGCTCTGGTCCTTTATCTATCAATTTTTGTAATTCTGCCATGGCACTTTTGGTAAGCTTTTCTACATTTTCAGGGCCACAGGGGAAATTAACACTAAAATCATACGCACTGTATGGTATTTTACTGAAGCTTCCACTTGCACCTCCTCCATAAATACCACTTTCATCTTCTCTTAGTTTTTCAAGAACTTTAATGGTAGCTACTTCTCCAAGAGCCGAAAGTGCCATCGCTTCTTTCTCATTGTAAGGAGCTTCTCCACTGTAAGAAATTGTTACAAGGCTCTTCGGTTCTTTTCCTTTTTTATAAACCTTAGTATATTCTCCTTTCACCGGTCTGTAGCCTGTATCTTTAAATGTAGATGATTTTCCACTTGCAGGAAGTGAAGCAATATATTGCAGGACTTCATTTTTAAGCTGTACTTCATCTATATTTCCTACAAAATAGAAATGGAAATTACCTGCATTAGCAAATTTTTGTTTGTAGATATCGTAAGCTTTCTTATAATCTGTATTTGCCCAATCTTTTTCCGTAGGTTCGAGGCCGGTGAACCTTGGGTTTTTCTGATTGATAAATTTGGAATATTCATTAGAAAAATAATATCCCGGATCCGAATCTACATTCGCCAGCATTGCAGATTTTTTTGTTTTGTAGGCGTTGAATGATTCGGAGTTATAGTTTAAATCTGTAAAACAAGCATAGATTAACTCCATCGCGGCCTTCAGATCCTTTTTCGAGCTTGTTCCGGAAACACCTTCTGTAAGGCCACCCACATAAGCGCTTGCACTCACCTGTTTCCCTGCGAGATAGTGTGCAAGATCTGTTTTGGAAAGCCCGGCTAGTCCAGCTTCAAGCAAAGCATCAAATGCGTATTTTGTTTTATTGTAATCAGTATCGGGAATGACAGACACTCCACCCAGGCCTATTGCTGCAAAAACAATTTCATCATCTTTAAAGTCTGTTTTCTTGAAAGTGACCTTAGCACCGTTGCTCAAAGTCCATGTGGTAGTTCCTAATTTAGCATCTGCTTCTGTTTTAGTAATTTTTCCTTCAGATTTAAAAGGCTTTATTAAACTTCCGGTTTTCGTTTTTTCTTCATAAGGTTTAAGATCAGCCATTTTTACGGCATCAAATGTTTTCAGAACCATCCCTTCTGTTGGCATTGTAATATTATCCTTTTTTGGACCAGTGATAACTATAACCCTGCTATCATCTTTTACCAGCTTTTTGATAATTCTATTGGTCTGTTCCAGTGCTATGGTCGGAAGGACTTCTTTAATATGTTCATATCCCCAGGTAATTCCAGGTATTGGCTCCTGTCTCAGGAAATTGTTCACATAACCATCGATAAGCTCACCACTTTGGTTTTTATCTTTGTTGTTGTAAGCCCATTCATAAGAAGAAAGCATCTGATCTTTTGCTCTGTCCAGCTCAGATTGGGTAAATCCAAATCTTTTGGCTCTTTCCACTTCTTCCAAAAGAACTTTTAGCCCATTCAGCTGATCACCGTCTTTTGTAGCAGCTGATCCCTGAAATGCTTCTTTACTTCTTGCAAAAGTTCCTCCGTGATAAACAGAACCATAAGTAAAAGGTGGATTTACAGAGTTAACCAGCTCTGCCAATCTGCTGTTGAGCATCATATTCACAAGGCTTTCTGTAACACTTTGATCATACTGCTGAACTGTTATATCCGGTTGGTACACTTCGGAATCTTTGATAATGAATTGCACTCCTGAACCTGTTGCATCAGGATCTGTTTCAATAGCTACCAGTGCTTCTTGATGGTTCGGAAGATCAAAAGATTTTCTTTCTCTTGGTTTTGAAGGATTTTTATATTGACTGAAGTTATTCTTAATCTTTTTCTCTATTTCATCTACATTGATATCTCCAACAACAATAATTGCCATCAGATTCGGTCTGTACCAGTCCTGGTGGAATTTTCGGATAAGATCGGGTTTGAAGTTTTCCAGTACTTCTTTTTTACCGATTGGTAGTCTTTCTGCATACTGAGATTTATATAAAAGCTTAGGAAGATATTTATCCATCATTCTCTTATCAGGTCCAAGACCTAACCTTAGTTCTTCCAATACGACTCCTCTTTCTTTATTGATCTGCTCATCAGAAAGTGTTGTATTAAATGCCCAGTCTTCCATTACTTTCAGTCCGGCATCCAGATTTCCCGGTTTATCTAATGGGACTGGAAGCATATAAACTGTTTCGTCAAAACCGGTATAAGCATTAAGGTGCTGTCCGAATTTTACTCCGATAGATTGTAAAAAGTCGACTAATTTATTATCCGGAAAATTTTTAGTTCCGTTGAAGTTCATGTGCTCCATAAAGTGAGCCAGTCCTCTTTGATTTTCGTCTTCAAGAATAGATCCTGCATTGATTGCCAGACGGAATTCTACTTTTTTCTCAGGTAAAACATTTTTTTTGATGTAATACTTCATCCCGTTGGAAAGAGTACCGATTCTTAAGGACGGATCCACAGGGATGTTTTGTCCACAGACATTTAGAGACATCAGGAAGATGGCTGAAAACGAAGATAATATTTTTTTCATCTACATTATTTTTGACCCTCAAAAATATCGATTCTCTATGCAATCAGCCTTTTACCACAGGGTTAAATTGAAGTTAAAAAAATTAAATATTACAAAATGAAAATAAATTGTTTCTTTTATATTGCTTAAAATGATTTTTAATTAAAAACATTCATAAATTAATTAAAATAGACTAATTAAAAATAATATCATTTTCTTCATCTACTCATAAATCATGGTTAATCTACTATTATATTGTCCTTTTTCAAACAAAAAAACCGTTGTAATGTACAACGGTTCTCTTATTTTAATTAAAAATATTAATTAGCAGCGCCTGCTTTTACAGTTACAGTTTCTGCTTTTTTAGGTTCTTCTTTTTTGGCTTTTTCCCAACCATCTTCCGGCATTAGCGTTGCTACAATTCTTCCTTTTGTAAGATATTTTTTAGCTACATTCTGAAGATCTTTTACCGTAAGTGCTTTTACTTTATCCTGATAATTTAAGATATCATACTTGTCACTTCCGTCTAGCTGGTTCTTAGCAATGGCATTCATCCAGAACATATTATCTTTCAGTTCTGTTTTGTTGTCATTATATTCACCTTCTTTGTATTTATCAAGGTCTTTTTGTTCAGGGCCATTATCTATAAGCTTCTGAAGCTCTGCAATAGCACTTTTAGTCAGCTTCTCTGCATTTTCAGGACCACAAGGGAAATTAATACCGAAACTATACGTTCCGTACGGTATTTTATTCATTCCTCCTCGGGCGCCACCTCCATAGATACCACTTTCATCTTCTCTTAGCTTTTCGATAACTTTAATAGTAGCCACTTCTCCAAGCGCTGATAATGCTAAAGCTTCTTTTTCATTGTAAGGAGCCTCTCCGCTGTAAGAGATAGACACCATACTCTTAGGGTCTTTTCCTTTTTTATACACTTTGTTGTAATCACCGGTCATCGTTCTGTACCCTGTATCTTTATACATTGTTGTTTTTCCTGACGATGGCAGACTTGCAATATATTGCAGAACTTCATCTTTAAATTTGGCTTCGTCTATGTTTCCTACAAAATAGAACTGGAAGTTTCCGGCATTGGCAAATTTATCTTTATAAATATCGTAAGCTTTTTTATAGTCTGTATTGGCCCAGTCTTTCTCCATTGGGAATACCCCGATAAATCTAGGGTTCTTCTGGTTCATGAATTTTGCATGCTCATTAGAGAAATAAGCCTGAGGATTAGACAACAGGTTATTCAACATTGCGGATTGCTTTTCTTTATAAGCATTAAAGGAAGCAGGATTATAATTTAAGCTTGTAAAATAAGCATACATAAGCTCCATAGCAGTTCCTAAATCCTTTTGTGTGGTTCTTCCGGAAACGCCTTCAAAAAGAGAAGTTACCATAGGATTTACGTTCACCTGTTTACCGGCAAGATAATTGGTAAGGTCTGCTTTAGAGAATCCTCCTACCCCAGCTTCTGTTAATGCTGCGAAGGCAAACTGGGTTTTATTGTAATCAGCATCTGGGATAAGAGAACTTCCTCCTAAGCTTCTTGCTGTAAATACGATTTCATCGTCTTTAAAATCTGTTTTTTTGAAAGTAACTTTCGCTCCGTTGCTTAAAGTCCACGTTGTTGTTCCCAACTTGGCATCTGTTTCCGTTTTAGCAATTTTTCCTTCAGATTTGAAAGGCTTCACCAGGTTCTTGATGGTTGCTTTTTCTTCATAAGGCTTAAGATCTGCCATTTTCACAGCATCAAATGTATTCAGTACCATTGCTTCTGTAGGCATGGTTACATTATCTTTTTTAGGTCCTGTAACAATAATTACCCTGCTGTCATCTTTCACCATTTTCTTGATGATTTCATTGGTTTGTGCAAGCGTAACGGATGGTAAGAAAGCTTTCGTATCTTCATATTCCCAAGCAATTCCAGGAATTGGTTCCTGCTCCAGGAAGTTTCTTACATACTCGTCTATCAGAATCTCACTTTCTGTTTTGTCTTTGTTGTTATAAGATCTTTCAATATTGGAAAGCACCTGAGATTTTGCTCTGTCCAGCTCAGATTGTGTAAATCCAAATCTTTTTGCTCTTTCAACCTCTTCCAATAAAACTTTCAACGCATTCAGCTGATTTCCCTCTTTCACCATAGCAAATCCCTGGAACGCTTCTTTGCTTCTTGCATAAGTTCCTCCGTGGTATACTGATCCGAAAGTGAAAGGTGGGTTTGTAGAGTTAATCAGCTCTCTCAATCTGTTATTTAACATTGTCGTTGAAAGATTTTCTACAAGACTTTGGTTGTACTGTTCTACCGTTACATCAGGTTTATAGGCATCAGCATCTTTCATGATAAACTGTACCATAGAATTGGTAGCATCAGGATCTGTTTCAATAGCTACCAGAGTTTCTTTATGATTCGGAAGATCAAAAGATTTTCTTTCTCTTGGTTTTGAAGGGTTTTTATATTTGCTGAAGTTATCCTTGATCTTCTTTTCAATTTCGTCCACATTGATGTCTCCTACCACAATGATTGCCATCAGATCCGGTCTGTACCAGTCCTGGTGGAATTTTCGGATAACATCTGGTTTGAAGTTTTCCAAAACTTCTTTTTTACCAATTGGCAGTCTGTCTGCATACTGAGATTTATATAAAAGTTTTGGAAGGTATTTATCCATCATCCTTTTATCAGCTCCAAGACCCAGTCTCAGCTCTTCCAACACCACTCCTCTTTCTTTATTGATCTGCTCATCGGAAAGTGTTGCATTAAATGCCCAGTCTTCCATTACTTTCAGTCCGGCATCCAGATTTCCTGGTTTATCTAATGGCACAGGAAGCATGTAAACCGTTTCGTCAAAACTTGTATAGGCATTAAGGTGCTGCCCGAATTTCACTCCGATCGACTGTAGAAAGTCTACTAATTTATTATCCGGAAAATTTTTGGTACCATTGAAGTTCATGTGCTCCATAAAGTGAGCCAACCCTCTTTGATTCTCATCTTCAAGGATAGATCCGGCATTGATTGCCAGACGGAAGTCTACTTTTTTCTCAGGTAATGTGTTTTTTTTGATATAGTACTTCATTCCGTTGGAAAGAGTACCAATTCGTACAGATGGATCCACTGGAATATTCTGTCCAAAGGCATTCGCAGACATCAGGAAAATGACTGCAAATGAAGATAATACTTTTTTCATGGTTATTTGATTTTATTTACGGCTTAAAACTAATATTTATTCAGAAGGTGAAGAAATCATTAAATCAATTTTATAGTTAAATTTGAGTTAAAATTATTTATATATTAAAAAACCGGGGAATTCCCGGTTTTTGTGTCTTAAAAAAGTATCTTATTATTTAAAATCAGCATCCGAAACTCCGGAGTTAATAACCACTTTTGTGGTTTTAATTGTCATTTTCTGACCTCCACCTTCAGCTTCTACTTCAGCAGGGAACTGTATTCCGTCTACCGCCATATAGCTTTTAATGGTTGCTTTACCTTCTCCGGCATCTGTTTTATATAAAAGTCCTGTTCCGGCATCGAAATAGAATTTACCTTTGTCTGAAGACAATACATTATAATCTTTTCCGTCAAGTTTTTCTGTAGATACAGCCTGGAAATTAGAAGCATCAAATGCTAAAGCATCCATTGGCTTTCCTTTTTTAAGTTCAGCAATTTTGTCAGCAGGAATATCTGTTTTGGTTCCCATCTGATCAAAATATCCTTTTTCACCATCAAAAAGCTGTACCATTTCTTTCCCCATGAAAGATTGTACAGATTTGAATTTATTTCCTAATTTCTTAGTTGTCATTTGGATTTCCATTCCCTGTACAGCCACTGTGTTATCAGTAATGGTAGATTTTACAGCGTCCAGTTTATCTTTTCCACCTAACGCTTTGAAATAATTATCAATAACCTCTTTAGGTGTAAGTTTTGATTGTACGGCTTCTGTTTTAGCAGATGCAGCCCCTTTTTTCTGAGCTGCTGCAGGCACTGAGAAAAGTACAGCGCAGAAAAACGGAATGATGATCTTTTTCATATTTATAATAAAGTTTAAAGAGTAAATATAGGAATATTGGCGGACATACAAATAAATAATGAGCAATTAGTAATGATTGATAATTGATTAATGATTAATGATTTTCAGGTGGGATATATTGACTAGTCCTGAAAAAGGTTGACTAGTTTAATATTTCAAATATACTTAAATCAGAGTAGGAATTTTCCTATTCTGATTTTGTTTTTTGTATGTTTTTAATTTTACGTTATTTTTCATATGCACTTG
>NZ_LUVZ01000022.1 GCF_001593385.1 Chryseobacterium cucumeris | reverse complement strand
GGGATAGGAGCATTTATAGGAGTGCAGTATTTTATTTCTCCACACTTCTCTATATCTACAGAGCCTATGTTTTATTACAAATATATCTATATCACAGATAAAGATACATTCCAAAAAGATAAAAAAACAGGTTGGAGCGAAACAGGATTTGGAAAAATTGGTTTTGTAGAACTTAATTTTCATTTTTAAATGATCTAAAACCTAGTCATAGCCTTCTATATAAAATCTCCCTGTTAAAGAGAGATTTTTTTATGCAATACATGATGGTTTTAAGGGTTCATACTTAACATAATAGAGATTTTTGATCTCTGATAAATATCATGCAGATTCTTTAAAAAAGTAACTGCAATTTTGTGTAATAAAAAAATTAATTTATATATTGCGGGACGATAAAAACAAAGATATATGGCGAAACATAAAGTCCATTACGAATTTCCAATGCACTGTTTATCAGAGATTTTATATGAATATCTGGCGACTGCAGAGGGATTGTCTGAATGGTTTGCGGATGAGGTT
>NZ_LUVZ01000021.1 GCF_001593385.1 Chryseobacterium cucumeris | reverse complement strand
TGTATCTATAGCGTAGATGGAAACTTCAAGTCTTGCCACCGTTACTTTTTCTTCAATTTTCAGAACAGCTGCTTTTTTCCAGCCTGCAGGAACATATCCCTGAAGCCAACCTTCATATACAACAGCAATATCATATTTATTATCTGTACTATATTGGGTAAGAAAACTTCCAAACTTTCCGTCAAACTTCTTTTTACCTTCATTAAAACGAATCGTTTCCACAGAACCCAGACCGGCAATATCAAGCAAATGAATATTGGTATAATAACATATTGCTCCGATATCATTAGCTACAACTTTAGAATTATTATAAAACTGATGCAGGAATTTTGCCGACTGCACCTGCTGCTCATAGATGTTTTTCCCTCCACCCATCATTATTTTGTGAGCAACTCCTCCTTTATATATAAGAAGGAAAACATTGGCAGCAATTAGTATGGTAATTAATTTTTCTTTTTTAATATAGTTTCTGAAATCAGTAAACAGCTCTTTAAGCTTTGGAATCAAAGCCATACA
>NZ_LUVZ01000020.1 GCF_001593385.1 Chryseobacterium cucumeris | reverse complement strand
AGGTGTTTTTCCAGGGAAAGATCAATTAGACAGCTATGTCATCTCTCCTATTGAACTGACCGAAGAATTACTAAATCTTCCCAAAAACTCAGCATACCAGATTGTTATTAAAATAAAAAATCCGGAACATGCCGACTCAGTAAAACAAAGCTTACTAGCTTCACTTGGTAAAAATATTGAAATCAAAACCAAAGAAGAAGAAAATGCTGCTTTCTGGAAAATGATCAATACAGAGAAGATGTTTAGTTATCTGATCTTTGCATTGGTAATTTTCATTACAACATTTAATCTTGCCGGAGCTATTATTATTCTTCAGCTCGATAAAAAAGAGCAGGCAAAATCTCTTATTTCACTAGGCTTTCCTTTAAGCCATCTGAGAATGACTTATTTCTACACAGGAATACTCATCGTTATTTCAGGTGTAATCTCAGGATTAATCGTTGGAACAGCATTATGCTATTTCCAGCTTTACACCGAATTCTTCAGAGCCAATGAAGCTCTGCCATTCCCTGTCAAA
>NZ_LUVZ01000019.1 GCF_001593385.1 Chryseobacterium cucumeris | reverse complement strand
CTTCAGCAGAGCGCAGATACCAAATACTGTTCTTCTAGTGTAGCCGTAGTTAGGCCACCACTTCAAGAACTCTGTAGCACCGCCTACATACCTCGCTCTGCTAATCCTGTTACCAGTGGCTGCTGCCAGTGGCGATAAGTCGTGTCTTACCGGGTTGGACTCAAGACGATAGTTACCGGATAAGGCGCAGCGGTCGGGCTGAACGGGGGGTTCGTGCACACAGCCCAGCTTGGAGCGAACGACCTACACCGAACTGAGATACCTACAGCGTGAGCTATGAGAAAGCGCCACGCTTCCCGAAGGGAGAAAGGCGGACAGGTATCCGGTAAGCGGCAGGGTCGGAACAGGAGAGCGCACGAGGGAGCTTCCAGGGGGAAACGCCTGGTATCTTTATAGTCCTGTCGGGTTTCGCCACCTCTGACTTGAGCGTCGATTTTTGTGATGCTCGTCAGGGGGGCGGAGCCTATGGAAAAACGCCAGCAACGCGGCCTTTTTACGGTTCCTGGCCTTTTGCTGGCCTTTTGCTCATTAGGCACCCCAGGCTTTACCCGAACGACCGAGCGCAGCGAGTCAGTGAGCGAGGAAGCGGAGAGCGCCCAATACGCAAGGAAACAGCTATGACCATGTTAATGCAGCTGGCACGACAGGTTTCCCGACTGGAAAGCGGGCAGTGAAGTGAAGGCCCATGAGGCCAGTTAATTAAGCGGCCGCGATATCCTGCAGATGCATCCAGT
>NZ_LUVZ01000018.1 GCF_001593385.1 Chryseobacterium cucumeris | reverse complement strand
ACTGGATGCATCTGCAGGATATCGCGGCCGCTCTAAACGTGGTAAATTGTTAACTCCGAGCTAGACTTCAGGTGGCCGTATTTATCAGATTTCCTCGTTGTGTCCTCAGAAAAAAATGCCAATACCACTTTCAGCTGTGAATATCCACCATGAAGGGCAAGACATGCTCATAATTAACTGTCAGGCAGGCCAGGCCTTCAGCTACAACGACCTTGAATTGGTTTATTCTGCTTGTCCTCTATAAGTTTGCCAGAGGGAATCACACATGAGCCAAACCTATTGAAGAAAGCATTAGGACAGTGCCAGTCTTAATCACAGTGGGGGGTATGTTATTCCCAATGAAGTCGTCCAGAAACGGACTAGGTAGTTAGCTTTTTCTAGTGCCCAACACATTAGAGGTGTGGTTTTTTTTCTCTAAAATAAGGGTGGCCATAGGCTCTTTTAACCAGAATCGGTGTAGTCAGCTGAAATTGACTTGCACGCCTGGGTCCTGTGTGTCTACTAACTTTCTCGCGAACGATAGCTAACGGATCCCCCGGGCCATACTAGTACTGGATGCATCTGCAGGATATCGCGGCCGCAGAAGACCTAAGCTAGCGTTTAGCGTGCAATTTTGTCAGCAGCCATACTCTAAGCCCTGTTTTTAAGTACCCAGGAAGCAAGAATAGTCTTGAGACGGGAGGAAATTGCTGGGCAGCATTATGAGCATTATCAACAATTTTTTTCATGGAGGAAGTAAGTACAG
>NZ_LUVZ01000017.1 GCF_001593385.1 Chryseobacterium cucumeris | reverse complement strand
CTCTTTTTGGAAGTAATATCGTTTCTGCCCAGCTAAAGGCTCTTCTGCGCTACTGAATGTCTTTCGTTTTTCAGTGGGGCAAAGATAGTAACTTCATACAACGCAAAACAAGTTTATTTAACATAAAAATACAAAATGTGGAAAACTATCTTCATATCTATTTATTATTCAGTTATTTAAATACAAATTACACTTATCCACAATTAGCACTAGTAAACTTGAATAAATAGTATTACTCTCTATAAGCTACATTCTATCTTCAAAATCTAATAATGATAACTGAGATATACTCAGTATTGTTAGATTTTAGATTAGTATTGTTTTAAATAAACAAAAAGGTGATGAGAAATATAAATAGCTTGCTTATACATCACAAAAGGCATTAAAGTATGAATTCAAAAACATAATAAATAAGAATGGTAGGAATATAGAAAACAGAAGAATGTATTTCACATACACTTTGTAACAAAATCAATATTTATAAAAAGGAAAATAGAAGTAAAACTAAATCAAAAACTAATATATTTTGGTTTTTAGAAATATAAATATTGGTCTTGATAATTTAAATTTTTATAATTAAGTTTTATTTTAGACTCTCTGGAGTGACAGCCTGGGAAGAATAAATAGTATTGAAGCTAAAGACCCATCGTTGGATAAAGAATAAAAAACAGAAGGCTGGAGGAAGAAGAATAACGGATAGATGAGATGGGCTACTTACTACCAACATCTATTATCTATTATCCACTGCTCATTATCTATTATCCACTGCTCATTACCTATTACTCATTACTTCTGTTTCTGTTTGGATTTGTGTTAGTTAATTTAGGTAGTATGTTGAGTGTTGTTGGTGTTGATGTAGGTATATAACAAAAAAACCTTTATCGTAAAGATAAAGGTTTTTTAAAAATAAAATAAAAACTGGCGGCGGCCTACTCTCCCGCGTTAGCAGTACCATCGGCGCTGGTGGGCTTAACTTCTGTGTTCG
>NZ_LUVZ01000016.1 GCF_001593385.1 Chryseobacterium cucumeris | reverse complement strand
TGAATTAGTCAATACTTAATCTGACAGTTATAATCAAATTAAATAACTTTAAAACAGATTAAGTATTATGACAACACAACAAAAAATTATCAAAAACAAGCTAGGCGTACTTGAATTAGCACAACATTTAGGAAATGTATCCAAAGCTTGTAAAGTAATGGGTTATTCCCGAGACAGTTTTTATCGATTCAAAGAACTGTATGAGCAAGGAGGTGAATTAGCATTACAGGAAATCTCCAGAAGAAAGCCAGTATTAAAGAATCGTGTAGATGAAGTCATTGAAAAGGCTGTTGTTGATATAGCCATTGAAAACCCTGCTCTGGGGCAGCTTAGAGTAAGTAATGAACTTAAAAAGAAAGGTTTCATTGTATCACCAGGTGGAGTCAGAAGTATTTGGTTAAGACACGATCTACATACGTTTAAACTAAGATTAAAAGCCCTGGAAGCCAAATCTGCTCAAGATGGTGTAGTCCTTACTGAATCTCAACTTTCAGCACTGGAAAGGGCTAAGGAAGAGAAAAAAGCTCATGGAGAAATTGAAACTCATCATCCTGGATATTTAGGAGCTCAAGACACTTATTATGTAGGCAATATCAAAGGAGTTGGACATATTTATCAGCAAACTTTTATTGACACATATTCCAAAGTAGCATTTGCAAAGTTATATGACCGTAAAAATGCTCTTATTGCTGCTGACATGCTTAATGATCAGGTAGTCCCATTCTTTGAGCAGCAGGAACTTCGTTTACTCAGAATTTTAACAGACCGAGGAACGGAATACTGTGGAATAAGAGAACAGCATGAATACCAGCTTTATTTAGCGATTGAAGATATTGATCACACAAAGACCAAGGCTAAAAGTCCTCAGACCAATGGCATTTGCGAGCGTTTTCACAGGACGATACAGGACGAGTTCTATGCTATAGCTTTCAGAAAGAAAATTTACAGAAGTATTGAAGAACTGCAATTAGACTTAAACAGCTGGCTATCGTATTACAACAATGAAAGAACGCATACAGGAAAACATTGTTACGGTAAAACACCGATGCAGACGTTTTCGGATAGTAAACCTATTGCAAAAGATAAATTATTGGAAACTCTTGCAGAGGAACAAAAAATCCTTACTTTTGGAAGTAAGGACAATATTGGATAACTGACAATTATTTTTAACCCCTAACTGTCAGATAAAGTCGTGGCTATTACA
>NZ_LUVZ01000015.1 GCF_001593385.1 Chryseobacterium cucumeris | reverse complement strand
TGTAATAGCCACGACTTGATCTGACAGTTAGGGTTAAAAATAATTGTCAGTTATCCAATATTTTCCTTACTTCCAAAAGTAAGGATTTTTTGTTCCTCTGCAAGAGTTTCCAATAATTTCTCTTTTGCAATAGATTTACTATCCAAAAACGTTTGCATCGGGGTTTTACCATAACAATGCTTTCCTGTATGTGTTCTTTCCTGGTTGTAGTACGATAGCCAGCTGCTAAGATCCAATTGGAGTTCTTCAATACTTCTGTAAATTTTCTTTCTGAAAGCAACCGCATAAAACTCGTCTTGTATGGTTCTGTGAAAACGTTCACAAATACCGTTGGTTTGTGGACTTTTAGCTTTTGTTTTGGTATGGTCAATATCTTCAATAGCCAAATATAACTGATATTCGTGTTGTTCTCTTATTCCACAGTATTCAGTTCCTCTGTCGGTCAAAACTCTAAGTAAGCGAAGTTCCTGCTGCTCAAAGAAAGGAACAACTTGATCGTTAAGCATATCAGCGGCAATAAGTGCATTCTTACGGTCATATAACTTTGCAAATGCAACCTTAGAATAGGTATCTATAAAGGTTTGCTGATAAATATGACCAACTCCTTTAATATTTCCTACGTAATATGTGTCCTGTGCTCCTAAATATCCAGGATGATAAGTTTCTATCTCACCATGAGCCTTCTTTTCTTCCTTCGCTTTTTCTAAAGCAGTAAGTTGGCTTTCTGTAAGGACAATGCCTTCTTGTGCTGATTTAGTTTCCAAAGCTTTTAAACGAAGCTTAAAGGTATGGAGATCATGTCTGAGCCAGATACTTCTAACTCCACCAGGTGAAACAATAAAACCTTTCTTTCTGAGCTCATTGCTTACTCTAAGTTGTCCTAAAGCTGGGTTTTCAATCGCTATATCAATGACAGCTTTCTCAATTGACTCATCTACACGATTCTTTAGTACAGGTTTCCTTCTTGAAATTTCCTGTAAGGCAAGTTCTCCACCTTGTTCATACAGTTCTTTGAATCTATAAAAGCTGTCTCGGGAATATCCCATTACCTTGCAGGCTTTGGATACGTTTCCTAAATGTTGTGCTAATTCAAGTACGCCTAACTTGTTTTTGATGATTTTTTGTTGTGTAGTCATAATACTTAATCTGTTTTAAAGTTATTCTTTTTGATTATAACTGTCAGATTAAGTATTGACTAATTCAT
>NZ_LUVZ01000014.1 GCF_001593385.1 Chryseobacterium cucumeris | reverse complement strand
TGTCTCGTCCTGAAAAAGGTTGACTAAAAAACCATAAAATTAGTCACCCTTATGAATCTAAAAAAAACATCGTCCCCTGTCCAAGAATACAGTGAGGCATTCAAACGACAAGTTGTCTCTGAATATGAACGGGGATTATATACAAAATCCCAATTGCAAACTCGATACAATATTCGGGGTAATTCATGCATTTCAAGTTGGTTAATAAAATATGGTAACTTTACTTATGAAAAACAATTAAGTAAAGGCAGACCTATGAAAGATCCACAGAAACAAAAGATTAAAGAGCTTGAAGCTGCTTTATCCAAAAAGGAAGAAGAGCTTAAAGTGTTTAAGAGATTTATAGAAATCGCAGAGCGTGAGTTGAAGATTGAAATTGTAAAAAAGTCTGGTTCCAATCAATCCAGGAAATAAGGCCGTATACAAATCTTTCACTGGAAGATATCTGCCGATTGTTTGGATACAGTAAACAAGCTTATTATAAAAGGAAGAAACAGCCTGATTCTATCAATAATCAAAAAAGGATTATAGAACTGGTATTATCAATTCGTAAAAAGATGCCTAAAATAGGGACTCGAAAACTTTATGTATTACTTAAAAATGATTTTTCAAAAGAGGATCTTCATATAGGAAGAGATCGGCTGTTTCAACTTTTAAGATCGAATTATCTTTTAATTCCCAGAAGACACAGTTATTTTAAAACAACCAATTCCAGACATTGGATGAAGAAATACCCGAATATTATTAAAGAAAAGGAGTTGAAATGTTCAGAAAAAGTTTGGGTTGCAGATATTACCTATCTGAAGACTAAAGAGAAAAATTATTATCTTCATTTGATTACCGATGCCTATTCAAAGAAAATTGTAGGATATGAACTAAGTGATAATTTACAGACTGCCTCCACATTGAAAGCATTAAAACAAGCCATAAAGAACAGGGTGTATAAACATTCTTTAATTCATCATTCAGACAGAGGATTGCAGTATTGTAGTAAAGAATATACTGAAACGTTAAGGAAAAGTGATATTCTTATCAGTATGACCGAGAACTCGGATCCTTATGAGAATGCTGTAGCAGAGAGGGTAAACGGCATTCTGAAATATGAGTTTGGATTGATTGATACTTTTGAAAACTTTAAGAATCTCTCACAGCAGCTTGACCAATCAATTTATTATTATAATAATTTAAGACCTCATTTTTCCCTAAATTATAACATCCCTAGCCAAGTGCATATGAAAAATAACGTAAAATTAAAAACATACAAAAAACAAAATCAGAATAGGAAAATTCCTACTCTGATTTAAGTATATTTGAAATATTAAACTAGTCAACCTTTTTCAGGACTAGTCA
>NZ_LUVZ01000013.1 GCF_001593385.1 Chryseobacterium cucumeris | reverse complement strand
CAAAAGAGAAATTATTGGAAACTCTTGCAGAGGAACAAAAAATCCTTACTTTTGGAAGTAAGGAAAATATTGGATAACTGACAATTATTTTTAACCCTAACTGTCAGATCAAGTCGTGGCTATTACAGTTTAAATAACAATGCATTTCATCTTTTTTAAGTTCCGGGAAAAAATGTATTGCTCGGTTAATTGCATAATCGGGAAGAAAATGAATTTCATTCAGAATTGTATCAACAATTTTTTCTCGACTGTAATATTTTATAATTTCATCGATCTCATTTTGCCCACCTCTTTCGATAATTCGAGAAATAATAGAGATATATGCTTTCTCCCAATCAAGTTTCCTACAATTGGTATCCCAAAAGAATTTTGGATGTATTTTTGGCAAGACTTTTCTCTTTAATCCCATACTTTAAATATAGTGATTTTATCTCGTTATGAGAATAAAATCACCTTCTAAATCCTTTTCCTTTGTTTTTTAGAACAACTTTTTTTTCGGCTAAATTTCCAAATTTCACATTAGGATTTAGTACAGCTTCCTTAAGTCTTTCCTGCATTGTTTTCCATTTGTGCTCTTTTCCGTAAACCATTGAAACATCATATTCTTTTCTAATCCCATCAAAATAAACTAATGAGCGTGCCGCTAAATTTGAATTTCCGTTGTATTTCGCTTGGTAGCTATTTAAATATGACTGTAGAGGTTTTTCTTCAAGAAGAAAATACATATCAACGAAATCCTTTAATCTTTCTCCACTTTGAAATATTGCGTGAAGTTTCATAGCACCAATGTCGTTATTAGAAATCATTCTTATGTTTTCTGAGATTTTATCCATTGCTATGACAGGATATTTATGAGCTAAAAGATCAACTTTTATATCTTTAATATAGGTCATTACGGTATTCTCAAAAACAATTTCATTAGTCGCATTGTATTCTTTTTGTAAGTGGCTTATTAAGGCGTATGAGTCAAAATCCCTTGTTGTAAACAAATCAATATCTACAGATAATCTATGCCCTAATTTTAAAGCTAAAGCGGTACCGCCTACCAAAATAAAATCTTTTAGCATCTCATCTTTCATCAGCTGTTGTAAGAGTTCCCACATTTCCTTACTGACAGTTTCCTTGTGGATCATAATTTCATTTTTCAGAAAATTAATCCTGAAAATGAGGTATGTCTGTACAATGGCAGTGTAGTGAACTATTTGGCTTCGATTGTCAATGAAAGTCAAAATTAGAAGCCTTTATTGATGCAAATATTAATGATAGCTTAAAAATTTTTCTGTTGTTAGCTATGTAAATATATACCTGTTTTGGAAGCCCATCCTTTAGTTGGAAACCTTAAGCTTTATAGCTTTTGAACGATTAATGAAAACCAAACCTGCTTTGTAAAAGGTATTGTTTCTAAACTTTTGTTTTAAGAATAAATTTATTACTTATTAAAATACTTGCGATTTACAACTATGTGGAGAAGTTAGGAGCTCATTCGCAACTTTGAAAGTCCTGGCGTCCTAACAAAGTTGCTGCTTCGCTCTGCGAGGCTTAAAAAATTATTCAATTTTTCCAATTTTATTTTTAAACATTGATCTAGCTATAACAAGATCATCATCCATTTTTAGGATTAATAAAACCATTAGTTTCAGCAATATTTTATAATCTCTTTCTTGCTCAGTATCATCGTGGCTATTTGTAGCGTGCACATATTTGTTTCTAAGCCATAGACCATTACTAAATCTATTGTTTAGGTAATAGTCAAAATATTCCTGCTCAGCGACAGTAAATAATTTATCAGAGAATTTAATCATTCCCAATTTGTTTAATCTGTCCAATTCCTGTTGAATAGCTAATGGAAAATAATGGTAGCTAATCACATCGTATATTTTCAGGTAGCCAATAATGATTAATGTATCAGTATTCACTATTGAGATATTTCCTTGTTCATCACTTTTTAGATATCCTTCTGTTATTAACGATTGTAGAAAAGATTTTCTATTTTCGTCAACATCACTGATATTAAAACTTTCCTTTCTTAGAACCTCGTATAAATTACTATATCGATCACCATATTTTTCATAATTGAACAAATAGCTTCCGCTATCAAAAAAGGTGAATTTTAATTTGTGGTAATCATCTCCTGTAGGATAAGCATACTTTTTTTGTAATAGTGAAGGAATGCAACTAATTCTGGTTGTTTTAGTAGAAACCTGCATTAATTCGTAATCTATAATATCATCTTCGACATAGAGTTTATATTGCTCAACCAGTGACTCAAATTCAGGGACGATCAACCTGATTTTTGCAAGGAACGAGCTTTCTTGACTGGGAAGATTTAATTTTAATTTATCAATATTGTAGGTAGAATTCAAAGTATTGCTTACATAGCTGTCTAAAATATCTTCTAACTTTAAGTTTGAATCCTTTAAAAAATAATTATAAATTTCAAAACGCATTATTGAGTCCATAGAACTTGAGGTAAATGCTGATGTAATGATGTAATCATTTTTTGACCTCATAAACGCTCGCTCAAAACCTTCAAGATACCCACTCTTAGAGACGAATTCTATACACCCTTGAAAATCGAGGAAGTTAAATATTGTTCTGAAATTCTTAAATAATGTGGCGGTATCTTTTTTTTCAGCAAGCTTCTTACTACTATACGATATTATTTCCTCGCCGTCTCTGTAAATAGTTTTCTTTATTTCCTCTTGGTCTTCAGATAGACAAATACCTTTTCTAATAGAAAATGCATTATCACTATTTAATATTTCATCATTTAATCTGTCTGAAATCCTTTTTGCTTTCAGCCTTGTTCTATCTGTTATTCGTAGATGTTGCGAATCTTTACTATTTTGTACTAAACGGACATAATTTAAATTGACATCATCATAATCAAGATAACTTAAAATAAGTTTTTCACTCTCAGTTGTGTTTAGAGATTTTGGAAAAAATTTTTCTTGTCTCTCTTTATCATAACTGGATTCGAAATAGTCCAAAAATATCTCTGCCGTTCTTGGCTTAGACATCATGTAAGTATAGATATCACAATCTAAAAATGACACAATGTTTTTACAGTATAATATTTCACTAAGCCTAAAATTTTTTTTAAGTGTAATTTCCGCAAATTGATCACTATTAATCGTTTTATATATTCCTGTTTTATTTACGAGAAACCAAAATGTTTTGGTGTAGCAATATGAAATATGAGAGAACACATCTATGATGTTTTCCCAGTTTAAATTTTTGAAGTACTGCGCAATTTCTTTTTTGAAATCTTTTATCACTGCATTATAAGTTATAATGTCTGCGGAACTCCACTCTTTATATAAAAATCCATTTTCTAGATAATCAATAATATGTTGTCGTTCTAAAACGTCATCTATTTCTACTGCTTTGGACAAGTGCCTATTATCATTGAAGTAGTTGTTAATCTGCTCGATAGAATATATCCAAGCTAAATCGTTTTTTGAATAATATATAATTCTTTTCATTAGTGTGACATGTTTCACAAATTTACTAAAGTTGAGAGACAAAATATGCCAAACAAATCACTTGATAATCAACTAATATTCGAATATAGCTATAGAGGTTAAATTTGATCTCAATGAAGACCTCAATCAATTTCAAAGCTGCGAAATCCGATTCTGAAGCCCATAACTTCAGAAAGAAAACTTTCGATTATATTCGAAAAGACTTAACAGCTAAAAACGAATATTGGTCAGAAGAAAAACTTTCAGACAGACTACACAAGATTGAATCTTACTGCAAAGAAAAATCCGGAAGAAAATTGCAAAAAAATGCAATGCCTATTCGTGAAGCAGTTGTAGTAATTAAGGACGATACAACATTGCAGGATCTGCATAATCTTTCTAAAAGATTAGAAGAAGAATTACAGATCAGAATCTTCCAGATTGCTATCCATAAAGATGAGGGGCACTTTGATAAAGAGGCTAAAGAATGGAAACCCAATTATCACGCTCATATGGTTGCTGACTGGCAAGATCTTAAAACTGGAAAGACTCTAAAGCATCAATCTTTTCACTATTCAAAAATGCAGGATATCACAGCGGAATGTTTGGGAATGGCAAGAGGTACTGAAGGCTCAAAAGGCAGATTAGAAGCTATAGAATTTAAAATCAAGAAAAAAGAACAAGAGCTTTTAGCACTAGATGAAAAGATAAATGGCTTCAAATCAGAGCTCAGTTCCAAAAAGTTTGAAGATTTAATCGTGAAAGAAAGCGATTTCTTAGGCTTTAAAAAGATTAGAACCGATCACACTCTTGACAACTACGAAATGGTGTTCAAAACGTATAATGTCCAGCTTAGCAAAAACAAACAGGAATTAGAATTCAAAAACAAAGTGATAAAAGAACTCCAAAGTAAAAATTTAGATATCAAAAAAGAAATTTCGATTCTGAAAGATAAATTATCCACCGTTCTATCCAACGGCAATATTTATTCGAGTGAAAAAATAAAATATTTAGACTCGGTAAAGGATACTTTAATCAAAACATTACAGTTTGAGAAAACAAAATTACCTCAGTTATTTACTGGCTCTAAAGAAAAGTTAATCGCAGAAATTAATGATGTTTGCAAGAAGGTTTCACAAGCGAACAATATACCTTTCTCTGCATTTGAAGAAGTTTTTAAAGATTCTGAAAATGTATCTCAAATAATCTCTCTCTTAAATTTTGGCAATTCTGAGATCAATTATGATTCGGAGCAAATTCCTTTACAGCAAAAGAAGAAAAAACAACGAAGGTTATAATAGACGATTGTAAAAAATAATAAAAAGAAAACAAAGGAATAGTTTCAGATTATAAACTGTAATAGCCACGACTTGATCTGACAGTTAGGGTTAAAAATAATTGTCAGTTATCCAATATTTTCCTTACTTCCAAAAGTAAGGATTTTTTGTTCCTCTGCAAGAGTTTCCAATAATTTCTCTTTTG
>NZ_LUVZ01000012.1 GCF_001593385.1 Chryseobacterium cucumeris | reverse complement strand
ATCTTTATATCTTTCGCTTTTCAACGAAGCAATCTCTCTGTCAGTGTCGCTCCGTATTTGCGAGTGCAAAAGTAAAACTTTATTTTTTAATGACCAAATGTTTTTGAAGAAAATTTTAAAGTTTTTTAGGTAACCTTAATCCTTCTCAAAACCTCAATCTCTATACTCCTGCGCTCCCTCTAATTGGGACTGCAAAGATACAAACTCTTTTTAAACTGGCAACTTTTTTTACAAAAAGTTTTAAAGTTTTTTTCGTCCGTCTCTTTTTGGAAGTAATATCGTTTCTGCCCATCTAAAGGCTCTTCTGCGCTACTGAATGTCTTTCGTTTTTCAGTGGGGCAAAGATAGTAACTTCATACAACGCAAAACAAGTTTATTTAACATAAATTTTACTGTTTTGTAATATTTGCTGCTAAAGAACTGGGTAGCAGGGTGAAAAATTGTAAACATTTATTTGGAATGGAAGGAAGGAGTTGGAATGTGGGAGGGTTTGAGGGTTTGAGGGTGAGAGAGCGTGAGAAGGGAGGGATTCGAGATTCGAGATGCGGGATACGGGGAGCGAAGTGCAAGGATGAGTGGTTTCGGGATGATTGCAATATACTATATATAATAAAGGGATAAGTTAGGCGAAAGCTCGTTCCTATTGAATGGTTTTTATTTTTTACCGCGGATGACACAGATTGACACGGATCATGATGGATATTTTATATATGAACTTGTTTTCATTGGGCCAAATTATTACTTATTACTTATTACTTATTACTTATTACTTATTACTTATTACTTATATCCTACCCTCCTTCCCTAGCCCTGATAGGAATGGTTACCCCACAGCATGGGTTGGAGAGTGGGTGGGACTGAGCGTTGGAGTGCACGGGCGCGAGGAGTATGAATGGATAGCAGGAAATAGCTCCTGAAAAAATTGGAGAGTTGAGTGTGAGTGGGTAAGAGAGTTTTAGAGAAGGGAAGGGAAGCACAAAGAGACATAATCTGAAATACGGATATATTGTCTAGAAGGGATAAAAAACATTCCGTAAGAATCCTTATAATAAGTAACTCCTACGGAATGGGGATAAAACGAAGTTATATTTTAGTTCAGAACGTATGATGTTCCGTCTCTTCCGTCTTTTAATTCGATACCTTCTGCAAGCAGTTTATCTCTGATTTGATCTGAAAGTTCAAAGTTTTTGGATTTTCTTGCCTGGTTTCTCAATTCGATCAAAACTTTTAGGGTCTGATCCAGCTTTTCATTGTTATTTTCTTCTACGGTCTGGAGTCCAAGAACATCAAAGATAAAGGCATTGAGTGTAGTTTTCAAATCTTCAAGATCATCTGTTGAGATTGTTTCCTTACCATCATTCAAAGCAAAGATGTATTTCACTGCTTCAAACAGGTGAGCAATCAGGATTGGCGAATTGAAATCGTCTGTTAACGCTTCATATGCTTTATTTTTCCATTCTTTTAGGCTGAAACCGGATTGTTTGGTGTCATCAGCGGTAATAGAATTCAATACTTTCACTGCTTCCATTAATCTGATGAATCCTTTTTCACTCGCTATCATGGCATCATTTGAAATATCCAGAACGCTTCTGTAGTGTGCCTGCAGGAAGCAGAAACGTACAATTGAAGGATGGAAAGGTTTTTCAAAGAAGTCATTATCTCCTGTAACCAACTGCATCGGAAGGATATAGTTCCCTGTAGATTTGCTCATACGCTGAGAATTCATCGTCAGCATATTGGCGTGCATCCAATAATTTACCGGAGCTGCATCGTTGCAGGCTTTCCCTTGTGCAATCTCACATTCGTGGTGAGGAAACTTAAGATCCATTCCTCCTCCATGGATATCGAATGTCTCACCAAGATATTTTGTGCTCATTGCAGTACATTCAAGATGCCATCCCGGGAAACCTTCTCCCCAAGGGGAATTCCATCTCATGATATGAGCTGGGGATGCTTTTTTCCACAATGCAAAATCCTGTGGGTTTTTCTTTTCACCCTGTCCGTCAAGGTCTCTGGTATTGGCGAAAAGCTCTTCTATGTTACGTTTTGAAAGCTCACCATAATTCAGCCCTCTTTTGTTGTACTCCAAAACATCAAAATACACTGAACCGTTGCTTTCGTAAGCAAATCCTCTTTCAATTAGTTTTTGAGTTAACTCGATCTGCTCTACAATATGTCCTGTAGCAGTAGGTTCGATGTTTGGAGGAAGTAAGTTGAACATATCCAAGACTTTGTGGAAGTCTACGGTGTATTTCTGTACAATTTCCATAGGCTCCAGTTTTTCAAGTCTGGTCTGTTTTACGAATCTGTCGTTATCAACATTTCCATCATCGGTAAGGTGACCTGCATCAGTAATATTTCTTACATATCTTACTTTATATCCCAAATGCATCAGGGTACGGTAGATAAAATCGAAAGACAGGAAAGTTCTTACATTGCCTAAATGTACATTGCTGTACACAGTAGGTCCGCAGACGTACATTCCGACGTTTCCTTCTAAGATAGGTTTGAATATTTCTTTTTCTGCTGTAAGCGAGTTATATATTTTTAATTGCATTTATTTTTAAGTTAAAAGATTTAATGATTTTAAAGATTCAAAATTGAGTTAAAAATTACTTTTGTCACAACAAATAATTGTCGTGATAAAGATCTTATCTGAAACTTTTTTAAATTTTATCATAATTAAATCGCTTTTAAATGATGCTGCAGATGATCTACGTAATCATCGATAATAAACTCCAATGTATAGATCCGTGGTTCTGATTTGGTCGTATCACAGGTTCTCTGTAATGCTTCGTCAGGGATATTTTCTACGATATGAACAATCTGATAGTTCAAAGATTTCCACAGGTCAATAAGATCTGAAGTAGGAACATTCTGATAGTTCTGAGCTTTTACCCAAAAATTCTGATCATATACAATATTTTCGTTCTCTTTATATTGTGTCACAACAAATCTACGGATATTTGTAAAAGCACTGTCACAAAGATGGCCAATAATTTCTTTTTTGGACCATTTTTCTGAAGAACTTCTATATGACCATTCTTCTTCAGTGATATTTTGAAATCTCTGAAGCTCGGCATCGATAATATTTCTAAGAATCTGGTAGTTCATTGTTTATTAATCCAGTTTTGCATGGCTTCCTACGTAGTGTAAGAACTCCTGTCTTGTAATAGGGTTTGTTCTGAAAATACCACTCAATTCTGCAGTAATGGTAGAACTTGCCGTATCTTTTATTCCTCTGCAGTTTACACAAAGGTGTTTTGCATCAATGATACATGCCACATCTTTCGTTCCCAAAGCTTCTTTCAAAGCATCTACAATTTGCATGGTAAGTCTTTCCTGAACCTGTGGCCTTTTCGCGTAGTAATCTACAATTCTGTTAATTTTTGAAAGACCGATTACTTCTCCATTGGAAATATAAGCAACATGCGCTCTTCCTATGATGGGTAAAAAGTGGTGTTCACAGAAAGAATATACGGTGATATCCTTTTCTACCAACATCTGGCGGTATTTGTATTTGTTGGAGAAAGTGGAGATTCCTGGTTTGTTTTCAGGAAGAAGTCCTCCGAAGATCTCGTTCACATACATTTTGGCAACACGTCTTGGAGAGTCTTTCAGAGAATCATCTGTCATATCCATTCCCAGCGTTTCCATGATCTCGCCAAAAAGCTCAGTAATTTTTTCAATTTTTTCCTGTGGCGATTTATCAAAAGCATCTTCCCTTATAGGCGTATGTTCTTTTCCAGTGAAAATATCATCGTCGTTATCAGTAAAATCAACCATTTTTATTTAATTTGCAGCAAAAATACGGATAATATCTTTTTCTCTATTTCAAATAAGATGAAAAACATTATCTTTTATAGCCATTTCTGATAAAAAAACATATGATTATTGTCGAAGAAGTACAAAACCATCTCCATAAAAGGGAATTTCTGGAATTCCCGGCCCGCCTTTATGAACACGACAAAAATTATATCCGCCCTTTAGATAAACATATTGAGGAAATTTTTGATCCTGCCAAGAATAAATTCTTTAAAAACGGAGAATGTAAGAGGTTTCTGTTTAAAAAGAATGGCAGCACCGTTGGGAAAGTAGCTGTTTTTGTAAACAGCTGTTATGAGCAAAAGCAGCCTACGGGAGGAATGGGTTTTTTCGACTGTATTAATGATCAGGAAACGGCTAATTTTATTTTTGATCATTGTAAAAACTGGCTTCAGGAAAAAGGAATTGAGGCGATGGATGGACCTATCAATTTGGGGGAACGGGATAAATTCTGGGGTCTGCTGATTGAAGGTTTCATAGAACCTTTGTTTGGGATGAATTATAACTTCCCTTATTACAAAGATCTTTTTGAGAATTATGGGTTTCAGATTTATTTTGAGCAGCTATGTTTTACCAGACCTGTTTTTGCAGAAGTTTCGAGGATCTTTACCATTGCACATGAAAAGAACAGAAGAAACCCTGCGATCTCAGCCCAACCTATGAAAAAGCATAATCTGCCGAAGTTTGCAAAGGATTTTACAGAGATTTATAATAAAGCATGGGCATCTCATGGAGAAGGAAAGCATCTGGAAGAAGCAAAAGTTCTGAAGATGTTCAACACCATGAAACCTATCATCAACGAGCATATCTCCTGGTTTGTATACGAAAACGGAAAACCGATTGCGATGTGGATCAATATTCCTGATCTCAACCAGTGGTTTAAATACCTGAACGGGAAATTCGGGATTTTTCAAAAGCTCAAGTTTTTGTTGTTAAAACGTTTTAAGAAGAATGAAAAAATGGTGGGTCTCGTTTTCGGTGTTGTCCCGGAATGGCAAAAGAAAGGTATTGACGGGTATATGATCTGGGAAGGAACTCAACATTTAAGAAAACATACGGATTTTACAATTACGGAACTTCAGTGGATTGGTGATTTTAATCCTAAAATGATTAAGATTGCAGAAGCTCTTGAAACTACGGTTACCCGAAAGTTGGCTACTTATCGATATTTATTTGACAGGAGTAAGGAGTTTGAGAGACATACTGGTCTTTAGAGTAAGGATGACGGAAGATGGAAGTGGGAGGTTTATTTTTAAGGGAGGAAAGATGGAATCAACAAAGTTGATTCTTTCTAAGCGGGTGTATAGCCTACGGCTTTATTTATTTTATCTTTTAAATTAATTCTGTATCAGATTTCAAAAAATAAAAACCCTGCTTTTTACAGCAGGGTTCCTTCATTTTGGTACTTTTATTAGAATAGCTCACCAGCTACTTTTTTAATATTATCACTCTTACCCATTGAGTAGAAGTGCAGAACAGGAACTCCGAAATCCAACAATTCTTTGCATTGAGCAATAGACCATTCTATTCCGATCTGTTTTACCGCTTCATTATTTTTTGCATTTTCCACCTCATTGATCAGTTCTTCTGGAAGATCTATTTTGAATACCTGTGGCAGGATTTTCAAGTGTTTCTTAGTGGCAATAGGTTTGATTCCCGGAATAATTGGAACCGTTATTCCCATTTCTCTTGCTTTCTGAACGAATTCAATATACTTTTTATTGTCAAAAAACATCTGCGTAACGATATAATCTGCTCCGGCATCTACTTTTTGTTTCAGCCATTTAAGGTCATAGTTCATGGAAGGGGCTTCCATGTGTTTTTCCGGATAGCCGGCAACTCCGATGCAGAATTTATTGAGTTCATCACTGACCTGTTCTTCGTTATGAAGATATTTTCCCCTTCCCAGATCATTAATCTGGTTGACAAGATCCATTGCACTGGCGTGTCCTCCCTGAGTAGGTTCAAAATACTGATGTCCTTTCATGGCGTCACCTCTTAAGGCCATTACATTGTCTATCCCAAGATACATACAGTCTACCAGCAGATATTCTGTTTCTTCTTTTGTAAAACCTCCGCAAAGAAGATGTGGTACTGTATCAACATTGTATTTATGCTGGATGGCAGCACAAATCCCCAGTGTTCCGGGGCGCATTCTTGTAATACGACGCTCCATCAAACCATTTCCTTTGTCCAGATAAATGTATTCTTCTCTGGATGTGGTCACATCAATGAAAGGAGGTTTGAACTCCATCAACGGATCTATATTGGTATAAAGGTCTTCAATACCTATTCCCTTTTGTGGCGGAACAACTTCTAAGGAGAATAAAGTTTTTCCATTTGCGTTTTTAATGTGTTCTGTTATCTTCATGTCAATGTTAATCTGCTAAATTGGGTGACAACCATTTTTTCGCTTCCTGGATGCTACAACCTCTTCTTGCTGCATAATCTTCAAGCTGGTCTTCTGTTATTTTTCCTAATCCGAAATATTTGGCATGCGGGCTTCCGAAATAATATCCGGAAACAGATGCTGTAGGGAACATGGCAAGGCTTTCTGTAAGGAAAACGCCTGTATTTTCTTCTACTTTTAATAGATCCCAGATGGTTTTCTTTTCCAAATGATCAGGGCAAGCCGGATAACCTGGGGCGGGACGAATTCCTTTATATTTTTCGGCAATCAATTCTTCATTGCTTAAGTTTTCCTGATTGGCATATCCCCAATATTCTGTTCTTACTTTTTTGTGCAAAAATTCTGCATAAGCTTCTGCAAAACGGTCTGCAAGAGCTTTTACCATGATGGAATTATAATCATCATTGGCTTTTTCGTATTCCGTGGACAGTTCATCGGTACCAAATCCGGTGGTTACACAGAATGCACCTACATAATCGGTTTTTCCAGAGCTTTGAGGAGCAATAAAATCACTTAGTGCCAGATAATCTTTGCCTTTTGATCTCTGAGCCTGCTGTCTTAGAGTTAAAAATTTTGCCTGCTCATTATTATTTTCATCAAAAATTAAAATATCATCGGATTCATTGGAATTGGCCTTAAAGATTCCGAAGATGGCTTTTGCGGTTAACAGTTTCTCATCCAGAATTCTATTCAAAATAACCTGAGCATCTTTGAACAGTTCTTTTGCCTGAACTCCTACAACCTCATCTTCTAAGATATTCGGGTATTTTCCATGAAGATCCCAGCTTCTGAAAAATGGAGACCAGTCGATGAAAGGAAGAAGTTCTCTTAAATCCTGATTCTCGATTACTTTTATCCCAAGATTATTCGGTGTGAAAATTTCTTCATTTTCCCAGTCAATTTTAAAATGATTTTCCCTTGCTTCTTTAATGGAAACATAATCTTTATCCACCTGTCTGTTCAGAAACTTTTCTCTGAAATCAGAGTAGTCGTTCTTTAAATCCGAAACATATTCTTTATTTCTGTCACCCAGCAATGAGCTTACAACGTTTACCGCTCTTGAAGCATCATTCACATGAACGACGGCATTTTTATATTTTAAATCGATTTTCACTGCGGTATGTGCTTTTGAAGTTGTAGCACCACCGATTAATAATGGAAAATCTAAATTTTGTCTTTCTAATTCTGAAGCGATATACACCATTTCATCCAAACTTGGAGTAATCAGTCCGCTTAAACCAATAACATCTACTTTTTCTTCAATGGCAGTCTGGATAATCTTTTCGGCAGGAACCATTACTCCAAGGTCAACAATTTCATAGTTGTTACAACCTAAAACAACACTCACAATGTTTTTGCCGATATCATGAACATCTCCTTTTACCGTTGCCATTAAGATTTTTCCGTTAGCAGGTTTTGTTCCGTCTTTTTCTGCTTCAATGAAAGGCTGTAAATAAGCTACTGCCTTTTTCATTACCCTTGCGGATTTTACAACCTGTGGAAGGAACATTTTACCGCTTCCGAATAAATCTCCTACGACTCCCATTCCGGTCATCAGATTAACTTCGATAACATGTAGCGGTCTTTCTGCCAATTGTCTTGCTTCTTCTACATCTTCTTCAATAAAACGGTCTATTCCTTTTACCAAAGCATGGGTAATTCTTTCCTGCAATGGATTGTTTCTCCATTCTAAGTCTTCAGTTTTTTCTTTCTTAACTGATTTATGCTTTTCGGAATAGTCGAGAAGTCTTTCTGTAGCATCTTCTCTTTTATCCAGGATGACATCTTCTACAAGCTCCAGTAATTCTTTATTGATCTCGTCATACACTTCCAGCATTGCCGGATTCACGATACCGATGTTCATTCCTGCCTGAATCGCATGGTACAGGAATACAGAGTGCATGGCTTCTCTCACCGTATCATTTCCACGGAAAGAGAAAGAAACATTACTCACTCCTCCACTCACGGATGCGTAAGGAAGGTTTTGTCTTACCCAGCGTGTCGCTTCAATAAAATCGATGGCATTTCTTCTGTGCTCATCCATTCCAGTTGCTACCGGAAAGATATTTAAGTCGAAAATGATATCTTCTGCGGGGAAGCCAATCTGGTTCACCAAAATATCATAGGAACGTTTTGAAATTTCAATTCTTCGTTCAAAACTGTCTGCCTGTCCTACCTCATCAAATGCCATTACAATGACAGCTGCACCATACCTTTTGATGGCCTTGGCATGTTTGATAAATTCTTCCTCGCCTTCTTTTAAGCTGATGGAATTCACGACACATTTTCCCTGAGCTACCTGAAGACCTGCTTCAAGGATCTCCCATTTGGAAGAATCTACCATAATCGGGATTCTTGCAATATCCGGTTCAGAGGCAATTAAGTTCAGGAATTTGATCATCGATGCTTTTCCATCGATCAACCCATCATCAAAGTTAACATCCAGAATCTGGGCACCTCCTTCTACCTGATGGCGGGCAATATCTAAGGCTTCAGAGAATTTCTCCTCTTTAATCAGTCTTAAAAACTTTTTGGATCCGGCAACATTTGTTCTTTCACCAACGTTGATGAAATTACTTTCCGGGGTTATGATAAGAGGCTCGAGGCCTGATAATCTTAAATACTTCATTTTATTCTTCTAAAATATAGTAGGCATTATTGGCATTCTGCTTCAATAAATCCCTATGCTTACTTAAAGCTGTAATCAGCGGAAATCTTTTGTATGCTAAACCATGTTCTTTAGCAAATTTTTCAATCTCCTCTGTAATTTCATTATAATACATATAACTGTAATTGGGAAACAGATGGTGAGCAACGTGAAAATTGAAATTTCCCAACACATTTCTTACAAACCAGTTATTTTCTTTGAGATCATTGGTTACTTCCAGCTGGTGGCGAAGCCAGCTAAACGGCAGGCCATTCTCTTTATTTAATTTTGGAAAAGCATTATCAGGAAGCGGATGCAAAGGCAGTAAAACAAACAATGCAAAAATACTTGCTGATATCACCTGTAAAAACCACGCTCCTAAAGCCAATCCTATTGATACTTTAAAGAACACTACAGGAACCACAATCTGATAAAAGAAATAGAACAGCTTATAGCTTATCATTTTTACTTTTTCAATGGTGGGTATCTTTCCCTGGGTTTTTAAAATCACCCTTTCTTTATCAAAAAAGTCTCTGAAGTCTCTTATAAACATCCAATTGAACAAATACAACGGATAGACTAAAAAGAAAAACTTGTCCTGATACTTCTGTACTCCTTTCGCTTTAATCCACGGTACAATTAAAAGCAGTCCGCTCTGTTCGATATCCGTATCCCATCCATCTACGTTCGGATAGGCGTGATGGCTTGCGATATGTCTTTTTTTCCAGATATATGAATTGGCGCCTACAAAATCAAAAATGTGAAGAACCAGCCCGTTTAATCTTTTACTCTTATAAATGTTATTATGGGCCGCTTCGTGGATTAAGTTTAAATAAATTAAAACCAGAGAGATTCCCATTAAAACAAAACTCAGAATATAGATCCAATGCTTTTCGGCATTAAGAACAGCGAGAAAATATAAACCAATATAGACCAATGGCAGGATGACTGCTTTGATCTGAATGTAGATATCTCTGTTTTCAGAAATGGCTTCTACTCTTTGGTTCACTTTCTTTCTCAGCTCATTAAATAATCTGACATCCTCGGAATCTTTTAAGTAAATTGGCTTTTCCATATTTATAACTTTGTGGTTTACTTAAAGTTAATATTAATATTTCAGCCTTTATTCTTGATTTTAATTAAAAAAATCTATCAAATCATACAAATTTCTTCAATTTCCTTGGCTCATATTTTTCTACCAGATCAGCAATCGCTTTAATATGTTCAGGCGTTGTACCACAGCATCCTCCTATAATATTGATTAATCCTTTCTCTACATATTCTTTGATCTGCCTTGCCATATCTTCCGGAGTTTCGTCATATTTTCCAAAAGCATTCGGTAAACCGGCATTCGGATATGCTGAAACATAGAATTCTGAATTATGAGCCAGTGTTTCAAGATAAGGAGTCAGCTGATCTGCTCCCAATGCACAGTTGAAACCTACACTTAATAAATTCAGGTGGGAAACTGAGATCAGAAAAGCTTCTGCGGTCTGTCCGCTCAAAGTTCTTCCGGAGGCATCGGTAATGGTCCCTGAAACCATGATCGGGATCTCAATTCCTCTTTCGTCCTGCAGTTCATCAATAGCGAATAAAGCAGCTTTTGCATTCAAAGTATCAAAGATGGTTTCTACCAGAAGGATGTCTGAACCCCCATCCAACAAAGCTTCACACTGCTGTTTGTAAGCTACTCTCAATTCTTCAAAAGTGATGGCTCTGTATCCCGGATCATTCACATCAGGGCTTAAACTTGCTGTTCTGTTTGTAGGTCCGATAGATCCTGCTACAAATCTCGGTTTGTCTGGATTTTTCGCAGTATACTCATCACAGGCTTTTCTGGCAATTTTTGCTGACTCATAGTTCAGGTCGTATACCAGATCTTCCATGTGGTAATCTGCCATCGCAATGGTAGTTCCTGAAAATGTATTGGTTTCAATAATATCAGCTCCGGCTTCCAGATATTTCTTATGAACTTCTTCAATCGCCTGTGGCTGTGTCAGAGAAAGCAGGTCATTATTTCCTTTTACCGGATGTTCCCAGTCTTTAAAACGCTCTCCACGGTAGTCTTCTTCTTCGAATTTGTATCTCTGAAGCATGGTACCCATCGCTCCGTCAAGAATTAAAATTCTTTCGGATAAAGCTTTATATAATTGTTCTGAATTTTTCATTTTAATCTATTTTGGCTAAAACCAGTTGCTATTTGAATTAATCCAAAGCTTGTTTTAAATCTGCAATGATATCCTCTACATTTTCCAATCCTACTGAGCAACGTACCAGTCCTGCAGTAATCCCTACTTCATTTCTTTCTTCGTCTGATAATTTGGAATGCGTTGTAGAAGCCGGATGCGTAACGATCGTTCTTGTATCACCTAGATTAGCAGACAATGAACACATTTGTATCTTATCTAAAAAGTTTCTTCCTCCTTCTATTCCCCCTTTTATTTCAAACGCCACAATATTTCCTCCGAGTTTCATCTGCTTTTTGGCGACTTCATAACTAGGATGGGATTTCAGGAATGGATATTTTACCAGTTCAACATTTGGATGACTTTCTAAAAACTCAGCTACCTTCAAGGCATTCTCACAGTGTTTTTCTACACGGATCGCCAATGTTTCTAAACTTTTTGATAATACCCAGGCATTAAAAGGAGACAATGCAGGACCTGTATTTCTTGCGAAAAGATAAATTTCTCTGATCAGGTCTTCTTTTCCTACTGCGATTCCTCCTAAAACTCTCCCCTGTCCGTCAATCAGTTTCGTTGCTGAGTGTACCACAATATCTGCACCATATTTGATAGGCTGCTGAAGGTAAGGTGTTGCAAAACAATTATCTACAATAAATATAAGATTATGCTTTTTGGCGATCTGACCGAAAAACTCAAGATCGAGAATTTCAATAGCGGGATTGGTAGGAGTTTCAAGATATAAGATCTTTGTATTAGGTTTGATGTATTGCTCCACATTCGCGGCATCTTCTGCTTTGAAATAAGAGGTTTCAATATTCCATTTCGGGAAATATTTGGTAAACAAAGTGTGGGTAGACCCGAATACTGACTGGCAGCTCACAATATGATCTCCAGCGTTTAGCAATGCTGCAAATGTAGAATAGATGGCTGCCATTCCTGTTGCAAAGGCATATCCTGTTTCTGCACCTTCCATTTTAGCGATCTTATCTGTAAATTCTGTTACATTAGGATTGGAAAAACGGCTGTATAAATTTTTAGGTTTTTCTTCTGCAAAGCTTGCTCTCATATCCTCCGCATCCTGAAATATAAAACTGGAGGTAAGATAGAGCGGCGTAGAATGCTCATCAAACTGAGTTCTTTCCGTCTGGGTTCTTATTGCTGATGTTTCAAAATTTTCCATATAGTTTTAATTAATTTACCAAAATAGCAGTCTAACAATGTACCAATTAAAATCTTCGCTTTGCTCAGAATAACGACACCAATTATTGGTAAACTGGTACATTATTAGATTGTTACATTAAATATTATTTTGTTTCACTTACTCTTAAAATATCTCCGAATACTCCTCTTGCGGTTACCTTTGCACCAGCTCCGGCTCCCATAATCACGATTGGATTTTCTCCATAGCTTTCTGTGTAGATTTCAAAGATGGAGTCTGAACCTTTCAGTTGTCCCAATGCTGAAGTTGCAGGAACAGAAACCAGTTTTACATCCAGTTCACCTTTATCTTTCTGTAAATCTCCGTGCAGATCACCTACATATCTCAATACATGTCCAGGTTCCTGGTTTTCTTTTATTTTCTGGTATTCTTCGTCAAGCTCCTCTAGTCTTGAAAGGAATTCTGATTTTGAAACTTCAAGTAAATTTTCAGGAACCAGATTTTGAATGCTGATATCATCAAATTCATTGATTAAGTCTAATTCTCTTGCCAGAATCAATAATTTTCTTGCTACATCATTTCCTGAAAGGTCTTCTCTTGGATCCGGTTCGGTGTATCCTTTTTCCAAAGCTTCATTGATGATGGTTGAAAATTTATCACCTCTTAAAGAAAAATTGTTGAAAACATAGCTCAGTGTTCCTGAGAATACCCCTTTGATTCTTGTGATATTTTCTCCTGAAAGGTGTAATAACTTGATGGTGTCAATTAACGGTAAACCAGCTCCTACATTGGTTTCATACAAATACCGTCTGTTGTTTTTATTCAACGTATATCTTAGTTTTCTGTATTCTTCAATCGGAAGGGTATTGAAAATTTTGTTGGAAGAAACCAGATCAAACCCGTTTTCTGCCAAAGCGTGATAGTTTTTAACAAAATCCTTGCTTGCAGTGTTATCCACAACAATCAGGTTCTCCAGTTGATTTTCATTAGAGAAATTAATCAGTTCTTCCACGTTTGACGGATGCTCTGCTGTTAAAACCTCATCATTCCAATGGGCATCAAATCCTTTTTTGTTGAAGGCAATTTTCTTTGAATTGGCTACCGCAACGACTTTAAGGTCTATTTTCTTACGTTTTTTAATCTCTTCTGCAGATTCAAGTACTTGTTCTATCAAGGTTTTCCCTACGTTTCCATGGCCAATAATGGCCAGATGAACGGTCTTTGGCTTTTTGAAAATTTCAGATTCTATGATGTTTCTTGTTTTTTCATCCTGTGAAGACGTCACTACGATATTGACTCTGTTTTCTCCTGCTACCTGGTTCAAAAGCAATGGAAAAACATTGTTTCTGGCAAGTTCTGCAAAAACTTTATTGAAATCTTCTGCAACAAAACCAATCACAGAAACATTATTGATACTATATATTTGGGAAACTTTTCCTGACTTTCTTTCTGCTTCGAATTCATCAATAAGACAAGCCACTGCTTTCTCTGCATCATTTTCATGCACCAGAATAGAAATTCCGTTCTCTACAGCCTGCTGAGAGATTACGCCTACACTGATACGCGCTAAAGTAAGCGCTTTAAAAATTCGTCCGTCAATACCGATTTCTCCCAGGAAATCTTCTCCTTCAAATTTGACGATTGATCTGTTCTTCAAAAATTTTATTTCGTTAGCATTTTTCATTACTTCTATAAAATGTTTTTAATGATATTATTTAATTGTTGATATTCCATTAGGAAGGCATCATGGCCGTGTATAGATTGGATCTCGTGATAAGACACATCCTTATTTTTCTCTTTTAAGTTTTCAAAGCACATTCGGATTTCAGAAGCCGGGAAGAATAAGTCTGTATCTACGGAGATCATGTGCATTCGTGCCTGTATGTTCTCCAGTGCTGTATCAGCAGCATTTATATTCATCAAGAGATGATTCATCAGTTTGTAACTCTTTAAACTAAACCTTTCGTTTAGTGCGTTACCATGATAAACCAGCCAGTCTTCTGATTCCAGGCGTTGTTTGGCCTGGTTATATTGGTTTTGAAATCTGTCATTGAGCGACTGCGGTGTTCTGTAGCACAACATGGCATGAATTCTCGCTTTCTGTAATGGTTCTTCTTTATCATTTAATAAAAATTTCTGAACCAGACACTGTGCATGAAGCCAGTCGTGTGTTCTGTAATCACAGGCTATGGGAATAAATATTTCTGCAAGATCCGGCTGCTTGGAAAGCATTTCCCAGGCAATTCCTCCTCCCAGAGAGCCTCCTATAATGGCATATAAGTTTTTGATATGTAACGCTTCAAGTCCTTTCAAAAATATCGCTGCGATATCTGAAGGAGTAAAGTCTTCATAATCTTCAATTAAAAAATCGTCATATCCGTTTCCTGGTATGTTGAAGCACAGAACGGTATATTGATCAGTATCAACAATCTGATTTTTTCCCACCAGCTGTTTCCACCAGCCTTTTTCTCCGGATACGTTTGAATTTCCGGTAAGAGCATGGTTGATTAAGATAACTGGGGCTGTAAACAGATCTTTCCCAAAGAGCTGATAGCTCAACGGGATATGGTATTCCTTTTGGGAATAAGTTTGATACGTAAGATTAATATAGTTTAGTTCTGTTTTCAATTCTATTAAATTTTAATACAATTGAAAATGCCACAGGAAATGGCTGAAAAGAACTTCAGTGAGTTATCTGTCCAAAATACTTTGGTAGAACGTAGCACCTTCTTTGCTTGCGCAAAGGGTTGCTAAGGTTTCATAGGGTCTAATCCCTCAACCTTTCTTGATAACATTTTCAATATTTGAATGAACGAATGGTGCAAAGGTAGTTCTTTTCTTTTAATTTCAAAAAAAAATTATTTTAATATTTAAAAAAGCCCTTAAATACAAGTATTCCAAGAGTATATTAATAATTATTCAGATGAAAAAAATTGGAATTACTTCTCAAAAAAACTAACTTCGTATGGAAAAGTGATGAGATATGACCGCCGAAAAAGATAGATTACAAGATACCAAATGGAAAAACTGGGGACCTTATGTAAGCAACCGGCAGTGGGGAAATGTACGCGAAGATTATAGCCCGAACGGGAATGCCTGGAATTTTACCAACCATAATAATGCAGAAAGCTATGCCTACCGATGGGGAGAAGAAGGTATTGCCGGAATTTCTGATATAAAGCAGCTTTTGTGTTTTGCTTTTTCATTCTGGAACAAGAAAGACAAAATGGTAAAGGAACGATTCTTTGGGTTGAGCAATCCTCAGGGAAATCATGGGGAAGACATCAAAGAAATCTTTTATTATCTGGATAATACACCTACTCATAGCTATATGAAAATGGTGTATAAATATCCGATCAATGAATTTCCTTACGATGACCTTGTTGCAGAAAACGGAAGACGCAGTAAAAAGGAACCGGAATATGAAATTTTCGATACCGGAATTTTCGATAATGATGAATATTTTGATATTTTCATTGAATATTGCAAGGCTGATCACAATGATATTCTTGCCAGAGTAACGGTCTGTAACCGAAGCCAGCATGAAGCACCTATTGTGGTGGCACCTACAGCATGGTTCAGAAATAACTGGAAATGGGGATACAACACCTATAAGGCAGAGCTTAATGCTTCTCATGACGGAAGTATCAATATTGGACACGACAGTATCTCCATTAAAAAACTTTATTCCCGAAATACCAATGCACAAAGCGTATTTTGTGATAATGAAACCAATAATTCTAAGCTTTATGGAGTTCCTGCAGGTGAAAATACATATTTCAAAGATGGTATCAATCATTTTATTACCCACCAGGCAAATACGATTAATCCCGCAAAGAAAGGAACAAAAGCTTCTTTTCTGATTGATGAGCTTATTGGTGCCGGAGAATCCAAAGTTTTTGAATTCAGATTATGCCCGGCTGAAGCTGATGAGCCTTTTGAAAAGTTTGATGAAATATTCAATACGCGACAGGCTGAAGCTGAAGAATTTTATAAAGAAATTCAAAATGATACCGTTAACGAAGATGAAAGAAATGTTCAGAGACAGGCTTTTGCAGGACTTCTCTGGAATAAGCAGTTCTATCATTACAATATTGGAAAATGGCTGAAAGGTGATCCCAACTTTGAAGCCCCAAGAAATTTCAACGAATATGTAAGAAATACGGAATGGAATCATCTCCATAATAAGGATATTATTTCTATGCCCGATAAATGGGAGTATCCATGGTATGCCACATGGGATCTGGCATTTCACTGTGTTCCGTTTTCCATCATTGATGCGGAATTTGCCAAGGGACAACTTTTGCTCCTTACTAAGGAATGGTACATGCATCCTAATGGACAGCTTCCAGCCTATGAATGGAATATGAGTGACGTTAACCCGCCGGTACACGCCTGGTCATGCTTCCGTGTTTTCAAAATTGATGAAAAAGCTAACGGAAAACCGGATTTATTATTTTTAGAGAAAGTTTTCCAGAAACTGCTTCTTAATTTCACCTGGTGGGTGAACCGAAAGGATAAAAACGGAAAAAATATCTTTGGTGGAGGGTTTCTTGGTCTCGATAATATCGGAGCTTTTGACCGGAATATGGAACTAAAGGACGGACAGCATCTTGAACAGGCAGACGGAACAAGCTGGATGGCCATGTATGCATTGAATATGATGCGTATAGCAATGGAGCTTGCCCAGTATTATCAGGTATATGAAGATATGGCCATCAAGTTTTTTGAGCATTATCTTTATATCGCTGAAGCTATGGAAAACCTGGGCGAAGGAACGAAAGGGCTTTGGAACGAAGAAGACGGATTCTTCTATGATGTCCTACAGCTAGGAAATGGAGACAGTGTTTCTTTAAAATTAAGAAGTATTGTGGGTTTGATTCCTATGTTTGCTGTTGAGATTGTTGACCACCGCTTACTGGAAAAGATGCCGAATTTCAGAACCCGAATGGAGTGGATCTTAAAGAACAAGCCGGAGTTGACCAAACTGGTTTCTCACTGGGATGAGGAAGGACAAGGCCGAAAACACCTTATGAGTATCCTCCGCAAAAACAGACTGACAAAGGTTCTGACCAGAATGCTTGATGAAAATGAATTCCTGAGTTCTTACGGAATCCGCGCCATGTCTAAGGTATATGAGGAAAATCCTTTTGTCTTCTCTGTACATGGGTCTGAAAATATAGTCTACTATACACCTGCAGAAAGTGACAGCCGTATGTTTGGCGGAAACAGTAACTGGCGCGGTCCAATTTGGTTTCCAATCAATTTTCTGATTGTGGAAAGTCTTCAGCGTTTCCATTATTACTATGGAAACAGTCTGAAAGTAGAATTCCCAACAGGAAGTGGTGATAAAAGAAATCTTGATGAAGTGGCTCAAAATATAAGTAAAAGGCTTTGCTCTCTATTTTTAAAGGATGAACATGGACAAAGAGCTTTCAACGGAGGTAATCCAAAGTTCAATTATGATGAACACTTCAGAGATTATATTACATTTTTTGAATATTTTCATGGAGATAATGGCCGTGGTGTGGGTGCTTCCCACCAAACAGGATGGACAGCTACAGTGGCAAAACTGATAAAACCAAGACTCACCTTTTAATAAGCAATGAGGAATTGGTAATGAGTAATATAAAAGCCGGATGTTTCATCCGGCTTTTTACTATTTTATGTAAGAGATTAAATTTTTTCTCCGTTCACATACACTTCGTATCCGATTTCTACATTCGGTTCTAACGTTTTTGATACAGAGCAGTATTTTTCAAAAGAAAGTTCTGCAGCCTTTAATGCTTTTTTAGGATCAATTTCTCCTTCCAAAAGGAACTTAACGTTAATCGATTTAAAAGGTTTTGCATCTTCTACCTGCACTCTTTCGCCTTCTACTTCTGCCTGAAAGCTTTTAATTTCCTGACGTTGCTTCTTCAGAATAGACACCACATCAATTCCGCTGCAGCCTGCTACAGCCATCAGTACACTTTCCATTGGGGAAACTCCTTTGGCTCCCGGCTGGGAAGTATTATCTAAAAGGATAGAATTTCCTTGTGAGTTTGTACATTCAAATAAAAAATCGTCGTTTATTCTGTTGAGTGTAATTTTCATTGTATGGGTTTATATTTCAGATTTCTTTTTATATTCTTATTCAAATATAAAAAACTTTATGGAGTAAACCTCAGGCTAAGACATGATATCAACCATAGCCTGAAAAAGATTATCCGGATTTTCTGCAATGCGGTTACACATGTACAGATACCATTCATCACCATACACAATATACTGTCTGCACGGGTAACCTTCTTTATAGATTTCATTCAACAGATCTTCCTGTATTCCCAGTAACATTTCAAATTCATATTTAGATTTTGGAATATCATATTGTTCAATGAGCTCTTTAACTCTATTCTGAACGATATTATGATGGGTAGCAACAGAACATTTCCTGTTTTTAAGGAAAAGAGTTTCAATATATTTAATATATAAATCGTCTAAATGTTTTCCTCTCTCTACAGCATGTCCCGGAGGAACAGCAAAAGCACCTTTTACAATTCTTATTTTCCCTTGTGTTTCATTCAATATCCGTTCAAGGTCTTTTGGAGTACGGTTTAAATATGCCTGCAGGGTAATTCCAACATTTGGAAAATCAGGCGATATTTTACAAAAGGTATTAATAATATCATCAGTTCTATCAATACCCTCTGCACTAATCACTATTTCAATATCTTTTTTGTAAGCTGATTCTGCTAATGACATTAAATTATTATAAGCAAGATCATTATCAATTGCAAGACCAATATGTGATAAATCCAAAGAAATGATAGAATTGATATTCTCTTCTTTCACTTTATTAATCAAATCAAAAAAATGTTGAGTTACTGATTCTGATTCTTCCACGGAACGGGTACTTTCTCCCATAAACTCTAGTGAAGTTGGAAGTCCTTTATCATTAATTCTTTTAGCAGTGGCAATAGCTTCTTCCATTTTTTCGCCTCCTATATATCTTTTAGCTGCTTTCAGTAAGAGTTTAAAGAGCTCAGGATTGTTAAGAATATATTCTTTTGCACCTTCATTTAAGGCAGCTATTTTCAACAGCGCACCTGCCTTTTCTTTTAGTTCCATTTTATTTTTTGATTTGTATTTAAAATATTTTATAAAATTCCTCTCGCTTTTATCTCCAGATATTTATTGATAACATCGATATTCAAATTTTCCGGAAGGGTATATACGGTATAAATTCCGTATTTACGAAGTTCCTGGATGATCAGTTTCTTTTCAAATTCAAATTTTTCAGCAATAATTTCATCATAAATTTCCTGCATATTTTCAGGATTTTTGTTGATCAACGTCTGCAGTTCTGAATTTTTGAAGAATACCACTACCAGCAAGTGATTTTTGGCAATTCCGCGAAGATATTTCAACTGTCGGTTCAATCCGTCAAGAGTTTCAAAATTGGTAAAAAGCAGAATTAAGCTTCTTTGATTGATGGAATATTTTACATCCTGATACAAACGGTTGAAATCACTCTCGAAGAAATCGGTTTTAATATTATAAAGCGCTTCAGAGATTTTCTTCAACTGTCCGGATTTATTATCGGCAGCAATTTTATTTTCAGCTTTCTTGGAAAAAGTCATCATTCCCGCTCTGTCTCCTTTTCTTAAAATAATATGAGAAAGTGCCATGGTTGCATTGATGGAATAATCCAGTAAACTTAATCCATTGAACGGCATTTTCATGGTTCTTCCTTTATCGATCAACATAAAAATACGCTGTGATTTTTCATCCTGAAACTGGTTTACCATGAGTCTGTTGGTCTTGGAAGTTGCTTTCCAGTTGATCGTTCTGATATCATCTCCGGGAACATATTCTTTGATCTGCTCAAACTCCATGGTGTGTCCCAGCTTTCTGACTTTCTTGATTCCACCCAATAAAAATTCACTCTGAATAGCCATCAGCTCATATTTTCGGAGATGAATAAAAGAGGGATAGGCAGGAAGCATAGCATCTTTCTGGAAAATAAATCTTTTTGAGATGAATCCCAAAGGTGATGATGCATACACATTCAGTCCTCCGAAATGATATTCTCCCCTTTCTTTAGGCTCTAATGTGTATTGAAAAAATGTATTGCCTCCAGAAGCGATCTGCTTTTCAATCAGAAAATCTCTCTTTTGAAATTGAAACGGAATTTCGTCAATAATTTTAGTGGCTATAGTGAAGCTGTAATTATTTTTAATATCGATTTTTACAAAATTCTCATCTCCGTTGGACAATTTTTCAGGCAAAATTCTCTGAACCTGTAAGGCATTCTTTTGATTAAACAGCAACAGAAAATCTACCATTGCTGCAAGAAAACAGATCAACAGTGCAAGATGGGCTCCCCACATCATCACCGGAAAGAAAAATGCAAGGACATACAGGATCCCCACTGCGATGAGTGTAAAAAAGAAACGTGTATTGATGTATAAGTTTTTCATTGGTTAGGCGGCAAGTTGCAGATGAAAGGTTTTAGGAATGATGATCCAAGCCCCTCTTTCTACTACCCTATCTCGGTATTTCTATTCCTTCTAAAATCTGGCGGATAATTTCATCTGCGCTAAGACCTTCCATTTCTCTTTCGGGAGAAACGATTACTCTGTGCCTTAAAACAGCATAGCTTGCCTCTTTAATATCTTCAGGGGTTACAAAATCTCTTCCTCTTAGTGCAGCAAACGCTTTGGAAGCTGTCAGAAGTGCGAGTGAAGCTCTTGGAGAAGCCCCCAGATATAAGAACTGATTTTCTCTGGTATTGATGATAATCTTAGCAATATATTCCATCAGCTGTGCTTCCACAATGATTTCTTTTACCAGATGCTGATAGTTTTTCAACTGCTCTGCACTGATGACACGATTGATTCCTTCTGTTTTATCTTCTTTTTTACTTTCGTGCTGATTTTTAATGATCGCAATTTCCTGTTCAAGATTAGGATATCCTACATTGATTTTGAATAGAAAACGGTCCAGCTGAGCTTCCGGAAGCCGGTACGTTCCCTCATGTTCAATAGGGTTTTGTGTAGCGATAACAAGGAAAGGTTCACCCATCGCATACCGTGTACCGTCCATCGTGATCTGCCTTTCTTCCATTACTTCAAATAGGGCAGACTGCGTTTTTGCCGGCGATCTGTTGATCTCATCAATCAGTATGAAATTGGAAAAGATAGGTCCTTTTTTAAATTCAAATTCTGAGTTTTTCACGTTGAATACAGAAGTTCCCAAAATATCGGAAGGCATCAGATCCGGAGTAAACTGAATTCTGCTAAATCCTACATCAATGGTTCTGGCTAATAATTTTGCCGTGATTGTTTTTGCTACTCCCGGAACTCCTTCAATAAGCACGTGTCCGTTTGAAAGTAATGCAGCCAAAAGATGTTCAATCATTTTTTCCTGTCCTACAATTACTTTTCCGATCTCAGATTTTACTTTCTCTAAACTCGCACGAAGTTCAATCATATCAATTCTCGACTGAAATTGCTCTTCCTGTTTGTTAAGATTGATAGCGCTTTGGTTTTCTATATTCGGGTTATCAAAGTTTTCCATAATAATTTTAATTTGCTAGTTTAACAATGACTATCTACAATTATATGTGTTCTAACGAACAGACATTTTAGCATTGAAAAACTGTTATATGGTTAGGTTATTCTATTGTTATATTATTTAAGTATTTCATCAAGGAGCTTATTGATCCTTGTAAGATCTTCCTTCATAACACTGGCGTAAGGATCCTGGGCTTTTTTGATAAGTACTATTGCTTCACTGATCATTTCTAAGGGTTTACCAGTTTTCAGATGTAATTTTTTTGCAAACTCTTCATCTAAATTCTGAGTATCTATCAACAGATCCATTCTCACTTTGTTCAGAAAATACTGTGCCTTCTTGGCCATCATATCATGAAAATCGCCTTCCTGAAGATACAGATTTCCAATGCTTTTCACAAAATCCAGGGAAGTATTTCTTAATGGCTCTTCTACAGGAACTATCCTCTGTTTCCTTTTTGCATTAAAAAAGATAAAAAGAATAAGTCCTCCTAAAAATACCCACCATGCATATTTTAAAGGTGGATTTGACAATATAAATCTCATGAAAAAGCGTGATTCAGAACTTTTGTTGGATACGAACCAAAGGGTTTCTCTATCCTGAAGATATGAAAACACATCCTGTGCATATTTTACATTGCCGGGTTTCAGAAGATAATAATTCGTCAGGAAAAGAGGTTCTGTATGAGCATAGATATATCCTTTACCAAACTTTACTTTAATAAAATTGGCCTGATCTGTATTCTTCTTCTCAACTGTTTTCCCCAGTACTTCCACTTTAGGTTTGATAAAGGAAAATCCTCTGCCCGATGGAAATTTATCTAATTTAATAAAATCATTCTGAAATTTTTTATCGGTAAGTTTCAGGACATTTTCTTCTTCAAAAGAGATCTCAGAATCGTAATATCCGATACTATCAGAAATTTCTTTAGGCATGCGGGTTACCATCAGAAATGCATCCGAACCTTCAGATATCTGAGACAGAATTTTTTTCCATGACTCACCGTCAAGGTTATTTTCAATGACTACAATATTGTGAGCTCCCTTTTTGTGCTGGCTGTAATATTCATAAGGAACCTGTTCAATCTTCTTAAGATTATTTTTAAAAAGATATTTCGCTTCATTATTAAAAACAAACAGTCCAAACGGAGACTTCTCATTGATATCAAAATTCTTCCGCCAGTCTGTCGTTTCTTTTTTGTTAACTTCAAGCAACGCCAAAATAATCATCACAATGATGAAAATTACAGCATATGTTTTGAAAGTTTTGTTCATGGTTACTATAGTTATGGTTTAAATGCCTGATACTGATTTTTAAATTTCTGATAGCTCTCTTCTTCAATTCTGAATTCACCATACCATACATAATCAAAAATATAAGACAGATTGGAGAAGTCACCCTTCAGATGATGAGCTTTTAACTCTGAGGCATAGTCCTTATTGGTTTTTTCCGGATTCCAGTTGATCAGTTTTTTGTCACTCAGTTTTTTAAGAACAAACAGGAATTGATACCGAACTGCGGAACGATAATCTCCTGCGTGTTCAAATTTCGCGATACTTTCAGGGAAATTGATTTCATGGATATTCTCATGAAGTTCCTGTACATTGAGATCCAGTTTTTTATTTTTTTTACCAAAAATAAAATTCCCGTCTTTTCCCATGATATATTTAATAATAAAATACAACAGAAAACCGACAAGAATAATTGCAAACAGACGAATAATGATCGTGGTCAGCTCTGCCGATTTAGTGAACGCTGTTTCTCCAAAAATACTCTGTATAATCTGATTGATTTTTCGCATCAGCTTTTGAAAGAAAGATTCTCTCGGTTTTGATACGGAATAGTCAAATTCATTTCCTTTATATCTTGACGGAATATTTTCTTTGAATGTTTTCGGATACACCTCATTCTCCGATACCGGATTTTTCATCAGCACAGAATCCGCACGCAGCATATTTCTGTAATGTCCGGTGGTGTATAGTGAATCTACCAGATCATCAGAATCGGAATTATCATCCTGAGCATGAACCAGCCCAAGTGAGAAAAAAAGCAGTATGAAAAAAATAATTTTATTCATTGATTCTATTCATTGATTCCAATCGTATCTATTTCTGCCAATTCTACTTTCTGGTGAAGATCTGTTCTGCTGTCATAATACATCAGTCCTGCATTCACATACATCAGGTTTGAAAGAAAAAATGAAAATAACATAGAAAATCCATAGAATACAAAAAAAATGATTCCGGCAGTTCCGGTAAAAGGATTCTGTTCAAAATTTCCGTCCGGTGTAGAGGTAAGCAGTGATCCGTAAAAAAACATCATAGGGATAAATGTGAATATAGATGTTATCATATACATAATAATAAACATCACAAATGCAGATCCCCAATATTTCCAGTATGGTGATTTTTCACTTCCATTCGGGTAAGAAAACTGAGAACGTAAAGCATAGCTCAAGCTTCCCCAGAAACCTCTGTCCGAATTAAAATAATCATACATCAGAAAGGTAGTAAAATTAAATATCGTTGGATAAAGAAGCAGGATCAAAAACAATCCGATAATAATAAAAATCAGGATATAAGAAAAACCTACTACAAATAAGATTGCCGGAGTAACGATAAAGATCATTCCCAGACATAGTTTTCCAATTCTTCCGGCATTGTTTTTAAAGTCGCCGAGAATTTCATCAGTCTTTATTTTTTCTGCTCCCTGTGCAATTCTTTTTAAATAAAAAACAGGATACAGATAATTGACAATCATCAGGATCATGAAAAGCAGGAAAGTCAGTAATCCTACTGTGATCAGCATTCCGGAATTTTCTGAAAAATACTGTTCAAAATAATACGTTTCACCGCCAAGATTAGATCCGAATATCTGTGAAAAGAGTTCTTTATACCCGAAAATCACCACAGTGACCATTAAGATCAAAAGCAGGCCATTGATCAGAATATAGTTTTTGAAATAATTCTTTCCGTATAATTTGAAAAAATTGAAACTGTCACTGATGAAAGTTCCAAAATCTCTTTTTTTATAAAATTGTATCATTGATGTGTTTATTAGTTTTTTTGTAAACAACAGACGGATATACAAAATAGTAGTATCCAATAATTGCAAGTGAGCCAAAAATGATGATAAGGTTTAAAATTAAAGGCATCTTCAATGCATGTCTGGTGACATATCCTTCTATAATCCCTGCACAAATAGTGAAAGGGACAGTACTTAAAAATATTTTAAATGAATCTTTAAATCCTTTTTTAAACGAGTTAAATCTTGAAAATGTTCTTGGAAATAAAATAGACGCGCCCAGAATCAATCCGCACATCGCTTCTACTACCATGGCAAAAATTTCAAAAACCCCGTGAAGCCATATTCCTCTTGCACTGTCTTTCAATGCTCCGTAATCATAGAAGAAATATTGAAAAGCTCCCAGCATCACACTATTCGAAAGCAATGCGAACAATGTTCCCACTCCCCCGGCAATTCCGTAAATATATAATTTTGCTCCAACCTGAATATTATTAAAGATAATTCCGATGGTGCTTCCCCAAGTGCTTCCGCTCTGATAAACGCCTACGGCATTATTATTTTTAATATTTTCGATCGTTTCATTCACATACCCTTCCCCTAGTATAATATTCACAAAGCCTTTATCATAAATGGCAGAAAGCACTCCTATTGATGTAAACAAAATGAAAAAGAGAAAGGCATACATCAGATATCTCCGGTATTGATACATCAGCAACGGAACTTCAGTTTTGAAAAAGTAAACCAGCCTGTTCTCCTCTACTCTTTTTGTTTTATAAATTTTCTGAAAAATCTGGGCAGATAAATGGTTCAGATAAACAGTAGTATTGCTTTTGGGATAATAAGTCTGGGCAAAAGAAAGATCATTGATCAGGTTTATATACAATGAGGACAGGTCATCAGGATTTTTTTTTATTTTCCCTTGAATAACCTGTTCGATTCCCAACCATTTTTCTTTATTTTGTTTAATGAAATAAACTTCTCTCATAATTATTAAGGCTAAAATAATAAAAAATATGTCTCAAATTGCGATAAATACCTCACAAAATGTAAATATTAATTTTAATATTGCAGGCGTAGGAGAAAGGATGCTTGCCTTCATTATTGATCTCCTGATCAGAATTGCCTACGTGGTTATTATCCTGTATCTGTTCTTCAATATTCTTGATTTGGGATATCTTCTGGATGGTCTTGACGGCTGGTCGATACGGGCTGTCTATCTTGTTCTTACCTTTCCTGTTTATATTTATCCTCTTGTGTTGGAAAGTTTAATGGAAGGTCAGACTCCCGGTAAAAAACTCATGAAAATAAAAGTAGTGAAAATTGACGGTTATCAGGCTAGTTTCGCAGATTATATGATCCGGTGGGTTTTCAGAATTGTAGATGTTTCATTTGCCGGAGTAGTAGGACTTATTTCTATGATTGTTTCTAAAAATAATCAGCGTTTGGGTGACATTGCTTCCGGAACGGCCGTTATCTCTCTAAAAAACAACATTAATATTTCTCATACAATTCTGGAGAATATCCATGAAAATTATGTTCCTTCTTTCCCTCAGGTAATTGCTTTGAGTGATAATGATATGAGAATCATCAAAGATAATTACACCAAAGCTCTGAAAGTAGATGACCGCCAGATCATCAATAAACTATCCGAAAAAATCAAAAGCATTCTGAAACTGGAAATAGATCCTACGAAAATGACGGAAAGGCAGTTTATCAATGTGATTATCAAAGACTACAACTATTATACGGGGAAAGATAATTAGGTAGATCTATGGTCAATTTTGCTTCGCAAGTGAATGGTTATCAATTTAAAAACATTTATTGCTTATTGCTTATTGCTTATTGCTTATTGCTTATTGCTTATTGCTTATGCAAAGCTCGGTGTAATTTTTGTATATAGAAGAATAAAGTCCTGAATCATGAAATTTGAAAACAATAAATCCGGAAATGGCGGTGTTCTTACTTTAAATAATGAAACAAAAGAAGTAGGAAGACTTACCTATACTATTTTCCCGGAAGACCATAAATTCATTATCTCTTTCGTATTGGTACATCCCGAATTTGAAGGCAGAGGAATGGGAAAATTTTTAGTGGAAGAAGCCATCAAATTTGCCAGAGAAAATAACTGGAAAGTATATCCGCACTGTTCCTATGCAAGATCTGTAATGATGAGAATGAGTGATGTGGATGATATCTTTTTAAAGAATTAAAACTTCATTAAGAAGGATGTCTTCAATATCATCCGGATAATCTACTCTGAGATGATGATCTGACGCTACCCACTCCATAATTTCCTGAAGATTTAAAACCTTGGAATTACGGATTCCCATTTTGTCAAGGGCACATGCATTGCATTCCTGCTCATATTGATTGTGGATGGGAATCACAAATAGTTTCTTATCCATAAATAATGCTTCTGCCGGAGTTTCAAAACCTGCATTGCACAAAATTCCGTCGCAGCCTTCAAAGTATTTCAGATACTGGCTTTCATCAATAGGAAATACTTCCACATTTTTTACCTTGACCTGTACTTTACTGTATTTTGAAAACACTTTCCACTCCACGGGAATTTTTCTTAAAACCTTAATGATATTCTCATCTGCAAAACTGGGAAGATAGACCAGATAATATCCCTGTTTATAAGGGTTCAGATTTCTGATCTTTCTCCTGATTACAGGTTTTTTGATCTGCGGATGATAATTTTCAAAATGAAAACCGATTTTTCTTTGGCTGGGAACGTAATATTTTAAAATCATTTCTCCCAGAAAATCTTTTTTTTCTGGTTTGGGTGTTTCCACAAAACTCATGGAAGCCTGATGGCTGAGTTCTATCATGGGAAATTTTTTCAGTTTGGAAGCCCAACCTGTCAAAGGTTCATAATCATTGATAATCAAATCATATTGTGACAGCTCCAGTTCTCTGATGGTTTTAACAGCTTCAAAGAATTTATTTTCTGTAAATGTTTTTCGGTAGGATAAACCGCCTGTTTTATTATAAAGAAGAGAAATACCTCTATGTTGAAAATTAATATTAAAATCAGCCTTTAATTGCGACTGGTGCCCACTGATCAAGGTATCAACAGACACATGTTTTTTGAGAAGAGGAATAATTTCCTGTGCTCGGGCAACATGTCCGTTTCCAGTACCCTGGAATGCATACAAAACCTTCATTTAGGAAAAGTTGGTTACAATTTTTAAAAGAGCAGAATTATCCATGTCCGGAATTTCTTCAGCTTCATCATCTTTCAGCAAATGCTTATGCTCATCGTAATAAAAAATCTTCCATTCTTTATCATGATATTCTAAAGCGGACAGATTTTCAATCCAGTCACCGGAATTCAGGTAAGTACAGGATCCTTTTTTATTAACAACCTCACGGATCTGCGGTTGGTGGATATGTCCGCAAACGACATAATCATAATGATTGTCAATGGCCAGCTCAGAAGCAGTAAGTTCAAAATCACCGATATATTTTACTGCTTTTTTCACATTGTTTTTGATCTTTTTGGAAAACGAGTATTTTTCTTTACCCATTTTTTCTAAGAACCAATTTACAACATTATTGATAATAATAAGGAGGTCGTAACCTTTTCCGCCGAGTTTGGCGATCCATTTGGAATGCTGGACGGATGCATCGAAAACATCACCGTGAAATATCCAGGTTTTTTTCTGATCTATGTTCAGACAGATTTTATTACAGACTTTAAGTTTTCCCAGCTCAAAATCTGTGAACTTACGGAACATTTCATCATGATTGCCTGTAATGTAATAAACATCTGTGTTTTTGGTAGCCAGTGAAATAACCTTTCTGATTACCTTCAAATGAGGTTTAGGGAAGTAAGACTTTTTAAACTGCCAGATATCAATAATATCACCGTTTAAAACTAATGTTTTAGGGTGGATAGAATTGAGGTATCTCAACAATTCTTTAGCCTTACATCCATAAGTTCCCAAATGAACATCCGATATAACAACTAATTCAACGTTTCTTTTCATAGTTTTGTACAAAGAAACTAATTGAAAATTAACTGTATATGAATGCTATGTTATTTTTTATAAAGAGTTCATCAGCTCTTCTGTGATTTCCATATTGTGGTAAACGTTTTGCACGTCATCATCTTCTTCGAAACGCTCAAGCATTTTCATATTAGCCTTGAACTGTTCTGCATTTACTTCTTTTGTATTGTTTGGAATTCTCTGAAGTTCTGCACTTTTTGCTTCAATTCCAAGCGCATCCAATTTGTGAGATAGAGAACCGAAATCTTCAAAAGCTGTAGTGATCATTACTTCCTCCTCATCCTTTTCCACATCTTCTGCACCTCCATCAATCATTTCCATTTCGAAATCATCCCAATCCATTTTAATCTGGGCTAAATCTATTGTGAAAATACCTTTTCTGTCGAAGATAAATGCCAGCTCACCATTTTTCCCAAGGTTACCATCAAACTTATTGAAAACAGCTCTTACATTAGCTACAGTTCTTGTAGTGTTGTTCGTAGTGCATTCTACAAAAAAAGCAACACCACCTTGCCCATAACCTTCATAAGTGATTTCTTCATAGTTTTCTGCATCTGCACCACTTGCTTTCTTAATTGCTCTTTCAACATTATCCTTAGGCATATTCGCCCCTTTTGCGTTTTGGATACATCTTCTCAATGCAGGATTGGATTCCGGATCTGTTCCGCCAGCTTTCACTGCTAAAGCAATATCTTTTCCAATTTTAGAGAATGTTTTGGCCATCTTGTCCCATCTGGCCATTTTAGAAGCTTTTCTATATTCAAATGCTCTTCCCATTTTAATTTTTAAATTTCCAACAAAATTACTCAAAAGTCCACAAAAAAAAAATACCCCCAATCAAATTGGAGGTATTCATTATTTAGAAAAATTAATTATTTTTTCTTTTTAGCAGCAGCTTTTTTCTTAGCTGGAGCTTTTTTAGTAGCTTTTTTCGCTGGTTTAGCTACAGTTAAGTCATTTTTCTTGTAAGTATCCCACTCAGCACCTGAGATAGCTCTTACGATAACTTTTCTGTCTTGTTGTCTTTCAGCATCACTTGCAGTTGCAGGAACAGTAGCTTCCTGAGAACCGATACCGATAGATTTCAATGTTGCAGGGTTAACACCTCTAGCTTCTAAAGCACCTACTACAGCAGCAGCTCTTTGTTTAGAAAGTTTCAAGTTGTAAGCAGCAGCACCTTTAGCATCTGTCATACCTACTACTACGAAGTTTTCAGCTGGAGCATCTTTGATAATCTTAGCAGCACTGTCTAATTTATCATTAGATTGAGGTCTGATTGTAGCTTTGTTGAAATCAAATAAGATATCTTTAAGAGCTTCAGTAGCAACAACAGCAGTTGGTTTCTTAGGAGCTGGACATCCGTTGTATTCAGGAAGACCTGGAACAGTAGGACAAGCATCATCTTTATCTAAGATACCATCACCGTCAGTATCTGGCCAAGGACAACCGTTGTTTTCAGCAGGACCTGCTACTGTAGGACAAGCGTCATCTTTATCGATTACACCGTCACCGTCAGTATCTGGCCAAGGGCATCCGTTGTTTTCAACTGGACCAGCCACTTCTGGACATTGATCGTCTTTATCTGGAACTCCGTCACCGTCAGTATCAGGACATCCTTGGAATTCTGGTAAACCTGGAGTATCTGGACAAAGGTCATCTTTATCTAGGATACCATCCTTATCTCTATCTCTGTTTCCAAATCTGAATAAGATAGAAGCAGAAGCTTGCCAGAAGTTAGCAACAGTAGATTTATCACCTGGAGTTGATACATAATCTCCCTGAATACCAAGACCGAAGTTCTTAGTTACCCAGAAGTTAGCACCAGCACCTGTAGCTACAGTAAAGTGATTAGCTTTACCATTTTCGTTACCATCCTTACCGTTTGTTACAGTTTCGATTGCGTTACCGTTAGCGTCAACAGATGTTCTAGGGAAAGTAAGAGCTGTATAATCATGTCTTAAGTAGTTAGCACCAACTCTTAAATATGGATCAAACCAAGATTCTTCGTTCCATAAAAGACCTGCAGCGTGAGCCTGGAAACCAAGACCTGTCATTAGGAAAAATTCTTTCCCCATGTTGAATCTTTTGTTTTCAACATTTCCAACAGAAGTTTGCCAGTCAATTACTAAACCTTTTCCAACGTTTCTAGCAACTGTTAACTTAGATAGTGGAGGTGTAATAGAAAAGTTGTTCACATTGAACATACTTTTTGTCAAATTGTTAGCAGAGAACGTATTACTGAAGTTACCTCTTGCTGCTACGTGGTTTTCAGCATGAGCACCAACTCCGATTAACCACGGATTGTTGGTAGTCTGTGCGAAAACAGTAGAGGCAACAGTAAGCGCCAATGCTGAAATTCCTAATTTTAGATTTTTCATAGAATTAAATGATTAAATAATTGATAATGCAAAATAAATATAATTTTTCTTTATATACAAAGTTTTTCAAATGATTTTTAACTTTTCTTTAATATTCTGTCGAGGTTCCGTTTATTTTCTCTATCTTTTATCGCCTCTCTTTTATCGAAAAGTTTTTTCCCTCTACCAAGCGCTATCAGCACCTTTGCTTTCCCTCGGTCAGTAATATATAATTTTAAAGGTATTATGGTGTTCCCGGCATCCTTTAACTTTTTTTCAAGTTTTTGTAATTCTTTTTTGTGCAAGAGCAATTTCCGTTCCCTTTTTGTTTTATGATTGTAAAAAGTTCCCAATTTATACTCATCAATCATCATGTTGATGATGTACAATTCCCCATCAATAAACTGACAGAAGGATTCTGTAATGGATGCTTTGGATGAACGTAAAGATTTTATTTCCGTACCCGTCAAAACCATTCCGGCTTCGTATTCTTCGAGAATTTCATATTCAAAACGGGCTCTCTTATTTAATATGCTAACTGTTTTCTCAATCTTCATCATTTTAAAATTTCGTTAATGAAATATATAAAAAATACCATACATTTAAAAACTTGACTATTATATTATTACAAAATACCCAAATTCTTTTCGTATTTTTGCGCCAAATTTACAAAACTATATGTTAACAGTATCTAACTTATCTTTACAATTCGGGAAAAGAGTTCTTTTTGACGAGGTAAATATTATGTTTACCAAAGGAAACTGCTACGGGATCATCGGAGCAAACGGTGCGGGAAAGTCTACATTCCTGAAAATACTAACAGGAAAGCAGGATCCTACAACAGGGCATGTATCTCTGGAACCAGGGAAAAGAATGTCAGTTTTGGAGCAGGATCACTTTGCATACGATCAATTTACGGTTCTTGAAGCTGTTTTAAGAGGTAATAAGAAATTATTTGAGATAAAAGAGGAAATGGATGCGTTATACGCAAAGGAAGATTTCTCTGACGAAGACGGTATTAAAGCCGGAGAATTAGGTGTAATTTATGATGAGATGGGTGGCTGGACTGCCGAATCTGATGCTCAGACGATGCTTTCTAACGTAGGAATTACGGATGATATGCACTGGCAGCTGATGAGTGAACTTGAGAACAAAGACAAAGTAAAAGTACTTTTGGCTCAGGCACTTTTCGGAAACCCTGATGTATTGATTCTGGATGAGCCTACCAACGACCTTGACATTGACACCATCTCATGGCTGGAAGACTTCCTTGCTGATTATGAAAACACGGTAATTGTTGTATCTCACGACCGTCACTTCCTTGATACGGTTTGTACCCACATTGGTGACCTTGATTATTCTAAGCTTAACCTATATACAGGTAACTATTCTTTCTGGTACCAGGCTTCTCAATTGGCAACAAGACAAAGAGCTCAGGCCAATAAAAAAGCTGAAGAGAAGAAAAAAGAACTTCAGGATTTCATTGCACGTTTCAGCTCTAACGTTGCTAAGGCAAAACAGGCCACTGCAAGAAAGAAAATGATCGACAAATTAAATATTGACGATATTAAACCTTCTTCAAGAAGATATCCTGCTATTATTTTCGAAATGGAGAGAGAAGCAGGAGATCAGATCCTTGATGTAAAAGGTCTTGAGAAAACAAAAGACGGAGAATTATTATTCTCTAATGTTGATTTAAATCTTAAAAAAGGAGATAAAGTAGCTGTACTTTCCAAAAACTCTTTAGCCATTACAGAATTTTTCGAAATTCTGGCTGGAAATGTTGAAGCGGACAAAGGTACGGTTGCATGGGGAGTTACTACCAATCAGTCTCACATGCCTTTGGACAACACCAACTTCTTCCAGGAAGACCTAAGCCTGGTTGACTGGTTGAGACAGTTTACAAAGAACGATGAAGAGCGTCACGAAGAATTCGTAAGAGGATTCTTAGGAAGAATGCTGTTCTCAGGAGATGAGGCTTTGAAATCTTGTAAAGTACTTTCCGGAGGTGAAAAAATGAGATGTATGTTCAGTAGAATGATGCTTCAGAAAGCTAATGTTCTCTTATTGGATGAACCTACCAACCACTTAGACCTTGAGAGTATCACAACTTTGAACAACTCTTTATCTAACTTCAAAGGAAATCTTTTACTGGCATCTCATGACCACGAAATGCTTTCAACAGTCTGTAACAGAATCATTGAACTGACTCCTACCGGAATCATTGACAGAGAAATGACTTATGACGAATACCTTGCTGATAAAAAGGTAAAAGAATTAAGAGAAAAAATGTATTCTTAATCAGAACAGCATTAAAATTTATATAAAAATACCTCAAAGCAATGCTTTGAGGTATTTTCGTTTAAACAATAAATAAAATAATTATTTCGTCAATTTAGCAGTGGGTAACGCTACAGTTCCCGGATCTTTCCATAAACCTTCTTTCTCTGCTTTCTTTTTGATAGATTCTGCTCTTTTGTTGCTGTCGGGATGAGAGTTGAACATTTTTTCAAAATTAGTCTGTGTACTTCCTTCTGAAAGTAAAGCTAATTTTTTAAAAGCCGTATAAGCACCTACTACATCATATTTATTAGCTTTCATAAAGTCATATGAATAAGTATCTGCTTCAGACTCCTGCTTTTTACTGTGCGAAGCATCTAAAAAGGCATTCGCCATCTTTCCTACCTGGCTTTCATTAAGGGTAGCTACGGCTGACGAAGCTGATGATGCAGCATCTAATGCAGCCGCCTTCAGATAGGCTGATTTCATAGCATCTTTGGTATCCTGATTCTTTACATGGCCAATTTCATGTCCGATTACAGCAAGCAATTCATTATCAGTCATGATATCCATTAATGAAGAGAATACGCGTACACTTCCGTCTGCACAGGCAAATGCATTGATATCTTTTACTTTATAAACTTTATAATTCAGGTTCAGACCATCCTGAGATTTATGTTTTCCAAACAGCCTGTTCAGTCTCACAGTATATGGATCTTTAGGCCCTGCTACAGGATTGTTTTTATCCATCCAGTCTACTGATTCTTTGGATAATTTAATAGCATCTTCGTTGGTAAATGTTAAGGCTTTTGCGCCATTTGAAACCATCCCGGCAGCTTTTCCAAGGTTAATCTTCTGTGCATTGATCGAATACATAGCCCCAAATGACATAAGGCTTAGCATAATTTTTTTCATAGTCATTTAAAATTTGGAGCACGAAGATAACATTTTTTAACAATTACTAAGTCAAAAATTCTCCTAATATCCGCATTGAATGTTATTTTTTTATTATTAGAAAGAAACCCGAAAGTTCTTACCGTTTATTTTAAACAAAACAATCATAGAAACGTGTGATACATATAGTTTGAATGAATATAATTTTCCTACAGAGATCATTTTTAAAATGAAAAAAAATATAATTATTCTGATCAATTTAACTAACAAGTATCAATTTTCTCATTCTTATGCCACCTATTTTAAAATCTAATTTGCTGATTTTTAAAGATGCTTTTAGAACTTTTTTCCTTATTTTTGTGAAATGAGTCAAAAATGGATTTACAAGCCTGAACCCGATGAGGAAGTTGTTGACAGACTAAGTTCGTCACTTGGTTTTGGTACTTTTGAATCTAAAATCCTCGTTCTAAGGGGAATTGACAATTATCAAAAGGCCAGAGAATTCTTCAAACCCAACCTTAACGATATACACAATCCGTTTTTAATGGCAGACATGCAAAAGGCTGTAGAGCGTATTGCCACCGCCATTGAAAATGGAGAAAAAATATTGGTATATGGTGACTATGATGTGGACGGAACCACAGCTGTTGCTTTGATGTACCTTTATCTCAGCAAAATTGTTGAGAAAAAATATCTGGATTATTATATTCCGGATAGAAATTCTGAAGGATATGGAATTTCCACCGAAGGAATTGATTTCGCCAAAGAAAATGGTTTTTCGTTAATCATTGCTCTGGACTGTGGAATCAAAGCCCTTGATATGATCAACTATGCCCGTAATCTGGACATCGATTTTATTATCTGTGACCATCACCTTCCGGGTGAAGAGATTCCTAATGCTGCGGCTGTACTTGATCCTAAAAGAAGTGACTGCAGATATCCTTTCAAGGAATTGTCAGGATGTGGCGTTGGTTTTAAACTTTGTCAGGGACTTAATACCATTTATAAATTACCGGAAGCAGAATTATTTGAGCTGACAGATCTTCTGGCAATCTCCATTGCTGCAGATATTGTTTCGATGACAGGAGAAAACAGGGTTCTGGCTAAAATGGGATTAAAAACCCTCAGAAAGACCAGAAATCTTGGTTTAAGATTATTGATTCCTGAGGATAAGCTTTCTCATTTTGAAATTTCCAATATTGTTTTTGAAATCGCTCCTAAAATTAATGCTGCCGGAAGAATTTCCCATGGTAAAGCAGCTGTAGAGCTTATGGTTTCTGATAATCTGAAACATGCCAATCAGATTGTGAATGATATCATGAACCTTAATGATGAAAGGCGTGAGCTGGATATGAACTCTACTCTTTCTGCCCTGAATCAGATCATAGAATCCCAGCAGGAAACCAAGCATACTACTATTGTTTATCATCCGGAATGGAATAAAGGAGTGATTGGTATTGTAGCGTCAAGACTTATTGAAACGTATTATAAACCTACACTTGTTTTTACTGATGGTAATAACGGGGAAATGGTAGCTTCCGCAAGATCTGTTTCTGATTTTGACGTACACGAAGCTCTTGATATGTGTTCTGAATATTTCCTTAAATTCGGGGGACACCATGCTGCGGCCGGACTTTCGATGGAGAAGGATAAATTTGATGCTTTCAAGGAAAAATTTGAAAGAATTGTTTCGGAAAAAATCAAAGATCATCAGAAAGAACCTTCTATTACGATTGATACAGAGATTAAAGTAGATGAAATCAACAGAGAGTTTATCAATTTCCACCGAAAACTGGCTCCATTTGGACCGCATAATATGAAACCTATTTTTACACTAACGGATCAGAAACTTTCCGGCTATGTAAAAACAATGGGAAAAGATAATAATCATCTGAAGTTTTATATCAAACAGGAATCTACAGGACGAAATATTGAATGTGTCGGGTTCAAGCTGGGACAGTTTGTTGACGATTTTAAAAATAAAAACTTTGATCTTGCTTTTACCCTGGAAGAAAATCACTGGAAAGGCAATGTCACTCATTATCTTAATATCAAGGATGTAAAATTCAGGGATTAATTACTAGTATCTATAATCTGCTACCTGAACAAATGAAAAAAATCGGTTTATTTTTCGGATCATTCAATCCTATTCATATCGGGCATCTTATTCTGGCTAATTATATTCTGGAAAATTCTGATATGGATGAACTTTGGTTTGTAGTAAGTCCTCAAAATCCTTTTAAAGACAAAAAATCTTTACTCAATGACCATAACAGGCTTGATATGGTACAACTTGCGGTAAAGAACTATCCAAATATGAGAGCTTCCAATGTGGAATTTTCTCTTCCGAAACCAAGCTACACTATTGATACGCTAACTTATCTTCATGAAAAATATCCTGATTATTCTTTCAGTCTGATCATGGGAGAAGATAATCTGAAAAGCCTTCACAAATGGAAAAATGCTGATATCCTGATCAAAAATCATCATATTATTGTTTACCCAAGAGTATTTGAAGGTGAGAAAAAAGATTCCGAATATTTACAGCATGAAAATATCTCTCTGGTAAAAGCACCCATAATAGAGCTTTCAGCTACAGAAATCCGTAATATGATAAAGGATGGTAAAAATGTAAGACCTATGCTGCCACCAGAAGTTTTTGAATATTTGGATGGTAGTAGTTTTTATAAGTAATTTTGCATAGTGGAAATGAGAGGCTAAAATTAAAAGCAAGAGAAAGACTCTTACCTTTTATCTCTCACCTCATAATTTAAGAAATGGACTTCATCGAAAAAATATTCTCAAAATATTCTCAGGAAAAAATCATCAGATGGTTTAAGCAAATTTGTCTTGCGGAGGCCATTTCATGTCTTTTGTTGTATGGTGTTGCGATGATCTGGATCCGGTATGATGAAAATTTATACTCTATCATCTTCATCAGTGTTATTGGTAGTTTACATGGCTTATTTTTTACCCTTTACCTTTTACTCTGCCTTCCTGCCAGAAAAATTTATAATTGGGATGATGAAGATTTTGTTTTTGCCCTATTATCTGCGTTCTTCCCCTTTGCAACGGTTTGGGTAGATAAAAAACTCGCCCGATTCGACAGAGAATAAACAATATAATGAAAGGACCTTTTCGGTCCTTTTTTATTTTTACAGTTATTACAACCCCGATTCACATATGTCTTTGTGTGAAGCATAACTCCGGAGCTAATGGGAATAAATTCCAGGTATTAATTAAAAATTTCTCATAATTTCTTTCATTGATGTAACATTTTGCATCATTTATTTGTCTTATTATACAGAAAGGTCAAGCAATCAATATTTTAATGTAAATTTTTATTAATTGATAATCAATTGATTATAATGATTTAAAAATATTTTTAAGTACTTTGTATTGCATAATACTAAATTTATTATATATCTTTGTAATGTTAAATAACAAACCATACAAGCTATTAATTAAAAAAGAATAATCATGAAGACTCAAATTCTTATTGTAGCACTATTTTTCGGTGGACTTATCACTGCCCAGCAGAAAAAAGATAGTTTGAAAGTCAATGCTATTGATGCAGTGAATCTCAAGAAGCAGGTTTTCAAAAAGCAGGGTGACCGTTTGGTATACGATGTAGCTTCTTCATCTATCGCTAAAGGAACCAACACCTTTAATCTTTTGAAACAAACACCGATGATTTCCAGCATAGACGGAAAAACGCTGAAGATTTTGGGAAAAAATGATGCAGTCATTTATATCAACAATAAAAAAACCAATATGGATTCTGAGGCATTGATTGAAATGCTGAAGTCCACACCTTCTGAGGATATCCAGAAAATAGAAGTCATCACAGTTCCCGGAAGTGAATTTCAGGTTGAATCCAAAGAAGGAGTCATCAATATTGTCATGAAAAAAAGCAAAAACAACGGCTATAACGGAACGTTGAAAATGCAGAACGAGCAGGCTTATTACAATAATCCTAATGCGGGAGCTTCTTTTAATTTCAGACAGGGAAAATGGTCCGGTAATTCTAATTTCAGAACGGGAAGCTGGACAGACAGACAAAGATATACGCTATCCAACGGTGATCCTACTTTCAGAAATGAGTCTTTTGGGTTTAATGATGATCCTAACAAAAATTTTGGTGGAGGATTCAATGTTGATTATGAAATCAATAAAAAACACAGTCTTGGATTTTCCTACAACATGAGATACAATAAAAGTTTCAATTCTGTACTGGATATTACCAACTGGCAAAACGGAGTATTAAATAACAGAACTGTCAACAACGAGGATGCACAAACAAGAAATCATTCTTTCAATTTGAATTATGAGATGAAAACAGATTCTCTGGGAAGTAAACTTACATCCAACATTTCTTACTTATGGTTCAACAGGGATAAAGTAAGTTTCAATGAAAGTTTTCCTTTAACGAATGATACAATCAACAAATATTCAGCATTACATCAGGCAGTACCCCAAATCATCAACAACTACGCTGCCAATATTGATTATCTGAAAAAAACGGCTAAAGGAGCAACATGGTTAATGGGAATCAGTTATAACCACACCAATACAGATAACGACACCAAACAGGATAAATTAATAAAGGGAGAATTTATTATCGATCCCAACCAGACCAATCACTTCATTTATAAAGAAAATATACTTGGGATTTATCTGAATTATGAAAGAAAATTAACGGAGAAGATATCCGGAAAAATAGGAGCCCGTTACGAAATGACCAGAAGTACAGGCGATATTGTGGATAAAACAGGATTTGAAAGAAATTACAACAACCTTCTGCCTTATCTGAATTTAAATTACGCCATCAATTCCGATCATAATCTGAGCTATACTTTCTCCAGCAGAATCAGAAGACCCAGATTCTGGGAACTGAATCCTTCAAGAACCTACTTTACTCCAACCAATTATACGCAGAACAATCCATTTATACTCGCTTCCAAATACTATAATCAGGAAATCAATTATATGTACAAAAATGCATTCTATGCCAATCTTAGTTTTAATATGGTGGAGGATGCAGCAGCCTCAGACCTGATTCCATTGCAAGGAACTGTAACAGCTCCTAAAAAAGATTCTGAGGGGAAAATCATAAAGGACATCAAAGGAAATCCGATTATGGAAACTACCAGATTCTTAAGATATATCAGAACCAATTATGGAAAAAACAGGGAGATTGCTCTAACTCTTGGAATGAACAAATCCTGGTTTAAAGATATATGGACAACCAACTATTCTGTCACTTTAGGTTATGTTACCTACAAAGGCGGAGTATTTGAAGACCCAACTTCTATGCCCGTTCCGGGAGAAACTGAAGTAGTAGATCCTTACATCATTGATGTCAAAAACTACAATATGTCTGCAACCCTCAATAATATCATCAGACTTTCTTCTAAAAAAGACTGGTTCCTGGGAGTGAATTACTTCTTTGCCAGCCAGACTGCAATGGAAGGAGGAATGATAGGTGCAAGACAAAGCTTCGATCTCAGTCTGAAAAAAATCGCTGGAGACTGGACGATTGTAGCGGAAGTGAGTGACTTATTCAATCAAAGCTTCTACAGTATTAAAGGAGTACAGCCTAACGGAAAATATAATAATATCACCAACTTCAATTATCCAAGGTTAATGAGCATCGGAGTTACTTATAATTTCGGGAATCAGAAACTTAAAAAAGCAAGGGAAATGAAATCAGCTAACGATGCTGTGAAATCCAGAACCTAATTTATAAAACTTATACACTAAATCCACTCTTAAATAAAAACAACATGAAACGTATAATTTTGTCAATGGCCATTGTATTCAGTACTTGTGCATTTGCGCAGGAAAAGAAAGCTGATACGGCAAAAACAAAAAACATAGAAGGAGTTACCATCACAAAACAGGTTTTCAAAAAGCAAAGTGATCGTTTTGTATATGATGTAGCAGCATCTCCTGTTGCAAAGGGAAATACCACTTTTGATCTTTTGAAGCAGACCCCATTATTATCTTCAACGGATGATAAAGCATTGAAAATAGCAGGGAAAAATAATGCCCTGATCTATATCAACGGAAGAAAAAGCAATATGGACGCTGAATCTTTAGTTCAGTTTCTGAAAAATACTCCGGCAGAAAATATCCAGAAAATTGAAGTGATTACCGTTCCGGGAAGTGAGTATCAGGTAGAATCATCTGATGGAATCATCAATATCGTTTTAAAGAAAAAAATGAGTGATGGTCTCAATGGAAATATGAGAATGTCTAACACTACCAATAAATATAACGGGAGTCAGGCGAGTTTCTCGGCTAACTACAGAAAAAATAAACTGGGAGTAAGTGCCAGTCTTAGCGGGGGTGAAAATATCGAACCACAGACCTATACTTTAAGAAATGGTACTGCCAAAACTTCTAGTGAATCCGTAGGAGATGTTGATGATCCGAATAAAAACATCGGTGGTTATCTAAATATTGATTATCAACTGAGTGATAAAAGCAATCTCGCATTATCATGGAATACATGGGCCAATAAAAGTTATAATTCAACGGTAGATTTATTTAATACCATAAAAAAAACTAATACGGAATATACGTGGTCTAAAAACCGGGAGGATTCAAGATCTTATAACAATTCTGTGAATTTAAATTATGAATTAAAAACAGATTCATTGGGAAGTAAACTGAATGTAAATGCAGCCTACCTCAACTACAGAAGATTCCAGTCCACAGATAACCAGACCTTTGCTTCGGATATCAACAGAAAAGTAGGAAAAATAAAAACACAGGTATTCCAGGATCTTCCTCAGATTATTAATAATTTCTCCGGAATGGTAGATTATAATCAAAAGTTTAAAAATGATCTGACTGTATCTATAGGCGGAAATTATAATAAGACTAAGACAGATAACGATTCTAAAAACATAACATATTCTTTTAATCCTGTAAAAGCTCCGGATTCAAGACCCAACCATTTTATCTATGATGAAAACATCTACGGAATTTATCTTACCGTTGAGAAAAAGATTTCCGACAAACTTTCCGGAAAAATAGGTGCCCGATATGAGATCACCAACAGTCTTGGAACTTCTGACAACGCTCCCACAGAAGCTCTTAGAAGAATTGAAAGAAATTATAAAAACCTTCTTCCCTATCTAAGTCTGAATTATGCAATTAATGATAAAAACAATATCTCTTATTCCTTCTCCAGCAGAATGAGAAGACCTAGTTTCTGGGAACTTAATCCGGTAAGGAACATTCTTACAGATGATAATTATACTCAGAATGACCCGTTCGTAAAGGCATCTTCTACCTATAATCAGGAGCTTACTTATATGTTCAAAAATTCCTATTTCCTGATTTTAAACCATTCTTACATTCAGGATGTAATTACGCAGGTACCACTTCAGGGATATCCGGTATCACCGGCTGGAAAGGAAGGCGAAAACCCGGCATTAAGATATATCAGAACCAATTTTGGGAATAAACAGGAAATGTCCGCAATGGTAGGTATTCAAAAGTCATTTTTCAAGCAATACTGGACAACCAATTTCAATATCGGTGTACAGCATAATATTAACAATGGAAGCCTTGATACTGATCCTACAACAGGAGACAGATTCAAAGATGAAAAAGGGCCCAGTGGAAAATTTATTACATACACCAATAAAACCAATTCTACCAGTCTTTTGATCCAAACCAACAACACCGTTCGTCTTGATAAAAAGAAAACATGGTTCTTCGGACTTAATTACTTCTTCGTAGATAAGCAACAGATTGAGCTTGGTTCATTGAAAAACCTGATGAGTTTAGATCTTAGCCTTAAGAAAATGTGGAACGACTGGACGTTTGCAGTAAATGTAAATGATGTATTGAATACCAACATCGTTAAAATTGAAGACTTTCAGGAAAACGGAAATTATAATTATGTCCACCAAAACCGCTACAACAGAAGTTTAATCGTAAGTCTTACCTATAATTTCGGAAATCAGAAAATCAAAAAGGTAAGAGATATCGAGGGTGCTTCGGATGCTATTAAAAGCAGAACCAGGTAAAGAATTATCTTTCTTCATATTCAATTATTCTTACGATATCCGCTGATTCTTTTCAGCGGATTTTTTTATATTTAATAGCTATGAAAAAACACATACGAGTTATTTTAATTTGCCTTAGCCTCCTTTTTCTGTGGACGGCTTGCAAAGAAAAAAAGATAAATCTGGGAAAAGATATCCACTTTGATAAGGAGGAAAATATTCACTATGGAAACAATCCAGAGCAGGTTATGGATCTTTATATTCCATCTACACGAACAAACAAAGAAAAGGATGTTTTTATTATAATTCATGGTGGAGGCTGGAGGGTTGGAGATAAATCGCAGCTTACCTTTTTCACACTCTCTATGATGCAGAAATTTCCTGATCATATTTTTGTCAATATGAATTACAGACTGACATCAGAAACTCATTATGGCTTACCCAATCAGATAAATGATATTAAATATGTTTCCGCCTTCCTAGAAAAAAAGCTTGGGTACAGTCCCAATTTGATATTATTGGGAAACAGTGCCGGAGCCCATTTATCCATGCTGTATGCTTATAAATTGGATACAGATAAAAAAGTAAAAGCTGTAATTAATATTGTCGGTCCTGCAGACCTTTCAGATCCGGGTTTTAAAAACTATCAGGAATATTCCTTTGTGGAAAGAAGACTTGTAGATCCTCGTGTAGTGGATTCTGAAACTTCCAGAATAGATTTCGCAAGCCCCGTGAAATGGATCAATGAAAACTCTCCTCCTACTTTATCTTACTATGGAAATTCGGATCGTGTTATCCCGTCTTCACAAGAGAAAATCTTAGATTCTGTTTTAAATAAAAAACATATCTTCCATGAGTCTTATTCATTCAATGGCGGACATCTGGACTGGGATAAACACCCAAATGATCAATTTCTTATCAATAAAATAGAAACATTTCTCAAGAAAACAGACAAAAAATAACACGTCCTGATTTTTCAAAACGTGTCATTTTTTATATTTTACTTTGATCTATTCTGATTTTACAACAGTCGTTCTTTCAGAAACGCCATTCGCATTAAAAGCTTCAATCTGGAAATAGTATGCATCTGTTCTGTCTGCCCCTGTAAAGAAATACTCATTCTTTCCGTAGACCATAATACTTCCATACAATTTATCGGGAGTCTTTCCAAAATAGATTACATAGCCATCCGCTTCAGGGTTTTGCTGCCATTTCATCCAGATACTTCTTCTTTCACCATATTTCTTTGGATCAGCTCTCAGAGGAACAAACCCTTCCACTTTAGCAGGCTGTTTTCCTGCTCCTTTTCCAAACACTCTGAAGCCGCTTAATGCAAATTTTCCTGTTGGCATTTTCAGATTTTCCATTTTAAGGAAACGGGCTTTTGCAGGTTGTTCAAGTTCTACATAATCGTGAGGAACATCTTTAGTGTTTTTGCTTTTATCCACAATCACACTCCATTTTTTCCCGTCATTGGAACCATAGATTTTATACTGATGCATTTTCCCAAAGGTTTTCCCCATAAACTCGGCATCCTGATCTGCATAATTGATCTGAATGGCATTGATGGTAGAAACTTCTCCCAGATCTGTCTGAAACCATTCTCCGGAATTTCCGGTTTTGGCACTCCAGTACGTTTTGATATCTTCATCTACAGCATAGTTGGGCTGATACCCTCCCAAAGTAGATGAAACCTGAACCGGTTTATTATAATTCAACAGCATCCATCCGGCAAAAAGACCTTTCGTAAAATCTTTGCCCTGTGCATATTGCGGAAGGTAAGTAGGATAATCGCCATATGCCGTATTACAGTACATCACATCATCTTTATCAAAGCCGGCCGGCCATATTCCCAGCCTTCTTTCAAAATTATTTTTAGTAGAAATAAAAATTGTGGAAACGTGCCACCAGTTCTTGTAATTGTCCTCAAACGTAGCTCCATGGCCTGCTCCTCTGGCAAAACCTCCCGGTTTATAAGAGAATGGATTATGTTGTTGATACTCGAACCCTTCCAAAGGACTTTTGCTCACATACACTCCATCCGAGTATCCACTGAATTCTGTTGCCGGAGCGCCATACTGCATATAATATTTTCCGTTGTGTTTTGTCATCCATGCCCCTTCTACAAAAGGCTGAAGAAAAACGTTGTCATTGTATTCTCCGAAGCGTTCCCAGCCGTGATCTTCAGGTTTTAGTTTAATAATGGGCTTAACGAAACCTTCAGACTGAAGATTTTTTACTTTCATCTCTGTTCCCAGCAATGGCCATTCATTACTTGAACCCCAGTACAGATAGAGTTTATTTTTATCTTCATCATAATGAAACGCCGGATCCCAAGCTCCCACTTTTAAAGTATCCACTGCAATTTTCCAATCATCCTTGGTGGGGTTTGTACTTTTCCAGATCGGAAAATCCTGTTCCCAGGTAGAACCATATACATATAGAGTGTCTTTCATTGCCCATACCGCAGGAGCATTAAGATCATGGATGTATTTATTATCTCTTAAAAACTTCCTTTTCACAAACTTCCAGTCCAGCATATCATCACTGTACCAGTATCCTTCCTGGTTGGTAGAAAAAAGAAACAGTTTATTTTTAAAATTAACAATCACCGGATCTGCTGTGGCACGATGTTTCCCTTGTTTTGAAAAAACTTCAAACGGAGTATACCCATAATCAATATTGATGGGATTGCAGAATGTTTTCTGCTGAGCACCTACAATCATTCCTAGAAAAATTGCCAGTGACAGAAAATATTGTCTCATTTTTAGATTTTAAAGATTAAGACAAAGTTAGGCAACTTTTTTGGGTTTTCTCCAAATAAAGCCATCCAGAAGATAATGGGTAAGCTGTGGAACAACTAACAACGGAACAAGGAACTGTAATAATTTTTCTGAAATAATCACATTCAAGGAAAAATGTTCATTCCATACCAGAGTTTCCCACAAAAATTCTTCCATGAAAGCAAAGCTTAAAAGAACTCCTATAAACAAAAAGATTCCTGAAAAAGATTTAAAAATCTGCATCCTGTTCAGCTGATGATTTTCTTTTTGTTGTATTTCCCGGATGTAGATCAATGCGATATAGGGAATTCCGTGAGAAATCACATTCAGAAAAGTAAACAAAAGATCATTGTTAAAATAGACAATCCCAAAATACCAGGAAAGAAAAGTTCCGGTGATCAGTGCTGTTTTCGGAATGTTAATATTCTTTGTTTTAAAAGCTTCAATTACAGTTTTAATAATCCAGATGATCAGAATGGCAAAATAGATGATTGTAATGAACGGAATATAATCCGGAAGATTTTGAAGCCAGTCAAATTCGTTATCGACAAACCACGTAAAGGCACGAGGAGTTTTAAACCAGTACAACATCGGATAAATGGTAGCAGAATAAACAGCCACCTCATCTATTCTTTTACTCCAGTTATTCGGTTCAAAGCGGGCGTAAATTCTCATAAAACCATATTGCTGGCGTATAAAATGAAAAACGGCTACCAATGCCAGTACCGACCAGAATGTAAGACTTCCAAATTGAAAAAGGATAATCCCTAAAATCCAGCTTACCGCAGGAATTCCGAGATAAAGCCATTTATTTTTCTGTATTTCTCCCTTTACGAAATACGTTTTGAACAGCGTAGAATATACGTGAGCTACATCCACAAAAACGATCAGAAAAAGCCATGTGTAAAAGGAATAATGATTTTCCAGCCCCTGAATCTGTTTCTGAAAAAGAAAAATAACAAGCAATACAAGGAAAGGTGGTGATAGAATAAACCACCAGTCTGTTTTTACGTTATGTATCCACGGCTGTTTCATTGTATCATTGTATCATTTGTCCTGCAGTCCGGATTCCCTGATAAAAGGCTTCTTCAAAAATGGATATTCCGGAAAGATCAGAGTGGGCAAAGAAAATTTTCACTTCTATGGACTCTTTCGCTTTTTGAGTTTCTTCACCAAAAATCTGATTGGGAACCGGAGCAATCATTGCATGTCCTATTTTATGAAACTGCATTTCCAGAATGAAATCTTCTATCAATGGATGGGCTTTCTTCAAATCATCCAAAACTAAAGTTTTAAGTTCAGATTCTTTCATGGCATACAGCTTTTTCCTCGCTTTTTTGCAATCTGCAGTTGAAAAACTCTTATAGTGGGTAATTACTTTTTCACCTATAATCTGGTTCAGATTCTGATGCTGGTCAAAAATATACCCCAATCCGGAAGTCCCGTAGATCACATTATCCCAGGCCAGCTCTTCATCTCCTCCAAATTCATTCTTTAACGTAATCGTTGTTAAAAGCCACGGCACATAATGGAATGATGATGCTCTTTTTTGATTAAAAATTCTTTCATTCACAAATTGCGGGGTTGCAAACAGTACTTTATCTGCAATGATCTTTTTAGTTTTCTTTTGAGCATTATCAAAACTCAATACTTCAACTCTATCATTGATTTTCACATCAAAAACTAAGTTTTCTGGCATGTGTTTTCCCTCTGTATATTTTGAAAAATGGTTTGCCAGTCTTGCATTTCCTTCCGGCCATGTGAATACCTGATCTTTATATTTCGTGCTCCAGTTGTTTTTTCTTCCGGCAAAATAATGAATGCCTGCCCATGCTGAAACGTAGTCTATTCCTAATCCGAAATCGTCTCTGCAGGAATAATCCAGCAGCCAGAGAAGTTCTTCCGAATAGAAGTTATTTTCTTTGAGCCAGTCTTTAAAAATGATTTTTTCAAGCTTTACAACCTCATCGTCTTTGCTGGAATCATGTACCGGAATGGCAAACCAATATTTTCCCTCCGTGTCTTTCTTTGTACGAAATTCATCCATCAGCTTAAAAAAGCGGACAAGCTCTTGCTGGATCTGTGCGGAAATTCCTCTTTGCGGAACAATATCGTTCTGCCAGGCATTTTTATAAAACAGTCTTTCCTGTTGTGGAAAAGTCATTTGGTATTCATCAAGGATGGGTTCTCCGTTTTCTTCTGTTCCTAAGCAGATTTCACATTCTTTCAGGAAGTCGATGATTTCTGTATTCTCTTTGTTCGGTAACGGTAAATAATGAGCGCCTAAAGGAAATTTTGAAAATGAATTCTGTCCGTTGGAAGAATTTCCTCCCAGATGGTTTTCCATTTCAAGGAGAAGATAATCCTGTTCATTATTCTGGTTAAAAAATCTACATGCAGAAAGTCCGGAAATCCCACCACCCACGATAAGATATTTTGTGTGGATAACTTCTGAAAACTGTGGAAAATTTTTTGCCCATAACTTGTGACCAAGAACATGGTTTGTCCCGGTAATTTTCAACAGCAAAACTTTTACTTTCTTTCCGCAATACTGCAAAAAGGGAAGCATAAGGCTACCTAAAAATATAGTTGTAAGAAAATCCTTTCTACTGTACTTTCCCCCACTCTTCATCGAAATAACGGACTAATATCTGGTTGTCCAGACGGTTAACTTCTACATCTTTCACTTTCATATCTTTATTAAAATAAGACATCTGTGAAAAGTTATAATCATAGTATTTTAAGCCGGGAAGCTTTCTGTAAACTCTGTTGTTGACGGGCTCAAATGAAGCCATCGAAAATCCCCATTCTCCAAAAGACGGAACATAGGTATGATACGCTGCTGTGAAAGGAAAAATCTGATTGATTGTTTTCTCAATACACCAGAAAGATTTCGGAGCAAAATATGGAGATGTGGTCTGAACCACAATTTTCGTATCAAGCGTTGTCAGCTTCTCCAGTTCTTTATAAAACTGCAGGGAATAGAGTTTTCCTAAGCTATAATTGGACGGATCAGGAAAGTCTATGATGATAACGTCAAATTTCTTTTTACTGTCTTTTACCCATATGTAAGCGTCTTTATTGATGATTTTTACTTTTGGATTGGAAAAAGAATTCTGGTTCAGCCTGCGCATGGTTTCATTGGTCTTGAAAAACTGAGTCATTTCACCATCAAGATCCACCAGGGTTACTTTTTTAACGTCTTTGTATTTCAATACTTCTCTGGCTGCGAAGCCGTCACCTCCTCCCAAAATCAGGACATTATCAATGTTTTTTGCCATCGACATAGCAGGATGTACTAAAGCTTCATGGTAACGGTATTCATCCGTTGAAGAAAACTGTAAGTTATTATTTAAATATAAACGGAATTCGTGCGTATTCCTCGTTAAAACGATTCTTTGATAAGGTGAACTTTTAGTATAAACCACATTTTCGCCATATAGTTTTTCTTCAGAATAAGACAGAATCGTATCTGAAAAAAAGAAAAGTCCCAGCAAGAATGCAAATGCCACGATAGATTTTACTTTGAGGGAAAGGGGTTTTGATAATTCCTTTGTAAGATAATAGCACAGGAATATCGCAATAGAGATATTGATCAATCCAAAAAACAAAGGTGTCTTTACAATTCCTAATTTCGGAATCAAAACCAATGGAAAAAGAATCGATGCCAATAAAGCTCCGATATAATCGAACGCAAAGACGTTTGAAACTAAATCTTTAAACTGAACTCTGTCTTTCAAAATGTTCATCAAAAGCGGAATTTCTACTCCGACGAGACATCCCGTGAAAAAGACGAAAAGGTATAAAACGCTTTCAAAGTGTGCGAGTGTATTAAATAAAATAAACAGCACTACAGAGCTGATTCCCCCTACGATTCCCACCAGGATTTCGATCTCAATGAATTTATCAATAAGATTTCCTTTGATGAATTTCGCAAGATAGGAACCTACTCCCATTGAAAAGAGATACACTCCGATAATGAAAGAAAACTGCTTTACAGAGTCTCCTAAAAGATAGCTCGCCAGGGCTCCTGCCACCAGCTCATAAATCAATCCACATGTAGCAATGACGAATACTGAAAACAATAAAAGCAGCTCAAGAGGAATCCTCTTCTTATCCATGAATTGCCGCGCTTATAATCATTGAAATTCCGATGATAAATGCTCCGAAAACAATAGCCAGTGCTATATTTTTATTCTGAGCGATCTCATGCCATGTTTTTTCCGGGGTAAGCTTTTCAATAACGAAATAGCACACCAGCAGAATAGCGATTCCTAAAAATGAGTAAAGAACCGAGTTTAGTATGGGTAAGAAATTGATGTTGTCCATAGTTTTTATATTTTTATTTGTGATAGTATCTGTAGAATCCTACTCTGGAATGACTTCTTGTAGTTCCGTCGCGGTATGTTTCTGTTTTGGCACAATCGCAGACCTGATTTCCCTGATAGGTAAGGTATACAAACCAGGTCATGAAAAACCCTCCGATCAAGCAGAGTATCCAGTTTTGTCTTATGTAATTGGTAATATTAGTTATCATTTGCAGGATAAGGGGTGTTTGAACTATTCTTCCATTTATTCACATTAAAGAAATGTTTTCCTATCCACATGGCGACAAAGAGCGCAATCATTATGAATAAAATGAATCCGAAGTTCCAGAATGAAACAGGAAGCCAGGTCGCTTTAAGCTGTACATAGGTATTGTTTGAAATAGGATCTGTAGTGAGTCTTAACCCTTCTGTATTGATAAGAGAATCTATTTTTGAAGTTCCAAAGGAAGCTTTCACCAGTTTACCTAATTCTGTTGTATCTTTTTCTAAAGTCTTTCCGTCTATGAAAGTGATAGGTTGCCCTTTATAGATATCGGTTACCTCTACTGTTCCTGATTTATCCCTGGAGATTAATATCCTTGAATCCAGTGACTGAAGACCGGAAAATGCAGGTAATAAAGATCCTTCCTTTTCTGCTGAAATAAGAAAGTGATATTGTCCCGAGCTTACTCCACAAAGGTTAAATTCTTCAGACTGACTTCCTTCTGACCAACTTTCTCCATCTTCGTACCCATGATATTGTTCGATATCTTTTGAGGTATAGACAATTTCGTTAGTCTTTTCATTCACAAGACTCAACTGAACATTAGCCCAGGAATTATCAACACCTGAAAATGCATTCACTTTTAATGGTGCAGAACCTCCTGAAAGAGTAAAACTTTTGCTGACCATTTCTTTGTCTTTTACATCAGCAAAATTGATGGTCTCCGCAAAAACAGTTTCGTTAGTTCGTGAGATATACACGTAGAGCTGAAGCAGACATATCATTAATGCGCCCACGCAAAAAATGTTCACCGCCTGTTTCATATCAAAATAATAAGGCTGGACAATTCCGACTCCTGTATAATACGGCATGTGAGCTATTTTAAAAGCTCTTTTAACATCATGTTTTGAAATGTGAACTCCATAAAAATACTGGCTTTTCTTAGCGTTCTTTTCCTGAGAGATCATACGGGTTCCGTTGACATATTCCTTGTAGGTCGCAACGCTGAAATCAATGTGTTCATCAAAAAAGCCGGCAGCAGCATAAATAGTGCATGGAGTATTTTCGTACCAGCGATAAGTTCGCCCGGCATAGGTAGGTAATTTAGAATCTTTGCCTTTAAAATCATCAGGATGCATAGAGATCAGGAAAACCCAATGTCCATCACTCTCACTCAGGAAAGCATCATTTCCTTTGCTGTCTTTTAAAGAATACTCCCGCCAGAAAATACTGTTTCCGTATTTTTTGACAGTAATTGCAACGACTGTATACTCTACTCCATCAATATTTCCTTTCTGTCCTACATCCAAGACAACATTTTCTGTAGGTACTTTCAAATGTTTAATCTTTTTATTTCCTGCTACATCAATGAGGTGAGAGCAGGTTTTACAAACATATTCCTCGATAGGAAAATTAAGATCTAATGTATTTTCTGATTCGCATGCTGGGCAGACATAGTGCATTTTATCTGTAAATTTTGTGTTTCTGAATGGTATTAGCTTTAAAATACTGAACTACTTCATCTGCAATCTGCTCTACTTTTTTGGTATTGTCCTGCGTATAATTACAAAGGAAAACATCAAAAGTAAGCTGTTTAAATTCCGGCCACGTGTGGATACAAAGGTGAGACTCTTTCAGGATTACTGCAGAAGTAAAACTCTCATTTTCAAAAATATGATTGGTTACTCCTACAATTTCTACATCTTTAGTTTTCAGAATATCTTCTGTAAACGTCAGAAAACCTTTGCTGTCTAATAACAAATCTTCTGACTCTGTTTCCAAAGTCAGAAGAATATGTAAACCTTTACTTGATAATGGGTTCAATTAATTTTTTTGGTAAATATATTATTTTTTTGGAAGAAAAACCTCAGCAAGCATACATCTTGCGCTTCCTCCACCATTTACTTCAATAGTATTCAGGTCTGAATAGATAATTTCGCAGTATTTTTCAATAGCAGCTACCTGTTCTGAAGATAAAGACTGATAGGCTGTCTGGCTCATCACCAGGAACTTCTCGCCTTCTTTGTTTTGAACCTGAAGCATATTTCCTGCAAACTGCTGCATCTGCTCTTCAGAAATTTCGATGATTTCTTTTCCTGAGCCTTTAATCGTTTCCACTACTTTTTCTCTTTCCAGCTCATCATCGATACAGTCAAGGCAGATTACCACAAATCGGTCTGCTACACACATCATTACATTGGTATGATAGATAGGAAGTCTTTCTGTTCCTACAGTCTGGAAAGAATGGAAAACAACGGGAGCAAATCCGTATTTGGTACAGAATTCTCTGAACAGTTTTTCATCCAGTCTCAAAGAAACAGAACCATATGCAATTTTATTATCATGATCGAAAATCATGCTTCCTGTTCCTTCCAGGAAATGTCCCTGAGTTTCAGAAAAAGACCAGTCATCCACCTCAACTACTTCAAATCCCTGCTCCTGGATACTTTCAATAATATCTTCTCTTCTTTCCACTCTTCTGTTGGAGGCGAACATCGGATATAAAACCACCTTCCCATCTTTATGGAAGCTTACCCAGTTGTTTGGGAATATAGAATCTGGAGTATGGGGATCTAATGTATCTTTTATGGTGATCACATTGATTCCTTTTTCTCTTAGTTTTCCAACAAAGGTGTTGAACTCAGCCAACGCTTTTGACTGGATATCAGAACCGGTCTGCTCAACCTGGAAATAATTATTTTTTGCTGTCTCAGCGTTGTAACCGAATGCAATCGGTTCTATCATTAATACGGTATCTGTTGTCTGCATTTTTTATAAGTTTGAGGGTATTAGCGTATAAGAGTTTGAGAGTCTGAACAGCGTTTTACAAATTATTATCTTCTTTATTCACCGAAGAAAATGAACACCACTTTTCTGACTGGCTCATCATTTTAACTAACATCCCTATTATTTGGTTATACTTGTTGTGCAAATTATTATATTGCTCTTCATTCATATAATGGCAGGCAAAGGCAAACTGAAGCCATGTTTGGGTTTCTCTCGCTTCTCCCTCCGAATCTGTAAGCTTAGCGATGAAGGATTTTTCATATTTTCTTTTCCCCCAAGCCTCACTAATATTTGCCGTTACAGATCTTGATGATCTTCTTATCTGATCTGTAAGTGAGTAAAGTTCTTCTTTTGGAAAGGATTTTGAGAGTTCATAAATCAACTGTGCTGTTTCAAATGATTGTTGATAAACTTTTAAGTCCTGATGAAATTTAATTGTCGACATACCCAAATATTTTTTTAAATTTAAACAAATATTCAAACCCACCAACACTCTAACGCTCAGACTCTAAAACTCCTCCACTCTTAAACACTAAAACTCTCCCACTCCATTATTCTCTCACAAGCGGCATTGTAGAGCATCTCAATAAACCTCCCATTTTGGAAATTTCTCTGTAAGGAATTTCTTCAACGGTCATTCCCCACTCGTTTCTTAAATGGTCATTCATTCTTGTGAATGCTTTGTCTGAAACTACTACATCAGGAGAAATAGAGAAAATATTCGGAAACATTTCAAACATTTCTTCATCATTGATGTGGAAGCAGTTTTCTTCTCCAAAAATATCGATGATTAAACGGTAATCACTTTCGTCTACGAAGCCGTTTTTATAAATGATACATTTGTCTTCTCCCACAGGATTAAATGTACAATCCAGATGCAGAATCCCTTCAAACGGAACTTTATCGTTTTTCTTCAATTCCAGATCGATAATTCTTTTCTTAGGAAAATATTCTTTTAAGATTTCTATGGCATACTCGTTGGTTCTTGCCGTTTTATAGTTTCTGTAATCTTCGCTGAAGCAGGTTCCGATGAAAATAAAGTCATTCCATACAATTACATCTCCGCCTTCAATATGCGCGGTTTCGGGAAGATTAATAATTTTTCTCCATGCTACTTTTTCAAAAACACTTTTGTAGGCTTCCTGTTCGTCTGCTCTGTCTGCAATCACATTGGAAATGATCATCTTGTCATCAATGACAAAGGCTACATCTCTTGAAAAAACCTGATTGTAGTCTTTGATGATACTAGGACGCAGAACTTCAACATCATACTTTTTTAAAACCGCTTCAAAAGCGTTCATTTCATTGATAATATCCTCTTCTTTAGGATAAATGTTGTGTTCGATTGAGTAGTATGACTTTGCGTCATAACTTTCCTCTAGTGTGGGAACTGGTCCCAATGAATTAGGCTGGCCTAAAACTACTGACTTCAGCCTGCCCGTTTCGTTTTTAATATTTAGTCTCATAAAGATTTATGCAATACTACAAATATAAGTAAAGGTCTCTACCTGTAAAACTTTTGGATTATTTTATGTATTAAATTTGATTTCTAAAATCAACACCCTTCAACAAAATTTCCTTGTCAGTTCAGCCAACTGCAGTGAATAGTCCCAAAAACATCTACAACTTACTATTTTCCATCTACATAAGAACAAAAAAATAGATAATTATATTATTTAATTTCCTATATTAGTGATATAATTTTCGCGAAATTATAGATCATAAAACTTAACTATTAACACCAAAAATCAAAGTCATGAACAAAAACAATCCGGTGCTGAAAAACGCACAAAAATTAGGAAGAGATCAACAAAAATCTGTAATGGGAGGCGCTCCGATTTCCACTGGCAGAAGATGCTGCGAATGGGATGATGCAGGAAACTGTTATATCTGGACATGTGACAGATGCCAATGTCCATAATAAAAAAACGAAAACCTGCTTTTGAAAGCAGGTTTTCTTCTCCTATTGTATAGACTTTTTCACCTGATGTTAAATCAAAAAAGCTAATATCAGGTATTGTTTCTCTCACTTTGTGACAAGTTTTCAAGCCTTCTCAATATCAATATCCGTAAGCGTTCTTCATGATCATCACCCCATTTCCCTAATGTGGCAATTACCGGAATCAACGTCTGTCCGAATTCCGTAAGCCTGTATTCTACTTTTGGCGGCACAACAGGATAAATTTTCTTAGTGACAAGATCATGTTCTTCAAGTTCTTTTAACTGAACATTCAATACTCTGCGGGAAGCATCAGGAATTTTCCGTTGTAATTCACTTGGCCTTTGAAATCCTTCATTGATAAACCACAGCAAACGAATCTTCCATTTGCCATAGAGCACTTCAGCAATCAGATCAAGACCGCAATTCAGATTGGGTAAGATTTTTCTTTCGTACATAAAACAAATGTAACACAATGAACTGAGATCTCAATAGGGGATTAATTTATCACTATGTGATTCGTAAGACCGTACTTGTAAGAGCCGGTCATACTCCTGAAATTTGTACAAAAAAGAAATCATGACAGAATCATTTCATTTCAACAACGAATTATCAGGTAAAATTGCTTTGGTGACCGGAGGAACAAAAGGAACCGGAAAAGCTATTGCCGAAAGATTACTTACTGCTGGTGCTACTGTAATTGTCACTGCAAGAAATCAGCCTGAAGAGATGAATAATCAATTTCATTTTATTTCAGGAGATCTCAGCCTGGCAAAAGGTACTGAAAAGCTGGTAAGAGAAGTACTGTCTACTTTTGGCAAGCTTGATATTTTAATTAATACATTGGGTGGTTCAGAGACGCCTGGTGGCGGCTTCTCTGTTTTGAGTGATGAAGACTGGGAAAATACAATTCAGACCAATTTATTGGCACCCGTTCGTTTAGACAGAGGGTTTCTGCCGCAAATGCTGGAACGAAAAACGGGAGTGATTATTCATATTGCCTCCATTCAGGGAAGGCTGCCTTTATTTGATTCTACATTACCGTATGCTGCTGCCAAAGCCGGACTGATCAACTATAGTAAAGGTTTATCAAAAGAAGTTTCTCCAAAGGGAATTCGTGTTCTTACCGTTTCTCCAGGTTGGATCATGACCTCTTCTGCCATCCGAATGATGGAACGTATTGCTGAAAGTTCAAAAACGTCAATAGAAGAGGCTACTCAAAGTGTCATGGATGCGTTGGGTGGAATTCCCATTGGTAAACCCGCCCAGCCAGAAGATATTGCAGAGTTTGTTGGGTTTTTAGTTTCTCCACGGGCACAATATCTAACCGGAACCGAATATGTAATAGATGGCGGCACTATTCCAACTGTTTAATCATTTAAAAATAACAATATGAACTTACCTCACATTTTACAGGAATTCTTGAAGGCACAGGAACTTTTTGACAGTATTTCTTTCTCTAACTGTTTTTCTGAACAGGCATCCGTATTTGATGAAGGAAAAATATACACGGGAAAAGAAGAAATAAGACAATGGAATGAAAAATCCAATAGTGAATACAAAACCTTGTTTGAGCTAAAAGATTTTTCGGTGAATGATAATATAACTGTTTTAAGAATTAACATTTCAGGTTCTTTTGATGGAAGTCCGGTAATGCTGAATTTTCATTTCCGAACGAAGAATGATCTTATTACGGCTTTAGCTATTACTGAATAAGTTGTAAAAATAAAGAATCCCAAAGCAAGCTTTGGGATTCTTTTATATTGTAAGCAAATATTATCTGCTTGCGATGTCGATGTAGTTTCTTTCCTGAGCACCTTGGTACACCTGTCTTGGTCTTCCAATCGGGTCTCCTTTCAGTCTCATTTCTTTCCACTGAGAAATCCATCCTGGAAGTCTTCCTAACGCAAACATTACAGTAAACATTTCTGTAGGAATTCCTAATGCTCTGTAGATGATACCTGAGTAGAAGTCTACGTTTGGATATAGTTTTCTTTCTACGAAGTACTCGTCTTCAAGGGCAACTCTTTCTAACTGCATTGCAATGTCAAGAGCTTTATCCTGAATACCTAATGCAGTAAGGATATCGTCAGCAGCTTTCTTGATGATTTTCGCTCTTGGGTCGAAGTTTTTGTAAACTCTGTGTCCGAATCCCATTAGACGGAAATTATCAGCCTTATCTTTAGCTTTAGCAACATATTTAGATACATCACCACCATCTTTTTCGATTAGTTCAAGCATTTCGATTACCGCCTGGTTAGCACCACCGTGAAGTGGGCCCCAAAGTGCAGATACCCCAGCAGAGATAGAAGCAAAAAGACCTGTGTGAGCAGAACCTACCATTCTTACTGTAGAAGTAGAACAGTTTTGTTCGTGGTCTGCGTGAAGGATTAATAATTTATCTAAAGCATTTACTACTACCGGATCGATTTCGAAATCAGCGTTTGGTAATCTGAATGCCATTTTGTAGAAGTTCTCTACGTAGTTCAGGTTGTTATCACCGTGGTTTAATGGTAAGCCCTGAGTTTTTCTGTAAGTCCAGGCACAAAGATGAGAGAATTTAGCGATCATCAGCTCAGCTGCGTGATCCATTTCTTCTTTAGAGTTTACGTTCACTGCTTTCGGGTTGAAAGCTGTCAATGCAGAAGTTAAAGAAGATAAAACTCCCATAGGGTGAGCAGAACGAGGAAAAACATCAATGATTTTTTTCATTTCGTCTGCGATGAAGTTATATTTTTTAATATTGTTGTCGAATGAAGTAAACTGATCCTGAGTAGGTAATTCTCCATGTAATAAAAGATACATTACTTCAGTGAAGTTAGATTTCTCAGCAATCTGCTCGATTGGATAACCTCTGTAGAATAATTCTCCTTTATCTCCGTCTAAGTAAGTGATGTCGCTAATAGTAGCTCCTGTATTTTTGTAACCTAAATCCAGAGTGATTAAACCTGTCTGGTCTCTTAATTTTGAAATATCAATCCCTCTGTCTCCGATAGTACTATCCACGATTGGATATTCATATGAATTACCGTCGTAATTCAATATTACTTTGTTGTCTGACATTATTTATTTATTTTTTTTAAATATACCACTTTCCATAAAATACGGCAAACTAAAAATTTCGCTTGCCGTTATTTATAAATTCGATTAATTATCTTTTGATTTTAAAAGCTTCCAACCCTGGGAAAATTGCAGTTTCACCTAAAGCTTCTTCAATTCTCAATAGCTGGTTGTATTTTGCCATTCTATCTGATCTTGACGCTGAACCTGTTTTGATCTGTCCACAGTTCATTGCTACCGCCAAATCAGCAATTGTAGAATCTTCAGTTTCTCCTGATCTGTGAGACATTACTGAAGTGAATTTATTATTCTGAGCCATTTGTACTGCAGCCATTGTTTCAGAAAGCGAACCGATCTGGTTTACCTTTACAAGGATAGAGTTGGCAATACCTTCTTTTACTCCTCTTGATAATCTGTCTACGTTTGTTACGAATAAATCGTCACCTACCAACTGTACTCTGTCACCAATTTTATCTGTAAGCATTTTCCATCCTTCCCAGTCATCTTCCTGCATACCATCTTCGATAGAGATAATCGGATATTTAGCAGCCAATTCTGCAAGGTAAGAAACCTGCTCTTCTCTTGATCTGTGAGCGCCTTTGTCTCCTTCGAATTTTCTGTAATCGTATGTTCCGTCTTTGTAGAATTCTGAAGCGGCACAGTCTAATGCCAACATGATGTCGTCACCAGGCTTGTATCCAGCTTTTTCGATCGCCTGAAGTAATGTATCCAAAGCATCTTCTGTTCCGTTGAAAGTAGGAGCAAAACCTCCTTCGTCTCCTACTGCTGTAGAAAGACCTCTTCCTTTAAGGATCGATTTTAGGTTGTGGAAAATTTCAGTTCCTTTTCTCAAAGCGTGAGAGAAAGAATCTGCTTTTACCGGCATAATCATAAATTCCTGAAATGCGATAGGAGCATCTGAGTGAGAACCACCGTTAATTACATTCATCATTGGAACTGGAAGTGTATTGGCATTCACTCCACCAACATATTTGTAAAGAGGCATTCCCAATTCAGCAGCAGCAGCTCTGGCTACCGCTAGAGAAACACCAAGAATAGCATTAGCACCAAGATTTCCTTTGTTAGGCGTTCCGTCAAGATCAATCATAATCTGATCGATATAGTTTTGTTCAAAAACCGGTTGTCCAACTAAATTCTCTGCAATTACTTCTTTTACATTTTCAACAGCTTTCAGAACTCCTTTCCCCTGATATTCTGAACCACCGTCACGTAATTCTACCGCTTCGTGTTCTCCTGTAGATGCTCCTGAAGGTACAGCTGCACGGCCCATTGCCCCGCTTTCTGTAAATACATCTACTTCAATGGTAGGATTTCCTCTGGAATCTAAAATCTGTCTTGCTTCTATGTAAGAAATTGCACTCATTTTTTATTTTTTTTAGTTTAGACAAATTTAATCAAAATTTAACTTTCAGGGGTATTTCACGGGATTTTTTTGAGATAAATCCGAGTTAAATTTTAGTTAATTTATATTATGATAATTCTACAAATTCTTTGTGAAGAATTGGAGGTTAAAATTTGAAAATAGCAATAAAAAAACTCACCTTACAATTTTTAAGATGAGTTTTGTATTTCTATTCTTTCTTAATCTATTCTTTCATTGCATCAAAATTAAAACTGACATTTAAGAAACCAAAAAGATTATTGTTTTTAATATCATATTTTAAAATCAATGGCACCCAAAGGTTTTTTAAAATTCTTATCCTAAGATCTGCATTGGCTAAGAATTGGTCATTTTTTTCTTCATCCATCAATCCTGAAACAATCCTTTTATATTCAAAATTAGGTTTAAGCTCTACAATGGATTTATCTTTAGTTTCCCAAATTGAAATATTCAAACCAAGTTGTGATGAAAATTCTTTTCTTTTGATCACAGATGTTGTGATACTATCTTTTGCTTTAAACTGATTTCGGAAGTCTATTTCCAATTTACTCCCTTTCTTAGATTTCAATCCTTGCAGATAAACCAAATTGGCATCAAACTCATCTAAAAATTTTGCGTTTTTTTGAAAGTTACTATTAAAACCTATTTTCAATAATGGCTTTCTTTTAATAAAATCCAGTTCTTTTGCATACACTTCACCGAAGTATTTCCTAGTATCCTGATAATCAGAAGGCAGATATTTTATAAAATCTTTTGGAAACTCATCAAGTGGAATAATATATTCATCGGCATTCTTACTTATCGCCTCTTGGATCTGCTTTATTTTTGTTAATTTATCCGGATCTTTATTTTTGTCTAAATCTGCATTATATCTTTCTCTTGATTTCGTAAGTATTTCAAAATACTTCTCATAAAGTTTTGCTGTTTCACCATTCACTAATGTATTTACACTTAGATCTCTTTTGTTGATCAAAGCCCAATCAAAACCATATGAAAATCCTTTGAATTTATAATCATTGTCTAATTTCAGCCCCATATTTATTTGAAAATTTCTTGAAAAATTTTCTTTAACATAGTTTTCATCAATTAGCAATGTACTGTCTACCTCACTTTTTATAGCAAAGATTGTTGTCTTGTATTCAAAAGATTTATTATCACCTGCAAGGTTTTTGGCTGCAAGCTGCATAAAATTGGTGAAAACATCATTCCAGTTACCTGTTTTGCTGTTATTTACAGTTTTAAGGGCAATATTACTCTTTTGCTTTAAATCAATATTATTCTGACCATGAAGTGTCAATATATTGAAGAATGTCAATATTAAAGTAAGTAATAAAAGTCTGTTTGTTTTCATGGTTTTAAGCTTTAAAATAATATTCAGCATAAATATGCTTGCCTTTTTGGATTGATGGATTTGCGTAAGATAAATCCTTATCCAATGTAATCTCCTTATCATCAAAAACAAGACTTATAATTGCTCTTCTTTTATCAGAATCAGCATTACTCCCACCTATGTACAATGTGTAATCACCATTAAGATCATTAAACACTTCTTCAAAACTATGTTTTTTTTGTACAGGTTTTGAAGCATGCTCTTTTTTAACTAATTTATAATATATCCCTAATTGAGAAGAACCTCCTTCAATAGTCACTTTCAAGGTTAAAGTTTTCATGATGTTGTTTATTTTAAGTTTTTTATTATTTTCTCGGTGTAGGCGATAAAAGTCCGGCTAAGGCACCTATTGCACCTGAAGAAATAGTTGCAAAAATAGTAACCAACTGATTATCTTTAGCAGCCCCACCATTCCAGTAAGCAATAAGGATAAGTCCTGCTATAATGGTTATGACTGCCAATCCAAGCATAAGTACAATGATTCTGTAAATCCAATAGTCTGTGTCTTTCGGGTTCTTTATTTCTACATTTTTAATAGCTTCTATCGGATTGGTTTTGAACTTCTCCTGAAGATCAGTGTTGTTTTTTAAAGCAGCTTCCAAATCTCCAATACTGTCGTTAATAAGAGTTTTCATGGCTTTTAATTTTATCTATCAAATTTCCCTCTAAAAAAAGGACCAGTCAATTACACAAAAGGGTAATTTATTTATAGGACTATTTTAAACACAATACAGGTTCCAGGGTTTTCGGATATGATAGAACATTCACCAGATAGTTCATTCATTCTTCGTTTCATATTTCTAAGGCCATTACCTTCTTTCTGTCCATCGGGAATTCCGTTTCCGTTATCGGAAATTTTCATAAAGAAGTTATTTTCTTCCTGCCAAAATGAAAGTTTTACAGTATTTGCCTGACTGTGTTTGTATACATTATTGACAGCCTCTTTTAAGCAGAGAAAAAGATTACGCCTCATTTCTGTAGAGATTGCTGTTTCTGCTATGATATCTTCACATTCTGAATACACCATTATTTTTGTTTTTTTCAAAAAGTTTCCGGTATAAAGGATGGCATAATCGATAAAGCTTCCCAAGGTGTCATTTCCTGAATTCAGGCTCCACAGCATTTCTCTCATGGAGATGTTCATTTCTTCAGAGGTTTTCAGAAGTTCATCGATATCACTTTGCAGATCATCATTCTCAGCCTTCTGTTTTAGAAATTCTGCCTGAAGTTTCAGAGCAGATATTCCTGCTCCCAAGTCATCATGCATATCGTGGGAAATGCGCTCTCGCTCCTGTTCCAGCACTTTTTGTTTTTCGAGTTCTTTCTGAAGGAGCTGGTTTTGGTGTTCGGATTCTTTGAGTTGTTGTTCTTTAAGGTAAAGGAGCTGTTTTCGGTTGTATGTAAGAACAACAAGGATAATAAATAATACAAACAGCATTACTACAATGATTGCAGTTATATATACTATCTTTATTTCTAAGGGAAGATTCTTCATTGTCTACAAAATAAGCCTCGTAAGAATAATGAATACGTAATTATATTAACTATACTAAACACATTAGATATTTCTTTTAAAAACCCAGGATCTTTTTTATTAAAGAAATACATTGGAAACATTCTGAAAATATAAAATAGTGACCAGAATAATAGTGAACAACTAATCCAAAAAAAACATAAATTCAAAATATCCTGTGTTTGATCTTTGCTTGATATTTTCTTATAAAACCAAAACAGAGAAATGAAAAATAAAAAAATACAATATAGGTACCCAGTAATAATCGAATAATTAGTTTTGGAAATGAAAATAAAAATACCTCCTAATAAAAAAAATAAAATTGTGGTTATTCTAATAACATAGTTATCATGTAACTCTTTATTGTAGATGTATCCAAAATAAATTATACAGAACAAATCCAGATAATTATACATTCTTGCAGTTATAAAACCCGCTTTCGTTGTAAATAATATTTCTGTTATGATTGTAATTCCGAAATAAAACCAAAATAACTGCTTCCACAATTTCTTTTCAATTATGGAAACAGTAAAATTTGTAATGATTACAATATAATATATTAGATCAAGAATAATCATTTAGCATCCAGGAGGACAAAGACCATTTCTATCATATGCACCTATGTCAGGTATTGGAATAAATTTGGAACCTTGATAATATCCCAATATCATTATGAATGTAAGCCTATACTCATAACTAGCCTGAATAATAGTTCCATCATCTAATTCCACATCAAAAATATCCCCGGAAATATGTATTGCCGGATGAAAAGAAATAACAATATTAGGATATTTAGGTTTTAGGTTTTCAAGTTTAGCAAAGAAAGCTCTTGACAATGCAAACCTAACAGTATTTACCGTATTTGGAATATATTGTTGAATATAGGGATCCAATATTCTTTTTAATGCTCCATTTTCATATGCATCCTTATATCGACCAAAATTATATGCAGATATTTCTTCTTTTATTATTTTATTACTAATAATATAATATTTCTGGAGAAGTAAATCCTCAAATAAAAAAATGAGTCCATTATCAAGTTCTCCTAAAAAAATTTTAACATTCCTAGCATTTTTTCCAAATAAATCTGCTGCTACTTCTCCAGAAACTTGCAATTTATTTCTATAAATATCTTTAATATTAGGGATGCTCTGGTAAGCATTTGTCATTTCTGTTGCTAATCCAGCATTAATCTCACCATCAGACTCAGTTTGTTCATAGATTATGTACTTGCTCCAATCTATGGATTCTCTTTCTATAAATTCTTCTGCAAGTAGTCTATCCATTTCCTGATTACAAAATGATTGTATTTCCTGTAATTTTTCAGTATTAATAATTCCATAGTCTACTAATTGATGGATCTTGCCCGTTAAATTTAATAAATCTTGATTTTCATTCATGTTTTCTAATTTTTAAAATTGTTAAATTTATTGACTGCCTCCACCTTATTGTTTACGTGGAGTTTTCTGTAGATATTTCCGACGTGTTTTTTCACGGTATCAATGCTGATGAATTTCTGATCTGCAATCTCTTTGTAGAGAAGTCCCTGGGAAAGAAGTTCAAGGATTTCCTTTTCGCGTTCTGTAAGTTCATCAAAGCCTTTTATTTCCGGAAGTTTTTTCTCGAAATGTTTCAATACCCTTCTTGCAATAGAAAAGCTCATAGGTGCACCGCCATTGTATACATCGCGGATGGAAGAAAGAATTTTATCCATGCTTTCTCCTTTTACAAGATATCCCATGGCCCCTGCCTTTAACGAATTAAAAATCTTTTCATCATCATCAAAGCTGGTACACATGATAAACTGTGTATTAGGCATTTCTTTTCGTAATTTTTCTATGATTTCAATTCCCAGCATATCCTGTAATTGGATATCCATCATCACAACGTCAGGAGAAATATCGGGTAGATTTGTTATGGCATCATTACCATCAAAGAACTGAGCAATCACTTTCATATCTTTCTGATAATCGATGACCTTCTTCAACGCATTGTTGTAGTTTTTCTCGTCTTCTACTATGGCTATGGAAATGCTCATGACTTTATTTGTTTGAAGCAAATTTCAACAGAAAACAATTTGAAATCAATTACACCTTTGTGTAATATGAATGTTTGAGTTTGAAGTTGTAATTCAGTCTTTTAGTTTTTATTAAATTTAATCAATTTTTGATTCCAAAAACAATATACGGCTAAACATTTCACAATAAATTAAAAATAAAAACAAATAAGCAACAACAAATCATTTAAAATTAACAATTATTTCATAATCTGATTAAAAATCTACGGATCATTTCGGCGTACTGTAATATGGAATTTGATCCACTCAAAGATCTGAATCAGGTTCTTACCTTTCTAAAGCCATATTGCAGGAATGTAAAGTATCTGCTGATGACCTGCTACAATATTCCACTATATTCCGGAATTTTTTCATTTGACAAGAAGTGCTGCCTCTCTTTAATTTCAAAATTTTCTTTTTGCTAAGCCTAGTATTCAAAGAGAAAAACAATAGAAATATGCATGAATAATCGTTAAATTTTCTCATATTGTAAGGCATGATTTTTGTAAAATTAAATTATAAAATCATATTGAATATCAAATAATATAATCATGAAAAAAAGTCTTTTAGCACTAAGTGCTTTGCTTGCATTAACTGTAGTCAGCTGTAAAAAAAGTGAAAGCGGAAATAAAATCGTTATCAAAACAGACAGTTCAGAAACTGTTGTTACAGACCATAATGGAAAAATAGATTCGGTGACACAAAGTTCTTCGACTGTAGATATCAACGGAAAGAAAATTGAGAAAACCGATTTTGTTTATAAAGCTACAGACGGAACATTAGTAAAAGTTGTATTTAAAAATGATCCGAAGGAAAGTACAGTAGCCATTACCAGCAATAAGAAAACATTTACGTTACCTAAATCGGAAACCAAAGGGGATGAAACGATTTACAAAAAAGATGATATGACGGCAAGGGTAAAAGGAGATAGTCTTCACCTTGAACAAGGGAATAATATTATTGAACTGAAAAGAACAAAGATTTAAATAAAAAAATGTCCTTCAAAATTGAGGGACATTTTTTGGGTACTTTACCAATGTTTTTCATCATACCCTGGATAATCCAAGTATATTATGGAAATAAAAAACCATCCGTTTTCGGATGGTTTTTATATATATCTGAATGAATATTATTCTTCAGTTTTTTCTTCAGTAGTATCAGCTTTAGCTTCTTCTACTTTTTCTTCTACTACAGGAGCATCAGCAACTACTGCTTCAGCTTTTTTAGTAGTAGCAGTTGATCTTCTGCTTCTTCTTGTAGCTTTTTTCTCTTCAGCATTAGGGTTGTAAAGCTCGTTGAAATCTACTAGTTCGATAAGAGCAGTATCAGCAGCATCACCTGGTCTGAATCCTGTCTTGATGATTCTTGTATAACCACCGTTTCTTTCAGCGATTTTAGGAGCTACAGTTCTGAATAATTCAGCAACCGCAAATTTATTTTGAAGGTAAGAGAATACTACTCTTCTGTTGTGTGTAGTATCTTCTTTTGCTTTTGTTAATAGAGGCTCAACATATACTCTTAAAGCTTTAGCTTTAGCTACAGTAGTGTTGATTCTTTTATGCTCAATTAGAGAACAAGCCATATTAGAAAGTAAAGCACTTCTGTGAGAAGCTGTTCTTCCTAAGTGATTGAATTTTTTACCGTGTCTCATTATTAATTATTTATCAGCGTCTAACTTATATTTTGCAACGTCGAAACCGAAGTTAAGACCTTTTGAATGCACTAATTCTTCTAGTTCTGTCAAAGATTTTTTACCAAAATTTCTGAATTTCATCAAATCAGACTTACTGTAAGAAACCAGTTCTCCAAGAGTTTCTACTTCAGCTGCTTTTAGACAGTTAAGGGCTCTTACAGAAAGATCCATATCTGCTAATTTAGACTTAAGAAGTTGTCTTGTGTGAAGAGTTTCTTCATCGTACTGGATAGATGCTTTTACAGCTTCAGTTTCAAGAGTGATTCTCTCATCGGAGAATAACATGAAGTGATAAATTAATATCTTAGAAGCTTCAGTTAAAGCATTCTGAGGGCTGATAGACCCATCAGTTTCTATATCTAATACAAGTTTTTCGTAGTCTGTTTTTTGCTCTACACGATAATTTTCAATGCTGTATTGTACTTTCTTGATCGGCGTGAAAATAGAGTCAATAGCAATAGTTCCAATAGGAGCATTGTTTGACTTATTTTGTTCAGAAGGAACATACCCTCTTCCTTTTTCAATATTGAAAGTAATTTCGAAAGTTACATCACTGTTTAGGTTGCAGATCACTAAATCTGGGTTCAGAACCTCAAATCCGTTGATAGACTTTCCTAAATCACCAGCAGTAATAACCGTTTGACCTGAAACTTTAGCAACAACCTGCTCGTTAGCCTGGCCTTCTGCTGCAGCTTTTAATCTTACCTGCTTAAGGTTAAGAATAATTTCGGTAACGTCTTCGATTACTCCTGGAATAGTTGAAAATTCGTGCTCTACACCTTCTATTTTGATAGATGAAATAGCGTATCCTTCCAGAGAAGAAAGCAACACTCTTCTCAAAGCATTACCGATTGTAAGCCCGAAACCTGGTTCTAAAGGTCTGAATTCAAATTGACCTTTAAATTCATCAGAGTTAAGTAAAATTACTTTATCGGGTTTTATGAATTGTAAAATTGCCATATTATTGGGTTGAGCAAAAATTTGATTAAAAAATTATTTAGAGTAAAGTTCGACGATAAGGTTCTCCTTAATATCCTCCGGAATCTGGATTCTTTCAGGAGCAGAAATGAAGGTACCTTCTTTCTTCTCATCGTTGAATTGTAACCACTCATAGTTTGACTTAGAAGCCAATGCATTGGTAACAACTTCAAGAGACTTAGACTTTTCTCTTACAGCGATTACATCACCAGCTTTTACCAAGTAAGAAGGGATATTAAGAATCTCTCCGTTCACAGTGATGTGTCTGTGAGAAACTAATTGTCTAGCTCCAGATCTTGTTTTAGCAAAACCTAATCTGAATACTACGTTATCCAATCTTGATTCACAAAGTTGTAATAGAACTTCCCCTGTTACACCTTTACTTCTGTGTGCTTTGTCAAATAAGTTAGCAAACTGTCTTTCTAAAATACCGTAAGTATATTTAGCTTTTTGTTTTTCAGCTAACTGAACTGCATATTCTGATTTCTTAGCACCTCTTCTTTTGTTAGGACCGTGTTGTCCTGGCGGTTGGTTTTTTCTCTTTTCGAAGTTTTTATCATCTCCGTAGATTGCAGCACCAAACTTTCTAGCAATCTTAGTTTTAGGTCCAATATATCTTGCCATAATGGGTAAATTCTAAAAATTAAACTCTTCTTCTTTTTGGTGGTCTACATCCGTTGTGTGGCATTGGAGTCACATCAACGATTTCGCTAACTTCAATTCCTGAATTGTGAATAGATCTGATAGCAGATTCTCTACCTGCACCTGGACCTTTCACAAACACCTTTACTCTTCTTAAACCAGCTTCGTGAGCTACAGCAGAGCAATTTTCAGCTGCCATCTGAGCAGCAAATGGAGTATTCTTTTTAGAACCTCTGAAACCCATTTTACCGGCAGAAGCCCAAGAGATAACCTCTCCGTTTTTATTTGTTAAAGAAATGATGATGTTATTGAAAGAAGCCTGAATATGTGCTTCTCCAATAGCTTCAACTTTTACTTTTCTCTTCTTAACTACTTTAGTTTGTTTTGCCATAATTCCTAACGATTATTTACTAGCTTTTTTCTTGTTAGCAACAGTTTTTCTCTTTCCTTTTCTGGTTCTAGAGTTGTTTTTCGTTCTCTGGCCTCTTAAAGGTAATCCAAGTCTGTGACGTATTCCTCGTTGGCATCCTATGTCCATCAATCTCTTGATGTTCAATTGCACTTCAGATCTTAATTCTCCTTCAACTTTTACGTTTTCTAAGATATAAGTTCTGATGGCAGCCAATTCATCGTCATTCCATTCGTTGACTTTTTTGTCTTCGCTGATACCGGCAGCTTTAAGGATTTCAGAAGAAGTACTTCTTCCAACACCATAAATGTAAGTTAAACCGATAACTCCTCTTTTGTTTTTTGGTAAATCAATACCTGCAATTCTCGCCATAATTTAATTAACCTTGTCTTTGTTTAAATTTTGGGTTCTTCTTGTTGATTACGAACAGTACACCTTTTCTGCGTACGATTTTGCAATCAGCGCTTCTTTTTTTAATTGATGCTCTTACTTTCATTTTGATAGTATTTATTTTTTAACAAGAGCCAAATGGAGATCTAAAGATTCCATTTGGCGTTTGTTTAATATCTAAATGTGATTCTCCCTTTTGATAAATCATAAGGAGACATTTCTAGTTTTACCTTATCACCAGGTAAAAGTTTAATATAATGCATTCTCATTTTACCAGAAATATGAGCGATAAGAATATGCCCATTTTCTAGTTCTACACGGAACTGAGCGTTCGAAAGTGCTTCCGTTATAACGCCGTCTTGTTCAATATGTTTTTGTTTTGCCATAAATTAATATCCAGTCGTTCTTGATAATTTAGACTGCATTAAGCCATCATAATGATGGTTCAGCAGATATGTATTAATCTGTTGAACTGTATCTAAAATTACACCCACCATAATTAATAGGGACGTTCCCCCAAAAAATAGGGCAAACGCATCTGTCTGAACAAAGGTTCCATGCACAATTGCCGGAAGGATTGCAAAGATAGATAAAAATATTGCACCTGGCAAGGTAATTTTTGATAAAATATCATCTAAATAATCAGCGGTCTCTTTTCCTGGTCTTACTTTTGGTACTAAACCTCCATTTCTCTTCAAATCATCAGCCATCTGGTTTACCGGAATTGTAATCGCAGTATAGAAAAATGAGAAGATAATAATTAATAGCGCAAACAATACGTTGTACTGCCAGCTAAAAACATTCTTGAAACCTGCAAGAAAAGTATTAGACTCATCGAATTTTGTTAATAATCCTGGTACGAACATCAATGCCTGAGCAAAGATAATCGGCATTACACCAGCAGCATTTACTTTCAATGGAATCCATTGTCTTGCTCCCTGCATAAGATTTCTGTTTACACCTCCTCTTGCTTGAGCTCTGCTTACATACTGAATTGGAATTTTTCTAACAGCTACTGATAAGATTACTGCTAAAAGAACAACCAACATCCAGAATAATACTTCAATAAGGATCATGATAGATCCCATTCCTCCTTTTCCGTTCTGCACGGCCATCTCCTGTACGAATGCCTCAGGTAATCTTGAAAGGATCCCCACCATAATAAGGATAGAGATACCATTTCCGATTCCTTTATCGGTAATCTTTTCACCTAGCCACATTGCAAATACTGAACCGGCAACCAAAATAACAATACTTGGTAACCAGAACATAATTGAATTTGGCTCTACATAGTATGCAGACTGGAACTGAGCATATGGTAAGAATAATTGAGTAATAGAAGTTAAGTAAGAAGGTGCCTGTACCAGACAAACTCCAATCGTTAACCATCTTGTAATTTGGTTCAATGTATTTCTACCTGACTCTCCATCTTTCTGAAGCTTCTGAAGATAAGGAATAGCCATCCCCATCAACTGAACAATAATAGAAGCAGAAATATAAGGCATGATTCCTAACGCCATTACGGAAGCGTGGCTGAAAGCTCCCCCCGTAAACGACGAAAGCAAGCCAAGGAGACCTGCTCCTTGCTTGTTACCGCCTTGATTTTTATAATGCTCTAAGAGATCTCCCACCTCTGCAAGGTTAATCGCAGGAAGCGAGATATAAGATGCGAATCTATACACAAGGATAATACCTAAAGTAAAGAGAATTTTATCTCTAAGTTCTTTAAGACTCCAAATATTTTTAAGTGTTTGTATAAATTCTTTCATTAGTAAGTATTATAAGGTAATTGCTTTTCCACCTGCTTTAGCAATAAGCTCTTCAGCAGATTTAGTGAATTTGTCAGCAGAGATTGAAACCGCAGATTTCAATTCTCCTCTACCCATAATTTTCACTAATTCGTTTTTAGAAACTATCCCGTTTGCTACTAAAACTTCTTTCGTGATATCTCCAGTGATGGATTTGTTCTCGATTAAAGTTTGAATAGTATCAAGGTTAATTCCTCTAAACTCTTTTCTGTTTACGTTTTTGAATCCGAATTTAGGTAATCTTCTTTGTAAAGGCATCTGTCCACCTTCGAAACCGATTTTTTGAGAATAACCAGCTCTCGCTTTCTGACCTTTGTGACCTTTTGTTGAAGTACCTCCTTTTCCGCTACCTTGACCTCTACCAATTCTCTTTGAGTTGAAAGTAGATCCTGCAGCAGGTTTTATGTTATTTAAATTCATTTTAATTTCTCTTTTATAAAATTATTTTTGAACTTCAAGTAAGTGTCCTACAGCAGCGATCATTCCTAAGATGGAAGGAGTAGCTTCATGCTCTACAACTTGGTGAAGTTTTTTTAATCCTAATGCTTCAAGCGTTCTCTTTTGGGTTTTTGTTCTACCAATAGCGCTTCTTACTTGCTTTACTTTAATTGTTGCCATTGCTTTAATTATTAACCGTTAAACACTTTACTTAGAGAAATTCCTCTCATTCTAGCGATTTCTTCAGGTCTTCTGATGTCTAATAACGCTTTGAAAGTAGCTTTCACTACGTTGTGAGGGTTAGAAGATCCTTTAGATTTTGAAAGGATATCGTGAATACCAGCAGATTCCAATACCGCTCTTACCGCACCTCCGGCGATCAATCCTGTACCGTGAGAAGCAGGTCTTAAGAAGATATCTGCACCACCGTATCTAGCAGTAGTTTGGTGAGGGATAGTATGGTTCATTACAGGAACTTTCACAAGGTTTTTCTTAGCGTCTTCAACTGCTTTAGCAATTGCAGAAGCAACCTCTTTAGATTTTCCTAAACCGAAACCGATAACACCTTCTTCGTTACCTACTACAACAATAGCAGAAAATCCGAAAGCTCTACCTCCTTTTGTTACTTTTGTTACTCTGTTAACAGCTACGAGACGATCTTTTAATTCTAATCCTCCCGGTTTTACTCTTTCTATATTATCTAGTCCTAACATATTTTCCGAAATTTAATGATTAGAATTTAAGTCCACCTTCTCTTGCACCATCAGCTAGAGCTTTCACTCTACCGTGGTAAACGAATCCGTTTCTGTCAAATACAATACTTTCGATTCCTGCAGCGATAGCTTTAGCAGCGATAGCTTTACCAACAGCAGCAGAAACTTCAGTCTTAGTACCTTTAGCGTCTACACCTTTCTCTCTTGAAGAAGCTGATGCTAAAGTTTTACCATTTTTATCGTCGATTAACTGAGCGTAAATTTCCTTATTACTTTTGTATACAGATAATCTTGGCAATTCAGAAGATCCAGAGATTTTCCCTCTTACTCTTCTTTTGATTCTTATTCTTTTTTCTAATTTACTTAATGCCATAATACTTATAATTTATTAAGCAGATTTACCAGCTTTACGTCTAACAATTTCTCCTACGAATCTTACACCTTTTCCTTTGTATGGCTCAGGCTTTCTGAAAGAACGGATCTTTGCAGCTACCATTCCTAGAAGTTGGTTGTCGTGAGACGTTAAAGTAATAATTGGGTTTTTACCTTTTTCAGTCAATGTATCAACTTTTACTTCACCTGGAAGTTCTAATACGATACCGTGAGAGAATCCTAAAGCTAACTCAAGTTTTTGACCTGCGTGTGAAGCTCTATATCCTACCCCTACTAGTTCAAGTTTCTTTTCGAAACCTGCACTTACACCAACAATCATGTTGTTGATTAACGCTCTGTATAGACCGTGAAGTGCTTTGTGTTGTTTAGAATCAGATGGTCTGTTTACGTTAAGTTCACCATCTTTCTGTTCTATAGTAATTCCTGCCGTAAGCTCCTGAGAAAGTTCTCCTTTAGCTCCTTTTACAGTTACTACACCGTTATTTTCAGTGATTGTAACTCCAGCTGGAATTGTTATAATTGCTTTACCAATTCTTGACATTTTCCTCTGATTAAAAATTAATAAACATAGCAGATTACTTCACCGCCTACTTTCTCTTCTCTAGCTTTCTTGTCAGTCATTACTCCTTTAGAAGTAGAGATGATAGAAATACCCAAACCGTTTAGTACTCTTGGAAGCTCAGCTGAACCTTTGTACTGTCTCAAACCTGGTCTAGAAGCTCTTTGGATAGACTTGATAGCCGGTTTGTTAGTTTGCTTATCATACTTTAAAGCGATTTTGATCACTCCTTGAACAGCGTTATCTTCAAACTTGTAGTTTAAGATATACCCTTGATCAAATAAGATCTTAGTAATCTCCTTTTTGATTTTCGATGCAGGAATTTCCACCACTTTGTGGCCTGCGCTTTGTGCGTTCCTTACTCTAGTTAGGAAATCTGAAATTGGATCTGTTACCATTTTTCTTTTATAATTATTGGTTAAAGAACAATCAGTTTTGCAAAGACTTGAAGAGTAAAATATCAGACGTCAGAAATCTTCAGTCTGATATTTTTATCTTTAGTATCTGAACAACTTAATTGTTCCGATTTTTTATCTAGTGATTATTACCAGCTAGCTTTTCTTACTCCTGGGATAAGACCGTTGTTAGCCATTTCTCTGAAAGTTACTCTGGAAATACCAAACGTTCTCATGTATCCTCTTGGTCTACCTGTTAGTTTACATCTGTTGTGTAATCTTACAGGAGAAGCATTTTTAGGCAATTTTTGAAGTCCTTCGTAATCACCAGCTTCTTTAAGAGCTTGTCTTTTAGCAGCGTATTTAGCAACTAGTGCTTCTCTTTTGCGCTCACGCGCTTTCATTGATTCTTTAGCCATTTCTTAGTTCTTTTTAAATGGTAAACCGAAGTGAGTTAATAATGCTTTAGCTTCTTTATCTGTTTTCGCAGTAGTAACGAAAGTGATGTCCATCCCTTGGATTTTTTTCACTTTGTCAATTACGATTTCAGGGAAGATAATCTGCTCAGTAATACCTAAGTTGTAGTTACCTCTACCATCGAAACCATCAGCTTTGATTCCAGAGAAATCTCTGATACGAGGCAAAGCAGAAGCAGTAAGTCTGTCTAAGAATTCATACATTCTGTCAGCTCTCAATGTTACTTTAGCACCTACCGGCATTCCTTTTCTCAATTTGAAAGCAGCTTCGTCTTTTTTAGAGATTGTACCAACAGCCTTTTGACCAGTGATATTTGTAAGCTCTTCTACAGCATAATCAATGATTTTCTTGTCTGCAGTAGCATCACCTAAACCTTGTGATACAACGATTTTCTCTAATTTAGGTACTTGCATTACTGACTTATACCCGAATTCTTCCATCATTGCAGGAACAATTGTCTCTTTATATGCTTTTTTGGGTCTTGCTATATATTCCATGTGTTATTTAAAATTATAAAGTTTCACCCGTTTTTTTGTTGATTCTTACTTTCTTATCTCCTTCGATTTTGTAACCTACTTTGATAGCTTTTCCGTCTTTACCAACTAAAGCTACGTTTGAGATATGAATAGAAGCTTCCTTCTCAGTAATTCCTCCTTGAGGATTAGAAGCTGAAGGCTTAACGTGTTTTTTAACGATGTTAAGTCCTGCAACGATTACTCTTGGGTCTCTACCTTCTTTCTTGATCACTTCAATAACTTCACCAGTCTTACCCTTGATATCTTTCTTACCAGTAGTAATGATTACGTTATCTCCTCTTTTTATTTTTAACTTTGACATTTCTTTTAAAAATTTTTAAAATTAAAGTACTTCAGGAGCTAATGAAATGATTTTCATATATTCTTTGTCTCTCAACTCACGAGCAACTGGTCCGAAAACACGCGTTCCTCTCATTTCTCCCGCTGCGTTTAGTAATACACAAGCATTGTCGTCGAATTTGATGTATGAACCATCTTTTCTTCTTACTGCTTTTTTAGTTCTTACTACTACAGCTTTAGATACCTGACCTTTTTTAGCATTTCCGGATGGTGTAGAATCCTTGATCGTAACAACGATTTTATCACCAACTGAAGCATATCTTCTTCTGGTTCCTCCCAGAACTCTGATCACTAGTACTTCTTTAGCACCTGTGTTATCAGCAACTTTTAATCTTGATTCTGTTTGTAACATTATTACTTAGCTTTTTCAATGATTCTTACTAATCTCCATCTCTTGCTCTTGCTCAAAGGTCTAGTTTCTTGGATCAAAACTGTATCACCTTCTGTGCATTCGTTGTTCTCGTCGTGTGCAGTATATTTTTTCGTTTTCAAAACGAATTTACCGTACATCGGGTGCTTTACTCTTGTAGTTTCACTAACAACAATAGTTTTTTCCATTTTATTGCTGGAAACCACTCCGATTCTTTCTTTTCTTAAATTTCTATCCATTGTAAAATGAAATTATTGTTTGTTAGTTAACTCAGTGTTTAGTCTTGCGATTGTTTTTCTCAAATCTCTGATTTGAATCGGGTTTTCAATTGGGCTGATTGCATGAGCCAATTTCAATTTAGAATATTGAGCTTTTGCTTCAGTTAATTGAGCTTGAATATCACCCGCGCTTAAATTTTTAATATCAGCATTTTTCATTGTATTCAAAGATTATAGAGGTTTAACAAAATCGTTAGCAACGATGAATTTAGTAACTACTGGTAATTTTTGTGCAGCAAGTCTAAGAGCTTCTTTCGCAATTTCGTAAGGAACTCCTCCAACTTCGAACATAATTTTACCTGGTTTTACTACAGCTACCCAATATTCAACAGCACCCTTACCTTTACCCATACGTACTTCCGCTGGTTTCTTAGTAATTGGCTTATCTGGGAAGATTTTGATCCATAGTTGACCTTCTCTCTTCATATATCTCGTCGCAGCGATACGAGCCGCTTCAATCTGTCTTGCAGTGATCCAAGCTCCTTCCGTTGCTTTGATCCCAAAAGTTCCGTAAGCAAGTTGACTACCTCTCTGGGCATTCCCCTTCATCTTCATCTTGTGAACTCTACGGAATTTGGTTCTTTTTGGTTGTAACATAATTTCTAAATTTTAGATTTTAGATTTTAGATTTTAGATTTTTTTTAATTTTAAAAAAGTAACGGTAATTTAAAATTCAAAATTTCTAATCTAAAATTTTAATTATTATTGTTATTGTTGTTGTTTTTTCTAGGTCTTCTGTTGTCTCTGTCTCCTCCTCTGTTTCCTCTGTCTGACTGACCTCCTTTTTTCTGTTGTCCCACTAGTGGAGAAAGTTCTCTTTTACCGTAAACTTCACCTTTCATGATCCAAACTTTAACCCCTAGTCTACCGTAAGTAGTGTGAGCTTCTGCCCAGTGGTAATCGATATCAGCTCTGAAAGTTGACAATGGAATTCTTCCTTCTTTGAAAGATTCTGATCTTGCCATTTCAGCTCCGTTTAATCTACCAGAGATTTGAACTTTGATACCTTCAGCACCCATTCTCATAGTACTTGCCATTGCCATTTTAACAGCTCTTCTGTAAGAAATTCTGTTTTCAATTTGCTTAGAAATACTATCAGCAACTAGTACAGCATCTAATTCAGGTCTTTTGATTTCGAAAATGTTGATTTGAATATCCTTACCAGTCAATTTCTTCAACTCTTCTTTCAATTTATCAACTTCCTGACCTCCTTTACCGATAATAAGTCCCGGTCTAGCAGTAGTAATAGTTACTGTAACTAATTTTAAAGTTCTTTCAATATAAATTTTTGAAATACCACCTTTAGATAATCTAGCTTCAAGGTATCTTCTGATTTTGTAGTCTTCAGCGATTCTGTCTCCATAATCGTTTCCACCAAACCAGTTAGAATCCCATCCTCTGATGATACCTAATCTGTTACCAATTGGATTTGTCTTCTGTCCCATACCTTGATTAATTTTCTTTGTTACCTAAGATTAATGTAACGTGGTTAGATCTTTTTCTGATTCTATACCCTCTACCTTGTGGAGCTGGTCTTAGTCTCTTCAATTGTCTTGCACTATCCACAAATATTTCTTTAACGATAAGGTTTGCTTCCTCGATGTCAGCACCTTCGTTTTTCACTTGCCAGTTAGCCATAGCAGAAAGAAGTAATTTCTCTAACTTGTTAGAAGCATCCTTCTTAGAATATTTTAGGATATAAAGTGCTTTGTCTACCTGCTCTCCTCTAATGATATCAGCAACTAATCTCATTTTTCTTGGAGAAGACGGGCAATTATTTAATGAAGCTTTTACAACGTCTTTGTTAGCTTCTTTTCTTGCGATTGAACTATCTTGTTTTCTTGATCCCATGATTATCTGCTTCCTTTGTTTTTGTTACCACCATGACCTCTGAAAGATCTTGTTGGAGAAAATTCGCCTAACTTGTGACCAACCATGTTTTCTGTAACGTAAACAGGGATAAAAGATTTCCCGTTGTGTACAGCAATAGTTTGTCCTACGAAGTCCGGAGAGATCATAGATGCTCTAGACCAAGTTTTGATAACTGTCTTCTTACCAGACTCTATATTTGCCTGAACCTTCTTATCTAAAGTATGATGAATGAACGGTCCTTTTTTAAGTGATCTTGCCATAATTATTTTCTTTTAGATACGATGTAACGGTTAGACACTTTGTTTTTCTTTCTAGTTTTGTAACCTTTAGCCGGTTTACCGTTTCTAGATCTTGGGTGACCTCCTGAAGAACGTCCTTCACCACCACCCATTGGGTGATCTACTGGGTTCATTACAACCGCTCTTGTTCTTGGTCTTCTACCTAACCATCTGCTTCTACCAGCCTTACCTGATACAGTTAATTGGTGATCTGAGTTGGAAACAGAACCAATCATTGCCATACATTCAGTAAGGATCATTCTTGATTCTCCTGAAGGTAACTTGATGATTGCATATTTACCATCTCTGGAAGTTAATTGAGCTGAAGAACCAGCACTTCTTGCTAAAATTGCACCTTGTCCAGGCTTCATTTCAACACAAGAGATTACAGTACCCAATGGAATATTTTTCAATTTCATTGCGTTACCTACGTTTGGTTCAACGCTTTCTCCTGATACTACTTTCTGATCAACTTTGATACCGTTTGGAGCGATGATATATCTCTTCTCTCCGTCTGCGTACTCTAATAAAGCGATAAATGCAGTTCTGTTTGGATCGTATTCTACAGATTTTACAGTTGCTTCAACGTTTGCTTTGTTTCTTTTGAAGTCAATAATTCTGTATTTCTTTTTGTGTCCACCTCCGGTGTAACGCATGGTCATTTTACCTGTTTGGTTACGTCCACCTGACTTTTTAATACCAACTGTTAGAGATTTCTCTGGTTTGTTGGTAGTAATTTCCTCAAAATTGTTTACAATTCTGAATCTCTGTCCCGGGGTGATAGGTTTTAATTTTCTAACAGACATTACTATTATTTATAATTAATAATTAATTTACAGCAAAAATATCGATAACCTCACCTTCAGCAAGTTTGATTACCGCTTTTTTCAATTTATTTGTCTTTCCTACTTGAAGACCTTTTTTAGTGTATTTTGAAGAAACCTTCGGAGCATAAATCATTGTGTTAACGTCTGCTACTTTTACACCGTAAGCTGCTTCAACAGCTTTTTTGATCTCGATTTTATTCGCCTTAGGATTCACTAAGAAAGAATAAGAACCTCTTAAATCTGTAAGGTAATTAGCCTTTTCTGAAATAACTGGTTTAATAATAACTGACATGATTTATTTCTTTAAATTTTCCTGGAATTTTTCAACTGCACCTTCGAAGAAAATGATCTCACCAGCGTTTACTAAATCGTAAGAACTGATCTCGTTGAAGTTCATTACTTTAGTTTTAGGTAAGTTTCTTGAAGATAAATACACATTCTTATTAGCTTCAGGAAGAACGAATAAAGATTTTTTACCGTTAAGTTCCAATGCATTTAATACATTGATGAAATCTTTAGTCTTAGGAGCGTCAAAGCTCACATCTTCTAAAACTTTAATGCTGTTGTCTCTCATTTTCTGAGATAAAACAGATTTCTTAGCTAATCTCTTAAGAGCTTTGTTCAATTTGAATCTGTAGTCTCTTGGTTTTGGTCCGAATACTCTACCTCCACCTCTGAATACTGGAGATTTGATATCACCGTATCTAGCAGATCCTGATCCTTTTTGCTTCTTAAGCTTTTTAGTAGAAGCAGTAATTTCGCTTCTTTCTTTTGCTTTATGAGTACCTTGTCTTTGAGCAGCAAGATACTGCTTAACTTCTAAGTAAACCGCGTGCTGATTTGGCTCAATTCCGAATACTGTTTCGTCTAGAGTTACTTTTCTTCCGGTCTCTTTTCCTGATGTATTTAATACTACTAGTTCCATTTTCTGATAATTACATAAGAATTTTTAGCTCCCGGAACAGCACCTTTTACTACTAAAAGATTTTGTTCTTGATCAACTTTTAACACTTGAAGGTTTTGAACAGTTACCTGCTTACCTCCCATTCTTCCAGCCATTCTCATCCCTTTGAATACTCTTGAAGGGTCTGAACCAGCACCGATAGAACCTGGAGCTCTAAGTCTGTTGTGCTGACCATGAGTTGCCTGCATTACACCTCCAAATCCGTGTCTCTTAACAACACCCTGGAAGCCTTTACCTTTTGAAGTTCCTGTTACGTCAACATATTCACCTTCAGCGAATAGATCAACTTTTACTTCTTCTCCTACTTTTACTTCATCAACGAATTCTCTGTAGAATTCTACTAATTTAGCTTTAGGAGCAGAACCAGCCTTTTTAAAATGACCAGCTAACGCTTTACCAACGTTCTTCTCACTCTTGTCATCGAAACCTAACTGAACAGCTTTATAACCGTCTTTTTCTAAGGTTCTGACCTGTAAAACCGAGCATGGACCAGCTTGAATAACTGTACAAGGAATGTTTTTTCCTTCTTCGTTAAACAAAGACGTCATACCGATTTTTTTACCAATAATACCTGACATTGTTTATATTATAATAAAATTTATCCTTTATTTATCACCATTTTTCGGAAGTCTGAAGTAATTTCTACTTTTGATATAGGCATACTACGCCCCTAAAATGAGTGTGCAAATTTATGAATAATTTTGTAACTGACAAATATTTAGACTAAAATATTTTGATTTTTAATCAATTAGATGATTTTGAAAAAATTCAGAACCAATTCCCCAAAGATTTATTTTGATTTTTAAAAAGAATTTAGGATGAAGATCTTATTGAGCCATCACCTTCACTCCCACTTCTTCCAGTCCAGCCCTGTCTTCAGCACAAATACCACTATCCGTAATAAGATAATCCACCTGATCTAAGGCTGCAATCTTTCCGAATCCTTTCTTATTTAATTTGGAAGAATCCGCAAGAATTACTGTCTGATCTGCACACTCCATCATAATCTGATTCAGATGAGCTTCTGCTGCATTGGAAGTACTGATTCCGAACTCCGGATCAATTCCGTCCACTCCCAGAAAAAGTTTATTGCATGAAAACTGTTTTAGAATTCCTTCAGAAATAGAACCTACAATAGAAGTAGAGCTTTTTCGCACTTCACCTCCCAGCTGTATAATATTAATATTAGGATTATTGCAAAGTTCAATCGCCACCCGTAAAGAAGATGTCAATACCGTAAGCGGCCCAAAGTTCACCAGCATCCTCGCAAGATAATGCATGGTTGTTCCGGACGCCAGTATAATACAGTCATTTTCCTGAATCAATGACAGTGCAGTTTTCGCAATAGCCTGTTTTGCTTCCACATTGATGCTTTCTTTCTCCCCTACATTTTTTTCATAAGCATATCTTACCTGCTTACTTGCTCCTCCATGATTTCTGAAAAGAAGCCCCAGGCTTTCGAGATAATTCAGATCCTTTCGGATCGTAACTGAAGAAACATTGAGCTTTTCGCACAGATCCTGAACAAGTACATGCCCTTTCTCATCCAGCTCTTTAAGTATTTCATCCTGCCTTGGTAATAGCTTTTCCATTTTATTCGTTTCATCAAAATTACCGATTTTTTCCGATATTTTAAAATTTCATTTATTTTCTTTTTGCTTTCATTTTTAATTTATATATTTGAAAACGAAACATAAACGAAACATTTATGAAACGAAACGAAGAACTCAGTAAGTTAACCAATGTAAAAGAATGGGACTTTATTGTCATAGGAGGAGGAGCCAGTGGTTTAGGTTCAGCATTAGATGCGGTAAGCAGGGGATTCAAAACTTTATTGCTTGAATCTCATGACTTCGCAAAAGCAACATCCAGCAGAAGTACCAAATTGGTACACGGCGGAGTTAGATATCTCGCTCAGGGAGATGTCGGATTGGTAAAAGAAGCATTAAAAGAAAGAGGACTCTTAGCAAAGAACGCAGCACATATTGTAAAAAATCAGTCTTTTATTATTCCTAACTATACCTGGTGGGGAGGAATCTACTATAAGATAGGTTTATCTGTTTATGATTTCCTTGCGGGAAAACTAAGTTTGGGTAAAACGAAATACATCAGCAAAGCGAAAACCGTTGAAAAGCTTCCTACTATTGAACAAAATCACTTAATGAGTGGTGTTGTTTACCAGGATGGACAGTTTGACGACGCCAGACTTGCCATTAATCTTACCCAGACGATTATTGAAAAAGGAGGAAGTGCTGTTAACTATGTGAAAGTAATCAACCTTTTGAAAGATGCTTCTGATAAAGTAGTAGGCGTAGTTGCTGAAGACCAGTTTTCTAAACAGCAATATCAGATCCATGGTAAAGTAGTCATCAATGCCACTGGTGTATTTACGAATGACATTCTTAATATGAACAACCCTAAGCATGGTAAATTGGTTGTACCAAGCCAGGGAATTCACCTGGTACTGGATAAATCTTTCCTGAAAAGCGATGATGCCATCATGATTCCAAAAACATCAGACGGCAGGGTTTTATTTGTTGTGCCGTGGCACGACAGAGCCTTGGTGGGAACCACCGATACTCTTTTAAAGGATGAAAGCTTTGAGCCTCGTGCACTGGAAGAAGAAATCAGCTTTGTTTTAAATACAGCAAGACAATATCTAGCTAAAAAACCAACCCGTGAAGATGTGAAATCAGTTTTCGCAGGTCTTCGTCCGCTTGCCGCTCCTAAAGATGGAAGCAAAAGCACCAAAGAAGTTTCCCGTAGCCATAAAGTTATTACTTCAGAATCCGGATTAGTTTCTATTATCGGAGGAAAATGGACTACTTACCGTAAAATGGCAGAAGATACTGTAAACGAAGCCATGAAAGTTCACAGATTGGGAAATAGCCCATCAAAAACAGAGCATATGTCCATCCACGGAAATGTAAAACCAGAACAGGTAGACAGAACCAATCATCTGTATGTGTACGGATCTGATATTCCGGCTATCAAAAGATTACAGGAAAGTAATCCGCGCTATGCTCAAAAAATCCATCCTGATCATCCCTTTACTGTAGCAGAAGTGGTATGGGCCGTAAGAGCTGAAATGGCAGAAACCATTGAAGATATCCTGGCAAGAAGAGTACGTCTGCTTTTCCTGGATGCCAGAGCAGCGATAGACAGCGCTCATAACGTAGCAAGAATCATTGCTGAAGAAAAAGGATATTCTGAAGAATGGGCGCAGCAGCAGGAAAATGAATTCATTGAACTGGCAAGAGGATATTTACTGACTCCTTATTCACCTAAAGTTATCAACCTAAATTAGCATTATATACATGAATGAAAAACTAATTCTCGCTCTAGACCAGGGAACAACTTCCTCCAGAGCGATTCTCTTCAATCACAGTGGAGAAATAGAATATGTATCTCAAAAAGATTTCAGACAAATATTTCCTACTCCGGGTTGGGTAGAACACGATCCAAACGAAATCTGGTCTTCACAGATCTCTGTAGCAGCCGAAGTTATTGCAAAAGCCGGAATCTCCGGATTGGAAGTTGCCGCTATCGGGATTACCAACCAACGTGAAACTACCATTGTTTGGGATAAGGAAACCGGCGAACCTATCTACAATGCTATTGTATGGCAGGACCGAAGAACTTCAAAATACTGCGACGAACTGAAAGATCAGGGACATGCAGAAACCATCAAAGAAAAAACAGGATTGGTTCTGGACGCTTACTTTTCAGCGACCAAGCTGAAATGGATTGTTGATAATGTAGAAGGAGCAAGACAGAAAGCCGAAGAGGGAAAATTATGTTTCGGAACCGTTGATACCTGGCTTGTATGGAAACTGACTCGCGGAAAAATGTTTATTACAGACGTTTCCAATGCCAGCAGAACAATGCTTCTGAATATTCATACTTTAGAATGGGACAATGATTTATTAGAATTGTTTGACATTCCAAGAAACATTCTTCCTGAAGTAAAGCAAAGCAGTGAAATATATGGAGAAACAGCAACTACCCTTTTCTCTACCAAAATTCCAATCGCAGGTATTGCTGGTGACCAACAGGCTGCCCTGTTCGGGCAGATGTGTACCACTCCGGGAATGGTGAAAAATACTTACGGAACAGGATGCTTCTTATTAATGAACACAGGAACAGAAGCCGTTTCTTCTAAAAACAATCTTCTCACTACTGTAGCGTGGAAGATCAATGGAGAAGTAAATTATGCACTGGAAGGAAGTGTATTCGTAGGAGGCGCTGCTATTCAATGGCTAAGAGATGGTCTTAAGCTTATACGTTCTTCTGAAGAGGTAAACAAACTGGCAGCTTCTGTACCAGATAATGGTGGTGTTTACTTCGTACCTGCACTGACAGGTCTTGGCGCGCCTTACTGGGATCAGTATGCCCGCGGAACCATTGTAGGAATTACCAGAGGAACTACCGATGCACACATCGCAAGAGCAACATTGGAAGGGATTGCATTTCAGGTATATGAGATCGTAAAAGCAATGGAAGCAGATTCAGGAAGAGCAAGTCTTGAATTAAGAGTAGACGGTGGTGCTTCTGCAAGTGATCTTCTGATGCAGATCCAGTCTGACTTATTTGGATTTAAAATAACAAGACCAAAGACATTGGAAACTACCGCTCTTGGAGCAGCCTACCTTGCAGGACTTGCAGTAGGATACTGGAAAAGTATTGACGAAATCCAGGAGCAATGGATTGTAGACAAAGACTTCCACCCTCAATTAAACAGAGAACAAGTGGATAAAATGACCCACTTCTGGAAGAAAGCGGTAAAAAGCGCTCAAAGCTGGATAGAAGATTAATTCACCCATCAAAAAAAACTTATATGACCCCATTTATTGCAGAAGTTATCGGAACGATGCTTCTTATATTGTTAGGCAACGGTGTTGTAGCCAATGTTGTCTTAAAAGATACGAAAGGAAATAATTCCGGATGGATTGTTATTACTACCGCATGGGCACTGGCCGTATTTGTGGGAGTAACCGTTGCAGGGCCAATAAGTGGGGCCCATCTGAATCCGGCTGTAACCATTGGTCTTGCGACAGCAGGAAAGTTTTCGTGGGACCTGGTTCCCTCTTATATTGCAGCCCAAATGATTGGAGGAATGCTGGGTGCATTTTTAGTGTGGCTGTTTCATAAAGATCATTTTGCCATTACAGAAGATGAAGGTGCAAAACTGGCATGTTTCAGTACAGGTCCGGCCATCAGAAAAACATCTTCCAATCTTATCAGTGAGATCATCGGAACGTTTGTACTGGTATTCTGTGTCTTCTACTTTGCAGATCCAAGTATTTCTTTACAGGCAGACCCAACAGCTAAAGTAGGATTAGGTTCTATTGGAGCCATTCCCGTTACGTTTGTAGTGTGGGCAATTGGTTTATCTCTGGGAGGAACTACAGGCTATGCCATTAACCCGGCAAGAGATCTTGCCCCAAGAATTATGCATACCATTTTGCCCGTAAAAGGCAGCAGTGACTGGAGCTATGCGTGGATTCCTGTAGTAGGTCCGGTTACCGGAGCGATTATCGCAGCAATATTATATGGATTTTTAAAATAAAACACATGATGAGAAAAATCTTAAAAGGGATCTTCTTTCTTGTTTTAGGAACAGGAAAACTACTTTCACAGGAAAGTGCTGAAGCCAAGGAATCCAAAGAAGGAAGACTTGATTTTACAGCCAACATTCAGAATAATCATTTATGGAGAGGTCTTATCATTACTGATAAACCTGTTGTAATGGGAAATCTGTCGTATGCCCTGGATGCAGAGAAAAAATGGAAGGTAGGAATCTGGGGAGCATCTGCACTGGCGGATGACAAAGACAACACTCATTATAAAGAGATCAATTATTATATTCAATATTCTGACGGACGTTTTTATATCGGGCTATGGGATCTTTACAACTCCCGAAACATCAATACTGCAGTGGCTGCTGATGATATCTTCAGCTATTCACAAAGAAGAACTGCTCATATTATTGATTTAAGGACCAACTATACTTTCGGACCATCATTCCCGATCAATATTGAGGCTGATATCATGCTGTATGGGGGTGCCAATGCAGGAGAAGTAATTCTGGAAGCTGATGGAAGTTACAAAAAGAACAGATATTCTACCTATGTACAGGCGAGCTATCCTGTTATTAAGGGACAGAAAGTCAATCTGGATGCATTTGTAGGAGCCGGGTTTGCGCTCAATGATAAAACGTTCTTATATGGCAATGGCAAAAACAGCTTTGACATCGTAAATGTAGGTTTGAAGGCCGGAAAAGTGGTTAAGATTACTGATCATTACAGCCTTCCGGTATCCATGATGGCGATGTGGAATCCATCGAATAAGTTTGCAAGGATTCAGCTTGCGGCAACCGTTTTTTAATCTGATTTTAACTCATTATAGAAAGCCACTCCCAAAAGAAGTGGCTTTATTGTTATAAAAAACTTTCAGTGAAAGAGATTTTGTACAACACATCTTTTAAACAACCGTGTTTTTACGGTGAATGTTTTTGCTTAAAAATCTTTACTTTTGAAAAAAATATCTATGAAAAAGTTTTTCAGTATAATGAGTCTGTGCATCAGTATTTTTACGTGGGCACAGCAGACAGAACTTCCTTTTATCGGATACAGAGCTTTTGATATCATGAAAGGATATAGCGGCACAGGTACTCCTCATTATTATCTGGATCTCAAAAATAATGGTGATGTACATTTTGGATACGTTCAGGTGAATCAGGCCAGCGGAGAAGAAACCACGGAAGAAATCAATGCAGGGAAATATGCTCCTAATAAGGTCATGAAAGTGGTCTTTAAAAAATATGAGGAAACGTTTTTCGTAAAGTTTGATAAAGAAAAAATTTACCTTACGGATGAAAAAGGAAATGTTAAGAATCTTGAAGGTTGCTGCTCATCAACTGAGAGCGTTAATAAAGAAACCTGCACCTGCGAAAGCGAATTTTTTAAGTAGTACAATATAGAGAAAAAGCCACTCCATTTGGGGTGGTTTTCTTGTTGTGTAAAACCACCCCGTCAAATTACAAATTTGCCACCCCTCCGGAGGAGGGGAATCGTTATACAACCTACTGCATTTGAACAAATCATACTACATCAATACAATATTTTTTGCTTATTACCTTTAATCACCGGGATTTTACGGTTTATATTCTGCCAAAATATCTTTAATTTTGAAGGGTGATTTACACCAATGAAACATTTTAAAATTTTATTTCTATTTCTCCTCTTTCTTACTGTATCATGCAACAGGAAAGAGAATCATCCTTACACTTTCTATTACTGGAAAACCAAACTGAAGCTTGACAATACAGAAAAGAAAGCATTGGATAAAGCTACGGTTCCTTACTTATACACCAGATTCTTTGATGTAGATAAAGTAAACGGAAAATTTCAGCCAGTAGCAGTGATTACCAAGGGCCAGAGTTTTCAGACAGACAAACAGATTGTTCCTACGGTTTTCATTACCAATCAGACCTTGCTGGGGATCTCTGCAGATGAGATCCGATTTCTGGCAGAAAGCATTCATCTTTTAATTCAAAAGAAAACAGAAGAATATCATCTCAAAACCAATAACGAAATTCAAATTGACTGCGACTGGACTGCGGGAACACGAAATGACTATTTTAAACTTCTGAAAGAGCTCAAAAGGATTTCCGGAAAAGAAATAACCTGTACGCTTCGTCTTCATCAGGTGAAAGATAAAAAGCAGACCGGAATTCCTCCCGCGGAAAAAGTATACCTGATGTGTTACTCCACTTCTTCACCTCTGGAAAAATCTGATAAGAATTCTATTCTGGATGTGAATATTCTGAAAAGCTACCTTTTAAAGATGGAAGACTATCCTATCAAAAAGATTGAGATGGCACTTCCCATTTATTCATGGGGAATTGTTACCAATCATTTAGGAAAACACAGACTTATTAATGCCTTATCGAAAAGAGATCTGGAAAACTCCAGTTTCAAAAAAATTTCACATCACGAAGTTGAAGTCATGAAAGACGGATTCTACTTCGGAAGCTATTTGAATAAAGGTTTCAAAATAAAGGCAGAAGAAATCTCTGAAGAACAGCTTAATGATGTTATTGGGTTTTTACAGAAAAAAATCCCGCATTTTAATATCATTTATTATCAATTAGATAGTAAATTTGTGTCAGACCGGAAATTTTAATCTCCTGGAGATAGAGGCATACTTGCCAGAACACTACCATCATACAATATTAAAACTAAAAAAACACTGCACACCCTATGAAAAAGTATATTCTTTCACTTGCGGTTGTATCACTTTTCTATACACAATCTGACGCCTGCGCGTGGTCGGATCCTGATTATGATTACTTCAACCTTTTTACGCAAACTATCATCAAGGATAAGGCTTACCTTCCTTTCCTGCACAATTACTCCAGCAGATTTTATGGAGGATATAATTCTGCATTGATTCCTGATGATAATGTGGAAACATGGAAAAAGTTTTTTAACAATCAGCTGAGCTATTCTGAAACCCAGAATCTGGTGTATAAGATCAGTATGAACGACCTGAATGCTTTAAAGAACGGAAACCCAACCAACCCTCTTTTACAAAAGCTACGCACCGGATTTTACCAGAAATATAAGGAAGGTATTGATTATTTGATTGAAGCCAAATATCTTGAGCCTTATATGAGCATCAATTATATAGAAAGTGAAAACTCATTCTATTACGACAGGGATGCCAACAGAAAAAATGCTACTGCTCTTGATTATCATAAAACCATCGCTGCTTTAACCTCTTTGTACAACGCAGCGAGAAATCCTGAAATCAAGCAGCGTTACGGATATCAGCTGGTACGTCTTAATCATTATACAAGAAATTACGATTCTGCCGTACAGGCATTCAAAACGTATGTTGCTCCTATCAAATTAAAAGGAACGGTGTACTTTATGTCCTTGGACCAGCTGGCAGGAGCACAGCGGGGATTGGAAATGAACAGTGATGCCAACTGGAACTTCTTCCAGGTATTCATGAACAGTAAAGACCGTAAGGAATCTGCATTTGTTTCGATGAAACTTTCAGACACGGCCTCTTTCAGCAATATCATGAAAAGAGCCAACACGAATGAAGAAAAGAATATGGCTTACTTCCTTTTAGGATATGAGGACTTCAACAATCCTATTCCGATGATGGAAAAGATGTATGAAATTGATCCAGATTCCGAGATTCTGAAGGTAATGGCTGCCAGAAGTATTAACGAGCTTGAAAGAAGCTATCTGCCTACCTATTACTACACTTCAGATGCTCAAAAAGCAACGACAAAGGAAAATTCAACGGATAACACCTCAAAAGATACATCTGCAGATTCAACCAAAACTGAAGTGAAAGAAGAAAAACTTTCTTTCTGGCAGAAAATTGTAAGGTTCTTCAAAAATCTTTTCGGAGGTTCCAAATCTGATAAAACAGGGGATAATGCTAAAGCTGACCAAAGTGATGATGAGCTGTTCAGCAATCCGGACAGAATTCCATTCTATAACAGAACCGGTTATTACTACGACGAAAAAACACAGGACTTCCTGGACAGCCTTGAAAAATTCACAGATAAAACAAAAGAAAAGTCTAAAGATGAGTACTGGCAGATTGCAGATGCTTATCTTAAGTTTTTAAAGAAAGACTATAAACAAAGTTCTGAAATACTGAACGACATCAAAACGACCAATCCGGAATATCTGGAAGAGATCAAAAGAATGAAAGTTCTGAACGATATTGTTTCCCAGCCTAAAATTGATGCAGAGTATGAAGATCATCTGATGAAAGACTATGCAGAATACTTTGTAGAGAAAAAGGTAGAAAAAGATACATCCACTACAGATCAATTCGATTATTACGGTGAAGTGCCTTCAACGGCAGATTTCCTTAAGGATGTTATTGCGAACCGTTACTTCCTTCAGGGTGAGGATGGAAAATCATTCCTGATGAATAATAAGCTTTCGGATCTGCAGTATAATCCGAATTCCAGCCTGGTAAAAAGTGTGGAAGAGTTTTACAGAAAACCAAATAAAACACAGTTTGAACAGCAGATCATCGCCAAAAACATGGACAGCGTAGGTAATATTGATGCCTTCTTCAATACCATTTATGGAGACAGAGCCATGAGACTTGCCGATTTTGAAAAAGCAAAAGCTTATTATGAAAAAGCAAAAAGTTTTGCGGGTATTCCAAGACAAAATTATGAATGGACAGAAAAGAATGGGCAAACCATGACTCCAAAACAATATTCTCCTTCAGAATATAATGGATTTAAAAATATTTCAAATCTCGTATTCGGACATAATGTGTGGGAAAGTTTCGGAAGTGCTGACACCGAAAGTATGAAAGCAGAAAACTATACTGATTTCCCTTTCATCAAAACAAGCATGGACAAACTTGAGCTGGCAGATGCATTGATTCAATTGAAAAAGATCGGAAACGGTACGGGTGAAAAAGCGGCAAAAGCCAATCAGCTTATCGGAAACTTATTGTACAATACTTCTATTTTAGGATATTATCGTCAATTATTTGTTATGGATATCGACAACAGCAACGGAGGTAAATATGATTTCTGGAATACAGACAGAAAGAATCCTTACAAGTATTACTACAAAAACTTCCTTGATACTTCTTATATTGAACCTGATAATTTTGACCTGTCAATAAACTATTATCAAAAAGCACTTAAGCTTTCCAGTAATAAAGAGGAAAAAGCAAGAATCTTATTCCAGATGGCAAGTGCTGAACAGGGCAAGTATTACCAGTATGAAGCGAAAGCACCAAAAGACTTTGATTATTCTGATCCAAAATGGTCTGAAAAAGAAGATGCCAGACAAAAGGAAATGGACAACCTTAAAAACCAGAAATACAGAACCTATTTTGCTCAGTTGAAAGCTCAGTATTCTGATACTGAAACGACGAAGAACTTAATGGGAAGCTGTAGTTATTTCAACTATTTTATGAGATAGTATAAACCATAAAAAAACCTCTGAGTGATCAGAGGTTTTTATTTGATTGTTAACCGGATTATTTTTTTACAAACTTAGTGGTACTCTTTTCTTCTTTATTGGTAATAGTAATAAAGTAGATTCCTTTCACAAGAGTTCTTACATTAATTTTGCCTTCTCCTATTGTTCCTTTTGCAATCAACTGGCCTGGAGCATTAAAAATTTCATAAGAAGCACTGGAAGAGACATTCATCACATTCAATACATCTTCTACAGGGTTTGGATAGATTTTAACAGATTTCACATTTTCTCCTTCAGAAACTGCCAGTAGACTGGACACGGTAGCCTGCTTCACGGCATAGAAAACATTTCCGATTGCTGAAACTCTCAAGTGAATTGTTTTTCCGGCTAAAGATGCAGGGATGAAAACGTTTGCCGATCCGCTATTCGGAACTGATGCAGCAAGGACATTCCAGGATGCTCCCGCGTCTTCTGTATAATCAATTTTTACATTAGCTACATTATATGGAGCAGCTGTTGTTCCGGAAACAGTCCATGCAATTGCAGAGTTCACATTAGGTGTCAATGATGTTGTGTTTACAGTAAATGCCGCTGCAGAACCTACTACAACAGTTTGTGTAGCATAAGCAGTCTGAGCCTGTCCTCCTGGTTTGTTATCTCTTACTGTCACGCGGAAGTTAGTCGTTCTTGCTACCGTACTTGCAGCTTCAAAATCTGTTGTATTTTTTACAGCTCCTCCCAATACGGTTGCCAGCTTAGGGAAATATCTGGTAGGACTTGTGGTAGGCGCCCAGGATCTAAAGTTTGCTCCTGAACTTGTATTTCCGATATTGGTTTTGGTTACCCCTCCGGAAAGGCTACTTGAATTCACCTGTTCCCAGCAATAAGTCAGAGCATCACCATCTGGATCAGTTGCCGAAGCAGTCAGCACGAATGCTGTAGATTTCGGAATGGTATACGTCGTATTCATGGCCGTTACAACCGGCGGATTATTGGTGATTGGTGTTTCCACATCAACGGTTACCGCAGCAAGATTAGCCTGTACCTGATCAATACTTACACTATGAAAATAGGCATCTGAATGTGACTGAACAGACATACTTCCCCAAAGCCCCGCATATCCCATAATAGAACTTCCTGTACCTGGTTCTACATAAGTATTAGAACCCGTTCCTTCATCTCTGCTGAAAGTATGGTTATCTCCAAGCTGATGTCCCATCTCGTGTGCTACATAATCTATATCAAAGTTATCACCCTGTGGTATGCTATTCGCAGGGGAAGTAAAACCGCTTCCTTTGTAGTTATTTGGAGAAGGTAAATTATCACAATCAGGATTAATAGTTGTAGATGTATCATTATTTCCTATACAGCCTATACAGCCTGCATTTCCACCTCCTCCGGAAGCTCCGAACAAGTGACCTATATCAAAATTAGCATCTGTAACCCCATAAGCTCCTCCATGCAATGTATTCATCAGCTCATAATTCCATTTACACATCTGACTGGAATCACTGTAAGGATCGGTAGCTGCGTTAGTAAATATCAGGTTAGGAGCATCAATTGCATTGACATGAAGATTAAATTCTTTTTCAAATACACCGTTTACTCTTGATAAAGTAGCATTGATCTGTGTCAGTGCGCCAGCAACACCACCAAAATAGGCAGTATACTCACCTGTAACAGACATGGCCAATCTTAAGGTATGGAAGGTTTTATTATTTGATTTTGCTGCTGCTCCAGAATTCTTAAGCTTTTCAAGATTAGCCACAGCTTCTTTATCTTCTTTGGTAGAGCAGGCAAATGCATGTCCGCTTTTATTAGTCTTTCCATGTACGGAATAATAAGACTTATCAGACGTTGCAGGTTCTATAAATTCATATTGACCATCAGCACCAATAATCATAGACTGAAAATCATGGGGAGCAACACTGAATCTAATATATTTAGTAGGATCATCAACGCCAATTCCAACATAGGATCCCAGCTGGTATTTGTTAGCCAAAGTTTCATCCATTACTGGAAAACTACTGACTGTAAATTTCTCAATTTTGCCTTCAAGAGTTGGAATATTAATAGTGATGGGAGAACCTTCACCTATTTTAGGAGCTCTTAGCAGCTGTGTTCTTATCTGGTCAATATCAAGCTTGTAATAAACAGAATGATCACTTTTTTTTATTATTTTCTGCTGAGGCAATCCTCTGCTCCATTGGGCATTCGCGGATATTGCTAACAGGAATATCGGCAAACAAAATAATTTTACTTTCATATGTTTTTTCAATAAAAGTAAATATTTATTAAAACAAACACTAAAAACAAGATTAAAAATTAAAAACAACCACTGAAATCCATAATAACACCAATAAGAGAATTAAAAAAAACCATAATATTCAAAAATATTTAGAAAATTTTTAATTCTGTTTTTTATGTCCCTGTTTCTGTATCCATTCTTCATGTTTTCTTTTAAAGAACTCATATTTGTAATCATGATTCCTCTGTGCTGCATCAATGGAATGAGACGTATGGATATCCGCATCTTTTTTGGCCAGCTCACCCAGTTTTTCATAGTAGACATGGAGCTGATCCAGCTCTGCTTCTGTAAGATCTTCAATATCCACAATGCGATTGCTTGCTTTTTCGTGAGCCGCAATAAGCTCATTGAGTTTAATCTGTATGGCTTTGGAGTCTTTGTTTTGAGCTTTCTGAATGAGGAATACCATCAGAAAAGTAATGATTGTAGTTCCGGTGTTGATTACCAGCTGCCAGGTTTCAGAATAATTAAAAAAAGGTCCTGTTACTGCCCATATTACTACAATAATAAAGGCTCCTATAAAAGCATATGGACTTCCTGTAAATTTTACAGCCCAGTTTGAAAATTTCTCAAAAAAGCTATGGTTCATTTTTTCCATGGTGATCATTTTATAGATTGATTAAATGTATAAAATTAACAGGAATCAGGAATCATAAATACAAACAAAAACATTAAGACAATAGTACTGTCTTAATGTTTTCTAATTAAAATTGATATGAATGTTTGAAATATATTATTTGATTTTTCCTGAAAAACGGTTTTCAAGGTTTTGTTTTTCTTCCGCTATCATACTCTTTCCGATTTGAGCAGATGAAAATGGTTTTGGATAAAATGTATTATTCCAATGATCCTTCCAGGGAGAAATATTACCCCATGAATATATACTTCTGGGATTTGTGTAATGTCTTTCTATATTTTCTCTTGCTGTTTTCAGTTCTTCTTCGGATAAATGTTCTTCGGAACATGAGCTTAAACCGGCAACGGCAATTAATAATAAGAATACTGTTCTGCTAATTTTCATAATTTTTGTGTTAGAATTTATAGTTTACCTGTACAGCAAAGTTTCTTGGCTGGATCTGATCAATATATCCGCCTCTGAAATAAGAGTTATATCCTACGGAATCAAAAATATTATTGAAGAATCCTCTTAATCCTAATCCATTTTTGAAGGAATATCCTATTTGGGCATCTACCGTAGTATAGTGCGGCATGAAAAAAGGTTTTTCTCCAGGCTGGGTTCCGTTCACATGACCGTTTTCTGTATTGGTATATTTCTGTTTATAATCATCTACCGGTCTTTCTCCAACAAAATAAATTCCGGCTCCTACGTCAAGACCTGTAAGAATCCCCTTATCGAATTTATAATTCAACCATGCATTAGCAGAATGTTTAGGAGTATTAATAGGTGCTGAACCGTTCACAAATGAAGGACTGTCTTTATACTGTGCATCTACATAGGCCCATCCGGTCATTACCTGTAGGTTGGGAAGAATTTTACCTATCAACTCCACTTCTACACCTTGTCTTTTTAGGTTACCTGCAAGTGCATATTTCCCTGTAGGGTTTCCACCATCAAGAAGTTCATATGATAAATTATCCGTATTGATATCAAAAACGGTTACATTAAATCTCAATCTTTCATTCAGCCAGTCGGACTTAATTCCAGCCTCCCATTGTTTTGTAGTGGAAGCTCCAACAGTTCCACCGGTAAACAATACGTTATTGGAACTTCTCAACGCTGTAGTACTTGTATAGGAACCAAAGATGTTCATATTTTCAATCGGAGAAATCATAATTCCCAATGAAGGGTTCCATGCGTAGTCTTTTTCTTTATCCGAACCGATGAGTCTGCTATAACGAACTCCTAGATGAGCCTTTATATATTTGTTGAACGTAATAACATCCTGTGCCATTAATCCCATAGTAGGAGCTACCGTATTGATTGCATTAGCTGTTGATAAGTCTATATTAACTCCGGCAGGCAGGATATTGTTGATTTCATTCAGAACATTGATCTGGTCAACATCTTTTGCTTTATATGAAGTTGTAGTAACGTTAGATTCTTTCCAGTCAAAACCTACCTGGAAAGTATGTTTCATGAACCCTGTCATTACATCAGCACCAATAAAATCAAATTGGAATACCTTATTTAAATCTTCCCTGTCAGATCTTGTTAATGTTCTGTTACGGAATTCTGTCGGATTATCTCTCTTTAGAGGTGCCAGGGCTGCACCTACAATTTCGGTCTGATAGGATGAGCTCATATAAGCCGCTCTTACCTTCAATTTTTCAGTCAGTTTTCGTGTAACAGTTGTTGAAAAGTTGAATGTTTCAGTCTTTGCTTTATCTGTAGAAAAACCAAGGAATTTTCTACCTGGCATTCTGTATATTGCTTCTGTATCTCCTTTAGCAAGGTTTACAGTTCCTCTATCTGGTGTTGTATTGTTATGCATATAATCCATTTCCACTACAATCTCCGTTTTATCATCCGGACGAATGGCAATAGATGGATTTACATAAATACGTTCTGTATTAATAAATCTTCTGAAGCTGTTATTATTTTGGTAAGCAGCATTTAGTCTCACTGCAACTTTCCCCTGAGAATCTAGTACTCTCTGAAAATCGACTGTTGGTCTATAGAAATCCCAGCTTCCATATCTGAAACCTACATTAGTCTGGTTGATAAATTTGGGTACTTTAGTTACCACATTTATCACTCCACCTGCAGAGCCTAGACCATCCCCTATTCCTTGTGTAACGGCAGCAGAACCTTTAATTATCTGAATACTTTCTATTCCCTGCATATCGGTAAGCATTCCTGCAGTACGGAAATCAGAATCCATCTGGACTCCATTTTTTAAAACGGGTACTCCTCTGTATCCTCTGATAGACATACTTTCTCTGGTCCCTCCATAGCTGCCGAACTGAGTTACTCCCGGAACATTCTTTGCTACATCAGTAACCGTCAGCCCTCCAAGGTCTTCAATTACTTTATGCGAGATTACGGAAATACTCTGAATCTGGTCTCTGGTTTTTAAAGGCAATCTTGTGATTGCTTCCAAACCTTGCGGTTGCTTTTTTCTTTCACCGAATAATTCTACTTCATCAATTTCTTTCGACTTTTTGATAGAATCGTTAACTTTCTGTGCATTTACGAAAACCCCACCCAATACAAGCAGAGAAAAGGATACTACTTTATTCATCTGATAATTTTTTGCAAAATTATTATTTTTATTAATTCTAAATAAACAAATCAGTGTGACATATGTCACCATGAAAAGCCCGGCCAATATCAGATTATTAACCTAGTTCACAGACTCTTTAAGATCCCCAAATGGATTATCTGTATTATTAAGACAAAACCCAAGAAGATCTTTTATCATTATAGAAAGTACAATGCAAAAAAAGCCGATTTGATAAAATACAAACCGGCTTTTCTATTAATTTTTTAAAAGTCATAGTTATAAAAAAATCCGTCCCTGAAAAGGAACGGATTGTATAATCATTGCAAAGTATGCATTTATCACACTTTAATTTCAACGTCTACACCTGAAGGAAGTTCTAATTTCATTAGAGCATCAACAGTCTTAGAAGAAGAAGAGTAGATATCCATTAGTCTCTTGTGAGCTGAAAGTTGGAACTGCTCTCTTGCTTTCTTGTTTACGTGCGGAGATCTCAACACTGTGAAGATTCTCTTATTCGTTGGTAATGGAATAGGACCGTTTACAACAGCACCAGTAGCCTTTACCGTTTTTACGATTTTCTCAGCAGACTTGTCTACCAAGTTGTAATCGTAAGATTTTAGTTTTATTCTGATTCTTTGTGACATTTCTTTAATTTAAAAATTAACCTTTTGCTTTAGCTATGATTTCTTCAGCAACGTTTTGTGGAGTTGGTGCGTATTTCTCTAATTCCATAGAAGAAGTAGCTCTTCCTGATGAAAGTGTTCTTAGAGTTGTTACATATCCAAACATTTCAGAAAGTGGAACAGAACCTTTGATTACAACAGCTCCGTTTTTCTCTTCCTGGCCACTGATAGTACCTCTTCTCTTGTTAAGGTCACCAATGATGTTACCCATATATTCTTCCGGAGTTACAACTTCCAGTTTCATAATAGGCTCCATAATTACTGGTTTAGCAGCTTTACCAGCTTCTTTAAATCCTAGCTTAGCAGCCATTTCGAAAGAAAGAGCGTCAGAATCCACTGCGTGGAAAGATCCATCTTTAAGAGTAACTTTAATACCTTCAACTTCGAAACCAGCCAATGGACCGTTCTTCATTGCAGCTTTAAATCCTTTTTCAATTGCAGGAACGAATTCTCTAGGAACGTTACCACCTTTGATCTCATTGATGAATTCTAAACCAACTTTACCTTCGTCTGCAGGTCCTAGTTCAAATACAATGTCAGCAAATTTACCTTTACCTCCAGATTGCTTTTTGTAAACTTCTCTGTGGCTGGCAACTTTTGTTAAGTTTTCTTTGTACTCTACCTGAGGTTGTCCCTGGTTTACTTCAACCTTGAACTCTCTCTTCATACGGTCTACAATGATATCTAAGTGAAGCTCACCCATACCAGAGATGATCGTTTGTCCAGAAGCTTCGTCAGTTCTTACAGTAAACGTTGGATCTTCTTCAGCCAATTTAGCTAGAGCGTTACCCATTTTATCCTGGTCAGCTTTAGTTTTAGGCTCAACAGCGATACCGATTACCGGATCAGGGAAAACCATCGATTCAAGAACGATTGGGTTTTTCTCATCACACATCGTATCACCAGTTTTGATAGATTTGAATCCTACCGCTGCACCAATATCACCAGCTTCAATATATTCTACCGGGTTTTGTTTGTTAGCGTGCATCTGATAGATTCTTGAGATTCTTTCTTTATCTCCTGAACGAGAGTTCAAGATATAAGAACCAGCATCCAGTCTTCCAGAGTAAGCTCTGAAGAATGCTAATCTTCCCACGAATGGGTCAGTAGCAATCTTAAATGCTAAAGCTGCGAAAGGCTCATCTACAGATGGTTTTCTTGTAATTTCAGCGTCTGTTCTCGGATCAGTACCTTTGATATCATCTTTATCCAATGGAGAAGGCAAGTATTTACATACTGCATCCAACATAAACTGTACTCCTTTATTCTTGAATGAAGAACCACAAGTCATTGGGATAATAGATAAATCGATAGTAGCAGCTCTCAATGCAGCATTGATTTCTTCTTCTGTAATTGAATCCGGATCTTCGAAGAATTTCTCCATCAAAGTTTCGTCATACTCAGAAACAGCTTCTACTAGTTTTTCTCTATATTCAAGAACTTCATCTTTCATATCTTCAGGAATTGGCACTACTTCGAAAGTAGCTCCTTGTCCTGCTTCATCCCAGATGATCGCTCTGTTTTTAATTAAGTCAACAACCCCTTTGAAATCTTCTTCAGCACCGATTGGTAAAACGATTGGAACTGCGTTAGATCCTAACATTTCTTTAACCTGGTTTACCACGTTAAGGAAGTCAGCACCTTGTCTGTCCATTTTGTTTACGAATCCCATTCTTGCAACTTTGTAGTTGTCAGCAAGTCTCCAGTTTGTTTCAGACTGAGGCTCTACTCCATCTACTGCAGAAAATAAGAATACCAATCCATCCAATACTCTTAAAGATCTGTTTACCTCTACTGTGAAGTCAACGTGTCCCGGTGTATCAATGATGTTGAAGTGGTAAGGTTTAGTTTCTGGTAAAGCTTTTCCTTGATCTGTTGGAAAGTTCCAAGAACAAGTGGTAGCTGCAGAAGTAATAGTAATACCTCTTTCTGCTTCCTGCTCCATCCAGTCCATTGTAGAAGCACCATCGTGAACCTCTCCAATTTTGTGGTTTACCCCTGTATAGAATAGAATCCTTTCTGTAGTGGTAGTCTTACCTGCATCAATGTGAGCAGCGATACCAATATTTCTTGTAAATTTAAGATCTCTTCCCATTTCAGATTAGAATTTGAAGTGTGAGAAAGCCTTGTTAGCTTCCGCCATTTTGTGAGTATCAGATTTCTTTTTGAAAGCAGCACCTTCTTCTCTTGAAGCAGCTACAACTTCGTTAGCTAATTTCAAAGCCATAGACTTATCATTTCTAGCTTTAGAATACTTGATTAACCATTTCATTGCCATAGAAATCTTTCTATCAGCTCTGATTGGCATAGGGATCTGGAAGTTAGCTCCACCTACTCTTCTAGAACGTACTTCTACGTGAGGCATTACATTTGTAAGTGCATCTTTCCAGATTTCAAGTGCAGTTTTTTCGTTATCTCCTTTTTTAGTTTCTACGATATCTAATGCATCATAGAAAATTTTGAATGCGATTGACTTCTTACCGTCAAGCATTAAGTTGTTTACGAATCTCGTTACCAATTGATCATTAAATTTCGGATCTGGTAACAACGGTCTTTTTTTCGCTTTTGTCTTTCTCATTGCTTTTGTACCTTATTTAATGATTATTTTTTCTTTCCTTTTGCAGGAGCAGCAGCTGCTTGTCCTGGTTTAGGTCTCTTAGCTCCGTACTTAGATCTTCTCTGTGTTCTTCCATTTACACCAGCTGTGTCTAATGCACCTCTTACGATGTGGTAACGTACTCCCGGTAGGTCTTTCACCCTTCCGCCTCTAACCAATACTATCGAGTGCTCCTGAAGATTGTGTCCTTCGCCCGGGATATAGGCGTTAACTTCTTTACCGTTAGAAAGTCTCACCCTTGCAACTTTTCTAAGTGCAGAGTTTGGTTTCTTAGGTGTAGTTGTATATACTCTCGTACATACACCACGTCTTTGTGGACAAGAATCTAGGGCAGCCGATTTGCTCTTCTTGGCAAGCGTGGCTCTTCCTTTTCTTACTAATTGTTGAATAGTAGGCATTTAATTGCTTTTTATTTTAGGGTGCAAAAATAGTAATATTTTTTTAATCTACAAATACTTATATAAAAATTAAAATCAAATACTTACATCCGAAATGAAACACATTTCATGAGTATCATTATAGAAGTACAATATACATGCGGAAAACAAGCAGGAAAAAAATAGATTTTACAGTATAAAAAATGAGTATTAAATAATTATGAAATCTATCGTTTCCTAGTTTTCAATATTTTTTTTCTTTAAAATAGATTCCGGAAATCGGATCCGATGTATTTAAAAATCTTCCTACACTTATGATGGTTGAACCCTTCAATTTTAATTCTATATAAGATAGTTTTGAATCCATTCAATCATGGTATCATGCTGAAGATGCAGGAGAACCAATAAATAAAAAACACCGGAAAAAATAAGATATGAAGATTTTATCGGGTTAGTATTGAATGATATACCTTCAGCATCATTTGTTTTTAACAGCGATGTAAAAACAACGAATAATAATGTGGAGTAAATATAATTCCATCTCATCCAGTCTATTCCAAGATAATATAAAGGAGCAACCCAAATAATGCAGATCATATTACAGAAAAGGTAATTATATAATGATTCTTTTTTAAACAGATAAATATAGAGACCCATTTGAAATATCATAACAAGGAGCTCAATAGCATGAACCAGAAACGATAATTTATACTGAATAACATAGTTAAAATCAAAATAATATTCCAGATCAAAAATATTCTCTTCCTGAAAAACCACTCCTCTGCTTTTCAGGATCGACAAACTTTCACCTTCGTTCACATTTCCACCCCAAAAGTATATAATACCAATACTGGTAAACGCTGCGGCTGTTATAGACAGGAAGTATTTAATATTAATTTTCTGCCATTTAGAATAATTAATCCATAATAAAAAGGGAAAGAAAAAAAATCCGGCCTCGTGTATGAAAAGAAAAATGATATAAAAAATCCATAATAGCGCATCATTAAGCTTAGATTTTTTTGAAAAAGAATACCACAGCATTATAAGAATCAATATGATTTCTCTTCTCCCGGCATTTCTCACAGTCAATGCAGGAAATAAAAGAATATAAGGTGAGGCCATGATGCTCATATAAAAAAGATCAACCTTATATTTTTTCAGGTATAAAAACGTCCCGTACAGAATTCCCGACAACCCCACGATCTGAAGAATAAAGATCTGAAATTGTAATTTCAATCCCGTCATATCCTGTATATAAAAAAATACATCTCCCAAAAGACCTCTTCTTTTGAAACCGCCATCTGTATAATTGATCAGCCAGTCAGAAATTGTCCAGGCAGAAAATGGTTCTTCAGCTTTCAGATATAATGCGATAAAAACACCAATATAAATCAGTACAATTCCAATACTGAAATATTTCACCAGCGATCTTTCTTTATTTTCAGGGATATTAATAAGGGTATCAAAAAGCATAATAGTCTATAATTTCTGAGGTCTGTTTTAGATAAACACAATATTAATACTTCCAAACTATATTTAAAAACTTTCTTATAGTTATGATCTATTAATAATCAGTGGAGTTCGGCACGATATTTCGTAAATTTGGGATATACAAATGATAAACAAATCAGTCATCATAAAAAAGCTTCATACTCTACTGAACCGAAGTGGTGATTGTATCACATTTTAAAAATAAATATATACATATGAAAAACGCAAGTATTATCGGTCTTAAAGAAGCCGATTGTAAAAACATCTCAGAAAAATTAAATGTACTATTAGCTAACTATTCAGTATTCTACCAGAACACAAGAGGTTCTCACTGGAATATTAAAGGTGATCAGTTTTTCACCCTTCACCCAAAGTTTGAGGAATTATACAATAGCCTGGTCTTAAAGATTGATGAGATTGCAGAAAGAATCCTTACGTTAGGAGCTACACCTGCACATAACTATTCAGATTACTTAAAGGTAGCAACCATTAAGGAAAGCAAAGAAGTAACTGATGGTACCAAAAGTGTTGAGCAAATTCTAAGTTCATTCAAAGTAGTAATTGACCTGCAGAGAGAACTTTTAGATATCACAGATAAAGCAGGAGACGAAGGTACAAATTCGCAGATGAGCGACTATATCACCGAGCAGGAGAAAGAAGTTTGGATGTACAATTCTTATCTTGGAAAATAACTCCATCCATAAGCATGGAAATATTTCAAAAAAATCGCCTTACATTTAGGCGATTTTATTTTTTATTTTTATATTTGCGTTAAAATTACACATATTATGAGCGACGTCAGATTAAACTCTATCCTTGATAATGATTTCTATAAAATAACCATGCAGAATGCTGTGGTAAAGCTATTCCCGAGTTCTATCGTAAAATACGAATTTATCAACAGGGGAAAACACCACTTTCCGGAAGGGTTTGACGCTGCTTTAAGAGAAGCTGTCAATAAAATGGCTGAACTTAAACTTACAAAAGATGAAAAAAAGTTCATGGCAAGAACATGTCCTTATATAGATTTGCCCTATCTTGATTTTTTAGAAGGTTATCACTATGATCCTTCTGAAGTAAAAATCCATCAGGAAGGAGGTGATCTTTCTGTCATTGTTGAAGGGCTTTGGTACAGAACGATTCTTTGGGAAGTTCCACTGCTGGCATTGATCAGTGAACTGCATTACGAGATGAACCACATGGAAAGAGATTCCAACGATGTGGTGATGAGCAAAACAATCGAAAAGGCTGACTCCTTGGGTAGACTTGGAGTAACGTTTGCAGAATTCGGAACGAGAAGAAGACACTCTTACAAGGTACAGAATCTTGTAATGGAAGCTTTAACCCAGAAAAAAGAATCTACATTTATCGGAAGTTCCAACGTTCATTTTGCCATGAAATATGGAGTAAAACCTATCGGAACGCATGCTCACGAGTGGTTTATGTTCCACGCAGCTGAATATGGATTCAAGATGGCCAATGAATTGGCGCTGGAACACTGGGTAGATGTTTACAGGGGAGATCTTGGAGTAGCTTTATCTGATACTTATACCACAGATGTATTTTTCCAGCAGTTCGACAAAAAATTTGCAAAGCTTTTCGATGGCGTTCGTCATGACAGTGGAGATGCTCTGGAATTTGCAGATAAAACCATTGCCCACTATCAAAGAAATGGGATCAATCCTATGTTTAAATATATTATTTTTTCAGATGCATTAAATCTTGAAAAAGTAGAGGAAATTACCAATTATTGCAGAGGAAAAATTGGTATCTCATTCGGAATCGGCACCAACCTTACCAATGATGTGGGATTGAAGCCCATGAATATTGTAATGAAACTTATTGGTGTACAGGCCCCCAATAAAGAATGGATTCCTACAGTAAAACTTTCCGATGAGCATGGTAAATATACCGGAGATCCAAAGATGATCGAACTGGCGAAAGAATTTTTAAGAATAAAAAATTAGTAACCTCATCAGAACAATTAGATATAAGCCTCGAAATCATCGAGGTTTTTTTGTTTCATAGTGACATTTGAAATTCAGTTTTCGGAAATCTGTGAGGATTTATTATATTTATCAAAATAAAAACAAGATGAAATCAAGAATACTACTACTTGCAGGTCTCTTTCTTTCAGCATTTTCTTTTGCTCAGGAAAAGAAAGCAGAAAAATCTAAATATAATCAGGTATTGGCCACTTCTTTAGGAGCTGACAAATATGGGATGAAACCTTATACGATTGTTATGCTGACAACAGGTACTACTAAAATTGAAGACAAAGCTAAAATGGGTGAACTTATGAAAGGGCATATGTCTAATATCGGTAAACTGGCCAATGAAGGCAAAATTGTTGTTGCCGGACCTTTTCTTGAAAAGAATAAGGAAAACTACCGCGGTATGTTTATTTTCAACACCAAATCTACGGAAGAAGCCGAGCAGTGGGTAAAAACAGATCCTGCAGTTCAGGCTGGTGTATTCAGCTATGAAATTTTCCCTTGGTATGGTTCTGCAGCGCTGCCTTTGTATCTTAAACATCATGATGAAATTGCAAAAGAAAATCCTTAATAAATAAGAAATCCCTCAGTTGAGGGATTTTTTTTAATCGAAACAGATAAATGGTTTTCTTGGTGGATAACAGCAATAAGGGTTGCTGCAGAATGTGTACCCTGCCGGACATCCCCCATCTACAGGTGCTTCACAGGCTAATGCTGCACCTCCTAAAACAGTCTTTAACTCTTTTCTGTTTAAGCTTTTTAAATTTTTCATGATTAATTTAGTTTAATTTGATTTCCTACTCTTGAAGATTTTCGGATTCCTCTTTATTATTTCTCTTTACCTGGAAATAAATATACAATTTATTTTTTAATCCTACATTTAAATAATTATCCGCAAACATTTGAGAAATAAAAAGAGACTGTCTGGTGTGACAGTCTCTTTTTACAGTTATAATTTTAAATTAAAAAATATCGCTACCTATTGTATAACCACTAGTACCATTTATTTTTTTAACTGCATTGTTATTAAATCTATATTTATTATAAATACCAATATTTGGAATATATCTTAAAGTATTACCTTCTCTCATATAAATCTTATTGGTATAATTATCCTGTTTGAGATCATTATCAGGTGTTAAATCTGCTCCACGTTCCACTGTAGATAAATTGCTTGGGCTCACAGTAGCGATTTCACCACTGGTAATATTAAATAATCCATAAAGTGTCATAGGGCTTTGGATATATCTCAGTTTGTTTTCAAACATAAAAAAGATCTGGTTGGTCGCAGGATTTCTAACAAAATTACCATTGACAAGGTTTGCCGTATTGGTATAATCTAATTTCACCTGATTATCGATTAAATATTGATCGATGTAAGCTTTCAATTGAGCTTTCTTTACTGGATCTTTAATAAATTCATAAAGAGGTATCAAACCATTGCTTCCAAATTCTACCAATACCGCATTCGTTGGTGTTGAACTGTTCTGCCAGCTGGAAATATTAATTTTAGGATTCGCCTGATCAAGGTTTAACTCTCCTACCAAACTCTTAGACGGATCTCCTCCTCTTGTTTTAAAGGATAGTTTTCTTGAAAAGTTTTTATTGGATTCTGAAGTATCTACGTCATTATCAACATTGGCATCAAAAATACTTTTTACACCTACTTTAACCCCTACTCTGGCAGCTTTTTCACGGCTTTGATTCGTTGTTTCGGATTGAAACATTACATCTAGCTTAGCACCGGTATAAATATCTACCGCAACATGGGTTCCATAATCGTTTACAATCTGTGCAGGGCTGTTGTTCTGTAGATCACTGGAAAACTCCGGAGTCAAATAATCTGATAGTAAAGCAGGGGTAGCATTAAATCTGAATCTTCTTTGTTTAATTAAAAGGTTATAGCTTCCATAAATATATTTAGCATCAAATTTATTGGTCGTCGTGTTGCTCACAGAAGAACTAAAAGTAACCGAAATGAGCTTTTTAAATAAAGAGAATCCTGCTGTTGCTCCTACTTTCGTAGATACCATTTTTGAATACGCTTCTGCATTTTCACCATATTCTTCAAGATATTCCTGAGAAAAGACATTATCAGTAATCAATCTTCCGGCCTGTTCGTTTTTGAACTTTTCAAGATCAATTACCTGATATCCTGAGGAGTTCGAATTTGCATATTCTCCTGTTGCGTTATAACCATATCCTAAGATATCATAAGCGCCATCACCAGCAAATTTAGCAAAATTTCTCCCTGAGCTTTTTTTTGAGTTTTCATTTTGGTTAGAATTTTCAAATTCTTCAGTAGAGCAAGATGTTAAAAACAGCAAAACAATACTGGTAAAAAAGAAACTTAGTTTTTTCATATTTTTATTTTAAGTGCACAAACTTAATTCTTTGCATTCAAAACCAGAATGACATAAATCATGAATAAGGGAATTAATAAACAATTAACAATAGAAACCAACAATAATTTATATCTCTTGATATAGAAATAAGCACATCATTTAAAACACAATCTGTTTTATTTCAAATGATTACCTATGAAATAAAATGAAAAATTCAAAACATATTACTTTTATCAATGAATTAATTTAATTATTTTAGCTAATCAGCAACTCAACTCACTCTATTAATGTTGAGCGGGTTACAACAAACCAATACCATAATTAAAAATTAAACTCATGAAAAAATTAAGCATCACAAAACTTTCGAGAACAGAACTGAAAGATGTATTTGGAGGAACCCTGTATCCGGCAGAATGTCCGGGCGGATGCCATGGTGAAGGCATGATCAGATGTCCTGACGGCACTACCACTATGACCAATTTTATATGCATGGGAGGAACCTGCCAACCGGCTGCCATGTGCAAGCCACTGATTCTTGAACCTTTTCCAGATCCGATTATCATCACCGATCCGGTTATCATCACCCCATAATCTGAATGAACAATATATAAAGTGAGCTTTCCGGCTCACTTTTTTAGTATCTTTAAATAACAAAAAACTATCATGAAAACCATTGAGGATGTTCTGAAAAAACTGGATGAAATTATTATCTGGTGTAAAGAAAACAAGAGTCCGGCAGGATATTTTGCCTGTACCTACAGAATCATGACCGCACAGGTTCTGAAAGGAATTCAGCAGAAAAAATTTGAAGATAATCCCAGAATGACATTGCTTGATATTGCGTTTGCACAAAGATATCTTCAGGCGTGGGAAAGCTACAGTAAAAATGAAAGATGCACCAACTCATGGTACATCGCTTTTGAAGCTGCTAAAAACAGGAATCTTTTGATATTACAGCATATATTTCTTGGGATGAATGCACACATCAATCTGGATCTGGGTATTTCTGCAGCCACCATAATGCTTTACCGGAAAATAAACCCCTTGAAAAAGGATTTTGAGAACATTAATACTGTCATTGCTTCCATTAATCAGAACGTACAGGATTCTTTAAACAAAATATGTTATCCTGTGGATCTTGTGGACAAACTTTCTAATGGAAAAGATAATGCTGTCCTTGACTTTGCCATATCCAAAGCAAGAGATACTTCCTGGGCAACAGCAGTTATCGCTTCCAACACTCCAAATTTCCTAAGAGAATCTGTGATCGGTATTGTTGATTACGCAGCCGCTAAAGTTGCCACCCAAATTCTGAATCCGAAGATCCTCACTCCTGCTCTTTTAAAAGAATTAAAAAAATGTGAAAGCAGTGATGTGGTAAAAAATATTGAGATTTTAGAATCTACAAAAAATTCCTAATAAAAAGGCCGGGATCTTCCTCACGGATCCCGGCCTCATAATGAACAAAATAAAAGAAACTATATTGCTTCCTTATGCTTTTTACGGTAGGCATAATGGAAAATGATAGGTAGAATTGTAAATGACAGCAGCATACAGACGATCAATCCACCTACAATCATAATGGCTAAAGGCTTCTGAATTTCTGATCCCATTCCGTTTGACATAGCTGCCGGAAGAAGTCCCATAGATCCCATCAGGGCAATCATCACCACCGGACGTATTCTGCTTTTCACTCCCTGAGCTATGGATTCTTTGAGTGACATTCTGTTTTGCAGATTTTCTTTCATCACTCCAATGAGTACGATACCGTCTATGGTAGCGACTCCAAAAAGGATAATGAAACCGATTCCCGCTGAAATTCCGAAGATGGTTCCCGTAAACCAAAGGGATAAGAATCCTCCGATAAATGCAAATGCGAGTGTAATGGATGAAATCAGCGTATCTTTTATATTTCCGAAATTAAAGTACAACAGCATCAGAATAAGAACTAAAGAAATCGGTACTACCATAGCCAGCTGTTTTGCGGCTCTTTCTTTACTTTCAAATTCTCCGGCCCACGTCATTTTATGCTTTTTCGGAAGCTTCACTTCTTGATCTACTTTCGCTTTGGCTTCTTTAATGGTACTTCCCAGATCGCGTCCTTCAATATTAAATCCGACTCCGATATATCTGCTGTTTCCTTCACGGTAAATAAATGATGGTCCGGTATGATAATCAATGGTTGCAATTTCTTTCAGCGGAACTTTTTTATTGTCCTGAGTCGGGATCAAAATATTTCCCATTTTTTCAGGCGTATCTCTGTAATCTTTTTCAAACCTGAGCATTACGTCAAACATTCTCTCCTGTTCATAAAACTTGGTAGCGGCCTGCCCTCCGATGGTCATTTCGATAACGGCCTGTGCATCTGCTGTGGAGACACCATATTTTGCCATTTTGGAATCGTGAAGCTGTATTCTCAATTCCGGAAGTCCGATATTTTTGAAAACATTCACATCCGATATTCCCGGAACTGTTCTGATCGAATTAGCTACTTTATTGGCGTAATTTTCCAGCTCAAATAAGTCATTTCCAAAAATTTTAATGACCAACGGAGCTTTTACTCCTGCTACATATTCTTCCACGTTATCCTGTATAGGCTGGCTGAATCCAAAATTGATACCCGGAAATTTCTCAAGGGAAATTCTCATTTCTTCAAGAAGTTCTTCTTTGGATATTTTTTTCTTCCATTCATTTTCTGGCTTCAGCTGAATATTAAATTCAATATTAAAGAACCCGGTGGGATCGGTTCCATCATTAGGACGACCTGTCTGGGTCATGACAAATTTTACTTCATCATACTTCATGAGAATCTCCTTCATCTCTTTAGTTAACCTTACAGATTCATCCAGATTGACACTGTTGGGAAGGGTCGCTCTTACATAAATTGCACCTTCATTCAGTTTGGGCAAAAACTCAGATCCATAATTGGAAAATCTCCATCCACACATGGCAAGCAAAGCAACGAAACCAACAATGAATCCTTTTTTGTGGCGGTCACTGAACTCGTAGATTCTGTAGATATTAACTCTGAAGAATTTTGAAATAAAGTTTTCTTTCTCTTCAATATTTTTTGTCAATAGCAGTTTACACATTGCCGGAACGTAGGTCAAACTTAAAATCAATGATCCTAATAATGCATACCCAAGAGTAAATGCTAATGGTGAGAACATTTTTCCTTCAACTTTCTGGAAAGAGAAAATCGGCATCAGCGCAACGATCAGAATCAACAGGGCAAAGAAAATATAACTTGCTACACTTCCTGCGCTTTTCTTGATGATCCCCAGTTTTGAAATTTTGTTAAATCTCCGCAGTCCAATCTTTTTCGCTTTAAGTTCAAGGGCGACAAAGACGTGTTCGACAATAACCAGAGTTCCTTCCAAAAGCAGCCCAAAGTCCAGTGCTCCCATGGAAATCAGGTTGGCCGGGAGACCCTGAATTTTCAACATAATAATAGCAAACAGGAAAGCCAGAGGAATAACTGATGCTACAATAAAGGTAGTTCTCCAGTTGTAAAGGAAAATGAATACAATAATGGAAACGAGAATAACTCCTTCAATGAGGTTTTTGGACACAGTATGAACCGTTGTATTTACAAGTTCTGTACGGTCAATGATGGGAACAATCTGAACATCACCTGGCAATTCTCCCCCATTCAGTTCTTCTATTCTGTCTTTCAGTCTTGCAATGACTTCACTTGGGTTTTCCCCTCGAAGCATGATCACAATTCCTTCTACAACATCATTGTCTTTGTTGTATCCTACCTGCCCTAATCTAGGTTTTGCAGAAACTTTTACTTCCGCTACGTGTTTCACCAAAATAGGGGTAGAACCTTTGACCTCGATCTGAATATTCTCAATATCTTCTTTTTTCTCCAAAAGACCGATCCCCCGCACTACATAAGCCTGATCACCTTTTGCCACTACATCTCCTCCTACATTGATATTACTCTTCGAAACCGCTTCATACACATCCAGGGGGGAAAGGTCGTAATTGTGTAATTCCGTAGGATTAATTTTTATTTCATAGGTTTTTTCTTCTCCACCAAAGCTTACCACATCTGCCACACCAGGGACGGCAAGCAATTCTCTTTCCACTACCCAATCCTGAATAGCGGTTACTTCTTTGATCGGCAGTTTACTCTTGATAATATATCTGTAAATTTCACCGGTAGCTCCTGAAGGAGGCTCAATACTATATTCTGCTCCGGTAGGCAGCTCTACATTTCCCAGTTTATTGGAAGCATATTGCTGGGCATAAAAATCATTCACATGATCATCAAAAATAACCGTCACCACAGATAGTCCAAACAAGGAAATTGAACGCACCGAAGTTTTGTTCGGGATGGCATTCATTTCCTTTGAAATGGGTAATGTGACAAATTTTTCTATTTCCTCAGCACTTCTCCCCGGCCATTGGGTAATAACTCGTACCCTTGTATTGGTAACATCCGGAAATGCTTCAATAGGTGTATGCATATAGGAATAGATTCCTCCGGCCAGCAAAAGAAAAGTTCCCAAAAGAACAATCAGTGAGTTTTTTAATGAGAAGGAAACTATATTCTGTACAAATTTTCGCATTACTTCGTGGAATTATTTAATTGGTTTTTCAGGTTCTCATAAATCAATAGTCCGTTGGAAGCAATGACGTTTTCACCTGGTTTTAAATTTCCTTCTACATAAATATACTGGCTGTTGGAAGCAATCTCTGTTACGGGTCTGATCTCCAGTTCACAGTCTTTCTTGTAAACCACTACATAGCTTTGGTTATTATCAAAGATTAAAGCCTTTGCTGGAATAGCCAGTGCGCTTTTGTTTTGTGAATTAACTGGCAATACAACATCTGCAGACATTCCCGGTCTCAGCTTCATTCCATTATTATCCATGATGATCTTGGCTTTGAGTACCCTTTCGTTTTCATTGAAAACCTGGGAAATCGTATTGATCTTTCCGGAGAAACTGTCATCAGGATAAGCAAGCGTTTTCACCACTACCGGCTGATCCACATACACATGCCTCATGTTGGTAGCATACACATTGGCCATTACCCATACCTTATCCAGATTGGAAATGGTAAACAGTTGATCTCCTCCCGCAGTAACAGGCATTCCTTTGGAAATATTCTTTGAAATCACATATCCATCTGCCGGAGCTTTTATCTGAATCGTGCTTCCTCCTGCCGAATAGAGCTGCATATTTTTCTGTGTTTTAGAAATATTGGATTGCAAGATGGCTACTTCGGAACGTGCTTCCTGCAAATCCTTCTGAGAGGCAATGTCATCTTTATACATGGCTTCTACAGAAGACAACTTTCTTTTCGCAACGGCCAGCTGAGCCTGTAAAGTTTGAGTATCATCCTGCATTTCATTCACAGCTGTACTCTTTACGCTTGCCAACGTTTGTCCTTTTTTTACATAATCACCAAGTGAGAAATAGGTATCCATCACGACTCCGTCTACAAGACTTACAAAAGGAACCGTTTTATCAGAATTGCTTTCCACTTCCCCGGTAAGCGTAATACTTTCTTCTATGGGAAGCAGTTCTGCTTTGGCCAGTTTAATATCTTTTTTAAGTTCTTTGCTGATGCAATAACTTTTTTCAGCTTCTTTATTTTCCTGTTTTCCGGCACAGCCTGTAAAAATGATGAGGGCAGACAGGTAAGCTGCAGCGGTGTATTTAGTAATATTTTTGTTCATATCTTATAAATCTTGTCCTACAACATACTGCAGGTTTTCGTAGTATTGGTTCAATTCTTTTTTAGTATCCAGGATGATCATTTTATTTCCGATGTAGGTATCCAGAAAATCCATATACTCAAGCATACTGATATTTCTTAGTCTGAAATTTTTCTCGTGGCTTACTAACAAGCCGTCCAGAGTAGATTCGTAATTGCCATCAATCTCTTCTGAAACCTGCTGTGTTCTGATATAATTTCTGAAAACAGAGACAATTTCATTCTCAGATTTCAGTACATTTTTACGGGTCTCCAGTTTGCTTTTCTCAATCTCAAGCCTTGCTTCCTGGATATTCCCTTTATTACGGTCGAAAATGGGAAGATCCATCGAAACCCCTAATCCTATAAAGTCTTTCATGATATTTCCTCCACGGTCGTATCCTATAGAAACGGCAACGTCAGGAGTTTTCATGGCATTTTGAAGTTCCAGGTTTTTTGCAGCATGTTTCTCTTTATTTTTCGAGATCATAATATCGGGGCGGTTTTCTTTTGCCTTGTCTATCCATTGGCTCACTTCCAACTCAGAAAGTTGTTTTTCAGGCATCACAAATGAATCTGTTATCACCAGGTAAGATTGAGAAGGCAGCATCAATAAGGCTTTAAGCTCTACCTGCTGATCTTCGATTTCCTGTTTTAATGAAATCAGCTTCTTCTTGAATTCAATTTCCTGTGCTTTTAAGCGGACATATTCAGCTTTACTGATATTCCCGAGGTTTAATTGATTATTGTAGGATTTCGTTAATTTCTCAATGGAAGTAATTTGCCCTTGATAGATTTTTTGCTGTTCCTGATTATAAAGAATTTCGGTAATGGTATTTCTGAGTGTTTTTTTAAGTTCACGTAAAACTTCCTGTAACTCATACTTCTCTCCTTCCACTTCTATTTTCTGGAGCTCAATATTTTTTCGCCTTTTACCCGCAGTCTGAATCACCTGTTCTATTTCCGCAGAAATCTGAGTATTTTTTCCCCAGTTTCCGATCAATGCCGGCTGTTCTTCTATGTCATAAGTTCTCCATAGATTGACTTCACTGATACTCAATGTAGGGTTAGGCCAGTATTTAGCCTGAACAGCTCTTGCTTCTGCTTGTGAAATTTCAAGCTTCTGAGCAATAAGGTCAAGGTTTTTAGCCAAAAAGATAGTTTCAGCTTCCTTTCTTCCAACTTTCAGGGTATCTGAAATCTGTGCTGAAAAGAAACTGAAACAATGAATATAAAATAGGGTAAAAAATAGCTTCTTCAAGGGTCTCTTATTTTAAGACCACAAAGCTATTTGTCTAAGATTAGAGGGAATTGTAAAGAAAATTAAAATTCGGTTAGTTCAACATTAGAGTTTGATTAGAACTTTTTTAAAACACGAAAAACACAAATCTTTTCACAAATAACACGATTACGAATGGGAAGGAAATTCCAGGAGAACATTGGTTCCCACATTGACCATAGAATCAATTTTCATCACTATATGATGATGGTCAAAAATACTTTTTGAAAGCGATAAACCAATTCCGCTGCCTTTTACAGTATCTACATTTTTTCCTCTGTAGAAAGTCTCAGATATTTTCACAAGATCATCAGCCGGAATTCCTCTTCCTTCATCTCTGACATCGATATATAAATGATTGCCCTTTTCTGATAAGGTAATCACTACAGGTTTATCAAAGGAATATTTGATCGCGTTTTCTACAATATTATATAATGCCAAATACAGCAGAGTTTCATTTCCGGGAAATTCCAGCAAAGCAGGTTTCGTTACCTTAAGCTGTATTTTAATGGATGAATGGCCTTCCTTTGCTTTGGGTTCTAATTTCTCATAAATCTTCCAGACCAGTTCATCCACTCTCATCGGTTTGTGAGAAGACTCAAGCTTTGTCATTCCGGACATCAGTAAAAGATTGTTGAGAATATTTTCAATCTCATATACATTTTCCAATGACTCTTTAGCCACTTCCCTGTATTCTTCCGGTGTACGGTCTTTTTGGGCAAACACCTCCAGATTTCCAGAAATCGCTGCTAAAGGTGTTTTGAATTCATGGGAAACATAATTGATAAAGTTCTGCTGCAAGAGTACATTTTCAGAGATTCTGCCCAACAGTTTATTATAGGACTTTATCAAATCTTCAATCTCGTCATTGGTATTGGTAGAAGTAATAATTGCCGTAGAAATGTTATTATACTCTACTTTATTGATCCGTTCTACTACATTGGAGATAGGTTTATAAACTACTTTAGAAAGGTATCTGCTCAGAAAATAGATTGCGAGAAGCCCGATCAACAATACGGAAAGCATGATAATAGCAAGCCTCAGAATCTGCGACTGGAAAGAATCGTTGGAAGACTTCACAAAAACCACAAAGTCACCTTGGTTATCAGGATAAAAAATTCCGTAGTAGAATTGATTATCAGACATAAACTGTATTCCTTTGTTTTTTCGGACAGCCTGCAAATGGGAAAGTTTTATATTCTTATCGTTCAGGTTATGTCCAAAGGTAACTTCATTATTCTGATTATAAACCGCTACCCTGTTATTCTGAATCAGATGGTTGTATTCTTTTTTAATCTGGGCATGTCGGTCTTTCGGGAGTTCATCCTTTTCAAGATAATAAATAGCAGAGATAAGAGCCGTATTTCTGAGCTTTTCAAAATAGAAAATCTTGGTACTGTCATAATAGGCAAAAAATATCACCGCAGATGTGATGATAGAAACGATGCCAAATGAGAGGCTTGAAATAAGGGTAAATCTACTTCTTAGCGTCATCTTCAGTCTTTGATCAAATATCCGGTTCCTTTTACGGTATGAATAATTTTCTGTTCTGTCTCATCAATCTTATTACGGACATAGGAAATATAAACATCCACTACATTCGTTGTATTATCGAAATCAATTCCCCATACCTTATGTAAAATCTGGGTTCTGCTCAACACTTTATTTTTATTCTCCATCAGAAAAGTAAACAGTTTGTATTCCGTAGGGGAAAATTCTATTTCCTTATCATTCTGAGTTACTTTATGAAGATCTGTATCAATCACAATATTTCCGCATGATAAATATTGATCCTCCTTTTGGTAGCTCATTTTATTTCTTCTGGTTAAAGCTTTAATCCTTGAAATCAATTCTTCAAAATGGAAGGGTTTGGATAAATAATCATCAGCACCCATATCAAGCATTTTGATTTTATCATCAGGACTGTTCAGGGCACTTAAAACCAAAATCGGAGTATAGTTTCCTTTAAATCTGATGATCTGAGTAAGCTGCATTCCATCCAGTCCGGGAAGCATGATGTCCATTAAAATAATATCAAAATCATAGGTATGAAGAAGTTCGCGTGCCTTTTCCCCGGAATCTGCCAGGGTTGTATTATAGCCAGCCTCGGAAAGGCCTTTTATCAGGAAATTACTGATTCTTTGATCATCTTCTACCAGCAAAATATTCATAAGTCTCTGAAATTTCCCATAAATATAGGTATTCTAATTCAGAAAGAAAGCTGGGGGCCGGAAGCGAGAGGTAATGGAATTTTATAAAGCGATTGTTTCCATTTTATTTCCCTTTAAAAAACATTGAATTTAATTGTAAAAAAAGTCAGTTCTTATCTGTCCAAAAGGAACTTCCAACATCCCGCTTCCAGCTTCCGACCTTTTTTCATAATTTTGGAAGATGGAGATGATATATTTAATTATTGGATTGATTGCCGGTGGTGTACTGGGCGCTGTTATACTATATTTTGTACTGAAATCATCAATGGTTTCAAGAAGTTCTTATGATGTACTGAACACTTTATCCATTAAAACCCAATCTGATCTTGAAAATTCAAACCAGAAAATTCAGGAGCTTAATCAAATCATCAGTAAAGAGAAAGAAGCCAATATGCTGCAGCAGGATCTATTGGATGACCTTAAAAATGAATTTTCTAAAATCTCTGCCGAATATTCATCCTTAAATCTTCAGTTTCAGGAGTTAAAACAAATCAATCAGAGACAGACTTCTCAGATAGAAACTCACATTCTTGAAAAACAGACTCTTTATGCTAAAAACTCTGAACTTTCTGCCAAAAATGAAGGTCTTCAACAATCTCTTGACACCCAGAAAGAAGAAATTGTTAAAATTCAGGAAGATTCTAAACTTCAGTTTGAAAATCTTGCCAATAAAATTTTAGAAGAAAAAACTGAAAAGTTTACTACCTTGAATCAAAATAACTTAAAAAATATCCTTGAACCTTTTCAGGAGAAAATCGCGGATTTAAAAAATAGAGTCAACGAAGCTTACGAAAAGGAAAATAAAGAACGTTTCTCCCTTGCAGAAAAGGTGAAAGAACTGGCAGAACTGAACCAGCAGATTTCCGAAGATGCCAAAAAACTAACCCGTGCCCTGAAAGGAGAAAGCAAAACTCAGGGAAACTGGGGCGAGATGATTCTGGAAAGTATTCTTGAAAAATCAGGATTGGTAAAAGGAAGAGAATATTTTCTCGAACATGAATTGCGCGATGAAGACAATAAAGCTTTATTTTCTGAATTCTCCGGAAAGAAAATGCGTCCTGATGCTGTTGTAAAATACCCGGATGAAAGAAATGTCATCATTGATTCTAAAGTATCTCTGACTGCTTTCACAGAATTGGTTGACGAAAATGATGCTGATGTTTACGCCATAAAACTGAGCCAACACCTTGGATCTATCAAAAACCATATTAATCAACTCAGTCAAAAAGCATACGATGATTACGGTAAATCACTGGATTTTGTGATGATGTTTATTCCGAGTGAACCGGCTTATATTGCGGCAATGCAGGCAGACCAGAACCTTTGGAACTATGCCTATGAAAGAAGAATCCTTCTGCTTAATCCAAGCAATCTGATCACTTCTCTTAAGCTGATTGCCGATCTTTGGAAACGCGAATATCAAAACCGAAATTCTATTGAAATTGCTGATCGAGGAGCCAGACTTTATGACAAATTCGTAGGTTTTGTAGAAAACCTGGAAAAAGTAGGCAGAAATCTGGATCAGGCGAAAAACGTATTCAATGATGCCTACAAACAGCTTCATACCGGAAATGACAACCTGGTGATCCAGACTCAGAAATTAAAATCATTAGGCATTAAAAATAAAAAAGAGCTGCCACAAAGTCTTATTGACAACGGCAATTTTATTGAAACATCAGAAAGCTAAATCTGGATTTTATGTTTTCATTTACAGCACATCCATACCCCAATTCCGAATCTTTCAAAGAAATTTTTGTTTCTTCACTGGGAGCAGGAGCTGCTGTTTATTTGTTTCTGATTATTTTTCAGCCTTTTGGTACGGAAAACTTTCAGCATCCCTATAAATTTGTATTACTTTTTCCCTATTGCATAATCTTTGGAACTGCATTTTTAATGGCTAATCTTATAACTTCCCGTTTCAGCAACTGGAATATTGGTTCGGAACTCTTAAAAATAACTTTCATTCTATGTACGGGTTCTATTCTATCCTACTTTTACAATTCATTATTCTTGAGCCATGTAAAACTGGATATAGTCAATTACTTTTATATGTTCCTGTATACTTTGGCTATCGGAATTCCTATTTCTATCATCTATATTTTATCACGGTATATCTATTTAAAGACTATTCATGAAAAGAAAGCCCACGACATTTCTCAACACCTTCCCGTTTCGCCTCCTGCACAACGACAAAATCTGTTAAAAATATCAGCCCAGAATACCGAGCTTGTCATGAATAAAAAAGATTTTCTTTGCGTTCAGTCTATGGAAAACTATTGTACATTTTACTTTTTAGAAAACAACAGCTTAAAAAAAGCATTGATCAGAATAAGTTTAACCAATGTTTTACAACAAATCGAAACAAGTTCTGTCAAAAAATGCCACCGTTCTTATATTGTCAATCTTGGAAAGGTAAAGAAACTCAAAGGAAATGCTCAGGGTTATAAATTAGTTCTTCCCGAAATCGATTTTGAAATTCCTGTTTCAAGAAGTTTTATTCCTTCAGTTATTCCTCAATTGCAACAGCAGCATTCATAATTTTTGTCATTCGTCACTATTCTTTGTCATTGATCACATTAACTTGAAAGCATTGATTTAAAGCTACATTTTTGCTCAAAATTAACAGACATGAGTAAAAACATCCGCTTCTTTTCCATCTTTATTCTAGGGTTTACAGCCTATTATTTCTTCGATTCTCTCTTTTTTAAAACCATACAGACTTTCTCAAAATATCTGTTTCACAGTAAAGCAATAGCCCATATAATTGCTTATTCGGTAACATTAATTCCATTGATAGTCACGTTAAAAATTCTGTTACCTCAAAGAAATATCCTTGATCTGTTCTCATTAAACAAACCCATTATCAAAGGATTTGTGTTAGCACTTACAGGAACTACTCCTATGCTCATTGGATACCTGATTCATTTTAAACCAATCTCAAAAATAAATTTTGAATCTTTGTTTATCAATACTCTTTCATCAGCATTTTTTGAAGAGATTATTTTCAGGGCTTTTCTTATTGGAATACTATACAGATTTACACGACTTGGATTTTTATCATCCGCATTATCAGGATCTTTACTTTTTGCACAGGTACATTTGTATCAAAGCCAAAACTTAATAGAACTTGCCGAAATATTTACCATTACATTTTTAGGGTCAATATTCTTTGCCTGGGCATATTTTGAATCAGAGTATAACTTATGGACCGCCATTTTCCTTCATTTTTTTATGAATTTGTACTGGGAAATTTTTAATATTTCGGAAAACGTTTCCGGAAATTTCTATGGAAACCTCTATAAATTGTTATCCATTGTCGTCTTGATCTTAGTCATTATCTATTATAATAGAAAAAATAAAATTCCAATGGAGATGACTTGGAAAAACCTTTTTATTAAAACCAGAGAAGTTCAATCATAAATTTTGCATAATTTTGCAGCATGTTGATAGAAAGTTTTCAAAACGATAAAATAAAAAATGTCACTAAGCTTCTTACTGACAACAGGTTTCGTAAAAAATCAAAAGTTTTTGTAGTAGAAGGACAGCAGGAAAATGAAAGAGCCATACAGTATGATTTTGAGCCGCTGGAGTTCTTTATCTCTGAAAATATCTTTAAAGGAACTCTTCCCGATGGAAAAATCCATTATGTAAGTGAGAAGGTATATGAAAAAATCGCTTACAGAGGAAGTTCCGAAGGAATTATCGGCATTTACCATATCAAAGAAAATTCACTTTCATCATTTGTTCCTAAAAAAGATTCTACGGTAATTATTGTTGAAGGTGTAGAAAAACCGGGAAATCTTGGCGCTATTTTAAGAAGCTGTGAGGCATTTGGTATTGATGCCCTGATTGTTGCTGACGGGAAAACCGATTTCTACAACCCTAATGTGATCAGATCCAGTGTAGGATGCCTGTTCGGAATGGAAGTCTATCAGGCTGAAAATACGGAAACATTGGAATTCCTGCAGAAAAACAGTTTCAATATCTACACTACGCTGATGGACGAAAGTGCTGAAGACCTTTATAAGAGAGATTTCAGACAGCGTTCTGCCGTATTATTCGGGACGGAACATTCCGGATTGAGTGATTTCTGGATTGGAAAAGGAAAAAACACTTTAATTCCGATGGCAGGAAGTATTGATTCTTTAAACCTGAGTAATGCAGTAGCTATTACCTGCTATGAATCTTTGAAACAGAAGAAGGGATAAGCTATTCCTGATCTGATTTTGATATGAAAGAGATTGCTTCGCCTTTAGCTCGCAATGACTAAGCATAAAAAAACCGTTTCACTGGGTGAAACGGTTCTTTTATTGTTAAGCGTATGCTAGAATTATTTCTTAGCAGCATCTTTAGCAGCATCAGCAGCTCCTTTAGCAGCATCAGCAGCACCTTTAGCAGCGTCAGCAGCACCTTTAGCAGCATCTTTAGCAACTTCAGCACCAGCAGCAGTAGTAGCAGCAGCAGCATCTTTAGTAGCTTCTACAGCAGTAGTTGCAGCAGAATCAACAACTTTAGCAGCTGAATCAGAAACTACAGCAGCAGAATCAGCTACAGTAGCAGCAGCAGAATCAGTTGTACCTTCAGTAGCAGTAGCTTCAGTTTTTTTACAAGCAACTAGAGAGATTGCAGCGATAGCAGCTACGAATAATGACTTTTTCATAATAAATTAAATTTAATTTTGTTAATATTGTTTTATAAAATTTTCTTCTGTTCTGTTATTTGAACAAGACAAAGGTAGAGCAGTTAGAAAATTTGTCTATGAAAAATAATTGTAATACCTTTGTAAAATAGTTTTACAAAAAAACATAGCTGATAATCAACAATTTAATTATTTTTTGAAAAATTGACAGATTTAGATCTATTACACTTTGAACAGCTAAAAAAGGATGTTCAGGGTCAATACTTAAAAGAATATACCCCTTCGCAGGATGACATATCCAAGTGGAAGGGTATAGATATTATATATTTTCAGGAAGACCTTCGAAAAAAAGCGAAAGGAAACATCAGTGAAAAGTCATTTTACACTTATTTTAAAACTTCACCGGTTACTAAACTACCAAGAATAGACATGCTCAATTTATTGAGCATTTATGCGGGTTACAACTCATGGTACGATTTCAAGAAACAGCATCTTTTTGCGGGTGAATTACTTCAGGAAAATGAAAATTTTGAAGACGAAGATCTCGAAGAACTTGAAAAAACAGTTTCTGAAGCTCCTGAACTTCCAAAAATTGAACTTCAACCTAAAAAAGTTGAAATCAGGACCCCAGAAAATACTGATTTACAAAAATCGAATACTGAAAATCAACAAATTACACAAAACAAATCAATAACAAATGAGATAGAAATTTCAGATGTTCCGCCTAAGAAAAATTTCTTCAAAAAGAATGCCTGGGCACTTGTTACTTCAGTTTTGATTACGATTACCGGTCTTTTAGGTTTTAAAGATGTACTTTTTTCAAAAACTTATAAATATTGTTTCATTGATAAGGACAGAGGTGTTTCTGTGATCAATACTTTAGAAATAATGGTAGTGAAGGAAAATGAATCTCCGTTGATGTATAAAATAAAACCAGGCGAATGTTTTTATTATTCTACCAAGGATAAAAATTTAAAAATGCGAATCAGTGCTCCTTTCTATGAGCCTCTGGAAGTGAACAGAAATCTTGAAAATGCCCCTGAAGAAGAAAAAATAGAACTAAAGCCGGATGATTATAAGATGGCTGTCTATTATTTCTCTATAAAAGACATCAAAGGAGGAAATCCGGATGAGCAGGTTGCTCTTATCAAGCAAAAAAGAAATCAGCTTGAAAACCTGATCAGCAACAATGCAGTAATTTATCAGGTATATGATAATGATACTTATGGCATTGAAAGACTGGATAAGCAGAAGTATATCACGCTGGTAACGACTCCAACGACCTCTCTGAAAAACCTGAATGTAATAGAAATGAAAAAGGATACCAAAGGTAAAATTGTATCCATCAAATTTAAAATTGCTACCACAGATGAAAAGAATAAGTAATTTTTTAATTTTCACCGTGCTTCTGACTTTATTTATTGCATGTAATAATAAAACATCAGAGGTGAGCGACCTCGATAAACTACGAAACAGCAACAATGAAAAAAGCTATCCTGCCGTACAGATGGATAGTATGCAGGCGATTAATTCCATCACCAAGCAGAAAGTTCAGGAGCTTCTTGATCTGTCTACCTTATATCTCAGCGGAAACAGAAATACAGAAATAGATACCGTGATTTATTCACAAATGGAAAGCTATTTCCACAAACCGGATTCTCTGACGTTTAAAAGGCTGCTGAAAGAACTGGACAGCATGAAAGCAAAAACAGCTAAAGTGAGTAACCTGAATGTCTATAAAGAATTTTATAAAAAAGATACATTAGACTACGCCAAGTTCAATGTGGAATACTTTGATAATAAAAATAAGTCTTTAGGGAGCTTTGAAAAGAATGCACAGTATATTCTGCTTTCAACTTCCAAACTTAAAAAAGAATTTAAATTTTACTTTTTAGATTTTTATTCCAAACCGCTTAAGAAAGACAGCACTTCAGTAGCAGTAACCAAATAGTCCAGGGGAATATCGTTTTCCCAGACATCATCCACATATTCATCGGGGTCAAAGTAATTGACTCCGATTTTTTTGGTCTCCTCAGATATACTTTGAAACAAGCTATCATAAAATCCTTTACCATAGCCTACTCTATTCCCTTTTTTGTCGCAATACAACAAAGGCGTAATCACATAATGAAAGTATTTTTCGCCAGAATCTTCATTGGAAACAGGTTCTGAGATCCCCAAATTGTTGGTTTCAAAAACAGTATCTTCAGAAATCTCAATATTAATAAGCTTATCCCCAACAATTTTAGGAACATAAACACGGATGTTGTGCGCTAAAAAATATTGAATGAAGATTTGGGTATCAATTTCTTTCCTTGCCGGAATCGGGATAAAAACGTGTACTTTTTCTGATTCTTTTGGCTTAAAATATTGAATGAAATTTTCAAAAATCTTCTCAGATAATAGAAAAGCCTCATCTGGAGACAAGGCTTTCCTTTTTTGGGTATATTTTTTTCTAAGCTCAGCTTTCAGCATAATGATCAAGTAATTCTTACAGAAATAATTTTCACAGGACAGGCGTTGGCGGCTCTCTCCAAATATTCAAACGCTTCGTGGTCTGGTGTTTTTAACGTGTAGAAGCCTTTTTTATCAATCGTCTTAAGCAATACTGATTTACCATCTTTTTTAGACATTCTAAAATATTCCGGAGCAAATTCGACACAGTAATTACAACCAATACATTTATCTCTCTGAAGTGTAGCAATGACCATTACGCTTTAACAATTTTATATAATTTGTCACTTGGCCGTACACGGAACTTCGTAGGGAAAGTAATCACATCAGACTTTGTTGCCTTGTCTGCCCCAGCCTTCTCATCAACGATCATACTTTCAATGACCATTTCCTGTGATCCTGTAGTGGGTCCCTGTATAAGGACACTGTCTCCTACAGAAATATCATAGGCCTCAACCACAAATTCTGCGATATTGGATTTCGGATAAAAATGCCTTCCTTTTCCAATATAGACTTTCTTTTGTGTTGCACTGGAACCGGAGTTTGAAGACCAGTCACCCAGCTCCTGGCCAAGATAATATCCACTCCAGAAGCCTCTGTTGTATACGGTCTCCAGAAGTTTCATCCATTCATCCACTTTTTCCTGAGAAAACGTTCCTTCGGCAATACTGTCAATTGCTTCTCTATAACATTTTGTAACTGTTGCTACATATTCAGGAGCCCTTCCTCTTCCTTCTATCTTCAAGACTTTCACACCGGCATCCACAATCTGATTCAGGAAACCAATCGTACAAAGGTCTTTGGGAGACATCATATATTCGTTATCAAGTTCAATTTCAAAACCTGACTCCTGATCAATCACAGTATATTTTTTCCGGCAGTTCTGTTTACAGGCCCCTCTGTTTGCTGAAGAATTATGGGAATGCAGGCTCAGATAACATTTCCCGGATACTGCCATACATAAGGCACCATGCCCGAAAATCTCCACTTCAACAAGATGACCGGAAGGTCCTTTTACCTGATCTTTTTCAATCTGAGTACAGATTTTTTTGATCTGGCTGATACTTAATTCACGGCTCATCACCATGGTATCAGCAAAAAGAGCATAGAATTTTAAGGTTTCAATATTGGTTATATTAATCTGGGTGGAAATATGCACCTCCATACCAATTTGCCTTGCATAAGAAATTACAGCCTGGTCCATTGCAATCACTGCTGTAAGACCGACCTCCTTCGCTTTATCTAAAAGTGTTCTGACGATAGAAAGATCATGATCATAGATGATGGTGTTAAGGGTCAGATACGTTCTTACTCCTTTTTCAGCACATCTTCTGACGATTTCCGGCAGATCATTAATGGTGAAGTTCATTGTTGCTCTTGCACGCATGTTGAGTTGTTCAACACCAAAATAGACAGAATCTGCACCGTTATCTATAGCTGCCTGAAGTGATATGAAATCTCCTGCAGGAGACATCAGTTCTATTTTTCCGCTTTTTGTCATTTCAAGTCTGGAATTATTAAGTTGTTAAAACAGAAATAATTGTATTGACAGCTATGAATTATGCATTTTGCACAATTCTGTACAATTTATCAGACAAACGAACTCTGAATGGCAGCGCAAAAGTAATCTGATCTCCAATGTTTGCCGTTTCACAAGGCCCTCCGTTAGCATAGATTTCAGTAATGGTGACTTCCTGCTCTCCCGTTGTAGGACCTGAGATCAATACTTTATCACCCACTGATAAATCCTTATGTTCAATTAAAAACTGTGCAATCTTTGATTTTGAGTAGTAATGTTCTGCCTTTCCAATCAATTCTTTTTTAACAGCAATCTTCTGACGGATATTTTTTGTCTCAGCTTTTGCTAAAGGCTTATCAGTTAAATCTCCTGAGTTTTTAAATTTCAGGGCATCTGATTTTCCTTTTCTGAATACTTTATTTCCAACCTGTAATCCCTTTCTCAGTTTCACCTGTTCATCCCACGGCAAATGAATGGTCTCCAGACATTCCGTAGAACAGCAGTTTTCCATCGCAGCTTTACAGTCGTCGCATTGGATAAACAACAAATGACAGGCATCATTGGCACAATTGGTATGATTATCACAAGGTTTTCCACACTGGTGGCATTGTGCAATAATATCATCTGTAATTCTCTCCCCTAGTCGGTGGTCAAATACAAAGTTTTTACCAATGAATTTACTTTTTATTCCTTCTTCTTTGATCTGGCGTGTATATTCAATGATACCTCCTTCCAATTGATAAACATTTTTGAAACCCTGGTGTTTGAAGTACGCACTGGCTTTTTCACAACGGATTCCTCCGGTACAGTACATCAACAGGTTTTTATCTTCTTTAAAATCCTGTAGCTGTTCATTGATGATGGGTAAACTTTCTCTGAAATTTTCCACATCCGGAGTAATGGCACCTTCAAAATGCCCTACTTCACTTTCGTAGTGATTTCTGAAATCTACAACAATGGTATTGGGATCTTCCAGCATATTATTGAATTCCTGAGCTTTTAAGTGAATTCCTTTATTGGTCACATCAAAAGTTTCGTCATTCAAACCGTCAGCAACAATTTTGCTTCTGACTTTTATGGTTAATTTTAAAAATGAGTAATTGTCCTGGTCTACCGCTACATTCAAACGGATTCCTTTCATGAAGTCATAAACTTCGAGCGTATCACGAAAAGCCTCAAACTGATCTGCAGGAACACTCATCTGAGCATTAATTCCTTCTGTAGCAACATAAATACGGCCAAGAGCATCAAGGGCATTCCAGGCTATAAATAGTTCGTCGCGAAATTTTTTGGGGTCTTCGATTTTGGCATACGCATAGAAAGACAAGGTAAGACGGTCTTTACCGGCTTCATCAATAAGTTGAGCTCTTTCTTCTGCGCTTAAGGTGTTATACAGTTGCATGCTATAAACGTTTTAAGTGAGAATAAAAATTTTTGCAAAGATAATCATTTTAGAATTAAGTATATTTATGACACCAATCACGAACAATAATCAGTAACCTGCCAGCAATGAAAATCAGATCACTATGTATGATAAGTCTGCCATATTTTCTTTAATTTTTTTTTAAGTTTTGTTAACTGTGACATTAACAATTATGACATAAGGCACAAAATCATATAATAGCCGTTAAATTTTAGTTAAAATTGAAACATAGCATACTAATTGCTTACTTATTTAACATTAAATTTGTTTACTCAAAAACATAAAAAGAAAATTAATTAATAAACAAGAAAGATATACAATGAAGAGTACTTTAAAAAAACTATTACCATTTGCAGTAGTTGGAGTCCTTTCCGGAGCTACTACCGTTGGAGCTTTACAATATTTCGGACACGGCTCCAACAATGGAGATCAATCTTATTTCACAACAGCAGCACCCAATACTTCATTCGCAGGAATGAATACGGGAGCAGTAGGTGATGATTTTGTAAAGGCGGCTAAAACAACCGTTCCCGCTGTAGTAACTATTAAAAATTATCAAAGCAGAACATCAAGCAGAGCTTCAGAGCAGGATTTGTTTGACTTTTTCTTCGGAGATCCTTTCGGTGGAAGAGGCCAGCAGAGACAAAAGCAGCAGGTTCCTGATAATATGCCATCGGGAATGGGTTCAGGGGTAATCATCTCTCCGGACGGTTATATCATTTCCAACAACCACGTGGTAGCAGGTGCCAATAAGCTGGAAGTTGTACTAAGCAACAAGAAATCATATATCGCAACATTGGTAGGAACAGACCCTAATACAGATATCTCTTTATTAAAGATTGAAGAAAAAGGGCTTCCTTATCTGAATTTTGCGAATTCTGACAATATTGATGTAGGACAATGGGTTCTTGCAGTAGGAAATCCATTAGGATTAAACTCTACGGTAACAGCAGGTATTGTTTCTGCTAAAGGAAGAGGTATCGGAATCCTGGGAAGCCAGGGAAAAGCCGCGAACCCTATTGAAAGCTTCATCCAGACGGATGCTGCTATTAACCCGGGTAACTCAGGAGGTGCTTTGGTAAATACCAATGGAGAACTTATCGGGATCAATTCTGCGATTCAGTCTACCACAGGATATTACCAGGGATACGGATTTGCCGTTCCTTCTAACCTGGCGAGAAAAATTGTTGAGGATATCAAGAAATTCGGAATTGTACAGAGAGGATTCCTTGGAGTTCAGTCTTTAGATCTTTCAAATGATCAGTTAGTAGCATCTTACAACAAGCAGTTTAAAACAAATCTGAAAGTAGGTTCAGGAATTTATGTTACAGGATTTGGTGAAAACAGCGGTGCTGAAGATGCAGGATTGAAAAAAGGAGATGTAATCACTAAAGTAGACAACTACGACATCACAGATTTTGCCGATCTTTCCATGTCTATCGGAAGCAAACGTCCTGGTGATAAAGTTCAGGTAACGTATTCAAGAAATGGTAAAGAAGGCACTACTACTGTCACACTGAGAGACCAAAAAGGAGGTACTTCTACCAGAACAAAAGCAGATCTTACCGTAACTGAAAAAATCGGAGCTGAATTTGACCCTCTTACAGAGCGTTTCAAAACAGAATACGGACTGAACAGTGGTGTAGTAGCTAAAAACGTTTCTGAGGGCAGTGAAATGGCTAAAATCGGAATCGTAGATAACTACATCATCATTGAAGTCAATGGTAAACCGGTCAATTCACAGAAAGATGTAGAAAAGATCCTTGAGAAATATCAGGGGAATGTACAGGTAAAATTCGTAGATGATTACGGAAGAATTTATACCAAAGGATTCAAAATGCCTTAATTGAATTTCTTTGATTTCACATTAAAAATTTAACCATTCTTGCTTAAGAATGGTTTTTTTATGAAAAAAATACGTTAACTAAGCCAAATGCAGAAACTAACACAAGCCATATAAAACACTGATTAACACACTTCTATTTTTTATATATTTGAAAAAACAAAAGTGCATGAAAAAAGCTACCTATGAGGATAGAGAAAAAGTCGTTACTATTTTATGCCAGGCTTTCATAAATGTTCTTATTCCTAATCCTATCAATTTTGTCATAAAGAATTCTGGCAACAGATATAAGAGATTGAAAGCATTAATGGAGTTTCAATTTGATTTATCAATGCTAAATGGAAGCATATTTCTCAGCGACGATCACAAAGCGTGCATTTTATACTTAGACAAATTCCCGATCAGTTTAAAAAAAATCTGGCTTGAAATAAAATTGCTGTTCAATTGTATTGGAATTGAAAATATCTTTAAAGTTTTACAACGAGAAAAACTCTTAGCAAAATTTCATCCGGAAGAAAAATTTGTTCATTTATGGTTAATGGCTGTAGTTCCTGGTGAACAGGGAAAAGGAATTGGAACAAAACTTTTAAAAGAATCTATGAGTAAATATGAGAACGAACTCATATATGTTGAAACAACAACATTAGAAAACAGAACCTTCTATCAACAAAATGGATTTACCATTTTCCATGAAACCTTTGAGCTGGATTATCCCCTTTATTTTTTGAAATATGTTTAATATGGAAATCTACTAACTCTTTTCAACAAAAAACGCTGCAGAATCTGCAGCGTTTTTTTATTATTTATTTAGACTTATTCATTTTGTCAGCGATACTTTTCTTTTTATTTCTTTCGTAGATAACTTCTACAATCTTACCTCCAATCCAGGAAAACGGAAAGAACGTAAGGAAAATGGAAATCTTATAAAACGTAGGATGATATGGAAAAATAATAACATCCAGCATAGCAATAAAAAGCATAATAAAGCCAATCAGAATAGCATAGGCTACTTTAGCATATTTAACAATGATAGCGGTTGCCACTCCCCCGATTGTAGTCCCTAATCCGGAAATAAACAAAAGGAAGCCGAAAAACGCCTTATCATCTTTCATGCTGAAAAGAAACCTTTGCCAATGCTCAAACGGAGCAAAAGCCTCAAAAGTTACCCATTGCGGAAAAGCCCTTATACCAAGAGTAATAATAAGTCCTGTAATACCAAGACCTATCAAAACCGCAATTGTATTTCTTATAAAGTTCATTAATCCTGATGTGCAATCATAGAAATTTCGATATCCACATTTTTAGGCAAACATGAAACCTGTACTGTTTCACGAGCTGGATAGCTTTCTGAATCTAAGTAAGATGCATAGATATCATTCATTACAGCAAAATCATCCATACTCTTAAGGAAGATAGTAGCTTTTACAACATTTTTGAAAGTCATGCCGGCTTCAGTAAGAATCGCTTCAAGGTTTTTCATTACCTGGTGCGTTTCCTTTTCAATACCTTCTACCAATTTACCAGTTGCAGGATCTACAGGAATCTGTCCGGAGATATACAAAACTCCGTTGGCAATATTAGCTTGTGAATAAGGTCCGATAGCTGCAGGTGCATTAACTGTGTTGATTATTTGTTTCATAGCGGATATTTATTTTTTTCTATGGTTATATGCAATCACTATCTGCAATATTTGTTGGTATTTGAATTCTGCCAACAGTGATTTTCATTAGAATTTATTTTGCTTGCAAATATAAAATTTATATTGTCAAATGCCAATCTGATATTAGAAAGGTGCATTAGGCTGGGTAAAGCTTCTGTCTTTGTACTTCAATGCATCACTTAAAATATTGGCTTTGATACCGATAAAGAAGTCATACACTTTATACTGACCAAACGGAACCCAGTTGAAATTGATGGTAAAACTTCGCTGATCTCTTGAAAAACCAATTCTTGTATATGCCAATTCTTTAGTCACCATGTCATAATGCGTACTTCCGTTGATATTCCAGTAAGGAGTTAGTTTGATACTTCCATCCAAACCTAGGGATGCAATTTTATTACCAAACCTGCTCAAGCCTTTAGAGTACGCATAATTGGCACTGATATTTAAAGTCCATGCCTGATCAAAATGAGCATAATGATCATCATCAAAATAGTAATTTTCATTTCGGACTTCTCCCTTCGAGGAATACTTTTTAGCATAATCTGTTTTTTCTCCAAAGATCTCGCTGCTTAAAGGATAAGATAACTGAACGTTGAACCCCTGTACACTGAAGTGTCCGAACTGCTCTGTTCTGATTCCTGTATCCTGTCCTGGTAAGAACTCAATTTTATAAGGTTCCAGTGCAAGGCTGGTATTTACTGTCAGTTTATTATTGAAAAATGAAGATTGTCCGTTGATTGAAAATACAGACCAGGGATGATCTTTAGCGGCAAAGTTGTAGCTTCCTGCAAGGTTTAAAGATTCAAAAATTTTGATTTTCTTTACCCCTGTAGAATCACTCTTAGACTTTACTTTCATCTCAATATTGTTACCAATATTGAAACCTAAGGCTCCCTGCATTCCACTTGACGGGCTTCCGATAATTCCTTTTTCAAAAATAGAATATGGCGTCAACGCTCCGTTTGCATTATAATAGTTTCTGTAATATCCGAAGTTAGGACTTGAAAAGTCTGGTGAATAAGTAAAGCTCAAACTTGGAGTCATCATATGTCTCACCGCTTCTACCGTAGATCCTTTTTTGAATTTCATCATTCCGAAAAGTGTGGTCTGAAGACTGGCAGAAGTAGAGAAAGTAGAGTATCCTGTAAAGTTTTTATTGATTTCGTCAACCGTTACATTTTTTACCGGATCATAATATCTGTTCAACGTTTTTGTTGTCAAAGCATTGTCGATATTGGCACTTAAACTGAAAGTGAAATATTTTGCCAATGTTGTATTGGTTGCTAATGCGATATTGTTTTTAAGTCCTGTCTGCATTTTATCCCACATTTCTTTTTTAAACAACTCATTCTCCTGAGTGTTTACGAAATTGGTAAGGTTGAAGCCGGTATTTACCGTAATATTTTCAAGAAGCCCTTGTCTGATTCCTGTTTTTGATTTAAATAAATAGAACTGATTGATGGCCACGTTCATCTGTGGAAGACGAAGATCTGCCAATCCTGTGGCAAAGTTCTGGGAATAGGAAGCCGTTCCTGTAATCGTCATCGGCAGTTTCAGGAATCTTTTGGTAAGGGTTACCGTAGAGTTCTGCTGGGTATTCAATACATTCTGATTGAAAATGTAATTGTTATTCAACGGGTTATTATAGAACTTGGTACTTACAATATCTACAGAAGCACTGAATGTAAGGAAAGGGTTGGCTTTAGAATCCTGCGAGTGTGTCCAGTTGATTCTGTAGGTACTGTTTTTAGTATAATCATCCAAACCTTTAATTCCTCTTACCATGGTACCAATATCTGCAGTAAAGTTTCCTGAGTAACGGTATTTTTTCTGGTAATTCACCTGAGGGCGTAAGTTCCAGCTTCCTTTTGTATAAATATCTGCTAAAACTTTAAGGTCGAAGTGCTCTCCAATGGGTTGGTAATATCCTATCCCGTTCAGGAAGAAACCTACATCTTCCCTTTCCCCGAAACTCGGAATCAGAATACCTGCAGCTCTTTTATCTGAAAAAGGTAAAATAGCAAATGGAAGGTAAAGTGGTGTAGGCACCTGCTCAATAAACATCTGAATAGGACCTGTAACGATCTGGGATTTTGTTTTGGTTTTAATCAGCTTAATATTATAAGCTCTCATAAAATAATCTGCTGCCGTATCTTTTTTCTTGATAAAATAATCATCCGTTGTATAATCCGCTTTTCTCATTGCAAATACGGAATCATTATATTTTTTAGTCTTCTGAGCTATAATTACGCCTTCACTTTCTTCTGTTCTTGCATTGAAGGCAATGGCCTGTTTTGTTTTTGTATTATAGCTGAACTCATTGGTTTCGTATTTTTTCCCGGCCTGCGTCGTAATTACAGGTTCTACAATTTTCCCTAAAGAATCCTGTTTTCCTCGCGCATAGATCAGATTTTTGTTATCATCAATAGAGATATAATCTGCATCAATCTGCATATCCTGATATTTTACCTGAGCATTTTTGTTCAGGAATGTCATCTTTTTAGGGACATCTCTTCTCTGATCATCTGCTTTTGTACGAAGAACATCATTTAAAGGTTCTTTTTTTACAACTATGGTATCCTTTTTGGAAATAGTATCATTAACCGCATTTTTAGGCAATTTTTCAGGAGTTTTCTGTGCTAAAAAATTGTTAAAAATTAGGATAATTAAAATTTGTAATATATTTTTGAAGACGGTTTTGGCCAATTTTATACTATATAATTAAGGCCCAAAATTAATATAATTTTTATAACTGTAAGATGCACAAACAAAATTTTAAAATAATTTTATCATTTCTCCTTATCCTAACCAGCAACTTTATTTTCTCTCAAAAGAAGTTTACTATCGTTCTGGATGCGGGACACGGAGGAAGTGATCATGGAGCCAACAGGACATATTCCGACATTGGAAGAGTCGCAGAAAAAGACATTACACTTGCCATTACCTTAAAAGTAGGTGCCATGTTAGAGAAAAACAGAGATTTCAAAGTAATATATACCCGTAAAATTGACGAATACCCTTCTCTGTCTGACAGAACCAATCTGGCTAACAGGAGCAAAGCAGATCTTTTTGTATCCATTCACTGTAACTCTTCCCAGAGACCTACAGCGTATGGAACAGAAACATATGTACAGGGACCTAACCAGAATAATGAAAACCTGGAAGTAGCCAAAAGGGAAAATGACGTGATCTTCCTGGATGAAAAAGATAAGCAGATCTTTGGTTCTTACAATCCGGACTCACCGGAGTCATTAATTGCTCTGAAACTTCAGCAAAGTAAATATCTCGAATCAAGTCTTCTTTTGGGAGGATTGGTAGAAGATAATTTTGTGAATAAAGATAAAAGATCATCAAGAGGTGTATTTCAGAAAAACCTTCACGTTCTCCGTATGAATGCCATGCCATCCGTACTGATAGAAACAGGGTTCATCAATCATCCTGAGGAAAGCCACTACATCGCCTCAGACAAAGGACAGACTGAAATTGCAGAAAGTATCTACAATGCTATTATTGATTATAAAAAGGCGATTGACAGAAAATCCGGCGGTTCTATTGCAACAAGAAAACCAGAGCCAGAAAAACCTGCAGAGGTTCCTTTGAAAAATGATTTCAGAATTCTATTAATGAGTTCTCCTACGAAATACAATGAAAATGATCCTGCCCTGAAAGGCCTGAACTATATTCTTACGCTTAAAGAAAACGGGCAGTACAAATATTACTATGCTGTAACCAATATGGCTTCGGTAAAAGATATTAATCTTAAAACAGCGAAAGATGCAGGTTTCAGAAATGCATTTGCTGTAGGATTTATGCCGAATCAGAGAATCAGCATGGGATATTATACGATTGAAGTATATGCAGGTGATAAACTGAATGGTAATTCTTATATTCTTCAGAATTTAAAAGATGTGGAACGAAATAAGGACAATGGTGTATTTTACTACACCTACGGAAAAGTATACACATTGGAAGATGCTGTAAAACTTCAAAAGGAACTTGAAGCTAAAGGTATCAAAAATACCGTGATACAAAAGGTCTACAAATAAATCAAAAAAAATAATTTTGAAGTTTAAAAGTTAATTCCTACTTTTGCAACCTCAAAATTTGGCCTATTCGTCTAGTGGTCAGGACTCAAGATTTTCATTCTTGCAACAGGGGTTCGATTCCCCTATAGGCTACCAAACTACATCACTCAATCCCTGATCAATGCAATGTTCAGGGATTTTTTTATTCCAAAATTCAACGGAATCTCCACAAGTTTTAAAAGGACTCTTGTACACACTTTGTACAGGGCGAATTCCATAATCTTTCTTCATCCCTTTTAAAGATTCTTTAGGGCAATAGTTTCATTTTTTTCCAATATCCACAAAAGCAAACTTTGATGGCCCCATATTACATTTCTCATTTCAAAAACCATTTTGAGCAAATAAAAACTCAAAATCACGAAAAAGGGTAATTGAAATGATTCTGATTATAACTGAAATTTGTACTCATGCATAATCTAATTATTGTACAAACTGAACACCGTTGTAAAAATTGAGCATCAAATTAAGTATAGGAGTAGAGAATTGACATTCATATATACAGTCGTAAAAACTAATTAAAAACATATGAAACTATCCAATCTAAAATTCATAGCAGAGACTGAAAAAAGATTTTCAAAATTGAGTCTTCCTCATGCTAAAGCAACAATTGAATCACCAACATGGTTAAGTGAGAAAGTTATTATTAACGAAAGATTAGATCATCTTGTTTCAAATCGCTTTGAACCTTTCAATCTTGCAAGGGAAAGAATCTTGAAGAAAAATGATTTAATGAGTATAAATTATTTACAATTGGGTTTTTTAGCATCAAATCCTGTATGCAGAATTCACATAAAGAATATAAGTGGTGATAACATAGGTTTTGGAACTGGTTTTTTAATATCTCCCAATCTCTTGCTCACAAACAATCATGTATTTGCCAACGAGCACGATGCCCAAAATAGTCTGGCTGAATTCAATTTTCAATACGACCAGTTTGGCGAGCCTACAGTAAGCCAGATATTCACTTTTAATGTGAGTAAATTCTTTTATACAAATGAAAGATTAGACTTTACAATTGTCTATGTAAATCCCGATTCTAAAAGCAAAATTAAACCGCTCTATCATTTTGGATTTTTAAAGCTTAGTGAAGACCCGAATAAAGCACTCGTTTCAGAATACGTGTCAATTATACAACATCCTTCAGGACAATATAAACAGATTGCTATTAGGGAAAACCAGTTAATTGCTAAAACAGAAGACTTTATAACCTATTTTACAGACACGGCACCGGGCTCTTCCGGCGCACCTGTTTATAATGATCAGTGGCAGGTTGTTGCACTGCATCATAGCGGAGTCCCCCGAAAGGACGAGCAAGGTAATTATTTATGTAAGGACGGAACCGTATTTCAAGAAAACATGGATGAGAATCTTATAGACTGGATTGCCAATGAAGGCGTCAGAATTAGTTCCATTCTGCAAAATGTTAAAAACAACATAAACAGTATACGGGCAAAATTCTCCAATAATCTGGTTGAAGAAATATTCAATAATTCAAATTCAAATTCTGATGTACAGATCTTAACAGAACAAAATCTCCATCAACCTCTATCTGACAATAAAAAATTAAATGAAATGAGCAACAAAATTACACTTAACGTACCAGTTGAAATTACAATAGGTATAGGTCTTGCAGACAACTTGGCTTTACAAAATACAACAGACAGTATTCCCACTAACCAGGATGCTAAGGAGCAATCTTTCTTTATAGAAAAAGCAACAAACCCAAATTACAAGGGCAGAAACGGATATGACGCAAACTTTGTAAGCTCAGATAATTTCAAAATTGACATCGAGGACTTATTAAAATCTCAAGGTAAAAATTTAGCACCATTATTAAACCCTACAGAGACCAATAAAAGTCTTCTGCATTATTTTAATTTTTCGATAGCCATCCATAAGAGCCGAAAGCTATGTATGATGACAGCAGTCAATATCGATGGCAATAGACTTGATCCTATAAAAAGAGAAAATACAAAATGGATAATTGATCCAAGAATGGACGAGAAATATCAAACAGGTCCAGCCGTGTATGCAGATAATGATCTGGATCGCGGACATATGGTTAGGAGATTGGATCCTGTTTGGGGGCCAAATGCAGCTGCTGCAAATGATGATACTTTTCATTTTTCAAATTCTACTCCGCAACATAAAGACCTGAACCAAAAGACCTGGTTAAGTCTTGAAAACTATATATTGGATAGTGCGGGACGGGAAGATATTAAAGTTTCTGTTTTTACAGGTCCTGTATTTAGTGAAGATGACATTCCATACAGAGGTGTTTTGCTGCCATTACAATTTTGGAAAGTGGCCGTGATGATAAAAGCAGATGGAACACCTTCCGTAAGTGGTTATATGTTAAAACAACCAGATAACATTGAAGATTTTAGGAATAAAGAAGGAATCAGAGAAGATGGTTTTGGGCAATTTAAGACTTATCAGGTTCCATTACAAAAAATTGCAGATCTTACGGGTATTGCTTTTAATGATTACAATGAATTTGATCCTTTAAACAGAGTTGATCTTCGCGAGACTCTACAAATTATTGAAATTACAGGGAAAGATGATATAAAATTATAAATTTCCTTTAATGGCTTAAAAAAGCTACTTTTAATGTGAAAATTTTGAACATCAAACTTTTTTGGAGAACAATAAAGAAGGACAATTAATTGCCCTTCTTTATTATTTAAAATAAATTTCAGGGTATTGATTTTCAACACCAAGCCTTCGTTCAGAAATATTTATAATCATTAATAGCGATGAAAAACTTTTCAAATTTTGATACTTATATTCATGAAGGAACACCCAAATTTCAGAACACTGAAAGTCTGATAATTACTGTCATTATCCTGAAAAGACCGGGACTTTTATTTGAAAAAAGCATTCCATTTATGTTATATGTCACAAAAGCATTATATTTGCAAAAAATTTATCCATAGTTGGTTCTACCAATATGGTAACACTGATGAAAAATATTATTGATAAATCATTGTTTGTAGTTTTCTACAGACTATCAAATTTTATATCATGCCGGATTTAAAAATACAAGAAGCGAAATTGCTTTTTAAGAAAATCCACTCTAACCCAAAAAGTTATGATTTACAAATCAATGAAGGCGGGATTACAGGCAGAGATGATAAAATCAGTTTCAGACTTTACAGGACTGGAGAAAGGGTTGCTTTTGAAGTAACAATTGACGAACTTACTTTCACCAATACCACTGGAGAATGGAATAATGCACTGATCATGCTGGGAAATACGATCAAAAAAATAGAGAAAGAACAAGAAAATTTAAAAATAGAACAAGCAATAAATAAACTGAGAAAGTACCTATCAGAAGAAAATTAAAATTTTTAAAAATAAATTTGGTAGTTTAAAAAAAAGTTTATAGTTTTGCACTCACATTTAAACGATATGGCAAATCATAAATCAGCACTAAAGAGAATCAGACAAAACGAAACTAGAAGACTTCGTAACAGATATTACCACAAGACTGCTAGAACAGCTTTAAAAGCTTTAAGAAATGAAGAGAACAAAGCTGCTGCTACAGAACAATTGCCAAAAGTTATCGCTTTATTGGATAAATTAGCTAAGAAAAACATTATCCACAAAAACAAAGCAGCTAACTTGAAAAGCAAATTAACAAAGCACGTTAATAAATTAGCGTAACAATATAGCTGGCCCGTTCGTCTATCGGTTAGGACCTCAGATTTTCATTCTGGTAAGAGGGGTTCGATTCCCCTACGGGCTACTTACATCTTATAAGACCACTGTAACAACGGTGGTTTTATAAAGATAACTGTAGAAAAAGCTATATTAAAATAAATCTAACCGGCCCGTTCGTCTATCGGTTAGGACCTCAGATTTTCATTCTGGTAAGAGGGGTTCGATTCCCCTACGGGCTACAATAAGAGTTGATACTTATAAAAACAAAAAGCTAACACATTACTTCGGTAATGGAAGATAGAGGGCCCGTTCGTCTATCGGTTAGGACCTCAGATTTTCATTCTGGTAAGAGGGGTTCGATTCCCCTACGGGCTACAAAAGGACTTTTTCGAAAGTCCTTTTTTCGTTTCTATATACATTACTATTTCAGCAATTTCTTCCCAAAAGAATCAACAGGTTTAAGCTTTCTATAGTTATTACACCTACTCTATCGAGCGAAAACGTTTTTTTCAGTCAACATATCTCACCGACAAAACTTCTTATGTCATTCATCACAGCCAGTGAAGTATATTAAATTTCATTAAAAATATCACCAATAATGGAAATATTATTTCATACTTCTTTCATTAATCCTTAAATTTGAATAAAACTATTCATTCTAAAATATATAACATGAAATTCAATTTATTTTCGGGAAGTTCTTCTTCTTTAAAAGCCGGATTGATGGCTTTATTTTTATTTTCTGCCAGCGCCATGTCATTGGCACAAAACAGAATTTATGCCCATGCACAAAGCTCAGGGGTATTCGGTGTAGCCTGCCTTGGATGTCGTATAGATAATCCGCTTAATGCAGTAGGAGACAATGAAGACGACTATTCAACAATGGTATTGGGCACAGTACTATTGGGAGGAATCCAGCAAACGTTGATTTTCCCAGATCTGAGATCAGATACTAGGCTGGTAGTAGGAATCGGAACAGATAATATCCCATTATCAGTACAGTTATTAAGCGGAGTAACGCTTGAAACCATGAATGGAGGCACTTCTAATGACGACCGAAGAACAATTGATGTAAGTCTTCTTAAACTGGGTGCAACTCCTAACAGAGGTACGGTAGAATTCAAACCTACAAAACCTTATGATGGGATAAGAATCGGATTAACAGGTGGCGTTCTCAGCCTTGGTGGTGGCTTCAGAATCTATTACGCTTACCAGGATCCCTTAATGAACATTATGGCTCATAGTCAAAACGGCCAGATTATTCTTGGCGGGAATGTTCCTCTAGACGGTTCGGAAATTACTTTGTTCAACACTTCGGGAAAAGAAGTATTCCGTTCCACATTGAGATCAAATACATTTGAGTCAAAACAACCGGAGGGTGTTTATATTATGAATATACAAACCAAAGAAGGGAAAACGTATTCCAGAAAAATTTTAATCAAATAATATTCAATAAGCGATACAAGAAATACGGTAGACTTTTAAAGCTGCCGTATTTTTTTCATTCATTCTCAGACAAATACAACCTGTAATTAGTAAATAAAATTAAATCCATAATTACAAATATCAATAAATTATTAACAAATCACATAATTATGAAATAAAATAATCAACATAATCATTTTATTTATAAATTTACAAAAAAGCTAAAACCCAAAATTTTTCTACATATGAAAACTTATTTATTATTTGGCCAACGCACAATGAAAGCTGCAATCCTGGCATCATTCCTATTTTTAACAAGCGCAATGTCTTCTGCACAAATTGTAAAAACTTATGCAAGCAGCCAAACCAATCAGGTTCTTGGAGTATGCCTGGGTTGTGGTGTATTAAATCCTCAAAATGCTGTAGGAAGCAACGAGAATGACTACTCTACTTTACAGGTTTCAGTGGGTCTTCTTGCAAGAACAGAACAGACATTGATTTTCCCTACAACCAATATTGCGAACAATACCAATAAACTTGTTCTTGCGATAGGTTCAAATGGAACTCCTCTATCTGCACAGCTATTGGGCGGAGTATCTATTGAAACATTTAATGGAGATGTTTCCAATAATGATTACACAAGTCTTGCTACAAAACTGATCAATCTTGGAGCGGGCGATCCAAGCAAAGGTGAAATTGAGATGACCATGAACATTCCTTTTGACCGTATCAAAATTAATGTTAACTCAGGATTATTGAATATTGGTGGAGAGCTTAGAGTATACTATGCTTACCAATACAAAGATCCTTTCATCAATTTCATGGCTCATAGCAAGGATGGACAATTTACTCTGGATAAAAATGTTTCTGCTGAAGGTTCAGAGGTTACTCTTACCAATACTTCAGGAAAAGAAGTATTCCGTTCTAAACTGACATCCAATTCTTTTGAAACCAAACAACCACAGGGAGTATATATTATGAAACTTCAGACAAAAGAAGGAAAAACATACTCTAAAAAAGTGATTATCAAATAAAAAAGATACATAAGAGAACGAACCCGGCAAGCTTTCCAAGCTTGCCGGGTTTTTATATCCCATTAATGAACCTATCCCATATAAAATCATACTGAAGGACAAATAAAAACCTCTGATCAACATTGACCAGAGGTTTATTTAACAAGATTACGATCTAAACTCTTATTAGTTTTTAATTAATTTTTGCTGATAAACGGCTTTATCCGTCGTAGCTTTTAAAATATAAATACCTTTTGGAAGTGCGCTTACATTGATCTGTCCGTTGTTCAACTGAGCATTAACAATTCTTCCTGATGCATCATAAATAGAAACATTTTGGATTTTCTCCTTGGTTTTAATAGTAAGAATATCAGTAACCGGATTTGGATAAATACCAAATTCAAGTTTCTTCACCTCAGCGGTTGCCAAAGTGGAAGCTGTACTGTTTACTGTAAGTGTTTTTTCCACAAGCTTACCATTTGAGTTAAAACTGATCACAATGTCAGATGTACCTGAAACAAGCGGCGTCAAAACCAGCTCATCATTATCATTAATTACAGCAGAAACTGTTGTAGGATTGCTGTTTGATTTGATTGACTTTACTACTGACACAGCCAAATTATCAGCATCAGAAACGATTGCTTTCAGATCAATTGTTGTTGTGTTTCCGGCAGTAACCTGTGAAGGGAAAACACTACTAACAACAGGAACTGAATTGTTGGTAAATACCGTCAATGAAGGGAACCAATAATAGTCATTAAGTGTTTTTGTATTGATAAGCGAACCGGTCATATCATACGTATGAATCCAGTTTTTCTGGTAGTGTGCACCATATCCGCTTTCTGTGGTATTCAGAACCAATTCTCCGGTAACAGGGTTTACACGAAGAGCTGCTCCGTACGGAATTTGTTTAAACTGACCTGTTTGTCCAGGAATGGCAGCAAAATTTTCATTAAATGTTTTCGTAGTTACATCGAATCTTACGATCTGTGTTCCTGAGCTCCAGCTGCTTATTGAATTGATCCAGTATAAAGCATTCTCTTTATTACTTGCTGTGAATCTTCCGGCATTCCATGCGCCCCAGTCTCCGATATACTTTGTAGTTGGGATATTGTAAGCTTGTGTTGCAAAAGTGGTAGGATTGATGCTGATCAGCTTCTGATCCTGAATTCCCCATACGCTTCCGTCTTTAGCCTGAGTAACTGAATAGAAACCTCCGGCAACAGTACTCACAATCGTATCAGTATTAGGATTAATCACTAAAATTCCTACTCCTTGCTTAACAGCAAAAACATATTGTGAAGTACGGATCATATTTCCGATCTGCCCGTTTCCACCTGTACCGGTAATTAGAGAACCTACCTGTAAATTATCAATATTAAAAGTAACAATTCCAGTGGAAGTTCCGATATATCCTTTATGTTCATTTACTCCGACAAATGATCTACCATCACCACCTCCGATATTATTGAAACCGGCAAGTTTCTGCATGGTCTGCGCATTGGCTACGACCAATCTACCTCCAGGAGTATATTGAGTATCTCCTCCATCAGCAGCTTGTTTTGAAACGAAATAGAATTTATCACCATAGATCGTTCCGTATTGTGTAGTTGCACCGAAAGCCTGATTATTGTTTGCATTACTGTAGACACGGTAATTAATCTGGCCGTTATTATCAATGAAGTTTACAGAACCGTTGGTGTGTCCGTACCATTCTTCATTTACCATGAAATATCCATTGGTAAAGTTATTGGAAGCAACATACGGAGAAACAGGAGTAATAGTGGAAGAAACCGGAGTTTGATTAAATCCTACGTTGAAATTCCAGACATCCCAGGAACCGTTTTCCAATACACGTGAAGAAGCTCCAACACTGGAATACCCGAAATCAGCATCTGCAGGATTCTTTACCCAATATGACCAATACCCGTTAACCGTCCATCCGGACTGCCAGTGATCATTAGCCGCATCTACAATCGTGTAGCTGTCAAAATCATAAGCAGTTGTATTCACAAAACCATTTACCGGATATAAAGGATAAGTGGTATTTCCGCTTTTGATCAGTGCATTAGTTCCCTGACCGTTCAGATCAAATCCAATTCCTCCAACTGCTGATCCAAACTGTGTTCCCTGATACAACAAAGTGTATAATCTATGATCTGCTTTAGCAATAGCTTTCAGCATATCTTCTCCAGTAGCATTCCCGTTCCATTTGAATCCCCAGACCATGGCATCAGGATTCTTACTGTCATTCCACTGTACTACAAAAGCAGCCTGATTGGTTCCTGATCCTACCCAATACTGAATATCAGAAAAACTAATGGTAGTGGTATTAAGCTTGCTGATCCCTGAAATATCATTTCTGGGTACACCCTGAACTTTTATCTGTGCATTCGATACGCATGCGAACAGAAAAAGCATCATAAAAAGATAAAACTTTTTCATTTTTTATTAATTTAAATAGATTGTATTATTATTTGAAATGTAAATCGTAAGCTCCTGCCACTTCTGTAGAAACTTCTCCCAGCCATCCTGCTTCCTGATTAACTCCCGTATATATTTTCATAAAGTCTACTCCCGGAAGTTTCACGTATTTCCCACTTCTGTCTACCGCCCAGGAAATATCGATATTGGAGGCTTCATCATTATTCGGAGCATTGTCTGCATATCCGAACTCATATGATTTTCCTACCCAATAGGATCCGTCCCCGTTCTGATCGTAGAAATTATTTGCCAGTCTTGTTCCAGAAAACCCGTAAGAACTTTCGGTAAACCATAAAGGATAATAGCTTTGCGCATGGAACGTATTTTTTGTTTTAAAGCCCTGATTCCCCAGATTGTCACTCCATTTTATATATTCCACGTCGGTCTGCCAGAATTCAGTTCCGGGTACAGGTATTTTATTTTCGTTAGGTTTATGATAGGTTATGCTGTAGTCTTTCACTGTAGCATTTTTGAAATATTCACTGCCAGCAATTTCGTACCATTCATCATTATCAGGCTTCCCATTTTTATTTCTGTCGTAGGCCACCATAATAATTCCCGGTTCACAAGATCCTGAACGTTGATCCGCAGCATCATTTCCAAAGAATGCATTTCCCAGTACTTTAAAATCACGTCCATTCAGATTGGGAATCGTATGATCAAAACCAAACACTACATATCCGCCATAGCCACCAAGACTGATCATGGTGGAATTACCTCCTACCAACGATTCGTTGGCTTTCTGAAGCATATTCGCGGTAGTATTTCCTGGTAGATATTCCGGAATTTCGTTCATGAACTGCCCTACGGCAGGACGGAACTCCAATACTTTAGAAATATATTTACTGTAAGGTGTTTTTTCTTTGGTAACGATTATTTTAGAATGAAAAACCTGCTCGTTTCCTTTATTGTTAATCTTCAAAGTCAAAGGATAAGCATCTGCAGTAGGACTGATGAATTCAAGTTCTGAATTCTGAGAGATAATAGAGTCATTAATACTCCATGTAACCGATCCTGAAGCATTGGTAGGAATACTCAAAACCTTTAAACGTTCAATGGTATAGGAATCATCAAGTCCATTAAATGTAAATTCATTTTCATCATCATGTTTACAGGCTATCACTCCTACAAGGAAGCAGGATAGAAATCCGATTTTCAAATAAGTAAAGCTATTTCTGTTCATTTTTTAAAGTTTGGTTATTTGTATAAAAAAGCGAAGTGGGCAGGGATATTTCCCCCTTCCGTTTTCCATTTAAAGTGTCCGTTTTTATCAAAGCAATACAAAAATCCCATGGATACATAATTTCTGGCATCTGTCATGTAGATATCTTCTGTGATGGGATTTACGGCAATGCCGTAAGGGGTTTTAATGGCATCTTCATATTCTTTGTCAAAAATTCTGTTGGCAATGATCTGTTCTGTTTTTACATCAATGATTCCAAATGTCTTTTTATAGCTGTGGGTGTTGTAATTGAATTCATTTCCATAGAAATAGAGTTTATCATTTACGATTGTCATTTCACTCACGGAGAGATGAAAATCTTTCTTGACCGTTCCCGTGGCTGCATCTATGAGATAAAGACTGGAAGGAACATTATAATAATCTCCTCTTGAGGTTACATAGAGATCACCGTAATTATCTTTTTTAATGTGATGAAGATTGATGGCAACATTTATTTTTTTGAGTTCGGTAAAAGTATTCAGATCAATTACCGAAACAGTATTGTCATAATCGGGAGCTTTATATCCTCCGGAATTGGCAACAAATAAGATATTTCCCACAATTTCTATTTCTTCGGGCTGATATCCTACCACTACCTCACGCTGGATGGAAAGAGAAGCCGTATCAATTTCCACTACTTTCCCCTTCGGTGCTTTCGGGTTAATCGCTACAGGTCCGGCGTAGCTGCTGGCATAAGCTTTTCCGTTTTTGAAAGCAAGGTATCGGCAGTTTTGTAATGGAATAGAAGTAATACGTTTAGTCGTTTTAGCATCCAGCACTTCAATTTTATTGGAAACATTAACAACGATATAGAGCTTGCTTCCATAAACTTTGATATCATTTCCTACATCCCCCAACTCTTTTACGACATTGGGATTGATTTCTGCGTAGATATTCCGGTAATAGGTTCCTTTGGTGTAATCAAAAAAATCAAGGGTACATTTATTACTCCCCATGTTCCCTTCATTGAGCATATAGAAGCCTTTTATTGCTGTATTTTCTGAAGGAAGCCCTTCTACCACTTCCTGACGGACAATAATTTCATCTGTACGACATGAAGTAAGAAAAGCTAATACAAGAAATAAAAAATAAAAGTTTAGTTTTCTCATAGGGTGAAGTTTAGAATAAGTTTAAAGTTTCTTCCGGGCATCGGATAATTGAGGACAACATCATAGTATTGATTGAAAATATTATTCATCTCAAGGCTTATTTTAAACTGATGATTCGCCCAGTTGAATTTTTTCTGAACAGACAAATCGTGCGTATACCAGGGCTGCACATAATTGTATTGAATGTTATCCTGATTCACGTCATATCTTTCTCCTACGTACATTGCACTGTAATTGAAACTCCAGTCTTTATAATCTGCCATAAGACTGAACGATCCGCTATGACATGGGGTATAAGGAATCTGATTGCGATAAAACGTGTCTTCCGGATCACTTATATCTCTCGCGCTTTGATAGGTGTAGGAAAGCAAAGGTCGGAGGGTTACTTTTCCAAGCTGCATTTCAGTCTGTACATTCACATCTGCACCAATGATTTCAACCAGTCCAAGGTTCATCATCAGCCAGCGGAACATGCTTCCGTTCGGAGCTGCCACAATTTTATCCTGTACTTTATTGTAGTAACCGTCTACTTTAGCATAAAATGTTTTAAAGAAACGGTTGTTATAATTCTTCTGATAAGTAAATCCTAAATCATATTGATTGGTGAATTCCGGTTTCAGATAGGTATTTCCGATATTGGTATAATACAAATCATTGAAGGTCGGAAGTCTGAAAATTCTTTTATAGAAAGCCCTTAGAGTAAGCTCCGGAATTTTTTCCGGCTGATAGCTCATAAACACCGCAGGTGTCCACTCTCTGGCATCTCCCGGTCTTTTATTTTTTCTTACTTCTTCAAAAGTAAAGGTTCCTAAAAGGCTTCCCAAAATTTTGAATCTGTTCCACTGATAGGTTGTTGCCAATGCTACCAATGTAGTGTAACGTGTAGGATAAGAAAAATTATCCAGAGTGGCATCCAGGTTATTATACTGAAAATCTCCACTCAGGCTGACATCCCAATTGGGAGTGATTGAGTAAATATTGGAAGAGGAAAGATAAAGTTCCCTTTGGATGTAGGTATTATCGGTATAAATAATAGACTGCGAACGAACTGTGTCCATGAAATGGGTGTAATCGTAAGCAAATTTTGCTTTAAGCTGTGTTTCAAATTTCGGGAACAGTTTTTTTCTCAGATTAGCCTGTACAAAATAATTCTCATCGGAAAGCCTCGCTCCTCTTCCTTCAAAGCGCCCGTTAACAATAGGTGCCGGCATTCCGCGGTTTGAAATATAACCGTAGCCACGGATATTCCAACTTCCGTTATTTAAAGTTCCGTTGAGAGAAGTTTCAAAACGTTTTACTTTGATATCTGAGTCCTGTCTTTTTGCAATGGTATCGTACGCCTGTTGCCCATCAGGATATTTCTTGGCATAACGAAATCTGTAAATTCCATCACTCTGCATAAATTCTCCGCTGAAGCTGGCAGAAACCCTGTCTGAAATTTTCTGTTCCAATCGGAATGAAGGATTAAAGAGATCAATAGATGCACTTTTTGCTCTTATCACCAAATTGGTTTTTCTATTTCCTTTAAATACGGGTGTTTTAGGCTGTAAATAGATAGACCCAGAAGAGCCAAAGTCCTTTGCTGGCTGAAAAATTTCACTTTTCTGTCCGTTATACAACGATATTTCTTCCAGATCATCCAAAGAGTACCTTCCCAGATCCACCAGTCCGTTTTGAGCATTTCCTAATTGAATTCCATCATAGAAAACCCCTACATGCTGGCTTCCCATGCTTCGGATGTTGATGGTTTTCAAACCACCCAATCCTCCGTAATCTTTAATCTGAACGCCTGAAAAATACCGCAATGCATCTGCAACGGAATGACTGTTTAGTCTTTCCAGCTGTTCTCCCTGCAGCGTTTGTGCCGGAAGAATTTCTTTAAAATTCTTTTTATAAAGATTGATTCCTTTAATGGTCTCTTCCTGAAGACTGTCTTTTTTCTTAGTTTGGGAAAACACAAGTTGAGATGTTAACACTAATATTGTGAAAACAGCTTTATGAATTGCAGAAGTAATTAGTTTTGCTGTCATTAGCTCATTTAGGATAATGAAGACGCTAATGGGTATAAGAATACAACGACAAAGCACAGCTGTCACTGCACAGAATCATTGATGTCCTAAGCTTTATTCCACGAAAGCGTCAAACGATTATTGTCTGGCAGGTCTTCTGACTTACTCCATTTTTGAAATCCTTCCCATTAAAAAACAGTGGATATATTCTTCAAAAACTTTGGTGCGGAGCTTACAGCAGCGGGTCTGTCCCGGATTTTCACCGGATTCCCTTTTAAGAGCTTTTTACGGCTCACCAAATTCCGGCAAAGATAAATAATTATTCCTAATCCCCAACTAAAATCATGATTTATAAACAATTAAAGCTCCCGAAGGAGCTTTAACATCATTTATTGGTGGTGTCGCTTTAAATTCCAATATTCAGAAAAATACTGAATCTTGATTGAGCTTCAATATCTCCTCCCGCCAGATGCGTGTACATGGGAAGCATGATTTCACTTCCCAGACTCAGCTTTTTGTAAGAGACTTCAAATCCCAGTTTTCCGTACAAAGCACTACCAGCAGTATTCGGCAGTGCCTCATCAAACTGTTTGTTCTGAGCGTAGACTTCACCCTGAACTCCAGTTTTTACAGAGAATATAGATTTTTCATTTCCTGCAACCTGATAAAAACCTGTTGCTGCATAGTTCCATTGGTTTCCAAAACGGTAATTTTTCCTGTTCTCTGTTTTAATGGTGTAATCTGTATTGACCAGTACGGCTACTTTATTTTTCTGAAATTTATAATTCAAAGCCGCCTGATAATCCCAGCTTCCGGTTCCCAGCTGAAAGCTTGGGTTGACACCGGATGCCCCTTTTTCATCAAACTTCCCGAGTGGAATTTTCAAGCCCAAACCTCCGCTCAGATGATGGAAATTATCTTTAGAGCTCATCAGCTGGTAAATTCCCATCAGGTTTAAATCTCCTATTCCATTGATTCTGATATCTCCCTGCATCGTTTTCTTTTCATGGAAATGGAAGGGCAGACTTGCATAAACACTTAGTTTTTTAGTCAGTGGAATCTTCCCCCACAGCTGCAACGTATTGAAATACTGATCCTGCGTGAGGTCTTTTACAAATAAGTTCTCTTTGGCTTTGTAATGCTGGGCGAAGTACTTAATTCCGACAAACTGTGGATTCAACAATGACTCAAAGCCGGAAGATCCATTTCCTGCAGCACAGCCGCACGCATCACAATCATCATCAAAATCGAATCTGTTAAGCGTTTCGGGAGCAACATAAGCACTGTCTCTGATGGTTTTTGCCTGATACTGATTCAACAGGATCAAACTTACTATCAATATAATCTTCTTCATGTTTTTTATAAATTATTCTGCAAATTTTGGATTGGATATAAAACTTTTATCCGATAATGTTTTCAGGAACGCAATGATGGATTGTTTTTCCTGGCTGTTCATAGCAATTCCTATGTGACCATTCTGTTTAAGCTGTGGATCAAGATTAACATTATCTTCCACCTGATCCGAATAGAAATTGAGTACCGCATCTAATGTATAAAACCTTCCGTCATGCATATAAGGTGCGGTATATTCTACATTTCTCAGACTCGGAACACGGAATTTCATCCAATCTACCTGATTCAGGCTCACTCTGTATCTACCTGCATCCTTGAATTCTGTATTGTAATACATTCCGGTATTTCTGAAACTCTCATCCGTAAACAGCTCTCCGCTATGACAGGAAGCACATTTCTGATTGAATAATGTCATTCCCTGGGATTCTATTGAAGTCAACTGTTCTTTTCCCTGTCTGAACCGGTCATATTTTGAATCTGCAGAAATTAAAGAAGCCATAAACTGTGACAATGCTTTTAAAATTCTTTCGCCGGTAATGGTTTCGTCTCCATAAGCTTCTCTGAACAGTTTTTTATACTTCTGATCATCTTTTATTTTCGAAATAGCTTCCGGTATGGAGCTGTCCATTTCATTCACATCAGTAATCGGGCTGATAGGCTGCTCATTCAGATTGTGAATCACTCCGTCCCACATATATCTTTTCAAAAAAGCCATATTCTGGATGGGCGGTGCATTTCTTATTCCTATTCTGTCGTCTACCCCATGGCTTACCGTATGACCGTGATGGGTAAAAGCATTTTCCTGAATATGGCAGAAACCGCATGAAATGGTATTATTTCTTGAAAGCCTGCCTTCATAGAATAATTTTCGTCCCAATTCCACACCGTTTTTGGTCACCGGATTAATGGATGTATCAAAAGTCATTTCCGGAAAATAAGAAGGAAACTCCAGATTGTAGGCTTCATCTTTTTCCAATGGCTGAATCACCTCATCAGAACATGAAATGCAACTCAATACAAATACAAGCAGAACCAGTATCGTTTTAACAAAAAAATTAATCATTGTGAACGTGGTCTACTTTAAACATTTTTGTAAGATTATTGGTAACATCTACCAGGTGCTGGTTTGAACCCATCAGCATATCATTGGCTGTGGTAAGTGTAAGTGTCTTATCTCCGCTCAAAAATTGGTTCAGGTCTGCCAGAATATGGACAGAAGGACGAATTTTTGCCGTTACCCTTGCTGTTGTCGGAAGATTCAGTGTAATTTCGCGATACAGATCAGGTGTATTGTTGGCTGCAGTATTTCCCATATTTCCTGTGTGATTCATAAATTCTTTTGAAGGAGAATCTGTACCGTATTTCCCTTCCAGTTTTACAAATACATAACCGGCAGCCCATGACCAGGACATTCCCTTCTGCTTGGCTTTTGTCCAGAATTCAGCCTGTCCGTCCTGTCCCAGCAAATACGCTTTTTGACTCACACCTAATCCAAATCTTATTTTTTTGTAATTGTTTTTCGGAACGCCATCCAGATTAAGATAAACAATTCCGGCTACCGCATCTGCCTGATCTACGATAAAAGCTCCTTTGTCAGGATTATTTTCGTTGTATTTAAATTCGTTTCCGTTCTCGTCTATCAATGCGATATTACTGATGACGTATTTCAAAGCAGAAAAGTTATGTTTCTGTCCGTTAGCAGAAGTCTGAACCGTCTGATTTAGAACGATATCTCCCACATTGTTAAATCCGTTTTCAAATTTGATCTGAAGTTTTCCAGGCGTAGTATCCTGTGTGTTCTCATCATCCCTGCTGCTTTCGCAGGCTGTAAAAGAGAATACAGTAAAGGCAATAAAGAATAGTGATAAAAATTGAGAAATTTTCATTGTTGATTTTTTAAGTTAAATTAATTTGAATGGCTGTAACAGCATTGTTTTTTTACCACAAAAAGCACAAAAGTTCTTACACTTAAGTTTATTAAGTGATACGTATTATGTTCAGAAGAGCACTTAAACTTTTTAAAAATCTTTGATTTTTAATTGAGTAAGCTTTTGTGACTTTTTTGGTTGAATAGTGATAGTTTAACTTAAAAAACCGGTGGTTTGAAAATATGGGTAAGAAACAGAAAAGAATAAGCTGTTTCGTAAGTGAAATTGAAACTGAAAAACTGACGTCTTTCCGTAGTGTTGACCGTTGTAGTTTCAGGAAGAATATAGGTATCAAGAATTTTCTGTCCTGAGTTTTTTATTTTTTGAAAAGGTGAAGATTCTGAATCATTGGCTTTGGCGAGCTCTTTACTCAGGTAACATTTTCCGTTACAGTGAACCTCCGGCCTGGTTTTATTGATACAGAGAACTTTAACGATATAATCATAATTTACAGCATACTCTACCACGGGCACTAAAGGTCTTAGCACCATATAGAAGGTAAAAAGTATGCTGTACAATATTTTCATCAGATTATTTCTTGCTTATCGCTTCATCATATCTTCTGCTGATTTCTTTCCAGTTGGTAACATTCCAGATCGCGGTAAGATAATCTGCTCTTTTATTCTGATATTTTAAATAATAAGCATGCTCCCATACATCAATGCCGAAGATTGGAGTTCCTTTTTCTTCTACAACATCCATCAAAGGATTGTCCTGATTAGGAGTAGAGGAAACAAACAGTTTCCCATCTTTCCCTACAGAAAGCCAGGCCCATCCTGAACCAAAACGGTCTGCACCTGCCTTAGACATTTTTTCTTTAAAAGCATCCATACTTCCGAAAGTTTCAGTGATAGCTTTTGCTAATTTTGCTGAAGGCTGTGTATTTTTCTGAGGTGTAAGAACCGTCCAGAACAATTCGTGGTTGTAGTGTCCTCCTGCGTTATTTCTTACAGCAGCAGGCAATTTTGAAACATTGGAAAGAATCTGAAACAAAGTTTCTTTTTCCTGTGGAGTTCCTGCAATGGCTTTATTCAAGTTAGCAGCATATGCTGCACCGTGTTTTGAATAATGAATTTCCATCGTTTGGGCATCAATATTTCCTTCCAAAGCATTATAAGCATAAGGAAGAGGCGTCTGCTTAAACTGAGCCATTGTAAATTGGGCTGCGAAAACTGCAGTTATAGCAGCTATTTTCAAAATCTTCATAATTTTTTTGTTTATGGTTGAACAATGTTTTCTTTTTAAGTGGGAGGTCGGTGATCGATGCTGGAAGTAATTGATGTTATAGCCTAACTTTTTCAACTTCTATTTCCTTTTACAGCCATCTCAAAAAACTGCTAGAGCTTCATAGTCTGGAATAACTTCCAGTTTCAGACATCCGGCTTCCCCCCTTCCCTATTTCAATAATTTTTTAATATCCTCAATAAGAATTTCTCTGTCTGGGTGATATTTTCCTGTCAGCATAGGTGTTTTACCTTCCGGATCTGCGTAATTCAATCCTGAGTAATACAGAATAGGCATATTTTCCTTGTTGTATCTGCAACGGATATTCCCCTCCTGATCTACCAGAGCAATCATTCCGCTGTGGTTCAGGCTTTCTCCTTCATCTTCTTTATCACCTACGTAGATATTAAACTGATCCGCAAGTTTTCCAATATAGGTACGGTCTCCAGTCAGGAAATGCCAGTTCGGAGATTTTGCACCAATTCTTTGGGCATGTTCTTTCAAAGCTTCAGGCGTATCATTTTCCGGATCAATACTGATGGAGATAATGCCGAAGTTGGGATCATTAATCTGGTTTTGGATGGCCTTCATATTGGTATTCATCACCGGGCATATCGTAGGACATTTGCTGAAGAAAAATTCTACGAGATATACTTTTCCCAGCATATCTTTATTGGTAACTTTTTTACTGTTCTGATCTGTAAGTTCAAAGTCCGGAACTTTCATCACAGTATAAAGGTTCTTTTTAAAATACCCCATTCCCACACCTATTCCCAGGAAAAGCAATGCAAATACCGCAATGGGTATGATCACTTTACTTTTATTTGCGGTCTTTTTATTTTTGGGCATATCTTTCAGGACTTTTTTTGAATTCACCTTTGCAGGAAACACTGCAAAAACCGTACGTTTTATTTTTATACACAGCAGTATCTTTTATAGATCCGGCAGTTTTCATGTGGCAGACAGGATCTTCTTCGTTCACTACCTGTACATTTTCTATTTTCTTCCCCGAGGAGTCCATGTGGCTTGCATGCTTTACCTGAGGAGTTTCCTTGGCACACGACAGTAATGATACTGACAGCAAGGCAGTCAAAATTATAGGAGATTTCATTTTAATGTTAAATTGAAATTAATAATGTTAAAGAAAGTTATGATACCATATACAAGTCTGAAAAAAGCACAACAATTCTCAAGAAGAACTGATGTATTTCTTATTGCTTACAATGGTTCATTTGAATTATAGAATGTATCTTTAATGGTTTACTAATGAAAGCTTTAGAAACTCCCATCTTATAAACTAAAAATATAGTTTATAATAAAATTTAAACCAACGGAGGATGGAAAATCCTTGAAAAGTATTCTGAAGAATGAGAATTAAAATAACTTGAATCGGGAATTTCAGAAAGTGATTCCGAATTCAAATGAGCGGAGAAGGAAAGGATATCGTGAGAAATAAAAACATCTAATCCAGCAATCTTTATGGTTTGGGAGCTATTGGACTGTTTTTCTGTTTTAGCCAGCTCTTTTTCCACGTAGCATTTTCCTTTACAGGTTGACTGTGGTACATTTCTCTTCTCACAAAGGTTTTTCACAATATAATCATAATTCACGGCATAATTTACCAATGGCAAAACAGGACGTAATGCAACGGTAAAAATGATGAATATGGAAATGAATAACCTCAACGATTTTGTTCTCTGTTACAAATATACTACTTCAAAACTGTTTTATAACAGATTTATGATGAATGTCATTATGCTTATCTACTGTTACCTATAAAAATCACAAAACTGTGCCTGTCACCGGAATAATTTTATCCCGAACTTTGAGTAAGACTTTAGACCTAAATAAAAATTTAGTTCTTTATATACAATTTAATCTTGTTGATAAAAGCTTTGCTGATGTTTTTGGCAGAGCTTTTTTATATTCTTTGTTTTGTTGGAAATCGCCAAGTCTCAAGTTCTTTTTAAAATGCTTACTGTTTTAAGACGCAAGGATTTTATCTCCGATAAAGTTTAAAAACAAAAGCCCTACTGAGATTCAGCAGAGCTTTTATTGAATATAATTGAGTTGTGTTTATTATTTGCTTGTTAAAATTTCATTCTTTGGATTCTCACCGCATTTAAAATAGCCAGCAATGCTACTCCTACATCGGCAAACACAGCTTCCCACATGGTTGCCAATCCACCGGCTCCCAGGATGAGAACAACAGCTTTTACAGCAAAGGCAAGGACAATATTGTGCCAAACGATCTTTTTAGTTTGTTTTCCGATATTGATGGCCATTGGGATCTTACTTGGTTTATCATCCTGAATTACTACATCTGCAGTTTCAATGGTGGCATCACTTCCCAAACCTCCCATTGCAATTCCAACATCGCTTAAAGCCACTACAGGCGCATCATTCACTCCGTCTCCTACGAAAGCTACCGTCTGGTTTCTGGCTTTGATTTCTTTAACCTTGTTTACTTTGTCTTCAGGTAACAGGTCCCCGAATGCATTGTCGATACCCAGTTGATCTGCTACATATTTCACAACGGTACTTTTATCACCGCTCAGCATTGTTGCCTTCACATTCATTTTATGCAGCTTGTCTACGGTTTCCTTAGCATCTTCTTTGATGCTGTCTGCAATAGTGATATAGCCTGCAAACTTTTTATCATAAGCCACCGCAATTACCGTATATACAATATTGGAGTGGTTAAGATCATAACGAATGTTGAACTTATCCATCAGCTTAAAGTTCCCAACCAGAAGTTCTTTTCCGTTAATAGTCGCTTTCAATCCGTGACCTGCTATCTCTTCTACATTTTCCAAAGGAATGCTGTGATTGATTTCTCCAACATAATTGTGAATTGCTGTTGCCACCGGATGGGTACTTTTACTTTCAAGAACATTAACCCGCTGAAGGATTTCTTCTTTGTTAAATTCAGGGCTTATGCTTACTTCCTGAACTTTGAATACGCCTTCCGTCATGGTTCCTGTTTTATCCATTACCACATTCTGAATCTCTGCAATACTGTCCAGGAAATTACTTCCTTTGAATAAGATTCCGTTTCGGCTAGCAGCACCAATTCCTCCGAAATATCCTAACGGGATTGAAATAACAAGGGCACAAGGGCATGAAATCACAAGGAATATCAATGCTCTGTACAGCCAGTCTCTAAACTGATAATCGCTCACGAAGAAATAGGGCAGTAAACAGATTCCAATGGCAAGAAATACAACGATGGGCGTGTATACTTTCGCAAATTTTCTGATGAACAATTCTGTCGGTGCTTTTTGGGCTGTGGCATTCTGAACTAATTCCAGGATTTTGCTCAGTTTACTGTCTTCATAAGCTGTATTTACTTTTACCAGAGCAATACTGTTCATATTGATCATTCCGGCAAGGACTATTTCTCCTTTATTTTTGGTATCGGGTTTACTTTCTCCCGTTAAAGCTGCCGTGTTGAATGAAGCCGAATCTGAAAGCAATTCCCCATCCAGCGCCAGTTTTTCACCAGGTTTCAGCTGTATGACGTCTCCAATTTTAGCTTCTTTAGCCTTCATAGTCTTGGGCTGATTATTTTCCATAACCGTTACCTCATCAGGACGCTGATCCAATAATGCTTTTATATTTCCTTTGGCTCTGGTAACCGCCATAGACTGAAATACTTCTCCTACCGCATAAAAAAGCATTACTGCTACTCCTTCAGGATATTCTCCGATGGCAAAAGCACCAATGGTTGCAATGCTCATCAGAAAGAATTCTGAAAACACATCTCCCTTAATGATACTTTTATAAGCATCTTTCAATACCGGAAATCCTACAGGAATATAAGCTGCCAGGAACCATACTAACCGTACCCAGCCTGTAAACCATGCAGGTTTTATATAGTTATCAAAGGCAATTCCCAATAATAAGATGATAAAGGATATAATGGCCGGCAGAAACATCTGAAAGACCGTCTGATCTCCGGAGTCATGAGAGTGATCATGTCCGTCATGGTCATGTCCGTCTCCTTCTGCATGGTTATGTTTGTGTCCTTTTGTATCTGGTTTTTCCGGGGTTGTACTACAGCATTTTTCCATAACTGAATATTTTTATACAAATGTAAAGATGAGACTGATGCAATGCTATTGCAAACTTTCAAGACAGTTTTCGCAGATTCCTTTGGCAAAGAGTCTTATTTCGTCAATCCTGAAATTGGTCTGGATATTTTCAGGGAAAGAAATATCTTCTTTGCAGGTAGTCTGCTTGCATATTTTACAGTAAAAATGCAGATGCCAGTCTTTGTGTGTTTTTTCATCACAATCGTCTTCGCAGAGTTTGTATTTTGTGGTTGTATTTTCCTGAATGCTGTGAACAATTCCTTTTTCTTCAAAGGTTTTCAAGGTTCTGTAGATGGTGATTCTGTCAGCATTATCAAAATGATTTTCTATTTCAGAAAGGGATAAAGCAGCTTCCTGAGAACTTAAAAAATCATATACCAAAATCCTCATACTGGTGGGTTTGGTATTTTTATCAATGAGTTTGTGTTCTATATCTTTTTTCATTGTAAGCTTTTAAATGGTTACAGATGGGCTTCAGTTTCTTCATAGCCTTCTTCTTCAATCTGAAAAGTGGTATGACTGATTTTAAAGTTACTAACCGTAGTATCTGTCAATGTTTTTAATAATTGATTCTGGGAATATCCATTCTCTTTTACAACATGCGCGCTCATCGCATTGACACTGGATGTTAGCGACCAGACATGCAGATCATGAACATCTTTCACTCCGGGAGTGCTCTCCAATGATTGGCGAAGTGCATGAATATCCACATCTTTAGGTGTTCCTTCCAGCAAAACATTAATGGCTTCTTTCAACAGCCTCCATGTTCTTGGAAAGATTAATAATCCGATGGCAGCTGAGATTAACGGGTCGGCATAATACCAGCCTGTTGTCAGCATAATTACTCCGGCTATCATTACTCCTACTGAAGTAAGCATGTCTGAAAGTACTTCAAAGTATGCACCTTTCATATTGAGACTACCTTCTGAATCTTTTCTGAGAATCATCATTCCGACAATATTAACGATCAATCCGATTCCGGCTACAATCAGCATTGATTTACTTTGTACTTCCGGCGGATTCTGAAAACGCTGATAGGCTTCAAACAAAACATAGATCGAAATGGCCAATAACACCACTGCATTGATTAAGGCTGCTAATATTTCTGTCCGATAATAACCATATGTTCTGGAAGGATCTGCTTTTCTTTCTCCTATTTTAATGGCAATATATGCCAGCAATAATCCTACCACGTCGGTCAGCATATGAGCTGCATCAGCCAACAATGCAAGACTGTTGGTAATGATTCCTCCTATTACCTCAGCAATGAGATAGGTTCCGCTAAGGCAGAGAACAATCAGAAGGTTCTTTTTATGTCTGCTTCCTGCAGAAACGGTTTGTGTTGGTTTACTTTCCATATTGTGTATGGTTTAATTACATTTCATAATAAGATGTATTTTCTTTTTTTGGGGGAACATTCTGCTCACCGATCATCTGTCTGATATTGATCTCTATGGTCCGTGCCAGAGAAGTCATGGGTGTATCTACAGGACTATTTTCAAACGGATCCTGCATAATGATGGATGTTTTTTCAATGGCAATGAATGTCACCGGAACCAGGAAAGTAATGGCAATTTCTACCAACAGCTGCGAATCATCGAGTCCAAACGGAAGGATGGCGGCAAAAACATAGATCAGAATATGAACTAAAACACTGTATGAGCGTGGAAAGACTGTATTCTTCAGTCTTTCACATTTTCCCATACTGTCGCATAGTCTTGTAATGATATCATTGAGTTGCATCTGTTGAAAATCGGTAAGTCCTTTGGAAGCTGCAATTTCTTTCAGCTGTCTGGAGTGTTCGTCCAGAATTGCGTTGGGAATGTTGGTTGCTTTGATCTGATGTTGATCCAGATACTGCTGAACTTTTTCAGAAAATGGAAGTTTTCTCAGTGATTCTCCAAGTGCATAAGTCCAGATGATCTGTCTTTCGGCAAACTTTTTTATTACTTTATTTTCTCCTGCCGGCATAAACTGAATGATCAGTCTCACAAAAGTTCTGGAATCGTTGACAACAGCACCCCAAACTGTTCTTGCCTCCCACCATCTTTCGTAGGATTGGGAAGTACGGAAGGCCAGCAGTAATGATACTGCTGTTCCCAGGAGTGCCGGAATATTTAAAGGCAGTGAGATCTTGCGAAACCATGGCAATTCGTCCAAAAGACCAATAGTGACGGAAAATATTCCGATCAACAGAATTTGGGTTTTTATTTCACGGATGAAATACCAGACTGATATTTTTTTGTTTAATAACATAATCGGGTTATTTATTAAAATTCGGTGAGATCATTTTCACTTTTCCAGCCGTTTTCATTCAATAAAAAATTACGTAAACAGCTCTAATGTAAGGATTAAAATCGACAATTTACTGGTTCCGGTAACTTTCATTAATGTTCGTGTTCGCCGGAATTTACCAGTTTTGCATTCACAAAAAATGCTCCTTTCACTACTATTTTTGCATTGTCAGGAATATTTCCTACCGGAGTTATCGCGGTATATCCCATATCGGAAGTTCCTTTTACCACTTCTATTTTCTCAAAGTTTAAGGTTTTCGGATGAGGTTTTCCTTTTTCTTTGTGTTCTTCTTCCGCTTTTTTATCGGTCTGAACAAATACAAAATATTTTCCATCTGCTTCTACAATGGCTTCTGTAGGCACTGCAGGAGTTGTACTTTTATCAAGACTTACAATTCCGGTGATATTCATTCCATCAATCAGACCGGATTTGTTTCCGATCACTTCACAATGCATAGAGATGGTTTTACTTTCGTTTTCAAAAGAAGATCCTATGCTGTAAATTCTTGCATCATATTCGGTTTCCGGATTGTTCGTCAGTTTAAAATGAACAATCTGTCCTACTCTCATTTTAGGAAGATCTTTTTCAAAAACCTGAAGATCGAGATGAATAGAACCGTTATCAATTACTGTAGCAACAGGAGAAGAAATATCCACATAGCTTCCGATCTGTGCGGTAATACTGCTGATTGTTCCACTGATGGGTGCTGTAATCACCAAACCGGATTTCATATTTCCATTGCTTACTTTTCCAGGGCTTATTCCCATCATCTGAAGCTGTTTCAAAAGAGATGCTCTTTTTGTTCTTAAGGTTTTAAGTTCCGCATCGGCACTCTGAAGATTTTTCTTCGCCCCAGCATCATTATCAAAAAGCTCTCTCTGTCTTCTGTATTCCTGTTCTGCATAGGTTATTCTACTGTTGGTAGTCAGATAATCTTCCTGAAGCTGGATATATTCCGGATTGGCAATGGTGGCAATGACCTGTCCTTTCTTTACGATACTTCCCACCTGAATATTGATGGTTTTGATGATTCCTCCATACAGAGAAGTGATGGTTGCTTTATTGCTGTTGGGTACACTCAGCAAACCATTAGCTTTTATGGTAGATGTCAACTCTTTCATTTCTACATTTCCTAAAGCCACTCCTACAGACTTCATCTGCTCTTCTGTAAGGGAAGCTATTGTTTGTGGAGCTTCTTCGTGAGCCTGTTCTTTCTGTTCTGTTTTTTCAGGAGCTTTTTCTTCCGAAGCTTCTTTTTTTCCACAGCTTGTTAGTAAGATTGAGATCAGGGCGAGAGGGATGATATTATATTTGAGTTTCATAAGTAAAAATGTATTTTGTCTGATGCTGTATGCCATTGTTCTTATTGATACGGCATAAAGTTTTATAAGCAGCGACTTCATATTATTTGTTTATAATGGAGTTAATAGTAACTACAGATTGGTTCACCTGCTGGATGGATTCCAGATATTTCAACTGGATATTTGTGGCAGTCTGTAGGGCAAAAAGATATTCCACATAGGAAATTTCTCCTGTTTTATATCCTAGCTGAGCTGCTTTTACAATTTTCTCTGCGTTAGGCAATGCCTGGCTTGTATAGTAATCATACTGCTGTAAATCCTGCTGATACTGGCTGAAGGCATTTTCCAACTGAGCAGAAAGCTGTTTCTGCTGCATTTTAGCATTGGTTTCAGCGACCTGTTTTTCATATTCGAGCGCCTGAATTCTTGCTTTCGTCGCTCCAAATGTTAACGGTATTGCTACTCCTACTGTTGCTGACTGAAAACGTTTTCCTGAATTATAAAAATTCTCCTGTCCGTTAATGGTATGCAGACCTATCAAAGACTGATTGGTGTATCCCAAACTGAAATCTGGCAGCCCCAGTGATTTTTCAACTTTCTTGTTTTTTTCGGCGATTTCCATTTCCTGGTAAAAAGCTTTTACCGTAGGATTGTTGGCAACCACAGCACTGTCGAGGACATTTTCTGCTTTTAAAGGAGCATAATCTTTGTTAAACGGAACCTCAATATCTTCCGAAGTATTCATCAGAGTTTTTAAATTCTTATAGGCATTATTCAGATAGACTTCATTTTGTCTGAGCAGCAGATCAATTTCCCCTTTCTGGGTTTCTGCAGTACTGATCTCAATTTTCTTGATATCACCTGCTTTAAATCTCACGGTTGCAATTCTGATAAACTCTTCATAATATTGATCAAGACTGGTCAGCTGGGCTTTATTATACTGAAGATATTCAATCTGGTAATAATAGGTACGAACCTGCTTTATCAGTTCATTGGCTGTAATTTCCTTATCAATCTGCTTGCTTTTAATATTCTCATTGATTAAATCTTTTCTTGCTTTAAACAATGTTGGAAAAGGAATACTCTGTGAGATCGCAAACGATTGGTCAAACTTTGGGCTGTTGTACTGACCAAGCTGTGCTTCAAAGCTCAATTTCGGAAGTTCTTTTGCAGTTGCCCTTAGTGCTTCGGCAGATTTAATACTTAGGTCTTTTGACTGCAGGGTTAAATTATTGTTCACTGCCTGTTCTACCGCCTGTTCTACGGAAATTGGTCTGGACTGTGCGTTAAAAGTCTGTCCCACCATCATAAATCCTACCACCAAAACGGCAGTAATAATTCCCGTATTATTATTCTTTCTTTTCAAAATCTTTGTGTTAAAAATAATGTACAGCATCGGCAAAACGAATAATGTTAGGAATGTTGCAGTTACCAAACCACCAATCACTACTGTCGCTAAAGGTTTCTGTACCTCAGCTCCGGCTCCGGTGGAAATAGCCATTGGTAAAAATCCTAGTGAAGCTACAGTAGCCGTCATCAATACAGGCCTTAATCTGGTTTTTGTTCCTTCAAATACTCTTTTCAGAATATCCGTTTCGCCTTCTTTTTCTAACTGATTGAATGTTCCTATCAAAACAATTCCGTTAAGAACTGCTACTCCAAAAAGGGCAATAAATCCAATTCCGGCACTGATACTGAAAGGCATATCTCTTACCAGAAGGGCAAATACACCACCAATCGCACTCATAGGAATAGCTGTAAAGATCAATGCAGCCTGCTTGAATGAGCGGAAAGTAAAATACAGAAGCATAAAAATCAGAAGTAATGATACCGGAACAGCGATCATCAGACGTTGGCTTGCTTCCTGCAGGTTTTCAAACTGACCTCCGTAGGTAAAGTAGTATCCTGAAGGCAGTTTCACTTTCTCCAGTTTTGACTGAATATCTTTCACTACACTTTCCACGTCACGGTCTTTCACGTTGAAGCCAATAACGATTCTACGTTTTCCCTGTTCACGGCTGATCTGTGCCGGCCCTAATTTGTAGCTTATATTCGCCACCTGCGAGAGTGGAATCTGGGCTCCGGTAGCAGATGTGATCATCAGATTATTCACATCTGAAATATCTGTTCTGTGAAGACTGTCCAGGCGGACAACCAGATCAAAACGTCTTTCATTTTCAAATACCTGTCCGGCAGCTTTTCCTGCAAAGGCTGTACTTACTGCATTGTTGACATCTTCGATATTCAATCCGTAATTGGCTATTCTTGTTCTGTCATACTGAACATTGATTTGTGGAAGACCACTTACTCTTTCAATCTGAGGCGGCGTAGCTCCATCTACCGTCTGAATGATTTTTCCTACTTTATCAGCATACACTGCCAAAGAATCCAGATTTTCTCCAAAGATTTTTACCGCCACATCCTGTCTGATCCCGGTCATCAACTCATTGAAACGCATCTGAATAGGCTGATTTTTCTCAAAAAACACTCCTGGAATGGTTTCCAGTTTTTCACTGATCTCATCCGCGAGTTCGTTGTAGGATTTCTTGGTTTTCCATTCACTTTGCGGTTTTAATACTACGATCATATCGGTTGCTTCAGGAGGCATAGGATCTGTAGGAACCTCAGCAGAACCGGTTTTCCCAACGACCATTTTCACCTCATCAAACTGTTTGATAATTCTTGATGCCTGCATGGAGGTTTCTATACTCTGACTCAGTGAGCTCCCCTGCGGTAAAATACAATGGAATGCAAAGTCTCCTTCCTGCAGCTGCGGGATAAACTCCCCACCCATATTTTTAAAGATAAAAGCAGAGATAAGGAACACTACAGCCGTTGCTGACACGATAATATATTTTACTTTGATAGCTTTCTGCAATAAGGGCTGATATACCTTTTGCAGACGGTTCATCATTTTATCAGAGAAGGTTTCTTTGTGGGATATTTTCTTAGATAAAAACAAAGCGCTCATCATCGGAATATAAGTCAGAGAAAGAATCAATGCTCCCAGAATGGCGAATCCTACTGTTTTTGCCATTGGAGTAAACATTTTTCCTTCTACACCTGCAAGAGTAAGAATCGGGATGTATACGATAAGAATGATGATTTCTCCGAAGGCCGCACTGCTTCTGATCTTTGAGGCAGAAAGGAATACTTCTTCATCCATTTCAGACTGTGTCAAAGCACGGACAGATTTTCTGACACCCAAATGATGTAAAGTAGCTTCTACAATAATTACCGCTCCATCTACAATCAATCCGAAGTCTATAGCTCCAAGACTCATCAGATTGGCACTTACCCCAAAAACGTTCATCATTCCCAAAGCAAACAACAAGGAAAGCGGAATGGCCGAAGCCACGATAAGCCCGGCTCTCAGATTTCCCAGGAAAATAACAAGAACGAAAATAACGATCAGTGCTCCTTCGATGAGGTTTTTCTGTACGGTATTGATGGCTCTGTCTACAAGGTCTGTTCTGTCCAGAAATGGCTCTATAATAACATCATCAGGAAGAGATTTCTGAATGGTCGGAATTTTTGCTTTGATATTGCTGACCACTTCATTACTATTAGCCCCTTTCAGCATCATGACTACTCCACCCACAGCATCTACCTTTCCATCATAAGTCAAGGCTCCGTAGCGAACGGCACTTCCTAAACGAACATCAGCAACATCTTTTATAAAAATCGGAACGCTTCCTGTTTCATTTTTAACCGCAATGTTTTTAATGTCTTCCAAAGAGGTAACCAGACCAATTCCACGGATGAAATAGGCGTTGGGTTTTTTATCAATATAAGCTCCTCCTGTATTCTGATTGTTTTTTTCGAGCGCTGTAAAAATTTCAGTGATACTTGTTCCCATTGCCTTTAAGCGATTGGGATCAATAGCCACTTCATATTGTTTTAATTCTCCTCCGAAACTGTTGATTTCCGCTACTCCCGGTGTTCCGTTCAGTTGTCTGCGAACGATCCAGTCCTGCATGGTACGGAGCTCTTTGGCATTGTATTTCTTTTCGCTTCCTTTTTTAGGGTGAAGAATATACTGATAGACTTCTCCAAGTCCTGTACTCACGGGAGCCAGCTCGGGAGTTCCTACTCCTTTGGGAATTTCTTCTACAGCATTTTTAAGCTGTTCATTGATAAGCTGTCTCGCAAAGTAAACATCTACATTTTCTTTGAACACTACTGTAATCACAGAAAGCCCAAATCTTGAAATACTTCTTGTTTCCTGAATATCGGGAACATTGGCAATACTCTGTTCAATAGGAAAGGTCACCAGCTGTTCCACTTCCTGTCCTGCCAATGTAGGACATACGGTAATAATCTGTACCTGGTTATTGGTGATATCCGGTACAGCATCTATCGGTAATCTGGTGGCACTCCATGTTCCCCAGATGATCAGCACCAACGTCATCAATCCAATGATCACCTTGTTTTTGATACTGAATTTTATAATTTTATCTAACACGATTTGTATTTAATTTTTATTGAAAAGTGAATGCACACAGTATAAAATACTGCAGCAAAAATATCCTGAAAACCTCTGCAATGGTATTGCAAAGTTTCAAGCACGAATAACTATTAGAAAGCATAACTTTCTAAAAATCAATAAAAATTAAATTTTAGGAGGCTGCCAGATAGGGTCGTAAACCTGGTAAGCAAAGTCGTTTTTGTGGAATAAAATCTTCTTTGAAAAATAAGCAGGAATCTGCTCGGGAATCTCCAATAAAGGATCCATTTTAAATGCTGAAACTGTTATCTGGCAACAGCTGCAGGCACACAGCGGAGAACAGATATCTCCTTTTTCTGTAGAATGAACACCATGAATGCTTAATGCAATCTTATTATCTCCTGAATTCAGCGGATGAGACACATCAGCACACGGCATTAATGAGAGTGCCATGAAGTAAATTGCCAATATCCATCTTAAGAGGTTCATTGTTACAAAGGTAGAGATTTTTTTCTAAAATTGAGAACTCCTGCCATGGGACTAGTTCATAAAAGCATAGTTTTTTGCTGCAATTTATTGCAACAGAAAGGATTCAACTAAAAAAAATCATCATATAGACAATATTCCAACAAAACAATAGAAAAACTAAATAATCATTAAATAAATCACAAATCTAAATTATTTTCATTAAAAACAATTAAAACAGCGAAACATTAATAAGACCAAGCTGTATTTTTTCTTAAATTCGCAAGTGAAAAAATCAATAATTTCTCATTAATAGAATTTCTATTAAACACGACATTATTTGTCGTCTTTTGATTATAGTTTTACAAAAAAAATTAATTAACAATTATGAAAACACAATTATTTTCGATTGCACTGCTAGTGTCATCATTTACATTTGCTCAAAGTTGGAATATCACAGGAAATTCAGGGACAAACTCATCCAATAATTTTATTGGAACTACAGATAATCAACCCTTGGTTCTGAAGTCTAATAATATTGAGAGCCTTCGAATTAAGTCTAATGGGAATATTGGAATAGGAACTACAAATCCCGACACTAAATTGCATATAGCTCAAGAGAATACAAATAGTCAAAATTTGGTTATTGGGAAATTTTCCTCTTCCGGACCTACAGGAGGTAGCGCAATGGTTAGCATCAAGTACCACTCAACTGCAAATCTGGAATTAAATTCTACATATACTGGTATTGGCTTCCGATATGGAAGTTATGGTGACTTTAATATTGAAAATGAGATTTCATCCCCAGATTTCGGAGCGATTAACCTTATTACAAACAAGAAAGTACAGATGGCTATTATGCCCAATGGAAATGCTTCGTTACAAGGTAAACTTGAAGCCAAAGAACTAAAAGTAACCCTAACTCCTACTGCTGATTTTGTATTTGATGAAAAATACGATCTCCCAAAATTAGAAGAAGTTGAAAAACATATCAAAGAAAAAAAGCACCTTCCTGAAATTGCTTCTGCTAAAGTAATGGAAAAGGAGGGTGTAAATGTAGGCGAATTCCAGATCAAACTATTACAAAAAATAGAAGAACTTACATTGTACTCAATTGATCAGAATAAACAAATAAAGCAACAGTCAGATCAACTGAAACATCTTAAGGATGAAAATGAAGCTTTGAAAGCCCAATCTGCGAAAATTGAAAAACTGGAACAGCAGGTTCAGCAACTCTTATCAACACAAAAATAACCACAAATGAAAAGAAAATTACTCTCACTATCATCCCTGATGATAGGATTCTTCGGCTTTTCCCAAACCGAAGTGTATTTCAAATATGATGAGGCCGGAAACCAGCGATACAGGGGAATCGACGCTGCTGGTAAAAAGGCTGAAGAGATTGTTTCAAAAGAGTCAAAGGTAGCAGCTGTTACCAGACAAGCTCCTGTTATTGATGAGAAAACATTCTTGAAACAAATACGCCTTTACCCCGTTCCTGTCAACGACTATCTTACCATAGACTGGACAGAGGAAGTGGATGGGCTTATAGAATCCGTTTCATTGTATCAGCACAGTACAGTTCACTGGAAATTTCAGCAACAGAATATCCCAGACTTAAACCGCCAGGTTAAGATCAATATGACGGGCTATGACTGGGGAGTGTATGTTGTTCGCTTTACCCTAAAAGACGGCAGAGTTTTCAGTAAAAACATCACCAAACGATAGATAACCATGAAACTTTACGATAAGAAAATACAGATATTTTCATCATTCATCCTGTCATTATGTTCGGTATTAGGCTTTTCACAAACCATACTGTATCAGGCAGAGAGTACCTCAAGAACGGTTCAGGATCCACAAGTAGTAGTACTTGCTCAGGGATTTCAGGCTAAAGCAACTCTTTCAAATCCTTTTATAGCTAAAATAGGACCTGCGACAGAAAATTCTGGCGGAGGACCAACTGACTCAAATGCGGGGGCTAATAATCCCTATGGAACAACAGCTCCAGATGGCAAAAGTTTTCATGACACCAAAGGAAATATCGAGGTCAATGGAGCTGGGCAATTGCAATTTACTTTACCTATTGCTTTGCCGCCAGGAGTGAAAAGCGTAGCACCACAAGTTAATCTTATGTATACCAGCGGTTCTTCTAATGGAATAGCAGGATATGGCTGGAACATTTCAGGTGTTACCTCTATTTCCAGAGTTGGAAAAAATATTGATAAAGATGGAGAAGTAAAAGGAATACAATTGGATTATTCCGATTATTATAGCTTCAATGGGCAGAGATTAGTACTAAAATCCGGAGAATATGGCAAGGATGGTGCAGAATATGTAACCGAAAAGTATTCTAACCTCAAAATAAAATCTGTTGGATCTATAACCGGGCAAGCATGGCAAGGACCTGAATATTGGGAAATAACTTTTGAGGACGGATCCCAGGCCTGGTATGGGGCTACTGTTTCGGGAAGTAGTACAGCCAGAACACCGCTAGAATACAATATTATTAAATGGAAAGATGTAAAAGGAAATTATATTGTCTATAATTATAGTCAGAACAGTTCTAATAATGTAGCCATACTTTCGAGTATTAGCTGGGGAGGGAATGAAACCTTAGGTAAAGTTAATTTTAATACCATTGAATTTGCTTATTTACCCAGAAAGAATATTGAGACATCTTATGTGAAAGGAATATTATTCAAGCAGGATAAAATATTAGATCAAATAAAAGTTAAGACTAATGATTCTCCATTCAAAAGTTATTCAATTCAATATTCTGGAACACAAAATATTGTTAATAATGATTCTAACAATAAAATTAATTATGATTTTGTTGAAAAGATTATTGAAATCAACTCGGAAGGAAAGGAAGCCAATCCTATAACATTATCAACAAACCCATTAGTTACAGGTTCAAATGAATTTGATTTTGGGGAGTATGATGATATTATCACAACAGGAGATTATAACGGTGATGGACTTGTAGATTTTATTGTCAGGCAACCAGCTCAGAACTCTCGCCCAGAAGGTTATTACTTATATTTTAATACTCTAAACAACAGTAATTCTTCTTTTGTTTATTTAGGCGCTACAAGTCTTTTTTGGCCAAGCAGTTACCTAACTACAGTTAATATAAAATCAGCAGATAATTTTATTAAGCCAAGACAAGGACTAGTAATAACAAAAGCAAATGTAGGATCTAACCCTCCATCTACGGGAAATATAGAATTAGCATATTACTCAATCAAAAGTGATGCATCTGTTATTAATACATATAACAATCCTCTAGTATTTGAATACTCAAAAACGATACAAAGTAATAATTATTTATTTGACAGCTCTCTATATCCACCGGAAACTGATCCTGAATACCTTGGAGGGCTTAATCAATCCGGATTATCAGTATTAAAAGAAGTAGATATTGATTCAGATGGGATATCTGAACTAGTATTACCAATAGAAGACAAAAAATGTAAATATGTTGTTATAACACCCGATCCACCAAAAGGAAGATGGCAGTGTAAAACATTAGGGTATAGATATATTGTTGTAGATAATTATAATATACAAAATAATACCATTAGTATCATCCAAGGAACTACTTCTAAAAACATTTTGAGTAAAGGAGGTATTATGGACTTTGACAATGATGGAAAACAGGACATTATGTTTCTTGAGCCAACGGACTCGAAAGTTAATGTAACATTTTATACCCAAGCCACTAATTCAGTAAGTAATGATTCTTCGCCTGTATCTCTTACTACTGAGGCACTTTTAAATGATTTAAAACAATATGAATTAAAAAAGGTAGGGAATAATTACACTCTTAATTTAAAGAAAACAATTTCCATTAAAGGATTTGCAGATGGGCTACAATTTGGTGATTTAAATGGTGATAGAAATATTGAAGTTCTACTACCTGTTGGTAAACATTACATAAACCGTCTTCAAGGATGGGCTATCTATTTAAATACTGGCAATGGGCTACAAGAAGATATTCAAGGTCTTATGCCTTATTTTCCTTATACACCTGGCAATACTGATAATTATTCATATACAATTCCAAAATTAATGGATTTGGATAATGATGGGAAAAGTGAGATTATCAATTCTCATGTGTCATTTGGACCCGATATTACTCCAAGTAATGGATCCTATCATTCATCATGGTACATTGATAGTTATGGTGAAACTTCATACGACCCAAATAATTCACAATTTAAATGGTCATTTACAAAAAAAAGAATCTTTAGTTCAGTAAGGAATGAAGTAGTGGTAAGTCCTATATTTGGAGACTTCAGAGTTAATAGTTCTTCTTCCAAAATATTATTTCTGGTAAAAGGAATTAATGGTAATAATGAAAGAAAAATCATAAGTTATAGACATTATAGTCTCAATCCCGATAAAAATATCTCATTAATATCACAAGGATCCCAAAATTATCATATAGATTATAAAGAACTTGACCCCTCTGTTAATTCTAGTATTTATGCCCCTATAAAAAAGGAACAATATCCATTTGTTGAAATGGATCGATTATCTCAGACTTTTGGTGTTTCTCAACTTCGTCAAACTGATGGCCAAACTGTTCGAAAACAGGATTTCCGATATAGGGGATACATTGTTAATTTATATGGGAAAGGAGTAGCCGGTTTTCGTCAAACCGCTCGTTCTTCCTGGTATGCTGATGGCTTTGAGAATACCAAAATATGGTCAGGTACTGAGATGGATCCTTTACAGGAAGGAGTTCCTGTAAAAGAATGGTCTATCAGAACGAATAATGAAAATCAAATATTCCCAACAGACATTTCAGAGAATAATACTCAATTATTAAGTTTTAAATCTACTAATTACAAAATAGATAAATTATTAAATGGACAGATAATGACTACTATCGCAGACTCTGATAAACCAAAGATAGTAACAGTAGTTTCTCCTAAGATCAGTAAGGTTAAAGACTTTTTAACAAGCACAATTACTGAAAGTACCATAACCTATGGAGAGTATTATCTTCCCACCCAAAGCATATCAAATGTCAATAATGGATATGCTATCACAACATCAACATCTGAATACACTCACAACCCAGCCGGAGTAGGCCCCAATTATTACATAGGACGACCAAAGTCAAAGATTGATGTGGTCCAAGTATATGGAGACATCAAATCAGCAAAAGAAGAATATACTTATGAAAATGATCTTGTAAAGACTCTAAAAACATGGAATAGGGATAATACAGGATATTTACAGGAAACCTATAATTATGATGGATTTGGAAATATTACTGGAAAAACCATAAGTAATAGTATTAATTCCCAAACCCAATTCACTACAAGTGAATATGATCCTAAAGGAAGGTATGTGGTAAAGAAAACCGATAATTTAGGATTAGAAATGCTTATTACTTACAACAACTGGGGACAGGTTTTAACGCAAACTGATCCATTAGGAAATATCATCACAAATACCTATGATGGATGGGGTAAAATATTAACTTCAAAAACTAATTTAAAAGGTACAACTACCTATGAGTACGAAAGGGATAATAATGACAATATTATTGTTACCCAAAACGATCCCGACGGAAATATTTCAAAGAAATATACTAATATATTAGGGCAGGAATACATGACTTCCATTAAAGCTTTTAAGCAAGGTAATTCGGTTTTAAAAGCTACTCAATATGATATATTAGGAAGAAAGATCAAAGAATCGGAACCCTTCTATGAAGGACAAGGGGTAGATCAATGGAATACAATAGAGTACGACGATTCTGTATTTCCTGCCAAAGCAACTGCTACAGCATTCAATGGGAAGAAAATGGAAACTACTGTTTCTGGTTTAATCACAACTATTAAAGAATTGAACAGTTATGGAAGAACTACCTCCAAAACTTCCGATGTATTAGGAAATATAATTTCCTCAACCGATAAAGGCGGAACAATTCAGTTTAGTTATAATGCAGCAGGCGAACAAATAAAGTCACAGTATGCTGAAAATATTGTTACCACTAAGTACGATTCTTGGGGAAGGAAATCCGAATTCAATGATCCTTCCAACGGATTATATCAATATGAATATGACGGATTCGGACAACCAAAAAAAATAATAAGCCCAAAAGGAACGAAAGAATTTACCTATAATAGTTTAGGGCAGCTCATTTCCCAAAAGGAGCTATCCTCAACAGACGGTGGACAAGCAACCAATAAATTGATTTCGTATTCATATGATAACAAAGGTAAACTTATTTCCAAATCAGGAACTTCCAAAGGACAGGCTTACAACTACAATATTTCTTATGACCCACAGGGAAGATTAATATCATCCTCAGAAAGCAGCAATGGAAAATATTTTATCCAAAAAGGAATTACTTATGATGATAAAGCCAGGGTAGTCTCTTATGAAAAGCAGCTCTATTCTTCTGGTACCCTTACTAAAGTTCAGATTGAGAATGTATACAGTGTCTGGAATGGCGAGCTGTACCAAGTTAAAGATAAGGCAGCAGGAAAGATATTGTGGGAACTTAAAGAAACCAACGTCAAAGGACAGGTATTAAAATCCAAGTTAGGAGCAACAGATATTAATAACATCTATGATACCAATGGTTTCCTGACAAATGTTAATCATTCCTCACAGGTAAAACCAGGTATCTTGCAATTATCTTATTCATTTGATGCCATCAAAAATGAACTCAAGAGCAGAACTACCGGAGGAGATTTTAACATTACTGAGTCTTTTGATTATGATGACAATAACCGTTTGGTAAACTGGACAAATCCAGTAACAGGAATCAAGCCAACAACGAACAGAAACGTCTATGATGTTAAAGGAAGAATTACCCAAAACGACCAGGTAGGAACGATCAAGTTTGAAAACCCTGCTAAGATTTATCAAGCTACAGGAATGACATTAAATGCTACCGGAGAACAGAATTATAATAATGATTTAATACAAAGCATTACATATAATGAGAATAATGACCCTGTATTCATTGATGGGATGAAAGGAGATGCAGCTTTCCAGTATGGATTATCTTCAATGAGACAGAGAGTAACTTATGGAGGTAATTTCAGTGTCGATGGTGACGGTAAATTCACTAAGTTTTATAGTGAGGATGGGAGTTATGAAGTGATAAAAGATAATACAACTGGAAAGGAAAAGCATATTCTTTATATTGGAGGTACTCCTTATGAAAGTAATATTGTATATTTAAAAAACTTTACGGAGAATAGCGGTTCTTACAAATTTTTGCATAAAGATTATATCGGAAGTATTTTAGCTATCACTGATGAAGCCGGAAACAAATTGGAACAAAGACACTTCGATTCATGGGGTAATTTCACCCATCTTCAGATCGGAAACGGAGCTATTATTACAGATAAAAATATCATTGACAACACTGCGTTGTTATTGGAAAGAGGCTATACCAGCCATGAACATTTTGCTGAAGTCGGAATTATCCATATGAATGGAAGGTTGTATGATCCACTATTAAGGAGATTCTTAAATGCAGACGAAAATATACAAGATATATTCAATACACAAAACTATAATAAGTATGGGTATGTATTGAATAATCCATTAATGTTTAATGATCCAAGTGGTGAATTTATTTGGTTCTTGGGAGCAACTTGGGCAGCAGCTCATGTGTTTTTAGCAGGAGTTATTACAGCAGCAGTTATTGGTACAGCAGTTGGTTTGGCTGCCTATTCTTTAGGAGTTGCGATAAGTGGCGGTAAATGGCAATTGGGAGGAGCTCTTAAATCCATGTTTTGGGGAGGTATAAGTGGAGCCGTTACATTTGGAATAGGAAGCGCATTTACTTCTACCGCAGGGACTGTACTAACTTTAACAGATAAAGTGGCAAGTGCTATGGCTCAGGGATTGGTGCATGGTTTTGCACAAGGTACTTTATCATTAATGCAGGGGGCAAACTTCACACATGGATTTGCAAGTGGTGCTTCTGGAAGCTGGGGAGCTTCTTTATTTGGTGCTTTTGCTGGTAGTTTTGCTAATAGCGCAGCGGGCACTGTAGCATCAGGAATGATTTTAGGTGGTGTTGCATCTGAATTAACAGGAGGAAATTTCTGGAAAGGCGCTGTAATTGGAGGTATAGTAGCAGGACTTAATCATTATTTACATCAAGTACCTATGAAAGCATTCAAAGCTAATTTAAAAGAACAATTAGATAAAGCTGGATATGGGCTAGACGGCAAACCTGACTTCTCTGATACCGGAATAAAAAAAATGATTGATACAGTTCCTGAGCTAAGAAGACTATTCGAACTTGGAGGTAAAACAGCTGTAATAAGAGCTATTGAATATATTCCAGGAGAAGATATGAATACTCGAAGTTTAGACATGGGATTAACTAAGGGCAATAATGTACTTATATCTAAAAGTTTAAATTTAACAAATTGGGATTTAGCCATCACATTAGGACACGAAATGATTCATGTCTATCACAATGTATCTTTGACCTCCAAAATAAGAGAATTTACTAAAAAAAGTTGGAGAGCTGGATTTAATATTTCTGAAATTGAAGCATATAGTTGGGAAATTGAAATGGGAAATACTATTCATGGTAAGGCAGGATTAGCGAAATATGAAAACATACTCAAAACCACTTATAAAATTGAGTATAAATCTAATAGATTTTACTAAAATAAATATGAAAAATATATTAATAGCATTACTATTCTTAACTTCAAACTATTACTTTGGACAAAATGACCTCGAAATAAAAATTTTAAATGATACAATAAAAAAGAGTTCCTATTTTGATCAAAATAATATTGTGTACACAATTACTAATAATTCACAAAAAAACTATTTATTAGTATTAGATAATGAGGAATTCAATGAAGATCCTGAATATACAGTAGAGCCCTTTTTCATTGGATTACCTGATTATTATCTCTATGAAAAAAATACACTTTTATCACCAATGTTTTCTTTTGGAGCCAGTAAAACCAATTGTCATCCTCAATTTGATCTAAGCTCAGAAGAATTTCAAAAATTCAGAAGGCAGTTTTTAAAAGAATACGATGAATACGAGATGAAGATTGCGTATAGAATTTCAAAAAAAATTATCATAATAAAATCCAAAGAAAAGAAAACCTTCAGTACTAAAGTTAATTTTCCAAGTTATATGGGAAGGTATTTTAACATGGAGAACTCCAAAGATTATTATTTCCAAGTAAGTTTACAAAACCCACAGGAGATCATGTTTAGATATTACAGTGTACTACATAATAAAGACAAGGAACAACAGTTTACCATATTTACTGGGCAAATATATTCAAATAAGATCCCTTTGATTTATAAAGTTTACAATAATCCATAGTTTAATCCCCCAATCATTTGGGGGATTTTTATTTCACAAAAAAACCACCGCAAAAGCAGTGGCTTAAAAAAATCAATCTAATTATGGACTATATCTTATAAATTCGGGTTATTCTCAAATTCTCTTTGTGGAATACTGAATAAATAATAATTACTATTGGGTGTAAAAGCAGATTTATCCGGGAAATCAAGAACAGAATGTCCTTTACCGTCTACAGTTTTCACGGTACCGTCCGGTGTAGTTACCTGAACTTTTATCGGTTTTCCATCTGCATCTACAAATGGTTTTCTTATTACTGTGCCCTGTGTTCTGATAATATCTGAAAGAGAGAAACCCTCTCCAAACAATTCTTTTCTTCTTTCAATCAGAACGGCATCTACTACTGCATTCTGTGACAATGATCCAGAATAAATATTAGCATTTCTGGCAGATTTCAACTGGTTCAAGACTGCTACCGCTTGAGAAACATTTCCGTTTCTGGCTTCGGCTTCTGCTTCGATCAGGTACATTTCTGCAGCTCTCATGTAAACAATGTCTGCAATAAGAGTTGGTTTAAACTTAAACTTTGCATACCTCAGCAATCCTTCTCTTCCTTTCTGTCCATCCCATGAAAACAATTGAGATCTGATATCATTAGTATCAAAAAGGTCTTTAAAATAAGGATCCGCCATAAAGCTATAATAATAACTTCCTGATGAATATACATCAAGATAGTGGAAGGCATAGCTCGCATCAGATTGCTCCTGAGTCTGACCGTGTCCCCAGATCCATTCTGCATTGTTGATATCATTGAATCCATCCTTATATTTTTCCGGAGCCATAAGAGAAAATCCTTCCCTTGCGATTTTTGCTGATGCTGAAGCTTTGCTCCATTCTCCTGTATTCAGGTAAGTTCTTGCTAAAAGTCCGTTTACCACAGAACGGTTGATCTTATCCTTATTATTTCTTGTATAATTTTTCAACAGGTTATCGGCGTCGGTAAGATCACTTTTAATCAAAGTATAAATTTCTTCAAGGCTTGCTCTCTTCTTCCCTACTGTGCTTGTTGTGGAAGGTTCTGTATAAATCGGGGCTGTCAACGCTGATTTGTCTTTAAGATAGCTGAACTGATAAAAGCTCGCCAGATTCAGGTAACAGAAAGCACGTAATGCCTTTGCCTGGCCTTTCACCTGATCCTTTTTCTCCTGGCTGCCCTCTGTTCCATCAATTCTTGTTATCACATTATTCATATTATTGATAGTGGAATACAACATAGTCCAGATAAACAGCGGACGGCTTGCTGTACTGTTCACCATTTCTGTAAAGGCATAGGTAGAAGCGAAACCATACTTGTTTGTCAGCACCGCTACGTCACTTCCCATTGCATCACTGGCTCTCAACACAGTGGAATACCCGATATTGGCATAGGTTGTTCCGTCATTATTAAATTTTGCCCAGGTACCGTTCACTACCGTCTCAGCACTTTCGGCTGTTTTGAAAACTTCTACACTACTGGCCTGATCAGTAGGAGCTGTATCCAGCTCGCTTTCGCAGCTTGCCAACGACAAAAATCCGATAAGTACAAATGATATGTATTTTAATTTTTTCATTGTTTCAATTTTAAAAGGTTAAAGAGTTGCCTGAAGACCAAAAGTGATGGTTCTCATGGCAGGATATCTGTAATACGTGGTTCCGTCCAAAGCCTGCTCAGGATCCATTCCTTTATGTTTATAGAAGGTCAGAAGGTTTTCTGCCTGAATATAAATTCTGAATTTTTTCAATCCTATTTTCTCAAAATAATCCTCAGGAAGTGTATATCCCAAGCTTACATTTTTAAGTCTTGCATAAGTACCTGAATACAGGAATCTTGAAGACGTTGAAGTCCAGTTATTCGTTGTTGTGCTCAATGCGGGAACATCTGTATATGGATTATCCGGTGTCCATCTGTTCAGTATTTCAGAACTCCACGCACGTCCTCCCGCACTTCCGTTATGCATGATGGAAGTATAATCTGTATCTAAAATTTTACCCCCGATTTTGAATGTCAGTAATCCTGAAAAGTCAAAATTCTTATAGGTAATGCTTGTACTGATTCCTCCTGTCAGTTTCGGCAATGCGGAACCTTGTAATAGTTTTGTTGCTTTTGAGTATTCCGAAGTAGTTCCTTCCACTGAATTTCCACTAGCATCGGTAGAAACTGTTTTCCACAATGGCTTTCCATTGCCTGGATCTACACCCACCCATTCCGGAATAAAGAAATCATATACAGAACCTCCTACCGTTAATAACTTTGTTCCCACCACAAGAGAACCTCCCGGTAATTTGGTTACTTTGTTGTTTAAAGTGCTTAGGTTAACATCAACATTCCATTGGAAATCCTCAGTTTTAACAGGGGTTGTGAATAGTGAAAATTCAAATCCTGTATTCTGAATGGTTCCGATATTGGCAGGATAATCACTGATACCCAACGATGGTGCCACCGGCATATTAAACAGAAGATCCTGGCTTTTTCTTTTGAAGTATTCGATATTCCCTTTAACTCTGTTATTCAAAATAGCGAATTCCAATCCTACGTTTAAATTAAGGTTGGTTTCCCATTTCACATTATTAGTGGAAGTCTTTTCAAGAGTTGTACCCGGTTCTCCGCCAAGGCTGATAAATCTGTACAGCTCCTGATAAGCATAATAAAGCGGTTGTCCGTTAGGTCTAAGTAATTTATCATTTCCTTGTCCTCCATAGCTGGCACGCAATGTCAATTGATTGAATATATTCAGGCTTTTAATAAATTCCTCATTGGATATTTTCCATGAACCTCCTACTGACCAGAATCTCCCCCATCTGTTATCTTTTTCAAATCTCGAAGAGCTGTCTGCTCTTCCCGATGCAGATAAGAAGTAAGTATTATTGTAGTCATACTCTACTTTTCCAAGGAAACTCAATAAGCTTAATTTATTACTGTTTCCACTGAAACTTCCCAGCAAAGAAGCAGCATCCGGCTCATAGTAATAAGGCAGTGAAAACTGACTTCTTGTTCCCGATATCGTCTGATAATCGTATTTGTAGAATTCGTGTCCTGCCAGTGCATTAACGTGATGCTTTCCAAACTTTTTATCGTACGTAAGGATATTACTGGTTGTATAAGATAGTGTTCTGGTATTGGTTTTCGTCACTGAACCTCCAATTTCCGCTCCTTGCCCAAGTAATGGATTTAAATAATAATGACCGTTATAATTCACCAAATCAACTGAGAAGCTTGTTTTGAATTTCAGTTCCGGCAGGAAAGTGAATTCCATGAATCCTTTTCCTGAAAAGTTATCTTCTTTATTTTCGTTTTTGTCTAATGGTAAAGTTGCAGCCGCATTCTGATTTTGAAGTGCATTTGTGGGCCTGTACTTTCCAAAATCATAAATCGGATTTCCGTCAGCATCTAAAACGTAAGTTCCGTCAGCATTTCTTTCATAATAAGGATAGAAAGAAGGAATAAACCTTGCGGCATTGATGATATTGCTCGCCTTGGAATCTGAAGAAGTTGGTGCCTGCTGAATACTGTTTGTATAGCTTAAGTTTGCTCCAACATTTAACCATTTCTTCACTTCCGAATTGATTTTTAATCTGGTATTATATCTTTTAAAACCGGATTCAATCGCCATCCCTTTATCATCCAGATACCCTAGTGAAAAGAAGTAATTACTTTTATCACTACCTCCGCTGATATCAAGATCCACCTGGTTTCTTGATGCCACTCTCTGTAAAATATCTCTCCAGTCATCATTCCAGAGTGGTGATGCACCAGGCAATAATTTCCCATCTGTTCCCACCGGTTTTGGATAAGCAGTTCCATATGGATTAATTCCAAGGGTAGAAACAAGATTATCCGTTGCCATCTGAGCAGCCTGCTGAGAAGAAACTTTACCGGACTGATATCCGTTTCTTAATGCTTCCCAATATAATTGAAAGTATTGATCCGTGTTTACCTGTTCATAATCTTTGACAGCTCGTCCTGAGAATCCCTGACTGATATTAAAATTAACTCTGGCTTCTCCTTTTTTCCCTGATTTTGTAGTGATGATAATAATCCCGTTGGCTCCTCTTGAACCATACAAAGCACTTGCTGTAGCATCTTTTAAAACACTTATAGTTTCAATATCGCTTGGGCTAATGGAGTTCAGGTTTCCATCAAAAGGAATTCCGTCCACTACATATAAAGGATCACTGGAAGCACTGATGGAACCAATACCTCTGACTCTGATGGTAGAAACCGCACCTGGCTGTCCTGATGCACTGGTGGTCTGAATCCCCGCAACCTGGCCTTCCAATGCTTTGGTGATATTGGTTACAGGTCTGTTATTAATCTTATCACTTGAAATGGTCGCTACAGAGCCGGTATAGCTGTTTCTTTTAGCTTTTCCGTAAGCCACCACTACTACTTCATCAATCTCCTTTTCATGAAGGCTATCTTTTTTCGGTCTGGAATTCTGTGCACTTACACTGGTTACTCCCAGAAAAAAAGCAGCAACCGGAGGTATCCACGCTTTAGAATTGAATAAATTTTTGCTAATCATAATCAATTTTAGTTATCATATATTAAAATTTAGCCCTTTGCAGAAAAATCAGCAAAGGACATCGATAAATACGATAAACCAAATGCTTATTTTTCCTTAAAAGGCTGAACGTAACACCTTGCCCCACGGGTAGGTTGTCAAGACTTCACAGGGTCAGTTCCCTCCATCTTTCTTTATAAGCCGATCGAAATATGGTTGCAAAGCTAAAAACTTTTAGTCTACAAAACAAGTAGACTTATTTATTTTTCATGATAAATTTTCAAAAATTAACGTAATTTTTTAATAAAACCCATCACAATAAAGAGTTACAAGCTTTGCCACTTTCTTAAACATGACAAATATCATTATCAATAATTCAATACAACAAATTAAATCTGTCCAGAAATTTTTGATCTTTAATTGAAAAAAGTTTTTAATTTTATGGTATGAAAGTTTTGATCATCAACGGCCCTAACCTCAATCTGTTAGGCACAAGAGAACCGGAAATCTATGGAAATGTTTCTATGGAAAGCTATTTGGAAAATTTAAGATCCGAGTTCCATACCCATGAATTAAAATATTACCAGTCTAATATTGAAGGAGAACTTATCAACAGACTTCAGGAGGATGATTTTGATGCCTTAGTAATTAACCCCGGAGCTTTTACTCATTATTCTTATGCTATTGCTGATTGCTTGAAAAACATTCGCAAGCCAAAAGTAGAAGTACATATCAGTAACATTTATAAAAGAGAGGAATTCCGACAGAAATCTGTAACGGCAGCCAATACAGATGCCGTTTTATCAGGCTTTGGAATGGATGGATATAGGCTGGCTTTATTAAGCTTGAAGTAATTTTGTTACTTATCCTTTTCCCATGAATTGCACAGATTTCTACAGATAATTATGGATAAGTAACAGAGTAATTTATGAAGATAAAAGATAAGGTTTATTGCAAAGACATTGGAATATATTCCGGGCAATTGACGAAAAGAAAAAACTATATCGTTGAAGAAAAAAATGCTGAAAATATAAGAATCTGGAATGACGAAGGAAGACTGAGGTGGTATTCTGATTTTTATTTTAGTTTAAACAATGAACCGGAAATAACTTCTATTCATATTGATGATGAAATTGAAAATATTAAATCTGATGCTATAGAAGTAACCATTGAATTTTCCGACAAAACAAAATATTGGATGACCTTCACTACCCCGCAGTATTTAGATAAAATATTGGACAAAGAGTCTTACTTTTCTTCAAAACACTTTATGATTATAAAATACCTCACTGAAGAATCAATCAAATCAACCGTTCTAAAACTGGATGAACAGAACGAGCTGATTGAAAACTGTAAAAAATATGAATAAAAAAAAAGCCTCATCACTGATGAGGCTTTTTGTATGTTGATTGATAACTATTAGATAGTTTGTTCCTGCAATTGAGGTCCTGAAGCTACTAATTTTTTACCTTCTTCAGTATCACAATACTGCTCAAAGTTCTTGATATATCTTGAAGCAAGATCTTTTGCTTTTTCTTCCCATTCTGAAGCGCTCTCATAAGTATCTCTAGGATCTAGAATACCTGTAGAAACGTTTGGCAATTCAGTAGGAATTTCAAGGTTCATAATTGGAACCTGAGTTTTAGGAGCATTATCAATAGAACCGTCAATGATGGCATCAATGATTGCTCTGGTATCTTTAAGAGAAATTCTCTTTCCGGTACCATTCCAACCTGTGTTTACCAAATAAGCCTTAGCTCCGTGCTCTTTCATTTTGCCGATTAATGTTTTAGAATACATTGTCGGGTGTAAGGTAAGGAATGCTTCACCAAATGCAGGTGAGAAAGATGGTTGAGGTTCTGTAATTCCTCTTTCAGTTCCTGCCAATTTTGAGGTATAACCGCAAAGGAAGTGGTACTGCGCCTGATCTTCATTCAGGATAGAAACCGGAGGAAGTACTCCGAATGCATCTGCTGAAAGATAAACAATCTTTTTGGCATGACCTGCTTTAGAAGGCAATACAATTTTGTTGATATGATAGATTGGATAAGAAACTCTTGTGTTCTCAGTGATAGATCCGTCTGTATAATCTGCTACTCCATTGTTAACAACAACGTTTTCAAGAAGAGCATCTCTCTTGATGGCAGCGAAGATATCCGGTTCTTTTTCTGCAGATAAGTCGATAACTTTAGCGTAGCATCCACCTTCATAGTTGAATACTCCGTTGTTATCCCATCCGTGCTCATCGTCACCGATAAGGTATCTTTTAGGATCTGCTGACAAAGTTGTTTTACCAGTTCCTGAAAGACCAAAGAATAAAGCTACATCACCTTTTTCTCCTACGTTAGCAGAACAGTGCATAGAAGCCATACCTTTTAATGGAAGATAGTAGTTCATCATAGCAAACATTCCTTTCTTCATTTCACCTCCGTACCATGTACCTCCGATAATCTGTAGTTTTTCAGTAAGGTTGAACATAATGAAGTTTTCAGAGTTTAATCCCTGAGCTTCCCAGTTCGGGTTGGTAGTCTTTGATCCGTTGATTACTGTGAAATCCGGCTCACCGAAGTTTTCAAGTTCGTAATGAGAAGGACGAATAAACATATTAGTAACAAAATGCGCCTGCCATGCCACTTCAACGATAAATCTTACTTTAAGTCTCGTATCCGCATTCGTTCCGCAGAATGTATCTACTACATAAATCTTTTTAGATTCAGCAAGCTGGTTCAGCACTAGTTCTTTACAAGACCCGAAAATTTCTGCTGTTGTAGGTAAGTTTACTTTACCATCCCAGAAAATTGTATCTCTTGTAACATCATCCTGAACAATATATCTGTCTTTAGGTGAACGACCTGTGAAAATTCCTGTTTTTACTGATACTGCGCCTGATTCTGTAAGCTCAGCTTTCTCAAACCCCTGATTTTCAGGAGAAACTTCAGCCTGATATAATTCTTCATAAGAAGGATTATACACTACTTCATAGTTTCCTTTAATCCCTAATTTCTCTAAATCCTGGATGATTTTAGTGTTTTTCATTTTACTTATATTTTCTATTTCTTTATTGCTTTCAACAAAAATAATATTAATTATTTGTTAAAGGTGGTTTAAATATACTGATATAAGTCAGAATGGCAAATAAAAAAACAGGATTATAACTACTTGATTACAAATCAATTATATTTTCCCATTCAAAAATAGTTGTAAAACCTTTCTCCCAAAAATAGTTCTTATAGTCCCCAAATTTGGCACTCATTACAAAATCTCCCCCCCATGCGCCTAAACTTTTGACAAATGAAGGGCAATCTGAGAATAACCTTTCCTTAACTGTGAGAATTTCAAGAAAATCGGCAATTTTATGTTCATGAGTCATCATTAATTCGGAAAAATTTTCCAATTCATGGCATAACAATATTTTTTTTGTAAGATCTGAAAATTCGTCAACTAATTCCGGAGACTTCTTTTTGGACTTGTAAAAATTGATTCCCTCTCTGCTATCCTGCTTCTGATTTAAATGAATAAAAATCAGTTCATTTTTAAAGGACGGACTAAAATCTACTTTCTCATATTTTATCTCAGGCTTACTTTGGAAAAGCACTGCGGACTTTTCTTTTGCAACTGCAATGTCATATCCACTTCCTCCCAAGCTGATAGAGTTAAGATGGAAAGGATTAATCTCTGCCCATTCCGCAAGATTATTCATCAGCGTAGAACTGCTTCCAAGCCCATAATCCGCTGGAAACTGAAGATTGGTTTTTAAATGGTAAGTAAGATCAGTTTTGAATTTACTATTAGAAAGCAGCTGAACATTCTGTAATGTTTTGGTAATAAATTCAGCACTTGATGGAATATTGGTTTCTAAGACCTGCCAGGTTTTATAATCAATGACAGCCTTCAACCATAGTTTATTCTGATGATAGGCTTCCCAAAGAACAAGGGATTTTCCATCTTGTTTTTCTTCAAAGAAAAACTCTTGTCCCAGCCTGGTAGGTACCGCTAAGACAAGAGCTCCATCTATTGCGAAATATTCTGAAGTAAGCATAAGCTTGCCCGGTGAAAATATCGCGTTCATATTTTTTGTTTAGATTGCAGAAGCAGCTTCTACTGATCCGTCAATTTTTTTGATCAATCCCTGAAGGGTTTTTCCTGGTCCTACTTCCACGAAGTTAGAGGCACCATCTTTAATCATATTCTGAACAGACTGTGTCCATTTTACTGGACCGGTAAGCTGAGCGATCAGGTTTTGTCTGATCTCATCAGGATTGGTTACCGCTGTTGTCGTGATATTCTGGTATACAGGAATAGTTGCTTTTCTAAATTTTGTCTTTTCGATAGCTGCGGCCAGTCTTTCCTGTGCAGGCTGCATCAATGGTGAGTGGAAAGCTCCGTTTACTGGCAATAGCAACGCTCTTTTAGCTCCTGCTTCTTTCAGTTTTGCGCAAGCTTCTTCTACTGCAGGAGTTTCTCCTGAAATAACCAATTGCCCCGGGCAGTTATAATTTGCAGGAACAACAATTCCGCTGATCTGTGCACAGATTTCTTCAACCTTAGCATCGTCTAATCCTAAGATAGCTGCCATAGAACTTGGATTTGCATCACAAGCTTCCTGCATTGCTTTCGCTCTTTCAGAAACTAATTTCAAACCATCATCGAAGGATAAAACTCCGTTGGCAACCAAAGCTGAAAACTCTCCTAAAGAGTGTCCTGCTACCATTTCGGCACCAAGACCATTTACTGCTTTTAATGCTGCTACTGAATGTATAAATATTGAAGGCTGGGTAACCTCTGTTTTCTTAAGATCCGCATCCGTACCGTTAAACATAATGGAAAGAATGTCGAAACCTAAAATTTCATTGGCAGATTCCATCAGATCTTTAATATCTTTTCTAGAATCATACAATTCTTTTCCCATTCCTACGAACTGAGAACCCTGCCCTGGAAATACAAGTGCTTTCATGTATTGAATTAAATATTATGCAAATATAACTATAATGTTAACAATATTCGTTCTAAGTGCTATAAATCATTTATGGTACTAACCTGATTACTCTGTAACCCGTATTTACATATGCACCGTTAGCTTTAGATTTTACAAACTCAAATTTGGTAGCAAGCTGAGTCTGAACTTTATTCATCTGCTTAAAGATTTCTCCTTTTTTATTCTCTCTGGTCAACATGTCATTTACCACATCAAACCCTACAATAGCATATTTTGGTGGGGTTTTGCAGTATTTAGTTTTATAAGCTGCCAGAATTTCTTTCTCAAAGCTACCGTCTGTGTTAATCTTTCTATCCATCAGATATACAAGACTTGCCTGGCTCAGCTCATCCACTTTCTTCTCAAAAACAGGAGAATAGAACATACTGAACGCTTTGATACCCTGTACTTCTTTAGAAATAGCAATCATTCTGTTGGCAAAAGCATCTCCTGCAGCATTATCATCATTCGCTAAAATGGCAATAACCGGTGCAGACTGCCCTGTCATCATATTCTGATCAGGCTGAATATCTGCCGGGGAATTAACAATAATAATATTAGGATTTTTTACTGCTTTTTCAAGTCCTGCTTTGATATAGTTGGCATCTTCTTTTTTAGCATCCGCCACTATATATATCTTCTGATCTGAGTACACACCTTTTACTTCTTCTACAATTTTATCAGCATAGGTCTGATTATTGGTTTCGACAATAATCAAGTTGCTGTAGTTATAGAGTTCCGGTGAGTTAGCAAATGGTGCTACAACCGGGATTTTCTGATTTTTGGTAAAATCAAGAACATCAATTACATTGGACTTAAAGAAAGGTCCGATAATAAGATCTGTATTATCAGGATTAATCTGTGTCAAAGAGTTTTTGAATGAAGCTTCATTTCCTGAATCTACAACTTTGATATCCAGTTTTTGTCCTCCTCTTGCATTTCTTTCAATAGCAAGCTTAGCTCCTGTCAAAAAGTCAAGTGCCATTGCTCTATACTGAGTTTCATTGGTACTGTACCCGAAAGGAAGCATCAGGATAACGCTTAAAGCATCACCATTTTTCTTTATATAAGCTGCATCCTGCTTTTTGATCTTTAGAACCATTCCGGTTTTCAAACCGTGTGAAAGATCCGGGTTGAGAGCGATAAGCTCATCAATAGAAACACCGAATTTATTAACGATAGAGAATACTGTATCTCCCTGCTGCACTGTATAGGTTACATAATCATCACCAACTGCAACATTGGAAGCAGCTGTTGATTTTTCGTTCCCTGAATCCATTTTTGCTTTTGGATTTGTAGTTTCTGCAACGATATCAGTATTGGCAGTCGTATTTGTTCTTTTTATTTTAATGGTATCCCCAGGTTTCAGTCCTTTTTCTTCCAATCCTGGATTTAAAGCATAAAGGTCCTGCTGGCTAATGCCAAACTGTTTTGTAATTCTGTAATAATTATCTTTAGCCTGAATCACATAAGATTCTCCTTCTGCTGCTGGAGTGCTAGCAGATGTAGCAGCTGTTGCGGTTGCTTTTTCTACAGGAGTTTCAACGTGTTTTTCCGGTGTTACAGCCTGTTGAGCACCACCATACTTTTTAATACTGGCAAGAGGCAAAGTAATCTCATCTCCGATCTTCATGTGAGAATCCAGTTCAGGATTCAGTTTTCTCAGATCAGTTTCAGAAATTCTATATTGTTTTGTGATGCCATAAATCGTTTGTTTTGGCAGTAAAACAATTTTACCCAGAGAAGAAGCACCTGTATTTGAAGTTACTTTTCCTGCAGGAGCTGTTTTTGTTACAGCCGGAGTGGCTGCTTTTTCTGATTTTATCGTTAAAACATCTCCGATCGCCAGTTTGCCATCTTTATGTTTTGGGTTTAGCTTCAGCAATTCATCTACAGTCATTCCATACTTTTTGGCAATGTTGTAAGGATTGTCACCTTGCACAACCGTATGTGATTTCTGGGCTGAAACTCCCAAAACCATACATAAACTGGATAGAATAAAAAACCTCTTTATCATATTCGATAATTATAATTTACAAAAATACTTCTTTAAAATTAAATGGCAACAATTATTAATTTTGAATCTTGAACCACCATTTCTTCCAAACAATTTTCAAGCCACGAATAGCCATAATCTGAAAAGAATACACTAAAGTTATATACTCTCTCCTGCCATGTTTTTGCGGGATGAACATCTAAAAACAGATTTTCAAGTCTTTCCAGCAACTCATTCTGTTTTATTTTTTCAGCATGAAGCAGGCGTTTTTTCATTCTTTTAAATGATTTCAGCTGTCGTACTTCTTCTGCCTTCACCATATTACCGAAAGATCTCTCCGTAGTTTCCGCAGATGCTTTCAACGCAGAAAAATTGCTGATCAATACTTCTTCTTTTTCTTCGAGCAATCGTAGAACAGAATTATCTTTTAAAATCTTCTGATTGGTAAGTACCGAGAAGTTCTGAAAAAAATCTTCTATTTTAAGATCAAGCTTTTTTATTTTCCCTAAGGTTTTTTCTTTCAGGAAAAGCATAGAATTTCTTGGAATCAGGATAGGAAAAGGAATATTGATTTTTGAGAAATAATCTTTCAGTTCCAGCCAGTACATGATTTCGGCATTTCCACCGATATAAGCCAAGTTGGGAAGTACGTTTTCCTGATAAACAGGACGCATTAATGCATTCGGACTGAATTTTTCAGGATGATTTTCCAGTTCAGCCAGAATCTCTTCTTCTGTAAACTGGATGGTCTTATCCACAATGATATACTTCTGACCATTAAATTCAATTCTGTCTCTGGTGTCAGAAAGAAAGAAAAGGTTAATTTCACGAGGATTTACCTGAACCTTTCCATATTTCTCAGTAAGAAAATCTACTTTGTCTTTGGAAGTTTTCTGTAAACTGAAGTTCATAAGCTCATCTTTAAAAATCGTTTTCATCTGATTCTTAAGTTCTACAGAATCTCCATCCAGAATCAAAAGTCCGAATTCTGAAAAAAGACGGTTGACAAGAATCTTAATGGCTTCCGTTAAGGTATTTCCTGCTTTATAAGCTTCCTTCATCATTAAAATCAACTCTGTCCCGAAAACAGAATCTTTGAATTCTTTTTCAAATTCCGAAATAAAATAGGTATTACTGATTTCAATTCTTCCTACCGGACCTCCGGATTTCTCATTGGTTTCGTAATAATTATTTTCGGTTTTAAAATGATTGATCTCTGCAAAATCATGATCCTCCGAAGCCATCCAATACACCGGAACAAAATTAAAATCCGGGAAATTTTCTTTCAGATAAGTACATGTTTTTATGGTCTGAAGAATTTTATACACAAAGAAAACAGGTCCTGAAAACAGGTTCAACTGATGCCCTGTTGTTATCGTAAACGTGTTGGGCTGTTTAAGATTCTCAAGATTTTCTTTCTGCTCTGAAGATAGAGAAAGAGTTTCTAACTGCCCCTCAAACACGTCAGTTAAAATGCTTCTTTTTTCAGAAGTGAAAGAATCTTTCTTCAGATGAATCTGCTGCCTGAAATGATCTAAGGAAAATGTATTATTTTCAAACCCCTCAATCTTCTGAATTAAAAAATCTTTTACCAGCTGAGGAATACTTTCTATATCGTTAAATGATATTTTATTAATTGTTTTCAACCTGTATCGTTTTTAGTTGAACAAATACCACACGATTCCGATATTCAATCTGAAATCATACACCGGATAATGTGGAAATGCATATGCTTTGTTATTGGAAATAACAGTTCCTATCTGCTGTCCTTCTATGAAAAAGAACATTTTTTTCACTTTCATATTAATATAAATATCGGCGATAGGCTGCCCTCCAATTGAAAATGAATCTGCTCTTGGAAGAATATATTCATTAAGAACAGGGAAATATTCTCTTGAAGCGAATTTAGAGAAGTAATATACTTTAACCCCTGCCTGAATTTCTGCTGCTTTTTTGAAAGCCTGGGTCTGATAGAAGAAATTGGCTCTACCGATGAAGCCCGGCATTGGAAGCAGTTCTTTATTCGTTAAGGTATTCTGGAAATGCACTCTTGTATTCAGGTGGAATTTGTTGAAGCTGAAAGTAGCATCTCCTCCAATCTGAGATATATTTACTGAATTGTCACTTTGTTTCGGACTTCCGTTGCTGTCAAAATAAGTATAGTTATCGATTCTGAAATAATTGGCGAAAATCTCTGTTTTAAACCATTTCAGATTGATGCTTCCTCCTACTTCCATTACAGACTGATTCTTCGCATTTTCAAGATAATAATTGAAGTTATTATAAACAGAAGTATTCAATAGATAATTGAATGAAGGATAGGCACTCTGGAAGTTTACTTTGGCATTAACGAAATAATCTTTGATAGGTTCAAACTTCAGATTATTGGTTGTCTTCAGATAACTTTTAAACTGGCTTCCGTTTGAAAATTCCAGAAACGAATTCAACTGAATTTTGTCCCAAAGTTTTACCTGCAGGTTTCCTACAGCTCCGATTCTGTTTTCTTTCAGCTCACCAGGAAAAGGCACGTTGTTAAGTGCAACAACATCTCTTATCCCGAATTTAATCATCTGATAACGTACCCCGGCATCCAGTTTGAATTTTTCATTGTTAAAAATCAGACTTACTGTATTGCTGAAATTCTCAGAATATTTTTTGGTTGTCAATGGAAAGCCATTTACTAAATCTGTAGGAGCGTCATACCAATACGGTTCCAAAGCAGTTTGGTTATAGTAATATTTGTTTCCCTGATGAGAAATAATATGTCTTATGCTGAAAGGAAATTTCTCAGAATTGAATGGAGTAAACTGATGGCTCAGATAATATCTTCTGTAAGAAAACTGTGAACTTGAAGAGGCCAGATTTACCTGTGCGTTTTGTCTGTTACTGTAATTGCTGTCTCCACTCTGAAACAGGTTATCTTCAGTAATCCCTCCACTTTCCTGATTATTTACATTCTGGTGAAGATAATGGGCAAAAAGCTCATAGTTTCCATTTTTTGAAACATAGTGTCCTGAAAATAAAGTATTGTTGTTAGCTGACAAGGAGTTTCTGTAAAGTCCCTGTGAACGAAGCCCCATATATTCAAGCGCAAAATTGAATCTTTTTCCGATATTCTGAGTATAGGTGGATTTTAGAGCCGCCCCGTTTCGCATAGCATTATGATATAAGAATGTAGCTGTAGGTGTTTTTACGTCATAATATTTCACATCATTTGCTCCAATAATCATGTAAGATTTGTTGGATGGCAATAAAGAAAGATTTTGTTCATTATTAACTTCAAATATAAGAGGATTAAATCCTGAACCAATGTTGGCAGGCTGTACTCTTCCGAAGTTATCTTTATTATTGTGTTGCGAAAAGATGTAGGTCTTATCAAAAGTCATTACCGTATCAAAAACTTTCTTTTCAGAAAACTGGGTCTGATACTGATAATCATTTATAGTAGGTTTGAAAATTTTCAGGGAATCTTTTTTCCCGGAATCTATTACAAGAGTGTCTTCTTTTTTAGGCTGAGGTTTTGTTTCTGCTTTATTAACGACCTGAGCCTTGGCTACAAAACCTAAAGAGAAGAGTATGAAAAGGATGTACTTCATTATTCATTATTGTACAGCAAAAATAAGAAATAAAAGGACATAAAATTGTTTGATTCTTTCATAGCTATTTGAAACCATAATAACATTCCCAATGAATATTATATTGATGATAGCAACCTTTCTGAAAAAAATCTTAAAAGTTTTCGAATTGATGTGCAAAAACTATAATACAGCCCAAAAATCAATATAATTAATTTTATAAAGAGTTTACTTAAATCCTAAAATGATTTTGTCAATAAAAAAAGCCACCTATAAAAGGCGGCTCTTATTTATTTATCTGATTTGATAATTAGTTATCGTAACCAGGGTTTGATTTTACCAAAGTTCCAGCAACGTTAGTTTCTGCCAAAGGAATTGGGAATGCCAATTTGTTATCTCCAATTGCAATGTTAGCTGTTACGTTACCGTTAGTAGCATTTTTAGGAATAGGTCCTCCCCATCTTAGTAAATCCCACATTCTGAAACCTTCACCAACAAGTTCTTTTCTTCTTTCAGATTTTAGCTTAGTCATATCAATTGGTCCTAGCTCTTGAATTTGAGTAGCAATACTTTTTATCACATTACCCTGACCATCAACAATATCAGCTAATCTATTTTTCAAAATCATTTCCCAATATGTCTGAGCTTTAGCAATGTCTCCACCATTAAGTTCTGCTTCAATACCATTAAGGATGATCTCTTCATATCTAGAAACTCTGATATTATCTTCTCCATTATCATTAGGATACTTTGCTGCAATATAAGTTCCAGCAGCGTTCTGACTTGCACTAAATATAGAACGTCTGATATCCTGAGCAGAAATAGATGATACAACAGTTGACTTAACTGGCATGTTTACATATGAATTAGCCGGAGCAATTTTGTAATGAATACTTGTAGATCCTAAAGCAGCGATTGGTCCAACAGCTAATTCAAATACTGAGTTAGAAGAAGCATTATTAAGCGTCCAGCTTGTTAAATATGAATCACGAGGAATTACACTATATTTTCCAGATGCTACTACATCGTTTACTAACGAACGTACCTTAGCATAATCTCCTTTATATAGATAATATCTGGACATTAAAGCCTTAACTGAGAATTCATTCAATACAGTTTTATCACTATAAACCTGATTAGCATTTCCCGTAAGATTAGCTAATGCACTATTAAAATCTGCTTCAATTTGAGCCTGAGTCTGTTGAACAGATGAACGAGCCATATTTGCAGAAGGATTATACTGAAGAGGAACAACAACTCCGGTAGTTCCACCAGAATATTGCTGCCCAAATAATCTTAAAGCATCAAACAAAGCCTGAGCTCTTACTGCATAAGCCTGTCCTTTAAGTTGCTTTATTTTCAACGCAATCTGTGCTGGATCAACTGTTTCTCCCCAAGTTAGGTTATTTGAAGTTCCAAGAATGATGTTTGCTTTAGCAATTGTTGTATACATCGCAGTATATGGTCCTGAAGCGTAAGCATCACCAGAAAGCATTGTATAGTTTGAAACTGTACTATAATATCCTGAACGGTTATTAGAATACATTGCATCACTTCTTAATTCAGGAATTGTTACAAAATCACATCCATAATAAGAAGCACCTCTCATAGTACCATAAGCTCCGAATACAAAAGACTGAAGTTCTTCTATTGTTTTAATATCTTCCTGAGGTTTACTTTGGAAAAATTCAGTATCTACAAAGTCCTCACCACACGAAGTAACCGCAGTAGAAGTAAGGGCAATAACTGAAAATGCTATTAAGTATTTTTTCATTTTTTTCAATTTTTAAAATTCAACATTAAATCCAACTAAATAAGATTTCAAAGGAGGCAAGTTCAGGTTTGTTGTTCCTGCAAGTGCAATATCCGGATCATATCTTAAATTTTTATCATAAGCATGTGTCCAAAGGTTGTTACCCATAACGTAAACTGTTACTTTATTAAGGTTTGAACCTTTTAAGAAGCTAGAATCAAAAGTATAAGCTATTTTTAAGTTAGCTAATCTCAAATAATCCGCTTTATATAAGAATCTTGTTGACGTTCTGTTTGCAAGTTTATTTCCACCATAAATTGGTTTTGGGTTCAATGCATTAGTATTGTTTGGAGTCCAATAATCTAGCTGATCCTCATATCCAGGATAGAATAAACTGTACTGACCATCACTCATTGTATAGATTGCCCAGTCATCATATACTTTACCTCCAAAGCTATATGTTCCTTGTGCAGATACTGTAAAGTTCTGATAAGACATTTTAATACCAACACCTCCAAAGTATTTCGCTAAACGATTACCTTGAATAGCTCTTTGAGCTTTGTTGTAGTCGTTGGTTGTTTCACCATCAACTCCATTTAGGTACCATAATGGATCTCCATTATTAGGATCTACACCAGCCCATTTTCTCATGTACCAGCTGTTGATAGATTCTCCTTCTCTTAAGATTGTAGCTCCTGAAATGATATCTTTTCCTCCATAGATTTTAGTCAACTCATTATTAAGCGTTGATAAGTTAGCATCCATGCTAAGAGCAAAACCTTTTGGATTTTCAGGTTTTAGGATATCTGCATTGATACTGAATTCAAATCCTTTGTTAACCAATGTACCGATATTATCTGTGTAACCTGAAATACCTTGAGCAAGAGATAATGGAACAGTAAAGATCAGATCTTCAGTTTGTTTGTTATAGTATTCAGCTGTTAACGATATACGATCTTTTAATAGTCCTATATCAAATCCTACGTTGAAAGGTTTAACAGTTTCCCACTTAAGTCCTGGATTATAAAAACCTCCATAACTTGCACCAGCATTGTTATTATAATTGATACCGTAGCTGTATGTAGCATAAGGAGACGCTGAAATCTGATTTCCTAATTTACCATAAGAAGATCTAAGTTTCAACAATGTTAAATAATCATTATCAGGGATAAAGATTCTTGCTAAGTCAACACTCGCTCCCGCAGAATAGAAGTTACCTCCTTTTTGACCTGGGAAGAAGTTTGACATTGCATCTCTTCTGTAAGATAAATCTAAGTTAACAATATTGTCATAGTTATAGTTTACCTGTCCTGCATAACCAGATCTTGAAGTAATCGTTTTTGTTCCACCAGCTGCAACAGGCTTAACAAAACTATCTAAAGTCTGAAGAGAAGAAAGAGCAACAACTTGTCCTTCAGCATTAACAGCTCTCATATCAGACTTATAAGCTTCCTGAATTGCTCTTGCAACGAATTTATTTTTATCTCCAATTCTGAAAGAATATTCTAAGATATTCTGTATGTTGAAGTTAAAAAATCTTCTTGCATTGGATGTCAAATCACCTTTCGCTGAGTATCCATCACCATGAAGAGGAGATAAGTAAACATCTTCTTCTACGTTGATATATTCAGGTGCGAAATTCATTCTATAAACTAGCCCATCAAGAATTTTATAATTTACTCCCAAGTTGGCAAATACTCTGCTTGTGTTTGCTTTTCTAGAGTTAATATCCTGTAGTGCTGCTACGTTAAAGTTCCCAGAAGGCAATGAGTTATTAACTCCATAATACCAGCTACCATCAGGGTTTCTTACCGGATCAACAGGAAGGTTAAAGTACTGTGCGATCAATGGGTTAGCAAAATCTCCACCATTGTTCAAAGTACGCATTTTACTGTTTGAAAACTGGAAATCTGTATTAATTGTTAATCTATCAGTTGCTTTATATTCAATTTTAGTGGAAGCATTCACTCTTTTGAAATCACTCCCTTTATAGATACTCTCCTGGTTGAACATACCGATAGAAGAGTAATATTTGAATTTATCACTTCCTCCGCTAACTGAGAAGTTTGTTTCACTTTGGTTAGCACTATTTCTAGTTAATTCCTTTTGCCAATTAGTATTTACATTCCCATAAGCTGCATATCCTAGTGGATCCTGGTCTGGATCAAATAAGGCATCATAAGCTTCCTGATAAGATCCATAACCAAATACAGATGGTGTATTGGCCATTGTTTGAGCTGCTAAGCCATGCCATTGATCTTTTGTCAATGAATTTGGTAATTTAAAAGCTGTTTTATTTACCCCATAATTACTTGAGAACTGAAATCTTGGTTTACCAGATTTACCAGACTTTGTAGTAATAATGATTACCCCGGCACCAGCATCTGCTCCATATAATGACGTTGAAACTGCATCCTTAAGTACAGTCATTGATTCAATATCATCAGAACTTAAATTCGCCAAGATATTTGACGTTGTGTTTAAGCTTGTAAGATCTCCTGAAGCAATTCTTACTCCATCAACAATAAAGATCGGGCTATTATTTCCATTAACAGAAGTATTACCTCTAACACGGATGTTTACAATTCCCCCTGGCTGTCCTGAAGCAGCTCCAGTCTGTACCCCGGTAACTCTACCCATTAGGGCCTTATCAGGAGATGAAACTGGCAGATCATTAAGTTTGTCACCTTTAACTGTACTCACAGAACCAGTAACTTCTTTAACAGATTTTTTCTGTCCGAACCCGACCATTACTACCTCATCAATCTCAGTAGCTCTAGCTGTATCCTTCTTTGCTTTTTGCGCATAAGCTACTTGTCCTAGGAAAAACAGAGCTCCGGCGCTTAATACACGTAGTTTAACATTCATATTAACAAATTTTAATATATTTAATGGGCAAATATGTTAATAAATATTAACATCCACAAATTAAACTAACGTTTAAACGACTATTTTTTTTACTGTTTCATTTAAAATTTACACAAAACAAATAAGATTCAATAATAATAGACAGTTTTTATTCAATAAAAAATAATTTTTTTACAGACCTTATTCATTTTAACAAATTATTAATAATTCAAAAAAAATTATTTAGAATGATTACAAATTAAACGAGTTTGAAAAATAAAAAAACCACTTTATAAAAAAGTGGTTTTCACATATTTAGGATATATTTATTTTAGTTTTTTCTTGACCGCTACTTCTTCGTATACTTCAAGGATATCTCCGATTTCGATGTCATTATAACCTTTCAGATTCAGACCACATTCGTAACCTTTCGTTACTTCTTTAACATCATCTTTGAAACGTTTCAAACTTTCAAGTTCTCCATCGAATTTAACAATACCGTCTCTTAATAAACGTACTTTAGACTGTCTCGTTACTTTTCCGGTAAGAACCATACAACCTGCAATTGTTCCTACTTTAGAAATCTTGAAAACCTCACGGATTTCAACATTACCAATCACCTGCTCTTGAATTTCCGGAGAAAGCATTCCCTCCATCGCTTCTTTTACTTCATCAATTGCTTTATAGATTACAGAATACGTTCTGATTTCAATTTCCTCACGATCTGCAAGTTCTTTAGCATTAGCACCTGCTCTCACGTTAAATCCAATGATAATAGCATCGGATGCTGCAGCTAAGTTGATATCAGATTCTGTAATCTGTCCAACACCTGAGTGAAGAATTTTAACACTGATTTCTTCTGTTGATAATCTTTGTAACTGATCAGAAAGAGCTTCTACAGAACCATCCACGTCTCCTTTAAGGATAATGTTCAATTCTTTGAATTCTCCTAAAGCAATACGTCTACCCAATTCTTCAAGGGTTGTATGCTTCTTGGTTCTGATTGATAATTCTCTCTGCAGCTGCTCTCTCTTATTGGCAATTGCTTTACCTTCACTTTCATCAGCATACACACGGAATTTATCACCTGCAGTAGGCGCTCCATCCAAACCTAAGATTGTTGCAGGAATTGATGGCCCAGCTTCTTTTAGATTTTTTCCTCTTTCATCAAGCAAAGCTTTTACTTTCCCGTGATTTTTACCTGCTACTACATAATCACCTACTCTTAAAGTTCCGGTCTGTACCAACATTGTTGCTACATAACCTCTACCTTTATCTAAAGATGCTTCAATAACAACTCCGTTTGCTGCACGGTCAGGATTCGCTTTCAACTCAAGCATTTCAGCCTGTAATAAAACTTTTTCCAACAATACATCTACGTTATTACCGAATTTAGCCGAGATCTCCTGTGCCTGAACATTTCCACCCCATTCTTCTACTAAAACCGGTGGATTTAATCCTGATAACTGCTGACGGATGTTGTCCGGGTTTGCATTCGGCTTATCTACTTTGTTGATAGCAATAATCATTGGTACTCCTGCAGCCTGTGCGTGAGCAATTGCTTCTTTTGTTTGTGGCATTACATCATCATCGGCCGCAATTACGATAATTGCAATATCCGTAATCTGTGCACCTCTCGCTCTCATTGCAGTAAAGGCTTCGTGACCTGGTGTATCTAAGAAAGTAATTCTCTGACCGTTCTCCAGTTTCACGTTATAAGCACCAATGTGCTGAGTAATTCCTCCGGATTCACCGGCAATTACGTTTGTTTTTCTAATGTAGTCCAACAATGAAGTCTTACCATGGTCAACGTGTCCCATTACAGTAACTACAGGAGCTCTTTGTAATAGGCTTTCCTCGGTATCTACTTCATCTTCTGCATCCGTATCTTCAAGATCAGCATCTGAGAATTCAATTTTATAACCGAATTCATCTGCTACTAATAATAAGGTATCGGCTTCAAGTCTTTGGTTCATGGTAACCATTACACCTAATGAGAAACAAGCAGAAATTACTTCAGTTGGGGAAACATTCATCAAACTTGCCAATTCACCTACTGTGATGAATTCTGTTACTTTAAGAGTTCTGTCTTGTGCTTCAAGCTCCTGCTGACGCTCATCCTGCTCTCTACGGAAAGTTCTCTTGTCTTTTCTGTGTTTTGCAGATTTAGATTTCCCTCCTTTATTAGTAAGTTTTTCTAATGTTTCTTTGATCTGGTTTTTAACTTGCTCATCAGTTAGCTCAACTGGCATAACTCTTTGTCCAGGTCTGTTGTTCTGACCTCCTTTTTTGAAGCCACCACCTTGACCTTGACGATTTCCACCACCCTGGTTATTTCCAAAACGGTTTCCACCTTGGCCACCTTGACCTTGAGGACGATTTCCCTGACCTCCCTGACCACCCTGGCGGTTTCCACCTTGTCCCTGTCCACCGTTATTATTATGCTGACGGTTTCCTTGGCCTTGTCCACCTTGGTTGTTGTTATTTCCTGAGTTTTGATTATTCCCCTGACCTTGTTGGTTATTCTGGCCACCAGGTTTTTCAATTCTCTTTCTTTTCTTTTTTGCTCCAGCACCTGGTTTTGGTGCAAACTGAGTTAAGTCAATCTTTTCCCCAACGATCTTAGGACCGTCAAGTTTCTGATATACTGTCTCAATTTTTTGTGGTTCCTGAGATTCAGGTTCAGCTTCAACTTTTGGAGTTTCTACTTTTTTCTCCTCTACAACCGCTGGTTTTGGAGTTTCCTTTACTGTTTCCACAGGTTTAACTTCTTCTTTTTTCTCCTCCATTTTTGGTTTGTCTTTTTTCACAGGTCTGTTTCTAGATTCTATTTGAGACAAATCAATTTTATCCAAAACTTTAAATTCCTGTTTTTCAGGCGCTGCTTTAACTTCCGGTTGTTCTTCTTTCACGATTTCTTCTTTCTTTTCTTCAACCGGTGTCGCAACAGGAGCCACAGGAACTGCAGGAGCTGCAGGAATCTCTTCAGCTTCAGGCTTCTTAGGTTCCAAATCTATTTTACCTAAAATTCTAGTTTCTGGTTTATTTGCTTTAGCTCTTATCACTTCAGGGGTTTTCTTTTCTTCAATTTCCAGTTTTTCTTCCGGAACTTTAGTGATCACCACCTCATGGGAAGCCTTTCTTTGTTCGCCGTCTTTAGCAAACTCAGCCTCCAATGCAGAATATGCCGCTTCTTCCAATTGAGCGTTAGGATTGCTTTCAACCTCGAAACCCCTTGACTGTAAAAACTCTACTAATCTGGACATCGAAATGTTGAATTCCTTAACCGCTTTATTTAATCTAATTTTTGGCATTTATATTATTTACTGTTTTTAATTTTTAAAATTAAAGTATTTCTTTTTTACTGTTTATTAAAATTTATTTAAAATCTTAATCTTCAAATTCTTCTCTCAGAATACGTTTAACCTCTTCGATGGTTTCTTCTTCAAGGTCTACCATATTTAAAAGACTTTCAGTTTCTTTATCCAATACTGATTTTGCAGTCGTAAGTCCTACTTTCTTAAACTCATCCAAAATCCATTGCTCGATATCATCGTTAAATTCTTTCAATTCAACATCATCATCCTCGCTGGACTCTCTGTATACATCAATCTCATATCCTGTCAACCAAGAAGCCAGTCTGATATTCTGACCTTGTTTTCCGATCACTTTAGAAATTTCCTCAACTGGAGTATATACCAATGCATAATTGGTCTCTTCATTGATTTCAATTTTGTTAATAGTAACGTTTCCTAATGCTCTCTTCACCAAAATCTCAGGGTTTTTAGACCACTGAATAACATCGATGTTTTCATTTCTCAACTCTCTCACAACGCCATGAATTCTGGATCCTTTCACTCCAACACAAGCTCCTACCGGATCAATTCTGTCATCATAAGCATCTACTGCAATCTTCGCCTTTTCACCAGGAATTCTCACTACCTTTTTAAGGATAATTGTTCCGTCCTGGATTTCAGGAATTTCCAGCTCTAATAACTTCTCAAGGAATTTAGGTGCAGTTCTGGAAATAATAATCTGTGGTTTAGAACCTTTAAAATCTACTGTCTCAACAATAGCTCTGATATTCTCACCCTTTTTAAAGAAATCGGATGGGATCTGGTTTTCTTTTGGTAAAATAAATTCATTTCCTTCATCATCCAGCAAAATCACGTGCTTATGACGGATGTGGTGGATTTCCCCTACAACGATTTCACCAATTTTATCTCTAAACTGTTCGTACAGCATTGCATTATTGTGTTCCTGAAGTTTTGTAGCAAGGATTTGCTTAAGGGTAAGAATATTTCTTCTTCCCAATTGTGCAACAGGAATTTCCATTGTAAAGTCCTCACCTACTTCGAAGGTAGGGTCAATCTTCTTTGCTTCAGAAATTTCTATCTCCAAATCATCATCTTCAGACATTTCGTCCTCTACAATTGTTTTATTCAAAAATATCTGAAAATCTCCTTTATCCGGGTTTACAATCACATCAAAATGATCATCTGAATCAAATCTCTTTCTTAAAAGAGTTTTCAGTGAATCTTCAATAATTGCCATAAGATCAATCTTACTGATCCCTTTTTCGTCTTTAAAATCACCAAAGGATTCAATCAACGCTATATTATCCATCTATTCTTTTTTCTTTTTAAAATTTAATTACTACTAATGCTTTTTTGATCTCAGGATAAGAAATTTCTTTCTCCTCCTCCACATCTACTTTTCCTTTTCCGATATCTTTCGGCTTTCGGTAACGTAGAACAAGTGTGATCTTCTCATCGTCTACTTTTGACAATTCTCCTTCAATTTTAGAAGAATCCTCCAGCATCACCTCAATCTCTCTTCCAATGTTTTTACTGAACTGTCTTGGTGTGGATAATGGCTCGCTCAATCCCGCAGACATCACCTGAAGGCTGAAGTCATGCTCTTCACGATCCATATTAAATTCAATCGCACGGCTTGCATCAAGGCAGTCCTGCAAAGAAACTCCGTTATCACCATCCAAAATCACTGTAATATCATCCCCTGCAGAAATTTTAAGATCAATAAGAAACAGATCTTTTCTGGTCTCAAGGAATTCATTTAATAATTCTTCAATTCTTTTTCTAAACTCCATATATTTTTATCTTGATTTACAGTACGAAAAAAGGCTTTCTTCCGAAGCCTTCCCATTTTTTCCGTAAATCCATTGCAAATATAAGCTTTTTTTCTAAAAATGCAAAATTATCTTAAGTATCAAGCAAATAGCGTAAGATTCATTTACAATAAATTAAAAGAGTATGTCACAGGATTTTTATTACTTTTGTCTTTAGAATTTTAAAACAGATATTTTGAATATAACGATTGTAGGAACAGGTTATGTAGGTTTGGTTACAGGAACTACTCTGGCAGAACTTGGCAATTCAGTATACTGTGTTGATATTGATGAAAAAAAAGTAGAAGGTATGAAAAACGGCATTGTTCCCATCTATGAGCCGAACCTTGAAGAAATGTTTTTAAGAAACATCCAGTCCGAAAGATTATTTTTCACTACCAATCTTAAAGAAGCTTTAGACAAAAGCGAAGTTATATATCTGGCATTGCCTACTCCTCCGGGAGAAGACGGTTCTGCAGATTTGTCTTATGTACTTCAGGTAGCCGATAATATTGGCGAGATGATGACTGAATACAAAGTCATTGTCAATAAAAGTACTGTTCCCGTAGGAACTGCAGACAGAGTAAGAGAAACAATTTCGTCTAAAACAGACATTCCTTTTGATGTAGTTTCAAATCCCGAATTTCTGAGAGAAGGATTTGCTGTTGAAGACTCTATGAATCCCTCAAGAGTCGTTGTAGGGGCAAGCTCAGAAAAAGCTAAAGATATTATGTCTAAAATATATCAGCCTTTTACCAATACCGGAATTCCCATCATTTTTATGGATGAGAAGTCTTCGGAACTTACCAAATATGCAGCGAATTCATTTTTAGCAGTAAAAATTACCTTCATGAATGAAATTGCCAACTATTGTGAAAAGGTAGGTGCAGATGTGGATAAGGTAAGACTGGGAATGGGTAGTGATGACAGAATCGGGCACAGATTTTTATTCCCTGGAATCGGATATGGAGGAAGCTGCTTCCCTAAAGACGTAAAAGCACTTATAAAATCCGGGAAACAGGAAGATTTTAATTTCCAGATCCTGGAAGCTACCGAAAATGTAAATACCACCCAGAAAGTTATTTTAGTATCTGAAATTGAAAAATACTTCGGAGGAAATATTGAAGGGAAGAAAATCGCCATGTGGGGACTTGCCTTTAAAGCAAATACAGATGACATCAGAGAAGCTTCATCTTTAGACAATATTGCCCTTTTATTGGAGAAAGGCGCGGAAATTGTAGCATATGATGCTGTTGCAGAAAGCAATGTTCAAAAACTTCTTGGCAACAAAATACAATACGCCAAAGGAATGTATGATGCACTGGAAGATGTGGACGCACTATTTATTGCTACAGAATGGCCTGAATTCAAAAACCCTAATTTTGAACTGATGGCTAAAAAAATGAAAAACAAAGTCATTTTTGACGGCAGAAATATGTATCCATTGGAAGTCCCTGAGCAAAACGGATTTTATTATAAAAGTATAGGAAGAAAGACCATCTCAAAATAAATCAATGAAAAACATTATCATTACAGGAGGTGCCGGGTTTATCGGTTCCCATGTTGTAAGAGAATTTGTAAAAAACAATCCGGATACTACAATCATCAACCTTGATGCTCTTACCTACGCCGGAAATCTGGAAAACTTAAAGGACATTGAAAATGAACCTAATTATGTTTTCGAAAAAGCAGATATTACAAAACCGGAAGAACTTAGAAAAGTTTTCAAAAAATACAATCCGGATGCGGTTGTACATTTAGCAGCAGAAAGTCATGTAGACAGAAGTATTACAGATCCAATGGCATTTATCAACACGAATGTAAACGGGACCGCTAATCTTCTGAATCTTTGTAAAGAGTTCTGGACGTTAAATCCTGATCATACCCACGGCAGATTCTCGGATGAAAAAAGAAATAATCTTTTCTATCATATTTCTACCGACGAAGTATATGGAAGTTTAGGCGAAACAGGATTCTTTTTAGAAACGACATCCTACGACCCTCAATCTCCGTATTCCGCATCCAAAGCAGCTTCTGACCATTTGGTAAGAGCTTACGGAAATACTTATGGAATGCCTTTCATCGTTTCGAACTGTTCCAACAACTACGGCCCGAATCATTTCCCTGAAAAGCTTATTCCTCTTTGTATTTCGAATATCATCAACGAGAAACCGCTTCCTATTTACGGTGATGGAAAATATACCAGAGACTGGTTGTTTGTCATTGACCATGCCAAGGCGATTCATCAGATATTTAAAGAAGCAAAAACCGGTGAGACTTACAATATCGGAGGATTCAACGAGTGGCAGAATATTGATCTTGTCAAAGAACTGATCAAACAAATGGATGCCAAGTTGGAAAGACCGGAAGGCTATTCAGAAAAACTGATCACTTTTGTAAAAGACAGACCGGGTCACGACAAACGTTACGCTATTGATGCAACAAAACTGAATAAAGATTTAGGCTGGAAACCTTCAGTTACCTTTGAAGAAGGATTAGCAAAAACCATCGACTGGTATCTTGAAAATAAAGAATGGCTTGAAAATGTGACTTCAGGAAATTATCAGGATTACTACAGCAAGCAATACAGCTAAATCTCCAGCTATTAAAGGAACAGGTATAGAATCTGACATCATTCATTTCAGTCTTTTATAACACACCAGCAATAGCAAAATAAATCGATTTATAACACAAAAGAAATAGCGTAATACGCACCAAAAACATGAAAGGAATAATATTAGCCGGAGGCTCCGGAACAAGACTTTACCCTCTAACTATTGCCGTAAGCAAGCAGCTGATGCCTGTTTACGACAAACCCATGATCTACTATCCGCTTTCCACACTTCTTTTAGCAGGAATCAAAGATATTCTGATCATCACAACTCCACACGACCAGGCAGGTTTCATCAAACTTTTAGGCGACGGTTCGCAAATCGGCTGTAATATAGAATATGTTGTACAGCCAAGCCCGGACGGTTTAGCACAAGCTTTTATTCTGGGCGAGCAATTTATTGGTAACGACCCTGCAGCGCTGGTATTGGGAGATAATATCTTCTATGGTTCTGAAATGGGAACCTTACTGAAAAATAAAACCAATCCTGAAGGAGGAGTTGTTTTTGCCTACCACGTAGCAGATCCGGAAAGATATGGTGTAGTGGAATTCGACAAAAACCTGAAAGCGGTTTCTATTGAAGAAAAGCCTTTAAACCCTAAGTCAAACTATGCCGTTCCAGGTCTTTATTTTTACGATAACAATGTAGTGGAAATCGCTAAAAATATTAAACCTTCAGCAAGAGGTGAGCTGGAAATCACAGATATCAACAATGTTTATTTAAGCAATGGAAAGCTTGAGGTAGCTGTTCTGAACAGAGGAACGGCATGGCTGGATACAGGAACTTTTGATTCTCTTCACGACGCTTCAGAATTTGTAAGTGTCATCGAAAAAAGACAAGGGTTTAAAATTGGCTGTATAGAAGAAATTGCCTTCAGAAATAAATTCATTGGTGAAGAAAAACTGCTTGAAACGGCTACCAAATATGGCAAAAGCGGATACGGCGAATACCTGAAACAACTTATCGGAAAATAACAAATATAATTTATAAAATTCATAGACTATTGGCTTTACGGCCAGTAGTTTTTGTTCATACCAACAAATATCAATATATTAGTTGTTGATTTTTAGTTTTATTGACTATGAAAATTTATAAACTAATATACACGGTAATAATTAATTATTATAAATTTGCAAAAACTTACACAGATGAATGAACCACAACAAAAGTGGACAGAAACGATTGATGCCGATCATTCGTTATTTGACTTGAAGCTAAAGGAAGTCTGGAGATACAAAGATCTTGTTTATATGTTTGTAAAAAGAGATTTTGTATCCAGCTTTAAGCAGACTATTTTAGGCCCTATCTGGTTTTTTATCAATCCCATTTTAACGACCATTGTCTATCTGGTTATTTTTGGAAGAATTGCCAAATTACCTACAGATGGAGCTCCACCGCTCCTTTTTTATCTGGCTGGTGTTACTCTTTGGAATTACTTTTCTTCCTCATTACTGGCTACCTCCTCTACTTTTACCGGGAATGCCGGCATCTTCGGAAAAGTCTATTTTCCAAGACTGGTTACTCCGTTATCCATTGTTATCTCTAATCTCATGCGGTTTGGAGTACAGCTTATTTTATTCATTCTTGCCTGGGCATATTATTACAGTAAAGGAGAAGTTCATCCTAATATCTGGATTCTTGCAACTCCTTTCCTAATATTCTTAATGGCACTTTTTGCCTTGGGAGTTGGGATGATCTTTTCTTCACTGACTACAAAGTATAAAGATCTTGCAATGCTATTGGGCTTTGGTGTAAGTTTATATATGTATGCAACTCCGGTTATTTATCCTGTTTCCTCATTACCGGGATTTTTTAAAAAACTGGCTTATTATAATCCTTTAACCGGTATTTTTGAATGTTTTAAATATGCTTGGATAGGTGTTGGAGACTTTTCTCCCGCCATGCTGGGAATGAGTACTATTATTATTCTTATCCTTTTAGTGATAGGAATTGTTGTTTTCAACAAGGTTGAAAAAACCTTTATGGATACCGTATAACCTTTGTTGGTAAACTTTTTTATTAATTTAAATCATTTAAGAATATGCTGTCTTTAAAAGCAGAAAATATATCCAAACAATATCGTCTAGGACAAGTCGGGACAGGGACTCTATCTCATGACCTTAACAGGTTTTGGCATAAAGTGAGAGGAAAAGAAGATCCTTATCTGAAAATTGGTGAAGCCAATGATAGAACAACAAAAGGATTATCCGACTATGTGTGGTCTCTTCGCGATATTAATTTTGAAATCGAACAAGGAGACGCTGTTGGAATTATCGGCAGAAACGGTGCTGGAAAATCAACTCTGCTTAAGGTTTTAAGTAAAGTTACAAAACCTACAACAGGAAGAATATTTACAAACGGAAGAATAGCATCTCTGCTTGAGGTAGGAACAGGATTCCACCCTGAAATGACAGGAAGAGAGAATGTCTTTCTTAATGGAGCCATTTTAGGTATGACCCGCAAGGAAATCAAAAGAAAATTTGATGAAATTGTAGATTTCTCAGGTGTTGAAAGATATATAGACACTCCTGTGAAGAGATATTCTTCGGGGATGTACGTTCGCCTTGCTTTTGCTGTAGCCGCCCATTTAGAATCTGAAATTCTTATTGTAGATGAAGTACTCGCAGTAGGAGATGCAGAATTTCAGAAAAAGTGTCTTGGTAAAATGAATGATGTAACGAGAGGAGAAGGCCGAACCATACTTTTTGTCAGCCATAATATGACAGCTATTAAAGAGCTTTGCACAAAAGGAATTCTTTTGAATCAAGGACAAATTGGCTATCAAGGCGACATTCTCAATACGATCATAGAATATCAAAAAAGCAGCGCAAGAGAAAGCTCTTACCAATATAATGGTAATCTGAACGAAGCTATAGGTAACGAAAATATCAGAATAAAAGAATTTTCAGTAACTCCTATTAATGGAGATTTATTAGATATTGATTCTGGAGCTCATGTAAAACTTGTTTTTCATAATTTCTGTCCGGATATCACTCTTGACACAACTTTTGAACTAAAAAATTATGAAGAATTGGTGATTTTCCATGTTGGAAAATGTGTTTCCGAAAATAACAATTCAAAAATAGGCGAATATACTGTAGAATTTGATATTCCTGCAGGGCTTTTGAATGCTGGAAACTACTATTTTAAACTTTACTTCGGGAAGGATCAAAAAATACTTTTATACGGAATTGATGAATTTATTGGATTTGAAGTAGAAAATGTAAAAGTGGGAACAATGATGCACATTTACCCAGGAGTTACCAGACCATTTTTTGAATACAAAGTACAAACACCATGATCCCACAAATAATAGAACTCCCCAAAATATATGATAAAAGAGGGAACTTATCCTTTTTTGAATATCCTAATCAACTTCCTTTTGAGATACAAAGAACATATTGGATATATGATGTCCCTGGAGGAGAAGTAAGAGGAAGCCATGCTTTCAAAGAACAGCAAGAATTTATTATTGCCCTTTCAGGAAGTTTTGATATTGTAATCCATGATGGAAAAGAAGAACAAAGGTTTTCTTTAAACAGGTCCTATTACGGATTATATATTCCCAGAATGTTTTGGCGAAGATTAGAAAATTTTTCTACCAATTCATTAGCACTCATTGTCTCTGATAGACAGTACAATGAAAATGATTATATAAGAGATTTTGAAGAATTTAAAATACTGGCTGATGAAAAATAATATTTCTGTATTTGACTGTAATGTTATTGATTTAGGTAAAATCAGTTTTGATGAAGGCAACCTTACAGTAGTTGAAAATAACGCCGCATTTCCATTCAATGTTAAAAGAATTTTCTACCTTTATGATATTGCAGGAGGAGAAAGCAGAGGTGCTCATTCACATAAAGAATGTCATCAATTTCTGATTGCAGCAAGTGGCAGTTTTGAAGTTTCTCTGGATGATGGCAAGTTCAAAAGACAGGTATTTTTGAATCGTCCTGATTTAGGATTACATATTCCTCCTGGGATATGGGCTTCTGAAATTAATTTTTCTTCAGGAGCAATTTGTTTGGTCCTTGCATCTCATACTTATAACGAAAATGATTATATCCGAAATTATGAAGATTTTTTGAATTTTAATAAACTCCAATTAGTTGATTATACAAAAAATATTCTAGAAAAGTCATGGAATTGGTTAAATGACCCGGAAATAAAATATCTTACCAATACACCTGATTTCTCAAAAGAAGATCAGCAAAAATGGTTCGCAGGTTTAGAAAACAATAAAACGTATTGGGTTAAAGGTATCCAGCATAATCATAAAATCATTGGTGTAGTTGGCTTAAAAAAAATTGATCTCACCAATAAAACCGCAGAGTATTTTGTTTACATCGGGGAAAAAGAATATTGGGGAAAGGGTTTAAGCGCTGATTTATTTAAACTTATTTTTAAAATTGCCAAAGACCAGTTGAATTTAGAAAGTTTATATTTAAATGTTATTCCTGGAAATACCAGAGCTGTAAAAGCTTATGAAAAAGCAGGTTTTTCAATATCTGATAATTCAGACTCCTATATAACCATGTCCTTAAGGCTATAACATGAATTTTGAAATAAAAAAATATACGCAAAAAGATTATACTGACTGGAATCTGTTTATAAAAGAAAGTAAAAATGGACTTTTCTTTTATGACAGAGACTTTATGGATTATCATTCTGATCGCTTCAAAGATCATTCTCTGTTTATTTTAAAAAACAATAAAGTTGTAGCAGTATTTCCAGCCAATGAATCAGGAAAAGAAATTATTTCTCATGGAGGTCTTACCTTTGGATCATTGATTCTCTCCTATCATGTAAAGGCTAGTGAAGTTTTGAATATTTTTGAGGAAATAAAAAAATATTATCAAGAATATTCTTTTAATGAAATAATTTATAAAGCCGTTCCTCATATTTTTCACAAATATCCTTCAGAAGAAGACTTATATGCTCTTTTTCGTAACCAAGCTAAACTTTTCCGAAGAGATATATCATCTGTAATTGATCTTTCATCCCCTATTCGTTTCTCTGAAACAAAAAGACAATTAGTGAGAAAATGTGAAGGAAATGAAGTCACTATAAGTGAAAATAAAAATTTTAAGGAATATTGGACTTTACTTTCAGATGTTCTTAAAAAATTTGATACAAAACCTGTACATACTGAAGAAGAAATCAAATTATTAAATAAAAAATTTCCTGAAAACATCAGACTATTTGAAGCAAGAAAAGATAATTTTCTTTTAGCAGGGATTGTTATTTTTGATTTTGGAAATGTCGTTCACACACAATATATGGCAGCATCACAAGAAGGAAGAAAAATAGGGGCATTAGATTTTATAAACTATTTTCTTATAAGTGAATTTCAAAACAAAAAATATTATAGTTTCGGAATTTCAACAGAAAACCAAGGAAAAATATTAAACGAAGGATTGATCCAGCAAAAAGAAAACATGGGAGCAAGAGGGATCACATTAGATTTTTACTCTATAAAACTTTAAATTATGATTAAATTTCTTGATTTACAAAAAATCAATTTACAGTACCAAGAAGAAATTGAAACTAAAATTTTGGAAGTTTTTCGTTCTGGATGGTATCTCATGGGAACTGAATTGTCTAGTTTTGAAAAAAACCTGTCAAATTATATAGGCTCTAAACACGCTATTGGAGTTGCTAATGGACTGGATGCACTGCGTTTAATACTCCGTGCTTATATTGAACTAGGATTTATGAGCCCGGGAGATGAAATAATTGTTCCATCAAATACATATATTGCCTCAATTCTTGCAATTTCGGATAACAAATTAATTCCAGTACTAGTAGAACCTGATATTAATACTTACAATATTGATATTAGTAAAATAGAAGAAAAAATTACCCCTAAAACAAAAGGAATTCTTATCGTACACTTACAGGGAAGAGTGGTTTTCTCTGAAGAACTGAAGAAAACGGCAGAAAGACATAACTTAAAAATCATTGAAGACAATGCTCAAGCAATTGGGGCTGAATGGCAAGGTTTAAAATCAGGTAATCTCGGAGATTCCGCAGGCTTCAGTTTTTATCCAGGAAAGAATCTAGGTGCATTAGGAGATGCAGGAGCCATTACTACCAATAATGATGATCTTGCTAAAGCCATCAGAACTTTAGCAAATTACGGTTCTAATCAAAAATATGTCAATATTTACAAAGGCCTAAATTCCAGGCTCGATGAAATTCAGGCTGCAGTATTAGATATAAAATTAAAATACATTGATACTGAAAACAAAATCAGAAGAACTATTGCTAAACATTTTATAAATAGCATCACAAACCCTGAGATTATACTTCCCGAATACCCTGAAAATGAAAAAGAACATGTATGGCACGTCTTTGTTATAAGAAGTAAAAAAAGACAAGCCCTTCAAGATTACCTAAGCAATAAAGGTATACAAACAATTATACACTATCCTATACCACCTCATCAACAGGAAGCTTATAAAGAATGGAACCATCTTTCATTTCCCATTAGTGAAAAGATTCATGAAGAAGTTTTAAGCCTACCCATAAGCCCTGTAATGACAAACGAAGATATAGAAAAAATAATCTCAGAATTAAATGATTTCAAATAAAAAGCTTATTCATATTGATAAAATTCTGAAAAAGAATTTAAAACAAGCCATAAACAAAAAAAATTATGACTTCGCTTTACGATTAATAGAGTTATCAGCACATCTAAAATACAATTATGCGTTTGATGACACCCTATATGATGAAGAATTAGAAAACTCATTGAAACAAATTTCTAACTCTCTTTTTAAATCAGAAAAGATAGTCCCTAACGAAGATGTTGTTTTATTCTATGATTACTTTGGTTATGATAACAGAGGCTTAACCCAGCAATATCTAAGGGCATTATTAAGACTTAATAAGCGAATCATTCTTGTCTTTGAAAGTAAAAACAGGCATTATAAAAATGAAGCAATTCTAGCAGAAATTGAGCATTATAATAATAAAGAAATTTATTATTTGGAAGGAAACGACAGAATAGAACTATGTAAAAGTCTCATTAATATTATTTTAGCAGAAAAACCAAAACATATTTTAATGCATTTAGTTCCTTGGGATACTATTGCTTATATCGCTTTCTATAAAATACAAGGAATTATAAGATACCAAATAAATTTAACGGATCATGCATTTTGGCTTGGGGTGGACATTACAGATATAAATATTGAATTTCGTTCATTTGGACAAAATTTATCTGAGCAATTAAGAAAGATTCCTAGTCATAAAAACAAAATATTACCATATTATCCTATTTTGTCGGAAACTCCATTTCAAGGTTTTGATTTTGATACTAAAAACAAAAAAATACTATTTTCTGGGAGTACATTTTATAAAATTCTGGGAAATAATTTAGAATTTCTTGAAACAATACATAAGATTTTACAATTAGATGATAATTTAATTTTTGTATTTGCTGGGAGTGGTAATGGTACATCCATTAATAAATTTATTGATGATCATAAATTAAACAACAGAATATTCTTAATTGGCGACCGTTATGATTTATATGAAATTATGAAAAACGTAGATTATTATATTTCTACTTTTCCCTATATAGGTGCCTTAATGACACAAATTGCTGTTGCTTCAGGATTACCTGTTTTTGCTTATGTACATCCCAAAAACTTGGTAAGTGATATAAAAGATTTATTTTACAAATCTGATAGATTTAAAAGCTTTGACAATTTAGATACATTAGTAAAGGAATTTTCCATTGAATACAAAAAAAATACTCCAAAATCACTTTATAATAATCTGATGATTACTGAAAAAGAATTTTCTGAGAATTTAGAAAAAATATTTAATGGAGAAAACCCAATGTCATTTTTGGAAAAGAAGTATGATGTACTTGAATCTTATCAAACATTTAATAGCTTAATGATTGAAGCTGAAAACTTATATAATCCTGTCTTTGAAAATACCATTAATAAATTTTTAACGAGTGGTGAAAGATTTAGAATGTTTCAGGATTATAAATTAAGATATTATAAAAAAGTTTTTAAAGAAAACAAAATACTATTTTTAAAAACATTGTATTATCAATTAACAGGGAAAATATGAATTTTTTTAAAAAATATATTGTTAATTTTTTGTTCGATGTTCTCAATTCGAATGCTTATAAAACCCATACTCAAAATAAAATTAATGAGTGGGCTAGGAAAAGTTTTAAAAACTTTGGAACGAATTCTAATTTGCCGGAAGAACATTGTATAGAAAATCCTAAATATATCTCCATAGGTAAAAACTTCAGTTCCCTGTTTCATCTCAGGTTGGAAGCATGGGATCATTTTCAGGGGGAGAGTTTTACTCCTGAGATCATAATTGGAGATGACGTCATTTGTAATTCCGATATCCACATTGGTGCTATCAATAAGATTATTATAGGAAATAATGTACTTATGGCCAGCAGAATATACATTTCTGATCATTCCCACGGAAATGTAAGTATTGAAGATCTGGAACATGTCCCTGCAATGAGGCCACTATACTCCAAAGGGCCGGTAATTATTGAGGATAACGTATGGATTGGCGAAGGTGTATGCATCCTTCCGGGAGTTACCATTGGTGAGAACTGTATCATAGGAGCCAACTCTGTAGTGAATAAGAGTTTCCCTAAAAATTCAGTTATTGCAGGAATTCCCGCCAGATTAATAAAAACATTAGAAAACTGAAATGAAAAAAATAAAACCTCTAGCATTTTATCTCCCTCAATATCACCCCGTTCCTGAAAATGACGAATGGTGGGGAAAAGGATTTACAGAATGGACGAATGTAGGAAAAGCCAAGCCTCTATTTGAAGGACACGAACAACCTATATATCCTGGAGATCTGGGGTATTATGACCTGCGTGTTCCTGAAGTAAGAGAACAGCAGGCTCAGATGGCAAAAGACTATGGAATACATGGATTTATCTATTATCACTACTGGTTTGGCAACGGCAAACAATTGCTGGAACGCGTGGCAAATGATGTATTACAATCAGGAAAACCAGATTTCCCTTTTTGTTTCTGCTGGGCCAACGAAACATGGTCAGGAATATGGCATGGGTTATCAGAAAAAATACTTGCTGAACAAATCTATCCTAATGAAAAAGACTTAATTGCCCATTTCGAATATCTTCTGCCTTTCTTCAAAGATGAAAGATATATCAAAGTAGACAAAAAGCCTCTTTTCATTATCTATGATCCGAATCATTTAAATGACGGGGATCCCCACTATATTACAAAATTCAGAGAGCTCGCCAGGAAAAACGGATTTGATGATCTATACATCATGGCATCCAATAAGCTCCGTGATGACCTGGATTTTAAATCTATGGGATATGACAGTAAGATCTCCAATGCATTTCAAAAGGCCTGGATACCTCATATTGCGAAGAAAGAATATATTTCTCACTCTCAATATTATAAAAACAGGATAAAAGGATTAATAGGAATTAAGAAAAAAGAACAGCCTAAAGTTAACATTCAGGATGCTAAGGCAGTAGTAAACGACTTAAAGTTTGAAGAAAGCAATATTCCTACCTATCCATGTATCCTGCCCAATTGGGATAATACTCCAAGAAGCGGCTACAGAGGAATCATTTTGGCTAACAATTCCCCGGAACTGTTTGAACAGCAAGTAGAAAAGGCTATAGGATATCTTGAAGATAAAAAGGATTATCCGGAACAGTTTTTAATTATAAAATCCTGGAACGAATGGGCAGAAGGGAACATCCTGGAACCAGATAGAAAAAACGGTTTTGGGTATTTGAATGCATTAAAAAAAATCTTGAACAAACACAGTCGAAATGAGTAAATTCAGTGTACTTATCGCCAACTATAATAATGGTCATTTTTTTTTAAAATGCTACCAAAGCTTAGTTGCTCAGACAGAAACAGACTGGGAAGCGGTAATTTTGGATGATGGCTCTACTGATGATTCTCTTGAAGTCATACAAAAAATCATAGGTGATGATTCCCGGTTTAAAATCAATCAGAATGACCAAAACAAGGGAATCGGTTATACAAAAAGAAGATTAATAGAACTTGCTGAATCTGAAATATGTGGTTTTCTAGATCCTGATGATGGGTTAACGACTCATGCTTTGGAAGTTATTTTAAAGGCATATTCTGAATATCCCGAAGTGGGTATGGTATATTCCAATTTTGTATTTTGCGATGAGCATCTTAATCCTAAATCGGTCCATAAAGGGAAACAGATTACTGAGCTGAATTACTCTTACTATAATTTTAACGGTGAGATTTCACATTTTGCTACTTTTAAGAAAAAGATATACGAAAAGACTTCCGGCATTGATCCGTTTCTAAAAATTGCTGAAGATAAAGACTGGTACATGAAAATGTGCGAAACAGCTCCTGTAAAATATATTGATGAAGATCTATACTTATACAGAATCCATGATAGTGGTATTTCTACGACTAAAAATGCTGAGAAAGCACTGTTCTGGCATTGGGTAGCGCTGATAAAAATGGCAGAAAGAAGAAACATCAGTGTTGAAGATCTTTTTCTTCAAAGCTATGTTCCGAAAAATAAATATGAACAGGTACTCAACCAATTAAACCATGTAAAAAATTCAAGATGGGCAAAACTGGGAAATAAAATTGGGTTATTTAAAATCTTTAAAAAGCTCTAAAATCTATTGATCAACATGAAAGATTTAAAAGAGATACAACTAACATCTTAAGTATACAAGAAGCATATGATTATTGGTAACGGAATGCTGGCAAATGCCGTAAGATTTTATGACAAAGATGAGGTTATCTTTTTCGCATCGGGAGTTTCCAATTCTCTTGAAAAGGATCCCTCAGCATTCGAAAGAGAAATACGCCTTCTCCATTCCTGTATTGAGGAAAATCCACATAAAAAACTTATTTATTTTTCTACCTGCAGTGTTTATGATCCCTCCAAAGCGGAAAGTCCTTATGTAAAGCATAAACTTAATGCAGAAAAGATCATTGCAGAAAACTGTGTCAGCTATATTATCTTCCGGGTAGGAAATGCAGTGGGACATGGTGGTAATCCCAATACACTGATCAATTTTCTAAGTAATGCTGTTATCTCGGAAAAAAGATTTACTCTTCATCGAAATGCAGGAAGAATCCTGATCGGAATAGATGATATTGGCTCTTTTGTAGGAAGTAATATGATGGATCTTAACAATACGATCATCAATCTTGCTTATCCTTATCAGTATTCATTGTCAGAAATACTGTGCCAGCTCGAGAGTCATCTCGGTAAAGAGGCTGTGTATGATGATAGTGATGAAGGTTCGTTTTATACTATTGAATTCAATGAACTTACTGAAAGCTTTTTTACAGGAATATCTCCAACGGAATACTTGAAAAAGCTATACTCAACCTACTTATAACATGATTATTCCTGAAAAAATAATTTTGTACCTTGTACCAAGTGTCAGAAATCATTATCAAAAAAGATAGTGACCACTATATATCTAAAAAAACACATTGTAAAAAATAATTGATTAAAAATGAAAATGAATCCCAAAATATCTGTCATTGTCCCCTGTTATAATCAAGCACGTTTTCTGGATGAATCCCTGCAGTCTATTCAGGATCAGACCTATGAAAATTGGGAATGTATCATTGTTGATGACGGATCTCCTGATAATACAGCAGAGACAGCCGATAAATGGGTAAAAAAAGATAGCCGTTTTAAATATCTTCACAAAGAAAACGGAGGTTTATCTTCTGCAAGAAATGCTGCTCTGGAAGTCACAACCGGAGATTATATTCAGTTTTTAGATGCAGATGATATCTTAGCTCAGACCAAGTTTTCAGATTCATTCAATCTGATACAGGACAAAGAAGCAATAATAGTGTCAAATTTTTGTTTATTTGACGATTCTAATAAGCAAGAATTATTGCCTCCCTTTTGCAAGCTATCTCAGGATTTACTGAATTTTGAATCTATCCTGTATCAATGGGACTTCACATTTACAATTCCCATTCATTGTGGTTTGTTTCCAAAGTCTATTTTTGAAACTATTCGTTTTAATGAAAATCTAAAAGCGAAAGAAGATTGGCTTTTGTGGATTCAAATTGCACAAAAAAACATCAATTTCATTTTTTTAAATGCTCCTCTGGCTTTGTATAGGAAGCATGCAACGAGTATGTCACGGGACAGGAAACATATGATTTTATATCAGATGCTTTTCTATAATGAAGCTGAAAAAGTGATTTCCAACTCTGACTTCAATAAATTACTTTTAAAACACTTAGACATTAACTATAACAAAGTGAATGAATTAACCATTGAAATAAGAAATTTAAAAGAATCAAAAACTTTTAAACTCCTTTTGGCTTTAAAAAAAATGACTGAAGATCTGGGGCTATTAGATTTATCTAAAAAATTATTTCGTTTAATATCGAAGCTTAGGAAATAAATTCATTTCAGAAGTCTTACAAAATTAAAAATAGAAAAATATCAAACTCCAGAAAGTAAATTATTTTTTACAATATACAAAGACATTTCAACAACTTTTACTTCCAAAATCCTATGAATATAGCTTTCACAATCTGCTCCAATAACTATTTAGCACAAGCTAAAGTTTTAAAAAATTCTATTAATAAATATGGTGAAAACTTCAAATTTGTAATAGGATTATGCGATGAAAAATCTAGCGAAATAGATTATGATTCTTTCCAATGTGAAATTGTAGAAATGAAAGATATTGGAATAAAGAATTTTGATGAATTATGGATGAAATATGACATTATAGAATTTAACACCTCTGTAAAAGCATCATTTTTCAAGTACTTATTAGCAAAAAATCCCAATACGGAATTTATATATTACTTCGATCCGGATATTGAAATATTTGATCAGTTATCAATCCTGAATGCAGAATTTGAAGATAACGCAGATATCTTGCTCACCCCTCATATTCTGAGTTCTATTCCTTTAGATGGCTATAAACCTGTAGAAAACACTTTTCTTAATTTTGGTATATATAACCTGGGATTTATAGGATTAAGAGGCCATTCTGAAAATGCCAAAAAACTTCTTGATTGGTGGGAAGAAAGATTGTTATCTCTTTGCTATAATCAACCGGAAAAAGGGTTATTTGTAGATCAGATCTGGATGAATTTTTCACCTGTTTTCTTCAAAAATGTAAAAATTCTCAGTAAAATGGGGTATAATGCCGCTCCATGGAATCTGCATGAAAGAATAGGATTGGTAGCTACAGAAGACAATAAATACCGCATGCCGGATAATTCTCCTCTGGTATTTTATCATTTTTCAAATTTTAAATATAAAAATCCCGAAACTTTAGCAAAATACTATGACAGATATTCTTTGGAAAATTCAGATTCCTTGAAAAAGCTATATCAAAATTATCATCAAAAAATCATTGAAAACGATATTGAAAGAATCTCAAAAATAGATTGTAAATATGTAATTTTAAAAAATAGTTTACCTAAAAAAAATAAATCTTTTCCTGAAATTTTGAAATCAAGCTTCAATAATTTATTAAAAATAATTTATTATAAAATTCGTTACAACTACAATTATGAACCCAAACTCTAAAATATATATTGCCGGACACCGAGGTATGGTAGGAAGTGCCATTTTAAGAAACTTAACTTCGAACGGTTTTAATAATATTATTACCAAAACTTCCAGTGAATTAGACCTTACAGATCAAAAAAGTGTACAAACATTTTTTGAAACCGAAAAGCCAGAATATGTCTTTCTTGCTGCAGCCAAAGTAGGAGGAATCCACGCCAACAACACGTACCGAGCTGATTTTCTTTACGATAACCTTATGATTGAGTCTAATGTAATTCATCAGAGTTATTTACATGGAGTAACGAAATTACTTTTTTTAGGCTCCAGTTGTATATACCCCAAGCTTGCACCTCAACCTTTAAAAGAGGAATACCTATTAAGTGGATTTTTAGAACAAACCAATGAACCTTATGCCATAGCAAAAATTGCAGGAATAAAAATGTGTGATGCATACAGGGATCAATATAATTGTAACTTCATTTCCGCAATGCCAACTAATCTTTATGGGCCTAATGATAACTATGACCTAAATAATTCTCATGTTTTGCCGGCTATGCTCAGAAAGTTTTTTGAAGCCAAACAAAACAATGTAAAGGAAGTGGTTTTGTGGGGAGATGGAAGCCCTTTTAGAGAATTTTTACATGTAGATGACCTTGCAAAAGCATGTGTATTTTTGATGAATAATTACAATGAAAGCGGTCACCTGAATATAGGTTCATCCAGGGAAATCTCTATATCAGAACTGGCCAAGCAGATTAAAGATATTGCCCAATATGAAGGAAATATAGTTTGGGATACAGAGAAACCCAATGGTACTCCCAGAAAGCTAATGGATTCCTCTAAAATTAATTCTATGGGTTGGTCTCCTGATATATCTCTGGAAGATGGAATAAAACAAGTTTATCAAGAAAAATTTTTAAACAAATGATGAAAAAAGCACTTATTACAGGAATCACAGGACAAGATGGTTCTTATCTGGCAGAACTCCTATTAGAAAAAGGCTATGAAGTTCATGGCGTAAAACGAAGAGCTTCCTCTTTTAACACTCAAAGAATTGATCATCTGTATTTGGATCAGCATGAAAATAACGTGCATTTCAAATTACATTACGGAGATCTTACAGACTCTACCAATATCATCAGAATCATACAAGAGGTACAACCGGACGAAATCTATAATCTTGGTGCCATGAGCCATGTGAAAGTAAGTTTTGATATGCCCGAATATGTTGCAAACGTAGATGGGTTAGGTACACTGCGTTTATTAGAAGCAATCAGGATTTTAGGATTAACCCATAAGACGAAAATTTATCAGGCTTCTACCTCAGAATTATACGGCGGGATGCCATCCAATAAAAATGAAAAGGGTTTTTATGATGAAAACTCTCCTTTCTATCCACGTTCTCCCTATGGTGCAGCAAAAATTTATGGTTTTTGGATAACAAAAAATTACAGGGAGGCCTATGGAATGTATGCCTGCAATGGTATTTTATTTAATCATGAATCTCCCAGAAGAGGGGAAACTTTTGTTACCAGAAAAATAACTATGGCAGTAGCTAACATAGCAAAAAACAAACAGGATTGCTTATATCTGGGGAATTTAAATGCTCAAAGAGATTGGGGACATGCTAAAGATTATGTGGAAGGAATGTGGAGAATGTTGCAGCAGGAGAAACCTGACGATTTCGTTTTAGCAACAGGAGAAACTACCATGGTAAGAGATTTTCTCATTATGGCTTTTGAAGAAGTAGGAATAGAACTGGTTTTTGAAGGAAGTCAGGAAAATGAAATTGCCAAGGTATTACGCTGTAATAACCCGAATTATCAACTTCCATTAGGTAAAACAGTTGTAAAAGTTGATCCTAATTATTATCGTCCAACAGAAGTCGACCTGCTGATTGGTGACCCTACAAAAGCAAAAACTATTCTCGGCTGGCAACCACAATACACCGTAAAATCTCTTTGCAAAGAAATGATTGAATGTGATTTAAAAACAATATAATTTAAAAAAACATATTCAATATAGAATCCTTTATTTCACAATAACAAACAGATTTTACAAAAAACATTCAAAAATATGCTCAATAAATCCATTACAATCATAACGATAAACTTCAACAACCGAAATGGTTTACAAAAAACTCTGGATAGTGTATTTCGGCAAACCGGTAAAGATTTTCAATATATAGTAATTGATGGTGGAAGTTCTGACGGAAGCAAAGAACTTATAGAAAGTAATCAATCCAAAATAAACTATTGGGTAAGTGAACCTGATAAAGGGATTTATCATGCGATGAACAAAGGAATTGCAAAAGCGACTGGAGAGTATCTTCTTTTTCTGAACAGTGGAGACGAACTGCTAAATGAATCAGTTATAGAAAAAGTAACTCCATTACTGCACACAGATGATATTATCTCCGGTAATCTAATTGTAGATGATGAAAATCAAGATGTTCTTAGGCCTACTAAAGAAAATATTTCGTTTTTAGATTTAATTGAAGAAACAATCTGGCATCCCAGTACATTTATAAAAAGAAGTGCCTTTGAAAAAGTAGGTCTCTATGATGAAAATTTGAGAATTTGTTCAGATTGGAAATGGTTTTTAATTTCTATTTTCAAATACAATTGTACTTATAGACCTATTGAACAATCTATATCCCGCTTTTATAAGGATGGTATCAGCTCCGATCCCAAATCACAGTCTTTAAGAAAAGAAGAAAGAAGAAAAACACTTGTAGAAAATTTTCATTTTTCTGAATTCCAGACGGAAGAATTAATCGATAAAATTAATTTATATTTCAGTGCAAAGAACTCTTTAGACAAAATAGACAAATTGAAAAAATCAAGGTTATTAAAATTTTTATATCAAATAGGCCTATTTAAAAACTATAAATACCTTTAAAAAAATTCTTAAAAGATAGGTTTTCATCTGTTATGAAGCTTAATAATATCCAGATTTTAAGAGGAATTTCAGCATTATTGGTATGCTGCTTTCATTTCCGTGAAACGATAAACTTACCCGGGCTGAATCTTGGTGATATTCTTTTTAATAAAGGAAGTATCGGTGTTCCCGTGTTTTTTATTATCAGTGGATTTATCATGGCTTTCACAACGCAAAGAATAAATTTCAGTAGAGATTCTTTTCAGCAGATCACTTTATTTTACAAAAGAAGGGTGATCAGAATTGTCCCCTTATATTATCTTTTGACCTTTGCTATAATGATACCCGGAGGCAGTTTTTTCCTCTATTTTCATGGCGCAGGACTTTATGAGCTTATCCATTCATTGTTATTCCTTCCCACAAAGAAGGAATTTCCCGTGCTTTTCCTGGGTTGGTCTTTAAATTTTGAGATGTTTTTTTATCTCATATTCGGGCTATCATTATTTTTTAAAGAAAAAAGGTATTATTTCATCGTAGGATTTTTCATTCTGGCTACTATGTTGGGATATTGTGTACATTTTGACAGTCCATATCTGAAAATGGTAACCCATTCTCTCAATCTTTATTTTGTTGTAGGAATTCTCTTTGCTCTCTTACTGAACCAATATACAGTTCCAAAGAAATGGGCAGCAATAGTTTCTGTAATAGGAATAACCTCATTTATACTCGTTTTACTCAGCATCATTCCTATTGGCAATGATTGGGTAAAACTGGCAATTATCTCCACGTTTGTTTTTTCTTTCCTGACTTTTGATTATATTTTCCATTTTGAAGGAAACAAATTCTTAATATTTCTGGGAGATATTTCCTATTCATTATACCTATCACATCCTTTTGTAGAAATTGTTTTAAAAGGATTCAAAGTTGAAGGTTATCTAAACATTGCTTTTTTTCTTCTTAAAATTGTTTTAGTTATTATTGTAGCCTCTCTTCTGTACTATTTTGTAGAGAAAAGGGTTACCCATTATTTAAAAATTAAATTAAAAGCATAATCCGAAAAAAATGAAAATTTCAGTCATCATTCCCGTTTACAATGCTGAAAAATATGTCGCTCAGGCTGTAGATTCCGCGCTTCAGTTCGAAGAGGTATATGAAGTGGTACTGGTAGAAGACAAGTCTCCGGACAATGCCCTGCAGGTTTGCCGGGAACTCGCTGAAAAATATGACAGGGTAAAACTTTATCAGCATCCTGATAAAGGAAACCATGGAGCAGGTGCCAGCAGAAATTTAGGAATGGAAAAGGCAGAAGGAGATTTCATTGCTTTCCTTGATGCAGATGATTACTATCTTCCTAACCGTTTTGATGCCGAAAAAAAGCTTTTTCTCAATCACGAGGTAGATGGAGTTTATGGGGCTATAGGAGTTCATTATTATTCTGAAAAAGCCAGAGAACAGTATTATAAGGTTTTTGGAGACCGCCTCACTACAGTGTATAAAGAACATCCTCCTAAAGATGTATTCCCGGGCCAACTGAATATGAGAGGAACTTTTGGACTTTTCAGTATTGATGCCCTGACGATCCGTAAAAGTTCTCTACAAAATATGGAGTATTTTTTCAAAACCCATTTAAAGCTTCATCAGGACACCGAATTTTTATTCCGACTCTCCTACTATCTGAATCTGTATCCGGGAATTCTTGACAAAGCTGTAGCGGTGAGAGGAGTTCATGAGAACAACAGAATTACCAAAGTAGATTCCAGAGAAGTAAAACCGGCTTCAACCCGCGTTGTATTATGGAAGGAAGTGAACCAGTGGGCAGAAAATGAAAATACCATTCCTGAAGATATTAAACTTCATATCAAACGTGTTTACAGAAGCTTTCAGATTGCTAATGCTCCCCTTCTGAAAAAATGGGGGATGATCACAAAGTATTTGTTTACGGATTATAAAAGCATCCGTTCAGGGCTGTACAATATCAATTTCAGAAATGACTTGTTCTGACACTACATTTAACTAAATATTTAGTTAAAAAAAAAAATTATTTAAAAACTAACGCTTTGAAAAATGAATCTTTCTTAACAGGTTTCGCATCGGCTTTTCTATTAACTGGTAAAAGACCGCGGAACTCAACAGCATAACGATAATGTAAATCAAAAATACCATATCAATGCTGAGCGTACACTTCTGCCATTGTAAAAATTCCCTTACAAGGTAAAGCACAGGAATATGAGTGATGTATATTCCATAACTAATTTCCCCCAGATACTCCAGCGGCTTTAATGAAAATATCCTGCTTACTTTCCCGTTATTTGCCGAAATCAAAAGAATGGCAGGTACAAAGAGTAAAGCCATCAAACCATTATGATAGAATAGCGGGACAAACATCAGTGACAGAAGAATCAGAAAAAAGACTGCGATAACGTGGTAATCATAATTTTTCTGCCTGTAATTTTTCACAAAATATATACCTGCAAGATTTCCAATCAGGAATTCATTCAGATGCCAGAAAGGGAAATAGTAAAGAAACTCATGGCTTTTCGTATGAGGTCCTTCATAAGCTCCATACACCGGATAAAGATTAGAAAACACCTGTGTAATCAGCCAGAGACCAATGGCAAACACCCAGATCATTTTGTTTTTCCTTGCATAAAAATAATTATATAAAAACGGAAAAAGCAGGTAAAAGAAGAACTCTACGGAAATAGACCACCCCGGAAAATTCAGGATCATCGCCTCACCCGGAATCCAGCTCTGGATACCCAAACCATATAAGATCAGTTTATACCAATCGAACATCTCATATCTTGTCATAAAATAGAGCAAAAGTCCGAGCATATAAAGCGGATAGATCCTGGCAAACCTGTTTTTGTAAAATTCCAGGTAATCAATTTTATCTTTCCTGTGATAAGCAATAATCATGATAAACCCCGAAAGAATAAAAAAATAGCTTACTCCTACATTAGCCCTTAAAAAAAGATTGGAAATATAATCTATCTTGTATAAGAACAGATCTTTATTGAAATGAGAAATAACAATTGCCATTGCGGCAACAAATCGGGTAAATGTAATCTGACTTATTTTCACAGAACACCAAATGATTTACTTTATCAAAACTCAGCAACCTCAACCTGAAAAGTTGTTTTATTTGGTATAAAGTATTAATTTTTAAGGCACAAAAATAAGATTTATTATTATAATTATTTAAAACAAATTATATTTGTAAACTACAAATGTGAAAATAAATCCAGGTATGCTTGATGAAATTTTAGCAAAAATTCAACGGAAAAGCCAGATTTCTCGTCTCAAAAAACACCCTAATGTTTCTTTTAAAGGGATAAAGCTTGGGATCAGTAATCATTTTGTTCTGCACGACAATTTAAAAAATGTTACACTCGGGAATTCCATGAGTTTCAGAAATTATGTACATATTCTTGTGCAGCAGAATGCCGTTTTAGAAATCGGAGATCATTTTTTTATGAATAATTTTTGTTCCATCAATTGTCTTGACAGCATTTCAATAGGTGACAACACTTTGTTTGGGGAAAATGTTAAGCTTTACGACCACAATCATGCTTATCAGACTCATCCGGAATTTAAGCTGTTCTCATCTGAGTTCACCACCGCTCCTATCAAGATCGGTAGTAACTGTTGGCTCGGAAGTAATGTAACCGTCTTAAAAGGAGTTACCATCGGAGATAACTGTATTATTGGAGCCGGATGTACTATTTACAAAGACATTCCATCAAATACGACTGTAATTAATCATCAAGATTTAATATTCAAGGAACAATAATGAAGTTTTCTATTCTTATTGCACACTATAACAATGCCATTTTTTTTAAAGACTGTTTTGAAAGTATACTTCAACAAACATATACAGACTGGGAAGCGGTAATTTTAGATGATGCTTCTTCTGAAAACGAGAAGAAAATAATCCGGGAAATGATTTCAGATGACAAAAGATTCAGGTTTTTTGAAAATGAAAAAAATTCCGGTGTAGGTGTAACAAAAAGTAAGTTGATTGAAATGGCTGAAGGTGAAATCTGTGGCTTTGTAGATCCTGATGATGCCATTGCTCCAACCGCTATTCAAAAATGTATGGAGATTTTTCAGACTAAAAAAAATACAGTACTTACCTATTCAAGGTTTATGACATGTGACCAGAACCTGAATCCAATAGCTCCGTTCAGATCTGCGATGCAGGTACCGAGTGGAGATCCTTATTTTTTCAATTTCCCGATTCAGATTGCTCATTTTGTAACCTTCAGAAAAGCAGTTTATGAACAGACGGAAAAAATGAATCCCAATCTGAAAATAGGGGAAGATCAGGATTTATATCTTAAAATGTATGAAAAAGGAAACGTTCAGTTTATTAATGAAACGAACTATCTTTACAGAACGCATCAGGGCGGAATTTCACAGAATGACAATAAAAAGAAATCCCACGAATATTTTGCCCAGGTGATTTTTAATACCATGAAACGAAGAGGGCTCAGCTCTATCAATGGAAAGAAAGTTCCTGAACATTATACCGGTGCAGATGAAATATTCGGTCTGCTTCAGTATCAGCATCAGCTGCCTTTCCGTATTAAGAAAAAAATAAAAATTACGTTACAATCAATCTTCGGATAATGTTAGAAAAAAAAATAAAAATTTTGTTCAGGCACCGTTCCATGGAAATGGGAGGCGTGGAAAAAGTATTACTGGGACTTCTCAACAATCTTAATCCTGACAAATTTGAAATGACGGTATGCCTCACCCTCAACCAGGGAAAACTGCGTGATGAACTTCCGAAGCACATCAGAAAAATATACCTTACTGACGGAAAAGAAGATTTTTCCAACAATTCTATTTTACAGAAACTTCAGCTTGTTAAAAGAAGAATAAAGCTGAGAAAACTGAAAAATACTCCGGCCATTGCAGACCGTCTTATCAATGATACTTTTGATATTGAGATCGGGATGGATTACAGAGACTATGATGCCATTCTGAACTCAACCAATAAGAATTCAAAAAAAATAGGATGGTTTCACTCTGAAATTAATGTTCCGAAATTTCAGCCTTTAGTACCAAACATTTTAAAGAGCTTTCCGCAATTTGACCACATGGTGTACTGTTCCCACAAGATCAAAGATATGATGCACCAGCATTATCCTAATCTAAATTATCCTCCTGAAAGTGTGATCATCAATCCTATTCCTATCGAAGAAATTAAGCGTAAGGCAGAAGGAAAGCTTGAAAATTTTCCTGAAGGACCTGTTTTCGCATCTATAGGAAGACTTCATTCTAGAAAAGGATATCATAAACTTATTGACGCTCATACGAAGCTTATCAATGACGGGTTTCATCACAGCATCATTGTTATTGGTGAGGGTGATGAAATGAATAACCTCAAGGCACAGGTAGCTAAAAATAATGTTGAAAAAACATTTATTCTGGTTGGCAACCAAATGAATCCTTATCCTTATATCAAAAAAGCGGATTATTTTGTTCTGCCTTCGGAATCTGAAGCATGGCCATTGGTCATTGCTGAAGCTTTAATTCTTCAGAAACCTATTATAGCAACAGAAGTAGGAGATGTAGGATTGATGATCAAAGACCGTGAGACAGGATACCTCATCAGTTATGAAGTAGATGAAATGTATTCAGCCATGAAAACATTCCTTACCGATCCCGATCTTGTTCTCCACATCAGAGAGAACCTTAAAACAATTGAAAGTCAGTTTGACAATAAGAAAATATTTGACAGCGTAGAAAATATTATAGAAACTCTACACAAAAAGTAAGTTACTGTGCTGAATATCCTCCGTCTATCACAAGGTTACTGCCTGTGACCCATCTTGAGGCATCAGACAACAGAAAAATACAGGCATTCGCTACATCTTTAGGTTCACCTATTCCAAGCGGATGCTTTTTTATAATTTCTGATGAAGCTTCTTCTCCGATATTTTCAAACATTTTCTCTAAAATCGGAGTATTGACCATTGCCGGACTTATACTGTTGACCCTAATATTACTTCTTGAAAGCTCCATAGCCAAAGAACGGGCTCCGGAAATTACAGCGCCTTTGCTGGCAGAATAAGCGGCCTTCCCTGCCTCTCCTATCATCCCTGCCACAGAAGAAATAAATACAAAACTGGAGTTTTCGTCTTTGTATTTTTTTAAAGATAAAATTTTTGCAATTTCAAGTCCTGCAATGACATTGACAGCAAATATGTCCTGATATAGCTGAGCATTGTGTTTTTTTAATGGTAACGTTTTTTCGATACCGGCACAGTGTATAAATCCTGATATTTTACCTAAAATTGAAACTTTATCTGCAATAATTGCTTCAAGATTTTCAGATTGAGTAATATCTTCAGTGATAATTTCAACTTTTGTTTCCGGATTGAGCATAGAAACGGTTTTCATCAGTTCTTCCTGGTTTCTTCCTAAGAGAATCAGATCAGCACCGCTTTTGCTGCATTCTACAGAACAGCTTCTCCCGATTCCGGAAGAAGCGCCTGTAATGAGAATAATTTTATTTTTTAATGAGAAAGCATCCATTAATCTTCAAAATTTTCTTTTCCAATAACATTCATCAGATCTGAAACAGTTTCAATATCTTTAAAATGCTTGGTATCAATTTTTTTGCTGAAATTTTCGTCTACAAACGCAATAACAGAAAGTAAACTGATAGAATCATAGCTTTCTAAAGATTTCAGGTTCGTTTCAGTAGTCAATGTTTCATCTTCTTCTAATTCCTCCTGTAGTTTTTCTAAAAAAACGGATGTTTTCATATTTTATAATTTTAAATGTTTGTTTTCTTTAAATTTCCATTATGGTGGCTCCCCATGAATATCCAACTCCAAATCCTGCCATTAAAACCTTATCTCCTTGTTTCAGCATTCCTTTATCCATCATATTTTTAATAGCAATAGGAATTGTTGCAGAAACAGTATTCCCGGTTTTTTCCATGTCAATATAAAACTTTTCTGCGGGTATTTTTGTTTTCTTTCTTAAATAATTCAGCATAAAGGAATTGGCCTGGTGAAAAACAAAATGATCGATATCATCCATGGTCATACTGTTAACTTCCAATGTTTCTTTTACCAGTCCCGGAATATTTTCAATCGTAAAATTAAAAATTTCAGGGCCATTCATATAAATATTTTCGGGGCCGAATTCGTGTTCTGGATTCAGTTCGAAGTCTTTTTTAAAAGCTCCTTTTTTCACCATAAGATTTTCTGCACCGCTTCCGTCTGTTCCCAGGCAGAACTGATAATCGTTACCTTCAGATTTTTCAATAATAGCAGAGGCGGAGGCATCACCAAATATACTTCGGTTTCCTTTATCATCAGGATGAATATGCTTGGTATACGTTTCTGAAGTAACCAAAAGAATACTCTTTGCAATTCCACCGGCAATCAGTCCTTTTGCAAAAGCTAACCCATATACGAATCCTGAACAGCCAAGGTTAAAATCTATAGCTCCGATATTTTTCCTAAGCCCCAATCTGTCCTGCAAAATACAGGCCGTTGTAGGAAGGAAATACTCCGGACTCTGGGTACAGAATAAAATAAAATCTACTTTGTTCCTGTCATAGTTCTCGAAAATTTTTTCTGAAGATTGCACAGCCATATCCAGTACGGTTTCGCTGTCAGAAGAAATGTGGCGTTGGGAAATACCTACTTTCTCCTGGATACGTTCGGAGCTCCATTCAGGGAACTGCTTTTCAAGGTCCTCATTAGTTAGTACCTGCTGAGGCAGATAATATTCTATTTTTGAAATTTTCATCATATTAATAAATTCTCTTTCTTTGCAAAAGTAACGAAAACAAATTTACACTTGTGATGATTTTTATATTCAGAATCCTATTAAAAATAGACTCCCTCTATCATACTTTTTTGAACAGAGGCAGTCTTGAAGTGGCTAAATATAGAGGGATGAAAGTAGGAAAAAACTTTAATATGCCCGATAAAGTGTATTTCGGAACTGAACCGTACCTTATCGAAATTGGCGATAATGTGAACATCGCTGGAGATGTACGGTTTGTCAACCACGGTGGAACAACTACTCTGCTCAGAAAACTTCCTGGGTATGAAGATGCAAGAATACTGGGAAGAATAAAAATAGGAAACAACTGCACCATCGGGCTTAATTGTGTGATTATGCAGGATGTCCAGATTGGAAACAACTGTATTTTAGGGGCAAACTCTGTGTTGTCACAATCGATGCCGGATAACACAGTTTTTATTGGAAACCCGGCCCAGTTCTTATGCACGATTGAAGATTATGGTGATATTGTTCTTAAAAATAACCCGGAATATCCCCGTGAACTGGAGAAAGACAGAAAAAAACTGGATGCCTATATCAAAGAAAATCTTCCTCACAAGTATAAAAAAGCAAGAAAAATTAAATAAATTTATCTTGTAAAATCATAAAATAGAAAAAAACAAATTGAAAAAGAAAAAACTCCTCATTCGTATAGGTTCATTGCGTCATGGTGGTGCCGAGAAAGTATTAATCAACTTTTTGAAGAATCTGCCTGCCGATAAGTATGAAGTTGATCTTCTGGTAAATCTCTATTCAGGATTATACATTAAAGAAGTTCCGTCATGGGTAACACTGTACTATTTGACGAAAGGAGAAATGATTACCACCAACAGGCTGCAGGACATTCCTGTGAAAGCCTACAGGGTTCTTTATCAGAAAATGTTTCTTTGGTTCCCTTCCCTTCTCTATAAATTTATTTTAAAGAATAAAAAATATGATGTAGAGATTGCTGCCATCCATGCGATGCATCAGGAAATTCTCTCCAGCCCTCAAAAAGATTCGAAAAAGATTATCTGGGTACAGAATGATATTTTCAATTTAAAAGAATACACTCCGGAAGTGATCAGACAGTTTTTCAGGTTTGACAGAATTCTGGTCATTTCCAATAAACTTCAGGAAGGAATGCATGATTTGGCTAAAAACGAAGCTGAAAAAGCATCTGTGATTAAAATTTTCAATCCGATTGACAAAGATGATACATTAAGAAAGGCAGACAGTGAAGTAAATGACTATCCTTTCAACAATGATCTTCCCACTTTTGTAACCGTAGGAACCGTATACCCTCAGAAAGGATACGACAGATTGCTTAATGTGCATAAAAAACTTATTGATGAAGGGTTGAAACATCAGCTTTTGATCATTGGTGACGGGTATGATTTTAATAATATTCAGGATCAGCTCAATAAACTTGGTCTTCAGAATACTGCAAAAATGCTTGGTTTCAGCAGTAATCCTTACCCTTATATGAAAAAGGCGGATTTCTATATTATGTCTTCACGACATGAAGGATTTCCCACCATCATTGCTGAAGCACTTATCCTCAATAAACCTATTTCTGCAACGGATATTTCCGGCATCAGGGATCTTCTGCAGGATGGAAAACTGGGCAATATCACTGCCAATTCCGAAGAAGGGATTTATGATGGAATGAAAAAGTTTCTTATTGATAAAGATATCACTGAAGAATACAAAAAACGAATTTCGGAAACCGAGCTTCCGTTTGTTCTGGAAAAATCTGTGGAACATCTTCAGAAAATAATTGACGAAGTATAAAAATATTGACGATGGCTGATTATTCAATCATTCAAAAAGACTTTTACCGGGAAAGCGGAAAATGGCTTTCCACTTTTCAGATATGGAAAAAGTGCATCAATCCCAATCTCCACTTTGTTTACATTCTGAGAAAAGCACAGAAGTATCAGAAAACCCCTCTTCTGAATACTTTCTGGATGATTATCCTGAGACATTATCAGATCAAATATGGTTTTCAGATTTATCCTGAGACTCAGATTGGTGAAGGTTTTTATTTGGGGCATTTTGGAAGCCTTGTGATCAATCCTAAAACAGTGATCGGAAAAAACTGCAACATCGCCCATGGCGTTACGATAGGACAACAAAACCGTGGAAAAAATGAAGGATATCCGGTTATTGGTGATGAAGTATGGATTGGTACCAATGCCGTTATTGTAGGAGGAATCACTATTGGAAATAATGTACTGATTGTTCCCAATTCTTATGTCAATTTTGATGTTCCTTCCAATTCTATTGTCATAGGCAACCCTGCTAAAATTATCCCTACCGCCAATGCTACGATGGATTATATCAACCGTAAAGTATAGGAACTCCAACAGTTATCATAAAAATTCTACTTGTATTTATCGGTAATTTCGTGTACATTTGAAAAAATTGTATTGTTTGATTATAAAACGGATACACCATCATCCAATTTCATGTAAAATATCCCATTTTATTATCCGGATGACATCTATCCTTCGATACAACTTGTTTTGAAAAAAATCGCTTAATATTAAAAACACAACTCCAGTTTATTACTAATTAAAAAAATAATTTTTGATGAAAAAAATGCAAATTCAATTCTCTCCATTCCTACCTATACAGTCAACTCTATAATACGGAAAAACGACCGCTACAAACTGTAACAACTTAACTTCAAAAGTTTCTTTTTGAGTTGACAATACCTGCAATATATAAGAATTATTATCTGATATTAATTCTTTTCATGCACTCCATGATTCTGATATTCCGCAGGCTCGTATTCAGAAAAACTTTAAAGAAGATAATATAAAAATTTATTTTAACTGCACAGAAACATATATACACCCATGTTCAAAAAGATAGTTCCCATTCTTCTCATTATAATATACCTGACAGGTTTTTTGATCTCATTCCCTTACATCTTTGATAATCTTTTCGGAGCTGAAAAAATGGACAGTATCCGGAATATTTTTGAGTATGGAATTATGTTTTGTTCGTTTCTGGTATTTAATGCATTGCTTTTTAAGAATAAGTATACGTCTGTAATTGCTTTTATTCTCTGTTTATTATTAAGCATTAACTTTCTGATATCGGTATCCTGTTTTCTTATTTATCATTCCGGATTTAATGTAGGAATGGCTATCAGTATTCTGGAATCTAATCCGGATGAAGCGATGAGCATGTCTTATATGTTTATTCTTCCGGGCATTTTGTTTTTCGTTTTTCTGGGAATGGTAATGTACTCGGTGGATTATCTTAAAAAAAATATAGTTAAGGTTGATGCTAAATTTATCATTATAGCATTACTGTGGCTTGTTTTACCATTCGGATATCACCTTAAACATACCTATATAAGTAATAAAGGAGGAGGCAGGATGATTAAGAATGTATACTATCATTTATCTGATTTCAATACCGCTTTGAATATACAGAGAGATATCAACGCAATAAAAAAGAATGTTCCGGTTTTTAATATCAAAAAAATACAGCCAGGAATAGAAAATGTAATTCTCATCATTGGAGAGTCTGAGAGAAAGCAGAACATGTCATTATATGGCTATAACAAGAAAACAACTCCTTACACGGATGAGCAGGCAGGAAATATGATGATTTTTGACCATGCTATTTCTCCTGCCGGCATCACCAACCTGAGTGTCCCGCTGATGTTGTCCAGTATCCATCCTGATGAATTCAGATATCGTTATGATAAACTATCCTATAATATCATTAATATGGCGAATCAAAGCGGATACAATTCTTTCTGGCTGAGTACACAGGCAAGCGCAAGAGGAATTACAGCCATCGCTTCCATGTCTAAAAATAAAAAGTGGGTAAACGGCTATGATGAAGTAATTGTTCCTGAGCTTCAAAAAGTTATTCAGAAGAAGGAAGATAAATTTGTAGTTCTTCATATTATGGGAAGTCACCCTAATCCATGCAACAGACTTCCTTCTAACTGGAACTCCGGTGATCTGAATTGCTATGACAGCTCTATCAAATACACGGACTACGTTTTCAAAAATATATTCAGTACGCTGAAAAATACCAATTCCGTAGTCATCTATGCTTCAGATCATGGGCTTAAGATACAAGGTGACAAATTATTGCATGTAGACTCTAAGGAATCTACTCAGGTACCGTTTTTTGTTTGGTTTGGAGATAAAGTACCTGCCAACTATAGAATTACAGGACATGAAACCAAGCAGACCCAAACCACTTATATCTACCCTCTGATTATGAAATATATGGGTCTTGAAACGCCCCTACATTATAAGAATGAAGGAAATAAATACCTGAACCTGGAAATGAAAAGTATGGAGTATAACACACTGCCAGAGTAAAGCCTATTTTCTTATATTGCAACTGTTTTTTTATTGATAAAATAAGCAACTAACAAATTTGGAATCCAGCACAGCCATGCTAGGACAAGATAAGACAGCATGGGATCTCCTGTAATATTTTTTAGTAAGGGAAGCCATAATCTCAATGTTACTGCAGCAAAGGTACAGGCGTAACTATAAGTCATCAGTTGCTGATGTCTGATAATATTTCCTTTCCTTATTTCTGCTAAGGCAGCAAGAGTTGTTAGTAACCAGATCAATCCTAAACAGATAAACCCCATCGCTGAAACCAGCCCTCCATTGGCATAAAATCCCATATAAATAGCTGAAACAGAACTTAGTGTCACGGCAACTACATAAAACATTCCGATATTCCGGTGGATTCTCATGTATTGAGTCCGAAATGAACGACCAAACTGACGCCAGCCTACAAAAAGAGCCAGCCCTCCGAAAGTAATATGGATGAAAAATGCTGTTTTCCAGATTATACTGTGGAGTAATTCAGGAGATTTCGAACCCAGAAAAGTATATTTAGATTCAACGAAGGCATAAATAAGAGGATAAGCTCCAATCAGTAATGCCAGTACTCCCATCATCACAAATAATATTTTTTTCATAATACCCGATTATTTTTCTGTAAAAATGAGGATTATAAAAGGTCCAATTGTTCCAAAATGAAAGGTGGAACATGTTTATAAATCATTATAAATAAACATCTTGCCCAATTCACCAGCAAATCATTCCATATTAAATCTCTATGCTTTGGCTTTTTAGAAATTCTCTGGGTGAGCAGTTCATATATTTTTTAAAATTACGGTTAAATGACGTTTTAGAATTAAAGCCACTCTCAAAAGCTAGTGAAAGAATAGTATACTTTCCGTTGTCAGGAAGTACTGCAATCCTTTTAAACTCTTCAATCCTCTGACGATTAATATAATCATAAAAATTTTTATTTTCAATGGAATTAATTGCCTGAGAAAGGATATTAGGATGAACCTCCAGTAAGGCAGCAGTATAATTCAGATTCAGTTCGGGATCTTTATATAATTTTTCTTTCTCCATCTTCTTCACAAGCTTTTCGTAAACAGCCATGATAACATCTTCTCCGGGAGAATTCTTCTGATATTTTACCGTTTCTTCGTTTGTTTCTTTTTCATTTACTATACCTTCTGCTACAGGCAAGTTCAGAATTCCAACACGACTGATGCCAAAATATGCAGCAGCTACGATAAACAGAACAACTATGAAAAAAATAAGTATATCATTTCTAATGATCACTGCAACCCATATCAAAGCTAATCCAGCAATAAGATAATAGAGCCAGCTGAGATTTATCTTCTCTGTATTTGAATATTGGTCAGAAATCTCTTGCGTATATTTTCTGACAGCAAAAAAACTTAATGCAATATATAATACTCCTGATAATATCATCATGTATTTGATAACATTGCTTATTAATTGATATTGTTTGCCTCCGCTTTGATAAATGGCAAGTCTTTCCCATGGTGACAACATCAATAGTTTAAATAGCATGAAAAAGACAATCAGAACAGGAACAAAATGTAGCAGCCAGGTCTTTTTTCCCGGTACTTTCCCTGTAACACAGAGAACATAAATATATAACATTGGGCCATGAATAAAGGGAAAAATAACTTCATAGCCCAGAAAATAAGGAAACTTTATATAGCCTCCGGAAAAAAATAGAATAAATAAGATAAGATGTATTCCTATCACCAAAAACCAGGCTGCCAGAACATAATCAGCTGTTATCTTTTTACGTTTTCCAACAATCAGAAATGAAGAGAAACAGGCGATAAAGACTCCTGCCAGATAGAATACCGATGGTAAAGATTGCAGACCAAAATCAGGCATCAGATAGAGGGATTAATAAGAGCTTTAAATTATTCATTTTTTAGCATACACAAAGTCTTTTTATTAAGTATTTCAAAAGAAACAATGGAGGCTACCTAAATAATTAAGAATATTTTAATTCACAAACCATAAATTTTAATTTATACTTCGTAATTTTATCCTGGTTTTTTAAACGTTTGGATTTCCTTATAGATCCCAATAGCTGTAAGATAAAGCATATCGGAATATTAGATATGATTTTAAGCATATTTTAATATTAAACTTTGTTAAAAGTGATTTATTATTTAACAAAAAGTATATTTTTGCATAATTATTGATTTAGTCTATTGATTTTGGAAATAATTTAAACGAAATAAATAATTATACATTTTAAAATTATGTCACAATCGTACAAGGTTATTTTCGAAAACAATAAAAAATGGGTAGAGTCCAAAGTAGCTGAAGATCCAAATTTCTTCCATGAACTTGCTAAAACTCAGCATCCGGATTATCTTTATATAGGATGTTCAGATAGCAGAGCTACCGCAGAAGAGTTGATGGGAGCCAAACCTGGAGAGGTATTTGTTTACAGAAACATTGCCAATGTTGTTAATACTTTAGATATGAGTTCCACAGCAGTTATTCAATACGCTGTAGAACATCTGAAAGTGAAACACATTATTGTTTGTGGACATTACAACTGTGGTGGTGTAAAAGCAGCGATGACTCCTCAGGATCTGGGATTATTGAATCCATGGTTGAGAACCATCCGTGATGTTTACAGATTACATCAGGCAGAACTGGATTCTATTCAGGACGAAAACAAGCGTTATGACAGACTTGTAGAACTTAATGTTCAGGAGCAGTGCATCAACGTAATTAAAATGGCCTGTGTACAGGAAAGATACATTTTAGAAGAGTATCCTATTGTTCACGGCTGGGTATTTGACCTTAGAACAGGTAAAATCATTGATCTGGAGATTGATTTTGAGAAAATCTTAAAAGACATCCAAAAGATCTATAATCTTACAGGTTCGGATTGGGTGATGAGCAGAAAGACTAATTAGTTTTTCTAAAAAGAATGTAAAATGAAATTCTGGAGTATTATTGTATTAACGTTTTTTCTGAATTTTACAGCACTGCCAAGCATTGCTGCTGTTGCGGGCTGGGATATTGCGAGAACGAATATAATAATCAATGAAGAAGAGCCTCATTCTCACCCATCCTCATTCATTGTTTACGAAAAGACCATTCCGAAACCTTTAGATGTATTCGATTATCTGAAGTTTTCAGAAACAGATGTTCAGGGTGTGTCTTTTGTTCTGATTGATGATTCTTTTCATCTTTCTCCTTTACTTACTATATTTTCCCCTCCTCCGGAAGCGTAAACTCCTATAGTTAGATTTTTTTGATACCATTTCCATATCATTTTGTGATATCGGATACACATGTACTTTAAAAATTATTTTTTCTCAACTTTTTATAATTGACTTATTTAAAAACAAATAAGCCGGTTATACTTTACAGCTTCACATTATGAAAAAGACATCATTAATAGGAGGAATCAAGGAAAATTTTCCTTCAGGACTCGTGGTATTTTTAGTAGCACTTCCGTTGTGTTTAGGAATTGCTTTAGCATCAGGTGCTCCTCCATTATCCGGTATTATTTCCGGTATCGTTGGCGGCCTGGTAGTAGGAATCATCAGTAATTCAAATATTTCAGTTTCAGGGCCTGCTGCAGGTCTGACAGCTATCGTTTTAACAGCAATAACAGATCTTGGCGCCTTTGAGCTTTTCCTTTGCGCAGGGATTATTGCTGGACTTATTCAATTGGTTTTAGGGTTTGTAAGAGCCGGAAGTATTTCCAACTATTTCCCGAATAACGTCATTGAAGGAATGCTGGCTGCCATAGGAATCATTATTATTTTAAAACAGATTCCACATGCGTTAGGATTTGACAAAGATTATGAAGGCCATGAATCTATTTTTGATAATGGTCTGAACTTCGGATATTTTACTGAACTATTTGGAGCGATCCATCCGGGTGCCATTGTTATTACTTTAATTTCTGTAGCGATCCTTATCGCATGGGACAAAATCCATGTACTGAAAAGGATGAAAATGCTTCCGGGTGCATTGGTTGCCGTAATTGTAAGTATTCTTTTAAATCAGCTCTTTAAGATGTCCGGAAGTTCTCTGGCTATCGAAACTCAACATTTGGTTTCTTTACCGGTTCCACAGTCTTTTGATGATTTTAAAAATCTGATCACCACTCCGGATTTTAATGGTTTCACTAATCCAAAAGTATGGATCGTAGGAGCAACAATTGCCATTGTAGCATCTATTGAAACTTTACTTTGTATTGAGGCTTCGGACCGATTAGACAGACAAAGAAGAATTACAGATACCAATCTTGAGCTCAAGGCTCAGGGAATCGGAAACCTTGTAAGTTCTTTTATAGGTGGTCTTCCCATGACTTCCGTGGTAGTAAGAAGTTCTGCCAATGCTAATGCGGGAGCAACCTCTAAAATGTCGACTATTATCCACGGGGTATTCCTATTAATTTGTGTACTTTCTATTCCTGTTATTTTAAATTTAATTCCATTGGCAACATTAGCTGCGGTATTAATCCTAGTAGGGTATAAATTGGCAAAGCCGGCAACATTCAAACATTTCTGGCACTTAGGAAAATTCCAGTTTATTCCATTTGTGGCAACTGTTGTAGCAGTAGTGGCAACAGACCTGTTAAAAGGTGTAGGAATTGGTCTTATGATCTCCGTTTTCTATATTCTGCAAGGAAATATGAAAAGAGCTTATTATTTAAGCAGAGAAAGACTGGATGATGCAGATGGGATCAATATTAAACTTGCTGAAGAAGTATCATTTTTAAATAAGGCAGCCATCAAAAAAACACTTAAAAATATAAAACCCAACTCTACAGTTATTATTGATGCGAAGAGCACTTCCTACATTGCAACCGATGTACTGGAAATGATTCAGGACTTTGCCAATATCCGTGCAAAGGAACAAGACATCAATGTAGAACTGATAGGCTTTAAAACTTCATACAGAGATTACGAGAGAAGTGAGGATTCCCACATTTTGGTTACTCACAAAAGAGCCATGTAATCCCAATAATTAATTAATTTTTTTAACTTTAAATTCGAAAACAATAAAAATATGAAAGCACATACATACGAAACACAGTCAACTATTACTCCTGAGAAAGCATTAGAATTCTTAAAAGAGGGAAATCAGAGATTTGTAAACAACCTTAAGGCAAACAGAGACCTTCTTGAGCAAGTGAATGCAACACGTGAAGGACAATGGCCTTTTGCAGTAGTTTTAAGCTGTATAGACAGCCGTACTTCTGCAGAACTTATCTTTGATCAGGGATTAGGAGATGTTTTCAGTATCAGAATTGCCGGTAACTTTGTGAACCAGGATATTCTGGGATCTATGGAATTCGGTTGTAATGTTGCGGGTTCTAAGCTTATTGTAGTCTTAGGACACACCAAGTGCGGGGCTTTAAAAGGAGGTCTTGACGCTGCACAAATTGAAGGACTGGGAATGGATAACCTGAACCACCTGATCAATCACTTCAACCCTATCATCAATGAGATCATTGAAGAGAATGAAGAACGTTCATCAAAAAACAGCTCACTTCTTGAAAGGCTTAATCATCAAAACGTAAAAAGTGCGATTGAAGATATCCGCAAGCAAAGTTCAACACTTAAAAACCTTGAAGCTGAGGGTAAAATTAAAATCGTTGGAGCCAACTATGATGTTGAAACAGGTGCAGTAACTTGGTTATAAGAAGTAAAAACTCTTTAAAATTCAATTATAATTTACACAAAATGCCATCGGAATCCGGTGGCATTTATGTTTTATTATATATCATCATAAAATAAGATAATTATAAACCTATTTTTTCAATAAACTAGGTTAAACCGCAATATATTTCATTTTTAAAAGGGTTTATTTTAATTATCTAAAAATAATTATATATTCGTGCTCTCGAGAAAACACCTCAATAAACCATTACTACCAAGTCAAAAAAGTATGATTTTTCCCAAAGCAAAAAAAATAGCCAGAGACCTTGGATGGCATAAAACAAGCCATAAGGTATTCGGACTTTACAAAGGCTATTTTTTCAATGTTTCAGACGCAAGTATAATACATACTCCTCAATACAAATATGTTTCAGTAACAACTGGGAATTTAACAGAGGAACAAAGACAACAAATTAAAACAGAGTTAACGGGAAACAGAAAAAAATTAAGATTTACCCTCTTTGAAATTAGAGAAAATACTATTTTTTTCAAATTCACAGAAAATATAATGCCTACTAAAATCAGCACTGTTTATGCTTTGTTTGACTTTGTGGTTGGTTTGTTAAAAAAACTCAATGTGCCGGAGCAAAACCATTGTCATAGCTGTGAAACAAATGAAAGTATTCGCTATTACGACCTTAACCATACTGGTATACTCCTTTGTGATCATTGTTTTCAACAGACAGATGATAAATTCTATGAAATAGAAAAGACAAGAATTTCAAAAGAGAAAAATTATCTGACAGGATTTTTAGGAGCCATTGTTTTTTCAATTCCTGCCATTATACTTTGGGTCATACTTGCTGTATATTTAGGAGAAATTTCCTCAGGAATGGCATTTGTTATTGCTCTTCTTGGTTTTTTAGGCTATGATTATTTCAAAGGATTTCGTGGAAAACTGACAAGATATATTATCTTCTTCACAAATATTGTAAGCATATTTATAGCCAATGTTATTACTGTAATTGCTTTATTGGTAAAACAAGGGCTCACCATTAATCAAGCGATATTTGAGTTTCAAAACAACCCTTCAGCAAATGAAATATTTATGCAGAATAGTATTGTATCTTTTTTATTATCATTCATTCCTTGGATGTGGGTATTATTTATCAGGAAAGAAGATAAATTAATTATAAAACCAGCAGAAAAATTTTAAAAAACATATAAACAAATGACTGCCTTACAAACAAGCCAGTCATTCAATTTTATAAGCTATACTCTAATTTCAGTTCTCTTTTATCACTTTCTGGAATTATTTTCCGTTAAATGCAGACATTGTATTATTCAATCCCGCAAATACGAATGAAAGACTAGCCTTAGAAAAGGTTTCAATTCTCTCTTGAAGCTTTTCTGATTCTTCGTCATTCCATGTTCCTAAAACATAATCTACCTGTCTTCCTGCCGTAAAATCTGCAGAGATTCCGAAGCGCAGCCTTGCATAATTTTGAGTCTGCAATACTTCATTAATATTTTTAAGCCCATTATGTCCGGCATCAGATCCTTTTCCTTTCATTCTTAAAGTCCCAAAAGGCAAAGCCAGATCATCGGTAATGATCAGTACATTTTCCAAAGGAATATTTTCTTTCTGCATCCAGTACTTCACTGCATTACCGGAAAGATTCATATAAGTATCCGGTTTCAGAACAAAAACTTTTCTGCCTTTGTGCTTTCCTTCTGCCAGCCAGCCAAAGTTGGAGGTATTGAATGATACTTCAAGGGTTTCCGCTATTTTCTCAGCTACTTTAAATCCTATATTATGTCGTGTATTTTCATATTCAGAGCCTTTGTTACCAAGCCCGACAATTAAATATTTCATCAGAAATTTTTTGCAAAATTAAGGTATAAAAAATAAAAAACTCAATCTTAAGAAAGATTGAGTTTGAATATTGTTAAAAAAATTCTTCTATTGTGGTTTATAGATGTAATTAACGCCATATCCTTTTGTCATGTAAGTCTGAGGATCGTAAACGTAATTGGTACTCTTCACAATCGGTGTTGGAATCGGTGGCGTAAGATCTGTTACAGACCATCTCTTAGGGTTGTTTGGAGATAAGATGAGACTTTCTTTATCATTGATTATCGTAGATAATAATCTTGAAATTTTATATACGTGTGGCAGCAATGTGAATGGGCTTACCTGCTCATCATAGGCATAGTATTCGTAGCTGTATTTTCCGGTAACAGCACCAAACGATCCACCAGTCATTGTTCCGTAGTATCTTACTACTTTAGATACGTTGTCTCCTACATAAGTATAACCTGTTTTAGAATAATCTGTGAAGTTAAGCGGAGCTCCCGGAACATCCGGTCCGTTTCTCATAATAATTGAATCCAGTTTTCCTGTAGCAGTACTGTATTTAACCTGATAAGCAGTTTTCTCTTTTTTCAATAATGTCTGTGGTCCTACAGGTCCTCCAGGTATTACAGGCGGAGTTCTTCTGAAGGTTGAACGGTTTTCAGAAATCAGCTGAAGTTTGTTATTGTTTGCATAAGTGAACAATTGAGTGTATGATACACTGTCTTTATCTAGTTTTCCGTTTCCGTCAAGATCAAGGAAACCGTTAAAATTAATCTGACTGATTTTATCACCACTGTACATAATATCAGTGATGGAAGCACTGTCTGTGATAACTTTAGTCACAAGAAGTCCGCTGTACTGATATTCTGCGATCGTATCTTTATCTGTAATTTCTCTGTATAATGCTCTGGGGCCGCTTAAGCCTCCTGTATTGTTAAGATCCAATAATGGATTTCCATCCTCATCCAGCATATCCTTGCAGGAATGTATTGAGGAAAAACCTGCGATGAGTAAAATAAAATAGAAAATTTGCTTCATTTCCTTGTAATTGATTATTTTTTTGACAAATATAATTTTTTTTTGCCTAAAAATTATATTATTATTTATATTCTGGTAAGATTAATAACTATATTTCTTCTATAAGTTTTTATAGGTAAAAGTTACATTCTGATTTTTTTCAACAACTACATACCCTTGATTGTCATAAGAATAACTTTGAGAGGTATTAACAGGAGTAGCTGGTGATGGCAATTCTATAAACATAGATGTAGGATTGTTCGGAGATATTTTATAGAATTGAGCAGGATCGATAAGACTTCGCGTGATGAAATACACGGACGGCAGTGTATAATACGGGCTTTTCTGAGCGTCATAGTTCTGAAAACTAAACTTGCTTATTACTGCTGTACTCATATTCGGGTTTCCGTTGATATCCAACAGACCTTTGGAGCGAACAACCTGAATCAGATTTTCTCCATTATATACAAAAGAATAATCAATAAATTTGTTATAGGCACTGATTCCTCCTTCTTTTCTCTTCTCAAGAATTTTAGTAAGTCTGCTGTTAACCGGATCATAGGTAAATTTATAGTCGCTTACAACAGAAGCAGATGGAGTTGCCCCCGTTGCTGTAGAAGTAGCATTATAAATCTTTTTACCTGTAGCGTCAGGAACAATATTAAATTCATAAGTAAGGCTGGATGCTGCTGAACTTACATATTTAATTTTTGTGATATTTTTGTTGGTATATGTTACTGTTCCCGTATAGTAAGCACTTCCTGTAAAAGATTCATCTTTAGATACTGCGGTCTGCAGATCTCCGGTTACCGCTGTTGTAACATATTCTTCCTGAGAAACATTATTCGAGCTAACCTTTGTTAAAATCTTTTTAGGAGGAGTTCCTTCATCAGGATTCGGGATGGATTCTGTGGGGTCTGAAGTTGTATTACATGCTGTCAGCAGCCCAAGAAAAGCAATACCGGCAAATATTTTAAAAAAATAGTTTTTTACCATATAGAATTTTTTTAGCTTGTCCAAATATAATTCAATTTTCGATAATACACTTTACTTTATCCGAACAAATTCACAAGAAATAGAGTTAATAAACAAAAAAAATCTAAAAACATAACGTTTTTAGATTTCCTATTATTGTATGATGATGAAAATTAATAAGGTTGCAATATAGATGTTGTCAAAACAGACTGTGACATATCGCTGTTGAGAAAGGCAGTATCAACAGCTCTTCCTATCCCAAGAGTTGTTCCGGAAATAGCTCTTTTTATACAGGCTACTTTAACAGAATACTGATTCTTAGGAGTAAGATTAGTAAGAGTAGCATTAAGATTAAAAATCTTATAAGCACCGCTGTCTCCCAATAACACATCTGTTCTCACTGCTCTAAGGGCGTTATCAACAAAAACTCCACAGGCAAAACTCGCAGAATTTGTTCCTGTTTTCTGAATCGTCGTCTGAAATGAGAAGGTAGCCTTATTCGTACCATTGGTTACGGAGAATGTATCCACAGTTCCAGGAATTACAGTCCAGCCTCCAGTCAGGGCTTCCCCGTCAGTATAAGGGTTGGTTGCCCCGCTACTTCCAGAAAAACTCACTCCAACTTTATCAGAAACTGTATTGATGGAAAACACAGACATACTACCCTGTCCATCTGCAATTTTAATGGCTTTCCAGTCGTTGGCACCTAAATCAGTATTATTGTGAAATATATCACCAGCCGCTCCGGCAGACCCTTTTAATACATCAGTTCCTCCTGTTCTTAATTCTTTTCTGATATTAAGATCTCCGTTTACATCCAGCATGTTAGTCGGATTAGGAGTATTAATACCCACTTGGGCATTTGTTGCAACAGCTAATAAAAATGATGTTACAAATAATATTTTTTTCATAATCCGTCTTAGTTTATAATGGTATTAAATACTTCCGGAACTTCATATACGTCAACTTTAAGAGAAGACTGTGATATAAAGCTATTGATATTGCTATACACATTAGTACCTATAGTAAGGGTATTTCCCGCACCCGAAGCACCATAAGAACCCAGTCTTGTACAGGCAACGTAAACCGAATGATTTCCCTGGGAAAGATTATCTACAATTCCGATCTGGGTATGAGTAAGGAAAGGATATGAAGTGGTAATAGCCTTTAGGTTTCTCTGTCTCAGGTTGACCAGTTTATCATCCACAAAGATACCGCATGCATAATCTATGGAATTGTCTGTACTTCCTGCTCCCCCAAAATCTGCCTGTACCACAGTTTCAAACTGAAAATAAGCCTTACTTTGTGTGCTGTAAACGGTGATGGTTTGTGAAAGTCCGTTTATTTTCTTAAAATTTGTAAGTGTACTATACTGCTTTCCCTTCGTAAAAGTACCTCCTCTTGAGTCCATGCTTACCGAAGAGTTTTCTGAAGAAGAGAAAGTAATCCCTACTTTATCTGAAAAGGAATTATTGTATATAAGGTAAAATTTATTGGGTTCGTATTCAGGAATACGGAGTGATTTCCAGATAGGAGCAAAGCCTTCTCCCTGCGAAACTAACAGCTGATCATTATTTCCTTGAAATAATGAATTATCAGTAGCATTCTGGACAGCAATTTTATTTCTGAAATTAACGTCTCCGTTTACATCAAGTGTTGCTTTTGGGGCTTCTGTTTTTATTCCTACCTGAGCCGTTGCCAAAAGACCTATGCTAAGAAGCAGCGTTGATAATAGTTTTTTCATCATTAGTTGTTTTTATAACTCACGTATTCGATAACATCCATTTTCATGGTTGATTCCAATGTAAAAGCACTGGAAGCACCATTGGAGGCTTCTACATTTCGTCCAATTGTAAATTGTGAAGTAGAACTTGATGTATCAATCTTTCTGCATGCAATTTCAATATTATGAACCCCTACAGGAACGTTCTGCTCCGTATAATTAAGAGTAAAGATATAATCCTGAAGACCCGCTTTTCCACTGTTGTTGTTAGAAGCAATTCTATCCGGACGTACCGCTACCAATGCACCGTTTCTGAAAACGCCACAAGCAAATCTTACATTCTGTATTGTTGTAGAAGAGGCTGCTTTCATTTCAATACCTGTCTGGAACTGATAGGTAAGTCTGTTCTTTCCATTTTTGATGGTAAAAGTATTGTCGAGTCCGCCTATTTTTTTCCAGTTGCCTTTCGTGATATCATTAATGTTATCTCCAACATTGTTGGTGTAGACACCATCACCAGCGATACCATCCGTAAGTGAATTAATACCCGTTTGATCCGATGACAGATAAGAATTAATCAGCTTATACTGTCCCTCTTCCATAAAGGAAACATTCAAAGATTTCCACACAGGAGGCAAACCCTCACCCTGAGAAACCAAAACCTGGCCATTCAACCCGGCATCTCCAGCCTGAGTTGAACTACCGCCTACTCTAAGTTCTTTTCTTAAGGTGGTTTTTCCGTTCACATCAAGAACAGATTTGGGTTTTGCAGTACCTATTCCCACCTGTGCGTTAGCGTAGAACGAAAAAAGTCCAGCCACGCAGCAATGTATAATTGTTTTCATAATTAAGGACTGCAAAGTTAAGCAACGAAGTCCAAAAAATTCCAGTTATACATCTATAAACCTATAGAAATAAACACATTAGAACATAGAATTAATAATACTAAAAAGTAGAATTATTACTACATAACTCTACTTTCCATGTATAAAAACAGCAAGACAACATCTCAAACCCTTACTGTACGGGGATTTACAGGATTTTTTTTATCATTGGAAAGTGATTTCACCCCCTCAAAAACAGCCTTAATTCTCTTCAATAGGAATATTACAAAAGAAAAACATGATAACAATCACAAAAAAAACGTGTAAAAATTAATCTTTTTACACGTTTCTAATAATATTATGATGCTATTTCCAGTAAAGGAAAAATAAATTTAGTCATGTTCGATAATTGCTTTCAACAATAGATTGACTTCATCTACATTTTTTACTCTTTCTTTTCTCATCATCAACTGATTACCTTCTTTTCCTGACTTCTCCTTAAGCTGGGCTTCAGTCGGATTTCGGGTCAAATAATTAATAATATGTCGGAATCTGTCTGTCTGGTAAAACTTATCCTGAGGATTCCCTGGGAAGTACCCTAAAAACACTCCGTTTTTCATAACAATCTTTTCAAAACCTATATCAGAAGCAAGCCACTTCAAAGAAACACTCTTCAAAAGATTGACAGCTTCTTTCGGCAATGCTCCGAAACGGTCAATCAGCTCCAGCTCAAACTGATGAAGATCTGCTTCATTAGTGATTTCAGCAATTTTCTGGTAGAGCAACAACCTTTCTTCTGTGTTCGAAATATACGAATCCGGCAACATCAGCTCTAAATCCGTATCAATATTAACATCCTTTACAGATTTGAAAAGTTTTTGTCTGTCTTCTTCATTTTCAAAAAGGCTTTCAAAATCAGCATCATCTTTTAGTTCTTCCAAAGCTTCCTGCATTAGTTTCTGATACGTTTCAAAACCCATTTCATTGATAAACCCACTTTGTTCAGCACCCAAAAGATCTCCGGCACCACGGATCTCCAGATCTTTCATCGCAATCTGGAAACCGCTTCCCAGATCTGAAAACTGTTCAATAGCTTCCAGACGTTTTCTGGCATCGGAGGTCATCATGTCATAAGGAGGAGTGATCAGATAACAGAATGCTTTTCTGTTGCTTCTCCCTACCCTTCCTCTCATCTGGTGCAGATCCGCCATCCCAAACCGATGTGCATCATTGATAAAAATAGTATTGGCATTCGGAACATCTACCCCACTTTCTACAATGGTAGTAGACACAAGAACGTCGTATTTCCCTTCCATAAAATCCAGTACATTCTTTTCAAGCTGTTTTCCTTCCATTTGCCCATGTCCTGTAATTACTCTCGCATCCGGAACCAGCCTCTGAATAAGCCCTGCAATATCCTTCAGGTTTTCAATTCTGTTATTGATAAAATATACCTGACCGTCTCTTTGAAGCTCATAAGAAACCGCATCACGAAGCGTTTCCTCATTGAATCCGATTAACTGCGTATCTACAGGCTGTCTGTTCGGCGGTGGCGTTTTGATAACGGATAAATCCCTTGCAGCCATTAACGAGAATTGTAACGTCCTCGGAATAGGAGTCGCCGTAAGCGTCAGGGTATCCACATTATTCTTCAAGGTTTTCAATTTATCCTTTACTGAAACCCCGAACTTATGTTCTTCATCAATAATCAATAAACCAAGATCTTTAAACTTCACCGAACTGCTTACCAATTGATGCGTTCCAATGATAATATCTACTTTTCCGTTCTTTAAAGCCTCTAAAGTTTCTGATTTCTGCTTAGCTGTTCTGAATCTGTTGACATAAGCAACATTTACCGGAAAATCTTTTAGCCTTTCTTTAAAACTTCTGTAATGCTGAAAAGCAAGAATGGTTGTAGGCACTAATACTGCAACCTGCTTTCCATCTGTAGCGGCTTTAAATGCAGCCCTGATTGCAACTTCCGTTTTACCGAAACCTACGTCACCACATACAAGCCTGTCCATTACCGTATCCGCTTCCATATCTCTCTTTACATCTACAGTAGCTTTTTCCTGATCCGGAGTATCTTCATAAATAAAGCTGGCCTCCAACTCATTCTGCAGGTAGGAATCTGGAGTATAAGCAAAACCTTTCGCCGTTTTCCTCTGGGCATATAATTGAATAAGGTCAAAAGCAATCTGTTTAACCTTCGCTTTGGTTTTCTGTTTTAAAGATTTCCATGTTGGAGATCCAAGTTTACTCAAAACGATCTCTCTTCCATCCGGACCGTTGTATTTCGAAATCTTATGCAAAGAGTGAATGCTTACATATAATAAGTCTCCGTTTTTATAGGTCAGTTTGAAACATTCCTGAATCTTTCCGTCATTATTCACTTTCACCAATCCCATAAATTTCCCGATTCCATGGTCAATGTGAGCGATATAGTCCCCTATTTTCAGAGACATCAGGTCTTTCAGGGTAAGCTGCTCAGATTTTGCAAAAGTATTTTTCGCTTTATATCTCTGATAACGGTCAAAGATCTGATGATCTGTATAGACCAGCAGTTTGTGTCCATTATCTGCAAATCCTTCATGAAGTTCAGACTTAAAACTTTTAAATGGAAGCTCATGTTCAAGCTCTTCAAAGATAGACTCCAGCCTTTCTTTCTGTTTTTCTGTTGAAAAAGAAATCCAGGTATCAAATCCTCCATTCTGCTTTTCTTCAATATCTTCAATCAGTAGTTCAAAGTTTTTATGAAAAGAAGGCTGTGGAAGCTGTTCCATTTTAACTTCGGTTACTTCTTTCAATCCTTCAATAATTATTCCTCCAAAATCAACTGTTTTAAATTTTTTATAATCAAACAGAAACTCCTGATCAGAAATAAAAAGTTCCTGCGGAGTCCTGTGGGCAATATCTTTACTTAATGTATCATATTTTTCCAAAGACTTTTCGTAGAATGTTCTGATCTTCTGCATTCCCACCATTCCGTTTTTGGAAACTACAAAACTTTCTTTAGGCAATAATTGCAACAGAGATACCCTTGTTCCCGTTACAGAAAAATTCATATTGGAAACCAGCTGGAAATCTTTTACTTTATCTACCGAAAGCTGTGTTTCGATATCAAAAGTTTTAATACTTTCCACTTCATTACCGAAGAAGGTAATTCTATATGGTTTTTCGTGTGAATAGGAAAACACGTCTACAATTCCTCCTCTCACAGAAAACTCTCCCGGTTCGGAAACGAAATCAGCCTGCTGGAAATGATAATGATTAAGCAGTTCATCCACAAAATCAAAATCCAGCTGATCTCCCACTTTAATATGATGGGAAATTGCTTTAAAATCTTCTTTTTTCAAAACCTTTTCAGATAAAGCACCGGCATAAGCCACAATCACTTTTGGAGATCTTCCGGAATTAATTTTATTAAGAACCTCAGTCCTTAACACCAGGTTGGCATTTTGAGTCTTTTCCACCTGATAAGGTTCAAGATGGGTAGCCGGAAAATACAGCACTTTATCCTTACCCAGAAGATCTTCCATCTCTGTATTGGCGTACAATGCATCTTCCTTATCATCTACCAGATAAAGGATATTCTTCTTCTGAACCAAAAAAAGCTCAGCCACAAAAATAGAAACTGAAGATCCTGCACTTCCTTTTACAGCTATATGCTGGCTGTTTTCTAACTGGGTAAAAATTTCTTTCCCAAACTCTTTCTGCATAAGGTCTGGAAGGAACTTTTCATTGATGGATTTTAACTGCATAAATACTAATGGTATAAACGACAAAAGCGATTTCGGGAGTTTTCCGAAACCGTTGATGATGTACAAAGGTACGGATATTTTTTCTCTTCCTTAGAAAAAGAGAAAGACTGAAGGTTTGAAATGAAGGACTTAGCCTCATAAATCTTAATTTTTTACAATTTTATCTAATAACCTGTTAAAAAAATTCAACTACTCACCCATGGCATAGTGTTTGGGATTTCCAGACTAACCAAACATTAAGAATAATATTATGAAAAAAGCAATTAAAATCTTAGGAGTTATGATGCTGTTGGTATTCACAGCATTATCTTTTTCGTCATGTAGCAAAGATGACGACCCTGTAAACAATGAATTTTTTGCAGGAACCTACAAAGGAAAGGTTTCTTATAATGATGGTGGTTCTACCAACATCAGCACAGATGACGGAAGTGTATTTGTAACAAAGATTGCCAGCGGCACCAAATACAATTTCGCGTTCTCCAACAGTATTCCGGATCTCAACGGAATAGAGTTTAATCAGGAAGGAGATCATACTCTGGTGATGATTGGTTCTACAGCAACCTCTTATATCAGAATTGATAATAATGTTTTAAAAATTCTGTATGTCAAGGATGGCAAAACGTGGACAGCAAATTGTACGCGCTAGCCATGTCTATTTATATATTATTCAAGCCTGTCTTTATCTTTGAAGACAGGCTTTTTCATTGTAAATGAAGTGTTTTAATTTTTTTTTAAGCTGTAATAAACTTTAGTTAAGTTTAAAAATCTCAATTTTCTAGCCTGCTTTTTGTATATCTTTATTCAACAAAAAACAAACAATAATTCTTATGAAAAAATTCTTATCTGCAATGTCTTTGATCCTTGGATTAGGACTTGCCACTGCTCAGCAGACTGCTCCCGCTACAGGTGCTACGGCGCACCCGCCTGTAAAAGCAACTACAGCAAAAGCTGTTAAACCAGCTGAAGTAAAAGCTGCAAAACCGGCAATGGATGCAAAAGCAGCGAAGCCTGCACAACCGGCTGCCAAAATGAAAAAAGACGGCACTCCGGATAAGAGATATAAAGAAAACAAACACCTGAAAAAAGACGGTACTCCCGACAAAAGGTATAAGGCAAACAAATAAGCATAACATTAACATATAGTTGTTATTTTCATAATCAAATTTCGAAAAGCCGGTGGAACAAGTTCCATCGGTTTTTTTTTATGAAGCTTCGTAAAAATGATTCCAGATTCTTTACTTATTTATAAATTTGACCCATGTTAAACTTCTTCAAGAAAAATGCAGCGCTGATCTGGGCAAAAAAACATGTTCAAAAAGCGGAGGATTTCAAAAAAAATGCTGAGAAAAACCAGGAGGACTTGTTGCTTTCTCTAGTGAAAACAGCTCAAAAAACACTTTTTGGGAGGGAACATGATTTTGAAAACATTCATTCTGTAAAGGAATTTCAGGACAGAGTTCCTGTGGCCGATTATGAAGATCTGAAACCTTATATTGAAAGGGTAAAAAAAGGACAGTCCAATATTCTATGGACGGAAACGCCAGAGTATTTTGCAAAAACTTCAGGAACCACTTCCGGTTCTAAGTATATTCCGATCTCTAAAGAAGGAATGCCATTTCAGATTGCCGGAGCTCAAAGTGCTTTATTTCATTATATCAGTAAAAAGAATAACGCTGATTTTGTGAATGGAAAAATGATTTTCCTTCAGGGCAGCCCGGAACTGGAAGAAGTATTTGGGATAAAAACAGGAAGGCTTTCCGGTATTGTAGCCCATCATATTCCTAATTATCTTCAGAAAAACCGTCTGCCGAGCTGGGAAACCAATATTATGGAAGACTGGGAAACCAAAGTAGATAAAATTATTGAGGAAACAGAACATGAAAATATGACGCTGATCTCAGGCATTCCACCATGGCTGATCATGTATTTTGAGAAGCTGACAGAAAAACATGGTAAAAAGATCAAACAGCTGTTCCCCAATCTTCAGCTTATTGTAACAGGAGGTGTCAACTATGAACCTTATCGTGATAAAATGGAAGAGTTATTGGGAGGCAAAGTAGACATTGTTCAGACTTTCCCTGCTTCTGAAGGTTTTTTTGCTTTTCAGGATGATTACACCAAAGAAGGACTACTGCTATTGACCAATCATGGAATTTTCTACGAATTCATTCCTTTGGAAGAATATGGCAAGCCTGGAGCAAGAAGATTAACTTTAAAAGAAATCGAACTTCATAAAGATTATGCATTGATTCTTACGACCAATTCCGGGCTATGGGCTTATTCTATTGGGGACGTTGTAAGATTCATCAGCAAAGACCCATACAGGGTTTTGGTAAGCGGGAGAACCAAACATTTCACCTCTGCATTTGGAGAACATGTGATAGCATTCGAGGTAGAAGAAGCTATGAAAGCGACTCTTGAAAAGCATCCTGCACAGATTATAGAATTCCATCTGGCTCCACAGGTAAATCCGGCTGAAGGACTCCCTTATCACGAATGGCTGATTGAATTTGAAAAAGAACCTGAGCATTTAGAAGCATTCAGAGATGAATTGGATCAACAGCTTCGGGCAAGAAACACTTACTATGATGATTTGATTTCGGGAAATATTTTACAGAAATTACAAATCACCAGGCTTGCAAAAAATGCCTTTCATGAATATGCGAAATCCCAGGGAAAACTAGGAGGTCAAAACAAGACTCCAAGATTGGCTAATGACAGAAAGATTGCAAATCTCTTAGAAATTTACAAACTTTAATCATATTTTTTCAATTCCAAAAACGTATATTCGAAAAAAATTATAAATTTGAAAAACTAAAAGAAAATAATGAAAGCATCTGTACTGTTGAAATCGTCTTTACTAACATCTTTATTTGTTATTACATCTTGTGCTACTACAAAATACAGCGAAGATATTTCAAAAAACAACTACTCTAATCTTGAAGCCGGAAAAATATATAAAGTAACTATGAGAGACGGCTCTCCGAAGCAGACCATCTTATTCAGAAATGTTGTTGGGGAAAATATTGTAGGGACTGCCGGTAAAAAAGATAGTACAGAAGTGATTATTCCTAAATCCAATATAGCGGCTGTGAAAGACAGAAGAAAAGCAAGAATTGCCGCAGGAGCTACGATTATTGGAGCAGCAGGTGTTGCAGCGATCGTATTGAGTTCTTCCAGAGCGGACTAAAATAGATTTTATCTTTTGAGATATATTTAATATATCTTTTAAAAATTGTCATATGGATAGCCCTAAATAAATTTTTAGGGCTATTTTTGTTCATGATTTCCTTTACCCCGTTACAAACATTACAAAATGTTGAGTTCAGAAATCTTCTCACCGGGAGATTTTTTATTGTTTTAGCTTTCAGAATGCTTGCCACTTTACTTGGATGGTGGGTATATCAATTAACAAAAGATCCATTTTCAATAGGCCTTATCGGACTTTCAGAGGTGATTCCTGCGGTAAGCTGCGCGCTGTATGCGGGACATGTTATTGATATGAATGAAAAAAAGAGACTGCTACTCATTTGTAATTATGCATATATTTTTCTGATTGGCCTTTTGTTGATTCCCGCATTTCTTGATGTGGAAATGCACTTTACGGGTCATCAGATTACCTATTATATTTATGGTGTTATCTTTTTCACAGGGATAGCAAGAGCCTTTATCGGTCCTATTGTTCCTTCCATGATTCCTAAAATTGTAAAGAAGGAAAATCTTCCGAATGCCGTAACGCTGAACCAGGCTACTTTCCTGATATCTTCTGTTTGCGGACATGCTATCGGAGGTGTTCTGATTGGATTTATCGGCGTAAAATGGACTCTCGTTGCTATTTTAACACTCATATTTGTTGCTTCATTATTTTTCTGGCAACTGCACAAACAGCATTCAGAATACAAAAAAGAAACAGTAAATGTAGTAGAAAGCATGCGTGAAGGAATTTCTTATATTTTTAAGACCAAGGAGATTCTGGGAGCTCTATGTCTTGATATGTTTGCAGTACTTTTTGGCGGAGCCGTAGCTATGATCCCTGTATTTGCAACAGACATCCTGAATTCAGGAGCTGAAGGTTTCGGTTTACTGAATGCAGCTTCAGACATTGGTTCAATGTGTATTATTACTATTTTATCTATTGTTCCCCTTCGCAAAAATCAGGGGAAAATACTTCTTGCTGTGGTTACAGGATTCGGGCTATGCATTATTGGATTCGGACTCTCAAAATTATACTGGCTGTCTTTTATGTTCCTGGTGATGAGCGGGATGCTGGATGGAATTTCCGTGGTTATCCGAGGCACCATTGTACAGTTAAAAACACCGGATCATATAAGAGGTCGTGTTCTGAGTGTGAATTCAATTTTCATCATGTCAAGCAATGAAATGGGACAGTTCGAAAGTGGACTTATGGCCAAACTCCTGGGCGTTGTGCGCTCTGTGGTATTCGGAGGCTGTATGACCGTTTTAGTGGCCCTTGTTGTTGGAAGCACCAATCCTAAATTGAGAAAGATGCAATATTAACTTATTGTTTATCAAATAATTTAAAATCTGATACAAAAAAAATAAGAATTCGAAATACTTAAAATCAGAATAGAACGTTTTCTATTCTGATTTTTGTTTTATAGCTGTTTTTTTAAAATTTATAAAATAATTAAACCAGAAATATTCATCAAAACTATATATATCTTTACGATCTTCATATAATTTAATCAACAGAATAAAATACCACATTTAAAACCAATATGTTACTTTCATTAAATATATCTCAAAATCTTTAATTTAACGTTAATAATTTTTTATATTTGCTTCATAAAATATCCCCCTATGACTAAACTTTTACTAATTTTGAGCTTTCTCATGACAGGTTCTCTGATGAATGCTCAATTCTTTTCAGACCAAACCTTACAACAATCTGTTTTACAATTCAATAATGCTAAAACAGAAAATGACTATGATATGCTTTTTTCTAAGTTTTCACAAGCTAAAACTTCAGAAAAATGGCAGGCTAATTACTATGCAGCAGCAGCATTGTATCTTAAAACCAATTTCCTTTTAAAGAATAGTCCGAACAGCCCTCTTGGAGAACCTAATGAATCTGCCAGAAAACTTGCAATGCAGGCTCTTGCTTCGGAAAAAAATAATGGAGAGGTCAATCTTCTTCTTGCTCTTATTCATTTTCAGAAAATAAGAATAAAAACAGCTGCAGATCCTCAAAAGGAACTAAAAACGGCTGCAGGCTTTATGGCTAAAGCGGAAACAACTTTAAAGAACAATCCAAGACTTTCTTTTTTAAAAGCGGAAATAGCTGAAAAGCAAGGGAACAAGACAGAAGCTATAAAGTTCTATCAAAAAGCAGCCAAAGAATTTGAAATGTCAGACGCCTCATCAAGTTCACCTACTTGGGGAAAACAGCTGATCGGAACAAATTAACAGTAAAAAAATGTATGATCTCCCGAGTAAATTGGGACGATCAGTTTTTTTTAATACGAAAACCTGAAAATTCATTGAATATTTTGATAAACAGTATTTTGTATCAGATAAAACAGCATTTTTTAATAATTAAACACATTTAATATTTGTTTTAAAAATTAATTCTCATGAAAAAAACATTACTTGTTTTATTACTCATATTTTCACATATTTTATTTGCACAATCAGATTGTGGCACTGCAATGGCAGTCTGCGGTAACTCTGACATTTCATATACACCAGGCGGGCATGGAGACATTGCAGAAAACCTGGGTGGATGTTTAACTTCTAACGAGAAGTACTCCGTATGGTATTCTTTTACCATCGCTACAGGAGGAACCCTTACTTTCGAAATCATCCCTAACGACCAGGGAGATGATTATGACTTTGGAGTATATGGACCCAACAAATCTTGCGGAAACCTAGGAACTCCTATACGTTGTTCTTATTCCGGACTAAGTGGAAATACAGGTCTTAATATGACCGCTACTGACCTTAGTGAGGATGCAACAGGAGATAAATGGGTAAAATACATGGATGTACTGCCTGGTCAGACTTACTATATCATTGTAAATAACCACAGAGAAACAGCTAACGGATTCAAATTATCATGGGGTGGAACAGCTACTTTGTCTTCTCCGTTCACTGATCCGAATATACAGCCTCATCCATTTATCCCACCGGGAATTCCAGGAGCTAATCCTGCTGACCCAAGAGAAGTAGTGATCTGTTCAAATCCGGCGACTTTTGATTTCGCATCATTATCCGCAGGAATTCTTAATGGTAACCCTAACTTCAACATTAGCTACCACACAAGTCAGAATGATGCTTTAACAGGTAACAACCCTCTTGTTGGACCTCAAACAGTTACTCCTGTTGGAGTTTATTTCTACAGTATCAACTATACTGACCCGACTAACCCCAACAGCCCTATTAATAAATGTAGACAGACTGGTAAATTTAAATTTAAAGATGGTACAATCACCGCTACCGATGTAACGCTGACAAGCTGTAACAACAACAATGCAGGTACGGCAACGTATGATCTTACCACTGCTGCAGTTTTTGCTGATCCAACGGCAACTAAAAAATACTATTACACATTATATGATCTGAATAACTCAATCAATGAGATCACCAACATCTATCAGTTTGTTTCTGCTGAAGGTAAAATATATGTAAAAGTAACTTCTGCATTTGGATGTAGTGATATTGCAGAAATTACCCTTAAATTCTATCCGCAAATCATTGCAAAAGATGCTGAATTGAGATCATGCTTTATTGAAGCCAATCCTTCAACAGCTTTATTCAACTTGGATAATGCTGCTGTAATTACACCACAGGCAGGGATCACTAAAAAATACTTCCCTTCACTAACAGACGCAATAGATGAAACCAACCAAATTTTAAATGCTAATTATATTGCACCAAGCGGCTTAGTATATGTAAGAGTATCCGACACCAGAGGATGTTATGTAGTGGTAAAAATTGGTTTAACTGTAATTGCTCCAGTAACATCCAGTGTTCTGAAAGACAAAATTATCTGCATGGAAGACACGACCACTTTAGATGCCGGACCTGGGTTCAAAAGCTATGAATGGAGCACAGGAGCAACAACACAGTCTATTAAAGATGTGGGAGTAGGTGTTTACTGGGTAAAATTAAAAACAGGTGAATGTGTTGCCACTCAAAAGGTAACCGTTTATCCTTCTGAGCAACCAGTTGTAACAAATATCGACATTAACAATACTACATTGACAATCAATGTTATTGGAGGAACACCGGATTATCAGTATTCTATGGATAAGATTTTATGGCAGCCTTCTAATGTATTCTCCAATGTAGCAAGAGGAACTTACAAAGTCTATGTAAAAGATGCTTATGACTGCGAGCCAATTGAAGTTGCAGTAGTGGTTCCTAACCTTATCAATATGATTACTCCAAACGGAGATGGTGTGAATGACGTAGTGGATTATTCTGCTATGGCTGATAAACAGAATCTTATTTTGAGTATCTTTGACAGATATGGAACAAAAATCCACCAGGGAGACAAATCCAATGGTTATAAATGGGATGGTAAAATTGGTGGCAAGAACATACCAACAGGTACCTACTGGTATTCTGTAACATGGAACGAGAATGACAAAAAGAATACTCCTTTCAAGTTTTCAGGTTGGATTGTTGTAAAAAACAGAGAATAAAACACCACAATATAAAAAGCCGCTTTGGCGGCTTTTTCTTTTACAAATAATGATAAAAATTTATTGATTTCAAGTTTGTTTAACAAAAAAGTTTTAACAATGAAAAAAATATTACTTCTTTTTATTTTATTGATAGCGCAAATGGCCTATTCACAGTCAGATTGTGTCACAGCAATTCCCATCTGTGGTAATTCTGACATTTCATACACCCCTTCGGGCCCGGGGAATATAATAGAAATTCTTAACCAAAACGGTGGATGCCTCAGTACCAATGAAAGATATACAGTTTGGTACACTTTTACAGTATCCACACCAGGAACACTGGCATTTACAATAAAACCTAACGATCAGGATGATGATTATGATTTTGCAGTTTACGGACCAACAGCTAACGGCTGTGCTTCGTTACAGAATGCGGATCACGTTTTCATACAACCCATAAGATGTAACTATAGCGGCACTTCAGGAGATACAGGTCTCGATCTGACTCTTGCTCCACCAGCCGTATTCCCTACCAATCCACCAGGTGTTACATCCAGTATGAACAATGGTAAATGGAGTCCCTATATGGATGTATTGGTTGGCCAGACTTATTATCTGGTTATTGACAACTTCAGTAGATCCGTTAATGGTTTTTCTTTAGAATGGACAGGAACGGCAAGCTTAAGTTCTGCATTTAACGATCCTGTTCTTTCGCCTAACCCATTTATCGCGCCTGGAATACCGGGAGCAGCTCCTAATGATCCTAATCAGGTAATGGTTTGTGCGCTGCCTACCCAGTTTGATTTTACAACATTATCTGCAGCAATTATTAATGGTAACAGCCCCAACTTCAAGGTTACTTATCACAAAACAACCAACGATGCCCTTACAGGACAAAATCCACTTACGGTAGCCACTGTAGACGGAGTTACAACATATTATTACAGAATTGTGTATCAGGATCCCACCAATCCGAGCAACCCTATCAACGGATGTTTCATAACCGGAAAGTTCAAGTTTGTGAATGTGGGTATTTCTGCCAATTCGGCTACTTTATACTCCTGTAACAACAACGGAGCAGGTACTGCAAAATATAACTTAACAACAGCCAATGTATTTGGAGGAGCCGGAGCAACCATTAAGTATTATGCTACGGTTGCGGATATGAATGCTGAAATTAATGAAATTACAGATCCTACCAACTACGTTTCTGCTGAATCAACCGTATATGTAAAAGTAATTTCTTCTTTCGGATGTATCGCAACTACTACTATCAGATTATTATTCTACCCATCAGTTGTACTGAAAGATGCTGTACTTCAAAACTGTTATATTGATAATGACGTTACCCGTTCAACATTTGATCTTTCCAAGGCTGACATCGGAGTAGCTGTTCCAACACCTACCGGAACTACCATTAAATATTATACAACTGTAGCTGATGCTAAAGCACAGACAAACCCTATTATAGCAGCATTAAACTATCTTTCAGAAAGCAAAACAGTATATGCAAGAGTAAATAATGACAAACAGTGTTATTCAATTGCTAAAATAGAACTGATTGTATTGCCTCCGGTAAAATCAGCGGTATTAAAAGATAAGACAATTTGTGCTGAAGCCAAAACCTCTTTAGACGCTGGACCTGGATTTGTAAGCTACGAATGGAGCACGGGTGAAACTACACAATCTATCAACAACGTAGGAGTTGGGGTTTATTGGGTAAAACTTCAGACCGGAAAATGCTTCACACTTCAGGAAGTACGTGTACATCCAAGCCTTCAGCCAGTGGTTTCAGGAATCGAGATTACCAACAACAACATCACAGTAACAGCTTCAGGGGGAGTTCCTCCTTACAAATATTCTATTGATGGTGTTAACTGGCAGGACTCCAATGTATTCACAGGACTTCCTAGAGGAGAAAATACGATATATGTAAAAGATACTTATAACTGTACGCCTATTCAGGTAACCGTGACTGTCCCTAATCTTATCAACGCGATTACTCCGAACGGAGATAATGTAAATGATGTTATTGATTACTCAGCATTAGCTTACAAGAAAAACCTTATCTTCATTGTATATGACAGATATGGAAACAAACTTCATGAAGCTAACAAAATGAATAACTTCACTTGGGACGGAACAGCATTTGGTAAGAAAATCCTAACCGGAACTTACTGGTACACGATCTCGTGGAACGAAAACAATAAAGACAATACCGAAACCAAATATTCAGGATGGGTATTGGTAAAAAATAAAGAATAAGTTTTACTTCATCTTTTTGAAAAATCACCTCAGACTGAGGTGATTTTTTTTATCAACAAGTCCAACCTCCTGTTTACAGCATTTTACGAAAGACTGCTAATAATTTGTTGAATACTATTTTTCTATTATTTTTTAAATAAACTATCTTTGCATCATGGCGCAGAAAGAAACATTATCATCCCTGACACACGGAAACTTTGCAAAAGAATTGTCTATTGCGGATGGAAAAATGCCTCCCAATGCAGTGGACTTTGAAAGACTGGTTATCGGAACTTTTTTGATTGACAAAAAAGGTCTTGACCATTCCATTGACCTTCTTACTCCGGAGGTGTTTTATGATCCCAGACATCAGGTCATCTTTTCTACTATCTTAAAATTGTATGAAGGCAACCACCCGGTAGACTTAATGACGATTATTCAGGATTTAAAAAAAGAAGACAAACTGAGTCAGGCAGGTGGTGATCACTACATCATTGATCTTACAATGGGAGTAAGTTCATCTGCCCATATCGAATATCACGTACGTGTTATTCTTGAAAAGTATATTTTAAGAAGTCTTATTAATGTTTCTGCTAATGTTATTGATTCTTCTTACAAGGAATCGACAGATGTTTTTGAACTTCTGGACAAGGCAGAGCAGTCTTTCTTCGAGATTACCAACGGAACGATTAAGAAAGGATTCGATACTGCCAACTCATTGGTAAAACAAGCCATTGATACCATTAAATCTTTAAAAGATAAACAAGGACTTTCCGGAGTTCCTTCAGGATTCAGAGATGTGGATAAGGAAACCGGTGGTTGGCAGAATTCTGACCTTATCATTATTGCAGCCCGTCCCGCGATGGGTAAAACAGCATTCCTGCTTTCCATGGCAAGAAATATTGCAGTAGGGCACAAAATTCCTATGGCTCTGTTCTCTCTCGAGATGGCCTCGGTACAGCTTATTACCAGAATGATTGCTTCCGAAACAAGAATCTCATCAGAAAAATTAAGAAAAGGAACCCTGGATGATGAAGAATGGCAAAGACTATTCTCCAATGTATCTGAATTGGAGAACGCTCCTTTATATATTGATGAAACACCTTCCCTTTCCATATTCGACTTCCGTGCAAAATGCCGAAGACTGGTAATGCAGCATGGAGTAAGACTTATCATGGTCGACTACCTTCAGCTGATGACCGCAGGTAGTAGCAGCGGAAAAGGAGTTGGAAACCGTGAACAGGAGATTTCCATGATTTCACGTTCATTAAAAGCAATTGCAAAAGAACTTAACGTACCGGTCATTGCCCTGTCACAGCTTTCAAGAAGTGTGGAAGCCCGACCTGGAAAAAGACCTCAGCTTTCAGACCTGAGGGAATCCGGAGCAATTGAGCAGGATGCGGATATCGTATCTTTCATCTTCAGACCGGAGTATTATAAAATTACGGTTTGGGATAATGACGAAGAAGGACAGGAAACTTCTACAGAAAACCAGGCCGAACTGATCATTGCAAAACACAGAAATGGTGCTACAGCAGATGTAAGATTATCATTCCTGAAACATTTTGCAAAATTCGGTGATATTGAAGCAGCGTTTGACAGTGGTGCCGGAGGAGGATATCCTTCCAACTTCGGAGAGCCAAGCGGATTTGACAAGATCAAAACAACGATTCAGCCAGGAGCAGCATTTGATCTTCCGGATAGTTCAAAACTTTCAGGGTCTTCAATGAATGACTTTGATGACGATGATGACTTCCCTTTTTAAGCAAAGATTAAAATTCAGATCAATTCAGTTTAATTTTACAGTCAATACATCAATTATTAAAAAGCAGATTTGAGAATCGAAATTTATACGGACGGAGCTTGCAGCGGAAACCCGGGAAAAGGCGGATATGGAATTCTTATGCGCGTTCCTGAAAAAAATTACCAGAAAACATTTTCCAAAGGTTTTAGAAAAACCACCAACAACAGAATGGAGCTTCTGGCGGTCATCACTGCATTGGAAAAACTGAAATCTACAGAAAATGACATCCATGTGTATACCGACAGTAAATATGTATCTGACGCTATCAACCAAAACTGGATTGCCGGATGGATCAAGAGAGGCTGGAAGAATGTAAAAAACCCTGATCTCTGGAAAAAATTCATTGAACTCTACAACAAACACAACCCGAAAATGCATTGGGTAAAAGGTCATGCCGGACATTTTGAAAACGAACTTTGCGATAAATTAGCCGTAGCAGCAGCCAGTTCCTCAGATCTCGAAATTGATACCTATTTTGAGAGTTTAGATAACAATTCCTTATTTTAATTTAATTAATACAAATACGTATTAGCTACTGCAATATTCAGCATTATATCATAATTTATAGTATTTTTTTAAAATATTATTAAAATTTAAGCAAGATTAACATTAAATACATATTATTTAATTGGGATTTAATATCTTTACATATTAATCTAAGTCCCATTATAAATGAATAAAAATCTATTATTGTATTTATCTGTTTTCTTACTCTGTATAGCTGGAAAGTCCTTCGCTCAAACTTATCAGCTTATCGGAAATCCAGTGAATACTACCGGATGGACGATGGTCTCCCCTACTCAGGTAAACACAGATTTTATTCAGCTGACCCCGGATACCAACAACCAATCCGGTTCTATCAGGCTGAATGACCCCATTAATTTAAAATATTGCGACAAATGGAGAGTGGAATTTGATTTCAGGATGGATTCCAACCAAACCTCCAATGGAGATGGAATTGCCTTCTGGTACCTTGCCAACCCTCCGGTAGCCAGTGTATTAGGCTCAGGACTTGGAGTGTCTCAAAATGCTGTAGGACTTGTTGTAGGACTTGACACTTATAACAATACCACCACTGCTACCATGAGTAAGGTACACGTTGGTTATGGACTGGTTCAAAACACCACTGACAACAATAATGTCGAATTTTTTAATGTTCCCGGAAGTTCTTTCCATTCCCCGGATCTGAATACGACACAGCCTTTTCAGGGAACAACTTTTAAACACGTTGAAGTAACGGCACAGGTAGATCCTGCAGCTCCTACCAGCTGGATTATAAAAATAACAATAGACGGTAATGTAATTTGCAATCAGTCTTTTGCGCCTTCAGGTGCTGCTGCTGCAATGACTGTAGGATATTTTGGTTTTTCAGCTTCTACAGGAGGTGCAAGATCCAGACATTCCATTAAAAATGTAAAAATTTATACGGATAAAGTTCCGATTTTACAGAATTCAGCAACACAGTCATTCTGTCCTAATCCTACAACCGGATACGGATCAGTAAACCTTACTTCTTTCAATTCACAGTTTGTCAGCAATCCTTCCAATTATACATTTACCTATTATCCATTTGGAAGCTCTACACCTATTGCGAATCCCACCAATTATCAATTCAATGCTAACTCAACAGTAACAGTTGTTATTAAAGATAATGCAGGACTACTTTGTGATAACCCGGATGGTAAAATTTTATTGGTTCTTGCTCCTTTCAAAGCGGAAGACAAAACGATTACGGTATGTAATAATAACAAAGCAGGAACAGCAGCTTTCAATCTGAATACAGCAGCGGTGACCAATGTTCCGGGAGTTACAAAAAAATATTATAAAACTTTAGCAGACCTCAACGCCGATACGAATGAAATTCAAAATCCTGACAATTACCTATCTGCTCCCGGAGCTGTTTATGTAAAAGTAACAACTCCTCAGGGATGTACAGGTTCAGCAAAAATTACCCTTGCATTCTATCCGGACACTCCTGTGAAAGAAGCTACTCTAAGATCATGTTTCATTGAAAATAATATTACGAGTGCTATCTTTAACTTGACAACCGCAGATGTTACTACTTTAGGAGCAGGCACTGCAAAAAAATACTACACATCCATCGCCAATGCTTTAGACGGTACCAACGAAATTATGAATCCTCTCCAGTATTTATCTACAAGTACTGCAGTGTACGCTAAAGTAACAGACGCCACCGGATGCTTTAATATTGCTAAAATCAACCTTATTGTATTACCACCTGTAACCTCTTCTGTTCTGAAAGACAAAATCATTTGTATCGGAGAAAAAACAGATCTGGATGCAGGACCTGGATTTGACGGCTATGAATGGAGCACCGGAGCAACAACTTCATCTATCAAAGATGTAGGCGTTGGTAGTTATTGGGTAAAATTGAAAACCGGCAACTGTATCACTACGCAGACTGTCAATGTAAAAGCATCTGCAAATCCGGTGATTTCCAGCATTGATATTGACAACAACACCATAACAGTAAATGTAGCAGGCGGAACTCCTCCGTATCAGTTTTCTCTGGATGGAATGAACTGGCAGCCTGGCAACATATTCACAGGTTTAGCAAGGGGCGAAGTAAGAGTTTATGTAAAAGATTATTACAATTGCACACCTGTTGAAGTTCAGATTACTGTTCCTAACCTGATTAATGCTATCACTCCAAACGGCGACAACGTGAATGATTTCATTGATTACTCAGCACTGGCTTACAAGAAAAATCTGATATTTATTGTTTACGACAGATATGGCAACAAATTGTACGAAGCCGGAAAAATGAGAAACTTTACATGGGACGGAACTGCTTCCGGTAAAAAAGTTCTTACAGGAACTTACTGGTACACCATTTCATGGAACGAAAACAACAAAGACAATACTGAAACTAAATACTCAGGCTGGGTATTGGTTAAAAACAGAGAATAAAATTACTATCAGAAACTACCTCATTTGGGGTAGTTTCGGTATTAAAAAACAGGATTTGCCCAACCAGATTGAGGCCGGACGCTGCTTATCATCAATAATGTAAACACAAAAACAATTTTATATCAAAAAAAACAATAACATCATAATCCATCCACTATGAAAAAAGATATACTCATTTTTTTACTGACTATCTTATTATGCCTGCCGGGAAGATTTCTTTCGCAAACCTATCAACTTACCGGAAATCCTGTCAATACGACAGGCTGGGATCTGGTCTCTGACGCTATAGTAAGCGGAGACTTTGTAAGACTTACCACTGATCAAACCAGCAGATATGGAGCTGTAAAATTATCCACTCCTATTACCTTAAGCTATTGTGATAAATGGAAAGTAGAATTCGATTTCAGAATAGACGGAAACGGAACCACTCAGTTTGGAAAAGGAGACGGCTTTACTTTCTGGTATCTTGCCAATCCGCCAACAGGATTTGTATCAGGAGGAGGTCTGGGAATTCCTGCCAATGCTTCAGGGCTCATGGTTGGTTTTGATATTTTCAACAATACCACTGAAGGCCAGATGAGTAAAGTTCACATTCTTTATGGTACCAATAACACAGCAGGTAATAATATCGAGTTCAACACCACTCCGGGAAGCACATTCCACTCTCCGGACCTTATTGCTACCCAGCCGTTTGTAGGAGACACCTACAGACACGTTGAAGTAAATGGCGAAACAGACCTTACCAACCCTACAAACTGGATTATCAAAGTAAGAATAAACGGAGTTCTTATCGTAGATCAGTCTTTTGCTCCTTCCGGAGGAGCAGTGGGAATGTCACAGGGATATTTTGGTTTCTCTGCAGCAACCGGAGGTGCCAGTGCAAGACATTCTATTAAAGACGTTAAAGTATATGTAGATAAAGTTCCTATTTTAAGCAATACCATAACTCCATTTGTTTGTACAAATCCAGCTACCGGAAATGGTACAGTAGACCTTACTTCTTATAATTCTCAATTTGTAAATAATCCCGGAAATTATATTTTCACTTATTATGTATTGGGAAGTTCTACTCCTATTGCCAATCCTACAAGTTTCCAGTATTCCGGAAATACAACGATTAAGGTGGTGGTAAAAGATCCTACGTCTACTCTTTGTGATAATGGTGATGGTGTTATTCAGCTTAACCCTACACCATTCGCAGCAACAGATGCCACTCTTAGCGGATGTAATAACAACAATGCAGGAACAGCAACCTTTGACCTCAATACTGCTGCTGTAACAACTGTTGCCGGAGTTACCAAAGAATTCTATCCTACTTTATACGACCTGAATAACGGTACGAACCAGATAACAAATCCTTCTGCCTATGCTTCTGCTGCAGCGACAATATATGTAAAAGTAACCACACCTCAGGGTTGTGTCAGTACTTCTAAAATTACACTGAATATTTACCCAGTAGTAGTTGTTAATGACGTTGAACTCAAATCATGTTTCATTGAAACCAATCCATCTATGGCTTCTTTTAACCTTACAGGAGCTGTTGTTTCCCAGGGCGGACTGACAAAAGAGTATTATCCATCGTTGACAGATGCTATCAGTGGAACTAATGCCATCTCAACTCCGGCAGCATACATTGCTCCTAATGGAGTTGTTTATATTAAAGTTTTTAATGGAAATGGATGCTATTCTATTGCTAAAGTTACTTTAACTGTAATACCTCCTGTTTATTCAAGAACTTTACTTGACAAGACAATTTGTATTGAAAACACCACAACATTAGATGCGGGAGCCGGATTCAAAAGCTATGAATGGAGCACAGGAGCAACCACTCAATCCATCAAGAATGTAGGAGTAGGTACTTACTGGGTTAAACTGAAAACCGGAGATTGTATTGCCACACAAAAAGTAACAGTATATCCTTCCGACAATCCTGTTATTACCACGGTTGACATTTCAGGAAGTACAGTAACAGTATATGCTAACGGTGGAACTCCTCCTTACCAGTATTCTATGGATAATATCAACTGGCAGGATTCCAATGTGTTTACCAATATTGCAAGAGGAGAAGCTAAAGTATATGTAAGAGATGCCTATAATTGCGTTCCTGTTGAAGTTAATATTACAGTACCGAATCTTATTAATATAATTACACCTAATGATGATGGAATCAATGATTTTGTTGATTACTCCGCATTAGCCAATAAACAAAATCTGGAAATTGCCATCTTCGACAGATATGGTTATAAAATGTTCCAGGCCGATAAAACCAATGGCTACAAATGGGCAGGAACTACCAATGGACATAAAAAAGTCCCTACAGGAAACTATTGGTATTCTGTTTCATGGAATGAAAATAATAAAAACAGTACTCCGATAAAATTCTCAGGCTGGATTGTTGTAAAAAACAGAGAATAATTACACGTTCCACCACATCAAAAGAATCACCCCGCCGGTCGGGGTGATTTTTTTTGTATGAACAGGCAGGAGATATTTCATTTTAAAGACTCTTTATTCATATTCAATTCTTAAATTTGTCGTATGAATTATTTGGAAGCTTTAAGCAGAAGATATTCTGTAAAAAAATTCAATCATCAGATTATTCCTCAGGAAACTCTTCACAACATTCTTGAGTCAGGAAAGCTGTCTGCCAGTTCGCTGGGACTTCAGCCTTATAAAATTGTGGTTGTTGAAAGTGAAGAGATGAAACAGAAATTAATTCCTGCTTTTTATAATCCATCTCAGATTTCCACCTGTTCTCATCTTATTGTTATTATTTCAAAAAAAGTGATAGAAGAGAACTATATCCGAGGGTATTTTAATCATATTTCTGAAGTAAGAAATACTCCTATGGAAACACTGGACCCTTTCAGAAACAGCATTAATCAGCATATCAACCAGAAAACACATGATGAAATTTTCAACTGGGCAGAAAAACAGTCTTATATAGTATTGGCCAATCTTATGTATGCCGCCGCTATTGAAAATATAGATTCCTGTCCGATGGAAGGCTTCCGTCAGGATCTTATAGAAGAAATTCTGAATACCGACCCTGAAACAGAAAAAGTAACTGTTACCCTCGCTTTAGGTTACCGTTCTGAAGAAGATCACTTCCAGCACATGAAAAAAGTAAGAAAACCAAACGAAAAATTGTTTAAATTTATTTAATCTTAAACGATTGTACCTAAAGCCAGCATATGATAAAAGCGGATGTATTAGTAATTGGTTCCGGCATTTCCGGACTTTCCTATGCCATTAAAGTTTCTGAACAGCACCCTGATGCCAAAATCATTATTGTAACCAAGTCTGACGAAGACGAAAGCAATACCAAATATGCACAAGGCGGTCTCGCTGTCGTTACAGATTTTCAAAATGACAATTTTCAAAAACATATTGACGACACGATGCGTGCCGGTGACGGAGAAAATAAACGTGATGTCGTAGAGATGGTGGTAAGAGAAGCTCCTGCACGATTCAATGAAATTGTAGAATGGGGAGCACAGTTCGATATGAAGAACGGCAAATTCGCTTTAGGAAGAGAAGGCGGTCATACTGAAAACAGAATCGTCCATCATAAAGATATCACAGGTTTTGAAATCGAAAGAGCTTTGCTGGAAACAGCCAATAACAGCCCTAATATTGAAATTCTTGATCATCATTATGTCATTGACATCATTACTCAGCACCACGTTCCGGGAAAAGAACTTAATGAAGGAGACATCCACTGCTACGGGGCTTATATTCTGGATGAGAAATCCAAAACCATCAAAAAAATTACTTCTAAAATAACACTGGTTGCTACAGGAGGTGCCGGACATGTTTATAAAAATACTACCAATCCTACAATTGCAACCGGAGACGGAATTGCTTTCGTTGCCCGTGCCAAAGGAAAGGTTTCCAATATGCAATATTACCAGTTCCACCCAACCGCTCTTTACAGCAAAATGGATGGAATGTTGTTTTTAATTTCAGAAGCCGTTCGTGGAGATGGAGCAAAATTAAGAACCAAAAGAGGTGAAAAATTCATGCATAAATATGATGAACGTGAAGAATTGGCCTCAAGAGATATTGTTGCAAGAGCCATCGATGCCGAAATGAAAATTACCGGAGACGAATTTGTTGGCTTGGATTGCAAGGAAATGAACCATGAAAAATTCTTAGAACATTTCCCGAATATTTATAAAAAATGCAAAGACGAAGGAATTGATCCTTTCACTCAATTGATTCCTGTCGTTCCAGCCTGCCATTATCTGATGGGTGGGATTGAAGTAGACAGGGACGGACAGTCTTCCATCAGAAATCTTTTTGCAGTAGGAGAATGTACCAACTCAGGACTTCATGGCGCCAACAGGCTTGCTTCAAACTCACTTCTTGAAGGCTTGGTTTTCGGGCATAATGCAGCTATGAAAACGGTAGATCTTCTTAATGAAAACAATTTCAACTTTGATGATCTGAAAGCCGTTCCGGAATGGAATGAAGAAGGTATGAAGATCATGGACGAAATGGTTATCGTCAGCTATCTGAGAAAACAACTTCAGGAAATGATGAGTGATCTTGTTGGTATTGTAAGAAGTAACAGACGTCTGAATATGGCACTGCAAAAACACCAGGAAATTGCAGCCGCTGTGGATGAAATCTACCACTATTCCATTCTTTCACCACAACTTTCGGAATTAAGAAACTTAACAACCGTTGCGCACCTCATCATTACCCAGTCTATGGAAATGACAGAGAATAAAGGAGCGTTTTATAATAAAGATTTAGCTTAAAAGCATAATATAATGAAAAGACCAGCATACGTTACAGATAAAGCATTAAAAACATTCATAAAAAACGCACTTGAGGAAGATATTCAGGATGGAGACCACTCTACCCTATCTACTATTCCACAGGACCTTGTACAAAGTGCTAAGCTTTTAGTGAAACAGGACTGTATTCTTGCAGGTGTTGAATTGGCAGAAATCATTTTCAAGACATTTGACAAAAATCTTAAAGTGGAAGTTTTCATTAAAGATGGAACTCCCTGTAAATTCGGAGACGTTGCCCTTACTGTTACAGGAAGTGCAAGATCCATCCTTTCTACTGAAAGATTTGTTCTTAACTGCATGCAGAGAATGAGTGGTATTGCCACCCTTACCCATGAATGGGATTCCAGATTAGTAGGTACAAAAACTAAACTTTTAGATACAAGAAAAACAACTCCCAACTTCAGAATGTGCGAAAAATGGGCGGTAGCTATTGGCGGCGGAACCAATCACAGATATGGTCTTTATGATATGATTATGCTGAAAGATAATCATATTGATTACAACGGAAGCATTACCAATGCCGTGGCAATGGCAAAAGATTACGTTAAAAAGAATAAGAAAAAGTTAAAAATAGAGGTTGAAACCAGAAACCTTGAAGAAGTTCAGGAAGCCATTAACGCAAAGGTCGACAGAATCATGCTCGATAATATGGATGTAAAAACAATGAAGGAGGCTGTAAAAATGATCAATGGCTCTTGTGAATCTGAAGCCTCGGGAGGAATTACCCGCGATATGCTGAAAGAAATTGCATCCACAGGTGTTACCTATATCTCTGTAGGAGCCCTTACACACTCTGCTGAGAATATAGATCTGAGTCTCAAAGCAGTGAAATAGCGTTGAATTTTTAACAAAAACACCCCCACTTTGTTAAAAATTCAATAACATGACTTTTTTCATACAAAAATTCAATTTTTAGCCATAATATTGATTTTTAACACTTTAACGTTATTAAGACTTATTAAAAATTAACATTGAGTTAATAATAGTTAAATTTTATTTTGCGAATTTTGCAGAAAATTAAATCTAATTATTACTAACGATTATGAAATTAATCAACAAATCGATACTAACTGCGGTTATTACATTATCTACAGCTAGTGTTTATTACGCTCAAGAAGTTCAGGATTCTACGAAAACTAAATCTAAGGACATTGAGGAGGTAATCTTAAGAGGTGTTACAGATATCGCTAAAGATAGAAAAACGCCTGTTGCAGTATCTACTATTAAAGCTGCACAGATTTTAGAAAGACAAGGAAACCAAGAACTTGTCGAAATACTAAACACAACACCTTCTGTATATGCTACAAAAGGAGGTGGTGGTTTCGGAGACTCTCAAATTGTTATGCGTGGGTTTGAGTCCAGAAACATTGCAGTAATGGTAAATGGTATGCCTGTAAACGATATGGAGGGCGGTACTGTTTATTTCTCAAACTGGACTGGATTATCTGACGTAACAAGTACATTGCAGGTTCAAAGAGGTTTAGGATCATCTAAATTAGCGATTGCTTCTGTAGGAGGTACAATGAACTTCATTACCAAGTCCGCAGACATGAAAAGAGGTGGGGTTATTAGATTAGGAGTTGGTAACAATGACTATTTAAAAACATCTTTTGCTTATAATACCGGAAAATCTAAGGATGGTGTTTCCGCATCATTCTTAATGAGCAGACAAGCCGGAGGTACTTATATTGAAAATACTGATTATGAATCTTATGCATATTTCTTTGCATTAGGTTATGAAATCAACAAAAAACATAACTTACAGTTCTCAATTACTTCTGCACCTCAGTGGCACGATCAAAGAACTTTTGCACCGACTATCCAAAACTATATTAACTATAACCCAGATCATGACGGGACTCCATATAGAAGATATAATTCAGATTTTGGTTATTACACAGATTCCAACGGAAATAAAGTAGCTTTAGCAAACAGAGCCAACTACTATTCTAAGCCGGTGATGATGTTAAACTGGGACTGGACAATGAATGAAAAGTCTAAATTAAGTACAGTTTTATACATGTCTAACGGTAGAGGTGGTGGAACAGGTGATTTAGGACGACTAGGAAATAAAAGTATCAATGATGCCAGCTTTACAGATGCTTCAGGACACATTAACTATGATGCTCTTTTTGCAGCGAACGCAGCGGTTAATTTAAATACTGCAGGTGCAGGAAGCACAATTGTTCGTCGATCAAGTATCAATTCACACAACTGGTATGGTATTTTAGCAAACTTCCAACATAAAGTTAATGATAACTGGAATTTCTCAATCGGTACTGACGACAGATACTACTACGGTTACCATTATCAGGTGCTTACAGACCTTTACGGAGCTAAAGGATATAAAGATGCGGCTAACAAAAACATCGCTACACCTAGAATAGTAAATGCACTTTATGATTACAAAAAACTTTCGTGGAATCCTTTCGGAGGAAAATTAGCTCCAGCTGAAGATCAGGTAGGGTATAGCAATGACGGAGAAGTTATTTGGTATAGTGGATTTGCACAAGTAGAATATACTAAAAATAATCTATCTGCATTCTTACAAGGTTCCGTATCTAATCAAGGTTACCAGAGAATTGATAACTATGTAGTAGACGGAAGCACATTAAGAGGTCAAACCATCAACACGAAAACAGGATTTAAAAATATTTTCGGATATAATATTAAAGGGGGTGCTAACTATAACATTAATGAGCAGCATAACGTATTTGCTAACTTAGGTTATTATAGCAAGCAACCATTCCTTAACACAGTTTATCCAAGTAACCAACAGCTTGTTAACCCTTATTTAACGAACGAGAAAATTTCTTCAGCAGAAGTTGGTTATGGGTTCAGGTCTGCAAAATTCACTGCTAATGTAAACGTGTACAGAACACAGTGGAAAGACAGATGGTTGAGAAAAACTAGCCAGACTTTCACTTTAGCTGATGGTACAACGACTACAGGTTATTCTGAAATCAATGGTATTACAGAAGTTCACCAGGGAGTAGAATTCGATGGAGTTTACAAACCAAACCGTTTCTTAGAAATTCAGGGGATGTTCTCTTGGGGAGATTACTATTATAAAGGAAATGCTAATGTAGCTTCATTCGACGATAATAATAATCCTGTTACTTTAGCAGGTTCAGCAGGAAACGAACTATACTTAGATAAAGTAAAAGTAGGAGGTTCAAGTAACAACAGTATTCCTCAGATGACTGCATCATTAGGACTTACTGTAAAACCAGTAAAAGATCTTAATATTTTCGGAACATGGAGATATGTAGGTAAACTTTATTCTACTATTGACGCCGGAACATTCACCAATGTTGCAGCTCAGGACAGAGGAGTATTGAAATTACCTGACTTCAACTTATTTGATGTAGGTTTCTCTTACAAAATCAGATTACAAAACGAAGCTCAGTACTTCACAATCGGAGCTAACGTTTATAACTTGTTTGATAAAATTTATATTTCTGATTCTGCAACAAGTATATTTGGAACGGATAAAATTACAGCAAACAATGATCCTGATAAAGGAAAAACTTATGAAGAAGCTGGTAGAATGTACAATGGTATTGCAACGGGTAACCGTGCTTATTTCGGTTTCGGAACTACTTGGGCAGCAACCTTATCATTCAACTTCTAATAAAATCATAATATTAGATTTTCTCAATATCAATCCCGGCTTTGAGCCGGGATTTTTGTTATCTTTGTGTACAAAAAAATAGGATTATGGATTTTTACAACATTTTACTTAATGCCCACAAAGGTTTCGGGTATCTTGAAATTCTTTTGGTAACATTATTTGTCATTGCACTTTTGGCTACCATGTTCGGTTTCAGTGGAAAAGTGAACAAATTTTTGAAGAAAACAACTCTTTTCACAATGATTTTCTTCCACGTTCAGTTTTTATTAGGGATCATTATGCTGATCACCACTTTCAGCAAAGGTTTAAACATGGGAGAAGTAATGAAAAATGCAGCATTAAGATTCCAATATGTTGAACATCCATTCTCTATGCTTATTGCGGCAGTTTTGATGACTATTGTCAACAAAAAAGTAAAATCCAATGATACTATTTCTTTAGGAGTAGTAATTATGGGATTGATTGCAGTAGGTTTATTTGCATTTGCATTCCCTTGGACAAGAGTCTTCGGGGCTTAAAACAGACAAAAAAATTATATGCGTTATAATTTATAAATAGTTTAATCTTAAATTTTTATTTAAATCAATGAAAGTAGCTGTAGTAGGTTCAACAGGAATGGTTGGACAAGTTATGCTTAAAGTTTTGGAGGAGAGAAACTTCCCTGTAACAGAATTAATCCCGGTAGCATCCGAAAGATCTGTAGGCAAGAAGGTGAAGTATAAACAGAAGGAATTTACCATCGTAAGCATGAAGGACGCTATAGCTGCCAAACCGGATATTGCTATTTTCTCTGCAGGTGGATCTACTTCTCTTGAATTCGCTCCTTTATTTGCAGAAGCAGGAACAACAGTAATTGATAATTCTTCTGCATGGAGAATGGATCCTGACAAAAAATTAGTCGTTCCTGAGATCAATGCTGATGTTTTAACAAAAGAAGATAAAATCATCGCAAATCCGAATTGTTCTACCATTCAATTGGTAATGGTTCTTGGGCCATTGAACAAAAAATATGATTTAAAAAGAGTAATCGTTTCTACTTACCAGTCTGTAACAGGAACAGGTAAAGCTGCTGTAGACCAGTTAAACGGTGAAATCAGCGGAGATGAAACTACTGAAAAAGTATATCCATATCAGATCTTCAAAAATGCATTGCCACACTGTGATGTATTTGCTGATGATGATTACACAAAAGAAGAGATCAAACTGATGAAGGAACCTAAGAAAATTTTAGGAGACGATACCTTTAACTTAACAGCAACTGCTGTAAGAGTTCCGGTTCAGGGAGGACATTCTGAAAGTGTAAACATCGAATTCGAAAATGAATTTGAACTGGACGAAGTAAGAAAAATCTTATCTGAAACTCCTGGAGTAATCGTAATGGATGATGTAAAAAACAACCACTACCCGATGCCTCTTTATTCAGAAGGAAAAGATGAAGTTTTCGTTGGAAGGATCAGAAGGGATCTGTCCCAGCCCAAAACGCTCAACCTCTGGATCGTTGCAGACAATCTGAGGAAAGGAGCAGCAACAAACGCTGTACAAATTGCAGAATACCTGGTAGCAAACAACTTAGTATAAACTAACAAAAATAAAAAGAGTCTCAGAATTGAGATTCTTTTTTTTATCAAACACTTATATGAATACCCAGAAAAATACCCACAAAGAGAAAATAGGATTTCAAAAGCTTATTGCCGCATTTGGAATTATCCTTTTTATCGGAAAGATCATTGCCTGGAAACTGACTAATTCTGATGCTGTTTTTTCTGATGCCATGGAAAGCATCGTTAATGTCATCAGTGCATTTATGGGATTGTATTCTCTTCATCTTGCAGCGAAACCTAAAGATGAGGATCACCCGTATGGCCATGGGAAAGTAGAATTCGTGACTTCCGGAATTGAAGGAGCTTTGATTGCCATAGCCGGTGTTATGATTATCTACGAAGGAATTCACAGCCTTATTGTAGGAAAAACACTCAGTAAAATTGATCTTGGGATATGGATTATTGCAGCCACTGCAGTTGTTAATTACCTGCTGGGATATATCTCTATAAAAAAAGGGGAAAGAGAGAATTCTCTGGTTCTTATTTCGTCCGGTAAACACCTTCAGTCCGATACCATTACCACCCTTGGCGTAGTGGTCAGTTTAATCATTGTTTATTTCACCAAAATCTATTGGCTGGATTCTGTAGTAGCATTAAGTTTTGGACTTTATATCATATTTGTAGGCTATAAAATCGTCCGAAAATCTTTAAGCGGAATTATGGATGAACAGGATCCTGAAATATTAAATCAGGTGATTAAAATCCTTGAAGGCAGCAGACATGTAGAATGGATTGATGTACACAATATGAAAATACAGCAGTTTGGTGCTTCCCTTCACATTGATGCGCATATTACCCTTCCCTGGTATTATGACCTTCGCGATGCACACAATGAAATGGAAAAAGTAATTCTCCTTCTTGCTAAAAATATAAAACGCAATATTGAATTCAATTTCCATATGGACGACTGTAAACCAATTTCATGTCCGGTTTGTCAGATCAAGGAATGTCCTGTCCGCGAAAAAAAATTCGTTAAACGTGTAGAATGGACTCCGGAAAATGTAACGAGTGTGGATAAACACACAATTGTTGAGGGAGAATAAAAATTCGGATTCTCTTTTCTAGCCTTGTTCACCGCCCATCTTCTTCCTATAATAGAACATCGGTACTATCAATAGTATGATCAAAGGCTGGATGACAAATCTTCTCATATAAAAAGAAAAAAGATATCCTATTTCAAATTTGTTATGAATACAGTACAGGTAAATCGGGAATGTAATAGCAAAAACGACAATCATCATTACAGCTCCCTGTATGGTCCAGTTCTTATTTTTGAATAACCCGTAAATAATCAGGCAGGAAAAAAGAAGATTTAAAATAAACCTGAATACATGTCCTGCAATCAGTTTTCCCCATTCAAAGGCAGGGAACTCAATATGTTTATTGGCTTCGTGAAAGTAGTTTAAAAATGGGTCATAAAAAAGAGTACCTTCCAAAGCTCTTACCCCTATCAATCCGCATATACCTGCGATAACCAGAAACCAGCTAAGAATTTTCATGTTTTAAGGCAAAAAATTTAATCCAGATCAGCCAAAGGGCAACCACACTTCCATAAATAATGGAAGGGAAAATAAAATCGTGAAACATCTTTCCGTATTCTTTATGATCTGACATGACAATATTCAATCCTATAATTCTTAAAAGATTGATAACATACAATAATACCAGTCCCGCTCCCACAAAAACAAAAGTTTTCGTTCCTTTATAAAAAGCAAAAACAAAAGACACAAATAAAATGATAACAGAAATCGCATTACAACCCTCCACCATTCTCGTCACATAATTCTGTTTAACATAAAACCAAACCTGTTCGTTCTTTAGATCGTCATAAAGTTCTGTAGGGTAACCTATCGAATTCTGAACAGCTGTCACCTGATTGGCTATCATCTTTGAAAAAGAATCCAATCCGGAGTCTTTCCCACTATTCAGATAGAACTGATAGGCAAAGAGTAGCACCAGATAAATAATAATAAAACGCAATAAGATACCCAAAACAGGTTTAAAGTCTTTCAGCATACTACAAAGATAAAAATTAGTGTGTAATATCCTGAATTTGAATAAAAAAAGTTAAAAACAAGAGTTCAAACCATATAATTACCAGACTTACATTGAAAATTTTTCACAAAAACAATTAATAAAACCAAAATTCTACATCTCCATGATAATAACTCTTTGATCTTCATCCATCACTTCTTAAATCTATCATTTCCAACTCATGTTAATTTAGTATATTTGTTTCCATATTATGACTTCTGAAAACGCAAAACGATTTTTTGAAAACCATATAGGTAAAAAATCTTCCGAATTCGTCACATTAGCTCAAAGCGGCTCTGCGAGGGTAAATTTTCTGGCCACTGCCGGTACTGAGAAATACATTATCACGTACAATGAAAATATTCCGGAAAATGAAAGTTTTCTTTACTATTCCGAAGTATTCTCTGACCTGAGTCTTAATACTCCTTCCATCCTCGCTGTTTCAGATGACAGGAAGATGTATATCCAGGAATTTTTAGGGCAACAAACACTTTCCGAGGTGATTACAAAAGAACAATTATCGCCCAATATAAAATCTTTGGTTCAGCAGACTTTACAAAAGCTTTACCAATTGCAGCTACAGACTCAGGGGAAAATTGATTTTTCAAAAACCTTTGAATATGAAAGTTATGATGAGCTTCCTGTGATTCATGATCTTTATTATTTTAAAAACTTTGTCGCCGATTTTCTGGAACTTGAATACAACAAGTCTACTCTTCTTAAAGAATTTAAAAAAATTGCAGTGCTCATTGAGAACCTTGAACCTAAAGGAATTATGATCCGCGATTTTCAGGCAAGAAATATTATGGTGAATGAAAAGAATGAAATCTCTTTCATCGATTACCAATCGGCTATGAAAGGCCCGTTGATGTATGATGTCATCTCTTTTCTTTTTCAGGCTAAAGCTAATTTCCCGGAAAATTTCAAACAGGAAATGCTCGAATATTATATTCAACAGTTTGAAGATCCTGAAACAAGAATCCAACTGAAAAATGCAGTAATGCCTATTCAGATGATGAGATTTTTACAGGTTTTGGGAGCCTATGGATTCCGAGGATTGATTCAGAGAAAGCAGCATTTCATGGCCAGCCTTGAGAAAGGGATACAAAATATTACCCAATTTGCAGACTCATGGGAACAGATGAATAATTATCCGGAACTGAAAAAAGTAATTCAGCAGTTAACGTCTGATAAGGCAAAGCAAAAAATTGAAGAAATAATAAATAAATAAGTCTTCGGCTCCGCTCAGACTGATAGATTGAAAATATTTGAGCAAGCATAAAGCAACTTCAACATAACTAAATAAACCTTAATGGTTTAAAAATAAAAAATATGCTACACATCGAGATACACAGTTTTTCATACAAAAAAGGAGGAATTCCCAAAGATAATTCCGGAAATGGCGGAGGTTTCGCTTTTGACTGCCGTGGAATCTTAAATCCCGGAAGAATTGAAGAATATAAAATCCAGACCGGAAATGACATCGGAGTTCAGGAATATCTGGAAACCAAAACAGAAATGCCAAAGTTTTTAGAACTTATAAAATCTCTGGTTTCCATCAATATTGACGATTATCTTGCAAGAGGCTTTGAACATCTTCAAATCAACTTCGGATGTACAGGCGGACAGCACAGATCAGTATATTCCGCTATAAAAATTGCAGAATTTATCAGAGAAAAATATCCTGAAGGAACTCAGGTAACTCTTCACCACGATGAACAACCGCAACTGAATAAATAAATGATAAGTGATCATTGATAAATGATTTAATTTCATTTATCGATGATACAAAGTATTATCATCCATCAATTACCATTTATCAATTATAAAAAATGAAAGCTTTAATTTTCGCAGCTGGAAAAGGTACCAGGCTTAAGCCATTTACAGATCATCACCCAAAAGCACTCGCCAAGGTAAATGAAATTCCGCTTCTGGAAAGAAATATTAATTACCTGAAAAGTTTCGGAATAAAGGATTTTGTTATCAACATTCATCATTTTGGAGAACAGATTGTTGATTTCCTGAATAAAAACAATAATTTCGGGTGCAAGATTGAAATCTCTGATGAAACCAATGAACTTCTGGAAACTGGTGGCGGCTTGATATTTGCAAGAAAATTCCTAGATCATGGAGAAGATTTTTTAATCCTGAACGCTGATATTCTAACAGACCTGAACATCAATGCATTGGTAGAATACCACAAAAAGATAAAAGATTTTGCTACTTTAGCGGTTTCGGACAGAGAAAGTTCGAGAAAACTCCTTTTCAATGATGATATGGTTTTGAGAGGCTGGCTGAATGTACAGACTGGTGAACAAAGGTTGGCAGAATTCAATAAAGGTTTTAGAGCCCTTGCATTCAGCGGAATTCATTGTATCAATCCTGTCATCTTCGAAAAAATAAAAAGAACAGGCAAATTCTCTGTTATGGAAGAATATCTGGATCTGATGCAGACCGAGCATATACATGGTTTTGTACACGACAGTATTCTTATTGATGTCGGAAGACCATCCTCCATAATAGAAGCCGAAAAACATTTTAAATAAATTTTTGCAATGGAAATTGATGGAACCAGGGATGAAAGTTTAGTAAATCCAGAATTTGATAGTAACGAAACAAAACTGCATAACAGTTTCAGACAGAAAACCTGGGACGAAACAATCACCAAAGACAGCTGGATGGTCTTCAAGGTCATGGCTGAATTTGTAGACGGCTATGAAAAACTGGCTAAAATTGGCCCATGCGTTTCTATATTTGGCTCTGCCCGACTGAAGCCGGAGAACAAATATTATGAAATGGCGGTAGATATCGCTGAAAAGATCACCAAACTAGGTTTCGGAATTATTACCGGAGGCGGCCCGGGGATCATGGAAGCAGGAAATAAAGGAGCTTTTAATGCCAAAGGGAAATCTATAGGACTTAATATTGATCTTCCTTTTGAACAGCATTTCAATCCTTACATCAACAAATCTTATTCTATGAACTTTGATTACTTTTTCGTGAGAAAAGTGATGTTTGTAAAATACTCTCAAGGTTTCGTAGTAATGCCTGGAGGATTCGGAACACTGGATGAGCTGACTGAAGCGATGACCTTGATTCAAACCAACAAAATTGGAAAATTCCCCATTGTTTTGGTAGGAAGTGAATTCTGGGGTGGATTACTGGATTGGTTTAAAGCAACTCTGTTAAAAGAGGGAATGATTGCGGAAGATGATCTTGATCTTTATCGTGTGGTAGATACGGCTGATGAGGCTGTAGCGCATATTAAAGCCTTTTATGATAAATATTCTGTAAATGTAAATTTCTAATTGGCATATTATTTGTGACTTATAACTAGCAAGTATGATTGTAAATCTATTAATTAAGATGAAAAAACTTTTATATATATCAGGAATTTTAACATTTTTTGTGTTAATGAGTTTTATGTATGTAGACTTTTTCTCTTCAATGACCAAAGTTGACTATATTGATGGAAGCAAGACATTGAAGTTTACCACAAAAATGAATACAAGCCATATCTCTGATGCTATTAAAATCAACCCTAACACGGCAGGATTTGAAGCAGAGGTAAAAAAATATGTGAACAATAATTTTGATGTTTTTGTCAATGGGTCTCCCAAAACGATTACCTTCACAGGAAGTCAGGTCAGTGGAGAAACTGTATGGGTATATTTTGAAACCGGAGGTGTTTCGGATATCAATACCTTAAAGATTAAAAATACGATCCTTTTAAGCGCTTTTCCTAAGCAGATCAACCTGGTAAACATTGCCTACAAAGGCAGCCAGAAAACAATGAACTTCCAAAGAGGAAAAGAAGTGAATGAGGTTTCTTTTTAAACGAAAATTAGATTTAACCATTATAAAATGGGTGCCCTGTAAAGTTGAACTTTTCAGGGTATTTTTTTGAAGCTTTAAAAAGTCACTAAAAAGAGATTAATTAAGTACAAATACGTAATCAAAAATTTCAGCATTTTCACTCTAATATTTTCATTTTCAGCCCTGTACATTTGTATTGTAATTACAACTCAATCAGTGAAGCCGTATCACTTTAATAACGGGGCGGAATCTGAAAAGCCCAATGAGTAAGAAAACACCAAACAAAACTAAATATCATGGAAGATATAGAACTAAAATCATCCAGTCAGGAAATTGATGTCCTGATTGTTATTGACACAGATTATGTAAGAGGAACGTATAAAAATCCAAGTACAGACCCTAATAATCCTACCGGAATTGATCATAACAGCCAACATATGATTGTTTCCAATGCCAACGCTATTTCCGGACAGGGTACAGCTGATCTGAATTTCAGTGCAAGAGCCGGAGATACTGTTTCTTTCAGGGGAACATCAATATACCAAAACTCCGATGATGCAGTAATCATCTATAATATTAAGTACTGGTCAGGTGATCAGGTTTTTAACAGCTTTATATACAATTCTGTGGAAAGAAAGAAGGCTGCCGTACCCAATTTGAATTCTCAAAATGGCCTTCCTGCCGCCAGCGCTGATATCACTTTTGCGAGTATCGACTCCAAAGTAAAAGCTACAGGAACAGAGAATTTCTATGTACAGTTTGGACTTTATATTTTAGATCCGAATGACAGTAACAAACAGATTCTGTACGGTTACTTTTACTGGGATCCAACAATTACGGTTAAATAAAAGAAAATAAAAACCACTGCATTTAGATAGACTGCAGTGGTTTTTGCTTTTTAATATCTCAAAATCCCGTAGACCATAAAAGAATATCAAGGTCCAACTCACTTATATTAAAATCATTCTGATGATCTTTAAAACCAGGCTTGTCTTTCAGTTCTTCAATAGCTTTTTCTGCTTTTTTTAAAGATGAAAATACTCCGATATATCTTTCGTCATCCAGAAAAGTATGTATTGTATAATAATGGCTGACACTGAAAACCGTATTTAAGCCTAATTCTTTTATTGAAATACAGTTGGCATCTATGTCGTCACCTTTTTCAATGTAGTCACGTCCAATTTCACCAATGACCTCCAGAAATCCTTCATTCCAATGTATCTTATCCAGAATATAACAATCGGCAACAAATGATTCGGGATAATCTCTAAATCCAGGAAGAACAACTGCTTTGGCTTTCAACTTTTCTAAGTTTTCAACACTATTAGAAAATCCAAGAAATTTAGTATCTGTATGGGATTCATCGGTGTAAGTATGATTTAATGCATAAATGAAATATTCCATCTTAATATAGTTTCTGTTTTTAGAGATAAAAGTATTAAATCCTTAATTGATTTAATATCCACTATTAAAATAAAATCGGGCAGCTTTCAAGCTGCCCGATTTTTATAAAGTGTATTAGAATATATTTTATCCTAATGAATTACTCAATTTTGATGTTATCGATCTGAACATCATATATACCACCATTTCCTGTTTTAATCGCAAACATATCTTTTCCGGCTGTAGTGTTAATATCTGCAATTCCTGTAAGGGTAAGCTCAACTAATCTCCACTGTCCATTTGTATTGATAGAACCGTTGTAAGAGTTAGCACTTTCTACTCCTAAAGTAGCACCAGTAGAGAATGTTCCTAAGTTGAATACGTAGAAGCCTCCACCTGCTTTATATACGTTGAAAGAAAGACTTTTCCCTGTTGCAGTACCTTTGATATATATTGTAATTCTTTTTGGCACCGCTGGGATTCCTGTAGTAGCCACAGATGTAAATACATAATCGTTAGCTGTAGGAGTACCTTTGATCTGAAGTGAATTTGTACCATTATACCCAAGACCAACACCTTGTGTAGCGTAAGGCTTAAGACCGAAAGTATTTACACTTGATAAGAAAGATGTCCAGTTTTCAAAGTCAGAACCTGCGAAAAGGTTTACAGCAGAAGCAGACGGAGCATCAGGTTCACCCGGATTGAATCTGTCGTTAGGGAAGTTAATATCATCAAGATTTCTGATATAAGCCTGATCTGTGAAAATCGTTGCATTACTTGAGCTGGTAAAACGGCTTAGTAGAAGAACGATATCACCACTTTTTGCATATTTAGGAGAGATCGGCGATTTCGCAAAAGTTGCATAGTTACTGAAACGAAGATCTAATCTACCAGCCTTTTTATCAGTGATATAACGGTCTCCTGTTCCTGATTCATCAGCAAAAGTTTTTGTCAATTCAGGATCTTCGAACTGAACATTTTTAATTTTTACAAGCTGATTGATGTGAGCACCATTTTTAAGAGCATCAGCGATAGAATTAAACTCTAATGGCTTTATTGCAGTTACAACAGCCTTTTGTCCGTCACAAACTCTTGCCATGTAATTGGATAGTTTATTTGGGTTGATTCTACCGATAGGATAATTAGGATCAAAAGAACCTACTTTAATATTCCCATTAATACCTTGAACGATCAATCCTTTAAGATTGATTCTTACTAAAGATCCGGTAGGATAATCAAGATACTGATTTCCACCATCGATGTCAATTTCAATCCCTTGCGTTGGGTTTTCAGGTTTATCCTGAAGGAACATCATTTTATAGATATTTCCTGATTCATCACTTGAAGAAACATAAGCTTCAACAATGTAATCTTCTTTAATGATATCAGCTTCAGTTGGTTTTGCTTTTGCAATGGTAACAAGATCAGTTAACGGGTGATTAGCTGCTGCAAATTTGTTGGTACATTTAATTTCCGGTAATTCATAATCATCGGTTTTTACACAAGACGAGAATGCAAGCATTGAAATAGCACTAAAGATCGCCGCTTTAAAATATATATTTTTCATTGTTTTCGATTTTTAATTTTAGTTTTTAGAATCTGAATTGAAGATTAACAAAATAAGATCTACCCTGATTATACCAATACTTTGGTGCAAATACCATATTGCCACTGTCATAATCATTAGCGTAATCAATATAGTTAACGTTTCGGGTCTGTTCAAATCCTCCTGTAATATAATTTCTGTTGTTAAGGATGTTATTTACCGATGCAGACACCAATACATAATACTTACCAATCATCCAGGACTTCCCTGCATTGACATTGAAGAAGAATGCTGAAGGAAGCTTTGTAGGCGTAAGAACTCTTGCTAGTTCTTCATCATTTACCTGGTCATAAGGCACTCCTGGTGTGCCAGGATTGGTATAGAATCTGTCTGTTCTGGTCACCGGAGATGGGTCTAAGAATGAATGCCCAAAATAGTTCCAAGTTGCTCCTACCCACCAGTAGTTTTTAGTGCTGCTGTAACGAAGACCTAGTGTATATGCTTCCTGAGGAGTACCCCCTTGTCTGTAATTTTTAAGAGTAGCCTCACCCATGTTGGTATACGATCTTGATACGATATTTCCATTTCCGTCAAGCTCTCTGAACGTTCCAACAGCGTCAGATGCAAAATAAACTGTAGGATTATTAGTATAAGTGTATTGTCCTAAGCTTAATAACCCACTGGCAGTTAAGTTAGGAGTTACTTTCACTTGTCCACCAAGCTCAATTCCCATATTTCTTTTATTTGCACCTGCCAGTACCTGCGTAATGAAAGCTCCATCCTGAACCGGAGCCTGATCACCACTTTCAGTAAGGTTTGTTAGTTTAACTCCCTGTGCAAAATATCTTTGTACACTTGTTTCGTTTTGAGTATTAACAAGGTAACCGGTCAATCTAAGTTTAACAATCGGAGTAGAGATTACATAACTCAGATCGTTGGCATCAACAACAACATTTTTGATACCAGGAGTGGTAACACCACTTACTCTGGTATTAAAGTAAATATCATTCAGGAAAGGAGACTGCGAGAAGTAAGCTCCGTTATAAACCAGGAAGTTTCTACCATTGATTTTATAAGTAACCTGTCCTTTAACACCAGCATTCCAAAAGTTTTGGTCTGCCCCTTTTCCGTAAGAAGACTCATACAGGTAGTGTTGGAATAATCCTTCTCTGCTGTTTGATGTATATCCAAATAATCCGGAAATAAAAACATCAAATTTTCCGGTGGAGAATTTGAAAGCAGGATTTATTTTGAATTCCTGTCTTCTGAAAATATAGCTGTACCCGATTTTATCCCCTTCTCTTTTGGCAACATCAGTATCGCTTTCTCTTGTATTGAATTTTCCCCAAACACTTCCTGCCGTGGTATTGGATGCAAATGGATCCATATTTAAGGCAAAATCAGCTCCTAATAGGTCATTCACTTCTCTGTACTGCTCAGATCTGTAGTTCTGGTAAGATAAGTTTAAAATAAAACGGGAAGTATCGGTGAAGTTATAAGTATAGTGGGTAGATACATTCCATACTTTATCATCTTTTACGTCATCCACAAGATAATAAGCGGCTCTTCTTCCGCCCAATAATGCATTGTATTCTACATTTCGGTTGGCATTATAAAGATTATCCCAGTTGATCTGTGTGTGTGACTGGTCATCATTGGTCCACCAGTCTCTTGTGATTCCGATGTTGGCAGCCTGCTCCGGAGACGGATCTTTATAGTTTAACCAATAGCTTGGCAGATTACGGTAATAAGTTGGAGACGGGTTATTAGCTCTGTACCAATCCAATCTTGAACTGTATTCTTTCCCAAACTGGTAAGAAACAGACGTCCATAACTGAGAGTTTTTATTGATTTTCCAGAAATCCTGTAATTGGATCATCGGCTGGAAACCTCTTTTCACTCTTTCATTTCTTTTATCTCCGTTTTGCCATCCCCAGTAAGAGTTGTAATGAACACCTCTGAAGTCATATACTTCCTGAGTACTTGGACTTGAAGAGCTTCTGGCATATTTAGAACCAATGGCATTTAAGGTCATGGTATGGCTGTCGCTGAATTTCTTCTCAATACCGACATATCCACTGTATGCATCATAAGCGGTACCATCCTGAATCCCTTCCTGTGCCCATCTCCTTGCGATCATTCCTGTAAATGCCCATCCGTTCTTATTCATTCCGGATGAAAATCTGTAGGATAATCTGTTGGTATAATTTCTGTTGGTCAGAGAGTATGTCAACTGGCTCCCTTTTCTGTACTCGCTGGCTTTTGTATTTTTATAAAATACTCCCGTAGTTCCTCCGAAGGCATATTCTGAAGGGGCATGGTTAGCTGCAATTTCCGGGTAACGGGTAATTTCGTTCAACCCTCCCCAGGTACTGAAGTCTACATCTCCATTATCAGCTGCAGCCATAGAAACCCCATTGATCATGTTCTCACCTGTTCTGCTATCAATTCCTCTTGGACGGAACCAGTACGGTCCTAAATCAAAACTTGCAATTCTGCTGAAAACATCCTGAGAAGATTGTAATAAACCTACCGTGGCCGTTTGCTGTGCACCACCGCCATCACTTTCTCCAGAATCTTCTATGATAGCTAACCCTTGATCAGCACCATTCAGTGCAGAATAAAGAGTAATTACTCCAAGATCTTTTCTTTTCTCATCACTGGTTACGTCAAATTCAAAAATTTTAGTTTCAAAATTGGGTTTTGTAACCATAATCTGATAATGTCCAGGCATCAAATCTTTAAATTGGAAATATCCGATTTTGTCTGCCTTTGCATCATTTCCTGCTCCTTTTAAATCTACACTTGCTTGCTCAACAGGCTTGCCATCCGCATCCTTAAGATACGCAAACACAGTTGTCTGCGCATAATAATAAGACGCAGGCAGCAAAGTAAATAAAGAGATCAATGATAATTTTTTAATCATGAGTATATTTATTTTTTAATACTTTTATTGTTAATTTTCAACAGTTTAAAAGTTGGGGGCACAAAATTAATCAAATTTTGCAATTCAGAACTTTTTTAACGTTATTTTTCCTTAACATTGCAATCTTTTAAGAATCATTATAAAAGAGAGGTTCAAATTACTGCTTTTAAATTTACAAATATTTAAAACGCAGCAAGTTAAAAAAAAGTAAATTTGTAATTAATAGTATAATAAAACTCCAAAGAGATGAAGAGATTTTCGAGTCTGTTTGCCCTGTTTATTTCGATCGTGGCATTCTCCCAACAACAAGGAAAACTGAGAAAAGTAGCAACCATAGGTTTCTTAAATGTAGAAAACCTTTGGGATACTATCCGCTCAGCTGATTATATTGATGGAACCAAAGACATTAAAAACCCTGCTTTCCACAGAAGTATCCCTATGGATTCTATTCAGTTTCTGGAAGCAGAAAAATACGACGGACCCTGGAGTGACGGTGCATTAAAAGGGAAAAAAGCAGTAAGAATTCAAAGTGGTTCTGAAGAATTTACTCCTAAAAGTGCTAAGAACTACGGATCTAAAATTTATAAGGCAAAACTGGCTAACGAAGCAAAGGTGATTTCTGAAATGGGAGCACAATATACCAAAACAGCTCCGGCAGTAGTAGGCTTAATCGAGGTTGAAAACAGACAGGTCATCCAGGACCTTGTGAACGAACCTGCTTTAAAGAAATATGACTACGGAATTATTCATTACAACTCTTATGACTATAGAGGAATTGATGTGGCATTGATCTATCAGAAAAGAAGGTTCACCCCTACCAATTCATTAAAAAAAGAACTGGTAATTTACGGTGACAACGGAAAAAGAGAATACACAAGAGATATCCTTGTCGTAACAGGATTTCTGGACAATGAAAAAGTAGCATTTTTTATGAACCACTGGCCTTCAAGAAGAGGTGGTGAAGCAATTTCTTTACCTAAAAGAAATGCTGCGGCTGCCTTATTAAAACAGCAGATGGACAGCGTAAGGACTGCAGACCCTACTACCAAACTTTTTGCTATGGGTGACTTTAACGACGATCCTGTAAGCCCAAGTTTAAAAAACCATTTGAAAGCCCAGGCCAATCCAAAAGATTTAAGCGAGGAAACTCCTTATCTTAACCTGATGTATCCTTTATATAAGAAAGGAGTTGCTTCTTTGGCTTATCAGGATGCTCCCAACCTGTTTGACCAGATTATTGTTTCTAAAAACGTAATTTCAGATCAGGTAACTAAAGAATATTCTGTGTACAAAGCAGAAATTTTCGCTCCAGCTTATCTTGTCAATAAAGAAGGAAATTACAAAGGATATCCTTTCAGATCATGGAATGGAGATCAGTTTACAGGAGGCTACAGTGACCACTTTCCTGCATTTGTAGTTCTTCAGAAAGAACCATAAAAAAGTTAGGCACTCTTATTGGAGTGCTTTTTTTATATAAATACCTATATCATGAAAAGTATTATTTTATTAGTAATGATTGCATTGGTACCTTTCAGCTGTTTTTCTCAGGAAACACCAAAGAAAGATAAAGAGCAACATGAAATGAAGCCTTCTAAAAATGAAGACGGAGAATGGGACCTTACGGTTATCGATACCCAATTCGATTATTTTCTGAGCGCTGTTGCCAGACCTATCAGCCAGTACACAGAATCTTATCTGAAGACAAAAAACACATTTTTGGTCAATGAGTGGAACAGCTATTATCATTCCGGCAGATACAGAAATATTATTGAATCCGGAATCGATTATGATCCTAAGGAAAATTACGGAATCAAGTTTGAATATAAATTATACCAGGTTTTCGCCTATGTAAACTGGAAGTATAAGCTAAGATTGAATGGATTATCCGGAAGCGATGCAATAAGGTAAATTTAAAACATCCTCAATAAAAAGGTTCAAAGTAATTTTGAACCTTTTTTATATAAATGCTGTTTAAATTCCATTGAAATACTCAATAGAAAGTCTTTCTTAATAGTATTTCGAATTCCCGTAGTAAAAATACAACCCTTTAATTTAACGACGCAAAAACAACTAATAAACAGACACTTAACATAAAAAAATAGTTCACAACAAATTGATTTTATTTTATATTTTAATAATGAATTTAAAAAAACTCATTATGAAAAAAATTATTTTATTAGCAGCTTTCGGAGTTGCTGGATTAGTAAATGCTAAAAGCACAGTGGCATAAAATCGTTATTCCAAGGTTACAGAAATCAAAGAAGAGGAAAAGGAAAACAAAGTAAAAGCATTTGGATGTATGCAAGTTTTTATTCAAACATCTTGCGGACTTAATTCATACACAACATGGTGTAGCGAATGGGGAACCGAGTGTTTAATGAGCGATGCAGAAGCCGTTGAACAAATTAACTGTCATCAGTAATCAAAAAAATAACTCAGATAGTAAATAAACTATCTGAGTTTTATAATTATGTAAAAAATGAAAAAATTATTACTACTATTTATTATTAGCATAACAACTTTCATTCAAGCACAAGAAGTGAAATCAAGTACAGTATTTTATTATAAGTACACGTTCATGCGTGATTCCTTAGATAAAGACCGGAAATTTGAAGAGACGATGGTACTACTTTCAGATGGTAAAGAATCTATCTATAAAAGCTTCTCAAAAATGCGTAGAGATTCAATCGTACAAAGCAACTTTGACAAAGGAAATTACACTATAAACTTTGCTTCCATGCCTCAAGCAAGGGTAAATCATGAGGTATTTTACAGTATAGACAAAAAAATTAAAGTACTTGATAAAATTGTCAATAAGTTTTACGGATATGCCGCCGAAACAATACACTGGGCAATAGAAAATGAGAAAAAGAAAATAGGTGAATTTAATTGTCAGAAAGCAGTTTGTATGCTCGAAAACAGAAAGTTTACTGCTTGGTTTACTTCTGACATACCATCTCATGATGGACCATTTCGATTTAAAGGACTCCCAGGACTGATTGTTGAAGTGTATGATTTAAACCATTATTTTACATTTAGTTTGGTTGGTGTTAAGAAACAAAGTTTGAATATAACCTTACCAAAAAATTTTATTGAAACAACAAAAGCAAATTTCATTAAAGAAAGAAACGATTTTTACGCTGATCCTGCTGGAAAAGCTAAAATGTATATGGGGAATAGTGTTCAATTAGCAGACCCAAAAGTTATTAACGAAAAATTTAAAAAAGATAATCTATTCATAGATTAAAAGAAAAAGGAGACTGTCTAAAAGCACCTTTCTCTCAGACTCTTGTGTGACAAATTTTGTCATTTAAGAAATTCTCAGAGTGTTGGTCTACCTTTTGAGACAGTCTCCTTTTAATTTTTATAATAGCTGAAAATTATTTATTGAATAATTCCTCTACTTTATCCCAGTTTACTACATCAAAGAATGCAGAAACATAGTCAGGTCTTCTGTTTTGGTAGTTTAAATAATAAGCGTGCTCCCAAACGTCTAATCCTAAAACCGGAGTTCCTTTAACGTCTGCTACAGGCATTAATGGGTTGTCCTGGTTGGGTGTAGAAGAAACAGATACAGAACCGTCAGCATTTTTAACTAACCAAGCCCATCCTGAACCGAATCTTGTTTTAGCAGCCTCAGAAAAATCAGTTTTGAATTTATCGAGACCCCCGTAATTTTCGATAGCTGCCTTTACATTTCCTACAGGCTCTTTGCTTCCTCCAGGAGTTAAAATTTCCCAGAATAGAGTGTGGTTGAAGTGACCTCCTCCGTTATTTCTTACTGCTGGCTTGTCAGTTCCTGTCTGGCAGATTTCTTCAATAGTTTTTCCTGCTAGTTCAGTTCCTTCAATTGCTTTATTTAAATTGTCAATATATGCCTGGTGGTGTTTTGTATGGTGGATTTCCATAGTTCTTGCATCGATCGTTGGCTCTAATGCATCATATGCATATCCTAGTTTTGGTAATTCAAATGACATAATCTTTATTTTTAATGTTATACTTCAAAATTAGCCAATATTTAAGGTATTATCAAGGATTGTGGATTACTTTAATAAATCTTTAACATTGATATATTGATTTAGAATGAATTAAGTTTTAATTTTTTTATCATATTAATAAAAAGCACGAACCCCAATGATCCGTGCTTTCTATTTAACAATATTAAATTAAATTTATTTATTCATAGACATCAGGAATTCCTCATTATTCAGAGTTCCTTTGATGTTTTTATTAACAAATTCCATAGCTTCTACAGGATTCATTTCAGAAAGATATTTTCTGAAGATCCACATTCTCTGAGAAGTTACTTCATCAAGAAGCAGATCATCTCTACGGGTGCTGGAAGAAATAAGGTCAATAGCAGGATAAATTCTTCTGTTCGCAATTTTTCTGTCTAGCTGAAGTTCCATGTTACCTGTACCTTTAAATTCTTCAAAGATAACTTCATCCATTTTAGATCCTGTATCAATTAATGCCGTTGCAATGATTGTCAGAGATCCTCCTCCTTCAATTTTTCTTGCCGCTCCAAAGAATCTTTTTGGCTTGTGAAGAGCATTGGCATCTACCCCACCGGAAAGTACTTTACCAGATGCAGGCGTTACGGTGTTGTAAGCTCTTGCTAATCTTGTAATAGAATCCAGTAAGATCACTACATCATGTCCGCATTCTACCATTCTTTGTGCTTTTGCAAGAACAAGGTTGGCTACTTTCACATGTTTTTCTGCTGCTTCATCAAATGTAGAGGCAATTACTTCTGCATTTACGCTTCTTTCCATATCAGTAACCTCTTCCGGACGTTCATCAATCAAAAGAACCATCATATATACTTCCGGGTGATTGGCTGCAATAGAATTAGCAATATCTTTCAGCAACATCGTCTTACCTGTTTTAGGCTGTGCAACGATCATTGCTCTCTGACCTTTTCCAATAGGTGCAAATAAATCTACAATTCTGGTAGAAATGGTAGAATTGCTTCCTGCCAAATTGAATTTTTCTTCCGGGAAAAGCGGAGTAAGATATTCAAAAGCTACACGGTCTTTGATGAATGCAAGATCACGTCCGTTTACTTCTGTAGGTTTTAACAATGAAAAGTATTTCTCTCCTTCTTTTGGAAGTCTTACAATTCCTTTCACTGTATCTCCGGTTTTTAACCCATAATTCCTGATCTGTGCTGTAGATACATACACATCATCCGGAGAAGAGATATAGCTGAAATCTGAGGAACGTAAAAATCCGTAGTTATCCGGTAAGATTTCCAAAACACCTTCAATACTTACCAATCCATCGAAATTGAATTCTTTTTTATGCTCGTTCTGCTCCTCTGCCTTTTCAGAATGTCTGTTTTGATTCTGATTTTGGTTTTGATGCTGCTGATGCTGATGTTGTTGGTTTTGATTTTTATGTTGGTTTCCACTGTTCTGTGGATGGTTGTGTCCTTTTTGGGGTCTGTTAGCCTGTGGTTGTTGAGGATTAGTAGGCTTTTCTTCGGCCTGAACAGGCTCTTGAGGTTCTGTGTTTTTTGGAGTTTCAGTTCTTTCCTGAGATACTTCTGCATTTCCTGAATTGGTAGAAACTCTTTTTCTTTTCTTTTTTGCCTGAGCAGTTGCTGCTGATTCTTCTGTTACTGTTGCTACAGTGGTTTCAGCTTTTGGTTCTTCCGGTTTTATGTCTTCAGAAGCAGCTACCTTTTCTTCTACTATTTCCTCTGTTTTAGTTTCTACCGGAGCTTTTGCTGGTGCTTTTGGCTTGGCTGCTGTTTTTTTCGGGGCAGCTTTTTTTGCCGGGGCTTTGGCAGGTTTTTCTGCTGGAGCCTCTTCAGTATTTACACTGGCGGTTTCTGTGGCGTTGAAATAATCTTTTGCAACTTTAGGGTTAGAAGCCTGAAAGTCAAGAATAGCAAAGATCTTGTCATTTTCATTGCTGGTTCTTGCAACTTTAACGCCCAAATCTTTTAAGATTTTAGTCAGTTCCGTTACGGATTTTGACCTTAACGTTTCTATGTTAAACATATTTAATGTAAAAATGTAATTAATTGTGAGTAAGAAAAGTAAGTCCGGTGACTTTTGTTTTCAAGTACATTGTATAATGCAAATCTACACTTATTTTTGAATTGTGCAAAATTTATATTATTTTTGCCAAGAATTTAATATTCAATGCTACAGAGAATACAAACCATATGGACTTTATTAGCAGTTTTAGCTGCTGTTTTCCTTTTTATAACAGGACAGGATGTTGTCATTTCAGACAGTATTCCTTTACTTAATATAAGCTGTATAGTACTTGTTATTATTGGAGCATTAAGTATTTTCAGTTTCAAAAACAGAAAAAGACAAATTTTGCTGAATACCATCAGCATCATTATAAACGCTTTGTTGATTGGTGTATTGGCGTACTGGTTACTAAACTTATCCGGAGGAATTCAGATTCCTGAGAAGGGTATTGAGCCGATTTTCCCATTGATTGCGGTAATCTGTCTGCTTATGGCAAACATTTACATCCGTAAAGATGAGAGGCTCGTAAAATCTGTAGACAGACTTCGATAGCCTTACAACGATTTTTTGAGTGAGAACAGCTTCTTTTTAGGAGCTGTTTTTTTTTGTTATCCATTCTTAAATTAATTTATGTAAATTCATTGCAACTTTTTGATTAAAAACACGACAGATCATATAATTTTAACAAAAGACAATGAAAAAGCTAACGTATCTTACTTTATCCCTGTTCTCAATATTTTCCTTTGCACAGGAAGTTTCCAAAGAAAGAGTAAAAACAGTTCTTTCCACTCTCGCTTCAGATGAAATGAAAGGCCGTGAAATCGGAACTCAGGAAAATGAAAATGCAGCTAATTATATCGCGAAACTTTTCAAAGAAAATAATCTGGAATACTGTACCGGAAAATCGTATCTGGTGCCTTTTGACTACAATGGAAAGACTGTATACAATGTTTGCGGAATCAAAAAAGGAAAGTCAGATCAGTATCTGGGTTTTTCAGGGCATTTTGATCATATCGGAACCAGTGATAAAAGTGGAGACAATATTTATAACGGAGCAGATGATGACGCCAGTGGAATCACTACTCTGGTAGGTATTGCTGATTATTTTAAAAATAAAAAACCGGAATTCTCTATGGTGTTCATGGCATTCAATGGAGAAGAAAAAGGAATGCTGGGTTCAAGAGCGATTTCAACAGATAAAAATCTGGATCACATTTATAATAAAATGACTGCTCTTTTCAATTTTGAAATGGTTGCTACAGAATCTCAATGGGGAAAAAATGCATTATATATGACAGGTGACGGATTCTCAGATCTTGATGAGCTTTTCAATCAGAATGCAGTAAACGGATTAAAAATCAATGCTGATCCCTATGCAAAACAGCAGCTATTCTACCGTTCAGACAATGTAAGCTTTGTCAAAAAGAAAATCATTGCCCATTCATTTTCTACTGTTGATATGACCAAAGCGTTTCATTATCACCATGAAAATGATGACATCAACGTTGTAGATTTTGATAATATGACTCAGATCATCAATAATTTGGGAAAAACACTTGACAAATTGAGTCCTAAAAATTTTGCTCCGAAGTACAATGATCAGGTGAAATTTTAAGTAAAATCATTATAAAAAACTGCTCTTTCAGCAGTTTTTTTTATTATACAGCAAGACCTTCCGATCTCCTGTTCTTAAGCCAAGTTCAGGCTTATTTACGCAAAAAAATAATGCTTAATAGTGCTGAATTGTAACAAAAAGACACTTTTTGAAACTTATCCAGTAAAGTAAAACAGGATTAAGAACGTCTTATCTTTTAATTTTACGTAATTTTGCTATCCAATTTTTTCATTGAATGAACCAATATATTAAAATACTAAAGTTCGCAAGACCCCACCAAAAATACATCTACGGAAGTTTGTTTTTCAATCTTATGTATTCTGTATTTCAGATTGCTTCCTTAGGGACTATTCTACCTGTTTTGGGAATGCTTTTCGGAACCATTGAGGCTAAAAAATACAGCCATCCACCTGTGTATTCGGGAGAAATTTTAGATTTTTTCTCCTACGCAAAAGAATATGCCAATTACTATGTTCAGAGTTTAGTAATCCAGTATGGAGCACTTAACGTTTTGGCGTGGCTTTGTGTGGTAACAGCGTTTATGTTTTTACTGAGAAACCTTTTCAGATATTTAGGTTCATTTTTATTGATCAATTACCGTGTAGGGGTTACTAAAGACCTTCGTGGAGCAATGTACAGAAAGATTCTTGCTTTACCTGTTTCCTTTTTTACAGAAAGCAGAAAGGGAGATCTGATGTCTCGTATGTCCAATGATGTGGGTGAAGTTGAAGGGAATATTTTAGGAAGTTTAGTTGAATTAATCAATGCACCTTTCATGCTGATCAGTACACTGGTAACGCTTTTCTTTTTAAGTACAGAGATGACGCTTTTTTCTCTTTTAGTATTGCCTGTCATGGGAACCATGATTGCTTTAATAGGAAAAAGTCTGAAAAAGGATTCTCATCAGGCTCAAAATGAGATGGGGAATATTTTCTCAATCGTAGATGAAACACTAAAATCTACAAAGGTAATTAAGATTTTCAGCGCAGAAAAAATAATGGACAACCGTTTTATGCAGTCTATGCAGAAATGGATCAACAGCTCCATAAATTTAGGAAGAAAAAAAGAACTGGCCTCTCCTATGAGCGAATTTTTAGGATCGGTGACGTTCTTGATTATCGCCTGGTACGGTGGAAAGCAAATCATTGTAGAACAAAGTATTTCACCTGCAGATTTTTTGGTTTTCCTGGGTATTTTCTTCCAGATTTTACCACCTGTGAAAAGTTTATCTCAATCTATTTCGAATGTTCAGAAGGGTGAAGCTTCTCTTGAAAGAGTTTTAGCTATTCTTGATGCTGATGTGAAAATTGACGAAGTACCCAATCCTGTTTCTATCTCAACATTAAAGCATTCTATCGAATTTAATAATATTGGTTTTTATTACGATAAAGATCATACGATTCTTAAAAACTTCTCCCTTTCTATTCCAAAAGGAAAAACTGTTGCTCTTGTTGGGCAAAGTGGAAGTGGTAAAACAACTATTGCTAATCTTTTAGCAAGATTTTATGATGTTTCGGAAGGAGAAATTCTGATTGACGGAACAGATATCAAACATTTAAAGCTACAAGAATACCGTAAGTTATTGGGAATGGTAACCCAGGAATCTGTATTATTCAATGATTCCGTTTACAATAATATTCTGATGGGTAAACCTGATGCCACCAGAGAAGAAGTGATTGCAGCCGCTAAAATTGCCAATGCTGATGCATTTATCAACACACTTCCTGAAGGATATGATTCCAATATCGGGGATGACGGAGGTAAACTTTCCGGTGGTCAGAAACAAAGGGTTTCTATTGCCAGAGCAGTATTGAAAAACCCACCTATCATGATTCTGGATGAAGCTACCTCTGCACTGGATACGGAATCTGAAAGATTCGTACAGGATGCTCTGGAGAAAATGATGGAAAACAGAACTTCTTTAGTCATTGCCCACCGTCTTTCCACCATTCAGAAAGCAGATTGGATTGTAGTGATGGAAAAAGGTGATATCGTGGAACAGGGAACCCACCACGACCTGATTGCAAAAAGAGGAATGTATCACAAACTTGTTGAACTTCAAAACTTCGACTAATCTTTTAATTGAATTAAAATGAACCCTATACAAGAGTATTTCTACAGAATCGAAGAGCCTGAAAGAAGTACTCTTTTATTTTTACGTGACACGATCTTAGCTTCAGATCCGGAAAACATTACAGAAACATTTAGTTTCGGTCTTCCGTTTATCAAATACAAAAAGAAAATGCTGTGCTATTTCTACTACAGCAAAAAATACAAAAAGCACTACCTGAGCTTTTATCATGGTGACAGACTTGATTATCCAGAACTGATCCAGGACGGCAGAAAGAAGTTTAAAATCCTTCTTATTGATACGGAAGACGATATTCCCGTAGAATTCATATTAAACCTTGTACAGGAAGTTAAAAGACATATAAAATAAAAACTCCGGCACGAATAATCGTGCCGGAGTCATCTTTAAAAACCTTTTATCATTGTGTGTTTATTCCGTTAAATTCCGCCTGCTTTATTGCCCAGGCAATCATATTGGCAAAAAGGATTGAATTCTGAACCTGCATTCCTCCAGTTGTATATCCGTTTCCAGCATAGCCATAAGAAGACTTCTGCACTGGGAAATATCCTCCTGTACTTGGTGCTACAAAAGGTTCTATTGTATTACTCGGATATTGATTTCCATTGGCATTTTCATTACTTAGAAAGCCGCCATCCCCAAACCATACAAAGTTTAAACTTGTATTTCTTAATCCTGAAATTCCTGTTCTGGCAGTTGTGCTGTTGATAGGCTGCGCATAACTGTATGGAACAAATCCACTTGTCAGGCCTGAAATATTTACTGTGGTAGAAGCATCTTCACCCCAGTTTTTCCCTCTTACATCTCCAAAAGGCCCGTTAAGGATAGGATCATCATTATTGGTAAGAGCATACACAGATCCAGCACCGCCTCCATAAGATGCTGAAATGGTAGGATCAGAGAATATTCCTCTGAATAGATTCTGTGCTGTGCCCGTATCATCCGTCATCGCAATGACAACTCCTCTTTTATTAAGATAAGAAGCAATATAACCTGCATCTGTAGCATTAGGTGTGTAGTTGTAGCCAATGACAACAATATCCGGCTTATTGTTAAGCGCTGTCTGAAGAGCTGTTGATGAAGGGGAATTTCCCAAAGAAGTATGGGTAAAACCTTCATATTTAACAATACTGGAAGCAGCAGTACCAAAATTTGTGGGAGAATCCATCAGACTTCTTGAGGGACCGGTATAGGCGCTATAACCGTACGCTGTTTCTAATCCGATATGGAGAACTGTTTTTTTAGGAATTACAACCACTACATTTACAGAACATGTTGTAGATACTCCCCCTTGACTGTCAGAAGTAATAGTAATTGTCTTCACTGATGTAGAAGTTGGGGTTCCCGTTCCTCCTAACGTAATATTCTGATTTCCTGTAGACGTAAATGTACCTAAACCACTGAAGGAAATTCCGTCAACGGTATTGGTAGTAATCGTGTAACTTCCCAACGCTGAAACATTCACAGGTAAGGTAATTGTATTCGAAGCTGTTAGGGCTGTCCCCACTTTGTATACTCCATTTACTGTTGCAGTACCACAGCTCATGGTATATGTACCTGCAGGACTTAGCACCGTAATAGAAATAGCTGGAGTACAAGTTACTTCAGTTCCGTTGGCTTCAAGAACTACATTATCCGTCTGAATATTCTGGGGAGTTCCCTGTCCCGGAATCTGTATGGTTTGTGTTCCGGCATTTAAAAATACACCTGTTCCATAAAAATTGTATCCGTTTGTGGTAGTTCCTGAAATGGTATAATTACCCGGTTTGGTTACATTCACGGCAATGCTTAGATAATTTGAGTTGGTAAGCTCTTTTCCTTTTACATAGCTACCCATGGCTTTGGACGTGGAGCAATCTATGGTAAAAACAGCTTTTCCCATCTGTCCGCAGACACTTTTCCATTCGTTATCCGCACGGCTCCAGTAATTGAAACAGTCTTCTGTGGTGTTGTAAATCGTCAGACCATCATCATTGGATTGATTGATTACAATTGCATTTCGCTGTGCTTCAGTTAAACGAGGAATAAGGACTCCTTTGTTATTATTTCCTGAAACAACATCCAAAACGGAATTAGCGTTCGGGGTTGTAGTATTAATCCCTACTGCACCATTATTGGTTTGAGAAAAAGATTTTCCAAAAACAAAGAGCATTGCGATGAACAAGGCTTTGATTGAAGGCATTGTAAATTTTGTTTCCATCATTGTAATAAGTTATAGTTGTTTGATAATTAAAATTTTAACCTGAACATTTAACTTCCACAAAATTATCAAGCACAGACGATTACAAATTAATTCCCGCTACGCAATACTACTCACGCGTAGTAAAACTCACAAATGCCAATAACTTATCATCACATTCAATACAAATAAAAAAGTTGAGTTATAAAAAACTCAACCATAAATTTAAAAACAAATTCAAAACAGCATAAAATCAATTCTTTCTAATGTAATAAAAAAAAAATAAATCGATTAGATTAAACAGAATACAATACTTTTTATAATTTAAAAATGGTTTTCCATCTGGCAATTGTATTTCGGCTTATCTTAAAATGATGACTCACCTGAAGATTAGTCAGTCCATTTCTTTTTTGGTAACTGAGAATCCTAAGAATAGATTCCTGATCATAAGACCGAAGCTTCTGATTATTAAGGCTAACCGTATATTCAGCCTCTCCAAAAATCAGCTGGTTAAATTTCAGAATATCAAAAGCTGAATGCAATGAATTCAGCTTGAGCCTGATGGTGGCATCTGATAATTTTTCGGGAAATTTTTCTTCAAGAATGTCGGTATAAATCTGCTTATAATCTGGTATCATATTATATCTTTTTCATCCATTTAAATAAAGTGGTTCTGGGTATTTTATACCTTTCAACCACATCATTGGCCGTCATTTTTCCTGTATTTATTCTTTCCAGCACAAAATCCTTCACTTCCTGTGTATAGATACTCTTTCTGAAAACCATGGTTTCTCCTTTATGCCGGAATGTATTATCAACTCTTGAACCTGGCGAGTATAAAATCAGATGTCCTGTATAGAACCTAAAAAAATCGAATTTTAAAAGCTTACACCATTTCAGAAGAACATCGGTATCCATACTTTTGGCATGATACATCCTCTCTACTTCGTCTTCCGGCCTGTTTAAAAACCTGGAAATTCTTTCTATTGAAATCTGACACTCTTCTACTTTAGCCTGGATAAGGCTTCCAATATGAATGTTCTTAATATTCATCACAATGCTTTTAAGTAAAAATATTGATAAGAAAATCAAAAAACACCATCGGAAGCTACTCAACACTACGTACGAGTAATAAAAATCAGAATTTTGTTTAAATTTTTATAAGAAAGCTATTGATATTAATCTCCGAGGAAATATTTAATTTTTTCCGGATTCTGTACTTTTTACTTTCCACAGCCCGAATACTGTTTTTGGTACACTGTGCAATTTTTTTTGTATCAAAATCCAGCTTCATCAATGCACAGAAATAGAGTTCAGAATGGATGAGATTAGGATTTATTCTTAAAATTTCAGGAATAAAATGAGGAAAAAACACCTGAAATTTTTCAAAGAACATTGGTGAATTATTTTCTGCCAGGCTTAAAATCTCCTGGACATTTTCTTCTGAAAGATGATTGATAAGCATCTGATGCTTCATCAGTTCTGTATTCGTTTTTACAAGATCCTTAATGGTAGAGTCTTTTTCTTTTTTATCGGAAATCAGTCCATGAATCAATGCATCTTTCTGAGTGATAAAAACAATATCCATGAAAAAATAGGCGATAGAAAACAAGATATTTAACAATTTTAAGGTTTTAAAATCATCTTTTTCTAAAAATCTACTTCTGGGAAGAAAATTAAAATCATAGTAAAGGCATGCAATAAAGTTAATGCTGATAATGAGAGTAATAAAAATGATACAAAACGGATCCTTCTTATAATTGAGAAAAAATGGAACTGCAAATAAGAGGCAAAAATAGAAATATTCTACACCGCCACTCTTATAGGTATAAATATAAAAAAAACTTACTATAAAAGTCAGTAAAACAAAAACAAGGATAATAAAAGGCTTCAAAATCTTTTTAAATCTTCTTGTTTTACCTTTTATAGCCATCAGAAGCAGCCAAAAAAAAGTAATAGAAGTAAGGAATATTGAAATCAGCATGTCTCCAAAAAAAGCAATGATAAAAACAGAATAAAACAAGAATATGAAAAACAATGAAAACAGATACCTGTTAATAATATTCAGATAATTACGGTCAGCATTAGCTTCCATTTTGTCTGACTCGCCATTAAGCATTTTAAATAAAAAATTATAAATCATCTTATTGTTGTTTTATAAAGAACAAATAGGGATTCGAACAAAGCTAGAAAAAAATCCTCTATATTCTTAATCAAATAAAATACAAAGTGCCTTTTAATAATTTCCTGTTAAAAAAATTAAGTGATTTTCTTTATACAATTTACTAAAATTCCAATATTGAAATATTGAAACTAAGCAAAATCATATGACAAAAACATTAACAGTTATCAACTTACCTAATTAATGTGTCTTATTTTTAAGCCGGCAAAATTATTGTTCTCTATAAAAGAAAACCTATATATCAATACGCAATACTACTCTTGAGTAGCTAAACTCACCTATCAGTAGTACCCATCAAATGAAAAAGAGGACCCAATGGCCCTCTTATATATTTATATTGTAATAATTTTAATTTTCTTTCAGTTTGGCGATAACATCCTCACCTCCTTTTGTAATATCTCCGATCTTACAGATAATCTCTGTGTCTAAAGGCAGGAATACATCCATTCTGGAACCGAATTTAATAAATCCGAATTCATGCCCGGCCTTTGCTTTATCCCCTTCATTACAGTAGAAAACGATTCTTCTCGCAACATATCCGGCAATCTGTCTGAAGACTACTTTATGATTAGTCATCGTCTGAATAGCTACCGTAGTTCTTTCGTTTTCTGTAGAAGACTTTTCATGCCATGCTACCAGATATTTTCCCGGGTGATATTTTTTGTAAATCACTTCTCCTGACACCGGGTATCTGCAGATATGAACATTGAGTGGAGACATAAAAATAGAAACCTGGATGGCTTTTCCTTTTATAAATTCATCCTCTTCCACTTCTTTGATCATTACCACTTTTCCGTCAACCGGAGCAATAACATTTTCTTTGTGATCAAGAATATTACGATCCGGAACTCTGAAGAACCAGAAAACTAAACCGTAAATAACCAACAAAGGCATAATGATCACCAGTGACCATATTTCAAGGAAATAAATTGCTAAAGCACCCAGAATAATAAAAAGCAGGGTTGCAACGGTAATCGTTCCTTTTGATTCTCTATGTAATTTCATGAGACTAAATAAATTTTTCTAAAATAAAGTACAAATATACGACAGGAACGCAGATAATAAAACTATCCAGTCTGTCTAAAACTCCTCCATGCCCGGGAATGATGTTTCCACTGTCCTTTACACCGAAGTTTCTCTTCAATTGACTCTCCACCAGATCTCCTAAAGGAGCAAAGGCAGCAATCAAAAATCCTACAACCATCCAGTTGCCTCTCAGCTCAGGCTGATAGTGTTCAATAAAGTAGGATAAAACCAATGTTAAAACAACACCTCCGGCATATCCTTCCCAAGTTTTTTTAGGGGATATTTTAGGGGCCATTTTATGTTTACCGAAGAATTTTCCTACCAGATACGCAAAGGTATCGCTGCTCCAGATCAGAATAAACAGGAACAGAACCTCCAGAGAGAAACTGTCACTATAACTGGAGAATTTGGGTAACCCCAATGCAAAACTGAAGGGCAGGGCTACGTAGATTACGGTAAAAATAAGTTTTCCGCTGTCGAAGTAGAGTTCGTTGGGATATTTGAATAATGTAACCACAGCAATCCCAATAAGTACCAGTGCCAGTATTTCACTAAGCCTGAAATCAAAAAAGAAATCGTGATTAAAATATCTTTTGGAGAACATATAGAATATAAAAATGACCAATGGATATACCACCCATTTTTCATAGCCGTTTCCAAACTTCATGATTTTGACACACTCCCAGGTTCCTACAACCAGCAGCAAACTCATTAATCCATGATAGAGATACTGTTGCTTGATAAGACCAGGTGCAATATTGTTCAGCAGCTGTGCTCCCAGTGGAGTAGAACAAAGAATAATGATAGCTACATAAACGATACCTGACAGGGTTCTTTGAATGAGATTTTTGTCCAAAATTTAAAATTTAGAAGTGGTTGCTTAATCTTCAAGCAGCAATAAAAACAGTTTTGTATTGGAATTGGAAGAACTGTCCATTTTCGATTGGCTTCCGCTTATGGAAGTAAGGTTCTTGATATTTCCGTTTCTTTTTATTTTCCCCATAGCGTCATTCAGGTTGTTTACAATCTGAGAAACATTGGCAATAATGATAATTCTATCGGGAAGCCTTGAAGAATGATAATGAAGAATATTATTATGTGAAAGCATGATTCTGCCGTCATAAGCAATCAGATATTCACAGGTGATGAATGCGGCGTCATTAGACGGCTGTAATTCTGAAGTATACGAAGACTTCACAACGTTCAAAAAATTCTGAAGTTCTTTATCCCAACAAAAAAGATTATGTATCCCTTCTATTTTGATAATTTGATTTAAAGTTTGTAGAGCCTCCGCTTCATCTGCACAATAATTAAAAAATCCCCCTGAATGCGTAAATAATTGCGCAAACTTATAGTCAAGATCCGCATTTTTCAGCGAATCCCCAAGCTTCTCCAGGCTCTGTTTGTCCTCTTCTTCAGGCTGGTTGGTAAGTTTGCTTACAATCCTCTTGAATAAATTCAACTTAATCTATTTTTAGTCAACTTTATACAAAAATAGAAAATTAATTACAATAGTATCCAAAATATCTCCTTAAATATGAAAAAACCTGACAACTTGAAGTCGTCAGGTTTTTATGAATTCTATTTTTTAAGAGTCTTAAAGCTGTGTTGGGCTTTCTGGAGCCTGTATTTCGCTTTCTTCTTCTTTTTCTTTGATCTGAGGTGTTTCCACTACTACCGGCTGATCTTTTTCAGGAATAGTATTGGTTACAGGTTTCTCTGTCAATTCAGGATCCCATGCTCTTTTTCCGAATATTTCTTCTAAGTCTTCACGGAAGATCACCTCTTTTTCCAACAGTTTGCTGGCTAAAGCATCAAGCTTGTCTTTATTATCAGCAAGAATTCTTACTGCTCTCTCGTATTGGTTTTCGATGATGGATTTGATCTCTGCATCAATCTTAGTAGCTGTTTCTTCAGAATATGGTTTTCCGAAATTATACTCAGACTGGCCTGAACTGTCATAGTAAGAAATATTACCGATATTCGGGCTTAATCCGTAGATCGTTACCATAGCCTGAGCTCTCTTCGTTACTGTTTCCAGGTCAGAAAGTGCTCCTGTAGAAATGTTATTGAAAATAACCTGCTCTGCTGCTCTACCTCCTAATGTTGCACACATTTCATCCAACATCTGTTCAGTTGTGGTAAGCTGTCTTTCTTCAGGAAGGTACCATGCTGCTCCTAGTGAACGTCCTCTGGGAACGATCGTCACCTTTAAAAGTGGAGATGCGTGTTCTACCAACCATGATATCGTAGCGTGACCTGCTTCGTGGTAAGCCACTCTTCTTTTTTCAGAAGGTTTGATTGCTTTATTTTTCTTTTCAAGACCACCGATGATTCTGTCTACAGCATCAAGGAAATCCTGTTTTGTTACGGAAGTATGGTTATTTCTTGCTGCGATAAGCGCCGCTTCGTTACAAACGTTGGCAATATCCGCTCCACTGAATCCTGGAGTCTGTTTTGCAAGAAATTCTCTGTCTACATTATCATCAAGTTTGATCTTTTTCAAATGAACATCAAAGATCTGTCTTCTTTCATGAAGCTCCGGAAGGTCTACATAGATAGATCGGTCAAAACGCCCGGCTCTCATCAAAGCTTTATCAAGGATATCCGCTCTGTTGGTTGCTGCCATTACGATAACGTTAGTGTCTGTTCCGAAACCATCCATTTCAGTAAGAAGCTGGTTCAAGGTATTTTCTCTTTCGTCGTTTCCGCCGGAGAAATTATTTTTTCCTCTTGCACGTCCGATAGCATCAATCTCATCAATGAAGATAATGGCCGGAGATTTTGCTTTTGCCTGAGCAAAAAGGTCTCTTACTCTGGAAGCTCCTACCCCAACAAACATTTCAACGAAATCAGAACCTGAAAGTGAGAAAAACGGAACTTTAGCTTCCCCTGCAACCGCTTTCGCCAATAGGGTTTTACCAGTTCCCGGAGGCCCTACTAAAAGAACTCCTTTAGGAATTTTACCTCCCAGCTTTGTATATTTCTCGGAGTTTTTCAAGAAGTCTACTACTTCCTGAACTTCTTCTTTAGCACCTTCCAATCCTGCAACATCCTTGAATGTTACCTGAATTCTTTCTTTTTCGTCGAAAAGCTTCGCTTTAGATTTTCCGATAGAGAAAATTTGTCCACCAGGACCTCCGCCACCGCCCATCTTTCTGAAAAGAAGGAAGTAGAATAATCCTAAAATTGAAATCCAAACCAGCGCAGGGATTAAGATATCCATTAATGCGCTCTTCCCTGTACCGTAATCTTTGGTTGTTTTAATAACCGGATTGCTGGCTTTGACCTGTTCAAATTTCTGAAGGAAAAGTTGAAGATCTCCGTATTTCACAGAAAAATCTGCTTTTGGAGCCATTTCGAAGGCAGAAAGAGGGTTGTTTTCTTTTCCGGCTTTGGAAACCATTGCCGATTTTGCTTCTTTTGTTAGGAAAACATCAGCTTTCTCTATGTCTTTGTATATAATTATATTCTGGACTTTGCCCGCCTGCATTTCTCTAAAGAAACCATCTTCATCAATAGATTTTGCTGCATCACCTCCAAGGAAGTTGGAGCCAAAGAATAGCAAAAGAGCTACGATTGCAATAGGAAAGAACCAGTTGAATCCTTTATTATTCATTTAGACTTTTTAAAATTTTTATTATTCATTTTCAATTCTGGTAATGACTGCGTCACCCCAAAGCTCTTCTATATCGTAGTACTCACGTACCTGTTTCTGGAATATATGAACCACCACTGAAACGTAATCCACCAATACCCACATCGCATTCTCAGTACCTTCTACGTGCCAAGGTCTGTCCTGCAGTTCGTTTCTTACTTTCTTCTCTACACTTCCTGCCAATGCAGCTACCTGTGTATTTGAGTTTCCACTACATATCACGAACGTTTCTGCTACGGAGTTTTCGATGTTTGAAAGATCGAAGATCATAATGTCTTCTCCTTTTACATCCTGGATAGCTTCAACGATTTTATCTATTAACGCTTGTTTTTCTGCTGTTTTATTCATTAAAAAAATACTATAATCTGCAAATTTATTGTTTTTTCTTTACTTTAACCTTACTTTTACCTTCTTAATCTCTTAAAGTTTTCTTAAATGAGCCAACTCTTCTACCTGAAAGAATGTTCTTCTACTAATGACGAAATATCAAAGTTTTTACTTTACGGAGATTCAAATTTTATAGGGCTTCATACTTTTAATCAAACTAAAGGCCGTGGTCAGTATGGAAATATCTGGACTCAGACCGCCGGAAAAAATCTGGCTTATACGCTGGCAGTGAATACTCAGAACATCCTGTGCTCCGACTTTATGTTCAATTATTATACCGCAATGGTGATCCGGGATTTCCTTGCCAAATTGTCTGACTCTGAGGTAAAAATCAAATGGCCGAATGATATTATCCTTAAAGGTAAAAAAATCGTTGGAATTTTAATAGAAAAGAAAAAAATTAATCAAAATAATTATTTCATTATCGGAGCCGGGATCAATATTCTTCAGGAAAGTTTTGATGAAATATCCAATGCAGGATCACTTCTGACGCAGACAGGGATCCGATTTGATCTGGAAGAACTTGCATTCAACCTTCATGAATATTTGTCTGAAAGGCTTAAAAGCATACCTTCAGATCAGGAAATTCTGGATGGATTTAATAAAAATCTTTTCAGAAAGGATCAGATCTCAGTTTTTGAAATTGAAAAAGAGCGACAAAATGGCATCATCCGACATGCAGACGAAAAAGGTGAACTCTGGATCGAACTGGAAGACGGAATGCATTCCTTTTATCACAAAGAAGTAAAATTACTTTACTGATTAGCTCTCTTGATATACAAATAAAGGGTAAGCGGCAAAAACACCATATTAGGCAGCCACATGGCTACAGCCGGAGACAAACTTTTATTTTCCGAAACCACTTTTAAGGCTTCGAATGAAAACACGAAAATGAAGGCCAATGAAATCCCGATGGCTAGATTGACTCCTAATCCTCCTCTTTTCTTCTGTGATGACAGGGAAAGCGCCAGAAATGTCAGTATAATGATTGAAACAGGCATGGAAGTTCTCTGGTGAAGTTCATTCAGATAAGAGTTCAGGTTACTGTTTCCTCTTTCTTTTTCTCTTTCAATGAATTTCAAAAGTTCGGGAGTGGTTTTATTTTGTCCCAAAAGCTCATTCGGGAAAAGTTCTTCCGGAGAATGCCCGTAATTTTTCCTTAATTCTATTCCGTTACCGAGTTTTTCGGTATTGTCTTTATTGATTGTTTTTTCCAGATAGTTATTTAGAACAAACTGTTTTTTAGCTTTATCCCAGTATACTTCGCTTGCCTTCAGCTCATAGGTCATTTTTCTGTCTTTATCATATTTCTGATAGACAAAACTCGACCCTCTTTTTTCTCTTTTATTCCAAGAATCAACGAAAATATATTCCGTCTTACTCAGCTGTGAAGAAGCAGGAGCGGTTCCTAAAATCTTTTCTTTATTGGCTGCATTATAAGTATAGGCTTCCAGCTCATTTTTCTTGATATTGGCCCATGGCAGCACCATATGGTACACTACAAGGGCGATCAATCCAATAAAAATGGAAGTAACCAGATAGGGCTTGGAAAACCTGTGAAAACTGGCTCCACTACTGATAATAGCAACAATTTCAGTATTATTTGCCATTCTGGAGGTAAAATAGATCACCGAAATAAATACCAGAATGGAAAGGAAAGTCACCACAAGATTGATGATCCAGAAAGGATAAAAATGGATAAGAAAATAGGTCAGATCCAGTTTCGGATCAATGGCCTTGGCATTTTCTATCCTTGGAATCTTTTGCTGAACATCGATTACCAATACGACTATAGACAATAATACCAACATGAAACTGAAAGTTCCAAGGTATTTTTTAATGATATATCTGTCTACAATTTTAAGCATATTCTCTTACAGTCTTTGTCTAAGAACCGGTACTACAGAGTTTTTCCATTCATAGAAATCACCTGCCATAATATGTTCTCTGGCTACTTTTACTAAATCAAGGTAGAATGCCAGATTATGAATCGAAGCAATCTGTTTTGCCAGATATTCTTTAGATACAAACAAGTGACGAAGATACGCTTTTGAATATTCACCATCTACAAAACTGGTCCCAAATTCATCCAAAGGCGAAAAATCGCGCTTCCATTTTTCATTTTTAAGGTTCATCACCCCTTGCCATGTAAAAAGCATTGCATTCCTTGCATTTCTTGTTGGCATTACACAATCCATCATATCAATTCCCAGCCCGATCGATTCAAGAATATTCCAAGGAGTTCCTACTCCCATCAGGTATCTAGGTTTTTCTTTTGGAAGGATGTCTGTCACTTCATCAGTGATTCTGTACATTTCTTCTTCAGGCTCTCCTACCGAAAGTCCTCCGATAGCATTTCCTTCTGCTCCTGCTTCAGAAATTACTTCTGCAGAAATTTTTCGAAGGTCAGAATAAGTAGATCCCTGAACAATCGGGAAAAGTCTTTGTTTATGTCCGTATAATTCAGGATTATCGTTAGTCCAGTCAATACATCTTTTCAGCCAACGGTGGGTAAGCTCCATAGATGATTTCGCCTGGTTGTAATCACAAGGGTAAGGTGTACATTCATCAAAAGCCATGAAAATGTCAGCTCCGATCTGTCTTTGAATCTCCATTGATCTTTCCGGAGAGAACATATGATAACTTCCGTCGATGTGAGATTTGAATCTCGCACCTTCTTCCGTCATTTTTCTGTTACTTGCCAGTGAAAATACCTGAAAACCTCCTGAATCGGTAAGAATAGGAAGATCCCAGTTCATGAATTTGTGTAAACCACCTGCATCCTGCATCGTTTCCATGCCCGGACGAAGGTATAGGTGATAAGTATTTCCCAGAATAATCTGAGCTTTAATGTCTTCTTTTAATTCTCTCTGATGAACTGTCTTTACACTTGCTACAGTTCCCACAGGCATAAAAATAGGAGTTTGAATCTTCCCGTGATCTGTGGTAATTTCCCCTGCTCTTGCTTTTCCTTCAGAGGTTTTTTCTATATTAAAAAATTTCATCTCTATACTTTTTTAAATGCACTGTTTTGACCAGTGATTTTGTGTGACAGAAACTTCCAGCCTTATTTACCTTACTACAGGCATTACAGGACCATTCTGTTTCAGTCTTTCCTTTACATATTTATCTGCTTTGGGATCTTTTTTCAGCAATATTTCCTGTGCATCACTGGTAATCCCATCCATTTCTTCTTTAATCACATAGTATTTGAAACTATTTACAAAATCATCAGGCTTTACCTTATGTGATTTCAAAACAGCTCTGGTTCCTGCTTCCATATTTTTGTCAGGATATACAAAAATAGCCTGATCGTTGATGGCAAGATCGGCAATGATTTCAGCCATCAAACCTTTATCGACCAGATTTTTGGGCTTATCAATATAATCGCTGCACGAACACAAGCCCAACAAAACGAAAATAAAGATTAACTTTTTCATCAGTTTCATAATCTGTTGATGATTGATTTCCATTTTAAATTCAATACCCCGAAAACTGCTTCATGGATAATTCCACCATTCATTTTGCTTTCTCCTAAAATTCTGTTGGTAAATATAATAGGAACTTCTACAATTCTGAAACCTTTTTTAAATGCTCTGAATTTCATTTCAATCTGAAATCCATATCCCTTCAGTTTCACATTATCCAATCCTATTTCTTCCAATACTTTTCTTGAAAAGCAGACAAATCCCGCTGTCGTATCATGAATTGGAAGGCCTAATACAAACCTTACATATTTGGATGCAAAATAAGAAAGCAGCACTCTTCCCATAGGCCAGTTCACTACATTCACTCCTTTTGAGTAACGGGAACCGATCGCCATATCTGCATTTTTACATGCTTCAAAAAGCTTCGGCAGATCGTTAGGATTGTGGGAAAAATCGGCATCCATCTCAAAAATATAATCGTATTTATTTTCGATGGCCCATTTAAACCCGTGGATATATGCCTTTCCCAATCCGTCTTTTACATGCCTTATGGACAGGTGCAGGTAATGCGGATGTTTCTTCTGCAGTTCTTTTACAATTTCTGCAGTTCCGTCAGGAGAAGAATCATCTACTACTAAGATATGAAAGTCATCTTCCAATGCAAAAACTGCGGAAATAATATTTTCAATATTTTCCTTTTCGTTATAGGTCGGGATGATGACGAGTTTTTTCATTTCAGTTTGCAAAGATAGTTTATTTAACCTTTTTATTTTATACAAAATAATCTATAATTTTGCAAAAATATTTCTCGGGGATTAAGCGGATGATACAGAAACTTTTATTCAACAGATCTGAACAATACGTAAAATCGATGAGAGCAAATATTTTAACTGCAGGTTCATGGACCTGGTGACAGGAAAACCTGTGCCGGACTGTGTCATTCTGAAGTTAAATAATAAATAAAAAAACTTAAATTTTGCCATCATCACAACACTTCATCAATCACGTAAGAATACCTGAAAATAATGATTGGGTAATCTTTATCCTTGTGGGCTGTATATTTTTATATGTTTTTATGATGAACGTCATAGAAAGGGATGCCAGTCTCAAAGATTTTCTGCTTCAGAAATATTTTGATGCAAGCAACAACCTTCCCAGCTGGATTATCACGTCCTGTGTAACGACACTTACCCTGTCTGTATTAATTTCACAGTACGTTCCAATAGTACCGAAATATATTGCAGATCTTCAGCTTCTGGGATATCAGCTTAATAAATTTGGATATACATTGCTGGCGGTGCTGCTTTTTTATTTAACAAAATCAACATTAGGATTTCTATTTTACCAAAGTATAGGGGACGGAAAAAAATGGACTATTTTTTATTTTACCTCCACAAAATTTTATTTCATTCTTTCATTTTTGCTAATAATTCTTTGTGTAGCCCATTATTACTTCCCGATAGACAGAAATAAAATGTTTTTATATTATTTCTGCTTCTTCGCTTTTGTATTCATTTTCAAAGTATTTTTCTATTTATTTCACAAGAACAAGATTCTTCCCGAGAAATGGTATTATAAATTTTTGTATATTTGCACCCTCCAAATCGCACCATTATTATTGCTTTGGAAGTTGTTATTTTTTTAATAAAAGTCAATGATGAGAATAAAGTCTATATTGGTTTCTCAACCAGCGCCTAGTGAGTCTTCTCCATATTTGGATATAGCGAAGAAGGAAAAAATAAAGATTGATTTCCGTCCATTTATCCACGTCGAAGGGGTTGACAATAAAGAGCTCAGAACACAGAAAATAGATCTGACGCAGTATACCGGTATTATTTTTACCAGTAAAAATGCGATTGACCATTACTTCAGACTCGCGGAGGAATTACGTTTTGCTGTTCCGGATACGATGAGATACATCTGCCAGTCGGAAGCAATTGCCAACTACCTTCAAAAGCATATTGTGTACAGAAAAAGAAAAATCAGCTTTGGGGAGAAAAACTTCTCAGACCTGCTTCCTCTTTTCAAAAAATTCCCAACTGAAAAATATCTGTTGCCATCTTCAGATGTTTTGAGTCCGGATATTGTAAAAACCATGGATGCATCTAATGTAGACTGGACAAGAGCAATTATGTACCGTACCGTATGCAGCGACCTTACAGATATCAATGTCAAAGATTATGACATGCTGATTTTCTTCAGTCCGCAGGGAATAAAATCGCTACAACAAAATTTCCCTGACTTCAAGCAGGATGAAACAAAGATCGGAGTTTTTGGAAACACGACTTTGGCAGCTGCAGAAGAAGCAGGATTAAAAGTAGATTTAATGGCACCTACGAAGGAAACTCCTTCTATGACAATGGCCCTTGAAAAGTATATTAAAGCACTTCACAAATAGTCTTTAATTATAAAAATACAATGAACCATCTTTTCAATAAAGGAAAGATGGTTTTTTTTTACCTAAATTTGAACAAAAATTAATATTGAAAGGATTTCTGCTTAAATTACTTACTTTCAGAAGAAAAAAGTATAAGAACATTCTATTCAATAAAAAAATAAAATACCCCGGATGAAAGCTCCACAGGCAAAAAAAATTGAAAAAATACTAGAAACCCACGGCGATATAAGAACCGATAATTACTTTTGGCTGAACGAAAGGGAAAACCCTGAAGTGATCAAATACATTGAGGAAGAAAATGCCTACGAAGAATTCATCATGAAAGATACGGAAGCCCTTCAGGAAGAGCTTTTCGAAGAGATGAAAGCCCGCTACAAAAAGGACGATGAGTCTCTTCCTTATTTCTTTAATGAGTACTGGTATATTGTACGTTATGAAGAAGGCAAAGAATATCCTATCTTCTGCAGAAAGTATAAAGGCCTTGAGAATGATGAGGAAATTGTACTCGACGTTAATATTCTGGCAGAAGGTAAAGAGTTTTTTGAAGTAGGAAGTGTTGCCGTAAGCCCCAGCAACGAACTGACTTCTTTTTCTTCCGATGATGTAGGAAGAAGAATTTATACACTAAATTTTAAAAACTTAAAAACCGGAGAAATCCTGCCGGACACTATTCCTAATACGACAGGAAAAGCTGTTTGGGCAAATGATAACCAACATATATTTTACATCAGAAAAGATAAAAGTCTTCGTGCATTTCAGGTGTACAGACACAAGCTGGGAACAGATTCAGCGGAAGATGTTCTGATTTTTCATGAAGAGGATGAGACTTTTGATGTCAATGTATTTAAGACAAAATCATTAGAGTATATTTTCATTGCAAGCTCCAGCACTATTTCTGATGAACATCGTTTTATTCCTTCTGACAACGTATTTGCAGAATGGACGGTGATCCAGCCAAGGATAGAGGATCTTGAATATTCAGTAGAGCATTATGAAGATGAATTTTATATCATTACCAATGCGGATGATGCGATCAATTTCAAGATTGTAAAGACAAAGATTGATAACTGCAGCATGGAAAATTGGGTCGATGTGATTCCGCACCGTGCAGAAGTTTTACTGGAAGGTTTTGAGATCTTTAAAGATTATCTGGTTCTCGAGGAAAGAGAAAGAGGATTGCTTCAGATCAAAATCATTGACGAGAAAACACAGGAATCTTACTACTTACCTTTCTCAGATCCTACTTATACAGCTTATATCGGGATCAATCTGGAATTTGATACGGAAATTTTACGCTATGGATATACTTCCCTTACACAGCCTAGTTCCACGTATGAGTACAACATGAAGGAAAAGACGACAAAACTTCTGAAACAACAGGAAGTTTTGGGTGGAAAGTTTGCTCCTGAAAATTATATTTCGGAGAGAATCTGGGCAGATTCAAGAGATGGAAAGACAAAAGTTCCTATTTCCCTGGTTTATCATAAAGACACTAAGAAATTACCTGACACTCCCCTTCTTTTATATGGATATGGAAGCTACGGACATACTGTTGATGCCAGCTTTTCCAATGTAAGATTGTCTTTGCTGGATAGAGGATTTATTTATGCTATTGCTCACATCCGTGGTGGAGAATATCTGGGAAGAGAATGGTATGAAGACGGAAAGATGTTGTTTAAGAAAAATACATTCTTTGATTTTATTGACGCAGGAAAATACCTGATCAGAGAAAATTATACTTCATCCAAACATATGTATGCCATGGGAGGAAGTGCCGGCGGATTGCTGGTAGGCGCTGTGGTAAATTATGAACCTCAGTTATTCAACGGAATTGTGGCACAGGTACCTTTTGTAGATGTTGTTACAACAATGCTGGATGATACAATTCCTTTGACAACCGGAGAATATGATGAGTGGGGAAATCCTAATGATAAGGAATACTATCATTATATGAAAGACTATTCTCCTTATGATAATGTAGAAGCGAAAGATTATCCGCATATGCTGATCACGACAGGATTTCATGATTCTCAGGTACAGTATTGGGAACCTGCAAAATGGACGGCAAAACTGAGAGAATTAAAAACAGATAATAATATTTTAGTCTTCAAAACCGACATGAGCTCCGGACACGGAGGGGCAAGCGGAAGATTTGAATCTCTGAAAGAAGATGCATTAGAATATGCATTCCTGTTGAAAATAAATGATAATTCATAAATGATAAATGATGGATAGCCCGGATTATAACACAATTTTTGCTTTTAAAACAAAGCAGCTAGCCATCATGATTATTAAAGAATTTTCTAAACTTCCACATAATGAAGCCTTTTCTGTGATCAGAAAACAAATATTTCGGTCTTCTACTTCTATGGCTGCTAATTATAGAGCTATGTGCAGAGCAAGATCAAAAGCTGAGCGGTTTTCTAAAATATCTATCGTGATTGAAGAAACTGATGAAACTTTGTTTTGGTTTGAAATGTTAGAGGAACTGAAATATGTTCAAAAAGAAATTATAGCAGATATAAAAATAAAGACTGAAGAAATACTGAAAGTAACTTCTTCCTATAGAAAAATGCTAAAGAACTAACTTTATCATTGATCAACTATCATTTATCATTTAAATATATTATGAACGAAACTGAATACTGGAAAAAAATAGAACAATTCTTTGAAGACAATTTCCAGACTGAAAAGAACCCACCCATTGAAACCCTTTTATTTCTGATAGGATTACAGGAGTTGGGAAGCGGCCAGCAAAGATATACAAAAGAAGACAAGGTAAACCTGATTCATATTGCAGTCTGCAGATTGCTCGAGCCTTTTGGATATTATAAATTTACCCACTATGAAGACGGATGGCCCCACTTTGAAACTGTGGAAGAACTTCCGGAACTCAAACCTAATGAGCAGACTTTGCTTATGAAAAAGGCGATTATCCAGTACTTTCAGGAAGAAGAGCTTTTGTAAAAGCAGGAAGCCTGAAGATGGAAGCAGGAAGTTAATCAACACCGTGTAACTTTTCTATTCTAAATAGAAAATTTCGGATCTTTCCTTGGGAAAGATCCGAAATTTTTTATTTATTAAGAATCAAGTTGCGTATCGTATTCTTATCCAATCAATTCTTCCAATTGATTAAGCCCCATTTTAAAACCTTCTTCAAATCCCATATCCATAAGCTTTTTCATCACTTCAGGAGAATGGTAATGGATATTGATGGTTACTTTAGTTCCTTCCTCCACTCCGGTAAAGCCAATCAGCCATTTTGACCTTGGGAAGTCTTCATTGACATTGCCTTTTTCATCACAGAAAGCACTCATCCAGTCAAGACTTCTGTGTTCTGTAATTTCTCCATATTGAGTCTGAGAATACATAGGCCCTTTTTCTCCGTTTGGTCCTACCATCGTATACATCCAGATCCCTCCTTCTTTGAAATCCTGACTTACCGTTTCACATTTCCACGGTTTAGGCCCCCACCATTGATCCAGTAATTCGGCTTCTGTAAAATACTTCCACACTGTTGAAACATCAGCCTTATAAATCTTCATGACATAAGTACTGGACGCATCAAAATCTTTGTTGAAAATGATATTAGATTCCATAAATATTTATTTTTAATAAAGTTAACACTTTATTTATTGAAAGGGACTTTTCATATGACAACTAAAAGATAATTCATAAATAATTGTTAAAAAACACTCTTTTAAGAAAAAAAAAACAATTTTTTGGCTCGTTTTTTGTTTAGGTACTCTTAAAACAATTAATTTTAACATTCATTTTTCCAAAACCTATATAATTAAATAATGAATAACAAATTCATCCCAATAATTTCAGTGTTTATGACAATCTCACTGATTGTCTTTGTGACGCTCCAATTTTATTGGTTGAAAGGCTATTACGGCGTACTGGAACAGGATTTTTCAAATAAAGTGTATGCGGTTTTGGAAAGTACTTCAAAAAGTATTGAAGAGATTGAAGCTGACAAATACCTGAATCAGGATTATAAAGATTTCAGAAAAAATATTCTTGCGAACAGCAAACAGCCATCTTTAACTACCATTCAGCAAGTAGAAGACTCCGGGACTCAAAGACAGATTATTTATTCCAAAAATATCATTGAAAAAACGCAGCTGCCTATTTCTCAAAAAGGAGATTCTATCAAGCTGACTACATTGTATACAGACGAAGCTGCTTATAAAATAAAAAGAGATACCACCAATCGCGAACTTTTAACGCAAGATATCAATCAGGAGATTGAGACGGGAGATTATTCCATGAAAGAGTTTGTGAAAGTATATGGAAACAACCTTCCTATTACTAAAAGAGTAGATCCGAAAACACTTGACTCCGTTATTGCCAAAGAACTGAAAATAAGAGGTATCACTGCCAAGTTCGGATATGGAGTTCTGGATCGTAATAATAAGCTTACAAGCATTGCCAATAAGGCTTATAAAGAAAAGAAGGACAGTAATACCTACAGCTTTCCTCTTTTTGCGGATAAGAAAAATACATTATACAGCCTTGCCCTGGTATTTCCTAAAAAAGAATATTCCCTCGCGATGAATAACTGGCCGATGCTTTTGGGAACATTCCTTTCTCTACTTACCATTCTTGGAATTTATATTATTTCCATCAATTATATGATGAGGCAGAAAAAACTTGCTGAAGTGAAAACAGACTTCATCAACAACATGTCTCACGAGTTTAAGACACCATTGGCAACCATTTCTGTAGCCACGGATTCTTTGGCTAATGACAAAATTGCCACCAATCCGGATAAGGTAAAATACTATTCCGAACTGATCAAGCAGGAGAACTTAAGGATGAAAAAGCAGGTGGAAAATGTACTTAACATGTCCAAGCTTGAGCGAAATGAAGTGGAATTATTTTTAAAAGAGACCAACGTAAGAGAGCTGATCAAAAAAACGACAGAATCTTTCAACCTGATTGTACAACAAAGGAATGGAACCCTTACGCAGAAGTTTACGGCCACTCAGTATAATTTTAAAATAGATGAATTCCACATCTCCAATATGCTGGTCAACTTACTGGATAATGCCAATAAATATTCTCCTGAAGCACCGGAAATACATGTGGAAACAAGAAATGAAGGACACTGGTATGTAATTGAAATTTCCGATAAGGGAATGGGGATGGATACGCAGAATAAAACCAAAATTTTCGAAAAATTCTTTAGAGAAGAAACCGGAAATATTCACAACGTAAAAGGCCAGGGATTAGGTCTTTCTTACGTGAAGAAAATTGTAGAACTGCACAAAGGACAGATTATCGTAGACTCTCATAAAGGAAAAGGAAGTACATTCACGATAAAACTACCGATGAGCTAGAAAAATAAATGATAGATGATAATCGATAAATGATAAAACTTCTCCACCACATCAATTATCAATGATCATTCATCAATTATAAAAAGTGTAACCAAATATCAAAATATAGAAGATAGAGTGAGGAAGTTCATTCTTAATTGTTAATTTTTAATTATTAAAATTATGAGCAACAGAATATTATTAGTAGAGGACGATCAGAGTTTCGGGGCGGTGCTTAAAGATTATTTGACCATCAATAATTTTGAAGTAACTCTTGCCACTGATGGGGAGCAGGGACTTAAAGAATTTACGGAAAATGAATTCGACATCTGCATATTTGACGTAATGATGCCTAAAAAAGACGGATTTTCATTAGCGGAAGACGTAAAAAAGATTGATAAAAATACACCGATCATTTTCCTTACTGCAAGAAACATGAGAGAAGATATCCTGAAGGGATATCAGTTAGGTGCTGATGATTATATTACAAAACCTTTTGATACTGAGCTTCTATTATACAAAATAAAAGCAATTCTTCAGAGAAGTTCTACCCTGGAAAATGAAGAACAGGAGCAGTTCAAGATCAGCAATATCTTCTTTGATTCTATGCTGAGACAGCTGAAAGTAGGTGATAAAGAATACAAACTTTCGCCTAAAGAAAATGAATTATTAAAACTTCTTTGCATCCACAGAAATGATTTCATGCCGAGAGACCTTGCTTTAAGAAAGATCTGGAAAAAGGAAAATTACTTTACAGCAAGAAGTATGGACGTTTATATTGCCAAGCTTCGTAAGTTATTAAAAGACGACGAAGGATTGGAAATCATCAACGTTCACGGAGAAGGATTTAGACTTTTGGTAAAAAATTAATCCAAAAATCAAATTATAAGTATAAAATTAGCAAAACAATTGAAAATGTTTTGCTAATTTTGTTTCATACCCATGGATATGAAGAATACATTTATAGGTTTGATCGCCGTATCACTCTTAGCTGCATCCTGTAAAAAGGATGAGAGAGCTACTTACTTAAAAGAAGAAGCCAACGCTGGCCAGCCCAACGTAGCCCTAAATACAACCTCAAAAACCGCTCTGATGGAACAGGCAGGCATCCAGTCTAACGTTGCTCCTGCTCCTATGGCTACCGTTCCGGGAATGAATCCTCCACACGGGCAACCTGGACACCGATGCGATATTCCGGTAGGACAACCTTTAAATGGTCAACCTGCTGCAGCTACTCCCGCTACGCAAAATGTAAACGTGAACGGAGGCAATACCATCCAGATTGATCCGAATGCTGTATCACCAGGGAAAATTTCCCTTGATAACAATGGAAAACAGGTTAAAACCGCTCCAGGAATGAATCCTCCCCACGGGCAGCCTGGACACCGATGTGATATTCCGGTAGGCCAGCCATTAAACAGTAAGCCCGCACCCACACCACAGCCAGCACAAAATGTAGTTCAGCCTTCTCCAAGTCCGGCTCCTGCACCTGCTGCACAGAATCTGGCGATGGGTGAAAAACCAAAACTGAATCCGGCACACGGAGAACCTTGGCACAGCTGTTCTCTAAAAGTTGGTGATCCTTTGCCATAAATTTTGTATTTTTGCAGAGATGAAGCTGTTTCACATACTTGCCATAGTGTTTTGCCTGGGAGTCTTTCTGATTCCCAAGGATAATTTCTATGCGCAAGAGGCCCAGGAAACATGCTGTAAAGCAGAGTCTTCAAAAAAAATGGATTGCTGTAAAAATCATTCTTCAAAAAAAGACAGCAACCATGATAAAACAAAATCATGTAAAGATGACTGCTGCTCATCATGCATTGCCTGCTATACTTTTATTGAAACCCCTTTTTCAAAAAATCTACGTCTGGAACTGTCTTATTATAAATCGAATAAGAATCCTCAGTTTCAGTATGCTGATCCTTATCTTTCAGACCGTTTAAAGGAAATCTGGCAACCGCCCAAGATAGGTTAATTAAAACATCAAGGGTTCATTATGTCTTATAGTGAACTATTTTTTAATTAATTTAAACTTTTAAACAAAATGAAATTATATATTTCCAGGTTGATACTTGGTGGATTATTCCTATTTACACAATTTATAGCTGCTCAAACACTTTCAAAAAATCAGTTCAAGGTAAAAGGGAACTGTGAAATGTGCAAAACAAGAATTGAAAGTGCCGCTAAAAAAGCGGGTGCAAAAACAGCAGTATACTCTATTGATCTTCAAACCTTAACCTTTGAAACAGACAAAGCATCCGCCGATGATATTCTGAAAAAAGTAGCAGAAGCAGGTCATGATAACGAAAAATTCAAAGCTCCTGACACAACCTATGAAGGACTTCCGGGATGTTGTCATTACGACAGAGATGCAAAGTCTTCACAGGCAGAAACCAATCATGAGCATCATGCAGAGGCTACTATTTCCACTAAAAAAGAGAATGAATTCTATGTAAGAGGAAACTGTGCTTCTTGTAAAGCCAGAATTGAAAAAGCATCAAAAGATGCGGGGGCTGATACTGCGGAATGGAATGCAGAGAAACAAACGGTTACTTTGAATTTTGACCCTTCAAAAACCTCATCGGATAAGATTTTAAAGGCTATTGCTGATGCAGGTCATGATAATGAAAAATACAAAGCTTCTGATGCTGTTTACAACGGACTTCCGGGATGCTGCCTGTATGACAGAGAGTTTACTTTTGGGCAGCCTAATCCAAAGGTTCATTACGAAGAAGCAACAAAGCATGAAGATCATAAAGACAATGAGACTTCATTAGCTAAAGAGGATCATTCTCAACATGAAAAAAATATTGATGGTGTTGTGGTAACGGGTTCTAAGGCAGCAACAGCTTTAAGTAAAAAAGAAGCCGGACTTGTTTTTAATATTGATAAAAAAGAACTTTTAAAGGCTGCTTGTTGTAATTTATCTGAAAGTTTCGAAACCAATGCAACGGTAGATGTTTCTTTCAGCAATGCAGTTACGGGAACAAAACAGCTGAAAATGCTTGGGCTGGATCAGAAATATACCAGCTTAACGAAGGAACAACTCCCTGAAATCAGAGGATTGGCTTCTGCTTATGGATTAAATTTTATCCCGGGAAGATGGATCGAAAGTATTCAGCTTACCAAAGGAGGAAGTACGGTAACCAACGGTTATGAAAGTATCACAGGACAGATCAATACTGAGCTTTTAAAAAATGCCAAGACGCCTGAAACGTCACTGAACCTTTTTTCTGACTTCAATGGAAGAGCAGAAATCAATATCACCAATGTTTCTCCGATCAACGATAAATGGTCGCAAACTTTCCTTCTTCACGGAAACGGAACGTTTGGAAATACAGATATGAACCATGATGGTTTTCTGGATAGACCGAAAGGAACACAGATTAATGCAGCATATTTGCTGAACTATAACGATCTTGAAAAGTCGGGGTTCGGGTCTCATTTTGGAATTAATTTTATCAGAGATGAAAGAACGGCAGGACAGATTGGTTTTGATAAAAAACTGGGTCAGGACAAACAGCCTTTTTATGGGGTTGGAATCGATATTTCAAGATTCCAGGTCTGGAATAAAACTGGGTATGTTTTTAAAGGAAAACCTTACCAGAGTATCGGATGGATGAACCAGTATGTTTACCATCAGCAGGACAGCTTTTTTGGATTGAGAAATTATGCGGGACAGCAGCATACATACTATTCCAATTTAATTTTTGAAAGCATCATCGGAAATACCAACCACAAGTACAAGGCTGGTGCAAGTTTCTTATATGATGGTTATAAAGAAACGTATTTGCTGGATGATATGAGAAGAAATGAAATTGTACCGGGCATTTTTGCTGAATATACTTTAACTGGTTTAAAATATACTTTAGTAGCAGGTTCAAGAGTTGATTTCCACAACCTGGCAGGAACACAGTTTACGCCAAGATTGAACTTTAAATATGACTTCACACCTCAAACAATTTTAAGACTTTCTGCGGGAAGAGGTTTCAGAACAGCAAATGTATTTGCGGAAAGCCAGCAGTATTTTGCATCAAACAGAGCGATTAATATTCTACCTAATGGAGGAAATATTTATGGATTAAGACCTGAAATCGCATGGAATTATGGAGCCAGTTTACAACAGGAATTTAAGTTATTCGGAAGAAAATCAAGCATTATTGCTGACTTCTTCAGAACAGATTTCCAGGATCAGGTATTGGTAGATCTGGACAGATCTCCTCAACAGCTGACATTCTATAATCTGGATGGAAAATCTTTTGCCAATTCATTCCAGACTCAATGGGATTTCATGCCTGTAAAAAATCTTGAAGTAAGATTGGCATATAAATATTATGATGTGCAGGCTGATTATATCGGTGGAAGAAGAGAAGTTCCATTTATGGCAAAGCACAGAGGATTCGTGAATCTGGCCTATTCGACCAATAAAAGTGATAAAGGAGGATTCTGGAGTTTTGATACGACTTTAAACTGGGTCGGAAAGCAAAGACTTCCTGATACTTCAACGAATCCGGCAGAATTTCAGCTCCCAACTTATTCGGAATCATATGCAGTTCTTAATGCTCAGATCTCAAGAAATTTCAATAAAAAGATCAGAGCTTATGTAGGAGGAGAAAACCTGACTTCTTATTATCAGAAAAATACGATTGTAGATTTTAAAAATCCTTTCGGAAGCTATTTTGACGGAGGAATGGTATATGCTCCGATTATGAAGGCCAACTTCAATTTGGGACTGGATGTGACGTTTTAAAAGCAGGAAGTTGGAGGAATGAAGCTGGAGTACTGCTAGTAAAATTCACCGGTAATAACGAAGTAAATCCAACAGCTTTAAAAACCTCCAGTAACTCCCCTCTTACAGCCTCAGGCTTCCTTTCAATAAAAAATCCGCTTCAATGAAGCGGATTCTTTTTATTTATCTTCCAAAGTCATCCTGTACTCTTACGATATCATCTTCATCTGAAGGATTGGAAGCATCGGTATGCTGCCAGATTTCGGCAACGATTCCCCAGCCTGCAAGACCAATTAATCTGTGTCTTTCCCCCTGCTGAAGTTTCACCTGATCTTTCGGACCATATTCTTTCAATTCTCCCTCTTCATCGGTATTGCTTCTTTTGATGCCTACAGTTCCTTCTACTACCTGCCAGATTTCGGCTCTTCTGTGGTGATACTGCCAGCTTAATCTTGCTTCCGGAGCCACGATAAGAATTTTAGGGCTTAGCTTCCCTCCTATTCTCAGGCTGTCTACATCAATCCCGTCAAAATACTGGTTGGCAAAATCTTGTGCCTGTGTTTCATCAATCACAAAAAATCCTCCCCATGGTCTTGTATCATCTTTTGCAGCAATAGTAAAACCTTGTGTCTGCAGCATATTCTCTACTCTCTCGAATATTTCTTTTTTTTCTGTACTCATGCAGCTATATTTTTAATTTAAAAATTATTTATTTGATTCTTCTTTTGACATTGAATATGGGAAATCTTTTTCCTGTGTACCTCTTTCTTTATTAGGTTTGCTATCCATTTTAAAGTCTAACACGGCACCTTTCATCAATTCCTTGTGGCTTAGCCAGTTTTTGGAATAAAGCTGTTGGTTTACATTCAAAGATTTTACATATAAATTTTCCGCATTGTTTTCAGGAGCTTTTATTTCAATTTTCTTACCATTTTCAAGGTGAATGGTGGCTTCTTTAAATAATGGTGCTCCCAATACGTATTGATCTGTCGCCGGTGTTACCGGATAAAAACCTAGAGCTGAGAAAATATACCACGCAGAAGTCTGTCCATTATCTTCATCACCACAATATCCGTCCGGAGTTGCATGATACAATTTATTCATCACCTGTCTTGCCCAATATTGAGTTTTGTAAGGTGCTCCTGCATAATTATATAGATAGATCATGTGCTGAATAGGCTGGTTTCCGTGAGCGTACTGTCCCATGTTCATGATCTGCATTTCTCTGATCTCGTGGATCACGCCTCCATAATAACTGTCATCAAAAACAGGAGGCAGAGAAAAGACGTCATCCAATTTGGCTTCAAACTTCTTCTTTCCACCCATCAGTTCTGCCAAACCGTCAATGTCCTGGAAAACAGACCATGTGTAATGCCAGCTGTTTCCTTCTGTGAAAGCATCTCCCCATTTGAAAGGATTGAAAGGTTTCTGGAAGTTACCATCTTTATTTTTACCACGCATAAGGCCCGTCTCCTTGTCGAATACATTTTTGTAATTATATGCCCTTTTCTTATAGATATCAATTTCTGAAGCAGGCTTTCCTAATGCTTTTCCTAACTGATAGATTGAAAAATCATCATAAGCGTATTCTAATGTTCTTGCTGCATTTTCATTGATCTTTACATCGTAAGGAACATACCCCAGTTCATTATAATACTTTACTCCTGCGCGGCCTACAGCTTCTATAGGACCTTCATTGTTTGCTCCGTGTTTTACAGCCTGCCACAGCGCTTCTGTGTCATATCCGCGAAGTCCTTTGATGTAAGCATCTGCTACTACGGATGCGGAATTGTTTCCAATCATAATATCAGAATATCCCGGACTGCTCCACTCTGGTAAGAAACCACCTTCTTTATAAGCGTTGGCCAGTCCCTCCTGCATTTCCACATTAATGCTTGGATACACCAGATTCAGGAAAGGATATAGAGCACGGAAAGTATCCCAAAAACCGGTTCCTGCAAACATTCTTCCGTCTACAATTTTGCCATTGTATGGACTCCAATGTTTTATTTTATTTTGAGCATCAATCTCATATAACTTTTGCGGGAAGAATAAAGTTCTGTATAAAGAGGAATAAAAGGTTCTCATCTGCTGATCTGTTCCTCCTTTTACTTCTATTTTTCCTAATGTCTTATTCCAGATATTTTTAGCGTCGGTCTTGACCTGTTCAAAATTTCTGTTTCCGATTTCTCTTTTAAGATTCAGTTCTGCCTGTTCAAAGCTGATGAATGAAGAAGCTACTTTTGCGTAAACCGTTTCTTTATTTTTAAGCTTAAATCCTACCACAGCTCCGGTGTGATCACTGGTAATTTCTAACTGATCATTCACCAGTTTATCATCTTTCCAGGTTTTTGTGAGTTCAAAATCTTTATCAAACTGAATAACAAAGTAGTTTTTAAAGTTTTCGTATTTCCCGGTAGAATATCTTGTAGTATATCCGAGGATTTTTCTTTCTTTTGGTAAAATTTTGATATAAGATCCTTTGTTCAAAGCATCAACCACTACGTAAGCGCTGTCTGTCTTTGGAAAATCAAATTTAAAATAAGAGGCTCTTTCAGTAGGTGTAAATTCTGTTGTGACATTGATATCAGCAAGATAAACGCTATAGAAATAAGGTGTGGTAACCTCAGCTTTATGGCTGAACCAGCTTGCTCTTTCGTCTTCTTTAAACTTCACTTTTCCAACTCCAGGCATGATGGCAAATGCGCCATAATCGTTCATCCAGGGAGACGGCTGGTGGGTTTGTTTAAATCCTTTTATTTTATCTGCATCGTAGGTATAGGCCCATCCGTCGCCCATTTTACCGGTCTGTGGTGTCCAGATATTCATTCCCCAAGGAAGTCCGACAGCCGGATAGGTATTTCCATTGGATAATGAAGGTTTGGATTGGGTTCCCATCAAAGGATTCACATAGTCTACGGGAGATACATTCTGACCTAAAGCCCAGGCCTGTAATAACAGTAAGCAAGTAGAAAATATAAACTTCATTGTATCTTTTCGTTTGTTAATTTATATACGCTTTTTTAATGCATAGCTGGCAGCTCCAAGAATGGCCGCATCTTCAAATATAGCAGAAATTTTAACCTGCAAGTTAATATTATTCTTGGTTAAGTTCTGAATAAATCTTTGCTCAAAATGAGGATAAGCCTTGGCAATATTTCCTCCTATAACTAAAACTTCCGGTTTGTAATGATCTACATATCTGACAATAAACTCAGAAAAGGAGTCTGCATAATCGTTAAACATTTGAGTCTGTATCTCTGTAGGTTTATCCAGAAGATCCTTCGTTCCTGAGATTTCTTCTCCGGTCAGTTCTTTATAATGATTCACAAACCAGCGTGTCGCCAGATAGTCTTCACTGATGGAATCTCTGAAGGGAGCATCCCATAAGTCTTCATCGGCAGCAAAATCTCCATTGAAGAAAGTAGTTCCCAATCCTGTTCCAAGAGTCACTCCAAAAGCACTGCTGAAACCTTGGGCACATCCTCCGAATACTTCTCCTTCCATAAACGCAGCCGCATCATTTACAAAATGAATCTGCTTCTGAGAAATGGCCAGCCTTTTTGCCAGTTCTTCTTTAATATTGACCTGATAGATATCAATAAATTTTCCCTGCCGCATAAGAGATATTCCATTTTCATAATCGAAAGGTCCCGGCATTGCGATACCGATTAAAAGATCTTCTTTTACCAGATCATGAGCCACCTTATTAATGGCTGAAATCCAAGCTTTGAAAATAACTTCTTTGTTTTCGAAAGCATCTACATGTTCTCTTACATAGGTTGATGAAATGATTTCACGTTTTCCAGCATCTACCTGAGCCAGCGTAATGTGCGACCCTCCGATATCAATTCCTACTATATTCTGCATTATTTTTTATTTTAAATTTAAGGTCCTTCCCGTGACTGAAAAAACAGACAAACAGAAGTACACTTCTGTCTGTCTGCTTTGTATTTCAGACGCTATTTTATTAGTTCCTATAACTATTTCATTATCTGAATTTTACTTCACAATAATTTTACCGGTTGATATTACTTTACTGTTCGCAGATGTAATCTTGTAAATATAAGTACCACTGATTAAATCCTGCGTATTGACTGCGTTATTATTTTGATTAATATTCTGTTTTTTGATCAATTTTCCTGAAGCATCATACAATGCCACTTCACTTGCAGAGTTGTCACTGATAGCAAAGTGAAGATCATTTCCTCGTTTCACAGGGTTCGGATAGACTGCGCTGTTGTCTTTCACAGATTCAACATCTTTCACTGCAAGATTAGAAGCACAGGCAACATCTGTTCTCCAGTTGGCATCTGTCATATTGATCAGGGTTGCAAAATGAGTGTTGGCCGTAGCATCCAAAGCTCCCATTCCACTTCCTTCATCCATTTTCCAGTTCGCTTCAAGACCTGTAGAATTGGCAGGAACATTACAGCTGTTACTTAAAATTTCCTGTGGTGTTAATGCCTTTTTCCAAACTCTGAATTCATCAAGAAAGCCATTGAGTGTACGGGAATTGTCATAGTTTCTTCCCAGATAAAGAATTCCGTTTGCCGTAAAGTTACCCGTTACTGCAAAAGTAGCATCAAGATTACCATTGACATAAATTTTCATGGCTGTTCCATCATAAGTAGCTGCTATATGATACCATGTATTGGTGTTGAATGAAGTATTCGTATTCAATTTCACCTGTGACGAACCAAAACTTAATATAAACTGCAGCTTATTATTCGCAAGGTTGCCGTCTCCGAAACGAAGCATCGCCGAGTTATTATCTCCTACTTCAACGCCCATTACCGATGAGATGTAAGGGAAAGCAGATTTAAATGAGTTTACTTTTACCCAACCTTCAAAGGTCACCGCGTTTCCACTCAGGTTAAATTGTCCTGCGTTAAGATAATGCGTGCTTCCGTTGAAAGCAAGAGATCTTGCACCCGGACTTGTAACCGGAGCGAAACCACTGTTGAATGATCCTTCTCCTGAATAAGTACTTGTAGTTCCTCCTGTACATGAAGCCTGTACTTTCCACACATAACTTGTATTAGGTGTCAGGTTTTGTAATGAATAGGAATTGGTTGTAATATTTGGAATTTCAGTCCAGGTTGTGGCAGTAGCAGTTTTATACTGTAATGTATATGAAGTTGCATTTCCGGCATCCCATGATAACTGAGCCGTATTACCAAGGAAACTTCCGGAAGTCAATCCTGATGGCGTAGTGCAGCCACTTCCGGAGTTAAACCTTGGTGCAAAAATATAAGTACTTGTTAATGTCGGTGAGCAGTTAGACTGGATTCTCCAATCGTAATTGGTATTCAGGGTAAGGTTGCTGATGACAATATTATTTCCTGAATAATTATTGGCAACGTTTGTCCATACCGTTGAATTAGCTGGTTTATAATCAATATTGTAAGACTGAGAAGCATTGGAAGTCCAGTTCAGTTGAGCTGAAGTTCCTGTCACGTTGGAGACATCAAGCCCCAATGGCGGATCACAAGCCTGTCCCTGTGACCATGAATACAACTGACCACTTAAGAGTGTATTTTCATTATAAAGAATATTGGATCCTGTACTCAGGTAGCTGGCTACATTGGTTCCCGGCAGATCGTACCACATAAACACGCCGTATTGATCATTCTTTGTACTGTTCGCTAAGCTTGCCAGTGTAGTGGCAGAAGTTGAACTTGGATTCGAGTTCTGTATCCAGGTTGCCGCTGCAGAGATTTTAGATTTATCAAGAGGTGGAACAACAGGCGCATTGTAAGTACTGTACATGGCGTTCCAGGTGTAATTGATATAATTTCCTGCTAAATCTCCATTATACGTTTGTCTGGTTGTAGCCGGACCGTAGTAGTAGAATGTAATCAGTTTATCCGGCATTGCAGCTTTAAGCTCCTGTAATAACATAACAAAAGAACTGTTATTAGGCTGTCCTGTTCCGTTATTTCCGTATCCTGCATATTCATCATCAAGGTCTACTCCATCCAGGCCGTAGGTGTAAACGGTATGAGCAACCTGCAGAGCGAAATCTTTAGCCGCTTCACGGTTAGGGAAATTGGAAATTCCAGCTCCCTGGTGGTTTCCTAAAAGATCCAGCAATACTTTTATTCCTTTTTGCTGTAAAGGTTTTACATAGGTATTGACATCATTCAGAACTTTGGTAACGTTGTTATTATTTGAGATATAAGCACGGTTTTTAGAAACATCATAGTTGATATTCGCTGCAAAAATAATAGCAACATCAAAAAGCTGTCTGTTGGTATTCTGCAGAGTATACGAGCCTGCATTCAGCATATTGTTGTTGTTCACTTCCACATAACAGACTCCCAAAGGATTAAGCTGCTGTGCCTTGAGTGCCGGAGCTGATTGAAGCATCAAGGCCATTAAGGGAATAAAAAAGGATTTTTTTCTCATAGTATATCAATTTTGTAGTAGAAAAAATCATTGGGCCGAAGTCCAATGACGGGGGTTATTATTTTACAATTAGTTTTTCGGATTGTTTCAGGCTTCCATCATGAGATTCAAACTGAACAATGTAGTTTCCTGCCGGAATTCTGCTCAATTCATATTGATTATCTCCTGAGTTCAGTGATTTTGTGTCTACGATTCTTCCGTTAAAATCATAAATTGTCAATTTTCCTTTGCTGTATTCATCAGGAACAGAAACTGTCAGTAATGAAGATTTGCTTGCCGGATTAGGATATAATTTGATTTGATTTTTAATGCTTGTCTCTCCGACATTGACCGCCTTTTGCCCTGCAGTTCTTGCTAATGCTGAACTTCCTGTTGTACATGGCAGATCTGTTCCCCAGTTAGAAGAATCAACTCCCGTTAACGTTAAAGTCACACCATTTCCTGAAGTATCCTGAACTGTAGAACCACTTCCTTCGTTAAACTTCCAATACGCAGCCAGTGAAGTTGCCGGAACGGATACATTACACATATTCTGACTGATTTCGGTTTGGCTCAATGCGCGCTTCCAAACTCTTACTTCATCTATTTTACCATTGAAATTTCTGGAAGTATTATATAAATATCCTACGTTAAATGCACCAGTTGAATTCACACTTCCTGTTTGTGCTTTAGTGGCATCCAGAACACCGTTGATATAAATTTTCATATTGGATCCATCGTAAGTAGCTGCTACATGATACCAGGTATTGGCATTCAAAGCAGTAGCAGAAGCCAGTTTTTGCTGTACATTATTAATACTTACCACAAACTGGAGTTTATTATTCGCCAGACTGGCATCTCCTAATCGTAAGAATGCAGAATTGCTGTCGCTTACTTCTGTTCCCATGATAGAAGAAATATATGGTGACGCAGATTTGAATGATGAAGGTTTTATCCATCCTTCAAAAGATAGTGCAGACCCACTTAGATTCATACTTCCGGCCGCTCCTGATTCAGTACTTCCATCCAAAGACAGAGCATAGGATCCTGTAGGAGTTGTTCCTGAAGTGCTTGTAAATCTTGGAGCAAACATATAGGCGCTTTTCACACTGCAGTTGGTTCTGATTCTCCAGTCATATTCAGTATTGGCTGTTAATCCGGAAATGGTTACGGAAGTGGAGCTCGTTGCTGTTACTGCATTCGTCCATGTTGTTGAAGAAGCAGGTTTATAATCAATATCATAAGTATTGGTTCCTACGGCTGACCAGTTTAGTTTTGCGCTTGTTCCTGTAAGATTGCTTGTGTACAATCCGATAGGGGCATCACAATTGGTTCCTTGTGTCCAGGATTGTAAAGTACCGCTTAAAACAGTTGGTTCTCCATATAATGTCTGAGTTCCTGCTGAAAGCTGTGATGTTTCATTCGTTCCATGTAAATCATACCACATGAATACTCCATAACCGCCATTTTTTGTTTGAGTTGCCAGGCTGGTGGTGGTAGAATTGGAAGTATTTCCCATCCATACGGCAGCAGGAGAGATTTGTGCTTTGGTAAGAGGTGGTACATTTGGAGCAGAAAATGTTCCGTACATGGCATTCCAGCTGTAGTTGACATTATCTCCTACTCTGGCTCCGTTCCAGGAAAGTCTTGAAGCAGCAGGGCCGTAGTAATAGAATGAAATAATCTTATTCGGCAATAACGCTCTAAGCTCCTGAACAAGCATTACAAAAGAGCTGTCATTAGGCTGTCCTGTTCCGTTATTTCCGTATTCAGAATATTCATCATCAAAATCAATTCCATCAAGACCGTAGGTATTCACTGTATTGGCAAGCTGCAGAGCAAAGTCTTTTGCGGCTTCACGGGTAGGAAAATTACAGATCCCGGCCCCTTGGTGATTCCCTAAAATAGTCAGTACTACTTTCATTCCCTTTTGCTGAAGTGGCTTTATGTAAGTATCTGCATTAGTAAGAACCTTGGTTACGTTATTATTGGAATACAGATATGCTCTACCACGGCTGGTATCATAATTAATATTGGCCGCAAAAATATTCACCACATTAAACAGGTAGCTGTTCGATGTCTGCAGTTTGTACGCTCCCGCATTCAGGAGGTTGTTATTATTCACTTCCACATAGCATATTCCGGTAGGATTAAGCTGTTGTGCGTTAATCAGAGAACCAGACTGAAGCATCATGGCAATCAGTGCGGTAAAGATGGATTTTTTTTTCATTGTATAATTTTTTTAAGGTGTTTTGGTGTCTGAATTTTATATAGCAATCCCCTTATTCCTTCTTTTTCGGGAAGGAATCAATGATAAAAAAGCCATATAAAAGGGTGTGCTATGTCAGTAGCTCAGGGTTTTCGTTAAATGTTTTCCATAGCAATTCTCCAAATAAGGTATTGGCCCATGCAAACCATTCTCTGGTGAACTTTTTAGAGTCGTCTTTATGGAAGGATTCATGCATAAAGCCTGTTCCTCCGTGCGTTTTCTGTAAGGTATCTATGCACCATCTGATCTCACTTTTGTCTTTGGTAGTGAGTGCTTTCATTATGATACTCATTGGCCAGATCATGTCAAGTCCGATATGCGGACCTCCTATTCCTTCTGCCAGCTTACCTTTGAAGAAGAACGGGTTGTTTTCTGACCACACAAATTTTCTTGTATTCAAATACACAGGGTCATCAGCTTTCACCGCATCCAGATAAGGCAGTCCCAGCAAGCTTGGACAGTTCGCATCATCCATCAGGTTATAGCTTCCAAAGCCATTTACTTCAAAAGCATATATTTTCCCAAATTCAGGATGATTGTAAATTCCGTATTTTTTGATGGCTGTTTCTACCTCATCAGCAAGGCTGTTCAATTGTTGAGCCAACGTTTTTTCATTTTTAATCTGAGTAACCATTTCCGCAGCTTGGCGTAAGCTTACCACCGCAAATAAGTTGGAAGGGATCAGGAATCCGTAGATGGTAGCATCATCACTTGGACGGAACATAGAGCTGATCAATCCTACAGGTTTCGTTGGATAACCATATCCCCCCATAGGAACTCCGTCTGTTGCCCAAGCCGTTGTACGCTCGAATTTATAAGGTCCTAAATCGTGTTTTCTCTGCTGTTCTGTAAAGGTCTGCAGGGTAAGTTTGATTCCTTTCAGCCAGTTCGCATCAAAAGGTTTTGTATCTCCTGTAGTTTTCCAGAAGTGGTAGGCCAAACGGATAGGATAGCAAAGCGAGTCGATTTCCCATTTTCTTTCATGGGTGCCCGGCTTCATATCGGTATGGTCATATTCTTTCCATTTACTGATCTTCTGATCATCGTTATAGAAAGCATTCGCATAAGGATCTTTCAGGATGAAAGTAGTCTGTTTATGGATTACTCCTGAAATCAGCTTATGCAGTTTTTCGTCTTTTTTCGAAAACTGCAGATAAGGGAAAACCTGTGCGGAACTGTCACGAAGCCACATGGCGTCAATATCCCCGGTGATCACATAGGTATCCGGTATTCCTCCGGTTTCCGTATAATAAACAGTAGTATCCAATGTATTCGGGAAGCAGTTTTCAAAAAGCCAGCTCAGCTCTTTGTTTTTCACTTTCTTTTTAAACGCGGCAATAGCACTTTCTACGGATTCGCTGGTAAAATGTCTTTTATCTTTAGGAACACGGACAACAGGAAAATCGTCCAGCACTAAATTTTTAGCAAAAACATTTTGAGTAAACAGCAATCCGGCTCCTGCCAATGCACTTGTTTTAATAAAATTTCTCCTTTCCATTGATATTTTGTTTCGTTTATTTTTATGAGTCTTATTTTACTGGTTTGCTTCCCATTACGAATCTCAATTCACCACCGTTCATGATATCACTGTGATTCAGCTCCCAGCTTTTGTATTCTTTACCGTTCAGGAACATTTTCTGTACATAGATATTCTTGTCGGATATCTTGTCAGCGATCACGGTAAAAGTTTTTCCATTTTCTAATTTTAATGATGCTTTCGGGAATTGTGGTGCACCGATGGCATAAACAGGTTTCCCCGGTGTCACAGGATAGAATCCTAATGATGAGAAGATATACCATGCTGACATCTGGCCGCAGTCTTCATTATTGACAATTCCGTCTGGTTTCGCCGCGTACATATTGTCGCGGATATATTTTACCATTTTCTGAGTCTTGTAAGGACTTCCTGCATAGTTGTACAGGTATGGAACATGATGACCAGGCTCATCCCCGAATCCTAAAGATCCGATGAATCCTGAGATATCAACATGTTGTTCTCCTTCCATATGAAGTGCTTCTGTGAAGGTTTTATCCAGTTTTTCTTCAAATCCTTTTTTCCCTCCGTACAGATTCATCATTTCATCAATCTGATGAGGAACAAAGAAGTCGTACGCCCAGATGTTTCCGGAAACCCAGTGTGGCTGAAGTTTTTTCCAATCGTTAAGAGTAAAATCTGCTAAGAATTTACCGTCTTTTTGTCTTGGCCAGAAGTGATTATTTTCTTTATTGAAGGTATTCAGGAAGTTCATAGAACGTTTTTTATATACTTCCGATTCTTCTTTTTTACCTAATTTTTCTGCAAGCTGCTGAATACACCAGTCATCATATGAATATTCTAATGTTGCAGAAACTGAAGCTCCGTTTTCTGATGGAGTATAGCCTAATTTGATATAATCATTAAGACCGCCACCACCATCGCTGCTGCTCATTTTATCTGTTAAAGAAGCATCTTTCATCGCGGCAAATGCTTTTTCTGCATCAATACCCGGAACTCCTTTTGAAATGGCATCCCAGATTACCGAGGCACTGTGATATCCTAACATACAGAAGTTATCATATCCGCAAAGCTCCCAGATTGGCATGTGATCTTTACGATCTGTATATCTGCTGATCAGGGAATTGGCAAATTCTTTCGTATGTTTCTGGTCCATAATAGTCAATAATGGATGTGTTGCCCTGAATCCGTCCCAGTAAGAATACGTACTGTAGTTGGTAAACCATTTGGTATTCATGTTTTCCTGAGCGGCAACATAGTCTCCATTCACGTCCATATATAAATTCGGTGCAATGAAGGTATGGTAAACTCCCGTGTAGAAAATTTTTCTCTGGCTATCCGTTCCTCCTGTCACCTGAAATCTGCCGATCAGATCTCTCCAGGTTTTTTGGGCTGTTTCTTTTGCTTTGGCAAAATCAACATTTGTTGCTTCGGTATCAAAATTTTCCTGTGCATTTTCTGTACTCACCGGAGATAGAGATACTTTTACTTCAATGCTTTCCTGATCTTCTGTGGAAAATCTCACAAAAGCTTTCGCATCTTTGGCAAGGGCAATTTTTTCATCATTTTTGATTTTTCCGTCAGCATAAACACCGTAAGACTTAAACGGTTTGGAAAACTCCATCACGAAGTAAGCAAACCGTTTACCTCCCCAGCCATTGCTGTAGCAGTATCCTTTGATTTTATTATTGCCTTCCACACTTACTAAAGTATGGTAGATATTTCCGAAGATTTTGTTGGTAGGATCAATAATGATATTAGCTTCACTACTTTTCGGGAAAGTATATTTATGAAATCCGACTCTTGGAGAAGCGGTCAGCTCTGCTTTGATTCCATAGCTGTCCAGCATTACAGAATAATACCCCGGAGACGCTATTTCTTTATCGTGCGTAAATTTTGAACGGTATCCTGTTTCCGGTTTATCTTCTGATCCTGGAACCATTTTAATCTGCCCTACGGTAGGCATTACCAGAATATCTCCAAGGTCTGCCCAACCCGTTCCACTCAAATGGTTATGGCTGAATCCCATAATCGTTTTGCTGCTGTAGTGGTATCCTGAGCACCAGTCCCAGTCGCCACTTTTTGTATTCTGATCCGGACTCAGCTGTATCATTCCAAATGGCGTGGTTGCCCCAGGAAAAGTATGCCCATGTCCTCCTGTGCCTATGAAAGGATCTACCCAGGATAAAACATCGTTTTTATTTTGCTGGGCACTAGCTACAGAAATCAGGGTGGTAAAAAAGCAGATTAACAGTTCTTTTTTCATGATAAGAGAGGTATCGGAGATTTTTTTATTTAAAAGTTGGTTTAAAAATAGGAAAACCATTATAAAATTCCCAGCAAACGGAAAAATTAAGATGATTAACCTATTTTCCTAAACTTTATATTACTGTATTAAATTGAATTCTTTTTCATAAAATCAATGATTTCTGAGATATATCCAAAGGCAATCGCAACTACGGTATCAGCAGCACCGTAATATACTGTTACTTTGTCTCCTTCAGTCAATGCTGCACAAGGGAAAACCACATTGGGTACATCTCCTGTCAGTTCATACAATTCAGCCGGAGCCAATAAATAAGGCTTCGTTCTGTACAACACTTTTGTAGGATCTTCAAGATCAAGCAAAGCAGCTCCCATTGAATATCTGAATCCTCTGCAGGTATTGATCACGCCATGATAGAAAAGCAGCCATCCTTCCTCTGTTTTGATAGGAACCGGCCCTCCTCCGATTTTAGTACACTGCCATGCACTGTCTTCGAAAGGTGTTACTTTCATCACGCAACGGTGTTCACCCCAGTATTTCATATCAGGGCTATAGCTGATATAAATATCTCCGAAAGGTGTATGTCCATTATCACTCGGACGGCTCAACATGGCATATTTACCATTGATTTTCTCAGGGAATAAAACACCATTTCTGTTGAATGGAAGAAAGGCATTTTCACACTGAAAAAATTCTTTAAAATCAAAAGTATACCCAATTCCGATGGTAGGACCATTGTATCCGTTGCACCAGGTGATCCAGTAGCGGTCTTCAATAAAAGTTACACGTGGATCGTATTTGTAATCGGATTCAATCATATCCGTATTTCCTGCCTGCATTTCAATAGGGTCATGATTGATATCCCAATTGATTCCGTCTTTACTGAAACCAGCAAAAATATTCATCTGTACTGCCTTGTTGTCGCAACGGAACACTCCGGCAAATCCGTCCTCAAAAGGAATTACGGCACTGTTGAATATACTGTTGGATGTTGGTATAGCGTATCTGTTAATGATCGGGTTTTCGGAAAACCTCCACATGATATCATTACAACCTTCCGGGCGATCCTGCCAAGGGATCATTACTGATTGAGCTGTCATAAAGTATTTTTTACTTTTTATTTTTAATTATTATGAATTGATTTGTTGTTCTTTCTGATTTTCCGGATGAGGAAAAGGAACAAATAAAGTGACCAAAAATGCAGGAATGGTAGCAATCAAGACCCAGATAAAGAAAATTTTGTATCCGATCCAGTCACTGATCGTTCCACTGATCATTCCGGGAATCATTACGCCAAGATTCATAATCCCTGTTGCAAATGCGTAATGTGCCGTTTTGTGTTTTCCGGGTGCAATCTGCTGCATCATGTAGAGCATTAGTCCCACAAAACCAAATCCGTAACCGAAATATTCCACTACCACCGCAATTCCTACCGGTAAAAGATCTGCCGGCTGATAATAAGCCAGTAATGCATAGACCACAAATGGAATATTGAATGCACAGCATAGCCATATCAAAGATCTTTTCAATCCGCGGGCTGAGATAAAATACCCTGCCAATACGGATCCCAGGATGAATGCTGCAGAACCATATGTCCCATAAATAAGCCCGATATCGGAAGTAGATAATCCTAATCCTCCTAATGTTCTTGGAGCTTTAAAAAATAAAGGCGCAATTTTGATCGCAAATCCTTCTGCAAAACGGTACAGAATTATAAAGAGGATACACCATAGAATTTTCTTTTTGGTGAAGAAAGAGGTAATCACTTCCAATAGTTCTTGACGAACATTTCCGGCAGTCTTTCCATCTTTCCGTTCTTCTTTGTTTTCCTTCGGCAGAATGAAATAGTGGTAAATAGCCAGTACAAAAAAGAGTAATGCATAGATCACCATAATGATCATCCAGGCATGGGTTACGCCTTTTGTCTTTTCTAAAACCCCGGCAAAATAAACGAGTGCTCCACTGCTGATAATCTTCGCCAGGTTGTAAAAAGCACCTTGCCATCCAATATACTTTGCCTGCTCTTTATTGGTCAAAAACCCAATATACGTTCCGTCTGCTACCACATCATGGGTAGCTCCGCAAAATGCAACTATCGCAAAAAGGGCAATACTGTATTTGAAAAAAGCATGCATTGGCAGGCTTAAGGCCACTAATGCAAACAGAATTCCTATCGCAAACTGAGTAAAAACAACGAAGAATTTTTTGGTTTTATAGATCTCCAGAAAAGGGCTCCAAAGAGGTTTTAATGTCCAGGAGAACATGATAAGGGCAGTCCAGAAAGTAATCTGCGAGTCCGAAACCCCCATATCTTTATACATGATTCCTGAAACCGCATTAATGGTTACAAAGGGCACTCCCATTGCAAAATATAATGTTGAAATCCAAAGAATCGGCTGAATCCGACGGGTTCCGGAGTTGTTTTTTCCCATATTTAAAATAAGATTCTAAATAAAAGAGAACATCTCAAAAATACATTCAGGCTAAAAAAACGAAACTATAAATTTTTTGGAGATTCTACTCTATTCTCCCGCCTTAATGAATGCATCAAATAAAAATCTGATCTTGAGATGTCTCTTTATTAATGAGTGATTCTGAATATTTTTTATTTCTTATCCCACCAAAGTTTTGTACCTCCGGTATCAGGACCGTTAAGCATTTGAGCGGCCTGCTGGTAATTATATAATGATGTTTTGGTATCAATAGTGAAAGGAATTCTCCTGATCATTGCTTCTGTACTGATAGCTCCGCCGCTGTCATTCTTTCTTACCTTAAAAAGAACCGGATATCCTGTTCTTCTCTGCTCAGCCCATGCTTCCGGTCCGTTTGGATAAAGAGAAAGCCATTTTTGGGTAATAATTCTTTCTAATTTTCTTTCGTTGGTATCGCCGTTATTCCATGCAATGGTAATGGTACTTAACTGGGGGTTTCCAACAAGTACGTTATTGTCTGCATTTTTCGGATCAATATAAGGTGCTTCAGTAGAAGTATTATCGGCAAGATAAGCAGCAACATTAGCACTTTTCCCCCATTCCCCGAAAGACTGCTGAACTCCGGTTGTATAGTTAGTTTGAATATCTCCTGCTCCTGCATATCCTCTCAAAGCAGCTTCAGCTCTAAGGAACCATGTTTCTGCAGCGGTGAATAATTTCATTTTACCATCGGTACCGGAAAAATAATCTCCGCTGGCAGATTTTGCCTGTGGCTGCGAGAACCCTCCGTACGTTGATTTACCATTTAATAAATCAATGCCCTGACGTATTCCTATATATTTTCCCTGTAAGCTTGGATCAGATGCAGGAATAGCATATGCCGGAAGTCTTGGGTCATTGTATCCGTTCATATATGCCATCAAAGGGGCTCCGATTAAACAATCTCCCCATGAGTAAATAATAAAACTCAATTCTGACTGTCCTACACTGATCAACGCATTATCTGCATTGTCAGTAATCAATCCTGCAGGTGAAGCCAATGCTTCTTCTGCATATTGTTTAGATTTTGCAGGATCAGCGTAGCTCATTCTCATGGATAACCTCAGCTTTAGAGAATTGGCAAACTTTGCCCATTGCGCCATATTTCCTCCATATACTAAGTCTGCACTTTTCAGTGAAGTTTTATCTTCAACATTCTGTGTTGCTGGCATCGCAATTACTTTCTGTAAATCTGTAATGGCTGCAGTAAGATCAGCAATAAAATAGTTGTAGGCTTCCTGTTGGGAGTCAAAATCAGTCACTCCGTTAGGATTGGGTTTTTCATATTTGCTGTAAACTACAGGGCCATGACTGTCTGAAACTCTTGCGGCTGTAATGACTTTCAAAATCTTTTTTACAGCAAGTGTTCCGGTAAAATCTACACCTGGATAGTTCCCTTTCGCAGCATTATCAATAATGATAGAATAATTGAAGATATCCTGTTGTCTGGCAATAATTCTGTTATTCCATCCATCCATCATAGAGTACGTAAGATTATTTACTCCTCCGTTAAATGGTGTTGCTGTACTGAACATTCCGCTATACATATCTGCACTAAGGTTTGGATATAACTGATAATCTGCCTGCAAACCTCTCTGAATAGATTTCATAGGGTTTACTATAGCGATAAAATCTGCATAAAAATTTTCAGGCCCTCCTAATTTCTCCTGATTATATTGGTCAAAGTCATTCGTACATCCCGAAGCAGAAAAAAGTACTGCAGCTCCAAACACCAATGTTTTAATAGTATTGATTTTCATTGTCTTAATTGTAAAAGTTAGAAGTTAGCTTTTAAAGATAATCCGATAGATCTGGTAACCGGTAGACCGAATGAATCTACTCCTACCCCACCAGGTGTATTTCCTGATACCTGCTCTGGATCAAACGGTGCTTTTTTGTAGAAGAAAAACAAATTGGTTCCTACTAAACTTACCGTTGCATTTTTCAGATATTTTGAGTTGATATCAAACATATATGAAACAGATGCCTGGCGTAAACGGATTGTTGTAGCACTATATAAATACGCTTCATCAACTCCTTTCCCGAATCCTTCGGTTGTTCCTACTGCTTTATAATAATCTTTTGCATTCGTCAACCCTGTATAAGCCTGTCCTGCGTTTGGAGTTCCTGGTGCATACACTGCGTTTGGAATAGATACGCCTCCGGCATCTCTTGCATCGGCTGTGGTTTGGCTTACTCCATATAGATCATTGGCTTTTTCTGTAAGAGATAATACTTTACCTCCAAATTTACCATCAATAAGGAAAGAGATTCCCAGTTTACCAATAGTAAAGGAGTTATTGAATCCCATAATAAACTTAGGGTTCGGATTACCCAGATAAGAAGGAGTACTCTCTGCCAAAGGAACACCTTTTTCATTCACAAGAATACGGCCCTGATCATCTCTTTTAAATTTGATTCCGTAAAGGTCTCCAAAAGAACCTCCAAGTTTTAATCTTGTATAATCACCACCACCTGTTAGTGAAAAGGTCAGATCTTTGGAAACATTGATACTTGTTGGTAATAATTCAACAATCTTGTTTTTATTTGCTGATGCATTCAAAGTGGCCGTCCATCCGAATTTTGACGAATCAAAAATCTTGTAGGATAGTGAAGATTCAAAACCTGTATTTCGGATTTTTCCTGCGTTGATGTAGTATGATCCTGGAGCTAATCCTCCTAAATAGGAAGGAATTGTTGTTTCCAGTAATTGGTTGCTCGTATTTGAGTTATAATAAGTAATATCAAAATTTAATTTATTCCCCAACATTCTCAACTCAGTTCCGGCTTCAAATGTTTTGTTAAGTTCCGGCTTTGGAAGCAATGCCTCAAAACCTGCTCCAGTAGCAAAAGAACTCTTTGGATATACAATGGTTCCTGCATCTACTCCATAAACATACCCTTTGCTATATTCCACCATTGCATTGGTAATATTGGTAGGTAATCCCAAACCAACCGTTGCATAAGATCCTCTTACTTTCCAGAAATTAATTACTTCCGGAAGTTTGAAAATAGAAGACAATATAGCGTTTGCTCCTACAGATTCATAATCAAACCCGGTTCTTCCTGTTAATGCTAAAGTAGAATCCCAGTCGTTTCTGAAAGTCATATCTACATAGAACATATTTTTATAACCTACGGAAGCACTTGCAAAAACAGACTGTACCTGTTTTTTCATATTCGTATAAGTATTATGATATCCATCTCCAGGCGCTCTGTTTACATTCCACTGAAGGTTATTCAAAGTGAAAAGATTTGGATTGGCTAGATAAGCATTATCAATTTGTCCTATTTTATTTCTTGTAGTATTGATACTTCCTCCTACAGTAAAATCCAATGAAATAGATTCACTTATTTTGGGACTACCGATTAATAGGACATCACCGTAAGTAGAAGAATTTTCATATGTATTTTTAAGCATTCTGCCATTAATACCATTAGCTAGTAAGCTAGGAGCTGAGAAAGCCGCAATATCACGCTGGCTGTCTGAAATATTCCAGCTATAGTTTCCTCTCACTCTCGCAGTCAACCATGGATTGATCTGATAAGACAATGAAAGGGCTCCATAAGTATTTTTGTTGCTTACTGTCACGGGATTTCTGTTTAAGATCCAGTAAGGATTCTGTGTCACCGGATTTCCTTTGAAGCTTCCGTCCGGATTGACTTCCCACCAATTTTGAGCCGGCAAAAATCTTGTTTTATTGATGTAAGAATAATTATTTCCTCCGTATTGGTCAAAATCTACGCCTCTTGGCAGCCAGTACAAACTCGTCAAAGGAGAAAAAGAAGCTCCCGGAGTCTGTCTGTTCTTACTTTCCTGTAATGACCCGATGAAGTTGGCATCTAACGTCAGTTTATCATCCAAAAACTTACTTGAATTTCTGAAGGATACATTATACTGATCAAAATATGACATGGGAACTACTCCTTTGTTGGTAGTATTTCCGATTGAGAAATAACTTGTTGATCTCTCATTTCCTGACTGGAAAGAAAGGCTATTTACCCAAGTTGTTCCTGTCTGAAGGAAGTCTTTAAGATAATCTTTAGAAGATCCTTTTGCACCCCAGCTGTCTACTGCCTGTCCCGGCTGTGATCCCGATACAGAAGGGTCATAAGACAGATAACTGTGCTGTAGTTTTGGAAGACTATAAGCCCTGTCCACTGTAAGGCTGGAGCTGTAAGTAATTGAACTTTTCCCTGCACGTCCTTTTTTAGTCGTAATCAGGATAGCCCCGTTACCTCCGGCAGAACCGTACAATGCAGAAGCAGAAGCTCCTTTCAGGAAGTTGATGCTTTCGATATCATCAGGATTGATGGAGCTTAGTACATCTCCGGGATCCGGCATATTGGAATACTGTCCGATATCTGCTGATTTTCCTGTTCCGTTGATAATAGGAATTCCGTCAATTACATATAATGGCTGTGTATTGTTGACAGACTTGTTCCCCCTCATAATCACCCTTACGGAGCTACCTACACCATTGGTTCTGTTGATCTGCACATTGGAAACTTTTCCGTTGATCGAATTTAATAGATTGGGAGTTTTCACTTCTGTAAGCTCATCCCCGCCAATCTGTTGACTGGAATACGTCAAAGAGCGGGCCTGCCTTTTTATCCCCAAAGAGGTGACCACGACCTCCTCAATACTGGTTGTCTTCGTAGTGTCGGCTGTTTTTTTCTCCTGTGCATTCGCAGTAAGTGAAAAAACGAACAGAACGGGTATAACTGCTTTTCTCATAAGGTATAGATTCGTTAGATTTAATTGAGAATCAGTGACATTACTTTATTTTTTAATACAAAAAAAATTATTGTTTTTTCAACAAAATTTTGCCGTTTAAGTATTAAATAATTTAAAGTTTTGTTAAGATTTAATTCACATTCACAAATCTAAATTTTGTTGCCAGTCTGATATAATACTATTTTATCATAAAACGATATTATTTTTTCAGCAATCAAAATCAAAAGCCATTAACACTTTAAATATCAACAAAATACAACACTTCCCGAACAATTAAAAAAAGGGGATTTATTCTGATATTTGGACAAAATATAAGTAGATTTCTGGACGGAATTGCAGGATGTCAGATAAGATATAAAACAGAAAGCTGTACATTTTTAATACATATTATTCAATCTTTTTAACTCCTTTAAATTGTTCTTTAAATTCGGTTGGAGTTGTCTTTTTGATGGATTTAAATACCTTATTGAAGTTCGCAATATTATTAAAACCTGCCTCAAAGGCAATTTCAAAAACAGTAAGATTTTTTTCCATCAACCAGCGCGCAGCATAACTTATTCTAATTTCATTAAGATAATTAACAAAAGTTTTCCCTGTTCTTTTTTTGATAAATCTGTTAAACGTCACATTGCTCATATTCACCAATGATGCTACATTATCCAGCGTTATTTTGTTCTCAAAATTTTTATGAACAAAATCATGAACAATCTTCATTTTATCATTATCTGCAAAAGACTCAAGCTCAATACTATATGAAGATAAAAGTGTTTTATTATCTGCAACGGCAAGTTCATTCAGAATTTTCATAATTTCTATAAAAGATTCAAAGCTGTTCATCTTTGAAAGATTGAGAAACGAATCTTTTAGTTTCTCAGCCGTTTCTGTAGAAAAAAGAATTCCTCTGATGGAGTCTTTCATCAGATTATTGATAGGTTTCAGGATATTTTTCTCCATCAGTGACTGTTGAAAGAAATCCTGATTAAATTGTATGGTGATTTCGTGGGTTTTTCTGTTCTTACATCTGTAATTTGCCCAACAGTGTGGTAAATTGGGTCCTACCAGCACCAACTCTATATTTCCGATCTCTCCGGTATGGTCTCCGATCATTCTTCGGTAGCCTTTCCCCTTATAAATAAAGTTGATTTCAATTTCCGGATGATAGTGATAAGGAAAGTCAAATGAGGCTTTAATCCTGTCAAACACGAGAAAACTATCCTCAGGAGATAGTGGAGTTATTTCTCTCAGAATATTTTCTAATTCGCTCATACAGGCAGTTATGAAAAAAGGTTAATACTTTTAGGTTACAATACAAATCTTTGTAAAAATGATAAAATAATATCAATGTAAAAACATATTTTGAATTTATTTTATTTCAATTTTATATATCCAACATAAGAAATCATAGGTTAAGTAATTTAATACAGTTCAAATCATGCTTTTTTTTTATCTTTAAACTAAAGTTAAAGTATGCCGCAACAGCTTATTTTTGAAGATCACTATAAAAGACTCGGACTGGAAGTATTTTCAGAAGAAAATCTGGAGAATTTCAACGGAAGTCGGTTCTCTTCAGATATTAAAGTATTTTTTATTCCTTCAGGATATGAACTTACAGTAGATTTTAATCATTATAAAACAAAGAAACCTTCACTTTTCTTCCTCACCAACCAACATTTGAGTATCCAAAAAGGCAAAGATGAATCTATTCTTCTTTTCTACAACCGGGATTTCTACTGTATTCAGATCCATGATAAGGAAGTGGCTTGTGACGGCCTTCTCTTTCATAATGTATTTGAAATTCCTTTTGTAGAACTTGATGATTCAGAAACTTCTCTTATAAAAAGTTTGTTTCAGAATATTCGGGATGAACTTAAAGGGAAGGATTCTTCCGCAGAGGAAATGATTAGAACCTATGTAAAACAGATCATCATACGAGCTACCCGCAAATGGAAGAAACAAAACTTAGACAATGATACCATCAGAATTCCTGGCAGTGAGCTTGATATTTTCAGAGATTTCAGCAGACATCTGGAAATTCATTTCAGAGAAAAACATAATGTTGCTGATTATGCAGAGCTTCTTCACATCGCTCCGAAAACTTTAACTCATAAATTTAAAAACTTAAAGCTGGAGTCTCCCAACCAGTTTATTATTAACAGAATTTTATTAGAAGCAAAAAGGTTACTTTTTTATACGGATAAACCTGTCAAAGAAATTGCTTATGATCTGGGTTATGAAGATCCCGCTTATTTCAACCGCCTTTTCACGAATAAAACGGGAAGCACACCGGTAAATTTTAAAAAAAATTACATCACGGGAAAAAAGTACAATAGTTAAGTCATTTTATCTATTGAATACTCCCCGCCATAGATATACCTTTGTAACATCAAAATCAAACAACATTACTAAATACAAAAACAAACATTATGAGACGTAACGCAACAGCCGTTTGGAACGGTACCATTAAAGAAGGAAAAGGACATTTAACAACTCAGAGTACAACTTTAAACCAGACTCAATATTCTTTCAACAGCCGTTTTGCGGATGGTGTAGGTACCAACCCTGAAGAATTGCTGGCAGCAGCCCACGCAGGATGTTTCACCATGAAACTGGATGCAGAATTATCTCAGGCAGGCTATAATCCTGAAGAATTAAAGACGACTTCTGTAATTACCCTTGATCCCAATATTGGTAAGATTACAAAATCTGAACTGACTCTTACTGCTAAAGTTCCGGGAATCTCAGAAGAAGAATTCCAGAAATTTGCTAAGATTGCTGAAGAAGGATGCCCTGTAAGTGCAGCATTCAACTTTGAAATCACATTGAATGCTACGTTGGAAAACTAATTTAAGTAATCATTCAATATCAATAGAAACGGGCTTTTAGTCCGTTTTTTAATTTAAAAAGAATCCATTAGCCTCAGCCAAAACTTAAAAGTTAGAATATTACCTGATTAAACTTTTTAAAATAAAATATACCGAGTGGTATATTTTTGTATATTTGCATCATATTTAAACATTTATAATGTCGAAGGCAGAAAAGACGAAACAGCATATTATCGAGAAAACAGCAAACCTTTTTAATACCAAGGGTTATATTTCCACATCGCTGTCTGACATTACTCAGGCAACCGGACTGACGAAAGGCAGCATCTATGGAAATTTTGAAAACAAGGATGAAGTAGCCATTGAGGTTTATAAATACAATGCGGGATTACTGGGCAAAACACTTAGCCGCTCTTTTGGTAATGAGTATCCAACTTCATTGGATAAACTGCATGCTTTTGTAGATTTTTACCGGAAAAACTGGAAGTTTGTCTTTGCCAACGGCGGCTGTCCGTTAATGAATGCTGCTACGGAAGCTGACGATTCTTTTCCTGCCTTAAAAGCACAGGTGCAAAGGTCTTTTGAACAATGGATGACAAAAATATCAAATGCCATTGCTGAAGGACAAAGTAAAGGGGAAATTAATAAAAAAGTGAATGCTGAGCAATATGCATCCTTATTCATCATGCTTATTGAAGGTGGAATTCTACTTTCAAAAACAATGGGTGACCAAAGTTTTCTCAACCACGCTTTAGATAAAGTCAGTCATATGATTGATCATGAACTCAATATTCTTCCATCATAAATAATACCATATGGAAACAAAAAAAGTGGCTATTGTAGGATACAACAGAATTCCCTTTGCCAGAATGAATACCGCTTATTCAGAGCAGGGCAATCAGGATCTTCTTCTTGCTTCTCTCAACGGATTAATAGATCGTTATCATTTAAAAGGAAAACGATTCGGAGAAGTTGCGGGTGGTGCAGTTATTAAACATATTTCTGAGAGCAACCTCATCAGAGAAACAGTGATGAATACCACTCTTGACCCTGCAACACCTGCATGTGATCTACAGCAGGCATGTGATACAGGAATTGAAGCTGCTATTTATATCGGAAATAAAATTGCTCTGGGTCAGATAGACTGTGGTATTGCATGCGGTGTGGAAGCCATGAGCAACATTCCATTTGAGTCTTCACCAAGGTTAAGAAAAGCCCTGTTAAAAGCCAATAAAGAGAAATCAGCGTTTGGAAAAATAAAACAACTGCTAAGCCCGAAGCTCAAAGACTGGATGCCCATTCCTTATAAAGGGCAGGAACCCAAAACAGGTCTTGTCATGGGTGAACACACAGAAATTACCGCCAAATATTACAAGATTTCCAGAGAAGAACAGGATGAACTAGCCTTAAAAAGCCACCAGAATATGGCAAAAGCTTATGATGAAGGATTTTTTGATGATATGATTACTCCTGCTTTTGGTTTAGAGAAAGATAATAACTTAAGACGCGATAGCAGTATTGAAAAGCTCTCACAACTGAAACCCGCTTTTGATAAACAGAACGGAACTTTAACGGCAGGAAATTCAACGCCATTTACGGATGGTGCTTCCGCAGTTTTGCTGGCCAGTGAAGAATGGGCAAAAGCTAATAACCTTCCTGTCTTAGCTTATATCACTTTTTCAGAACTGGCAGGAATAGAATATGTTGAAAATAAACAGGATTTACTTCTTGCTCCTGTTTTTGCAGCAGAGAGAATGCTTAAAAAAGCAGGCATGAATTTATCTGATTTTGATTATTATGAAATTCACGAAGCATTTGCAGCACAGGTTTTAGCCACAATAAAAATCTGGGAAAATGATGAGCTGGCCAAAAAATTCGGATTGGAAAAAGCTCTTGGGAAAATAGACAGAAGTAAACTGAATATAAAAGGAGGAAGTCTCGCCGCCGCCCACCCTTTTGCAGCAACGGGAGGAAGAATTATCGCAACACTGGCAAAACTTCTCCATGAAAAAGGCAGTGGAAAAGGATTTATATCCATTTGCGCAGCACGTGGACAGGGAGTAACGATGATTTTAGAAAAATAAAAACGCACGTATGGATAGATTAGCACAATTAAAACAATTCATCGGAAAAGAATTTGACCAGTCACCTTCTCCTTTTATGAAATGGCTCAATCCTGTTGTTCTTTCTGCAGAAGAAGGTCAGCTGGAATTTCAATATACCATAAGACCGGAATGGCTGAATCCTATCGGAAACCTCCACGGTGGAGTTACCGCTGCCATTATAGACGATATCATTGGCGCTACTATGTTTTCTTTAAATGAAAATTCTTTCATTACCACGATAAATAATGTCATCGATTATTTTTCAACTGCAAAAGAAAATGATAATATTGTAGCCGAAACTAAAATCATTAAAAGAGGTAAACAATTCGTAAATGCACAATGCGAGATATGGAACGCAGACAAAACACGATTGATCGCAAGAGGAACCTCTAATTTATTCAAAATCAATAACTAAGTATGAAGAGAGTTGTCATTACAGGTCTGGGCGCAGTGACGCCTTTGGGAAATAATGTCGAAGAATTTTGGCAAAACAGTATTAAAGGAGTCAGCGGAGCAGGACTCATTACCCATTTCGATACGGAAAAGTTTAAAGTTCATTTTGCCTGTGAGGTAAAAGACTTTGATCCTAAAGTATATCTGAATCATAACGAAATCAAGAGAAGTGATTTGTTTACACAATATGCCATGTATGCCTCATCAGAAGCCATTCAGGATTCCGGCCTGGAACTTGAAAAGATGGATCCTTTTGATACAGGAGTGATCTGGGGAACAGGACAGGGCGGAATGTGGACTTTTGAAAAAGAAGTAATGGATTTCGCTGCTGGAGATGGAACACCACGTTTCAATCCGTTCTTTGTACCGAAGTTTATTGCCAATATGGCTTCAGGAATGATTTCTATGAAATATGGGCTTCAGGGAATCAATTATACTACAGTTTCTGCCTGTGCTACGGGAAATACAGCATTGATGGATGCTTTCAATTATATCCGTCTCGGGAAAGCAAAAGTAATCGTCAGTGGAGGTTCCGAAGCTGCTATCACTCCGGCATCCATCGGAGGATTCTCTATTATGAAAGCCATGTCTACAAGGAATGATGACTTTGCTAGCGCGAGCCGTCCTTATGATGCAGACAGAGATGGTTTTGTAATGGGTGAAGGTGCAGGTGCACTGGTGCTTGAAGAATACGAACATGCTGTTGCCAGAGGAGCAAAAATTTATGCAGAATTAGCCGGAGCCGCCATGACGGCAGATGCTTATCATATGACAGCACCCCATCCGGAAGGAGCAGGAGCCATCAAAGCAATGCAACTGGCCGTGAAAGAAGCAGGAGCTAACATGGAAGACATTGATTATATTAACCCTCATGCTACTTCCACTCCATTAGGAGATATGGTTGAATTAACAGCCATCAATAAAGCATTTAAGGGAAGTAAAAACCTTGATATCAGTGCCACAAAGTCCATGACCGGGCATTTGCTGGGTGCTGCCGGAGCGGTAGAAGCCATTCTTTCAATCAAGGCTATTCAGAATGGAATTATTCCTCCAACAATCAATCTTCACAGTATTGATGAGAATATTCCTCAGGATATCAATATTGTTTTCGGAGAAGCAAAAGAAAAAAACATCAATTTTGCGTTGAGTAATGCCTTTGGATTCGGAGGACATAATGCAACTGTTGTTTTTAAGAAATTCTCTTAATTATCATAAACTTACGACAGATTTTCATATCTGAAATTGAATTATACATTCTTCCTTAGTCAGAAGAATAAAATTCTGAAAATATTTAACGGAAATAATTACAATCCTTGTGTTTTTAAAGCGCAGGGATTTTTTATATATAAAAGTTTTTGTAAGTTCGTTCCGTCACAAAATATTTTATGAAGAAACTTTTCTATGCATTATTAATTCTTATTTCGAATTTTCTTTATTCTCAGAATAATTTTGAAATTGATCTCAGTTCAGATTCATACATTAATGATAGCCTTATGTTAGGAGCTCCAGCAACCAGAAACGGGTTCGGAGAGCTTTATACATTCAAAATACAAACCAACAACAACATTTCTGATTTTGGAAAAAAGATCAGGATGAAACATTCTATTTATTATTTTAAGATTCAAAAAAAAAATATTGCCAGTGGTTTTACAGAATACCCTCAACCAGTAGCGTTTGGTTATATAGGAAAGAACGGTAAAGCGGGTTATAGTACAAAAGTATTTTTCTTAGAAGGAGGAAAATATAAAATTGATTTACCCAAAGACTTTAATAATGTAGAACTTAATATAGACTCCCCTACCAACAGAGAATATAAGATTTTACAAAAATCATTGGAACCGTTTTATATAAAATCAAAAAATCCCTATCAAGGTGATAGCTTGATCAATATAGATAAAAAACAGGAATTTTTAGGAGAATACATCAGGAAAAATCCCAATTCGTATGTTGCATTATGGGAAATTGTGAATGATTATACTCTTAACGATTACCATCCTGCTTATTTGAAAAACTTAAATTTATTTTCCGCAAAATTTAAGCAAAATACATTATACAAAGGTGTTGAAGCCCGTTTAAAAGCAGAACAATCTACCTCCATCGGACAAAAAATACCTGACATTTATTTTGAAAAGGGGAATAAACTGACTTCGGAAGATTTTAAGAAATATAAATTAACCTTTATTGATTATTGGTCAACGACTTGCGCCCCTTGCATAAAAAGTATGCCTGAAATTGTGAATCTGTATCATGAATATAAAGGTCAAAATGTAAACTTCATTACAATTACAGACGAGCAAAAACCCAATAGAATGGAGGTTGCCAGGAATATTTTAAAGAAAAATAATGCGGATTGGATGAACTTTTTTGATGTAAACAAAGACTTTCAAAAAAAAGTGAATGCTACAAGCTATCCTCTTCATTTCATCATCGATGAAAACGGAAAAATAATTGCCCGAATCAGCAATAGCATTGAGGAAGCCAGAGCTGTTATTAAAGAATTTCTACAATAATTCTTCAAAAGAAAAAAGCAGTCAAAACTGACTGCTTCAAACATAACGAATTATATACCCCTTATAAAGAGATTGACTTGTAACTATTGAGCATCCGGGATAAAAAAATCATCGGCATTTTCAGCAATCGGAATATAGAGTCTTTCCCACTCCTTGCTCTTCACCATGTCCCAGCTGTGACCGGTTCCTTTAAGATCTTCAGCAAGAAGAACTACTCCCGGTTTAATCATAAAAGTAGAACCATCTGTTACTTTAAATCTTATATTGCCCTTGATGGTAATCACATATTGTCTTCTGGGAGCCGGATGTGCATTTTTTTCCCACTCCTCCGTTTTATTACTCATCCAGAATGTTGTGGTATTCATATGTTTAAGAGTAGGTATTTTCCCTTTCTCAAAAGAGCATGAGCCGTCAGGATTGTTGATTAATCTTATAGCAGGAATAAACTCAGTGGAGGTCTCCGAAGTGACACTTACATTTTTATGGTTTTTGTGTTGTGCATTCATAAATCCTACAGTACTTACTACTAAAACAAGGCTTAAGCCCTTAATGATATTTTTCATTATAAATTTAATTTTTTATTTTTAATTATAAACAGTATCATAAACCAGCATTCTTTCAAAGAATGGTTTATATTTCTGAACCAAAGCAAGATGCTCAGGAAGTTTTCCATAAGCTTCAAGTTCTTCCAGGCTATCGAACTCCATAGAAGCATTATAAGTAAATGTGCTGTCTAAAACACTTCTCGGGCTGGAAGCTGCCGGTTTTCCGTAACGGAGATTCTTCTGATAAGGAAGCTTTTTAAGGCCTTCAAAAAAATTTTCAAATTCTTTTACCTCAGGCCCGGAAAGGTCTTTTCTAAGCCAGAACAACAAATAATGGAAGTACACTTTTTTCTTTTTTTTAGGATTAAACATGGGTAAAGCAGACGCAAACATATTTCCTGAGATCAGCAGCAAAGCAGAAGCCTGGACTGAGCGGAATAAAAATTTTCTTCTTTCCATTGTCATTTATTTTAATTAAAATCTATTCTGTATTTAAGGACAAACTGCCATTTCCGGTCTGAAACTACGGCATTGTTTGAAGGGTCATTGGTATAAACAGGTCTGTTCTGAGCGTCAAAGGTTATACGGGAAGACATTCCGTTCATCAGCAGAGATATTCCTGCATCATAGATCACAGCATTATCATGAAGTCCTTTCAGATCTGACAGCTGCATTCCTACGGCAGGCTGAAGCTGAAGATTTTTCTTTTCTTTGTCCAGATAAGGCAGGGTTCCTCCCAGTTGTACATAATATGTATTTCCGGTTCCGATAACAGGCATTGCATTTCCTGCTCCATTCAGACTCGCTTGTGTAACATCTACAGAAGTTGCAGGATTATTGGTACCAACATACCGGATATAATTGGGTCCGTAGTCGTTATGCATCGCCATCCCATAAGCGCTTATTGACGTTCCTTTTTCTTTATTCAGTGGTGCATCATAAAATAAATCTACTGCAAAGCTTTTCATATCATCATTCACTGTATTTTTACCGGAATCCAGATGCCATAATGCATTGTGAATATAATCAAACCCGGCTCCCAGACTCAGTACATTCTTCTTCCCTACATAAGTTCCTGCATTAAAGGGAGTGGAAATATTTTCCTTGTCCAAAAAAGCATATCTGAAATATCCTGAGAAGTCTTTTCCGGGGGAGTTTTTACTAAAGGAAGCTACATTCAGTTTCGGATCAGAAGTTGCCATGGTATAAGGATCAGCCACTACCAGACGGTAATCAAATCTTCCGAGCTGTCCTTTAATATAGGCACTCAATTCCCTTACCGTATAATCTGTTGTTCCCGCATTGGAGGTTGCGTAAGCTGGAAGGTCGTATAACAGCGTATTCAAAGGTCCTGTAGTAAATCTTGAGAGGCCGCGCCATGTAGAACGTCCTGCACCAAGAGCAATTTTATCATTAAAAGCATATTCAGCGTAGGCATCCAGAAGGTCAAAATAATTACTTCCTTTTGCATTGACATTCACGTTGGTAGTTCCACCCTGCAATACAAACATCAGCTTTTCTGTTGGCTTATAAGTCATTTTTACACGAACCCTTCTAAGCGAAAGGTCAGACAGGTCTGATTTTGCTTCGTTATTGACAAGGCTTCCAGGGTTAAGCTGGGTATATCTGGCCCACAATTCTGCATATCCGCTAAAGGAAATATATCTTGAGTGATCTTCATTGAAATAATGAGTCAATCCGGGATTATTAAAATCATTTTTTTTCTGGGCTTCTAATTTCCCCATAAGTCCTAATAAGGAAAACAACGCAATTGCTGTTTTGAAAGAGGTAGTCTTCATATTTTTCTATTCTTATCTTTTGTTGATTTCAACGGGACAAAATTAGATTGCTAAAAGCCCGACAGGTATTAGAAATCTATTAGAAACCTTATAGAAAACTATTAAAAGGGGGAATGTTTTCTGATAAAAGAAAAATATAAAATACCTTTGCACAGTGCTTTGGGAATAAATGAAAGTCAGGCTTTTAAAATCAAAAAACGTTTGAAAACCAACACCCCTATTCATCGTATTTCTTTATGAAAATTTTAATTGTAGAAGATAATTCACGCGTTTCAAGCCTTTTGAAAAGAGGGCTGGAAAGCCAGCAATATCAGGTTTATATTTCGGAAGATGCAGAAGATGCGATTGTCCTGCTGAATAAAATAACATTTGATCTGGCCATTACGGATATTATGCTTCCGAAAATGAGTGGTATTGATCTGTCCAAACTGATCAAACAGCAATATCCGGACCTTCCCATCATCATGCTTACCGCTCTTGGAACCATTGATGAAAAAATTGAAGGATTTGACGCCGGAGCAGATGACTATATGGTGAAACCTTTTGAGATTAGGGAGCTCTATGTGAGAATCAAAGCTATTCTGCAAAGGAGATCAAATAAAAATAAAGAAGCTTATCTGACCGAACTCGAATATCATGACCTGAAGATCGATAAGAAATTCAACAGAGTTTTCAGAAACGGAGCGGAAATAGAACTTACTCCCAAAGAATTTAAACTCCTGGTATTTCTGGTAAGCAATGCCGAAAGAATTCTTACCCGTGAAGAAATTGCCGAAAATGTATGGGGGAATCATTTCGACACCGGAACCAATTATATTGATGTCTATATTGCTTATTTACGGAAAAAGATTGATAAAAATTTTGATCATAAACTGATTCACACCAAACCCGGAGTAGGATTTATTTTTGCTTCACAATTATGAAAATAGCAACCCGAACAGCACTCATTTATTCCATCCTTACGGCAGGCATCTTATTTTTGTTTGCTTACGTTCTTTATTTTGTTTCTGAAAAAAACAGAGAAGATGAATTCAATGACCGGCTGGGATACAAAGTGATCTGGCGTTCAGAATTTATATTTGATGCCAGAATCAGTGATGAAAAAATCCGTGAACTCCACCAGCGTAACCAAAAACTTCTGAATGAAGCAGACATCAGCGTTTATAACAGCAAAAAAGAGCTTACCTTCACAGATCTTCCTCCTCTCAAAAGCAATGAAAAATATCTGGATAAAATGATCAGATCCGATAAAAACAGAATATTCTGGCAGCGGGGTGATCGTCAGTATATTGCCATTCAGCTCTCCTCCAACGGAGAAAAATATTATATTATTGGAAGTGCGGTAGACGTCACGGGAAAGGCCCATATTTCTGAGTTTAAAAAAGATATCATCATCATCTACATCAGCTCCATTATTATCATTTTTATTATAGGATTTCTTTTTTCCTATTATACGCTTAAGCCTTTAAAGGATATCATTCTCCAGATCCGTGATATTTCAGAGCACAACCTTAATAAACGGCTGGATATTCCCAAGGCAAAAGATGAGATTTATGAACTCACGGAAACTTTTAATTCTACCTTCAACAGGCTTGAAAAATCCTTCAACAATCATAAGCAATTCGTGACCACTATTTCTCATGAATTCCGGACTCCTCTTTCTACCTTAATTGCAGAACTTGAGCTTGCCAAGGAACTTAACGTTACCTTGGATGACTATAAGCTTTCTATTGACAATGCTCTGCAGGATGCCAATGACGCTTCGGAGTTGTCATCTGCCTTGTTAGATTTTGCCAGAGCCAGCTATGATGTATCACAGATCAGTTTTACCAATCTACGTCTGGATGAGATTTTAGCAGAAGCTAAGCTTGCATTGCTGCAGAAAAATGCCGGCTTCAAAATCGGGATCAATTATATGAGCAATGCCTCAGATGATGATGAAAACAATTATGATTTTTATGGTAATCCTTACCTGCTGCAGGTTGCTTTTTCGAACTTAATAGAGAATGCCTGTAAATATTCGGCAGACAAAAGCTGTCATATTGAGATAGAAACCCAACAGGAACATATCAAAATCCATTTTATTGATCATGGGATCGGTATTTCAGAAAAGGATCTTTCAAAAATTTTTGATCTTTTTTACCGCGGTTCTAATAAGAGTTTCGAAAAAGGAAACGGAATCGGTCTTTCCATTGTAAAAAGAATTGTAGAAATACACGAAGGAAAATTGACTATCAATTCTGAAGTATCCAAAGGAAGTGTATTTACTGTGGAATTTCCTTCCAAAAATTAAAAAGCAGTCAAAAATGACTGCTTTTTTAATCTTACGCTTTCAACCATTCTGAGGAAGAAAGATAATTCTGATCAGGATAATAGATGAACAGACAGTTTTTTCCTTTAATCGTGTTGATTATAGACTGTGTCAGTTCTCTTGGGACGGCAGGGCATCCCCAGCTTCTTCCGATTCTTTTGTGCATCGCAGCAAATGCATCACTCACATAATCCGCACCATGCATTACAATTGCTCTTCTGTATGCAGCATCATTAAAGCCCTTATCCATTCCCAATAATTTCAGAGAGTATCCGTTATCGCCCTGATAGGTTGCATCCGTGATATAAAATCCAAGACTACTCTGCAGCGAACTTTCCTTATTAGAAAAATTCGTCGCAAATTCTTCGCCGGTATTTTTTCCGTGTGCTACCAATGAGTTGAACAGAACTTTTTTGTCTTCAAGGTCAATAATCCAAAGTCTTTTTGTATTAGAAGACATAGAAAAATCGCAGATAGTCAATAAATGCGAGTCCTGGGTAAGCAATCCTGCTTTTTTTAAATTTTCATAGCCCGTCAATGCTTTTGAGAACACATCATAATTCAGTTCATGCCCCGGCTCAAATGCAATAGATTGGTACAGTGCTTCTGATGAAGACACTGCTGCAGTGTTCTTCTCAGATTTCGTTTCAGCTACTTTTTCAGTTTTCGTTGTTTTCACATTCTCACTTTTCGCCACCACTTTTGGGGAAATGTAGAATGAAGTCGTCACCATGTAAACAAGGCCTAATACGCTATAAAATCCTTTCATTCAATACTATATAAATCCAAATTAGTGGGGCAAAATTATAAAAACATAATTACCAAAGGGTTATAACTCTACAAAGTTTAACGCTATTTAAGAAACTTTAACGTCCTGATTTTGTGAATTAAAGTGGTTATTTTTGAGAATCCGGAACAAATTCCAGACTTATAGAATTCATACAATATCTTAATCCTGTAGGCTTCGGACCGTCATCAAAAACATGTCCCAGATGGGAATCACATCTTTTACAAAGTACCTCTACTCTATCCATACCGTACGACTGATCTCTTACATAATAGACTCCTTCTTTATCAGCTTCAAAGAAACTCGGCCAGCCACAGCTGCTGGAAAATTTTGATGTCGAACGGAACAGATGATTTCCACATACCGCACAATAATATTCTCCTACCTCATCAAATTCGTTATATTTTCCTGTAAAAGCTCTTTCTGTTGCCGCTTCTCTGGCTATTGCGTATAGATCCGGAGCAAGGATTTTTTTCCATTCTTCATTGGAAACATTGAGTTTTGTAGTATCGGTTCTGGAATAGTATGAATTGTTTTTTGCTTCTGTATTTTCCATAGGAATTTTTTTAATAGGTTTATATTTCTGCGTACATGCCTGCAGAATAATTAACAGGGTTATTGAAATTAAAAATTTCATAGTAAATTTTAATTCTTTAACCACGAATGGTTTCATAACCAAATTTAGTAAATTTGAGAATATGAATGACGAAGCAAAAAGAAAACAACTTAGAAAATATAAAGCATTTGCCACCGGATTATTTGTCCTGATGGCTGTTATTTTCATTGTTACCACTATTTTACAGAAGTCTGATAACTCTCACTGGATTGGCTATGTCCGGGCCTTTTCCGAAGCGGCAATGGTGGGTGCTCTTGCGGACTGGTTTGCGGTCACTGCATTATTCCGGCATCCTCTTGGCCTTCCCATTCCTCATACCAATCTGATTGAAAACAGTAAACAGAGATTGGGAGACAACCTTGGAAGTTTTGTGGTGGGTAACTTTCTTTCTCCTCAAAATATACGTCCTTATATCCAAAAACTTAAAGTTTCCAACTTTGTCGGTGAATGGCTGGGTAAGGAAAAGAGCCAGGAGATTTTGATTAAAAACCTGTCAGATATCGTTCTTGATATCCTCAATAAACTGGATGATTCTACGGTAAGCCAGTTTATCAGCAAAAAGGTTTCTGAAATGACCGATGATATCAAGCTTAACAAAGTGGTGGGAAACGGAATTGGCTACATATTGGAAAAAAATGACCATCAGAGAATCATCACCAATCTTTCAAAACAGATCAAAGAATACATCATTGAAAACGATGAAATGATTCAGGAGCGGGTAAAAAAAGGCAGTTATTCGTTCATTCCATCTTTTGTAGATAATAAAATCGCTGATAAAATTGCCGATGGGCTTTCTGAGTTTTTCAAAGAAATAGAAGAAGATCCCCAACATGAAGTAAGAGCATTGATAACCCAAAAAATTCATGAATTCTCAGTTGACCTGAAAGAAGATCCAAAGTGGGATGAAGAGTTTAAAACCATTAAAAACGGTCTTCTAAAAAATGATAAATTGGATGAATATTCCAATGATATCTGGGTTTCCATAAAAAAAACATTGATGAAAGAACTTCAGGATGAAAACTCGGCTTTGAAAAACTATCTTACTAAAAATTTGAATGAGTTTGCCCAGAATTTAAAAACAGATGAAAATCTTCAGAACAAAATTGATCATTGGGTTCGGGTGACAGCTTATAAATATATTCTGAAAAACACTCATCAATTCGGGAATCTCATCAGTACTACCGTTGGAAACTGGCAGGGAAAAGAACTCAGTGAAAAGCTGGAACTGGAAGTGGGAAAAGATCTGCAGTTTATCAGAGTGAACGGGACGCTGGTCGGTGGGCTGGTAGGATTGATCATCTATACCATCGCACACTTCTTCATTTAAAAAAAACTAAAATCCACGACAACTCAACCATGAAAAAAATTTTCAGTGTCTTCTTTTTCTTTTTCCTCACTTTTTTTATCGGTCAAAAAGTTGAATTAAAGAAAGTAACAGATTCTTCCCAGACTTTTACCGGGGAAATCGGAGGAATACCAATTACTGTTGAACTTAGCTACACAGGCATTGTCGATTGTGATCAATACCAGCATTATGTGGATGGATGGTATTATTATGACAAATACAAAAAGAAAATCCCGCTTACCGGAATATATGACTATTATGGAAATTTGTCGCTGTATAATTTTGGGACAAAACAAAAACAGAAATCAAAGCTTCTGAAAGAGCAAATCACCTCGCTGCAGAAAGTTGAAAAAACGGATGAGATGGCACAAAAGCTTTCGCCGCAGGAATATCTTATATTTGAAAAGATCAATACGGATAAAAATCCGGTGACGGGGTCTTTTTATTTTGGGAAAAAAGTTCTGCCTGCAAAATTATTTACGGGCAATGCTATGATCTACCGCCTCAACAATTATCTGTACTTACCGAATAATAAAAAAATCAACACCTATGATTTTATCAATAAAGCAGGCGGAAACGAGCTAATTTCCTATTCTTCAGGAGAAAACGGGAACCGGGTTTTATTGTACTTTGAGCAGACATCGAATTTTAATGCCTGTGGACAGTGCGGGGCAAGTGAAGGAGAAAAAGGCTATAGAGTACTATACTTCACAAAAGACTGGAATTATAAAAACTATGAAGAATTCCTTACTGAGAGCTGCCGGGAGAATATATATGACGTTACCAAAACGAAATCCAAAGACAAACAAACAATTACCTATAAAATAGGCAAATCCGAAAGCACTCCTCCCCATACGCTTACAGTAAATATTAAAAACGCATCTGTTGTAAAGTCAAAATAAAAAAGAGAGTCATATCAACTCTCTTTTATTTTATCTCGGTAATCTGCTGGCTCTTTTTAGTAATTCCTGATTGATGTCGTTGATCAGTTGAGGACCTTCATAAATAAATCCGGTATACAACTGAACCAATACAGCTCCTGCATCCAGCTTCTCCATCGCATCTTTAGCAGAATGAATTCCTCCTACTCCAATGATTGGAAATGCCCTGTTGCTTTTATCAGAAAGGTATTTGATCATTTTTGTACTTCTTTCACGGATGGGCTTTCCACTTAATCCACCATTTCCTATCTGTTCTAAAACTTCGGGGGAGGTTTTCAGCCCTTCTCTGTTCACAGAAGTATTGGACACTACAATTCCATCGATTTTTGTTTCTGCAATCAGTTCAATAATTTCATCCAATTGATTATTATTCAAATCCGGTGCAATTTTCAGTAATATAGGTTTCTGTACAGATTTTGACTGGTTTATCTTTTTCACTTCCGTAATCAGCTCTTTCAGATAGTCTACGTCTTCCAGCTTGGCGTGGCTTCCAACATTCGGGCAGCTTACATTCAGGACAAAGTAATCTACATGAGGATGAAGACCTTCAAAACAGTCCAGATAATCCTGGGTATAATTTTCCGGGCTTGTATCTGTATTTTTCCCGATGTTTCCACCGATGATTATTTTTCCTTTGTTAGATTTCAGCTTTTCAATAGCAACTTCAAGACCATCGTTGTTGAATCCCATTCTGTTGATGATTCCACCATCTTCAATCAGACGGAACAATCTTTTCTTAGGATTTCCGGCCTGAGCTCTTGGAGTTACCGTTCCGATTTCTACAAATCCAAAACCAAGATCTCCCAATTCGTTAAATAACACTGCATTTTTATCGAAGCCGGCAGCCAATCCTACAGGATTTTTAAATTTTAATCCGAAAACTTCTCTTTCCAGACGCTTGTCTTCAATAGGTTTTGGTAAAAACAGTTTGGTAAGAAATCCAAAATTTTTAAGCATTGAAAATGTAAAATGATGAACTTCTTCAGGATCAAATTTGAAAAGGATCGGACGAATGAGCGATTTGTACATTGAAAAAAAGTTTTACAAAATTACTCATTTTAAAATTAATGCTAGATTGATGTATGATATTTTATCGAAATGGCTCATCTATAGTATCTATAAACTGGAAAACAACTGTATACTCAACAACTCAGTGGGATTTTTTTAATGCGGCGACCGCAAAGAAAGATGATTATCCTGAAAACATTTTGGTTCGCAAGGGGGAACGAAGTGCTCTTGCGATCGGAAATAAAAAGCAGACATAATTAAACTTTGCGAACATTGCTTTAAAACAATGAGCACAGGGAAAAGTACTATTAAATACCTTTTGAGATACTTAGAAACACCATGCTTGTGATAAGTCAAGGTTTTAATGAAGAGTACTCACTCAGATCGAATTTCAGAATATCCCCTACTCTTTTGAACTCTTCATCTATAGTAGCATTTACGGTGATTCTTTCGTTAGAAATGGGATGATTAAAAATCAATTGGTGTGCATGAAGCGTCATTTTGTTGATGTCAAATGTCTGAAGCCACAACTTATTTTGTTTGTTGCAGCCATGTTTTCTACAACCTAAAATAGGATGCAAAATATGCTTAAAATGTTTTCTCAACTGATGAAATCTTCCCGTTTCAGGAATGGCTTCTACCAAAGAATATCTCGAAGTCTGATGCTTTAGAAAAGGTAAATCTATTTCTGAAGTCTGCAAACGGCGATAGTTTGTAACGGCATTTTGCTTAACTTCATTTTCATTAACCAAGTCATAATCAATCGTTTCTTCTTCTTTTGTCCAACCCCGAAGAATGGCCAGATATTTCTTCTCTACATCGCGTGATGCAAACTGCTCGCTCATGATTCTAAGAGTATCTTTATCCAGAGTAAAAAGCAGAACCCCCGAAGTTTTCCGGTCTAACCGATGTACGGGATACACTTTTTGCCCGATCTGTTTCTTCAACTCCTGAATAGCATAGGTATCAGCTTCTCCGGCATAAAAAGATTTATGAACCAGTAATCCGCTGGGTTTGTTGATGGCAATAAGATGCTCGTCATGATAAAGAATTTCTAACATCCGGCAAAAGTAAAGATTTTTCGATTGATATTATATGCTACCATCTTTGTAAACCTAACAGGGTTAGACATTCCTTTATCAATAGCCCCGATCTGAGAGAAAATCCCGCAGCGAGGCGGCGGCGCGAAGCAGAGCCGCCGAGCGAGGAATTGCAACGGAGAGCGGGTTCCCGGCTACTGAAAAATTAAATTGTCAATATTTGTCTGTTTATTAACTGCTTTTTTTATTGAATCTCATGATTTTGGATCCAAATTGCTATTTTTGCATTTCAGACGTAAAAAAATTATGGCAAAGCAAGAAGATGTTTTCAAGAAAGTGATTTCTCACGCTAAAGAATATGGTTTTATTTTCCCATCGAGTGAGATCTATGATGGTTTATCCGCTGTTTATGATTATGGACAGAACGGTGCCGAACTAAAAAATAATATCAAACAATATTGGTGGAAAGCTATGGTACAGCTTAACGAAAATATTGTCGGCATTGATTCGGCGATCCTTATGCACCCAACAACCTGGAAGGCATCGGGCCACGTAGACGCTTTCAACGATCCATTGATTGATAATAAAGATTCTAAGAAACGTTTCAGAGCAGACGTTTTGGTGGAAGATTATTGTGCTAAAATTGAAGATAAAGAGAATAAAGAAATCGAAAAAGCAGCGAAAAGATTCGGGGATGCTTTCGATAAGGATCAGTTTGTAGCTACCAATCCAAAAATTATTGAATACAGAGCAAAAAGAGAGGCTATTCTTTCAAGACTGGCAAAATCTCTGGAAAATGAAGACCTTGCTGATGTAAAAGCTTTGATTGAAGAGCTTGAAATTGCAGATCCTGATACAGGTTCTAAAAACTGGACTGAAGTAAGACAGTTCAACCTGATGTTCGGGACAAAGCTGGGAGCTTCTGCTGACAGTGCTATGGATCTTTATCTGAGACCTGAAACGGCTCAGGGTATTTTCGTTAACTTCTTAAACGTACAGAAAACTTCACGTCACAAGCTTCCTTTCGGTATTGCGCAGATCGGTAAAGCATTCAGAAATGAGATTGTTGCGAGACAGTTCATTTTCAGAATGCGTGAGTTCGAACAAATGGAAATGCAGTTTTTCGTAGCTCCGGGAACAGAACTCGAATTCTACGAACAGTGGAAGCAGAAACGTCTGAACTGGCACAGAGCTTTAGGTCTGGGGAATGAGAACTACAGATTCCACGATCATGAAAAGCTTGCTCACTATGCGAATGCTGCCGCTGATATTGAGTTTAACTTCCCATTCGGATTTAAAGAGCTGGAAGGTATTCACTCAAGAACAGATTTCGACTTAAAAGCGCATGAAGAATTCTCAGGAAGAAAACTTCAGTTCTTTGATCCTGAGAGAAACGAAAACTATGTTCCTTATGTAGTGGAAACTTCTGTAGGTTTAGACAGATTATTCCTTTCCATTTTCTCTCATTGTTTAAGAGATGAAACGTTAGAAGACGGTTCAGAAAGAACAGTTTTATCGTTACCTCCGGCATTGGCACCCATTAAAGCAGCTATTCTTCCATTGATGAAGAAAGATGGTTTAGCAGAATATGCAGAAAAGATTTTCAATGATCTGAAATATGATTTCAACCTGTTCTACGAAGAGAAAGATGCGATCGGAAAACGTTACAGAAGACAGGATGCCATTGGTACTCCATACTGTATCACTGTGGATCACGATTCTCTTACAGATCACACGGTAACCATCAGAGACAGAGATACGATGCAGCAGGAAAGAGTTCCTGTTTCAGAGCTGAGAAGAATCATTGATGAAAAAACGAACTTCAGAAATTTACTTTCTCAATTATAGTTTAAAAGCCCTGTTTTTTCAGGGCTTTTTTATTTTTCATACATTCCGGAACAACCTACCACAAAAATGATTATTTTTAGCGGACTAAAAACTAAACTAATAATAACCATGAAAAAACTGATGTTTTCATCACTTGCTGTGGCATTGCTCTCAAGTTGTGTTTCTAATGATAATCCGGCCGACCACAGAGACAACAGCAATAATTCTCAGAACAATAATAACGGGCCTTTTCATCTCTTAAAAAAAGCAACAGACGTCAATCCGGGTGGTCAACCCTATGTGGTGGAATTCAAATATAATGGAGATAAACTTGTAGAAACATATAATGCACTGGATGATGATCGAGTTGTTTATACTTACAGTGGAGATTATATTGCTAAAACAGAAGAGTTCATTGGTGGCGCTCTGGTTCTGATGAGAGAATTCACCTATTCTAATGGAAGGCTTTCAACGGAGAAAATTACTGATAAAGAACAGGGAACGCTTACCTATACCAAAATCTATCAGTATCTCAGTGATACCCATGTTCAGTTTGATGAGTATAAAAGCGGAACTTATAATCCTGCAACAGGAACATATTCCAATCTTGTATTTGCACAGGTGGATGTTAATTTAACCAATGCCGGAAATGTGGCTTCAGCTAAATATACTTATAACGGAGTTACCTACAATATCACCAATACTTATGACACTTTCAATAGCCCTATGAAAGGGATTAAAGGTTTTGTTAAGATCAATTTATTTGACGTGAGTGATGGTCAAATAGGTTATAATAATTTATTGAATCAAACCGAGAGTTATTCCGGTTCATCTAACGGAACCAATAAAATTACAGCCGTTTACACGCTTAACGGAGATAACTATCCTACCAAAGCCGTTACCACTTATGAAAGTTCGGGTTATGGAACAAGCACTCATAACTGGCTTTACGAATACTATTAGTAATTGTTCTGCCTTTTTAGATCATAAGCTTTGGAAATATTTCCAGGGCTTTTTTATTTTTCGCAACATATGGGTTAATTTATTACTTTTATCGCTCAAATTTTAACCATGAAAAAAATAACGCTGATGATGTTTGGACTGATCCAGACATTTGCATTTTCTCAAACTCAGGACCTGACAACTCTCGCTGCAGGTGATCACGTGGGAATGAATGCTCTATTCGATGATAAAGACAATCTTTACGGCTACGTTTCTCTATACTCTTACGGTAAATCCGGTGATAAGACCAAGAAGTTTGAGTATGTTATCCTCGATAAAAACCTCAACCCTGTTGCCAATAAAGAGTTTGAGGGAGATATTACGGCTGCTTCTTATTTGGGATATGTTGATTTTAAAGGTCAGATTATTTTAAAGCCTTCCATGATGGATTATTCTCTTGTGAAGAGCAAAGAAATCTTTACTCCGGTTTCTATGGTAATCGATCCGAAAACCAACTCTATTACCCGAAAAATATATTATGATTATCTGGAAAACGGCACTTTCAAAGAGATCAACGAACCGAAGAGCTGGAAGGAACAACGTAAGGAAAACCGTGATGAGAAAAAAGATAAAGGCTATAACTACGTTTCTGCGGTAGGAGAACTGAAAGAAGGTGGCTATTTTGCTGTTGAATACAAAGATTATGGGAAGTATGAAAACAGCAACAGCCTCATGAGGTTTGATGACAACAAAAAGGAAATCTGGAGATACAAATACAACACTGACGGAAGTAAAAAACTGTACACTACTTTATCCGTTCTGGAAAGAGACGAAAATTATATGTACTGTATCCTGAAGAAAGTGAATGACAAACAGAAGACATTCAATCTGATGGTTCTTGACATGAAAACCGGAAAAGAAACATCCAACAAACCGATTACCGGATTATCTGATGATACAATAGACAATATTGAATCCTTCTACTCCAACTACAGAAAGCTTGATAATGATAAAACTTTTGATGATAAAATAGTTCTGCTGGGAAGAAACTACGATGATTCAGAATCAGTAGGATTTGCAAGAATGATCCTCAACAAATCTGATTTTTCGGTAGATATGAAAGCGATCAATTATGAACCCAATATTTCTGCTTTTCTTCCCAAGGTCAACAAATATGGAATGGTAGAAAGCGGTTATATGCTTCAGACCAAAGATATGTACTTTATGAACGATGGAAGTGTGGGTATTTTATCCGAAAAATACAAACCGGCAGGGCAATACAACGCTCCAAAGACTACAGATCTTGTGTATATCTACACAGATAAAGATTTCAAAGTGAAAAATGTTCAGGTTTTTGAAAAGGAAAAATCAAAATGGGTCAACAGTGATTATCTCTTCTCACAATACCTCAACGGCGGAAAAGACGTAGTGTTTTTCTATCGTGACTATCAAAAAGACGAAGTAACCAGGCAGAAAAGATGGAATTTGTTTATCAATACCATTATTGATGGAAAATTCAAACAGGAGATTATTCCGATCTCTGAAAAAGATAATTATGCAGTAACGCCATACGTTGGAAAAGAAGGCTACATCCTGCTTCGGGAGTATAATGAAAAAGAAAAGTTTAACAAGATCCGTCTGGAGAAATTAAATTATTAATACAAAAAGAACCCTGACTAAACATCAGGGTTTTTCTTTGACTTTTGAATACAGCACTAATAATATTTCCTTTACTCTAAATTCTTTTATTTAAAATTCGGTTTTAATTTTATCTAGGTAGGTATAATCTTCTTTAACCTTTGCTACATAAGGATCTCTTCCTTCTGGCCTGTTCAGAAAATTTGAGTGGAAAACCTCCGTTTTTGAGTTGAAAACAATTTGGGATGCAAGCGTTTCCGATAACGGTGCATATTCCGTAGAATTCAAGGTTAATAATGTATTATATAGAAGGCAATATCCAGGATACTTTGTATTGACCAATTCCTGAGCATATTGTGCTATTAATTTAGCTTGATCTGTAGTGGGTGCAGTATTTTGAATACCCAGTAAATCTTTTTTCGCAAATAATATATAAATCAGATATTGTTTTGAAGCCGTACTTAAATCTGCACTATAAAGTGCATTGATGGTTTTCCAGTCAACTTTGGGGTCATTCATCTTATGGGCAAGATCATTTTCAACATTGAAAACCATAAAATCTGTATGAGCATCAAGATAAGGCAATTGCTGCGTATACTCTTTTCCGGCTGTCTTTCCAGATGAATTGTTGTTATTTAAAATGGATGATTTGGATAATACTTTATCATTTTCTGTTGTACCTTCTTCTTTAGAACAACTTGTTACAACTGAAGATAAGACTATGATAGTTAAAATGAATTTTTTCATGGTATTTTACTTTATTATTAAAAATTTATTTTTTTATTTCATGGGAATCAATTTACTTCAGTATTTACAATAGGGTTTGAACTCCGATCTTTTGGAATATTCCATTTATATCGACGCCATAATCACCAGAAAACACGTAATAACTTGATGTACTTAAGGTTTAACAGCTAAAACTGTAATTAGTTTTTTAATCTGCTTAATCAATCTATTTTAGCGATTGTCTCATTCGTCTGATAAAAATCTGCGATATTCTTTATTTCATCAAGGCTTAAGTTCCACATAAAGTTCAGAAACTGCTGATAACTTTCACTTTGATTTTTAGGTTCTATTCTATCCAGATACCGGTTCAGATTATAATTTTTTCTTGCTTCATATATTTTGGTAAAGCATCTTCCCAACCAGCTTTTATAGTATTTTTCCTCCTCTTCATCCTGTAAAAACTGCATGGCAGCATAGATTCCCAGTCCATAATCTTCTGAATGGAAATAATTGGGTAAAATCTCCATTCTCGCCGTTTTTCTTAATGTTAAAAACAGATCTGAGGGTTTTTCCGGACTAACAGGAGTTTTAAGCTCTGTAAATGTCTTTTTAAGCACTTCTAATCTTCTGGAAACTTCAGGATGAGAAGCAAGAGAGTCTTTGTTCAGCTTTTCTTTATAGAAATTATAATTGTACAGAGAGAAATCTTCCTTCTTCATCCATTTTTCATTGAATGCCTGCTTGGGAAGATTAAATAGTTTTTTATATGTTTCTACCTTCAACTCTCTTGGTGAAATGGTATCAAAATCCTGCAATCTCTGAAGAGCATTAATGAATTCTGCTTTCTTGAAATCACTGTTTTTAAAGATAACATATCCCAAAGAATCTGCCTGCATTTCGCTTTGCCTTCTTTCTACTCCTTTCTTGTAGACTGTATTTTTAAAAATATCGAAAGCCTTTTGGTTCTGGTCCTGACTTCTGCTTGTTGTAGTAGATTTTATGTTCTGCACCACCACTTTATCCTGTTTATCCTGTTCGATAATTTTCAAAAAAGTCTTCAGGGAATGCTCCTCTATTTTATGTCCCAGCTCATGGGCAATCACCGCGGCAATCTGTTCCTCATTATTCAGCCAGCTGTAAAGCCCCATGTTGATGACAAAGGTTCCATCAGCAAGACAATAAGCATTGGGTGTGTTGTCTTTTGCAATCAGAATTTTCAGGTCCTGAGGAATTGTAGGATTATTCTTTTTAAGACGTAGAATCATAGACTGTATACTGGTTTCAAATTCAGATTTAAAGATAAAATCCTTATTCTTCACCTGCTTTTCAAAATCAGTTCCGAATTCTTTATAAATTTTGGATAATTCAGAACCTGTTTTTCCGGAATATTGGGACTTTAATCTCTTTACAGTGGCTTCATTATTTCCTTCAAAACTCTTTAAAAACGCTTTTCTCTGTATATAATCTGCGGTATCTATTGGTTTATAAATCTGGGCTATTCCCATAATTGAAAATAGGAAGTACCCCAATACAAAAAGTTTTCTGGTCATAGTTTTCTTCAATAAGAACAAAAATAACTTATTTGCTGATTCATTTTAAATTTTATAACCAAATTATTCTAAATTTGTTAAAGACCCATTCGTGAAAAAATGAGAATACTAAAGTATATGATAGGTGGAGCTGTAGCAGGTGCAGCAGCGGCTTATTTTTTTGGATATGATTACTTATTTAGTGGTATTTCCAAAACCTACCTTAAAGGAAGATCAAGTGCATACATCGACGACGGAGATCTTTTCCCCAGCAACCCTATTGCGACGGAAGAGCCCAGGCTATGGGAAGAAGATCCTGACTACAACAAAAAAGATTTACCTAAATACTTAGTTGAAAACTTAAAACACTCCAGAACAGCAGCTTTGGTAGTGATAAGAAATGGAAGAATTCTTCATGAACAATACTGGGAAGGCTATAACCAGCTATCCCAAACCAATTCTTTTTCTATGGCAAAAGCAGTGACTGTGATGCTTTTGGGTAAAGCACTGGAAGAAGGAATTATTCCATCTATTGATGAAAAGTTTTCAGATTTTTATTCTGAATTTAAAAACAAATCCTTTGGAAATAAGGTTACCCTTAAAAATTTAGCTCAAATGGAAGCCGGACTGGACTGGAATGAAGACTACAACAATCCTTTTCTGCCCAATGCTAAAGCCTATTATGGAAAAAGCCTTGTAAAAGCTGTATTCACAAGAAAATTCAAAGAAGAACCAGGAGTCAGATTTGAATATCAAAGCGGTTCTACACAACTTCTTGGTTTTGCTCTTCGAAAAGCACTGGATAAACCATTGGCAAATTATTTATCAGAAAAGTTCTGGGCTCCTTTGGGTATGGAGCAAAATGCTAAATGGACTACAGATAATCATGGTATGGAAAAAGCCTATTGCTGTATTCATTCCAATGCAAGAGATTTTGCCAAGCTGGGACAATTATTTCTGGATGATGGAAAAGCGGGAGACCTGCAAATCCTCAATCAAGATTTCATTGAACAGATGAGAACTCCTACCGAAAAGTCTGAAAACATTTATGGAATGGGACTTTGGATTAATCATGACAACCCCATCAAACATTATTATTTCCTGGGATTACAGGGTCAATATATCATTATGGTTCCGGAGCACAATATGGTTATTGTAAAAACCGGAAGCTATTCCAACAACCCTAAAAATGACAGAGGAAGACCTGATCAGGTAAAATTTCTTGTTAATGAAATTGTACAATTATTCCAATAAAAACGATGGAGAAATACAGTCCCAAAATTGATGCCTATATTGAAAAATCACAGGATTTTGCGAAACCTATCCTGCATTATATCCGTGAAACCGTTCATGAATTCTGCCCTGATGCTGAAGAAACCATGAAGTGGAGCTTTCCCCATTTTATCTATAAAGGGAAAAATCTTTGTGCTATGGCTTCTTTCAAACAGCACTGTACTTTTGGGTTCTGGCTGGAAAAAGAAATGAAAACCATGCAGGAGATTACTCAGGATATTGAGAAAAACTCGATGTTCAGTTTAGGAAAAATTACGCAGGTCGGAGATCTTCCTTCCAAACCACAGCTGAAAAAAGCAATTAAAGAAGCGATGGAGCTTACTGATATGGGCGTTACCATGAAAAAAGCGGCTCCTTCCAAAACAGAAATGGAAATTCCTGATTATTTTCAGAATGCATTAAATGCCAATCAGAAAGCTCTTGACCTATTTTTAAAGGCTTCTCCGTCCTTTAGAAAAGAATATATTACATGGATTGCAGAAGCTAAAACAGAAACTACCCGAAATAAAAGAATGGATCAGGCTCTGGAATGGATTGCTGAAGGTAAAGGAAGAAACTGGAAGTATGAAAGGAAATAAATACACCCAATTAAGAAAAAATTATTTCAAAAAATATAGAAGATCATTAATAAGTTCATGGTATGATCTCTTGTACTCTGATTTCAATATTATTCCTGTTTCAAATTCCTCCATAATCACATCATAGCCATTGGTTTTAGAATAGTCATATGCAGAAATATAGATGAGAACATTCCCCTTCTTCATTCCTACAGCCATAGTATCTGCATCCCAGTAATCTACAAATTCATATCCGGAAAAACCTTCCAGAGATAGTTTTTCTAATAAATTATTGATATCAGTACATTTATTTTCCATTCGGCAAGAAATCGTGAAAAGGGAAAAATAAGCAGAATTTTTGAATTAAAATAACATGAATGAAATCTAAAGTTAATATAAAAAATACTATTTTACTATCCGATGTCTGGGCAGTCCAATCTCATGGGCCTGTGGATAAGGCTTCCTATGAGTCATGCTTACATCTTCCTTAATCTGTTGATGGATATCATATTGTCTTTCTTTATCATAAGAGTACCGCGGATCAGGAATCATCGGCATTTTGGCCATTTTATGGATAGTAATTGTGGGAAAATGATAATCTACTTCTACTGTTCCCAAAAGTAAATAGCATCCTCCTCCCTGAAAACCATATTGTTTCAGACTGTCCGGAAAATGTGAGGTATCAAAATAATCTCCATTTGCATCAATCCACGTCCCGAAATACATTTCTCCTTTCTTCGTTGGGACATGTTTTCTGGCAATCAGATAAGCCAACATTTTCACTTGCTTTTTATGAAATTTCAATAAATCTTTTACAAACACAGAGCCTCTATATTGGGTCTGTAACAAGTCGAAGGGGCTACATGAAACAGGAAAGCCAATGAGTTCAATTTCGTCAAAAGCATCTTCAAACTGTTCTCTTTTTAACTGCGGAAGTTTAAACTCATGAACGGGTTCTTCAATCAGCATAAGCCCTCTTTGTTCCGGTTTAAAATTGACCAATAACAGCCTGGCTTCCACCAGCAATTCATTTTTAGGTTTCCCCGTAAACCTGAATGCTCCAATAAAAATTAAGATCTGGATTGTTTCAATACCGATCGGAATACGTTTAATAAAATCTTCCAGTGATTTGTAATCTCCATTTCTTTCGCGTTCTTCCACAATTCCGTGGGCAATTCTTGTTTCTAATCCTTCCAAAAGCATTAATCCCAAAAAGATATCTTTCCCTTTTAACGTAGTCTGGAATTCACTTGAATTCACACAAGGAACCTGAACGTTTCCACCTGACATTTTTGCTTCATGTATATAGACTTCGGTGCGGTAAAATCCTCCCTGATTATTAATCACAGAAACCATAAACTCCAATGGATAATATACCTTCAGATAAAGACTTTGGTAGCTTTCCACCGCATATGAAGCTGAATGTGCTTTACAGAAAGAATACCCTGCAAAAGACTCAATCTGACGAAAAGCCTCAGCAGTAAGCGCTTCAGAATGCCCCTGCTCTTGACAGGATTTAAAGAAGTTGGCCTTTACTTCATTCAATTTTTCAATTGATCGCTCTTTTCCACTCATCGCACGACGCAGAATATCACCGTCAGCATGAGTAAGTCCTCCGAAATATTGTGCAATTTTAATTACATCTTCCTGATATACCATAATGCCATACGTTTCTTTTAGATTTTCCTCAAAAACAGAATGAAAATATTCAAACTGATCCGGATGATTATGCCTGAAAATGTATTCCCGCATCATACCACTTTGTGCTACTCCAGGTCTGATAATAGAAGAAGCAGCAACGAGGATTCTGTAATTGTCACATTGTAATCTTCTTAAAAGCCCACGCATGGCGGGAGATTCTATGTAAAAGCAGCCGATCGTTTTTCCTATGGCCAGATATTCATTGGCTTTTTCTTCATCTTTGGAAATGCTTGTATCACGGATATCAACATCAATTCCTCTTGTTTTTTTAATAAGATCTACGGTATCCTTTATTGTTCCCAGACCTCTTTGAGACAGAATATCAAATTTCTCTAATTTAACATCTTCTGCCACATTCATATCAAATTGAACAATTGGAAATCCCTTCGGTGGCATTTCAAGGGCAGAATAGTTTGTAATAGGTTCTTCCGAGATTAAAATTCCGCAGGCGTGCATACTCCTTTGATTGGGAAACCTTTCCATCAGCCTGACATATTTATGGATCGTTTGTACGACAGAATTCGTTTCGTGAACTTCCATTGGCTTTTTCGTCAGTTCATCCAACTCATCTTTAGGCAATCCAAAAGCTTTCCCGACCTCTCTGAATCTCGATTTGTATTTGAATTCAACGTTTGTTCCACAAAAAGCAACGTGATCTTTCCCATATCTGTTAAAAATATATTCCAAGATTACATCCCTGTTCTGCCAGCTCCAGTCGATATCAAAATCTGGAGGACTTTTCCTGTTAAGGTTGAGAAATCTTTCAAAATAAAGGTCAAGCTCCAAAGGACATATATCTGTAATACCGATACAATAACTGACAATGGAGTTAGCTCCGCTTCCACGTCCTACATGCATAAACCCCATTCTGTTACTGTATCGTACAATATCCCAGGTAATGAGGAAATAAGAACAGAAGTTGAGTTCATCAATTACTTTCAGTTCTTTTTCCACTCTTATTTTTGCTATTTCATGATCTTTACCATAACGCTTTTCAAGTCCTAAATAGGCTAACCTTTTTAAAAGTTTAACGTCAGATTCTTTGGACTTAGTATAGTATTGTTTGTTCTTAACTTTTTCAAAATCAAATTCAAAACTGCAGGCTTCCAGCAAATTTCTGGTATTCTTTATCATCTCAGGATACCTTTGAAAAGTACTGATGATTAAATTTTCGGATTTAAAATATTCCGATTTCCCACAAACATCCTGTTCATTCAGTTTCGACAACAGGGTATTTTTGTCAATAGCCCTTAATATTTTATGAAGATTATATTCTTTTTTAGTGCTGAATGTAACCGGATGAAGAACCACCATTTTCGGAACCAACCTTTTAAATTCAGGACGGATCAATAAGTTCAGTTCTTCTTCCCGGATTCCAATAAACTCATTTTCTTTTAGCTTTGAAGGAATGTTATCTATCGGATAAACAATAAAAACATTTTTAAATACAGGAGCTGCTTCAGAAAGTTCACCTCCATAACAATTATGATCTGTCAATATTTTATTAACTTCACCAATCCCGGAGAACTCTTTTGCCACAGCAATATAAAGCAGCCTGTCTTCTTTTCTGACCTCAATTCCGGCAATAGGTTTAATGCCTGCCTTTTCACATTCTTTCTTAAAATCATAAATAGCAGTAATCGTATTGATATCTGTTAATGCCAACTCTTTAATACCCAAAGAATGTGCCTGCCGTACCAATTCTTCTACCGATAAGGTACCGTAACGAAGACTGTGGAAAGAATGACAATTCAGAAACATGATCAAAAGTTTTATATATTATTTTCCAAAATCAAAACCGGATGCCCTGCCAACTGCATCAACACCAAACCGGTTCTTCAGATAATCCATTGTCTGGTATAGGCTCATCTGTTCTTCTGTATCTTCAAACAGATTCATCTGATGGTTGCCATGCACGAGTCCGGTAAACCGTAATCCTACCAATCTCAGTCTCATTCTTCTTGTATATACCTGGTTGAATAGTTCCAATGCCACTCTTGAAAGTGTATGGTCAGCTGAAGTATAAGCTACTTTATACTGTTTAGTTTCCGTATCGAAATTGGCATATCGGATTTTTACTACCACAGTTGAAGTAAGCCATTTTTCTTGTCTCAGTTGATAAGCCAATTGCTCTGCCATTCCCGATATCAGCCGTTTTAATTCTATAATATCCATAGTATCGTTGGTAAAGGTTCTCTCGGTTGAGATAGACTTTCTTTCAGAATAAGGAACCACAGGATTCTCATCAATTCCATTGGCTTTTTTCCAAAGTTCTTTTCCGTTGAGTCCGATCATTTGCTGCAGAACAAGTACCGGCATTTCAGATAAGGTATGAATGGTCCGGATTCCGATTCTTGATAACAACTGGAAAGTCTTTTCACCTACCATTGGAATTTTTTTGATGGATAAAGGATTTAAAAATGGCTGTACTTCCAGTTCCTTGATTTCCATTCTCCCTAAAGGTTTAGCTTCTCCCGTACCAATTTTTGAAACGGTCTTATTCGTTGACAGTGCAAAGCTTATAGGAAGGCCTGTCTCTTTAGTAACAGTTTCAGCAATTTCTTTGGTCCATTGATAGCAGCCAAAAAACTTATCCATTCCTGATAAGTCCAAATAAAATTCATCAATACTTGCTTTCTCCATCACCGGAACTTTTCCCTGTATAATTTCGGTTACAGTATGAGATAAATTTGAATACATTTCATGATCACCCCGGATTACTTTTGCATCAGGACAAAGTCTCAGTGCCATACGAATAGGCATTGCAGAGCGAACCCCAAATTTTCTGGCTTCATAAGAACATGAGGCTACCACTCCACGGTCTCCACCTCCTATAATGAGAGGAATACCCTGAAGCTGCGAGTTATTACGTCTCTCGCAGGACACAAAAAATGTATCCAAATCCATATGTACAATTGCACGATTCACGCTACAAATTTAGTTACGTTTTTAAACAAAATTTGTATTTTTGTTGTTACAATTTATAACAATGTCAATTTTTTCAGACAACATACGCTTTTTAAGAGGCAAGAGAGAAAAAACTCAACAGGAGTTAGCGAATACTTTGAAACTCACCCGTTCCAGATACGTTTCTTATGAAGATGGCAGATCAGAGCCGCCTATCGAAATATTAATCAAAATCTCTAAGTTTTTCAATCTTAGTATTGACCTTCTTGTATCTGTTGACATCCGGAAGTATCCGCTGGAGGATATTCTGAAGCTTCCCGACAATCGAATTGTCTTACCTGTTATTGTGGATCAACTAGGAAACAACAGTATAGAAATCGTTCCGCAAAAAGCATCAATGGGTTATTTATCCGGCTACAGTGATCCGGAATATATTGAAAGTCTGCAAAGAATCTCACTTCCTTTTTTAACCAATGGAAAGTACCGTGCCTTTCCGGCCCAGGGAGATTCAATGCCGCCTTTTAAAGATGGCTCTTATATTATCGGGAAATATGTTGAAAATATTGATGATCTGAAACCGAATAAAAGTTATGTTTTTGTGACTTTGAATGATGGCATTTCTTATAAACGATTCATATCCGGAAACAAAAAATCAATAACTGTTGCTGCCGATAATTTATTTTACCAACCTTATGATATTCCATTGGGAGAAGTTGTAGAAATATGGCAATATGCATCAGGAATTTTTCCTGAAGATTTTGATTCAACCAATTTTGAAAATTATAATCTTAAAGATATGTTTTCAGAATTGAGAAATACTATTACGGAATTAGAAAATAAAGTGTTTATTATAAAAAATCAAACAATGTAGTTGATTCTTAATGAATAAAATTTCATAATACGACATATTTTGTCGCATTAGCGCTGTAATTTTGTTTTCAAAAAACAAATTATGATATAGATTAAATCATTCTTAACCGTTCTTCCTCAAGGTCGAGCTGATAGAGCTGATGGCGGATAATTTCTTCATTAACGGAAATATCTTTATTCAATTCCGAAAGAAACTGTCTCTGGCTTTCCAGCATTTCAAAAAAAATATCTTTGGTCTTTTCATTCATCCATTCAGTATTATTGGCCTGGATTTTTTCCTCCCATTGTTTGAGCATTCTTTCTAATCCTGCATGGCTGTTCAGTTCATTTTCATGCTTATTTTTAAGAAAATGATAAACATGCTGTTTCAGTTGATGTTTTATTTCTTCCCTTGCCTTTTTATCTTTCTCTTCATCTGTAAAATCATCAAATACATGTCCATATTTGATGAAGTATGGCAAGGTAAGTCCTTGTACGAGTAATGTAAGAAGAATCACCACGAAAGTAATGAAAAGGATAAGGTTTCTGTTGGGAAAAGGAAGTCCGTTTTCAAGGGTAATCGGAATGGCAAGTGCAGCAGCCAGTGAAACAACTCCTCTCATTCCTGTCCATCCAAGCATCAAAGGCATCAGGAGACGTCTTCTTGCGGAAGAAGCACGGGGAGCGACACTTGGCCGGAAAATCAATGTAGCAAGCATGGCGGCATAAGAACTTATGATTCTGGCGGCAATCAGAATACCGGTCACCAGCACTCCATATTGGATAGCAATTCTCAAAGGAATTCCTTCTGACCGCAACCCTCCAACAATTTCAGGAAGCTCGAGCCCGATGATTAAGAAGACGATACCATTCAGAATAAATACAAAACTCTGCCATACACTATAGCCCATAATTCGGCTGGTACTGTTGAGAAATATCAATCGTTTGCCTGACATATACAAACCTCCGCAAACCACAGCTAAAACTCCGGAAGCATGAAACTGTTCTGCTATCCAATACATCAGATAAGGTTCAATAATCGTTAAAGCAATATCCGAAGAAGCTTCTGTAGGGAGTCTTTTGTGAACCTGTACAAAGATCCATGCTAAAAGTAAGCCAATTCCGGCACCTCCGATGATCATCCATACAAAGTCTAATGAGGCTTCCTGCCATATAAATTGTCCGGTTCCTACAGCAATCAAAGCAAAACGGAATATAATTAATGAAGAAGCATCATTCAATAAACTTTCTCCTTCCAGAATAGCAGAAGTAGTGGACGGGATTTTTACAAATTTCATGATCGCTCCTGTACTTACTGCATCAGGTGGAGATACGATACCTCCCAGCAAAAACCCGAGAGCAAGTGTAAATCCGGGAATAAAATAATTGGCAGTCACTGCCACTGCCAGTGCCGTAAAAAAGACCACTAAAAAAGCAAAGCTTCCGATAATACGCCACCATCGTTTCATTTCTTTAAAGGAAATAGACCACGCAGCTTCAAATAAAAGAGGAGGTAAAAATATAAAAAAGATAAGATCCGGATTGATCTTTACAACCGGAAGACCTGGTACAAAACTAACAAGCAGCCCGAATACAACGAGCAAAACAGGATAAGCAATTTTTAATTTTGTAGCCCACATATTGAGCAGCACAATGGCAGCCACCATGGCTAATAAAAAAGGTAGGATCGTATGCATTTACTATTGTGTTTTATCCATCATATTTACTACTTCTATTTGATTTTTAAAAATTTAAAAGCAATTTTTTCTCATTTTTTGGATGTACAGATGAGCTATTTGTTGCTAAATCTCTTTTTATATTATGTTTTTTACCTAAGGTTGAATATTATAAAAATTTAAATAAAACACGTCAAGTTTCGTCGTCTCTGCGCTATACTTTTGTCTTATAACAAAATAAAAAATATGGACAAAGTAACCTTAGAAAGGATTCAGAAACTTCACCCGTTGGTAAGAGATGAAGTGAAGCAAATTATACAGGAATGTGATGAAGCTCTTACCGGAAGGGCTAAGATACGAATCACTCAGGGATTAAGATCTTTTGAAGAGCAGGAAAAGCTTTATGCCATCGGAAGAATTACTTCAGGAAAAAAGGTAACCAATGCGAAGGCAGGGCAAAGCATCCACAATTATGGACTTGCCGTAGATATCTGCCTGATGATCGACGGGAAAACAGCAAGTTGGGATACCGCAAAGGACTGGGATAATGACAAAGTTGCAGATTGGTACGAATGTGTGAAAATTTTTGCCCGTCACGGCTGGGACTGGGGTGGAAACTGGAAAACATTTAAAGACCTTCCCCACTTCGAAAAAAAGAATATTCCCTCTAAAAAAGGTCCTGTAAAAACCAGTTGGAGAACGCTCTTGAAGATGCCAAAAGACCAACAGAATTACGTTATTTTTTAGTATCATTTATTTGAAATTAAATATAATACGACACGTTCTGTCGCCTCCTCAAGCTACCTTTGCTTTATAAGAAAACAACAAAAAAGCAATGAAATCTCAATATGGAATCTCAACATTTTCTGACCAGTCAATAAGGTTCTGTAGATTTAAGATTGCATGTGTCCTTTTAACAAACCATTAAAAATATCACATGAAAAAGACAACCATTCTTTCTTTGGACGGAGGTGGAATAAGGGGAATTGTAACCTGCATTATTCTGCGTTACATAGAAGAACAGCTCCAGTATTATGATAAGCCTTCCGCCAAGCTGGGAGATTATTTTGATCTGGTAGCTGGCAGCAGCACCGGAGGTCTGATTGCTTCTATTATTCTCTCTCCTGATGAAACCCGAAAAGCAAAATATTCTATTCAGAAAGGATTGGAATTATATGCTGAAAAGGGGGGCGACATCTTCCAGGTTTCCTTTTGGGAAAAACTGGTTAATCCATTCGGATTATTGAATGAAAAAATTTCCCAGGAAGCTCTGGAAAAAAATTTACATGATTTCTTTGGAAATTTAGAATTAAAAGAATTAATAAAACCATGTTTAATAACAAGTTATGACATAGAGAACAGAAGGGCGAAACTTTTCAACTCGTGGAAAGCCAACCTCAGCACAGATAATTTCTATGTAAGAGATATCTGCAGAGCGACTTCAGCCGCTCCTACGTATTTTAGCCCTGTTCAGATTAAATCCATGTATGGCCAGATTTTCAGTTTGATTGATGGAGGAATGTTTGCTAATAATCCCGCGCTTTGTGCTTATGCCGAAGCAAGGAAGATTCCTTTCGCAGAAGTTTTAAAAAACCATCAGAAAGCTAATCACCCAAGCGTAAACGACATGATCATTGTCTCTATCGGAACAGGAATTGAAGCAAGACCTTATTCTTTTAAAAGATTGGAAAAGGCTGGAAAAATTGGCTGGGTAAGCCCAATCGTCGACATTTTGATGTCTGCCAACGCAGAAACAGTGGATTATCAGCTGGAACAAATGTTTCAGACGCTGGGACTTAGAAATCAAAAAAACTATTACCGATTGAATCCTTCACTGAAAAATGCTTCTCCCGCAATGGATAATGTAAGAAGATCCAATATCGAAAATCTGATACAAGCCGGATTGAGCTATATTGATGATCACAGAGAAACTTTGAACCAGATTGTTCAGAAACTCATCAAAAATAAAATATAAGCTTTTTACCTTATAACAGTATCATATAAGCTATTAAGATTATATTTAAAAATTAAAAAATCTTTTTAAAAACACGTCAAGTTTTGTCGCTTTGCCCCACTACCTTTGGAGTATTAAAAAGACACAACAACAACAATTCTTAAAAACTTTTAAAAGCCTTTGAATTCAACATTTTCTCATGCTGAACAGTCTAAAATATGTTCAAAATATAACCAACACCTTATAACACAAAACATGGAAACACCAGATCACAATACAGATGTACTCTTCAATGAAGATCTCTATACAATAGAATGGAGTGATATCGAAAATGCTGAGATGGACTATGAAAACTATCTCATTGACATTGAAAACTTCTTCAGGGAAGATTTTGAAAAAGGATTACTAGAAGAAGATATTTTTTAAATAAAAATTAATACAAGACAAGTTCTGGCGCTGTTCAACATTACTTTTGAAATCTCTATAATAACCGTACAGCAAACTCATTAAACATTCTCAATTCCTTTGAATTCACCATTCACAAAATGCTGAACAGCCAGAACTATGTCTGAAAATATAGCACAAAAGTGAGCATGCTTTATAAAAGAACAGATCACAGCAATCAACTTATTAATCAATCACACAACGTTTTATGAAAACAAAAGAAGAATTAAAGCTCTATTTTGAAAATGGAGATATCCCAAAACAGGAAGATTTTTGGGAATGGCAGGACGCTTACTGGCATAAGGATGAGAAAATTGACATGCGCAAGATCGCAGGTCTGGAGAATGGTACATTCAACATACTCTATGCTGAAATGGATGCTGATAAAAATGCTTCACTGGCTTTCTTTTCAAAAAGAAAAATTGTGATAAAAGAAGGAACAGTCACTATTCCCAAAAATTTTACCGCAGGTCTGCAGGTAACTGACGTAGAAATCCCTGACTCTGTAACAACTATCCAGGAAAGCGCATTTAGTAACGGCGGCTTAACGACCTTTACAATTCCTCCAAAGGTAACCGAAATCCCCAATTGGGCTTTTTACAATAACAGATTAACGTCTTTATTTATTCCGGACAGCGTTATCAATATTGGAATACAGGCATTTACAGCCAATCAACTGAAAGAACTTCGTCTTCCCAAAGGAATAACGATTATCTCACAAGGAGCCTTCTCTGCCAATAAGCTGACATCTGTTGAGATTCCCGATGGAGTAACAGAAATTCACTCGGATGCTTTTGTCAGCAATCAACTCACCTCAGTAACCATTCCGGCCAGTGTACTCAAAATTGAAAACAATGCTTTCAGAGTTAACCAGCTTACAAAAGTAACATTAGGCCCTGAAACGACCTATTTACCTTATTCTTTTGACAGCACAGTGGAAATCGTGGGAGGAAAACTCATCAATTAAAATTTTTAAGCAAATGAAAACAAAACAAGAATTAAAAAAATATTTCGAAAACGGAGATATCCCGGTACAGGAAGAATTTTGGGAGTGGCATGATTCATACTGGCACAAAGATGAAAAGATTCCTGCAGCTCAATTAGATTATGATCTGTCACAAAAAGCAGATGCAAATGCATCCAATATAAATCCGCAGAATGCTCAGCTTTGGAAAGAAAAAATTGAAACGCAGACAGCTATTCAGGCTCCGCAATTAAATGGAAATATCTTAACGGTATTTTATACAGGTGAGAATGGTGTCCAGCAAAGTAAATCGGTAGATTTAAGCAGTTTGGTAACCCGTGATATCAGTATTGAGAATGCTTCATATGATGCCTCTCAAAATATTATTACCATTACCCAGAATGATGGCTCTGCCTTTCAGATTAATCTTTCGGAATTCAGTATCACTCCCACCACCAATGCAGATGGAAGTGTTACATTGTCACAGGAAGGACAGGAAAAAGTTATCCTGAAAAAAGTAGCTGTAACAGGCAGTTATAATGACCTTTCTGACAAACCCACTTTTAGCGGGAATGATAATTTACAAAATGTCATCGACAGAGGTAACGGAACAACCAAACCTATTATTTTTCAGCCAAGCCAGGGCAGAGCAGGCGAAATCAATTTCAGTCCTACAACGTATTCCTTCTGGTTTGGAAATTTGAATACGGATCACACCGGAGCCTACGGATTGGGAATTGGTTATAATACATTATCAAAATTAACCACCGGAGCAAATAACGTAGCACTTGGTTCTTATGCTTTAAATGAAACCACTACGGGAAGATGGAATACCGCAACGGGTGTTTCAAGCGGAACTAAACTTACAACAGGTAATTTCAATGCTTTTTTCGGAACACAAGCGGGAACTGAAACAACAACAGGAAATGGAAATACGTATATCGGAGATGAAGCAGGAAACAAAAATATTGCCGGAACCAATAACACCGCGCTTGGTCTGGGAGCCGCTTATTCCTTAACTAATGGTACTCAGAATACTTTTTTAGGTGCTTTTGCCGGAAATATTCATGGAAAAGCGACAACTTCAGGAGCATGGGGATCCAATACTTTTGTCGGATATAATGCCGCCTCCACTACGCATGCTATGGGTGTTTGGGGTGATAACAATGTCGTTATCGGCTGTAATGCCCCATTAGGAGGTTCAACCTTCAACAAACTGGTGATTGAATCCAATCCGGTAGCAAGACGCCATGATTTTGTAACGCCTTTAATTGGTGGAGACTTTGCTGCAAGAACATTGGATTTTGACGCCGTGATTTCTGCAAAAAGAACACCTTTAGCAGATAACACTTATACAAAAGTTGCGGTTCTTAATGCCGGTAATGTATTGGGATATAAAAACCTTTCCGACTTTCAAAACTACATTCCTATCACAGGAACAGAAGTAAACAATCCCGTTTCCGGTCATATCCAGTTTGAAAATGCCGAAGCTCCGGAAATTGAATCTCTTCTCTATAAAATCAATACTCAGGACGGAATTAAAAACCAGGTAGGTTTCTTTCCAAGCGGAGTTTTGATCACATCAGGCAGTGTAGATAATTCTATACAATCAAATTTAGATGTCAGTAAAGATTACGGTGTATTGGCTAGAGCTTATGGTGCAAAACTTAGTTTAAGTAATGCCGGAGCCTCTTTAACGAGTTTTACCGATCATTCTGACGGTAAAGGAATTATGGTAAGTAATTATCCTGATGAGCCTGTTATGGTAGAACATCAGGTATCAAATGCCAGAGGCTTAAGTTCTAAAACTTATTTTGGAGACAACGCACAGGAAAATGATTACATCCAGAAACAATATGCAGACAAACAGCATTCCTACAGTACCAAAGAAGAGCTGACGGGTGGAAAATGGATCAACGGTAAGCCTGTCTACAAAAAAACCTTGTATCTGGATCAAATTCCGAGAACAGGTGAAATTGACTTAAGACCTGAATTCCCGGATCTCGAAACCATTATCTCCAACGAAATGTTTACAGAATGGGATGATCTTAAAGCGGCATTTGCAGGTAATCAGTGGCGAACAAAAGCCTACATCACTATTGAAAGAGAAAGAGCAATTATTGAACTGTTGAATACACCTGATTATGATTATTCTCTTATCAACTCGTTTACTCTAACACTTGAATACACTAAAAAATAAGAACGAAATGCCAACAAATAATACATCAACAGTAAAATCCGCATTTACTGTCGGAAAATCCTTAATAGGAGAAGGAATTATTAACTACAAAGAAACAAACCCTATGAATACCAATAACGCATCACAATCACTTTTCAGATTTGTAAGTCTGAGAAACCCTCAATTAACAGAAATTAAAGACAAAAACTTAGGATTTATCCACAGACCTAAAGGAGTAACCGGTGTTTTTGATACAGCAGTCGTTGGAAGACCTGCCAAAACTTTAAAATTTACAGCCATGAAAAGGGCTGCCGGAGAGTTTAACAATTCCGGATTCGAAAGCGAAAAGAAAATCGAAGAAGGAGCATTTAGAGACCTTCTGATGATCGGAAGAAAGCTTTCTAAAAAAGAAACATTAGAAAGCGCTGACTGGACGTTCGTTACGGATTATTACAAAAGCCTTATTAATACCAACAGACAGCTGAACGCAGAAGGAATTTCTATATTTTCCCAACTTTGGAATAATTATATTTATCAGATTGTTACCCAGGGAGATTTCTATATTAAAGAAGCAATCAGCCACATTTTAATGGCTATTCAGCTTGGTTTTGCCAGCAATCAGGACCTTACAGATCAGGAAATCATCAAAATTAATGGAGAAAAACCATTGGAAAAAGCAATGGATGGAAAAATCATACTTCCTACCATCCTATTTTCAGAAGATACGGAAACGGCTTCTTTAGTTTCATCTGCAAATGCTGAAGGTTCCGAACCGGCTTTGGCAGCAAGAACAGTTCAGAGATTAGAATCTGAAGCAAGAGCTTCTTTTGTATCCAGTAAAGCCATCCACAGAAAAGAATCCCTGAACACACTGAATTCCGAACTGGAAAAGCTTCAGAAAAAATTCCATAAATCCAGATATCAGGCCTACCAGGATGAGTATTCCAGATATATGACAGAAAACAAAGAACGTTTGGAACTGTATGACAGAAAGCTGGCCGAAGTAGACAGTAAAATCACTCCGGACATGTCCGAAGAAGAAAAAGAACGCCTTTACAGCACTTTGAAAGAATATGAAGTTGCGCCTTTCGTATTTACGTACAAAAATGAAATCAATTTGGAGGATTTGCAAGCAAAGCTTTCACCGGAATCTTTCGACCTTTTTGTAGAACTTTTCGGTGAATCTACAACCAGCTTAACTTCTGTGGCAGAAGATAAAGACAGCCTTCAGATCCTTTCGCATGACACCTTAAGAATGGGTGCCCAGACCATTGTTCTTGATGATGAGATTGAAAGCTATGCTGATGCTTTACTTGTTGTAAGAAACAATATCTCTGCTTCCATGGAGACGGCACTTCAAAACAGTCCTCTTCCGGAACAGCAGTATGCCAATATCGGCGGAGCTTCAATACCTCTTATTCAGAATACCGCCAGAACACCGATGGCATACAGCTTATATGCTCACAGTGCTTACGTAGTAGCAGGCAGCAGAGGATTTGTTAATTTTTCTTTTGAAGTTGAGGATGTTTCGTGGAGTGTTGCCAATGCTAAAATTACGGCTACAACAGATGCTGCCGGAACTTTCGAAGAAAATTACAGCAATATTTCTGTAGTTGATAATAAAATTACCTTACCTGCGGCTTTGGTAAACAGATTCAGAACCAGCTTTAGTTTCAAAATAGAAATTATTTTTGATAACGGAAGCCAGGCTTATGGAGAGATTGCCACACAATATCTGAAAGAAGACTTAAACCTTACCGGAATGCTGACTCTGAAGCGTGCAGCAGTTGAAAACCCGGGTACACCTGAACCAGGTACAACCCAAAAACGAAAAAATTTCGGGATCAAAAGATTGGGTGTAGCAGATTATATGAAAGTCGTGCAAAGTGTTCATGCTTATGTTCCGGGAGAAGTGTCCAATATTGAGAACGTTATGGCAAGCGAACTGAGACATAAGTCTTCCGTTTCCAGAGAATACTCTGAAATTACAGATACAACTTCCAAATCTCAGGAGACAGAGAAGATGTCAGACACTTCCAAAACTTCCAGAACGGATATGCAGACCGAAGTTGCTAAAGAAATTGAAAAGCAGCAGAGTATTTCTGCCTACACAAGATTCAGCTATGGAAATGACAGTGCCATGAAGTTTGAAATCGGAGCAGATTATGCCAATAACTCAGCACAGCACGACAGTACAAGACAAGCTGTAATGAAATCTCAGGAAATTACAGAAAGAGCAATGGAAAGAGTTCTTACTAAAATTTCAGAAGAAAGAGTACAGAAAATCATCAAGGAATATACGGAAACCAATGTTCATGAATATGATAACAGAGGAAAGGTAACCAACACTGATAATGCTGAAGCGGCACAGCCTAAACACATTACCGGAGTTTACAGATGGATCGACAAGAAAATGAAAAACCAGATCTACAACTATGGTAAGCGTACGATGTTTGAGTTTATGGTTCCTGAACCTTCAAGATTACACCGTCTGGCTCTTACTGTTGCCAAGGCTCAGGTGCTTAAAGCTCCTGTAGATCCAAGAAAAGCACCGGAACCATGGTTAATGGCAGATCCAAAATCTGCAACGATTGTACAGATCCAGCATTGGGCTCAGGAATACGGAGTAACTTTAGAGGCATTCCCGGAAGCAACCAAACAAGTAATTCATACTGCTTCCAGCGTTCCTCAGACAAATGATGATTTTGGAATTGATCATACACAATTTACCATCCCAGACAATTATGCTGGTAAAAATGCAAGTTTCGCCTGCAGGTCAACAAGAAACAGAGGTGGTGGATGGTCAGGATCACGTTATTCTGAAGTGATGTTCTCAAACTTAAAAGGAGATATGATTGGCCGTTCTGAACGTGGTGGAGACCTTAATTTTGACGATGGATCATCTGGTTTCAATATCACAGGTAATGTATCTTTCCAGGTGAAGGGCCACAACGTAAGAAGTTATACCATCAAAGTCGTTGTGAACTGTGAGCTGAGCGATGCCTTTATCAGCAAGTGGAAAACAGACAGTTTTAATGATATTATTAAAGCCTATGAAGCTGCTTATGCCAAATTCCAGGAAGATCAGGCAAGATTAGACGCAGAGCAAAAAGAAAAAGAAGCTCAGCTTAAAGAAAGACAGGATACTTTCTACCGTTATATGGAACATGATGTCTTAAAGCACAACTGTATCGCTTATTTATTACAGGATTACCTTTATACATTAGGCCAGGAAACAACTAACGGTGCCGATGAGAAAACAACCATGGATAATTTCCAGGTATACCTGAATGAAAATCTGGACAGATATACAGCCCTTGCCAAGTTTATGGAACAGGCATTCGAATGGGAAATTATGGATTACACCTTCTACCCATACTATTGGGCTAACCGTAAGAGCTGGCAGGAATTCTACATCAGCGAAAGTATGGACCCATTGTTCAGAAGTTTCCTGCAGGCAGGTATGGCAAGGATTATCGTTACCGTAAAACCAGGTTTCGAAGCAGCTGTTCAGTTCTTCCTTGAAACAGGATTGATCTGGAATGGCGGTTCTGTTCCGGTAATCGGCGACCCAATGTACATGAGTATCGTAGACGAAATGAGACAGCCTACCGGAGAACCTCAGGGGAAATACTGGATTACCAGAATCCCTACTACCTTAACAATCCTTCAGGATAAATCCACAGGACTTCCGGTAAATCAGCCATTACCGATTTTCCCGGAAAATGATCCTAAAAATTGTGAAAACCCATCAGAATTGGAATTTGAAACAAGCTTTTCTCTGGATACTGACGCTCAATTATCACATAGTGATGGAGCTACAACATTACCGAGAGAATTAACAACAATATTTAAATAATAACAAGATCAGGCGGAAATTTACGCCGCCTGATTTTATTAAATCCAAAAACCATGTATGATTATAGACCTATAGGCATTTATAGTGCAAAAACAATGGCTGATGAAGAAAGAAAAAAGAAAAATTTCTTTGAAGATTCTACTATAGATGACCAACAACAAAAAAAGAAAAACATTAATCTAATAATAACTTTAGAGTCAGATGGAAAATACCAATTTGATGAAACTTTTAAAATGTGGGAAGTACGACATATTCCAAGTTTCGCAAACTATGAAAGCTTTGTAGACCTCTGTAAAAGATCTAATTTCAAAAATGTGGCTATAGTTCACCATGGAAACACCTTTTCAGATCATACCTACGCAAAGTCAATGAAAGTAGTTTTAGATGCTCTAGCTTTTAAAACTTTAAAAAATGTATTTGAAAAGCTGCCTAAAAAAGATTTAATATCTCTCAATGATGACTATTTTGAAGATTTCAGAAAGGAATCTGAAAAATATCATCAAGGAGGGTTGGAACTAAAAGATATTAAATCATATATTAGTCTAAAATTATTGTTAAGCAATATGTTAAACGGAGCCAATTTCTTTTCTGTTGCATGTGATGAAGCTGATGATAAAGGTTTTTTAAATGAACTAGGAAGTATGACAAACAAAGAAATAAAAATCTTTGCTAATTCAAATCGTTCAGATATTAAACAAAGGGCATATGAAGAAATTACTTCAACAAAAGAAAAAATATATTTTGGCTCATTATTAAACAATTATTTGACTCCTAGTGGCAAATTTTTCAACTCAGATGGCTGGTATATTTTTAATACTAAAAACAATACGTTAACAACGACAAAGAAAGACCTATGGTTATTAAGTAATACAAGTAGTGAAGTATATTTATTAAAAGAAAGAAGCCAAAATTTAACTCAGGATCAATTAGATGAAATTTATAGTGCACAAAAATATTACGCAAAAAATTATAAGAAGTTTTATATAGAAAAAATGCATGGAACAGAGACTTCATATAACCAAATGAGAGAGAAGATCAAGAAAAAATATCCTGATATAATAAAATAATATAACATGAAAAATAATATCCTTTTTCTGGCAGTCTTATTACTATGTAATTTTTTTTATTCTCAGAAAGTAAATGATTTAGATTCACTTAGAGTGAAATTTTGTCAAAAGAACTGCAAAGAATATAAAAGAGATTTATTATTAAAAAATAAAGGAGAAATAAATCCTGGTGATTTTGATAATAAATACTATGAAAGGTTTTCGATTCCATCAATACAAAGAACGAAAATATTTCCTTTTAATGAGTATGATTCAATTTACATAGCAAATCCTAACTTTATTAAAAATGTAGATGAGCCTCGAAATTACTTGGATACTAAATTTCATAATCAAATCAGAATGATTTCTTCATTAGAAAAAGAAAGATTATCAAATATTCTGTTTAATTACTCTAAAAAAAATATTTTTGTCAGAACAGGATTATCTAATAGTGTCGGCTGTGATTGTATCCAAGAAAAATATCCAAGGATTTTATTATTATTTAAAAGAGATGGGAAATTTAAAAAGTTTATTGCATTCCCTGATAATGGAAAAGACAGATATAATTTCACCGATCAAGAATATCAATATTTCGACTGGTCCATGGAAAAAGAACAGATGATTTTAGAATTATTCAGTAAAGATATTCTTCCTGATCAAAACTGTAAATAGGATATGTCAGCATAATAATAAACATTTCAAAACCAAAATTCTATATTGAAGCTTTTACGAGGTTCGAAACTCCGGAAAGCAAAAAAAGGATGGGTAGATCGAATTTTGATCAATAATTATAAGCCACAGCAATGCTGTGGCTTAGGATGGTTCAGATCTTATCATAAAAACGGTAAAAAATACACAGAATACAAAGCCCATAACAACGTAGAATATAACGGGACTTATAAAAATCACTTTATTATGAAAGAAGAAAAAATAGATAAAATCATAATTTCTTTGAAAGATGTAAAAAAAATGGATTATATAATCCAGATGGTACCTATGTAGGCTTTGATGTACGCACAGAGGACTATAAAGAAAGTCCTGAATGGAATGAATTTGATTTCAAAAAAGAAGTTTTTGAAGAACTTTTAGGAGATGACTTTGGGAAGAAAGACTTTTACTATGAACCCAACACATGGGAGTTTGTTGTTGATGCACTGGAAAATAAAATTAGAGATGTACTGAAAACAATGAAAAAAGTACCGGAAGAGCATACCAAAAATCCTATGGAATATTTGAAAACTTACAAAAATGAACATTTTGATCCTATTACAAATCGTTCTATTTTTTATGAAGATGTTAAAGAATTTCTTGGTGAATTATATCATTATAATATTCGGGAAAATGTCAGAGATAAAAACTTATATTATTTTCAACTTTTTTACAATCATCTAAAAAGTAGTTTCAAAGAAGGTTTCCCTTTGTATATTACGGCAGCCACTATTGAAGACCAAAAATAAATGTCTATTTAAAACAAAAATAAAACACGACACGTTTTGTCGCATGAACCGCATATATTTGTCTTATAAAACTTTACCATGAACGCAGCACTGCTGCACCCTAAAAATAGAGAAATGAAGAAAGATTTTTATCTGACAAGATATGCCTTAATAATTAAAAGATTAGAAAGTTCTCCGGCTACCTATTCACAGCTGGAGGACTATCTTTTAAACTCTTTTGAATTCCAGGATGCAGGAATCAAGAGCTACTCTATCCGTACCCTGCAGAGGGATATCCGGGAGATTTCCGATCTTTTTAACCTTTCTATTCACAACAAAAAAAAGGGCGACAACCGATATTATATCGAGAGCCGCCCGATTATGGAAGTGGATGAGTACAATCAAAAACTTCTTGAATCCTTTCAGGTGAGTAATGCCCTGAATCTTCATCCGGACTTTTCAGATTTCATCTTTTTTGAAAGCCGAAAACCCACCGGCGTAGAACATTTTTATGACTTGTTCTTTGCGATCAGAAATAAAAGAGTTGTAAGTTTTGAACACTACAATTACAAGAACAAACTTATGACCTCCAGAAAAGTACACCCTTTGGCTTTAAAAGAATCTAAAGACCGATGGTATCTTATTGCCATTGATACAAAAGATAAAGTTTTAAAATCATTCGGGCTGGACAGAATTAATTATCTGGACGTATCCAAAAATCAGTTCAGGGAAAAGTATAAATACAACTTCAGGGAGCATTTCAAAAATGCATTCGGAGTGATGAACCTGACAGAACAGAATCCACAGAATATTGTTCTGAAATGCAGCCGCCACCAGGGAGAGTACATCAGAAGTTTCCCTCTTCATCAGTCACAGAAAGAAACCAAAGAAACTCCGGAAGAGATCTATTTTGAATTCTTCCTCCACCCTACTTATGATTTCATGCAGGAGATTCTTTCTTACGGAAAAGAAGTAACCGTTCTGGAACCGAAAGGTTTAGTTGATGACATCCGCAATCATTTGCAGGAATCTTTGAACCGTTATCTTGAAAGCTGATCATCAGGAATATATTTCATATTTTTTGTTATATTTACATAAATATACCCTTATTGAAAACTTTATTCATTGGCATCAGCTGCTTTATCTCTTCCTTTTTTCTCGCACAGCAGAAAGAAGAGTTCAGACTTGTAAAGAGTTATTATAATCAGCACAGAAATATGCTGAATAAAGAGTTCAAAAAGAAATTTGATGCAGAATCCGATACTTCAAAAAAGGCTGCGATAAAGGGAGATTTCCTTTTTTTCATGAAAAAAATGGATAGTATTGAAAACAATGCCCTGATCGGAGCTTTATTAAAAGTCAGAAATCTGGAGGACCTTCAAACCATCAAAAATCAGGCATTCAACTCATCTGAAAAGTTTGCAGATGCTGAAAAGATTGCAGATTATCCAGGTGGAATTAATTCTTTGAGACAGGAAGTCGCCAATCTGCTGTATGTTGACGGAGTATATTCTAAAGAGAAGATGATAAAAACGGATGTTGATTTTATTGTTGAAAAAGATGGAACAGTAAGTAATGTTCATGCACAGGGTGACAATTTCACCTTTAACAGACAGGCAGAAATTGCTTTATATTCTCTGGCGGAAAAATTTTCCCCGGCAATGCTGAAGGGCGACCCTACTATTTACCGCTTTAAACTTCCTTTAACTTTAACGATAACAGATTAATGTTTACCGACGAATATTACATGAAAATGGCACTGCAGGAGGCAGAGGCCGCTTTAGAAAAAGATGAGGTTCCTATCGGATGTGTAGTAGTTTCCAACAACAGAATTATTGCAAGAGCTCACAATCTCACTGAAACATTAAATGACGTGACCGCCCATGCCGAAATGCAGGCCATCACCTCTGCTGCTAACTTCCTGGGAGGAAAATACCTGAAAGACTGTACGCTTTACGTAACGATGGAACCTTGTGTGATGTGCTCAGGCGCACTTTCCTGGTCTCAGATCTCGAAAGTAGTGATTGGAGCGCGGGATGAACAAAGAGGTTTTATCAATAAACATCTTTCCCTCCATCCGAAAACTGAAGTTATTACGGGAATCATGGAGGTAGAATGCTCTTCTATTGTTAAAGAATTTTTTAAAAGTAAAAGATAATTAAAGACAAAAGCCGGAGGATATTGATATTCTCCGGCTTTTAATTTTATAAATAGTAAGACGATCTGTTTAGTCTTTTAAGATACAATATCTCACCAGATCAAAATATTCTCCGTCCTTTTTCACTTCTTTTATCAGAACAGCCTCCTGCTCCATTCCTGCTTTCTCCATAATTCTTCCGGAAGCAGGATTGTGGGGAAAATGAGTAGCAAAAATTTTATTCAGCTTCAATTCATTAAAGCCAAAATCTATTATTGCTTTTGCAGCCTCGGTTACATACCCTTTGTTCCAGTAAGGAATTCCTATCCAGTAGCCAAGTTCAGCTTTATCATCATCTCTGTCATGCAGCCCGATAGCTCCTATGATTTGCCCCTCTTTATTCCGGATAGCAAACGTATACCCTGTGTTATTTTCAAAAGCCTCTTTTGACATTTCCACCCAGGATCTGGCATCATTTTCCACGTATGGATAAGGAATATTGGAAGTAAGGTCAGAAAAAATCCTATGCTGAAGAAGTTCAACGATAAAAGGGATATCCTTTTCTTCCAGCTGTGAAAGGATCAGTCTTTCGGTTTGTAGTACGGGAAATTTTTCCATTATATTAATTGTAAGATTGAGGAACTAAAGTATCAGCTGGATTCAACCTCAACCTTAATCATTTAAATTTATAAATCTTTTCCGAGGAAATAAAGACCTTTCAAGGTATGGAGCCTGTCCATCACATGAATCTTATCCGTCAGAGGTTTATAGACATGGGAAACTCCTCCTGTTGCCACTACAAAACAATCATCGTTCACTTCTTCGTTGATACGGCTGACAAAGCCTTCCACCATACCGAGAAAACCATATACCATACCACTTTGCATACAGGTTACCGTATCCAGTCCCAAAACAGATTTTGGTTTCTTCAGTTCGATATCCGGAAGCTGTGCGGTCTGGTTAATCAGTGAATTCAGAGACGTTACAATTCCCGGAGCGATAATTACTCCTAAAGTTTCCCCTGTTTCTGCTACACAGCTTGCGGTAAGTGCTGTTCCGAAATCTATGACAATCTTCTTTCTGTCCGGGTACAGATTGTGTGCAGCCACCAGGTTTGCATAGATATCGGTTCCCATCTGCTTAGATTTAGCCTGTACTCCGGAAGGTGTATTTCTGTCAACAATCACAGGATTTGTTCCATGAATTTTTTTGATCCCGGAGCTCATTACTTTGGTAAGCTGAGGTACTACGGATCCGATAATTACCTTATCAATCTCTTTAGGATCAATTTTATAGGTCTGATAGAGCATCAGCATCTGTACATAAAGTTCATCTGCTGTTCTGTAAGGTTTTGTATTGATGACCCACGAAATATCACAATTATCGCCATTGAAAAGACCGAATCTGATATTGCTGTTTCCTACGTTTATTACGATTGAATTCATTGACATATTTTTCAGAAGAAATTCATGATATATAATTGAAATTTCCGCTTGATTTTGAGGCAATAAATTTAATAATTTTAAGAAAAAGAACCCGTCATTATCAAACTAAATTACAATGACACACTTATTTTTTCTTTCCTGAGAACAAATCACTATATTTAATAACACATTATAATTATTCTGATTAACTCATGAAAAAACTGATCTTCGGTACTTTACTATGCCTCAGCGTCACCATTTTTGCGCAATCCGGCAATTCAATGGCAAGCATTTTACAAAAAATAAAGAGTCAGTCGAAAATTGATACTCAGGATAAAACAGTTTATGATCTGATGGATGAGTTTTATCAAAAAAATCTTCAGGCTGACAATGATGAAATGACTCCCGAGTTTACCCACAAACTTCAAAAAGCAGTTTCTGATTCAAATACCAAGAATATACACCTGCTTTATCTTTTTTTGATGTATCAGCAGCATATCAGCCAGGCCTTAGCAGAAGGAAAAAGCCCCAATCCGGTGTTTCAGATAGAAACTATGCATCTTCTGGAAAGCGAAACAAAGGAAGTATATGGAAAGCTCCCGGCAATCATTTACATTTTTAAAGCAGAGGCTTTAGATAGCGGCTCAAAAAAAGAAGAAGCACAAATGACGGTGGCCAGCGGCTTAAAAGAATATCCGGATTCTGTTCCTTTAAAGGTATACAGTTATTTAAATACCAAAGATGAAAATTTGCGGAAGGATCTTACTCAAAATCATCCCAATCACTGGATGGTACAGCAATTTGGAATAAAATAAAAAAAACCACAGATTCATCTGTGGTTTTTTCGTTGTATATGTCTATTGTTATTTCACTTCAACAAAGTTATTTTCCATATTCACATCTGCAATTCTCTGGCTGAAATCAATTCCCAGGACAGATAATTGAGATTTTGTGTAAGGAATGGTAAGCGTATATTCTTTCTGAGTCCAAGGCCAGTAAGGCATTGTTTTAAACTCACCATACGCATCCTTTTCTTTCCATGTATGAGTCATATTCATTGGAATCTGATACGTAACGATCTTCTTATCGGTTGTCATTACGCCAAAATCAATTGGCATTGGAACCTGGCCATTATTGACTAAGGTAATGGTAGTAGATTTTGCATCGTATTTTACATCCTTAATTCCGTAATCGATAGTTTTTGTCGTATTGATCCAGTAGTTATGGAACCATTTCAGATCCATTCCTGAAACTTTCTGTGCAATGTGAAGGAAGTCCCTGTCTGAAGGATGCTTCATACTCCACTGGTCATAATATTGCTTTAAGGTTTCGGCAAGATTCTGCTCTCCCATAATATATCCAAGCTGCACCAGGTATAACTCACCTTTTACATAAGATGCAAATGTGTAAGACGTCCCGTTATCATGGTGATCACCTAACCAAACAGCTGGCTCTTCAATTCCTTTCTTAACAAATTTTCTGTAGGCATCCAATCTTTCAACAAAAGGATTCGGAAGATCTTCAGGGAATAACTGATACATGGTATAGCCTTCCGCATAGCTTGTAAAACCTTCATCCATCCACGGACGTACAGATTCGTTAGTGGCAAGCATCTGCTGATACCATGAGTGAGATCCTTCGTGAGCCATTAATCCCATCAAATCTTTAACACTTTTAGCTTCTCCTAAAATCATTGTACACATCCCGTACTCCATTCCGCCGTCTCCCCCTTGAATAAAGGCATAGGTAGGATATACATATTTTCCGAAATGAGCATTCATGATCTGGAAATATTTCGTAATATAAGGCTGAGATTCACCCCATGCTGTCGTTTTATCATTTTTCTGATACACCAGATATACTTTCGGACCTTCCGGAACATTAAAGCTTTCTACAGAATAATCTCTGTCTGCACTCCATGCGAAATCAAGGATGTTTTTTGCCGTCCATTTCCAGATTGCCTTTTTATCTTTTTCTGTTTTTATTTTTGCATTGGCATCATAGCCTTTCACTTCTGAAGGGTTCTCCAGAATTCCTCCTGCTCCTACTACATAATCTTTATTAATCTTAATAGTAACATCAAAATCGGAGAACGGCGCATGAAATTCTCTTCCCAGATAATCGAAAGTGGCCCAGCCATCATAATCGTATTCAGCAATTTTCGGATACCACTGCGTCATGGTCATGTCTACTCCTTCTCTGTTGTTTCTTCCGCTTCTTCTGATCTGCATAGGAATCACAGCATCCCAATCCATTGTAAAGGTAGTCGTAGAATTAGGCTTGATAGGTTCTGCCAGATACACTTTCATAATGGTTTCCTGAACTTCAAATTTCAGCTCTTTCCCATTTTGTTTAATCCAGTGAATGTTCTGAGCTCCTTCCTGGTCTTTTGGAATGGAAGCGAGTCTTGAAATACCGTCTTTCTGAAGTCTCCCATCACCATTTTTTCCCTGTGAAGCTACTCTCTGATCCATCATGGAATTAGGTTTGAAAGCATTCCAGTATAAATGGAAATAAACCACATTCAGCTCATCCGGCGAATTGTTGGTGTATTCTAAAGTTTGTTTTCCCTGATAGGTAAATTTTTCAGCATTAACATCAATATCCATCTTGTACTTCGCAGTCTGCTGATAATAAGCTCCTTGCTGAGCCTGAAATTGTGAAATGATAAACGCAAAAATGATTGCAGCCGATTTTCTCATTTAAAATTTTATTTTTTCTAAAGGTAGGTAATTTAACTAAGAACCTCAAATAGGAGTTATTCTGAGGTCTTATCCTGTTTGTTATGGTTTTAGATGGATTTTATTTCGGGTGGTTAAATTCTTTTTTTAACCTTATTTGTGATCCTTGTCAAGGTTTTAGACCTTGACAAGGATACTTTATCGGCTTTTCAACAGTTTTTTAATTAAAGTAATCTGGCCCAGGTGATAGTAGCTATGCTCAATCATTCCGTCGATATTTCTTCGGTAAGTTCCATATTTTTCATCAACGAAAACCTCATCAAGTTGGGAATCCGGCATTTGTTCCAATAATGCGGCAAACCTTTCAGAATCCGTCCAGAGTTTACTCAGCAAGTCTTCCCATTGTTGCTGAGATTCTATGGAAGGAATATCAAAACTGAATTTATCTTTAATCTCAAGATCTCCTCCTTCAAAGACATTGACAATTCCTGCAATATAATAATCAATGTGAAAAGTGAGCATCGCAATGGTATTTAAAGCATCTACTTTTGTTACCGCCTGTTCCCAGCTCACCTCTGAAAGCTGATCTTTAAAATTGGTATTGGCGATCCAGAAACCGTCAAGCAGTACTTCTCTGAATCTTTTGGCAAGTTGTGAAACTGAGCTCATGGATATTTTATTTATGTTTCCTAAAGATAAGTTTTTATTTAAACACAAATATTACCAGTGAAAATCACTATTTTAAACACAATAAAATAGTGCAATTTGTGCAAATACATTTGTGACATTCGTGTTTAACTAATTACAAAAAAACCTCAAATACAAAAGTATCTGAGGTTAATATTATAATGATTGAATTACAATTATTTTTTAGCAGAAGCTTCTTTTTTACCGCTTCTTAAAATCTTTTCAAGGATTCTTAAAGTAATCAGATACGTTGGTTTCACCCCTGTAAGACCCAACCCTCCTGAAGATAATGTACTTCCTGTTTCCAACGGATTATCCGATGCATAATAGGCATACATGACAAACAGATCCGGTGAAATATGGTGCCTGATTTTAGATGCTACCTGAATGGCTTTCTGGTAATGTGCTCCTTCCATTTCAAGACCAATAGCTTTCCATGAAGTATTCATAAAATAGGAAAGGATATCTTTATTCTGTAGAGAGGTTCCCAATACTGTAATCATTGGTCCTTCAAAAGCTTTTAATTCATCATCTTTAAAATCTTCCAGTTTTAAAGCATTTTCAAAAGGATAGTTATCTGCTGTTCCTTCAAAGATATGAGAAGTAGGAATCATGATATCTCCTTTTTCTCCGGTAAGAATACCCGCTTTACCCATAATAGAAACCGATTTTACATGCATCATATACACTTCTCCTTTATGTTCAAAAGGACGAAGCAATTCATCCATTACTTCAAAAGCCTGCTCTCCGAATGCGTAGTCAAAAACCATTACCACATCATCTCCTCCGAACTTGCAGTCTGCAAATGGCGTATTTTTCAGGTCTGTTTTGCTGAGGTCTATGATCTGTACATCAATATTACTTCCACTCTTATCTGCAATATGGATCATCCCTTCATCCAAAGCATATTTTAAAACTTTATCACGAAGTTCTTTCTTGTTGGAGATCTCTTCATACAGTTTATAATCCACCTCGTGGTGCTGCTTCTTTTTAAGGGCATTATTGGCATACAGCATATTTTTCACCGAGTGCATGTTGGCTGAAATAATATGTAACGGACGCATATGAAGATCATTTTCAAATAAAACCTCTTTCACTTTGTTCGCCCATTTTTCTCCAAAATAGTGGTGACCTACTCTTTCTTTTAATATAGAACTGAAATGAATCTCTCTTTCTCTGCTTCCTTTTGCATCATCAAGACTTACTTTTGCTAAGTTGTAAATGATTTTGAACAGACGGTCAGGATTATGATCATCACCAAAAGTATTATAAGCTCTTAAAGTCTCATCAAAAGATCTTCCTATTAAAGAAGAAAGATGAATAAGTGCTACTTCTTTTTCTTTTCTGCTGTATTTCTTTTCACCTTTTACCACTTCTTCAATAATTTTGAAGGCACGTGTCGGCTTCCAGTTTTCATCCTGGATAAATGCCAGATTACGGACTTTGTCAGCTTCTATAAAAAGGAAGGTAAGGTGGGTAAGAATATCATAAATTTCGGAACGGCCCAAAAGAACCTCAATATTCATCTGGTGTTCGTCTATTCTATAACAGTTTCTTCTTCTTTTCTTCGGAACAATGGGTTCGAAACTTCCTTTATCAAACCCTTCATCAGATGTAAGATGAATAAAAGCACATTCTTCAATTCCTTCCGGAAGTCTGTCCAGTACATACATCAAACCGTCAAGTTCCAATTTACTTGGAATATTCATGGTTCCATAAATTTCGGGATTGATGGTCTTCAACAAACTTCTGATACTTTCTCCTGAAACTCCGCCCGGCTTGAAAAATCCTCTATAAAATAGGTGTCTCATAGAGATATATAGTCTTTCAATAGCCTCTGTGGTTTCTCTTGCTCTAGAATTTGTCATAAAATAAATTTCACACAAATATACAAAATCTTTGCCCACTTTATTTTAACTGTCTTTTAACAAGTCGTTTAATCCCATCGTATTATTTTAATTTGCACAATATACAGTATATTTACATTGACATCTATAAAACAGGCGCGAATTCTCACATCTTAAATATTAAATAACAAACACCCCTGTTAAAAAACACCAAACAATTGTTTAAATTATATAAATTTTCAGATCACCCCTAAAATTTTTAGGGTTAAAATATTTTTGATTCATTTTTTTTGTAAATTTGCGCTGTAAAAAATCAACCCAATTATGTCAACCTTAAGATTCAAAGCATTAGAAACCCTTCCATTTAAGGATTTCAGAAAAGACAACTCTGTTGAGATCCCTGCGAAATTATCAGAGCTATTCTGTAAAAATGTTTTCTCAGAAGAAACCATGAGAGAATATTTAACAAAAGAAGCATTCGGTTCTATCATGGATGCGATTAAAAAAGGAACTAAGATCCAGAGACATATTGCAGATCAGGTAGCTGTAGCGATGAAAGACTGGGCAATGAGCAAAGGGGTAACCCACTACACGCACTGGTTCCAGCCTTTAACAGGTACTACTGCAGAAAAGCACGATTCTTTCTTTACACCCATTGAAGGAGGAAGAGCAATTGAAAGATTCAGCGGAAACATGCTTATCCAACAGGAACCAGACGCATCGTCTTTCCCTAACGGAGGTATCAGAAATACTTTTGAAGCAAGAGGTTATACAGCCTGGGATCCTACGTCTCCGGCATTCATTATGGGAACTACATTATGTATTCCTTCCATCTTTATCTCTTATACAGGAGAAACACTAGATTACAAAGCACCTCTTTTGAGAGCTTTGAATGCTGTAGATGAGGCTGCGACTAACGTAATGCAGTATTTTGACAAAAACGTAACGAAGGTAACTCCTACTTTGGGTTGGGAGCAGGAATATTTCCTTGTTGATTCAGCATTATACCAATCTCGTCCTGACCTTGTATTAACAGGTAAGACCTTATTAGGACATTCTCCTGCAAAGGGGCAGCAATTGGACGACCACTATTTTGGTTCTATTCCTACAAGAGTAATGAACTTCATGAAAGAGCTGGAAATCGAATGTATGAAGTTAGGAATTCCTGCAACAACAAGACACAACGAGGTTGCCCCTAACCAGTTTGAGCTTGCTCCAATGTTTGAAGAAGTAAACGTTGCGGTAGACCACAACTCTCTGTTGATGGACATCATGGCAAGAGTAGCTCACAAACACCACTTCCACATTCTTTTCCACGAAAAACCATTTGCCGGAGTAAACGGAAGCGGAAAACACAACAACTGGTCATTAGCAACAGATACTGGTGAAAACCTTTTAAGCCCTGGAAAGAATCCAAAGAAAAACTTACAGTTCTTAACATTCTTTGTTAACACGATTAAAGCTGTTCACGAATATGCAGACCTTTTAAGAGCAAGTATTGCTTCTGCAAGCAATGACCACAGACTTGGTGCCAACGAAGCTCCTCCTGCAATTATTTCCGTATTTATCGGAACCCAGTTGTTCAGTGTATTGGAAGAACTTGAAAAAGTAACCAACGGAAAACTATCTCCGGAAGAAAAAACAGAATTAAAATTAAATGTAGTCGGAAAGATTCCAGAAATCCTGTTAGATAACACAGACAGAAACAGAACTTCTCCATTTGCATTTACAGGAAATAAATTTGAAATCAGAGCGGTAGGTTCTTCCGCAAACTGCGCAGAGTCCATGACCGTAATGAATACTATTGCTGCAAAACAGCTTAATGATTTCAAGAAAGAAGTGGATGCTTTAATTGAAACAGGTCTTAAGAAAGACGAAGCCATCTTCAACGTATTGAGAGAATACATCAAGCAGTGTAAAAACATTATGTTTGAAGGAGACGGATATTCTGATGACTGGGCGAAAGAAGCTAAGAAAAGAGGATTAAACAACCTCAAAACCACTCCTGAAGCTTTGAAACAGGAAATGGATAAGAAGTTCTTAGATCTGTATGAAGAAATGGGAATTTTCAACCACAGAGAAGTGGAAGCAAGAAACGAAATCAAGCTAGAGAAATATTCTACAGTAATTGATATCGAATCAAGAGTATTAGGAGATATCGCAAGAAACCACATCATTCCTTCCGCATTAAATTATCAGAACAGATTAATTGAAAATGTAAAAGGTCTTAAAGAAATCTTTGGTGATAAAGAGTTCAAATCTTTGGCAAAAGAACAAATGAGTTTAATTACAAGCATTTCTGAAAATGTTTCTAAAATTAAACTTGGGGTTGAAGAACTTCTAAAAGCCAGAGAAACTGCCAAAGGTATTTCAGACAGCCAAAAACAGGCAGAAAGCTATTGTAATAAAGTAAAACCATTATTCGATCCGATCAGAGAAGCTTCTGACGCACTGGAAATGATGGTGGACGATGAGCTTTGGCCGATGACAAAATACAGAGAAATGTTGTTTACAAAATAACGTCCTGTAAAGTTCCATATTAGTTTAAATTCCTCGGTTTTCCGGGGAATTTTTTTGTTTTATTAACAACCCTTAAAATTAGAGTTTTATGTCACAAAACCTGATTTCTAGAAGAAAGTCGATTAGGTTTGTTAAAGAATCTTAATAAAAAAAACCGCACACTTACCAAAAACAGGCTGTTGCGGTTTATTTTTCTTTAACATATGTAAATTATATGTTAAAATGTGTTAAAATAAGATCCTGACAATTATCATATCAGAGGTCTTTTGTTCGGAATCTCTACTTTTGTAATGCTTTTGAAAATAAATATTCCTTTTTAACACGGATAATCAAATATATATGAAGAAAAGAGTTTTGTTTTATTTAGTTGCTTTAGTTACTACAGTTTCATTGCAATCGTGTGCTACAAATTATGTGGTTTCAAAACCAGCAACTTACACAAAAGAATACAAAACAGATGCCAAACTAGCTTCTATAGATAACAAAAAAATGGAGCAGGATAAGCAAAAACTTATCGACTCTTTCCTTGCAGAAAAGGCGGCATCTATCGCTAGTGCTAAAAAAGCAGTTAAGAATTCTGAAATTGCAAAAGCAATCAAACATAATAAAACCATTGACGGTATCCTTGAAGAAGCTGAAACATACCTTGGAACTCCTTACAGATATGGAGGAACAACCAGAAACGGTATCGATTGTTCAGCTTTTGTTCTTTCTGTATTCGGAGCAGCAGCAGGGCTTAGCTTACCTAGAGTAGCGGCTTCTCAGGCTCAAGAAGGAGAGAGAGTTGAAAAAGGAGAGCTACAGAAAGGAGACTTAATTTTCTTTTCTCACGGAAGAAGAATTTCTCACGTAGGTATTGTAGAAAGTGTTTCTGAAGAGGGTGAGATTAAATTTATCCACGCAGCAACATCAAAAGGGGTAATGATTTCTTCACTGAATGATTCTTATTGGGGACCTAAATTCAGATTCGCAAAAAGAGTGATCAACGAAGAAGGAGAAGCTTACAATAACTTAGCCGCTACTACTCTTGCTACACCCGCAAATTTTTAATTTTATAAATAATTGATTTAAATAATGAAGCCGTCAGAAATCTGACGGCTTTTTTATGTGCTCATTTTTGGCAAGTTTTCGCTAAAACCAATGGGAATAGCAGCTAAAGAGAAAAGCGGTTAAAATCCGCTCCTATTGATTTAATTTTGAAATTTTAATATAGCAGTTATACACGACTGAAGATATCAACTGTTCTTGTCAACTTCAATATCTAATTTATACAGTAGTCCATAGATTTCAGAAAGTGAAAATCTAGCCTTTTTAAGCTTATTTAAAGCCGGATCTATCGAATAGTTTACCGATGTCCGGAAATCAGCCTTTTCGAGGTTTGTAGCATCAAAAACAGCGCCTGACAGATCACAATTACTAAAGACGGCATTTGATAAATCACATTCACTAAAATCGACCTCAATTAACTTGGTATTTTTGAAAACTGTTTTCTTAATGGATGTCTGATAAAAAACGGAATTATGTAAAGCACTTCCATCAAATCTGAAAGAGAGTCCGAATGCATTACATTCATTGAACTGAAGCCCGAACATTTTACATTCTTTGAAGATCACGTTATGGAATGCTGTTTTTATCAATTTTGCCATGCTGAGGTTACACTCGATAAACTCACAGTCCGTAAAGCTGAAGCCAGATAGGTTTCCATACTCAAAATTACAGTTTCTGAATGTGCAGTTTTCATACTCACTTTTTTCTAAAGGAAGTTGCGTGAAATCTTTGCTCTCGAAATCTTCGTCTGAGAAATAGGATTGTTTCATAAAAATGTGTTGATGAAGTTGATTTTGAAAACGAATTGGTCAGCAGAACAATGATAAACTTCCATCATTCAGCTTCCAACCTCCCTTTTTTACACCAAACTATTCTTATCCGAATAATTAAGCTTAAAGAAGATAAAAGTCATCATCGAGAAAGCCAATAAAGAACTTCCTCCGTAACTGAAATACGGAAGCGGAATCCCAACGGTTGGGAAAAGCCCCATAACCATCCCTAAATTGATTGAAAAGTGCATCAGCAGAATCGAGGCAAAGCAATATCCAAATACCCGGTTAAAAGTAGACTTCTGCTGTTCTGCCAGATAGTAGATTCTTCCGATATAAACCATATAACACAGGATAAGAACTGCACTTCCAACAAAGCCCCATTCTTCTCCTACGGTACAAAAGATATAATCTGTTTCCTGTTCGGGAACGAATTTCCCTTGGGTAACGGATCCTTCACGGTATCCTTTTCCCCAGATTCCACCTGATCCGATGGCTGTTTTTGAATATAATAAGTTGTACCCGGAAGTATCTCTGAATGCCTTTTCACCCTTATAAAGAACCTCAATTCTTTCTCTCTGGTGTTTCGGCAGTTTTTCTAAAATATAAGGTGATCCAAAAGCCAGTCCGCACAATATAAGAATAGAACCTGCAATTCCTGAAATAGAAATGACGTCCCATGACATTCTATGATAATTCATGGCGATCAAAACACCAGCAATCACTAAAACTGCTACTGCAACATAAATGGGAGGAATCGCCAGTGAGATCAGAAAAACTCCGGCGAAAATAAATCCTATACCGAATAAAAGACCACTCAATCCTTCTCTATATAATGCGATGAAAAAGGCGATGAACACAAGCATAGAACCTACATCCGGAATAGCCAGAACAACTGCTGCCGGAATTCCTATAATAGCAAGGGCAGTCCAGATAGATTTTTTATTTTTAATATTAAAATCCGGGCTTGAAACAAAATTAGCCAGCATCAAAGCAGTGCCTATCTTTGCAAACTCAACGGGCTGCATGGTAAAACTTCCAAACTTATACCAGTTTTTCTGGCCCAGAATTTCTTTACCAAAAGGGAAAAGACCTATCAACAGTAAAACTCCTCCAATGTAAATAATACCAGCCATATTCTCAAAGAATTTGCTTCTTCCTACGAATATAACCAGCCCTACAAATACAGAAATACAGAAAAAAACCAATTGCTTCTCTCCTAGTTTCTGGTCAACACTGTAAATATTTGCAATGGCAAAAATGCAAAGCAGGAAATACAGCCCAAGGCCAAGTTTATCTATTCCTTCTGTCCATTTCATTGCTTTACAGGTTTTTTAGCAGTGTTATTCTTTTTAGCGTCCTCTTCTATTTTCTTTTGCAGCTTAGCCTTTTGTTGTTTTACCAATTCCAGACTATCCTTTATTCTTTTTTGTTTGATGGAATCAGGTTTAGGATCAACATATAGTCCTTTACGCTTCAAATCTGCAATCCATTGTCTTTTATATTCAGGCATGAAACTCGAGGTAATCATTTTTTTGTAAAGATTTTCTCTTTTCAAATCACCGGTAATATATTTTTCAGCAATCACTGTACAGGCTGGCCCTGCCCATGTAGCACCAAATCCCGCATGCTCCATTACAGCTACTACAACAATTTTAGGCTTATCAGCAGGAGCAATAAGTACAAAAATGGAATTATCCTTCCCTTGCGGCACCTGTGCTGTTCCTGTTTTTGCTAATTGTGTAAAGTCATTGGATTTCAATCCTCTTGCCGTTCCTCTCAACACTACGGCTTCCATTCCTTTCAATACCGGTTCAAAATGCTTCGGATCAACTAATGTTTTATGTTTAACCTTAAATCTTGGATCCGGATTGGGTTTCCCATCAATTCCTTTTACAATATGAGGAGTATAATACCATCCTCTATTAGCAATAGCCGCCACATAATTGGCCAGCTGAATAGGAGTTACCAAAACATCGCCCTGTCCCATTCCGTTATAAATAGCACCAGTGGACATTTCATCCCAGTTTTTAAAATCAGTTCTCTGAGAACCGCTTGCCTTCATGATAGCTTTAAATCTTTTTTCGTAAAAATCTCCTGAAGGTATTCTACCCCTTGCCCCAACGGCAAAGTCATTATTTAAAAATTCACCGACTCCGAAGCTGCTCATGATTTTTTTCCACTCATCAACACCTTTTGAAGGATTTCCTGGATATTTTTTGATAATGGCAATAAAGGCGTAGGTAAAAAAACAGTTACTGGAAACCTGAATGGAAGGAATAAGCGGATCTGCTCCACCATGGCCTTTAATTCTTTTCCCTTTATAGAAAAATCCCCCTCCACAAGGAAAAATAGTTTTCTCGTCCATCACACCCATCTGCATTGCTGCTAAAGCAGTCAGTAATTTGAATGTTGATCCCGGAGGATATCCGGCCTGTAGTGCACGATCAAAAGTTGGCTTATTTTCATAAAGGGTATCTTTTGAAAGGGCATATAAGTTTTTTGATTTATTAGGTCCGGTAAAAAGGTTTGGGTCAATATCCGGTCCGGTTGCAGCTACTAAAACTTCTCCGTTATTAGGATCTAAAGCTACAATTGCGCCGTGTTTATTAACCAGCATTTCTTCTGCCGTCCTCTGAAGGTCGTAATCAATGGTTAAAGTAATATCTTTACCCGTAATCACGTCTTTATCCAAAGATCCGTTTTTATAGGAGCCAATATTTCTTAATCTGATATCTTTCTGGATGTATTTCACTCCTTTTACTCCGCGCAGCTCTTTTTCGTAGGATTTTTCAACCCCTGTTTTTCCAATGAAATCTCCCGGTAAGTAGTATAGTGAATCTTTTTTAATATCTCTTTCATTCACCTCACTGGTATAACCAAGAAGGTTTCCGGAGGTTGAAACTTCATACTGACGCTGAGGTCTTGATACAATATTAAATGCGGGATACTTAAAAATAATTTCCTGAACTCTTGCAATATCTTCTCTGCTGAGGTCTTTAATAAAAGTCATCGGGGTCAGCTTAGAATAATATTTTTCCTTTTTGATCACATTGATTTTATTGATAAAATCCTGTTTTGTAATTTTCATTAAACTACAAAACGCCAGTGTATCAAAGTCAGGTTTCATTAAAGCTTGGGTAAACGAAATTTCATAAGCAGGCTGGTTACCCACCATGATTTTCCCATTTCTATCAAAAATGACTCCACGCTGTGGAATAACATATTCTGTTTTGATGGAGGTATTAGCCGCATTTAAGGCATAGCGGTCTGTAAACAACTGCAAATAAGCAAGCCTCGCCACAAAAATAAGGGCGATAATAACGAGGATGGAAAAAATTTTTAAATAACGTGTGTTCAAACTTTTTGTTTGATTTTAAATATTAATGCGTAGATGACTATAAAGATAAATGAAATTACACTTGTCACCAACACATTAAATAATATTTCAAAAAACCTGCTAAACTTAAAGAACTCAATATACTGTACTAAAAGCTGATGCAGGAAAATACTTGAAAATAAAAACAGCAAAAACTGCGCCCATTGAAGGGACTGGAATGAGAAAAAATCCGTAGACGTATCTGTGGAAGTCCTGAAGATCAACGTTCTGAAATAAGCGATTAACGTTGTTGCAAATGCATTGATCCCCCATGAATAGAGGAAACCGTCAATAGACAACCCTATTAAAAAGCTCAATGCCAGGAACTGAAATTTGTTTCTGAAAAATGGATAGAACATGACAAAGACAGGATATAATACCGGAGTATATTTCCCGAAAAGTGTAATCCTGTTCAATACAAATATTTGTAATGCAACCAGAAAGATCATGATCAATATATCGGTAAATAAAGTCCTGCTAATCATTTTCTTTTTTTATTACAGCCTGCATAGTATCCTGAATCTTCTGCACTTCTGCTTTCTTAAGATTCTTCACTACATACACTTTATTCAACGCTCCCATTTTTTCACTCAGCTCTACGGAAATGTCCCAGAAGCCGGTTTTATTGTCCACAGAGTATCCTGCAATAGTACCAATGGTTACTCCCTTAGGGAAAATAGCAGATTTACCGTCTGTAACAACCGTATCACCTACTTTCAATGCAACATATTTCGGAATATCCGCCAGGTGCATCACCCTAGAGTTATCTCCATTCCATGTTAAAGTACCAAAATACCCTGAGTTTTTAAGTGCTGCATTAATTCTGATCTTGTTAACACTTAACACGGATTGAACCAATGCATAACTATCTGTAGAATTGATTACAATTCCCGCTATGCCTCTCGGCGCCATTACTCCCATTTGAGGAAAGACTCCGTCTCTACGGCCACGGTTGATTGTAAAATAGTTGTTTCTTCTGTTGATACTGTTGAAAACAATTTCTCCATCAACAAAAGTATAGATCTGCCCGCCACCAATGGTATCGTGTACTCTTTTGAAAACAGGATTTTTCTCTCCGTCTTTTCCATAGAGTTCAGTCATAAGGGCTTTATTCTGAACCACAAGATCTTCGTTGATCTGTTTTAGCTTCAGATAAGAAACTCCTTCATCAATATATCCGGAAACCCAGGAATTGAACGCAGCCGTTTGGCCTGCAATCCAGGATCTCTGCATGGCATTTCTTGAGAATATCAAAACCAGAGCAATAATTTGCAGGAATATAAAGAAGACGAAAAGAGTATTCTTCGAAAATAATCTCAGCAAAAATCCCATTCAGATATAAAGTCGTAAAAAGTTAAAATTATTTAATTAAGAAATTGAACTTATCCATATTCTTAAGGGCAATACCTGTTCCGCGAACTACAGCTCTCAACGGATCTTCAGCTACAAATACAGGAAGACCTGTTTTCTTGTGAATTCTGTCCGCAAGACCTCTTAATAACGCTCCTCCTCCAGCAAGATAAATACCTGTTTTGTAAATATCAGCAGCCAATTCCGGTGGTGTAAGAGATAATGTTTCCATTACGGCATCTTCAATTCTGATGATTGATTTATCTAATGCACGTGCAATCTCTTTGTATCCAACCATAATTTCTTTTGGCTTACCTGTAATAAGGTCTCTACCCTGTACCGGGATGTCTTCGATATCTACATCAAGATCTTCTACCGCAGAACCTACTTCAATTTTGATTCTTTCAGCAGTTCTTTCTCCGATATAAAGGTTATGGTGAGTTCTTAAGTAATAAGCAATATCATTGGTAAATACGTCTCCTGCAATCTTAACAGATTTATCACAAACGATACCTCCTAACGCTACAACAGCAATTTCCGTAGTACCACCACCTATATCGATGATCATATTTCCTTCAGGCTTTTGAACGTCAATCCCAACCCCAATTGCAGCTGCCATTGGTTCGTAGATCAATCTTACTTCTTTTGCGTTTACTTTCTGAGCAGAGTCTCTTACCGCTCTTTTTTCAACTTCAGTGATACCAGAAGGGATACAGATTACAATTCGTAATGCCGGTTGAATGAATTTACCTTTGATTCCAGGAATTTTCTTGATAAATTCCTTGATCATATGTTCAGAAGCGTGGAAATCAGCAATAACCCCGTCTTTCAAAGGACGGATTGTTTTGATATCCTCGTGAGTTTTACCCTGCATATGCTTGGCCTGCTCTCCGACGGCAATCGGCTTACCCGATGAACGTTCAATTGCAACAATTGAAGGTTGATCTATAACAATTTTATTATTATGGATGATTAGGGTATTAGCAGTTCCAAGGTCTATCGCAATTTCTTGCGTAAACATATCAAATAAACTCATATTTTTCTTCTGATTTTAAGTTTACAAAGATATAAATTTAAGACTACTAAAGAAATTTCCCACCAACTTAATTTGGTTAAAATTTTATTAAAATTTATAATTCTTTATTAACTTTCAATTTAGACATTTACAGAGTTTGATTTCAACTAAAATTAATAGGATGTTAAAAGGGCAAAAAAGGTAATTACAAAAGGGTAAAAAACCAAGAAAACACAGTATTGAAGACCAAAACAAAAACTCAGAAACGTCAACAATTCTTTTCCAACACGGAATTTTATCATTTTAAGATTTTGTATTTCTGCCAGAAACACCTTTTCTTCCCTTTTATAGTTTTTTACGATAATTATCATATACACTATCTGAGAGAGGTTAATTAAAAAAATCGTAAATTTGCGACTGCTTATGTTACAGTATTCCAACATTCATCGAACGTCAAATTTTGCCGTGCTTTCAATAAGCTACGAGAAAGCCGACGTAGAAACGAGAGGAAAGTTTGCATTCTTTGATGAGAACATCAAAAACTTTGTTTCCAGAGTCCATCAGGAAGACCTTGGTGATGCATTTGTGGTTTCCACCTGTAACAGGACCGAAATCTACACCACTTCTCCCAATTATCTTTTAGTAGCTGAAGAGTACTGCAAAACCATTGGAGTACAACTTACAGATTTTCTTCAGTTCGCGAATATTCTTACCAAAGAGGAAGCATTGATTCATCTTTTCAGAGTAGCAGCTGGTCTTGAAAGTCAGATTATTGGAGATTTTGAAATTATCGGGCAGATAAAAAAAGCATACAGCCGTTTCAAAAAAGAAAGACAAAATTCTAATCCTTATCTGGAGAGAGCCATCAATGCGGCTATTCAAATTTCGAAAAGAATAAAAAATGAAACCGGCATTTCCAATGGTGCAGCTTCTGTTTCTTATGCGGCGGTTCATTATATTCTAAACAACCAGAAGAGAATCACTGAAAAAAATATTCTTCTTTTGGGAGTAGGTGAAATTGGACAGAATACCGTTGAAAATCTGGTAAAACATGTCTATCAGCCGAAAATTAAAATTGCCAACAGAACTCAGGAGAAAGCGGAAAAGATTTCCCAGAAATATAATATTCCTCACGTTGATTATTCTGATTTTGACCAGGAATTAAAAAATACAGATATTCTTATTGTGGCAACAGGAGCCAAGCATCCTATTGTCAACCAGTCTCACTTCCCGAACGGAAAAGAAACACTGATCATTGATCTTTCTATTCCTCATAACGTTGAAAAGAATGTTACAGAAAATAAAAATGTAACCCTGATTGACGTAGATGAGCTTTCAAAACAGATTCAGGAAACGATTCAACAGCGAGAAAGAGAAATCCCGAAAGCTGAAAAAATCATTAAGGAACTGATGAAAGACTTTATTGAATGGGAGAAAAAGAGAAAGCTGGCACCCAATATTCATCATTTCAAAGCAGTTCTAAAGAACATGGAACGTAATGAAATGCATAATTTTTATAAAAAGAATAAATACATAAACATCACGGACATGGAACTTTCTGACAAAATGATCCAGAAAATCACCAACCGTTTTGCAAAATATATCATCGATAATCCTTTAAAAGCCGAAGAAATTAGTAAATTAATGCACGAAATATTAGTTGAACAACCAAACAACGAATTCAATGAAAAGCATTAGAATCGGAACGAGAAATTCCGCACTTGCACTTTGGCAGGCTAGAGAGGTTGCGAGGCACCTTCAGAACAACAATTATTTAACGGAAATTGTTCCTATCGTTTCTTCTGGCGATAAGAACCTTAATCAGCCGCTTTATTCTTTAGGAATTACCGGGGTTTTCACAAGAGATCTTGATATTGCTCTATTGAATGACGAGATTGATATTGCCGTACATTCTTTAAAAGATGTTCCCACTCAATTGCCTCAAAATATTGAGATGATCGCTTATCTGGAAAGAGATTATCCACAGGATATTCTGATCAGAAAAGAATCTTCAAGGAATAAAGAATTCCATGAACTTAAACTCGCTACAAGCAGTTTGAGAAGAAGAGCTTTCTGGTTGAGAAATTATCCGACTACTGATTTTTCAGATATCCGAGGAAATATTCAAACCAGACTTCAAAAACTTGAAGACGGAGATTTCGATGCTACGATCTTATCTTTGGCAGGTATCAAAAGAATGAAAATGGAAATTGATTACGAAATGCTTCCATTAATGATCTCTGCGCCTTCACAAGGGGTAATCTCTGTAGCCGGACATACTGACAAACCGGAAATTAACGAAATTGTAAGCCAGATCAATCATCAACAGACTCAGATCTGTGTAGAGATTGAAAGAAACTTCCTGAGCACTTTAGAAGGAGGCTGTACTGCACCTATCGGAGCATTTGCGGAAATCATCGGTGATCAGATCCGTTTCAAAGCGGCACTTTGCTCTCTGGATGGGAAAAACTGCATTTCTGTGGATGAAAACTTTGTGTATACTCCAACCGAGAATTTTGGAGAAAAGTTTGCAAAAGTTGTTCTCGAAAACGGAGGAAAAGAATTAATGGCAGAAATCAAAAGCCAGATCTGATAGCTCAGATTTATATTTTTACCTTCCTTTAGCCACTCTTTTTCATCTTCTTAATTTTACAGACATGAAAATCTTATTTACCAAAAATATAGACCAGACGATTATATCCAAAGAATTAGGAGAGGGTATTTTGGTCGATTGTGTTGAGGTAATTAAGACTAAACCCATTATGATCAGTCCTTTTGAGCTGAAAAACTATTCTCTGATTTTCACCAGTGTCAATGGAGTTGCTTCTTTTTTTAAAAACAGATTCAAACCCAATGAGAATTTTACAGCCAAAAACTATAACAAAATCTATTGTGTAGGTGAAAAGACCAAAAGAGAGCTTAGAAAGCATGGTTTTGGAACATTTAAGGTACTGAAAAATGCTGAAACTCTTTCGCGATTCATTATCGGAAAATGCCAGTACGAGCAGTTCCTGCACTTCTGTGGTAATCTTGCCATCAATGTTCTGGACAAAGACCTTCCGTTACAAAACATTAAGTACAAAAAAGTTACAATTTATAATACTGAGGAAATCAATCCTATAATAACTGAAAAATATCATGCTGTGGTATTTTTTAGTCCGAGCGGAGTTCGTAGTTTTGCAAGGCGAAATTCTCTGGAAGGCATGAAGCTTTTTTCCATTGGCGAAACCACTTCCAGTGAGCTGAGAAATTATACGCAGGAAGAAATTTTTACTTCTGAAGAAAATACACTGACATCCATATTTGCATTGATCAGAAAAGAAATCGGAAGTAGGATTTAGAATATCTGTTACCGGATATTGCCGGTAATATTAGTTACAATAGATTATGATAAAAAACGACCTATATTTAAAAGCACTTCGCGGAGAAACCGTTGAAAGACCTCCTGTCTGGATGATGAGGCAGGCTGGAAGATATCTGCCGGAATTCATTGCTTTAAGAGATCAGTATGATTTCTTTACAAGATGTCAGACTCCAGAGCTTGCTGCTGAGATCACTTTACAGCCTATCCGCAGATTTCCTTTGGATGCCGCGATTCTGTTTTCTGATATCCTGGTAGTTCCGCAGGCAATGGGAATTGATTTCAAAATGAAAGAATCTGTTGGACCATGGTTAGATACTCCAATCAGAACAATGGAACAGGTTCAGAATATTGAAACTCCGGATGTGAATGATACTTTAGGGTACGTTTTCGATGCTATTGAACTTACACTTCAGAAGCTGGACAATGACATTCCATTGATCGGTTTTGCCGGTTCTCCATGGACCATTCTTTGTTACTGTGTAGAAGGAAAAGGAAGTAAAGCTTTTGATATTGCAAAATCCTTCTGCTTCCAACAGCCTGAAGCAGCACATTTATTATTACAAAAAATTACAGATACTACAATCGCTTATCTGAAGAGAAAAGTAGAAAAAGGAGTTTCTGCAGTACAGGTTTTCGATTCCTGGGGAGGAATGCTTTCTCCTACAGATTATCAGGAATTCTCATGGCAGTACATCAACCAGATTGTTGAAGCATTAAGCCCCCTTACTCATGTTGTAGTATTTGGAAAAGGATGCTGGTTTGCTCTGGAAGATATGACAATGTCTAAGGCTTCTGCTCTTGGAGTTGACTGGACTATTAAACCGGAATTCGCAAGAACTTTAACGAACCATACAATGACGCTACAGGGGAACTTTGATCCTGCAAGACTTCATTCAACACCTGAAACCATTAAGAAGATGGTGAATGAAATGATCAACCGTTTCGGAAAAGACAGATACATTGCCAACTTAGGCCACGGAATTCTACCGAATGTTCCTGTCGAAAATGCTGAAGCTTTCATCAGAGCAGTAGTAGACTGGAAACCGAATTTGTAAGATTATTCTCTTAAAAATACAATAGCCTTGTTATCCGTTAACAGGGCTTTTTTATTGTAATTAATTTTCCGGAGGTTTTTACATTTGATTATTACCCCTTTAAATCACATCATATGAAAAAGCTAAACAAAGTAAAGATGAAAAGTATTATAGTAGAAGGACAAATCTGCCTGGAATGTGCTACCGGCAATTATCCGGTCATTACTGAGGGCCGGTGTTATTGTATACCAATAGACTAATAAAAAAAGCAGCTCAAAGGCTGCTTTAATTCTATATCGTAGAGATTCTTTATTAATTAACTCAACATTCTCTGTGCTTTTCTAACACCTTCCACCAGGGCATCAATTTCTTCGAAAGTATTATAAACAGCGAAACTTGCCCTTACTGTTCCGGCAATATTAAAGAAGTTCATGATAGGCTGTGTACAGTGGTGTCCTGTTCTTACAGCGATTCCCATTTTATCAAGGATCATCCCTACATCAGAGGCAATACCCACTCCTTCCAGATTAAATGATACAACACCTGTTCTTTTTGCTTTCTCACCATATACTTTCAGACCCTCAATTTCTAAAAGATGTCTTTGAGCATATTCCAACAAAGCATTTTCATGGTTTTGAATATTCTCACGACCTACCCTGTTCATGAAATCAACGGCAGCACCTAAAGCTATATTTCCTCCTACATTCGGTGTTCCTGCTTCATATTTGAATGGAAGACCTGCATAGGTAGTTCCTTCGAAAGAACACGTCGCAATCATCTCCCCTCCTCCATGAAACGGCGGTAAAGCTTCCAATATTTCTTGTTTTCCATATAAAATACCTGTTCCCATCGGAGCATACATTTTATGACCTGAGAACACAAAGAAATCACAATCCATCTTCTGTACATCAATATTGAAATGCGGAGCAGACTGAGCTCCGTCTATCACAACATAAGCATCTGTATTTTTTCTTGTTTTAGCAATAATTTCCTCAATTGGATTTACAATCCCCAAAGCATTAGAAACCTGATTTACAGAAACAACCTTCGTTTTTTCACTCAAAAACTGATCAAAATAATCCATCTGAAGGATTCCGTTCTCATCAATCGGAATTACGCGAAGTTTCGCTCCGGTTCTTTCACACAGCATTTGCCATGGAACAATATTGGAATGGTGCTCAAGATAAGAAATAATGATTTCATCATCTTTCTGCAGTTTCTGTGTTAAAATATAAGCGATAAGGTTCAACCCTTCTGTTGTTCCCTTTGTAAAAATTACTTCAAAGTCATGTTCAGCATTGATGAATTTCTGAATCTTTCTTCTTGAAAGCTCCATTTCTTCTGTTGCCAGCTGGCTCAGTGTATGAATTCCTCTGTGAACGTTGGCATTAAGTTCTGTATAATATGCGTGACAGACTTCCAAAACTGAATTTGGTTTTTGGGATGTAGCTGCATTATCCAGATAAACCAAAGGTTTACCGTTCACTTCTCTGTCCAATATAGAAAACTGGCTTCTTATTTCCTGAATGTCAAACATTTATTTATTTTTTAAATTAAAACGTCCTTATTTAGAACTCTTCAAATTTACGGCTTTTTTTCCGAAAGGAAGCATGGGGTTGGCTCCTGATCATTGTCAGTTGATAGAAATATTCGATAGTGTAAGGTGAAGAAAAACAATAAAGCAAAAAGATGAAATTGAAACCAACCCTTTTAAGTTTGCTCAGTTCTTTCAGCTGAGACTGGCTATCAAATAAAAAACCCGCCATAACTGACGGGTTCTTATATTGTTTAAATAAGCAATTCTTATTCTGCTGCAGTTTCTGCTGCTGCTTCAGGAGCTGCACCTTCTTCAGTTGCAACTTCTTCCTCATCATCATCATCCATTGCAGCTGCACCACCTTTCATTGCATTTCTAGACATCTTAACAGCAACTACTACTGCATTGTCAGGGTGCATGAAAGAATATCCTTCTGTTTTGATACCACCGATGTAAAGTTTGTTACCAATTCTTAATGGAGTAACATCAACTACTACTTCGTCAGGTAGGTTAGCAGGGATAGCTTTTACTTTTAGTTTTCTGAAAGACTGACGTAAAACACCACCAGCTACAACACCTTTTGAACGTCCTGTAATTCTTACCGGAACTTCCATGATCACTGGCTTATCATCAGATAACTGATAGAAGTCAACGTGAAGAATTTTGTCAGTAATCGGGTGGAACTGAATATCCTGAAGAACAGCTGGAATTGTTTTTCCGTCAACCTCAATAGATACCGTGTGTGCTTCAGGAGTGTATACTAATCCTTTGAAAGCTCTCTCTTCAGCAGAGAAGTTCAAAGGTGCTTCACCTCCATAAACAACACAAGGAACTAATTCAGCATCACGTAAAGCTTTTGTAGACTTTTTGCCCACGCTTTCTCTTTTTGTACCTTGAATTGTAATAGATTTCATTTATAAAAAATTTAAAAAATTGTTCTTATTTTAATTTGCAACTTATTTAAAATCAATTAAATAACAAACTTGCTACTAATTGATTTGTGCTCATGAACCATTGTCATAACGTCTGCAAATAACGGGGCGCAAGATAGCACTTTTATTTTAGATGACAAATTATTTTTAACAGGAATTGAGTCAGTTACAATAACTTCCAGCAGTTGCGAGTTCTCAATATTCTCGTAAGCCTTTCCTGAAAGCACTCCGTGAGTAGCCATAGCTCTTACTGTTTTTGCACCTTTTTCAATTAAGATATCTGCAGCTTTGCAAAGTGTACCTGCAGTATCAATCATATCATCAATAAGGATTACATTTTTACCTGTAACATCCCCGATAAGGAACATTTCTTCTACAACGTTTGCTTTTTTTCTTTCCTTATAAGCAATTACTACTTCAGCACCCAGGTGACCGGCATAGTTTTTCGCTCTTTTTGCTCCTCCCATATCAGGAGAAGCAATGGTAAGGTTATCAAGATTCAAAGATCTGATGTGGTCTACGAAAATAGTAGAAGCATACAGATGATCTACCGGAATCTCGAAGAATCCCTGAATCTGATCTGCGTGAAGATCCATTGTCATGATTCTTGTTGCTCCTGCTGCAGTAAGAAGGTTAGCAACTAATTTTGCACCGATCGGCGCTCTTGGTTTGTCTTTTCTGTCCTGTCTGGCAAGTCCGAAGTAAGGAATTACTACGGTGATGCTCTTTGCAGAAGCTCTTTTTGCTGCATCAATCATTAGAAGAAGTTCCAAAAGATTGTCTGCAGGAGGGAATGTAGATCCAATCAGGAAAACTCTTCCTCCTCTTACAGATTCGTCCAAAACAGGCTCAAATTCCCCGTCGCTGAACTCCTGAAAGTTGATTTTTCCTAATTCTTTCCCATAACTCTGGGCAATTTTCTCTGCCAAGTCCCTGCTGGTTCTTGTACAAAATAGATAACTTAACTGATCGGCCATTTTTACTTTTTAAAAGATTTTGCAAATTTAAAAAAAAACCACAAGATTTACTCTTGTGGTTTCTAAGTTTTTATTTTATCAATTATTAAGGGAATTTAACTCCTGAATATTTGTTCGGATCTACCTGCGGAAGTGTAGACTTATATTTAGCATTGATAGACTTGATAAATTCATTAGCAACAATACCGTATCCACGTCCTGTAAGGTGAACTCCATCTAGAGAGAAAGCTCCTCCTGTTACAAATTTCGCAGTATATTTTACACCATCAAATAAAATTCCTGACTGTGCATTCAGTTCAATCATCTTAGTGTTGGCATCTACAAATGCAAGTCCATAGGAATCAGCAAGTGATTTTATAGAAGCATTATATGCAGTAGTTGCTGTTTTCACATAGCCAGCTTCTGTTTTTGTTAATACATGTTGGTTTTGTAATGGATAAGAAATTCCATAAACATTTACCGGAGCAGGAACTCCCACCGCAGTACTTCCAATTACAGAACTAGTCGTAAGCAAAATATAATCATCTGCAGTAGCCTGTCTTGCCTGTCCAAAGATCTGACCAAAAGCAGCAGCTGTCGGTGCTCCCAAAGAAGGAGTTAAAGCAGCTGTAAGCTGAGCTGATAAATCTGTCAAAGCAACATCTTTAATTAAAACAGGATTTGGACCTGTAGCGGAAAGTAGATTAATTCTATCCCCAGCTCCAAAAGCAGTAAGAGCCTGCTTCAACGGACCATATAAACTGGTGTTAAGAGTTGTCAGGTTTGAACCTAAAAGAGCAGGCGTCAAAGGGTTATAAGGTACCGTAGTAAAGAAAGGAACTGAAGTAACAGAAGGGATATTAGCAATAACTCCTTTTGTAGTTCCTACACTTTTAAGACCATCTAAAACCGCTTTAATAGATCCAGCTACTAATGCAGGATCAGAGATATCATTTGATTTATACGTTGTAGGATTGGTATTTCCTGTCTGAACTGTAGCTGCTGTATAAGTGGTAACACCTCCTACAGTCTGAGAGTTTGTCCCTCCATTAGTAGCATAAGACAGTACATCATTATTCCCTATCCACAAAGAGAAAAATGTTGCTTTCTGAGCCATAGCATCCGCCAATACACTTGTAGTAGCTGAAGAAGCAAACCTTACAAAGTAAGGATTAGCCGTACCCGCTGCAAGACCTGCCTGACTACCATACCCAGGAGCAACTAAGTGGAAGGACTTGGCACCAGGAACCCCCATATTATTATAAGTACCTCCGCCAGATAATACATCTAATGCTGCTGCTGCCCCGCTTGGCACAGGAGCTAAAGATCCATTAACTACCTGAAGAGTCAGTTTTCCCGGGAAACCCGGAAGATTGTTGAACCCACCTACGTCATTAGGCATTAAAGGTTGTTTAAAATCTCCTCCACCTGCCAATTTCATTTGTGCAGCGATCATACTTGGATAAGATTCATTCTGTCCACTGCTATACAATGCACCATCACGATATCCTGAAGTAAGAGAGTTTCCTAATGAGATATATTTTGAAAAGTCTGCGTCTCCTTTTGTTACCGGGATATCTTTCACATCCGTATCGAAATCCGTATTACAGCTTACTGTAAAAAGAAGTGCAGAAACTGCAATTGTCGATATTATAATTTTTTTCATAGTCTTCTAAAATTAAAATGGATTATAGGATAAACCTAGACCTAAGTAAAATGCTGTTGCTTTCGACTGTCCGTAGAAACCTAGATTAGCATTATTTACATTTCTGTATTGAGGCATTGCATATCCTCCTGCAATATCAATTCCGAATTGTTTCAGCTTAAAGCCAATCCCTCCTGTAATAACATACGTATCATATGAAGGTGTTTCCGGGATAAAGTTTTCTGTAGTGTAAGGTGCTTCATCATAATAAGCTCCCAAACGTCCGTAAATCATATTGGTAAATGCATACTGAGTTCCAAGTCTGAATGTTTTAGAATTCTTAAAGTTTTTAGGACTTGTAAGAACAGTTGGATCTGATGGGTTGTTTCCAATAGGAGCATTCTCGAAATCTAAAGTAAGCTTACTGTATCTTTCCCATCCGTGATAGTTAAAGTCAGCAGAAACCTGCCATTTCGGTGTCACTTTATAAGTTAAACCAATGGTGTATTCTTCCACTAACGGAAGTGTTGCAGAGAACCCATCCTGTCCGGCAGCATTTAATTTCAGCTGATTATAGATAGATTGAGAAGGGAACTGGAAAGTAGCCGTACCTTTTTTAGCTTTCATATCTATTGCTGAACGGTAAGCAATACTTACATCTAATTTCGGATCAGGTCTGAAGTAGAAACCAAAACCATATCCGTGTCCGCTTGCTTTTTTATCGTTGATATTTACCTGTCCTCCAAATTGTGTTACTGCTTTATCCCAGTCTACAACTCCTTTTGCATAGATATAGCTGGCACCAAAAGATACCCATGGAGCTAGTTTTACAGAAACCATTGGCTGGAAGTAGAAACTTTTCAGTTCTAATTTTTGAACCATTTCTTTACCTTCCCAGTCATTCGGCCACTTAATTGTACTTCCAAAAGGTGTTGTTACACTTAGACCTACGGTAAGCTTTTCTATCGGTCTATAAGTAATTGCGGCATAGAAAGGAGTTCCTACAGGGTTATCTGTCTCTGTACTTTGTAAAGTATTGAAGTTTTGAAAAGTAACCTTGTTACTTGCTGCAAACCCTCCTGCCACTACACTCAGCTTGGAAGGGATAAATGACATACCCGCCGGGTTAAAGAATGTCACACTCGCGTCTTCGGCATGAGCACTAGTATGCGCCATTGCCAATTGTTTTACCCCCTGCAGGGAAACTCTGAAGCCTCCTGCGTAAGATAGAACTCCCGCCAATAAAGCAGTTGATACTAATATTTTTTTCATAGACTATTATTATATATATAAGCCAAATATAAAATTATTTTGAATACGTCTGTTAATATTTCCTAATATTTTAAACAATATTACAAAAGAAAACTATGTTTAAAATAACACCTCAAAGAAAATAAAATACAAAACAATCATTATTAAACACTTAAAATAGTTTAAAAACCAAGTCATATTCATTGTTTAATTTTAAACGATCGTTTAAAATTAAACAATAATGCACTAAAAAAGCAATCCAGGAAAGGAAAAAGATAATAAATGTTAAAGAAAAAAAATAGAATAAATTAAAAATCAGCATTTTTATTCCCTTATAAAGCCTCTGACTACATCTACAGACATCATTCTTAGTTAAAATAGGGAAATCTTTTATACCGAATTCACCTTATTTAAGTATTTTAGAATCGCATAAAGATAAAAATACATAAATTTGCAGATTATAAATAATAGAAAATATGAGTTGTGGATGTAAAACATCCGGCGATTCTGCACATTCTTGCGGCCCTAAAAAAACCGCAAATGGCTGTGAAAATGTAAATACCTGCGGGAATAGTTATAAATTAAGTGTTTTTGACTGGCTTTCTAACATCAACAATCCGGCACCAAACAGGTGTGATTTTGTAGAAGTTAGGTTTAAAAATGACAGAAAATCTTTTTATAAGAATGTAAATAATATTCCTTTACATATAGGTAGCGTAATTACAGTAGAATCAAGTCCGGGACACGATGTAGGCGTAGTAAGCCTTACGGGAGAATTAGTAAAGATTCAGATGAAAAAGAAAAAATTTTCGGAAGAATCAGCACTCAAAATATACAGACAGGCCAACCAAAAAGATCTTGAGGTATGGCAGGAAGCAAGAAAAAAAGAAGACGGCGTAAAGCTTGAAGCAAGAAAAATTGCACAAAGATTAGGCCTTGAAATGAAAGTTACCGATGTGGAATATCAGGGTGACTCTTCAAAAATAACCTTTTATTATACTGCTGATAACAGAATAGATTTCAGACAGCTGATCAAAGATTACGCTAGTGCATTCCGTACCAAGATCGATATGAAACAAATCGGTTTTAGACAGGAAGCCGCCAAAGTGGGCGGAATCGGGTCTTGCGGACGTGAACTTTGCTGCTCAACATGGCTTACAGATTTCAGGTCTGTAAACACCAATGTTGCAAGATATCAACAGCTGAGTATCAATCCTCAGAAACTGGCAGGACAATGTGGTAAGCTGAAATGCTGCCTTAACTATGAGCTTGACAGCTACCTGGACGCATTAAGCAACTTCCCTTCTTCTTCAACTACTTTGGAAACAGAGAAAGGAAAAGCATTCTGTATTAAAATCGACGTTTTCAAAAAGAAAATGTGGTTTGCTTATGTAGACAGCTCAATTGCATGGTATGATTTTGATATTGACCTTGTTAAAAAATTGATTTCAAAGAATAAAAGAGGAGAAAAAACACTTCCTCTTGAAGACCTGAAACAGCCTGAAACCTCTACTCACACGATCGATTTGATACAGGAAAACAATGTGGACCGTTTCGAAAAGAAAAACAGAGGAAACAACAGGAACAGAAACAACCAGAGCAACCAGAATAAGCAAAACAACCAGCAAAGTCAGGGTCAGGGCCAAGGACAAAAAAGAAACAGACAGGAAAGACAAGAGAGACCGGAAAGATCTGAAAAAACCGAAAACCCAAACGCTCAATCTGCCAATCAGCCTAGACCTCAAAAGCAGCACCCACAGCAAAAAACACCTGTGGAAAAAGCAGTGAATAATTCTGACGCTGATAAAAAACCACAGAGCAACAATCCGAACAAGAAAAAATTCAAAAAGAAATATCCTCCAAAAAAAGATAACAATGCATAAAATTTTAGGATTACTTTCATTTATCCTTTTCTTTAGCTGCAACTCTTCCTCAGGAGGAGATGTCATCATGAATTCCGTTGATAACAAATGGAATAAGAAAAGTGAACAAAAATTTAATCTTGAAGTTTCAGATCCGCAGAATCCTAAAAATATTATATTTGTCGTAAGAAATAACAACACTTATCCTTACAGCAATATAAGGTTTATAGTGAATTTCACCAATCTACAGAACAAAAAAAAGGAAACAGACACGTTGAATTATGTTCTGGCTAAACCAAACGGAGAATGGCTTGGTACAGGGTTTGGTGATACGAAAGAAACTTTGTTTCAGTATAAAGTAAATTACCAGTTTCCGGGAAAAGGAAAATATGAAATCGGTCTTACTCAGGCGATGAGAAATGATAACCTTCCGGGAATTGAGGATATTGGGGTAAAAATAGAAACGGCTAAACCGTAACCATAAATGGAAGAAAACAAAAAAAATACAGGAAATAAGGGGAAAACATTTCCTCTGCCTCCCAAGAAAAAGAAAGATACCTCCTGGAGAAAATGGGTTTCATTTATCTGGATCGGACTCATTGCGGTAGTTCTGGGAATTTCAGGGCTTTTCTTTTCGGTTTCTCAAGGATTCCTTGGGGAAATGCCTGATGTAAAAGAACTTGAAAATCCGGATATCTTTGTTGCTTCTGAGATCATTTCTTCAGACGGAGTAACTTTGGGTAAATTCGAAAAAGAAAAGACTCAACCAATTGTTTATAAGGATCTCCCTCCTTATCTTATTTATGCTCTACAGGCTAAAGAAGATGAGCGTTTTAAAGAACACTCAGGAATCGATTTATACTCCGTTGCCAGAGCCGTAGCATATGGTGGTGGACGTGGTGGAGGTTCTACCATTACTCAACAGCTTGCCAAACTTCTTTTCACAGGAAATGCTTCTCAGAATAAAGTTCAGAGAGCATTCCAGAAACTGAAAGAATGGGTAGTAGCAGTAAGTCTTGAGAAAAGATACACCAAAGAAGAAATTATCACTCTTTATTTCAACAAGTTCGACTTCCTTTTCAATGCTAATGGTATTGAAATGGCTTCCAGAGTTTACTTTAACAAGAAAACGTCTGAACTTACATTACCGGAAGCTGCAACATTTGTAGCAATGCTTGAAAATCCAAGAAAAAACAATCCTTACAGATACCCTGAAAAGGCTAAAGAAAGAAGGAATGTTGTATTGGATCAAATGCAGAAAACCGGATACATTGATGCTGCAACTTATGAAAAAGCAGCCAGTACCCCGATTGAAGTAGACTTCCATCCTATCAAGAGTATCACTGATGGATATTCTGCTTATTACAAGTTCTATCTGAGAAAAGAGATTGACAAATATCTTGAAGCTCATGAAAAAGAAACCGGTAAAAAGCTTAACCTTTACAAGGACGGTCTAAAAATATATGTTACTCTTGATTCTAAAATGCAGAAATATGCTGAAGAGTCAATCAAAGAACACTTAACAGATCTTCAGAAGAGATTTGATGCAGAACAGAGAGGAAGAAAGAACAGACCTTTCTACTATCTTAACGATAAACAAATCAAGGACGTAATGGTTCAGGCGATGAAAAGAACCGGCCGTTACAAATTACTGAAAGCTGACGGAATGCCTGAGGATTCTATCATGATGGAGTTCAAAAAACCTATTAAAACTTCGCGATTCACATGGGCAGGAGAAGAAGAGGTGGAAATGTCTCCATGGGATTCTATCAGATACCACAAACAAATTGCACAGGCAGGTTTGATGTCTATGGTTCCGGGAACCGGAGAAATCAAAGCTTGGGTAGGTGGTATAGACTGGCAGCACTTCCAATATGACCATATCAAGCAAGGTAAGAGACAGGTAGGATCTACATTCAAGCCTTTCGTATATGCTACTGCTATTATGAAACTTGGAATGACACCTTGTTCTGCTGTTTCTAACGGAACTTATGATCATAACGGATGGCATGTACCGGGAAGAGGTGGAATGCTTACTTTAAAAGATGCATTGGCACACTCTCAAAACCCTGTTGCTGCAAGACTTATTGAAATGACAGGAGTAGACGCTGTAATCCAGACGGCAAGAGATCTGGGAGTAACAGAAGATATTCCTAGAAACAATACCATTGCTTTAGGTTCATCAGACATCACGATTTACGAAATGCTAGGTGCTTACAGTACTTTTGCCAATTATGGTAATTACAACAAACCAGAGATGATCTGGAGAATTGAAGATGCCAACAGTAGAGTAATCAAAGAAGTAAACGTAGAGCCTAAAGAAGTAATGAACCCAATGTATGCCTACACCATGATTGAACTTATGAAAGGTGTTGCACAATACGGAACTGCTTCCGGAGAATTAGGAAGAAGAGGAATTTCAAAAGCTGTGGAAATTGCGGCTAAAACAGGAACAACTCAGAATAACTCCGATGGATGGTTTATGGGAATCACACCAAAACTGGCAACCGGAGCATGGGTTGGATGGGAAGACAGAGCAACCCACTTCTTTGGAACAGGTGAAGGTCAGGGTGCGAGAATGGCACTACCAATCTGGGCAATTTTCATGAAAAAAGTATGGGCTGATAAGAGCTTAGGAGTAACTCCTGATGACAAGTTTGTTAAGCCTTCAGACTGGAAAGACGGATGTTCAAACCTTAAAGGACTAAGCGGAGGATATGGAGATGAAGGAAGTCTTCAGACGATCGATGAGATCAAAAATCCAAGGCCGGCAGATCCAACTCCTAAAAAACCAACAGAAAAGAAAGAGGACAACATCAATGAAAACCTTCATTCTAATGATGAAGTAGATTTCAATAAATAAATTCTCTTTTAGAAATACACAAGACCTTTCAATAATTTGAAAGGTCTTTTCTTTTTTAATTAATACCTTTGAAGGATGAATATCGAACGTATCAGACAGCCATTTATTGAAACTTTTCCTGGTGATTTTTCCAATAACCCTATGCAGAGAAACACTCCAAAAGTCTTATTTGCTACTATTAAGCCTGCAGGTTTTGATAAACCCGAATTGATTGCTTTTAACGAAGCTTTATCAGAAGAAATTGGCCTGGGAAAATATGAAGATGAAGACCTGAATTTTTTGGTTGGAAATAACCTTCCGGAAAACGTTCGAACATACGCCACAGCTTATGCAGGACATCAGTTCGGAAACTGGGCAGGACAGCTTGGAGATGGAAGAGCCATCCTTGCTGGTGAAATTACCAATGAGGCAGGAAAAAAGACCGAAATACAATGGAAAGGAGCCGGTGCTACTCCATATTCCAGACATGCTGATGGAAGAGCCGTATTAAGGTCTTCTGTACGCGAATATCTTATGAGTGAGGCCATGCATCATTTAGGTATACCTACAACAAGAGCGCTTAGCCTTGCTTTTACGGGTGAAGATGTGATGCGCGATATCATGTACAGTGGAAATCCACAGCTTGAAAAAGGTGCAGTGGTCATCAGAACTGCTGAAAGCTTTTTACGTTTCGGACATTTTGAACTTATGTCTGCCCAAAGAGAATACAATAATCTTCAGGAACTTGCCGATTTTACCATTGAAAATTATTATCCGGAAATTACAGCTACTGACAGTACGAAATACAGAGATTTCTTTGAAAATATCTGCACCCGAACGGCTAACTTAATGGTTGAATGGTTCAGAGTCGGTTTTGTACACGGAGTAATGAATACAGATAACATGTCAATTCTCGGATTAACCATTGATTATGGTCCCTATTCCATGATGGATGAATATGATTTGAATTTCACACCCAACACAACAGACCTTCCGGGAAGAAGATATGCATTCGGAAAACAGGGACAAATTGCCCAATGGAATCTTTGGCAGCTTGCCAATGCTCTTCATCCGTTAATCAAAGATGAAAAGTTTTTAGAAGATACTTTAAATAATTTCGGAACTTATTTTTGGGAAGCTCATGACCAGATGCTTTGTAAAAAGTTCGGTTTTGATCAGCTTCAAAAGGATGATGAAGAGTTTTTCACCAGCTGGCAGGGTCTTATGCAAGAACTTCAGTTAGATTACACCTTGTTTTTCAATCAACTGAAAAAAATAACCCAAGCCACAAATATATCAGAACATTTTAAAGATGTCTCTTATATTATCCTGAATGAAGAAAAGCTGGAAAAGCTAAATAGTTTCATCAAAAGATATGAAGCAAGAAAAGCTTTAAACTCTATTTCAGAAGAAGACTCTTTAGCTATAATGGAAAAGGCAAATCCAACATTTATACTCCGAAATTATCTTCTCTACGAATGCATTGAAGAGATCAGCAATGGCAAAAAAGAGATGCTGGAAAAGCTCATGAAAGCACTCGGAAATCCATATCAGGAAATATACCCCGAGTTCTCCGCCAAAAGACCGTCTGGATATGATGATACTGCCGGATGTTCCACACTTTCATGCAGTTCGTAATTAACAAATATTCATAAAAAATTAAAAAACATGTAATTATTTTCATTTTTTTATTACATTTACTAACAACTTTAAACGTAAACCAAATGAAAACAAAATTACTATTCATTTCCCTAATCTCTTTTGTATTTGGGAACGCACAGATTCTCACAGAAACTTTTCAGGGTACGACATTTCCTCCAACAGGATGGACAACCGGAACAAATGTGGCTTCAAGACCTTGGGGATTTACCACTACCATATTTAATGCAACCGGACAAGCAACATTCAATATCAATGGTGGAAAATCTGCCGCTATAGGATGGATTGCCCAGGCACAGGACGCTCATTTAACAAGCCCCTCCTTCAGTTTGGTAGGAACAACAAGTCCGGTACTAAAGTTCAATGCTAAAATTGGATACGAATACATGGTTGATCCAAATCCTAACGGAGATTTAAAAGTAGAGGTCTCCACAGATGGAGGGACTACCTGGAATCAGGTATGGGTTGAAGAAAACTACGGAGTATATACGGATTATGAAACATTAGCAATTACCGTGAGCTTAGCTTCCTATGCAGGGCAGGCGAACGTTAAATTCAGATTCCGTTATGTTGCCAATGATGCAGATAGTCTTTCCATAGATGATGTACAGGTCTTAGCAAGCGCTACATTAGCGACTCAGGAATCCAATGCTAAAGTTAAAGAGTTCACAAACATCTATCCAAACCCTACAAAAGGAGAAATCAATATAAAAACAGACAAAAAAATCAAATCTGCTACAGTAATTGATGCAAGTGGAAAATCTCTACTCAACAATACTTCAGAAAGATTGGATATTTCTTCGCTTCCAAAAGGAGTTTATCTATTAAAAGTAGACTTCTCAGACGGAACTTCCAAAACCGAGAAAGTAATCAAACAATAACAACGTTTATACAAACTTTTATAACCACCAATTTTGGTGGTTTTTTTATTTTACTTTTGCAAAAAATTTGACCCGTGTCTTTTATCAAAACAAAATGTATCAATTTTCTTAAACTGGTTTTTCCATCCACTTATACCGAACTGGCAGTATTTCTGTTTTTCATTGTCTGCTATGGAATTCTGGGATCTTATATTGCCCTTCATTACAGGATTATTTTTGACAGCAGAATTCCATGGGATGCCTATTTCAGCTTTGACAACAAATCTATCCTTATGACGGGAGGCAGCTTTGAGAGACACCCTTTATCTTACTATTTTTTTAACTGGATAAGAGAATTTTCGTTATTTATTTCAGGAGGAAAAATGGATGCTAATTTCAGGCTTACTCTGGCATGGCTCAGTAATATCATCATCACATTGAACATTGTTCAGGTATTTAAATATGTAAAGAATATCATTCAGCTTCCTTTATGGTTAAGCCTTTTAATCGTATTATTCTTTGGAGCTTTTGCCACTAATATCATCTTGTCTTTCACACCGGAAAACTTTACCTACACTTTATTTTTACTATCGCTATACAACTACTATGCGGCAATCAAACTAAGGAAAGAAGAGAAAATACCAGCAACAGCCTTATCATTGGCTGGGATTACTATCGGAGGACTTACTATTACCAACTTTGTAAAAGTTTTCATTCCTCTTATTTTTGAGAAAGGCATTTTTACAAGCTGGAAGAAGTTCGGAAATGCAACATTAAGGGCAATAATTGCGGTTATTTGTTTTATCCTGCTTTATCTGAACAGAATCGATTTTAAATATCAGAATATCTTTTCAAAAACCAATCAGCAATATGAAAAGTTTTCCAATGTAGAATCTATGCCGACATGGGATATGATTCTTTCATTTTTCTTTGGCGGGAATATTCTTTTCCCCAGCTTCATCATGTCGGACAAGCACAATATGAAAGGGTTCAATTTCAAAGGACTTTATATGGATCTTTATTCATCTGCCATTCCTTACTTTTTCGTAGCAATATTATTAATCCTGATAAGTTGGAGTTATTTTAAAAATTTCAAGAATAAATGGGTCCAGATCATTACTATTTCATTTGCAGTTGATATCATCATCCATTGCGTGATGAGATTTGGTCTTCATACTTCCTACATCTACGGAGGACATTTTGTTTTTGTCTATCCTTTGCTTGTAGGATGGCTCTTTTTTGCGTACAGATCATCACCGAAAATGATGTCATTTTTAACATTCATTGTGGCAATATTATTTACTTATCTGCTGATCAACAATATCTTTAGAATGGCAGAATTCTTCTGGTTTATGGAAAATTATTATGAATAAAAAAAGCTGAGAAATTTCTCAGCTTTTTGTTCTTTATATTGAAATAAATTCTTCTTATTTCGCCTCGGCACAGAAAATTCTATACTGTACTGCAACTGCAGATTTAAAGTATTCTCTGATTTTCGAAAGATCACTGGCGGCACTTTGTTTTGTGAAATAACTTCCAGCTAAAATCTTATAATTTGGTCTTAAAGAAGCATCGGTCTCCACTTTCAGATTCGGGAATCTTTTTCTGAAATAAGACTTCACCTCATTAGCCTCCTCATTACTTTTTACCGTTGTAATCTGGATTTTGAACCCTAAAATTCTAGGATTTTTCTTACAGATTTCAGCATTGGTAAGCTCTCTGCTCGGTACAAAGATCTTAGGTGGTTTTGTATTGATTCCTGTAGAAATTCCACTATCATTATTACCGAAATCTTTAGGAGAATTTGTTGGAGTAACTTTCGCACACTTTCCTTCAATTCCTTCCAAAGCAGCATTTATTTTGGAATCCATTGTCATAATAAGCTCTGTTCCCGACAGGGTATCCTTTTTAACAACTTGTTGTGCTTCAATATTATAAAATCCAAATAATGATAATATCGAAAATATTTTGATTAGATTTCTCATTTAAACTTGTTTCCGCAAATTTATACAAATTAAAAAACTATACCAAACTGGTTATTTAGAATCAATACAAATTAAACGTAAATGATATTTTCCCTTTTCGATATACCGTTAAATTCCTGTTAAAAATATTATTTTTGCGGAATTGATTGAATGTTCAATAATTTACTAACATAAGATAATTTAAATGATTAGTTGGAGAAAGCATTATAAAAAAACGTTGATCGCAATAGGCTTATTGCTATCAACCAGTGCTTCATTTTACGGGCAAGACGGCGATCCTAAAAACGGAGAGAAACTTTTCAAAGCGAATTGTACTGCATGTCACGCGCTGGACAAACAAGTTGTAGGACCACCTCTAAAAGGGGTTGTAGAACGTGTAAAGACAGAAGGTGGTGTAGACAAAGATTGGCTTCACAAGTGGATCAAAGACAACAAAGCTCTAAGAGCTTCTGGGGATAAATACGCCAATGAGATTTTTGAAAAGTTTAACAAGACTGAAATGCAGGTCTTTCCAAATCTTACAGATAAGGATATTGACGACATTTTAGCTTTCACAACTAACCCTCCTGCTCCGGAGGAGAAAAAACCGGAAGCAACTCCTGCAACTGACGCTACTGCGGCAGCTTCTGCAGACAAAACTACAACAAACGTTGTCATCATTTCACTTTTAGCGATCGCAGGTTTACTGGTTTGGATCTTGGTTAAGCTAAGACAATTGGTAAAACTAGGTCAGTCTGAAGATTTAGCTGGACTTAATGAAACAAGAGTTCGTTCTTTCAGTGAAATGTATGAGAAGTTCCACTTCATTGGTAAAGGTTTATTGGCAATCCTTGCTATTTTAGCCGCTTACGGAGTATGGAACTGGTTAATGTGGATTGGGGTTTACAAAGGGTACAAACCTGAGCAACCTATCTACTTCTCTCACAAAATTCACGCCGGAGAACAGAAAATTGACTGTCAGTTATGTCACTCTAGTGCTAAATACGGAAAAGTATCTGAGATTCCTTCTATGAACGTTTGTATGAACTGTCACAGAACGATTTCTGAATACAACGCAGATCACTACATGGAGCCTGGAAAAGACAAGGCATTCTATGACGGTGAAATCCAGAAGATCTACGCTGCAACAGGTTGGGATCCTGCAAAACAACAGTACACAGGAAAAACACAGCCGGTTGAATGGACAAGAATCCACAACATGCCAGACTTCGTTTACTTCAACCACTCACAGCACGTAATTGCTGGGGAACAGGCGATCATCAATTCTTTCAACAAAAAGAATCCTAACAACAAAATTGATGTTGTATGTAAAGCTTGTCACGGTAAAATTGATACAATGAATGTTGTTCAGATGGCAAACGACTTTACTATGGGATGGTGTATCGAGTGCCACAGAACGACTGAAGTTGATATGAACAACGGTTATAATAAAGAGTACTTCAAAAATCTACATGACAAGTTGAAAAAACAATATCCTCAAGATGGAGGTAAGATCACTGTAGATGCAATTGGAGGTCTTGAGTGTGGTAAATGTCATTATTAATAACTAAAAAATTAGAAGTATAAATGGCTTCAAACAAAATACAATTCAGAAGTATTCATGAACTTAAAGATCCAGCTTTGAATAATAAGCTGGCTCAGAAAGAGTTTCAGGAAGAAATTCCGGTAGAAGATTTCCTTGGAGATGCTGAGAAAAACGGATCTAGTACTTCAAGAAGAGATTTCCTTAAATTACTAGGGTTCTCTACAGCAGCAGTAACATTAGCTGCCTGCGAAGCTCCGGTAATCAAAACGATTCCTTATGTGGTAAAGCCGCATGATATTATTCCGGGAATCCCTAATTATTACGCTTCAACTTATTTTGACGGTTTCGACTTTGCTAGTGTTTTAGTAAAAACCCGTGAAGGTAGACCTATCAAAATTGAACCCAACCCGGCTGGTGGCGATTTAGGTAAAACTAACGCAAGAGCTCAGGCAAGTGTACTTTCTCTTTATGATAACGATAAAGTAAAGCAGCCTAAACTAGACGGTAAAGATGAAACTTTCGATAAAGTAGACAGTTTCGTTATCAAAGGGTTGGAAGAAGCTAAAGCGTCTGGCAAAAAGATTGTGGTATTATCACACTCTTTTGCTTCACCAACTTTCAAAAAGTTATTCGCTGAATTCAAAGCTAAATATCCTACAGCTGAATTAGTAACATATGATGCTTTCCCTTACTCTGCAGGATTAGATGCAGCTCAGGAAGTATTCGGACAAAGAGCATTACCTGTTTATGACCTTAAAGGTTCTGAATTGGTAGTTTCTTTCCAGGCTGATTTCTTAGGAGACTATAACGCTTCAAGCTTAGAAACTTCTTATGCAGCAGCTAGAAAGCCAGGACCAAACATGTTGAGACACATTCAGGTGGAATCTAACATGTCTTTAACCGGTGCTAATGCTGACTCAAGATACAGATTAAAACCAAGTGCTGTAAACAAAACTTTAGTTGAAGTTTACAACGCAATCGTAGGTGGCGGTACTTCTGATAAGACTGCAACTGAAATTGCTAATGAATTGAAAGCAAAAGGAAGCAAAGCTGTTGTTTTCGCTGACGGTTCTAAAGGAGCACAGGTTTTAGCACACTTAATCAACCAAAAATTAGGTTCAGTAGCTTTTACAGGTAAGGCAAACTTCCTTAAAGAATTCAACGCTGCTAAATACCAGGAATTCTTAGGATGGGTAAACGGTGGACAAGTTGGTGTATTGATTACAAACAACGTGGACCCTATCTACTCTCATCCAAAAGGAGAAGATTTCAAAAAATCTTTATCAAAAGTTCCTTACGTAGTTGCTGTAGCAGATAAGAAAAATGAAATGTACAAAGCAGCGAAAGCTGTCATTCCGGTAGCTAACTGGCTAGAGTCTTGGGGAGATATCGAACCACAGACTGGTGTATATTCATTAATGCAGCCAACAATTCAGAAAATCTACAAATCAAGACAGATTGAAGAATCTTTATTGGTTTGGAAGAATGGTAAAAACAATGCAGCAAACAACTACTACGATTATTTAAAAGCAAGCTCTGCTTCTCTTTTAGGTGGTACTTCTTTCAACAAAGCATTGTACAACGGTATCAACACTTCTACCAACGCAACTACTTTAGCTTATACAGGAGGAAACGCTGCTCAGGCTGTTGCTGAACTAGGAAACTTTAAAGCTTCTGAATTAGAATTAGTATTATACACTAAGACTTCAATGGGAGACGGTACTCAGGCAAACAACCCTTGGTTACAAGAGTTACCTGACCCAATCACAAGAATGTCTTGGGATAACTACCTTACAATTTCTCCTAAAGATGCAGAGAAATTTGCAATTGACAACGATCTTAACGCGAGAATGCAGTTAGATGGTTCTATTGTAAACCTTACTGTAAACGGAGTTAAAATAGAAAACGTTCCTGTATTCGTACAACCAGGACAAGCCGAAGGATCTGTAGGTCTTGCACTTGGTTATGGTAAGAAAAACTCAGGAGCAACTGCTGATACTGGAGTAAATGCTTATCCTTTATTTGACGGTTCTAACCTTGTGCTTTCAGGTGTTAAAATTGAGAAAACAGGAGAAGATCACGAGTTCGCAGGTATCCAGCTTCAAAATACATTAATGGGTCGTTATGAGATCGCGAAGGAAGTTCCTTTGGCAGATTTCATCAACGTAGCTTTCGATGATGAACACAAAGGATGGAACAAACCTTTGGAATACCACACTATCAGCGGAGCACTTCCAGCGAGAAAAATCGACCTTTGGGATGCTTTTGATGATACAGATGGTCCTCACTTCAACTTATCTATCGACCTGAACTCTTGTACTGGTTGTGGAGCATGTATTATTGCTTGTCAGGCAGAAAACAACGTTCCTGTAGTAGGGAAAGAAGAAGTAAGAATGTCCAGAGATATGTACTGGTTAAGAATTGACCGTTACTATTCTTCAAGACAAACGGTAGAAGTATACGAAGGATTGAAAGAAGGAATGGCTGTACCAGAATTATACGGTACTGCATTCAATAAAGAAGGAGGTGCATTAAACCACCCTGCAGACAACCCGGATGTAATCTTCCAGCCAGTAATGTGTCAGCACTGTAACCACGCTCCATGTGAAACTGTATGTCCGGTAGCGGCTACTTCACACGGTAAGCAAGGTCAAAACCATATGGCTTACAACAGATGTATCGGTACCAGATATTGTGCAAACAACTGTCCGTACAAAGTAAGACGTTTCAACTGGTTTACTTATAACCTAAATGACAAGTTCGATTTCAACATGAACAACGATTTAGGAAGAATGGTACTTAACCCGGATGTAGTTGTAAGAACTAGAGGGGTAATGGAGAAATGTTCAATGTGTATCCAAATGACTCAGAATACTATTCTTGAGGCTAAGAAAGAAGGAAGAAGAGTGAAGGATGGAGAATTCCAGACTGCTTGTTCTAAAGCTTGTTCTACTGGAGCAATGACATTTGGAGACATGAATGATAAAGATTCTTCAATTAGAAAGCAGTATGCATCTAACAGAAGATATTATTTACTAGAGGAGATCGGAACAAAACCAAACGTGTTCTATCACACTAAAGTAAGAAACAGAGTAGAAAAATAAAGTTTAAATAATAAATAGGTAAAAAATGTCAGGACATTACGAAGCTCCGATAAGGGAACCTCTAATTATTGGTCACAAAACTTATCACGATATTACAGAAGATATCGCACGACCTATCGAAGAAAGAGCAGGTAAATTATGGTGGATCTCATTATATGCTGCACTAGTTCTATTCCTCTATGGATTCGGCTGTATCGCTTACACTATCGGGACAGGTATTGGAGCATGGGGGCTTAACAGAACTATTAACTGGGGTTGGGATATTACCAACTTCGTATGGTGGGTAGGTATCGGTCACGCCGGGACCCTAATCTCCGCAGTATTATTATTATTTAGACAGAGATGGAGAATGTCTGTAAACAGATCAGCAGAGGCGATGACGATCTTTGCGGTTGTACAGGCAGCAATCTTCCCTGTAATCCACATGGGTAGAGTTTGGGTTGGATACTGGGTATTCCCTTTACCAAACCAATTCGGTTCTCTTTGGGGGAACTTCAACTCTCCTCTACTTTGGGACGTATTTGCGATCTCTACGTATTTCTCAGTATCAACTGTATTCTGGTTTATGGGACTTATCCCTGACTTTGCAATGATCAGAGATAGAGCTAAAACTCCTTGGACTAAGAAAATTTATACATTCCTTGCATTCGGTTGGGGTGGTAAAGCAAAACACTGGCAAAGATTCGAAGAACTTTCTTTGGTTCTTGCAGGTTTGGCAACTCCACTTGTATTCTCAGTACACACTACCGTATCATTTGACTTCGCAACTTCAGTAATTAAAGGATGGCACTCAACAATCTATCCTCCTTACTTCGTTGCTGGTGCAATCTTCTCAGGATTTGCAATGGTACAGACCCTATTATTGGTTGCAAGAAAAGTGTGTCACTTAGAAGAGTATATTACAATGTATCATATCGAAATTATGAACATCGTAATCATCTTAACCGGTGGTATGGTAACTGTAGCTTACGCAACTGAATATTTCATCGGATGGTACTCAGGATCTAGATTCGAAGATTTCACATATCTTTCTCCGGGTGCTGCTGTAGGACCTTACTGGTGGGCATTCTGGTCATTGATCATCTGTAACCTTGTTATTCCTGCTTCTTTCTGGTTCAAGAGACTAAGAACGAACATTATCTGGACATTCATCGTTGCATTGATCATCAACATCGGTATGTGGTTCGAGCGTTTTGATATCATCGTTATCAACCTTTCAAGAGACTACTTACCAGGATCATGGACAATGTTTAAGCCAACGATCATTGATGTGGGTGTATACTTAGGAACGATCGGATTCTTCTCTGTATTATTCTTATTATATGCAAGAACATTCCCTGTAATTGCACAGGCTGAATTAAAATCGATTTTGAAAATCTCAGGTGAAACTTATAAAGCAAAAGAAGGAGATGAGCACCACTAAAATTGTATACGGACTTTATGCTGACGACGACGATTTAATGAACGGCGTTAAAGCATTCAACGATAAAGGAATCGCAATTAACGAAGTTTATACTCCGTTTCCGGTTCACGGACTAGACAAAGCTTTAGGTTTAAAGAAAACTAGAATTTCTGATGCCGCTTTCATCTATGCTTGTTATGGTGTAACTATTGGTGCTACTCTTACCTGGTACGTGATGAATCACGACTGGCCTCAGAATATCGGTGGTAAACCAGCTTTTGACTGGGGACACAACATGCCGGCATTCGTAGTTCCAATGTTCGAATTAATGGTATTCTGTGCTGCTCACATGATGTCTTTAACTTTCCTAGTTAGAAACAAAATGTATCCAGGAGCTCCTGCTCAGAACCCGGATCCAAGAACGACTGATGATAAATTCATGATGGAATTCGTAACTGAAGATGTAGAATCTGTAAAACAGTTGCTTATTGAAACTGGAGTTGAAGAAATAACTGTTAAAGACGCTTAAAATGAAAAAGAATGTATTAAAAATTACAGCGGTTTTAGGTTTAACAACAGTTTTACTTAACTCTTGCGGACCAAAGGAGAATACTCCGTTGGTATATTTCCCGGACATGTATTTTCCGGTAGCTTATGATCCATTGATGAAAGCTCAGGATGCTTATTCAGATCATGAAAATGAAATTCCTGCTTTTGTTAAAAATAATGGTGCAACAGGTCTTTCTCCGGTTGAAGGATCAGTTCCTCAGAATAAAGACGGAGTTTTTGAAGAAAGCTTATTACCTAAGAATGTTGACGAGTACAACGCAGGGTATGAAGCATCTAAAAAACTTACAGCATCTCCTTTGAACCCAGCTAATGCAGCTAAGGATCTTGAAAGAGGTAAAATACTGTTTGATCACACTTGTGCTGCATGTCACGGTACAGGAGGTGATGGACAAGGACCTATCGTTCAAAGTGGAGCATTCTCTGGAGTACCCAACTATGCTGACAGAGAAATTACTGTAGGATCTGTTCATTATGTATTAACAAACGGTAGAAATGCCATGGGATCTTATGCGGGACAATTGAACGCAGGAGACAGATGGAGAGTAGCAATGTATGTGATGAGTGCTTTCAAAAAAGGAGCAGCAGCACCGGCAGCAGCTACAGCGGCGGCACCAGCAACAACTGAAACGACTACCGAAACTAAAAAATAAGAAAAGAAATGTATAGTTTTTCACCAAAATTAAAATCAACTTCTATAATACTTCTTGTTGTAGGTTTAGTTCTTTTCGGTATTGGTTTCTTTTTGAACAAAGGAATATCTACTGAGAAAATAGAACAAATGATGGAAGCTGTTCATGCTTCAGGTCATACTGCTCCTACACACTCAAGTGAAATGGTTGGACCTCAGGATCACGCGGCTCACCTTGAGCACGCTACATTGCAGGTACACAACCAGCCTTTAGCAGCAATACATTTTGTAGCTGTATTTTTCTTTGGAGTAAGCTGCTGCGTATTATTCTTCTATTCTATTCAGCACGCTGCCCATGCAGGATGGCCAATCATCATTACAAGAGTAATGGAAGCTATTGCTTCTTATATTCCTTACGGTGGTGCAATCCTGGTAATCCTGATGATCTTAAACATCACTCATAATGGTCACTTATTCCACTGGATGGACCCTGAATTGACAAACCCGGATTCTCCGCATTTTGATGTGATCTTATTTGAAAAGAAAAAATTCTTAAATATTCCTTTCTATGCAGTAAGAACTTTAATCTATGTGATTGGTGCTTCTTTCTTCGCTTGGAAATTGAAAGCTCAGTCTAAGAAAGTAGATGAAACGAAATCTAAAGTAGAGTATCAAATGCTTTACAGATGGGCAGTAGGATATATTGCATTCTTCGGATTTGCTTCTGCAGCTTGGGCTTGGGACTGGTTAATGTCTATTGACCCTCACTGGTATTCTACAATGTATATCTGGTATTCAATGGTTAGCTGCCTTTCAAGTGGTATTGCTGTAATCATTCTATTAAGTGTTTACCTTAAGAAAAATGGTTTCTTACCACAGTTCAATGATAACCACTTACACGATTTAGGAGTATTCCTTTTCGCTACAAGTATGCTTTGGACATATACATGGTTCGCTCAGTTCATGTTATACTGGTATGCCAACGTTCCGGAAGAGGTTAACTACTTCTTCGGTAGATTCCAGCACTACTCTCCTACTTTCTTACCGATGTTGATCATCAACTTCTTATTACCACTATTGGTATTAGTAAGCAGCAGCATCAAGAGAAACTACAAAGTAGTTACTACAATGGCAGTAGTAGTAATCTTAGGACACATCTTAGATTACTTCAACATGGTAATGCCAGGAACAGTAGGACCATACTGGAACACTCCTGAAGTATTCCTGTTAATCCTAGGAGCAATCCTGTTCGTAGCTGGATTATTTATGTTTACTGTACTTTCAGCTTTATCTAAACTGAAGTTGATTCCTACAGGAAACCCATTCTTACACGAATCTGAAATTTATGAGTATCCTTTCTAAGGACTTGTAACAAAATAAAATTATAAAAGACTGATTGTTAAAACAATCAGTCTTTTTTTATGTATATCAGGTAACTCGTCGCCATTGATGGGATCAACAATTAAAAAAAACTTACTATGAAAACCAAACTTTTCCTTTACACATTCTTTCTTTTTTTATATAGTTTTATTTCTGCACAGACCATCACTTTCGTTTCTGAAAAAAGTAGTGCTCCCCTTCCCAGAGTTTCAGTGTTTGGGAAAGATGGAACTATTCTGGCATACTCAGATATTGAAGGCAAGATTGACAAACAATCATTATCTCCCTCGCAGGAAAAGTTTCAGCTTGTCTATAATAATTTTCCTGTTGCCACCTTATCATATTCCGATTTTGACCAGCCCATTATTAAAATCAATGATCAGGTAAAAGAGATTGAAACCGTAGTTATCAAAAATAACAAACCTGCCAAATACATTTTTATCAAAGGAAATTTTAATGCTTACGTGACCGTAAATAATAAACTGAATAGTTATACCGATGGAATTGTAACCTATATTTTTGACAACAAAACAAAAAAGCTAAAAAGTACAAACGTGGAACAATACAGGGTTTTCAGATTGACAGAACCTAAAAACGAGAAGAAAGAAACTTCATCATGGGATTATGGAAATTCTCTACAGATTCCAAAACTTAAAAATGTAGGAAATCCGGAAGAATATAAAACAAAAAGAAATATCATCAGAGAATTGAAAGGCGATCGTAAAGATCAGATTGAGGTGACAGGCGGAGCACTTCAGGAAAAAGAATTTTCATTTTTCGGATATCGATTTTATGATATCAGAACCATATTGAATATGTCTTTTGAAAAGGGATCAGAAAAGACATTGAAAGATTTTCTTGAATACAATGAACTTGTTTTTGTTAAGCTTAAACACAAAAGCGAACCCGAATACAATCAGATTGCCGTTTACACAAATTTCTATCCTACAGAACTTAGCTTTAACAACGACAATGATATTGAAAAAGTAAAATTTGATAAAGAAAACAGTAATTACAAAACTTCTTACTGGCAGGATTCTTCATTCCCGAATATGCAGACCATCTTCAGCAATTTTTTCAAAGGAGACTTAAAAGAACAACCCCAAAAAAAGTAAAAATATAGGATTATGGCTATTATGAAAAAGAAATAAAACAAGCCATAAAACATAAAGTGAAAATAAAATCCAGTATTAATAAAGGTTTTATTAAATTTGCAACAAACCAAATAAAAATGAAAAAGTTTTCTTTTCTACTTGTTTTCAGTCTGTTGCTTTTTACAGCATGCAAGAAAGATCATGTAGATGCTACGAATACTAAAACACTGCAGTCAAGTATCAATGATATGACTTCCAGTTTACCTACCATTAAGCAGATTAAGTTTAATGAAGCTCTTTATATCCTTAAAACATTTGGAGTAGAGGCAGACGGTGATATCAATGAGCTAAAAGCCCTTGGAAAACTGATTAACGGAAAGAAAGTTCCTGAAATCATGTCTTTGGCTGACGAAGTGGCTCAGAAAAACGGAATAGAATGGGCAAGTACTGCCCCACCATCACTTGGAGAGATGAATATCTTCGGGGATGATAAAGCTAAAGAAAGCGATCCTAACGATGTGAAAGCCGGATCACTAAGCCTTGTGACAAGACCTACGGGAGATGACGGAACCGGAGCACCTACAGCAATCCAGATTGTTCCAAGACTTGTAGATGCAGCCGGAAACCCTGTATCTTTCACAGGAGCTGGCCTTGAAGCCACTCTTGAAGTCTTCAGTAACGGTGTAAGATTGGCTACTGCTAAAAACCTTATGCAGGATAATAACTTTAAAGGATTCAATTTAAAGTTCTCTTCTATCCCTGCTTCAAAAGTGGTAGATAATAAAATTGATATCACGGTTTCTGTAAAAACAACTGCCAAGACTTTCAAAATGTCTAAAATCGGGCTTGATGTCAATGCAGCAGCTCTAAAAGTTCCTGCCATTCCAAAAACTGATTCGACAGCGGTGACAGAGCAACCAAGCGCAGTGATAGATCCAAACAATCCAACAGCAACTCCTGGAGCAACTACGGATCCTGCAACAGCTACTCCAGCAACACCAGCTGCACCAAAGCAGCCTACTGCAGACCCTAAAAATACAGTAAGTAAGTTCCTGAACAGTGTGAGTTCTCAAAACTTAAAAGCAGCATACGAAACAGCCAGTAATCCAAGCTGGGGAAGTTATGAATCTTTCTCAAATCCTACTTCAGGCTTTGGATCTGTAAAAAATGTAAATGTAAAAAACATTACGACAAGTGGAGCTAATGCTAATAGTGCGAGCGTAAACGCTACTTATGATGTAACGGATAAAAGTGGGAAGACAACTTCTTTAAAAGTAACTTTCGGGCTTAAAAATGTAAATGGAGACTGGAAAATTTCCAGCTATAAAATCAATTAATAAATGGCTTCAGCAGAACTGATCAAAAGATTAGAAGAAACAATTGAAAATATCCCTGATTTTCCGATTCCGGGAATCCAGTTTAAGGATATTTCACCTATCTTTTTAGACCCAAAACTTTACGAAGATGTCATTGCAGACCTTGTTGCATTCAGTAAAGGAAAAATAGATGCAGTCTGCGGAATTGAAAGCCGCGGTTACCTTTTTGGAATCGCTATCGCTGTGGCATTGGAAGTACCATTTATTCTAATCAGAAAAGCAGGAAAACTTCCCCCGCCAATTATTTCAGAAAAGTATGATCTGGAATATGGAAGTGCCATTATTGAAACCCGTGAAGGCCAGATAAAACCTGGACAAAGAGTTTTAATCCATGATGATCTTTTAGCCACGGGAGGAACTACTGAAGCTGCAGCAAAATTGGTAGAAAAGCAAGGAGCAATTGTTTCACAGTTTAGTTTCCTTATCGGTTTACAAGGTCTGAACGGTGATGAAAAACTGAAGAAATTCGGTGCAGAGATCTACCATATTTTAGGATACTAAGACTTAATATATATGCTTCGAAAGGTTCAGCATGACAACGCTAATCATTTACTGTGAGATTAGAACAAGCACTATCAGAAGTGTCATGCTGAACATCTCGAAGCATCTTTTTTTTAATAAATTCATCATTCACCATTAACAATTCACAAGATTTCGTCAATAATACTCACAAAGTATTTTGTAAATCTCTCAGAAACAATTAAATTTGCATTTCAATTTTTAAAAACTTATGGCAAAATTGGGAAAGAGTGCTCAGAACGAGCAAGAAGGTAAAGAAACAGTTGAGTTCTTTAAAGACCTTGACAGAGAGGCTTTAAACACTGAAAGATTTGTTGAAAAATATTCAAAGCCGCTTGGTTTTGTATTTGGAGCTTTGATTTTAGGAGTTTTAGGATTCTTTGCTTATAAGCAATTTGTAATTGCTCCAAAGAACACTGAGGCTGTAAAAAGTTTCCTTGCTGCTCAAAAAAATCTTACGGAAGGTAAAGATAAAGATGCCTTAGGTGGAAAATCTGCAGCTAATCCAGGTTTTATAGGTACAGCTAATGAATATTCTTCTACTGAAATTGGTAAACTTTCTGCTTACAATGCTGGTTTATTAAAATTCAAAGAAGGAAAGTTCCAGGAAGCATATGATCTTTTGGATAAATTCTCTTCCAAAAACAAAACCTTGATGGCAATGAAGTATGGAGCAATGGCTGATGCAAAATCAGGTCTTAACAAAAATGATGAAGCTCTGTCTTTATTAGATCAGGCTGCTACAGCATCTGATGATCCTTATACAACGTATTATTTTACAAGAAAAGCAGGTATTGTTGCTTTAGGATTAAAGAAAAATGCAGAAGCTAAAAAATACTTCTCTGCAATTGACGAGAAATATCAGGACTACGACAATGGAATGTCTGATTCTTATATCGAAATGACTAAATATTATTAAAAAATGGCAACAGTTAATCTATCCGATTACAAGCCACTTCATATAACTAATGCCGAAGATTTTTCTATCGGCATTGTTTTTTCTGAGTGGAATGATTTTGTAACTTACAATCTTCGTGATGCAGCTTTGGAAATCCTTGAAAAAGAAGGGGTAAAACCTGAAAATATCAAACTTTTCCCTGTACCAGGAGCTTTCGAATTAAGCTATGCTAGTATGCAGCTTTGCAAAGAGAGAAAATATGATGCAGTAATTTCTATCGGATGTGTGATCCGTGGGGAAACTCCACATTTTGACTATGTATGCTCTGCAGTAGCGCAGGGAATCAAAGACTGTAACATCATGACGGACACCCCCACTATTTTCTGTGTATTAACAGATGATAACAAAGAACAATCTATTGCAAGAAGTGGTGGAGATCTTGGAAATAAAGGAGTGGAAGCAGCCGTTACAGCGCTAAGAATGATTGATTTCAAAAAGAGATTATCTGATAAAAAGGGGAATATCGGTTTCGGACATTCTTAACTTTTTATTCACTTTAACAATATAAAGGGGCTATTTTTAATAGTCCCTTTTTTATTAGTATATAAATAATTCATAAATCTTATTAATAAAAAGGATGTTTTTCTTTTTTTCCGTCAAAAGTTCCCTACAAAAACTATCTTTGTGAAAATTAATAAAGACAGACAATACATGTTTTTAAAAAAAATAAAACCCTTCCTGTATTTAGGAATTTTCTATCTTATTATTTCGTTGATAATAAGAACAGTATTCTTTTTTCATCCTATTACTACTGCTAGTTTTGGATTTTTCGAAGTCGTAAAAGTTTTGCTGATAGGTCTGGTGAATGACATTTTTGTTTTCATACTGGCCAGTTCCATTCTCGCTCTTTACTTCCTCTTTCTTTCCAATTCAAAATATAAAAAACCTTACGGACACATTATTCTGAGTGCTCTGGTTCTATTCTTCCTTTATATATGGCTTGTGCCGAACAATATTTTCAAGCAGTATGGAGGTTCCATCATGGAAATAGCGCTTGTTTTCGTAGGGATAAAAACTCTTTTCTTTGGATTGATGCTTTTCCTTCCTACTCAAAGGATAAAAATACGTAACACATTATATTTCATCACATTATTATTATACGTTCTTCTGATCATTTTCAACGGAGTCAGTGAATACTTCTTCTATAATGAATTTGGAGTTCGTTATAATTTTATTGCTGTAGACTATCTTATTTATACCAATGAAGTGATTGGGAATATCATGGAAAGTTACCCTGTAATTCCATTGTTTTCTGCCATCATGCTTGTTACCCTTACCATCACGTGGTTCATTTATAAGAAAACAAAAGATGAATTGCTGGAACTTCCGGACTTTAAACAAAAAATGTTTCTTCTGGGCAGTTTTATGGTACTTTGCGCGTTGAGTGCGCTGGCAATACCGTCTTTGATGCAAATCAAATCTGACAATGTTTTCGCCGACGAAATTGAAGCCAACGGACTTCCTAAGTTCTACTGGGCGTTTACCCATAATGAACTGGATTACTTCCAGTTCTACTCGCAGATTAACCAGCAGCAGGCCGAAAAGAATTTTTTAAGCCAGTACCCACAGCATACGTTATCAAGAGCTGTCGTTGCGGAGCAGCCTGAAGTGAAGAAAAATGTAGTATTGATCTCCATTGAAAGTCTTTCTGCAGATTTCATGGAACATTATGGCAATACCCAAAAAATCACTCCTTTCCTGGACAGTCTTGCTGATAAATCACTCATGTTTACCAATCTGTATGCAACCGGAAACAGAACGGTACGCGGACTGGAAGCTTTAACATTGTGTATTCCTCCTACAGCAGGAGAAAGTATCATCAAGAGAGATGACAATAAGAATAAATTCACAACCGGAAGTGTTTTCAAGTCTAAAGGATATGATGTCAAGTTTTTATACGGCGGATACAGCTATTTTGATAATATGCAGGACTTCTTCGGAGGGAACGGCTATGGAATTGTAGACAGAAACAACTTTAAACCTGAAGAAATCACTTTTGCCAATGTTTGGGGGGTTGCTGATGAAGATATGGCAAGAAAAGCTATTCAGGTGATGAATGCCGAAGCCAAATCAGGAAAACCATTTTTCAATCACTGGATGACGGTTTCCAACCACAGACCGTTTACTTATCCTGACGGAAGAATTGATATTCCGGGAACAGCAAAATCCCGTGAAGGGGGTGTAAAGTATACAGACTACTCTCTTAAGCTGTTCTTCGATATGGCTAAGAAACAAGACTGGTACAAGAATACGGTTTTTGTTATTATTGCAGACCATTGTGCATCCAGCGCCGGGAAAACAGAACTTCCAATGGATAAATACAGAATTCCTGCCATGATTTTCTCTGAAGGATTTATTCAGCCTCAGAAATTTGATGCACTGATGTCTCAGATAGATGTAATGCCTACTCTTATGGGATTATTAAATTTCAACTATCAATCTAAATTCCTGGGTCAGGATGTGTTTAAACCTGAATTCCAGCCTAAAGCTTATGTGGCAACCTATCAGGATCTTGGATTTATCAAAGGTGAACGTTTGACTATTATTTCACCGGTTAAAAAGGTAAAACAGTATTCTTTGGAACTGGAAAAAAGTGATCTGAAACCGGAATTTAAACTGTATTACGACGAAAAATTATTAAAAGATCCAGATCAGAAACTGGTTGATGATGCTGTATCAGCCTATCAATCTACTTCTTACTGGCTCAAAACAAAACAACTCAACAGATAAATATCTAAATATTTTCGCTCATAATCTGGCGTAAAATATTTAAATTAACCCATAAATTTATTAGTATGAAATGGACAGACGACAGAGGCGGAAACGTTGATGACCGCCGTGGTTCAGGAGGCGGAAGTGGCGGTATGATTGTAGGAGGCGGACTCGGAACTTTAATTATAGCAGCCATCGTATTCTTTTTGGGAGGTGACCCATCCGGCATTTTGAATTCTGGCGGCATGCAGTCTTCAGGAAATTCCGGGGAACAGAGAGAGCTTACAGCCGATGAAAAACAAGTTGGAGAAATGGTTGATATGATGGCCAAATGGAATATTCTTACCTGGGATCAGATTTTTAAGGAAAATGGAATGACTTACAGTGCTCCTCAGGTAGTTCTTTTCGAAAATACAACATCTTCAGCATGTGGTACTGCTCAATCTGCTATGGGACCATTCTATTGTCCGGCAGATCAGAAAGTCTATATGGATATGAGTTTTTTTGGTGAACTTCAGCAAAAATTCGGCGCTAAAGTAACAGAATTTACAGTAGCTTATGTTCTTGCACATGAAGTAGGACACCATGTTCAGACCCTTTTGGGAACTACACAGAAAGTAGATGCATTAAGAAGAAGCGGAAGATATTCCGAAGAGCAGATGAACAGAGTATCCGTAGCTACAGAATTACAGGCTGATTTCTATGCCGGAGTATGGGCAAAAAGAACCAATGACAGCAAACATATTCTGGAACCAGGAGATATTGAGTCTGCCATAGATGCTGCCGAAGCAGTTGGCGATGATAATATTCAGAAAAGAGCACAGGGATATGTGAATCAGGAAAGTTTTACTCACGGCTCTTCTGCACAGCGTAAAGAATGGTTTATGAAAGGTTACAACACCGGAGATATCAGACAGGGTGATACTTTCAACCAGCTATTAAAATAGTTTTTATCAAAAATTATAATGATATAAAAAAGCGGTCTTGACTTAAGACCGCTTTTTTATTTATTGCAATTCGATCGGATTTGAATTTTTCTTAGCCTCTTCTTTCACCCTTTCTTCCATTCTTTTTCTCATATCGGCAGGATTTTGATTTCCGCCGCCGGGACCTCTTCCGCCTCCACCTATTCTTATTGTATTAGAAAATCCACCTTGTCCACCTCCACTTTGGCTCATAAACGACATTGGATCAGCTTTAAATTTTTGCTGCTGCTTGATATAATCTGTTCTTTTTACTTTCAAAGTATTTCCAAACTGGTTCAAAGCCGGAAACTCAGCAATTTTATAATTTTTCATTAAATCAAAAGAATAATCTCCTTTATCATCTTCCACTTTTACAATCAATCCCGGAAGTCCACCGAACTTATAAGGTCCGTCCTGATAAGGTAGGTCAGTTGTAAACCACGCCGTCCATTTTCTTCCACCAAAATCAGTTTCAGCTTTCTGAACTTTATACTCGCCTATTTTTCTCGTTTCTGACTCTATTTTCCAGTTCAGTGGTCTGTCTTCTTCATATGAATAAATATCACGCCCAATTCTGTCTTTGAAATAGGTCTTTTGATTTGTTTTATCTTTTTCAATGGAATAGCTGATATTCGTTCTCAATCCTTCCATCTGATCTCTGTTGATGCTTGCTCTTCCGCCTCCACTCTGAAATGCTTTTTGCATAATAGAATCTCTTTTGATTCTGTTTTCAGAATAAAACACTGATTTTTCCGGAGAAATATCCAGATAAGCATTTTCAGTCTTGATATCTGTTTTATTTTCCGCATCAGGCTTCATCGTCACCTGATATACGAATCTGTTGGTTTGTGCAGAAACATTCTGTATAAAGAGCGCCAATGCGATAATACCTATTTTTTTCATTTATATTTTTATTTATTGAGCATTATCAAAAGAAAGACTTATTGTATCTATTTTTTGACAAGTTTTCTCCTTTATTGCTTCATTATATATCTTCTTTATAGATTCAAAATATGATTCAAGGTTAAAATTATAAATAAAACCTTAACAGTAAACGGCTTAGTTTATCTTTTTTTAACATAATTTATCCTCACAGAAATAGCTATTAATATCAGAATCATTAAAATAGATATCTTCGATTTGAGATTGCGGAAATTAGTTCGTATTTTTGCATCATTAAATCATTCTAAATAAATACAATGATAAAAGTATCAGACCATGCAAAGGAGAAAGCCATCCAGTTAATGACGGAAGATGGTTTTAACCCTGCTGAAGATTATATAAGAGTAGGGGTAAAAAGCGGCGGATGCTCTGGTTTAGAGTATGTTTTAAAGTTTGACAACGAAAAAACAGACACAGATCAGATTTTTGAAGATAATAATATTAAAATTATTATAGATAAAAAATCCATCCTTTATTTAGCAGGAACAACTCTTGAGTATTCAGGAGGATTGAACGGAAAAGGGTTTGTTTTTAACAACCCGAATGCATCCAGAACATGTGGATGCGGGGAATCATTTAGTCTTTAGAGAAAAGACATTAGATCCTAGATTTCAGACCTCAGAGCTACTCTGGATTTTGAAATCTAAAATCTGAAATCTAAAAAAAAGTAATGAGTAAATATACAGAAGACGATCTAAGAGTCGATCTAGAAAATAAAAAATATGAATTCGGTTGGGAGACGAAGATTGATTATGAAGACTTCCCGACTGGTTTAAACGAGGACATCATCCGTGCGATCTCTGCTAAAAAAGAAGAGCCGGAATGGATGACTGAATGGCGATTGGAATCTTTCAAAATCTGGCAGAAAATGGTAGAGCCTGAGTGGGCTAATATCAAATATGAAAAACCAGATTTTCAGGCAATCCGTTACTATGCTGCTCCAAAAGTAAAGCCTGAACTGGCAAGCCTTGACGAAGTAGATCCTGAACTATTGAAAACATTCGAAAAGCTAGGGATTAATATCGAAGAGCAAAAAAGACTTTCAGGAGTTGCTGTAGATATCGTAATGGACTCAGTTTCTGTGAAAACTACTTTCCAGGATACACTGGCAGAAAAAGGAATTATTTTCTGTTCGATCTCTGAGGCTATTAAAAACCACCCTGATTTGGTAAGAAAATATCTTGGAAAAGTAGTTCCGAGAGGGGATAACTTTTATGCAGCATTGAATTCCGCAGTATTTTCTGACGGAAGTTTCTGTTATATTCCTAAAGGAGTAAAATGCCCGATGGAACTTTCTACTTATTTCCGTATCAACCAGGCAGGAACAGGACAGTTTGAAAGAACGCTTCTTGTAGCTGATGAAGGAAGTTATGTTTCTTATCTTGAAGGATGTACAGCACCGTCAAGAGATGAAAACCAGCTTCACGCAGCGGTTGTAGAGCTTATCGCTTTAGACAATGCTGAAATTAAATATTCAACAGTACAGAACTGGTATCCTGGTAATGAAGAAGGTAAAGGAGGTGTATTCAACTTTGTAACAAAAAGAGGACTTTGCGAAAGAAATGCAAAAATCTCCTGGACACAGGTTGAAACAGGTTCAGCAGTAACGTGGAAATATCCATCTTGTATCCTTAAAGGAGACAATTCTATCGGAGAGTTCTACTCTATTGCGGTTACCAACAACCACCAGTATGCAGATACAGGTACAAAGATGATCCACATCGGAAAGAATACCAAATCAACGATTATTTCAAAAGGTATTTCTGCCGGAAAATCACAAAACTCATACAGAGGACAGGTAAAAGTAATGCCTTCTGCAAAAGGAGCAAGAAACTTTTCACAATGTGACTCTTTATTGATGGGTAATGAATGTGGAGCTCATACTTTCCCTTATATTGAAATCAAAGACCCTACGGCACAGTTAGAGCACGAGGCTACGACTTCAAAAATCGGGGAAGATCAGATTTTCTACTGTAACCAGAGAGGTATTGATACAGAAAGAGCCATTGCTCTGATTGTAAATGGTTTCAGCAAAGAAGTTTTAAATAAGCTTCCAATGGAGTTTGCTATTGAAGCTCAGAAATTACTTGAGATTTCATTAGAAGGTTCAGTAGGATAATATTATCAAAAAGAACCCTTCAGATAAAAACAAATTGATTTAAAGGCAAGGTTTTCAGAGTTTTTATCCGATGATCAACCGCTAAAACGGAAATATAAGTTATAGTCTTTATTGAAGATTATTATAAACATAAAATATAAAAAGCTTCTCTCCGTCTATTGAGGAAATATCCTAATATAAAGACGATGTGTATATAAAGGAAAGAAGCTCATACAATTATAAAAAGCAAAAGTTAGCAAGAATGTTACAAATTAAAGACCTTCACGCCAAAATTGAAGATGGCGCAGAAATATTAAAAGGTATTAATCTTGAAATAAAGCCGGGCGAAGTTCACGCGATCATGGGACCAAACGGAGCTGGTAAATCTACCCTATCTTCTGTAATCGCAGGAAAAGAAGATTACGAAGTAACTGGTGGAGAGATTCTTTTCGAAGGACAGGACATCAGTGAAGAAGCTCCTGAAGATAGAGCTCACAAAGGGATTTTCCTTTCTTTCCAGTATCCAGTGGAAATTCCGGGAGTTTCTGTAACGAACTTTATCAAAGCTGCTTTGAACGAGACGAGAAAAGCAAACGGACTGGAAGAAATGCCGGCAAAAGAAATGCTTGCATTAATTCGTGAGAAGTCTGAAAAACTGGGAATTAAAAAAGATTTCCTTTCAAGATCATTGAACGAAGGATTCTCCGGAGGTGAAAAGAAAAGAAATGAAATTTTCCAGATGATGATGCTTAATCCTAAGCTGGCAATTCTTGATGAAACTGATTCAGGATTGGATATCGATGCTTTAAGAATCGTAGCAGATGGAGTAAATCATTTTAAAAATGAAGGAAATGCAGTTCTTTTGATTACGCATTATCAAAGATTACTAAACTATATTCAGCCTGATTTTGTTCACGTTTTAGCAGATGGAAAAATCATCAAAACAGGTGATAAGTCTTTAGCATTAGAACTTGAAGAAAAAGGTTACGACTGGCTTCTTAACTAAGAAGAATATATATTATTTCAGAGATTAACCTTTCCTGTAATCATTCATACAATGTGGCAGAAAAGAATCTCTACTATTAAAAATTGGTTTTCCTATTCCTCGGAATAACAATATTTTAGTTAATAAAAAAAGAAAAAATGGTGCAAACCACAGATATACCAGTAATGGCATTAAAAGAACAAATTATAGAGAACCATAATGAATTTTTGGAGAGTCTTCGTCACAGATTTCTGGATGAGGAAAGAAAAACAGCGCTTCAGAAATTTGCAAACCTTGGTTTTCCTACTAAAAAAGACGAAGAATATAAATATACCAATCTAAAGGAGATCACGGAAAAAAGCTACAACTTCTTCCCGAAAGAGCACCACAATATCACTAAAGAGCAGTTTGATGAACTACACCTTGGAGAAGAAAATTTTGATTGGATTGTTTTTGTAAACGGTAAGCTTCACAAAGAGTTATCTAAAGTTTCTATTGAAAATGTAGAATTCCTTTCATTCAATTATGCATTGAATGATGAGAAGCATAAAGAGGTTTTTGAAAAGTATTTCAATACGATTGCTTCCAAAGAACAGGCTTTTACGAACCTGAACCTTGCTTACTGCAAATATGGCTTCTTCCTTAAAGTTCCTAAAAATGTAGTGATTGAAAAGCCAATCCACGTTTTTTACATTTCTCAGAATCAGGAGGAAAACACATTCTACAATACCAGAAACCTTTTGATCGTAGAAGAAGGAGCAAAAGTAGAAGTGATTGAAAGCCACCATAATTTTGACAGCACTTACGTACTGACAAACTCTGTGACGGAAATCTTTACCTATCCGAATGCAAAAGCTGACTGGCACAAGCTTCAGAACGATAACAACACAACCTATCTTATCGACAATACTTTCGCAAGACAGGAGAAAGACAGTTTAACAACGGTAAACACATTCTCTTTCGGAGGTAAACTGGTAAGAAACAACCTTGATTTTATTCATAATGGATCTAATATCAATTCATTCATGAACGGAATTACCATTATCGGGAAAGATCAGTTGGTAGACCACCATACAGCAGTTCACCACAACTTCCCGAATTGTGAAAGTTACCAGAACTACAAAGGAATCTTTGATGGGAATGCTCACGGAGTTTTCAACGGAAAAGTTTTTGTGGACAAAATTGCTCAGAAAACAAATGCTTATCAGCAGAATAACAATGTATTGCTAAGTGAAGGGGCAAGTATTGATACAAAACCTCAGTTAGAAATTTTTGCAGACGATGTAAAATGTTCTCACGGATGTACCGTAGGACAATTGAATGAAGATGCTTTATTCTATCTGAGAGCCAGAGGAATTTCGAAAAAAGAAGCTCAGGCATTACTTTTATATGCTTTTGCGAATGATGCTATGCAGAATATTGATATAGAACCTCTAAAAGAGAAAATTTCAAAGCTGCTGGCTGAGAAATTAGAAGTTGATATAGAATTCTAAGACTTATATATATTGATAAAAAAGCACTTCAAATGAAGTGCTTTTTTTTATTGTATTTACTAGATTGTGTGTCTCTTATTTTTTCAACCAGCTTTGGTTATCTTTATTTTCCGAACGTTTCTTACCATTATCAAAATTATAAGCCAATCCTACGCCTAAAGTCTGCTTCAACTGAGTCTTCCATATCTGATTATGATCATACAAAAGATCCAAAGTAACGTTGGTAGAAATATATTTATTGATTTTCATGCTTAAAACTCCGCTATATCCAAGGACAAGCCTGTCCGGATGATCAAGGTAGTTTGAGAATACAGAAGCCGTATTCAGTAAGGTTATGTTCTCCATAATTTTCAGCTTGTACATTGCTGTCCCCAGGAAACCGAATTGGAAAAGAGAAGAGTCTCCATCATTTTTAAGACCATAAGTTCCCGCTTTCTGAAGATCTTCGTCTAAAACGAAAGTCCATCTGGCATTTGCAGGTCGTAAAGTAACTGTAAGATTATCATTGGGACGGTATGTAACCCCTGCTCCTACACTCAGATATCCGGGAGCCATAAAATTGGAAATCTTTTTTGCATCAGGATTATTTCCATCTTCATAACCCGGAGCAAACTGAGTCTGAAGCCCTGCTCCTGCAGACAAATACCAATGTTTGGCAAATTCTCTACCATAGTTTGTAGAAAGATTAATGACATCCTGAGTCTTTCTTACTCCCGTTCCCTGCGTGTTATTTTGCCCATATCCCAGAATAATAATATTTTCCCAAAGATCTTTCCCTTTTTCATACGTCAGGTTGTAATTAACACCAGCAAGCCAGCCAACGTTGTTAGCTCCACCTCCTACCCAGTTTGAAAAGGCAGCCTGGTTAAGCATTAATGTATTTTGCCCCTGAATAGACCATGCTTTAATGGTGTCTGATGCCGGAGCTTCTGTCTTAGCCTCCTGAGCGAATGCTACAGCTCCCAAAGAGATAGAACTGATCAATAAAAGTTTTTTCATAATGTTGATTTATTACAAATGTATAAATAATAATTTATGCCATCATAAAATTCACTTTAAAATGAATTTAACATAACTAAAAATACGCGCATAAACAACTGAAATTAAACGACTTGTAAACAAAACAATTCCTAATCAAACTTAAGTCAACTTAAAATTACAGAATTTTATAAAGAAAAAACACCTCATTTCTGAAGTGTTTTTTAACTATAATATAAATTTTCCAAACTATTTTTTGATCCACCACTGGCTGTCTTTGCGATCAGAACGTTTTACACCATTTGCGAGCGTATAGGCAAATCCGATTCCAAGAGTTTGTTTCAGCTGTGTTTTCTCTATCTGATTATGATCGTATAGCAAGTCTACGGTCACATTGGAGGATATGTATTTATTCACTTTCAGGTTCAGCAAAGCTCCATAGGCAAGAACTAATCTGTCCGGGTGATCAAGGTAATTCGAGAAGACAGAAGCCGTATTGGTTAAATAAATATCTTCCATTATTTTCAATTTATATATTGCTGTTCCCAGAAAACCGAATTGTAATAACGAAGTATCTCCATCATTTTTTAAACCATAGCTGCCTGCTGTCTGAAGGTCTTTATCCAGTACAAATGTCCATCTGGCGTTGGTAGGACGTAACGTTACAGTGAGATCATCATTGGGTCTGTATGTGATACCCATCCCGACGTTCAGGTAGCCCGGCGCCATAAAATTGGATATCTTTTTCGCATCAGGGTTATTTCCGTCTTCATATCCTGCAGCAAACTGTGATTGAAATCCTGCTCCCATAGAGAAATACCAGCTTTTTGAGAATTTTCGTCCATAATTAGTAGAAACATTGATAACGTCCTGTGTTTTTCTGATACCCTGGCCTTTTGTATCATTCTGCCCATATCCAAGAATAATGATATTTTCCCAAAGGTCTTTATCTTTTTCATACGTCAGATTATAATTCAATCCGGCAAGCCATCCAACGTTATTGGCACCACCGCCTACCCAGTTTGAAAAGGCAGCCTGATTAATCATTAATGTGTTTTTTCCTAAAACCGACCAGTATTTTATGGTATCTACCACTGCGGAATCTTTTTTCAATTCTTCTTGTGCACTTGCATATATTCCTATAAAACAGGAAAGAATCAATAAAAACTTCTTCATTACTCTAAATAATTTTCAATGCAAAAATATTAATATAATTTTTTTAAAAGCTAAAATCAGCTTTAAAAGAACCAATTTCTATAAAGTTGAATTACCTCATAACAAGATATTTCTATAAAATCAATGCCAAATAATGAGTTCAAAAGTTAAATTTAACACCTTTTGTCTTAAAATCAGGACGGTAGAAACTTATTCATCGACAAATTTTCCGAAATTTATCATTGGCTTTTGATTTGACGTAAAACCCACATGTTCAAAAATGTAATTTCCAAAAGAGCGGTTATATACCCATTGCTGATGCTTTCAACGATGTGGTTCGGGTATTTTTTACAAATGCAGGGCTTTTTTCAAAGCTGTTTTGGAGCCATTATTCCTCTCTTGCCTGAGGGATTGCTTGGTGTAGTTACCTCTCCCCTTTTACATGGAAATATCGATCATATTATAGGAAATTCCATTCCCATAGCAGCACTTATGTTTTTGCTGTATCAGTTTTATCCATTGGTTGCCAACAAAGTTTTTATCATCGGCTGGCTGGCAACGGGACTTTTGGTATGGCTTCTTCCTCCTATTGATATTCTTACCGGTGAATATATGTACACCTGTACCATCGGAGCAAGTGGCGTGGTTTATGTACTCGCTTTTTTCCTATTCTTCAGCGGGGTATTTAAATGGAATACGAAGCTTCTCACAATTTCAATGCTTGTTGTGCTTTATTATGGCAGTTTGATATGGGGGATGCTTCCTGAAGAACTGTTTTACAACATGCAGGAGCCGAGCAAAATTTCTTGGCAGGCCCATCTTTCAGGAGCTGTAGTAGGCAGTATTATTGCATTTGCTTTTAAAAATGTTGGCGAAAAGAAGAAAAAATTTATCTGGGAGTTTCCAAATTATTACAGCGAAAAAGATGATAAATTGTGGCAGGAATACAAGGAAAATCATCCTGAAGACTTTATGGAACTTCCATACAAGAAAAAAGATGATATCTGGGACCATTTGGATGAATTGAGAAAAAGATAAAACTTATTTCATTACATTTGAAAAAAAACACACATGACCTCAGAAGAATACTTTTATGCCATCGCCCTCCGCGAATGCAGCCAGATTGGCGATATCCATTTTCATAAACTTGTCCGTACTTTCGGAAGCGCTCAGGAAGCCTGGAAAAGAGCCAAAAAAGAATATAAAAAGCTGGAAGGAATAGGACAAAGAACAGTTTCAGATATTGGAAATAAGTCTCATTTGGAATTCGCAGAAGAAGAATTAAATTTTTGCGAAAAAAATAATATTCAAATCAGGTTAAAACACCTCAAAGAAATCCCTTCTCTACTTAATGAATGTAATGATACTCCCGCTATTCTTTATCAAAAAGGGAATATTGAGGATGCACAGCCAAAAATAAGTATTGTAGGAACCCGAAATATGACCGCTTATGGAAAACAGTTTATTGAAAACTTTTTTGAAGCAACACGATCCTCAAAATATACATCCATAAGCGGTCTCGCTTTAGGCGTCGATAAAGAAGTTCATGAACAGTCTATTTGTCATCAAAAGCCCACTGTAGCTGTTCTTGCACATGGTTTTCAATATCTATATCCGGCAAAAAACAGAAAACTTTCTGAAAAAATATTACAGGAAGGAGGAGCATTAATAACGGAGTTCAGCTCTTCCAGAAAACCTGACCGGGAAAACTTTATCCAGAGAAACAGAATTGTGGCAGGAATATCCCCTGCAACGATTGTAGTGGAAACCGGTTTCGGAGGAGGCTCTGTGAGCACAGCAGCCTTTGCCAATGATTATAACCGTGATGTTTTTGCACTGCCTGGAAAAATTACAGACAGTTCTAGCCAGGGATGTAATCAGCTGATTTTCCATAATAAAGCAACGGCAATTTCTACCATAAAAGATCTTATAGAACTCCTTGGATTAAATGATCCTAAAGAAAAAATGGAAGAGTTATTTCCTTATAGCGAGACCAAACTACAATTATCTGACAATCAGAACTTAATATATCAATCTATTCAATCTTATCCTCAAATCTGTTTAGACGATCTCTCCATGAGAATTGATCTTCCTACTCATAAAATCTTACCAATAATTTTAGAATTGGAACTTTTAGGGAAAGTAAAATCATTTTCCGGGAGGCAATTCATCGCAATTTAAGATTTAATGATTTCTTAATATTGCATTATTTCATATATAACATTTCATTTTTAATAAAATTTAAACACAAATTATCAATTTAATAATATTACGAAACATTATTATTTAATTTTTAACAATGTTAAAATATAGTGTTGTGAATCTTGAAAAAAAAATTAAATTTGTTGACAATAATATTCAACCTTAATATATGGAACAATATAATATTGACCAGAAAATCCAAGAGTTTATTGCAAAAATTGAAGCAAAAAATCCTAACGAACCGGAATTTTTACAGGCTGTAAAAGAAGTTGCCGTAACCGTAATTCCATTCATTGCTACTAAAAAAGAATATACCGGAATGAAGCTGCTTGAAAGAATGGCTGAAGCTGAAAGAATTATTATTTTCAGAGTTCCATGGGTTGATGACAAAGGAGAAATTCAGGTTAACAGAGGTTTCAGAATTCAAATGAACTCTGCTATTGGACCATACAAAGGAGGAATCCGTTTCCACCCTACTGTAAACTTATCAGTTCTTAAATTCCTGGCGTTCGAACAAGTATTCAAAAACTCTTTGACAACTCTTCCAATGGGAGGTGGTAAAGGAGGTTCAGATTTCGATCCACAAGGAAAATCTGATATGGAAGTAATGCGTTTCTGCCAGGCTTTCATGACAGAATTATGCAAACACATCGGTCCTGAAACAGACGTACCTGCAGGAGATATCGGTGTTGGAGCAAGAGAAATCGGATATTTATTCGGACAGTACAAGAAAATCAGAAACGAGTTTACCGGAGTTCTTACAGGAAAAGGTCTTGCTTACGGAGGCTCATTAATCCGTCCTGAAGCTACAGGATATGGTGTAGTATACTTCGCAGAGCAGATGCTTAAAACGATCGGACAGGATTTCAAAGATAAAATTGTAACAGTATCAGGTTTCGGAAACGTAGCGTGGGGAGTTATTAAAAAAGCAACTGAACTAGGTGCTAAAGTTGTAACAATCTCTGGTCCTGACGGATATATCTACGATAAAGATGGTATCAGCGGAGAAAAGATCGATTATTTATTAGAACTTAGATCTTCTGGTAATAACAGAGCGGAAGACTATGCTAAAAAATATCCATCAGCTGAGTTCCACGCTGGAAAACGTCCTTGGGATGTGAAGTGTGACGTAGCTTTCCCTTCCGCAACTCAAAACGAATTAGATTTAGACGATGCAAGAAAATTAGTTGAAAACGGATGTATCTGTGTAACTGAAGCGGCTAACATGCCTTCTACACTAGATGCTATCAACTATTTCTTAGATAATAAAGTATTATTCTCTCCTGGTAAGGCTTCCAACGCTGGAGGTGTTGCTACATCAGGATTAGAAATGACTCAGAACTCTATCCGTCTTAACTGGACTTCTGAAGAAGTTGATGCAAGATTAAAGGAAATCATGATCGGTATCCATAAAGCTTGTAGAGACTACGGAAAAGACGAAGACGGTTATGTAAACTACGTAAAAGGTGCAAATATTGCCGGCTTCGTAAAAGTAGCAGAAGCAATGTTGGCTCAAGGAGTTGTGTAACAAAAAACAAAGGTTGGGAAAAACTCCCGACCTTTTTTGATATAGCCTGTTCCCGGGATAATGGGAAAAAAGTAAAAAGTGAAAGGAGAAAGCGCTGCTATATGCAGCGCTTTTTTTATTTTTATATGATGCAAAACACCTTTAAAAATATTGATGAATATATACTTCTGTTTCCGATAGATGTACAGAAAAAATTACTCAAACTTAGAAAAGTAATTCATTTACAGGTTCCGGATTTGGAAGAATATATCGGATATCAGATGCCGGCCTTCCGGTACAAAGGAAAACCGTTGATTTATTTTGCAGGATATAAAAAGCATATCGGATTCTATCCCGGAGCTGAGGGTATTCATAATTTTAAAAAAGATTTTGAGGAAAGAAAGTATAAATTTTCAAAAGGAGCTGTTCAATTTCCCATCACTGAAAATCTGCCGCTGGATCTGGTCACCAAGATTTTATTGTTCAAAGTGGAAGAAATTGAACAAAAAAAATCCTGAAATACAAGATTTCAGGATTCCGACTAGTGTTTGCTAAGTGCTTTACTTTTTCTTCTTTTTGTCTTTCTTCTCTTCTTTAGGAGCATCTGCAGGCTTAGTAGCATCAGTAGGCGTTGTACTTACTGATGGATCCGTTGCAGGTGCAGTTTCCATTGTAGTTGCAGGTGATTTTTCCTGTTGATTCTTTGGATCCGAAGGACTTGTAGTCTGTGTATTCGGTTGTTGAGTCTGAGTTGTCGTAGTGTTATTAGTAGAAGTATCGGCCGGCTTTTGTGGTGTTGATTGTGCTGATACTGCGATTACTCCGACTAATGTAAACGCTGCCGTTAAAAATAACTTTTTCATAATGTAATATTTAAATGATTGTTTAACTTAAACGAGACATTATTTATAAAATTATGTGTAAAAGACTTATTTAACGTACTTTATAATTATTTAAGAGGAATTTGCAAAAATGAGTTAGAGTGCTTTGGCTGGAAGAGGGATGTTGGAAGCAGGAAGTTTATTAGATTAGAAGTCGCAGTTTTTCTGATCAAAGATGAGAGCCCCCAATCCCCATCTCCCCTCTTCCTGCTTACAAAACTATTTTCCTATATTCTTCATCATTTTTTCTACAAATTCAAATGCTGCAGGGCAGATAACTGTATTTTTCAGCATCAAATTATTGATCTGATAAATCTTTTTACGGTCTGTATGAGGATATTCACGGCAGGCTTTTGGTCTTACGTCGTAGATAGAGCATGTATTATCGTCGTTCAGAAAAAAACAGGGAAGATTCTGCAATACTTTATCATTATCTTCATCTACTCTCAAAAATTTTGCTTCAAAGTCTGCAGACTTCATTCGGAGATGCTTGGAAATTCTCTCAATATCTTTTTCGGTATAGAGAGGTCCCGTTGTTTTGCAACAATTGGCACACTGCAGACAATCTATTTCTTCAAAAACTTCATCATGTGTCTCCTGCACTATATAATCGAGATTCTTGGGCGGTTTTTTCTTTAATCCGTCCAGAAATTTCTTGTGTTCTTTCTGCTTTTGTATCGCTTGTTTTTTATAAAAATCTAAATCCATTTATTCTTTGTTTCTCACGGACTCCGGAAGTTCTTCTTTTTTATACTCGTTAATTTTATCCAGATCCAGTACCGTTGAGAGATTTTCTTTATTTGGATAATACATCGGAACAAATTTGGCTCCATATACAATTTCTCCAGTAGTGTACGAAGATCTTTGAACCACCGTATTTGAAAATACTTCATCAAATGCGCGTACCTGTACGATGAGCTCAAGATCTGTATTTTTAAAATCCTCTTCAGAAAAACCGTAAAACGGAGAGTTTTCATCAATTTTATGCACTACAGTCCAGTTGAGAGCCAACGTATTGATCTTACTCATCTGCGTGGTAAGTCGGTAAAAATTACTTTTGGCAACCCCATTTTCCACAACTTCAATAGCTACCGATACAATTACGTCGGCATCCGTCAATGCATTATTTTTATAGGGAGCAAGCCTGAACATCAATGCTGAAGATTCCTGAAAAGGAGCAATAACTGCTATATCAGAAAATCTAAGATATGCCCGTGGTCTTGAAAATCTTCCGTAAAAAAGCCCTGTTGCAATGGCAAAGGTAAGCAATCCCAGAAAAGCTTCAAAAGTTGCTACAAGACTTGCCAAAAATCCTACCGGAGCTATCCTCCCATATCCAACTGTGGTGAATGTCTGGGAACTAAAGAAAAAGACATCAATAAATTCATTGAGTGGATCACTTTTATCTATTCCTGTGAGATGCTCTACCCCAATCAGATAATAGATCATTGCAAACAGTAGATTAATGAGAATATAAGCGATAACCAGATAAGAAATAAAACGAAATGAGGACAAATTCAGCATGGTGTGATACCAGCTTAACCTGTTAAAAACATTAACGCCTCTTCGCTGAACATTCGGGAGACCATCTTTATTGATGAACCTTCCTGAGGCATTGGTTCCGAAACCACTGTTCTCCGCATTTTTCTGACGGATCTTTTTTCTGAATCCTCCTGTCATTTTTTAATCATTTTGACTTTGTTATATTAGATTTTCCTCTACAATAAGCCAGTTGATGATTAGCTCTTTCTTTCAGCATACAGATATTTTAAAAGGCAAAGTTAAGCATAGAACACATTATGATGCTTAATTTTTTAAGTAATCATTTTTTTAAATTACTCCCTTCAGATGATAGATGATTTTACCATGGATTTTCTATAAAGCTGTTTACTTAAAATGAATAAAAAAACAGCAGAAATTCAAATTTTTCTGCTGTTTATATCATTTATTAAATCCCAATTACACAATAGCGTTTCATGCGGGGCAATTGGGTAATCTCAAATTCCGGCGAATTAATTACTAATATTATTCTTTAATAATTTTAGACTGATATTTATTGGTCCCGTTATTTATTGAAATAATATAAATTCCCGTTTTCAGATCTTTTATTTTATCGTTAATTTCCTTATTGATGTCACTTAGAGAGCCTTTTACTGAAATCAATAACGTCCCTGTCATATCAGATAATTCAGCGTTCAGATTTTCTCTTGAATTTTTAATATGGATAACCAGTTTTTGTCCATTCTTTAAGGGATTCGGATAAATAATAAAGTCATTATTATTTGTCTTACTATCCTTAACAGCTAAAGTATTTGCCGGATAAACGAGAATTTTTTGCCCGTTATATCCTACTGCATATACTTTCAAAGCATTAGAAGGGAAATCAACATATGTATTGGCCAATGTAGTATCTCCAGTTCCTACGATAGAAACACTGATGAGCTGGTCACCTGCATCATAAGTTTCAAATGCAACAGCATTATTCCACTTAGAATTATTTACCAATAAAAACTGACCTTGCGCATTGTTCACAATCTGGGCCCCAATTCCTGTAATTCCTGAGACAGGAAGAAGATTTTTATAGGCATTCACGCTATTTGCCGAAAGATAATTAATCACAGGAGATACTGGTTTTGCATACCCCTTCATTAAAACATAGGCTTTCACATCATCAATCATACTTTGTGTAATCGTAAGCTGACCGTTTGAGTAATCTGAAATTGTAGCATTAATAGGTTTTAAAAAACCTGTATTGGTAAAGAAATCTGTAAGGTCTTCCTGCACAGCGTCACAGGTATTTTTCACAAAATTCATGACCATTTGTCCATTGGTAAGCTGGGTTTCGTTTGTGTTTCTTACTTTTTCAGCTACTGTAGCAAACCAATGTGCATAATCTATTCCCGGAACAGCAGGTATAACCGGAGGCGTATTTTCATCTGACATATCCGAATCAAATGCAAGCGTAGATGCACTTTTTGAAGCACCCGCCAATTGATAATACAATTCTAATTGCCAAAACGGAATAAGGCTTCTGAAATTTGCATCTGCAGGATTCACATAATCTGTTCTGAACTGATCCATAATACTCTTCCCGTTAATTTGGGTTTGAATAATAATTTCTCCAAATCTGTTTCCTGCCACTTTAGGGAAAGCCGTTTTATCAGCAATTTCACCTTCCAGTCTTGTAAATCTGTTAGCTCCTGTTGGTGAATACAAATTGTAATATGCCCAAAGCGAGTACATATTATTTGTAATTTCTGTCGTTCCGATCCATCTTAGCCCAGGTCTAATCTGATTGACATGCCCTAATTCATGAGCGACTCCCCAAAAGTCCAGACCAGTTGCTGAAGCAGAATTTGAAAGCCCCCAAGTGAGATCTAAATGAGCACCCAGGCCTCCTGCATACCAGCCTCCAGAAGATTCTGTATAAACAAGCTGTCTGTTTTTAAGATTTTTATTAAACTTAAAAAAGCCCATCATTTCTCTTTCAGATTTAACAATTGCATCGTATTTATCAATTAAAGGCTGAGCGGTGGTGAAATGGAAATTGCTTATCACAGACTTATCCATCATCAGTTTCGTGTAATAACCTTCTATATCAATTTTTGGATAGACATCATTAGTCAGCATTTCAATCCATTCTGCAGACGCTGTACCCTTTTTATATATACCATTTACAATCCCTGCTGTAATATTTGCCGATACAGGTAATGCATTTACATCATCAGTGTAATATGAAATGTATCCCAGTCCGGCATTTGTAATATTAAGAATATTCAGTCCATTTTTCAATTCATAAGATTTTTCAGGAGAAGCTCCTTCAGTAGCGAAATCTCTTATTTTTAAATAAACTTTGTTTGCCTCCGTAATATCTTTGGCAAAAACAATAGCAGTAGTATTAGCCTGAAATGCTAACCCTGTCGGATTTTCATAGCCATTATAATTCCCTAGCTTATACTGGTTGTTTATGGATTCAATTGTTTTATATGCCGTAAAAGTCTGAACTCTGTATTTTCTATTATAGGTATTATTAAATAAACACTGAGCTAACCCTTTAATGAAAGGTGAGGAAATTGCATCAATATCCTGCTGGGTTATTGTTGGTTTTAAAGTACTGAAAAGAGTATCATTAAAAATATTTGAATAAGCTGAAAGATTAAAACTATTAGGGCTGTTCTGAAAAAATTCCATTTCAGCACAACTGGCAAAATTGTTTTTACCATCAAGAACCTCAATCTTTATATTTAAAGGAGTAATGGCAGAAGGAAAAACTACCGTTTTAATAGTACTCGTTTGTCCAAAATTTTGAGTAGCAATATCAACATAAGCAGGGTTAGAAATGGTATTATAACTTACTTTTACATTTCCGAAAAGACCATTAGGCCCACCATCTTGTCTTGGGGTGTATCTTAAATAATTCATAGATGTCTGCCCATCAAACTTATAAATCAGAGAAATAGGAAAAGTGGCTGCTGTAGCATTCCAGCTACAATGATAAAGCGTACTTACATTACCATCAAAGGATTTCTCTATATTTTCTCCCGATTGGAAACTTGAAGCCGAAGATCCTGCCACCTGAGGCAACACAGGAATATCCGCATACCCTGAAAACTCATTGGTGGGGAGTGTACATTCTGTTTGTATAGGGTCCATCTGTTCTTCAGAATAAAACTCCATCTCTGCACAACTTGAAAAATTATTTTGAGCACTTAGAACATCAATCCTAATAACATCAGGATGAACAATTGCTGTTGGCAAATCTATTGTTTTTGCCGTATTATCAGATGCCCAGGAAATAACTCCAGTTGCTGCTATAAAAACAGAAGGATCGGATTGCGTAGAATAGGAAACCTTCACACTTGTCCATATTCCATTAGGACCTGTTGTTCTAGGCTTGTACACCAACTTTTTTACACTTTTTACCCGACTGGAAAATTTGAAATTTAATTGATCCGGAAGTGCAGTACTCAAATTATACCGCGAATGATAAAGTGTATTCACATTATTATCATTACACATTCCTGCCTCCTGCCCGGGCTGTGGTGGTTGTAACGAACTTACATAAGCTATAGGCATTTTATATTGCTGAGCAAAAACTATCTGTAAGAAGAACAGAAATAAAAGGATAAAATAATTTTTTTTCATCTTGTTGTAATTTTTGATTAATAAAATTTATTCAGAGCTACTGCTATAAAGGCGATATAATTGAAAGATTTCCAATTTGATACTATTGTGTCAAAATGGTTGAGTAAAGAACGAAAGCTGTTCAGCCATGCATTAGATCTTTCTATAGCCATCTATTCCTGTAAAAAATTCATCAAAATAGCTCTCAGTGAAAACCATCTTGAGAACAAAAATTAGGAGCCAGATTATTTTTCTATCATAGCTTTGCCAAATACTTGTACATCAACCTAAAAGTTTTATTTCTAAAATTAAGAATTAAAATAATTGCAAAAACTTATACCTACCTGTTTTTAATAATACACCACCAGTTGAATTATATTATTACAATCCCGCTTTACATTAAACTGCTGAAAAAATGAAAAAACAATACTCCACTTTTACCCTTTTTTAATAAGAGAAATTCTATATCTTTTGTGCCGGTGATTCCAGTACGGTAACACTTACATTGCTAACAGATTTTACGATCCCTGACTCTCCGTGTATATTGGTAAGAAAATCAGGGAAGCTTTCGATAGGAAAAGCCCAATAGTAATGTCCATCTACGGGAGAGGGAAAGTTCGCCTGTAATCTTCCTTTTAATTTCATCGGTACAAAGTATTCAACGGATGATCCCTTCAATTTTGTAAGGACAGAAATTGTTTTTTTAGAATGAGCGGGCACAATGGTTTTGTAGCTGCTGGTTTCAGTAACTTCTTCAGAATTTTCTGTACCTTCAGTAGTATCTCCTCCTACAACAACTTTTGTACTGGCTGAAGCTTTTGCAACTAACGGAATATCAACGGATACTGAAGCTGCCACTTCAAATGAACCTGAAACGGTCCGTTTCCAGGAAGTAGAATATCCTTTTTTATAAGAATAGGTTACCGTAATTTCACTTTCTCTGTCGCCATTGTTAATTGCCTCCGTAGTGTAAGCATTGTCCGGTAGATCTGCACCGTCCGTTTTTATTGTCACCTGAGGAGTTCCCAAAACAATGGAAACATTAGGATTTGGAGCTGTATTCCGGGCATCTCCATCTACAGAAAGGTCTGGATTAAATATAATTCCATCCGGAACCTGACCGGAATAAGCAAAAACGTTTTTCAACCGTGTTCTTTCTCCGGAATAACTGACATCATATCCCATATCTTTCAGGTGATTTGTCTTGAAAGGGATTTCACGCTCTTCATTTGGCGAACTATAGCTGGCACCCAAACTATTATTGCCTGATAATTTAAACTCATCTGCAATTTTCCAGCCCTGCTGAAGCATCTCTTCCTCAGTCAACTGTGATTTCTTTACTTCAGAATAATGTACTTTTTCTGAATCATCATTCATAGCACTCACTTCATCCCTTGAACATGATACTGAAAACATCAATAAGAGAATACAAACAGAATTGATTTTTTTGATCATTTTAAAAATTTTTTAGTGTTTAATAATTAAATTTACAAAAAATGAATTCTTTTAAGGTGCTTTTTTGCGAATTAATCAAATTTTAATCTTTCCCAATTTTCCATTGTTTTATAATATGTTGTTCTCTAAAATACTGTTTACATGAAATTTATCAATTTCGCGACTGAAATTTTTAATACGAATTATACTAACTTTGAAGTATGAAAAAGCTTGAATCAAGAGAAGATATTGAACACCTTGTCAATTCATTTTACAACAAAGTTGTTAAAGATGAAACCATTGGATTCTTTTTTAATGAAATTGCTAAAGTAGATTGGGATAAACATCTTCCTAAAATGTATTCTTTCTGGGAATCTATTCTTTTTGGGCAGATGAGCTATAAAGGAAATCCAATGGGTGTCCACTTCCCGGTTAATGAGATACAAGCTATGGAACAGAAGCACTTTGACAGATGGCTGCTGCTTTGGCGTACGACTATTGAGGAAAATTTCGTAGGCGAAAATGCCGACATCGCGATTTACAAGTCAGAGAATATAGCAAAACTGATGGCTTTCAAAATGGAGCTGGCGAGAAGGTTGTAGTGATACGGGATTCGGGGTACGGGATATCGATGTCGAGGTTAACTTCCTCGATTTATTTTAGAGATAAAAAAGATTTATAATTTTTTACTTTTTCTTTCTAAGGAACAATTACTGTAAAGATATAGGCTGCCAGATTCACCAGCAGAACAGTCCCGTACAGGACATTTGTTTTTCCACGACTTAAAGATAGCATCACAATAAATACGGATAAAGAAAGCAGAATAATGTCTTTTTTATCCAATCCCAATACAAGTGGAATATCATACATAATACATACCGCTGAAACCGCAGGAATAGTCAGTCCGATACTTGCCAGTGCAGAACCCAATGCCAGATTTAAGCTGGACTGGATTTGATTGGCTCTTGCTGCACGGATTGCAGCAACGCCTTCAGGAAGAAGAACCACGGCTGCAATAATTACCCCAACCAGGGATTTTGGAGCTCCAAGGCTCTGTACCATTCCTTCTATTGTATCGGACAATCCTTTGGCCATCAGTACAACAATAACAAGACAGATTACCAGAAAGACAAAGCTGATAAGTGTTTTTGGTAATGAAGGAATATAATGTTCTTCAGGATGCTCATCAGGAACAATAAAATAACTTCTGTGGCGCACAGTCTGTACCATCAGGAAAACCCCATAAATGGCAAGACATGCGATAGATATAAAAATAAGCTGAGCTTCGTTATAGAATGGTCCGTTGACACTTGAAGTAAAATTGGGAAGAACAAGGGTAAGTACAAGAATGGAAACAATACTCACCAGATAAGTAGTTGCTGAAGTTCTTGCAAAGAACTGTTCATGATATTTAACGCCACCTACCAAAATACATATTCCAAGAATTCCGTTGAGAATAAGCATTACGGCAGCAAAAACGGTATCTCTGGCCAGCGTGATCGCCTGATCTCCGCCGGCAACCATCAGCGAGATGATAAGCGCTACTTCAATAATGGTGATACAAAGCGCCAGGATGATTGTTCCGAAAGGCTCCCCTACTTTATGAGCTACAACTTCAGCATGATGTACTGCTGATAAAACACTTCCGATCAATAAAACACCGGCCAGAATATCATAAAGGACACCATTTCCCATCAAACCGGAAAAGTAGTATCCTACTGCCAGAATAGGAAAAATATAGGTATAATGTAAAAGTTCTTTTAGTCTCATATCGTGACTACAAAATACAAAAAATCTATAATAATTTCAATATTAAAAGAAAATATTAATAATATTTTAATGAGGCCAGAAGTTAAAATCCTGATAATCTGTGAACATATGAAACAGAAGCCCGATTCCTATAAGCCTGATATTTCCTTTAAAGAACAACAGCAAAAAATACACCGCAATGGCATAATAAGAATGTAAAAAATGAAAACCTATACTTTCTCTTGACGGATCAAAAACAGGATTGGCAAAAAGATGGTCCAGATCTACCAGCATGGTAGCGAGAAGAATAAAATATGCTTTTTTCCAATTTTTACGATAAAAAACCAATGCGATAAATATTGGAAAAACGAAATGCAAAAAGTAATGAGTAAAAGTTTTGAGCAATGTGATGTCTGATGGAGCCATTAATGAAAATTTTATCGGTTTCTATGCTTACCACCGTAAAATTAAGGGTAATTCTCCTTTATTTGCTTTTATTTTTATCCAATAATTCTGAGCCTTGTTCCCATACAACACGTAATCAATGTCAGAAATGATCTTCTTTTCAGTGTTATTCAATGTTTTCAAAGAAGAATACAGCAAAGCATTATTTCTGATCAGCATATAATTTTCTTTGAGCTGGGGAGATAATGATACTGGTTTTCGGGTAGATTTTATGACAACTCCTTTATTATTCCTTTTGATTTCATTGGGTTGAAAAGGAATAGCCGTGAATTGATTTTCAGCATTGATCCACATTTTAGACTGAAAGTACTTCCAGGTTTTTTCAGGATTATTACTCTGAATATTGATCATATAGCTAGGCTGGGTAATCTTTTGAACTGTCTTTTTTTCAACTTCATTGAAATTATCATCATATTCATAAGTGACAATGGTATCATTGATCTGCTGGAGATTGGCCGTAGCTTTTAAAGACACAACCTGTGATGAATCTGCAATACTCTTATTAAAAAAACGGGTGAAATTTCTGATGTTTTCCTTATCAAGCTCCAATTCCAGAAATTGATTTCCTTTCTCAAATTTTGAAGCAATCGTATTAAAAATCTCCGGATTTGAATTATTATTGATTTCAATTTCATCCTCATTTAGCTCAATGGAAAAGTTTCGGATTTTCTGCCCTGAAATGAATGAAATGCTTCCCACTGTATTTTGAATAAAACGGTCTGCCTCCCAAACATGATGTACAGAATTCTGAAGAAGTTTTTTTTGAAGGGTTTCAAAAGCAAGATCTGAACTTCCTGCAATACAATAATCTCCTTCTATCATAACGAAAAACTGCTCCTTCTGAAAACGGTTATTACCTTTAGCAACAAAGTTTTGCTTCTTTAAATAGGTGATGAGTTTTTGCGAATCTTTAAGCTCTAAAACACTGTACCATTCTGAAAATTTAGTGTCTTTAATATGAAATATCTGCAGAAAATCCGGAATTCTGATTCCTGAATCTTTCAGTGAACCGGAGGTTTTACTCTTTGCTTTGCTTCCGGACCATTTTGAAGGATGGGTTGCTAAACTGAAGAGGTATTGTCCCGTTAATTTCTTCGTGTCGATTAAAACGACTGCATCTGCGTTATCAGGAATATACTTAAGGCTTTTATCTTTGTGAAAAGCTATAAAATATACTGCAACAGCCAGCAATAAAAATAACGGGACAATAATCTTCTTTTTGTTCATCTATAAAATTTGAGGCTTCTTTTCTGTTTCTTTAGCTTTAAAAACCTGATCGAATATATCAAAGAAATACATTAGGCTGTTTTCTGAAGAATCTTTGATGTTATAATTCATCTCAGTCTGGATACTTTCTCCTTTTACTTCAGTTTTATAATACAGCTCTCCTACATTTTTTTTGATCGCCTCTAATGTTTTTCTCTCTTTCGGGCTTTTGAATTCTTTGTCTAGTCCTGTTAAAAGCTTCTGAATATCCAGTCTGCCGGACAATGGATATTTAGCGGAGTCTTTTGCCCATTTTCTGGAAACATCAGATTGGTTTACCGGTAAATTATTATCTGCAGCACTCATAAGGTATACTACTCCGTCTTTCACAGTAAAAAACAACTGATCTACATATCCTCCGTTTTTCTCTTCTTTAAAGGTATAAAGGTTTCCTTTTTTAGAGAATCTCTTAGACATTTTTTTGTTGGTTGTAAGCAAATCAAAAATACGGTTCCAGTATCCTTCATTCTCTGTTGCAAAAGCGAAAGTGAAGTTAGGAACAGCGATTTCTTTGGTTTTCTTTACTTCTTTTTCATTGAAATCAGCATCGTATTCATAATCGGTATATTCTACGGTTTTGGATTTTAATTCATTCAAAACAAAGATTCCATTTCCAGGGGCAATTTTGGTAATTGCTTCTTCATCCAGTACAATTTTCATGGTTTCCATGATCAGCTCCATTTCTTTTTTGTACTCGTTTTCTCCTGAGTTCTGAAGAAGACTGTACATCATGTCAAAGCATTTTGCGCCATTCACATTCATTGCATAGTAGCCGACACTTTTTTCATTGATCAGCTCCAGCAGTTTTTTGTTTTTCTTCCCTTTATAAATGGCAGAAATATTCTTTTGAATGTCACCATTTTTGTGCTGATAATTATTAACCAGCCTTACTTTGTCTTTATCAAAATACAGATTGTATGCATAGTTGGAATTGTACATGTTTTTGAAAAACTGTCCATAGCCGTAATACTTTGTCATTTTTCCGTAGATGCCTTCATTTACAATTCTTCCGTAGTCTGTATACACAAAAACATCGGAATTGGCATCTCTGAACGAAAGCATTTCTTTAGGCACTTCAATTTCTAAATTTGAACTGAAATATTGGTCAAAACGATCTTCTGCGTTCTTTTTAACAACCCTGAAGTTTTCTCTACGGATAGAATCCTGCTCTTTCTGGAAAGCCTTTTCTTCTTCCTCATCATAAGCATCTTCCGGCATTTCTTCTCCGTTTTCAGAATTTTCAGCAGTTTCTTTATCTGCAGGATATTTATGATGTTTCTCCAGGTATTTGATATCTTTCTGGATTCTTGCAATCTCGTTGTTGTTATCTTTTATACTTTCTTTCAGATACTTAATATCATCCTTCAGACTTTTAATCTCTTCTTTATAATCAAACGGCTTTTCCGGTTCTTCGGTATACACTGTATCTCCCGGCTCTGCGTAAGCGGAGTCCACCACTGCAACTGCTGTACTGTCTGCAACTGCTTCCTCTGCCCAAAGATCCTTATAAGGTTTTGTATAGCTGATCATACTGAGAACAGCACGGCTCCCGTTCCATGCTACAAAAACATCATCATTGATATCTACGTAAGAATAGTTCTTTCTGCTGGAAACTTCCTGTCCTTTTTTCTTTACAGAATTAATGAACTCCTGAAACTTTTCCTTATTATCAATGATAAAATGGGTATTATATGCTTTAATGGAGTCATTAAAGCTCGCATAATGGTATTGAACAGCGTCGTATTTGATTCCTGTTTTGGAATAATCTGTCCATGAAAGATTTTCTTTACTCTTTTTGCTGAGCTCATGCAGCAAAGGATTCAGTTTATTCCAGTTGATTTTATTATTAAGCTGCCTTCCGTTGACTTCCATATAAAATACGGCATCGGAAGGAATTTTCATGCTGTTTTGGGCTAAAATCAATGTAAAGCCAAAGAGGACGAAAATAATGGTTTGTGTTTTTAAAAAGATAGATTTCATGACTATAGTTTAGAAATTTATTGAAAAAGGATGGTATTTTGTATTTGTTTTTTCTGAAGGATTACATCCAGAATATCTGCTTCCAGTTTAAGAGCCTTTTTGTTGGGAGAAAGCACGTAAGTAGTATTCGATTGTGATTTCACTGGAGTTTCAAACTGCATGATAGAAGTATATTTCGCATCAGTAAAAACCTCTTTGTCTGCCTTACTCATCTTGTCATAATCAGCCTTGAAAGTATTGACTTTATTCCTTATCAATGTCTTTTTTTCAAGATTCTGACTGTAAACCTGAGTCGGAACCATTTTACCCAATATTTTCTGGGCTTTCAGTTTTTCCAGACCTGCATTAATGTTTTCAATCTTTTTGAAATTACAGCTCAGCTTGATGATGTAATTATCAAAATCCATGGAGGTTTTCACATTGCTGATTCCGGGAGTTCCTTTAAAAATTCTGGCAGCCTCATTGATTTTAGTTTCAATTTCTGACTTTTTAGGAACTTTTTTTCCGTTGATGGTTTCCATTTTAGAAATTGAAGCAAGTCTTGTTTTGCTCTTGCTTGCGTTAAGAATAATGGTATATTCTCCTGTTCCGTCAGCTTTTATATTCACTTTATCCAGAATATCAAAACAGCTTGTCAGGAACAGCAAAGGAATACATAGAAGAAATAATCTGAGAAAATTTTTCATGATCAGGTTTAAAAGCACAAAATTACTTAATTCTGGCCTTACATCCTTATAATCTTTGATTTTTTGGGCATAAATAGCTGTTTCCCGGTACTTTTTCAGGGGAAAATACGGTACTTTTTCCGTATATTATTTTTTAAACTCGTCCTTTAAGATAATTCTGGCGAAGATCTTCATCCAGTTTTTCAATAGCATACCGAAGACATGTTCTGGGCATTTCTTTATAATATTGGTTCAGATAACTGATCAGCTCGCCTTCATTTCTATTTCCCATTTCCCTTAGCAGCCATCCGTTTGCTTTGTGCATCAGGTCATGAGGATGTTTCAGATTTCTGGTGACAAATTCTTTGGTCAGATCAAATGATCCTTTTTTTATATAATGCATTGTTCCGACAACAGCAATCCTTTTATGCCACATCTCATCAGATTCCGAAAGCTCTACAAGAAGGTTTTCTTTCTGATTTTCAAAAGCATATCTGCCTAAAATTTTATAGCAGGTAGAATCTACCAGATCCCAGTTGTTCACATAAGGAAGATGATCCAGATAAAAAGCGACCACTTCTTCTTTTACTGCCTTATCTTTTGTTTTCTCAAACTTTGAAATCAGCATAAAAAGAGCTGTCAGCCTGTGCTCGTGATATGTTGAAGAAAGTAATGTACTGAGTTCCTTTAAATTTATTTTCGAATAATATTCTTTGGCCACAGAGCGTTGATCCGGAACTTTTACGCCCAGAAACAAGTCGCCTTCACCATATTCTCCTTTTCCAGTTTTGAAAAATCTTGGAAAAAATTCCGCCTTTTCAGGAATGGATAAAACAGCAAGTGCTTCCTGTATTTCTTTAACAATGCTCATATGATTTTAAGCGTTTTCTTCTACAGCAATATTTTCCTGCTCCTCTTCTTCTTTGGCAATCTTATTCGGATTGGCCACTTTAGCAATGGTAAGCCCCTGAACAATGATTGAGAATACGACGACACAATAGGTAATACTTAAAATAATTTCACTGTATTCACTTTTAGGAACAGACATCGCCAATGCAATGGAAACTCCGCCACGAATTCCTCCCCAAACAAGCACTTTCACCGTTTGTGGACTGAAACTTCTTCTCAGGGAAGTGAATTTTGTAGGTCCCCAGATCGAAATAAATCTTGCCAGCAAAACGACCACAATGGCCACTAAGCCCGGAATCATGAAATGTCTGAGATCTTTAATCATCAAAAGTTCAAATCCGATGAACAGAAATAGTACCGCGTTCAGGATTTCATCAATCAATTCCCAGAATTTGATCAGATAATCCTGAGTAACGGACTTCATTTTGAAACTTCTGTTGAAATTTCCCATAAACAATCCTGCTGCCACCATCGTCAATGGTCCGGAAATATGCATCTGACGGGCAATCAGATACCCTCCCATGACAACAGAAAGTGTTACTAATACGGAAATAATATAATCATCCACTTCACGCATCAATCTTGAAGTAACCCATCCTAAAAGCACCCCGAGTAAAAGACCTCCGCCCGCTTCCTTAAGCAGAAGCAATCCTATCGTTTCAACACTCAGATCCACTTCTTTTCCGATCGCCAGCTGCAAAATCACTGTAAAGACCACAACTGCCATACCGTCATTGAAAAGAGACTCTCCGGCCACTTTTGTTTCCAGAGATTTGGATACATTCGCCTGTTTCAGTACACTCAGAACCGCTACCGGATCGGTAGGAGAAATCAAAGCACCGAAAACAAGACAGTAGATAAAAGGAAGTTTAACCCCCACATAAGGTAGCAGATAAAACATTCCGAATCCTACAACAAAGGTAGAAATCACAACCCCTACTGTGGAAAATATTACTACAGGTCTGAACTGTTCTTTCAGGTCATTAATATTAATATGAATTCCCCCTGCAAAGAGCAGAAAATTAAGCATGGCACCCATCAGAACTTCTGTAAAATCTATTCCGTTCATAAGGTTATGAAGATGTCCGAAAGTTCTGGGAAGAACCGTTTCTCCGAACAGGACCAGAAAAATAGAAACCACAATGGCAATGACCATAATTCCGATGGTACTCGGAAGTTTTAAAAACCTATAGTTAAGATAGGCAAATATTGATGCTAATACGATTAATGCTGAAAATGAATAATATAATTCCACTAAGTGTCTTTATTTTAAGATTAATTGGTGAGTTCCAAATAGAGTATTTTGATATAAATTTGATTCCCATCTTTTTCCCAGATGTCAAACATGGCATCTTTAGAAGCTTTTGAACTTCTGGTATAATCCTGCCCTATATTCAGAATATTCAGCAGAATGTATTCATCTCCTACAGAATTAACGATAAAGGCTGTTTTTTCTGACTTTCCGTCCCCCGAACTTCTTATCCCTTCAGTAAGTGCACGGAATTGGTTCAGATGATGGATAAAGTTATTTCCATCCTTTACAGAATCGTAAGCCCTGAGAAGAATCAGCAGCACATCCAGGTTGGTAGGATCTTTATCATACAAAGCTTTTCCCTGTTTGATACAATCTGCAAAATTGTTTTGTTTAAAGGCTTCTACCAGACTTTTAAAGCTATCATCTGATGTGTTTATTTTATCGTTTCTAAAATTTCTTCCGTAGTACAGATATTGAGATTCTATACTGTCCAGAGATTTAGGGTATCCTTTAAATTTGAAAATAAGCTTATCGTAATTATACGGAGAGTCGGAAGTCCTGAGACTTTTCTCAATAGCTTTTATATCAATTTTTGATTTCTGGCTGAACCCAAAAACCGAAAACATGATGAATAAAAGGAAAAAGTGATACTTCATTAATTGTTGCTTTCTTCTTCGTCGTTGTCGAAATATTCGAAAAGAAAATCGTTGTATGGGAATCTGGAAATATGAATCTTCATGACCTCATCATAGATCATTTTCTTCATTTCCGGGAAGTTTTCTTTCGTTAATGCAGAGATGAAAACTGTCGGATACTTTGACTTTGCCATCCACGTCTTTTTCCATTCCTCAAGAGAAATATTTTTACGGGTTGAAGGCGTAAGATCATCTTCATCCTTTTTCTCATAGCTGAAATCGTCAATTTTATTGAAAACCATGATCATCGGCTTCTGATGAGCGTTGATTTCCATCAGGATATGATTAACAGATTCTATATGATCTTCAAAGCTTTCGTGAGAAATATCCACCACATGGATCAAAAGATCGGCTTCACGAACCTCGTCCAATGTAGATTTAAAAGATTCTACCAGCTGAGTAGGAAGTTTTCTGATAAATCCTACGGTGTCTGTCAACAGAAACGGTAAATTTCCAATTACCACTTTTCTTACCGTGGTATCCAGTGTAGCGAATAATTTATTTTCCGCAAAAACTTCAGATTTTGAAATGGAATTCATCAGGGTAGATTTCCCTACGTTGGTATATCCTACCAAAGCAGCACGAACCACTTTCCCACGATTGTTACGCTGGGTAGCCATCTGCTTGTCTATTGTCTTCAGTTTCTCTTTCAGCAAGGTAATTCTGTCACGGATTATACGACGGTCAGTTTCAATTTCCGTTTCTCCGGGACCTCTCATCCCGATTCCCCCTTTCTGACGCTCAAGGTGGGTCCACATTCTTGTCAGTCGTGGTAAAAGATACTGGTATTGTGCCAGTTCCACCTGAGTTCTCGCATATGAAGTCTGTGCTCTCTGGGCAAAAATATCAAGAATAAGATTGGTACGGTCCAGGATTTTAACCTCCATTTCCCTTTCCAGGTTTTTAAGCTGTGAAGGAGAGAGTTCATCATCGAAAATTACGGTTCCGATCTCGTTCTCTTTTACATATTCTTTTATCTCAATGGCTTTTCCGCTTCCGATAAAGGTTTTGGAATCAGGCTGAGTTAGTTTTTGGGTAAAGCGTTTTTGTACAGTTGCTCCTGCTGTGAAAGCTAAAAACTCAAGTTCATCCAAATACTCCGTCAGTTTTTCTTCATCCTGATTCTGGGTAATAACACCCACCAGGACAGCTTTCTCATAGTTATGTTCTTTCTTTTCTAACATTAAGTTCTGTCTATGTTTATGATTTTTACAAGTTAATATTTTTCAGAAAAAAAACAAAATCAATTTTTATTTAATAACATATTTTAATATAAATTTAAGTTTACTGATGAATGATTTATAAAAAATCAATAACTTTATATAATAAATTTCTGATTTTTAATTATTTAAATCAAAAACTAATCTCCGGAAATCATGATTACCCATATCAGATGTATGATTATTGATGATGATGAACTGGACAGGCTGGTTCTTCAGCATTATATCAGGCAATATGAAAACATTGAAATTGTTGCCACTTTCGACTCTGCTGAAAAGGCAGTTCCCTATCTTGACATTCCTGTTGATCTCCTGATTACCGAAACCAATTTAAGGGGGATGAACGGTCTTGAGTTCAGAAAGCTGGCCCATAAGATCCCCGCCTGTATTTTCGTAAGCTCTCATCCCGAACTGGCTGCCGGAGCTTTTGAGATTAATACTTTAGATTTTATTACCAAACCGCTTACCGCAGAACGCTTTCATTATTCGATGGAAAAGCTTTTTGATTTTTTTGAAGTAAAAGAAAAATGTGAATGCTATGATGCCATGGTGGGAGAAAACTGCATTAAAATAAAAGAAGGTGGTCATGTTTTTCAGATTAAAATGAAAGATATTCTCTACCTGGAAGCTCTGAAAGATTACACCAGAATCATCACACTTGAAAAAAATCATTGTATTTTAAATTCACTGGGAAATCTTCTGCAAAAAAGTTTTTTTAATTCTTTTGTCAGAATACACAGAAGCTATGCTGTCCCACGTCATCTTATCCGCGGAAAAAACTGTCACGAAATAGAACTTCCGCATCGTATAAAACTTCCTATTGGCCGAACTTACAAGGACAATCTTTCTTTTTTTAATCCTTAAAAATACATCATAATAATTCACCAATGCCATTGGTCGATTATTTCTGCCGTTGGTCTATTTTCCTGCTAATCAATGAAGATAGGAGGTAATTTAGTCTTCCCAAATTCCCCAAGAAAACACATCTATTAATCACCAAAACTGTTATCCATGGAAAGAATATCTATTTATTGTATTATTCTGTCTGTCTTTTCCATCTCCATACTACACGCTCAGGCTGTAGTTTTAGCAGCGGGATTGGATGCATCAGCAGCTAATGGTTTTGTTTCTTACAGTGTAGGTCAGACAACCTACCTCGAAAAAGGAACAGGACAAGTTCTCGAAGGTGTTCAACAGCCTTACGAAATCATCACTCTTACCACTTTTGAAAACTCCTCTGAACTGACTGGTATTTTACTTTACCCTAATCCTTTCAGAGATTATTTGTATTTAGATTTTACGTCAAATAATTTTAAAGGCTCAGAATATCAGTTATTCGATGCCCAGGGCAAGCTGGTAAAAAAAGATAAGATCTCACAATCAAAATCTGAGCTTAATTTCTCCTCAATTCCTTCCGCGATGTACATCATACGGATTACCCAAAATGGAGAAAATATCAAAACTTTCAAAATCATAAAAAAATAAAACGCCATGAAAAAAATATTATCACTGTTTTGGATCCTGACAGGTTTCTTTATGGGACTGTCCCAGGCTCCGGAAAAAATGAGCTACCAAGCTGTCATGAGAAATGGTTCCGGACAACTCTTAGCCAACCAAGGAATTGCTATAAGAGTAAGCATATTGCAGGGATCTCCTGCCGGAGCAGCAGTCTATTCTGAAAGACTCACCGGAAATACCAATGCCAACGGACTCGTTAGTCTCGAAATAGGAACAGGAACAATCCTTACCGGAACATTCGCCACTATTGATTGGTCCTCAGCAAGCTATTATTTAAAAACAGAAACAGATCCAGCTGGTGGAACCAACTATACCATAGTAGGAACAAGCCAGTTACTAAGTGTACCCTATGCTTTATATGCTAAATCTGCCGGAGTGAGCGGAGGAAGCTTTACGATCCCCTACTCCAATACGATAAATAATGCCTCCACTTTATTTTCATTAATCAATAATGGTGATGGAACTTCTGTGGAAGGAGCCAACAGCACAACCACATCCAGTATTGCTGCTGTAAGAGGAATTGTAAGCAATACAGCCCCCGGAGGATTTTCTTCTGCAGTACGCGGTATCAATAACGGAACCGGCGGACTGGGAATTGGAGTCTGGGGAAGCCAGGGTGGAAGCGGCTGGGGCGTATATGGCGTTACTCCCAACGGTTTAGGAGTTTACGGAAATGCCAGTGGAAACGGATATGGTGTTTACGCAAACAGTAATACAGGAACAGGATTAAATGCCACAAGTAACAATGGTATTGCTGCCAATATTTCTATCGTCAATAATGCTAACGCCAATAGTGTTCTTACGGCATCTACTGTAGGGAACGGAACAGTTATCAATGTTTCCACCACAGGTACTGGAGCCGGAATACTAAGTTCTACTGCGGGAGGATTTGGTGCCCACGGGATCACCTCTTCCCAATCATCTGCTGGGATTATAGGAGACAATACCGGAGCAGGTGAAGCAGTTGTGGGTAGAACGACCAGTGATATTGCCGGAGCGGTTGTGGGCCGTAATGATGGAGGAGGATATGGAGTGAGAGGATTTGTTGCGACCAATACATCCGGAACGGGTATTGGTGTTTACGGTCAGGTAGGTTTAAATAACAGTACCGGACGTGCAGGAAGGTTTGAAAATTTCAACAATACAAATACTGATGCTAATACTTTTGAAGTGGCATCTAACGGAAATGGAAACATCCCTGATAATACCAAAGGCAATGCTGCTTCTTTTGTACTCAATAATACCAATAGTGTAGGAGCTGCGGTAAGAGGGGAGGTCAATACTATTTTTGGAAATTTTGGTGCTGCTGCTATTTTTGGTGTCTCATCCGGAACCGGAGGACGAGCCGGACTATTCTACGCTTCCAATCCTGCCGGAAACGGAGCATCATTGATCGCTTTGACAGACGGTAACGGTAACGCCATTACAGCCAATGCAGGTAAAGACGGCAATGGGGTTGAGACCAATATTGATGGTGCCGGAAATGCGCTTTATGCATGGGTTCCTTCTTTTGCTACCGGACGTGCCGGACGATTTAATATTTTCAATGAATCAAACACCAGCGATGTTATCACTGTAACCACTGTTGGAAACGGTATTGCAGGTAATTTCAAGGTAGATAAAGTGACCGGAACCTCTCCTGCAGTAAGAGGAGAAGTCAATTCACAGTTTGCCAACTTTGGCACAGCAGGAATTTATGGAGTATCTTCCGGAACCGGAGGATACGCAGGACTTTTCCACGCATCCAATCCTGCAGGAAACGGCCCTGCCTTGATTGCTATTGCAGATGGTAACGGTAATGGTATCACCGCTAATGCATCCAACACCGGAGATGGTGTAGAAACCACTGTAGACGGAACAGGAAGTGCAATCTATGCATGGGTTCCTAATTTCAGTAACGGACGAGCTGCCAGGTTTGTTAATTTTAATACATCTAATACCAATGCAGCACTTACTGTAGAAACTCATAGTGCAGGATCTCTGGCTTTGTTTAAATCAGGAAACCCGGGAACCGTAAACGTTGCCCGTATTGATAATACCGGAAAAGGATTTTTCAATGGCGGCACACAAAACAGTGGTGCTGACGTTGCGGAAGCTTTTGATGTCAACGGAAACATCTCTGAATATGAACCTGGTGACATTCTGGTTATCTCAACAAAAGCAGATAGAACGGTTGAAAAATCATCAACTCCCTATTCTACTCTTGTTGCCGGAGTGTATGCTACCAAACCTGGTGTACTGCTTACAGAAGAACATATCGATATTGATATATCCAATAAAGCGCCAATGGGTGTCATTGGTGTTATTCCTACCAAAGTATGCCTTGAGAACGGAAAAATAAAAAGAGGAGATCTTCTGGTGACTTCATCTAAAGCGGGAGTTGCCATGAAAGCCAATCTCAAAAAGGTAAAAATTGGCCAGGTCATCGGAAAAGCACTTCAGGATTATGACCAAAAAGAAGTTGGAAAAATTCAAGTATTAGTCAATATAAAATAAACCGTCATGAAAATAGCATATATCATCCCATTATTATTTCTAAGCACTCTTATTTATGCTCAGGAAAGTAAAAAAACGACTGCTGTAGAAGAAGATCAGGCACTGGTTGTAAAACAGGCAAAAGAACAACAGGCAGTCCAAATTCAGGCTGATAAGGAAAGAGCTGAAAAAAATCCGGTAAGTACCGGGTTGGCATCTGATCGAGGCCTGGAAGTTAAAAAACAGGAATCCAAGCCCAAAGCAGCTGCAGACAATTCAGGAAAGCTTCTTCCTAATACAGCAAGTCTTGAAGATATTAAAAAAACGATCCCAAACAGACAAGCATATCACAATAGTATAAATTCCAGGAACACAAAAACGACAGTTACCGGGCTGCCTAACACAGCAACTCTGGAAGAAATAAAAAAAACAATCCCCAAAAACTAATGACTCTCAAAAACTGATAACCTCAAAAAGCTGATAACCTCAAAAAGCTGATAACCAAACTAGATTTTTCAAACAAAGAAGTCCGCTATTATGCGGACTTTTGTTTCGTATAGGGAGAAATGGTATGATTAATCCCAATCAGCAGCTACAAATTTCATAGTATTTCCATGATCATCTGTTAGAGTAAGAAAATGCCCTTCAATAGAATAATGAGTCATCGTTTCTATTTTCTTCTGAAAAGAGTTTTCAAGATTCATATCCTGACAGGCTTTCATTGTACTTATTCCTTTTGAAAATTTCACTTTACCTTCTTTTTTAAATTCAGAAGCAAAAGACATCCGGTTACATCCCATATAAACACTTGCCTGAATTTTACCCTTTACCCTATTGGCTGTCAGATTCATTTCGGCTTTATTGGCTATTAATTGATCTTTTGAAAAGCCATCAAAAGAAATGAGCATCCATTGCCTTTGAAGAAAAGGATCTTTGGTGGGCACTGAGGAACAATTTAAAACGAGTCCTAACAGTAAAACTGCAAAAAGTGGTAATAGTATCTTTTTCATGCAGATTATCATCCCATTTTCATACCATTCCGGGACAGAATCTCGTAAAAATTAGTAAATTAGCGACACAAAAATTATTTTATAAAATGAAAAGACTATTTCTACTATTCACTTTCTTACTGGGCTTTGCTCAGATGAGGGCGGATGAGGGGATGTGGCTGCTAATGCTCATCAAAAGACTTAACGGTGTTGATATGCAAAAAGAGGGTCTGCATCTTACGCCTGAAGAAATTTATTCTGTGAACAATTCAAGCTTAAAAGATGCTATCGTAAGTTTCGGTGGTTTCTGTACTGGTGAGATCGTTTCGGATAAAGGACTTATATTTACCAACCACCACTGTGGTTATGGCGCTGTTGCTGCGGCTTCTACACCAGAAAAAGATTATTTGAAGAACGGTTTCTGGGCAATGAAACAGAAAGACGAATTCAATGCAAAGGATCTTTATGTAAGATTTTTAGTGAGAATGGATGATGCTACGCAAAGAATCAATTCTAAACTAAACAACAATATGACCGGAGCAGAGAGAAAAGCTGTGATTGATGCTGAAACTAAAGCAATCCAGACTGAAAATTCTGAAAACGGAAAATATACGGTAGTAGTAAGAGATTTCTTCAACGGAAATGAATTCTACTATTTCGTATACCAGGATTATAAAGATATCAGATTGGTAGGTGCTCCCCCTTCATCATTAGGAAAATTCGGAGGAGATACAGACAACTGGGAATGGCCAAGACACACTGCAGATTTTACAGTTTTCAGAGTATATGCTGATGCTGCAGGAAACCCTGCTGAATATTCTCCAAGCAACACGCCTTTGAAGCCTAAGCACTTCCTTCCGGTTTCTCTTAAAGGAATTAAGCCTGGTGACTTCTCAATGATCTTAGGATATCCTGGAAGAACAAACCGTTACCTGACTTCTTACGGAATTCAGCAGATGGTAACTAAAGATTACCCGGCATGGGTTGAAGCTTCTAAACTCGCCATGGATGTTATGAAAAAGTATATGGACAAGGATAAGGCAACTCAGCTTAACTATGCTTCTCAATATGCTTCTGTAGCTAACTACTGGAAAAACAGACAGGGGACTATTGATGCAGTAGAGAAAAACGGAACCATAGCCGATAAGCAAAAAACAGAAGACATCTTCAGACAATGGTCTATGAAGTCTGGAAATGAGGCTTACGATGGTATCCTGGAAGATATTGCGATTTATTACAAGCAGGTTTCTGAGAGAAATGTTGAGAGAAACTATGCTACTCAATTCTCAAGAAATGCAAAATATATATCTCTTGCTCTACAAGTAGGATCTGTTCTTAAGGCGTATGCCGCTCAGGACATGCAAGGAAGATTAGCGATGAAAGCTAAAACTGAAGCTGCCATTAAAGCTGCTTATGAAAACTTCAATCCATCTTTAGAAGGAGAAATGCTTTCTTCTATGGTAAACCTATATCAGATGAGAGTTACTAACAAAGAAATTGCTTCTGCTACTATTTTAGGATTAGATGCTAAAACAATTTCTAACTTGGCTTATTCTTCTATCTTCGCTAACAAAACTTCTGCAACGAACTTCTTATTACACCCGGATGCATTGAAACTTGATGCTGATCCACTTTGGAAAGCTGCTAACGGAATTGTTGCTGATCAAAAAATGAGCACTGAAAGATATGCCAACGTAGATGATAATTTTGCTAAAAAGAACCGTATGTTCTTAGCTGGTTTAATGAAAGCTATGCCTGAGAAGAAATTCTACCCGGATGCTAACTCTACAATGAGATTAACTTACGGTACTGTAGATAAATTACCTATCAGAAATGACAGAAACTACTTCGGTATTACGGATAACTACTATACAGATATGACTGGTCTTGTTGGAAAATACAAGAAAGGTGATGAAGAATTTGATCTTCCTCAAAGAGTAATTGATCTTTACAACCTTAAAGATTTCGGTCAGTATGCTGATGCTGCAGGTTATATGCCTGTAAATTTCCTTTCTAACAACGATATTACAGGGGGTAACTCCGGTTCTCCGGTAATTGACGGAGACGGTAACCTTATCGGTATTGCTTTTGACGGGAACAGCGAAGCATTAAGTGGTGATATCGTATTCGAACCTGAATGGCAGAAAACCATCAACGTAGACGTTCGTTTTGTTCTTTGGACAATCGATAAGTTTGCGGGGGCAAGAAGATTAGTTGACGAGCTGAAGCTTGTAAGAGATGCCAATACTCCGGCGGATACAAAAACTAAAAATTCAGGTACTACAACAATGCCTAAGAAAATTAAAAAATAATCATCTTATCTGATATATTTTTGAAACCGTGAAATTTACTTTCACGGTTTTTTTATTTTTGATTATTAAAATATTGATCATGAATCCTGAACGTATCGAATTTACAGCCATTATTCAGCAGAACGGAGCCATGAATGCTGCGTTTGTAGAATTTCCATTCTCTACAGAGGAATTGTTTCACAAAAAAGGACAGGTAAAGATAAAAGCTGTGTTTGATGATAAAGTTGAATACCGCGGAAGTCTTGCCAAAATGAAATCAGACTGTCATATTTTAGGTTTGACTCAGGAGATCAGAAAGAAACTTGGTAAAACCTTCGGAGATGAGGTTTCCGTCTCCCTTATTGAAGATAAGGAGGAAAAAGTGGTTGAAATTGCAGATGATATTGCCCTTGTTTTTAAAGAAAATCCGGGAGCAAAAGCTTTATTTGATGCAATGAGCTACACCCACAGAAAGGAATACATCCGCTGGATTGAAGAAGCCAGGAAACCTGAAACCAGAGAAAACAGAAAAATAAAAATGATCCAGATGATTCTGGATGGGAAAAAGGGAATATAGACCGCTTTAATTTTCCCTCTCAAAAACGATACATTTAAAAAAAAATTGAATTACGAAAATATTTTTTGTCAGGATCTCAAAAAGTAGCCGACTATAGTTGCAGATATCATTTATAACTATAAAAATTTACTTTTATGAACAAGTTTATTTTCAGAACATCAGTTTTAGCAGCAGCTACTCTAGCTGCATTTTCTCTAACTTCATGCAGTGATTCTAATAACGACATGATGATGGACATGGGTTTTCAAAGATCCATTACTTTTGAAAACATTGTAACTCCCAAAGATTTTGTAGAAAGCGGAAGTTTTCAGGGAGTAGGAACGCCTCCTATTATTTTGCCCGGTCAATCTGTTTCTGTTAAATTCAGTGCAGGAAAAGCACAGGCTTTAATGTTTGCTACGATGTACGGAGCTTCAAAAGACTGGTTTTTTGCGTCCCAACAGCCGGGTATCAAATTGTTTGACGCTAATGGAAATGCTATTACCGGAGATGTTTCTTCAAGTGTACGACTATGGGATAACGGAAGCAAAGATGACACCACAGGACAGGTTGAAAGCAAACCTATTATGCAGGTTCCTAATGTCAATGCTTCACAACTTATGAAGCTTAATCTTGCTTACAATGATGTAACTTCAGAATTTACCCTGACCATTACCAATACCTCCGGCGGAACAGCCAACGAAACTCCTTTTTCTCCCGGTGTATGGGCTGTTTCCAACTACAATGGATCTCAGCTGCTGAACAGTGCTCCATTTTTTACACCTAATGCTTTATCCAATCCTGAAATCACAGATATTGCTCAAATGGGAAATATCAGTAAAATGATGACAAAACTGAATGCCAACACAGGAATTAATACGGGACTTTCTCCTGCCTTGGTGGTTGTTTATCGTGGTGATAAAAATCCAATTTATGAATTAGGCAAATTAGACAGCGGAATGGGACTGAAAGATATTGCACAGTTTGGAAATGTAGCCAAGCTTCAAAACAGTTTAAAATCTTTACCTAATGTAAAAGGAGTATATGTTGCAGGAAATGCTCCTGTAACTCCGGGAAGTAAGGTAACCACAAACTTTAATGCTGAGCCTGGCGATAAAATTGCTTACACAACCATGTTTGGTTTTTCCAATGACTGGTTCTATGCCAACGAACAAAGCATTGATGCCAATAGTAAGGGTGACCTCAGCCTAAAAACTTCATTATTTGATTCGGGGACAGGTATTGACCAATATCCGGGTGCGGGAAATCATCAGGCATTGTTTGGCGGAACCCCACAAAGTGAAAATAAGGTTATTTCCAAAGTAGGAACCCCATATCCTGTTCCTGCTGTACAGAATGTGATTAAAGTAACCATCAACTAATCTTCAGATAAGAAAAGGTCAGACAATACTGTTTGACCTTTTTTATTATGCTGTTCGGATAATAAAAATACATCCGTTTTTATTATTGTTTCAGTGCTCCTTCCAGATACTGTTTCCCTCCTCCATTGGTAACGGTTATAGAGCCTTCATAATGGCTTACCTGCACTCCCAGGTCATTATTTATTTCTTTAAAATACCCAGCATTTTCTCTGCTATAAAGCGCATCTCCCTGCCAGAGAAATTGTGCAGACTGCCCTGTTTTGTTTTGAAATGTAAGAACTCCCAATGGATTTACCAATCCCCTGGATTTAATATCCACCACTGCACTTTCATTAGCAGCGAAATCTTTTGACAATACAATAACGTTATTCATCTATCCTGTTTGGTTTTCAGTTAATTAAAAAATGGGATAAGATTTTTTCATTACCCTGATCCAAATATTCTGGTCCACTGCGACAAAACCTGACGTATTTGCTGAATAAAAATTAAAAGCCCAAGCAGGATCTGTCTGGGCTTTTTCAATTATCAAATTCTATTCAACCGGAATTCCAAGATATTGTAAATAGGAATCCAATATTTTTTTATCAAATACAGGTTCGTGAATGCCTGACCCTTCCAGATACTGAATAACATTGGAGCAATCCCATACATAAGTATTCTGGTAAAGTTCTACTGTGGATAATCCTTCATGCATATTATCACTGAAAAGACTCGTTAATGGATACAAACGGTTTTTGCTGTCATCTTCCCATTGTTTTCTCCATTCTTTATAAGGAAGGTCTTTAAGTGTGAAAGGATAATATTTTTTCATGAGTCCGAAGAAATCTTCCAAAGTAAGATTGGTTTCCGGACGGGCAATCAGGTTGAATTTCTTCCCTATTGCCTCTTTATTTTTGGTGATATGAGCCATCGCTTTGGTCATATAATCTACCGTAATAAGTCCTTCTCTAAGCTCAGTGAGCGCGGGATACGATTTGAGCTCTATACAATTTTTCACCAATCCGGACCACCATTGATAAGAGGCACTTGCCCCTGTTTCGCTGTGGCACATGGCATACCCAAGACGGTACGTAATTAATGGTAGCCCTTCTTTTGCCGCTAAATCAGCAATGGCTTCCATCACCCATTTACTTCTTACATAACCAATATCTTTACTTACGGACATCAGATTCTGTTCAATATCATCAGATTCAAACATTACTGTTTTTCCTGTGAATAGGTGTCCCCAGCTATATACGGAAATGGTTGACAGCAAGGCGAGGCATTTTGTTCTTTCCGCTCCTGCCAGTTTTATAATTTCCCTTAGCCCTTCTACATTCGGTGCTTTCATATAAGAGTAGGGTTCGATGAAGTTGACTGAGCTTCCGGAGTGATAAATCAAATCGGTTTGTTTTGCCAGTTTTGTAAATGTTTCTTCTGAAAGTCCTAAAGACGGTAAAGCCAGATCTCCGATAACAGGAATAATTCTAGATTTCTGTTCTACATGTTGAGGAATATGATATTGTTTAAAACATCTGTCAATTTTTTCCATTGCATAAAACTCATCCTGAGCTCTTACAAGACAGTAAATATCAGCATTTGTAGTATCAAGAAGCTCCTGTAACATGTGAATTCCTACAAAACCTGTGACACCAGTTAAAAATATTGTTGTTGGATTTTCCACCTGTTGAGGATCAAATCCACCTGCAAAAACAGTTCCCGCAGCAAGATAAACATCTTTCTGAAGCTCAACATATGGTTCTACATCTTCCATGGGGATTGCTTCCCTTGTCTCTCCTAATCTTTTAATAAGAACTTCTGAAAGTTGCTGTAATATAGGATACTGATATATATCCCGCAGATACACTTTTACATCCAGCTTTCTCTGCAAAGCAACCGCTACCGTTGCAACCAACAGAGAGTTTCCTCCAATATCAAAGAAATTATCTGTGATATTGATGACAGGACGTTCCAATGCAGACGACCAGACATCTGCAATAATCCTTTCGGTTTCGTTGGTTGGGGGCTCAAATGAAATCAATTCTTTTGCTTCTTTATCGGCAAGATCTTTTAAGACCTGCGTATCTGTTTTTCCATTTGCTGTTAACGGAATTTTATCTATAAAAATAATTTGTGCAGGAATCATATAGCCCGGAAGTTCTTTTTTCAATGCATTTCGGACAGACGAAATATCTGCTACTGCTCCAGGAGCTAATACAATAAAAGCAATAAGATATTTGGTACTTCCTTCCGTTTCTTTACCAAGAACCATAGCTTCTTTAATATTTTCCTGCTGGATCAGTGAACGTTCTATCTCTCCCAGTTCCACTCTGAAGCCACGAATTTTCACCTGATTATCAATTCTTCCTAAGAATTCAATATCACCATCCGCGTTCCATTTGGCAAGGTCTCCAGTTCGATACAGCTTTTCTTTTTCATTGAATGGACTGGTAATAAATTTAGCTTCCGTAAGTTCTTTATTATTAAGATATCCTTTTGCTAAAAGATTTCCTCCAATACAGAGTTCTCCTACAGCTCCTACGGGCAGCAATTCCTTATTTTCTCCCAAGATATATGCTTTTGCATTGGCAATGGGTCTGCCTATAGATGAAACATATTTTCCATTAATATCTTTCACTTTTTTATAAGTAGCGTATACGGTACATTCTGTGGGACCATAATAATCCACCAGCTCATAGCTTAATTCTGAAGTAAGTACCGGCTTTAGCTTCTCACCTGCTGTAAAGAGATATTTGAGCTTCAGATCATTATAATTGCGGGTAATATCCACTACAGAAGGAGCCAGAACAGTAGGCACAAAGCCATGGGTAATACTATTTTTTCTGTAGTAATCTACCAATGCCTGAGCTTCTGTTCTATCCTCATTATCTGCAATAAAAACCGTTGCACCTGAAGTAAGAGCCGACCACATTTCCCACACAGAAATGTCAAATGCCAATCCCGCCACAAGAGTTAATTTTGAGCTATGATCCACATGAAAATGATGATTATGCCATGTTACCAGATGCTGTATAGCCTGATGGCTTACCATTACACCTTTGGGTTTCCCCGTCGAGCCAGAAGTATAAATTGTGTATGCAAGGGCATTTTGGTGGATATTAATTCCTGGATATTCTGATGATAAATGATTAAGATTCTCCATATTGCTCATATCAAATACTTTTACCTTTTCGGTTTCTGATAAAAGTTCTCCAAGAATTTGATTGGTAATGATAAGATCAGCAGTGGTGTCAGAAAGAATATATTCTACTCTTTTGACAGGATAAGCAGGGTCTATCGGAACATAGGCCGCACCTGTTTTGATAACTCCAAGTACAGCAATGATCCATTCTAAAGAGCGGTCCAGCCAGATGGGAACATATTTTCCTTCTTTAATACCATGGCTCAGTAATAAATTGGCTACCTGATTGCTTCTCTGATCCAACTCTCCATACGTAATCTTCCGATTCTGATAAACCGCAGCAGTCTTATCAGGATGAAGGATTGCCTGTTTCCGGAAAAGAGATTCCAGGGTTTCTTCATGATGATAATCCCAACCGGTTTTATTAAATCCGTTGAGCAATTTTTCTCTGTCTTCAGAAGACAGTAATACTGCTGAACCTATCGATAAGGTTCCTGATGAGGGAATTGTGTTTGACATAATAATTTGATTTGGATTAAAAATTTGTAATTGGCAGCTTAATGCTTCGATAAGTTCATTTTAAACTCCTTGAAATGAGAAAAAAAGGACGTAAAGCATAACCACAGCTTATTTTACTCAATGTGTTTTCATAATAGTTTTAAAAACCGAATGATACAGAGTTTCACTCGACCCTGTCAGTGAGCAGACCGGTAAACAGTGTTCAAACGATGTTTATTGCAGTCGAAAAGAAGAAAGAATACATTGCAGATATTCTTCAGGAATTAGAGACAAGACTCTATTCAGAATTTAAAGATTTAATTTTCATAATGTAATATTTTTAAAAATTTGGTAATCAAACTTATCATAATATTTCAAACTATGCGTTACATAATTACGATCATCTACCACATCCCGAAATAGATATTGTGGAAGAGATGAAAATAAAAAAACTGGATTACAATACATTACGCAACCTAGAGTAAAACTTTTCTATATCTATATTTAACAGGATCAATGTATGGGAATATTCTCTACATTTGTAAAACAAAATAAAATACACTTCATTCTAGTATGGATCAAAAACTGAAGAGAGACCATGGATTTATACACATTCCATGCAATGAACTGGATATTTTTATACTTTCTGACGGATATTTTGGTATTGGATATCACCAGCCTATCTTAGCACCAGGCATCCCTCAAAATCTTGTAAAAGATGAACTTCGTAATCTTTATCTATCTGAATCTTATTATGAAGCACCTATTAATGTTATGCTTATTAAAAAAGGTGACCGCAACATTTTAGTGGACACAGGAGAAGGGTTTTATGATGAAGAAAACGCGGGGAAATTAGTATACAGCCTTACTGCAGCAGGGTTTACACCAGAGTCTGTTACTGATATTCTGATTACACACGCTCACCGGGATCATATCGGAGGAATTCTTTCTAAAAACGGGGATTTCGTATTTCCGAATGCCCGTTATTATATTTCCAGTCAGGAATTTGAATTCTGGACAAGTGATGAACCGGATTTTCAGAAAAGTAAAAACCCGGAAGGAGGAAAGCCAAGCATACCTTTGGTTAGAAAAGTTCTTTCTGCCATAAACAGCCGGCTTACAAAGTTTGAAATGGGTGATCAATTATTCTCATGCATTCAAACAGAAGCTGCTCCCGGACATACTCCGGGTCATATTATTTATACAGTGAATGATGGGGATTTATCAATAACCAATGTGGTAGATCTTTTTCACTCTCCCCTCCTTATTGCAAAACCGCATTGGGGAACACAATGGGATATTGACTTTGCAACAGGTGTTGAAGCCCGCAAGAAAGTTCTTGAAAACTGCTATCAAAACAGAACACTTATCTGCTCTGCCCATCTTCCATGGCCGGGAATAGGATATATTAATAAAGTGAATGATCAGTTTCAATGGATTCCCAAAGTATATAACGACCCTTTTTCGATCAATCTTAAAATTGACCAGAAGGCAGGTACAGTATAAATTTTTCTAAGAAAAAGAGGTCGGATTGTTTATCCATTCCAGAATTCACGATCCAGACTCCTGTATTGTATGGCTTCGGAAATATGATGAGACAGAATCTTTTCAGATTCTTCAAGGTCGGCTATTGTTCTGGCAACTTTAAGAATTCTGTCATAAGCTCTTGCCGAAAGATTAAGTTTTTCCATAGCTAATTTGATGAGACCGAAAGACGTTTCATCCAGTTCACAATAGGCCTCAATTTCCTTAGGTCCTATTTGAGCATTACTGCTGATATTGAGGTTTTGATATCTTTTATTCTGAATATCTCTTGCTTTCAAAACCCGCTGTCTGATATCTTTGCTCTTCTCTCCTTTTCTTTTCTCGGAAAGCTGCTCAAATTCTACCTTTTGAACTTCAATATGAATGTCTATTCTATCTAAAAGCGGCCCGGAAAGTTTACTCATGTACCGCTGCATTTCGTAAACAGATGAAGTATTATTAGGATCATCGGGAAAGAATCCGCTTGGACTGGGGTTCATAGAAGCTACCAGCATAAAACTTGCCGGATAGTTTACAGTAAATCTGGCTCTTGAAATCGTTACTTCACGATCTTCCAAAGGCTGTCTCATGACTTCCAGCACTGTTCTCTTAAATTCGGGCATTTCGTCCAGAAACAAAACTCCGTTATGAGCAAGAGAGATTTCTCCTGGTTGTGGATAACTTCCCCCTCCTACCAGAGCAACATCTGAAATAGTATGATGTGGAGATCTGAAGGGACGAACAGTCATCAATGATGTTTCTGTTCCTATTTTCCCGGCTACAGAGTGAATTTTTGTTGTTTCCAAAGCTTCTTTCAATGTCAATGGAGGCAAAATACTGGGAACCCTTTTGGCCAGCATTGTCTTTCCGCTTCCGGGCGGTCCGATCAGAATAATATTGTGTCCGCCTGCTGCTGCCACTTCCATCGCCCTTTTGGCGGTTTCCTGACCTTTAACTTCTGAGAAATCGAAAGGGAAATCATTGATTTTTTCATGAAATTCTTTTCTGGTATCCAATGTAACTTTTTCGAGCGCTTTTCCTTCATTAAAAAAATCAATAACCTCTCTGATATTTTCAACTCCGTATACTTCAAGATCGTTGACAATGGCTGCTTCTCTGGCATTTTGTTTGGGAAGGATGATTCCTTTAAAGCCTTCTTCTCTGGCTTGAATTGCAATGGGTAAAACGCCTTTGATAGGTTGTAAACTTCCGTCCAGTGACAGCTCTCCCATAATAATATAATCTTTAACGTTCTCTGCCAGTATTTGATCGGAAGCAGTTAAAATACCAATAGCAATGCTGAGATCGTAAGCAGAGCCCTCTTTTCTAAGATCTGCAGGAGCCATATTAATGGTAATTTTCTTTCCTGGAATTTTAAATCCGACATTTTTCAGGGCTGCAGAAATTCTATAGCTGCTTTCCTTAATAGCGTTATCAGGAAGCCCAACGAGATGGTATCCTATTCCTCCGGTATCTACATTCACTTCAATAGTAATGGTCTGTGCAGCCACTCCATGAATGGCACTTCCATAAATTTTGATCAGCATGATGTGTTTTTGAAGTAAAAATAAACAATATAGTATTTTGAAAATCTGAATGTTACATTAATGATTTTCTATAAGAATAAGGATATCTAAAAAGATTTCAACAAAAGGGCATTGAGAGAGGTTCTTCAAAAACTATTAAGATTTCATGTGGCTCAGATAGCTTCCCCTTACATACAACAGAAATTAATCATTCTTTTTTCAAGAGTTATAAAAGTTCTTTATATGAAAAGCTTAATATTTTTGGTTTTACGAAAGGAAAATTCCACTTAAAAATTATCATAGAAAGAGAAAAGGGAATAAAATCCGCTAAAGTATTCCAGCACAGTGGATTTTTTGTTTAACAAGTATGTTAATGTAATATATCCGGATCAATTATCAAGGTTATAGATAAAGAAATACATAAAGAATTCCTTCATCCTGAACAAATTTTACTCAAAAATGAATATTTACAATGAAGAAACAATACTAAAATTTGGTATTGAAAAAGACTATGAAACTATATACTAAATTTTATCTGCATGAAGAAGCCATGTGGAGAGCAAAACATGTCACTAAGGCATATTCTTCCTATAGATCCAAAAGAAAGAAGAGCTGTCTCCTACATTTGACTTTGCAAACATAAGAGACAGCCAGCCTCCTCTTGTATCAGAATAATGTGAGTATATTCTTCTTAATTATCATTTAGTAAGCTAAAGAAATTCCTGCTCCCCATCCCATATCACTGTCATAGTGGGCACGAATACTTACATTTTTATTAAGAATATACTTCAATTCGGTCATGTATTCTTTGTCGGTATTGACCATGAAGCCTCCTCTCAAACGTTTTGATATTGGAATATCTTCTCTCATCAGCTGTAAACGAATGATACCGTCATGATATACTTCTGCCTGAAAGTTGATCAGCATCGGAAGGGTATACACGAAACCTAAACTGATTGCTCTTCGGGTATCTTTTTCGTTCTTTTGCCCGAAGATATTTTTCTCCTGTTCATCTATTCCCATTTTTCTATAGCGGAAGTCAAATCCTACAAACGGCATAAACCACTGCATCTTCCCGATGTATCTTCCCAAATGCGTTTCCACCTCATATCCGTGCATATCATTATATCCTAAACGCCATTCTGCAGAGAGGTTCCATCTTGCGGTCTGAAGCATTGCATCCCCGTCATTTCCATTGGTTGCAAAGTCATTCTGAATCATAAAATGAGGCATATTGCTTTCTCTCTGAAGCATGTTATAGGCTTCTTTTTTGTCTGGTAAATAAGGGTTTTTATAATCATCTACTGCAAAAACCCTGTTCATTCCTGCCATCATATGATAAAGGATATGGCAGTGGAAGAACCAGTCGCCTTCTTCATTAGCCTGAAATTCAATTGTATCGGTTTCCATTGGCATCACATCCAGTACATTTTTCAGGGGAGACTTTTCTCCTTTGCCATTAATTACCCTGAAATCAAAACCATGTAAATGCATCGGATGCCTCATCATGGAATTATTATAAATGGTAATTCTTAATATTTCTCCTTTTTTTACAGGGATTTTATCGGTTTCAGATAAGATTTTATTATCCATGCTCCACACATAGCGGTTCATATTTCCGGTGAGGGTAAATTTTAATTCCTTTACCGGAGCATCTTTAGGAAGTTCTGTGTTATAAGGAGATTGCAACATGGCATAATTCAGGGTTTTAATATGTCCTAGAGCATTGGCATTATATCTGTTACTATCCATATTCATTTCCTGATCTGCATTCATATTGTGTTGGCTGTGATCCTGTTTCTGCTTTCCATCACCTGTAATCTCAGGGTACATCACCACATTCATATCCATTTGGTTAAGGCTCATTTTCATTCCCATATCATTAAGATCTCCGTTCATTTTCATCATGTCATTCATCATTTTCATTCCTTCAAAGTATTTAAGTTTGGGAAGAGGAGAAATAAGCTGTTTGATGCCATTACCTACAAAGTAACTTGCAGATTGGGTTCTGTCTTCTGTGGTAGCTAAAAATTCATAGGAAACGCCATCCTGAGGAATGGTTACTACGATATCATAGGTTTCAGAAACAGCAATAATCAGTCTGTCTACTTCTATCGGTTCCACATCATTACCATCATTGGCCACAACGGTAATTTTACCTCCTGCATAACGTAACCAGAAATAGGAAGAGGCTCCTCCGTTTGAGATCCTTAAACGTACTTTATCTCCTGCTTTTAGCTTTTGCCCATCAACGGTTGTTAAATCAGTACTGTTATTTCCATTGATTAATACTTTATCATAATATACATCACTTACATCCATGGCCAGCACGCGTTTCCACTCATTGGTCAGTTTTGTTTTAAAGTGACCTTCTTTAATGGCTTCCACGTAAGACTGTGTGGCATTTTTTTTAATGGCCGCCCAGTCGTTGGCATTGTGAAGCATTCTGTTGATATTATCAGGATTCAGGTTCGTCCATTCACTTAGGATAATAGGAACTGTCGGCAGGTCATCAATTCCTTTTCTGAAAGTTTTGTCATCCTCTCTTTTTTTCATGACGAAGCTTCCATACATTCCAATCTGTTCCTGAAGTCCGGAATGGGAATGATACCAGTGTGTTCCGTGTTGAATAATCGGGAAACGATAGGTATAGGTAGCTCCAGGCTTTATAGGTTTTTGCGTCAGCCATGGTACACCGTCTTCTTTATTGGGTAAAAATACGCCATGCCAATGCAGTGATGTACTCTCTTTCAGCTGATTGTGGACTACAATTTCTGCGGTATCTCCTTCTGTAAAGGTAAGAGTAGGCATTGGTATCTGTCCGTTAACAGCGATGGCTCTTTTTTCTTTCCCGGCGTAGCTGACCAGGGTATCTTTTACATATAGCTCATATCGTACTACTTTCTGTGCCAAAACACCTTGCCAGCAGAAGAAAATCAAAACTGCCTGAAGTAATCTTATGGCGATATTCTGAGGTATATTCATTGTATTATTTTTATTCATAAACTTTGCTCTGCTCTTTTAACCATTCGGTCATTGTTTTAATTTCGTCATCACTCAGTTTTGCTTTTCTGTGCATCAGAGTGTAAGACGACAATGGCATTTGCCTGTTTACAATCTGTTCTTTTATTGAATTCAGCAATCTTTCCTGTTTTCGGTTGGAATAGGTTTCCCATTCATTGAAATTCAGATCATTTTTCGCCTCTTTAATGTGGCTTTCTACAAGTGATCTTACAGGCTGTATGTAATCGTACCACACATAATCGGTATTGTTACTGTGACAGTCATAACAGGAATTCCGAAACAGAGTTTGTACTTCAGCCGGCATTTTATATACTCTTATAAAATCTTTTGTAGCAGCCTTGCCTTTATCTATATTAAAGGCGGGCTGATACATTTGTATTGCAATAAAAAGAAACAGAACAAATACCAAAATTCTTTTCAGTATTTGTTTCATTCTCAGAACTCTTTTTTCACAGAACCACAGTTTAACATCTGATTTCCATAGTAAGGATTTTTGATGTCTTTGGTTTCACTGATCCATACTGCTCCTTTACCGTCATTATACATTGGACAATGATCCTGATACAGTTTTTGTGAACTGCCAAATAAGGCGATAAGATTCGAAACATCTTTACTTAAAGAAGCCAGATGCTCACGCTGATGATCAATTTTCCCTGCATTATCACCAATATGTTCTGCATTTTCCTTTACGTTGTCTGCTATTTCTTGATACTCTTTTTGTTTACTGGAAGGAATACTTTTCACATCCACATTCTTGAGGGTCGACAGTAATTTTTTTCCTGCATTGGCTGCTCCCTTGTCATTGTCTGCAACAAGTGCATTTTTAAGGGCTAAATAATCTTTAACAATAGGTTCAATGCTAAAGTTTTGGGGGTTAGTCTCTGTTTTAACCGTTTCAGTTTTCTGATCAGGAGCAATTACTGGTTCAGCAGAAACAGCTGAATCACGTGATGGTGATCTCTTTGTCTCAGATATAGATGTACTGTCCTGTATTTTTACCTCACTGTTTTTATTTGGAGACTGTTTGCAGGAGATTGCGGCTGTTAATATGATGATTGATACTATTATATGTTTCATTGTATTAATATTTACTTATTAAAGTTTTTTATTATTGATGGTTGATGGTTTCCTGAACACTCCCGCAGGTAAGCATTTTAGAACCGTAAAATGGATTTTTGATGGATTCTTCTTTGCTAAGCCAATTCGCTCCTTTTCCATTATTAAACATTGGGCAATGCTGGTAATACACTGTTTCGCTATGTTTTGAAACTTTGGTAAGGGCATAGATGTTTTCAGACAGAAGCGCAAAAGTACCTCTCTGCTTTTCGATGTCTTTAGTAGTTGCTATCTTTTCTGCCTGTGCTGTCAGTTCTTTTAAAACTTTCATCCAAACAGTATGTTCTTCATTGGAAAGCTTACCCATTTCAACATTTCGAATCGCTTTTACCAAAGAGGCGGCCCTTGCCGATGAAGTCCCTGCATCAGTATTTACCAGTGCATCTTTTAAAGAAAAATAATTGTCAAAAACTGCTTTAAGCTGAAATTCGTTTTTATTTTCAGAGTTGTTAGCCTGGGTCATTTTGCTGTGATCATGATTAGCGTGTTCGTTATTCATATTCATTCCCTGATCTTTATTCATGTTGGCAGGTTTTAATTCTCTTTTGTACTGGCAGCAGCCCGGCAGCTTACTGTAAACATCGTCCGGAGCTAAGAACTTTTCACTGTCATAACCCGCTAAAGCAATACGCTTAAGTATTTCTTCCTGATTTGTTTTTTGGGCATCATAATTCAGGGTAGCCATTTTTGTATCTTCATTCCACTCTACGGATGAGATATTCTTTAGATTCCCGGCTTTTTCGATATTGGCTTTACACATTTCACAGTTGCCATATATTTTTACTGTCTCTGTCTTTGCATTTTTGATCTGTGCAAAGCTTATAGTATATGATAGTAATACAATGATTACCATCAATATTTTTGATAATGATTTCATTTTTTGATTTTTAAAATTGATAATTGGAATACGACCGTGTGTCCGAAAACAAAAGTTTGCCTTCGACAAGACCTATTTCTGGCTGTACAGACAGATAATTATCCTATTTTGGGAGGTTGCCAGATAGAAGAAAGCCCTGAAGAATAATAGGTTTGACTGAAACTAAATTTAAGTTTCGTTTCTTCAATGAAATGATTTTTGATTTTCAGACCGTCCATAACAGGAAGTCCTGTTAATGAGATGACAGTTCCGCATCGGCAGGAATTGTGTTTACATTTGCCATTGCAATCATTATGGTCTTTATCTTTTTTACAAAAACCAGTTTTACAGCAGAATTTATCTGATAAACTACTAGTTTGACACTTATAACCTAAAGTTTGATCCTTTTTTATATCTTTTTTTGTGCACGCAAAGCTTAAGTTCGGTACTAAGAAAAGCACCAGACACAGGATAAGGATGCGGCCGATATGTTTGTTATAAGTTTTCAACCAAACAAAGTTACAATATTTATCATTTATATCTTTTTTTATGAAATTATTTTTGTGAATTTTTCTGTGGGTTGATGTTATTTACAAAAAAATCAATGTATTTCTGAATAGAAAATTTTTCAGACAAAGCTCGTAGCAAAGGAATTTATCTCTTCATAGAATAAAAAAACCGGTACAAAAAAATTTGTACCGACTCAACCATTATTAAAAACTAACGAAAAAGATTATTGGTCTGAATACTGGAAAAAATTAGTGTGAGTCAGGAAGCCGGATGCCGGAAAGAGAAAGCTCCTTTGGGGGTAATTATGACCGTCATTAGATTAACAAGGATGAAAATGTATCTATGAGCGTAAAGTATTAAAATAAATCACTTTAGTTCTTCTTCAATACAAGGAACATCCCCCTCTGACATCCATTCTTCCTTCCCACAATCAATTTTTAACCTCTTCAGATTGTATAATCCCATTATTTTTTTATCAATCTATTTTTATATTCTGTTCCATCTGTGCTTTTAGACACAATGATATAATTTCCTGGTACCAGACTGCTTACATCAATCGCCTGGTTATATCTGTGATCTACTTTCTTCAGGACAAGTTTTCCGGACATATCAATGATGATAACTTCCTTATATACTTTATCCGATTCTTTCCCGATATAAAGGTGCTGCGCGGTAGGATTAGGATAAATTCTCAGATTATTATCTTTAATTTTTATCTCTCCAGTTCCCAGATTGCTGCAGAATTCCCAATCTCCGAAAGTCACCTCAACAAATGCAAACGGGTCTAACATCTCACATTGATCCGGACAATATTCCGTACAGGCATAAAATCCGTATTTCCCTGAGTTGGTTGCAACGTAGGTGTCTCCTACTACACCTGCAATAATACAAGGATCTCCTGCTACCGGCGGATTGCTCCCTGGCACACATTTGAACCAGGTATGTTTGCCATATACTAAAGGAAATATATTGTCAAACTGTACAGAAGCTCCGTTGCAGACCTTCACGGTTCCCATATTTTCTTCGTAGGTGCCCGGTGTATAAGTAGTCATCATTGCCGGCAGACCATATACAAAACCATCTGCAAATGCCGTAGGACTCTCTGCTGTACAGTCGCCCTCAGAAACCACTACTTTAAAATAATTCAACTGATCGTTACCACTAATGGTTAGCTGCTGAGATGTTGCTCCCGGAATAGCTACCCATGGATTGTTATTAGGTGTCTGCCAGGTCCATTCCTGTTTGTACCACTGATACGTTGTGTACGTCTGTGTAGTGGAAAGAATTTCATCTTCCGTACTACAGAATAAAATCGTTCCCGGATACTTTTGCCCAAGTCTCGCGCTGGTAATTGTGGGTGTACATTGTGCTTTAATATTCAGAATACTAAATAGTACAACCGCTAAAAAAATTAGTTTTGTTTTCATATATATAGATTATTAAATTTGGTGTTGTAAAAATGGTCTGCCTTAATCCAGCAGTACTCGTATTCCGAATTTCATATTAAATTGAAAAGGCTTTTCCTTATAAATGGTATTAGGAGCACTTTCTTCTTTAAAATGGTACCCTATTCCCGGCTCTGCATAAATTCCGACTTTATCAATAAGTTTCAACTGAAGCCCTACTGCTGTATTGACAGAAAACTGCAAAGGTTTAGGCTCCACACGTTCTTTTGAGGAATCCTTAATTTGATCATCGACAACATAAGTTGTTGTAATACTGCCCGCTATTGGTTTTTCTACCAACGCTCCAGCTGTAATATATCCTGTAAATTTTCCTTTTTGAATGACATTATAATTAACCTGAACAGGAATTCCTATATAATGAACTGTCTGATCTCCTTTAATATAATTATTGTCACTTCCGGAATGCAGCTCAGAAGAAAGCTTGGTATAATTCAGTCCTGTTCCTATTCCCCATCTTTTCCCCAAATTATAGTAAACAGAAAGCCCGAATGTCACCGGTACTTTATGTCTGATTCTCGCTTCTACCGGCTGACTTTGATTGGCCAGTAATATGGCCGTCAGAGGATCATCATGATATTCGGCTGTAGCCCATACCTGATCTATATTCATCGCTTTTCCAGTGATTGAAGCATAGCCCGGAAACTGCTGTTCTGCAGAATTGGAACCCATATTTCCTGTAAGCATACCTAACATCCATGATTTTTTATCTCTGGATCTCGCGGCTTTAAGCTGTGTATTTTCAGCATAGACTTCTTTTACTTTTTCCTGATTAAAAAGAACCTCATCAGAAGCCTGTTCTTTTACAGTTTCTTTCACTGTATCATCAATAACTGATGTTTTCTGAGCGATCTTACTTTCCTGCTGAAAAAACTCAGATGCTGTCGGAAGCTTGAAGACATCCTGGATCTTCTGATGGCTTCCAGCCTGATTTTCTGCTCCATTATCAGCATATCTTGGTGTCAATGTTTTCTCCGAAGCACCGGTGTTCAATATATTTTCAGATAAAAAAACATCTGTTTTTGATTTTACTTTACTGCCTGAAAGATTCTCAGTTTCTATAGTTTTTATATAATTTTTCTCCTTTTCTCCTTTCATATCTGCCGGTTTCTGAGACAGCGTTTTTCCGGTATCATTCTGGGGCAGTATTCTGGTCAGCAAAAACAATAATGCAATGGCCGCTGCAATCCCTCCTACGCGATAAAATATGGATCTGTTTCCTGTATTTGTTCTCTTTTCTTTGTTTGCTTCACCTTCATGAACCTCAGGAATAAATCCGGGAATACTGTTATTTTCTTCTCCGGAAAATAATTCATCTTTAATGTCATTCCACAATCCTTCCGGAACGTCCTCTTCATGGTCATCCATTCTGCTTCGCAGATTATTTAGCCATTCGTTATTCATATTGTGCTTTTTTTGACATTTTAAATTCTTTTATTTTCTGAGTAAGCAGTCCTTTTGCCCTGTGAAACTGTGATGCAGAAGAATTCTCTGCAATCCCCAGCAGCCCGGCAATCTCTTTATGGCTTTTTTTCTCAAATACAAACAAGTTAAAAACAGTTCTGTACCCTTCAGGAAGAGCTCTGATCATCATCATAATATCATCACGGGGAATTTCTTCAAAATCCGGTTCTTCTTCATTAGGAATATCTGGAAGATCATCTACTTCTATGGCAGATTTAAAGTCTCCTTTCTGCTTAATATGCTTCAAGGATTCATTGACTGTGATACGGGTCATCCAGGCTTTTAAAGAACCATTTCCTCTGTACTCAAAAGATTCTATCGAACGGAACATTTTAATAAAACTGTTTTGGAGGACATCATGAACATCTTCTTTTTCTGCCAGATAACGAGAACATACATAGGACAGATTTCTGGAATAAGCTCCAAAAAGCTCTTTCCAGGCAGCTTCCTCCTTTTTCAGAAGGTGCTTTACCAAAATCTGTTCTTTACTTTCTTCCATATAATGCTGCTGCCTCCGTATCCGCCGGGATATTATAAAACTGTCAAGCAAAAATAGATTGCATCTTTTTAATAAGGCGCAATCCATTGATGATACTATCTATTAATTAATTTTTTATACAGAATGGAAAATTATAATCAATCACCTCATAAGGAGTAACCACTGTACCATCTACTGTAATTTTTTCTGCTGTAAGAGCATATCTAAGCGTTTGGTCTAACCCTACATAATATCCTTTCTGCTTAGAAACGAATTCTACCACTGTCTTTTTATTCACTCCGTCTACAGGAATCTGAAGTTCCATTGTTTTAGGGGTCAAAGTAAGCTCTATCACATTATTCGCGGTATTGATTACTGCAGCATATTTAACATCATATTTCACTTTTCCCAGTGTTTTTATGGCATTTTCTGCTTTCACAGGATCTTTCACCACAGTCTTTACAATTTCACTTATCGGAAATTCTGCAAATGAGATCGTATCTTTCTTTACTTTGAAATCTTTTACGCCTTCTCTTTTGATATTTCCCTGTACAATAATCAGTTTTCCTTTATAGTTACCTGGTAAGTTTTCTATTTTTACAGGCGGAATATCCGGTCCTTCATTATCATTACATGAGTATAGGGTAAATCCTACCAAAACCATTAAAACTGTTATAAAAAATCGGGGTACTGTCAATTTTTTCATTGCATTACATTTTCGTTAAACATTAATTATTTTCGAGTACTCATCTATATAAATCATGTTTTCTGAAAATCTTGCATCCTTTTCTAAAAAAAGAACAAAAAAAATTATAACCAATTGATTTTGTGAATATAAAATTTCATCATCTCATTGCAAATTCCGTACCTGTTATAAAAACAAAGCTCTATTTATCTTTTATAAACAGCAAAAAGGAAACTACATGACATAGCTTCCTTTTTATTATTTACCAGTTGTATTTTATTGTACTCCGCCTCCAAGTGCTCTGTAAAGATCTACCTCAGCATTTAATTTTTCAAGGGTCACATTGATGGCTTCCAGATCATTCTGAAGTTTATTGTTCTGAGCAGTGATCACTTCCAGATAGGTAGCCATCCCACTTTTATATAACTTCAATGCATCATTGATTCCTTTGTCCAGAATAGCTGTTCTCTGTTCTAAAAGCTGTAATCTTTCTGAAGAACCTTTAGACTTTGCCATAGCATCGGAAACTTCTCCCACCGCAGTCATTACAGATTGTTTAAAATTGATGGCTGCTTTTTCCTGTTCAATTAAAGCAGTTTCATAAGATGTTTTCAGTTGTTTTTTCTGAAAAATAGGGGCAGCAAGATTGGCCGCAATTGCTTTGGTAATAGATCCGGGAATATCAAACCATGAGCTGAATTTATTGGAATTTACTCCTATCTGTGGGCTCAGACTGATACTTGGATACATAGCAGCTTTTGCCAATCCGGTTTTGGAATTTAAACTGATAACGTTAAACTCTGCCATCTTCAGATCTGGTCTTCGGCTCAGCAGTTGTGCGGGTAATCCTTCTGACAGCTTATTTTCAGGAATCATTGTTTTCAGATTTCCTTCTCTTTCTACTTTGTCCGGATATTCTCCACAAAGAATACTCAGTGCATTTTCCTGAATAGAAATATTCTGTTTTGCCAAAGGAATCAGCAGCTCAGCGGTTTTCTTCTGTGCTTCCGATTGCTGAACCGCCAATGAATTAATTTGTCCTGCCGCAAACTGAAGATTCATCATTTTAAGGGTATTGTCACTCAACTCAATATTCTGTTCGGCTATTTTCAGCTGTTCATCTAGACTGATCAGATTATAATAAGCCTGAGCTACCTGAACGACGATTCTGCTTTTGATGGCATTTAAATTTTCTTTTTGTCCAAAATATTCTGCCGCCGCGGATTCTTTCTGCATTTTCGCTTTTCCCCAGATGTCTACTTCCCATGAAAGTCTCAGTGCGGCACTGAAATCATCCATGTATTTTGTACCGACAAACTGTTCATTCAGAGAGCCGTTAAGCGTATTGGTAGAAGCCCAGCTTCTGTTGGCACCTGCTGTAAGATCTAATGTTGGCATCAGACCCAGTTTAGCTTGTTTATAAATCAGATCCAGCTGTTCTATATTTTTCAAAGCGACATTCACTTCATTATTTCTTGAAAGGGCTTTATCTATTAGGCCTATCAATTTTGGATCTTTGAAGAATGTCTTCCAGGGAAGAATTACTGTATCTCCTGTCACCTGCATGGATTCTTTGTAGGTCTCGGGAATCTGAAGGTCTGTTCTTGTATATTTTTTCCCTACGGCACAAGACATCAGTAGTGATGCCATTGCGCCTGAAATAAGGAAATTCTTTATATTAAATATGCTCATTTGTCAATTGATTTTCTGTTGTAGTATACTTCTTTTTGGTAGAGAATTTCTCATCCAGATACTGAAAGAACATGTAGAGTACAGGAATGACGAAAACTCCTAAAACCACTCCACTTAGCATTCCCATGGCCGCACTTGTACTGATGGATTTATTTCCTGATGCCATTCCTCCTGAAGAAATCATCAGTGGAACCATTCCCACAATAAAGGCTAATGAAGTCATGATAATAGGACGTAACCTCGCCTTTGCTCCTTCCAGTGCGGAGTCCAGAATCGAAAGACCTGCCTTACGCCTTTGTATGGCAAATTCTACAATCAGGATCGCGTTTTTGGCCAGAAGCCCGATAAGCATGATCAATCCTACCTGTACATAGATGTTGTTATCCAATCCGATGGCTTTTATTCCTAAAAATGCACCTACAATTCCTGTTGGGATGGAAAGCATTACCGCCAGAGGAAGAATATAACTTTCATATTGTGCTGCCAGCAACAGATATACGAAAAGTAAACACAGTCCGAAGATCGTAATGGTTTGATTTCCTGCTGATTTCTCTTCCAAACTTAATCCTGTCCACTCGTAGCTGTAGTCGGATGGTAGCTTGCTTAAAGTCTGTTCCAGTTTATCCATCAATTCTCCATTACTTACGCCTGGTTTTGGAGACACGTTGATATTTAATGAATTGTAAAGGTTATATCGCTGAACGGATTCCGGACCGTAGACTTTTTTCAAAGTAATCAGTGTATTCACCGGAACCATATCTCCTTTTTCATTCTTTACGAAAATATCGTTGAAGGCCTGTTCATCCATTCTGAAAACACCATCTGCTTTAATATTCACTCTATAGAACTTCCCGAATCTTGAGAAATTCTGAGACTGATCTCCTGAGAAATAGGTCTGAACAGTTCCCAACAGATTGGAAATGCTTACTCCCAGCTGCTTTGCTTTATCTTCATTTACTTCAAGTTCCATCTGAGGATAATCTGCCCTGAACATGGTGTAGGCAAATGCTACTTCCGGAACCTGCATCAACTGACCGATCAGTTCATCTGCTTTGGCCTTAAGAACCTGAGGATCTCTTCCCATACGGTCCTGAAGTACAATTTCGGCATCATTCGTCATTCCGTAACCTTCTACAGGAGGCATTCTGAAGGTCATTACACTTCCTTCTTTGATCACTCCCAATTTTGCACTTGCCATGTCTACCACTTCCTGGATATCCTGAACTTCACCTCTTTCTTTTTTAGGCTTCAGTTTAACAAATCCCATTGCATAAGCCGGCCCTGCACTGTTACTAAGAAGGTTGTATCCGGTAATGGAAGTATTTTCCTGCACCGCTTCCACTCCTTTTAAGATATCATTGATCTTGTTGGAAACCTCTGTCGTTTTGGTCAATGCTGTCCCGGGAGGCATGCTTAAAGTGTACATGAAGAATCCGTCATCTTCCATTGGTACAAAACTTTTTGGCGTACTTGACATCAGCCAGCCTCCAACCCCGATAACAACTACGATTAATCCTCCTGCAATCCATTTTCTCCCTATTAAAAAGCGTACTCCTTTTGCATAACGGTTGGTCATATTATTGAATCCAGCATTGAATGCCACAGCAAACCTCTGCCCGAATCCTTTTGGTTTTTTACCTTCTCCCGAGTGATTGTTTTTCAAAAACACGGCACATAAAGCAGGAGTTAAAGTCAATGCGTTAACTGCTGAAATAATGATCGCTATGGCCAATGTATAGGCAAACTGCTTATAGAATAATCCTGCAGAACCGGACATAAATCCGATGGGAATAAATACGGCCGACATCACCAATGTAATAGAGATAACCGCTCCTGTAATCTCACTCATTGCTTTGTGAGTAGCTTCTCTTCCTGAAAGGTTTGTTCCTTCCATATTACTGTGAACAGCTTCTACCACTACAATGGCGTCATCTACTACAATCCCGATGGCCAGTACAAGAGCAAAAAGCGTCAGTACATTGATGGTAAATCCCAAGACCAGAAGGAAGAAGAAGGTACCGATAATCGCCACCGGAACCGCCACTGCCGGAATAATCGTAGATCTGAAATCCTGCAGGAATATAAACACCACTATAAATACGAGGATAAATGCCTCTATCAGGGTAGATTTCACCTGTCCTGTAGCTTCATCCAATCTTTCTTTGGTACTCATTACCTTCGTGTATTTGATACCAGGAGGGAATGATTTTGATAATTGGTCAAGAGCTTTATTCACTCCTATTTCAATCTGATTCGCGTTGGATCCTGTAGTCTGCATAATCGCTACAGTCACTGCATTTTTCCCATTGGAAAGGTTATCTCCGGTATTTGAAATGGCTCCGAATTCTACACGGGCAACATCTTTTAACCTAATAACCTGGCTTCCTGCATTTTTAACAATAATATTTTCATATTGTTCCGGCTTGTTCTTTTTTCCTTTATAGCGGATTACATATTCTAAGGCTGCATCAGATTCCTCCCCAAGTTTTCCCGGAGCAGATTCCAAACTGTGGTCTGCGATCGCTCTGGAAACATCTGCCGGTTCAAGTCCGTAAGATGACATTTTCTGAGGGTTCAGCCATATTCTCATGGAATAATCCTTAAGCCCGAAAACCATGGCCTGCCCAACCCCTTTTACTCTTTTAACCTGTGGAATAAGGTTGATATTCGCATAGTTCTGAAGGAAAGTTTCATCATATTGTTTATTATCTTCCGTATAAATATTGAAAATCAATACCATACTGTTCTGCTGCTTGGAGGTGGTCAATCCCATTCTCACTACTTCCTGCGGTAGTATCGGGGTGGCCTGCTGTACTCTGTTTTGCACGTTTACGGCTGCCTGATCAGCATTCACTCCCTGTTTGAATATAATGGATATCGAGAATGTACCATCATTACTTGCTGTGGATTTCATGTATTCCATATCTTCCACTCCATTGATCTGCTCTTCCAGCGGTGTTACCACAGAACGGATCACGGTTTCACTGTTTCCTCCGGGATATGATCCTGAAACGGTAATCGTGGGTGGAGAAATATCCGGGAATCTGGTCACCGCCAGCTGGTTTAATCCTATGATCCCTAAAATAACAATGATAAGGGATATTACCGTCGCCAGTACAGGACGGTCTATTATCTTTTTTAACATTTTTGAATTTTCTAAGAAAGGTTATACAACTATTTCAAAGGAACAGTGTGTGCCACCACCTGTGCTCCGTCTGTAAGGGCATCAATTCTGTTAATGGCAATCTTATCTCCTGCATTCACGCCTTCTTTGATAAAGTAATCCTGGGAGGTACTTCCTGAAACGGTAATCTGTGTCATTTTCACTTTATCCTTACCATTCAGTTTATAAACAAAGAATCTGTCCTGAATATCTTTTACAGAGGTTTTCGGAAGTTTAATCACACCATTCAGGGCATTATGAATCATCACTCTGGCTGTTCCTCCGGCTCTTAATAATTTGTCCGGATTCTGGAAAACAGCTTTCATCTGAATACTTCCGGTATTTCTGTCGAAATTTCCGCTGGCATTTTCCAGTTTTCCTTTAAGAGAATAAGTGGAACCGTCTGCCAGGATAAGTTCTACATCTTCTGCTGTATTTCCTGATGCCGCAGCCTTGCTGTGTGCAATAAAATCAGCTTCGTTCATTGAAAAGTATACATTCACACTGTTGATGCTTGAAAGCGTGGTTAGTGGTGATGGATCAGACGGGCTGATAAGATTTCCTACTCTGTTCGGAATTCTGCCTATGTATCCGCTCACTGGCGCTTTGATATACGTAAAATTGGCGTTAATCTTTGAGGATCCCAATGATGACTGTGCCTGTGCAACCTGTGCTGATGCTGCTTTATAACTTGCCTGAGCGGTTTTCAGCTGCATATCGGAAACTACTTTTCCTTCTACAAGAGGTTTCAGTTTTTCTACTTCAAGTCTTGCTGATTCCTGTGCCGCCAGTGCTGATTTCAATGCTGCTTCATTGGTATTGACCTGCTCATTGTACACAGATGGATTTATTCTGAAAAGGGTCTGTCCTTTGCTTACATACTGTCCTTCTTTGATATATACTGCCTCCAGATATCCTGTTACCTGTGCTTTGATATCCACATTATCCTGTCCTTCTATGCTTCCCGGATATCCTGTAGACACATCTGCATCTCCGGATTTTACCTGAATAAAATCTGTAGGCAACGCCTGCTGCATCTGCTGGGCATTCTCCTGGCCGCTCCCGGAACCGCATGAGTACAATATGGCTGCAGCTGTAAGTGAAAGTACCAGATATCCTTTTCTGTAATTCATAACATTGGTTTTTAAATTTTACAGGAGCAAAATAACTTCATCTTACAGTGATATTCATTCAGAAGTTGGGTGAAGTGTCATTAATCGCAGATGAAACGTATGATAGGAAAAATGAAGGGAAAGCAGCTATTTTCGTTTATAAATGTGATAAAAAAGAATATTTCGGATGAAAATATAAGTAAAATTGTCAAATACAAATTTGTGGACGATATAAGTGAAGCAAAAAAAAGACTGCTTTTATAGAAGCAGTCTTGTCTGTATTTTTCCAGGATTAATAATCCATCCAGGATTTGAAAACGGAAGCCTTTTCCCGACTCACAATAACCTCCATATCAGGATGTTTCCTCAGTTCGAGCTTTAATTTTCCATTAAAATGATTTAAAATCTGCTTAACGGAATTGATATGAATGATAAATTGTCTGTTGGCACGGAAAAAGAATTTAGGATCCAATTGTTTTTCAAGTTCTTCCAGGGTTTGCGGAACATTCTCCACCACTCCGGTATTCAGCATGGCTTTGCTGATTCCCAATTCGGTATAAAAATAGAGGATATCTTCTGCCAGCACGGTCTTATATCCATCTCTATGGGCAATGAGAAAACGTTTTCTGTAATCTTTCGGCTGGATATAATTTAATAATCCTTCAATGGCTGTTCCTACTACCGGGACGGCTTCCATAAAGGTTTCATAGCGCTTTAATGCAGCATCCAGCTCTTCTTCTTCAATAGGTTTCAGGAGGTAATCTACACTATTGTATTTGAATGCCTGTACTGCATATTCATCATATGCTGTGGTAAATATGACAGCACTCTTAACTTCATGTTTGTTAAATATTTCAAAGCTGAGACCATCTGCAAGGCGTACATCCATCATAATGACATCCGGGACAACATTATTTTCCAGCCAGTGTACTGTTGAGGTGATCGAGTCTTCCACAGACAGAATTTCGATATGCGGTCTTAACTTTAACAACAGTCTTTTTAATCTGTCAGCATTCGGTCTTTCGTCTTCAACAATTAAAACTTTATTAATCTTCATATCAATGGGAGTTTTACAATAAATTTATCTTCAGTTTTTTCAATTACAGGTTTAGGATATCCTAAGATTTCATATCGTGCAACGATATTGGTAAGCCCTACTCCTGAGGAATCCGGTTTGTTGATTAAAGGCAGAAATGTGTTGGAGACTAACAGCTCTCCTTCAGGGTTTGTATAAACGTGAATTTCCAGAGGGTTTACTTTGGATGTCTGATTATGCTTGATAGCATTTTCAACCAGCAACTGTAAAGACAGCGGAAGGGTAAATCTCGATCTGTACTCTTCCTGAATATCTATTTTGAATATAACGCCTTCCCCTATTCTTTTTTCAATCAGAAAGATATAGGACTCTAAAAATTTGAGTTCCTCTTCTACGGCGATAATGTCTTTTTTGGAATTGACCAATAAGTATCTGTATACTCTCGCAAATTTCTCGGAATAGTCATATCCCAATTGCTGATCTTCCAGGATGAGTTCTGACAATACACTTAAATTATTGAAAATAAAATGCGGGTCAATCTGAAGCTTAAGCGCCTGAAGCTCTGCCGCCATTGCAGCCTGCTTGTGTTTTGATGCCCTCAGTTTGTGCTGGGCAGCTTCTACTGCTGTTTTTTTCCAGTTTTCCAATAAATAATCAACGGTATTAAAAGCGCTGATAATCAACGATATGACAATATTAGTAGCGATCCATTGTCCAAGAAGTGTATATTCTTTGCGGGAATCCATTTCAGGTAATGTTACTGAAGTACCATCCACGATTGCATTGATAATAATCACAATCAAAACACTTCCCACGATCTGAAGCAAACACTGAATGAATAATCGCTTTACGGTTCTGTTTCTCCAGGGAAGCCATTTATTGAGTGTTCTGTCTATAAATATACTTACCTCAGAAATAATGATTGAAAAAAAGATAATCCATGTGGCATCTTCCAGAATCATTTTTAAAGGAGCATCAAGGTAGCCTTTCCAAACGGGATCAAAGGGATCAATAAGGTAGGAAAAAACACAGAAAGTGACCACTGCTAACGCCCAGATCACCAGCCTTCTTTTCATGGTGGAAAGAATCTTCTTATTCCGTACTATTTTTTTCCTGATGGCAGAAATCCTGTTCATATCCGGGACTTTATGAATGTAAATATAGAAATAGATTTTATATGAATATCTTCTATTTTAGACGAGACCGCCAAAACAATACCTGAAACGTAAAATAGCAGAGTTAAAATGAATGTGACGGTTCATCACCTGAAAAAGACATTTCATCATCATTTTATGCAACATCACATTATTTTTACAATCAGGGAATAACTGTCTATCATAGTTTTGTAATATTAAATCCGGTACAATGAAAACAATAATTGTCTGCACAGATTTTTCCCACGAAGCTGAAAATGCAACACATTATGCAGCATCTATGGCTAAAGAAAACAAATACAGTATGGTACTTTTCAATCTTCAGTCCGTTTCCATCCATGCCCTGAATGCACAGGCTTCAGCTGATTTTTTCTACACTCAAACGCTTAAAAATCAGAAAAAAATGGAGGATAAGGCAGCGGAACTTAAAAGATTATATACTGTTGAAACCCAGCATCATCTGGCTTCCGGCAATTTTATTGAAGAGCTTGAAAACTGTATGCAGATTCACGATTGTGATTTTATTGTGATGGGAATGGCTGAAAAAACTCTGGAACAAAAGCTTTTGGGAAACAGGGTAACAAGAGCTATCCACAGAATTAAAAAACCGATACTCATTGTTCCCGCTCATATAGAATATACAGGAATCAGAAAAATTCTTTTTGCTTATGATACGCACAAAAGCATGACCTGGTCTGCCATGAATGATATTTACCACTTTATTAATGAATTCAATGCTGAGATTGAGGTATTCAATGTAAGTGAAAGATTAGAAGATTTTGCTGAGATTATTCATGATATTGACCTGAATTCCGGGTACGATCTGGATGATATTAAGTACAGCTTTAAAATGATTCAGTCCATTGAAGTCATCAAGGCGATTGAGGAGGAAATAAAACTGACCAGTCCGGACCTTTTAACCATGATTCCTTATAAATACAATCTTGTAGAATCTCTTTTCCATCGAAGCAAAACAGCCATAATGGCCTATAAGAATAAATTACCATTACTATCAATTCCCTTAAACATAGATTAAGAATCAATAAAAATCTGTTCACATTTGAATTATCCTTTTTGCCTGTAAAGGCTAAATTTTACACTTAATCTTGTTTAACAGGACCGGGAATAGATTTCCGGTCCTGTTTTTATTTTTACAGATTTACTATTACTTTTCCTGCAACGCGGCTGGTCTCTACCTCCAGGTGTGCCAGTGCTATGTCTTCAAACTGGAAAGTTTTATAAACAAATGGTTTCAATACTTCCTGCTTCAATAAGCCCGCAATTGCTTCTGCAGTTTCTTTTTTAGACTGTACCATCATAAACTCAATATTCACCTTTTTCTGCCTGGCTCTCAATGCAATATCCTCAGGAATCTCAGGTGTCGGAAGTGTTATGATAATGCCATTCTCTTTCACAACATCTACCGAATCCGACAGCGTTTTTCCCTGAAGGGTATCAATGACGATATCTGCATCCTGCACCTTTTCATAAAAGTTTTCCGTTGTATAATCAATATGTTCATCAGCCCCAAGCGACAAAACAAATTCTTTATTTTTACCGGATGATATGCCGATAACATACGCTCCGAAATGCTTCGCCATCTGAACAGCAAAATGGCCGACACCACCTGAAGCGGCATGGACCAGAACCTTGCTTCCTTTTTTAATTCCGGCAACATCCACTAAGGCCTGATATGCCGTTAAAGCAGCCATTGAGGCCGCGGCAGCCTGCTGATGGGTAATATTCTGAGGCTTTAATGCCAGATGAGCCGCCGGAGCAGCCACATATTCTGCATAGGCATTTCCTTTTCCAAAAAAATTGACCATTCCGAAGACTTCATCTCCAGATTTAAAATCAGTTACACTTTTCCCGGTTTCTACGACTTCTCCCGAGATATCCCATCCTAAAATAACGGGTCTCTTTTCTTCAAAAATCCAGTTCACAACTCCTTCATATGCTCTGGACTTTACATCTACAGGATTAATGCTTACCGATACTACTTTTACCAATACTTCATCATTTCCTATGACAGGCTTATCTATTTCCGTAAATTGAAGGTTTTCAACGCCTCCTGCTTCGTTTACAATAACAGCTTTCATTTTTTTTTGATTTTAATTATCGGACAAATGTAGTCTCATCATATCTTTGCAGCAAGTATGTACTTTTTGGTAATCTACATACTAAAAATATACTAATACTGATTATCAAACCATTGAAAAAATGTTAAAAATAAAAAAAGTTACAAATGAGCCATCCTGTCCTGTTGACTATGCCTTTAAACGGATTGGAGGAAAGTACAAAGGCCGTATTTTATGGTATCTTCATCTGAAGACAGTTATGCGGTATGGCGAACTTCGTAAAACCCTTTCTGATATTACCCCTAAAATGCTTACCCAGACTGTCCGGGAGCTGGAAGATGACGGGCTTATCCATAGAGAAGTGTATCACGAAGTTCCTCCTAAGGTAGAATATTCTCTAACGGAAACCGGCGCCGAGCTCATTCCTTTTATTGATTATCTCAGAATTTGGGGTGAAAACCAGATTGAAAAAGAGAGGATAAAAAGGTAAACCTTTCCTGCAAAGCCATGAATGTTCATCATGGTTTTAATTTTATTATTGAAGGAATACCATTGGATATTTTTAATTAAAAAAACAAACCTCGTAATTCCTATTCAACTGAATATCAAAAAGTCGTAAATTTAGTAAAGGATAAAAACAGTGTTTTCACCCTTTTTTATAGTTGTGTCGTTCGCTAATTTTGTTCCATAAAATTAAAACCATAAAAATGAAAACTTCCTTTTTTACTAAGATTTCACCTTTGCTTTGTGCAGCATTTATTTTGACTTTTTGTCTGATCGGCTGCTCCGAACCTCCTAAAGAACCCGTTAGCAACAGTTATAAAAAGAAACTGATCAGCTACCGTGAAGGGCGCGTCCTTTTTGATGAATACACCAGAACCAATCATGAAATTCTCATGAAGTACAGAAACGGTGAACCTGATTCGAGATGGTACTGGTTTTCGCTTGAAGATATGGAAGGCTATATTAAATATGTAAAAGAAAATGCCAGAAAACAAAAATTAAAAAATCCGGGAATCAGGATCTACATGGGAAAATATCCAATGAATCATCCTAAAAACAGAATGGCAAAACCTGAATATGCAGGCTATCAAACTATATTTTTAGTACCTACTGCCCAAAAAAGAGAAAGAGAGAAGGCTATGGCCAGATCAGCCACCACCGAAGAAAACACAGACGTTACTTCAATAGAATCTATGAATATGACCAATCTGGCACCACCGCCAAAAACGTTATCGGAAACAATGCCTTAAAAAACACAGCATTATGAACTGGAATATTGAAACAGGGAAACAGATATCGATGGCCATTTCCATTGTAGTGATGATTCTAATGGTCATAAAATACAGAAAAACCGGAAAGGAGAATTTATTTTTTATCATAGGATATCTGTTGTTTTCCCTGATTGATATTTCCTGTTATTTCTATTTCAAGCTTACCAATCTGCCTACGGACATCTTCTATGTAATTGGTTTTTTAATGATTGTATTTTTTCTGTACTTATTGTATTATTACCAATTATTATATGTTCCGCTGCTCAAAAAGATACAGACCATCATCCTGATTCTTTTTGTTTTCAATATTGCTGTGATGTTTTATACAGAAGATGATCTGCTTCATCATTTTTCTTTTAATATGCTCTATGCAGATATTCTTCTGTTGCTATTTTCAATCATTTTGTTCCTGTACCAAACCTTTAATTCTGATAAAGTATTGGAAATCAAAAATTACTTACCATTCTGGATATCAGTTGCTTTGCTAATATTCTTTATTGGAAGCATCCCCATATTCTTTTTCAGAACTACTGTATCAGAGACTATTTATTTCTTTATTTTATTTATGCTGAATCTGATCAGTAATGGCATACTCATATTAGGTTTACTCTGGAACAAACAGGAAAGAATAACATAAAAGCTTTGCAGATATGGAAGAGAATAATCTGGTTATCATCTTTACTATTACTTTATTCATCGTTGTTTTGACAATGGTCTTCATCTATGCGGTTTTTATCAGGAAAAAAACAACCCTGCTGATTGAGCAGAAGGAAAAAGATCTTCGGTTTGAAAAGGAACTGGCGACTTCCCAGGTAGAAATGAAAGAACAAACTCTGAATTATATCGGGCAGGAATTGCATGATGATCTGGGTCAAAAACTATCCGTAGTCCGCTTACGCCAGAACCAATTGATTACCAAACTCCAAAATACAGAAAAAGAAGACCTCATCGAGCTCAATGAATTATTGGGAGAATGTATACAGGATATAAGAAATCTGTCTAAAACATTAATCACTGAACAGATCATTCATTTCGGACTGGCAGAATCCATTGAAAGAGAAGTGAAGAGAATTAAAAAACTAAAATTATTAAAAATAGAATTCATTACGCAAAAACAGGATATTGATATTTCGCCTAAACACGGACTGATCCTTTTCAGAATTATCCAGGAAAGTATCAATAATATTCTGAAACATTCCAAAGCCAAAAATGTTTCCATACACATGGAGGATGACTGTGAAAAATTACATATCAGTATCTCGGACAACGGAAGAGGCTTTGATATCAATAGTAATCAGGACGGCTCAGGATTAAAAAATATGGAACTGAGAGCCAAACTGATTCACGCTGAACTGTCTATACAATCAGAACTGAATAAAGGAACACAAACTTTGATAACCTATCATAAAAATTTATTATGAAAACTATTCCCATAGCGATCGTAGATGATCATACCTTAATCTCCAAAGCGCTGGAGAATATGATCACAGAAAACACTCAATATCGGGTCATTATGAATCATCCCAACGGAGAAGAATTTATTGCAGGCGTGGAAAAAGCTTCTGAATTACCCGCTGTAGTCCTGATGGATGTCAATATGCCTTATAAAAATGGTATAGAAACTACAGAATGGCTTACAGAGCATTATCCTGATATTAAAGTCATTGCCCTTACCATGGATGATGATGAAAGAATATTGATTAAAATGCTGAAAGCAGGCGCTAAAGGCTATCTGCTAAAAGACATGCAGCCTTCTATCCTTTTCCAGGCTATTGAAACGGTATTTGAGAAAGGCAGCTTTTATACTGATTTTGTAGCCCAAAAGTTATTGAAAGTAAAAACAGAGGAAGCGAAAAATGCCTCCCTGCTTTCTGAGCTGAGAGACCGGGAGAAAGAATTTATCAAATGGGCCTGCAGCGAACTTACTTATAAGGAGATTGCTGATAAAATGTGCCTCAGTCCTAAAACCATTGATGGCTACAGAGATTCGGTTTTCGTAAAACTGGATATAAAAAACAGAGCGGGTCTGGTACTTTTTGCTTTAAAGCATGATTTGTGCTGACTTAATTTTTAATCCTATTTATTCCCTGAAAAAATAAACATTTTTACATTCTATTGACGAATCCGGCAGCTTTTCAAGCTGCCGGATTTTTATTTCACAACTCATTCATTTGCAAACGAAAAGGTGTTTTTCCTTTTTCAAAATACGGTTTTCTCCTCTGTTTTTGCTCTTCTGAAAGATGGAATTTTGTCATAGAAAAAAACACAAAAAGGCAGCCCCCGAAAAGCCGGAACAGAGTAGGGAATATTTTTTAAAACTAATACAATGAAAAAAGCACTTATCGTAGGAATTAATGATTATGCACCCATCGGATACGGTGGTCCGGATCTTAACGGCTGTGTAAACGATGCGAGAGATATGGCAAACACATTGGTGATCTGTGGTTTTAGTCCGGCAAAGATTAAAATCCTGACCAATCAGAATGCTACAAGAGCGAATATATTGAACTATCTGAAATCCATGATCAGCACAAGCGTAAAAGGAGATTCTCTCGTTTTTTATTATTCAGGACACGGAACCAGAGTGGCCAATATCGGATCGGATCTAGAACTGGATGGTTTGGACGAGGCTATTTGTCCGCATGATTATGCCAATAACGGAGTCATTCGTGATGATGATTTTAAAACTGTTCTCAGCAAGCTAAAAGCCGAAGTGAATATGGAAGTTATCTTCGACTGCTGTTATTCGGGAACGGGAACCCGAAAAATGGATCTGGGGCTGGAAGCTGATCTTCTCAACGAAACTGCCCGCTATATCCCTCCAATGCTTGAGGATGAGTTTTATCTCACTTACGCCAGCGAAATGGAGACCTCTAAAAATTCAAAAAAATCAACCATTCTCACTAAAGCGCTTGTGCCTGTTGCCGGAATGAATCATACGTTATGGGCTGCAGCAAAAGACAATCAGGTGTCCATGGAAGGAAATATCAGCGGACAAATTCGAGGGTATTTCACCTACCACTTCTGTAAAATCTTACGTGCAACCAATGGTAATATTGTAAGAAAAACTCTTGATAAACAGGTTGCCATTGCCTTAGCGGCTATGGGAGCTGCCCAGATCAACCAGACAGAAAGTATCACTGCAGAATTTTCACAAAAAATATTCATTTAACTAATAACCATTACCGGCGGAATCCGAAAAGCCCTCAAAAGAGTAGGAATTTACCAGATTAAAAATAATAATCATGTCTAAAACCGAAAACAACAATCCAATGACCGCTGAAGAAGTTCTAAGACTTAGAACTGTTAAAGCAAAATCAACTGAAAAACCGTCAGCCATCGAAAAATTATTCAGCCAGGCTCCAGCTATGGAAACCATTAACGGAAGAACTTTTCCTAAAGGAATGAAAACAATAGGAATGCCGATGGACGAAAAAACAGCAGAAAACCGAGCTCTGGAAACTGACCATTTCTACCCTACCCATGCTGATTTTGAATACAATCCAAAACTTGAACCGAAAAGAGACCGTAAACCCAAATTCATTGACAGAGATTCTTTCCTGACTCCTGAAAATGCAAGAACCATCTTTGGAGTCGATCAGAGAAAAGTATACAATTCTACAGCTTATCCATGGAGATGTGTCGGCAGAGTAGAAAGTTCTCTGGGTTCTGGAAGCGGTGTGATGATCGGACCGAGACACCTTCTTACCTGCTCTCACATTGTAGACTGGCAGCCTAATAATACAACAGGATGGCTGAAATTCACCCCAATGTATTACAACGGAAGCGCTCCTTACGGAACTGCCTGGGGTACTTTAACGTATTACAGGTATAAAGTTGCAGGACCTTCTATTGATTCTACAGAAATTCAATACGATTATGTTGTGATTGTATTGGACAGACCAATCGGAAACAGCACAGGCTGGTTAGGTTCAAAATCCTATTCCGATTCATGGGACGGAGGTGCTTACTGGACTCACGCAGGTTATCCGGGAGACCTTACCGGAACTCAAAGACCGACCTACCAAACAGGTATCGCACTGGATGGAGATTTCTGGAGTGCTGATGACAACGAAAGCATGAGCCATAAAGCAGATATATGGCCTGGACAAAGCGGAGGTCCTTTCTGGGGATATTGGGATGGCTCTCCGTATGCTGTGGCTACTCAAAGCGCGCATAATCCAAGCGATAATTTTGCAAGTGGCGGCTCGGATTTAGTCAATCTGGTCATCAGAGCGAGAAATGAACATCCTTAATTTATTTTTTTAGTTTAAATCAAAGTCTGCCTTTCGGGGTGGACTTTTTTATGCAGATTAAAATATCGGACTGATTTAGGCAGTATTCTCAATATTTTAATACATTTGTTTAAAACATACTTCAGATGAATTTCGAACAGATCAATTTACACCTTGAAGCTTATAAAGAACATGATCAGATTTTGGATGCTGCTAAATACCTGATCCATTCTTTTAATCTGGAACATGAAAACTTTGCAGGATTCGGATTTAGGCAGGAATTATCTCCTACCTCAATGCTTCTCACTGCAGAAGGAGATCTGGGAGGGCCACAAACGGTCATGATTCCAAGAAATTTATTTGATTTTGACCTGAACCTTGTTCTGAATATGGTTGCCCACGAAATGCTTCATGTAAGACAAAAAGCACCCGGACAAGTTATTGAAGACAAAAATGAAAGGGAATTTCAAGCGTATTATGAAATGCTTTTTCACAAAGTTTTCCCGCACATTCCGGAAGTTTCGGATTTCCATAAAAAATTCTTCGGTGGAAAGGCCCTTGAATATTATAAAAGAATGGGTCAAGGCTCAGTATTGCAACAAAAATATGCAGAACAGAAAATAGAAGTAGAACATTTAATAAACGAATTACCATGACAGTAAAACCAGAGATCACCTGGGCGGATTTTGAAAAAATAGACATCAGATGTGGAACCATACTTTCAGTAAATGATTTTGAAAAAGCAAGAAACCCATCTTACCAACTGGAGATCGATTTTGGAGACTTGGGAATCAGAAAATCATCTGCCCAAATTACCTCTCTTTATGAAAAAGAAGACCTTGTAGGAAAACAGATTTTAGCGGTTGTCAATTTTCCTAAAAAACAGATTGCCAATTTCTTCAGCGAATGTCTTGTGTTAGGATTATATGGAGAGGACAAAAACGATGTTACTCTTTTAACCCCTTCGTTACCTACAAAAAATGGAATGCAGGTAGGATAGATACCCAACAAAAACACATATGATACAGAACATACCGTTAGAAAGAGTTTTATTCCTTGACATTGAGACTGTTCCACAGGCAGGCTCCTGGAACGACTTATCCGAAACAGAGCAATATCTGTGGGATAAAAAAACAAAATTCCAGAGAAAAGAAGATGTGACTGCAGAAGAGTTTTATGACAGGGCCGGTATTATGGCCGAGTTTGGAAAAATTATCTGCATCACCATCGGAATGGTTGAAAAGAATGAAACCTTAAAAATAAAAAGCTTTTCCGGACATGATGAAAAGAAAATGCTTCAGGAATTTGGAGAAATCTTCAACAGTCCAAGGCTTTACAATGTGATTCTCTGTGCACATAACGGAAAAGAATTTGATTTTCCTTGGATTGCCAGAAGATATCTAATCAATGGAATACAGCCACCGGCACCGTTCCAGATGTTTGGAAAAAAACCATGGGAGGTTCCCCACATAGATACAATGGAGCTTTGGAAGTTCGGGGATTATAAGAGTTTTGTATCGCTGGAACTACTGGCGCATGTCTTTGGTATTCCTACTCCGAAAGATGATATTGACGGCTCAATGGTTTCATCAATTTACTACATAGAAAAAGACTTGCAGAGAATTGTTGACTATTGTGAAAAAGATGTCTTAACTTTGGCAAATATTTTCCGGCGCATGCGTCAGGAAGATTTGTTGAAAAGGAATATCAATCTAGATTAAAAAATGAAATTTACAGACGATCAAATTGCTGACATTGGTGAGGAAATCATTGGTGTATTAAAAACCGTATATGACCCTGAAATTCCGGTAGATATTTACGAATTAGGGCTGATTTACGATGTCCAGATCTCCGATGATGCTGACGTAAAAATTATCATGACACTTACTACTCCCAACTGTCCGGTTGCAGAAACACTTCCTCAGGAAGTAAAAGATAAAGTGGCTGAAGTAGAGCATGTAAACAGTGTAGATTTAGAGCTTACTTTCGAACCGAGCTGGAATAAGGATATGATGAGCGAAGAGGCGAAGTTTGAGCTGGGAATGCTTTAATCACTCTTAACAAATATAAAACCCCGAAGAAGTATTTTCGGGGTTTTTATTTTTAAATATCTTTTGCGATTTCCTTGCCTTCTCTCCTGCTCCATTCACTCCATGAACCTACATACAGATCCGGAATGGGAAATCCTGCATAATCCAGGGCTAAAATTGTATGACACGCAGTAACTCCTGACCCACAATGAATGATCAGACGATCAGGCTTATCTTGTAATAACTTGCTGTATTTTTCTTTTAAGATTTCCGGACTCAGAAAATTTCCGCTTTCATCAAGGTTTTCAGAAAAAGGAATATTAATCGCTCCCGGAATATGACCGGCGACCAAATCAATAGGCTCAGATTCTCCTTTATAACGATAAGCATCTCTTACATCAATAACTGTAGAAGAATCGTTTGTTAATTCATTTTCAACCACTTCCAGACTCGAAACCGGAAGACTCCAGTGATTTTTTTTAATTAAAGCGGCTTTATCAAATTTCTCTTCCCCGGAAGAAAATTCTAATCCTGCTTTTTCCGCTGCCTGCATTCCGCCATCGAGAACCTGAACATTTTTAATTCCAAAAGACTTTACCATCCACCAGGCACGTGCCGCCGCATTCGAAGCATTTTTATCATCATACACAACAATATGAGCATCCTCTGAAATCCCAAGATCTGAAAGTGTCTCTGCAAACTTTTCTACGGAAGGAAGCGGATGCCTGCCTCCAAAAGCAGCATTTTCTCCAATCTCTGCCAGATCTCTGTCCAGATCTATGAACCGGGCTCCCTTAATGTGTTTATCAAGGTAGTTTTGCTTTGCATCTTTTCCGGTTCTAGCATCAATAATAATAAGATTTTCAGCAGGGATATTTTTGAGTTCAGATGACGAAATTATTGGAGTCATTTTGTTGATTTTTGGGTTAATTTAATTATGTTTTGGCTAAAGCCATATGTATTTTAATATAGTAAAGCGGGCTAAAGCCCGCTCCTATTGATAGTTTTCTCGCAGATTCTGCTGATTAAGCAGATCTTCTTTTCTATCTGTGGGATCTGCAGAATCTGCGAGAAATTTATTCTTCTTAAAAATGAAAAATATCCTTCGCCTTGTTATAAGAACTTTCAAAGTTCAGAAGGTTCAGCTTATGTTCAGCTTTTTCCACACTCATAAAATTGATCACCTGTTCTGTAGGCATATTTCCCACAAGATCATCTTTAGCCATTGGACATCCTCCGATTCCTTTGATGGCACTATCAAATCTTCGGCAGCCTTGATCGTAAGCCGCTTTTAATTTTGAATAAGAATCTTCATAACGGTTATGAAAGTGTCCCCCGAAATTAATTTCAGGATATTTTGAAGGTATTTTTTCAAACAAAAGAGCAATCGTTTCAGGAGTTGCCACTCCGGTAGTATCTGATAATAAAATATCTTTTACTCCGATGTCCGAAAACTTTTGTGCCCATTGGTCAACATCCTCCCACTTCCACATTTCGCCATATGGATTTCCAAAAGCCATCGAGAAATAGATATTAAGCTGTTTCCCTTCACTTTTTACCAGCTCAAGCATTTTAATGATTTCATCGAAAGCTTCTTCCTGACTTTTATTCGTATTTCTGTGCTGAAAAGTTTCAGAAATAGAGAACGGAAAGCCCAGAATATCTACTGACTCGTGTTTTAATGCTTTTTCGGCTCCTCTGTAATTACCAATAATAGCAGAAACTTTGGTCTTGGAACGTGATTTGTCGATATTTTTTGCCACCTCATCAGAGTCAGCCATCTGCGGAATCGCTTTAGGAGAAACAAAACTCAGGCAGTCCAATACATCAAAGCCAACATCCATCAAGGAGTTGATATAATCTATTTTTTTATCGGTAGGGATAAATTCTCCCCATCCCTGCATTGCATCTCTAGGACATTCGGTAAGAAACATTTTTACTTTTTGATTTTCTCAAATATAATAAAACTAAACTACTTGGTACACTATATACACAAAGCTAACACTATTTTGATTTTCAAAGATTTATATCTGATTCATAATTTCAATAATTGATATTAAATCGCAAATAACGTATTCTCAGCATCAAATTTGCTAACTTTGTTAAAATTTATGATATCTGATGAGTACAATAGAATTCAACCCTTTGTGGAAAGAAAAATTACTGAACCGTTTTCTTAGCTATGTAAAAATATATTCAACCAGTGATGCAGAAAGTGAAACTACACCTTCTACTGAACGTCAGTGGGATATTGCCAACTATATTACTGAAGAACTTAAGACCATCGGTCTGGAAGATGTTTCTATAGACAGCAATGGTTATATTATGGGCTATGTTCCTTCTAACCTTGAAAATGATGACAGACCTACCATCGGATTTATTTCACATTATGATACTTCACCTGATTTCAGCGGAGAAAATGTAAAACCTCAGATTTGGGAAAACTATGATGGAAACGATCTTCTTTTGAACCAGGCAACAGGATTCACACTATCTCCTTCAAGATTTGAAAGCTTAAAAAAATATGTTGGTCAGACATTAATTACTACTGACGGAAATACGCTTCTTGGTGCTGATGATAAAGCCGGCTGTGCAGAGATTGTAACAGCTGCTGAATATCTTATCGCGCATCCGGAAATCAAACATGGAAGAATTGCTATTGGATTTACTCCGGATGAAGAGATTGGAAGAGGAGCGCATAAATTTGACGTTGCTAAATTTGGTGCAGAATGGGCTTATACAATGGATGGCGGAGAAGTTGGAGAACTTGAATATGAAAACTTTAACGCAGCCGGAGCCGTGGTGAAAATCCACGGATTAAGTGTTCACCCCGGTTATGCTTACGGAAAAATGATCAATGCTGCTCTATTAGCGGCTGAATTTGCTCAAATGCTTCCTGCTAATGAAACACCTGCCACAACAAAAGGCTTTGACGGGTTCTATCACTTAATGGATATTACGGCTGATATTTCAGAGGCTAAACTTCAATATATTATCCGTGATCATGATGCAGATAAATTTGAAGCCAGAAAGAAATTCATGGAAGAAAAAGTAGCTGAATTCAATCAAAAACATGGAGAAGGAACTGCTGAAGTAGAGATTAAAGAGCAGTACAGAAACATGAAACAGCAGTTTGAAGGTAAAATGCACATTGTAGACCTCGCTGCAAAAGCAATGACTGAAGCAGGTATAGAACCTAAGATCAAAGCGATCAGAGGAGGTACAGACGGTGCTCAGCTTTCTTATATGGGACTTCCCTGCCCGAATATCTTTGCAGGAGGAATCAACTTCCACGGACCCTACGAATATGTAGCTTTGGAGAGCATGGAAAAAGCAACTGAAGTCATTATTAATATTGTAAAAGCTTAATAATCATGAAAAAGGTCTTAGCATCAGCATTCATTTTCACTTTTATTTTCAGCAGTGCCCAGGTTTCTGAATTTCAGAGGGCAGACTCACGCTATGAAAGAAAGAAAACGGCTCTGTATAATAAATATCCTAAGCCTAATGATTTAAGAACCAAGAAAGAATGGCTTTTGACAGAGGATAAAATAACAGCTTACAAGACCGCTTTGGATAAAGCTTCTCTTGAGGATCAGAAAATGATCAACGCAGATCCTCCTGTAAAAACAAAAGTGAGTAAGGAAGCAGAATACGATAAAGGAAAAACCGCTTTTCAAAAACTTTTATATGAAGCTGTAAATCTTGATTTTCTTAACTTTTCTTCGGAAACCTACAAGGCAACGATAAGTTTTGTTGTAGATTCCAAAGGGAATGCTCTTGATCCCAAGGTAAAAGGAAACAATGAAGATGTAAACGCATTCATTGAAGCCGCTTTTTACCGGATTAAAGATAAGGGCAAGTGGAAACCTGCAGAAGACAAAGGGAAACCGGTCTCTTCAAATGTTTCCGTTCCTTTAACAATGTCCTTTAAAAAATAATATATAGAACCCGCTATGATGATAGCGGGTTTTTATTTTTCATATAATAAAAACATAATCAAAGATCATTATGTTGTTGATATTAATTTAACACAATTCTTTTGTAAGTTTTAAATAATTCACTTAATTTTGATTAAACCTTAAAATCACTTTATATGAAAATGAAATCCAACCACTTTAAAATCAACAGAAATTTTTACTTTTCCTTTCTATTTTCTTTTTTCTGTTTGTTTCTTTTAACGTCTTGTTCTCAGGATGATCCGGCGGATGCTCCTGTTGAAAAACCTGCAGAGTCTACCCCTATGAAGACTTTGGGAAATCTCACTTTACAGAAGAATGTTATTATTCTGAATGATGAATCAGTAAATGCCATTTCAACTCACAATGAAGGAGAAATTACATTTAGCCGTATGACACCGCAAACGGATAGCATCTCCGTGGGAACAGTTATTGTAGGGACTAAAATAGAAGGAGATCAAGTGAACACCATTCTTTCAAAAGTAAGTTCTGTCTCAAAATTGAACAACCAATTTACAGTACAGACTTCCAGTGCGAAGCTTGAAGAATTTATCTACAGCGGAACCCTGAGCGGTGTGTATGATCCATCCGGTAAAGCTCCCGTCAATATTGATGGAAGAATGGTGAATTATATTCCTGTAGAAGGGATGATTTCTGAGCAGATCAATCAAAGAATACATTCTATTGAAGCTAAAAACCTTCAAAATCAGAAATTAATTACTTTCAACCGTTATAATTTTAATAAAACGTATTCCTTTCCTCTAACTTCAGCCGGAACATCCAGTGTAAATGTACAAGGAGGATTTACACCAAAGATTGATTATAATATCACATTCTCATGGGGACATTTGTCTAACTTCTATGTTAACCTCATCATGGATGATATCAAACTTCAGAGTACGGCAACTATTGTAGGAAGCCTGGGCTACACCGCAAGTACTACAGACTATCTAAATATTCCTATCGTTCCTATTGTTTTGGGACCTACAGGACTGATCTTAAGCCCTACCCTATCTGCCGGACCTTTTCTGGGAGTACAGGCTACAGGAAAAGTACAGGCAAAGCTTTTGGATCTTGAAGGAAATGCTAACTTTTTAGTAAGCAAAACTCCGGAGATTAACATTAATCTTCAAAAGAAATCAGAACCTGCTATTACTCTTGCAGAGGGAAATTTATCTGCTGAAGGTGGTTTAGAAGCAAAAGGAGCTGTAGGATTAATGTTCCTTACCATTCCTATTGCTAACTCAGGGTTGAAAGGAAGAGCCTCTGCCCTTTCATCTTTAGGATTAACTCTTGTTCCTGCAAGAAAAGGAGTGATTACAGTAAAAGGTAAAATCCAGGCGGATATGTTCTACGGCTTTGGAATTGCTCCTTTACGATATGAAGGAACCATTCCTCTTTTCCAAAAAGAACGTGTACTGTACCAGAAGGAATTTAATTTCTAAATACTCTTTTTCTTATTCATCATAAAAAGCCACTTTCAGAGTGGCTTTTCTTTATATAAAAGCTCCACATAAAATTCATTTACAACACATTAAGACAATTTTATTATATTTACAAGGATGTACAATTGTCAACAATAACATTTAATACCAATTATCATGAAAACAATGAAAAAACTTTTGAGAAAAGACTTATCTGCAATTCTGGGCAGCGGCATAGATGGCTGTCATATGGGAGGCAACTCTTACAATTGTCAGGACGACTGTCAATGCGCATGGGGATACGCTTGTGAAATGTATGAAGACGGAAATCCGGGACAATGCATTGCAGTAGGTGGAGGTGGAAATCCTGGCGGAGGTGGATGTACTCCTCCTTCTATTTGTGAGGAACAACCTTATTAAAATCAACTAATAAAAACCGGAAGTATTTCTGCTTCCGGTTTTATTTTTCACCTTAAAAAAGATCCTTATCAAAGCATCTCTGCCATTCATCAAATAAAATTTAATTTCATCCGCCATAGTTGTTGTTTTGCATCAGATTTTTAACAATAATTAAATTATGAAGCAGCAATTTTTCGCTTTAAGTGCATTGCTATTATGCATTTTTTGCAGCATGGAAACTAAAGCACAACAGACTCCGGCTTTTCACATTGGGGTAAAGGGAGGGGCAAACTTTACAAAAACCTCCACGGAATCTTCTTTAGAAGGGAAATACGGATTCGGTTATCAGGCAGGTGTAATGACAAGAATGGATATCGGAAAACTGTATGTGCAGGGAGAAGCTCTGTTCAACAAAAGAAAAACATCATACCAATCCCAAGACGGAAGCTCTTCAAAACTTTCATGGAACGCTATTGATATTCCTGTGGTAGTAGGATATAAACTGATTAAAGCAGATGACTTTAATGTGAGAGTATTTGCCGGAGGTGTTTACAGCTATGCTTTCAACAATAAAGTATCTGCCTCTCAGGCCATTCAGGAAGGGTTTAAAAAGTTTGACAAATCCAATATTGGCGTTACAGGAGGTGTAGGATTAGATTATAAGAACTTCACGGTAGATCTGAGATATGAGACGGGTCTTACGAGCATCAGTAAAGAGTTTAAGTCCAAACCCCACAGTTTTTCCCTTGGAATAGGTTATTTCCTGTTCTAAGAAACTTAAATTATCTTTACCATTAGAAACTGTTTTCCCTGCAGTTTCTAATTTTTTTATTAACCTATTCCCAATTCCATGACAAAATCTTTTATTGTAAAAGAATATATATTTACTTTTATTTTCTGGCTTGTATTAGCGATTGTATTGTGGTTTAATTTCCAGAGTACAACAGAAAGTTATCTTGCGATGACCCAGGCTGCGATCATTGCGGCATTTTCGTTTACATTTACTCACTTTTTAACCAATAAGCTTCTTCCGAAAGCACTTCGGGAAAAGAAAATGAAACTGTTCCTGATACAGCTGGTAATGGTTATTTTCATGCTTAGTTTGGTTTTCTCCGTTATATTCACGTATCTTGAAGTGGAGCCCAAAGATCAGCTTCCTGAAAACTTCACAGATCAGCTACCTTTTTTGTGGAAGGGGTTTTATATGTCTTTGCCTGCCTCATTTCTTATCAACGGAGCAGCGTGTGGTGTAAAATTTTACAATGAACACGGAAGAATAGAGCGGGATCATATTCTCCTTCAGCAGGCGCATCTGGAAAACCAGCTCAAGCTTTTACAGGACCAGATCAATCCTCATGTGGTATTTAATATCCTGAATCATATTCATATTCTGATGAAAACGGACACCCAGCTTGCTGATTTTTTGCTTATGAAATTTTCGGATATTCTCCGGTATCAGCTGTACCATTGCAATCAGCCACTGGTACCTTTGGATAAAGAGATTGAGTATCTCCAAAACCTTGTTGAGGTAGAAAAACTGAGGTGGGGAAATGAGCTGGACGTAAAAGCCCAATGGCAGATCAATAACAGAAAAGCTTCTATTGCTCCTTTACTTTTGGTTCCTTTCATAGAAAATGCATTTAAATACGTTTGCAGGCTACCGGGACATAAAGGTTATGTGAAAATCTCCTGCAAAGAAAAGAATAACAGTCTGTATTTTTATGTCGAAAATTCCTATTCGGATATGGCAACCTATAAAAAGAAAGACGGAACGGGAGGAATTGGTCTTCAAAATGTAAAAAAACGGTTGAAATTACAATATCCGGACGCCCATGATCTGAATATCGAATCCGATAATCACATCTTTAGAATAACATTAACACTAACACTATCTGACAGTTATGCGCTCTAATATTCCTAAAATGAAATGCCTTATTATTGATGATGAGCCTCTCGCTAGATTCCATCTTAAAGAACTGGCCGGTCAGATTAATTTTGTATCGGTTGAAGGAACGTGCGCAACAGCATTGGAAGCCGACGCAAAGGTAAAGGAGAGTGAAATAGACCTTCTCTTCCTGGATATCAACATGCCTTATCTTACGGGCCTTGAATTTCTGGAACAGCTTGAGAATCCTCCTTTATGTATTCTCACTACTGCTTATTCTGAATATGCGCTGGAAGGATTTCGTCTTCAGGTGGTAGATTATCTGTTAAAACCCATTGCCTTCAACCGGTTTTATCAGGCGGTAAATAAGGCTCAGCAGCAATTTATCATCAGTGAAAAGCTGAAAAAAAATACTTCGCTGGATGATCCTTTTCTGTATGTAAGGCAATCTGATACTTTCATTAAAATTTCTTGGGTAGACATTCTCTACATTGAAAGTATGCAAAACTACACCAAGCTTCATTTTAAAGATAAATCACTGATTATTCATCAGACCATGAAAGCTATTGAAGAATCTCTTCCTTCAGATCATTTTTTCAGGATTCATAAATCCTACCTCATCAATATTACCCATATTGATATGATTTCGGGAGGACGTCTTTTCATTAATAAAATTGAGCTTCCGATATCCCGTATCCGAAAGGAAGAACTGCTTAATCAGGTTGTTTATAAGAAATTAATCAGTAAATAGAAGAAAGAAGCCGGAAGCAGGGAATTTAATAACTCCAGGCTTCCGGCATTTTTTATGGGAGATTCCAGCGTAGTGATAATGCTGCATAAAATGTGCTTGAAAATCTGGGATCTGCTATCTTCTTGTCTCTGAAAATACTGCTGATTTTGCGGTCATTTTCGCTGAAGCTCCTCAATATGGCAGTTCCGCCGGTGAGGCGCAAAGTAAGCCGGTCGTTAATTTTTAATTCCGGTCTGAGTCCTGCAGTGATCTGCTGATATCCTAGCAACATCGATTTTCCGTTTATATTTCTTTCGGCAGTCATTCCATTCAGTTCTACAACAGCCTTTAAAGTAAATTTATCTGAAAAAAGATATCCGGCTTCCATCCCTTCCGGGAAATTGATCTTAAACTTAACTTTTCCGTTTGTTTTCCAATCGAAATAAATCCAGGGCAAAATCATAGGAACACCAAAAGCAGTAGTAAGCACCGGACCGGCTCCCAATGAAAGGTTAGGATTAAAATGTCTGATAAATAAAATTCCACCCTGTCCAAGTACATCATCGAAATCTATTTTCTCAAGGTCGGTATATACTCCTACCGATGCCGTCATCATCATACTCCACTTTTTACCTAAAGGTCTCATATGCTGTATTCCGGCCTGTGCATTCAGCATCTGATCAGGAAACAACTGAGTTTCGTAATTTTTATGTGTCATCTTTGCATAAGAGCCACTTAATAGCATAGACCACGACCTTACCTTCCCGTCAGTATCTTTTTTTACAGATAACGGAATACTTAGATTCAGATCGACTCTTTTAAAATCACTTTTAGAACTGGTCTTTGTACTATCTTCCGGACGGATGTAATTGGATGCAGGAATATATTCGGTTTTAAGCTCTGCGGAAAGCCCGGACTGTGCACTTACCCCATATCCTAATGGCAATATACAGCATAAAGCTGTCGAAAGGGTTCTTTTCATATTTAAATTTTATGCAAAGAGAACCCTTTGACTATTTTTTACAAAAATTACTTGATTAAGTGCCCGGATTGTATGACAACCGGATTAAATAACAGGATCAATTTCCGGATTAGAACTGGTGTTTAAGCTTTCTCTTTTTTGAGTTTTAAAAATCCGGTATCCAAACCACACTGCAATCAATGCCATTGCTGAGCGTGTTACCACCATAGGAATGATAGAATCTGCTTCTAAGAATCCTATCAAGCCTGATATTAAGAAAGTTACCATCAACTGCATAAAACCAAGCAGTGCCGCAGCTGTTCCTCTGCCTTCTTTGAATGGAGACAAAGCATGAGCTGATGTAATAGGAAACAAAATACCAATAGCCAGTAATGACAGATACAACATAGCAATTTCTAAGGCTACAGAAAGATTTTCAGCTGCAATCAGAATATGAAGGGTACATACCACCAACAAAACAATTGTAGCAGCAAATAAAAGTGTTGAATTGCTTATTCTTTTGATCAGTTTAGGCGTAATATAAGCGGCTGTTATCAATGCCAGTGAGTTAAAAGCAAATATAAAGCTAAATGTACCACTCGAAAATCCATGGATCTCCATGAATAAAAACGGTGCATTGGAGATATAAATAATCAAAGAAGCAAAGGCAATACTTCCTACCAGGGTGCTGTTGATAAAGTCCCTGTTGGAAATGATCATTTTCAGCTGATCTTTTAGTCCTTTTTCATTCAACATCTCATCATCGGAAAGATGAATTCTGGTATTGGTTTCCGGCACATACTTGTAGACCATGAAAAAGGTAATCAGCCCCATGATGCATAAAAAGGCAAAAGAACTGTTCCATCCCCAGAATTTAAGGAATACACTTCCCAGTAACGGAGCTACAATCGGGGCAATACCACTGATCTGCGACTGCTGTGAAAAGATAGTGACAGCCTTATGCTTATCATAGAGATCAATAATAATTGCCCTTCCGATAACAATTCCGGCACTTCCTCCGAATGCCTGTAGGAAACGCATGCCCCATAATACATAAATATCAGAGGTAAAGTAGATAGCTGTAGCTCCTATGATAAAAAGCAAAAGTCCGCAATACAACATGGGTTTTCTTCCTTTTTTGTCTGATAAAGGTCCCCATAACAGCTGCCCGAAAGCAAATCCGGCAAAAAACACAGAAATGGATACCTGAATGTGTCCGATATCGGTATTAAAAATCTTCGCCATACTTGGGAAAGCGGGAAGATAAAGGTCTATACTTAACGACTCTAACGTGTTGAGTAGTGCGAGAATAAACACTACGATGTTCAAATTCTTCTTCATAAATAACAATAAGCCTTCTCAGGCGATTTTTTCAGCTGCAAAATTGCTGTAAAAAGTATCGTTTTTCAATAAAAGAACTGAAGGAAGGATAGCACAAACTGAGGATTACTCTATCTGATTACCCCTGGATTATTTATTTAAAATAAAAACCAAAGGAACATTCTGAGGATTAACCTTTTCCAGGCCTGAATCCTTCCGGATTCTGCCGGGTATGCTTTTTAAAAAACCGGGAAAAGTAAGAAGCATCGCTAAAACCTAGTTTAAAAGCAATCTCCTTTACCGTTAAAGCGCCAAAACTAAGCTCTCTTTTGGCTTCCAGAATAAGTCTCTGCGCAATCATTTTTTTCACTGTCGTTCCTCTTGAAAGCCGGACAATGTCATTGAGGTGATGGGCACTTATTTTGAGCTGTTCAGCATAAAAGTCTGTATTTTTCTCTGTGATATAATACTCTTCTATCAAGGCTGCAAGTTGCTGAATCCTCGGTTTTTCATCTTCAGCAGTATTCTGCATCGTAATCTGATCTGTAATGATCAGGCAGAAGGCTCTCAGATAAGCTTTTAAAATTTCAACACGCCCGGATCCCAGATACTCTCTTTTAATCATTGAAATAAGCATATTTCCGGTTTCACTGCTTTCTGCATCCAAAAAGAAAGGTCTTGCTCCGTTGGCCAAGACCACTTCCGTATCACAGGCTTCTTTGAAAATTTCTTTGCTTATGGCCAGCACATAGCCTTTTTCATCACGGAGTTTCATATTAAAAACCTGACCGGGAACGATAATACAGAGCTGATTATTTTTTACGGTATAGCTTTCAAAATCCAGTTCAAGACGGCTATCTGTATGTACTTCTTTGAACCAGATAATCTCAAAAAAATTATGCCGATGAATATCCTCGAAGTTCTCCGGATGTCCATTTTCTAAAGTGTTAACCTGAAATTCTTCAGACATCAGATTATGAACAGGAATATTTTTTTCAGATGAATTCATTGCTAATGTATTTGATCAGAGAAAGCGAAAACCGCAGCAAAAAATACTACGGTTTTCTTACAATATTTAAAATTAAATATAATTTTTCGATTTTATTGGCTTAAAAAAGCATCCCATCCCTGAGCGGTCAGAGCAACCAATTGGTTTGATCCTCTGGCTACCATAAAGTTTCCTTCTTCTTTTTCTACGGCATGCCCTATAATGGTAAAGTCGGGGTGATTTTTAATTTTATCAAAGTCTCCAGATGAAATTGTGAATAGCAATTCATAATCTTCACCACCACTTAAAGCTGTCATTACAGGATTTAAGTTCATTTCATCTGCTGTAGAGATCGTAAGATTGTCTAACGGAATTTTTTCCTCGTACAATCTGAATCCAACATTGGATTGATCTGAAAGGTGAAGGATTTCGGAAGCCAGACCATCTGAAATATCAATCATAGAAGTTGGTTTAATATCCAGTTCTTCCAGAATCTTTTTAACGTCTGTTCTTGCTTCAGGCTTCAGCTGTCTTTCAAGGATATAATCATAGCCCTCCATTTCTGGCTGCATATTCGGATTAGCAAGGTACACAGCATGTTCTCTTTCCAGAATCTGTAAACCCATATAGGCTCCACCTAAATCTCCTGTTACAACAAGAAGATCATTTGGTTTTGCACCACTTCTTTTTACGATATTTTCTTCATTTTCAATTCCTACAGCGGTAATACTCATTACAAGACCCGAATTAGAACTTGTTGTATCTCCTCCGATAAGGTCAACCTTATATCTTCCACATGCTGCCTGAATTCCTGAATAGATTTCTTCTAATGCTTCCACTGGAAAACGATTGGACACCGCAAGGGAAACCAATATCTGTGTAGGTGTTGCATTCATTGCTGCAATATCGCTCAGGTTTACCACTACCGCTTTATAGCCTAAATGCTTTAAGGGAACATATCCTAAATTAAAGTGTACACCCTCCGCCAATACATCTGTTGTAAGAACTACTTTTTTGTTATCAGGATTAATAACTGCTGCATCATCTCCTACTCCAAGCTCTGAAGATTCATTGGATAACGGAAAATACTCTGTCAAATGTTTAATAAGACCAAATTCTCCTAATTTTGAAATGGGCGTCAGCTCCTGTGATTTATCTTCAAACATAAATTTCTTTTTATAAGTGATGGTTGATAAATGATAATTGATATTCCTGAATACAGATTTTCATTCTGTATCAACCATCATTCATCATTTATATATTAATTTCAGCCGGGTCAATATTGTGTGGGTGGAAAGGAAACTTTTTGAAATCTTCTTTCGATAATACAACAGTGTCCGCGGTTTTATATTTATTCATTGCTTCCACTACATCATCCGGCGGAGTGGTCATTTTTCTAAGCATCATATCAATCCATACGCCTGTAGCTTCTGCCGTAGCACAGTGCATTCCGTCCGGTGTATAGAATTTGTGTACGAAACGATAGATGGAAGAGTCTTCTGCACATCCGTCTATTTCCACACTTACGATTACCGTCTGATCTGCATAGATCTCTTTGAAGAAAGAATATCTTTCATGCAGGATCACCGGGCCGATTCCCCATCTGCTCAGCTGGGTAACCCCCATTTTCTCTTTAGTCATAAAAGCCATTCTGGCCTGTGCACAATATTGCACATATGATGAATTGGCCAGGTGCTTATTGGCATCAAGGTCGCTCCATCTTACTTCAAATTTATGGTAGAAAATCATATGAAAATCGTTTTTGATATAATTAAAATTATAATCTTCAAAAATACTCAAATAAGATGGTTTATAAAAATTGTACTTTTGAAAAAATAATCTTCCGCATAGGATTACCCATACATGAAACAGATCATTATTATCGGAGGCGGTGCTGCAGGCTTTTTCTGCGCATCTAATCTTGACGAAAAGAAATATATAATTACAATTTTAGAACAGAACTCAGATGTCCTTCAGAAAGTTAAAATTTCCGGAGGCGGACGCTGCAATGTTACTCACGCATGCTTTGATCCAAGAGAACTGGTGCAGTTTTATCCCCGTGGAAACAAGGAATTGCTAAGTGTCTTTACTAAATTTCAGCCTGGTGATACAATGGAATGGTTTGACCAGCGTAATGTTCCTTTAAAAATTGAAAATGATAACAGAACTTTTCCTGAAAGCAACTCTTCCCAGACCATCATCAATACTTTTCTGAATGAAACTCAAAAGAAAAATGTTACTGTGCAGACAAAATGTACGGTAAAAGAGATTGAAAAACAGGACGAAAAGTATATTGTAAAGACCAATTCTGGAGATTTTGAAGCAGATTATATCGTTTATACGACCGGAAGTTCTCCAAAATCATTGAAAATTGTCGAAAATCTGGGGCATAAGATTGTAGACCTTGTGCCTTCCCTTTTCACCTTCAATATTAAAGATGAATTGCTGAAAGACCTTCCTGGAACAAGCTTTGAAAATGCCGGAATTTCAATTCCTAAACTGAAAACGGAAGAAAGCGGGCCTTTGCTTATTACGCACTGGGGACTTTCCGGACCTGCTGTTCTCAAAATTTCTGCGTGGGAAGCCATCAGTCTGGCAAAACTTAAATACAACTTTGAAATTGAAGTGAATTTCATTTCCATAGAAATGGATGAAGCAGAGGAAGTATTCCATAATTTCAAGCAAAGCAACCCTAAAAAAACCATCGGACAATCAAAGATCTTTGATATTACCAACAGATTCTGGCAGAAAATCTTAGAAATTTCAAAGGTCGATCTCAACAAACAGGTGGCTAATATTTCCGGAAAAGAGATGCAGAAAATCCTAGAAAACCTTTGCCGAAAAAAGTTTCAGGTAACCGGAAAATCTACTTTCAAAGATGAGTTCGTAACAGCTGGAGGTGTTGATTTAAAGGAAATTAACTTTAAAAACATGTCTTCCAAATTACTTCCTAATTTCTATATTGCCGGAGAAGTTCTGAATATTGACGCCGTGACCGGAGGATTCAATTTCCAGGCATGCTGGAGTGAAGGATGGCTGATTGCACAGGATCTTAACAGCTTGTAAAAAATGATTACTTTTAATAAAAACTAAATACATGAAAAAAAATTTCGGTTTCTTTCTTTTACTCTGGTTCTTTTTAGGATACAGCCAGGAAAAAACAATCGTCTCTGACTGGACATCATTCACACAAGCTGTCAATATAGAGCATAAACAGAATTGGAACTTCCGTATAACGGCAAAAATCAGAAAAGAGAATGAGGATAATGGCTCCAATTGTGGGTTATGGTGCAGAATAAATAATAAAGATGAGTCTACCAGTTTCTTTGAAAATCAATATTATGGAATCCAGGTAACCCGTGAATGGAAAACCTACGAAATAAAAGGAACCATCAATCCATCTGCGAAGACCATGACTATCGGAGCATTTGCTCAAAACAATGGGGATTTTTATTTTGACGATTTTAAGCTGGAAGTCAATGATGGAAAGTCAAAAAAATGGATTGAAATCCCTTTGGAAAATTCAGGTTTTGAGAAAGATATTACATCAGGTGGCTGGTTTGAAGGAATCCATTCTCAGAAAATAAAGCACGTAAAGCATTTTACCATTGAAACTTCGGATTATCAACCATTCAGTGGTAACAAATCTTTGTTGATCAAAGGTCGTGGTATTATCGGAACAATGCCGGAAGGAAAATTTATGGATGTTAACGGCATCAAATTATATTATGAAACCTATGGAGAAGGTGAGCCGGTTCTTATGCTTCATGGTAATGGCCAATCTATCAGTGCCTTTATGAACCAAAAAGACACCTTTGCTAAAAAATATAAAGTGATCATTATAGATTGCCGTGAAAGAGGAAGATCTACTTATGACAAAACGAAGGAACTTACCTTCGATATTCAGACAGAGGATATTAAGCAGTTTTTAGAAAAGCTGAACATCAAAAAAACAAAAATTCTGGGCTGGAGTGACGGAGGAATTCTCGCACTGTCTATGGCCATGAAATATCCAGAAATGGTAGACAAAATTGCCTGTTCAGGAGCCAATATTTTTCCGGAAGGAGTCAAAGATCATGATTTAAAATCCATGAAAGAAATGCTTGTAAGCCTTACTAAAGAGAACAAAGACCATAAAAATGACATCTTTATTGATCTTCTGAATCTGGATTTGAAGTATCCTCAATGGAAATATGAAGACCTGAATAAAATTCAGTGTCCATCATTAATCATTGCTGGTGATAATGATCTTATAAAAACAGAACATACGGTAAAAATCGCAGAATCTATCCCCAAAGGACAATTAGCCATTATCCCCAATGCCAATCATTATGTTCCCGAAGAAAAACCGGAATTATTCAATGAATTAGTCATTGATTTCTTTGAAAATAAATAATCTGAATACAAAATAAATCATGAAAAAAATAGTAACCTTCGCTTTGTGTCTTGGTTTTGGACTCGCATTTTCACAAACCAACCAGCCAGAAACTACTTATAATCCAGACAATAATACAGAAAACACAGTTACTACACCTGTTGAATATCCAGGGGGAATGACTGCCCTAAGACAGGATATCAGTAAAATCTTTGATCTTTCCTGTATGGAGAAAGCATCTGGTACATCGAAATCATTAACATCTTTTGATGTTAATCCTGATGGAAGTATAAGTTCTATTTCAACAACAGGAAACAACCCTGCTCTGAATAAAGAAATGGATCGTGTGATGAATGCTTTAAAAAAAAGATGGAAACCCGCCACTAAAAATGGGCAAGCCATTAAATCAACATATAACGTTCCTATGACTTTTAAAAATTATTAAAATGCTATTCGCCAAAAGAAATACTGCAGTTTTCTTTAAAATCCTTTTGGTTCTTGGATTTGCATATTTCTTTTGGCTGATGCTGAAAATTACCTTAGAATATATTCCTTTTAATCCTGAAGTCAGCTTTCTGATGATTAAACAGACAGAAGTATCGGAAAGACCGGAATATCTTTATTTTTTCTATACCCATGTTTATACGAGCATCTTTGTGCTTTTTTCAGGTTTTCTGGCTCTACTCAGAAAGAATTTTGGCGTCAATAATTTCCACAGGAATATGGGAAAACTATATACTTTTCTCATCCTGATTTTTGCAGCGCCTTCAGGAATTTATATGGGAATTTTTGCCAACGGAGGCCTTTTTTCAAAGATTTCCTTTATTATTTTAGGCTTTTTATGGTGGTTTTCAACATTGAAAGCCTATCAGCTGGCAAGACAGAAAAGGTTTAAAGAACACAAACAATGGATGTGGCGTAGCTTTGCTTTTACTTTATCTGCTATTACCCTGAGAATGTGGAAGGTAATTATTGTATATTTATTTCATCCCAATCCTATGGATCTCTATCAGATCATTGCATGGCTGGGCTGGATTCCCAACATCCTTATTATTGAATATTTAATCACAAAAAAACATCTATGAAAATTGTAAATTACACACTGATTTCCCTGCTTACAGTTGCTATGTTAAGCTGCAAAAAAGAAGGAAAGATTACTGAATCAGGAAAAGATTCTCTGGCTGCAAAGAAGGATTCTGCGGTAGTCCCTGAAGTTCACCAGGAATATTACGGAATTTATACCGGCGAATTTGCCGGAATGGAAAAGGTGGTTGATCAGACAGATGGCTCAGAATATGATGTCAGTAACTACAAAAGAATTTCTTTAAAGATCAACAGGATCACCAAAGACAGTGTTTACGGACAAAGTATCGTGAATGGGAATCAGCGCCCGTTCAGAGGTGTTTTCAATGAGGCTACAACGTCTTTTGTGCTTGATGAACCGGGCAATGACAAAACAGACGGAAGATTTGAAGTAAAATTAAAGGGAGACAGCTTAACCGGAAAGTGGAATGCTTTTGATAAAACAATGGTTAAAGCACCTTCAAAAACGCTTAAACTTATTAAAAAAGAGTTTGTCTATAACCCGAATTTTATGCTGGATAAGGATTCTGACCTTGTAGACTGGTCAAATCCAAAAGAATTTACTGAAAAATACACCGATGAAGAAACCGGAAAAACAGAAAGCTATAAAACCTCTAAAAACCGTATCGCATCTGAAGCCATTTTCAAACTGAATGCTTCCAAGCAGAAACTGACAGAAAAGGATCTTAAAAACTTAAGAAAACTGGATCTTGAGATCATCAAAAATTCAGTATTTGCAAGACATGGCTATTCCTTCAAAAAAGAAACTTACAGAAATTTCTTTGAGCAAACAGACTGGTATATTCCTGTTTCGAGCAATGTAGATAATGATCTTTCGCCTATGGAAAAGGAAAATGTGGCTTTACTGAACCGTTTTACCAAATATGCGGAAGATAAATATGACAGTTTTGGAAGATAGAGAAAAGGTTTTTAGGTGGCAGGGATTAGGGAGTAGAGGTTAAACCATCACTGTTTGTCATTTTTACGAAAATATAGAGCAACAGACAGCCTACAGCATAGCAAAGATTATCTATCCATGAGAAAGAATTTCCAATGACAATATACATCAGGCTTCCAGGACGGAAGCCTAGTTTTTCTGCAATATTGAAATACTGTGCAAATTCTACCATCCATGAAAAAATAAGAATTCCCATAATCAGTTTCTGATCATTTACTTTTACGAAACTTTTTACAAACGTGTAAAGAAGCATAACCACAATTACATCCCCAAGATAAGCTCTCACAAAGAAAATATCACTTAGTTTGGTGGCAATCAACACTTCTGCAAGAAATATAAATACGGAGAGAAGCAGATACTTCAGGCTGAACTGGAATTTCATTTTAAATTGAGTTTAAGGCATAAAAAATCGGCATTCTAAGAACACCGATCTTATCATTTTATAAAGACAAATATATTATTTCTTTACTTTGATTGTACATCCGATGGCTACTGTTTTAGTCATTTTTACAGGTTCTCCTTTGATCAGAGCATTTACGGCATCCTGAGCATAGTATTCTGAGACATCATTCGGATTATCATAATTGTTGTCGATAGCACCAATGTATTTTACGATGTTCTTTCCGTTTTCTTTTTTCAGCACAAAAACATGCGGAGTCTTTGTAGCACCGTATTGAGGATAAATTTTCTGCCCTTCATCTACAAGATAAGGAAAAGTAAATCCTTTCTGCTTTGCTCTTTCGATCATCTGCTGATAGCCATCTTCGGGCTGTACGTTGGGATCATTAGGATTAATGGCAATGACCGGATAGCCTTGAGTTTTATATTTTTTATCCAGTTCAATGATTCTGTCCTCATATTTTTTAGCATAAGGACAGTGATTACAAGTAAATACTACTATGAATCCCTTTGCGCTTTTAAAATCACTTAGGGAAACCATTTTCCCGTCGATATTTTTAAGCTTAAAATCGGTAGCTTCGTCCCCTACTTCATAGCCTTTTACAAATAAAATATTCTCTTTCTGTCTTATATTTTTATCATCATCTTTCGCTGTAAAACTTAGTAATCCTAGCCCAACGATGAATGCAGTCATTACAATTTTCAGATTTTTCATAATTTAATTATTTATTGTAGATTTTCTTTAATTGTTTTCTCCAGATCTTCTTTGCTCATCTCACCGTCATTGAAATGGATTTTTGATCCGTTTTTGTAGAACAATGTTACCGGAATATTTCCATCCCAGTCTTTTTCAAATCTTGGAATCCATGTGTTCATCCTTTTAATATCATCTAACAAAAGTACTTCAGCAGTCAGATTTTTATTTTTAATAAATTTCAAGACTCTTTCTTGATCCGCCAGTCTGTCCAACGAGACCAGAATCATCTTATACTTCTCATTATCTGCATACTTACTATTTACCTCCATAAAATGAGGAAGTTCTTTTACGCATGGACCACAGGTTGTAGACCAGAAGTTGACCACAAGCAATTTATCTTTTTCCTGCTGAATTCTCTTCTCGATATCTTCATATTTTACTACAGAAACCTCTGTCTGCTGAGCTTTAAAAACCGTACAGAATAAAAACAGGGTTAATATTTTTATTATATTTTTCATTATCAAGACACAAACAACTACAATCCAACAATATACAAAAATAAAATTCATACAATTGATCATTTTTTTTAAAAAATCCTATTTATTTGGCCATTAATTCATTTTTTTGATATTTTTACATCGTTAAATCAAAATCATGAAAAAATTTTATTTACTATTGCCAGTTTTCTTTTTGGCATCATGTACAAGCAGCAGCGATGATGATACATCATCTAACAACAACGGTAATAATAATGATAACAGCCCGGTTTTAGTAACCAAAATGGTTGCTGACGGAGATACATCAACGTTTACCTACAATGGTTCAAAAATTTCCCAGATTAAAAACATCAGCACTGGTGAAGTTACTCTTTTCAGCTATTCGGGAGATTTGATTACCCAGCAGGTAACAACGGGTTCAAGCACAAGCTATAAAACGACATATACTTATGATGGAAGCAGCAGATTGAGCAAAAAAGTATATAGTGAAACTTCCCTTTCTTCCGGAAAGGTTTCTACAGTGGAAACCAATTATAATTATCTTTCAGGTAATAGTGTAAAAATTACCTATACGGCAAACTTTACCGGATCTTCGTCTATAAGAACAGGCAGCAAAACCGCAACATTAAATGCTGATGGTTCGCTTAGCAGCTGGACAGAAACAGCATCCGTACCTAATAATACAGGAGGTTTTTATAGTGGAACAGGTGCTTTACAGCCTATTGTATATGATACCAAGAATGTACCTTTCAAGAATATAACAGGTTTTTTAAAAATTATTGATACCGAAGATGAAAGCGGGTCTGCACACAATATACTAAGTTATAATTATGTTCTTAATTATAACGATGGAGCAGGAAGTGCTGAGTGGACAATCTTTAAATCCACTTACGAATATAATAACAGCGGATACCCAACAAAAAATGTCAAAACATACTATAATAAGACAGGAGCGGGGGTAACGAATAGTGAATTGATTACCTATGAATACAATCATTTATAATAAAGAGAGCCGACAAGGCTCTTTTTTTTTGCAGATATGTTAATTTTTTCACAAGCATTAGAATTATATAGATGATTTTTATATATTTGATTTGAATCAAACTAAAAATACCATGAAAAAATCAAACAATCAGAAAAAACTGACTAAAAAGGCATTGAAAAACATTACAGGAGGAAATGGACCAGGGATATGCTGGGAAGGCCTTTGCAGGGTAAGAGGAACAGATGATGAATATACCATAGGACCTTTAGACAGCACCGGATTTTGCTGCTAATCCAATACACTAAAAACAATAACCAAAATCAAATCATCATGAAAAAATCAAACATTCAAAAAAGAAAACTGACAAAAAGTGAGTTAAAAGAAATTACAGGAAGTGGCAGAGTATGCTGGGATGGATTCTGCCGCAGAGGCGAATTTGAAGAATGGCAGCTAGGTGCTGGTGACAAAAATGGCTATTGCTGTTAGGATCACATACACTTTGTTAGATCAATAAGGATTGAGGCAGCCCTCAATCTTTTTTTATAAAATAGATTTTCGATTTGAAAAGTTAACAATTTGACTCACAATATTTTGAACATAATAAAATAACTTGTAAATTAGCTTTTACCAAATTAAAATTATTATGAAAAATTTAAAAAATCAGAAAAGAAAATTGAGTAAAATTGAGCTGAAAGAAATCAGCGGCGGAGCAAACAGGCCAGTATGCCCAAGAGTAATCAGCTGTACAGATCCTCATACCGGAGAAGAACGATATGGTGTTCCCGGGATGCAGGATGGATTCTGCTGCTAACACAAAACAACTGTAAAAAAATGATTGGATTAACCTCCAATCATTTTTTTTATCGCATTCAGCTTCATCAAAGCTTCAATAGGTGTTAAAGTATTGATATCTATTTTCGTCAGTTCTTCCCGGATATTCTCAAGAACAGGATCATCCAATTGGAAGAAAGAAAGCTGCATATTTTCTTCTGTCACTCTTTTAATGCTTTCTGAAGTACTTCCACTTCCCTGAGTTCTGCTCGCTTCAAGTGTTTTAAGAATTTCATTGGCCCTGTTTACCACTTTGACAGGCATTCCGGCCAGTTTTGCAACGTGGATACCGAAACTGTGTTCGCTTCCGCCCGGAACAAGCTTTCTCAGGAAAATGATATTTCCTTTGTTTTCCTGAATAGAAACGTGGAAATTTTTCACCCTTTCGAAATTGACGGTCATTTCGTTCAATTCGTGATAGTGCGTAGCAAATAATGTTTTTGCCTGCGTTGGATGCTGATGAAGATATTCTGCAATCGCCCATGCAATAGAAACTCCGTCATAAGTAGAAGTTCCACGGCCGATTTCATCTAATAAGATCAGGCTTCGTTCTGAAATATTGTTCAGAATATTGGCTGCCTCGTTCATTTCTACCATGAAAGTAGATTCTCCGGCAGAAATATTATCGGTAGCTCCTACCCTTGTAAAGATTTTATCCAGCATCCCGATCTCCGCATGTTTTGCAGGGACAAAACTTCCAATCTGTGCCAAAAGACATACAATAGCCGTCTGACGCAGAATTGCCGATTTACCGGCCATGTTAGGCCCTGTTACCATAATAATCTGCTGCGAATCCTTATCCAGGAAGATATCATTCGGGATATATTTTTCTCCTAACGGAAGTGCATTTTCAATGATCGGGTGTCTTGCTTCTTTTAAATCGATAGCATAACCGTCATTCAAAACGGGCTTTGTATAACTCTCAGATACAGCAAGTTCAGACAATCCTGCAGCCACATCAAGTTGGGCAATGATATTGGAATTCCCCTGGATCTGATCAATATAAACCATTGTTTCCCCACATACATTTCTGTACAGGGATGTTTCCAGAACGCCTATTTTTTCTTCGGCGCCAAGGATTTGGTTTTCGTATTCTTTCAGCTCTTCGGTAATGTATCTTTCAGCATTCACTAAGGTTTGCTTTCTTACCCAGTCATCCGGAACTTTATCTTTATGGGTATTTCGGACTTCAATATAATATCCGAAAACGTTGTTAAAATCAATTTTAAGGCTGGTAATCCCAGTTCTTTCAATTTCCCTCTGACACATTTCATCCAGGAAACCACGTCCTTTACTCTGAAGATTTCTCAGTCTGTCAAGCTCTTCTGAAACTCCTTCTTTAATGATATTTCCTTTCGCAATACTTACCGGCAGTTCTTCATTAAGGTGATTTTGCAAAAATTTAATCAGTTCTTCCAGATCAAATAAAGGCTCTAACCACTCCAAAACAGCTGCATGAGGATGCAATAAAGCTTTGATTTTATGAATATTAATTAAACTCTGACGTAAATATCCCAGTTCTTTAGGTGAAATTTTTTCTGCAGCCAGTTTTCCCATCAACCGGTCAAGATCAGAAATGGATTTCAGAAGCTGGCAGATTTCATATTTCAGTGCATCGTTTTCATTTAAGAAATCAATCAGAGATAGTCTTCTCATGATCTCATCCACAGATTTTAAAGGAAGAATAATTCTTCTTCTCAACAATCTTCCTCCCATCGGAGTAGATGTTTTATCAATGATATCAAGCAGAGATTTTCCCTGTGGATTGCTTGGATAAACAATTTCAAGGTTTCTCAGGGTAAAATTATCCATCATCAGATAATCTTCCTGCGGAATGATCTGCAGTTTCGTAATATGAGCCAGCAGATTATGATGGGTATCTTCTACAAGATAAGCAAAAATAGCTCCTGCTGCTGTAATGGCCAGCGGAAGACCTTCCACTCCAAAACCTTTTAAAGAATTGGTTTTAAAGTGATTTGTTAATTTTTCATAGGCAAAATTATATTGGAAGGCCCAGTCTTCAAGCTTAAAGGCATTTTTATTTTTAATCTGTTCTGGAATCTGTGTACTTCTCTGGAAAATAATCTCACTCGGATCAAAGGTATTTACAATGTGTAAAAGCTTTTCCAGGTTTCCTTCGCTTACCAGAAACTCTCCTGTGGAAATATCAACTAAAGCAATTCCGTACTTCTCTTTTTCCTTGTGTAATGAAAGCAGGAAGTTATTCTTTTTGGAATTCAAAACCTGGTCATTGAAAGTAACACCAGGCGTAACCAGTTCAGTAACACCACGTTTTACAATTCCTTTCACCATTTTCGGATCTTCCAGCTGATCACAGATCGCAACTCTCATTCCCGCTCTTACCAGTTTTGGAAGATAAGAGTCTATTGAATGGTGTGGAAATCCTGCAAGTTCTACACTGCCTTCTCCATTATTTCTTTTGGTAAGGACAATTCCTAAGATCTGGGATGTTTTCACAGCATCCTGCCCAAAAGTTTCATAAAAGTCCCCTACCCTGAAAAGCAATAGCGCATCCGGATATTTACCCTTGATGGTATTGTACTGAGTCATTAATGGAGTTTCCTTCTTCGTTTTTGCCATAGTAAAAAATGAGCCCCAAATTTAAAAAAATAAATTCAGGGTAAGAGAATTGTTTAGGGGTTAATCTTCTATACTTTTCTTTATCAGTAATTAATCGTATTTTTCAGCCATCAAATCACATTATTCATGGAATTTCCTGTTTTAGAGACTGAAAGGCTTATTTTGCGTCAGCTTACTTTTAATGATACCCAAGATCTTTTTGAATACTTTTCTCTGGATGAAGTTATGGAATATTATGATCTGGATACCTTCAAGACGGAAGACGACTCCCGTCGCATCATCCAGCATTTTAACAGTGAATTCGAAAAGGGAAAAGGCTTCAGATGGGCTCTGGAACTGAAATCCACCGCAAAAGTTATTGGAACCTGCGGCTATCACAACTGGTACAGGGAACATTTCAGAGCAGAAATCGGCTATGAACTCAATCCCAAATTCTGGCAGCAATCCTATATGAAAGAAGCCATTCTTCCTATTTTAACCTACGGATTTGAAACAATGAGGCTTCACCGTGTAGATGCTTTCATAGACCCTTCCAATATTTCTTCTGAAAGACTGTTGACTTCTTTAAATTTCAGCAAAGAAGGGACGTTGAAAGATTATTTCTTTGAAAAAGGGAAATTCGTAGATGCAACCATCTTCGGGCTTATCAATAAATAAGTTCAAAAATTTAACGCTAGGAAGCAAAGAAAATTGATATTGATGCTTCTTATTTTCGTTCGCACAGGCTTTCATTTAGCAATTGAATTGCTTTTCTCGCTGAATGAAATGCCTTTGCGAACCTTTATAAACAGATAAGCATTAAACTAGCGTTCAATGCGTTAAAATTATCTAAACTCTAATTCTTATCATTTAGAAAGATGCTTTTCCAAAGCCTCGGAACTTTTCTTGTAGGCCCATTTCTGCTTATAATTCACCCATTTGGCTTTGAAAAGCTTACGCATTAGTTTATCCGTGTACCTCATAATGAAAACATGATAGAGCATACTGGCAAAGACATTGGGTTTATTGGGAAGAGCTCTCAGTGAAAGAGAAAAACCTGGTTCCAGATATCTGTTGAAGTGCCAGAATGCCCCGGGAATAAAAAGGGCATCACCATGCTCCATGAAGATTTCGTATCCTTTGGCATATTTCAGCGCCGGAAACTTCTCATAATCCGGATTTTCATAATCAACCTCGTAAATGGTATGAACGGATAAAGGAACTTTATATAAAAAGGGCGACTGCTTCTGATCAAATAATAAAATCCTTTTCTTTCCTTCGAAATGGATATGCATAAAATCACCCAGATCCACATCATAATGCATTAAAACATGGGCCTCACTTCCACCGAAGAATAATGTGGGCAGTCTTTTAAAAAATTTTATTCCAAGATCAGGGTAAGTAAAGTTTTTCAGCAGCTCAGGAAGCCTGTCTGTAATGATATAGAAAAAAATTCGCAGATCAGAAGGCTTGCTTTTGATGGTGTCAATATAGTCCTTCATTTTCATACGGGTAACCGGAGCATCAGAACTTTTTGCAGCATCTGCGGGTTTATTATCATACAACGGAACTTCCTGATCTCCTGCTTTTTCTTTGATGTAGGCAAGATTCCATTTGTCAAAAGCCTCCCACCGGCTGGCAAAATTCTTAATCAAAAGAGGTTTTTGCTTTTTAAAATAATTTTTCTGAAAATCTTCTTTACTGATATCATTTACAATATCTACGTTTTCGAGGATCATGTATTTTGTATTTAATGCGAACTAAAAATAGTGTTTTTTTGAAACGTGAGAAAATTAAGATTAAAAAGGCTGGAAGCTGGAAGATCGATGCCGGAAGTTAATATTTGTCTGCAAACCTTTATACATCATTGCTTAAAAGATTTTTTATGGAAAACTCAAACTTCTTCTTTGGCTTCCATAACTTCTCACTTCCGTCTTCAGACTTCCTTACTTAATTAGCAGAGCTCAGATGAAAAAATTATATTTGTAGTAATAAGCGAGTTTATGAGAGTCTATAATACCAAACATTTCATTAAAATCCTTTTCAGTTTACACAAAAGTGATACTTTAAAAATTCTTTTCCCGAGTATGATTCTTGTAGGGTTATATTCCTGGGGAATTCAGTATCTGGAAGTTGAATATCTGCACCTTACCACAAAATCAGGAGTGAGTAATGTAGGTATGATTCATTCTCTGCTGGGTTTTGTGCTTTCACTTTTGCTGGTTTTCAGAACGAATACTGCCTATGACAGATGGTGGGAAGGTCGAAAACTTTGGGGAAAACTGGTGAATGATACCAGAAACTTTGCCATAAAAATCAATACGATTCTTGGCGATAACCGCCAGGATGCTGAGCAGATTGCTAGATATTTAAAATATTTCCCGCACTTTTTAGCCAAACACCTTTCCAAGGAATCTACAAGGCTGGCTTTGGATGAAGATTATTCTGAAATTGAAAATTCGTTGAAAAACCATGGACCAAGTGAAATTGTTATTCTATTAAGCCATAAACTGAATCAATTAAAAAAAGAAGGAAAAGTTTCTGAAGTTGAAATGCTGTATTTAGATACCCAGCTTTCCGGCTTTCTGGATGTATGTGGAGGTTGTGAAAGAATCAAAAACACACCGATTCCTTATTCCTATTCTTCTTTCATCAAGAAATTTATTATTCTGTATGTTTTTGCGCTTCCTATTGCTTACGTTATTACAATAGGGCTTTTTATGATTCCGCTTACTGTTTTTGTGTATTATGTATTGATGAGCCTTGAACTTATTGCAGAAGAAATTGAAGACCCGTTCAATAATGATGAAAATGATATTCCTATGGAAACCTTAGCTCAGAACATTGAGAAAAATGTACAGCAGATTATGATCAGAAAATAAAAAATCAAGCTTTTAAAGCTTGATTTCTTTAAGTTCGCCATCCTGTTTTATCTCTACAAATTTGCTTTCCCTGTTGGCAGCAGAATATCCGTAGAAAAAGGTACTGTATATAGGAGTGGAATACAGATAAGCTCCATAGCCGTTATAAGCATCTGAGGTTCCTGTCTGCTGCTGATAACTTGCCGTTGCAGTAAAGTTGACAATGGTTTCAAGATAATATTTCCCGGGTTTGAGTTTTTCAAATTTAAATCTCCCATGGTCATCGGTTAAAGCTTCCACTCTGTATTTAAAAGCCTCTTCTGACATATATACGGTGGTCTTTTTATTTTCATATTTTCTTCTCATGTCATAAAATTCCTGGAAATAAGGAGTAACAGGAAAAAGCATGACAACCGTACCTTTGGGAGCATAATGCTTTTCTCCAAGTAACGGTTTGATTCCCCAGTTGTTTTTTTGTTTGGTAGAAGCCACTCCTTCAATGGTAGAGTTTCCAAATCCAAGCATGTCTCTTGCGAGCTTTTTATCAAAAAAAGCTTGAGGATAATAAGTATTTTGTGCTTCCAGGTAAATAAATCCCCATATTAATATGAATAATGTGAATAATTTTTTCATAGTATATTTTTGAGTCAAATATAAGTATTTTACTATTTTTGAATTAAAAATAGCTATGAAGTACATGTTTCTATTGTTTTTTTCCACTGCTGTCCTGATCACGGCACAGAAACCTTGTGGATATAAAGACGGATTACAGGAAGGAGCCTGTAAAGAATTTTATGACAATGGCCAGGTAAAAAATACTGTGGAATGGAAAAAAGGGAAACTGGATGGCGATGCTGTTTTTTATTATGATAACGGAAAAGTGCAGTCGAAAGGAGAATATAAAAAAGGATACAAAGTAAAAGAATGGTCGTATTTTGATAAAAATGGAGTTCTTACTTCCAAGGAAGTTTTCAGAAATGGAGAGAAGAATATTTATGATAACAGCCTTACCGCTACTTTTTATTCTCCTGCAGGTAAAATAACTGAAATTTCCAATTACAAATTCAATAAATTACAGGGAGAAAGCAAGACCTTTCATGAAGATGGAAAATCAATAAAAGATATTGGCCAGTATGACAACGGGCTGGCTACCGGAAAATGGAAAGTCTTTTATCCATCTGGAAAATTACAGCGTGAAACTGAACTTGCCAACGATAAAAGAAACGGCAACAGAGTTCATTACCGTGAAGACGGAAGCATAGAAAAAACAGAGGTCTATAAAGACGGAAAATTAATCTCAACAAAATAATACAATTGGTACAGAAACTAAAACTGGAAGAACTTAACAGAATAGATGTAGAAACATTTAAGAAGGTTGAAAAAATTCCGTTGGTCATCATTTTAGATAATATCAGAAGTATGCACAATGTAGGTGCAGCCTTCAGAACGGCAGATGCCTTCTTAATTGAAAAAATAATCCTTTGCGGAATCACCCCGCAGCCACCTCACCGAGAGATTCATAAAGCGGCATTGGGAGCAACGGAAAGTGTAGACTGGTCTCATGACGCAGATACCAACAACGCGATTGCTGATCTGAAAAGCAAAGGATACGAAATCATCGGGATCGAGCAGACTACCGATAGTCAGCTTATTACAGATTTCACCATCGACAGATCAAAAAAATATGCCTTAATTTTAGGAAACGAAGTAGAAGGAATCAGTGATGAAGTACTTCCGAATATTGACGTATTTTTAGAAATTCCTCAGCTTGGAACGAAGCATTCTCTTAATGTAAGTGTGTGCGCCGGAATTGTGATGTGGGAATTTGCAAAAGCATTAAAATAAAAAAACTGCATATGTCCTTAGTAGACAGTGCAGTTTGAAATAAATCTAATAAAAAGTAAAAATGAAAGGCGACAAAGGTACTTTATTTTTTTTTACAAACAAATTTTGACGGCATTTTTTTTGTTTCATCTTAAAAAAAGTAAGGTTTTCAGAAAAAGTTTCGTTTAATTTTTTATAAATTAGCACAATGTTTATCAAGGACTATATCTCAAAAGACTTTCCATGTTTTAGCCTGTCTGACTCCATAGAGTCGGCCAGAAACCTGTTGGAAGACTTCGGATATTCTCATGTTTTCATCAAAAAATCTCATCACTTCTTCGGAGCCATTGCCATGGACTTCCTGTATGAAGAAGATGGAGGAATACTGAAGGATCTGGAACACCAGATTGAACGGTTTGCAATTCTGGAGGACAACAATGTCATGGACAGCATCCGCCTGTTTTATACTTTCAGCTCCAATGTGATTCCGGTGATTAATAAAAATGAAAAATATCTGGGGTATATTACCTGTGAAGATGTTTTTCAGGACCTTTCCCGTTATCCTTTATTTTCAGAAACAGGAGCTATTCTTACCGTAGAAACTCCGGCCAGAAAATATTCAATGACGGAAATTACCAACATCGTCGAAAGCAACAATTCGAAGTTTTACGGAGGATTTATAAGCTTTATGTCTGAAGAGGTAGTTCAGGTCACCATAAAGATCAGCAATGAAAATCTGGCCTCGATAGACGCTACTTTTGACCGGTATGACTACAGAATCGTTGAAAAATATTATTCTGATGAGAAAACCGATCTGTTTAAAGACCGTTATGGTTTTTTACAAAAATTCATAGAAATATAACATGAAGGCAGCCATATATTCTCAGAAAAAAGATCTTGATACTTTTTTATATTTAAGCAAGTTTATCTCTGAACTTGAAGCAAGAGGTGTAAAATCTGTTCTGTATGATGAAATGGCTGAAGCACTTCAGTTTTCAAAAATATTCGAAACTTTCAATTCCAAACAGGATCTTCTGGATAAGGAAGTGGATCTGTTTTTCACGTTTGGTGGAGACGGAACCATTGTCAACTCTCTGACATTTATTGAAGATCTTGAAATTCCGGTGGTTGGAGTGAATACAGGAAGGCTTGGATTTTTAGCTTTTTTCACGAAAGAAGAAGCCTTTAAGGAACTGGATTCCATCTTAAAAGGAAATGTAAAAACAAGCCGCCGTTCTGTAATTGAAGTGGTTTCTCCAAAACTGGAGGGAGTTTTTCCTTACGCATTAAACGACGTTACCGTTTCCCGAAAAGAAACCACCTCCATGATTACCGTTGACTCTTATATCAATGACGAATTTTTGAATGTATTCTGGGGTGACGGCGTGATCATTTCAACACCTACAGGTTCTACCGCCTACTCTCTGAGCTGCGGAGGCCCTATCATTTCTCCCAATAACGAAAATTTTGTCATTACTCCAATTGCTCCTCACAATCTGAATGTGAGGCCGCTGGTTGTGAATGATAAAGTAGAAATAAAATTCAGGGTGGAAAGCCGCGTACCGCAATACTCTCTTTCCTTAGATTCCCGACTGATACATATAGAAACCGACAAGGAAATCATCATTAAAAAGGCAAAATTCCAGCTTCTTCTGGTGCAGCCCAACAGTTTGAGTTTCTATGAAACCATCCGTCAGAAGCTCCTTTGGGGCAGAGATAAAAGAAACTAGTAATTTCTTAAAAATGATTACCTTTACACGAAATTAAAACACCTAATAAATTTATAATAAAAAGTAAAACATGAGCAGAATTTTTCCGGCAGGAGTTGCCACAGGTCAGTTAGTTACTGATATCTTTCAGTATGCTAAAGAAAACAAATTTGCATTACCTGCAGTAAACGTAATTGGATCAAGCAACGTAAACGCTACAATGGAAACTGCAGCGAAATTAAACGCTCCTGTAATTATTCAGTTTTCAAATGGAGGAGCTGCTTTCAATGCAGGGAAAGGATTAAGCAATGACGGACAAAAGTCTGCAATCTTAGGAGCAATTGCTGGAGCAAAACATATTCACACTCTTGCAGAAGCTTACGGAGCAACGGTAATTCTACACACAGACCACTGTGCAAAGAAATTACTTCCTTGGATCGACGGATTGATGGATGCTAACGAAGAATTCTTCAAGCAGACAGGAAAATCTCTTTACTCTTCTCACATGTTAGACCTTTCTGAAGAGTCTTTAGAAGAAAACCTTGAAATTTCTGCTAAATATTTCGAAAGAATGGCTAAGCTTCAGATGACTCTTGAAGTAGAAATCGGGGTAACAGGAGGTGAAGAAGATGGTGTTGACAACTCAGACGTTGATAACTCAAAATTATATACTCAGCCTGAAGACGTAGCTTATACTTATGAAAAATTAAAAGCTATTTCTGATAACTTCACAATCGCGGCTGCTTTCGGTAACGTTCACGGAGTTTACAAGCCAGGTAACGTAGTTCTTACGCCGAAAATCCTTGACAATTCTCAGAAATATGTTCAGGAAAAATTCGGAACAGCTGCAAAACCTATCAACTTTGTATTCCACGGAGGTTCAGGATCTACTTTAGAGGAGATCAGAGAGGCTATCGACTACGGAGTTATCAAAATGAACATCGATACTGACCTTCAGTTTGCATACACAGAAGGCATCAGAGATTATATGATCAACAATATTGATTATTTAAGAGCTCAGATCGGAAATCCTGAAGGAGAAGAAAAACCTAACAAAAAATTCTATGACCCAAGAGTTTGGGTAAGAAAAGGTGAAGACACATTCTCTGCAAGATTGGTAAAAGCATTTGAAGATTTAAATAACGTAGATACTTTAAAATAAGAACTGTACATTTGTACCAATGTAAAAAGTATTCATAGGAATGCATTTACATTGGTACATTTTACATTTATACATTAATACAAGCAAAAATGGCATTCGACTGGTTTAAAAGAAAAGCAAAAAACATTACCACTTCTACTGATGAGAAAAAAGACGTTCCCAAAGGCCTTTGGCATCAGACTCCATCCGGAAAAGTAGTGGAACATGATGAACTAAAGAGAAATAACTATGTTTCTCCTGAAGACGGATTTCATGTAAGAATAGGAAGTGCAGAATTTTTTGACATCCTTTTTGACGGTGGTAAATTTACCGAACTGGATGCCAATGTTGAAAGTATTGATATCTTAAACTTCAAAGATACAAAGCCTTACAAAGACCGTTTGAAAGAAGTAAAAGCTAAAACAAAGCTTACAGATTCTATCAGAAACGCTGTAGGAACTGTAAAAGGAACTGAAATGGTAGTTTCTTGTATGGATTTTGCTTTCATTGGTGGATCTTTGGGTTCTGTAATGGGAGAAAAGATCAGAAGAGCAGTAGATTACTGTATTGCACACAAACTTCCGTATATGATTATCTGTCAGTCCGGAGGAGCAAGAATGCAGGAGGCTACTTACTCTTTGATGCAGCTGGCAAAAGTTCAGGCTAAATTAGCTCAGCTTTCTGAAGCTGGACTTTTATACATCGCTTATCTTTGTGATCCTACATTCGGAGGAATCACTGCTTCTTTCGCAATGACTGCTGATATCATTATGGCAGAACCGGGAGCACTGATTGGTTTCGCAGGACCAAGAGTAATCCGTGAAACAATCGGTAGAGACTTACCTGAAGGATTCCAGACATCAGAATTCTTACAGGAAAAAGGATTTGTAGATTTCATCGTAAAAAGAACTGAAATTCAGGATACTGTTGCCAAAACAGTTAATTTATTAGCTGTAAAAGCATAGTATCTGTAACAAAAACAATACAATCTCTCTCTAATTAGGGAGAGATTTTTATTTATGAGGACTTTTAAGATATTTTTCAATACCATCCGAAGCATGAGTTTCAAAAAGATTATCCGTCTTTTATCACTTGTCCTTCCTCATCCTCTTTTCGCTTTACTGAGTTTTTATGCAACAGTAAAAGCGTTTACCATTGCACAGAAAAAATTCCCTGCAACGGCCTCCAACAATGGAATTGGAAATGCTTTCAGACACGCGCTGTGGTGCTGCTTCATTATGATGTACTGCTGCAAGATCTCTTCCCCTAAAAAAGCGCTGGATTTTTGTAAAAGAATCACAGATATGCATGAAGAACTCTTCCCTAATGAGCCTTTGGAAACCAAAATGGATCTCCATAACAACAAAATCGGAATGGATTATTTTATGGAAATTTTACCCGGAATTCATCGCCAGTTCTTTGAAAAAAGCTTCTTTGTAAATGCTTTGATCAAAAAAATGGATGAAGCCAAAGTTCTGAAGAATCTTGATGATGATTTTAAAGGATATCTTGTTTATATGGAAGAGTAAATCATTTTAGTTTTAAACGCTAGAGAGCGTAAGGAAAATCTAAAAACTTAATGCATATTTTTTGTTCGCAAGGGCATTTCATTCAGCAATGCTCTTTAACTTAAATTCTCTTTGCTTAGTGCTAACGCCTTTGCGAACGAGAAAAATCATTTTCCCCATTATTTAGGAACTTTGTGAACAATGCGTTAACAATAAGCTTTAAGATTAGAGACCATCATCAGTTCTCTTTGGCACCGGAATAACAAAAGACTTTAGTTATTTTTGTGGTTTAAAGTATTTTTGATAAGTTTAAACAATTAAATCAATCAGATGGTTCTCAGCAGAATTTGGTCGGCTTTCATTATTATTGCCATTGCCATTGCCAGTATAAAATATGTTTCGTCAGGTAACTACAAAACCATTTTCAATGATATGGTGGTGGGAAAAGGAGGTGATACAGTGAAGATTGCATCACAACCTTTGAGCAGCCTCTCTCCTATTGTAAGAGACAGCCTGATGAAAAAGAATGATTTTGCAGACAACAGAATTCATTATAAAACTGATTCTTTAAAACAAAATGTAAATGTTTATCGTGTTCAGGAAGCCGATGGAGTTATCGGAACTTCAGAAACAGCCGTAAAGATCTGTCTTGGTCTTATCGGAATCATGACCTTGTTTATGGGATTCATGAGTATTGCTGAAAAAGCAGGAGGAATTAACCTTCTAAGCCGTTTGATTCAGCCATTTTTTTCAAAATTATTTCCGGAAATTCCTAAAAACCATCCTGCATTCGGACATATGCTAATGAATTTCAGTGCCAATCTTCTGGGATTGGATAATGCTGCCACTCCTTTTGGATTAAAAGCGATGGAAAGTCTCCAGACTTTAAATCCCAATAAAGATACTGCCAGCAATTCGCAGATTATGTTTCTGTGTCTTCATGCCGGAGGAATGACATTGATCCCGGTCTCGATTATTGCCATCAGAGCCTCTATGGGATCAAAGACCCCTACAGATATTTTCCTTCCTTGCATGATCGCCACTTTTGCGGCAACTTTAGCTGCGATGATTATTGTTTCTTTATACCAGAAAATCAATCTTCTTCGTCCGGTGGTAATAGCTTATGTAGGAGGAATTTCAGCAATTATTGCTTTATTGGTAGTATACCTTGTACAATTGAGTAAGGATGAACTGGATGACTTCAGTAAAGTATTAAGCAATGGTTTAATTCTGTTTATCTTCCTTGCGATTGTATTGGGAGCTGTTTATAAAAAAATTAACGTTTTTGATGCCTTTATTGAAGGCGCAAAAGAAGGCTTCACTACCTGTGTTAAAATTATTCCTTATCTGGTTGGAATGCTGATTGCGATTTCATTACTAAGAACTTCCGGTGTATTTGATGTGATTATTGACGGGATGAAATGGGTAGCCAACGTTGCCAATATGGATCCGAGATTTGTGGATGGACTTCCAACTGCATTGATCAAACCTTTATCCGGTTCAGGAGCCAGAGGAATGATGGTGGATACGATGGCCACATTTGGAGCAGATAGCTTCCAGGGAAAATTAGCGGCAGTACTTCAGGGAAGCTCAGATACGACGTTCTATGTAATTGCAGTATATTTTGGTGCCGTAGCCGTTAAGAATACAAGATACACGGTAATTGCCATGCTTCTGGCCGATTTAGTCGGCGTTATCACTGCCATTGCATTAGCTTACTTATTCTTTGCTTAATGAAATCTGCAGGTTGAGCAGATGCTATTAACTTTAAACATTAAACTTAAAACTTTAAATCCATTATGATCACAGATAAAGAATTCACCTTAAGACTCATCCGCCAATTAACTCAGGCATTAGAAAAATTGATTCTCGACAAACCTGAAGAAAGCTTAATGCAGAAAGAACTGGATTTTGATACGTTGATGAGAGACATTTTCAAGATGAGCTTCACAGAGGTTGCTTCTAAAACCAAGGAAGAAATGATCGCGATTGTGAATGAAAGACAGGAAAGAGATCACAAAGATTATTATGAAATGCTGGGAAATCTATTTTATTTCAACAGCAGACATGATCAGAACAAAGATTTTCAGGATAAAGCCAAGACATTCTACGAGCTTTATCTTCAGACCAGTGGTATTTTTGCACTACCCATTATCAACAGAATAAATGAATTAAAAAAAGCACTTGAATAAAGTGCTTTTGTATTTTTAGAATGTAATTTTATAAGTTCCGGTGGAAGAAGTATTGGCTTTTTCTGCTTTTACATATTTCTTAACCCAGGCCACAGACGTGGATGAGACACAAGGATCTGAAATCCCGCCGGCTCTTCTTGCGGATACTACATTCCCTGCTTTATCTACCGTATAAGCAATAGTAATTGATCCACTTGCTGTACAGCTGTGAGAAGGCTGTGCTCCTCCTCTTCCCATTGTTCCGGGAATATAGCCTACCAGTTTTCTGTCGATTCCAACTTTACTGTCTCCATTTCCATCTCCTCCTAAAGGATCTCCCGCATTTCCGATACCATCACCAGTTCCCTGGCTTCCGGCTTTGGTTCCTCTTCCTTTGATCAGGTTGCCTATGGCTGCGGTTCCTTTTCCGTCACCATTTCCTGTTTTTGAATTGGCAGTGGCCGCTCCAGATTTTTTAGTATTTTTAGAAGTACTTGTGCTGGTTGCTTCTTTTTTCTCAGCTTTTTTGGATTCCTCTTTTTTAGGAACAGTAGCTTTTGAATTATTTCCTGTAATAACTTTTTCCTTAACCTCTGTTTTCTTTGGTTCGGGAGTAGGAACTGGTTCTGGCTTTATAACTGTTTTTGTTTCCGGAACCGGAGTTTCTGCGGGCTCTGGTGTAACTTCTTCCGTTGCAGCGGCAAGACTTCCAGGCTGTTCAGCTGGTTCTTCAATCCCCTTTCCATTTCTGTTATCACCAAAATTAACCAGCATGGTAGTAACCACCTCAGGATCTTTATCCAGTTCAGGTTTTAATTTATACAAAAAAACAAAAAGCAGAATAGCAGCCCAGATGAGAATAGAAAGCAATGCGCTCTTTACTCTGTCTTTATTTTCTTCGTTTCTGTTTGCTGTATAGCTTTTCATCTTAAAACGTAATTCTTTCCGGAAATCCGGATATGTTATTTGTCTTTAACGGTTGCAATAGCAATATTAAATTTATGTTTCTCAGCAATTTCCATCACAAAAACAACATCTTTATGCAATGTGTTTTCATCAGCTCTGATCGTAAATGATTTATTGGTTTGGCTGGCTAATTTATCTACAATAATTTGCTCCAGTTCTCCTTTATTGGCAGGATTATCATCTACAAAAAATGAACCGTCCGGCTTGATGCTTACCGTTAAAGGGTTGGGAATATTATCATCAACTGCTCCGGCTTTCGGAAGATTCACATCAATAGCGCTTTGATTGGCAGCTGAAGAAGTGATCATAAAGAAAATCAGCATCAACAGGATAACGTCTGTCATCGCTGCTAAACTGAATTCCGGATTTGCTTTATTTCTTCTTTGAATTTTCATCGTAAGAAAGATTTATAAAGGTTTGTTGATAAGGTCTAAAAATTCTCCTGACATATTCTGAGCTTTCAGGACAAATTTATCAATCCTTGTCAATAGAATATTATAACAGAAGTTAGCAGGAATTGCTACAGCCAAACCTACAGCGGTCTGCCCTAAAGCGGTATAGATCCCCTCTGAAAGTGTTTTCGGCGAGAATGATCCTGTTGCGTGGGAAAGATTAAAGAAAGCAATAATCATCCCGATTACCGTACCTAAAAGTCCCAACATGGGTGCAATACTTGGTACTACAGCCAAAAGGTTCAGGTTTTTTTCCATATTGGCAACCTCTACCTGTGCCTGAGATTCCATAGCACTTACAATATCAGAAACAGGACGTCCTAATCTTGAAATTCCTTTTTCTAAAATTCTTCCTTCCGGAGAGTTCTGGGTTTTGCAGTAATCTGCTGCCGCCTCTATTTTTCCGGCCTTGATGAAGTCTTCGATATTGTTCATGAAGTTGGAATCTGTTTTTGATGTAAGCCTTTTGATAAAGAAAAATCTTTCAAAAAACAGGTATAGAGAAAACACTCCCAATAGTAATACAGTGACCATCACTATTTTAGCGAAAGCTCCTCCATGGAACATAATTTTCCAGAATGAGAACTCTAAGTTGTCTGCAGCAACTGCAGGGGTAGCGATTTGTGCAAATAAAATCTGAGAAAGTTCCGTTAACAGCATTAAATGTAAATTTTATTAAATTTCAACGACAAATGTAGGAGAATATTATGAATTGAACTCTTAAAAATTGCTTAAAAACAACTTAAATTTTGTTACAATTTTACAAATAGCAAATTTCTTTCCAAAAAATAATTTTGAAAAGAAATCTGGTACGAAAAAGATAGAAGCCTATGTTAGTCTTCTCCTACCTCAATTTCATCTTGCTTAAATTCACATTTTAATCTAAAGGGGATCGGTGTATCTGATCCGGTATAGAAATCATCAATGGTCCCTTTCCAGATGACCTGAAGCTCCCCTTCTTCATTTTTTTCAAAAAGAAGCTCGTTATCATAGATGTAGGCATCTTCGTCATCGAAAAGGTCTACTTCTGTATAGGTTTCTTCATCAGAGTCATTGATGATGATGGTTTTTCCTTCTATTTCCGCCGATTCAATAGGAAAATCAAAAACTTCAAGTGAAAGCTGCGGAAAGTTGTACTGTAATGAATCATCATCCACGTGATCCAAACTGTCATCCGTAATCACTTCAACCTCTAAAAAATGTTGCTGGTTGCTGTAAACTGCCTTACAATAAGTATTTCTGATATTGTATTTTAGCGTTTCGTCCGGATGGTAAATTTTTAAAATCCCTTTCATTTTTTCTTAAAAAAGAGCTGTAATAATATGATTGTTAAACGTTTTAGACAAAGATAAAAAATTGATTCAAAGTTGAAAGGATTTTGAAAATAATTTTTTAAAATCAATGCAAACAATAAGTCTGAATCTCCCAATAATACTTATTTTTGTTTTCATAAAGATTCTGAAAATGAAAAACATTTTATCAAAAAGTATTCTAGGATTAGGGTTGGTGATTGGGCTTACTTCCTGCAAAAAATCGGATTCTCCCCTTACAAAAGTGACTCCCAGCAATCTGGATTCTATCGCTTCCAACTATTATGAGCAGTATCTTAAACTATATCCTTTAGATGCTACCGCACAAGGAGATACAAGATATAATGATCAGCTTCCTATCAATATTGATAAAGATTTTATCTCAGGAGAAATTGCTTTCTACAATTCTGTGCAAAAACAACTGGAACATGTAGATTATAAAACCCTTTCTGACGAAGACAAAGTGGTCTATGATGTTTTGGATTATACTTTAAAAGATAAAACTGAGGCCTACGCCTATCATCCGGAATATATTCCTTTTACTCAATTTGGAGGACTTCCGTTAACGTTCCCATTGTATGGAAGCGGGCAGGGTAATCAACCTTTTAAAACAGAAAAAGACTATAGCGACTGGCTGAAAAGAATGGAAAAATTCCCGGAGTGGATGAATGCAGCGGCAGACAACTTCCGTGAGGGAATCAACAATAAGATAGTATTACCTAAAAAACTGGTTATCAAAATGATTCCTCAGATGAAAGCAGAGGAAATTACCACTTCTGACATGGAAAAGAATATTTTCTATGGTCCGATAAGAAATTTTCCGAAAAGCTTCTCTCAGGCTCAGAAAGAAAAATTTTCAGCACTTTATAAAGATGCTATTACCAAAAAGATCATTCCGGCTTATATTAAAATGGGAACATTTTTAGAAAAAGAGTACCTTCCGAAAGCAAGGGATACAGACGGATACAACAGTCTTCCTAACGGAAATGAGATCTACAACTATTATGTAAAAAGCTGGACAACCACTAAGAAATCTCCTGAAGAAATTAATAAGATCGGACTTCAGCAGGTAGCTATGCTTCGTGCAGAAATGGAAAAAGTAAAACAACAGGTAGGTTTTACGGGCACTCTTGAAGAATTTATCACTTTTGTAAAAACGGATCCAAAGGCAATGCCTTATAAAACATCTAAAGAGGTTTTAAATGCATTCAACGGGATCTTAACTAAAATCACTCCGAAGCTGAAAACAATGTTTAATGTAACGCCAAAAACGAAGTTTGAAATCAGACAGACGGAGAAATTCAGAGAGGCAAGTGCCAGCGCAGAATATATGCCGGGAACTCCGGATGGAAAAAGAGCAGGTATATTCTATGTTCCGCTTCCTGACCCTACTAAATTCAATGTTACTTCAGGAATGGAATCTCTTTTCCTTCATGAAGCCATCCCAGGGCATCATTATCAGGTTTCTTTGCAACAGGAGAACACAAAGCTTCCTAAATTTATGAGATTCGGATGGTTAGGAGCTTATGGTGAAGGGTGGGCTCATTATTGTGAGACATTAGGGCCTGAATTTGGGTTATACACAGATCCTTATCAAAAAATGGGTTACCTGAGTGATCAGATGCTGAGAGCTGTAAGACTGGTAGTAGATACAGGGCTTCATACAGGAAAAATGTCACGTGAAGAGGCTATCAAATACTTCTTAAGCAATATTTCTTACGACGAGGGATCTGCCACTGCAGAAGTAGAAAGATATATGGCAATGCCGGGACAGGCTTTAGGCTACAAAATAGGATCCTTAAGAATCCGTGAGCTGAGAGAAAAGTATCAGAAAGAACTTGGGAACAAATTCAAGCTGGCAAGCTTCCATGATGAAGTATTAAGCCAGGGATGTCTTCCTTTGGATGTTCTGAACAGAAAAATGGAGCTTTGGGCTAAAAAACAAAAATAGTTTCTTTTATGAGACTATTTTTATTTTTTACCGGTATTTTATTAGTGTTATTGAGCTGTCAAAAGAAGCACAATTTTGAAAATTTTACGGTTGACAAGAGCTTACCTGGCAATGATACTATTCTCCTTCTTTCCAAATATCCGGAACTGAAGCTTTATAACAGTGAAATTGTTGAAAGTGAAACAAGGACAGCACATATTGTTCAGGCTGCAAGTTACTCAGATGGCTTTCGTAAAGGAACATTTTTATTCGATGATTATAAATGCAAAGCTCAGTATCAGAATGATACTCTTACCATCAAACTGAATAACAATAACGGATATTTTGGAAACGGAATTTTGATTAAGGTGTTTAAAAACCACTTTTACATCAAAGATATTGATCCAAAAACCTTAAAAGGTGAGGAAAAATTCATAAAATCTAAAGTTTTTAGTCAGAAACTGATTCTAAATAGTAAACAATTCACCAAAAATGATAGCATTTATGGCTTTATAGATTATAAATGCAGTATTGACAGTTTGGTTGATAAACACTTTAAAGGATATTTTAAAACCATAATACAATAAAAATTGATATGATCACAGAAAGCCTCAAATCTCTTTACAACAGAGATTTAAATAAATTAAAAACAGAGCTAGAAGCCTATCAAAACGAAGAAAATCTTTGGAAAGTTGATAAAAACATAGCCAATTCTGCGGGCAACCTGGTTCTTCATCTGGTTGGAAACCTCAACCATTTTATAGGAACGCACCTTGGAAACACAGGATATGTAAGACAGCGTGACCTGGAGTTTTCATTAAAAGATGTTCCAAGAGCTGAACTTATTGAAAAAATAGAGGCAACTACAACAATGATAGATTCTACTCTTTCTCAATTATCAGAAGACGACCTGAAAAAAGAATACCCACTGGTTGTTTTTGAAAACAAAATGACTACAGATTACTTCCTGATTCATCTGATTGCTCATCTGGATTATCATTTGGGACAGATTAATTACCACAGAAGGTTGTTGGAATATTAAATCATTTCCTTTATCTCACATGATGTTTTTAAACCATGTCAAGGTCCAGAACCTTGACATGGTTTATTTAGCGACCACAAAGTAATTGTTGCGTTTTCTATCAGTTCGCATAGATCTTTCACTCTGTCAGGGCAATATTGCTTTTGCTAAACGAAGTGTCTTCACGAGCTATCCCAGCGTGGTTTTTATAAAGTCTTAGCGGACATAGTGGCAAAATAATTGAATTATTTTTCAAACATCATTTTCGTAATAAAATCCTTCTCTCCTTTTCCTCTTGCCGGAGAATATTCTCTTCCATAGAAAATAATCTGAAGGTGAAGTTTATTCCATACTTCTTCAGGGAATAATTTTTTGGCGTCACGTTCTGTTTCCACCACATTTTTTCCGGAAGTAAGTTTCCACTGCGTCATCAGACGGTGAATATGGGTATCCACAGGAAAAGCAGGAAATCCGAAACCCTGACTCATTACTACTGATGCCGTTTTGTGCCCTACGCCCGGAAGAGCTTCCAATTCTTCATAAGTCTGGGGAACAATACCATTATGTCTTTCTAACAGAAGTTCGGCCATTTTCTTCAGGTTTTTGGCTTTCGTATTGGATAATCCTATTTCTTTGATTAGTTCTTTGATTTCAAATTCTTCCAGCTTAGCCATTCTTTGCGGTGTTCCTGCTACCGCAAAAAGTTCGGGAGTAACCTGATTTACTTTTTTATCTGTAGTTTGTGCAGAAAGTGCTACGGCAACCATCAATGTATAGGGATCAGTGTGATCTAACGGAATAGGTGTAGTGGGATATAATTTTTCCAGTTCTATCTGAACGAGCTCAGCTCTTTGTTTTTTTGTCATGTATGCCTTAAATTTGAACAAAATTAAATCATTATGCTGAAAGTTGGAGATAAATTACCTGAATTTGAAGGATTCAATCAAGACGGAGAAACAGTAACCTCATCAAAATTAATTGGAAAAAAACTGGTCGTTTTCTTCTATCCGCAAGCGAATACACCAACCTGTACAGTTGAAGCCTGCAACCTTAGTGATAATTATACTAAGCTTAAAAAAGCAGGATTTCAATTATTGGGAATAAGTGGTGATTCTGTAAAAAAGCAAAAGAATTTCCACAGCAAGTTTGCTTTTCCTTATGATCTTATTGCAGATGAAAACCGTAATATCATTGAAAAATTCGGGGTATGGCAGGAGAAAAAAACGTTTGGAAAAACCTATATGGGAATTGTAAGAACCACTTTTATTTTCGATGAAAATGGTATTTGTATAAGAGTGATTGAAAAAGTAACTTCAAAGACTGCTGCTGAACAGATTCTGGAGGGATAACTTTCTTAAAACACAGATATCACAAATATTTTCACAAATAACCCAGATACATTATTGTGCTATTTGTGAAAATATTTTTTTATAGATTTATTATTCTGTTTCGTAATAGTTGAGTTCTTCGGTTTCGCCTGGAAGTATGACGTGTTTTTTAAACCTTAAACCTAATTTTTCAATCAGCTTTTGGGAAGAAATATTATCCTTTGAAATAATGGCTGATATTTTTGTTAATCCGAAATCATCCATTCCGATCGATTTAACCTTCTGAGCTGCCTCAAAAGCATAGCCCTTACCTTCGAACTCTTCCAACAAAGAATATCCGATATCCACAATATCAAGTCCTTCCCTTTCGAAGATTCCTACCGCACCTACTTTTTCATTTCCATCTTTGGTTATTAAAATATAATTTCCAAATCCCAGCCTTTCAATCTGTGGGGCAAATCTGTTTAAGATGTAATTTTCAGCATCTTCAATGGAATTTATATTGCGGTTGCCAATATGTTGAATGAATTTTGGCCTGTTATAAAGTTCAAAGACAAAATCTTTGTCTTCACGGGACATAGGGCGAAGGATCAATCGTTCAGTCTCATAGGTATTATTTGCGCTTGGGTGTTTTTTTGGGCTCATCTTTCTTTGGTTCTTCTTTTTTTTCGATTTTTAAAAGTCTCGGGTTATTAGCACATTTTTTATTGTAAAGCTCAATATAAGTTCCATTGTCTTTAACATTGTTTACAGCACCTGTAGATTTATTGAGTGTTACTGTATAATGAGTTTTCTGGTATGGACATTCCTTTGAGGTGAGCTTTCCAAGGTCCAGATAGTAATTCGACTTATCTTCATGATAATTACCCGCAAGGTCCTTAAACTCCTCATCTATCATATATCCGTCAGCGGCTAATACAACAGCTGCTTCCTGAGCATTATCAATTCTATCTACAAACTTCTTCAATCCTTCGACATCCGTAACGTAATTTACTTTACCTTCTTCCGAATAAGCGATATAATAAAAGCTGTCTTCACTAGGGAAAAGATTGAATCCTGAGAATTGAGGAGTATAATTTACCTTACCCGAAATCTTTATTTCCTGACCTTTCCCATAGCTGTTGTACACCAACACCCATGAATCCACCCTATTACCAGGGTTGATCTGCTGTAAAATAGCAGGAATGCTTGAAAACTTTTTCTTCTCCTGAGCAAATCCTAAGACTCCCAAAAGTGAAAATATAACAATTGTAAATCGGGTTGCAGTTTTAATCATAATTTAAAAATCAGCAGAAATATACCAAATATTACATAAACTTCTCGCCCTTTTTAAAGTTTTTTAAGTCAAGAACATAATCTTTAATGAGCTGATCATTATCCCTTGGGCAGATAAGAAGCGCTTTATCTGTATCTACAACAATGTAGTTTTCAAGGCCGTCAATAATCACTGCCTTGTTATTATTCTTTAAGCGGATGATATTCCCTTTTGAATTATAAGAAAGTAAATGTTTCAGTTTTACAGCGTTTCCGTTTTTATCTTTTTCTGTATTTTCATAGACGGAAGTCCATGTACCAAGATCACTCCATCCTAAATCTGAAGGAATCACGTAAACATTCTTTGCCTTTTCTAAAATCCCGTTATCAATGGAGATTTTCTGAACCTTCGGATAAATGGTTTCAATACAACTGTTTTCTTTTTCGGAGTTATACTCACAAGCCATAAAATGCTGCATCATCTCAGGAAGATAGAGATCAAAAGCATGGTGAATACTTTTCACATTCCATACAAAAATTCCTGCATTCCAAAGGAAATCACCACTTTCCAAAAAGCTTTGGGCAATTTCAAGAATAGGTTTTTCTGTGAATGTTTTTACTTTAAAATATTCTGATCCTTTTTTCTCTACAAACTGAATATAGCCATAACCGGTGTCGGGTCTTGTTGGAGTTATTCCTAATGTTACCAGATAATCATGCTGTGAAGCCACCTCAAATGCCAGTTCTACTTTTTCCAGAAATACGTCCTCTTTAAGGATCAGATGATCTGCCGGCAATACAATCATTGTTGCATCCGGATTGATCTCAGCAATTTTGTTAGCCATATACAGATTACAAGCTGCTGTATTCTTCATCAACGGCTCACCCACAATATTCTCTTCAGGAATTTCCGGAAGCTGCTGATGGGAAACAGGAACATATTCTTTATTCGTAATCACGAATATCTGCTCTTTAGGAATTACCTTGCTGATTCGGTCATAGGTCTGCTGAATCATTGTGCGTCCGGTTCCTAAAATATCCTGAAACTGTTTTGGAAATTTCTGCGTACTCATAGGCCAGAACCGACTCCCGATTCCCCCGGCCATTATAACGCAGTATCTATCTGATTTTAACATTCTTAGCTACATTTTTCTACCCTCGCTAAAGGCTTGAAAGAATACTTCCTTCCAGTAGCCAGGTTCTTACAAAGATAGTTTTTTTTAACCAGACCTTCTAATAAATACTTTTCGTTGCGATAGATAAAAAATTCTCCCTTTTTAAGTTCCTCGATAAATAGAAGAGTATCATCCTGTTTTTCAGTATGGAAATACCTTACCAGATCAGGGCTTGCCATGAAATTGGCTTTTGGCGATTTTGAAAATTTTATAATGATAGGTTTGAGTTCTTCATCATAAATTTCAAGGCTTTCCAGAAGCATGTTTCTGAAAGTTTCTTTCCATTCATTACCGTGGGGAGAGATTCTTCGCCCATATTTTTCGAAAGCAATCAGATGAGCAAGCTCATGAGTGAGTACAAAGAAAAAAAGCTGTGGGGTAAGGGTAGAATTTACCGTAATTTCATGAGAATTATCCGGAAGTTTTCTATAATCTCCCAGCTTTGAATTTCTGTTTCTTGTTACTTTTATATGTATATAGTAATCTGCAAACCAGACTCTTAAATATCTAAGTGTATTTTGAGGTAAGTATTTTTCTAATGATTGAATTGGCATTTTACAAACTTAATGGAATTCCTGCATAGAAATTCAATAGTTTAAGACTAAAAAGATAATTATATTTTGCTTGCGCTACTGATCCTTGTGCATTTGCATAATTATTTCTCGCCACATTAACGTCGTAGATAGTGGTTCTTCCGGCAGCATAACTTTTATCGGCAAAATCAAGAGCCAGTTTTGAGCTTTTTTCAGCTTCCACTGCAGCCAGATAGGTTTCATAATTGGCATCAGCATCAAACTGAGCTTTCTGTACGTTTTGTCTTACCGTCTGTTTCTGTTGTTCCAAGGAATTCTTGGCTAAACTTTCATTTATTTTAGACTGTTCTACCTGAAGTTTTGTTTTCCCTTTATTGAAAATAGGAATATTCAGTGATAGCCCCACGTTTTGTCCGAACTGATCTTTATATTGTTCAAAAAAAGTTCCCTGTACAGTACCTGGCATAGGATCAAATTGTCTGTTATAGAAAGTATTAAGACCAGCGCTCGCTGTTAATGTAGGCCAGTATGCTGTTTTGCTTACTTCCGTTTGTGCTTCGGCAGATCTTATACGGCTTTCCGCTGCTTTTATCTGAGGCTGTATCTCATACGCAGTGGTAAGCACTTCATCCGCGGTAGTAAGTTGTAAATCAAGCTTTTCAGGAATATTTACATCTTCCACATCAAAACCTTTATAATCTGAAAGCTGTAAAAGCTGAACGATGGCAAACAAAGCACGTCCAACGTTTACTTCTGCAGTTTTAAGGTTTTGTTTTTCTCTTGCCAATGCAGCTTCAGCCTCTGCCAGAACCGTCTGGGCTGTTGTTCCAACCTGAGTTGTGATTTTAGCTCTGTCAAACTGTTTCTGCGCATTATCCACGGCACTCTGAGAGATTTTAACAATCTCTTTATTCAACAAAGTAGTCAGATATTGCTGAGCGATCTGAAGGGAAATATCATTTTTAATGGTTTCAATGTCGTATTGGCTTGCTTCTACATCAAACTGGGCTTTTCTTACATTTTTCTCTAACCTTCCATTATTATAGAGCAAAATATCAGCACCCAGACCAATACTGTTATTGAATCTATCGTTTCTAAAGCTTCCTGCTCCTAATGAGCCTTGCCCGAAACTTACCCCATTCGTCATACTCCCCGATACAGATGGTAAATATTCTTTTTGGGCTGCTTTAAGATTATATTCCTGGTTTTGTTTGTTATACTGATTTTGGATAACCTGAAGATTATGCTCCACTGCATAGCTTACACATTCTTTTAAGGACCATTTCTTCTGAGCGCTTAAACCCAGATAACCTAATCCAAAAACGATGATCCAAACTTTTTTCATATTGTATATGTTTATTTGTTTTTAATGGTCATATGGAATCGTGTTATCTTCATAAGTACTATACCATGTAAATCACAGCGATTTCATATTAAGATTTTTCAATATTAGACGAATTAAATATAAAAAAGTTACAGATTGAAAAATTATATTTTATTTTAAAAAAACTTTTGGGAATTTTGCACCATGACAAATGAACAATATCAGGAAGCTATCGACTGGCTTTTCGTACAGATGCCCAACTATCAGATAGATGGACAGAAGGCTTATAAACCTGGGCTTGATAACATTACAAAGCTTTGTGCTTTCTTTGGAAATCCTCAGGATAAAATAAAATGTATTCACATTGGCGGTACCAATGGAAAAGGTTCTTCAAGCAATATGCTGGCATCGGTTCTTCAGGAAGCCGGTTATAAAACAGGATTATACAATTCTCCACACCTTATAGACTTCACAGAGCGCATAAAGGTGAATGGAAAAAACTGTAATAAAGAATTTGTCTTTGATTTTATTCAAAAACTGAAAACGATTCCGGAAGACATCCGTCCCTCTTTCTTCGAGTTTACGACCATCATGGCTTTTGAATATTTTTATCAGCAGCAGGTAGATTTTGCCATTATTGAAGTAGGATTGGGAGGAAGACTGGATTCAACAAATATTATCAAACCGTTGATTTCGGCCATTACTAATGTTCAGCTGGATCATCAGAATATTCTTGGAGATACCATCGAAGAAATTGCATCAGAGAAGGCTGGAATTATTAAACAATATATCCCGATTATTTCCGGTGACGAGAATGAAGCCGTTAGAAATATCATTCAGGATAAAGCAACGAAAGAAAATGCTCCGTTTATAGATGCTACTCTTATAAATACCAACCTTGAATCTGATCTCAAAGGGAATTACCAGAAGAAAAATATCAGAATTGTATTGGCCGCTGTAGAAGAATTAAGAAAGCTTAAAGTAAATATTTCTGATGAAGCATTGGAAAAAGGACTTCTCCATGTTCACCAAAATACAGGATTTATTGGCCGTTGGTTCGAGTTTTCACAACATCCACTTACGATTTGTGACACGGGTCACAATCAGGCAGGTCTGGAGTATGTTTTTTCACAATTAAATTCAATTAACAGACACAAGCATGTTATTTTGGGGTTTGTGAATGACAAAAAAATAGATGATGTAATGAATTTACTTCCTGAAAATTCTGAGTTCTATTTTGCAAAACCATCCATCAACAGGGGAAGACATCCCGAAGATTACGAAAATCTGCTCCAGGAGGCGAAAATTTTTTATAAAATTTTTGATTCCGTGCAGGAAGCGTATCTCTCTGCAAAAGAACGATGTACAAAAGAAGAAATGATTTTTATTGGCGGAAGCAACTTTGTAGTGGGAGATTTTTTGGAAAAAAATTTGGAGATTAAAGAATAAGTCGTATATTTGCACCACTCTAAACAAGAGAATAAGTCTAGAGGGTTCTTAGCTCAGTTGGTTCAGAGCATCTGGTTTACACCCAGAGGGTCGGGGGTTCGAATCCCTCAGGACCCACAGAAAAGGAAACGAAACCTTTCAAAAAAATTCGGGTTCTTAGCTCAGTTGGTTCAGAGCATCTGGTTTACACCCAGAGGGTCGGGGGTTCGAATCCCTCAGGACCCACAAAAAATCTCTCAGATTTCTGGGAGATTTTTTTATTTTTATCCCTAAGCATTTAAATGTGTCCTGCAGTTTTCCTGATATTTATCTACCTTTGCCTATATCGAATAGCCTAACTTGAAGCAGCTCCATCTCATATCATTCAATTATCCCTACCCTCCTTCCTATGGTGGAATTATTGATGTGTATTATAAAGTTAAAGCATTATCTGATCTGGGAATAAAAATTCACCTACATTGTTTTGTAGATCAAATCCCTCATAAGATTGATCCGGAAGTCAAAGAGATGACAGAAAATGTGTTTTTTTATCAAAAGAAAAAGAATCCACTTCTCTATTTCTCCGGAACACCTTTCGCTGCTGCCATCAGAGATTCTGAAACCCTACTTAAAAATCTGGAGAAGCACAAAGCTCCTATCTTGTTCGAAGGCTTGCAAACAACCCATATTATACGGTTTTTGAAGGATAACAGACACCAACTCTACCTCCGTCATCACAATAACGAATCAGAGTATTATAAAGGCCTCTCTGTGTCTGAGAAGAACCCATTTAAAAAGATTATTTACAAAATTGAATCTGTGAAGTATTCCGGATATCAGAAAAAACTTTTAAAGAAATTTGAAGCTGTATTCTGCTTATCTGAAAAGGAATATAATGAAGTACAAACTTATTCGGAAAATGCACACCTGATTCATATCTTTCACGGTAACGAATCGGTAAAGGAATTGGATACAAAAGGAAAGTATTTTCTCTTTCATGGAGACCTTACTACCGCTGATAACAAAAGAGCATTGAATGAAACAATTGACTTATTTAAAACCCTTCCACAATATCAGCTTGTTGTAGCCTCAGATCGTGCCAGTGAGGATATTAAAAGAAAGATTTCCACAGTTGAAAACATCAGCCTCACTCCTATTCAAACCACAGAAAATCTTTACCGCCTTCTGGAAGATGCCCATGTCAATATTTTGATTTCTTACCAGAATTCCGGAACAAAGGTGAAACTTTTTAATACGCTTTACAACAGCCGTTTTGTCATTATCAACAGAAACATTACAGATGATCCTCTATTGAAGAGTGTATGTCTTTTTGGATCTGATATGAATGAAATTCGTCAACAAATTGTCACCTCAGCTGAAAAAGAGTATCATGATACTGAAAAGAGAAAGGAAGTCTTAGAAAAAAACCATTCTGATAAAGCCAAAGCTAATGAGATAGTTAGGATTATTTTTAAAAATTAATCCTGTCCACCACTTTCTGAATATTAAACTCTTCAAGGCAAGCCCAGTCGCCTCTGTAGCATTCCTTATCTCCAAAAACCGAACATGGTCTGCAGCTCAGGTCTTCCACCTGAACAACATCTTCTTCGCTTTGCCCGAATCCTAAAAAGCCGGCATAAGGATGAGTAGCTCCCCAAATAGAAACACATCGCGTTCCTACAAGACTTGCGAGGTGCATATTGGCAGAATCCATGGATATCATCAGTTCAAGCCCGGCAATATAATTAAGTTCTTCCGTAAGATTTAATGTTCCGGCAAGGTTTTTTGTATTAGGAATCTCTTCTGCCCATTTTTCAAGAGTTTCCGTTTCTTTTTTACCTCCTCCAAAGAAATATACAGTATGTTTCTGAGCCAAAATTCTTACCAACTCATAGGATTTTTCCAAAGGGAGCATTTTTCCTTTATGCTGGGCAAAAGGAGCAAATCCAATTCCAGATTTTTGTTCTGAAACCGGTCTTAATTGATGAGAAAGTTCAACTTTGAATCCCATTTCACGAAAAACGTCAGCGTAACGTTCCACTGTTTTTTTCAGCTGTATCTTTTCCAGATTCCAGACATCCGTAAGATGTTCTTTTTCCTCTTTACCTTTATTAATCTTAAAGACCTTAAGTCCCTTTCTTCTATATATTCTGTCTAAAACTTTGGTTCGGATTACATCATGGAGGTTGGCAATAGAATCCGGATTAAACTCACGAATCAGTTCATTACTCAGTTTTCTCAGTCCAAAAAGACCTTTGTAGTCATCCAGGTCAATCCCCTTAAAAGTTACATTAGGAATTCCTGCAAACAGCGCCTCAAAATTTTTCCTGGAGACCATAATAATTTCCACACCGGGGTTCTGCTCCAGAAATTCTCTGAAAACAGGTACGGTCATCGCAACATCTCCGAATGCGGAAAAACGATATGCTAAAATTCTGGTCACGGTTATGATTTCAGTTGGTAAGCAACTGCATAAAACTTGATCTGCTTTGTCATCGCCATAAGCCCGTTAGCTCTGGAAGGTGAAAGAAATTCCTGTAGTCCTATTTCTCCGATAAAATCAAAATCAGAATCCAGGATTTCCTGAGTGGAATGTCCACTGTAAATACTTACTAAAAGAGAAACGATCCCTTTTGGTAGAATACCATCAGAATCTGCATTAAAGAAAAGTTTCCCGTCTTTAAATTCAGCATCAATCCAAACTTTGCTCTGGCAGCCTTTAATCAGATTTTCTTCTGTTTTCTTATCTTCAGCCAAGCCTTTCAGTTCTTTTCCAAGATCAATGATGTACTCATACTTTTGCTCCCAATCTTCAAGAAAAGCGAATTCATCTATTATTTCCTGCTGTTTTTCTTTAATGGTCATTTTAAATCAAATTTCTTTTGCAAAGATAACCAATTTTGTAAAAATTATTTACAGGATGCTTTTTCAAAAAGTTGGAGGATTTTTGTCTCTTCATTCTCCCAGCAAAATACATCTGCTGCCTTATTTAATTCGCTCTGATAATACTGTCTTCCTCTCTGAAGAACAAGATTGATTGCTTTTTCAATGGTTTCAGGCTGATGATCCGGAATAACTTCTCCTACATTAAATTGATTTTTTATCCTTTGCATTTCCGGAAAATTAATCATCACAAGCGGTACTCTCGATTGGATATAGTCACAAACCTTATTAGGAAGTGAATAATAGTAGCTTACTCCATTATTTTCTTCGAGACTGAATCCTGCATCAGCGGTTTTTGTTATTTCCCTGAGATTTTCCGGTTTCAGCTTACCCAGAAAAAAGACTTTATCCTGAAGTTTCTCCTGAATAACAAGTTCTTCGTATTCTTTTTTCTTCGGGCCGTCACCTGCAATTTTCAGAACAGCATCTTTAATATGATGCATGGCCACAATCATTTTTTCAATTCCCCTCGACTGATTAATCGCTCCCTGATACAGAATAATCTTTGGATGATTTTCAGGAATTTCCGGTGCGGAAAGAATTTTTCTCGGAATATTTCTAACCACTACCGGATTGACATTATACTGTTCATGAAACCATTCGGCATAGCTTTCACTTTCTGTCATCATCAGCTCCATATGAGGCACCAGCTTTCTTTCAAGTACTCTCCAGAACTTCTGAGAAAACCTGTTTTGAACCGATGGCATTTCCGTGAAAATTTCATGGCTGTCAAACACCAAAGGAATATTCAGTTTTCTGGCAATGAGATAATTTGGCAGAAGTGCATCAATGTCATTGGCATGGAGAATCGTATCTTTGTCCGCTTTTTTCTTCAGTTCTTTGTATAATTTCCAGTTGAATTCAAAATAAGCGGTCTTCAGGCTTTTAGACTTCAATCCTATTCTGGAAAAGGGATAAGGACGTTCCATTTTTTCATTTCCTTCCCAGTCGTTACCAATCAGATCTATGGAATACCCGTTATCAAAAAGGGTTTTGCACACCTTCTCTATCCGTTGGTCAGTATACAGATTACTAAAAGCAGAAGTAATAATTTTTTTCCTCATCAATCTTTCTTGTCTAGTATTAAATAATAGATTTGAATGAAACAAATAAGCCCGTTTGGTATGATAACCGGCCAAAGCATTCCATTAAAGATACCATAAATGACAAAACAAATACAGCCAATCATGTTAACCACTCTGATTTTTTTTACATCTTTCAGTATGAAACTCAATACGATAAAAAGAGAAGCAGAATAGCCAATGTAAGTGGTAAGTTCAGAATTCATGGGGAAAATTTAAGGTTACAAACTTAATCATTTTCAATAAGATAATAAATTTTTTTCTGCCATAAAGTCATTAATTGATTTTTGGTAAAATATTTGTAATTTAGATAATGAATAAAAGGTAATGTTGCCTTTGTTCTAATGAGATATATTATGGATTATAAGTTTTCACAAGGTTTGAGCCAGGTGTTCAAACAAAGCAAAAGCGAAGCTAAAAGGCTCAAAAGTGAATTTCTTAATACAGAACATCTACTTTTAGGTATTATAAAAACGGAAAACTCTGCAAAAGAAATCCTTCAAAACCTTAATGCGGATTTAACACAAATCAGAAGAAAAATTGAAACTTTAAATACAGCAAGTCTTAATCCTATTTCTGAAGAGGTTACCAATATTTCTTTCACTAAGATGGCAGACCATGCTATTAAACGTGCAGAGTTAGAATGCCGACAGTATAAAAGCAATGAAATTAATACCGTTCACCTGCTTTTAGGTATTCTTTATAAATATGAAGATCCTACTTCAAATATTCTGGGAGCTTATGACATCGACTACGAAGGAGTTTCAAGAGAATACCAGACTATGCTTAAAAATTCAGGACAGTCTCCTCAGATGAGTGCTTACGATGATGATGATGAGAGAGAAGAATTTGAGCAAATGAGAAAGCCTACAGGAAATCTAGGTTCTGCAAAAAGTAAAACGCCTACATTGGACAACTTTGGTAGAGACCTTACTTCTTTGGCAAGGGATGGAAAACTGGACCCGGTGATTGGCCGTGAAAAAGAAATTGAGAGAGTTTCTCAGATTTTATCACGTAGAAAGAAAAACAACCCTCTTCTTATCGGGGAGCCTGGAGTTGGTAAATCTGCCATTGCTGAAGGGTTAGCACTAAGAATTCAACAGAAAAAAGTGTCGAGAGTTCTTTACGGAAAACGTGTGATCACTTTAGATCTGGCAAGTTTAGTTGCCGGAACTAAATACCGTGGTCAGTTTGAGGAAAGAATGAAGGCCATCATGACGGAGCTGGAGAAAAACAGAGATGTCATCCTATTTATTGATGAGCTTCATACGATTGTAGGAGCTGGAAGTTCTACAGGAAGTTTAGATGCTTCCAATATGTTCAAACCGGCTTTGGCAAGAGGTGAAATTCAATGCATCGGGGCAACTACCCTGGATGAATACCGTCAGTATATTGAAAAAGACGGAGCTTTAGAAAGAAGATTCCAGAAAGTAATGGTGGAACCTACTTCTATTGATGAAACCGTACAGATCTTGAATCAGATCAAAGATAAATATGAGGAACATCATAATGTAATCTATACTCCGGAAGCGATTCTGGCTTGTGTCAATCTGACATCGAGATATATTACAGACCGTTTCTTACCGGACAAAGCGATTGATGCAATGGACGAAGCCGGATCCCGTGTTTATATCAAAAACATGAAAGTTCCTACAGAAATCATTGATTTTGAAAAGAAAATCGAAGATATCAAAGAACTGAAACAGAAGGCTGTAAAAGCTCAGGATTACCTTGAAGCAAGAAAGCTGAAAGATGAGGAGGAACGTCTTCAGATGGAACTTAACTCGGCTCAGGAAAAATGGGATAAAGATGTAAAAGAGAAAAAAGAAACCGTAACAGAAGAAAATGTAGCGGAAGTGGTTTCTATGATGAGCGGAGTTCCTGTGACGAAAGTTGGTAAGAACGAGCTTGACAAACTTGCCCAAATGGATGAGAAACTGAACGGAAAAGTAATCGGTCAGGAAGATGCTGTGAAGAAAGTTGTTAAAGCTATTCAAAGAAACAGAGCAGGTCTTAAAGATCCTAACCGCCCTATCGGTACCTTTATTTTCCTTGGAACAACCGGGGTTGGTAAAACCGAATTGGCAAAAGTAATGGCAAGAGAGCTATTCGAATCCGATGAATCTTTGATCAGAATTGACATGAGTGAATACATGGAGAAATTCGCTGTTTCAAGACTAGTAGGTGCGCCTCCGGGATATGTAGGATACGAAGAAGGTGGTCAGCTGACAGAAGCTGTAAGAAGAAAACCTTATGCAGTAGTTCTTTTGGATGAGATTGAAAAAGCTCACCCGGATGTATTCAATATTCTGTTGCAGATTTTGGATGAAGGACACGTTACAGACAGTTTAGGAAGAAAAATTGATTTTAGAAATACCATCATTATTCTGACTTCAAATATCGGAACAAGAGATCTTAAAGACTTTGGAGACGGTGTAGGATTCGGAACTTCTGCGAAGAAAACAACTTCAGATTCAAGAGCAAGAAGCACGATTGAAAATGCCCTTAAAAAAGCATTTGCACCGGAATTCTTAAACAGAATTGATGATATTGTGATCTTCAACTCTCTTGTACAGGATGATATCAAGAAAATCATTGATATTGAACTGAACAAGCTTTATGGCAGACTTGAAAAATTAGGATATAAAGTAGATCTTACTGAAGAAGCAAAAGACTTTATTTCTGAAAAAGGATGGGATAAAGATTTCGGAGCAAGACCATTGAAACGTGCCATCCAGAAGTATATTGAAGACTTATTGGCAGAAATGCTGGTAAACAAGCAATTGAACGAGGGAGAAACCGTAGTTCTTGACCTTAACGAGGCAAAAGACGGACTGATCGGGAAAACACAGAAGGCTAAGAAATCAGCTGAAAAGTCTTCTCAATCTTAATTAAATAAATAATTTTCAAATAGAAAAACCCCGGGAACTTTCCCAGGGTTTTTTGTTTTTATAGATTTTGACTATTTTGGTTTCTGATTAAACAGGCTAAGCCCTTTCTTATTGATAAATCAAATATTAAAGTCCTACTACAAAACCAATGTTCGGGATCAGACCGCTGGAAAACACACTGGAATTCTGTTTCCAAAGCACGTTATACATTAAACCCAGCTGCATGAAGGAATTGTTTCCGATCCGCTGCATATATCCTCCTCCAAGGTATAATGCATTCTCTTCCGTATTGTATTTATAATCGTAATATTTATCCTTGTAATCAACAAAATAATGCTGATAGTTGGCTCCCACGTAAAATGATCTGGCAAAATAATAGTTGACAAAAGGACCTACACCAAACATGGTAGATTTATAATAATCAGAAGTCTGCCACGAAACACTTCCTACCACACCGCCTTCAAAATCACTAGTAAATCTGTAACCTACTCTTGGCGATGCAGATAGATTAAAAGCGCTGTTACTTCCAAATCCTAATCCAATGCCTCCTCCAAAAGTCCACTTGCTGTTTTCCTGTACGGGTGCTCCTACTGAAATTTGGGAAAAAACTGATCCTGAAGATATCAGCATCATAGAAATAATAAACTTTTTCATATGTTATATTTTTGGTCTTACAATTATATTCTCATGTGTTTCCATTTGCAGAGGTTGATAAAAAGATGACATATAGCTCTATCGTTTTTATCAATGTTTAAAATTATGGTTTTTTTACGAATTTTTTAATTGTATTTTTGCCACATCAAACTAAGAACTCCCGTTAAGAGTTTCGTAAAATTGAATACAATGAAAGTAGTAGTAGGCCTCTCCGGAGGTGTAGATTCTAGTGTTACAGCTTATTTGCTGCAGCAACAAGGCCATGAAGTAGTGGCTTTATTTATGAGAAACTGGAACGATGCTTCCGTAACATTAGAAGATGAGTGTCCCTGGATTGAGGACAGTAATGATGCCCTTATGGTGGCACAAAAGCTTGGAATTCCTTTCCAGGTGATAGACATGAGTGAACTTTACAAGGAACGTATCGTTGACTATATGTTTGCCGAATATGAAAAAGGCAGAACTCCCAACCCTGATGTATTATGTAACAGAGAAGTAAAATTTGATGTTTTTATGAAGACCGCAATGTCTTTGGGTGCCGATAAGGTAGCAACAGGACATTATGCAAGGGTAAATTCTACTTTTGATGAAAACGGTAAAGAAATTTTCCACCTTCTTGCAGGAAAAGACAATAATAAGGATCAGTCTTACTTCCTTTGCCAGCTAAGCCAGGATCAGCTTTCAAAAGCATTATTCCCTATCGGAGAACTTACAAAGCCTCAGGTAAGAGAAATTGCAAAAGAAATCGGACTGGTAACGGCAGATAAAAAAGATTCTCAGGGATTATGTTTTATCGGAAAAGTAAGCCTTCCCCAGTTTTTACAACAGCAATTAAAACCTAACGAAGGGGAAATTGTAGAAATTTTCAAAGATTCTCCTTTATTTTCAGAAGAAAAACCTAAATTTTCCTCCAAAGAAGAGGAACTTGAATTTTTATCACGAAAAATCAATTATAAAAAATCTGACGGAAAAGTAATCGGGAAACATCAGGGTGCCCAGTTTTTCACGATCGGACAAAGTAAAGGCCTTGGTATAGGCGGACACAAAGAAAGCTGTTTTATCATCTCCAGAGATATGGAAAACAACATTCTTTTCGTAGGAGAAGGAAGCCATTTCCCGGGACTTCATAAAAAAGCTCTGAAAATTGATAATTCTGAACTGCACTGGGTACGTGAAGATTTGAGACTTCAGAACGGAGGATCTATGGAAGTAATGGCCAGATTCAGATACAGACAGCCTTTGCAGAAAGCAACCCTGTATCAGTTTGAAAATGCTTTTTATATTGAATTTGATGAACTTCAGTCTGCTATTGCTGAAGGACAGTTTGCTTCATGGTATATTGATGAGGAGCTGATCGGCAGTGGTGTGATTTCGTAAGAGTTTCGGGTACGGGATTCGGGTGATTGAGATTGTTTTTTTAAGAAAATATTTTTTTGAAATTTTTCTGTAACGTTTTTTAAGTTATCATACTTACGGAGTAAATAACAATAAAAAATACTACTATGAAAACATCTACAAAAAACCAGTATGCTTATGTAAACAATATTCTGATTGCAGTTGTATCCTCTATTTTCGGTTATAATCTTTATCAGGCCATTGTACATCCGGAAAACTCCAATATCGCGATCAGTCTTATTTTGGTAGTCCTGACTTCCGTTATGGTTCGAAAATATGGCTATCAGCCCGCAAAAGAAGAAAAGAAAGATATTTAATATCAACAACACATAATAAAGCCCGGAACATTTTTGTTTCGGGTTTGTTTTTAATAATAAATTTTATTTTATCTTTTCATTTACATAACCTGAGATAAAAACCAATGTAACAATACCTTCTGCTATTAATATCACAACAAGAAATCCAACAGGTTTTCCCAATATGACACCTCTGATAAGCTTGATAATTCCCAACAAGAAAATAAATCCTGCGAAATAAAATGCCGTTCCCGAAATGGTTTCTTTCAAAGAATTCAGCAAAAAAAACGAAGCGTAAAATCCTAGAACCAGAATGACATAGAACTTCAAAAAGTCAGGTCCTTTAAGAATAACCGGATTAAATGTCTGATGGACTGCCATAAGCCATATAAAGCCTATCACAACCGGAACTGAATGAATGATGAGTTTTTTCATAATGATGAGTTTTATTATCCTCCACAGCCTCCGCATCCACCGCAACCACCGCAGCCTCCTCCACAACCACCTCCTCCGCTGCAGCTTGAGCCACCACAACTTCCTCCATCATTATTTTGCTTATCTTTTCTGTTATGGTCAGAAACCTCCTGATCTCCTATGATTGAAACGATCGTTCCGAGAATGAAAATAATCCCGAATACAACTCCAGTAACCATTAACCCTGAAAAGCTATCTCCTTCTGTACACGAAAATAAAAGCAGTAACACAAATATGGGAGCAAAGAAGGCCATTTTTCTAAGCCAAGACTGTACTTTTGACTTTTTCTTACGCTCTCTCCAGATTTCTTCTGGTGCTTCCTGCCGGAATATCTGCCGATAACTTGTTAAAGTATCTTCAAACCAGTTCTGATGTCTTTCTTTTTCCGCAGAGCCTCCTTCGGAAGGATGATGATGAAGCGGTCTTTTTAAGATATGGGGACAGAATTCCTCCCAATAATTCTGCGTATAAATCAGATGCATATGCCAAACCTTGTCAACGATGTTACTGGGAGAAGCTCCGTGGGGAAGAATACAGCAGAGATACACGAACTTTTTGTATTCTTCAATTGCTTTTCTTGCGAAATCAAGACTCCAGCGTTCTTCTTTGGCCAGCTTTTTTGAAAAAGGGAAATCAACTCCCGGAGCATCCAGAGAAAATTCCTGTATCCTGTTCCAAAGAGACTCATCTTGTAATAGCATTTTTGTTTCCATTGTTTTGATTTTTGTTTTTCTACTCAAATATCAATGGATTATACAATATAAAAGTCTTTCAAAAATCTTTTTTAGTTTGATAAAAATCTTAAATTAGTCTTATAAATAAACACCATGAAAAAGGAAGATATCTTGCATCTTGAGAAACTGATGAATTTCTTAAGCCGGCAATTTTTAAAGAAAAACCATTGGGAAGATGTGACCAAAACCGAATGGTCTTATATAAGCGCTGAACTAAATGAACTGATTATCAATGATCATTCAGAAAAAGAGATCAAAAAAGAACCTGATATTCTGGGAACAAATTATCTGTATGAGCATCTGATCATCAATAAACTGAAAAAATTCAAACAGAACGAGAATGCGGTTTTAAGCAGACCCAACCTTGCTAAACTGAGTTTAATTGTCAAAGTTTTGGGATATTCCAATTACATAGATTTCATAAATTCAAATACGGAAGCATTCAATTTTAATGATCTAAGGATTGATATTAATAATACCAATATGAATACCGCTCTTTTAGACCGTTTAGTAGGGTGCTGGTATTCTTATAACAGAAATCTGCCCGATAATCCTTTGATGGCAAAAGAAGACCGCATATGGCGTTCTGCCATGGAAATTTATAAGTCGGAAACCACAGGAGAATATTTTATTGAAAGAAGCGGTGGTGATCATCACAAATACTTTGGAAAAGTAACCGCCTATTCTGATTATGTTTTCATCATCATGAACAGCAATACTTTTATTCGTCAGAGACATTTCATTTCAAGGATAAAGGATATTAAAGAAAAACTTAAGAACCCGGACTATAAACTCCACGAAATCCACTTTATAAGCACCTGCATTAGTTTCAATCAGGAGCCGATTGCTTTATTTGAAATCTTCAGAAAAGCGGACAGAAAAAACTTCATTTCTGATTCCATCAGTTTTCCCATTGACAGTGACGAAATACCTGAATCAATTGTCAAACAACTTGAAGACACCGAATCTAACAGAATAGATTACAGATAGTTAAAAAAAATAAAGATTATCGGACAAAAAATAATTCAACAATAAACATCATCATCAATCTCTATATCATGGCCCCGGAATAAGACTATTTCGGGGTTTATTGTATTTCTCTTATGCCTGGAATATATTTAAACCTTAAAAATCAATTCATTACCGCAATAATTCTCTAACTTGATGGTTCTAAATATAAACCCTTCAATCGTCTTGCTATGGAATATTATGAATTGTATGAAGTTTTGAAAAATCATTTTGATTCCGGAAAAGACAGGGCAGAACTTCAGGAACTGAATGTAAGCATTGAATCAATTCCTTTTGAATCCAAGGTATGTGATCTGCTTTATGGCTCAGAGAAACAACAGTGCAACAAACATCAGCAAACCCTCGCAATCAACAAAAATGGTTATCTCTTGTACAACCAACCTGCTGTAGACATCAAAGATTTTGATATTGAATGCAATAAAAGATTTGAATATCATATCCTGAAGCGGGCAGATATAGAAACAGCCGAAGGAGTTTTGTTTTTTTTCCATGGACTGAATGAAAAGAAATGGGATAAATACCTGCCATGGGCGTATGAATTGGCCCAAAAAACACAAAAGGCCATCATACTGTTCCCTATTGCGTTTCATATGGATCGAGCAGAACCTATCTGGAGTGACCGCCGTCACATGATGGAAGTGGTTAATTTCAGGAAAAAAAAGTATCCGGAAAACATGAATTATTCCTATGTAAATGCTGCGATAAGTTCCAGACTGGAAGCGCATCCGCAAAGAATATTCTGGTCCGGGCTACAGACCTATTCTGATATTACAGAAGTGGTAAAAGATATTAAAAAGGGTAAAATAAAGGGTATTTCTCCAGAAGCAGATCTGGATTTATTTGGGTATTCTATAGGATCATTTCTTGCTTTAATTATCAAAATGGCTGATCCTCATCATTATTTTACCCGATCAAAAGTATTTTGTTTCTGTGGAGGAATGACGATCGACAGGATGTTTCCGATATCCAAATACATCATGGATACTCAGGCAACAGTTAAAATGCAGTCTGTTTTTACGGAATTGCTGAGCTCTGATTTTAAGTCAGATTCACGTCTGAAACATTATCAGAATGAAGCATTGCATCCACAGGAAAGCTGGTTCAAAAAAATGCTCCGCTACAATTATTTCCAGAAGGAAAGAGAAGAAAGAATTCAGGAAATCCAATCTCAGATCAAGGCTTATGTATTAGAGAAAGACAGTGTTGCTCCTCCGATAGAAGCACTCAATACGCTGCAGGGTGGCTACAGGAACATCAATGTAGATATTGAAATCAAAGATTTCCCGTTTGAATATTCCCATATGGTTCCATTTCCGCTTACCCACAAGCATTCAAAAGAAGTTACCGACGCATTCCACCAGTTTGTACAATCTGCCAGTGATTTCTATAATGCCTGATGATTAATTTTTCAGGGATAAAATAGAGAGAGAAATAGTTTAAAAATAAATAGAATAAGATCCATGGTGTTTGTTTTTAAGCTAATCTTTATCAACTGACCAACCAGTCTTTAAAATCTTTCACACGGTCTCTGCTGACCGTTATTTCTTCTTCAGGCTGAAACTCAAGGTCCACCTTATAGTAAGGCGAAGTATGGATGTTTTTGATATAATCCGAACTGATAATAAACTGTCTGTTCACCCGGAAAAACTTTTTCTCATCGAGTACATCTTCCAGCTCATCAAGTGTAAAATCTGATGGATAGGTACGGTCTTCCGTCTGAAGATAAACGATTTTATTCTCACTGAAAAAGCAGCTTATTTCCTGAGTCTGAATAATCTTAAGGTTGTATCCTATTTTCACCAGAACTCTGGAAAGCGTAGACTTTTCTTTTCGGATTAACTGTTTGATATCCTGAGAACCATTGGTATCGCTGGCAGGAATGAAAGATTTAAATTTCTCCACTGCTCCTTCCAGATCTTCATCAAGAATAGGTTTCAAAAGATAATCAATACTGTTCAGCTTAAAGGCTTTCAGGGTATATTGGTCAAATGCTGTTGTATAGATAATGAAACCTTTGGTTGGTGCTTTTTCAAAGATATCAAAAGACAGTCCGTCCCCCAAAACAATATCTGAAAAGATCAGCTGCGGATGTTCGTTTTCAGAAAACCAGGCAACACCTTCTTCCACCGATTCTATTTTGGCAACGATCTCTATTTCAGGAAAGTTATTCAGCATTCTCTCCAACTTCCTTGAAGCAGGTTTTTCATCTTCTATAATGACAGTTTTGATCATTGAGTTTAAGTTTTGGTTGTCAGATTTTAGGAAATAAAGTTATATAAAAGTGGACAGATTTTAATAATTTATCGTTTTTTTCTCTTTTCTGAGTTCTTTTTCAATCATGTCCTTTTCCCATTCGGAATCAAAGAGAAATAGTTTTGCAGCTTTTACCAGAATTATAAATCCCCAGATTCCAAGGATGGTATATCGGTCAAACCAATGAAAGCTAATCATCTTTTCGCCAAAAATATCATCAGGAATGATCAGAACGGCAAATAAGGCAAATATAAAAAGGCTTTTATAGAATTTTCTGATATTGTTGGTTCTTGTGTGGGCAGTATCGTAATCCATGATATTATAAGTTTTTAAGTTATTGTTTAAAGTGTTTTTATTTTCTGTTTTTCATCCTTCTCCATCAGTTCTCTGATTTTTCTTTCTTCCCAGCTTTTACCAATTCCGAATACGCTTATGGCATGAAATGCAATTCCTACTCCCCATCCCAGTGCAGGCCATAAAAACCATAAATATCCGGGAGCAGTTACAATGTTCAGTATTGCTAAAAAAGGAATAACGATACAGTACGAGGTAAGGTTTCCATAAAATTCTTTCAGGTCTTTCACTCTTCTTGAAGCTTTTTTGTAAGCAATTGTTTCTTTGTCTTGTAAAATTTCCATAATGATTTGTTTAAAGGTTGATTTGTTTTTTCTTGAATCAAAGGTAGCTCAGGAAAGTGCCATAAATCAATTTTATGTGACCGAATGGTAGATTATGCTGTCTGAATTGTAAAAACCTGCCATTAATAGATAAAAGGGATCAGTTTCTTTGTTCCTTTACTGTATTCAATATACTCATACCCAAACTCTTCTATCAAGGCCTGTTCTTCAATTTTAATCCTGTAGGCAAAGGCTAAAAACGGAGGAACAAAAGCAAAGACTAATGAAAGCCAGTTATTGAGATACAAACCGAGGCCAAAAGAAGTTAACAGGGAAAAAGCATAGGAAGGATGTCTCAGATATTTATAAAATCCTTCTTTTTTGATTTTATGATCTTGTCTGATGGTTACATCTACTGTAAAATATTTTCCCAAAGATCTGATGATGATGTATCTGACAATGATACCAACAAGAATAAAAAGCTCGCCCAGATAAAGTATCCAGACGCCATCAGCCATTGGAAAATGAAAATTATAAGACATGAATATTGCACTAACAATAGAAAAAGGAATGGCCATCCATAAAATATTCAGAGTGGATTTATCCTTGTTTTTTTGATCTTCTTTGCCGGATTTCAACATGTTTTTGTAAAGGAATTCTGTAAGAAACCAGGCTGCCATTGAAATATAAAACAAAGTTGATAAAGCATTCATTTTCAATAAAATTAAGATTAAAAGTATTTTTAAAAAGATAGTTTCTCTAATGCTCTTTCTGTTTATCCATCAGTTCCTTGATCTTCTTATCTTCCCATTTCTTGATAAAATTAACACGGGGCAGAAAAACGGTAACTGCATGTGCTGCAAGTCCTATTCCCCAAAAAGTTGCCGTGAAAAAGTTTTTAAACTGAAAATAACTTTCACCAGGTTTCAGGTGAATACAATTATAGACAACAATCAGAGCATTTACTGCTATATAAGCGAATACATGTCCGTAAAACCCACGCAGTCTTTCTACCTGTCTTCTTGCTTGTTGATATTCAATATTGTTTTCGTCAAATGTTCTCATGGTTCTATTTTTTTTGTTTGTTCATAATTTCACGAATCTTCTTTTCCTGCCAGGATTCACCTACTCCAAACACCTGAAATGCATGAGAAGCAACGCCTATTCCCCATCCCAGTACAGGAAACCAGAACCAATGATTTCTGCTGCTCGTAAAAAGATTAATAAAGATTAAAAAGGCACTTACCGTACAGTAAGAAATAAGGTTCATATAAAAACTCTTAATCTCTTTTACTCTTTTTTGTGCCCGTTGGTAAGCTGCAGAATCATCTTCAGGTTTTGATATGGAAACTTGTGGTTTAGCCACGAGCATTGGAAGTTTTACTTTAAAATGATCTTCAGATTTTTCGATGAAGACATTTCGCTCTGTAATAAGGGAATAACGCTGTACAATATTGGCCAGACCAATTCCTGAGCTTTCTTTGATCTGCTCTCTTACCTGAAGATTATTTTCAATGCAGAGCGTATTTCCGTCTGAAAAAATTCTGATGATCAGAGGTTTTGATGATGTGGCAAAATTGTGTTTGATACAATTTTCCAACAAGAGCTGCAAAGCCAGTGGAACTACATATTTCTGATAATCCTCTTTAGCAACATCAAAGGTAAAATCCACACTGTCTTCAAATCTTGTTTTCAAAAGTTCACAATAGGTTTTTGCAAATTCTATCTCGTCTTCTACTGTTACCAGTTCTTTATCTTTTTGTTCAAGTACATATCGGTAAATCTTTGACATTGAAGCAGTAAACTTTTGTGCTTGACGAGGATTTTCATCAATCAACGAGCTTAAAACATTCAATGAGTTGAAAAGGAAATGTGGATCCAGCTGGTTCTTTAAACTTTCAAACTGGGCATTTGCAGATTTGGCGATAAGCTTCTGTTCCACCACTTCTTTTCGGGAAGTTTTCTTCAGCTCTTCCATGAAACTTCTGGCATGAAGGAAAGCGGATATCAACAATGCTATATTGATGGTAAACCAATTGAGGAAATTATATTTTCCAAGGAAAAACTCTTCTGTAGTAGCTGCTTTTTGAATAAGTACAAAATTGACATAATTGCAGAAATAGACCAGTACAAAATTGGCGACAATAATTGAAATAATACTGATAACCGCTCTTTTGGTTGTAGCCTCAGACCATGGGACCTTTTTATTCAGAAAACTGTTCAATAGCCCGTTTCCTCCTCCCAATACAAAAGAATAAATAAAAGAGATAAGCAGGGTATATAAAAAGTTTTCAAGATTCTTCTCTTCTGTAAAGACAAAAAAGAAAAACATGGAGACAGCAAGTGATACCCAGAATAGTACGATAAAGTTTTTCCGTTTCATAATCTGTTTTCTTGACTCAAAATTAGCTTTTATTAAAGGTATCAAAAATTAATTGTTACCGAAGGGCTGATTTTTCTTTCCGAATGGTATAAAAAAACCTTCACGAATGAAGGTTGATTAATTTGAAATATAGAGAAAACTACTTTGCTTTTTCTGCCGGTAAGCTTAAGAAATAGTCTGCTTCTCCTTTTCCCCAGTTAGGGTCCAAAGCTGTTTTGGGTTTGTAGGCTTTAAACTTTGCCTGAGCATCTTTAAACATTTCCAATCCTTTGGTTTTGCTTCCTCCGTACTGTTCGGGAGTAAAATAGACATCTTCTGCTTTGATAAGTGCAATTCTTGGGTTTGCCGGGTCTAATTTTTCTGCAATATTAAGTTCATCAGCAGCTCTTGCCCCATCTGTCATATAACGCTGGGCAGGATTTACCATCATTCTGAGAGAATAAGACATTTTTCTCAACAGGTGAATTTCTGCATTATCAATTCCTGCAAGATTCTGAGCCATTGAAAGATGTTTTTCTGCCTGATCTGCAATACCATCCAATTCCTGCATTTTTCCGTCTCTCATCAGGGTTCTTCCTTTTTGGATATAAGAAAATGCGGCATAGTAAGCCGGAAGCCATTTTGTACTTTCTTTACTTCCTATTCTCTGGAAATCATTTGCAAGAGCCTGGAAATCTTCCGGGGTTTTACAGGTTTCAATTTTCGCAATTTTTTCAGACATTATTTTGTCGTAATCTGCCTGTGCAAAAGCCGTTAAGCTCACCAAAGCTAAAGCAAAACTTAAAAGGTATTTTTTCATGATATTAAATTTTAAAAGTTAGTTTATTGTGTGTTCTAAGATATGTTTTTATAAATTATTATTGATGGCATCATCTGTTTTATCTACTCCAAAGCTTATAAATGCTCCTATGAAAACAAAAGTATTGACAGGCGGAACAATTGCAGAGCTTCTGGAACCATTGGCTGAAAAATTATAGCCATATACATTCTTTGATCCTAAAATATTGCTGATGCTCAATACAAATACAGGAAAGGCTTTCGCATCTTTTTTACCGATATTCGGAAGATAATTAATACTGAAATTCAATGCGTTGTAATCCTTAAGTGTTCCTTCATTCCGGATAAAATTTACAGCTTTTCCATCTTTAAATGTGGAGGCAATGTCATAATAAGGCCGTCCTTTGGCGTAAGTATATGATAGATTGACCCCAAGCTTCCATTCCGGAATAAATCTTTTTGCTACTGCTGAAAGGGTATGTTCTGCTGCAAAACTCGGCTGCAGGCTTACCGGATAATTCAGAAAATCTCTTTTTGAATCCAGATAAGAGTAGCTGATCCAGTAATCGATATTTTCAAATGTCTTTTTATTATCTCTCCAGAAGAATTCCAGTCCTTTTGCATATCCGTAGCCATCATTGTTTAAAGCAGTTTGAATCTGCTGATTTTGCTCTTTGTCCTGGGTAATATTGAACGTCTTAATCAACTGGTCATATTTCTTGTAAAATGCCTCAAAACGTAAAGTTCTGCCTTCTGAAGCTCTCTGAACCTGGAAAATATAATGCTGGGATTTCTGGAAGCCAAGATTGGCAGGTCCATTGATATATTTACTTTCCGGATTCTGATAAAAAAGTCCGTATGCTAACGAAGTGGTCCAGTCTTTTGCAAGGCGGTAAGCAATTGCAAAACGAGGTGCAATATTATCCTTCCCCAAAAATGAAGAATGTTCTGCTCTCACCCCTATTTTCGCTGACAAAGCATTGCTGAAGCCAAGATCAGTTTCTACAAAAGCAGAGGAGATCAAATCTTTATAATGTTTCCGTACCGTTTCAAAATTCAGATTTTCATCGGTATTATTCAGTTCAATTCCTCCTCTTACGGCACTGATTCTGTTTATCTTTCTTTCAAGAACTGCTTTGAAGTTCACATAGTTTCCGTCAGTCAGAAGCTGGCTTCTGTTGGATTCAATATCATTGGTTTCTGTTGAAAAATGAAGATCCGATCTATTGTAGGAATAAGAACCGCTCATATTAAGCAGATATTTTCCGAATTTCTGTTTAAAAGAAAGGTTGTGAAATGTATTTTTACCGTTAAGCTTTACCAGACTGAAATCATATCCGGGTTTAAGACTTTCTGATCTCACACCCATTTTATTGGAATTGAACATTCCGTAATATTTGAAAAAGCCTCCTGATTTTGTTTTAAATCTGAAATTAAGATCTCCGTTAAGACCTTGGGGAGCTTCTACAAAGTCTGTATTAAAATTTAAGACTTTCTGCATCAGACTTAAAAGAGAATATCCTGCTGTAGCACCGTAGGAATAGTTTTTATTATCTCCTAACTTTTGAAATCCTGCACTCAGAAAAATGGGTGAAATCCCAAAGTTATAGGAGGTTTCTTCCGGAAGATCTACACTTTCCAGCATCAATGCTCCCGAAAGAGCCTGCCCGTACAATGCAGAATAGCCACCACTTGAGAAAACATTTCCTTTAAAAAGTGAAGTATTGAACTGATCTCTCCCCGCTATTCCCGGAACAGAATTAGAAAAATAATTATTGATAAGACTTCCGTCCATAAAGATTTTAGATTCCGTTCCGGTACCTCCACGAATGAATAAACCTTCTGTTCCTCCTACTTTCTGTACTCCCGGAAGATAAGTCAATGCTGAAGAAATCTGTCCGTCTGCTCCTGCCGTTGTATAAATATCAATGGGAGTGAGTAATGCTGTTGCTCTTTTTTTATCACTGGCTTCAATAGATCCTGCAGAAACTACTACTGCATCAATCTCACTGATCTGTTCTTTAAGATCAATATTCAAGGATATATCTTGATTTTCAATAGAAACTGATCTTTCTACATTTTCATATTTCGGGTGGGTAAAAGTAATTGTATGAGCTCCTTTTTCTGAAGTTTCAAAGGTAAAATTACCCTGAGCATCTGTTGTAGCCCCATCATAGGTGTCTTTGAGCGTTACATTTACTTCGGCGACTCCTTTGTTTTTAAAGGATACTTTCCCCGATATTTTCACCTGGGAATATCCCATAATGGAAGTGAGAAGAAGAATCAGAAACAGTATGTTTTGTCCTTGTGTTTTCATTTTTATTGTTTTCTGGAATCAAAAATAGCATGAGAAATACCTTTCTGTAAAAAAATTATTACTGAAAGGCATTCTTTTGCTCCCGAATGGTAATTAATGAACCGGAATGCAAAAATCCACGATCATCTTCCCATCCGGATGTTCTTTAAAATTGGAGTGATAGATTTCATAAGGAAAGGTTCTTCTCATGGCGTAGTTGTTTTCGTTCATCCATAAGAACAGAGAAACCCAGCATTGTTCAAAATCATCCAATGTCACCTCTCCGCTTCCTACAATGTACTTTCCGCCTTCTACCGTTTCTGAAAATACTTCTCCCTCCTGTTGCTGCAGTTTTTCATCCAAAAGCATACAGGCGTGAATCCTTACTTTATCGAGAGGTGTTATTTTACAGCTGTCGTGATATACAGAAATCATTTTAAGATTTTCCCGCGGAAACAGGTTTTTCTTTTTTGCCCAGTCTATCAGGATATTAAAAGAAGGTTCTACGTTGGCCATTCCAAGGCTCATAATGGATGCCAGATTCATTTCCGGCATTTCTTTTACTTCAATTTTTAAATTCATTCTAGTCCAGTTTAACAGGTTTTCAATATTGCAAATGTATTGGCTGAAAACCGTCTCAACTTGTCCGTTCTTGCTTTGTGTTTGTAAAATCCTGTGAAATTTTTCCGGTGCTGATCTGCGAAATTTTGTGGGCGCGAGACCGTAATATTTTTTGAATGTTTTGCAGAAAACAGAATGATTGGAGAAACCAAGATCCCAACAGATCTCCTTGATCTCCATATTTTTATGAACTGCTAAATGAAGAGCACTTTTCTCTATTTTCTTTCTGATAATATAATTCTGAAGGGTTTCTCCTGTAACCAGCTTAAATATTCTGTGAAAATGAAAAGGTGAATAGGCACATATCTCTGAAACTTTTTCCAGAGACAGCTCCGCATCAATATGGTTATCAATATATTGAATTGTTTTTACAATCCGTTTTTTATATTCTTCCACTTCAAAATTATTAGTTTACAAAGATATTTGTCCGGAATGAAAGTCTGTTGTCTTTTATTGCTATTATCAGAAAATCCTTTTATTTTCACGTTCAAACTTCCTCTTGAAAGTATTTAATAAGAGGGTTCACATCCTTAATTTTTTGATCTGAAGAGGCGATATAACCGTGATAATCTTCATGGATAAAAATCTCTTTGGTAAAAAATTTTTCCTCTTCAATAATACACTCATTATGCAAGATTTCAAAAGAATCCAAAGGTAACATCATTCCTGCTCCATGGGCTTTTATTACCGCTTCTTTTCTCGTCCAAAAGGTAAAAAAGGCTTTCATTTTATCACCAAAGTTCTCAATTTCCTGAAACTCATTAACAGTCATCTGAAATTCAAAATCCTGATAATTTGTCTTAGGATCATTAAATTCCACATCTATTCCCAAAGGATATTCTGCAAAAGCACAAACAACAAGGTCCTTAGAGTGCGATATATTAAAATGAAGCTGACATCCTTTCAAATAAGGTTTTTTGTTTGGAAGAGTTCCTATTTCTGGCTTAGAAATGTTATAATAAGTCTTTAATCCATATTGTAAAAGCACCTTTCCCAGTAAAGAAAGCTGCACATCCTGCCATCTTCTGTATCGCAGGATATTCTGATTAACCTCCTGAGAAAAAGCAGGCAGGTATCGGTCTAAACGTGACTGATGTTTTTCTTCGCTAATGAATGTATACAGAATAATCATTTTTCTTTCTCTAAGGATCAGATTATATACTGCTTCCCAGCTACTAAAATAAGCTTTTTTTTACCTCGTTTTAAATCAGTAAGCCTCAGAGCTATGTTTCGGAATTTAAGGTCACAACAGCCTTTATTAAGCAATCATTTAAACTAAGTTTTTCAAAAAAGAGTGAGATCATAAAGCCTTTTGGAAAATCTTTTTTAAATTTATCGTAAAATCACTATAAATCATTTAACAAATGAAAGTACAAACATTAGCATTATTGGCGGGATTTGCAGTTTTTGCCGTTTCATGCGGAACCACAAAAACCTATTCTGTAAATGCCAAAAGCGGAACACAGACAGGGGGAACAGCGAAGTTTACTCAAAATGGAAATGAAGTAACAATGAAGCTTGACATCACCAACCTTACTCCTGGAATCCATGCCGTACACATTCATGAAAAAGGAGACTGCTCAGCTGCAGACGGAACTTCTACTGGCGGCCACTGGAATCCTTCGAAGAATGATCATGGTAAATGGGGTGCTGAACATTTCCATATGGGAGATATAGGAAACCTGGTTGCTGATCAGAACGGAACGGCAACATTGACTTTCAAGACAGACAAATGGTGTCTGGGCTGTACAGACGAGTCTAAGAACATTATCGGAAAAGGTCTTATTGTACACGCTGCTGCAGATGATTTCCATACTCAGCCTACCGGAAATGCAGGAGGAAGAGTAGGATGTGTAGAAATTAAGTAATCTACTTTATTCAATAAAAAAACCGCTAATCTTTATAATTAGCGGTTTTTTTATGTTTAGGATTTAGCTCCCATGTCTGATACAATATTCATTGCTTCCTGCAGGTAAAGATCTTTTTTCAGATTCTTGATCCACATTTCAGATTTTTTCTTGAAAGCTTCGTCTTTTTTCTCTCTTTCAATTTCACTTGGATACATGATAAACTGAAGACCGTTTTCAAATTTCGTCAAAGCTTTGAACTTTTCAATCTGAGATTTTCTGTTCTTCATCAGCTCATTGAATTTTGTAATATTCAAAGTGATATTTTCTTCCTTATCCAGTTTTTCTCTCCACTGAGCAGATTCTAATAACAACTGGTAATTGCTGTTTTTAGCCATTCTGTCTGCACTTGCCTTCTCCAGCGCCTGGATATTGAAATAGTTCAGTTTCTGGAATTTTGTAGGTGGAATTTTATCCCAGGCCAATGCATAATCATCATATCGCTCTCCTACTTCAGCATACGTAAAGAAGTCTTTCATCTGGATATCAGAAACAATTCCTTTTCTCTGTGTAGATTCTCCTGTAATTCTGTAGAATTTCTGGATTGTCAGTTTTAGAGATCCGAAATCATCTTCTGTATTCAGGAATCTGTTCAGATCCACAAAAGTTTGAACAGTTCCTTTTCCGAAAGATTGTGGAGATCCGATAATCATCGCTCTTCCATAATCCTGCATTACTCCTGCAAGAATTTCTGAAGCTGAAGCCGAAAGTTCGTTTTGCATGATAACCAACGGACCTGTCCAGATTGGAGTTTCATTTTTGTTCTTAAGTGTCTGTATTTTTCCGTTTCCGTCTTTTACCTGAACATAAGGACCAGCTTCCATGAAAAGTCCCATAATATCGCCTACTTCAGTTAAAGAACCTCCACCATTATTTCTAAGGTCAAGAATGATTCCTTGAATGTTCTGTTCTTTAAGCTTAATGATTTCATTTTTGATATCATCAGAAGCATTTCTTCCTTTGGCATTTTCAAAGTCAGCATTAAAGCTTGGAAGGTTGATAAAGCCGTATTTCTTCCCATTTGGAGTGTTCACTACAATACTTCTTGCAAATGTATCTTCGATAGCAACCTCTTCACGGATCATGGTTACATCTTTAATGGTACCATCTTTTTTCTGAACCGTTAAGGTTACGGGAGTTCCTTTTTCACCTCTGATTAATCTTACCGCTTCATCAGAAAGCATTCCTACTACATTTACAGCATCTTCTTTCGGCTTTGATCTTACTTTCAGGATTTTATCTCCTTCTGAAAGCTGCTTGGATTTCCATGCGGGTGCACCAATGGTAAGCGCTCCTAAGTAAAGGTTTCCTTTTTTCTCCTGGATCAGGGCTCCGATACCAATTACTTTTCCGGTGAACTGGGTATCAAAATCTTCTTTATCTTTTGGAGAATAATAGTTGGTGTGCGGATCAAATACTTCAGTATACGCATTCATATACACGGTAAACCAATCCATTTTCTTTCTCTTTTTGAATCTCGTGAAAGTATCTTTTACAAGGTCTTTTACCTCATCAGTCGCTTTTTTGATCTTCTCGTCCTGAGTAAGTGGCTTAAACTTGATCGTATCTTTCAGTTTGTATTTCTGAACAGAGTCTTTCTTTTCTTTCTGAGCTTCTTCCTTGCTGTTCATCGACTCAACTTCCTGGAGGATGTTGTATTTGATGAATTTTTTCCACTCATTATACTGTTCCTGTTTGTTGGCAGGTACTTTTTTTAGTTTGGGTTCAAGAGTAAGCGTTTCATCTTCCTGAAGATTGATGGGCTTGCTGAAGATATCCTGTGTGATTTTATCAATCTCATCCACTCTCTGGTAAAGTCTGTCAATGGTAAGCTTATAGAATGTAAGATCACCTTGTCCGATATAGTCATCAAGCTTTGTTTCATGCTTGCTGAATTCATCCATATCAGATTGCAGAAAATATCTTTTCGCTGGATCTACCAATTCGAAATAATGCTTATAAACGTCCTTCGAATAGGCATCATTGATAGATTTCGGGCTATAATGCAGATAAGAAAGTGTGTTTTTTACGCTCACCATTATTGTCTGCATCTTTTCATCGTCATTCTGTGGCGAGTTGAAACAAAACATTAGACTGGTTAATGGAATAAGGAGTAAAAATTTATTCAGTTTGAAATTTTTCCACATAAACTGTCTTTATTTATTAATTTTTTTAAAATAAGTATAGTAATTAGTAGCAGTAAGTTTGGTACTGTTACAAATGATCAAATTTAATACCTTATTTACAAATATCGACAGTTTTGATCATTTTTATTTAAAGAGATTTACAAATAATCAGGACAGTATGAGCCATTTCCTATTATCAGACAGTTTCGTTATAAAGTGATACAGATCAATCCTTTTTTTCAAACACACCTAAATTTTTAATTTTTAATCTAAAAACAGAAAACACATACCACAAAAATCAATTTTTAGTCATAAAGGCATAAAATATGCAGAGAATTAACCATACAAATTCAAAATATTAAGTCATGAAAAGTTTATTATGGTTAGTAGCAGTCATCTGCATCGTTGTTTGGCTATTGGGAATGCTAGGAGTCGTTCCCGGAATGAGCACAGGTTATTTAATTCACGTTTTACTGGTTATTGCTATTATTGTTATTCTTTATAATATCATTTCCGGTAGAAAACCTCTCGACTAGTTTATTATTTTGTACGACCACTTAACATTAAAATTATCAGGCTTTACAGGTGTTCTTCACAGGATAACAAGAGATTTTCATGGGAGGCACCTGTAAAATTCTGAGTTTGATGAACTAAAATTCATATTAAAATTCCTTCATTTTAGTCAGATATTCTGCTTCTGGCATTTTTCTTTATCGGTGCATTGATCTTCACTCTCTGAAGCAAAAGCAGAAGGATTTTATTTCTATTTCACAACAGCCAATCCCAATCTGGTATTTTATGGCGTCTGATTTTTACCTACATTTGATGTGTTGAAAATCTATTTGTTCAATTCTGAAAATGAACAAACTCACTCTGTTTAAATAAAAAATTAAAGATAATTTATGGAAAGACCACTTATTCTGGTGACTAATGACGACGGAATTACAGCTCCTGGTATCAGAAATCTTGTAAATTTTATGAATGAAATCGGAGAAGTAGTGGTTGTTGCCCCCAATTCTCCTCAAAGTGGAAAAGGCCACGCTATTACCATTAATTCTACCCTAAGCTACGAAGAAGTTACTCTGGATGGCCCGCAGACAGATTTTTCCTGTAGCGGAACTCCTGTTGACTGTGTAAAAATGGCTCTTGATAAAATCCTGACCAGAAGACCCGATATTGTGGTTTCAGGAATCAATCACGGGGCAAATTCTTCTATCAATGTAATCTATTCAGGGACCATGTCGGCTGCAGTAGAAGCAGGTGTAGAAGGAATTCCTGCCATTGGATTCTCATTACTGGATTTCAGCTGGGAAGCAGATTTCACTCAGGCTAAAGAATTTATTCAGAATATTGTAAGAAGAACATTGGAAAACCCAATGCCAAAAGGAGTTGTACTGAACGTAAATATTCCTAAACTTCCGGCGGAAGAGATTAAAGGAGTAAAAGTCTGTAAACAGGCCAATGCCAAATGGGAAGAAAGCTTTGATGAGAGAGTAAATCCTCATGGTAAAAAATATTACTGGCTGACAGGTTATTTCAACAATATGGATGATTCTGAAGATGCTGATGAAACAGCATTGGCCAATGGATATATTTCTATTGTTCCGGTAAAGTTTGACCTTACAGCTTATGAATACATGAAAACATTGGAAGAAGTGATGACTTTTGAAGATGTAAAAGAAGTAAAATAACAAGAAAATAATAAAAGCGTGAAATTTCATTTCACGCTTTGCTTTTTATATGGCTAAAATAAAACTTTATCTTCTTTCCTGAGTTCTTCCAGATAAGCCTTTTTTTCATCTCTGTAAAAGAGGTTCATGGTTTCAAAAGGTATTAGCTTCAGGTCTTTATTGACAATATGTACGCACGACTTCTTCACCGCTCTTACATCAAAATCATGAGCATCCATAAAGTTCATGATAATTATTCTGAAAAGGTTATCATAATCGAGATCCGGAGCACAAACATCCGGCAGGCAGCACAGTAACTGATTGACCTTAGGCTGAACTTTATCTACGGAAATTCCGGTACTGAAAATATCCAGCAGCTGCATATGCAATCCTTTATCCTGTTCATAAACAATGGTATTCTTTGACTCATTATTCAGAAGATCTGCAGGATTGATATACCGGGTTAAAGGAATTGTTTCGCCCTGCAGTTTCAAGATATATCCCATAGCAAGAGCATCCGGATTACATGGAACGGGAATAATATCATCAGAATTTAATAACGGAAACTGATTGATAATTTCCTGTCTTACTTCAGTTAAGGTAATTTTTTCATGAGCAGAATCTTCCCGGTTTCTTCCGGCAATTTCAACCGGCTGAAAGGTAATTCCTCTTACGCACTTCTGTTTTAGGGCAAATTCTATAATTTTTCCAATTTCATCAATATTTTTATCTTTTTGAAGAACAATAACCAGTGTCGTAGAAAGGTTAAGCTCATTGAGTTTTTCCAACGCTTTCATTCTGACCGCGGTAAGATCCTTCCCTCTGAAATCTTCCAGGACTTCAGGTTTAAATGAATCAAACTGAAGGTAAATTTCAAACTCGGGAGCATAGGTCGCCAGCTGTTCAGCAAATCCCGGATCATTAGCTATTCTGATTCCGTTGGTGTTCAGCATCAGATGTTTGATCGGTTTTGATTTGGCAATATCCATAATTTTGAAAAATTCCGGATGGATTGTAGGTTCTCCTCCACTGATCTGCACCACGTCCGGTTCCCCTTCATTTTTTACAATAACATCAAACATAGCCTCAATTTCTTCCAGGCTTCTGTGACTTCCATAGTGGGGTGAGGACATTGCATAGCAGGTTGGACAGGTAAGATTACAACGGTCTGTAACTTCTACGATAGAAAGACAGCTGTGCTGTTCATGGTCTACACATAATCCACAATCATAAGGACATCCATATTCCACATCGGTTCCGAAATGAAAGGGCATTTCAGAGGCTTTATTATAGTTTCTTATATTTTTATAATACTGTACGTCAGAAGCTATTTTTGTTTTAAAAAATCCATGATCCGGACATCTTTTAGTCATAAAAACAGTTTCGTCCTCAATAATGATTTTGGCTCCTACCCTTTTAAGACATTCCGGGCAAAGGCTGATTGTATAATCGTAATAGGTATAATTTCTTACTGGCATAGCAATTTTTTTAAAGTCCTCCGCAAATATAACCGCTGATTAATCCACAGATCAGAAGAGAGATCAGCATGGTCTGTATAAATTGTTTTCTGGTGAACTTTTGGTCTCCTTTCCTTTCATAAATAAGTTTTGTAATAAAAGCGACGATGAGGGAAAAAACCAGTGCAGCCAAAATAATTGCACCAATAATCATTATCACTACCCCAGCCAGATTGAGATTGCCTTCTAAAATAGTTAATGTTTTCATCTTGAATATTTTAAATATAAAGATCCGGTATTTTTGATTTTATAAATGTAGTAAATAATTACACAGATACACACCATTTGAATTGTACCTATATTTCCAATGATTTCTATTCTTGGTTTTATAAAATCCAAAAGGAATCTGAATGTAAAATAGCTGAGCATAAACAGCTGAAAAATAAAACCGGAAGGGTATTTTTTACGATTCTGAATATACTTTAATCCCATCCACAGAAGAAGTAAAAAGGCTATTTCATACAAGGCAACAGGATGTCTGAGATATTGGTCCCCCAAATACATTCCAAAAACAGAATCAGTAGGAATACCATACGTTTCTTCATAAACCCCTGTAAGAAAACATCCTATTCTGCCTATAATCATGGCCAATATCAGGGGAAAAACAATAAGATCTCCCGTACTTTCTTTATGATGTACAATCTTTTTTGCCAGCTCTACTCCCAATAAACCAAAAGCCAGTCCTCCTACAATAGTATTGTTTGACCAGACCTTTCTGAAGGAAAAATTTTCAAATAATGCATAAGGATTTTCAAGATTACCGATCAGCTTGGAACCTATCAAAGCTCCGGCAGTAGCACCAATTAAAACTGCCGCAGAAGTATTGAAGGAAAGTTTTTCCTTAGACTTACGTTTCAGATAAAAATAATATCTCATGCCCAAAAACATTCCGGCAGCCTCAAAAAGCGGATGCGCAAGGATTGTTTTGCCGAAAATATGAAATGTTACAGGAAAATCCATTGTTTCAAAAATACACTATTTCATATTATTCACTACCTTTATTCTGACAAATAATTACAAAATGCGTATAGAATATGACATAAAACTGGGGTTCAAGGATGTAATGTTCCGCCCTAAGCGTTCTACTTTGAAATCCCGTTCGGAAGTTGATTTACTGAGAGAATTTACCTTTAAACATACCAGGAAAAGATGGACAGGAGTCCCTGTAATTGCAGCCAATATGGATACGGTAGGAACTTTTGAAATGGCAGTGGAACTGGCCAAGGAGAAAATTATTACCGCGGTTCATAAGCATTATACTCCTGAGGAATGGAGCAAGTTTCTCAACAGCCAGCCTGAAAGTATTCATCAGTATATTGCACTGAGTACCGGAACCGGAAAAGCTGATGAAGAGAAAATAAAACAGATCCTCGATAAGCACCCAAAAATTGAGTTTCTCTGTATAGATGTAGCCAATGGTTATTCTGAGCATTTCGTTGAATTTGTGAAGAAAGCAAGAGCCAATTTCCCGGATAAAATTATTATAGCAGGAAATGTGGTTACCGGAGAAATGGTAGAAGAACTTCTTCTGGTAGGTGCAGATATCATAAAAGTAGGTATTGGACCTGGATCTGTGTGTACGACCAGAGTAAAAACAGGAGTGGGATATCCTCAACTTTCTGCGATTATTGAGTGTGCAGATGCTGCTCACGGTTTGGGAGGGCATATCATTGCTGACGGCGGATGCAAAGTTCCCGGTGATGTAGCAAAAGCTTTCGGTGGCGGTGCAGATTTCGTAATGCTGGGCGGAATGTTTGCCGGGCATGATGAAAGTGGTGGCGAAATGATTGAAGAAAACGGTAAAAAATACCGCCTTTTTTATGGAATGAGTTCTAAAACAGCCATGGATAAACATTCCGGAGGTGTGGCAGAATATCGTGCTTCTGAAGGAAAAACAGTAAAAGTGGCTTATAAGGGGCCTGTTTCAGAAACGGTAAAGGATATTTTGGGAGGTGTACGATCTACTTGTACTTACGTAGGTGCCTCAAAACTTAAAGAACTTTCCAAAAGAACTACTTTTATCAGGGTTCAGGAACAGGAAAACCAGGTTTTTAAGGACTAAAAATACAACAAAAGGCTTTAGATTGATTATCTAAAGCCTTTATTTATTCTTTTGTTCTGATGTATTTTTTATTGAAATATTTTTCAAGCTGATCATTTACATAGGTTTTTTCCTCTTTTACAGAAGCCATTTCATCCATATGTAAAATTCTTGGAATTTCTTTTATTTTATCTACCACCACAGAATCCTGAGAAGAGTTTTTAATTATATCAACTCTTTCATTCATCTCTCTTTCATATTCCTTAAGATCTGTAGTCAGAAGCTCCATAACTATATTTCCACCATTAAAATCCATGTTAAAATAAGAATACTTTTCGGGGAAAATTTTCAATTCAGGTAGAAAAACAATGAAAAGAGAAACCCACCAGAACTTTTTAATTTTTTCAAATTTAAAAAAGACGATCAGAGATAAAGTGATTAGAAAATAGAAGATAATACTTTCAAATTGCCTTGCAATGGAGGTTAGAATATACCCTGTAAATAGTAAAGGAACCAATGAAACCACCCAGAATAAAACAGCTTTTTTAAAGGTTATCTGACTCATTATCTTTTTGAGTTCTTCTTCAAAAACCATCATAAATAATGGGAGTAATAATAGAACTTTGGCAGCAACATAGAGTGTATTAGCTCCAAAAAGGCCTATTCTTTTTACCCATTTTATAATTCCTTGTTCGCTTTCCCCCATTCTGTTGAAGTTCCCAGGTGCAAGAAAACTTACCAATAAAAAGACGCTTGCAGTCAATATCAACGTCAGATTTTTCTTATTGCGTTTCTGATAATAAGTCACCAACAGAATTCCCCATACAATCAATGCTAGAATTTCATTGGAACCCATCAGCAATATAATAAGTAGTAGAGAAAGAGAAAACCAGATATCCTCTCCTGTATCTTTATTTTTTTTAATAAAATAGAGTAAAATACCCGCCAAAATGACAGGAACGAAATAGATATTGGAACCTGTAATCCAGAAATAATGCTCAGGCAGACTTACCAGAAGCATGGTATAAAAGAAAAACAAAAGGAAGCCTTTCTTAATAGACTCTTTGAAAGAATAATTGAAATATTCTTTCAAGTTTACTGCGGAAACTCCAATAAAGGAGAGCATTAAAAAAAAAGGATAGATTTTCGGAACAATATTTTTACTGTCATAAAAGACAGGATTAAACATATTTATAGAATATCCAAAATACCTTCCGCCCCATGTTGTATAGGTATCCGTAAAACATTGTAACAGCCCAAGTTTTCTGGTGGCATAGGAACAAAAATAATCATCGGTCTGGTATACATTAAAGAGACTAATGTATGCCAGACCGATGATTAGTAAAACGGACAAGAATAATACTATATTCTGTGGTCTTTTCATTTTTTATGTTAACATTCCGCCGTCAACGTTTAATGTCTGTCCGGTAATGTATGCCGACATTTCGCTGCCTAAGAATACACATGCATTGGCGATATCTGCAGGCTGTCCTCCTCTCTTCATTGGAATTTCTTCTCTCCATCCCTGAACTGTTTTTTCATCCAGAACAGCAGTCATTTCCGTTTCGATAAATCCAGGTGCAATTGCATTACATCTGATATTTCTTGATCCTAACTCCAGTGCTACAGATTTTGTAAATCCGATCACCCCGGCTTTAGAAGCTGCATAGTTGGCTTGTCCGGCATTACCCTTCACACCTACGACAGAAGTCATATTGATGATAGATCCTGATCTTGCCTTCATCATCGGCTTGATTACCGCTTTTGTAAGGTTGAAAACTGAATCTAAATTTACTTTGATTACTTTATCCCAATCTTCTTTGGACATTCTCAATAACAGGTTATCTTTTGTAATCCCTGCATTGTTTACCAAAATATCAATCTGCCCGAACTCTGCCATTACTTCCTCCACCAATTTCTGAGCTGCATCATAATCTGATGCGTCAGACTGATATCCCTTGATTTGGGTTACAGAACTTAAAGCTGCTTCTAATTCTTTTGCTTTGTCTACAGAGCCGGCGTAGGTAAATGCTACTTTTGCCCCTTGCTGAGCAAACATTTCAGCGATACCTTTACCGATTCCTCTTGTAGCTCCGGTAATTAGTGCTACCTTTCCTTCTAATATTTTCATATCTATTGACAATTATTTTCTTTTTATAACTCGTTCAGCTTGTGACAGCTGCCTCTTCATGTTTCTACAATTCTTTTCCGGAATTAAACGGTTTGCAAAGATATTATAAAATGTTATTCAACCCATTTAAATTGTCAAAATACTACTATTTTTTTGATGATTATCAGGATTTTCATTAAAGTTGACCAAAATTATTTCTGAATCTGGTGAAATAAATAAAGTCTGTTTTTTTACTCTTATCCAGTCTTAATACCTCTTTCTGCCAAAAGTATTTATCATAAATAATGTCTTTCAAAGGCTCATTCTGAAAATTGGAAACTCCAAATTTTCCTTCTTTTTTAACGACAATTTCGTTTTCAGCATTTCCGAATGTTATAATATCTTCGTATACAAACGGTACAATTTCTGTTCCCTTCCCATCCAGGACTCCATAAAAGTTGTCTGTGTTTCTGCAGACCAAAGGTTTTGAATATTGATTGAGAGGATTAAAATAGTCAACATCTTCATTTTTTATCTGGCTGATATTTTTCAACTCAGATAATGACTGATCTTTCACTGAAAACCTGTAGTAACGATTATCTTTTCCAACAATAAGATTATCAGGATAAAAACCTAAGATCCGGACACCGTCACCCACAATATTTTTAAGATCTTTATCGAGAAACTTCTCTTCATTTCCTTTTTTAAGGTAAATAAAGTCTTTCCCAGAAATGGTAAAACTTCTGATGAAATCATATTCCAGTGGAAGAATAACATTTCCTTCCAGATCTATAATTCCTGATTTCTTTACCTTATCATTGTAGACACCAAAATAATTATTCAATAAAGGATTTAGATATTTAAAAGTCTGCACATACAGCTTCTTGTCTTTTTTGCTGAAAACTGTTGTCTTTCCGTTTTTTGTAAGGTAGATATACTCTTTTTTACCAAAGTATTCCGGGGTGATATCATTATAGATTTCTTCAGCAATTGTTTTTCCATCAGCATCAATCAAACCATATTTTCCTGTAGCCTTATTTTGGGTAACCAGATAAGGATAGGCATTGATATTTACCACTTGTTTTGAAAATTTATGCAGAGTCTCTCCGTTATTTCCAATGATTTCTTTTTCATTGTCTTCATTGATGATCAATGCTCTACCCTCATACAAGCTATAGTCTTCTTTAAATTCGCGATTGCTGAGTTGCTTTCCTTTAAGGTCGTACAGAAACCATTTTTTATCTTTTAAAACCAAGAGTCTGTTCTTCCCTGAAAAACGAATCTTTTCAGCATAAGGAATGATTTCCTTTCCGTTAAAATCATAAACAGCTTCTGAATTCTGTTTTGATGAGATGATACAATCTTCACTCCACCAAGGGGTATTAAATTCCTGATCGTTGAGAGGAATAAGTTCTGTTCCTTTTTCGTCAATAACAGCTGATTTTCTGCTATTTCCTTCCTCAGAATATAGAATAAACCGGTTTTTAAAGACATGCAGAATTCCTCCTTTGTAAGGGGATTCAAATGTAACCGTTCCTAAAGAATCTACAATTCCCTGTTTCTTGTAACCAGTATCATAGGATGTTCCATATCCTTCCGAATAAGAACTGATCTCCTTCCCTGTTTTTTTCGACAGGATTACCTTCATATATTGGTTAGTCTGTGCTGTACAGACTACAGAACACAATACAAAAACTAATTTTTTCAAAGAAAATTAAATAGAATTATTGACAATAAGAACGATCTCTCCTTTTAAAGTTTTACTCTTGGAGAATTCAATTAATTCATTGATTGTCCCTCTTTTAGTTTCTTCAAATTTCTTAGAAATCTCACGGCTTAAGCTTACCTTGGTTTCTTCTCCGAAGAATTCTCTGATCTGTTCCAGAGTGGTATTAATCTTATGAGGGCTCTCGTACAAAACGATGGTCTTTTTTTCTTCTGCAAGCTGCTTCAGTTTGGTTTGTCTTCCTTTTTTCTGCGGCAGAAATCCTGCGAATAGAAATTCATTATTAGGAAGCCCTGAAACCACAAGTGCCGGAATGAGCGCCGTAGCTCCGGGAAGGCAAATCATGTCAATATTATTATCTGCTCCTGCTTTGGCCAGCAAATATCCGGGATCTGAAATACCAGGTGTTCCCGCATCGGTAATAATAGCGATATTCTCACCATTTTTAAGATCTGTAATCACTTTCTCCGTTGCCTGATGCTCATTGTGTAAATGATAGGACTTTAAAGGCTTGGAGATCTCAAAATGTTTTAAAAGTATTCCGGAAGTTCTGGTGTCTTCACATAAAATATAATCTACTTCTTTCAGGACATTTACCGCCCTGAATGTCATATCTTCCAGGTTCCCAACAGGTGTGGGAACAAAATATAGGATTCCGCTCAAAATTATAAGAATTTATTTTCCACCAATATCCAAAGTCTCTGTGCATATTCATCCACCTTATTCCATTTTCTGTCATAGTACAGATCACTAAGATATTCTTTGGCTTCTTCCAGTGTTCTGAATTGATTCAACTGATAAACAGTATCGTTCAGATCTGCCTGGCTTCCCTCAAAAAGCATCTTTGTAAAGGCAAGTCTGTCATTCAGATCCAGTTTAAATTCAGGTTTCAGCTTGTCTGCTTCCATGAAATTGGTCGGAATATTGGATTTCAGAATACTTCCTTGGTCTTCTGTTACAACCGGAGAAGTTTTCTCTTCTTTGTGAAGCTCCAGATGGTCGTCATCAAAAAGTGACTGAACAGCCTTCATTCCTTTGATATTGGCTAATTTTATTTTTTTCTCCCGATGATATTCTTCTAAATTTTCGAAGCTTTCATCGGAACGATGTTTATCTGTTTTTTCAGTAACAGGCTTGTCGATTTCGACAATTTTTCTTCGGTCAAATACTTCAGCCAGAATACTTTCTTCTTTTGCAGGTTCTTCAGAGTGGTCATTTTTGATCTCACTCAGAATATTTTCCACATTGGAAGTTTCTGTAGCCATTTCCCCCTGCTCTATGGAAACATTTGAAACCACAAATTGTTCTTCGTTTTCTTCAATCAGTATTTCATCATCCAGCGTTTCTGTATCAAAAATGCTCGGAATTGTTTCCGTTACAGAAGATTTTACATCATTTACTACAACAGAATCCGTTTCTTTTTCAGATTTCGTCACAATAATTTCATCTTCCTGTTCTTCTATTTCATTGAGCTGATTAGTGAAAACAGCTTCTTCCTCTGTGACTTCATTATAAAACAGATCTTCGTTAAGATCTTCATCCGAATCCGGTGTAGAATCTGCAAGAATTTTATCTTCATCTACAAAGCTCAAAACTGCTCTCTGTTCTTCTGAAATTTCATTTTCATCAATTTCATTCAGCTGATTATTAAAAACAGCCTCTTCTTCAAGGGGTTCATATTCTGGAGTCTCTTCCTGAATATTTTCCGGTAATTTTTCTTCCTTGTTTTCTTCTACAAAGCTTACAATATTTTCATGGAATTCATTTTCAACAATTTCATTCAGCTGATTGTTGAAAACAGCTTCTTCATCAGGTTCGTCTGAAAAAACTTCATTTTCATCAATTTCGTTCAGTTCATTATTGAAAATTGCTTCCTCCTCCGTCACTTCGTTTCCGGTATCATGATGATCTGTTTCTCCTGAAACAAAAGAGACATACTGATGGTCTGGATTCTGCATCGGATTGTCTGTTACGAAGTATTCAATATTTTTTTCCAGCAGTTTCAAAAAAGAAATCCTGTTAGCAAGCTCATCTACAAGATCTTGCTTGGAAAGTAATTCGTCTATATTGCTTATTTTGTCCAGATTATCAATGATATTCATGGATTCAAAAAAAATCTTTTCCTTTAAATCTTGGATATTCTGCATAATAAGATTCTTATTAAAATTGCTTACTTTTGATGTTAAAAATATACGGCTAATTTAACAAATGTTTTTAGAAAATACAATTAATCATTCCAAACAAAGTGGTTGGATGGAAGTGATTTGTGGCTCTATGTTTTCCGGTAAAACCGAGGAACTTATCCGCAGATTGCGAAGAGCGGAAATGGCAGGACAGAATGTGGAAATTTTTAAACCAAAAATGGATGTACGGTATTCTGAAGAGGATGTAGTATCTCATAATCAGAATAAAATCCGCAGTACAGCAGTAGAAAACCCTAATGAAATCCTTCTGCTGGCTTCGAATTGTGATGTAGTAGCCATTGATGAAGCTCAGTTTTTTGATGAAAGCATTGTTGATGTTGCCAACCAGCTTGCCAATAGTGGTATCAGAGTAGTTATTGCAGGATTGGATATGGACTTTTTAGGCCGTCCGTTCGGGCCAATGCCCAATTTGATGGCGACTGCAGAGTATGTTACAAAAGTGCATGCTATTTGTAAGAGAACCGGTAATCTTGCCAACTACTCGATGAGAACTTCACAGGGAGATAATCTGGTGGAACTGGGAGAAACAGAAAGTTATGAAGCAGTAAGCCGCCGTGTTTTTATTGACGAAGTACTTTCAAAAAGAAAATAATCGGATAAAGCAGACGACGAAATCACTAAATTGTAAAACTGTTTGCTATAAACCGTAAAATATATTCAATAATATAAAATGAAAAGCGAAAAAGCTACACTGTAAAATATTTAAAAAGGAAAAACCGGATGATGTCATAAATCTCAGCCCTTTTACTATTTTACCTTTTTGCCGGTTCGCTAAAAAAAAAGCAGAAAGGGTACCAATGAATTATACAGTACAACACATTGCAGAGATCACCAGTTCACAGGTCATTGGTGACGGAAGTTTATTGATCAAAAATATAGCATACGATAGCAGGATTATTTATTCTATCAAGAATTCAGCTTTCATTGCGATCAATACTCACAAAAATTCCGGTGAAAAATTTATTGAATCTGCAATGGACAGGGGTATCAATGTCATTATTTCTGAACATTACTATCCGGAGTTTGACAATATAACCTGGATCATTGTTGAAAATTCCGTAGAGTTTCTTCAAAAATTAGCAAAGTATCATTTCGAAAATTCTCATTTACAATCGATAGGAATTACAGGAAGTAATGGTAAGACTATTTTAAAAGAATGGTTATATCAGTGCTTATGGAACGAGTTTCCTACGGTAAAAAGCCCTAAAAGTTTTAATTCCCAGATTGGTCTTCCTTTGTCTCTTCTTCAGATCAACAGTTCCCATCAGCTTGGGATTTTTGAGGTAGGAATTTCAAAACCGCATGAAATGGAAAAACTTGAAAATATTTTCCACCCTCAGATCGGACTGCTCACGCATATCGGAACTGCTCACGCGGCCAACTTTTCTTCCGAGGAAGAATTGATTAATGAAAAAATTATTCTTTTCAAAAATTCTGAAGTGATCATTTATAATGGAGATAATTTTTTGGTTGATCAAAAAATTAAAAAATCCTATTCTGATAAAAAATTAATTTCTTACGGTTTTAAAAAAGAGAATCAGGTTTTCATCAAAAACAATATTTCCAAAGATGAAAACATCATCGTTGAATATTTGGGTGAAGAAATCAGTTTTCCGGTTCATCAGAGAGACGAAGCGACATTAACCAATGCTATGGCGCTTATCTCGGTACTCAAGGAACTGAATATCGAAAATAAAAAGATCGTTGAAAAAATCAACCTTTTAAAAGCCGTTGAAATGAGGCTTGAAGCAATTGAAGGAGTTAAGGGCAATATTGTCATCAACGATTCTTTTAATCTGGACCTCGACTCTTTGAAGACTGCCCTGCAGTTTTTGAATGAATACAACAAATCTAAAAAATCACTGGTCTTAACAGATATTGTAGGAGTAAACTCCAACGCCAAAGAATTATATGAAGAAGTTTCTGAACTGGTGAATGAGCAAAATTTTGACTCTGTCTTCTTAATTGGCGATGAAATATCAAACTTTAGTGAATTATTTAAAACTAAAACATATACTTTTATTGATACTAAAGAGCTCATTGAAAGCAAACATCTTACTGAAATAGAAAATCAGATTATTCTGCTCAAAGGAGCCAGAAAATTTGAGATCGAAAAACTGAAAGATATTCTTGAACTCAGAAAGCATGATACGGTATTGGAAGTAAACCTTAATGCAATTCTTCACAATATCAACTATCATAAATCATTGCTGAAACCGGGAACTAAAATGATGGCAATGGTGAAAGCCAACGCTTACGGGCTGGGAAGCTTTGAAGTATCAGAATTTCTTCAGCACCATCACATAGATTATCTTGGGGTAGCCTATGCAGATGAAGGGGTAGAGCTTCGTAAAAAAGGGATCACGACTCCTATTATTGTGATGAATCCCGAGCAGCACAGTTATCAGGCGATTATAGAATATAACCTGGAGCCGGAAATTTACAGTTTCAGAGTTTTGGAATTATTTTATGAAGCCGTTCAGAAATCCGGATATGATAAAAAATACCCGATCCATATCAAGCTGGAAACGGGAATGCACCGTCTTGGTTTTAAAGATTATGAGCTGGATCAGTTAAGCGAAACTTTAAGCCACAAAAATGTAAAGGTTCAGAGTATGTTCAGTCATTTATCATCTTCTGATATGCCTGAAGAAAAAGAATTCACTTTGAAACAACTGGAGATATTCGAAAAAAATTCCGGTTACCTTATTGAAAAACTAGGCTACACTCCTATCCGTCATATTCTGAATTCGGCAGGAATTACCAGCTATAAAGATCATCAGCATGACATGGTGAGAATCGGTATTGGTATGCTGGGAGAATCTGCAGATCCTGAAATTCAGAAACAATTACGATCTGTGGTAAGCTTTAAAACCGTAATTTCACAGATATCAACCGTTGAAAATGGTGAATCTGTAGGCTACAGCAGAAGATATAAAGCAGATCATCCTACAAGAATTGCAACGATTCCTGTGGGATATGCAGACGGAATTCCAAGATTGATCGGAAATCAGGTAGGAAATGTAGGTGTAAATAAAACTCTTGCACCTATCGTCGGAAATATCTGCATGGATATGATGATGATTAATGTAGACCATATTCCCAACGTAAAAGAAGGTGATACCGTAACTGTTTTCAACGCCAAACCAAGCTTAAAAGAATTCGCAGGATACTGCAAAACGATAACCTATGAAGTATTAACCTCCATTTCCCCGCGGGTGAAACGGATTTATATAAAAGATTAACTATGAGAAAACTCCTGATTCTGCTTTTCATATTCCCACTGTTATTGATCCATTCTCAGGTAAAAAAAAATCTGGTAATTCCGAAGAATCCAAAAATAGGGCTGTCTCTGGCCGGTGGTGGTGCCAAGGGTTTTTCACATGTCGGAGTTCTTAAAGTACTGGATTCTTTGGGAGTGAAAGTAGACTATATTTCCGGAACAAGCATGGGAGCTATCGTAGGCGGATTGTATGCCGCCGGATACTCCGGAAAAGAAATAGAAAAAATAGTCATGGATACAGATTTCTATTCTCTTATTATGGATCCAAAGTCCCGGCAGGAAGCCAGCTTTTTCAATAAATCTGTAGACAAATATCTTTTATCCATTCCGCTCAAAAACGGTAAAATCACACTTCCTTCCTCTATCAGTACCGGACAAAGAAATGTTTATCTTCTGAAAGAACTTTTTAAAAACGTTTCCAATATTGAGGACTTTTCCAAAATGCCTATTCCTTTCCTTTGTGTCGCTACCAATCTTGAAAGCGGCAATATGCAGATTTTTGAAAAGGGAGATCTCGTACAGTCTATTATGGCGAGTTCTGCGTTCCCTTCTTTAATGGATCCGGTAAAAATTGGGGACAGCATTTATATTGACGGAGCGATGACGGTAAACTACCCCTCAAAGCCTTTAAAGGACAAAGGAATTGACATCGTCATAGGTGTGGACCTTAATCAGGATCTTTCTAAAAGAGAAGATTTAAACAATATTATAGCCATTCTGAACCAGGTCATAGATTTCGGTATCAAAAGAGATACCCGAAGACAATACAGATATACAGATATCAATATTAAACCCAATCTGAAAGGGATGTCCGCTACAAGCTACGATGATAAAAAGAAAATTCTGGACAGCGGATATGTGGAAGGTATGAAATATTCCCAGGTATTAGACCAACTTCCAAAGAGATCATTTGACCGTCTCAGACAACAGGTGAACCCTATATATTCGAATGTTTATAAAATAGACAGTATTTCTATTGAAGGAAGCAAAATTTATGGTAAAAACTACACGCTGGGAAAAATGGGACTACGCCTCCCCTCTTTGCAGACCTATGGAAGCATTAATAAAATGATAGATAAACTGGTTGCTACCAACAACTACAAATTTATCAATTATGATATCGTTCAGGAGAATGACGCCAATTACCTGAAGCTTTACGTCACTGAAGATGATGCCCGTCATTTTTTAAAATTCGGATTGCATTATGACGAAGTTTTTAAAACGGGACTTCTTTTGAATTATTCTGCAAAAAGGCTTTTATTCAAAAATTCAAACCTTTCGGTGGATCTCGTTGTAGGAGATCGTCTCAGATATTACCTTAATTATTTTGTAGATAACGGATATATTCCGGGAGTTGGGCTCTATTCATCAGGAATGAGCTTTGATATAAAGAATGTAGATAACTATGTAGTAGACCGCTGGGAATGGATCAGAAATGAAGCTTATATACAGTCGACCTGGAAGGATAAATTTGCCATTGGCGGCGGTATTAGCCACGATTATTTTAAAGCAGAAAACAGCAATGGAGATAACAGGCGATACAGCCGTTTTCTGAACCCTTATGTTTTTATTAAGACCGACACTCAGGATGATAAGGAATTCCCTACAAAAGGGGTTTATTTTGCAGCAGAAGGAAAGGTTGTAGATCTTTTAAAGTCTGAAGTTGATAAAAGAATCATTCAGATCAAAGCGGACCTTAAGCTTAATATTCCGCTAAGCAAACAATTCAGCTATCGTCTCAATCTGTTTGGAGGAGTTACTATCGGTGAAAACCTTCCAGGCTATTACCAATACAGATTAGGCGGAATTTTTGAGCAGAATATCATCAATTTTAAAAGCTTTGGTGGATTCTATTTCGCCCAGTTGTATACAAACAATGTCATACTGGCATCAAATGATGTTCAGTTTAAGTTTAATAAAAACTATTTTATCAGCGGAAACTTTACCTTTGCCAACTTATCAAACGATATTAAGTTTGAAGATGCAGTTAAAGTAAATTATAGCTCACTGGGAATTACGGCAGGTTACAAATCTCCTTTCGGGCAGATAAAAGTAAACTTCAGCCACTCCCTAAAAAATAACCAAAAAGGTATATTCAGTGTTATATTAGGACACTGGTTTTAAAAAAATGATACAGTTCTTTTACGAAAACTTACCAGAATCGGTAAGTACAGATTACAAAAAATGGCTGGAAGATCTTATTCTTTCAGAAGGAAAAAAATTAGGAGAAATCAACTACATTTTCTGTGATGACGAATATCTTCTTAAGATCAATCAGGATTATTTGCAGCATGATTACTATACAGATATCATCACTTTTGATTATGTAAAAGGTAAGACAATAAGCGCTGAGATTTTCGTATCTTTGCAGCGCATTTCTGATAACGCCTCTACCCTTTCCCGAGATTATGAAGAAGAATTAAGAAGGGTTTTAGCCCACGGTATTTTACATCTTGCAGGCTATAAAGACAAGACGGAAGAGGAAGAAAAAGAGATGCGGAGAATGGAAGATCTGTACCTGGATAAATACAGGGATTTAAAGTTTTAAAATTGAAGAATCACTTAAAGTCCCATATCTAAAGTACTCTATTCTAGCAACAATATAAGTTTATCTAGAGTGCATTCTCCAAAAATGTTTCACGTGAAACATTGGTTATAAAGATAAGGTTTAAAGCTTAAAACGAGCGATATAAAAATGATTTCAGAAATATATGATGTAATAGTAGTAGGTGCAGGACACGCAGGTTGTGAGGCAGCAGCAGCAGCAGCTAACCTGGGTTCAAAAACACTGCTTATTACAATGAATATGCAGACCATCGGACAGATGAGTTGCAACCCGGCAATGGGCGGAATCGCAAAAGGACAGATCGTAAGAGAGATTGATGCAATGGGAGGATATTCCGGAATTGTGGCAGACAAATCTGCGATCCAATTCAAAATGCTGAATCTTTCAAAAGGTCCTGCGATGTGGTCTCCGAGAACCCAAAATGATAGAATGCTTTTTGCCGAAGAATGGCGTTTAGCATTGGAGAATACTCCCAATCTTGATTTCTTTCAGGATATGGTGAAACAACTGATTGTTGAAAATAATAAAGTAGCCGGAGTGGTTACTTCTTTAGGAATTGAGATTAAAGCAAAATCCGTAGTTCTTACAAACGGAACTTTTCTTAACGGATTAATCCATGTTGGAGATAAACAATTAGGAGGAGGAAGAATGGGCGAACCGAGAGCTTTTGGAATTACAGAACAACTGGTCACTTTAGGTTTCGAGGCAGGAAGAATGAAAACCGGTACTCCACCGAGAGTAGACGGAAGAAGTTTGGATTATTCAAAAATGGAAGAACAGAAAGGAGATGAAAATCCTCAAAAGTTCAGCTATCTTGATACACCAAAACTCACCAAACAACTAAGCTGTCATATCGTATATACTAATGAAACGGTACACGATATTTTAAGAGAAGGCTTTGACAGAAGTCCAATGTTTAATGGAACGATTCAAAGTTTAGGCCCAAGATACTGTCCAAGCATTGAAGATAAAATTAACCGTTTCGCAGAAAGAAACAGACACCAGCTTTTCGTAGAACCGGAAGGATGGAAAACTGTGGAAATCTATGTCAACGGATTCAGTTCTTCTCTCCCGGAAGATGTACAGATCAAAGCGATGAAACATATACCAGGATTTGAAAATGTAAAAGTTTTCCGTCCGGGTTATGCAATTGAATATGACTACTTCCCTCCTACCCAATTAAAGCATACCCTCGAAACTAAATTAATTGATAATTTATATTTCGCCGGACAGATCAATGGAACAACCGGATATGAAGAAGCAGCTGGTCAAGGATTAATTGCCGGAATCAATGCACACAATAAAGTTCATGAAAAGGGAGATTTTATCTTAAACAGAGATGAAGCTTATATTGGAGTATTGATTGATGACCTAATTACAAAAGGAACTGAAGAACCTTACAGAATGTTTACTTCACGTGCAGAATACAGACTTCTTTTAAGACAGGATAATGCTGACATCAGATTAACAGAGAAAGCATATCAGCTAGGACTGGCAAAAGAAGACAGATTAAGACGCGTTGAAACAAAAATATCTGAAAGTCAATCACTTGAAGATTTCCTTCGAGAAACTTCTTTAAAACCAGGTATTATTAACCCTGTCCTGGAGTCTATTGAAAGCAGCCCTGTTGATCAGGCGTACAGAGCAGCACAAATCCTTACCAGGCCTAATATGACGTTAGAAAAACTGGATGAAATCGATTTTATTAAAGAAGTTTCTACCCAATATAACGATGAAGTAAGAGAGCAGGCTGAAATCAATATCAAATATAAAGGTTATATTGAAAAAGAAAAGGAAAATGTAGCTAAGCTGAATCGTCTGGAAAATATCAAAATACCGGAAGATTTTGATTATACAAAGCTAAGCAGCCTATCTGCAGAAGCAAAACAAAAGATGTCTAATGTACGTCCGAAGACTATTGCACAAGCTGGAAGAATAAGCGGAGTTTCCCCTGCTGATATTAATGTTTTATTGGTTTACCTAGGGCGTTAAAAAAATGTTTCACGTGAAACATTAGAAAATAAAAACAAAAATTAAGGTATTTATAAGCGTAAAACACTTCTGAATATCTTAATTTTTTTATCATATAAAAGATATTTACTTCAATGAAAATAAAAGATCATTTTCTTTCACAGGAAATATTTGAGATCAAAGAGACTGAAACAAAAGGAGTTTTTAAAACCACTCCTATTCCATCCAATATTTCCAGATATTATGAAAGTGAAGATTATATTTCTCATCACCAGGATTCCGGAAGTTTGAAAGAAAAGCTTTATAAGTTTCTTCAATCATTCAATCTTCAGTACAAAAAAAATATCCTGATAGACAGAATAAAAAAAGGTTCTAAAGTTTTGGACTATGGATGCGGCGCAGGAGAATTTGTAAAATACATTGAAAATGATTTTGAAACCTATGGATTTGAACCGGATTCTGATGCCAGAAAAGCAGCACAAGGAAAAATAACCAAGGCTTCTATTTTAGATGATATTAACAAAATTGAGGAAAATACCTTAGATGCTATTACACTATGGCATGTATTTGAGCACATCGAGAATCAGGATGAAATGCTTGCTGTTTTTCATGAAAAATTAAAAGAAAAAGGAATTCTTGTGATTGCAGTTCCCAACCCTACTTCCTATGATGCGAAACATTATAAAGAATATTGGGCCGCTTATGATGTTCCAAGACATATCTATCATTTTTCAAAAAATGGTATGGAAAATTTGATTTCCAAAAATCCTGACTGGAAAATGAGAAAGATCAAACCTTTAGTTCTTGATTCGTATTACATCTCTATGTTGAGCGAAAAATACAAAAAATCACCTCTATTTTGGTTAAAAGCAGTGATCTTTGGAACAATTTCCAACGTAAAGGCATTATTTTCGAACGAATTTTCAAGTTTGATATATATTATCGAAAAAAGATAGAAAATCGATTTTTACCCTATTTATGAAGGTCGATTTTCGACGTTTTTAGCTTAAAAAATAAAAACTCAGGATTTTTCTCCTGAGTTTTCTTTTTAAATATCATGTCCTAATAATAATTCTTCCTCAATTTTATCAAATCAAAAAAAATAAAAATATGTACCCTACTCTATTTTTTAAAGTTGAGAAAAATGTCCATCACCTACACAGCATTTTATGTACTTAAGATTTTACTAAACCTTCTCATTCAGTTTTCAACAAAAGCATAAAAAACAGCAAGAAAAGAAGAAATTTAGTTTCAACAAGATAAATTATTACAGAAATAGCTTCAATTCAGCTTCAAAATAAAATAAGATACAAACACTCTAAAAAAGAGAAAAAATTGATTTTTAAGCTATTTATGAAGTTCATTTTTCGACATTTTTATTAAAAGAAAAAATTAAAGCTGATTTGGTAAATATAATTCTGACGACAAAAAAAGAAAATCTAATTTCTTCTTAAGGTAATTATTCCACGATAAAAAAAAAGCTCCCCTACTCCACTCTACCATTTTTAATAAAAATAATTTTTCCCTACTTCAAAAAATAAAATTGAATAAAATTGAAAGGTTGTATTTTTTTTACGAAAAAAGGAAAAGATAAAAATACAGAGAGTTTCAAAAATCAATACTTGAACAAAAATTTAAAACTTGGAAGCACCTAAACAATGTTAAAACTTCATGGCAAATTTTTAAGTCTAAAGAATAAAAAATTAAAACTTACTTAAATTTATCAAGTAAACGGATCTTAAAAATTCAAAAAAAAATTAACTTATTCATTTTATTATAGTTACCTATGGATTTCTATTGTTTTAGTAAGAATATCACATGAAAATAATAAGGAAAAATAGTTAAAAAATAAGTTTAATGATTAATAATCAATAATATACAAAGCTATCACTATAACGTGAAATAAATAAATGATTGAATTTAAAATTTTCAAAAATTTATATCTCCATTTTCTAGTAGAAATTTAAATACAAAAACAATCTAGAATACTATTTCCTAAAAAGATAAAGTGAAACCTATCTCTCCAGAATAATTTTAAAAAAATAAATAGAATCACTTTTCAATGGGAAGAAAAAATCATAAACCTTCCTTCAAATCCTCTACTAATCTTCATAAGATCATATCAACTACTCCTTCTATATTTTTCGAAATACAAAGTATAATTCACAGAAAAAATACCGCTTTTTATATCAATTGTTTTGCAAAAATAATGGTCATTTATCAAAGTAAAATGAGAATAAAACCATAAATAAAATCACATAAACTCGTAAATTTTCTAAGAATATTCTGATCATAAATTTCATTAAAAACATAAGTCTCTGAAAGATAATTCAACCCATCTCTATATAACTAGAAGTTATATCTAAAATAGCATTAAAACTACGATCAATAAAGGATTTTCTTTAAGTTTAGGAAATAAAAAAAGCCTGCTAATATAATTAGCAGGCTTTGAAATATCTTTTATTTTCTATTAATTATTGATTGCAGCTACCCCTGGCAATTCAAGTCCTTCAAGACTTTCAAGCATTGCTCCACCTCCGGTAGAAACATAGCTTACCTGATCAGCATATCCGAATTGCTTAACAAAAGCAACACTGTCACCTCCTCCAACTAAAGAGAAAGCACCAAGTCTTGTTGCTTCAGCAATACTCTCTCCTAAAGCAACTGTGCCACCAGCAAAGTTTGACATTTCAAAAACTCCGATAGGACCGTTCCAAAGGATAGTTCTTGAATTCAACAATACATCATTAAACTGATCTCTCGATTTGTGACCCGCATCAAGTCCCATCCATCCTTCAGGGATTGCATAGATATCAGCTTCTTTTCTCTCCACATCATTACTAAAGCTTTCAGCGATGATGGCATCAGACGGAAGATATACTTTTACTTTGTGCTCTTTAGCTTTTCCTAAAATCTCAAGGGCCAAAGGAAGTTTATCTTCTTCTACAAGAGAATTACCGATTTTCCCTCCAAGAGCCTTAATAAAAGTAAATGCCATACCTCCACCAATGATCAGATTATCTACTGCAGGAAGGATATTCTCTATAATGGTAATTTTAGTTGAAACTTTAGATCCACCCAAAATAGCTGTAACTGGTTTCTCACCACTTTTTAATACTTTATCGATTGCCTGCAGCTCTTTAGCCATCAGCAAACCGAAATATTTAGTTGACGGAAAGTATTGAGCGATTACTGCTGTGGAAGCATGAGCCCTGTGAGCAGTACCAAATGCATCATTTACATAAGCGTCTCCTAACTTTGAAAGCTTCTCTGCGAATCCAGCATCTCCTTTTTCCTCCTCGTTATGAAAACGTACATTTTCCAATAGTAAGATCTCTCCTGGTTTTAAATCTGCAGCTGCTTGCTCTGCCTTCTCTCCAATACACTCATCAACAAATTTAACTTCTTGTCCTAAAACAGCAGAAACTTCGCCAACAATATGTTTAAGAGAAAATTCATCTTTAACCTCTCCCTTAGGTCTTCCAAGGTGTGTAATTAAGATGACAGAACCACCATCATTAAGGATCTTTTCCACTGTTGGTTTCACAGCAACAATTCTTGTGTTGTCAGTCACTTTCAGTTGATCGTCCTGTGGAACATTAAAGTCCACTCTTACCAGAGCCTTCTTATCTTTAAAATTAAGATCATTGATTGTTTTCATAAGTAGATTTATTTTTTGCTAAGCCCTATGAAACCGTCGTGCTCAAAATCCGTTTTAGCTTTCGGAAAAATCTCGCAAGAACAATTTCATAAATCTCATTGAATTTTTGTTTCACAAATGTAAGGTTTTAAACTTTTTCAACAGTTTGATTAAAATAAAAGTTTTCAAAAAGTTTCCCCGAACCCAATCACCCATTAATCAACAATTTTATCTCTTTTAAAAAAAAGAATAATGTAGTTGTTGTTGAGTGTTGTGAATTTCGGGGATAAGTTTTATGCTAAAAATTGATAACATTCAACTTTTACTCAACTCATATTTAACTCACAATATAAATCTCTGTAAACCCGCTATTTCACATACTTATTAACAAATGTTGATAACTTTGAGATGAAACCATTATTAGTTATTTTATTATGGAAAAATCTGGGGATAGCTGAAGAAAACATCTGGAAAGTTGTGGTAAAAGTTTGAGAAAAGATTTTCTATTACGAAATAAATTGATCTTTAAAAATAGAAAGTTGAGAAAAGTTTTCCACAGTTATTCACATACCTTTTCACAATTAACTCAGGGTTTACTAACACGAATTGTTATTATTCTTACCTTTGTAAGGAAATAGAATCTAATAAAGCTTAATAAGAGTATTATGAAAAGAAAAATTGCTATCGCAGCTGACCATGCAGGCTATGAATATAAGGAGATTGTTAAGAACTACCTTTCAGAACGTTTTGAAGTTCAGGATTTTGGAACGTTTTCCACAAACAGTGTGGATTATCCAGACTTTGTACACCCTGCGGCAACCTCTGTGGAAAACGGAGAAAATGAGCTGGGAATTCTGATCTGTGGAAGCGGAAACGGAGTTCAGATCACTGCTAACAAACATCAGAAGATAAGATGCGCTTTATGCTGGATGCCGGAGATTGCAACACTGGCAAGACAGCATAATGATGCCAACATGATTTCAATGCCGGCAAGATTTATATCTAAAGAACTGGCACTTGAAATTGTAGATAAATTTCTTTCAACAGACTTTGAAGGTGGAAGACACCAGAACAGAGTTGACAAAATTGCAGTTTGCTAATTATAATAAGGCTTGTAAATCACTTTACAAGCCTTATTTATTTTTTATTCGTACATTTGCAGTGTCCAATAGAAATTACACTCTATTATTCTCCAAAGCCTTTCTTATATTTGAAATATATTTAATAAAAGGTTTTTCTCTTTTCTTCTCCAGAATTGTATTAAATTTATACAAAACTAAAGCTCCCGTTGTAAGCAAACTGAAAGATAATTTCTGATGATTTACGGAAAGATTCTAATGATGAAATTGAATAACCTTATACTAAGGAACTAATAAGGAAGATTTAGAAAAAGGTCTTAATTGAGATAAGACCAAAACAATTAAAAGAAAAATTAAAATGCCAAAAAAAAGAAAATATATAAGTCATAAAAATGATTTAAAGATGATGGAGATCGGAAGAATGATCCTCCGTTTTATGAATGCAAATTCATCCAAAATTTATAACTATAAGCAGATCGCTGATGGGATAGATTACAAAAATCCAAGACAAAGAGAACTTGTGATCCAGGCGCTGCATAAACTTCAGGGATCTGAAAAGATTAAAGAAGTTGAAAAAGGAAAATACATTGTGAACCTAAAAATCGCAGGAACGCTTACGGGAACTATTGACTTTAACCAAAGTGGAAATGCTTATGTAAGTGTGGAAGGTTTGGAAGATGATGTCTTCGTTCATTCCAAAAATGTAAAGGATGCATTGCAGGGAGATAAGGTTCTTATTATAACTTATCATTATAAAGGAAAGAAATTAGAGGGCTCTGTTTTGGAAGTTTTGGAACGTACCAGAACGGAATTTGTAGGAACATTTCAGAAGGTTGCCCATAAGGAATTTGGGTTTGTGGTTTGTGATAAAAAGACAATCAACACAGATATCTTTATTCCGAAAGGAAAATTCAACAATGCTGAAGATGGAGATAAGGTGATCGTAAAAATGACGGAATGGAGACCGGGTGACAAAAACCCGGAAGGTGAAATCATTCAGGTGCTGGGTGCTCCGGGAGAACATGAAACGGAAATCCACTCTATTCTTGCAGAATATGGTCTTCCTTACGAATTTCCATCAGAAGTAGAAGCTGATGCAGATAAAATCGACAGAAGCATCACAGATGACGAGGTGGCAAAACGTTGGGATATGCGTAATATCTGTACGTTTACCATTGACCCTAAGGATGCGAAGGATTTTGACGATGCTCTATCCATTAGAAAACTGGAAAATGGAAACTGGGAAATCGGAGTTCATATTGCAGACGTATCTCATTACGTAGTTCCGGGAACTATTCTGGATGATGAAGCCTATCAGAGAGCTACTTCAGTATATCTTGTTGACAGGGTTGTGCCGATGCTGCCGGAAGTTTTGAGTAATGATGTATGCTCCCTTCGTCCACACGAGGATAAATATACCTTTTCAGCTGTTTTTGAACTGAATGATAATGCTGAAATTCAAAAGCAGTGGTTCGGAAGAACAGTAATCCACTCAGATAGGAGATTCACATACGAAGAAGCTCAGGAGCGTATCGAAACCGGACAGGGAGATCTGGCGGAAGAAATCAATACACTTGATAAGCTGGCGAAAATAATGCGTCATGAACGTATAAGAAAAGGAGCCATTACTTTTGACAGAAGTGAAGTAAGATTCAATCTTGATGAAAATAATGAACCGGTTGGTGTGTACTTTAAAATCAGTAAAGACTCCAATCACCTGATCGAGGAATTCATGCTTTTAGCCAATAAAAAAGTATCAGAATTTGTATCACTTTCAAGAAAAGGTGAGATCACCAACAATACATTTATTTACAGGGTTCACGATGATCCGGATCCTGCAAAACTGGAATCTTTGAGAGACTTCGTTGCTACTTTCGGATATAAAATGGATTTGGCCAATACCAAAAAAGTGGCTGCGTCTTTGAATAAACTTCTTCATGATGTAAAAGGAAAAGGGGAAGAAAATATGATTGAAACTCTTGCGATGAGAAGTATGAGTAAGGCGGTATACTCTACGGAACCAATCGGCCACTATGGTTTAGGTTTTGAGTATTACAGCCACTTCACCTCTCCTATCCGTCGTTATCCCGATTTGCTGGCACACCGTCTTCTTCAGCATTATCTGGATGGAGGAAAATCTCCAAACAGAGGTGAGCTTGAAGAAAAGGCAAAACACTGCAGTGCGATGGAAAGACTGGCAGCAGATGCGGAAAGAGATTCCATCAAGTACATGCAGGTAAAATTCATGGAAAAACATCTGGGAGAAACATTCAGAGGAGTGATTTCCGGAGTAGCTGAGTTTGGTTTCTGGGTTGAAATTCCTGAGAATGGTGCTGAAGGTTTGATCAAGTTAAGAGACCTTGTGGATGATTCCTATATGTATGATGCGAAAACCCATGCTGTATACGGAATAAGACATGGAAATAAATATCAGCTTGGAGATGAAGTTCAGATTAAGGTGGTGAAAGCCAATCTGATTCAGAAGCAGCTTGACTTCCAGATTGTGAAGTAAAGAATTAAGTCTTTAAGAAGACTGTTGATAAAATTATAAAGGCTGATGTGTTACCGAACCGTCAGCCTTTTATTTTCTAAATATAAAAAGTATGAAATGTACTCTCCACTCCTCTCCTATTCCTTAATAAAAAATTACATTAAAGTGTTATTAAAATCCACTTGATATATCATAACTTTATTGAATAATTAAATCATAAAGTCTAACTTTGTATTAAACGAAATGAATTTTTATTCATTTTAAAACACTACTTAATGCTAGAACTTGTACTATCTGCCGTCATATTAGGATTTATGCTAAGCCTGGTTTTCATAGGACCTATTTTTTTCCTGCTTATTGAAACCAGCTTTTCCAGAGGCCCCAGACATGCCCTGTCACTGGATCTTGGTGTGATTACGGCAGATTTATTATGCATTGTAGCGGCGTACTATGCCAGTACGGATATTGTTTCTTTAATTGATAAACATCCAGGTTTTTACAGGATCACTTCTATTCTTATTTTCATCTACGGAATTGTAATGCTGGTGACCAAAACCAAAATGCACCTGCCCGGAGAAGAAAAGATCATTGGTCAAAATTATATTAAGACCTTTTTCAACGGTTTTTTCTTTAATCTTCTGAATGTAGGAGTCATCCTTTTCTGGCTGGTAACGGTAATTTCCGTAAGGAATCAATATCCGGACACCAGCAGTTTTATTTTATACATCAGTATAGTACTGGCCACTTACCTGTCTATAGATCTTGCCAAGATATTTCTTGCCAAACAGTTTCACGATAAATTAACACAAAAACTGGCCAACCAGATCAGAAGAGTTGTTGGCTGTATTCTTATTATATTCAGTTTCTTTATTTTCCTGCAGAGTTTTAAAAAGTTCAACCAATTTGAAAAACAACTGGAGGAAGCAGAAAAGAAAGAAGTAAAATATCAAAAAGCAAAATGAAAAAAATGATCTTTCCAAAGTCTCTTAAAAAAGGAGACAAAATAGCTGTTATTTCCCCTGCAGGTGCAGTAGATACTACTCAACTGGAAAAGGGAATAGAAATGATTAAAAGCAGAGGTTTTGAACCCGTTCTCGGAGAACATCTCTACACTAAATTTTCAAACGGATATAATTACGCCGGAACAGAAAAGGAAAGAACAAAAGATATCAACTGGGCCTTAAACGATACGGAAATAAGAGCTGTATGGGCTTCAAGAGGCGGTTACGGATGCCAGCATCTTATTCAGCACCTGAAGTTGAAAAACTTTACAGAAAACCCGAAATGGTATATCGGATATTCAGACAATACAGTCATACAAAGTTATCTGTTAAAAAAAGGTTTTGTTTCCATTCATGGACAGACCATTAAGACATCAAGTTTTGGAGTGACAAATGAAAGCTATGATCTGATCTTTGATATCCTTAAAGGCAAAAAGCCTAAATACGTCCTAAAATCTCACCCATTCAATAAAAAGGGGAATATTCAGGGAGAACTGGTCGGAGGGAATTTAGCCCTTATCTACGCTCTTCTGGGAACGAAATATTCATTCGATTTTAAAGACAAGATTCTGTTTATTGAAGATATAGGAGAAAACTTCTATGCACTGGACCGTATGATTATGAGTCTGGAGCTGGCAGGTGTTTTCAACAAAATCAAAGGATTGATTGTTGGTGGAATGACCAATATGGGAGATGAAAAGGAAAATAAAAACTATGAAGATAGCTTTGATGAGTTCGTTTACAAACTGATCTCAGACAGAATTTCAAAGTATAATTTCCCGGTAGTATTTGCCTTCCCGAATGGGCATATTAAAGACAACAGACCACTTTTAATTGGTGCCAATGTGAAAATGAAAGTGGATGCTAAAGTAAAAATAGATTTTTAAAGTAGCACTACTCTCCTGTCTCCAAACTCTTAACTATACACTATGGCTCATCATAATGATTTTGGAAAAATAGCAGAGAATCTCGCTGCTGATTATCTTCAGAAAAACGGCTATACCATTAAGGCCAGAAACTTTCGTTTTAAGCAAAACGAAATTGATATCATTGCTGAAAAAGATAATCTGATTATTATCGTGGAAGTGAAAGCAAGATCCACGGATGCCTTTATGCTCCCTCAGGAAGCTGTAACCAAAACAAAGATAAAATCCATTATTTCTGCAGCTAATCATTATCTTGAGGAATGTCATAAAGACCAGGAAGCCAGATTTGATATTATTTCCGTTCTTCCCGATGATAACAAAAACTTAGTTATTGACCATATCAAAGATGCTTTTCAGGCCTTTGATGCAAATTAATAAATCAATACAACAATGTTTGAATGTAACAGAATCATGACATTGATAGAGGAGTGCATTCGGACATTTAACAACCAATTTTATGAAGACAATATTAATCACCGGTGCAACTTCCGGTATAGGTAAAGCCACTGCAGAGCTTCTTGCAAAGCAAGGAAACAGAATTATTATTTGTGGAAGGAGAAGTGAGGTGCTGGAGTCTGTAAAAACAGAACTTTCCCAATACACCGAAATATTTAGTTTAATATTTGATGTAAGGAATCTTGAAGAAGTGGAAGCAGCTATTAATTCTCTTCCTGAGAACTGGAAAGATATTGATGTTCTGATTAATAATGCTGGCAATGCTCATGGGTTAGATCCTCTCTCTGCTGGTAAGACGGACGACTGGGATTCTATGATTGACGGAAATGTGAAGGGATTACTGTATGTTTCCAAAATGATCATTCCAACTATGAAAACTAAAAATTTAGGTCATGTTGTAAATATCAGTTCTGTAGCAGCAAGACAAACCTATGCGAATGGAGTAGTGTACTGTGCAACAAAGAAAGCAGTAGACGTTATTTCGGAAGGTATGAGACTGGAACTTACCGAATTTGGAATCAAAGTAACCAATATCCAGCCGGGAGCTGTAGAAACCGATTTCTCTCTGGTAAGGTTCAAAGGCGATAGTGAAAAGGCTTCAACGGTGTATGCAGGCTATGATGCCCTGAAAGCAGAAGATATTGCTGATGCCATTGCTTACTGTGTAAATGCTCCGAAACACGTTACTATTTCAGATATGACTATCTATCCAAGTGCTCAGGCTGAGCCAAGAACGATTTATAGAAAATAGTCCAAAATAATGAAGTAAATTTGCAGAAAATTAAATGCAATTTTGCTGTTTAGCTTAAAACAAAAAAATGAAAATTCTATATCTGGAAACATCATCGAAAAACTGTTCAGTAGCCATATCAGATAATGAGAAGTTATTGTGCCTTTGTGAAGAAGTTTCTGAAAACTATAAACAGTCTGAAAGTCTTCACACTTATGTAGAGTGGGCATTGGAAGGAGCGGGGATTACGCTTAAAGATATCGAAGCCGTTTCTTTAGGAAAAGGTCCCGGATCTTATACCGGCCTAAGAATCGGAGCTGCCTCAGCTAAAGGGTTTTGTTATGGACTCAGAGTTCCTTTGATAGCAGTGAATTCTCTTGAAAGCATGATAGAGCCTTTTTTAGGCGATAACTACGATTTTATAATACCTTTGACCGATGCAAGGAGAATGGAGGTTTATACGGCCGTTTATGACGGTAAAACAGGGGAGGAGTTATCCAAGACCGAAGCCAAGATTCTGGATGAAACATCTTTTGAAGAATTTAAAGATAAAAAAATTCTGTTTATAGGGGATGGCGCTAAAAAAGCAAAAGAAATTCTGAATCTCCCTGATGCTGTTTTTAAAGAAGATGTTTATCCTTCTGCACAATATCTCATCAGAAAGACTCTGGAGAAAATACAAAACAAAGAATTTGAAGATATGGCTTATTTTGAGCCTTTTTATCTCAAAGATTTCCATGGAGTAAAGAAAAAGAAAAGCGAAGAATAAATCTTCGCTTTTTATTTTATTGAGGTCTTGGCGGGATCTTCGATCCTGATTTTGTCTCAGTAGGTTTTTTAGGATTTTGTGGTTGCCCCGGGCTTGCTTGTGGAGCTGTACTTATATTATCCAGCTTCTGTACTTTTCCACTATTCATTTGTGGAACTCCCGTATTTTGGGTGTTAGGTTGTACAGGTGCTCCTGATGGTTGTTGAGGAATATTATTTCCTTTGTTGTCCGTTGCCTGGAAGCTGAGGTCACTTTTCAGATAATTCAGCATTTCTTTAGCTCTTATCCCTTCAGGTGTTTTGGAATAATTCAGGGCAATCTGTTCCAGCTGCAGAATCATAACTTCTTTTCCACTTGATTTTCCTGCATTGAAAGCATTTAATAAATACAGCTTAGGAACCAGAGCATCTTTCGGAAACTTCTGAATCGTCTGATCTATAATATCTTTACTTTCCACAAATTTTTCTGATTCAAATAGTGCATATGCCTTTTTGTATTCGTTTTCAACTTCTTCAGTTGATTTTACAAATGATTTATTTTTAGGATTTCTGGCAAATTCAGCGTAAGAAGTATAAGGATAATCAGCTAAGAGAATTTGTTTTGCTCTTTCAGAAGCCTGTGGATTTTTCTCATAATTCATGGCAAAAATCTCATACAATGCCTGTAACATCACTTTTTCTTCCGGCTTTACATCAACAAGATCATAAAGTGTTTTCGTGGCCAGTGGAGTATTGGTAAAATAATTCTGATACATAATTCCCAGACCTAATGAGGCGGTATCTCTGTCCTTTTTTAACTGAGATAATTTTCCCTGATCTGTAGGAATCTGTTCAATATAGTACGCAGGCTCAAAACGTCTTGGATTAGGTGCTGAGTTTACTCCCAACGCTTCATTTTTCATATCTTCAATAGACGCCATTTTCTTGGAAGAACGCCAGTTATCGGCCAGGGCACGGTCTCCCCAGATCTGCTTAAATGAAGAGGTTCCTTTGCTTACCGTTCCTGAATTGCTGAAATAAAAACCTTTTGTAGTGACTCCAAAGTCTTCAAAAGAATTGCCACTATTGGCAAAAATAGAATTGGCACTGTAATCCCCGGTATCAAAGCCTTTACTTCTTTCTGCACGTCTTCTTTCCTGTTCCTCTTTCTCTTCTTTAATCTTTAATTTGGCAATATATTTTGTGAAATAGTCTGTTTTCTGAGCATCATTCATTTTTGCCAGAGAAAGAATACTGTCATTCTTTTTGATCAGATAGTAGTTTTTGGAAATCTTTTTAATATACTCAGACTGATCTTTTAACAGGATTTTTGATGGTTCATAAGTCATTACGGCAAGCGCAGAATCATAATAACTTCCGGCTCCGATATAATCATTCTTATCAAGATAGCTTTTTCCTATTTCATAATAAGCCAATCCACGGATCTGAGGATCAGAAACCTTTTCAAACAGTGATTTTCTGAAGAATTGCTGTGCTTCATCCTTTTTGCCTGCTTTATTAGCCATTAAACCTAAGGCATAATAAAATTCGTTCTTTCTGGAGCCATACATCCCTTTTTTACTGATTCCTTCCAGGTAATTTTTTGCTCCTGCATAATCACCTTTACCGTTAAAAGTTTTGGCGATGGCAACCTGAGATTTTACTTCAAATTCGAAATCACTGGCATATTTATACGCTGCAGCATAGCTTTCTCTTGCTTTATCATTCTGATTCAGATTTTCCAGCACCTGACCTCTCAGATAAGCGATTCTGCTTTTCAGTTTTCTGTTGCTGTTCAGTTCAAAAGCATTATCAAGTTCTTTGGCGGCCTCTTCTTTTTTCCCGGCATCAAGCAAAGATTCGGAATAGTAAATGCTCAGCAGTTTTGCATAGCTTTTACTGATATCTTCACTTTTCAGTTTGGCAAATGTTTCATGCGCTCTGTGATAATCTTTGATCTGATCATAAGCAAGCCCCTGATAGATTCTCGCGAGTGGAATCCTTTTGTCATCTTTCATACGGGTGAAAACATAATTCAGAGCATCAAGTGCTTCCAGAGATTTACCCCGATAAATTCTTGCCTGGGCAAGGATCATGTAGGCATCAAAAATCTGTTTATTTTTCTCCTCACCATTTCTGGTTACGGAGTATTTATTGATTGCTTTTAAAGCCTTTGCTTCTGCAATTTCGAGAGTAGTGGCTCCTTTGGTCTGTTCCCCGTCAGGTCTTGAAGGGCCATTTCCCTGAGGTCCGCCGGGAATATTGGGAATTCCTGAATTACCTCTTCCAGAAGGTCTGTTGGCTACTTCAGCCATCTTCATCGAATTTTCGGCAAAAGCCTCAGTCTGTCCAAGATCACTTCCTAAAGGCTGTTCTTCATAAGTCAGAATAGGAATGTAGGGAGCATAAAAGTTGTCCTTATGCCCTTTGTCTCTGGTGGTAAACTCACTGTTTAATGCATCTTTTGCATTAAATAATGTGTTATAATATGTGGAAAATCCTTTCAATACTCTTGATCGCTGCTCCGGCTTTTTCGTTTTGGTAGCACATGAAGCAACAAGACATATGACTAAAAGGAATAATATATTCTTTTTCATTATTCAATATAACTCGCTAATCTGCTTTTTATTATCAGCAGTTTGATGATTTTGTAAAAATAATAAAATTTTATAATGAATAATATTTATATTTCTTCAGGAAGTATTTTATTTCTTCTTTAATGGAAGTTTTAAACCTGATAATCTTTTAAATCAGAGAAGATTCTTTCAGGATTTTATAAACAAGATGGGTAGGAAGTCCCATAATGGTATAATAGCTTCCTGTAAGGCTTGTGATCTTTGCCATTCCCAGCCATTCCTGAATACCATAACTGCCTGCTTTATCAAAAGGCTTATAATTCTGAATATAATAGTTTATTTCTTCATCAGAAAGAGTGTCCAGAGTAACATCGGCTACATCTGTTTCGGTAATGGATGTATTGACGGTTTTGATGGTAATGCCCGTATAGACCTGATGCGTTCTTCCCGAAAGACTTTGAAGCATAGTAAAGGCGTCATCTTCATCTTTTGGTTTTCCCAGGATCTGATTATCGATAGCGACTACCGTATCAGCAGTCAGAAGTACTTCGCCCGCTTCAAGTTTTCTAAAGGCTGAAGCTTTTAAATCAGAAAGATAAGCCGCAGCATCTTCTATTTTGATGTTTTCCGGAATAATTTCTTCACAGTCTATTTTTACAACTTCAAATTCAAAGCCTAAACTAGAAAGAAGTTCTTTTCTTCTTGGGGATTGTGATGCTAAAAGTAATTTCATACAGATACTTATACAGATTGAGTATTATCGTCATGCCAGTTCCCCTGAACTTTCATTACCTGTTCAATGACATCACGAACTGCACCGGTTCCTCCTTTTTTAGGAGAAATATAATCGGAAATTCCTTTTACTTCAGGAACCGCATTTTCAGGACATGCCGCAATGGCTGAGCTTTCCATGATGTGAATATCCGGAAGATCATCACCCATGGTCAGAATTTCTTCGTTTTTAAGATTGTATTTCTTCTTAAAATCTTCAAAATCATTCATTTTATTGTGAGACTTCGGATAGTAATCCTGAATACCCAGGTAATTGATTCTGTGCTTTACCATCTCATCATTTCCTCCCGTAATAACCCCAATTAAATAATTGTTTTTTAAAGCTTTTACTACTGCATAACCGTCAAGGACATTCATTACCCTGCACATGTTTCCTCCGGGAAGCAGATATACGCTTCCGTCAGTGAAAACTCCGTCAACATCAAATACAAATGCCTTAATATCTTTTAATTTCTCTTTATAGCTCATACATTTTCTGAATAGAATGATTCATTGTTTTATAAATTTCAAGACTCTCGTCTTTTAATAACTGTTCATGCAGCTGTAAAATCCTTACATCATTTCTTACTGCCGGACCGGTTTGTGCCAGTTTGGGTTCAATTTCATGAATTTTCTGAACCGTTTCATCAATGAGGGGTAAGAAATAATCAAACGGAATATCCTGGGAATCTGAAATTTCTTTAGCTCTTGAAAAAAGATGATTCACAAAATTGCAGGCAAATACAGCAGTCAGGTGAATATATTTTCTTTTTTCGTGATTGCTTTCCATCACTCTTTCTGAAATCTTTGAAGCAAGATCAAACAATATTTTTTGATCTTTTTCATTTTCCGCCTCTATAAAAAATGGAATTTTTTCATATTCAAGTTCTTTGGATTTTGAAAAAGTCTGTAAAGGGTAGAAGCTGGATTTTCTATACACACCAGCCAGCACTTCTTTTGGAAGAGATCCTGAGGTATGGGCAACCAGACAATCTTTTCTTGTAATAATTTTTGAGACTTCTTCTACAGAATGATCACTTACACAAAGAATATAAAGATCTGCTTCTTCCAGATGATCTGTGGAATAAGGAATATTTAATTCTTCAGAAATTTTACCTAATTCTTTTTCGTTCCTCCCAAAAATCTGGGCTACAGGAATACTTTTCAAAGTGAAAGCTTTTGCCATATGATAGGCTACATTTCCGGAACCGATGATTACAATTTGCATATAACAAATATAAGATTTTAAGCTGAGCCGGGAAAAGAAGAACACTTCAGAAATTCTGTACTTCAATATAGGCACGTTTATTGCGTAAGTGTCTCATATTATTTTTAATATTTACATTGAAAATTGAATTTTTAATTTAACTTTCAGCTATTTTTGTAATCCAAAACAATGAAGGCATCTTATGAAGATTAAGGACGCGGAAATTATTTCGTTGATGCAGAATCCACGGACCCAGGATAAAGGGGTTCGTGCCTTGATGGACGCCTATCAAAGCAGATTGTATTGGCACATAAGAAGAATTATTGTGGACGGAGATCTTGCACAGGATACTTTGCAGGAAACTTTTATTAAAGCATATCAGAATTTTCATCAGTTCAAAAATGATAGCCAGTTGTATACCTGGTTGTACCGAATCGCTACCAACGAAGCGTTACAGCAGGTTAACAAAATGAAGAAAATGCAGAAAACTGATGAGGATCCGGAGTATCATATGCAGAATCTTGTGGCAGATAATACAGAAGGTGATGCTGAAGAAATACAGATTTTACTGCAGAACGCTATACAGAGCCTGCCCGAAAAGCAGAAACTGGTATTTATGATGCGGTATTATGATGATCTACCTTACGAAGAAATATCAAAAATTGTAGATATGTCTGTAGGGACGCTAAAAACGAATTATCATTATGCCAAACAGAAAATAGAAGATTTTATTAAAGAAAATTACGAAAAATAATTTTTGACCAACAAAGATGAAAGAGTTCGACATAGAAAAATTAGAGCGTAAAAACATTTACACAGTTCCTGATAACTTGTTTCAAAATATTCAGGAGAACGTTATGAATGATATAAAGGCAAGTAAAAAAGCACCTGTCTTTAAGCTGAACTGGATGTATGCTGCAGCAGCATCGCTGGCTTTGATTTTTGGAGCAACTTATGTTTTTAATTCAGATAACAATTCCACGGAACAAATTTTGAATTCTAAAACAACCTATGTTGCCAATAACGGAGAGCCCAAAACAGAAAGCGAGCTGGCTTATGAAACTTTAAAATCTGATTTAACTTCTGTTGAAAATAATAATCAAACAGTTGAAAATCAAAAAAATAACAATGTTTACGCTTCTAAAAGTGTAAGCGAAACAAAAAAAACAACAGAGAGCCCTACACCGGTGAAAACTGTAAAGAAAAAAGAAGAAACACGAATGAATGAATATCTGGACTCGTTTTCTAATTCTGAAATTGCAGAGTTAGCAAGTAATTCGACTCAGGACGTTTATTTGGATATTTATAATTAAAAGAAAATGAAAAAGATATTATTGACGTTTTTGATTATTTATGGCTTTGGATTAAATGCCCAAAGGACAGACTATGATTGGAAAAAGATGGATCCTAAACAAAGGAAAGAAGTCATCAATAATCTTTCTCCGGAAGAGAGAAAAGACCTCCTAAAGAAATTCAGGAACAATATGATCATGGATAATCTGAATGTTGATCCGGATGATAAAGCCGAATTTACACAATTGTATAACGAATATCTGGATAGCCAGAAGCAGATAAAAAGTCAGTTTAATTCCAATTTTGATCCCGAAACTTTATCAGATGAAGAAGCTAAAGCTAAGCTGCAGCAAAGTTTTGAAGTGGGACAGAAGTTATTGGATAACAGAAAAAAATATGCAGATAAAATGCAGCAGGTAATTCCCTGCCAAAAAGTTCTGAAGCTGTTTCAATCCGAAAAGATGATGAAAGATAAAATGGATGAAAGAAAACCTCACGGAAATCATGACGCTTCTGGATCCAGACAGAACCCATAATAGTTTATTTTTTTAATGTTGGACGGCTCTTACAGATCTTTCTGTGAGAGCCGTTTAATTTTTACAATAAAAAAATTATTTTTACCACAAATTCTATCTATGAAAAAAGCACTTTTCTTTTTATTATTTTCGTTAGTATTATTGGGTCAGAAAACAGAAACCATTGATCTTTCAAAATCTATTAAAGATAACAAAAACTCTATCAAAAGTCTTACAGTGATAGATCAAAGAGGTAATCAGGAAATCGGAATGGTGATGTACCATAAGGATGAGGTGAAAGTTATTTTCGAAAATAATGCCAGCAAAGACATACAGGATTGGTTTTATAAATACAATACGGTAAGGGGAAATGATGAGATGATTTTTTTGCTTGAAAATTTGAATGTTTCAGAAGATAAAAAGGAAAAGTATTCTATCGGAAAGCTTGAATTAAAGGCAAGTACATTTATTAAGAAAGAAGACGGATATCATTTTATTGATAGAATAGATACTGTAGCAACAGTCTCATCACGAACAACTCCTTATCTGGCACAAAGTCTGGCAAGAAAAGTAACTTTAATTCTTACTGACCTTTTTAAAGAATCTTATAAAGCAACACCTTGGGAACTTAGTATTTCAGAAAATGATTTTCCTGATTATACTTCTGTATTGAAAGAAAAACTTAGTATTCTAAAAGCAGATGAATTAAAAGAAGGAGTTTATAAAGACTATTACAGCTTTTTTACTCACAATCCTGAACCCGGATTTACTTTGCAGACTAATGATAAAGGAGTCGTTACTAAGGCCATAAAAGGAGAGGAAAAAACGGCAATAAGACATTTTTATGCTTTTGTGTATAAGGGCATTGCCTACAAAAATATCCCTGTGGGTTACACTGAGATTTTTAAAGATGATAAGGGTGTTTTTATTGAGGTAACAAAAGCAGAATTATTTCCTGAAACTGCTACAACCGGGGTTACAATTGGTGCAGAAGCAGGAGGTCTGATTGGTGGCGTTATTGGTGCAGTGATAGATGTCAGTTTATCAGGCAAAAGAAAGAATACTGTAGGACCTAAAGTTTATCTTGATCCTTTTACCGGAAATTATGTGTTACCGGAAGACTTTGGCAAAACAAAATAATATTTAAAAAGAGGGAAAATTTTACCTCTCTTCTTATTGTTATCTGTGTTTCAGTTAAAAGAAAGAATTAAGAATGAAAAATTCTCCTGCATTTTCTTATCTTTGCAAACTACAAGATTCTTAAATGAAAAACATACGAAATTTTTGCATAATCGCTCATATCGACCATGGTAAAAGTACCCTGGCAGACCGTCTATTGGAGTACACGAATACCGTTACCCAAAGAGAATTACAGTCTCAGACGCTGGATGATATGGATCTGGAGAAAGAACGTGGGATTACAATCAAATCACATGCTATCCAGATGGATTATGAGTATAAAGGAGAAAAATATATTTTAAACCTTATTGATACCCCGGGACACGTTGACTTCTCTTATGAAGTTTCCCGTTCTATTGCTGCCTGTGAAGGTGCACTTCTTATTGTAGATGCTGCGCAAAGTATTCAGGCACAGACTATTAGCAACCTGTATCTTGCATTGGAAAATGATTTAACGATCATTCCGATTTTGAATAAAATTGACCTTCCGTCTGCAAATCCTGAAGAAGTAACCGATGAGATCATGAACCTTATCGGATGCGAATATGAAGATGTATTGAGAGTTTCCGGTAAAACAGGAGAAGGTGTTCATAACCTTTTAGAGCAGATTGTTGAAAGAATTCCTGCACCGGTAGGAGATCCTGACGGCCCATTGCAGGCTTTGATCTTTGACTCTGTATACAACCCGTTCAGAGGTATTGAAGCTTATTTTAAAGTAGTGAATGGAAGCATCACTAAAAATGAAAAGATCAAATTCTTCGCTACAGGAAAGGAATATGGAGCTGATGAGGTAGGTACATTAAAACTGAAGCAGGTTCCCAAGAAAACGATCCATTGCGGAGACGTGGGATATCTTGTATCCGGTATTAAAGATGCCCGTGAGGTAAAAGTAGGAGACACCATCACTTCATTTGAAAAACCTGCGGATGCTCCGATTGATGGATTTGAGGAAGTAAAGCCAATGGTATTTGCCGGGATTTATCCAATTGATTCTGAGGATTTCGAAGAATTAAGATTCTCTCTTGAAAAATTAAGACTGAATGATGCTTCTCTGGTTTTCGAACCGGAAAGTTCCGCCGCTCTTGGTTTTGGTTTCCGTTGCGGATTCTTGGGAATGCTACACATGGAAATTGTTCAGGAACGTCTTGACAGAGAGTTCAATATGAATGTGATCACTACGGTACCGAACGTATCTTATTTTGGATATACTAAAAAAGAACCTGAAGTTCCCATTCTGATCAATAACCCGTCTGAAATGATGGATCCTTCAACGATGGACAGAGTAGAAGAACCATTCATCAAGGCGTCTATCATTACAAAATCCGATTTCGTAGGAGCAGTAATGACTTTATGTATTGAAAAGAGAGGAGAAATTGTTAACCAGAGTTATCTGACATCAGAAAGAGTAGAGTTAATTTTCAATATGCCTCTTGCTGAGGTGGTATTCGACTTCTATGACAGATTAAAATCTATCTCTAAAGGATATGCTTCATTCGATTATCATCCAATCGGATTCAGAGCTTCCAAGCTTGTAAAAATGGATATCCTGATCAATGGTGACATGGTAGATGCTTTATCTTCATTGATTCACGATTCTAATGCTTATTATATCGGTAAAAGAATGTGTGAAAAGCTTCGTGAGCTGATCCCGAGACAACAGTTTGATATTGCTGTTCAGGCTGCATTAGGGACGAAAGTAATCGCAAGAGAAACGATTAAGGCCTTGAGAAAAGACGTTACCGCAAAATGTTACGGAGGGGATATTTCCAGAAAACGTAAGTTATTGGAAAAGCAGAAAGAAGGTAAGAAGAAAATGAAGCAGATTGGTAGAGTAGAAGTACCACAATCAGCGTTCATGGCTGTACTAAAATTAAATGATTAATTATTAATCTATTATAAAGTAAAACCGCTTCATCAGAAGCGGTTTTTTAATGCATTTATTTTTTACGCGTATATTTTATTTCCATTGTTTTGTATTCCTTTCCGGTCTTGGAATCAGGGCCATACATTTCAAGCTTTTGAGTATTATCATCCACAAAGGTGAATACTTCTCTGAAATCACAGTCTTTTCCAGGTCTTGAAGGATCTGTCATTTTCCCTTTGAATTCAACTGATTTTGTGGAAGGGTTCCAGTCGCCTTCGCTATGCATGATTCCGGTTCCCATATTATCGATCCACGTACTGACAAACTTTTTCTTTGCGTTATCATATCCCACAATGCTCATTCCTTCAAAAGGCATTCCCATAAAGTCTCCTTTGTGATTTGTGATCTGATAACGTCCGCCAAGCATCATTTTATTGGTTGCTTCAGATTTACTCATCATAGGTTTGGCTCCGTTTTCCATCCACATTGTCGTTTCTCCTGTCCAGGTTCCATCAGATTTTGCAAGCATTTTTTGCATTTCTCCCGGAGTTGAGTACGCCATCCAGTCTTTCATGGCGGTTGCGGAATCTACAGGTTTCCATTCAGATGTAGAAGCTGAATCTGTTTTATCAGAACCAGTGGAAGCTGTCGTTTTTCCTTTCTCACAAGCTATTAACAGAATAGCAACGGAAAGAATTGTTAATAAATTTTTCATAATGATTTAGTTTTAAGATGGTTAGAAAGATAAATTAAAGATAAGAACTTTTATTATAACGGAAATTATTTTTTAATACAACCATAAATTGTAACTTTGTGTATTCGTAACGCAAATCAATTTATGGAGTCTCCAAAAAAATTACAGGATATAAAAGTGGCTGTAGATGCCGTTATTTTCGGATATTTTGATAAAAAAGATCTTCAGATCCTTCTGATTAAAAGAAATATTGAACCTTTTAAAGGAGGCTGGGCACTTCCGGGAGGGCTTGTTCTTGATGATGAAAGTGTAGATGATGCGGTAAAAAGAGAATTGTATGAAGAAGCCGGTATAAAGCCCGATTTTTTGGAACAACTGTATACTTTTGGTAATCTGGGCCGTGATCCAAGAAACCGAGTGGTTTCTGTGGCTTATCTGGGGCTAGTGAACCCGTCTTACCATGAATTGTTTGCTGATTCGGATGCTGAAGATGCACAATGGTTTAGTATCAATAAACTTCCTTCAGTTGCTTTTGATCATAAAACAATTATTGAAACTGCTCTAAAAAGACTTCGTACAAAAATTCAATACCAGCCAATCGGCTTCAATCTTCTCAATGAAGAATTCCCTTTTTCAGATCTTGAAAATCTTTATAAAACTATTGTCGGACAAGAAATTGACAGAAGAAATTTCCGCAAAAAAATCATGAGTTACGGATTGCTTAACGAAACCAACAACGTTAAAAAAGAAGGCAGCGGGAGACCCGGAAAACTTTTTACTTTCAATAAAGAAAAATATAGGGAGCTTGAAGAGCAGGGCTTTTACTTTGAGATTAAATAGATTGTTTTAAACACAGATTTCACAAATGTCTTGCACAAATATTAATTAATATTTACAGGCATTTTCGGAATGCACGTTACACAGTATTAAGACATTCAATAGGAAATATCTAACTCCGGATTGTATTATCGGTCTTCAGTCATTCTGACGGAGGAAGAATCTCGTAATTGGTTAGATTCTTCACTACACTGTTGAACTACGTTCGCAGACCTTCAGTCTGTGTTTAGAATGACATTGATGTAATAACAATTTTTAAGATCAAATTCCACCAGTTTTAGCTGAAACCTATCAAATTTGTGTCATTTGTGATTAAAATTTGTGTTATTCGTGTTTGTTAAGATTAAATTATTGTTGCTGAAAATCAATCAATTATATTTATTAGCGTAAAATTAACACAAATAAATTTGGTGCAAAGACTGATATTCTTTTAAATTTGTGTCAAAATAACGCAATGATGAAATATACCTTACAAAATATTATAGAACGCTTTCAAAAAAAGGAAAAGATAAAATATCTCTTTTTCTGGGGACACACGGCAAAAGATATTGTTACCAAATCATGTTTAAGCCAATGGTTTCCAGGAAGTTTTGAAGAAAACGGAAATACCTATAGAACAGCAGAACATTATATGATGGCTGCAAAAGCAAGATTATTTAATGATGCTGAAATGGAAAAGGAAATTTTAAAAGCCGCTACTCCGAATCAGGCAAAAGCTCTGGGTAGAAAAGTAAAAAACTTTGACCCGAAGCTTTGGGATGAACATAAATATCAGATTGTAACTCAGGGAAATCTTTTAAAATTCTCGCAAAATCAGAAATTTAAAGATTTTCTTTTGTCAACCGGAGATAAAGTTTTGGTGGAGGCAAGCCCTTATGATAGAATCTGGGGAATCGGGATGCTGGAAACGGATAGCAGAGCAGAAAACCCTTTATTATGGAACGGAGAAAACCTTTTAGGATTTGCCTTAATGGAAGTAAGAGATGAATTAAGAAGATAAAACACAAACCAGACACAAAATATTAATTATGGAAAAAATAGAATTACACCCACAAATATTTCTGATTGAAAATTTTCTTACTGAGACTGAATGTGATCATTATATCAGTCTTTCGCAGGAAAAAGTCTTTGAAGAAGCAAAAATCAATGTATTCGGACGCCAGCAGATGAATAAAGGAATCAGAAATAATGACCGACTGATGATTTTTGATACTGCAATTGCTGAAGAGCTTTTAATAAGGCTGTAGAGTTTCTGCCTCAGGAATGTGGTGGATATCAACTTTTTAACTTTAATGAAATGCTCAGGGTTTATAAATATGCTCCCGGACAGCAGTTCAAAATGCACAGAGATGGAAGTTATATCCGAAATGAAAAGGAGAAAAGTTTCTACACTTTTATGATCTATCTGAATGATGATTTTGAAGGCGGAGAAACAGAATTTGAAAACCTGTTTACAGTAGCTCCGAAGAAAGGAACCGCTCTTGTTTTTCACCACCCTTTAAGACACGAAGGAAAAACACTGATCAGTGGCTTGAAATATGTTTTGAGAACAGATATAATGTATTCAATAGTATAATTCAACCGGATCGTAGAAAGGCATTGCTATGTCTTGTTTGATTAGCGTAATTTTAACACAAATAAAAATATTTGATCATGGAAGATGAATTAAAACCCAGATTTATCGAATCATTACAAAGAAATAATGATCAGATCAGAGAAGACCGTGCAAAAATCATCGGAGCAGATTCCGAACTGATTTACAGGCGCAGAGTGGAAGATATCGAATTAAAAATTAAAAGACTCGAGCGCGAACAGGAAGGGCTTATTGATATCAGTCCTTTAGACAGAAACAGTCTGACTTTTGCGGATTTCAATCCTGAAGCATTCGTTCAGAAAGACATGGAATTATCATTAACAATCAGAAATCTGAATATTCAGCTCGAAGTAACCCAAAAGAGATTTGAATATTTATTTGGAAAAATACTGTAGTCATGGGAAGTACAAGATATGATTTAGACGCTCGTTATGACAGAGCTAGAAAAGCAGGTTACGGAACAAAATCCGCGGGAGAAATTTTCACCCAGAATGCCAAAAGAATGGCTCACGAATCGATGAATCCTCATGGAGTTTCTTTCAGGGAATCCAGAGATTCAGAAGTTCACCCTCATTCAGTTCCGATCATTTTAGGACTGGATGTTACCGGAAGTATGGGACATATTCCTCATGAGTTGATCAGAGATGGATTACCGAAACTCATGGGCGGAATTATCCAGGGAGGCGTTCCTGATCCGGCCTTATTATTCCTTGGAATCGGAGATCATGAATGTGATGGTTATCCGCTTCAGGTGGGACAGTTCGAATCAGGAGATGAAGAACTGGATATGTGGCTCACAAGAACTTATATTGAGTCCGGAGGTGGTGGAAATGCTGGAGAAAGCTATCTTTTAGCGTGGTATTTTGCAGCATTTCACACCAGAACAGATGCGTTTGAAAAAAGAGGACAAAAAGGATTATTGTTTACCGTAGGTGATGAACCTTGTTTAAAAATACTTTCTGCATCTGCAATCAGGGAAATCATGGGAAAAGGACAGCAAACCTATACTCATTTTGAACTGCTGGAAGAAGCAAAAAAAAAATATGAAGTATACCACATCAGTGTTTTACATTCCGATCAGGCACTGAGAGCAGACAGAGGCTGGAAAGAATTATTAGGACAAAACTGTATTTCCATAGCAGATCACAGGGACATTCCGAATATTATTAAAAACATTATCTGTGATAAGTTTAAAAACAAAAGCATGGGAACAACAGGAACAGGAGGATTGGATCAGTTTCAGATGCTTTAGAAACCTGTCAATGTCGTCATAAAATAGGAATGATAATACTAGAAACCTCAAAAATTAAAAGACATGAAAAAGGCGCAAATAGTAATAGGACTTGGTTTTGGTGATGAAGGAAAAGGAATTACCACAGATTTTCTGGCTTCTCAGAATCCGGAGGCTGTTGTGATCAGATTTTCAGGAGGACAGCAGGCTGCCCATACCGTAATGATGGATGAAAGAAAGCATGTGCATTCCAGTTTTTCCAGTGGTGCACTTCGTGGTCTGCCTTCTTACTTTACCGAGCATTGTACGATTCATCCGGTTTTTCTTCTGAATGAAAGAGAAGAGTTAAAAGCAAAGAACGGAAACATTGAGCTGCATATCCATCCATTGGCAAAGCTGACAACTCCTTTCGATGTATGGCAGAACAGAACAAATGCCCGTAATCTGGAACACGGAACCTGCGGAAAAGGAGTGGGAGCCACGATGAAAAGAAACGAAAGTCCTTATAAACTATTTGCTATAGACCTCATAGCACCCAGAGAAATGCTGATAGAAAAACTGAAAGGAATTGCCTATTACTATGGTTTTGTAGAAGAAGGCGAGATCAGTGAACTTTTAGAACCTTTCTTAAATGCTATTGAAGCTATTGATTGGAAGATAAATGATTATAAATACCTGGCTTCGTTTGATCACCTCATTTTCGAAGGAAGTCAGGGTATTTTACTCGATATGGACCACGGCGTTTTCCCCAATGTGACTTATGCACATACGACTTCAAAAAATGCCTGTGAGATTTGTAAGCTTTTAAAGATTGAAGATATTGAAATGTATTATGTGACCAGAAGTTATGCAACCCGTCATGGAAACGGCTGGATGAGCAATGAAAAAGAAATGAATCTGAAAAACAATGAAGAAGAAACCTGTATATTCAATGAATATCAAAAGGAGCTAAGAACCGGAGAAATAGATTACAAACTGCTGAATTATGCCTTAAAACTGGATGGAGCTTATGCATTTCCGGTTAAAAAAAATCTTGTCATTACTTGTCTGGATCAGATTGATGAGGAATTTAAAGTAGAAAATCTTGATGAGGAATTTGATGTTGTCTATGGATCCTATTCTCCTTATTCTAAAGATTTTAAACGGATTTTTTAAATTCAGCAGTTAAAAATGTTAATTTTATTTGGAGAGGAGGAAATGATAGAGAATAAAAGAAAATAACCATGAAAACTATACAATATTTAAAAGGGGATGCTACGGTCCCACAGGCCAAAGGAATAAAGATCATCGCCCACATCTGCAATGATATCGGAGGTTGGGGAAAAGGTTTTGTACTGGCAGTTTCCAAAAGATGGGAAGAGCCGGAAAAAGAATATAGAAACTGGCACCGTTTCAGAAGTAAAAATAATTTTGCTTTAGGAGAAATTCAATTGGTTCAGGTTGAAAAATACATTTTTGTAGCCAATATAATCGGGCAAAAAGGAATAAAAACCGGAAGTAATGGTGTCCCTGTTCGGTATGATGCCATTGAAAAAGCTCTGGAAAAACTTTCCAACGAAGCTTTGCTGCTGAACGCAAGCGTTCATATGCCAAGAATCGGATGTGGACTGGCAGGAGGAAAATGGGAAGAAATTGAACCTATTATCGAAAGAACATTGCTTGTAAAGAATGTGGAGGTATATGTGTATGATTTTTAATAAATTAACCAACAATGAGAGAATTTGAAATAAGAGCAGATTATAAAAATGACACGCTGATTGTCTACCAAGCCTATAATAAAGCAATTGCAAAATCAGCCGTAGAGAATCAGAAATTTACAGCTCCTTTTTCATTCAACAGGATGACCTGGATAAAGCCTTCTTTTCTCTGGATGATGGAGCGCAGCAATTATGGACAGAAATCCAATCAGGAATGTACCCTGGCCTTACATATTAAAAGAGAAGCCTGGGAGAAAGCTTTAGGCAAAGCAATTCTTACTTCACCTGAAAAAAGGGTCTATCCCGATCCCCGGAAATGGGAAAAAGATTTTGAAAATGCCGGAATATATGTGCAGTGGGATCCTGAAAGGAATATTAAAGGAGCAAAACTGAATTACCGTTCCATTCAGGTAGGAATCAGCCGCGCATTGATTGAGGAGTTCAATGAAGAATGGATTGTAAAAATAGAGGATTATTCTCCTTTGGTTAAGAAGATTCTGAATCTTACCAGGTCGGGAGAATTTGATAAGGCAAAAAAACTGCTGCCGGTAGAAAAAAACTATCCTCTGTCAAAAGAACTGGCTTACAGAATTGGAGCCACAGTATAACCAAATAAACGAACGTCATGAAAACAACAACATTATATAGACCAGTAGGAGAAAAAGAAATGATCTTGATTATGGAAAGCGGATTTAAAAAATTTCCTCCAAGACTGGAATGGCAGCCTATTTTTTACCCCGTTCTTAATGAAGAATATGCTTCAGAGATTGCAGAAAAATGGAACACCAGAGACGAAGCTGGAAACTATCTTGGTTTTGTAACCCGGTTTGAGGTGTTGGAAAAAGTGACGGATCAATATCCTGCACAGAATGTCGGGGCTAGAAATCACAATGAATTATGGGTTCCTTCTGAGGATCTTAACAGCTTTAATAAGGCAATTGTAGGAGATATCAAAGTAATCAAAGTCTTTATAGGAGATGACTTTAAGAAGGCTGCAAGTGCTGAGTTGGAAGATTTGATGATCAACATAAAAAAACTAACAATGACTAATAAAGGAATGGCAAAAGATACTTTGGATATCTTAGCTAAAAAATATTATATTAACGAACATAACGAAAAAATAAATATAGAAAACGAGCTGGAAATCAGTAAAAAAGAAACCTCTCTTTTCACTCCGGAACAGCTTTCTGAAATGAAAGAATCTCCGTTGCCGGAAATCAGTTTTGAAACAAAAATTGAAACCTGGAAGTGCAGTTCTTTAAAAGCAATTTTACAATTATCCGAAGAAGAAAATCAGGAGAAGATCATGTGTCTCAATTTTGCATCAGCAAAAAATCCGGGTGGAGGATTTATCAATGGAGCAGAAGCACAGGAAGAAAGTCTGGCAAGAACTTCCGGACTGTATGAAAGCTTACTTCAGGCATTTGATTATTACACAATTCATCGTGCAATGGAATCCTGTTTTTATACCGATACAATGATTTACAGTCCTAAAGTTCCTGTTTTCAGGAAAGATAAGGGAGAGTTGCTTCCTAAGCCTGTTCTGTGTAATTTCATCACGTCTCCGGCAGTCAATACAGGGGTGGTAAAACGTCAGGAACCGGAAAGAGCACATGAAATTCTTGATGCAATGGATCTTAGAATGGATAAAATGCTTTCACTGGCTTTACAACAAGGAAATGAAGTTCTGATTTTAGGAGCCTGGGGATGCGGTGTCTTCAAAAATGATCCAAAAGAAATTGCAGGATTATTCGGGAAATATCTTCAGGGAAAATATAAAAATAAATTTAAAAGAGTGGTTTTCGCAGTGCTTACCAAGAAAGAAGAAATGCTGAAACCATTTGAAGAAATACAATGAAAATAGAACTAATAAAAGGAGACATCACAAAAATCCAAGCTGATGCAATAGTTAACGCTGCCAATTCATCCTTACTTGGGGGAGGCGGTGTAGATGGAGCTATTCACAGAGTGGGAGGATCTCAGATATTGGAAGAATGTGTTGCGATCAGAAATAGACAAGGAAAATGCAAAACGGGAGAAGCGGTAGTAACAAATGCAGGAAATCTCCCTGCAAAATATGTTATTCATACAGTAGGACCAGTTTGGAACGGTCACGAAGAAAAGGAATCCATTCTTCTGGCAAACTGTTATCATAATTCTTTGAATTTGGCAGAAAGCCTTGGTGTGAAGACGATTGCTTTTCCTAATATTAGTACAGGAGTCTATAGATTTCCAAAAGAACTGGCAGGAAAAATTGCGGTAGATGAAGTCAGAAAATTTCATTCATATAATATTGAGAAAGTTATTTTTGTCTGTTTTGATGATGAAAATGAAAATATTTATAAAGACCTTTTACAACTGTGAAAAAAAATAATTTCAGATTCGTAGATAAACCTGAAGATCCTAACGTGGGATTGGCAAATGAAGAAATTGCTTTTCTTCAGAAAGAATTGAATCTGCAGTTTCCTGAAATTTATATTTATTATCTTCAACATGCTGGAAAAGAATCAAATGTTTTCCCTGTGGAAAATGATATTGTAAAGCTGAAAAAATACCAAAATCAATTGAAAGATGCTTTGAAGCAAAGAGGCTTACTGAGCACCGAAAGTCTTTTTTGTTTTCAGTATAATATAGAGTATGAACCTCTGGTGGGACAGGATTTTGAAACCTTTTATTTTTTCAATTTATCACATCCTGAATCTCCCGATCTGTATATTTTTGGAGACTTTATCACCAATTTTGATTGGCGAGGATATGATAAAGAGCTTACAAATAAAGAAAATTTTGTAGATTTTATCAATCATAAAACGAAAGATAAATTTGGACCAAAGCGACTTAAAAGAATAGGAAATACCCTTTTAGGGACTCTGCTAGCTCCTTTTATTATAATCGTGCTGATTATTGTTGCTGGCCAGGTTTTAATAGAAAAAATTAAAAACCAATGAAAAAACTAACCATATTAAGCGGTGCAGGAATCAGTGCCGAAAGCGGAATAAAAACCTTCAGAGACGGAGATGGTCTCTGGGAAAATCATAATGTAACGGATGTGGCAAGTCCGGAAGGATGGAAAAAGGACAGAGCTTTGGTTCTGGAATTTTACAACCAGAGAAGACGTCAGCTGCATGAAGTACAGCCCAACGAAGCTCATCGCTTACTGGCAGAGCTGGAAAAATATTTTGATGTTCAGATTATTACCCAGAATATTGATGACCTTCACGAAAGAGCAGGATCTACAAAGATTCTTCATATTCATGGAGAACTGTTCAAATCATGCTCATGCAACAATAAAAACCTGATTTATGAACAAAAAGAGGATATTAAAATTGGAGATAAAGCAGAAGATGGGGCACAATTAAGACCATTTATCGTTTGGTTTGGAGAAGATGTCCCTTTGTATCAAACGGCAAGAGAAATCGTAAAAGAATCGGATATTCTGCTGGTTATCGGAACTTCTCTGCAGGTATATCCCGCAGCAGGACTAATTCATGATATCAAAGACGATTGTCTTTTAATTGTCATCAATCCTAATGAAACGGGATTCGGATACGGACAGAGAGCTGTAGTAATGAAGGAAACAGCCACTCAGGGAATGAAAATATTATTTGATAAATTAGTCAATTTAGCCTGATGGAAAATAAGGTAAAAGCTGGAATTATGGGTGTTTGTATTGGAGATGCACTTGGAGTTCCGGTGGAATTCAGAAGTAGGGAAGAGCTTAAACGTTCTCCTGTTACCAAAATGCGTGCTTTGGGAACCCATCGTCAACCTACAGGGACATGGAGTGATGATGGTTCTTTAACGTTGTGTCTTGCAGATAGTTTGTGCAATGGATATGATCTTGAAAATATAGCTTTGAAATTTTTACAATGGTATAATGCAGAAATATGGACTCCTCATGGAAAAGTTTTTGATATAGGTATTGCGACTTCACAAGCTATTTATAGAATAGGAAAAGGTATTTCTCCTACTTTATGCGGAGGGAATTCTGAGTTTGATAATGGAAACGGCTCTTTAATGAGGATTATGCCATTATTATTTTACATTAAAGATTTCACTATTGAAAAACGGTTTGATATTGTAAAAGAAGTTTCCTCTATTACACACAGACATATCCGTTCTGTTTTGGCCTGTTTTATTTATTTGGAATTTACTTTGGAAATTCTAAAAGGAAAAGATAAATGGGAGGCATATCAAACAATGCAGAAGACCATTCGGGAGTTTTTAGATTATAATCTTATTTGTTCACAAAATGAAATGGATAAATTTCACCGGATTTTAGAATTAAAAGTAGGTGAATATGACTTAGCTCCTTTGCATACATTACAGGAGAAGGAAATAAGCTCTGGAGGATACGTTCTTCACAGCCTGGAAGCTTCACTATGGTGTTTTCTCAACTCAGAAAGTTATTCTGAAGCAGTTTTAAAAGCTGTTAATCTGGGGGAAGATACCGATACTACAGGAGCAATCACCGGAGGTATTGCCGGAATTTATTACGGATATGAAAATATTCCACAAGAATGGATTTCTGAGCTGGTGAGAAAGGATGATATTGAAGCATTATGTGAGAAATTACACCAAAAATTAATGAACTAAAACACAACCCATGAACGAAATAGAAAAGAAAAAGATAAGTAAATTTTTAAGCCTGATCTTACGTCATCAGCCGGATAGTATAGGTCTTACCCTGGATGAAAATGGTTGGGCAGATGTGGAAGAGCTGAGAGCAAAATCAGCCCAAAAGAGAATATATTTTACTCCCGAAGAATTAGATGAGGTGGTAGAAACAAACAACAAAAAGCGTTTTGCTTTTAATGAAGATAAAACAATGATCAGAGCAAGTCAGGGACACTCTATTGATATTGACCTGGCTTTGGAAGCCAGACAGCCTCCGGAATTTCTGTACCATGGAACAGCAGAAGCCAATATTTCTTCTATTTTAGAAAAAGGAATTGAAAAAAGAAGCCGTCAGCATGTACACTTAAGTGCTGATAAAGAGACTGCTGCAAAGGTCGGAATGAGACACGGCAAACCTGTGATTCTTACGATCAGAACCGGAACAATGCATCAGGAAGGATTATCTTTCTTTCAGTCTGCAAACGGGGTTTGGTTAACAGATTTCGTAGATGCAAAATATATTTCGAAGTAAAATGAGCAGAACATTAGTCATAGGAGATATCCACGGAGGGTTTAAAGCCTTACAACAAGTTCTTGAAAGAGCAGGAGTGATGAAAAATGATCAACTGATTTTCCTCGGAGATTATGTAGATGGTTGGAGCGAATCTTCACAAGTCGTACAGTTCTTACTGGAGCTTTCTGAAATACAGGAATGTATTTTTATCAAAGGGAATCATGATGCATGATGTGAAGATTGGTTGAATTTAGGACAAAAACCTGATTTGTGGCTTTTCAATGGAGGAAAAAGTACAGTAGAAAGTTATGCTGATTATTCTCTTGAAGATCTGGATATTCATCTCGAATTCTTTCAAAGGATGAAAAATTATCATATTGATGATCAGAACCGGTTGTTTATTCATGCCGGATACGCTTCCATGCACGGTCCTGAAAAAGAAGTGTACTCAAGCAATTACCGTTGGGACAGAACGCTTTGGGAAACTGCCGTGGCAATGGATAAAAAACTGTCGAAAAATTCTGAATTATATCCTAAAAGACTGCTATTGTATAAAGAAATATTCATCGGACATACGCCTACTCTTGATATTGGGATCAAAATACCAGCCAATAAAGCTAATATCTGGAATATGGATACCGGAGCAGCCTATACCGGATCTTTATCCATCATGGATATTGACTCCAAGCAATTCTGGCAAAGTGATCCGCTTCCTTCCTTATATCCAAAAGAAAAAGGGCGAAATTAATACTGTTGAGAACAAACCTAACAGGTTTTCAAAACCTGTTAGGTTTTTATCTGCAAAACAACTTTAACTTTTCAATCTTTTGCAATTTTGACTGCCAGCACATCACCGTTTCTCACAAAAGATGATTAATTTTAAAGTCTGAAAATATGACTTCAATGAAACTGAAATATCTTTTATTCACCTTAAGTTCTACCTTGTTTTTGGCTCAAAAATCATTTCAGACCCCTTTTGAAAAAGGGAACGGAAATCAGACAGTTACCTACGACGAAATGAACAGCTATTATCAGGATCTGGCGAAAAATTTCAATACTATTCAGTACCTTAAAAAAGGAGAAGATGACAACGGAAAGCCAATTTATGTAGTGGTTTATAATCCCTTTCCTGAAAAAGACCTTGAAAAATTAAGAAAAGACAAAGCCATTCTTTTTGTCAACAATGGAATTCACCCGGGAGAGCCGGATGGAATAGATGCTACCATGATGTTGATGAGAGATCTTGCGGCTAAAAAAATTAAAACTCCGCAGAATTTTATTATTGCTGCGATTTCCGCTTACAATGTCAGTGGAATGTTGAACAGAGGATCCTACTCGAGAGCCAATCAGAATGGACCGGAGCAGTACGGTTTCAGAGGAAATGCAAGGAATTATGACCTGAACAGAGATTTTATCAAAGCAGATTCTAAAAATGCCAGAAGCTTTCAGGAAATCTATCAATGGTTGAAACCGGATATTTTTATCGATAACCATGTCAGCAACGGAGCAGATTATCAATATACGTTCACCTATATTTCTACATTTAAAGAACGTTTGGGAAATACCCTTGGAAATTATTTCTACAATGATTATCAGGCTAAAAATATTGAGGATATGAAAAAACTGGGGTATGATAGTACTCCCTATGTCAATATCCACGGAGATGTTCCGGAAGTAGGATTTGCCTCATTTGAAGATTCTCCGAGATATTCTACAGGATATACTTCCCTTTTCAACTCTCTGGGAACAGTTCCTGAAACCCATATGCTGAAGCCTTATGATAAAAGGGTAGATGCCACTTACAAATATATGCTGGTGAATCTACGGAATTTAGATAAAGATTATCATAAAATAAAGCAGCTTCGAATAGAAAATCTAAAACAATATCAGGCTGGAAAACAATACGGAATCCGTTGGAAAATAGATTCTACGAAGTTCTCCACCATGGATTTTAAAGGTTATGAAGGAAAATATAAGCCCAGTGAAGTTTCAGGCAAACCAAGACTGTATTATGACAGAAATAAGCCTTTTACGAAGAATATAAAACTCTTTACGACGGCTGTTCCAACGGGATATATTACCATTCCAAAATATTATGTAATTCCGCAGTCGCAGTACCGGGTGATTGAAGAATTTAAAAGAAATAATATTCAGATGAAACCGATACAGAAAGACAGTACTTTAACGGTTGAGTCCTATAAAATTAAAGATTTTAAAACCGTTAAAAATCCTTATGAAGGGCACTACCTGCATTTTGAAACTACGGTTGATGCTACACAGAAAAATAGGGTATTTACAGCCGGAGATTATCTGGTTTCAACCAATCAGCCTGGTGTAAAATATATTATAGAAACCCTTGAACCTGAAGCATTAGACTCATTTTTCAATTGGAATTTCTTTGACGGAATTCTGGCACAGAAAGAATACTATTCCGCTTATATTTTCGAAGATACAGCTGCTGAACTTTTGAAAAAGGATAAAAAATTGAAAGAAGCGTTTGAAGCTGCCAAAGCATCGGATAAAAAGCTGTCAGAAGATGGAGATGCACAATTAGATTGGGTGTACAGACATTCTCCTTATTTTGAAGAAAAAACATTCAGACAGTATCCCGTTTACAGAGTGTTGTAAATATTTTTTCACAAAAATTCTGATGATTTTTTTGTTTTTTTATAGTAATTTGTTAATCAATGTTTTAGATTTTTATTAAATTAGTATCAAAAACAAACACTATGAAACAAATTTATCAATTCGTAACATTGCTGTGCTTTATACCAATAGGTTTACTGGCGCAATATTCTCAAAGTTTTGATTCGGCAACAATGCCTGCTGACTGGACAATAATTAATGGTGGAGATCCTGGAACCTGGGAAACCTTTAGTTCTTATGACTCTTCATTCAACGCTCCTCATTCTGGGACCCACTTCCTTGGATTGGAATACGGCAGTACTTCCCATGATGATTATGCCATAAGCCCTGCTATAGTGGTCACTGCAGGAGTATCTGATAAGCTTACTTTCTGGGCAAGAAACAGAGGGGCAGGACTTGCTGAGACGGTGGATATAAAAGTATCAACCACAACTCCTACTATTGCAGGCCTTACCAACACGCTCGCAGCAGCAGTAAAACCTCCTACTTCGTGGAATCAGTATACGTACGACCTGACTCCTTTTGTAGGACAAACAATTTATATTGCTTTTCATTCCACTACAGAAGATGTTTGGTTTATAGGGATAGACGATTTCCAGATTTCAACAAACAGTTTATCGGTTTCTGATGCAAAAGCGGATAAGAGCCGTGCATCCATCTACCCAAACCCGGCACAAGATGTTTTACACATCAAAAATAAAACTAAGATCTCTGAAATTAGCATCTATGATCTTAACGGAAAGCTAGTGAAAAAAGAAACGATGGATACAGAAAACGGAACTGTAAATGTAAGTGAACTTGCAGCAGGGAATTATATAGTGAAGGTCAAAGATAAAGAGACTGAAAAAGGCTATAAAATGATTAAGAAATAACATTTATAATAAAATAAAAAAAGACGTTTCAATTGAAACGTCTTTTTTTATTTTGGTAAGCCTCTCTTCAAGGCCATTTCTGCTCTTTTAATTGCCATTTTCTCTTTCCAGTCCATATAGCTCTTTTTAAAGTTCGACTTCATAATGTCGTCAAATTTACGCTGTACGGTAAGATTCCATAGAGAATGTGCTTTTACTGCCCATGATTTGTCCCATGCTCTTAAGGAAATTGAGAAACTTCCGTCCAGATATTTCATCCAGTGCCACCATCCTGTAGGCATAAATAAAGTATCACCATGCTCAAGATAGCATTCAATACCTTCTACACCATCCAGTGCCGGGAATTTTGTGAAATCCGGATTTTCGATATCATAATCCTCAAGTGCATACGTAGCATAGGGTATCTGATAAAGGCGTTCTTTCCATTTATAATCGAAAAGAAGGATATGTTTTCTTCCATTGAAATGGGTATGGAAAATATGGGCCATATCGATATCGAAGTGAAGGAAGGTTACAGAACCTTTTCCTCCAAAGAACATATTCGGATATTTATCAAGAAAGCCTCCCATTAATTCTTTAGGAGAAATATAATCTTCCAAAAGTTTAGGAGCATATTTTATGGGGTCGAATAGGAAAATTCTAAGATCAGTAGGTTCTCGCTGAATAAGATCTATGTAATCTCCAAACTTCATTTTTGCTGCTGACGCATTGATGGGAGCAGAAGGGTCTGCCTTTGAGCTGTCATATAGCGGGACCTCCACATCTCCTACAACCTCCTTCATATATTCCATCGTCCATTTTTGGTAAGCAGGCCATTTTTTTGCCATATTTTTGATGACAACGGGCCTTCTTGGCTTCAGATATTTTTCGTAGAATTCTTCTTTCGAAATGTCATCTACAACATCTATAGGCTTTAAAATAATTCCCATTTTATAAATTTTATGTTACAAAATTATTAAATATATATTGATGTACCAGTGTTTAATTTTTTTTTAATCTATGATTCAAATCAGATTTTCCTATTTAGAATAAGTAAGATTATTGATTTCTTAGCTTCTGCTTAAAATTGTTCTTTTATCTAATCAATAAGACAAAATCTATTCAGATTATGTTACATAAATCAAAAAATAAATCATCCACTTCTTTTGCAAATTTTTTATGCCAAACATCATTTTATGATAAATTAAATATTCGCAAAAGCGGATAAACAGATTGTGAATCTGCTTAAAAAGATTTCTTTTTTCAAAGAAAATCAAAAGCTTAAAAATTATCACTATGTTTGTAGTGATAATGGTTTAACTTTTATCTATAAAATTCATCTTTATAAAAAGTGTAACAAAAAACAATATCCATTAACTAATTGAGCAAATAATAAGTATGAAAAAAAATATTTCCTTATTTCTGATGCTTTTCTTTACGGTGCTTACTTTCGCACAGAAAACGATCTCAGGAAAGATCACGGATGATGACGGGGTAGCAATACCAAGCGCCAGTGTAACGATAGAAGAGCCCGGTAAAGATGCTATTCTTGCTTATGCCATTACGAATTCCAAAGGAGAATATAAAGTAACTTTTACATCCGCTGAATCCAATGTGGATTTAAAAGTGAAAGCATTCAATCAGAAACCTCTTACGAAGCAAATTAATAACAGCGATCAGACTCTGAACTTTAAAATGCAGTCTGAAGCTACAGAAATTAAAGAAGTACAGCTGAAAACCAAAATGATCACCGCAAGAGGCGACACCATCTCTTACGATCTTAAGGCTTTCAATAGTAAAAACGACAGAACCCTTGCTGATGTAATGAAAAAGATTCCGGGAATTGAAGTAAACAAGGACGGAACAATTCTTTATCAGGGAAATGCCATCAATAAATTCTACGTCAACGGAAAAGACCTTATGGAAGGAGGTTATGGAACCATCAACAATTCCCTTCCTAAAGATGCTGTACAGAAAGTAGAAGTTCTGGAGAACCACCAGCCGGTAAAAATCCTTCAGGATAAAGTCCCTTCAGATCAGGCAGCCATCAATATCAAACTGAAAAACTCTGTCACCATGACTGGAAGAGGAGAAGTAGGAACCGGATTTGGAGATCCGTGGCTTTGGAATGTAAAACTGACGCCTATGTTTTTCGGGCAGAAAAGCCAATGGGTTGTCAATTATAAAACCAATAACATGGGTGAGCAGGTGGAAAATGAAGGAAATATTCTGGCTTTTGGAAGCTCATGGGAAGGAAGAAGAAGTAACATCTCGCAAAATAATTGGCTAAGTGTAGAGAATGCATCCGTACCTGATCTTCCTGTAAAAAGATATTTGATGAACAGTGTTCATTATCTGTCAGCAAATTATCTTACCAATATTGATAAAAAGAAAGAATGGGAGCTTAAAGCCAATGCCAACTATACCAATAATGCGGTGGAAAGAGAGTCTAATAGTGTTACTAGAGATATCCAGCAGGGTACACAATATACAACAAGGTTCCTGAACAATTTCTATACAGACAAATTAAAAGGAGAACTGATTTTTACAAAAAATGCAAAAAAAGGATTCTTTAAAAATACAACAACATTCTCTCAATTCTGGAATGCAGATAGGGCTTTTGCAGAAAGAAATGATAAGCAGGGTTACAGGATAGGAAACGAAGCATTGGAATCACCTACAACATCTTTCCAGAACTCCTTAAGTACAATTATTCCATGGAAAGAAAAAATGGTGAATTTCAAATCCTATCTGAGCTATCAGAATGATAAACAGATTTTAGAAATTTCTCCTGCCAATTATTTACAGTTTCCATATAAAGAACCTGGAAGTACTGATTTTACAACCATAAAATTCACACCAGGCAGTACTGCTTTGCAATATTTCAGGATTAAATCTTTAGATACATCACATTCTGCAAATATCAGTTTCACTTCAAAAGGATGGACATTCACACCACAGGTAGGACTTGATTTTTCAACTGATAATTTGACAACAAATTTTGATGGAAGTACTGTAGATAATAAACCGGATTTTGCAAATTTAACTTATGAAAATGATCTGAAATTTACGAGAGTTAATCCATCGGCTTCCGTAGGAATCAATTATAAATCTGAGTCATGGAGTTTATTTTCAAGTTTCCCTGTAAACTTCAATAATATTAAGGCTGAAGATGCATTTAGAAATGTTTCCAAATCATTAAGTAAAGTAACTTTTACTCCTAATGTTTTTGCTCAATATTCATTTGCTTCCTTCTTCAAAGCGAGTTTGAATGGAGGAATTAGTAATAACTTCGGAGATATTCAGACAGCTTATGCAGGATATATTCTCACAAGTCCAGGAGGATTTAATGTGATGAACCCTAAAAATCCGATCCCTCAGACTACTACTAAAAATGCAGGAACAAGATTGGAGTACAGAAATCCGTTAAATAACCTTTTCTTTAACGTTGGATATAGAATAAGTGATGCAAAAAATAACCTTATTGCTTCAAGTATCGTTAGTGAATCAGGCTTCAGAGTAACAGAATACTTGGAGAAAGAAAATAAAAGGACCAGCAATACCTATTATGCAGAAATAGGAAAGTATTTTCCAAAATTTAAAACCAATGCTTCATTAAGTTATAACAATACCATTTCTAAATCTCAATCCATCAGAAATACTGATAATATTGATAATAAAACAAATGGAAATACGCTAGGAATTAAATTTAACAATACTTATTTCTCATGGATGAGTGTAGATTTTAACGCATCTAAAACATGGAATAAGACATCTAATATTTTCCTTACAGATAATAAAGGAAAGTCAGAAGGATACAGCCACAATCTTAACGTATTTTTCTATCCATTAGAAAACCATACCATAGGGTTTTATTGGGATCAGATCAATTCAAAATCTGCAGACATAAAGTATAATAATGGTTTCTTTGATGTTTCATATCAGTTCTCATGGGCTAAAAAGAAAATTGATTTTGAATTAAAATGGATGAATATAGCAAATAAGAGAGTGTTTGAAAGAATCGATATTGATAATACGAATATCACACAAACAAGTATGCAACTCCGCCCAAGTCAGGTGATGCTAAGTGTAAAATTCAACTTTAAATAAAAAAAAACCAATCCATACGGATTGGTTTTTTATTGAGATATACTGAAATTAAAAGCTTTGCTGGTCTGCTGAAGGCCCATAGCTTCCCGGCAAAGGAATATTGTTTAGTCTGTAATACACTCCCAGTTGAGCCCTGTGATGCGTAATCTGGTTTAAAGCATGCCGGATGGCTCCGTACTTGCTCCAGCTTGCCAGTTCGTGCCCATCATTTTTAATCGTCCAGCTGGGATTCAGATCGTTTTCTGTACTGTTTTCCAATGCTGTTTTTGCAGACTGGTAATCATCTTCCAGTTTTTTCATGAGTTCATCTCTAGTAGAAAGAATGGTAGGTTTATAATCTCCCTTGGCAAAATCCAGTTCCGAAGTTTTTAAAATAGTGTTCGGCCATTCAAAAACTTCTACCAGATGGGTAGCAAGAGGCATCATTTTCATGCTTTTTTCATGCGGAGCATAATCGTTTTTTCCTTCAGGGAATAGTTCAATAAATTTTTTTGTGGTTTGGAACTCTCCCTCCAGTTCGGATTTTAATTGAGATAAGGTATCCATAATATTTTGTTTTTTAGAAACTTAAAGGTAAGCGTTTTAAATATGAAACTGTTTTAAGAGAATCATAATTTTTTAATTAGTAAAGATTTGAAACAGGTGAATATTTTTTACCGAAAAATAAAATTTCAGAAAAACTGTAACAAAAGAAGACAAGTGATTACTAATTATATAAAACTTGTTACAATGAAAAAGTTATTCTCAGTATTTCTTATTGCTCTTTTTGCATTTGCAGGAGCTCAGGAGTCAAAAGAAACAGCCAACCGTTTCTTTTATGAACTGACTTTTAAGCCGAAAAAAGATTCGGCGAGAATGGATAAGATTATTACTATTCTTGATATAACCCCAAAGAAATCAATCTACCAGGATTATACAATGCCGGCTCAGGATTCTATCATTAAAGTTCAGATAGAAGAAATGGAGAAAACCAAATCTTTTAAGGATATGACCAAGTTGATTAGGTGGCCGAAATTTTCATATAAAATTATTAAGACTTATCCTGACATGAAAGTACAGTATGTAGACAGAATCAGCAGAAATCTGTTCTCATATGAAGACGATCCGAAGCTGCAATGGAGTATTCTACCAGATAAACAAAAAATAGGCGCGTACAATGCTCAGAAAGCAACTACTGAATTTGGAGGAAGAACATGGACTGCATGGTTCAGTTCGGATATCCCTTTTCAGGATGGACCTTACAAATTTAAAGGACTTCCTGGTCTGATTGTAAAAATCGAAGACGCTGATAAAAACTATTCATGGCAATTGAGCGGAAATAAAAAGATCGAAAATTATGATGAATTATCATATGCCGATAAGATCAATGCTAAGATGGGAATGATGAGCAATACAGTAACACCTACATCAAAAGAAAAGTTTCTTAAATCTTATGAAGGATACAAAGCAGATCCTTTTGCAGAATCCCGTCCATATATGACTGCAGAGAATATGAGCAGACCCATGCCGGGAACAGACGGAACTGTAGGAGATTTCATGAAAAGGCTGGAAAAGCAGGTGAAAGATTTCTTCGGGTCCAATGATAATCCCATAGAAAAAGAACAGCCTTCTGACAAGAAGAAAAAGTAAGACTTCATATCAACTAAATTATATTTTGAATCAACCCAGATACAGCAATGTGTTTGGGTTGATTTCTTTTTATCAGGTAAATTCTACGTTTGACCAGCAGAAATTTTAAAAAATTCTCTGAAAAAATTTGATTTTATTTTTTATTCTCATATGTTTGCTAAAACTAATTTAAAAATTATACCATGAAAAAATCTATTGTCGCAGTTCTGCTGACAACATCTGCATTGCTATTTGCTAAAAATGAATCTCCAAATAAAAATACGGAGCCCCAAAAGGCAACAGAAACTGTTTTAGTCACTAAGAAGACTATTGAAAAAACAGATCAACTACAAAAACCTATTACATTATCCACAACTGCAAAAGAGAGGGAAAAGGAATTGACTACAGAAGAAAAATGTGCTATTGAACTTGCTGTTGGTCCTGTAATTGCGGGGCCTCCTGTTCATTGTTTTCAGCTTGGAGCAGAAGGATAATCTTAATAAGATATAAATAAGCCCAGATACAACGATGTGTCTGGGCTTATTTCTTTTATCTCAAAACGTTATTTAGATTAAATTTAAATAGCGTATATTTGCAGGACTAAAAATTAGGCTTTGAAAGAGAAAGGATTACATAAATTAAGTGGATTCCCTAAAAATAAAATGGGGAAGATATTGGGATATGATAACGACCATCTTAAAATGCCCAATAAAATTATTGAAATGGGGCTTCTTCCGGAGACCATTTTCAGAATTTTGTATCAGGCTCCGTTCAGCGGGCCAATGTATGTAGAATTTGGAGCAGAAAAAAGCCGGATTGCTCTTCGTGAGGAAGAAGGAGATTACATCATTGTTGAAGAATTGAATTAATGCAGGAAAACAAGAAAAAACAGATACTTTTAGTCGGGAATCCTAATGTAGGAAAGTCAACGGTTTTTAATACGCTTTGCAACAAAAAGCAGAAGACCGGGAACTACGCCGGCGTTACCGTTGCAAGTCATTCGGGAAACTACATATACAAAAATGAAGAAGTTGAGGTGATAGATCTTCCAGGTTCTTACAGTGTATACCCGAGCTCAGAAGATGAGGCCATTTTCTCCAAATATCTTATTGACGAGCAGAAAAACTACGCAGGAGTTGTTTATATTCTTGAAGCATTAAGTTTAAAAAGAGGGCTGCTGTTGTTTCAGCAGATTCAGGACCTTGGCATTCCAATGATTCTGATTGTCAATCAGATTGACCAGGCAGAAAGAAGAGGAATTACTATCGATATTCAAAAATTTTCCGAAGCATTAGGCATTAAAATTATTCAGACCAATGCCAAAGAACAAATCGGGATTGATGAAGTAAGGGAAGCTGTTTATAACAATGAATTCGTAAAAACAGATCAACTTTCTTTTGAAACACCAAACGAACACAGAGACTTTATTCAGAAACTGGCAGCACATAAAGGTTTCGATAACGAATATAAAGCATGGATGAGCCTTTCTCTGGGAACAGATCTTGGAAGAATCGGCGGAGTAATGGAACAGCTCAATGAACCTGATTCTAAAAGTTTGGTTCCTAAAAGATTACAGGTTCAGGAAACTGTAAGAAGGTACCAGAATGTTGACAAAATACTGGCTGATGTTATTTTTAAAAAGGCTCAGTTCAAAGAATTATTAACCGAGAAACTGGATAAAGTTTTGGTTCATAAATTCTGGGGTTATGTGGTCTTTTTAGCTATTCTGCTGATTATTTTTCAAAGTGTTTTCTTCCTTGCAGAATACCCGATGAGCTGGATTGAAGATACATTCTCCTGGCTGGCCGCATTTACAAGCGAACATCTTCCTGAAGGACCAATTAATTCATTGATTTCAAATGGAATCGTTCCCGGAATCGGAGGAATTGTGGTTTTTGCACCACAGATCGGAATTCTCTTGTATTTCCTTTATTTATTGGAAGATTCAGGATATATGGCAAGAGTAGTATTCCTGATGGACAGATTACTGCGTCCTTTCGGGCTTAACGGAAAAAGTATCGTTCCCCTTGTGTCAGGGACTGCCTGTGCGATCCCGGCGGTGATCTCTACAAGAAATATTGAAAATGTAAAAGAAAGATTGCTTACGATATTGGTAACCCCATTTATGACATGTTCTGCGAGACTTCCTGTTTACAGCATCATTATCGGACTGATTATATCAGAAGGAACATTTTTAGGAATCAAATACAAAGCACTGGTCCTGATGGGAATGTATCTCCTTGGGTTTTTAGTCGCTTTATTCTCTGCAGCAATCCTTAAAAGATTTATTAAAAGTAAAGGAAAAACGTATCTCGTAATGGATCTTCCAGCCTATAAAAAACCACTTTTCGGATATGACTTTAAAATGGTTTTAGGAAAAGTATGGGACTTCATTACCGGAGCCGGGAAAATAATTTTCATCGTAAGTATCATTATCTGGTTTTTAAGCTATTTCGGGCCAAGCCAGAAAACAAATGAATTTGTAGCTGCAGATGTTCACTTGGACCATTCTTACCTTGCTAAGATGGGTAAAGGAATAGAACCTGTAATTGCTCCTCTTGGTTACGACTGGAAAATGGGAGTAGGAATCCTTACAAGCTTCGTGGCAAGGGAAGTCTTTGTGGGAACAATGTCTACGCTCTATAGCCTGGAAGATGATGCTCCGGAAGTGAAAGTTATTGATAAAATGAGAAGAGATGTAAAACCAAACGGTGAAAAAGTCTTCAGTTTTGCAACCGGAATTTCGGTGCTTCTTTTTTATGCATTTGCAATGCAGTGTGTTTCTACACTTGCAGTAGTCTACAGAGAAACCAAAAGCTGGAAATGGACTGGCTTTCAGGTAGTCATGATGACAGGTTTGGCATATTTTGTGTCGATGATAGTATATCAGATTTTAAAGTAATGGACTCATCATTAATCATTCAGTACGTACTTATTGTATTAATTGTAGCATTTGCTTGTTACTCTTTATTTAAAGTACTTAAAAAAAATTTCGCTCCTAAGAAATTCAGCTCCAAAAGAACCAACTGTGATAAAGATTGCGGCTGTTCTTAAACAAGGTTTAATAGAAATAAAAAAATAATAGTATTTTCATCCTTTGAAAATATTAATTATTTTGACTCTAAAAAACACAATTTCAGTTCTCTTGTTGTTCTCATGCATTTTTTACGCTAGGTGTCAGACAGATACAACACTAGTAAAATCGTATAGAGATCAGGTGATGATCCGCCTTAATCTGGATACCAATCTTGAAAAGTATATTCTTTCCCAGCGAGGAAATGATAAAATGGAACTGTCCATCAATAACAAAACAAGAACGTCCGTATCTATTGACTACCGTGCCATTAGTGCAACCCTCTCTTTTTCCCCAAAATTTATCCCGGGAAATAATGAGGATGATCTGAAAGGGAAAAGTTCTTATACAGATCTGAGCTTCAGGTTTTTTCCAAAAAGATTTATCCAGACTTTTTATTATAAAAAAGTAAAAGGGTTTTACGTGGAAAATATGAAAGATTTTGTTCCGGACTGGCAGGAAGCAGATGCTTATTTACAGTTTCCAGACTTAAAAGTGGTGAGTTTTGGAGGAACAACATCGTATGTGTTCAATAAAAACTTCTCAGCCAAAAGTGTATATACTCACAGTGAATGGCAGAAAAAAAGCAGCGGAAGCTGGATTCCTTATCTGGATTATGATGTCAGCTTTTTCACCAATACAATAAATGAAGTGAAAAACAAGGAAGTTCAGTATAAAATAGGGGCCAATATGGGATACTTTTATAATTGGATTATAAGAGATAAAGTGAATGTTGCTCCCTACCTTTCTGTAGGACTTGGAGGACAGTTTTCAGGCTCCCAGGAGAACAATGAGCAGAAAGAAAACGAACAGTTTGTAACCCTGAGAATGGAAGGAGGTCTTCACGTGGGATATAATTCAGACCGCTTTCTTTTTGGAGGAAGGATGAACTTTAGGGCTTATACGTATCAGAAAAACGGAGAAGCAGTTGAAAATAATAACCTTTATGGACTGTTATATATTGGGTATCGTTTTGCACCACCGAAAGTTGTGAAAAATACCTACGATAAAGTCCAAAAAAAGATTCCCGTTCTATAAGTTGAAGGGTCTTTTAAGTATCTTTGCGTTGGAAAAATTCAGAAAGAACAAAATAAAAGCAAAAACATCATGTCATTAATAAAATCTATTTCCGGAATTCGCGGAACCATTGGTGGAAGAGTAAATGATAACTTAACACCGCTGGATGTTGTAAAATTCGCATCCGCTTTCGGAACCTGGCTTCAAAATAATAAAAACAAAAAAGATCTTACCCTTATCATCGGAAGAGATGCCAGAATTTCTGGCCAGATGGTTTCCTCTTTAGTTACAGCTACATTGCAGGGATTAGGAATTAATGTGGTAGATCTGGGTCTTTCTACAACCCCGACTGTTGAAGTAATGGTGCCTGAGCTGAATGCAGACGGTGGAATCATCCTTACTGCTTCTCATAATCCAAAACAATGGAATGCCCTTAAATTATTAAACGAAAAAGGAGAATTCATCAGTGGTGAAAACGGAGCTGAAGTACTGGCTTTGGCAGAAAGCGAAGATTTCAACTATGCAGAAGTAGACGATCTTGGAAAATATGAAACAAGAGACGATGCTTTTGATATCCATATTCAGCAGATCCTGGATTTACCGATGGTAGACGTGGAAGCAATCAAAGCAAAGAATTTTAAAGTAGTTCTTGATGCTGTAAACTCTACAGGAGGAATTGCTATTCCAATGCTTTTAGATAAATTAGGTTGTGAAACCATCAAATTATATTGTGAACCTACGGGACACTTCCCACACAATCCTGAACCGTTGAAAGAACATTTGGGAGATATCTGTGACCTTGTGAAAAAAGAAAATGCAGACTTAGGAGTGGTGGTAGATCCGGATGTAGACAGATTAGCCCTTATTGATGAAAAAGGAGAAATGTTCGGGGAAGAATACACCCTGGTAGCCGTTGCAGATTACCTGTTGAAAAATAAAAATGGAGTAGCAATCTCCAACCTTTCTTCAAGCCGTGCATTGAGAGATGTGGCACAAAGCCACAATTCAGAATACTTTGCAAGTGCTGTAGGAGAAGTAAACGTTGTTACTTTGATGAAGGAGAAAAATGCGGTGATCGGAGGAGAAGGAAACGGAGGAATTATTTATCCTGAATTGCATTACGGAAGAGATTCTTTAGTAGGAGTCGCTTTATTCCTAACACATTTAGCTAAAGAAAACAAGACCGTTTCTGAATTAAGAGCAGGATATCCAAGCTATTTCATGGGTAAAAAGAAAATAGAACTTACGCCGGAGATTGATGTAGATGCGATCTTAAGCAAAATGGAACAGGAATATCAGAATGAAGAAGTCTCTATAGTAGATGGTGTTAAAATAGACTTTGAAAACAACTGGGTTCACCTTAGAAAATCCAATACAGAACCAATCATCAGAATTTATACTGAAGCTAAATCTCAGGAAGAGGCAGATCAGTTGGGAGATGATATCATTGCTAAAATCAAGAGTTTAATCTAAAAATATATGAAGAGCGGACAAACAGTCCGTTCTTTTTTTATACCAGAAATGTTTGAACATATTAAAAACAGATTTCCTTTCCCTAAAGAAAAGTGGAGAAAATTTCTGGGCAGCTTCCAGCGTATGAATGTTCCTGCCAAGACTTTGCTTTTAAAAGAAGGTGAAGTTTCCTGCAATGCCTATTATCTTGAAAAAGGGATGGTAAGAGCCTGGTATAATAATGACGGAAAAGATGTTACCTTTCAGTTTTTCCCTGAGAACACAATGTTTTCCTCTCTTGAAAGCTTTAAAAAAGGTTTACCAAGCATGGTTTCATTTGAGACCATAGAACCCTGTATTTTATACAAAATTAATAAACCTGATGTGGAAGCTTTTCTGGAAGAAGTTTACGAAAATCCGGAGCTTAGAAATCTTTTTATGGATGCTCTTTTCGAAAGGGTATTCGATTATATGAAACATTTCTTTTCATTCATTAAGGATACTCCGCAGCAGCGATATCTGAATTTAGTTAAACAAAAACCTGAGATCATCAAAAGAGTTCCCCAGCATTATATTGCTTCCTATCTTGGCATTACTACTGTACATCTCAGCAGAATCAAAAGCAAAATATTGAAAGAAGGACTTTAAGAGGATGGAAGATGGAAGCCAGAAGCTGGATATTTAAAAAGACACCGCATTACTTTGTATTTGTCCTGTTTAAATTTTAAACGCGATGTTCGCGAAGAATAATAAAAATGCTCGCAAAGGTGTTCCACTCATCAAGGGTAGCTATTCTTTGCTGAACGAAATGTCCTTGTGAACAAATAATAATAACAATATCATGTTTCCTAGCGATTGCTGCGTTTGTTAACTCTGTTACCGGCTTTATAAAGTCCCAACCTCCCGCTTCCAGCTCCCTTTTCCAAACTGATAACAAATGTTATCGCTTCACAGCCTTCTACACTCCTAATTTTGTATAAAAATTAAAAGAATGAAAGCAGCCGTAGTATTTGCAAAAGGAAGCATTCCTCAATATGCAGATTTCCAGGAGCCTGAAGTACAGGAAAATGAAATTTTGATTTCAGTAAAAGCCGCATCAATTAAAAATCTCGACAGAGCCAGAGCAGGTGGAAATCATTATTCAACAGAAAATCAGAAACACCAGCCAGCGGTTATCGGAACAGACGGCGTAGGATATCTGGAAAACGGAAGTAAAGTCTATTTTTTCAGCAAAAAAGGGACTGTATCCGAAAAAGCTGTAGCAGATAAAAAGATGATCATTCCAATTCCTGAAGGACTTGATTTTTCTCTGGCTGCAGCATTGCCCAACGCCGTTATGGGCTCAGCAATGGCATTAAAGTTCAAAGCAGGAATACAGCCTGGAAATACTGTACTGATTAATGGAGCAACAGGAATTACAGGCAGAATGGCTGTCCAGATCGCCAGATTATATAGAGCACAGAAAATTATTGTTACCGGAAGAAATGAAGAATCTTTGCAGTCTTTACTTGAACTGGGTGCTGATGAGATCGTTTCTCTAAAATTGGAGGACAATGATTTTAAACAAAAAATAAAAGAAATTCATCAGGAAACACCGATAGATATTATCATAGATTATGTCTGGGGTCATTCTGTAGAAATGATTTTGTCTGCTTTCAAAGGAGACGGAACCTTTTCCCATAAGACAAAGCTTGTAACGATAGGAGGAATGAGCGGGGATACCATTCAGCTGTCTTCTCAGATCCTCAGAGGAACTGATATTCAGATTTCAGGATCAGGATTGGGAAGCTGGACAAAAGAAGAATCAGCGCTACTTTTTTCGGAAATTATCCCGGAAATGTTTCAGGCAGCAGTTGAAGGGGAAATTAAAATGGAAACTCACGAAGTTGATATTAAAGATATCGAAACCATATGGAACGCTGAAATAGAAAGCGGAAAACGTCTGGTCATAAGAATTTAACCCCAATTTCCGTTTTTTTATCCACAATCCTTTTATCGGTTTTCTTTTTTTACTATTTTTATAATAGAAATTTATGAAATGGAATATTCAAAAAAAAGTTGCAACTTTGCATAAATATTTGAATATCAGTTTCAGATGTATTATTAACTAAACGTTTGCCGAGGTTTGTAAGCAAATTCAAGCGTTGGGCCGACAAAGAGGACACTATTGGAAGAGTATTTTGGAAATGAACTTGTAAAAAAGTTCGAGGAAATGATGGAAAACAATGACGAATTCTACTTCGATACCGAAGAGTTAGAAGACATTATTGTTTATTATTTGGAGCTTGGTGACTTTAATTACGCTGACATGGCTGTTAATTATGGGCTAAAGCTTCATCCCAATTCGTTGGATATCAAGATCAAAAGACTTGAGATCCTTCTGGAGTGGGAAGAGTATAATACGGCGAAAGAACTTATTGACGAACTGAAAGGTGCTTCTATGGAGCATACAGACTTTTTGGTTTGCTACGCCAAGTATTATTCGAACCTAGGAAATCCCAGAAAATCCATTGAAATCTGTAAAAAAGCTTTGACATTAGAGGAAGAAGAAAACTTTCTCCACAACTTTATTGCGGATGAATATGTGAATCTCGGAGATCCTTTTAACGCTCTTAAACATTACAGAAAAGCACTGAAAGAAGATCCTACGGATGAATATTCGCTGGAAAACTGTATGGTGTGTTTCAGTGACCTGAATAAGAGTGAGGAGGCTATTGCCTTTCTTAATGAATATTTAGATGAATTCCCTTATTCTGAAACCGCCTGGTTTGAATACGGTCAATTCTATTTCAACAGAAAAAATTATGATGAAGCGATAAGAGGCTATGACTATTTACTGGCAATCAACTCAAACTCTGTAGGAGTATATGCCAATAAAGCAGCCTGTTATGAAGCTTTGGGACAATACCAGAAGGCCATCGAAACTTATGAAGAAATGCTGGAGCTGGAATATACAAAAGCATTTACTTTTTATAAGATCGGATTATGCAACAAGGCTTTAAAACAGCCTATTTTAGCTTTAAATTCATTCCAAAAATCATTGAGAGAAGACCCTCAGTTTTATCTTGCGATGATGGAACAGTCTTATCTTTATGAAGAAATGGGAGGAATGTCTGAAGCATTACATTTTGCCAAAGAAGCTACCCAGCTGAATGAAAACAATCTTGACTATCAGAAGAGACTGGCGTTTTTATTCATCGATTCGGGGAAGTTTGAAGAAAGCCTTTCTTGTCTTAAAAAACTGGTGGATGCTGAACCTTCAAGGTTCTACAACTGGTATGCCTATTCAGAAGTTTTAATGTTAGTAGGAGAGTATGAAGATGCGGTAACAGTCTTGAACAGAGCCATTAAAAAACATCACAGAGCCGAGCTGTTTTATCAATTGAGCAATTGTTTTTACAATCTGAAAGAACAGGATAAAGGAATGGAATCTCTTCAAAAAGCATTGGAACTTGATCCTTCTTTAGCTAAGGATATGCAGAAAAAATATCCTTTCATTAAAGACGAAGTGAAAAAGGTCAAGGCCAATAAAGTGAAGAAAAAGAACTAGATGTCTCTAACAAATAACAGAAAACCTGCAGAAATGCAGGTTTTTTTATTGATAGTTGTATTCGTAGAAAAATTTATCCGGAACACTGGTATTTGCATTTCCATTCACATCAAGAGATTGTCTGCTTTCTTCAGATGGATAACCGGCAGTATTAAAAGTAGTTGTATACTTGTGAGACGTTGTTCCGGTTGCTGTTCCTCCTCCGGCAGTCGTATTGGTAAACTCTCCTTTATAAGTGCTTAAGCTGTTCTTAATATTCGAAAATAGCATGCTTATCCCATCACTGCTTTCATTTCCATTGAATATGATTTTGTCAAAACCTTTGACATTTTTGAAAGGATAGTTCTTATCAGTATAGGTATAAGTCTCTTTTTCTGTATAATTAACCGTATTTCCATTGACGATTCCGGTTCCTGATCCTACGTTACTTACCATATTTCCATTGCTGTACGTAAATACACTGTTGATCGTATAAGAACCGGTAGTTCCTGAATTCGTCTGTCTTTTTACATTGATTTCCGTATTGCTGGTATAGTTATAAGTAAATGCAACCGTATTCTGTACAGTTCCGGTAGTGGAATATTCCTTTATGACAGCCGAAGCCATGCGCCCATTAGAATATCCATATTCTACAGAGCTTTCAAGAACATTATTTTCGTAATGTTTAATCCCGGAAACATAATCATCGGTATAAGAGAACTCCACTCTTTGTCCATGATTAATGTTGTTAATCATACTGATGATTTTGGTTCCGTTGTAATTGATTTTCATTACAATACCGTCCATCGTCATCTTAGTGGGAAGAATTACGCTTTGATTAGACGGATCACTGTTGTCAAAAGGAGTGTCATCAGAGTTGGAACAAGAAAGTGTAGATAAGGCTATAGCCCAAAAAAGTAGAAGTTTTTTCATAGTTATAAGTTAAATCATCCAAATATAATTTAATTTATAATATGATTTTATTTTTTTGTATTTGTTCTTAAAAATATGAGTCCGGCAATAATAACTCCGGCTCCTATAAATTGTAAATAAGTGAGTTTTTCACCATCAATGATTCCCCAGATAATTGCAACGATTGGCATTACCAAAGTAACCGTTGAAGCAAAAAGAGGAGAGGAAACTTTCAGCAAACGATAATTCATCATCATTGCCAATCCGGTTCCGAAAACAGATAAAAGGCTGACAAACATAAGTCCCATCAGATTATCCTTTGAAAAGCTGAACTCTGAAAAGAATCCTGTGCCTGTTAAGGCGATAATGGACGGAAGTAATAAAACAAATGAGAAAACAAAAGCAGATAAAACCGTGGAAGATACCTCCATTAGTCTGGATTTCACGGTCGTTGTGCTCATTGCGTAGCATAAAGTAGCCAATAAAAGCAACAGAATCGGGATCATTTTCAATTCTCCGCTGTCTCCGCCTCCAAATGCGAGGATACAGACTCCGGTGAAGCTTATTAATGTGCCCACAATTTGTTTTTTAGTTGTTTCGAACTTCCATACCAAAGCTCCAACAATAATGACGAAAATAGGCATCATGGAGTTGATAATCCCTGCAATACTACTGCTTATTTCGGTTTCAGCAATCGGAAACAGAAACATGGGGATGAAGTTTCCGGTGAAAGCAGCCAGAATCAACCATTTCAAATGTTTTTTAGGGAAAAGTTTGTAATTGGAAATAGCAACCGGAAGCAGAATAATGCCGGCAATAAGAACTCTTAAAGATCCAACCTGAAACGGATTGAAGTGTTCCAGTGATTTTTTGATTAAAATAAAGGATGATCCCCAGATAATGCTGAGGACAACCAGAAGAACCCACTTTTCTTTATCTGCGTTCATTATTTTCGTGTAAGATTTTTAGAAATTCTTTTTTGGGAATCATTTTTGCCCCCAAACTCTCCAAATGTTCGGTATGTGACTGACAGTCAATTATTTCAATATTTTTCTTGTTGCTTTCCACAAAATTGATAAATCCTGCCTTTGAAGCATTACTTACCTTAGCAAACATACTTTCTCCGCAGAATACATTTCCAATCTGCAATCCGTAAAAACCCCCTACAAGTTCTTCATCCTGCCACACTTCAATGCTTTTGGCTAGGCCGTATTCATGGAGTTGAACAAAAGACTCCATCAGTTCATCAGAAAGCCATGTGCCTGACTGCCCTTTTCTGGTGGCTTGCTGGCAGTTCCTGATGACTTCCCTGAAATTCTTATTCTCAGAAAAAGTAAAAACATTCCTATTTAAGATTTTTCTCATTGATTTTGAGATTTTTAATTCTTCAGGAATAAGAACAAATCTTGGATCTGGACACCACCAAAGGATCTCCTCTCCGGGATTGTACCATGGAAAAATGCCCAGCTGATAAGCAAACCAAATACGTTCTACAGACAGGTCGCCACCAAAAGCAACCACTCCCTCATGACCATCATAAAGCTCAGGGTCAGGAAATGAAATCTCGTTTTTGTCTAATCGGACCATTTTTAGAAAAAAAATCCCACTTCAAAAAGCAGGATTTATATTTGATCTTTATTCTTTAATTAGAAAGGTAAATCATCATCGTCGTCTCCGGCAAACGGATTCTCATTAGAAACTGGAGATGCAGATTGCTGTGGCATCGCCTGAGTAGGTTCTGCAGCATTGTCAGAAACTTTTTCTACTCTCCACCCTGTAATAGAGTTGAAGTATTTAGTTTCACCCTGAGGAGAAACCCATTCTCTCCCTCTGATGTTGATTCCTACTTTTACGTTTTCTCCTTCTTTAAGATTATCTAATAAACTGATTTTATCAGATAAAAATTCTATGTTTATCGGCTGTGGATACTGTTCTTGGGTCAAAATAACCATTTCTCTTTTTTGAAACCCGCTCGCAAATGTTTGAGCATCAAAAAGTTTCTTTACCGTTCCTTGTAATTCCATATCGTAAATATTAACGATGTAAAAGTAAGAAAATGAAATGTAATAAAAGAAGGCGTGAAAAAAAAATATGGAAATTTTATTTTTTTTTCCTGAAAAGTTTGGTAGTAAAGGAAATTGTCCTATATTTGCACTCACAAAAACGAAGCAAGCTCTTTAAAACTTACAATATAAAAAACCAGCGGATGTGGTGTAATTGGTAGCCACGCCAGACTTAGGATCTGGTGCCGTGAGGCGTGGGGGTTCGAGTCCCTTCATCCGCACTATGCGAAAATAGCTCAGCTGGTAGAGCACAACCTTGCCAAGGTTGGGGTCGCGGGTTCGAATCCCGTTTTTCGCTCCACACCATGCCCTGGTGGTGGAACTGGTAGACACGCAGGACTTAAAATCCTGTGTCCGCAAGGACGTACGGGTTCAAGTCCCGTCTGGGGTACAAGACCCTCTGTAATATCTTACGGAGGGTTTTTTGTTTTAATAGAGAGTGTTCTTTAAATAAAAATCTTATATTTGTAAGAAATCAGGTTGAATCTGAGTATTCAGATCAGCAAAACCAGCGGATGTGGTGTAATTGGTAGCCACGCCAGACTTAGGATCTGGTGCCGTGAGGCGTGGGGGTTCGAGTCCCTTCATCCGCACAATTCGAAAGACTCTGGAGAGTTTTTAAGAAGGTTGGAACCCTTGGTTCGAATCTTTTTTTTTGCCCACACCATGCCCTGGTGGTGGAACTGGTAGACACGCAGGACTTAAAATCCTGTGTCCGCAAGGACGTACGGGTTCAAGTCCCGTCTGGGGTACAAAGCCCTCTGTAATGTATTACGGAGGGCTTTTTTATTTCTGTTGAATTTCTATTCAACATTTTCAGACAGAATATTTCCTCATTTTCTTTTTTTTGTCGGTTTTTTTGTCAGTTCTGTCAGTCTAAAACAAAATAAATTTACCATGCCATATTAGAACAGATACCGTTTAACAATAAAAAAAAAATTATGAATTTAATCAAAGACGAGGAAATTTTACAGTCTGTTGTAAAAAAAGCATGGAAAGATCCTGTATTTAAAAACAGTTTAATCCAGAACCCGGTAGCTACTATGGAGAATTTTTTGGGAAGTCCTATTAATTTGCCCGCAGGGAAGAATCTTGCGTTTGTGGATCAAACAGACTCTTCTACCATTTTTGTAAATATTCCGGCAGAGCCGAATATGGACAATATGGAACTAGACGAGGAACAGTTGGATATCATATCCGGCGGTGCGAATGAAGGAGACCCACCTATCTACATTAAACCAGTTAATTCTGATGGAAGCATTTTTGGTGGAGGGTAGATTGTAAGATTCTATAAATCGTGTATAATTCCTGTTTTTCAAGAATTATATACGATTTTTAATGAACCCAAAACATTGTCTGGAATTCATTTGATATACCCTATACTTACTTTATACCAATGCTATAAACCTTTTCGCTATGATAAATTATAAATACATATTGTTTTTTTGTTTTTTATTTATCGGAAATCACCCTAGAGCTTTTTCTCAGACTCATGTAAAAAAAGAGAATCACTCTACAATCAATAAAAACAAGGCAGACAGTCTTTTGAATATTGGTATAAAGAAACAGGAATCAGGAAATTTTGCGGAATCTGTAATATACTTTAATAAAAGTCTGGAGAGTTACTACGAAAATAAAGACTTTAAAAAAGCGGGAGATTGTTATAGCTATTTGGCGATTTCCTACTCTCTTCAGGGAAATTATGTTCAGTCTCTTTCATATTTTGAAAAAAGTATCTCTGAATATAAGAAATCCGGATATAAATTAGGAATATCTTCAGTTACCAATAACATGGGCGGAACTTATTATTACCTAGGTAAACTGCCTCAGGCCCTTAGCTGCTATCAGAAAGTATTGGAGTTACAGAAAGAAATTAAAGATCCGAAAATCATAGCAATAACCACTCAAAATATAGGAGGTATTTATTCTAAACTTGAAGATTATTCCAGCGCTTTGAAATATTATAAAAGGGCATATGATGTATATAAAAAAGTAAATGATGTAAAGGCTATTGCTCAGAACTTAAATTCAACCGGATCTATTCAGGTTAGGATGAAAGATTTTGATCTTGCTTATAAAAATCTAAATAAAGCCCTTAGCATTGCGAACGAACAAAATGATAAGCAGATTAAAGTAGAAGTACTCAATAATTTAGGAACTTTATTTTATAGAAAGCTGGACTATTCTAATGCTCTGGCCTATTTCAATAATACATTACAACTGGCAAAAGAAATGAACAGCCAGCAATATATAGGAGATTCTCAAATTGCTATCGGTAATATTTATATAGAACAAGGAAAAAATAATGAAGCGGTAAAACTGTGTAATAAGGGATTTGCTATTGCTCAAAAAATTGGTTCTCTCAGCTTAAAAAAAGATGCCTGTGACTGTCTGTACCAGTCTTATAAAAAATTGAACGATAATAAGAGAGCTCTTAGCTATTATGAAAAATCAAATATTTTTGAAGATAGTTTAAACTCTAAAGAAACGTCCAACAGGATGATGAATATGGAGTTTCAGAAACAGCAGTTAACGGATAGTATTGCCTATGTAAAGAGAGAACATATCATTCAGATAAAACATAAGGAAGAGGTACAGGAACAAGAAAAGCAAAGGAATATTTTCATTGTTTCTTTATGCTTTATCCTTGTTGTTGCCGGAGGTTTATGGAGCAGGCTCAATTTTGTAAGAAAATCCAGAGAAGCTCTGAGAGTAGAGAAAGATCGTTCAGAAGAGCTTTTACTGAATATTCTTCCGGAAGAGATTGCTGAAGAGCTAAAACAAAAAGGAAGCGTAAATGCCAGAGATTTTAATTTGGTATCCATTCTGTTTACAGATTTTAAATCCTTTACACAAACTGCTGAAAGGATGTCTCCTCAGAGTTTGGTAGAAGAAATTAATGTATGTTTTAGAGCATTTGATCTTATCTCTGAAAAATATCAAATTGAAAAAATAAAAACAATAGGAGATTCGTATATGGCTGCGGGAGGCATTCCGAAACCTGATCAGAATTCATTGAAGAATATTGTTTTAGCCGGACTTGAAATGCAAGGGTTTATGGCAGAAAGAAAAACTGAAAACATACAAACCAATAAGCCTGCTTTTGAAATGCGATTAGGAATTCATGCAGGGCCTATTGTCGCAGGAATTGTAGGCGTGAAAAAGTTTCAGTACGATGTGTGGGGAGATACTGTCAATACAGCCAGCAGAATAGAAAGTAATGGGATGGTAGGAAAAGTAAATATAAGCGAATCGCTTTATCACCTTATTAAAAATGAAGACTGCTTCGTTTTTGAATACCGCGGAAATATCCAGGCAAAAGGAAAAGGAGAACTTAAGATGTACTTTGTTGAAGCCAATTCGGAAAGAATATAACAGATAGTAATCATTGACAGTTTTGAAGCAAAACTTGGCAAATCTATAGAGAAACAACTTTCTATCTTTACCTTATTAAAAATGGAAGTTATCAGGAGCAGATGTTAAAAATGATAACCGTGTAAGAAGAAATAGAGCTGACAGTTTTGAAGCAAAACTTGGCAAATCTGTAGAGAAACAACTTTCTATCTTTACCTTATTAAAAAGGGAAGTTATCAGAAGCAGATGTTAAAAAAGATAACCGTGTAAGAAGAAATAGAGCTGACAGTTTTGAAGCAAAACTTGGCAAATCTATAGAGAAACAACTTTCTATCTTTACCTCATTAAAAATGGAAGTTATCAGGAGCAGATGTTAAAAATGATAACCGTGTAAGAAGAAATAGAGCTGACAGTTTTGAAGCAAAACTTGGCAAATCTATAGAGAAACAACTTGCTATCTTTACCTTATTAAAAATGGAAGTTATCAGGAGCAGATGTTAAAAATGATAACCAAGTAAGAAGAAATAGAGCTGACAGTTTTGAAGCAAAACTTGGCAAATCTATAGAGAAAATACTTTTTACTTTTACCTTATTAAAAATTGATATTATCAGGAGCAGGTGTTAAAAAAAGATAATTGACAAAAAGAAATAGAACTGACAGTTTTGAAGTAAAACTTGGCAAATCTATACAAAGAAAGCATTTTACCTTTACATCAACAAAATGGCAATGTTATGGAAGACAAAAAAGAACAAATTATACAGGCAGTTATATCTAAAGCTTGGGAAGATGCGGAATTTAGAAAAGAACTACTCTCAAACCCAATAGAAGCAATAGAAAAACTGACAGGTGTAGTAGTGGTTTTGCCTGAGGGAAAAGAGCTGGTTGTTGTTGATCAGACAGATAAATCTAAAGTGTATTTGAATATACCAGCAGAGCCTGAGTTAGAAAATACAGAACTGACAGAAGAACAATTAGAAATAATTGCAGGAGGAGGACAAATGATTTGGAAAGATTTAGCCGACTCTTTATTTCCTGCTTTTAAAAATTGTATTAAAATATAAAAAGCAATATCATGGAATGTAGAAGTCATACAAAAAGAATTGTTATCCATGACTGCGCAGAATAAATAATAGTGAGAACTTAAAAAAATAATTTTAACATGTAATTTTAATAGTATGATGGTTAGTCGGAATTTAGAAAACACTTTGGAAAGACCAATGCATTCAAAGTATTCTATGCAAACAATAAATAGTTTTCTCAAAATTATGTTTCAAAATGATGACATGCCACTGTTAAAATTGGAAAAATTAACCAGAGAAAAATTAACTGAACTTATCGATCAAGAGGTAAGAATAGAGAATGTTGAGATTACTAATGATCTATTTTTATTATTCTCTAGCCTTGCTATCGAATTACAAAAAAAAGACATAAGATCTGAAGAGACCTGTACGAAGATTAATGAATGCATGGCTAAAGTAGATCTGAATGACAATGAAAAGGCTATTTTACATATGGGTTATTTCCCAATAATGGCACTTTATCATTATAAATTGAATAATTATGAAAAATCAATTCAATACTCTCATCTAGCCATTCAAAATGATGATTATCTTTTGGGAAAATATCCTGAGTTATTCACCCATAAGACGTTGCAGATACAAAATATAATTAAAACACATCTTTTATTTAATGAAGTGGATAGAGCATTTAGTTTGTGTAATGATATGTTAAAATATTTAATTGATGGAGATCAATTTGCCTATCCTGTAGGTCATTGGACAAATAATTTTAACATTGAAAAAGAAAGTGAAGTAATTAATGTTTGTCAAACGGTAACGATCGTCGTGAAAGCTATCATCACCTTGACTAAAAATAGTGAAGACGAACAAAGGCTTTTTTCATTGGCATTTGCAGGAATTGAAGGAAAAAAAATAAAAAATCCGGAGATAAAACTCATATTACAATTCTTTGAAATGAAATTTTCCCTTTACTCATCCCAAAAATTTGATGAGGTGCAAATTAATAAATGGAAAGATAAAGTCATTGAATCAAAATATATCTCTATCCTTAAGCCCCTTTTCTCTAGTTTGTTCCTATCCATGGAAACCAACTCCAGGGGGATTATTAAAAGATATCTCTTTAGTTTTTAACTAAAAGATCACCCATCATATAAGTCATAACTATTGTCTGGAAGGCGCTTTGAAAAGCCTTCTCTGGAGCAGTGTGCGCCTTAAATAAAGAATATAAAAATAAAATAAACATTAAAACTTAAAAATTTAGAAATTATGAGTTATCAAGCCATCTCGGAAGAGAAAAAAGAACTAGTTAGAGACGTTATGTTCAAAGCTTTAAATGATGCAGCTTATAAAGCAAGATTAGTAAGTAACCCTATTGAGGCAATCAAAGAATTGCACCCGAACTTTACCCTTGGAGGAAACAAAAAAATCGCTGTTGTAGATCAGGTAGATAATGATACCTACTACATCAACCTATCATATCTTTCATATGCTCTATTTGGAGGTGATATTGAAGAATTTGAATTATCAGAAGAAGAATTAGGAATGGTTGCCGGAGGTAAAACAGTTCCAATCGGAAGCTGCCAGTTCTTAAGCTGCTTTGGTGGTAGTATAACAGAACCATCTGCAGAAATAGTATAAATCTAGATACAATAAATAAAAACAAAAAAATTAATTAACATTTAAAAATTCAAAAATTATGAGTTATCAAGCAATTTCAGAAGAGAAAAAAGAACTAGTTAGAGAAGTAATGTTTAAAGCTTTAAACGATGCAGATTACAAAGCAAGATTAGTAAACAACCCTGTTGAGGCAATTAAAGAGCTTCATTCAGATTTTACTCTTGGAGGAAACAAAAAAATCGTGGTTGTAGATCAAGTAGATAATGATACCTACTACATCAACCTATCATATCTTTCATATGCTCTATTTGGAGGTGATATCGAAGAATTTGAATTATCAGAAGAAGAATTAGGAATGGTTGCAGGTGGTAAAACAGTTCCAATCGGAAGCTGCCAGTTCTTAAGCTGCTTTGGAAACGGTTTGACTGAAGATACTGCTACTACTGAAGGTTAGTATATTCATAAAAACTGAATACATAAATAAAAAGAGAATGCACATTCTCTTTTTATTTATTTTACACCATGACTTCCTGTTAAAGCGATTGATTTTCAATTGAATATATTGAGTGTCGGGCCTGGATGAATAAAGTGTATTTAATCAAAATGGTAAAAATTTTGTCAGAGATAATAACCTTGAATCCATTTATAGAAAAGAAAAGTCTTTAAGAATGTTATAAATATTAAAAATTAATAGAAAATGACCAATTCCACTTTAAAAGAACCCACCTTTGTTGAAGAAAGAATGACATCTTATCTATGCTCTATTTATGAGAGGAATATCACAAGGATGCTGCCTGAATTTATTAGAAATAATAATGAATTAACTTTTGAAGATTTCTTTGAATATTTAATAAAAGATAACTGGCAAAACATTCGTCGTCAATTTCCTGTTTTAGAGGAGTACTTACCTCTGCAGAAAAATAAAATTCACAATCAATACACCAAGATCATTGAATCATATAAAGATTGTTCTGCAGAACTATTTGACAATATGTTAATTGAAAATGAATCTATTGCAGTTCAGGATATTAAAATAGGAGAGGGTGATTTTCATAATGGTTTTTCAACCTCTATGGTTTTTTTAGAAAATGGAAATAAACTGGTTTTCAAGCCAACCAATGCATCAATTTCTCATTCTCTTTTTTATTTCCTAGACTGGATTAATGATCATATATCCCTGGGCAATTACAAATATCAAATCCTCAATAAAAAAGAGTATCATTGGCAGGAATTTGTACTGGGAAAACCATGCAATTCAGAAAGTGAAATAAAGAGTTATTATGAAAGAGCGGGATACTTATTATGTATTCTTTATCTTTTAAATTCTACGGATTTTCATGCTGAAAACCTTATTGCTAATGGAGATACACCTGTAGTGATTGATCATGAAACTTCAATACAGCCTCAGATTTCAGAGCATCTCAGAGATAATTTCAAATCGTTTGATACTCTTAATTTAGAAAATATAGATAAGCAGGATACTGTAATTAATTGTGCGCTTTTACCTTTTGGGAATGATGCGAAATTTATTCCGGCAGGAATGTGTGGTTTGGGGTATTCAAAAAACACGCATGCCTTTGTGACCAAAAAAGAAGGTGTCAATAAGTTTACCAAAGACTGGAAAATGGAATACAAATCAGTCAAAGTAGATTATATTCAGAACAATATTCCCACATTCAACGGTAAGAATGTTTTCGTGGATGAATATTCCGATCAGTTTATCTCAGGCTTTGAAAAATGTTATAATCTGTTTCTAAGTGAAAAAGCATTTTTACTATCTGATCGTTCACCCATTCAAAAATTCAATAACCTTCCTGTAAGGTATATATGGCGTTCGACCAATGTATATGGTAAAATTTTAAATGTCATGAATTTACCCAACAATCAAAAGGACAGAAAAAAATACACCCATAGAATTGAAGATTATCTTTCCATTGCTTTTAAAGATATTCCCGAAGGCTCTGATTTACGTTTTATTCTGCAACATGAAATCGCTCAAATGTTAAGAGGAGATATTCCTTATTTTGAGGTGAATACATCATCCAGAGATTTACACACAGAATTTGGAGTCATAAAAGATTTTTTTGAGCTTAGTGCAGTAGAAAACATCGAAAGAAAATTAAACAAGCTTTCTCAGGAGGATTTAGAGTTCCAGAAGAAAGTTATATTTGAACAGCTTAGGTAGATATTTATAGTTAAACATCATTTAAAGTTATGGAAATAAGAAAAATCATATTATTAATCATCGTATTGGGTTGGTTTAATCTATTTGGACAAAAACCTAAAGTTTTGAACTTAGGTGTTTTCCATATGGGAAATACTACTGATGCCAACAAGGTAAAATACGATTCAGACAAGAACAATGTTGAGATTGATGCTATAATTAATATGCTGGCAGATTTTAAACCGACAATGATTTGTGTAGAAATCATTCCAAATAATAATGAAGAACTTAATAAAGATTATTCTAATTTTTTACATGACGGAAAATATAAGACTAAATATAAAGGAGAAGTAGAGGCATTAGCCTATCAAGTCGCCAAAGTTTCAGGGGTAAAAAATATCTATGGAATTGATGATAAAGAAACGGCAATGTACAACTATAATATTGCAGATGAGTTGAAAGATCCGGTAGACAGTTTGACTTCAAAGAATTATAAACTTAACCTTTTTAAAAAATTTGCTAAAGTGGAGAGTTTGTCAACCTTAGAAAAATTAATATTCTTCAATTCAAAAGAGACTTTAGAAGGTTTGATTAACATTAATGCGGATATATTAACGTATAGCAGTACTAAAGGAAATTTTGAAGGTGCAGATGAAGCGAGTAAATTTTATAAAAGGAATTTAAGAATATTTTCAAACTTAAACCAACTTCCTGTTACAAAAGATGATCGGGTTCTGATCATTATGGGAGCTACCCATACAGCATTTCTTAATGAGTTCCTGAAAAGAAGCCCTAAATATGAACTTGTTGATACTTCACAATATTTGAAAAAGAAATAGATCTTTATTAGAATATTTTTCCTTTCAACAGAAGATAATTCTTACTTTTTTAATAACCCAAGCTCTCCTATCCACAGGTTTTCTTTGAAACCATGGAGTATTCATTTTTAGATAAGAGATTTCTATTACTCTTAAAGAACTTTTCACCGGACTGATTTTAACATCTGAGTATATATCCAGGGAAGAAGAGCCTATATTATATTTTTATTGTCCCTGTTTATAATTATACAGGAGACATTCTTACTTAAATCAGCTTATTATTTGTAGCATATGCAATAGCCTCTGTAATGCTGCTCACCTCTAGTCTTTCAAATAGCTTTCTTCGATGGAACTTTACCGTATCCGGAGAAACAAATATAGCTTTTGCGATATCATTGATCGTAAAGCCTCTTGCACAAAGCTGTAAAATTTCAAGTTCTCGTTTGGATAAGACTGCTTTTTTTTCTGCTTCCCATATATCTTGGTCCAGCCTGTAATGATAGACTTTATTTTCTCCGTTTTGATATATTTTAATATTCCCCGAGTCTCTCTCTGAAGAAATGGAAATAAGACATACTGCCTTCCATATTTTTCCATCCTTATTAAGAAATAAAGGCGTTAATTTTTGATTAACTAAAATCTTTTTATTTTCCTTGTTTATAATATGAAAATCATAAGAAATGGTATAATCCAGCCTTTTTTCAAGAGGAATCTTATCATAAAAATCAAATCCTACAGAATTGATCTTTAACAAGAGTTCCAGGTCCTTTTGAGGAACATATTTAAAATAAAAAGCATATCCCATCTCCAGTACTTGCTCTGGAGTATTGCCACAAAGAAAAAGCGGGTTGTCCGAAACATATTCAAACCCCTGCTTCATATAGTCAATTACATAAATACTTGTGTAGGTGGCTCTTGAAAATGCCTTAATCGATTCCAGATAACTGAATTGTTGTTCCTTCTCCTCTTCCGTTACGCTGCTTATTGTATTCCTATGATTAAAGAAAGAATCCTTTTCATCCATGCTTATTTTGTCAGTTTTATACAAAAATAATATAAAATGAACATAATATATGGTATTACGGTATAAAATTTTTCTTTTTCACATTAAATCATGGTTATTTATTTAAATCCCTAAATAGGGATTAAGTTTTTATAAAGAAAACTCAGATGACTACACCAAAGTGTAGTTGTTTGGCTTTCAGTTGAATACTACAATATGGTGTAGTGGAATTGACATCCCTGCCAAGTAGATTTGTTAAAAACAACTAAGCCATGAGAATCACACAAAATTACTTAAACCAATTAGAGCTGGAACAGCTCGCAGAGCTAGCCCAATTTGTAGTAGAAGAAAACTTCAATCATCATTCTGATAATGTCATACCAGAAATGGAAATTCAAAATGATGTTAAAGATGTATATAATGAAGAACTAAGCTATTTCAAAAATTCTGAAATTTTTGTTGTAAAAGATACAATGGGAAGCATTCAAGGTTCTATAAGAGTAATTAAGTGGGATTATAAAACAATACTTCCTATTCAAAAGTTATTCAATATCAATCCTTTAGACGTTGGTTGTTCTCAAAACGCCTCTTCAGTATGGCATATTGGAAGATTTGCAACAAACAAAACCAATCAAGACCGTACATTGTTTAAGAGATTAATGGTCTCTGCCATTACTCCAATTTGTAATGACAAAAATAGTATTGCCTTTGCAGAATGCGACAGCAAGCTTTTAAGAGTAATGAACCTGATGGGCATAAAAGCCGATGTAATAGGCGATTCTATTAATTATCTGGGATCTGAAACAATTCCTGTATCCATGAACTATGAGGGGCTTAAAGGTTTTTATGATGCCAATAGATATCTGGTTAGCTAAAAATGAAATTACAAAACTGTTTAATAAAATCCCCCTTTTAAAATGAATACAGCAAAAACTATAGACTGGAACTCTCCTGATGTTTTGGAACAGATTATCCAGAATATTAGAAACCCGTTAGAGAATATCATTACGGTAAGCAAAAGCACAGCATTACATCATAAAGAAAAAAAGGATGAAATCATATTTTCAAGCAGCAAGGAAATAAGTGATATTATTGAAGAAATGATGCTGAAAACAAAAGCAAAAACACTGAATCTGACATTTCGTGGCCGACCGGAAATTTTTGATATCTACGAATCCAATGAAAATGTTCGCGGGTTGTGCACAGACGAGATTAATCCCCAGAAAATAGCAAAAGTAGATCAGGATTGGCTTGTCAACTTAGAAAAAGAAATTTTTGGCTCTTTGAACCAGAATGAATTAAACCTTTATGAGCTTTCCTATAAAATGGCCGTGAGTGAAAGGCAGTTACACCGAAAAGTGGCCAACCTGGTGTATCTGACGCCTAATAAATATATAAGAGTCTTGCGACTTCATAAAGCTAAACAGATGATAGACGACTATATACAAAAATCTATCTCTCAAATCGCATATGCAGTAGGGTATAATGATGTGCATTACTTTTCCAGATTATTTGCAGATCAATATAATATTACCCCTAAAGAACTCATAAACTCTTTAGAATAACAGGTATAAAACAAAAATATGAACTTAACAGAAGAACAAAAGAGAGGACAAGAAGCATTTTTTAGAATTATTTCTGAAGCTTGGGAAAATGAAGATTTCAAAAAGTATTTAATAGAAAATCCAGAAGAAGCTTTAGAGAAATTTTTTGGAAAAAAAACTCCTATGGGTAAGAAAATTAAAGTAACCGATCAATCAGATCCGGACTATTTGTACATCAATATCCCGGTAAAACCCCAGAGGATGAATAAGGAGGAAGATCTTAAATCAAATGAAGGGAATAGTAACGGTGTGATAACAGATTATAAAGGATTGTATAATTCGTTGAAAAAAATAAATAAACGTCAGGAATAGCAGTTTTTTTGGCGAAATTATCAATGTGAAACAAAATATTTTAGCATAATCTTAAAAGAAATATAATTATGAAAAGAGTACTTTTTTTCTTAGGTCAATTAAATGACAGAGATGTAGAATGGATGATTCATAATGGAAGTAAATTAGAACTACCCATTGGATATACGCTGATCAATAAAGGTGAATCAATAGATAGCTTATTTATTGTTTTATCGGGGCAATTATCCATCTATGCAGGTAACAGCAATGGAGAAAGTATTGCAACACTTGAAGCGGGAGAAATTGTAGGAGAGATGTCTTTCCTGGAATCACGGCCGCCATCAGTTTCTGTAGTTGTAACCAGGCCATCAGTAATATATCAGATTTCTCGTGATACAATAAGTTCCAGAATGGCAGAAAATCCTGAATTCAGATCTAATTTCTATTATGCTCTGGCATTATTTCTTTCAAACAGATTACGTAAAACAACAGACCAGCTAGGATATGGCAACCCTGAGGAAGAAGATCTTATTGATATGAATGTATTGGATGGTGTTGCTAATGCAGGAGCTCGTTTTGGACAGATACTTCACAGATTTTCAGAAGTTTAATCCCAGAAATATTCATTGGCGAAATGAGACTTTATAAATTTATCTATTTATTATTTACAGGGATCGGTATCACTAATTTCTATGGACAGTCAAAGATAAGTAGCGATTTGGTAACCATTTCGAATATCGCATTTGAAAAAAACCCGGACATCATAAGAAGTGGTTACACAATCCAGGATGCAGAGGGTGATTTTCAGATCCAGAGAAGCGTATTTGATATCAATCTATTCTCTGAACTTTCTGTTAAACATAACCGGTACACACTTTTCGATGCTGATACAAGAAATCAATATATAGATAAATTTTTGAAGACAAACACCCTGGACTTTTCAGCCGGAGTACGTAAAAAATTAAGAACAGGACAAATAACAGACATAAGTCTTAAATATGGTTTTAATAATAATAACTTTCCTTATGACAGCTTTAACCAACTTGTTGGGCCTTTCTGGGGAAATCATCTCGGGTCTGTCAATTTTTCATTAACACAACCTTTATTAAGAGGAAGAGGAAGAGAGGTTACTACTCTGTCAGAAAGAGTTTCTCAGCTGTATATAGAAAATACTAAAAGCAATAATGAGTTTAATAACTCATATACCATTCTGCAAATTGGTAAAGCATACTGGAATTATTATCTGGCTTATAAAAGTTTAGAAATTTATAAAGAAAATGAAAGCCGGGTAAGAAATGTAATGGAAGTTACAAGAGAACTTATAAAAGCAGATAAAAAACCGGCCGGAGATTTAGCTCAGGTAAACGCAGACCTCTCAAACCAAGAAAAACTGACAGCTCTTGCAGAACAAAATCTGTATGCAGCAAGAATAAATCTGGGGCGGGTAATTGGATTAAGTAATGAAGAAAGTCTCCGGTTGGATGCTCCTTCCAATGAATTTCCGGCTATCGCTGAATCCCAATACAGAGAAGGACTTGACAGAAGTAGTCTGATAAAAATAGCTAAAGAAAAAAGAGGTGATCTGAGAGCGGTTGAAAAAATTTCTGATGCTTTGGAAATGCAGTATAAACTTGCAGAAAACAATACAAAACCTCAATTGGATCTTACCGGTTTTGTTTTCTATGGGAGCGCCATTGCCGGAAATGGAATTGACAAAACATTTTCTTCATTTACTAATAATGAGGGAAGGAATTTAGGAGCAGGTGCTAAGTTGACATTTACTTTTCCCGTAAATAATAATCTTGCGAAAGGAAATTATGCCAAAAGTCTTGTTGCCTTAAATGATCAGAAAATCTCAAATGATAATCTACAAAGGAACATAGAGCTGAATATCAGTAATGCCATCAATACTCTGGACAATAGTGTTGTTGTTTTAGAGAGAGCAAAAGAGGCTCTTAATTCATACAAAGATGCTTTTAATAACGAACAGGTAAAGTTACAAGCGGGGCTAACAACCATTCTCAATGTAATTTTATTTCAGGAAAGGCTTACATCCTCAGAATTGGAATACCTGCAGGCGTATCAGCAATTTGCCAATGCAATTATTAATCTGAGACATGAAACAGGAACATTAATATCTCAGGGAGATAAAGGATTTACTTTAAATCAGAACGTTTTTTACACGATACCAAACATCTCTAATTATTAAATATTAAAATTATGTCAGCAGGGTTTTTTAGAAAGTCGGCATTAGAAAAACTGTCTACTCCGGAGAAATTAGATCAGCTCATAAAAGTTACAGGACCCAAAGCTTGGATTGCCCTTTTTACGGTTTTTATTGCATTGGTAACAGGAATTTGCTGGTCAGTAATGGGTACAGTAAAAACAAAATTGAATGCTACTGGAGTGGTACTTGGAGGAGAAGTACATGAAGTAGTTGCGACCTCTCAGGGCCAGCTTGTTAAGCTTCATGTCTCTATCGGGGATGATGTGAAAAAAGGAGATATTATTGCTACTATTCAACAGCCCGAACTTTATCAGCAAATAGAAGATGCCAAGGCTGTACTCTCAGATAGAAAATTTGAGATGGGAAAACTAATGGCCTATGGCAGTCAAGGAAATCAGCTTGAAGGAAAATTAATTAACCAGAACAGAGTCAGTATTCAGGGAGAAATAGAAGCGGAAAAGAAAAAACTGGCATTCCTTTACAGCCAACTGGAATCAGAGAATAATCTGCTGAATAAAGGGCTCATTGTAAAATCTCAGGTAGCTGGTACGAAACAACAGATAGATGCCTCAAAAAACACAATAGAAAGATTAAAAGGACAAATGGCGGAAGCATCGAGCCAGCAGCATAACCTGGGTTTTGATCTGCAACAAAAAATCACGTTACAAAATCAACGTATTTCAGAGGCAGAAAGAAATCTTCAGTTTTTATCAGAAAGATATGAAACTCAGAATAAAATTAAAAGTCCTTATGATGGAGAGGTTGTGGAAGTTTTAACGGATGCCGGAGGAGTTGTAGGAGCAGGTACACCATTATTTAAATTAAAAAATAAAGGGACAGAAAACTTTGCCGTACTCAAAGGAGTTTTATACATCCCTTCTCAGGATGGAAAAAAAATTAAGAAAGGAATGGAAGCTCTTGTTGTCCCGTCTACTGTACAACCTCAGGAATATGGATTTATGGAAGGAAAAGTAACCTATGTTTCTGATTTTCCTATTACTGAAAGAGGAATGATGACTTCAGTAAAAAACGATCAGCTGGCTAAAGGGTTATTGGCTTCAGGACCTCTGTTTGAAGTGCATGTAGAATTTGAGAAAGATCCTAAATCCTATAGCGGTTTCAAGTGGACCTCTGCCAAAGGACCCAATATTTCAATAAAGGAAGGAACTTCATGTAACGGAAAAATCACAATAAAACAAGAACCTCCTGCTACCATTGTAGTTCCTGCATTTAAGAAATTTTTTGATCTATACTAATAATCGAGTTTTACGGATGGAAAAGAATACAAATTTTGTGATAGGAAAACTGGCGAGACCTGTAAAGGTTCCTACAGTTTTGCAGATGGAAAGTGTAGAGTGTGGGGCTGCGGCATTAAGTATTATTTTAGGACATCATGGTAAATTTGTGCCGCTGGAAAAACTAAGAATTGCCTGCGGAGTATCCAGAGACGGATTAAAAGCTACCAATATTATCAAAGCAGCCAAAGAATTTGGGCTTGAAGCAAAAGGATACTCGAAATCCATTGAAAAATTAATGCAAATTCAGACCCCCTCTATTATCTTTTGGAATTTTAACCACTTTTTGGTTTTAGAAGGATTTACAAAGAAAAAAGTATATTTAAGTGATCCGGCACAAGGAAGATATCAGGTGACTCATGATGAGTTCGATGAAGCTTACACAGGAGTTGTACTTACCTTTAATCCCGGTGAAAAATTTGAAAAAGGAAACGAAAAAAGAGGTTTAATGTCTTCTTTAGCAGCCAGAATATCTAATTCTAAGCTGAGTATTATCTATCTTATATTGGCCAGCCTATTCTTGGTGATTCCAGGGTTGGTTATCCCATCTTTTATCAAAATATTTATAGATAAATATCTGATCAATGGGTATTCAGGATTTGTGATGCCATTGCTTCTTATTATGGGAGGCGTTTTAATAGTGAACTCTGTATTGGTATATATCCAGCAATATTATCTTTTGAAGTTAGAAACAAAGCTTGCCCTTACTACTTCCAGCAAATTTTTGTGGCATGTATTTCATTTGCCAATCGTCTTTTTTACCCAACGTTACAGTGGAGAAATAGGGAATAGAGTTTCTCTTAATGATAAAGTAGCCAAATTATTAAGTGGAGATCTTGCCAACGCCGCACTTAATATAATTGTAGTTATTTTTTATGCCTTTTTGATGTTTTCCTATGATATTCCTTTGACCTTGATAGGAATATTTATGGCAGGAATCAATGTAATGGTCTTACGATATGTTTCTACCGCAAGAAAAGATGGCAACAGACGTCTGAGTAATGAAAATGGTAAGCTTCTGGGAACGACAACATCTGGAATCAGTATGATCGAAACCCTGAAGGCATCAGGAAGAGAAAATGATTTTTTTACCAATTGGGTAGGATATCTTGCAAAAGTAATGAATGCGCAGCAAGAACTTGGATGGCTAACAATCAGGCTTAATGCAATTCCCCCTCTTGTAACCTCTCTTACCACAACATTCATTTTAGGAGTAGGAGCATTAAGAATTATGGATGGCGAAATGACTCTTGGTGCATTGGTAGCTTTCACCTATTTGATGAGCAATTTTATATCACCTGTTAATCAACTGATCTCTGTAGGAGCGATGCTGCATGAAACAGAAAGTGATATGAACAGAATAGACGATGTTATCAATTATGAAGTAGATGATCAATTTAAGGAAGTCCAAAATGGAAAACCTATAGTTAAAACTGAAATGGACAATAAGCTGGTAGGATATTTTGAAATGAAGAATGTTACCTTCGGTTATAATACAACATTACCCGCTCTTATAGAAAATTTCAACTTAAAGTTAAAGCCCGGAAACAGAGTGGCCCTGGTGGGAGGATCAGGAAGTGGAAAATCAACAGTTGCTAAAATAGCCTCCGGATTACACAAACCCTGGAACGGCGAAATTTTACTTGATGGAAAAAACAGAGAAGAAATACCAAGAAATATTATTACAGAATCATTAGCAGTAATAGATCAGGACGTCCTGATATTCAACGGAACAATCAAAGAAAATATTTCTTTTTGGGATACCACTATATCTGACAAAAGCATTATTCAATCTGCCAGAGATGCGGCTATTCATGATGTTATTGCATCCAGAAGTGATGCTTATGACAGTTCTGTTTTAGAAGGTGGATCCAATTTTAGCGGAGGACAGCGACAACGGTTAGAAATAGCAAGAGCTCTGGCTACCAACCCTTCAATTCTGGTAATGGATGAGGCCACCAGTGCATTAGACCCAACAGCAGAAAAGGTCGTTATGGATAATATTAAAAAAAGAGGTTGTACCTGTCTGATTGTAGCGCATAGGCTGAGTACGATTATTGATTGTGATGAGATTATCGTAATGGAATATGGAAAAATAGTAGAAAGAGGAACACATCATGAATTGATGAAAAAAAATGGGGCCTACTCCAAATTAATTGAAACGAAATAAAATCTAATACCATGCCCGTAAAAGAAAAGATATATATAAATGTTGAAAATCCTTTTACCCTAAATAATATCAACAAATTTTGGATGGTGCTTTCAGGTGAGGTAAATGTATTCTATACTAAAGTTGATGAAGAAGGCAATTATCTTATCCCGTTAAAGCACTTTTATACAGTGCAGAAAGGAGAAATCATATTCAGTTTGTTAACAGAAAACAATACTGGAAATAATACAAGGCTTATTGCTTTTTCAAATGAAGCCAAACTACTGCCAATTGATAAGAGCAACCTTCTGGAGATGGATCATTTCTTTTTAAAGAATATGATGAATAAGTGGATCTCAAAAACAACCTCTATCGTATGCAATAGCAATAGCCCCAGAGTTTACAAGGCATTAGATGATTATAAAATAACGCAGTTAGAAAAGAATAGTATCGCCTTCCCTTCAAGTGGAATCAATTGGATACATATTTTGAAAGGAGAAGTAAACATATATGCGGAAAGTACAAATATTAGCTATGATAAACTTCCTGGATTTCTCACTCCGGTATCTAATAAGCTATGGATCAGGTCGCTAACTGATGGTACTGAAGTGAAAGTGTTAAGTACAAGAGAAGTCCTTCAGGATGAAATTTACTTTTTGCTTTCATTAACAAAGTTGGAAGAACATTTTTACAACCAGCTTAATACCATTATAGAGACCCAGAAACAGGAAGAAAGTAAACATTTTCAGGAGAAACTTTTAATAGAAGAAGAGGGAATCAGAGCTACATTACAGAAAATAAGGTCTATTGTAGCGGGGAATGATGAACGTGTTCATATCCAGAATTCAACCCTATTTAACAAAAAAAATATTCTTTTTTCTACCTGTCGGTTAATCGGAGAGCAGTCCGGATTTAAAATGGATGAACCCAAGCATATAGAATCTTACGAAAATAGTGTTACGAATCAATTATATGCCATAGCCAAAAGTTCTAAAATAAGAATAAGAAAAATTATACTGAGGGGAACCTGGTGGAAAGATGAAAATGGCCATCTCCTAGCATTTACAAAAAAAGACAAAACACCTGTAGCTTTATTACAGGCAACATCCAATAGCTATATTATAAAAAACCTATCTACTGGTATAGAATCCACCGTAAATAATGAGATTGCAGAAACATTAGAGCCAATTGGTTATATGTTCTTCTCTGGGTTTGACGGAAAAATGAATTCCATAAAGAAAGTAGCCCGTTTTGCTACAAAAGGAGTAAGAAAAGATGCAAAATTATTGATTTTTGCTGCCTTAGCAGGAAGTATGATGGGATTATTAATACCCATCTTATCAGGAATGATGTATGATGATGTAATTCCTACAGCAGACAGGTCTCTTCATATTGAGATCTTTTCCATTATGATTATGATGGCTTTAGTTACAGCGGGATTAAATCTTGCTAAAGGAGTTCTACAGCAAAGGTTGGAAACCAAATCCAGTATTAATTTACAGGCAGGTGTTATGGACCACATGCTGAGATTGCCCGTTACTTTTTATAAAAAGTTTAGTGCAGGAGATCTTACAAACAGAGTTTTAAGCATCAATGCAATCCGTCAGATTGTTTCAAACACATTGATGACAGCCGTATTGAGTGGGGCATTTTCTTTTGTGAATCTCGCACTTCTCTTTTACTATGATTCAAAGCTAGCGGTGATGGGCGTAATATTAGGCCTTATTGCAGTTATTTTCATGATTACTATTGGCTGTTTGAAATTGAAATATGATAGAGAAGTTTCCAAATATCAGGGAGAAATACAAGGGTTTCTGTTTGAATTTTTATCAGGGATTTCTAAAATTAGAATAACAGGTGGAGAAAAAAGGGTTTTCGCTCTTTGGGCAGATAAGTTTTCGAAGCTAAAAAAATTAGGATTTATTTCAGGAAGTTATCAGAACTTTGTGGAAACATTTAACGCTTCTTATCCACTTCTTACAAGCATTTTCTTTTTCTCTTTCCTGTATTATACCGTGCTTAATTCTGATACCACAACGGCTATGTTAACGGTAGGTGCATTTATGGCATTCATTACAGCATTTAATCAGTTCCTGAATGATAGTTTAAAGCTGAGTATGGCTTTAATAACATCTCTCAATGTTGTCACTCTGTATGAAAGAGTAAAACCTATTTTGGAAGAGGAGACAGAATCTGCAGAACAAAGCGTGGATCCGGGAGAACTTGCCGGAGATATAGAAATGAATTCAGTTTCCTTCAGATATAATCAAGATCAGCCTCTGGTCCTGAATAATGTTACTTTTAAAATTAAGCCAGGGGAAATGGTTGCCTTTGTAGGTGCTTCAGGCTCAGGGAAATCTACCATTATGAGATTGCTTTTAGGCTTTGAATATCCTGAACTGGGATCTATTTATTTTGATGGAGACTCTTTTGATTCAATGAATAAAGAATTGGTTAGAAGACAGATCGGTGTCGTACTGCAAAATGGATCTTTGATGTCCGGAAGTATTTATCAAAACATTGTAGGAAATTCAGAATTGACATTAGATGATGCCTGGGAAGCGGCGCGAATGGCTGGGATGGAAGAAGACATCAAAAAAATGCCTATGGAAATGCATACCGTTGTAAGTGAAGGAGCGGGAACATTCTCAGGAGGACAAAGACAGCGTCTTATGATTGCGAGAGCAATCGTTCATAAGCCACGATTGTTATTTATGGATGAAGCTACCAGTGCGCTGGATAACAGAACCCAGAGTATTGTCTCAGAAAGTCTTGATAAACTTCAGGCAACCCGTATCATTATCGCTCACAGATTAAGTACTATTAAAAATGCAGACCGTATTTATGTGATGGATAAAGGAACTATTGTTGAAACGGGAACCTATGATGAACTGATGGAGCTTGAAGGACTTTTCTCTCAATTGGCAAAAAGACAGATCGCTTAATGTACAAATAGAATAGATGTCCGTACTTAGAAATATAGAAAAACTTGAGACCTATCTGCAGAACAAATTTTCTCCAGAGAGAGTAAAAACGGTAGATTTTGAAGAAAATGGCTGTGTGGAATTCTGGAAATATTACCTTGAAAAAACAGATGAGTCTCATTTTCAGATCTTAAAAGATTTTTATCCTCAACTCTACTTTCCGATAGAGACAGAAATAAATACAACAGAAGACTATATCCATGCTGTTTTGAAAGGAAAAGAGACTTTTAAAAATTTACCATCACATTTACTGTTGAATCATGCTGAAGGCCTATCAATTCAACTATACAAGGATATTTCAGGTACTATTCCGGTAATTTCGATAAACGACAGCCAGGATTTTGTTGCCATTGCACAAAGCCTTCTCTACAAGAATAATCCAATACCAATTCCCTCCTCTATGGGAGCATTTCTTGCCAGCGGAATCAATAACTGGGAGAGAATTCGTGCTTTAAAAAAAGTATGGGGAGAAAATCATCCTTCAAACAGCTGGAATAATGAATTTTCCAAAAATATTCTGCCCAATCCGGAGCTTTATAAAGACAAGATAATTGTAGTAAGTACAAAACCTTACAGTAATGTTCAGGCAGCTCACCTGGGGCTTTCAGAGGATGAATGGAAAGCATATTCCTATTCCATAAGACTTGAGCATGAATGTACTCATTGGTACACCTTAAAAAGATATGGCTGCGCTTCTAATAATCTTCATGATGAACTTGTTGCTGATTATATTGGGATAGCCAAAACGTTAGGAAGTTATAATAAAGAATGGATGCTTGCATTCATGGGACTGGAAAACTATCCTCAATACAGGGAAGGAAGCAGACTGGAAAATTATATAGATCGTATTGATATTTCCGGAGATAGCTTTCAAGACCTTACTGCAATTATAAGAAATGCTATTGAAACCATTGCAGGGTTTGATGAAGTGTTAGGGAGTATAAAATCAGTACAAGACCAGATAGCGAGGATGGAAGCCCTTTGTGAAACCGATCTTATCGATATAGCCTCCAAAAGAGGAGGCCATATGCTAATGATAAAGTATAATGAAAAGGTTGCGTATAGCTGCTAATTGGTTAATTAACAGTTGTTAAATAAAATTCCGGGAATTTTTTTACAGGTTGATTCGTTGCAATATTGAACGCTATTTTTACACAACTTGCTGCTGCAAGAAATGAAGCAATTGATAATTGCGGTGGAGGAAGTTGTTTGTTTTCTTTAATGTAACTTTCTACAATATCTTCAAGCCATTGCTGAGGGTTTCCCCAATATCTCATGTGGCTGGATACGTACTGAACAACATTTAATTCATTAAAGTTTTCTTCATCTTTCTGCAAAGATTCCAATCCCATATTTTCGCTGATTACCATAACCAATGCTCCCCAGCCCAGATTATAAGGGTGCAGAACAGGGATGTTTTTTTCCTGACACATCTTATCGAAAATAATTGGGATTTCTGTTGAAAAGTCAAGGGCATTGATAGCGATGTTATGGTTTCCAATGATTTCCTCAGCATTGTCTTTAGTAATAAACTCACTGTGGAAACGAATGTTGGCATTGGGATTAATGCTTTTCAATCGGTGATATAAGGTTTCTGCTTTATAAGAAGAAATATCCTGGTAGGTATAATTCTGCCTGTTCAGATTAGATAATTCAATGGTGTCGCCATCCACGAGTGTAATGTTTTCAAAACCAAAACGTAAGGCACATTCTGCTATGTTACTTCCAATACCGCATCCGGCAAGTAATATAGAAAAATCTTTGATAATCTTCTGCTCCTCTTCTTTTACATATAGCCTGTTTCGGGAGTATTGCTCTTCCATTATTTATATTTTAGAAACAAAAATATAGGTATGGGAGAGAATTACTACTACACAAAAGTTTAGTTTTTGCGTTTTTACAATAAAAAGAAGAAAGGAATAATTTTGATTTTACAAGAATAATCTAATCGTGTACGTATTTATTTTATCTGTTATCGGCTTTCTTTTCAAGATTCTCCAGCCTTTCAAAAATACTGGTGAAAATATTTTTCTCAGTAGTAGAAACGTATCCTACAATTTTATAATATTCCGTACGAGATTTGGTTATTGTTTGTTTATCAGTAACATATGAGAGGTTTCCATCCTGATAAATAAGAAGATGGTTGATAGATTCTGTTTTCTGATCTGCTTTGTTCAGAAATAGAATATCACCGTATTGATATTGTGGTAGCAAAGGTTTTTCAGAAGTAAATTCATACAAAAGATCAACGGATGCTAATATTTTTTGCATTACTGCCGTGTTTGGATTATTTTCTTCTATGTCTGTCTTTGCTTCTTTGCTGTTTTGAATAGCCAGCTCCGGGAAAAGCATCAGCTGATCTATATCAGAAACGCTTACTAATTGGTTTACCTGGAGGATTTCTGTCAATAATTTGTCAAGATTAAGGTTAAAATGATTAGCTACCTTTAATATAGTTTCTATCTTAGGTTCTGCACGCCCTTCCTCATAAGAGCTTATTACTCCTCTGTTTAAATCAAATAAATCAGCAAAAGCCTTTTGGCTTAGTCCTTTAACCTGTCTTATTTTTTTAATATTAGTTCCAAAGAAGCTCATTTTGTCTAATCTTTTTTGCAAAGATAGAGAATCTGAAACAATTATTTGCTAATAATATTTGCATTTTGAAGATTTTATTTTATATTTGTCTAGACGAAAAATAAAACACTAAACCAGCCATCATGAGAAATCAAATATTCAGAACGGTCAAAGAGTGGTTGTTAGATTATGAGTTTAACATCACGTTGGAAGATGAGGCTCAGAGAATCTTAATCATCGAAAAAGAATCCAACGGGATAAAAAACATGATTCTTATAATATCAGACTCTATTCTGATCATGGAACAGTTTCTTTTTGAAATCAAAAATCCATCCGAAAAAATATTTCTGAGACTCCTTCAGAAAAACAGAGACATCGTTCACGGAGCATTTGTACTAGACGGAAGCGGAAGAAGGGTGATTTTCAGAGATACACTCCCAACCGATAATATGGCGCAAAACGAAGTGATGGCTTCCATCAATTCTTTAGGAATCCTTGTGGGGGAATTTACAACGGAAATGCTTGAAATGAGTAAGTAATTCACAAAAGATATTTAAAATGAACATTTTTAAAAGATTGTTAACGATAGGAAAAGCAGAAATCCATTCTGTGATCGACAGCTTTGAAGACCCAATCAATTTAACGGAACAGGGAATCCGCGAAATGAAAGAACAGCTGGGAAAAAGTATAGAAGCTCTCGCTCAGCTGAAAGCTCTTGCCATACGCAAAAAAAACGAGGCAGAAACTGAAGAGCAAACTGCCAAAGATTACTATAATAAAGCTATAGTCATTGTTCAGAAAGCCGAAAAAGGAGAAGTGGAAACCGCTGATGCAGACCGCCTTGCTAAAGAAGCACTGAAAAAACAGACCTCTTCATTGGAAAAGGCAACAGCTCTTCAGAAAGAACATGAGAAACTGTTTGCTGACTGCGAAAAGTTACAGGGTAATATCAACCATTTGAAATCAAGCATTACCAAATGGGAAAATGAATTGAAAACCCTGAAAGCAAGAGTTCAGGTGAGTGAAGCCACAAAAGATATCAATCAGAAGATGACCCAGATGGATACCGGAAGCGCGGTAAGCATGCTGGAAAAACTGAAGGATCGTGTTGTACAGCAGGAAGCCCTTGCAGAAGCTTATTCTGACCTTTCAAAATCAGGAAAAAGCATTGATGAAGAGATCGATGCCATGGTAAACAGTAATGATACAAAAGCTGAAGAAGCTTTAAACAGATTAAAAGAAACCCTTAAAAAAGGCTAATATATGACCTTTCAGGAATTTTTAAATATAGCATTTTCTCCGGTGAATACGGTTCTGACAGTCCTTCTCGGGCTTTCAGTGGTCTATTGGCTCTTTACCATTCTTACAGGGTTGGATATCGATGTAGGAATTCATTCCGACCTGGATGCAGATGCTGATATAGAAGCTCCGGACGGTCATCTTCACGCATCCGATCATGATCCTTCAGCCTGGATGCATTTCCTGAAATTTCTGAATCTGGATATCGTTCCGGTCACGTATTTTCTTACACTTTCATTGCTGATCACATGGCTGGGCTCGTTTTATCTGAATTATTTCGTACCTCTTCCTACTTGGGCAGGAATACTGATCCTTTTTCCAATGATGATTGGAGGAATGCTATTAACCAAAATCATTCTGAAACCGCTGAATCCCTTTTTTAAGGAAATCAATCATAAAGGTGAATTATCGTACGCCTTTTTAGGAAGAGAAGGCCGCCTGAAATCAAGCATTCAGGATGATAAAATAGGGATGATGGAAGTCTTTATCGGAAGCGATCCTATGACGCTGATGGTGAGAAGTAAAGACGGAAGCAGGCTGGAGCATGGAACCCGGGTTATGATTGTAGATGAGGAACCCGAAAAAAGGATTTACTATGTACAAAAATCAATAAGATATTAAAATAAAAAACTAATAACCATGCTAACTATTTTTTTGATCTTGCTGAATTATATCCAGGATATCATCTTCCAATTCTTATAAAAACAAAAAAAACACATCTATATAAACTATAAACTTATAAAACTATGAACTTACCTTTAATTGCTGGAATTGTTGTTGCTGTGGTAGCATCAATCGGATTGATTTTCTGGATTTTATCGATGTATAAAAAAACTGTTCAGGGAATTGTTATTTTAAGAACTGGTTATGGAGGTACAAAAGTCTTCTTTAATGCCGGTATTGTTATTCCTATTATCCATCGTATGGAATCTATGGATATCTCCGTAAAAAAACTGGAGATTTCAAGAGAGGGAAGAGCAGGCTTGATCTGCAAAGACAATATGAGAGCAGATATTCAGGTGGCATTTTTTATCCGTGTCAATAAATCAGTAGATGATATTGTGAATGTAGGGCAAACTATTGGTTGCCAGCGTGCTTCTGATGCCCAGACATTAAGAGAATTGTTTGAAGCTAAATTTTCAGAAGCTCTTAAAACAGTAGGAAAGAAATTTGATTTTACAGAATTATATGAAGCAAGAAGCGAGTTCCGTCAGGAAATCCTTGATATCATCGGAACAGATCTTAATGGCTATGTTCTGGACGATTGTGCGATAGACTACCTTGAGCAGACTTCAATTGATAAATTAGATAAAGATAATATCCTTGATTCAGAAGGAATTAAGAAAATTACTGAACTTACAGCGACCCAAAATATTAAAGCCAATCAGGTTCGTCGTGATGAAGAAAAAACTATTACAAAACAAAATGTAGAAGCCAGAGAAGCCATTCTGGAACTTGAAAAACAGCTGGCAGAAAAAGAAGAATCTCAAAAAAGAGAAGTGGCCAATATCAAAGCCCGAGAAAATGCGGAAATTCTGAAAGTAGAAGAAGAAGAACGTCTGAGATATGAAACCGTTCGTATTGCTACAGAAGAAAAATTGCAGATTGCAGAAGAAAATAAACTTCGTCAGGTCGTTATTGCTGCTAAAAACAAAGAACGTGCAGATCTGGTAGAAACAGAAAGAGTATTAAAAGATAAAGCCCTTGAAGCTACAGAAAGAGAAAGAATTGTCTCTCTTGCTCAGATTGAAAAAGAGAAAGCAATAGAGCTGGAGAAGAAAAGTATTCAGGATGCGATCCGCGAGCGATTAACCATGGAGAAAACCGTAGTGGAAGAGCAGCAGGGAATCAAAGATCTGGAAGCCTTCAAAACAGCAGAAAGAAACAAGCAGGTAGAAATTACCGTTGCCACTCAGGAAGCAGAGAAAAAGCTGATTGAGGAAACAAGAGCTGCAGAATCCCGCAGATTGGCAGCAGAAAAAGATGCGCAGAAATATGTAATTGAAGCACAGGCGAAGAGAGATGCAGCAGAAAAAGAAGCTGAAGCCCGTAAGATCATTGCAGATGCGAAAGCAAAAGAAGAAGCAACCGTAGGATTATCAGAAGCTCAGGTAATGCATGCGAAAGCAGATGCTGCAGAAAGACAAGGCGTTGCAGAAGCAACTGTTATTGAGAAAAAAGCTGATGCCAACAAAAAAGAAGGAATTGCCCAGGCAGAAGTCATCAAAGAAAAAGCATTGGCAGAAGCAGCAGGAATCACAGAGAAAGCAGAAGCCATGAAGAAACTGAATGATGCCGGAAAAGATCACGAAGAATTCCGTCTTCAGCTTGCCAAAGAAAAAGATGTGGAACTGGCTCAGATCGCTATTCAGAAAGATATCGCAGAAGCGCAGTCTATGGTACTGGCGGAAGCTTTCAAATCTGCAAAAATTGATATCGTCGGAGGGGACAATACTTTCTTCGACAATGTTATAAGACAGGTTTCTGCAGGAAAAGGGCTGGATAAGTTCATCAGCCACAGTGAAAATGCACAGATTGTAAAAGAAAACCTTCTGGGTGATGGAGAAAATATCATCGGAAAAGTGATGGGAATGGTGGATAAATATAAAATCTCTTCTGATGACATCAAAAATATGAGCATTGCTTCTTTGATCTTTAAACTGAATGGCGTAGCCAATCAACAGGAAAAAGGTATTCTGGAAAGAGCTCTGGACATGGCTAAACACCTGGGTGTGGAGCACAAGCCGGTGAATAACAACCATGTTTAATACAAGAGTGCTTTAAATGCTTAAAAGATTCTAACACTCAAACCTTATAGGTTTCCAAAATCTATAAGGTTTATATCAAAAAAATTTTCAAAGTACCACAAGTTATACAAAGACCTGCTGTAATTCAGCAGTCATGACAACCTAAATAAAAACGATGTCAGAACAACTTAATTCCGGAACTTACGAAATTATTCAGAACCGTTTAAATGAGCAGAAGAATGATCTGATTCAGAGACTTCAACAGCTTAATGAAAACCGTAAAAATATATTTGGCGGAGTCGATTTTTCGCTTGTAGCCAATGAAAGAATTTCTACGGATCACAGCTGTATTGCCAAAGATATCTATTCACTGGGTGACCACCTGATTTTCGGGTCTAATGCACATCTGGGACTTCAGACGGAAATCAATATTTCGGACGTTTTTTCAATATATACAATCAATAATGACCGGTTTGAACCTCAGGATCACACCCTGATCAATGATGAGGTTTTCATTGACGAGTTTAAAAACCTTTACAAATATTACAGAAATACTTTCTTTGCAAGATTTACCTTCACGGAAAACTATCTTTATATGGTTTTTCAGCTGTCGGAAAGTACTACAGATATCAAAGCCTTTAAATGGCTGATTAAAGGGAATCACTTGACGTATATCGATTCGAGAAGTGCCTCCGAAACCTCATATCCTCAACAGCATGGCTTTGTATGGACAAAGGCAACAAGAGATATGCAGAGATCCGGAAAACATCCTCATATTTCCTTAGCAGATAAAGTTTTTGTAGAAAGCATCGGTGGAGATATTACCATCAAAGTAGAAGACAATACAGATACCGGGAAGGGAATTTATTCTGAAGATGTCGTTCACAAAGATCAGAATCTGGATGATGCAGAGATTCATTTCTGTGATCTGGATAATCTTGTTTTGTTTAAGATAAAGCCTTATCAGGAAACAGAACGCTATTTTATTTATAACCACAAAGAAAAGACCGTTTCCAGAGCAGATGCTCTTAAATATTCGGGACTTTTGCTTCCCGAAAATCAAGGGGTATTGTTTTCAAACGGATATGCGCTTCAGACCGGAGGATTAAAAGTGATTTCTCAGGATCAGAACAGGCTTTACTATCTGAAAACCATTACGGAACCAAACGGAGAGAACTTTTTGTATGTTTTTTATGATGATAAAACGAATAACTATCAGCTTATTTCTTACAATATCATTACCCAGACCATAGAAACTCCGATCCGTTGTAGTGGATTTACGTTTTTGCATGATGGAAAACTGATCTATCTGAGAGAAAGCATAGAAACAACCAAACATCATCTGTCTCAGATCTGGCAGACTCCTTTTTCTAAAGAACTGTTACCCAATATTGAAAAAGCAGACAGTTTACTTTACAAAATAGGAAATAAGGATATTGTAAGAGTAATGGCAGAGAGTCAGGAGCTGATCACCCTTCTGAACAAAAAAGACTCTTACAGTGGTTTATATGATGATATCGTAAAACTCTCAACCTTTATTCTGGATACTTACTATTTCCTTGGTGAAGATGAGGTCCAGAAGCTTGATGCACCATTGAAGGAGATCAGAGCGATTGCCCATTCTGCCATCAATGAATATGAAAAAGTAGTAGAACAACGGAAGAACACAGAAGAAGCTTTAGAAAAGATAAAACAGTCCTGTGAGAAAATTCTTGATGATACCAAAAGGCTTCATTACTCTCAGCTTACAGAGTATATTGATGCCCTTTCTCAGATCAGAGCTTTAAGGGGTGAAGTGACAGGAGCAAGAGAGCTTAAATATGCAGACACTGCTTTACTGGATAAATTGGAAAAATCCCTTGCAGACCGTTATACAGAACTTTCAAATGCCTGTGTAGAATTTCTGCTTCAGGAAGGAGCATTATTGCCATACGAAGAAAGAGCACAGCAGATTTCCGAAGATATCATTGGATTACAGAAAGCCATTGATGCCAAAACAATTGAAGAAAATATCAATACCCTTTCCGGGCAGCTTGAATTATTGGTGGATATCGTTAATAACCTTAAAATTGAAGACACCTCCCAGTCTACCAAGATTATTGAAAACATCTCTCTGATTTTTGCAAAACTGAATCAGGAAAGACTTGAACTCAGCAAAAGAAAAAGAGAAATTTCAGGGAAAGAACTGGCTTCAGATTTTCAGGCTCAGATTACCTTATTTGACCAGTCTGTGATCAATTTTCTGGAGCTTTCGCAAACTCCTGAGAAATGTGATGAATATCTGACTAAACTCTCCATACAGTTGGAAGAAATGGAAACGAAATTTATCGATTTCGAAGAATTCATTCAGCAGATAGGAATCAAAAGAGAAGAGGTTTACGGACATTTCCAAAATAAAAGGGTACAGCTTACCGAAGCAAGAAATAAAAGGACTCAGAATCTTTTTGATGCTGCACAGAGAATCCTGAAATCCGTACAGACCAAAGCAGAATCTTTTGACTCAGAAAATGAGATCAATGGCTATTTCGCCGCCGATCTGATGGTGGAGAAAGTGAGAGATCTCTCCAGACAGCTCGCAGAACTGGAAGATTCAGCAAAGTCGGAGGAGGTTCAGACCTTGTTAAAAACCCAGCAGCAGGAAGCAGTTAGAAAGCTGAAAGATAAAAAAGAGATCTACGCAGACGGGGAAAGCGTTATTGCATTGGGAGATTATAAATTTGCAGTCAATCAGCAGAAGCTGGACCTTACTTTGGTGCTTAGAAATGCTCAATATTACTACCACCTTACCGGAACCAGCTTTTATGAACCTTTAAACTTCACAGCTGATGAATTCAAAGAAGTATGGAATCAGGAATTTGTTTCAGAAAATAACAAAGTAAAAAGGTTTGAATATCTTGCCTGGAATGTGTTCTCCGCTCATAAGGAAATAACCTCAGAGGCTGAAAACGAAAAGGCTGTACAGCAGTTTACAGCAGAGCATTTCGGAGAAGGACTGGTAAAAGGAATTCATGATAAAGATGCTGAGACAATTGTATTGAAACTTCAGCGGATGCACAATGAGCTGGGACTGATGAGGTTCACAGCAGAGGAAAGATCATTAGCACAGCTTTTCTGGTTTTTCCTGGAAAATGATAAAAAAGAATATTATACCAAACAGTTTGAAGCAGCCGCTATTATTGCTGAATCATTCACTATAAAGCAAGGATTTGAGTATTTAAGCAGAGAACTTTCAGAAGAAATGAAATCTTTTGCATCGGCCCATGGTATTTTTAAAGAAACGGATTGTATCAATGCTGCCACCTACCTGAAACAGGAAGATAAAGAAAACTTCCTGATTTCAGAAAAAGCAGCAGCATTGTATGAATTGTTCCTGAAAGAACTGAAGGAAAAAGGCAAAGACCTTGAGTTTATTAACCAGCTACAGGTGATGTATGAATATCCTAAGGCATGTTATTATATTGCGGAAAGCGCGGTAAAGGCCTTGGGTTCAGAGGCTAACCAGGATATTATGCCGGAAGTGGCAGCATTTATCATTACCCAAAAATTTGATCCGAAAAATATCAAACACATTGCGTATGAAGTAGCCATAAAAGAGCTGAAGTCGCTTGAAAAAGAGCCAGAATATCATCTTAACTACTTTGAGTTTGTATCCCGCCTTAGCCATTTTAATACAGTTACCGTTCCTAAATACAAACAGCTTCAGGAATTGAAATACAACTGGGTAGATGAAAAGAAAAAAGCATTGAAGCTGGATACTTTCAAGCCTCAGGTATTAAGCTCATTTGTGAGAAATAAACTGATTAATGATGTTTATTTTCCTCTTATCGGAGCGAATCTTGCCAAGCAATTGGGAACAGCAGGTTCAGACAAAAGAACAGACAGAATGGGAATGCTTCTTCTGGTATCTCCACCCGGATACGGAAAGACAACCCTGATGGAATATATGGCAGAGCGTATGGGACTGGTATTTATGAAGATCAACGGACCATCTTTAGGATACGATATTGTATCAACAGACCCTTCTGAAGCCAAAAATGCTGGGGCAAGACAAGAACTTGAAAAACTGAATCTTGCGCTGGAAATGGGAGATAATGTTATGCTTTATCTTGATGATATCCAACACTGTAATCCTGAGTTTTTACAGAAATTCATCTCTCTTGCAGACGGACAGAGAAAGATTGAAGGAATATATAATGGAGAAAGTAAAACTTATGACCTTCGATCCAAAAGATTCTGCCTTGTCATGGCTGGAAATCCATACACAGAGAGTGGAGAAAAGTTTAAAATTCCGGACATGCTGGCCAACCGTTCAGATACATACAATCTGGGAGAAATATCCGGATCGAAAACAGATCTTTTTGACCTGAGTCTTATTGAAAATGCTTTAATGTCTAATGAATATCTGACCAGGCTGACCAATCCGGGAATGGAAAACCTGTATGAACTTTATGATTGTGTACTTACAGATAATCCTGCCGATAGCCTGAAAGGAAATTTCAGCTCCAGTGAAATATCAGATTTCAGATCAGTACTGAAAAGCACAATCACAGTGAGAAATATGGTGTTGAAGGTGAACAAAGAATATATCGCGTCCGCAGCTATGTCAGACGATTACAGAAATGAACCGCCATTCAAACTGCAGGGATCTTACCGTAATATGAATAAGCTGATTGCACAAATACAGCCTATTCTTAAAGATAATGAAGTTACCCAGATTGTCCTGAATCACTATCAGAATGAATCTCAGACACTGACAACCGGAGCAGAAGCCAATATGCTGAAACTGAAAGAACTGATAGGAATTCTTTCAGAAGAAGAAACAAAACGCTGGAATGAAATAAAGAAAACCTTTGTTAAAAATAAAACTCTGAAAGGACTGGGTGAAAATGATAGAATGTCGCAGATTGTAGCACTGCTTGCGCAATTCGGAGACGGACTGGAAGGAATCAAAGAAGCTCTTAAAAAAGCAGAACAATAACCATGAGACTTTAAATAGTTGTCAACAGGCTGTTTCTATGTGAAACAGTCTGTTTTTTATTTCTATGCTATTATCAATTGTGCGAATAACGATTTCTTCCAGACAAAATCTGCTTTATATGCGACAGGAAAAAGATCAGATAAAAAATCTGTACCCATAATATTCTATAGTTCTGTATCTGTGTCCAAAATTAAATACTCCATAATTTTGTTTAGCTAAAGAAGAAAATATGGAAACAATCACTCAACATCAGAAACAATTTCAATATGCTGAGGCTTATGTATCAGACATGTTGGTGCTGAAAAACATTTTTCTGGAAACACAGAATTTGAAGCAGGTAGATCAGAATTTCGGACTTCCTTTTCTTTTGGCTAAAAACGGAAAAGAAACTGTTGCTTTTGCCAGTCTTATCATCAACGAAAAGGATGAAATATCTTTTAAAATCTATGATAAAAATAGAATGACGGAATCAGAAAAAAGGAATTTTTATTCCCGGGCTGAAAGATATTGCAAAAATAATAATACATCCAATTTCAAGGATCCGGAGCAATTAAAAAGCAGTATCAACAGTATGATCAGTTGGCTGAATCCTGAATAAAAACAGGATAAAATTGTACATTTACTTAAAACCCGGATTCTATGTCTAAAGATGTTCTGTACCTTAAAATAGCCAATTCTGTCACAGAGCAGATTAAAAGTGAAACTCTGCAGTTTGGGGACAGGCTTCCTTCATTGCGAAGTGCCCAGAAATTATATAATGTAAGTCTGAATACCATAAAACAGGCGTATATGGAACTCGAAAGCCGTTCGCTGGTAGAATCACGTCCGAAATATGGATATTATGTAAGCCAGACTTCCCAGCGAAAACTGGCGCTGCCTTCTGTGACACAGATGAAGGTTTCTGAAGGTAAAAATACCCCTCAGGATTTGATTGACAAGGTGTTCGGAAGTATCGGAGGAACAGATGTTACACAATTTGCTCTTGGAATTCCGGGGAAAAGTCTTCTTCCGGTAGCTAAGATGAAAAAATGCATGATTGATGTGATGAAAAGGAAAAGTGACAGCGGAACCAACTACGAACCCGTGCAGGGAAGCGAAGTGCTGCGCCGGGAAATTGCCAAATGGTCAATGGTTATGGAAGGGAAAATCACAGAAGATGATCTGGTCATCACTTCCGGAGCGATGAATGCCGTTTATAATTGCTTAATGGCCGTGACGCAACCGGGAGATTCGGTGGCAGTGGAAAGCCCTGTGTATTTTGGAATTCTTCAGGCCATTCAATTATTGGGATTGAAAGCAGTAGAAATTCCTACGCATCCTATTACAGGAGTGGATCTGGATGCTCTAAAGAAAGTGCTTCCAAAGCTGTCTGCATGTTGTTTTGTGGTAAATTATAATAATCCACTAGGATTTCAGATGCCGGATGAAAACAAAAGAGAATTGGTTAAAATGCTTACCGAACACAATGTTCCTTTGGTAGAAGATGATGTCTACGGAAACATCTATTTCGGAGCAGGAAGACCAAAGCCTTGTAAGTTTTATGATGAAGCAGGAATTGTGATGTGGGTAGGCTCGGTTTCCAAAACATTGGCTCCGGGATTTAGAGTAGGATGGGTAGCACCTGGAAAATTTAAAGAGAAAATTATTCGCCAAAAACTGGTTCAGACGGTGAGCGGACCTTCTTTGTTTTCAGATGTGATTGCAGATTTTCTTGCCCACGGACGCTATGATCATCATCTTAGAATGTTTAGAAAAAAATTATACGCCAACTACCTTCAGATCCAGAAATCGGTGATTGAATATTTTCCGGATAATACCAAAATCTCAGAATCCAAAGGCGGTTTTATGCTCTGGCTGGAACTGGATAAGAGAATATGCACAGAAGATCTTTATGATTTGGCGGTCAGCCAGAAAGTAAACTTTGCCCCGGGAAGGATGTTTTCGCAATATAATCAGTATCAGAACTGTATGCGCCTGAATTATGCATTAGAATGGACAGACAGAGTGGAAAGTGATCTGGAAAAGCTGGGAAAAATGATAAAAAACAGAATTTAATAAACCTTATAGTGATGAATGATATCAAGAATGAAGTAAAAATTATAGCGTATGAACCTCAGTATAAAGAAGCCTTCAAAGCTTTAAATGAAGAATGGATCAAAACATTTTTTGTAATGGAAGCGGGAGATTATAAACTGCTGGATCATCCGGAAGAAGAGATTTTAAATAAAGGAGGACATATAGCCTTTGCTTTGCTGGATGGAGAAGTTGTAGGAACCTGCGCATTGGTAAAAACGGAAGATCATCCTCTTACTTTTGAGCTGTCAAAGATGGCAGTAAGTCCTAAAGCTCAGGGAAAAAAAATAGGCTATCTGCTGGGAAATGCTCTAGTGGAAAAAGCAAAAGAATTAAAGGCAGAAAAAGTTTTTCTAGTTACCAACTCTATCCTTGTTCCGGCTATTAAGTTGTACGAAAAGCTGGGCTTTATCCATATCCCTATCGGTCATGCTGAGTACGACCGTGCAGATGTCAGAATGGAGTTGATCTTTGCATAAACAAAAAAATATTAGAACTCGGATAGGAATATCCTTGTTCTAATATCAAATTTAAATCTAATTGCTTTACTGTTTTATTTCTTGATGAATGTCTTGGTCAGTGCTTTTTTGCTTCCGTTGATTTTAATGAAATACACCCCAGCCGGAAGATTTCCGATATTGATTTTTTCATCGTAAAAACCTCTTGAAGACTTTAAATGGGTTGTTAAAACATTTGATCCTTTACTGTCGATGATTTCTGCTTTAATTTCCTTATCCTCAGATTGATACTGGATTCCAAGGAATGTTGAAACTGGATTAGGATAAATTTTAAAATCTTCAATGATTGCTTTCGTTTCTTTTGCTGCCAATATTTCTTTGGAACATGCCGGAATTCTATTCACTCCATCTATTCCCCATGAAGACTGTACCGGAATACAAAGCCAGTTCAATACCGTAGGGAAATGATCCGTTTCTCTTGTCGTTGAGGTGTAATCATACACTTTAAAATTATTCACTATACCCGCATTATAAGTAGGAGAACCTGTCACAGTCATATGATTGGCGTTTGGACCAGAGTCTGTCAATGTAGTTCCTGAAGTTCCATTACACTTCCAGTTGGCTAATAATTGAGAATAATAAGGATGTGAAGTTGTAATATCCTGGTTCGCCCAATTCACGATAACATCATTGGGAAGAGCCGATTTCCAGATTCTTACATCTTTATAAGAAGCCGCCAGATTAATTCCGTAAGCATTGGTTCCATCCTGATTTAAACTCAAAGGAAGCCCGGAATCAATATTTCCGATGGTATTCATTTTAGCAAAAGTTACCGGAACACCATCTTCGTACAATGTTACAAGGCCATCTCTGTCAAAGCTTGCCGCAATATGTTTCCACTTATTTGTTTCCACTTTTCCGCCTACCAGGTCAATTCTGTTCGTTCCATCTCCAATATTCATTTTGAAAGTCTGTCCTGAATATCCTGAGAACACAAATCCTTTATTTTTCCCATTAGCCCAGTTTTTATTACTGATCATCACCGGATCACTGGAGTAAGCTGCATTAGGCTTTACCCAAAACTCGATGGTGAAATCCTGGTTAGCTCCAAAATTAAAAGGAGTCTGGCTTGCTGGCTTTGCATAAGTTCCTGCCGGGAAGTTCAATTGATTGAATGTTTTATTGGATTCCAGAACAGTTTTGCTGATCTGCTGAGGAATAAATCCAGGATTGGAATACACCGTGAAAATATTTCTTTCGGTAAGATTTCCACCTCCATGAGAACTTTCGATCGCTCCATGATCTGTGGTTAATACAACCAGCCAGTCTTCATTATTATAAGAAGGTCTGTTTTTCATTGCAGTCACAATTTCTCCAATATAAGAGTCTGTAGTCTTAATAGAATTGACATATTGAGAAACAGTGGATGAGAATCCATAAGAATGTCCGGCATGGTCTACATCATCAAAATCTACAAAGAGAATATCCGGATTATCATTCTGTAAAGCTGTAAGAGCTGCATTTTTCACTGCAAGATCCGTTGCGAGATTACTTTTTACATCAGCGGTTTGAATGATTTTGTCGTTAATAGGTGACCAATGAGCCAGAGAAATGGTTCTTAGTGCGGGATTATAAGTCTCTGCTCTGGTTAAAAAATCAGGGTAGTTGACATAGTTCGGGCTGGTAAAGTTATTGTCCTGAACATTGTGTTTGGTGTGCCATACGCCTGTAAGCATGGTGCTCCATCCGTTTCCGCTCCAGGTAGTAGCAGCGCAAAGCCCGTCAATAGAATAAATAGACTGACTAATGAGGTTTTGGATGTTGGGAGTTGGGGTAGACATCATGACATCTGCACGGCATCCGTCAATACCGATAAAAAGAACTTTTTTGGTCTGAGCTCCAAGGAAACAGCTTATAACAACAGCCATTGAGAATAGTTTTGTTTTCATGGGGAAAAGGGTTTTTAGAATTGTGAAAGTTTACAAATAGTAATTTATTTTTAACTATTGTAAAATTAGTTTACTATTTGTAAAAATTTATGAACGGAAAGTTAATTAATTGATAATTAAAAAGATCACCGAAAAAAGCTTAGATATTAACCACAAAAGCCACAAAAGAAAAATGACTCTGTTTATTTTAAGTTACATGCTTTGTGAATAGAGATCAAAAAAGGTTTCTGAATATGTCGGTTATAACAATTACCTAATGATCCGTACTACATTCCCATCCTCCGGAGGGCTGTCGAAAATTCAAAGAATTTTTGACGGGGCGGTAAAAACACAAACATTTCCAATAGAAAAACCATGGAAACATTTGTGTCAAGAAGTATTTAAAAATAATCTGAAAAAATGGATTAAAGGATTCCCTCAGCTTCAGAAATCGTATTCAGAATATAATCAGGAGCTGCCTTTTCAAGCTCTGATTTACTCTGAGCTCCGGAAAGTACCGCTACTGTTAATCCACAGCCTGCATTTTTGCCCTCTTCAATATCAATCACAGAATCACCTGCCTTTAAAACTTTATGAGCTTCAGTAATATTGAATTTCTTCATTGCAAGATGAATCATTTCAGGACTTGGACGGCTTTCTGAAACATCATCAGCAGTAATCAAAGCATCAAAATGAATACTTTCTTTCCAGTTGAGTTTATCTAAAAGCTGGTGGGCGATTTCTGAGGTATACCCTGTATTTAAAACAATTTTTTTGTTTTGAGACCTCATATTCAATAAGAAATCTTGCGTTCCGTTGATGGGTTTTACATCCAGATTTTGATAAGATTCTTTCAGCTGGTCAGAAAAATTCTCAAAAATAGCAGGAGCATCTTCTTCGTTCCCATTGATTTCTTTTAAAAGACTTGTGATCGCTTCCAGTTTTTCCATTCCGGCACAGCTGGATAATACTTTTTCCAGGCTTACTGCGTAGCCGTAATCATTTACAGCATTGGTAAGTGTTTTGTAGACTACGTTATCTTCATCAATTGTTGTTCCGGCCATATCCAGAACGAGTAATTCTATATTTTTCATTTGAATTTTATGCGTAAATTTTTTCAATATTAAATTTGGAAAAGCCACCGCTTCCCGTCATTCCTTTTCCTCCGATCCCTGTTACAATATGAATATTGGCAGATGGGCTGTGCTCAAAAATATCTTTTGTTTTGCACTGGGAATAGATTCCGAACCATCTCCTCTGAATTTCATACGTAGGAAGATCAATAATTTTCTTAGCCTCATGAATCATGAATTCATCAATCTCCATATTAAGGTCATACCCCAAATCATCGGCATTTTTGGCATCTGCATATTCGTGAGAATCTCCTATGATTACAGAACCGTCAAGAGCCTGTTTGAATAAAATATGAACTCCGTATTTCTTCTCAAACGAATTAGGATCTTCTAAAGCCTTGATTTTCTTAAAAGAAGGACATTCGCTGAAAGATTCATACCTTCTTACAGAAAGTCCAGTAAGGATATTTCCCTGAAGTGAATAGATTCCTTGTGGTTTGGTCTGAAGCATCTGCAGCTTACTCACTTCCAGATCACTGTCATTGAATATGTTAGGGTATAAAGTTTTAAACTCATGCCCGCCGCAAATCACGATTTTGGAAGCGTTAAATTCCGTTCCATCAGCCGTTACCGCTGTACATTTCTGATCATCTTCATGGGTTTCCAGTACAGATGTATTGTAGAAGATCTGTAATCCCATTTTTTCCTGAAGCAGCTTGTGAAGCTTTACAATCATATCTGCAGAATCTACGGAAAGTTCCTGAGGAAAAAACAGACCTCCTTTGCAATAGTCTGAACGAAGACCATCAAACTTCTTGATGCAGTCGTTCTTAGATAATAAAACAGATTCATAATCATTATTTCTGTTGATTTCATATAGCTCTTCAATCAGTTGAAGCTCTTCATCATTGGAAGCAATATAGATGGAACCATTTTGTCTGATGGTAAGGTCTGCCTGATCATGAAGTTCATTGTAGATGGTAAGGCTTTCTCTACCGAAGTTTTGCCATTTAAGATCCATTCCGGAAGGTACTACCTGTCCGAAATTTCTTACCGTGGCACCCTGAGGAACAGAATTCCTTTCCAGTAAAGCTACCTTAAGGTTTTTCTTCAGTGCATGATAAGCATGGAATGTTCCTAAAATTCCACCTCCTACAACGAGTAAATCAAATTTTGTTGTCATTGTACTATAGTTTATAAAATTTTCGACGTATCGAAATTGATGAATTGATTAGATTTAGAGTTGGGTTTTGACTTTTTTCTGAAAGCCAGAAAAGCAATCACGGAAAGAACGAAAACCGCTATGGTAATGATATAATTTAAGTGGATATAAAAATGCAACCAGGAAGTCTTGGCCGAGCCAAAGTTTTTATACAAAAGAATCAGAACACTTCCCAGATAACCAAAAGAATCTACAATATAGATCAGAAAACCAACATTTCCCTTAATTTCAAAAGCGGCAATCATCCGGTCAAAATAAATTCCATTGAAAGGAATATAGCAAATGTACATTCCGAAGCCTGAAACCGTCATCCATAAAAAAGGTGACAGAGAACCATGCTGAAACAGATACGTAGAAAGCCCTACCGTAAGAATTCCCATAAAAAGAATGTAATGATAATAGGCAAATGCCTTTTTATTGTTCTTTACTTTTACCATAAAGCTTAAAATTACCAGAACCATTACGGCGATAGGAATTTCCGTTAAAGTGAAAATAGAACTGTCAAAAGTAAAGTTCAGTCCGTCCCAGATTTCACGATTAAAATTATCTCTGAAATCCCTTAAAACGGTTAAACTGATATATAAAAATATGATGCACACAATTGGAACAAAAAACTGTTGGATCAGGGCTTTTCTTTCTTTACCATTCAACGGTTGTCTCTTATTTTTAAGCAAAATATCTTCTTCTGAAGGTTTGGGAATTCTTTCAAGCAATAATCCGAAAAGAATCAGAGGAATAATGAAAATAAGTCCGGCTGAAAAAGGCATCCAGAATTCTGAAATGGAAAAAGTATCCATCAGAAATTTTCCTACAGATTTTGTAAAACCTGAAGAAACCACAAAGCTTGAACATAAAAATAATCCTATGATTTCGGTGGTTTTTCGTCCTTCAATATAAGAGAAAACAATTCCCCAGATCATTCCCAGCGGAATACCATTAATAAACATGAAGAGAATATTGTAAGGAGCAGGAACGGCTGCAAATCCTAATAAAGAAAGCTCAGCAATAGCAATGAAAGTAAAGAGATAAGCGATTCGTTTCTCAGGTTTCAATTCCGAAATAAATTTGATCCCGATGAATTTTGAGATAAAATATCCAATAGCTTGGACAATGATAATCAGAATCTTATAATCTACTCCGAAATAGGAAAGCCCTTCGAAGGAAGCTACGGTAAAAGGTTTCCTGAAACCGTACATGCAGAAGTAAACACCGAAAGCAGCAAATGCGGCCTTCAGTGTTACCAGTGTTTTTTTATTGATGGTTCTGGCCATGGTAATGGTTTAGAAGTTCAGTTTTATTCCAAGATTGAAACGTACTCCATAATATTCCACCTGTTCAGGACGGTCTTCGCTTTTTCCGAAGTGGTAAATCAGTGGTTTGTTCAGAATATTATTCACATCCGCATACAAAGTCAGATATTTGGTAAATTGATAAGAACCTCCGAAATCCAGATTGCTGTATTTACCATAATAAGAATCATTGATATCCTCCTCAGCGTATTCTACAGCATACTTTCCTTTGTAGTTATAAGCCAGTCTTGCATTGAATCCTTTTTTCTCAAAGAAAAGCTGCGCATTGTACAATTCTTTTGCCTGGTAGGGAAGTGCTACCGTTCTTCCGCCTGGCTTTTCCATTTCGGAAGTCATGAAGGTGGCATTCAATTGTACTCCAAAGTATTGTAAAAGCCCTGGAAGGAAGTCAAATCTTTTATTAATTCCCAACTCAACTCCTCCTAACCATGCTGCTTTCCCATTATTAGGAGCTGTGAATTGTACGCCATTGATTCCGTTGTAATTTCCGATAAAAGAGTCCTGGAAAATAGGATCAGTAATCGATTTATAGAAAACACCGCCACTCAGAATCCCTACGTTGGAAAAATAATATTCTCCCATCAGGTCAAAATTCAAAGAATAGGTAGGATTAAGATTTGGGTTTCCCCCTTTGAACTCGTTATCTGCTTCAATATAAGTTCCGCCCGGAGTAAGATCTCCGAAATTAGGTCTTGAGAAAGTTCTTGTCGCAGCAAAACGAAGATTGGTTTTATCGTTTAACGTATATTTTAAATGAATCATTGGGAGAACAGCCAGATAGTTTTTAGTATTTTCTACCGGTGTCAGTACGTTATCATTCACGCTGTATCCTCTTACTTTAGTATTGGTATTGGATAACCTGATTCCTCCTAAAATGATGATTTTATCATTCAGTTTATAGGTTGCCATTCCGTAAGCATCTGCATGTTTTTCAAACACATCAAAGTTTCTTCCTAATGCTTTATTATATTGCAATGCTTCGGAATCAGCAGTATTGATTTTTAAATTTCCCTGGTTGTCATACCAAAACTGGTTCATTCCTGTGGTTGAAAGTACCGGACCAAAAGTATTGCCGATATGGGCATTCATTTCACTTAAATATTTCGGTCCGTTGGGCTGTGTTGTGAGATATTGTGAATAATCTGATAGAAGAGGGGCTGTTCCACTGCTCCAGTTGTAGAAAATATCGGAGAATTTTGCATTACGTTCTTTATCTCTGTATTTAAAACCATATTTTAAAGTCAGTTTATCAGAAGCATTGATCTCATGGTTGAAAGCCGCTACGATTTTATCCTTTTCCTCCACAAAGACTTTATATAATTCAAGATCTGTAAATCTCATCTGAGAAGCATCCATTTTAAAGTTCTGGTCACTGTAGAAACCAAATAAAGCATCCGGATTTTTATAATCTAATTTTCCACCGTCAGCTTTCCAATATGCTCTCGGACCATTTCCATGATTTGAAATATAATCAGGATTGATGCCTACTCCTGATTGAGTGTACTTGATGACGTAGTAAGAATTGTTCTGTTTATCAGGAATATTGCCGTACTTAAATTTGTTGTCATAATAAGAGAGATCCCAGTCGATTTTCCCTTTATTTAAGTTATGAACTGCTCCCAAAGAAACAGAAGTAAGTTCTGTTATCAGTAAATTGTGGATATTCTGGAGCTCTACTCTTGCTGTATTATTAGCACTGCTGAATTTATCAAAACGGATTCTGTGTTTATAGTGGGTTTCGTCATCCGATAAAGTACCATACATTCCTTTTAAATAGAAGGTTGTTTTTGGAGATAATACATATTCAAAAGCGGTATTGATCCCTGTTGTTTTTCTGACTCCGTTATAATCACGAAGTTCCAGTCTGAAAACTCCTTCATCGCCACTTCTTCTAGCCTCAAAATTATCTGTAGACCAGTTTCTTATGAAATGCGCAAAGTTGAATAAATACCCGAACTTTTTATCCTTCGTTCTTCCCCCATACAAAAATCCAAGATTGTAAACTCCTTTATCAGACTTTGCATTATAACCGCTTCCCACAGTAGCTTTGAACTCTGTTTTCATCGGTGGAGTTTTGGTGATAAAATTGACACCGCCGCCTATTCCGTCAGCTTCCATATCTGGGGTAAAAGACTTGTTTACATGTACATAGGAGATCAGTTCTGTAGGAAAGAAATCAAATGCCGTAGCTCTGGAAGTCGTTTCTTCCTCTGCGGTGGGAAGTCTGTTTCCATTAATGGTTGTGGATGCCCAGAATGGCGGAAGTCCTCTCAGGGAAACAAATCTTCCTTCTCCCTGGTCTCTTTCAATAGAAACTCCCTGCACACGCTGTACGGTTTCTGCTGCATTTCTGTCCGGTAGCTTTCCGATTCCGTCAGAAGCGATGACATTGGTGATATTAATGGCATTTTTCTGAAGGTTTAAAGCTCTCGCTTCCGTATTTTTTAACGTTCCGGTAACGACAATTTCATCAATATTTTTTCTCGGTTGGGATAGTTTAATAATTCCTAAGTCAACCGTTTGTTCCGGTTTAAGATCTACATTGATATCTGAAGATTCATAACCGATGTAGCTGATTTGTAGAGTGTACTGGCCTTCTTTGATATCATTGATGGCAAATTTCCCTTCAATATCAGTCGTTATATTTTTAGATAAGCCTTTTATTTTGACTGTGGCCCCGGGGAGAGGCTGGCTGTCGTCAAGCACAGTTCCTATAATTAACTGTTTCTGCGCTGTAACAAAGACTATGAAACAGACAAAAACAAGGGTGAATAATTTCTCTAAATTTGTTTTCATTTTTACATATATTAAATTTTTTATGCAAATCACGCTAATAATTTTAATATATATAAATATTTTGTATTAAGTATTGTTTAACAAATAAGCCCGGTTTGTTACGCTTTTTTTACTTTAAAACCAATAGGAGTTAACCTTTAAAAATTCGGGAAAACAAGCTTTGAAGTGAATGTTTCAACGTTTTTAGTAAATATTTACCATAAATAATAAGAATTGAAATCAGTTGAAAATGGGCCTTTTTTAATTCATATTTCGTTCATCTTGGAAGAAAACAGGAAAATGAAAGTTGCATATTTGTAAACTTTTGTATTGCCTGAAAATCAGAAATTAAAGGATAATGATTAAAGTAGATGATATTTTAGACACTAAGTTTTATGATTGAAACAGTATGTTTTTAAGGAATCAAAGGCTGCTACTTGTCGCTGATGAAGCGTTGCATACACTTGGACTGAATCTATTCTTGACGTGTCATTCAGAATAACAAAAGCAAAAAAAAGAAATAGTTAAGCCGTATAAAAATAAAGAACAAGCATCAGACAGCTTTCATCACTGATGCTTACCGGAACATGAGGAAATTTTCCGTTGAAATACAAAGAATCACCCTCTTTCAAGATGACTTCTTCATTATCAATTACGTATTTTACTTCTCCTTTCAGGATATATTTGAATTCCCACGCATCCGTAATTACTTTTTCCCTTTTAGAATTGGGCTCAAGAGTTAGTAAAACAGCTTCAAAACCTAAAGAATGAAGACTCTTGCTGAAGATATGCATATACTTAAATCCTTCAGCTTCTACTTCTTTTTCAATGACTTGCTGGCTTTCTTTCGGAACATAAATGAATTTGGCGTTGGATTTTTTCTCAACCCCTTCAAAAAAATAACTGGCATCAATCTCCAGCGACTGAATCAGATCCAATAACACAGGTAGTGAAGGAATCGTTCTTCCGTTTTCAATTCTAGAAACAAGTCCGTTGCTTACATTCGCTTTGAAGGCCAGCTCATTAATGGTTAAATTATTCTTTTTTCTAATATCCTTTAATCTCTTGCCGATACCTATTAAAAAGTCATTCATACTGTGTGTAATTTAACCTGAATTATATTCAAACAAAGGTAATATTATTCCATAGAGTTTGGATACAGGAGGGAATCAATTCATTGAAAATTATTATTTGTTGCTTGCTTCCCCGGATTCTTTCACTTTTTCTCCCCAAGAAAATTTCCCTATTTTTGTAAAACTCCTTATTTCATCTATGAAAAAAATTATTCTTATCGAAGACGAAACCAGTGTGGTGTCCTTTATTAAAAAGGGACTTCAGGAAAACGGATATGAAATTTCTGTAGCTTTTGATGGGCGTACAGGAGTGCAGCTGGTGCAGGCTAATGATTTCGATCTGGTAATTTTAGACATTATGCTTCCGGAAATGAATGGTCTGGACGTGTGTAAAGAAATAAGAAAAACCAATCAGAGTGTTCCGATTTTATTTCTGACTGCTTTGGGAACTTCTGAAAACATCGTTCTCGGATTGGAAAGTGGTGGAGATGATTATCTGGTGAAGCCTTTTAAATTCATTGAACTGGTAGCCCGTGTAAAGTCTTTACTAAGGAGAAGTAACAACAACGGTCCACAGGAAATTGCCGAACCGGAGCCTGATAATGAACATGTATTCCAGTTTTCGGATCTGATGGTAAATGATTATACCAAGAAAGTAACCCGCGCCGGAGAAGAGATTTCTCTTACTTCCACAGAATATAAATTGCTGCTGTACTTCCTGAATAATCCTGAAAAAGTAATTTCAAGAGCGGAAATTCTGGATGCCGTCTGGGGCGTTAATTACGAGCTGGGAACCAATGTAGTAGATGTTTATGTAAATTATTTAAGAAAGAAACTGGATAGCCAGGACGATAATAAGTTGATTCATACCGTGATAGGGATGGGGTATGTGTTAAAAAAGACATAATGAATGTTTAACAGAGTCATTACAAATCAAACCAAAACGATGGTACTCTTGATGTTGGTTTTTACCGCCATCATTTTGCTGTTCAGTGGTTTGGTGTACTTTTCAATTGTTAATTTTTCACACCAGAGATTTTATGAACTGCTCAAGATCAGGACAGCAACGATTGTTCAGATCGAAAAAAGCAAAGATCATCTCGACCTTCCGGAAAATTATGTTCTCAACAGCCTGAATGATGAGGAACTTCCAATGGAAAAAGACTATGTTTTTGCCGTTCCTACAGATTCCAATTTCAAAAAAATATCTCAGGAAATTCATATTCCTTCATACTTCTTTAAAAATATTATCAAGGAAGGAGAGTCCAATTATAATGATGAAGAATTCTATTATATAGGACAGAGCTTCAAATATGATGATAAAGATTATATTGCTATTGCTTCTGCTAAAAACCATTATGTTGTTTATTATCTGGGTTTTTTAAAGCGAACACTGCTTACCTGCATTGTACTGTCTCTGTTCTTTAGTATGATTTTCTCTTTTTATTTATCTAAAACTTTATTCAGACCGATCTTAAAAATCACTGGAAAAGTAAAGGAGATCAGTTCTGAAAACCTTCACTTAAGACTGGAGTCTCAGCCTGATAATAAAGAACTTAACGAACTGGTGGATACTTTCAACGATATGCTCAACCGCATTGAAACTTCTTTCGAAACCCAGAATCATCTGATTGGAAATGTTTCCCACGAATTGAGAACTCCGCTTACCTCTATTATGGGAGAAGCCGATGTTGCCCTTTCTATCAGCAGAACAGCGGATGAATATAAAGAAACCCTGGGAATTATTCTGGATGAAGCCGAAAAGCTGGATAAAAAGATCAAAGCCTTACTAATGATTGCCCAAACCGGATTCGATGGGAAAATCCAGAAAATGGATAAGGTAAGAATTGATCAGTTGCTTTGGGACGTTATAGAAACGCTCAGAAGAATTGATTCCCGGAATAATATCTATCTGGATATCAGTATGCTTCCCGATAACCCGAAGAAACTGAAAGTACAAGGGAATGAGCAGTTATTGCATCTTGCAGTAGCCAATATCATCAGTAATGGCTGTAAATATTCTAATTTCCAACAGGTTAAAGTCTCTCTGGGAGCAACCAATTCGGATGTGTACATCATTGTAAAAGACAACGGTATTGGAATTCCTGAAGTGGAAATGAACAAAATCTACGACCCGTTCTTCAGGGCTTCTAATACCAATAATTATGAAGGCTACGGAATCGGACTTCCATTAGCGAGAAACATCGTAAGAATGCATCATGGTGAACTGATTGTAAGTTCGCACGAGAATCAGGGAACAACCGTACAGATGAAGTTCCCGAATTTCTATAGCATGCAGAAAGGCGAAGAGATAAACAAATAAGAATCTCTATTCTAGCATTTTTTACTCATTTTTTATTTGTTTTGTTTTGAAAAACAAATGTTTATATCTTTTTTTGATCCTGATTCTTTCCTATATTAAGGGCTCTTAACAATTTTCTAATCTCATTTTAATCTCTTTAATCACATTTTAATTCCATTCCAAAGATCTTCTAATATGGTCGTTCTAGTTTTGTATCATCAAAAAAGATAAACACAATACAAAATAATAAGAACATGACTAAAACAATTTTAATTGCAACAGATTACTCTCTTGAGTCATTGAATATATTGAAAAAAGTACTTAAAGAGAAAGATGCCGCTGAAGATCAAAACCAATATAACATTCTTCTGACTTCCGGGTATGATTCCGGAGATTCTATCAGAGATCTTTTGTTCAGTACTAAAACATCAGTTTTCAATAAAATAAGACCTACAGAATTCTGCGATGCCTTTGGAATTATCAGTAATAAATATCCTCACCTGGTTAATAAAATCATCTGTGATGTGTTTACAGGAAGTTTCCAAAGAACATTCAATCAATATGTAAAGGCGGAAAATATTGAGGAAGCTTACTATGCTCCATCTATTAAAAGCAAAGGAAAAGGCAAATTTGATCTGATTCCTTATATCAAAAAATGCAAAGAGCTGAAGTCTCATGAAATTGCCATCGAAGTAAGAGAAAAGCTTCCGGAAAGAGGAAGACTGGCAGAGATCTTTGTAGAGGTCTAAAGATTAAACACAATTTAAAAACGATTAAAAATGTTAAGAAATTATAGTAACAGCAGGACACTGGGAGACAATATCAGATTGGGGACGCTGACTGCCTTCACAGCAGGTACTATAAACATTGCTTCCCTATTGATATTTCTCTCTTTTACATCGAACGTAACGGGACACTACGCTATTTTAGCAGCGGAAATCAGTAAAGGAAACTGGACGCAGGTAGGAGTTGTAGGAGGATGGATCTTTTTGTTCTTCTTCGGAAGCTTTCTGTCCAACTTCATTGTCATCAATTTTAATAAGAAAAGTAAATATTTTGCCCATTCCATGCCCATTGTGCTGGAAATCATATGTCTCCTTTTTGTAGGTGTATACGGGCAGTTTTATTATCAGAAAACATTAGAAGAGACAGAATATCTAGTAGCATTGATGCTTTTCGCGACAGGATTGCAAAACGGTTTAACGGCAAGTATCTCCAATTTCTCTGTAAAAACAACCCACCTTACGGGAACAACTACCGACCTGGGAATTCTGGTATCCATGTTTACCCAGAAAAAATACAGGAGAAACGGAGAACTGATTGGCAGAGCAAAACTTCTGATGAGTATTATGCTTGCCTATGTAATGGGAGCTGTATTTTCAGGGTTGACATACTATTATCTGGAATTCAGAGTCTTCTATGTCATCAGTATATGTCTTCTGATTGTCATCGGGTACGATGCTTATAAAATTCATATCCGTCACTTCAACACGAAGTACAGATACAACAGGATTTACAGAAAGCCCAATATTTTTGCTTATCTGTATGAGAAAATTCACGGTATTCCTAAAAGAGAGAAGAAAAGAAAGCTTGTCTTTGAGGATTAAAATAGAAAAACACACTATTAATTTTTTGTATAAACTAGCTGTAAATGCCCTTATTTTGTTATGAAATAGGGGTGTTTTTCTGAAAAATCAACTTCTGGATCGGTATTTCTATTGTTTTTAATCATATTTTCATGTCTGTTAAAATAAAAGTTTCCGGATGAGACGCATCAACTTGCTAACGCCCTTCATTACAAACATTAAAAAAATCGGTTGGGGATAAATAGGTAAAAATGTTGATAATTAAATATTAAATCACGATTTTAGTATTTTAATTCCCGTTTCCATTGACTATTTTTGTAAGTTGATTTACGTTTTTATGTCAGATATTATTCAGCTTTTACCGGATCATGTAGCCAACCAAATTGCAGCAGGAGAGGTGGTGCAGAGGCCTGCATCCATCGTGAAAGAACTTTTGGAAAATGCTATTGATGCAGATGCAACGAAAATTGAACTGATCATCAGAGATGCCGGGAAAAACCTTATTCAGGTGGTAGATGACGGAAAAGGAATGTCTGAAACAGATGCCCGCATGGCATTTGAAAGACATGCTACCTCCAAAATCAAAGGAACAGAAGATATCTTTAAAATCGCCACAAAAGGTTTCCGTGGTGAAGCACTGGCTTCTATAGCAGCGGTTTCCCAGGTGGAGCTCAGAACGAAACAGAAAGATACTTCGATTGGAACCAATATCTATATCGAAGGAGGGATTTTCCAGTTTCAGGACCCGGTTCAGACAGCAGACGGATCAAATTTTTTAGTGAAAAATCTTTTCTATAACGTTCCTGCAAGAAGGAAGTTTTTGAAAAATAATAATATTGAATTCAGACACGTAATCGATGAATTTCAGCGTGTTGCACTAGCTCATGAAAACCTGGAGTTTTCCCTGTTCCATGATGACGAAGCTGTTTTCAGGTTGAGAAAAGGAAGCCAGATGCAGCGTATTGTGGATGTTTTCGGAAGAAAGCTTCAGCCGCTTTTAATTCCTATTAAAGAGGATATTATCTGGTGTAAACTGCATGGCTTTGTTGCCAAGCCTGAAGGTGCCAAGAAAGCAAGAGGCGAACAGTTTCTTTTTGTGAATGGGAGGTATTTCAGAAGTCCATACTTCAATAAAGCAGTACAGGAAGCTTTTGAAGGCTTGCTTCAGCCTGGATATGTGCCATCCTTTTTCCTTTTTCTGGAACTTGATCCGGAGAAAATAGATGTTAACATCCATCCACAGAAAACTGAAGTGAAATTTGAAGATGAGCATCTTATTTTTGCCTTGCTTCGTTCAACTATAAAAAGATCTTTAGGAATTTATAATGTTTCTCCAAGCCTAGATTTTGATAGAGATCCCGAACTGGATGAGATGATGAATAAGCCGATTCCCAGCAAAGGAAATGGAGGCGGGTCCAGCGGCGGGGTTTTTAAAATGCCTGAAATTATTGTAGATAAAGACTATAATCCGTTTCTGGAAGAAAAAAACGTAGTACATCCGGAGGAAATCCAGAATCTTACGGAAATGTATCATCAGAATATTACAGCAGAACCTTCAAAAATTAACCTGTTTGAAGATGAGGATTTTGATGAAGATCTGATGAGACTTCCTAATGGATACTGGCTTTTCAACAAAGGTGATGTCACCTTAATGCTGGATTTGGGAAGAATGCACAGACTATTGGTTTCTGAAGGAAATAAATCTACCAGAAAATCCAATACAAACAGTCATGCTCTTCTTTTCTCTCTGGAGTATCATATGAATGAAATTGAAAAGACAAAGTATAATTCGATAAAAAAATATCTTCCGGAATTAGGGTTTGACATGAAAATTGCTCATGAAAGTGTACTTCGAATAGATTCACTTCCTGAAGGATTGAAAGAAACCCAGGCCATGAAGTTCCTGGAAAACCTTTTTGAGATCCTCGACTACAAGACAGAAGAAGAATTTTTGCAGTATTACCATAATCAATGGAATAAAATGCAGTCGAAGTCAAGATTTGACTTTATTTATAAAAAAGATGCGGAACAACTGATTAAAGACTTTACAGCATTAGGCTTCCCGGAATTTTTACCGGACGGTAAAAGATGCTTTTATGAAGTTCCGTTTAACGACTTTAAAAACAAATTTTAAAGAATATGTTTAACAATATACCGCCCATCACAAGAAATATTATTATCATCAATGTTATAGTATTTATTGCTACTTACTTTATGGGAAACCAGATGATTGGTTACCTCGCAGGTTTTTATCCGTTCTCACCTTTTTTCCATTCGTGGCAGGTTATTACCCATATGTTCATGCATGGAAGTATCATGCATATTTTATTTAATATGATGACCCTTTTCAGCTTTGGACCAATTCTGGAGCAGACATTAGGGGATAAAAAATATTTGATTCTATACTTTGCAAGTGGCCTGGGAGCATTCTTCCTTTTTAACCTATGGAATTTTGTTGAAGTGCAGCAGCTTTCCCACGAACTGGATCAGCTGGGGTTCAATGTAAATGCTTATTTATCCGGAGCAAGTGTTGAATTTACAGGAAATACAGGTTCCATTCTTAAACAAAAAGAATTACTGGAAAGCTTTAAGGCTATTGTTGCAACACCAATGGTGGGTGCTTCCGGAGCAATTTTCGGAGTAGTAGCTGCTTTTGCTACATTGTATCCGGATGCAAAAATCGGAATTATGTTTATCCCTGTTCCTATGAAAGTAAAATATCTTTTACCAATTATTGTTGTGATTTCAATATATCTTGGGGTGTCAGGAAATGGAGGAGGCATTGCCCACCTTGCCCACGTTGGTGGTGCTTTGGTTGGATGGTTGCTGGCAAGAATTTGGAAAAAACATTTGTACCGTTTCAATTAAAATAATTTTGTGAAGATTTTCCGACTTATCGTATTAATTATCCATCTGGGAATTTTATTTCTGCTGTTGGGTACTTTATTGAACGCTTATGTTCCGCCAAAGATTTTTCCTTGGTTTAATCTGCTTTCCTTAGGTTTTCCTGTGCTTATTATAGTATATGTGATTCTTACAATTTTCTGGGTATTCAGCTGGAAAAAAAGGGCATTTGTATTTATGTTTGCTGGGTTAGCATTTATAAATCCTGTAAAACGTTGGGTTAACTATTCTGATAAGAAAGGAGGTTCCGAAATAAAAGTGGTTTCTTTCAATACCAATGCTGGGGGAAGAGGAAGTGATGCTATTGGGCCTTATCTGAACTCTCTGGATGCAGATGTTCTTCTTTTGCAGGAGGATGCAGGGATCGTATATAATTTTGATGGATACCAAAAAGCTAATCCACCTTTTGGAACAACTGTTCTGACCAAACATAAAATTATCAGTCAAAAGGTTATAGAACCACAAGATAAAAGCATTAAGGTTCCCGGTTTACAGGTTGATATAGAAATTCATGGAAGGATATATCGGTTTATTGATGTTTACCTTCATCCTTTCCGCTTCGAAAAAGATATGGTGAAGCTTAACACAAATACAGATACTAACGAAAAAAAAATAAAAGATGTTGTTAAAAGGCTGATTCCCACCTTTAAAAAACATCAGGATCAGGTCACACTTATTCGTGAAGCTATTGACAATTCTCCTTATCCTGTAATTCTAGCGGGCGATTTTAATTCTGTACCCAATTCTTACGAATATTATCATTTATCAGAAGGGCTTGAAGATGCATTTGTGGAAGCAGGAAGAGGAAGTGCAACCAGTTTTCACGATTATAAATTTCCCATTAGAATAGATTATATTTTCTCTTCCAAAACTGTAAGGGCAATATCTTATAAAGTTGACCGTTCTGTAAGTATTTCAGATCATTATCCTGTCACAGTTAAGTTTTCTACGGAAGGCAAATAATCATAAAAATAGTTAAAGTTATCTGCTTGGTAGGATTTTTGTTGAAAGAAAACCGTACCAAGACCGTTTTTTCATGAAGTCGAACCAGATATTACTATTTATACATATCGTTATTGCTGTATTGCTGTTATGCACATTGGGGAATGCATGGATTCCACCTAATATTTTAGGCAACCTGAATCTTCTGTCTCTTGGTTTTCCTTATCTGATCCTGTCACACCTGCTTCTTACACTGATCTGGATCGTAAAAAAAGAAAAAATTGCGATTGCTTTTGCACTGGGTACACTTATTTTCTACAATCCGATCAGACGATGGGTGAACTTTTCTCCCAAAACAGAAAATTTAAAAACAATACGGGATATTAAAGTATTGACTTTTAATGTGAAATACGGAGAATATGGCTGGGATAAAGTAAAAGATTATATCAAAGCACAGGATGCAGACATTATTCTGGTACAGGAAAAAGATACAAACCGTGTTATAAAACGTGATCTTATAAAATATCCGTCAGTTATTCTTAAAACTAAGCATAAAATTGTAAGACAAGCGGAACTTATTGATGAAAAGGCTCGCGGAAATTCATTCTATGCTGATATAGACATTAATGGGAAAGTAATCAGAATTATTAATGTGTATCTTGAACCCTTCAGGCTTCATAAATCGATGTTTACGAAACTTGATAAATTAGGTTTGGGAAATGTTTCAACATTGCTTTCTCATATGACACCGACCTTTCAGGCACATGAAGATCAGGTAAAAAGAATTAGAAAAATGATAGATTTATCTCCTTATCCTGTTATCCTGGCAGGAGATTTTAATTCTGTTCCTAATTCATACGAGTATTATAATCTCGGAAAAGATCTCCAGGACGCGTTCTTAGTAGCAGGAAAGGGTAGTGCAAGCAGTTTTCATGATTATAAAGTCCCGTTAAGGATTGATTATATCTTCACTTCAAAATCAATCATTCCTTTAAGCTATAAAGTAGATCAATCTGTGAAATTATCGGATCACTATCCTGTAATTGCAGAATTTCTGTTAAATTAGTTCCATGAAAAATTTACTGGCTGCAATTTTTGTTTTTACCATTCTTTTTACTGCGTGTTCCAAGAAAGAATCTCCGGGTTTTGGGGCTGAACAGGAAGTGAGAGTACGTTATGATACAACTGCTGTTGACTCCTTTTCTACAGGAGCTGTTTCAGTGGATATTGCACGAAAAATAAGAATGTCCTCTCCTCAGTATCTTGATTCTGTAAAACAGGCTAGAAAGCTGCAGGAGGAAGAAAATAAGCTTAAAGCAGAGCTTGAAAAGGAAACCAAAGCGAAACAGGAAGAGGAAAAGAAAAAAGCAGAAGCTGAAAAGAAACTGAAGGCAACAGAAAAACCGGTAACACCGGAAATCAAATCAGAATAAATCTAAATTCCATTAAAAAATAAACAATATGAAAAAACAAATTTTAGCTGTAGTGGTGATCTCAATATTCACTGTAGCATGTACAAAATCAACAACAAAAACAGAACAGGTAGAAAATCCTGACGGGTCTACTACCACAACCACAACTACTACTACCGAAACACCGAACGTTGTGGATACTGCAAAAATCAACAACGCGAAAGAAGACGTTAAGGCTAAAGTAGATGAAGCAGGCAATAAGATTGATGCCGCTGCTCAGAAGGCGAAAGATAAGATTGATGCCACTGCAGATAAGACAAAACAAGATCTTAACAAAGCAGGACAGGATATCAAAACTGAAGCTAACAAAGTAGGGCAGGATGCAAAAGAAGCTGCTAAAAAAGGAGCTTCAAAAGTAGAAGAAGCCGCGAAAAAAGTAAAAGAAGATTTAAGCAAATAAATAATAAAAGCCGTAGTTCAATAGAATTACGGCTTTTTTATATGCAATTGAGAGTTAGGAATCTTTCTCTCTTATTTATTCATTTCCAATAATGGATCAATATATTCTCTGTCATTGCTTAACCTTGGTACTTTATTTTGTCCGCCTAGCTTTCCTTTAGCTTCCAGCCAGTGATAGAACAGATTTTCTTTTGCAATATGTACAATCGGTCTTTTAAGAGTCATATTGTTGTATCTTTTCGCTTCATAGTCTGAATTGATGGTCTTTAAATGTTTATCAAAAGCATCAATAAAATGATCCAGATTATCAGGATGCTGACTGAATTCAAAGATCCATTCGTGGGCACCACCTTCATTTCCTTTCATAAAAACCGGAGCTCCTGTAAAGTCTGTGATTTGTGCTCCTGTTAATTCGCAGGCCTTTGAAAGGGCAGATTCCACATTGGTGATCATCAGTTCTTCCCCAAAAGCATTGATATAATGTTTTGTTCTTCCTGTTATTTTTATTCTGAAAGGATTGATCGAGGTAAAGACAACGGTATCGCCAATCAGATATCTCCACAATCCTCCATTGGTGGTGATTACCATTGCGTAGTTTTTCCCTACTTCCACATCTTCCAGACTTACGACTTTCGGATTTGAAAAATGAAACTGATCCATAGGGATAAACTCATAAAATATTCCATAATCCAGCATCAGCAGCATCTCATCACTATCTGATCTGTCCTGGATACCGAAGAAGCCTTCGGAAGCATTGTAAATTTCGTAGTAATTGATGTTTTTTCCGATGATCTGTCTGAATTGTTCCCTGTAGGGCTTAAAGCTGATTCCACCGTGAAAAAACACCTCTAAATTAGGCCACAGCTCAGAAATACTTTCTACATGAGTTTCCTTTAATACCCTTTGAAGAAGAACCATCATCCAACTTGGTACTCCAAGAATACTTCCTACATCTTCATTTTTTACTTCGGAGGTGATTGCTTTAAGCTTACTTTCCCATTCTCCCATCAAAGAAACTTTCTTACTCGGAGTGGTGGTGATTTCTACCCAAAAAGGAAGGTTGTCAATGAGAATAGCAGACAGATCTCCGAATTTTGTATTGAAATCAGCGTACAGCTCAGAACTTCCGCCTAAACGTAAGTTTTTATAATTAAAAAGCTGGTTTTCAGGATGGTTGTTGGCGTAGATAGAAACCATATCTTTTCCGGCTTTCATATGACAGTATTCAAGGCTTTCTGCAGAGATCGGAATGAATTTGCTTTTAGCATTGGTGGTACCCGATGATTTGGCAAAATGTTTTATGAGGCCTGGCCAGCTTACATCTTTATGGCCTTGTCTTGCTTTCTCAATAAAAGGTTCCATTTCTTCATAGCTAACAATAGGAACTTTGCTTTTAAAATCCTGATAACTTGATATTGAATTGAATCCGTATAGTTTGCCATATTCCGTGTCTTCCGCATGAAACAACTGAGAAAAGAGTATACCTTTCTGGGTTTCAATAGGATGGTCCATGAAATTCTGTATCTGGTCAATCCTTTGACGGATGAACCAGTTGACTACGGTATTGAAAAGTGCTTTGGTTGCCATTTCAACAAATATAATGATATTTGAATTTTCAGAAAATTTTTTACGTGATTAAATAAAAAAACCGTTACAAATTTTGTAACGGTTTGATATTTAGTTTATTGATTCTTAGCAATATTCATCGTAAGCTGCCTGAAGGTTAGCTGCGATAGCTCCTGCAGGGTTTCCTTCGATGTGGTGTCTTTCCAGCATGTGAACTAACTCACCATCTTTGAAAAGTGCTACACATGGAGAACTTGGAGGGAATGGAGCAAGGTGTTTTCTTGCTTCTACTACAGCCTCAGTATCAAATCCTGCAAATACAGTTGTTAGATGATCTGGTTTTTTGTCTCCCGTTAAAGAGTATACTACTCCCGGTCTTGCAGCACCTGCAGCACAACCACATACGGAGTTGATGACCAATAATGTGGTTCCGGATTGTTTTAACGCATCTTCTACCTGAGCAGGAGTTGTTAAATCCTGAAAACCTTTATCTGTAAGCTCTGCCTTCATAGGCATTACTAAATCTGTTGGATACATATATTTTGTTTTTTATCTGTACAAAGTTAAGCAATTCTTTGCGTTTGTTCAATATATAAAAACTATCAATTGATTAGTCATATAAAATTAACCAAGTATTAATATTGTAATAATATTCTAAAAAAAGTGAATTAACACTAGGAATAATAAAATATTATTATTAAATTTGAAATGATTCTGAAAAACAAACGACCGTGAAAAAAACATTTGAAGCTTTCCCTCAAGCAATCAATCACTTAAATACTCTCTGAAATATGGTAGTAGCTTAATTCTCTTTCAGTTTAGAATCAAACTGATTAACAAACTTTAATATCCAAAGAAAGTGAAGCCCGGAACTGTTCAGTTCCGGGCTTCTAATCAAATCGATATGCAAAGGTTGTATATCCTATAGTTATGGAGTGAGAATCGTTTTTAAACTTTGAAATGAATCTAAGTTTAAAAACATATCACCATTAAGAAAGGAGCTTTTTAGCCATCTCAGAAATACTTTTTCCGTCTGATTTTCCGGCTAATGCTTTTGATGCCACTCCCATTACCTTCCCTAAATCTTTAACAGATTCAGCTCCGGTTTCAGAAATAATATTTTTAATTTCTGTTTCTAATTCTTCAGCAGAAAGCTGTTTAGGTAAGAATTGCTCAATAACTTTCATTTGAGCATCTTCTACTTCTGCAAGATCATTTCTTCCCTGTGCAGTAAATTGATCGTAAGAATCCTTACGTTGTTTTACCATTCTCTGAAGAATAGCAATTTCCTGTTCCGCTGTTACTTCAGCTCCGATAGCTTCCGTTTTAAGCAGTAATATCTGAGATTTCACAGCACGCAGAGAATCCAAAGCCACTTTGTCTTTGGCTCTCATTGCTGTTTTTATAGCTTCGTTTATTGTATTTTCTAAACTCATGGTTTCAAATTTAACAATGTATCAATGTAACAGTTTACCAATAAATGTCTGGTAATTGTTACATTGGTACATTTCTACATTGTTATATTATTTAGTCTACATCTTTATTTAAAAATCTGTTTTCTCTGATCTGCATGGATCCATTGTTATCAGACAGATAAGTGTTGATGTTCTGGTCTGATGCATTGTTTCCGTCGATTGAAATATTTTTTCTTTTAAAAGCGGGAATAGATTCGAATTCACTTGTGCTGTCAAAATTCTGGTAGCGGGAGTTGAATTCTTTTAATTTATTTCTTCTTTCAATTACTCTGTCCTGATCAATCGTTTTATTCACGAAAGTGAATTCTGATTCTTCAGTTTTTGGAGTCTCAATTTCTGTTTTGTGTTCAAAAGTTGATCTTGTTTCAACCTTTGGCTCTTCCTGTTTTTGGTAGAACGTTTCAATCTTTTGAGCTGGTTCAGCTACCGCAGCATTGGTAGGAGTATTAAACTCTGCTTTTGGCTGCCCGAAATCCTTACTAGGCTCGTTTCTGATAGGCTCGTTTACAAAGAAGCTGAACTCAACAGGTTTTTCATTTGAAAATGAATTGTTGAAGGAAGTTCCGGATTGTGGTTCCTCTTTTTTGTTTTCAAAATCAAATGAAAAAGACTGGATCTCAAGATCGTTAGGATCATCATGTTCCTCATCAATAGCTAATAAGCTATATTCTTCTTCTCCTTCTTCTTCATTTCTCCAGTTTTGTTCCGGTGTATTTACTGTATCTTCTTCTTTATCAAAGAATTTGATTTCAGTTCTTGGCTGCTCTTCTTCAATAATCATTTTTTTTTCAGCAGAGGTCACATTGAACGGAGTGTCGTGATCTTCGTCATCCAGCCTGAAAAGGTTTTTTCCTCCAAAATCATGCGTTGTCTCAGGAGCTGATTCTCTTTCTTCTCTTGTTTTGAAAGGAGAATTTTTAGGTGCTTCAAAACTGTCGTTAAGACTGATTCTGATTTTCTCAGTAGGTCCTGCGAATTTCTTATTATCATTAGAGAATCCAGTTGCAATTACAAGAACACTTACTGCATCTCCTAATTCTTCATCTGCACCCACCCCAAAAATGATATCTGCAGTGTTTCCTGCTTCTTTCTGGATGTGATCCATAATGATACCGATCTCATCCATGGTAACTTCTTCAGCCCCACTTCTGATCAATAACAATACGTTTTTAGCACCTGTGATCTTGTTATCATTTAATAACGGAGAATCAAGGGCTTTTCTTACAGCTTCTTCAGCTTTATTTTCACCTGAAGCTGTTCCAGTAGACATCAAGGCTGTACCGGAATTCTGAAGTACAGATTTAGCATCTCTAAAGTCAATGTTTACATCAAAGTAACCTGTAATAACTTCTGCCATCCCTTTTGCAGCATTGGTTAACACTTCATCGGCTTTTGAGAATCCCTGCTTAAATCCAAGGTTTCCGAATTGCTGTCTTAGTTTATCATTGTTGATCACAATAAGCGAGTCAACATTGTTTCTTAATTTATCCAGACCGTTTTCTGCCTGCTCCAACCTTCTTTTCCCTTCAAAGCTGAAAGGAACGGTAACAATACCTACGGTAAGAATTCCCATGTCTTTCGCTACTTTAGCAATGACAGGAGCGGCTCCGGTTCCTGTACCACCACCCATTCCGGCAGTGATGAATACCATCTTGGTGTTTTGGCCCATAGCAGCCTTGATATCTTCAATACTTTCGATGGCTGATTTCTCACCAACTTCAGGATCGGCACCAGCTCCAAGACCTTCTGTGATAGAAGTTCCCAACTGAACTTTATTGGCTACCGGGTTATTATCTAAAGTCTGAGCATCCGTATTACAAATCACGAAATCTACTCCGTGGATTCCTTTCTCGTACATGTGCTTCAGAGCGTTGTTTCCACCGCCCCCTACACCGATTACTTTTATAATGGATGAATTTCCTTTTGGCAAATCAAATGAAAATCCTTGTGTACCTATATTTTCCATAACTATACTTTTAATAATTGATAAGTGACAGATGATAATTGATGAATGATATTCGTCTTTAATTTAATAAATATTAATCTATTTCAGGTATCATTGATCATTAATCTTTTATCATTTATATTTATTTACTCTACTTCTTCAAAGAATTTTTTTACTTTTTCCATAAGCGACTGCCCGAAGGTCAGTTTCGCTTTTCTGTTCTCTTGCTTTTCATTTTCAAAAGACTGCTGCTCCTGAACCGGGGCTGCCTGCTGAACGGGTTGAACCGTTTCTGCCTGTGCTGCAGTGACTTCCGGTTTTGGCTGCTCTGTAACAACTTCTACAACTTCGTCAATATTCTGCTTTTTGTCTCTAATCTTCAAACTCTCCATCAGTAATCCGATAGAAGTAGCAAATTCAGGGCCTTTCAGATACTGATTTTTATCATTGGCGATATATTCATTCGCAAAACCGATTCTGCTGTCAAAACCTGTTGTATAATTGGCCAGCTGACGAAGGTGTTTCAGGTTTGAACCACCACCCGTAAGAACAATTCCGGCAATCAGTTTTTTCTTTTGTTCAAAAGCACCATAAGCCTTCAGTTCTGTATTTACCATTTCCAAAACTTCTTCTACTCTTGCATTGATGATCTGCGCTAAAGTTTTTAAAGAAATCTCTTTGTCCGGTCTTCCGTGAAGTCCGGGAATGGTTACAAAAGTACTGTCTTTTTCTAATTCGGGAACAGCCGAACCAAACTTTACTTTCAGTTGTTCTGCATGTTTTTCTATGATGGAACAGCCTTCTTTGATATCTTCGGTAATAATTCCGCCTCCGTATGGAATCACACAGGTATGACGAATGATATTATCTTTAAAGATTGCAATATCTGTTGTACCACCACCAATGTCAACAATGGCTACACCGGCTTCTTTTTCTTCTTTTGTAAGGACAGCTTCAGAAGATGCCAATGGTTCTAAAGTAAGGGCTTCCATTTCTAATCCGGCTTCACGAACGCATCTTGCAATATTTCTGATGCTGCCCATTTGCCCTACTACGACGTGGAAGTTGGCTTCTAAACGTTTTCCATGCATTCCGACAGGTTCCTGAATTTCCCCCTCGGAGTCCACTTTATATTCTTGAGGAAGTACGTGGATAATTTCTTCTCCAGGAAGCATAACCAGCTTTTTTACCTGATCTTTTAATGCTTCGATGTCATCGTCTGTAATAAATTTATCAGGATGTTCACGCATAATATAATCGGAATGCTGCAGAGAACGGATGTGTTTTCCTGCAATACCTACCGTAACTTTGCGGATAGGAACTCCGGCGCTGGATTGTGCTTCGGATACTGCAGCCTTGATTGAATTAATGGTTTGTGAAATGTTATTCACAATACCTTTATGAACACCAAGACTCTTAGCTTTTCCTACACCGAGAACTTCTATCTTCCCGTGTGCATTCCTTCTTCCGACAATCGCGACTATCTTCGTTGTCCCGATGTCCAGACCTACTGAATACTCTTGATTTTCCATTTTATATCGATTTGATTTTTTCTACTTTTTTATCTATAAGGATAGGCTCCTATTTGTGTATTAAATGCCCTGAGGGACTTATTCTATTTTTACTTTTGCCTTAGGCTTGGACTGCGCCTTGACGGGAGGCTTTTTCTCTGCTTTTTTAGTTTCTTTTGTTTGTCCTTTCGGTTTGGTACTCTCTTTCGGTTTTACCGAGGTGGAGCTGGTCTTTTTTACCTCTGCTATTTTGGGTTTAGCTTCCGTCTTTTTAGCGGCTGTTGGGGAAGGAACTTTTGCCAATTCCATCTTTCCTGCCTTTAAAATACTGTCATTTTCTTTAAAATAAGGGTTTAAAGTAGTGACAATCTGATTCTGATATTTCACCGAAACCATGCTGTATTTCTGAGGGTCCTGATACACAAGGTATTTTTCCACAAACGTTTTAAATCCTTTTACTTTAAAATCAATATTATCAAGGTCTCCAATTTCCACTCTATAATTTCCTTCACTTGTCAGAAGGCTATAGCTGTCTTTACTTTTTGAGATTCCGATAAAGTATTTCTTACTGAAATCATCTTTATCAATTTTTTCTACCAGTTCTGCCAGCTTCTCATATTCATCAGGCTTTACGTTTCCTGTTACCAGCATACATGGGTGGGAATAGGTTCTTGAAATAGGGAATTCAACTCCTTTCTCATCCACATAAAAGTCTTTTCCGTCTTTATTTAATCTGAAAACAGGCACTCTCTGTTTGATATCCAGATTCAGCTTTCCGTTCAGGTTCAGATAAACATTGGCGCTGTCTACCGCTGGCAGGGAATTGATCTTTTTTTCCAAAGAAGGAATATTGAGATCTCCCACTTTTCCTGAAGGATTTTCTTTTTTTACAATTTCCCTGATATCTTTTTCATCAACAAAATATACCGGAGTTTTCTCGTTCATTTTTACAGAAATCTTGTTATCCGTAATCTGCTCACGGCTGAATCTCCTCAATGAGAAGCTCAGTAACAATCCCAGGATAATTACGGTGACAACAATTTTTAATATTCTGTATTTATTTTTCATACATTTTTTGTATTCATGTATTTATGTAAAATGTATTCATGAATACGTAAATACATTATTACTTTTTACAATTTATTTATCCATTCACAAATAGGGTCATAAAGGGTGTCTATATTTCCTGCGCCTACCGTAAGAAGGATGTCAAAATCTTTTTCTTTTATTTTTTCAAAAGCACCGGATAATGTTGATACTTCTTTTTTATCTAATGTTACTTTGTCTAGCAGCCAGTTTGAAGTGATTCCTTCAAAATTTTCCTGAAGTTCTCTTGCAGGATAAATATCAAGAAGAATGAGTTCATCTGCCTTACTTAAGCTTTCCGCAAATCCGTCTGCGAAATCTCTTGTTCTGCTGAAAAGGTGAGGCTGGAAGGCTACCAGAAGTTTTTTATCCGGATAAAATGTTCTGATTGAGCTCATTACAGCATTGATTTCTGTAGGGTGGTGAGCATAATCATCAATGTAAATTTTACCGTTTTGATAAATATGTTTGGTATATCTTCTTTTAATTCCCTTAAAATTGGCAATTGCTTTTTTCAGCGTATCAAAATCTGCGCCTAAATTATGCAGGATAGCCAGTGCTGCAGTGGCATTTTCCACATTATGAATTCCCGGAATTTCCCAGACAAAATCTTTTATTGTTTCCGTTGGAGTATGGAAGTCAAAATAAATTTTATCATGCTCCATACGCAGGTTGTCTGAATAATAATCTGCAGGCTCATTTACCGCATAAGTTTGATGCCCTCTGCCAATTTCCAATCCTTTTCTTACAAAAAGTTGTTTGTCTTGAGGAACTAAAGCTGCAAACTGTCTGAATCCTTCTTCAATATGATTAATGTCTCCATAAATGTCCAGGTGATCTGCATCTGTAGAAGTTACTACTGCCCAGTCCGGAGAAAGGTTCAGGAAGCTTCTGTCATACTCATCTGCCTCTACTACAGAATAGGTAGAACCGTTGTACAGGAAGTTGGATTTAAAGTTTTCAGAAATTCCTCCCAAAAAGCATGAGAAAGGAAGATCAGCCTCTTTACACAAATGAGCTACAAGGGTAGACGTGGTGGTTTTCCCATGAGTTCCTGCAATGGCAATACAGTCTGTATTTTCAGTAATTAAGCCTAAAACTTTAGCACGTTTTAAAACTTCAAACTGATTTTGATTGAAATAATCCAATATTCCAAGCGTTTTGATAGCCGGAGTATAAATTACCAACGTATTTTCTTTCTGAAGGGAAGTAATCCTTTCATCAATAAGATCTTCAAAAACAATATCAATGCCTTCATTCATCAGATTCTGAGTAAGCTTTGTATTGGTTTTGTCGTAACCCAATACTTTTTTTCCGGATGCATTGAAATAGCGTGCCAATGCACTCATTCCTATACCTCCGATTCCAACGAAGTAAAAAGTCTGATATGTTTGTAAAATGTTCATTTATATTTTAATCTTTAATAACTCTTTAATCAGTTCAGAGTTTTATTACTATATTTTGTATTATAAGGCTTTCATCAACTTACGCTAGTGACTCGTTAATGAATTAAATTTTAACGGTGTCAGGCTGAGCTTGTCGAAGCCTTCTAATCTTTCATCCTATTTTTTGATAGCAGTTGTAATAAATCCCAGTTATCATTTATTATTGCTTCTTTCTTTTTCTTACTCCAGCCTTTAACTTGTTTTTCAAATCTTATAGCTTGATTAACATCATTAAACTCATGGTAGAAAACAAGTTCCACAGGTTTTCTTGTATACGTGTAACTTTCAGAATTTAATCCGTCATTATGTTCGTTAATTCTTCTTTCCAAATCATTGGTAAAGCCTGTATAGTAAGAATTATCGGAACATTTTACAATGTATACATAATATATTTTCATTCATTAGTGTTTGCTTACTGGCCCTTCGACAAGCTCAGGGTGACACCTCTAATACTAACTGTTTTATTTACTCATGTCAGGCTGAGCTTGTCGAAGCCTTTCCTAACTATTTTATTACGTTAAAAATCTCGTCTACAATCTCTTTTGCTGCATTAGGTTTGGCAAAATATTTCAGATTGTCGGACATTTCTTTTCTTATCCTTTCATTTTCGCAGATTTCTGATAATGTATTCCAGAATTTTTCCTGCATTTCAGAGTCTTTTACCATTCTGGCAGCATTTTTTTCAACCAGGTTTATGGCATTTTTGGTTTGATGGTCTTCCGCTGCAAAAGGGAAAGGTACCAAAAGCACCGGCTTTTGTGCTACAGCCAACTCTGAAATGGCAATAGCTCCGGCTCTGGAAACAATGATATCAGCTGCAGAATACGCCAGTTCCATGTCTTTGATAAATTCTTTCAAATGAATGGAAACTGGAAGCTGGAGGCTGGAAGATAATTCTTTGTAATCCAACTTTCCTGTTTGCCAAATTAATTGATATCCTTTTTCTTTCAGATTCTCAATATTTTCTTTCCAGGCATTATTCAATGTTCTGGATCCCAAAGAACCTCCTACAGAAAGAATCGTAAGTTTGTCTTTATCCAGTCCCATTTTCTCTTTTGCCTGAGCGGTATCCTGCATTCCTGAAACAATATTCTCACGAATCGGATTTCCCAGAAACTTTATTTTCTCTGTAGGAAAGCCTTCTACTTTTGGGTAGGCTGTGAAAACGGCTCTTGCTTTCTTGCTTAAAATTTTATTGGTTACCCCAGCGTGAGCGTTCTGTTCCTGTATGAAAATTGGAATTCCCATTTTGCTAGCTTCATAAAGAGCAGGTCCACTGGCAAATCCTCCTGTTCCTACAGCAAAATCAGGAGCGAAGTTTTTGATAATCTTTTTAGACTTTGATAAACTTTTCAGAATCTTAAAAGGAAGTCCCAGGTTGGATAACAGATTACCTCTGTCGATTCCTGCGATATCAATTCCTTCAATTTTATAGCCTGCCTGAGGAACTTTTTCCATTTCCATTTTTCCGTTGGCACCAATGAACAAAAATTCTGCATCAGGAAATCTTTTTCTGATCTCATCAGCAATGGCAATGGCAGGGAAGATATGTCCTCCTGTTCCTCCGCCGGATAATAATATTCTTAATTTTTTGTCCATTTTAAGCGATATCGTTTATTTCTGCTATACTTTGTTTTTTGCCCATTCCTTCTTCATCATAAATCTGAATTCTTGAGCTTATATTTAAAATAATACCTAACTGTAAATAGGTCACCAGCATGGATGTTCCTCCATAACTAATTAAAGGCAGCGGCTGTCCTGTTACCGGGATTAGGTTTACAGCAACGGCAATATTTACCGAAAGCTGAATGAAGATCATTACCCCGAGACTGAGCACGAGCAACGATCCGAAAAATGCCGGCATTTTACTGGCGATCATCACAATCCTGATCATCATAATCAGGTACAAACTGATCAGAAAAGCGGCTCCTATCACTCCATATTCTTCTACAATCACTGCGAAAATAAAGTCGGAGGCAGATTGCGGAAGCATTTGTTTCAATGCACTTTTCCCTGGCCCCATTCCGGTAATTCCGCCGTGTACAATGGCTGCTTTGGCCTGCATTACCTGATAATTTTTTGCTTTTACGCTTTCATCATCTACATCGGCTGTTTTGGCTTTGCTTGATGTAAAGGTTTCAATACGGCTCATCCATGTGTGAACACGGTTTCCACCGATCATATTGGTATTTAAGGCAATCAATAAAAAGAACACAATGGCTACAAATGATGCGGAGATAAATCCTGCAATGTATTTCCAGTGAAGCTGTCCTATTATGAGAACCACTACGGAAACCATTAAAATCATTAATGCCGTTGAACCGTTATCTTTGGCTACCAATACAAAAACAAGCAGGATAGGCCCGAAAATATACATGATATTCTCTATCGGAAGCCTTTCCCTGGTGATCTTTTTGGTCAGATACCTGCACAGATAGATGATCAGCATTAAAAAGGCAAATGATGAAGGCTGGAAAGAGATTGGTGTTCCCGGAATTTTCAGCCATCTGGAAGCACTTGCTCCATCAATGGTTTGTCCGGTAAACATGGTAACAACCAACAGAATAATCATCAGGCCGAGCAGGATACTGCTGAGCTTTCCGATGTATTCATATTTTATAGTTCCTACCAGTCTCATAATGGCTAGTCCCAGAACTACAAAGAACATATGTTTGATAACGTGGCCTGTTGTGGTCCCGTTATTGACAATGTATTCGAGATTTGAACTTGCAGAGTATACCGGGAAAATAGAGAAAATGGAGATCACAAGGATGACCATCCAAAGTACTTTATCGCCCTTTAGAAATTCAAATCTGTTTTCTGTGTTCTGTTCGTCCATATTTAATGCTATTGGCTATTGGCTATTGGCTAATGGCTAATGGCCATTGGCATTTAATACCTGTTCTTTAAACTGGCGTCCTCTGTCTTCATAGCTTTTGAACAAGTCAAAGCTTGCGCAGCATGGAGATAATAAGACCGTGTCGCCTTTTTTAGCCAGTGATTTTGAAATTTTCACGGCTTCTTCCATACTTGAAGTATCATAAATAAGCTCTTTTTTATCTTTAAAGAAATCGATGATCTTCTTGTTATCTACTCCAAGACAAACAATTGCCTTTACTTTTCTTTTGACTAAATCTTCAATTTCGGTATAGTCATTTCCTTTATCTAAACCGCCAACAATCCATACGGTTGGCGTTTTCATGCTTTCTAAGGCATAGTAAGTAGCATTTACATTGGTTGCTTTACTGTCGTTGATGTATTTTACGTTATCAATTTCAGTAACGAACTCTAATCTGTGCTCTACGGCCTGGAAGGTGATCAATGAATGTCTGATGCTTTCATTGTTGATTTTTAATATTTTACCGGCAATAGATGCTGCCAGGCTGTTGGCTACATTGTGATTTCCCAGCAGAGACAATTCATCAACTTTCATTGCGAATTCGTCTTTCATTTTTACCACAATTTCATCATCATTCACAAAACCTCCTTCCGTTAATTTCTCTTTGGTTGAAAAAGGAATCATTTTCGCCTTTATTTCAAGCTTTTCAAGAAGATTTTTACTCATTTCATCATCCTTGTTGTAGATGAAGAAGTTATCATTCTCCTGGTTTTCTGTGATTCGGAATTTGGCCAATGCATATTCTTCATAATTGTAGTTGTACTGATCCAGGTGATCCTGAGACAGATTCAACAATAAAGAAATATAAGGTCTGAAATTCTGAATATCATCCAGCTGGAAAGAGCTTACTTCCAATACATAATATTCATGGTTTTCATCTGCTACCTGCTTGGCAAAGCTGTATCCGATATTTCCTCCTAAACCTACATTCAATCCGTCATTTTTCAGGATGTAGTAGATCAGTGAAGTTGTGGTTGTTTTTCCGTTGCTTCCGGTAATGGCAATGATCTTTGCATCTGTAAATTCTGAAGCAAATTCAATTTCAGAGGAAAGTCTGATTCCTTTTTCATGAATTTTATTGATGATATCAGCCTTTTTCGGAATTCCCGGGCTTTTTACGATCCAGTCAGCATTTAAAATCCTTTCTTCATCGTGGTTTCCTTCTTCAAATTCAATTTCATTTTCGGTAAGAAACTGCTTATAGTTATCCTTAATGGCTCCTTTATCTGAAAGAAATACTTCCAGACCTTTCTTTTTAGCCAGATAAGCAGCTCCGCATCCGCTTTCTCCACCTCCTAAAACAACTATTTTCATATTATAAAAGCTTTATGCTATAGGCTTTAAGCTTTATGCTTATTGCTTACAGCTTTTATTTTTATCTCATTTTTAATGTGATCAGACATACAATGGCCAATATTACTCCGATGATAATCATTCGGTTCACGATTTTACTCTCGTGGAAACCTTCTTTCTGATAATGATGATGTAATGGTGACATTTTGAAGAGTCTGTTGTTTTGAGCGTATTCCAGCCCATATTTTCTTTTTCTGTATTTGAAAACAACTACCTGAAGCATTACAGAGAGGTTTTCAATTAAGAAGATTCCGCATAATACGGGAATCAACAATTCTTTTCTTAAAATAATGGCTAAAACAGCAATTACACCTCCCAGCATTAAGCTTCCGGTATCTCCCATGAAAACCTGCGCAGGATAAGTGTTGTACCAGAAGAATCCAATTACAGCACCTACCATTGCGACTGCAAAAATGGTGGTTTCCCCCATGTTGGGAAGGAACATGATATTGAGATAGTCTGCAAAGATGATGTTTCCGGAAAGGTACGCGAAAAGAGCCAGCGTGAGCAGTATAATAGCACTTGTTCCTGCTGCAAGACCATCAATTCCGTCGGTGATGTTGGCTCCATTGGAAACGGCTGTTACAATGAAGATTACAATGGGAATAAAGACAATCCATGCCCACTCATGGGCATCTTTATCATTCATCCAAAACAAAATTCCACTATAATCGAATTCATTATTTTTTGCAAAAGGAACAGTGGAAACGGTAATTTTTTCTGTAGGCATAAAGTTTTGCTCTACATTGTTCCTGTTCACTACTTTAGCATCTGCATATTTTCTTTTAACGGTAATATCCGGGTGGAAATACATTGTAATTCCGACAATTAGCCCTAATCCGACCTGTCCTACAATTTTGAATTTACCACTTAAACCGTCTTTATTTTTTTTAATCTTCTTTAGGTAATCATCAAGGAAACCAATAGCACCCATCCAGAACATAGAAACCAACAGCAGCACAATGTACACATTGGTGATTCTTGTAAACAGCAATACAGGAATGATGGTTGCCAAAATAATGATAAGCCCTCCCATGGTAGGAGTTCCTTCTTTTTGTTTCTGCCCATCCAATCCCAGATCACGCACCAATTCTCCCATTTGTTTTGTTCTCAAGTAATTGATTACTCTTTTTCCGTAGACAAGAGCAATAATCAATGAGAATAGTACAGCCATTCCGGCACGGAAGGAAATGTATTTCAACAATCCTAATCCCGGAACGTGAATTCCATGGTTGGTTAGATATTCGTATAGATAGTATAGCATAGTTTCAATTGTTAATAAATGATCATTGATAATTGATTAATGATTGAACAATTATTCTTTCAGTTATCATTTGTAATTTATTTGCTCATTAATTTCCAAAGCTCATTAATTACTTCTTTGTCGTCAAAATGATGTTTCACACCATTGATCTCCTGATAGTTTTCGTGGCCTTTTCCGGCAACTAAAACGATATCTTTAGGTTCTGCAAACTTAATGGCCATTTTTATGGCTTCTTTTCTGTCCGGAATTGAAGTGTATTTGCTGAAGTTCTGTGGTTCAACGCCTGCTTCAATTTCTTTGATGATCTGCGCAGGATCTTCTGTTCTCGGATTGTCTGAAGTGATGATTGCCAGGGTTGATTTTTTAGTGGCAATATTTCCCATTTCAGGTCTTTTGGAGTGATCTCTGTCTCCTCCGCAACCGAATACGGTGATTAATCTTTCGTTTTTGGTTCTGATATCGTTGATGCTGTCCAGAATGTTTTCCAAAGCATCCGGAGTGTGTGCATAATCTACGATAAAGAAAATTCCACCATCGGATTTGAAGGTTTCAAATCTTCCGGAAACTCTTTTTAATTTGCTGATAGCCTGAAGAATTTCATCCTGCTCAAAACCTAGTTCAGCAGCAATTCCAAAGACAAGCAGTAAATTATATACATTGAATTTCCCGGTCAGTGTCGTCCAGAACTCTTTTCCGTTGAAGTTCAACAGCATTCCGTTGAAATCCACTTCCAATAATTTCCCGTGATAGTCTGCCATGGTTTTCAAAGCGTAAGACTTCTTTTTAGCCTTGGTGTTCTGAAGCATGACATTCCCGTTTTTGTCATCCACATTGGTGATGGCAATAGCGGTATCTTCTAATTGATCAAAGAATCTTTTCTTTGTTTTTAAATATTCTTCGAACGTTTTATGATAATCTAAATGATCATGAGTAAGGTTGGTGAAGCCTGCTATTTTGAAGTGTAGTCCTTCAATTCTATTTTGGGCAATTCCGTGTGAGCTTACTTCCATGAAAGCAAATTCGCATCCTTTTTCTACCGCTTCCGCCAAGATCCTGTTGATGGTAATCACATCAGGAGTGGTGTGGGTTGCCGGAATAACTTCTTCACCAATTCTGATTTCAACAGTAGAAAGTAAAGCGGCCGGATATCCAATGTTTTTAAAGACATCAAAAAGAAGGGTCGAAACGGATGTTTTTCCGTTAGTTCCTGTAACTCCTATCAGTTTTAATTTCTGAGAAGGGTTTCCGTAGAAGTTGGAGGCAAGATGACCTAATGCCTTAGATGAATCTTTTACCTGAACATAGGTTACATGTTCCACCAATGTTTCAGGGAATTCTTCGCAAACAATTGTGGCAGCTCCTTTTTCAATAGCAGATGCAATGAATGAATGACCATCCACCACGGTTCCTCTCATGGCAATATAAAGAGAGTTCTCTGTAACTTTTCTGCTGTCGATCACCAATTCAGTTACCTCACGGTTATTATCACCGTGGATTTCCAGTACTGGGATTCTGTTTACTAATTCTGTTATAATCATCTTTATCAATAAGGCATTGCCTTATTCTGTTTTAAATCCTTGTTTTTTAATTCTGCAGAGACAAATAAATTCTCTGGTTCTTACTTATCGTGGTGCCTTCCAGAGGGAATTGTTCTTTAATTCTTCCTACTCCTTTATAATCGACACGGTAGCCTAAGTTTTCCAGCTGCGGGATTACATTTTTCCCAATTAATCCTACCACATTAGGCATTTGCTTATCATTGACCGCTACTTTGACATTAGGCTCCACCATTTTGCTAAGGTTTACCTTTTTGTCTACAAGCATTTCTTTTTCAATATTCTGAGGCGTTTTCAGGAATGTTTTTCCTGCAATTTCCTTAAACACCGGCGCTGAAACGGAACCTCCATAAAATCCTTTTGCGGTATTAGGTTCACTGATCATGACATAGCAAGTATATTTTGGAGCATCAGCTGGATAGAATCCTGCAAACGATGCACGATATTTCATTGGGCCAGGCAGCCAGTATTCGAATCTTGCGGTACCTGTTTTTCCTGCCATTTTCAGGTTGGGAGTAAAGATGCTTCGTCCGGTTCCCTTTTCTACTGCTTTGGTTAATGCACTGGTCATCATTTTAATAGCTTTCTCCGAAGCCATTTTGTTTACCATTACTTCAGGTTTTGCGCTGTACATCACTTTTCCGTCTTTCATGATTTTATCAATGAATAAAGGCTTAAGCATTTTTCCTCCATTGGCAACTCCGTTGTAGAAGGTTGTCAGCTGCAGCAGGTTGATGTTGGAAGAGTATCCGTAAGAAATGGAAGCCAGTGTTGCGGCATTCCATCTTTTATTTTGTGGTGTCACGATCTTCGGTTTTGTGATTCCCGGAAGCTCGATGTCCATTTTATCAAATAATTTCCAACGTTTAAGGTGGTCAAGGAATATCTGAGGCTTTTCAGCATAATACTTTGTGATCAGTTTGGCTGTTCCTACGTTACTGGACTTCGCCAACACATCACTGATATCGTATGTTCCTCCTCCGTGGCCGTCAGAGATTCTCTGTTTTGCATAGACCCAAACTCCGTTTCCTACGTTTACCGTTGTGTTTTCATCGATAAATCCATCGTCCATTGCTGCCAGAAGCGAAATGGTTTTAAAAGTAGATCCGGGCTCGATGTTATCTTTCAGCGCGTAGTTGTAAGAGTCTTCGTATTCTCCTTCTTCTGTTCTTCTTAAATTAACAAGAGCACGTACTTTTCCGGTTTCCACTTCCATCACAATCACGGTTCCGTGCTTAGCTTCGAAATTAATCAGTTGCTTCTCAAGTGCGGAGTGCGCAATGTCCTGAATTCTAAGGTCTAAAGTCGTATAAACATCTTCTCCGTCTACCGGTTCCTGAACTTTCCAGAAGTCGATCGGTTTCCATTGGGAAGAATTGATTCTTTGCTCCAGCCTTTTACCGTCTGTTCCGGTTAAATATTTTGAGAAAGCACCTTCCAGTCCGGATTTAAGCTCACCGTTGTCCATACCGATGGTTCCGGCTCCGATTTCTGAAGTGGCCAATTCTCTTTTATAGTTTCTGTCAACGATAAATCCTCCTTTATTTTTTCCTCTTTTGAAGATTGGAAACTTTCGGATTCTGTCGTATTGATCGAAATCCAGCCCTTTTACCAAAGTATAGTACTGGTTTTTCTTTTTCTTCTGCTCGTCAAACTTCTGTCTGAATTCACTTCTTGGTTTTCCGAACATTTTGCTCAGAGAATCAGTAAGCGCTCCGATATTGTTGGAGTACACCGTATCTTTCATTGTTTTGAAATCAAGATAGATGTCATATCTCATCACCGTTGTAGCGAGAATAGAACCATCGGAAGCAAACAAATTACCTCGGGCAGCTTTTAAAGTGGCCTCACGATAGTTTTTATTAATGTAATCATCTTTTATTTCCTGGACATTGGTATTCTGAAGGATGACAATCCTTGCCAAGAACATGACAAACACGCACAAAGCTACCACTGCAAAGAGGTAGCCCCATCGTAACGTTTTCTTACGTTTATTGTCGTATTCATTTTGCTTTTGCATCTGTACTATCCAGTTTTATTAGCAATTTGTGAGGGTGGTTTTCCAGGGTCATCAATGAATCCCGGGCAACCTCTTTCCCCAGCTCTGATTCCATTTTTACTTTGATCAGCTTACTCTGGGCGTAAGCGTTTCGTGATTTGTATTCTTCTGTTTCTTCCTTTAAGGCGTTTACAATTTTTATTTTTTTATTGACGAGATGGTTAGTATAAATCATGGCCATCATCAGAACGAACAAGAGAAGAAAATACTTGTAATGTATTTTGATCTCATCACGATTCAGAAAGTTTCCTTTTATAATGTCTATAAAAGTGAGTCTTTTCTGGGGACGATTTGTTGTTCTTTTTGCCAATTTATGATGTCAATTTGCTTCGCAGTGAATTTACTTCGTGTCAATAGTCAATTTTATTTTGCTAAATAATTCACGATTCACTCATTCACATTTATACTTTAATTCCCGTTCTCATCTTGGCACTTCTTGCTCTTGAGTTTTCTTCGATTTCCTGATCGTCAGGAATGATCGCTTTACTCTTTATCAATTCGAATGCCTTTTTATAATTTCCGTAGATATCTCTTTCCGGCTCTCCTTCGAACATTCCGTTTTTCAGGAATCTTTTTACCAAGCGGTCTTCTAAAGAGTGATAGGAAATAACGACTAATCTTCCTTCCGGTTTTAAAACATTATAAGCCTGAACCAGCATTTCTTTCAACACTTCAAGTTCCTGGTTGACTTCAATTCTTATCGCCTGAAAAAGCTGAGCATAGAATTTATTCACCTTGTGAGGCGGAATATAGCTGAACAATTTTTTCAGATCTTCCGTCGTATCTATACTTTTAGTTTTTCTGTGATGAACAATTTCTCTCGCCAGCTTTCTTGCTTCTCTTAATTCTCCATAGTGATAGAAAAGATCTGCAAGTTCACTTTCTTCATATTCATTAATCACTCTTTTGGCATCCAGATTCTGCATTACATTCATTCTCATATCCAAAGGAGCATTGCTTCTTGTAGAGAAACCTCTGTCTGCTTCATCAAACTGGTGAGAAGACACGCCTAAGTCTGCCAAAACACCATCCACCTGTGAAACTCCATACATCAGCAATGAGTTTTCCAGAAATCTGAAATTCTGATTCACTAATGTAAACCTGGCATCATCAATTGTATTTTTAAGTGCATCCAGGTCCTGATCAAAACTGAACAATCTCCCTTTGTCGGAAAGTCTGCTCAAGATTTCTCTTGAATGGCCTCCGCCTCCAAAGGTGCAGTCCACATATATTCCGTCAGGATTCGTTACCAAATCATCAACACTCTGCTTCAACAAAACGGGGTTATGATACATGCTTAATTGTGTTTTTTATTTACTATATAATCAATTAATAACCTACAACAGTTATTCTTCATCGAAAGAGCCCATCACATCTTCGGCAAGGCTTGCAAAATCAGCTTCGTTAGTGGAGATTACCTTTTCATAGGCATCTTTATCCCAGATTTCGAAGAGTTCTCCTGCACTGGTAATCACAATATCCTTTTGAAGATTTGCGAAAACCGTCAGGTCTTTGGAGATCTGTAATCTTCCTGCATTATCCAATTCTACTGTTTTTACTCCTGCCGTAAACATTCGTATGAAATCAGCATTCTTTTTTATGAACCTGTTCAGTTTATTAATTTTACCCATCAGTTTGTCCCATGCATTCATAGGATAAACTTCCAGACAAGGTTGGAACACAGATCTTTTGACTACAAATGCCTTATCGTCGAAGTTTTCCATCTGTTTGATTAAAGATGAAGGAACTTTTAAGCGGCCTTTGTCGTCAATTTTACACTCATATGTCCCAATGAAATTTTTCATTTGGGACAAATTTATATAATAATTTCCAAAATTTCCCACTTTTTCCCACTTTTTGACTCAATGTTAATAAGTTTTATTAAAGATTGAATTTCAATAATGTAAAATGCTGATATGAAGAGACTTGTTAAAAGTGCTATTTAGGCCATAATAAAGCGCGTTTGAAAAAAAAAGTTAAAAAGGAGAATATTATATTATTTTTATCTTAAATTAGGATAATCAAAATTTTTTTGAGGTTTAATTTGTATTTTTGCAGGGCTTTATTAAGGCGTTTTATGATATTTAGTACAAAAAAAGAAAAGAAATATTCCTATGTAGAAGCGGGAGAAGGACATCCATTAGTGCTGTTGCACGGGTTAATGGGTGGTTTGAGTAATTTCGATAAAATGGTAGATTTTTTTTCGGATAGAGGCTTTAAAGTATATGTTCCTCAGCTGCCGATCTATGATCTGCCGGTACTCAATACGAATCTTACCACGATTGCAAAATATATTATCAAGTTTATAGAAAGTCATATTGAGGGGCCGGTCTCTATTGTAGGAAACTCAATGGGAGGTCATGTAGGACTTATATTGACTTTAGCAAGACCTGATCTGGTTAAGAATCTTGTTCTTACTGGAAGTTCCGGGCTTTATGAAAGAACTTTCGGAGACAGTTTTCCGAGAAAAAATGACCGATCTTATATCAGGAAGAAAACGGAGGAAGTTTTCTATGATCCAAAGGTAGCAACAGAAGATCTTGTGGATGAAGTTTTTGCAGTTGTCAATGACAGAATGAAAGGAATAAAAACAGTAATGCTGGCAAGAAGTGCCATCAAACACAATATGCTGAATGATCTTCCCAAGATTGTGACGCCTACCTGTCTGATCTGGGGTAAACAGGATAATGTTACTCCACCCGAAGTAGCCGAAGATATGCACAAGTTTATTCCTAATTCGGACTTATTCTGGATTGATAAATGCGGCCATGCAGCCATGATGGAAAAACCAGATGAATTCAATGAAATCCTGTATAACTGGATAAAAGATAAAGTTTAAAACATATAAAAGACCATTAAGAGCTTTTCTTAATGGTTTATTTTTCTAAAATACATTCAAAAATGATTATCAAGACAGCAGAGTTTGTAAAGAGTAGTGGAAAATGGCAGGAATGCCCTGAACCAAATATTCCAGAATATGCTTTTATTGGAAGGTCGAACGTAGGAAAATCATCACTGATCAATGCCATGATGAATCATAAAGACCTGGCTAAAACATCGCAGACCCCGGGGAAAACTCAGCTGATCAATCATTTTTTGGTGAATGAGAACTGGTACCTTACCGATTTACCCGGATATGGTTATGCAAAGGTTTCAAAAGTCCAGCGAAAGGATTTTGAAAAGCTGATCACCAATTATATTCTGAACAGAAGAAATCTGGTCAATCTTTTTGTATTGGTAGATGTAAGGCATACTCCGCAGAAAATCGATCTGGAATTTATCCAGTGGTGTGGTGAAAGTGGAATACCGTTTTCCATTGTCTTCACAAAGGCAGATAAACTGAAACCGAATGCCGTTGTCAAAAATGTTGAAGACTATAAAGCCGAGCTTCATAAAACATGGGAAGATCTTCCCGAATTGTATATCACCTCAGCAGAAAAGAAAGAAGGAGGAGATAAAATTCTTGACTTTATCCAAAAGACCAATGAGTTTTTAACTAATAATAATATAAGTTTCGATGAGTAATATGATCTGGAAAATCAAAACATTTGAAGAGTTTACTGTTCCGGAACTATATGCAGTACTGAAAGCCCGTATTGATGTTTTCGTTATTGAACAGAACTGTCCTTACCCTGATCTGGATAATTATGATCAGAAAGCGGTTCATATTTGGGCTGAAGAAGAGGGACAGGTACTGGCCTACTGCCGGATTTTTGATAAAGGAATAAAGTATGATGAAACTTCTATAGGAAGAGTTCTGACCACAAAGCTGGCGAGAGGAAAAAGTTTGGGAAAACAGCTGATACAGTATGCTGTGGAAACTATAGAAAACCGTTTTCACACTTCTGAAATCAAAATATCGGCACAGGATTATCTTTTAAGATTTTACAGTGGGTTCGGATTTGAAGATACAGGAAAGAAATATCTTGAAGACGATATTCCGCATACGGAAATGATAAGAAAATAAAAAGGTATCTCAAACGAGATACCTTTTTTCGAACTGTATAAAATTATATTGGGTGCTATTAGTTTTTTTTCATCATTTCTTACATCAAAAGTAAGACTATTGAGAAAACTAACCTTACGGAAAACCGTAATTACTTATATAATTCCCAAATCTTTGCAGAAAGCCACAAGTTGTTCATTGCTTGTTATCTGCAGATCTTCTTTCATGCTGTTCAGTTTTTTCTCTACACTGCTTAAACTATTGGGTTTAATATCATTATTTTGGAGATAAACAGGAATATTTTTCTGTAAAACTCCCTGAGACAAAAGAGATACTAAAGTAATATCATAAGTAGAGAATTCATAATTGTTGAGCTTCTTTACCTCTTGTTTAAGATCCAGTGAAAGATAATTTTCGTCTACATAGGTTGAAGCAATTGCTTTTTTCAACTCTTTTGAATCATTTCGGGCCTTGCGAACAAAACCATTAATTCCATATTCGTTAAAAAGGCTGTCTATCACCCCGGATCTATGTTCTGCAGAAAAAACAATGACTTTCAATGAAGGATGTAGTTCTTTAATGGTCTTTATCAGCTCTTTTCCGTCTTTGAGATTTTGTATATTATGGTCTTCTTCAAAAGAAAGATCTGTAATTAACAAATCATAAAGATCACCTTCACGAATGGATTTTTGAATTTTAGCTAATGCATCATCACAATAATAGACATAATCTGTGTTGGAAATACTAAGGTCTTCTAATGTTTTCTGTACAGAAATACTACTGCTTTCGTGATCTTCAGCTATTAAAATTTTTTTGAACATTCTTTTTCTTTTTTAAGAAGCAGGAAATGAAATATAAATTTTCAACCCCTTTTCGGTTTCGGTATCAAAAATAATTTCTCCATTGATAGCTTCAATACGGGAATCCGTATTTGTTAAACCATTTTTATAAGTAATTCCTTCTGAAATGCCTATACCATTGTCTGTATACTGAATTTGTATCCTGTTATTTTTTCTTTCAAATTTAAAAGCAACAAGGGTAGCCTGACTATGTTTTTTCATATTGATCAGAAGTTCACGCATCACCTGATATATTTCTTCCCTGGTAAATTCTTTCAGTGTTTTCCATATATTTTCATCATTTCCGGCCAGATAAGTCTTTACATTTTCATTATTAAAAGATGCAATAAGAGTAGATATTCTTTTGCTGAACTCAGATTTATTTTCAGGGGCAGCCTTCTCATAGGAAATATCTCTTGACTTTTCATATACAAACTCCAATTCGTCAAGTATTTTTTCTTTATCAAAATCTTCCTGATTTTCGATCTTCGTCATTACCTGATAAATTCCGTTGGCTACTACATCGTGAATTTTCTTGGAAACTTTTAGCTGCTGTTCTTTTAACTTATTATCAGATTCCAAAAGCATGGTCTGCTTACGTTTTTTATACCAAAAGAAAGCACCGATTATTAGGGCAAGCGTTCCTAAACTTATACTTATAATTAAAATATTCTTTTTAGTAATTTGATATTCTTTTTGGACGAGACCTTTCTGAAGCAAAAGATTTTCAGCTTTCTTTTTTTCTACATCAAATTCTATCAGAGCAAATCTGTTTTTTGCTTTATCTCTTGATAATTGAATGCTGTCATTAAGCTGCTGGTACTCTGTGAAGTAACCTTGTAAGTGAACTCCTTTGTCATTTTTTACCAGAAAGTCAAGAGCCTCCAATCTGTCATTGGGATTTTTGATCACCTTTGCCAAACGATATTTTTCATTGATATGATACAGTGCTTTAGCTCTATCTGAGCGTAGATAATATTCAGCAAGATGAGAATGACTGGATATGAGACCAGATTTATCATTGATCTTTTGTCTTAAAACAACTGCGGCTAATAAGCCTTCTTCTGCCTTATAATTATTACTTTCAAGCCAGCTGATATAATTGTAATTGTCTAAAATTCTGGCATATTCAATCTCGTTCTTTTGCAGTGTTTTATTCTTGAGAAGAGATTGGTAAATATTGATGGCCTGCGGGTAGCTTTTCTGTTTTCCGTAGGCGTCAGCAATATTATTTTTGATCGTTATTTTCTGAAAATTATCAGAACTTACCTGTAAAGCTTTATGATACCAGTTGAGAGCCTCAGAATAATGCTTGAGATTTTTTTCAGATATTGCAAGGTTATTATAAATGGAAGGAAGATAAGCAGAGTCTCTGGGTAGTTTTAAAAAGGACAATGCATCGATAGCTCTTTCATTACTGCTAAGATAATCTCCGATATCATTCAGTATAATAGCCTTCAAGGTTAAACAGGATGCAATATTGGCGGAATCATTCTTTAGCTTATAGATACTTTCCGCTTTTGAAAGGAGTGTAAATGCCTTTACATTATCATTATTGTATAAAGAAGCTGCTTCATTGTACATTTTGTCCGCTTCAGTTGAAGGGGCCTTTGCCGGAGGATTCCTGTTTTCGGAAAAATTACAGCTAATGAATAAAAGAAAAATTCCTACAAATTTAAAACCAGCATACATGATAATAATTGATAGCAACTAAAGGTATTAAAAAAAGGACAATTTTCATTGCCCTTTATTTAATTATTTTTTTGGTGGCAAAATCTGTCCTGTTTCGCCGCTTGTGTCTTCTGGTGCCATTCCTAATGTTCCCGTAGAGGGGCTTATTGTAGTGGATTCGTAATTATTGTTATCAGTTGTTGAAGTGTTGGTATTATTATCTGAAAATGCTAATCCTAATAGCATTATTATAATTTGGATCATTTCCTTTAAAATTTTCGAAGTTGAAATCGTATTTCTTCCTCTCACGAAGTATTTATCGTAAGCTGTACACTGTTAAAATTTCGAAGCGCTTCTTAATTTTTAGGGAAGTGAACCTTTAAAAACGGAGAAGAAACATCTGCTTCCCAATCCGGAGTTTAATCTCTGTTTTCTCTGGTTTTTCTGAAATCAGTTTTTTAATGTTTTTGTTGATTTCTGAAGCAAATTTGCGGCAAAAAAGAAAAGGGATGTTAGACAAAACATAGACATCAATAGACAGTTAGTAAGCGTGGAGTTATTACGGAAATCCGTAATGTGGTGTGATTGAAAATCATCTACTTTGTAATGCCCGAAAACACTGTATATGTCCAAGAAAAAACTACTGATTAATGAAGTATTTGAGCAGGCAAGGAGAGAGTCAGAGAAGACCACAAAAAGTGGGCTGGCTACTTATCTGCATCTTTGTTTTATTGATAACCTGAAATTCTATGATATTTCAGAGAAAACCTTCATACGGTATTATGAAGATTTTGTAGAAGGCAATAGCTGTAGGAATATTGAACCTGAGAGACTGAATAAAATGAGCCAGTACATCGGCTACAAAGATTTTACAGATTTTTCAAGGACTTTTATCAAAAATGATGAAAAAAAAAATCTGACCACTGTAAAAATAAGTGTGGATCAGGATGAGGAAATTATATCGGAAAGACTTTCTAAGATCAATATAAATATTATTAATGAACAGCACTTTAAAATGCCTGAGTTTGTCAGACAAAATAGTTTTGGCCTTGTAGGGGTATTAATGCTTGGAGGATTTTTGATCGGAAATTATTACTGCTCATCAGGAAACAGAAACGTATATGAACCATTCGGTTTTTTGACTCTTCCCGCAGTTGAAAAGAATTGTATGTACTGGGATCAAAATGAATATAAGCTTGCTGATTGCAATGAAGAAAGTCTTGTATTGAATACTGTTCCTAAGGATGATATTCAGATTAAATACTTTAAACGTGTTACAAGAAAAGATACACTTACAGTAGAAAATGCTTTGGGAAAAATGTGGTATTCAAAGGTCAGGGGGAAAGTTGAGTTTTTTACTATGGATGGAGTAGATCCGGAAAACAAAAAAGAATTAAAGCCGGCCACAGAATACATCATTAGAAAATATTCGGGGAAAAATGAAATCGTGCAGACAGAATAAACTTCCTTCACCAATATTTAAAATTCAATTGGAATGTTTGTCAGGGGACTCATTTTTATATCAAACAAAAAGCGAAGAGATTCCCTCTTCGCTTCTATATTTTATTGAGCTGTAAGTATTCAGGATGCATATTAAACATCAGTAAGAACGGACTTTTAGTCTGTTTGATAAAATATCTGCCTAGCAGAAATTTAAAATATCACGTTTTAATCTGCGTTCAGCATTCCCAGTTCCCCAAAATGTTTCTTAAACTTTTGGATTTTAGGACCAACCACAGCGCTGCAATATGGCTGTGTCGGATTTTCATTATAATATCCCTGATGATATTGTTCTGCCGGCCAGAATTTGTTGAATTTCGTTAATTCTGTTACATAAGTTCCTGTCCATCTTCCTGATTCCTGAGATACTTTGATCGCTTCTTCAGCTTTTGCTTTTTCAGCATCATCTTTATAATAAATAACGGAACGGTATTGAGTCCCGATATCATTCCCTTGTCTGTTAAGTTGGGTAGGATCATGTAAAAAGAAAAATACATCCATCAATTGCTCGTAGGAAATAACAGCAGGATCATAAGTGATCTGAACCACTTCTGCATGTCCGGTTTCTCCCGTACATACTTCCTGATAAGTCGGATTGTCTTTATGTCCGCCTGAATATCCTGAAATAGCAGATTGTACCCCTTTAAGCATATTGAAACAGCTTTCCACACACCAGAAACATCCGCCTCCGAAAGTAATCTCTTCTAAATTATTGTTGTCCATTTTTGGTAATTATATTGTTTTATTATCATTCCCTGATCCGGAAAATGCAATCAAAAATATGAAAAACTTTTTCATTTGAACAGGCTTTTACTTCTTAAACTTAAATTGCAATGATAGATGTAGCAAATGATTTTAAACATGAATAACACGAATGCTTTTCACAAATAACACAAGGGAAATAAGAATACAATTTCTTGCATTTAATCACCACAAAGTATTTTAAAGCATTTAGTATTAGGTATGTCATGCTGAGCTTAGTCGAAGCATTTTAATTTTAAACAGGAATAACATAAATGCTTTCACCAATAAACCCAAGGAAATATAGAATAATAACCTGTGAAAATCTGCGCAATCTGTTGTCAAAAAACAAAAGCACCCTAAAAAAGGTGCTCTGTATTATTTAAAATGCTTTCAGTTATTTTTCCCAAACCAAAGCACTCGCTCCAAGAATGGCAGCATCGGCTTCGTCAAGTTCACTGAATACCAGTTTCACTTTATTTCTGAAAATTGGAAGAAGGTTTCTTTCCATATGAAGTTTTGCAGGCTTTAAAATAAAATCTCCTGCCTTGATAACTCCTCCAAAAAGAAGAATCGCTTCAGGTGAAGAGAACATCACAAAATTGGCTAAGGCTTCACCCAGCTTCTGTCCGGTATATCTGAAAACTTCAATTGCAATTGGATCTTCTTTCATTGCACATTCAAATACTGTTTTAGAATTGATCTCGTCTTCAGGATATTGGTTCAGCATAGATTCCGGGAACTCAGCTCTCATTTTCTTTGCTGTAATGGTAATTCCTGTGGCAGAAGCATAGGCTTCCAGACTTCCTTCAGAACCTGTGCTCCAGTGTTTTCTCCCGCCTGGCTTTACAATCGTATGTCCCAATTCTCCGGCAAACCCATCGTGTCCATAGATTAAGCTTCCGTTGGCAATAATTCCACTTCCTACTCCTGTTCCCAGCGTAATCATGATGAAATCTTTCATTCCTCTTGCAGCTCCGAAAAGCATTTCTCCCAGTGCCGCAGCATTCGCATCATTGGTTACTGTACAAGGAAGGCCAAATTTTGCCGTCATCAGCTCAGCGAAAGGAATAACACCTTTCCATGGAAGATTAGGGGCAAGTTCTATGGTTCCTTTGTAATAGTTAGCGTTTGGTGCGCCTACTCCGATTCCGTCAAAGTGAGCTTCAGTACCATACTTTTCCATCATTGGACGAACATGTTCATATAAAGCATCGATGAAATCTTCCACTTTGTCATAGGCATCAGTTCTCAGATTTCCTTTATCCAGAACTTCACCACGGTGGTTTACGATTCCGAATTTAGTATTGGTTCCGCCGATGTCAACTCCAAGGGCAACTTGTTTTGATAAATCTATTAATGACATTTCTATTATTAAATTCTAGGGGCTAAAATTATAAAAAAGATTGTATTAATGGATTATTAAGTAGGTTTTATTTAATACTTTAAGCTGTTTTTATTGGTTTTTTCTTTTTTCTCCCCCACCAGATCATAAATCCGGTAACCGGAAGAGAAGCGCAGATAATACTTACAATAAAAGCGATGATCTTGGTGGGAAGTCCCAGAATAGCACCAACGTGAATATCATAATTGGCGCTCACAACCTTTTCTCCAAAGTTTTTGTCCTTAGGATCATGAGTGTGCAGCAATTCCCCTGAGTTCTCATCAAAGATTAAGCTGCTGCTTTTATGGTAAGAATAAGAAAGATGTTTTACGTACACCTCAAAGTTGGGATGTTCGTGGTCATCCATATGCGGATGTCCTAAATCGATAGCGAAACCATAAGATTCAGGATATTTTGTCTGTACTGTATTGATGATTTTATCCAGTGTTCCTTCCGTTCTCAACTCAATGGGAGCTTTGGTTTTAATGTGTGAGAAGTCAGGATACTTTGTTTGTCCACCGGAAAATATCACGTAAATCATCGCCTGTACTACAAAAAAAGCATAGAAAAGACCTGTAATTGAGAAGATTAAAGCAAAAATCGACGCGTAAAATCCTAAGACATTATGGAGGTCGTAGTTCTTTCGTTTCCAGCTTTTGAGATTTTTCCATTTGAAGGCAAATCGCTGTTTTCTTGCTGCTTTGTTCTTTGGCCACCAGAGGATAATCCCTGAGATCAGCATAATGATAAAAATGATAACAGGAATTCCAACCACATACGTTCCCCAGTCCTGCTTCAAAAGATAGCTCCAGTGGATCATTTTTACAATATTGAAGAATCCGTTTTTTTCATCATAGACTCTCAGTACTTTCCCTGTGTATGGGTTTACATAGGCCTGTTTGTAGATAGGAAATTCATCAAAATAGTTCCAGGCATCTGTATTATGTTCATACCAGAAGAACATATAGGACATTTTTTTATCAATAGGAATATTTACCCAGTGGATAGGATACTTTTCTTTTACCTGCTCCGCAACAGCCTTTTCCATCACTCTGATGGGAAGGACCTGTTTCTGCTCTATATTTTGCTCGTGATGGTAGATGACGTCTTTTCGGGTGATATTTTCCACTTCATCTTTAAATACGTATAATGCTCCGGTAATAGAGATAATAAAGATCAGAAATCCTATTCCCAACCCGAACCAAAGATGCAGCTTGGCAGACCATTTTTTGATAAAGCCCGGTTTCTTTTTATGATGATGCTTTTTCTTCATATAACAGTAAAAAGTAAAGCAAAGATATGCTTTACTTTTATTTAGATTAATTAAAATTTGTATTCAATCATGAATGTCCCTCTCAATCCAAGAGCATTGGTAAAATCACTGTCTCTTGCAGTCCACCATGAAATAGCAGGCTGATACAGTTTGTTGAAAATGTTTTCAATACCTAATGATACTCTCCAGTTGTTGTCAACCTCATAACTGGATTTGAAATTGAAAACAGTATACTCAGGTACATATCCTTCACCATAAGCATACAATCCCGTCTTGGCATTTGGTTCAAATCTGTTTTGCTGGAAAGAGTGAAGCATATCAAGACCAACGGATAGAGCTGGAACAGGTCTTGCCTGAACATAAGCCAATACTTTAGGCGCAGAAATTCTGCTGTTGTTGATCTTGGTAGAATAATCACCGTCGTCCTTTATAGAGGTAATTCCTTCCATCCAGCTGTAGCTTCCACCAAACTGAATCCATTTTTTAGGGCTAAAGTGTAAAAATCCTTCTACCCCGTATACAATCTCGGGAGATCTCTGAATCATCAATGCTCTGTCTGGACTTTGTACGAATGATGCTCCCAGTTTCGATGTGCTTACATAAGAAGTTAATTCATAATTCAACCAGCTGGAAAGCTGTCCTGTTGCTCCCAATTCGTAGTTGTTTACAATGATTGGTTTTGTTTCCAGGCTTTTGATGGTTTCAGAGGTTGAGGTTCTTAAAATTCTTCCTAACTCATTGATAGAGTAGGCCTGAGAGAAGCTTCCGAAAAGGTTGATATAAGGCTCAATATTGTAACGAATTCCAATATTTCCTACCAATGCATTGTAGTTCAGTTTTCCACCCGCGACAGGAATACTTTTGGTGAAAGTTCCGTCACTTTTCAGGGTAGAAAGGGTATTGAAGTCATCTACATTTACTTTGATGTTTTCGTAACGAAGTCCTCCTTTGATGGTGAACTTTTTAAACAGATCTATTTTTGCCAGTACGAAAGGTGCAATATTGGTCATGTTCATATTCGGAGTCCAGAAACGTCCGTCTTCCAGCTTTTGAACGGTTTCATCATTCAGAATATCGGCTCCGTAGATGATTTCTGCCTGAGAGTTCGCTGAATTCCAAAGCTGGGTATCAAAATTGAATCTTGCTCCTGCTTTTTTTGAAATTACATTCGACTGCCCGCCGTTGAAAAAGGTGTCGCTGTAACCGTAAACGGTTTTAAAATCCTGATAGTAAAGGTTGATATTCAAAGACGTTCCTGCAAACAGGTTCTTATTGTCGTAGCTTACTCTTATGTTGTGGTTTTTAGGAGTTCCCTGAGGAGTGGTTTCCAAACCTTTCCCAATTCCTTCACCAATCGTTGGCTTGATGCCGTATTTTCCTGTTTTTAATCCTACATTCAGATCTGATCTTGATGAATAGCCAATGTAAGAAGCCTCAATTCTCTGATTTTCGTTGATGTCATAACCTATTTTCAACAGTCCGTTGTAGTTGTCCATCTTCGCAATGCTATACGTAGGACTTATCAAAACACCATCACCGTCTTTTGTATATCCTGTTCTTTCGTAGGCTAATGAAAGGGTATAATCAAACTTGTTGATCTTTCCCGATAAAAGCTGACTGGCTCTTACTCCTAAAGTACCTCCATAAGGCTGCCCTGTAAGCCCGATCTGTGAAATCCCGGAGATTTTTTTATCTGTTTTGCTTCTTTTTGTAATATAATTGATGATCCCTCCGTCTGCTCCGTTACCATAAATGGAAGAAGCTCCTTTGATTACCTCTATTCTTTCGATCGCTGAAGGGTCAATGGTTCTTAAATCTCTTGCTCCGTTACGAAGTGGGGTAGACTGTGGAATTCCATCAATCAAAACCAGAACCTGACGTCCTCTTAAGGTCTGTCCTGTATTGGATGTCTGTCCCGAATTGGTTCCTAAACTGGGAACGGTATACTGCAGGATGCTTGTGATATCTGAGTTAACGGTCAGCTGAGACTGAATCTGTTTCTCTCCTACCACCGTTACGGAGCTTGGAACTTCTTTGATGCTTTCCTTTTTTCTGGAAGCAGTCATGACAACCTCGTCTACATTTTTAGTTTGTAAACTATCTTTTACCTGAGCAAAAACAGTGGCAGTTCCTAAGCAGGCAGCTGATAAAAGCACTTTTTTCATTATATTTTCTTTCCTTTTTTCTTTCTTTTTCCCCACCAGACCAGAAATCCGGTTACAGGGAGCGATGTACATGTGAGGCCGGCTATAAACCAGATGACCTTTCCAATGATTCCGAAGTAGGAACCGGTATGGATGTCGTAATTGGCGTTGGAATATTTCTCGGCAGTATTGAGATTGTGATGAGGTTTATTGGCGAGTAGTTTTCCGGAGTATTTGTCGAATGTCAGGATGTTTCTTTCACTGTATCTTCCATCCATTCCGTAAACCGTTACAGGAAGATTCTTCAGTTCTTTTCCTTTTTTATTCTTTCCGTTCAAAGTAATTCTGAAGCTGGATGATTTTGCATACAGCTTTTGAGTTTGTGCCGCAGCGAGATCAAAAACAGCTTCATTCTTTGCTATCAGAGAGTCCGGAGATTTTCTTTCTTTTTCCTTTGGAAGTTCCCATGAACCTGATAATGCAAAAGTAAAAGTGTTTTTTACATAGGGATAAGCAAAATAAAGCCCTGTAATACTTAATAGCAATGCAATAAATGATGCATAGAATCCAAGAACATTATGAAGATCATAATTTTTACGCTTCCAGTTTTTTACATTTTCCCAGTTGAACCAAAAACGTCCTTTTCTTGCATTTTTGTTTTTAGGCCACCATAAAATGATTCCTGTAATCAGCATAATGACGAAAATAACAGTTGGGATTCCTACAGTATACGGTCCCCATTCTGAATTAAGCAGAAGTCCCCAGTGGATATATTTCAAGATGTTGAACACATCATACTTTTCATCATAAACCGCCAGAATTTGCCCGGTATACTGATTTACATAGACCAGTTTGTTAATGTGTACCTGCTGAAAATAATTCCATCCTTTTTTGCTTTTGTCATAGTACTCAAACTGGTAGGATTTATTTTTATCCAAAGGAATTTCTACAGCGCTTACAGGATATTTTTCATTAAGTTCCAGCGTAACTTTTTCACGAAGCAGATTAATAGACAATGGCTTTTTTCCGATATCCTCCTTTTTCAGGTAAATGGCTTCTTTGCGTAAGCTATTCTGTATTTCATCCTTAAAAACATATAAAGTCCCTGAAAGAGAGACTATAAATACAATGATTCCAACAGATAAACCCAGCCACAAATGAAACTTTGCAGACCATTTTTTTGTGGAAGAAACCTTCTTTTTATGATGATGCTTTTTTCTCATAGCAAAAAGTTAACCCCATGAGGGGCTAACCTTTGATTTTTTAAAATTTATATCCTATTGATACTCTCCAGTTACGCGGAGCATTGTAGATCCAGGCATATTCTCCTCCATCACCTCTATATCCGCTGTAAAGCTTTCTGTTAAGAACATTGTTCAACATAAAGTTAATATCGAATTTTTTAGCAACATAAGAAACGCCGAAGTTGGTATCAAAATAATCAGGAAGACTCTGATCTTTTGTGGCACTTACCCCATACCAGGATTGTCTTCCTCCCTGATATTGATATCCTGCAGAAATACCGAAACCATTTAAAACACCATTCTGGAATCTATAGTTGATCCAGGTATTCTGAACATTTTTTGCATTTCCTGGAGACTGAACTCCAATTCTTGCAGGATCTGTGTCTTTGATGGTTTTTGCATCAGTGTAGGCATAGTTTACAATGATGTTCAATCCTTTGATGATTTCTCCTTTGATATCGGTTTCAAAACCTCTTGCTCTCTGCTCACCTGTAGCCACTTGGAAGGGCTGTCCTTCATTTTGTTCTTTAGGTCCCGCAACAAGAATATTTTGTCTTCTGATTTCGTATACTGCAAAAGTAGAGTTCCATTTTCCTCCGAACCAGTCTTTTTTCAATCCGAATTCAATATTCTGTCCTCTGAAAGGATCTGTAATTTTGGTTTTGTTAATTCCTGTTCCGGATTGTGGTACGAAGGTTTTATCATAGATACCGTAAGCAGAGAAATTTTCATTAATAGAATAACTCACTCCAACTCTTGGTGTAAACTCACCAGCTGTATCAGGTACAATGGGAGTCCCTGGACTTAGATTAGGATATGCGGAATAAGTTTTACCGCTTGTATATCTTCCTGCTAATGTTAATCTCAATTTATTATTGAACATTTCAATCTGATCCTGAGCGTAATAAGAAGTATATTTTACGCCCTGATCGTTATAAAACGGAGCAGAAGTGTTTAAGCTATAAAAGTCAGAAGAAGGAAGTTTTGAAGGATCTACTCCATAATTTACATTATAAATATTAATAGGGAAAGGACCTCCGGCAAAAGATGAAAAGTCTGCATTATACTTTCTGTCTCCATAATCGAATCCTGCAATTATTTTATGTACAATGTTTCCTGTGTTAAGCTTACCTCTTACATAGGTTTGGAAAATGTGATTTTTTCCTTTTGCCTGCCAGTTGCTTAAGGTTCTGTTGAAAACATTCTTATTGTTCGCATCAAAAGTTCCCCACCAAGAACCTCCGTCGTAATTCAGGTCCATATAAGCATATTGTGTGCTCCAAACCCAATCTTTGAAAAGCTTCTGGTCTAAACTTAAGAATAAACTCTGGTCTTTTACTTCAGTTTTCTTAAAGTTAGGGTCATTAAAGTTGGTATGTACATTCAGTGAAGCGTATCCGTCGTTTGACATCAAATAAGCTCCAGGCTGGTTGAATTTTAAGTATTGATAGTTGTATTGAGCTGTAAATGTAGTGGTTTTTGTAGGTCTGAAAGTAATGGAAGGGGCAACAATGAATTTGTTTGTTTTGTCATTTTCCACCCAGGATTTATTAGAGCTTCCCATCAAATTGATACGGTAGTCTAAAACCCCGTCTTTTACAAGAACTCCATCCAGATCAGCTTCTCCTCTGAAAAGATTATAGCTTCCCGTTGTGAAACGCACACTGTTGGCAAACTTTCCTGTAGGTTTTTTAGTTACTACATTATAAAATCCGGCAGGATCTCCCATAGATCCCATAAATCCGGCAGGACCTTTTACAAACTCTATTCTGTCTATGATAGATGCGTCAGGATTGATGGGTCCCCAAGTAGAAGAAACATTCATCCCGTTCATGAAAGTAGCAATACCTGCTCCTCTCATGAAAACATTGGAATATACATTATCCCAGTGTTCTACTTTTCTTGCCCCACTTACGTTACGGACAATTCCTTCAGACATATTTAGAGTCATCTGATCAGCAAGAACCTGTGAACTTACAGACTGTACATTTTGTGGCAGCTCAAGAATAGGCGTCTGAATTCTCAGTGAACCTGAAACCTCATTCAGCTTGTACTTCTGATAATATCTTCCGTTAACAACTACTTCTTCAATATCATTGGATTTGATGGTGTCTTTTTTTTGCGCAGAAACCAACATTGTTCCCAGTGCGGAAGCACAGATCAGTACATTTTTCATGAAACTCAAATTTTCTGCAAATATATTATTTTTAACTGTTCTAAATAAATAATAAGATTGATATTTATCATAAAATTATTATATACCGAATAACAAAAAACCGCTATGGCCAATGCCAGAGCGGTTTTTGTATGATTTTATTAAATTTTTCTTAAGCCGGAATTTCTCCTTTATATAAGAAAGAAATAATTTCTTTGTTTAATTTATCGATCATTTCACTGAATAAGTGGAAAGATTCCTGCTTGTAAATTACCAATGGATCTTTCTGCTCGTAAACAGCTCCTTGTGAAGATCTTCTTAAGTCGTCCATCTCACGAAGGTGAAGCTTCCAGTTTTCATCGATAATTGATAAAGTGATATTCTTTTCAAAATCGTTCACTAAACTTTCACACTGAGTATCGTAAGCTTCTTTAAGATCAGCTACAATTGTCATTGTTTTGTGTCCATCTGTGAATGGAACCTGAATCATTTTGAACATTGAACCTTGATTTTGGTATACATTCTCAATGATTGGGAATGATTTTTCTTTCAATAGGTTCAGCTTCATTTTGTAGTCTTCCTGAGCTGCTTTGAATAAGATATTGGTCAGATCCTGAACGTTTTTATTATTAAAATCACTTTGAGAAACCGGAGATTCCATTGTGAATGTTTTAATGATTTCGTATTCAAAATCTTTATAATTTCCTGAAGCTTTTCCTTTCGCAACGATAGAATTGGCAACATCGAAAATCATATTTGTGATATCATATTTCAAATGGTCTCCGAATAAAGCATTCTTTCTTCTCTTGTAGATTACATCACGCTGTTTGTTCATAACGTCATCGTACTCAAGAAGCCTTTTTCTTGTTCCGAAGTTATTTTCTTCCACTTTTTTCTGAGCTCTTTCAATAGACTTACTGATCATAGAGTGCTGAATTACTTCTCCCTCTTTGTGACCCATTCTGTCCATCATTTTAGCAATTCTTTCAGAACCGAACAAACGCATTAAGTTATCTTCAAGAGATACATAGAACTGAGAACTTCCCGGATCTCCCTGACGTCCCGCTCTACCTCTTAGCTGTCTGTCAACACGTCTTGAATCGTGTCTTTCTGTACCGATGATGGCTAAACCTCCTGCATCTTTTACTTCTTTAGAAAGCTTAATATCGGTACCACGACCTGCCATGTTGGTTGCAATGGTTACAACTCCCGGCTGTCCTGCTCCAGCTACAATCTCAGCTTCTTTTTTGTGAAGCTTCGCGTTCAATACCTGGTGTGGAATCTTTCTTAACTGAAGTGCTTTTGATAGTAACTGAGAAATCTCAACAGAAGTAGTACCTACCAATACAGGTCTTTTCTGTGCTGTTAATTTTTCAATTTCCTCTATTACAGCATTATATTTTTCTCTGTTAGTTTTGAAAACTAAGTCTTGCTTGTCATGTCTTAAAATAGGACGGTTGGTAGGAATTACCACAACGTCTAATTTATAGATTTCCCAAAGCTCTCCAGCTTCAGTTTCAGCAGTACCCGTCATTCCCGCAAGCTTGTTATACATACGGAAGTAGTTCTGAAGCGTGATGGTTGCAAAAGTTTGAGTAGCTGCCTCAATTTTTACATTCTCTTTCGCTTCGATCGCCTGGTGAAGACCGTCTGAATAACGACGTCCCTCCATGATACGACCTGTCTGCTCATCAACGATTTTTACTTCACCATCAATGACTACATACTCATCATCTTTTTCAAATAATGTGTACGCTTTCAATAGCTGGCTCATTGTGTGAACACGCTCGGATTTTTCAGCAAAATCAGAGAAAAGTCTTTCTTTTGCTTCAAACTCTTCTTCTTTAGAAAGGTTCTTAGCTTCTACTTCAGCAATCTCAGTTCCGATATCAGGAAGTACGAAGAAGTTAGGATCAGAGTTACCCTGAGACATGTATTCAACACCTTTGTCTGTAAGGTCTACCTGATTGTTTTTCTCCTCGATTACGAAGTAAAGATCTTTATCTACGATCGGCATATCACGGTTGTTGTCCTGCATGTATTGCGCCTCAACTTTCTGAAGCAATGCTCTGTTTCCGCTTTCCGATAAGAATTTGATTAATTGTCTGTTTTTTGGAAGACCTCTGTATGCCTGAAGTAATTTGAAACCACCTTCTTTTGTATTTCCTGCAGCGATTAATTTCTTCGCTTCATTGAAAATAGCAGAAACGGTTTTCTTTTGTACTTCAACAATTCTGTCGATAGAAGGCTTAAGAACATCAAACTCCTGTCTGTCTCCCTGAGGAACCGGACCTGAAATGATCAATGGTGTTCTGGCGTCATCTACCAAAACAGAGTCCACCTCATCCACGATAGCAAAGTTAAGTTCTCTTTGTACCAATTCTGAAGGTGATGTCACCATGTTATCTCTCAGATAATCGAAACCAAACTCGTTGTTCGTTCCGTAAGTAATATCTGAGTTGTATGCTTTTCTTCTTCCGTCTGAATTCGGCTGGTGATTATCGATACAATCGATAGACATTCCGTGGAATTGATAAAGAGGACCCATCCAAGCGGAGTCTCTTTTTGCTAGGTAGTCGTTTACGGTTACAACGTGCACTCCTCTTTCCGGAAGTGAATTTAAGTAAATAGGTAATGTTCCTACCAAAGTTTTACCTTCACCGGTTGCCATCTCGGCAATTTTACCACTGTGAAGAATAACCCCTCCGATAAACTGAACATCATAGTGGACCATATCCCAAACTACAGGAGTTCCGGCAGCGTCCCATGAGTTTTTCCAAATAGCTGTGTCTCCCTGAATGCTAACGAAATCTTTTCCTGAAGCGACAAGTTCTCTATCCCAGTCACTAGCAGTTACACGGATTTCTCCATTCTGAGCCCATCTTCTTGCCGTTTCTTTGATCAATGCAAAAGCTTCGGGAAGAACCTGAACCAGAACTTTCTCTTCAATTTCGTAAGATTCTTTCTTTAAAGACTCAATTTTTGAGAAAAGAGCTTCTTTTTCATCAACGTTGGTTGAATTTTTTATCTGCTCTTTTATCTGTTCTATTTGAGCTGTGATCTTACTGGTTGCAGATTTTATATTCTCTTTAAACTCAGCAGTTTTTTGTCTCAACCCATCATCCGACAATTGTTGAATGTTAGGTTCTACAGCTCTGATTTTTGTTACAACTTTTTTTACTTCTTTTAGGTCCTGCGCTTTTTTGTCTCCCAAAAACCCTTTAAGAACTTTGTTTAAAAAACTCATAAATTTTTTGCTTTATGCTTAATGCAAAATGCTTTAAGCGTTTTAAATAACACTTATCGTGTAAATTATATATAAAAAGGGCAAAAAAGCTCTAAGCATGCAGCCTAAAGCTTATCGCTTTATTAATATTCGTCCTCGTTCCAAAGGAAATCCTCGTCAGTAGGATAGTCACTCCATACCTCTTCGATAGATTCATAAATTTCTCCTTCGTCTTCAATAGCCTGAAGGTTTTCTACTACTTCCATAGGTGCACCAGTTCTGATGGCGTAGTCGATAAGCTCTGCTTTTGTCATTGGCCAAGGTGCGTCACTTAAATATGAAGCTAATTCTAATGTCCAGTACATAATTTTCTAATTTTTTGCAAAAGTATAAAAATAGGTTGTATAATAAACTTTTTTATACTTGATTTTCAATTCTTTTTATAATTTTTTCTTATAAATGGCTGTCACAAACTAACTGGCAGCTATGTCAGCAATTTACTTATTGTCGTTTTCTCAAAAACCATTCCACAAATTTTTTTATGCCATTTTGGAAGTCTGTGGCCGGTTTATACCCTATCAAATCCATTGCTTTTGCAATGTCGGCATTGGTTTTTGTGACATCTCCCGGCTGCAATGGCAGAATTTTTTTGATGGCAGATTTTCCCAGCGTCTTTTCGATTGTAGCCACCATTTCAGACAAAGTGATTACTTGATTTTCGCCCAGATTCACAATTTCATAAATTCCTGAATTGTTTTCAAGATAAAGAATAGACTTAGTAATTCCATCAATGATATCATCTATATAAGTATAGTCTCTGGCCGTATTTCCGTCACCATAGAAAGGAATTTCCTGATTTTCCGAAATGAGCTTTGTAAACTTGTGTATAGCAAGGTCAGGTCTCTGTCTTGGCCCATATACCGTAAAGAATCTGAGCTGGATCATATCTATATGGTATAGATTATGGTAAACATGTCCTATAATTTCTCCGCTTTTCTTGGTAGCAGCATAAGGAGAGATAGGATTGTCTACATTATCTGTTTCCGTAAAGGGAATTTTCTCATTGTTTCCATAAACACTTGATGAAGATGCACAAATGAATTTTTTAATATGGAAATCCTTACACAGTTCCCAAAGATTCATAGTACCTCGTACATTCACTTCTTCGTACTCCAGAGGACGTTCAATAGAAGGGCGAACACCGGCAAGTGCAGCAAGATGGACCACCATGTCAATATGATGATTCTTAAAGATGTTTTCAAGACCTTTTAGGTCCCTGATATCCTGCCAATAGAGGGAATATTGGTCTGAATGGGTGAGGGAAACCAAACGCGGAATATCCGTCTCTTTATCTGAGAACTCAAAATCCGAATTTTTACTGATTGACTCCAAAGTATTTTTAATTTTTACCTGATAGTCATAGAAATCATCAAAATTGTCAATGTTTATGACAGAATGTCCATTTCTTAATAATCGTTCAATTAAATGGGAACCGATGAACCCACTACCGCCTGTTACAAGATAAACCATTTGTATTTTTTATGAGCACAAAAATATAAATTTTACTTTTTGAAAAATATAATCATTAAATTTACTTAAAAAAGTAATATAAATATAATATGCAGTTTCAAGGGCAAATTTTAAAGATGACAAGCGTCGATGCTAAGCCAATCCAATACTACCTCAATCTTTCTGGAGATCTGATCCATATGAATGAGCTGTTTGGAAAGGAGTTAAGCATCAAACATACCGGATTTCAATGTGTAAATTGTGGTGAAAATAAACCAATTTACAGAATGGGATTCTGCAAAAACTGTTTTTTTGAAAGCCCTTATGCAAGCGATACCATTATCCGCCCGGAACTATCTACAGCTCATTTGGGGGTTGCAGAGCGAGATCTTGAAGTTGAAAAACAAATTCAGCTGCAGCCACACACTGTTTATCTGGCCTATACAGGAGATGTAAAAGTAGGCGTAACCAGAAATACACAGATTCCTACAAGATGGATTGATCAGGGTGCAACTTTTGCATTACCCATCGCAAGAACGGAAAACCGTTATGAAGCAGGAATGATAGAAGTAGCTTTAAAAGAACATCTGGCAGATAAAACCAATTGGAGAAAGATGCTGCAGGATGATTTTGAAGGAGAAGTAGACCTTGCTGATTTCCGACAAAAGATAAAAGAATATTTTCCCGACGATTTCCAGAAATTTTACAGTGACGGTGAAGAGCTGTGGATGTTTGATTATCCTTTTGAAAAACCGGAGAAAGTTTCATCGTTTACATTAGATAAAAAACCTGAGTTTACAGGAAAGCTTACAGGAATTAAAGGTCAGTATCTTGGATTTGAAGGAGGTAATTTTATCAATGTAAGAGGGCATGAAGGGTATGTAATAGAACTGGAAATAAAGAATTGATCTATATAATAGGAAAGAACCAAATCACAAAATATGAAAAAATGGGTTAAAAGGCTATTAATAACTTTCGGAGTCCTGGCAGGAATTCTTCTTGCTGCGAATTTCGGACTGAATCTATGGCTCAAAACCCAGCTTCCGGAATACATCAAAAAAAATACAAACTATAAAGTTTCTTACAAAACGCTGGATGTTGATCTGGGAACAGGAAATATCTTTGCAACAGGAATTTCAGTTAACAGTAAAGATCCGCAAAATACAGACGTTATTGGTTTGCAGGGAACTATTGATACCTTGAAAATAAGCCGTTTCGGAATTTATGATGCTGTTTTTAATAAAAGAATCAGCTCGTCAGACCTTTTGTTGGCTAAACCCAATTTAAATGTCATTCTTGCCAAACCTGTCGACCGCAAAACCGAAAAGAAAAGAAATCCGGTTTCATTTGAAAATATAAGAATTAACGAAGGTAAAATTGCTGTTTTCAGGCATACAAAGCAGAAATTTCTGTCTGTTCAACAACTGGATCTGTTTGTAGAAAATTTACAGATGACGGAAGAATCCGTAGAAAATAAACTACCCGTTGTTTTTGACAAATACAGCATCAAAGGACAAAAATTCTTTCTTCGTCCAGATGAAACATATGCGGTTACCATCAGCAGTATAAATACAAGTAACGGACAGATGGCTGTTGAGAATTTCAGGCTGACCCCGCTGCTCTCTTTTGCTCAGTTTAAAAAGTTTTATCCTAAGAAGGCTCAATTATTTGAATTTGCAGTTCCCAAAATGGATTTTACGGATGTTATTTTAAACAAAAATAAAGTTTCACTTACGAATGCAGACTTTGAGAATCCTGTTCTGACAGTCTATAATACAGGAGTAAAGACCAAGAAAGCCGAAAAAAAAACAAATTTTGAAGTTGATTTAAAAAATATAAAGCTGAATAATGCCATAGTAAAGATCACAAAAACGGATGGAAATAATCTTCTGTCAGTAGGGAATCTTAGTGTAAATATCAATCAGCTGATGTTTAATAAAGAAACTTCTGAGCAGGTTATTCCGATAGGATATAAAGATTTTACTATAGCCGCAAGGAATATTGAATATTCCAATGCTCAGAATATTACAATACGAAGTCTTGCGCTGAAGCCTGCAAACGGTGAAATCAGGGACGTCATACTGACACCAGGGCATCCTGCAGAGAGAAAAGCAACAGTAGTGTTAAAAACAGATCATATTGCTTTTAATATCAATAAACTGGAATTCGTTGATAAAAAACTGAATGTGGATCTTAAAGATCTTCTCGTAGAAAATGTTAACGGAACTTTTAAAGCAGGTGAAAAAACAACCAATAAATCTGCCGGACCAGGGATTATTAATTCCTTTATCATCAGAAAAACATCCTTAAAAAACTCAAACATTACTTATGATAAAGGAAAACAACCACTGACTTTCCATGATCTTAACGCAACGGTAAATGATATTGAATTATCACCTAGACCTAATCAAAAAGGGCTGTCCTTCAAAGTAAAAGACTATTATATTACCACTAGAAATCTGGCTTATAAAACGCAGTTTTACAATATGAGCCTTGGGCTTATTAAACTGAATAAAAATAAGGTACAGATTAACAATTTTGCCATGAAGCCTCTCGTTTCAAGAGCACAGTTTATCAAAATGATACCCGTTGAAAGAGATCTGTATAATTTAGAAGCCGGACAAATTACTGCAAAAGGAGAGTGGGATCTTTTTTCTCACAACAAAATGGTTAATGCTTCCCAGGTAGACATTGAGTCTGCAAATGCGAATATTTTCAGAAGCAAAATTCCTAAAGATGATCCGAAGATAAAAGCATTATATTCTAAAATGCTGCGTTCCATTAAGATTCCGATGACCATTCATAATCTGGATCTAAAAAACTCTGTCCTGGTCTACGAAGAAGATACTCCTGAAAGTATGGGACCGGGAAAACTGACCTTCAGCAACTTTAATATGAACGTTAAAAACCTGAATTCATCTAAAATTAAAGGAAAGCCAACAAAAGTAGATATTAACATCAATTGTTCTTTCATGAACCTCTCACCACTTTCCGTCAACTGGAACTTTGATGTGGCTGATCAGAATGATAGATTTGCAATTTCAGGGAAAACTTCCAATCTCCCTGCAAGTGGAATCAATCCCTTTATCAGACCTTATCTTCATGTGACCGCTACTGCAGGAACTATTCAGGAAATGCTTTTTAACTTTAAAGGAAACCCTGCCGGATTACACGGAACTTTTAATCTTAAACATAAAGACTTAAAAATTGCCGTATTAAATAAGAATAACCATGAGAAAAAAGGGTTTCTGACTGCAGTAGCCAATATTTTTCTGAAATCAGATTCAGGAAGCTTTCCGGAAGCTGTTACGGTAGAAAATGTAGAACGTGACCCTACAAAGTCTTTCTTTAATCTTTTCTGGAGAGGAATAGAGCAGGGATTGAAGAAAACCCTGATTGGTAAAAATGTTGAAAAAACAGAAAAGAAAGTCAAAGAAGCAGTTTCTTCTGTAAAGGATATGAAACAATCGGTAAAAGAAATAAAACAGGAAATAAAAAATAAAAAAGAAACTCCCCAACCGGAAGCAGAGAAAAAAGAAAAGAAAGGTTTCCTGAATAATGTGTTCAGAAAAAAGGAAAAAACTGAAGAATAATTCTTTAAACCATTAAGACAGATCCTTTTGCGGTCAGTCATAACCACTGTACAGTTTTTAATTGAAAACAACCTTAATGGTTTAAAAAATTAATATGTGATTGAGTTGTTAAAAATTGAATTCATCACTTTCCTGAATAGGGATATCTCTTAAAAACTTATCAAATTCTTCGCCTGGATAATTGCTGTCTGCACCATAGGAATCTATAATCATCCCACGATTTCCTGCATTGTCCTTCACAACATAAAGTACAGCATTATCATCAGGATTGCTGTCTCCCTCGAAGCGATAAGTTTTTAAAATGACCATTTCAGAGGGTTGATACACCTTGTCAGAGTTTTCAAACTTCATTTCACATTTATCATTCATTCTGAACTCCCTGTGTATTCCTCTTTCAGAGAGTGTTTTCATCACCTGGCTCAAGGTTGTCATTCTGTCTATGTTTTCTGGATTTTCCATAATAATATTTTTATTTTTAAGTACAATAATTAAACCATTGCAAACTTTAAATATAAGAAAAATAGCAGATTGCAATTTTCCTAAAAATAAAGTTGAATGTTAACAAAATTTATAATTAAAAAAAATAAAATAGGTATGCTTTTTGCAATGGTATCAATAATAAATCAGAGAAAATATGAAAAAAGAAGTTGGAGTTTTACTGGCAGGAGGAGTTGGTCTTTTGGCAGTATTGAGTTTAATAAGCATTAAAAAAATTTTGACTAAAAAAGATAAAAAATATAGTGATTCCTATTCGGACTATCACAGACACTTTGATGAAAAAAATAATGATGATGAAACTCATGGAGTAGAATTATTCGCGCTGAAGTAGTAAAAAAATATATTTAATTATGTTTAAATCCAACGCTTTTGAAAGTGTTGGATTTTTTTGTGGAAAACTTTAATGTTAAAACTCATTATTTTATAAAAATTCCATTCTAATTTTACACCGGAATGCAAAGCGAAAATTTCATAAAAGGTCAGGGAGCTCAGCGAAACGTTGTCAATCGTTTCGACAGGTATACCTATGAACCAGAAGATGAGGATTTCGAAACCGTAAAGACTTCTTTTACGGAAGTATTTCCCAAAACCATTGTCAATCAGGTCAAAAGTGAAGACCTTCCAATGGAATATTCGATGAACCCTTATCAGGGATGCGAACATGGCTGTTCTTACTGCTTTGCAAGACCTACTCATGAATACTGGGGTTATAGTGCCGGGGTTGATTTTGAAAGAAAAATCATGGTAAAGAAAAATGCCCCTGAGTTGCTGGAGAAATTTTTTCAGAAAAGAGGATACAAAGCTGCCCCGATTCTATTGTCAGGAAATACCGACTGCTATCAGCCGGCCGAAAGACAATTTGAAATTACCAGAAAATTACTGCAACTCTGTCTTGATTACAGACATCCTGTCAATATTTTGACAAAAAATGCACTGGTGCTAAGAGATCTAGATATTTTAAAACCTATGGCAGAACAGAATCTGGTATCTGTTTCTCTAAGCATTCCAACCATCAACGAAGAACTGAGACGAAAGATGGAGCCGAGAACAAGCTCTGCAAAAAATAAATTAAAAGCAGTTGAAATTCTTTCTGAAAACAATATCCCCGTACATGTAATGGTAGCACCCATTATCCCAGGACTCAATAGTGATGAGCCTTTAAACATATTAAAAGCTATTTCGGATGCAGGTGCTTTAGGATTCGGTTATACCCTTGTAAGACTAAACGATACCGTGGAACCAGTTTTTATAAACTGGATTGAAACCCATTTTCCGGACAGGGCGCAAAAAGTTTTAAATCTTATCCGCTCCATGAGAGGAGGAAAACTGGGTGATAAAAGATATTTTGAACGACAGAAAGGAGAAGGGAATATTGCAGAAATGATTCATACCACCTTTAAGATCGGCAAAAAGAAGTTTTTTGAAGGCAAAGAGTTTCCAAAGCTTTCAACGTCTAACTTTACTGGATCCCGTGATCAGCAGCTACGGTTATTTGATTAAGCTTGCCTTATATATATAATATAAAATAGAGCCTACCTCTTTATTCTTCTTCCCGCACTCTCAAACCCTTTTACTCTCAAACTCTCGAACTTTTTTCAGGAGCTAATTCCTGCTATCCATTCCTACTCCTCGCGCCCGTGCACTCCAACGCTGTCACCCTGAGCGAAGCCGAAGGGCTCCACACCTAAAACCCACCCTCCGAGGCAAGCTGCGGGGTAACCATTTCTATCAGGGCTAGGGTAGGAGTCGTTAATGATAAGTGGTGAATGATGAATGATGAGGTTCTGGTTATTGAGTTTCGAGGTTCGGGTTTCCAGGTATAAAAGAAATATTGGTTTGAATTTTCATATTGCAGAATTCTATGTAAACATATTATTGAGTATAAATCCCTATTCCTATTGTATCATTCCGCAGGAATCCAAATTCTTTACAAGAGCGCTTGTAAGTTGGCAGGATAATATCTGAGGCCTTTTAGTAGTTAGTATTAGTCATGTCATGCTGAGCTGAGTCGAAGCATTATAATTAATTACGGGTACAGGAGTTAAATCTTATTACTCTATATTATTATATATTAAATATACTCTTCAGTCTTCGTCGAGGAAAGTCAGCTCTCTAGTCTAGTCTAGTCTCTATTATATAATATATATCCTATTTGATCATAATCACCCCGCATCCCGCATCCCGGATCTGACATTCCCTCTTCACACACACAGATTCACCTCCAACCCTCTAACCCACTTACTCTCCAACCACTCCTCCAAACAAATGTTTAAAATTTTTCTCTCTGCCTTCCAGCTGATTAGGATAAAAACCTATCCGAATATGAAATTTATGTTAAATAAACTTGTTTTGCGTTGTATGAAGTTACTATCTTTGCCCCACTGAAAAACGAAAGACATTCAGTAGCGCAGAAGAGCCTTTAGCTGGGCAGAAACGATATTACTTCCAAAAAGAGACGGACGAAAAAAACTTTAAAACTTTTTGAAAAAAAAGTTGCCAGTTTAAAAAGAGTTTGTATCTTTGCAGTCCCAATTAGAGGGAGCGCAGGAGTAGAGAGATTAAGGTTTTGAGAAGGATTAAGGTTACTTAAAAAAACTTTAAAATTTTCTTCAAAAACATTTGGTCATTAAAAAATAAAGTTTTACTTTTGCACTCGCAAATACGGAGCGACACTGACAGAGAGATTGCTTCGTTGAAAAGCGAAAGATATAAAGAT
>NZ_LUVZ01000011.1 GCF_001593385.1 Chryseobacterium cucumeris | reverse complement strand
GGTATATAACAAAAAAACCTTTATCGTAAAGATAAAGGTTTTTTAAAAATAAAATAAAAACTGGCGGCGGCCTACTCTCCCGCGTTAGCAGTACCATCGGCGCTGGTGGGCTTAACTTCTGTGTTCGGAATGGGAACAGGTGAGCCCCACCGCTAAAACCACCCTAAAGAAGGTATATAAGATATCAGAGGATAGATTTCAGATTTCAGACTTCAAGGTCTGGTATCTGATGTCTTATATCTGACATCTGTTTTAAGCGATAAAAACTTTCACAAAGACAAAACCTTCACTGCGCATAAAGCACCTGGTTTATATTAGTAACCATAGACTATAAATCTACGGGTAATTAGTACTACTTGGCTATGACATTACTGTCTTTACACCTATAGCCTATCAACGTCGTCATCTACAACGACCCTTAAAAGATGTCTCATCTTGAGGCGAGTTTCGCACTTATATGCTTTCAGTGCTTATCTCTTCCAAACGTAGCTACTCAGCGGTGCACCTGGCGGTACAACTGATACACCAGAGGTTTGTTCAATTCGGTCCTCTCGTACTAGAATCAAGCCCTCTCAAACATCTAACGCCCGCAATAGATAGAGACCGAACTGTCTCACGACGTTCTGAACCCAGCTCGCGTGCCACTTTAATGGGCGAACAGCCCAACCCTTGGGACCTTCTCCAGCCCCAGGATGTGACGAGCCGACATCGAGGTGCCGAACCTCCCCGTCGATGTGAGCTCTTGGGGGAGACTAGCCTGTTATCCCCGGAGTACCTTTTATCCTATGAGCGATGGCCCTTCCATACGGAACCACCGGATCACTATGTCCTGCTTTCGCACCTGATCGACTTGTAGGTCTCACAGTCAAGCACCCTTATGCCATTACACTCTACGCACGGTTACCAAGCGTGCTGAGGGTACCTTTGAAAGCCTCCGTTACTCTTTTGGAGGCGACCACCCCAGTCAAACTACCCACCACGCAATGTCCTTCTAAAAGAAGTTAGGCTCCAAGTAAGTAAAGGGTGGTATTTCAACGTCGGCTCCACAAACACTAGCGTGCCTGCTTCAAAGCCTCCCACCTATCCTACACATTACTTACTCAAAGTCAATACGAAGTTATAGTAAAGGTTCACAGGGTCTTTTCGTCCCATTGCGGGTAATCGGCATCTTCACCGATACTACAATTTCACCGAGCTCGTGGCTGAGACAGTGCCCAGATCGTTACACCATTCGTGCAGGTCGGAACTTACCCGACAAGGAATTTCGCTACCTTAGGACCGTTATAGTTACGGCCGCCGTTTACTGGGGCTTCAGTTAATGCCTTCGCTTACGCTAAGCACCTTCCTTAACCTTCCAGCACCGGGCAGGTGTCAGACCCTATACAGCATCTTTCGATTTAGCAGAGTCCTGTGTTTTTGATAAACAGTCGCCTGGGCCTCTTCACTGCGGCCAACATTGCTGTTGGCGTCTCTTCTTCCGAAGTTACGAGACTATTTTGCCTAGTTCCTTAGCCACGACTCACTCGAGCACCTTAGGATTCTCTCCTCGACCACCTGTGTCGGTTTTGGTACGGGTTGCTTCACTTCGGCTTTTCTTGGATCAGATTACACTACAGCAGCTTCGCCCGAAGGCTAGGCCTTGACTATTCCGTCAGTCTCCAGCAGCTACATCCAACCGTCCCCTTTTATTGTGAGCAAGTATGGGAATATTAACCCATTGTCCATCCACTACCCCTTTCGGGTTCGCGTTAGGTCCCGACTAACCCTCAGCTGATTAGCATGGCTGAGGAAGCCTTGGTCTTTCGGTGAGCAGGTTTCTCGCCTGCTTTATCGTTACTTATGCCTACATTTTCTTTTCTATCCGCTCCACAATACCTCACAGTACTGCTTCGGCGCAAATAGAATGCTCTCCTACCAGATATATCTAAAATATAAATCCATAGCTTCGGTAATATGTTTATGCCCGATTATTATCCATGCCGGACCGCTCGACTAGTGAGCTGTTACGCACTCTTTAAATGAATGGCTGCTTCCAAGCCAACATCCTAGCTGTCAATGCAGTCCAACCGCGTTGCTTCAACTTAACATATATTTTGGGACCTTAGCTGTTGGTCTGGGTTCTTTCCCTCTCGGACATGGACCTTAGCACCCATGCCCTCACTGCCGTAGAACATTTATTAGCATTCGGAGTTTGTCAGGAATTGGTAGGCGATGAAACCCCCGCATCCAATCAGTAGCTCTACCTCTAATAAACTTATATACGACGCTGCACCTAAATGCATTTCGGAGAGTACGAGCTATCTCCCAGTTTGATTGGCCTTTCACCCCTACCCACAGGTCATCCGAAGACTTTTCAACGTCAACCGGTTCGGTCCTCCACTCTGTGTTACCAGAGCTTCAACCTGCCCATGGGTAGATCACAAGGTTTCGCGTCTAATCCTACTAACTATGCGCCCTATTCAGACTCGCTTTCGCTCCGGCTCCGGTACTTAATACCTTAACCTCGCTAGTAAAATTAACTCGTAGGCTCATTATGCAAAAGGCACGCCGTCACAGCATTACGCTGCTCCGACCGCTTGTAGGCGTACGGTTTCAGGTTCTATTTCACCCTTCTATTCGAAGTGCTTTTCACCTTTCCTTCACAGTACTTGTTCACTATCGGTCTTTCAGGAGTATTTAGCCTTGGAGGATGGTCCCCCCATATTCAGACAGGATTTCACGTGTCCCGCCCTACTCATTTATCATCTCTATATGCCTTTCGAGTACAGGATTATCACCTTCTATGATTGTTCTTTCCAGAACATTCCTCTAAACATAAAAAGACTTTTGGGCTAATCCGCTTTCGCTCGCCACTACTTACGGAATCTCTTCGATTTCTTTTCCTCCGGGTACTTAGATGTTTCAGTTCTCCGGGTTTGCTCCTCTTGCGAGGTGACATATCTTCAATATGCCGGGTTGCCCCATTCGGATATCTGCGGATCAATTCGTGTGTGCCAATCCCCGCAGCTTTTCGCAGCTTACCACGTCCTTCGTCGCCTCTGAAAGCCTAGGCATCCGCCATACGCCCTTAACGATTTCTTTCCTATTGGTTACTCAAGCGCTTTATGCGCTCGGTTTTCTCTTTGTGATGTCTTTACCGTTAATGTCAATGATCTTAATTTCTTTCTTTCAAACTGATGAACAAATGTTGTTTTTGGCTCCATTCGTAACTTTTAAATCAGTCTTCCAAAACTGTGGAGAATAAGGGAGTCGAACCCTTGACCTCCTGCGTGCAAGGCAGGCGCTCTAGCCAGCTGAGCTAATTCCCCTCTAGTAGACTTTAGATATCAGATTCCAGATCTCAGACCTAAATGTCTGATGTCTAATAGCTGATCTCTTCCTGTCTTTCAATTAGTAGTCTCGGGCAGGCTCGAACTGCCGACCTCTACATTATCAGTGTAGCGCTCTAACCAGCTGAGCTACGAGACTGTCTTTTAGACGTAAAAGATGATAGACTGATAGATAATAGACTAATTTCTTCGTCTTTCTCTCTCTGCTTTTATCTTCTTTGCCTCTCTCAATCCCTTTACTAATTTCTAGTGGGTTTTGTATTTTTATATATCAACCAAACAAAAAACTAAAGCTATGCTTTAAGTAAGTATTTTGTATCTTACGATACTGATTTTGTTTAACGTCCTAAGACGCTCTAAAATGAGATGTTCCAGCCGCACCTTCCGGTACGGCTACCTTGTTACGACTTAGCCCTAGTTACCTGTTTTACCCTAGGCAGCTCCTGTTACGGTCACCGACTTCAGGTACCCCAGACTTCCATGGCTTGACGGGCGGTGTGTACAAGGCCCGGGAACGTATTCACCGCGCCATGGCTGATGCGCGATTACTAGCGATTCCAGCTTCATAGAGTCGAGTTGCAGACTCCAATCCGAACTGAGACCGGCTTTCGAGATTTGCATCACTTCGCAGTGTAGCTGCCCTCTGTACCGGCCATTGTATTACGTGTGTGGCCCAAGGCGTAAGGGCCGTGATGATTTGACGTCATCCCCACCTTCCTCTCTACTTGCGTAGGCAGTCTCACTAGAGTCCCCAACTTAATGATGGCAACTAGTGACAGGGGTTGCGCTCGTTGCAGGACTTAACCTAACACCTCACGGCACGAGCTGACGACAACCATGCAGCACCTTGAAAAATGTCCGAAGAAAAGTCTATTTCTAAACCTGTCATTTCCCATTTAAGCCTTGGTAAGGTTCCTCGCGTATCATCGAATTAAACCACATAATCCACCGCTTGTGCGGGCCCCCGTCAATTCCTTTGAGTTTCAAACTTGCGTTCGTACTCCCCAGGTGGCTAACTTATCACTTTCGCTTAGTCTCTGAAACTTACATTCCAAAAACGAGTTAGCATCGTTTACGGCGTGGACTACCAGGGTATCTAATCCTGTTCGCTCCCCACGCTTTCGTCCATCAGCGTCAGTTGTTGCTTAGTAACCTGCCTTCGCAATTGGTGTTCTAAGTAATATCTATGCATTTCACCGCTACACTACTTATTCCAGCTACTTCAACAACACTCAAGACCTGCAGTATCAATGGCAGTTTCACAGTTAAGCTGTGAGATTTCACCACTGACTTACAGATCCGCCTACGGACCCTTTAAACCCAATAAATCCGGATAACGCTTGCACCCTCCGTATTACCGCGGCTGCTGGCACGGAGTTAGCCGGTGCTTATTCGTATAGTACCTTCAGCTACCCTCACGAGGGTAGGTTTATCCCTATACAAAAGAAGTTTACAACCCATAGGGCCGTCGTCCTTCACGCGGGATGGCTGGATCAGGCTCTCACCCATTGTCCAATATTCCTCACTGCTGCCTCCCGTAGGAGTCTGGTCCGTGTCTCAGTACCAGTGTGGGGGATCACCCTCTCAGGCCCCCTAAAGATCGTAGACTTGGTGAGCCGTTACCTCACCAACTATCTAATCTTGCGCGTGCCCATCTCTATCCACCGGAGTTTTCAATACCGAATGATGCCATCCAGTATATTATGGGGTATTAATCTTCCTTTCGAAAGGCTATCCCCCAGATAAAGGCAGGTTGCACACGTGTTCCGCACCCGTACGCCGCTCTCAAGATCCCGAAAGATCTCTACCGCTCGGCTTGCATGTGTTAGGCCTCCCGCTAGCGTTCATCCTGAGCCAGGATCAAACTCTCCATTGTATGTTTGTCTGACTCACTCAAAGTTTTTAACGCTTTAGTTTTTCCTTACTTGGTTGTTATATTGTATGTCAATGATCTTTATATCTTTCGCTTTTCAACGAAGCAATCTCTCTGTCAGTGTCGCTCCGTATTTGCGAGTGCAAAAGTAAAACTTTATTTTTTAATGACCAAATGTTTTTGAAGAAAATTTTAAAGTTTTTT
>NZ_LUVZ01000010.1 GCF_001593385.1 Chryseobacterium cucumeris | reverse complement strand
TGCTAATTCAAGTACGCCTAACTTGTTTTTGATGATTTTTTGTTGTGTAGTCATAATACTTAATCTGTTTTAAAGTTATTCTTTTTGATTATAACTGTCAGATTAAGTATTGACTAATTCATATAAATAGATTCGGTACACATTAAGAGAAAGTTTTCTTAGTTATAGAAGATACCGGAAATAAAAAGAGGAGATCTTTCCTAATATCTAATAGCCTATTGCTGGTAGGTTGCTGCCCAGCACAACTACTTCCTCTTGGGCTTCGAGACTAAATTTATATTTTTTTGTTTTATAGAACTTAAGTATGTATAATTTATGGGCAATATTTCTCCATTTGAATCCCAAAATTTTGCAGTAATATCAAGCTGAATAGGGATGAGATGTTCCAACGACTGTAATTTTTCCCAAGGTGTTTTTTCCATTCAAAGAAGAATGTGCTCTTTTCTTATTGTAAAACTCTTGTCATTCAATAGCTAAAGCATTTAAATCAAGATCTGGATTAATTTTGTGTTTAAAGAGTCCCGCCAAACGGTCATTGTAGAAAGTATGATTCCCTTTTGAAGCAGATGGATTGAGATTCTTGCAGCTCCCCATCTTTTTTTTCTCTCTTAAATCGAGGATAATAGATACAGGTTCTTTTGTAACCTTAGTATTGGTAAAGGTTTTAGGACGTCTTGACTTATCTGACAGTTCTTGCTCTACTTCTTCTTTATACGTTTTTACCCATCGGTATCTGATCTTGTAATTGCCGTTTTCGTTACAGACCTCAATTCTAAATAGGTTTTAGTCCAATCTTTGCGAGCCTTGACTTGCTGTTGCTCTTTCTTTTGGAGTCTTCTCTTTCTTCTTTCTCATTAATTATCATTTCTCTTCTATGTATTTTGTCAAAATACCTGCCAAGGCTTGCTATTCTATTATGATCAAGAGGGTTGACATATTTTTTAAACATTTGTTCAGTAGAGTGACCCGTAGCTTCCATTAGCAACGGAGTTGGGATCTTACCATAAAAGTTAGTTGCAAAACTTCTTCTCCCGATATGACTTGTAATTACTTCCCATTTTTCTAAGAACATTTTTTTTGCTCGATGTGCAGATCTTCTGGAAGAATATATTTTCTCATTTAATCCTGTTATTTGTGCAATTTTTTTGATCTGTTGATTGTATTGTGCAATGGGAATGGCTTGAGGGAAACAACCATTACAGGTTATGATATTCAATACTGTTGGATGTAGTGGGATTATTATTTTTTTTCCCGTTTTCTGCTGAATGAAAGAAATGCATGTTTTTCCATTAATTAGGAGAAGTTGGTTGTCAGAAAATCGCATGAAGTCAGAGATTCTTTGTCCAGTAAAGCAACTTATAAGCAACCAATCTTTGGCAGCTTGTAATTCTTTAGGAACGGGAGTTTTTTTAATCAATAATATTTCCTGTTCACTAAGGGTGACCACTTCCTTGTATTGTTTTTCTCTTCGGACTTCCATTATTCTTACTTGTGTTATAATTCCTTTTTTTTCTGCAAAATTTAAAATTGTTTTTACAAAATGAATGGTTCTGTATATTGTACTTTCGCTGTATTCTTCGCTCTTTGAGAAGACTATAAACTCTTTAATAAATTCCATTCCTATATTTTCTATATGCATTCTTTTCATGATGTATCCTTCAAAACGCTCAATATGCTTATAAAAAACCATATATCGTTTATAAGTAGAATGTGAAATGATGTCCTTTTTTAAAGAGATATAAAGGTTTATAAAATAAAGGAGCGAATTCTCTGGGAGCGAATTTTCATCTTGCTTACTACAAATCCTTTTGATGTCTTTTGATATTATTCTTTGAGATAGTGATTTTTTATGAAGGATTCTATCTTCTAAAATCTTAGTGATTTGTATTTTCAGATTGTTAAGGTTAGCATTTATCTTTTTATATTTTTTAAGATAAATATTAATGGGTCTTTGTTTAAGGATATCCCAGTCAGGTGTATTTATAGTGAAAGGAGTTTTGAAGGTGTATTTGATTCCTTTTTTTTTATCAATGATGCTTAGATAAATGTTTTGATTAACGAATTCAGTCGAAGTAAGAGCTAAAGGATGATTTTGCGGAAGAAAAAAATTTAATGTCATTGCTGAATATTTAAATTACTAATTTTCAGCAAAAATAATATAAAATAGTGGTCCCTAAAAGACTACTATTTCACTACAAATATAAATATATTTTCTAATAAATCAATATTTATAGAAAAAAATCTATACTTAATATCAGATTATTACTTCTGTGAATCTAGTTATAACTATAATAAGTTCGGCAGGGAGCCTTATCTAATAATACAATGTTTTTTTAAATGTGGAATATAAATTATTGATTTGTAAATCAATAATTTATAAAATAAGTCTTTTAGGGACCACATCTATCATCAGGCGAATGAAAACACAATTAATGAGATTTTTTCCCTCATGTACTAAGATCTCTTTCCTCTGTAGGAAGGAGGCTTAGTTTTCTTGTGGGTTTCTATTCTAGATTATTTGATCAGAAGTGTATAAGAAAATAAAGAGATTAGGACTAAAAGACGCCAGCTTTTTTAAATAAAAAATGTTGAGTTGTAAAGTTTGATGTTGTAAAAGTTTAGTGGATAAACTTAATGGTTATTCATAGTAAATGAAAGTTGTAATGTGTTTTGGTTGTGTTTGATTTTTATAAAGTGTAATTAGTATAAGCAATGGGTTTAAAATGAAAAATATGAATGATTTTAAAGATATCCATATCGGAGAGTATATCCGCATTCGTGTAGAAGAAACTAAGGTTGATCTTTCCCGTATGATTAGGTTTATGAAATGTACAGAAAATGATTTGAGGGAAATTTATAATTCCAAGAGCGTAGATAGCTTGGTATTATTAAGACTGAGTAAAATCCTAGAATATGATTTTTTTCGGATATATACGCAGCATTTGATATTGTATGCCCCTGTTGAGGGAAGAAAGAATAGTTCTAATAAAAAAGGTATGGTTCCACAATTTCGTAAGAATATCTATACTAAGGAGATGATTGACTTTTTCCTGGAGATGATAAAGAGTGGGGAAAAGACGACTAGCCAAATTATAAATGATTATAGAATCCCTAAAACAACACTTTTTAAATGGATTGCCAAGAATCCTTAGAGGGGGGGAGTGGTAGCAATAAAAAACTGAAGAGTTAGAGATTTTATAATGTGGTTTCAGAGTTGGAGAGAGCTTTCTGATTCTTATAATAAAGTATTATTAAAAAAGAATTATAGTTGAGAGTTTTTAGAGTTGAGAGAAGGGATAAGTAAGTTTTGTCTTATTTGTTCTTAGGTTAGGGCTTAGTATTTCCTTAGTTGATTTTTCTCTTGAAGGATAGTTGATATTATTTATGTAAGCTGAAGAGGAACACTGTGTTATGTTTTTCTTAATGGCTAAGGAGTCATCCCCCTTGGCCATCCTCTTCAGGCAAGCATTATTATCTTATGGATTATTATCATAGTATTACTTGAAAAAAACTCTCTATTAATATGGATTAATCATTGGTAAAAATATTGATGAATAACATTATGAAACATCATTAAAAAAATAAATATGGGAAAGCCAAATTATAACAAAATTTATAGCGATATCATACAACTAAAATTCCCAGACAAGCTGTTGGTTTGCCAGAAATTACTGGATAAAAAGGAGTTAAGTGTATTAGATGTGATAGAGCTTAACAGAAAATTGTTTGAGACAAGTGATTTGTCGTCTGAAAAATTTAATCAGAAGCTCCGGTCTTATGATCGACGTTCAATATTAAGAATGTTAGATTATCAACGGGATAATAAATTGAATAACAGTCAGTTGGCAACGCATTTTAATTTGAGCCGTAATACGGTTACCGTATGGAAGAAAAGGTTCCTAGTAAAAAATAAAAAATGATGAGTATGCAAAACAATAAGCGAAAGAAGAGAAAAGCGTAAATCTTTTTAAGTGCCATTCAATGGAAATTAGAAAGACACTGGAAACAATGCTATATCTTTTAATACATAATAAAAAAATCTATATTGGATTTGTTGCTGGATTTTAATTTAATATGTATTAATAATAGTATTTACAAATAAATGTGATCTATTGTTATAACATTCTGAAAAGGTTGGTAATTGTTGCTCAGATGCTATAAGCTAAGGTTTTAATGGTATCAGATTAGGGCGTTAAAAATGGATCACTTGGTATATCAAAGAATATGATATTCTATTGGAATCTTATATGAAAATCTATTGAAGCTCAAGTTTTCAGGCTTGAATATCAATGCGGTAATGTGAAACAAAATGAATCTAAAAAGACATTATTTAATATTAAATAGTTACAAGAAATGAGAACACAAATTTTATTATTGGCAATAACAGCTAGTTTTACAGCTTTATTGCAGGGGCAGGTGGGTATTAATACCACTTCTCCGAAGTCTACCCTTGATGTGGAGGCTAAGAACATTGATGGGAGTAGCCCAGAAGGAATAATTGCTCCCAGGCTTACAAGGAATGCACTTGTTACTGCATCTGGTACCGGACAATATGGTCTTCCCCAGAGTGGCGCAATTATATATGTAACAGAAATAGATGGAGTGAGTAGCAGTACTGGACAGACTGCTAATGTAGATGCGGTCGGATATTATTATTTTGATGGACAAGCCAATGAGTGGAAGAAACTTGGTGCGGGTAGTAATATTTATAACTCTAATGGTACTTTGAGCAATAACCGTATTATGAATATGAATGGAAATACTCTTGGATTTATCCAAGGAAGAATGGGGGTTGGTAGTGCTACTTCTCATCCATCTTCAATTCTTGGGTTGGAAAGTACTACCTTGGGGTTCTTGCCTCCAAGAATGACCAAGGCACAAATGGATGCTATTATTAATCCTTCCGTGGGTCTTATAGTGTATTGTACAGACTGTTTTGCAAATAATCAGGGCTGTTTGATGGTTAATGATTCTTCGGTTGAAACCTCGCCGAAATGGGGGTCTCTTTGTTCTTCAAATGTGAGTTCTCCTATTGTGTTTTCGATAGATTGTGCTTCTGCAGTAACTTCAGGATCTCTTTACTCCGGGACAGCAGCTAGCGGAGTTAGTACAATAGTTCCTTATAATGGTGGTAATGATGGAACCTACAACGCTGTTAATTTCTTCTCAACAGGAGTAACAGGTCTTATGGCAAGCCTTCCTTCTGGCACTCTGAATACCGGGAATGGAAATTTTGTCTTTAATATTACAGGAACGCCAAACTCTGCAGGTACTGCAAATTTTGATATCACGATAGCTGGGAAATCATGTAGCTTTAGTATCCCTGTAACGACATTGTCGGGTTCGGTGAGTTCATTGAATTGTGGTTCAGCAATCTTCTCTCCATCAGTGATTACCCAGGGAACAGCATATAGTGGAACAATGAGTTTACCCTATAGTGGAGGAAATGGACAGGCTTATCCTCAGGAATCCTTTGTTCAGAATGGACTTACATTTACCCGTCCGGCAGGTACTCTTGCTAATGGTAATGGAAGTTTAGTGTATAATGTAGCTGGTACAGCATCAAGTGCTGGGGTAATGAGTGTTCCAATTTCATTTGCCGGTCAGTCTTGTAGTGTAAATGCAACAGTAACAGGAGGCCTTACAACAGTGATGCCAGGAAATCCACAGGCGTGGATGCGACATAACCTTGGAGCCGATACTAGCCTTGACCCCGATGTACCTGTTCAGGGAATCCATGGGAATTATTACCAATGGGGAAGAGCTGCCGTTGTTGCTGATGCAAGTACTCCTTCAGGAGTAATCACTTCCTGGAATACTACCGAAGCTCCTACAGAATCATGGTCGGATACAAGTAAAACAGTCAATGATCCATGTCCTGTAGGCTTTAGAGTTCCGACAAGACAGCAATGGCTAAACTTGGTTAATAATACTATCTCAAGTAACATTGGAGCCTTTAATAATTCTGACACAAATTTTGGATCAGGTAAGGTCCTAGTTGGTGGTGGAAATAAGCTGACCTTCCCTATTACAGGCGAGCGCCGATATGTGGATGGTTCATTGTTTGCCCGTGGAATGACTGCTCGTTATTGGACTAGTACGGAATACCCGAGCATCTATGGCTATAATACGTATTTTGATTTCGGAACTGTTAATGCATCGTCGAGCTACGCTTACAAAACATCCGGCTATGCTGTCCGTTGTATCTCAGAATAGATATTTATATAACTATTTATCGGTGGTACAGCCACCGGTTTAATAAGTTTGATTCAAATTATAAAGTAGAGGCGGAGCAAAATTTTTTCATCTTGTTTTTTATTGGAACCCGTTTTTATAATATTCTACTTTTTTTCCGCTGAAATTTCCCTTCATTACTGACTTGCTATATTTAATATATATAAAACTTTTAGTTGTTCTAATTATTATTTAAAGTACCTGCTTGAAGGGAGTATTTCAGTACTTGTTTGGAAATGGAATTTTTTCTGATACTTGAGTATGTTTACTAGAAAGAACTCTTTGTAAGTCTGTCCAATATTTAGTGATTCTCATTAAACATTAGACACATTACTAAGGAGGAATAAAAGGGTTATTAATATTTATGATCCTCTCCCTAAGCAATGAAGAAAGGAGAATTAATTTTAAATGAATTGTTTGAATTGAAAGTCATTGTGCATTAACTAAATCCTCTCTATATGAAGATGATTATAACAATTATTATTACTAAATGAACAGAATATTGAACCTTATTTTTTTTCTTTTGGCTGGGTTGTATTCATCACAAGATATTAAAATGGAGTTTCCTTATTTTGCGGGAAAAACCTATGATTTTATCATATTTCAGGGAAAAGAATCCAAAATAGTATACCAAGGAGTAATTCCTTCGGATGGAAAGTTTACCCTTTCAGTGCCCCAAATATATACTCCTTATAGGGGGATGTGTCGTTGGCTTATTACTGGCAGCGAGCAGGGAGGGGGGCTTGATATGGTAATTCCAGGAGTAGATTTTTCTGTAAGTTGTCTGTCTAAAATCCCTAATAATGATAATATTGTTTATACAAGAAATGATGAAATGGAAAAGTTGAACCATTATTCTCAAATACAAGATTCTATCTTCAAGCGTCATGATGCAATGTGGAGGGCGATCAAATCTTTTTCCAGATCAAATAAAAGCTATAGTTTATTCCAACTTGAATATAACAAACAGCTTAAGGCTTATGACAGCCTTCAAATAATGCTTGATAAAGATCACTCTTATGCTTCAGAGTTTTTAAGGGTAGTGAATATCACAAGAGGTATAGGAAAAGAGCTTGAAGAGGGTGAAGAAAAGCGTGCAGAAAGTATTGCGAATTTGATAACTGAAGATCTTAAGTGGGAGACACTTTATACCTCTGGTCATTGGTCAACCGTTATTTCATCATGGGTAGATATTCATTTACTAGTTTTAAAAAATGATAAAGCATTTATAAAGGATTTTGATAAAATAACAGAGAATATTCGTGCAGGTTTGTATAGCGATTTTGCCGGTCAAGTGGCTCATATTCTTAGCCAACAAGGAAAAGATAATCTCATTGCGGCAATAACCCCTATAGTTTTGAGCTCCGGTAAAATAGAGAAATATGAAGGTGGGCTTTCTGTGTATAAACGCTTAGCAGTAGGCTCTTTAGCACCTGATCTTGTATTAACCAAAGTGAAGAAAGGGAAAAAAGAGACTGAGCATCTAAAAATGAAGGATCTTTTGAGAGAAGATTATAAAAAAATATTATTGATATTCTATCATTCAGGTTGTGGTCCTTGTGAAAAAACTATTGAGGAACTTTCCAAGAGTGATGAAAAACTTTCCAAAATGGGAGTGCGGATAATTGGTTTGTCTTCGGATAAAGAGTCATTGTCATTCAACAAAAATTCTTCGAAATTTGTTGGAAAAGAGATTTATTGTGACTATGAAGGCTTGAATGGGGCAAATTTTAAAAACTACGGGGTTCTTGGAACTCCAACTCTGGTATTAATTGATCAAAGCTGTAAAATTCAGCTTTTTGCTTCCGAGCTTAGTGAAGTACTGTCCGTATTAAAATAATTCACATATTTTTTTAGAGGAGGATAATGCATAAGTAAATTAATATCAGTCTGGAGTATATATTTAACTTTTAAAGCTAAGTTCGTCTACAGATGTTTGAATGCATTAAAGATATTAAATAAATGTACGAGTTACCACTACATTTCACTAACATTTCTGTTTTTGAGATGGATATATATTGAATTAAGAATACCCTGTAACTACTATTAATAAAGAAAATTTAAAGAACTTGACGGTCGTAGAATTGCATGATTTAATTTTAGTGCAACTATGTAAGTTGGAATGTTTTATCCCCCTAATGTTAGCGGTAGTTGATATGTTGTTGTAATTGAGGATTTTGATGGAGTTTTCCAGCAAATAAATTATTGACAATTATTTGCTTGATAAAAGATTTATTAATTAAATCTTTAGAATAAAATAGTCTAAATAAAACCATTTATTTTTATAAACTTTAACACATAGAAAATGAAACAAATTTTATTATTAGGTACTCTACTATTTTCAGTAGATGCCTTCTGTCAAGTGGGTATTAATACAAATACACCTCACGCAACTTTGGATATTGTTGGAAAGCCAGCAGATACATTTGCAATTGACGGTGTTATTGTCCCACGACTAACGGGCGACCAGCTAAAAACTAAAGACAATCTTTATACAGCTTTACAGGATGGGACAATCGTATATGTTACTAGTCCTCTAACTGCATCACAAACTACTAATAAAACAGTAAATGTGCTGGAGAAAGGCTATTATTATTTTGATATATCAAAAGGAACTGGAGGACAATGGTTAAGAATGTATTATAATTATTCCGGAGTATTAGCTGGTGCAGATGGTATAGATGCCTATACAGGTTCGGGGGTAACGATCAGTGCTGCTAATAATAATACGACAACCCAGTTAGTGACAAGTAGGGCATTTACTTTAAATCAGAAATCTCTGGTAACATTTACTTATACTCTTTCTGTAAGTGATATTGTAGCTGCTGATGGTTCTTTTATTAGTGATAACCGCTCCAAATTATATGGCTCCGGCTTATATTGGATAAACGGAGGAGGTATATTTACTAATAATACAAGTTTATCAGTACAGTCTACCAACTTTAGCTCTTCGCCAAATTATGCTAATGGTTTTTTTCATCTCAGTTCTACCAGAAGTGTAGTTTTACCCGCAGGTACTTATTCTGTAGGATTACAAGCTATAGTATTCGCTGCATTGAACGATAACATAGGAATTAGGGCAACATTTGGCACAGGTAGTCGTGATATTTTGGATATTATAGCTGTACCATTTCCAAATTAAAAATAAGACACAAATTGGAGAGATATTCTGAAATATTTAAGAAATTATTGTTAGATGTTGAGGGTATTGCTCCTTTATGAATGAAGGAAATATGCTTTATACTGGATGGGTACTTTTCCTGCAGTCACGCAGATCCAGTATCATATAATTTCCCAGTACACTGTCTACAAATGCTAATAATTCCAACATGAAGTAAAGAAAGCATTTTTTGAAAAAGTTATAACCTTTCTGAATTATATTAGTTTATTCAGCAAATTATATATTTTCATAAGTTTTTGCGTGATGGATAGGTTTGAAATATTTATCCGCTAATTCTTAAAGCAAAGTATTTATTTATGATGTGTTTTAGGAAATTCATATAGAGTTTTAAAAAAAAATAACACATTCTATTTTTATATAAAAGTAGAAAAACCAGATTAGATTGTAGATAATCTAAGTCCCAATTATTACTCCCTTTCTATATGTCCGATATCACAGATGATGAGAAAGAAAGGGGGGCTTAGTTTTATTACAAGAATAATATATCATTTAATATAATTTACGTCAAAAAATAAAATCATGAAAAGAATAATTAATTTTCTGTTTGTCATTAATGTCTTATATTTGAGTGCACAACAAGGAAGTGTAGCTATTGGTACAACTAATCCTGATCCCTGCTATTTTAGATGCTGTATCATTAAGTAAAGGACTGTAGCTGCAGGTAGTTTCTCTCATTTCCACTACTGATATTACTACCATAGCGAATCCAAAAACAGGTTTTATTATTTGCAATAAGGCTGTTGCAGGTTCCGGAAATACTTCTGTTAATAAAGGATTATATTCCTATAATGGCACAGGATGGGAAAGGATGTGGACGAAATCTGATATAAAAACCGAAATAGATAAAATCCCCTTTTATAACACCAGTGTTTGCAGCAAGTAATATGGTTGCTTCAGGAAGTATTACAGCAGGCACAATTACCAATCTCACCTTCAGGTACTTTGCATAAAAACTTATCGGGAGGAGCGCAAGGCGGGCCTGCTTATACAGGATATAGAATTCAACAGGCATGAGGGTATGTTATCTCTTATAATGCGGATATCAGAAATGTATCAGGAGACACCACAGTTGGAGCAATGGTCTATATACAGAAAAACGGAACCAATATATGCAGCTATGGAACAGATAAACGATATCAGTACGGAAGAGTTTCAAGCATACGTACAGTAAGTTTGGTGGTAAATGATCTTATTACGTTCAGAGCACGGTCTTCAAATGCTGTCAATCAGATTACCAATACTAATGTTTCCATTTCTAAAATATCAAATAACTAAATCACAGAACAGTATCGAATTAAATGGTGATGATTTCTGAGTTCAAAAAGCAGTATATTTGAAACAATCACCAGCCTAAATATTTATAAATGAACCTTATTAATACTATTGATTTTGAGTTTTAGCTCATAGAATTTTTTTAAACTAGATCCAACCATAAGGTTTATTCTTACGGTTTAAATGAATTAGTCAATACTTAATCTGACAGTTATAATCAAAAAGAATAACTTTAAAACAGATTAAGTATTATGACTACACAACAAAAAATCATCAAAAACAAGTTAGGCGTACTTGAATTAGCACAACA
>NZ_LUVZ01000009.1 GCF_001593385.1 Chryseobacterium cucumeris | reverse complement strand
TGTTGTGCTAATTCAAGTACGCCTAGCTTGTTTTTGATAATTTTTTGTTGTGTTGTCATAATACTTAATCTGTTTTAAAGTTATTTAATTTGATTATAACTGTCAGATTAAGTATTGACTAATTCAAATAATTTTTTCCCTTTCCATATTAAAAATCAATTCATTATTAATTTCCATCTTCTTAATAAGTTGAAAAAAAGAACATAAATAGTGATAAAGAAGTACTTAACTGCACTCAAATTTTAGAACTGCTTTAAGCGAAAGGATAAATTTAGAAGATTAAATTTTATGTGTTTCAAGTGCCCAGTTCTCAAAAAGTATTTTGCCTGTATTGTATTGCCCAGTGGGAACTAAAAGTGAAGTAGGAACAACAAAATGCATATACTTATTTTCATTGTCTATAATCACTTTTTTATCCTGACCGGTAATTTGAATATACTCAGAGACAAAAGCCTCCATTTTGCCACGTCTTGGTCCTGCAATTTCAATGGTGTTATTTTTAGGTTCTTCCAAAGAAAATTGTACTATGAACTCGGCAACATCATCAAGTGCAATTGGTTGATAGTCTAAGTTCGAAACAAAAACTTTATCCCCTTCTCCCTGAACTTGGATGATGGCTTCCACATGTTCGTGAAATTGTGTTGACCTAATTATAGTGTAAGGTATACCTGAGTTTTTAATAGTATCCTCTTGAAGTTTTTTTGCTCTAAGATAACCGATTTCCAATGCATCATCTGTTCCTACAATTGATAGAACGATATGATGCTTAACACTAGCATTCAATTCTGCTTTGACAAGATTCTTTCCCGCAGTCTCAAAAAATCGAAATGCATTTTCTCCTTCGGGAGAAGATGAATTTGATAGATCTATTACTATTTCAGTTCCGGTCAAGGCTTCCTGAAGCCCTTCACCAGTAAGGATATCAACACCTTGTGATGGCGAGCCAATCACCACTTTATGACCAAGTTTTTCCAATTTGTTAGTTACAAGCCTCCCTGTTAGACCTGTACCTCCTACTACTAAAATTTTCATATCTGATTTATTTAATATTGTAAAGTTTTTTAAAATAAACTGCGCACTTGAACACCAAAGGGATTTTCAAACCAATATCTCCAATATCCATCGGCTCCTCTTTTAGCATAATCATTAGATGTTCCTCGCATACATATTTTTTCACCATTATTCGCAATACCCGCTATACTCCAGTCCAAGATTAGTGATGCTAGATTGCCATCTACATAAACATTCCTTGTTGTAATTTTGATTGGCAATCCGAATTTAAAGAAGCAGTCCAATTCTCGCGCAATCTCCAATCTTCCTCTCCGAGGCTCACCGTTATCATTAATAAAGATTGCATCCTCCTCATAGAAACGAAGCATAGTCTCCGAATGGAAAGAATTCATATGAGCAAGAAAAGAGTCGACTATTCCCTCGGGAGTTTTTGACAATGAGAATACTGAGCTTTCAACAAAATTCTGTCCAATCATAAGACTTAAATTTTCTTTAGAAGTAATTTTTTTGTCTTACAAAATTGAGCAATTGGCATATGCAACGCCACTCACAAATTAAGGTAAAAGGTGGACAAAATAAGGAACAATTTTAATGATCTAAGATTTGGTCTGAGTTTTTAGCGTATTTCTTCCGATATTCACTTGGCGAACAACCTGCTTTTTTACTGAACAGTCTAATGAAATATTTTGTGTCTTGATATCCCAGCTGATAGGAAATTTCCTTGATACTTACCTCCGTATAGTATAGCAATCTTAACGCTTCGTTCATCACTTCCTTTTGAATCAGTTCCGAAGCTGATGATCCAGTCACTTTTTTTACTGTATCGCTTAGATGTCCAACAGTAATATTAAGCTTTTCTGCATATTCAAATGGACGCTTAATACTCCGGAAATGTGATTTTACAAGATTCCTGAATTCCTTTGTGAGACTGATAGAACGTAGACTGATACTTTCGGGATTAATGAATAATTGACGTTCGTAGCACAAAACTGCCTGTTCAATAAAAGCTGAAAGCAATGGTTCTTCAACTTGCCTGTAAGCGATATCGTTCAGATCTTGTAATTTCATCATTGAATCAAAGATTGTTCTAAACCAATCCCGCTCATTATTAGAGAGAGCGATAATCAAGGTTTCCTCTAACAAATTATCCAAACTGGTTTGTGCCGTTCTACCGATATGACGGCTTTCAAAAGACAGATAACAACCGGTTGCGCTAAGAGTCTCTAGAATCTGATGAACTTGTCCAGGAGGAGAGATAAAAAGTGTCCCCACCGGCATTGTTAAATGCTTAAAATCAAATACAACTTCAAGCTGATCAGCTTCAATTAGCATGCAAGTATAATGGTCGTGCCTGTGGGGTGAAAGTGCTTTTATAATACCTGGTGTAGATCCGTTCCAAATACCAACAGCAATCCCACTGCTGTAATCCATTCTATTTAATGTAATTGAATCGTTTTTAGGCATAACAATTTCTTTGCACAACTAATTTAGTTTTTCTTTATTTAATAGTGTATATTATTCAATACTAAAATTAAAGAAGCTGACGAAATCTGCAATTTTTTCATCCGTCACAAAATTAAAAAACATCTATTTTTAACAGTTATCTAAAATTCCAACGTTGCAAAAAGACAGAATTTATAAGTAAAACAAAAAAATTAAGTATATCGTTGCCTTTTATCAGTTGGACTTTCAGTTTATGAATCAATGAATTATTTAAACTTCATTTGAATTGTTTAAATAAAAACAGGTAGTATAAAGTAACAAGCAACTTTTACTATTTCAAAAAATAACTGTTACCTTTACATCTTCTTTAAAACTAAAATAGTTATGCAAGGCAATACAGCGTACAGAAAGAAAATAATCAGATCCAGCTATGTCAAATTAACCGGGATATCTATTATCGTTAGTATTATCTGTTGTCTTATATCTTATACTTTAAAACATTTAACAGGACAGGTACAAGAATACCTCTTTGAACAAATTATAGCCACGGAAAACAAATTGTTAATCTTTTTACCAAGTGTAGGTATTACAACAATCTACTTCCTACGTAAATATTTCTTTCAGAACAGAAAAAATAAAGGAATTAAAGAAATATATACTACCCTGGAAACAAGAAAAGATCATCTTCCTTTTTTTAAAATACCTTCTCATTGTGTTAATGGCTTTTTAACAGTGATTTTCGGAGGATCTACAGGAGTAGAAGTGTCAACAGTAGTTGCCACCGCAACAGTTGGTAATCAGGCCTACAAACATTTGCATAGTGCTTGGGCCTACAAGACGGAACTGATATGTGCAGGTATTATAGCGGGTGTAACCGTACTCTTTGGAAGTGCGCTGGGCGGTTTTTTATTTGCATTTGAAGTTATTGCACGTAAATACAATAAAACCTTACTGATCAGTGGAATTAGTTCGATGATTGTAGCTCATCTATTTGTACATTTTTATGACTCAAATCCACTATTTACATTTAAGGTACAGGACTGGCGTTGGCAATCCATACCTTTTGCTATGATACTAAGTTTAATCGGAGGTATATTTGCGCTTTATTTTACGAAAATTGTCATCTACGCAAAAACATTTTTTGGTGGGATTAACAACAATTTCATCCGTGTAAATTTAGGTGCTATAACTGTTGGGGTATTTATCTTTTTTCTTCCGGCTTTATATGGTGATAGTTATCACGGACTTGGTAAAATCCTCGAATGTAGTTCGTACGACATCGTTAATCTCGCATATTTAATTCCTCTGGTTTTGCTTATCTTCATAAAGCCATTGGCGGCTTCCCTCACTCTCGGTGCAGGCGGTGACGGCGGTGTATTTGCCCCTAGTATTGTTACAGGAGCGTTTTTAGGGGTATTTTTTGCCCAATTCTGCAACCATTATTTAGGTACCAATCTTGTGATTATTAATTTTGCGTTATTTGGAGCAGCTGCCATGCTTTCCGCAGCTATTCACGCCCCTCTTACTGCCATGTTTATTATTTCCAGTATAGTACCGTCTGGATATCTATTGCTGTTTCCTTTGTTCATCAGTAGTGTTATTTCTAAAATTCTGGCAAAGAAAATCTATCCTTACAATGTGTATACTTACAAAGAATTTTCAAGCAGCCGGAACGTAATAAATTGATTAAAAGTACCGTACGATATTTAAATACAACAATCATATCAATAACATCTTCTTTGTTTATATTGGATTATTACATTTACTAAAAAATTAATTTGCAAAAACTCTACAACTACAAGTGATTAAATATTAAAATCGGGGTTACTAATTCCTTTTTGATTTGGCTCAAACGAAGTAAATCATCGATAAAAGTGTTTGAAGATACGCTCGTCTTGGTCACCAAAAGCCAAACGGCGCCAACTGAAGACAGTTGGCGCTATTTTTATTATTATCAATAATTAAATTTGTAATTATTAAAAAAAATTATATCTAAATAATTTAGATCAGGTGCAAAAGTTGGGGCCAGGCAAAAAATAAATGACAAGTTTAAATTAATATTTGATTCAATGCACTTTTATAACACCCTAAAATAAATTCGGTATAATACAACTGTGCATCCAGTGCCTGAGTCTTATCATGAAGCTCTATGCGTTTGGAAAGTACAATCTCTCCTTTGTAACTGAATGAACAGAATGAATACACTTTAAATCCCGAATTTCTTACAGATGCAGCATATCCAGTAGAAGCAATTCCCCAATCTGTTCCAAATGATTCAGCGACCTTTACAGCCATTGTATCAGCCATTTTTTGGGTTTCAAAACCATTTTCCTTAACTTCAATTTGATTTATATCTAAAAATTGAACTTTTTCAGGTAATGTAAAAGTCGTTATTCCTCCTTTGTAAAACAGTTTTGCATTAGCCATTTGGGAAAAAGCCAGCTGTATTAATCCCGAGGTTACGCTTTCTGCTATAGAAACCGTTTCATTCATTGTAATGAGTGAAGTACTGATATAATCAAGTAAACTTTGCTGAAATTTCATGAGTCTATTATTTATGTTGATCAAAAAAACTTTTATGCTGCTGAAATCAATATTCAGATAACGTCATAATCATTCATGGTTGTAACAAAATAATGCTCAATCATTTCTCTGGCATTTCTGCACATTGACAAAAGATCTTCTCTGGTCATATCTTCAAAAATAAAATCATCATGAACTTCAATAATGAACTCAGTCACTTTTTCGGTGTTCATCAGATCATAAGCCATTAAATCATTTAAATTATCTAATCTACATTCTTCCTTAAAAAAAGGAAGTTTCCGGGTAATGGAATTCTTAAACTGAAAAAGGTGTATTGTTTTCATGACTTTTGACGTTAAAGTGATAATAATAAAGTCTGTTTTGTATTTAAACATGTTGTTTACTCATGAATGTTCAAACAGTTTTATGGACTCAGTTGATGAAAATTTTTATATATCTATCAATTCCTATAATATGGATGAAAAGGACAGAAACCATGGGTTGTTGTTTGATAAATATTTTCAACTGTTCACTATATTTCCTATCTAAAATTGCACTATTTATAGTGATATAAGCTTTATGGATTTTGTGAATTCCTGATTATTATACTACAAAGATGGCCGTTTAAGTGTTATACTAAGCTATATATATCCGGTATAATTTTACATATATCACACATTTATAAGTCTTCCAGATTTCCAAGACGTCTTTGTTTCAGCTGTTTATAAAATGAAGGGGAAAGTCCTGTGATTTTTTTAAACTGATTGGAGAGGTGGGCCACGCTGCTGTAATTGAGTTTATAAGAGATTTCTGTAAGATTAAGTTCATCATATAACAGCAGTTCTTTTACCTTTTCTACTTTATTAATAATAATAAAATGCTGGAGTGTCATTCCTTTCACTTCTGAAAAGGTATTAGCCAGATAGGTATAATCATAGCCTAATTTTTCACTTACATAGTCTGAGAAATTTTCTTTTGGGAGTTCATCTGAATAATGAATCATTTCTATCACTACATTCTTTATTTTCTCTATCAGGATACTTTTTTTATCATCTAATACTTCAAGTCCTGTTTTAAGTAAATTTTCTTTAAGGATCTGTCTTTGTTCTGAGCTAATATCATCCAATAATTCTACTGTCCCTAAATCAACGACAGCATTTTTAATGCCCAATCTTTCCAGTTCCTGATGGACAACCATTTTGCAGCGCAAACTTACCATATATTTTACATACAACTTCATCTCCCTTAGTGTTTACATCTGTCAATTATTTCATTAACAGTCATTTATCCAAAGTTAGTCTATTAAACCGGAAATATCTATGATTTATACAACAAATTAAAAGACAATTGCAAAGCTTTCCTTTTTTAATGATTGAAATTTACAGGTAACAAAAAAATATTTCACAATGTCAAAAGAAAAAGACGGAAAAAAGAAATCAGATAAAACTCCGCCCGCAAAATCTGCAAAAGAGAAACGGGAGGATAAAATGAGTAAACGAAGAGAAAGGGAACAAGAAGCCCGAAATACCGGCAACTAAATGGTATCCTTGAAAAAAGATGGAATTATACTCAGAAAAACAACATTAGACTTTGAGAGTGAAGGAGTTCTAAATCCTGCAGTCATTCAGGATAACGGAAAAATACATTTATTATACAGGGCTCTTGCCAGGAATAACTTCTCGAGTATCGGATACTGTATATTATCGGATTATAAGACTCCTGAAATACGGCTCAGCAATCCGGTTATTATCCCTGAATTTGAATACGAAAAACATGGTGTTGAAGATCCAAGAATTGTCAAAATCGATCACTTATTTTACCTTACTTATACCAGTTATGACGGGGTTAATGCATTGGGTGCACTTGCCGTATCTAAGGATCTAATATCATGGCAAAAGCTAGGAATCATTGTGCCAAAAATTCCATACAAAAAGTTTAAGCTTTTAGCTGAATCTCAAGGTGAAATAGGAGAAAAGTACAGACGTTTCAACAAACTCCCGCATACTCATATAAAGGATAAAGAGGTCTTCCTTTGGGATAAAAATGTGATATTTTTTCCAAGAAGAATTAATGGTAAGCTTTATTTTCTACATCGCATAAGGCCTGATATCCAAATTGTAAGGATAGAAAATATTGAAGACCTGAATCCTGATTTCTGGAAAGACTACTTCCTTCATTTTAAAGAACATATTGTATTATCTCCCAACTATGAGCATGAAGTAAGCTATATCGGCGGTGGATGCCCCCCTATAGAAACTGAACATGGATGGCTTTTAATCTACCATGGTGTACATGATACCATTGAAGGATATGTTTACAGCGCATGTGCTGCTTTACTAGACCTTGATACTCCTGAAAAAGAAATTTCAAGACTTCCCTATCCTCTTTTCAAGCCCGATGAAGAATGGGAACAGAAGGGAGAAGTGAACAATGTCTGCTTCCCTACCGGAGCCATCGTAGAAGGACATACACTCCATATTTACTATGGCGCTGCAGACAAAAGAATAGCTATTGCTTCTTTAAGCATCCCTGAATTACTGAAGGAATTACTACAGTACACATCATAATTGACTATTCTATACAGAATGTCAGGTTTAAAATAAATATCAATATGAATAAAAATATAAAATCAGACGTGGAGGAAAAGACAAAAAGACAACCTTTACAAAGTAATAAAAACACAATTTATCATATACCTGAAATTATCTTTATAAGCACTTTTCCTCCCAAGGTATGCGGTATTGCAACATACTGTCAGGACTTGGTACAATCCCTTAAATTAAAATTCAGAGAATCATTTAGCATCAGTATCTGCCCAATGGAAACTGAGGATGAGCATTATCAATATGAAGATGATCCAGAATATCGCTTAAATACATCCGATGCCGTATCTTATCTGGAGCTGGCTGATAAAATCAATAAGAATAACAATATTCAACTGGTTATGCTCCAGCATGAATTTGGATTTTTCAACGAAACCCCCAACGGATTACTGCTTTTTCTTCAAAATACAGAAAAAGATATCATCATTACTTTTCACACCGTTCTACCAAAACCGGATCGGGAATTAAAAGAAAAGGTAAAAGAAATCAGCAGTTTTGTAAAATCTATTATTGTAATGACCAGTATTTCTGCGGATATACTGAACAATGATTATGATATACCACCTGATAAAATTAAAGTGATACCCCACGGCACCCATTTACTGCCATTTATCGATAAAATTTCACTGAAAGCGAAATACGGATTTAAAGATAAAAAAGTTCTTTCAACCTTTGGTTTACTGGGTTCGGGGAAAAATATTGAAACTACCTTAGAAGCTCTGCCTGAAATCATTTCCAAAAACCCGGATGTAATGTTTCTGATTATTGGAAAAACGCACCCCGGCATCATTAAGTATGAAGGTGAGAAATATCGTGATTTTTTGAAGGATACTGTTAAGAGGCTCCATCTGGAAAATCATACTTATTTTATCAATCAGTACCTGCCTCTAGATAAGTTGTTGGACTATCTTCAGCTTACCAATATCTATCTTTTCACTTCAAAAGACAGAAATCAGGCAGTAAGCGGTACTTTTTCGTATGCCATCAGCTGCGGATGTCCCATTATTTCCACGCCTATTCCCCATGCTTTGGAAGTACTGAATGAAGACCTGGGAATTATTATTGATTTTGAAGCTCCGAAGCAGCTTTCTGTTGCCGTAAATACATTACTAAAAAATGAAACTGTACAGGAAAAATTACGATCAAATAGTCTGGAAAAAATGGCTCCCACAGCCTGGGAAAATTCTTCTATTTCGCACGCCCTATTATTTCAACAATACAGCAAAGATAAAATGACATTACATTATACATTCCCCAACATTAATCTAAGCCATGTCAAAAATATGACAACGGATTTTGGGATGATCCAGTTTTCTAAAATCAACAAACCTGATATCAATTCCGGGTATACTTTGGACGATAATGCCCGGGCTATGATTGTAGCCTGCAGACATTATGAGCTGAGCAGAGATGAATCTGACCTAGACTTAATCTCCACTTATCTAAAATTTATTAAGTTTTGTCAACAACCGGATGGTAGTTTTCTTAACTATGTGAATCAAAACAAGGAATTTGCTCAGCAGAATTATGAAACAAATCTTGAAGATTCCAATGGAAGGGCTATCTGGGCACTGGGCAATCTTCTATCTATAAAAGCTATTTTACCGCAGCAGCTTTCTGATGAAGCGGAATCAATTATCGAAAAAAGTCTTCCGTCTATTGATAAAATACACTCTACCCGTGCAATGGCTTTTATCATCAAGGGATTGTATTATCAAAACGCTGAAGACAACATTCCATTATTGAAAAAGCTGGCCAATCGTCTGGTGAAAATGTATCAGCATGAAAAACATAAAGACTGGCATTGGTTTGAAAACTATCTCACTTACGGAAACGGTGTACTCCCTGAAGCTTTATTGTGTGCGTGGATTACCACCAAGGATGAAATGTATAAACAGGTTGCCGATGAATCATTCAAGTTTTTGCTTTCTAAAATATTTAGTAAGGGCGGCATCAAAGTAATCTCCAATAAAGGATGGCTACAGAAAGAAACGGTTAAAAGTCCTGAATCAATTGGCGGGGAACAGCCCATAGATGTTGCTTACACCATACTTGCATTATCTACATTCTACAAGGTTTTTAAGGATGAAAAATATTTGCAGATGATGAGGAGTGCTTTTAGTTGGTTTTTAGGAAAAAATTATTTACATCAGATTATTTATAACCCTGCAACAGGTGGATGTTATGATGGGCTTGAAGAAAAAAATGTCAATCTCAATCAGGGAGCGGAATCAACAGTCAGCTATCTCATGGCAAGGCTCTGTTTTACTAAATAATTAGTTTACTTGTTTTTCAACCAGCAGCCAACCCTATGATCAAAACTCTGATATCAGTCATTTATCTGCAACTCTGTAATAAGACCTTAGGTTTATGATCTTTAAGATTTCTTCTTTTTCCAGCTCCAAATTTATACAATTATGGGCATAATCACAGATTTTTTCCCTTTTATAAAACATCAATCTCTCAGTAAGAAAAAGACTCCGGATACTAACAATGTGTGATAACTGCAATATAAAAAACAAGCTGTAATACATAGGTTATAAAAACACCACCTTGTACTGCAGCAATTAAGTTATATTAAATTCCACGTCATGAACACAAATCATCATAAAGGTGACAAACCTTTCAAATTCCTGAAAACTGGAATTTACAGTCAAAATAAATTTATAACTTTCTTGCAAAGAAAATTAAATATTACCACAGAATTGACGCATTAAAAAGTTATGCTTAAAAAATACCCTAAGAGCGTTAAAAATAAATGTATTATTTCTACTCCATATACGACAATAATAAATAGAATCACATGACTTGCAGCATATTAATGTAATTTATTTAGATATACATTTACTACTCATAATAGTTGTACATTCTCATTAGTACAATTGACTCTCCCCTAAAAAGGAGGGTTTTGTTATATACTCTCCTCCTAAGCATTAGAAAGGTTAATATCTGTAGGATATTAAATCGGACTGTAAAATTTACTATATAGCGTTTCCAGGATATGAGTGTGATTATACCTCTACAGAAATCTACTCATAATAGCGGGGATTTTTTATTTACACAGTTTTCGATTTTGCAAAATGTAATGACTTTTGTATGGGAAATTGTAATTGCTATGCGAAGCCGAAAGTGAAAATTCTAATTTTCATCATCATAGTGCCGTTGACCACTCCTTTAAAGATGTTATCGTTTTAGTAAGAGTAACAAATACTATAGCTTTCAGAAACCATCAAAACGAAATAAGACAAAGCATCAATATTCCAAACAAATTTGAATTCTAACATTAAGCTATGATCGGAGGAATAATAAAGTATAGTAATGTTATGTTTTCTGAATAGCGTAATTATATATTGTATCTTCACTAAGATATAAATACAATCTTGTCTTAAAAATTCCTAAAAATGTTTTTTTCAAAATATAAACACGTTCTATTGTATGTAGCTTTTCTAGCTGATAATCAGTTAGAAAACATTCTATAGCATCTATATTTTCTCCAATTAATTGATCTTCTGATATAATATTCTGACTTTTATCGTGGAAGTAATATTTTTTACTAGTCATATCGATAAATAATTTTTATTTGTAAAATCTTTTTTTCTGTTCAGAGTACTTTTCAAACTTTTAAAGTATTGACTTAACCCAAGTTGTGAACCAATTTCTGTGTTATCTCATTAGTTTTTATTTGAAATTTCAATATTTGGGCAACATCTTTATAATCATATGATTTGTACTCATTACTTGTTGCACAGTCATAAAACAAAATATGGTTTACTGCAATAATTCCTAATAAGTAATAACTTTTAATTTCCAAGATCATGTTTATGAATTTCCATGATTTTATAGGTATAAGTATCTCATCTTTGATTTATATTTTCCATTTATTCTGTTATAATCGAAATTTTAGCTTTCTCTCCGTTTTAATGATTTCCGATAGTGAGAAATTATAAGAAAGGTCGGTTTGGTAAGGAAAAAAGTTCTTTTCATGAGCCTTCAAACGTTTTTTTGGATTCATGATGAAATATATTCTATATCAACCATCATATCATATAAACTAAAGATGGCCGTTTCACTATATATCAAGCTATATAATGCATAACTTAAATAGGTTTATGGTACAATTGTAATAAAAAGATAAATTAAAAAAATAGCGATCAATACAATTCCCTGCATGATATTAGTTCTGCCTGTTGCCAGTGAAACAGTAATAATAAAAAGAGACAGCCCTAAAAGTATTGTTGATTTGATATCTATCCCCAATGTCATTCTTATACCGGTTATTACAGATATAATGGCAATCGCAGGAATACTTAGTCCGATACTCGCTAAAGCTGAACCAAAAGCCAGATTTAATGAAGTTTGAATCTGATCACTTTTTGCAGCTCTGAATGCAGCCAGACCTTCCGGAAGCAGAACAATACCAGCAATAATGATACCTACAAGAGATTTGGGGGCACCCACAGAAACAACTATATGTTCAACATCCTTTGAAAGAAGTTTTGCCAGCAAAACGACTATTCCCAGGGATAAAATTAACAATATACAATTGATATACAATTGTTTTGTGGAAATTATTTTATTATTGCTTTCTACAGGCAAATTCTCGAATAATTTGTTTTGTGGAGAAATGAAAAAGCTTCGATGTCTAAAAGTTTGGATCATGGTAAATCCAAGATAAAGCCCTAAAGAAATCAAGGCGATAAAAAGCAGTTGGAGTGACGTGTATTCGCCTCCGAGGTGACTTACCGTATAATTGGGCAGAATAAGCACAAAAATAATAACAGAGGTCAGTGTAATCAGTGCCGTACTTACTCCCTGTAAGGTAAAGCTCTGCTCTCTAATATCGCAAGGATCCTATCACAATACAGCTTCCAATGATTCCTGTAAGGATTATCATCACAGCAGCAAAAACCGTATCTCTGGCAAGAGTAATGGTTTCCAACCCTTTTGCTCCCATCATAATGGAAATAATAAGTCCTACTTCTATGACCGTAATGGCAAATGCCAAAAGCAAAGTTCCAAATGGTTCCCCCAAACGATGCGCAATAACTTCGGAATGGTACACCGCAGCTAAAACACTTCCTATTAAAAATAAAGTAAGAATCACAGAGTAATACCCTGAAGAAAAAACAGAATTTCCAACATAAGAGAACCATGCCAGGATAGGAATCAAAAATGTCCACATCCTTAAATATTTTTTTATATACATAAAAACATTAATAATTTTTTTACCATTGAATTCTCTTTTGGAGAGAATCAGCAGATTTATATTCTCCTTTTCAAAAACAGTTTATAAATGATTTGAAGCGGAACAGAGAGGTATGCCGGAAGTATTAAATAATGAAAGGAAAAGAAGTGAATACGCTGGTTCTTTAGAGTCCAGATTGTCAGCTCAATGCAATTATTCAGCAAGATACGAATAATCAATCACCTATTTGGAATTATTGAGCAGTATTTTAAGTTTGTAATCATTTCCTAGACTTAACCACCTCCATTACTTCATAAGGAGTCATCAAACACTGCTTTTATGATCAACCACATTTCAGATGTTCAAAATAAGCTGGAATTTTATAAAAGTGTGATATGTGCAACATAAAAGAAACAATCTGTAATACAATAGATTAATAAATGCCCAACTTTGTATTGTAGCAATGAAGTTACACTAAAACCTACTTTATGGACACAAACCACAACAAAGGCAACCAATCTTTCAAAATTCCAGGAGACTGGGATGTGCAATCAAAACAACTGAAAGAAAAATTTTCAACATTAACGGACCACGACCTGAAGCTTGAAGAAGGTAAAGAAAAGGAAATGCTGGAAAGAATCGGAAACAGATTAATAAAAAACCGTGAAGAAGTTCTCAATATTATAAAAGAAATCAATCTTTCATAAATTGTTTTCAAGGACAGTTAAAGCCAATGAAAAGATATATTTATCAAACGCTTTCACTGGAAAAAGGGATGGAATATGAGACAGTTCTGTCCCTTTTATTTACAATACCATCTGCTCTTTTTATGTTAAACCCATAGTGATGAATCATAGAGAACTTGAAAAATCGAAAGTATATATTACAAGCCAGATTGTAGATTACATTCCAAATTCTGTAGTCAGTAAAAATATACTTGAAAAACTGACCGGTAATATCAGTGTTTTATCTTTTGATGACAAAGAAGGGTTATCTGAAAAGATATCTCCTTTCGATACTGTTACACAGATCATTGAAGGTAAAGCTGAAGTCATTATAGACGGAGCTTCTTACTTTATGGAAGAAGGTGAATGCATTATCGTTCCAGCCCATAAATCTCATTCGATAAAAGGAAATAAACGTTTTAAGATAATAGTAACAATAATAAAAAGCGGCTATGAATAATCTAAACACTATATCTATTTTAACGAAAAAGATATTTAAAAAAACAGTTGAAATCCAAAAAGAATTTCCTGAACTGTATGAACTTCTAGATGAAACTCCATTATTTTTTTCTGGGAAAGAAAAAAATATTACGATAAAAGATTTAAGACAATATCTTGTTTCCCTTATCATACAACAAAAATCCTTTGAAAAAGGAACTATGAAGAAAAATGATCTACAATAAAATTCTAATGAAAAAGTTAATCAAGCATCCAAAGAACAAGCTGGGACTCAGAAATAAAAAAAATATTTCAAGAAGAGCCTATTATTCCCAGTTTACCTCTCTGTTCTATCTGCGAAATACCAACATCACCTTAGAAAGAGACGCTAAAGAAATTCTTAGAATGTTAAAAGAATTACAGCAGCTTATTAACAAATCAAGATTGATATTTAGCACATATTGCAGTTTAAGCCAGCATAACCTGTGGCAGTCTGTTTTAGAAGACCTGAGTGAGAACATAAAGAATATTAGAATACAGTTTGAATATATACTGGGAAATATTATTAAAAAAAATAAAATCAATTCACTCATATTCTGGCAGCAAAACAAACTCTACACAGATGAAATGGAAGTAATCCATAAAAAACTTATTCTGTTGACTATTCAGATTTTACCGGAAGAAGAAAGATTATCTTGGAAGGTAAATATCTATAATTTTTATAATGAAATTTTTTCTTTACTTACTCCACTTATCGGGATGTGCAGGCTTGAATTAGACTTTATAGAAAAATATTCACCTAAAACCTTTAACCAAAATGTTATGGATATTATTAAAGATATTCCAGAAAATTACACATTACAGGAAGCAAAGGAATATGAACACGAATACATAAAAATATTAACTAACTACAGTCATGAATTATGTAGGAAAAATAATTTTTGGGGCAGCTTATTGTATATCCTTTCAGGCGGCTTGTATCCATTACCATCAGAACGTACCTTAACTAAAAAAAGGATCTACAGAAAAATAAAAGATAAGCTTTCTTGACAAAGCCTCAACCTAAATTTTCCATCCTATTAAATAGTTTATAATGAAAACAATACATCTCTTTCGGTTTAACGATTCTATTTTCCGTAAAATTCCTTGCTTCAAAGAAGAAAATAGACTGAAAACCGATGTAACAGAAATTGATTTAATGAATATTGAAATAGTAACTGAATATATTGTGAAAACCCATGATGACTTTATTTTCGACAACACATCAGTAAATGATCTTTTATCGATGTGCAAGAAAGCTCAAAGAATAATTGAACATTACTTTGTTTTGGGAGTGAATGATTATGATGTTATTTGACAATTACTAATCAAACCTTATTCAGATAAGGAATTAAATGGGATTAATCCAATATACCGTCATTACTATTATTTTTTTCAAAAAAATGATAGAGAAAGATAACGTTTCCCGTGTAAGAAGGCTTAATTTGATTTCTTATTAGAGGTTTTTCTTCTACTGCTACTTTATAGTCCCTCTCAGATCGGTAACTGATTTAACAGTTGCCTGGAGCCTTACATCACTACCTACCAATACAGCTTGACCAAACTTAAAATTCTCAATCCCATAATTGATTTCCATTTTCACGTTCCTCACCTCAGCAATTTGCTTCCCTAGATAAGGGATTAACGCTAATAGCAAATAGCCATGAGCAATAGTGGACTTAAAGGGACATTAATTTTTTGCCCTTGCTAGTCTCTTGCCGAGTAACCTTCAGAAACATCTCAACCGAAGAATAAGGAGCAGTTTATTTTCACTACTAAAGTGTTACTTTATTAAATATTTCTTCATTTTTTAAGAAAAATAGATCAATTACAGTCATGCTTATAATAACATAAAAATAAACCCCACATAATGTGAGGTTTATTTTTATTGTGTCTCGTCCTGAAAAAGGTTGACTAAAAAACCATAAAATTAGTCACCCTTATGAATCTAAAAAAAACATCGTCCCCTGTCCAAGAATACAGTGAGGCATTCAAACGACAAGTTGTCTCTGAATATG
>NZ_LUVZ01000008.1 GCF_001593385.1 Chryseobacterium cucumeris | reverse complement strand
CAAGTGCATATGAAAAATAACGTAAAATTAAAAACATACAAAAAACAAAATCAGAATAGGAAAATTCCTACTCTGATTTAAGTATATTTGAAATATTAAACTAGTCAACCTTTTTCAGGACTAGTCACATAAATAATAAAATCATTGATCTACTTCTGGAAGAGCTTTTAAATCAGTATCAATTGTTTAGTTTGTTGGTACTGCATAAATGATATTTTCTGAATTGTTATCTTAGTTTGAAAGTACTTTTCTATTAGCTTCTTCTGTTTAACAGAAGTTAATGAGATGCTAACTTACCGCTCAAAACAACTACTTAACGAACATATGCTGTAGGTATTTTTCCACAGCATTGTAATGATGTTATGACTTTAAAGAGACGGTATTAATGAATTTCACTGTAGATCTCCAGCAGTTCAACCAAATTGGTAATTTTTAATTTCTGATAAACCCTTCTTTTATAAGTTCCTACGGTAGACTCCTCAATGTCAAGAGCATTTGCAATCTCAAGGTTTCCATTTCCTTTTGCCAGAAGATTAAAAACCTGCAGCTCTCTCTCGGATAGATTTTCAATTGCTTTTCGCTTTTTATTTCCTTTGAGCAATTCATTCATGATCTCCGGTGTGTAATAATGACCGTCTTTGAAAAGAGCTTCCACCACTTTGACAAAATTTTTGGGATCACTCTGCTTATTCAGAAACCCATTGGCTCCTTCTTCAATGTATTGCAGTGCAATATTTTCTTTGTAAGAAGTGAATATGAGGATAAGAGTATCCTCAGAGATTCCTTTGATCTCTTTGACCATTGATTTGAAAAGACTTCCCGGAAGTTCAATATCAAGAATGACCAGATCATATTTTTCGGATTCAATTTTCTGTTTTGCTTCGCTATAAGTTTCTGCAAAATCAACTTCAAGGTGAGTAAAGTTCTTCTCCAGAATCATAGCTGTTCCGATTCTTACCACATGATGGTCATCTGCAATGAGTATTTTTTTTGTCATATTTTAATAAGGATTTTAATGAGGGTTCCATGCGGAGTATTTTGATGAAAAGTCATTTCGGAATTCATCTTTATGAGCAGCTGAACAACCATATGAAGACCTAAACCATAATTTTTAAAAATCATATGCTCATTCTCTTTTTTCTTAAATAACCCGGAATAGTACATCATCTGTTCATCGGACATTCCGGTACCGGTATCAGCAATATGGATTTCTACATGTGATCCTGTAAAAGCTGATGTGATGGTAATTTCTCCATTTGAAGTATTCTTTACTGCATTATCTATGATGTTGTGGAAAACTGCGAGGAGAACATTCTTATTAAGTTTAATCTTAAGTTGATGGTCACAAAAATTGTAGATAAATGTATTTTTCTGAGCTGCAATTTCTTCGAATAATAATCTTTTGGTTTCAATAAGATCATAAATGGAATACTCTTCTTCCGCACTATTTTGTTGTTTGTATAATTCTGTATATTCTTTAAGACTCAATGTAAATTTATACAGCTGTTCTGAAGTTTTATAAATGCTGTCAAAATATTTTTTCTGAGTTTTGGGATCTTCAGACTGATTGAGTTCCTGTGAAAGAAGGGCAATAAATTTTACAGGGGTGGTAATGTCATGGCTGATGCTTTCAACCAGTTTTTTTTGATAATCAGATTCATTTTTCAGTTTATTATTAGTTTCAAGCAGTTCCTTATCTTTATGATCAAGGGTATTTTTCAGGACTTTATTTTTTAGTCTTAAAAAATTTGTCCTCATCTGAACAATCACCAGAATAATAAAAATGATACTCCCTGTAATCAGGATTTTAAAGAATAAAGTTTGATAGAAATAGGCTTCCACTTCTACAGGGAATGTTTTATAAACGAATTTCCCGGTTTCGGAAGATAAAAATCTAACGAGAAGATTATAAGTACCAGGTTCAATAGTAGCTATTCGGAATGTTTTATCATTTTTGATATTTACCCATGAACTGTCTTCAGTATCAAGTTTAGCCTGTAAATAGACATTTTCCAGATCTGAATAGTAAGGAATGTCTATATAAACTTCTGCGTTTTTATAACCGCATTCAAGAAACAGACTATTTTTCAGCTGAATCATCTTCCCTTTTACTCTTGCCCTTTCCAGATAAAAATCCTCACTTCCGGGATAATAGGTTTTGATATTTTCAGGATTAAAAAACACAAAACCTTCCATGGAAGGAAATACAAGCTGCCCATCTTTCAGCTCATGAGCAGAGGGATTCGCACTTCCGTTGAACTCATTATTCGACAGTCCCTGCTTTTTGGTGTAACGGTAATAAGTAATGTCTCCTTTCGGAGTTTTCATGTGTTGCAAAAGAATATTTTTATTGACTTTAAATAACCCATTATTGGAAGAAATCCATAAATTGGAATTCCTATCCTCCATCAAAGAGTGAGCATTCGCCAGAAAATCATTTTTATCGGATGGAACTCTGACCGCTTTTTGATCTTTTATCAAGTAAAGTCCTCTGTTGTATGTCGTAAACCAGATATTCCCATCTTTGGTCCGGATGATTTGTTTTACAGGAAGGCCTTTCCCAATCAGTTTCTCTGTTTTATTTCCGATAAGAGAATAAACATAGATTCCGCCGCTGCTTCCCAGGTAAAGCAGATCTTTGTTATATCTTAAAACAGCATCAATATTATCTTTACAGGGAATAATTCGTTCAATTTCTTTAAAACGATCCTGCTTAAACAGATAGAGATAAGATTCTTTTCCACTGACCAGTGATGCCATATACAGCCCTCCACTTTTATACAGGCCATCAATTTCCTTATTTTGAAAAGAAATGGAATCGTACTTTGTAAATCCTGTATTCTTATACCTTATATGAATGGTATTATTCTCCCGATAAATCAGATTTCCGGTGTTATCCTGCAAAATGTAGCGCTTATCATAAGATTGAGAAGCCGGAAATATTCTTTCTGAAGTATTGGAATAGTATCTGATCCCTTCCTGAGTCAGAACGGAATTACCACCATAAGAAATCCCTGCATAACAGACCTCATCCTGATACGGTAATTTTTTCCTGGAAACAGAGAAATCGGACAGACTTAAGATTTTAAGACCATTAATAGAACTCCCGAGGTATAATTTGTTCATTGCTTCATCATAAAACATCGCTCCGGAAATTTCTTTATCAATATCCTTATAATCCAACAGGTAAGTAAGCTTTAACTTTTTATCTAAAAACTCACTTCTGTATATTTTGCCATGACTGATTATGAATACCTGTCCGGTGATCTGCTGCCAATAGATTTTAGTATCAGCATCAGTATACATTGACGGAGTACTGATATAGGAATATTTTCCTTGATACAACTGAAGTATTTTTTTATTCTCAGCATCAGCAACAAAAACGTAATCTCCATGAATGAATAACCTTCTTAGTTTACTACGGGGAAAATTCAGATTAATTTTCTTACTTTTCTTACTTTTCTTATCAACATAAGTAATTCCGTTATCTTCAAAATAGTAAGAGCCACTTTTCATCCTGATAAAATAAGAATCGACGTAAGAAATAAATCTTACAGTAAAATTATTTTTAACAAGTTGTTTATAGACTTTCTGATTGGCTGTTCCCCCAGGCTTAGTAATCTGAACGGATGATACTGCCATCGGTTTTCTTTGAGAAACCAGAAGAAGATCTTTTTCGGAAGCATTAAAAACGGCAATACTATCCTTTTTTATATTTCCGAAAAAATCACCGAAGCTTAAATTTTTAAGTTTGAAATTATTATACTGAACAAAGTTGCTTCCATCATACCGTACAATTCTACCTTCCATAGAAAGCCAGATGAATCCATATTTATCTTTTACAATATCCTTGATACTGTTTTGAGGAAGGCCATTATCCGTGTTATACCATTGGGTAGTATAGTTTTGCCCGTTGACACTTAGAAAAAACAGAAATGAAATAAAGTAGAGAAGCTTCATTCAGTAGGGCAGCGTTATATTTAAGGCAAATATATTATAGAAAATTAAATTTATTGTAAACATTTATCCACAATTATGTGAATTTTTTTCTACATAATTAGATATGAATAATGTATTCATTATAATAAATTTGAAAAACCAAACATTTGTTCCCTCATCAATGTCATGGTCATCAGGCATACTGAAAACACAGTCTTTTTTGTTCACAAAAAAATTATCTCCTTCTGTCCGGGGAGATCATTATTCTATGATAGTTAATATGTAAGTAAAAGTGAAATTCTTATAGGCTATAAAAATTCTTTCGGAACAGAAATATTATTCTTTTTCATGTATTCCAAAAGGTTTTGGTATTTATCTTCATATTCATCATTTCCACACTTATGCGAAATACTACAGATGTCTGATGGCCTGATATCTAAAATATCGGATATTTTAGTCAGTATCTCCAGGTTGATCTTCACCTTGGAATTCTCAATATCGGAATATGCCTTTTGGGAAATGCCCATTTCAAAGGCCATGTACTCCTGCGTAAGATCTCTGCTCCTACGTATTTTCCTGATATTTTGTCCACATACTTTCATCGTTTTTGTTTTAGTAGTTTTCGGTATATTTTAGAAGATTAGCTATTAGCCTCTAACAAAGTTAATAAATACCTTTGGCAAAACATTACACACGTTACATGATATTTATTTTCAGCATAAAAAAGACTTAAAAATACGCCTTTTTTCAGAGAAAATATCACTTCGGTAAACACTATTGGAATTTATGGAGACGCAAAAATTTAATTATGACAATAATATTGTCAGAGCATTCCTCTATGCGACTATCGCATTCGGACTTGTAGGATTTCTGCTGGGGCTTACAGCTGCATTGATGCTTTTTTATCCTGAATTACCTGAATTTTTATTCGGTACGGATGATACAACTATTAAAAGCTTAGCTTCGGGTAATATTCAGGGGCTGATCAATACTCAGGGAGCCATGGGCTTCGGAAGAATCAGAATGCTTCATACCAGTGCGGTAATTTTTGCTTTCGTATGTAACTCTTTTTTCTGCGGTGCTTACTACAGTATGCAGAGACTTCTTAAAACCAGAATGTACAGTGATACCCTTTCATGGATTCACTTCTGGTCATGGCAGTTGATGATTGTGAGCGTTGTTATTACTTTCCTTATGGGAATCAATACTTCTAAAGAATATGCCGAACATGAATGGCCAATCGATATCTTAATTGCATTCTCATGGATCATTTTCGGAATCAATATGTTCGGAACTATTGCTAAGAGAAGAGTAAGACATTTATATGTGGCGATCTGGTTCTATCTGGCAACCTGGATTGCTGTGGCAATGCTTCACATCTTCAATAATCTTGAAGTTCCGTTATCTTTCACAAGCTGGAAATCTTATTCTGTATATGCAGGTGTAAAAGATGCATTAGTACAATGGTGGTATGGGCACAATGCGGTAGCATTCGTATTAACCACCCCTGTATTAGGTCTGATGTATTACTTTATGCCAAAAGCAGCTCAACGACCGGTCTTCTCATACAAATTATCCATTATTCACTTCTGGTCGCTGATCTTCGTATATCTTTGGGCCGGGCCTCACCACCTGCAATATACAGCTTTACCGGCATGGGCTCAGGCGGTAGGAACAGGATTCTCTATCATGCTGATAGCTCCATCATGGGGAGGAATGCTGAATGGTCTTCTAACATTAAGAGGAGCCTGGGATAAAGTAAGAGAAAATCCGATTCTTAAATTCTTTGTAGTAGCAGTTACATGTTATGGTATGGCTACTTTCGAAGGACCTTTATTAGCAACAAAATCATTAAATAAAATAGGTCACTATACCGACTGGGTTATCGGCCACGTACACTTAGGAGCTCTTGGATGGAATGGTTTCATGGCATTCGGAGTGGTATATTATCTGGTTCCGATCATGTGGAGAACATCCCTTTGGTCTAAAAAATTAGCCAACTGGCACTTCTGGTTAGGAACTTTAGGGATCATCTTCTATGCAGTACCTATGTATATTTCAGGATTTACACAGGGATTAATGTGGAAGCAATTCAATCCGGACGGAACTTTATTATGGAAAAACTGGCTGGATACAGTAACTGCAATTATTCCATACTTTAAAATGAGATTCCTTGGAGGTGTTCTTTATTTATCTGGGGCAATTTTAATGGTAGTTAATGTTATCAAAACAATTAAAGCTGGTTCATTCCAGAAAAACGTTCCTGCAGAAGCACCGGCATTAGCCAACATTGGAAGCACAAGAAAAGAAGGCGAAGGCGTACACCTTTGGTTGGAAAGAACGCCTACTCTCCTTTCTGTATTAGCTTTCATCACTATAGCAATTGGTGGATTGGTGGAAATTGTTCCTACCCTGTCACTGAAGCAGAGTGTTCCGATAATTACCGCAGTAAAACCTTATACACCATTAGAACTGGAAGGAAGAGATTTATATATCCGCGAGGGATGTAACTCATGCCACTCACAAATGATCAGACCGTTCCGTGATGAGGTTGTAAGATTTGAAGGAAAAAACGGACAGTATTCCAAAGCGGGAGAATTCGTATACGACAGACCATTCTTATGGGGATCTAAAAGAACAGGACCGGATCTTCACAGAGAAGGAGGAAGAAACCCGGATTCATGGCACTTCAAACATATGTATAACCCAAGAATTACTTCTGCAGGTTCTATTATGCCTCGTTTCCCATGGTTAATCACCAATAAGCTGGACAAAACCCAAATGGTGGACAAAATGAAACTGATGAAAAATGCCTTCGGTGTCCCTTATACAAAAGCTCAGATTGATTCTGCTAACCAATGGGCGGATAACCAGTCAAAAGCAATTGTACAGAGAATTTACGCAGAAGCAACAGATGTAAAAGATCAGATGGTAAAAGAAAAAACAGCAAAAGGATCCGCCTATGTACCACTTGAACAAAGAGAAATTGTGGCAATGATTGCTTACCTGCAAAGATTAGGTACAGACATTAAAACAACACAGGTACAAACCGCAAGCGTAGAGTAACATTTAAAATTAAACTGCAATGAAAACGAGAACCCCCATTTCAATATATATCGCAACTACGATAGGTTTAACGATCATGGCCTTTGAAATGTTCGCCGGAGATTCAGGATATTTTTCTTCTCCTTTTTTCTGGGCGCTGATATTAATTGCCACTATCCTATTGCTGATTATGAACTCTATTGGAGACCTGGTAGAAAATGAAAGTTTCAACAGATTATCCGAGGAAGAAAAGAAACAATATCTGGAAGAAAAGAAAGTTCCTTATTACCAGAAATTATGGAATTCAGCCTTCAAAAAACAAACCGCTACGGAAGAAAAAGATATTCTTATCGACCATGGTTTTGATGGCATTACAGAACTTGACAACTCCCTTCCGAAATGGTGGATCGGTCTGTTCTGGTTCGGATGTATTTTCTGTGCCGTGTACCTGTTTGCTTTTTCTTTCACAGATTATGCTCATCCGGAAGCAGAATACACCAAAGAGACAAAAACGATGTTAGCTTCCATTGCTGAGTATGAGAAAACTGCACCTCAGATCAATCTGGAATCTGCGAAATACAGTGCTGATAATATTGCAGAAGGACAAGAATTGTTTAAAACAAATTGCGTTACCTGCCACGGTGACGGAGGAAAAGGTGGTATAGGTCCTAACCTTACCGATACCCACTGGATTAATATTAAAGAAAAAAGCTTATTTAAAAATGTATTCTGGATGCTTGAAAACGGCTCACCAAATAACCCTACCATGAGACCTTTCATCAAAGAAGGAACCATTACCGGAAGAGATGCTGAAAAGATTGCCGCTTATATTTATCACATCAACCAGGAAACTGCTCCTATCACTACAGCACAAGGCGGTGCCGCTCCTCAGGGAGAAGAAGTGAAATGGGAAAACGGAAACAACTAAATTATTATTATCTATCATATAAACCATGCCACGCCCCCTTCAACACTACTAACATTTGAATTTCATTTTTGCTAACTAACCTTTTCAACATTAAAAAAATGATAAAAGGGGGCGTTTTTTACAAATAACAATCCTGGCTTTGGCTGTCTTACTCAACTATTCACTTGACAACTACAAACTAGAAATTCCATAAAAAGACAGCCAAGGCAGGATTTTTGCATTCGCAAAAGGGTACCACAACAAAGACCAAATAAAATAGTATTATTATCTTTGTTAGAAACCTCATCGCATTTGAAACTGAAAATCAACACCACCAAACTTTTAAGGCGTATTGCAATAACCTTTATTTCAATATTGGTTCTTCTTACCCTGTTGATCCTAAGCTTAAGGCTTCCTGCCGTCCAAAATTTCATCAAAGACAAGCTCATTGTTTATCTGGAGAAAAAAATCAAAACTCCAGTAAGCCTTGAAAGGGTTTACATAGGATTTCCCAACAGCCTTGTCATGGAAAACCTCTACCTCAAAGGACAGGATGTAGACACTCTTCTGGCCGTCAAAAAGCTGGATGTAGGTCTGCACATGATGAAGCTTCTTAATTCTACAGCAGATATTACTTCAGTCAATATGGAAGGTGCACGTGCTAATGTAGTACGGAAACCAGATGGTAAATTCAATTTTGATTATATTATTGATGCTTTTGTGTCCAGTGATAAGGAAGAAAGTCCTTCTAAGCCATTTATCATTTCTCTTGATAAAATCAATTTAAAAGATGTTGGGGTAACATTTAACGACCAGCAATCCAAGAATGATATTCAACTTTATTTTAAATCGTTTGATACCAGAGTCAAAACTTTTGATCTCAGCAAAAACAAATATGCCGTTAATGATATCAACCTTGACGGATTAAAATTAAAGTTAAAGCAGGGACTGGTAGAAGAAGTTGCAGAAAAGGTAGAGAAAAAAGTAGATTCTCTCAATGAAAAGAAGCCTATGAATATTGGCTTAAGAGGAATAAAACTTACTCATTTCGACATTGATTACGGTGATGAAAATACCAAAACATTTGCAAAAGTTATCTTCAAAGAACTGAGTACAAAGGTCAATAAACTGGATATTGAAAACAATGCTTACAATGTAGCCAATGTATTCCTTTCCGGCGCAGATATTAATGCCAACCTTTATCTTCCGGCTCAGAATGCCAATCCTAAAACAACAAAAGAACCTGAAGTTTCCAAAACCTCTGATAAGGATAAAGCCATGAAACTTCTCTTAGGAAAACTTGTTTTGAACGATGTAAAAGTCAATTATAACAATACTGCCATTGCTCCAACTAAACAGGGAATGGACTTCAATCACCTCAATTTTTCAAAAATGAATGTTGAGGTAAGAAGCTTTAAAATGGAGAACAATACCTTTGCAGGAACCGTGAATTCGGCAGAAATCAAAGAAGGCAGAGGACTGGATATCCAGAAATTCAATACGGATTTTGTGTACGCAGAAAAAGAAGCCTATCTCAAAGATCTTTATCTTCAAACTCCTAAAACGCTATTGCGTGATGAGGTTATTTTAAACTATAACTCCATTGATCAACTTAGCAAAAACTTAGGTGCAGTCAAGATTTCAGCCAATATTAAAGATTCAAAAATAGGATTTTCTGACATTCTGAATCTGGTTCCGACTTTAAAAAATACGGTTCCGTTCAACAAATATCCGAACGCTATTCTCAATGTCAATGCAAATGTAAAAGGAAGTGTTAATGATCTTCTAATTCAGGATCTTAAGGTTTCCGGGCTTGATCAGCTGAGAGTAATGGCTTCCGGAAAAATCAAGAATGCGATGAATCCTGATCAGTTGTATTATGATTTGAGAATCGGAGAATTTTCTTCCAATGCCAAAACGATATTTAATCTTATCCCTAAAAATACAATTCCTTCCAATATTTCCCTTCCTTCCCATTTCAGCATTAAAGGAACTGCGAAAGGAACAACGAAAGTAGTGAATACAGATCTCAACCTCTACTCTACTTTGGGGAACGCTACGATCATCGCACAGGTAGACATGCGAAGAAAAAATTATGAATTGTATGATGTAAAAGCCAATCTTCAGGGTATACAGGTTGGAAAAATTATTCAGAATAAAGATATTGGTCCTCTCACAGCCCAAATTGCTGCGAAAGGAGAAAGCTTTGATTTTAAAAATGCCAATGCAGACTTAAAAGGTCATGTTGCTTCCGCAGTTTACAAAGGATATCGTTATCAAAATATGAACCTTACCGGAAAGATCAAAAAAGGAGCTTATCATATGATTTTGGATTCAAAAGACCCGAATGCCAGTTTACAATTGACCGCTTCGGGCGTTTATGAAGAAAAAAATCCTACGGTAAAAGTGAATGGAGAAGTTATCAAACTGGATGTCAACAAACTTGGCTTCTACGAAAAACCGATGATTATTGCCGGAAAAATTGATGGAGATTTCACCAGCTTAGATCCCAATAATCTGAATGGATATTTAAACCTTCAAGATTTTGCTTTCTCAGATACCAAAGAGGTTTATCCCGTACAGGAAGTCAATCTGAAAGCTTCCTCTACTACAGATTCTACTCAGATCATTTTCAATTCTCAGATTGCAGATGTGGAGTTGAAAGGCAAATATAAATTGACTCAGATTCTTGGTGCTTTAACGAAAACCGTAAATCAGTATTACCAGTTCCAGAAACCGGATAAAAAACAGAAAATTGATCCTGGGCAACATTTTACTTTTACAGCAAAAATTAAAAATGATGATCTGATCAGAAAGTTTGTGCCGGATCTGAAAGATTTTGAAACCATCAATCTTGTCGGGAATTATGATGCAGATTCTCAGAAAATTGAAATTGACGGGCAAATTCCACGATTATTATATGGTGAAAATACCATTGAAAAAGGGGCTTTAAAAGTAACGAATGAAAATCAGGCATTACAATACAGCCTGAATGTTGCTGCCTTGAAAAGCTCAAGTTTTTCTTTAAACAAAATCAATATTGACGGGGATGTTGCAGACAATACCATCCGATACAACGTCACCACAAAAGACGAAAAAGATGCTACCCAGTTCCTGATTGCAGGAAGTGCAAAATCGTTGAATGATATTACTGAAATATCTCTGAACCCGAACGGATTGAAACTGAATTATACAGATTGGAATGTTGCAGAGAATAATAAAATCCAGGTCAGCAACAAAGGTATTCTGGCAGATAACTTCATTCTCTCCAATGGAAACAGCCAAATTGCGGTTCAGTCTGAAAGCAGTAATCCAAGCAGTCCTTTGAATATTTCGTTGAAAGATTTTAAAATCGAAACCATTACGGAACTGATTAAAAAAGATACGGTTCTGGCAAGAGGAACCATCAACGGAACAGCGCAGCTTCGTGATGTTACTAGAAATATGACATTCACTTCCGACCTGAATATTTCGGACTTAATTGTCTATGGAAGTCCTGTCGGAAACCTTGCGGTAAAAGTGAATAATGCCTCACCGAAGATTTTAAATGCAGATATTGCTCTTTCCGGAAATAACAATGACGTAAAAATCCTTGGAGATTACAATACTTCCTCCAGTACTTTCGACCTGAATATGGCGATCAACCAGCTTCAGATGAAGAGTATTCAAGGGTTTTCTATGAATGCCATTACCAATACGGAAGGTTATCTTTCAGGAAACTTAAAGATCACCGGAACTACAGATAAACCAAATATTTTAGGAAAAGTAAAATTCAATGATGCAGGGTTGGAAATTGCCAAAACAGGAAGTGATTTCCGACACCTGAGTGATGAAATAGATTTTACCAGCCGTGGAATTGAGTTTGATCAATTCAAGGTCAAAGATAAAGACGGAAATGCTCTTGTTGTGGACGGGCAGGTTCTTACCCAAACGTACAGAGATTTCGCTTTTAATCTGGATGTAAATGCCAAAGACTTTAAAGTTGTCAATTCAGAAAAGAGCAATGACGCGATGATGTATGGTATTCTGGCTATTGATGCCGGCCTTCATATCCGTGGAAATCTGGATCTCCCTAAAGTAGACGGAAAACTGAATGTGGCAGACAACACAGACTTCACGTTCGTACTTCCTCAATCTTCCCCATCTTTACAGGAAAGAGATGGAATTGTAGAATTTGTGGATCAGGATCAGGTAGTTTTAAATAAAACAATTAAAGCAGATTCTCTTGACTCCAAAAGCCGCATTAAAGGAATGGATGTGAATGTCAACATTGAAGTCAGCAGAGAAGCCAAACTTTCTATTATTATTGATAAAGTAAACGGTGATTTTGTCAAACTTCAGGGAGAAGCAGAATTGACCGGTGGAATTGATCCTTCAGGAAAAATGACATTAGTAGGCGTTTATGAAGTTGAAAAAGGAAGCTACGATCTTTCTGTAAGTTTGCTTAAACGTAAATTCGATATTCAGAAAGGCAGTACGATCACCTGGACTGGTGAGCCAACGATGGCCCAAATGGATATTACAGCAGTTTATAAAACGGAAGCAGCACCTATTGATCTTGTAGAACAACAGGTGGGCACAGAAAATGGCGGAACTTCTCTCATGAATCAATTTAAACAGAGAATACCATTCAATGCTTTATTGAAAATGAAAGGAGAGCTTCTGAAACCTCAGCTTACGTTTGACATTACTACGGAAGAAAAGAATAATTCCGTATCCACGAATGTAAAAGATGTTGTCGATCAAAAACTTGCCCAGCTCAGAACCCAGGAGTCTGAAATGAACAAACAGGTATTTGCCTTATTGCTTCTGAACCGTTTTATCGGGGAAAATCCATTTGAAAGCGGTGCCGGAATGTCTGCGGAGACTATGGCAAGACAGAGTGTAAGTAAAATTCTTTCTCAACAGCTGAATAACCTTGCTTCCGGACTGATTAAAGGAGTAGATCTTAACTTCGGTCTTGATTCTACGGAAGATTATTCCACTGGAGAGAAAAATACCAGAACCGATCTTAATGTAGATATCAGCAAAAAATTATTGAATGATCGCCTGAAAGTGACGGTAGGAAGTAATTTCGGACTGGAAGGCCAGGCTCGTCAGAATGAAAACATGACGAATATTGCAGGGAATGTTTCTGTAGATTACAGCCTTTCCAAAGACGGAAGGTATATGCTTCGTGCTTACCGTAAAGATGAATATCAGGTAGCTCTTCAAGGACAGATCATAGAGACCGGCGTCGGATTTATTATTACATTGGATTATGACAAGTTCCGGGAGATTTTTCAGAAATCTAAAGAGAAGAAACCGAAAAAAAATCAAAATAACCAAGTGGTAGAATTTAAATAATGAGTAATAAGTTCCATATATATTGTAAGTATCTGTTGGTTTCCGGAATGGCATCCACAGTAGTCTCGTGTAGCAATACCAGGTTTTTGAAAGAAGGCCAGATGCTCTACACAGGCTCCAAAGTAAAGATTGAAAACGACACAATTTCCAAAAAAGAAAAAAAAGATCTTCAGACGGCACTGGAAGAGAGCCTTACGCCAAAACCCAATTCTACATTTTTGGGGATGCGTCCTAAACTTTATTTTTATAATATTGCTAAAGAGCCTAAAAAGGATAAAGGTTTTAACTACTGGCTTAAATATAAGATAGGTGAAAAACCCGTATTGTTAGGTGATGTAGACCGTGAGTTCAACAAAAATATCATTGAAAATTATTCTGAAAACAAAGGCTATTTCAATGCTAAGGCTTCTTATGATACGGTTTCAAAAAATAAAAAAGCTCAGGTTATTTATACCTTAAGACCTGGTTCCAGATATCTGATTGACGGTGTAAAGTTTCAGAAGGATTCTACATTGGTGAACCAGGAAATTCAGGGTCTAACAAAAAGAACGTTACTTAAAAACGGAAGACCATTTGATCTTGATGTCATCAAAGCAGAGAGAGAAAGAATTGATAATGGTTTAAAGGAAAGAGGTTTTTATTACTTCCATCCTGATAATATTATCGTGCAGGCAGACAGTACAGTAAGCAAAGATCATAAGGTAGAGCTTAACGTAAAACTGAAAGACAATACTCCGGATTTAGCAACGCAGCAATTCAGCATTAATAACGTTATTGTATTTCCTAATTATAATATCCAGGATGTAAAAGAGGGAAAATACAGTATCCCAATGGATAAAGATTCTCTTTCCAAATATGCTTTTGATGATATTTACGTTATTGATCCTCAGCATAAATTCAAACCGAAAATTTTTGACAGAGCATTATATTTCAAAAAAGGTGATCTGTACAACCGCTCCAATCACAATCTTACACTAAACCGACTGATCAGCCTCGGTGTTTTTAAGTTTGTAAAAAATGAATTCATTGTATCGGATTCGTTAAGTCATAAGTTTGATGCGTATTATTTATTAACGCCAAGACAAATCCAGTCGCTTCGTCTGGAAGCATTGGGAAGAACCAATTCTGCCAACTATGCAGGTAGTGAGCTGAATCTGAACTGGACCCACCGAAACTTCTTCAGAGGCGCAGAACAATTCAAAGCAGCGATCTTCGGAGCTTTTGATTTCCAGATGGGAGGTGCTCAGGATGCCAATAATATTTTCCGTGCTGGAGCGAATGCACAACTTTCCATTCCAAGAATTGTGGCACCTTTCCGTTTTCATTCTTCAAGTGAGTTTGTTCCGAGAACGAATATTACTTTGGGCTATGAATTCCAGAACAGAACAAAATATTATACCTTAAATAACTTCACCGGATCATTCGGATATCTATGGAAAGAAAATGCGAGAAAAGAACATGATCTGAAAGTGATTGATATTACATTGGTATCTCCGGCAAATGTTACCGATGAATATAAAGTTAAATCTTCCAAAAATCCAGCTATGCAGCGAATTGTTGATAAACAGCTAATTTTTGGACCAACGTATTCTTATACCTATACCAATACCATGCTGCCAAAGACCAATACCATTTATTATAAAGGGACGCTTGATCTTGCAGGAAATATTACAGGGTTGGTAACAGGAGCAGATGTAAAAAAAGATAAGGAAAAGAAAATATTTGGTATTCCTTTCAGCCAGTATGTAAAGATGGAAAATGATTTCAGATTCTATCATAAGTTCACTGAAAAATCTTCATTGGCTACAAGATTTATCGGAGGAATCGCCTATCCATACGGAAATTCAGAATTTGTTCCTTTCTCTAAACAATTTTTCTCAGGAGGAAGCAACAGTATCAGAGCATTCCGCGCAAGAACATTAGGCCCGGGAAGTTTTGATCCGAGAACTCTGGAGCCTGGTACTTATTTTGACCAGTCTGGAGATATCAAATTGGAATTAAATGCTGAGTACAGAGCCAATCTTTATAAATTTTTAAATGCTGCCGTTTTTGTAGACGCCGGAAATATCTGGCTGCTTCACGATGACAAAGACAGACCGGGCGCTAAATTTTCAAAAGACTTTTTAAATGAAATTGCGGTGGGTGCCGGAGTAGGTCTGAGACTGGATTTTTCAATCCTGATTCTAAGACTGGATCTTGCAATGCCACTGAGAGTTCCTTACTATCAGAAAGGAGACAGATGGGCCTTCGATAAAATCAATTTCGGAGACTCAAGCTGGAGAAAAGATAATCTTGTTTTAAATATTGCCATCGGATATCCATTTTAATATGATCAATACTGCTAAATTTTTCTGGGAAGTTCTGAAAGACACATTCACTGAATGGAACAATTCTACTGCATCAAAAGATTCAGCAAGTCTTGCGTATTATGCCATCTTTTCTATCCCGGGATTATTGATCATTATTATCTGGGTTCTTGGAAATTTCTTTGGGGAAGAAGCCATTCGTGGGCAAATCAGTAGCCAGATCAGTGGTATTATGGGACCGGATGTAGCGAAAAGCATTGAAGGTATGCTCGCTGGTGCTCTTATTGATAAAAAGAATATTTTTATGAAGGCGGTTGGAGTCGGATCATTGGTTTTCGGTTCTACTACGCTCTTCTTTCAGCTTCAGCATTCATTAAATACACTTTGGGAAGTAGAAGCTGCACCCAAAAAAGCATTACTCAAATTTTTACTGGACAGAGCCAATTCTTTAGGGATGATTCTTATCCTGGGATTTCTTCTGATGATTACCATGATTTTATCTTCTCTGATCAGTCTGTTTAATACGATTATCACCCAATATTTTGGTTTTGAAACCTATATGTTGGTAGAAACCGTGAATTTCGCTGTAGGCTTTGGACTTGTCATGCTCTTATTTGCTTTAATGTTTAAAGTTCTGCCTGATGTTTTGGTCAGCTGGAAACCGGTATGGAAAGGAGCTTTTCTAACTACTGTTTTATTTACCCTTGGAAAATTTTTATTAAGTCTTTATTTCAATCAGGTAAAACCTACTTCAGCCTTTGGTGCTGCCGGAACAGTTATTCTGATTATGATGTGGATCAATTATTCCTGTATGCTAATATTCTTCGGCGCAGAATTTACTAAAGTATATACTTACAAAAAGGGATATAAAGTAGTTCTTTCCAAACATGCACGTTGGACTCCTGCTAAGTTGTATGCGGATAGTTTGAAACAGATGCAGAGTGAAAGTAATGATAAAAAGTAGATTCGGGTTGCGGGCTTCGAGATTTTTGAGATATTCCTGATACGTGATTATTGATATAAAAAAACCTCCTGGAAAAATTCAGGAGGCTTTCTATTTTTACATTCTGTTTACGGTTCCGATTCCCAGCAATTCTAAAGATTTTTTGATCGTCTTTGCTGTGATATCTGAAATATTCAAACGGAATTGTTTTACATTTTCATCTTCCTGATTCAGGATTGGATTATTCTGATAGAAAGAGTTGTATGCTTTCACAAGGTCATAAACATAGTTGGCAACTAAAGCAGGACTTAATGTTTCCGCTGATTTAGCCACTACAGTTTTAAAGTTGGTCAACTGCATAATCAATTCTTTTTCAGATTGATTCAATTCAATATCAGCAGTTTCGGACTGTAAAGCACCTGCTTTTGACAATAATGACTGAATACGTGCATAGGTATACTGAATAAACGGACCTGTATTTCCATTGAAATCAATACTTTCTGCAGGGTTGAAAAGCATTTTTTTCTTAGGATCTACTTTAAGCATGAAATATTTCAATGCTCCTAGTCCTACCGTTTCATAAGATACTTCTTTATCTTCTTCCGAAAGGTTTTCTAGTTTTCCTAATTCCTGAGCTTTAGATTTTGCTGTTTCATACATTTCCTGCATCAGGTCGTCTGCATCTACTACAGTTCCTTCACGGGATTTCATTTTACCTTCAGGCAATTCAACCATTCCGTAAGAAAGGTGGAACAACTGATCTGCCCATTCATATCCTAATTTTTTCAGGATTTTAAATAAAACCTGAAAATGATAATCCTGCTCGTTTCCTACAGTATAGATCAGTTTCTGAATATCATTTTGCTTAAAACGCTCAACTGCCGTTCCAAGATCCTGAGTCATATAGACTGAAGTACCGTCTGAACGAAGTAACAGCTTCTGATCAAGCCCTTCATCGGTAAGGTCACACCAAACAGAACCGTCTTCTTTCTGATACAGAACGCCTTTATCCAACCCAGCCTGAATAAGATCTTTTCCTAAAATATAAGTATTGCTTTCATACTGAACCTGGTCAAAGTCAACACCTAATCTCTTATACGTTTCATTGAATCCTTTGTAAACCCATGAGTTCATTTCTGCCCAAAGTGCTCTTACTGTTTCATCTCCATTTTCCCAATCCAACAGCATCTTCTGAGCTTCCTTCATTACCGGAGCGTCCTTTTTAGCCTGCTCTTCTCCTACCCCTTGTTCTACAAGCTCTGCAATTTCTTTTTTATAGTTTTTGTCAAATTCTACATAGTAGTTGCCAACAAATTTGTCTCCTTTTGTATTGGTAGTTTCAGGAGTTTCTCCTTTTCCGAATTTCTCCCAAGCCAGCATAGACTTACAGATATGAATACCTCTATCATTGATGATCTGAGTTTTGATTACATCATATCCAGCTTCTTTTAAAATTTGAGCAACTGAGAATCCTAATAAATTATTTCTTATATGTCCCAAGTGCAATGGTTTGTTGGTATTCGGTGAAGAATATTCTACCATTACCGTAGCATTTTTCTTTTCTATAGTGGAGAAATTCTTGCTTACAGATCTGAAGTTATCCACAAACAATTGATTTTTCACCTTCACATTAAGGAAGCCTTTTACTACGTTAAAGCTTTCAAAAAGATCCGTTTCTGTCAAAGCTTCACCTAATTCAACCCCAATGCTTTCAGGGTTTTTCTTCAATTGTTTTACCAACGGAAAGGTAACAATGGTAAAATCACCCTCAAATTCCGTTTTATTTTCCTGAACTTCCAGCTTGATGTCTTTTAACTGATATACATTTAAAATGACCTCCGAAAGTTTTTGTTCTATAATATCTTTAATATTCATGTTTCTAAATTCTCTTTTTAATGCTTATCGCTGAAACATTTTTACAGTGTGTTTCAGCTCAAAATCTGAGTTACAAATATACGGAAATAAAAAAACCGCCCGAAGGCGGTTTAAAAATTTAAATGGTCCTAGTTATCCCACCAAACGGGTATACTTACATCACTCACGACTGCTGCGTTATTATTTAATGTTCTTTCAGCTTTAGGAGTTATTAACCTCAAAGGTATCTTTTTAGATTGGCTATTCTGATTAGGCGTTAATACAGGGAAGCCTGTACGTCTCCAATCATTATAAGGCTCCATTGTAGTAAACAGGGAAGAATATTTTTGAGTAATAATATTCTGTAATGTTACTGAAGCTGAAGCTGTAGTAGCAAAGACAGGATTATCAGTACCAGTAACATCTATCAAAGATGCACTTACAGCAGTTTTCAGGGCAGCTTGAGCACCTACAGTATTTCCCAGTCTGAATTGTGCTTCTGCTTCTATGAATTTAATTTCACTATAGCTAAATATTATATTCGATGTACTTGCACTTCCTGCAAAGTAACTCCCAAAAGGAGAAGCATCTGTGTTGCTATCTTCCGGAGCTGACCCAGAATATCCCCCGGATGCATCTAATCCTGCATAATGAGGTAGCCTTGGATCACTACTATTCTTTAACAGATCTATAAAATATTTTCCCATAGACATATAACCTGATCTTTGATTATTAAATGCAAACCAAAGATTTTGATTATTTCCTCCATCAAACCGAGCCACCAAGTTATCTGAACTGGAAGTAAACGAGTTTTGCAAGTAGTTTAAAGCCTTCTGAGCTGCTACAGTACTTCCTTCTCTTTGAGTTAGTCTTAATGCATATCTTGCTTTAATGGCATAGGCTAATTTTTTCCATTTATCTATATTTCCTGCATAAAAGATATCATCACCTGCCGGTAACCCTAAATTAGCATTTTCAGGTTTTGATAAATCTATTATTGCACTATCCAAATAACTTTGAATCTGAGAAATGACATTTTGCTGAGAATCATACTTTGGAGAGAAATTATTGACTCCTTGAAACGCTTCTGAAAAAGGTACATCACCCCATGTATCAGTAGCATACCCCATATTTAAGGCTAATAAAATCTTAGCCATACCTGAATAATAAGGATATTTATCCCCAAACTGAGTGATAATCTGATGAAGATTTACTCCAGTCTTATAAATATTAGACCAATCTGTTTCATTATCCAATTCTGTTAAAAAATAATTGGTATAATCTAATGACTGAAACAGATTACCATTGGTTTGCTGAGTCAACAAACTTATTTGTCTTGTCAAGTTACCTGTTGAATTATTAATTGTTCCTACTGCTGCACCGGTAAATAAAGTTTTAGGAGATGTAACTTGTGTAGGACTATTGGGATTTTCATTAAATGTATCTAGCTCATGCTGACAAGAATTGAGAAATAATCCGGCAATAATTATAGGTATGTATATTATTTTTTTCATAATTAAAAAGTAAATTTAAATGATAGTGTATAACTTCTTGTCCCTGGATTATTGAAATAGTCAAATCCATTAGTATTTGAATTTGCACCGGCAATAGATGTTTCCGGGTCTACACCTTTGTAGTTAGTAATTAAAAATAAGTTTCTAGCAGAAAAAGTAATCTGAGCATCTCTTATAAAAGATAGAGTTTGAGTATTAGATAGCATTTTACCAAAATTGTATGATAAACTTACATCTCTTAGCCTAAGCCAATTTATATCTCTTTCCATCTGTTGTTCATTTGCACTACCAGATCCATCTCCTAAAAAGCTTGAATAATACAGTTTGTTATCAATTGCTTTCGTATTAGAAACACCAGTTTCAGTAACGCCAGGTATTGTATACATAGCTGATCTGTCGTCAGCAGAAGCTTGTGTCATCCCTAATCTATTTAATCTTGCTAATGTTCCGTTCCAAATGTCTCCACCTTTACGTACATCTAACAAAAAGCTTAATGACAAGTTTTTATAACTGAAATTATTTCTGATTCCTCCTAACCAGTCCGGATTAGGATTTCCAATAATTTGAGATTCTGCAGAAACTAATGGTAAACCATCAGATCCTATAATTAAGTTCCCAGCCGAATCTCTTTTCCAAGCTGTACCATAAAACACTCCTAAAGGTTCACCTTTAATGATGGCAGGAACTACATTTCCTGAAAAGAAATCACCTCCCTCACTGGAGAAATTTAAATTGTCTTGTATTTCAACGACCTTATTTACGTTTTTAGCCCAGTTAAGATTTATACTCCAATTAAAGTTTTGATTTTTAAGAATATCATATCCTAATTCTACTTCTATACCTTTATTTTCAACTGTAGGACCGTTGGTAAAATAATTCTGAAATCCCGAAGATGGTGCAACTGGAGCTTGGATAAGCAGATCATAGTTGGTTGATTTGTAAGCACTCGCATTTAAGTGTAACCTTTTAAATAATTCTAATTCTAAACCGACTTCAAATTCGTCATTTCGCTCAGGCTTTAAATTTGGATTTTTCGCAATGGTAGTTAGCCCATAGGCTCCAACTCCCAAATATGGAGAAGTTAATTGTGGACCAAATGTATCAAAATAGTTTGGAGTTCCATAAGTGTTAACAATATTGTATGGATTAGCAGATGCAAAAGTTTTTGCATAAGCTACTCTTACTTTTCCTAAGTTAACCCAGTTTGGTAAATTTAATGTCTTATTAAACAGCCAAGATCCTGAAACTGAAGGATAGAAATAGGAACTATTCTGTTTAGGCAATGTACTGCTCCAATCATTTCTACCTGTTAATGTCAAATAAAACTGATCATAAAATCCGAATTCTGCCGAAGCTAATATCCCTCTTTTAATTTGTTTGAAATCTGTATTATTGGAAACAAAAGTCGTAAAGTTAGAAAGGTTGAATTGATTAGGTTCCAACATTGTAGATCCTTGAGTATATTGATCATTTCCAAATTTAGAAATTATCTGCCCCCCAAAACTATAATTCAAATTAATATTATCAGTAAAGTTAACTAACCCACTAAAGATTAAATCTAAATTATATTGACTTTGAGTATAAGTGTCTACAACGACCTGTCCTGTTCGGTCAGCTGTTGAATTACCATTACTTGAGAATGAATAATTCTGCTGAGCATGAGTTGTATAGGTATCAACCCCCGCTCTCAACAGTATATTCAAGGCTTTATTATAATTATAAGTTAAATAACCACTAATAATGGATCTGTTTGTCTCGTCTTTATATGGATTATTGTATACTGTATAATATGGATTGTCATATGCTGCAAAATAATTTTTATTATATCCTTGTACAGTCTGATAATCTCTAAGGTCATAGGTTGCTGGTGTTCTCAATAAAGACAACATGACTCCTGCAATATTACTCCCTTTCTGAGCTCTTAACCCATTTGTATTTGAAAACTTCACATCAGCTCCAGCTTTTAGCTTATCGGTTAACTTAAATTCAGAATTCACTCCAAAACTTGTCTTTTTAAGCGATGTATTTGGAATAATCCCCGTTTGATCAATATGTCCAAATGAAGCTCTGAAATTACCATAATCCCCACCTCCTGAAAAAGCCAGATTATAATTTTGTGTAACACCTGTTTCAAAGAAGTTTTTAGTATTATCATAAGCCTTCAAACCAGTTACGCTTGAAATTAATGGTCCCCAACTTTGATTGGTTCCTGATGTGGTAGCAAAACCATCAGAGCCATATTGAGCAGGTGCAATATAGGTAGCTCCGTTAGTTCCAGCGGCATAGGTTTTTTGAAGTTTTGGTAAACGAGTAATCATATCAAAAGATACAGCTGTAGAAAAATCAATTCCAATTCCTTTTCTTTTCCGCCCTTTCTTACTTGTATAAATAATTACACCATTTCTAGCGTTTTCTCCATATAACGCTGCTGCTGCACCACCTTTCAAAATTGATACACTTTCAATATCATCAGGATTTATATCAATAGCTCTGTTCGAGTCATCTACTCCAGCCAAATTACTGCCCTGCCCCGCATTATTATTAACAGAGTTATCAATAATCTGCCCATCTAAAACTATAATAGGTTGGCTTGATAAATTAATCGACTTTTGCCCTCTAATCAGAATTTTACTTGAAGCTCCTGGCGTACCAGAAGAGCCTGTAACTTGAATTCCCGCAGCTTTTCCTGCTAAACCTTGAATAATATTTGCTTCCCCTGATTTTTTTAGATCATCTCCATTGACTTGTGAAGTAGCATATCCTATTGTCTTTTTCTCTTTTTTAATCCCAAGTGCAGTTACTACTACACCTTCAATCTCTTTTGTCTGTGTAATGGTATCTTTTTTCTTCTGTTGAGCGTTTACAATAGCCACAGAAGAAGTTAATACCACAACAAGCAGACTCATTGTTAGTTTCTTCATATCAAAATTAATTTTTACTCAACAAAATTGTGATTTTGTTAACAATTCAACAAGCTAAACTTAGAAAAAACAACAAAAGAGCAACAAATAGAAGTAAAAACAAACAAAACAATTAATAAAATACATTAAAAATTAAATATTTAATAAAAAAAAATAACATCAATTTTCTAATTGATATCATTTAAAATCACTTTTCAACACGATAGATAAAACACTGATTATAAGATTAATATAAACAATAAAGCCAGTTTTAATTCACAAAATCCTATATAAAAATGATTACAAATAAAAAAAACCGCCAAATGGCGGTTTTTTTAGATAATGTCTCGTCCTGAAAAAGGTTGACTAAAAAACCATAAAATTAGTCACCCTTATGAATCTAAAAAAAACATCGTCCCCTGTCCAAGAATACAGTGAGGCATTCAAACGACAAGTTGTCTCTGAATATG
>NZ_LUVZ01000007.1 GCF_001593385.1 Chryseobacterium cucumeris | reverse complement strand
TATTCAGAGACAACTTGTCGTTTGAATGCCTCACTGTATTCTTGGACAGGGGACGATGTTTTTTTTAGATTCATAAGGGTGACTAATTTTATGGTTTTTTAGTCAACCTTTTTCAGGACGAGACAATGTGCAGAAAAAGCCTTAGTAAATTGTTAAGGTTTTTCTTGTCTGCTTAATAGCAGATTCTCAATTTACCCCATGGAATGTGAATTTCTCTGAAAAGTTTTTATATATTTAGCGACCGAATAATTCATTCAATGAGCAACGAAAATAAAACAGGACAAAACGAGACTTTAGTTAGAGGATTAACAAATCGACATATACAATTAATTGCCCTTGGTGGTGCCATAGGAACAGGGTTGTTTCTGGGAATTGGACCCGCTGCGGTACTGGCAGGACCCTCTGTAATCTTAGGCTATGCTTTGGCAGGAATTATTGCCTTTTTTATTATGCGTCAGCTGGGTGAAATGGTGGTTCAGGAACCTGTTTCGGGAAGTTTTAGCTACTTCGCCTACAAATATTGGGGGAATTTCCCAGGATTTGCTTCCGGCTGGAATTACTGGATTCTCTATATTCTGGTAAGTATGGCGGAACTTACCGCTATCGGACATTATATTCATTTTTGGTGGCCGGAAATACCACTCTGGGTTTCCAGTTTATTCTTCTTTATAGTCATTAATGCACTTAACCTGGCTTCTGTAAAGGTTTACGGAGAAACAGAATTCTGGTTTTCCATTATCAAGGTAGTTGCTATTATTGCCATGATTATTTTCGGAGTCTATCTTTTGATAAGTGGTACAGGAGGAGAAAAAGCGACAATTACCAATCTGTGGAATGACGGAGGTTTTTTTCCAAAAGGATTATTTAACAAAACAGAAAACGGATATTCAGGACTATTTGCAGCCATGGCAATGATCATGTTCTCATTCGGAGGCCTTGAGCTTATCGGAATAACAGCTGCAGAAGCAAAAAATCCGGAGAAAACGATTCCACAGGCAACCAACCAGGTAATCTACAGAATCCTTATTTTCTATGTAGGAGCTTTGGTTATTCTATTTTCATTAAGTCCCTGGAGAGATATTACGGAAGGATCAAGCCCTTTTGTAATGGTATTTCAAAATCTGAATGGTCTTGAATTCAGCCTTTTTGGTAAAGTCATTCAGTTCAATACATTGATCGCAAATGTGCTTAACCTGATTGTTTTAACAGCTGCTTTATCAGTGTACAACAGTAGTGTTTACAGTAACAGTAGAATGCTTTTCGGATTGGCTCAGCAGGGAAATGCTCCAAAATTTCTCAAAAAACTGAATAAAAACTCAGTGCCTACCAATGCAATCATTATATCTTCATGCTTTGCAGGGATCTGTATTATCATCAATAAATTAGTTCCGGAAAAAGCTTTTGAATATCTGATGGCTTTAGTAGTATCCACACTGATCATCAACTGGCTGATGATATGCTACACCCATTTAAAGTTTAAAAAATCAATTAATGCAGAAGGAATTCAATCAAAATTCCCGTCTATATTTTACCCAATATCCAACTATATCTGTATTGCATTCTTAATCCTGATCTTAGGATTGATGAGCATTACAGGAATGGAGATTCAGGTGATTCTGATTCCTATATGGATTGGATTTTTGTTCGTGATGTACAAATTGTACAAACCGAAGTAACAATATTAAAACATATTTCAACATGTTTTGGAAAGGTGAAAATCAAATGGTTTTCACCTTTTTTGTTTCTTCATAGGATAGATGCTTCAGATTTTCGCTTATTTTTCGTATATTAGTAAGAGGTTATATTTCAAATTAAGGTGAGAATTACAATCTGTTTGCAATACCTGCGGAGAAGCCGAAAACCGTTATAAAAAAGTAGGCATTATCAAAAAAGACACCTATGGCCAATTTATTTCAAACCCTTACCAATACCGTAAAACATTGGTATATTCCATTAATCTTTGGAATTCTTTTCCTTATCTGTGGTTTTTACGTATTCAGCGTACCACTGGCAACGTATGTTACACTTTCCATTTTTTTCAGTGTTTCCTTTTTATTTTCAGGAATTACAGAGATATTCTTTTCTTTACAAAACAGTAAATCCCTGCAGGGCTGGGGCTGGTTTCTTGTGAGTGGATTATTAACCACTGCAATAGGAATTTATCTTATCGCAAATCCTCAGATTTCCATGGCGGTACTTCCGTTTGTAATCGGATTTACCTTGCTGTTCCGTTCTTTTCAGCTATTAGGTTTTGCCTTTGACCTGAAAAGTATGAGAATAATGAGCTGGGGAAATGTTGCCCTTGCCAGTGTCGGAGGAATTATCTTTTCTCTACTGCTGATATTTAATCCGGTATTTACAGGATTCTCACTGGTTACCCTTACCGGTGTTGCTTTTATCTTCATGGGAATTGCTTCTATTATGCTGGCCTTAGATTTAAGAAAAGTCAAAAAGATTCCGGGGAAAATAAGTCAGGAATTGAGAGACAGGATCAAATCTATACAGGAAGAAATTGATGAGCTAAAAAAATAAAGAATAGCAGTATTTTAAATATAGAAGACCTTGAAAAAGGTCTTTTTTGTTTACTATTTTAAAAGAGTGATTAAATAATTATAATTATATCCGCCTGAATTTTATTACGACAAGTCCTGTCGTTTTGTACCAATATCTTTGTATACAAGTGATAAAATTCATGTTAATGATTATTAATATAGTTTTAATGTATGTTAGTAAATGTTAAATTTGCATCTGAAAACTCAAATCGTGAAGAGAAAAATTAATTCCCAAAGTACCTTTTTCGTTGCCATAGAACGTACTGTTTAAAGAGGATATTGCCAACAAAAATATTTTAAAGAAAACAATTTCATGAAATTTATGAAACATAAAAATATGTTTTAGAATTTCGGAGGTTACTATCGTGAATTTAAAAGACTCTTTTATCATCAATCTAAATCAATAATAAAAATCTAAAAAAGATATAGTCTATCGGCTCAATTTAAAAAAATTAACTTAAAAAATATGAAAACAAAATTATTATCGATGGCCTTATTGGCTTCATCATTTGTCTTTTCACAGCAGGCACAGACATTTTCTGAAGTTACTATACAAAACTATTCTCCTCTTTTGTATTTAAAAAGGAGTGTTAATGACGGAGGATTTATCCGAGGAATTCAAACCCAGTACCAAAATGGAGGAAATGGCTGGTTTTTTGGAGATTTGTATGGAACCTATTGGGTGGTTTCCAAAGGAGATCATAATGATGCCAAATTTCTTATTAATGAAAACGGAAATGTTGGAATAGGAACAGTTGGCCCTTTAAGTAAACTACATGTTGCGGGAACTATTATGGCAGGAGCAGGTGACTCTGTAACGGGAGTAAATGCATTTTCTATACCATATGCTAATGGCTCAATATGTAACTGGGGATCGCTTCGAAGTACTGGTTCTTCTTATATGAGTTATGGGGTCAAAGCCAGTGGTACAAATGCAGGGTGGCTTTCTAGCAGTGGAGATACCAGCTTTGTAAAAACAGCAATTACGCTTGATGATGGAGGTTTCAGACTGCTTGCCTCGTCTTCTCAGAAAGTAGCAATAGACTCGCCTGTAACGATGCCTGAAATCCTGAAGGTTTCGGCTTCAGGAAATGCTTTATTACAGGGTAAATTTGAAGCTAAAGAAATAAAAGTGACTTTAAGTCCTACTGCTGATTTTGTCTTTGCCGAAAATTATGATCTCCCAAAATTAGAAGATATTGAAAAACATATCAAAGAGAAAAAACACCTTCCTGAAATAGCTTCTGCTAAAGTAATGGAAAAAGAAGGGGTAAATGTTGGTGAATTTCAAATAAAACTTTTACAGAAAATAGAAGAACTTACCCTTTACTCGATCGAACAAAACAAACAACTAAAAGCACTTCAGCAAGAAAATAAAATTTTGAAATCTCAATCAGAAGAAATTCAAGAACTGAAAAAACAGGTTCAAATGCTTTTAAACATGAAAAAATAAAATAATGAAAAGAAAATTACTTTCTATATTTTCTCTGTTAATTGGTTTTTTAGGTTTTTCACAAACTGAAGTTTACTTTAAATATGATGAGGCCGGAAACCAGAGATACAGAGGAACTGATATAGCAGGAAAAAAGGTTGAAGAAACAGCTTTGAATGAAGCTAACCTACAGGAGCAAGCAAGAACAGCCGCTGCAGTTCAACAAATACCTGCTATGGATGAAAAAACATTCTGGAAACAGATAAGACTTTATCCGGTTCCGGTAAATGATTTTTTAACCATTGACTGGACTGAAGAAGTAGATGGGCTTATAGAATCCGTTTCTCTCTACCAGCACAGTACTGTTCATTGGAAATTTCAGCAACAGAATATTCCAGAACTAAATCGTCAAGTTAGAATCAATATGACCGGATATGATTGGGGCGTTTATATTCTCCGTTTCACTTTAAAAGACGGAAGAGTCTTCGGTAGAAATGTTACAAAAAGATAGACTTACAGAAAATTCTCAAAGATAAGAGTACGGAATTATTATTCTGTGCTCAGGATATTATATCTAATTTATTAAAACATTATTATAAACACTAAAATGAAATTTTTTTCATCATTAATACTGTCTTTGTGTTCAGTATTGGTTTTTTCACAAACCATACTGTATCAGACAGAAACGGTATCCCGGACGGTTCAGGATCCACAAACAGTGGTAATGGCTCAGGGATTCCATGCTAAAGCAGGAGTTTCAAATTCCTTTGTGGCAAAAATTGGTCCTGCTACGGAAAACTCTGGAGGTGGTCCTGCTAATTCAAATGCGGGAGAAAGTAATCCAAGTGGAGCAACAGCTCCAGATAAACAGAGTTTTCATGATACAAAAGGAAAAATGGAGGTCAATGGAGGTGGACAGTTACAGTTTACCTTACCTATTGCCTTACCTCCAGGAATAAGAACAGTTGCTCCTCAGATCAACCTGGTTTACACAAGTGGTGCTGGTAATGGGATTGCCGGATACGGATGGAATTTAACGGGTATTACTTCCATTTCCAGAATGGGACGAAACATAGATAAGGATAAGGAAGCAAAAGAAATAATGATGGATTATTCCGATTATTATAGCTTTAATGGGCAAAGATTGATTTTAAAATCTGGTGAATATGGTAAAAACGGAGCAGAATATGTAACCGAAAAATATTCAAATCTTAAAATCAAGTCTTTAGGCTCCAGAAATGGAATTCAGGGGCCAATGCTTTTTCATGTCACATTTGAAGATGGCTCTCAGGCATGGTATGGAGATACAGTACATGACGATCCTGGGCATGCAAGTGCAGGCAGAACCTCTATGGAATACAATATTGTAAAATGGATGGATGTTCAGGGGAATTATATTACTTATGAGTATGAAAAAAATGCCAATATAACATCGCAGACAACTATTGCAGGAGAAGTAAGTAAAATTAAATTAATTAAATGGGGAGGAAATGAAAAATTGAGTAAACCTCATTTTAATGAAATTCAGTTTAACTATAATGTTGAGAGAACTGTAAAAGAACTCTCTTATCATCAGGGGTATTACTATAATCAGGATAAACTTCTTAATGAAATTGTTGTTAAAGCCAACTCAAGTGCTTTTAAAAGTTATAAGATAGAATATACCAATAATAATACAAGTTATCAGTTTGTTGATACTATTACTGAAATTAATGCAAATGGAGAATCTGCAAATCCTATAAAATTTGATAGAAAAGCAGATAGTTCAACAATTAAAAGTTCTGAAATCTCCAATAACTTAAACTTAGATAGTAAAAATATTGCAGACTTTGATGGAGATGGATATTTGGACCTTTTAACTTATCAAACTTCGGCAGACGGTTATTATGAATGTGTGCAATATGATGATTATGGGCATTGTGAGAGGGAAGGAGATTATATACAGCCTACGGTAGCGGGTACCTATATTACCTATAACAACTTCTTTGGGGCAAAAAAGGTAAGGGTTTCTGATATTAATTTAACAGGTGCTTTGGCAATCAATGCAACATTGGTTAATGACAAAATGAGACCTGTAAAATCCTTGTATACTCATAAAGCAGAATCTAATCAGATAAAGTTTGATAAGTATGTATTGGAAAATGAACAATATGTTCTTAATCAGTCCAAAACAGTACCATCATCATTGTATGATAAAAAATATGATTCTCCTAGCGATAATCCTCAATCTGACCGTATAACGATCAGATCTTATGTAAGGGAGTTCAGAGACATAGACGCAAATGGAGACGGGCTTTCAGAGGTGTTGTTTTCAGTAGAAAATATTACTACAATTTATCCATACAATGGTCCGATTGATGATCCTGAAGTAATAGTGGGTGATCCTACTGTACCCATCCACAGACCTGTAGAATCATATAGCAGTTTTGATTATTATATTGTGAATCCAAACACATCACAAAACGATGCGTATTGGGTAGGATCTGGTGTAAGAGATCTTTTGAAAGAAGGAATAGCAATGGACTTTGATGGAGATGGAAAAGAGAATCTTGTTGAGGTTTTGAAAGATTGGGTTAGCAGCAACTCTTTCGTAATTAATGATGCTGGGAAATACGTAATGAAATCAAATTCTGTACTTTACTACGGAGAAAAGACAGGAATGGTTTTTGGAGACTTTAATGGAGATGGAAAAATGGACTTCATGGTTCCTCAAGGGACGGAGACGTCCAATTGGAAATTATATATGAATTCTGGTAAAACACCTGTTTCGGGAAATGATAATCTTTCCTTTACAGTTCAGAATTTTGATAATTTTTCATATTATACTAAAGAGCCTGTACTTGTTGATAAAACTTACAATAGAACAGTAGCTATCTCACATTTTGCTAAAGACTTGAATGGTGATGGTAAAAGTGATTTGATTCGTTTCGAATCACAACTTTTTCAAGCTCATAAATGTTGCAAGGATTTGGACTCAAGAAGAGGATTCAAGGTTCTTGAATCAGCAGGAGTGGATATTAATGGAAATATCAAATTTGAGACAAAATATGATGAAGATCCATGGAGCATGATTTCTCAGATTGGTGCTCATTGGATTCCAATGAATGTTTCACTTCGTATCAATAAAGAAGAGAATATCTTTTTTGTAAAAGTTGAAAATCATTTATTTCGTTATACCTACTATGATATGAAAAACAGAGAGAGAATCTATGCAATTAATCAAGGAGGAATAAAAACCGAAATTGTATATAATGAAATAGATGCCAATGATGCGACTACAGCTAAGTTTTATAAACCAACTACGATTCAGACTTATCCATATGTTCAGGTAGAGCATATGCCTCAAAGCTTTATTGTTACTCAGCTTAAAGAAGAAGGAAGAAAACAGGATTTCAAATACAGAGATCTGATTGTTAACCTTCATGGTAAAGGAGTTATGGGGTACAGGCAAGCTGCCCGTTCTACATGGTATGCAGATGGTTTTGAAAATACAAAAATATGGTCAGGAGCTGAAATAGATCCCTTAAATGAAGGAGTAACTCTTAAAGAATGGTCTATCAAAACCAATGATGAGAATAAGATATTTCCGGCAACTATTTCTGAAAATAATAACGAACTTTTAAATTATAAATCTATAAATTATCAGAAAGATCAACTTTTAAATGGACAGGTAATTACCAATACTGCAGGAGTAGATAAATCAAAGATTGTAACGGCTCTATTGCCAAAATCTACAATCACAAAAGATTTTTTAACCAATACACTTACAGCAGATAGTATTGTTTACGGAGCGTATTATCTTCTCGCGCAAACAATATCTAATGTTAATAATGATTATGCAATAACAACATCCTCCTTTGATTATAATCATAATCCTACAGCTTCTGGTTCTGATTATTTTATTGGCCGATTAAAATCGCAAACCAATACAGTACAGGCGTATGGTGATGTGAAGTCTGCAAAAGTTGAATATTCCTATGATAGTAACTTAACTAAAACTGTGAAAACATGGAATAGAGACAATTCAGGTTATTTATTAGAAACTTATGATTATGATGGATTTGGGAATGTAACAAAAACAGTCACCAGTAATAGTGTAGATGCATTAACACAAACACAAATAGCTAAATATGATCTGAAAGGAAGATTTGTAGTAAAGAAAACAGATAATCTGGGACTTGAAACCAATATTGACTATAATGATTGGGGACAAATAAAACTCCAGACCGATCCTTTAGGGAACACCCTTGAAAATATTTATGACGGTTGGGGTAAACTCTTAAAATCAAAAACAAATTTAGGAGGTACTACAACGTACCAGTATTTAAGAGATATTGATTCTAATATAACTTTGATTCAATACGATGCTGATGGAAATATTTCAAAAAAATATACTAATAAAATAGGTCAGGAATATAAGAAAGCAACCAAAAGCCTTGGACAAGGTAAATATGTTACAGTATATTCTGTATATGATATATTAGGGCGAAAAATCCGCGAGAGTGAACCTTATTTTGAGCAGGCTTCTGAAGAAATACCAGGTGATCTCCAGTGGAATGTTAATACTTATGATGATACGGTTTTCCCTGCTAAAGTAACCACTACAGGATTGGCGAAAATTAGTACCCAAGGGCTTATTACCTCTTTTACAGGGAAAAAAATGGAATCTTCTGTTTCAGGTAATATTACCTCTGTAGTGGAAGTAAACGGCTATGGAAGAACTACCACCAAAACAACTGATGCATTAGGAAATGTTATTTCCACCTCAGATAAGGGCGGAAACATATCTTTTTCATATAATGCTTCAGGTGAACAGGTGAAAGCGCAATATGCAGAGAATATTGTTACTACTAAATATGATAGTTGGGGACGAAAATCAGAGTTTAACGATCCGTCCAATGGATTATATAAATATGAATATAACGGATTTGGCCAGCCAAAGAAAACAATCAGCCCTAAAGGAACAAAAGAGTTTGTTTACAATAATTTAGGCCAACTGATTAGCCAGAAAGAAATTTCAACTGTAGATAATGGTCAGGCCACTGATAAAACAATTACCTATACTTATGATAATAAGGGAAGAGTAATCGCCAAAAACGGAACTTCAAAAGGAAAACCTTATAGCTCAAATATTTCTTTTGACCAGCAGGGAAGAGTACTGTCGTCTTCAGAAAGCAGTAATGGTAAATATTTTATTCAGAAAGGAATTACCTATGATGATAAAGGAAGAGTTATTACTTATGAAAAAAGTCTTTACTCATTAGGTGTATTTACAAAAGTAAACATCGAAAATGTTTATAATGACTGGAATGGAACGTTATCCCAGATAAAAGATAAGAATTCCGGTAAAGTATTATGGGAAATAAAAGATATTAATGCAAGAGGACAGGTTCTTAGTTCCAAACTTGGAGCTGCTAATATTACTAATGCCTATGATGGTAACGGATTTCTAATGAGTGTTAATCATTCATCACAAGTTAAATCCGGGATTTTGGATCTGGGCTACAGTTTTGATGGAGTGAAGAATGAGCTGAAAAGCAGAAGAACTTCAGGAGACTTTAATATTTTAGAATCATTTAATTATGACGATAATAATAGGCTTGTAAGCTGGACAGATCCTGTTACAGGTATTACTCCTCCTAATAGAAACGTTTATGATGCTAAGGGAAGAATAATACAAAATGATCAGGTGGGAACCATAAAATATGAAAACTCATCTAAGATCTATCAGCCTACAGGTATGACCCTGAATGCTGCAGGAACTCAAAACTATAATAACGATCTTATTCAAAGCATTACTTATAATGAGAATAACGATCCTGTCTTTATTGATGGTGAAAAAGGAGATGTGGCTTTCCAGTATGGATTGACAAGCATGAGGCAGAAAGTTACCTATGGTGGAAATTTTGATGCTGATAAAGAAGGGAAATTCACAAAGTTTTATAGTGAAGACGGAAGTTTTGAAATTATAAAAGATAATACATCTGGTAAGGAGAAACATGTTCTTTATATAGGCGGATCTCCATATGAAAGTAATATTGTTTATATAAAGAACTATGAAGAATCTGGAGGTTCATATAAGTTCTTGCACAAGGATTATTTAAGCAGTATCTTAGCTATTAGCGATGAAGCAGGAAATAAACTGGAGCAAAGGCATTTTGATGCGTGGGGTAACTTTACACATCTTCAGATTGGCAGCGGGCAAATTATTACAGATAAAAATAGTATTAACAGCACCGCATTACTATTAGAAAGAGGATATACCAGCCATGAACATTTTGCAGAAGTAGGAATTATTCATATGAATGGAAGATTATATGATCCACTACTAAGAAGATTTTTAAATGCAGATGAAAATATTCCGGATCCTACAAATACTCAGAATTATAATAAATATGGGTATGTGATGAATAATCCTCTCATGTTTAATGATCCAACTGGAGAGGAACCTTTTACATTAGCTGCTATTACTGTAGCTGCTCTTGTAAAAGCTGTAATTATTGGTGCTGCTGTAGGATTAGCTGCTTATACATTAAGTCTGGCAGTAACGGGTAATTTTGACCAGTGGAATTTATTGGGAGCCTTTAAAGCAACCTTTACAGGTGCTGTTTCAGGAGCTGTTACTTTTGGGATAGGAAGTTTGTTTACTGTGGCTGGACAAGCAGCGACAACTTTAACTGCTCTTGGTAATAGTATTAAAGAAGCTGTAGGAGGATTTGGCTTGGCAGTAGTACAGGCGGGTACTCATGCTATATCTCAAGGAATATTGAGTGTAGTACAAGGAGATACTTTCTTAAGTGGGGCAGCAGGAGGCTTCTTTGGTAGCTTAGGAGCTGCCGCTTTTGGAGAGATTGTAAAAACGGGTACCCCTAGAGTAATAGGAACTTTAGTTTTAGGATCTCTTTCAGGAGGTATTGGAGCTGAATTTGCTGGAGGAAACTTCTGGCAAGGTGCAGTGATTGGGGGAGTTGTTGCAGGATTAAATCATTTAGCACATGCTTCATATGGTCCTGGAGATGATCCCAAATCTAAGAATAATGTGAAAAAAAAGGCAGCTACAACAAAGAATATACAGCCGTTAGTGAAAAAAGCTGCACAAGTAGCAACTGTAATTGATGTTGTAGGTGATATGCCAGGAGGTGGAAAACTATTAAAATTGACTGGTAAGTCCGCAGGTAAAGCATTCCCGGTATTAGAAACAACATCAAATGTAATGGAATATTCAAATGGAGATATAAGTGGTCAGCGTTTATCATATAGATCTGTAGGCGTAGGGACCTCGATAGTAGTTGGAGCAGAAGTAGGTTCTATATTTCCTGGATACGGTTCTGCAGCAGGTGCAGTTGTAGGTGGAATATTTGGGACAGCGGAATTACTATACGATCAGTTTAATCAATATGTTAAACCAGTTATGCAACAAAAGGTGAATAATTTTAGTAATCAACTTAAATTTGCGAGATAGTCTAATGATGCAATTTCTTTTTAAAAATAAAATTTCTACATTGGGAACATTTTTAATTGTAGGATCAATTAGTTTAATATTTTATAATATTTATAAGTTTAAAAATATTAGTATAATAACTGATAGCAGTCAAAATGTTTATATTGAGAAAGAGAAACAAAAAGGTGAATTCAAATATGGTGAAACAAATTTAAATGTTTTATACCTGTATATTGAACTGAAATCAATCAGTAAAAGATTTTATATATATGAAAATGTAGGAAATGATAATGACAGTTCTTATTTGAATAATATCAAGGATAATATTTTAAAAGGAACTAAAATAAAAATTTGGGTTGATAACGATGAATTTAAAAATTATAAAGATGTAGAAATACAAAAATTAGAAATAGGAAGTACGATATTTCATAGTTTTTTTAATTATAAATATATTTTTATTGCAATTATTAGTGGTATTATATTATTGATTATTAGTAAAAAATATTCAAATTCCTAGAAGAAAAGGTAAGTTGTCCTACCATGTATTACACATAGACTTTTTTCATCAAATTATATAAGAGTGGAAGAAATTCCACTCTTATTTTTTTTATTTTATAGCTTTTTTGCCTACTGAAAATGAAATTTCAACTTTATAATCTTAATTTAAAAGATAGATTATTAAACTAGAAAACGCTTTCCGATGCGATCTAGTTCAGAAGAGGTGAAAGACGGAACATTTTTCTTTTCAGATCAGTTAAACTTTTTGTTTAACCTCCAGCTTTTGCGATTGATTTAAAAAAACAAAAACCACCCTTAAAAAAGAGTGGTTTGTAGACCCACAGGAACAAATCTCGAACCAATTCGTTGCTGATCTGCAAATTTTATCAGCTTTACAGTTGTAAGAATTTTAGTTTGAATAGAAGAATGGTAATTAGCAATTGTTTAATAGAAATTCTGTCGTATATGGATACTATTCAATGTTACTATGAAATATATAGCAACAAGACACAAGCCAATAAATAAGTTCCAAAAAAGAATATGACGATTTAGAAAACAATTTCAAAAGCATAGAAAATATTAAGCAAATAATCAATCAGACAAAATCAAATGATAAATACTTTTTTTTATAAAGTGTTGATTTATAATTGTTAAATAGGTGTTTTGAAGAGTTGAAATCAAAAGTTATTTCAGAAATTAAAGAACGAAATGATTTACTTTCTCAAAAATTAATTGATGATAAAATTTTAAGTTTTATAAATTCCAATTTCTCTTTAGATATAAATATTCATATTCTCAGATTTCAAAAATTATTTTAGATGGCGAGTTTCGATTTCGGAATTCTATTTCTTCAGGTTTCAGGGATGGAGATACAAAACAAGGTTTTCAAAAATATTCTGACTTAATCATTTGGAAGCAATTATAGATTATTCAAATGAGTTTAGCAAAGACATTGTTTATGTTACGGACGATTTAAAGGAAGATTGGTGGATATTGGATAAAAGTAAAAAACCGTTAAGTCCCATAACTGAACTCACAATAGAACTAGATAGCGCATCAGAACGAAAATTTTGGATGTATCAAACTTTAGAGTTTGTACAAAAATCAAAAGAAATAATTAAATCAAAGATTAAATCTGAATCTATTCAAGATATATTAGCCGTTTCCGAAAAACATTTTTTGTCTTCTAAAATTTCCCATGGAATAAAACTTTCAGCAAGTAGAGAAAAAGAAGAACAGTGGAGAATAAAAAGACTTGAAAAATTTTGCAATGTTTTATTCTAAAACTTTGCCAGAAATAAATATATCAGAACTACATGATTACAAAGGAATATTAACCGAATATTGGTATAAAGAGCCCAACGAAATCGAAAAGAAAACAATTCAGTTGGCATGGGAAAATGAAAATGAGCTAGAAGACAATGCAGAACACGTTATGTAAGAAACTATTGTAAACATGTATTTAATTAAATTAAATTAAATTAAATTTCTTCGATTGAAGTTGAAAATAATCTGATTTTGAATTATTTTTAAAATTTAATCGAGTTAAATTTCATAAGAAAAATTTATAATCTTCACTTTCGTAGTGATCAAAATCTCAAAAAACTATAGAAACCTAATTGCATATTTTATATTTAAAAAATAACTAAAATACCTATGTCAACAGATCAGATATTAACCTGAGTTGGACTAGTTGGAATTGGTGGACTTCTGAAAAGCTTTTTTGATTTTTTAGTGGCAAGTAGAAAACTAAAAAAACGATGCTAAAGAGTCAACAAAAGAAATAAGATATAAAGCAATCATTTTAATGTGTTATACGCTTGTAAATTATGATAAAGAAAAACAACTCTATTAAATTGCCCTGATATAGATTCAATAGATAGGCTTAAAAATGGAATATCGGTAGAGTTTATAAATATGTCACTTTTTGGATCTAATAATGTAATAATGGCAAAGAAGAAATTTATTTTTGAACCAGGCGTAATAGCGTTAAATAATTTAGCAATTGCTATGAGAAAAAACTTATATTGTATTCGTACTAAACTAAACCGTGATCATTTCAAGATAGATCTATAATTATTTATTCAACAAATAATCTCAAAAAACGATTACCTTTGTGAAGATTGTACAAATGTTAGAAAAAAAATATTAAAATATGTTAGAAATAGATATTAAATTCAGTCTAGAAAATACTAGATTATCAGATGAAGCACTAAAATATTGGACCTACAAGGAAGGAGAAGGTAATAAATTTTTCTTAGAAAAAACTAAAGATTTATTGCTGCACCTACAAAAAGGTGATGTTTTTGAGTTTCAAGCTTACTGTAATCATCCAGATAGGGATATTGTTAAGGATTTTGAACATCCTAGATTTCAGTTGATAGAAAAAACAGGTATTGTATCACCTAAAGGAATTTCGAGACTTATTTTCGTTATTAGACCAGCTCAGATTTTATTTTAATCTCACCAGATTTATTAAAAAAAATACCTCCCCCCATAAAAAAAACGAAGAAAGTATAAGAAAAAATAAAATGATAAGTAAACTCTACACTTCAAAAGATGAAATAAACTATACTTTTTTATATAGTTTTCAACAAGAATATTCGGATGACCACAATGGAAATATATTAATTTTTGAAATTTTGGAGAAAGGAAAAGGAATTTCAAGAGCGATAATTTTATATTATCGATTTTTGTTTGGAAGACGTGTTATTTCTGAACGAGGAGGCGACAACTGGCCTGATGCTAGAAATAAAGTTTGGGAAAGAATGAAATCTGACGGAGAAGTTGCTTATTGTGAAACTAAAGATTTTTACTTTACAATATTATAAAATATCCTCTTAGAGAAATTTAGGATTAAACCCTTTATCTAAAAGAAATAATCTCAAAAAACGATAAAATAGTTATTCATATTCTATTAAATAGAATATTTGCATTGCATAAGCTTAGGTTTTTTTTAATTAAATGTGTTAATAATTATTAATGCTAATTAAATTGAATATGACAAAGAAACATAGGATATTGATATGTTAAAGAAGAAACAATTAAAAAGTCTTGATAACATTATCAAAACTTTTTAATTGCTTGCAGTAATAAAATTACACTATAAATTTTATAAAATTTGCCATATGGTGTGAATTCAGCTGGTTGATTTTGAGTGACATGATTACAACCAAAGGATCTGCCTTGTTCCCCAGGCTTCAATTCGAAGTGTTGAGTTTCATAGACATCGTAAATTTCATACCCATTGTTGTATTTCCATTTCTTTAATATAAAGCCTTTTATAACCTTATTAGAATGCATATTTTTATAAAAGATTTCTTTTCCCAAAGTAGCTCCACAACCATACGATATTTCTTTTGAAGGTATGCAGACTCCCCTTTTAAATAGTGTCCACTCGTTTGAACTGTTTCACAAACGACTAATTGTCAATGGTATAAATTAAAGAAAATAAGAAAGTGAAAAATTATAAGAAATTTAATTTTACCGTCCATATTTATGTTATTCATTACAACGTGCATTTGTTTTGAACCATTGACATCCGTTTCCACTTGGAGAATCAATTAATACCCACACCCAACCTTCATGACAAATCTGCTGTCCACAAGGTTCCTTACTACTCATACCTGATTTCTCTAAAATTTCTAATTCTTCTTTGGTAGCAGGAATTCCTTTAAATTCCTCTCCATCAATATTAAACAAATCACCTTCCCAAGTAATTGACAATTCTTTAACTTTTTTCATAATTATAGTTTTAGGTTATGCCTCATTTTTAGGTTTCAGCTATCCTTTTTGTATAAACAAAATATTATACTTTTGCAAAAAAATTGCAATACCACAAAAGTGGTATTTTGATACATAAAATACTAGCAAGGTCTCAAAAAACGATATAATACGAAAAAAGATTGCGTAGTTTGAATGTGTCTTTGAGTATTAATATTTTGAACAGCATTTATGTACGAAGAATATAGCTAACAAGCATTACCTTCAAAAAGGTATAGAGAACTATTAGGTTGAGCAATATGTGTTTTTAATTCAAATAACCAATTTGTTATTGAAAATATCTTAAAAATAAATGATTCTATTTACAATTGGCATGAATTAATAGATAAAACATAAGTAGAATTATCGCAGCCAGTGAAAGAAACTATTACTGCAAATTCAGATACAAGAATTGCTAAATTATTTTCATCCATTATTACTAAAAGAAATCGTTTCATTCATAGTTTTCAAATAAAAGAAAATAACGAACAGGTATTGTGTACCAAGGCTAAAAATAATGAACAATTCAGTATTACCAAAAGATTTTTATTGGAATTTATTGAAGAAAACGGAAAGCTGTCATCATTATTACATAAATTACGGGGTTATTAAATCTCAAAAAACAATCTCCAAAAATGACTTTAGAACATTATAATTACACTCTTGAACTGCTAAATAAACTCATATATGTCTTAACCGTTGCAGAGGAAATGTAAAAAAAAGATTATCGAAAGCTTTAATATGGTGAACTTCTGAGAATAGTTTTCCAGGGGAATTAAGAGAGTTATATAGAGATATTGGCAAGGTAATTACTACAAAGAACCCTGACGAATATCGAAATGCTTAAGAAAGGTCCTTACAAAATTTACATTAAAAAAATGTAGCATGGTTGCAAATAAAATTGTCACTTTACAACTTATGTTAAAACAGTATATCAGAAATTATGAAGATGATTAAAATTAACTCTTTCTCAAAATAGAACGCTAAGCCAAGAATTTATTGAATATGCTGCTGTTCTTGTTAAGGAGTATTAATTAATCTCAAAAAATGATTATCCAAGCGTTCTTAAAATAAAATTAAATATGAAAAAATTGAGAAGTTTAATACTGAGTATAGAATATTTAGCTTTATGTGGTTCTGTTATTCTGATATTTTATTCTAAATGGGAGGTTATGGTAGCAGCTTTAGCCGTGGTTGCGGTCATAATAGCAAATTTCAATTCTCAACGTGTTTCTTGGAAATAAGAAGATGAGTATGAAGTTGATATAGATATTAAGTTTGATCTAAAGATAATTAGAAAAATGGCATTGCTTGTAATTGAAATACAGGAGGTATTAGAGCCTACAATGTTAAGTTTACTATTACACCAAAGCTAAAAGTATTAAACAATCAAATTATAAAAGATGGTAATTTAACTTTTATTGATAAAAAAGAAAGAATCCAATATTACGTAGCTTATACTCCTGATATGTTTGACGAAAATTCAAGAGGCGAAAGACCAAAGGATTATACAGTTTATTTCTCATTTTCGCACACGGAAAATGGAAGTGCAGTAAAAAAGCAGAAAACAATTTCTATGAAACAGTATAAGATGACGGCATCACCTGATTCAGATTTAGAAAACTTTTATATAAAAAAGAGCAATATCTCTGAAAAATCAGACAAGTCGGAAAAAGCAATCCTAAAGAGTTAAGAATTAATTTGCGAAATTATTTGTTCTCTATTAGAAAGTCTCACAAAACGGTACTTTATACTCAATATCACAGATGATGAGAAAGGGAGGATTTTAATTTCATTTATTAGAATAGTTTGTCATTCAAAAAAATTTATGTATAGGATATTTATATAAGATGTCCAGAAAATTTGTAGTGTTTATGGTTGATTGGTAGAAAACAATTTTTTCCATTTCGTAACTGTATTTCGGCTCAATCCAAAATGATTGGCCAGTTGACTATTGTTGTATTTATATTTTTTCTGATAGTCAAGAATTTTTTGAATTGAATGGAAGTTATAGGAACGGTGTCTCTGATTGAATTTTTCTATTTCCTTATCCATTCTCTCAAAGATTCTGTTGTTGAGTTCTATGATATCTATTTCTAATAAATCTGCTTTATTAAGGAGGGGGAGACATTTCTCCATTTTTTCGGGGAATTTTATGTTAATGATATCTATATAAATCTGCTTATAATTGGGGGTACTTTCTTTTGAAATCATGATTTGGGTCTTATAGCTTGAGAGTTCGTTATTATTTAGTGTTTTACATATTATTAAGTAGGGTGGTATTATTAATAATTTTTTTTAGTTTTATACTTTTCAATCCATTTGAATAAAGTGCTTTTGGGAATCCTATAGCGTTCGATTACTTGATTTCTTGTCATCTCTCCAGTATCTATCCGTTCAAGAATAAAGTCTATCATTTCTTTAGTATAAATATTTTTCCGGAACTTTGGCAAAGAAGACTTTGTTGTTATAGTTTTTACTTTTCCTTTAGATGGGGGAGAATATAGAATCAGATGTTGAGAATAGAGTCGAAAAAAATCATATTCCAAAAGTTTGCTCCATTTTAAAAGTATTTCGCAGTCCAAACTTTTGGTTTCATACATTTTTTCAATTTCATCTACGGTGAAATTGAAAAAGTTACAGATACGGGATATTTTTATTCCGTTTTCCGTAACTTTTTCTTTAATCATTTTTCCTATGTAAATCTTTTTAAAATCCATTTTTTATAATTATTACCCATATAAAATGCAGTATATAATGGCTTTTCAGTTAATTTCAAATACGCGCAGATCTTTCTATCTTTATCAAAAAATTATCTTGGTACTTGATTTTACCATTTCATCATTAAAAATATAAGTTCATACCTACAAATAGTGATGCAAAAGCTACAAACCGCTGGGAGAAGAGACTGAGCTATTTTGATTACCTCCCATATTAGTGGTGATGGTTCCTAATGAATTCGTAAAAGTTTTATTAATGACAAGACAATGAATTGTCCATGAACCGTTACTTGCGTTTGTGGTATTCGCTCCTCTATAATCTGCTGATAAACGCCAAGTGCTTCCTTGCTGGAATGTGAATATGTTCTCAGGATCGAAAGTTCCTGAGTTTGAATTGCTAAGTCCTATTCCTGTAGCTGGGTTAAAGCTGTTTCCTACAATAATTAAGTCATACTGTGCACTGTCAATATTTGTATTGAAATTACTTATATAGTCACCATTTACATTATCTAGCTGATAAGTTATACTATTGAACATAAAATTATTCCCACTATTTGAAGAAGCTGTTCTCAGCTCTCCTGTTGTATTATTTCTAACAACAGTTCCGTATCCCAACGCTCCTGAACTTGGTAGTGATGTTCCTAAAACCATATTTCCGGTAGTGTGAAGCTTGGCAGCAGGTGATATAGTTCCGATACCTACATTTCCAGCAGAAGTCACAACGAAATCATTTGACTGCTGTAAGGTAGATGGTATTCCTGTTATCGGATTATCTTTAGCTCCATCGATGTGCAGTAATGTCTGAGGGTTTGGGGTATTAATACCAAACTGTGATTTGGCAGCAAATGAAACTAAAAGGGATATTAAGAGTAAAATGTTTTTTTTCATTTTTATTATAGGTTAAATATATACTAAACCAATTTTTAATTTACAATCCTGCTGGTGTAGCTGCAGAGCCGGTTGAACTTCCTCCAAGGTTGGAAGTAACTGTTCCTAATGAATTCATGAAAGTATTATTAATAACAAGACAATTTATAGTCCAGGAGCCATTTATACCATCAGCAGTACTTCCTCCTTTATAATCGGCAAATAAATGCCAGGTACCACCGCTCTGGTAAGCGTATATGTTTTTAGGAGAAAATGTTCCTGTTACTGAATTTGAAAGTCCACCTCCATTTGCTGTAATAAAACTACTTCCTGTAATGATTAATGTATATTGGGTTGAATTAATATTAGTATTCAGATCATTGATGAAGTCACCACTCACATTATTGATCTGATAAATGACATTATTAAATACATATGTATTTCCACTGGTAGAGGACGCAGTCCTTAATTCTCCCGTTATATTATTTCTTACTATTGTGCTATAACCTGTAGCTCCATTGGTCAGAGCTGCAGTTCCTAATATCATATTACCAGTAGTCTGAAGTTGAGCTGTTGGGGTAATGGTACCAATCCCCACTCTTCCTGTGGAAGTTATAACAACATCGTTGACTTGTTGAGCAATGGATGGTGTTCCTGTTGCGGGATTATCCTTGCCTCCATCAATATGTAGAGTAGCCTGTGGTGACACCGTGTTGATGCCGACCTGGGAAAATGATAAAAATGGCATTAATAAAAAAGCCATGAATGTAATGTTTGTTTTTCTCATAATTTTGTTTTTATAAAGTTTAATGACTAATGATGATAGTTATCCTTTTTGAAAATAGACGATTGCCATGGTTCTATAAAGTTGTTTAGATGATAGTAATTAAAATCACTTTGCCCTTTTTGTACCAACGCTGGTTTTGAAACCTACAAAGCTATAGAACAATAAAAGGGCGTAATGAGTTATATTTATACAGTATTCATAACTATAATTAAATTTGTGTTTTTGGATATCAAAGGAAGATTACAATGATTAAGATTATTTTTAAAAATGTTTTCTTACAGTTATGTTGGAAACAGTAGCTGTAGACAATGTGCTTGAATTATCTGCTCTCATTCTGTATTGGATTTGAATTTGATCCCCAGCAGTTAGGTTACCCATCCAATACAATGGCATATCTCCTTGTGCACCTCCAGCCCCTGTACCATAATATGAAATGGCCAATACTGTAGTGGTTGTATTGTTAAAAATCCGGGCTCCAAATGCTTTTGAATTACCATTAGTACTTGATAAACGTAGCGAAATGTCTCCGAAGAATGAATAGAGTCCTGTTGCTGGCACAGTAAATGTTCCTCCATTATGGATATTTCCTATGTCCACATTTTCTGTCGTAAAATTCATTGTAGTCCAGGCTGAATAGTTAGGCATTGTATAGGCTGCATTAATCACCACCGGGCTTCCAGCAAATAGAACCTTGGTCAGATTATTATTGTTTATTTCTGTATGGACATCAGCGGTCTCTCCAATGCTTTCCCATTGGGTCCCTGACCAGATATAAAATGTATCCTGAAATACATTATTGGGAGAGGTACCACTGTTTAAAAGATTATACACCAGAGTGCCCTGTTCCGGCGAGTTTGTTGAGGATGTTACAGAAATTGTAGTGATATCATCAGTTCCCAGTAATTGGACTCTTGGAATTAGTAATCCTTTATTGGTACTATATACATCCAGTATTGCACTGGTGTCAGGATTGTTTAATCCTATGCCTACCTGAGACTTTATCGATATGCTGCAAGAAATAAACAGCAGGTATAATATATAGATAATTTGTTTTTTCATAATTACTGGTATTTATAAATATTGATTGTTCCCGATTCAATTCTGTAATTATTTGCAGTGTAGAGATATTTAAAAGTCATAAGATCACTTAGAGTCATATTTTGGGTACTGATTACTGTGGTGTACATCCTGTTGTTGATTACATTATCCCGTCCAAAAGCGCTTACAAGTGAAGATGAACCTTTGAATATTTCTTGAATTGTAGTTCCTCCGTTATTTCCTATATTTGACATTTCGGTAATAAACTCAAGCATATATATTCCTGTGGACGGAACTTTATACTGGCTTGTGGAACTATTCCATCCGACATACTTATCAAAGATAATTTCCGAAGGGGTAAGGGTAAGGGTGGTAGAGCTTCCACCTCCGGCAGATCCTATAGGGATGGTTGCTTTTTGACCGACAGCAGCACTGAAGATTAACAAAGGAATATTTTCAGTTGCGATAATATCATCAGTCGACGTTGCATTGGCTTGATGGTGATATTTACTATCACTTCCCCAATAGGTTATCCCTTTTATGATATCATTTGCAGTATTTGAATTAGTATTATAAAACATTACCCCTGTTGCCGGAGAAGCAATGGGGCTTGCTGCATCAGCATTATCTGTCACAGATAGATTTGGAACCCTTAGTGCTTTATTATTTGAATCAAGTTTTAAAATGGCTGATTGTGAAACATTGGATGATCCTATCACCATCTGGGCATTATTCATAATGGCCATTAATCCCAGAAATAAGATGAGAAGTTTTGATTTCATAAGATTGATTTAATTATTTGATATTTTGGAAATGGAAACATTAGGGTTTGTAATCTGATATGCGGTATTAGATGACTGTACCCTGAATGTGATGAGGTCATTGGCTGCCAGTTTTACACTGCAGGTACTTGATACCCCCCCGAACTGATATCGTTTATCTGTTCCATAGCTGCATATATTGGCTCCGTTTTTTTGTACATAAACCATAGCTCCGCCGTTAGTATCTCCCGTTACGTTTCTTAAATCTACATTAAAGGAAATTACGTAGCCACCTGAGGTTTGTACTCGGTATCCGGTATAAGCTGGGGATGAACCCTGAACACCGGTCGGAGAATCCTTGTATAAGGTATTAAAGGTGAGGTTTGTAATTGTACCAGCAGCAATACTTCCTGATGCTGCCATATTACTTGCGGCAAAGACAGGTGTTATAAATGGAATTTTGGCAACTTCAGTTTTAACCTCCTGTTTCGACCACATTTTCTCCCATATCGTTCCATTGTATGTATACAAACCTTTAGTAACGGAATTATTCCCTGTTCCGGCTGCGGCTTTGTTGTAAACAATAAATCCTGTTTTAGGATTGGCAACGGTAGTTATATCTACAGTAGAAGTGAGTGCAACGAGTGGAAGTTGAATCCCTTTATTGGCAGCAGTTATATCCAGGGCTGCGGATGGGTCCGGGTTTGTAGTCCCAATGCCAACTCCTCCTTGCTGTGCACTAATACTGAGGCTATTAATAGCCAAGATTAAAATAAGTTTTTTTTTCATAATCCTATTTTTATAAAAGATTGATTTTGTTACATATGTGCCATTCACATATAAAAATTAAGCCCCTTTCTTTCTCATCACCTGTGTAGTGTGATAGTGGCATATTTGAGGGAAACCAGAAGGGGCTTAAATATTATAATTAAATCACTTTTTTGGGAAATTTTATAAATTGTATGTTATTAATACGTTTTCATTATTTCTAAAAATTGGCGGGCAGAAGTTTTAGAGCAACGCGCCCGCCACAGTAAAAACTTATAAATAATATTTATTAAGTGAATGAAGCGTGTTGGTAAGTGTGTATGTATTTAGCTAATACTGTCCCTAATAAGCTTATACTTTTTTTTCATCCAAATGAGATTTGGAATGGAGACATTCATTTCAGTTTGAGCAGGATCTCCCGAGCAGAGCCGGGAATTTAATAATAAAAATTTTTTCATTTTTTAGGTTGTTGTGTTAATTTCATGTGTGTTTATATGAAGTAGTCCTGTTTAGACTTTTTTTCGTGATATTTATCTATATATGAGATTATTCATAAATAAATAATCATTGTAATTAATTTATGCTGGTTGTTTTTTTATAATATATAATTTTAACAAAACCCATTCTTAAACAAGTTAAAATATTAACAAGCAAAAAGTTAATTTTGCTTGTCTAATAAAATATTTATTATATATTTGTAAGTGAAAGGTAGTCTAAACAGGACTATTTTTGATTTATATTAGCTGGAAATTAACTTAATATTTCTAGCAATGACTTTTAAATTTTTCATTTCTGATTGTGGATTGGCTAAAGAAATTATTCATTTAAAAATTGAAAATCAATCGGGTCAATCGCTCTTCAGTTTCAAAACTCCGCTGAGAATCTGCAAGGAAGACTGGGACAGTAAAAAACAACGACCAAGTAATATTTACCTTAAGCGTTATAAAAAGATTAATGCTAAGTTGGATGCTCTGAAAATACGGTTAACAGAGTGTATTGAAGAAGACCGGTCAAAGGGAAAACTCTCTTCCCAAAGATATCTTTTCAAAGAAATAAAGAACCTCTGCAGTAAAGAGAAAGAGGTTTGTCCAAAAGATTCACTGCTTTATTTTATCAATATGTATATTTCTTCAAAAAAAGAATACATTTGCCAGTCTACCTACAAAAGATATAAAGTTTTTTTTAACCTTATTGAGAGGTTTGAAGGTTTTACGGCCAGGAGACTTTATGTCAATACGATCGATGGAGATTTTATCAGAAGATTTATTTCTTTTGGAAAGGAAGAATCTTACAGCGATAACACTATATACAGAACCATTCATTTTGTAAAAACAATTTTAAACTTCGCTGAAAGAAAAGGTATAAGAACAGCTGTTAGGGAATTTGATATAAGACGAGAAAGACAAAATAGGATAGTTATAAATCTTAGTGAGAACGAAGTGATGAAAATAGTAAAAATGAAAGTTCCCGAAGAACTGCAAGCTGCTAAAGATTGGTTGCTTATTAGTTGCTATACAGGTCAGAGAATTTCTGACTTTATGAAATTCAATTCCGATCTGTTGAAAAAAGTTAATGACAGGGTTTGTATTTCTTTTATCCAGCAAAAAACAAAGAAGGAAATCTTGTTGCCCACACATCCTGTCGTTTTAGAAATTATTAGACGATACAAAAATAATTTTCCTCAAAAGCTTTCTGCTAAGAAATATAATAACCATATTAAACAAATTGGAAGAATTGCTCAGCTCACTGAGCCAGTAAATGCAGTAAAACGTATAGGGCACAGGGTAAAGAAATTAATAGTTGAAAAATGGGAAGTAATTACAAGTCATATCGGGAGAAGAAGTTTTGCAACTAACTTTTATGGCAAAATTCCTACTCCTTTATTGATGCAGGCAACCGGACATACTACAGAGCAGATGTTTCTTAAATATATTAATCCTGTAGACGAAAGCCATATCATTAGTTTGGGTAATTATTTTGACAAAACTTATAAAGAAAGTTATTTCGCAGGTATGGCTGCTAGCTAAATAAATAGCTGAGATTAATAATTTTTTTGGATTAATATCTCAAGCAATCGGAGCGGAGTTTTACTTACAAACGTCTGGAAATGTTTTTATTTATTATTAGTTTTTAAAAAGATTATTCTTTATTCAGGTGTACGTTCAAATTCAGAGTAAAAAATATAACTCCAAAGGAAGCTTAATGTAGGGAAGCCATATATTTTTTTGTATTTCTATGTAGAATTATATTATCAGCCAATACTGAATCTAGATCTTATCGCTTTTTCACAAATCTTCATTTTCTGTCTATTTAAGATTGCATAATCATCATAATGTAATTCGATTATAGTAATAAATTTTGATATTTAAGAATTTTGAAAAGGGATGGTGGAAGTATTATTTTTAAAGAATAAGTAGCAACATTCATTCATGTAGTCCCTTAACTATAATATATGGTACAAGATGCTAAAAGGAGAATTGAAGTTTTACTGGTGAAAATTATGCTAAAGATCTTTGGGGATACCTTTTTAGAAGGGAATAAAAGAAATTTAATAGTGAGTGTGGAATGTGGGAAGGGTGTTGTATCTGATTCATGTGGTTAGAGTGTGCCTTCTTTTATCAACAGAGAGGTTAACAAATTAGCAGATTCAGGTGAGGGTTGGGCGGTGAGAATTTTGCTGGTGATTAAAGACGTGACTGAAGGGCAGAGAAGGATATTAAAAGGAGGGAAACTGCATATTGAAAACTTGATATTAAATATTTTACTTTGCCTAAAAAATGAGCTTGGTATTAATTGTGCTATAAATTGTAATAGCCACGACTTGATCTGACAGTTAGGGTTAAAAATAATTGTCAGTTATCCAATATTTTCCTTACTTCCAAAAGTAAGGATTTTTTGTTCCTCTGCAAGAGTTTCCAATAATTTCTCTTTTG
>NZ_LUVZ01000006.1 GCF_001593385.1 Chryseobacterium cucumeris | reverse complement strand
CCTCATCATTCATCATTCATCATTCATCATTCATCATTCATCATTCATCATTCATCATTCATCATTCACCACTTATCATTAACGACTCCTACCCTAGCCCTGATAGAAATGGTTACCCCGCAGCTTGGGTTGGAGGGTGGTGGGTTTTAGGTGTGGGGGCCCTTCGGCTTCGCTCAGGGTGAGAGCGTTGGAGGGCGAGGGCGCGAGGAGTATGAATGGATAGCAGGAAATAGCTCCTAATAAAATTGGAGAGTGAAAAGCTTAAATGTACTGGTGAAGAGGGAATAAAAAATAGATATAAAATCGTGATGATTTGAAAGGCGTGCTAAAAGAAACGCTTGATTAATAACTTATAGGTATAATATCCTAACAGACATCCGATCGTATCTGCTACAATATCTAAAGTTTCCATCGATCTTCCCAATCCCATTTCTTCCTGCAAGATTTCTGTAAGGAAAGAATAAATAAGGATGATCTGGACAAAGTATGAGAATTTTATTTTGGGAAAAGCAGCAATGAAAGAGAAACCCAGTGCTGCGAATATGCTTACATGCAAAACCTTGTCGATACCGCTGAACATGAACCAATATTCATGGTTTTCTTCTCCCGGCTTGAAAAGCATATAAGTAAGAAATGCCCAATAAATGGGCAGTATCTTACTAAATATTTTTGAAATCTTATCCAATGATCGCTTTGTAATCATCTGCAGAAAGTAACTCTGACTGATCTGCTCCATCAGCAATTTCCAATTTGATGATCCATCCGTCTCCATAAGGATCTGTATTTAACAGTTCAGGCTGATCTTCTAATTCTGAATTAAACTCAATAACCTTTCCTGAGATAGGTAAGAACAGGTCTGAAACAGTTTTTACTGCTTCTACACTTCCGAAAACGTCTCCTCCATTAAGATCATCATCTACAGTATCTACATCAACGTAAACGATGTCTCCAAGTTCTCCCTGTGCGAAGTCTGTAATACCGATTGTAGCAACGTTACCTTCGATCTTGATCCATTCATGATCTTTCGTGTACTTTAATTCTGATGGTGTGTTCATTTTTAAATTTTTATTTTGTACAAATGTATTCAAAAATATAGTAGCTTCAAATATTGGATATAAAAAAAAGTCCTCCAAATGAAGGACTTTTATGTTTGTATTATTTTTAGAATCCACCTCCGGATTCACCGAATGTAAATGTGGCTGAAATACCTGCTCTGATCGTAGACAGCGGGAATGCTGTGGAGATCTTGTATTTTGAGGTCATCTGTTCGTAGAATACTCTCAGATTCAGATTCTCGGAAACATTGTAATCTGCGGAAAGTTTAATGTTCATGAGTCTCTGTCCTCCTGTAACCTGGGCATCATTTAACAGAATATTCATAATAGATGTTTTACTGTCTCTTAATGAAATATCTCCTCTGATGTTAAGGTCACTTCCTTTTCCTCTTGTTCCTCGACCTCTGATATTAGCTGTTCCCAATCTGAAGTTTCGTACAATATAACCAAGTCTTACTACATATTCTGTATTGGCATCTTCGGTAAGCGTCTGATTGACTAATCCCAGTACCATCATTCTGGTTCTGTTGTACTGTATTCCGAACTGCATATTGTTTCTCATGGTAACATCTACTCCGATAAGTGGTGAGAAAGATTCTACATATCCCACCTGTGCGAATGTATATGGGTTAATTTTATCACCACCATTTTTGTCTATATTACCTGCGTTATCTACAACCTGATAGTATCCATTCGGGTTGCCATGATAATCTACATTGCTTTGAATACCTGTCGCTGTATAAGTGGCGGTATAGGCATGTAAGATATCAAACTTCGAGAACTGTCCGCTGATCATCGGGATATTCTTTAACCCGGAATAGGTAATTCTCCAGTTTGGCAATGGGAATCCTGCTTTTTTAGGATTACCCATAGGTGTCACAGATTTTCCTTCCATCGCTGCTCTAAATGCAGGGATCAATACATAAGCATTTCCAATGCTATAGTGTTGGGCAAATCCGTTATTATCCAATACTGCTCCGGGACCTCCCAGCTGTTGAGAAAGCGCTCTTGCATTTTCTCTGATTGCCTGGTAAACGGCCTGTCCATCTTTAAATGACGTACTGAGAAGCGTTGTTGTATTGGAATAGGTTATCATTTCGCTGGCAAATGTAAAATCTGTATCAGGAACTCCACCATTGGTATAGTTGAATCCTGTATGGGAGAAGTTACTGTTAAAGGTATGCAACACATTAAGATCTACTCTTAAATCGTTCATTGGCATCACCTGTAGGTCGGCTCTCAATTCTTTGGTCGACATTCTTACATAAGGATCTGTCATGTATTTAGAATCACTAACCCATCCGTTTTCCATTACTGTTCTTCTGATGTCAGCCTGTGATCCTAAAAGGAATCCTAGAGTTGGGCCACCCAGTGTCTGTCCAGATCCATACCAGTTTGGAGCTGATATTAGTCCCGGAAGTACTGTTCCATTCGTTTCGTTATAACTTACGTTTAGCTGTTTGAAAGAAGTTAAGAAGAATGCAGCGCTTTGAAGTGGAGTAAGCTTATTCTTAAATTTATATTTCTTATATCGGTATCTGTTTTTCTCCCATTGTTTCGAATATACATTATTCAAAGAGTCCATCTCCTGTCTGCGTTTCTGAAGTTTGGCATTAATATTTTTGAAATAATTAAACTGGCCAAAGAACTTCGGAAGATCCGCAGAAGCTGTTGCCTGAATCACATTGGTATTTTGCCCAACGGATCCTAAACTTGTTGTTTTATTATCGTTGTTAGGATCTACAAATCCAGTCAATGAAGTAGATCTTGCCGCCCAGTTATAAGTAAATCCATATCCTACTTCCGCATCAATGAAATCCAGATAAGGCAAATATTGGAATGGTAGCTTATAGTTTAACTGTGCTCTGTGATTATACAATACCGGTCTTCCGGCTCTGAATACATTTCCAAAAATCGATTTGCTGTCCATTGAATTTACATCCAGATTATCATTCAACGTTCTGGTTGCAGAATTGATTTCCAGTTTTAATGATTTTGTAAAATTGAATCCTAATCCATACTGCCAACCAAAGAAAAAGTTTCTGTTTCTGATAGCATCAAAATTATTATTCATGTCTCCGTTCAGGATTGCTTCCACATTTCTGAACTCAAGCTCGTTGTAGTTTCTGTCGATTTCAGTTCTGAAAGAGATTCTTGTAGGAATAGGGTTAATATTGAATTCTTTTACCCATCTCAGATACTTTGTCGATTTCGCCGTATCACTGATCATTTTGTTGAAAGGCTTAAGTACCCAAGGTTTAAAGGTGTAGTTATAATCAATATACCCTCTCAGATACTGTCTGTAATTTCTCTTGGTATAGATATCTCTGAAATAGTCATCGTTATAAACAGCAGTTACTGATACGTTTTCAATATCATAAAACTTAGGCTTTTTATTTGGATTTACTCTTTCTTTATGCATGTTAACGACTCCTATACTTCTCTGTTGAGTATAGGTTCTCGCTACTTTTTTCAACTGATCTTTATTTGGTGCCTTATTAAATTCTACATCGGTATCCAGAGGATTGTACTTTGGATCTTCAATAGTCTGCGAGTAAGAATAGTTTAAAGGAATTTTCACCCCAGTTTTTTCCGGAAGGAATTTATCTACATTGATCGCCGTATTGATGCTGAATGCGGATTGAGTAGACTGTGTTCTTTCAGCAGGTTTTGAATCGATATTTCCGAAACCAACTGAGGTATAAGAGGCATTGGCATTCACTGTTGCCAGGTCTCCCATATTGAAGTTTAAGCTGGCATTTCCTGCATATCCACCATCATTCTCAATTTCAGAAAGACGGATTTCGTTAACCCATAAAACTCTTGTTATGGTAGAGTTTGTTCTTGGATCTGCATTTCTTACCCCAATCATAATGGTGGTAATATTTCCTAAACTTGGTCTACCTTTGATATAAATATTTTTATAAGGTTCCTGATATCCTGTGTCAACGGTTCTATTTGTAATAGCAACACCAGATTTATCTCTTCTGATCTTTGCATCTACAAAGTTCTGAACATCAAAATCAACTTCGTTTTCCATTGGCCAGATCTCCATAGGAGCTGTTGCTGTTGTAGGAGTCATTCTTAAAGATGATTCATACTCGTAATAGTTATCAGTAGCATCGCTTCCGAAACGAATAAAGAATTTGGTATTCTCATCCAATCCAATCACTCTGTTCAATGGATCGTGAGCATGTACAAACAGCTTCAGCTTTTTGTATCTTCTCATATCCAATGTTGTATTTTTGAATACTCCTCTTGCCTCAGTTTTAAGGTCTTTCACTTTCATGTAAAGTGATGCTTCATTCTGTCTCTGCGCTCCTGCATTTCCACTCAATACCTGTCTGTCAATTCCCGGAGGCAATACATATGGAGGTTGGTTCAATGCATTTTCTTCAATATTTACACTTCCTATTTCAAAGTTTGGATCTGTCACAGTTCCGGTTCCTTCGTCGGAATTAGGAACATTTACACTGGCAATTTTACTGGTATATTTTCTCCAGTCTGATCTTACAAGATCCATTGTTCCGAATCTCAGAGTAGAGGTCTGATCAAATCCTGCCAGCATTAATCTTGCAAATCTTACGTTGTTCAATACTGCATCTTCGTGTGTTCCTTCAGCTGGATCATAATTCGCTACAGGAATTCTGAACAAGTACCATTTAACATCTGAAGTCTGTCCGTTCTGGAAAGTTGCTTTTACTGTTTTTACATCTACAATATTATTCGTTCCAAGTGACAAACTTGGCTGGTCAAGCTTTATAACATATTGGTTATAATTTTCAGTCTGATCCAGGTTGTAATCTTTGTTGATATCTTCAGCATCCGGAGTTTGCGAAGCTACATTCAGAGAGTTTGCTTCTGAGTTCCCTTCAGGGTTTCTGAAATATTTGTATCGTTCCACCACTGAAGCAGCCTGGCTTCCTGTAAATTTATCAGAAAGATAGAATACGAAGTCATCCACTGCAGGGTCAGCAATATTGGTTACGGGGTTTACAAAAGTATTTCCGAATCTCATCGCTTCCTGATCAGAGGTAAGACCATCATATCCGGCATCCTGTGTTTTTCTTTCATCCCCTTCTGTAGAGAATGCATATAAAATTGGTGGCTGTTTTGGTTGTGTTCCCCAGTTTGAATTCGTTGTAGAAGAAGGATTACCTGGAGTTGGAAGTCCGTTTTCATACTGCATTTTTCCATCTTTCAATACATCTTCTGAAACGTTTCCTAAGTGAAGTAAAAGTTTTGGATCAGTACCCAGCGTTTTACCATCTGCATAAGGGTCCATCATCCAGAATTCAACGTATTCAATGTTTGAAGTAACAAAGTTGGGAACACTGATTGATCTCATGATCCCCGCCCATCTGCTTTGTGGCTGTTCTGTTAACGGGTTTACGTTGTATGGTCCTTTTTCTTTAGGAAAATATGAAATATCGAAAGTATTCGTGAAGGTTTGTTCTCCTGCTACGAAATCTCTGTTATTATAAATCTCCGAATATTGTACTCTTCTGGAAGCGTGATTGGATACAGACTGTGGTGTAATTCCTGCCGGAGCTTTTCCTCCCACTCCCCAGAATCTAGGGTCAATATTATACCATGTTAATAATCCTCTTCCATATCCGCTTGTTAGATCATCATTGGCCGGTACAGTGTTAAATGGCGGCAATGTATTTTTTTCCGGTTTTGAAGCAAGGCTCCATGCTGCCGGCTCTTTTAATGATATTTTAGAAGTTGTTTGTTCAAAATCGTCAATGTAAGATTGATTATTTGTTCCTTTATTCAAGCCAGGTAACAAGTAGGCCGCTTCCATCTTGAAGTTTAAGTTGGATGGAGCTTCGGTTTTCACCATCGGAAGTTTGTTGGTAAGTCTTGTAAGATAAGGAGCCTGATTGTTATACATCAGGTTGATCCCTGCCATGGTATTGTTTACCGCTTCCTGGCCAAAGTTCACTTTCTGAGTCAATGGAGATTCAGAGTAATTGATTACTGTTCCTCCCAAGATAAAGTTTTCACTGAATCTTCTTTCTAAGTTTAATCCTAAGAATCTCTTCCTTTGGGTATTAAATGTCAACTGGTTTTCCAGTGAAATATTGATCGCCTGTCCGGACTGTTTTACATTTTCATTGATGATGGTAACCGTACCAAGCATATAATCTACGGTATAATCAACTCCTTCTGTAAGCTGTACCCCATTTGCAGCCACTTTTACTGATCCCTGAGGAACGTTTACAGCACCCAGAGAAATACCTTGTCCCTGAACACCTTTGTAGCGTCCTTCCATGGTATACCTCTGCGCAAGGTTACTGGAAATCGCCTGTTGTTTTTGTTTGGTATAAAGATCCTGAAAAACATATTGAGGATCACTTGTCCCTAATTTTGATTCCAGATATTTACCGAAAGGCTGCACTTTGGTAAAGATGACTCTTCCTGTTTCCGGTCTGATGGTAATTCCATTCACAAAGTCGAAAATACCATCTCCCTTACTTCCGTCTTTATTGTTTTGAATATCGCCGTTCATATTGAGACGGTCCCAGTTAAATAACTTCAATAGGTTCTGATCTTTTACAGGAGTGTCCGGAAGATAATTTACCTTACCTCCAGTTTTTGGATCTCGGTAATAGACGTTAAGGATAAATCCATCCGGAGATACCTGTCCTGCATCTATAGAATAGATATTCTTCATCATCAGATCCCACATCGGAGACTGCGTATTCACCTTATTGTTTACTCTCAACACCTTGGTAATCAACACCGGGCTTTCTTCAGAAAATTCCCCTACTTTGTATACTTTATTGCTTCCGTTAACGGTGTATGAGTAAGAAACAGCTAAAAGCTGCTGGTCATTAAGCTTCTGATTTAATGAAATATATCCCAACTGTGGCTGGAAGGTAAATTCATTACTGTTCAGTTTTCTGGCTTTTGTATTGTAAATGAATTGTTCTCCGTTATCGTAAGGAGCGGGATCTCCAGGAAGCACCTGCCCCTGGAAAATAGTTCCATAGTTCTTACCTGCTTCTCTGGTTCCTGCTACCGATGAAACAGCATCATAAAGACCGTTCAGCGAGTTATCCGGCAGCGTAACTCCTCCGGGTCCTTCTCCAAGGTCTCTGATCCCGATAATACTTTTCTGATATGCCAGATTACTGTTCCCCTGATCCAATACCCAGACTTCCATTCTGGTAATGTTGATGGTTGAGTTGATCTGCGGATAATTAAGTAAGGCATCATCATACTTATTCAGGAAATAATGTCCTATAAAGAAGTGTTGGTTTTCTTCGTAGTCAATGGCATTGACTTTAAAATTGTTCATCACACCACCACCCTGTACTACAATATTACGGGCTTCACCCTGTTGCTGGGAAAGAACTACGGTTCCAAATGTTTTTCCTAACTGGAATTCTGTTTTCACCCCGAACAGTGATTGTGAACCACGGATAAGGCTGGTTGAAAGTGGCATGTTTACGTTACCAAATTCAACTCTTTTGATGATTTTATCTTCTCCTCCTTCATTCGGTTTATCTACATTTCCAAGACCTTTGCTCTGAAGATCTTTCCAGCTTCCTTTTGCCTGCCATACAAGATTCATTCTGTTTTCAAAAGCAAAACCACTCTGGGTATCATAATTGGCCTTTAACTGAAGGTTTTCCCCTACTTTTCCCAATAATCCCAACTGAATTCTCTGATCAATATCAAAGGTAAAACTGGTCCTGTTCTGAGGCAGGATCATTGGGTTATCTATTTTCTGGTAAAGTCCTGCAAAATCCAGGGATGCATACCCTGAAGGGATGATTTCAATTTTATTACCACCGAAAATGGTTTCGAAAAGCTTGTTATTGATCATTACAGAAGGAATAAGTCCTTTTCTCCTTGCATCTGATTTATCTTTTCTGAAAAGAAGATTGTACTTATCTGATTTTTCCTTATAGTAAGCTCTGGTCTGACTGGCAAGCATATATTCTTTATATTCTTCCGGAGACATGGCTGTAGGAGGACCTGTAATGGTATTTCCGATTTTTGGATATACATAGTACATCCCTGTTTTTATGTCGTAATAGGCTTCATACCTCGTAGGGTCAGCCACTTCATATTGTTTTCTTATGATCGCTGTATCTTTCTGTGCCTGCCCAAAAGCACTCACAGACATACACAGGAACGACAGGAACAAAAATATGTTAAGATGCTTAATATTCGCCACCAAATGTTAAATGTTTTTTAAGATTTGTTTAACCAATTCTTCTACCGAGATAGTTGGATTTTGTTTGATAATTTTATCCGCAATCTTCTCGCTTGTTCGTTTAGGAATGCCTAAAACTTCTAATGCAGATAACGATTCTTCCTTAATTTTATTATCCACCATCACAGAAATATTCGCGTTTGGATCGCTGTATTTCTGTACTTTACCTTTAAGATCTACAATAATTCTTTCGGCAGTTTTTGCACCAATTCCTTTTGCTTTTTGGATCAATGCACTGTTTCCGGAAAGTATAGCCGAAGCAATCTCATCAAGACTCAATGTTGACAACAGAATAAGGGCTGAAACAGCTCCTACTCCATTAACGCTTATTAACAGATTGAACATTTCTTTTTCTGAACGTGTGTTAAATCCAAAGAGAAGATGAGCATCTTCACGAATGATCTGCTGAATAAATAAAAAGGTCTGCTGATTCAAAACCAGCGTCTGTGAGGTCATCAAACTGATTCCCACATAGTAACCAACTCCCTGAACATTGATGACAGCGTAGGTAGGCGTAAGTTCTTGAACAGTGCCTTGTAAAGAAAATATCATTATTAATTTTTAAAACTCCCAAATATAGCAATTTAAACTAATTAATGTTTTCATTTGATGTACGAATGATTTTTAACTTAAATTTCAAATAAGAATTCAAGGAATTAACAGAAAAACAAAAGACTCCAAAATATGGAGTCTTTTTACTATCTGAACACGGTTTACAGTGTCATTTTTTAAATAAGAGAGATGGATTACTGTTTCCAGTTATACCGCTCATTCTATATTACGATTTCTTTTCTCTTCTTTGAGCATCAAGAACAGCAATGGTAGCAAGGTTTACGATCTCATCAACGCTCGAACGCATCTGAAGTACGTGTACCGGCTGCTTTAATCCCATTAAGATAGGTCCGATAACCTGTGCTACTTTCATTCCTCTCAGGATTTTGTAAGAAAGGTTTGCACTTTCCAGATTCGGGAAGATGAATGTATTGGCCGGAGTTGTTCCTAATTTTGAGAATGGATAATCACTCAGGTGGTCTGCATTCATTGCAAAATCAGGCTGAATTTCACCATCCACAACCATTTTCGGATATTTTTCATGAAGAATTCCAACTGCTTTCGCTACTTTCTTGGAAGTTTCAGAGATGGCAGCAAAGTTTTCAAATCCAAGCATTGCAATTCTTGGTTCAATGGCAAAAGATTTTACTGTAAATTCTGCCATTTTAGCAATATTCACAAGATCTTCTGCTGTAGGGTTTTGATTGATAGAAGTATCTGCAAAGAAAATAGGTTTCTTTTCAGACAGTATCATCATCATTGCCGCTACTTTATCTACTCCTTTATCTTTTTCAATAACTTCTAAAACAGGACGTAAAACGGAAGTATAGTTTTTAGAGAATCCTACAATAAGTCCATCCGTATCACCATGCTTCAGCATCAAAGGCCCGAAATAGTCTCTCTGGCGTACATATCTTTTCGCTTTGTACTCGTTCATTCCTTTTCTCTGACGAAGTTTCCAAAGGGTTTCTCTGTATTTTTTTCTGTTTTCTTTCTGATCGTCATCACTTGGATCAATGATCGGAACATCCAGAGTAATTCCGTAACGCTCCATTTGCTCCTTGATGTATTTTTTATCTCCTAAAAGGCTTGGGTAAGCAATTCCTTCTTCATAAAGAATCTGGGCAGCTTTCAATACATTGTATTCTTCTGCATTTCCAAGGGTAATTCTTTTCGGATTGGATTTCGCACGGCTCTGCATCATTCTTACCAATCTTTCATCTCTACCCATTCTGTCTAAAAGCTGGTGCTCGTATTCGTCAAAATCCGTAATGGTTTTTCTGGCAACACCACTTTCAATAGCTGCTTTTGCCACAGCACTTGATACTTTTGTGATCAGTCTGTTATCAAATGGTTTCGGAATGAAATACTCTCTTCCAAACTGAAGATTCTGAACGTTGTATGCTAAAATTACAGCTTCCGGCACCGGTTCTTTTGCAAGATCAGCAATAGCGTGTACCGCAGCCAGTTTCATGGCTTCATTAATTCCTGTAGCCTGTACATCCAAGGCTCCACGGAAGATATAAGGGAATCCCAATACGTTGTTTACCTGGTTAGGATAATCACTTCTTCCCGTTGCCATGATCACATCTTTACGGGTTTCCAGTGCAAGGTCATAAGCAATTTCCGGATCCGGGTTGGCAAGAGCAAATACAATAGGATTTTCATTCATGCTCTGCAACATCTCAGGAGTCATTACGTTTCCTTTTGACAATCCTACAAAAACATCAGATCCTTTTACAGCATCTTCTAATGTTTCGATATCTGTCTGAGCGATGAAATCCAGTTTTTCAGGAGTAAGGTTTTCTCTTTTATGATTGATTACTCCTTTACTGTCACACATCAGGACGTTTTCTTTTTTCAATCCTAATGAAATATAAAGTTTGGTACATGCAATAGCTGCAGCTCCAGCTCCGTTCACCACCATTTTTACTTTATCAATATCTTTATTGGCAATCTGCAGAGAGTTGATCAATGCAGCCGCCGAGATAATGGCTGTTCCATGCTGGTCATCGTGCATCAAAGGAATATTCAATTCCTCTTTCAGTCTTTGTTCTATATAAAAAGCTTCAGGTGCCTTAATATCTTCAAGATTGATACCTCCAAAAGTAGGAGCAATCCCTTTTACAATTTCAATAAATTTATCCGGATCTTTCTCATCGATCTCAATATCAAAAACGTTGATATCTGCAAAGATCTTGAATAAAAGCCCTTTCCCTTCCATTACCGGTTTTGAAGCCTCAGCACCGATATCTCCCAGTCCAAGTACGGCAGTACCGTTAGAAATTACTGCTACCAGGTTTCCTTTTCCTGTATAATCATATACAGTTTCCGGCTTATCATGAATTTCCATACAAGGAACCGCTACTCCCGGAGAGTAAGCCAATGATAAATCTCTTTGAGAAGAGTGTGGCTTTGATGGGATCACTTCAATTTTTCCTTTGGGTTCTGCTTTATGATAATCTAGCGCTGCCTGGCTAAAGTTCTTTTCGTCACGATTGTTGTTACTTGACATAAAATTTTGTTTTTTGTTAAAGTATATATTTAATGTGGTAATCTACTAAGCTTTCAATTGGTTTCTGCACAACATGTCCCACATTTAAATTAAGTTCTGTAGCTACAGAACGTAATGTATTTTCATAATAATAAGCGATGGAACCGATAAAATTGATCTCGGCATCATGCGCTTCCTCATAAGGAAGAACCTGATATTCGAAGAAACTTTTCATTTCCTCAAAAACCATGTCTTTGAAATAAGGATGATCTTTTCTTTCGATTACAAATTTGGTAAAATTCGCCAGATAGGCGTTTGGCCTCGGAGTATGATACATATTTTTCAATGCATCTTCCACGGTAAGCTGATAATCTGCTTCAAATTCTTTATGAAGATCTGCAGGCAGTTTTTTCATAAAATATCTGCGCACCAATTGCTTTCCGATAGCACTTCCACTTCCTTCATCCCCAATCAGGAATCCTAGTGAAGGCAGTTCTATCTTTACATTTTCACCGTCAAAAAAACAGGAATTTGATCCTGTGCCAAGAATGCACACAATAGCAGGTTTCCCACTGTATGCCGCATAAGCTGCAGCCATCAGGTCTTCCTTCACAATAATCTCCGCTTTTCCAAAAACCTTTTTCAGCTCTTCCTCTATGGTCTCGCAGTTTTTCTTCACACCGCATCCGGAACCATAAAAAAAGACTTTGGTAATTGAATTTTTAACCGATATCAGATTGCTATTCTTCTGTATTTCAGGAGCGATAAGTTCTCTGTTGATAAAATTCGGATTGAAACCGATTGTTTCTGTTTTCAGAAAAACTTTCTTAAAGTCATCAAGTATTACCCAATCCGATTTAGTAGAACCACTATCTACAATAGCAACCATATTTTAGATTTTAATTTAAGGGTGCTAAATTATGAATTTATCTTCAATTAGCGTTTAAAAACAACCTGGAAGCTGTCTAAAATCATTAATGCTTGATTTGTGTTTTTTTTTCGTTGAATTGTATAAGCCAATCTTCTATTTCATCTTCCAGATAGGAAGTCTGTAATACCATTGCATTGATAAAATCATCAGGTACCGGTTCTCCGCTGGAGTTTTCAAGATTCCACAATTCGTCTGACATATTTTCATATTCTGAATACACTCTTTTGAAGCGGGAATTTTCTTTCTCAAGAGCCTCAATATTTTTCTGTTGAAGCTGGAATTTTCTGTATTTGTTTTGACGTTTCATACAAATATTATTAAAAAATGGGTCATAAAATGTTTGGAGTATATACGCTTAACCGCGCACTACAAGATAGAAAAAACCATCAACACAAGGAGTTGAAAATGAATTTATTATCAGGTCTTAATTACATCATTCTGAATATTAAAATTAGAAATAATTTTTATTAAAAAAAATATTTTAACAACTTTTTTCAGTGTTTAACATATAGTTATAAATTTGCATATTCATATTGTAAAGCCATGGGATTATTGAGATTTCAAAACCATTAGTATCAGAGGGAATTCGCTGAGGTGTTTATCTGCTGAGATATAAACCCGCCCGGTATGCTATCCAATATGTACAAACATTTTTAGTTTTATAATCATTAAATGAAAGAAATACTCTTACGCCAGAAACAGGTTTTGTTCTTCATCATTGCAGGAGGACTGAGTGCCATTGTAGAAATAGGAAGCTTTAAGATTTTCAGCACCTATCTTCCGCACTTCTTTGTAAAAGAAACCAACTTTTATGGGGTACATTATCCTTTAAGTAACATTTTTTCCACAAGCTGCGGTATTATTACCAATTACTTTCTGAGCATCTGGTTTGTATTTGAAAGAGGAAAACATTCAAAGAGAAAAGAGTTTGCTTATTTTATGGTGGTCTCCTTTTTTTCAACATTACTCAGCTTAGGCTTTTTCCAAATATTCTATAGTTTCATATTTAAAGATAATATCAATTTATTTTTTTATACCTTGAGCCCGGAAATGATCAGCAAAATTGCAGCAATATTGCTGGTTTCTATTCTGAATTATTCGATAAAGAAGAAAGTAATTTTTAACGGTTAAGCTGTGACAAAAATTTTAAATTATCTCTGGAGATTCTGGTTGCTTCTGTTGGCATTTTTTCTGACAGTCAGCATTGGAATCCCCGTTTACATTTTATCCTTTAATAAAAAGCATTATAAATACGGTTATAAACTTGTCAGACTCTGGTGTTTTGGCATGTTTTACGGAATGGGCTTCAGGTATGATTTAATTAAACTTTCAGAACAGAAAAAAGACAAGAATATACCTTACGTCTTTATCTCCAATCATACGTCCATTATGGATATTATGCTTGTATGCATTCTCTTCCCTGATCATCCAATTTGCTTTGTAGGAAAAAAAGAACTGGTAAAAATTCCGATTTTCGGAACCATATATAAAAGGATATGTGTAATGGTAGACAGAGCCAGTGCAAAAAGCCGTGCAGATGTATACCGCAGGTGTGCTGAGAAAATGGAAGAAGGCAACAGTATCGCGATTTTTCCTGAAGGCGGTGTGCCAGATGATACTTCAATTATCCTGGATGATTTTAAGGACGGTGCATTTATGCTGTCTTCAAAACATCATTCTCCTATAGCTGTTTATACCTTTGTGGGACTCAAGGAAATGTTCCCTTTTGAAAACTCAAAAGGCTTTCCCGGAAGAGTAAAGGTATATTTTAATGGAATCATTGAGCCTACAGATTCGCCAAAAGACTTAAAGGCAGAGGCTTATGAGAAAATAAAAAAAACCTTAATCAGGTATTCCGTTGAAAGGAAATAGTTATATTTGTTTGTGAAATCTATAATAAATATGTCAAATTATTCTAAACAAACCAATTGGGCCCAATTCATTCCGTTGGTTACTGTATTCTTCTTTTGGGGATTTGTAGCAGCCAGTAATGATATTCTGATCCCTGTTTTTCAAAAAGCCTTCAATCTATCCCAAACTGAAAGTATGCTTGTACAGATATGCTTTTATGTAGCGTATACTGTAGGTTCTTTAATTTATATGCTTGTATCAAAGAGCCTTAAACAGGATTTGATCAATAAAATCGGATATAAGAATGGTCTTATTGTAGGGCTTCTGATTTCCGCATTGGGAACCTTATTGTTCTACCCGGCTGCCAATATGCATTCTTTCCCTTTAATGATCTCAGGGTTATTTATTGTAGGTTTAGGATTCTCTCTTCAGCAGATTGTTGCTAATCCGCTTGCTATTGAAGTAGGCCCTACGGAAACGGGATCTCAGAGGCTAACAATGGCAGGAGGGATTAATAACTTAGGAACTACTATTGGACCTCTTATCGTTGCATTTGCTATTTTTGGTTCTGCAAGCGCAGCCAATACTGAAGCGAGTATAGAAAGTGTAAAAACACCTTATCTTATATTAGGAGCAGCTTTTGCTCTGGTAGCTTTAATGCTTAAATTCTCTTCCCTTCCTGCAGTAACTCCAACAAACACTGAGGACACCGATGATACAACTCCGGGAGAACATAGAAAGTCAGCATTCCAGTATCCTCAGCTGGTGATGGGAATGATCGCTATTTTTGTCTATGTAGGCGTAGAAGTTTCCACAGCCAGTAACCTTCCCGCGTATATGGAAAAAAGCTTGGGATTTGAAACGAAAGAGGTAGCCCCTTACATCTCTTTATACTGGGCATCATTAATGATTGGCCGTTGGACAGGTGCTGTAGAAGCATTTGACGTCAATGCTGGATTCAAAAAGATCTTAAGATTCTTAGCTCCTTATCTTGCATTCGGTGTATTTTTATTGGTAAACGCTATTGCCGATCATGATCTTTCTCCGTTCTATGTATATGGGTTTATCATTATCGCAATGATTATCTGTGATATTTTAAGCAAAGGAAACCCGGCAAGAATGCTTCTGATCTTCTCTCTGGCAGGGATCACAGCTCTACTTATAGGGATGTTCACTACAGGAATGGTATCTGTATATGCATTTACCAGTGTAGGTCTTTTCTGCTCTACTTTATGGCCTTGTATTTTCGCATTGGCTATCAACGGACTTGGAAAGCATACCAATCAGGGTTCAGGATACCTTATTATGATGATTATGGGTGGAGGTATTGTAAGCTTTATACAGGGTTATATTGCAGATATTACCAATATTCATTTCAGTTATATCGTAGGGGTGATTTGTTTTGCTTATCTTGCATTCTATGCGATCCGTGTAAGTGGAATTCTGAAAGCCCAGGGCATTGATCTTGATAAAATATCCAAAGGCAGTGGTCATTAATATAATAACAAATATATATAAGAAAAAGAGATTTTGGGCAGGTGTATTACTTGCCCAATTTCTTTTGTTTTATGGATTCTCAAAATCCAAAGTGATAATTTCTTTTTTTGAAAGTTTTTTTGAACTTCAGAAAGAGTTTCATCAGATGCTGTTCAGCTGGGTTCCGTTTTCTGTTGGAGATTTGATTTATATTCTATTGGGAATATTTCTTTTATACTATTTGATTACTTCATTCAGTAAACAGCGAAGAAATGATTCACTGATAAGGATTCTTATTATTATAAATGTTTTTTATTTTATTTATCAAATCTTCTGGGGAATGCTGTATTTCCAGACTCCAATTATTAAAAAACTTTCCAGTCAGGAGGAGCCCAATATGAATAAGGCAAAAAAATTAGCCCTTATCTATCTTGAAAAATGTAAGCAAACCAGACAGTATGTTCATGAGGATAAAAATGGTGTTTTTATCATCACCAACCTTACGGATATACAAAAGGAAATCCTGTACCAACAGACCAAACTGCCTTCTTATATTTCAGATAAAAAAGCTCCTCAACTTCTGGATATCAAGCCCAGTTTATTCAAAAAAGTAATGAACTTTACAGGAATTCTGGGATACTATAATCCTTTTACTGCTGAAGCTCAGTTTAACAGTGAATTACCTCATACATTCATTCCCTTTACAACAGCTCACGAAAGTTCTCATCAACTGGGTTTTGCCAGAGAGCAGGAAGCTAATTTCGTAGGGTATTTAATAGGCATTCATTCCGATAATCAGGAGTTGAGATACAGTACTGAATTTTTCACTTTAAAAAGTCTTTTAAGGTTCATTGTGGAGGAAGACCCACACTTTGTAAAGAATATTCTTCATCAGTACTCTCCAGCTATGAAAAGAGACCGTGCTTATGAAAAAAGTTTTGTTTTTCAGCATCAGGGATGGTTGGATGACTTCTTTGGATTTACCAATAACCTGTTTCTGAAAAGTAATCAACAAGAAGGCTCAGTTACCTATTCTTACTTTATTGATCTGCTCTTAAATTATGAATCATAAATAAAAAAAGAATCGTATCAGGCGATACGATTCTAAAAACACAAATGATGAAAAAAAATTTATTACCTTGACTTGTTCCCTCATTCAAGGCGATGTAAAAGTACGACATATTTTATAAATACAAAAACATTTCCCTCCTTTTTTAAAACTTTATGAAAACTTTATGATTTTTTAAGTTTTTTTGAGTTCATTTCTGTTTGTTACAAATTACATAGAATAGCGAAATTTAATAAACAAAACAAGGGCAAAACCCACTACAAGCTATAAAATAATAACAAAATAAAACATTTGTTTAAATAAAAAATATTATTTCTCAGCTTTATTTTCTATACTTTAAAGTTGGAGTTATCCTCAGTATTTTATATGATATTTCTAAAAATCTGAACTTCAAAATCACAGGATATTCTGATATAAAAATCCATTCATTTTTATATCTATTCCGTTTATTGTCTCAAAATAGGAATTTCCACATAACTGTCATTATACCATTTGATCTCCAAAGGCTCTTTAGCATCAGCCATTGTTTCGAGGCTAACATCTTTTCCGGTTCCATAATTCATCTGTTCGAAGGGAGATGTATTGACCCCCAAAACAATAATCAGCTTACTGCCCTTTTCTATTTTTTTACTGACGAAATAGGTATTATTAACAGGAATTTCAGATATTTTGCCCGGAACAAGCAACTGTCTTTTCTCCTTATTTTTTGCATAACTTGCCCGCCCTAAGTAGCTAGAAAGCTGAATATATTCCCCTTTAGAAGTTAGCTCATAGAGGATTATTCTAACATCAATATCTTTTTTATTGATGGTAACTTTCAGATTTCCGGTGAAACTGCCATTGATCTCCACAGGATCCCGCAATGCATCACTTTCAAAAACAAGTTTATCTTTTAAAACAGCGGGATCAATTGCCATATCCATTATTTTATACCTGTCGAAATTTTGTAACGTATCTTTCCTATTTGTGAAACTGATCGTCTGTAAGGAATTATCTAAAGCCGGTTTTACTTCCTGCAGTTTTGATCTGCTGAGAAACAGTTTTAATTTTTTATTACTTATTTCATCAATATTTGCAGCGCTTTTCCATTGATTGGTTCCCATCACCTGGTAATTTACTTTTCCTTTTAAGAACCCCGGCTTTTTCTTTCCTTTCAAAATATAATCAAACCATTCATAGGATAAGGTATTGTGATCAATATTGGCAGCCGGATCTATGGTATATCCTCTCAGGTTATTTTTAATAGCCCCCTGCGCTCCGTAATGATCGTAAGGACCAATAACTAAATAATGATCAGCATTTTTGTTATACTTATAATGTTCATTGTAGTAATAAAAGGCACCTCTCTGGTCATCATCATAATATCCGGTAAATGTCAAAACCGGAATATTGACTTTTGCAAAGTCTCTTTTATAAGGTATTTTAGAAGTCCAGAATGTATCAAACGATGGATGCTGCACCCACTTCTGAAAAAAAACATTCTTATTTCCATTAAGACTATCCAGATCTTTAAATGCCGTACCATTTGTATACATCTTGTTAACAAGGCTCTGCCATTTTAATGTATCAGAATCATCATAATCTACATAACGGCTTCTGGAAACATACTCCAGCCATCTGATCATATAAGTATTAAAGACATTATTTTCCATCGGAAAATCTATTCCAAAACCTACGGATGCTGACGGAACAATTGTTTTAAGGGCTGGATGCATGTTTTTAACAGCAGCCCATTGACTGAATCCGTTATAGCTTCCTCCGGCCATTCCTACTTTTCCGTCACTCCATGATTGTTTAATAATCCAGTCTATGACTTCATTAACATCTTCCGTTTCAAATTCAAATGGTGCAAGATTGTCTTTACTTAAGTACACTCCCCTGCTGGTAGCATATACAATAACGTAGCCTTTCATGGCATTTAACTTTTCAGCGTAATCAATTTTTCTTCCTCTGTAAATACCGAAATTCAATATGGTAGGAACCTTGGCCTCAGATCCTTTATACCTGATCATCTGTAAAGAAATCTCATTCCCTTTATTGCTTTTAATGACAATACTATCTTTAATTTCAAACTGCTGCTGTTCTGTTTTTTTGATGAAAGGAAGCACAACAGGATTTGTTTCTTTTACGACAAGGTACGAAGTATACAGCCTGCACAGTTTTACGGCATCAGCCAGAGAAATGCTGTCATTCTTTATGCTTTTTTTCAGGGCATTTATTACTTTGTCTTTTAGATCCTTTTCTGTAGACCTGAAGAAACTGCTAACATACATTTTCGTTTTCTCTGGCAGGGCATTAATTTTTTGTTCAAAAACTTTTCTGTATTTTTCATTATAAGGAGTTGGCCCCGGGGCTGATTTTGACAATGCATACAGTTCAAATGAAAGTCCGATAATTTCTCTGTAGTCAAGATTGGTATAATCCGGATTATTTTTAATTTCATTTAAATAATAAATCCCTTTCTGATAATCTCCATCAAGGATATGCAGCCGGAATATGTTGTCGTTAAATATAGCTTTGTCTTTGTCCTTATAATCTCTTAAAACTTCTTTATTAAGTTTTTTGATCTCGTTATAAAAAAGACTTCCCTCTATATTTGGATTAGATTTAAAATAATACTGCTGAGAATGAAAACTCATTGAAAACAATACCAGACTCAACAACACTATCTTTGTTAAAAAAAGCTCTTTAGCCATGCGACTTCCCATACTGTGCACTTTAGATTATTATATATTTTAGTAGGCAAAACAAATACTTTTATACGATTTAAAGAAAACAGGTCTACCAAAATTGATCAATATCGTACACATTTTTCTGTAGACTACTTAATTTATTCTCTGTTTCTGTAATAGTTTTATATAATAGGAAGGCAGTGTTCCTGTAATTTTTCTAAATGCATTGGAAAACGATTCCGAATTATTATAACCTATACTATCAGCTATAGCTGCAATGGTATATTTTCGTATTTTCTCGTTATGATTGAGCTCTTCTACAATATAATTAATTCTCAATTCATTCAGATATTGTGAAAAGTTCTTTGCCTTAAGCTCATTCACTGACTTTGACAGATAATCTCTGTTTGAATTAAAATCTTTAGCCAAACTGTCTACCGTTATATTCTTACGTAAAAAATCTTTATTTAGTTCAAATGCCTCCAGTTTCACTTTTATATCCTGCAGCTGTTTGTCCGGGAGAATATTTTTAGCCTTTTGCTCTTTTGTTTTCTCTGCGAGCTGATCAATCTTTACAGCAGAAACTTCCATTAATCTTGATTTTTCTAAAAGGTGGTCCGCCTGTTTTTTATAGTGTTTTGCATTTCGTCTGTTCCGGATAAGTAAAAAGAATAAAGCACCTAATACTAAAACACCACCACACAAAACAAAATAAAGGGTAGAGTTTTTATTGTTCAATTCATCAATAAGTCTTTCTTTTTCTTCCAGCAGAGCCGGTGTGTCATATTTTTTATAAATCTCTTTGGACAAATACTGCTTACTACTAGTAAGAAAGCTATCCGTCGCCACCAGTTTATTAATGAATTTCAGCTGATTTTCCTTATCTCCTTTTTTCTTGTAATAATCAATTAAAAACTCATATCCGTTTCTCATAAACGGATCAAACTTTTTAGACACTGAAAAGATAGAATCTGATTTTGTGAAATAACGTACTGCTTCAGTTTCCTTGTGAAGATCACCATTGATTTTACCTAGAAAATAATAAGTAATCCCAAGGTTCCAGTCATCATTGTTTTTTTTGAATTTTTGCTCAGCCAACAAATGATTATTATAAGATTCCTTATAGTTTTTCAAGTAATAATTAGCTATTCCTAAGGAAGAGATCAGATAAGGATAATGGGTATAGTCATTAAATTTTTTACATTCTTCAATTCCCAAATGGATGTAAGGCAAGGCATTATTATATTGCTTGTTTTTGTTATAGCTGTTTGCTACAGAAAAAATAGATCCGATATAGCTTTTTACATCTCTCTTATCAGTATGCATTTTTTCCTTCTCATACTGGTAATATTCCAGAAACAGAGGAAGAGCTTCTTGATCTTCACCCGTTGCCGATTTTAAAATACCAACCAGTTTTTTCACATAAAAAAACTGATCCGGGTTCTTTTTACCAGCTAATTTTTTTGCCTGAACATATTGATCTAAGGCCTCCCCGTATCTGGATTCATAATTGAACAGGATACCTTTAATAATATGAGCCTTCGCAGGGTAATCCCTGGTATTCACATACTGGGTAATCCTGATGAGTGTATCCGCGTAAGGATGTCCGTTTTCCGATTTTAAACCTTTACTGTGAGCCAGTTTGTAATAGCCGTCATAGATCAGATCATTATTTTTCTGCTTTTTACCTTTACTTAAAATAACATTGGCATAGAATTCTGCTTTATTATTATCGATACGAAAGGTCCTATCATAAGCCTTCTGTAATTGGTCAGCATTTTTATTTTGTAATGAATCCGGTATATGAAATCCACTAATGCTTTGAGAAAAGCAGAAATTCTCAGCAAACATCAACAGAAACATAAAAAAAGCCTTGCGCATATATTCTTTTAAAGGCACAATATTACACTTTTTTAGTTTTTAATACATTTCCATGACAGAAAATATAAAGTATTAAAAATCAAAATATTAATTTAATACTTTATTAAAAACCCGCTAATAAACATCCCAAAATTTATCAATTCCGACATCCCTTTCTTGCATTCCCAGCGTTATGAATGCATCTTTGCCTCAGGTAAAAACACGAAATACTTTGTTTTAAAAAGATCCTTTACTTCCCACAGGCAACATTTAATGTACACTTAACCATGAAAACTTTAGAATATCTGCCTGTGGGAAATGGATCTTACCTTCGTAAAATGTTACCGTTTAAAATACTAAAAACATCAACTACACAAAGAAATAATACAAAAGCCATATTACAAAATCTGCTTTCCATGTCCGGATTCAAGAAAATAAAATACTGAAGATCAAATAAAATCTACCAACATCCGTTTATATCTCACTAATAAAGGAGATTTTTTTTTGTATATTTAAAACATCTGTGTATTTTAGATAAAAATATTAATATGATTTTTGACAAACTAATTAACCATCTAAAACTCGATAAACAGGAATTTATTTTCCAGTTCAATTCCCATCCCAATTATCCATCTGCACTGGCATTTAGTGATACACTCAACTTTATGGGAGTAAAAAATGACGCTTACGAACTTGACAAAGAATATTGGGATGAACTTCCGGAAGAATTTATTGCGATTGTTGAGAATTCATTTTCCCTGGTAAAAAAAGCAGGAAGCAATTATTCTGTATATTCAGAAAAAGCAAAAACCTTCGGTAAAGAAGAACTTTATAATAAATCAACAGATTTTGTACTGTTGTTTGAGAAAACAGAAAATGCAGAAAGTAAACTGGCTTTCAATTTCAAACCGGTTCTTTATATTATTTTTGCAACTGTTCTTGCCTATTCTTTTATTAGCCAAACCATTTACGAAGCTCTATTTAATGTACTTTCCTTAGCAGGAGTTTATATTTCCCTGGAAATTTTCAATCAGAAATTCGGGAATACCTCTACTGTCATCGGAAGTATATGTGGAGGCGGAGGTGCTGCAGCAAGTCAGGCAGCCAACTCGTGTGATAAGATCATCAAACAAGATAAAACCAGTATTCTGGGCTTAAAATTTGCAGATTTTTCTCTGATTTATTTTGCAGGACTTACCGTACTAGGTCTGTTCTTACCGGCAACAGCGTATATCGTAAAAGGTTTCACATTCGTTTCTGTAATTGCCATCGGATATTCTTTATACATCCAGGCATTTGTAGAAAAAACATTTTGTAGAGTATGTCTTTTGATTATTTCAATTCTGGTTGGACAAATTGTAATCAGCAGTTTATTTTTTGAGAATCTGTCTTTCAGTGTGGGAGCTCTTTTATTGACTGTTATTCTTTGGGCTCTTGTATTTTCTGCAGTTATCTATTTCAACACTCTTCTTGAACAAAAAGAAGCTCTTCAAAAATCGAATGCAAAAAATCTCAGATTCAAGAGAAACTATGAACTTTTCAAAAACCAGATGGAGCAAAATCCAAAAATAGAATTCCAGGATACTGAAACTTTTGCAGTTGGAAAAAAAGATGCCAAGCTTCGTATTTCTATCGTTTCCAACCCATATTGTGGTTTCTGTAAAGATGCACATAAGCTTGTGGAAGGACTTTTGGAAAAATATCCGGAGAATATTTCACTACAGATGAGATTCAATTACAGCCCAGACAGAGCTCCAGAAAAATACACTCAGCTTATTTCAGATTTAACTCATATCTATCATAACAAGCCCGAAAAAGAATTTCTACATGCTGTAGAAGAATGGTTTGAAACTAAGGATGAAAGCAAAATCAATGTGCTCTCCGGAGGAAAGGTAACATCAGAAAATCTGAATCCATTAGTAGAGATGTCCATAGAAAACAGTAACGCAGGATTAAGCTTCACTCCTATCTTTATCATCAATGGATATCAGTTTCCAGACAAGTATGATCGTGAAGATATTTTATTCTTTATTGATGAATTAATAGAGGACGATGAGATCTAGTAAATAAATCTCATTCATTTAAAAATTTCACTATCTTAGGAAAAACAAAATAACCATCTGAAAAGATGTAAAAGAGTAGAAAAACGGTGATCAATGGGACTATTTCCAGTTTACCATTTCATTGAATTATAATTGAATTAAAGCAAAAATGTCGTCATTTATTGACGGCATTTTATAATGAGTAGTAGTTTTGAAAAAAAAGTTTCCTTTTTATAAGCAACCAGATACCAAAGATTGTGGCCCTACATGCCTGAGAATCGTCAGTAAGTATTATGGTAAAAGTATATCTCTGCAGCAGATTCGTAACCTTTCCGAAACAACACGGGAAGGAAGCAGCCTTCTTGGGCTGAGCGATGCCGCAGAAAATCTTGGATTCCGGTCAATGGGTGTCCAGATCGATTTCAATACCCTAACAGAAGAAGTTCCTTTTCCATGTGTAGCACACTGGAATAAAAACCATTTTGTTGTTGTATATAAAATCGACAAAAATAACAAAGTATATATTTCGGATCCCAGCTATGGATTGATTACTTATACCAGAGAAGAATTCATCAAGTCCTGGATTGGAGAAAATGCCAACGAAAATACAGAAGAAGGAATTGTACTGATTCTTGAAACTACTCCTGCATTCTTTCAGACAGAGTTTGATGCTGAAGAGAGTAAGGCAAGCTTTACATTCTTGTCCAAATATCTTTTTAAGTATAAAACACTTGTTATACAATTGGCTATTGGACTTTTAGGTGGAAGTTTACTTTCCCTTATATTCCCGTTTCTTACCCAAAGTATTGTAGACGTCGGGATCCAGAATCAGGATATTAATTTTATCTATGTAGTTCTACTTGCCCAAATTATGCTATTCCTGGGAAGAATGGGAATTGAGACAATCCGAAGCTGGATTCTTCTTCACCTCTCGGCAAGGATCAATATTTCGATCATTTCCGATTTCTTTATCAAATTAATGAAACTTCCGATAAGTTTCTTTGATACCAGAATGACAGGAGATATCATGCAGAGAATTAATGACCATCACAGAATTGAGCAGCTTCTTACAAGCTCTTCGCTGAATACATTATTCTCATTGGTCAACCTTATTATTTTTAGTATTGTATTATTATTTTACGATTACAGACTTTTCATCGTTTATCTTGTAGGGGCCGTATTATATATTGGCTGGATCAGTTTTTTCCTCAAAAAGAGAAAAGAGCTTGATTATAAAAGATTCTCTCAGGTATCTCAGGAACAAAGTAAAGTAATTGAGCTTATCAACGGTATGCAGGAAATCAAAATGCATAATGCAGAGAAGCAAAAAAGATGGGACTGGGAATTTCTTCAGGTAAAACTGTTTAAGATCCGAATAAAATCTCTTTCATTAGAACAATGGCAGTCTGTTGGAGGAAACTTTATCAATCAGATGAAAGATATACTGGTGAGTTTCCTTTCTGCTAAACTTGTTTTAAGTGGAAATCTTACTTTGGGGATGATGCTTTCTGTTCAGTACATTATTGGACAGTTAAACAGCCCGCTTCTTCAGCTTATCGACTTTATCAAACAAACTCAGGATGCTAAAATTTCCCTTGAAAGATTAGGAGAAATCCATGATAAAGATGATGAAGAAGATAAAAATGAGCAGTACGTCACAGATGTTCCGAAGCAAGATATCGAAATAAAAGATATGTCATTCAGGTATATTGGTTCTGACGTTCCGGTTTTTGAAAACTTAAACCTTACGATTCCTTATCAACAGACCACAGCTATTGTGGGAGCCAGCGGAAGTGGAAAAACTACTTTATTGAAACTGTTGATGAAATTTTATGATCCGGACCAGGGTGAAATCAGAATCGGAAATACCAATATGAAAAATATTTCCCCAAGATACTGGAGAGATCATTGTGGAGTTGTAATGCAGGAAGGATATGTATTCAATGATACTATCGCCAATAATATTGCTGTAGGTGAAGATCATATAGATAAACAAAAACTTAGACGTGCCGTAGAGATAGCCAATATTAAAGATTTTATTGAAAGCCTTCCATTAAGTTATAATACAAAGATCGGAAATGAAGGAGTTGGTGTCAGTGGTGGTCAGAAGCAGAGACTTTTCATTGCAAGAGCTGTTTACAAATCTCCAGAATATATTTTATTTGATGAAGCTACCTCTGCATTAGATGCCAATAATGAGAAAGTGATTATGGAAAATCTTGAACAGTTCTTTAAGGGCAAAACAGCAGTGGTGATTGCCCACAGACTTTCAACGGTAAGACATGCTGATAAAATCATTGTACTGGATCAAGGAAAAGTAGTTGAAGAAGGAAGCCATGCCGATCTGGTAGATTTAAGGGGAGAATATTACAGACTTGTAAGAAATCAGCTTGAATTAGGCAGCTAATGGTATCTAGTAGAATTCGAAAAGCTTATTAGAGACTAATATTAAGAATGAAAAATTTAAAATACCCTCCGGATGCAAATACTTCAGCACCGGAATAGGTATGATGGAAACTACTCATTTATTTAAATTATATTCCTCCTGAAATATTGGGGGAAATTTCACCTCAAAACAATGAAAGAAGACGTTTTAGACAATATTGAACTCCGTTCCGAGAGTGTACAGGATATTCTTACCCAGCCACCACATTGGATGATCCGATGGGGAAATACTGTGATATTTGTGATCCTCCTGTTAATTCTCTTAATGAGCTACATTATAAAATACCCGGAATTTGTACCGGCTCCTATTATTGTAACTTCCCAGAATCCTCCTGAGAAAATAGAAGCACGAACCAGTTCCAAAATTGAGAAAATATTCATAAAAGATCATCAGGAAGTTAAAAAGAATGATGTTCTTATGGTGATGCAGTCTGCAGCTAACTACAAAGACATTTTAGAGCTTAAAAAACTGGTAGACTCTATCACACCTGATAAATTATATACCTTCCCTATCGCCCAGGCTTCAAGATTTAAGCTGGGTGAATTGCAGGGAGAATATAACAGTTTCGCAAAAGCATTTCAGGATGAAGCTCTTTTTACAAGACTACAGCCTTATGCACCAGAAAACCTGGCCGCCAATCAGAGCATTTCAGAATACAAAATAAGAATTGCTACTTTGAAACAGCAGAAGAACCTGGAATCTATAAAATATGATCTGACAAAGAAAAACTTCAACAGATCTCAGGAGCTATTCAACCAAGGGGTTATTTCAGCCATGGAACTTGAAAATGAAAAAATCAAATATCTTCAGGCTCAGCAAAACCTTGAGAATATTAAAATCTCCATATCCCAAATGGATGAAGGAATTTCCAATCTGAATAAGACCAAAAGCGGAACTGCCATTAATACAGAAAAAGACAGAATTACATACTCTTCACAAACTCTACAGCTTCTTGAACAGCTGAGAAAATCTTTAAAACAGTGGGAACTGAATTATCTTGTGATTTCATCCACTGATGGGGTTGCCAGTTTCCAACAGTTCTTTGGAGAGAATCAGTTTGTAAAGGTAGGAGAACCCATCCTTTCTATTCTTCCTAAAAATAAAGAGCAGTTAGTGGGCAGAATGTCAGTCCCTACCACAAATTCAGGAAAAATAACTCCTGGTGAGAAAGTACTTATTAAACTGGACAATTACCGATTCCAGGAATACGGTATCATCGAAGGAAAGGTACAGAATATATCACTTATTCCTGATGACAAAGGAAATTATTATGTAGATGTAATTTTACCGAAAGGATTAAAAACCAGCTACAACAAAACACTTACATTCGATAAAGAGCTTAGAGGCAGTGCAGAAATTGTAACACAGGATCTGCGACTGATTGAGAGATTCTTCTATCAAATCAGAAAGTTACTTGGATATCAGGTTTAATGAACCTTTCACTAAAAAATTAACCCCGTTTTTCAAATTGTAAAACGGGGTTTTATTATGTATTCTTTAATTTTCCCAGTCGACTGATAATGTTTTGCAGAAGCTCAATCAATCTCATTCATTTAAACAGCCTATTCTAGCCACAATCTATCTAAGCAAAGGGGTTTTATCGCAAAAAACATAATCATTCAAAAAAAGACAAGAAAATAACGAATACAGGGAATATCATAATGTTACTTGATTATGAAAATTAGCCGAACATTATAATGAAGCTGAAAAAGTATAATTATTCCCTTAATATTCCATCAAAAGAATGAAACCGTGAAAAAATAAAATTCATGTGAAAGAATTATAAGATAAAATAATAATTCTTTTAAAAGTAAAAACCGCAATCATAATTCAATGATTGCGGTTTATTGTAGCGAAGACGGGAATTGAACCCGTGACCTCAGGGTTATGAATCCTGCGCTCTAACCAACTGAGCTACCTCGCCGTTTTGGTGGTGCAAATATAGAAAATATTTCTTTACCTCCAAAATTATTTTACCTTAAAATATTCTAAAACATCGCCAACATGATCTGGCTTGCTGATTATCTTATTGTTAGCGTCCAAAATAAAATACGTCGGAGTTGCATGAATATTATATAAATCTGTGTAACTACTGTTCCATCCTCTCAATTCTGAATCATTCACCCAAGGAAATGCAGCAATTTTTTTGGTATATGAATTCTTATCCACATCTAAAGACAGCCCTACAATCTGAATATTTTTCGATTTCAGATCATTATATTTTTCCAAAAGTTTTGGAAGTTCACTTTCACAGTGTGAACATGTGGATGACCAGAATACCACCACCTTTTTATCGGCCTTTATATCGTGTAAAGATTTTGCAGTGGTATTAACAGGTGACTGGAACTTATAATTAGGGAAAATAGCCCCCATTTCAATGTTTGCATTCGATTTCAATGTAGAAGCAAGCCTGTCGGTAATGGTACATTTAAGATTTTTAGCTAGAGACAGATATTTGCTCTTGTATTCATCCATCTGATAGACATCAAAAATATCAATCAATTCTGACAATACAGTCTGCCCTCTTGGAGTTTCTACTTTTAAACGATCCAGCAATTTATCAACAGATGCTGTAACATTGGCATTTCCTCCCGAATTCAGATAAGCTACTAATACAGGTCTCAATAACGATGAGCTTTCAAGCATATCATTTGATTTGTCAAGAAAGTTGATTATTTCTTCCTGATCTACTTTCTTCGTTGAATCGGGTGAATTGGAAAGAAACTTGCTGTAATTCGTATTATAATAAGCAACAAACGGATGTTGTGCAGCATCAATAGAACCTGAAGCACCGGAAAGTCTGTCAATTTCTGTTTTCAGAGCTTTTCCAAAATCTGTATTGTCTTTGTAATATTCTTTGATTTGTGCTAAAGCCGGTAAAATAAGCTCTTTCTTTTGGGAGCCTTCCTGTTGTTTGCTCATCAGATTATTGGCATCATCCAGATAAATAACATCTTTTACTTTGTTATTCTGAATATCCAATTTAAAATTGACATTCTTATTTTCAGAAATAAAGCTTACGGTATTATTAGAGCCAGGAAAATAGACTTTCATCATCCCCATATAATGACCCGGATATTTAAAAGTCCATGTACTATTCTTACTCTGTTCTTTAGTAACAATAATATCTTTTGATCCGTTAAGTGTATATAGAATAGCATCCTGGTCTTTAAAATCTGCCGGAGTCTGAATTGTAACAGTAAATTGAGCCTGTAAAGCAAATGCAGCCAAAACCGCTGATAGCGTATAAATCTTTTTCATAAAGTAAAAATAAAAAAACTCCCTGACTAATCAGAGAGTTTAATATTATTTTAATAAAATTTTATGCTTTTACGCTTTTGTACTTTTTTGTAAAGTAAACAATAAATCCTATTGCTACGATACCCAGTACATATACATACATATCAATTGGTGAGGCAGGTGATCCGGTACCATTTCCTCCATTTCCTCCTCCTCCTGGGATTGGTGGAGCGGCATTTGCTAAAGATACAGCAAATAGGAAAAATGCCAGGACTAGTTTATTAATAGTTCTCATGTGGTTTATTTTAAGATTTTAGTGTTAACAGTTTCTCCCTTATCAGAAACGATTTTTACAACATATGAATTTTTAACTGAGCCATCAAGCTCGATTACAAAATCTCTGGATGTTTCAACCGCTTTTTTAGAGATTACCAGTTTACCGCTCATATCATAAACTTGAATGTCTGCTTTTTTCCATTTTGGATCAAATCTAACAATGTAATTTGTAATAGATGGATCATAAACAACAAGTGTTCTGGAAACACTAGGAGTTGTTTTATTAGTAGCTAAAGTATTATTACTTGGCTCACCATAATACAAGTTAGCTTCTTCATTTGTTACAGCTACAACATCTCCCTGCTTAGCCTGTACTAAATTCCCATTTTCCGCTTTATAGTAGAAACCAATTCCTGAAGATAACTGGTGTGCACCAGCAGGAATAAGTTCTGCATTTTCTCTGATCTCGAACTTATAAGATTTAACCTGATCAAGTTTGTAGTTAACTAACTTAACATTTTTACCTTGGAAGTTACCCTCATTAGCTTCGTTAATATATAACCAATAGTTCGTATAATTATTATCATATCCGCCATTCAATGCTTCTTCGTAAGTACCGATAATTCTGGTACCTGCTGAAGCCTGAACTGTTGTGGCAGTAGAAACCTGGTGTCCTGTTGTAAATGATGGAGAAACCACGTAGTACGTTCTGGAAATCTCATTACCATTAGCATCAAGACCAATTACCCCAAGCTGCTTCACTGTACTGTTTGTACCCTTACCAGCCATTTTAGCTGCATTTACACCATTTGGAGTACCTGCTGTTCTTGCGGTTGATTTGAATCTTCTCAGTGTATTAAAGTCTAAAGTCTGAGCTGTATTATCTCTTAACTTTATTTTAAACGACTGCATTGGTTTGATAACCATTTTATCCAGGTTCACATCTCCAACTGCAGGAGCGACCCCGTCACCTGTAGCCACATAAGTAACCACCTGAGCACCTGTAGCATAAGTAGAACCTCCAGGAAGTGTCACAACAGTACCAGGGTTGTATTCAATCCCCCAGATATTTTTTACTGCATTTCCATCTGATCCGGTAACACTTTCAGTATATCCAATATTAGATAAATCTAAATTGGTAAGGAAGGGGTTACCAAACTGATACCAGTTCTGACCAAATGTTCCAGCCCATGCGCTTGTAGTAAACTCAAAACTGTCATCTAAATAAGTGTTGTACTTTTCGTTGTAAGAATTCACAGCGTTACCACCAACCCCGAATACGACATTAGAAGGTCCCAAATTAGATTTCCCCGCATTCTGCAATGTTACAGTTCCAGCTAAGGGAGCATATGGTTTCCCGTTAATATTGAAAACAGTTGCTGCACCTGCAGGAGCACTTGGATTCCAGTCGTTATTGGTAACTTTCAGCATATAGTATCCTGAACCATCAGCAGTAGTAGATGCTAAATTTGTAAAATGCGCAGAAACTGCATTAGCGTTATCCCACTTTAGAATAGGGTTGCTGCCAGTTCCTGTTCTTTGGGTATTGAAAGTTTTCCCAAGTTCTGCAGATAATGAATTGAAAGCTTTACCCGAAAAAGGTAACGCAACTTGTTGAAAATAATTACCGGAACCATGACTTGTAGTTCGGTATTCTTTGGTTACAATACCTGTAATGTTGGACTGGGATAGTCCGTCGATGTACAACTGTCCATACGTGGAAGTAGCAAAAGAAGCAGGGGTATTAAGTCTTAAGATGATATTTCCACCGTCAGTCTTATCAGAACCGGCAGCATCAATTGTCTTAAAAGCATCTGTACCAGATCCTACAACCATGATATTTCCATGCACGTCCAAAAGGCCATTACCCTTTGTTTGTACACCTCCACCGCTATAAACTAGGGTGCCTTCGCTCACATACATATTAGCATTAGTGTCAACATGACATAGTATCTGCGCCTGAACAGAATAACTAATTGCTAAAAGACCTATAGCAAATAAACTTTTTCTCATTGTATAAATTATTTGTGTGTTAATACAATCTTCACCCGCAAAGGTATTATTATTTTTCTTAAAAAAAAAATATTTTATCTATTAATCAAAACATTATCTTCATTTAAGATGATATCTTTCTCCTCTCCTATTGAAAACATATAGTCTTCTAGAACTTTTTCGGTGGTCCCTCTAAGCCCTCTTGCACCTAATCCTTTTTCAATAGTTTCCTCTACGATTTTTTCAATGGCTCCGTCTGTGATAACCAAATTTGTGCCATCCATTTTGAAAAGTTCCACAAATTGATTCACAATAGAGTTTTTAGGTTCCTTCATGATTCTTACCAACGTCTCTTTTGTGAGTTTATCGAGGTAAGTGATGATTGGAAATCTTCCTAAAAGTTCCGGAATTAATCCGAAAGTACGAAGGTCAATTGCATTAATATTTGTTAATATATATTCGTCTTCGTCTGTTTTATTGATTTTTTCAGAGCTGAAACCAATTGCCTGCTTGTTCATTCTTCTTTCGATGATCTCTTTGATCCCGTCAAAAGCTCCACCTGCAATAAATAAGATGTTTTGGGTATTTACCTGGATATATTTCTGATCTGGATGCTTTCTTCCTCCCTGTGGCGGAACATTCACAATACTTCCTTCCAACAGTTTTAATAATCCCTGCTGCACGCCTTCTCCTGAAACGTCTCTTGTAATACTTGGATTGTCTGATTTTCTGGCAATCTTATCAATCTCATCAATGAAAACAATTCCTTTTTCAGCTTTTTCCACATCATAATCTGCTACCATCAAAAGTCTTGAAAGGATACTTTCAACATCTTCTCCTACATATCCGGCTTCTGTTAAAATAGTAGCATCCACGATACAGAAAGGAACATTCAGTTCTCTTGCAATAGTTTTTGCCAGAAGCGTTTTACCCGTTCCTGTCTCTCCTATCATGATAATGTTTGACTTTTCAAGCTCTACTTCTCTGTTTTCGTCCTGAGCGTGAAGCAATCTTTTATAATGGTTATACACAGCAATGGAAAGTTGCTTTTTTGCCTGATCTTGTCCGATCACATACTGGTCAAGAAATTCTTTGATCTCTTTTGGCTTTTTAAGCTCTTCCATACTATTAGCAGGTGAATATCCTGTTTTTGATGCACCATCTTTTACGATAGCATGTGCCTGCTCTATACAATTTTCACAAATAAAACCATTCTGCCCAGAAATCAGCATCTGTACTTCATTTCTTTTTCTGCCACAGAAAGAACATTGGTTGGAATTCATATGATATAATATATGTATATGTTAAAGAAAATCGTAAAAAATTACTTTTTTACGATTTTCTGGTTGTTAAGAATTAATAATTGAGTGTTGAATCTCTGTATATTCTTCGTTCGTTAATTTTAATCTTTCATTTCTGAAATTCATGTCTTCCATCTTATTTAAAGGAATCAGATGGATGTGTGCATGAGGAACTTCAAGTCCTACCACTGCTACTCCTACTCTTACACATGGAACTGCAGTTTTGATCTTCTTGGCTACCTCTTGGGCAAATCCCCAAAGGTTTTTGTATTCTTCACTTTCAAGATCAAAAATCAAATCCACTTCTTTTTTGGGTACTACTAAAGTGTGTCCCTTCACTAAAGGCATTGCGTCTAAGAATGCAATAAAGTTTTCATTTTCTGCAATCTTATAAGAGGGAATTTCGCCATTAATGATTTTTGTGAATATAGTGCTCATTTTATCAGAAGTTTAGGTTAGATATTTAGAAGTTCAGAAATAGAAAGGAGTATCAGACTATAAAGAGATGTCTAATACTTCGAAAGACAGTTTGTTTCCGTTAGGTAAAGTAATTTCAGCAATTTCGCCAATAGCTTTTCCTAACAATCCTTTTGCGATAGGTGTGTTCACAGAAATCTTTCCTGTCTTCAGGTCGCTTTCGTTATCCGGTACCAATGTAAATACCTGCTCTTGCTTGGTAGCATTGTTTTTAAGTTTCACTGTTGTTAAGATTGAAACTTTTGAAGTATCTAATTGGCTTTCGTCTATAATTTTAGAAGTAGAGATAACATCTTTCAGCTTGGAAATTCTCATTTCAAGCATCCCCTGAGCTTCTTTAGCTGCATCGTATTCTGCATTTTCTGATAAATCTCCTTTATCTCTTGCTTCTGCGATCTGCTGAGTAATTTTGGGTCTCTCCACAGTTTCCAACTGTTCCAGCTCAGCTTTCATTTTCTCTAGGCCCTCCTTTGTAACATAGCTTGCCATAATTTTCAAAATTTAGTTTTAGTATAAAAAAATAATCCGACATTTGCCGGACAATGTTTTCGTGTTGTAATCGTTTAATTTTTACAAATATATAAAAATTTAAATTGAAATGAAAAAAACTTTTTCAATCTTATCCATTTTCATTTTATTGATTTCCAGTAATTTAACTATAAACTCATGTGGAAGCAGAGAAGATACCGTGAACTGTTTCCCCAATGTTCCTATTAATGTATCTCTTAATTTAAATCTGCCTGCTTATTATGCTTTAAACAATATCAACGGCTGGATTTATGTCAACGAGCAACAGTCAGGGACAAGAGGATTGATTATTGTCCGGACAGCAAACGGATTTAAAGTCTATGACAGGAATGCCCCACATCTATGCCCCGATAGCAATACAACCCTTGAGGTAAAAGATAATATTGCCATTATATGTCCACAGGATAATACAAGATGGATATTAAGTACAGGACAGCCGGAGTCCGGAGCCCAAACGTCTCTTCCTCCCAAAACTTATCCTTACAATTACGACGCTGCAAGTAAAACTCTAAATGTTTATTATTAGAAAATAGAAACCGCAGAGATTTTCTGCGGTTTATTTTATTTTTGTCTCGTCCTGAAAAAGGTTGACTAAAAAACCATAAAATTAGTCACCCTTATGAATCTAAAAAAAACATCGTCCCCTGTCCAAGAATACAGTGAGGCATTCAAACGACAAGTTGTCTCTGAATAT
>NZ_LUVZ01000005.1 GCF_001593385.1 Chryseobacterium cucumeris | reverse complement strand
AAAGATAAATTATTGGAAACTCTTGCAGAGGAACAAAAAATCCTTACTTTTGGAAGTAAGGACAATATTGGATAACTGACAATTATTTTTAACCCCTAACTGTCAGATAAAGTCGTGGCTATTACAAATTATTTATTGTGAAAAGCAGTAAAAACGTTTTAATTGAAGATGATAATTTCTTTTAATTTAATTAATTTTCTTATCAAGAATAATAATTTTTCTGTGTTCTCTTCCCCAATTAATCATTTCATTGATAATTTTGCCGAAAGTTGGGCAGCATTCTGTCGGTTCATATTCGATTAAAACAGGTGTTTCGGGACAAACGATGCATTTTACCAATTTATTCAGCTTCATATCTTTTAGTTCTTTGAAAGCATTCTAGTGGTAATTTTACTTTCCGATGTAATCCTACTGCCAAATAGATGGTTTTGTTAATGACCTTGGAGTTTTCACGAACATCGAATACGATTCCGATTAAATACAAATCTTCTAAGGGGCGGTTTTGGCAGCTCACCATTTCGGTAGCAACGGCATTGGTAATTATGGAAATAGCAGAGGAAGATATTTCAAAGTCGTATAGTTCTTTAATCTTCTCATCGATATCGCTCACAATCATACCTTTGGCGTATAATGAGATAATAATATTCTCCAAACATTTAATGATGTTGTGCGTTTTTTGTTCCGGTATTAACATTTTTTATTTCCTCTTCCAAAAATTTCTGATCACTCATACAAGTTAATTTTCGACAATATAGGAAACCTAAAATAGGTAAATAATGAGCTATATTTTGTAATGAATTGCCACATTAAGAATTTTTAAATAGGTCAGTTACAGCTTTAAACAAATATTATTCTGGATTATTCTGAAATTAAGAACAAAAAAATGGCTCAATTTGGATTAAATTAGAGCCATTTGGGCGTTTGTGACCTTGACGAGCGTCTATTCAAACTCTTTTGTCGATGATTTAATTCGTTTGAGCCAAATTAAAAAAGATTTAGCAATTCCTAATTTAGAATTTAGTTTTTAACATTGTGATTTTTTTGCAAGATGATTTTAAATATTTGAAACAATCGAAATTGGAATCGTTTGACTTCTTTTACTTCGATTGGTTTCTCTCTTTTTTAAGATGATTTTAAGAACAATATTTAATTTGTATGTTGTTAATAGGATTTATACAAAGATGAAACTTGGTACATTAAAGTATATTGTTGCCTAAATAACCTTAATGTGGATAGAAGACAATGAGCAAAAGGAACCGATAAGTCCCCTTTTTAGTAAGTATTATTCAGCCTTACTGTTAAGTGCCGTATCTGCAATTTTAGACAGTAACTGGTCGCATTTTTTTCTTCAACTAAGGTATCTATGAAGTTTTTAAGACACTTTTTTCCTGTAGCAACTTTGCAAAGGCTGCTAATGTTCCATAAGTCGCTATTTCGTAATGTTCCATCTTTTGTGCAGCTGCAATAATTCCGACATCCCTTACGGCTCCGGGCTTGGTTTCGTTAATGATACTTTTTCCTTCCTTGAGAATGTCTTGCATGGCATCACACTTTTTATAGGTTAGATTTATTTACGTAAATTATAATACAAATAACTGTCTGAATGTGTGTAAATGAGTACTGTTACAGTGGAATGACCTATTTAGTACCTGTTAATTGGCTGTATGCAAACTAAAATATCTTGCATTGTTGAGTAAACATGAAATACTATCGAATTTTTGATATTTTATTCTGTATTTTTACAGCAGAATTTTTGACTAAAGATATCTACATAATAATCTTTTAAATCATTAAATGATAAAAGAATTTTCATATAAGAAATTTGGTAAACTGGAATTTAGCAAAACCTCAGCTCAGAACGATTCCCTGAATAAAATACACGAGCATATTAAAGTGCTGTTTATCCCAAAAAATGCAATCATTCAGGTCGACTTTCAGGAGATAGCCATGAAAAGTGATGCCTTATTGTTTATTAATCCACATATGATTTTAAAGCCCTGTGAAACTATAGGTGGACAACTGATGCATTTTAATAAAGATTTTTATTGCGTAGAAATTCACGATCACGAAGTTGCCTGCGATGGTATTTTATACAATAATGTATTTGAGATCCCTTTTATCAATTTAAACGAAGAGCAGTCTGTTGAGATCCAAAAGATAATAAGCGATATTCAGTCCGAACTGGAAAACGAAGATTCTAGTACTGAAGAGATGCTGAGAACATTGTTAAAACTGATTATATTAAAATCGACAAGAATCTGGAAGCAACAGCACCAATTATCTGACAGCGTGCAGCAGGCTGACGTGCAGTTTTTGCGGAAATTCAGCAAATTGGTTGAACAGTATTTTAAAACGCATCATACCGTGGCCGACTATGCTGACATGCTCTGTATTACACCAAAGAACCTCAGCAAAAAAATAGGCATGGTCAGTAAAGAAACGCCAAATGATATTATAAAAAACCGTATAATTCTCGAAAGTAAGCGCCTTTTAGCACACACTACAATGAATGTGAAAGAGGTTGCCTACAGCCTGAATTACGAGGACGATGCATACTTTGTCCGTTTTTTCACAAAACATACCGGAATATCACCAACGAACTTTAGAAAACAGTTTAAATAGAACGTTATCAACTAATGCAAAAGGCACAACCAAACAGGTTGTGCTTTTTGCATTATTATATCCTTTCAAACTGTAGATAATGCTATCTAATACCAAATAACCTTCGTCGGGGGAAAAAGTGCAATTTAAAGGGAAAACCATCCATTGATGAGCCCCTGAATTTACCCCAACTTTGCAATATCAAAATAAAATAACATTAAATAATAAGACATGAACAAGTTTACAGTAAAAGACGGAACAGAAATTTATTTCAAAGATTTAGGTGAAGGACAACCGATATTTTTTCACCATGGATGGCCATTATCATCAGATGATTGGGATGCTCAGATGATGTTTTTCCTTGAAAAAGGATTTAGAATAATCTCCCATGATAGAAGAGGCCACGGAAGATCCACTCAAACCTATAAGGGAAATGACATGGATACTTATGCAGCTGATGTTGCAGAACTGGTAGAGTTCTTGAATGTAAGGGATGTTATCCATGTAGGGCATTCAACAGGTGGTGGCGAGGCGATCAGATATGCCGCCCAATACGGAAAAGACCGGGTATCCAAAGTGGTTTTGATCAGCGCAATTACACCTTATATGATGGCTGACGACAATAATCCGGAAGGGGTGCCACTTGCAGTTTTTGACGATATCCGCCATAATACACGTCATAACAGACAACAGTTCTACCAGGATCTTACAGTTCCTTTCTATGGCTACAATAGGGAAGGTGCGATTATTAAAAAAGGAATACAGGACAACTGGTGGAGACAGGGAATGATGGGTGGTATCAAGGCGCAGTATGACTGTATCAAAGTATTTTCGGAGACCGATTTTACTGAAGATCTAAAAAGTGTAGAAATACCTGTGTTGGTATTGCATGGTGACGATGATCAAATTGTACCTTATGCAACCACAGCCGTTAAGGCCGCTGAGCTTTTGAAAAACAGTAAGCTGATCATTTATCCGGGCTTCTCCCACGGAATGCCCACTATTAATGCCGATGTCATCAACGAGGATATTCTATCATTTATAAAAGGATAAAATTAAAAGAGGTAAAAAGTGCAATTCAAAGCAAAAGCCGTCCATTGTAAGGTCTGATAATTAAGATCAACTTTGTACTATCAAACAGAATAAACAATAATAAATATTTAAAGAACATGAAAAATTTAATTTTAGCACTCGTATTATTTACAACATTAATTTCAAATACAGTTTTATCACAAACAAAGAGAACACCTGCATCTTACGGCAGAGAAGAATATATTGAAGTAGAGAAAAATGTGAAACTACATGTGACCGACCTTGGTGAAGGAGAACCTATTGTCTTGATCCATGGATGGCCCTTGAGTGATGCAATGTACGAATATCAGTATGCCGATTTTATCCAAAAGGGATATCGTGTGATTGGTATCACCTTAAGAGGATTCGGGTTGTCTGATAAACCGGGAGGCAAATATAATTATGATGTATTTGCAGATGATATCAAGGTTGTTTTGGACAAATTGGATATTAAAAATGCTACTATCGGCGGATTTTCCATGGGTGGTGCTACAGTGATTCACTATGTAGCCAAATACAATGCTGCCCACGTTTCCAAGATGGCATTATTTGGAGCGGCAGCACCAATCTGGACAAAACGTGCAGACTTTAATTATGGCCTGTGGACTAAAGAAGATGTCAATGGTTTGATCAAGCTGAACAACACTAACCGTCCCGAATTATTTGCTACATTCGGTAAGATATTTCCGGCCAATGAAACCAGCGTTTCCCAAGGTCATGGCGCTTGGTTGGGAGGTATTCAGTCTCAGGCGTCACCTTATGCAATGGCTGAGGGATTAAAAACTCTGAGAGATAGCGATTTGCGTAATGATTTGAAGAAAATAACAATTCCTACTCTGATCCTACACGGTAAGTTGGATAAAATCTGTTCTTATGATCTTGCGGAACAAATGAATATTTTGCTTATAAACTCAACGTTAGTTCCTTTTGAAAAAAGCGGTCATGCCTTGTTCATCGAAGAGTTGGATAAATTTAATACCGAATTATTGAGCTTCATCAGAAAATAATATAATTATAGTATGAGGTTAGTCTAAAAGCTAACCTCTTTTTTTAAATATTAAATGAATTAAAATGCACAGATTTATATTACTTTTCTTAGCCCTGACATTGTTATCATGCAGTACAAATAAACAGATTGTAGCTGTAAAACATACGGATTTACCAAAAGCCATAGGTCCCTACAGTCATTCAACCAGCTATGAAAATTTAGTGTTTGTATCGGGCCAGATAGGAATAGATCCAAAAACAAACCGCTTAAAAGAAGGTGTTGAAGAACAAATAGTACAAATTTTTGAAAACTTAAAAACTATTCTCAAGGACAATCATTCCGATTTTGATCATATTGTCAAAACCACCATATTCATTACAGATATGAAACAGTTTGAAACAGTAAATAAGATATATAATCTTTATTTCAAAAAACGCTTTCCGGCACGTAGTACAATTGAGATAAAGTCATTACCAAGAAATGCAAGTATCGAAATAGAATGCATTGCCACTCAGAAAAACTAATTGTTTTTATAGATTTATCAGATTTATATTAAAATTATGTTTATAGTTATAAAGTAACTATTGAACCCCGACAAAAAAATGTTAATGGAAAAGAATAATATTGGCATATCAGAAGATAATTACTTGTTTAGAGGTCGGTTTTGATAAAATATCAGTTTCATTACTAATAGATTACGGTCGAATTTTCTACGATGTGTATTTTCCAAATATAGTATACCTTACTAAAAAAGTTTATTTTTTGTTGGTTTTGCAGAGTTGATACGCTTGTGATTTTAATTATATAAATGGTTATGTTATAGTTTAGAATTAAATTTATTTTAATTAGCTATTTGTTAAATAAAGTAAATTAAAACATCTAAATTGTTGTAAAGTTAAGGCCTAAAAATGTATGCAAAAAAGATTACAATTACCTTTAAGAAAATACCGCACTTTTCTTTGAATGTAAAACGCCTTGGGGAAAATTACATTCGTCGGAACATCTTATCCCTATTTAGCCTGATGTTACTGCAAAATTTTGGGACTCGAATGAATTAATATTGCCCAGAAATTATACTTACTTAAGTTGTATAAAAGCAAAAAAATATTAATTTAGTTTCAAAGCCTAAGAGGAAGTAGGCTCTGCTGGCAGGTAATCTACCAAACCCTCTCGTAATTTGTACTGAATCTACTGCTATAGCACAGTTTCTAGATATCTAATTCTTCGTACAATGATACTGCAGGTTAAGTCAGTTTTCCTGTTGAACATATTATAAACTAATTTGATAAACGGTTAAAAGTGATGCAGTTTTGCAAAATACCATAGCTATTAATCTGATGACATTATAGCCTTACCTACGTATAATATACATTTGTTAGGTGGTTTTTTATAATAGTTAATATAGCAAACATTTGATTATTAACTGTTTATTTAAATCATCCTTTTTGGTGTTTTTTTTAAATAAACAATTTTAGAAAAGTTCATTTCTTTCCGATATAATTTTGACCCTCATCAATCTGTGTTTAAAGAATCGATTTAATGATGCCGTTGATATTTGAGGCGTAATAAGTATGAACGTTTATAAAATAGACTGAAGAAACTAAACCAATAAGATGATAGGAAAACTATTTATTTGCTTACTTATATTAATTTCGAAAATTCTTTACACTCAGCATTATGATGAATGGCGATCACAGTTTGTAAAATGGAATTTGGGAGCAAATTATACAGGGGGCAATTTAACAGATCAAAAGGAAGAAAAAAGCAGGTGGATTAATAAATATACAGCCCATCTATCATTGGATGTAGCTCTTTCAAAAATTTTATATTTTGATTCTAGTGAATTGTATCTGCAACCTTTTTTTGAACTATCTATACCGGTTAAAACCCTTATAGTAAGGATCTGAGTTTTCCACATATGCAGGGGGAATAAATCTGAAAAAACATTTAAATCAAAATTTGCAAAAAAGAAGATTTTACATATTTATTGGAGGGAAGATTTGAATACATAATATGGAGATTAGATTATAACAACGGAAAGCAATATCATTCTACAAAACTTGATTATGTTTTGAACGGTGGCGGTGGATTTACCATTTCAGACCGAATAGAGGTTTTCGTGACATATTCCAAAGGATTGAGAAAAGTCTATGCTGTTACAGATCTTGAAAATTTAGATAGATTTGGATCTTTTTCTGTGGGAAAGCGGATAACACTTGTTAAGAATTGGTGGTTTAGTAATTGAGTTTTTTTATCTAAAAATTCTCTGAAAATAGCCATATAATTGAAAGAAAAATGTCAGGAATGCTTTGAAAGTTCCATATTAATTAAAAACATTTAAATGATATACGTAATAGTATTGATGAGCGTAATAGTTGTTGGCATGTCAAAGAGGAGTACTAAATTATATTTGTAGAAAGGTTGCTCATCATTCTACGTATTATTTGTGTTTTCAAGGGCTGTCTTAGAATTAGGGCAGCCACTCTGTTTTAATGAAGATGGACATATCTTAAGCTATTTCTAGAAATTATTAAATACAAGTAAAAAGCGGGCAGGATGTAAGAAAATAGGAAGTTTTAATTTACTTTTTGAAAAGATTAAAATCACATTTAGGAAAACCTCAAGCAAAAAATTACCTAAAAAAACGTATTTTTATATATAACCTTTATATTAAAAATCTTGTTTTTAGGTAGTTGTAAAAACGTATTTTTTATGTATGTCCTTTTTTTTCTCTCAACTTTTGAACTCCTTTCTTTGTACTAAACATAGATTCTTTCAGCAATGAAAAAAAATTATTATCGGACTATTCTATTTTATGATGCTATCACCTATGAACAGATAGTGCCTTAATACATCCAGTAGATTTTAGATAACTGGCAGCCAGTGACGGTCCAATTATCCTTACTTAAAAAGACATATGACCTCTGAGTATGATTCAAGCGTACCCTTCTTAATGTATTTAATTCGTTTATTTTTTTATAGAACTTTTTCTTTACAGTATAATGATAAGGTAAAGTTGAGTTGTAGCACAAGCCTATTTTAATTTATGAAAAAATTAATAGTATTTTATTTCCTTTCTATTCCTAATTGTTTTTATGCTCAAGATTCTTCATTTGTTGCATATAAAGATGAAAACACTAGCCAAGCATTTACGTATAAAAAATTGATCTTGCCTGTAAGTTTAATTGCTGCAGGATCTGTTTTGAAAATTCCGTCACTTGAAGATAATGTCCAGGGAAATGTAAGAAGTTTGTTTGGATATAATTTTAAAACAAAAATTGATGATTTTACACAATACACTCCATTATTATTTTTATTATCAGGACAGTTTCTTGGATTTAAGGCTTTGCATGGTTCCAGGCAGATGATCACCAATGTACTTATTTCATCTTTGATCACAGGAAGTATTACATATATAAGTAAAGAGAGTTTTGGAAGTTTAAGGCCTGATAAATCTGCTTATAATTCATATCCTTCCGGTCATTCTGCATTAGCCTTCAATCTTGCCACACTTCAATTTTTGGAGTATAAAGACTCTAATATTATATACGCCTCCTCTGGTTATTTATTTGCAATTATGACAGCATTAATGCGCGTTGGGAATAATAGACACTGGAGTGGCGATATACTTACAGGAGCAGGCTTGGGTATAGGGGTTGCTATTGTTGTTAATTATTGGAATCCTTTATCTGGTTTTGATTTTATAAAAACTTCGAATCATCAGGTTAAACTTGCAGGCTATCCTTTTATAAGTAGAGATAGTTTTGGTATAGGATTAATGCTTACATTAAATACTAAGGTTAAGTAAACTCTGTAAGTAAATGTAATTACTAAATCTTTGTTTGTATTCTTTTGGGATATCAAGAGAATTGTGTTACAAGTGATTCACTTTATAAACAATTCCACCTGAACTTCTACGATCCATATAAATTTTCGAATATTATGTAATGTAAAATCACGAACATATCAATATAAGATCAGATATATAATCCGGGTTATTCGAACTTCTCTTGTATTATTGTTTTTAAGAAAAATTTATTGAAAAAATAATTTTGGGTACATAAATATTATTGCATGAATCAAAATATTGTTTAGTGATTACTTTTCTTTACACTTAGTATCCTGATCCTGAAATACGTATTTTCTACCTATAATCTAAACAAGTGAGTTTTACAATGCTTGTTTTCAGAGTTTTAATTATTGTTTTTTTTTAAGTAGGTCTTTTTTATTCCTTTTTCCATTTTCTATATTTCTTTGTAATACACATAAATTATTTTAAAGAATGAAAAAGACATTATTACCTTTTATTGCTATATTAACTGGTACAATCATGTACGGGCAGGTGGGAATTAATACAGTCTCCCCAAAAAGTAGCTTAGATATTACGGCAAAAAATCCAATAGGGACTTCAACAAATGTAGAAGGAATTCTGATTCCTCGCGTAGACAGGCAGAGAGCATTGAGTATGACCTATGTAGAGTCTTCTACTTTAATTTACATCAATGATATCTCCACTGGTACGGCTACAGGACAGGCATCCAATATTGATGCGGTGGGATTCTATTATTTTGATGGCTCGGCAAGTAAGTGGACAAAGCTTAATATCGGTGGGGTTACAGCAGATTTTACTCCTGATTCTTTTGTAGATGACTCTGCCAATTCTATGGTAAAACTGGGAACCAATTCTTCAGGCGGAAGTAGGACTGCGGGATCAGATTTTGTGATCAAAGATAATGGAAGCTTAGGTATTGGAACATCTAGTCCTGTGTCAGGTTCAAAAGTAAATATTCAAGGTGGACCTTTGAATATTGGAAATGTGATACAATATGCGGGAGGCTTACAGGTAAGGAACCAGGACGCTTCCAAACCCATACTTCTTGCTTACAATACTAATATCAGTGAAAAATTTAGAATTGCAGAAGACGGCAATGTGGGAATTGGTACTACTTCTCCTACGCAATTACTGGATGTAAATGGTAAGGCCAGAGTGCGTGATCTCCCTACGCTTACAAGTTCTAATGTTTCTCCGGTTTATAGCGATGAAAATGGTGTTTTAGGAAAAGTGGCAGTGTCCCCGCAGTCTCAGATCGCTTTCTATCGTTCAGATGTTGCTTACAGCTTTCCGGCTTCAAGTTTTAACGCCGGGAATAAACAAATAATTCCTATACAGTCATCCCATGCTTCACTTAATACCATTGGAACAACAGTAGGCACTGGTGGGGTGGTTTCAATAGCTCAAACAGGAACTTATTTGCTGGGAGGCTCAATAAATTTTCAGTTGAATATGAATGATAATGACTCTTATGCCTATATAGCTATTAATTTAGAGTTGAGCACGGATAACGGAGTGACCTGGTCAAGTATTTCTGGTGGAAGGCCTTTATTTCCGAGAGTTGCTACTAATACTACACGTAATTATCCTTTTGTAATTCCATCTGTAATTAGTCAGTTAACTTCCGGAAATAAGATAAGAATTTCACTGTATAGAACTAAAACTACTACTAATGATTTGCAGGGTACTGATATGTCTGAAGTAGGTATTGGATCAGATTATGGTGCTCCTACTTATACTTTCTCATTCACAAAGCTATAGTATCTCAGTAAAAATAATTATCATAAAATGTTTTGTAATTATGCTTCCTATTAATTCTAAATATTTTTACTTTAAGGAGATTGTCTTAAATGATTGCAGTCTCTTTTTATATCTTGTATTTCATGTATATGAAGCTGTGGATTTGGATATTTTTTTTCTTTCCAACACATGAGAAATACGTGTTTTCTATGTAAAATGTAAGTGGATTGAATTTAATATGCTTGTTTTCAGTGTTTTAATAATTGTTTTTTTTACGTATGTCTTTTTCTACGTATGTCTTTTTTCTCTTATTTCTTTGTAATACACATAAATTATTTTAAGAAATGAAAAAATCACTATTACCTGTTGCTATTATACTGTTAGGCAACATTATGTTTGGACAGGTGGGAATTAATACAGTCTCCCCAAAAAGTAGCTTAGATATTATGGCAAAAAATCCAATAGGGACTTCAACAAATGTAGAAGGAATTCTTATTCCCCGTGTGGACAGGCAGAGAGCATTGAGTATGACCTCTGTAGAGTCTTCTACTTTAATTTACATCAATGACATCTCCACTGGTACGGCTACAGGACAGGCATCCAATATTGATGCGGTGGGATTCTATTATTTTGATGGCTCGGCAAGTAAGTGGACAAAGCTTAATATCGGTGGGGTTACAGCAGATTTTACTCCGGATGCTTTTATAGATGATACCTCCAACAGCATGGTGAAACTGGGAGCTAATTCTTCTGGAGGAAGCCGGACTTCAGGATCAGATTTTGTGATTAAGGACAATGGTAGTGTAGGTATAGGTACTAGTACTCCAATAGTGGGTTCAAAAGTAAATATTCGAGGTGGGGCTTTGAATATTGGAAATATGACACAATATGCAGGAGGCTTACAGGTAAAGAATCAAGACGCTTCAAAGGATGTATTTCTTGCCTACGATACAGAGAACGTTGAATTATTTAGGATCAATGAAAATGGTAATGTGGGTATTAATACAGTTTCTCCTACAGAAAGACTGGATGTAAATGGTAAGGCCAGAGTTCGTGATCTACCAGTGAATGGGACGGCTGGATTTACTGCCACCAAAACTTTGGTTGCTGATGCTAACGGCGTTGTAGGAGTTTTAAATGGATTGCCACCAGGCGCATATGATGGTTATAATTTGACAGCTTTACAGGGGTATTCATCTTCTTTAGCTACTACAAGAAGCTTTTCCTATAGCCAGATTGTTGGGACGGTTGTATTAGCACCTTGGAAATACTCACCCTTGTCTTCTGTTGTGTTTAACCCTATATATACACTGTATTTTAACTCCCAGAGTACCAACCCGAACAGCTTTATGCAGATAAATCTTGATTATTCTATTCGTTTAAGACCAAACAATAATAATACACCTCCTAATGCAACTTATACCACTTATGATATACAAGTGCTTTTAAATAACAGTGTTATTAAGACGTATAGCGCAATTTCTTCATTTGGATCTGGTTCTTCTAATTATCACAATAAGAATTTTATTATAGATTTATCATCCATTCCATTGAATTCAACTAATAATAAATTGGAAATAGTTTTAAAATTAAAAGATAACATATTTAAATATAATGAAGGGACTGCTAATGGGGAATTTAATCCTAGTACTAGTCCTTTTATAGATTTGTCTGCTACGGATCTTTCCTTTCAATTATTTCAAAAATAGTATTATCAATATGTCACGATTCTAACAGAAATTGAATCGAGTTTGTTGCATAACAATAGAAGCCTTCAATAAATAAGTAATGAAAGACGTACTGGAAAATGATTTGTTAAATAAACTTTCTATCGATTTAAAGTATAAGTATTACACTCGGGATTTGTGGATTTCTTTTCTCTTTGATACACTATACAATATGTGTTTTCTATGTAAAATGTAAGTGGATTGAATTTAATGTGTTTGTTTTCAGTGTTTTAATAATTGTTTTTTTTACGTATGTCTTTTTCTACGTATGTCTTTTTTCTCTTATTTCTTTGTAATACACATAAATTATTTTAAGAAATGAAAAAATCACTATTACCTGTTGCTATTATACTGTTAGGCAACATTATGTTTGGACAGGTGGGAATTAATACAGTCTCCCCAAAAAGTAGCTTAGATATTACGGCAAAAAATCCAATAGGGACTTCAACAAATGTAGAAGGAATTCTTATTCCCCGTGTGGACAGGCAGAGAGCATTGAGTATGACCTCTGTAGAGTCTTCTACTTTAATTTACGTCAATGACATCTCCTCCGGTACGGCTACAGGACAGGCATCCAATATTGATGCGGTGGGATTCTATTATTTTGATAGCTCGGCAAGTAAGTGGACAAAGCTTAATATTGGTGGGGTTACAGCAGATTTTACTCCGGATGCTTTTATAGATGATAGCACCAACAGCATGGTGAAACTGGGAGCTAATTCTTCTGGAGGGAGTCGGGTGTCAGGATCAGATTTTGTGATTAAGGACAATGGTAGTGTGGGTATAGGTATAGATTCGCCTACACAAAAACTGGATGTAGCAGGGAACGGAAGGTTTGTAGGAGGTAATGCAGATGTAAAAGTAGAATCAACTACTGCAACTATTCCTACTTTATCATTGTATCGTCAAAATGCTGGGGAAAATTTGCCTGCCAACCAAATATTTGGACGAGTTAATTTTAAAGGATTTGTTGGAGGAGGTGAAAAATATCTTGCAGGAATAAGAGCTACATATCAAGGTGATGGTACCACCACTGATTCATCATTGCGGTTTTCTGTTAATGGAGAAACTAATACAAATATGATCATAAATTCCTCCGGTAATGTAGGAATAGGTTTAATTGATCCTAAAGCTAAACTAGATATTTCCGGGACTGATTCAGGAGTGCGTCTGCCGCAGCTTACAACCGCACAAAGGGATGCAATTGCTTCTGATAGAGCGCACGCAGCCACTATTATTTATAATAAAGATATAGGTAAAATACAGGTAAATACTGGTACTGACACGAATAGAAAGTGGGAAACGCTTGATTCAGTGAGCGAAACTTTAAATACATCAGCTACTTTTACCGCTAATACCTCACAGACTATCACATATACAAGCGCTAATAATGGAGATCAGGTCCGCTTTCAAAAACAGTTATATAATTCTACTCCTCAAGGATATATTTCTAAAGTTAATAATACTGATTTCGTTTTAAAGGGAGGAAGAACTTATAAGGTGGATGTCAATATGGGAAGACTAAAAACCAGTGATGCCAAGCATACATGGTGCCATATATTTGATACAGAAGCGGGGAGTGGTTCTTATACTTCTGTATCTATTATACCTCAGAGTTATACAGAAGTAAATTGGAATAGCTCTAACACAATGAGTACATTTGTGACGATTCCTGAAGGTAGTACTAAAACTATATATGTTAAATGTGCTAAACAAGATTCAGGTAATGTAATAATTAATGATTCTGTTGCACCACAGATTTCCATTACAATTATGGATTAGATAATGAAAGCGGTTGTTAATTATAATGCTATTATTCCAGTAACTATAAGTATTAAATATTTGCAAATTTATTAGACGTCTCTCATTAATTCTAATAAAATGCATTTTCGTGGCTGTCTCAGATTGAGACGGCCTTTTTGTATAGACACCTATTAATTTTTAGAATTAAAACGATACTATTATAAAAAAATTAGTAAAGTTGTTTAATTTTTACATAACAAATAAAGGTTTTATTTTGAAATATTTAGAACCGCTTAGGCAGGTTTAAAATAATTCTGCAGAAAAGCTTATATAAGAGTAAAATCAAAAATTTTCATAAAATTTAGTGCATCTATTATGCAAAAGAGTTTGGACGTTAAAAACGCTATGTGATTAAAGTTTTTATTATTTGGTTTAAAAAATAACAAATATAAAATGCTAGAAAGACTCAGTATGAAGATTGGTAAAGTAAAATATAGGTACGTAATTTATACATGTTTTTTTGAATTTTGTATTTTAACGATCTGTTTAATAGCTTTTTAAATTCTACTGCTTATAGAGTATGTCTTTTTTTTGATGTATTGTCAGTTTTTGGTTTTTTTGTTTATAACAAATAAAATCTCTATCATGGAAAAAAAAATATTACCTCTGGCTGCCATTTTGTTAAGCAGTATTATGTTGGGACAAGTAGGTATTAATAATGTTGCTCCTAAAAGTACATTAGATATTGCAGCTAAAAATACAACAGGCTCTTCAACAGATGTAGATGGAGTTCTTATTCCTCGTGTAGATAGGGAGAGGGCATTGAGTATGACATCTGTGGTACCTTCTACTTTAATTTACATCAATGATATCTCCACGGGTACGGCTACAGGACAGGCATCAAATATTGATGCGGTAGGGTTCTATTATTTTGATGGCTCTACAAGTAAATGGATCAAACTTAATACTGACACCAATACTAACATTTATAACGCCAATGGGACTTTAACAGGCAATAGAGTCATGAGTATGGCAGATAATTCTTTGATATTCAGAAATGGCAATGAAGCTAATCTTTATGTTGAAAGGTCTGGTACAGGTAACCTGCAGAGTGGTCAGAATGTAGCAAATTTTTATACAAGTGGTTATGTGGGGGATACGAATAAAATTTTGTCAGGAATAAGAACTTATTATCAGGGAGATGGCACTAATAGTAGCAGTTCCATGAAATTAACTGTTAACGGAAATAATAACAATAATGTCGTATTAGCTGCTGATAACAATGTTGGGATAGGAACGGATAGTCCTACACAGAAGCTTGATATAGATGGGACTGCTAAATCAAGAAAAATAATATTGGGGCCAAGTGGTTATAATTATACTGGAAGTACTTTGAATGTTCGGAATAACAATGCTTCAGAATATATAATGGGTCTTGCAAGTTCAGATAACATATTTAGAGTAAATGTGCTTGATAATGGAAATATGGGAATAGGTACCACTGATCCTACCCAAAAACTTGATGTAAATGGAAACCTGAGGCTGAGAGATATCGTACCCAGTTCGAATATTCAGGATATAACTTTGGTGGCGGATGCTAATGGAGTAATTAAAAAGAAGAAAAATGAAATAAAGGGAATTGCCAGAGCATATTTATATAATAATCGTGAAACTGGAAATGCAACCGGGGTAATTTATAGGTTAAATTATTTTACGCAGGTTGATGACCCAGGTAATGATTTTGACCATCAAGAAGGCTATTTTGTAGCTCCTGAAACTGGTTTGTATAAAATAACCATGACAACTTCTATTAAGCTTACTGATCCTGATACTTATAATGTACCTAATGCTGTTGTTGGATTTGCTGATTCTACTACCAGCAATTGGGTGTTAAGATTTTCTATACCAACTGATTACATTAAAGGAACCTATGCTACGAATAATACTGTCGGGAGTGCAACTACATTTATAGGAGTTGCTGAATTACAAGCAGGCAGAGCTTATTTTTTTGGCGCAAATCATGGTCTTACTTTTATTGCTAATCCAAGCGGTGGAACAGGAAATGGTATTGGAAGCTTCTTCGAAATACAATTGATAAAGAACTGATAGAAAAATTGATCTGAAATATATTATAAATTTATCCAAATAATAGAAATTATACTTAGCAGCAGAAATCATTGTAGAATTCTGCTGTTTTTATCTAAGATCCAATATTTTAAGATCAAACGGAATTGAATCCAAAATTTAACTAAAAAATAAAATTGAAAGTGTTTGATTTTTATTGAGTATAATTTGAGATAAATTTCCTTTCTCCAAAAGAATAAATTATCGATTTTTTTTGAAAAAATTGTACGCAATCTTCACAGTATTTTCTTGAAGTAATTTTCTTTGTTATTGATTAATAAGCTGTTGTATTTTTGAGTTGTTTTTACGTATGGAAGTTTTTTTAAATGGAGTTAGTATTCCTTTCATTTGTTAGACCGCAAAGCCTTTACACTGAGAAGTTATGTTTCCTATAAGTAGAGAATTAATCAATATCAGTATCCCTGATCAAATAGGAATTAATACTATTATATATTATTAGTTTTTCTGTAGTAAGTATAACTTACATAAATGTCTGTAGAAGCACAAACAACAATGAAATATAAAACGGTATAGATTGTTTGAAAAGTCAAATTATACGGGCTTGTATCATGCTAATAAACGAAGTGTTCTTTTAATAATCAAACTTATGAAATTCGTCAATACATTGATTCTATAAAAATACTTTTAGGCAGTCCCCATTAAATTGTAAGTTTTAGGCATCTATTTCCATTTTAATCTGAATAACTATAATGCTTCTTAAAATGATATTACCATATATCAATAAATTATTTACTCTCTGAACTTGCGGGAGAAATAGGAAAGTAGAATATTATTGATGATGTTTGTTATACGATTCAATTATGACTTTTGGTTTGTACTTCATGAAAATGTGTAAAAATAGAGTTTGCTATTCGATCTGTCTTCGATTTTTGTTATGGAAACTGTGGGTATGAATTGATTTTAGTCTCATCACTTATCATAAGCGAATAATTTTAAACCTAAATATCTAAAATTAATCTTCAGTACTAATTTAATGTCTGATAAATACTTTTAAGAAGGGTAGAGTTTAAATTAATAACTTATGATATATGTTGTTTTTTTTTTAAATTGTTAATTATTTTCATTTGTATTAATTAAAAATAGAAAATTTTATATGATATTTAAATTTATTATGATTATTTTGTTGTTTGTGTTTGGTTTTTTATATAGTCAACAAATCGAGATTAATAGAGTCGATGGTTTGCTGGCAAAATCGAAAGAAACTCTGTATATAAATACGATACAATCTCTTAAATATGCAAAGGACGCTGCTATGATTTCTGAAAATGAGAAGAATTCATTGAATATGGCTGAATCATATCTACAAATAGCTTATTGTAAAAACATATTAATGGAGTATGAAGATAGTTTTTTATATATCGAGAAAGGACTCGATGAAAGTGAAGTGAAGAAAGATGATGTATTAGAATGTAAATTCAGAGAAATTAAAGCGCTTAATTATAATAAGTTAAAACTTAACGATAGTGAACTTAAGGAATATCAAAAGATTATAAAACTCCTGTCAGATAAAAATGATATCAAATCAAAAATCCTAATGTCAAGAGTTAATGCAAGAATAGCGTCTTATTATCTGAACAAAAAGGAGTCTTTATATTCAGAAAGGTTTATTAACAAAGCTATTAGAATACATCGTGAATTATCAAAAAAACAGGATGATAATTTCTCGGATAATTTGAATTTATATTCTATAAAAGGATATGTATGTTTAAATAATCTAAAGTATGACTCTGCTTATTACTATTTTAACAAAAGTTATCCACACTTAAACCGAATAAAAAAGAAATACATTCAGTTCATTTCTCTTGGGGATTATTATTTTGAGTTGAAAAATTATATAAAAGCGGTTGATTTTTATTATAGATCATTACAAGAGCTTGAGCAGAATACCTTTAAAGATCTTGAATATTCTACTTACGCTAATAAGAAATTATCAATGTCCTATGGTTTTCTCAATGATAAGGCAAAAGAGAAAATATATTTGGAAAAATATTATATAAATTCTGATGAACTGGCTGGTTCAAAAATAACAAACGTACAATCTGCTGTAAATGCAGTTGAAAATGAATACCAGAATAGAAGTGAAAGATTCAGGAAGCTCAATTGGATTATCTTTTTATCTGCTATTATGCCATTTGTATTTCTAAATATTATCATGGCTTATAGATATTTTATATTAAAACGAAGAAAGAGTGCCGTAATTTCTGAGAAGAATTTGCTGCTACAAGAAAAAGATCACTTGCTGGAGGAAAAGAATATGTATTATGTAAAATTACAGCAAAAATTAGATGTAACAATGGAGGAAGTTATTTATGAAGCTAAAAAAAATACAACATCTTTCTTTGAAAAGTTTCAGACTTTATATCCTGAATTTAGTCCAAGACTTTTACAATGTAACCCCACTTTTAATTTGGGTGAACTAACTCTTCTTGCTTATGTATACCTGAATTTTTCTTCTAAAGAGATTGCGGAATATACGTTCAGATCTTATAGAACTATTCAGACCAGAAAATATGCATTAAGAAAAAAAATTGGACTGAAAAAAGGAGAGGATTTATATGTGTGGTTAAAGAAAATAAATCCTTAATCTTTAAAAAACATGTATGATTTACTTCTTTTTATAATAAAGTAGTTTAAAATTTACAAAACTATCAACCTTTCATTTTACACTGGTTAAGCAGTTTCATATAATTTTAAGGTCACTTTATAAGATTTTTGAAATAGCTTAAATACTAAAATTTCGCTCATTCGATGCTTTAATTAAGTGTAAAACAATGTGTTAAGGATCTGTGTGTGTATTGTTTTTTTTACGTATGTTTTTTTTTTTAGATGAAGATGTTTTCTTTTTTCTTTGCATCTCTCTAAAAAAACACAAGAATGAAAAAACTTAAATTTGTAATTATTGCAATTTTTTGTTCCACCAGAGTTTACTGTCAGGTGGGAATAAATGTAGCAAAACCAACAGCAACTTTAGATGTAAATGGAGATGTTAAAGTTCGGAATTTGCCTGTTGCCGGTTCAAATGCTGAAATTTTAGTTTCTGACGAAAATGGATATATTTCAAAACAGGAATACACTCAATTCCGAAAGGAGATCATTGGTGATATCAAAGATGCTATTCAGGATCAGGATCATGATGGCTGGTTTCTTTTAAATGGAAGAAGTATTTCTACCTTACCCTCAGTTGCAAAACAGAATGCTATATCACTGGGCTTTAGCTCCGCTCTTCCAGATTTTAGAAATAAATTATCCAGAAGTAAAAATTCTGTCGGCTCTCTAGGCACAATTGGAGGAAACTCCAGCATTACACTTTCAAGAAATAATTTACCTGCATTCGAATTGAATGGAACAACAAGCTCTGCGGGTAATCATGAACATGGTTTTGTGAATACGATTAATCATAATGGAACAGGTTTTTCTTTAAATAATGCAAATGCCGGAGCACGATGGGGTACAGACAAAACAATACGAACTACAGGTACTTCCGGATCTCATTCTCATACTGTAACATTGAATAGTAATGGAAGTAATGCTGCTTTTAATGTGAATCCATGGTATATCAGCTTGAAACAATTTGTATATCTGGGATTATAATTATAAAATCAAAAGAAATGAAGTTTAAAGTATCATTAATATGTATAATTTCCGTTCAATGGATGTATTGCCAGATAGGAATCAATATAAAGCAACCTACTAAAACTCTTGATATAAATGGAGAATTGCGAGTAAGAACGATTAAATCAGAAAATAGCCCTGCTTATGTTTTAGTCTCTGATTTGAACGGTGTAATAGGAAAAAAAGTATACAAAGAAATCAAGCCGCAAATAGGAGATGTAAAGAAAGGATTTCAAAAAGCAGATCATAATGGTTGGTATCTGCTAGACGGCAGACAGTGTTCTTCTTTACCGGGAATTGCAGCAGCAGGAGCACAGAGCATAGGATTTGCAGCGGCATTACCTGATGCAAAAGGAAAATTTTTGAAAGTATCTGATAACACTAGGCAAACAGCAATTAAAGGGGGAAGCAATACAGTAACTCTTAATAAAAAGAATTTACCAAAACTTAATTTTAACGGACAGGCTTCTGCTGTTGGTGTTTCCCATAGCCATTCTTTTACAGATGCTTACTCTGTTGCTTATGCTGCTAATTTTAATGGGGTTTTGGCCGCAACATATGGAAATACTAATAATAGAAACCCCCATCTGAGTTCTCAGGCTAATACTTCCGGTTCAGGAAGTCATAGTCATTCTTTTAAAATCTCGAATGCAGGGGGAAATAGTCAGGCATTTAGTGTTATACCTCAATATGTCGAAGTAAATACATTCATTTACCTAGGAAATTAAATTAAAAAAGAGATGAAAAAAATAATATTTGGCTTATTAATAAGTATGTCTGCCAGCATTAGTGCTCAAATTGGTGTTAAAACTTCCAATCCTACAGCAACGCTTGATGTAAACGGGAATATGCGGATAAGAAGACTTGACGTGGTAAACGCACCTGTAAATGTTGTGGCTGTAAATAATGAGGGGTATATAAAGAAGCGCGAAAACATAAAGTTATCCCATTCCTTAGGAGATATTAAATACGGAATGCAAAAAAATGATCATTCAGGATGGTTTCTTATAAATGGAAGGATTATTAGTAGCTTACCTTCTGAAAAAGTTAGAAAAAATGCTATTTCTTTGGGGTTTTCAACCTATTTATGGGATGCAAGAAATAAATATGTAAAGTATACGACTGAAGCTAATGGAAGCACTGGAGGTAGCCATACTGTAAAATTAACTACGCAAAATCTTCCCAGCTATAGTGTATCTGCAACAAGTGGTACATCAGGTGGACATTCTCATACATTGACTGATCATCATTTGGGACCTGCTGGGCTGAATGGAATTACTAGAAGAGGGACACCTAACAATAATACAGGGATAAATAAACGTTTTCAGGATAGAACCCAAACCAGAAATACCAGTTCAAACTCCTGGAATCATACCCATACGGCTTCTGCTTCAATAGAAGATCAGGGACAGGCATTTTCTATAGAACCGGAATATCTTACGATGAACATGTTTATTTTTTTAGGCGAGTAATAAAGAATTTGATTTACAAGATAGTTGGTAGTGACTATCTGTACTATACGAGTGGTAAGGATATTTATAAATATATGATCGGTTTTAGGATTGTGGTATTTTTAGATACTTGAATTTTGTTATTGCTGCTGTGAATTCCTTTATTGAGTGCTAAATATCTAAGGAGGACGTGTTTAGTCATTTTTACGTATTACATTTTTTCTTTGTAAATGATCGGATCTTTAACTTCGTAAATGAGAACTAAAAGAAAAATCAACAAATTATTTCTAAATGGACTTTAAGAGTATAAGTATAGGAGCGATGATCAAGAAGAGAGTAAATGAACTTGAGATGGATATATCTCGTATTATAAATTTTTTTAAGTGTTCTGAGGAAGAGTTACACGAAATGTATAATGCTGAAAGTCTTGATACCAAGCTACTTTTGAGATGGAGTAAGCTTTTGGAATATGACTTCTTTAGAATTTATTCGCAGCATTTAATACTTTTTTCACCTCCTGCCCGTCAAAACATAAAACAAAATCAGTCTATTAAGAAATCTGAGATTCTACCACAGTTCAGGAAAAAAATTTATACTCAGGAAATAATAGATTTTATTCTTGAATTGATAGAAACAAAGACAAAAACTAAATTACAGGTAATAAATGAATATAACATTCCTAAAACCACACTGTACAAATGGATAGAAAAATACAAAAAATAACGTCAATGCCTAACTATCAGAGTATTTATAAAGATATGATAGAACAAAAGTTTCCTGATAAACTAGACGATTGCAAAAAAATTATTGAAAAGGCTTCGCTTTGTGCTCTTGATATCATTCTTCTGAATAAAATCATTTTTGGGGAAAAAGTACAGGAAACTGCGCGGTTTAACCAAAGACACCGTTCTTATGATGAAAAAAGTATTCTAAAAATTTTAGATTATCAAAAAAAGCATGGACTCAATAATATAGAACTTGCAAGAGTTTACAAGCTGAGTCGAAATACTATTTCAAAATGGAAAAAGCAATATGCCTGAGTTAACTGGTGAATAATTTATTATATAGTTGCTGAATCGGATTCTAAATATACAAATGACAATGATAATACATCCAGAATTATCATTTATTTCCCTCATTTTTAAATGCCAGTTATTTCAATCTCTCTTTCAAAAGGAGAGATTTTTTTGTTAAGTTGTTTCAGCTTTTAAGCTACGCTTCGATACCGATGAAATCTTATATAGCACTTTTAGACTGTCTGTTTCAGGTGGACTAGGGATTTCACACCAAAAATTCACACCATAAAATATCAGGCTGTAAAAGTTTGATATAGAATTTTTACGCACAAAAAATGATTTAAAAAGCTATGTTTTGTAAGTCTAGATTATTTTGCTTCTCTAAAGTCTTTTAATATTTTGAACGAATATTTATGGCATTACCATTTTTTTTCCTTCACGGCGGGATCTAAAAGGTCAAAGAATTTTTTGATCTTTTTGTTAGGTTTTCAACGTGATTTTTGACAGACATTGTTAATTTGTTTTTGAACACAATATACTATTAATTGATTATTTTGTGCCTTCTGAAATAAATAGTTTTGATAATAAAAAAACCTTCCACATAGCGGGAAAGCTTTTTAATTATTGTTTAAATGTGTTTTTATTCAAAAAGAACTGTTTTTCATACTAGTTACAGTAAGAAATTCTAGGGTTTGTACTGCTTCCACATGGAAACTGATATTTGATTTGCAGGTATTTAGGAGTAGGATTATCTGTAACCTCCAGCGGAGCCATCGACTGTCCGCTATAGGAAGGCATGGTAACTTGTGCAGCAGAACCATTGCCTAAAGCTACATTTTTGGCACTGGTATTACCGTTGAAGCAGTAATCCATCATTGCATCTAAAAGACGGTATACACCAAAATAATCCAATGCATCAAATACTTTTCGGGAACTTGGCATTGCGTGATCTGTTACATAATTGTATCCTTTAACAGTAGATGATTTAACATAAATGAAATCTTTTTCAGCATTAGAAATATTAATGTTTTTAAAGATATCAATTGCCATTCTGTGATCGTTTACATCATCTTGGTCATAGACCTGGGTGATCATTTTGGTGTTAGAAGGAAAACTTTGCAATTGCTGTTGGGTAGTCAATGTACTGTTCCAGTTAAAAGAATACCACGGAGCCATGGTGAAAAGAAAACGTCCGTTTTGTCCCCAACTTTTTTCCGTAAATGCTTTATATGCAAGATCAATACTTGCTCCACCTCCGAAAGAATGCCCCATAAATCCTACTTTCTGAGTATCAATAATATTGGGATAATCTGTGGCAGCTTTTATGAAGCCTTCCCATAGGGTTTGGTAACGGTGATCAACACTGATATCAAGAGTACGGTAAGGTACAAATACCACAACATAACCTTTTTTTGCGATAAAGTTATAGAGTTCAATATTATAATCCTTGTCTTCACCACCAAACGGATGTGAAAAGAATATCGTAGGTCTGGGAGACGTGATTCCTTTAGGATAGAAAATAGAAACCTCTGTTCCTGCGTATTGTGGATTATTAAAATCAATTTCAGCCACTTCATAGTTGCCATCAGCACCATATCCTGATACCGGTTTCTGAATAGGTCCCTGAAAACTGTTGGTAAGCTTTGGCTGAATAGGAGCCGCTAGGTCAATGTCATTAATGCTCTGAGAACATGCTGAGGTGGTAATAAACAAAATGATTACCCATGGATAAAATAGTTTTTTCATTTTCTTTTTTCTTTTAAAGTTTGAATCATTTGATCTTTAATTTCCTGATACTTTTGATATTGTGCTGCATCCAGAATTTGGCTCAGGACATTAGATTTTTCTTTCTGTAGAGCTTTCAGTTTTTTGAATTTAAAGAGTTTATTTTCGCTACTCTGAATAATAGTTTCATTCTTTTGGGCATACTGAAGGTTAAGCGCAGAAACCTGCTGGATTTGTGACATACTCAAAGCCAGTTTAGTTGTCATCCATTCTGTCTGCATCTTTGCACGCTGTTCCGGAGTTTTGTCCTTTAATTTTTTTGCCTGAGCCGATACATTTGTTAATGTCATATATAGAAATGCTATTACAAAAAGCGACCATTGTTTTTGTTGTTTTAAAAGCATCTTGGAGAATTTTAATTTTTAATGAAACAAATGTAGCAATACCCGATATTTACTTTAATATAAAAAAAGGTGAACCTGCTAAATCAAGGGGTGAAATTATCACTGATCCAGCCACTTTCTAAAATCCATGGCTTTTGCTTTGCTTACAATTATCTGTTCCTGAGGTAACGGATGTACTTTCACAAGCAGTCTTCCGTTAAAAAAATATTCTACCGCATCTACCGCAGTTTTATTGATAATGAATTGGCGGTTTGCCCTGAAAAAAAGGGAAGGATTAAGTTCACGTTCCAGTTGTTCTAGTGTAAATTCCACAAAATATTGTCTGCCATCAGCAAGATATGCATACACTATTTCGTTAGCTGTGTAAAACCAATTGATTTTAGCTGCTTCTACGGGAATAAGTCTTCCGCAATAATGGATCAGGAATGATTTTTTATATTGTTTTGCAGCATATTGAAGTTCGTGCAGCAAAGACTTTGTTTTAGGCAGTTCGTTGTTTACATTGGAAGCAATAAGAGTATTATATTTAAGTAAAGTCCGAAGTATTTCTTCCCTGTCAAAAGGTTTTAAAACGTAATCAATACCATTGTTCCGAAAAGCCTCGATAGCATAATCATTATAGGCAGTTACAAAAATAACAGGTTTTAAGATTTTCGTTTTGCTAAAGATTTCAAATGATAATCCATCTGAAAGGCGTATATCTGAAAATATCACATCATAAATATTATCGTTTGTTTCGAACCAGTTTACTGCTTCAACGACGCTTGGTAATGTTATAATAATCTCAATCTCAGGATTGATTTCTTGTAAGATATATTTCAGATTTCTTGCAGTAGCAGCTTCATCTTCAATAATTACGATATGTAAATTCTGTGTCATAATAAAGGAAGTTTTACTGTGAAATATTGCTCCGTTTGAAGGATTTCTATTTCCTTATGAAATTGTAGTTTATATCTTTCATTAAGATTGACAAGACCAAGTCCGGTTCCTTCGGCTTCACTAATAGTAGGTTGAAGATTATTTCGGATGATAATCCATTTATCTTCGTCATAAATTTCTACGGTTAAAGGAGATGAAACTGTAGCTTTACTATGTTTAACAGCATTTTCCACCAGAGGTTGCAGTGATAAATGAAGTAATTCTTTACTCAAAATGTTTTCGCTGAGATTGATTTGAACCTGAAAGGTGTTTTCCAGCCGCATTTTTATGAGTTGGATATAAGAATTCAAGTAATCAAACTCTTTCTCAAGAGTTACCCAATCATTTCCTGAACGGAGCAGAGTATATCTGAATATTTTGGAAAGATGTTGAATATAGTTTTGGGCTAAAGGCGGATTTTCTCTTACAATGGCAGAAAGACTGCTCAGCGTATTGAACAGAAAATGCGGTTTTAATTGTTCCTGAAGCAGCTGCAGTTGCGCTGTAAGATAAGCAGAATTGAGCTGTTCGTTGATAAGATCTTTATTCCTGCTTTCGCGCATCAGAAGAATAAGACGAATCATTACGGCAGTCATAATACTGCTGAGCAAAAACCTGGCAAAATATCCCCTTATTCTGCCTCCAGGAAACTGGAGAACTCCAAACCACACAGAATGGATCAGGCTTCCCAATATAATGGCGGTTACAACCACTGTAGTATTGAATATGTAAAGGTTCCAATATTCTTTGTTTTCTCTAAACCCACTAAAAAATTTACCATCAGAAAGATTAAGATAAAACAAGACGAGACAGAACGTCAAATTGTAGATAAACTGAAAACCATACTCCCAAATATTGAACTGCCAGTAACGGGCAATAATCCCATCACTATTAAGTGCCATCAGTTTTGCTGAATTGACGACCAGTGTAATCAGCAAGGCACTATACAGATATATTTTTCTCTCGTTCTTAATCATTTTTACAAAGAAAGTAAAATATTGAAACTAATAATACAATAAACAGGTGAAACTGTAAAATTGGGTGGCGAAAGAATAAAATCTGAAGACCATATCGTAAAAATTCGTGGGTAATCCAGTTAAAACAATTACAATATGAAGTTTCCGTTCTGAGATATCAGCTTCAATTGAGATTTAAATAGAATCATTTTCCTTAACAGAACTTTCAAGATTAAAAATCTATTAAGAAGTGTTATTAAAAAAATGGCGCCAACCTTCTTCAGGTGGTGCATTTGGCTTTTGGAGACCAATACGAGCGTATCTTCAAACACTTTTATCGATGATTTAATTCGTTTGAGCCAATTTAAAAGAGATTGAATCGTTATGCTTTGTAGAAAATTTTTGGTACCTTAATTATCAACTTTTTTACAATTTAGTTTCGGGTTGTAATATAAAGATATATTAGTATCTTGCATTCTTGTTTTGCGTTATCTGTCTGTAATATAGAATTAGAAAATACTGAATTGTAAAATAAAAGTATATAAAATGTGAAGAATATATAGTTGATTTTTTTATTATATTTACAAAAAACGCAAAAAATTGAAACTAATTTCTATTGTTCTAACAATTTTAACTGGATTTTTACTAATTGCAGTACTGCAATTACTAGATAGTTTTGATTTAATAATATTCATATTTTCTTTGTTGTACCATATCAGTTTTTATCATCAACTTAAGATATCAGAAAAAGTCAAAAATGCAAGAAATGGGTTGGTCACCGTTGTTTGGTTCGTTAACTTCTATCATACTGACCATATCATTTATCATTTGGCTATCATATAATTTACCTTAATAATATTGAAATATGCTAGAAAGTTTATTATTCATACTGCTACTTTCAGTCAGTGCATTATTTATAGTAATTGCATTAATTGTAATGTTGATAGCGGTTATTCGAAAATCTTCTGCGTTAAAAAAAACAGCTCTTAAAATTAGCATTATTCCTATTTTATGTTGGGTATTAATTGCTATTTGGTATTTAATAACATTGCCGTCAATCCGTAAAAGTGAAATGGAAAATTTTGCTGGAACTTATATTTTAAATTCTTCCGATAATGGATCTCTTAAAAAAAGTAAAAGTAGAATAAATGGATTTAAACTAATCTTATTTGATGATGGAACCTATCTGTTTGATGGACATGAAAAAATTGGATTACAAAAACATGGAACCTGGAAAACAGATGGTACTGATGGGTTGTTTGAATTCTATAATGAAAACGGCAATCTATCTCAGTGGGCTACTCCTTATGGTAATGATAATAATTATAGTTTATCAATTGAATATCAAAAGGGACAAGATTCTAAAACTATATTATTTGTAAAAATAAAATCTGAATAATGCATTCTAATTTAAATGTTCATAATTCGATTAAAAAAACGCTTTAATGATTACATGAAACAACTGAAACTAATGACCAGAATTCTACTTACAACACTCGTTATTTTATTTTCCTTATCATTCTTAGCTATGATAATTGTGTGTATTTCTATGATGGCTCCCTATTGGGGGGAAACGATGGGAAACGAAGCATCCGGCTTTTTTAATGCGGTACTCTTGCTGACTTTTTTCCTGGGGATAATTACATTTATTTTATGGGCTATTTTTCTCAGGCAAAGAAATCAAAAAAACGAAACTAAATAACCAACTAATACCTTTCAAATGAAAACTCTTATTTATTCTATTTTTATGATAACCAGTATGTTATTTCTTTCTGAAAAAGAAGTAAATAAAGACATTTCCGGAACATGGAAGCTTAATCTCTATACAATGGATTCAGATACTATTTATTATGAAAATGCTGAAAAATATACACTTAATTATTTTGAGAAAACAGTAGGCAATCTTAAAGATTCCGAGGAAAAGAAAAGAATAGGTGAAAAATTGTATAATCAGTTTAAAACCGCTGAGCTTCATATTAATGAAAACACCATTACAGCCTATAAATTTGATGGAGATCAAACAAAAATTAACTTAAAATATAAACTTGTAGAAGGAACCATAATTCTTGATGAAAAAGCTAATCAGAAATACAAATACACTGTTAATTACAATCAAGAAACAGATATTCTGACTATAAAACAAGGGGATTCTAAAATGAATGTGGTGATTAGGTATTCGAGATTAAGAAACTAATCAAAATATAACGGCACATATCAAAATATTATGAAATATTCAGAAAAAAGAATTGAAAATTTCACCATTTTCGAAAACAAAATAAACCTAGCAGTACATTATAAAAAAACAGCCAAAGACTGGTTTGATGCTATTGCTATATTGGTTTTTGTCTTTTTGTGGCAACTTATTTTTTGATAAGTCAGGGTATGAAAACAATGAACTATATTAGTATTGGAGGTGGACTTATATTTGCTTTTCAGACAGTTTTACAATCTTTTTCAGGCATTTCTCTTCAGAAAATATTTTAGTCATTGACTGGAGTACGCATACTCTTACCTCAAAAAGAACTATTTTATTTCAAAAACATTTCCATTGGAAAATATTGAAGCAATTACTACAAGTGGACAAAAAGAAAAAGTGTTTATAAGTAGTGGAAAATCAATGAGACGAACTTACTGCACAGTAACGGCAAAACTAAAAGATAAGAATAGTGAAGAACTTTTTATAATTAATACCCATCGGTTTTTTCAAACGGATTCTGAGAAAATGGAAAGTGAATTATACACCCAAGCAACACAATTAACAAAGGAATTAAATAAATTTCTGAAATTAAAATATGAATGGAGAGGTACAATGAAGATTAAGATGTTAAATTAGATGAATTTTAGAATTACAGTGTCTTTAAGAAAAATAAAGACTATCTGTAAACAATATTGAATGGCAATTATGAAAGCTATTTTTATTTGCCGGGAAAAAATAAACTAATAAAATAATAACCATGAATATATTGAATTTTAAATCAAAGCTCCTCACAATAATTTTATCATTTTTAGTTTTTAGTCATTATTATAGTCAGGACTTATTAGATGAGGTTCAGAGTGATTCAAAATTAGTTATTAAATTAAAAGATGCTTACCGGGCATTTCACATCAATCATATCATTGCCGAACAGAAAGAAATCATCAATTTGATGGTCGACGATAGCACAGACAAAGAATTAAAAATATTACTCGGAAATTATCTTCAAGTCTGTGACAGTTTAAAAAAGATTCACTTTAAAAATGATACTCTTAACAATTATATTTCTAATTATTTAACCTTAACAAAACAGAGTTACAATATTTCTAAGAATAAAGGCTTTGATTCACGTGATTTTAAAAAGGATTTTGAAAAATATACAGCGTTCAGTGAGAAATACATGAATTATCTGTACTCAACTTTTGCAACTCATAATTTTATCAGCATGACTGAAGAAATGTATTGGAAAACAATTGATAAGAATAACTATATTAAGTCGGCTGAATATGAAACTTACAAAAAATTAAAGACAACAAACTTGAAAGAAGCTCTGATTCTGATTGAAAAAATTTCAAAACAGACAACAGACTTTCAAGAATATTCTATTTATAATATTGAACTCGCAGATCAGTATGTAAAGAATGCTGAAAGTCTTGATGAAAATTCAATTAATAAAGCAATTGAGATTTACAAATCAATTATAGACCAAAAAAAGTATAGCATTTATCTTTTTGAAGCCTGGCTGAAATGGCGAATTGTAAGCCAGCAGTTTGTTTATGGAATTTCAAAAACATCTGATATTCCGAATCATACATATGATAAAGTGAGAGAGCAGGCTGCGTTAACTGTTCTTGATTACATCAATACACATAGCAACGATGAAATGGCAATCAATGATTTTCTTTTATTGTCAACACATGATGTTGTAAAACGCTTTGGTGATTACCCTTACGGAAATCAAAACACCGTGGAATATCACGAAACATTCGATGAAGAGAAATAAACTATGATATTTATTAGAATTGTTTTTTTTAAAAGAATACTGAATGTAAAAATTTAAATTACCCTTGAAATATTTATGAAATTCTCATTCAAATTACTGTCGGTTCTTATTCTGCTTTTATTATTTTCTTCTGCAATTCATGCTCAGGAATTACCATTTTATGATTTTGACCAGGTTGATTATTATTCGATAGATATTAGTACTCAAGATATTTCCAAGATAGAATATCAGAGAAAGAAAAACTCATTCGAGTATGAAAAAATAAGTAAAAAAGATTCCTTGTTTTTGTCACTATTAAGAAATAACTATCCTGAAACAATACAAGAGGATTTTCCTGAAAAACTTATAAAATACGGTTTTAAGAAAACTGATATTGATAAAAAACGATACCCAGAAATAAATACTATTTTCAGCGAAAAGCCATGTAATGACGATTTAGGAAGTTTTTGCATTCCTATATTTAGAGATATCTTTATTTTCAGGAAAAAAGATCAGATTGTGGGAATTGCTAAGATCTGTTATAGCTGTCATCTTGCGACAATAATAGGCACTGAAAGAAATATCCGAAATTTCGGAAGTTGTGGTGATTTCCGTAAACTGCAGGAACTCATGAATAAGTAAATCCGGTTGAAATCTTCTGAAATGGAAAATGACTTCAAAAATGGCACCCGATCTTTAATCAATGACTTAAAACAAGCTGAAAGGATATTGTCAGAATTTTCAGGAGGATACTCAGGTCAATATTTTTCTGCTGAAGAATTTCATAAAGATTTAAAAGATCATATTTTTGAATTGGAAAATGGAAACAAAGCCGCTCTGGAAGATTTATGGATATGGTTTGCTCCGACCTGTCAATGTGATTAATTTGTAGGGGATACAATATTGGGAGAAAGAATTTTTCAGCAGATTATTACCTTAAAAAATAATTAACCTCTTCTCATATGCAATAACATGAAAGTTATAAAGATAAATTTAAAAAAACTTAACAGGATCGTTCTGTGGATACTGATTGGACTTTGTGTTTTGACAATGCTTGGGCTTTTGAACTTTGGTCATGGGCTAGGAAACATTATTTATTTCCCTCCGATTATTTTGGCAACTGTTGGACATGTCTTAATTACAAGACGGCTCAAGAAGAAAAATAACAATAAATATTGGCTTCCACTTATTGTGATAAGCTCCATTATTTGTTTGAGTATAATTTATTATGCGACATGGGGAAGAGGTGGAGAGTTTTCCTGGGATGGAAGAGTGTTTTTTATAAAATAAAACTCCTTTTCATACCATAATAACGGTAAGAATACTGAGCAAAATAAAGCTCAGAAAACATACGAGAATTAATTTTACAATACTTTTCATTTCATTTTTGAAAATTAAAACTTTTTGATCCTGAAGTTCTATAATTTCTTTATCGCTCACAGACAGAAGGTTCACAATATTACCGTCTGAACCAAGTGTCATGGATTTACATTTAAGATAAAAATCAAAATGATTTTTTTTAATATGAGTTGACGAAACTAACGCTGAAGTAATGCCGAGATAGATTAAAAAAGGAAAAAACAAGAATAAAAACACTATGGGAAAGTAGATCGATAAATGATGTTTTAGAATAATCATAGTGGACGAAATGATGAAAAATGACACCATGAAACACAATATTAATTTATGATTTTTCATTAACTAAAGTTAAGTAATATTTGATGACTAAGAGAGTTTCTGACGATGTTTTTCAAATATACCTTTGAAAAGTTATTTTTTGTAAGTTTACTGTATTAAAACTAATAGAGTGAATCTAAGATTTACCGAAAACTGTGAAAGACAATGAGAAAAAAGTTACTTCTGTATTTCCCTTTATTCCTATTTCTGAATGATTCCATTTTAAAATAAGGACTCAGCTCTATGAAAAGTATTATTAAAACCCTTTTAATTGCAGGTATCTCAATTGGTGGAATTTTTGGGATTCTATATTTCATTTATATGCAAATTGATTTTATCGGGCATAAAGATCCAAAAACTGTAGCTTAAAATGTAAAACGATGGAACAAAATACTTCTTTCTGCAGAATACAGAAACGGGACCGATTATTGTAAGGTAGATCTACTGGATTCTGTTAATATTCAAATCAATACAGGGAATAATTCTTTTGGGGTAATATTAGATAAAGAATATAAACTATCGGGTGATACGATAATCATTTTAGGAGGAATTGAAGATGCATCAAAGTTTTTGAGCAGTGACAGGCTTTTAATACACAAGAATAAACTTCTTTATAAAATTAAATCTCCTGGAATTTTCGATACCATTCAGGCAATGACCATAAAATTCAATACAATCAAACAAAAGAAAGCTCAATGGTAGAAGAGTATGATATAGCAATTTTCGGTGGAGGAATCTCTGGATTTTCGACAGTATTAAGACTCAAATACTGAAATTTTAAAAAGTTGATGATCATTGTCAAAATAGAATGCAGAATTCGAGTTTTTTAAATTTATGGCGAAAGGTTCTATGTTTGACTCGTGCAAATCAAAATTAATGTTATTTCGAATAAGAAAATTTTCTAAGTCTTTTGAAACCAGTTTATGGTTTAATGGTAATTTTTCATCATTTACCGTCATGAAAAGGTGATCTGTTTGTTCATAAGTGAAATCATATTGAATTCCTAAAATAATTTCATCCAATACAATGATTTCGAAATCAAAACCATTAAGAGTAAGCATGTTAATACCTGGAATATCGCCTTATTGCTCAGTGATAACTTCCAGATGATCTCTATAATCAGAAGGCTTCCCAATCTTGAAATCTGCTAATATTTCATTGAAAAGTAATTTTGAAATATCCATTTTGCTAACACGTTTCACATTTTAGAACAAGGTTAAGTTTAGATATTTTAGAGTTTGTACAGAGTCTGATAAAAATTCCAAAATCCTTCCAGTTTATAATTTCCTACCATTTCAAAATTGAGATTACTCAATTCTTTCACACCGTTGATTGTTTATATTTTATAGTTTATTAATTCAGAATTTTTATTGGACTCTTTTATTTCAATTTGATTTTTATTGGTTCTTTTCCATGTAAATTTCCCGGCGTAATTATAATAAGTTTCATCATCTCCGTTAGACCAACTTTTGTATTCTCCTGTTTCATTGGATTTAAATGAAATCCAAGAACCCTTGACCACTGAAAAACCACTTCCATTCTCAGAAGACCAATTTCCACAAATTTCATCTTTTTGCTTGAATATATTTATAAATCTGTTCATATTTCTATTACTTAACTAGTATATTAGCCGATGCTGCATTCTTGCCATAACTCTCTAATATATGGACTTACTTTCCAGCAGTCTTCTATATTTTCATTTTCGAAACATGACCAGTAAAAGACAGAATATTCATGTAAACGGAAATTTTCTTTTAGCAGTTTTAAAACAATTTTTAAATATTTTAAAAAGTCGTTTTCCATTGTTTGATCTTCAGTTGCCTGGATGATGATTTCCATTAAAGCGAACTTATTATCCTCATCAGCTTCAGTAGTATAATAATTGATATATTCTTCTATATCTTCTGGTTTTCCAACAATAAATTCCCAATCCTGATAATCAGATAAAGTGTATTGAAGATTCAAATTTTTTGTTAAATCATCTATAGATTTTCTGGTGACAAATCTCAACTTAGGTTCTTTCATCGATTTTTAATGATAACAAATGGCTTCAGTATTTAGCGTTGATCCTAATTTAAATATAAAGAGGTGGTAATCCCCACCTCTTACAGCTTATCGTTAAAAATTAATTTTTAACAGCCTCTATCGCTTTCAGATAGGCTTGCATCTCTTTAGTATAAAAGCTAGACCATGTTTTTCTTTTGTACTCCTTGTCGGTTTTTCTGTCTAAAATAAAATATCTTTTTCCAGGAACAGTTTGAGATTTTCCGCTGCCAACAACTGTAAGACTTGCAGTTTCTCTTTCATAATCCATTATATAACGGTATTGATTCGTGTCGTTGTATTTATCTTTGATTTCGTTCTCGGTAGCCAAAACATATTTTCCTGTATAATTTGCAAATGCTATTTTCACATATTTGTCATAACTTCCTCTCTCTTTCAATACACCAATTAACGTAAAGTCTTCAGATTTCATATCTGGAGGAATTTCACCGGACTCAACAGTAATTTTATTGGCTACGGAAGAGGTACTTGCACAGGATTGTAGAGAAGCAGCAAGTATCACCGTACTCACCAAACGGGTAATTGATATTTTCATGTTTATTATTTTCCACAAAAATATATTTTTTCAATTAAAATGAGTGCAAATCTCAAAAGGATAGTTTAAAAATATATTTTAATACTGATTGACTATGTTGAGGCAATGTGTAAATTTGGAGGTTAGCTGTAATTGTTAAACAACTATCTGCCAAATTAATTAAGGTTCAAAAAGTGGATCTTAGGAATGAATTAAAAAATCGGACTGAGGACCAATGGGGGTTGGATTTATTGCTTTACCATTATTATTAATTTGCAATCTTTTTATAATTCCGGCATTACTAAGCTTTTTAAAAAGGAAGCATCAAAATAAAATAATTTTAAATATTTTAGGGATTATTTGTTGTGGATTTCTTGCTTCTCTTTTAATTACAACTCACAAAATGGACTAATTGCAGCTATAGATAACATTGTATTGGCAAGATGCGGTACAAGATGTTGAATTGAAAATTTCCACAATTTTTATAGAGCGATAATTTCAAACAAAGTAATATAACACATGGAAAACATACATCAAAGGAAAATCTTAAAATTAATATTTTTCATACTGGTTATATCAATATTTCAACCTTTTTTTGACATATTTTTATTATTTCAGTATGGACAAGCCGCTAATTATATAGACTACTTTATTATCCAACAAACTTTCTATATTTTTATATTATATATTGCTGTACCGTTAATAATTTTATACACACTTCTCAAAATAATAAGTTGGAATTCGTTAATAAAATATTCAATAATCGGAATTCCATTTGCTGTATCATTTTATAAAATTACCCTATTACTGTTTCAAGATAGGGTAGCTGCTTGGAGTACGTTTTCATATGCAGAACTGTTTAGTAGCGCATTAATAGCAAGCTCACAAACATTATTATTTCAGATTGTGGTAACTACGGCTGTACTATATAAAATTAATCTGGAAAACAGAGGCTGACAATGGTTTGCCAAAAGGCTAAAATGAAACTTCAAAACAGAAAAAATGAAAAATACTTTAATTATAATTTTGACATTAATATTGTTGAACAACTGCAATAAAATACAAAAACAAACTGAAGGTGAACATGAAAGAACTGAACTTGTTCCCGAGCCGGACAAAGCAGAAAGATTAAAATTTGAAGCGATTGAAAAACTAAATAAATCAAATTGTATTTTTGATGAACCTGATGTATCTCTTTCCGGAATAATTTTAAGAAATTCAGAAAGTGCCACAAAAATTATTGGTTCGGAAAATAGTATAGATACATTAGACCATTATCTTTTTTATTCAAAACTTAAAAGCGAAATTCTAACTTTAACGCAACATCCCGGAGATAGTAAAAACCAGATTTCAATAATTAAAGTTAAGAAATCGGATAAAACCAGTGATGGATTTAAAGAGTTAAACTTTAATACATTTATAACAGAAAAAGGAATAAAATTAGGCTTGACAAAAAAGCAAATTATTGAAAAATTGGGGGATTGTTATGCGCCAATTGACAGTACAAAAAATTACATAGAACTTTATTATGTCATTGAACAACCGAAAGACAGTAAATCAAAAGTTTTGGAAAAGAGCAATATGCCCAAATATTTTGCAAGTTATAAATTATGGAATGACAGATTAGAACAATTTGAGTTTGGATTTGAATATCCTTGAAAACAAACATTTACAAGGGGTAAGAAAACTTTTAGCAAATAAGTATGACGGAAGAACAATTAAAAGTACACTCCGGATAAAAATACGATAGAACGGGGACAGTATTTAGCAAAAATTATTTCAGATAAGCTGAATTGCAAGACCATTACAGATTACAAGGAACCGCATGAATCATTTTATAGTCCTCCTGATTCGGTAATCTTTGAGAACGGAAACTATTTGTGACATCCTGTGCTGTTCCTAAAGTAGCTTCTATGAAGGAAGCCAATAGACTACCGGATGCCGTTGCAGCAGATTCAGCTACCGGCAGGTCGGAATTTTCTGGAATAGATCTGAAAGGTTATTTTACGGATCCCCATTTATTATATCTTTTCGGGGAGGTAAAAAAAGCCAATCCTGATTTTAAAATAGCCCAGCAAAGAGTAGAAATAGCCAACAGCTTATTAAAGCGGTCAAAAACAGAATTACTGCCTTCTCTGGAAGTTGGAGTTCAGGTTTCCGGCGACCGGTACGGAAAATATACAATGGAAGGGGTTGGGAATTATGATACCAATCTCTCCTCCAATATCACAGAAGAACAAAAGATCAATACTTCCTTTACCCCGAATTACTGGATGGGTGCAAGAAGTAGCTGGGAAATTGATGCCTGGGGAAAACTAAAAAATAAGAAACTTTCAGCTCAGAACAAATTTCTGGCATCAACAGAAGGTTTGAAGCTTCTTCAGACCGATCTTTTTACGGATATCGCCAATCTATATTATGATCTGATTGCTTTAGACAAGCGGCTAAAAATCTACCGGGATAATTACAATCTTCAGAAGCGTGCCTTTGAAATTATCAAAGCACAGCGTGAAGTCGGTAAGGTAACTGAACTGGCTGTACAGCAGTTTAAGGCGCAGAACAATAACTGGCTGGCAGAAATTGAACATATTAAAGTAGAAATAGTGACGGTGAAGCAAGCCATATCAACATTAACAGGGGTATATGATGGGGATGTACAGAGAGGAGACACGCTTCTGACTACGAATTTCAATATCCTGAATTCCAATATCAATGTTGATAAGATAATCCATTCCAGGCCGGATGTGATTTCAAACTACTATTCTCTTAAGGCTTCACATGCTGATGCCAAGGCTGCAAGAGCTGCTTTTTATCCTAAAATTGATATTGGAGCAGGATTTGGAATCAATTCCTTTTCTGCCGAAACACTTTTCAAACCAGCCTCTTTGGCGGGACAGATTTTAGGAGGTCTGATGGTCCCTGTTTTTAACAAAGGCCAGTTGCAATATGAATTTAAAGTTGCTGGCATAGAACAGGAAATTGCATTTCTGAATTATCAGAAGAGTTTTACTACTGCCTTCAATGAGCTGCAGTCTATTCTGAAACAGACTCAAATATTTCATAAAGTTTTAGAACTTAAAGAAGAGGAAGTTCATTATCTTGATAAGGGAATAGAGGTATCTAACGACTTGTATATTACGGGTTATGCAAACTACTTTGAACTGATCAATGCTCAGAAAAGCAAGCTGCAAGCCGAGCTTGACCTTCTCAAATTTCAACATGAAAATACCAGAAACAATGTGCTATTATTTAAAGCGTTAGCAGGTAAATTACAATAATATATTAGTTAGTTGATTTTATATGTTAGTAAGGCTGTCTCAGAAATGGGACGGCTTTTTAATTATTAATGAAGAAAGAATTAGCTGACTTTTTACTATCATGTATTAAATTTTCTAATTTTAATTTCTACGTTCAAGATAATATCACCATGCTAATTTATTTATAAATTTGAATTTAATAAAAACTTATCTGCTAGCTATGAAGCAAAATTCAACTTTAATCTTCGGAAGTATTTTTATTTGTGCAATCGTTTTTATTCTTCCATTTTTGGTCAGATCAGACAATGACTCACTTAATTCTGTTTTTGCAACTGCTTTCACAGCATTAGGAGCCTTCGCAACGCTGATAACAATGATAATTGCATTATCACTTTATCAAAAATATGGGATGGATAGTAAATTGATTGAACAACAAACGGGTAAAGTTTTTGAGTTGATCGATCAAATGAAGGGTAAATCATTAACAATTCATACTGGTGAGATCAAATATTTCTTACGTTTTATCAATATAGAAGAGGATCTTAAAAGTGATCCAGTATTCAATAGAATGTATCCAAAAAAAATAGCAGTTAATAGTGATGATTATCTATTGTTTTTACAACCATTAAGGACTTTTATGAGCAGCTATTTACTACCAACTGAAATTAAGACTCATTTGAAGTTGTTTGATTTATATGCCGTAGATAAGGAAGTTGAATTCAGTTATGAAAATTATGTTAAAATGAGTTATGACCATAAAATTGATGATTCATTTTTTGTAATATTTCCTTATGTTACAGTAGAGGAATTTATCGATCGTAAGAATATGTTGATAAAATCAATAGAAGATTGGCTATCAAAGCACACAAGCATAAAATTAGACTTTGAAATGGGCAGACCTTAGTTAGTATTGTTAATTAAGATTTAAAAAAATATCTGCATTTGAAAGAAGATATTTATATGGATGTATTAAAAAAAATAAAAGCTTTTCAAAGAAATCCTGAATTAAAATAGCAAATTAATACTTCCAATAACTAAATTCTCTTACAGCATTTTCTGCCTAGGCAATCCGATTTCATGTTCCTGTGGATATGGCTTACGCCAGGTCATACTGACATCCTCATGTAAATTACGTTGAGCTTCCAAAGACTTTTCTTTATCCATAGAATATCTTGGATCGGGAATAAAAGGCATTTTGGCCATTTTATGAATAGTAACAGTAGGAAAATGGAAATCGACTTCCACGGTTCCTAATAGAAGATAACACCCACCACCCTGAAAAGGATATTCTTCAAGGCAGTTGGGAAAATGAGCGGTATCAAAATATTCTCCCTGAGCATCGACCCAGGTTCCGAAATACATTGTTCCTTTCTTGGTTGGTACATGCTTTCTTGAAATAAGATAAGCAAGCATCTTAACCTGTTGTTTATGAAACTTCAATAAATCTTTTACTAAAACGGAACCTCTGTATCGGGTTTGTAATAAATCAAAAGGGCTGAAAGAAACAGGAAATCCCAATATTTCTATTTCATCAAAAGCATCTTCAAATGGATTTCTTTCTATGGTGGGAAGCTGATAATCTTTCTGAGGTTCGTCCAGTAAAGTCAAATGCCTGAAAGCAATTTTATGAGTTCCCAACAGAAATCTTGATTCAATAAGCAACTCATGCTTCTGTTTTCCGGTAAAGCGGAATGCTCCGATAAAGATTAAAATTTGCAATGTTTCGATGCCGATAGGAATCCTTTTAACAAAGTTTTCCAGGGAGGTATACTCTCCATTCAGAGTTCTTTCTTCAGGAATCAGTTGTGCTAACCTTGTTTCCAGTCTTTCGATATGCATCAATCCCAAATAAACATCCGAACCATACACCGTGGTTTGATATTCACTTAGATTAACACAGGGATTATGGATAGTAGCTCCTGACATCCTTGCCTCATGAATATAGACTTCAGTTCTGTAGAATCCACCACCATTATTGATGGCAGAAACCATAAATTCAATAGGATAGTAGACCTTGAGGTATAGGCTCTGATAGCTTTCCACGGCATAAGAAGCAGAATGGGCTTTACAGAATGAATAGCCTGCAAAAGATTCAATCTGCCGATATACTTCCATGGATAATTGTTCAGGATGCCCCAGCTTTTTACAGGATTCAAAGAAGTTATCTTTTACTTTCTGTAATGCTGATAAAGACCTGCCTTTACCACTCATAGCTCTTCTCAGTACATCACCATCAGGAGCAGATAATCCTCCGAAATGCAGCGCAATTTTAATAACATCCTCCTGATAAACCATAATACCGTATGTTTCTCCTAATTCCTTTTCAAAAACCTCATGGAAGTATTCAAATTTTGTGGGATTATTATGTCTGAAAATATACTCCCGCATCATTCCGCTTTGAGCCACTCCAGGTCGTATAATGGAAGAGGCTGCTACCAATACTTTATAATTGTCACATTTCAGTCTGCGGAGTAATCCCCGCATGGCTGGAGATTCAATATAAAAGCAGCCTATGGTTTTTCCGGAACTTAAGAACTTATTACATCTGGCTTCATCTTTTGACAAAGAAGTATCACGGATATCGATATCAATACCTCTTTTTTCCTTCACTAGCTTTACCGTGTCGTTAATGGTGCCCAAGCCTCTCTGTGAGAGAATGTCAAACTTTTCAAGGCCAATTTCTTCAGCGGTGTACATGTCAAACTGTACAATCGGAAAACCTTTGGGGGGCATTTCTAATGCAGAATAATTGGTGATAGGCTCTTCTGAGATCAGAATTCCGCAAGAGTGCATGCTTCTCTGGTTCGGAAATTTTTCCAACAATTTTCCGTAGTAATGAACCTGTCTTGATACCGAATTAGTATCATGTTCTTGGATGGGTTTCGTTGCCAGTATATCAAGCTCATCTTTCGGAAGCCCAAATACTTTTCCTACTTCCCGGAAAATAGAACGGTACTTGAATTCCACATTGGTTCCGCAGAATGCAACATGATCCTTACCATATTTATCAAAAATATATCCCAAGATAATATCTCTGGTCTGCCAGCTCCAGTCTATGTCAAAATCCGGTGGTGTTTTACGGTTGAGGTTTAAAAACCTCTCAAAATACAGATCCAGCTCCAGAGGACATATATCAGTAATACCGATGCAATAACTGACTATAGAATTGGCACCGCTGCCTCTTCCTACATGCATAAATCCCATCCGGTTGCTGTATTGGATAATATCCCAGGTGATCAGAAAATAAGCACAGAAATTAAGTTGGTCAATGACTCCTAACTCTTTATCCACTCTTGCTTTTGCCTGCAGATTATCATCAGAATACCTTTTAGAGAGCCCCTGATAGGCTAACATTTTTAAAAGCTTAGAATCATTTTCCTTACTGTCTGTGAAATGCTTTTTATTTTTGGGTGTTGAAAAATCAAAATCAAAATAGCAGCTATTGACAATATACTTTGTATTTTCAATAATCTGTGGCTCATATTGGAACTCAGCCAGAAGCTCTTTTTTATCAGTAAACATTTCATTGTCTTTACAGTAATCAGCTTCTGTAAGTTTACTGATCAGTGTATTATGATCAATAGCTCTTAATATCTTATGAAGTTCATATTCTTCAGGGGTTGCAAAAGTAACCGGATGAAGAATGACCATTTTATGGATTAACTTTTTCAATTCTGGTTGAATTAAAAAGTTTAATTGGTCCTGTCTGATGCCTATAAATTCATGGTCTGCTAATTTTTCAGGAATATTCTCTAATGGGTAAATAACAAAAGTATCTTTAAAATCAGGATTTGCTTTAGGAATTTCAATGCCATCACAATTGTAAGCTGTTAAAAGCCTGTTGATCTCTCCGATACTTTTTTGATTTTTCGCCAGGCAGATATAATACAGTTCATTCTGAACCCTTACTTCCACTCCGACGATCGGTTTGATATGATGATCTTGACAAAGCTTATAAAAATCATATATTCCCGTAATGGTATTGATATCGGTAAGAGCCAGGGTTTTAATATTAAAATGTACAGCCTGCTCAACCAGTTCTTTAATAGAAATGGTTCCATACCTTAGGCTGTGATAAGAATGACAATTTAGAAACATGTTGTAATTATTTTAATAAACCTGAGGCTCTTCCTACACTTGATGCTCCAAACCTGTTCTTGATTTTATCCATTGTCTGATACAGTGATATTAATTCTTCCGTATCTTCAAAGAGATCCATTTGATGGCATCCGTGTACCAGTCCGGTAAACTTTACACCGACCAGCCTTATTCTCATACGCCTGGTATATACTTTTTTAAAGAGTTCTAAAACATACCTGAGCAGGGTATGATCAGCTGAGGTGTAAGGAATCCTGCATTGTTTGGTTTCCGTATCAAAATTGGAATAGCGGAGTTTTACCACCACTACCGATACCAGCCATTTCTCTGCCCGGAGCTGATAACAGAGTTTTTCAACCATTGCTGAGAGTATACTTTTAATACCCTGAATATCGATGCTGTCTTGGGCAAAAGTATCTTCTGTAGAAATGGATTTTCGTTCCGAATAAGGAACCACAGGGTTTTCGTCAATTCCGTGTGCTTTTTTCCAAAGCTCATTTCCATTTTTACCAATCAGCTGCTGAAGAACGTCAACAGGCATTTCTGAAAGCGTTTGTATCGTTCTGATCCCCAGTCTTGACAGCAGTTGAAAAGTAACATCGCCAACCATAGGAATCTTCTTTACTGAAAGCGGGTTTAAAAACGGCTGTATGTCAGATTGTTTCACTTCTAATCTTCCGGTTGGCTTGGATTCTCCGGTTCCGATTTTGGATACAGTTTTATTGGTAGATAAAGCAAAACTTATGGGTAGTCCTGTGTTTTTCTGTACGCTTTCTGCTATTTCATGAGTCCATTTATAACATCCAAAAAACTGATCCATACCGGATAAATCCAGATAAAATTCATCAATACTTGCTTTTTCGAGAACAGGAACTTTTTCCTGAATAATCTCCGTTACCATATGAGACATATTGGAATACATTTCCATATCTCCCTTAATGACTTTAGCTTCGGGGCATAGCCGCAAAGCCATTTTGATCGGCATGGCACTCCTGACTCCGAAAAAGCGGGTTTCATAAGAGCAGGACGCCACTACACCACGATCTCCACCTCCTATGATCACAGGCTTATTCTCCAGTTCAGAGTTTTTCAGCCTTTCACAGGAAACAAAGAACGTATCCAAATCCATATGTACAATTGCTCTTTCCATGTTACAAAATTAGTTACGTTTTGAAACAAATTTTGTATTTTTGTTGTCTAAAATTGTAACAATGTCAAAATTCTCTGATAACATCGTGTTTTTGAGAGGAAAGAAAAATATGACTCAGCAAGAGCTGGCAGATCTATTAATTCTTACCCGATCCAGATATGTTGCCTATGAATATGGTAGAACAGAACCGCCTATTGAAATATTGCTTAGAATTTCAAAATTCTATAACATCAGCATCGACCTGCTATTGACTGTAGATGTCAGAAAATTTTCTATCGATGAAATCATGGAGCTTCCTGAGAACAGGATCGTTCTGCCTATAAGGGTTGATCAGGATGGAAACAATCAGATTGAAATTATTCCCCAAAAAGCGTCTATGGGCTATTTGAATGGCTATGGAGATCCGGAATATATAGAAAATCTGGAGACCATATCATTACCTTTTTTAAAAGGGGGTAAGTTCAGGGCATTTCCTGCTGATGGAGATTCAATGCCGCCCTATAAGAACGGAACTTACATTGTGGGAAAATATGTAGAAAATCTTTCGGATTTGAAAACGGACAGAACGTATGTTTTCATTACCGCCAATGATGGTATCAGTTACAAAAGGTTTCAGTTTCATGAAGCCGATGGTATATGGGTAAAGGCTGACAATCAATTTTATGAGCCCTATAAAATTCCATTACCTGAGATTAAAGAAATCTGGGAATTTGCCTGTAGTATTAATACCAAAGAATATGAACCTGATGAATTTTCAGAACATCATATTCAAAACTTTATCACAGAAATTAAAACTGATATCAAACAGATCAAAGAAAAAATGGAAGATAAGAATTGAATTCATTTTGAGTACATGGCATAATGAAAAAACTTCCCCGAAGGGAAGCTAAAAAAACACAAATGATGAAAAAAAATCCCGAAGTAACGGGATACTGCTAAGATAAATATTTTAATTTAAAGTTAAATGACCCAGCTGAGTTTATTTGATGCCGAAGAATTCTATGAGTTTCCAAAAGATCTTTTGGAATACAGAGAGAACTTCCTGAGCCGGGAAGAAGCAGACCTGCTTAAAAACAAATTATTAGATACTGCGCCCTGGGAACAGCGTACCCAGAAAATGTACGATAAGATGGTATTTACTCCACGGTTGACCGCTTGGTATGGAGATTCAAAATACAACGATTCCGAAGAAAATAAAAAGCCAACCAATCCATGGACTCCTGAATTGTTCTCTTTAAAACAAAGAATTGAAAAGGAATTTGGCTGTCAGTTCAATGGTGTTCTGCTAAACCTGTATCGTGATCATAATGATTCCGTCGCCTGGCGTCGGGATAAGGAAAGCCGTTATGGTAAACGTCCTGTAATTGCATCCATCAGTCTTGGACAAACCAGAAACTTTGATTTCAGAAAAAAAGACCACCACCAAAGTAAATACAGTCTTCCTCTTCCTCACGGGTGCTTATTGATCATGAAAGGTAATCTTCAGGAAGAGTGGGAGCACAGGATTGCCAAATCAAACGTACCCATGAAAGAACGGATTAATCTAACGTTCAGGTTAATTCAAAATCTTTAGTTTTTATTAAGCTAAATACAATGACTGCCACGAGAGTCAACCATCACTTGTTAATAAAATTAATAATAACCATAATATGAGGCATGCTATATTCTATAAAATAGCAATAACTTTAGCATCATTTAATTTTTGAGGAAGTATGCAGGGAAATGAACCCACTTATCAGATTTATTCTCCGGGATCAGTATTGGGACTGTTTAGCAATGCATTAAAGCTTAATGCTACCGTTAATCTAATTTATCTTAAGGGAAGATATTCCTTCGGCGGAGGAAAATCCTATGGGAACTATTACTATGATCATCTGTTTTCAGAATCTGATACTATTTCTATTGGTGTTAGAATATCAGCATTACTGAGAAGTAAAATTGAAAACAATGATATCTATACGCTTAGAGGGTATATTGAGAAAAGTATTAAAAACTCCTCTATAGAATTGCGTTTCGTTGTAGATGAAATTATCCAGCAAGAGGAACGGGCAATTTCAGAAGAAGAACTACAGAGATATGAACTCATCCAGAAAAAGCTTGAAAAAGGATCCAAAGATCTTGAGTCCATAATCAGGAATAAACTTCTCAAAGATGAGCCAGTCAGAATTGCTAATATTTATGGAAATAATGCAATCGTACAAAAAGACTTTGCAGAGGGATTGGATATTTCACAGAAGTATTTCCAGGTCTCGGAATATAGCTGCAGTATCACTTCATCAACATCTATTGCTGAAAAATTGGAGGAGGTTTCTGAATCAGGGTATGACATTATCGCGCTGGTAAGGGGAGGAGGAGACCGGCAAAGTCTGGAAGTTTTCAATGATATAGTTCTTTCAGAATTATTTATTGCCCTGGAAGCGGTGACTGTAACAGCAATAGGTCATACAGTAGATGAAACTCTGCTGGATAAGCTGGCTGATAAAAGATTTCATCTACCGCATGATTATGGAGCTGGTCTTCATTCCATTGTGGAAAAACTCTCCCATGAAAAATCAAATTCACGGGCATTACTGATTGATGAAGTTAAAAAGGATGTGGGTAAACAGTTTGCAGAGCAGGTGCTGACACTGGAGAAGCAACTTAAAAAGAAAAATGATGAATTCACCGAAGCTCAGAAGATCTTTAAAGAACAATCTGAAAATCAGGTAAAAGCTTTTACGGAGCAGCTTAAGGTTCGTAATGAAGAGGTAGAGAAATTAAAGAAAGATCTTTCAGAGAAACACGGTGAGCAGGTAAAAACCTTAACAGATCAACTCTCAAAAAGAACTGAAGAATTTCAAAAGTTCCAGGATTCTTCGGCAAAACAGGTTCAGGAAATGCAGAAGAACTTTGCCGACCAGCAGAAAGAGAGACAACAGGAGATTGAAAACTATAATAAGGAACTTGCTGCATTGCATGAAAAAAATTTACAGGCAGCTATTAATGAAAAAACAGCTTCTTTAAAGGCGGGAATGGAATCTTTACAGCAGGAAAATATAAGACTGAATATTGAAATAAAGAACAGCAAAACGGATTATGTGAAGATTGCAGTGGCAGCTATAGCAGCTTTGATCACAGGTTTTATATTGGCAAAGATTCTGTAAAGCTGTTCTATTCATCTTTCATTTTAAGGACGACCAATCCTAATTATAATAAAAAACCTCCCGCATGACCAGGAGGCAAAAAATGTTCTTTGTTAAACATTCTAAAAACAATTAAATATACAATTATTTCTCAAAAATTAGTATCTTTAATAAGAAATGTTTTGAATATCCTTCTGTTGATATTTCTATTACATTTAATCAAAAGTCAGCGAAAATTGCCCCCTACTTAATCATGCTACCTCTCATTTATGAGAGGTTTTATTTTTAAAAAGCATCTAAAAAAGTTCTGCTGATTGCCAATATTCTTTCTGCCTGGTTGTAATTTATCATACCACTGATAATCAAAAACTCTTAATTTTTTTATTAACACATGAAAATTTCTTTTTCGTTACTACGAAAAAGTAGTGATTTTATATCATTCCTGTTGTTCAATTTTACATCACCAACAATCATAAAAATCACAGTTATGAATATTGAGAGAACAGAATTTATAGCCTGGATGGATAGAATCATGGAAAGATTTGATCTACTAAAGGAACAGATGATTAAGAACCAGTCCAGATTTATAGAAATTGATGGGGAGCAGCTTTTGGACAATCAGGATGTTTTACAGCTTTTAAAAATAAGCTCCAGATCATTACAGCGATACCGAACGGATAAAAAGCTGCCTTACTATACCATCAGCGGGAAGCTGTATTATAAGCTTTCAGATGTTCATCAACTGATCAGAGAGAGTTTAAGCTCTTCATTATGATCAAGACTTTAGCAGCCAAATCCATTATTATAATTCCAAATTTTATCAATTCGTGATCGAGTAAATACCTTCATTCCATTAAATAAGATACAATGGAAGATGAAATAATAAACGCTCAGGAAACCGGTGAAATCAAACTGGCAAGAGATACATTACTTGTTTTGAACTCTGATACCAATCAGGTAGAGATGGTAAAAGGAGTTGATAAAGAAGGCAATCTTCAAAAGGTTTCTCCACTAGAAAAAAATAAAAATGATGAGCTGATCAAAGTTGATAAGCATGGAGATATTTTCTCCAACTTCTTTTCAAATTTCTACCGGCAGCTCAAGAATCCGACACGCTTCAATTTTTTCAAGGTTTCAGAATATGATGCTGTCAATACTGCCAAGGATCTTCAAAAATATGTTGATCAGGCATCACCCGAAGAAAAAGAAAGGCTGAAAGACTACGAAGTTTTACCTAAACACAACAATAATCCCAAAAATCAAAATACAATGAACAACAACACAGACAATCAGGAATATCGTTTTCAGCCTGAACAGATCGACTGGAAAACGATGGAAAAATTCGGACTTAATCAGGAGAAGCTTGAAAAGATGGATGCTATGGATTCACTACTCAGAGGTTTTAAAACCAATACATTGATTCCCATTACCATTAATCTGGGAACGGCAGTCAGCAAAATGGATGTCCGGTTATCCCTTCAAACAGGAGATACAGGACAGGTTGCCGTCCATTTGCATGGTATCCGCAAAGAGCCTAATCTCAATATGAAATTCCTCGGGCATGAGTTCAGTGATCAGGACAAAAAGAACCTGAAGGAAACCGGTAATATGGGCAGGGTAGTAAATCTGGTGAATCCTAAAACCGATGAAATCATTCCATCAGTCATCAGCCGAGATAGGCTTACCAATGAGCTTGTTGCGTATCGATCGGAGTACATGAAAATTCCTGATGAAATCAAAGGAATAAAACTTGATGAACATCAGAAACAAACTTTACTGGAAGGAGGACCCTTGTATCTTGAAGGCATGACTTCCAAAAAAGGAGAGTCTTTCGATGCCACTGTACAATTCAATGCAGATAAGCGGTATGTAGAATTTTTGTTTGGCAATAACCGGGCACCGCAACAAATCCAAAACCATCATCATAGCCAACAGCCACCACAACGTCCGGAGCAAGAAGCACCCAAAATATTCAGAGGAAAAGAACTGGATGATTCACAGTATGAAAAATTTAAAGCCGGACAAACCGTGTACGTTGACGGTCTTACCGATGCTAAAGGTAAAGCTTATCAAGGCTATATTACCTTCAATAAAGAAACTTCCAAAACAGACTTTTTATTCACTCATCCTAATCAGCTCAAAGAAGGGGCAAAACCTACAGAAGATCATAAAACTCAAACTGCGGTTAACACCCAGGGTAAAACCAATGAAGCTACTAAAAATATCAAAGAGCCTTTAGAATCAAAACAGCAGCAGCCTGTCAATAAGCAACAAGAAGATCAGCAAAAAAAGGTTAGAAAACCAAGAAGACAAAAACTATAATCAACATCTAAATCCGCTATATGAAAGCAATCATCGCAGAAAAACCGAGCGTTGCCAGGGAAATTGCACAATTGTTAGGTGCTCATGAAAAAAAAGAGGGGTATCTATCCGGTAACGGTTATTGTGTCACCTGGGCATTCGGACATCTGATCGCATTAGGAATGCCGGAAGATTACGGTGTAAGAGGCTTTAACAAAGCCTCTTTGCCTATCTTTCCAAATCCTTTTATTCTGACTCCAAAAAAACTAAAGAAACCCAATGGTTATGAGCCAGATCCTTCCGCTTTAAAACAGCTCAACATCATAAAGCAAGTCATCAATCAATGCAGCAGTATTATTGTTGCCACAGATGCAGGAAGGGAAGGAGAGCTCATCTTCCGTTATATCTATCACTACCTACAATGCAATAAGCCTTTTGAAAGGCTCTGGATCAGTTCACTTACCGAAAAAGCAATACAGGACGGTTTTAAAAACCTTCAGCCAGGTGATGCTTTTGATGGTTTGCATCAAGCTGCAAAAGCCAGAAGCGAAGCAGACTGGCTGGTAGGAATCAATGCTACCCAGGCATTAACCATCACAGTAAATCAAGATGTTTATTCATTAGGCAGAGTACAAACACCAACTCTTGCTTTAATCTGTCAACGCTTTTTTCAGCATCAAAACTTCACTAAACAAAAGTACTTTCAGATTCAGTTGAGTCATAGAAAAGAATATACAGATTTCACCAGCCTTTCACTATTGCAGTGGGAAGAAAAAAAACAAGCTGAACAAATCCAAAAATTCATAGAAAGGGAGGGAAGAGCAGTTGTTGAGGATGTATCCATTACAACAGTTCAGGAACAATCCCCGTTACTTTTCGATCTCACAGAATTACAGAAAGAAGCCAACAGAAAGCTTGGTCTTTCTGCCAATGAGGTTTTACAAACTGCCCAAAGCCTGTATGAAAAAAAATTCATTACCTATCCCAGAACCGGCAGCAAGTATATTCCTGGAGACCTTTGGCCAGAGATCCCAGAACTGGTCAGAATCCTCAATACATCAGACCAATTCAAAACTGCCATATCTACTTTAAAATTCGGAAACTTCAACAAGAGAATCGTCAATGATGTAAAAGTAACGGATCATCACGGTTTACTTATCACTACAAAAGTTCCATCCGCACTTACTGCTACGGAAAAAGCCATTTATGATATGATTGCTTACCGTTTATTGGAGTCATTATCCCATACCTGTACAAAACAAGTCACCCAAATCCAGATAAAAGTACATCATTATGAATTCCAGGTCAAAGGATCAAAAATACTCAACAAAGGCTGGCGAGCCATCAAAGGAATTCTATCTGACAAAGAAGATCCCATTACTACTAACCAAACCCTTACTGAACTTCCGGAATTCAAAATCGGAGATGAGTTGAAGATCTCAAAAACAGAATTACTGGAAAAAGTAACGCAACCTCCCAAGCTTTATACAGAAGCGGATCTTTTATCAGCCATGGAAAACGGAGGAAGTTCGATTGAAAACAAAGAAGAAAAGCAGGTACTATCCAATATCGGCATCGGAACCCCAGCCACCAGAGCTTCTATTATTGAAACCCTAATCAGCAGAAACTATATCATAAGGAAAAGCAAAACCCTATATCCTACAGATAAAGGCTTACAAGTTTACAACCTTGTCAAAGACAAAAAAATAGCTAATGTCCAAATGACCGCGGAATGGGAAATAGCACTGGATAGAATTGAAAAAGGTCAACTGAACAGAACCCAATTTATCAATGATATCCAAGACTATACGGCAGAAATCACCAGCGAACTTTTATTACTCAATATTCCACAAGAGAATCCCCCACAACTCAACTGCCCCAAATGCCAACAACATACTCTTATTATCAAAGACAAAATCATAAAATGCCCTGATGAAAAATGTAATTGGATTCTCTTTAGAATGATATGCGGAGTACAACTCAGTATTACAGATATAGCTTTACTATTAACTCAGAACAAAACATCATTAATCAAAAACATGAAAAGCAAAAACGGAAAAAAGTTTAATGCTTATATAGTTTTAAAAGAAGATTCTAGTACAGTATTTGACTTTGGAAAGGATAACTAATTCTCAAAAAAATAGTTGTTTTTTATTTGAAATCTGAGACCGGATCATTTTTTAACTATATAGATTTCAATATTTTAAATATGTACTAAGTTTTGTGCCTAAACTGGGGGGCGATTCATATTTTGCTTTAGCAAAATATAATACGACATATTTTGTCGCTTTGCGGATATATCTTTGCCTTATTAAAGAATGTTAATTAATTGAACAGGTTTTTGAAAAATATTTCTCAGGAAACAATCACGATTATTTATCTTTAACTGTCACTATCCAGGACGATGGTTTTTAATTTTTTAAAGAAGCCAGGAAATGAAAAATATCAAAGTTTTAGATATTATGATCATTATTGGGAAAAGCAAAATCACAGTGCAAGAACTCAGTATATATCATCAATTTTAGAACAATATTTAAATCTGTAAAACAAAATGTTACAAAAGACTCCATTGGTAAAAGTATTGACGGCTTTAGGTATTAATTTAGCTTTAGTTTGTACTGTTATACAGTGCAAGGAGAAAAAAACGAACATGGAAGTCCTATTTTTGGAGAACGACGGTCAGTATTCGTTTCTCATAGAAGGTCCTTCAACGATAGCCTATAGTACACCCTCAGCTATGGGGATTATATCCAAAAATGAGGGAAACAAAAGTAATATAATATTTGCAGAGCAATTAAAAGAATTCAGACCATACGAATTTGTTTCACAGCAAGAGAATTATAGCAATATATACGTTTCTAATGTCCTCGGAGAAACTAATTTTAGCAATAACAATCTGTTTGAATATGATGTTCAGATCAGTCAATCAGGAGTTTTAAAGTCAAATATTTATTATCCCTATGATTTAAAAGGAAGCTATGAATTTAAAATAGATAGCCACACAAGTAAAATTCTGGGACAGTTGCTTTATAAAATTTCTTTAGAAGATAAGAAAAGTAACGGTGTTTATCCAGATGCTAAGTTGAATAATGTAATTATTTTGGAAGATGATAAAAGGAAAAATAAAGTTTTTACAGGTGAAACTCATCCCCAAGATAATCTAGAATATTCTTTGTTTATGGCTTGGATAAATAAATTATTATTGGAAAATATTAAGAAAGCCAATAAAATAGATCATTTAAATATGCCTTCCATCCAGTACGTTGAAAGATTAAATATTCCACCTGATATAAAATAGTGAAATAAAATGACCTTTTCACTTTTAAGAATTCTCTTTAGAATAATATAAATGATGAACCGAACACAGTTAAAAAAATTGGAGTTGCATTTTCAAACAGACTGTTGATATGAATTCGTGAGAATATAGAGTAGGTCACGGTAATATCAACAGGGTAGAAATGCTCGGTATTGAAAATAATGAGTTGAAGATATTCTATATTTTATTATCAGAAGAAAAAACCTTCAGTGTTTTCATTTTTTTAAATTTAATGATGTTTTACTTTTTGTCTGAGCAATGTGTAAATGGTATGTAATGAAAGTTTGGTTACATCCATATTCCATAAAGGTTGACTTTTATTAACAACAACCCATATTTTGCTGTGAATCTCAAATTGATCTATAAAACAATAGTAAACCCATTTGGAAAGGGAAATACGGGTATTTTTTCCCTTGTTTCGAACTAAACAATAAAGGGAGTAGGTAGATTCGGTATTTTGTGACATTATTTGAGAAAGAATCTGTTCTTTGAGGAAAAGCGTTCTTCCATTAGAAGTCCATCCTGCCAATCGTTTGACACGTCCTTTACTAGAGATAGCAAATCGGTTATCAAAGCCGGGAATGATTTTCCAGTGTTCTCCGGGAAGATCTTTTATGGACAGGTTCAGACATGCGGGAGGATTATTTTGATCAATAGAGGGTCTTCCTAATTTTTCCCACAGAGCAGTATTAAGTATCCGGTGTGAAAGGCTTTTATTTTCAGTTATTATAAAGTCTTTCTTTGTTGGGGTATAAGATTTCAAAAACCAGCGGTATCCACCTGCTGTTAAAAATTGTTTATTGATAACATCCATAATACTTTCCGGAGCAATACCCAGCTTTTTTTCTGCCATATACATACTTTCAAAATCAGATAGTAGTTCCCCTCCAATACTATACTGGCTGACAGCCTGGCTGTAAATGACTTTTCGGTTTCTTATTCTGTTTTTTTCAAACATATTAAGCCGCATTTCATGGGACGAAATTTTCTCTAAATTCTGGTAATGTATATTAAGTTTGTTCTCATCTTTAGTACTGATAAGAATGGTGCGGTCATAATAATCAAATTTTTCTATAAAATGATAATACACAAGACGTATTACTGATTTCCTGTACTTCTTACCCTCTGAGGATAAAGAGCAATGTACACTATAGTTATAATTTTGTAGATAACTGTTGATATGTTTTACAAAAATCAGTTTCATAATCAGTTCCGGCATTTTCCATTCTTTGCCACTTGGGAGAGATACAAAACGTCCTGTGCTTTTTACACGCCCGTAATTAGAAATCATATAATTTCCATAATTCTCAATAGATTTCCATTCTTCACCTGGAAGATTTTTTAAAGAAGTATTATATAAAACTTCTTTTACATATTGGTCTTCAAATTCAGGAGGCAGTTTCATAAGCTACTTGATGAAAAAAAATAATAGTAATGAATAACAAAAATAAAAAACTCAATTTAAAAAATAATTAGTTGTGGTATCTAGCCCTTTTATTCTGTAGTATTGATAATATTGAACAATGGTGTGGTCATTATACTTAATAGGTTTTAAAGTTATTCAATTTGTTGATAACTGTCAGATTAAGTGTTAACTAATTCAGATTATTCCAAGATTATTATTGCTGTGATTATTTCATTAATTATTGGTTTAGTATTGGCTACTCTTTTTAAATAATTTTTTCCTTGGTGAGTAAAACACCTAAGTGAAAAAGAGTTTTTGCCTGGTACTGTTTCCGCAGTGCACTTAATCTTTTTTCAATTAAACTTTCACTGATTACGACGGAGTGTTGGCTGCTTAGTTGTTTACTAACCTCAGTAACTTTGTAGCCTTCTGATAGATATTTTATGATGAGTAGATCTCTTTTTTCCATTGTTTAAAGATAATGATTTCCAATCTGAAATTTGGAATCCATTGATGTATTGAAAATGAAATAAGATTTATGTATTCAAGGTTGATTAATTATTGTTTAAACCAAATGAATTGGTTCCCAGTTTATTTTTGAAAAGGCGTTCTTTTTTGATGGCTTCGTCCGTAGTTATCGTTTTCGGAAGAAGCATTAAAATTGAAAATTGAAAATGGTTACCATGTAAAGGGTCAGAATCAAGAAGTTCTTTTAACATCTTATTATTTCCATGACCATTCGTTAGCACATATGCTGACCAGCGGCCCCAAATTCCATTTTCACCGTATGCTGATCCTACATAAAGCTTGCCGGTTTGGGTATCATTGATAAGGTACACGCCCTTTGTTATGGAAAGTACCTTTTTCCAGTCGCTGTATTGATTGGTTACTATTTCTTTCAGTTCGCTAAAACTTAGAATAAAATCAAAATAATCTGTAAACTGCTTGTAATGAAGTCCGGGTTTGATTTCTATGACTTCCATTTCATTTTTTATCCATTGATGCCAGGAAATGGCATTGCTCCACCTGATAATAACCCTCTCCTTAAGATCATCGTACTGCTCAGGTACTTCTATCATCTCATAATGGTAGCAGTCTTGGGCAAACTTTTGTCTGTCTTTAATTTGATAAACACCGATAAATCGAGCGAAAATACCCTCTTCACCAATAAAAGAAACAATATACTCGACATCTTTAAACACATCTTTAGATTGTGAGCTCTGATAAGATAGGAATTCTGAACGGTGATTTTTATAAAGATCATATAAATTCTGCCTCCCGTCTTTGTGTCTTACTAATTTTACTTTTACATTCCTTTCTAACCCTCTGTTATAAAGCAGTTCTTGTATGGTAATCATTTTTTTTCTTATATGTTGGTTGGTTGCAACGGTGTTTATTTAACAGTAATAATAGGAGCTCGTTTTGTTGCTTGCTGATCAGTAGATTTAATCAGTTTTACTGAATCTTCTATGTAGAATGTTTTTAGAATTTTGTTATTGGTAATATCCAGTTCTTTTATTGATGTACCGAGTAGATACAATTGTACCAATTCTTTATTTTTTGATAGATCAAGATTGATCAATTGTTTACATCCGTCAAGATTAAGTGTGTGAAGAGCTGGAAATTTCGTGCTATCGAATTCTGTAAATAAATTATCCTGTAAATGGATGTACATTATATTTTGTGAGTTTAACTGAATTTTGGTAAGTCCCAATCTAAAAGCATAAATTCCTTTCAAATTAACCAAACCTTTTAAATTCAGAACTCCAATTTTATTGTTGTCACCTATATAAAGATTTTCAAGCTTTGTAAGTTTGTTTACAAGGGAAAAATCGGAAATATTATTCTTGCGCAGATTAAGTTCTTTCAAACCCTGAAAGTATTCAAGACCGCTTAAATCGGAAATATTCTTTTCGTCCAGTTTCAGTTCAGTTACCGTATTAATTTCTGAAAGCTCTAGTTTTCCGTCATGGTTTTGATCGAATTGCTGTAATAGAGCCGTTTTTAGATTATTATCTTTAATGGAGATTTCTTGCGCAGCGATGTTGATGGATAATATAACTGCTAGGGTTGATATAATTTTAATCATGTAATTGCTAATAGTCTTTTTTAGATCAGTAAAATTACTGCATCCTATTACTACTTAACAAATTTTAAATCTAAATCTCTCATTTATTGCTTTTCATTAAAAGATTTTCGTTTAGGAATATTTGGAAGGAGGAGGAATTATGGGAGGTTAGAATATGCTTATCACTATGAGAGTTGAGGATACCCGTAAAATCTCATGTCGTTTTTTTTTTATATTTGTTGGAAACTTTAATCATGAAAAAACTATTGTTTCTGAGTGTAATCTTTTTTGCACATCTTTATTACTGCCAGTTTACCAAAGATTCCATCACTGTCTTACGTAGTAAAAGCTCATTTATTTATCCTTCGTTTAGTACATCTTGTTATCGAACTGGAGATTACGATAAAAAATATAAGCCTCAGGATATGCTTTTTGTAACAGATATTACTGAGTGTAAAGGGTAATTGAGTACAAAAGATATGATAGGGTTTTATTTTGATGGGAAGAAGTACTACATGGAAGATAATCCAAACTGTTACTTTTTCGCTCTATTTATAAAGATTTGACGAAGCGACCAGATGAAATTTACAAATCATTAGCATTAACTAGGGCAACTTTTTTATAGGTATTCTAAGATTCTGGACCATCATACAGTTAACGAAAAAATAATGTCGAATAAAAAATAAAAAAATATAAATGAAAATTTTCCTATCACATTCATCAAAAAACAAATTTTATGGTGAAAAATTAGTTGAGCTTTTAAGAAGCGTTGGAGTAAAGGAAACTGAAATAATTTTTACTAGTAATACTGCATATGGTATTCCAGTTGGACAAAATATTTTTAACTGGCTAAAATCGCAAATATCCGAAAATCCCTTTGTTATTTACCTTTTATCTGAAGAATACTATCAAAGTATTGCTTGTCTAAATGAAATGGGAGCTGCTTGGATTATTGAGAATAAGCATGCAGCAATTTTTACACCTAATTTTAATTTATCAAGTAAAGAATTTCAAACTGGTGCGTTAGATCCTAGGGAAATGGGTTTTTATATCAATGATGAAGAAAGAATATTGTCATTTTTGCATTTGATTTCCGAGAGCTTTGAGATTTCACAGAATCATATTATTATTTCACAAAGTGTAAAAAAATTTTTAAATGAATTGATGGTTATGACATCAATATTGTAAAGCAGATTGAAAATAAAGGCTCTAAGTTAAAAAAGGATATTATGATTGAAAAAGAAGAGAATAAAATAATATTAATAGAGACTGCTTCATTAGATTCGAAAGACTTGTTTTCTAAGTTCACTAATTCGATAGTATCACAAAAATTAAAGGATGATGAACTAATTCTGTTGCACTACATTATTGAAACTGGAAGGTTTAAATTAATGACCGGGTGGCAAGAGCAAAGTGAAATTGATCATATTAAAGAATGGGAAATGATAAATGAAATTGATAATAAATTATCTAGAAACTATTCTTCAATATTAAAGAGGTTTGAAATAAGGGGGTTTATAGAAGCGTCAGCTTTTACAGCTTCTAATAATCCAAAAGAAATGAAAGTAAAGGATGAAATTACTAAAAATTTACTTGATTTACCTAATGATATATTGAATGTAATTATGGAAAGTGTAAAGAATAGCCACTTTCAATATCCAGACAATACAGAAAGTGAAGTTGACAAGTTCCCTTGGTAATTTAACAAGGTTCGAAGCGAAAGCAGCCATTTAAAATAAGGACAAACGAAACGATGCTATAATTTTACGTGTTTCCGTTTTTCAATATCCTCTTTTTTTTCTACATTAGAGACTTATAATAATCATGAATATGAGAGATCTCTTATCTCCCAAGCTAGAAGCAGCAAGGAAGGAGCTGCTGGATCTTGGGATGCGTAACACATTATTAAATTACAAAATTCCGAAAGCCCGAGGTTTGCACATTGTCCAGGAACAGTCAATTTCCATCTATAATATTCTGGTAAAGCAGAATAAAGCGATGACTTTTTTAGGCAGACCCGGCAAAGATGATGATGATGAGCTTTTTGAATTGCCTCCGCTCTCAGAAGCTGAGCTGCAGGATGCTTATAACGATACCAGACTCCAAACTAATGAATCAGAACAAAAGCTTCAGACAAAAATTCTAAATACTTATTACGCAGCAAAAACAAGTATTGAAGAACAGGGAGTAAATACCTTATTTTTATCACTGGGAATGCTTTGCTGGTTTGAAACAGGCAAAGAGGATGTTAAATTAGCACCACTTATACTTGTTCCTATTGCATTAGAACGGTCAAGTGCCAGCGAAAGATTTAGGTTACGATATACTGGTGGTGAAATCGGAGCTAATTTATCTCTTCAGGCCAAAATGATGATGGATTTTAATATCACTATTCCGAATCTTCCCGAGGATGAAGATCTTGATATCGACGAATATTTTAATAAAATTCAGGAGCATATAAATCATCTTGAAAACTGGAAGGTAGAATCTAATGCTATTGAGTTAGGATTCTTTTCCTTTGGTAAATTCATGATCTATCATGATCTAGACAGCAACGAGTGGCCGCAGACCAAAAAACCATACGACCATCCGATATTGCAGTCTTTATTTGGAAACGGATTTACTGAGCCACAACCTACAGTTGGAGAAGAGCACATGCTAGATAAGGAGACGGATGCAAATAAGTTATTGCAGGTAGTAGATGCAGACAGTTCCCAGGTTATCGCCATGCTGGCGGTGCATGAAGGTAGAAATATGGTCATCCAGGGTCCTCCGGGAACCGGAAAATCTCAGACTATTACCAATCTTATTGCCAATGCGATCGGCACCGGAAAAAAGGTACTGTTTGTAGCGGAAAAAATGGCTGCGCTGGAAGTAGTAAAAAGGAGATTGGACAGTATCGGTTTAGGTGAAGCCTGCCTCGAGCTCCACAGTAATAAAGCTAATAAACGTGAGCTCCACGCAGAGTTGAAACGTATTTTAGAACTAGGTAAACCCACAATGGCTCATCTTGAAGATGAAATCCGCTTATTGGAGCCGGTAACCAATGAACTGAATACCTATGCAGACGAGATAAACCGGCCCGCCGGACAAAGTGGCTTATCTGTGCATGACATAATAGGGTTATTGTTAAAAATAGATGCTGAAAATAAAGGCTATAAATTTCCCAAAATCAATATAGAAAATCTTTCAACGTTAACTTCTGCGGAAATCTGGGATCTTGAACGCAGTGCCGAAAAGATTCAGGTAAGGCTTAATAAAATAGGATCTCCTGAAAACCTGATCTTCTATGGCAGTACCTTATCAGTTTTTCTTCCTAAAGATGAAGAGCTTGCAAAAGAATTGCTGGCAAATGGGATAGAGCTAACAGAAAATCTCATAAATGCTTCAAATACACTTTCTGAATATCTGGAATTTCCGATCCCAGTAGATATTGAAGAAATCAACAAAACTGTGGATACTGTTGAACTCATTCTACAAAATCCTGGGATAGGTTCAATGTCTGTAAGAGATAATGCATGGCTAAATAATAAAGCCGATACTGATATGATGCTAGAGATCGGTAGCAGACTAGCTGAAATCCATCGTACTTATGATTCAGTATTTATTCCTGAAGCTTGGAACCAGGATATGATGGAAATCAGGCAAAATTTAATTGTCCATGGTAAAAAGTGGTACAGATTCATCATCGGAGATTATAAAAAAAGTGTAATTAAGCTTGGTTCCATGTTAAATTCTCCAATGCCAGATCTTTTAGAAAAAAAACTAGAGCTGGTGAATATTATAATGGAAGAAAAAAGACTTTCTTCATCATTACAACCTTTCGAAAGATTGGGAGCCCAACTTTATGGGCAGCATTGGCTTAAACAGCAAAAAGATTGGGCAACGTTGAAAATGGGGACAGAATATTTACAGAAAGTTCATAGTTTTGTAAGTAAAGGGGATGGTTATCCAGAAATTATAGAGCTGTTAGAAAAAAATAAAAATCAGGATACTATAAGACAATATTCAGAAAATACTATCCGTTTTGCAGATGAGAAGCAGAAAGCTTTCAAAGCAATATTTAAGCATCTGGATTTTGAGGGCAATGGTATTGAAGGCTTTAAGCTCTCTAAGCAGGTTGCGGTTCTGAGTCTTTGGAAAGAGCAACTGCCAGAAATTCATAAAGTCGTTCAATGGAATGTTTTAAAGGATGAGATCCAACAGAATGGAGCCGGTTTTCTTATTAAGGCAGTTGAAAACTGGGACGATGCTGCATCTTATTTGAAAACTGCTTTCCAGAAAACCTGGTATGATTATCTTCTTGAGCAGGCTATGATTGAAAGTGCAGAACTGAGAAAGTTTGAACGGTCTACCCACGAAGAAACCATTGCTGGATTTAGAAGAATGGATGTATTGAAACAATACTATAACAGGGCAAAGGTTGCTTTAAAGCACTGGGAAGGAGTGCCTAAGCAAGACGGTGGCGGCCAGATCAATATACTGAAAAGTGAATTTAACCGTAAAGCGAGACATATGTCGGTACGGAGACTAGTGCAAGAGGCAGGCATGGCAATTCAAGCGATCAAACCTGTTTTTATGATGAGTCCAATGTCAATTGCTAGTTTGCTGCCTCCAAATAGTATTGATTTTGACTTGGTAATCTTTGACGAAGCCAGTCAGGTAAGACCAGTTGATGCACTGGGAGCCATCCTGAGAGGAAGGCAGATTGTGGTAGTAGGAGATACCAGGCAAATGCCTCCGACTAGCTTTTTTGATAAGCTGAATACTGATACGGAAGATGAAGACAACGTAACAGCCGATATGCAAAGTATCTTAGGCATGTGCGATGCACAGGGAGCTCCACAACGGATGTTGCGTTGGCATTATAGAAGCCGACATGAATCCCTGATTAGTCTTTCTAACCAGGAATTTTATGAAGATAAGTTAGTAATTTTCCCAAGCCCGGGATCAAAAAATAGGATGGGGCTTGTATTTAATCATTTGCCGGATACATATTATGATAAGGGTAAAACCCGTACCAATCCAAGAGAAGCGGAGGAAGTAGCAAATGCTGTTATTCAACACGCTTTGACTAATCACAAGTTAAGTCTGGGAGTAGTTGCCTTCAGTACAGCGCAAATGCAGGCAATTCAAAACGCTATAGAAATAAGAAGAAGAAAAAATCCTGAGGTTGAAAATTATTTTAGGGAGCATGCAGACGAACCTTTTTTTGTGAAAAATCTGGAAAATGTACAGGGAGATGAAAGAGATGTTATTTTTATAAGCTTAGGCTACGGGAGAACTGAAGACGGGAAAGTACCGATGAGCTTTGGGCCACTTAATAATGAAGGAGGGGAACGTAGACTCAATGTGCTGATTACAAGAGCGAAAATTCGCTGTGAGGTTTTTACTAATATTACAGCGGCAGATATGATTATAGGTCCTAATGCAAAATTTGGAATCCGTGCTTTGAAAAGTTTTCTTTATTTTGCCCAGTATGGAAAATTTGAAAGTAATAAGAACGAGTTGCCTTACCAGCCCCAGCCGTTTGAGAGCATAGTGGCGGAAACACTTAAAAAAGAGGGATATATTGTACGAGAAAAAGTAGGTTCTGCAGGGTTCTATATTGATTTGGCAATTGCAGATCCTGATCATCCGGGAAGATACCTATTAGGTATAAACTGTGACGGCAGATCCTATCAAAATGCTCAATCAGTAAGAGACCGGGATCGATTAAGAAATTCAGTCCTTGAAGGTATGGGCTGGAATCTAATTCATGTATGGAGTTTGGATTGGTTCCGTAACCCAGCCGGAGAGCTTAGGCTGATTGCTGAAGCTGTAAACAGAGCAAAAACACAGGCTGAACACAATGATAGTTTGGAGGAAGAACTTATGGAGGAACTCCGAAACTTGGTCCGTGAGGAGTCTACTGCAGCAGAAAAACATATGTATCCAGAATATGAGCAGGCTGTATTATCTTCAGAAATTGCAGACCGTGAGCTCCATTTACATACTGTGGGAAAGCTTGGTGAGTGGATTTGTAATGTTGTGAAAACTGAAAGTCCTGTTCATTTTGAAGAAGTTGCCAGAAGAATGGCTGAGGCCAATGGTATCTCTAAAGTGGGGAGCCGCATTCGTACATCTTTAATAAATGCGGTTGATTATGCAGCTAATAATAATCTATTAATAAAAAAAGGAGATTTTTTATATGATCCTGAAAAAAAACTGGAGATTAGAAATAGGACGGTTCTTCCATCTACTTCCAGAAAAATATCATATATTTCTATCGAAGAAATTGATTTGGGCATACAGAAAGTTATTTCCGACTCTATTGCAATACAGCCAAAAGAATTAGTACCTTTAGTATCTAAATTATTTGGTTTTTCACGTGTGACGGAGGATATAAAAAAAGGCGTTTTTGAAGCGGTAGAATATAGCTTGCAACAGAAGCATATATACAAAGATGGGCAGTTTTTAAAAAGCAATGCTAATAAGTCTTAAAGTCACAAAATTCTGAAATTGATCAATAGTGCCGATACCATTATCCCTTGAATGAGCAATAATGTGTCTTATATCGCTTATTATGGCACTATTTACAATCATTAAGTGTGTATCTTTATTAAGTTCTATTATTTTTTCTTTAAGGTAAAATGCAGATCATCATCAACCTTTTATGTATTGATAGTGTTTGGCTTTAACTTGCTCGAAGAATGATTACTTCTTTTATTTGTAAAATAATTAAGTGGTACACTTAGAAATATAGTTGTTCACCGAGAATGAATATACTTGATAAAGAAAGTTATACACATGCAAAATTTAGAACCATAAAAAAACGGTTAGGTACAAGAGTCAAATTGATTATGAAGAATTATATTCACAAATACCAACAATATAATTTCGGAGTTAGATATTATCAGTAACATTAATAATTAAAAAAATAGTGTCAAAAAACGATGATAATAAATTTACCAACGCATAAATTTTTGTGAAAACCTAAATTATACGTAAATGGTAATTTATATTACGACAGCTTTATAATAGAAATAACAGCAATTTATACACGCCCTCAGTACCTGGAAAGTACTGAGGGCTTTTCTATTTAAACCCAATGAGTAATCCTGTAGTGATTTTACTACGTGAACTTCCTTTTTCCACTACAAAGAAACTTTTAGCACCACTATAAATTTGCAGTATACAGAAGATAACAATTACATAAAAAATAACAATAAAATATTACCATCATGAAAAAACAAATCGTAATCACAGCCTTAACTTTTGGAGCGATCATATTTGGAACTAACAATGTTCAAGCTCAAAATACTACTGCAACCACAACGGTAAACATTACTCTGAACGATGTAATTTCCATCGATGCAGGAAGTACTGCCATTGGTAATACGGTTGATTTTAACTATGCTACTGCAGCAGACTATAACTCTGATCAGACCATTACCAAAGCTAACTCTTTGAAAGTTACTTCCACGAAGAACTTTAATGTTAAAGTAAAAGCAGGAGGTGCTAATTTCATGAATGGAACAAACTTAATCCCTGTCAATGTTTTGACAATTAAAGCCGCTACCGCTGCCGGAACAATGGGCGGAACAAAAAATGCTGTAGTTTTATCTGCAACGGATCAGAATTTAGTTACCAATGCTCCTCTTGGAAGTGCATTAACATTGAATCTGGACTACACTATTCCAGCAGCAAAATCATCATCTTCTGATATTTTAGGTAAACCAGCGGGAACTTATACGCAAACCGTAACTTATACCGCTACTGCTTTATAAATTAATTTTTTCATATTAATATTTTGTGATTTGGTGTTTCGAAGGCTTCCTCAGGAGGCCTTTGATTTTGTATGTATTGATACCGGTATAAAGAAATTCAAAATCCAGGAATAAGTATCTATCAGTGTAAGATATAATCTATATTTTTGGACATCTAATGGATACATCACACTAAAAATTGAGTAATTTATTAAACCGTTTTATATCTTTCTAAAGTTATCAAATTTAAAAAAAGAGAGAAACTATTACATATTTAAAATGACTAAAATATCTACTTAAACGTAATATGTATTAACAAGGATTGGGCAAAGTGAACTAGTAGTGTTGTACTTCCATAAATTCAATATAGTTTTTAATTAGTTATATTGAGAGGATTACGGCTCGTTTTAAACTGGTAATATTTATATCTTAGAGATTGACTGCTTGCTCTTATAGCCATAAAAAATTTTCAATTCTTACGATTCAATATCTTTTTTCAAAATTGGAATAATTACAAACTGACTTTGATAGCTTTCCTAAGTTATTTATTTTAAAAGACTTAATGTACTTATTAATCTTTCTCTTTCCCCACTTCCCGTCGTCGAAAACCTTAACAAAGGAATTTTATACTTTTCCAAGATCTCATTTTTTAGGACATCTCTTTCTGATTGTTGACTTTCCATTTTATGGTATTCATATCCATCTACTTCGATAGCTAAAACAGGATTTTTTCCCAGCTTATTGTAAATAAGAAAATCAAGATGCGTGGCGTGATGTCTAGCGTAACGCTCTTCTTCAATACTTAATCTTGAAAAATCTAACAGTAAATTTCTTAATGGATGGTGTAGAATAACGCCATATTTTGAAAATTGATCATCAGACAAAACTTCCCTGATTAACGTATACATTAGATTCTCACTGTCGAAAACAGATTTCTTTTTTTGATGTGACAAAAGCGCTCTTCTTTTTTCTTCATACCCTTTGTACAAGTAATCAAAAATAGAATGTACTTCACTGTTGATAACCTTGAAATTATTGTAATCAATATAGCGGATGAGATCTGAGATATTCGTGTCGTTGTCACTTTCATTGCCGTTCACCAATAATATCAGCTGATCTTTGGCTCTTGAAATGGCTACATTTAGTCGGTTGGGGTTGTCGGTGAACTCAGAGATTTCATTGTCTACTGTTGAGAGAATGATCACATCATTTTCTCTTCCCTGAAATTTATCCACCGTATCGGCTTTGATAACTGTTCCTTGAAAAGTTCTTTGTAAAGCTAAGGTCTGATTACGGTAAGGGGTTACAATTCCCAGATTGAGACCTTCAAGCTTTTGTTGTGGAATGATTTCCTGAATAATCACATCAATCTGTCGCTGATTCTCTCTTTGCCGGGCATGGTTACCTTCAGTTGTTTTATAGACTAATAAAGGTTCTCTTTCCGTCTGTCCTTCCGAAAGGATGATCAACTGATCGTTATAAAATTTACGATTACAAAAATCAATGATTTTAGGATGGCAGCGATAATGTTCTTTTAAGAGTGTTTTAGGAACCTTCGGAAATACTTCTGTCACGGAAGAAAGTAAGCTATGATTAGAATAGCGATAAGGTTCCGGAATATCATAGTTCTTAAAGATCTGATTTGTATTTACTGCTGTTTCAGAATCTACTACATTGGGAAGCTGTTTTAAATCTCCTACAATGACGGCCTGCTTTGCGCAGGATAATGCGAGGACACCCGTTGCAAGATCCACCTGTGAAGATTCATCCACAATCACATAATCGTAGACTACATTTTCAGCAAGGCTTCTCCTTAACGAGTAGGTTGTACTCATAATGACAGGATAATCTTTAATAAATTCTTCTGATTTAAAACGAAGATCCCATTCGGTATATTCTGAACGTTTCTGTTCTTTATATTTTTGGTAGAGTTTGTTTTTAAACAGCTGCATCGATCCTTCTGTATATTCTTTCATTTTATCATGGAAGGAAAAATGCTGTAGCGTATTTTGTAGCTCCTGTTGTCTGAGACTAAGCTCTGAAATTTTTACCCCATAGTATTTTGACTGAACAATCCTGATCATCTCTTCATAGGATAAGGTATAAAAAATTTTATCTCTTACCCCATACAAAAAAGGGAATATCAGTTTGCACCACCAGTAAAATCTCTTATCAGTTTTCTCATAGTCTTCCAACGTCACCCATAAAGAAAGCAGCTGATCTGAATTGACATTCTTTTTAAAACGGACTTCGGTTGCCAATGCGACATCATCTGTAAAATGTTGATGCTCCGTTTTGATTTTATCAATTTCCAGCGCAAGTAAAGCCAGTTCATTCTTTAGTTCAAGCTTTTCAGAAAGCTCAGTAAAAAGAAGGGAAGTAGACTGCATAAGCACTTGTTCTTGTTCTTCCTCTAATCTAAAATCTGATAGATCCGGGATTTCAGTTTGAGCATCGATAAATTCTTTTTTGTTCTGGCTGCTTCCCAACAATGCCGCTATAAAAGAAACTCCATTGCTCTCCAGTTTCTCAAATACATTTTTTGTCGCCGAATTATTGCTTGAAACGACAGCCACACTCTGATTATTCATCACTGCATTGGCAATAATATTAAGAATAGTCTGTGTTTTTCCTGTTCCGGGAGGTCCTTCTATAACACTTAAAGGATTTGAAAATGCATTGTCAACTCCTGTTCTCTGACTTAGATTAAATCCAAAAGGAAAGATGTCAATAGGAGAGGCTTGGTAATTCTTACTTGGTTCTTTTCCGTTAAGATAATTATAAAGAATAGAAGTTTCGGGAATAAAGCGGATACTCCCATAGCTATTGGCCAAAATATTATTGCCTTCCTCTGTCTTCAAACCAACACTTTGTGAAATCGCCTTCAGATAAGAAAAAATATTTCCGGCTCTCTCACTTTGAAGGGCAGATCTCACCATCTTAATTCTATGTTGAGGATAAGAATAGGCTTTCCCACTGCTTTTATACACCACGACACACTTATTGCCTTCAAAAGAATAAGATTCTATCTCATCAGTTCTGTCTTTACCATCAATGTAGATTGCTTCTTTTCTAAAGGTATGGGATGTGGAATTTTGCATGGTTCTTAATTGTTACAAATATAAGGACATGAAGTGAAAATATTGAATTATCATTTACAAACAATATTCCGACATAAAATTTTTTAAATCTTTTAACTCATTGAAATTTAGTTTAAAATATTCACCACGAATTCTATTTTTTTTAAATTTTCTGTGGAGTTCGGTTTCAACACTTTTATTTGCATTCCAGCAAGCAATTAAATAAACTTGAGGTTCCTGGGATTGTAATGTTTTTTCTCTAAATATTGGATTTTTGCTGTATCCGATCTTTATTAATGAAGTTGCCGTATTAATCATAAGATACACGTAATTATTATGACTTTCAGAAACTTTTTTATAGCTATCATTGAAAATTTCTCTATAAAAATCAACAATAGGTATTACATCAATCTGTTTAATAGCTTTATGATATAAGTTGATTATTGCTCCATTTGGACCAAATTTTCTAAGCTCTTAAATATCTATGTTCGTAATGGTAAAATAGCCATCTTTTTCCAAAATAGTTCGAAGCTGTTTTTGAAAAGTGTTAAATGCGTGGATCTCATTTATTTCAGAATAATATAATGCTAATAATGCACAAAATCGTAACAATAAAAATTGGTAATGAGGGTTATTTAACTCTATTCGTATTAAATTTCCCTTAAGTTTTGTATTATTGTTTACGTAATAAATCTCAATTAATATAGGTTCTTCTTTATCTTCAAAAAGACGAAGGCCGAAGCATTCTTTATTTAGTCCAATAATGACATTATTGAGCTGTCCCGTCTGGTCATCTTTATTTAAAAGATGTATTAACTCTTCGTCTAATGTAAAATAAGAATTTTCAAATTGGTTTTGAATTTCTTTGGCGTTAATCATAAAGTAATTTGTCAGAAATTGTATTTTAAACCTAAGTTATAAAATTAATAATTGGATACATTTAATCTTATTGAATTTTAATCTACTTTGAATATAAAAATGGCTTTACCACTGCTTTTATACACCACAACACACTTATTACCCTCAAAAGAATAAGAGTCTATCTCATCAGTTCTGTCTTTATCATCGATGTAGATTTGCTTCTTTTCTAAAGGTATGTGGAATGGCTTTTTGCATGATTCATTAGTTATTTACAAATACAATTAACTGATAAAAAAAACTACAAAATCCTTGATCCTTGATCATCGGAATTGAATCTAGAAAAATTAACTAAGTATGATCTTAGTTTTTGAAGTATTCTTTTCTCCTTTTGGAAAAAAGAATACGAAACTGTTATATGTACTGTTGAAATAGTGATATCCAGCTTTAATCTCTTCTCCGTGTTCTGTTAATAGAGAAATGTTACCCTTTTCGTGAAAATTTCGTTTAAATTTAAAATCCTCAACAAATTTCCATTTAAATCCAAACTCACTTGGTAGTTTCAGATTGCCAATGTCAGTAAGAAAAGATGGTGAGTAAAATAAATTTCTTGTAGTTAATATATTTGTAAAACCATTCGCATTTACAGGATGATTTAATACCAGTAGACAACATCTATTTTTAGACTGGAGTACATAATTTCTAAATGCAGAATGAACTGATGATCCATATTTTTTTCGAAGAGCCATTACAGCACCTAAACCAAGACCATAATTATCGCAATCTTCAATAAAACGATCGTGTTGAAATAATGTTACAGATGCGAAATAATTTGCTTCTGCTTCAAATTGCTCTTCATATTCCTCACTAAGAGTTTCATTGTTATCCAGTGCAAGAATTATTTCATCTTGCCAAGATAGAACTCCATGACCGATCTCGTGGAGTTTAACAAAATTTTTCTTCCCAACATTCTTATCAAGGTTGGTATCAATATATATAATCTTTTCTTCTCGATAGAAAAAGCCTTGGACTTTTGATAGTGCATGAAGAAGAGCTTTTTTAGACGGGTCAAATAGCTTTTCTTTAAAAGTATCAAAGAAAGAATAATCTATATTTTCTAAATCAATTTTATTGTCAAGAGCAAAATTTGAGTAGTCAAGAATTTTATCGACGGGTGTTGGAAAAACATCAAGAGACTTACTATCTTTTAATATATTATATGATATTTTATCAATTTCATTACGAGTGTAATCGTCTATCATAGGCCATTTTTTCGAGATTTGACAAATTCTAAATACCTTAAAACATCATTTCTCTCGTCTTCTGTTAAACCTTCTGCTCTAAATGCAATATTTTGAGCGAAGCTTAAATTTGCTTCTTCTTTTTGAACTTCTTTTTTATCAATCATATTTGCGTTTGATAACAAGGTCTTTAAAGCAACTTTATAAATAGAAGAAAGCTTTGACAAAATATTTACGGATGGGTTTTTTATTTTGTCATTTTCTAATTGACTAAGATAAGCATTTGAAATACCGGTTGCTTCTTCTACTTGTCTTAAAGTCAATCCAATATTTTTTCTGGACTCTTTCAGGGTAGAACCTAATGTACTCATTTATCTAATTTTATGCAAATGTAGTGAATATATTGCTTGATAAACTTAGAATTATTCTAAATAGAATCTAAATATATAAAAATAACTTGCTTGATATATTTAGATTTTTTTATATATTTGTAAAAATAATTTTAAGTTTATAATTATAAAGATTGGCTTATGGATAAAAATAAACATTTAGATTCAGTTATTTCGACGCATAAAATAACTAAAGAAGAAGTTCTTTTTGATAAATATGTCAAAAAGAAAAACGAGGTTAAGGAAGCCTTGGAAGAAAACTATGGAAGCAATATTTATTCTCCGTTTAATTCTGGTTCTTATGCAAAGAATACCGCTATCAACACAAAATTTGATTTTGATTTGGTATCACCTTTTAAGCGTAATGCTTTCGGTTCGAATGGAACACTAAAAGAAATGTATGAAGATGTCCACGATTTTCTTTACGAGAAATACAAAAATGTAGCAGAGGTTAAAAAGCAAAAAGTTTCAATTGGTTTAGAGTTTTATGCAGATAGTGATGGACACGTAATTAAGATTGACGTTGTTCCTGGTCGTGAGCTTTCTCAAGATCAATATAAGGAAGATGAAAATTTGAACTTATACGTGTATTATAAATACGGAAATATTGATGCCGGAAGTGAGCGAATTAAAACTAACGTCAAGGCTCAAATCAACAATATTAAAGATAGGGCTACCGCTGAAAAAGATTCGATAAGAAAAATAATACGCCTTTTGAAAGTTTGGAAAAATACCAAATATAATTATCCTACTAAATCTTTTTTTTTGGAACTTATTACTATTAAAGCATTTGATTCTAAAAGTATTACCGGAAGTATTTGGGACAAACTTGAAACTGTTTTAGAATATATTAGGGATAATGTAACTAAAGACAGCTTCACATTAAAAGACCCAGGTAATAGTTCTAATGATTTAGGTGATACTTTGACTTCGACCGAAAAACAACAATTGTCGGATGATATTAAAAATATGCTTGAAAGAATTGAGGATAATGATGAGAATCTGAAAACATATTTTCCTGAAAATTCTAAGTTTAAAAAAGAAGATACCAACAATAATCAATATGGAAAGAACAGTGGTATGCCGATTCCTCCACCAAAACTTAATTTTGGATAATTATAATGAGCCAGAGAGTAAATGAAATCAATACAGTAGTAGAAAACATTCCTGATGTGGAAATTGTAAAGCCATTTGACCAGAGCAAAATTGACATCGAGGGATGTATTACTGTTTTTGTTGAAGGATTAGAGCAACCATTAGAATTCAATGTTACTATCCATCCTCAATATCCGTTTAAAAGCCACGATACAGAAACTATTAAATTTTCTAATGATGATTTGATAGAACATAAACATATTATGCAAAATGGAGCCATCTGTATTCATACAGCACATACTCCTGTTTTGTCCCAAAAACTAATTTATGATATTGAATCTGTAAAGGCTTGGATTAAGAAATATTACATCAATAAAGATTCGAATACTCATTATGAACATTTGATTTTACCACAAAAAGCATTTAATGAAAACCATTTTGCTTATTTCTTCAATGAAGTAGATTATACTTTTAATAAAAATCAATTTGGCTTTGTTGACTATTCAATAATGAGCAATGGAGTTTTTTATAAAGAGAATATTCAGAGCAGTATTTTTCAGTCTTTCTTAAATAAGGATAGAAAAAAAATAGTAGATGTCGATTGGAATTTTCAACTTAAAAACCTGCCTCAAAACACAGGATTATTTATCTTCTTAAAAGATGAACCAAGTAAAAATCAACGTTGGGTTTTTGATGATTGGAAAGATTTTGAACCTACATTGCCACAAGATTTTTTGAAATTTCTTCACAATGTTGAAGAAAGACTGGGAAAAGAGGAAGGGAAAACGCTTCCTTTATTTGTAGGGTATAATATTTCTGAAACAGAAATTCATTGGCAAGCAATTATATTGGAAATTGGTAATTTTCCTATCTACGGTGAAAAGATAAACAAACAATGGTTTACAAAGATAAAAAAAGATAAGTCCGTCGATTGGGCGATGACAAGAAATTGCTCTTACAAATACTTTTTTGGCAGAGGAAAACTAAATGACCGAATTACAGAAAGTAAAATATTAATTATTGGTATCGGAGCTATAGGGAGCATAGTAGCTAAAACATTGATAAGATGTGGCTGTCGAAAATTAGGTTTTATAGAATATGATATAAAGGAACCAGAAAATGTTTGCAGGTCGGAATATTCTTTCTTTACAGGAATTACTAATAAGACCAATGATTTAATAAACGAGTTGTGTTTGGTTTCTCCTTTCTTCGAACCTGTTGATGGTGGATATGATTATTCAGAGGCGTTTGATTTTTTAATTAAATCGCACCTTTCAGATACACGTCTGAAAGACGAAATGAAAAAACATCTTGAAGACTATGATATTATTATTGACTGCTCTGCCGACAATGATTTACTTTACGTATTAAGCCAGTTAAATATAAATTCAACTCTTATAAATCTTTCAATATCAAACCACGCCAAACATTTGGTGTGCGCTGTGGAACAGAATAGGTATGACTTTATTACATCCCAATTTGGTGGGAATATTCTCAAATTTAATGTTGACGATTTACATAATCCTACAGGCTGTTGGAGTCCGACATTTAAAGCTTCTTATAACGATATAAACGTTCTTGTACAGACAGCTATAAAGCAGATAAACTTGAAGCTACAGCAACAAAAAACACTAAGAAATTTTGTTGTTGAAACAGATGAAACAAATGGTTTCAATATTAATATAAAAGAATTTTGATTTTAAAAATAAAACAAATAGGATTAAGTCTTGAGGTTAAGGACGAACTGCTAAATAAACTTCTGGAAATAGGTAAAACTCAATATCCTAGAGAATTTGGCGGATTTTTGATTGGGTATTACTCCGAAGACAATATGAATTTGTATATTACAGATACCATACTTCCTAAGAAGTATAAAGTATCAGAATATTCTTTTGAACGAAGTATAAAAGGAATAGAAAATGAACTTACAGAATTTTACACAGAGAATCCGAGAAAGATTTACATTGGGGAATGGCACACTCATCCAGATAATAGTCCAACCCCAAGTGCAACAGATATTTCCGCAATAAATACAATTATAAACAGCAAAAATACCATCCCAAATCCAGTTTTATTGATAATAGGATACTGCAAGACAACTGCAGACTTTGGATTTTACGGTTGGTTTGAAAATAAATTATATAAATATGAGTAAAATAGATTTAAAACAATTATTCAATGGGTTACAGCACCAAATGTCTGCCCAACTAAATACGAACAGGGAGTTTATTGAGCATCCAGGTTCTAAAGGCGATTCCTTAGAAAATGCTTGGATAGATTGGTTGCGAAAATACTTACCCAACAGATATTGTGTTGACAAAGCAATAATAATAGACCACGAAGGCAATACGAGCCAACAGATGGATATTGTTATTTACGATAATTGGTTTACTCCGTTTATTTTTACTCAGAACGGATTTCATTATATACCGGCGGAAGGAGTTTATGCTGTTTTTGAAGTTAAGCCTGATATACAAGGTAATGTGGGAGAACAATCCTATATAGAATATGCAGGAGAGAAAATAGAAAGTGTAAGAGTGCTTAAAAGAGAAGCCGTAAGCTTCATCAATGGCGGCACAAAATTCACTCCTCGTCCTTTAACAAAAATTGTAGGGGGGATTCTTTGTAGCACTAATGGTTTTACCCATAAGAATAATGATACCATCGAAAAACACATCAAGGCATTAGACAATCTACAGAGTATTGATTTAGGTTGCATCGCTGATTATGGCAGCTTTTATGTAGATTATAACCCAAATGCAGAAATTACAATAGTTGGACAAGATGCATATTTAGAGTTTTATGAAAATAGAAAATTTAATAAAATTAAATTTAGCGATGCAAACCATTCATTTGTCACTTTCTTTATGCAACTTACACGCTATTTACAGCAAGCAATAGGCACCATTCCTGCAATAAATCTGAATGCCTATCTTAAAAATATAGGAGAGGAGGTTGATGAACAAATATAATTGAAGTTGGAATACACAAAGTGGAGTACACGTACATTGAATTAGTCAATACTTAATCTGACAGTTATAATCAAATTAAATAACTTTAAAACAGATTAAGTATTATGACAACACAACAAAAAATTATCAAAAACAAGCTAGGCGTACTTGAATTAGCACAACAT
>NZ_LUVZ01000004.1 GCF_001593385.1 Chryseobacterium cucumeris | reverse complement strand
GCCCACCAGCGCCGATGGTACTGCTAACGCGGGAGAGTAGGCCGCCGCCAGTTTTTATTTTATTTTTAAAAAACCTTTATCTTTACGATAAAGGTTTTTTTGTTATATACCTACACCTACACCAACACTAAACCCACTCAACATACTACCTAAATTAACTAACACAAATCCAAACAGAAACAGAAGTAATGAGTAATAGATAATGAGAAGAAACCCAGATTTAAAACCTATCATTCTAGCTCGAATTTGAAAACCTCGTATTTCGAATTCCAAATTATTCATCATTTGGAATTTCTCTAGGGTCACTATTTAAATTTTATTCAAATACCAGGGATTTTTAGTTTTCTAATTCAAAAATTATGTAACTTAGTAAGATAAAAACGATTACGAATATTAAATTATATAATATGAAAAAACATTTATTCCCTCTGTTTTTACTGTTATTCGGTGTGAATGCTCAAGCACAGCAGGATTTCTTTGCGATTACAGGAAAAGATACGCAAAGTATTACATTCAATGATTTTCGTGCCATTGATGGAACTAATGGAACTTCAGGAGAGAAGTTTTTTACTGCCGAAGCTTCATCAAAAGTATTTTCCCAAGCAAAAAAAGGTATTGTCGCGGAAGACAGAAATTCTTACAGTCATTCTCAAGCTGTGACATTAGCTGCTCTTGCGTATGATTCTTCGAATAATAATCTGGTATACATGCCGATGTTTTCTTCTAATATTTATATTTTAAATCCAAAGACAAAGGAAATTACTTTAGTGGAAAATAATATAGCAAGAGTATCCTCATGTGATATTAATTCTCATATTACCAGAATGGCAACCGGATATAACGGAAACATTTATGCTGTAAATAATGCAGGAACACAGTTTTTAGAAATCAGAAAAGAAGCCGGACAATACACTGTAAATGATCTTGGAATCATAAAAGATGATGCCTCAAATGGCAGAAACTCATTTACTGCAATGGAAACCGGTTTTGGAGGTGATATGATTGCAGACGCAGATAATAATTTCTATGTATTTGCTGCTTCAGGGAATGTTTTTAAAGTTGTGACAAAGGATTTAAAAGCTAAATTTATAGGTAAAATTACAGGTATTCCTGATAACTATTCGGTAAACGGTTCTGCAGTAAATGCTCAGGGTAAAGTAGTCGTAGCAAGTGCAAAAGGAGGTGCTTTATATGAGGTCGATCTGGCAACTTTGCAGGCTAAACAGCTTCAGGGAGAACAGGGACTTCATATTTATGATTTAGCAAGCAAATATTTTGCTAATGATAAATCTGCAGCAGTTAATAGTTTGGCTACAAATCTAGATATTTATCCAACAAGGGTTGATGAGCACTATATCAATGTGCATATTAATAATAATGTAAAAGGTTCTATTAAACTGAATATTTTTGATATGGCAGGTAAAAATGTAATGACTCAGAACCTATCTGTGAAAGAGGGTTCATTAGATGAAAAAGTATATCTTAAAGGATTTGTGACAGGAGCTTATATTGTAAATATTGTCGATGAATCAGGAAAAGTTATATTCAATAAAAAGATTTTAGTTACAAGATAATAGGATGCTATTAGTCAGCATATAAAGACCTTTTCAAATTATTTTGAGAAGGTTTTTTAATGATTATTTGATATCCAATAAGTTTTATTTTTCGATATTAAAATGTACTTTTATAAAAAAATATAGATGAAACTATACTTTAATGTAGGATATATTGTAAATGCTGGAGAAAACCTGCAGCTGGTATTTGGTGAAGAGGAGAATACCTTACATGTCCATACTATGTTTTACGCGGAGAATGGTTTATGGAAATGTGAAGTAGACTATTTTTCAAAATTCATTTCCTATCATTACCGCGTAGTGAATGAAAAAGGAAATGTATTAAGGGAAGAATTTGTGGGGCATCATTTGAGTTTTCCACATAATTATAAAGAGTTTATCATTTTTGATGAATGGAATAACAAAAACTTTCCTGAGAATTATTTAAATAATAAAATTCTTTATAATAAACTACACGACTTTATTCCTGAAAAAGTTACTGTTTTAAAAAGACATACCCATCTCTTTAGAATAGAAGCTCCTATTTATAATCCGGATTGGAGAATTGTTCTTTTCGGAAGTACGGCATCTTTAGGAAACTGGAGTTATGAGAAAGTTATTCATCTTAATCAGACAGATTTTGGAATGTGGGAAGCCTCCGTTGAAATTCCGGAGAATGAATTTATCCAATTTAAATATTGTGTTTACGATACTAAAGAAAATAGGGTTATAGATGTAGAAACCGGAGAAAACAGATTCACGGTAGCTAACCAATTATCCGACGTTTTACAGGTTGTTTCCAACCATTATTTCAGGTTTAAAGGATATCAGATGTATCATGATGCCGGTGTAGCAATTCCTGTATTTTCTTTGAGAAGCGAAGACGGATTTGGAGTAGGAGAATTTACAGATCTTAAAAAACTGGCAGATTGGACGAAAGAAACCAATCTTGGAATTATTCAGATTCTCCCGATCAATGATACAACTGCTAATTATTCCTGGACGGACTCTTATCCTTATGCAGCTGTATCCGTATATGCTTTGCATCCACAGTATATCTCTTTAGAAAATCTTGATTATTCTTTACCGAAAGAATTAGTTGATGAGTATGTGTCTGAAAAAGAGAAATTAAACTCTTTGGATCTGATCGATTATGAAAAGATGATAGAAGGCAAGTGGAAATATCTTACTGCTGTTTTCCACAAGGAAAAAGACAAAATTTATAAGGACAGAAATTTCAAAAAATTCATCAAGGATAATGAATACTGGCTTGTTCCTTATTCTGCATTCTGTGTTTTGAGGGACAAGTATAAAACACCTAATTTCAACGAGTGGAAGACCCACAAAAAATACATTGCCGGAAAGATCTCACAGTTTTTTACAACGAAAAATAAAGATTATGATACTTCAATGCTTCATGCCTGGGTACAATATCAATTGCATGTACAGCTGAAGGATGCTGTTGATTATACCCATAACCTGGGAGTTTCGTTGAAGGGAGATCTTCCTATTGGTATTTACAGATATTCTGTAGAAGCCTGGACAGAACCGGAATTATTCGGTATGGATTTCCAGGCTGGTGCACCTCCTGACCAGTTTACTGAATTAGGACAAAACTGGGAGTTCCCAACGTACAACTGGGAAGCGATGAAAGCAGACGATTACAAATGGTGGAAAAACAGGTTCAAAGCTCTGGAACAGTACTTTGATGCCATGAGAATTGATCATATTTTAGGATTCTTCAGAATATGGAGAATGCCGGTTTCTGCTGTACAGGGAATTTTAGGGTACTTTTATCCGGCTGTTCCTATTGTAGCGGATGAATTTAAAGCCTGGCAGATTCCGTTCAATTTTAACAGGTATTGTAAGCCTTTTATCAACAATAAGATCTTATGGGATTATTTTGGGGAAGAAAGCGGAAAAGCTCTTGAGTTTATGAACCGTAATGAAGATGGTACTTATACTTTCAAAGAAGAGTTCGATACTCAAAGAAAACTCGTTAACTTCTTTAAGAAAAAACAACATGGTTCTCTTGAAGAAAAATTAGTTTCCCTTTGTGCCAACGTTTTGTTTTTAACAGAAGAAAGAAATGGGAAAACAGTTTACCATCCGAGATTCAATGTTTACAATACAGAATCTTATCAATACCTTCCTGAAGCAGAACAAAAGAGTATTTATGACCTCTACCATGATTACTTTTTCAGAAGACAGGATTACTTATGGTTTGAAAAGGCCATGGAGAAACTTCCGGTTATCCTGAATGCTACTAAAATGCTGATCTGCGGTGAAGACCTGGGAATGGTTCCTGCCTGCGTACCCATTGTGATGGATGAATTGGCTATTATAGCACTTAAAGTACAAAGAATGCCTTCTGAAAATATTCCATTCTATAATCCTAAGAATGCGAATTACATGAATGTAGTAACAGCCTCTTCTCACGACAGTTCAACATTGAGACAATGGTGGAAAGAAGATCCTGTATTGACACAGAAATACTACAATCAACAGCTGATCCAGTATGGAAAAGCTCCTGAAGATCTCAATCCTCATCTTGCAGAGATCATCATGAAGCAGCATTTATATAATGAGGCTATGCTGGCTATTTTCCCGATTCAGGAGTTTCTGGCCACAGATGCAGAACTTACCAATAAGAAAATGGATAACGAAAGAATCAACAACCCTGCCGTTTTCCCCCATTATTGGCGCTACAGAATGCATATCAAACTTGAAGATCTGAAAGAGAAAAAATCTTTCAATCAAAAAATTGCTCACTGGGTAAAAGATAGTGGGAGAGTGTAAATTTAACAATTGATTATCAGGTAGTTGTAAATATTTTGAAAGAAGTTTAATCTTATGATTTAACTTCTTTTTTTTATTTGTATCAAAAAGATAGAATTAAGATATTCTGCTATATATTAACCAATTAACGACTATAGAGATGAAAAAAATATTTTTGGGATTAGCTTTTGGGTTAGGCGTTTTGACGTCAGCTCAGCAGTATCCAAATAATGGTTGGGATGATGATGGTTATTATCAGAATGATGGAGGTTATTACAGTGATCAAGATGATAGAAATTATTTCCCTGACGATTATTATTACAATTATCCACAGGACTATTATCCAAGCAATTATTACCAAAGCTATTATAACGACTACAGAGGAAGTATTATTAATATCGACTGGAACGGCTTTTTCGTACAGAACAGATTAAGCAGATGGCAGGTAGATCAGATTATGAGATTGAATAATCTGTATGCAAGCTTTACAGCATGGAATAATTTCTACAGATATAATCCGGACAGATGGTACTATGACAGATTTTATGCTCTGGAAAGAATTTTAGGACCAAGAGTATTTGTGGTTTTCCAGAATAACTATTACAGAGGAACCAGCCCGATAGTTTATTTCCAGAATTACAGAAGAACTTATTATGTACCGAGATATACTGTAATGCCAAGATATAGAAATATTAATATCAATATTTACAGGGTAGACCGATCAAGATTCCGCAGAATGGAGAATCCTACTTTTGATATTATCAGAAGAGACAGCAGACCAGATAATGGTTTCAGAAACACAAGAAACAATGGAAACTCAGGAGGGTTCCGTGGAAATAACGGAAATAACAATAATTCTGGTTTCAGAAATGAGAATAATGGTGGTTTCAGAAACAACAGCGAAGGCGGTTTCAGAGGGAATTCTGATAATGGAGGAAACAGAGGAAATGCCGATAACGGAGGCTTCAGAAATAATAATGGAGGCGGTTTCAGAGGGAACAGTGAAGTAAGAAGAGAAGCTCCTAAAAGAGAAGATAATGGCGGATTCAGAGGAAATAATGGAGGTTTCAGACAAAAATCTGAAAATTCTGCACCAAGACAAGAGAACCGTGGTAATGGCGGTGGCGGTTTTAGAGGCAGTTTAGTAAGGAATTAATTTTCATATATTATATTTAAGTGGTGTGAAGGGCAGGTTTTTATAATCTGTCCTTTTTTTTGATGTTTTGTTAATTTATTTTTATTAAAATTTAACATTATTTATGAATTTCTCAATTTAACTTATGTTTTAGTTCATAATCAAAAAGATATAATAACAAAATAACAATTAATTAAATTTTAAAAAGATGAAAAAATTAGTTTTAGCAATAGCATTTATCGGAATAGGAGGTTTTGCAATGGCACAACAAACTACAACTCCACAAGACAGACAGGCAAGAGCCGTTGAAATGAAGCAGAAAATGGAACAGAAACAACAGGAACGTCTAGACCAGATGCAGAAAGACCTTAATCTTAATCCATCTCAGGTAGCACAGATAAAGGCTCTTCAGGATAAAAGAAAAGCTGAAATGAAGGCGGAATTTGACAAAAATAGAGTAGACAGACAAGCTAAGATGCAGGAAATGCATGCCAAAAGGGCACAAATGGATACTGATATGAAAAACATCCTTACTCCTGATCAATATGATAAATGGCAGGCTGACAGAAAAGCTAAAGCAGAAAAAATGAAAATGGCAATGAAAGAAAGAAGAATGATGAAAAAGCCGATGAATACAGGAACTGCTGAAGTAAAATAACAGCTTGTAATTTTAGTTTTTTAATGTGTTAAGGATGGATATTGTTCCATCCTTTTTGTATTAATTTTCTTTAAAACTTTTGATTTCGGGCTTTTATTCCCTATTTTTGACTATAAATTTAATACTTATGGTTAGCGAAAAAATTGCAAAATTAATTAACGAACAAATTGCCCACGAACAATACGCTGCTCAATATTATCTTTCAATGTCTGCATGGTTTTCTGGAAAAGACCTGGATGGAATTGCCAACTATTTCAGAGTACAGAGCAAAGAAGAATTGATGCATGCAGATAAAATGTTTGATTATTTGAATGATGTAGGAGGCGAAATTATCATCGGGGAAATTCCAAAACCACCCCACGAGTTCGAAAATGCAACAGATATTTTTGAAAAAGCATTAGCACATGAGAAAATCGTAACTAAAAGTATTTTCAATATTGTAAAAAATGCAAATGAAGAGGGAGATTTTGCAACAACATCATTCCTGCAGTGGTTTATCAACGAACAGGTAGAAGAAGAAGCAAGTGCTTCTCAATATGTAACAAAAATCAAAATGGTATGTGATAATCCATCTGCATTATACCTTTTTGATCAGGAATTGTCTCAAAGAGTATTTACTCCTGATACAACTGCTTAAAATTCAAAATTCTTCAAAATATAAAACCGTTATCCTCAGGAATAGCGGTTTTTTATTGTAGGATTATATCGTTATTTCTTATACGCAGGTCTTTGTATTCTCACTGCAGAAATAAAAACGACTGCTCCCAATACAAAGCTCAGAAACAATGAATTGGCAATGTTTTCAGTAGACATATAATGACGGTTATCTTCTGTAGCAGATGAATCTGAGTAATCCATAATATGATAAATGACCATTGTAGAAAACAACATCATAATCAGACTTATTACAAAGGAAGTTAAATATATTCTCATGGCTGGTTAGTTCTAATCAAAATATAATCAAAGGTTATATTTTATTCGTACTGAATAAAAATAATAAAACCTTTTCTATTTTGAAGGGTTTTTACAAGAATTATAATATTAACCTTTTGGGAATGTTTAAATTATAGATAGATAATCTGTGTTTTAAGCACTTTTTTACCCAGACGCTCAAGAATATTTTTATACCCTTCTACCTGTGCTTCATCCTTTGCTTTTTGTTCACCGGTTTTGAAATCAACAATGATATATCCTTCTTCGCCTTTTAGAATGCGGTCTGGCCTGAATATATGGCTTTCTCCTCTTTCAGAAATCATGATATCTTTTTCATTGATTACTTCCCATTTTTCATCAAAGAATTCTGCATAAGTTCTGACAATTTCCTGCAGTGTAACCTGTATTTCATTTTTCTCCTCCAGGGTAATCTGTCCTTCTAAAGCATAACCATCCAATACCTTTGCGATATCATTTTCCGTATTGATTTTCGATAAAAGTTCATGCACAAAAAGCCCGATTCTTACCTTTTCATTTCGTACCTGATAGTTTTTTGAAGGTGTTGCAATCTTGATAGAAGTACTTTTTTCATTAACGTTCTTCAGATTCTCAATATTCTGGGTTTTAAAAGAAGAACTTTTCTCTTTTGAATATTTCTTCAGCATCTCAGGATTTACTGCATACACGTCAAACTCATCAGCCTGCTCGGGATTTTTGGTTTGAAGGAATTCCAAAAGCTCCAGATTATTAGAAGTTTTATTGGCTTTTTGAAGATAAAAAAATAATTGTTCAACAGGTCTTGTCGTCGCAACATATTGAAGACATAATCTGTCAATCAGGTTTTTATAAGAGTTTTTAGTGTTGAAGAACAGAATTTCGTCATCATAAGCTTCCAGGTTTTTGCTGAACTGATTAATGTTGACTGATTTTAATGCTTCATTCTCATTGGTATCAAACCAGTTGGTAAATTCACTGTCCCGGTTTTTGTTCATCATAGGGATAAAAACAATGGGAAATTCCAGCCCTTTAGACTTGTGGATCGTCATGATCTGGACAGCATCAATATTTTCTGAAGCCTGAATAGTGTATGAAGAAGCCTCTTCGTCCCAATATTTCAGAAATTCTTTGGTACTTGCACCTGCATTCTGTGTAAAGTTGAAAAGCATTTCCAGGAAATTCAGTAAAAAGTCTGTTTCTTTATTTTCAACAGAAAATTCATTGATGTAATATTCGATGAAATTATAAAGATTGAATCTTGGGAAATTATCCTGTTTAAGCTGTAGCGAATATTTTTGCTGAATAAACTGCAGAATTTCTTCATGGCCTTCGATATCCAGAATTTCTTTCATTCCTAAAGTGAAATCCGGCATATTAATCTTGCCCAATGTATTCAGGTGGTACATCATCATAATCAGACAATGTTTATTCTTTGGATTGAGCTCCCAGCGAAGAAATTCAATAACCGCTTTTAAGGTATTGGAAAGTTCCAGCGTAAGCCCTTTATCAGAAATCGTTTTAATATTGGTTTCTTCTCCTTTATACTTAACTTTTAAGCTTCCCAGCTTTTGAGAATAACTGAAAATATCAAAATTTCCACGGCAAAGAATCGTAATATCAGAAAACTTAAAACCATTATCCAGACATTCCTGAATATCTTTCTGCATTCTTTCCGAAGTATCTGTGTAGAATTCTTCATTCGTAAGATTTTCAATTAGATTTACCCTTACGCGTCCATCCATTTTGGATTTTGGATTTTGCTCAGCATCTTCCCCAAAAATATTTTTATGCTCTTCAAGTAGTCCTTCAGAATGAAAACGGTACAACTCATTGTTGAATTGTACAATGTTTCTGGCACTTCTCCAGTTATCTTTTAATACCAGAAGATCTGCTTCCTTAGGTGAAAACTCCTTTTTGTTGATAATGTCCAGCATCAGTTTACTTTCTCCACCACGGAATCGGTAAATACTCTGTTTGGGATCACCCACCAATGTAAATGAAGTGTATTCTGTAGAAACACTATGATCTCTCAGTGGTACAAAATTCTGCCACTGCAGTTCTGATGTATCCTGAAACTCATCAAAGAAATAATGCTGAAACTGTGAACCTACTTTTTCATAAATAAAAGCCGAAGGTTCATTTTTAAGATTTTCATTGATCAGAATATTAAATTTAGAAAGCAGAACAAGATCATTTTCTTCCTCAATTTTTTGTAGCTCATCCTGAATATCCTTATTGACCTTTAAAGGAAGAAGAGCAGATAAAACTTTCTCTTTCTTTTGAGTCTCAATATACAGAAGAATCAGTTTCATTCTGTTGTCGAGAAGCTGATCCAGGATTTCGAAAATTTCGGCTTCTTTATGTTTCGATTTTGAAGACGCTCCTTTTCTGTAATTATTGATAACAGATTCCTCCTGCGTAGTAGGAAAAGGAAATCCGGCTCTTTTCTGCTGATAAAAATCTATAACCTTAGTAAAGAAGCCCCCAATTCCGTTTTTACCCTGAGCAAAATCTTCAATATCAATATTTCTTGATTTGAATAATTCAATAGAACCGGCAGCGAGTTCTGCAGACTGTTTTTTGTTGAGAACAATCTCTTTACGAAGTGTATTCTTTATATTTTCATAATTGGCATCGTCAAAACTTTTATTGCTTTTCAGATGCTCGTAGTGAATATCCTTTACAAATTCCTTCGCAGAATCATAAAGGTTTTTATTAAGGTTAATCCTTTCATTATTTTCGAGACTGTAATCTACATAATCCATGAAAGAATTGGAGATGTTTTCATTCTCACCAATCTGATCCAGCATTTTATCAACGGCTTCTATCAGAAACGGCTCAGCTTCAATTTCAAGATTAAAATTTTTCGCCAATCCCAGTTCATAAGAAAAACTTCTTACCAATCTTGAGTTAAAACGGTCAATAGTTCCGATATTAAGTGTGGAATAATTGTGGAGAACGTAGTCCAGTAATTTTTTAGAACGGTGATGAAGTTCATCAATGGTAATTTTTAAACCCTGTTCTTCAAATGCTTTCTGGATATTGTTCAGATCTGTATTTTCAGCATAATCTTTCGCTGAGAAATTTCCCAGCCACGATAAAATTCTTTCCTTCATCTCATTGGCTGCTTTGTTGGTGAAAGTCAGTGCGAGAATATTCCTGATCGACTGCTGCTGATTAGGATAGCGGAGACAGATCATCAGAAGCCTTTGTACCAGAGCATAGGTTTTCCCGGATCCGGCAGAAGCATTGATGACTGTGTAAGAATTTTGCATTGTTGAAAGAGAATTGAGACTGCAAGTTAGCTAAAATTTAAAAGAAATTTTAACAATTTAATCAGCTGATTTAACAGTTTAGATGGCAAAAATTAAAAAGAAATATTAAAACGCGTTAACTGTGGTTAAACTTATGGGATAAATTAAAAATAATTTTAGCTTTGCTTTATAAAAAATAGCCCGTGAAACTTAAACTATTCTTTTTCTTATCCTTTATTCTTTTTATCCATACCCATGCCCAAAGTTATATATTTGGTAAAATTATTTCCGAAAGCGGTACTGAAATGCAGGATGTGAATGTTGTCAATATCAGAACAGACGAAATAGTGGTTTCAAACCGGGATGGTCATTTTATGATTTCCGGAAGACAGGGAGATGAATTACGTTTTATAAAAGCGGGTTATGAACGTCTTACAAAAATAGTTTCTCAGGAAAATACAGAGTCTCCTATGAATATAAGGCTTGTACGCCAAACCATCCAGATTCCTGAAGTGGAAATAAAACAAGGGCTTACCGGAAACCTTAAAATTGATTCGAAACTTTATAATAAACCTCAAAAGGTTGAAAAACTGCTCAAAGAAATGGATCGGTATATTTCTCAGAAATCAGATCCAAGAATATTGGCGGCGAGACCTGGAGAATTTGTGCAGCCGAAAGGGGAAGGGTTTTCTATAGGAAAAGTTAAAAATAAATGGGATGATGTAGACTTAATGAAATATATCAGAGCAAGCCTTGGTGATGATTATTTTACCAATCTTAAAATTGAGAAACCTCTGATAGAACATTTTATTTATTATGTTTTTGCAGGCGGTTTTGAAAGGAAAAAGATCCTGAAATATGGGTTCTGTAGCGATGCAGATCTGAACAGGTTTCAGCGTTTTGTTCTGACAAGAATTTCATCCTATCGTGCTCCACAAACTCAAAGATAATATGGAAATAAGATATATCAAAAGATTTCTATTGTTTGTGCTTTTTTGTATCACCCCGAAATTGTGGGGACAACAAAAAATATCAGGAAAGGTAATAACAGGAGATGAACTGGACTTAGTACCTGTACTCGTTGTGAATATCTCCGGGAATAAAAGCTCATTAAGTGATATGTCCGGGAATTTTGAAATTGAAGCCAAAGAAAATGATGAGATCAGATTTGTAAAAGAAGGATATTATCGTGTTGATAAAAAAATGACCAAAGAAGAGATCAATACTCCGTTCAATATTATTCTGAAGAAAATAGAAATTCAAATTCCCGAGGTTAAAATTAAGTACAAGCCTACCGGAAATCTGGCAAAAGATAATCAGCACTATAATGAATCCAGAAAACTTAAGGCCTTAAAATCAGATATGGATGATTATATGAAAAGTCCATTGAATCAACCCTTACCCAATAATGCTATATCAAAAACTTTTACAGGTCATGATTTTAATGTGGGCCAGGTAAATCTGTTTGGCGTTTTTAATGCTGTATCAGGTTTGGTAAAGAAGGCAACACAACCTAAAATTACCAAAGCGAATTACATTGAAACTCAGGATTTCCTGAGGAGAGTAAAAAATGAAGTGAACCTGAATTTCCTGAAAAAGTACGGAATGGATGAAGAACAGATTGATGCATTTCTTCTGTATGCTGATAAAACGCGTTTATTGGCAAAAAGATATCGAAAAGATTTTAGTATAAATGTCGTTGAATATGAACTTAAAGTTGCCTTCGCAGAATATAGTAAAACCCATAAATTAGAAGGAACTCAAGAACAATATATACATTAAAAGTTGGCTTATATCACTGAAAATATTGAAATATCAAAGCAAAGAAATACTTTTCTTTTCCTGCTGCTTCTTTGCAGTACTTTTGTTTGGTCTCAACAGAAAGTAACGGGGCGAATAGTGGATGACAATGGCGAAAATTTGAGTAAAGTGATCGTGATTAATATGTCTACTGATAAGAAAGTATATTCCGATTCTGATGGTATATTTTCTATTGAAGCCAATCATAACGATGAGTTAAGATTTGTAAAAGAAGATTTCAATAGAGTCTCCGGAAGAGTTCTGACCAATGGTAATAACTTACCTCTGTTTATCACACTTCGTCAGATTCCGAGAGATGTGGGTGAAGTTAAAATTGTGAAAAAGCTCACCGGAGATCTGGAAACAGATTCCCGGATAGTAGCCAAAGTAGATAAAGGAGAGCAGGTAAGAGATGCCGTTGGCCTTCCGCAGCCGGTAGGGAAAATGAGGGAGAAGCCGGCAGAAGTGAAAAGTGTTCTTTTACCGATACTTTTAGGAAACCTTAATGTTCAGGGAGTGTATGATCTGATCAGCGGGAAAGCCCGAAGGCAGAAGAGACAATACAGATATGACGATCTTCAGGAACATATTGCCTGGGTTCGGGACAGAATAGAGGATGAATATTTTATCAAAGCAGGAATTCCTGGTGACAGAATCTCTGAATTTATTCAATTTTCATTTTTAGCAAAACCTCAGGTACGAACCTATGTAAAAGCAAGAAATCTTTCCGGCGTTATGCTGAGGTTGGAAGAGACAGCTCCACTTTTTATAGAGAGGTTGCAGCAAAATCAAAAGTAATTTGAATGTTAATAAATTCTTAAAATATTGGAATAGAAATTGATACAGTATGAAATAACAATCCAAATTCTTAAATTTTATGAATAAAAACATTTTTGCAGTAGCTATTGCAGCACTAGGATTTGTCATTGGTCTCGGGTTTTTAGGAAATGCTATTAAAAACAGAAATAAATCTGAAAACACCATTTCCGTGACAGGATTAGGAACCAAACAGTTTACATCGGATCTGATCACCTGGTCCGGAAGCTTTTCCAAAAATAATGTGGATCTCAAATCTGCCTATGATGAGCTGGCAACAGACAGAAAAGTAATTAATGACTATCTGCTTTCAAAGGGAATACAACAGAAGGAGATCGTATTTTCTTCGGTAGATATTCAAAAACAGTTCAGAAGTTATAATGATTCAAACGGAAACTATGTTCAGGGAGAATTCTCCGGATATAATCTTACCCAAAAGGTTTCTATTGAAAGTAAAGAAGTGGGAAAAATAGAAAACCTGTCCAGAAATATTACCGAAATTATCAACCGAGGAATTGAATTCACTTCTTCTTCACCAGCTTATTTCTACACCAAACTGGCTACAGTGAAACAGGAAATGATTGCCAGTGCTACAAAAGACGCAAAAGAACGTGCTGAAAAAATTGCGGAAAACTCGGGAAGCAGTCTGGGAAATCTGAAAAAGGCAACCATGGGTGTAATTCAGATTACGGCACCCAATTCCAATGAAGATTACTCTTACGGTGGAACTTTCAATACTTCATCCAAAGAAAAAGAAGCCAGTATTACCATCAAACTGGAGTATGAAGTAAATTAACATAAATTTCAGTAAAAGAAAAACGCCGGAATAGCTTTCCGGCGTTTTATATTTTAAGCATAAATAATTTTATGAATTTCTTTTTTAGCTTCCTCCACATTTTCAGGAGTGTAGTTAGCAAGCAGCCATAAATTCAAGGATTTTTTTCCTTCGCCATAGCTAGGCTGTACATGAGTGGTATCAATCAGGCTGAAATTATTTCTCTGATAAAAAGAATAACGTCTTGAAGCATCTTCACTCAACTCTGCAGGCTCAATTTCGAGGATAATCTGCGGATAATTGTCCGATAAATGATTCATGATATGAGAACCTAATTTTTTACTTCTGAATGCTTCAAACACTTCAAAATGCTCTACAAAAACAAAAGAACTCAGCTTCCACAGGATGAGGTAGCCGATAGCTTCCGATTCGTGGATAACAGACATAAATTCTACATAAGGATTTGAGAATAAGCTATCAAACTGATCTTTATCTCTTTGTTCGTCTACAGGAAAAGTCGTCGAGTAAGAAGTATAGATTTCCTGAACTCTAGGATCTTCTGAAGAAGTAATCGGTAAAAATTCCATAATTTATAAATCAAAGACACTAGGTCTTCTGGTGATGAAAATATCTTTAATCCAGAGGGTAAATGCTAATCCTAAATAGATCAGAAAGAAAAACCCAGCGGTTGCAAAAGTAGAGTAGATGAAGAAAATTCTCAATTTAGAAACAGGAATTCCCAGCTTGGCACCTGTTCTTGTCAGTACACCAAACCATTCTCTTTCCATTTTATGACGGATATTACTCAGCATTTCCAGATTGTTATTTAAGAGTTAATCTAATACTCAAAGTTAAGGAATTTTTTTTACAAAGTTTTTTAATGATATATCCGGTTCAGATCCTGTTATTCTTTTAAAAGTTTGAATCCGATAGCGCAGGATAAACAGTTTTTTGGTTCACAAAAGGTTTTATGATGATAAATAAGACTTTGACTTTCCAGAGTGTTGGTGACCTGTAATCCAAGTTTTTTCCAGCCATTAATGAGGGTATTTTTCTCACCATCAATTGTCTTATAAAGCTCAATGATTTCGTCTGCAATATCTTCCTGATGATATCTGTAATAAGCATATTGTAAAGGAATTATTGTGTTTACAATGAGAAGATCTACAAAATCTTTACTCAATGTTTTAGGCTGTACTTTAGAAATACTTCCGAAATTAAAATGAAAATCCCAATATTCAGAAGCTTTTACGGAGCTGAAAATAGTGTACAGCTGTTCTGCGCTTCTTGCTTCCATGATTTTTGAAAATAAATTCTGCTGCCTGTACAGGTCAGCCAATTGTGATAACCGGATTGTTGGAAAATTCGGTGGTCTCAGTCTTAAAAACTTGGGATGAAATTTTAAATCAGAAATTGAAAATTTTGCCTTAATAAAATCGAATTCTCTTTTCCATATTTTCATTTGTCCGTCCTGTGGTTTCTCAAGCCATCCCGAAATTCCAAATAACAAGGCTTCAAGCTGCAGAGGATTCTGACGTATTTTATTGATAATACTGTAATCTATACTTTCCGCAATCTGCCGGAAAATAGAAGCATTTACTTTTAAACCGAATGAGTAGGCAAAACTGTGAAATAAAACGGCTTCAAAATTATTTTTATATTGATGTAAGCTCTGTTCAAGCTCTGAAGATTTCTCATCCAGTTTTTTCAGGATGCTTTCTTCATGAAAATTGACAGGTAATTTTTTCGGATCAAAAATTTTTTCACAGGCAATAAATTCCTCTCCATCAACCAGTTTTTCATATTTCGAGATGATATTTTCATCAATGTAACTATGCAATTCCAATGTTGGAACTTGCTTTTCTGTAAGTTCACGAATTTCTATGTCGTGCTGGAATACCACATGAAGAATAATATTCCGGTAATTGGGATCCTGGGAATGATTGTGGAAAATCCAGTCTGAAGAGCGTACATGCAGTTCTATATTTCCTGCGAGAAGTAAGCCGTTAATTTTGATTTTAGCATCAAGAAAATCAGGGCCAGCATTTTTATTCCATTTTCCGAAATGGATGATCTCAACGGAATTTCCTTCAATATCCTTGAAGTTAAAATTTTTGAAAACCTTATAGTTCCAAAGATATTGAAGTAATTTTTCCGTCATAAGTGTGACGTAAATATAATAGAAATATTATACTTTCGTCAGCTCCTTATTAAAATTTTCTATGGTTGTTCTATACATTTTCTCATAGATAGGAAGAATGTTTTTCAAATCGAATTTTATTGCCTGATCTTTCGCATTTTGCTTCATTTTGGCTAAAAGTTCATCATTGCTCAACAGCTTGATCGTGTAGTTGCTCATAGCTTCTACATTTCCGATTTCAGCAAGATATCCGGTTTCCCCCTGAATATTCACCTCAGGAATTCCACCTGCATTGGAACTTATAACTGGAGTATATGCTGCCATGGCTTCCAATGCTGCAAGACCGAAACTTTCCTGCTCGGAAGGCAGAAGAAATACATCCGAAAGCTGTAAGATTTTATATAGATCGTTTACCTTTCCTAAAAGGCGGATTTTGGAAATAAGATCGGGATTTTCTTCCAGAAACTGATTTACTTTTTCCATATCGGGGCCTTCACCAATGATAATCAGCTTGGATTTCACTTTTCTTTCCACATTCTTAAAGATCTGCAACACTTCGTCTACACGTTTTACAGGACGAAGGTTGGACACGTGGATCAGGATTTTTTCATCCGGATTGGCAAACTGGGTTCTCTGGCACTCAGAGCAGTCATCAAATTCGGAATTATCAATAAAATTGGTAATCACCTGAATCTCTTTTTTGATATTGAAAAACTGAAGGGTATCTTTTTTCAGACTTTCAGAAACTGAAGTAATAGCATCAGACTGATTGATCGAAAATTCTACTGCGTGTTTATAACTTGGGTGCTGCCCTACAAGGGTAATATCTGTACCGTGTAATGTAGTGACCAACGGAATATCATTATTGTCTTCCTTGAGCATTTGTTTTGCCGTAAAAGCAGCATATGCATAAGGAATGGCATAATGTGCATGAAGAAGATCCAGTTTGTAAAGATTGACAACCCTATAAATCATAGAGCTTAACGCAATATCATAAGGCTGATACTGGAAAAGGGGATACGTCTGAACATTTACCCTGTGAAAGAAAATATTCGGGTTGGTGATATCTAATCTTGCAGGAAGTGCAGAACTGATGAAATGTACTTCATAGCCTTTGTTGGCCAAAGACATTCCTAATTCTGTTGCTACAATTCCGCTTCCTCCATAGGTGGGATAGCAAAGTATGCCTATTTTCATTAGATTATTGTTGTTTTAATTTTGTATTATTTGGTTTTTGTTGAGGTTGTCACATTAAGATCTATACCCATTCCTGGCTTCAACTGATCATTAACCAGTACGGGAAGTTTTCCCCATATTTTTGTTTTTCCATTAAGAGCATCCGCAGTTGCATTCATAGAATCATCATTGTTTTCATAAGAAACAAGAACGGTTGAAACTTTTGAGATGTCAATATCTTTTAATGCATAAGCACTTCCGAAAACATTCAATATAACATTTTGATTTTTGGTAAGATCAGAAAGTACTTTTTTAGATTCTGCTGAGATTTTATATGGCTTATAAGCTGTTGAATTATCCTTATGGAAACCTACGATAACTGTAGAACCAGCTGGAATTGTATTAATTTCTCCTGCTTTTTTAATGATAACATTGTTACCCAATCTGTTGGCAAAAGTCTGATAAGGACCTTCTTCAAGAGGAACATAATAAGTCTGTTTTCCCGTGAGAGGCAGTAATTTCTTTTCATCCTTTAGTAAAGTCAATGCATTGGAGTAAAGATTCTGTACCAATTGGATATGAGAATCATTATTTAAATCCTTATTGATATTTTCAGGGTTTTTAGGAGTATATTGTGTAAGACCGAGGAAATATTTGGTTAAAAGGATTTTTTTCACACTTTCCTCTACTCTGGATTGTGAAATTTCTCCTTTATCAATAGCTTTCTGGATCAGTTTTTTACCTTCAGAAACACCTTGTGAGAAAAGCATAATGTCATTTCCTGCTTTAAAGGCCATAGCATCCAGTTCGCCCGGTTGGTATTTATTAGCTACAGCGGCCATGTTTAAGGCATCAGTAATGATTAAACCTTTATAACCCAGCTTTTCTTTCAATAATCCCGTAATAATATTTTTAGAAACAGAAGCAGGAATTCCTTTTCCTGATTCTAAGCTTGGAACATATAAATGAGCCACCATTACGCCGCCGATTCCTTTATTCATCAATGCTTTGAAAGGTGCCAATTCCACGGCGTCAAGCCTTTCAGTAGTGTGAGAAACTACAGGCAGATCAAGGTGGGAGTCTGTGCTGGTATCTCCATGTCCCGGGAAGTGTTTAATTGCAGCTAAGATATTATGATCCTGAAGACCGTTGGAATAGGATAGGGCAGAGCTGATTACATTATTCACTTCAGAGCCAAAGCTTCTGTTCCCTATAATCGGATTATTAGGATTGGTATTGACATCTACCACAGGTGCAAAATCCCAGTTGATACCCATTCTGTGGCAATCTTCTGCAATTTTAGCCGCCATCTGATACACCAGATTTTTATCCTGAATAGCGCCTAATGTCATGGCCCATGGAAATTTGTGAGCGGTAGCAATTCTCTGGTAGATTCCCCATTCAGCATCCATACCAATCATCAAAGGAACTTTAGACTTTTGCTGAAATTCATTGACGAGATTGATTTCTCTTGTGGCATCATCCTGCATTAAGATCAGACCGCCTATTTTATCATTCGTAACAATATTTCTTACCTGGCTGATATACTCTTCCCCTCTGTTGGTATACAATGCCACAATAAAAAGCTGTCCTAGTTTTTCATCCTGAGAAAGATTTTTATATGTTTTATCAACCCATTGCTGTGCTTTTTTTACATCTTCCTTGGAAGCATTTTTTGGCTGATACTGAGCTTTCACTTTAGGGCTTATCAATGCGGCAATAAAGAGTGAAGTATACAATAATTTCTTCATAACTTTTTTGAATAAGAACAAAAATACAATTAAAAAAGTGAGGAAAACAAAGTTTTTGAGATTTTTGGTATATGATTTGAATACGCAATATAAATAATAACTAAACTTTACTAAAAATGAAAAAAATACTTCTTTTCTTATTCCTAGGAGTTGTAGGTTTTACTGCGTATAGCTGTGATAATAGTGATGATACTGTAGTACAAGGAACAGATTATGATACCATAAACCAATCATTTGATATATCTCCTACTTTTACAAGAGTTAACGATAATCTTTACAGATGGAGTGATGATTTTAATAAGCCATTAATACAATCCGATATGGTACTTATCTATATGCAGATTGGAATGGATGGAGATTCTCCTGTATGGAAACTTTTACCATATACTTATTATGTAGGGAATGCCAATAATGACGCTGTAGATTATATTTATGAATTCAGTAAGTATGCTGCTACTATAAATATTAATTCTAGCAATACGTTTAGCTTAACAGCTAATCCATCATACTATCAGAATAAAAAATTCAGAGTTCTTATTCTTCCTGCAAACGGAACAGGAACTGGTGGTGCAAAAATGGCTAAAGGTACTGCTGTAGATTATAATGATTATAAGAGTGTAATCAAATATTATAATATCGACGAGTCTAAAATTAAGACTAAATAATTTAGAAATATCTTTTCAGTTTTTTATAATTAAAAAAGTCCCGGAAGAATATCTTCCGGGGCTTTTGATTTATTATTATAGGTAAGGAAGATATTGACCAATTAAGCTTTTAATGAGAGTTTTTTTTACTTAATATAATCTTTCCGCCAGATATTCAGAAGGTAATTTTGGGCTTGTATGAGCCGGAAAATGTTAATAAAAAGCCTCAGAAATTTCCGAGGCTTTTATTATTTTATCTAATTATCATTGTCATCCAGAAGATGTCCAAAGAAATCTTTTTTTGTTTGCAGGTATCCTTTGCTTATTTCATTGGCAGGAATCTGTAGCGGTACTCTTGAATTAAGGTGAATATTGCTGTCTACCACATACTTTACCTTTTCAGGATTATTGGTCAGAAGATTGATATCTTTTACATCCAATAGATTCAGAATTTCAATGGCTACACCAAAGTTTCTGTCATCTGCAGGAAGTCCCAACTCCAGATTGGCCTGTACGGTGTCTAATCCTTTTTCCTGTAGTGAGTAAGCCTTAAGCTTGTTGATGATCCCGATGTTTCTTCCTTCCTGACGAAGGTAAACGATAATTCCACCGTTTTCATGGATATATTTCATTGCAGCATCCAATTGTTGGCCGCATTCACATTTTTTTGAATGGAAAACTTCTCCGGTAATACATTCTGAGTGGAAACGAACATTGACCGGTTTTGAAAAATCTGTATTTTCAGCAACAATGGCCATATGAGGCATCCAGTCGTTTTCGTTTTCGGAGAAAGCTATCATTCGGAAAGTGCCGTGCTCTGTGGGAACATTGGCTTCCGCCTGAATTTTAATCATTGATAGTTCAATTAGTTTTTAACTTCCTGGCAAAGTATCTTCAATAACAGAAATGTTGGTTTTTAAACGAACCAGATATCTGTTAAGCACTTCATCGTCGTCTCTGTCAAGATTTTGCCTTAGCTTTTGAATTTTTTTGTATGATTTTTCGAAGCTTTTAAGGGCCCTGCTCTTTCCTGCAGAATTGCTGGCATCAATAGCGTATAAATAATTCTGAAGACTATATTTCAAGCTGGTAATCTCATCATTTAATCCGTTGTTTTTAAACTTGGGAAAAGTAGAGATCATGTTTGAAATTTCAGAAGCATTGACATTCTGTTTGATATTGATATTAAAATTCTTCTTTGAGCTTCTGTCTGAATCAGACCCTTTAGCATCACTGTAAAAATTATTTGACAACGGAGAAAGATTAAGCTTCTCCGATGCGCAGGAAGATGTTAATATGATAAGTACTCCAAAGAAAAATAGTCGTTTCATTTTTGTTGCCCTTTTTGATAAAGGATTGGGTTAAGACTTTCATCGTTGTACATTTTCATTTGTTTGTACACTTTCATCTTAACGTCACCGTTTTCAATATCAGTAAGCAACTGATCTATAGAAGTTGATAGGTCTTCTTTCTGAGTAAGCAGAACGTCCAGTTTAGCCTGGCAGTTATTTCTGTGTTCCTCAGAAGCGGATTCTCTATTAGCTTCTAACGACATATGATAAACCTTTAATGCAAGAATTGATAGTCTGTCTACTGCCCAAGCGGGAGTTTCCGTATTTATTTTTGCTTCAGGTTTAGGAGTTATATTTTCAAACTTATTAAGAAACCAGCCGTCAATATATTCTACCAGATCAGTTCTTTTCTGATTGGAGGCGTCTATTGTTCTCTTCAGTTGAAGAGCTTCTGCCGGATCAATATTTTCATCTCTAATTATATCTTCCAAATGCCATTGAACGGTATCAATCCAGTTCTTTGCATACAAAATCCGTTCCAAACTATCTTTTTCGAACGGGTTATTAATTAGAGTGTTAACGTCATCAGACACGTGATAGTCTTCAATAGCTTGATTGAAGACTTTCCATGCAGTCTCAGTAAATTTCATTAATTCTAAGGAATTTTAGTTGCTTGAAGAATTATTATTGTTGTTGTTTGAAGAAGATTTATTTTCAGCACCTGGCTTGTCTTCTTCTTTCACTGCATCTTTAAATTCCTTGATCCCAGAACCTACTCCTCTCATTAATTCCGGGATTTTCTTTCCTCCAAAAAGTAATACCAAAAGTATTGCTACGATAAGGATGTGCTGCCAAGATAAGGCAAGTATTGTTAGTGTATTCATCTCTTAAAATTTTTGCAAAGTTACACTTTTTTTAATATGAAATCCAACCTAATGGATCAACTGGTGTACTTCCGTTCCATACTTGGAAATCAAGGGTATAAGCACCATCAAAATCCTGAGCTATTGTACCTACCGGAGTTCCTGAGGAAACCTGCTGTCCTTTGGAAACACTTACATTTCCTAAGTTGGAATAAATGGTAAAATAACTGCCGTGTTTAATGATTACAGTCTTTGTTCCGTCATTATTGGCAAGAACCGAAGATACCGATCCCGGGAACACTGATTTTGCACGTGTACCTGAAGGAACGGAAATTTTAATCCCATTATTTTCTTCAGTAATATTTTTGAAAACCGGGTGTGGCTGTCTTCCGAAACGGTGGGTAATTTGTCCGGCTCTGTCTGCAGGATAACCAAGTCTTCCTCTGCTATCTGCAAAACTGTTCCCAGTAGCGGTGGAAACTCCGTAGCTTGTCATAGCTTTAGTCTCAGCTGCTTTTTTCTCTTCTTCTTTTCTTTTCGTAAGAGCTGCTTCTGCTGCTCTTGCTGCGGTCAATTTATCAGCTGCTTCTTTAGCTCTTGCATTGGCTTCATCAGAGGCCTTTTTAGCAGCTACTCTTCTGGCTTCATCTCTTGCATTGGCTTCTGCCTTTGCTGCTTCTTCATTACGTTTCCTCTCTTCTTCAGCTCTTTTTGCTGCAAGTTCTGCGGCTCTCTTAGCTTCTGCTTCTGCCAGTCTTCTTTCTCTTTCAAGGGCTTCAGCTCTTGCTTTAGCTTCGGCTTCGATTCTTGCTTTTTCTCTTTCAGCAGCTAGTTTTGCTAAACGTATTTTTTCGGCTTCCGCTTTTTTCCTGGCTTCTTCTTCCGCTTTGGCAATTCTGATCTCTTCTGCAATAATAGCTCTGATCTGTCCTTCCAATGCTTTAGACTGAACTTGTTTTTGCTTCAGTTCAGCTGTTAATTTGGATTCATTTTTCTTGAATTCGGCTACTAATTGTTCTTTTTGAGCTCTTTCAGCATTGATTGTTGCCAGGTCTTTTTGTTGGTTTATCAATAGATTTTCCTTCGCTTTTACAGAGTTTTGTTTCTGAGCGATGGTTTTTTTGATGAGATTAGCGGCATCTGTAATTTCAGCTGCTTTTTTATCCTGATAGTCTGAGTATTGTTTCAGATATTGAACTCTTCGTATGGCTTCTCCTAAATTTCTAGCAGAAAGTATAAACGTTACTTTGTTCTGTACACCTTTGTTTTTATAAGCATTCACCAAAACTTCAGCATAGTTTTTTCTTAAAACAGCCAGTTCTTTATTCTGACGGTTAATTTCCAGCTGACGTAAATAGATGTCATCTTCAATAAACCTTTTTTCTTTCTGCGTGTTGTTATAAACCTTTTCTCTTAAAACCAATTTTTGGTTGACATTGGAAAGGTAGGCTACGGAAAGTTTAGATTCACTTCTGGTTTTGGCTAAATCGGTATTTATTTGTGCAATTTGTTTTTTAAGTTCGGCATTCTGCTTTTGCAGCTGTTCTTTGGTCTGCTGTCCCTGGTGCAGTCCGAACATCAAAACACCTATTAAAAAGCTAAATTTTTTAATCATTTAATCTCAATTTTCTTATAACTGGATGGTACAGAATAAGGTGTTTCCATCCTCGAAAAGTCAAATTTCGTATTTTCCATTAAAATCTGACTAGATTTTGAGCCTTTTATAATTATTTTAACATTTTTCGGAAGACGGACGCCTTCGTATTCATTCCAGTCGCTGTAAGAAATATCGAGCTCGTCCGAAGACAGAATATCTTTTAAATTGACATTCAATAAATCATAATTGGTATCGTACTGAAGGGCTATTTTATATTCTCTGTTTTTTTCATCCGTCACAATTTTCTGATTGACGTTAGAAACCATTTTGAATCCTTGTGCATTTTGGGTCAGCGTAAACTGTTTGTCATTTATTTTTACAAAAGTTCTTCCCATTAAGATTTTTTCCAGAGATTTATAATCAATGAAGTTAACATTCAGCAGATTATTAAGATAATCAAAATCAGAATCTATAAAGGTTTTATTGATCTTGTCCTGTCCTTTTATCCCTTCCGGAGTTGCAATACCTCTGGCTGCATTAATGAACAAGGCTCTGAGATTCATCCATACCTTTTTATCATTTTCAATATAGATGGTTGCATCGAGGGTAGGGACATAGCTTCCTGTTTCTACCTTTATTTTACTGTCTATTTTGATCTGCTCGAATTTTGGTGGAATTAATACATGTTCATAGAAAGTAAATTTGTCGCTTACCGGTTCATTTACGTCTTTTGGATCTCCATTATCTTTTGTAGTATTGATGCTGTCCCTTGTATGATCAGTATCGCTTTGAGCAGCATTACGGGTCTTACAGGATGATAAGGTAAGAAGGAATAAAAGAAAAGGGATCCAATTTTTCATGTATTTATCTTTAATTAAAAATACGTTGCAATATTAACGCCAAACCACACAAAATGTTTTGTGTGGCTTGATGATGTGTTGTTTAAGTTAAATATTTTTATTCTTATTTAGATAGAAAATCTAAAACAGAATAGTCACCTAAAGAAATTTCTCTGGAAACCCCGAAATATTGTGCAGAATTACCGATCATAGAATTGGATAGATTTCCATGGTTGATTCTTGTATTTTCCTGGATCAGGGAATTTTCAATATTTGAATTGACAATGATGGTATTGTTTCCTAATGAAACACCAGGTCCTACTTTTGAATTGGATATTTTTACATTTTCTCCAATAAAGCATGGTTGAATGATCAGGGAGTTTTCAATCACAGCAGAAGCAGGAAAATGTGTCATTTCCTCTCTTTCATATTCAAGAATTTTGCTGTTGGTTTCTACGGTAGCATTTTTGTTACCACAATCCATCCAGTCATTTACTTTTCCAAGGGTAAACTTAGCGCCTTTAGCTCTAAGGTTTTCAAGAGCAGTTGTCAATTGATATTCACCACCATTTTTAATATCATTATCCATGATATAATTGATTTCTTCCATTAGCTTTTCAGCGCTGTTGAAATAATAAATACCAATGATAGCAAGATCAGAAACGTAAGTCTTAGGTTTTTCTACAAAGTCGGTAATAAAGCCGTAGTTATCCAATTTTACTACTCCGAAAGCAGATGGGTCTTCAACACTTTTCACCCAGATTACACCATCAGAATTTTTATCCAGTTGGAAGTCTGCACGGAAAAGAGTATCTGCAAAAGCAATAACGATATCTCCCTGCATAGACTGCTCAGCACACTTGATCGCATGAGCTGTACCAAGAGGATCGTTCTGATAATAAATACTTCCCTTTGCTCCCAGCTTTTCAGCAATCTGAATAAGGGATCTTTCGATCTCAGGACCAAAATCTCCGATGATAAAAGCTACCTCTTCAATATTTTCTCCTGCAACTTTAGCAATATCTTCTACCAATCTCTGTACAATAGGTTTTCCAGCAATAGGTATAAGAGGTTTTGGAACTGTCAGTGTATGTGGACGTAATCTGGAACCACGTCCAGCCATAGGGACAATAATTTTCATAAATTATATGTATAAAAGATGTTTTATTAGTTGTTTTTAATATTTAGGTTAAAGATAATAATTAAAACCTTTAACGAAGTATGATTTATATCTTTTTAAATAATTGTTTAAATTAACAATAGGTTGGTGTACAAGCAAAATAAAGACCAAAGTTTAATTCTTTCTGATTCTCGATAAAATCAGGTTTTTCTCAGAATAAATCAAAATTCCGGTAAAGATGAAAAAGAGGAGATTACTCGCTAGAATATTATAGTTGAGATATTTTACAATGATGAAACTAAAAACCCCAAGCAGTATCATAAAGAAAGACATTTTCTTCATTCTGTAAGGAATAGGATAATATTTTTGACCTAAAAGGTAAGAAACAATCATCATAATTATATAAGCTCCAAAAGTAGCCCATGCGGAACCCATCATGCTGTGATAGTAATTTAAAGCAAGAAGATTAAGTCCTATATTGATCCCTGCCCCAAGCCATGAAATAACAGTTCCCATACTGGTTCTGTCCGTTACTTTATACCAGGTTGAAAAGTTATAATAGATTCCGAAGCAAAGATTGGCAATGACGATAATCGGGATGATATCTATCGCGATCCAATAGGATTTATTAGGAATAAAAACGGCTTTCAGCCAGGATATATTGGCAATGATCCCTAAAGCAACGGCACATGCAAAAAAGGCAAAGTATTCCGCTACGTTGGCATAAGTTTTTTTAGCATCACCTTTATCCATCTGTTTAAAAAAGAATGGCTCAATACCCATTCTGTATGCGGTAACAAATAATGTCATCAGTACAGCAAGTTTATAGCATCCTCCATAAGCGCCTGCTTCTTCGTCTGAAATATGATTTCTCTGTATGGATTTATCAAAATTTTCATTTACCATAAAAGCAAGGCCTGCCAGCATCAGTGGGAAGGAGTATTTGATCATACGCCCGAACAATGAAGTGACAAACTGAAATCTTACCTTTAATATAATGGGAAGTAATAATAAAAAGCCTAAGGCACTTCCAGCCAGATTACTGAAGAACGGATAATCTACATTTTGATCCAGCCCCATACTTCTTGATATGTTTTCCGGAATCCAGAAGAATAATGCGGCTGTAAAAACAGCCTGAAATATAGCCTGAACAACTCTTACTGCAGAATATTTGATGGGTTTATTGTGGAAACGAAGCCATGCAAAAGGGATCACCAATAAATTGTCAAAAAAGGCAATCATAGCAAACCATCTGATGTATTCAGGGTTATTGTGGTATCCCGCATAATCTGCAATAGGCTGATTGAACAAATAACATAATGCAAGAAAAAGAGTGGATGTGGAAAATAAAAACCAGAATGAGGTATTGAAGGTTTTTTTCTCGTTATCCTCTTCTGCTGAAAATCTGAAATAGGCTGTTTCAAAACCAAAAGAAAGGATAATATTAACAAATGAAATCCACGCATAAAGTTGAGTGAAAATCGCAAAACCTTCATTGGGAATCTTATAGATCAAAAGTGGATTAAGGATGAATAGAATGATTCTTGGCGCTATTGCTCCTACTCCGTAGATGATGGTCTGTCCTAATAGTTTCTTGTACAAAGCCGAATTTTTTTTGCAAATGTAAAACTTTAAGCATTCGTTTTGCGATTTTGGGGTGAATTAAAACTTAAAATCTTAATTTTACAGCGAAATAAATTGAAATGAAAGTTCTTATAAAAAACGTAAATATCGTTAACGAAGGAAAAGTCTTTGAAAGTGATATCCTGATAGAAAATGATTTGATTTCTAAAATAGCTGCCGGCATTTCTGAAGATGCAGATCAGATTATTGATGGTTCAGGTAAATATCTTCTTCCCGGAGTAATAGATGATCAGGTGCATTTCCGTGAGCCGGGACTTACTCATAAAGGAGACATTGAAAGCGAATCAAGGTCTGCCATAGCTGGAGGAATAACGAGTTTTATCGATCAGCCAAATACTGTTCCCAATGCAGTAACCCAGGAATTATTAGCAGACAAGTATGAGATCGCTTCCCAAAAAGCATATGCCAATTACGGTTTTATGATGGGTGGAACGAATGATAATCTGGAGGAAGTTTTGAAAACAAACCCTAGAAATGTTCCGGGAATCAAGTTATTTTTAGGTTCGTCTACAGGAAATATGCTTGTGGATAATCCGGAAACGCTGGAAAATATTTTCAGTAATACTAAAATGCTGATTGCTGTGCACTGTGAAGATGAAGCTACCATCAAAGCCAATACACAGAAATATATGGATGAGTATGGGGACGATATTCCTGTAAAATTCCATCATTTGATCAGAAGTGAAGAAGCGTGTTATAAGTCTTCATCCAAAGCCATTGAGCTTGCAAAAAAAACAGGAGCGAGACTTCACGTTTTCCATCTTTCAACAGCAAAGGAAATGGAGCTTTTCCGAAATGATATTCCTTTAAAAGATAAAAAAATCACTGCTGAGGTATGTGTTCATCACCTTACGTTTACCAACGAAGATTATGAAACAAGAGGTGGCCTCATCAAATGGAATCCTGCTGTAAAAACCCAGAAAGATAAAGATGCTCTTTGGGAAGCATTACTGGACGACAGAATAGACGTGATTGCTACAGATCACGCTCCGCATACGGCAGAAGAGAAGAATAACGTATACACAAAATGTCCTTCTGGAGCACCTTTGGTACAGCATTCATTGGTGGTAATGCTTGAAAACTATAAGAACGGTAAAATATCCCTTGAGAAAATTGTTGAAAAGATGGCTCATAATCCGGCAATCCTTTTCAAAATTGAAAAAAGAGGTTTTGTGAGAGAAGGGTATAAAGCTGATCTTGTTTTAGTAGATTTAAACCAGGACTGGACGGTTTCCAAAGACAATTTACTGTACAAATGTGGCTGGAGTCCATTGGAAGGGATGAATTTTCACTCTAAAGTTACCCATACTTTTGTCAATGGTCATTTGGTGTATGACAATGGTACAATTGCAGAAGAGAAATTTGGAGAGAGATTGCTTTTTGAACCTAGAGATTAATCAGTAAATATTATAATTCAATAGGAGCGGGCTTTAGCCTGCTCTTTTTATTTTAGATCTCCCACATTGGCTTCAGCCAAAACCTATTCTTAATTCTCATAGATGTAGGAGATTACGCAGATTTTTAAACCCGCTCATCCGCTCAATCTTCGAGAATATCTTACCTTTTCGCTTTATTCCCCATGTAAAAAGTAAGTTTTCCTCCATTCATAATCTCAGAATGTTTTAATGTAAAGTTTTTAATCTCTTTTCCATTCAAAAGAACTTTCTGAACATACACATTTTCCGGACCTTGATTGATCGCTTCAATTTCAAAAGTTTTTCCATTTTCCAGATTCAGTACAGCGTGATCAATCGCCGGGCTTCCGATAGAATAGTTCTCTGATCCAGGAGCTACAGGATAAAAACCTAATGAACTTAAAATATACCATGCACTCATTTGCCCGGCATCATCATTTCCGCCCAGCCCGTCTGGTGTTGCTTTGTATTGCATTTCAAGAATACGGCGGATTTGTGCCTGTGCTTTCCATGGCTGTCCGGCCCAGTTATAAAAATAGGCAACATGGTGAGCAGGTTCGTTTCCGTGAACATATCCACCGATAATTCCTTCCCTTGTAATATCTTCAGTGTCTGCAAAGAATTCATCAGGTAAATGCATGGTGAACAGTTCGTCCAGTTTGGATGCAAATTTCTTCTTTCCACCCATCATCGTAATCAGTTCATCAGGATTTTGCGGGACAAAGAAACTGTAGTTCCACGAGTTACCTTCAATAAAACCTTGCCCATGAGTACTTAGCACATCAAAATCTTTCTTAAAGCTTCCATCTGCCAGACGTGGACGCATAAACCCGATGGTTTTGTCAAAATTATTTTTCCAGTTTTCAGATCGTTTGATAAACTGATTATAAATTTCTGTTTTGTTTAAATACTTTGCCAGTTGAGCAATCGCCCAGTCATCATAGGCATATTCTAATGTATTGGAAACTGAAGTTCCGTTCTTTTCAGCAGGAATATATCCAAGATCAATGTATTGTCCGATGCCTTCATAATTTCTTTTATTAGCAGTTTCTATGCAAGCTTTCAATGCTTCTTCAGGATCACCTTTATAATTTCCCTTAATAATGGCATCAGCTACTACACTTACACTGTGGTATCCGCTCATACACCAGTTGTCATTAGCATAATGTGACCAGATGGGCAGCATTTTCATTGAAAACTGACTATAATGAGCCATCATAGATTTTACCATGTCACCATTCCGTTTAGGCTGAATGATATTAAAGAAAGGATGAAGCGTGCGGTAAGTATCCCACAGAGAGAAGGTTGTATAATTGGTAAAGCCATCTGCTTTATGAACATTCTGATCCAGCCCTTTATATTCTCCATTGACGTCCATATAAGTGGTAGGATTAATAAAGGTATGATACATTGCTGTATAGAAGTTGGTTTTTTCCGTATCAGAACCTTTGATGACAATTTTATTTAATTCCTTATTCCAATTGTCCTGGGCTTGAGTTTTAGCCTGATCGAAGGTTATATTTCCGGCTTCTTTTTCGAGGTTTTCCAAAGCATTGATCTGGCTTACAGGAGAAATGGCCAGTTTTACTTCAATCGCTTCATTTTCATTGGTATCAAAATCAAAATACATTTTCAGGTTCTTTCCTGCAATCTCCGGGAAATTCTGATTTTGGTCGAATTTTCTCCAGAATCCTCTGTAAACCTGCTTTTCATCATAGTTTTGCTGACCGTAAGCTTTAAAAGGTTTTGAAAACTTCATGGCGAAATAAACGGTTCTGGTCCTTGCCCAGCCATTGGTCTGCCGATAACCTGTGATGGTATTTCCGTTTTCTACCCGAACGTATGTCCATACATTTTTCCCGTCATAATTATAAATACCAGCCATCAGATCAAGAATAATATGAGCCTGGTCAGATTTCGGGAAAGTATAGCGATGAATTCCTACTCTTGGTGTGGCAGTCAGTTCTGCAAGGATATTGTGATCATCCAGTTTTACTTTATAATATCCGGCTTCTGCTGTTTCGTTCTGGTGTGAAAATCTGCTTCTGTAGCCACTTTCCGGATGGGAAGCTGTTCCCGGATTCAACTGAAGTTTTCCTATGGTAGGCATCACCAGAAAATCTCCCAGATCAGAATGTCCTGTTCCGCTGAAATGGGTAGAACTGAAACCTACAATGGTTTTATCTTCATAACGGTAGCCGGCGCAGTATTTATAAACCTCACCATTATATTTTCCATTGAGTTCATAGGAAATGGTGTCTGTTTCAGGGCTTAACTGTACGGCACCAAAAGGAACGGTGGCTCCCGGATACGTATGTCCCATCTTTTCAGTTCCGATCAGAGGATTGACATATTGTATTAATTTTTCAAATTTTTGGGCATAAAAGTTTGCACTTAAAAATGCTAGAGAAAGAAAAACAATAGACTTTCGATTTTTCATTAATGACAATTTTTCAAAGTTTAAAATTAATTAAAATCATCATTTTCTGTTGTGTTTTAAATTAGTTTGAATGCTATTTACTCTTTTTCAGAAAAACGGAAACCTATTCCGTGGAGGTTTTCTATTAAAACGTTTTGCTCTTCAGCCAGTACTTTTCTTAATCGGGAAATAAATACATCAAGGCTTCGTCCCATGAAATAATCATCATCACCCCAGATGGCCTTCAGGATTTCCTGTCTTTTGACCACCAGATTTTTATGGCGGATAAAATATAAAAGAAGATCAGACTCTCTTTGGGTAAGGGTAATATTGTTTTCCGCACCTTTCAGGGTGTAATTTTTTGGATCAAAATCATATTTGCCCACTTTATATTGTAGAGGGGAAGTATCCGATTTCTTAGTGCGTTTCAGAAAAACTTCAATTTTCAACATCAGTTCTTCAATACTGAACGGTTTTACCAGATAATCATCAGCTCCAATTTTAAGCCCTTTAATTCTATCTTCTTTTAATGCTTTTGCAGAGATAAAAATAATCGGAACCTCAGCATTTTTACTGCGGATTCGCTGTGCCACCTCAAATCCGTTCATGCCAGGCATCATAATATCCAGAAGGCAGATATCAAAATCCTGGCTGTTAAATGCTTCCAACGCAGATTCTCCATCAGAATAACAGCTGATATCATAATAACTTTCCAAACTGTCTTCCACCAGAAAAGCTATTGTTTTGTCATCTTCGGCATATAAAATTTTAGATTTCTCCATACTTACACAAGATTAATTTGAAAACGGGAAGAAGAGCGTTGTAGTAATTCCTTTATCTTCATTATTTTCTACAAAAATTTTCCAGTGATGCTGCTGAACTACTTTTTTTACATAAAATAATCCAAGACCAAAACCATTCACTTCTTCACTTCTTTTGGTATGTACCCGATAAAATTTTTCAAAAATATGAGGAATATTTTTAGCGGGAATTCCCATTCCGTTGTCTTTAAACTTTAAATATAATCCTTTTGAATCTTTGTGAGCTGAAATTTTAATGACAGGTTTTATTTCACAATACTTAATGGAGTTATCCAACAGGTTATAAATGATGTTGGTAAAGTGAAATTCATCTGCCATTACCGAAGTACTGTTTTCAATATTGATTTCGATGCTGAGATCTTTATTTTTGTGCTGTATATTATCTGCAATCTCTTGAATAAAAGGTTGTAACAGGATTTTTTGAGGTTTTAATGATAGTCCGGCTGCATCGTTCTTCGCAATATTCAAAATTTTCTCAATGTGGCTATTGAGCTTGTGGCTTTGATTGATGATAATGGATGTATAGGTCTGCAGTTTGGAATTATCCTGTACCAGTTCCTGTTTATTAAGCGCTTCTGATGCTAACAGGATGGAGGATAAAGGTGTTTTAAACTCATGAGTCATATTATTGATAAAATCACGCTGCAGTTCCGAGAACTTCTTCTGCTGAATAATGGTATAGATAGAATATACATATACCAGAAGTATGATAATAAGAGCAAATGTAAGCAGATACCAGAACCGTAATGAACTGATCAGGTAAGTAGTTTTGTCCGGGAAGCGTATGGAAAAGTAATAGATCAGATTTTTATGCTTCGGAAAATTGATCACCTTGCTGCCGGGACTTTCCTGATGAGAGGTCATGTATTTTCCATAGATCATTTTATCGCTGTGGCAATTGTATAATGCATACACGTAATCTGTATTGATCTGGAAGCGGGTAAACTCTGTTTTCAGATAATATTCAAGCACAACAGGGTGAAATTCATTGTTGATATTAACCACATAATAGTCATTGGCAATATTCTGTACAGGATTTTCGGTGTAGGATGTCTTTCCTCCTGAGAGTTTTTCTGCGACTTCCATTAAGGCAATATTGACCTTTTGGTTAAACTTTTTATCTTCAAGATTATAAGCCTGTATCGTCCACATCAATTGTGCTATTAAAATTCCGATAATAGCAACGAATCCAAGCGTTATAATAATATTGAGTCTTTTTATTTTCATTTCCTGAAACAATATTATCCAAAAATATCTATTTATCTTTTATTATTAACAACTCGTTAACAAATGTTAGATAACGGTTAACAAGTTGTAATCACAGTCTGCTTTACATTTGCTATATCGAAAGAAAATAATTAGTTTCAAATATTAAAATTTATACTCATGAAAAAACTAAAAATTACAGCTCTTTTGGCAGTGTTGGCATTCTCTCCTTTTTATGCTAATGTACTTACTGCAGACGCTCCATCCATTGTGAAAATGGTAGCAGATGCTATTAAATGGAAATCAGAATCTATCGATGTAGGAAATATTCCTCAGGGAAAACCGAAATTGATCAGATTTGAATTTACGAATACAAGTTCAAAACCAATCATTATCCAGAATGTAGCTCCTTCTTGCGGATGTACCACTGCGGATTATACAAAAACACCTATTCAGCCAGGGAAAAAAGGATTTGTAGAAGCCAGCTATAACGCAGCAGCGGTAGGACCATTTATGAAGACTGTAAACGTTACTACTAGTGACAGCAAAACTCCTAAGACACTTTCTTTCAAAGGAGTGGTAGCTTCTTAATATATTGTTTTAACAAATGAAAAAATAGCCGGGTAATTATTATCAGGCTATTTTTTTTTAAAATGGTTGATCTATATTTAAGAATAATATAAGGAACAATTATTTGTAGCATTATTTATCAACCCATTTTAAAGGATTGCATTTCAATATTTAGTATTTTTAAGAAAAAATATTTTATGAGTCTATATACACAACCTATGCTGCGCGAAGGTGCACTAAAAGATAAAGTAGCGATTGTAACAGGAGGCGGAAGCGGCCTTGGAAAAGCAATGACCAAATACTTTCTTGAACTGGGTGCCAAAGTAGTGATTACTTCCAGAAACCTGGAAAAATTACAGGGAACAGCCAAGGAACTGGAAGAGGAAACAGGAGGGAAAGTGCTTTGTGTAGCTTGTGATGTAAGAAACTGGGATGAGGTGGAAGCCATGAAAGAAGCAACTCTGAAAGAATTCGGAAAGATTGATATTTTATTGAATAATGCTGCGGGAAACTTTATCTCTCCCACAGAAAAACTGACTCACTCTGCGTTTGACTCTATCCTTGATATTGTTTTAAAAGGAACAAAAAACTGTACCCTTTCAGTAGGAAAACACTGGATCGATTCTAAAACTCCGGGAACAGTACTGAATATCGTAACTACTTATGCATGGACAGGTTCTGCCTATGTAGTGCCATCAGCCTGTGCAAAAGCAGGAGTTCTGGCGATGACCAGATCACTGGCTGTAGAATGGGCAAAATATGGAATCCGTTTCAATGCCATTGCACCAGGACCTTTCCCAACCAAAGGAGCTTGGGACAGACTTCTTCCGGGAGATCTGCAGGAGAAATTTGATATGAAGAAAAAAGTTCCGTTGAGAAGAGTGGGGGAACATCAGGAGCTTGCAAACCTTGCGGCTTATCTGGTTTCCGATTATTCAGCGTATATGAATGGGGAAGTGGTAACCATTGATGGTGGAGAATGGCTTCAGGGAGCTGGAGAATTTAATATGCTTGAGGCGATTCCTCGTGAAATGTGGGATGCTTTGGAAGCCATGATTAAAGCAAAAAAGTCAAATTAAATTAAACTTATATTAAAAAAGTTCCCGGATATGTAACAAATCCGGGATTTTTTTTTACCTATACACTAAATAATACTTTTTCAAATGAAATTTAAACTTCCAACCCTTGTTTCGACGCTTGCAGTTGTCCTCTTTTCAGGATCTGCATATGCACAGCAGACTCCGAAATATGATTATGTAGAAGCATTTAAGCCGTTCTTTTATCCGCAGACAGGTACAGCTACCCGTTCTGCAAGCGGACAGCCGGGACATGCTTACTGGCAGAATTCAGCAGATTATCATTTGAACGTCAGCCTGAATGAAGATAAAAAAGAAATTACTGGTACAGCGCAGATTACCTATACCAACAACAGTCCTGATAAATTAGGTTTTCTCTGGCTGCAGCTGGATCAGAATCTGTTTGCAAAAGATTCCAGAGGAAATGGTGTAGTGCCGCTATCCGGGAGCAGAAACGGAGCTCATGGTGAAGAATTTAACGGTGGATATACCATTAAATCAGTTAAACTGGATGGTAAGAAAGATGTAAAATACACCATTACCGATACAAGGATGCAGATTGATCTTCCCAAAGAGCTGAAAGCCAATGGAGGTGTGGCAAAGATAGAAATAGAATATTCTTTTATTTCTCCTGAGTATGGTTCAGACAGAATGGGAGTTCAGGATACTAAAAACGGTAAAATATTTACCATCGCACAGTGGTATCCGAGAATGTGCGTATATGATGATGTCATGGGATGGAATACGCTTCCTTACCTTGGTGCTTCGGAGTTTTATCTGGAATATGGAAATATCACAGCCAATATTACCGTTCCGGCTAATCATTATGTCGTAGCATCCGGAGAACTTCTGAATGAGAAAGAAGTGTACAGCAAAGAAGAAATCAACAGATGGAATGAGGCAAGAAACAGTGATAAAACGGTAATGATCCGCCCTGAGTCTGAAATCGGTAAAAATAAAACTTCAGGAACAAAGACCTGGAAATTTAAAATTAATCAGACAAGAGATTTTGCATGGGCATCATCTGCGGGATTTATTTTAGATGCTGCAAAAATCAATTTACCCAGTGGAAAGAAATCTTTAGCTATTTCTGCTTATCCAGTAGAAAGTGCCGGTGATAAAGCGTGGGGAAGATCTACAGAGTATACTAAAGCGGCCATAGAGCATTATTCAAAAAAGTGGTATGAATATACCTATCCGGCTGCCACCAATGTAACAGGAAACGAAGGTGGAATGGAATATCCGGGAATTGTTTTCTGTCATATGGATTCCAAAGGAGAAGATCTTTGGGGGGTTACAGACCATGAGTTCGGACACAACTGGTTTCCTATGATCGTTGGATCTAATGAAAGACTTTTTGCATGGATGGATGAAGGGTTCAATACATTCATTAACGGGCTTTCAACGGAAGCTTTCAATAAAGGAGAATATTACCGTAAACCGAATCTAGCAAGATCAGGAACGTATCTGCTAACCGACAGCCTGGAGCCTGTAATGGTAGGTCCGGATAATATGAAAGAAAGAAGTATCGGAGCATTGGCTTACTATAAGCCGGGAACAGGATTGGAAGTTTTAAGAGAAGCAATTCTGGGACCTGAAAAGTTTGACAAAGCATTCAGAACCTATATTGACCGTTGGGCATTCAAACATCCGACGCCATGGGATTTCTTCCATACGATGGAAAACGTTTCCGGAGAAGAACTGAACTGGTTCTGGAGAGGATGGTTCTTTAATAAATGGAAAATTGATCAGGCGGTTAAGAACGTACAATATGTAAACGGAAACTTTAAAAACGGCGTTCAGATTACGGTTGAAAATATTGGACAGTTGCCAATGCCTACAACCGTACAAATCAAATTCAAAGACGGAACAACACAGATGGTAAAAATTCCTGTTGAAGTTTGGAAAAGAAATACTGAATGGACATTCAAGGTAGAATCCAGCAAGGAAATTGATGAGGTGAAACTGGATCCGAATTCTGTTGTTCCGGATGTCAATCTGGAAAATAATAGTAGAAGACCTGCATAGTTCATATAAGATAAAATTGTGCAGTATAAAAGCCTGAACTTACAACAGTAAGTTCAGGCTTTTTATTTTTAGGGTGTTTTTCCGGGATAAGTAGAGGGGTTTCCCTACAATGTTTTGGTAGTCAGTGATATAATTTTGTCCCACAATATTAATCAAAACAAAAAACATGGAAACATTAAAATCAGTGCTTGAAGCAAGTCACGCCAAAAAAACAAAAAATGAGTTAATCGACCTTTTATCGGGAGTAGAAAAAGTACTGACTCCGGCAGTCTATGAAAAAGTGTCAGGAATTGAAACCTCAGAACTGAGTTCATTGACGAATAAAGAATTATTAGCCATCGTAGACGAGTTCAAAAAGAATTATGATGAAAAGTGGGAAAAATCTTTTTCCGGTGCCTCTTCTGAGATCATGAAACTGATTGCCGGTAGAATGGCTGCCGATGAGGAGATCTTCAGAACTTCAGATGCTGCCAATGCAGATTTTGCAGCAGAATTGGGAAGCATCGACTTTGCGACTATTATTGGCGGACCTTTGGATGCTTGTGTAAAAGCACAGTCTAATGCCTCTATTGCCACCGTTAATTTTATCAATGAAGTCGGGTTTGAGCTTACAGATCCAGCCAATGCTGCCAGCCCTAAAAAACTGAGAATGGCAGAATTCAAGTACAAAAAAAATATTCCGAATCCCGATTTTAAAGAAGATGAGCCGGTAAGTGCTAGTAACCCAAAAACGATTCCGAACGACGTGGAAATTTCAGTGCCTTTTATTGCATTGCTGAATGTTCCGAGCTTCAGAATTGAGACCTGTGAAGTAGACTTTAATGTTAAACTTAATTCTACATACACAAAAGACGTAAGTGATGAATTCGGGATCAATGCCGGAGTATCCGGTGGATGGGGACCTGTGAAATTCAAAGTGGACGTATCCTATAAGAGAACTTCCAGTACAGGAATCAAAGTGGAAAAAGAATATTCTCTTGGGGTAAAAGTGCGTGCCACCAATGACGAAATGCCTGCAGGGCTTGAAAAAGTGCTTGGACTTCTTTCACAATAAAAGATTTTACGAAAGATGATAAAACTATCAGATTACCTGGATTATCTCAATAACGAGATAATTCAGGCTCGTAAAAAAGCAGATGAGAATGCCGTTCTTATTGCCAAAGAATATGCCCGACATGAATATCTTAAGTATTTTAAGGTTCCGCGCTATGCTCTGCCTAGTGTAAAGATGGATATTCCGATTAAAATCACTGATATCGATTCGGATTCCAAATATAATTTTAAACTGAATGAAGATCAGTTTGTAACAGAAATAAATGAAAGAATCCGTCTGGTGAATAAGGAGAAGAAATTTAATATTCCTGAAATAAATAAAAGACAGATTCAAACTGAAGAGTTTAAAACCCTGTTCAGTAAACTGGAAAAAAATGATCAGAAATTCGGGCAGCTCCCAGCCAATGAAGTGCTCAAACTGGATCTCAGAAATAAAATGCAGCTTCTTAATTCCGGAATATTTAGACCTCAGGAAGGAACAGAAGAAGAAACTGATGAACTGAAAGAAATTTTTTCAAAAGTTCTGCTGAATAAATATACGCTGGTGAATGCAAAGCTGAACAGCATTTACATAGATCCCAATACAAGCGCAGCAGAAGATAAAGATAAACTATTCATCAATCTTCATGTGGAAATGGAGGAGGAAGGAATCAGAATTGTGTCTTACAAAGATAAAGACGGCAACGAAATAGAACAGATAACTTTTGAGTAATGCAGGAACTTATTCACTTTACGGTACAGAAAATCAAAGAACTGCTGGAACAGTTCAATGAAGTTCAGGCTTTATACCTGTCAAAATCATTTGACTTTGATGCCCGGTTCGATGCTTTTCTCAACGAGGTTCTGGAGTATTTCCGTACCAAAGGAAACACCAGTCATGAATCTGAAGTGCTGAAGGTAATGAATATGATTTCTACCGTTAAAAGAGGCTTTAATCCTATTAAAATGGAAAAAATAATAACGGGAAGAAGAGAAATGCTCGCAGGATTCTCATTTAACGGGATGGAAAGTATTTATGATATTCTCATGGAAATATATGCCAGGGAAAACAAAAAACTTGAGGATGCGGAAGAACTTATTTCAGGAATCATTGTCTCATTATATCAGAATGGAATTCTGGACGATGAAAAGCTGAAAGATATGAATTCCGTTCCTAAAATTGAACGTTTCTGGACTTCACTGGCTGAACAGAATACAGCGATATCCGGGATTAATAAGAAACTCAGACTGACCATTATTCCGGAGGATATCTTTCTTATTCTCGAAAAGATATTTCTGAAATTAATTTAAAAAAGATCATTATGGAAACCGGAAGATATATTGTTCTGCTGCAGAACCAGCAGAAAAATGCACTTAAAAAAATTGAAAAAGAGCTGGAAGTGAGTATCACCTCTTCAGAATTGCTGTCTAAAGAAAACCGTTCTTTTGAAATCATTAATAAGGACAATGGCGTACTTTACAAAAATCTTGGGGTTTTGGTGGTGGAAAATATGGATGAAGATCAATTGAAAAGTGCTGTGAAAGATGAATCCAATTCTATTGTATACTACGAAAAAGAAAGAGAGTTTTTTCCTGCAGATGAATTGCAATTGATTAATGAGCTTAAAAAGCAGTCGGCTGGGCTTGCAGAAAAAATTTCAGAACTTGAAAAATATATCACAAATAAACCTTTGCCTCAAAAATCATTCATTGAAATGGAATGGGGATTAAAAGCAATCGGACTGGAAAATGCAAATTATACAGGAAAAGGAATTGATATCTGTATTCTTGATACCGGCCTTGAAACGTCCCATCCCGATTTTTCCGCTGAAGAAATTGAAGGGAAATCTTTCATAGATGGTGAAGACTGGAACAGAGATCCGAATGGTCACGGTACACACTGCGCAGGTGTAGCTACAGGAAATACAAGAAGTGATACCGGAAGACGTTACGGAATAGCTAAGGATTGCAACCTGAAAATAGCAAAAGTACTCGCAGATAATGGAAGAGGAACTACCAGCAGTGTCATTGATGCGATAGACTGGGCCATTTCGAAGAATTTCAGAATATTGTCTCTTTCACTAGCTTCTCCGGTGAAGTTTGATGATCAGCCGTCTGTTCTTTTTGAAACCATTGGAGAAAGAGCACTGGAAAATAACTGCCTTATTATCGCAGCGGCTGGAAATGACAGCAACAGACCGCAGATTCCACAACCTGTTTCAATGCCGGCCAATTCAAAATCAATTATGGCCGTAGGAGCTATTGACGCTCAGATGAAGATTGCAAGATTTTCAAATGCAGGCCTCAACCCGTCTACAGGAGGAAGTATCAATGTCTGTGCTCCCGGAGTCGATATTATCAGTTCGTATCCTAAAAATGCAAAAAATAAAAGTAATTTGTACTACAGCATGAGCGGTACAAGTATGGCTGCACCACATGTTTCCGGACTTGCCGCTTTGTATATGGAACAGTTTCCTAACAAATCAGCAAAAGAGATCTGGGAACTGATTGAAAACAAAGCAAGACCTATTGAAGGTATAAAATACAGAGATATTGGAAACGGTTTAATACAGATATACTTATGATCACTTATCTCGCAGTTTTAAAGAAAGATATAAATTTAAAAAAGCTTGAAGTTTTCCTCAAAAATAAAGGCATAAAACTGGCTGCTCACTACAAAACCATTGGTGTTGTAAAGCTAGAAAGTAACATTTCCATTTTGGAGTCTGAATTTCAGGAGTATTTTATATCTATAGAAGAAGAAAAAGATAATTTAACAATATAATCACATCAATAAGGCTTTTCTGTCACAGAGAAGTTTTATTTTTGTCTCTTAATGATAAAATAACATATGAATTTCAGATTTTCAATGGTGTTTCTGATGTTTTTTGCATTGGGATTTTCACAGGACCTTACCGTAATGAGTTTTAATATCAGACTGAATGTAGAGTCGGATAAAGACAATGCCTGGCCAAAAAGAAAGCAGGACGTTGCCGATTTACTGACGTATTATTATCCTGATTATTTCGGAGTACAGGAAGCGCTTCCGGAACAGATGAAAGATATTAAATCAGGATTAAAAAACTATGATTATATAGGAGTAGGAAGAGATGACGGCAAAGAAAAAGGAGAATTTTCCGCTATCTTTTATGACACAAACAAACTAGAAATTGTAAAATCCGGGACGTTCTGGTTATCTGAAACTCCGGAAAAACCGTCAAAAGGCTGGGATGCGGCACTGAACAGGATCTGTACTTACGCCATATTTAAAGATAAAAAATCGAAGAAAGAATTCCTGGCCATGAATCTTCATTTTGATCATGTAGGAAATGTGGCAAGAGTAAAATCTTCCGAATTGATTCTGAAAAAGATCAAAGAACTGAATCCAAAAAATCTTCCGGTAACGCTGAGCGGAGATTTTAACCTTACAGATGATTCAGAACCGATTAAAATCCTTTCCCAGAATATGAAAGATACTTTCTATCATTCAGAGACGAAGCATTACGGCCCGGTAGGAACTTTCACAGGCTTCAATGTGAATGAAGTTCCAAAAGACAGAATAGATTATATTTTTACACAAGGCTTTAAAATAAGATCTCACCGACACATCAATGACAGAAGAGAAAATCTTTTGTATCCTTCAGACCATTTTCCGGTGATTGTGAATCTTTCTCTATAAAAATCAATTGGTTGGAAAATCAATTTCAAATCCAATTCCTCTCAGGGATTGGATTTTTATTTGGGGATCATGGATGAAATATTTACGAAGTCTGCTGATAAACACATCCAGGCTTCTTCCGGTAAAATAATCATTGGTTTCCCAGAGATTATCCAGGATATTATCTCTGGTGATGATCGTCCGGTTATGCTTCAGAAGATATAATAAAAGTTCCTGTTCCCGTATAGTCAACCGATTATTTCCGTTAGGATGTGACAACAGAAGTTTGGTGGTGTCCAGTGAAAACTCTCCGATTTTTATCTGACTTTCTATCACGGCGGGAAGTGTTCTTTTCAGAATATTTTTAATTCGTAAAACAAGTTCTTCAGGGTCGCAAGGCTTGGAAATATAATCGTCGGCACCTATTTTCAATCCGGTCAATCGGTCTATTTTTTGATTTTTAGCCGTTAAAAATAATAAAGGGAAATTACTTCTTTCCTTAATGATCATTTTCGCCAGTGAGAAGCCATCGATATTGGGCATCATCACATCCAGAATTCCTATCTGAAAGGGAAAATCAGCCTGAACCAATGGTACGATATCTTCCGGATTCTGAAACCAGCTGACTTCAAAATCTTCCAATTCAAGATACTGCTTAAGAATCATTCCGAAATCCGGATCATCTTCTGCCAGAAGGATTTTAGTTTTCATAAGGAATTAATATTTTAAAAGTACTGCCTGTATGAAGATGGCTGGAAACTTCTATTTTTCCACCATAGTTTGTAATGATTTTTTTTACGAAATAGAGGCCCAGACCAAGACCTTTGCTATTGTGAATATTGTTATTCTGTATTCTGTAAAATTTTTCGAAAATATTATTCAGCTCTTTTGTTTCCATGCCCTGACCGTTGTCGGAAACTTCAAATTCTAATTGTTGAGAAACGTTTCGCACATGTATTGTAATAACCGATGCTCCATATTTTACACTGTTTTCACAAAGGTTTTTAATGACCGTTTCCATTAAGTTTTTATCAAAAGGAAGCTCTTGTGAAACTGTATTTTCAAGCTTAAAATCTGTAGTTGAATAAGTAACGGAAAGATCCTGAATAAAAAAGTTCCAGTCTTCAGGTTGTATGGCGGTCATATCATCAGGAATTTCATCTTTATGAAGCTGAAACATTAGGCTTTCAAGACGTGAAATCTGTCTGTCAATAAGAGGAAGCGTTTCAGGATTCCATTCTTTTTTTAATGCTTTCGAAGCTATTTTTAAAGTAGCGATAGGCGTTTTAAACTCATGTGAAATGTTATCCACAATGTTGTGGAGAACTTCCACCTGCTTCTGCTGCTGAATAAGATTTCTTATCGTGAAAATATAAAGCAGAAGAACTCCTGAAAGAAGAATAATGCAACAAATGATCAATAAGGTAAGCTCTTTGAAAACAATGCTTTTTATATTTCTGATTTCAAAATCGGTCTGGGTTTTCACAAGAAAAGTATTCTTTTTTTCAACTTGCCCTGTTTCCGTATCATCTCTTTTAGTGGTTGAGGTTTCCCAGCTTCCGTTACTGGCAATGCGTGGATTTTTTAGTTTATCCTGCGTTTCAAAAATGACAATAGGTTCGGTAATCACTTTTGAGCTGTCCGGTAGATGAACAATGGAAAGATACCGTATTCTTGCAGAGATTTCGTAACCGTCTTTTTGGTAGCGGCTGTCGATATAATGAATCAGCCTTTCTCTGGCAGATTTTCTGTTTTCTATGAAATAGCGGAGAAAATCTTTTTTGCTGATCTCCTTATTATGATACTGTATAATGATTTCCTGAAGAGAATCATCATTTCTTTCTTTAGCCTCCTGAATGTCCTCAAGATTATCTGTGTAATTGGTAAGCCCATCATTCACAGATCTGTAGATGTCCCTCTCTTTTACCTGATAGGTTTTATACATAAAATAAACCTGAATTCCCAGTAAAAGCAGGAATAGAGCGGCAAAAACCGGGATGAGAATTTTACTCTTGGCTATCATTAAAACAAAGATAAAACTTTAGCCATTTTCAGGAAATGATTATTTTATTATTAACCTTCCATTAACCATAGTTTTGAATCTTCCAAAATAAAGATTTATCCTTCTGTCTGAATCTGGATGTTTTGAAACCAGAAAAGACATTAACCCATCATTAACCTTCTGTTAACCGTATTTTTTCCAGTCAAATTGGAATTTTGTCCCCATAGAACAGAACAGCAGTTTTTGTTGGAAAGGATAAAAAAATAACCATGTATAAAATTCTTTTTCTTTTGTGTTTTCCCATTTTGATTCTTGCCCAGAAACAAAAAGCTGGAGGAACAGTGGTGAATACTGAAAACGAAAAGCTCTCATCTGTAAAAGTGAAAGTGTATAATACTCAGGATAAATTAATTAAAGAATTAGAAACGGATGACAATGGGAAATTTGTACTGGAGGATATTGCAGAGGAATATATAAAGCTGGTCATTAAAAATCAGGGATATTCTTTATTTGAGAAAAAAGTGGATTTAACAGAGTCTGAACCTCTGAACATTGTTCTTAAAAAAGAATCTCAGGAAATAGAAGGAGTAGTCATGACGAAACGTAAACCTTTGGTGAAAAGAAAGGTAGACCGTCTTGAATTTAATGTGGAAAACAGTAATATTTCCTCACTCAATGCCTGGGAAATTCTAAAAAATACACCCAGTGTTACCATTAACAACAGTGTATTGAGTGTAAAGGGAAGTACCGGAATTCTGGTGACGATTAATGATAAAAAAGTAATGCTGACAGGGGATGAGCTTAAAAATCTTCTGGAAAATACACAGGGAGATGAAGTGAAATCTGTAGAAGTGATTACCAATCCGCCTGCCAAATATGAAGCTTCAGGAAGCGCAGTACTGAATATCGTTCTGAAAAAGAATAAAATTGAAGGCTACCGTGGTATTCTTTCATCCAAATATGTGCAGACACAATATGCGAAAGGTGTATTTGGTCTCTCTCAATATTATAAAAAAGATAAACTTTCCTTAATGGGAAGCTATTATAAAGGGCTGGGAACGTACTACCGGGAAGGAACAGATTATGTAAACTATCCGGAAAGCCAAACCCGATGGGTAAGTACGATGAACAGGAAGGATAAAAACAATAACCAGAATACCCTGAATTTTAATGCGGAATATGAACTGGACAGTTTAACCAATCTAAGCCTCAACTACTCAGGGTATTTTTCTCCAAAGTCCTTCGGAACTTATAATGTTCCTACATTGATCTATAACCAGCAGGATATAGTGGAATCTGATTATACAACAATCAATGATCACCGTTCCCGTTCCATCAATAACTCGGTAAGTTTTCAGATAGATCGCAAGCTGAATAAGAAAAGCAGTCTTTCATGGATCAATTATTTTACCGGAAATAATGTGGATAAATACCAAAATGTTATTACATACTTAAACTTTGCAGGACAGCCACCGAAAGAAGATAATTTCCTCACTGAGAATAAAGCGGATGTTCAGCTGTATTCTACCCAATTCGATTATCAGTGGAAAGATGATAAGTTTGAACTTGAATCCGGTACAAAATATAGTTTTGTAAAGACAAGCAGTCAGCTTGATTTCTCAGATAATGAGAACGGAGCATTACAATACAGGCCGGAAAAAAGCAGTGTTTTTGATTATAAAGAACACAATTTTGCCCTATATTCTTCGTTAGCCTACAATGTCGGGAAATGGAGCTTCAAAGGTGGACTTCGTGCGGAAATGACAAATCTTGAAGGGGTGGTTTCAGAACCTCATGAATTGAATAAAAGTAACTATTGGAAATTCTTTCCCACTTTTTATGCACAATATACCACAGAAAACAAACAGGAATTTGGGTTCTCCTATGGGAAAAGAATCAGCAGACCTTCCTATTCATGGTTGAATCCTGCAAAATCTTATTATAATCTTTTTTCCTATTATCAGGGAGATCCAAAATTAAAAGCTACAATTACTCATAATCTCAATCTTACTTATTCCTGGAAAGACTGGAATCTGGATTTGTATTACAGAAAAGAAATATATCCTTCCATGGAAATCTCCTATCAGGAACCAAGTACTAACAGTTTGATTTATTATTTTACCAATATTGAGAAAGGAGAAGCTTTTGGAGTAAGCTTGTACAAAAATTTCCAGGTGAAATCCTGGTGGAATATTATCCTTTCTGAAAATCTTGAGCATAATGAAAATTATTTCAAAGGAATTGATGGAATGTTGTATAAAAATAAAGTCTGGAACTGGGTATCTAACATCTCAACAAGCTTTACGCTGGATAAAAGCAGCGACTGGAAAATGGAAATGGGACACCGTTACTATTCTCCAGGCATACAGGGAACTTTCAGAATATCTTCTTTATGGTCAGCCTATTTTGTAATGAATAGAAAATTCTTTAGTAAAAAACTGGAAGCCAGCCTTATTTTTAGCGATATTTTCAGATCTACAGAGCAGAAAGTCAGTACAAAATATGCAAATCAGGATAATTATTTTCTTGATTATATCGATACTCAGGGAGTAACATTTTCATTGAAATTCAACTTTGGAAATCAATCGGTTAAAAATGCAAAAACAATTAAGAAGACCGCTGAACAGGATCGATTGTAGAATATTTTAATGTAAAAGTTTATTACAGTGAAATATTATCGCGAAAGAATAATCGTCTGATGGTACATTTTCGCTATTTTTGATGCTTATCTTTAAAAAGATTGCTATGAAGAAAATTTTTTCCGGAATGCTGATTGCAGTTTGTTTACTGCAATTGTCAGCTCAGGAATTGTATATGCCGAGGAATATCAAAAAAGCGTACGAGAGAGGAACACGTGATATCTCCGGAGCGCCAGGAAAAAACTACTGGCAGAATAAAGGAGTGTATAATGTAGAGGTGAAAGTAGATGCTGCTACAAAAATAGTTTCCGGAAAAGAAACTATTGTTTATACCAACAACAGCCCGGATAATCTGAATGAACTGGCTATACGATTTGTGAATAACCTTCACAAACCACAGTCGCCAAGATCAGGATTTGTATCCAAAGATTTCCTTTCATCCGGACTGAAAATTAAATCCTTTACTGTAAACAACATAAAATATGAGATCAACAGTGATGACTGGAGTACTGTTGAAAAAGTACAATTAAAATCTGCTTTAAAATCTAAATCAAAAGCTGAGGTTAAAATAGAGTGGGAATATCCATTGTCAGTTCAGAGTGGAAGAGAAGGGCAGATTGATCCTGAAACATTCTATGTGGCATACTCTTTTCCAAGAATTTCCGTGTATGATGATTATAATGGATGGGATATGCTTCAGCACTCAGACAGACAGGAATTTTACAATGATTTCAATGATTACAGTTTTGCCATCACTGCACCAAAAAATTATGTAGTTTGGGCAACCGGAGATTTTCTGAACCCGGAAGCTGTTCTTCAGCCGGAATATTTAAAAAGGTATAAAGCTTCCCTGAAAAGTGATAAGCTGATGCATATTGCCACAGAGCAGGAAATGAAGTCCGGAAAAGTAACCAAGCAGAACAAGTGGAATATCTGGAAATTTAAAGCAAATCATATTACAGATTTCTGTTTTGCAATGAGTAACCATTATGTGTGGGATGCTGCCAGTGTTGAGTTAAAAACAAAAAGAGCCAGCGTTCAGGCAGGATATAAAAACGGAGCGAAAGATTTTGAACATTATGTAGACTGGATGCGCTATAATCTGGATTGGTTTTCAAAAAACTGGCCGGGTGTAGAATATCCTTACAATGTAATGACGGCTATTCAGGGATATGCAGATATGGAATATCCTATGATGATTAATGATACCAGTATTCCTGATGATCTTAATGATGCCAGGTTGACGGCAGATCATGAAATTGCCCATACTTATTTCCCTTTCTATATGGGAATCAATGAAACAAGATATGCATTTATGGATGAAGGCTGGGCAACCACGCTGGAATATCTTATAGGAATTGATGAAAAAGGTGAGGCTGCAGCTAAAGAATTTTATAAAAACTTCCGTGTTAAAAAATGGATCAATGATCCTTCTGCTGAGCAGGATCAACCAGTGATCACGATGAGTACGCAGGTAAGTGGCGCCGGATACGGAAACAACTCTTATGTAAAATCATCATTGTCTTATCTGGCTTTGAAAGATTATTTGGGAGATGAACTCTTCAAAAAAGCATTGCACCATTATATGGACAACTGGAAGGGAAAACATCCTGTTCCATGGGATTATTTTAATTCTATGAATACAGGATCAGGAAAAAATCTGAACTGGTTCTTCCAGAATTGGTTTTATACCAATAATTATATTGACTTAAAAGTAACAGGAGCATCACAGATGAATGACATGCTTACCATAAACGTTGCAAATGTAGGAGGTTTTGCCATTCCGTTTGATGCTATATTGTCTTATGATAATGGAACTACGGAGAAAATTCATTTTTCTCCTTCAGTTTGGGAAAAAGATCAGAAACTGACTGATCTGGTGATTCCTATTAAAAAGAAAGTAAAATCTGTACAGCTGGATGGAGATATCTTTATGGATTATACTCCGGATGATAATCGTAAAAAGTTATAAAAAAAAGCCTTCAGAATACGAAGGTTTTTTTTGTTTTTAGAAATAGGCAGTTAATCTTAAGCCTAATGTAATATAACTGATTTTTTCTTTAGCAATCAGGTTGTTCAGTTCCTGATCCAGTTCTTCACTTTCCTTGATCTCATCGCTGAAGGAATATTGAATTGTGGAGTTGATCTTATTATAATCTGTATAGAAAGTAAGGCCTAATCCCGGATTGAACTTGTAGGTCATGGAAGCCCCTGTATTCCAGCGGAAAGCCGGTCTGGGTTTGTATCTGGCGATCTGAAGTTCGTTGTTGGGAGCATCAATATCGTTTCCTTTTAAAAATACTTTTCCACTTGCTGTTGCAGCATATCCTCCGGTTACCTTTAAAGTAAGCTGCCATTTTTTTGATAGTTCATGAGAAAAATAAGGTCCGATGCCTGCAGAAAGAAATCCCATAGATTGTGTTTTGATTTCGTGATTGCCAAAATCCTGTTCGTCATCAAATGTTATTCTTTGGGATTTAATAGGGAAGCTGCTGAAGGATACATCGGCACCCACACCCCATTTTTTTGAAAAGAAGTAAGCACCTTCCAGTCCTCCCTCGAAACCAATTTGTTTTTTATCATCCAGTTCAGATTCCTTCAGGAAATTGGTGGTTCCTAAAGCAGTTCCCATTTTCAGTGCAAGAAAAGACGGGTAATCATTTCCCTGTATTCTTGATAAGATGCTTAAATTATCTCCTTTGTTCTTATAAATTTTATCAATAAAGAAATATCCCAGTTCTGTTGATATAATCCCGATACCCGCACCAGCCAGAATATCCGGAACCCAGTGTCTGTTATTTAAATTTCGTCCAAGTCCTGTAAGAGTTGCAGAACCATAGCCCGCAATACTGTAGGCTGGATTTACCAAACCATATTCTTTATGCAGAAAACTGGCATTGGTAAAAGCCATTGCCGCATGTCCTGATGGAAAAGAGTTGTTTTTGGATCCATCCGGACGTTCTACTTTTGTTGTGTATTTAATGGAATTAACTAAAATGGCCATGATGGCTAAACTTGTACCATAAGATAAAGTTGCTCTTCCTATATTGTTACGCCCCTTTATACCTGCTAGTTTCAACCCGTAAACAGCTACAGCAGGAGCATATTGCAGATAATCATCATATTTCACTTTGAAGTTGGGAAGATAGCGGTTTCTTACTTCACGTATATTTTCTTTTTCTCCCCATGTTGCAGCAGCAGCAGTAAAAAGAATAGCTGGAGCTACAGATTTTTTTACCCATTCTTTTTGAAAAAAAGGAGTTTTCTCCTGAATAGAATATCCTGAATTGATAATTGCCAGATCTTCTTTGAGATTTCTGGATGGGATGGTATCCAGCAGTGTTTTAATTTTGATCGTATCCTGAGCTTTAATAAAGTATAAATGCAATAGTATTCCTGATGCTAATGCTATTTTTTTCATCTTAGTGGTGTTGAAATTTAAATCGCATAAAAATATAAAAAAAATCTATCTCAAAAATTGAGATAGACTATTTTAATATTTTTATAATTTTCTAATCGAGGTTGTTGGTTATCTTAATCCAGCTCTTGGCCCTGATGCGGATACTACAGCCTGCATTCTTGTTTTTTGATTCGCAGAGAACATATACATAGATTTGTCATCCACATAATCCATATAGTTCATGAACATCTGAGAACGGCTTACCCCTCCGCAAACTCTGTTTAGAGGATAGGTCGGATTTCCATAGTTAGGACCAGGAGAGGTAGGAGTGTCATTAGAGTAATCTGTCTGACAACCCGCATCGGATGATCCCCAAAGGTGAGGAAGATTTAGATAGTGTCCTACTTCATGCGTTACTGTTCTTCCTAAATTGAATGGAGCAGATGCACCTGTTTTTCCGATATACTGATATCCAATTACAAGACCATCATACCATTGCCCGGCATTTTCAGGATAATAAGCGTAGCCTAGAGTTCCAGGTTGGTTGTTTTCGTCAAGAATTGAATTAACAACCCAAATATTCATGTTTTTATTTACATCAGTAGCATCAATACCTCCAGTGCTGGCTTTTTTCATTTGTTCCAGATCAGATCTCCAACCTGTCTTCGTGCTCTGCTTACGGTTGGTAGCTACTAATTTGAAACGGATTTTTACATCACCTGCTGCTGAAGGTTGGAATGCAGAAGGAATTTTCGTGATATCAGAATTAGTAGCACCATAATCGGCATTAAGGACTGCAATTTGTTCTGCAATTCTTGCATCGGAAACATTTTGAGCAGAAGTGTTGTAAATTACGTTAAAAACAACAGGGATCTCAACAGTTCCGTCTGCAAGAACTTTTCCCACTTTAAGATTTTCTGCAAATTTTTCAGTACTGAATTCAATATCAGCCATTTTTTGTTTTAATGCAGGGTTTTTCAGAAGCATTGCCTGTCTGATTTCTTCTGATGGACAACCTCTTTTAAGAGCACTCGGAACAATGTTTTCCTGATCCGGAGAAGTCTCATTTTGGTTGGTTAAGCTGTCGTTGTTGCATGCCGACATAAGGCCCAGAATCAGGGCTCCAAATAAGAATTTTTTCATATCGTTATAATATAATTTGGTTGAGGGCGTGAAATTATATCATTTGAAATTAATATGCAAATTATTTTCGCAAATATTTAACAAATAAACAAGCTTTGATTGATTTATTTGAATTAAAATTAATTGAATTATTAATGTATTGAATTTTAGTTAAAATCTATTGTTTATTTTATATTTCACATTCAAGTGTATTTTAATGGTAAATAATTTTATCGTTTTTATGTTTTTTGTAGAATGTTTTTTATAATAAATCCGGCTGATACAGGTTTTAAAAACAAGAAACCATTGATTTTAGTATTTTTCATTTGAGGACGGATAGAAAAAAATCTGTCTCAAACTTGAGACAGATTTTAAATATGCAAAAAGATTTTATTTTTAATACACTCTTAAGCCGGATCTTGCTCCAGAAGAAGCTACTACAGATTGCATTCTTGTTTTTTGTCCTGCAGAGAACATAAACATAGCTGCGTCATCCACATAATCCATGTAGTTCATAAACATTACAGATCTTTGTACACCGCTACAGGTATTGTATAGCGGGTAAGAAGGTTTTCCATAATTAGCAGTAGTTTGTGTAGGTGTATCACTTACCTGGTCGTTTCCACAATTGGCATCACCCCAGATATGTCTTAAGTTCAGATAGTGACCTACTTCATGTGTTGCAGTTCTTCCCAGGTTGAAAGGAGAAGAAGCTCCGGTTTTTCCAAAATATGGAGCGGCTATTACAACACCATCATTCCATAAACCTGCAGATTCAGGGAAAGTGGCATATCCGAGAATAGTGCGTCCCTGGCTGGTCATTTTGCCCACAACCCATAAGTTTAAATAATTGGTAGGGTTAGTAGCATCAATTCCTCCTTTAGAGGCTTTTTTCATATCATCATTAGTTGCCCAGCTTGTTTTTGAAGTGGATTTTCTAACGGTGTTTACCAGTCTGAATTTTACTTTTGTATCACCAGAACTTACGGGTTGGAATTCGGTTGGAATTTTATTAATATCACTGTTCGTACCCGCATAGTCTGCGTTCAATACTGCAATTTGCTCTGCAATTCTTGCATCAGAAACGTTTTCAGCTGTAGTTTTGTAGATAACATTCACGACAACAGGGATTTCTACAGTACCATCAGCAAGAACTTTTCCGAATTTCACATCATTGGCGAATTTTTCTGTATTGCTTTCTAATGCCGCAAATCTTTGTTGAAGTTCAGGGCTTTTTTTCAATGCTTCCTGTCTGATCTCCTCAGAAGCACAGCCTCTTTGAGCTAAACCTGCAAGAGTTGCAGCTTCGTCGGTTTTGTTTTCATTTTGATTGGTAATGCTGTCATTGTTACATGCAGCCATTACAGTGAGCATAAAAGCTCCAAATAATAGTTTTTTCATATCAAAATCATTTAGGTTGAGAATGTGAAATTATATTATTTAAAATTAATATGCAAATGATTTTCTATTTTATTTGTGATTTTGTTAAATATTGTTGAGTGTTGTTGGTTTTAATTTAATGTTTTTTGAAATGTATTGAATTTTAATTAATTTGAAATAGTATACTAATATGATCTTAGTTTTAATTATTTTATAAGAATACTTTTCGTTTAAATTTGCTTTTGAAAGAATTTTTTTATGGTAGAGTCTAATTTGCGAAACCATTTTTAATGGCAAAAACGGCAAGCCCTACACGGGTTTTAAGATCCAGCTTTTCACATAGCTGATCACGATAACTTTCTACTGTTCTTGGGCTGCAGCACATTCTATCTGCAATTTCTTTATAACTGAGTTCAGTGACTGTATATTTCAGGAATTCTTTTTCTCTGTCCGAAATTCTTATTGCGATCTCAGATTCTGTCTCCTTGTTAAGATTGGAGAATATGATCTTTGAAGCCCAGTCCGGATAAAAAAAGCCATCACTATTGAGACGGGTAAGTGCAGTTTCAAGATCTCTTGGATGGGTGTTTTTTAGCAGATAACCTTTGGCACCGCTCCTAATCATCTTAATCACACTATTGTCATCTCCCTGCATACTGAGAGCCATGATTTTAATATCAGGATGATTTTTGCTAAGCCAGGCTGCGGTTTCAAAACCGTCCATAATAGGCATGCTGATATCCAAAAGAATAATATCAGGAATGGTATTGCCTTCTTCGAATTTCTGGATAAGATCTTTTCCGTTTTCACTTACATAGATTACTTCAAATTCACTAAAGTTACCAATAATTCCTTCCAGAGCTTTTGCAATAAGTATATGGTCGTCAACAATGACAATAGATTTTTTCATAACTGTTTTTTTAAAATAATATTGATTTGTGTTCCTGCATTTTCCTGGCTTTCCATACAGAAACTTGCTCCTATGATTTCAGCTCTGTTTTTCATATTCGTGAGTCCTATTCCGTTGGACTTGATCTGTGAGGTGTCAAACCCGATTCCATCATCACGAATGTCAAGCTCCCAAAGAGTATCTTCTGAAGTATTCAGGTTTATAAAAATATTTTTACAATGGGAATGTTTTATACTGTTTTGAATAAATTCCTGAGTAATCCTTAGTAAAACATTTTTATGAACAAAGCCCAGATCCAGTTGTTTGAAATTGTGTTCAAAACTTACATGACATTTTTTGAAGGAATTGGTGTTATCAACTTCTTCCTGTATCAAAGTTACAATTTCCTTCTGGTTGATATTATCATCTGTCAATGTTTTTGACAAGCTTCTAAGATCCTGCAGAGATTGATTAATAATCTGTGAAACCTGATCAATTCTTTCACTTGCTTCAGAAACTTTGTTTTCATAAAGCATCTGTTGTACATACAGACTTACGAGGGTAAGTTTCTGGCCGATATTGTCATGCAGTTCCCGACCAATCTGCTGCATGGTGGCTTGTTGTATTTCCAATTGGGTAGACAGAAGTTCTCTCTGATGAAGTTCATTTTTTCTTTCAATTTCATTCAGATGTTCCTTTTTGCGTTGTTTGTAACTTCTGATATAAATTAATACCGCTGTTACAAACATTACAAAAAGTAAATTGAATAGAATGATAACAATTAAGAGCTCTGTTTTCCCCATATGAAAGAACTTGCAAATAAAATATACATGACCACACCTGACATTAGAAAATAACTAAAATAAATATCCCAGATTTCCATATAATTCAACAGAATTGAATAAAATGCCATAAAAGGTAGCGTTCCTATATAAGAAAGTGTTATACCTAAATTAATATAAAACATTCTGTTTTTATTAAAGTGAAGAATATCCTGGGAGTTAATTTGTTTGTAGTATTCCATCACTACCAAAAGCATTAAGATGAGGCATCCAAAAGTATAGTTAAAAGCAAATACAATTTTATTGCCCGAAAAATACAATTCATTGGGAATAAATGAAAGAAGATAAAGGATGGATAATCCGTAAAAAAGCTTTGGCTTTCCTAAGGATTTGGCTGCATATAACCAGTAAAAAAAAATAAACTGGATAGGCATTAAAAAATAATTATAAAAATAGGCTTTAGAAAAATAAGCAAATTTTCCCCATCTGCCATATGCTTCACTAAGAAAGATAAAAACTAAGAAAAATACAAAAAATTTCCAATATTCTTTTCTTATACGATTGTAATACAAAAGGCCAACAAACGCAGCAAGTCCCTCAGCCCAAAGCATGCTTTTGCTTGCAAACTCTTGGAAATCCGTCATGTATTTGTTATTTAATTATTAATATAATTCACCAAACGAGTTCTTGGGAGGCGTTAGTTGTCCATTATTTTCTCCAAGACCTGTATCATCATCTTCTTCTCCTCCAATACCTTTGGCAGATCGTGCATTTAATGCTAAAGGTTTGCCATCGATATCTGGAGATTGATTGAAATCGTAATCATGAAACTCTCCTGTTTCATCAGCTTTTTTTAACGTCGGAATCATTACTAATGTATGCTTTCCTGCATATTCGGTAGGAACAGGGTGAGAGTCCATTATAGACCAGTTGTCTTCTTTTGGATAAGCAGCATAATAAAATCTTATTCCTAAATCTTCCGTAGATACATCCGGATTCACTTTTGCAGCTTCAGCTTCAATAGTAGCAATGAAATTTTTTAATTTCGGAAGGTCAAACCAGATGGAATGAGCATCTTGTGTCCCTAAAGCAGTGTTAATAACATTTAGATGATTTTGACGGTAGTTGTCAATCAGAGCCTGGATAAGGCTTTTTGACATAGTGCCAGGCTGTAATGGGTTGTTTGATTCTGTATTCATAGCTTAGTGGTTTACGGTAAAACTCAATTAATATGCAAATCTCGTAAAAAATATTATAGAAAATGTATTTGCTAATTGGGAATTACACTGTTATTTTTACCGTGTTTTTACGGATTGTATGTAAAGAATACAGCTTTCATGCGATTGAAATCTGTATGGATGTTACAAAAAAAACGGAGAAAATACCTTTCTCCGCCTATTCTTTAAATGCATGGATACTTTCTCCAGTCCCTGCAAATGTATCCTGATGTACAACATAAATTGACCGGACAATTCATATTTTCATCACACATAATGATAGGAGTGATAAGACCGCCATCAATTTTCTTCAAATCATTTCTTTTTAGCTTTTTCATACTGATTCTGTTTTAGTTATTAGTATAGTAAAGATAAGTTTATTTCACTTAATTAGGATAAAAAGTAAAAAAAATAAGTGCTGCAGAGTATTCTGCAGCACTTATTCACAAAAATAATGTATATGAAAAAAACTATTTTATTGTTCGGTAGGTCGGAAAACTAATCCTGTTTCTACAAAATAATCAAGCGTAATTCTGTCTCCGTCATTCACATTTCCGGCAAGAATTTCTTTAGATAATTTGTTTAGAACTTCCTGTTGGATTACTCTTTTCAATGGTCTTGCTCCGAAAGCAGGATCATAACCTTTATCCATCAGATAATCTACCGCATCCTGAGTGAAAGTCATAATGATGTTTCGTTTAGACAACATTTCATTAAACCCTCTCAGCTGATACTGAACAATTTTTCCGATTTCTTTTTTTCTTAGAGGCTGGAAAAGTACAATTTCATCAATTCTGTTCAGGAATTCCGGACGCAGGGTCTGTTTTAAAAGATCAAAAACTTCATCTTTTGTTTTATCCACAATTTCATCCTGGTTTTCCTCTGTAAGGTTTTCAAAATTCTCCTGAATCAGGTGTGAACCTAAATTAGAAGTCATGATGATGATAGAATTTTTAAAATTCACTACCCGCCCCTTATTATCCGTCAGACGTCCATCATCCAGAACCTGAAGCAATGTGTTGAAAACATCAGGGTGTGCTTTTTCAATCTCGTCTAAAAGCACTACAGAATAAGGTCTCCTTCTTACTGCCTCAGTCAATTGTCCACCTTCATCATAACCTACGTATCCTGGAGGCGCTCCTACCAATCTCGACACACTGTGACGTTCCTGATACTCACTCATATCAATTCTGGTCATATTGTTTTCATCATCGAATAAGAACTCTGCCAGTGCTTTTGCCAGCTCGGTTTTACCGACTCCGGTTGTTCCCAGGAATAAGAAAGATCCAATTGGCTTTTTATCATCACTTAAACCGGCTCTGTTTCTTCTGATCGCATCAGCAACTGCCTGAATAGCTTCATCCTGTCCTACAACTCTGTGGTGTAGCTCAGTTTCAAGATTCAATAACTTATCTCTTTCTGATTGTAGCAATTTGGTGACAGGAATACCTGTCCATTTCGCAATTACTTCAGAGATGTTTTCAGCAGTAACTTCTTCTTTGATCAGCTCATTCTGATGATTCTGCATTTCAAGTTCAACCTTGGTAAGTTCTTCCTCTTTTTCACGAAGCTTTCCGTATTGGATCTCCGCTACTTTTGCATAATCTCCGGCTCTGGAAGCTCTTTCTGCTTCGTGTTTCAGAGATTCTATATCTTTTTTGATCTGGGTAAGATCTTCACTTTTCTGTTTTTCTTTCAGCCATTTGGCATTGATCTCATTTCTCTGTTCGGATATTTTGGCAATATCTTCTTTGAGGTGATCAATTTTAGTCTGGTTGCCTTCTCTTGAAATAGCGGCCAGCTCAATTTCCATCTGCATCAGTTTTCTGTCCAGCACGTCCAGCTCTTCCGGCTTGGAATTGATTTCCATTCTCAGTTTTGCAGAAGCCTCGTCAATAAGGTCAATCGCTTTATCCGGTAAAAAACGGTCTGAAATGTATCTTTGAGACATTTCCACCGCAGCAATAATTGCCTCGTCTTTGATTCTTACTTTGTGGTGCGCTTCATATTTATCTTTAATCCCACGAAGGATGGAAATTGCAGATTCAGTATCCGGTTCTTCCACCATTACTTTCTGGAAACGTCTTTCCAACGCTTTATCTTTTTCAAAATACTTTTGGTATTCATTCAATGTCGTGGCACCAATCGCTCTTAATTCTCCTCTTGCCAAAGCAGGCTTTAAGATATTGGCAGCATCCATTGCTCCCTCACCACCTCCGGCTCCTACCAAAGTGTGGATCTCATCAATGAAAAGAATAATCTGACCATCAGACTTAATTACCTCATTCACAACGGATTTTAAACGCTCTTCAAATTCACCTTTATATTTTGCTCCGGCGATCAAAGCTCCCATATCCAACGAGAATAAAGTTTTATCCATCAGGTTTTCAGGAACGTCACCACTGATAATTCTATGGGCAATTCCTTCCGCGATCGCTGTTTTACCCACACCTGGTTCTCCAATAAGGATGGGGTTGTTTTTGGTTCTTCTGGAAAGGATTTGTAAAACCCTTCTGATCTCTTCATCACGCCCGATCACCGGATCCAGTTTGCCCTCTGCTGCCAACTCGTTGAAGTTTTTAGCATACTTATTTAAGGATTGATAAGTTTCCTCTGAACTGGCAGAAGTTGCTTTGCTTCCTTTTCTTAATTCTTTGATAGCACCTTCCAAAAGATTTTTGGTCACACCCATATCTTTCAGCATTTTTGATACTTCAGAAGTGGTTTCCAAAAGGGATAACCATAAATGTTCAATCGTTACATATTCATCACCCATTTTCTTAGCGATGTTGGGTGCATCCAGCAATACTTTGTTGGCAGATTGTGATAGATAAATGTTTCCTCCTTGTACTTTTGGAAGTTTTTCTAAATTTTCACGGTTGCGCTCTCTTACTAAATTAGCATCTGCTTCAGATTTTTTTAATAAGAAAGGTGATATATTTTCATCTACCTGGAAGATTCCTTCAAGAAGATGTTGAGGTTCGATACTTTGATTGCCCAGTTCCATAGCAACCTGTTGTGCTGCCTGGATGGCTTCCTGTGATTTTACGGTATATTGGTTTAAGTTCATATTTTTATATATTTTTGGTAATGGTTTGTTTAAAGTTTAGTTTTTAAAAACATCAAGAAACCAAATTCTGAGGCTTAGTTTCTTAATGCCATCAATTATTTAATCATTTATTCGATGACTGTATCGCAAAAACTATTCAATTATTAAATTTACAAAAAAATAGGACAAATTTTCCGGATATTGTATTTTTAACGGAAATTTAACTTGACAGAATTTCCGATTTCGTAATTATTTCTTGGAAATCCATGAACAAAAAGTCATAGTAACAGAAAATAACTAAAGCTTGAGACTCTAGGCGATGGGTCTTTTTTCTTTTTATGCTCAAAAAATGAACAGTTTAATTCAGAATAATTACTTTTGCATTTTACCAGATGGAACTAAAAGAAAAACAGAGAAAAATATTAGAAGTAGCCGTAGAACTTTTCAAAGAGAAAGGGTATATGGGGAGCTCAGTAAGAGACCTGGCTACGAAACTCAATATCAAAGCAGCATCACTGTATGCACATATCCGTTCAAAGGAAGAAATTCTGGAATGGATTTGTTTCGGTATTGCCCAGGAGTTTTTCGATGAACTTCAGGAAGTAAAAAATACCAATATCGCTCCCAGAGAAAAACTGAATCTCTTATTGGATAAACACTTATCTGTTGTTCTTAAAAATCGTGATGTTACCCATATCTATTCCAATGAATGGAAACATCTTGAAGAAAGGCTTCCCGAATTTGTAGAATTAAGGAAAAACTACCAGCAGGAAGTAGAAGAACTGATTTCTGAGATCTACAAAGCAGAAAACTGGGAACTGAAATCACCATCATTTACCACTAGATTTATCCTTCATACTTTAAATAATTCCTATTTCTGGTTCAAAAGAAGCAGCGATTCTACGGATGAAATTACCGAAGAAATCAGAGAGAAAATTCTTTTCGGCCTGCTTGGAAACCAGAAAAAATAAGCACTCCGTTTGTCATTGACTACGTCGAATCTTCGATTTCTGACGAAGGATGAATTTTCGTACCAAATGATCAGATTAAAGATTCTTCGCTACACTTCGTTCCGCTCAGAGTGACCATTGGACATAATTTTAACCGTCTTTCTTATTTAGAATCATTCAAAATATGACAAAAGTCATAAAAATTTTGCCAGCTTCCGAAATCTTTTTAAATTTACACCTAACAAATGTTAGTTAGTTTTATGGATTTTTCAGTTGAATATCTGGAGCTGGGTCAGTTGAGACAGCTTCAATCCGGCCGGTTGATCAGCCTGATCAGCTATTTGGGAGAGAAGTCGGAATTTTATAAAAAGAAATTTGATGAATTGCAAATATCTCCACAGGATATAAGGTCGATTGAGGATATCGCTAAACTTCCTATTACTTACAAACAGGATTTAAGAGATAACTATCCGTTCGGACTATTTGCCGTTCCTAAAAATGAGCTTCAGCGTATACACTGCTCAAGCGGAACAACAGGAAAACCGACTGTGGTAGGGTATACCAAAGAAGATGTAGATATTTTCAGTGAAGTGGTGGCAAGATCTTTACATGCTGCTGGAGCAAGACCGGGAATGCAATTGCACAATGCTTATGGCTACGGAATTTTTACAGGAGGTTTAGGCCTTCATTACGGAGCCGAGATGTTGGGGATGAGTGTTCTTCCTATTTCCGGAGGGATGACGGCAAGACAGGTAGACCTGATTATAGATTTCAAACCTGAAGTGATCTGTTGTTCACCGTCATACGCTTTAACGATTGCGGATGAATTTGCCAGAAGAGGAATTACTGCAGAAGAGATCAGTCTCAAATATGCTGTGTTAGGCTCAGAGCCATGGACGGAAATTATCAGAGGCCATATTGAAGAAAAATTAGGCGTTCATGCAACCAATATCTATGGATTAAGTGAAATTATCGGTCCCGGAGTTTCCATGGAGGATTTTGAAGAGAAGGGAGGCGCTTATATCTGGGAAGATCATTTTTATCCGGAAATTTTAGATCCGGTGACCAAACAGCCGGTTCCTTTCGGAGATGAAGGAGTATTGGTGATTACCACTTTAACCAAAAAAGCAATGCCGCTTTTACGTTACTGGACAAATGATATCACAAGCCTTTACTACGATGAAAATGCCAAAAGAACCATGGTAAAAATGAAACCCATTGTCGGGAGAGCAGATGATATGCTGATCGTAAGAGGAGTCAATGTTTATCCAAGTCAGATTGAAGATGCTTTTTCTTATGTAAAAGGAGTGGTTCCAAACTACTATCTTACGCCTGTAGAGAAAGAACATATGTGTATTGCTTTGGATATTGATGTTGAAATCGATGATGAATTGGTAAAATCTCAAAAAATAGAATCAAATACCGATGATTATTTTAATTTTGTCGGCAACTTTGGGAAAAATATAGAAAACGAAATAAAAAAGAGAGTAGGAATCACAACGAAAGTAAAAGTTCATGCTCAGGACAGCCTGCCAAAGTGCGAAGGTGGAAAAATTAATAGAATACTTAAAAAATAATGAATTCATTTTATAAACTTAAAACAGTTAAAGTTCAGAAAGATACTTCCGAAGCAGTGAATGTGGCGGTAGAAATTCCTGAAGAACTGAAAGATAAGTTCAGGTTCAAGCAGGGACAATATCTGAATTTCCGAATGATGATCAACGGAAATGAAGAAAGACGTTCTTACTCTATCTGTAATGCTCCAAGTGAAAAAGGCAACACGCTGGAAGTATTGGTGAAATTGCTGGAAGGCGGAAAGGTGTCAGGGTATTTCAATGAACACCTTCACATGGATGAAGTGCTGGAAGTAATGCCTCCGATGGGTGGTTTCAATACTTCATATCACCCAAGCAATGTGAAAACTTACGTTGGCCTGGCTGCAGGAAGCGGAATTACGCCTGTATTATCCAATATTAAAGAAAGCCTTTATCAGGAACCTAACAGTAACGCTTATCTGTTTTACAGTAACAGAAGCATGAATCATGTTTTAAGAAAGGCAGAGATTGATAAACTTGTAGAGCACTTCAACGGAAGACTTAAAGTGATTTACCTGGTAAGCCGTGAGAAACACGAGGACCCTGTTTTTGAAGGAAGAATTTCGTCAGAAAAATTAGAGCAGCTGTTTGAAAGATATACAGATATTGATGTAAAAGAAGCTACTTATTTTATTTGCGGCCCTTCAGAAATGATTAAAGGGATTGCAGACTATCTGAAAAAAGATAAAAAAGTACCTGCTATTCAGGTTTTATTTGAATATTTCACCGCTCCGGATGAAGAAAATACGGAGGAAATGAGCGATGAATTCAAAGCCATTGCCAATATTGAAAGTATGGTAACGGTTATCATTGATGATGATGAATATTCGTTCCACCTTAATTCTAAAAAAGAGAGTATCTTAGATAAAGCATTGAAAGACAACCTTCCTGTACCTTTTGCATGTAAAGGAGGTGTTTGTTGTACGTGTAAAGCACAAGTTCTGGAAGGAGAGGTTTTCATGGAGAAAAACTATGCGCTTACCGAAGAAGAAGTAGCCAGAGGCTATGTTCTTACCTGCCAATGTCACCCTACAACGAATGTGGTGATGCTTAATTATGATGTTTAAAAATTAATGTAACAATATAACAATGTATCAATATAACAATCATTGGTACATTGCTAGACTAATACATTGTTAAATTGAAAAAATTATGGACTTAGAAAAATTTGTTCAATACGTTCACGAAGAAAATAAAGTAGAACCAAAAGATGTAATGCCAGATGATTACAGAAAGCTACTGGTTCGTCAGATTTCACAGCACGCCCATTCCGAAATTGTAGGAATGCTGCCGGAAGCCAATTGGATCTCCAGAGCACCTTCATTGAGAAGAAAAATGGCTCTTTTAGCGAAAGTTCAGGATGAGGCAGGCCACGGCTTATATCTTTATTCTGCCACCGAAACTTTGGGAGACGGAAGCATCCGAGCAGACAGAGATGCTACTTATGATGATATGCTGGAAGGAAAAGCAAAATATTCAAGTATTTTCAACTATCCTACCCTAAGCTGGGCTGATATCGGTGCCATCGGTTGGTTAGTAGACGGTGCTGCTATTATGAACCAGGTAATGCTGATGGGGAACTCTTACGGTCCTTATTCAAGAGCGATGGTGAAAATCTGTAAGGAAGAATCTTTCCACCAAAGACAAGGGTATGAGATTCTTATGGCATTGTGCCGTGGAACAAAACAACAGAAAGAAATGGCTCAGGCTTCATTAAACCGTTTCTGGTGGCCAGCTCTGATGATGTTCGGACCTAATGATGACAGCTCACCCAACTCTAAAATCTCTATGAATTACAGAGTAAAAAGAGAAAGTAATGACAGTCTTCGTCAGAGATTTATCGATGTTACCGTTTCTCAGGCTGAATTCTTAGGATTAACCATTCCGGATAAAGATCTGAAATGGAATGAGGAAAGACAGCATTACGATTTCGGAGAACTTCCCTGGGATGAATTCATGGAAATCTTAAAAGGAAACGGTCCTTGCAACAAAAAGCGTATCGAAACGAAGAGAAAAGCTCAAAGAGAGAATGCTTGGGTAAAAGAAGCTGCGGCGGCTTTTGCAGAAAAACAGAACGAAAAAGTAAACTAGAAAATCAGTGAAAACCTTACTTCAGATATTTTTATTATTGGCTATTTCTTTTTTTAAAGGTCAAAGTGTTGATATACTTGCAAACATACCCTTAAAACTTGAAAGAGAAAATGAAGTAAGAATTTACGTTGGTAATGGAATTACAAACAGTGGAAAAGTTTTTAGAATTTATCTTAACGAAAATAAAAAATGGAATGTCGAATTAGTACAATGGTTTTTTCCAAAAAAGATAAGTGAAGATGAATTTCAATCAATTCCTCCTATTGTAACAAAGCCAAAATCAAAGATTCCATTAAAAGAAGTCTTTTTAAATCTTGAAGCATTAAATATTGGAGATCTTCCGAAAGAAACATTTTTTAATTATAAAAAATCAAAACGAGAAGTTATTTTTGATGAGGATGAAAAAGATTTTGTTTTAATGTCGCAGGAGATGAGTGTCTTAGATGGTGCAGATTTCTTAGTGAAATATAAGTCTTATAATAGACAGAATGAGTTTCATTATCTTAGTCCCCAAGTCTATTTAGATAAGTACCCAGGGATTGATGAATATGAAAGTTTCATGAAAATTTTAAAATATGTTGAAGATAGCTTCAATATCAAATTAAATTAAAAAAATAAAAATAGATAATGAGTCAATTAGATATGTGGGAAGTGTTTATTCAGACTAAACCGGGATTATCTCACAAACACGTTGGAATTGTACAGGCACCAACAGCAGAAATGGCTTTGCAGAACGCAAGAGACGTTTATACAAGAAGAAAAGAAGGAACCTCTGTTTGGGTTGTTCCAAGTAAATATATTGTGACTTCGGAAGGAGTAGATAAAGAAGCATTCTTTGATCCGGCTGATGATAAACTTTACCGTCACCCAACGTTCTACGAGATTCCTAACGACGTAAAAAATATGTAATTAATAAAGACTTCGAGATGTGAGATCTCAGATACTAGACTTTTTTGTCAATCTGAAATCTAGCATCTGAAATCTGAAATCTACTAAACAATGAACCCATTATATAATTATTTATTAAAACTTGCAGACGACAGTTTCATTATGGGACAGCGTCTGTCTGAATGGTGCGGTGAAGGTCCTTACTTAGAGGAAGATATTGCATTGACAAATATTGCGTTGGATGAACTAGGTCAGGCGAATAACTTTTACGTTTACGCTTCAAGAGTGATTGACAACGGAAAAAGTGAAGATGATATCGCATTTTTAAGATATGAGCATGAATATGTGAATGCCCATTGGGTAGAACTTCCTAATGAAGATTATGCACAGACTATTCTTAAAGTATACGTATTATCTGTCTATCAGAAACTGATGTATGAGGCTTTATCAAACTCTGCTAATGAAGAATTGGCTGCCATTGCTCAAAAATCACTGAAAGAAGTAAGATATCACTATACACACGCTGCATCCTGGATGAAAATCTTTGCTCAGGGAACAGAAGAAAGTAAGTCCCGTCTGGTAAAAGCTATAGAAAATATCTGGGAATATACGAAAGGTCTTTTTGCTAAAGCAGAAGGTGAAGATGATCTTGTTGCCTTGAATATTGCTCCCAATTCAGATGCGCTTTACGAAGAATTTCTTGCGATTACCAAGAAAGATTTTGCAGATTTTGGTTTAGAATATCCGGAAAATCATTTCATGCAGCCCAAATCAAGAACAGGATATCATACAGAGTATTTCGGATATATCCTTTGTGAGCTTCAGTATATGCAGAGAGCGTATCCTGGCTGTACGTGGTAGTAAATTATGAAGAAGTTGCTTCTTGGGATATTGGCTTTTTTTCTTGCAGCCTATGTGATACTATGTGTTGGAATCTATTTCTATCAGGAGAAAATTATTTTTTATCCTGAAAAGTTACCCGAAAATTACAAGTTTACATTTGATGGTGACTTTGAAGAAGCACCCATTAAAATGCAGGATGGAAAGCATTTGAGCTCTGTTTTATTCAAAGCACAAAACCCAAAAGGAGTCATCTTTTATCTTCATGGAAACGGAGGATCGATAAAAGGTTGGGGAGAAGTAGCTCCATTATATCGGAGTATGAACTATGATACGTTTATACTTGATTACAGAGGATATGGAAAAAGCGAAGATAAAATTAACAGTAAAGACCAGCTTTTTTCGGATGTTGAGAATGCTTACAAAGAGCTTTTAAAACGATATCCTGAGAATAGAATTATTATTTTGGGATATTCTGTAGGAACAGGATTAGCTGCAAAATTAGCATCCATGCATAATGCAGGATTATTGATTTTACAGGCACCATATTACAGTATGGAAGATGAAATGAATCAGAAATTTTCACTCCTTCCAAAGTTTTTACTGAAATATAATTTTGAGACTTGTGAATATTTAAAAACCGTTAAGTCACCAGTCGTTATTTTTCACGGTGATAAAGATGAAGTTATTAACTATAAAGCCTCTTTAAAACTTAAAAATAACTTTAAAAAAGGTGATCGTCTGATTGTATTAAAAGATCAGTATCACAACGGCATAACAGATAATTTAGATTATCAGAAAGCAATGAAAATAATCCTTGATTCTGATAAAAAATAAAATATGAATCAGCTTTTAGATTTATTAAAAACCATTCCCGATCCGGAAATTCCGGTCATTGATATTGTGGAATTAGGAATTGTAAGAGATGCACAGATTACAGGTGAAAATACCTGTGAAGTGATCATTACACCTACTTATTCCGCTTGTCCTGCCATGTTTACCATTGAGGAGGATATTATCAAAATGATGAAAGAAAACGGATGGGATGCAAAAGTAGTCACCAAGATGTTTCCGATCTGGACAACAGACTGGATTACTGATGAAGCGAGAGAAAAGCTCCGTGTTTACGGAATCACTCCTCCCGAAAAAGGAGCAGACGAACACCACATCGGAAAACCGAAAAAATGTCCGCGCTGTGGTTCCGAGCATACCAAACAGATCAGCAGATTTGGGTCTACTTTGTGTAAGGCCTCTTATCAATGCTTAGACTGCCTGGAGCCATTTGATTATTTTAAATGTCATTGATGAATAATCAACCCATACACAACAAATTTTACGGCTATGCAAAGCATAACGAAGGAATTGTTAGAATGTTAAATTATTAGACCGTTACATTGATTTATATTGTTAAATTAGTGCGTTGTTAAATAATAAATTAATAAAAACTATGTATACACAACTTGATATTGAAACGCATTTTGACGGAAAGCTGAAAATCGCATATCTTAACCAACCGGAAACGATGAACGCCCTTACAAAACCGGCTTTATCAGATCTTAGAGACTTTGTTAAAGAGTGCAGCGAAGACGAAACGGTAAGATGTGTTGCCATTTCCGGAAGAGGAAGAGCATTCTGCTCAGGTCAGAATCTGGATGAAGCTTTTGTAGTAGGCAAAGAACACCATGATCATGACATCATCAGAAAAATTGTGGTAGACTATTATAATCCATTGGTAATGGAAGTTACCCGTTGCAAAAAACCGGTTATTGCTTTAGTAAACGGTCCTGCAGTAGGAGCTGGAGCAATGTTGGCTTTAATCTCTGACTTCGTTTTAGCGAATGAGAAAGCATATTTTGCTCAGGCATTTTCAAATATCGGTTTGATTCCTGATACAGGAGGAACTTACTTCTTACCGAAACTTCTAGGTAGACAATTGGCCAATTATTTAGCATTTACAGGTAAAAAATTATCTGCAGAAGAATCTAAAGCGCATGGCCTTGTAGCAGAAGTGTTCACTGAAGAAGAATTTGTGCCGAAATCTATGGAAATTCTTGAAAGAATGGCAAACATGCCGACAGCAGCCATCAAGCTTACGAAAAAAGCATTTGCCAATTCTTATAACAACACATTGAAAGAACAGCTTGAACTGGAAGGTGATCTTCAGCAGGAAGCTGCAGAAACAGAAGACTTCATTGAAGGAGTAAATGCCTTTTTACAGAAAAGAAAACCTAATTATAAAGGAAAATAAGAACTAATATAACAATGTACCAATGTAGCAGTTTATCAATGAGATGCTTCGACAAGCTCAGCATGACAATGATTGTTACATTGTTACATTGATACACTGTTACATTATGAAATATGTAGGAATTATCGGTGCCGGAACCATGGGAATCGGCATTGCACAAGTAGCCGCAACGAACGGATGCAAAGTATGGGTTTATGACGCCAACGCAAAACAAGTAGAAACGGCAACGGTAGGTTTGGAAAAAACCTTGACCAAATTGGTTGATAAACAAAAAATTTCGGCAGAGAAAATGACTGAAATTTTAGCTAATATTTCCATTGCTACCGAATTGAAAGATTTCAAAGATTGTGAGCTGATTATAGAAGCCATTATCGAAAACAAAGAGATCAAAACCAAAGTGTTTACAGAGCTTGAAAACTATGTTTCAGAAAGTTGTGTTCTCAGTTCCAATACCTCATCTATTTCTATCACCTCTCTGGGTGCAGAACTCAAAAAACCGGAGCGTTTCATCGGAATTCACTTTTTTAATCCGGCTCCATTGATGCCTTTAGTGGAAGTTATTCCATCCTTATTAACAGAAAAAACATTAGCAGAAAAAATTTACAACCTCATGAAAGAATGGGGGAAAACTCCTGTTATTGCCAAAGATATTCCCGGGTTTATCGTCAACAGAATTGCCAGACCTTACTATGGGGAAGCCCTTAGGATTGTTGAAGAAAACATTGCAACACCTGAACAGGTTGATGAAGCCATGAAAACGCTGGGGAATTTCAAAATGGGACCTTTCGAACTGATGGATCTTATCGGAGTGGATGTGAATTTTGCGGTAACAACTACTGTGTACAAAGATTATTTCTACGATCCGAAATACAAGCCGTCTTTATTACAGCAAAGAATGTCTGAAGCCAAACTTCACGGCAGAAAAACAGGAAAAGGGTTCTACGATTACAGCGAAGGAGCAGAAAAACCTGTAGCTCAGAAAGACAATGCTTTATACCAGCAGATCTTTTTAAGAATCATTTCCATGTTGATCAATGAGGCTGTTGAAGCAAAAAGATTAGGAGTAGCCAATGACGAAGATATCGAGTTGGCCATGCAAAAAGGCGTTAACTATCCGAAAGGATTATTAAGCTGGGGGAAAGAAATCGGGTATGCAAAAATCTCCGAAACCCTTCAGAATCTTTATGAAGAATATCAGGAAGAAAGATACAGACAAAGCCCTTTGCTAAGGAAAATGTAATATGAGATATTTTCCTAAAAGATATGATGAAATAAAATCTTTAAACTCTGTTGAAAAGATTTTATTTAATATAAATGGCAATAGTGATAAAAGTTATTCTCTAACGATGAAACGCACTAATAAATTCTTAAGAGGATATACAGATAAAAATTTTTTTAAAGTAATAAGTGCTGAAGTACCATTGGGAGCTTTTTGTGTTTTTGAAGGTCAATTGGTCCAAAAGGAATATGAGACAATAATAAAGTTGAATTCAAAATTTCATAAAACTTTTAGAATAATATTATGTGTGTGGGGTATTCTTCCAGTTTTTGCGATAATTATTAATTGTTTTCAAAGTGGAGCAATAGCATTAGCATTATTATTACCAATTGCTATATTTTATACAATAATCTATTTCTTAATTAAATTTTATTTCAAAAAATCTTATGAAAATGGAATTAAAGATTTGAATAGGATTATTAATAAGTAAAATTAAGTCATTATCATGAATATAGATGAATTCAGGGCAGAGCTGGAGACCAGACTTTTAATTGAGAAACAGTATTTAACTCAGGAAGCTTCCTCCGTTGATGAGCATGAAAGACTTGAGCTTTTAGGAAAATTTAATGAAAAATATAAAGAGCTGATCAAAAGACTGGCCAACGAAAATGGAATTGATTTAAACGAATCCTATCCCTCTGAAAATTCATCAGACTCAGAAAACCTTTCATACGGGCAGATTATTCTTGGGAAAACCATGAGTGTTTACGACAGATTATCAGATGAGCTGTATGAAGAAATAATAAACATATAATTAACAGAAATGAATCCAAGACAAGTAGCAGATTATATGTTCAATCAGGATTATTTTTCCCAGTGGATGAATATTAAGATGATTGAAGTAAAAGAAAATTACTGTTTAATAGAAATGCCAATTAAGAAGGACATGCTGAACGGGCTTAAAACAGTTCATGGCGGAGTTACCTTTGCGTTTGCAGACTCTGCGCTGGCATTTTCCTCTAATAATACCGGAGATGCAGCTGTAGCATTGAACTGTATCATCAATTTTACCAAAGCAGGAAAGGAAGGTGATGTTTTCAGAGCAGAAAGTGTTTTGGTCAATGATACGAGGAAAACAGCTGTTTATGACATTCAGATTACCAATCAAAATAAAGAGCTGATTGCAAAATTTGTAGGAACAGTTTACAAAATCGGGAAAAAAGTAACAGAATTATAATAAGCAGTAAGCTTGAAGCAATAGGCAGTAAGCTTTTTTGAAGCTGACAGAGCCTACTGCATATAGCTTAAAGCCTAAATCAAATAAAAATGAACAACGTATACATCATAGACTATGTCAGAACTCCCATTTCAAAACTGCAGGGAGGATTATCAGAAGTAAGAGCAGATGACCTGGCTGCTATTGTGATCAAAGAAGTGGTAGCAAGAAACCCTGAAGTTCCAGTTGAGGAAATTGAAGACGTTATTTTCGGATGTGCCAATCAGGCGGGGGAGGATAACAGAAATGTTGCCAGAATGGGGCTTTTATTAGCTGGTCTTCCTTACAAAATTGGAGGAGAGACTGTTAATAGATTGTGTGCTTCAGGAATGTCTGCTGTAGCGAATGCGTTCCGTTCTATTGCTGCAGGAGAAGGAGAAATCTATATTGCAGGAGGAGTAGAGCATATGACGCGTTCTCCTTATGTGATGTCAAAACCAAGCGCAGCTTTCGGAAGAGACAGCCAGATGTTTGATACTACTTTCGGTTGGCGTTTCATCAATCCTAAAATGAAAGAATTATACGGCGTTGATGGAATGGGAGAAACAGCTGAAAACTTAGCGGATATTCACCAGATCAACAGAGAAGATCAGGATAAATTTGCCCTTTGGTCTCAGCAGAAAGCAACTAAGGCTCAGGAAAGCGGAAGGCTGGCAGAAGAAATTGTAAAAGTTGAAATTCCTCAGAGAAAAGGTGATCCGATCGTTTTCGAAAAAGATGAATTCATTAAACCAACTTCATCGATGGAAGGGTTGGCCAAACTTCGTCCCGCTTTCAGAAAAGAAGGAACGGTAACTGCCGGAAACGCCTCAGGAATGAATGACGGAGCCGCTGCTTTGATTTTAGCAAGTGAAGAAGCCGTTAAAAAATATGGGTTGAAACCCAAAGCAAAAATTCTGGGATCTTCCGTGGCAGGTGTTGAACCAAGAATTATGGGAATCGGACCGGTAGAAGCTACTCAGAAATTATTAAAGAGATTAAATCTTTCTCTTGAAGATATAGACATTATTGAACTAAACGAAGCATTTGCAGCACAGGCATTGGCTGTAACAAGAAGCTTTGGGTTGAAAGATGACGATGCAAGAATAAACCCGAACGGAGGTGCAATTGCAATCGGTCATCCACTGGGAGTTTCCGGAGCAAGAATCGTAGGTTCTGCAGCAATAGAACTTCAGAAGCAGGATAAAAAATATGCATTGTGTACCCTTTGTATCGGTGTAGGTCAAGGATATGCAATGGTCATCGAAAAAGTATAATGAATTTGAAAGTGAGTTAATTTGAGAAGTTGAAAACGTTTAAAACCATTATTAATTTTCAAATTATTCCATTCTCAGATTTTCAAATTAAAAAATATGAACATCTACTCATACCACGGGATTCGTCCCATTATAAAACCTTCTGCTTATATTCATCCGCAGGCAGTCATTATCGGGAATGTAGAGATAGGTGAGGAAGTCTATATTGGTCCCAATGCGGTCATTCGCGGTGACTGGGGAAAAATTATCATTAAAGACGGAGCTAATGTGCAGGAAAACTGTACCCTTCACGTTTTCCCAAATATAGAAACGATCCTGGAAGAATCTGCACACATCGGACATGGCGCGATTATTCATTCCGGGCACATTGGAAAAAACTGTCTGATTGGAATGAATTCTGTGGTAATGGACAAAGCCTATATCGGCGACGAAAGTATTGTCGGAGCATTAGCTTTTGTACCAGCCAATTTCAGATGTGAACCCAGAAAACTGGTGGTAGGAAGTCCTGCAAAAGTGATCCGTGATGTTTCTGATGAAATGATTCACTGGAAAACAGAAGGAACAAAATTATATCAGGAGCTGGCAAGAGAAGGAAAAGAAGCTATTCTACCTTGCGAACCGTTTACAGAATATGTTCAGCAGATCCCAACTAAAATTGTGGATTACAGTATTTGGGATGATATAAAATAATAACCATTACAATTAAATATGATTAAAAAAATTGCGCTTGCATGCAGCATAATGTTTGCGGTGGGGTGTACGTTATCAGCACAGACTGTTGCTACAAAACCGCTTACAATAGGAGAAGTGAGGACCATTAAGTCCAAAACCTTAAATGAAGACAGAACGCTGAATATATATCTTCCACAGGGATATGATAAAACAAAATCATACCCGGTAATTTATTTATTAGATGGAAGTATGAACGAAGATTTTATTCACGTTACAGGATTAGTACAATTCTTTAATCAGATGTATTCCATGCCGGAAACCATTGTGGTGGGAGTTGCTAATGTAGACAGAAAAAGAGATTTTACCTTTCATACGGATTTGAAAGACTTACAAAAAGACTATCCTACAACAGGACATTCAGATAAGTTTATTGCATTCGTTGAAAAAGAACTAAAGCCTTACGTGGAAAGTCAGTTTAAAACTACAGATAAATACCTTTTCGGTCAGTCTTTGGGAGGACTATTGGCAACGGAAATCCTTTTAAAAAAGCCGGAAATGTTCAATAACTATTTTATTATCAGTCCAAGTTTGTGGTGGGATGATGAAAGCCTTTTAAAACAAGCTCCACAACTGCTTTCAAAATCCCCGGACACTAAAAAGTTTGTCTACGTTTCTGTAGGAAAAGGTGAACATCCGGTAATGATAAAAGATGCAGAAGTTTTCTATGATGTTTTGAAAAAAGCAGGAAAGAAAAACTGGACATTAGAATATAAAATGATGGAAACAGACAATCATGCAACCATTCTTCACAGAAGTTTGTATGAAGGATTAGTGAAATTGTTTCCTTATCAGGAACCGAAATAAAAATAAATGTAACAATATACCAATGTAAAAATGTAACAATAAATCCACAGCAAACAATTATTGGTAAACTGTTACACTTCTACATTGATAAATTAAATATTTTATGGAAAAGTTAAAAAACTATATCTACGGACAATGGGTAGAAGGTACCGGAAACGGAGTTCCTTTGTACAACGCCGTTACAGGAGAACAGGTAGCTGTTTCCGATACAGAAGGGCTTAATTTTGAACAGGCTCTTGACTACGGAAGAACCGTAGGGTACAAAAACCTTTCTTCAATGACTTTCTACGACCGTGGAGAAATGCTGAAAAAAGTAGCACTTTACTTACTGGAAAGAAAGAAAAAATACTACGACTTATCATACAAGACGGGAGCTACCCACATAGATTCATGGGTGGATATTGAAGGAGGTTTCGGAACTTTCTTTACCTATTCCGGATTGGCAAAAAGAATGCTTCCGAATACTTCATTTTGGGTAGATGGTGATACCCAGAAGATTTCTGCTAACGGAACTTTCCTGGGAACACATATCTTAACGCCTAGTGAAGGAGTCTCGGTACAGATCAATGCTTATAACTTTCCGGTTTGGGGTATGTTGGAAAAATTGTCAACTTCATTGTTAGCGGGTGTGCCTTCTATTGTAAAACCATCTCCTTTCGGGTCTTACCTTACCAATGCTGTATTCCAGGATATGATTGAAAGTGGAGTATTACCTGAAGGAGCTGTTCAGTTAGTGTGCGGAGAACCAGGAAATATCTTAGATTATGTACAGGATGGAGATTCTGTATTGTTCACAGGTTCAGCCAATACAGGAAGAAAATTAAAATCACTGCCATCTATTGCAGGAAATGCGGTTCGTTTCAACATGGAAGCAGATTCCCTGAATTGTTCAATTCTTGGATTGGAAGCAAAACCGGGAACTCCTGAATTCGATCTGTTCATCAAAGAAGTTCGTAACGAAATGACGACAAAAGCAGGGCAGAAGTGTACTGCGATCAGAAGAATCATCGTTCCCGAGCATTTAATCGGTGATGTTCAGAATGCTTTATCTAAAGCTTTAGATCAAACAAAAATCGGAAACCCATTAAGCAGAGAAACCAAAATGGGATCTTTGGTGGGAAGACAGCAGTACGAAGAAGTTCTGAGAAAAGTAAACCTATTAAAATCAGAAACAGAACTTGTCTATGACGGTAAACACGAACTGATAGATGCTAACTATGAAAATGGTGCATTTATGAGCCCGAAATTATTCCTGAACGACAGGCCTTTTGAAAAAAATATCTCTCATGATGTAGAAGCTTTCGGACCAGTATCTACATTGATGCCGTATAAAGATGCTGAAGAAGCAGCTGCACTGGCAAAAAGAGGAAAAGGAAGTCTGGTAGGATCTATTGTTTCTCACGATGAGAACTTTATCGCAGAGACTTCATGGAAAATGGCTTCCCAGCACGGAAGAATCTTTGTATTGAACAGAGATAACGCCAAAGAAAGCACAGGTCATGGTTCTCCACTTCCGACATTAATGCACGGAGGTCCTGGTAGAGCTGGTGGCGGTGAGGAAATGGGCGGACTTAGCGGTCTTCATTTCTTCTTACAGAAAACAGCTATTCAGGGATCACCGGATGTGTTGAAAGCTATTACTAAGATCTACCAGCAGGGAGCAGAGAAAAAATTCTCAGATAAACATCCTTTCCAGAAATATTTTGAAGAAGTGGAAGTAGGAGATTCTTTGGAAACAGCAGGAAGAACGGTTACTGACGCAGATATCGTTAATTTCTCCAATGTTTCATGGGATCATTTCTATGCCCATACAGATGCTACAAGTTTAACAGGTACTATTTTCGATAAGACTGTTGCTCACGGATATTTCATTCTTTCAGCAGCAGCGGGATTATTCGTTTCAGGTAAAAAAGGGCCTGTTATTGCCAATTACGGATTAGAAGAATGTAGTTTCTTCAAGCCTGTATATGCCGGAGATACGATCACTGTTTATCTGACAGCAAAAGAGAAAATCAACAGAGGAGTAAAAGGAAGAAATATTCCTTCAGGTGTTGTAAAATGGCTGGTTGAAGTTGTAAACCAAAGAGATGAGGTAGTTTGCGTGGCAACAATTTTAACACTGGTAGCAAAACAATCTCCTTTCATTGATCTGAATTTGAAAAATGTTCAGAAAATACTGAATGGATTAACAGAAAGTACACCTGCACTTTGGGGAAAAATGTCTCCTCAGCAGATGTTAGAACATCTTGAACAGGCGGTATTGGTAAGCTTTGGAGAGCCTGAAGCAGAAAAATGCTTTACTCCAGAAGAAAATCTTGAAAAATGGCAGGATTCTCTTTACAACCACAGAGCAATGCCAAAAGAATTTACAGCTCCATTCCTTCCGCAGGACGGTTCACTTCCGGAACCCAAACATAAAAATCTGGAAGCAGCAAAACTGTCATTCATGGATAACCTGAAGAAGTTTGTGATCTACTATAAGGAAAACCCGCAGGCAGAGCACATGAATTACGTTTTCGGAAAGCTGAATAAAGAAATGTGGGAACTGATGCACAAAAAGCATTTTACACACCACTTCCAACAATTTGGATTGATTTAATTCAAAATAAAATATAAATTTAGAGTCCCTTCCGGTTTAAACTGAAAGGGACTTTTTAATAACTCCTGCCAAGGTTTGAAACCTTAACATAAGTAATAAAATTTGAAAATTTTTAATCATGAAATCATTAAAAACTTCTTTTAACATTGTCTTTTGCGCTTTCTCAATTTTATTTCTTTTTTCCTGTTCAGGAAATCTAAAACAAGATAAAGACGGCTATTATTCTGAAGAAAAATTTGTTGACAGTCTGAATGTGGGAAGAAAAGGTAAAACTAAAGTAGAGTTTGAAAAATTTAGACATATTAAGAATGGTGATGTATTTGTTACCTTGAATGTTTATGATCTAAAAGATATTTGGGTGGAAAGTAAAGGATCTATGTTTCATACCTGGGAATTAAAAAATACTTTTAAATTTATCAAAGATGGAGTAACGGGTTTAGATGTTCAAATTGGTGATTTTAATAATGATGGCTTTAATGATGTGACTTATCAAAGTGGAATCGCAGGAAGAGGAGGAAATATAGTGATGACATTATTTGTTTATGATCCTGAGAATAAAGATTTCATCCACATCAAAAATTCTGAATCTTATCCAAACTTAACTTATAATCCTAAATTAAATTGTATTAATTCACTGATTTTAACTGGCTCTACTATCACATCCTTTCTTACAATCAGAAAAGACTCTCTTCAAGAATTTGCCAGAGTGGATGTTTCTGATAAAATAGTGGTGGAAGAAAAAGATTCTACAGGCAAGTTTAAGGTTATTGAAGAAAAAGTATTCAAAGGAAATGATAAGGATCTCTATAAGGTTTTTAGAAATTATAAGCCTTTAGAATATTAGTCTTGTATAAATTGAAATATTCATTATTTCAGTTAGTTATGGTTTTTTGTTTGAAAAATTACTAACTTTAATAGGCGAAATCCGAAAAGCATATAGAGTAGGAGAGAACATCAAAACAAACCACTATGAAAAACTTAAAAAAACTTTCAAGACATGAGTTGAGATCTCTTAAAGGAGCCGGGCCAAACTGGTCTTGCACCCTTAATCCTTGTCCTCCCGGAAGCTGTTGTCTTCCTGGAAGATGGCCTGATATTGCCAGAGCATGTTATATCTGTGCGGATTCTTAGACTTTTTTAACTTAAAACAATACACAAAGCTGCTACTCCTCGTGATTGGCAGTTTTTTTATATTTTTTTCTTAAACTTAAAATATCCGTACATTAAAATGGGTAACGCGAATATCTGAAACAAAAAAACAAGCAATGAAGGGATTCCTTCCAAATGGTTTATATTGGCTTTCATGAAGAGCTGTTTGCCTAACGGACCATTTGAAAATACAATAATATTAAACAAATTCCAGCCCAGATGGAGACCTATAGGAAGATATAGAGATTGAGTTTTAGCAAAAGATACAGCCAGCATCCACCCAAAGATAGCAGTCATTCCAAAAATAATTCCCATCTGAAAAGGATTTCCAAATGCATTATAAGAAAACCAATGGTAGATTCCGAAGCACGCAGCAGATAAAAGGCAGGCTTTTGTCGTACCCCATTTTTCTATAGCAAGATAAAGCAAAGCTCCTCTGAAAAGTAATTCTTCAAACAATACAGACTTCAGAACCCACCATATACCCATTAATGCAGCGGATAATGTAAGCTGCTTATTCAGAATCCAGCCATTATTGATGAATGCAGTTGTCATGATATGATAAAGGCTGCAAATAGCAGCAGCCAAAAGAAGACCAATGCTCCAATGAGCCAGCCTTGTTGAATTAGGCTTAAATCCTAAAACAGAAAGATCCTTTTTTGCTATAAACTTAAGGAGAAGCCATGAAATGATAAGCTCAATGATAATTCCGATCATAGGTTAAAAGTTTTAGGTGAAATCGCTATTTCATTGAAAACGAATTTAATAAAAAAAATAATATGAATTAAAACTTAGGAAGAGGATCATGAAATATGATAATTCAGTTTCTTTTTGATCGATAATTTATTTAAGTGAATGATTAAGTTTTAACATATTCTTAGTTTCAGCTTCTTCTTTCTCTTGTAAAAAAGTACTAATTTTAAAATTCAATCATAAAATCGAGAGCAATGAACGAAAACTGGATGCAAAAATGGGAAGAAGTAAAAAATATTCTGGTTTGTCCTACAGATCTGGAAACCTATTTTATTTCTGATGAAATTATGGGGCTGAAAATGGAGACCATGAAAATTGGAAATGTTTCTCTTCCTTCCGGAAAAGTGGTGGTAAGAGATCCGCTGGTATCCCTGAATGGCAATCAATCACCTTATTTTATTCAGGCTCCGAAAGGGAATTTTCCTGTAGCTATTGCTGTAGTAAAATCCGAAGATTGGGGAGATAGATATGCTGTTATAAAAGTTGAATTTACCAAAGAAAAACCTGTTATTTATAGAGAAGCATTGGTCGGGATTGAAGAATTGGAAGGCGTAACCGATGATGATTTTTTTGGTTTTGAGGTGGATGCTGGTTTAGGTTGTATTGCAGATAAAGAAGTGCTTCCTTTTGTAGATCAATTTGTTGATGAAATAAATGTCGACAATGTTTATGATGATTATTTTGCAGAGCTTTTCTCACAAAGCTATAAAGATTATCCCAACAATCAGAGAGAAGCAGGAGACTGGATCAACTGGACGGTTCCAGGTACCGACTATCAGATTCCGATGTTTGCCAGCGGCTTTGGTGACGGCAGCTACCCTGTTTATTTTGCATATGATGGCAATGGAGAGATATGTGGTTTATATATTCAATTTATTGATATTGAACTGGCTTTAAGTGAAGAAGATGAAGATGAGGATATTGATGATGATCAGCCTGAAAATTTTATTTTTTCTAAAAACTAAATATGAATACAACTTTTGCAGACCATGTTATTACATTCAATGAAAATCTGAACTATATCGGGAATCTACCTGAAGGTTTTGATGTTCTGAATCCGTATCTGGAAAATCCTGAAACATTGATGGTAATGCAGAAGTTTTATCATAAATATTATAATGATTCATCTCGAAGAAAATTTATCATTGGAATCAATCCAAGCCGTCATGGAGCTGGAGTAACAGGAGTTCCGTTTACCGATACCAAAAGATTGGAAAGTGTCTGCGGAATCAAAATGGAATCTGCCCATACCCATGAAATTTCTTCCGTATTTATGTATGACATGATGGAGAGCTATGGTGGAGCTGATCTTTTTTACAAAGATATTTATATCAACTCTCCATTTCCGTTGGCTATCGTAAGGAAAACAAAAAACGGATGGCTTAATGCTAATTACTATGATGATAAAAAACTTTTCGAAGCGGTAAAAGACTTTATGATAGAATCTCTGAATAAGCATATCAGTCTTAATCTCGATACTTCAGAAGTTTTTGTTCTTGGTAAGAAGAATGCCGATTTTATTTCAAAATTAAATAAAGAAGCAAAATTGTTTGATACAATGACGGTGTTGGAACATCCAAGATATATCCAGCAGTACAAATTGAAAGAAAAACAGCTTTATATAGACAAGTACATTTTAGCTTTGCAGAAATAAAACATGAGATCAGATGATTTTCTAAGATTGTATGTTTAGTTTTATTAAATTGTGATTATGAATGTTTTCCCTAAAAACACAACTTTTAAATACGACTGGCGAACTTATCAGAAGAAAATTTTAGACAATATGGATGACTATCTGCATGATAATCATCTTCATATTTCGGCTCCTCCTGGTTCTGGGAAAACTATTCTTGGATTGGAAATAATGCTGAGACTCGGTGAGCCAACATTGATTGTTGCTCCCACGCTGGCGATCAAAAACCAATGGATTCAGAGATTTTGTGAGCTTTTTCTGGATACAGAAACTATTCCTGAATGGATATCTTCTGATATTAAAAAACCAGGAATTTTAACTGTTACCACTTATCAGGGTATTCATTCTGCCTCTGGTGTGGATGAACAAGACGAAGATCTGATAAAAAAAACTTCAAAAATCTCAGTTGCTGAAATTGTTAAAAGGCTAGAGAAGTTAAAAGTGGGCACTCTTATTCTGGATGAAGCGCATCATTTGAAAAATGCCTGGTGGAGAAGTCTAATGGAATTGAAAAATAAGATCAGTCCTACAGTTGTTGCTCTTACTGCGACTCCTCCTTTTGATGTTTCTGGTTCCGAATGGCAAAAATATATTCAACTGAATGGCCCTATAGATGTAGAAATTTCTGTTCCTGAATTGATGATTGAAGGAGATCTTTGCCCTCATCAGGATTTGGTTTATTTTACTTCACCCTCAAAAGAAGAGGAGAAAAAAATTGAATACTATCATCATCAGGCAGCTACATTTTTCCAAGAAGTTCAAAATGATGATACATTATTTGAAGCTCTTGAACAGCATCCTGTGTACCTGAATCCTGATTTACATTTGGAATGGATTTATGAAAATATATCATCATATACCTCTGGACTTGTTTATCTTCATTTCAGAGGAAAAGAGATTTCAGATATCCATTTTAATATCATTGGAGATGAGCAAAATTATGTTCCTGAATTTGATTTCTTCTGGATGGAAGAACTTCTTGATTTTTATCTGTTATTGGATGATATTAATTTTAAAAAATATGAAGATCACCGGACAGATCTAGGAAACAGACTCAGAAGATTGGGGTTTCTTGAACAAAGAACAATTAGTTTTTATAATAGTAAAAATGTAAATCAGATTCTTAATTCAAGTATTGGTAAGCTTCAAGGGATAAAGGAAATTGCAGATTTTGAATTTTCAGTTCTTAAAGAAGATCTCAGAATGGTAATTCTCACGGATTTTATTAAAAAAGAATATCTGAACAATAGCACCGAGAATATATTAAATCTTGATAAGATTGGAGCAATTCCAATATTTGAAAAACTTAGAAGAGAAAATTCACAGAATAAAAAAATAGGAATTCTTACAGGTAGTTTGGTGCTCATCCCTTCGAGTGCAAAGGATATGTTTGATCAGCTTTGTGTAAAAAAGAGTATATCTGGAGTATCTTTTTCTGCTCTTTTATGTGATCAGAGTTATTTGATAATTAATCTTACAGATCAGATAAAGCATGATGTAGTTCATATAGTAACTGAGATCTTTCAATGTGGAGGAATTCAGGTCTTAATTGGTACAAAGTCTTTGTTAGGAGAAGGTTGGGATGCTCCCAAAATGAATAGTCTTGTGCTGGCCAGTTTTGTAAGTTCTTTCGTGGTCTCTAATCAAATGAGAGGAAGAGTTATCAGAACGGATAAAGATAATGTAAACAAAACAGGAAATATCTGGCACCTGGTATGTTTTGATTCCTGTGATATTGATGGAGGACAGGATTTCAGTAATATAAAAAAAAGATTTAAAACTTTTGTTGGGATTTCCTACAAAGATGAGGTTACCATTGAAAATAATATTGAACGACTTAATATTAAAACGATAGAATGTAAAGAAGAATTACCAGAAATTAATCAGATATTCTTTGCATGGGCAAAAGATAGAACTGCTCTTGCTCAGCGATGGAAAACTGCTCTTGATAAAGGAAGTGTTTTGGTGGAAGAAATTGAGGTCCCTTCAGTGAATATGACAGGTATGGGGAAAATGCGGATGGATTATCTGGGTAAAATGAGTGGGAGTTTTGCAAAAATAATGGTTTCTTCCCTATTGCTATTTTGTCAGGATCTTCTGATGGGGCTTCTCAGAAATATTGATGAAATTAAATCTATAAAAAGTTTTTCATTATTGGTTTCTCTATTTGGTATTGCAGGTATAGTTGTTTATGGCGGAAAACTGTATAGGTCTACAAAACAGTATTTAAGATGTAAAAATGTTGGAAGACAGCTTAGTTCCCTTGCTGAAATAATCCTATATGGCTTGATTCATGAGAAAGTAATCCGTACCTCTATTGAAAAACTTAGAATTGTAAGTTCTTCAGACAGAAATAAAAATGCATTTTGTTATCTGGATGGAGGAAGTCAATATGAAAATGCCCAGTTTATACAAACTTTACAGGAATTGGTATCACAAATAGATAACCCAAGATATCTATTGAAACAAAAAAGAGGTTTATTGTTTTTGGAAAAAGATATTTATTATCCTATACCTGAAATTTTTGCAAAAAATAAAAAAAATGCAGAACTTTTTAAAAAACTATGGGATAAAATGATAGGGAAATCTGAGATAGTTTTCACAAGAACTATCGAGGGACGTAAAATCTTATTAAAATTGAGATTCCAGGCTTTACTTAATAGAAACGGAAGGATAGAGCATCTCCACAAATGGACCCGGTAAAATGACAAAATCCCTTCGTCGAAAGGGATTTGTCATTCATGAATTAGAATCTTTATGGGAATATGGAACTTGTGAAATTTCTTACGATTAGTTTTTAATAACTTTCGTAGATTCTGTTGCTGTTTTAATAATATAAACTCCTTTTGGAAGCTCTGAAATATTGATTTCATTATTCCCTTTTTGAGTTTGTATAGTTTTCAGCATTTTACCATCCAGACTATAGATTTTAGCTTCACTGGCTTTTTCTGTAGTAATAGAAATAGGTCCGTTGGTTGGATTAGGATAAACAGTCAGGTCTTTTTTAATGCTTTTAGTTTCTGAAGTACCCAGTACCAGATTACTGTCTTTCACCCAAGTGAAAGCATCCAAACCTACATATCGGAAAGCTCCGTTCGCGGTGATTTGTAACTCATCAATCACAATGTTTGAATAATTCTGACCATTTAAGTTGGTAAGATCAATTAAGGTGTATCCATTTGTGCTGCCTAAGCTGGTTGCAAATCCGGTAGTTTTTGTTTGCGTAAATTTTGTTACACCGCTTAGTTTTCCGGTTACAGTAAGTGTTCCTGCTACATTAAGATCCAGGTTCAATGCAGAAAGATACATCCAGAATCTGTTTACTTTAAACAAATTGGAAGTGGTTTTTATACTGAATGATGGCGGAGATTGAGTATTGTTAGAATTATCAATGTATCTGTTATCATTAGCTGTTCCACTCCAGCCAGTTCCCGGGAAATTCCCCTGAATATCAAAAACACTTACATGTGAAATGATATTGAAAATGACTCCATTATCGGTGAAGCTTGTACTCCCGTTCGATTCTGTCTCAAATTGTTCCGTACTGGTCTGCCCGAATGAGAAAATTGAAATGAGCAGACTACAGATTGCTAAAAAAGTAGTGCTTTTCATGATTTTTGTTTTAAATGTTAGGTTATTGTATAGCTATTAATCTCTTGGAGGATAAATACCTTCAACACAGATGATATAATTTAAACCTAGATAAGGTGGCATATTGTTCACAGGCAGATTTTGTCCTATGAAGGCAATACTTTGATTATTAATAATCGTATCAGGGTTGGCATCATTCACGAAACTAGGTACTGCATTGAAATCTCTTCCCACTTGTGTCCCTGAGATCGCAATTGTTGAAGTGGCTGTAGGGGTAGATGAATTAGCATTTTTATTAGCTACCTTAAGCTGAAATCCTGCACCCACACTTGGAAGGTTGGATGCTAAAAGTGTATTTTGTGTAGTTCCGGACACTACTCCCAAAGGATAAAATTGGTTGGCATTTACATTTCCTGCTCCTAGAGCCATACGCCCTTTTAAGTTAGGTAAAGCGAAAGTAGTAATACCGTCTCCACCATACGTTGTTCCTAAAATAGAGAATAAGGCAGAATTTCTTGAAATGCTTATCAGACTTCCGTCACAAAACATCCAGCCTCTAGGTGCAAAATTTCCTGCAAATAATTTTACAATTCCAATGTACTCGTCCATGATAAAATGTTTTTAGTTTTTTTAAATTCTTACTCTCTTGCAGGCTTTTCAGAATCCGCCTTTTGATTATTATGTATTCTCAGTTCAAAGGAACGATTAATAGTAGGGTGGTGCTAGAGTAGAAAATACCAAATTAAAAACTCCGTATTTCTACGTAATAGATGTTGTGAAATATGCAGGTTTAAAAAGAAAATTTATACTTTAAGTTTCTCTAAACGAGCTGTATTTCGTATTTTTGTAAGAATCCAATAAAAATAAAAATGAGCGAATTTGTAGCATCAGAAATTAAAAATAATATTGCCGAAATTACTTTCGGAACACTCAAAAGCAACTCTCTTCCGGGGGCAATTTTAGAAAAGCTGGCAGAAACCATCCTTGAAGAAGGAGCAAAAGAAGAAGTGAAGGCTATTTTAGTAAAAAGTGCAGGTGAGAAAGCGTTTTGTGCAGGAGCAAGTTTTGACGAGCTCTTAGCCATTGAGGAACTGGAGGCTTCCACAAAATTTTTCGGAGGTTTTGCTAAAGTTTTAAATGCAATGAGAAACTGCGGAAAAATTGTAGTGGTAAGAGTACAGGGGAAAACTACCGGTGGAGGAGTAGGAATTGCCTGCGGAGCAGATTATTGTTTTGCTACTAAAGATTCAGCGCTGGCACTTACTGAAATCAATCTTGGCATCGGACCTTTTGTAATTGGGCCTTATGTTGAAAGAAAAATAGGTAAGTCACAATTCTCCGCTATGGCCATTGATGCAGATTTCAGATCTGCAGAATGGGCTGAGCAACATAATATTTACCATTCTGTTTCAGATACTATTGAAGAAATGGATGAAAAGCTGGAGAAGTTTTTACATACTATAGCATCAAGAAGCAGCGATGCTCTAGCATTAATCAAAAAAGTTTCATGGGAAGGAACTGACCACTTTAATGAGCTGATGCCGGCAAGGATTCATATGAGTGCCAGCCTTATTCTTGAAGATTCTGCAAAGAAAAATATTGAGTCTATTAAAGAAAGATTAAGAGTGAAGTAATTTTTTAATTGTTTTAAAAAAAGGTATTTTGTCTAAATATGATCCGGGAAACATTTGTTTTTCCGGATTTTTTATGTTTTATCTTAATCTTAGATTCTAATGTTTTTAATAGAAATCTAGCATTTTTCTTTGTATTTTTTATATTGTGTTATTCATGTATTATTTTATCTAATTGTTTTTTTGTGTCAATAAAATGACAATTTTAGTATAATATTTTCATTGTTTTAACTAATTTTAAATAATTGTTTAATATTTTTAAAACTAAATTAACTCAATTTTAACTTATATTTTTAATTAATATTGATTAATTGATTAAAAATATAAATCATTTGCGGTTAATTTATTTAATTATCTTTTTTATTGCCTTTTTATTAATTTTTGTTACATATATTTGCATTCATACTGTTAAAATATGTTAAATATGAAAGTGAAGTTAATATTAAGTACTGCTGTGCTATTCTTTGTAGGAGGACACATGGTAGAAGCCCAAAAGGCTAAGCGCGACACCATACCGCAGGATACCAAGATTGATGAAATTGTAGTGGTTGCTTACGGAAGCCAGAAAAGAGAAACAATGGTTGGCTCCAATACAGAAATTAAAGCAAAACAATTTGCCGATCGACCGATAACAAGTATCGGGCAGGCTTTGGATGGAGCCAGTGCTGGTGTAAAAGTAAGTACCGGAACAGGACAGCCGGGAAGCTCACCAAGTATCCAGATCCGTGGGATAGGCTCTTATGGAATTACAACTGCTCCGTTATATGTAGTTGATGGTACAGTGTATACCGGATCTCTTGCGGCAATTAATCCCAATGATATTGCATCATTCAATATCCTGAAAGATGCTGCTTCTACTTCTTTGTATGGTTCTGCTGCTGCTAATGGTGTTGTTTTGATCACTACAAAATCCGGTAGAAAAGGAAAAGATGCATTTAACTTTAGCATGAGTACCGGAGCGGTAGGAAGATCAATCCCGGAATATGACAGAGTAAATGTTTATCAATATTATCCTCTTGTTTGGGAGGCAATAAGAAACGGTAGAATGACTTCTGTACCAGGTACTAGTGTGGCGGATGCCAATGCTTACGCTACTACACAATTGATTTCAGGTGTTCTTAAGACCAATGTTTTTAATGTGCCGGATAATCAATTGGTTGTCAATGGACTTTTGAACTCAAATGCTCAGTTAAAATATACAGACCTGGATTGGCAAAAACCATTGATGAATACAGGTTTCAGACAGAATTATGAATTAAATTACAGTGGAGGAAGTAATACAACAACCTATTTTTCCTCAGTAGGATATACCAATGAAACCGGATATCTTATCAAATCAGATTTTGAAAGATTTACGGCAAGATTAAAAGTAGATTCTCAGGTTAAAAGCTGGTTGAAATTAGGGAGTAGTATCAGTGGAGTATCTTCTAACGGAAATAACTCGGTAGAAGGTGTAGATAATAATTCTGCTTATATCAACCCATACAGATGGACAAGAACAATGGGACCTATTTACAGTCCGTATGCTCATGATCCTACTACATTTGCTACACTTTACGATAGTGCCGGGAATATCATGTATGATGCTGGAAGTGCTAGGGGTGCTGATGCGGCGGCTGGAAGAAACGTAATTCAGGAAACACTTTTAAATAAAGACCTTTCTAAAAACTATTATATTATTTCCAGAGCCTATGCTGAAATCAAAGTAGATCCTTATCTTACTTTGTCTACCAATGTAGGGTATGATATCAGAAATAACAGAAGAAGTACTTATGGAAATAAAATTATTGGAGATGCAGCTCCGGGAGGTTCAGCGGAAAAATTTAGCTTTACAGAGCAAACCTTTACCTGGAACCAGCTCTTAAACTATAAAAGAAAATTTGGAGATCATAATTTTGAATTCCTTTTAGGACATGAAAATTATAAATTCATGTATGAATATCTTTATGGGTATAAAAAAGGTCAGATCGTAGATGATAATGATGAGTTGGTTAACTTTGTGACTCCATCATCACTTACTTCACGTTCAGACAACTATAGAAAAGAAGGAGTATTTTCAAGATTGAATTATGATTACAAATCAAAATACTTACTTTCAGGTTCTATCCGCTGGGATGGTTCATCAAGGTTTGCCAAAGATGTAAGATGGGATTCATTCTGGTCTCTCGGTGCAGGATGGCGACTGAAAGGAGAAGAATTTTTAAGTAATTCTAATCTTATCAGTGAATTGAAATTGAGAGCGTCATATGGTGAAGTTGGGAATGACAGAACAGACAGTTATTACATGTATAAAAGTACATATACTTTAGGATATAATAATGCTCAGGAGCCTGGAATCTTATTTGGTTTTTTAGCAGATCCTACCATTACCTGGGAAGCTAATAAACAAACCGATGTAGGAATTGATTTTGGCTTTTTAAATAATAGAATTACAGGGTCTGTAGAATATTATAACAGAGTGACTGAAGATCTGATTTTCCCGGTTCCGGTTCCGGTTTCTTCAGGTGTTCCAGATAATACAATTAGTCGAAATGTAGGAACTATGTATAACCGCGGATTTGAATTCAGTATTAATGCTGATGTTATTAAAAATCAAAATTTTACCTGGAATATTAATGCCAATGCCTCTACGCTTAAAAATCAGATTACAGAACTTTCCAATGGGATAACGGAAATTATCAATGGAACTAAGAAAATTTCTGTAGGACACTCAGTGTATGATTATTGGTTGAGACAATGGTATGGGGTAGATCCTGCGGATGGTTCACCTTTATTCCTGGTAGCTGATGCTTATGCTAATACAACAGCTGCAGATATCAGAACGGTAAATGGTCAAAAAGTTACTACCAACTTCAATAAAGCAAAATATGACTATTCTGGCACAGCAATTCCTGACTTGTTTGGAAGTTTCGGAACTACAATTACCTATAAACAATGGTCACTATCAGCAATGTTTACCTATCAGTTAGGTGGAAAAACATATGACTCCAACTATGCTGCTTTGATGTCTAGTTACTCACAGGGAGGAGCTTTAAGTACAGATATTCTGGATAGATGGACAACGCCTGGACAAATCACAGATATTCCGGCATTGAACTCTTCAACATATACAAGTTCTAATGCTGCTTCATCAAGATGGCTGGTAAGCTCAGATTTTCTTACATTTAGGCAAGCTACTTTAAGTTATAGCTTTACTCCGGAAACTTTATCTCAGCTGGGGGTTTCAGGATTAAGAATCCTTGTTTCAGGTGAAAATTTATGGAGTAAAACAGCAAGAAAAGGGTTGGAGCCAGCTCAGGCATTCAACGGTACGGCATCAAACAGGTATACTCCGGCGAGAGTGGTGACAATAGGATTTAATGTATCTTTTTAAATAATTAAAGTAATGAAAAATATAGCAAAACAATATATAAAATGGGCTGTTGTTCTTTCAGTCTTTGCGGGAACGGTTTCATGTGAGAGTGATTATCTTGAAACGGATCCTACGACTGCGGCCTCTGAGGAAGCAGCTTATTCAAGTGCTGCCAACCTTATGGCTATTGTAAACGGGATGCATAGAGATATGTATTTCAGACAAAATGATAATCAGGGACAAAATGGTCAGGGTGGAATTATGATCATGATGGATGCTTTAGCAGATGATCTTGTATTTCCTTCTACAGGAAACGGTTGGTATATTTCAACGGTGAGATGGCAGGATCAGGTAAATGATAATGCCGCTAATGATTTTTATCCTTATCAGTTTTATTATGCATTAATCAGAAATGCAAATCTGGTTATTGCAAATGGCCCTTCAGTTCCAGCACCTACTGCTGCTGATGCTACTACCATTAAAGCAGCTATTGGTGAGGCTTATGCATTCAGAGCTTTCTGTTACTATATGTTAGTTCAAATTTATGGTAAAAGATATGTGCCAGGTACAAACAATACTCAGCTTGGAGTTCCAATCAGATTGGTAGCGAATGAAATTCCTTTGGCAAGAAACACAGTAGAAGAAGTATATACTCAGATCAATAAAGACCTTAATGAAGCATCAACAAGGCTTACAGGAATAACCAGAGCTACAAAATCGCATTTTAATGACAAAGTAGTTTTAGGATTAAAAGCCAGAATTGCATTAACGCAGGGGAATTATGCTGCTGCTGTAACAGCAGCTCAATCAGCACGTGTAGGATTTGCTCTGATGGATAATGCAACCTATACCGCAGGATTTAATAATTTAGCAGGTGTTTCTGAATGGATGTGGGGTGCTACTATTATAGCAGATCAGGGAGACACATTTTCGAATTTTGGAGCATATATGTCAAGAAACTTTAACTCCACCAATATTCGTCAGGCCCCTAAAGCAATTAATAGTAAATTGTTTTTATCATTCCCATCTACAGATATCAGAACTAAGAATTTTGATCCAACGGGTGCACATACAGCACTTGCTTTACCTTCAACATATGCTAAATTCCCGTATACAGGACAGAAGTTTCTTGCTGCAAGCCAAGCAGACAGCAGGGTAGATGTTCCTTATATGAGATCTGCAGAAATGTATCTTATTGAAGCAGAAGCTTTGGCAAGATCTGGAGACGAAGCTGGTTCTAAAGCCGTTTTCAACGTATTTGCTAAAAACAGAAACCCATCATATCCTGGGGCTACCACAACAGGTGCTGCTTATATCACAGAAATTCTTGACAGTAGAAGACTTGAATTCTGGGGTGAAGGTTTCAGATTCTTAGATCTTAAGAGATTGAATTTAGGTTTGGACAGAACAGGAGCTAATCATTCTTCAGTAGTGACTAATAATGTAATGACAGTAGCTAATACAGACTTACGTTGGGAATTCCTGATTCCAAGAACTGAAATCAATGCTAACCCATTGATTGTTCAGAATCCATTATAACACGTACAGATTTTAATATATGATTGAGAATCCTGCTTTAGTAGGGTTCTCTTTTTTTACTTCTGTTAGTAATGATGAGGTTTTTAGTAAAAAATATTTTAAAATTTAAAATAAAGAGTAGGGAAATTCAAAATAAATTATAACTTTGTAATTCAAAGTTCTTTTTATGGATTCAAAAAACTATCACGAAGACTTATCCCATATCCGTTCTATGATGGAACGGTCCTCCAGATTTATTTCGCTAAGTGGTTTATCCGGAGTTGTTGCGGGTTTAACGGCTATTATTGGAGTCGTATATGTGTATTTTGTTTTTCAGAGAGAAGGGATCAACTATCTTGATGGGGACAGAAATATTCTGGGACCTGCCTTGGTTAAAGAACTTGTTCTGATTGGGATTGCTATTTTGGTTGTAGCTGTTCTTAGTGGTTATATTTTTACTGCCCACAAAAGCAAAAAAAAAGGTTTGAAGATCTGGGATGCCACGACAAAGCGACTTTTGATTACCTTTGCAGTACCTTTGTTAGCAGGCGGTGTCTTTTGTCTCGCTCTGCTTTATCATCATCTTTTTGTTTTCATTGCTCCGGCTACTCTTATTTTTTATGGATTAGCTTTGGTAGCTGCAGAACGATATACATTAAAAGATGTAAAGTATTTAGGATATCTTGAAATTATTTTAGGACTTATTTCTTTGTTCTTTTTAGGATGGGGATTGCTGTTCTGGGCCATTGGTTTCGGTGTTCTGCATATTGTCTATGGATTGATCATGCATAAGAAGTATAAATAGTAAAATGAATAAAATATTCAAATATTTCATTATAATACTTTGTGCCATTGGAGGTTTGTTTTTAGTAGGTTTTATTGCAGTGACTTTAATGATTGGTTATGCTTTTGGAAGTTTTGATAAGAGTTATTCAGTTTCTGAACTGAAAGAAGAGTATTACTTGAGAGAAGTTGAAATCGCAGATTTAATTAAATATTATAATGCAATTAAGCCCGAAAACTATTCTGTAAATATTGAATTTAAAAGTGATAAAGTATTGAATCGTTTAACGATAACAACTAAAGATTCAACAAAAATTATGTATCAAAATTGGAATGTAGGTTCCAATGTTTTACAATCAAAAAAAATTAGAGATTTAGTAGGATGGGAAGAAAGAGAGGTTAGAGTTTTAAAAAGTAAATTAGATAAGGCTAATTGTATCTCTGTAGAAGATGGAGAGCCTTTAAAAATTGGATTTAAAAGAAGTGGAATGGGAATGTTTTCTTTTAATATTTTTCAAAAGGCAGGTACCAACAGGGGAGAGTACAATAATGGATGTCAATATATCTTGGTAAATAGATCTTTGGCTCTTCAATATGGAGGAGGTGCAATTGGAAATCAGTGTTTTCCTAATAAGAATTAAGAAATTATGATCAAAATAAATCAGCTCAATAAAGAATTCGAAAGCCGTGTAAGACTGGGCATTATGTCCGTTCTTATGGTCAACGACTGGGTTGATTTTTCCGAAATGAAAAACCTGCTCGAAATAACCGATGGGAATCTGGCAAGCCACAGCAATGCACTGGAGAAAGCTGGTTATATAGAAGTGAAAAAAGAATTTGTAGGTAAGAAGCCTAAAACCTCTTATCGTGTTACACAAAGTGGAAGGCAAGCTTTTACGGAACATTTGAATGCACTGGAAAAATTATTGGGGCGATAGTCCTATATTTTTTTAAAAATTAACTTTGAATTACAAAGTACTTTATATAATAAAATTAAATAAAATGATGACACAAAAACAAAAAACACTCACAATTTATGCCCTTCCATTAGCTTTACTCAGTATTCCCTTGGTTGGAAATCTATTTTCTAAGGAAGTGAACTGGTCAGGAGCAGATTTTCTTATTGCAGGAGCTTTGCTTTTTACAACCGGTTTTCTCATCAATCTGATCAGAAACAGAATTAAAAAACAAAGTCAGAAAGTGATGATATGTATTTTCATTGTGCTGACTATAGCATTGGTATGGATTGAATTAGCAGTAGGGATTTTCGGGAGTCCGTTTGCCGGAAGCTAAAACTTGGTTTGTGATTAATCCTAAATAATAATGAAAGATTCAGAAATAATAGATCTGGGCAAGACAGTATTCGGAGTATTTTTTTCAATTGGAACTCTTTGTCTTTTAGGAGCTCTTATTACAAAAAATGACGGGTTTGCCTTAGCAGGGTATCTGCTGATCGTTTTCGGAGTGCCAGTCAATTTATTATGCATATTGGGGCTTTTGATATATGGTGTTTTAAATACATCAAAATTTATAGAATGTATGATAGCCATACTTATTTTGACTGCTAATATTCCCATCGCATTTCTGTACGCCATGATAGGTCTTAGTTTTTTTCAATAATTAATATTCATCAATATCTAATTTTTAAATAATACGGTATGAAAAAAATACGTGTTCAGTTTCTGCTTTTTGTGTACGATAAAACTCAAAAGTTATACAGAAAATATTTCAAAAAGAAAAAAAGACAATGGCAGTTCAATGAAAAACAATTGCTGGAATTTCAGGAAGATTCCTTAGGCAGAAAACTGGGTGAATTTTACAGGAAACACGGCTTCTCAATGATTCCAAAGATGGAAAACCATGATGTTCACCACCTGATTACGGGCTGTGGAACCAACTTCGAAGATGAAATTGCCATGCAGTACCTGCTTCTGGGAAACGGTAAGCTCAATGCGCATCTTCTGGCAGCTATCGTATTAGGAACACTTATCCTTCCTGAATATGTGAAAATTTATATCAAAGCTTATAAAAAGGGACAAAATATGAGAACCTTCCATCATTGGGACTTTGAAGAATTGCTATGGCAGAATTTTGAACATGTAAAAGACTTTATTCAACAAAAAGAAACGGCAGTTTTTCATTAAAAACTAAAGATCATGGGAAAAATAAAATTCAGTCCGCTAGGGAAAAGATCATTCATTGTTTCTTTTCTGCTGGGAACCCTTCTGCTGTTTGCATTTTGGTTGATAAGAGCAGAATTTCTTCTTGAGCTTGGCTTTTATTATGTATTGGTAACTGCCGTGATTAATATGTTTATCCTTCTGCACGAGTTGATTATTTATCTTACTGATGTTTCAGAACAGAAAGCTTCTGGTAATTCGGTCCTTCTCCTGCTTGTCAATATTCCGATTACAACCTTATACCTCTATATAATGACACAGTTTCCCTGGTTGGAAGCGGTTCTCAAAATTTAAATCTTTCAATCCTTTAAATTTTTAAATATTAAATAATAAACCTCATGAAAACACATCATTATATATTTCTTACAGCCCTTCTTTTTGTCATCGTTTTTTATGATCAGGACATAGGGCTGAACCTTGGAATTCTGGGAATTGTCTATGCCGTACTAACGCTGTTTAGAACACCGGAAAAAAATAAAACCAGAACGTTATATGTCCTTTTTACAACAAGTATTCTGTCTGGTGTTGCATTTGCGTGGTTCGGAGATTTTACCTCTTTTATTGCGGTGGCAAGCTCACTGCTTTTGCTTGGCTATAAATCGAAGAACAGAAGATTGAAAATTTTATTCTTAATTCCGGTTTTTATGATAAACTGCTGTACTTCATTCTGCCGTTTTTTCAGCTTTGATGAATGGCTGCCTAAAAAGAATGTTCCCGGATTATGGCAAAAGACATTGGCTTTCATTTTGATTCCGCTGGTACTTGTTTCTGTTTTCTTTGGAATTTATTCCGCAGGAAGTAATCATTTTGCAGCCCTTTTCACAGATTATGAGTTGGATCTTAATATTTGGCAGGTATTCTGTCTTTCGGTTTTAGGATTTTTTATTGCTTTTAATTATTGGAATTATGCGGTGGAAAAACTCATTTACAAAAATAATCATGTTCTGGATAATGATTTCCGCAAAGATTCCCGGGTTCCAAAGGCTACTTATTCTTTTCTTGACCTTGCTGCAGAACGAATGAGTGGAGTAATCTCTTTTGTCTTGTTGAATGTTTTATTGGTGTTCTTTATTATTACTTACAATTATGAACAGTTTTATGAAGCCATAAAAACACCGGTTCAGCTTTCAGAAGAAACCCATGAAAGAGTAAATGCAGTAATTATGTCTATTGTCATGGCTATTTTGGTGATCATGTTTTATTTTAAAGCCGGATTTAATTTTGATCCAAAAGCAGGTTTGTTGAAAATCTTAGCCAAAATCTGGATATTCCTCAATGCTATTCTTGTGGTTTCCGCAGCCCTTAAAAACTATGAGTATATTGTTAATTATGCATTCACCTATAAAAGGTTGGGGGTTTTTGCTTTTCTGTTATTATCGTTAGTTGGCCTGGTTCTTACTTATATTAAAATCCAAAAACAGAAAAGAAACATTTTCCTTATCAATACAATGATTTGGTTTTTTTATGGAACTGTTCTCGCGTGCAGTTACTTCAACTGGGGTGGTTTTATTACTTCCCAGAATATGGAACGAAAGGATTTTGCGGTCAATTATCATGTAACTTCCATCAATTTTAGTGAAAAAGCACTTCTTAAATATGCGGATGAAAAAAATGATCAGAAACTTAAAAAGACCTTGCAGGATAAAGTGAAAAATGAAACATCAAAAACATTCTTTTCAAAGATCATATATTATCATACCATCAAATAAAATATCATGAAAAACTTAGTGGAATCCTCTAGATTTAAAATTAATCTATTGTTGATAATGATGACCATATTCTGTTTCAGCCTTTCAGCTTTCAGATATTATATCAGCGATACAAAAGTGTTTTTGTTTCTCAACTGGAATCTTTTTCTTGCGTGGATTCCTTTATTACTAAGTTCTTTTATTCTTGCCTTTAATATTAAAAGCAAAACTTCATTGATCCTTATAGTAATAGTGTGGATATTGTTCTTTCCCAATTCTCCCTACATTCTTACAGATCTTTTTCACCTCAGAGCAAGAAATGAGATACCGATCTGGTATGACCTCATTGTGATTCTTTCCTATGCCTGGACAGGACTGATCTGTGGCTTTATAAGTCTTCATGATATTGAAAAGAGGCTTTCTGATTATATGAATAGAAATATCATCAGCGGGTTAGTTGTCCTTTTTCTTTTTATGAGCAGCTTTGGAGTCTATCTTGGCCGTTTTCTGAGATGGAACAGCTGGGATATTCTCAACAATCCCTTTGGTCTCTTCTCGGATATTGTGGTGAGATTCATCTATCCTATGGAATATACCAAAACATGGGGTGTTACTCTATTGATGGGAGTATTGCTCAACTTTATGTACTTTACATTTAAATGGGCAGGAACAAATGATGAAAAAGAATTACAAACGGAAAATAAAACATTCAACGGATTGGAACAATTTTAGCATTTCAATGAGCTCAGCATAATAGATGCTGATCCATTCTTAAAATTAATTATTATGAAAAAAAGCTTATTGTTAATTCCTTTGATAATTGTTGCCTGTAAAAAAGAACCTGCTGTGACAAATGTCGCGGATAAGGACTCTACAGTGGTAACAGAAATGCCTGATTCTGTGGTAAAAAAAGATTCTGTAGCATCAAGGAAAAAAGATTCAATTATTAACAACGCTCCGGTCACTAAGGAAGTATTGCGCAAAGGCGTAATGAGAGATGAAAAAGACGGCCAGATCATAAGAACGGCAGATGCCAACCAGTTGCCTTTTACAATTGGAGAAGAATTTACAAAGGATGATCAGGATTTGATTTTAAAACTGACCCGTTATGATCGTCCCAATATCAAAGCGAAAATTTCAACAAAAGAGAAAGATTTTAATATCCGTTTCAATCAGATCAGACTTCCAAACGGGAACTACGACGGACCTTTTGGAAGAGAAATTACTTATGATACTCCCGGACAAGGTGAAGTATGGTTAATTATCGGAAAAAGTAACATGGCTTCGGGAAATACCAAAGGAAGTTTTACGGTGACTGTGGAATAAGACCCAATCAATTTGGTACAATTTCTGCAAACTAAATTTTGAAGTTTAAAATTTAAAATTATGAAAAATATAGTTCTAACAGCAATGGCCGCTTCAGCTGTACTTGTAAGTTGCGGAACTGTACAGTCGCTGGTTCAGAATACATTTCCCTACACAACGAATGTTTTAGTGTCTACAGGAGTTCCTGCGGATAAAGAAGTTTCTTCCACTGCAACGGCTACCAATGTACAGACCTGGTTCGGAGGAAATAATAATGCAAAAATTAAAGATGTAAGAATTTCAGATGCGAAAATCTCTGTGGCTTCTCCTTCCGGAGGAAATCTGAGTGCATTCAAAACGGTAAAAATATACGTTTCTTCTAACGGAACAGGAGAAAGATTAGTAGCTTCACGTTCCAATATCTCCACCAATTCTTCCAGCTTAAATCTTGATCTTAATGATACAGGATTCCTGGACGAAATTGTAAAAAGTTCAGGGTTAACGGTAAGAACCGTTTATGAATTGAAGAATCAGACTTCTTCAGATATGAACATCAAAGTAGCGCTTAATTTCAGCAGCGTTCCGGCAAAATAAAATCAATAAAAATTGATAATAAAAACCCTCTTTCATTTTTCTGAAAGAGGGTTTGATGTGAAATAAATGTATAAAAAATCTTGTATTCTAGAATTTGGTTAATTTCTCAACAACTCTCCTCTGGCCTTCGTTAATATTGATGATATACTGTCCCGTAGGAAGTTGCGAAATATCAATCTTTTCATTTGGTAGAACGGAATTTTTAATCACTGTACGTCCCTGAAGGTTAATAATCTCTACATCCAGTTTTTTATTTTCATTGCTTTGAATAGCAATGGAACTGCTGGATGGATTAGGATAAATTTTAACCTCTAATGATGGTAAAGTCTTAACAGGTGCTGTAAAATTACTTTCCAGTTGAAGGATAGCATTTTTAACATTAGGAAGAGGTCCGATCTTTTGGCCCGTCACTGTTCCTCCCTGAGGAATTCCTGTTGAAATTAAAAGGTTTTTCATCGCCGAAGGTGTTAAATATTGACCTGTAGTCTGGCGATAGAAAGACTGGATTAAAATAGCAGCAGAAGAAACCACCGGTGTTGCAGAACTTGTACCACTGAAATAATTATAAGTTCTGTTGTTGTCATTGTCGTATTTCGCATAAGATCCATAACCTGCAGCCATCACACTGCTTCCCCAACCCTGAACATCCACTCTGCTACCAAAAGTGCTGAAGCTTAATTTCGAATGGGTAGTATTAGGAGATCCTGCTCCTACAATGATAGCACCGCTGTTTCCTCTCGCAAGATAGGTGGCATAAAACGGGTCATCCAGATTCTGATTTCCATTACCCGCTGCTGCAATGATAATAATTCCTGAATCAGTAGCAGCTTTTGTAAGATCCCAGATTACTTTATCATATTCCGCAGGGCAATACTGACCGTCTTTTCCACCAGTCTGCATTTCGTATAATATAATATCTCCGGCCTGAGATGCATTGATAGATCTGCTTACAGCAGAAGCTCGGTTGTATCCCACAGTAGTCCATTCCATATAACCTTTTATTTCAGAAGCACTATAAGCAGCTCCGGTAAGTCCTATATTGTCTTTTATAGAACCTAAAATACTTACTACAGCAGTTCCATGGTCACGATAGTTATTATTGGCCAATCCTGCATTAGGAGAGTAGCCGGGTTCAAGTTGAATTGAATTTTGGTTAGACAGCATCTCGTGAGTTTTATAGAAACCATATTCTACATCGCGCACACGGATATTCTGCCCTGTGATTCCTCTTGACCATGCGTATTTGGCGTTGATTCCAGGATTGTCATTCAGATAGATCTGCAGGCTTTCCAGATCAGGAGTCGCTACAAAAGCATTTACCAAAGGAGGTTCAATAGGCTCGGCACTCATTACAGATACATATTCTATTTCTGGAAATCTCTCAAGAGTACGGATAATTTTTTCTGAAACTTCTTTATTTTGAAGAGGAATATCAGCCTTATAGATTCTTTTCAGCTTTTCCACAGACTCTCCGGAATTACCGATGGCTTTGCTGCTTCTGGCCATTTCATCAAGTTTGCTGTCTGTAAAGTCCAGATCATACTTAAATGAAATGTGGTTTTCTCTTGAGAATCTTTCCAGATCAGCGTTTCTGCTGAAAGCCGTTTTTTCTGAATTGATGCCTTTTGAAAAGCAGACGTAAATAATTGAATTTTGATCATTAGCCATTTTGGGCTGACTGTCCTGTCCGAAAGACAGAGTAGAGCAGAACGCAAATAATGCGAAAAGGTTGATTTTTGTTTTCATATAATTTTGTTAAATGGTTGTAAATCAGTTTTGATTTATATCAAAAATAATAATAAAATGAAAACAAATCACTTTTTTGTGATTTTATTTTTTAAATTTTTACTCTTTTCTTTTATATAAGGGATTTTTTTTGTTTTGAGTGATTATCTCAAAGGTTTTCAAAACCTATGAGATTTAAGAGCACATATTTGATACTTACTCATCAAAAAAATACGCTTCATAAATTGAAGCGTATCGGGTGTATTTTACACATTTGTCTTTTTCTGCTTAGCTTTTGGTGATAGAATCCATCACAATGGTAACCGGTCCGTCATTGATCAGGGAAACCTTCATATCTGCTCCGAAAATTCCGCTTTCTGTTTTTAATCCGGATTTGGTGATTTCTTCCTTAAAATAATCAAAAAGTGGCACCGCTTTATCCGGTTTTGCAGCCTTTATGAAAGAAGGTCTGTTGCCTTTTTTATAATCTGCAATCAATGTAAACTGACTGATACAAAGAATTTCTCCTGAAATATCTTTCACGGAAAGATTAAGCTTGTCATCTTCATCTCCAAAGATTCTCAGGTTTAAAACCTTTTGTACAAGCCAGTCCGCATCTGTCTTTTCATCATTTTCATCTATACCTACCAGCAGCATAAGCCCTTTCCCGATTTCTCCAACAATTTTTCCGTCCACTTTTACACTGGCTTCGGAGACTCTTTGTATAACGATCTTCATTAGGTTTTTAGCTGTTTTTTGCTTTCCAGAATTCTAGCTGTTCTTTTAGCTCTCTGATGCGTTCTTCATATAATTCAATTACTTTTTCCGAGAGTTGGTTGATGGTTATATGAGTATCATGATGTGTATTGGTTTGAACCGCAGAAGCATTATCCTGATTTGTATTTATATTGTTATCAGAATTAATAAAAAAATCTTCAGGTTTGACATCTAAATTTTCACACAGTTTTTGAATATGATTAACCCAAGAGTTTGTCTCACCACTTTCTATACGGCTATATGCTGAACGGGAAATTTGTAATCTTTCAGCCATTTCTTCCTGCGAAAAGCCTTTATTTTCTCTCAATCTTCTTATTTTACTTCCTATCTGAATATTCATAGCAATGTGTAATAAATTTATTTATAACAAAAGTAACAAAAACTCTCTTTCCAATTCACAAAAATTCTTTCTCCCGAAAAAAGGGAGGAGATTCCCGAAAATAGAGCAATAAGGTACTGGGATAAATTTTATATTTGAAATATTAAATTTTAAATCAACACATGATGAAAAAAACTAAATTATTAATGCTCATGGCATTAGCATTCTTTCTGTTTGGATGTAGGACAGAACTTTCTGATAATTTTGACTCCCATATTTCCCAATCTGATTACAGAAAAACAGTCAAGCTTAAAGAAGCTTTAGCTTTCAAAAACTATCTTACAGAAGCTAAAAGTAATCCCTCACAGGTTTACAATAAAAATGCAGATTTCTTTTCTGCTTTATCTGATGAAAGTACAGTAACCATTATAGTTCAGAATAATGTCACTTCTTACAGTACCGTAATCAGACATTTGGACAGATCATCAGATGTTTTGGTGTATAGTATTGATAATGAAAACAAAAGCATTGGGTTTACTGCAAAATACACTCCTGAAGACAGAACTAAGAACTATCATATTGATAACTTTACGGGAACTGTGGAATTTACAGCAATGGATGGTAAACCAATGGGAGTGAAAGAACTCTCTAACGGAACACCACTTCCTGATAAGGTAACTGCATCAAAGAATTCTATGAATAAAGCTGGTGATTGCTCGTTTAGCATCAGACTTATTGAGGTAGAATGTAATGGCGAACATCACAGTCCAAGCCAAATAGCCCAATGTACAGCAAGTCAGAAACCTTATTATATTGTAGAAATTACAGAAGTATGTTCAGGAGGAGGGCAGCCTCCCAAGGGATTTCCCAATATGGGAACATATGACGGTGGAGGTAGTAGCACAGGTGGTGGCACTACCAATGAAATGACAATTCAGGACAGTTTTAATTATATGCTCGGTGAGGCAGGATTTCCTGAACTTAGTCCTGATGAATATGCATATATCCAGAATAACCAATATTTTGGAGGACAGCTGCTTTCGTATTTTTATAATAATATAAATCAAAATAATTCACAGTTTTTACATTGGAGCATTAATTATTTTAAGAATTATGCTGATCCCAATATATCTCCTAATGCAGCTTATAAACAGTTTCAGAATTGGTTTTTAAACTCTGATGGGACACCTAAGATACATTTTGACAATTCATTAAACAGCAATAATACTGAACATTATAACTCTTGGCAAGAATTTTTTAATACACAGAATAATGGATTTACAATGGGCAATTCACTCTTTGAACTTGGAATAAATGATAATAATGCTGAAACAGGTGATCCATATCCAATAACAAATTCGAGAGTAAAACTAAGATTTATGAAGTTTAATGATTCTGGTGTTAGTATTAAAGTACGAAGTTATAATTTAGGTACAAGCTCATTTAATATTCATGATATAGTTATGAATCAGTATGGAATAACATCATTATGGAGCTTTGTATATGAAGATCCTAACAATAAATGGGATGGTCCATTTCCTTATGTTAGTAATGGGAATGTTTATGCTAAAATTAACATAAATATAATTGTGAAAAAAGGTGTAAGTATTCAAGGTTTAAATGTTACAATTGATACCCCAATAAAAATTACTATTATTATCAATCCTAATAATGGAAATATTATTGGTTCAACATTTTCCTTTTAAAATTATAAGATTATGAATAAGTATATATTTTTATTACGCATTGTTTTTATCATAGCATTCATAATTCATCTGATCATTAGATATATGAATCCTTTTTCCGAAGATATAAATGATAAATTATTAACAGTATCTCTTTATGTTTCCATTATAAGTCTTGTCAGTGTATTGCTAATTTATATACTGAGATATTATCTACGAATTCGAAGATAGAAAACGTGTGGAAACAAATGAAATAAATTCAGGAATTGGATTAATTGCAGGTCAAATAATTTCAGCAACTTTCATAGATTTACCAAATTAAAATCTTTAACATGGAAACTACAATTTCATCACCAGGTACTGTTGTTATAATTATTCAAACTTTAACTTTTATTTTATACATCGCTATATTAATTGGAGGAATTTATCTTGTTAGATCAATTAAATCAATAAAGAAGAGATTGGATGTGTTAGAAAAAGAAAAATAAATGACTAGTCCTGAAAAAGGTTGACTAGTTTAATATTTCAAATATACTTAAATCAGAGTAGGAATTTTCCTATTCTGATTTTGTTTTTTGTATGTTTTTAATTTTACGTTATTTTTCATATGCACTTG
>NZ_LUVZ01000003.1 GCF_001593385.1 Chryseobacterium cucumeris | reverse complement strand
AAAGATAAATTATTGGAAACTCTTGCAGAGGAACAAAAAATCCTTACTTTTGGAAGTAAGGACAATATTGGATAACTGACAATTATTTTTAACCCCTAACTGTCAGATAAAGTCGTGGCTATTACAAGTATATACAACGGCGTGGGCTTCTTTTCTTAAAAATAGCCTACAAACAAGGAGATTACTAATAAAGAAAAGTAAGAAATTTTTTTTGTGATTGAAGAGAAGATCACAACCAACATTTTTCTAATATTATTTGATTATGGTATTATTGATGAGTTTTCATTAATTTATGAAAATTTCTCCATAATTTTTTACTTTGTTTTTTTATTTGATTTCCATTATTAATAGCAAACATAACACTATTTGATTTCTCAATATAGCTAAAGTAATTGCCCCAATTAAACTTTTTTGTTTTAACGTATTCATTGGGATTATTCTTAGAAGGTTGATATATCAGTTTTCTTTTCGCACCTTTACGTGTAAACCTTTTGTATAGTTTTGATTTGAATATACTTTTGTCAGGATTCTTACTATTTTTTGCGAAAGAAGCTGATTTTTTAAATGATTTTATCATTGAACGATAAAATTTAGAAAAACCAGAAGTTTTAATCAGCACTTTACTTCCATCATAAGTAAATCCTAAATATTCAAGTACCACATGATAATTAGGAACTTTGGTTATCTCGTCTATTTGAAATCCTTTAAAGTTACCATTTATCTCCTCGAATCGATAGACTTTAGTTTTTTTACTCTGAATTTCTAAGTCTGCTATATTTTTATCAGCAATTGTTGTTCTTAATAATTTAATAATATCGTCTTCATATTTTTGTTCACAAATTATAATTAAGTCATCACTATACCGCTGATAATACCCCTTTAATAATTCTATCCTTTCGTAAATAATTTTATCAAAATCTAACATATAGATATTAGCTAAAGTAGCACTTATCGGACTACCTTGTGGAATTCCTTTTTTGTTATTTTTTGAAATTATTAAATTAAGATTATTGGAAATGAATTCTTTTTTTGTGCAGAACGAAACTGCTTTTTTTTCTTTAAAATATGATGATTTTTTGATTGGTTTGCGCTTGTAATTTTTGTCCGTCGTAGAATTTGGTACTCCTCTTTCCACAATCATAGTTTTGTCATAATATTTAAAGAGTTGTTTTGCTTCAATATACTTTATATCAGTAAGTGTTTTAAAAACATTGTAATGATTACTTGGAAGCGAATTTGTTTTTAAAATTTTACACCATTGCTTCTTTAATATTTTGTGATTAAGATTATCAAAAAAAGATGTCACGTCTGCAACGATAACTGATAGTTTTTTATCCTGATTATTCTTGATGAATTCAAATGTTGATTTAGCAAATTCAATATTACATTTATTATTATTTGATACATTAGAAATTGGTATTTTCCTATAAGCAACAATACATTTATTAAACGATTCTCTTTTGATATATTCCTCATAACAATCTACCAAAATATGATTATAATAGGAAAATATTTGAGCATCTAAATGTGATGCAAAATAGATCTCGCGATTTTTTTCATCTTTCTTTCTGAACCTTTTTTTGCTTGGAGTTCTAGTCGCACAAGTTTTATCAGCTCTAAACTTTCTTTGTTTTATAGTTTTATGAATTAAAGGTAGAAAGCTATGAAGTCTTATTTTTTCTGGATTTAAAATATATTGTTTTACCCAACTATAATCTAGAATAGTAATTGGATATCCTATGTGAGGATATTTTTTCGGTTTAAACCACTTTTCTATTTCCATATTTTATAAAAGGGGGCAATTTATAGTAGCAGGTTTAGAATGTACAGGCTCCTACGAAGCTTTCGCCAAATTAATGGCTATTGCGACGCTACTCTTTTCAGGTATAGAAATTGTTATCTTTGTTCTTAAATGCTTAAACATCATAAATATGTCAAACAAATTGTTACTTAGATTAAACTTCAGGTATTCAACAGTTATTAGGCTGTTGGCAACTGTTTCCTCAATAATTCTTGTGAAAGATTTGGAAACTGGTATTATCCTTCCCAGCTAACATATGTTTTAGACGTGGTTTATTTTAGCTAAACGTATCACTCCAACCTTTGCCCCCAGATTTTTCTTTTTATATACTATATTCAAAGTAGTATTTTTACAAATTCAACAGATATCCAAATTCACACATTATGTCGATTCAATTTAAGAAATTATATTAAAACTATTTATACAGCTAATATAAAATTTATTTTGATGATTTGATTATTAATTGAATACTTTTTCTCTTCACTAGCAATCCTCTCAATCGATTTAAAATTTGTGGATTTTCAACCTTAAAAAAAAGATTTCCAAAACGAAAAAAAACGAGTTCCGAAGTTTTTTCACCCTTTTCGCAGAAAAGGCAAGAGAGTCTTTGGAGGTACAAAATGTAAATTTTGTATATACAAAGACACATCTTGCTATAGAGTTTTCATAAGTCAGAAATTTTATTTAGTCTACCTTAATTTAGACCAGTCGGAGTAGTTGATTTTAATATAGTTTCGGTCTTTTAATTTTTGGAAGATTAGATAGCGAAGAATTTCCACTAAAGTGTGAAACATCAAGGGTATTCATATTTTTTTCAAGAGTAGCTTGCCAATTCAAAATAGGTCTTCCAATTGAATTTTTCCAATCGGCTTCTTCCCATTTTTGAAATTTTTGAATCAATAAAGCATCCAGCTTTTCTGAATAGTCTTTTAAAGTTTTCGCAAAATCCATAAACTGTTTTAAGTTCGGATATTTTGAAAATGAACTATTGGTATTAATTTCCGATTCCACAATGGTTTTTAGTTCATCAATCGGTTTATCTATCATTTCACAGGTTTTTGGTGTTACTTTTGGCATTGGGTTGCCATTTAAAATAAAACGATTTGGAAAACCCGGATTTCTATTATAATCTAAAAGTCCTATAAGTTTGAGCTTATTTTTTGCAGTAATGACCGTTTGCCTGGAAAGTCCGAGCTCTCTTGCCATTTGATAGTCTGATAGAACAATCTCTTTATGTGGATCTTCACATTTGTAGAGGATGAAAGTAAAAACAGCTATAGTATTTGCCCCGATTTTATTTTTTGAATTTAAATCAAACATTTTCTCAAATAAGTTCACATCAAAAGTTTTTGAATTTCTCATCTCTTAAATACTGATTTATATTGTTTTTGAACTTCTTCGGTTTTCTTACTAAGATATTCATTCAAGTCCTTGAAATCTGAATAGAGCACCCGGCAATCTTCTGGATTGTTTGTTTCATTGCGAATGATTTCTACAGCACGATTTCCCGCTTCATCATTATCAAAATAAAGCTCCACTTTATCATATTTTCCAAGTAAATTTTTAATATTATTAATCATCGAAACAGAATTCAATATAAGATAATCGGAGGGTTGCTTTTCCAATTCATTTTTAAGAGTTTTAAAAGAAAGAAAATCGAAAAAGCCCTCGAAAATCCGAAGTGAATCAGAATCGTTTTTGATAGTTGAGATTTGTTTTTTACCCAGGCAAATTTTTGAATATTTATTGCGGATTTCATAACCACCAGAATCATTCTTAAAACCTATCCCAAAATAATTTTTATCGTTCATTCGGTAATGAATTTCATTTAAAAATTCGGTTTGGTTTTGTACTTTTCTTTCCCTCAAATATTCCAGGAGTGCCGGATGCTGGACATTTTTAATTTCAATTATCTCGTAATTTTTCGGAAGATTTTCTAATTTCTGATTTGAAACATTTTGATTTTGAAAAGAAGAAAAATTTTGGCTGTCTGCCCAGTTCAAAACTCCATTAATGGAAGTATTCAGGTATTTCTTCATAAAATCTGTATTATTCCCGCCAATTCCTTCTGAAAATAGATACCAATAGTTTAGGCTTTTATTGATTTTAAAAGAGGCCTGGGATTCGCTGGCAAAAGGGTTGAGATACCAGGCATCTTTTTCATTTTGTTTCGTAGGAAGGTGTCCGAGAGAAAGCAGGACTTCTTCCAAGGGTATGCTGTTGAATTGTTTGCAGTTCATAGAATTTTATTTTTGTGTTTTGTTTATAAAGTTTTTTTTAAATTCGCCTACCTTATTACCTATGTCTTTATTCATCAAGTTTTCTATGGATTTTACGTCATACCTTTTATTACCTGGTTACCTTCATTTATTTCAGGTAATTAGGTAAGTTTACTTTTATTCAGTTACCTTAACATAAACTTTGTGTCAATAATGGTTTCCGGAATTTTCAGGTAAGTGGTAAGTAATTTTAAATTATTTCATTAGTCAATTTTCCTTCGAATCAAATATCCATAGACTTGTCTTTTCGGATGTTTTATTCTTTCGTAGTTCATTGCGGTCAAGGCTTTACCAATTTTTATAATGTTCAGCCGTACACCAAGCGCATTGTTCATCGCAAGCATAATGTCCGAAGGCGTCAAAAATTCACCTTGCAGTTTGGATTTTTCGAAATGACTAAGGATAATTTCCTGTTCCAGGGATACCTGTTTGAATTTTTCATTCCGATTTTCATTTTCCTGGATGTCTTCAGCCGTGAGTTCAGGATTGTAATTTTTTCTTTCAAAAGCATTATAGTATGCTTGTGACCAAACTTTTTCAATATTGATTTCCTTAGAATAATTGAAATCAATCTCCAAAACTTCAAAAATCTGCCACCGCACACTTCCGGTTTCATCGGTTAAAAAATCCGAACGATTGGTTGAGCCACAAAACGAAGCTGTCCTGTGCATCAATGACGATTTGCGATCGTAAGGCAATCTTGCATTGACGGTATTTTTTGAAATAAAAGACTTGAGAATATTGACATCCGTTTTTGACATTACCGAAAGCTCATCAATATTGACCAGAAGGTTTTTGCATAAGGAAATTAAGCCATCTTTATCAACACCAATATCTTCTGTGTAATACTGTTCAAGATTTGCAGGAATGAGAAATCGCAGAAAACTCGTCTTTCCACTATTCTGCTTAGTATTGAACAGGACAAAACACTGTTTGTTGATGTAGCCAGGTTTCAAGGCACAAATTACAGTCCTGGTTATCCACTTCTCGAAATACTTTTGAAAGGATTTATCATCCGTTGTCTTTACATAACTGCAAAGCTTACTGATATGACTTTCGTTGTCCCAATTTTCCAAGTTTTCGAAATATTCCCGAATCGGATTGTACTGCTGAATCAAATGACTTCTGACCAGAATCTCCAATTTATTAATCGGAATATCAATTCCTGATCTGACAAGTTCTATAAATAATGAGTTCAAATTGAGTGCTGACCATTTTTTATCCGAAACAAGTTTGATTTCAAGCTCAAGAGAGATCGTATTGAACCTAATTGAATATTTTGAATTCAAATAATTAATCGCTCTGTCGAATATGGTTTTCGTTTCTGTCTTGATTTGATACAGAATTTTATTCTCTTCCATAAAAACATTTTTGATTTTGGAAGGAGTCACAAATAATTTTTATATTTGCTCTTTACTTCCAGTAAAACAAACATTTAAACCTAACTATGGCAGTAGTTAGGTTTTATTTTTTGCGTAAAGAAAATTCTATGGCTTCCTGTTGGATCTCGTCATTTGATTTATGGCTGTTTTTCAGCAGCCATTCGTCAATTTTTTTTCGTTCAAAGAATAGAATTTTTCCGGAAGGTTTTGAAAATGGGATAGAGTTAGTATGAACCAATTTGTAGATATAGGATTTCTTGAATCCTGTGTAATCCGAAAGCTCTTCTACATTTAGAATTGCTTTTAGTCCGAAAATATGCTTTTCAATTCGGTTGAGCTTATGAATGATGATTTCATTATTTTCCATCTGTTTCTTTTAATTGATTTAACGAAACAAAAGTCAACAATAAAAACCATAAATAAAAGACTATCAATAGCTTGTGGGCTAAATAAGAATGCTTTGGACTAATTTGAAATGTTAAAAGGCTAAATAAGATTATTCTGGATTCAACTGGATTAAAAAGTGATTTTTATTGAGTTTAAAAATAGAAAACGGAATTTTCATAACTCGATATTTAATTCCGGAATAATCTCAGCAGCTTCTTTCATTTTGCTATCCACTATTTTTGCATAAATCTGTGTTGTTCTCAACTCACGATGTCCCAGTCTTTTAGAAACCGTGTAAATATCTGCACCGTTTTCTAACAATAGAACTGCGTTCGTATGTCTGGCTGAGTGAAAAGTAATATGCTTCGGAACCGCAGCACGATTGCACCAACGGATAATTTCAGTATTATAAGTCATCCCATATTTCAAACCTTTGAAAACTCTTTCTTGCGGATCTTGTCTTTCGCCCAACAATTCTCTGGCTTGTTTTGAGATATAAAGATATTCTACACCATCCGTTTTTTCCTGTCTGAAATTGACTCTGGAAACATCAACTTCATCGCGAATTTCTTTCCAGGTCAAAGTATTAATATCCGACCAACGCAACCCTGATAAACAAGAAAAAAGAAAAGCTTTTTTTAAAACCGGATATTTGCATTCCGCTTTTGCTAATCGTTGTAATTCATCAAAAATCAGATACTCTCTTTGGCTTTCAGCTTGTTCAAAAGATTTTATTTTCGAAGCATAATTAATTGTTAAATATCCATTGTCGAAGGCGCTCCGGAGTGCAGCTTTAAACTTATTGAAATATGAATATTTTGAGTTTTGAGAAAGTGGCAGTTCACTTTTTGTGAGAGCATCTTTTTCGAAATATCGGTGAACTTTCTTGACGAAACTTTCATCAATTTCTTCGAAAGTCATATTTTTTGGAACAATCTTTTTGAGATGTTGTAGCGTAGAAAACCAGTTACCGTAATTATTAGAAGTATCTTGCTTTTGCTTTTCTTCTGTCAGTTCAGCAAAAAAATTTAGAAATACCCTTTTTGATTTTGCAGTATTTTTTAATTCAAATCTCCCTTGAGCATATTCAGCTTTTCTAATTGCAAGTACGTTTTCTGCAAACTCTAAAGCTTCTTTATTTTCTTTTTTTTCTTTTGCAGTTTTTGGATTTGAAATTAAATAAGAATCTAGATTCTCAAAGCTTCTCAGATGTTTTCTTTTTCCGTCTTCAGTAATTTCGGAACCACGATAAAACTCAATCGACAGACTGATTCTTCCATCTTTCAATTTTCTTTGACTAAGTGATATTTTCATAACTTTGGATTTGTACTACTTTGTACTACTTTTCACTATTTTGATAGCCCGAAGTGGTACAGAAGTAGTACAAATATATAAATAAACCCTAAAAAGAGAAAATAAAATTTATATAAATATCTGATAATCAAATAAAAGAAAGAAAAAGAAATTAAAGAAAAGCTAAATTATTTCCCGATACAAAACTTAGAAAAAATATTCCCCAGCACCTCATCATTGGTCACCTCTCCGGAGATTTCTCCAAGATGTTCCAGGGCATTTCTAAGCTCGTACGCCAGTAATTCTGTAGAGATCTGGAAAGAGATCGCTTCTTTCACTTTATGAACGGCATCCATCGACTTTCTCAAGGCTTCAAAGTGTCGTTGGTTAGTGATGACAACGTTATTTTCTTCAGTTTTTAAATGTTCCACATACGAAGAAAGTTCATTTTTCAGATCCTGAATATTTTGATTTTCAACTGCTGAGATTTTGATAAAATCAAATTCGTGAGAAATAGCACTTCTGAAAATATCTTCTACTGTTTCATATTTGGTAGGAATTACTTCATCAATTTTTGTCGCACAGATAATCAGTTTCAGATCTTCTCTCAAAAGAGACTGGATCATTTCAATATCCTCAGAAAAATCCTCGGTAGCAGCATCTGCCAGATACACTAAAATATTGGCGTTTTCTACTTTTTCTTTAGCTTTTTTTACTCCGATTGCTTCAATTTCATCAACTGTTTCACGCAGTCCTGCAGTATCAATTAATCGGAAAGCATGGCCCTTAATATGAAGAACTTCCTCAATGGTATCTCTCGTTGTTCCGGCAATATTACTCACAATCGCCCTTTCTTCCTTTAAAAGAGAGTTCAGCAGCGTAGACTTTCCGGCGTTCGGTTTTCCAATGATGGCAACCGCAGTTCCGTTTTTAATGGCGTTTCCGTATTGGAAACTTTCAATCAACGAATTTAATTTGACTTCAATTTTATCCAGTAATCCGCTTAGGGCACTTCTGTCTGCAAATTCCACATCTTCTTCAGCGAAATCAAGCTCCAGTTCAATTAAGGAAACGAAATTTAAAAGGTCAGTCCTCAATACAGAGATTTCATTGGTGATTCCTCCTTTCAGCTGGTTGATGGCTACTTTTCTCGAAGCTTCATTTTCAGAGGCGATGACATCAGCAATCGCTTCTGCCTGGGAAAGATCAATTCTGCCATTGATAAAAGCACGAAGGGTAAATTCCCCTGCTTTAGCCATTCTCGCCCCGTTTTTGATCAAGGTTTCAAGAATACGTTTTCCGATATGCGGAGAGCCGTGAAAAGCAATCTCCACAGAATTCTCAGTGGTGAAACTTTTCGGAGCCAGGAAAATAGAAAGCATCACCTCGTCAATAGCTTCCTCCTCATCCATAAAATAACCGTAATGAATGGTGTGAGATTTCTGTTTTTCCAGATTTTTGGCCGGAAAACTTTTCTGAACCACAGATAAAGCTTCATTTCCTGAAACACGGATGATGCCTAAAGCACCTATCCCATTGGCCGTAGCCAGTGCACATATCGTATCGTTATTCATGCTGCAAATTTACGGTTTTTAATGTGAATTTGAATGGACGTCTGTTATTCAGATTATCTATTGTTGTATTCAGTTAAAAACAGCTAAGGTTAAAAAAAGGCTATGTTTTGAGGATGTGTTTGTATGAAAGATGTATTTGCTATATCAATAAATGCCTAATTATTTCTATTAAACATGGAAAGAAAATACCATTTGAAAAATAAAATCCAGAAAATAATTCTGTTGAATATAGGTGCGATGTGAAGAGTGTAATTTGTTGTGGTGTAACAATTATAAGTGTTTTTTGATAGCCTTGGCAGTCATATATAGTGTTTAAATATCATATAAAAACGAAAAAATTAAACAGTTGTTTGGTATGTTAATTGTTGTTAGTGGGGTCGATGATGTTGAAAATTTAAATATTTTTTATTTAAACAATAATAATTTGTTAAAGTATTATAAATGTGTATGAATAACCTATTTTTTTTAAATATTAATAAAAAATTATCTTTTTTATTAATGTTCGTCTTCAGTACAACGGCTTATGCCCAGTGTATTCCTTACACCGGACAGGCGCTCACAAGCGGAAATACCTATTGTCTTAACGGAACCCTCAGTGTAACTACCAATATCAGTATCCCGAACGGAGCAACCCTTATCATTCAATCCGGACAATTGCAATCCAATAGTATCCAGGTCGATGGAGTGTTGGAAATTGGTGATGGTGCAAGTGTTAAATCCACAGGAACAGTGAAAGTAGGAACTTTCGGATCTCAGAAGAATTCAAAAATTAGATTAGGAGCGAAATCTTTTCTATCCCTTGTAGGATCAGTGATTCAGGAAGATCCGTCATTTGGTGGTTTTTATCCCGGAACAACTTCAGTTATTGAAATGGGAACAAGCAGTGTGGTAGAGATTTGCGGAACATTTACCCAGCAGTCTACCACCTATCCTTCTGTTGAATATGTAGGTATTCCTACCGGGAGAGCGTACTGTATTGCAAAAGCAGACGTAAGTGGCGGAGGAGGAGCTTCCATCATCAGTGATGACAGCCAGATCGTAGCTATTGTCATGGGATCCGTAATAGGACTAGGAATGGGGAATTCCAGTTTCTGTGGACCAAATGCAACAAAAGCAATGTGTCCCTCTCTTTGGCCTGAAGGATTGTCTGAAGCTAAAACAAGTTGTGGAAATGCACCCCTGATTATTGATGAGATCGATGGATTTTGTACAAAACCCGGCATTTCAGGAACCCCTGACGGATATACAAAATTCGGAATTACCGTACAGCAGAAAAGCGATTCGTGGCCTGAAAATATTCCTAATGGATTTCTGGCTATGGAATCAAAAAATAAAGGTTTTGTGATTACCAGAGTTCAGCATGTAAGCCAGACGCCACAGCCCGGAGATGCCATCGCAGAACCGAAAGAAGGAATGCTTCTGTATGATATTCAGGATAAATGTGTAAAGCTTTATAACGGTACGGAATGGAAATGTGTAGAAAGAAGCTGTAATGATTAATCTAACCGATAAATAGTATGAAAAATATAAGAAATATAAGTATAGCAGTTGCTTTAATCGTTTTCAATTCAGTTTTTGCGCAAGTAGCGATTGGTAAACAGACTGTAGATGGAAACAGTACTATATTAGATTTTGATAATACATCAGGAAATACAAAAGGTTTAATTCTTCCCGCTACCTCAGGATTTCCTGCAGGATCTCTGGTGAACGGAACATTCATCTTTGATGTAACAGATAATAAAGTGAAGGTCTACGAAAATGATGCGTGGAAATCCTTGTCAGATACCGGAAGTTCAAGTGCAATTGCTGCTAATAATTCTGCTGAAATAGGGAAGGGAGTGATTATGGGTGAAGCTACAAGTTCTGCTGATGGCGTATTGGTGCTGGAATCTCAGAATAAAGCGATGATTCTTCCTCAGATAGCCACGCCGCATCTTAATGTAAAAAATCCATATCCGGGAATGATGTGCTATGATACAACCAGTAAAACACTGGCGGTATTTGACGGCTCAGTCTGGAATTACTGGAAATAAACAATAAGCTAATCCGGAATATTCCGTTGAAAAGAAAAAAGCAGCCATGTACAATACGCGGCTGCTTTTTAGCTTAAATAATCTGCACACTTTCCTTAATGCTGTTCATGACAAAAATGCTCTTCGTCTGGCCGATTCCTTCAATTTCTGATAATTTGTTCACGAAAAACTCATGAAATTCATCCATATTGGGAGCAAGGATCTTCAGCATAAAGTCAAAATCCCCGCTGATATTGTAAAATTCTACCACTTCCTTCAATCTGCCCACTTCCTCAATGAATTTTCCCGCAGTTTTCTTGTTGTGAACATTTAAAGCGATCATACAGATCACCATCATCCCTTTATTAACCTTTTTACGGTCAACCACAGCAGTATACTCTTTAATGATTCCCTGTTTTTCCATACGTTTGATACGCTCATGCGTAGGTGTAGGACTCAAATTGATCCTGGCCGAAATATCACGGATACTCATCTTCGCATCTTTCTGAAGAAGACGGAGGATAGATAAGTCTTTTTCATCAGGAATATAGTTTTCAGTTGCCATTTTGTTCTGTTTTTATAGGTTTTTCCTGGTAGATCAGGTGTTTTGTTCTTTTAAATATTTGAAATATTCAATATTATTCCAAATTTAAGGTTAAATTTTCAAATACGTTCTGTTAATTTTAATTTTGCAGGAAATTTGAAACATGAGTACAAGGAAGAATTTAATATTAATTTTAGCATCGGTAGGAACATTTGTAGAGGCGTTGGATATTGCCATTATTAATTTGACCATTCCTTCTATTCAGCAGCAGTTTCAGATTGGAGCAGAGACGGTTCAGTGGCTGCAGACGCTTTATGTACTGTTCTTTGGAGGATTTCTGATTATTGGAGGAAAGCTTTCCGATCAGATTGGAAGAAAGAAAATGTTTCTCCTTGGAGCATTGATCTTTATGCTCACTTCACTAGGAGCAGGATTATCTCAAAACTTTGAAGTGCTTGCTATATTCCGTGCTTTGCAGGGATTGGGAGCAGCGTTAGTGATGCCGTCAGCATTATCCATTGTGACCAATACCTTCAGAGGGGAACAGGAGAGAAACCGTGCTATCGGAATTTTCAGTTCATTTGCTGCCATTGGTTCAGGAAGCGGTCTTTCAGTAGGAGGAATTATCAGTACTTACCTGAGCTGGCATTGGGTTTTCCTGATCAATGTTCCTATTCTTTTAATTACATTGGTGTTGTCATACTATTATCTGCCGGCAGATGAGAAAAATGAAACCGCTCAGAAAACAGATATGGTTTCAGGAATATTGATGGTCCTTGGGCTTTTAAGTCTTACTTACGGAACGCATGAATTGATTCATATTAAAGAACAGCCTTTCCTGATAACTGGTTCTTTGGTTTTAGCATTAGTACTGCTTGTTATGGTGTACTGCCGTTTAAAATCCGTTGCAGAGCCTTTGGTAGATTTAAAACTGTTTAAACATAGATCTTTAGTAGTTTCCAATGCGGTATTTTTTACCCTGGGAGCGTTTTTTATCGGGTTTTTATTCCTGATTTCACTGATGCTTCAGAAAGATATGGGCTACAGCGCTGCTTCTGCAGGGTTAATGCTTGTTCCCTTCAGTATTCTGTCTGCGTTAACGGCCAAATTCATTCTGCCGCACATATCAAAACGTCTGAGTTCCTCTCAAATGGGTGTTTTAGGATGGTCATTTATGCTGGCCGGAGGATTATTGCTGCTGATTTCTGTTTATGCAGGACATCCGCTAACCATAGTTTTATTGGGAGCTGCATGTATCTCCGGAGTTGGAATGACGTTTTGTTTTACCGCACTTTCAGTGATGGGAATCCAGGATGTGGAACCTGCACATTACGGATTGGCATCAAGTCTGAGCTCTACAAGTTACTTTCTGGGAGCAGGTATCGGATTGTCATTCATGACGTTAATGAGTCAGATCTTTCCGTCAGAATTATCAGTGGGAAGCTTAAATTTGATTATTTTGATCAGTTACGCTTTACTGGCTCTCGGAATGTTATTTTATTTTATATTGAAAAGCGTAAAAGTGAAGCAGGCGGAAGTAGCCGTTTCATAACAGGCGGCCTTAAAAATATACAAACTATATGAGGAAGGAATCGGTGCTTAGGTGCCGGTTCTTTTTTTTGATTTTTGCTATTCTGTTTCCCTTTATTACCTTTGCTGTTTACTATATATCATGAAAATACAGGTCATCAGCGATCTTCATCGGGAATTTGGAAGTACGGAATTATGTTTTGATCACGCAGATGTGGTGGTGCTGGCAGGTGATATCAATCTGGGGACCAAAGGATTTGAATGGATTAAAGAAGCAATACCCAATAAACCTGTAATCTATGTTTTGGGCAATCATGAATACTATAAAGGTTCTTACCCTAAAACACTCCATAAGATCAAAGAGGCTGCGTCGAACTCCAATGTTCATGTGCTTGAAAATTCACATGTTGATATTGAGGGAATTCGTTTTCACGGGGCAACGCTGTGGACTGATTTTTCCATCTTTGGAAATCCTGTTCAATACGGAATGCTTTGTCAGCCCAAAATGAATGATTATAAGATGATCAAAAGAGATCCTTCTTATTCGAAAATGAGAACTTTGGATACCTTTAAAATTCATCAGCTTTCAAAACAATGGCTAAAAGAAAGTCTTGAAGACTCAAAAGAATTTAAAAATATTGTCGTTACCCATCATGCACCCAGTATACAATCTGTTCCTGAACATTACAAAGAAGATCCGTTAACAGCGGCTTACGCTTCAGATTTGGAAGATGTAATTAAAGAGTACCAACCCTTATACTGGATTCACGGGCACATTCATACTCCCGTAAGATATAAAATCGGAGAAACAGAAATTATCTGCAATCCTCATGGCTATATTGACGAAAAATATAATGGATATGATAAGGACCTGATGATTGTTGTTTAAAAAATAGAAGTAAAATTTCCACAGAATTCTTTTTTTGTCTTAAAAATGATAAAGTAAAATTGAGCCTGCTTCGTCTGTAATGCTAAAGCTGGTTTTTAATCCATTATCATTATGAAGACAAGTATACAAGAGGGGATTATTCTCATTCCGGATTTCAGCGGATTTACCGAATTTGTGTTCAATACAAAATTGTACACAGGCGAGTATATTGTGAGACAATTATTGTCTACACTGATTGATGTGAACGATCAGTATTTTGAAATTTCCGAGATTGAGGGAGATGCTATTTTATTTTACCGTTATGATGAAAATCCATCCTACCAGAGTATTTCAACCATGTTGTGGAAGATGAGAAGTGCGTTCAACAGGAAGATAGAGGAGTTGAGTAAGAGTTTGAGTACGAAAATTGATCTGGCTCTCAAGTTTATTGTTCATTACGGTTCCTTTTCACAGTACAATATTGGAAACTTCAGAAAATTATATGGAAAAACAATTGTGGAAGCCCATCAGCTTTTAAAAAACGGAGTGGCAGAACAGCCTTCTTATGCGCTTTTCAGTAATTCTTTTCTGGAAAGCAGTAAAAATAAAGAGTCAGATTTTAATCAAGATCCGCTTCGTTTGCCGGAAGTAGGCGTTATCCATTATTTTGAAAATGTAAACTAGCATATATTTTTTAATATTATTCCTTGTAAATTTGCTATTGCTAACGGCCAGGGTGAGATCCTGGCTTTTTTTATGGGGTTTCTTTTAAATAAAAACTGATTTTACACATTGGTAGTAAAATATTCCTGTAATTATGGTGGATTTTAAAACATTTTTAAGATAAATTGAAATTATGTTTAAAATACTTTTTTAAGAATATTTATTATAAATGTGATTTATATTACTTGTTTTTATTGAATAATGTGTAGTGTTTTTGAATTTATGTTTAAATTCAGTATTGGTATCTTGTTGGTAATTAAGTGTTTATTTTAATTTTTTTCTTTTTTGATGTAACGAATTTATGGAGTTAGTGGTCTTATAGATAAAACTATAATTTCACATGAAAATACTATTATTTCCAATAGCACTATTAACAGGCTCATTAGCAATAGCTCAGCAAGCTCCAGCTCCGGCAGCCAACGATACTGTAAAGGGAAATGCAAAAGAAATCGAAGCTGTTACTCTGGTAGCCAGAAAACCAACAGTAGAATCGAAAATAGACAGAACTGTATTCAATGTAGCCAATAGTGCAATTCTGGCAGGAAACACAACATGGGATGTTCTTAGAATGACGCCTTTGGTAAGTATTGATAACAATGATGAGGTAAAAGCCGAAGGGCAAATGGTAACGGTATACATCAATGACAGGAAATCGGTTTTTACTGGGAAAGAATTGAAGGAATATCTTAAAACAATTCCAGCTGATAACCTGATGAAAATTGAGGTGATTACCAGCCCGTCTTCCCGTTATGAAACTTCAGGATCCGTGATCAATATTGTCCTTAAAAAAAGAGATGACGAAGGGATAAAAGGAAGCATCTCCCTCAACAACAGACAAAGTACGAAGAACTCACAATACACGAACTTCAACCTGAACTATCATAAGAAAAGGTTTACCCAAACCTTTATAGGAGGCTACAATAGCGGAAATTATGTACAAAAGACTCAAACATGGGATAACCGTTATGCAACGAATAAACTGACTCAGTTTAATTTGGAGAATGTGATGAGAAACGAAAGTCCGTCTATTTCTTCCACTTCAGAATTTGAACTGAATGATAAAAATAATATCGGATTTGTAGTAGAGTATTCACAGAGCAGAAATTTGTCTCTGTCTGAATCTAATGGAATGATCTTCAATAACGGAGAGCCTGGAGATTCTTTTCTTCAGACTCAGAATACATGGGGATTCAACCGTAACCTGGGAACCAATGCTTTCTATAAATATTATGATAAAGAAAAGAACAGAATTTTAGATATTAATTTAGGAACCAATTACTCCAGCAATGACAATGACAATTTAATTGATAAACAAATTCATAATCAAACCGGCAGCTCAAATCAGCAGCTGGGAGTTATCAGTTCAAATCAGATGCGTAATTATTATCTGAAAGTAGATTATACACAGCCTTTAGGGAAATCCGGCGGAACGATGGAAGTAGGAGGGAAAACGGAAATTAACAACCATGTTATCCCTAATAGTCTGTATGGATTCAGTATGAATGATAGTAACTCAGAATTTTACAATCTTGCGAGAAATGATACCTTTCATTATGAGGACAATCTGAGTTCTTTATATGTTAACTATAGTAAGACATTCTTCAAAAAACTGGAAACAAGAATCGGAGTACGTTATGAATACATTGATTATAAAGTAAGACAGGATGTTGCAGGCACAGAGAGAAAAGATTCATACGGAACCTTTCTTCCCAATTTATTGCTGAAATATAATTTTTCAGAAAAATTTGACTTAAGTCTTACCTATAACCGAAGCATATGGAGACCTTGGTATTCTGAATTTAATCCTTTCCTCGTTCCTGAAATTAACGGAACCTATTCCAGAGGAAATCTTTATCTGAATCCCAATCCTAATGACCGGCTTTATCTGAAATTGGGAATCCTGAAAAAATACTTTATCTCTGCAAGATATATGCATACGAATCAGGATTACTGGACAACTTATGTTACGGAAAACGGAAGAACAGTTTCACTGCCAGGGAACTTCGATGGAAAGGTTGAAAAATATTACCTTTTTGCGAATACCAACCAGAATTTCCTGAAAAATAAACTGAATGTGAATGCCGGATTCGGATGGTATTACATTAATAATAAAGATTTCAACCAAAAGAATGATCTAAGAGGTAAAGACTATATCAGTTATTGGGGAGCTTCTGCCAACGTATCTTATACGAATCTTTTCAATAAAAATATTAATCTGAGTGCATGGGTAGAACTGGCCAACCAGAATAACGGAAACTCTTATGCGAATAATACCAATGTTTTCCATAATATTTCAGTGACCAAAATATTCCCGAAAACGCAGATGGAACTAAGCATGCAGCTGATGAATATCTTTAAAAGACCTTATGGTGATAACACAACTTATAGCCCGGACGGAACGTTCAGAGAGTACTCAAAATGGGACTGGTACGGTGTTTCCCTTACTTTTGTAAAACGTTTTGGAAACCAGAAAGTAAAAGAAAATACAAAAACCGACGTAGAGAAAAATGGTGGCGGTGGAAAATAATTCAGGAATTGTTAGCTAAAAATGAAAGCAGGTTTCCAATTGGAATCTGCTTTTTATTTTTAGCTAGAAGCTAGAAGTAGTAAGGTAAATTCTTGATTGTCTATAAAAATCTGTGCAATCTCTGTGATCTTTGGGAGAAAAATTAAAAAAAACAGACCCCAATCCGGGATCTGTTTGCATTCTATCAAATAATTATAAATAGAGTTTATACTCTTAAATCTCAGTTTTATTTAAGGGTAAACTTTACTTTGGTTTTAATAGCATCGGAAGAATTTCCAATCTGTGCTTCAAAGTCTCCCGGTTCAGCTACCCAATCGTGTTTTTGAGCATCAAAATAACTTAAAGCCGTTTTGTCAATAGTGAAACTCACTTCTTTCTGTTCTCCCGGATTCAGATATATTTTTTCAAAACCTTTCAGCTCTTTTGCAGGGCGTGGAACAGAAGATTTTAAATCACTGATATAAAGCTGGGCCACTTCAGCTCCTGCTTTTTTACCTGTGTTTTTAACGGTTACTGTAAATGTAATTTTACCGTCCTGTGAAATAGTAGTCTGGTCTGCTTTTGCCTTTCCGAATTCAAAAGTCGTGTAGCTCAATCCATGTCCGAAACTGAAAAGAGGTTTTATATTCTTCATGTCATGCCAACGATATCCTACAAAAATGCCTTCATTGTAAGTAATATTGATGGGATTTTTCTGGTCTTTTCCTTTTCCTGCAGCCAGCTCATCTTTCTGTCCCGGATATTCTCCCAGCTGATGGGCGGAATTGTCTTCAAGTTTTACAGGGAAGGTAAACGGCAGCTTTCCTGATGGGTTGGCATCTCCTGCTAAAATGGCTGCAATAGAATTTCCGGCTTCGGATCCAAGATACCAGGCTTGCACAACCGTCGGAACGTCTTTAATCCAAGGCATTGCCACAGCATTTCCTGAAACTAAAACAACGGCAAGGTTTTTATTCGCTTTCGCAAGAGCAGAAATCACGTGATCCTGATTATATGGGAGTCCGTAACTTTTTCTGTCGTTTCCTTCACTGTCCTGGAAATCTGCTTTGTTCAGCCCCCCTACAAAAATGACATAATCTGATTTTTTAGCTAGTTCTACTGCTTCATTCAGTAATTCAGCTTCAGAACGGGTGTCTTTTAAATCCTGTCCGGATTTTACTCCGTTATATTCTCCTCCGATATCTCCTACATACCCTCTTGCATACTGTACATCGGCCTGTTTTCCGAATCTGGATTTGATTCCGTCTAAAGGAAGTGTTTCATATTTCACTTTTAAAGATGAAGAACCACCGCCAACAGTCATTATTTTGATGGCATTCTCTCCGATAACCGCTATTTTTTTAGCCTTATTAACATCAATCGGAAGAATATTCCCCTGATTTTTTAATAGAACAATTCCTTCTTCTCCGATTTCTTTGGCAACCGCTTTATGCTCTTCGGAAGCAATATTTCCGAAAGGCTTGTTGCGGTTCATTGTTGTTTTGTAGGCAAGACGAAGTAATCTGGTTACTTTGTCATCCAATTCTTTAGTACCTACTTTTCCTGCTTTAATCAAATCAAGGTAAGGCTTTGCCAGATAATAATTGTCATAGGCATTTTTAGTTCCTGCAGAAAGTCCGTTGGTCCATGAACCGAATTCAAGATCAAGACCATTGTGGATAGCTTGTTCTGTATTGTTTACAGCACCCCAGTCGGATACCACTACGCCTTTATAATTCCATTCTTTCTTTAAAATATCGTTTAAAAGATATTGATTCTGGCTGGCATACTGGCCTTTATACATGTCGTAAGCTCCCATGATCGTCCACGAATCACCTTCTGTTACCGCTGCTTTAAAGGCAGGAAGGTAAATTTCATACAATGCTCTGTCATCCACATTCACATTGCTTGTATGACGGAACATTTCCTGATTGTTTAAGGCAAAATGTTTTACAGAAGTTGCCACGCCATTAGACTGCACACCTTTAATATAAGGAACTACCATTTTGGACGTCAGATAAGGATCTTCACCCATGTATTCAAAATTTCTGCCGTTCAGCGGAGTTCTGTAAATATTCACTCCAGGTCCCAGAAGAATATCTTTTTTTCTGTAGCGGGCTTCTTCACCCAACGCTTTCCCATAGTTCCATGACATTTTTTTGTTCCATGTTGCGGATAAAGCAGTCAGGGCAGGGTAGGCGATAATAGAATCGTTGGTCCATCCGGCCTGATCCCATTCGTCCCACATTACTTCAGGACGAACCCCGTGCGGGCCATCTGTAGTCCAGAATTCAGGAATTCCCAATCTTGGTACACCCGGTGAACTGAATTTCGACTGTGCGTGAAGCATAGCCACTTTTTCTTCCAGTGTCATTCTTGATAATGCATCCTGAATACGCTGTTCTACAGGTTTGGATTCATCTAAATAAACGGGGATGGTAGTATTGGTCTGAGCCATATAAGAAGCAGAAATAAAGGTGAGTAAACTTATAATGACGGTTTTCTTTAACATAATGCCTTTCTATTTGATTAAAAACAAAAATATACAAAAATTTTATTATCTCAAATTGAGAAAATAAAAAATTCACAAATAAAAAAACTGTCCACCCATTTGCAGACAGCTTATTATTAAATATTGCAGGTGTAAATGCGAAAAAACTGAAGAGAAGTTATCAGGTGAAAAAGAAAAACCCGAATCCACTCTCACAACTCTAATATCCTCAAACCCTCTCACTCATCAATCCCATCCTTTTACCGCACCTCCTTTGAAAATTTCTTTGGCTTTCTTTTCCACTTCGGGAGACTGATAGGCCTTTACAAAGTTTTTTACTTTCTGGCTGTTTTTATTATCTGGTCTCGCAACGACTACATTCACATAAGGTGAGTCTTTATCTTCCACAAGAATACCTTGTTTTTCCTGATCCAGCCCTGCCTGAGCTGCGAAATTATTATTAATTACCCCTACAACAACATCTCTGTCATCCAAAACTCTTGGAATCTGAGCACCTTCGATCTCCATGATCTTCAGTTGTTTCGGATTTTCCGTAATATCTGTTACTTTGGGAAGAAGTCCCACACCATCTTTCAATTTCAGCAAACCGCTTTTTTGCAGAAGCAGTAAAGAACGTCCTCCGTTGGTAGGATCATTGGGAATAACAATCGTGTTGCCTTCCTGTAACTGACTGATATTCTTAATTTTTTTGGAGTAGGCAACAATAGGATACACAAATGTATTTCCTACAGGTACAAGGTTATATCCTCTCTGCTTTGACTGTTCTGTTAAATAAGGAATATGCTGAAAGGCATTGGCATCAATATCTCCGTTAGTCAAAGCTTCATTGGGAACTACATAATCGTTGAAAGGGATCAGTTCCACTTCAAGATTGTACTTATCTTTAGCCACTTTTTTAGCTACTTCAGCAATTTCCTGCTCCGGGCCATAAGTGATCCCGACACGGATAAAGTTCGGATCATCCTTTCTTCCCGAACAGGCACTGAACAGCAATATTCCGGCAGCCACTAAACCAAAAATCTTTATTTTTTTCATTCTATTTTTTTATTTAAATACTATTGAAGCAAAAGAGTAAAAAATGATCTCATTCATCCCCATATCCCGAAACTCGCACCCCGGATCTCAAACCCTCTCACCCAAAAACTACCTGTGATCAAATCTTTTTGACAATCTGTCGCCGATAAACTGGATGATGAAAACCAAAAGAACAAGCAGAATCAAAACGGTATTCATAATTACAATATCATATCCGATATATCCGTACTGGTAACCTACCTGTCCAAGTCCGCCAGCTCCTACAGCACCACCCATTGCAGAGTAACCTACTAAGGTAATCAAAGTGATGGTTGCATTATTGATTAATGAAGGAAGTGCTTCAGGAAGCAAAACTTTTCTGATAATCTGTAATGGAGAAGCACCCAGAGCTCTTGCTGTTTCTATAAGGCCGTGTGGAACTTCGATAAGGCTGTTCTCTACAAGTCTTGCAATAAAAGGGGCAGCTCCCACACTTAGAGGAACCAAAGCGGCATTTACTCCAATAGAAGTTCCTGCAAGAATTCTTGTGAAAGGAATCATCCATACAATCAGAATAATGAAGGGAATAGCACGGAAAATATTAACCAGAATAGATAATCCTCTATGGTAGGCGGTATTTTCCAGCAGTTGTCCTTTTCTGGTTAAAAATAACATGATTCCTACCGGAAGTCCAAGTACAAATCCAAAGAATCCGGATAAAAATGTCATGTAAACCGTTTCCCAGGTTCCTTTTGCCAAAAGGGCAATTACCGTATCACTAAGCATATCCTTTTACTGTATTTTGAATTTTATTTTGGTTGAAATAATAGATCGCCTGCTGGTTTTCTTCAGTCTCACCCTGAAGCTGTAAAAGTAGTTTACCGAAATTGGAATTTCCAAAATATTCTACATCTGCCTTTAACAATTTATAAGGGATTTTATATTGGCTGTATAGTGTTGAAAGAATCTGTTCAACACTGATGTTTTCGTTAAGTTCTATTTCGACCAGCGGAAATAAACCTTCTTTTGGTTCTTTCTGCAGTCTGCTGCTGAGTTCCTGTGGCAGGGTCATGATGTCTGAATTGATGAACTGGCGGATGATCGGGTGTTCTTTATCCGAAATAATCTCGCTTAAAGTTCCTTTTGTTAATAATTTTCCTTTGTCGATCACAGCAACGTGGTTGCAGACCGATTTGATGACTTCCATTTCGTGGGTAATTAAAAGGATGGTAATTCCCAGTCTCTGATTGATATCTCTTAAAAGCTGCAGAATAGACTGTGTTGTTGCCGGATCCAGTGCGCTGGTTGCTTCATCACAAAGCAAAAGGTGAGGATCATTGGCTAATGCCCTGGCAATGGCCACTCTTTGTTTCTGCCCGCCTGAAAGGCTTTTTGGATAATCATTGGCTTTATCTTCAAGGCCTACGATCTTCAGGAGTTCGTTTACTTTTCTATTGATTTCGCCCTTGCTGGTATGATCCAGTTCCAGAGGAAGCGCTACATTATCAAAAACAGTTCTTGAAGAAAGAAGATTGAAATGCTGGAAGATCATTCCGATTTTTTTACGCTCCTCAGCAAGTTGTTGGGAACTGAGCTTTGTAAAATCCTTTCCATTAATAATAATTTGTCCTTCATCCGGTCTTTCCAATAGATTTACGGTACGGATCAGCGTACTTTTTCCTGCACCTGAAAAACCGATAATTCCTACGATATCTCCTTTATCTATAGTAAGACTTACCTTATCCAGTGCTTTGAAAGACTGTTTTTTCTGATGAAATGTTTTTGATATGTTTCTGATTTCTATCATTCTGATTTTATATACTTTTTAAATAGGCTGATATCTTCTGCCCGTTCTGTTTAAAAATCTCCTTACTCTTCTGATTTTGACCTTGGCCCGTTTTGAAAGTCTGAAATACTTGGTGACATTCGTTAGAAGTACTCCCAACAATATGATGAATAAACCATACAGCTGACCTCCATTGATGCTTTGGTGGGCAACAATCCAGCCAGCAATCACGGTTACAATAGGATTGATGTAGGTATGGGTGCTTACCAAAGCAGCGGGTTTTACGGACAGAAGCCAAATGTACGACAAATAAGCGACTATCGATCCAAAGAAGATCAAAAATAGAACCCCAAACCATGCCGATAATGGAACCGCAGAAACTGAAAAATCAGTCCATTCTCTTCTGAAAAAAGCGATGAGGAAAGAAGCTAATCCCGCTACTATAAGCTGTTGGGCAATATTCATAAAGGTAGATTGGGAAGCCGGATTTTTCTTTGAATATAATGAACCCAGTACCCAGGCAATGGAGCTTAGTCCTAATACCACAAACGCAGTAATACGCAGGTTTCCATCTGCCAATGCATGGGCATTAGAATTTACACTGCCCTTTAAAAACATAATCAGCCCCACGAAACCGATAATCAATCCTATCGGAATAAATTTATCCGAAAAATAATATTTCCAGTTTTTCTTATCGATAGCAATGAACCAAAATGGTCCTGTTGCAATAGAAATGGCCGCCTCAGAAGCCGTTACATACTGTTCTCCCCAGGCAACAAGCCCGGTTCCTCCGGTAAGAATAAGAATACCGGTTATGGCATTTTTCTTCCAGTTGATCAGAGAATTTGCTTTTTCCCCTTTAGACAGAAGATAACCTATCATCAGAATTCCGGCAACCAGAAATCTTAACCCCGAAAGAATGAATGGCGGAAATCCTTTTAAGCCAAATGAAATAGCTAAAAACGTAATTCCCCATATCACATAGATGTTTGTAAACGCCAATGGAATTAACCATTTGTTTTTAGAATTGCTCATTTTTATGTTTTTAATGTTGTTGTGTTCAATGAAAAAAGGCTCTACCACGTGGTAAAGCCTTTGAAAATATATCTAAATAAAAGTAAGGTCAACCACAGTATTCTTGATGTATAGGCATACATATATCCTTCATCATATTTTTGATGTTATGTTTCTTAATTGAATTATATTTTAATTCTGCCTTCATTTTGTCTTATTTCCTGAATACGTTTGCAAATATATAATATAATTTTTATTAGTCCACTAAAAAAGTAGGCTTTTTAAATATTAAATTATTGTTAATAGATTAACTGTATGTAATTCAGTGTTTTATGTGTTTTTATTTTTTGATTATTTTAAAGTGTTTATCAATGTTTTATGCTTTTTAATTCAAATATTATAGAAATTAACCGGTAATTGGGGTTGTGGAAAACATAAAATAAACTGAATTTTTTGAGAATTGTGTAAAGGTTGGTTGTGGGATGTTTAAAAAATAATTTAAATGTGTTTCCAAAAAGAGAGTTTTGCATTTATTAAACTAGTTAAATGCACAGGATTTTTGTTCACTGTAATTTAGCATCAAAATTAAAAGACATGGACAATAGAATTTTAGGTCTGCATCATATTACTGCTATTGCAGACAACGCCAAAAGAAATTTAGATTTTTATACCAAAGTTTTAGGCGTAAGACTGGTAAAGAAAACCGTAAACTTTGATGATCCGGGAACGTATCATTTTTATTTCGGAAATGAAAACGGAACTCCGGGAACCATTCTTACATTCTTTCCGTGGGAAGGAATAGGAAAAGGAACCAATGGAAGCGGAATGGCTACTCATATCGGGTATTCTGTACCCAAAGGAAGTCTTGACTTTTGGAAAAACCATTTACAAAACCTTAATGTAACCACGGAAGAAGGCGAAATATTCGGAGAAAAGATGATTTCTTTTAAAGATCCGGACGGACTTCAGTTACAGTTAATAGAACCATTAGTTGAAGACAACAGAAAAGTATGGACCACGGATGATATCAAAGATGAAAATGCATTAAAAGGTTTTCACAATGTCACTCTAACCTTAAAAAAAGCAGATCCTACCATTAAAGTTCTGACCGATATTTTAGGATATGATTTGCAGAAACAGGAGGGAGAAAGATACAGATTAGCAACTGATGCTATTGATACCGCTAATATTGTTGATATTATTGAAAATGATACCATTCCGGCAGGTAGAAATGCAGCTGGAACCAATCACCATATTGCATTCAGAGTAAAAAATGATAATGTTTTGATGGAATATCGTGAGAAAGCCTTATCCGCAGGACTAAGCATCACACCAAAAATCAACAGAGATTATTTCTACTCACTGTATTTCCGTGAGCCGGGTGGTGTTTTGTTTGAAATAGCAACCGATAATCCTGGATTCACTGTAGATGAGCCTTTGGAAGAGTTGGGAACCAACCTTAAACTTCCTGTTCAATACGAAGGAATGCGTGAGAAAATAGAAGGAGTATTGCCGAACTTATCATAGGTCATCGGTCAGAACTTATAAAGATGCTAATTTTGAATTAAAAATTAAAAACAAGAAAAATGGAAAGAACAGAAATAGTTTTAGAAGGAAGAAAAGGAGAGATTCAGCTTTTCTCAGACGATCATAAAGCAGGTAAAATGGACATATCAGTTATAGGAAAAAAACTGACCGTTTACCATACCGAAGTAAATCCGGAATACGAAGGAAAAGGCTTTGCCAAAATCTTACTGGAAAGACTGGTTTCCTACGCAAGAGAAAACGATTTAAAGATTCTGCCGCTATGTCCCTATGTTCACGCACAGTTTAAGCGTCATCCGGAAGAATATAATGATGTATGGTTGAAGGAAGAACTGTAGGGAGTTTGAGAGTCGGGATGCGGGTTTTCGAGATTCGGGTTTTTGAGATTCGAGTTTGAGAGTCTGAGGGGAAGAGGGTTTGAGAATCTTGAGCTAAAAACAGAAGATGAATAAAGTTATTCTCGAACTTATCAACTCGAATCCCGAACCCCGAAATCTCGCCTCCATTATAATAACCAATTAACAATTTTATCACAATGAAACTTATCACAGGATTGCATCACGTTACGGCAATTACGGGCAATGCACAGGAAAATATAGACTTTTATACAGGAGTTTTAGGACTTCGTTTAGTCAAAAAAACGGTTAATTTTGATTACTCGGATGTTTATCATTTTTATTTCGGTGACGAATACGGAACACCGGGAACGATTATGACTACTTTTCCCTATGGTAAAGATCTGATTAATGGCAGACATGGCAAAGGAATGCTTAATACCACTGCTTTTTCAGTTTCTATAGACGCCCTGGATTATTGGATGAACCGTCTGGAGCAGTTTAATATTCCCTTCAAACAGCCGCAGCAAAGATTTTCTGATGAAGTTTTCATTTACCTGGAAGATTTTGACGGACTGGGACTGGAATTGGTTTTTAATAGTAAAGACGAAAGAAAAGGATATTACAATGGTTATATTCCAAAAGATTATGCCATCAAAGGGATTCATCATGTGGAAATCTGGCAGGATGCCTATGAAAGAACAGCAGCACTTCTGACGACCCAGATGGATCATAAAGTAATCAAAGAAAGCCCTGACCGATTGAGATTGGGAACCGACAACATGCCGGGAAAATATGTAGATCTGCTTTCTACCCCAAATGCCTTAAAAGGTTTAGCAGGAAGAGGTACCGTTCATCATGTGGCTTTTGCTACTCCCGACGCAGAGTCCCAGCTGGAAATGGTAAAGAGACTCAACGCATACGGATTGGAGCATACCGAAGTGAAAGACAGAAAATATTTTACTTCCGTATATTTTAAAGAACCGGGAGGCGTTTTGTTTGAAATAGCAACTTCAGGCCCAGGGTTCGATGTGGATGAAGAAGCTGCATTTTTAGGTGAAGATCTGCAATTGCCGCTACAGTTTGAAAAAAGAAGAGAACGTTTGAAAGAAGTTCTTCCCAAAATCGATTATCCAACAGAAAAATTCAGATAGAAATAATGAGTCATACTTTAAATATAAAAACAGCAGGAATACCCTTAAATCAGGCGGAAAAAGCTTTGATCATGATTCACGGACGCGGAGGAAGTGCTCAGGATATTCTGAGTTTATCCCAGCATTTGAATGTAAAAGACTATGCACTTCTAGCCCCACAGGCTTTGAATCACACCTGGTATCCTTTTTCATTTATAGCTCCGGTGGAACAAAACGAACCGTGGTTATCATCAGCTCTTGAAATGGTTGAAGAAACGGTAAAAGCGGTTGTCAATTCAGGAATAAAACCTGAAAATATATACTTTTTCGGATTTTCCCAGGGAGCCTGTCTTACCCTTGAATTTTTAGCCCGCAATGCTCAGAAGTTCGGTGGAGCGGCAGCTATTATTGGTGGCGTGATTGGAGATAAAATCAACCGTGAAAATTATAAAGGTGATTTTGCAGGGACTCCGGTTTTCCTGGGAACCAGCAATCCTGATTTTCATGTTCCGGTAGAAAGAGTATATGCTACAGCCAATATTTTAAGAGAAATGAATGCGGAGGTAACAGAAAAAGTATATGCCAATTTTGGACATTCTATTAACGAAGAAGAAATTGAATTGGCCAACTCGGTTATCTTTAAATAAGTACTTTTAACTTTGAATATATTCAATAACGGCGGGCTTTAGCCCGCCTTTAAAAAAATAAATTTACCACTGGCTTTAGCCCAAACATAAATGATCAGAATCTGAAATCTAACTTCAAAAAACATGCACGAACAATTACTTTTAATATTAGGCCTTTTATTACTCGTCATGCTGCTGGTGATGCTGGCACAACGGATCAAAATTGCCTATCCTATCTTTCTGGTACTTGCCGGGTTGGGGATCAGCCTTATTCCCGGAGTTCCTGTTTTAAAGCTGGATCCGGAGATTATATTTCTGATTTTCTTACCACCTCTTTTATACGAAGCAGCCTGGTACACTTCATGGAATGATTTCTGGAAATGGAAACGTCCCATCAGCTTGTTGGCATTTGGGTTGGTATTTCTTACATCTTTGGTTGTTGCTTACACTTCACAAATGCTGATTCCGGGATTTACACTGGCTTTAGGTTTTTTATTGGGAGGAATTGTTTCACCGCCTGATGCTGTGGCGGCCACTACGGTTTTAAAAGGATTAAAAGTACCAAAACGTACCCTCGCTATACTGGAAGGAGAAAGTCTTATCAATGATGCTTCCTCACTGATTGTTTTCAGGTTTGCGCTAGCTGCTGTAATGACAGGAGCGTTTTCAATGCATGAAGCTACAGGACAGTTTTTTCTGGTAGCAGGAATGGGAATTGTCGTAGGAATTGCCGGAGCACATATTTTTTATGCCATTCACCGTTTTTTACCTACAACACCTGCTATTGATGCGGCACTTACCGTAATGACGCCATATATTTTATTTCTTTCTGCAGAACATTTCCATTTTTCGGGAGTGATGGCGGTAGTGAGCGGAGGATTGTTTATGTCATTCCGTGCTCATGAGATTTTCAAAACCGGAACTACCAGAATCAATATGACAGGAGTCTGGAACACGCTCATCTTTGTGATGAATGCTTTGGTTTTTGTATTAATAGGTCTTGAACTTCCTGATATCATCAATGGATTGGGTGAAATTTCAGTAATGGAAGGCATCAAATATGGTTTGGTTATAAGTTTGATTGTCATTGTGGTACGTCTTTTATGGATCTATCCCGTAGCTCACCTTCCAAGGTGGTTCAGTGAAAAAGCCCGCCGTGATCCGAGTCCGGGATGGAAAAATCCTTTAATCATAGGCTGGGCAGGAATGAGAGGAGTGGTTTCCCTAGCAACAGCTTTGTCTATTCCGGTGATGATGAATTCACAAGCTGAGTTTCCTATGAGAAATCTGATCATTTTTATCACATTTGTCGTCATTTTTGTGACATTAGTGTTTCAGGGATTGACATTACCTTTGATTATTAAATTAACAAAAATAGGGGAGATCGATCATATTTTGCCTTCTCACGAACAGCAGGCCGGAATTCAGATGAGACTGGATAAACTTGCCGTTCAGAGGCTTGATAACGAATACAATGAGGTGTTGAACAGCAATAGTCTCCTTGAAAATCTTAAAAATACGCTGGAAAGTGATATCAAACTTCACCAGAATCATCTCAATTCTATTGAAATGTGTACCAACAGGCAAAACGATATGGCCGAATATCATAAAGTAATGATGGATATATTTGCCTTACAGAGAAAAGAACTCTTTAAAATGAAACGCGAAAAACTCTTCAGTGATGACGAGATCCGAAAAGCAGAATCACAACTGGATCTGAATGAATTAAAAATTACAGGAAATAAGCATTTATAGAGATATTACGAGATGGGGTTTCGGGCTTGAGAGTCATAGGGTTTGAGTGTTGTTAGGGTAGAGCAGGTTTCCAGATTCGGGTTATTGATTGGGTGCATTTGGGAGTAAAAGTGTTTAGATTTCTACGAATGGAAAAACTAAGCACTTTATCTATTCACACACTATGTCATTCCGCAGAAATCCAAATCGTCATTTTACCCTTTACATAAGCAGTATAAACATTAAACTCTGAACCTTGAACCTTGAATTTTAAACTTTAAACCTTCAACAACATGAAAACATTACATTTTTTAGTCATAGGAAAGAACCAGGAAATTCTGGATACTTTAAAAAGAATTATAGAAAACAATGAAGGCTGGACAGCAGACATACAAAGTGATGAAAATTTCTGCTATGAGTATATAAAAAATAATACAGTGGATATTGTCCTTTTAAGCTCTGGATTGGAAGAAGATTTTGAGAAAGATATAAAAATATTCTGTGCCGGTTTGAATAAGGACGTTAAAGTAATCGATCATTACGGAGGAGGAAGTGGACTTTTAAAGAATGAAGTTTACAGTCTTTTTCCTAATTTGCAGGGATAAACCTGACGCCATGTTTGAAAATATCATCAAAAATATTACACGATTTATTTCAATCACTCCTGAAGAAGAAAAAACCTTTACAGATCTGCTTGTTTGCCAGTCGTTTCCAAAGAAAACGGTTTTGCTCAGAGAAGGAGAAATCTGCCAGTTTGAAGGGTATATTCATAAAGGATGTGTGAGAATGTATTGTTTGGATGATAATGGTTCCGAAGTAACGTTACTGTTTGCCATCGAAGATTGGTGGATTAGTGATATTGCATCATTTCATGAACAGAAGCCTTCTAAGGTTTTTATCGAAACACTGGAAGACTCGGAAATCTATATGTTGAACCCGTCAACAAAAGAAAAACTGCTGCAGGAAGTTCCCAAATTTGAAAGAGTTTTCAGAATGCTGGTTCAGAGGAACCTGGCAACCCTGCAAAGCCGACTGGTGAATACCATTTCCAAAACCGCATCAGACAGATATCTTGAGTTCATCAAAGTATACCCTTCCATCCCGCAAAGAGTAGCACAATACTACATTGCTTCTTACCTTGGGGTTTCAAAAGAATTTGTAAGCACCATTAGGAAGCGTCTTGCTTCAAAGGAGAAATAAATCTTAGTTTTTTATACTTGCAGATTGCAGAGATTTCAAAAAAAGCAATCCAATATACTTCATACTGCCAGATACAAAAGTATCCGGCATTTTTTTTTGCTGAAAAGTCATTTATTAAACTAGTTAAATGTGCAGGGTTTCCGGTCTCTCTAAATTTGTCTCATCAAACAAGAACAAATAACAATCTGATATGGACAGAAAAGATTTTTTAAAGAAAGGATTATTGGGAACAGGAATGTTTGTAGCATCAGCTTCTTTGGCAAGCGCTATGAAAAATGATATCGATGAGATCGAACCACTAGAACCGATCGGATACAATCATCTTCCCAATACAGAATCAAAAATAAAAGAAAACTCTGTGATCCACAGAGCTGATACAAGAGGGAAGGCAGATCACGGATGGCTGTTGAGCCAGCACACTTTCAGTTTTGCCAATTATTATAACCCTGAAAGAATGCACTTTGGAGTATTGAGAGTCCTGAATGATGATAAAGTGGAAGCAGGAAGAGGTTTCGGAACCCACCCTCACGACAATATGGAAATCATCAGTATTCCTTTGGAAGGTGACCTTGAACACAAAGACAGCATGGGAAATACAGCGGTGATCAGAAGCGGAGATATTCAGGTCATGAGTGCAGGAACAGGAATTATGCACAGTGAGTTCAACAAAAACAGCGATAAGCTTGTAAAATTCCTTCAGATCTGGATTTATCCGAAAAAAAGAAATGTGACGCCGAGATATGATCAGATTACATTAGATAAAACCAAAAGTCACAATCAATTTCAGCAGATCCTTTCCCCCAATGCAGATGACGAAGGTGTATGGATTCATCAGGACGCATGGTTTCATCTGGGAACTTTTGATCAGAATAAAGAAACGCTTTATCAGATCAGAAAAAAAGGAAACGGAGTCTATGCTTTTATTTTGAAGGGAAGCGCAGAAATAGGCGGTGAGATTATAGAAGAACGAGATGGATTCGGAGTCTGGGATATTCAGGAAATTACGATCAAAACCCTTCAGGAAGGTACAGAAATCCTTTTAATGGAAGTACCGATGACACTATAAAAATTAAACAGAAATAACAACCCTTAAATTTTAAATTATTATGAAAAAATTAATCCTATCATTTGCAGCTGGTTTATTATCATTAGCAGCATCAGCTCAAAACCCCGGAAAATCATTATTAAATCCTACCAATCATGCCGTAGTGCTTATAGACCACGAAGGACAAATGGCTTTTGCAACCAAAAGCATCAGTATGGAAGAATTAAGAAATAATGTGGCACTGGTAGCGGGTGGATCAAAAATATTCAATGTTCCTACAGTAGTAACAACGGTGGCAGAAAAGTCATTCAGCGGACCTGTTTTCCCGGAAATTTCAGAAGTATATCCGCAAGCAACAAGCGGATATGTAGACAGAACTACCATGAATACATGGGAAGACGTTAATGCCCATAAAGCCATTACAGGAAAAAATAAAAAGAAACTGGTTTTCGCAGGATTATGGACAAGTGTATGTATCGTAGGACCTGTATTATCAGCGATTGACGAAGGTTACGATGTATATGTAGTAACAGATGCTTCTGGGGATATTTCTAAAGAAGCGCACGATCAGTCAATCACCCGTATGGTTCAGGCAGGAGCACATCCTATCACTTCTGTGCAGTATGTATTGGAACTGCAGAGAGACTGGGCTAGAAAAGAAACATACAAACCTGTTAATGATCTGATGAAAAAACATGGTGGAGCTTACGGTATTGGAATTCAGTATGCTCAGGAAATGTTAAAACACTAATGGGACTGTTTCGGCAGGCTGAAAGCCTGCCGAAACCTTCAAACTTAAATATTGAAATTATGAAACTACTGAATATACTTACCCTTTCCACAGTTTTGGCAGCAGGAATTCTGAATGCTCAGAAAGCAGACATGATCATTACCAATGGAAAGATTACCACAATGGATGATAAAAATCCGGAAGTACAGGCTGTTGGCATCAAAGACCATAAAATCTTACAGGTAGGAACCAATGCCCAGATTTTAAAATTAAAAAACGGCAATACAAAAGTCATTGATGCTAAAGGAAACAGAGTGATTCCAGGCTTATTTGACAGCCATTTGCATGTAATCAGAGGAGGACGATTTTACAATACCGAACTTCGTTGGGATGGTGTGAAATCTTTAAAAAGAGCTTTGGAAATGCTGAAAGAACAGGCTCAGAGAACACCGAAGGGACAATGGGTAAGAGTCATTGGAGGCTGGAATGAATATCAGTTTGAAGAAAAAAGACTTCCCACACTGGCTGAAATTAATGAAGCTACGGGAAATGTGCCTACTTTCATCATGTATCTCTATGGAAAAGCCTGGCTGAACAAAGCCGGATTAAAAGAACTGAATATCAATGGAGATACCCCAAACCCTGCTCAAGGTTTAATTGAAAAAGACAATAACGGAGATCCCACAGGATTATTGGTGGCAGAACCGAATGCATTTATTCTTTATTCAACATTAGCGAAACTTCCGGAACTGAAAGAAGAAGAAAAAGTAAATTCTACCCTTCAATACATGACGGAACTGAACAGATTGGGAGTGACTGCAGTAATGGACGCAGGTGGAGGATTCCAGAATTTTCCGGATGACTACGGAACAACGGATCAGCTGAACAAACAAGGGAAAATTACCGTTCGTCTTCCTTACTATTTATTTGCCCAGAAAAAAGGATCTGAGCTTGCCGATTACACCAAATGGATTGGAATGGTAGAAATTGACGACCATGGTCATAATGATTTTAATGAAATCGATTATCATGTCAACGGTGGAGGGGAAAACCTGGTATCAGACGGAGCCGACTTTGAAAACTTTCTTTTCCCACGACCGGAACTTCCGGCTACGATGGAGAAAAATATGAAAGAGGTGGTAAGTCTTCTGGTAAAAAACAAATGGCCTTTCAGAATTCATGCGACGTATAATGAAAGTATAACCAGATTTTTAAATGTCATTGAAGAAGTAAACAAAGAAATTCCTTTGAACGGATTAGTATGGTTTATCGACCACGCAGAAACCGTTACCGAAGATAATATGAAAAGAATCAAAGCGTTGGGCGGAGGAATTGCAGTACAGCACAGAATGGCGTATCAGGGAGAAAGCTTCATCCACAGATATGGTAAAAAACCAGCTTTGGCATCTCCTCCGGTGAAAAAAATGCTGGAAATGGGAATTCCGGTTGGATTAGGAACAGACGGAACAAGAGTCGCAAGTTATAACCCATGGGTAGCTTTATACTGGATCACCACAGGAAAAACAATAGGAGGAACTCAGGTGATGGGTAAAGAAAATACGCTGGACAGAAAAACTGCTTTATCACTTTCTACTTACGGAGGATACGAACTCATTAAAGACTATCAGAAAGGAAAAATACAGAAAGGATACTTTGCAGATCTTACCATTCTGGATAAAGATTATTTCACAGTCAATGATGAAGACATCAAAAACATCACCTCAAAATTGACGATCGTAGACGGAAAAGTCGTGTACGGAGATGAAACCTACAAAACAGCAGCTCCGGCACCACTTCCAGTCATCCCCGACTGGTCACCTGTAAAATATTACGGAGGCTATCAGACAAAATAATTTTTTAGCCATAAAAGTTTTTAATTATTCAAGTATCAACCAACGTTCCAACTGAAGGGGTGAAAATTCCCCTCCTTTGGAGGGGTGGCAAAAATTCTTTGAATTTTTGACGGGGTGGTCAACCCAGCATTAATACAATCACGACAATCAATTTAATTCATAGCTAAAATTTATTCCAATCATGAAAAAGTTAATCCATATCATCACCAATACCAATCCTGGAAGAAAATTAACAGATGCTGCCCTTCTAGCTTTCAGAATCTTCCTTTCTGTAGAATTAATCGTAGCGCACGGATTAAAAAAAATAGGAGTAGGCGTTTCAGAAGCAGAGCAGGTACCCAACCCGCTGCATCTTCCTGAAGCTTTCAACAGTCTTTTTGCTGATGCAGCCAATCTGATATTTCCGGTATTTGTGATCTTTGGTTTTTTCACAAGAATTGCAGTATTACCAATCCTGGCAGTGACCCTTACAGGATATTTTATACTTCATTGGAATGATGCTTTACTGGTGAAAGATACTCCTTTTATGTACAGTTTATGTTATCTGTTTTTACTGTTTATGGGAGCTGGAAGATATTCGGTGGATCATAATTTAACAAAGAAATCATCATGAAAAAACTGATCGCCATTGTACTGTTGCTGCAGATTTTTATTCCTGCTCAGCTTTCTGCTCAGTTTAAGTTGATGAGGTTTGATGAAGATTATGCTTCCCATAAAGACTCTGCAAAAACTTTTTACAACTCCATCAAATACATACCCATTGCAGAAAAAAGCAACAATTATCTTTCATTGGGAGGAGAAGCAAGACTGGAATTTGTAGACTTTAATAATGAAGATTGGGGAAGAATGGGAATTGGAAGCAATCCTTTTCTGATTCAAAGATACAGTGTACATGCAGATCTGCATCTGGGCTCAAGAGTAAGAATTTTCGGACAGGTGAGAAGTGCATGGGAAAATGGAAGAAAGAATGGTCCGAGACCTATTGACGAAGACCATTTGAATATTCAGAATCTTTTCATTGATGTTGATATTTTGAAAAATGATAAAGAAAAGTTGACCGTACGTGCCGGAAGACAGGAACTTGATTATGGAAGCGGAAGACTGATCTCGGTAAGGGAAGGTCCGAATTTAAGACTCTATTTTGATGGATTAAAATTCATGTACAAAAGAGGGAACTTCAGATCTGATGCCTTTATGATGGCTGCCAGTGAAATAAGCCCGGGAGCATTTGATAACAAATCTTCAAAATCAATCAACCTTTGGGGAAGTTACAACACATGGATTATTCCCAGAAGCGGAAATCTGGAGCTCTATTATTTAGGCATTCACAGAAAAGATGTACGTTTTGAAGACGGGCTTTCCGATGAGAACAGACATACTTTTGGCGGAAGATTCTGGAAATATGGAGGAGGTTTTATTTACAATTTCGAAGCAGCCTATCAGTTTGGGAACTTTAATAAAGGAAATATCAGTGCATGGACGGCTTCTGCAGACATCGGATACATGTTCGAGAATGTAAAAGGAAAACCGACCATCAACCTTAGAAACGATTATATTTCAGGAGACAGTAATAAAGGAGATGGAACATTGGGAACATTCAATCCATTGTATCCGAAAGGTGGGTATTTTGGATTTAATCCTCAGATCGGCCCGGTGAATTTAATTGATATTCATCCTTATGCAACGATTGATTTAGGTAAAAAAATAACAGTGCAGGCAGACGTAGTTTTCAACTGGAGATATTCTATCCAGGACGGGATTTACAGACCCAGCGGAACACTAAACCTGGCGTCTTCCAACTCAAAAAAGAGATACATCGGAACCGCATTTTTAGGAAGTTTCAATTATAAGATCAATCCATTTTTAACCTTTAATACAGGAATACAGTATTTCAATACCGGAGCTTTCATTAACGATGTAATCGACAACCACAAAGACGGACTCTTCATCAATTCCAGAATTGTATTTAAATTTTAAACACACACAAGGAATTTGAAATTTGAAAATGAGATCATTTGAAAATAAATTGAACAATTATCCCACATCAATGCACCTCTCCATCACAGAAACTACCTTTGAAAAGAAATAAAATTAGCCGGAGCGAAGCGACTCGCGCCTTAACAACATAAACCTTAAAAAAACTTTGCGCCCTTGCGTTATTCCAACAAACAAAAATTAAAACCAGCAACAAAAATAACCCGCAACTCGCATCCCGAACCCACAACAAACAACAAAAAATAAATCACATGAAAAATACACTAAAACAATCACTGTTAATTGCAGCTTTAGCATTATCTACCTTAAACTTTGCACAAACTACAACCACAGCTCCTGCAAAAACAACAGCCATCGGAACTTCCAAAACCTGGGGAACCGTAGACGGAATCTCCATGATAGGATTGGTACAGGGCCCATCGTCTGCTGACGCCCAGCTTCAGGTAGCCTGTGTTTTCGAATATACAGAAGGTGACATCTTCAGTGCTCAGGCATTGCCGGCAAAACTGAACGGATTGGTTCATCTTGATGAAGCTTTAAAAGGAGAACTGACCAATCTTAGAAAAACAGGACAGTTTCAGGGACATTCCTTGGAGACGATTTTAATTACGCCTCCTGCAGGATCGATGTCTGCAAAGAAATTATTGCTGATCGGTTTAGGTGACCGTAATAAATTCACCCCTGATTTAATGACTTCCGTAGGCGAAGTGGCAGCCCGTGAAGCTATGAGATTAGGCGTTACCAATTTTGCCTTTGCCAGTGACCTGAAAGATGCAGGAATAGATTCTCCAACTGCTTTGGTAGCGGGAAATGTAGTAAGAGGAATTGTACATGCCAACCGTTCTGAAAATTACCTGAAAGAACACAAATTATCCACCACAAAAAAATTAGAAAAAGTATACCTTCTGGCTGGTCCTGCCTTCTTTGAAACCGCAGGTGGAGGAATTTCCGATGCCATTTCAGAAGTAAAAAAGAAATAATGAACTAGTTTCATTACATTGTTGATCCGGCCCTCTTTTTTAGAGGGCTTTTTGTATAAAAATAATTACGATTATATATCTAAAAAGCAATTTGTTAAACGCAAAGTTGAATATATATTCCCTTAAATTTTAAGAGAGCAAAGATGGAATCAATGAAATTGATTCTTTCCAAGCTTATGGATTATTCTTCTGCTCCATCAGCGACTTTAGTCGCATTTCTTTGCTCCCTCAAATAAATAATAGAATCCAATAACCTTTGCGTGAAAATATATTGTAAAACTTTACTCCTTTTATAGAACAAGACGTAATTTACTCTTTCTCAACGCTAAGTCCTCAACATTTAACTAAATTTGCAAAGTCAAAAAAAATCCCGATTTTTGCACTCCTCCAATAAACCCGAGTTCATGAAATTATGTATTGCCGAGAAACCCAGTGTTGCCAGAGATATCGCCAAAGTATTGGGCGCTACCACGCCTAAACAAGGCTATATGGAAGGAAACGGCTATTGCGTAACATGGACGTTCGGACACCTTTGTACCCTGAAAGAACCACACGACTACGGTCCACAGTTCAAATCCTGGAACCTTTTTTCACTGCCGATTATTCCCAGCAGCTTTGGAATCAAGCTGATCCCTAATAAAGGTGTTGAAAATCAGTTTAAAGTCATTGAAAAGTTAGTTGAAGAATGTGATGAGGTCATTAACTGCGGGGATGCCGGGCAGGAAGGAGAACTGATTCAGCGTTGGGTGTTGCAGAAAGCAAAATGCAACAAACCGATTCAGCGTTTATGGATTTCTTCACTAACGGAAGATGCTATTAAAGAAGGATTTGCCAGTTTAAAACCGGCAGAAGATTATAAAAACCTTTATCTGGCCGGAAATGCCAGAGCCATAGGAGATTGGTTATTGGGAATCAATGCTACGAGACTATTTACGAAAAAATTTGGGGGAAATAAAGCAGTTCTTTCCATTGGAAGAGTGCAGACTCCTACATTGGCGATGCTTGTGCAGCGTCAGAAAGAAATCGATGCCTTTACCACGGAAGAATATTGGGAACTGAAAACCAAATACCGTGACGTGATTTTCAATGCAGCCATTGACCGTTTAAAAACGTTGGAACGTGCAGAAAAAGGATTGGAATATCTTAAAGTAAATCCTTTTGAGATCGTTTCTTTCGAAATTAAAGAAGGAAAAGAAAAAAATCCACGGCTTTTCGATTTGACCGGACTTCAGGTAGAAGCCAATAAAAAATACGGGTATTCAGCAGAAAATACCTTGAACTATGTGCAAAGTCTTTACGAAAAGAAGCACGTAACTTATCCCCGTGTTGATACCACCTACTTATCAGATAGTTTATATCCGAAAATTGCAGGAATTCTTCAGAAAATGTATCCTTATCAGGATCTGATTGCTCCGTTGCTGGAAGCTCCGATTCCAAAATCAAAAGCGGTTTTCGACGATACCAAAGTAACCGATCACCATGCGATCATTCCTACGGAAATTCCGCCTTCTCAGAATTTGAGCAGAGAAGAAAAACTGATTTATGATCTGATTGCAAAACGTTTTATAGCAGTATTCTATCCGGAATGTAAAATTTCCAATACTTTGGTAGAAGGAAAAGTAGGAACCATTCCTTTCAAAACCAGTGGAAGACAGGTTCTTGAAGCAGGATGGAGAGCCGTTTACGCCAAAGAGCCTAAAGAAGAAACCACCGATAAGGAAAAAGAAAAAGAGGAAGAACAAACCATCCCTGAATTTACTGTAGGAGAAACCGGACCCCACGATCCGATGATTCACCAGGGAAAAACAACGCCTCCAAAACCTTATACCGAAGCAACACTGCTGAGAGCGATGGAAACTGCCGGAAAACAGGTTGAAGATGAAGAATTGCGTGAAATGCTGAAAAACAACGGGATCGGAAGACCATCTACCCGTGCCAACATCATCGAAACCCTTTTCAAAAGAAAATACATCGAGAAAAAAAGAAAAAATCTGATCGCTACCCAAACCGGAATCCAGCTGATCGATACCATCGAAGACGAACTGTTAAAAAGCCCGGAACTGACCGGAGAATGGGAATCCAAACTTCGTAAAATTGAAAAAGGAGAGTATGAAGCTAATCTTTTCAAAGAAGAACTGATTCAGATGGTGACAGAACTCACTGAAAAAGTGGTGTACGGAAAAGGAAAAGTAATTACCCTCCAGGAAGAAGAAAAAGAAGAAGTCAAGGAGAAGAAAAAAAGAGAACCCGCACAGAAAAAAGAACTTCAGTCCTGGGAAGAAACGAAATGCCCGAAATGTAAAGAACATAATCTGATCAAAGGAAAAACCGCTGTAGGCTGCTCCGATTTCAAAAACTGCGGTTTTAAAATTACGTTCGAAATCTTCGGCAAGAAACTATCCGATAAACAACTTTTAGATTTGGTATTAAAAGGAAAAACTTCAAAATTAAAAGGCTTCTCTACCCACCCGGAAGCAATCACAGAAGGTGTTTTGACTTTAAGTGATGATTTCCAGGTGCAATTGAGCTAATCAATAGTATACTTAATCTAAATTATCAGCTACCATTTGGAAAGAATAAACTAACTGGAATTATCAGGTGGAGAATACGGGATTCGAACCCGTGGCCTTTTGACTCCCAGCCAAACGCAATAGTTTTTTGTATACGCTATACATAATGGAATGAGATAAACATTCTCTCAAAGATAATAAAATAATTGCATGAACTTGGCGCAGATAGGTGATTCAGCTTTTGATGTTATCACATTTTATCGGAGATAAAATCCTTGCGTCTTACAATATAAAACTTAGGAGCAAAACTTGCGCCTTTGCGTTTTCCAACCCATCTATACATAGATTCTATGGAATGACAAAGTGTACGGATAAGCAAAACGTTGTATTTGTTATTCAGCGGAAGCCAACCATACAATTATTTTTAGAATTAGAATAGTTATCCTATTTACAAATACCCCAACTAAAGACGTAAAAATTCCCCTCCAGTGGAGGGGTGGCCAAAATTCAAAGAATTTTTGACGGGGTGGTTTTACAGTTTCTTAAATACCGTGTCATCATGAAACTTCAACATTCTCCCTTTTCTGTTTGATAAACTGAAAAACAGATCCAACAATAAAAAGCAGAAGAATAACAAGAAGAGTCTGCCCGATGATGGGATCTTTGATATCTTTAGCCAAAGGATGTCCAATCGGAACCCGTGTGAATGTCTCGTTAACAGTGGGAACCAGCGACAGGAAAAAGCTGAATGACAACAGGAAATTCTCAAAATACCTGGCTTTCTTACTTTCTTTTTTATTGGCAAAAAGAAAATAGGCCACAGTGATCAAAACAAGGATAAATAATGAGAACACATGTCCTGCATTAAAACCTCCGTTTTTGGAGATACCTAATGCTGTAAGTGAAGTGACGGCCGTCGCATAAAAATAGACTTTTCCTGACGGCTGAGCCAGATTGATTTTACCATATCTGATAAATCCTATCACTGCGCCAATAAGAGCTGTTACGCCAATAATAGTGTGAAAAATTCCTAAACCTGATAGATTCATATTGATTGTATTTTAAAATTGATACTTATAAGCTGCAGGTATATTACTGTTCCCTGTAACTGACAGTACAAATTTGCGATAGAAATACAGAAATGATTTTGTGATTTAGTTCAAGAATTTGGGATTTTGGTTCAAAAAAGAACTCCTTATCAAAACAGGAAATACATTCATAATCTTTAAAAAGGTACGATTATCATCCTTTCCTTTCCTGGCGGTAATTGGAGGGCGTTATATGAAATTTATCGCTGAAGTTTTTGGTAAAAGTGGCCAGATCGTTGAATCCGCATTCGAACGCGATATCGGTAATGCGTTCATCGGATATTAAAAGTAATTCGGCGGCTTTTTCCAGTTTTTTGTTTCTTATATAATTGGCGGGGGTATCGTTGTAAAGTTTTGAAAATTCTCTTTTGAAAGATGATACACTTAAATTGCTTTGCTCAGCAAGCTGTTCGATTGTTAGCTGTGAAAATAAATTCGCTTCAATGATTTGCTTAAAAGAATAGGTGGTGGGAGAGAAAAGCTGTGACAGGATCAGCTGAACGGCCTTAGCATTCTGTGACTGAGCCAACAGCAAAATGATTTCCTTGAGTTTTAGAACCAATATATCTTCATTAACGAGGGAAGGGTTTTCAAAATAAAAAAGCAGCCCTTCTACATACTTCTGAATCAGAAAGTCATTGTTTATTTTCTCATTGGATTTATTCGAAACGATATCGGAAGGTTTTTGCAGTAATAAAGGCAATTCTCTGTCATAGATTTTTTTCAGGATGTCAGGATAGAACGTAACGATCACAATCTCACAATGATCTTCTGACGCTGAGTTCTGAATATGTTTTCCGGAGCTGATACAGTTCAGAAAAAGAGAATAATTTGCAGAAACATCAAACTCCTGTTCCTCTGTTTTGTACTGAAACTCACCTTTAAGCACATACAGAAAGCAGGCTTGCTCCGAAACCGGAAAATCATACCTGAAGGACCCTGATATATCAATTTTCTGTATCAGGGTTTTCCCAAACAATTCGTGTTTTTTGTAATCATTCAGCATAATGGAGTACGTGAGTTTTTGAATTCAATAATAGGAAAGTTAAATAAATTTTTTTGTAAATGTAAAGCAATATTATATTTTATCGGAGATCAAATCTTAACGCTTCAAAAACAAATAGTTTGGCGACAATTGGCGACTTTGCGTTTTTCAACCTATCTATCCAGAGATTCTTACGAAACCACATTATGTACGAATAAACTAAACGTCGTAAATTTCATTCCGAAGAAATCCGGCCTTACACTTTTTTTGACAGGTGGTTTTACCGGAATAACTCGTCATACCAGCCATCCACATCGCTTTTAATCTCCTCATGATGCTTACATAAAATCATAGCCAGCTCCAGTTCATATCTCTCAGATTGATAAGGATTCTTTCTGAAGAATCCGATCTGGAAGCACTTTATCAATGTGTTGAAATATGCCGCGAAATGGGAAAAACAAAAGAGGAAGTGATAGATTATATTAAAAAATCATGTTCCACCTATCATCATATGACCGGAACCTGTAAAATGGGAATCGACAGCCTTTCTGTAGTAGATCCGAGACTGAGAGTATATGGAATAAAAGGATTAAGGATAGCTGACGTATCGATCATGCCGGATGTGGTTTCCGGAAATACCAACGCACCTACCATTATGATTGGTGAAAAAGAAGCCGATATGATCAGAGAAGATCATCATCTGAAAGCGTCAGGTTTATCTGAAAAATTATCATTTGTTGTGTAAGCAGGGTTTAAAAACTTGGAAAGAAGCCGTTTCCTGTTCATGGAGCGGCTTTTTAATGAAAAATTGAAAGATCATTGAGATCAAAAACTTTATAGCGCTTACCTTTGTTTAAAATAAAATCCATGACACCAGAAAAAAAGAAACTCATTACAGACAGCTTCAGCCGCTCGGAAACCTTGAAATTCTATAAAGCAGAACTGCTGGAAGTAGAAACTGATTTTATATCGATGAAGATCCCTAAGATGGAAATGATGACCCGAAAAGCAGGCATGTTCAATGGCGCAATGATCGCCTCTCTGGTAGACGTTTCTTCAGGATATGCCGCTGTGAGCCATTATCCGGAAGACTGTTATGTAGTGACCGTTGAATTGAAAGTGAACTACCTTCGTCCGGCAATGGGTGATGCTTTGATTTCGAAATCCTATGTTATCAAAGGGGGAGGGAAAATTGTTGTGGTGAGAACGGAAATCTATGTCCAGACCGAAGGTTCTGATTCTGAAAGTCATGTAGCCACCTCATTAGTAACCATGATGAAAATAAAATAAGAAATTAAGAGAAAATAAAAGACAAGATATTCCTTCAATAAAGGGTTTCAAAGCATTTTTTTTCCGAAATGGAATAGCTTTTGCTCAACAAACCCCATAAACATTAAAAAATATCACAATGAACTTAATTATCCGACTTTTTATTACAGCAATTGTTGCTTATCTTTTAACTAAAATTTTACCGGGAGTACAGTTTGAAGGATTTTCTTCAGCCATCATCTTTGCGATTGTGCTTGGGGTTCTTAACATATTTGTAAAGCCAATTTTAAGTCTGTTTGGCCTTCCGCTGACTATTCTTACCTTAGGATTCTTTGCGCTGGTAATTAATGCCGCAATTGTCCTTATTGCAGACTATTTCATAGACAGTATGGTTGTAGATGGCTTCTGGTGGGCATTTATCTTCAGTATATTATTATCAATCGTAACTTCTCTGGCGAATTCAATGTTCTCAGATGGAGAATAGAATACCAATAACGATTACATACAATAGGCTGTCCTTTTGGACAGCCTATTCTTTTTTTAACAGTTCTTTTTAATCCACTTAATACAGTCTTCGTAAGTCAGTTTCTGGTTATCTTTCTTCATGTAAGGGGCATTAATCGGTTCGTTTTCTGCAATATTTGCCATGATCTGTTCAAGAGTCCTTCCTGCAAAATTGACTCTCGTTTCCTTTATAGATCCATACTTGAAATGGCCTTCATGGACGTGCCAAAGATTGGGTGCGCCTGCGTCTACACGCGTTGCTTTAAAATCGCCTGTGTCTGGTGTACTCATAATGTAAAATTTTAATTAGGTTGTTATTGGTTATATCGGACGTCTGATATTGTAAATTTCACTATTTCAGACAGGCAGAGTAACAGAGAAAATCCCCATATTTAAAAAGTAGGTGTTTTCCCCGAAAAGAGCTCATCTGTGAAAAAAGAATTTTAATGTTAATTCTTTCGTCCGTTTTTATTTTAAATATTAACTTTGGCAATCTTTGAATTTAATAAAAGGATGAATGAAATCACTGCAATTTCATAAATCCGTTAAAAAAATGAATATCAACATATGAAACTTAAGTACAGTCTGCTGGCTTTGGCAGCTCCGCTTTTAATGAATGCACAACAAGTAATGACGCCTGAAATCCTTTGGACTTTGAAAAAAGTTGGAGTACAGGCAGTTTCACCGGATCAGGGTTCCCTTATCTATAAAGTAGGACAGGTAGACCTGAAAACAGAGAAAACGAAAAACGAGAACTATTTTCTGAATGTTCTTAATCATCAGTCTTCCAAAATTGATTTCGGTAAAAAAGCACTTATTCAGTGGGATAAAAACGGAATTTATGCTCAGGAAGGAGATAAAATTTATCTTTCCAAAGATGCCGGAAAAACCTGGACAGAATTTTATACCATCGGGGAAGCTGATAATATTGTCATTTCTCCTGACGGGAAGAAGATTGCCTTCAGCAAGCAGGTATTGGTGGAGAAAGTAATGGGGAAAGATAAATTCAGCGATACTCCTAAAACAACGGCTCAGGTATACACAGACCTGAACCACAGACACTGGGATTACTTCAATGAAGGTAAGTACAACCATGTATTTGTAGTGAATACAGCCGATAAAGTAGAAGGAGCGAAAGATCTTCTGGAAGGAAAAACCTGGGATTCTCCGCAAAGACCTTTCGGTGGTGCTGAAGATTTTATCTGGAGCCCGGATTCTGCACAGCTTTTATATGTTACAAAACCTAAAAGTGGTAAAGAATATGCTACAAGTACCAATACCGATATCTTTGCTTATGATCTGGCATCAGGTACTACCAAAAACCTTACGGAATCCAACAAAGGATATGATGTAAACCCAAAATTCAGCCCGGACGGAAAATCTTTAATCTGGCAGAGTATGGCCAGAGACGGATATGAAGCTGATAAAAATGATGTGAAAATTTTAGACTGGAAGTCAGGGAAGACGACTAACCTTACTTCAGGTTGGGACGAAAGTGTTTCAGGAGATGTGCTTTGGGGAGCAGATTCAAAAACAATCTACTTCACAGCGGCATTCAGAGGTACAAAACAGCTTTTCTCGCTGGATTCAAAATCAGCAAAAGTACAGCAGATCACCAAAGGAGATTTTGACGTTAACGAAATCTTTACAGATAATAAAACTTCACTTCTGGTAGGAAGAACAGACGTAAACCATGCCACAGAATTATTCTCTGTAAACGTTAAAAATGGAGAAATGAAGCAGGTTACTGAAGCCAACAAGGAAACTTATGCTAAGCTGGCTCAGGGGAAATCTGAACTTAAAATGGTGAAAACTTCAGACGGTAAAGAAATGGGAGTTTGGTTCCACTATCCACCGAACTTTGACCCGAACAAAAAATATCCTACTTTGGTATACTGCCAGGGTGGACCACAGTCTGCACTTACTCAATATTTCAGTGTAAGATGGAACTTTGCTCTTATGACAGCTAACGATTATATCGTAGTAGCTCCAAACAGAAGAGGAATGCCAGGCTGGGGAACAAAATGGAACGAAGAAATTTCAAAAGACTGGGGCGGACAGCCAATGAGAGATTATCTGGCGGCAACAGACTTTGCGAAAACTTTACCATACGTGGATGGTGACAGAGTAGCAGCTGTAGGAGCTAGTTACGGAGGATACAGTGTATTTATGCTCGCTGGAATCCATGAGAACAGATTCAAGACTTTCATCGCTCATGATGGGTTATTTGATATGAAATCCTGGTATCTGACTACGGAAGAATTGTGGTTTGCAAATTGGGATCTTGGTTCTCCATGGGAAAAACCACTTCCAAAAGCATACACAGAATTTAATCCAAGCAACTTCGTAGAAAAGTGGAACAAGCCGATCATGATTGTTCAGGGAGGAATCGATTTCCGTGTTCCTTACGAGCAGGGTCAGGAAGCTTTCCAGGCTGCAAAATTAAGAGGATTAAAATCTAAACTGGTGTACTTCCCGAACGAAAACCACTGGGTACTTCATCCACAAAACGGATTGGTATGGCAGAGAGAATTCTTCGACTGGTTGAAGGAAACTTTGTAGACAAACAATATAAAATATCAATAGAAACGGGCTTTAGCCCGTTTTTTTTAATTAAAAAAACAATGACTTTAGCCAAAACCTCAATAACTTCTTTCTTCAGGCTCCCGGCTTCCAGCCTAATTAAAAATAAATTAAATCTTTATATTTGAATATGCAAAGCCGTATTTCTTCATTTCCACCCATTATTGACGCTCAGTCTGAAATTCTGATTTTAGGATCAATTCCCGGAGTGAAATCACTGGAAAAACAGCAGTATTATGCCCATCCGCAAAATAAATTCTGGAAAATCATTTTTGAATTGCTGAACGAACAATTTACTGATGATTACACACAAAGAATTGAAACGATAAAGAAACATCATATTGCCCTGTGGGATGTCATTGATTCCTGCGAGAGAAAAGGAAGCCTGGATTCTGAAATCAGGAATGAAGAAGCCAATCAGATTGCTGAACTGTTGGAAAAACATCCGAATGTAAAAGCTATTTTCTGCAATGGCGGAAAGTCTTACAAAAACTTACAAAAGTTGTTGGGGAAAAATTATAAACTTCCCGTTTTTTTATTGCCTTCTACAAGTCCGCTTCATACCGTTTCCTTTGACAAAAAGCTGGAAGAGTGGAGGAAAATACTGGATTTTTTGGTTTGAGTGTGGGAGAATTTGAGAGTTTTGGAATGACAGGGTTTGAGAGTGAGAAGATAAAGCTAGATTTCTGAGAAATGACAAACAGAGCGCTTTATTTATATGCACCCTTTGTCATTTTTTAGAAATCTATGGTCTTACAAAACTAACCCTCAAACTTTCCCACTCTGAAACCCATTAGCTTCCAGATATTCTCTCAATCCCTTCAACAGTTCCAGCTGGTTTTTTGTCCTGTCCAGATTATGTTCAGGATGCATGATAGAATAGTAGGTACTTCCGTTAAGGTAATCTGTTAGAAAGCGAAGTTCCTGAATATAAATAGCGACTTGTGCTGCATAATCAAGATTCTCATATTCTTCAGGCGTCAGCTTTTCCTTTAAATGAAATAAGAATCCCTCTTTTACTACCTTATACATTTCAGGGTTGAAATTGTTTTGGGCTGTCCCGTCATCTTCCTGTGTTGTATTGGTGTAAGACTGAATCATGGTTCCAAAATCATACAAAATAGTAGAAATCATCATGGTATCAAGATCAATCACAGCTAATGGATTACGGTTCTGATCAAAGAGAATATTACTGATTTTTACATCGGCATGAATAATCCTTTTAGGGATCTGGTTGTTTTTCTCCATTTCAATCCATCGGTCAGGTAAGGACAAAAGCTGGTTGGTGATTTCTATTTCAGTCTTAGCATTTTCTATAAAATAAGGCTCTGCATTTTTTAAAGAGTCTTTATAATCTGCAACCCTCTTCTCAAAATTGAGGAAATTGGGAAGAGAATCTTCAATGGCAGGTAATTGTTCAGTATTTACCGTATTGAGAAAATAACTGAAGGTTTTAGCCGCATCAAAAGCCGTCTGTAAGGAGGGAGCAGTAAGGAATGTAGTGCTGTTTTCTACAAAACTTAACATACGCCATGGCTGACCATTTTTATCTTTTACCAGAATTTTACCGGTAAGAGAAGGAATAGGTTCTATAATTTCAAATTGATAATTATTTGACCTGAGCACATCATTGATCATTAAATGGTTATTAACGACCACTTCCGGCTGTTTAAAAACATGATTGTTGATTTTCTGCAGAATAAACTTTTTTCCCTGATCTTTATTCTCCAAAAGATAAGTGGTATTGATCAATCCATCAGTAATAGAAGTGAGTTCGTAATTATTCGTAGTTATAAAAGCAGCAATAATATCATTTAGCTCCATAAATCTTCCGGGTATCTGTTATTTTTAATCTCTGAAGTCAGAAAATCTATAATTTCCTTTTTATCGTCAGCATAGGTAACTCCCATCCATCGGGATGGAGATGTTTTCACTTTTACTTTGACTCTGTTTTCGTTCATCATTTTTTGTACTGCGGAAGGAATGTAAAATTCCTGATTGGGCAGTGGATCAGATTCTATGAAATCATAGAAATAGGCTTCCAGATAACAAAAAATATGAGGATGGAAAATAAAAAAGTTCATGGATACCAATGTTTCGGGATCTAATTTTATATTTTTTCCGTTTTCAACATAAATGATTGAATGATTGATCTTTTGAATAGAAGTTTGTTCCTCTACTTTAATCAGATAATTTTCAGCATCCAACGTACATATTCCTCTTGCTACAGCACCGTTGCCACTCAATGTTGTACCCACAGGATAAGCAATCATCCCTAATTGTGTATCTGAAATATAATGATGGTTAATTTCATCAGCAGCCAGTCGATAGGCTTCTTTTCCGTAGAAATCATCTGCATTGATCATCACAAAAGGTTCCTGTATTGAATATTTGGCACAAAGTACAGCATGAGCAGTTCCCCATGGTTTCTCACGATCCGGATAATCAAAGCCTTCCAGTGAAATAGGAATGGTATCTATCTCCTGATATACCCAAAGCAATTCAAAATTTTTAGCTTTTGAGATGCCGTTGAGCCTTTCAATATAACTTTCAGGAATCAGTTTGTTAACAATAATAACTACTTTTTGGAAACCAGCTTCCAGAGCATCAAAGATAGAATACTCAAGAATCGGGGAACCGTTATCAAGTATTCCGTCTATTTGTTTAAGTCCTTTGTACCTACTGCCTAACCCACCTGCTAATATGAGTAATGTCTTCTTAGAACTCATCAGTCATTCCAAATACAGGTTTACGGGTTTTCCATTTTCCATTGGTAAAATCAGGGATATCAACTACCTGACCACCTTTGGCAATAGACTCTTCACTCAATGGGGTTATAGAATACCATAGGGCAAGATCATATACATCCATCGGGAATTCTATATTTCGTTTGATACATTCAATAAAAGTATTCATTACAAAGAAATCCATTCCGCCATGTCCGGCGCCTGCAGCGGTAGTTTCAAACTTCTTCCACATTGGATGATCATATTCTTTCATCCATTTTTCAGTATTATCCCAACGGTGGGTATGGTTCATTGTTTTTTCAAAATAGATATGTCCCTGGTTGAAATCTCCCCATCCGAAATCCTGCCACAATCCCTCAGTTCCTTGAACTCTGAAGCCAAGATCATATGGTCTCTGCAAACTTGTATCATGAGTAAGAAGGATAGTTTCTCCATTGGCACAGGCAATCTGCGTGGTTACAATATCTCCCTGGTTGAATTTTACTTTGGCACTAGGATGGTTTTCTCCTCCTTTTGGATGTTCAACAATATATTTATGAAGGCCTACAGATTTTGATGAGAATGAAGAAAGCCTCGTTAAACGATTTCCTCTGTTGATATCCATCATCATCGCAACCGGACCTAATCCATGGGTAGGATAAAGCTCTCCATTACGCTTTACATAATGTTCGGTTCTCCATTTTGCTTCACTGAATCCTTTTTCTCCAAATTCAGCCCCGGAATTGTACGGATTAACTCCATCATTGAAAAGAACACCTCTCAGATCATGCTGATAACCGCCTCTTCCATGCACCAGCTCTCCGAACATTCCTTTACGGACCATATTCAGGATGGCCATAATATCTCTGCGGTAACAAACGTTTTCCATCATAAAGATAGGAACTTTCGTTTCCTCATATACCTTTACAAATTCCCAGCAGTCCTGAAGCTTTATAGCCCCGGAAACTTCCATGCCCACAATTTTTTTAGCACGCATAGCTTCTACGCCCTGGGTAAGATGCCATTCCCATGGAGTAGCAATCACAACAGCGTCTATAGTTTTTAATTTTAAAAGATTTCGATAGTCATATTCCCCGTTGGAAAACTCCTGAGCAGCCGGTTTATTGTTGTCTTTTAAGATTTTTTGAGAAGCAGCAAGCATTCTTTTCTCCGGATCTGCAAACGCAACAATCTCTACATCATTACGTTTTGCCAGTAATTTTACATGCTCCTGGCCACGAAGGCCTACACCGATAAAACCGACGCGGACTTTTTTATCCGTTTTAAAATCATTGGAATAAGCAAATAAAGAATTGGGTAAAACCAATGCCCCAAAGCTTGCTAAAGCTGCGGTCTTAAGAAAGTTTCTGCGGGAGTTACTATTGTTCATCTATTTTTTTCTTAAATATATTAAAACTTTTGTAAATCCCGATAAAGTGATAGATAATAGGAGAATGAAGAAACAGAAGTAGTTGGTGAGAATTTGTAGCTTGTTGGATTTTAAAGTTGAATGATTTTGGAATTGTTGACGTATGGATTATTAATTTTCGCTTTTTTCTCTATTTTGATCATTTATATTTTTTTTACATATTTTGTTATATGCGTAAAAATTTATTGATTGATCCAGGCTTTTCTTAATGCAATCTGTTTTGAATCGGGGTTGGAAACAGGAGTTACCTTTCCGGTAGCTTCATCATAGTTGAATCCTGCTTTTTCCAGATACTCTTTTAAAGGAATGGGTTGAGTGCCTTGTACGAAATCTCTAAAAAAAGTCTGTATTTCGGGATAAGTCATTTTGGTAATCTCATCAAAAAGTTCATCATCATTAAAATATTGACCTGCTCCATACTTTTTCATAAGCATCTGCATCAGATCCTGAGTTCCCATTTTCCCGTTAGAAAGTTCTCTTAGTCTTATATCCAGACATAACCCGAGTAATGCTCCTTTCATATAAAAGTTCATATACTGATCCTGTCTTTCCATAGATTTTTTACTCATTTCTGTTAAAGATAGAGTGTTGTCAAATGCTTTCATGCCTTTGATCTTTTCTTCCAGACTTTTTTCAAAATCTTCCAGACTGATCATTTTTTGTTTGATAGGCATATGAATGGTCGCATATTCAGTCATCCCTTCATATAACCAAAGGTGTTGAGACATGACAGGATTCAGGAAATCATAATGCTGAATTTCCTCTGAATGAATGTTGAGTGGAGTAACAACATGGAAAAACTCATGGGAAGCCACTCTGTTCAGAGCATTTGGAAGAAACTTCATACTTCCGGAACGGTACAGGCAGACCGTAGAGTGGGAATGTTCAAGTCCGTCCCCTAAAAATCCGTTCTCATTGGAAGATTCATAATAAATCAGAAAAGCATATTTGTTGACAGGTAATGTTCCGCCAAGATAAGCCTGCTGATTTTTCAGAATATTTTCTATTTCGTGAGCAATCGTTTTGGAGTAATGTCTTTCCTTTTTATTGTAGAATGAGACAAGTACTTTGGTATGACCTATTTTCAGCCAGGTGGTATCAGGAACGGAATATAAAACGGGAGAATCTACCAGTTCACGGTAATCCTTTGCCCAAACCATATCCGTATTCTTATTTTTCTGTTGATAATTTAAAGCAGAAGATGCGTAGAAATCCTTATTCTTTGTAATGGTAATCTTATAAGGAATATCTTTTAGTTCTTCAAAATATCCCACTAAAGAATTATAATTGATGACAAAAACACTGTCTTTTATAAACATGCTGCCGGCAGATCTGGCTTCGTTAGATTCTTTTTCCAAAGAGTCCCACCCGTCAGCTACCTGATAAGATATTTTCTTTACACGATTGAGATCATGTACCATCCAGCTGTTTTTATCCAGACGTTCGGTTACTACTTTTTTACCGTTTTTATCGGTGGCGGTGAAATCAGAAACATATTGTCCGAAATTCATAGCCTGATAAAACCCGGGTATCAGTTTGGGAATGATAAATTTGCCCTGTTTAAGATTATTCTTTGGAGGCGAAAAAGATACCCGGACTTCATCATTGGACATATGAAGAAGATCTATAGAATATTCGTAATTTTTCTTTGAAGTCTGGGCAATCATTAGGCTAGGTAGTATGATGACCACAAAAAATAGCTTTATAAGGGTATTCATGGGCTGCAAATCTTAATTATTACGAAAATTCTAAATCACTTCTAAGTTTTGTTGGTCTTATTTTTCCATATAGTATACCTCCTCATAAGGCTGAATCAGTACCCATCCATGTCCTGAAAATTTCATCTGAAACTCTTCGCCGCTTCCTCTGCCGATAAGACTTTTGAAAGAAACATTCGTTTTCAGTTCCGGGCTTAGGTTTCCGGACCATGCCACAGTAGCATTCGGATCTGTAAACACAGGAGTATCTGGAGTAACCAACAATGTAAGAGGATCTCCGTGAGTTGTAATGGCAATATGTCCAGTTCCTGAAAGTTTTGCCTGAAAAAGTCCTCCGGACATCATTCCTGCAATACTTTTCAGCATGGTGATATCACTTTTGACGCTTTGTTCGTGGGCAAGGATATCATTTCCGTTTACACAAACAGATTCATTATTCAGATACAGAATACGGACTTTCTTCCCGGAATCTGCAACATATAGTTTTCCGGTTCCTTCTGCTTTCATCAGCCTGGCTCCTTCACCGCTGATAGCTTTCTTTAAAAGATTTCCAATTCCTCCGGACAGCATTCCCTGTCTTTCAAAATTGATATTTCCCACATAGCTTACCATGCTTCCTCTTTTCGTCCATACTGCCTGATTGTTAAGGTTGATTTCCAGAAGATGTTTCGTTTCCAGTTCAAAATAATCTCTTTGCTGCGGATTTTCTTTCGTTTCGTTGATAAATGCTTCAATTGAATATTTACTCATAATGATATTTTTTAATTGGCTGTTTTTATAGTGTTATTACTTTAGTTTGTCGAGTTTATACTCCCTTTTGTTACTTTTAGGATTCAGATCTACAAATTCATACGCTTCAAAATTGGCAAGTCTGGTTTTGAACATTTCAGTTGCTTTTTCTAATGACCATGTTTTAGGATAATGAAAACCTTCAAATTCAGTATTGAAAATTTCTGCTTTGAAATCATGTGAAAACTCATAATCGCCTGCGTAGGTCAGTGCTATTTTGCCCGTCCATGTAATATCATACCGGTTATTCTCTTTTTTTGAAAACCGGATCTGATGTCCTGCACAGCTATCATGTCCCAGCAGGTAGATGTTGAAAGCAAGATCATCATCATCAGAATGTTGTTCAGACGGAAGATCATTACTGAAAAGATCATTTTGAACAACAGCATCGAAATCTAATTTTTCATCAAGGTTATTAATTCTGATTCCTCTCTGTTCACCCCAATAGTTGGACGAGAGTGTACAGGCATGATAGTTTCTCCATACGATTTTGGAGTCCCAGTCGGACATATCTTCGTCGTCTTCTTCCCCGTTTTCATCGTCATTGGCGTAATAATTTTCAGTTTTTAAATGAAAATCAAACCAGATAAATCCATATTCATCAATCCGCCCGCTCCAGCTAAAGGTTTCAATTTTGTGGCCATTAGGATACGGATTATCAATGAAGTATATTTTACTTACAGATTCCATGTTGAATTTTAATTTTTCCAAAAATACTCTTTTATGCCTTGGAAATCCTCGTAAAATCACGGTTTTATATTTGATTGTAAATAATACTTGACAAAGGGGTGTTCAATGTCGTATATTTGCACTCCGAAAATTACACCTTGTAATTTCAGTAATTTTTAAACCGTAATTTAAAAAATGAAAACATCAGATTTTAATTTTGATCTTCCTGCGGAATTATTAGCAGAACACCCATCAGAGCACAGAGACGAAGCGAGATTAATGGTACTTGATAGAAAAACACAAACTATCGAGCACAAATTATTCAAGGATGTTGTGGATTATTTTGATGAAGAAGATTTGTTCATCTTCAACAATACAAAAGTTTTCCCTGCACGTCTTTACGGAAATAAAGAAAAAACAGGTGCTAAAATTGAGGTTTTCTTATTAAGAGAGCTTGATAAAGAAACCAGAGTTTGGGACGTTTTGGTAGACCCTGCAAGAAAAATCAGAATTGGTAACAAATTATTCTTCACAGAAGATGAGTCTTTGGTAGCTGAGGTTATTGATAACACAACTTCAAGAGGAAGAACATTAAGATTCTTATTCGACGGTTCTTACGACGAATTCAGAACGAAATTAAAAGAATTGGGAGAAACTCCGCTTCCAAAATATATCAAAAGAGCAGTAGAGCCGGAAGATGCAGAAAGATATCAGACAATCTATGCAAAAGTAGAAGGAGCAGTGGCTGCCCCTACAGCAGGTCTTCACTTCTCTAAGCATTTGATGAAGAGATTGGAGATCAAAGGAATCAATTTTGCTGAAGTTACCCTTCACGTAGGATTGGGAACATTCAACCCGATTGAGGTAGAAGATCTTTCTAAGCACAAAATGGAGTCTGAAGAAATTATCATTGATGAGAAAAATGCTGCGATCATTAATAAAGCAGTTGAATCTCACAGAAGAGTATGCGCAGTAGGTACTACTACCATGAGAGCATTGGAAACTTCTGTTTCTTCAAACAAAAAAATCTCTGCTTTCAACGGATGGACAAACAAATTCATTTATCCTCCTCACGATTTTGGAGTAGCGAACTCAATGATCACGAACTTCCACACACCGAAGTCTACTCTGATCATGATGATTGCTGCATTTGCCGGAAGAGATTTCGTAATGCACGCTTATGAAGAAGCCGTAAAAGAAAAGTATAAATTCTATTCTTATGGTGACGCAATGTTAATTCTATAAAAAAAAGTAAAAAGAGCCAAGTTAAAGGTAATAGAAGTAGAGATGAGACAAAATGATTTACTTATAAGAACTTTTACATTTGGAGTTGATTGTCTTAAGTTTTTAAGAACGCTTCCCAATGATTCTGAAAGTAAATTAATACGATTTCAGCTCGGAAAATCAGCTACTTCAATAGGCGCTAATTATGAAGAATCCCAGGCAGGATCTTCTAAGGCAGATTTTAAAAATAAAGTAAAAATTGCTTTGAGAGAAGCCAGAGAAAGTCATTTTTGGCTTAGAGTTTTAGAAGAATTAGATGGTTATGATTCTGAGGAATTTAAAGCTTTATTGAATGAAAGTAACGAATTGAAAAACATTTTGGCTGCAATAGTTAACAATACTAAACTTTAAACCTTTTACTTTTAACTTGGCTCTTTAATATTATGAAAGATATCCGTACATTATCACTAGACCAGCTTAAAGAATACTTTGTGTCTTTAGGAGAAAAGCCGTTTCGTGCGAAACAGGTCTATGACTGGCTATGGAGTAAAAACCTCCATTCGATTGACGAAATGACGAATCTTTCAAAATCACTTCGTGAGAGAATTTCGGAAGAATATACCATTAATCCTGTTTCCGTAGACCTTCTTCAGAAAAGCTCTGACGGAACCATCAAAAACGGAGTGAAACTTCACGACGGGCTGATGGTGGAATCTGTTCTTATTCCTACAGAAACAAGAACTACAGCCTGTGTCTCTTCACAGGTAGGATGCTCATTAAACTGCGAATTCTGTGCTACGGCAAGGCTGAAAAGGATGAGAAACCTTGAAGTTGCTGAAATTGTAGATCAGGTAGCTCTGATTGACAGCCAGAGTAGAATGTATTTCGACAGACCGCTTTCCAATATCGTATTTATGGGGATGGGAGAGCCGATGATGAATTACAAAAACGTAGTGGAAGCCATCAAAAAAATTACCCAGCCGGAAGGTTTGGGAATGTCTCCAAGAAGAATTACCGTTTCTACATCCGGTATTCCTAAGATGATCAAAATGCTTGCAGATGACGAACTGCGTGTGAAGCTGGCTTTATCCCTTCACTCTGCTATCGAATCCAAGCGTAATGAGATCATGCCTTTCTCTGATAAATTCCCGTTAACGGATATTATGGAGGCTCTTCAGTACTGGTATCAGAAGACCGGTTCTGTTATTACATTTGAATACTGTGTATGGAAAGGAATCAATGACGGTGATGAGGACATTAAAGCTTTAATCAAATACTGCAAACAGGTTCCTTCAAAAGTAAATCTGATTCAATACAATCCGATCGGGGACGGAAAATATGACCAGTGCAACAAACAGGCAGAAGAAAATTATATCCGTCAGCTTGAAAATGCAGGGATTACTGTAATGGTCAGAAGAAGCCGTGGAGGTGATATTGATGCCGCTTGCGGACAGTTAGCCAACAAAACAACAGATTAAAATTTCCTTAAAAAAAGCCTAAAACTTTCTTAAAAAATAGCTTAAAACCCTACCTTTGCACAAATTATTTTGTGATGATGGATTTTCTTATGAGCGAGGACGGGCTGGAAAATGTGTATGCATGGGCAATCCCATTGCATGCCACTGTTATTTTAGCTGAAATGATTTACAGCCACGTTTCAGAAGCTAAGTTATATAGTGGAAAAGATCTTGCCACCAATGTTTATCTTGCATTGATGAACTTTGGTCTTGACCTTATCATGAAGGCATTTGCCATGGGCGTAATGTTCTTCTTTTACCATCACAGGCTTTTCTCTTGGGACCTTAGCGTATGGTACTTGCTGGCATGTTTTATCATCACAGACTTTGCCTATTATGTGCTGCATTATGTGGACCACCGTTCCAGAGCATTCTGGGCAGTACATATTACGCATCACAGTTCAGAATATTTTAATCTGACAACAGGATTCAGAAGCCCTGTATTACAGCCGCTTTACAGATATTTGTATTTTTCACCGCTTGCATTTTTAGGATTCAATCCCTGGCACATCATGGTGGCATACGCCATCGGACAAGTGTATGGGACATGGGTGCATACGCAGACTGTGAAGAGTATGGGATTTCTGGAATATATTCTGGTAACGCCTTCTCATCACCGTGTACACCATGCTTGTAACGTAAAATACCTGGATAAAAATATGGGAATGTGTCTCATTATCTGGGATAAAATATTTGGAACCTTCCAAAAAGAAGATCCGAATGTACCCGTGAAATATGGAATCTATCCAAAAATGCCGGATAACAGACCGGATACGGTATTATTTTATGAATGGAGAAAAATCTGGAAAGATCTTAAGCAGCCAGGACTAAAATTTACAGATAGAATCAATTATATCTTTAATTCTCCGGGATGGAGACATGACGGAACAGGAAAAACCGTAAGGCAGTACCAGAAAGAGTATTTTGCAAGACAGGCACAAAAGAAAGAACAACAGCAAAATCAGAAAGAGCAGAAAACTGCTTAACTTTTGATTTAAAATCAATAGAAATCTAAGTGAAAAACGGGCTATTTTAGTCCGTTTTTCTATTTTTAGAATTGGCATTTTCGAAGGCTATACAGTATTTATATTCCGCAGGAATCCACACTCTCCCCTCAAACCCGCATCCCGCATCACTTGTAAACGCTTTTAGTTCAAACCCTCCAACTCTCTAACTCACAATAAAACCTTATTTTTGTCTTATGAAAAAACTCCTTCTGATTGTAGCTCTTTTCGTTGGCCAATCTGCATTTTCCCAGCGGACTGATTTTCTGAAAATAAAAAAATACAGAATAAACTACCTGGATGATAAAATTCAGGAAACTTCAGGACTGAATATTTTAAACGGCAAATTATATACATTCAATGACAGTGGAAATCCTGCCGAACTTTTTGAATTGGATAAAAAAAGTGGCGAAATTATCAGGATACTGAAAACCAACTTAATCAATACAGATTGGGAAGCGTTAGCCAATGACGGAGAAAATTTTTATATCGGGGATTTCGGAAACAATACCGGAACAAGAAAGGATCTGACGATTTACAAAGTTCCATACGAACGTCTCGATGAGTCTAATGCCATTAAAATTCCAGGTTCGGAAAGGGCCTTAGATGGAACGAAAATTTTGTTTTATTATCCTGAACAGACCGAATTTATTGCTAAAAACACAAAGAACGATTTCGATGCAGAAGCTATGATTTATCTGAATGGAAAATTGCACCTATTTACCAAAGAATGGGCTTCAAAAGCAACCTCGCACTATATTGTAGATCCTGAACTCTCAGAACTGCAAAAAGCAGAAAAAATAGAAACCTATAAAACAGGTTTTGTAGTTACAGATGCCTCTTATTTTGATAAAAAGCTTTATTTGATAGGATATACAAAGAAAACAGAAGTCTTTTTAGATATTTTTACAGAAACAGAACCCGGCATATTTTTTAAAGAAAAACCAAAGCACTATTACCTCGGGACTGCGCTTTCATTAGCACAGATTGAAGGAATAAGTGCAGATGAAACGGGAATTTATATTTCAGGGGAAAAGTTCAGATCTCCGTTGGGAACTACAAAACCTTCATTTTATTTTATCCCGAAAGAACAACTCAAAGATTAATTTGTCTTAAAATTGAGCGAAAAAAATTATCTTTGTGAGAATTAATAATTATTCACCCAGCATCGCAGATTGTGGCAAACATTGTAGAAGAGATTAAACGACCGATCAATGATGAAATGAAACTTTTTGAACAGAAGTTTTATGAGTCAATGCAGAGTAAAGTAGCTTTATTGGATAAAGTAACCCGTTTTATTGTTACCACCAAAGGAAAGCAGATGCGTCCTATGTTTGTCTTTCTTTGTGCCAAACTGGTGGGTGAGGTGACGGAAAAAACGTACCGCGGTGCTTCTATGATCGAACTGATTCACACCGCTACTCTGGTACATGATGATGTGGTGGATGAAAGTTTTAAACGTCGTAATTTCTTTTCAATCAATGCATTGTGGAAAAATAAAATTGCGGTTTTGGTGGGGGATTACCTTTTATCAAAATCAGTTTTACTATCTACAGACCACAAAGATTATGATCTGCTTGGGGTGATTTCCAGAACCATCCGTGAAATGTCTGAAGGAGAACTACTTCAGCTGGAAAAGGCCAGAAAACTGGATATTACGGAAGAGGTTTATTATGAAATTATCCGGCAGAAAACAGCAACTCTGATTGCTGCATGCTGTGAAATAGGAGTTCTTTCCAATAATGCGGATGAAGCTTTAGCCAAAAAGATGATGGATTTTGGCACTTATACCGGAATGGCATTTCAGATCAAAGATGATCTTTTCGATTATTTAAGTTCAAACGTCATCGGTAAGCCTGTAGGAATTGATATTAAAGAACAGAAAATGACCCTGCCTTTGATTCATACCTTGAAAATAGCGTCTGAAAAAGATAGAAAGTATTATTTCGATACCATAAAACGATATAATAACAATCCCAAACGTGTAAAGGAGCTTATAGAATTTGTTAAAAGTTCAGGTGGATTGGATTATGCCATTACAGTGATGAAAGAATTTCAGCAGAAAGCAAAAGATATCCTGAATGAATTTCCGGATTCTGAAGCAAGGAAATCGTTGCATATTATGCTTGATTATGTTATTGAGCGAAAATTCTGACATTAATATTTTATCCGTTCTGATTTTTTTATTCATTTATTTTCTTCCCGTATGGTACGTAAATTTTATTGAAATAAATAGAGCTATCTTTCAATAATTCAATCAGTTGTGATTATCTGTGTGTTTTTATGGTATTAAATTGCTGTAAACTAGCATTTTGCATAATTCACATAAAGTGCTTGTTAACAATTCATTGATGTTCCATATAATTTTTGTTAATTTGTCGTAAGAAAAAACAACAAATAATGAAAAAAATTCAGACAATGATGATAGCGTGTGCTATCAGCTCAAGCTTTATCACGTACGCACAAGTGGGAATAGGTACTCAAAATCCCCAAACAACTTTTCATATTGACGGCTCTAAAGACAATCCTGCAACAGGAATTCCTTCTGTGGCTCAACAGGATAATGATTTCAGTGTAACTTCAGGTGCTAAAGTAGGGATTGGCACAGTTTCACCCACTGAAAAATTAGATGTAGCGTCCGGAAATGCCCGTATTCGTAATATTAATTCAAATATCGGGGTCGGAGGAACTGACAGGGTGGTTGTAGCTGATGCTACCGGAGTACTGAAGACTATAGACTTTACTGCTTATTCACTGTTTCATGCGCGTTTAGCAGCGAATCAGAACATCAGTTCTTCTACGATCACGACTTTATTATTCGCTGCACCAATAGCAACTTCTCCTTTCTATTCCTATAATACCGGAACTGGAGTGATGACTTTTAACCAGCCTGGAAATTATCTGGTAACGTTACAGGCAAGTTTTACCAATATGCCTGCAGATACTCAGTTGCTTATTGGTATCAGACCTGTACCGGATGCTAATTACCTGGGAAGAGGAAGCCATTATAATGCAGTTGCTGCTTCAGGAACTGTGGGTGAGCTGATGAATTATACGACTGTAGTGGTAGCTCCCACAGCCGGATACCAGATTCGTTTTACAGCAGCTCCGAATCAAAATGCTACGATCATTTCAACAGAAACAGGATCTACTGGAAGCGGTAATGTCACCAATGTAACTGTTCAGAAGATATAAATTTATCTTTTATTATAATTAAAACTAAAGTGTTTTGTATATGTTTTCAGGAAACTGGAAATGTATACAGAACACTTTCTCTTTTATATTCAGAATCTGATATGGATTCAGTGTAAAAAATGAGAAAGAGCTTTTTATTGAATTCTCAAATTTTTATATGATTGCCCTTATGTATTACTCTAAATTACGGTATTGAGCGAAATTTTTAAATTAAATAATTTTCAGAGTTACAATAATAACGGCTAGAACTATACAAAATAAAGCGATTAAAAATAAATAATCCGCAATGTTCTCAAACGTAGATTCCCGCTTTCTATTACGAGTTCTGATCGCCAGAAATGAAAAGAAACAGCTACAGGCAAAAAGAATACAGGCAAATCCCGCAAATTCGTCCAAATACGTATTCTGACTGATCTTAGAGATTTTCAGTGACGTAATAATGATTAATGAAAATCCTAAAAGATTGCTGGACGCATTCAAGATATGGGGTGATTTTTTTTCCATCTTTTACAATTTTTTTCAAAATAAAGCACAATTTTTTTTATTATCAAATTTTTAAAAAAGATTATTAAAAATTAAAATTAATTTAAAAAGTGTATATTAGCAAAATACTTGAAGATTAAAAAACTTTTTTACTTAGCTATGCAAACAACCTATATTGAAACACAGCAAATATCCTTTCAAGATTTTAAAAATCAAATACTTGGAGACTACAGGTTAGGAAGGATCTCTCGTGAAATGTCTTATCTCGGAAGGAGAGAAGTACTCACTGGAAAAGCTAAATTTGGAATTTTTGGGGATGGAAAAGAACTTCCTCAGCTTGCAATGGCGAAAGTTTTCAGAAATGGAGACTTCCGTTCAGGATATTACAGGGATCAGACTTTTGCATTGGCAATAGATGCCTTAACAGTAGAAAGTTTCTTTGCACAGATGTATGCAGATACCAGTGTGGAAAGAGAGCCTGCTTCAGCAGGAAGACAAATGAACGGGCATTTCGCAACAAGAAGTTTAAATGAAGACGGAAGCTGGAAAGATTTGACAGCTCAGAAAAATATTTCTTCCGATATTTCTCCTACAGCCGGACAAATGCCAAGATTATTGGGATTGGCTCAGGCTTCAACGATCTATAAAAGCGTAAAATTTGATGGTTCAGAAAAATTCTCAAGAGAAGGTAACGAAATTGCTTTTGGAACTATTGGGGATGCTTCTACAGCAGAAGGACACTTCTGGGAAACTCTGAATGCAGCATGTGCTCTTCAGGTTCCTATGATCGTTTCTATCTGGGATGACGGATATGGAATTTCAGTTCCTACGAAAAATCAGAGAGCAAAAGCTGATATCAGTGAAATGCTAAGTGGTTTCCAGAGAAAAGAAGGAGAAAACCAGGGATGTGAGATTATCCAGGTAAGAGCTTGGGATTATCCTGCATTATTAGATGCCTATGCTAAGGCAGAACATTTTGCAAGAACAGAAAGTGTACCGGTGGTAGTGCACGTGGTAGACGTTACTCAGCCTCAGGGACACTCTACATCAGGATCTCATGAAAGATATAAAAACGAAGAACGTCTGGCTTGGGAAGCAGAGTATGACGGACTGGCAAAATTCAAAGAGTGGATTCTGAACTATTCTATCGAAATTGATGGAAAAGAAGAAGTAATTGCTACTGCTGAAGAATTGGAGGCGATAGATGAAGAAGCGAAAAAAGCAGCAAAAACAGGACAAAAAGTAGCTTGGGAAAACTATCAGAAAGCTATTTCAGAACTTATTCAGTCTATTTTACCTTTAGTAGAAAATCTTAAAGGACAAAATGCTGAAGTGGAAACTTATATTTCTCATTTCAACAAATTAGTTTCAAAAGCTAAGAAAGATATTTTCCATTTGGTAAGACAGACTTTACTGGCGACAAGAGGAACAAATTCTGCGGAAAGAAATCAGCTGATGCAGAAATACAATGAAGTATCTGCTGTTGAAAAAGACAACTATTCTTCTCACTTATATTCTCAGTCTGAATGGAAGGCTGAAAACGTACAGGAAATCAAGCCTGTATATTCTGACAGCTCTGAGGATGTAGACGGAAGAGTGGTGATCAGAAACAATTTTGACAAAATTTTTGAAAAATACCCTGAAACTTTAATCTTTGGAGAGGATACCGGAAATATCGGTGACGTGAACCAGGGATTGGAAGGAATGCAGGAAAAATACGGTGCTCTACGTATCGCTGATACAGGAATCCGTGAAGCAACAATTCTTGGACAGGGAATTGGGATGGCGATGAGAGGTTTAAGACCAATCGCTGAAATCCAATACTTAGACTATGTTCTTTACTGTTTACAGGGAATGAGTGATGACCTGGCAACCGTGCATTACAGAACCAAAGGTGGCCAGAAAGCTCCGTTGATTATCAGAACAAGAGGTCACAGATTAGAAGGAATCTGGCATTCAGGTTCTCCAATGGCTGGTATTCTGAACCTTTCAAAAGGTATTTTGGTATTGGTTCCTAGAAACCTTACGAAAGCAGCAGGATTCTACAACACAATGCTTCAGGCTGACGAACCTGCGATCATCGTAGAATGTCTTAACGGATACAGATTAAAAGAAAAACAACCGGATAACCTAGGTGAATTCACTGTTCCTGTAGGGAAAATTGAAGTAACAAAAGAAGGAAAAGATGTTACTTTGGTCACTTATGGATCTACATGGAGGATTGTAACGGAAGCCGCTAATGAATTGGAAAAATTAGGAATTTCTGCTGAAGTAATTGATATCCAGTCGTTGATCCCTTTCGATCTATCTCACGAAATTGCTGAAAGTGTTAAGAAAACCAACAGATTAGTCGTGATTGACGAAGATGTACAAGGGGGAACTACAGGATTTATCCTACAGCAGATCCTTGAAAAGCAGAAAGCATTCAGATATCTGGATTCAGATCCGTTGACGATTTCTGCTAATGATCACAGACCTGCTTATGCAAGTGATGGTGATTATTTCAGTAAGCCGTCTGCAGACGATATGGTAGAAAAAATCTACGCAATGTTTAATGAAACAAATCCTCAGAAATATCCAGCGATATTCTAATCGGGATTTTAGATAAATTTAAAACCGCTTCCTTTGGGGAGCGGTTTTTGTTTGCTAATCTTCTTCCGCCAAAACAATTCTCAATTTATTCAAAGTATTCATCAAAGTTATACTTGCGGTAAGCTCTACAATCTCTCGTTCTGAAAATTGGTCTATCAGCTTTGCTTTGGTGCTTTCCAAATTATCTTTGCTGTAAATGACAGCTTCTGCCCATTCTAAAACAAGCTTTTGTTGGTCATTAAAGACATTGGTGTGTTTCCAGCCCGAAAGTCTGTTGATGACATCTTGTTCAAAGCCAAAATCAGAGAGCTCTTTAGCATGATAACTACAGCAATAGGCACATCCATTGATCTGAGATACCCGAAGCTCCACTAAGGCAATCAGTTTTTCATCAATACCGGATTTTCTAATGCTGTTATGGGCTCTGTACAGATTTCCAATCGTTTCTTTTGCAATTTCTTTGTAATTCATAATGAATATTTTTGTGCAAATTTGCATCAGAAATAGTTTTGAAACTATATACTTACATTTTGGTGATATACTTACCTTTTTGAAAGTGCTATCCAAGATAAAAGGCTATCAGACATTGACAGCCTTTTTATTTTTTACATCTTCATTCAGAAAAGCACAATCTTTATTTTCATGCTGTCCTTTCACCTGATATTTTGCTTCCCACTCCTCAAGTAAATATAAAATAGGGAGCAAAGCCAATCCCTTTTCTGTAAGAGAATATTCCACTCTTGGAGGAAGTTCTTTAAACTCTTCACGGATTACCAATCCATCAGTTTCCATCTCCCTCAGCTGATCGGTCAAGACCTTTCTGGAAATAACATTAATACGTACTGCCAGTTCCCCGAAACGTAACTTCCTGTCCTTGATAACAAGAACTATAATGGGTTTCCATTTGCTTCCCAAAGCGGCCATTGCCTTACCCAGAGGGCAGCTGTATTGCATTAATTCATTCTTTTTCATAGAGAGATCTTTATTTTAATATCATATGAAACTGCAGTTTCATATGTTACTTTGATGTTACTAATGTAAGTTACTGCGAAGTTACCACTATTTTTTATATAAAAGATACAAAAGTGAACTATTATTAGTTACTTTGTGTAACAATTATAAAATATAAATTTAAATATGAGCACATCATCATTATTTAAACCGTTTCAATACAAGAATTTACAGCTTAAAAATAGAATTGTAATGGCTCCAATGACCAGAGCACAGTCTGACAATGGAGTTCCTACACAGAACATCGCAGATTATTATGGAAGAAGAGCCGCTTCAGAAGTAGGATTGATTCTTTCTGAAGGAACTGTGATCAACAGACCGGGATCAAAAAATATGCAGAATATTCCTGATTTCTATGGTACAGAAGCTTTAAACGGCTGGAAAAATGTTATTGATACTGTACATCAGAATGGAGGTAAAATGGGACCTCAGATCTGGCACGTAGGAGATACGAGAATGTCTGAGGACTATCCGTTGGTTCCAATGGAAAAGGCTTCAACAATGACTATTGAAGATATTCAGGATACCATTGCGCAGTTTGCAGCATCTGCAAAATCAGCAAAAGACCTTGGTTTCGACTGTATTGAAATTCATGGTGCACACGGATACCTTATCGACCAGTTTTTCTGGGAAGTAACCAATACCAGAACCGATGAATATGGCGGTAAAACATTGAAAGAAAGAAGCAGATTTGCTGTAGAAGTAGTAAAAGCGATCAGAGCAGCAGTGGGAGAGGATTTTACCATTATTATCCGCCTTTCACAATGGAAACAACAAGATTATAAAACCAGACTGGCATTTACTCCTAATGAAATGGAAGAGTGGTTATTACCATTAAAAGAAGCTGGAGTAGATATTTTCCATTGTTCACAGCGTCGTTTCTGGGAACCGGAATTTGAAGGTTCTGACTTAAACTTTGCAGGATGGGCAAAAAAAATTACCGGGCAGCCAACTATTACCGTAGGTTCTGTAGGCTTGAACGGAGATTTCCTTAATGCTTTTGCAGGGCAGGGAACAGAAAAAAGAGATCTTACAGAACTAATCAGAAGACTTGATAATGAGGAATTTGATCTTGTTGCAGTAGGAAGAGCTATTTTGCAGGATCACCAGTGGGTACAGAAGATCAAAGATGGTAATACGGAAGCCCTTCTTGATTTTTCAGCAGAAAGTATGGGCGTTTTATTTTAATATCAATAATGAATTGTGAATTTGTTTCGCAGTGGTTTTTTAACAGCATAATTTATTCACTTGGGAAGAGGAATTGACGATTCAATATGGTCATAAATTAGCGTAATTCACTTTATTTTATATTTAATTTTCACCTATTTATTAAAGAACCCGATTTCAGAATTTCTGAAATCGGGTTTTTATTTGCTTCTTTTCTAAAAGCTTAAATTCATTTTATAAGAATCTGCATCCTGTTGCAGCGGGTTCACATGACCAATAGGCAGGAACACCATTTTCAGCTTTATGTCGGCATGCAACAGTATCGCCTTCGCATTGTGGAGCATTTCCTCCAATGATGTTCTTTAATGTCGATTTTGTTAATTTCTTTAGATTTTTCATGTTAATTAGTTTGTTGATTTATACAAATATAATATTTTTTGTAAATCAAACAATATTTTGCGCAAAAATGGGAATATATTCTTTCAAATAACATATTCTAAAAATAAACCCGCTTCCGGAATTTCCAGAAGCGGGTTTTAACAGATTTAAATATCTAAAACTACCTTTTAATTAAATGGCAGAAATGATTTCTTTATCTTATAAACCAATATTCTTAGTTGGTTTCAATTGCTTTAAGATGCTTTTGGGAATTGCATTTTTGTGAACAAGTATTGCTGTTGATTTATATTCAACATAAGGTCTTGTTACATACAGATATCCGGCAAAGTCATTGGTTACTCCCCATGAGTTTTTCACCATATAATATTCTTTACCCGTTTGATCTTTAGCCAAACCTACGATGTGCATCCCATGGTCATCCGTTGTAGAAAGGTTGTTAAGTGCTTTCTGACGCATGTCTTCAGTGATGGTTTTATCTTTTTTAGGCTCTGTAAACAAAGTCTGCTTGTTCTCTGCAGTAATTTGGTCAAGATCCATATCCGGAACGTAAGCTACACCGTTTTTATAAGAAAAATAAGGCTCAGAAACGTCAGTTGCCCAACCCACAGAATATCCCTTTGTTACCGCATTGTCGATGATTGCTGTAAGATCTTTCATCGGAACATTCCAATCAGAATCGTGGCTCCAGTTATCAGGAATCGGAACTACAAATTTCTGAAAATATGGATAATCTTTATAAGAAGATAATTCCACATAATCTTCAGGGTTGATTCCTACTACTTCTTTAGCAAATGTTTTCGGAGTGTAGTTTTTCCCTTCATATGTGAAGTTAGAAGGTACTTTGCCTAAATATTCATCAAGAATAGCATCTACAGAATCCATCCAGTTATCTGTCAGTTTTCCTTTTGAAGAAGCCTGAACAAGGCTGTCAAGAACTGGTTTCAGTTTGCCCTGCATTTCCTTAAAGTTATTGGTAGTCTGTCCAGCTTTTAATCCTGTGTAAACATCCTGAGGAACTGCTCCGTATTTTTTGTACATATTGATTACGTCGTGAAGTTCTCCTCCGTCACCCCAGCTGATAGCGCCATTATTCAAAACATATAATTTTGCTTTATCGTGGTAAGAATTTCTTGCAGTAAAGATTTCAGCAAGATCTACAGGTTTTTTGCCCATTCTCTGCATTTCAGATTCAAGGAAAGAGTTTCCGGAGTAGCTCCAGCAAGTTCCTGATGAACCCTGGTTCTTTACAGAAGTTGCACCCACGTCTTTTAACGTTGTGAACTGAAAATTAGCATTTTGTGATTGGTTGTTTTTTAACTTGTTGATTAAGTCATCTTGGGCAAACATCATACTTCCTGCAGACAAAACAAAAAGTAATGATGCAATTTTGGCATTTTTCATTACTATAAAAAGATTATTTATATTAAAAGTCGTTGATAATAGAGATTTGTTACAGATGGAAAAGTTAAATTTGAAATTAAAAAAATTACAAAAAGGGTGAAATAATATAGGCATATCAGCTCATTTGCCCCTTTGCTTAAAAATGTTGATCATGTTTCCAACCCTCACAAATGTTTCTGCATCTATAATAGTATAACTCCTGACTATGGAACAAGAATTATTATTGGAATGCCAGCGTAACAACCGCAATGCCCAGCGGAAAGTTTACGAGAAAATGGCGGGCAGGCTTTACTCAGTCTGCAAACGCTATTTGAAAAACGATGAAGATATCGAAGAAGTATTGGCCGATACATTCTACAAAATCTTCACGAAAATCACCCAGCTTCAGAATGCCGATACCTTTGAAGCATGGGCAAGAAAAATTGCGGTAAATGAATGCCTGCAGAAACTAAGATCCAGCAAAGGACTGTTTATTTCCCTGGAAGAAAATTTCACCGATCATTCTGAAGGAACAACGGAAAACCTTTCCCTGGAAAAAGATATTCTGAGCTTACTGAATTTTCTCCCGGAAGGCTGCAGAGCTATCTTTAATCTTTTTGCTATTGAAGGATATCCTCATAAGGAAATAGCCACTATGCTTTCCATCAGCGAAGGAACATCAAAATCCCAGCTCAATTTTGCACGAAAAAAGCTGCAGGAACTTCTAGTGAATCAAAACATTTAAACTTTTACAACAATGGAAAATAATCATATAGATCAACAATTCAATGAAGCTTCCAGACTTTCAGAAGAGCCAGCTGTTTTTCCTGGTTTTGAGAAAGTATGGGATAAGATTGAAGAGAAATTAGATAAAAAAGAAGATAAAAAAATCATTCCTCTTTGGCTGCCCTATGGTATTGCAGCAAGTTTGATGATTGGTCTTGGGGCTTTTTACTTTATGAATAAAAAAGAGACTGCAGAACCTTTACAGCCTGTAATTGCAGTGAATACAAGCTCAGGTGGCCCGATTAATAAAACAGATATTGCAAAGATAGACAGGACCATCAAGGAGAATATCAGAAAAGAAGAATTGCCTGTAACAGTACCTCTTCCCACAGAACCTAAATCTTCATCAGTTGCAGGAATAGATCCTTATAAATCTCATCCTATCTGTAATATACCGCCATTGGAAGCTTCTGAGAGAGTAACAGCATCTCTGCCTCAGATATACAGTGATACCTTAAAAACACAAGAAATTGATGAAGTTGTTGTCACGGCGTATGGGATTAAAAAGAGTTATAAATCTGTTACCGCTTCCTCAACGGTTATGATTGCTTCTACAGACAAAACTCCTGTGCATGCTCCGGCTGCCGTTTCTTCACTGGCTGGAAGAGTTGCCGGGTTAGAAGTGTCAACCGGAATTAAAAAGCATGATGCAATATTAATAAGGGGTTCAAGAAGTATAGATGGTCGCTCGACGGCTCCTTTATATATTGTTGATGGAGTTGTTTTAGGCAGAGAATCTGGATTTTTAAATACTCTGGATCCAAAAAAAATAAAAGAATTAAAAGTACTGAAAGGGCTTGAAGCTACTGCCCTGTATGGAAGCAAAGCTAATAACGGAGTTGTTATAATGACCACAAAAGGTTTATCTAACGATGAAATAGAAAAACTCAAAAAGTTATCTTCAGACAATGCTGAGAAAATACTAAAAGAAGCTGAAGAACCTGAAAAAGAACTTCCCAAAGCAGGCCAGCTCACAGCAGGAGAAGTTAACGATTTTTCTAAGTGGGATTATTGGAAAGATATTGCAGTTCCTACACTGGATCAGTATAAAAATACATGGAAATTCTTTCCTGATAAAAGGATTTCAGTTCAGTTGGTCAATAAAGACAGAAAACCGATAATAGGGGAGAAAATAAAACTATTGGATGATAAGAAAAATATTATCTGGGAAGCCGTTTCAGATAATCTGGGCAATGTGGAATTATGGATATCACCGATGACTGATGAGAAACCTGACTCAGAGAAATATTATTTATCTGATGGTTCAGGGCAGATCATCAGTAGTAATCTCAGAACCTTTAAAAATGGACAAAACCTGATTATTCTTGATAAACACTGTCTGCAAAAGCGTGTATTGGATCTTGCTTTTGTAGTTGATGCTACAGGTTCTATGGGGGATGAAATTTCTTATCTCCAGTCTGAACTTTTGGATGTATTGAAAAAGATTGAAGGACAGCTTAAAAATACAACGGTAAGATATGGATCAGTTTTTTATAGAGATCAGGGAGATGAATATGTGACCCGAAAATTTGACTTTTCTGATAATGCAGAAGATCTTGTTGGGTTTATTAAAAAACAGAACGCTGGGGGTGGCGGAGATACACCGGAAGCGGTTGTTGAAGCATTGGAAGTTTCTGTTGATGAGCTGAAGTGGAGTGATGAAAATTCAACGAAAATTATGTTTTTAATTCTGGATGCTCCTCCACACCATTCGGAGCAGAATATAAAGGATTTATACAGAGCAATAAAGACTGCGACAAAGAAAGGGATTACCATTATACCATTGGCAGCCAGTGATACCGATAAACAAACAGAATATCTGATGCGTACATTTGCTTTACTCACCAATGGAACCTATACGTTCCTTACAGATGACAGTGGAATAGGAAACAGCCATATTAAACCTACCATAGATTCTTATGAAGTTGAAAAACTGAATGATTTATTATTAAGATTAATCCTTCAGAGAGCTGTTTTGCCAGAATGCAGCGCAGGAATTTCAAATGATAACATCAACAAAAAAATGGAAAAAGAAATTGACAGTCAGATTGATATTAAAACTGTGCTATTTCCAAATCCTACAAAAGGTCAGCTGCAGATTAAAACAAGAAAACCAATTGAAGAACTGTTTGTGTATGATCTTGCCGGAAAGATTATTATGAGAAAAGAAAAACTTCCGGAAGGTAAAAATACAATTGATTTAACTTCTTATCCTCAAGGGATTTATCTTGTCCGTATTCATACTAATGATCAATGGGAAACATTTAAGGTCATTAAAAATTAACTGTCTTAAAAAAAGAAATTTCCGGGGAAATTTCTTTTTTTATATTTTTAAGCATACTAATAACTGATGAAAAAGAATTATTTGCTGTTGCTGCCATTTACGATTACTTTGTTACAGGCACAAAATTCACAATTGTACTATTCCGGAAAATTTTTAACATCTAAGGATAAAGAACAGAATTTTTTAAAGGTTTATAATAAGAACAGCGGTATCTATGAACTGACTGATGAGAAAGGGGTTGCCATCATCGCTGCCAAGCCTTATGATACCCTTGTATGGAACCAAGGGAAAAATACCCATGTTATTTCTTCTTATGAACTCAGGGAATTAAAAACGATTCTGGAAAATCAGACAGGAAATAAAAGTGTAGATAATATTTACAGTAAAGCCTATGACAGTCTTGTTTCAAAGGAGATTAAAGACGATTTCAGTATTGAAAAAACTAAAACCCATCTCAGTAAAAGATCACATTCTTATTTTGATAAAGTAAGAAAATTAAAGCAGAAGAATGATAGTGTTTATGTTTTAAAAAGGATCAATAAGACAACTTTGCTTTTTAACGGAAGCTTTACCACGTCTTTTGATATTAAAAGCAGGAATGCTGTTCCGGAGACTCAAAATAACTATGTTCAGGGAAGATCTGAAAATGGAAATCTTGCTTGGAAAGGTCCTGAAACGGATGAAATGTTCAGTTTTGGACCAGATCTATCTACACTTGGGTTTAATGGATTGCCTTATGAGTACGATCAGAATGGAAAACTGATTCCGTGGATTGATGGACTTCAGCGTGCAAAAAGATATAATAATAACCTTTTTAAAACCACAGTAGGATATAATAACCAGTTGAATGTAAATGCTTTTATACAACAGGGTAACAATGAAAAACTCCGTCTTGCACTGAATCTGGGGCAGCAAAAGAATCAGATGTATTTTATTGACCAGTTTGATATTACCAATACCCTTAAAGCAAAACTGAATGCAGATTTGGGTAGGTATTACATTAATCTGGCTTTTAATTACGAAGAAGATAAAGCTACGAATACCAATAGAACAGGCCTGTTCAGCAGAGCTTACCAAAACTCATTGTTAACACCGGTTTCTTTTTCAAATGAACAAAATACTTTGCTGAATAACGGTTTACAGAGAAGCTACAGCAAATATGCAGACAATCCTTCATTCCTTTTTGCACAGGATAGCAAATACCGCTATAAGAATCGGGACAGACAGTTTAGTCTCAACGTAGCGAAAGACTGGGATCAATTTAAATGGAATATTACTCAGTCCTATGAAAGTATTACGATCTGGAATCAGGATCAATATAAACCTTCTACTTATGGTTTCATCAGCGGTGTATCGAATGAAAGGATTCAAAACAACAGCTCTTATCATTCCAATATACAGGGCTCTTATTCATTGGGAGATTATGACTTTAGAAATACTTTCAGCCTGAATTTTATTTTAAATGATAAAAAATCCGACATTTATAACAGCCTGACTTATCAAAAATATTTCTATCAGAGAACTTCACAGGATCATATTTTTAATTATAATATGAACATCCGCGATTATGATTTTGAAGCAGGTTTTAATCTTGGGAATTCATTTTATATTTCCAATACTTCACTTAAAAATAATTATTGGCTTCCAAAAGCTAACTTTTATTTGAAGTTCAATGGCATCTTCAATTGGTATAATTACAATTTTAAATTATTGGGAAGCTACACACAATTAAGCTCCGAGCCGGAAATTATAAGATCCTATGCTTCGTATTCTACTACTTTGCTGAAAGCAGAGAATTACAATCAATACTTTCCGGTGCAGGAAGTAGAAAGCTTCCGGGGTTTATTTAATATTAATACACAGGAATGGAAAATTGGAGCCAGGCTGAATCTTGGGTATAAAATAAGTGTAGATGGAGAATATTTTAATAAAAAGAATACTGACGATATATTTCCTGTCTTTGAAAACAATCAGCTGAGGTTAAAGAATGCAGCAGATCATACCTACAGCGGATATGAATTCAATTTTGCTTACGAAAAGTTGCAGCTTGGATATGATTTGTATATCACCAATAAAGTTTCATTCTTTAAATACAAAGATATTGTAGACCGCACGGCTCCCGGATATCAGAACCTTGCCGTTTCGGGATTTAAAGACATTTATAAAACACTATCGGAAGGTCAGGCTTTGGGTGCTGTGATGGGCAGTTACTTTGAAAGAAATGCAGCCGGACAATTGGTCATTGATGAGTTTGGATTTCCTAAAAAAGCAGACGGAATGAAAATTATTGCAGATCCTACACCGGATTTTGTGATGAAATTCAACCACAGTTTTGCCTATAAAAACTGGTCTTTAGATATCAATTGGGAATGGAAAAAAGGAGGGCATCTTTGGAACGGAACCCAGGCTGTCCTTGATTATTACGGACGTTCTTATGGCTCGGGAGAAGAAAGGAATATCAAAAATTATATTTTTGAAGGCGTACAGGCCAATGGAACTGTCAACCAGATTCCTGTGGATTTCTATGATCCCAACAAGGATGTTATGGAAAACAGATGGTCGAGGTACGGTTATTTAGGGGTGGCTGAAAATTATGTTCAAAAAGCAGATTATATAAGAATCAATACTATATCCCTTTCCTCAGATTTCCCGATTAATCATAATAAACAGGCTCTCAGACTGACTTTTTATGTAAATAATATCATGCTTTGGCAGGCTAATAAAGGCGCAGATCCTAATCAGAACTTCTACGATATGAATAATGGAAGAGGACTGGATTTTTTTAATCTTCCCTCTTTTAAAACATTTGGCTGTATTGTTTCACTTAAATTTTAACTCATGAATCTCAAGTTTATATCCACCTATATCATCCTGCTGTGCTTATTGTTTTCAGCCTTTTCTGTGAAAGGACAGCAACCATTTCAGGATTTTGAAAAAGAAAAGACCTACATTCAGACCAATCATGTTTTTTATAAACCTGGGGAGCAAATGTATTTTAAAATATATGTTGTAAAAGGAAACAATAATTTACCGGTCGAAGAAAGCAGGGTCGTAAATTTCGAAATAACAGATCCTGCAGGAAGTGTTGTGAGAAAATTGAAATACGAAATTACCAATGGATATGCCCAGGGAGACTTCTATTTTGCTGAAGACATGAAGGGGGGGATCTATAAAATCAGAGCTTTTACCAACTGGATGCAGAATGAAGAAGGAAAAAATACCTTCGAAAAAGAAATTACCCTCCAGAAAATTGTATCACCAAGAATTTTAATGAAGCTTGATTTTCCTAAAAAAGGATATGGCCCGGGAGATGAGGTAAGTGCAGATTTTTCAATGAGAAGTCTTAGCAATCTTCCGATTCCTTTTTATGAAGCTGATTATACCATAATGCACAACGGAGAAACTATTTCAGAAGGAAAACTCATTACCGATAAGGAAGGTAAAAAACTGTTGACCTTTAAGCTTCCTGAAGTTTTGAAATCCTCTGATGCTCTTTTGAATATCAAAGTGAATTTTGATGGATTTACAGAATCTATCTCCAGAAATATTCCTGTTGTTCTGAATAATCTGGATGTGAAATTCTTACCGGAAGGCGGAACTTTTATCAATGGAATAGAACAGAATATCGCCTTTAAAATTCTGGATGAGTTTGAAAAGCCTGTAGATGCTGTCTTGGCTGTTTACAATCAGAATCATGAAAAAATAAAAGAAATTTCAGCCTATAATTTTGGAATGGGAAGCTTTCTTTTTACCCCGAAAAATGGAGAAAATTACTATGCAAAAGTTGTAAAGCCGGAAAATATTACCCAGACTTTTGATCTCCCGGTGGCAAAAAATGAAGGACTGGTTTTAAATATTCGGAATGAAAATAAAAACCTGAATTTTACGATATTTTCTACCCAGGAAAAAACAATTACCCTGTTGGGAAGTTTCCGCGGAAAAGAAGTTTACAGCAAAATCATTTCGCTGAAAAAAGGAATGAATTCTTTGGAAACTGCAGAAAAGAATTTCCCCACAGGAATCTGTAGGTTTACCATTCTGGAAAATAATATGCCGCTTGCAGAAAGGATTGTTTTTACTAATAAAGTAAACCATCTGAATATAAAAGTTACCCCTGTAAAGCAGCATTATCTGCCAAGAGAAAAGGTGGTTCTGGACATTGAAACCACGGATGAGAATAACAAACCTGTTCCTGCTAATCTTGGAGTAAGCGTAGTAGATGATAAACTATGGACCTATGCTGACGACAGACAGAATCATATTATTTCCTGGCTTTTGATGGATTCTGAGCTCAAAGGGAAAATTGAAAGGCCTCAGTTTTATTTCGATAAAAAAGAAGAAAAAGCAGATAAAAGCTTAGATCTTGTGATGCTGACAAACGGTTACCGATATTTTGAACCTATTCCGGAAATTCTGAAGACCAATAAATACAAATACCTTCCTGAAAAGAAAAACACAATCTATGGCGTGGTAGAAGATGAAAACAAAAAACCGGTGAAAGCAGATGTTTTTCTTTTGGATATCTATAATAAAATGATTCTGAAGCAGGCCGTTGCAGAAAATGGAAAGTTCTATTTTTCGGATTTAAATGCAAATAATTCTTATAAAATTATTGCAAAGTCCTTTCAGCCTAAACATCAGCTGAAAATCAAAATTCTGTCTTACAATCTGGATATTAATCCTTTAGTAAAACAGAAACTTGCCAACATAGACGTAGAAGAAATTGTAAAGGAAGCTGAAAGAAAAGAAGAAATAAAAACAGAAAATAAAAACAATACCAGTCAGTTAAATCAATCACGAAGATCAAAAACTGATACAATCAGAAAGAATACAAGTATTGAAGAAGTAGTTGTTGTGGGCTACAGTGTAAAGAATGATAAAGCAGCAGTGGCTTCTACAACAATAACATCTTCTATGGAGATGCAGAATGCCAGCGTAACTTCTTTGTTGAGTGGAAAAGTTGCGGGATTAATGGTAACAAGTGCCGGGCAGCCGGGAGCAGGAGAGCAGATCAATATCAGAGGAACGGCCTCCATTACCAATAAAAACCCTTTATTCATTGTGGATGGTATTCCTGTCGAAAATTTTAATACGACGATTAATCCAAATGATATCAACAGTATTACCGTTTTGAAAGATGCTGCGGCTACCGCTATTTACGGAAGCAGAGCTGTGAATGGAGTGGTGATCGTCAACTCAGCTAAAAATAGAAAATCAGAAATAAGTATTGATATTACCCCGAAATCTTACCTCGCCATACAAACTTTGCCCTATGGAAAGCTTATTTCATATGCCGGAGCAAGAGAATTTGTTTATCCCGAATATAAAACAACCAATACCTCTTACCGTTTTGACTATAGAGAAGCGCTTTACTGGAATCCGGTAGTAGAAACGGATAAAAATGGGAAGGCCAGAGTGGAGTTTTATAATTCAGATGCGAATTCCACTTTCAGAATTATAACAGAAGGAATTTCTGCATCAGGACTTTTGGGAAGAGATGAAACGACGTATGCTGCCCAGAGCCTGATTTCGATAGATACTAAAATTCCTCAGTACCTGACGAGAACAGATCAAATGACAATTCCTGTGGTAGTTAAAAATAATTCTCCAAAAACCCGCAAAATGACCATGGATGTGATTGTTCCCAACCATGTAAAACTCATCAGTTCTGATAGTCTTATCACTCTGAAACCCCTAGAATCAGGAAGATTATTTGTAAGAATACAGACCGATGAGATAGTGAATTCCAATATCCAGTTTACCATCAAATCAGGAGATTTCAGAGAGACAATGATTCTTCCGTTTAAAGTAGAAGAAAAAGGATTTCTCCATCAGTTTTCCATCATTAATAGTAAAACAGAAGATCTCAAAATCAATATTCCGGAGTATATTAATGGAAGCCTGTATTCATCCTATTATGTATTTGAAAATACAGCTCTGAAGATGTTTGGAGACATAGAACAACTGAAAAAAGAACCTCATGGATGTTTTGAACAGCTTTCCTCAACAGTATATCCTAACATTTTTATTCTTGACTATTTAAAATCAAGTAAAAAAATAAACACCGCAACTGAAAATCTGGTGATAAAAAATCTGAAAAAAGGCTTCCAGAAGCTGCTGAGTTATAAAAATAAGGACGGAGGTTTCGGATATTTCAGCTCCGCAGAATCAGATGTCGCCCTTTCAGCATTTGCGTTATTGGAATTTATGGAATTAAAGAAGTACGTGAATCCGGATGCTAAGCTCATCCAGGAACTTTCCTCATTTATTTTGTCAAAAAAGAATGCAAACGGATTATTCGAAGTAAGAAAACCCTATGAATCCAAAAAAGACTTTTCTGAATTTTCCTGGTCGAGAAATATGTATGTTGTATATGCTCTGTCCAAACTTGGGTTTAAAAATGAAATTGAAGATTCCTTTCAGGTAATGCTGAAAAGAGCTTTGGCTACAAAAGATTCTTATCAATTGGCTTTACTTGCTAATGCAGCAGCATATCTTGGGAAACAAAAAGAATATGATGATATGATAAAAATTCTGGACAAACAATATGAAACAAAGAAGGTAAAATCTGAAGTTACTTTTACTGGTTCATGGGGAATGTCTGCGGATGCGGAGACACTTTCATTATATATTATGGCCCTTCAGAAAGATGAGAAACTCAACCAGTTGAAAATTGCTGAAGCAGCTGATCAGCTTATTGGTTTGAATGGCTATTTCGGATTCGGCTCTACACAGGCCACAACACTGGCAATCCAGGCATTATCTGATTTTTTCTCTAAAAATGAGAAATTGTATGGAACTGAAAAACCGATTATTAAGATTAACAAAGCGAATACTTATCCTAATATAAGTCTGTCATCAGCATATAAAACAGGGGAAAATGATATCACTATTCATTATCCATCACAAAAAGGACTTCCTTATAAGCTGGAATATCAATATTACACGCTGCAAGCTCCGGAAAGCAAGGATATTCCACTTACCATGGAGACCAGATTAAAATCCGGAACGTCAAAAATAGGGGAGACCAAGAGAATGACCATTACCGTAAAAAACAAAATAAACGGTGAGCTGCCAATGACCATAGCAAAAATTGGTATCCCGGCAGGATTGACGCTGCAAAATGCCTTGCTGAAAGATATGGCGGACAAAAAACAGGTTTCTTACTATGAGATTTTTGACAACTATCTGGTTTTATACTGGGAACATTTCAATGCTGAGGAAACAAAGACTATTAATCTTGATCTCAAAGTAGAATTTGCCGGAACGTATACAGGAAAATCAAGTAATGTTTACCTCTATTATATGCCGGAAGCTAAGTATTGGAATCAAGGAATTACAACCAGTATTGAACCTTAATTTTTTATAAACTGAAACAGACATCCATTGATCCTTGTGATAAGTTTGGAACCTTGACAAGGATCATAGAAAATCTTTCTAAAATTAATTTTCAATAATTATTGAAAATTCAAAAAATATAATTACATTTGTTACAGAAATTAAAAAGGAAACAAAATGCAACTTTCAGAAGCAAAAGAAAAATACATTCAGACCTGGGGAACCTTTGCTACCAATTGGGGAATCAACCGTACGATGGCACAGGTGCATGCATTGCTTCTGGCGAGCGGAAAACCTCTTTCTACGGATGAAGTTATGGAACAGCTGGAGATTTCAAGAGGAAATGCCAATATGAACCTTCGTGCTCTGATAGACTGGGGAATCGTGAAGAAAGAATTTGTAAAAGGCGACCGTAAAGAATATTTTGTAGCAGAAAAAGATGTATGGTATTTGTTCAAGCAAATTACCAAAGAAAGAAGAAAAAGAGAAATAGAGCCTGTCATTTCCTTTCTTGAAGAGTTAAAAAATATTGAGGATAAAGATTCAGAAGAAGCTCAGGAATTTATCAAGCTGATGAATGATTTCAGTTCTGTCACCGGAAAAATCAATAACATCATGGATCTGGCAATAAAAAGTGATGACCACTGGCTGGTAGGAAAAATTACCAATCTGTTGAAATAAATTTTCAAGAAATGAGAGGCCTTTTATTACTATGTCTTTTAGCTCTGATGATGAACTGTCAGAAAAATGTAATGGCAAATTTCGATATTCATATAGAAAACTCTGATAAATATGATAATGGGCGTCACGATTTGTACAAAATTGAAATCTATAAGGATGGGAAGATTTTCAAAATTCTAGAACCTGAAGGGTCTGCTCTTTTCTTAAATTCCAATATAAAATTTGACAGTTTAAAAGAAGGAAAGTATTCATTTGTTTATGAAAATCTTTTTGGAGAAACCATAAAAAAAGAAATAAAAGTTGATGAATCTAAAACATACAGAGTTAGTATTAATCCTGATTATTTATTAAAAAAAAATAAAAAAGCTGTTTTTGAAAATCTAAAAGACTCGGAAGCAAAATTGGTATTTCAATCAAGAGGATGTTTTCATCAGGGTAAAGATTCAATAATCATCATTAATAAGGGAAAGAATTACTTTCTCCGCCTGAAAAATGGTAGTTTGAAAATTTTGGATAAAGAAGCATGGGCGTATTTGGTAAAAACGGAAAATATAATAAGAGAAATTCCTGAAGATGGAGAGTGTACCACAAGAGATGAATATATTTTCTATCATAAAGGAAAATCGGATACCATTAATGACACTACATGTAGATTTTCTACTTGGTATACGCTGAAAGACTATTTAAAAAAGAATATACAATAAAATAAATCTGGATGAAAATCCTTTTTTATTTCAAATTAATTTTCAAAAATTACTGAAAATATAAAACTTATAATATCATGAAGAATTTTTTTAAACGTTATCTCTATTTAAGTCTCTTTCTGACTGTTGTTTTAATTGTTGCCGTATGGTTTTTTCTGGTTGCCAAAGGTGAATATGGAGTGACACTGTTCTTCACCATTCCGGTTTCTATTGGATTTATCATTGGCTATGTAAAGTATTTTAAAAACATAGGATTAATAAACGTTTTAAAGACAATCTTAAAAATAGTCTTGGGATTAGTCATTTTCTCTCTTATTTTAATAGGAGCTGGCGTTGAAGGAGCTATTTGTATTATTATGGCTATTCCATTTATTGGCTTTGCGATGTTCGTGGGCTTCAATATTGGATTTATTATTGGAGTATTTGACGAAAAACGACATACCGGAAGTGTTATAGTATTTATTCTTTTTATCAATCCCGCATCTTATATTTTCGATACCTATACAAAACCAATTGAGGAAACTATTACAACAGAAATGATTGTGAATTCTTCCAATGAAAAAGTTTGGAAACTTTTAAATACACAAATCAATTTCAATACTCCTGATTTTATCCTGTTTGAAAAAGGAGTCAGTTATCCAAAGAATATAAAACTTGTTAATGAAAACGGAAAATTGGGCTATAGCTGTCAGACCAATAATGATGATTTACATCTTAGCATCAATGAATTTATTGAAAATAAGAAAGTGAAATTCTCCTTGGAAAATCAGACTGTTCCAATGAAAGAAGTAACACCTTATAAAGATATTGATGCAAAACATTTGCATGATTATTTTATTGTAAAATATGGTGAAATTACTTTAGAAAAGCTATCAGAAAATAGAACAAAGATAATTGCAAAAACAAAATACAGTTACAAAATTGCCCCTACCTGGTATTGGAAAAAATGGTCCGGCTATATCATTGATAAAATGCAAAGCCATGTATTACAATCTATAAAAAAACAATCTGAAAATGAATGATCTGCAAGAATATTTTGACAATCTGCAACCCAGATATTATATTAATGAAATTGCATCTTTAGGGTTTACCAGACTGTTTAGGAAAATGGCTGTTCAAAAGGTGAAAAGCTACGGGAATAAAAGAGTTTTGGACTTGATGAGCGGGCAGGGAGAAAATTTAGAATTTATACAGGAACACAATGATAATACAGAAATTGTAGCACTGGATTTCTCATCAGCAATGCATATGAAACTGGCTGCAACATTCAAAAATAAATTGTCAATACAACAGATCCGGAATGATTTTTTCGAAAGCCAAATTCCTGACCATTCTATGGATATTATCCTTTGCTCTTACGGGACAAAGACGATAGAAGAAGACCAGAAGCCAATTTTTGCGGATAAACTATCAAATATCATTAATGAGAAAGGTGAAATTATCATTGTAGAATTTGTTAAACCCAAAATAAAGTGGAGATTCAATTGTGTGAAATGGTATATAGAGGTTCTTGTGACAAAGGTTTTTGGGAATGAATTTGGAAAATTGTTCCATTATATCAATAAAAATGAAAGCCTGGAAGATCTTAAAAATCAGTTTATCAAAAACGGACTCTCCATCATATCGCACAAAAGATATCTGGATCTGGTTGAAATTCTTCATGTGAAAAGAAACTAGTTTTTATTTAAACATATGTTTCAAAAATTACTGAAAATTTTAAATGAATAATAATTATGAAAAATTTAATCATTCACTTATTCCTGATTATTTATTTCAGAAGAAAAGGATCACTTTAAAACCATTGCTGCCATGAAAACATTTGTAAAATATGATTATTACATTCAGTTATTCTTTATAATAATTGGGCCTAAGGCTTTTATATTTGGTGGTTTGTCTGGATTTGTTCTGTTTTATTTTATAGTAGGAATTCCTCAATTGGTAAGTTTCCTGATCAAACTGTTTTTCAAAACAAAAAAGTCAGCATTGTATATCGCGTATGGAATTGTAATAGTACCGATCTGGATTATTGTAACCATCTTGTTTACAGAGAAACACATCAATGATTTTTTTGGATATGTTTTAATGGCCGCTCTTTTATATAGCCCTGTGATGGCAGCGGCGTATGTTTATGACTGTTACACTACTTATGAACCTTATAAATCACAATTATGAAAACGCTCAAAAACCACACATTAATCTACGACGATGAATGTCCTATGTGTAATCTCTACTCCAAAGGTTTTACAAAATGCGGAATGCTGGATGAAGAGGGAAGAGAAGCCTTTACAGAAATCACATTGAGAAATAAAACCCTGATAGATTTCAACCGGGCAAAGAATGAGATTGCATTGATAGATCATAACAGAAACGAAGTTGTATATGGATTAGACAGTCTGCTTCTCATCATTGGAAACTCTTTTCCATTGTTAGAGAAAATAGCAAGAATGAAGCCTTTGTATTGGTTTTTCAAAAAGTTGTATTCCTTAATTTCTTATAACCGGAAACAGATCATTCCTTCTCAAAAAGACTATACAGAACAATCCTGTGCTCCGGATTTTAACCTGAAATGCAGAGTTGCATACATCAGTCTTGTTGTTATTTTTTCGGCATATATCTTAAGTGTATTTTCCGGTAAACTGAACTTGAATTTAGAGCGAAATTTCGTGAGAGAATTTGCCGTTTGTCTTGACCAGATCCTTTGGCAGACTATCTTTTTAAAAACTTATCTCAAAGATAAAATCTGGGATTATCTCGGAAATATGATGACTGTTTCTTTAATCGGAACTTTACTGTTAATTCCTGCGCTGATGACCAGTTTTACTCCTGTTTTTTATATGATCTATTTTGGAATTGTAGTATTGATCATGTTTGTGGAACATATCAGGAGATGCAGAATTCTAAAGCTGAATTATCTTCCCACCATTTCATGGATATTGTTTAGAATAACAGCATTAGTATTAATTATTCTGTCAACTATGTAAATTAAAATGTAATCGCTAAAACCTATTAAAAAATGTCAACCATCTATTTAAACACAGTCATCAAAGCAGATATTTACTATGTTTTTGATCTGGCAAGAAATATTGATCTCCATCAGAAATCCACTTCTAAGTCTCATGAAAAAGCCATTGCAGGGCGTATTTCAGGATTGATTGAAAAAAATGAAACTGTAACCTGGCGTGCAAAACATCTTGGAATTTATCAAAATCTTACCACAAAAATTATCAGCATGGAAAAACCGTTTCAGTTTATTGATGTCATGCAGAAAGGAGCATTCAAATCTATGCGTCACCGACATATTTTTAAATCTGTAAACGGAAATACGTTGATGACAGATATTTTCGAATTTGAATCTCCGCTTGGCATTTTAGGGAAATTATTTAACTCAATTTTTCTTAAAGGATATCTAAGGAATTTTTTACTAAGAAGAAATGAAATGATCAAAACTATTGCAGAATCTTCTGTCCGTGACGGAATTGCGATTTTTTAACCTAAAAAAACAGAGTTATGAACTTTTTAAAAGCAGAATGGCGAAAACTGGCCATCATCAATTACGAGATCAATCCTGAAATTTTGCAGCCCTATCTTCCAAAAGGAACAGAACTCGATTTTTATAAAAGCAAATGTTATGTAAGCCTGGTAGGATTCATGTTTTTAAATACCAGACTACTGGGGCTGCCAATTCCTTTTCACCGAAATTTTGAAGAAGTGAATCTAAGGTTTTATGTAAAGAAAAAAGAAAACGGAATCTGGAAAAGAGGAGTGGTGTTTATTAAAGAAATTGTCCCCAAACCTGCATTAAGCATGGTCGCCAATTCTATTTACAAAGAAAATTATCATACCATGCCCATGAAAAATCAAATGGAAAAAGGAGAGGATGAACTGCTGATCCGCTATTCATGGAAGGATAAAAACTGGCACTCCATTCAGATTATGGCTGAAAATGTAACAAAACCTATGGAAGAAAATTCAGAATTTGAATTCATCACAGAACATTATTTTGGCTTTACCAAAAAAGAAAACACAACTTCTGAATATGAAGTCTGTCATCCGAAATGGGAATGGTATACTGTAAAAGAATATCAGTTAGAAGTAGATTTTCAAAAGATCTATGGAAATGATTTTGAATGCCTGAATCATCAGAAACCTCTTTCTGTAATGCTTGCCGAAGGTTCAGAAATTCAGGTCAAAACCAAAAAATACATTCATTAAAAAGTACAAGAGTAAAGAACATCTTTCTCTCTCCAGGATCATCTGTGCCAATCAGTGAAATCTGTGGGCAAACCATAAACCTCAAACTTTGAACTTTGAACCCAAAACATTAAATCTCAAACCATGAAAATAATCATAGCCGGAGGCTCCGGATTTCTCGGCGAAAACTTAGAAAAATACTTTACAGAAAAAGGAAATCATGTTTACATCCTTACCCGCAATCCTCAACGTAAAAACGAAATCTATTGGGATGCTCAAACACTAAGTGAATGGAAAACCAGCTTTGAAAGCGCAGATGTTCTCGTCAACCTTACAGGGAAATCTGTGGATTGCCGCTATCATGAGAAAAATAAACAGGAAATCTATTCTTCAAGAATCAACAGCACAGGAATATTACAGAAAGCGGTGGATGAATGTTCTGAAAAGCCAAAAATATGGCTGAATGCCAGTTCTGCAACCATTTACGTTCATTCTGAAAAGCACCTCAATACAGAAGAAAACGGAATTGTAGGAGATGATTTTTCCATGAATATATGCAAAAGCTGGGAGAACGAATTTTTTGCAGTTAAAAATGAAGAAATACGAAAAGTTGCTCTCCGAACTTCTATTGTTCTGGGAAATACGGGCGGTGCTTTTCCAAAACTGAAAATGATTACAAAACTGGGTTTAGGAGGAAAACAGGGAGGGGGAAATCAGATGGTAAGTTGGATTCATGTTGATGATTTCTGTAGAGCAGTAGACTGTATTATTCAGAATGAGAATCTTTCGGGAACAGTAAATATAACCGCTCCGAACCCTCTTTCCAATCAAAGCATGATGAGAAAACTGAGAAATAAAATAAGAATTCCTTTTGGACTTAATGCTCCTGTATGGCAGCTCGAAATAGCCTCCATATTCCTGAATACAGAAACGGAATTATTATTAAAAAGCAGAAACGTCTATCCTGAAAAACTTATAAAAAACGGATTTAAATTTTCATATTCTACATTTGATGAAGCGATTCTTAATCTCCTGGAATCCTAATGTTTGCGGGTTTCCCTAAGGATAATTAAATTAGCGCAAAACTATTCCATATGCTGGTTATATCCAAAATAAAACCCTTTTTTCTTTCATCCTTTTTAATAAGTTCAATCGCTTTTTCACAAGCTCATAATGTATCAGAAGGTTATCAGAAGCCTACAGACCCGTTGGTTGTCCAGAATCTGGAGCAGTGGCAGGATATGAAATTCGGGCTGTTTATGCATTGGGGAACCTACAGCCAGTGGGGAATTGTTGAAAGTTGGAGCTTATGCCCGGAAGATGAATCATGGACACAGAGAAAACCTGAACACGGGAAATCTTACTACGAATATGTGAAGAATTATGAAAATCTTCAGACAACTTTCAATCCAACCCAGTTCAATCCTCAGAAATGGGCTGATGCAGTAAAAAAGGCCGGAATGAAATATGTGGTTTTTACCACCAAGCATCATGATGGTTTTGCCATGTTTGATACCCGTCAGTCAGATTATAAAATCACTTCTCCTAAAACCCCTTTTTCAAAAAATCCAAAATCTGATGTGACGAGAGAAATTTTCAATACCTTCAGAAAAGAAGGATTTAAAATAGGAGCTTATTTTTCAAAACCAGACTGGCATTCCGATGATTATTGGTGGTCCTATTTTCCAGCCAAAGACAGAAATGTCAACTATGATCCAAAAAAATATCCGGAAAGATGGGAGAGTTTTAAAAAATTCACCTTCAATCAGCTGAACGAAATTACTTCCAATTATGGGAAAGTTGATATTCTCTGGCTGGATGGAGGCTGGGTACGTCCTTTTCATACCATAGATCCAAAAGTAGAATGGCAGCGCACGATCAAAGTAGAGCAGGACATCAATATGGACAAAATAGGCACGATGGCTAGAAAAAATCAGCCGGGAATCATCATTGTAGACCGGACCGTTCCGGGAAAATGGGAAAACTATGTTACTCCTGAGCAGGCAGTTCCGGAACATGCTCTTTCCATTCCCTGGGAAAGCTGCATCACCATGGGAGATTCCTTTTCTTATGTTCCCAATGACAACTATAAGACCTCCCAGAAGATCATTGAAACATTGGTGAAAATCATTTCAAAAGGTGGAAATTACCTTATGAATATTGCACCAGGACCTAACGGAGATTACGATCCCATTGTATATGAAAGGTTACAGCAAATTTCAGGCTGGATGGATAAAAATCATTCTGCGGTTTTTGCAACAAGAAGTATTGCGCCTTATCACGACGAAAATTTTTATTATACACAAAGCAAAGATGGAAAAACATTGAATATTTTTCACTTGGATGACAAAACAAATTATGAGTCTCCATCAACATTAAGGTTTACCATTCCTGATCATTTTCAACCAAAATCTCTGAAAGTTTTAGGCTTATCAAACAAAATTCAATGGAAAAAATCAGGGAATTCAATTGAAATTAACTTGCCGAAAGAAAGAACTCAATTAAAATATTCAACTGTAATTCAAATCGTTCAATAATGAGATGTATTTGTTTTAAACTTGCCGGAGCCGCATTATTGTTGAATGTTGTGATTGCTTTTGCTCAAAAACCTTTGTATAAAGATCCCAAGCAGCCCATTGAAACCAGAATTCAGGATCTGTTGAAGAGAATGACCCCAGAAGAAAAATTCTGGCAGTGTTTTATGATTCCCGGAGATTTGGATAACGTCCCGAAAGGACAATATTCACATGGAATTTTTGGACTTCAGGTGAGCGCAGGAAATCAGGGGGGCGGAGCAGCAGGACAACTGCTAAAATACAATGCCAGCGTAGATGCAGAGAAATTGGTGAGAAAGATCAATGCCATTCAAAAATATTTCGTTGAAGAATCAAGATTGGGAATTCCCATCATTCCTTTTGATGAAGCCTTACACGGATTGGTTCGGGAAGGTACTACCGCTTTTCCGCAGGCAATAGGTCTGGCAGCTACTTTTAATCCGGAATTAATGACCAATGTTTCAACAGCCATTGCAAGAGAATCAAAATTGAGAGGAATCCGCCAGATTCTGACCCCTGTAGTAAACCTTGCCAGCGATGTGAGATGGGGAAGAACAGAAGAGACCTATGGTGAAGATCCATTTTTGACCTCCGTAATGGGAGCCAGCTTTGTCAATTCATTTGAAAATATGGGAATTATTACCACACCTAAACACTTTTTAGCGAATGTAGGAGAAGGAGGAAGAGATTCTTACCCTATTCATTGGAGCAAAAGATATCTGGAAGAAACCCATTTAATTCCTTTTCACAGTACTTTTACAAAAGGAAAAAGCCGTTCTGTGATGACTTCTTATAATTTGCTTGATGGAAGACCTTCAACCGCCAATCATTGGTTATTGACTGAAAAACTAAAAAAAGACTGGAATTTCAAAGGCTTTGTTATCAGTGATGCAAGTGCGGTAGGAGGAGCCAATGTTCTCCATTTTACAGCAAAAGATTATGATGATGCTTCTGCACAGGCTATCAATGCCGGGCTTGATGTGATTTTTCAGACGGAATATAAACATTATCAACTGTTTATTCCTCCTTTTTTGGATGGAAGAATCTCAAAAGAAAGAATTGATGATGCTGTTTCACGAGTATTAAGAGCGAAATTTGAACTTGGATTATTTGAAAACCCCTATGTTTCTGTTAAGGAAACTGAAGAATTAAAAAAACTCAATCACAAACCTTTGGCAGAAAAAGCAGCTGCAGAGTCTTTTGTTTTGCTTCAGAATAATAATCATACGCTTCCTATTCCTGGAAATGTTAAAAAAATTCTTGTAGTGGGAACAGATGCTGTGGATGCAAGATTAGGAGGGTATTCAGGGCCTGGAAACAAAAAAGTAAATATCCTGGATGGTCTTAAAAGTTATGTGAAAAATACAGACCTTGAAGTTATATATTCGAAAGGAATTGATTGGAATGTAAAAGACTTTACCTCTATTTCAAATGAATATTTATCCTCCGAAAACAAAAAAGGATTAAAAGGAAGCTATTTTTCCAATACGGATTTAAAAGGCAATCCGGTCTTTGAAAAGCAGGATGAACAGTTCAATTTTAAATGGACTTTGTATTCTCCTGATCCGGAAAAATTGCAGCCGGATAATTATAGTATCCGGTGGACCGGAAAGCTGGAAGCTCCCAATTCCGGAAAATACCAGATCGGCCTGCGTGGAAATGATGGTTTCAGATTATACCTGGATGGAAAATTAGTGATTGATCAATGGGAAAAGCTAAGCTATTCTACAAAAACAGTGGATGTAGATTTTATAAAAGGGAAAAAATATGATATTAAGATTGAATTTCATGAAAATCGCGGCGAAGCCAATTTAGAATTGATCTGGAACTATGGTTTATATGATTATCAGAAAGATTTTAAGGAAGCTTTAGATCTTGCCCAAAAAGTAGACTATATTCTTGTTACGGCCGGAATTCATGAAGGTGAATTTCAGGACCGATCATCATTAAGTTTGCCTGGAAATCAGGAAGCGTTTATTCATGAGGTTTCAAAACTGAAGAAACCTGTAACAGTTCTTCTGGTAGGCGGCTCTGCCATAAAAACAACAGCGTGGAAAGATAAAGTAGGAGCCATCTTAGACATTTGGTATCCGGGAGAAGAAGGCGGAAATGCGGTAGCAAAAACGCTTTTCGGAGCTGAAAATCCATCCGGAAAACTGCCGGTCACTTTTCCGGTTCATGAAGGGCAGTTACCTTTAACTTACAATCACCATCCAACAGGAAGAGGAAATGATTATTATGATCTGAGTGGAGAACCACTATATCCGTTTGGCTTCGGACTCAGTTATACCTCTTTTGAAATTTCTGATCTGCAATTGAGCAAAGCCCAATATTCAGAAAATGACACTGTGATTGCTAAAGTCAAAGTACAAAATACAGGTTCAAAAGCTGGGAGTGAAGTCGTTCAGCTATATGTAAGAGATATATTGGCTTCAGTGTCAAGACCAATTATTGAGCTCAAAGGCTTTCAGAAAGTCGAATTACAACCGGGAGAATCAAAAACGGTCACTATAGAAGTTCCGGTAAAACAACTACAGTTTTTAAATGAAAACATGGACTGGACTGTAGAAAAGGGAACGTACAGAATTATGATCGGTAATTCATCGAAGAACCTTCCTTTAAAACAAAATATTGAAGTTTTATAACCATAAAAAAGAGCAGAAAAGTCTGCTCTTTTTACATATTATATTGAAGATATTTAATACTTTCTTGCCAGCAGCACGTTCAGTAGGAATGTTCCTGCCCAGTTACTGTTATTGGTCGTGGCACCATTTGTACCGATAAAGTCTACACGGGCAACAGATACAGTAAGCCTGGTTCTACCACCTGTACCATTATTGGCCAGACTTACAAAAGATGCTGTAAACACATCCGGGAAACTTGAGTTGTTTCCTGCAGTAAGAATAGGATACATATTGGTAACATTGAAAGGAGTTCCCTGATATTCATAAACAAGGGTCATTCTGCTGGCATTGGAGTAGGAAGCAGTTTGGGCTCTGTCCACAGATGTTTTACTCACGATCCACCATCTGTCTGTTGCAGTACCTGAATCGTAACCTGCATTAGCGTGATTGGTCCAGTCAGCAAGAGCCGCCGTTCCAAGGGCATGAGGAGGAATGAAAAGCTGTGTACCGTAAATCTCTACATTGCTTGGTTTAGGCAGAACTGTGAAAGACAGGTCCCATGTTCCTCCGGAAGTATTGCTGTTGTTTACTACCTCAGCATATGCTCCTGTAGGAATTACAAAAGATGCCACCGGTGTGTTGTCTATTCTTAAGGTATTTCCACTGGAAGCCTGCAGTGTAATAGCATTTGCTGAAATGTTCTTGATCTTATAAATTCTTCCTGTAAAACTGGTGGTCCCTGTTCCTATGACGGGAAGAGTAAACGTGGCATCCGCAGTTCCATTATAAGTAATATAATGATCAGTAGCCAGAATATTATACGTTGTAGCAGTAATCTGAGTGTAACCAGCCCTTAAAGAACCGTTTACGGCAAGCGTACTGTTAGGTGTTGTTGTATTAATACCTACTTGTGCGGTTAAGGGAACAGCAGCCAATAAAAAAATCGAAATGTATTTTTTCATATTGTATAATTTAATTAAGACAAAAATATAAAAAAAAGTAGCTAAAAATCACTCAGAAATGAATATTTAAGATGATTTTAATAAAAATCACTCGTTGGTGATAGGAGTTATTCTTTGAAAATTAATTAAATCAATCTGCAAGGGACTTCCAAGTCTTCAGTAAGATAATAGCTGGAACACAGGCGATGATAACCATCCGCAATGATCAGCTCATTTTGCCCTCTGACAAGCAATATTGGGGAAAGTTTTTTGTTTTTCTCTACTTTTTTAAGGTTTTCTTTCACATGAATATTGGTTTCCGGTAACAAGGTAAGTTTACTGGCTCTTAAAATGTCTTTCGACTTCTTTATAATAGTAGGAGCAGCCTTTAATTTTTCAACCATTTTTTCAACTTCATCAGGTTGAAAAAGCAATTCCAGATAGTCCTGAGCTGCCGGAAAATCATGATCTTCCGGTTCTTTCAGCCAGATATTGTCTCTGGTAAGATGAGTTTTTTTGGGAAAAGTCTTCATAAGTGCTTATTTAAAAGATGAATAAATGTATGAAAAATAGATCGTCCTTTAATAAATAACCATGAATACATTCCCCTTTTTATTTCTTATGAAAATCTTGGTATGATATATGCAAGATTTATCATGAACCGGAATGAATTTCATTAATAATATTGAATTAATTGAAATCATTCAAAAATATGAGCATTATGAAAAAGTTATTAATTTCAACAGTACTGTTATTAGGTTTATCCATGAGTGTTTCTGCACAGAAACATCCACCAGTTCCCCCACATCCTTCAAAAAGCGAGTTGGTGAATATTAAAATGCAGGAGCTTACTAAAAAATACAATCTTGAGAAAAAGCTGATCCTTAATCATCCGCTTGCTACCAAACAGATGAAGAGAGACCAGATGAAAGCCTTAAATCAAAGATATGCGACTGAAAAGCGATTACTTAGACAGGCGAAATAATACAGAATTTTTACAGTTATTAAAATAAAAAAAGCTGTTTTTTATATTTTGAAATTTAAGAAGTTTTCAATGTAAAGGAAAATTTATTGAAAGAGAATGCGTTTTGTGTTCTCTTTCTTTATTTGGAATTGAATAAAAATGGCTTTATTGATGCATTTTAAGATCGGTCTGAAGAAACATGAAACATCCAATATTTTTCCTTAAATTCGCATAAAAATTTTTAAAGTAATGAATTACGATATTATTGTCATTGGAAGTGGTCCTGGTGGATATGTTACTGCGATCAGAGCAGCGCAATTAGGTTTCAAAACCGCAATTATCGAGAAAGAAAATTTAGGAGGAATTTGCCTTAACTGGGGATGTATTCCAACTAAAGCTTTATTGAAATCTGCTCAGGTTTTTCATTATATCAACCATGCTGAAGATTATGGTTTGAATAAAGTGGAGGCAAGCTTTGAATTCCCGAATGTAATTCAGAGAAGCCGTGGTGTTGCCAGCAAAATGAGCAAAGGAATCGAATTCTTGATGAAAAAGAATAAGATTGACGTAATTCTTGGTACTGCAAAAGTACAGAAAGGTAAAAAAGTTTCTGTTACAGATAAAGAAGGAAAAGTAACTGAATATACAGGTACTCACATTATTATCGCTACAGGAGCTCGTTCAAGAGAATTACCAAACTTACCGCAGGATGGTAAAAAAGTAATCGGATACAGACAGGCATTATCTCTTCCTGAGCAGCCGAAATCTATGATCGTTGTAGGTTCTGGAGCTATCGGGGTAGAATTTGCAGATTTCTATAACACAATGGGAACTAAAGTAACTGTTGTTGAATTCATGCCAAACATCGTCCCTGTAGAAGACGAAGAAATCTCTAAACACTTAGAGAAATCTCTTAAAAAGACAGGAATCGAGATCATGACAAACGCTTCTGTAGAAAGTGTTGATACAAGCGGAGAAGGAGTAAAAGCTACTGTGAAAACAGCTAACGGAAACATTACCCTTGAAGCTGATATTTTATTATCTGCTGTAGGTATTGCTGCTAATATCGAGAACATCGGATTAGAGGAAGTAGGAATCCAGACAGACAAAGGAAGAGTATTGGTAAACGAATGGTATGAAACTTCAGTACCTGGTTACTATGCGATCGGTGATATCATCCCAACTCAGGCATTGGCTCACGTGGCTTCTGCAGAAGGGATCACTTGTGTTGAGAAAATCAAAGGAATGCACGTTGAGAAAATCGACTATGGCAATATCCCTGGATGTACTTACTGCCACCCTGAAGTAGCATCTGTAGGTCTTACTGAAAAGCAGGCTAAAGAAAAAGGATACGAAATCAAAGTAGGTAAATTCCCTCTTTCTGCAAGTGGTAAAGCTACTGCAAACGGAAACACAGACGGATTTATCAAAGTGATTTTTGATGCTAAATATGGTGAGTGGTTAGGATGCCACATGATCGGTGAAGGAGTAACTGATATGGTTGCTGAAGCTGTTGTAGCCAGAAAACTAGAGACTACAGGTCACGAGATCATCAAGTCTATCCACCCGCATCCAACAGTTTCTGAAGCGATTATGGAAGCTGCTGCTGCTGCTTATGGTGAGGTAATTCACATTTAATATAGTATTGGCTGTCATCGATTGACATCAATTAAATAATAAGGAGACCGGAGAAACAATAGTTTTTCCGGTTTTTTAGTAATTATAATTATCCCTGCGCATGTATTGAGGTGGTTTTTTTATGGAAAATGTTTACTGTTTATTCCATATTCACGTCAGAAAATATAACAAATAACCCAGTAACGCTCCTCCAATAACTACAAAAGCACTATTTATTTTTTTTAATCGGAATACAACAGCTATACTTATACAGGCGATAAGAGTTGTTTTCCAGTCGGTAATGCTGTCAATTCCCATCGTGATGCATACAGACAGAATGAGAGCTACAGAAGCCACATTTACACCGTTAAGAAAAGAAGAAAATGTTGCAGAATTTCTCATTTTATTTACGAAAGGACCAGATAAAGCAACAAATATAAAAGAAGGAAGGAATATGGCTAAAGTAGATACCAAAGCCCCCGAAAGTCCATTGATCTGATATCCGATAAATGTCACCGAAGAAAACACGGGCCCCGGCGTAAACTGGCCTACGGCGACTGCATCTATAAGTTCCTGACGGGTAATAATCCCTCTTGAAACAAGCTCTGTATCCAGAAAGGCGAATAAAACATATCCGCTTCCGTATAATATGGCTCCGATTTTCAGAAAGATCCAGAATAATTTTAAATTAAGCAGAGAAGAAGCATCGGATAGTAAAAACTGAAGTGGGCTAATAAAAATAAAATTGTTGAGTTTTTTATTTCTTTGATACTCTATTATCAATATTAAAAGTCCGGCTCCGAACATTAATACTATCTCATTGATTTTAAAAAAAGAACATAGGAGAACAATTCCTCCCACAGCTGCTAATGGGAAAGTTTTTACTGATTTTTTTGCCAATGGGAAGGCAGCACCTATTATAATTGCTATAATGGCAGGTTTTATTCCATAAATAAAAGGAGAAACTTCAGGAAGTTGGCCATATTCTTTGTATAGCCATGCAAAAATACCGGTAATAATAACCGCAGGAAATATAAAACAAAAACCGGCCACTATCAGCCCTTTCCAGCCCGCTCTTTCACGTCCTATATGTATTGCCATTTCAGTACTGTTAGGACCAGGAATAAGATTGGTAGCTCCAATAAGATCCAGAAATTCCTGATCTGTCAGCCACTTCTTTTCAGCTATCACTTCTTTTTGCATCATTGCGATATGGGCTGCAGGGCCTCCAAATCCAATGATTCCCAGCTTCAGAAATAATTTGGCAAGGTCTTTTAAGTCATTATTATTGTTCACTTTAAATGATTTGTTTTACAAGGCTCATTCTTAAAAATTGATTTGATAAAAGTAAAAAACTACAGTATATATTTTAATATCTGAATGATCATTTTTACATTAATTTTGAAAAGTATTGGTTTTAATAGTAGATAGAAGGACATGCTGCTTAAGGAGTTAAAATTATTTTGATTGAATTTTGATGTGATTTTAATGATTTTTCTTAAAATAATTTTAAAATCAGCATATTTATAAAAATTAACTTAATTATTTCAGCCTGTTTTCTTACATTTATTCAATGAATTTTGAGAGAGTAGGACTTGTTTTATCAGGAGGCGGTACCAAAGGAATCGCTCATGCAGGAGTATTAAAATTCTTACAGGAAAAAAGAATTGAAGTCGATATCCTTTCCTGCTGTAGCGCAGGTTCTATTGTAGGATGTCTGCATGCTATAGGAAAAACTCCGGAAGAAATCCTGGAATTTTTCAATTCCGTCTATTTTTTCAACTGGAAGCACTTTACCTTCAATCAGCCGGGCTTGGTTTCTTCAGTGATCTTCAGAAACTATCTGAAACCTATTTTCCATGATATGAAATTGGGAGATCTTGATATCGAGGTGAAAATTGTAGCCACAGAGCTTGTTGGTGGAACCCAGAAGATTTTTGATAAAGACTTTGAGATTGTTGATGCCATTATTGCTTCATGCTCTATTCCGGGAATTACCACTCCTTATATCATCGGTGATGAAATGTATTGTGATGGAGGAGTACTGAATAACTTTCCGGCAGATATCATCAGAGAAGACTGTGATAAGCTGATTGGTGTATTTGTATCCCCACCCAATGAAGCAAAGATTAAGGATCTAAACTCTATTAAAGCTATTGTTTCCCGCTCTTACGACCTTCTGTCCTACAGGATCGAAAAAATAAAATTTGATTACTGCGACTGGTTCATTTCTTCCCAAAAATTATCTTCCTACGGAACTTTCGAACGGAGAAAAGACAGACTGGAAGAGATTTTCAATATCGGTTACAAAGCAGCAAAAGAAAGCTATGAAGAAAGTACTTTTTTCACAGAATTAAAACAATCCGGAACATAAAAAAATCCTGCATTAATCAATACAGGACTTTTATTTTATAAGAAAGGAAAACAATCTTGGGTTCTAAAAGAGAAGTTATAGGCAGACTATAACAACTTTTCAGCCTCATTCTTTCAGCTTCCCTCTTTTATAATTCTAATTTTTCACGACATATCCGTCCTGGCGAACGATTTCACGGTCATCCGCATCATTTACAACTAATGTATAAGGTGCTTTTTTCGGAGAATCTGTAAGATAATTTCTCCAGATCTGATAACTGTGCCCCTCATTATTGAAGTTGATATAATAGTTGCCTCCTGTACCATCAGGAATCAGTTCTCCGTCACTGATGATCATGCTTGGTTTTGCCGTAATCTTTGCGTTGGCATTCCACGACTGGTAAAGGTACTTGCCATTCGGTTGTTTGTCGATTCTGATCTTGAACTTTTTGGTTTTAATAATAACAGTTTTCGGTACCTGCTGAAGGGTAGAAGAAGTTATAAAACCGTCTGTCTTCGAAGCGGGAACTTCTTTAGCATGAACAAAAGAAAACTGAGCTAAGCAGAAAGTCCCTAATAAAATATGCTTTATCATATTGAGTGGTTATTGGTTAACATTTCAGACTCTATCAAATATAGAGCCAATTTTCGTTAAATAGACCGGGTATCGTTCTGAAAAAGAAGTTCTTAGGACTTTTATTTATGGGTTCTTGAAAATAATAATATTGATTTTCAGTTGATTACTATTTTGTTGGCGAAATAGTATCAAATTCTGAAACAACTGAATACTTTTCTTATGTACATTTGTATCATCAAAGGATCTCGTTCCTTTATTATCAAAATGAAACTAATTAACTTTAAGTTTTTTCTATTAAAAGTATCAGAAATCATCTTCACGATTTTTAATACATCTCCTCCTGTAATTTCTTAATTTTTTCGAAAGAATTATAACATAATTCGTACTCTGTTTTTTCGTATTCTGAAGAATCAGAGCGCAATCCCCGTTTTAAAATTTAACTAAAAAACAAAAACAAACTATGGAATTAGGTTTTCATGGCTGGATGATTCCGGCCGTAATGGCGCTTTTGTGCGTACTTTTTTACAAATTCATTTTAAGAATTTTCTTTGGATTGATTATTGTTCCCCAGGACAAAATCGGTTTGGTGACCAAAAAATTTGTGTTGGTAGGAAAACAGGAACTTCCGGAAGGTAGAATTATTGCCACCAACGGAGAAGCAGGTTTTCAGGCTCAGACATTGGCTCCGGGAGTATATTTTGGAAAATGGATCTGGCAGTATTCTATCGATTTTCAATCTTTTACAGTGATTCCGACGGGTAAAATAGGGTTACTGCTGGCAAAAGACGGTATAGAACTGGAAACGGGAAGGATCTTAGCCAGAAAAGTAGACTGCGATTCTTTTCAGGATGCTGAAGCCTTTTTAAAAAACGGAGGAAGAAAAGGCCGCCAGACTGCGATTATTGCACCGGGATCATACAGGATCAATACATTATTATTTGAAGTAGAATTAACGGAGATGACTCAAATTCCTGACAATGCGGTGGGAATTATCACAACAATGGAAGGAAGTCCTTTAGAAGAAGGTCAGATTGCCGGTAAAATTATCAATGATCATAATAAGTTCCAGGATGTGGACACTTTTTTAAGTAACGGAGGATATAAAGGCCTTCAGGAGCAGGTAATCCTGGCTGGTTCCTATTTTCTGAATCCCTGGTTTACAAAAGTTGAAATGGTAAAAATGACGGAAATTCCGATCGGTCATGTCGGAGTAATCATCAGCTATGTAGGTGAAGAAGGAAAAGACCTCAGCGGAGTCGATTTTAAACATGGAAATATCGTAGAGAAAGGCCATAAAGGTGTATGGGCAGAACCCATTGGTCCGGGAAAATATCCTATTAATCCTTATATTATGAAGGTTGAGCTTGTTCCTACCACCAACTTAGTTTTGAACTGGGCTTATGAAAGAAGCGAATCTCATCAACTTGATAAAAATCTTTCAACGATTACCGTTCGAAGTAAAGACGGTTTCCCTTTTAATCTTGATGTTTCCCAGATCATTCATATTCCAACTTATGAAGCTCCAAAAGTAATTGCCCGTTTCGGGAATATGATCAATCTTGTAAGTCAGGTTTTAGAGCCTACGATTGGGAATTATTTCAGAAACTCAGCGCAGGACAGTGATGTGATTGCATTTTTAGGGACACGAAAAGAAAGACAACAGTCGGCAAAAGACCATATCAGCAGTGTTTTGGAACAATATAACGTGAATGCTGTTGATACTTTGATTGGAGCTATTGTTCCACCGGAAAGTTTAATGAAAACTCTAACAGACAGAAAACTGGCGGAAGAGCAGAAAATAACTTATGAAACTGAAATGCTGGCTCAGGAAACCCGTCAGGCACTGGAAAAAGAAACGGCTGTTGCGGATATGCAGAAAGAAATTGTAAAAGCAGATCAGGGGGTTGTGATTGCAGAAAGGATTGCAGATGCATCGGTGAAAAAAGCAACCGGAGACGCCAATTCTGTAAGACTGCAGGCAAACGCGGAAGGAGACCGATTGAAACTGCTGGCAACCGGAGAAGCTGAGAAAACTAGACTTCTCGCAAAAGCCGAAGCAGAAAAAATAGAGTTGCTGGCCAAAGCAAGTGCTGAGCAGATTTCGTTGACCGGTAATGCTGAAGCAGAAAAAATTCTGGCTATCGGTAAATCTAATGCAGAATCTTACAAACTGTCTGTGGAAGCAATGGGCGGCAATAATTTTACCCAATTAAAAATCATGGAAAATATAGCGAATCAGAATGTAAGAATAATGCCTGAAGTGTTAATCGGAGGAAGCGGAGATTCTGCGAATGGAGGAATCAGCGGGCTTTTAGGACTTCAGCTGTTGGAACAGGTTCAGAAGAAAAATGGAGAGACTGTTTCTACTTCTGAAGAAAAGCCTGATAACAATTCTTAACTCAATTGACAAATAATTTAAACTTAACTCAAATTTTGAATTTTTAAAATGATTTATATCGTTCAGCTCATTATAACATTACTGATTATTAGTTTTTTTGTTTTCTCTATTATTGAAATCTATTGTGAAATTGTGAAAAAAAGTTCTTGGGCCTTTTTGGGTATGCTTATCAGCTTGATTTTATTTTTTTTAATGATTACAGTACGCAATCATATGGTTAAAAATGAACTTGTAAAAAATATAAATGCTTCAAAAATAGAACAGAAAAATTCACTTTTTTCAAAAAGAGAATTGTCGGATATTCATCTTGTAAGCGAGAAAATGAGAGTTGTTGATAAAGATATTTATGTTGTGCTTATGCCTCAAAAAGATACACTTTACATGAATCAGGATTTTAATAACAAGAATAAATTCTGGATCCACTATAAAAAGTATGAGATTTTAAAATTTACAGCACCTGTAGGATATATCATTAAAAACTAAAAAATCGCCCGAAAAACTTTCGGGCGATCTCATACTTTTATGCGGTATAACTTGCAAAAGCATCTTCCAGGCTTTCAAATTTAGCTTTAAACTCATCAATAGGGCAGTCCTGAAGAATATTTCCTTTATGGATCAGAATGACTCTAGAGCAAAGCGCCTCCACTTCCTGCATAATGTGGGTAGAAAGTAAAACAGTCTTTTGCTGTCCGATTTCTTTTACCACATTACGGATTTCAATGATTTGGTTAGGATCAAGACCGTTGGTAGGCTCATCAAGAATCAGTAAATCCGGTTGATGAATAATGGCCTGTGCAAGCCCTACACGCTGTTTATATCCTTTAGATAACTGGCCGATCTTTTTAGATTTTTCGGGAGTAATTCCTACCAGTTCGATCACCTCATCTACCCTGGATTCAGAAATTTTGTGGATGTTGGCAACAAACTGAAGGTATTCTTTCACATACATCTCCAGATAAAGCGGATTATTTTCAGGAAGAAAACCGATTTTCTTTTTGCTTTCGATCTCATGGTCTGAGATATTCATTCCATTGAAAATAATTTCTCCCTGATCAATTTTCAGTGCACCGACAATAGATTTCATCAGGGTAGATTTTCCGGCACCGTTTGGGCCAAGAAGACCGATGATCTCATTTTTATCAATAGAAATGTTGATGTTGTCAAGGGCAGTCTGTTCACCAAATTTTTTGGTTAAATTGATTATCTGAAGCGGCATAAGTTTTACTATCTTTCTGCAAAAATAAAATAAAAAAACTCATCCGATAGAATGAGTTTCGCAATATTTATAAAATATAATTATTTTCTTGATTTTTTCTTGGCTCCGCCTGATGCCGGAGTTGCTGTAGAGGCTGTATTTGTGGTTCCCTTATTACCCGTTGGGTTTATCGTGGCCGGTTTGTCATACATCGCATACTTTCCATTGGTTCTTCCAAAAATTTTTTCCACCTGTTTTTGGGTTAAAAACTGTGATTTTCCAATGTACTTTCTGTTTTTGTTGATCACCTGGATAAACTGCATGGTTTGTTGACCATAGTTTTTTTCATAATGAAGTTCTATGATGTCATTGGGAAGTTCCAATACAACATTTTCTTCTGGAGTGGTAACAAAACCATCCATAATAAGCTTATATAATCCGGCCACATCACCATTAAGATTCTGGAATGAAAAAGAGCGGATTGTGTTCAGGTTGCTGGTGTTCAGATCCTGGTAGTTGACTGTAAATTTATCTTCCTTTTTATAGAGACCAACGGAATTATCTTTACCAATTTCCACCAAACTTTCATTTTTCAACACTTTGATCTGTGAGAAAACTGAAATACCGAACATACATGTAATAAGTAGAATTATTTTTCTCATGGAATGAATTTTAATGTTTTATAACTTGGTGCACATAAATTTACTCATAAAAAAGCTAAAAAACAATTTTAATCGTTAAAGCAAAAGTAACACTTTTTTTTAATATTGATACGTGATCATCTGCTGATGCTATGGATTTCATGGTTTATATAAAAGTTTGGTAACCATGAGATTAATTCTTTTTTACTAAAGTGCTGCTATGCTTGTTTGCGATAGGTTTTTGATCGTTGGAAGGATGTAATGTATTGAAAAACAGTTTGAAAAACCTTTACGTAAGATTTAATTAAAAAAATAATTTAAAATAAATAGTAAAATTGAAATTTTGTGAAATAAAATTAGAGAAATTATAACAGTTTGTTTTTAGAAACAGTGTCTACAAAAGCATCAAACTCTTGTTTGTAGCTTCTCCCAACAGAGATCTGGTGTTTGTTGACAATCAGTTTATTATTGTTGAAAGCAGTATTTAATTTTATCTGCTATAAAATTAAATACTGTGTGTTTTAAAAGCCTTTGGTGGATATTTTTTAAAAACTTTTTGTGGTTTACTTAGAAGTTATTGCCTTCAGAACAGCATTTTTTATTGCAGCTTCTTTGAAACTCCAGTATTCACGGTTTTCAGGCATCTGATTTTCAAGGATGATCAATGTTGTATCTGTGGAAGGAAAGTAGGTGTTAAGACAGGTGAACCCATCGCCAAGACCAGTCACGGCAAAATAATCCAGACCTGATTCTTTGATGAACCTTATATTGTACCCGAATCCCATGCTTTCTTTTCCAAATACATTATGCTGAGAACGTGTGGAAGGGGTCATCATTAATTTCTGAAATTCCGGGGAGAGAAGTTTACCTTTAAATAATGCCTGATCCCATTTTGCCAGATCCTGTACGGTGGAAATGATTCCTGCGGCAGGAGCAATGTCATCATTCAGAAAAGACTCTTTTACTTTCTCAAACTGATTGTTTTCATTCATATAACCGGGAACGAGAGATTGATTATTCTTTGGGTTATAAACAAAAGTCTGATCCATTCTTAGTTTTTTAAAAAGAGAACCGGCAAGTTCTGTGAAACTTTTTCCTGTAGTATTTTTAAGAATTTCTCCAAGCATCATATAAGAGAGATTTCCATATTTAAACTGTGAACCGGCTTTGAAAGCTGAGGATTTTTCCAGTTTGGTAATTCCGTGAGTATGGTTCAGGAGATGATGGATTGTTACTGTATCTGCCCAGGTTTGTGTAAGAGTGGGAAGATATTTTTTGATAGGAGTATGAAGATACAGTTTTCCCTGTTCGGCAGCCTGTAGAACCAAAACAGCGGTCACCTGCTTGGAGTTTGACATGATTTCAAACTGATCATCTGTTTTCAAAGGAATTTTTTTTTCAAAATCCTTGTAACCGTTGGATTTCAGATATTGTATATTTCCTTTTTGAGTGACCAGAACAACGCCATTGAACTGTATCGGGCTGGAAGCTGTGATAATGCTGTCAATTTTATGGGCATAAATGTCTTTTCTCTGAGCTGTGGCGTTAATAGATAGCAGGGTAGAAATTGCACCTGTGAAGAGTAATTTTGTTATGGTCATCATTTATTTTTTGTTGTAATATTCATAGGCTGCTTTGGAGATATCAGCAATAATAGCTTCCGCATCACCGAATTTTTCATAAGTATCATGAATAAAAACAGCGATGTAGAACTTTTTCTTACCGGAAATTTCTATAATACCAAAATCATTAACAGCGCCCGTCATTCCTTCTTTATTTGTAAAGGAAGTTCCTGTTCTATGGGCTGTTTTTACATGTTGTGGCAAATTGCCCTTCAGCCTTTTTGTTCCTGTAGTGTTATTAAGCATGGCGTTATAAAGCCACAATGTATGTTTTTTGTTGAGAATTTTTCCATTGTTGAATGCCTCAAGCAGTTTGGTAGTCTCATTGGGTGTTATTTTGTTTACAAATTGAGATTCCCAGTCTTTATGCATATCTTCTTCATTGTTCCTAATTATGAAATCTTTACTATTGATGAATTGTTGTACAGGCTCAGGTCCGCCAATTAACCTTAGCAAAATATCAGTTAAATTATTGTCACTGTAAGAAACCATCCATTTTATAGCTTCTTCCAAACTGATTTCTATATTACCATCAGGATATTCTTTCCTGAATGGGCTCCAGGTATCTTCCAATAATTCCTCTTTTTTAATGAGCAGTTTTTGCTGTAAAGAAAGTTCACCTTTTTCTATTTTGTTCAGAACCGTTAATGCAATTGGAAACTTTACGGTACTGAGCATTGGATAAAGCTTATTGCCATTAATCTGTATTCTTTCTTTGTGGTAAGGATCAATAATTGAAACTCCTACATCTGCCTTTTTATTGGAAATAATGGATTCAATTGTTTTTTTTAGATCCGGAAGTTTAGAACCCTGAGAGAAAAGAGATAAGTGGAATAACAGAGCGAAGAATGTGAAAATAATTCCTTTTTTCATGTGAGTTTGGTCTTAATTTTTAGGTTTCCAAATATATTTTTTTTTGATTACACAATAAAATATTTTCGTCAATTATTATGAGTATAAGCATAAACCTGTCAGATAAATAGTATTATTTTTATCACAAGTTTTTGAATTATATAATTATTTACAGTGCCCTCTCTTATGGAAATTATGAAGCATAAAAATGAAGTCTCTTCTTTAAAAGAAGATAAAAAACATTCAATTAATTCTTCTGTAATGTACAGCCGATTTGTACTTATGGCTTTGATGATGTTCTGTTTTATGTACATCATTATGTACACGATGATAGACAACCCGAGAAATTTTATTTCAAATATTAATAATTTATACATGACTCTCATGATGGTTTCAGCCATGTTACTTATTGAATTATGGGTTATGCGAAAGAGGTATAGAAACAGAAAACTCAATTGTATCATTGTAAGTATTGGAGTGATGACAAGTCTTTTTTCCTGGTTTGGAATCAGAGAACAGGTGAATGTGGATGACAGGCAGTTTGTAAAAAGTATGATTCCTCATCATGCAGCTGCCCTTTTGATATCTGAAAAAGTACACCTCAGCGATCCACAACTGATTATTCTTCAGAGAAATATTTTTAAAACCCAATCTGCAGAAATTAAGCTGATGAAAAGAAAACTTAAGGAGTTGGAAAGAAGGTAGAGTAGGAGGCAGAAAACAACAAGAATGGTGATCTACTGTCATTTTATTCAGGATATTTTAATAATTTAGTTCGTATGAAAATTAAAATTATCTGCTTTTTTGTACTTCTTTTCTCCGTTATTTCCTGTAAAAAAGATAAAGAATACCCTAAATATGTTGAATTGGAATCGGGAAATGGAAGCTATTCACTTTATATAAAAGATGGGAATTTTGAGTTTTTAAAAACAGAACTTGTAAGCTATGATCAAATCTTAACAGCACCTTTTTCAGAAGGTAAATATAAGATATCAGGTGATGAACTGATTTTGAATAGTGACAAAGGGAAAAAATATATTTTCAAAATCGGGAATGACTCTGAACTGATCCCTGAAAAAGTGGATTTCCTGAAAGACCTGAAAGGATTGTATCCTGTTAAGATTCTTCATAACAACAAAATGCCGAAAGAAATGGGACGTCTGGATTCTTTAGGAAGAAAAAATGCGTTGTGGCTTTATTTTAATGAAAAGGGAAAAGTGGTTAACCAGAGATTGTATAAAAATGGTGAACTCGTAAAAGATCATTACAAGTCTGATATTATTATAAAATAAAGAATCTGTAAGAGGCTTTGAAATAAACAGTATTCAATTTTATCGCAGATAAAATTCTTGCGCCTTATAGCAGTCTTCTTAATAGAATTTGCGTCTTTACGTTTTTCAATTATACCTTTATTATTTGTGTTTTTTGAAAACGCAAAGACGCGAAGCTTTTTAATTCTATGAATAATTTTAAGGCGCGAAAAAATCAAAGATTTTTAGCAAGTAAAAGTCAAAAATATATCAGCAACTTACCTTAGTCAATAAAAAAGGCGCCACTTACAAGTAAATGGCGCCTCGTCACTGAATATATTTGAATGTAAAATTGTTTCTGTTTATCTACTCATTCTGTTTGATTTGCGGGTTATTATTAATCTCTTTATTAGGAATCTGGAATCTGAATTTATCAGGAGTCAGGTTGAATCTTCCAAAAGTATGATTCGTTCCGGTGTATACTCTTTCTAAAGGAGTATTAAGTCTTTTCATATCAAACCAGGCGTAGCCTTCACCCCAAAGTTCTATTCTCTTTTGCAGGACAATTTCATTAATCAGCTCGCTGCCTGATTTCGTAGATAATGTGTAAGCCTGATCTCTTTTGGAGGTAATGTCAAATAATACCTGTCTTGCTTCTGCTTCTCTTCCTTGTCTGGCAAGAGCTTCCGCTTGTATATAATATAGTGAAGATGCTCTGATGTAAATATAATCTCCTTCAAAAAGCGTGGGATCTTTAAACTTCCAGCTTACGTAAGGCGGATAATTCTTCGTTTTTCCGTTGAATGTATATGCAGCATTCTGGTTTCCATTGAATACTTTTTTACGGTAATCCGTTGCCGGAATGGCTTCATAAAGACGCTTGTCAATCAGCTTACGGATCTGTGCGGCTCCGGCATATCCTTCATTCGTATTATCAAACATGGAGAAGAAAGAAGCATAATAATTTCCGATGCTCATTGTGGAGATCGTATTATGAAAACCCCATATTACCTCAGGATTATTGATATTGGAAAATCCGGTATTGGTATAATCATCCTCGGTCATAAGGGCAATTCCCTGTTTACTTTCCTGAGCATATTGGGCTGCCTTGATATAATCCCGTGTTTCCAGAAATACTTCTGCGGCAATAGCTTTAGCAGTTCTTTGGTCTATCTGGGCTCTGGAAGGTCTGGTGTAAGTATCCAAAAGCGTTACAGATTCTTCTATATCTTTTTTGATTTGCGTATATACCTCAGCAACTGTTGATCTCGGAAGTCCCTGACTTGGATTAGCTGCGGTAAGAACCAATGGAAGGCCGGGCTCAGACTGATGTCCGTTATAATCATTGGCATAAAAACGCACCAGATAAAAGTAGGAATAAGCTCTTAAAGCGAGCAGCTGTCCTGCAATGGCTCTGTTTTTTGCATTGGCATTTTTATCCAGACCATCCAGCAGCTTGTTGATTACGAATATTCTTGCATAAAAAGTAGTCCATACAATCTCAGAAGCAATATTACTGGCATTAGTGGCTTCATAATTATAAAACATTCCTAAATGCTGGTTGGTAGACTGGATCACATCATTAGACATCAGATCAGCACCTGCTTTAATTCCCATGATTCCGAAATCTGAGTGAACGGTGGTACCGCCTGCACCATTGCTTCGAAGATCAAGATAGATTCCACCCAGAATTTTTTCCGGACTGTTTGCATCGTTATTGAGCTGCTCTCCGGAAATATCCCCTTCCGGTAACGTATTGAGATCATTAGCACAGCTGGTAGCCAAAAAACTTAGGGTTACAGCTGTTATAAAGTATTGTATTGTGTTCATTCCTGTTCTTTTAAAAGTTAAGTTTAAAGCCTAAAGAGACGCTTGACAACAGAGAATACCGGTACGAATCTGAAACTCCCGTCAGCGAAGCTCTCGGATCATAGCCTTTTCTCTTGGACCATAGGTACAGGTTGTTTCCTGTCACATAGATTTTCAAACCTGATAAGCCTGCCTGTTTTGCAAAACCATCGGGAAGCTGATAGGAGAGGGTTACGTCCTGAAGGCTGATATAATCCGATTTGATCAGATACAGCGTTGAATTTCCGTTCTGGTTTGTAGCGGTAAGATCTACTCTCGGTAAGGCAGCCGTTGGATTTTCCGGAGTCCAGGTTTTATCCAGATCTGTTGAATAGTTGGAACCATAGCTGTCAGAATGGAATAAGCTTCTGTAAATATCATCATAGCCATAGCCTCCGAACTGGTAAGCGAAATTCACTGAAAGATTAAATCTTTTAAAGCTGAAATCTGTTCCGAATCCTCCATATACCTTTGGAATCGCTGACTTTCCGGTGTTATAGTCGGTGGCTTCCTTATAATTATTGGTCACTGTTCTTTCTTCCTTTTGGGTAGTTGGGTTGATGGTTGTGCGATACCATAAAGCATCACCGTTCTCAGGATTTACTCCGGCAAATTCTTTTAGGAAATAGGTGTAACGGTCTCCACCTTCTGTCAGGATAAATAAACCTGAAATAAGTCCTGTATTTCTTTGCTCAGCCGGTAATCTGGTAATCTTATTTTTATAGTGAGTGGCATTCGCATAAAAACTCCACTGGAACTCATCACCGCGAAGGATATCTACATTGACATTCGCCTGAACACCTCTGTTGGTCATATCTCCGATATTTCCATACTTCACATAGGAGCCTGCATTGGAGGGAGGAAGAGGAAGCGTGTAAATCATATCCGAAACTTTCCTTTCAAAATAATCAGCATTCAGGTTGATTCTGTTTTTTAAAAGTGAAATTTCAAAACCGGCATTCAGGTTTTTGGAGGTTTCCCATTTTAAATCCTTATTTCCTTGTTTTTTAAGCGACAGAACAGGTTTGTCGTCCCCGAAGTTGTTGATTCCGTAGATATCCTGATACGCATAATAATCTCTGCTGGAACTTCCTAAAAGAATGTTGTCATTTCCCTGCTGGCCGTAAGAAGCTTTTAATTTTAAAGAATTAATCACACTGTTGTCCTTAAGGAAATTCTCTTTTGCGATATTCCATGCCAGTCCCAGTCCATAGAAATTTCCCCATCTGCTTTCCGGAGAAAATACAGAGGAACCGTCTCTACGGATATTGGCATTGAAGAAATATTTTCCGTCATAATTATAGAGTAACCTTGTGAAATAGCCTTCTACCGCATATTCATAACCGCTTCCTGATAAACCGGTAATTTTCACGGCATTATCAAAAGCTTGTGAGTCAGGTAATAAAAGCTGCTGTTTTGATCCTGAAAAGCCATCATCTTTTATTTTATTCAGTTCATGTCCTACAAGGAGGTTGAAGCTGTGATTTCCCAGTTTTTTCTGGTAGGTAAGCAACTGCTGATGGTTCAGTGTATATTTAAAGTTTGAACTCTGCGAAATAGTTCCTCCCACAGAAGATGAAGTTCCTCCTTCCGTATTTCCAAACTGAAGGTTTCTTGTATTTTCAAGATAGGCACCAAAATTATAAGTAAAATCCAGTCCTCTGATGATTTCATAATTTAACCCAAGATTAAGATTGGTCACATTACTTACGATTTGTGATTTATTCTTCTGAAGATTCCCTACAGGATTTTCAAACACCGCATAAGATCTTGTGGCTCCGTTGGGACCCTGGCCGTCTCCGTAATCATATAGAGCATTTCCATAACTATCATAAAGCCTCTGGTAATTGTTATCTCTCAGGAAAACAGGATAGAAAGGAGCAATATTTCTGGCAAACTGGAAAGGGTTGGAAAAACCTCCGGTCTCACCGAAATCCTGCTTGCTGTAAGTGTAAGATAAAGCACTGGTCAGCTTCAGTTTAGAGGTGATAGAGTAGTCCACATTAGACCTGATCCCGAATCTTTCGAAACCTGAAGAAATCAGATATCCTTTATCATCCAGATAATTAAGAGAAGTATAAGATTTTATCTGATCCCCATTGGCATTGATTCCCACTGTTGCTTCCCTTCTCAAAGCCGGTCTGAAAAGCAGCTTTTTCCAGTTGTCCTGGTAGAGCAGCTTTGCGTCGGGATTGAAAGAACCGTCCTTTGAAATCAGTTGATTAAAAGGAACGTTATATACATTATATCCCAGTTTGGTAAGAGCAGCAAGTCCCACATCATGAGGAGAAGGGCCTGAAGGAACAGCTCCCGGCTGTTTCAGTCTTGCAATTTCACCAATTCTTGCTCTGTTGTAATAAGCTGTGTAATAATCCTGAGGAGAAGTATAAACCGAATAATCTTCAATAGACCTGAAGTTGACTCCTGTTTTTACATCGGCCTCAATACTTACACCTTTACTTTTTCCTCTTTTGGTGTTCACAATAATAACACCATTAGCCCCTCTGGAACCGTATAAAGCATTCGAAGAAGCATCTTCAAGAAAAGAGATGCTTTCAATATCCGATGCGGCAATACTGTTCAGGTTTCCGCTGTACGGAATGCCATCCAGTACAATTAAGGGGTCACTGGACGCGTTGATAGAGCCTATTCCTCTCATTCTGATGGTGGGCTGGGAGCCTGGCTGTCCTGAGGAAATCACCTGTACCCCCGCTACTTTTCCTCCAATTCCCTGAAGAATATTTCCGTTTTGAAGATTAGAAAGATCTTTAGCCTTCAGCGACTGTACAGATCCCGTAATTTCTTCTTTTTTCTGCTTCCCAAAAGCTACCACCACCACTTCTTTGATGGAAGTTTCTTTGGAAAGACTGTCTTTGCTTTGTGCAAAACCATATTCCGCGAACAGGAGTAAGGCCAATACACCAAGCTTGCATTGTTTCTTTTTCATTATATTAATCTAGGTTTAAAACTGAATTGTGTATTACTGCTGATCTCCCGGTAAAAAATGTGACTTTCCGCCTCCTTTTTTCAGGGAGGTTATAAAACGAATAGTAAAATTACAGGAGAGGTACCCGGATGAAAGAAGCCTTGAACTCTTTGGCTTTAATTCCTACAGTAATGAATGTATCTCTTAAAAAGTTAGCACATCATCATCATGCACATCATATCAAAGCACATGTTTTGAGAAATGCAGTTGTGCTGTGAAAGGGCAGACATTCCACAACAATTTTGCTGTGCAGAAGCTGCCACCGTAATGGTGCATAGGTAAGAATTAAAGGTATTCTTATTCATGAGAATAAAGTTTATGATTTTTTTAACTGGGTCAAAATTATCTAATAAATGACGAACCCAGATAAAACAAGAGCATGAGATAAATCATATTAGTCTACTAAATTAGTAGGTTAATTGATTTGAATTAAATTTATGAATCGTAAATATTTGATTTTTAATTAATTAATTCCATGTTTGAAAATGTTAAAAAATGATAAAAAAGTTAATTTTTCAAGTGTGAATTAAATTTAAAATTATAAGTCTATTTATTTTGTGGACTTTTTATTTATTTTATAGCTGTATTTTCATGGGAATAAGGATCAGGAGCGTCATCCTGCTATCCGCTCATACTCCTCGCACCTGGCTGAATCCACTTTCTGCTGCGGGGTAACCGCTGCTATCAGGGCTAAGGGCGGTTTGAATTATAATTGATCAATTATCAATTATCAATCATAATATAAAATTATCCCAAACCTCTGTGTCAATCTGTGAGATCTGCGGTAATAACAAAAAAGAAGCCCATCTTTCGATAGACTTCTTATGAAAACAAGATTAAAATATGGATTTATTCTTTCTTAATATCCGGAACTGCCAACGGAGCCTGATCCCAACCACCGCCAAGCGCTCTGTAAACAGCAACACTCGCTTTAAGTTGGTTCACTTTCTTCTCTACCAGCTCAAACCTGGATTCCAGAGCATCCCTTTGAGTCAGTAAAACTTCCATGTAATCAGCACGGGCATATTTGAACAGGTCGTTGGAAATATCTATAGACTTTGTTAAAGCATCCACTTCCTTCGTTTTGATATTCACACTGCTTTCCAGATTATGAATTTTAGCCAATTGATTGGCTACCTCAATATAAGCTCCCAAAACAGTCTGCTCATAATGATACACTGCCTGAATCTGTTTGGCGTTGGCATTATTGTAAGCGGCCTTAATCGCCCTTCTGTTGATCAATGGTGCCGTAAGTTCTCCCGCAAGAGAAAACAGAAACGACTGAGGTTTGATGATATACAACGGATTAAAAGCCTGTAACCCGGCTCCTGCAGAAAGATCAAGAGAAGGGTAGAACCTTGCTTTGGCCACTTTAATGTCAAGCTTGGCAGCAGCCAGTTCATATTCAGCCTGTTTGATATCCGGACGGTTTTCCAATAGTTCGGAAGGCATTCCTCCATACACAGCTTGCGGAATAACAGAATCAAAAGAATCCTGACTTCTTTCCACGGGTTGTGGAAATCTTCCCACCAGATAATTAATCCTGTTCTCCGTTTCAACTATCTTCTGCTGAATGTCATACTGCATTCCCTGAGTTTTCAGAACCTGGGCTTCAAATCTCTGTACTGCCAGTTCATTGGATCGCGCATTCTTCTTTAATTCTTTGATAATATCCAGCGCATCATTCTGAATTTTGATATTCTGATTCAGGATTACCAACTCATTATCCAATGCCAGGAGCTCATAATAAGAATCTGCAATCTCAGAAATAAGATGAGTGGTCATGAAGTTCTTTCCTTCAATGCTGGCAAGATATCGCTGTACCTGTGCTTTTGTCGCATTATGCAGCTTTCCCCAGATATCCGTTTCCCACTGTGCCTGAACACCTGCTCCAAAATCAAATAAAGGTTCCGGCATTTCTCTGCCGGGCTCTATTTCGGTATTGGCCTCCATAGCTCCGATATTGGTGTATCGGCTTACTTTGTCTACACCAGCTCCGGCTTTTAAACCTACAGAAGGAAGATATTCCCCTTTCCTGGCTTTGATTTCATTTTTAGACATTTCAATTTCCTGAAGGACAATATTCAGTTCCTGATTATTCTGAAGGGCCTGACTGATCAGCTCTTGGAGATGCGGATCACTGAAATATTCATTCCACTTCATTTTTCCGGTATTGATAGTGTCGTTTTCTGCTGAACCGTATTTTTCAGGGACGGTTTTATTTTCAGCACGCTGTGCTATTTCTATAGGTTTACAGGCAGTAAGACTTAATAAGACGACTGCCAGACCTGCATATTGATATATTTTTCTTTTATTCATAATGGATCATGTCTTCGCTTAATGGAGATTCATCTTCGTCTTTGATCATTTTTTTACCATCAGACCACTTGGCAAATATGTAGTAAAGCCCCGGAATTACAATCACTCCGAACAGTGTTCCTATCAGCATTCCTCCCAGTGAAGATGCCCCAATGGTATGGTTTCCGATCGCTCCCGCACCTCTTGCAAAAACAAGCGGAACCAATCCTGCAATAAAGGCAAAAGAAGTCATCAGAATCGGTCTGAAACGGGCTTTGGAGCCTTCTACGGCAGCTTCGAGAATAGAATCTCCTGCCTGACGCCTTTTCACGGCAAATTCTACAATAAGTACTGCGTTTTTACCCAGTAATCCGATAATCATGATCAATCCTACCTGTGCATAGATGTCATTTTCAAGTCCCATTGCTTTTAATAATAAGAAAGACCCGAAAACTCCTACCGGTAAAGAGCAAAGTACCGCAAACGGAATCAGGAAACTTTCATACTGAGCCGCCAGAACCAGATACACAAATACCAAAACAACAAGGAAGACATAGATCGCTTCATTACCACGTTGTGCCTCATCATAAGACAACCCTTCCCATGCCACTTTATATCCGTGAGGAAGTGTTTTGGCAGCCGTTTCATTAATGGCCTGGATAGCATCAGCAGTTGTATATCCTGCAGCAGGAAGCCCACGGATGGCAGCGGAATTGTACATGTTATAGCGGGTAATTTCATTAGGTCCCTGTGTCTTTTTCATCGTCATAAATGCTGAATAAGGAACCATTTCATCACGGTCATTTTTCACATACAGATTCATAATATCTGTCGGAAGTCTTCTGAATTCCGGAGAAGACTGTACATACACCTTGAAGAACTGCCCGAAACGGATAAAGCCCTGTTCATAGGTACTACCGATCAGAATGTTGAGGTTGTCCATCGCTTTTCCGATAGAAACTCCTTTCTGCATGGCTGCATTATTATCAAATACCAGCTCATACTGAGGATAATTAGCCGCAAAAAAGGTGAAGACTCCTGAAAGCTCCTTACGCTTTTTAAGCTGTGCGATGAAATCTTTATTGGCTTTATCAAATTCCTGATAATCTGTCGTTCTGTTCAGATCCAGAAGTCTCATAGAGAAACCTCCCGAAGATCCGAATCCCGGTACAGCTGGTGGTTCAAAGAACTCAATGGTAGCTCCAAGATCTTTTGATTTTTCTTCCAGTTCTTCCATGATCTCCTTCACAGAATGATCACGGTCGTTCCAGCTTTTAAGGTTAATCAGACAGGTTCCTGCATTCGAACCACGGCCTTCCGTCATGATTTCGTATCCGGCCAGTGATGATACAGATTCCACACCGTCTACACCCATACAGATTTTCTGCAATGTTCTGGAAACCTTATTCGTCTGTTCAAGGGTAGAACCCGGAGGAGTCTGGATAATAGCATAGATAGTTCCCTGGTCTTCATTCGGGATAAACCCGCCAGGAAGTACTTTATTGATCATCACAATTCCGGCACAGAAAGCAATCAGAATTCCCCATGTTACCACCTTTCGGCTTACGATTTTTCTAAGGAATGAAGCATATTTTCCTGTTATTTTATCAAACCCGCTGTTAAAAGAGTCTAAAGCTTTGGTGAAAATATTGACTTTCTTAGGCTTTCCATGATGGTTTTTCAATAGCATTGCAGCTAAAACCGGAGTCAGAGTAAGGGCTACTACCGCAGAAATCACAATAGAGCTTGCCATGGTAATAGAAAACTGACGATAGAAAGTTCCCACCGGACCTGTCATAAATGAAATAGGAATGAATACGGCTACCATCACGGCTGTAATGGCAATAATAGCTCCGGCAATTTCACCCATCACTTCTTTTACCGCTTTATAAGGCGAAATATTACTGTCTTCCATTTTGGCGTGAACGGCTTCTATCACTACAATCGCGTTATCAACCACAATACCGATGGCCAGTACCAAAGCAAAAAGAGTAACAAGGTTGATGGTTAACCCAAAGAATTGGATCACAAAGAATGTTCCGATCAAAGAAACCGGCACGGCAATAATAGGAATCAAAGTAGAACGCCAGTCGCCAAGGAAAATGAAAACCACGATGGCCACAAGGATAAACGCATCTCTCAACGTATGCATTACCTGTTCGATAGAAGCATCAAGGAATTGGGAAACGTCATAACTGATTTTATAATCAACTCCCGGAGGAAAGTTCCCTTTCATTTCTGCCAGTTTTGCTTTCACATCTCTGATTACGTCATTGGCATTACTTCCGTAGTTTTGTTTCAATACAATGGAAGCAGAAGGATGTCCGTCAAGATTGGAATAAATATCAAAGAATTCACTTCCCAATTCTACTTTGGCAATATCTTTTAGCTTTACATTTTCTCCTTCGGCATTGGAACGCACGATAATATTTTCATATTCTTCCGGTTTGTTGTATTGCCCTTTATAAGTCAGTACATATTCCAGTGACTGTGCTGCAATACCGGAACTTTGTCCGATTCTCCCCGGGCGTCCAATGATACTTTGTTCGCCGATAGCTTTCATCACCTCATCTACAGAGATGTCATAAGCACGCATACGGTCAGGGTTCAGCCAGATACGCATGGCATATCTTCGGCTTCCCAGGATCTGAGATTTTGCAATTCCGTGGATACGGTTAATTTCCGGGATGATATTCACCATAGAGTAGTTGTACAGGAATTTTTCATCCATACTTTTATTGGTGCTGTAAAGGTTCACGTACATCAGCATACTGGGCTGAATCGGGTTTACTACAACCCCTTCTTTCTGTACCAGTTCCGGTAATAAAGGCATTACCTGATCCACTCTGGTTTTTACCAGAACTACCGCTTCATTGGGATCGGTTCCGGGATCAAAGACAACGTTCACCGTAGCTTCCCCGGCACTGGTAGCATCGGTGGTGATATAACGCATTCCCTGAACTCCATTGATGGCATTTTCAATTGTAATCAAAGATGATTTTACCAATACATCTGCACTCGCTCCCGGATAAGCAATAGAAACAGCTACGGTGGTAGGGGCAATTTTTGGAAACTGTTCAGTAGGAAGCTGCTTCATAGCAATCCCTCCCATAAACAGGATCACAACCGATATCACAATGGCGAAAACCGGTCGGTGTATTACTTTTTTAAACATAATGCTGTTTTTGGGTTACTCGGCGTACAGATCCAGGTTCGACATTACTTTTTCAGGCTTTTGGTATTTTGAGCTGATCTTCTGGTTTTCCTGAACCATTCTAAGCCCTTCCAAAAGGATTCTGTCATCCTTTCCAAGCCCTGAAGCGACGACATAAATATGGGGTAATTCAGCAGCCACTTTTATTTCTCTCGCATGTACTTTACCATCTTTACCAATCACATAGACATATTTCTTTTCCAGCTCTTCGAAAGTCGCTTTCTGTGGAATCATCATTGCATTGGCATAAGGTGAGGTGATAACGATGTTTCCGGTTTCTCCGTATCTCAACAGTCCTTTCGGATTTGGGAAAGTAGCCCTGTAAGCGATATTTCCGGTTTCATTGTCAAAATCAGACTCTATGGTTTGTACAATACCATCTTGTGTAAACTCTTTGCCATTGGCCATTCTTAAACGTACATGCATTGGATTATTATCCTTTTTGGCATCCATCTGATTAAGATATTCAGCTTCCGGTACATTGAAATATACCCACATTTTGCTGTTGTCGGAAAGCTCGGTTACAAGCTCACCTTCATCTACAAGACTTCCTTTACGTACGTGTAATTTTCCTACAATTCCATTGAAAGGAGCACGGATTTCGGTAAATTTTAAATGGGTATTCATTGAAGCAAGTTCGGCCTGCGCTTTTTCATACCTTGCTTTAGCCATAGCCATTTCCTGAGGGGCAACAATGTTTTTGTCAGAAAGATTTTTGGTATTCTGATATTCAATTTCTGCGTATTTGGTTTCCGCTTTGGCACGGTTTACATCAGATTCATAAAGATTAGGCATGATTTTGAACATGAGCTGCCCTTTCTGAACAAACTGCCCTTCATCTACATAAATAGACTGGATGTATCCTTTTTCCTGGGCACGAAGCTCAATATGATTGATAGAACGGATCTGTGCAACATAATCTTTGTTGACTAAAGTATCTTTAATAAGCGGGCTTGTTACGTTGAATGACGCTGCTTCTGTTTTTTCCTTTTTTTCAGATTGACAGCTTACAAACAAGAGAATAAGGCACAAGTTGATATACATGAGACTTTTCTTGACCATGATAAATATTGTTTTTATAATAATTTATAATTGAAAAAATAGAGTTACCGGCTCTCACAATAAAGCATGAAAGCAGATAAGGTTTTCGAAAAAATTAGTATAAAATCACAGTCGGATGACCCTGTACTGAAGGTACAGATCATCATGTAAGGTCTTTAAATGTTCTGATTGAGCAAGTGAAACAGCAATTTGTTTGTTGTGAAATGTCGTGACAAAGCCTGAAATAAGATGCCAGAAGCCATCTTTGAAAAGAGCAATAAGTTCTGTAGAACCGGAGGACTCTACGTTGTCGTCATTTTCATTGTCGTTTTCAGAAAGATTAGCTCTGATTTTATTGTAGCGGGGATGGCTGACATTGTAGGCATCATTAGACTCATTTTTAAGAAATGCAAAAGATTCTTTGATGCTCTTTTTTTCATGAACAAGAAGATCCGTAGTAAAATGAAGGTCAGAAGAAATATCCGTTGAAATATACTGCTGAATTTGCCCATAGTACCATCCTAAAACGGTAAGCAACGCAAATAACAAACTGTACAAATATTGATAAAATCTTTTCCGCATTCCAGAGACAAAGGTAATTAAACTTAAAAATAGGTGCAACGGCTAAAGATTAAAAAAGTGTTAAAAATTTGACCGCTTCATTGAAAAAATACATCTGTTTATGATGTTTCCTTTTTGGCTAATAAGAAAATAGGTTTTAGTGAAGTCTTCTGATGAATATTTCCAATTTTGTCTATGCAAAAAAATAACAGGTGCTTTAGGGAACATCTTAAACCATTTACAAAAGGATTATATTTTTTATATGAGCATGAACAAAAAAATTAAAGCATAATATTTCTAGCTGGAGGCTCAAAAAAATAATATTATCTTTGAATTAGCTTTACTTTGCACAATTTTTGCTATAACAAGCTACTTTTATTTTATCGGTTAAAACATAACTGACAGTACAAACCCCTCCAATATTTAGTATGATGAAAAAATACCTTATTTATATATCACTTTTTGCAGCACCCTTATTTTGGGGGCAAGGTAAAGTAACTGAAGAATCTGCATACCAGCAGAACCTGACATTATCAGAGAAAGAAAATGCAGCAATGGCATTTGATGCCGATATAAAATTGTCCGATGCAGAAATGACTTTGGATAAAAAACTCTTCCAGATCCGTAAACAGTTTCTCAGTGATTCGGAAGCAAAGAAAATATCTTTATATAACAGTTCTTTTAATGAATTAAAACCATTAATAGAAAGCAGCAAACTGTTTGAAATCCTTCAGACCATGCCGAAGGGTGGTCTGTTGCATACCCACAGTGGGGGAATTACAGATGTGAAATGGATTATTTCGACTGCCAGAAAATATCAGGAATGCTATGTTTTTGATCAGAAAGATAATGATCAGTACATTTTCGGACAGCTGGCTTTTTTTGAAAAAGGAAAAGTTCCGGAAGGATTTGTAAGCCTTGATAAAAAGCTGGCCTCAACCACTGGTTTTGAAAAAGAACTGCAGGACCTTCTTACATTGAAACGAGACAATCTTTGCTCTTACACAGATTATTGGATTGAATTTGAAAAACGTTTTAAGCGCATCAGTCTGCTGCTTCCGTACCGTCCTTTCTTTAAGGCATATTATCTGAAAGGATTTCAGGATTTGATAAAAGACAAAGTACAGCACGTAGAAATCAGATATATCTTTGATGAACTTTATGATTTTCAACATGGAAAATATCCTATGAAGACGACGATTACAGATCTGCAGGATATTCTTAAAGAAGTACATCAGTCAGATCCGCAGTTCACCCTTAAACTGATCTATTCGAGTTTTAAATTTTTAGATAATGAAAGTATTGAGAAGCAGCTGGAAACAGCATTTGAAATGAAGAAGGAATTTCCGGATATGATCTCAGGCTTTGACCTTGTGGCAGATGAAGCAGCGGGACATCATATCAGTTTTTTTGAGAAAAGCTGGGCCAAAATGAGCGGACTTCATAAAAAATACGGAGTAGAACTGCCTCTTTTCCTTCATGCCGGAGAAAGCAATTCTATCCTGAATAAAAATATTCTGGATGTAGCGCTGCTCAACAATAAAAGAATTGGTCACGGACTGAATCTGATCTATTTCCCCCAAACGATGGAACAGATCAGAAAACAGGATAGGCTGGTGGAAGTAAGCCCACTTAGTAATCAGATCTTAGGATATGTAAGTGATTTAAGGAACCATCCTGCAAGGGTTTTATTGAGCAACGGAGTACAATGTTCCATTAACAGTGATGATCCTTCAGTGTATGGATACACAGGTCTGAGCTATGATTTTTGGGTAACACAGATCTATTGGGAACTTAATGTGAAAGCATTGAAAAAACTGGTTTTTAATTCCATTAATTATTCTTCTATGAATGATGGTGAAAAAAAGAAAGCAATAACTTATTTGAACCAGCAATGGAATGATTTTGTTCAGAAAACAAATCAGAAATTAAATTAATCGGAGTTTTTCTAGAAAATAAAATCGCATTATTGAAGTCAATAGTGCGATTTGTCTTTTTAATAGCTCTCCATTACTTTTTAAACATTACTTTGGATAATTCTTTTTTGATAACAGTGGTCAATTTTGATGGACTTACTTGAGTCAGAGCCAAAGACTCACAACCATTGAAAATGGCAAAGCGTTTTAAGGTCTCTATGAAAGGCTTAAGCCATAAATCAAGATTAATAGTACTGTTTTCAATATGTAAATGAATAAGCTCCAGTTTTTTTTCTTTTCTGTGCGCTTTACAGTCAACCCTTCCGATAAACTGATCTCCAAACAGGATAGGCAGACAGAAATAACCATACTGTCTTTTTTCTTTTGGAGTATAGCATTCCAGACGGAAATCAAAATCAAAAATCTGTTTGATTCTATCCCGATGAATAATGGAATTGTCAAACGGAGACAACAGCCATACACTGGAGCTTGCCTGATCAAATGTTTTTTCCAGTATTTCATTTTGAACAAAAACAGAAGATCCTCCTTCACTGGTCACTTTTGATATTGTATCTTCTTCAAGCATCATCTGTAAAACCTTATTGACATTCGTTTTTAAAGCATTTCCTTTTCTGAGGTGAGTGATTTGTTTTAATGTCGTAAATCCATAGGCTCTCAGATTGGTTTTTACCAGATATTCTGCAAACTCCAATGGAGTAGGTTCTGAGGTATTCGTGGAAGATGGCAGAACCCTTTCGGCCAGATCATAAGTTTTCTGCATTCCGGAACGTCCGCTGATCATCAGATCTCCCTGCATGAAAAGTCTCTCTAGAGCCAGCTTGGCAGGTTTCCAATTCCACCAGCTTCCTGCTTTATGGCTTTCATTCTCAAAATCTCTTGCTCTTTTAGGACCTTCATTGCGGATGGTATCTACTACATACTTCATCACTTTAGGATCAGCATTGTAATAACGGGATTCTCCTCTTTTAATCATCAGCATCTGAGGCAAAACATATCGGAAATCCTGCATCGGAAGGTAAGAAGCAGCATGAAACCAATACTCAAATACTTTACGGTCCTCTACCAGTTCTTCCAGATTATCTGTCTTAAAATCCGGGATTCTTGTCCATAGCGTATGGTGATGAGCCCGCTCCACTATAGATAATGTATCAATCTGTATATATCCGAGATGTTCCAAAGCGTTCAAAACTGCAGTTTTTCCGGTTCCGAATGGTGTATTTTGTGTTAATCCCTGACTGTCTAATGTTAGCCGTTTTAAGTGTTCCGGTGTCAGCTTCTTTTCCATATTTTAATTTGAATAAAACACGTTTGATGATGTTCCTCCAAATATAATGATTTGGCAGAAAAACATTAAAGAGTTTCTGACTTAAGTATATTGAGGATGAAGTGCAAAGATCAGTTGTTTTGACGGTTATTTCTTTTCAATTCTCTTTCTACTTCATTTATATAAGGAAGGGGAGTAAGGTAGCTTTCTTCAATATACTTTCTGATACTTTCGTCCGTTTTTTTGTTAACCTTTCTGATGAAAAGCTGATTACCAGATTTTAATGATTGAATATAATTGAATGTATTCTGTGTATTTTGAAAAAAGGAGGTCTCAAGTACTGCTCTTTTATCATCATTGACGATAATATCATTGAAAGATGTATTCATAAGAACAGTCTGAAAAAATGAATCTGCAGGTAAAAAAGTATGAAGATAATAGTCTTCAAAATCCATTACCATTTTGTTGTTTGTTAAAAATAAGCAGGTTTCTCTTGTAAACATAAACCATTTACCACCTATATAAGGAATCACATCTTTCATAAAAGATCTTTTGTAGATGAAAGATGAAATAACATAAGCCAATTCTGTAAAGTGATTTTGTATTCTTTTCAGCGTGTCGGGTCTGTAAAACTTTTGATCATAATAAAAAAGATAATTCCTGCCTTTATTGGTCGTAAGAAATTTACGGATAATATTTTGTGATTTCAATGGATAATCTTCACCGCTCAGATTAATAAAATAATCCCATTCTTTGCTTACATTCAGGAGAAATTCCATAGCGTTCAATTCTGCCTGAACGATGTTGAAACCTCCCGAAACTATATTCATACTGTCCAGAATATAGACATTGGGAAAATGAACGATGTAAAGTTGTATTTCTTCAATGAACTCTTGTTTCGCTTTTTTATCAATATGGATAAGATAAAACTGATCCCTTGTATAGATTTTCTCAAACATGCTTTTAAATACTTCAGGTTTATGATGTATCATAATGAAATAAGCAATTCTTACATGTGGGCCGGAATGGGATTCTGATATTCTGGGAGAAGGTTGGGGGATGGGTGAAAAAGCTTGCATATTCCGGAGTTTAAAATCATCCGCGTCAGCAAATAATTTGGTTAATTTGCAGAAGGTACGAATAAATTTTTGATAATCAGTTAATTAAATAATGTGGTATTCTTTTTTTTTATTGTAGGTTTGCAGAACATTTATAAAAACAGGTCACTGCCTTTGCTATTCTGTCATAGTTTAAAATCACTTTTTTCTTTCAGTTTTGCTTTTTCAGCTACCAATTTATAGCCTTTGTTTTCATAGTGGAAATAAAAGATTATAAAGTTCTATTGTAGATAAGAGCGACACGTTATTGCCTGGCCATTCGTAATATAGATAAAAATATTATTGTAGCTGAAGCAAGAGAAAGATAAACAGAAAAGAATACTCTTTTGTTTGTCATTATAATATACCGATTCAAATTCTGATCAACAGATTTGTGTTAAGATACCGGGAATGCCGGATTTATAATGAATTTTAAAAATTTAAATCTAATTAATCCTATTATCCGTGCAGTGACAGAAGCCGGATATTCCAGGCCTACTGAAATACAGTATTCTGCAATTCCGCATATTTTGGCAGGAAGAGATATTATAGTGTCTGCACAGGCAGGTGCTGGAAAAACAGCTGCATTTGCGATGCCTATTTTACAGCTGCTGAAAAGACAAACTCCGGATCATAAAGAAATAAGAACTTTAATACTTACACCCACTCAGGAACTGGCAATACAGATAGAAGAGAATTTTAAAATCTACAGTAAATATTTACCATTATCTCTGCTTTCTATTTATGAAGGGGTTTCCATTGGAAGCCAACTTGCTGCACTGAGAAAAAGAGTAGATGTTCTTGTGGCAACACCCGGAGGATTGCTTGATGTAGAAAATCAGAGACATATTGATCTTTCTAAAATTGAGCTGTTTGTTTTAGATGATGCCGATAAAATGCTTGATATGGGATTCGCTAATCATATAAAAAAAATATTAAATCTGGTTTCTCATAGAAGACAAAACCTGCTTTTTTCTGCTGCAATGCCGGGAAGTTTAAAATATTTCGCCAAAGCAATCCTGAACAAGCCTGTAGAGATTATTGCAGATCCTGCATCTTCAATACCACAGACGATGAAGCATCCGGATCTTAAAAATATTCAACCATTGATGGGAAGCACAATACCCCTCAGAATATCATAAATAAAATCTGTAGCGTTTACAGATCATAATACACAATTTTTTAATAACAATTACAATGCAAGAAGGCACCGTAAAATTTTTCAATGAAGCAAAAGGCTTCGGTTTTATTACTCCGGCAGACGGAAGTAAAGATATATTCGTACATTCTTCAGGATTAAACACAAGAATGATCCGTGAAAATGATAAAGTAGTTTTTGATATACAAAAAAGCGATAAAGGTTTAAATGCTGTTAACGTAACGTTGGCATAATAAAAGTCTCAATTGCAAATATGTTGAAATAATATACTTTGCCATATCAAGCCTCATATTTTATATTTTTTCTTATTCAAATCCATAAAACTTCTGGATCTGGATATATTGTCTGAAAGAACATTGATGTAATACGGATTACTTTTTATTTTTTATTTTCATGATGTTCATTAGCCTCTTACTTTTATGTAAGAGGTTTTCAGGGATTTAAGAAAATAAGGCAGCAATTGGTCTGAATATTGACAGACTAAGACCGGATGCCTGGAAAATAAATATGCAGACTTGATATACACTCGGCTACGATGATAATGATTGAGCTGTACATATTGTAATTCCTAAAAGGTTCAGAAAAAGATATGATTATTATTAATAATTTTAGTGAGTATAAGTCTCTTGAAGGGCAAATGCTGGGAGATTCTGCCTGGCATACGATAAGTCAGGATCAGATTAATAGATTTGCAGATGCCACCCTGGATCAGCAGTGGATTCATACGGATCAGAAAAAGGCAGAGAAAGAAGGACCTTTTAAATCAACCATTGCTCATGGGTATTTAACATTATCTTTGATTCCCTATCTCTGGAAACAGATTGCAGATGTGAGAAATGTAAAAATGGAAATCAATTACGGAATAGAAAATCTTAAGTTCGGAGAAGCTGTTCCCGTAAATAGTGATGTCAAACTACAGGCAACCGTAAAATCTGTTACTAACCTCAGAGGAACTGTAAAAGCAATCGTGGAAGCCAAACTCCTGATTAAAGACCATGTGAAACCTGCCTATACTGGAGATGTGATTTTCCTTTATCATTTTAAAGATTGATTTTATTGTGAATGTTCAAGTTGTTGATATTTTGCATTTTATAAATAACAAAACATCATTGAATACAATGATGTTTTCGATTTTGATGACCTTCTAATAAAATAATTACACTGTAAGTACAATCTTCCCCAATAAAGGTCTGTCCCGTTTAGAATCCTCTATTCTTTGATGAGCTTTTTGAACCTCTTCAAGCGGATATATACTGTCTATCACAGGTTTTACTTGTCCGTTCTCAATTAATTCAGTGATCTGATACAGCTCATCTCTGCTTTGTCGGGTAAAAACAAAATGATAGGTGGCATTTTTTTCCCAGGCATTGATAAGGTTTTGAGGTTGTGGAATATCTACCAGTGTTACAACAGAACCATAATCTGCTAAAGCAAGTGGGCTGTCTGAAAGTGTTGTTCCTCCTACAGTATCAATAATCACATTAACTCCTTTTCCGTTGGTATGTGCTTTTATTTCTTCAATCCAGTTTTCCTTATGGTGATCAATGACTACATCTGCTCCAAGCTTTTTTAATTCCTCATGCAGAACACTTTGTCCAGTTGTATACACAAAAGCACCCAGTGATTTCGCAACTTGTATAGCCAGTGTTCCTACGCCACCTGCACCACCAAGAATGAGAATGCTGTCTCCTTTTTTCAATTGAGCTCTTACTACAAGCATTTCCCAAACTGTTCCTCCAATAAGTGGAATGGCAGCAGCCTCTTCATAGCTGATGTTATCCGGCATTCTGGATAATGAGGACTCATCAGTAAGGTGATACTCCGCATAACTGCCTGAGCTGCCAAAGCGAGGAGAATAGTAGACTTTATCACCAGGCTTCCATTGTTTGACCGCTTCACCTACAGTCATAATATCACCAGCGATATCATGACCCGTTATAATAGGGAGTTCGAAAAATGATTCATAATCTCCCCGTCTTATCTGATAATCAAGAGGATTAATAGATGTTGCTCGTACTTTTACTAATACCTGAGAAGGATTTGTTATCATAGGAACAGGCATTTCCGCAAGTTGCAGAACTTCAGGTCCGCCAAAGTTTTTAATGACAATTGTCTTCATAATGAAATGTTTCGATTATTTCTTAATTGATTCAATAGCTTATAGCCACTATCGAGGTAATGTTCCCATGAATTCAAAGATTTCAGCACCTATTTCTTCCGTATTCGTTTCCAGGGCAAAATGTCCGGTGTCATAAAATTTTAATTTGGCTTCCGGCAGATCTTTTTTATAAGCTTCAGCTCCTGCAGGTAGGAAATAGGGATCTTTGTTCCCCCATACCAGTAATAATTTGGGCTGATGCTTTCTGAAATATTCATGGAATTTTGGATATAAAGCCACATTGGTTCTGTAATCTTTAACCAGATCCAGCTGGATTTCAATATTTCCAGGTCGGTCAAGGAATTTTTGATCAAGAGTATAGGCTTCCGGAGCAATCAAAGAAGGATCAGACACACCATGCTGATACTGAAACAAAGTAACTTCTTTAGAAACAAAACCTTTTAATGCAAGACGGTTGGCTTCCGTTGTGTCATGCCAGTATTTTTGGATCGGATTCCATTCACTGCTTAATCCTTCTTCATATGCATTTCCGTTTTGTGAAATGATCCCTGTAATTTTCTCAGGATTGTTCATCGCGAGACGTAAACCTACCGGAGCGCCGTAATCAAAGATGTAAATAGCAAAACGTTTCATATCCAGCTTTTCTACAAATGCCTGTACGGTTGCTGCAAGATTGTCGAAGGTATAAGAGAACTCCTTATGATCAGGAGCGTCAGAATAACCGAATCCCGGTAGATCCGGTGCTATGACATGGTATTTTTTGCTTAAAATCGGGATCAGATTTCTGAACATATGAGATGAGGTAGGATAGCCGTGTAAAAGAAGTATCGTAGGCGCATTGGCTGGACCTGCTTCTCTGTAAAACAGATTTAAATCATTTACTTTGATGTTGCGGTAGTGAACAGGTTGATTTTTCATAATGTGATTATTTACATATAATTTTTGATTGTTTTATGCCATTGTCATAGTGCCAGTGAAAAAGGACAACTGATACACCTGCAATGAATGGTCTTGAAATTATTTTCATTTATTTTTTTTGATAGTCCAAAATTAATACGGATATTTGATTATTAAAAACGATTAATTGTAATGAATTGGATCACTAATAATGATTGATTAAGATGAACATTAATGATTTGAAAATATTTGAAGCCGTAGCTGAAACGGGAAGTTTTACAAAGGCTGCTTCTGTGATGTTTACGGTTCAGTCAAACGTTACGGCAAGAATAAAAAGTCTTGAGGATGAGTTTGATACAAAGCTTTTCTCCCGTACATCCAGAAGGGTAGAGCTTACTTCTGAAGGGATGATCCTGATGCAGTATTCAAAACAGATTCAACATTTGGTGGAAGAAGCAAAAAATAATATCCGGAGTGGTGATAATATCAGAGGATGTCTGAAAATAGGCTGTATAGAAACAACCATGGCGCTGAAAGTTCCGGAAATCCTCCATACTTTTGATGAAAAATTTCCTGATATTGAGCTTGAATTCAAATCAGATACCAGAGATTCAGTGTTGTCTGATGTTTTGAATTACAACCTGGATGCTGCCTTTGTTTCTGCTCCAGTGAATGCCAAAGGACTGGAAAAAATCTGCATTAAGGAAGAACAGCTTGTGATTCTGGCTTCCTCAAAAGGTCCGGATCTGCAGACGTTGATGGATAAAGAACCCTTAAAAATAGTGGTATTTGATGAAGGATGTATTTTCAGAGAAAGATTAGAATCCTGGTTAAGCCACAAAGGAATTCTTAACTACAAAAGTACAGTTCTGAATTCCATTGAAGGAGTCATCAACTTTGTGGAAGCAGGATTGGGAGTCAGCATATTGCCGGAAGAAGTGGTTACTAAATATTATGCCGGAAGAGGCATTAAGACCTATAAACTGAATAAGCAGCTGGGAACGATGAATACCATTCTTGTTTTCAGAAAAGACGGACCACAGTCAAGAGCATTACAATGTTTTATTGATATGCATTTAGAGGTATAAATTTTACCGGGAAAATAAAGGTTATGGCAAAAACTACCGAGACACTTGATGAGTTTTACAGGAATAAATAGGAAGCTTTATCAGGCGATTTTCCCAAAAATGACGGACAGTTTAATGTCTTCAGAACAGATACAATATTGGAAGGAACTTTCCTCATCCACAGATTTTAAAGAATAGCGCTACAGTCATTTTAATGATGTCATTTTTTACCAAATGGTAAATACACCCAAATGATAATGGCTAACTTTGTCGTTATGAAAGAGTTTATAGAATTTATTCTGCAGTTTGGTCATTTGAACCAGCAGCAAATAGACCTCATCACAAGCAAAGCAAAAGAGGTTGAGCTAAGCAAAGATGAGTATTTTGCAGAAGCAGGAAAAGTCCTCAGGCAGGTAGGTTTTATTCTTGACGGAATCATTCGTATCTGCTATTATAACAATAAAGGGGAAGAAATTACCAAGATCTTTATTGAAGAAAAACATTTGCTCTTCAATCTGAAAAATGTGCCTTCCACAGAATATATTCAGGCAGCTACGGATTGTAAACTGCTTGTGTTTTCTAATCAGGATTGGAAAGAAATTTCAGATACCATTATCGACTGGGAAAATATTATTCAAAAAGTGACCAATAAAGCCCTTGCCCAAAAGCTGGAAAGAGTAAGCCCGTTAGTCTCTCAGGATGCCACCACCCGCTATCTGGAATTTATGGAAAAATACCCCACATTGGTCAATCGTATTCCTTTGTCCTATATCGCTTCTTATCTTGGAATCACGCAGCAGTCATTAAGCAGAATCAGGAAAAATATCAGGTAAGATGCTTTTTACCAAATGGTAAACAGGTTCTTTTTTTATCGTTGCAACTTTGCAATATCAATCTAAAACAATAAAAAATGAACCCAACAATTTTCATTACCGGCGCTTCATCAGGACTGGGAAAAGCCACCGCCAAACTGTTTGCATCAAAAGGCTGGACGGTAATTGCAGCAATGCGATATCCTGAAAAAGAAACTGAACTTACAGAATGGTCTAACATTCATCTCCTGAAATTAGATATCAGCGATTCGAAACAGATTTCAGAAATTGCTTCAAAAGCAGAAAAAATAGGTCCGGTAGACGTAGTCCTTAATAATGCTGCTTACGGACTTATGGGACCTTTTGAAGGAATTGAGTATGAACAGCTTGCCAGCCAGATCAATACCAATTTCTTAGGAACACTACTGGTGACAAAGTCATTTCTTCCTTATTTAAGAGCCAGAAAAAATGGAACAATTATTACGGTAACATCATCTACTGCCAATATTCCTTACCCGTTTGTTTCCGTATATGCTGCCACAAAATCTGCATTGGAAAAGTGGTCTGAAGGAATGAGCTATGAACTGAAAGAGTGGAATATTAAGATTAAAACAGTAGTTCCTGCTTATATGCAGACCAATTTCGGAAATAATGCACAAATGGTTTCGCATCCGGATTACCAGTCTATTTTTAATCAATATATAACAGCCATGAGAGCCGATTCATCCTCAAAACGTGATACTCCTGAAACCATTGCTGATATTGTGTATGAAGCCGCCACAGACAACAGAGAGCAGCTTCATTATATTGCTGGTGCATTGGCAACTTCTGAGTATGAATGGTTGAGAAAAGAAGGAATAGAAACGGTAATTAATGAGATGAATGAACATTTTTTTGGCTAATGAGTCAATAGTTAGTCATGTCTGTAAATAAACTCCTCAATTTCAGTTTGTCTGGCATTGGCAAACCCTTTATCGGTACCGATTTTTACAAAACCACATTTTTCCAAAACCTTTTGTGAACCCAGATTATCAAAGGCAACCCGTCCAAAAATTGGTCTTGTGGTTTCTATTGTGAGAAAATCTTTTAGAGCGGTTGTGGCAATACCTTTTCCCCAGAAATTTTTGTCAATCCAATAAGTGATTTCGACATCATCTTCCATGATAAACTTGGCTATACTTCCAACGATCACTGTACCGGCAATGATCGTTTGGTTGTTGATGGTGGGATCAGCCAGTAGTTTGGTGAACTTGGCGATATAGGCTTCTTTATTGGTAGAATCTTTTGATGTAAATGCTGCCAGATGATTGGCTTCATAATCAAGCTGAAACTGAAAAAGAGTTTCTAAATCTTCCACTACAGTCGGCCTGAGTTTGATGTCATGTTGAATATCTTTCATGGTGTGAGATAGGTGTTGATTGGTTTTCAAATATAGAATTTATTTAAGCTATTTACCTAGTGGTCTGATCTTTAAAAATTAAATTATAGAAGATTTATTTTTCCCACGGATGAAACAGATTTTCCCAAATGTTGATGTTTAAAGTAATGAATTCTTTTTTATACGTACAAATGCCTATCGTCTACAGTACAAATACTTGGCTTCAAAATCGGAAACTTATACTCTGAAATTCGCTCTTTTTTCGCCGTTACTTTGGTATGTTCAAAAGAAGCTTCAAAACCCTGAACAACGGCAGCATCCGAAAAGCCAAGAAAAGAGTAGGAACCATATCAATATTATTATCATGAAAAATCCAGAAAATGTTGCTCCCTTTGTAGAAGCATCACAAATTATTACAGAACTGAAAGACAGAGCTAATGATATTCTTTCCAGTGTTTTAAGTACAAAACTGTCTGCGATCACCATTAACGGAAAAGGAAATTTTCCTTATTACTGGCAGGACCCTTCTAATCTGAAGTTTAATAAGAAAACTTACGACTGGATCTCTTCCAACCTTAGAGCCAATACTGAACCAGTGCAGCTGGATCAGGTGTTTACCAATTATTTTATTGATGCGTTCTCAAAAGTCAATTATTCTTTATCTGTACAAGATACTGCTGTCCTGAATGATGCCCATACAAGAGCTACAGATCAGCAAATGGCTTTACTCAATGCCTGGGTAGCGGCTTATAATACGCTTCCTCCTGCTACCGAGACCATGCAGCCTATTGATATCATTATGGATAAAATAGCTACGGAATGGGCGAATCCTTCCACTACTTTATACCAGATTCAGAAGAGTGATAACCTTGATGCATTATTGAATAAGACCCCGGCAAGTGGTAAACCCATTCTCCCTGTCTTAGCCAATTATCTGGATGCGCTGGGAGCTACAATATCATTACAGAACAATGTAACGATGAATAACGGTTACCTTTCCAAAGCATTGAAGAATGTACAGAACCCTAAAAAAGAAAATGGCGGACTGCTATTGAATGACGATAGTATTTTACCGGCTTTTGAGGTGACCACTCCGCTTAACGAAATTTTAAATGGGCTTAAAAATACTTCTCAGACCGCTCAGATTGATATGCAAGTGACCCGTGAATCTGAAAGCCGTTTCAGTGTTTCCGTAGAAGGGAAGACTGGTTTTTCTATTCCTATCTTTGATTTCTTTACCTTAGGAATTGGGGGGAATGCCAATTATTTCAGTGAAGATATTGCAATCAGCAAAAACTCCATCCAGATCTCGATGATGTTTACGGGAGTTACGCTTGTGAACTTTGGACCCAAAGACTTTAATATTGCCAGCAATATGTACTGGGCGTGGTTTGACCCTATCCGTAAAGCGCAGATTAATAGCGCTGACAAAGAGAATATCTCAGGATATAAGTTTTCTCCGGATCCGGGGATGAAATTCGGACCGGAAGGACCTTTCGGGTTACTGAATGGAGTAGCGATTTCCAATTATCCTACTGTAGAGATCACGGTAACAGGTGAAGATTATAAAAGTATTCAGAAAACTTTTGAGCAATCTTCTTCAGCCACGCTTTCTTTCTTAGGAATTCCGTTGGCAAGCGTTAAAGAATCTACGTATTCTTCTTCCTACTCTGTAGACCATTCTAAATCTTCCATCAAGATTACACTCAGTCCTCCGCCAAGTCTGGTGGCTGGTAACAACAGAGATTCCATAGCATGGGTTCTGGGTGCGGTTGTGGATTATCCGGCTGAGGTAAGTGATGACGTTGAATTTCTTCATGATGAAGAGTTAGTTGCTAAAGGAGCTTATCCTAACTATCAGCTGTATAAAGATAACTTCGGCACTACTTATTGTTCTGTAAAAAAAGTAAAATCTCACGCTGTGGGTGCTACATGGGTAAGTGAATGTCTTGCTGCCCATCCGGGAACAAGCCCTGCAGGAAAACCATGGACAAGCCCTAAACAATCCGGGGTGATCTGGCCTTAAACAACAAAATACGTATAATAAAATAGACTGTCTCAACAAGGCAGTCTATTTTGCTATATTTTAATTCGAGTTTTTTTTATTCTGTCAATTTTCAGACTTTTTTGGTTGAGACCTATTTGACCAGGAGATAGATTCCTACCCCAATGGCGGCATAAGCCGTAACGGTAAGAATATCAGCAATAGGCTGCGAAAATCGTTTTTCTGCAATTCTCTCACTATTGATCTGATTCTTATGGAATTTCAGACTTTTCTTAGCATTGCGAACAGGGTGTGCTACCAGACTGTCTCCTTCCCAACGGTCAACAATGACTTTATAGCTCTTGTTGTCTACTTCAATTCTGACATTTTTACCGGCAGCCAGTTTTTCCTGAACATTCACCGGTGCAGGGGCTGGTTGTGCATTCATGTTTGGAGCGGCAGTAGTTGTCCCCATCATTTGAGAAGAAGTATTATTCGCTATATCGGTATTCTTTTTAGGGCCTTGATTATTGTTAGCTGCCACAGCCGGATCCACTGGCTTTTTTACCTGATAGGTATAGCAGCTGGTAAGCGTAGATAATATAAAGATGAAATAAAGATTCTTTCGCATAAGCCAAATTTAAGAATTAAACGGAATATTTGGGATTTTCTTTTGAAAGATGATGTTTTTTTATTGTTTTTCACCGCATGTAAGACAGGTATCATCCATATCTATAACATTTCTCTGCTACCGCACGAATCCTTTCTTGCGGTAGCAGAGAGAGCTAAAGATGCTTTAAAAGCAGCCCATATTACAATTTTAAAGCATATTTTAAAAACAGAAACAAAAACAGAGCTAAGCCCGCCTGAAATAAAAAATCTTATTCATCAACTGGAGCAATAAATGGGTAGGACCTCCTTGCTAAGAGCCGCTTGTAATGAGATGTTTTTAATAATAAAGTAATAAAAAGGGACAAGCTAAATATAACTTGTCCCATATGTTTATTTTAAAACCTGCTGGTCATAAAGAATATTATCGTCTTCATCAAAGCTTATGATCAACACTTTAAATTGTTTGGCGCTGTCGTTATTGAAAAATTTAATTCTTGGCGGAACATAATCACTGTCAAATAAATTAGGATTCCAGTACAGTGTCTCACGCGTATCATTTTCAATTTTTTCAGGAGCATCATTATCTATCATTTCAATAGGGAATTCTGAAGGTTTATCATAACCCTTGATGATGGATGAGTTGTTCTTTTTTACTTCTTTTTCGTTGCTTTTAGCCTGCATATTGCCCTTCATTGTGTAGATGGCTACGGCATCACCTACCAATCCTGATCCTTTGATGATTTTTACCATCGCAATATTGTTGATGGGAAGAGTGGAGATCATGCTGGGATCGGTAGCTATTTCATCTAAAAAGAGCTTGGCTTGCTGTCCCCGGATATAAGGAACGTTGGCTCCTGAATTATTTCTCTGAAATGTCAGGCCGGCAGCTTTTCCCTGCAGCCAGTCTAAAATATTGGTGTATCCTGACGTATGCTGGTCTTCATTCACGAAATCAAATACAGTAGAATTGACAGAACTGAACATTCCGCTGGAAAGTTGTTTATCAAGATCTGCCTTCGCATCTTTCTTTTTTCCAACTAAAGCAACTTCCTGAATTTGTATATCATTACTCTCTTTCTTTTTTATATTTTTTTGCGTATTGATGGCTCTGGAAATAGTTGGAGGAAGAGTTTTATTTTTATCAGCTTTTACCAATGTATATTTTGTAGCCGGAAAATTGCCCTTAAATGGGGAAGGTGTGACTAACGGTTCTATGGTGACAAACAAATCCTGATTCCCTGATTCTTTATTTTCTGAATTGACAAAGGCTGAAACTTCCAGCGGTTCATCATTATTGAGGTTATTTAAATAGATATATCCGTTTTGATCTGTTTTGAATTGGCTGAATACAGGCTGGCTTTGACCGGATTTTGATAATAAATTGATACTCGTGTTGGGTAGCAGAGCATTATTTTTAATAGGTTTTACTCTGTAAGAAAGGTATTTTTGAGATTGGGTTTTAATGGCGGGTACAGTTCCGCTGAGTACAGCATTCCAGTCGAATCTTTTCCAGTTTTCTGAAATAAGAAGTGCATCCAAAGCTTCAGTGTTGGCATTCTTAGCGAAGTATTGTGCAGGGCTGTCTATTCTTGTGGTAAAATCTCCCGTTAGCCAGAGCCCGCTCAGAATATTGTCTTCTTCAGGAGTTGGGTTACCATTATCTTCGCTTACCACAACTGTATAATTTTTGAAATAAGATTCCGGAGAAAGATCAATACTGTTGAAAGCTCTTGGTGTTGGTTTTAAACTCTGACCTACTATTTCTGCTTTCTCAACCTTTAAATTACCAGGTTTTATAAAGCAAAGCCTCTGTGCCACCACATTGTCCTGTTCATCAAGAATAACCAATTGCAGGATACCGTTGGCACCACTACTGATTTTTGTAGGAATAAGGCTTGATGCCTCATTCGTCAGGTGGTTGATATTGGCTCTGTAAGCAAGATGGTTGTTGATCAGTCCAATAATTTTATAACCCTGAAGCTGTTGTTTGAGATTGACACCTTTTAAATTGTACTTTATCCCTTCTTTAGAGCTTGAAACCTCTATATTCAGGCCGCTGTCGGCAACTTGTGGTAGATCTATTGTATGACTTTTTCCTGCATTGTCCTGAATAATGGCCTGATATTTCTTTCCGGATGCCGGAGTTATCTTAAAAGAAGCGACATTTTTATCAAAAGATTTGAATGTAGTAACAGGAGTATTGGGGTTTTGGCTGTCTATAATTTTTCCGGACCAGTTTTCCGGCAGAGAAGAATTGGAAGATAATCTTACAGCAAACTTTGTAGGCATACCGTTAATGAAAGTTCCGCCTTCCGGGAAGACCTTGGCAGACCAATCAGAACTTTTAGAGATTACCAATGATTCTGTAGAGTTTGGATTGTAAACCGGAATTGTTTTGACAATTTGGAAATCCTCATTAAAATTGGTCATGTAAGGGGTGTAAGCTCTTACAAAATAAACCTGTTCGGGAAGATCTTCTTTCAGTTGAAAATCTCCGCTGCCTTCACCATTCGTAAGAAGTACCGTTTTCCAGTCTATTAATTTTTTATCAGAATTATACAGCTCAACAAAAAGCGTAGTGGATAATTCAGAACGGTTATATCCGTCAAATACAAAACTTTTGAACCAGATTTTATCACCAGCTGCATATTGCGGTTTGTCCGTAAGTACATATACTTTTTCCTGCTCGTAATGATCCTCAAGATTGGTAATTGCTTTTTCTAACTTGGTTTGTGCCAGTACAGGCTGTACCATTGAAAGGAGCAATACACAGAACATATTTTTCATAGAAATCTCAGCACATTTTAATTCTTTGCTAATGTAATCATTTAAAGACTTCTGGAGTTGATATTTTATATGTTATTTCACAAGAGTGAAAAGAAATTGATGATGTTTTCAAGTCAAAAATCTTGAGATACAGTGCATGGTGAGGTATTGGAAAATACCAATAGAGAATTGTGAATTAAACAGGAACGTGCTGTAAATTAAAATTTTAGAGATGTGAATTTAATCAACATTTAGTGATAAAAAATATTTTGAATGAATATTTTTATTATTTTTATAAAATAAACTAAAACATGAAAATATATGAAATTTATTACCCTTCCCGAATTCAACCTGACATAGAACCTTAAAAAATCCTTTTAATTTAAATTACCAATAGGCCTCATCTGATGAGAGGCCTGTAGTTCTATGTATATCAAAATAAAGCATAATTCAAAATCAATACAAACAAAATTAAGCTTACACACAATCCTTAAATCCAATTATTCCCATGGAAAAATCACACAATCACACGCAGGGCTGTACTCATTGCTCTTGCCACAATCCTGTTTTGGATGTTCTTAAAGAAGAACTTTTCAGTGCAGAAAATATGACCAAAATAAATCCGGGTGCCGGAAAAGCCACCCACGAAAAACCACAAACTCTGATGGTATGCGGAGGAATTATCCGTCCTATGATTGGAGGATCAACAGCTACCGTTGAATCTGTTGGGATCGCTGATGGAAAAGTAGTGGTGACCGGTACAAAAGATCAGGTAGAAGAGTATATGAAACAGCATTATCAAGGGTTTCAAAGAAAAGAACTAGCCGGTACTCAAACTTTGCTTCCGGGGCTGATAGAACCCCATGTTCATATGGTTCCAACAGCAATGATGCAGGGCTGGCTGGATCTGAGCCCTTTTGAAGGACAGAATTTAAAGGCTGTTTATGACCTGACCTCTGTAGGGACCATTATCAACAATCATGTTCCTAAAATTCCGGGGGCTGTTATTTTAGGGAGAGGTCTAGACCCTTCATTAATGCCTTTTAAGGAAAAAGATGGTAAAAAAGAGTTAATAACCATCGATAATATACTACTTGACAGTATTAATCATAGGACACCGATGATGTTGTTAAGTGCTTCTATGCATACACTTTATCTGAATACCAAGGCGCTGGAATATGTATTTAAACATAATTCCGATATCAGTACCGAGTATAAAACCGTTGAAAATTATATTGCTGAGACCAAAGGTCAGCTGCAGGAAGGCTTACAAATGACTCCTGCATTGAAGACGGTAAAGCTGCAGATCATTGCGATGAGCATAGAGATTAACAGATATCTTACCAATCTTTTCAATACAGCCAATTCAAGAGGGGTTACTTTTATGTATGATGCCGGATTGAATAAAGGTTCAGAAGTACTGTTAACCAAATACTTCGAGACTCACCCGGAACGCGTAAGAACAGGAGGAGCTTATCTATGTTCCAGCCAGGAAGATGTTGATAAACTGGAACCTTATAAAGAGCCGGAGCATTATAAACCTGTATATTACGGGCATATTAAAGTGGTTTCAGATGGTTCCAACCAGGGATTGACAGGTTATCAGAGCACTCCTTATCTGTGTAATCCTGCGAACAACACAGGGGTATTTAATTTTCCGCAGACAGGTATTCCGGCCCATACGATTCCTCCGAACTATAATACATTAATCAACAGCGTGGTCGCTGTAAAAGGCTGGCCGCTGATGGTTCATGCTAATGGAGATCAGGCAGTAACATTTGCCATTAATGCTTATCAGCGTAGTTTGGCTCAATATAGAGGTCCGGAGCTTCGTAACCGTATTGAGCACTGTTCACTGCTGACATCAGAGCAAATTACCAATATGCTTCAAATGGGAGTATCTCCAAGTTTCCTGATCGGGCACGTAGGCTACTGGGGCTATGCTTTTAAAGAAGTAATATTCGGGGAAAAAGCACAAATGCTTGATCTTTGTGGTTCAACGCTTGCCGCCGGTATGAGAATTACCCTTCACAGCGACAATGAGGTGAGTCCATTAGGTCCTCTGAGAATGATGGAACAATCCATTACCAGAATCATGGAAAAAAATCCAAACGATATTGAGGTCTTAAACAGCGCGGAACGTATTACCCCGGAGCAGGCCTTAATTGCCGTTACTTATGATGCTGCCTGGCAGTGTTATGCAGATAAATGGGTAGGATCGTTAAATGAAGGATACTTTGCTGATTTCGTTATTTTGGAACAGGATCCTCTTTCATTGAATACACCTTCATTACAGTATATGAAAATGAGAGACATTCCGGTATTGGAAACCTGGGTAGGCGGTATACCTGTGTATGTGAATCATAAGACTGAAAAAACACTAACAGAGAAAGATGTTGTTTTTTCAGATAAATCATAAAAGGTTCTGAAAAGAGCTTAAATAGTTGCTAATTAAATACCTATCAGAGCAGATTATTTCTGCTCTGATTTTTTGTTTTTAATTAAGAGGTTTTCTGCCGGTAAAAATATTGATCAGAACAACAATAATGGCAACAACCAAGAGTGTGTGGATTAAACTTCCTGTGTCCATACCGGGAATGATTCCGAGCATTCCCAGTAGCCAGACAGCGATGCAGATGACTGCAACAAGCCATAATAGATTTCTCATAATATTATTTTTTGTGGTTAGTGTTGTGGTGTTGTAGCGGCTTCATTTTATTGATGCCTTAAACCTTTATGGTGATATCGTGTGCTTTTATGATCAGTTTTATAATTTGAATAAATGGTATCAGTGGTAGTACTGTAATTTTTATTGAAAGACTGATCATCCTCTAACTTGGGCACGGGATAATGAAACTCCTTGCCGTTCTTATAAAGCTTATTATCGTAAGTCCGGTAAATCTGGTTTTCTTTATAAGTGTTTCCGTCAGGGGCAAGATATACTTTGCTTTTCTTGCCTTTCTTTCGCAGGCCCATATAAAGCAAAGAACTTCCTGCTGCAAGAGCCAATGTAATTTTTACTATATTGTTCATACGATTGTGATTTGATTTTAATAATTACAATTTTTTTGCCATAAGATAGAAATGTGGTACTTTTTAGGCATATAAATGTTTGATGAAAAGAAAAAGCCTGGCAGAGCCAGACTTTATTTGTTTCAGAGCGTTTGTTCTGTATGTTTTCCTTCCCTGATCTCTTCTACCATTTTGGCATTAAAGGCAGGAAGATCTTTTGGTGTTCTGCTTGTCACGAGTCCGGCATCTACTACCACCTCGCTGTCTTCCCAGTGTGCACCGGCATTTTTTAGATCCTGGCTGATGGAGTTAACGGAAGTCAGATTCCTTCCTTCTACCACACCCGCGTTGATCAGTACCTGCGGTCCGTGGCAAATGGCTGCTACAGGTTTATGCTGGGCAAAAAAATCTTTTACAAAGGTGAGTGCTTTTTCATTGGTTCTCAGCTGATCGGGATTAATAACGCCTCCCGGTAATACCAGCGCATCATAATCTGAAGCCGCTGCATTGTCGAGCGTTTGATCTACCGGATATTCCTTACCCCAGTCTTTTTCTGCCCATGCCTTAATACTTCCGGATTCAGGACTTACGATATGGGCGGTCCATCCCTGTTGTTCAAGATATTCTTTTGGTGAGCTTAATTCACTTTCTTCAAAGCCATGTGTGGCCAGTATTGCGATTTTCTTTGACATAGTACTGTTTTTTGTGTTAAGTATCGGAAGGTCTGTGACCTCCGATTACAACGTTCGATTGTTGTGTGATGATTAAATAAAAACTTACCTCGTGAGAAAGAGGATATCTACTTTTTTAAATCTTCAAGAACTTCAAATTTATCATGAGAAGTCTTAAGCTGATGAAGCTGATCCAGTACCACTCTCGAACTTTCCGGGCAAAGATCACCGCTGTCTAAAGCATCCTGATAAGCATCAATAGCCGCATTTTCACCATATACAACATTTCCTAACGTAGAGCCGGCTGTATCTGTGGCAAAAGAATTTTTGACATCAATCCATGCTCTGTGGATGGCTCCTGCAGTAGATCCTGATTGATCCGGTGTCCCTCCTCTTTCTGTAATCAGATTGCTCAATTCGTTTTTCATCTTGTGAGACTGGGCCACCATCGTATCATAATCTGCTTTCAGCAGTGGATATTCATCCCAAACTTTGTCTTCCACTTTTGAAAATCCCTGAATTCTGTCGTTGGTAATGTTCAGTAAATCATTTAATACTGAAACTGTTTTCTCGTTGTTCATATTTTTATATTTTAAATTGGTACTATGAACTTTGCAAGCGCCGTGCCTCAAACACCATATCTGCAAAGATGTGGTATTTAAAAAAAACTTAAAATTTTGAAAACAAATCTTAATTAAAAATACCTGAAGAACTGCAAAACACCACAATCAAAAGTGGCACAGAGGTATAGAGAATTTGTGCTACAAAGTTATGCTTCTCTGACAAGACATTTATCGGCCAGTATTTTTGCAAGCGATGTTTTGATTGATCAGCAAACAGAATTGATAAAGGTTTCAGCTTCTTTAGATAGAGTAGAAGGGGTGCTTAATAAAAATATAATGTGGCATCCGTGAGTACAATGCCATAATTTTTTCTATATTTATAATAAGTAAGTATATGTTTACTAATGGTTAGAAAAATGGCTTGTGTTTGTATTGTACACTCTAGAACATGCCTGTAAATAATATAAAAAAAGACAATGCCAATAAACCTAATACCTCCGGACGGAGGCCTGTTATATAAGGAAACAGATATGACTCAGTTTTTCCCTGAGCCCTTCAATGCAATAACAGCCCTATTATTTTTAGCCATCGCTATTTTCTGGACCTTTAAAATGAAAGGTAATTTTAAAAAACACCCTTTTTTAACCTACTGCCTGGTATTATTATATATTGGTGCCATAGGGGGAACGGTTTACCATTCTTTCAGGCAATGGCCGGTATTTATCATGATGGATTGGCTGCCTATTATGCTGCTCTGTCTGTCTGCCGGATTTTATTTTATAGCGCAGAGTACCCGATGGTACTATGCTGTTGTTCTGGTTCTGGTATATACAGCACTTATGGTGGGTTTGAGAAACTGGATTTTGGCAGATAACCCTTCTCTTTTTATCAACGTGAATTATGCCATCATGGCTTCATTGGTAGTTTTCTCGGTAATAAGGTATTTGATCTATACCCAATGGAAGGCTGGCAAATGGGTAGGCTTTGCGGTATTGTCATTTGTGTTTGCACTGACCTTCCGTATTGCTGATAAGTGGGAATGGTTCAGTTTCGGGACCCACTTTTTGTGGCATACTTTCGGGGCGGTGGCGACGTTTTGTATGTTTAATTATATTTATCTTACCCGCGATATCATCAGGAAGGCGTAAGTTTTTAGATCTTTCATCAGATCATGACTGGAATTCTTTTTTTTATGCAAAGGTTCATTGATCATTTTGTTGTATTGTAAGTGAGCTAAGTGCTTCGGCTTCGGTGCTCATGAAGTGGTGTGCTTATCTATGCATTTCGGGGAATCAGCAAAGTTCATTCTACATTGAACTCTATTAAAAATCATCAGTTTCAAAAGTAAAAATCTCCGTCAAATATCATCAGGATATCATCTTTTTACTCACTAAATTCCTTAAAATTAGGGATTTCCTATCCTTATTTTTATTTGTAAGTTAGTACCGCAAAAATAGTACGGGATAAAAATATACAGAACAATTCTGATGAAGAAGGATTCGTATTGTTTTATCGTTCACTGTTTTAAAAAAATTATACACCCAAAAACTAAATTTATTACAATGAAGAAGACACTGATTATTCTATCAATAGGCGCTTTGCTTGCTGCATGCAACAAAAAGACTGAAGAGAAAACAGAGGCCGCTAAGGATACTGTCGCCATAGGAAATACTACAGCCACAGAAAAATCTCCGGGAGAAACTACTCAGTTTGACATCAACTCTGTGCCGGTTTCCACCGCTGAGGTAGGAGATTTTCCCTTTTTCAGTTTTCCCAAAGGACTGGACTTTCAAAATAAACCCGTACAAAGAAGCTTTGACAGGCTGTATTTTCCACTTAACGGAGTAATGACGCCCATAGAAGGAAAAGTATGGAAAACATATGTAGTCAATGGGAAAGGTAATACGGAAGAATGGTCATTGCCCTATTTTTTGAAAAGTTATGATGATGCTATTACAAAAGTTGGCGGTGTGAAAATATTTGATGGTAAAGTTTCTCAGCCAGAGCTTGACAGAATAAAAGAAGATGCCAAATACTTTGGAGAGGAAGGTTCTATAGATTATTGGAATGAACCCGTAAAAGTATATGTCATCAGAAGAACAAATGGCGATGATATTTATATTCAGCTTTATGGAAATACCTCTACCGGAGCCATACAAATTTTACAGAAAGCGCCGGTTGAGCAAGGCACAAAACTGTAGAGTGAAGATGGTGAAAATATAAGATAAATACTGGAACAATAGAGACTTGAAGCTTGTTTTGCTTAAAAATCCCAAACGAAAAGCTGGGATTTTTTTGTTTTGATTTATGCTATGGAAATGTTCCTGATTTTAAGCTGATGAAATAAGTTTTTTTTCTTTGAACTTGCTCCGAAGTCGGGAGACTTCGGAGAGCGGGGAGCAGATAGTAAGTTTATCCAATATCTTGCAAATGAACTCTATATTTTAATCCATTTTGCCAGACTATTGTAGGCTTATTATTTTTGTATCTTTCTTTTATTACTTTAGAAATATGTTCATTCGCAATCATATCACTATCGTAAAAATTTGGAAGCTTGAAATTGTACTTATAATTAAGATGTAATTCTTCAACTAAACCCTTTGCAAAATCAAAATTTTCTAAATCATAAAAAATTTCATATTCGTCTAAACCAATATTTTTTCTTGATAGAAAAGAAAAATATGATAAAATACATTCAAGGATTGTTTTATGTGAGAATTTATAATCGCCATTTGAATTTCTGTTTAAAAGCGTTCTGCTACGAATTTCTAATTCATTTAAATTGATATTATTTTTTAACGCAATTGCTTGTGATTCCTCAAAACTAATAAAATACCCATTTTCTTTATAGTTATTATAAATAGATATTGCCAACTCATATGTAAATAGATACAAATTACTTTTAAAAATATATCTTTCTGATTCAAAGTATTTATTAGATTCTCTATTAATCCACGCTTCAATTAATGTTTCATATACTTCAAATTTTAAGAAGTCATTTCTATTTAATTTTACCAAATCGTCAATATAGGATAATAACATAGGGCGGAAGAAAATATCTTTTGTACTCAAAATAATTTTTTTTGCTTTTTCTTTCTTTTCGATTTCCCAGAAAGGGAATGTATTATTTAGATATTTATTAACATCGGCTTGATTAAATGGTGAAAGATAAACCTTTTTAATGATATGAAAACCATTACCTTCTGTATTGTATTTTTTTATTTTTAATTCGAATGGTTCATCTTTTTCATTAATAAAAAAATTAGTTCGACAAGTGATTATTACCTGTTTAAAATGAGAGATTGAATTTATTAATTTGTCCAAAAATAAAGAGTAGTTATTTGTCTGTTCGTGAAAAAAAAGATTTGATTCGTCAAGTGCATCCAATAGCAATATAGTTTGTTCTGGCTCTGGAATTTCAGAAATTATTTTTTTTAACTCATCAAAACTTTCTCCTAAAGGTAAAAGCTTCATTTTTTCATTTGAAAAAATAAGATTTCTAATGTTTTTATTATAAAGTCTAAATAGGTTTAGAAGGAAAGTAGTTTTTCCCATACCTGCATCTCCTAAAATTAAATAGTATTTCTGTTCAGGATCTTTAATTCTAAAAACATTCTTTAAAAAAAAATTCAGTAAGTCCTCACGGACTGCAAATGCAAAGTTGTTATTGTACTCAATTTCGTTTGATGGATCAATATTTTGGCATTTTGAACGGATATATTTTTTTTTAGCAGACTGTAGAACTGTATTTGTATAGTAAGGCTTAAGACTAAGATTGTTTTTTCTTTTTAAAAATAAATTGTAAAAATATTTAGTAATAAAAGTGATTGCAGTGCAAATGGCTCCAAAATTTATAATTTCAGATAATATTTTAGATATTTTAGGTGTAAAAAAGTGATTGAAAAAAGTTTCAATTAATTCATTCATTGTTAAAGTTTTATATGGTAAATGCTGATGTTTAATGATAATGATAAATCCCAACTCGTCATAATCTACTATTGCAATTCGATTATATTTTTCTTAAACTTCTGGCATTTATTTTAAGAGTTGAACTTAGTTAAATCTTAATCTAAATTTTCAAATATATAATTCAATAAATTAAGTTTCTTACGGGTTCCCGCAGTAGACAAAAATAGGGGCCATCTCCAAATTTTGAATCAGTATTTTCACGGATTTTTTAAAGATTTTAAAAATTTAATCACAAGAAAATCCCAACTTTTGTCGAGACTTTCAATTCTATTTTTTCAACATGATCCATTATTTTCTTCTCGGGGCACTTCTGGTATGTGGCCTTACATAAGTTCCATCTTTTCTTGTGTAGCCTTTTACATGCACTGTTCCTCCGCCGCTTGTACTAGGAGTGTAATTGTAGGAAGGAGTGGATGTATTGTAATGGCTAGTCGATGTATAAGTACTATAAGAAGTATAACTTGGATTATAAGCCAAGCCGTAATAATTTCCCCATTTTATTTTTTTGTAATTCTTTTTGTTTGCTTTATTTGATATATAGACTTGAGTGTCTTTGGGTATTGTGGTTATAAGATTTTCATTACTGCTGGTTGCATATACATTGGTATCTTCAGTTAGTAATACCGTATAGTAATTTGTACAAGAGGTCATTGATAATAGAATTATCAAAAAGAAAGCGATTTTTTTCATGGATTTATTATTTAGTAATTAAAATTTTTTGCTGTTTTATAGATGCAAACTTATCCTATTATTTCTGTTAAATATTACGGTTTTCCATAAAACAAAAAATCCCAACTTTCGTCAGGATTTTCTCTTATTTTGGTTTTTAAATTCTTTTTGTAGCTGGTCGATTTCACTTTCAATCTTCTTTAATTCTTTTTCATTGAGTTTTGTGAATAAATGTAACAGATCAATTTCAAGAAAATTACAGAATGTGACAAGACTTTCAATGGTTGGGTTTGTTTCAGATCTTTCAATCCTACCAACATGGTTACTTGAGATATTGAGCTCATTTCCAAGTTGAAACTGTGAAAGTCCCTTTTTAAGCCTATATAATTGAATAAGCTTTCCAATTTGAAATTTTAATTCTTCTATTTGCCATTTATACATTTAGTAAAGGTTGAGTTTTCTAAAATTTTTCATCAACACATATATGTGTTTTATTGTTTTTTTTCTTACATTTATAAAAAATACAAACAATGAAAAAAAGCAGAACAAACTTTGATCCCCGGTTTCGGGCAGAAAAGAAGAACTCCGGCTTGCAGCTGATAGAAACTTTCTTTCAGTTCAATGAGCTGGATGTTTCCAAAGAAAGGCTCAGCAACATTATGAATTATGCGGTAAAGAGAAACAGCTGGATCCATGAAGATCCGGCGGTGATCTTCCAGTTTCATCAGTCGATGAGGTCATTGATCCGGGCAGGATATCTCATGATGCTGAAGGACAGAAAATGGATAGTCGATACACAATCGGAAAAGATTTCCCCTTGGGTTCTTGGCCTTCTTTCGGAGAAAGAATACCGGAATCCTCTGCTGGTTTTCAAAAAAGCCTTCAGTGCCTACACCCTCAAAGAATTTGATTATTTTATGTCCGGAATCGTCTATTTTTCAATGGGTGTTTATGAAAATCTACCGGAAAGAAATATCGTGATGCCCTATATTCATACGGTGAAAATGCTGGATGCTGCACACCTTATTCTTCAGAGAAGAAGAGAAAAGAAGATAGCTGAAACCCGTTAAAAATAAAAATGCCCCTTTTTCAGGGGCATTATATTATTGAGCTTTTACTTGCTCTATCTTTATGTAAATTTTAGAAAGGTTGGGTTGGGCACTCCCTGAGGTGGGGGCTCCTGCCATAATGGTTGCGGTATAAGCAGTTTTTGAAGAAGCGTTGCTGTCTATCCAGGTATATCTTCTATGCTCAGGTCCGCCACTGGAACCATCTATAATCCCTACGTTCCCCCAGTAAGCGCTTCCTACTGCTCCGGTGCCTTGAGGAAACCAGGTAGCTGTTGCATCTCCCATACCGCCCCATACTCCTGAAGTAATATTGTTGGTAGTTTGAGCTGCTCCAATATAACCGCCATATTCGGTATTGTAATTCCAATATAGATTTACGGTAGAACCTGTATTGTTAAATAATTGTACATTAGGAATGGCAGCGGTTGTACCACTGGTGGTGTCAAATATTACTCTGATGGAATACTTACCATCCGGGGTAGCAAGAGGGAAGGTATAAGCTTGTTTCCCGTTGGAATCAGTTGTCAGAGTAGGATATCCCATTGCTGCAACAGGTGCAATGTCTGCACGGCTGCTATTTCCCACTGTAGCGGTACAGTTTTGCGCTGCTGTTAGGAAAGAAACCGTACTGTTGGTCATCGGAATAGTCATGTCATTAGCAGTGGTGGGAGTTCCGCTTACTGAGAATACCAGTTCGCCATCACCAAACTCTAAAGTTCCCGGTCTTAGCTGGAAAGTCAATCCGTTGATGGTAAAAGGAGTTCCTGAATTATAAGCTCCGCCGTTTCCTCCGCTATAAGTAACTCTCAGGTTTCCGGTGTAAGGAGTACCGGGAGTATAAGTAGAAGGACTTAAGTAAGCTGTGGTACACTGTAATGTAGAAATTGCCGGAGCTACGGCATTGGTTGCCTGTGTCAGTCTTTGCCATACTGTTCCGTCAAAATAATAATAACCCATAGCAGTAACATTGATACGTTGCCCTGTGGCATCTCCGCCGGTGACGTCCGTAATATAAATTAATGCGCCGGTCTGATTGGTGCCATAGGTAGCGGTATTGGCTGTAAGCTCAGCTCTGGTAAGCCTTGGGGCCTGTAATCCGAATGTTTGTGTGTTATTCGTAATCACTCCTGAAGTGTCCCTTGTGGCAGATACATCCAATGTTGTTTTAGGTGAAGCTGTGTTGATCCCTACTTGGGCAAAAGAAATACCTGAAATAAGAATAGCAGTGAGATGTGTAAATTTTGTTTTCATATGAGGGTGTATTTTGTGTGAACCAAATATAATTCTTTTTTTTGTGAAAAATGAAAAAAAGAAGTTTGTGATTGATAAAAATTAACTAATTGGTAATATTGAGTATCATTATGATATGTTTTTTAAGATAAAAATTTAATTTTTTTATCGGCTAATTTTCATTTTTTATGAGCAATAAAAGGCACAAGAGCTTTTTAAACACTTTAGTTATGTAAGCTAATCTACCTTGTGTATAAGAAGTCCACTAAAGTTTTGTAGAAAATCGAAGATATTCATCTTATGTGAACTTCATTATGTAGTGTTTCCTTAGACTTTGTGAAGTGTACTAAAGTGTTTAAACAATAAAATTTTTCTGCCTTTGCGGTTAATTTTAAAAAAAATTCTGTAAAATTCACAGCCTGATTCTTTTAATGTTGAAAGAAAGAGGATTTACTTATATTTGCCGCAAAGCAAATTTAAATGTTCAAAAAAGTAAGCACTATATTTATCCTTGGCTTTTATACGGTATTTTGTTCGGCCCAGCAGGTCCGGCCTTCCCAATCATCTGAAATTTACCGTGAAATCAAAACGCTGAAACATCTTCCTAAAGTTTTATACCTTGCAGCTCATCCCGATGATGAGAATACGGGATTGCTCTCCTGGTTAATCAACGACCAAAATGTAGAAACGGGCTATCTGTCTTTAACCAGAGGTGATGGCGGGCAGAATTTATTAGGCACAGAACAAGGTGCTGCATTGGGTTTAATCAGAACGCATGAGCTTTTGGAAGCAAGAAAGTTAGATGGTGCCCAACAGTTTTTTACCCGTGCGATTGATTTCGGGTTTTCTAAAAATACGACCGACACTTTTAAACAATGGAATGCAGACAGTATTACAGCAGATGTAGTCTGGGTAATCCGTAAATTCCGTCCGGATATTATCATTTGTCGTTTTCCTCCTACTGCTGCGGCAGGGCACGGACAACATGCAGCTTCGGCTGTGGTAGCGGAAAAAGCCTTTAAGCTGGCAGGTGATAAAACGGCTTTCCCGGATCAACTGAAATATGTCAATGCATGGCAGCCAAAACGCGTATTGTGGAATACTTTCCGCTTTGGTGGAGTGAATACCACTGCTGAAAACCAACTGAAAGTGACCGTTGGGCAATATGACGCTCAACTGGGAATGGGTTACGGAGAATTGGCCGGATTAAGCAGAAGTTTGCATAAAAGCCAGGGAGCAGGAACACAGTCTGTAGCCGGGATCAGAATAGAATATTTTGCCCACGTTGCCGGTGAGCCTGCAGAAGCAACTCTTTTTGACGGAGTTACTAAAACCTGGACTTCACAAGGAAACGCTGATATTGATCAGTCATTAGATCAGATTATTTCTGCTTTCAATTTCAATCATCCAGACCTCAGCTTACCTGCTTTGCTTGCTTTGCGAAAAAAGGTCATGGCAATCAAAGATGGAGATTTTAAAAAGGATAAAATTAAATCTCTTGACCATATTATTTTAAGCTGTGCCGGATTTATGGGTGAGGTTGTTACCAATCAGGCTGAAGCGGTTGCCGGAGATCATTACACTTTCAGGTTAAATCTGATTTCAAGAGCTGCAGATCCTGTTATTTTAGAGGATGTACAATGGCTAAGTCAATCAGAAAATTTTAACCGAAAACTATCAAAAGATTCTTTAATTACCATTCAGCACGACATTCAGATTCCTGCTGATGCAGCACTCACAGAACCTTACTGGTTGGCAAAACCTCCCGTGAATGCAGCCACTTTCTCCGTTCCCAATGATACTTTAATCGGTTTACCGGAGGCAGAATCACCGCTGAATGTTTTACTTGGTTTAAAAATCGGTTCAGAAAAGTTTCAGGTTAAGCTTCCTTTATCTTTCAAGAAATTAGATCCGGTGCGTGGTGATGTGGTCGAAGCTTTGCGCATTGTTCCAGCATTGGAACTGAAATTTACACAATCACTTTATTGGGTCAAAGAAAATGAAGATTTACATTTGAGTTTACATTTTAAGATGAATTCCAACAAACCATTCAATAAAGGTGTTTTGAACCTCATGTATAACGGAGAAAGATTAGGAAGTGCTGAAGTAAATTCTGTAAAAGAGAAAGATTTTACTTTCGATTACGTTATTCCAAAAGCTAAGCTTGCTTCCCTAAGCTCAAACCGTTTGCAACTGGACGCCAATTATGTTGCAGATGGGGCTATCTATAATAAAAAACAAATATTAATTCAGTATCCGCATTTGCCTTCCCTGCAATATTTTGCGCCTGCCACTGTGTTAGTAATGAAAGGCGATATTCAGGCGAAAGTAAAAAAAGTAGGTTACATACAAGGTGCGGGTGATTTTATTCCCGAGTTTCTGCGCATTGCAGGTGTTCAGGTAGATATCCTGAAAGACGAAGATTTTTATGGAAACATAGATGAATCCGGCGGAAACGGCAATCAAAACAAACTATCACAATATGATGCCATTGTATTGGGTGTTCGTGCCAATAACACCGAGAAAAAGCTGGGCCGCTGGATGCCGTTTTTATGGTCCTATGCCAAAGCCGGAGGTAATCTGGTGATGCAGTATAATACCAACCAGGATACAACCGTTGACAAATTGGGAATGTACAATTTCACTATTGCCAATAAGCGTGTTACTGAAGAAAATGCTGCGGTTAGGTTTTTAAATCCCAATCATAAATTACTGAACTTTCCGAATAAAATAACTGCGGATGATTTTAAAGGCTGGGTACAGGAACGTGGTGCCTATTTCCCTGCTCAATGGGATGCCGCATATGAACCGCTTTTTGAAATGCATGATACGGATGAAGAGCCTCTTCAGGGATCAACTTTATATGCCAGATACGGAAAGGGTAATTTTATTTATACACCGTTAGCATTTTTCAGACAGTTACCTGCGGGAAATGTAGGAGCTGCACGTTTATTTTTAAACTTTTTATCTGCACAGAAAAACTGATGAACAAACAACTTAAAAACTGGAATATCTGGTACATACTATTAGCCGTTGCATTAGTAGTACAGATCATATTTTATTATGGGTTTACTAAATTCTGGGCATGAGTAATATAGATTGGACGGTTCTTATTGTTACACTGGTTGCAGTGGTGGTTTACGGCGTATTCATCGGTCGTGGCCAAAAAAGCAACGAATCCTACCTGAAAGCAGATAATAAAATGCCCTGGTATATTGTGCTCATCGGTATTATGGCCACCCAGGCAAGTGCCATTACATTTCTTTCAGCACCGGGTCAGGCTTATACAGACGGAATGCGCTTTGTGCAGTATTATTTCGGTTTGCCTTTGGCGATGATTGTGATCTGTATTACTTTCATCCCGATTTTTCAACGCTTAAATGTTTATACTGCCTATGAATATTTAGAAAACCGTTTTGATAAAAAAACAAGGGTGCTCACTTCACTGCTTTTTCTTTTTTCCAGAGGGTTATCAACCGGAATCAGTATTTACGCTCCGAGTATTATCTTATCAAGCGTTTTAAACTGGAATATTTATGTAACCAATGTTTTAACAGGTGGCATTCTGTTGATCTACACTTATATTGGAGGTGCAAAAGCGATCGCTCACACCCAGAAATTACAGTTTCTTATTATTCTCGGAACTATGGCTTTTGCAGGGTATCTCCTTATTCAGAATATGCCGGATGGAATCGGTTTTAATGATGCGCTGTATCTGGCGGGGAAATCCGGGAAGCTTAATGTCATCACCACGGAATTTGACTGGAAAGATAAATACAATATCTGGAGTGGAATAATTGGTGGTTTTTTTCTGGCGCTTTCTTATTTCGGGACAGACCAGAGCCAGGTCGGTAGGTATATCACTGCAAAAGATAATACTAATGCAAAAATGGGCTTGCTGCTGAACGGATTGGTTAAAATTCCGATGCAGTTTGCTATTCTCCTGATCGGTGCTTTGCTTTTCGCTTTCTTTTCTCTGAAACCGGCTCCGATTTATTTTAATGAACGTTCCTATCAACATTTAAAGGAAGCAAATCCTGAACAGGCTGCGGCTTTTGAAAAAGAACATCAGGATTTACAGTTAAAATTTAATGCAGAATCGAAGGAAATTCTCAAGTTAAAAGAAACGCATTCTCCACAACTTCAAAAAACAATTCAGGATTTTAAAAATACACAGACAGAAGTCAAAGCATTACACAGCAGGGTAGAGGAAGCTATCAATCATTCCAACTATACTACGGAGAAAACAGATACGAATTACATTTTCCTGTATTTCGTAAAAAATACATTGCCTGTAGGGATGATCGGTTTACTGTTTGCCGTCATTTTTCTGGCCAGCTGGGGTTCCATTTCGGCCGCGCTTAATTCCCTTGCTGCCTGCTCATTAAAAGATGTTCATTTACTATTTAAAAAAGAACTTCCTGATGAGAAAACCGAATTGAAGTACAGCCGCCTGCACACTTTAGCATGGGGTATTTTCTCAATCGGTGTAGCCATGTTTGCCACGCAAATGGGTTCTCTCATTGAAGCGGTTAATGTATTAGGTTCTCTTTTCTACGGTCCGATCCTGGGAATTTTTCTGGTGGCATTTTACTATAAAAAAATTGACGGACCGAATGTATTTATTGCTGCAATTTTATCAGAAATTACGGTCATTGCCATTTATCAGTTTGATATTGTTTCCTTCCTTTGGCTTAATGTAATAGGGGCAGCAGCGGTGATTATATTTTCAGCAATCGGATTGCTGTTTTATAAGCAGAAAACAGTAAATTCGTAAGCAAATAATAATAAAAACAAACAAATAAAATATTATGAAAACAATGATTAAATCAGCTACTGTACTTTTTGCAGCAGTGACGCTTTCCGTAAACGCTTTTGCACAGGAAACTAAAAAACCTGCCAGCCCTCCGGCTACTGCTACAGGAAAAATTAAAGATGCAAACATTACAATTGCCTATAGCAGTCCTTCAGTAAAAGGACGTACAATCTGGGGTGGTTTGGAAGCTTATGATAAAGTTTGGCGTGCAGGTGCTAATGAAGCCACTACTTTCGAAACGGATAAAGATATTACCGTTCAGGGTAAAAAACTGCCTGCAGGTAAATACAGCTTTTTCTTAATCCCTAAACAAAGCGGAACCTGGACTGCGATTTTTAACAAGGAGCCAAAACAATGGGGTGCTTATAAATACGAACAATCTAAAGATGCTTTACGTGTTGATGTAAAAACAAAGGCTTTGCCGGCAACACAGGAAACTTTAGTTTATAAAATAAACAATAATGGATTTACAATGGATTGGGATAAAATCTCAGTGCCTGTAGAGATCAAATAAATGTAAGTATAAGAAATGAAAATCCCGGATTAACCGGGATTTTTTGTTTATCATTTTGATATTGTATCCAAGATTACTGTCATTACATCGAAAAAAGTGTAATTTATTTTTGAGTAGTCAAAAGTTGATTGATTTTCAAAATCATTTCCTTCGCATTCTGATTGGTCGGATCAAGTTCCAATGATTTCTGATAGTCGCTTTTTGACAATGTATATTCTTTTTTGTTAAAATAAGCTTCACCACGACTGTCATATACATTTCCTGACGTTGGAAATTCATTGACATTTAAGTTAAAAATCTTAAGTGCTGCCTCTGATTGGTTGTCTCTTAGCAATTCATAGCCAAGCTCGTTGAGTTCGTTTTCATTGGAGAAGTTGTAGCCATTGGGATTATTCTTTTTCAGTTCCTGGTACAATGCAATTCCTTTGTCAATATTTTTTAAACATTCCTTTCTGATAGTTAAGGCAATGGATTCTTTTTGAGGCTCAATGGGATAATTTTTCCATTGGTTCAAACTGGCAATACTTAAAAGAATTTCATCGATGAGTTTGAAATTATTGCCGTTAGTCATTACAACCAGACCGTTTCCGTCTTCAACACTTCCAATATAGTAACACGCAAAACCTTCATTCCCACCACTGTGTCCGAAATATTTTGTGCCTTTGAAATCATTCAGAAACACGCCGTAATTATTTTCAATTCTCTTTACAGACATTTCCTTTGATAAAACTTTATTCGATTTGCCTGCAAATGACAATTGGGTTTCGATGATATATTTTGCCAGATCATTGGGGTTGGTCCATAAACCGGCTGCTGCTTTTTCAGGATAAATATGATATTTACCTTTTACTTCCTTTCCGTTAACATAAGCCGTTGCCAGTAATTTTTCTTTATCTGAAGAAGGCGGTTGATTATAAGAACTTTCATTCATCCCTAAAGGGGTCAAAACATTTTTCAACATATAATCTTCATACTTTTCTCCTGTAGTATTTTCAAGGATTAATTGTGAAATGGTTGTTCCCCCTCCTGAATATTGAAATTTCAGGTTGGGCTCAAACACAGACCGCACCGCAGGAGAATTGGCAGGTTTTTGTCCATCGAGAATTTGTAGGAGAGTAGGTAATTCTTTCCCTCTTTGATAGCCTCCGAAACCATGAACAGATAAACCTGCTTTATGGCTCAACAGATTAGCAAGGGAAATTTTTTTGCCTTTTGAAACCGAGTCGTATGGAAATTTCCAGGTTTTTAAATACTTATTGATGTCATTGTCCAAGTTTAATTTTCCTTGTTCAACCAATTTTAAAAGACCGAGACTGTTGATAGACTTGCTAATAGATGCGGCCTGAAACAGCGTTTGCTGAGTTGCTTTTCTGTTTTCAGCAACATCTGCATAGCCATACGCTTTTATCCATTCTATCTTATAATCTTTTATGACCGCAATGCTTACTGCATTCATGTTGTAGAAAGCCATTCTTTCTTTTAGCGTCCACTTTTTTGTTTTCGATGTATCCCAGCTCAGCAGATTATCTTCGAATGATTTTATTTTATCCTTCACACTTTGGGCGAAAACATTCAACGATAAAGAAAGCAGTAGGATGAGGTGTATTTTTTTCATTTAGAAATATTGAATTGGTTATGTATGTAATAAGACAATTCAAAAGAAGATGTTGTTACATTTTGTACTTGTTTTACTTTTCCGTTTGCCTCTCCATTTTTTCTGTCATTTCTTCGTTCCCCCAAGACCTATTGCTTTTTTATAATAATCTAATGCTACATCATATTGCTGATTGGTATAATACACTTCTCCCAGACTATTCAATAGACTATTTTATCTTGTATAAAAAAAGGGGAATCATTTTCGATTCCCCTTTTATATTTTATATTAAGCCTCAATAAATTCCAAAAGATCTTTATTAATGGTTTCGTGCTCCGTAGTAGGCATTCCGTGAGGGAAACCCGGGTACGTAATCAGTTTTCCGTTTTTCAACAGTTTTGCAGATTTAATGGCAGAGTTTTCGATGGGAACAATTTGATCATCTTCTCCGTGAAGAACCAAAACAGGAATATCTACAGCTTTTAAATCTTCAGTAAAGTCAGTCTCGGAAAATGCTTTGATTCCGTCATAATGTGCCACGATTCCGCCCATCATTCCTTGTCTCCACCAGTTTCTCTGTACCCCGTCTTTTACATTAGCTCCTTCTCTGTTGTATCCGTAGAAAGGGAAAGTCAAATCAAAATAAAACTGGTTTCTGTTATTCAAAGTCTGTTCTCTGATTCCATCAAAAACTTCCATCGGAACACCGTCAGGGTTGTTTTCACTTTTTACCATTACTGGTGGAACGGCGCTGATTAAAACTGCTTTTTTGGCTCTTCCGTTAGAATATTTATGAACGTAACGGATCACTTCACCCCCTCCTGTAGAGTGACCAATGTGAACGACATCTTTCAGATCAAGGAATTCAACCAATTCTGCAGCGTCAGAAGCATATTGCTCGATGGTGTGATTGTAAATATTCTGGCTGGAACGACCGTGGCCTCTTCTGTCGTGTGAAATTACTCTGTAGCCTCTCTGAAGGAAGAAAATTACCTGTGCATCCCAATCGTCTGATGATAATGGCCATCCGTGGTGAAACATTAATACTGGCCCTTCTCCCTGGTCTTTATAAAAAATCTCTGTTCCGTCTTTTAATTGTAATGTGCTCATTGTTTTTAATTTTTAATGTTGGGTTAATTTATTTGATAAGTATTTGTTTTCTTATTTCTTTAGCAAATGTATGGTGGATAAAGCAGATAGAAATTAATCTAGTTTAATTTCGTACATTTTGATAAAGTTTTTTTATTCTGATAGTTATTTTTATCTTCCACTTGCCCCACTTATCATGCTGCTTTCAAAATCTGTATCTACTTTCTCTTCAAAACTAACACAGCCACCTAATTTTTTTAGGATTGTAAAAAACATGAAATTCTAGAAAGGATGATCGAAAACAATGGAGGTTGAAAAGGGAAAATACAACATGATGAAAGAGTTTGTCTGGGTTATGTCAAAGAAAATGAAGCAGATATTATTTTGCTTGGTTCAGGATTGTAAAAAAGTTTGAAAATGAGATTTAAAAAAAATGTAAAAATATAAACCGAAAATATGAAGATAATTGATCATTACGGCTGTGGCACAGGGCTCCCGGAGATTGAAATTTACACACTTTTGCCTAATTTGCAGCTGTAAAATAAATTTATGTTTCAAAATATTATCAAAAACATCTCACGATTTGTTACTTTAACAGAAGAAGAGGAAAACATTTATGAAGGTTTGCTCACACTTCAGAAGTACCCGAAGAAAACACACCTTCTGCGTGAAGGAGAAATTTGTCAGTTTGAAGGTTTTATAAAGCAGGGCTGTACACGAACATATTATCTTGATGAAAACGGTTTTGAAGTGACTCTTCTGTTTGCTGTTGAAGATTGGTGGATTACGGATATTGATTCTTTTAATAATAAAACGCCTTCGAAGATTTTTATAGAAGCCCTGGAAGATACCGAAATTTATATTTTGAATCCGGAAACCAAAGAGGAATTACTGCAGAAGGTTCCGAAGTTTGAAAGAGCATTCCGGCTGATGATGCAGCGGTATGTGGTGACGCTTCAAAATCGCCTTATCAATACAATTTCTCAACCTGCCACTGACCGTTACCTGGAATTTATCAGAGTTTATCCTACCATCCCGCAGCGTGTAGCGCAGTATTATATTGCATCATACCTTGGCGTTTCTAAAGAGTTTGTGAGTACAATTCGAAAACGTTTAGCTAATAAAGAAAAACAGAAACAATAAGCAGAAAATTTTCCTTTCCCGAGGTGAAAACGAAAATTCTAAGAATTTTTAGGGTGGTTTATACAAAATGTGTAAATCACTTTTTTATTGAGAATACAAGAAAAAGTCATTTATTAAACCAGTTCAATTTCTCAGATTTTTATCAGTTCTATATTTGCTTTATTAATTTAAACAATAAAAAAATGTTACAGGAAAACAACAAAATAGCAGAAGGCTTAGGAATGCCTTGGGAAGATATCTACGGATATGCACAGGCGGTAAAAAAAGGAAATACCGTTTGGATTTCCGGTCAGTTGGGTCATGACAAGAAAGGCGAATTGGCAGAAGGAATGGAAGCACAAATGAAACAAACTTATGCAAACATCAAAGAATTATTGTCAAGATATGATATGACGATGGAAAATGTGGTGGAAGAAGTGATCTATGCAATGGATATGACGACGGCGTTTGAGGCGAGAAAAAATTTCAAAACAGAATTTTACGATAACCCTAAAGCTGTTGCCAGTACTATGGTTGGAGTAAGCGGACTTGCATTGCCTGAACAGCTTGTTGAAATTAAAGTTATAGCAACTGTATGATTTTGTAGACTTTAAGAGGAAAAGAAGATGAAAACGGATGCGGATTGATAAAACTGATTTATTGTAATATTGATGAGGTTTTCAGATAAAAAATCAGAGCAGAAATAATCTGTAATAGCCACGACTTTATCTGACAGTTAGGGGTTAAAAATAATTGTCAGTTATCCAATATTGTCCTTACTTCCAAAAGTAAGGATTTTTTGTTCCTCTGCAAGAGTTTCCAATAATTTATCTTTT
>NZ_LUVZ01000002.1 GCF_001593385.1 Chryseobacterium cucumeris | reverse complement strand
CAAGTGCATATGAAAAATAACGTAAAATTAAAAACATACAAAAAACAAAATCAGAATAGGAAAATTCCTACTCTGATTTAAGTATATTTGAAATATTAAACTAGTCAACCTTTTTCAGGACTAGTCATATAATTGTTTTGTTGGAAAAACGCTAAGGCGCAAAATGACATTAAAAACTTTCTGTTGTAAGGCGCAAGGATTTTATCTCCGATAAAATTTCACACCACCACTGTCATTGCGAACCGCAGGTGAAGCAATCTCAATATTCTCCCGCAGATTAGGCGGATTAAGCAGATAAATATAAAAAAGATCTGTGAGATCTGTGGGAAAATAAAGAGTCTTAATTTGTTTTATATTTTTTTCTTTTTGTAGTAATTACGATTACCCCATCTTTGGCTTTTTCGCCATACTTTACTACAGCAGAAGTTCCTTTCAGAACATTCATTGTTTTTATCAGATTAGGATCCAGTGCATTTATTGCCTCAAAATTACTTATTTTCCCATCTACAATATACATAGGTTTATAGACTGCTCCGCTTGAAGGAGCTCCACCAATACGTATATTGCTATTATCTTTAGGTACCTTCCCAATAACTCCTGATAATTTTGATACAATTTCTTTATTTTCCTTTTCTTTGTCTTCTAATAAAGCACTGGCAGGCATTACTGCAACAGAACCAAGCAATTTTCTGTCTCTCTGAGTACTGAAAACAATTTCATGTTCATCTTCAGTCTTTAAGGTATCACAGGTCTTATTTTGCTGTGCGTTAGCACTTACAATCCCTCCTGTTGTCAGCATAAAGCCCACGGCAAACTTCACAAAAAGAGAATTAATATAAGAATAATGCAAATCCCTGTTGAGCTGTGATGGATTAAAAGCTCCACAGATTTCCTGCGAAGCATCAGCAAAAACATCTATAATCTCATCATCCGAGGCTCTTCTGAAATCTCGCACTGTTTTGGAACAGACCGCACAAAATCTTCCTTTTTCATCTGTTGTCATGGCATTCCAATTTTCATGACAAGGTTTGGGTATGGTTATTTTCATAGGATTCTTTTCTTATAAAGATGCATTAGTGAAAGAATAGGTTGGAATTGCTATTAATTTTTTAGAAAATAATACCGTACCACTTGCTGAAAATATCAGATTCTCTTTCATCTTACAAAACACATCAAGATAAAAACTTTATGCCCTTGCGGTTCTTCAACAAAAAAACCAAAACTTATTTCTGTGGAGTTTCACCACTCTCTTTCTTCTCTGATGTAGAGTTCTTTGCAGCTTTCACCAACTCATTGGTATCACTGTACAGCAATTCCCAGCCTGATACCTCTTTCATTACCGTAAGCAGATTAAGATAAGATTTCACTGTTTTCTCCAGATCTTTACGGATAGCACTCGCACTCGTCATTTGACGAAGATCGGCATTAGCTCCCGCCTGCTCTGCAAACACGATCTCAAAAGCATCCTGCTTAGCTTTCATCTCTGCAAAGGCTGCATCCAGAGAAAGAAGCGTGATCTTCTGTTTGTTTTCTGTCGTTTCTAATGCTTCTATAAGCTTCTTCATCTGAGCGGTTTGTGAAGAATAACTCAGCCTGTCCAGGTTCAGTCCAAAAGTTTTGAATACTCCGTAAAGATCCTCTGCCAGCTGATAGTTGGCAGCAGAAGGCAACTTACGATACCCGTTCAGGAAAGATTTCAGATTGGCATAGGCGGTATCTCTTTCGTGATCGGCAGTAGCTACGTCTTTCCCTTTTCCGCTGTAGACCTGCTTTGTATAGACCTTGTCGTATTCTGTATAGGAAGACGCCAAAGCGCCTACAAGAGGATGATTATTAATAACAGGGTATTTTCCGGATTGGACATTAGAAAGAATTCTCTGAGCTAAAGTCGCAAGATCTTTAGTGCTCAGCTGTGTGAGGGCAATTTTCATTTTTTTGTGTTTTTGGTTTTAAAAAATTAATAATCAAATATAGAAAAAAGTTGTTTTGTTACAAACATACTGGCAATAAACCTCCCAAGGTCTTGGGAGGTTTCCCCCAACTTGCAGGAGACTTCACAAGTTCTTGGGAAGTTTCAAACATGCTTGTTTTTGATAAACGGAGGATTTGGGAGGGGTGTTTTACTATTGTTTTAGAGTTCTGGAGCGGTTGGAAGATTGTAAACGAAGTGTTTTGAGGTTGGGTCTTTTGGGTTACGGAAAACCGTAAGGTTTTGAGAATGATGTCGTTTATATTTGGGGAAATTTCCGTAGAAATACGGAGATTAATGTAATGTTGGTTTTATATATTTAAAAATTAAAAGCTATAATCAAAATTCAAATTCACCATGCCACATGAACCTAAATTAACTGCTTACGTTTTACAACTTAAGCCTAAAACAGATCAAATTGAAAACTCAAATAGAAATTTGTTTAAAAATAAAATTAATGAAGCAGAAAATAATGATCTAGAAGACTCGTACATTTTCACAGAAATTTTTCGTCTATTAGTTAATAATTTGGACACTAATGAAATGTATGTTGATTCTCAAAGCAAGAAATGTATGACAGCTTATCAACATAATATTGAAAGCGAAAACGTAGATCCAAATCTTTTTGTGCATTCTGAAAGTTTTATAATAGAAGGTAAGATTGAAGGTGGAGCATATGGTAAAAAACGAAATAAAACAGAAACTAGCAATAGAAGTAATAAATCAGAAGTAAGTGAAAATGATGCCATTACTGACAATTTCTATTTCCTTTTACACTCTCCTCTCAATTCTAATAAATCTATTTTATTAATTCAATCTTATTCAGATGATAGTATTGATAGTGTTGTAAAAAAATTCTTTAATAGTTTTTTTAGCTATCCTTTATTATTCTCTAAAGCAACATCTAATAAATTTGTACCGAGAAGGATTATTAACGATTTTAGGGATGGAGCTACAATATCAAGCTTTACATACACAACTCATGTACCAAGTACAACTCTATTGGGATCAACAGTTAGAATGAACAATGAGTCTTTTAAAATTACTTTTAAAATTGAACCTATTGAAGAAAATATCTCCTATGATGAATTTGGATTGGCGGTAAGAACAATGGATAATGTAAATATTAGTAACATACCATTGCGAGAGTTCAACAACAGAAGAGGCAACTTAGCAGATTCATCAACAGGGAAAACAACCCCATTTGAGTTAAATTCATCATTTGACATTAAACCTCTTATTATTTTATCAAAATATATAATGATTGAGCATAATGAATCTGATTTTGAAAGAATAAGGGATTTTTGTTTGGACATATTGGAAGAAATGAAACAAGAAATATATCCACGCAATGCAGTTCGAGAACGTTAAACAACTACTTAAACCCCTAATTAAAAAAGGGCAAGAATGGCAATTTATTGATATTAATGGAAATGATAAAAAGCCTAAGTATTATTTTAGTGATGTACAATGGGTTATTATATTCACCTGCATTGGATCTCAATTTCAATTAACTAAAGGATTATCTGGCGATGTTGTAGGATATATTATGTCTGCATTTTCTATTTCTGTTTCTTTGTTTATGTCACTATTAGTAAGCATTTTTGATAAGTTTGAAAATACAGATTTATCTTTACGAAATACTACTGATGAAGATGAAATCAGATTAATTCATAAGAAAAATTTTTTCAAAAGATTTATATCAATTACAAGCTATCTTGTTATATTATCAATTTTCATAATTATTCTATGTAGTCTAACCTATTTTTTCAATACTAATAATGAAATTTCATACCATTATTTTACAGTTCAGTGGAACGAAATTGATGTGTTAACTACAGTAAGAAATATTTTAATATTATTATATAGATGCACCTTATATTATTTTTTATTGACTTATTTATTTTTAACATTATTTGTAGCAGGAAGTGCATATGAATACTATATATCAGAAATTGATAGAAGGAAAATTAAATAATTAACTCATAACAACTGCTTGTCTCAAAACATGTTTTGATTTTCAAAGGACACGAAATATAAAAGGCTTTAGCCAAAACTTAATTTTAAATTTCGGCTAAAGCCAATTCATATTATGCATAAAAGAAAACGGGCTTCCTTCGAACTATGCTCAGGATTATAGCCCGTTCCTATTGATATTGAGATTTCATTCCATTGCATTTCACTCAGAATGACAGTTTTCCTTATAAATATCAATTAAGATTCTACCACCATAGCTCCATCCTTCAAAATCAAATACTCCTGTCCCACTTCCTCAGAAATATTTTTCAAATCCTGCTCATCAAACACCTGAGGAATATAGCATTTCTCGTGGGCAAACAATCCGTAATGGATAGGCACCAGCTTTCTGGCGTGCAGAAGATGAGCCGCAGCAAAGGCTTCTTTCAGATTGAGGGAAGCGGGAACCGGGCTGTATTCTAATCCAATGATCTCGAAATTCACTACCACTCCGTTTACAGGTAAGAAAGCGTAATCTATATTGGGGTTTTCTTTTCCAAGCTTCCAGAATTGGTTGTGCCAGATAGTATCTCCTCCGTGAAAGATTTTAGTATCACCATCATCTACAATCCAGGAAGACTGTATTTCTCCTACGCCATCCATGGCAAATACAGGTTTGAAGGTGATGTTGTTTTCTGTGAAGGCTTCATCAATATCCAGAACGATCATTTCAACATCAGGTACAAGTTTTCTTACAATAGCTTCCAATCCTGCGTAGACGATCAGTTTTCCCTCTTTCTTTAAGCATTTTTGGATCACTCCTTTATCAAAATGGTCAAGGTGCATATGGGTAAACAGGATATAATCTGCCTGTACATGGTCTGAAAATTCTATGAGATTCTCTACAGCATCACCCAACACAGGTTTGTAATAAGAGAAATCTTCTACAGCATCTATTAAGATGGTTTTGTTATGTGAAGTGAGTTTTACACCTGCCCAGTTTAATTTTTGTATTTCCATATTCTTTTTTCAGCAAAGGAAGAAACTTACGGAAGGCCAGTCAATAAACAAAAGATAATTAATGAGGGTGTTTTGAGAATGGGAGCTGGGGGATGGAAGATGGAAGTTATTGAGGTGAAAGAACAACTATGTCACTTTTTTTATTTACAATAATTTTCCAATTAATTTTTAAAACCTACAGAAAATATGAAGACTGGAAATAACTTCCAGCTCCCTTCATCCAGCTTCCAGCTTCTTACAGAATACGCTTCCTGATCCGGCTTAAAGAAATAGGTGTAATGCCAATATAGGAGGCAAGGTATTTCAGAGGAATATTCTGAATATAATGAGGTTTGTTCTTCAGCAGGTATTCATAAAGGTCCTGCGGAGTGTTTTTCAGCAGAAGCATTTCCCTTTTCATTGCAGCGTTGAGCTTTCTGCTCAGATAATAGTTCTGTACGAAACGGCAGTGTGGATTGACAGCAAACAGGTTTTTCACCTCATCCAGGGTGATTTCCCAGGCCAGTCCTTTGTTGATGGACTCATAAACGGCATCAGAGCTTTTTTCTTCCACAGTAAAAATATCGCCGGGAAAGTAGAATTCTGCACAGATCTCGGTATCGATATCTGAGGTACTGTTGATGTAGTATTTACGGACAAGCCCATCTTCTACAAGATAGGCTTTGTTGTCAGTAAATATGTTTTTCTTTGAAAACTCAACTTCAGCAAACTTCTCCCATACAGGATCACTATCCTCTACGTTCAGGTGTGAAAACAGTTTTTTGTTGATGGTTGCCAATGTCGAATTTTTATATTACAATAAGTTTTCGTCTACAAGGTTCGGAAGGGTTACTTTTAAGTTTGGTTCTGCTTCCATCGCTCTTTTAATGGCAAAAACAGCGCCTTCATTTCTTGCCCAGCTTCTTCTTGAGATTCCGTTGTTTACATCCCAGAAAAGCATGGATTTTAATCTTCTGTCGGCATAATCACTTCCGTCAAGGAGCATTCCGAAACCTCCGTTGATTACTTCTCCCCAGCCTACTCCGCCACCATTGTGAATGGAAACCCAGGTAGCTCCACGGAAACTGTCCCCAATCACGTTGTGAATGGCCATATCTGCTGTAAATCTTGATCCGTCATAGATATTGGAAGTCTCTCTGTAAGGAGAATCTGTTCCTGAAACATCATGATGATCTCTACCCAATACAACGGGTCCTATTTCCCCATTTTTAATGGCTTTGTTGAAAGCTTCAGCAATTTTCATTCTTCCTTCTGCGTCTGCATAAAGGATTCTTGCCTGAGAACCTACTACCAGTTTATTTTCCTGCGCTCCCTTGATCCATTGGATATTGTCTTTCATCTGCTGCTGGATCTCTTCAGGAGAGTTCTTAACCATTTCCTCTAATACTGCACAGGCAATATCATCTGTCTTCTGAAGATCTTCCGGATTTCCACTGGAACATACCCAACGGAACGGCCCAAAACCATAATCAAAACACATAGGTCCCATGATATCCTGTACATAACTCGGATATTTGAATTCTTTTCCTAATGTCGGATTTTCTGCCATTACATCAGCTCCGGCTCTGGAAGCTTCCAGTAAGAAGGCATTTCCGTAATCGAAGAAATACGTTCCCTTTGCGGTATGTTTATTGATGGCCGCAGCGTGTCTTCTCAACGTTTCCTGAACTTTTTCTTTGAATAACTCAGGGTTTTCAGCCATCATGGTATTAGATTCTTCAAAACTTTGTCCTACAGGATAATAACCACCCGCCCATGGATTGTGAAGGGAAGTCTGATCTGATCCGATATCGATTCTTAAATCTTCCTGATCAAATTTCTCCCAAACCTCTACAATATTTCCAAGGTAAGCCAAAGACACTGTTTCTTTGTTCGCCTGTGCTTCTCTTACTCTTTTTACCAATGCATCAAGATCTTCATGAATCTCATTCACCCATTTCTGATCGTGACGGATTTTCGTGATCTTAGGATTCACTTCTGCACATACAGTAACGCAACCAGCAATGTTCCCTGCTTTGGGCTGAGCTCCACTCATTCCTCCTAATCCTGAAGTAACGAAAAGTCCTCCTTTCGGCTCTTTCTTGATTTTTCTGAAAGCATTTAACACAGTAATCGTCGTTCCGTGAACAATCCCCTGAGGGCCAATATACATATAACTTCCTGCCGTCATTTGCCCATACTGAGTAACACCTAATGCATTGAATTTCTCCCAATCATCCGGTTTGGAATAGTTCGGGATCATCATACCATTCGTTACAACCACTCTTGGTGCATCTTTGTGAGATGGGAATAATCCCATCGGATGTCCTGAATACATCACCAGAGTTTGTTCATTACTCATTTCAGACAGATATTTCATGGTCAGCAGGTACTGCGCCCAGTTGGAGAAAACCGCTCCGTTTCCACCATACGTAATCAGCTCGTGTGGATGCTGTGCTACTGCATAATCCAGGTTATTCTGAATCATCAGCATGATCGCTTTCGCCTGCTCAGATTTTCCGGGATAGTCTGTAATAGGTCTCGCCTTCATTTCATAATCCGGACGGAAACGGTACATATAAATCCTTCCGTAATCTTCAAGTTCCTGCTTGAATTCAGGAATCAGTTCTGCGTGAAACTTCGGATCGAAATAACGTAAAGCATTCTTCAATGCCAGTTTTTTCTCTTCTTCCCCTAAAATTTCTTTACGCTTCGGAGCATGGTTGATATTGGTCTCGTATGGTTTTGGTTGTGGCAGCTGATTCGGAATCCCCTGCTGTATCTGTTCTTGGAATGTCATATTGCTATTTAAAGGTCTATGTTTTTAAACAATGTTTGAAGTTTTAAAGATATTCAAAATAGGAAATATAGGCAAGAGGGGAAGGAAAGAATGGTTTAAGGTTTAAGCAAAGTTATGAAAGTTGTAAACCTGCCACCATTTGATATTAAATACTATATTTGAATAAATGCACCTCAATTCCCCTCCCTTGGAGGGGTGGATTTCAAAGTTAACAACTTTGAAAGACGGGGTGGTCAAAAACACAACAATGAAAGAAATTCTTACCGTCATCAACGGAATTCCTATCCGCAGGAATTTCGTTGAAAACCTGCCCTACAATCCCTATTTAAAAGCATTATCAAAAGAAAAACGTAAAGCCCGGATTTTGGGTGAAGTTATCTTCTGGAAGAAAGTCCGTGCAAAAAAATTCTATACCATTGATTTTGACAGACAAAGGATTATCGGAAATTATATCGTTGATTTTTATGTAAAAACGCTTGGCCTCATTATAGAAATAGACGGTTCAAGCCATGATGAAAAACAGATTTATGACGGGATAAGAGAAGAATATCTTGAATCTTTGGGGTTGTTGGTTTTCAGGATTAGTGATTTTGATGTGAGGAATAATCTGAGTCTGGTGATGAAGGAGTTGGAGGATTTTATTGTGCTGCATTATGGAACCACCCCGTCTTCAAAAATTTAAAGAATTTTCGAATCCACCCCTCCGAGGGAGGGGAATTACCCTTACCCATATTAGTCGTTATTCAGCATAAAAAAACCTTACTGAAATTCAATAAGGCTGGTTTTTGTATCGTTAAAATTTAAGTTAAAACATCATCGTTTTCTTCTTCATGGTCATCTTCATTATCACTGAGACTCCAGTAGTTGTTTTCTTCATCTTCCTCTCCTATTTCTTCCATTTCATCATCATCCTCAGCTCCAGGGATATCTAACCCTTTATCAATTTTATCTTCATCAAAGTCTTCATCCAGAATAGGATTTCCGTCGCCATCGAGCGAAATATGTTTTTCTCTCTTAAATATATCTTCATTAGGGCTATAATCCATCTGTTCTAACCTCTTGTTTTGCTCATTAATATTTTTCTCTGGTGCCATAGTATTTAAGATTTTAGGTTTATATCATCAGAACAAAAATAATTCCAAGTTATGATGATTGATGAGAATAAACGTCAGGATTTGCACAATTCGGCATTTTTTCATTTTTTGAAAAAGCGATAATATTTCCTGCAGCCAGTCTGGCCATTCCATTTCGGGCTTCTAAAGTCGCAGAACCGATATGCGGCAGAATACAGACACTTGAAAGTCCCAGAATAGGATCATCTGCAGACATTGGTTCCGGATTGGTAACATCCAGACCTGCTCCCCAGATTTTTTTGTCAACGAGTGCCTGATACAGATCTTTTTGATTGTGAAAACCTCCTCTGGCTGTATTGATGAAAATCGAGTCTGGCTTCATTTGTTCAAATATTGAATAATTAAACAATTCTTTCTGTTCAGGGGTAAAATTAGCGTGTACACTCAATACATCTGAGTTTCTGATCAATTCTTCAAAAGAAACATAAGCTGCCCTCAGCTCTTTTTCTGCTTCTTCATTCTGATGACGGTTGTGGTAAATGATGTTCATACCAAAAGCCTTTTTTGATTTGTCAGCCATTTCATACCCGATTCGGCCCAATCCAAAAATCCCCAGTGTTTTTCCATATAATTCCTGGCCCAGGGCGTGTAGAGGATCAAATGTTCCCCAGTTATCATCTTTTACTTTCTGAAAATTATAGCTTGCTCTTCTGGCAACAGACTGCATCAGTAAAAAAGCAACATCTGAAGTAGCCCTGCTCAAAACATCCGGAGTATTCCCTATCGGAATATTTCTTTGCGTAGCTTCTTTAATGTCAACGTGATCAAATCCTACAGAATATAAGGCAATGGCTTTGACATTCGGGCAGGCATCAAAAAAATTCTTATCATATTTGAAATCTCCGCCCACATTGAGTATGGTGTCAGTGTTTTTACAGTAATGAATCCATTCTTCGTAAGAAAGGGTTTCCTTTTCCGGAAATATAAGTTCCAGACCGGCCTCATTCAGCATTTCAATTCCTGTTTCGGGAATTCTTTTATTGATAAAAACTTTCATTGTACTGTTGTTTAATGATTTTAAATAAAAAAACCTCACTCTCAAAAAGTAAGGTTATTGAACTTTAATATTAAAAAAATTATTTCTTTTCATCTGAATGTTTGATTCAAAATCTATATATATTTCTGTGATCGTGATTGTATACTGAGGGTTTTAATTCCATCAATTTTCATTCCGAAACGGAGTTAAAAGATTTTAAATTTTGATTAAATCCAAATGATTTTTTTTGAAAAAACGAATAAAAGTGAGCTTCTACTGATAAGATGTTTCTCACAAAGAACTGGTGTTTGAGACCACTAAGTCTACCAAATCTATTCTACTGATTTGTATTTCCAAGCATCGGAACAAATTTATAAGCTCCGAATTCTTCTTTTTCAAATTCTGTAGGGCCTACTTTGGTAAATCTGTATAAAACCTGCTCATCCGTTGGACCTAATGGAATCACCATTATTCCTCCGACATTCAGTTGTTTTAAAAGTTCTGTAGGCAGTGTAGAAGCGCCACATGTAACGATAATTTTATCAAAAGGAGCAAAAGTAGGAAGTCCTGCAAAACCATCCCCAAAGCTTTGGAATTTTGGAAACAGATGAAGTTCTCTGAGTTTCTTTTTGGAAAAATCAAACAGGTCTTTCTGTCTTTCCACCGTATAGACATGAGCTTTCATCGCCATTAACACTGCGGTCTGGTATCCACATCCTGTTCCAATTTCCAACACTTTTTCACCCGGTTTTACCTTCAGTAATTCAGACTGTTCCGCTACCGTGGAAGGATGGGAAATGGTCTGATGAGCCAGAATAGGAAATGCTCTGTCTTCATAGGCAAAATCTTCAAAAATACTTTCGATAAAAAGGTGTCTCGGAACTTCACTCATCGCCGAAAGTACATTTTCATCCGAAATACCAATTCTGTTTCGAAGGTAATCTACTAAAATCTTTCTTTTTCCTTTATGTACAAACGAATCCTGCATTTGACAAAAGTAAGAAATTAGAAATTAGATTTCAGAAATTGAAGCAAAGAATTATCCACAAAAATAAAGCAATCATTTTTTGATTGCTTGGTTTTTATTTCTTAATTCCACTTTATCGGATAAGGTCCGTAAAAATCGCTAAAAGTATTGTCAGCACATTTTTTTCTCACAAAAAAGTTATAATTCAAGGTTTTACTTAATCCTACATAAATAGCTTTTTGACCTGCAAACACCAAATCTCCACTTGCAGGAGGAGCAGAACTTGTTGTCAAAACCGTTTCATATGCGGAAACCCCATCATTTTCCCAGGATACTGTAGCATCAAAACTAGAAGAATTCGCAGAAGAGGTTGTTTTTGAATAGGTTGCATACTCTGGCTTTACACAGGTAGTCGTAGTGCCAGCCAATACGGTAACAGGTCCTGCCCAATGGCTGCGCCCATTAGCTGTTCCACAATTTTTTCTCACATAAAGGTCATATTTATTATCTTTATAGAGAGGAAGGTTATAAAAATACTTGTTGGTGACCACTGTAGTTCCCTTTCCCAAAGTGAACCCCTGCTCCCCATACTGTATTTCAAAATATCCTTCTCCCTGGCTGATAAAGCTCCAGGAAAGCTTGTTATTTCCTTTTTCAAATATCAGATTTGTTGGTGTTCCGCATTGAGCCTGCGGATCATATGGGCTATCTCCTATACATCCTGCAGTACATAATCCAGAAAAGATTACAATCGAAATTATTCTCTTCATAGCTATTTTTCTGACCGTGAATTTAGTATAATTTCTTTAATGAATGAAGACGTTCATTCCTGACTATCACCAAGTGAAAAGTCATGTATTTTATAAATGTACATTCACTATCTTTACAAAAATTTAATACAGCTATGTTAAAAGCAGGTTTGGTAGGTGCCGGACACTTGGGAAAAATACATTTAAAACTTCTTAATCAGTCAGATAGATATGAATTTGTAGGTTTCCATGATAAAGATATTGAAAACGGAAAGAAATTAGAAGCCGAATTCGGATATAAATATTTTGAAAATTTTGATGAATTGCTTGAGCAGATTGACATGCTTGATATTGTCACTCCAACTGTTTATCATTATGATTATGCTTTAAAAGCTATTAAAAAAGGTCTTCATTTCTTTATTGAAAAGCCGGTAACCCAAACTCTTGAGCAGGCAGAAGAAATTCTTCGTTTGTGCCAGGAAAAAGGAATCAAAGCACAGGTAGGACACGTTGAGAGATACAACCCAGCGTTTATTGCTACCAAGGAATATATCAGTACTCCGATGTTTATTGAAATCCACAGGCTGGCAGAGTTTAATCCCCGTGGTACAGATGTTTCTGTGGTATTGGATCTTATGATTCACGATCTTGATATCTTATTAAGCATTGCGAAATCCAAAGTGAAAAATATCCACGCAAGTGGTGTTTGTGTAGTCAGCAAAACTCCGGATATTGCCAACGCAAGAATAGAGTTCGAGAACGGATGTGTGGCCAACCTTACGACTTCCAGAATTTCTATGAAGGCGATGAGAAAGAGCAGATTCTTCCAGAAAGATGCTTATATTTCCGTTGACTTCCTTGAGAAAAAGGCTGAAGTGATCAGAATGAAAGATGCTCCTGAAAACCCTACTCCATTTGATATGATCATTGAAAATGCAGAGGGAGAAAAGAACCAGATTCTGTTTGAATATCCGAATATCCAGCCTAACAATGCTATTCTGGACGAATTAAATTCTTTCGCTGATGCGATTACTGGCGACAAAAATGTAGAAGTTTCTCTTGAAGATGGAACTGAAGCATTGAAAGTAGCTTTAGAGATTATGAAACTGATCAGTTAACATGAAAATAAAGTCTGCACTATTTTTGGCAGCAATCACAATGCTATCTTGTCATCAAAAAAAAAATGGTTACGAGATAGATTGTGATGATCAAAAAAAGCAGGCACAAAATGATTTCAATTATAAAAATTATACCTGGACCAATTTCTCTGGCTTAGGCTATGATTATCTGGGTGAAAAGGAATTTATAGAGCTTCTGAATCAGAATCATATAAAAACAAAGCAAATTCCCATATCTTGTGTAAGATTTCCGAATGATCAGTATGAAAACTGCCGGGAAATCGAGATGAACAGACTTATTTTAAAAAGATTCGGAAAGAAATTTATAGACTCATTGCGCTTTACCGCAAAGCAACTGTTTATAAAAAATCGTCCCGATGAAATATTTTCATATGAAGAATGTGATGATATTTCGCGCTATCCTAACTCTACCGCAGACAATCAGTTTGAAAAACTACAAACTGATTATCTAAAAAAATTTCCTACTCCCCAAGGATATAAATCAAAAAAGGAAAAGTTTTATTCCTACACTTCAGCTTCTTTTATTATTACTAAAAACGGAAAAATTAAGGATTTATCAGTAAAAAGTGAATTTCAAAACAAAAAAAACAATATATTTGAAAAACAATTCAATAAACAATTGAAAGATTTTGTTTTACACACGCAATGGATTCCTGGCAGAATAAATGGTCTGAATGTAGATTCTTACTATGATGCCACCATTCATTATGACTAATTTCTAAAAAATTCCTATTATTTAAATCATTGAAACTACTATGAAAAGAGCCATTCTATTATCCGCACTTTTATTGTCTCAATTTGGGACATCACAATTACTGAAGACTTCAGGACAAAAAATCGTTAATGATAAAGGTGAAAATATTCAATTGAAAGGCCTTGGGCTCGGCGGTTGGATGCTACAGGAAGGATATATGCTGAAAACTGCTGATTTTGCAGGCCCTCAGTATAAGATTAAGGAGAAAATTGCAGAATTGATTGGTGAAGACGGAATGAATGAGTTCTACAAAGCTTACCTGAAAAATGGAATCACAAAGCAGGATATCGACTTTTTAGCCAAAGCAGGATTCAATTCTATAAGGTTGCCGATGCATTACAACCTTTACACCCTTCCTATTGAAAAAGAACCTGCAAAAGGAAAAGATACATGGCTGGATGAAGGTTTTAGAATGACTGACGACCTTCTTCAATGGTGCACCGATAATAAAATATACCTTATTCTGGATCTTCATGCTGCACCGGGAGGTCAGGGAAATGATGCGAACATCTCTGATAATGACAAATCCAAGCCTTCACTTTGGGCTAATGAAGAAAACCAGAGAAAAACGATTGCGCTTTGGAAAAAACTAGCTGAGCGGTATAAAGATAATCCATGGATTGGAGGGTATGACCTGATTAACGAACCCAACATCAATTTTACAGGTAAAAATCCGAATGGTACAGATGAAATGTCCAATGCTCCACTTTGGAAGCTTCAGAAAGACATCACTGCAGCTATTAGAGAAGTTGATAAAAAACATATTATTTTTATTGAAGGAAACGGATGGGGAAACAATTATAACGGGCTTCCTGCGATCTGGGATAATAATATGGCCTTCAGTTTTCATAAATACTGGAATTACAATGATGATCAAACCATTCAATTCGCGCTGGATCTCAGAGAGAAACACAATATGCCGATATGGCTTGGGGAAACTGGTGAGAATTCCAATGTATGGTTTACCGAGCTGATTCAGCTTTTGGGCAAGCATAATATAGGATACGCCTTCTGGCCGATGAAAAAGATTGATAATATCGCGGGAATTACCAATGTAAAAATCACGCCTGAATATGAAAAGCTGTTGGACTACTGGAAAAATGGAGGTGAAAAGCCTTCTAAAGAATATGCCAAAAAAGCTTTACTACAGATTGCCGACAATTATAAACTGAACAATACGGAAATTAAAAGAGATGTAATTGATGCGATGTTCAGACAGATTACAGATGCTTCTACAAAACCTTTCAGAAATCACCAGGCTCCGGGAAGAATATTTGCTTCAGAATATGATTTGGGAAGAATGGGGGCTGCGTATCTGGATAAGGATTTTATTAATCTCTGGGTAAGTGATCCGGCTAAAAGATCGGAATGGAACTCCGGACAGCAGATGAGAAATGACGGGGTAGATATATATAAATGTAATGATAAAGTTACCAATCAGTATTATGTAGGAAAAACAGAAACCGGAGAATGGCTTCAGTACACAGTTCAGTCCAAAGGAGACAAAAGTTATTCGATGGATATCAGATATTCTGCGGCCAACGATTCTAAAATAAGAATTGAAACGGCTTCAGGAAAAGTTTTAGCTACAGTATCATTGGCATCGACAGGTGGAAATGAAAACTGGAAAACGGTATCAGCAAAAAACATCAGCCTTCAGAAAGGGGAAAACAAGATCAGAATTGTCTTTGAAAATGATGGTGTTAATCTGAATTATTTTGAATTAAAATAGTAATAATTGTCTTAAATTGCAGCTCTCTTCCGGTCTTCAGAAGAGGGCTTTTTTAATGATCATATTATGAAAAAAACAGCATTCTTTTTTCTTCTGATTTCAGCATTTACCTTTGCCCAGACTTCTTTATTAGAACAGAAAATAAACTCAATCCTTAAGAACAAAAAAGCTACTGTGGGCGTTTCTGTCCTAGGTTTTGAAAATGGTTTTACATACAATAAAAACGCAGATAAAAAGCTGCCAATGCAAAGTGTATTCAAGTTTCACATTGCCGCAACGGTTCTGAATGCCATAGACCAGGGAAAGCTTTATCTGGATCAGAAAATTAAACTGGATCAGTCAAATTTACTCGAGAATACATGGTCGCCGCTTCGTGATCAATATGCCGGGAAGAATGCAGAAGTTCCGTTAAGTGAAGTGATTGAATATACGGTTGCCAAAAGTGATAACAACGGCTGTGATATTCTTCTCAGGTTATTGGGAGGAACCCGGACTGTTCAAAAATTCATAGATTCCAAGGGGGTACAAGGTTTTCAGATCAAATATAACGAAGAAGACATGCATAAAGACTGGAATGTTCAATATGAAAATTACAGTACTACAAAATCAGCAGTCGATATCCTTAAAAAATTCTATGACGGGAAAATACTTTCCAAAAAATCTACAGATTATCTGATGAAAGTACTATGGTCTACTTCCACAGGATTGAATAAAATGGTGGAACAACTTCCCAAAAACACTCCCGTGGCAAGAAAAACGGGAGCTTCCGGAAAAAATAAAGCAGGTTTGACAGGTGCGGAAAATGAAATAGGAATCATTACTTTACCGAATGGAAAACATTATGCATTAGCCGTATTTGTCAGTAATTCAACGGAAACGGATGCAGTCAACTGCAGGATGATTTCAGATATTTCCAGGGAGGTTTGGGAATATTTTAATAAGTAAAATTTTAAGCTTATTTTTAAAGCGATTTAACATGAAAAAAATAATAATAACAACGGCTCTGTTTGCTTTCACATTCTTTTACGCTCAGAAGAATCAGAATTATTTAGAGATCAGCTACGGAAGTGTATGCTGTGGCCCTGCCTCTGATAAACCTGTGATGAGCTTTCTGAAAGAATTTAAGAACAAAAGCCAGATCAAAAGCCTGGAAGTCCTGATCCAAAAAGGCATGGGAAGAGAAGGTGAATATACATTGTATGTTGGCACCGACTTTCTTACAAAGAATCAGAAAAAACGATTGATAAGAGGTTTAACGGCTACTGTTTCCAACCAGAATAACAGTAAAAAAAGCCAGAGTGTAGGGAATGTTACCTTTGACTCTACAGCTGTTGTCACACAATCGGATCTTACAGACGCAAAAAATTTAACTATCTATAAAAAATAAAGGAAAAATGATTAAAAACATTGTAGTTATCGGAGCGGGAACCATGGGGAATGGTATTGCACATACTTTCGCACAAAGCGGTTTTAAAGTAAATCTTGTAGATGTATCCCAGGAAGCTTTGGACAGAGGTTTAAAAACCATTACTACGAATCTTGACAGAATCATTGCAAAAGGAAACCTTACAGAGGAGCAAAAAGCTGAAACTTTAGGTAACATCACTACTTTTACAGCATTGAATGATGCTGCAGGTTCTGCAGATCTTATTGTAGAGGCAGCTACAGAAAACCTGGATCTTAAATTAAAGATCTTTGGTCAGATGGATGAACTGGCTCCTGCCAACTGTATCCTTGCAACTAATACTTCTTCTATTTCTATCACAAAAATTGCTGCGGCTACCAAAAGAGCTGATAAAGTAATCGGAATGCACTTTATGAATCCGGTTCCTATCATGAAACTGGTAGAAATTATCAAGGGATACTCTACTTCCAAAGAGACTTTTGATGCCATTTATGAAATGAGTAAAACTTTGGGTAAAGTTCCTGTAGAGGTAAATGATTATCCAGGTTTTGTGGCCAACAGAATTCTAATGCCAATGATCAATGAGTCTATCGAAACCCTTTATAACGGAGTGGCTGGTGTAGAAGAAATTGATACGGTAATGAAACTGGGAATGGCTCATCCGATGGGTCCGCTTCAGTTGGCAGACTTTATTGGTCTTGATGTATGCCTTGCCATTCTGAACGTAATGTATGACGGTTTCAAAAATCCTAAGTATGCTCCAAACCCATTGCTTGTGAATATGGTGACAGCCGGAAAACTTGGTGTAAAATCAGGAGAAGGGTTCTACGATTATTCTGAAAGCAAAAAAGCTGAAAAAGTTTCAAAAATGTTTTTGAAGTCATCTTAAATCAATAATTTTATTTATCTTTGAGAAAGTTAAAACATTAAAAAAATGAAATTACCAAAGTTTTTATTAGCAGATAATTCGGAATTTCCAGAGGATCTATTCGTAGTTCATACAGAATATCCAAGATTTATCCTAAACGTTGAGGAAGAAGAAGTTGAGTGGTTAGATGATCTTGAAGGTGATGATGAAGAAACGATGGCAGACGAGGCTACTAAAGTAGTAGAAGCAGCGTTCAAATGGTGCGACGAAGAGTTGGCTAAGTACGACGAAGAAGAGGAAGATTAATAACACTCTAAACATAAAAAAGGAACTCAATTGAGTTCCTTTTGTTTTTTATTCTGATTTTGTGAATTTCAATAGCAAAAGATTGTCTTTGTACAATTCTAAAGTATTTCCGGAAACCACATATTTGTTAGCTTTTCCCATCATATCCATAAAGTTCTGCTCTACTCCGATGTTGCTGCACATCATTTTCGTAGATCCCATCTGTCCCGCTGCAAAACTTCCTGTAGACGGATCTATTGTAGCTGTTCCGAAATAGTTGTTACATCCTGCATTTCCAGTGATCTTTTCTCCTTCAATATTCAATGTCGGAACTTTACCTTTTACCGTTTCAGCCAGTGTCCATTTTGTGCTGGCAAGAGCAGGCTGAGCTTTTCCTACTTTAGATGCAGACGGGCTTGTCATGGATCCACATGAAGCCAATACTGCCGCTGTACATATACTTAAAAAAAGATTTTTCATTTTTTTCTTTTTGAATTAACCCAAATTTACGGAAATTATATTATTTAAACGGGTTGCCGTGAATTTTATTATTCTTTAACATTTGATATTTTGAATATTTTTCAGAGCAAAAGATCTTATTATACAGTCATAAGTTGGAAAACGCAATGGCATAAATTTCTTAATATACAGTAGGTTTAAGACTCAAAGATTTTATCTCCGATAAAATTTTTCGGTGTCTTTGTCATTCCGAGCAAAGCAAGGAATCTATACTATAATTGGGTTATAAAATATATTGAGACTCCAAGAAATGATAAAGCCTGTGGATAATTTTTTTTATATACGATTTCTATTTTAACACTAATGACACTAATCTTTTCACTAATATCACTAATATGATTCAATAGGAACGGAATTTAGCTCAAGCCTAACAACAACGCAATAAAACAAAAAAACGGACTTAAACAAGTCCGTTTCTATTATGTTGAAATATGTATTTTCAATGATTAAGATCTCAACTCAGCGTTGAATTCTTTCTGGAAAGCTTTGACCAGAGAATCCATTACCTCTGTAATCTCTTTTTCTTCCAGTGTTTTTTCTTCGTTTAACAATTCGAAGCTCATTGCATAAGACTTCTTACCTTCAGGAAGATTTTTACCTTCATACACATCGAACAGATTAATGTTTTTAATGAATGGAGATTTGTTCTTCTTAGCCGTCTGATATAAATCCTGATAGTTTAACGTTTTATCAATCAATAAAGCTAAGTCTCTTCTGATTTTGTTGAACTTCGGAATATCTTTGAATTTCAATTCATTTTTAGAACGTAACTCCTGAGCAAATTCCAGTTCAATTTCTGCATAGAAACATTCCTGATCAATATCAAAGTCTTTCAATAAGGCAGGCGCTACTTTTCCGATTCTTACCAATGCTTTACCATCCGCTTCATATACCAATGCATCAGAGAATCTGTCATCAGTTAGAGCTACTTCTTTGTAATCTACAGCCAATCTTTCCAATAAAACTTTTACATACGCCTTAAGGTTATAGAAGCTTACCGCAGATTTTGGCTGAAGCCAGTTTTCTGCAACATCTCTTCCGGAAACCAGTAATGCCAGTTGTTTTCTTTCTTCGTATTTATCTTTTTTGTGATAAATTTTTCCTAATTCGAAGAACTTGATATCCTGATTTTTTCTGTTGATGTTATATACTGTATTCTGAAGAAGTCCTTCCAATAAAGACTTTCTCATGAATGCCAGATCACCGCTTAAAGGGTTCAATAGTTTTACAGCATCTGTTTCGTCTTTTACAGAAGTTAAAGAGTTGTTCATTACTTCATTGAAACCAAGGCCTTGTAAAGTTCTTGCCCAGCTGTTTTCCAGTTCGTCCTGATCGTTAGCGCTTAGCTTAACAGGAGTAAACGAAATCTTCTGTGGAGCATCAATTTTATTGTATCCATAGATTCTTAAAATCTCTTCAATCACGTCAATTTCTCTTGTTACATCTGCTCTGTACGCAGGAACGGAGATTTCGAAACCGTTTGGAATTTCATTTAAAACCTGAATTTCCAATGCTTTTAAGATTTCCTTTACTTTTTCTCTGTGGATTTTTGTTCCTAAAATCTGCTCAATTTTAGAGAATCTAAGGATCACGTAATTGTCCTCTATTTTCTTAGGATATTCTTCCAATAAGTCACCTACCAATTTACCTTCAGCAATTTCCTGAATCATTTTAATAGCGTGAGTGATGGCTGTTCTGGTAAGATTCGGGTCTACTCCTCTCTCAAATCTGAAAGAAGCATCTGTATTCAAGCTATGCGCTTTTGCTCCTTTTCTCACTGCAATCGGGTTGAAGTAAGCACTTTCAAGGAATATTGTTTTTGTAGTATCAGATACTCCTGAGTTTTCACCACCGAATACTCCGGCAATACACATCGGCTTATCTTTACCGTCTTTGATCATGATTTCAGAACCATTTAATGTTCTTTCAACACCATCTAAAGTCGTGAATTTCGTTCCCGGTTTTACTACACCTACTTTCACTTTTTTATCTGCAATTTTATCTGCATCAAACGCGTGAAGCGGCTGTCCGTATCCGTGAAGAATATAGTTGGTAATATCTACAACGTTATTGATCGGGCTTAATCCGATCGCTCTCAGTCTGTCTTTCAACCAGGACGGTGATTCTGCTACCTTTACGTCTTCAATCACAGCACCGATATATCTTGGACACAATTCTGCATCTTCAATTTCCAGTTTGAAATCATGAGTTCCTTCATTATTCAAAACTTCAGAAGCAACTTTATTAAATTGCGACTTCAATTGGTTCGTAGAAAGATAAGCGTGTAAATCTCTGGCAACACCATAGTGAGACATAGCATCTGTTCTGTTCGGTGTCAATCCGATTTCAAAAACCTCATCGTTGGTCAACTCAAAATAGTCTGCAAAGTTTTTCCCTACTTCATATTTTGTTTCATCCAGCACCATAATTCCTCCGTGATCTTCGCTAAGGCCTAGTTCGTCTTCTGCACAGATCATTCCCTGAGAAACCTCTCCTCTGATTTTTGCTTCTTTAATTTCAAAAAAGTTTCCTGTTTTATCATAGATTTTTGTTCCAACAACGGCTACAGGAACAGTCTGTCCTGCTTCAACATTCGGAGCTCCGCAAACAATGTTCAACACTTTTCCGTTTCCTACCTCTACTGTTGTCTTCTTCAGTTTGTCAGCATTAGGATGTTTTTCGCAGGTAAGTACTTTACCTACAACAATTCCTTCCAGGCTGCCTCTTACACTTTCAAATTTATCTATCCCTTCAACCTCAAGACCTATATCTGTAAGGAATTCACCGATTCTTTCAGTTTTTGATTCCGTTTTTACAAAGTCCTTCAGCCAGTTGTTTGATATTTTCATTTGTTAATCTATCTACTTATTTAATTCGTCAGATGTGTCCTATGGTTTCATCTGCTCTATTTTGAAACTTTTATTTGAAATCCCACCATTTTCATGGATGATTTTTCGAGCTACAAATGTCGTGTTTTTTTGAGAAATAGAGAAATTTAGAAGCGATTTTAAGATAATAAATTTTCGTTAATCTTTGTGCTGCTGATTCATGAAACTATTGGTCCAATGGTCTCACCAGCTTCTTCAGGCTATCAGAAAATAATACCAACCCTCCGGCCATCATGATAATATCCTTCAATACGAGACGTCCTGCTCCTGACAGATAGGGAAAACCATACTGGGGAGTTGCATAATCTCCCCCCAGATTCGGTACATATACTTCAGGAGTGGTGACCAGAAATGACAGGGTAACCAATGACATTAAAAATGTTAAAGCACCTCCAATTGTTCCAATTTTAGGAAACCAAATCCCCAGTAATACCATAACTCCTATTACAACGATCATTGTCCCTAAACCGTAGGAAAAGGCATATGTTCCGTTTTCCTGATGCCAGTCAATATTTTTCTGAACCACTTTTCCTTCAGGATTTTTATACAAAGTGTATTCTGCAACCCGTTTTTTATCTTCCTTAATAACTTTATGGTCTGCATTTTTGTAGAAAAAACTCATCAAAGGGCTGTTGGCAACGAAAGGAACAATTCCATCAGCTTCATAATGAAAGGCTTTCAAGCCTCCAATCCAAGCCATAACGATGAAAATTGAGATTCTAAGAAAATTGAAAAAGTACGTATCCCATTGTAATAATTGGTGATAAAGTCTGCTGTTTTTCATGTGATTTATTTTTCACCAAAGGTATTCACATGCACAGAGCGCCAACATAGACATTTCGGGACATTACATGGACATTTTTGCCACCACAGAAATTCCTACTTTTTCTCTGTAATTTTTAGGTGAGCAGCCAACGGATTTTTTAAAGTACCTGCTGAAATAAAATTCATCGGCAAATCCTAACTCTGAAGCAATTTCCTTGACAGACCGATAGGTTAAATGAAGCAGTTTCTTAGATTCAAGAATGATTCTCTCATTGATAAGCTGTGTGGGTGTTTTGGCAAATTCTTTTTTTACCGCTTTGCTTAATGTACTATTGGTAATGTTCAGTTTATCGCTGTAAAATGACAGTTCTTTTTCTGTTTTAAAATATGTTTCCAGCAGTTTCTGAAATTCTGCAGCATTTTTATTGGGAAGCTTTTCATTAGAAATTATGCTGTTTTCAATACTGCTTTTCTGTTTGCTTCCGATAGCAAGAATGAGCTGAATATAGGTCTTGATAATGGATTCAGAAAACGGATGCTTTTCACTTTCTTCTTTTTTGATATGATTAAAAAGCTCAAGAATATAATGATAACTCTCTTCCGAAAGCTCAACACTCGGATTCAGATAAATATTATTGAAAAGAAGTCCGTTACAAGCCACTTCTTTTTTATGATATTCTATACAGTAATAATCTCCGTGAAAGAAAAGCACGTGGATATTTTCATCAGATTCCGAAACCAGTTTCACCTTTTGATAAGGAGAAAGAAAGAGAATATTGTATCCGCTGTAAGAATAATTAATACCATCTACTGAGAAAACACCGGAACCTTTCCATAGAAACACGCTGTAATTTTCAGTTGTGAACTCTGCGGAAAAATCTGAGGTTTGGGAAGACTGTATTTTTATTTCCATGATGAGTTGATTTAAACACTAATGACGCTAATGATTCACAAATAACACTATTGATTTAATATTCTTTTGAATACGCCTTTCTCTTATTATACTTTTGCCTTGAAGCAAAAGTATACAAAAGTTCAAGACGGGAATCATCCGCTAAAAATTTGAATGTACTCCTAAAATTTCCAAACTCGCATGGATCATCTGGTTCTTCTTCGGTTCAATAGTATATCCCATGCTCAGACAATGGAAATTTTTTGGCAGATTACATTTAAATTTTCTTAACGCTCCTGATTCCTAAGTCGATTAGACCCTACAAAAAAAGCCGGAAAATTCCGGCTTTTTATTTGTATACTAAATCAATATTACAATCCGATTACCGGCATTGATAACATTAAGATATTTTCATTTTCTTCAAGACCATCAAGAGGTTCAATGATTCCTGGCCTGTTAGGCTGAGACATTTTCATGGTAATATCATCAGATCCTAAAATCGTAAGCATTTCTGTTAAGAATTTTGAGCTGAATCCGATATTGATATCTTCTCCGTTGTAGTCGCAAGGAATCTGCATGTCAGCTTTATTTGCATATTCAGTATCTTCTGCATGAAGGTGAAGAATATTTCCGGAAAGCTTGAATCTCACCTGGTTGGTAGATTTGTTAGACATGATAGACGCTCTTTTGATTGCTCCCAGCAACAGGTTTCTGTTGATGGTCAATACATTTGGATTTTCTTTTGGAATTACCGCTGTATAGTTTGGATATTTACCATCAATCAGTCTACAGATCCAGATATGCTTACCAAAAGTAAATTTAGCCATATTCTCATTGAAGTCGATGGTTACGTCTTCATTGGAACTTGCCAGGATATTTTTGAAAATGTTAAGAGGCTTTTTAGGCATGATAAACTCCATCGGTTCGGCATTCATCAGGTCTGCTCTTTTGTACACCACCAATCTGTGGGAGTCTGTAGAAACGAAATTGGTTTCATTTTCTCCAAACTGGAAAAGCACTCCTGTCATTACCGGACGAAGAGAGTCGTTACTTGTAGCAAATAGTGTGTTTGTCAAAGCTTCAGACAAAACTCCTGCCGGCATCGTTACACTTTGGGAAGCGTCGAATTCCGGTAATTCAGGATAGTCATCAGCATTGTCTAATGCTACTGCGAAATTATCTTTTTCATCTAAAATCTCAAGCTGGCTTCCGGTACCTTCGGCATTGTCTTTTACAACAAATGTCAGAGGCTGTTCACCATATGTCTTGATAAAATCCTGAAAAATTTTAGCAGGAACAGCAAATTTACCTGTATCATCAGACTTTACTTCCAGGGAAGTAACAAGAGTTGTCTCGCCGTCAGATGCTGTAATGGTAACATTATTTCCGTCTAATTCAAAAAGATAGTTTTCTAAAATCGGTCTCGATTGAGAGCTTGATATTACGCCACTTACAGTTTGCAAAGCCTTCTGCAGTTCACCACTTGAAATAATAAATTTCATAGATTTATAAAATAAGTTTCTACAAATATAATAAATACATACAACAAAGAAAAGAATAATATGGAGGAGTTTTTAACAAAGATCCTTAATTTGTTTTGAGCCTTGACATTATGCATATATTTCTTCGAAGAATCATTTTTTATCAAAATACAAAGGCTATCTTTGTCTGAAAAGTTCAGAATTATGGAAAAACCTCCTATTCATAAAAGTTTTCTCAATGCTTTCAGGGGTGTTTTGATGATGATAAAAACGGAAAGGAATTTCCAGATTGAGCTCATCGCATTTTTTGTCAATCTCTTCCTTATTTTTTATTTCAACCTGAGCAGCACAGACACCGCTTTGGTTCTTATTGCCTCATTCGCTGTTTTAAGTGCTGAAATTTTTAATACCGCTATTGAAAAGATCTGTGATATCATTCAACCTGATTTCGACAAAAGAATTGGCTTTATTAAGGACATTGCTGCCGGAGCTGTATTGCTGACAGCCATTGCATCTGTGATTGTCGGAGTCTTGGTGTATGGGAAATATGTTTTTAGTTAAAATTGGGGAATTGTTGACAAATATTGTTTGACCACCCCGTCAAAAATTCTTTGAATTTTTGACACCCCTCCGAAGGAGGGGAATATCACGTCTTCAGTTCAAAGGTTGTGAAGGCAAGTTTTTTCACTTTTTGTTATTTTACAGCGATGAAAATATCTACTTCGGCATCTGAAGGATTTTGTGCTTTTTCTCCATACACTTCAAAATCGGCGGTAAATGTTCTGTTCAAACCCATTTCCCAGATTTTTAACCATTCGTTGATAACCAACCCTTTTGAAAGGTCTCCTTTTGGGACAAATTTCAGATATTCTCCACCATCAAAAGAATAGCCAACCATTCCTTCCGGGATGTTATCAAGGTTTTCGACTTTACATCCGAGAACCGTTGTATAAGGTTTTGTATGGTCTTTTTCGTAATCTGTATAGATGGAATAAATGGTATTGTCTATTTTATTTGGAATTGAATTGACAATATTCTCGCTGATCATTTTCTCCCATAATACCGGAATATCTTTTCCTGCCTGTCCATTTTCATTGGTTGTTCTTACAGAGATCCCGATCACCTTAAAAGGTTCTATTTTTACGTTATTCATTTATTGATTTTTTGTTAGCACAAAGATAAAAACAGGTTGTGACAAGGGTATGTCAGGAGTTTTTTTAAGTTTGGGCTGAAGCCAATTTAATATTAGCGAAATCTGCGAGAGAACACTCAAGCTTAGATTCCTTGCTTTGCCCGGAATGACAAAGAGACTGTTGGAATTTCATAGGAGATAGTGAGATTACTTCACGTTGCTTGCAATGACTATTTCCCGACATAGATAAACCCTTCTTTTCCAGATTTAAAAACGGTTTCGATTCTTTTGTAATCATCCACTTCGTATTCATCTGCCTGAAGAATTTCTTCTTCTGTCACCTTAAAAAGTACTCCTTCTACCTGGTCATTATCATTCCCCGAAAATTCAAGTACAGGATGGTATTTCTGACCGCTTTTCCGAAGTACTTCAGGATCTGTAATTTCAAGCATACTTAATTTATAGCCTGATAAGATATCTTTTTCACCTTGTAAAATTCTTCCAAAAGTTTCAAGCTGTACCTGCTCTTTCTGCAGGGTTCCATAAGAAAATAAATTAGGCATTACAGATACTTTTCAATGATTGGAATTGCGATTTCGGCCATCATTCCATAGCCTTTTTCATTAGGATGCACACCGTCTGCAGAAAGCAGAATTTCTTTATCATCCAGGAAAGCAGAATAAAAATCTATATATCCCAATGAGTCTTCTGCTGCAATATTTTTCAAAATTTGATTGTAAACAACCACATCTTCATTGATTCTTTTCTTCCCGGAGCTGACTACTACTCCATCTATTTTTTGAGAGAAAGGAAGAATGCTTACAAGATAAATGGTATTGGAAAACTGCCTGGCATGTGCGACAGCTTCTTTGATATTGGTTTTAAATTTTTCAGGATCTACAATCTGTACTCCATCTTTTACCGCAAGATCATTGGCTCCATAGCTTAGAAAAACGATATTTCCATCAGCAGAATTTCTTGCAGCCAATTCATGAGGAATTCTTTTGAGCAATCCTTCTGTGGTTTCTCCTCCTATTCCGAGATTGAACAGGATCAGTTCATCTCCATTTCCTTCATGAAATTTCTGCAGGGCATATCTTTTCAGAATATCTACCCAGCCGCCAAAAACTCCGTCATATTCTCCGTAGGTAATGCTGTCACCGAAGAACAGCCCGTACATAATTTTCTTCATTGAACTTTATTGTTTCCTGTTTTGTTGAAGTAAAAGTATTAAGAAAAAATCGTTTAAGGGAAATAATTCTCCTCAATTTTGTGTGATTTTTAACGCAAAAGACGCTCATGGTTTAACTTTTTATGTTTTCGTTCGCAAGGGCGTTTCACTTAGCTATAGACCAATTTGTACCCTGGTTGAATAAACTTATTTGAACCATTAAGATTTTTGAAGGAATAAAGAATTATTAAGGCAACAGCTAAAGCTATTATGAAGCAGAATTTTCTATTCATCGGCGATGAATCTTAACTTTTCTTACAATCTTTATTCTTAATAGTTAAATTTTTGACGCAAAGGTTTTATTGTGAGTATGTTTATCCAAGGAAGCAAAGAATGAATCAACAAGTTGATTGGATGAAGCTGATATAACAAAATTACTTATTACTCATTACATCATTCTAATGTCAGCGTAATATTCGTATGTGATTCTATAATTTCCACCAGTATTTCAAAAAGCGTCTGCCCTTTCCCTTCAGTCAATTCATTTAATTTCTGCTGAATGAGCTCTGTGTTGAAGGGTTTTCCCTGCCTGATCTTGTTTTCATAGAATTCACGGGTAGCCTTAAAGCCTAAGTCTTCTTTTGACTTTTCTGCTTCTTTCCAGATGATTTCAATTTTTTCTTTGCCTTCAATCACTCCGAAACCTCCGTAGAGAATATCATCAAAGCCATCTAGTGTTCCTACTTTCCAATCTGTATCCTTCATGAGAACGTTGGAAGCTTCTTCGTAGAAACCTCCTAAAGACGAAAAATGACCGCCATGGATGACGATCATTTTTCTTGTATTATTATTTGAAGTATTCAACACCGTTTTTGAATATGTTGTGATAATTCGCGGTTGGTATATTCTTCATGAGACCGTCTGCAAAACGCTCCGGATGGCCCATTCTTCCATAGATCTTTCCACATGGGCTGGTAATTCCTTCAATTCCGAATAATGAATTATTAGGGTTGAATGGCATTCCGTGGGCAATGTTTCCATCAAGATCAATGTACTGAGTTGCAATCTGCCCGTTTTCATACAATTTCTTAATCTCTTCTTCTGAAGCCATGAAACGTCCTTCTCCGTGGGAAATCGGAATAGTGAAAGTTTGTCCTTTCATTCCTTTTAACCAAGGGCTTTCGTCATTCACTACTTTTACAGTAACCATCTGAGAGATATGTCTTCTGATAGCATTATGAGCTAATGTTGGAGAGTTTTCATCCAGATCTTTGATTCTTCCGTAAGGTAACAATCCTGATTTCACCAATGCCTGGAATCCGTTACAGATCCCGATAATCATTCCATCTCTGTCTAATAATTCGTGTACTGCATTTTTCATTTTTTCGTTTTTCAGAACGTTAACGATAAATTTTGCAGAACCATCCGGTTCATCACCCGCAGAGAAACCTCCTGAGAATGCCAGAATCTGAGATGTTCTGATCTCTTCTACCCATGCATCAATGCTTTCATCCAATAACTGGTGATTGATATTGATTAAAGGTAAACTGCTTACTACAGCGCCTTCTTTCTGGAATGCATTCAGCGTGTCATACTCACAGTTGGTTCCCGGGAATACCGGAGCAAAAACTTTAGGCTGTGCGATTCCGTGTTTTTTGATGATGATATTTCTTGGATGGATTGAGTTTGATTTTTCATCAATTTCAACCGTAATCTTTTCTTTTTCTACTGTCGGGAAAAGGTTCTCGAAAGTATTGGTATTAGCAGCTACAAGATCTGTGATGTTTGATTCAATACCATTGATTTTTACAGCACCTGAGTCTTTTACTTCTCCGATCAATTGAAGAGCTGCTGAGCTTAATTCTTCTTTAGCTTCAATGATTAAGCTACCGATATTTTTAGCTAATAAAACAGCTTCATCAGCATTGATTTCAGCTCCTAATCTGTTACCGAAGCTCATTTTTGCTAAAGCTACTGCCAAACCTCCTTCTTTTACTGTTTTCACAGAAACAATTTTTCCTGCTTTGATGTTTTCAAAAATGAATTCAAAAACTTCTTTTAAAGCATTATAGTTTGGAAGTCCGTTTTCCTGAGCAATATGATTGAAGAAATATAATTTGTTTCCTGCGTTTTTCAATTCAGGAGAAATGATATTTTCTTTGTCTCCGTTAGCACATGCAAAAGAAATCAGGGTTGGCGGAACATTCAGATCCTGATACGTTCCGCTCATGGAATCTTTTCCTCCGATCGCCGCAAGACCTAAATTGATTTGTGCATCGTAAGCTCCTAAAAGTGAAGCCAAAGGTTTACCCCATTTTTCAGGGTTCTGTCCCAATTTTTCAAAATATTCCTGGAAGCTTAGTCGGATGTTTTTATAATCGCCTCCCATCGCTACAATCTTCGCTACACTCTCTACTACGGCGTAAGATGATCCTAACAGGGAGTTTTGTTTTGAGATTTCAGCATCGAATCCCCAGCTTGCCAGAGAAACGGTTTTTATATCTTTTGCTCCTAAGATCGGCAGTGTCTGCACACTTCCTTCCATCAGGGTCTGCTGGTATTTTCCACCTAAAGGCATTGCTACTGTAGTGGCTCCAATTGAAGAGTCGAACATTTCCAATAGTCCTTTTTGGGAAGCTACGTTTTTATCTTTTAAGATGTTCAGGAAGTTTTCTGCTGTGAAAGCTTTTGTTTCTTCTTTTACTTCTTCAAGATGAGTGATCTTCACTTCCTGAGATTTTGAACATCCGTTGGTATCTAAGAAAGCTCTTGAAAGATCTACAATTTTATCTCCTTTCCAGAACATCTGCATTCTTCCGGAATCTGTTACTTTTGCTACTTCTACCGCAACAATGTTTTCTGCTTCACAGAATTTAATGAATTTTTCTTTATCCTGAGGATCAACTACCACTGCCATTCTTTCCTGAGATTCGGAAATAGCCAGCTCGGTTCCGTTTAATCCTTCATATTTTAATGGTAATACATCAAGGTTTACTTCTAAAGAGTCTGCAATTTCACCAATTGCCACAGAAACTCCTCCTGCTCCGAAGTCGTTTGATTTTTTGATCAGCTTTGTTACCTCAGGATTTCTGAATAATCTCTGAATTTTACGCTCTTCTACAGCATTTCCTTTCTGAACTTCAGAACTCATCGTGTGGATAGAAGTCTCGTCCTGCTCTTTCGAACTTCCGCTTGCTCCTCCTACTCCGTCACGGCCTGTTGCTCCTCCTAAGATAATGATTGAATCACCGTTTTCAGGCTTCTCACGTCTTACCCAATCTACAGGAACGGCTCCGGTTACGAAACCAACTTCCATTCTTTTAGCTTTATAGCCTTCGTCATAGATTTCAGAAACCATAGTAGTGGCAAGACCGATCTGGTTACCATAAGATGAATATCCGTTGGCAGCCTGTTTGGTAATGGTTTTCTGAGGGAGTTTCCCTGGTAAAGTTTTGTCAACAGATTCCAAAACGTCTGCAGCTCCCGTTAATCTCATCGCCTGGAAAACGAAAGATCTTCCGGATAATGGATCTCTGATTGCCCCTCCTAAACAAGTAGATGCTCCACCGAAAGGTTCAATTTCCGTAGGGTGATTGTGCGTTTCGTTTTTGAATAATAAATACCAAGGTTCTTTTTTACCGTCATATTCTGCTTCGATCTGAATGGTACATGCATTGATCTCATCAGAAATAACAAGGTTATCAAGATTCCCTGTTTTATGGAAATATTTACCGCATACTGTTGCCAGGTCCATTAAGGAAATTGGCTTCAGCTCACGGCCTAAGAATTTTCTTTTCTCGATATAATCATTGAAAATAGTTTCCAATGTGTGTTTGAACTGACCTTCAAACTGAATATCTGACAATTCTGTTTCGAATGTCGTGTGACGACAGTGGTCACTCCAATAGGTGTCTAATACTTTTAATTCTGTTTCCGTAGGATTTCTTTCTTCAGTTTTGAAGTATTCCTGAATGAATTTCAGGTCATCCAATCCTAATGCAAAACCGTGGCTGTTATAGAAGTTCTCAAGTTCTGCATCATTGAAATTGATGAAGTTTTCGTGGATGATTACTTTTGATGGGGTTTCCTCTGCAGGAATATCCAGAATAGATAAGTCCTTTTCCTGAGATTCCACTTTGTTGATCAAAAGGTCTTTGATTTTAACCAAATCCGCTTCAGAAACTCCTTCAAATTCGATCAGCTTACCACTTCTTACTTTTGATTTTTCATTTTCAGTCAGCAAAGCGATACACTGCTGTGCAGAATCTGCTCTCTGATCATACTGTCCCGGCAAAAATTCCATCCCGAAATGAATAGCCTTTGCAGGGTTTTCTGTATGTAAAATATCAGTAACAGGGTCTACGAAAGTGTTGTTTACCACTTTTTCAAATTCTCCGTCGTTCAGATTGAAAATATCATATACATTGTATACTTTCACACTTTGAACTGCCGGGACAACCGCTTTTACTTCATCAAAAATTTTTGGACTTTCAACATCGAAAATTCCTCTTTTTTCTACGAAAATTCTTTTGTTATTAGACATTAGATGTCAGATTTTTAATATTAGATTTATTTTTTATTTTCAAATTTATTTCTTGCTATCTCTATTGAACGATGCAATTTTTCAAGCAAAACTTTTTCTGAAGGTAAGATAAGTAAATATTCTGCTACTTTTATATTATCCCCTTCCAGATTCATGAGTTCTATATGTTCGGAATTTTTCCCGGAACAAAGGATTAAACCAATGGGAGGGTTTTCACCTTCTACTTTTTCATATTTATTAAGGTATGAGAGATAAAGCTCCATCTGCCCTTTATGGCTGGCTTCAAATTCACCTAATTTCAGTTCGATAACGACTAAAGATTTTAGTTTCCTATGATAGAAAAGCAAATCTAGGTAGTAGTCTCTATTATCTATTGTGATTCTTTTTTGTCTTGAAAGAAATGCAAAATCACTTCCCAACTCAGAAATGAATTTTTGAAGTTCCACGATAATGGCTTCTTCTAAATCTTTTTCAGAAAATGTATCTTTCAATTCCAAAAAATCAAGAAAATAGGGATCTTTAAAAACCAAATCAGGGTTTAAAATATTATTTTCAGACCATTTTTTCAGTTCTTTATCTATTATTTCCTCAGGCTTTTTGCTTATTGCTGTTCGTTCAAAAAGCAGAGAATTGATTTTCTCTCTTAAGACTCTGACACTCCAATTTTCAATTTTACAAACTTCAAGATAAAAGTTTCTTTTAGTATCTTGTGAAATAGGAATGAGAAGCAGAAAGTGAGTCCATGATAATTGTCGCATCGCTGATGCGACAATATTAAAATCACTAAAAACAGACGCAAACTGCATCATTTTTCGGATATTTTTTTCAGAAAATGAATTTCCAAATTCTAACGTAAGTTGTTGAGAGATTTGTACAATAACTTCTTTACCATACTCTGCTCTCTTATTATCTAAAACATCTTCATTTATTCTTTTTCCTATTTCCCAGTACAAAACCACCATTGCCGAGTTTACCTGAGCAGCGACCTGACTTCTTGTCTTGTCTACCAGCTCCTTAAGATCGGCCATTAATTGTTGATGATTTTGATTCTGTAACATTATTAAAAATTAGATGTCAGATTTTTAATATTAGATTTATTTTTCTTTTTTACTTTTTCTGAGTTAAAGTTTTTTTCTTTAAACCCATCTATATTGGAAATTTTTGAAAGAGATTTTCTCCCCAATCATTATTCTGTACAAATTTAAAGGAATAAGTCATATGTTCTTCAAATTTGAACTGCCGAATTTCCAATTTTATATTATTTATTGATAAATTTATTCGGATTATCCTTATGTTCTTTCTGAAAGTCTTCTGCATTTTTTATTTCTTCTTTCAGCCAGTTTTCAAAAGGAACTTTCTTTTCATTAAAATCCTCAATGGCATAAAATGTTTTACCATCTTCTGAAACCAGGAATTTGAAACGGTAAAGCATATCCAAATCTTTCTTCTTGTGATTATAGGTATTCACCTGATAATACGGAAAGTTTTCTTTTGGTCTTTCCACAATTTCAAAAAACAGATTCTTTTCTTTTTCAGACAGTTTATTATAAAAGTTCACATAATAAAGATCTGAAAGCTTTTTCTTCTGTTTTTCAAAGAACTGAAGGATATTCTTCTCCTTTTCATTGTACTGAAACGGATTTGGGTAGTATTTTCCGTCTATTTCAACATCATTTCCAGACTGTTTTGCAACTGGCTGAACAGTTTCTCCTTTGACATTCATCACACCCCATTTTCCGCCTACAATGGATCTGTGCTCGTCATTTGTTTTTTCCCAGTCGCAACCATCACAAAATGCAGCATATCCATAATTAAAGGGGGATGCAAAATCATGCTCAGCTTCAATAATGATCTTTCCGTTTCGGTCTGCAAATCCTACTTTACCATTTTTAACCAATCTTCTCAGTCCTTCAGAGAAATAATCTGCTCCATTGTCATAAAGGAAAGGCTGATACAGGAATTTCCCATTTCTGTCATACACATAGCCCCATGCATTTTTCTCCGGTTTTTCGCCTTCTTTGCTTCCATCAAAAAGAATGGTTTCTCCTTCTACAGGATCTCCATCTTTTAGGAATGAAAAGACTTTGAACTGTGCAGGAACAATTATTTTTCCTGCTTTATCTTTTACTCCTACTAATGAATCTTTGGATTTAAAATAATGTAAATCTTCTTTAGTCTGAGAAAAAGAAAGGATTGGTGTTAAAAGAATGGTTAATAGTAGTTTTTTCATATTACCTGGAGTGGGAAATAAAATATGCAGCCCAAAAGACTGCATATTGTTTTATACTTTAAGATCAGCTTCCAATCCTATTAAGTCTTTGTTTTGGTCTATAATCGGCTGTACCTCGTTCTTGACGAATTCTTCCGTCTGGATCGGCGCGAACCCGATAAAGTTTTTAGGATCTAAAACTTCTTTCAGTTTTGATTTGTCTAGTTTTAAAGAGTTATCATTCAGGATTCTTTCGATAAGGTCGTTTTCTTTTCCTTCCTCTTTCACTTTCTTGGAAGCTTCCATAGAGTGAACTCTGATCACCTCGTGGATTTCCTGACGGTCACCACCTGCTTTTACTTCTTCCATGATGATATATTCTGTCGCCATGAAAGGAAGCTCTTCCATAATGTGCTTGTTGATTCTGTTTGGATAAACAACGATTCCGTTCAGAATATTGTTCCAGATCAAAAGAATAGCATCCACGGCTAAAAACGCCTGAGGAATGGTTAATCTCTTATTCGCAGAGTCATCCAATGTTCTTTCAAACCATTGTGTAGAAGCTACCATTGCAGAACTTGTTGTCAGAGACATTACATATTTTGCCAATGCTCCGATTCTTTCGCTTCTCATTGGGTTACGCTTGTACGCCATTGCCGATGAACCGATCTGGTTTTTCTCGAATGGTTCTTCAATTTCCTTAAGGTTTTGAAGTAAACGTAAATCGTTTGTGAATTTATGTGCAGATTGTGCAATATTGCCTAATAAAGCAACCACTTTAGCATCAATTTTTCTATCGTAAGTCTGTCCGGAAACTCCGAAAACTTTATCGAAGCCGAATCTTTTTGAAAGTTCTTTATCTAGGTGTTTTACTTTGGAATAGTCTCCGTTGAACAATTCAAGGAAACTTGCAGCAGTTCCTGTAGTTCCTTTTACTCCTCTGAAACGAAGGGTTTCAAGGAAGAAATCCAGTTCTTCGATGTCAAGAACCAAACTCTGTAACCAAAGTGTAGCTCTTTTTCCAACTGTTGTCAGCTGAGCCGGCTGGAAGTGTGTAAACCCTAAAGTTGGAAGATCTTTATACTGAATAGCAAAGTCTGCTAAGTTCTTCATTACGTTAACCAACTTTTTCTTTAAGATTAAAAGTCCGTCACGGATTTGGATTAAGTCTGTATTGTCTCCTACAAAAGCCGAAGTAGCTCCCAGGTGGATAATTCCTTTTGCTGAAGGCGCCACATCCCCATAAGCGTGAACGTGAGCCATTACATCATGACGGAATTTTTTTTCATACTCTGCTGCTTTCTCATAATCGATGTTTTCAGCATTAGCTTTTAACTCAGCGATCTGCTCGTCTGTAATTTCAAGTCCAAGGTCTTTTTCGATTTCAGCAAGAGCTATCCAAAGCTTTCTCCAATTCTGGAATTTGTTATTGTGTGAGAAGTTAAATAACATTTCTTCACTGGAGTAGCGCTCTTCCAATGGATTTTTGTAGGAATTCATTCGTTCTTTTACTTTTTAGATGTACAAAAATACGGTTTTTCAGTGAGAGTTGAAAATCCAGTTTGGATGATTTTCATTCATTATTTTTACTTATACTTTTGCCTTGAAATCGAAGATTCGAAGTAGTCAAACAAAAGTATACAAAAGTTCAAGACGGGAATCATCCGCTAAAAATTGGAATGTACTCCTAAAATTTCCAAACTCGCATGGATCATCCGGTTCCGCTTCGGTTCCGAGCAAGTCCCATGCTCAGACAGTGGAAATTTTTTAACGGATTACATTGAAATTTTCTTAACGCTCCTGATTCCTAAGTCATACATTAGTACATACTACTTTTTAAATGACTGGCGGTTAATACCATGAATAAATAAGTGACATATACAAAAAAGAAGTAAAACAATAACTTGGGAAATATTTAATATGATTTTCATCTATACTTTTGTCTTGAAACAAAAGTATGCAAAAGTTCAAGACGGGAATCATCCGCTAAAAATTGGAATGTACTCCTAAAATTTCCAAACTCGCATGGATCATTCGGTTCTGCTTCGGTTCTGAACAAGTCCCATGCTCAGACAGTGGAAATTTTTTAACGGATTACATTCAAATTTTCTTAACGCTCCTGATTCCTAAGTCGGACATTAATGAGTAATATACTACTTTTTAAATGACTGCTGGCTAATACCATCAAATACACAGATTAAAAAAGAACTAAAACAAATACCCTGTGAAATATTTATTATGATTTTCATTCATAATTTATACTTATACTTTTGTCTTGAAACAAAAGTATGCAAAAGTTCAAGACGGGAATCATCCGCTAAAAATTGGAATGTACTCCTAAAATTTCCAAACTCGCATGGATCATTCGATTCTGCTTCGGTTCTGAACAAGTCCCATGCTCAGACAGTGAAAATTTTTTAACGGATTACATTGAAATTTTCTTTACGCTCCTGATTCCTAAGTCGATTGGTGAGAGCACATAAAAAAAGCTATCCCATTTCCGGGACAGCCTGTTTTACTATTTTTAATTAATTAATCGATAATAAGTCCGCATGGTGACCCAACAGGGATACATTTTCTTTCCAGTGAGCACCAGAAGTATCCTGCAAGACACATTGGGATACCTCCCTGAACAGTTTTCAATTCTCTTTTTGAAAGTTTTCTTAAGTTTTTCATAGTAATATTTTTTGATTTTCTCCTACTCTATATGCTTTTCGGATTACGCTTTAATTTGGTAGATCCAATATACATGTTTTTCAGATATGAAAACATAACATATTATTTTATTCAAATTACAACAAAAGATTATTTATTGACATTAAATTAATGCCATTATATATGCAATATAAGTTCTTTAAACGATGAAGATAAAAAGAGACTTTCTCAAAAATGAGATAGCCTCTTCTTTGTTATCTGCCACACGATACAATCGTGCGGTAATGGGGTAATCTAAATAGGCAGCTTTTAATATTATTCACTAAAATACTTTTCAAGATATTCAATGTCTTCTTGATTGTTAATATTGCATTCTACAATAATTATATTCTTATTTGCAAGACCATTTAAATTATTGAAGATTTTTGTAAAATTATTTATTAAAAATTCGAATGATATAATATGGAAACCGATAGTACTAATAACAATATTATCTTGCTTTCCATTTAATAATAGCTGAAGTAAAATTATGTGCAATTTGCCCAAAGTATCATCTACTCTAATTTCAACACCTGTTAATTGATTAAAAAGCTTAATTAATTTATGTCTTTCACTTTTTTTTATTTCATCATAAAAGTAACCTATTTTCAAAGAATGTGGATAAGCAAAATTAACAAAAATATAATCATTTTTATTTTCTAGAGTTTGTATTTCTTTTAGAGTTATTAAGGATATTTTATGCATTATTTTGATGGTTTTACAGGAAATTTATATACTCTTTGATGATATTGTAAGGGATTTGCTTCATCAAATTTAGAATATTTCATAAGTAAATCCATATATTTATAATCACCTGTTTTTATTTTATACTGAATAGCTGCATTCATTTTATGATTTCCTTCGTTAAAATACAGAATCCCTTCGTGTTTATATCCTGCCACTCCTCGAAATTCAGTAAAAGAATTAGTTTCCATCTGTTGTAAATATTTAGCTACAATTTCAGGATTAATTCCCTTATTAATACTTTTAAATCCTTGTTCACTTGCTTCTGCTGCAATTTTTGAAGACAAGGCAAATTTAGCAGCTCTAGCCTCATTAGCAAATGTGAGACCTTCTGCCATATCTAATTTAGCTTCCCTAAAAGCAAATCCCATTGTTCTAAATGTTCTACTCCAAAAATCCTCTCCAACATAATAATTAGGGTTTGATTGCCATGCTAGATAAGCTTCATTTCGTGTATCATATTCATTTCCATGACGATAATTCCAATTTGTGAAATTATTTTCACTGTAAGCAACATCGCTGGCTGAATATCCTAAATATACAGCTGCAAAGGGACCTCCATTAATACTTCCGCTCTCAATTGTTGAACCGTCTGAAGCAAAATTTGTATAGCCTCCATTTTTGTACGTATCATCTCCTTTTTGCATTCCTTCTACAAAATGCCATACCCCATTTTTCAATCCCCAGCCTAAACCTTCTCTTCCATCTGGGTCAATAAAATTAATAGGATTACTAAAAGCATAATTATAAGGGCTATGTTTTGTCATTTTTTCAGCCAACGGGTCAACAACTCCCCATCTCCCAATATCCGGCATATAGAATCTAGCTCCATAATCATACATACCACTTTCCTGTAGTTCCTCTCCGTTATACTTGTAATTATAAGGAACTCCTCCAAAAGGAGCAGGCACAATAAGCCCCTCCTGGTGTTTTAATCCAAAAGGATAATAGTTGTTGGCATCAATAACCTCAAGTGCAGTACCATTATTCTTATAGCTCACTCTTACATTTCCTAAATGATCCGTGTAATTGTAAATATACTTATTTTCCGTAAAATCATAATACCCTTCGGAAGTCGGTACAAATTTTAATACCGGAATGGTGTAAAGAGAGGCTGAAGTATCATAGGCATGTCTGTTATCATACTGGAAACCGTCTAGATAATTGGTTTCTATGGAACCATTCATACTGTATGATTTAGATACTTTCATGCCATCTGCCCTGTAGGTGTAGCTGGTGTTGGAAATACCTATCAACCCTTCGTTAACTGAAATATAACTAGGCAAATTCAGGTAATTATAACTGATCTTCATTTTTTTATCAGGATGATCTGTCATATTTCCATTAAGATTATAGGCCATGGTTCCCTGCAAAGCATTGTATCCTGAACGGTTGTTAATAACCCCTGAAGGAAGAGTAATTTTATCCAGTGTATTACTTTTGTCCCCATTCTGATAATTATAGACAAGATCATCAATCTTCTCCGCGATAGTTCCCCCGGAAACAGGCAATGAAAATCTTTTTAAGGTTTTAATATTTCCATTGAGATCATAACTCAGCTCTTCGTTAAAATAATTATTCTGGGCTACAGAAGAATTAGGTTCGGAATACACTCCTTTCAGCATCCTGTTTAAAGAATCATACTGATAATTGTATCTTTTCAGCCCTTCATTACTGGAAATATTCCAATCAATCTCAGCAATATTTCCATTAAACCTTCCTGTTGACGTATTGGTATACACAGGATTGTTATACTTCATTTCATATCCAAATAATTTTCCATTGAGGTTTGCCGGATCATTAACCTTAGTCATCCAGCCCCGGATATTGTATTGATAAGCAATGGTCTGTAATGGAGATGCAGCTGTTCCTCCTACTTTCTTGGATTCCAGCTGGGAAATTTCATTATACTTATTCTGGGCAAGGTATTCAACGGGATTGCTGTCTACCTGATGAGTGTGGGTCAGAAGCCTGTTCTGGGGATCATAGGTGAATTTTTCTACAATGGTCTTTTCAGGATCTGCAGCAAGTCTTTTATGATAGGTATTGGTCTGAAGGATAACCCCGGTATAATCAAACTTATTGTTTACCACAGTATAGCCTCCTAAATGGTTGTTGCTTCTTGAACCGATGTTTCTTCCTTTGGTATCATACCAGATAAAGTTCCTGGTCCATTTATCATCTTCTATATTTTTGATATAGGAAGCGGTAAGGAGTCCTTTAGTCGTTTGTGCATTAGCCGGATTGTCCGTAAGAAGAGGCTGGGCAAATACATTGGTAACTGCAGAAGAACCTGGAGGATAGGTGTCATAATAATTAACACTTAACACCTGGCTAACATTCGAAGGAGTGGAAAGCTTCGTATAGTATACCACCATACCGTTTAAGGTAAATCCCGCCGCAGCAGTTCTGGTTTCATATAAAACGGTATTGACGTTGGCACTGTTTTGCATTGATACCCTGCTGGCAGTATTATTGGTAATTCCGGTGTAAATGGTTCTTCCAAACTGGTCATATTTGGTAAAGAGCCATTGTCCTTTTCCTTTAAGCTCGGTATCCTGAGTCAGTATAAGCTGATCAGCTGCGTTATACACCATATATTCCCAGCCTTTACCAGGCAGTTTCTTTTCTACCAGACGATTTCTCCCGTCATATTTATATTGATAACATAAATCATTCAATACGGTATTCGGATCTGCTTCTACGGAGGCTTTGGGAGGAATTACATATGCCAGCTGATTATAATCATTATAAACATAATAGGTATTGGCACTTTCTGTAGCACTGATTACTTTTCTGACCAATACCACCTGACCCTGTCCGTTTTTGAACTCAATACTTTGGTTGCCATCTTCATCGGTAACTGTATTTTTATATAACTGTCCTACTCCGTAGGAACCGGATAAAGTGAGTTGGGAAGTAAAAGTGGTATAGTTAAAAGTGGCGGTATATTTTTTAACCTCACCATCGGCATTTGCATCATATCCAAATTGTACAGGCTTATTATCCCAAGCGTTTCCAACTTGTTTCTGGCTTAAAATACGGTCTAAAGGTGAGTTTTCAAGAATCTTCTCTGAATAGATCTTTTCATTGCCATAGGTTGTTGGATAAACCCCCAAAGGACCTGAATAGTAACTTCCGTTGGCTGTAGAAAGCTGGGGAACAGGAAGATAATCTTTCACCTGTCTTCCAAACGGATCATATTCGATATGGGTCACAACATCATGACCTAAAGGTGAGGCTTTTACATTAACGATTTGCTTGGGTCTTCCGAGTCCGTCAAAATACTGAACCGTTTCAGAGGTTTTAACATTAGCAAGTGCAGGATCTGACAAATACGTCTTGGAGTAGACATAATTTTCCGTATTGGTAAGCTGCCCCTGGGCAGTTCCCATCATAAGAACCCCTACAGGAATTATAAGTTTTTTCATGATTGTGTTTAGTTTTTTGAAAAATGAAACTTAAAGTTTATATATCCATATCTTGAACTCGTAATTGTGCCAGATACTAATTTTGCAGACACATTCCCAACAGCATCAATTCTTACCTCCCATCTACGATTAGCTGGAGTATCGCCAAACATTCCTCCTGAAGGTTCATCAAAGGTAATCACTTGAGTCCTTGAAGGCCTACAAGTTCCCGTTATAAGCCCAAGTGTACGTCCAGCTCCCGAACTAAAAGATGTAGGATCTATACCATTAGTATTAATAAGAGCGCTAAAATGAACCAAATATGAATTTTCATTATAAATTACTGATGGCTTAGTCAAAGATAATCCTCCCATAGGAGTAAATGGACACTCGGAAGCAAAACATTGCAAGTTTTGATTTGCTTCTGCTTGACCATTTGAATTAATATCATCTAATGCTTTTTGTTCAGCATCAGATAGGCTTATCGTGGATGAATATATTTCTGCAGGGACTGTATAGTCATATGTATCGCTGTCATAACCTTGACCACAATTATTTCTGGTAAAAGGTTTACTGTGTTCTGAGTTGTAAAAGATAATAGGGGGAATTGACAGAGGAGCATAATTATACTTGTATTCTTTTAATATTTTATCATTATTATCAAATATTCTTTCTAGTCTATTTTGAGAATCATACTTATAGTTTTCTTTAATCCCTGAAGAATTAAAAATAGTTTTAACCCCTATTAACGGATCATAAGCATATAATGTAACTTTAAAGGGCATAGGTTCCAATTTCTTTTTAAATATATTTAGATTGGAAATTAATTCATTTTCGGTTACATCATCAATATCCAAATTGGATTTTTTAACGATTTCCAGCTCTTTATAAGAATTAGGATCATTGGGATTTAAATTGAAAATTTGCATAAGTTGTGAATAGGAAGCTCCTTCAATTATAGCTATAGGTTTAGTTTGATGATAGCCCCAAATTGTAGTTATAGGTATTCCTGATTTACGGGTTGTTTGGATTAAATTCTCTTTATTGTCATATAGATCAAATTTTTCTGTTTCAAAAACTTCAGCATTTTCAAAATTTGATTCATCAAAATGAGAATTTAATTGATTCACCTGTTGTGTTACTAATCTATATCTATTAGAGTTTTCAAACCTATTATAAATACTTTCTGAAAGAGTATATTTATTAGAATTATTTTTTTCAATAACTAAAATAGGTAAGTTAATATTGTCATCAACCATCTGTTTATAGGTAAGCAACTTCTTACCTGGTTTATCAATATTAATAAAGTTACAATTGGAACTATAACAGTTAGACGCTTTTAATAAATCACCTGGATAAAATATATTTTTAACATTAATTTGATTATCTGTTCTATATAGTTTACCTCTCTCAGCACTCTTGCTAATATATTTCTTTCTAAGACTCACATAACTGGCAGGAGTGCTGGACGAAAAAGTTTTTAGATCTAAAGAGTCAGGATTTGTAGCAAGATCTGTAAAGTAAAATTCGCTTTTTTCTTTACCTTCTATTTTTTCTATTACCTTACTGTAACTAATATCGGCGTCATATAATGATTCATAATAACCTCCACTGCTCGAATATAGAGCTAAAGGATCAGAACTGCTTCCTATAGGGGCTGATGTTCGTTCTTGTGATGTTATTCCTGTTGATCTTCCATTTTCATAATTATAAAAAAACCTTTTTTTGATGAAATTATTCCCATTTGTATCATATGTTGTAATTTCTTTTAGTCTTTGACCAGGTACACTCTTATTTTGGATATCATTTAAAAAATAGTTATTATTTCCATCATAGCCGTATACTTTTGAAGCAGTATTTTGTTCATAGACAAAAAAATCGAAGCCATTGGTAGGATGTATTAATTTACGAATTAAGCCACCTTGACTATTAATTTTATCCTGGCTACTCTTATAGGTATAATATTCAAAAAAATATTGCTCTTGGTTGATTATGGCCTTTTCTAAAAAACTCTGTCTTCTTTTACATTATAACTGAAATCAATATTATTAATTAGCTTATTATTTGTAGCTTTTACTTGAATTTTTTTAAGAAAAGGTTTGGTCAATTGATTATTTATATCCTGATATGAAAAACTGACACTGCCATAGTCAGAAATTTTTATTGAATCTAAAATCGCAATCTTATAATATGTATCCGTTTTATTTTCACTAAAACCGAAACTTGTTGAAGTACTCCAGCTGTTGTAAGTATTATAATTATTAATTATATCCTTACCAAGAAACAAACTATTATCAGCTAATGTAGCTTTAGAAGGAAATACAAAAGAGTAGTCACTGCCATAATAATACCCTCCATTTGTAAAAGGATCTAAAAGATTCCTATTTCCACTTCTATAAAAGGCATTGATAGTTCTACCATTACTTAATTCAACTTTTTTTAAATAAAATGCATTCAAATAATTTATATTCCTATAAACAGTATATGCAGTCGAATTACCCGATAGATTGTCATATTGATATTTATTCTTAACATAGTTAATATCAACAGAGTTATAATCTCCACCAAAATAAAATTTATTGCCCTTGGTATCTTCCATAATTATTTCTGGAAGAGTATTATTAATCGGGGCATACATGTTATAACATTTTTGTCCGTTAAAAGTGACTTTGAATTCGTCATTTTCGGATTGCACTAAAATATTACCTACATTATCAGATAAAAAAGTTCCTTTATAACCCAAAAATTCAAAATAAAATTCATTTGGATAATACTGCTCAATACTCGTATTAGGATTGTCAAGCATTTGCTTTTTTGTAATAGTGGTATTTTTTTCATTAAGAAAACATCTATTTGAATTTACTGCATAAAAACCATTACCTTGTTTGCTGACTATAGGATCTAAGTAAGCACGTGATTCTTTTACAATAATTTTTCCAAATAAATTGATATTCCAATTAGTTCCGACGATAGAAGGTTCTCCAATCATCAAATTATTAGAATAATTTAGAGAGGATGCTACTGCAATACCTCCTGTTTCTACTTTGTATAATGGAACTCCTATATTCGGCTCTCCTGTATTATAATTGTTAGATACATTTATATTTTTTGCAATTTTGTAATCATCCATGGGGCGATCTTGGGATGAAACTAATTGAATTACTATTACAGAAAATAATATTAAAACATTTTTCATAATTCTTATTGGAGTCATTTTTTAATAAGTTTCGCGTTTGCAGTTTTATTGGTATCAGTTTTTATAGTGATCAAGTAAGCTCCCTGAATCAAAGCCTGGGTATTAATCTTAGTCACTTTGTTTTTGGTTTTTATACTTTGAAGCTGTCTTCCGCTCATATCATACAAAAGAATATCTGCATCCTTAAAATCAAAACCTATTTCTACGTAAGCATAATCTGAAACAGGGTTAGGATAAATTTTAATGTCGTATTTTTCTATTAGCTGATCAACCTGTTTGTCGCCCAGCTTCACGATTTTCCAGTTTTCTTTACCCAGCTCTTCTGCGCTGGTTCCGGCAAGAATAATGGAGCCGTCTCTGTTCAGCTTTAAATCAGAAAGTCTTTCTTCTTTTTGTCTGGATTCACCATTCACATGCTTTCTCCACTGTTCATTGCCATTCTGATCCAGATACAGTATCCAAAAAGTTTCATCATCAGCTTGGATTCTTCCTTCTGCCTGAGTGTAACCTCCCAATAAAATTCCTTTGGAAGATTTGTCATCTGCTGAATGAAGAACGCTCATTCCCATCAGGATATCACGGTTCTTGAAATTGTAGGATTTTTGCCACTGCTCATCGCCTCTTTCATTTAAAGAAATCAGCCAAAGGTCTGTTCCTTCTTCCAGACCTACCGTTTTATTACCTGATCTTTCTGATCTGGATTCTCCGCCAATAATAAAACCATTTGAAGTTAATGCCAGCGTTCTGATATGATCATCTCCTTTACCTCCAAAGTTCTTTTCCCATTCTACTTTTCCGTTTTTGTCCAGCTTGACAATCCAGTAGTCGCCTTCACCGAAATTGTCGCTCTGCTTTGAGGTTGCAGATAACAGGTTATAGGTTGCAGGTTTATCAGTCGAAGTATTAGTGTTGATCTTTGATTGCTGATTATTCGTTTTAACAGATGAACTTCTCGAATAAATTCCTAATAAAGCTCCTCCATCTCTCGTTGGAATCATCTTTTCTACTTCGTCTAAACCTTTTCCACCTAAAATCAATTGTGATAATTCTTTTCCGTCTTTGTCTAATCGGGTAATTAAAACATCTTTGGAACCATAGCCTTTTGATGAGTTTTGGACATTTCCGGCAACAAAAAATCCTAAATCTGTCGTTTGAATCACAGCTCTGGCTTCTTCATCGGAAGAACTTCCTAACGTTTTCTGCCATAGTTCATCTCCAAATTCATTGATTCTGATCAGCCAGATATCTGAACCTCCTTTGGAATCCTCTTTTTTATCCAATCCCTTTCCTGAATAAGAAGTTCCTGCCAAAAGAAATCCGCCATCCTGAGTGGTAACAGTGGCTGACAGATAATCATGGTTTTGTCCTGAGAAATATTTCTCCCAGACTTCTTGACCCTGCTGATTGAGTTTTACCAAATGAAAATCGTAACCATAGTTTTGCTTTTGGCTGCTGGCTGCTTGCGGTTGGCTTTTAGACTGTATAGAGCTTCCTGTAATTAGATACTGCTGATCAATGGTTGTAGTGACCTGGCTTAGAAAATCCTGGGTAGAGGACTGGATATCTTTCTGCCATATCACTTCCTGAGCAGATACACCCAGGGCTGTGCATAAAGTAAATGCACCGAAATAGAATTTTTTCATCCTATGTTTTTTTGAGTTAGTAATTAGTTTCTTAAAACTTCGCGAATTTAACACTTTTTAAGATAGAAAGTCACTTTTATGTGGTACCGTTAATCATGCTATTTATCATTTTATTCTGATATATTTTTCATTCTATTATGTTGCAAAAGTATCTATCCACAACGACAAAACTTGTCGCATTAAAATCCAATTGAATTCATTGATTTCAAGCCACAAAAAAGCCACTCTTCCGAGTGGCTTTATATTTTTAAAGTTTTATTTTACTGATAAATGACTTCATCATTCTTCTTGATCTGGTAACTCTTTTTATAGGGAGTTAAAACATAGCTGTCTTTCACATGAGCTCCGCTTTTCCAGATTTTTGCTTTTCCCTGCTTATCCAAAATAATGCTTTTTGCAGCTCCATCCGGAATGAATACTTCGGCTTTAGTCATGCTTTTATTAAAAATAACTGCCGTCATTGAAGTATAACTTTTGTCTGAGTTTACTTCTTTGAGTTTTATTTTCTGATTGAAAGTCTGTATACAATTATTTCGTAATTGGGAATAGGTATATCCCGCAGAGCCAATACAACCGTGAACATCTCTGTCACCTCCGAGAACAGGAGTACTTTTTTGCGCAAAAACGAATGATCCAAGGAACATGGTACTGAGTAAAATTATTTTTTTCATAGGTAAAATATTTGTTTTTTTGACTGGTTACAATATCCCAGAAATGTGATATTAATTAATTTCTCTAAGGTACAAAAAAACCACTCTTTCGAGCGGTTTTTTTTAACCGGATCTTACTGATAGATCACGACATTATCCTTTTTAAGCTGATATCCGTGCTTTTTGTGAGGAACCAATACATAACCATCCTTTTTCCATGCTTTGGCTTTACCTCCTGCTCTGGTAAGGATAATGCTTCTTTCACCGGCATCTTTTACAAAAACCTCAGCTTGTTTCATGTCTTTACTGAAAATAACTGCAGCTATTGAAGTATAGCTGTCTTTCGGAGCTACTTCTGTTAACTTGATTTTCTGCTCAAACGTTCTTATACAGTCTTTCTTAATTTGAGAATAAGTATATCCTGCAGAACCAATACATCCGTGTGCATCTTTGTCTCCACCTTTTATTGTTCCTTTTTGTGCAAACAGTAAAGAACCCAGGAACATTGTGCTTAATAAAATTGTTTTTTTCATGTCGATTTGTATACTAATAATTACCCGAGGTATTATTAAAAATCGTGCCAAAAAAAACATCATAACACAATCCGGTGAATTACTTTTCCGGATATTACTTAGTCCAGTTAATCTTTGAATGCTGAACATTGTCAGAACTGGTTCCGATCATAATATCAAATTCTCCTGATTCCCAGTCATATTTCAGATCTCCGTTATAGAATTTCAAACTTTCTGGAGTGATATCAAAAGTTACTTTTTTAGATTCTCCTTTTTTCAAAAATATTTTCTGGAAACCTTTCAGTTCTTTTACCGGTCTTGTAATACTTCCCACCATATCTCTGATATACAATTGAACAACCTCAGCTCCGTCATAATTTCCCGTATTCGTTACAGTAACGGATGCCTGAACGGTCTGATTGCCTTTTGCAGTAGTAGTGGAAACTGCCATATCAGAATAATTGAATTTCGTATAGCTCAATCCATATCCGAAAGCATATAAAGGCGTATTACATTCGTCCATATAGTTTGAACGGAATCTTTCATAAGTACATTTGTCTACTTTATCCTGACTCAGCGGGCGACCTGTATTTTTAGCATTATAATAGATTGGCACTTGTCCAAGGCTTCTTGGGAAAGTCATTGGAAGTTTTCCCGACGGGTTTACTTTTCCGAACAGAACATCCGCAATCGCGTTACCTGCTTCAGATCCTGCAAACCATGCATTCAATATAGAATCCGGAGTATCTTTTACATTGGTTAAAGCTAAAGGACGTCCTGTGAAAAGAACCATTGCAATTGGTTTTCCCGTCTTCTTTAACTCGTTTAGCAGATCAACCTGAGACTGAGGAATGGTAATTTCTGTTCTTGAAGAAGATTCTCCACTCATTTCAGCAGATTCTCCGATAGCCAGAACAATCACATCTGCTTTGTTGGCAACCTCTACCGCTTCTTTTAGCAACTCTTCTTTGGAACGGTTGTCTCTGTCTGTTTTTTTACCGTGAGCTGCATAGATTTCTTCTAATTTGGCATCATAGTCTATATTAGCTCCTTTTGCTGATAAAAACTTAACTTCTTTTCCGTAGTTCGACTGTAATCCCTGCATCAAAGAAACTGAAGAAGCGTGTTTTGTAGCAACACTCCATGTTCCGGCCATATTCATTGAGTTATTCACCAATGGTCCGATTACAGCCACTGTTCCTGATTTCTTTAAAGGCAATACCTGATTGTCATTTTTCAATAACACCATGGATTGAGCAGCTGTATTTCTTGCTATATTACGGTTTTCCATATTATAGACTTCTTTTGCCGCTAACTTCGCATCTCCATGTTTGTACGGATTATCAAATAAACCAAGATCATATTTTGCTTCAAGAATTCTCCTTGCTGCCATATCAATTTCAGCTTGCGTAACTTTTCCTTCCTGAAGGGATTTTTTTAATGTTGTTAAAAAACCTTCTCCCACCATATCCATATCAACCCCAGCTTTTAAAGCCAAAGCAGATACCTGCTGAAGATCTCCCATACCGTGGTCTACCATTTCATTGATACCAGTATAGTCTGTTACTACGAAGCCTTTGAACTTCCATAGATTTCTTAATACTTCAGTCTGAAGCCATCTGTTACCTGTCGCAGGTACTCCGTCCACTTCATTGAAAGAGGCCATTACAGAAGCCACACCAGCATCCACTGCTGCTTTATAAGGAGGAAAATACTCATTAAACATTCTTACATGGCTCATGTCAACCGTATTGTAATCTCTTCCGGATTCACCTGCCCCATATAAAGCAAAATGTTTTACGCATGCTAAAATATTGGTTCCATTCGCAAGGTCTTTCCCCTGATAGCCATACACCATATTTTTAGAAATTTCACTTCCCAAATATGGGTCTTCACCAGAACCTTCTGATACTCTACCCCATCTTGGTTCACGGGAAATATCTACCATGGGAGAGAATGTCCAGTTGATCCCGTCGGAAGCAGCTTCTCTCGCAGCTACTTTTGCAGACTGCTGGATAAGGTTCATATCCCATGAAGCAGCCAACCCTAAAGGAATCGGGAAAGTAGTTTCATAGCCATGAATAACATCCATTCCGAAAATCATAGGAATCTTCAGACGGCTTTTTTCTACTGCCACTTTCTGAACTGCCTTGATCTTATCTGCTCCTTTTATATTGAATAATCCGCCGACTAATCCCTGCTCTACTTTTTTTCCGATATCAGAGCTCTGTGCCTGTCCTGTAGTGAAATCTCCGGAAGTCGGAAGGTTCATCTGCCCAATTTTTTCATCCAATGTCATTTTAGATAAAAGATTGTCTACAAAAGCTTTCTTCTTAGCCTGATACTGAGCTGTCTGGTAAGACTGAACGGGCTTCGTTACCATTTCCTGTGCGGAAAATACAGGTGCCAATGCTAAAGTGGCGATTACAATTAACTTTTTCATAAATCTATCTTCTTAAATTATTGTTTTATATTTTTTGCTTTAATTTGATGGGGTTATTTTTCAATCATTGGTGTCCTGGATTACTTTTCTTTCTTTTTGGACAGCATCCATTCATACAAAGCGGGATTTGAGTATGCCGAATCCCATGAGTTATGATTATCATTCGGGAAGATAACCAATTCTGCTGAAGGGTTTACAGGATGCAGCTTCTGATAAAAATTAAAAGCATTCGCAGGTAGTACAATATCGTCCATTCCGCCATGGAAAATTTTCATGTTCAGATCTTTAAACCGATGAATATTAGCGGTCATGACCTGATCTGTAGGGGCACACACTGAAGCCACTGCAGCAAACATTTCCGGATGCTCCATGGCCAGCTTTAAGGTTCCCCATCCTCCCATAGAAAGTCCTGTAAGATAAATACGGGAAGCATCAATTTTATATTTCTTCTGAATTTCCTTGATCAGATGATATACGGTAACCGTATCCCACCAAGTTCCTTCCGGGCATTGAGGCGCCAGAACCGCTACAGGTTCTTTGATCAGATTTTTATAGGTAAATGGACTGTGAGCCTTTACCAGGTCAAGATTAGTTCCCCGTTCTCCTGAACCATGAAGGAAAACTATTAATGGTACAGTTCCTTTAACATTTTGTGGGTAATCCAGAATGTAAGACATTTTCTCCTGTCTTTTAATTTCTTTATTGAGTTCCGCTTTTATCTCCTGTGCACTCATTGGTAATGAAAACGGCAGTAATAAAAGAGGAATATGTTTCAGTTTTAGTTTCATATTGTTATTTAGGTTTTGGTTAAAGCCAGCGGATTTGATTTTTTTTATTTAAGGAACCCTGCAACTAAGCTCGGGACAATGGCCGTTCCTTTTGAATTATTTTATTCCATATTTAGCTGACCGAAAGCTTAGTTTTTTTAATCCCTGCTGAATTTCCGGGGCATTCATAAATAACTTCCACAGGAATCCTGATCTGTAATTTTCGATCATGGGTGCTATCGTTCCCTGATCTATCGCCAGATATCTTGGGGTAAACCAATTATTATAATTAATGGAGGTCGCATCATAAGGTCCTGCAGATCCTATGAATTCAGGTTTTTGGGTATACATGAATCTCAGGAAAGCCATTGATTCTTTTGGTGTATAGGGAAAACTACTCAAGGCAGCTGTAGGAGTAATCACTCCATTATCATTGCCAGGCATGTGAGCGGTGTATCCAGTGCTTCCATCTTCATTTCTTGTATATCCGGCTGTAAGCCCCCAATAGTTGGGACCATACCCTTTCCATTGTTTTGGATTTTCGACACAATATTGATAGTCGATAAGGGTTTGATTTTTATTGACGTCAAAGTAATTTTTGACAAGTTTATCGGATAATCCAGTCGGATCAAGCCCGATATATGAATATTGTGCCCAGAAAAGCGGGCCGCCGTATTCTTCGGCATAGTTGTGTTTTACATACAGAGGTAGTCCGTACTTTGTTTTATCTGTAAGGTAAGTTCCGTTTCTGGTCCAGCCTTTATAATAGGTTTCTGCATCAATGGAATAAGTAGGTGAAGAGGCTGCTAAAATATAAGTGATCAGGCATTCATTATATCCTTCAAGAGGAAAATTCATTTCCCATTGGTAATCCGGTGACCAGTGCCAGTATAAAACTTTCTCACCTCCTTTGGTATACCAGTTCCATTGGATTCCTTTCCACAGTTCATCACATTTTGCTGCCAGTTTTTTTTCTTCTGCATTTCCGTTTTTAAAGTATTCACGGACCATCAGTATTCCTGAGGTAAGGAAAGCGGTTTCCACAAGGTCACCACCATTATCTTTTTTCCCGAAAGGCACTGTTTTTCCGGTTTCCCCATTGATCCAATGTGACCATGCTCCTTTATGGCGGTCTGCTTTAGCCAAGAAATCCATAATATGACTAAGCCTTTTCACCGCTTCTTTTCTTGGAACAAATCCTCTTTCTACTCCTACCAGAATAGTTGCCAACCCAAATCCTGAGCCTCCTGTTGTGATCACGTGCTTATCATTATCCGGATAGATATCATCTTCATGGTAACGTTCTCTTCCCAGCATTGAGTTAGGTTCTGCATAGTCCCAGAAGTATTTTAAAGCATCTTTCTGCACTCTGTCCATCAGTTGTTCATCCGTGATATTGCTTTTTACTGCTTCAGTTTTTCCAGCTTCCTGTTTGGCAACGGGCGCATTTTTACAGGAATACACAAAGAATAATGAAGTAATAGCTATTGATAATACGTTCCTTTTCATGAGATCTCTTTTTTAGGGTTTCTTACTAAAAGAAGAGGAGAACTTTCATTCTCCTCTAAAGTTTTTATTGATTAAATTTAATAGCCGGGGTTTTGTGCTGACAATCCACCAGCTTCCATTATGAAGTCTTGTGGAAGTGGGAATAGTTCATGTTTTCCAACGATGAATTTTTTACCACCATCAGCCGCCATGGCTGCCTGGGCTTGTCCGGTTCTTACAAGATCAAACCATCTGTCATGTTCGAAAGCAAGCTCTAATCTTCTTTGTTTCCAGATATCCAATCTTACGTCTGCCTGAGAAAAAGCAGTAGTGTTTCCGATGTTAGCTCTGTTTCTTACCTGATTCAGGAAAGGAATAGCTGCAGATGTTTGTCCGAGCTCATTCATTGCTTCAGCTCTGATTAATAGTACTTCGGCATATCTCAGATAACGAATGTTTACGTCTGTTGAAGCCTGATCTCTATAATTGGAAGAATAAGCTTTATAATTATAGAATTTATTTTCTGTATTTGGACCTACATAATATCCATCATATAAAGTCATATCTCTATGGATAATCGTAGCATCTCTTCTGGAATCTGTTGCAGAGTAGGCGTCATATAATCCTTGGGTAGGCGTTGCAAATCCCCAGCCCCAGCCTGTAGTACCTCTGGCTCCCTGAACCTGGCTATACTGCTGGATTGCTCTTCCTGCTGTTCCTCCACTACCATTAATTTCGAAGATAGATTCAGCATTATTTTCTCCGGAAACTTTATAAATATCCTGGAAATTAGTTGTCAATGAATAACCTGTCACCAAATTAGTCTCATCTACTGCCAACTGCCATTTCTTCTGATATAAATACACCTTAGCTAAAAGTGCATGGGCAGCACCTTTTGTAGCTCTTTGTCCCCCCGTTCCAGAAGGCAAAACTGCTGCTGCATCTTTAAGGTCTTTTTCTATAAATGCATAAATCTCTTCTTTGCTTTTTCTGGTTAGTGTCATTTGCTTGTCGGCTTCAACTCCTGTAACGGGAACATGGTCTACTAACGGAACACCTCCAAAAGATCTAACTAAAGTAAAGTACATAAATGCTCTCAAAAACTTTGCCTCTCCCGCTAATCTCTCACGTAATTGCGGGTCTACTTTATCCAATTGAGGAAGATATTTCAACGCCTGATTACATCTATTAATACCTTGATAATTAGAAGCAAACAATTCTTTGAATGACGGTGTTGATGCTGTAAATGTCAAAGCATCTAAAATATCTTTATCTGAACCTGAATCACTTGCACTTGAACCTTTATCCGCATCATCAGAGACAATTGATGTAACCCCGATCCATGCAAATGTACTCATATTCCAGTCTAAAAACTTAGCATAAATAGCTGTAACTAAACTATTGGCTCCTGCATCATTATTGTATATTTCACCCAATGCGCTCTCAGGAATTGCTTCCGTAGGTGACACGTCGATAAAGTCATTACTACAACTTTGGTTAACAGCTCCTAAAATCAAAAATGCCGCTGCTATGATATATTTTTTGTTCATTTTTTTAAAAATTTAGGTTAACACCAAATACAAAAGATCTTAATGTAGGGTAAGCATCTAATTCTACCCCCGCACGTTTGTAAGGATCTCCTTCTGCAGTAGGATCCGCAGGATTATATCCTGATAATTCTGAGGAATATCCTGAGTATTTCTGGAAAACAAAAGGATTAATTGCACTTACATAAAGCTTAATTGATTTCATATAATCCGTTACATTTTTAAATGTATATCCTACTGAAATATTATTGATTCTGAAATAATCTCCGCTTTCCAAATAGAATGTAGATGCAATTGGAATATTTGCAGGATTTACAGGATTTGCTGCATTAGTGTTTGTAGGAGTCCAAAAATCATTCGCTACAGAAGCTTCGACATTTTCTCCACCATTCCTTTGTGCTTTTTTACCGTTATACACTTTGAATCCGAAAGCTCCATAACCACTTAGGGCAAAATCCCAATTTTTATAGGACATTGAAACATTAACACCTAATGTTGACTTTGGTATGTAAGAGTCAAAGAATCTTCTGTCTCCAGGATCTGCACTTCCTGTAATTCCGTTACCATTCAAGTCTTTAAACTTCAGGTTACCATTTGCATCATAACCATCAGCTTCCCATAAATAGAAACTTCCTAATGCATAACCAACTGCATTAGCGTTAAAAAGTTTTGTATCTTGTCCGTTTCCAAGATTTCCTCCAACAATTTGAGAAACAGGCTTAGAAAGATTAATGCTGGCAAGTTTGTTCTTATTGTAAGAATAATTGGCACCAATTGAATAGGTAAAATCCTCGCCTACTTTATCAGCCCAGTTTAGGCTTACCTCAGCACCTTTATTAACAACACTTCCCATATGAGAATAATTCAAATCAGAAATTCCAGTTGCCATATATGGAACAACTCCCAAAATAAGATTTTTGGTTTTTCTGTTATAAATATCAAACGTACCTGTCAATCTTTTATTCAGGATTCCAAAATCTAATCCTAAAGAGGATTCTTCTGTAACTTCCCATCCTAAGTCCGGATCGTAACCTTTATTAACAGTAACTCCATTGCTTACTGGTGAACTTCCAAACGCATAATTATAAGTTGCTCCCATTGAAAGTGGTAGATAATTCAAAGGAACATTCTGGTTTCCGATTTTACCCCATCCACCTCTAAGCTTCAAAAGGTCAAAGAAACCATCTTTCATGAAGTTTTCTTCGGAAATAATCCAACCTGCACCAAATGATGGGAATGTACCCCACTTATTACCAGCAGCAAACTGAGAAGAACCGTCTCTTCTGATCGTTCCACTTAATAAGTAACGATTCATAAATTTATATTGGAATCTTCCGAAATACGAAATTGTAGTATTTCTGTTTCCTTTTATTGATTCAAGAGCTTTTGTATCACTATCACTATACAGGTTACCATAGTAATCAACTCCGCTAAGATTCCAGTAATCTTTTGCAATAGGAACATCTTTCCTGTTAATAATTAAAGTCTCAAGCCCATTCTTTACTGAAGCTTCTGTACCTACAACAACTTCAATATCATGGTTTTCAATTTTCTTTGTATAGGTTAAATAATTATTAAGTAACCAGTTGAAATAGTTCTGACTTTTATTGGTTAACCTTGTTAATGGTGACGTAGCTGAGTATTGGTTTTCTGTTCTCATAGGATCACTATCTAACCAGAAAGATTTTGAATTTACGAAATTATAGTATTTATAGTTACCATATTCTCCACTAAATTGAGAGGTAAATTTTAAATCTTTGTAGATATCTATATCCAATTTTAATCCACCTTGTAATAAGAAATTTCTACCTCTTTGATTATCATAAGCAAGCTGCATCACCGGGTTGCCTACATTATTAAATCGTCCTCCTTCATAATCGATATTCCCGTTGGTCTTATTATAAATAGGCTGACCATATTTTCCATTCGGATAATATACAGGGACTAATGGTGATTGTTTATAAGCATTTGTAAAAGCACCATACGATTTAGGAGTATCATTAGTAAATGTTGCACTTAAAGTCTGCGCCAATCTGATTCCTTTGGTAATTCTGAACTCGTTATTGGTTCTTACTGTAGTCCTGTTATAATTTGTTCCTTTAAGGATAGACTGCTCATCATAATTACTTAAACTTAAAAAGTACTTTGCAGCTTCTGAAGATCCTGAAATTGATAAGTTATGCTGGTTGTAAATTCCCGTTCTTGTAATTTCTTTAAACCAATCTGTATTATAGGGTTGATTAGGATTCAAATAATTACTTGCTTTACCAGCATTATTATAATTTGCAAATTCAGACCCGTTAGCCATTTTAATGGTTTTTAAAGGAGTTCTGAATCCAACTAATCCATCATAGGAAACGCTTAATTTTCCTCTACCTGACTTTGTCGTAATGATAATTACTCCATTAGCAGCTCTGTTACCATAGATAGCCAATGCTGCAGCATCTTTCAATACATCATAGGTCAGAATATCATTAGAGTTAATATTGTTGATGTTATCAGTAAACATCCCATCAACTACATATAAAGGTGTTCTTCCCCCCAGTACTGTACCAAGTCCTCTGATCATCACTGTCGGAGTAGATCCTGGTGCATCGGAAGCTATTACCTGTACCCCGGCTGCTTTACCCTGAATGGCTTGTGATGCATTCAACACTTTAGTTTTAGTTACTTCTTCCGCACTGATAGAACTAATAGAAGTAGTGTTGTCTACTTTTTTACGGCTACCATATCCAATCATAACGACTTCGTCGATCTTCTGGACTTTAGCAGAATCCTGCGTAACCTGTGCATTCACATTCATCCCGAAGTATAGAACGGCAATGAGACCTGAATACTTTAAATTACTTTGTTTCATATAGTTTCAATTTTATTCAAATAAATCAAATTTGTACCTGTCTCTAAATAGTGGAGTTATTTAAAATCTCAAAAAAAGACATTAGCCAAAAATATAAAAAATATCCAACACTGTTAAACTATCTTAAATATTTAAAAATTTCCACATTTTATTAAATGAAAAACACTAAAAAATTAAATTTTATAATCCTTTATTTAAAATCAAGATACTTTATTCATCATATCTCTAAATGAAATTTTATTTTTTTTGACACAATATTCACCAAAACATGTACTCAATTTAATATTTTGTTAAATACAGAATAGTAATTACCTTTGGTGCAGTTTTTGACAAAAGCATGTTAGAAATACATAATAAAAGATCAATGAAAAAATATATCATTGCAGCCGCTCTTCTGATCGGGACCGGTGCTGTTATTACCACCAGTGTACAATCCTGCACTTCACTGGCCACATCAGACATGGGGCTTTCTATTATCAAAAGAATTCTGCTCAATGGTATTGATAAAGGAATGGGTATCTACGGGAATAAAGAAGCGTTCCTGCAGAATAATATGGTTGATAAAGCTCTTCCCAAAGAATTGAGAGATATCAATTCTACGCTGGAGAAAATTGCACCCTCACTGGTCGCCAAAGAAAGAGATTATATAGCACAGGCTGCAGCTTATACCGTGAACACCTCGAAACCCATTTTGCAGGATGCAGTCAACAGTCTTAATGCTCAGGATGTAACGCGAATTATGCAGGGAACAACCGCTACACAGATTCTGAAGGAAAAAACATCCCAACAGCTTATTGCTGCCATTGCTCCTAAAGTAGATGAAAAACTGAACGAATATGGCATAGTAAAAACTATCAATACAGCGTTATCAGGCAGCAATTTTCTGGGCAGCCTTTTAGGGAGAAATAACAACACTGTCAATTCAGGAGGACTGAGTAAACTTGCTTCTGAACAGCTTGTAAATGGATTATTCAACATCATCGAAGATTATGAACACCAGAACTCCAAGTCTCTGCTGGGACCATTTGGAAAATAGGAAATTTTTCGTTATATTTATATTATATTAACAATTGCAGATGGATATATTACAAGGAAATCAACACGCAAGCCCTGAAGACTTTTATCAGTCTTTGAGGGAGAAACTGGAGGATCATCATGATTTTCCGGAGGACTATTTATTTAAATTTATTATTCCTACAGATCAGGCAAAACTTACTGAAATTTACAGAGTTTTTGATGGTATTAAATTTACACTGGGAAACCGCGAAAGCAAAAATGGAAAATACACAGCCTGCAATATCAATGCATTTGTTCTGGATGCCAATCAGGTAGTGAATATTTATAAAGAAGTAGCAAAAATAGAAGGCGTTATTCTATTATAAAAACAAAGGCCGTTTCATCATGTTGAAGCGGTTTTTTTATTATTAATACATAAAAACAGAATATGATGAATATCCAACTGATCCTGTTTAATATCATTTTAGCAACCTCCGCTACAAACTGTATGCACAAAAATAACAGCGAAAATAATACCCAAAATATCTCTTCTGCAGTTCAGCAACAAAAGATTGAACAGATCCGCTTAACAGAAAGGACAAGAGGATTCAGCAGAGATATTGTTTTCACTCCTTCCTCAAAAGAATCCAATATTAACGAAGAAATCACTACTACTAAAATATCTCCCGCAGAATGGCAGATGGTTTCCAGATTAGCTCAAACTATTGATTTATCGAAGATATCAGATCTTAAAGCTCCTACAGAGGGCAGGCATTCTGACAGGGCAATGATAGCATCCATTATCATTACCGCTGGCGGAAAAGAGTATACTTCCTCAGAATTTGATTCCGGACGTCCTCCAAAAGAACTGGAAGCTTTATATAAGGCGATAAACGGCCCGGTTACTACAAAAATCCCATAACATAAAAAGATCCGCTCTTTAACAGAACGGATCTTTTTTATTTATTAAGTTTCATCTATTTTTCAATAAAGAACTTTACATTTTCAATGGGTCTTCCCAGCATTGCCACTGAACCTTTTACCAGAATGGGTCTTTGTATTAAAGATGGGTTTTCGGAAAGAATCTTTATCCATTCCTCTTCTGAATAGTTTTTATCTGCATAGTTCTCAACGTAAAGCTTATCGGTTTTACGGATAATATGAAAAACACTCTGATTCAGTTTCTTCAGCACCGTTCTTATTTCAAGAGGACTTAAAGGATCATCAACAATATCAATGATCTCAAAAGGTACTCCGTTTTCGTCAAGATACTCCAGTACAGCATTGGACTTTGAACAGTTTACGTTATGTAAAACTTTAACTACCATGATACATTATTCAAAAATTAAACTTGGTCTTAACAAATTTAAAAAGATTTACCCTGAGTTTGTCTTAATGTTCTGATAAAAATATGTTAAAACAATCCGTGCAGTTCTGCTTCAATCTTCTCCAGAATAAACCCGAAATCTTCAGGTTTTTCAACGAAATCAAGATCATCCACTTCTACAATCAGCAATTTTCCTTCTGTATAGTTGGAGATCCATTTTTCATATTTCTGGTTCAGTTTTGAAAGATATTCAATACTGATGGATGCTTCATATTCACGACCTCTTTTGTAGATTTTTTTAACCAGGTTAGGAACATCAGATTTCAGATAGATTAAAAGATCTGGAGCAGATACGAAAGACTTCATCAGATCAAATACTGATGAATAATTATTGAAGTCCCTGTCTGAAAGAAGATTCATATCATTCAGGTTTTCCGCAAAAATATGGGCATCTTCATAGATGGTGCGATCCTGAATAATATTTTTCCCGCTTTCTCTGATCTCTTTTACCTGACGGAATCTGCTCCCCAGGAAATATACCTGCAGTGCGAAACTCCACTTGCTCATGTCTGAATAAAAATCTTCCAGATAAGGATTATGATCTACATCTTCAAATTGTGCATCCCATCCGTAATGCTTGGAAAGCATCGTTGTCAAAGTTGTTTTTCCGGCTCCGATGTTTCCTGTAACTGCAATATGCATAATATTCTTTTTCCTTGTATTTACCGATTAGTTGATAAGTTTTTCGACAGCCTCAGTCTGAACCTGGGAAATATCTTCAATCAATTTCTGTAAAGTATTGTCTGAAGGTTTCTCTGCTGTATTCTCAACTGGTTTTTCTTCCATCTTTTCTACTGGTTTTTCTGTAGATGGCTGCAGAGATTCCGGCTGAGCTTCGAGCTGTTTTTGCTGTTGGGCTTTCTTTACTTTTTCAAGGCTGTAAAGATAGAGTTTGTTCCCTTTGATTGCAAAATAAGAGAGGATGTTTTTATCCACAATTTGCGCTTCCTGATCTTCAAAAATGGATGTCATCCCTTTTTCAGGGATGTATTGTGAAATGGAATTACCAGCGACAACCATGATCACATCATTTTCTCTTCGAAAACGTTTTCCGTTTTCCAAAGGGGCTTCGAAAAGTTTTTCAAATTTCAGGCTGTAAATCCTGATATGTTTTCTTGTTAAGATATAGACCTTATTTTCATAGACCAGCATATCCATTAAATCTTCAAAACTGATATCAAAAGGATATGAGTTGATGGTGGTATCATTTCTGAAATTATATTGTATCAGACGTTTTGTACTGTCGTCCAAAAGCCACAGCTGCTGCAGATCTTCGGCATAAGCCATTCTGATAAAACCAAATTTCTGTTTAAAATCCAATCTTTGAATCTCATTCATATTCTGGTCTACAAATTTCATTTCCTGGGCATTTTCAGAAAACAAAGGTACATTCAGAGGATTTTGAACGTTCTGAACTTTATAGGGTACAGTAAGCATCATTTTTCCGATCTGTTTTCCTAAAGAATCATATTTGGTAAAACTGAAATCTTTGTTTTTATAGATATAGAGATTTCCGTAGTCATCGGCAAGCATATCTTTAGCTTCCTTTAGTTTCAATGTATCCAAAGGAAGAATATTCTGCGCTGAAGCTATACAGAAAAGAAAAAAAAATAGTATGTTTAAAAACTTCACTCTGTTTTTTTAATGGGGTCAATTTACTGAAAAATAACTTCACTCAAAAGATGGTTTTATTTCAATAGAATCTTCATTGAGGTGAATCAAAATTGAGACCATCTTCTTGATGAAAAAACTGCTCTACAATAGATATAATGAGTTTATTGAAAAGCGGCTTCATAAATTTTCTCCCAGTTTTTACCTGTCACGAGCATATTATCCCCTTTAAAAGCTATTCCGTTTAAGACATGCTCGCTGTCTCCCTTATCATTTTCCTTTGTCAATTGTGTAAAATCAAGTTTACCTATGACTTCTCCGTTTGCAGGATTAATTTTTAGAATGACAGGTTGATGCCAAACATTAGCATAGATAAATCCCTTGTGATATTCAAGCTCGTTGAGCTGATTATAAACGGTAGAATAACCGCCAACTGCAATCGTTTTCACTACTTTTGAAGGATTATTAACATCCAGAAAATAAAGATTCTTTGAACCATCCGTAGCGATCAGGTTTTTCCCATCATAGGTCAGTCCCCAACCTTCTCCAATTACACCGGGCAATGGAAATTCGGATAATTTTTTCAAAGTATTTTTATCATAAATAAAACCGATTTTATTCTGATAGGTCAGTTGATACACCTTATCTTCTACAATCGTACACCCTTCAGAGAAAATATCAGCGGGCTGCTTAGCCATAATTTTGGGAACTGAAGATCCTAGAGTATATTTTATAAGCTGAGAAGATCCCTTCATTCCATCACTTTCATACACTGTATTTCCTTCTACCACAAAACCTTCAATAAAGTTTTTGGGATCATGAGGGTAATCGGCAACTATTTTATAGGGAATATTATGCTCAGGAGTTTTAGTAAATACATTAATCGTAGCATCCTGGTTTAAAGTTTCACCGCGATTAGTTTTAATCACAAAGACTACTTTATTATCACCCAATGTGAAAAATTGAGGATTAATTCTTAAGTCTTTTGTTTCTTTATCCCCAAAGCTGATGGTTATACTTTCCGTATTTTCAGTCACTTCTTTGGGAAGATCAAGTTTATCACCGAAATGATAGCCTTTTTCTTCTTTTGAGTTATTGTAATCCGCCAGAGAATCCAGCATTTTTTCCTTGTTGCTGCAAGAGGCAAGGAATAAAGCGGCTGCCAAAGCAATATGGATATTTCGCTTCATGAAGGTATTAATCATTTTCCAAAAGTACTAAAATTTAATCCTCAAAACGAAAATAACGCTCCCAAGGGAACGCTATTTTTATTTTTTATCAATAGAATCAGATTATTTGATCTGAACTTCGTAAATCTTTGGCCAGTTCTTTCCTGTTACCAGCATATTATCTCCTTTGAAGGCAATTCCGTTCAGTACATCATCACTTCCTTTGGTATTCTGTTTTGCAATTTCTGTAAAATCAAAAGTTCCCACTACTTCTCCATTGGCAGGATTGATCTTTAAAATAACCGGCTTCTGCCATACGTTGGCATAGATAAATCCATTGTGGTATTCCAGCTCGTTCAACTGATCATATGCCTGAGAACTTCCTGCAACAGCAATATATTTGATCAGTTTTGAAGGATCATTTACATCAAGGAAATATAAAAGTTTACTTCCATCAGAAGCAATCAGGCTTTTCCCGTCATACGTTAATCCCCAACCTTCACCCAATACATTAGGATAAGCAAATTCTGAAAGCAGCTTTAAAGAACTTTTATCATAAACATATCCTTTTTTGCTCTGCCACGTTAACTGATAAACTTTATCACCCACGATGGTGCTTCCTTCAGAAAAGTCTTCCTGAGCCTGTTTTGTAGAAGCCAGCGGAGTTGTTGTTCCCAGCGTATATTTTAAAATCTGTGAAGATCCGTTCTGCCCGTCACTTTCATAAATGGTATTTCCTTCAATCTGGAAACCCTGTACAAAGTTTTTAGGATCGTGAGGATATTCCGCTACAATCTGATAAGGAATATTTTTTTCAGGATTTTTTGCAAATACATTTATGGTTGCATCCTGATTTAGCACTTCACCTCCTTTTGTTTTAATATTGAATGTAACAGCATTGTCTCCTAATGTGAAAAATTTAGGATCAATTGTTAAATCTGCTGTTTCTTTATCTCCAAAGCTGATTGTTACGCTTTCTGCATTTTCCGTTACCTCTTTCGGAAGCTCAAGCTTATCTCCGAAATGGTATCCCTTCGCCTCCATTGAAGTATTATAAGTGTTTAATGTATTAAGAATTTCTTTATCCTTATTACAAGACGCCAATAATAAAATCGCTGCGAAACCCGCTATTATACTTTTTTTCATTGAATTTCTAAATATTTCTCCAAAAATAGCAAATTTTATTCCGTATTGCCAATATTATCTGCGGGTTCACCAAATTGTAATATGTATCCATTGTTGTCATATATTGCAAACTCTCTCATTCCCCACTCAAAAGTTTCGATTTCATAGCAGACTTTGGCTTTTGTTTTAAGGTCTTCCCAAAGATCATCTACCTGATTTACATTGAAATAAAATGATCCTGAAAACCCGATGGAAAGATTGTTTTCATGTTCATTAGGCTGGGAGAGCATAATGTATATATCATTTTTTCGAAGAGAAGCCCATTGCCAGTCGTCATTTCTACCCATCAGGGTAAATCCGAGAACATTCATATAAAATGTAATTGTTTCATCCAGATTTTCTGTCCAGAAAACAGGGCGAAGTGCGGTAAACTGTGTCATGATTCCTGCAATTTAAAGGTATTTTTATGGATTTTCATATTCAGAGAAACCCATGTTTCCTGATCAATCCTGGCTTCGCTTTTAACATATGGATCAAAAGCAAAACCTACTTTTTTGTAACATTCTATAGCTCCGGTATTCCAGTCGTACACGTTCAGCTCTGCTGTTTCTTTATCAAAGTGATTAAACCCATATTTCAAAAGCTCTTGCATAACCTTCTTTCCATAGCCTTTTCCTCTGTTATTTTCATCCCAGATCAGAATTCTTCCCAGCAGGAATGTCTTCTCTTTTAGAAATATCTGGGCATGCCCGATTGTATTTCCGGTCTGATCTGTAATTTTAAAAAGAGTTCTGTTTTCATCAGATAAGTCCTTTTCCAGCTGCTCTTCTGTGAGAGGGAAACGGTATACGGGCCCGGCAAACTGAAGAAGCATCCTTTCGTCTTTTATCTTTGAAATCAGTTGTGGAGCATCTTCTATCGTAAAAAGGTGTAATGTGATCATAATTTATTTTTCTAAATATTCTTTTAAACTCTGTCCCAAAATCGTGTTTCAGCCTTCTGTAAAGTTTCCTCTTGAAAAGCCTTCCCCTAACTCTTTAAAGTTTTCAATATCTTCATGGGTTAGCTTTACCACAGTTTGTCCGCCCTCAGGCAACAATTCCCAGGTTACGATGGTCTTCAGGGCTGAAAAATCAGGATAGGACCATGTGTGCTTTAATTTTTCATTGGGTATTACTTCTAAAATCTGTGCGTGGTGATGGTATTTATTCTCACCTCCCGGTTCATAGAAGTTGAATTCCTTACCTGTTTCCAAAACAAAATCCTGGATATCAAAATACCAGGATTTCATTTCATTTTTATCGGTTAATGCTTTCCAGACTTTTTCAGCCGGAGCATTTATGGTGTACTGAACAGTGATGGGTGTACTCATATTATAGGTTTAATATGTTTAAATGTACACATTTTACCTATAATCTTTAACCACAAAAGTCACAAAGTTTTATCTAGTAAATTATTAAGTTTAAATTTCTACTCATGAGAAGTACACGTAAGCCTTCAAAATTTCAGAATTTTCCTTTTGTGAACTTTTTATTGCTGCAAGTTCATTTTAACTTTTATCCTTTTGTGACTTTTGTGGCTTATTTTGTAATTATCCATGTGAAAAACCTGTGATCTTGGCTTCGTCAAAATCCAACTGCATTTCAATGGTTCTCATCACGTGATCATCAAATATCTTTTCTCTTTTCATTCTGTGCAATTCATTCCTCTGCGCCTGAATGATCTGTCGGAGGACATCTTTATTTTCATTGATAGCAGTTACATAATCTCCTGTGGAAGCCATACACTGTGCTTTATCAGCCATCAGCATCATTTCATTTTCCAACTTGTGCTTTTGATGACGAACCAGACTGTTGGTTACGGCTAGTTCAGAAAAGTCATTATCAAGTTTGTGCAAAGCTGTTTCCTTCAGTTTGCGCATAAGGATTACTTCCTGTTTTTCTTCCGGTAATTCACTTCCTGCATCCTGAATATTTAATAATTTCAAGATGGGAGCCAACAATAAACCTTGCCCTACCAAGGTAATCAATATGATCACAAAAGTGACAAATAAAATAATATTCCTGTGCGGAAACGCTTCTCCGTTTGGTAAAAAAGCAGGAATTGACAAGGCTGCAGCCAGTGAAACCACTCCTCTCATTGCTGCAAAACTGATGATAAACGGCTCTCTCCAATCCGGTTTGGGAACTTTTAATCTTAATTCTTTAGAGCAGACTCTTGGGAAATACATTAATGCGTAACTATACAAAATTCTTGTTCCGATAATCGCTCCGCCAATCACTACACTGTAGAAAATACCTTCTGAAATGGTATATTCTTTCATTCCTTCCACTACAATCGGAAGTTCCAGACCAATCAGGATAAAGATGATGGTATTCATCAGAAATATCAAAACACTCCAAACATTTCCGGACTGTATTCTGGAGGTATGACTTAAATAGCAATGTGAATTATAGGACATCAGCAGACCTCCGGCAACCACTGCCAATACTCCAGAAAAATGAAAATGTTCTGCTCCCACATACATAATGTAAGGAACGATAAGGGTAATAATGGTATCGATATTGGAATTGGTCGGGATAACTTTTAATAGAGCTCCAAACAGGAAGCCTACTGCCACTCCCACAGCAATTCCACCGATCGCCATCGTGAAGAAATCCTGAACGGCATCTCTCCAGATAAACTGTCCTGAAATAACGGCGGCCAGAGCAAATTTAAATACAATTAAACTGGAAGCATCATTGATCAAACTCTCGCCTTCCAGAATATTGGTGATCTTTTTAGGTATTTTCATATGCTTCAATACCGAAGTAGCTGCAACAGCATCCGGCGGAGAATTTACTCCTCCCAGCAAGAAGCCCATAGCTACAGTAAGCCCTGGAATAATGGAAGATGAAAGATAAGCAACGACTATGGATGTTAAAAACACCAGTCCGAAGGCCATCGAAAAAATCTGTTTTCTCCATTTATGAAAATCCTGCCATGAAGTAAACCATGCGGCCTCAAACAAAATAGGCGGAAGGAAAATCAGAAAGACAAGATCAGGTTCTATTTCAATACGCGGCATGCCCGGCACAAAGCTTATCAGCAATCCTGCAATAACAAGGAAAATAGGATAAGCAACTTTTAATTTCTGGCCGATCATTACCAATATCATCACAGACAGCAGTACTGCAATGGATATTATAACATAGCTGTGAATCATTTTTAAGTAAGTTTTTTTTAAGTTTAAGTGTTATTTGTATGGGATATCAAATATTTATTATTACCCAAACCTTATAGGTTTTAGATATATTTGAAGTCTGTCATTAATCTATATCTAAGATCATAAAAGGTTAATCTAAAGCACAATATTATTCTTCGGAGCAATGGCAGGCGGAAGATCAGATTCATCCAGCATATCTCTCATATCAATTTCAATGGTACGGCTGATCTGAGTGATAGGAACATCATTGGGACTTCCTTCAAAAGGATTTACCGAAGCCTCCCCCACGCTGTCCAAGGTATGGAAGCACCATGTTACCAGTAAAGAAAATGGAATATTGAACCACAATGTCCAGCCTTCTACCATGGTTCCTTCACCTAATTTATCGAACTCTTTCAATAATCCGAAAGGCACAAAAACAATGAATAAAAGCAAAAGATACGTGGTGATGGAAGAGAAATTTCTTGGATAGGGAAAATTTTTAATTCTTTCTGCCTTTCCCTGATTATCGGTAAACTTCACCAATTGCTGGTTGATCTGTGTCCATTGAAAATCATTGATTTCTCCTTTTTCATACGCTTCGGACAAATCCTTACTTTGCATTGCCATCAATTGAGTCGCTCTGTTCTTTTTGCTCAAAATATACTGAAGTTCAGATTCTGAAAGGTATTTCTTCAATTCTTCATCCAGTGTGGCCAGTCTCTCGGGAATGTCATATTTTTTAGCATATTCATCAAACTGATCTGTTCCCATATTTTCCCATGCTCTCGGTTCACGGAGCTGAAATCTCAATGCAGTAAGCCATGCATAATGCCGAAGAAACATTTCTTTTACTTTACCGGGATCTTTTGAGAACAATGCATCTCTCAGAATATATCCAAAGCTGCGGCTGTCATTAATAATCGCTCCGTAAATCTGTCTTGCTTCCCAAAGTCTGCTATAGCTGGCATTGTTTTTAAATCCAACGATAAAGGCAACCGCTGTTCCCATAATGGCAATTGGCTGCCAGGGAACAGAAAGAAACTTCCAGCCTAAAAAGTACAGGACTGTAGGAATGGCTGATAGTACGACCAAAGCGTAAATACTTCTTCTGGTCCAGATAATGAACTCGCGGGCTCCGAATCTTTTTCCTGAATGCATAAGTGTTTATTTTATAATGTTTATGATGATCTATTTTCAGATAATGGTTTTCCTCACAGCATTCAGTAACAGTTTTATTAGTTCTTAGTGAATGGGATATTATTATAAAAACCAATCTGAATCTGTCCCCGGTTTCTGTTCTCTTGAATCTGGTTCATATACCCTGCTTCAATCCTCATATTTTTGTTGATGACATATCCTAAAGCTCCATACACTCTGTTCCTGTCGAAAACCGGACTATCGAAGTGCAGAAAAATTTCGTTGTATACTGATGCGTAAAGGGTTTTCGGCAGCATCTCTTTTTGAGTAATCGGAATATTGACTCCCAGCATATAACGGAATCTCATTCTGAAATCATCTTCCAGAAAGCGTTCTTCCAAACGATAACGGTGCTGAAGATAGAAACGTCCGAATTTCTGCTTAGTAATATACTGCTGGAAGATTCGGTGTTCAATATTTTCTTTTTTTTCACCGTTTACGTAAGGCTGGCTGAGAATGAAACCGTATCCTAATAAAACATTGTTATTGTTCTCTGTAAGATCATACCCGATTCCTGTACGGATCAGTAACTGTTCCAGGTCTCCAACAGCGTCGAAATTACGGTACTGAATTTCATTGTGCCAGTTCAGTTTCTTGCTGATCTTATTATTTCCAAAATACATATACCATGCTCCAACATCATTTTTTTGAGCAAATGTCAAAATGGATTCCAAACCTAATACAGTGAATGCCAACTTCGTAAAAACCTTTCTCATGTTTATCAATTACTATTATCTATCGTTTTTAACAAAATTAATATTTTAAATCAATAATAGCAAACAATATTTTATAAGTTAATGGAAAGAAGTACGGATGCAATGGTCTGCATCCGTTTTTTTGTAAAAGATTATCCTGGAACCTGTTCGGTCAGAACATCACTTTCATTCTGGTCAAAATAAGTACAGGTCATCGCCTGAAGATCCATCGTCCAACCTTTGATTCCGTTTTCGGCACAGTCTTTACAGAAAGTCATATAATCTGTTCCTCCCTGTTGATGAAGTTTCAGTCTTATTTTAAAATTTTCAAGATTTAAAGTATCGGAAACAGCAAGAGAATCATACTTTTTTCCTGTATGAACAGATTGATTTTCGTGATTGAAGTATTCTGTGTTTCCATCCTGAACGTACGCCTTATAGTGAGAAACCCCCAACGTTTTTATATTCTGAATATATTTAGGAAAATCGGCTCCGCTTTTTACTTTCTGGTGCTCTGCTTTGATGTTTTCAATTGTAAATTTCATTCTTTTGTATTTTCTGTTTTAACTATAAATTATTGTTTTTTTATAAACAATCCATTGTGTTCTGTTTATCAAAACAAAAGCTAATTTAATCAGAAAATATAAATTTCAATTAATTTTTAATGAAAACAGCTGTATGACTATTTATTCGAACCTATCTTTTAAATAATTCATATCTGCAATTTTACTTTCTATGGCATATACCACTAAGCCTGCAGTATTTTTGGCTCCTGTTTTAAGCAGAAGGCTGTTTCGATGACCTTCAACGGTTCTGGAGCTTATAAAAAGCTGATCCGCAATCTCAGAAGTGTTGTACTGTTTGCAGATGAGTTCCAATACCTCTTTTTCTCTTTTGGAAATATGATTGGCATCAAAAATACTGGAAACCTTTTTCTTAGGTTCTGTAAGGTTTTGATGTAAGGCTTCCATTACCTCGTTATTATAAAAGAAACCTTTGCTGTGTACTTCCCGGATTGCCGTGAGCAATTCTGCAGGGCTTGAGTTTTTTTTAAGAAAGGAGCAGGCCCCGGACTGTATCATATTGACAATAAATGCTTTCGTGTTATAGCTCGTTAAGGCAATAATTTTAATCTGGGGATATTTGATGTGGATCTGTTTGGTAGCTTCTACTCCGTTAATTTCCGGCATATTGAGGTCCATCAGGATTATATCAGGCAGTTTTTCCAGGGTTACAAGCTCATCCAGCAGCTCTTTGCCGTTGCTGAAATCACTTACCAGTTCAATATCTTTTTCTCTCTGTATCAACAATGAAATTCCCTGACGAAAGAGTGCTTCATCGTCTACAATTATGACACGAATTATATCCTTTTCCATTTTATAATGATTTAAAATGTAAATTCTACAGTGATTCCTTTATTGTTTTCACTTTCAATTTTCAGTGTTCCATTGATCAGTTCTACCCGGCTCCTGATATTTCTTAAGCCTAATCCTTCTTTCAAAGTATTTTCATTCAGATCAAATCCTTTCCCATCATCTTTATAGATACAGGTATTTTTTCCGTCTTTTCCCAAAAATTCTATATCAATATGTGTACTTTCTCCGTGTTTTATGGAATTGTTAATGAGCTCCTGAAGTATTCTAAAGATATGTAAATTTTTTTCTTCTTCTGCTTTTGCAAAGTATAAACTGTTGGAATAAGTAACCTGCAGAGTTTTGGACAGGTTAATTTCTGAGCACAATGCATCTATTGCAGCATGGAGTCCAAATTTTTCTAAAATCGGAGGAAGGAGATCATGCGAGATCTGTCTGGCACTTTCTGCTGTTTTGTTGACCAGATGTATAATTTTATTTTTCAGATCGTTGTATTCTTCTCTTGTCAGATTATCAAAATCCAGGAGATGGATATTTAAAGAAACCACACTGAGTTTTGAGCTGATATCGTCATGCAGATCCTGAGCAATGCGCAGCCTTTCTTTTTCCTGAGCACTGATGATAGCATGGGTAAGATCTTTCTCATATCTCACCTCCAGTTCTTTTTTCTGAATAAGGTTTCTTGTTATCTTCTTATTCGAAAAATAATAAAATATGATCAGGGTGACGGCCAGTAAGGTAAATGCCAGAAAGGTATAAACGATAGTGGAAATAATTGTATTCTCATTCATTTTGTAAAATCATAACAGTAATTACACATTTTTTTTGCGGGAAGACAGATAATCTATCAGAATAAAAATCTGATACACAATAAACATAACAACATTGAAAACCCAGATCTCTTTATGCAGTTTTCTATTCATCACCGTATAGAGGTTTCCGGACAAAAATATTACAGTACTGCTTATCAGATAAAGTAAAAGTCCCAGGCTTATATAATTGTATTTCTTTTGGGTATCCAGTATATTATATAAATGAAATAATGCCAGAATTATGATTGAATAAGATGTGACAAAAATTTCAAAAAGATTAAAAACATAATACTTTTCGGGGTATATGATATACTGTATAACAAGAACTACGGGAATGATAATTAAAAGTGTACGTGCTGTTTTTTTCTGGTATTTTTCCGTTACAATTTCATGAAAGAATAATCCCAGTAACAAAAACTGGCCTATCAGATAATAATGTGAAAAAAACAGATTATTAATCTTCTGTGAATTCAATACATAGAAAACAATTTCACATAGTAATATCCAGGCCAAATAGCTGATGAAGTATGTATAGGCTTTTCCTCCTCCGGAAAAGCCTATACAGTATACTGCCAGATTAATCAGCAGAATGCCTTTTCCTATTAACGACAATATTTCAATCCAGTGATCCAATGATCTCCAGTTTTCAGATTACAGGTTCCACCATTTTGCAGCAGAACATACGCTTGGACAAGGTGTGGTCATATCATAGACATAATCTCCATTGTCATAGTTTACAATATCATTGTTATCTGCATCTACTCCTACCAGAAGAAATTTAAATTCGCCTTCATCGGTAATGGCATTATAACCCCGATATCTCGCAAATCCTTTGTCGTCAATAAAAATATCATGAACATCCTTTGCCGGAATAAGATGAGCCCGGATAGATGTTCCATCGATAATTTTTGTATTCTGCCAATTGCTGATCCATTTTTTAGCATCATCTAATGAGACTGCATGTTTAGGTAATTCCATAGTTTTTCTCGTTTTAAATTATATAATAGGTTTAGAATAAGTTACTTCAGCTACACATTACAAGTTATGAAAAAAACTAACCATACTGTGAAATACATTCATTTTAATTAACATAATATTCTTTTTTCAAAATTATAATAATAAAAACCAACGAAATTGCGTATTTCTACCTGTTTTTCAATTCGGCATTTAATACGCTGTTGTCACTTTGTATTTCTCGGTTACTTTGTGGTATCCTTTACAGAAAAAACTCATGAGCACATCAACAGTACGGGAAGCTTATGATCTTCTTTAAACATTAAAAAATCTGTATCATGAAAAAAATTATCTTTTTTGGAATCTTTGCTTTCTTAAGCAATATTACAATGACCAGTGCACAGACAACTACTGTGACTTTTGAAACTTCATCTGGCGGCAGCACAAGCTTTACCAGCAACGGATATACTTTCAATATCGTATCACAGGCCGGAACTTTCAGAATTCAGGGCAATTATCCAAACACCGGCTGGAACGGAACAGCTAATGATAATGTCTATATCGACAATACAGGAACAACCAATATCAGCTCTCCCTCTTTCAGTGTTAAAAGCAATTCTGCATTCACGGTGTCAAAGTTTTGGGTATTTTTAAGCAATACTGCTTTAAACCAGTCTACCTCATCAGGAACACTTATTATTACGGGAAAATTAGGGGGAGTTACAAAGTTCACCACCACAAAAACATCCGGATTTAACACTACATTTAATGCAACTACGGGAACGACAGGCATCAACAACGGATTTACCCTGATTGATCTTTCCACCCTAAATAATCAGAATAACAGTAATACTACCATTGATGAAATCCAGCTGCAATCCACCGGAGGATATGTCTATATGTGCCTGGATGCATTTACATGGACAAAAATTTCCACACTGGGAACTTCAGAAAATTCACTCAAAGGCAAAGGGAATATTTATCCGAATCCAACTACCGGTATCTTCTATATGGATGACCTAAGGAAAAACGAAAAAGTTTCATTATACGACCAGTCTGGAAAACTGATGAAATCTGCAGCAGCTGAAAAAGATAAAAATCAGTTTGATATAAGTGAACTCCCTGAAGGAATTTACCTCATCACAACAGCGTCAGGAAGCTACAAAATTATTAAAAAGAAATAAAGCAATTCCTTATAAATTACTTACAGTCAATCATTAAAAAAACCGACAGCTATCTGTCGGTTTTTGAATATTTTGAACTCCAATATGAATCTTATGGGTGCTGCTGCATTTTAGCGGGATCGTCATAATTTACCATCCAGTTGATTCCGAATTTATCGCTGAACATTCCGAAATAAGCTCCCCAGAAGGTATCAGCCATTGGCATTGTTACCTGTCCGCCTGCAGAAAGACCACTGAATAATTTGTCTGCCTCTTCTTTAGATTCTGCATTCACAGAAATAGAGAAGTTGTTTCCTGCCTTGAAGTTGGAAGACCACTCTCCTCCTGTATCGCTTCCCATCAAAATCGTTTCTTTAGAGATCGGAAGAGAGACGTGCATGATTTTGTTTTTATCTTCTTCAGGTGTTTCTTTTCCTTCCATTGGCGGCATCTCTCCAAATGTTCCGATGTAAGGATATTCTCCCCCGAAAACAGATTTATAAAAATCGAATGCTTCTCTGCAGTTTCCGTTGAATGTCAGGTAGACGTTTACTGTTGCCATAATTGTTTTGTTTTTTTAAGTTGAGTTTGTTTTATTGAGGTTTTTCAGATAAGGTTTTTAATCTTGAAAGCCCTTTCTGATAATCTTTTCCAAGAGCATCCTCCATATTCATAAACAGCTTCATCAAGGTAAACGGATAAGGAATCTCAGAAGTAAATCCCCATGTTGCCTTGCTACCGTTTCCTTCCGGAACTACTGTTACGTAAGCATTTGCTTCACTTTCATAAGGGGTAAGAAATTTGATTGCCGTATCTATTCTTTTACCAGCTTCATCTACTTTTTCCAATTCCTGGCAGCCTTTTCCTGCCTGTTTATTTTTACTGTCCCAGCAAACTTTTTCTCCGTGCTGCCCGGTTGTTCCCGTCCACTCTTTTTTCATACCCGGATCAAGATCATTCCATGGACTCCATTGATCCATTGCTTTAAGGGTATTGGTATTCTGCCATACTTTTTCCACAGGTGCATTAATCGAAATCGATTTTTCATATTGACAGTCACCAGGAATAAAAGCAGCCCAAATCAGCAAAATGATTAGTAATGTGGCTAATAGTAAAAAAATACGTTTAAATGTTCTCATCATCAATGTGTTTTTAATTATTATCTGTGTTGATCTATAAGAATCATATTTCCATCCGGATCTTTCAGATAGATATGTTCCGGCCCGGAGGTGGTTTCATCGGCTTCTCTACCGATTTCTACTCCGTTTTCTTTTAATCTTTTCTGAATTTCACGCACATCATCAAAAGATTCCAGATTCTGTGCATTTTCGTCCCATCCCGGATTGAAGGTAAGCATATTTCCATCAAACATTGCCTGAAAAAGGCCTATCAGTGTAGAACCGTTTTTCATGATCAGATAGTTTTGTGCTTCTGTTCCTGCCATAGTTGTAAACCCAAACTTCTCGTAAAAGTCTTTTGACTTCTGAAGATCTTTTACGCTTAAGCTAATTGAAAATGCGCCTAGTTTCATAATGTTTGTAAGTTTTTAAAGTAAGCCCCCGAGGTCTGGGGTATTGTTAAGTCGAAGATAATGAGGTTGTTTTACTGATTTTTAAGATGGGTCTTAAATTCAATGGTTCCGTCATAACTTTTCCAATCGCCTGTAAGTTCGATGTGCTGCTCTTCAATTTTCTCTGTTTTTCTATTCCATTTGAAATTGTAGACAAACTTCCCTTTGAAAAGTCCGGAATGTTTTCCTTTATTCTCTTCTGCCAGCTCATATTCTCCGTATACTGTTCCCTGTTTTTTGGAATCTTTATATTTTGAAATGGTAATTTTCCCTTCAAATTTTGCATAACTGGTATCCACAAGAGAATATCCTGAAACGAAATATTCCTGATCATTCTTTTTATTCTGTTCAGAAATATTGATCTTCAGTTTCAGTTCCTGGCCTTTATTTCCAATGGTTCCTATATAAGGTTTACTATTGTTCAGCCATGTATTTGAGATATCCGGCATCTGCCCTAATACAAAATTAGCCGTCAGAATGAGGAGTAATAAAAATTTTTTCATAGTGTGTGTTTTAAACGCCAAATTGTGCAAGATGGTGATTCAGATGTTTGGCAAACATATTATTCCACTCCTGGGAATTCAGTTTTCCGAAAGAAAAAGATTCTTTACCATCGAAAGCGTCCGCTCCTAGCTGCTGCGTTTTTTGAATGAACCCTATCAGCCTTGTTTTTTCTTCGTGAAAATTCTTTCTGGTGGTAATCAAAAACTGTGGAGCGGTAGGAGAATCTCTTGGATATGCTTTTTCTCCCACTACTTTAGGTTTTACAAAAGTTTTTAGTATAAATTTTGCAATGGCTCCCGGTTTTTTGTGTTTTTCCGGTTCATAGATCATTTCATAGGTAATACAGCAGTGTGCCAGCATTTGGTCTACTGTCATTTTCCCCCACAAACCGTGAGTATCTTCTACCAATTTGTTGATCCTATCTATATAGTTTTGAGCATCTTTTGCATCAAATACATTTTCCATATAATTTCTATTTTACTATGGACAAATATATCAGTTTTTTTGTTTGATTTTATTGTTGAATGAAAAAATTGAGGGGTTCTTGTTATGAGATACTAGTTACGGGGTACGGGATTCGAGTTCGAAAGTTTTTCGGCTATTTTTCGATTATTTTTTACATATTTTTCCCTGCTCTTTAATTTGTCGGGTATAGATACTGATCATCTGCCAGCCTATATACTACAAAAGTAACCAGCAAACCAGCATCATATCAACCTCTAACTTAAAAACCAGCAACAAATTAACCAAAAACTACTCTATCTCTTCCCGAGAAGTATCCTCAGTTGTAATTTCCTGGGGTCCAGATTTTTTGAAAATAAACCATAGTTTGATCTTTAAAGCAATCCAGCCTATGATCGCATATATTACTAAAAGGATGCTTAAGTGTTTCAGATATGGGAAAGTAAGCTCTACCGAACCTTTTTGAATCAATAAGATCTTGAAAGCCTGTAAAAAGGGAGTCAACGGAATAATATTCGCGATAAACTGTACAAAAGCAGGCATTGCATTTAAAGGCCATGTAAAACCACTGATAATGAAAGCCGGCGAAGCAATGACCATCAGGATTTGTGTCGCCTTCAAAGCATCCGGAATAAGAATACTGATGAATACTCCCAAAAATGAAGCTGATCCCACAAATACCGCTGTGAGGAGAATAAAATTGAGTATTCCTTCCGGCATCGGAACATGGAAAATCATGTGCATAAAGTAATAAATACCTACAATAAGAACAGAAAACACCCAGATCGGAATGACTTTAATCAACATGGTTGGGAAGGCCCATTTTTTCATTTTTAAATATTCTTTCACAAAAGATCCTCTTTCGAATTCTGCAGCAAAACTCACTGCCATTGCTAATAAAATAACCTGCTGTAACACGACTGCCAACATTGCCGGCCACATAAAGATCAGATAGTTTCCGGTTGTATTGAAAAGGGTTATATAATTGGCTTTGAAAGGTTCGTATTGTGTTGCAGCCTTTACAGCGGGCATTCCTGCTTTCTGAAGAGCTTTGATGGAAGCTCCGGCAGAAAATGTTCCTATGGTCAGCTGAAGCGCTTTCGATGCGAAATTTGCTGTTAAAACGTTCCCTGTATTGATATAAACATTCAGTTCCGGATATTTTTTCTGCAGCATATCTCCTTCAAATCTTGAGGGAATAATTACTACCGCAGCAGCCTCATGCCGGATCACCTCATCTTTAATACTGAGAGGTTCCTGCAGATATCTGATAATTTTGATGCTTTTGTTATCATCCAGCATTTCCGTCAGTTGGTTGGATAACGGTGTATTGTCTCTATCAACAACCAAAACAGGAGTATTTTCAACTTTTCCGCTTTTGTAGACAAACCCCAGCAAGGTGGCATAGAAAACCGGTGCCAAAAAGAACACCGTCCTTAAGGTAGAATTGCCGATAAAAAGTTTGAACTCTCGTTTTAAAAGACGGAAAAATTCTTTCATTTGTATATTTTTATAAGTGGAAGAACGAAATGAAATTTTATAGAAGCTTCATCTGTCCTTTTCAATTTATTTCAGGATTACATTGGCATTGACTAAAATATTTTTAGCCTTATTCATGTCTTTGGGTTTTACTTTGATCTCATATATCGCATCCTGCAACTGATAATCCGGGTAAGCCGTGGTGATATCTGCATACTTTGTCAGCTGTTTGATATACACGATAGTTCCTGTCAGGTTTTCTTTGTTATAGACTACCTGCATGGTAACCTCCTGCCCTTTTTTGTACTTTGAAATAGCACTTTCAGGAATGGTAAATCTGAAATACGTACTCTCCGGAATATATCCGTTGAACAGAGCAAAACCAGCAGTTGCCAATTCACCCGTATTTAAGCTGATGGTCTCAATTTCCATATCATTGGTGGCAATGATATATCTTTCGGAATAGGCTACATTTGCTTCCTGTAAAGCGCCTTTAGCCTGTGATGCCTGTCCGGCCGCCATTTCTACTTTTTCGAAACGGGTTCCTCTTTTCACATCATCCAGTTCTGCCACTACAGCATCATATTGTGCCTTTGCGCCCTGTAATTTTGCGTAGATTTCGTCATGGGCCTGTGGAGACATTAAACTATCGCGGAACATATTATTGGCTCTTCTGTATGATTTCTGAGCAAATTCATATTGTTCCTTCAATCCCTTATATTTGGCCTGAAGCTGTCGCATCTGATCGGCTGTCGCTCCGTTTTTTGCCATCTGCTCCTGAGCCGTAGCCGCACTTACTGCTCCTTGCGCCTGTGCAATTTTTGCAGAAACTTCCGGTACATCAAGCTGAGCCAGGGTATCTCCTTTTTTCACAGTCTGACCTTCAGAAACATATATTTTCAGAATCCTTCCGGTAACTTTAGGGGCAAAAGAGATCACATCCTTTTTGGTTTTTCCTTCCGGATCTTTGATTTTCTCGTTTTTTTTGTCACAGCTCCCCAATAAAAACAGAGCAGCGAAGAGTATAGATATATTTTTATGCATCATTTAAATTTTTAAGGGATTAAATAAAATTTGGTGATATCCAGTTCCTGGGTAGATCTCATCAGTTCTATTCCCGCTCTTCTCTGGTTGAAAATGGCATTCTGATATTCCAGTTCTGCAACTTCCAGATCATTTTCGGCATCAATAAGCTGTGAAGATTTGCTCATTCCGTATCTGAATTCTTTTTCTGCCTGTACGAGTGCATTTTTAGCCAGCTCTTTTTCTTTGGCTTTCAGGGTAATCTGCGCAGAAGCGATATCATAATTGGTTTGATTATTAGCCAGATTCAAGGTCAGTTTTTTCAGGGCGTCTTCTTTCTGGTTCTGCAATACTTCTTTGCCTACTTTGGCAGTTTCTTCAGCATGTTTTCCTTCTTTACCATCAAAGATTTCCCATTTAAAACCAACCCCCGCAGTAATCAATGGAAATACATTGATATTATTGGGTCTCCAATCCAGCTTTTTACCTTCATATCCAAGAATTGGCACAGCAGGGATTACATTTTCCGAAGATTTTATTCTGTTCCCGTACAATCCGATATAATAGGCAGAAGCCATCAGCTGTACTTTAGGAATCATCCACTTTCTTTCTGCTTTTATTTTATAGTCTGCCGCACTGATTCCATGTTCCAGAGCTCTAATTTCAGCTCTCTGCTCAATTCCTTTTTCTGCAGCCAGCAATTCTACAGGAGATAATACAGGATCAATCATTCTGAGCCTTTCTCTTTGAATCCCTGTCAAAATATAAAGCTGGGTAAGAAGAAGTTCTTTTTTCCCGTCATATTCTACCATTTTAGCATCCAGAGTAGCCTGAGCGAGTTCAATTTTCTTATGGTCATAAGGCGTTATCAAACCATAGCCAAGCGCTTTATCAGCTGTTTTTCGGTTGATATCCAATCTTTTTTTACTTTCATCCAAAACCTTTTTAGACTGATGAATCAATGCTAACTGATCATAGGCTTTGGAAATGGTGGCAATCACCTCATCTTTTGTTTTTTCCAGAAGGATATCTTCAGACTTTTTCTTTTCTTCCACCGCTTTTTTCATGTACTTCACCTTTCCTCCTGAATACAGCAGCATTTTGGCATCTGCCTTGGCAATACCTGAAAATCCGGATACATTGAAATTATTGTTGAAAGTCCCTTCGGGAATATTGATAAAGGGAGCGAGATTGAATTCCGGGGACGTCAGTCTTGCTGTTCCGTTAAGATAACCGGCCTGACCGCTCAATTCCAGGGTTGGAAGAAAGATATCCTTCAGTTTGTGCTCGTCAAGATCGGTAAGCTTATTTTGGGTAATCTGCATTTTAAGGTTCGAGTCCCGAACCATAGCACTATCCAGAAGTTCTTTAAAATCCGGCGCAGACTGTGCCCAGCCAAAAGCGGGGAAAGCAAAAAAACTAAACGTAAAAATCAATAAATTGTTTTTCATGGTTTATGTTTATAACAAATATAATGCAAAAAAAGATAAAATACTTAAAGATAATTCAACAAGGTAGTGAATTTAAAGTAAGTTTAAAATATGTTTAAGTTTAAAACCTTATAAAATAAAGTTTTGTCGGAGTCGTTTAAATGTTAATTAAATACTAGAAAACCTGAAAAAAATTTTAACTCTACTTTTTCTGTATTATTTTTACGACACTTTTTTCAGGAAACAAAGGAAGAAAAGAACATTCTCTGGAAAAAATCATTCTGAATTTGGAATTTGGATTCCTTCGGAATGACAAACTGGATGGATAGGTTTGTATAATAAATTTCTTAATCTATAAAATCTGTGAAAAACAATATTTAATAGGAACGGGCTTTAGCCCGTTTAATAAAAAACAAAACTTCAATAGCTTTGAATTCGTTCGCAAGGGCGTTTCACTTAGAGCAAAGACATGACGAATTATTTTACCCTGAAAAAAACGAAAACTCCCCACATCGCTGTGAGGAGTTTTCTGTATCATTATAATAAGCTGATTTATTTTTGAACTGCTTTTTTCATGGCAGCATCAGGGCGTAAAATTCTGTAACGAACTTCAATGTCTTTCGGTACGTAGAATACCAATGGAAGTTTACTGTTATACCTTACAATTTCAGGTTTTAAAGTCACAAACTTTTTAGTCTGTTTTTTATCCAGGCAGCCCATCAGTGTTCCTGCCGTTTCCCCTTTAGATTCTACTTCATAATAGTTGTATCCCCATCCCTGAAGGTCCTGAGTTTTCATTTCTCCCATTAAGAAATAGTTATTACAGTCTAACATCTTTTCAGCACCTACAAAAAGCTCAACTTTTAAATCGTTTTCATTTTTTGCTATGGGAAGCTGAATATATACTTGCTTATAACCTTCTTTTGCTTTTGGGAACATTTCAATCTGTAGTTTTTCAAACTTTTCTGCTTTCTTTTGTGCGAAAGCATTTACTCCAACCATTAATACTAATCCTGTGATTAAAGTTTTAGAAAATTTCATCTTTTAATAATTTTTTTAATTGCTACTATCTTAATTCCAAAAACCATTCCAAATTAAACAATTGTTTGGTTTTCGATTTAATTCTATTTTTATTAAAAATCTAGAAATAAAAAACTGTAGTAAAAAAAAATTACTACAGTCTTCTATGTTCATCAGTTACTCTGAAATTGTTACATTACTTCCTTTTGTATGGGCATTCATCTGCGGTGCGTAATAATTCTGCATCGTTGTAATTCCGTTGGAGAATTTTCCGGATGCATTGGCTACTACATCATATTCAAATACATATTTTCCTTTCGGCATATACTGAATATAGAAATTGGTAGAAGCATCTTTGGTCGACTGATAGTAGCCCAGATTATTTTTCCATTGATATCCGGATAATACATCTACAGGCTCAAATCCTGCTGCACGCATATCTTTAATATGAATAAACTCCATCGCTCTGTCTGTATTCAGAATCATCCTTACAGTTACCTTATCACCTACTTTCAACGGGGTTTCAGAAGAAATTTTCTGAAGCTCTTCTCCGTTTACCGTTTTCACTTTTTTATAAAGCTCTTTCGTTACAGAAATATAATTTTCAGAAGATTTAATTTTATCAAGATCCTCATAATATTGCCAGAACAATCCTCCCTGCACAATTCCGGGACCAGGTTTTGTAACCGTTACGGTGGCTAAATTTTTATCTATAGCTTCCGGTTTCACGGTTGATTTTACATAACCAGTTGCCTGTGTCTGAGGAGCCAGTTCTTTTCCACCCCAAACAATCGTTGCTTTATCACTTTCTGTACCCGTCCATGATTTTCCTGAATTCAAAATGGTAAAGATCACCTCAGCTGTTCCTCTTGAGCTTCCCCATGAGTTGACTTCTTTTTGGGTTACCAGCCAGATCTTCATATCTTCAATAAAAGATTGATCATTAGCTTTCAATTTGTTGAAGGCTTCCAGTGCTCCGGCATGGTTAACTACTTTGGAACCAAACCATCCCCAGTCATTCAGGTTTTGTTTCCAGTAGACCCCTTGTGTTTTGGTATCTGTGGAAGTTTCTTTAAGGTAAGTCATTAACTTATCTGACACCTCTTTCAGACCATAATCGTTCATCAATAATGCCGCGCGGTGAAGCCCGAAGAATGTAAAGTCGTTGATCTTAGCTGTCTTTGCTTTTTGCTTTACCAGCATTTTCAGGGTAGCTCCTTTTCCTTTTAAAGGATATTGCTGCTCCCAATAGTTTCTGGTATCAAGATAATCGATCGCCCAGTTGTTCCAGACATTGTCTTTTTTCACATCATAATATTTGGCCACTTCATTGTCTACATACTGAATCAATTTTGCTACAAGAACTTTCTGATCAGCACTTTGATAGTCTTTCACGTTATCTTTTAACCAGGAATTGATTTTTCCTAAGTTTTTAAGGATATACAATGACGTTCCGTAAGAACTTGGATAGCCGGGATACCATGAGAATCCACCGTCAGGATTTTGTAGTTTTTTGAAATCATCCCAATCCTGATTAATGGAGTTTTTCATCGTGTTGACATCAAACAGCAATGCCAGCTTTTGCATCTGCTCGCCTTCATTTTTGCTTTCCAATACCCAAGGAGTTTCTTCAAGCAGCAACTGTTTCAACTCCTGATTTTTTTCAAGATTTGACTGTAATAGTCCTTTGTTCTGATATTCTTCAAAAACCGTTTTCATTTTCGGATTGGCTTTGAAAATTTCTGAAGCCAAAACATCTGCAAACCATTTGTTAAAGATTACGTCTGCAGAGTTATTCTGATCATTTTTCAGACCTGGAAGGGCAAACATGATCTCCCAGATCGGATTGGTTGTCAGTTCCAACGTATTGGAAACATTGGAAGCCGTTGTGGATGTATTATTTTTAAGATTATCTAATACAAATGTTTTGGTTTCGCCTTCTTTCACAAAAACCGGAACAGCATCCGTCACAAGCATTCTGTTAGGCAATACAGCAATGGCTTGCTGTTCTCCGTCAGAATAAGCTCCCGTTTTGGCCACCACTTTGAAAATAACAGAAGAAACATCATCCGGAACCTTTAATTTCCATGTTAACGCACTGCTTCCGTTTTCATTAAGATTGAAGTTTTGTACTCCGGAAGTGATTCCAAACTTCGAAGAAATATTTTCATTGGTAAAGGCATCCAGAATCTGTAATTCGGCAGAACCATTCAATTTTTTATCGGTAAGATTGGATAACTTCGACTGTAGATTCAACTCGTCTCCTTCTCTCAGGAATCTAGGATAGTTTGGCGTTACTGAGAATTCTTTCTGCGTTACCACTTCTTTTTCCAACGTAGCTGCTCTTGCATCTTTGGTGTGGGCAAGGAACATCAGTTTCCACTTTGTCAATGCTTCCGGAGAAGTGAACTCGAAGCTTACATTACCTTCTATATCGGTTTTTAGATCTGGATAGAAAAATGCTGTTTCATTCAGGTTTTGACGAACAGCTACTTTATCCAAGTCTTTCTCTACATCAACAGAGCCAGGAACGTCTGTATATCTTTTTCTCTTCTCTTCCGTCAATTGTCTTCCTGAATCAAGGAGATCAATCGCACTATCATTCAATACCACAGCTTCTTTTGCCACGGCAGCTCTTGCTGTTTTAAATTTGGCACCAGCAATTGGTGACGGAGGAGATGCATACGCAGGAGCTTTCACTCCTTCCTGATTGCTAAATCCTACTATAGTTTCCCTTGAAATTGAATAATAATTTCCATCAAACCAGTTAAACTGAGGAACAGTTATATATCTGTCTTCAAAATACTTTAATCTCTTCTGATAGTTTTGCTGCTGCAGATAATTTCTGATTCCATAAGAAGTCACCATTACAAATGGAGTATATAATTTTCTCCAGCTGTACGTGTTTTTAGCAAACTGATCCAAAGATATATCATACATATTCGCTAATACCTCGGCATTGATCTTTTCCTTGTCATTTCCGGTAACTTTTACCGTCCATTTTTCCTTAGCGTTAGGTTCAAGCTTATCTCTGAAGGTTACGGTTTCAATTTTTAAAGGTTTTTCTGTGTCTTTTATTTTTAAGGAAACAGATTCTGTATTCACATCATTAAATGCTACCAGCTGAAACTGAAGGTTCAGATCTGAAACACTTTTATCTTTAGAAATCTCAGCCGTGTATTCTAATATTCCCTTTTTCATCTGATGAACTTCAGAAACGGTTTTTCCGGATCCGTCCTGTACAAAAACATTGATTAAAGCATCAGGAACAGCTGAGTAAACATACACTTTTGCTTTTTCTCCTCTTGATAATTCTTCTTTGGGAGCGATAACTGTAAGGAATGTTTTCTGAGTGGGTTTTAAAACGGTTTTATCCCAAACACTGAAATACTGTGAAGTTTTGATCGTATCTTTTCCTTCAATATTGAAAAGTTCAAGTTCATAATCCCCTGCTTCCAGTTTTCCTAAATCAAGACTTGCTGCTGCCTGAGAATTATCAGCGGATGGCTGCTGCTGTTTTTCAATCAATACTTTTTCGGTTTTCCAGTTTTTGATCTCATCATTTTTATCAAAAAGATCATGTGGAAATTTGCTGATAAATTCTTCTTTTGAATATTTCGGAAGATTCTGAACATCAGATTTAAAATTATCTCTGAAGATCCTGTCCGGAGCAGTCAGCTTCGATAACTTAACCTGATAAGGTTTCTTTAGATTCTGATCGTTATAATTTTTGGTTTCCACCTTTACTTTTACATTTTCGTCTGTAAAAGTATTGCTGATATTTTCTGCCTGAATGTAATGAGAAACCGAAGCTACTTTTAATTGAGTATTGGCAGTCTGCGTTTCCCCGTTGATGTCTGTAACAGAAGCATTGATGGCATAATTATCAATCTGTATTCCTTCCAGCTTTTCATCTTTTTTAAGTTCCAAACGAATCGTAAACTCTCCTTTTTCATTGGTTTTTGCTTCGCCCAGAATCGAGTTTTCATTATCATCATTCTGCGGATACCAGCTGAAATATCTCCATCGGATATTCTGTTTTTTGATTTCATAGTTTACGGCTGTATTACTCAGCGGAACACCGGAAAACATAACAGCTTTTCCTTTCAGTTCTATCGTCTGGCCATATTTGTACTCGTCTTTAACGGGATCAAAGGTCACTTCAAATTTTGGTCTTTTATACTCTTCTACCCTGAAATTTTTATATCCAGCACTTTCCCCTTCTATTCTCAAGTAAAAATTACCATTCAGTTTTCCTTTTGGAAGGATGAAACTTCCATGATAAGAACCGAATTCATTAGTGGTAAAATCTTGTGAAGAAACTTCTTCACTATTGGTATTTAATAAAGAGATTTTTTGTTTTAGTCCTGAAAGAACTGCTTCAACTTCCTTATTCATTCTGGTGTTGATCACCTTGAAATAAACAGTCTGTCCGGGACGATAGATCCCTCTGTCGATAAAAATCTGAGCCGTTGAACGCGTTTGTTTATTTGGATTATAATCATCGGCATATCCTCTGTTTCCGTACACCTGCATGATCTGGAAATCATTAGTTTTAGGTTGTTGAATCAGGAATGTTCTGTAATATTCTTTGCTGTCTGTAGCAGGAAGCTTAAATACTCCGTTGGCATTGGTTGTTCCCTCAATTTTAGTTAGAGTCTTATTGGAAACAAATTCATAAAACCGAAGCCCTTCATTAGCCAAAGGCTTACCGTTCTCACTATTCACCAATTTCAACTCGTCGGAAAGAGGGCTTCTATCCGTTTTGGATTGATAAATAATCTTGTTTCCGGAAACCAGAAAATATAAATTATGTCTGGAGTCTGTATCTTTCATATCTGCTCCTGCAACTGTAAATTCTGCGACATACACTCCTGAAGGAAGGGGTTTCACTTCCAAAGTAGTTTTATGACTCTGATAATCTTTAGGATCCGGAAGCTGGAATGTTTCCTTCCTTACAAGATTCTTCTTTAGTTTGCTAAAAGTATCTGAATATGAATCCTGAACATATCGAATTAACGAAGTAAAATCGTCTTTTACTTCATAAATATTCAGAGTAAATTCTGATACATTCTGATACTGTACTACAAAGTGAATCGGAAGATTATTCTGCGTCTGTGCTTCATATTTTAAAGTCAGATACGGATTGACAATCTGTGCTTCTTTGCTTTTGATATTCTCCAGAAAAAGAGATTTCGGGTATTCACTTTTAGCTTGTGCCGCTAATGCAAGAGCTTCTTTAGGTTTCTTCTGATTAGTGAGTTCATCCATGACATCTCCCATAATCAACACTTTATAATCTCCCTCTATATTAGATTTCAAAAGATTCTGAAGCTGCTGAAGTTTATCCTTGCAATGATTGAAATTACAGTTTTCCGTTATCTTTTCTTTCATGAAATACAACTTTGGATTTCCCGTATTCTGTTCGATCAGTTCATCATACATTGCATTGATTGCTGTACGGTTGGCTGTCAACTCATTTTTGGTAAAAATGTTGTTTTCAGATAGAAACGTTATTTTTTTAACGGCATACCAATCCGCCAATGTCGGAAAATAAACAAGGTCTCCTGCTTCTGAAAAGATATTCTTATACTTTTCCAGAGAGATCTTTCTCATTTCAGGTTTTTCTTTATCAAGTTCCTGGAAGTTTTTCGTCAGATAATTTTTGAAATCAAGTTTACTCCAGGTTTCAATCTGCGAAACATCCTGAGAGTTGATATTGGTTCTTCCGTTTATTTTCCATGAGTTCTGGTTGTAATAATCCATAAAAAAGCCATTCAGCAGAACTTTGTACACCAGTTTACCTTCTCCGTTTATTTTTCCTTCTGCCTCTTTAAGTCTTTTAAAAAACTGAGAAGCAGCATCATTCTGATCATCGTCAACGGTTTGGTTTACAATACTGAATTCCGCTTTCAGAGAACGGATCAGCTCGAAGGCATTATTTTCTTTCATGGCTTGTTTTTGTATGTCTAAAATAATGGGAAGATTAGATTTATAAGCTCCTTTCACACTGTTATCAGCTACTTTTTTCCATTGGGTATCGTAATATTTCTGTGCGGATACCATTGAAAAGCTCAGCATTACAAGCAAAAGCAGAAAAATCTTGGAAAATCTTTTCATATATATTAATTTTGATAAATGAACATCTTAAAAATACTGAAAAAAACCGTCATAGACAGCCAGGTTTATGTCTCTCTTATGGGAACTCTTTTTGCAGTATTTTTCATGAAAGAGCAAAACACATTCCGTTTCCCTACTTTTGCACTTATTTTCATCACTTATTTCAGTGGCTATCTGTATACTAAATATCAATATACCAGATATTTTTTCAGAATAGTGATCATCAACGCCATTGCAGGAATCATCTGTGCTTTTTTAATCATTCATAATCATAATGGAATAAGACTTCTGAAATGGTTTGTCATTGTTGTGCTGGGGTTACTTTATAATAGCTTTTTTCTTGATGTTTATATCCGGAAAATTCCTTTACTGAAAGTTTTTTACGTAGGATTAGTATGGGCATTGGTTAATTGCTGGCTTACCCTTCCTGAATTTAGTATTCCTATTTTTCTTATCAGCTTTTTCTTTATCACCGCACTTGTGCTTCCTTTTGATATCCGCGATATGAACAGCGATACCGTAAAAACCTTTCCTATGCTGATTGGGGTACAAAATACCAAGTACATTGCTTATGCACTTGTTTTCGTCAGCAGTATCATTTCTGCTTTTTATCTTGATTTGGAATATGCGCTTGCTTTTTTTATGGCCAGTATCATAACTTATATTCTCATCTATTTCTCTGAAAATAAAAGAGATGACGCTTATTATTCGTTCGGGGTGGAAACTTGTTCGGCACTTCCTTTTTTATTTTTAGTAATAATGGAGTATTTTTGACGAATGATTATCAAGAAGCTTTCCCTCTATAATTTCAAAAATCATTCTGAGAAAAAGTTTGAATTTTCCCCGCAGATCAACTGTTTTGTGGGAAATAATGGCGTAGGAAAGACCAATATTCTGGATGCTTTGCATTATTTATCCGTAGGAAAAAGCTTTCTGGGAAATACGGACCTCAACAATATTAAACAAGAGGAAGGCTTTTTTACCATTGATGCTGAAATTCAGAATGAAGACAGTGAGGATATCATCAGAATCACCCAGCCCAAGGAAGCTAAAAAGGTGATCAAGAAGAATGATAAAAGCTATGACAGGCTTGCAGATCATATTGGATACCTTCCAAGCGTTATGATATCACCTTACGATTCTAATCTTATTTCGGATTCCGGAGAAAGCAGACGCAAGTTTCTGGATGCGATGATCTCTCAGACGGATTCAGAATATCTTTTTGATCTCATCCAATATCAGAAAACAATTCAGCAGCGAAATGCTTTACTGAAATATTTTGCCAAGAACAGAACCTGGGACAAAGATTCTCTGGAAATTTATGATGAGCCTATTAGCAGATTCGGGACTAAAATCTTTAAGAAAAGAAAAGAATTTGTAGAGCAGCTCAACCCTATTGTTCAGAATTTCTATCAGATTATTTCTGGTGGAAAAGAAAGCGTATCAGTAATTTATGAATCTCATTTGCTGGAAGATTCTTTTGAAAAACTTTTAAAAGAAAGCCTTGAAAGGGACCGAATGCTTACTTACACATCAAAAGGAATTCATAAGGATGATCTTCTTTTTGAAATGGATTATATATTAATCAAGAAAATCGGATCACAGGGACAGCAGAAATCGTTCCTGATCTCTTTAAAACTGGCTCAGATGAGTCTTGTAAAAGAACTCACTAAAAAGACTCCTATCCTGTTGCTGGATGATATTTTCGATAAGCTTGATGATACCAGAGTTTCTCAGTTGATTGAACTGGTTAACAAGGAAAATTTTGGACAGATTTTTATCACAGATACGCATAGAGAGCGTACGGAAAGTGTGGTAAAGAAAATAAATGAAGAAAGTATTATTTTTGAAGTTTAGTAAGAGGTTCGGGATGCGAGTTACGAGGTATTAAATGCAGGTAAATAAGTGTGGATGTAGATATGAAGTAAAAGACTAATATTCTTTATCATCAAACCGTTTTTTGTCTTAACTTAAGATCCTAAAAACATAAATGATATGAGTTATAGAAATCTGGATATTTATAAATAGCTTTCGACTTATTTTTAAAAACCCATAAAGCCTCCCTGCTTCTGCCTAAATATGAACTGTTTGAATTAGGCAGTCAGTTAAGAAGGTCTTCAGACTCAGTCATTACAAATATTGCTGAAGGCTATGGTAGATCAACTTATAGGAATGACTACATTCGCTTCCTGATTTACAGCCATGCGAGTAATGATGAAACAATCAACCATCTGGAAAAAATCATGATATTATATCCTAATTTTTCCTTAGAATTTGAGACATTAAGAAATGAATACAACACATTATGCGGAAAAATCAACATTTATAAAAAATGGGTCATAGAAAATTGGAATAAAAATAATCTTCAGTAAAAAAATAAATCCCCAAGCCAAAACCACGCAACCCAAAAACCCGAATCACGCATCCCGAAACCCGAAACCCAACTATGAAGAAGAAAAAACGTGAATATCAATCCTCTGAACTGGTAAAATCTTTTGCCAGAATTTATGGTTTTGAACACAAACTAGTTGCTTTTGACATTAAAGATTTCCTTGAAGAATATCTTGATGAAAGTCTTTTCAATGAAATCAAAAGTGTGAATATTGAAAACGAATGTATCATAATCAAAATTGATTCTCCTTTGCTGAAACATGATTTTAAAATGCGAAAAAGCTTTTATCTCAAAAAGTTTCAGGACAAATTTGGGGCAGAGAAATTTAATGATCTTCAGATATTATAGGAGTAGAATGCAAATTCATTTAAATAATTCACCAACGTTAAAATTATTTTATTCTATACAATTTTATATGTATTTTTAATGCACATTAATTAATATTTTTACCATGAAAAAATCAATTGCATCAAAAAAACTGACAAGAAAAACTTTAAAAACAATACAGGGAGGAGGCGTTGGACAGATCTGCTGTGCTGTAAGCTGCGCTAACGAAAACGAATGTGCTTATTGGACAACATTGCCGACAAAATGCCCATTACTTCCTATTTGTCTTTAATAGCTATAACAATAGAAAAATGCTACCCGAGGGTAGCATTTTTTATGATATTAATGTTCTTCTGATTTATTAGAAATGGTACTGCTCATCAAATCGTCTGCTTTCTTGTCCAGACCAGAGCTAAGCGGCAGGAAGAATTTCAGCGGATGTTTCGTAAAGTATCTGAAAATCTCTTTATAGATCTCACTTACCTGTCCGAAATTCATTTTTCTTGACCTAAATGCCAGGAACATCGATAAACTGAAACTTACCAGAAAGTTGAAGAAACCAATCAGGAATACCGTTACAAAAGACATCCAGAATGTATAGGAATCTACAGAGAAATCTTTTCCATATAACCCTAAAGCAAAGTTTCCGGCTGCAAAAGTAATGTGTCTGATATCCAGATCCAGTCCGAAAAACATTCCGACCGGAGCAGTTGCTCCAAGGAAAACCCCAAACCAGAAATTGGAAATGATTCCCGGCCAGTTTTTAGCATAATATTTTGAAAGTCCTTTCGCAAATTTCTTTCCAAAAAAGCTTCTGATGGAAAGGTTTTTGGCAATTCTCTCCGGTATCTGATAAAACACAGAATTGTTCCCGATATTTCCAGAAATAATCCCGGAAATAAAAAGATAGAATCCGGCAATGCTGGCGTGCAGAATAGCTTTTGATTTAAAAGGATCAAGGTCTTTTAACAGTTTATCAGAGCGCTCTACAGCAAGATTTTGTGAGAAAAACACATCCAATCCGTAAATAATGGCAAGCGCTACCGGAAAAGCAAGCAATACATTTCCTACAAAGGCAATGAACTGGCTTCTAAACAACTTGGATACCAAATGGGCAAATTCCGTATTATTTCTTTGGGCATTTCCTTCTTCAGATAATACTTTTGTCATCGTTGCAGCAGTCATAGCCGGCTGCTTTGTAGCAAGTGTAAAACCCATCAGATAAATCATCACAAATCCCATCGCATAGTTCATGGAATACAGAAAGGCATGTGAAAAATCACTTCCCGGGATGTATCCATAAAGCATTTTCAGAACACAAAGGGCTCCTACGATAATACCACCACCACTCGCTTTGTAGAACATGGTCATATATTCCTTCCGGGTAGAAGTTATATAATGCGTGCCGGTTTCTGCAGTGTGATTGGTAATAAGGTGTGAGATCAACCTCGTGCTGTCGTTGATAAGATCTGAAATATTATTTTTGTGAGATTTATAATTCAGAATATTAAAAATCAACTGCTTGGATTTTATCTGAACATCTTCATCTGTATCAATAACCAATAACTGAACGATTTCATATATTCTTTCAGTTTGTTGACGGATTTTTAACAGAGATTGATTAATCTTCCCGGAAATACCATATTTGGCAGAATTTTTAAAAGCAATATTCACAAACTCCTGGCATTGTTCTGCGTAGATTTTGATCTGCTTATATCTGCTGTCTTTTGAATGCAGTTGTAATTCAGGATCTTTAACCAAATCATCGGCCAATGTTTCCAGCTCATTCTGAAGGGCAAGAAACGGATTATCCAGATTTCTGTATTGAGGGGCCATTCTCACCACTTCCACTTCCATCGCCATTCCTGTTACCCTCCAGGAAAGGATGTTCATAGAGAAAATAAGTTCTTTTTTAACGTTAGGGCGGATAATAAAATCCGCAGCTCCCATCATATTTAAAAATTCATTGATCTCGTTTTCAGGAAGATTATGCAGATATTTTAAATCCTTTTTAGGCCTCATACTGACGTTATCGATCATGTACCATACCGTATTTTCGTTTTCAACGGGTGGCAGAACCTTGTTCAGTATTCTTTTTTTAAGCTCCGGAAAGAAGGCATTTTCTGAAAGAATATTCGCTTCCGTCAGTGAAAGGTTGAAAGGTCTTCCTCTAAAAATATTGTGGATATAATATTTAAAGTTCTCAGCAAAATTAGGATTGCTTCTGAAAAAATTGAGCACATCTGTAAAGTCGGCCTCTTTTATCGTCTCTAAAAACTCTGCAAAAGGTTCTAAAGAAAGAGTTTCGTTCTTAAAAGAAAAATATTTTTTAAGAACTGACTCAAAATTTGTGCTGGAATTAAAGAATTTCATTAGTACAAAGATACTATTTCAAAGTCACATTCCTCATCTGTCTCATGATCCAATTATGTTTCTTCCTTAAATAGGGTGATGGATTTTTAGGATCATACTTTTTTGGATTAGGCAATACAGCAGCAATCCAGGCTGCATCTGAGGTACTTAAGTCTTTGGATGATTTTCCAAAATAATATTGAGCAGCGGCTTCTACTCCAAATACACCTTGCCCCATTTCTATGGAATTCAGGTATCTTTCAAGGATAATATCTTTTGTCCAAACTTTTTCGATGATGAAAGTATACACTGCTTCCAGTCCTTTTCTTACCCAGCTTCTGCCCTGCCAAAGAAAAACATTCTTCGCTGTTTGCTGGGAAATAGTACTTCCTCCTCTTATTTTTTTGCCTTTCTCATTATATTTCATGGCTTTTTCGATTGCTGTATAATCGAAGCCGTCGTGATCAAAGAACTTCTGATCTTCAGAAGCAATTACGGCTTTTTTCACATTATTTCCCATTTCGTCATAGGAAATATAATCCCTATGCAGTTTTCCATATTCAAAAAGTCCTCCTATCTGGGTAAGAGTAATGGGTGGATTAAAGAATCTACCCCAGATGATAAAAACTACATTCAAAATAAGAATGATGAAGATAAGCTGTTTAATTTTTTTCCACATAACTTGATAAAAAGGAAAGGCAAAAATAAGCAAATAGTATGAGTTACTGCAATTCTTTCATGTAAGTAAGGTGATAATTAGGTAAAAGTTCAGGATGAAAGATCTTTATATAATCTTTAAGAATCAAATCTGCTCTCACCACACCGCTTTCAAAGAAATCATTCGCTTTCAGTTTTTCTTTTCCTGCAATGGTATAGATCTTTCCTTTATTGAATACATCCAGCTTTCCATAGAAAGGATTCATACCCAGCATTTCTTTTTTCGAAGTATGACTTCCTGCATTTACCCAGTACTGAACGCCTCCTGCTTTCGCATATACTTCCTCAAAGCTCATTGTCAAAGCTTTTTCATCTTTATTATCCTTCATGATATAATTCGCATTGGCATCCGAAATATAATGAGCCACAGAAGTATTTCCTCCCGGAAGATACCAAACGTCTCCATACATTTCATTAGCAAGCACCACAGGTTTTTCTTTTGCTTTTGACGCAAGCTGTTTCAGATCACTATAGTTTTTCTCCACTTCCTGATATTTAGCTTCTGCCTCTTTTTCTTTTCCTAAAAGCTCTCCGAAAAGTTTGATATAAGCCGTTTTTTCCAAAGGTTTCTGCTCCATGTATTCATCCAGAAATATTACCTGAATGCCGTTATTCTTTAAAAGCTCATACGCATTGTCAAAACTTGCGATATGATTGGTAAAAATAGCATCCGGTTTCATAGCGATGATCTTTTCCACATCATATTTCTGTTCGCTCCCTACATTCTGGATTTTTCCTTCTTTAATCAGATTTTGAATTTTATCTGAAAAAATATACTCCGGACTGGAAACTCCTATGATTACATTTTCTGCTCCAAGCTCTGAAATATACCCTGCCATACTTGCATTCAGTAGGATTATTTTCTTGAAAGGAGTTTGATTCTGCTTAAAATTATAAGTAAAATTCCCCGATTTCAACTCCAGGTTTCCGTCCTGTTCCTTGTATTGGGTACGATTTGAGATATTTGTCCAATCTGAGGACGAAATTTTTGATTCTCTTTTACAGGCAATTAGCGAAAATACCGTAAATAAAAGTAAAATTTTCTTTTTCATGTTTCAAAGAACGGAAAAAAGTGGTATATTTGCAACCGTTAAACAACAAGATAACAAACGGCCTCGTGGCGCAACTGAATAGCGCATCTGATTACGGCTCAGAAGGTTACAGGTTTGAATCCTGTCGAGGTCACAAACATCCAAATGGCTCAATTTAATCCAAATTGGGCCATTTTTTTATTCCAAAATAAGCCAGATTAGGATTTTTATTGTTTTAGTGAATCTATTTTAAGAAAATAAGAAATGGCAGTAATATGAGGTCAGAAAAATAAAATCCGTTTCATTTAAGTATATCATAACTAAAGAATAGGAACTATACACTTTTCTGCACCAATTAGATGATATTCTTAAAAGTCTTTATTTAATTCGGGATGTTAATTTACCTTCAATAACACTATCATATAGGACTTTGCTAAAAGCTACGTTTCCTGTGTTCAAAAGATTTTTCATGAATTAAACTCATTAATGGCCAGCAGCCAATTTTATCACCATTCCTTTAAAAATAAATCCGTGAAAAGGCAATACAGAATACCAATATAATCTTCCCCACAATCCTTTTGGTCGGAAAACTGCTTTCTGCCAGAGCTTTCCTTTGTATAATTTGAACATCAGCCACGCCTCTCCAGGCAGTTTCATTTCAGCAATAAGAATCAATTTCCCTTCTTCCCTATCAGCATAAAGTACGCGCCAAAAATCCAAAGCATCTCCTTCGTGAAGCTCTACCGGGTGCGTTCTTCCTCTTCTGAGCCCCGGACCGCCAACCAATACATCCATATAACCCCGGATTTTCCAAAGGTTTTGTCCGTACCATCCATTTTTGCCGCCCAAACCAAAAACACGGTCGAGACATTTTTCACGGTCGTCATATTTTTCACTTCGAACGTCTTTAAAACAGCCAAAATGCGGAACTTCAATAAATTCCTTCAGGGAAGAATCATTTCTGCTGCTTATAAAGCTGTCTTTCCAACTGGAAAGTATTTCGTTGGCCTGAATCTTTGCCATCGTTCTCTCCAAAGCCTGCTCGTAAGAAAATGGTTGAACTCCAGTTATTTTTTTAATCTCTGATAAACTTTCATTGTTACAAACCACCTCAATTTTCATACTTCCGACGAGCGAACTTGCCAGACTGTAAGTGGTTGAAGTGATGAAATATAACCAATACGAAGACAGTTTCGGAGTCATTACCGGCAATGTGATAATAGTTCTTTTCAAACCTCTGATTTTCGCAAAACCCAGCAATATTTCTTTGTAAGTCAAGACATCTTCACAACCGATGTCAAAACTTTTACGGTAAGTTTCTTTTTTGAATAAAGTAAAAATTAGAAAATCCAAAACATTTGCAATTCCTATGGGCTGACATTTCGTATTGAGCCATTTTGGCGTAATCATGACCGGTAATTTTTCAACCAAATCTCTAATGATCTCAAATGATGCACTTCCAGAACCGATGATGATCCCAGCTCGTAAAACCGTTGTTGGAATTTTAGACTCAATTAAAATCTTTTCTACATTAAATCTTGAATTCAAATGCTTTGATAATTCTTTCTGATTGACTAATCCTGACAGATAGATAATATGTTTGCACGCCGTTTTTTCAATTGCTGAAACAAAATTCTGAGCACAGATTTTCTCCGATTCTTCGTAATCACCATTCGCACTCATAGAATGCATCAGATAATATGCCCCTGAAATATCCTCCGGAATATTCTTCAAAGTTTCCTCTCTCAGGAAATCAACTTCAATGACTTCTATCAAATCATCATTGATCCCGGCAGGTCTGGAAAATCGGCAGATATCTCGGCAGCAGCACACCACTTTGTAGCCTTGCTCTGTAATCACACTCATCATCCTTTTACCGATGTAACCTGTTGCTCCCGTTAATAAAATCTTTTTCATGAGAATTAATTTTGAATCAGTTAAAGAATTTTTCTTTGAATTTTCAATGTAACTTAAAGTTTTTCGAAGAGATGCCCAAAATAATCCTTCTTTGTTGTAAGATACGACGCATTGACTGAATTAGATTCAATTTCCAAAGGAATTCTTTTATTGAGCAAAATCCCGCTGTTGTTGAAAGCTTTCAATTTTTCAGGATTATTGGTCAATAAATTAACTTTAGAAATTTCCAGCATTTTCAGCATCTCGATTGCAACATCAAAACTTCTACCATCTGCCGGCAAACCTAATCTCAAATTTGCTTCTACCGTATCAAAACCTTGTTCCTGAAGAGCATAAGCCTTTAATTTATTGATGATTCCAATATTTCTGCCTTCCTGTCTGAGATAAATAATCATTCCTCCGTTTTCCGACATAAATTTCATTGCCGCATCCAGTTGTTGTCCGCATTCACATTTCCTCGAATGGAAAACTTCTCCGGTAATGCACTCCGAATGGAAACGAACATTAACAACTTCATTAAAATCTGTTTTTTCAGCCACCCACACCAAATGTGGACACCAGTCATTTTCATTTTCAGAAAATGCATAGACGGTAAACATTCCAAAATCGGTCGGTACATTAGATTGAGCCTGTATTGTAAGCATTAGTTATATTTTGAATTATTGTTATAGTACAAATTTATACTTAATTTATTTAAGTAGTAAAATTAATTACTAAATTTGTTGATAAATAAAATCAATAATGGAACCAAAAAATATAATTACGGAAGATAAAATATTTGAATTGTACAGTGACTACCTTTTGAATCACGGCGAAAGACCAAAAAACATTTACCGTTTCGCAAAAGACAATGAATTCGAAGAAAAAGACTTTTACGATTACTTCTCAAGCTTTGAACAGATAGAAAAATCAATGTTGGTCAATCTTTTTGATAAATCTGTAGAGTTAGCTTCGGAAATTAACAATTCTGATGAAATTACTTCAAAAGAAAAACTGTTGAATGTCTATTTTATCTTTTTTGAAAATATGACGATGAACCGTTCTTTGGTTCTGATGATCTTGGGGAATGACAAATTACACTTGGCAAAAATTTCAAATCAGCTTAAGGAAACGCATCGACAATTCGTCAAAACTCTTGATTTTAATGATTGGGAAATGATTCAAAAAGCGAAAGATGATTTGAAAAATTTCCACGAAAAAGCTCGTGAAGAAGCGTTGTGGATTCATTTGGTTTCCGCCATCGAATTTTGGAAAAAAGATACATCTCCATCATTCGAAAAGACGGATATTTTCATCGAAAAAACAATTGACACAGGATTTGAACTGATGGAAAACGAACCTTTGAGAAAAATAGTTGACCTCGGAAAGTTTTTATTTAAAGAAAAATTTAAAAAATAGCAGATGAAAACACTCAATAAAATACCAACAGGAAAGCTGGAACGAACGAGCAGCTTGCTGAAAGCAGGAGCAAAAGTCGGTGTTAATTACATTAAATATTACGGAAATAAAATCACAAAAAATAAAGATGAGGGCGAAGCGAAAAAAGCTTTGAATGAAAACAACGCAACCGACATTTACGATTCTCTGAAAGAACTGAAAGGCTCAGCCTTGAAAGTTGCCCAAATGTTAAGTATGGAGAAAAACATTCTTCCGCAGGCTTATGTTGAAAAATTTTCTTTGTCGCAATTTTCTGTTCCGCCGCTTTCGGGAGCTTTGGTAAAGAAAACTTTTAGAAAATATTTCGGAAAAAATCCGGAGGATCTATTTGATGAATTCACGGATGAATCCGTTAACGCGGCAAGTATCGGACAGGTTCATAAAGCGAAAAAAGATGGTCAAAATTTTGCTGTAAAAATTCAGTATCCCGGTGTGAGAGAAAGCATTTCAAGTGATTTGAAAATGGTAAAACCTATTGCGATGAAAATGTTTAATATCCAGAAAGAAGGTTCAGAATCTTATTTTCAGGAAGTAGAAAATAAATTGTTTGAGGAAACAGATTATGATCTTGAACTGAAAAGAAGTCAGGAAATTTCTAGAAAATGCAGTCATCTTGCGAATTTGGATTTTCCCAAATATTATCCTGAATTATCTTGCGAAAGAATCATCACAATGGATTGGATGAACGGAAAACATTTCTCGGAATTCACAAAATTGAAAAATTCTCAGGAAGATTTGAACAAAATCGGACAGACACTCTGGGATTTCTATATGTACCAAATGCACGTCCTAAAACAAGTTCACGCAGACCCACATCCAGGCAATTTCCTGGTTTCAGAAGATAAAAAACTGCTCGTGATTGATTTCGGATGTATCAAAGAAATCCCGAATGACTTTTATAAACCCTATTTTGAGTTGGCTCAACTTGAGAATCTGAATAATCCTGAATTTTACAAAGAAAGATTATACGATCTGGAGATTTTGAGTTCTAATGATTCTGCTAAAGAACAGGAATTTTTCACCAAATTATTCTACGAATTACTGGAATTGTTCACAAGACCTTTTAACGCAGAAATTTTTGATTTTTCTGATGAATCGTTTTTTCAGGAAATTGCAGATCTGGGTCAGAAATACGCTAAAATAAGCGATATGAAAGGAATGAATACCAACAGAGGTTCGAAACATTTTATTTATCTGAACCGTACATTTTTTGGTTTGTATAATATGATGCACGATTTGAAAGCCAAAAATGTCGTAATCAATCAGTACAAGAATTTTAACGAATAAATGCCTGCCAACTTACCTTCAAAGATTTGTGAAGTCTGCGGACTGCCCTTCAACTGGCGGAAAAAGTGGAAGAAGAACTGGAACGAAGTAAAATATTGCAGCGAAAAATGCCGGAAAAACAAAAAATCAACCTCCTCTGGTTCGGAAACAATTTAAGAATCAGAGACAATGAATCACTTTACAACGTGATGCAAGAACATTTACCTTTTCTTGCAGTGTATATTTTTGACAAATCTTTTTTCCATTCGACACAACTTAATTTTAAGAAAATTGGAAAATTTCGGACTAAATTTTTGTTGCAAACTGTTTCGGATTTGGAAAATAATTTAAAAGAAAAGAAGATTCCGTTTCTTAAAAAATTGGGTAAGACCAAAGATGTTTTTAAGCAGATATCTAAAGATTTTGAGGTTGAAAAAATATTCTGTCAGAGAGAGTGGACAAAGGAAGAAATTGAATTGGAAAATCAAATCAAAACCATTTTTCCTGATGTACAATGGGTAAAATCTTATTCTCAACTTTTGTTTGAACCAGATTTCGTAAAAGAACGATTAGATAAAATTCCTTTACTGTTTACTACATTCAGACAAAAAATAGAGGAAGATTTTAAAATCAGAAATGAATTTAATGATGAACATCTGGTTTACAATAAATCCATTTTAAATTTAAAAATAAACAGCGACGATATTACATTAAAGACTTTAGGTTTTGACGATTTTGAAATGCATCAATTTTCTGCTTTTCCATTTTCGGGTGGTGAAACTGAAGGATTGCAACGATTGAATCATTACTTTTTTAAAACTAAAAACCTAAGTTGTTATAAAGAAACAAGAAATGGGTTAATTGATAAAGACTACAGCAGCAAATTTTCTGCGTGGCTTGCCAACGGAAGTCTTTCTGCAGTGTCTATTTTCCACGAAATCAAGAAATATGAGAAAGAATTTGGAAGTAACGAATCGACATATTGGCTTGTTTTCGAATTGCTTTGGCGAGACTTTTTCAAATTTACTTCAATGCAGTTTCGGGATACAATATTTCAGCAAAATGGAATTTCAGAACAAAAATACGAATGGAAATATGATCAAAATTTAATTAACCAATGGATCAATGGCGAGACAGATTCTGATTTTATCAACGCCAATATGCTGGAAATTAAAAACACGGGCTGGATGAGCAACCGCGGACGACAAAACGCAGCTTCCTATTTCTGCAAAATCCTGAAGCAGGATTGGAGAATGGGTGCAGCTTATTTTGAGAAAATGCTCATCGATTACGATGTTCACAGCAATTATGGAAACTGGATGTATCTCGCCGGCGTTGGAAATGACCCGAGAAGCAGAACTTTCAATGCTGAAAAACAGGCTGAACAGTATGATTCGGATCGAAAATTCAGAAATTTATGGCTAAAGTAGCATCTTCAACGGCGCAATTGATATTTCCGCATCAGCTTTTTAAAGACACGGATTATCTGGATAAAAATCACCCTGTTTTTCTGGTGGAAGAGTTTCTGTTTTTTAAACAATATAAATTTCACAAACAGAAAATTGCCTTTCATAGGGCGAGTATGAAGTTTTATGAGGAATTTTTGACCAAAGAAAAATTCAAGGTGGAATATATTGAAAGTGCTTCCCCGCTTTCTGATGTTCGAAATTTAATCAAGCATTTGGAAAAACTAAATTTTGACAAAATTCTCATCACGGATGTTTGTGACAATTGGCTTGAAAAGAGAATTAAGGAAACTACATTGGAATTAGAGATTATTGAAAGTCCTTTGTTTATCAATACTAAGGAAGATTTGAAAGACTATTTTGAAGATAAAAAATCGTATCATCAAACCGATTTTTACAAGCAACAGAGAATTTCCCGAAATCTTCTAATGAAAGCCGGAAAACCCATCGGTGGAAAATGGACTTTCGATACAGAAAACCGTAAAAAATATCCAAAGAACAAAAAAGCTCCATCCATTCACTTCCCGGAAAACAGCGCATATTTTGAGGAAGCGAAAATTTATATCCGGAAAAATTTTAATGAAAATTATGGCAATTTAACGTCGTATCAACTCTATCCCGTCACTTTTGAGGAAGCTGAAAATTGGCTGAATCAGTTTCTGGAACTGCGTTTTGCCGATTTTGGGGTTTATGAAGACAGTATCGTAGAGCGTGAACATTTTCTGCATCACAGCGTGCTTTCGCCATTGTTAAACATTGGACTTTTAACTGCAGAAAACGTTTTGAGAGAAGCCATTGAATATGCGAACGAATATAAAATCCCCATCAATTCTCTTGAAGGATTTGTGCGGCAGATTTTGGGCTGGAGAGAATTTGTGAGAGGGATTTACCTTTATGAGGGAACTTATCAGCGAAATAAAAACTATTGGAAACATCAAAATCCGCTTTCTGAATCTTTTTATACAGGAAGGACTGAAATTAAACCGATTGACAGCACAATTTTGAAGGTTCTGGAAACTGGTTATGCACATCACATCGAACGATTAATGATTTTCGCCAACTTTATGAATCTGTTGAAACTTAATCCAGACGACGTTTACCAATGGTTTATGGAAATGTTCATCGATTCTTACGATTGGGTAATGGTTCCTAATGTTTATGGGATGAGCAGCTTTTCTGACGGAGGAAAAATGAGTACAAAACCCTACATCAGCGGAAGCAATTACATCAAAAAGATGAGCGATTACTCTGATGACGACTGGACAGAAAAATGGGATGCCCTCTTTTGGAATTTTGTGAATGATAACAAAGAATTTTTCAAAACAAATCCGAGATTGGGAATGATGTTGCGAACTATGGATAAAATGACGGATGAGAAAAAATCTGAACACTTTAAAATCGCCAGGCACACGATTAAAAATTTAAAATAATGGTGAAAGAATTTAATGTAATACAGACAGACCGCATCATTGAAATGGCCTGGGAAGACAAAACGCCGTTTGAAGCGATAGCATTTCAGTTTGGAATTTCAGAATCTGGAGTGATTGAATTGATGAGAAGAGAACTGAAACCATCAAGTTTTCAGCTTTGGAGAAAAAGAGTGAATTCTGGAGTAAGCCAGAAGCATCTGATGAAAAGAAATCCTGAAATTGACAGGTTTAAATGTAAAAGACAGCGTACAATAAGTCATAATAAAATTTCGAAACGATAAAAACAGAATAAAATGAAAAACATAGTCATTATCGGTTGCGGACAGGGAATTGGATTTGCTGCTGCAAAAATATTATCAGAAAATCATTACGTTATTGGTCTTTCAAGAACCGAAAATCCTGAAATTGAAAATTTAAATATTGAATTTCATCCAATAGATATTCTTTCGGGGAATCTGGATGAAATTATATTACCTGAAGTTATTGACGGTTTGGTTTATGCGCCGGGAAGTATTAATTTAAAACCATTTAACCGTTTTTCGATTGAAGATTTCAGAAATGATTTTGAAATCAATGTTTTGGGTGCTGTGAAAACGATTCAGAAACTGTTGCCTAATTTGAAGAAGTCGGAAACGGCTTCTGTTGTGTTGTTCAGTTCGGTGGCGGCAAAGCTGGGAATGCCTTTTCACTCCTCAATTTCTGCAAGTAAAAGTGCTGTTGAAGGTTTGACGAAAAGTATGGCCGCAGAATTTTCTACTCAGAAAATCAGAGTGAATGCCATCGCTCCCTCTTTAACGGATACTAATTTAGCTTCACCACTTCTTTCAACACCTGAAAAACGGGAAGCTTCAGGAAGAAGACATCCATTGCAAAGAGTCGGAAGAGCCGACGAAATCGCAAGAATGGTTGCGTTTCTACTATCTGATCATTCAGCGTGGATCACGGGACAGATCATTGGGATTGACGGAGGAATGAGTAACATCAAATTGTAATCATTCCCAAAAACTAATATCTTTACCAAAATTATTATGCAAACCGACTTTTTCATAGACCTGCTCCATCACGTGAAAGAATTTGAACATTCTGACGCCTGCAAATCCAACTCCACCGTTGATGATTTCCGCGTGTGGATGAATGATAAAAAATATGCTGATGAAAGCCCTACCAAGCTTTTTAAAAATGAAAATCATCAGGTTTCATTTACCGAAAATGAAATTTGCAAACAGGTTCTCTTATTAGGACGATATTCTAAATTACTGATCAGAAAAGGGTTGGGAGATTTCCCTGAATTAGCGAATGAAGAATTTACCTACCTTTACCGCTTAAAAGACGAACCTTTTTTAACGAAAATTCAATTGATCGAAAAAAACGGTCACGAGAAACAAACCGGAACTCAAATCATCAAAAGACTTTTGGAAGCAGGATTTTTGGAAGAGAAAAATGATAAAGATGATAAGCGCAGCAAACGATTAAATTTGACTAAAAAAGGCGAAGAAATTTTCCACGCATCTGTTTCTAATGTCAACTTAATCTCAAAAATTTTATCCGGAAAGCTTAATAAAGTTGAGAAGAATGAATTTCTTAGGATTTTGAAAAAACTTAATGAATTTCATTATCATATTTATGTTGATTATAAGAATTCCGACATCAATCAGATATCAGAATTTTTCCTCTAAAATACGTGCAAAACCTTGCTTGTAAAACTATTTCCACATTGGATTCCTTTCTTATAATGTATAGTAAAACAGGACGACATATTTTCAATAGCTCATCAGAAGACCTATACTTTTTAGCATTATTAGAAACAAGTATACTATCATTTATTTGATAGTCAAAATTATCCCAATAAGTAAATTCGGTATTTTCTGTTATAATTAATCCATATAACATGTATGAATTAAGATAATTCTCCAATATCAATTAAATCAGGAAAAACGTATTTATTTGTCTCCTTATCGTAATAAATATTCATAGGAGGAATCTCCATATTATGACTTTCAAAAAACCATTTCCTGAACATATAATACATACCCTCAGGTTGATAATCACAAATATTATATTCCAATTTTTCTATACAAAAGCAGACTGGAAATTCTTTGATAAATTGTATTATACTCTGTATTCCTTTCTTTAAATACTCTAACGAAATAGTATCCAATAAATCACTCTTTAACTTTATAAAAACAGAAGGAGCTATTTCATATACATTCTCATCATTTTGATTATGATTTATGATTTCTATTATCTCATAAAAGATACCTATTCCCCAACTTGACTTTAGGATTATAAATTCATTCATTACTTTTTTGTTAAATAGATTTATACCTATCTTGTTCAATTGTATTTTCCACTGAACTATTGAGTTTCTGAAAATAACTTTGTACAAAGGAGCAGAGATTGAGTCACAATCAGATTTTTGTGATAGAATATTTACTGATTATACAACCTGAGAATCTCTACCAATTCGGGTATGGACCGTATTTTAAGCTTCTCAAACAACCTGATTTTGTATGTACTGATCGTTGATGAATGGAGATTCAGCTGATTAGAAATTTCTTTGAGGGGAAGACCTTCTGCAAGCTTATTGGCAATTTGCAATTCGCGGTCTGATAGAGCTTCAAAGGGAGAAGTTTTTACAGAGCCGTTTAATGATTCTAAAAAAATCGCTTCTTTTATATTCTCACTGACATATCGGCCTTTATTAAGCATCGCTGTTAAAGCAGTCTCAATTACATCAGTGGAGCTTAGCTTGCTTAGATAACCACCAGCACCCATTTTCAGATAACGCATTCCATACAATTCTTCATCCTGGGAAGAAAATATCAAAGTCTTTAATGCAGGTTGGTGAATTTTTATGTAATCTATTGCTTCCTGAACAGTACCATTAGGCATATTAACGTCCATAATGGCCAGATCAAATTCTTCTTTCAGAATTAAATTGTACAGCGATTTATAATCCTCTACTTCTGAAATGATAGCATCGGGTCTGAATCGTTTAATTGTCTGTATCAAACCCATCCGAACGATACCATGATCGTCTGCTACAACAATGCGAATGTTTACTTTTAAACCCATTACTCTATAAATTTACGTAAAAAAAGGGAAACTGTGGTGCCTTTATTTTCAGTGGAAATGATTTGGATGTTTCCATTAAGCAAGGATATAAAATTTTTTACAATTTTCAAACTTAATCCCACTCCTTTCTCGCCCGCAGTTCCCAGAAATACAGGATTACCATAAGTATAGATCCCAGGTAAATACTTTTCATTGATTCCTGTTCCGGAATCAATTATAGAAAGCACAACCTCACCACCTTCTGTAACCTCCTGTAAATAAATATCTTGACCTGGCAATGAATATTTTACCGCGTTGTTGAAAATTTTGTCTAAAACATATTCGAGCAACATGCGATCGCCTGTAAGAAATGCATTGTGATCTCCTTTAAAATAAAACTTAATCTTTTTTTCTTTTAATCGAGCAGCATATTTTTCTTCCAAATAGTGAAAAAGATCTATCACCATGATTTTAACGGGTTTAATCTTAAATTCCCCGTATTGTGTTTTTAGCCAGGCAATGGTGTCCTGTATAGTTTGCAGATTTTTCTGAGCATCTCGTTTTACCTGCGGCAACAACTTAAAAAAATCTTCCTCATTGATAGTATTTTGCTCCAGCTCTTCTGTAAGCCACAGAAAGGTTCCCAACAGTTCTTTTGAGTCATGAGACAAAATCGAGATCAATCCGTTCTTGAAATTGATTTCGTTTTCCAGTCTTTCAATTTTTAATTGGAGTTCGTTGATTAAATCATTCATAAATTAAGTATCACGGTTTTAGAAGCTGTTTGAGTTATTTTTTTGAAAGAAGGCAGAAAGAGTTATATTGCTTCAATGTAACTAAAAACATATAGTTCAGACCTTTCTTCCAGAAGGTAGCAAGTTAAAAAAAATATCATATTGGTTAAAAAAAAATCAAATGGGATTTACCTGAAATAATACAGGTTCTGTTTATCTCACAAAATGGCTGTATCAGATTCCAGGAGAATTTTGACTCTGGCAGACTGTTTACCGGTATTATCGAAAATAGTGAAAAGTGAAATATAGAACAGTATCATAGATTACTGATCACAAACAGCTGAATGATGCAAGATAAAAAATGGCATCCTGAAGTGACAATCATTGATAGCCGGACTACCAAAATACATCTACAGATATTGAAGCGGATTGATGAAAGAAAAATCATCAAAGTAAGAAAACGTATCTATAGCGATACTTCAGAAAATTTTTGGGCAGTTTTGTATTTTCTGCCAATTGCATGATGAAACCACAGCTATAAAATGCTGTAAAAAAATGCACTCAGAAAACGAATTATTGGAAGACATACACCTTATTTATACTGATGGAGAAATTTTTCATCAGCAAATAAGAGGATTGATTTCAAAAAGTATTGTTAAATTGCCGTAAAGCTATAATAAACATTGATAGAGTAAGTAGTATTTTCCTTCCCTACCAAACTTTGGGCATTCGTAGGTGATATGGTATATCTTACGTTCAATCCACGGTCTAAAACCGGAGCTCCGTTAAAGAGTATTTTCTGAGGAGTTTTGGATAAAGGAACATTTACAGAACTCCCATCTATGCCGATTTCTAAAATATTTGAATTGATGTTGGTCTGTAAACCACCTTTCTTAAAATAATTTTCGTCCGATTTTACATAGAGCTCAAAATTTTCATTATTGGACAACATGATTTGGTTGGGAATCATTTGTGTCTGGCCATCGGTGTAATGGGCAGCGGTATTAAAATTGAAATTTACATTGCGTCCGGAACTGGGAATAGTGATCTCCGACAGAGGAAGTACCTTTAACTGAACAGCCGTATTTTGCAAACTGTTAATGGAGTTATCTGTACTGCTGGCATTGAAGTTTAAATCAAACGTATAAGTTCCGGCTTCAAAAAAGAAGTTTTTAAAATCTTCCGCAGACACATAAAGCTGTGGAATGAAGTTGTTTCTGTTTCCTGCTACTACACTGAAATTAGCCGCGGAAAAATTCTGAAAATCGGAAGATAAGGCTTTGGTTGTGAGTGAAGATCCGTTACTACCCAATTTAATGTTTGCTATATTTCTGGTTCCCGGAACACCTTTAGAGGACGTGAACTGAATGTTTGTGGCAGCAGCTTTCGCCCAAAAATTAAAATCAACCGTATTTGCAATTTCTGTATTCCCCAAATCCCACACTCGCGTGCTTGTACTGCGGTAGTCATTCAAAGAAGATATTTCTATGTATTTTGTTAAAGAGTTTGCAACCCATTTTATAGCTGAAGGAATGACTAAAATTGTTTTAAAATTACGTGGTGTGAAGTCATTATAATTCTGAGTGATATCCATAGAGTAATTCCCGGCCCGGAAGGCATTGGCACTAAATTGTGAGGCAGGAATTTTAAAGATAAAATTGATATTTCCCCGGTTGAATCCTCCTCCCAGACTGATGGATGGTGGTTCAAACCATCTTACAGCACTTGTACTGAAAGACTGAAAACCTGGTAAATAACCTGAAAATCCAGTAGATGGCATCTGTCCTCCCATACTTTCCAACTGCCACAGAAGCGCGGAACCGGGTAAAGTAAGTGAGGAAGAAGAGTGAGTAAAATTGGGCCCGGAAACAGAGGTAAATGTAGGAGCTGTTGGGAGTAATCCCAAAAAGGCATAATCCCAGTTGGTTCTGTTGGCGTTCGTCATTACTCTTGTAGGTACTGAAGTAAATTCGCTCCTGTTAAAAATATTATTTTCAGGAACCGACAGATATACATCCTGACCTTTCGTAACCGCAGCCCCGAACAATACGGTAAAAATTCCTATTAGAAAAGACCTCATCTTTTTCATACTTTTAAATTTAAAACTTTTTCACCTTAATGGTGGTGTCTTTCTTCTTATATTCAAAAACCACAGTTTTTGAATAACCTTCTTTTGTCACCTGAATAGTTTGGCTGGGTTGCGTATAGCTGTATTTGTCATTTTCAATATAGAGCGTGTATTTTCCATCTTTCAGGAAAAATTCAAACTCATTTTTTTGGTTAACCACAGCAGTATAGATCATACCCTCTTCACTTTTTGCATATACCACGATTCCGGTTACATCCGTTTCCAGAACATCATAAGCTTGTCTGATCTCTGTTAATTTTCCACTTACCCTGATGTTTTTTACCAAGCCTACTTTACGGTTAATATTGGCATGCACCATAATGACTGGATCCATCATCAATCGGGCACCTGCACTTTCGTTCATTTTTAGTGTATAAGTTCCTTCTGGGACATTCTGAAAAACTACTTTTCCATTCTTATCTGTTATCGCTACATAATTGTCCAGTTTTACAATTTCATTAGCAAGTACCGATTCGCCGGATTCCAGAAGTCCATTAAAATTTTTATCTTCAAAGAACTGGAAAGCCACTTTATGATTTCCGAGAGTTGTTGCTGTGGTAAAATATTTTTTAATCCCCACTCTAAACTGGTAATAGCTTCCACTGGTTGCATATTCAGCTGTAGATTTATAACCGGATAGATTAAAATACCCTGTGGTAGACCAGGAAGGCGAAATCTTATACTCCAGATTACCGGTGATATTGCTGTTTAAATTTTTATAAAGTTCCGAATAGAAAGTCCCGGCTGAAAAAGATCCGGTCAGATTATGATTAAACATCTGGAAATTATAGGAGGCATACACATTATAGTTGGCGAAATTACGGTTTCCATTATAATAAGAATTTAAATCAAAGACACTGATCGCGTTCCATTGGGCTGTTCCATTGAGGGAGAATGATTTATATCTGTAAGATAAAGTCGTTTTCAAACTGTTGAACCATTCTGGATTATCATTCTCTTTTGAATAAGAATATTCCGCCGTCAGGTTCAATCCGTGAGCACCTAATGTAGTACTGATATTGGCTTCCAACCGGTAAGAAAAAAGTTCCTGTGATGTGTAAAAATTAGCTGTTTTTTGTTTTTCAACCTTTGGATAAAGTAGGAAATTCCACTTCTTTAAAGAAAACTGATATCCTAGTCCCAAAGCTTCCGTGCTGTTGAAATAATAACGCAAATTAGAGGTATTCCCAGGTTGGATAGGTTCACTCTGGAAACTCAGGAACTCGGGTTCTACCTGCGAATTCTGATATTGTATAAAAGCACGCTGAGCAGCAGAAAATTGGCGGCCGATCCGTTGATTTGAGAAAAAAGATCCCCGTTTAATCCCTGCATAACTTTTGGTGGCAAAGGAATTGAAAGATTGTATATCCCATTTCCCTATTTTTCCTTCGTAATTGGCTCCCATGGAAGCTCCTGTGTTTTCGTCTTTATTCAAAAGGCCTTTTTCGTTGCTCACTCCCACCTCCGTGCGGATGATATGTTTTTCGTTAATTAACAATGATGTTACCGCGTTCGCTACCTGTGTATCTATGTTAAAGCGTGGATCATGGTCGAATATATAGGATACTTTTCCATTGAAAGATTTAGCATTTCCAAAAGCATATTTTGCACCTACCATGGTAGATCCTTCTGTTTGCTGGAAATAAGTACCATACAGATTATAATTACTTTCCAGCGCAAGAACTTCAACCTGATTACTGTTACCAAATCTGGTAGAAACTTTTCCTCCCCTTCCGAAAACCGGGTAGTCGTAATCGCTGCTATTAACATTTCCCAAGCGTAAAACCGTATTTTTTCTCTCCAGTTCCAGCCAGGTATCATACACGTTATAAAGGCCGTCTTCAAAATAGTAATCTGCACCGATATTGAAGCGTGATTTTAAATTCTCAGACATACGGAATGCTGTGTTTCCCCTCAATTGAAGAAAATTGAACCCTGAACTGTTTTCATTATAGCTCATTTCCGCAAAGTTACTTCCACTCGCCGCTTCGTTTCCACGGGCAATTTGTCTGTTGTGCGATAAAATAACCAAGTAGAGCGTGTTGCTTCCCACAATTTTATTATCAAGCAGATCTGTGACAATTGCATTAATATTAAACTCTGGGTAAAGTGTATTCTGTTTTCTGACGGCAATTTTAATTTCAAGCGTTTGTTTTTCTAAACCTTCCAGAGATAAGGTTTGCTGTTTTGGCAAAATTTCCAGACCATCCGGAATTGACTGCAAATCAATCTTAACGGTACGTTTACTATACCCCTGATTTTCTACTGTCAGCAGAATTGAGGATTGGGGCAAAGCAGGGTTAATAAAATTTTCGTAGGTAGCCGTATAAATCGCGATGTTTTTGTTCTCACCTTTAGAGACGAAGAATGAGGCGTTTTCAGCCCTGGTGACCTTTGAAGTGGCATACGAAACCTGAAATTGGATCTTATTGGATCTCAGCTTCATAAAATCAACGTTGGCGATCAGTTTCACAGGAAGATTTTTAGACTGACCCGGGCCTAGGGTAAAGTCAGTTTTGGGATAGAAAAGCAATCCCGGAAACTGTTCCTGAGGGCTGATATTCTGAATCATCATCTCTTCAGAACTTTTATTCTCAATGATCAGGAAATTAGTAAAAGTAGAACCCTTTTCAACAGTTACACTGTCATTTTCAAAATGGATTTGTATATCCTTCTTTTCCTGTGCAAAGGCCCACGAAAAGTTCAGAAGAACAAATATAAAAAATAAGATTGTTCTTCTTAGTACTGATACTGATATTCCATTCTGTGGTTTCAAAGCTTAATTTTAAAATTTAAAGTTTTTTTCTCCTACACGTAAATCATTAGATTCGGCCATTTTGACGATAACCACACCAAGGAAGTTCCCTGAAATGTTCTCTGGTAAAGAAAACTGAACAACCTGATTGGTATCCGGAAACATAGAGATGGAAATTGCGGGTAATTTTATTTCCTTACCACTGTCTGTATTGGTGAGTTCAAACTCAACGGTGGCATCATTGATGGTGTTTCCATCATTATGGATGCTTATAGCAACTTTTCTATTCGCAGCATTCTCATTTTTCACTTCTGAAATATTGGTGATATCCAGACTTTTCACATGGTTTCCCGGTGGAGTGTAAAAGATGTGAAGTCCTACCTCAAATAAGGTGATAATACCAATACCATTCTGAATACGTGCCTTATCTGCCTGCTGAGGAAGCTGTGTGAAAAACAGCATGCTGTTTGTAACGACAGACTGTGATGCGTTTGTCGGAATTTGCATGGTTACTACAATCTCCTTTGTACTTTTCGCAGGAACTGTTACAGTGTTTTCTAAGGTAGACACCCAGGAGGCATTGGAAGTTTTTGAACTGCCTGCTTCAAGATAAACCTTATTTCCGTCTTCTTCTCTAACCCAATCTTTATAGTTGAGATTAAAAACATAATCTTTATCCGAGCTGTTTTGAAGCGTGACTGTCTTTGTTACTTTTTCTCCTGGATTACCTGTGAAAAACAATCTTGTAGGCGACATAGAAATACTTTGTGCCAAAAGTGAAGAAGATCCTGTAAGAATAAAGAAAATGAAAAGGTGAATAAACTTGTTCATGGTGTAAATAGTTTAATAATAAAGATTCTCAAAACTACTGAAAACGTAGCAAAATAAGCCTTTACAAACTAAAAATTTTATTATAAAGCAGTCGCCGTATAAGTTACTGTTTGCGTATAAGTTCCCGCTGGCTTACCTAAAATATCCGAAGATGATGATTTCTCTGCTGGAATGGTGTAGTCCAGATTCAGTGTTAATGCACTTCCGAGAGGAGCATTGGATACTAAGGTTCTTTCTCCTGGGGATAAAACCACTTCGTTTTTTGCTCCGCCCATACTTCCGGGAGCTTCTGCAGCTTTGATTGTCAAAACATCCACTGGGATCGAGTTTGAACCATTGACGAAATTCGGTCCCCCTGCTTTTACCTTTACATTAAAGTTCTTCGTGGAAGTAACTTTTAAAGAGTTGGCTTTAGTAATGGTCTGATCAGAGTTATAGTCTGCTGCAGTAGCATAGTTAAAGGCAACTATACCACCAATGGCGGTACTTCCTGCGTCGATAGAGATGACATCGTTCAGGATAATTTTTACAACTGTGGTTGCAGTAGTATTTTGAGCCTGTACATTATTAGTTCCTAATATGATCGCTCCAAAAGTTAAGGCTGTGATTGCAATTTGTTTTGTCATGATAATATTATTTAATTGTTAATCTTGTTTACCTGTTCTCTTTTGAACATTACAAATCTACAGCGGTCATAAAAGTTTCTTTGTAGTGGAAAACGGAAGTACATGTAGTAAAATCACTACACAGTTTATTCACATAATAAACAAAAAAACCCTCAGTACTTTTCAGGTACTGAGGGCATGTATATTGATGTGTTTTTTTATTATAAAATTGATGTATTTTTTATTATAAAGCAGTCGCGGTATAAGTTACAGTTTGCGTATAAGTTCCCGCTGGCTTACCTAAAATATCAGAAGATGATGATTTTGCTGCTGGAATAGTATAGTCCAGATTCAGTGTTAACGCACTTCCAAGAGGAGCATTTGTAACTAAATTCTGATCTGTTGCAGATAAAACTACAGTATTTTTTGTCCCGCCCATTGTTCCGGCAGCTGTTGCTGCTTTAATAGTCAAAACATTGACAGGGATTAAGTTTGTTCCATTCATAAAACTAGCGCCTCCTGCTTTTACTTTAACATTAAAGTTCTTTGTGGAAGTAACTTTCAGAGAGTTGGCTTTAGTAATGGTCTGATCAGAGTTGTAGTCTGCTGCAGTAACATAGTTAAAATCTACCGTATTACCAATGGCAGTACTTCCTGCGTCGATGGAGATTACATCATTCAGGGTAATGTTTACAGTAGTGGTTGCTGTAGTATTTTGAGCTTGAACATTATTAGTTCCAAATATGATCGCTCCAAAAGTTAAGGCTGTGATTACGATTTGTTTTTTCATGATGGTAATATTTTATTGTTATTTTTTACTTAATTGTTATCTTTTGTATACTGCAAATTTATAGTGGTGCTAAAAGTTTCTTTGTAGTGGAAAAAGGAAGTTCGTGTAGTAAAATCACTACACGGTTTATCATTTGGACTTAAATAGGAAAGCCCTCAACATTTTCTAAGTATTGAGGGCCTATATAAATTGCTGTTATTTCTATTATAAAGCTGTCATAATATAAATTACCGTTTGTGTATAATTTTTCTTTAGGTTTTCACAAAAAAATATTTATAGATTGGTAACTTTATTATCATTGTTATTTAAGAGTATTATGGTAATATAACTCAAATAACCAATATAATTAATTTGTTATTGTAATAGTAATAATGTACCAAGCATTCAGCAAACTATTTTCAAAAGAGTGCAGGCAAACATTAATTGCTTTTTGAGATTTGATAACTTTAAATAGATATAAAACGGTTAATGAATTTACTGAATGTTTGGTTTGATGTATTAATTAGATTTCAATGTCCAAAAACATAGATTCTACCTTACAGCTGACTGATCGTTATTGCCGGATTTTGAATTTTATCTATATTGGTACAATACATAAAAAATCAAAGGCCTCCTGAGGAAGCCTTCGAAACACCAAATCACAAAATATTAATATGAAAAAATTAATTTATAAAGCAGTCGCGGTATAAGTTACTGTTTGCGTATAAGTTCCCGCTGGTTTACCTAAAATATCAGAAGATGATGATTTCGCTGCTGGAATAGTGTAGTCCAGATTCAGTGTTAACGCACTTCCAAGAGGAGCATTTGTAACTAAATTCTGATCTGTTGCTGATAAAACTACTGTATTTTTTGTCCCGCCCATTGTTCCGGCAGCTGTTGCTGCTTTAATAGTCAAAACATTGACAGGGATTAAGTTCGTTCCATTCATAAAATTAGCGCCTCCTGCTTTTACTTTAACATTAAAGTTCTTTGTGGAAGTAACTTTCAAAGAGTTGGCTTTAGTAACGGTCTGATCAGAGTTGTAGTCTGCTGCAGTAACATAGTTAAAATCAACTGTATTACCAATGGCAGTACTTCCTGCATCGATAGAGATCACATCGTTAAGGGTAATGTTTACCGTGGTGGTTGCGGTTGTATTTTGAGCCTGAACATTATTAGTTCCTAATATCATGGCTCCGAAAGTTAAGGCTGTGATTACGATTTGTTTTGTCATGGCTGTATTATTTAATTGTTATTTTTTACTTAATTGTTATCTTTTGTATACTGCAAATTTATAGTGGTGCTAAAAGTTTCCTTGTAGTGGAAAAAGGAAGTTCGTGTAGTAAAATCACTACACGGTTTATCATTTGGACTTAAATAGAAAAGCCCTCAATACTGTCAAAGTATTGAGGGCTTTTCTATTTAGAATTGTTATTTACTTACAATGCAGTGGCGGTATAAGTTATTTTTTGTGTGTAAGTTCCCTGTGGTTTTCCCAGAAGGACCTTAGATGCATTTTCCGCCGAAATGGAGTAGGCAATATTTAAAGACTGTTTGGTTCCTAAACTTGCATTACTCACCAGCACCTGATCAGTTGTAGATAAAGTGACCTCATTCAGGGTTCCCACCAAACTTCCGCCCGGTATTGCCTTGACCTTTAATATATCTACAGGAATTACATTTGCACCACTTACAAAGTGTGCCCCTTCAGATTTTACTTTTATATCAAAATTTTTAGAGGAAATAATGACTAAACTGTTGGGAACAGTCACATTTTTTGGTGAATTATAGTCTTTTGTGCTCCCATAAATAAAATCTACAGTACCTTCTGAAACAACAGAGCCAATGTCCATGGCAATAACGTCCGATAAAATAATATTTACTGATGTACTCACCTGCTCTGAACTTTGTGCCATAATCTGGTTGGTTCCTAAGGCGATTGCTCCCAAAGACAGCGCAATGATAAAAATTTGCTTTTTCATGATTAATAAATTTTAGTGAGGTGTAATAATATTATCATTCTGAATTCATTATAAATCTAATAACAATATATGACATCACCAAAGCTTTTTCACTCTAATGTGAGTGAATGTAGATTTTTCGCCGAAAATCATGGAATCAGCATAGGTATCGTAAGAATAATTGATCAAATTAACAGTATTGTAATGCTTAAGGAACTTCTCCCTGATAAAATTACTGTTTAAACATTTCATTTTAATAATAAAATATAAATGGCGCCACTTTAAAAAAAGTGACGCCATTTTATATGGGTTATATATTCCTTATTTTGAATTTTCAAGTTTTAATACATCTTATTTTCTGCATATTTATAAACTGTCTTTTCATCCCAAACAAATAATTGAATAGAGCTATACGGTGGTATTTTGTATGAATACCCTGCGCTTTTTATATCAAATCCCTGCCCATAACTATCACTGGCATTTAATACGAGTATTCTCTGACCTCGGAAAACTTTTCCTAATGTAAATTGCTCACCATACATACATCTGATGACCAGCATTCTATTATCAGAATCATAATACTGAATTCCTGGCTGCTGCTCAATCATTCCATGAGACAATCTCATTCTAGAGTCCTCATTGATAATCTCATCATCAAGGTAGGAAAGACTTCCGTCAGGAATAAATAAAGTATTAGGCTTTTCATCTTTTGATTTAAAGTTTTCAGTAGCCTTTACAGAGCCCTCAACATATACTGGACCGGCAATATTAACTTTATGCGAATCATTAGCCGGTGCACCTATACCAATATTATGGCTCTTTCTATGGAAGTTAATACCTTCCCAACCCTTATATTTACTTGAATATTTATAATACTCACCTTCCAATACAGTTAAATAGAACCCATCCTGTTCATTATATATACCGGATTCTCCGCCATTATATTCATCAGCAACCATTAATCCATTACCTGTATGACTAGTAAATTGCTGGTTTACAATAACACCGTTATTAGACATATAATTCCAGCTATTGATATTACCCTGAGAGAAATCTGCGTCACTCCAAACAGTTCTCCAAGGCTGCCATCCTATGTCTCCAGAGCCTGAATAACTTCCTCTGAATTTCATTCCATTTCCTGTTCTGTCAATGGTTAGCTGTTGTCTGCCATCAGCCGAGTTCAGATTTAAAGTAGTTGTATAATTAAACCCTGAAGATGGGGCTTCCTGTCTATAAATTCCAGATTCAGAAACTAAATTTAAATTAGCAACATATTTTAATTCTTTAAACTTATCATTCCAATTACTGATCATAGCAGGGGTAAGATTACCGGCATCCCAAATTACATTTCCCTGAAAAGTTGGTCTTGATCTTAGATGATTAATGGCACCATAATTATCAATGGTCATCGCTATCTGAGGCCCTGCTGCAAACGAATTGGTTGTTGCAAAAGCCATAGATGTACCATTTCCGTCATTACTTCGTACATATATACCGGCTTGTGTACCGCTATTAGAATAAAATCCAATGGATGCTGTATATTGATTATCAGGATTTGAACCACTTTCAGTTTCTACTAAGAAAGAGTATTCGGCTGATGTACTGGTATTGCCCCAGCCTGTGCCTGTATTTTTTGCTCTACCTTTAATAGTTTTAAGTCCGGTAATATCCTGCTGGCCATCGACATTAACAAACTTGCTGTTTGTCCAATTATGCGTTGCTAAAAATACATAACCATCTGTTCTGTGGTATATGTAAGGCGCACCTGCTGATAAACCATTTGAGAATCCTAATGTTTGAGCATTTTCGGCAGAATTAACTTTAGTATCAGGGTTAAAATTATTATTAGTCCAAAGCGATTCTCCATCTGACAGTAAAGGAATATTCCCTTTTTTCGTCATCGTTGTTGTATTTATCGCCTGCCAATATTCTAAGTGATTGCTGAATAAAGGAAAATCTATCCTGTGATACCATGTATTATTTCCTGCTATGTGTAAAGAGTTACCATAAGTAGATGGAAATCCGTTACCTGTCGCCCAATCTGTAACACTTAAAGGATAATCAGTTTTTACTGCAGTTGCATCCTGATGGTTCCCTCTTTTCGCAAGATATTCTCCGGGATTTAAATTGTTCGTAGTCCACGGAATGCCTCCCTGAATTTTAACTGCACCACTATCTGAACTTAATAATAAGTCACCACCATTTACAGCTCTCATTGCAAAGCTATCTCCTGCTCCACTCCATACGGCAGAATTTCCATCAGCTCCAATATAGGCTATATCTTTAGATCCATCATACTTTTGCCAGGTCAGATAATTCCCTGTTTGTGCTGTACTTTTCCATCTCCCTAACATAGCTGGAGTTTCTATATTGAAAGCACCTGTCATAGTACCACCATCTTTTCTGAGATAGTTTCCTAAATCTGAAGATGACACAAAATCTGAGGCTAATCTCTGGCCACCACCCGCTGTTAAGATATAGTTATCATTATACCCAACTTTATTGAAACCTCTTGAGGAAACCTGACCGGCATCAGTAAATGTTATACCATTATTTAAATCCCAATCTTCTGCATTATTGGTAACAGAGGGCGCCAATATCAAATTGTTATTGGTAGGTTTCTGAATTGACCAGGATTTATATGAACTGTTTTTTAGTTTGAAAGGTATTCTGTTATAATAGGATTTTGCTGCCGATATAATTTCATCCGTATTTCTCGTCTGGTAATCGCTCGGTTTGAAATTTACATTATCCCAGGCTTTTCTCCATAGTGTCCAATTTCCATTATGCCCACTTCTATACACCAGTTCTCCTGCATCTGCATTAGTATCATTATATTTTATCTGCAACTGTGCTGTAGTGTCCTGAGCACCCATGTGCAACATAGGACTATATAGATGCTGAACTCCGCCTGCGTTATTGTTTGCTCTGTAAACTCCGGAACTGGAATACCCTCCAAGACTATTGAAGTTATCATTAAACTGAACTGCTTTTGGAATATAGCTGCTGTCTGCAAAATTAGTTAACCAACTTCTTGTAGCGACTACATCAGACGGTAAAGTAATGATATGGGTAGGATATAAGTCAAGATTAGGTTCTAATGCATGAGACCATCCCAGATTCCAATCCTGATAATAGTTTCCATATTTAACTTCCACTCTAGCCACTTCAAATGAGAAATACCCATTCCAAAAAGTCTCTGATTCTCCTAATAAAACACTTACATATCCATCAGTCCCAATCCCAATCCTTGCAGTAGTGGTAGGAAAATTATCTGTTACTTCCCATATCGCTTTTGAACCATTAGTAACCAGAGTTCCTGATACATATTTATAGAAAGCGACATTAACTTTACCTAAGTACTGGCTTTCATATCCATAAATATTAATATCAATACTAAACATTGCATGCTCCGGTGAAGCTTGTGGCATTTTAATCGCTAAAATACCCGTATGTCCTCCAACATCATAATAGCCCTGATAAACTTTATTAAATATTCTTACTTTATTTTGGCTTTTATTAATAGATCCCCCATCTTCAAATTCTAAATCCTTTGTACCAAGATTAACATCCTGTGATGCGCCAGTATAAGGAACATAATTATTTAAAGTTGATGTATTAACAAAAGTTGACGGGTTTAAATTATGAGCATCCCAAACCACTCCATTTACTCCGTTTTTAGAGTGTATTATATCATTGTTATTAGATTCTATAATAGTATTAATCGTTGGGTTTCCTATGTATAATGTGGAGGAACCGCTATAATTTAACACCTGGTTATTACCTGTAGTAAATGAAGTAGAATAAATACCTTGTTTAGAATAAATCTGACCTGAGCGTCCCAGATAATGGGTAGGATGATCCGGATCTCCAAAATGGAAACCAATACCTTCATTCAAGCTATTGGCACTTCCCTGATAATAAGAAAGTCCATAAGCATCTGCATTAGCAAATGACCAGATTCTATTTCTTTCATCGGTTTTGTAGAACCTGTTTTGAAATCCTTCATCTGTTTGCACAAAACCTCTTGAATGGATACCATAAGGAGGAATAAACTGGGAGTCGGTATAAGAAGAAGAGGCTAATAAACCACCAGATAAAATAACTTGAGAATTATTACCGTTTAAACCCGCTATAGGTTTATCTGAATCTAATGCCCAATAGCTACCTGTATCTTTCTTCTCCCAAAATGTATTACCAGAAACTAACTCTTCTTTAGTGAGCAAATGTTTAAGATTTATCTGAACCCTTTTTGTACCTCCCGGATCCGGGTGATCCGACACTGAAGTAACTCTGTTATTCCCCTGGTCTAAACCTCCATATCCAACCGTTACTTTGACATCAAACCCCTGCCAGTAAGATAATTGGGTAAACCAAAAACAAAGTTTACCATTTAAGTTTAAGGCCGTAATTCCATTCCAGTAATATAATGTAGAATAGCCGCTATGAGAAATAATAGTCCCGTTATAGATATAGCCCTGGATCTTACAATCTAAAGGCTGATCATTGCCATACATATTACCTTTAATCTCTAAAAGAAACTGATCTCCATAGTCTACAGAATAATCTACATCAGTTTCAATTAAGGTACCCTGTGGGAAGTTTCTTCCCGAATGATACCAGGAGTCTTCTTTTCTTCGGGAATCATAATCTCCACCGCCTCCCGTCAGAAATTTTTCATTATCTGACCCATCTTTATAATACCCGGCCGATCTCACATAATCAAAAGCATTGCCATTGATATTCATAAAGTGATACCCATTTGGCCTATACTGTAGTGTAGCAGCGTAAAGCCCCGGCTGATGAAAAGAAATTGCAGGGTAAATTGTATCAGACACACCATTACCTCTTACTTCTAAAGCAACTGCATTATAAGCATTACCTGTAGCTCCTGAAAAGGATTTTCTTACCGGTATATCCTGGTATGTATTGGTTGTTACTAAATTTAAATCAGAAACTATTTCCGCATGGGTTCGTGTGCTAATTTTTTTCGTTACAGAATTCCAAACCATTACAGAACCTGCATCGTTTGGAACACTTTTCACAATTATTTCGCCTTCTACAGCGATATGATTGTTAAAATATTCAGGAGCAATCATTAGTCTAATCTAGCAGTTAAAGTAATTCTATATTCATTCGGGGTAAGAGGTGCCAAAACATCTATTTGTACGTCATTTTCTGATATAACCGTACAGCTTACATTTATTTTTCTATTATCAGCATTACGATAACAGATATAGTCAACATTGATGGTATTCCAGCCATGGGTGATGGGGAAAGTAACGGACGATCCGTCTCCGATGTGCCATGTTTGGGATTTAATTTTTGCATCCAAAACAGCTTTGGTAGATTTTGGAGTCATTGCTTTAGTAATATTGACTCCTTCAATAGCTTCAACATCTGTAGCGATCTGGATCAGACCTTTTACCGAATCTGTAGCGTCTACAATATCAGGAATACCTTTTTCTATAATCTGATAATTTTTAGGGATATTGTAAGCATCATCGGTATTGGCAATAAGATGGTCACCCACAGATACAGGTTCATTGCCCACCCATCCATTGGCTGTAATTACCCATACCATTCCTGTTTTAATTACAGCTGCTGTAGCAGGTGATGGCATCGTCATTGAACCTTCAACAGTAGAAGGAATATAACCTCCCGGCTGATAGATCAGTGCTCCTGTAAGGCTTTGTCCTATGAAGTTTTCAACATAAGTTTTAATCTTATAGGATGACCATGTAAAGGTACCTGACTGAATAGCGTCATTCACAACAATAGAAACAATATCTGCATTGGTAAGATTTCGGCCTGCTACTTTAATAACATGCCCTGAACTATTGGTCAATATCTGACTTAGCAATAGAAGCCCGCTTGTCTGATTGGTCTGAAATGGATTATTAGTCAGCGGATAATCCGGATGTACATAATTTTCGGCCAAATTAATCCATTCGGTTCCGTTCCATTGATGCAACTGGCCGTTATAATCAATTACCCAGCCTGCAGGAACACCATCCGTACTGGGAAATGAAGTAAATTGTTGAAAACGGGTACGTTGTAGTTCCCCGAAAAAATTATCCTGATTTGCGTTGTTACTGATTACTGCATTGTTATTCATAGTTTTCTATTTTTTATGGTTTAACTTTTAAAATGAGAATGTTTATAGGATTAGCAAGGTCGCCCAGCATCTTGATCTCGATGGTTTGATTGGTTGCATAATCGTCAATATTTATTTTTTTTCCGGTAACACTATCCCGGGCCTGAATGATTACATTTTCCGTTTCAAGGGTATTGGGAAATACTGCACTTCCGGTAATCTGCACTACTGCACTTTCAGCTGTCTGAGAGATCAGCAAAACCTTATCATAGATCTGCTTATTAAATTCCTGTTGATTTTTCGGGCTGCTTAGCCAATCGTAGTCCAATACCAGCTTTACTTTATCTTCACTTGATTCTCCGATAGGAAGAGCTTTTAAAGCTTCAATATCATCACGGTTTTTTTTAATGAAGTTTACTATTTCCTGAAGTTCATCTAAAGACAGATCATTAGACAAGAGGATTTTTCTAACATTTTCTATCTTCAGGGCTAAGTCTTTATCAGCATCTTTCAGTGCATCTACAAAGCTATTTACCTGTATTTTAGTGTACACATTCCCCAATTGATCAGAACTGTCAATTGTAGCAACATTGCTTATTCCAAGTTTGCTTTTCCAGCTGTCAACATGAGCCGAGGTCAGATTACCGGCATTCAATAAAGCCAGATATTCCGAATGAGCTTTTGGGTCTTTTAAGTGTTCCTGAAATGCTTCCGCACTGGCAAATAATTGAAAGATTTCTTCAAATCCTTCAATACCTGTCACAGGGATTAAGTCATCTTTGTGATAAAAAGATAAAAACGTGTCTTTAAACTGGGTTTCTGTTGGAAAATCTCCAGTTTCAAACCAACTTAAAATTGTATGTAATGGTGTACTCATTTGATAATTGATAATTAGTTTTGATAAAATTGTTAATTGGGAAAGGCTTAAAGATGATTTCTATCGTGTGATATTTTAAGCGAGCGAAGAAGTCCATATATCTGCAGATGATGCTATACCACATTGCATTCACTCAGAAAGAATCAATGAAGCGGATTCCACTTTGCAATCTCAAAATATTACAATGATACTATAACATCTTTGCCTGAAACCTGAACTGTATGAGCAGTTTGAAGGCGGAACAAAGTAGGCTGCACATGAATTTGGAGATTTATTTCCAATGATAACAGAGGGTTTAGAGTTCCCAGTATTAGGTAGAAATCGTTTATTTAGAAAAGAACAGATCAGCTTCAGCCTTTCTTCTGTGGATGAGTCCGTTTAATGTTTTTCCGGCAGCCGTAATGTATTTTGTGGTAAACCAATTTCTGATAGCCTGCTCTTCTGCTTTTTTATTAATCAAAGAAAATAGTCCGTCTGATCCACCGGTATTGTAAGTGTGTGAAACAAGAGCATCAAATTGATTCTGAGTAAGATTCAGTTTAATTTTGCTGTTGACGATTTTTTCATAAGTTGGTAAAACTGATGAAAATAGCTCTATTCCTTTCTCTTTAGTGATGGCAGGATCTTTCATGGTTACTTTTTTCCCTCCGGGATAGTACGTGTTGCCATATCCAATTGTCGGAATTCCTGCAGAATCCAGATAAGGCTTTGAACTGAAACCTTCAAATGATACAATCAGATTGATTCCCTTTTGTGATGTTTTCATGTTTTAAAATATTTGTAGGTGAAAAAGATGAGTATTAAAGTGATTCCAATAATTGTAATGAAAATCCAGGCCAGGATCTCCAATCCATCTGTTTGAATTTTCCTGGTTTCTTCAGAGACTTTTGAAGCCACTTCTTTAACTGTTTCTTTTGAACTTGTTTTTTGGATCAAATCCTGGATAACATGAGTAGTTTCTTCTTTTCTAAGCTCTGATTTTTCATGGTTGCCCTTTGCGTAAGAGCTGCTGATGGAATATTCTGCATTTCCCACAATAGAAATACGTTGAAGCGTATCACGTCCCACTACATTATGGAAAACAAAGGGATTAGATGCATCCGATTTTCCTTTAATCAATAGCTCTCCGGATATTTCATTTCTCTCTTCCTTCAGCGACACCTCATCCGATATACTTTGAGCTGACTGTGAGCTTTGAAGGATTAAAGAATCAGCTTTTATTTCTTCTGTTTTTTTTGTATTTTCTTTATAAGTGGCTGTAATTTTGTGTTTACTCCGGCAGCCCAACATGAGACTGCTCAATATGAGCAATAACAGAATTTTTGTTTTCATGAGTTTTAGTTTTAAAAATTGAAAAGGCTTATCTTGAATTCTTCAATCCCAGAAAATCCAAATGATATTCAAATTCTTACATAAAGATTTTATCTTCTTTTACGTATTCTTTTTTGATGCTATCTAGCAACATGTCTAAGCTTACTTTGAAACCAGGTTCTTTTAACGCAATTGTTTTTAAACTTACATCCTGTATGATATTCATAATATTTGAACCGGTTAACTCATATCGTTGAGCAATTTGCTCCAGATCAATATCTTCAAGTTGTAATTGTTCGGGTAAATTTTGCTGCCAGATACGCAGACGCTCTTCATGCTTTGGATTATTAAATTGTATGCAGCTATGAAAGCGTCGCGTAAAGGCTTTATCCATATTATTTTTAAAGTTGGATGCCAGAATAATAAGGCCTGAAAATGTTTCTATGCGTTGCAGCAAATAAGAAACTTCCTGATTGGCATATTTGTCATGGGCATCTTTTACAGAGGTTCGTTTTCCGAAAATAGCATCTGCTTCATCAAAAAATAAAATCCAGTTTTTATTTTCTGCTTTGTTGAATAGTTTAGCTAATTGTTTTTCTGTTTCTCCGATGTATTTTGAGACCAGCATAGAAACATCCACTCTGAAAACAGGACGCTGAGTATATTTCCCTAAAAGGCTGGCCGCAAGAGTTTTTCCTGTTCCCGGTTCTCCATGAAACAACACTCTGAACCCTGGTTTAAGTTTGGTCTGCATATTCCAATCTTCCATCAAAGTCCGGCTGCTATTGTACCAGGCTTCAATACTTTTAAGCTCCTGTAAAGTAGTTTGAGGAAGAATCAAATCTGTCCATGATCGATGGGTGAGTATTTGTTCTGCAGGAAACTCATTGCTCATTTTTGGTAATAATTCCAGGCCAAACATGATCTTTTTAAAAGCTTCTTCATGAATATTGATCTGACTGTTCATTGATGCATGTTCATGGGCTGAACCTGAAAAAACAATGAGCTCTTCCTGATTCAAAACTGAATCCGGGCCGAAATAATCCAGTGATTTTAATCTTTCTGAAATACTATCCCCTCCCAAAACGTACTGGACTGTCTGAATTGTAGGATAAAAGAGCCTGCCGCTATCGTTGGTTGAACAGAAGTCAAACAGTGCACTCCCCGGAAACTCCAGATAAATGCGTTTCAGAAATGCGGGATCCAATCGTGGCAATAAAGCCATTAAAAGAATCACAACTTCCTGATGGGCAAGCTCTTTCTCTGAAATATAATCACCTAATTGAAAATTTTCATGGTTATTAGTATTAAATTCAGGAGCTCCTACATTAAAATCCTCTGAAGGATTGTTGATACGCCATGTAATAACCTTTTCTAAATGAGTAAATAATTTTTGTAATTGTTCTGACTCCATTGGTTTTTATCTTTTTTAAGATCCTGTGGTCTGCATCCATTTCACTTTTAAGATGCTTCCACTGATCCTGTCGTTGATTTCAAGAAACCTCAACCGGAAAGTTGCTCACATTCGAGTATCTCTCTACAGTTGACATAGTACTGTTTTTGGAAAGTAGTTCCTTCATTGGAACCCTTCTTTTTAAGGAATAAATCTGCATTTAAAAGAGAAGAAGAGATCCGAAGACCTGCCATTCTGCCTAATGCTTATACATTAAAAAATTCCGGAACTTCAGATGCTAAAAGGTGTGCCAGTAAAAGTCTCTCCGATTGAGGTGATATTTTAGTAATGAGAATGTAATGGATTACTTCTCTGCCGCCTTGTGATCTTAATATATTTTATAGGGATAGGATGCGGCTTGTTGTATTACATAATAGCAATTACTATGTTGTTGTGTACAGTTCAAAATTAATCCCTTTTTTGTTCTTATAAAAGTTTTCTGCCCTATCTGTACTGTAGTTGCAGTAACTCTTAATTTTTTTTTGAATCAAATGATGGTTTATATCATTACTGTTACTTCAGAAGTATGAAGATTTTGCACTACTGATTCCTGTTAAGAAATTCCAGCCACACTATTTTTCATTAATAGAATAACTACATTCGATTCTTACATTTCTGACTTTTTCTACCTGACCGCCCCACCAACTCTCCTGACTTTGCCCGGCGTTTAAGATTCCAGTTGTTAAAAGTCTATCATCATCCACATCATACACGTTACATTGTATGGATTGATTGATTTCCTGAAGGTCTGCATTATAATAGAGATACAGGAAATCCCATACATCATAATGCTCGGTAACAGAATCTTCAGTTTTGTATTTATCTCCCCAGTATTGCGAATATGCTCTATATTGGATAGGTATTTCAGTTTTATTAATAAACTTAATGTTTGTATTGACAACATTTACTTTTTGTTGAATATCTTCTTTATGAATATCTATGGGGACATTATAGTTCTTCAGTTCTCCAAAGTCGAATCCATCAGGAATTGCAGGCAGATTGTTCCCAAATAATCTACGAACGTAATAGTTATTACCTAATTGATAGCCAAAACTATAATATTCGGTTCCTTTTAAATCACCACCTCCTGTTGTTTTTTCTATTGCAATAGTATAAGGTGCACTGCCCAATAAGAATTGTCTTATTGTACCTACTTTGGTGGAATCTCTAATAATGATCACCTGATCTTCTTCATCCTGTGAAGTGATTACAACCTGTACTTCTAAGTCTCCGATGTTATTTGCAGAATAGTAAACAAATGCATTATCAATATATGCCATACGGTTAACAAAAGCTACCAATTCTCTTTTTGTCAGGACATCATTCTTATGCCTTAAGGAATCTATCAATTCCGAAAATTGACCTTGCGTTGGATGTTTACCTGTTTCGAAATAGGTTTTTAATTCTTCTCTTGGGGTTAATTTATTTTCTTCCATTATATTTTATTATTCTTTACAATTTAATTGCCTTTGGATTCAATGATTATTTTTTTATGTTTTTAAAATTCGGGATTCATCCTTTTGTTATTCCTGTAAAAATTTAAAAGTTTCTCCATTCTGCTGTATCCTTTGGTTTTAATAATCGGATGATGGATTACTTAATTTCGAAACCGAAGTTCATCTTTTTTCTCTTTCCGGGAAAGTTTTTTGAATGCTCTGTTCTGTAGTTGCAGTAAGTGTTATTTTTTTAAAGACCCAGAGCGTTGAACATCTCGGATGCAATAGCCTCCATCCCCAAATCACCGGGATGAATCAGAACTCCTCTTTTAGCTTTTACTATTTTACATTTTCAGAATAGCTGCATTCGATTCTTATATTTCTGATTCCATTAACCTGACCGCCATTCAAAGAAACCTGGTTTTGTCCTGCTGGTAAATAACCAGTGGCCAAAAGGGTGTCATTTTCAGCATTAAAGATTTCACATTTAATGGATTGAATAACTTTTGTAAGGTCTGCTCTATAATAGAAACTCAAAGAATCTTCCAGGTCATAATGATCCGTAACTGTATCTTCAGCTCTATATCGATTATTCCATCCCGCGCTTTCTATTCTATACTGGATAGGCACTTCAGTTTTATTAACGAACTTAACACTGGTGTTTAAAATGTTTATTTTTCTTCCAAAACCTCCTTTCGAAAGTTGTATAGGTAACCCAATACCTTCCAGCTCTCCAAAGTCAAATCCAACGGGGATTGTCTTCAGATTATTCCCGAAAAATCTGTAAACAGTGTAAGTTTGATCTAATTGATACGCCAAACTATAATATTCCGTTTCTTTCAAATCACCTTCAAAGATTTCTTTTACTTTTATCGTATAAGGTGCACTCCCTACAAAATAACGTTTGTCTAAAAAGCTTTTGAAATCAGCAGATGAGATCACCTGATCCGGTTCATCATTTGTGCTTACTACGATTGAAAATTTTAGATTTCCGACATTATTTGTTGAAAAATTAACGTATGAGTTATCAATAGCTGCCAAACTATTGGCAAAAATGGCCAGTTCTCTTTTGGTAAGAACATCTTCTCTAAGTCTTAAGGAATCTATCAGATCTTCAAACTGGCTTTGTGTGGGATATTTTCCTGTTTCAAAATAGTTTTTTAACTGGTCTCTGGTTGTTAGTTTATTTTCCTCCATAATACTTCTTTATAATTTATGCTTGCGGGCATTATTACACTTTGGTTTCAATGATAATTTATGTTATGTTTTAAAGTTCTGAACTCATCCTTTTTTATCCCTGGAAAAGGGTTTTAGTCTCGTTACGCTGTAGTTACAGCACCGTTTTGTTATAAGAAGCAGGATGATGACTTCTTATGTTTCATTGCCCAAAATTCATACTTTTTTTGTTCCTGTGAAAGTTTTTTGGCCCCGCTATTCTGTAGTTGCAGTACCCTCTACTTTTCAGGAATAAAAAAGGCCCGGATCTTATAATCCGAGCCTTTTTAGCTTCTATCCTTAACGTTAATTTTTTTTTCGCAGAGTTGATGATTAATCCAGCTTAAAGAAGAAATATACTACCGCCGCCCACTCTTTTTTGATTCCTTTTGCATACCCGATAGTGCTACGGCTGCTGTTTTCAACCGTTCCATCATCTTTGATGTAGCCAATGGTGGAATGACTGCTGTTTTCTACAGTACCATCTTTTTTTACATAGCCTACCGTAGAACGGCTCTTATTTTCAATAGTTCCGTCAATTTTGATGTACCCAATAGTGCTTCGACTTTTATTTTCGATAGTCCCATCATTTTTAATGTATCCCACAGTGGAATGACTGCTGTTTTCTATGGTCCCATCACTTTTGATATAACCAGTGGTGCTGTGGCTTCCGGATTCTATAGTTTGGGCGCTTACAGAAAGACTGAAGAGAAGGGAACAAAAGAATAGTGTTTTTTTCATATTCAATATTTTAATGAGTTGTTAACTTTGGTTATTTGATGTATTCAAAAGTATTGATTATTCTTTTATAAAGATAAAAACTTGTAGATAAATGATTGAAAATAAAACCGCACGAAAGGATTCGTGCGGTAGCAGGAGTGAATGTTATTGAAAGAAAAAGCGAAACTTCCAGTTTTGGAAATTTCGCTTTTTATGATAGCTATTGAATTAAATATATTTTAAATAATGCTCCATTCCATTACATCTTCGACATCTAACAGTTCTAGATAACACTCTATTTCTATTGTTTTAAGTTCTTAAAAGAAATATCTATCATCCCATATTGGTTCGAATCTCCTGCTCGTATCCATTTATAGCTTGGATGCAATGGTGAAGACTTAAAAGTATTGATTGTTATGTTAGACATTATGTCTTTAAATATGAATTTATTTTATTTTTAATGATTCATATAATTTTATAAATTCATCCATCTTAAAATCAGGAAAGAGTAAAGGCATATCTTCCACAAAATCATCATATCTGGATTTCCCCAACATTGCACCATCATACTTTCCATACTCAAGATATACAATTACATATTGCCACATCATATAACCTCTTGCTGCAAAAACAAGTTCCACATAGCCTTCAAAATTTACTTTTAATGGATAGAAGCCTATTCCAAAATCATGAAAATAAACCATTTCATCTTCATTTTCTTTACTAAAAACACCAGCACAAACATCTTCAATATAATCTACAGGTATAAATTGCCCCGTTTTTGAAAAAGAATCTTCACCTTCTATATAATAGTTGTAGCCTTTTTCAAGTTCAACAATATTGGGTCTTTCAAATAATTCGTCTAAAGGAACTATATTGATTATTCCACGTTCACTTGTTTTTTGTCCTTCGTTTCTTGTAGGAATATTACCTTCCCAATTATATGAATAGCCATTAGTAAAACTATAAAATCCCAGCATTGTATCTAATAAATAGTGTTTATATTCATTAAAAAAATCTTCTCCTTTCGATTTGGTACTTCTTGGTCCATCACCTCCAATAAATTTTATTAGCTTTTGGTCCTCAGCTTCAATTAATGGCTTTACTAATCTTTGATACTCGTATTTATCCATATTTAAAATTCAATTTTTCCGTTCGCCACTAATTTATTCAATTTTTCTTTAGTAATATGATTAATTTTAATTAGATCATTAATTTCTAAATATCCAATTCTTCTTCTCAAATTAAATATCCCAGTGGCTATTGTTTCGCTAAAAACAGATTTTAAATCTTCTACAGTAGCAGCATTTATGTTTATCTTCGAATCTCCTTTCTTTAAATCATAATTCGATAAATCGGAATCTTTTAAATCATTTACAATTGTTTCCAAATGTACATTTTTTCCTTTAGCTGCACCTGTTTCTTCGTCTATTTCAACTGCATGAGCTGTAAGTTTTAAAGGTACAAACTGTTCATTCAATATGATTTCTCTCAATACTTTTTTCTCAGTTTCCAACTTGTCACTATTTTCTAATTGACTTAATAAATGGCTATTAACCTTTCTTCCATAGACTGCCTTTACATTATAATGATAAGTTATGTTTTTCTCAATACCATCTTTTAATGTTTTCTCAATACTGCTCTCATGGTTACTGTTAGCACTTCTAGACAAAGGAGTTAAGTTTTCCCAAATACCTGGACCATGTAGTTTTTGACTTAATAAATGTCCTCTAACATAAAAGCGATACCTTTTATCAATATTCGAATAAACGGGTGTGGTTATCCCCCCGGTATCAGAACCTTGTGTTCCAGAATGAGGTATTTTCGACAAATATTCTATAGTCATAGAATCACCAAATCCACCGTAAGTTGTACCCTTAAATATTGGAACTGATGATTGTCCCACTTTAAATAATTCTTTTGTTAAAATAAAAATTTCATTAAAAATTTTAGACATTTTAGTTTCATACTTTTCATCTTTATTGTCTAATGCTTTCATCTGAACTACAAGATTCAACAATTTTTGCTTTGTAGCTACTTTCTTAGGATCTGACTTATCAATTTCAACTGTTTTTATGTAATCTTCATAAGTTCTTGGAGTACTTCTCATCATCAAAACATCTTTATCTCCTTTATCTTCGAAATATAAAGTATGCTTATCCCCTCTAGGTGTTTCAAATTTTTCTTTACCATTAAAATCTCCTTCCTTAGCATTATTCTCTTCTTTATTTTCTTTAACCTTTTTATCTCTTTTGTCCTTCTTACCAAAGCCTAGTTTCCCAACACCAATTTTTCCAAGCAAACCTTTAGCTTTACTCTTCACAAAAGTCCAGAACTTAGTAATAGCTTTCACAATACGCTCACGTATTTTACGTATTACCCCCACAACTTTATCTGCTAATCCACCAATTCCCAATAATGAAGCTAAGAAACCTATCAGTACAGGAACAGCTTTACCTAATGCATTTTCTATGGCTTTGGCTACTGCACCTACATTTCCGCTGGCGATTGCTTTTATACTATCAGTGAAGGCTTTTACCAGTTCCATGATTTGTGCTGCACGCTGAATGAAGAATTTCACAACATCTATAATCGCCATTGCTGCTTTTATAAATGCTCCTACGGGAGTCATTAATCCCATGATCCATTTAATACCTGCCTGGATTACCTGTGTCTGGATAATGTCCATAATAGCATCCATTACCGTAGCTTTGAGGTCCACAAACTGATCTTTCAAATGCTCCCAAAGTCCGGCAACACCTTCTTTACGAACAATCTGTACCATTTCAAAGCTTGTTTCAAGAACTTTCATTACAGGTTCTCCTATCACTTTAGAACCGATGGCTCTAATGCCGCTCCATGTTAGGCCAAGCACCTGCGTGGTAATGGAGAAAATTCCTTTTAATGAGAATACATCTTCCGGCATCGTGCTAGAAATACCTTTCATTGCTCCGGTTAACCATCCAAAGAAGCCAGTTTTAAGGTGGGTCCAGATATTGTTCCCGAAATTGGTAAACCCTTGTGAAACTCCGGCAATAAGATTTTTGAAAAACCCTATCGGATCCATGATGATCGCCTGAATAGCACTGATAACCCCGGATAATAAATTGGTAAGCGTATTTTTAATTTCAATAATAATAGCAAACACGCTGGTTTTAAGTACCTCAAGAGCCTGATTAACCCATCCACTATTTTGTGTTTTTAAGTCTGAAATTCTGGCATCAATACTGGTTATATTGTCTGCGTATTTTTTAGCCAATACATCAATTAATGCATCCTTTTTACTGTTTACACTGTCTTCCAATGCATTGAATTTGCTTTGGATCTCTGCAATAGCATCTTTTCCAATTTTTCTTAAACTTGGTGATAAGCTGTTGACATAAGTCTGTACCTCTTTTTTGCCTTTAGCAATTCTGGTTTTGGCTGCATTAAGCTGAGTGGTAACATGGGTTGCAATTTGGTCAATAAACTTATCCATGACTTTAATGTACAGGTCCTTACCACTGTCAAAAAATTTATTGACTTCTTTAGGTAGTCCTGTAGCTTTGTCCCACAACCATTTCCCAGCGGCAACTAAAGCTCCGTATTTTGCATAGGCATCTCCATAACGCTTCTTTTTATAAGCCTTCATTTCTTTATCGACATGGGCTTCAAATGCTTTTTTAGCTTCTCTGCTGCCATTATCAAATTTTTCGGCCACCGACTTATCCAGATTATTTAAAATACCATCCACATCGGTTTTAGAAGTATGATAAATAGTATTAATGTGATCGGCAATTTCTTTTCGTTTTTGACTGTCTTTGCCTGAGGTTTGCTTTTGTTCACCTTGTACATTACCTAATCCGCCTTTTCTTGCACCATGCATGCCACTAATGTGATGTGCCGCCTGTGTTTGGGCTTCATTACGGGTTTTAGACAGCTCTTTATTTTCGTTGGTTCTGAACTGTTGAGTTGCTGCAGCACTTTGGGTTTTGGCTTTATTCTTTTGTGCCAAAGCATCTGTAAACGTAGGCTCATTAGATTTTGCCAACATCGTATCGGTGACTCCATTAGCTTTCATTTCACTGTCGATGCTTGCTGTTTGCTCCTTAATAGGCTGTTCTACGCTTTCTGCATTTCTTTTCACTGGCATCGCTTTCGCTACATTGGGTATTCCCGGAGCATTACCTATATGTTGTGCTGGCATTTTTGCAACGGCACGAACAGGCTGTGCAGCGGTATCAGGTTGTGCAGCTGTTGCAGAAGCAATATCATTAGATGCCAGATTCTTCTCTTTTTTAACATCGCCTACTGCCTTTTGATTAACTTCCTGTATATTGTTGTGTTTCTCAAACTCATCTGCCTGCTCTTCATTTTTCGGAAGCCTGATGTTATGTATTTTTTCACTCAGTAAAGCTTTAAAATCTTCTTTCTTGAACAGCCCTGGTTTTTGTTCATCCATGGTGTTCACCTGGCTGGCTTGCGCCATACTCTGACGTTCGTTGGCTGGTGATGGTGCTGCTGCCTGTGCATCTTCAGATGATTTTTTTGCAGGTTCGTGGCGTTTCTGCACCTGAGCTGTAGCACTGATCCGTCCGCTCAATTCTATAAATCCGGGATTATCCGTAGCATTTGCTGAAGTCTTAGTTTCAGTATCAGCTTCCAACGTTTTATCTGCAATGACAGACTGAGGTTTTTCTACAACAGCAACTTCCGGTTTCCTGGAAACGGCTTTTCCTGTCGTCTTTGTATCCGCTTTTGCTTCCTGATTGCTCTTGCTTTCCTGATAAACTACAGCTTGTTCTTGTACTGTTTTGGGCAGATAGGTTCCCGATTTGAGTTTATGATAATCTTGTATTTGATTGTCATTCAAAGTAGACATATAGCCTTTTTCAATTTTCCTGGTGTCAGGATGATTGATATCTCCGGTTTTCGCCAGACTCTCCTGGAGTTTTCCATAATTTTTTTCTGCTCCCTGCCCATAAATATTTCGTGAATCATGAACCCCTGCAATAGTACCATTGAGGTTGAGCAGGCTGTCATTAGGGTTTCCTGATCCGGTAGTAATGCCTTTATTTCCGGATTTCTGGGTTTGTATACTACCCCCATCTACCTCAGAAAGAGGCATAACCACCGGATTTTTCGGCTTTTGCTTTTTGCTCTGGTTTTTATGGGTCTTATTGTCTTTTTCTACAGGTTTTGCTGCTTTCATTGACTTAGTTTTTTAATTTCATATTGTTTAAAAGACCTATAGGCACAACTAAAATATTGTGCCTTATAGGGTGCCTGCCGGGTTGGAAAAATCATACCGGGTGCGGTAGATTCTTTAAGAATGTAAGTAAATAGAAATGGTATTTGACTTTGAGAAACAGGCAACACTGAACCATTTCCTTGTTTGTTCTCTTGTTTTTGAATTTTCAGGTTTTTAAGTTTTAGTTCCACTCTTTTTCAGGATAATATCTCCTGCAGAGTGACTGATTCTGTTATTATGATAAAGACTGTCTCAAAATCTTTTTATGATTTCATCTCATCTTTCTTTTCTTCTTCCTCGTCAGACTGTCTGTCTGTCTTCACTCCATATCGGTTATCAATAAAAAGATTCACTGCTTTATCAATCCAGTTGGGAAGGTTTGTAGTGATCATTTTCAGAAATTTATCATAACCGTAGCCAAGCACAAATAATATCCCGGTTGAATACCATTTGTCATGCAACTCAGCTCTGTTCATTAAGTAGCTCATCGTAAAGCCTACGATGACTACGATTACCAATGTGATAAAATGTTCCCATGGTTGTTTTTTCTCTTTATTTTGTATGGAGACCAGTACCCTCAGTAATCCTCCTGAAAAAGCTATTGCAGTTCCGATCAAAAGGGCTTTTATACTATCCAGATTCATTCTTTTTCTTCTCTATTATTTATTAAAATGTTTAATTTTCAAACCACTTTCAGATGTTTGATTATTCCTGAGACAGGATGTACATATCATCTAAAAATTTTCTGATTTTCATGATATTTTCGCTCTCATCTGCATACGCTAACTCGTCAATAATATCACTGATATCTCTACCTGGTTTCTTCAGTTTTTCCTTATCTTTTTTCTTTTTTTTCTTTTCCTTTTTTTTCATGGTTACTAGAATTTTGTTAAATGAATAATTGCTTTTTTAGTTTTTTAAAATAGATTTCTCCTCCAATACACTAAGGCCAAACGGTTTACTTTTACAATTCATGTTTCAATTAAAAAAACAGAACTACAAAGCAAAAACCGTTTTTCACCTTAATATTTTACCTATAATTTAAATTTGAGAAAGATATCAGAGCAGCCTTTTAATCTGATGGATGAGGCTGTTGAGGATTTAGCAATAGCTTTGAATCCTTTTTTATCTTTTTAGAATGAATAATTTCAAGAAATGAATTATGAATACACACTATCTACAAACATTATCTTACTGATATTCACATTACAATATTAAATGGTAAGGATTGAGCTTTCTTCCGCGACCTTATACTATGGCTGAAGAATGATGTTATATATTGTTCTCTCAGACAGGAACAACATTTCCATCAGCTCGTTGACAATCACTTTCATTTGTTTATCCTGATTACGTTTTACATAATCAATGACAAAATCTTTTCTTTTTTCGACTAATTCTTTACTACGTTTCATATTCTATGGTTAAAAGTTTTTTTTGGTTAAAAAGTTTTTTTTTAATCAGACAGGCTTTCTTCTCTTGCCTGTTGACCTTTTCATTAAGTCATAAGAATCCCTAAAGACGAACATTTCGCCTTCTAAAAAGATGTCTAATTCAATTAATTCTTGTTTTTTTAGAAGCCGGTACCAGGTATTTCTCAATAAATCTTACCCTGACTTCTTTATTTTAAATTTCATTTGCCCTCTAAGAATGTATTAGCAACTTTACTGACAACTATAATTAATCGATATTTTATATGTTGAGCAGAGTATTATTCTACATATTGGGCTTGTTTTTTTATTTTCAGGAAAAAAACAAAGAGCAAAATGATTGCTTTATTCAGATATCTATCAAAAATAAACGCATTTTTATCATTAATGGAACAAATTAAAAACGAACAAAAAACAAATAAAAGCATACAATAAAACGCACTTTTTGCACCTTACAGAGTATTTAAAATTTTCTCTATCCCTACTAGCTCGAGATAAAACAAAAAGATAAAATATCTTTATTTTAAATACCACACATGAAAAACAAACACTTAACTTATTTATTTACATTTAATTAAATACAAAAAACAATATTTTAAAATATTAAAAAAAAATTAAATTTTAAATATAATTTTGTACATTTGTACTGTTCCATCTTAACGACGAAACAAATATACGAACATTGTTCGTTTTTCAAAACAAAAACGAACAAATTATTCATTTTTTTTTACAAATAACTATAAACATATCAAAATGAACTATTTAGAATTCAAAGAAATCAGAAAGAAACTAAACATGAAGCAGGCTGATATAGCAAAATCTATAGGAGTGGGCACCAGAGCCGTGCAATATTGGGAAAAAGGCGAACGAAAAATACCGGAAACTACGGCTTACTTTGTTACGAATTTACTGTTAAAACAACAGGAACTCAATGATGACAGTGCGTCTCCGGTTGTTTTTTCAGATTTAAAAATCATGCACGTTCCATTGGCGAATCAATACGCACAAGCTGGCTATCTGAGTAATTTTGCTGATGAGGAATATATAGAAAGCTTACCCACAATTCCTTTTACAGATGATGTAGAGCACAGAGGTGAATACATGTGTTTTGAAGTAAAAGGAGACAGTATGGATAACGGATCATACGAAAGCTATCTGGAAGGTGATATTATCTTATGCAGAAACATCAGACAGGATTACTGGATGAGTAGACTCCATTACGACAAGTGGGATTTTGTAATCGTTCACAAAGAGAAAGGGATTTTGGTAAAGCGAATCATTAACCATGATGTGGAGAGAGGGATTATTACCCTTCATTCTCTGAATGAATATTATGAAGATTTCGAGATCCATTTGAAGGATGTTGCGAAACTTTTCAATATTATAAGTACAAGACGTAAAAACAACAGAAGATAACTGCCTAGGGAAATAAAATCCTCAATTTCTTGAGGATTTTATTGGGGCATCTCAGATCATTATAGTGTAAGATATTCTAATAACACTGCTCTTCATCGATTCTCTGTATTTCAGCTGATTGCGGATCTACCCAATAAATTAAACCTGGGTTAAATTCTGAATCAGACCTTAGGAATCGTATCCATCTTATTCCGCTTTTTTTGAAATTCTCAGGTGCATTTTGCTCAAACTCTCTTATATTATCCGGTATTGCGAGCATACCATTAGTCAGGTAGATCAAACTTCCTATACCTGGTCTAAAGGGACTTAAAGTTACTTTCATTTTCCAGGCAGGAGATGTTCCGAAACAAAGAGAATCCCGGTTCAGATCATCTACCTCAGACAAGCAGTAAGCTTCTACTCCCCATATTCCTGAGTCAAATTTCACAAAATCCGACCATTCCGAAATTCCATTGGGTCTGCAATATTTTCTTATTCTTATGTATAAAGGAGTTTTATCCGGAATATTTCCATTTCTCATGTCAATATTTTCAAATTGGGTATAATTTACATCACTAAAGCCCACCTTTGAATAAATAATATCTTCATCTTTAAAAGCAGGATCTTTCGCTATCTGGTACTCCAATGCCGCAAGATTACTGGTATTAAAAACCACGTAGTTCATTACCAGCTGCCCATCCTCCAGTACTTTTACATCAAGAACCTTCGGAGTTTCACAGGAAGAGCTGCACCCTCCAACGTTCAATGTAGCATTGCTTTTAGCCACAACTCCATTTACTCCCAGTTCAACATCCAGATTGTAAGTACCCACCTCCTGTATACCAGGCAGTTTTATTGAATTACTATCCTGAAGCACTGCATTCCTTATATCAACAGTTTCTACATTTGTGGATCCCGGTGGATAATTGTATTTCACAGAAGCATCTGTTATTGTCTCGGAAGATTGATATTGTATTTTAAATGAAACATCACATTTTTCCATTATATTATGTTTATTGTTGTTATTTATTTTTCTAGTGTGTAAGGGATGTTGTAATTATTCAAAAAAATAAAAAAACACCCCTTTATATCAGATATAGCACAAAGAATATGTTCCTTAATCCACTCTTATTTCTGCTACATCAACTTCAAATGCATCACTATTAGCATCTTTGACCAAAAGCTGGAATTTATATTTCCCAACCTGTAAATCTTTGATGGTAAGAGTCGGTTCATTAACATTTTCAAGGATTACATCCGGACCTTCTAATTTGCTCCAGAAATACAGAAGCACATCTGCTCCTCTACCCCATCCTTTCAGTCCCAATTCTCTAAAACGTAAATTAGACAAAAGAATATTCTGATTACCACCGGCACTGGCTAAAATAGTGGGCAGCTCAACAATACAGCAATTTTTATTAGGAAAGCTAATGCTATTGATCACAACCGTTGGACGATATTCATTTTTATAAGAAAGAATGTTTGAAGTCACTGAATTATTTTCTCCATCTACTACAACCGCTTTATATAGATTTGTACCAACCCCGTTTATAGAATCTGTAAATGTAGTCCCCGTAAGATTGCCAATAAACACATTCCATGTAGCCCCGTTATTGGTGCTTTTATGAATCTGAATATTGGTAATATCACCATCAGGATCACTTGCATTTACACTAACTGTGTAACTACAAGCAGACTGTGTACATACCCTGTCTTCAATTCCGTCTGTATCAGTCCATTTGATTGATACAACAGGTGGATGATTTTCTTTTTTATAAGACAGAATATTTGAAGTTGTTGCATTGTTTTTTCTATCTGTAACAATTGCTTTATACAATTGTGTACCAGCACTGTTGATGGTATCTGTAAATGAAGTTCCAGTAAGATTACCAATAAACAAGCTCCATGCAGCTCCATTATCAGTACTTTTAAAAATCTGGATAGTTGCAATATCTTCATCCTGATCCGTTGCATAAACGTCTATGGTAAAACTACAAACCGACTGTCTGCATAACCTGTCCTCAACTCCTGAATTATCCTTCCATCTGATCAATGCAGTAGGTGGGTGATTATTCTGATCTTTTTCAATTCCAATATCATCAAATCCCGGAAGATTCACAGTGTCTCCCGCTTCTCTACATGAACCCACCAATCCGAATCTAATATCGTATTTACCTAAAGGCAACTTGATTGATCTTCGCGGATTGTATGATCCAGATTCATAATGCCATCCATTTTCCTGGTCATTTGAATCATAAATATTCAAGCCTGTTACTCCAGTCAGATCTTTAGGTAAATCCCAATCAAATGTGAATGTCTGGGTACCATCACCATTATCAACAACGGAATATTTAATATTTGAAATCACAGGACACTCTTTGGTCAGTGGTAAATTTACAGCTACCGCCTGGGTACAGCCATTACCAATCACCTTCACTCTTACTGTTGGAATCCTTGAAGGATCCAGATTGTAATACTTATAACTCAGATATCCATTTTCATCCGGATTGACAGGGGTCCAAACATCAGTCCCCAGGAAATCCCAGCTGTATGCATAGTCGGCAAAGTTTGCTCCGGAAACTTTAAAGTTTACTATTGTTGCGGTTGAATCTCCTCCAGGATAAATAACAGGTTGAACAACTTCTACTTTTATATCCGGTTCCGAAATCACTTTAATGCTGCAATCAGTAGGTTTTCCATTGACAGTAAAGGTAATTTGCTGATCATAGAACTGTTCTTCCACAGCCTTCGGATCAAAGACATATTGTCCATTGATAAATTTCACACCATTACTGATATTTGCTTTCACAACACCATTCATTGGGGATACTGTAAAAGGTACAGGATTGGATTCAGCACAGATAACAGAAGTTGGCAAACTTAATTTGACAATCGCTTTTGGAGTACAACAGATGTATGGAAGTGAAAAGTCTGCAATAACTTTTGGATTTTTTATGGAATCATAAACCAGGATAAAAGTACCTCCACTTTTTACTCCCCGCTTATGTTCCAATCCCGAATTCTTTTCTACGTATTCATTGAAATAGGCTTTTGACAGGTCTTTATTTCCTTTTAATTCTTCCAAAGACAAGAGCATAATATCAAATCCCAGCTGCAGCTTATCCTTGATTTCTTTTATCTGTTCAAAAGCAACCTGATAATCCATTCCCTGATGACCTTCTATATTATAAAACGAATAGTTATCTATGTTGAGATGTAAAGGATTTTCCTGTTCGGATTTTCCTATTAACACCCAATCCGTATCAAATGTTAGATTGCTGTCAGAAGACCTATTGCTTGTTTTATCAAAGTTCCATGCTTTTAAGAAATCTTCTGTAACCGTGTAATAAAAAGGAATTGCTTTATTACTCAGAGGATTTAATTTTTGTGATGGAGTAATTTTTACCTTTTCCTTATTTCTAATAATATTATCAGGATTAAAATATCCTACTTGCTGATTAAAGCGATTAATCAGGGTTTTAACTTTTTGGGTTGCTTTATCATCATCCAAAGCAGGCGAGTTATAAAACTGGTGTCTTGAGAAATCCAATTGGAGATCTGATTGTAATTTCCCAAGCATGATGTGTTTAGGAAAAGAAACAAAATCCGGAAGACATTTGGTGAATGCTTTGGGAAGCAATTCTATAATTTCAGAATAGGTATCCATTAAATCCTTTACGACATCATAAGCATACTGAAACCCTGAATCCTGATTAAAAATTCTGGTAAATGATGCTTTAAATGTATCATGGTTGGCGGTTGAAATCCCTACTATTTTACCGATTGCATCCATTCTATCAAAAACCATCTTCCCAAAATTTGTTTTATCCAGAGCTTTGATATATATATTCTTTAAATCAGAAGCGCTCAACTTTTTTTCTGAAACAAACTGTTCTAAAATAACCCGGTTTTGTTTCACCGGCTCCATGATATCTTCGATAAACAAAGGATGAGGCTGAAGACGATCTTTTCTTTTCAGTTGAACCTCACCTGTTATGGGGTCAGGTAGCGTAAAACCATCTTCTCCAAGAATATGATTGATCCCACTTGCAGTAGTAACTAATACTTTAAGGTTTCTGATTTGTTGTATTCCATGATTATCACAATCAACTCCTCTACAAGGTTTAATTTCTTTTTCATAGTCTTCCAAATACAGCAGCAGGTACTTGTCTTCTAAATTTGTAAGACTATTAATAGGTTGAAAATCTGATATTGCTTCCTGAGCTGTTGCCAATTCCCATAGTTCAATCTGCTCGCTTCCCTCGTAAAATGACGGGTATTTTATTTTAAAATTATCATATATTTTAAAATGGGTGAAGTCTTTATTTGCCAGATCAACCGTCTTCAGATCACTCATGTACAGATCTTCACTCTTCTTACTCGTATTGTTCAGGGTTAATAAATCGCCGTCGGTGGTAAGTGCTACTCCCTGAGAAAGCTGTATACTGCTGAGCAGCCTGTTTTTATAAATAAGGTTTGGTTTGAGACCGCATACAATACCCACTCCCTGCAGCAATACTCTGGACAAACGGTCCTGATCTTCGAAAAAATCCAGGAACTCATTGAACTGATCAGGATCTTCTATATACTGCCCTTTACTGAATTTACGGTATTGGACTGCTATATTACTTAATTGATTCTTCATTATTGTTCATTTTTAATGATTTATTAAGGTCTTTTAATAAACTTCATAGACAATTCAGACTGTCTATGAAGTTATTATCTGACTATTATTTTGTCACTCCTGTACAAGGGTTTATTTTCAGGAAATTCCCGTTTGGATATCCTTTATAAATAGGAACTGTAGCGTTTGCTAAGTAAATTTCCGTATAAGCAACATCCTGGTGGCAACCAGTAGGTGGTCTGTTATTAACTGGTAAAGCACATTCCAGTGAAAACTCTACAAAACCATCTGATGATTGTGATGCCATTTGCTTAGCTTCAGCCTGAGTAATGATAATTTCATTATATCTGCTCAATGCAGGAGTACCTGGTTTATGGTTACCTCTATCCTGATTACCTCCTGTATTACTTAAATGGATATTTCCAATAAAGCCAGGGTATGGATTGACCCCTCCTATTACAATATCATTTCCTTTTAAGTTGAAAGTAGCATCATTACAAACGTGGCCTTGGTCTACATCATCTCTGTACTGAATAACCACTCTCATCCCACTTAAACATGCAATAGTGGATTGACCTTTTAATTTTAGCGGAGCTAATTTATAGACCGTACTACAGCCGTTAGCATTGGTTACTGTAAGTGTTGGATTGAAAGTTTTTTCTTGTCCTGCAACAAGTTTATATACATGGAGTTTTTTGTTAGCAGGTGCCTCATTATGGATGATTGGAGTACCATCATCAAAATTCCAGGTAAATGTAACCCCTGTAAAGTCTCCGGTAACATTAAATTCAACCGTAGCATCCGGATTGTTTGCATTTTCGTCCATCGTAGGAGCATCATAACTCACAGTACCGGTAGTAACAGATACGTTTGGCTGTGCGTACACTACCATTTGTGCTTCAACAGGATCATCATTAACGGTAAACGTAATCGTCTGTCCGAAATAAGCTGCGTTAACCAGACCAGGATCGAAGAAGCTTTGACCTCCGGATTGTGTAACTGCAGGAATCGGAGCACCATTCACAAATGCTTTTACTTGTCCGTCTAACGGAACAATGGTCATCAACACCGGAGCATCTTTCTGACATAGTTTGTTTGCCGGTAACGACAGGAATGCAGGATCCTTTTTAGAACAACACAGATAAGGCAGTGAAAAGTCCGCAAGAACCTGATTTTCATCTTCTGAGTAATAAATCAATGCGAAAGTTCCGCCCGGCTCTACTCCTGCCTTATGTTCAAGGCCCGATTTTCTTTCTAAGAATTCGCTTAAAAGCTCACTTACCACATCGTCTTTTTTAGGATCCTGTTTTACTACTGTAACGCCATCTGAAGATCCTTCTTTTGAGAATTCAGCCTGGTTCAGCAATCTCAGCTGTTCATCCAGTTTAGAAATGTTCAGTAAAGTACTCTGTGAATTAAGTGTTCTGTTGCTAACATCGCTGGAAATGGATATCAGCTGCTTTCTGAGTTCATCAATAGATACTGTTTTTTCACGGATTGGCGGCTCGCTACCAGGCTTTCCTCCTTTTTCCAAAACCAATGCAATGACATCAAAAGCTAATCCGTATTGTGTTTTAAGATCATTGATGTTTTGCAATGCTGTTTTATAAGGCATTCCCAGGTGACCTTCAATTCTATAAAAATCATTATTGTCAATGTTATAATTCAGTGGATTCTGGATAAAATCTTCTCCTGCTAAATTGGCTGTATGATAGCTTAAATTGTAAGCTGCCCTATCGGTTTTTGTTTTTTCAAAATTCCATTGGGCTAACAAGGATTTGTCTACGTTATAGTAATATGGTATTGCCTTATTACCTAATCTTACATTCATATTTGAAGGCGTAATTTTAATTCGTCCAATATAGGTTTGAAATCCATTAACCTTCTGTACAAAACGATTGGCAAGCATTACAACTCTCTCATAATTCTCGTCATCATTGGTAGTAATAGGTGAATTATAAAAACTGTGACGGAAAGGGATATATTTTCCTAATTCCTGCTTTGCTCCGACTGGCCCTAACATAAGGTGCTTAGGAAATGAAGCAATATCCGGACAGCATTCAGCATTCAGATGCAGGATCAGCCCTTTTATTTCGTTGTAGGTGTCAATTAAGTCTTTTAATAAATCATATCGGTATTGATAATCTTCTAAGCCTGGAGAAGTGCTTGTCAGCAAAGGGTTCAGTTTATCAAAAAGCGTCTGCCCACCCAGATTCATATTTACGTTAAAAGCTCCTGCAATAGAGGTAAAACCATCACTTAATTCTGCAACAGTACTGATAGCACCTTGAAATTTTGTTTTTAACTGCGGCGCGGTTTTTACAAGAGGATCCAGAATAACTCTTTTCGCCTCTATATGAGGTAAACTGTCAAAAAGCTTTTCATAAGTATTGTGCTGCTTATAGATCGCATCTTTTGCGTCACCTTTCGTGATAAGCTCTGAAACAGATGCAGAATCTGCCAGAAGCACTTTAAGATTAGCAACCTGCTCTGCTCCATTGTTGTCACAATCTGCATCCTGACATGGGGTTTCATCATTAGAATAACTTTCCAGATACAGAATTACAATTTTATCATTTAATGAACTGTAAATCTCTCTTACCTGTTTAAAATCTGCAGCATTAGCTCCTTCGTTCACTAACTGTGTGTACTCTTGTGTTGTAAACAGTTCTAAAAGAGGAATTTGCTGTCCTCCGATACGAAAATGCTCATACCCCAGAACATCAACATAATTTCTATAATATCTGTAATTTTTAGCATCGAAATCTATAACAGCCTCTGATTTTTTGCTTGCTGCCTGACGCAGTGTTATCAAGTCTCCATCAGTAGTAACCCCGGCTCCCTGTGTAATCATAATAGTATCAAGAGGAATCTCAAGATCCATATCTCCGGGTCTGGATGTTTTTTCTGTTAAAGTAGGTAAGATTTCAAGTTCCACATATTTTGATTGAAAACCGCATACCACTCCTACGCCGCTCAGTCGGGTTCTTGATAATCTGTCCTGATCTTCAAAATAGTCTATAAATTCGTTTAATTGCCCTTCTGTTAACGCCTGATTGTCGTTGAACTTTCTATATTGGGTTGTTACATTGTCTAATTTAGTGTTCATTATTTTTCATTTTTTTTGATAAGTTCGATTGTCCTAATATGATCTTTCCGTCCAGCGTGTCGTTATCATTGGCATCACAGTCTAAAAGTCTTCCTGGTCGATAAATATTGTTTAAATGGCTGAGAGCATTCAGTAAATCCGTAATGCTGTTTCCAAGATTCGTAATATTATTTCTCGATTTATCTGAGAGGTATTTTTTAAATGCTGCTTCAAATTCGGCCAAATCGTTCTGAGCTGTTTGTTTTTCACTCAAACGGTCTCCCACCCAGCAGATTTTTGCTAAAACATGAGCAGGGATCTCCTGCCTGATCACGGTTTCCGCATAACGTCTGAAATCCGGATCCTGGAAACGGTAAGCAAACCCCGGAAGGACAACACTTACCCTGTAAGAATAAGGATCAAACACATCCACATCTGTTTCACAACCTTCACAAGAAGACATAAAGGCTTCCGAATATTCTATCGGATCTGTTGCAGGGTTTTCTTCCTCCAGATCATACATGATTCTGAAAGTACCTCCGATAGACATACAGCCAATACCTCCCATGAGTTTATAATCCTTAGTGGTTGGCTTTAATAACAAGTGCTCAACAAGGAAAATACCCTCTTCTGTAAATTCATACTTGAAATACTTCACCGTTGCCTTAATTCCGTCTTTCAATTCTTTCAAATCTGAATAAGGGCTGGTTTTTTTGTGGACAGCAATTACATTTTGTTCATCGGTATCATCTACAATTTCAAAATAATAGTTACCACCCAATGAAACACGGATTTTTATATTTCCAATGAAACAGTATCCCTTTTCACATGCTTTTAATTTTTCCAATGTAACTTCAGGATGTTTCTCATCTAAGATGTCTAATGCATTCTGAAGATCTTCCTCATCAATCTGAATGGTTTGATAAATGGCATCATTCAGGTTTTTTATAGCAATATGCTCAGTCGTATAGCTATTTACAGATGATAAGATAATATTACTGCCGGCATCTTTTATTTTCCAGGTATAAGTATTTTTACCAGCATTATCTGTTGTTTCAATAATGGATACCGGCGTTTGAGATAAGTTTCTCTGAGTATAATCTTTAATCCCCAGCAAGCGGGCAATTCTTTTCTGAACACCTGAAATATTACTGGTATTCCAAAGATCTGAATCTCCAATTAAGGTATAATTATATCCCAACCCTCTGTCTTTACTTAATGATGAATATTCTTTCAGGAAATTTTCTTTGTTGTTTAAGACAATTTCATCGGTGGATTTCCCATACAATGATTTCATTAAGAAGGTATAGTCGCTGAATGTTTCAGCAAAACGGGAGATCAGATGATCCAAAACTTCGTTTCGGCGTTCCACACTGTTATCCAGCTCTTCATATAACGAATCTGTAAGTTGATCATCACTCTCAGTATCATAGTCAGAAACCAGTTCATCAAAGCCTTTAATATTCTTAAGAGTCTGGGTAAAAAAGGTTCTTTTTAACTTACCATTAATGCTTAACACTTCTTTTACTTTTTCCAGGTGTTTGAAATAGCCGGCAAGGATCTGATCAAAAAATAACAAATACCCTTTCATTTGTTTGGCCAGGGCTTCTCTCTCCGGGGATGGATTTCCAATAATTCCAGATTCTCCTACTCCATAGGTATCCGGGAATTCATTCAGAATAGTAGCGTAGTTCGCAATATCATATGAAGTTCCTTGTGGCAATATCAATTCTTTATTCTGCCTTGCATCTTCTCTAAGTACTTCTTCTTCTCTTTTAAGGGTTTCTAAGTAATCCTGAACTTTTTTGTCATTGATATTTAACGGAAGAGATCCTTTGCTGTAACTGAATGAACTCAGTTCACACAGTTCCGGTTTTCTGCCTTTTTCAACACAGATCAGCCAATCATTATTTTGTTTGATCACACTGTCACAACCTGCAATAGACACGTCATGAATTTCTTTAACCCCATCAATTTTCATGATTTCACTGATGATATCGGAAAGACGAACTTCTGTTCTTAACTGGCTGTTTTTAAGCTCTTCCGTATCGATAAAGCCATTCTCAAGAAGCGGACCTTCAAAAATCTGATCTGTGGTCAGACCTTTGTCCAGCATTTGTTTCAGCGAATAAAAATGAACCTCCGGAGACAGATAATTATTGATTGTTCTGATGACTTTAGCATGCACCAGTTCTTCATCTGCTTTGCTGACAAGTCCGATACGGGCACACACTGCAACTTTCTGTATTTCAACTTCTTTAATTTCTGCCAGGTCTTCACAAAGCCCTCTATTAGCATGATAACTGTCTAATATTTTTATATTGACATTGGATTTTTCACATCCGATACCATCCGCATCAATATCTTCAGCGTAATCTACATAAAGGTCGTACAATCCTTTTATGTTAAAACTTTTTGTCTTTTCTCCGATAGGTTTAAAGTCTAAATCCCCGGTTTTACAATCGACATATAATTTTTCATTTTTAGGAACCAGCCAACAGTTACGGATTGGTCTTTTAAGACTTCCAGCCGTGCTGATATCGATAAACAACTTTCTGTAGTCCAGTTCGTTTAAAGGTCTTGAAGGTAAAATTTCTGCAGCCTTTAAAAACTGGGTATGAATGTCTTTATTTGCATCATCAGATGCTAAGATATCTTCCATGTTCAGGTTCATCCTCATCCCAAGATCCGTTATGGCATAACTTAAAACTTCCAGAGTGGTGATACCAGGATCATGAGAGTTATAATCGGTCCAGAGTTTTCCTCCTAACTTTTCTATGTATTCAATTCCTGTTTTGCGTAGAAAATGAAAATCTGTCTGATCCCCGGTTTCTATATTTTTTGATATACTAATATGTTTATTTTCTGACATGATTATGTTTCTTCTTGTTTATTATTAAATACATACCTGTTCTGTAATCGTGACATTGTGCTGCTTGGCAGATACCAGAATTGATTTTGGATCAACTTCAATTAAAGATTGTCTTTGCAGGACATTATTCACAAATATTTTAATCTCATCAATGTAATCCACATAATACAACTGCTCCAGATAATTAACCAACTGATTAATATTCAGTTCTACATTAAAATCAATATTTTCAGAGTCTGTAAAAGCCCATGGCGATATATATTTTTTAATATCTTCGTCCAGCTGTTTGATGTAAAATGCTTCATCATACTCCTCAAAGAACCTGACCTTTGTTTCTACTTTTGCTTCTTTATAATTGGGATTAATGACCTGAGCTTTCACGTGCATTGTATTTAATTCATTTACATAATTTTGAATTTTATTCAATGAAGCACGGCTTACTCTCGGCTGATAGACATCAAAAGCATTTTTATTTTTAATATTCGGAACCACCATCAGGGTCACATGGCCCGGCGCCATATATGAATCTTCGGAAGTATGATTTAAACATTTTACCTTAAAGACTTCCGGGAATTCCTGCAATACCAAATGTTCGTAATCCCATTGGGTAATGGCTCTGTGCTTATGTCTTAATCGTTCACTTACCCGTCTGTAAAACTCCGTATCTGTTTCCTTGTATTTACCATCAAACGAGTTATAAGGCTGGCTGACAGATTTTACCTGAGGAACTCTGGTGATAAGCTTAGTAATGGTTTTCGCTTCCAGTCCGTTATTGAGATGAGACAGGTCATTATCCTGATTCTCGAAGGTTGCTAAAACAGCCTGAGTGTAGATCCCCTGGATTTTGCATACGGCATCATAACTTCTTTGTGATCTGGCTCTGATCCAGACTAATCCATCGGTAAATCTTGTATGGCTTTTATCGATATCTTTAGGTACCTTAAACTTGACAATCCCTGATTCCAGGAACTTTCTGGGCTCGTTTTGCAGCATATAATCCGACAAACTTTTCCATGTATTGTTTGAAAGGATATTCCATTCTATAAATTCTTTTTCAAGGAAAGTATCCACCAGAGGGTTTTCACTTCCTTCCAGCATTTGAATTAATAGAGACACGGTAGTCTGGGGCATTGCTTCCAGACCGATGTACAATTCACCTCCGTTTTGGTGTACCGGTACAATGCTTTTGGTTTCGACTTCCTTTTCGTATTGACCGAACACGTCTTCGTGATACAGCTGTACTTCTTTATTTTTTGAAGCTTCTCCGGCAGATTCTTTTTCCAGATACGAGTACACATTTTCTTTCGCGCTGTAATTCAGCTCTATATCTTCAGCAAAAGGAATATATGGCTCGTTAGGAATAAGTTTTTTAAAGCTCGGATTACTTGATAATGCCAATGTATACAGTTTAGGGTATACATCCTGTAATGACGACTGGTTCAGCGTTACTCTGATCGTCTCACTTGTTCCGGCTTTATTACTTGCATTATTTACGGAAAACTGGATTTTATAAGCGTCTTTTACTTTCGTGAATACATCAATATCATTAGCCTTTTCATACCAGATTTCCTTATCCAGCAAGGCAACATCTGCTTTAAAATAAGCGTCAGAACCTACGATTGAGGAGCTTTTTAAGGCCTCAAAATCAGTCAAGCTGATATTTTGATTTGGCTGAATAACATATCCGCTGTATAAATCTTTTATAGAATCCGGAGCATTCTTCCAATTGATCGTGATGTCTGCATTTTGCCATTTTTTGGAAAACAGTTCAGGACATTTGATATAGAAATTAGATCCTTTAACAGGTTGTGCGGTGAAAGGATAATAAGGCTTTTCTGAATTTAACGCCCCATTGTCATTTTCTAGCTGAATAGATTTTACTCCCTTTACATCAACTGCTATTTCGATGTTCTTTATTGATTTTTCTGAAAGAGCTTCATACACATCATAGTATTTTTCTCCTTCAATCATCAATCTTACTACAGGAAAGCTGGTTTGAAATGTTTCTGCCAGCACTTCTTTATTGTATTTAACAACAGCCGGGAACTCTTTTTGTAATGTAATAGAAAGTTCTAATCTTTCTTCTTCGTTTTTAATACATGTTAAATCAGCACCTGATAACCATTCTTTCTCTCCGCTGCAAAGCACTTTGATATTATTTTTAATCTCTGTTTTTGAAAGGCTTTGTAATTTCTGGGTTGAGTTCTTATTAAAATCAATCTTAAGAGTAATGGTACGCTCTCCTTCTTTTAAATCAAGTAATGAGGATGCTATGGAAAAACCCAGTTTGGCTTTTGGAAGTTCCTTATAAATAGATTTATTGGAAACGGTTTCATCAGAATTATATCCAAACGGCCACCAATAATTGTTGTTTTCCGGCAATTTATCACCCAATCCGTCAGCAGAGTTGGCTACGGGAGCCATTTTCAGTTCTCTGTTTTCCACGTCATTTAAAAAACTTTTGATCTCAACTACTTTTGCCTGATTGGCTATAAGTTCATCACCTGTTTTGTAAATTCGTTTTTTGCCATTAGCATCTTTATTCCCATCCAGTAATGTACCGGCTGGAATTTTTTCCTGAATCGCTTTTTTGGCGAGTTCAAAAATCACATAAACTTTGTCTGATTTGGCATCATTTTTCTCAATTTGAAGAATTTCATTATAATAGAAATCCAGGTGCCTTTTCGTCAGATTATTGAAGGCTTTTTTTGAGAAATCCAATAATTTTAAAAAGCAAACAAATAAAGTCAGGTGAGGTGTCAGGCTGCTATCCTGTTCAAACTGGGACATAAGATCTGTAACCTGTTTTTTCATACTTTTATACTCAACGCTTTCTCTACGCGGGATAGGATCGGCATCATCACCCAGAAAGAAGTTTCCCCACTTTCCTTTGGGTTTTGTATTATCATCTTTGTCAAAATAGTTTACATGTTGAGCAAAATTGTTTGCGAATAATAGCCAGTCAAACAAATCGAAATCGTGTAACTCAAGATTCCCAGGATCTAGTTCTGCTAAAAAGCGCTGCATTTGTGATTTTCCTTCACGATAATGTGAAAATGTATCTGTTTTTTTCATTTGTTTATATTTATCTTTCTATGGTCAGATGCAATACTTATTGTAGTGTTTGGTAGTATTCAAAATGGCTACAGACATCCCGTAATTCATTATATTTCGGTAGCTTCTCCTTTGTAAAAAGGGAAAACCATATTGCTTCTTGTATTAGTATTTCTTACTTCGTAGTCAACTTGTATTAAAACTTCACCCTGAAGTTCTTCCTGAGTATCAATTTCAATACTTAGAATATTGATTCTGGGCTCATGATATAAAATAGCACGCTCAACGATTCCTTTCATTTGGGTAATCAGCGTTAAGTCCAGAGGTTTAAAGAGCATTTCCTGCAAGTCACACCCGTAATTTGGGAACATGACACGTTCACCAGGGCGTGTTGACAATAAAATCTTAAGGCTGTTATTGATGTCTTCTACATCTTTGGTCATGACCAGTTTTCCTTCAGTCTCGTTAAACTCAGGCGGAAAACTCCAGCCTGTTCCTAAAAAATCTGTATTTATTTTCATACGTTATTTGTTATATTGAATGTTCACATCCTGCATCTGTGCATAGAGTTTTTGGTTATTCTAACCGTTTTATTATTGATGTTTTACATTTTTATGTTGAGTCGGATTCTATGTATATGGGAGCTTATGATGGCATTAAAGCTGTCTTCCCTATTATCCGCCTATTAAAACAGTAGCATCACCTGCGGTTATTACCCCTCCATGAGCGGTAGAATCTCCCATTCTGGCGGCAGGTTTTCCGCCTATCAATACGCTTGAAGATCCTGACGCAATGGTGTCCGGTGGCCCTGTACATACTGCTTTATCTCCTTGTCTTGCTGCAGGCATTCCGCCGATAAGTACCGTGGGTTCTCCTGCCGGAATAATAGGACCTCCTACATGGGGAACTGTTCCTGTTACCATAGGACAGGTATGCATATCTGTAATTCTTGCTGCCGGTTTCATGATTATTAATTAATTTTAACTTGAGATCCTTTTACTACGGTTACTGCTCCTGATTTAAGCTCTGAACCAGAACTTCCTTCTGCTTTGAACTGAGCGCTTGCTTTTACATTGATATTCGTTCCTTCCATATTGATATCACCCTTTGCTTTGATCTTGATGTCTTTCCCGCTTTCCATACTAATACCATCTTTGTTAAGGGTAAGAATATTAGAATGTTCGTCTTCTATTTTAATAACATCTGCATCTTCATCTACAATCACTTTTTTGCCTTTTGGGGTTTCGAGCGTATATGAAATTTTGTCATCATTAAAGATCATTTTCATTTTGCTTCGGGTCACAAATCCTTTTTCATGGTTATCATCAGAAGCTACAATGGGAGCAGGTTTTGCACTACTGTTCAGCATTCCAAGTACCACAGCATCATTGGGATCATCATTAATAAATCCGATAATGACTTCGTCTCCGATTTCCGGTCTGAAGAATGATCCTCTGTTTTCTCCTGCATCAAGGGTGGCTATTCTTGCCCAAATCCCTTCTTCTTCGTTATTAATGATAGGAATCTGTACTAAAATTCTATCTTCTCCGTCCGGATCTGATTCCAATTGAGACACTACTCCTACATGCAATCCGCTTATGGCAGGAATAATTCCTGAACCTGGCATTTCACTTACATCATAGGTTTCTGAGAACCATGTTGGAGAAAGTCCGAACTGAGCGTCTACCAGCCAGTTTCCTTCAGCAATTTCATGGCGGACACCGGTTACGTATATTTTTCCGTTGAATCGGTTTCCAACGCCTTGCAGTGTCAAAGTAACTCCCGGTTTCACAGATGGAATTCCCTGGAATTTTACTCTTCCTCTTGTTTTGGCTAATTGCTGGAAGGTTGCTTTGGCATCACCCCATTCCTGCAGTTCTCCCTGAGTGAGGTTTCCACCATGTTTAAGCTGCAGGTCTTCGATTCCGAAAACATCTGCTAAATCACCTGATGAAAGATTTCCGTTGAGGTTGACAGCAGGATCCTGAGCTTCCACTTCAGTCAGTTCCTGATCGGTATAGCTCCATGTTTTGGCTGTAATCTTGTTGAACTGGTCTCTGGCATCAATTTCTCCGTCAAATTCATGTACAGATGATCCGTAAACCACTGTTTCTACGGCTTCACCACTAAAATCAGGTTTAGCGATTTTGATAGTTCCGTCTTCAACAGAGCAAAGTTTACCGTTGGCCTGCGCTCTGGTAAGCATAAAATCCCAATCGGAAGCCTGGTACTGAACCAATTCCTTATGTGAATTGGAAGTCGTTTCAACATCGGCAGTAAGTCCGTTATTACCTACCAATTCTTCAATAACATCACTGTCTGTACTTTCGTAGAAATATTTGCTTTTTCTTCCTAAGGTCATTTTTACAGCCTTATCTCTGCATTCTACAATCAGATAAGAAGAACCGTTTCTGATTTTGATATTGTGCTTTACGACAACTCCTTTAAAAATGGTTTCCTCTTCAGAATGGTATCCAGCGGTGATCTCAATTTCTTTTCCGGGAATTAACAGATCTTCATTACTGAGCTTGAAATCCTGCTCCGGTACACTTCCGTCTAAAATAACAATCCGGGCATAAGGAATTCTGTTGAATTCTTTTTCCACGATAATGCTTTTCACCCCGTACTTCCCCGGCAGTTCTGTGCCTCCAGACATCACCTTATAGGTAACTAAATCTGGATTTTTTGCTGTTTGTATGTATCCGCTATTATTCATGTTATGAAACTTTTTCTAACGGCGGAAAGAATAATTCCTGGCCTGGTTTTAACTGTCTGAAGTTGACAAGATTATTTATTTTAGCTACTTCCAGATAATATTTGGAATCTCCGTAAATTCTTTCGGTCATTAATGGTAGTGTATCTTCTGCCTGTACCGTTCTTTTATGGGTAAGATCCGGAGATTGCAGATTTTCAATTTTACCGGCAAGTTTCGGACTTGTTGATTCACTGAACGTTGCCTTTCCTATAGCTCTTAAGGGCTGGCCTTCATTGTCAAATAGCTTATATTCTAACGTTAATTCAGAAAGTACCCCTTTAAATTCAAAACTACCCCAGTTAAGAATAACATTATAGGGTTTATGAATAGAGCCTTCGAGCTCACCTGTCGCCTTATAAAAATCTTCAATCTGTTTTGTTACAGCTGTTTTTGCAAAAGATTTTCCTTTAATTTTATTGATCAGTTTAATACCGGAATTTGCTTCCGTAACTCCTGTCCCATCAAATAGAAATTCTAATTGCAAATCAGGTGAAGCTGATGAGGTATATCCTAAATTAGGTTTAGAGTTACCATCTGCCTGGTCTTTATTATATTTCGTTTTATAGGTCATGGAAAAACCTGTCGGATTGATAAAAGCTTTAAAAGCACCGCTCTGAATTCTTTTATCATAATCAGAGTTTTCGTAGGTTCCGATTGTTAGTTTTTGAATTGCTCCTCTCATTATCTTTCTTTTTTACGGTGTTCTATCTTTGCTGCCTGTTCTACACTTTCGCTGATGGCGCGCATGAGCTGTGCTTCATCTACCGATGTGGCAGTTGTAGTTGCTTCTGCTTTTTCGTCCACATTTATTTTAATGTGAAGCTCTTTTATTTCTATTGGCATTTCGTTTGTTTTTTAATGATCATTAATATTCAAAACACTAATAACCAATGATTTAACATGTTTATTTAAAAAAATCCAAGCACATGAAGGGTGTGTTCAGTCTCTGTTATAGACCAATCTGTTGTTTTTTTATGAAAAAAGATTTGGGTAAAATTTATCTTTAAACTAACACACGTTCAAGTGCTTAGATTTGATTTAGAAATTACAAGCCTAAGCTTGCTAACGATGAGGGTATTGTGAAATATCTATATTTCAGTTCTATTGTTTCAATAGCAAGTTTGCTTTCTTCTGCGTTGAATTCGGATACTTCCCATCTTACGGGGTATGCTCCCACTACATTCCAAACCATTAGGGGTGCTGTAGACTGAATCCCGCCTGAAAGAGTAATGATCAGGTCTCTGGGTTCAAACTGGAAGTTTTCCATCGCATTTCTACACCAGCTTATCAATCCGGAACTTACGATTAATCCACGCTTAAGAACTAAATTAGGATATTTGGGTCTCAAAGGAAGCTGGTGTGTAAACCTGTTTTCGCCTCCTTCGGCATATTCTTCAGTTCCAATTTCTGTTGATAAACCAGATATAGATTGAAATCTGGAGTCAATACCCTCTGTTGTTGAAATCCCGTTAACAATAAAAGAGAAACTGGTTGGAGGATATAAAACTGCCATGATTAGTTATTTTCAATAGTTAATCCTTCGTGTGCAATTTCTAAGGTTTCGATAGCCACCTCATTCCCTTCAGCTTTCAGATCTGTTGATTGCAATTTAAGCGGGAATGCATTTTTCACTTTCCATGTTACTGCAGGAGCTCCTGTTTCATCCAGAAGGGAGATCGTGATAGATCTACGCTCTACTGTACTTAGCTGAATACTTTGGAACCAATCGAAATATTCGTTATCAGTTTTAAAAGTTCCTCTTTTTAAAGTGATGTTACTGAAAGTTTTCATTCCAGGCATCTTAATCTTACTGAAGTCAGGACTTGCGCCATGTCTGTATTCAATTAAAGCTGCTTCAACATTTAAACCGCTGACTTCCTGAAATCCTACTTTTGTTCCACCCCAATCTACTTCAAAGGCAAACTTTACTAATGGATATGTACTCATAATATTTTTATATTTAATTGTTATTTAATTGATTTTATGCTTCCTGTAATTTGTGTGAAAAACGTAACACGATAAATTCAGCAGGACGTACTGCAGCCATACCGATTTCGATGTTCATTCTTCCTTCTAAAATATCCTGAGCCGACATTGTTTTGTGCAGACCAACGCTTACGTAATAAGCTTCTTCCGGCTTGCTTCCTGCTAATGCACCATCTCTCCACTGCTGATCAAGGAAATTCTCAATCATCGCCTGTACACGAACCCATGTATTGGCAGTATTCGGTTCAAAAACGAAACGTTCTGTAGCTTTCTTCACAGACTCTTCTACCATGTTGAAGAATCTACGTACAGGTACATATTTCCATTCGTTACTGTTTCCGTCTAACGTTCTTGCTCCCCAGACTAATGTTCCTTTTCCGGTAAAAGTTCTGATCGCGTTGATTGATTTTCCTGCTACCGCATCTACGTTCAATCCTTCTTGCTCTTCATGAGAAATTTTCGCTACAGGTGCCAGTACATTGCTGATTGCTAAGTTGGCAGGTGCTTTCCATACTCCGGAAGTACTGTCTACTTTAGCATAAATCCCAGCCATTGATGAAGATGGAGTCAGTACCACTCTTTTAGAGGCAATGACTGTCTGAGCCTGATTGTATAATGCTGAACTTTTTGATTTCAACCACGCTAAATTGTTTTCATTCTGAGGCATTGTAACGTCTACAAGTGCTCCTGCAGCATTGATTTCTTTATAGCTATCGATTTTAACGTCTTTATCATCAAAGCTATAGCTTAACACTGTTTCTAATTTTGGATAATATGCAGCTCCATATTTTAATCCTGTAGCATTTACTCCGGCTCTAAAGGCAGCAGCATCTTCAAAAACATCCATAATAACGAATCTGTCTTTCAAGTCTTCTGCCTGATCCAACGCTTTATTGTAAAGTTTATAAGCATCTGCTCCTAGAACTTCAGCATCCGGGAAAACAATAAGCGTTGGTTCGTCTTCTTTTTCCAATGATTTTAATCCGAACCATAAACCGCCGGCAAGTGTTTCTGTTCCTAAGGCAGGAGTTTTATCATAATCTGCCACTGAAACGACATAACATGGGCCTCCACCATTGGCAAAGTACATTTGCATCGCATAATGCATTTTATAAGGACTTAGTTTGGCGTTGTCTACTTTTGCCGTTACCACAGTATCTTCAATCGAAATAGAGATCGCTGTTTTTTCATTTTTTGCTCCTCCAAAAATGGTTTCATATTCCAACATAGAAGAGATTCTTGTCGGTTCATTTCTTGGTCCTTTATCCGTATGTCCGATAAAAGCAGGGATAGCCGTTTCTACTTGTGCTACAGAGGGTGGGAATTTCGCAATTTCTTCTACGTAAACTCCAGGTGTTTTGTAATTCATTTGTTAAAAATTTAAAGTTAATATTAGTTATTTTCAATAGTTAATCCTTCGTGGGCAATTTCCAGTGTTTCAATAGCCACCTCATTCCCTTCAGCTTTCAAGTCTGTTGATTGCAATTTAAGTGGGAATGCATTTTTCACTTTCCACGTTACTGCAGGAGCTCCTGTTTCATCTAAAAGGGAAATCGTGATAGATCTACGCTCTACTGTACTTAGCTGAATACTTTGGAACCAGTCGAAATATTCGTTATCAGTTTTGAAAGTTCCTCTTTTTAAAGTGATGTTACTGAAAGTTTTCATTCCAGGCATCTTAATTTTACTGAAGTCAGGACTTGCGCCATGTCTGTATTCAATTAAAGCTGCTTCAACATTTAAACCGCTGACTTCCTGAAAACCTACTTTTGTTCCGCCCCAATCTACTTCAAAGGCAAACTTTACTAATGGATATGTACTCATAATTTATTTTTAATTTTAATTGTTATTTAATTGATTTTATGCTTCCTGTAATTTGTGTGAAAAATTGAGGACGATAAATTCAGCAGGACGAACTGCAGCCATACCGATTTCAATGTTCATTCTTCCTTCTAAAATATCCTGAGCCGACATTGTTTTGTGCAGACCAACACTTACGTAATAAGCTTCTTCCGGCTTGCTTCCTGCTAATGCACCATCTCTCCACTGCTGATCAAGGAAATTCTCGATCATAGCCTGTACACGAGTCCAAGTATTGGCAGTATTCGGTTCAAAGACGAAACGTTCTGTAGCTTTCTTCACAGACTCTTCTACCATGTTGAAAAATCTACGTACAGATACATATCTCCATTCATTGCTGTTTCCGTCTAATGTTCTTGCCCCCCAGACTAATGTTCCTTTTCCTGCAAAAGTTCTGATCGCGTTGATTGATTTTCCTGAGGTAGCATCTACATTAAGCAGCTCCTGTTCTTTGTTGGAGATTTTTACAGCGGGTACATCTACCAGGCTAAGCCCTAAATTAGCCGGTGATTTCCATACTCCGGAAGTACTGTCTACTTTAGCATAAACTCCGGCAATTGCAGATGACGGTGCCAGTACTACTGACGCAGACTGAATTGCTTTTTTAGCCTGATTATACATTTCAGAATTAGCAATCTTCAATTCTGCTAAAGTTGTGATACCAGATGCACCGGTAACTGAAATATCAGCATCTTTGAAATCATAGCTTAAAACAGTCTTCAGTTTTGGATAATAAGCCGCACCATATTTCAGACCTGTAGAAGTTACTTTGTCTCTAAAAGCGGCAGCGTCTTGAAGAATATCCATAATAACGAATCTGTCTTTTAATAATTCTGCCTGATCTAAAGCCTTATTATACAAAGCATAGATTTTGCCGATAGCAACAGAATTACCCGCTCTGGAAGTAACAAGACTGCTGGCAGCAAGAGCATCAGTCTCCATAGTAGAAGCTGTAGTAAAATCTGTTTCAAGAGCAGTAGCAACAGCCTGAGCAGCAGCCTTAACCGTAGCAACCGTAGCATTAGCAACAGCAGCAGCCACCTTAACTGCGGCTACAACAGCCTGACCACCCTTAGCACCAGCAACCTGTAAATCGTTAGGATTAGCAACATTAAACTCAGCTGCCTTAGCAACTGCAGCCGCAACTGCAGCGTCTACATTAGCCCCTGCAACAGCATCTGCAACCACACCTGCAATACTTTTAGCGGCAGAAGCAATATTTTTAGCATATACCGTTTTAGCAACAATAGACTGAGCATCAGCAACATCAGCAGCAGAAGGAGCTAAACTTTGAAGATCCGGGAAAACGATCAGGGTAGGTTCGTCTTCTTTTTTTAGTAATTCAAGACCTGATAAAAAAGCTTCTGCCGGTGTAGGAGCACCTACAGCCTCTGGACTTTTATAATCTCCTACAGAAACAATATAACAAGGACCTCCACCATTGGCAAAATACATCTGCATGGCATAATACATTTTAAAGTCGCTTACCTTAGTTGGAATTGCTGTTGCAACACCATCTTTGAAAGCTACAGCGAAGATTTCAGGGTTTGCTTTTCCAAAAATTTCTTCATACTCCAACATCGAAGCAATTCTTGTTGGTTTATTTTTCGGTCCATCCGCTGTATACCCAATAAAAGCAGGGATAGCCGTTTCAACTTGCGCTACGGAAGGGGGAAATTTTCCTTGTTCCTCCACGTAAACTCCAGGGGTTTTGTAATTCATTTTAAAAAATTTTACGTTAATATTAATTATTCCTCGAAGTAAAACTTCGGGTATTTATTCGTGATTGATTTATTGATTTTATCTTTCTAGAACTGTTGTAATTTGTGCGAGAAGTTGAGTACAATAAACTCTGCAGGACGCACTAATGCTATTTTAAGGTCTACATTCATTATAGTAGTTCCTTCTACTCCTTTCACTGTTACTTCATAAGCTTCTTTCGGAGTACTTCCTGCCAATGCACCTTCCATCCATTGCTGGTTAAGAAAATTTTCCAGCATTGTTTTTGCCCGTAACCATGTGTGAGGGATATTAGGTTCATTCATAAACTTGTTGAGGGCATCGTTGACCGATTGTCTGATCATATTATAATAGCGGCGTACATGTACATACTTCCATTCGTTATCTTTCCCTTCATCATTTTTATCTTTTCCTTCAAGCGTTCTGGCTCCCCAGATTAAGGTACCTTTTCCTGTAAATGTTCTGATCGCATTGATGGATTTCCCGAAAGCATCTATATTTAAAGCAGCCTGCTCCTGATCTGAAATTTTTTCTGTCGGGGTAATAACGTGGCTGATATTGATATTTGCCGGAGCTTTCCACACTCCTCTTGTGCTGTCTATTCTGCCATATACTCCTGCTATTGCTGATGATGGCGGTAAAACAACTTTTAACGACTGCATTTCTTTTTTCACCTGATTATATAATGCCGAATTGGATGATTCCAGATTTTTAAGGGTAATCCCATCTGCATCTCCTTTTTCGTCTTTTACCCCGAGAATTGCCGTTTTTAAATCAGTAAACTCTCCGGTGAAACCAGGTGCATTTTCATCTGAGCCATCAGGGACCATAAAATCATCTATTGTTCCGTCATAAATGGCTTCTAATACAATCTGTGCCTCAGAAATTGCTACGGTTAAAGCATTTTTTTTATCACCTGCATCTGCATTTTCATTCACTTCTTCTGCTATCGCAATAGCCTGCCCTAATAAATCGGCAAGGACGTAAGCATCCGCAGATCCGGTTGAGATTTCGGCACTCGCCAAACTTTTTAATTCATCTAAAGCAGCAGTCTCCCCAGCGTAAAAAAGAGCACTTCCTTGTCCTGCTTTTTGTAAACCGGCATGTACTATAGGTGTTTTAGTCTCATCAAAAGTATAATTCAAAATGGTTTTTAAGTGAGGAAAGTAAGCGGCTGCATGATTGGTTGGGTTTACTTTATTTCTAAAAGATTCAATCGTGGTAAGATTGTCTGATTGGATCACAGAATTTCCGTAATAGGTATCCAGTATAACAAATCTGTTTTTAGTCTCATCTTTAGCTTTATCAATAGCCTGATTGTAAATGCTATAAAACTCAGATTCATTGGTAAGCGAAATAGCATCAGGGAAAATAATAAGAATAGGTTCTTTAATTTTTTTATGATCGATTTTAGCCAGTCCCGCTTCCAATGAGGATAATTGTACTTGTACTGATGTATAATCCCCTACAGAAATGATATAACACGGTCCTCCGCCATTGGCAAAATACATTTGTAGCGAATAATACATTAAAAATTGTACCTGAGGTGCTACAATAGTTGCTCCTTTGCCTTCTACATCCTGTAGCTGGATATTCTCTTCTTTTGCTTTTCCAAAATATTGCTCATATTCTAAAAGAGAACGGATGATGAATGGCTCATTATACCCAACAGGGAGTAATTCGGTATACCCAATAAATACTGGCATAGCCGTTTCTATGTAGGCAACTGAGTATGGAAGTTTCGTAATTTCTTCAACAGAAACACCTGGTGTTGCTGGATTTAACATGTTCAAAAGTTTAAAGGGTTATTAGTTTTTAGTTTTTTAGTTTTTTACTTTTATGATTAATCAACTTTAATACTCTGTATATTAATGTCATTAATTAATTTAACAGGAACTACCTCCTTAGCTGCAATTTTTATCACACTGATTTTATATAAAGCGGAAGGCATTATTTTTCCGCCTAATAAGCCCCATACGTAACTTAGCTGTTCAAAGGGAATGGAATGCAGTTCAATTCTGAAGCTGAAATTATTTTCAGGCTCAAGGTCAACATACTCCAGAACATTCTTAGCCTGAAATATCTCAATAACTTTTGAAATACTCAGTAAAGATTTGCTGTACGTACTTCTGTTGGCAGCAATCATTACATATAGATTTAAGTAGGCAGGAGTACTTTCCTTATCATATCGGACCGGATTGTTTTCCACTACAACCGGCTGATACCTTGATCTGTTTTTCAATGTTGATTCTTCCTCAATATTGAGCAGACTAATTACTACTTTGTTACTAAGTCCTTCAGTGTTTTCATCATGTTTTGCGATGTCATCAACGATAGCAATTTCAATCTCACCAGGAACGTTAGGATCCCATAAACCATCCGGAGCATTTAGCTGATTTTTTAAAACTGTTAATACTTTATTAATCATAATTTCTGTTCTTAATTATTATGGTGCAAACATACAATCACCCCCCGTCAAAAGACAAATATTTTGGGCGCTCAATACAGTCTTTGCAGTAAATAGGATTTTAATTCTTATCAAAGAAAACTAAAAACAACACCATTAATTCACTGAAGATAAATGCGTTAAAAACGACATTTAAAAATAAAATTCTAACCTGAAGATTTTTATCCTTTAATGATGGTCAATTTCAGTCTGCCAACTGAGCTTTTATTCTGTTTAAAAAGTCCATTGTATTTCAACCTAAGATTATGCCTTAATGAAATAGTTGTTTTTAGTGGTTTCGCATTTTTTGAATGGTACGTATTCGAATATGGTGATTGATTTTCTAAAGTATAAGTTCACCAAAAAACATAGGCTTTCCTGATGAGAAAGATCAGCTTTTCTGCATCCGGTAATTTCCAAAAGGTATAAATCTGCATCCTTAGAATATAATTTTGTCTTTTACTGCAAAGACAGAATAGAGCGGCCTTATAATTCGAAAAATAGGATCTCTTCTTTCTAATTTTGACCCAATAATTTTAAAAACATTAATCATATGAACATTAAAAATCTTTTCAGTAAACGCAATGAAATCATTGGCGGTCATTTTAATGAACTACGTTCCAAATTGGGTATGGCAGATCAGAATGAAGAAGCTATTTTCTCTTTAAGGGAAGAAATTTGTAATGCATGTCCTCTAAAAAACGGTAACAATTGCAACGCAATGAAATGGCTTAATCCAGAGACTCTGGAAGTAATAGATGGTCCAAAAGATGGATTTGTAAGAGGCTGCGGATGCAGATTGAGTGCCAAGCAGAGATCAAGATTCAGTCTTTGTCCTGCAGGTTTCTGGGGTGGAGAGTTCGACAAAAAGTAGAACTGTCCGATGTTTCTCAATATTGTATCATTTAAACCTATTTAATGTGAAGCAAAATCATATCATTCAGAAAGTTTTTCTTGAAATTACCGTCAACAACAAGGAAAAGGCTCTTCGTATAAAAGACGATATAAACAGCTTTTTGTCTATTGATGTTTTTCCGGAAATAGAAAAACATATTAAGGCTTTAGAAGATAAGCTGGCTGGTCATACCCTGCAGATTCCCCGTTTAGAATTAAATGTGGAAGTAACAAGCAGCGCATTAAATACGGAGTTAAAAGGTCAAATAGCTGAACTCTTTAAAGATGAATTGTCGGAAATTACCAAACCCGTTGAAACTCCCCATCAGGTAACAGAAAGTGATGCTAAATCCTATCTGATAGACCATCAGGAAAAGATGCTCAAAGCATTGATCTATTTTTTAGAAAAAGGAACGATGCCCTGGTGGAGTTCGGAGAGCAATGCGATATCTGTTTTGGAACCAGCCGTTTTTGATCGCCTTATTTCGGTCGCCGGCTTTCAAAAAAGTATCATATCTGCTTTATCAAAAGAAAATGTCCGAAACCGACTTATCAATCAGTTTTCCAATGAACAAATTGCACAATTATGTCTGGCAGTTTTGAAAAATAAGAAACTGACCATCAACCTGGAGCCTGGTACAATACGTCGTTTATCGAAGCTGAGCCATGTGGATAGAAATGCAATATGGAATTTGGTCTTCAGTGTCATATCGGAGTATCTGAATACATCCGATAATCAGCCCCGTGAGTATCTTTTACAAGCAATTTCAACAATAGAACAGATTGGTTTATCAACAACAAACAATCATCAGAACAGGAAAACAATAGTTAAGATATTCCCTTTTATTACAGAAAATGAAATTTCTGAAAACATCAGAACGAATGCAGCGGGTCAACCTGAAAATGCAGGAACCTCAATAGAAACCATTCGGCAAAAAAATGCAATCATTCAGGAAGATGTAAATCAGAACGAGGGACAATATATTCAAAATGCGGGGCTTATTTTGATCCATCCATTCATCAGACCTCTGTTTGAACATTGTGAACTCCTGGATGCCAAAACCCAGCAGCTCATTGATCCGGAATTGTGTGCCCATGTATTGCATTATATTGCCACCGGAAAAACAAATGCTCCTGAATATGACATGATTTTTGAAAAATTCCTGTGCAATATTCCCATACATCAAACAATTAACAGACATATTAAACTTTCACGGAAGCATAAATCGCAGGCCAAAAAAGTTATAGAAAGTGTACAGCACAACTGGGCTCCCATGAAAAAATCATCTGTTGCATTACTACAAAATGAGTTCTTCCAGCGTACAGGAAAATTAGTCATCACGGACTCAGATGATACTCTTATTGTAGAACGAAAGACACAGGATATTCTTCTTGAAAAACTTTCCTGGGGAATTGGTCTCGTAAAACTCCCCTGGCAAAAAAAATTCATATTCGTAAACTGGTAATAACAGGTTACATTTTCTAAATACTCTAAAGCTTTCCAAATACTCTGAAGTTGCTGATTTTACATCAGCAATACCCTCACTGCAACCCTATTAATTCAAAATAAGATTATGAAATCTCCTAATAACCATGAACATTCACCATTAATAAAAACCACTATTAATGAAAAAACAGAAATAACCAATCCTTTATTTCAAGCCAGCCCTGTCAATCATAACTCTTTAAATGAAGAAATGAAATGGCTGCAATCGCTTATTGAAAAACGATGCAAAGAATTGTTTCTGGAAGATGAGACCGAGTTGAATATGGGCTACGAAATACCTGAAACTCCCGAATCAGATGACCAATCTCCCTATTCTGTTACAATAGAAAAACACCAGCTTACTGTTCTGGACAGAATTATCTTAGCGCTGGGCATTGCTTCGGCTCATTATCCGTCCGTCCTGAAAACATTTGTACAGATAGAAGAAAGCAGCAATGCTTTTGCTATTGAAGCAGGTGGTGAATATGATAGAATCAGCCGCAGTTTTAAACCAACATTTCAAACCGCTCTTTTTTTGCTGGCGGGTAAAGATTTATCACTGTGGTCTCAGTATGGTGCACAACTCGTCAATGGTAGTGTACTCTTGAAAAATGATATTATTTACAATCGTTCTTCAACAGAATTTATTCATGGAAAAATTGAATTGGATACCGCTTATCTGAATTATTTCTTATCAGGTCAGAAACCACAACTGGATCATGGTTCTTACTTTCCCGGCAGGCTTTACAAATCTGATCTTACCATGGAAGATATTATTTTGGAAGATAATGTCCGTGAACAGATAAAACCCATCGGACATTATATAAAAGCATTGGAAAACGGCTTTTTCAAAACCAATGAGCATAGCTTTAAACCAGGCTTTATTGCTTTATTCTACGGTACGCCGGGAACGGGAAAAACAATGCTTGCCGGAATTCTTGCCAACACTTATGGTATTGATATGTACCATGTAGATCTCTCACAGGTTGTGAGCAAATACATTGGTGAAACGGAGAAAAATCTTGAAGTGTTATTCAACAGACTGCAGGGTAAAAACTGCATGCTATTTTTTGACGAAGCTGACGCTTTGTTTGGGAAACGTTCTGATGTAAAAGATGCCCATGACCGCTACGCCAACCAGGAAGTCTCCTATTTATTGCAGCGAATAGAAAAATTTGACGGACTAACAATTCTGGCCTCCAATTTTGAAAACAATATGGATGACGCTTTCAAGCGCCGTATAGATGTTTCCGTCAATGTAATACGCCCTACAGAAACAACCAGAAAAGCCCTGTGGGAGCATTATTTGCCTAAAAACATAACTTTTGAAAGTAATGATCTTTTGCAACATTTGACCAAAGAATACACTTATACGGGGGCTAACATCCGAAACATTATGAAAAATGCAGCGATGGCACTGCATGACCGTAATGAAACCTGCATTACCTATTCATTAATAAGCACCTATTTAATGATAGAAAACGAAAAGGCTTTTGGAAAAAATCAATCCCGTCTCAGCCCATTTGTACAAAAACAAGAATAAAAAACTCATCTAATAACCAATAACATGAGCAGACACAAAAAGACATTTGCACCCAGGGCTGGCAGGTCCGGGAAGCAAAACACCAATAGTAAAGAGGATAAAGATAAGCATGAGCAAATCACCGATCAGGACAGCAAAATATCTCTCGCTAAAGCAGAAAGTACCCAAATAACATATGAACCTTTTAAAAACAGAGCATTCAATAAAGTAGAAAAAAATGCCTCTGTTATTCAATTATTTGACAAAGGGCAGCATATCTCAACGCTTCATAACGCCCTTAATAAATTAGGACATCAAACTCCTGAAAATAAGAATCTTTTCTGGAACGAAACCAAGACCGGAATCATCAACTTTCAACGCAAAAATAATATTAATACTTCCGGTACTCTTAATAGGGAAACCTTGCTGAAAATGAATGAAGCATTGAATTTCTTAAACAGTCGGAAAGAAGTTGGAATTCCTGTTTCTGAACGTGCAAAAATGCTGTACGAAGCCTTTGAGCACAGAACAATGGGGATTTTTGCAGGAACTGATGAAGATAAAGTTTTTATGGCTTTAGAAAAACTTTCCTATGAAGAAAGATACGAGCTTATTCAATATTATGACGCAACATACAAACCTAAAAGAAAAGTAGGTTTAGTACAGGATTTATATGAAGAATTAGGCAACAAAGACTTATTTAAAGCAATCCGGTTATTATATGCAAACTATGAAGAGCCACAACCAGTGCTGGAGCCAGAGCCGGCACATCCTGAAGGTGAGCTGCTGCAGGAAGTTGTGGTCACAGGTAAAGGATCATGGATTAAGCCTAAGACAAAGTATGCCATAGAAGGACAACCTATAGAGTTTGATTGTACCTATCAATATGAAACTCCTGTTATGTATGCTGAAGGAAACAAACCAAAAGTTCCGGAAGTTGTCCGAAAAGTATTGATCCGGAATAACGGCAGAGTATATAATCTGTTTGAATACCCTTTTAGAAAGGACACTAAAACATTCAGACAGGATGGAACGGCAATCAGCCAGTTTTCAATCAATACCCATCAATCAGGGAACTTTACATTTGTCTTCATCATAGAAAATACCCTAACAAAGGAATTCAGAGCTTATACCAAAGAATATCAGGTTAAGACCCTTGAAGAGGCGGCAGCGGGTGATTTGAAAAATAATAAAATTCAAAATTATTCAGATTTCAGACAACAGGTAGCTTTTATTGAGTTCAATCTTTCGAAAGGAGCAGCTGAAGAGCAGAAAAGCAATCCAAATTTCTTTATTAAATCCGAATCTAAAAACCCTGAAGAAGTTGGAAGTGTTTCTCCTAATCATATTCCACGTTTGTATTATTCGATTAAAGGACGGCCTATTCCTAAAGATCATCATTATTTCTGGTTTGCTGAAATCAATACTCCAAAAGAAATGGGAGTAGAATATGCTAAAAATGCGGATGTCTACGGTTATAAAAGAGGAGAATACTTTGGCCGTGATGGCTGGAATATGAATTCGGCTCAGACAACAGCTACTTTTGTAAACTCACTAACAGGAGTTTATACCATTCATTGTCTGGTATTAGACAAAAATAATAATCTGACAGGACAGGAAGCATCTTACCGACAGGTTATCTTACCCAAGGATGATTATCAGGCTCTAAAAAACATACGAGACTATAAGAAAAACATTGACAAAAGCTTTAATACCATTGCTCCCCAAACAGCATTAGCTATTAATGCCGTAGCCATCAATGAGGAAACAACAGAAACCTTGTCTCTCAATTTGTTTATAGGAAAAAGCAAAAAGAATCCGGGCAATTATGTATTAACAGATCTTACTCCAGGTGTACAGCATCAGCGTACTTATGAAGGAAATAATTTAAAAGATTTATTTGAAGAATTTGACAGCAGAAACACCTATCCGGATGGGATTCTGGCTTATGAAATTCCGTCCAATAGATTAGGTTATCCTACTCTAAAAGGAAATTTCACTACTAACGGGGCATCGTTCATGGAATCGCTTTCTACGGGAGCGGGTTGGGCTTCTTTAGGTTTCGCAGTAGCAGGATTGGTTGCTTCATTTACGCCGGCAGCACCTATTGCTCCTTACTTATTTATAGCTGCAGGTGCCACAGGTGCCACTTCCGGAACTGCCAGCATTATTGATAAAGTACAAAAAGGAACATTGACCAATGAAACCCTGACTTTAGATGTCATTATGATAGCTTCCAGCTTTTTAGGAATGGCAGGCTCATTGTCCAGCATCGCTAAGGCTTCCTCTATTATAAAATTATCATCAACAGGGATGCAGTATATCATTTTAACTGATTTTGCCCTTAATGGCACTGCTGCAGTGATGATTACAGTTGATGGCTTGGAAAGCATACAAGATATCCATGATAATAAAAACTTAACTACTGCAGAAAAAATAGATGCGATTGTTAAAATTTTAGGACAGCTGACATTAACTGCAGGATTGGTCATGCTAAGCAGTAAAAACTTAAAAGGAGGAGAATTAGAGAAACTGCCAAAGGTAAAAAGGCAAACCTCAAAAAAACCTTACAATCCGGAGCAGCATAGTGAGTTTATTGATACGCCTGAGAATTTAACGGGCGGAAAAATACCTAAAAATACAGCCACCAATAAACCGGCAGTACACGCTCTGGAGAATACTTATAAACAACCCGATTTTAATCAGTTCATGAAATCCGTTGAAACCGGTTTCCCATCTGATGAAATCGCAAAACAGGCTTATAATTTATTTAAAAATAAAAACTGGAAACAATTAGAACAATTATTTACGGATAAGAATCTCAATGAAAACTGGCCTCCGAACCGTGGGGCAACAAGTACCATAGAGGTTACCTTAAAAGAAGGAACTATTTTTGACAGATACGGCGGATGGATCGATGAAAATGGAGTTTTCCAGGATAAAGGAACCTTTGCAGGAAAAGATGGTACTCCTTATACAGACAGAGCTTTATCTAAAGGGACAGATAGTAAACCATATACAAGGTATAAAGTTCTGAAAGACATACCTCTAGTCAGTGAAGGGGAAATCATTCCTTGGTTTGGAGAAAAAGGCGGAGGTATTCAATATGAACTTCCGGTATCTATCAATGATTTAATAAAAGAAGGATATATAAAACCTATCGCTAAAACATCAAAAAACACTACTTTAGCTGAGTCAAAAGTTATTACAGAAGGTGAACATACATCAGGAATTAAAGACTTAGGAGAAGAAAGTACACCAATCAATAGCAAGGAAGAGGTAGTTCAGGTTGAAAAAATAAAAACCACAGGATATCCAGAGGACCAATTGACTTCAACAGGAAAAAACAAGCCTCCGCTTACTCCCGAAGAACTGCAAAGAGTAATTGATTGGCAGAACTATAGAAATAATTTCTTAAAGAAATGGAGAGATTTGGATTTTTCTCATCATTTGCAGGATTTAAAGAGAAAGCTTGAAAAAGCTCGGAACAGTATTAAAAAAAATCTAACACCAGATGATTTAGCTGCTGTAATTAAGGAGAAAAGAGGAGAGCAAATTTTAGATTCAAATGGAATTCCTTATGATCATCTGGCTGAAAATGAACAAGCAATGAACAGTATTATAAATGCTACGAAAGCTTTAAAAAGCCAGATGTCTAAAAATCCATTAAACTATCAGGAATTTGAAGATTTACTAAAAGATTTAAGTAAATTAAAAGAAGAAATAAATAAAACAATAAAAAATTAATTACAAATATCATGAATGTAAAAGAAATGCAGCAATTACTTGAAAATGAATCAGACGGAAACGAATTATATGATTTGTTAATAGATTGCGGAAAAAAATATTCTTGGACACCTCAGGAAAAAAACCAGTTAAAGAATACTATTGTAAAAATATGCGACGATCCCAACGAGCAAGCACGCAGTGCATCCATCAGAGTTTTGTGCTTTTATTGGGGAATGGACGAATTTAGAGATAAAGCATGGGAAATGTTTTCTTATGATAAAGATGACGACGTACGATCAGATGCCCTGATCAGTTGGGCAAACACATATCGTAAACAGAATAAAGCATCAGTTATGAAAACCCTTTATTCAATTCTCGAAAATAAAAATACTGAAGTTAATATTAGGGAAACTGCTTACCGATGTATATTTTATGTATCTCCGTTACCCCCTGAAAACAGACCAAACCAAATTTCAGACTGGGATCATTTTGATGAAAATGTAGATTGGAAGTTAATAGAAAAATTGATTTCAGAAGCACAATAATTTTAAATTGAGGCTTAAAGAACATATCCTTTAGTAAATTATTATATTAAATCTAAACTAAAAAAATATGATCAGAAAAAACGATATAACCAGGCAAAAATTATTTGATGGCGATGAACAAGAATGTCTAAAAGAAATTTTTGAAATTGAAAATCAGAAAATCAAATTGATTGATTTTTACAACAGTCCGTTAAGAGATTTAAAAAAAGAAATAGATGATGAAAGCTTTGAAACCATCGTCAAAGAAAGTCAATTTAATGTAAAAAATACTTTTATTGAAAAATACGTATCTGAAGAAGGATTAGAAGTTCATTATCTGAAAAAGAATGATGTGATCTGTCTGTTTTCATATGGAGAATTTCAACCCGGAAGGTATATGCTGTTTTTAGAAGGCATTTATCAATAAGTAAAAAATACAATCAGAGCAGATTATTTGAATTAGTCAATACTTAATCTGACAGTTATAATCAAATTAAATAACTTTAAAACAGATTAAGTATTATGACAACACAACAAAAAATTATCAAAAACAAGCTAGGCGTACTTGAATTAGCACAACA
>NZ_LUVZ01000001.1 GCF_001593385.1 Chryseobacterium cucumeris | reverse complement strand
AAAAGATAAATTATTGGAAACTCTTGCAGAGGAACAAAAAATCCTTACTTTTGGAAGTAAGGACAATATTGGATAACTGACAATTATTTTTAACCCCTAACTGTCAGATAAAGTCGTGGCTATTACAATTTATATATATGTTTGAATTAAAGGCAAAATGCCTACGATCGATCTAGTTTATTTGTATTTAAAAGTAAAATTCATACTTAGATAAGGATGTTATCTGGTACATTTAAGTACATAATCACCATTTTTTATTATATAAGATATGATCTAAAAACTTTAAAATGCGACTGTGTGGTCAACAATTTGGAACGGAAACCTATAGTTTTTAGTGCTCCTGCAATATTCTACATTAAATTATGTCTCCTTATAAAAATAATTATGATCCAAATTTATTTATCCCGCTTTAATAAAATGTTCCCTTAATTTGTTCATATATTTAGATTGTTGTACAACATCGTCCGAATTCATTATATCATGAAAAATATCAAATAATTCAGATTGTGTTAAAGGGTTTGAATCCATTCCATATTCATGTACTTTTCTGTTAAGTTCACAAATATGGATTGTGTATGATCCTTTTTTCGACTTTGAGATATAAATATCACCACAGTGATGAATATGATCATCATAATTATCAAAATGTGGATGAACAACTATAAATGCATTTGATGATCTAGGATACATTGTATAGAGCTTTCCATTTTTTGTAACTGTTTCAATTTGGCCGGAAACTTCTTTTTTGCTTTTTATAATGTTACAATCACTACATACAACACAAAGATTTCTTGGTTCAAACATAAATTGTATTTGTTCACTTTTGGGGATTATATGCTCTACATGACAGTTATCTACAGATCGAAGCGAAATCTCCTTTCTGCAATAAAAACATTTTCTTGTTATATTTCTATAATAATCACGAATGAACTTCCGGATATCTTTTATATCATCATCAGACCAATCTGAACTTTTTAAATCAGACTTACTAAGAAAACCTAAAATACGTTTTTTGATTGCTGGAGTATAAACTACTGGTTGATTGATATCAGGCATTTCTTTTTAAGTCTTTAATTAAATCAAATAATTTTCTGATGGGATCGTTATGCTGCATATTCTTGATCTGAGATTGGATAATTGTGAAATTCTCTAGATCTTCACTGTCAAACTTATTAGTTTTTCCCACTTTAGAAATAATAGAAAAAGCTATCCTACCTAAATACTCGTTTTTAAAGCCAGGGGTATTAAAAACATTTGCGAGCTGAAAATCTGCTGAATTGTTTGCTATTAACTCTCCATCCATCAACTCACCATCATCCATCTTCAAAACATAACAGTTCTCATTGGATAATTTAGATACCAATTGTGGAGAGTGCGTCGCAATGATAAAATGACAACCTTTATAATGTTGGAAAGTATCCATTAGAAGTGTTATATATCGTTCTTGCCAAGCGGGATGCAAAGAAATTTCAGGTTCATCAATGACAATTAAGCTATTGTCAGCAATTTTGCAGGCAATCCCTATAAAAGTATTGAATATACATTGCTCTCCTGAACTGGCTTCATTAATAGGATAAATTCTATTGTTTTCAATTTTCCTTATATATACATCTTTCAGTCGCAGTAGACCGGCTTCAAGAATAAATAATAAGTCCTCTAAATCCATTTGTAATTCAATAGAATCAGCATTAATCGTAACTGTTGGAGATCGCATATATTTGGAAAATTCGTAACTCATAAATATTTTCTGTAAATATTCTAGTTTTACGAAGTCAAGTTTTTCACCTGTTTCAAAGAAACCTGTATTTATACGTGCTGTATTATTTTTGAAAAAGATATGTCTAAAGTCATCTTCAGTCTTACGACTTTCTAAAAAACGCCGGATTTGTGCAGATGATATAACAGTTTCAAATTTAACTTGTAGCTCCCCATTATAACCTAAGTAACCTAATACGTCTATAATTTTATGAAACTGCTCAGGATTACTTAATCTTACATGCAAAAGTTCCTTAATAATTTTAGAAATAAAACCTAAAGAAAAATCTGATGAACGAATCTCTCTTATTCCGATGTAAGAATAATTGCCTTCGGGAAATTTTAATCCGAACAGTGATCGTGTCAGTGGAAATTTATCGTAGGGGCTAGTTGATACAGCTAGAACTTTAGTTGGCTCAGATGAACGCATTAAGAAACCGTCTTTTGCCGTGGATATTTTTTTGGCAAGATGAGAGGGAATGAAATTGCTTATTATGTCATTTAGTAAGCGACTTTTTCCGCTTCCATTCTTTCCCACGATTATAGTAAAAACATTTTTGTAATCAGCAGATGGCTTACAAAATTGATATGTTTTACTTCGTTTAGTATAACTTATAATCATAAATTTGATATTTCATGGTAATGTTCAAAAAAATACAATGTTACTCAATTTAATATTCGTATCCAATTAAGGAACTGAATATTAATAATGCTAATTATTTATATACTATGTCAAATAATTAAAATATATTTCTATTGTTAAATTTTCTTCACTTTGATTGTACGATTGCTTTTAAACACATTTATTGATTAAAGAAAAACTCCGGAAAATTCAGAAAATTCTAACTAGATATTGCTGTTATTTTTTTCTTTAAACCACGGTTGGGTTAAATCTCATTGATGCAAATCTTTGTAGCTTTCTTCTTTAGTTTCTAGAGATAACTTTTAATAATTTTTTATTGAATTTGAAAATAGTTAGTTTCACGTTGTATTTAGAACCTTTTAAATTTTAATTATGCATGCGAAGTAATTTGTTTATATAATTCGTTAGTTATGCTTTCAACTTCATAAATATGGTTTGGTTCTAAGCCTCTCTCAACGAATTTGGTAAAGCTTTGGGATGAGATGTTTAAAGAATTTAAACTGTTTATAATTTCCGACTCTACGTTAAGATCTTTCAACCATTTCATTTCAATAGAGGAATTTTTATTTAGATGTCTTTTAAATTCTGATAACTTCCATAATGTAATCAAAATTTCAAATTTCTTATCTAGATCGCCGTTCACAGATTTTTCCGGAAGTAAAACTCCAGGCAAATATTTTATTATTTTTTCTTCAATTGCAACAGGAAGTGCCGGAAAATTGATATCAATATTTTCAGCGCCTGTTATTAAGTCATCATAAGCGTTAATGAGTTCTTTATTTATTCTAAAGCCACTAACTGCTATATTATCTTTTACACTGATAATCGTAATAAATTGATAATCCAAATCTCTCAAAATACCTAATGAGAATAATAAACTTTCCAAGCTCTGAGTATCAGAAAAATCAAAATCGATTATTCCAATTGTCAAATAAGTAATGGTGTCAGTTTCTTCTATTCCATTAGGATAATTGAATTTAAAATCCGAACTAGCCTCAATTATTGTTAGAGAATGATTGAGATCATCAAGCTTTGCGTTTTTTGCCTTCATCCACCATTCTTCAACAGCCTTTCTCCCAACTGGAACAGGCATTTTATCTTCTAGCGGGATTTGTGATAAATAATATAAAATAGAAGCATAAAGTCTTTCATAATGTATATTTTCTTCTAAGCAAATGCTCTCCGAGTCAAAATAAGCAATTGTTTTATTTTCAATAATTCTAAACGCATTTTGCAGTGCTTCTAAGTCAAAATAAACACCTTTGAAATTAATTAATGCCACTCTTCTGTCTTGTTCTTTTTTTGGTAGGAAAATGTTGAATATTTGACTATTAATATTTGTAAGGGAACTAATCCAAGAGCCTATTTCTTTTTCGCCTTCAACAGCATTATTCTTTTCATTATACTTTTTATAAATTGGATATTTTTTCTTAAGCTTTATAGTGTTGTTAAGAAGTTCTCCTTTATGCTGTAATTCAGTGACATTTTTTTGAATTTTATTCTTGTTGCCTTCTAATAATCCATCTATCATCCTTGTAACAATTTTAACCCATTCCAAAGCTAATTTCCTAATGTTTATTATTCTCTCTTGCCAACTGTAAGCAGAAGAGTCTAAATACATTTTCTGTATTTCATTATACCAGATCTGGTTGAGATGAATATCAAAAGAATTCCCAATTGAGGCCGGAGTCATTTGTTTACGTGAATCATCTCTAACTGTAGTAGTCATTTCTTCGGAAGGAAACGGGAACATTAAGCCCTCAGTACAATACTGTTCATAGAATGGAAAGAATTCAAAAACATCCTCAATCCTAGATACACTCAAATTATTGGCGTGTTTTGAATCTTGATCAAATAGAAGATATTTAATATTAATCTTATCCCCAGAGTCTTCGACAATAATTGAATTTGTGCTGACTTTAAGATAACTGAAGAGCGTCTCTTTGTTTTTTGTTATAAAATCCTTATATCCAATAAGATCAGTTAATTTAAAAAAAGACATTAATTCTTTCGCCTCGCTAAAATCCATTTTTATTAGTTCGCCAATACTGATATTGTTGTTTATTGATGGAATATTAAAGGCTATTTTTAAATGGCTAAACCATTTTACCAGAAAGCCAAGACCTTTATATGAAATAATGGCTGAAGTACGTTTCTGTAAATTTAATTTTAAAGCGTTTGCAAATAAAACTACATCGGAATTTTCAAATTGATATTTAGGTAATCTTTTCTTTAAATCAGCTAATCGTTTAAAATTAGCTCCTTGCTCACCAAGAATGTTTGACATTTCCTCTAAAGTATTAAGCTCGGAAAATGGAGTAGAAGCTACGGAAAATAATTCTATACCTCCGATATTATAAGCTTCATCAAATTCTAATCTGTTTTCATTCAAATATCGATGCGGTTCAGCGTGCATAATACCATCAACAGCGACTACAATATTTTCTAATGAGTCTTCCGAAACTATTTCTGCTAATGTTTCGTAAAATTCATTTTTATAGTTTTGATCAAGTAGAAAAGGAATATTATTAAAGAAATCCTGTTTGTAATCATCAGTAATAATCTTAAATAGGTTTTTAAGGGATTCCTCGATTGGTATGTTTTTGTGCAATAAATCTTTTAAGTGTTGAGATCGAACAGGATGTAAGCCTTCTACAAAATGACCATCAAAATTTAGGAAATATTCTTTTTCCAATTCATTTAATAACTCACCTCGGTCTTGTTCGAATCCTATTTCCGTTTTTACATAACTAAGTAATTTTGTTGTCTTTAATTTAATATTTAAACAATCCGCAAGAGAAATCATTCGTAATATTTCTAACTTTGCTCCTGCTGATTTCGAATTGGATAAATAGTTTATTTGTGCTGAAAGTCGTTCTTCTATCATTTGACCTCTTGTGAGAAGATATGTGTATTCAATCAGTAGTCCTTTTGGATGAATCTGTTCCCATACAGGTTGCCATTTTTGAATATCCGGATGTATTTTCTTTTTTCTTTTTAATTCTTCAAACATTTCTTTGGCTTCAGCCATTGATAGTGATATATCAACGGTAGTTAGGTTAATTCGTGAAATGTCAGCACCAAATCGAAACCAATCTTCTTGTCTAGTTGTAAGTAGATATTTTACATGAAAATCTCTTGTTATCGAAACTATTTCAAACCACGATTCTACTAAAGTATTTAATCCATCTATAATTAACAGAGGCTTTTCACCAATTAGAATTCGAGATTCCAAAAATTCAGCAATAGAATTAGCTTCATTGTAATCCTTACAGCTTCGTAATTCATAGATAGAATAATTGTTTTTTTCTTTTTGATCATATCCCGTTTGCCACGCTAAGGTAGATTTTCCTTGTCCACTTGAAGATCTAATCACAGTAACATCTGATTCAAATACACTATCATAAACTTTTTTTTGCCAAATCTTTCTTTTTACAGGTAATCCTAATTTGATATGAGCGGGTCTTGCTGCTTTTCCATCATAAAAATCTTCTGCATTATGACTTTCAGTAATATCATATGAAACTTTGATGATCCAATTATTTAATATCGCATTATTAATAGGTGCTTTAGAGTAAGAGTCTTTTATATCCTGAAATAGGGCAATAATATCAGTATTAGTTACTGTAACTCTATTTTTTGACCAAATAAAGACATTGTAAAATAATGATCTTAAAAATTGAAGTTCTGTTCCTTTATTTATCCCCCAGTCCTTAAATAATGAAATCAGAATATCATTGAACAGTTCTGTCGATGTTTTATATTCAAATGAGATATTTGATAATAAATCATTATAGTTTATATTGTATTTTAATGTGATGAATTTTGTCTGCCAGAAATCAGATAAATCCTTTTTATGCATTAAAGATTGAAGGTTTCCTTTAGCAATTTCCATATTATACACTAACTTAAACTTGCTGTTAGGATTAATTTCAAAAGTTTCAGCGAAATTTTGTAATACTCCTAAATCCCAAAAACTTCCGGCGTCCATTTTATTTACAGATGATTTAACCTGAGTGTATAATTGACCGTTAAGAATATTTTGAGAGGTATTTAAGTCAATATCCTCAATACCTTCCATTGTTATCGATTTTTCGGAAGTTCCTCTAAGCTCGTTAAGTATTAAATAAGATGCATATAATATTTGATAGTAGATACCTCTAAAATTTACTGACCCTCCAATTCTTTTTTTTAATAAGTTTTCTAATTCTTCGGTAAACTTATTTAAAGTAGGTGCTTTTTGTGCAGTGTTCATAATGAGTATTAGTTAGGGTTAATTTGAGATAGTATCTACACAAAAATAAATCAATTTTATATAAAATTTTTATGGAAATCCGTAATTGAAATCAAATTGAGTTGACTCTATAAATATATTTATTTGAGTCTGTATTTACAATTTAAATCAATACTAGAATAATATATACAGCTTCTTATTTTATATTATTAATTTGTAAATCAAATAAATACATTAATTACATGAAGTCAGCCTATTTATACGTCCGTGTAAGTACGGACGAACAAAAAAGAAAAGGTTACTCACTACCTGAACAGGAGGATAGATTACTAAAGTATTGTAAATACAACAATATTGAAGTCAAAGGAATTTATCGGGAGGATTATTCTGCTAAAAATTTTAATCGACCTGGATGGAAAGAATTATTCTCCGAAATTAAAAAGAAATCATCGGGAGAAGACAAGAATATCTTATTTATCAAATGGGATCGATTTAGTCGGAATGTCGAATACGTTTATGAAATGATAGGTCTGCTTCGAAAATATAAAACTGTGGCAATGGCTATTGAACAACCTATTGATTTTTCTGTACCTGAAAGTACTGTTATGCTTGCTGTTTACTTGGCTGTTCCAGAAGCTGAAAATTTAAGAAGAGCTCAGAATACAGCAAATGGAATTCGACGGGCAAAACTTATGGGTAGATATCCTAGTAAAGCTCCTTTAGGTTTCATCAATTTGACATTAATTGATGGTAATTCCGTACCCCAATCGGTTTGAATATGCTGTATAGGAAAATAGAATGTATCCAAAATTTCACCTAAAAAATGTATCGTACTTTCTGCTTTTTTATTAGGGTAAACTCTAATAACTTTAATTCTTGTGCAGTCATCAATAGCTGTAAATTGATAAGCCTTATTCCTGATTTTAGTAACATCAGGCTGGACTCTATCCTCTGGAATTTCCTTGCTGTATCTTTTGTAATCAGATTTTTTACGTCTTTTTACTACAGGATTAACTTTGTGTTTAAAGAGTACCCGCCAAACAGTCATTGCAGATAATGAAGTTCCCGTTCTGAGTAGATGGGTTGAGATTCTTGCAGCTCGCCATCTTTTTTTCTCTCTTAAATCAAGGATAATAGATTCAGTTTCTTTTGTAACCTTAGTATTGGTAAGGGTTTTAGGACGTCTTGACTTATCTGACAGTCCTTATTCTCCTTCTTCTTTATACCTTTTTATCCATCGGTGAAGTGTTGATCTTGCAATTCCACAACGTAAAGCCGTTTTCGTTACAGACCCCGATTCTAAATAGATTTTAAGCCAATCTTTACGAGCCTTGACTTGCTGTTGCTGTTTATTCATGGATAAAGGTTTTAAACTTTACACCATAAATTTAAGTCATTTTTGTAGCGGATCTATTGATACTTTACAATTAAATAATCTTGGCATGTGACCAAGACGAGCTTATCTTCTAACACTTTTAGAGATGATTTAAGTAGATTGTGTGAAATTTTACAAGAATTGCAAAGCTGATCTTGTCTGTAAGTTTTATTATAAGCTAACTTTTTATATTGTAACGATAATTTTCTAGAAATACTCAGAAAGAGTAGTAGCTAGCACTATTCAATTCTCTCTGTAGCATTACATATTGTTACTAGTTTTCCCATTTACCTGAAAAATATGTTTTCGTAAAATGTTCTTTTCTTAAAACTGGCACTTTTGGCAAATTTATCAAGACGATATTTTCAGTATCAACTATTGCTACGATTCGATATAGATTTTTTGTTCAAGTAGGAATTTCACCATGCCCGTGAATGCCTTTTTAGCAATGCCATTTTTTTGCTCCAAATACGATATTGTAATTAATATCTCTATTCTTTTATGATAAAGATCAAGTTTGATTGCGCAATCTCCAATCAGTTTACCTGTCTGAGTGTAATCAATATCATGCTGTGCCCATTCTCCCGATTTACCGAAAGACTTTGAGGAATTGTCTAAAATTAATGTTGTATTTTGAGTTTTTGAATCATTTTACTAGTAATTAACAACATATATCAGTTGATGCTTTAATTTTAAGTAGAAATATTAAGAAATATTGGATAGAAAATTTTTATTTTTTGAATTAATTCTATATTGTGATGGAGAGATACCTGTATACTTTAAAAAGATTTTATTTAAGTAGCTTTTATCTGAAAAGCCGAATTCGTCAGCTATTTCACTGACACGCATATTGCTATTTTTAAGTCGATATTGAATAAGATTTAATTTATATTGCAAAATGTAGTGATGAAGATTGTGATTTGTGTGACTTTTAAAATATTTTCCAATATAGGTTGGTGAAATAAAAAATTTGTCGCTCAGCTCCTGTATGGTAAGTTTTTTAGGCTCAAAAATATTAAGATGTATATATTGCAACATTTTAATGACCTTTTGTTCAATTGTAAGTCCAGCAATTGATGGTAATAGTTTTTTAATTTCCTTTTCTAAAAATAGTAAAATCATATATACAAGATGTTTTAAATATTCCCCATCAACTATATTTGCTTCTCTAATTTCAGAAAGTAAACAGTTTGCAATTTGGTGAGCTAAAATGATATTATTTTTGATATTTACAATGTAATCCAGATTTTGATTAGCACTGTATAATATGTGTGTACGATCTGATCTGTCTGTATCAAATTGCTTTTTTTGATTTATAAAAAGATCTGAAAATTTTATTTCTAATATCTCTGTATCTGAGGTCGTCTGAATAACTTGAAATTCCTCACCAGGAACGACAATAAAAATGTCATTACTTCCATAACTGATGGTATTGTGTTGAACTTGATACTTTCCTTCTCCTTTTATAATATAGATAATAGAGAAAATCATTTGTTTATTGAATATTATTGTATTACCTCCGTCTATACTTCGCGTAGTAAAATGTAGATCATCAATTGAGTAGTCTGAATTAATCATTGTCATAATTTTTAGACAATAATCAATCGGTATGCCTTGATTTTATATATTTGTTATTCAGTGTTTTATATTCTTTTGATTGCTTTTTTATTCACTATATTTCGTGGTTTTCCACGAAATTACGAGTTTAACGATGATAGAAGACTTTAAGTAAACATGTGAATAGTACATTATATCATAAAATTTTCTTAAATTCCTAATACTTTTAATTTGATTAGATTCACTTAAAGAATAGGTTATATTTTCCAGGTTTCTGTATTTAAAAGTGTAAGAAAGAAAAATAATAGTTAATAGCTTAATTATGATTCAAAGGTATATTCTATTAGTAATAATGATTCTTTTACCATCTTTTGTGCCGGCACAGAAAGTTTTTGTAAATGAACTAGTTACAATGCACAATGTTTATAAAAGAATAAGCGGTTCTGATACTACTGCAATAAATCAACTGATAAAAATTGGCAAATGGCATCTTAAGGCTTCTCAACTTATAAAGTATTCAAATTCTACGGACAGTGTAGTATATTATGCAGATAAAGTCCAAAGATTATCTAGTTCGGTAAAATATCCTATTGGTGAAGCACGTTCTTATTTACTTCGAGGTAGATTGGCTTTACAAAATGGCGATTATGGTAAAGTACGTTATTTTGCATCGCAAGCGGAAGCATTATTTGATAAAGCTAAAGATAAATATGGTAAAGTAGAAGCTCTAACATTATCCGTTACGGCATATGGAGAGAAAGCTACTCCGGAATCTTTGGGAATAGCTTATAAGGTCTTAAATGTTTATATAAGAAATGGTGATAAATTAAAACAAGGTTATATTTTAAGGATTATTGGTCTGATGCAATTAAGCCGAACAGAGTATAAGGAAAGTTTGGAAAGTATTAAAAAAAGTCTTAAGATTTTAGAAGAGAATAAACTTAGTAATGAGGAGTTAGCTCAAAGTCTAGTGCACGCTTCGAGTGCGAGTTATTTTATGGGTAATATACAAGAGGCCTTGGAGTATTCATTAAAAGCATTGAACCTTTCAGAAAAGATCGATTCACAATCTTACGTTACGGGATTGGCATATAATGGTTTAGCTAGAATATATCATACAACTGGAGATTATCCGAAAGCGCTTATACATTACAAAAAAAGTGTTGAAATTTTGGAAAAATACAAAGCAGATGATTTTTCTACATCAGCAATTGGCAACACTGCACAGATATTATTAGACATGGGCCGTAAGCAAGAATCACTATTTTATCTAAAAAAGCTTCAGAATAGGATTACATTGAATGCTGTTGCGAGAAGTACTGTTATTTTACGTTCTATAAAAATTTATACTGCATTAGGAGATTATGAACAGGCCGAAAAATATGTGTTACGAGCAAAAAAAATTATCAATGATAAACCATTTGCATTAACAACAAACAATCTTTATACTCCTGTGGCCAATTATTATTTCAAAGTGGGTCAGTATGAAAAAGCAAGAGATTATCTTGAAAAATATAAGATGGTAGCCAAGAAAAATCAAAGTAAAATAACGTTCTTACAAATTTATAAACAACTTTATCAAATAGATTCTGCACAGTCTGCTTTTATACCAGCTATACGGAACCTCAAGCTAGCATATGCGTACAGAGATTCTATGTTTGGCGAAAGTAATAGGAATAAAATGTCGGATTTACAGGTCAAATACGATGTATTAAAGAAAGATCGGGATCTATTGCTTAAAGAAGAGAAAAATAAAAAACTAATACGTGAGGCAGAAGTGCAAAAATTATTGATTTCGAGGTCAAAGATAATACGTAATTTCAGTGTTGCTGGTATATTTATTCTTGCAGTAATTATAGGTTTAATTTACAGTCGTTATCGAACAAATAGAAAAATGAACAGTATTCTACAAAGCCAAAAAGCGACAATTGAAGCTAATAATATAACTCTTACTCAAAATGTGGCAGAAAAAGAATGGTTATTGAAGGAGATCCATCATAGGGTAAAAAACAATCTCCAAATTGTTATGAGCCTACTTAATAGTCAATCTTATTTTTTAAGCGATAAATTATCTTTAGAAGTAATTCAGAAGAGCCAACATCGAATACAATCAATGTCACTTATTCATCAAAAATTATATATGTCGGATAACTTATCTGAAATAAGGATGCCGGAATATATCAGTGAGTTAGTGGATTATTTAAAAGATAGTTTTGCTGTTCCGCGTATCATAAAACTGACCCTTAAGGTAGACAATGTATTTATGGATGTTTCCCAAGCAGTTCCTATCGGTTTGATACTAAATGAATCAATTACTAATTCTTTAAAATATGCGTTTTCGGATGCAGGTGGAATTATCGAAATAGTACTGCAAAATATTGACGGCGATATCTTTTTATTGGAAATAACTGATGATGGATGTGGCCTGCCAGAGGACTTTACCATAGATAATTCTAGATCACTTGGGATGAGACTTATTAAAGGATTAGCTGCTGATCTTGGCGGTAACCTTACGATCAATCGAGAAAAAGGAACACAAATAAAGATTGAGTTTTCCTATAAACGACTTAGATATAAATCCTAAATAAGCAGATATGTCATTAAAAGTATTAATAGTTGAAGATCAATTTATAGAGGCAAACAATCTACAAATCATCATCGAAAGAGTGGGTTATCAGGTAATAGGTCTGGCCAGATCGGTAGAAGAGGCATTAGCAATTATAGAAAAAGAACAACCAGATCTTGCCTTGGTTGATATAAAATTACAGGATTCAGTATCCGGTATTGCACTTGCTCCAACGCTTAACGCAATTAATATTCCTTTTATTTATATTTCTGCCAATTGCAACCATGATGTCATTATGCAGGCAAAAGGTACACAGCCCTATGGGTTTATTGTAAAACCTTTTCGTGAAAAAGACCTTCTCATTACATTAGAGATAGCCATGTTTAGACATGAAAACAGCCTTGAAACGGCCGTTAAAAAAGAAGAACAGCTACGTCTTAATTTACTAAAAGTAATAGATATCAAAGATACTTTAAGTGATAAGATGCTTGCCATCGTAAAGTCATTACAGACCTTTATCTCGTTTGATTACCTCTTGACTAAAAGTATTCCACTAAGTACATCTGCAAATTTTATAAGCTATTTGCGTATTGGTTTTGATGAATACCAATTTATTGGAACAAAAGAATTCGAAATAATAACTAACCATACATTAACAGATGTTACTAAATCTAAAATCTTCAATGAAAAGAGTACTGAAAATATAATTTTTGTAGAAGACAACTTTGAAAAGATGTTGCTAAAAAATCCCGATCAAAAACTTTTGGCAGATAAGTTCAACTTACAATCCTTAATGGTTCTTCCTCTGGCTTTAAGTGATAATAACATTTTTTATCTTTTCTTTTACAGTCGTAAATGTGATGCTTATAATTCATCACAAATAAAACTGCTTCAAAGGTTAAGTAACCCTCTTATTGCTGTTATTGAGAACCTAGTCAAAAGTAATCAATCTGATGACAAACAAAATGTAATGTTGAATGAAAGTAGAGGCATTAAAAAAGTGAATGCTCAGGAGCCAGATTTTTTCAAACAAATTATCGGTAAAAGCCATCTTTTATTAAATGTTTTTGATAATATTAGTCATGTAGCACCTGTGGATACTTCAGTATTGATCTTGGGAGAAAGCGGAACTGGAAAAGAGCGTATGGCTCGCTGCATCCATGAGTTATCCAAGCGCAAATCACAACCTTTTGTAAAGATCAATTGTGCAGCACTACCTTTTAATCTTTTTGAATCTGAGTTGTTTGGTCATGAAAAGGGATCTTTTACCGGTGCGATCGAAAGACGGGTAGGGAAATTTGAACTTGCTAATAAGGGTACTATATTTCTGGATGAAATAGGTGATATGCCTCCAGAACTTCAATCCAAGCTCTTGCGTGTATTACAGGAAAAAGAAATCGACAGAATTGGGGGAAGGGATCCTATAAAAGTAGATGTGCGTGTATTAGCCGCGACTAATCGTGAACTTGAAAAGGAAGTAGCTGCAGGCCGCTTTAGATTGGATTTATTTTATAGGCTTAATGTTTTTCCTGTAACATTACCACCGCTGCGTGATCGAAAAGATGACATACCTTTATTAATTGATCATTTTATTTCAATTTATAGCAAGAAAGCAAATAAACGGATAAAAGGTATCTCAAAAAAAGGTTTAAACGAGGCTTTAAACTATCATTGGCCAGGTAACATTCGAGAATTAGAAAATTTAGTTGAGAGGGCGATATTACTTTCACGTGAAGAAATATTGATGAGATTACAAATACCTGATAATATTAGTCATCAGTACATGATTTTTGAAGAGAGTAAAGAATTTAAATCTATTGATGAAAATGAACGTGACCACATATTACAGGCTCTGGAAAAATGTCGTGGGAAAGTCTGGGGAGCGAATGGTGCAGCGGAACTTCTTGGCATTCCTCCTACAACACTACATTCCAAAATGAAAAAATTTGGAATTAAACGATCTCCATCCTAATTTTTATTATAATGGTTTTACAAATAAAATTTATTCATCGCACAGATATAAAGATGCTGATTTAAGTATTGCGATTGTGTCGAATATAAATGAATAGAGTATAATAGTTACAATTAGAATTTAGTTGAAAATTAACAATGAAGCTGATCTATTTATCAATTAACAATAAAAAATGAAAAATTTCAAATGATCGTGCTAATTTCCAATTATTATCTTAAGCCTAATTACTTTTAACTAAATTTTTATGTTTAAAAGATGAGGGAGCCAAGCCGGAAAGTCTTTTGAAAAAATTACTAAAATAAGAAATGTCCTCAAAACCTAATTCGTAAGCAATTTCTTTTGAAGATTTGGATGTATAAAGTAACAGTCTTTTCGCTTCTAAAAGTATTCTCTGCTGGATAATTGATGATGGCGTAATATCTCCGTAAATTTTGAATATATTGGATAATGTTTTTGGTGATTTATTAAGTATTTCCGCATAAAATTTTACAGAATGTTCCGTTTTATAGTTTTTCTCGACTAATAGATTGTATTCTCTGATTATATTTAATTTGTGATCTGGCAGCTCATGAGAAACATATTGTTTTTTCGCTAGGCGAGTCACAAGGATGATCAATCTTTTAAATAGCATTCTAAGCATATCTTCCTGGATGTCGTCTACATCTAAAAACTCTTCTTGGCATATTTTTAGCAGCAAATCCAGTTTTCTTTCAATTTCGGATTCAACTTCTATAAACATAGCCTGCGCTGTTCCGTAAAATAGAAATCCTACACAACTCACTTCTTTGTCGTGACTTTCAATGCAATAAAAGTCACGATTAAATTGCCATGCTATTATTTCAGATGCATCTTCGAAATGGAATGTCTGATTGACCATTAAGCAGATAACCGTATTTCGCTTAAAATGATAAAAAACACCATCTATCTCAATACTTTGATCCTTATTTTTATTCCAGGCTATTGTTAATAGGGGATTTGATTTATCATTTGTATAGAAATCTCTACCAAAATTTTCGTCATTAATCCAAAGTTTGCAGTGAGAGCCTCTTTTCTTATTGAAAAAATTATAATACATAATATGATATTGGTATTTAGTAAATGTTTTTAAAATTATGAAAAAGGAAAATATAAATAATCATCGGGAAAATATTCCATTCTTTACAACTAAGATTTGAAAGAAATTTGCAGTATTAATTTAAACAATAAAAAAATGAAAAATTTTTCAGTTCTTAAAAAAGAAGAAGTATCAGAAGCAAACAAGGCAATTTTTAGTAACCTTGAAAAAGGGGTTGGGTTCGTTCCTAATCTTTATGCAACATTTGCCTATTCAGAAAGTGCATTAAATACTTATCTAACATTGCAAAGTTCAAAATCGTCGTTAAAAGCAAAAGAAAAAGAAGTAATTAGTTTAGTGGTAAGTCAGTATAATGCATGTTTATATTGTCTAAGTGCTCATACTGCTATTGCCAAATTAAATGGCTTTACTGATGAGCAGATTATAGATATAAGAAAAAATACAATTTCTTTCGACAGTAAACTGAATGCATTAGCAAATCTTGTAAAAGGCATTGTTGAGAACAAAGGTGAAGCTACAGATTTTCAAAAAGAAGCCTTCTTTACTAATGGCTATACAGAAGCGAATTTGGTTGATGTTGTTATTGCTATCGGTGACAAGATGATGACTAACTATTTATTTGCTTTAACAAAAGTACCAGTTGACTGGCCAGAAGTCCCTACAATCTAAATTAAAAGAATTTATTTACCGAGCTGTGCATTCATGCACAGCTTTTTCTTTAAGAATTAAAATTTGGAGAATCTTTTTGATGTTGCTACTATTATTGTATTTAAAGTTAGTATTATGATATCTAATGTAAGATGGCCAAGCTGCTATTTTTTCAATTGTTATCAGATAGTATATTACTTTCCTATTGTATAATTATTTAAAATATTGAAAATTAACTTATTATTTTTTAATACTATATTAAAAAAAATTGTATATTTGGTTACGGTATTGAACAACAGTTGGCCAGATAGGCTATATATTTATTTTAAGTTAACCTAACGAGGTTTTTAAAATCATTGCTTGCAATTCTTTTTTCGCCGAAATTATTAAAAGCATCTTCATTAATATACTTAACCGTATATTTTTAAACCTCATACATTATATTACATATAATGTAATTTTCAAAAAATTACTCTGTATAGAAGCATTATTCTTAAGAATATTTAGTGCGAGCGTATGATCTAAAAAATTAGTGGGCTACCCTCGTATTCGGCATATCTACTATAAAAAGTGGAGCCCCAAGATTAAATCCTGTATTGTAAATTCCCCATTATCAATTTGCGAAACTATAATTTCTAAAAATATATTTAGTCTCAAACAAATAGCTCAAATTGTAAGGCCCCAATTGTTAGAGGTGTTGTTGTGATTTTTATAGTATTACTTAGGAATATAGGGGGTAGTTAGAATATCGGTTATTTCTTATTTTTTATTCAATTTACTAGAAAAAGGCAGAAGGGAATTGTAGGATATATTTTAGATATAAATATTGTTACAGACTTGATGAAAGTCAATTAAGAATTAACTCTTCTCAGAAAATCTATAATGATTCAACAATAACTATTTTAACAACAATTAAAAATTTTAACTTATGAAAACAATTATTACGAAAAGCCTTACCAAAGCAGCTTTTATTGTAATGGCAGGCATGTTAATTAACTGCAATGGTAGCAAAGAGTCAAAATCAGTTTTTACTAATTCTGATGAGACTAATAAAAAAAAAGCAACCCCTGTAGACTTTGCAACTGATCCACATCTTGATAAAGATGTCAGAGCTTTTTTAGTAAAATTAAACAGTGGAGGAACACCATTGGAAAAATTAAAACCCAAAGCTGCTAAACAAGTTTTGGTAGATGCACAGGCCTCTGTTAAAGTAGATCTTTCCGGGATTGAAGTTTCCGAGAAAACCATTACACAGGACGGTCATACGGTAAGTTTGAATATTGTACGCCCTGAAGGAGCCACAGGTAAATTGCCTGTATTTATCTTTATTCACGGCGGAGGCTGGATTTTGGGTGATTTTCCTACGCACGAGCGAATGGTTCGTGATCTGGTTGTTTTGACAGGGTTCTCAGGAGTATTTGTGAACTATACAAGAACGCCCGAAGCGCAGTATCCTGTTGCAATTAATGAGATTTATGCAGCTACAAAATGGGTTTCAGAACATGGAGATGAAATCAATGTAGATGGAAAAAATCTGGCAGTAGTTGGAAATAGTGTAGGAGGTAACATGACTGCAGTGACCGCTTTAATGGCTAAGGAAAAGAAAGGACCAGAGATTAAGGGCTTAGTAATGATGTGGCCGATAGTGGACGCTGATTTTGAAACTGAATCATATCAGAAATTTGGAAAGGATCGTTTTTTAAGTACCTCTTTAATGAAATGGATGTATGATTTTTACATTCCGGATCCATCCAAGCGGAAAGATATCCATGCTTCTCCACTACAGGCTACCACCGAACAGTTAAGCGGTTTACCACCGACTTTAATCATTGTAGCGGAAAATGATGTTTTACGAGATGAAGGAGAAGCTTTTGGACGGAAGCTCAATGAGGCTGGTGTTCAGGTTACTACAACACGTTACAACGGTATGATTCACGATTTTGGTTTATTGAATGCTCTTGCAACACTTCCGGCTACTCGCGCTGCTTTTGAACAATCAGCAGGACAATTGAAACAATTCCTCGGGAAAAAATAAAAATTTTATGTATAAATATCTGTGAACCATTTATCAGATAAATAGATATTAATGGTCGAAGTATACTTCGATCATTAATATTTGGTTGGAGTATTGGCAAAATGTGTTTTTATTTATTGGCTAAAATTTTTTGTCTATGTTGATAGCCCCAATTTTCCATTGCTGTTAGAACGTCTGCCAATGTATCGCTGTACGGAGTAAGTTCATAGATGACTGTTACAGGTTTGGTGTTGCAAACTTTGCGGCTTATCAATCCATTTATTTCTAATTCCTGTAATTCTTTTGAAAGTATTCTCGGTGAAATACCGGCTTCTCTTGATAATTCGTTAAAACCTCTTTTACCACTTCTTAGAACTGCGATTAATATCAGCTTCCATTTTCCTCCTACAATATCTAAAGTATCGTGGATGGCTAGTTTTGCCTTAGAACAAGTTTCTTGTGTATGTGTTATCATAAAAAATATAAATTTATATTACTATCCTTTTTGTAACTACTATCCTTTTTGTAATTGATAACAAATATATAGTATAATTTTGGAAATTTGCACAAATAAAAAAAGATCATATGAAAATTTTAAGATTAATTACAAGTTTCAGAGAAGAAGCTTCTCAGAGTTTTCAATTAGGGAATGCAATTATTGAAAAGCTTGAAAAGAAACATCCTGACTCAAGTGTCCGCACTAAAAATCTAGTTAAGAACGAAATCCCTCACTTTAACGGAATTCATTTTGCCTCATTTATAACACCGACTGAAAACCATACCTCAGAACTGCAGGAAGCAGTAAAATACTCAAATGAAGCCATTGAAGAATTAAAAAATGCAGATATTATTGTCATTGATGTTCCTATGTATAATTTTACAATACCTTCTTCACTGAAGGCATGGATTGATCAAATTGTACGAGTGGGCGCTACATTCAAATATTCTGAAAACGGAGTTGAAGGATTGATTCAAGGTAAAAAAGTTTATCTATCGATTGCTACTGGAGGTATATACTCAGATGGTCCGATGAAAAAATTTGATCTTACTGAACAATATTTACGGAATATATTAGGTTTCATTGGAATAACTGACATAACAGTTTTTAGAGTAGAAGGTATTGCAATTCCGGAGGTTAGCGAAAATGCTTTACCGAAAGCAATTCAAACGGTGGAACAGTTTGTTTTTTAAAGATAAAAGTTTCTTCATTCGTTTTTTAAGAACTGAAGTTTCAAAAACTTCCTAAGAGTATATTTATGATAGAAAGATTGATAAGAAAGACTACTGAAAGCAAGTGGCGTCAAGGCTTTTTAGGTATGGGACATAAAGCTTCTGCTATTCTAGAGAAAGTATCTTATAAGGAGTCAGATCCCTTCATTTTGTTTATGGACGATAAACTTAATCTTCCCGGAACTGAGCCTGTAGGAGGACCGCATCCTCATGCGGGATTTGAAATATTAACTTTAGTTCTTAAAGGAAATGAAAAAGACTGGCTGACTGGTAGTTTTGAGCTATTGACCGCAGGAAGTGGAATTATACACAGCGAAGAAATTAAGTCTCAACAAGACTTACGAATCCTACAGGTTTGGCTTGCACTGCCTGCCGAAAAACGCTGGGTTGAACCTTTTTGGCAAAGAATATTATTGGAAAATGTTCCAACATTAAAAAATGAGAATTTTGAAATTCGTGTGTATAGTGGATCGAGCAACGGGCTGATTTCTCCAATAACATCTATTACACCTTTCATATTGGTTGATTTTAGAGTAAAAGTAAAACAAACGCTTACTCAAATGTTACCTTCAAATTATAATGGATTGGTGTATGTCTTGGAAGGTTCAATTCAGATTGGAAATAAAATAATAGAAGCTGGACAGGTTGGATGGTTTAATAGAACTGAAGATATAGGAGATAGTGTAATCGAATTCAAGTCAATTAACGATGATACTCATTTTATTCTATATGCAGGTATGCCTCATAATGAGGAAGTAATAGCACACGGCCCTTTTATTGCGGATGTTACAGACGATATTTATAGTCTATATGAAAAGTATAGGGATGGAAAAATGCCTCATGTTGATAACTTGTCGGATAATAAAAAAGTGAATCGATAAAAATCTAAATAAATCAAATAAAAAAGGTTGAATAGTTCTATTCAACCTTTTTTAGCAATATAAGTCGCAGCCTTCTCATCTGCAAATACGGCAATTGAATCAAGAAAAATTGACAACTATTAAAGAAAAGTTGTCTATCATCATTTTACTCTCAGCTTTTAACTTTGTATTTACTTCTTCGTATGATTTTATAAATCTGCAAAAATTTGACGCTATATTTATTTCTGTTTAAAGACTATTAATTATATAGATAATTACAAATAAAAAATATGAATATAGGGTTGGGTATTAGAAAAAACTAAAAGAAGATCTATTATGAAAAAACTATTGCAAATTATTTCAGACAGCCAACTACACCTAATTAATTTTCTAAGAATTACAATTTTTATTGTTATGACATGGATAGGTGGATTGAAAGCTTTTCATTATGAAGCGGAAGGAATAGTTCCTTTTGTAGCGAATAGTCCAGTAATGAGTTTTTTTTACAATAATTCTGGGGAATATAAAAATTATCAGAATAAAGAAGGAGAAGTTATAGAATACAATGTTCAATGGAATCAAATAAATGGTACTTACACATTTTCTTTTGCTCTTGGAATAATGATTGTGATAATAGGTTTGCTAACATTATTAGGAGTATGGTTTCCTAAAGTTGGATTCTTAAGCGGAATTCTCATATTCTGTATGTCCCAGGTGACTCTTTCATTTCTTATAACCACTCCTGAAGCTTACGTACCAAACATTGGTAGTGAACAATATGGTTTTCCTTATTTAGCAGGGAAAGGAAGGCTGGTTATTAAAGATATTATAATGTTAGCTGGTGGTTTGATCATAGCTTCAGATTCCGCAAGGAAACTTTTAATTAATAGTCAATAGATTTCTATGTGAACATACCAAGTATGTTATGTTAGTTAAGAATTCGGCAAAACTTAAAAGAGGAATAGCTTCGATATTTTTTAGATACATATATAAAGAAATATGGAGGGTTGATTGCATTTAGAAACAACATAGATCATGTTTTTGAAGTATAACTCATTTTTTGGAAAAATTGTTAACAGATAAGGAAAAATAGACTACCATAGAAATCAATAACTTTTGCAATTTTGTTAAGGCCAGCATTATAAATGTATAACGAAATTAAACCTATAGTGTTGTTTTTTTACAAACGAATTAAAAGTTAATATTATGAATACTCTTATAGACTTTGCTACTGATCCTCATCTTGATAAAGATGTCAGAGCTTTTTTAGTAAAATTAAACAGTGGAGGAACTCCATTGGAAAAATTAGAACCTAAAGCTGCTAAACAAGTTTTGGTAGATGCACAGGCCTCTGTTAAAGTAGATCTTTCCGGGATTGAAGTTTCCGAGAAAACCATTACACAGGACGGCCATACGGTAAGTTTGAATATTGTACGCCCTAAAGGAGTCACAGATAAATTGCCAGTATTTATCTTTATTCACGGCGGAGGCTGGATTTTGGGTGATTTTCCTACGCACGAGCGAATGGTTCGTGACCTGGTTGTTTTGACAGGTTTCTCAGGAGTATTTGTGAACTACACACGAACGCCCGAAGCGCAGTATCCTGTTGCGATTAATGAGATTTATGCAGCCACAAAATGGGTTTCAGAACATGGAGATGAAATCAATGTAGATGGAAAAAATCTGGCAGTAGTTGGAAATAGTGTAGGAGGTAATATGACTGCAGTGACCGCTTTAATGGCTAAGGAAAAGAAAGGACCAGAGATTAAGGGCTTAGTAATGATGTGGCCGATAGTGGCCGCAGATTTTGAAACTGAATCGTATCAGAAATTTGGAAAGGATCGTTTTTTAAGTACCTCTTTAATGAAATGGATGTATGATTTTTACATTCCAGATCCATCCAAGAGGAAAGATATCCATGCCTCTCCACTACAGGCTACTACCGAACAGTTAAGCGGTTTACCGCCGAGCTTAATCATTGTAGCGGAAAATGATGTTTTACGAGATGAAGGAGAAGCTTTTGGGCGTAAGCTTAACGAGGCAGGTGTTCAGGTTACTACAACGCGTTACAACGGTATGATTCACGATTTTGGTTTATTGAATGCTCTTGCAACACTTCCGGCCACTCGCGCTGCTTTTGAACAATCAGCAGGACAATTGAAACAATTCCTCGGGAAAAAATAAAATACCTATGTATTAAAATTTTGTGAAATAATATTAAGGATGTGATAGAAAATGTAGTGTCTTATCATATAATAAACATAACTATAAAACTATTAATTATGGAAAATAATTTAAGCCGTCGAAGATTTCTAGAAGCTGCGGGTATATTGACTGCAGGTCTAGTATTTTTACCTCACACATTGCTTTCATCAGTAAAAGAAGAGGTAATTATACCAAATTTACAGGAAAGTCCTGTACTTACTATCATGAGAGCAGCTGCAACAGCAAAAATTACCCCTACAAAGCTGAGAGGAAATGTTACTGTTTTAGAAGGATCAGGTGGAAATATAGTAATGTTATCCGGTCCTGAAGGAATTCTACTGGTAGATGCTGGTATTGGTGTTTCTAAAGCAAATATTAAAACTGCATTAAGGGCTATTAGCTCCAAGCCACTAAAGTATCTCGTAAATACCCATTGGCATTTTGATCATGCAGATGGAAACTTATGGATTAAAGAAGAAGGGGCAGTTATTATTGCACACGAAAATACCCGCAAACATTTATCTAAAACCACTCGTGTAGATGATTGGGATTATACATTCCCTCCCGCTCCTGCTGGCGCTATCCCTTCCAATACATTTAAAGAAAGTAAAATTTTAGCTTTTAATGGTGAAAAAATACAAATGAAAAAATATCAGCCATCTCATACGGATGGAGATATTTCTGTGTATTTTCCGAAGGCGGATATTTTAGTTGTTGCTGACACATGGTGGAACGGTCATTATCCTTTTATAGATTATAATACAGGTGGAAGTATATCAGGAATGATTAGTGTAGCAAAAGAAAATATAGCCAGAATCACGGATAAAACTATAATTGTTCCTGGACATGGACCTATTGGCAATAAGCAACAAATGATAGAGTATAAAGATATGCTTGTAGATATTCATCGAAAAGTATCAACACTGAAAGGCCAGGGTAAGACCTTAAAAGAAATTGTAGCATCTAAGCCAACAGCTGATTATGATGCGAAATGGGGAGGCTTTGTAATAAATGGTGATACTTTCACGTATCTGGTTTATAGGGGAATCGCATAAGAAGTCGGTTTTTAGAATCAAATTTCAAATCGGAGTGTTTATTATAGTAAAATAACAAAACAAACGATTTTATCAACCTGATAAATAGTAAGGTAATATTCTAAACTACATAAAAATATTTAGTTAGGTAAGCAAATATTTATAAATATTGGTTTTAAAGTTGATCAGTAGTTTTGATCAAAGTTAACGAGACTGTCTCAAATGCGATTTGTACTGTGGAAGTATTAAAATCAGTTCTGAGACCGTCTCGATTTTTTTACCGAATGCCGCTTGAATTTTCCCTCTAGTATTCGTATTAATTTTTCTTATATATAATATTAACGATTAGTTTTAGGGGTTAACTAAATTATACAAAAAGTACAATTTTATATCAAAATTCTACCATTAAAATCAAACTTAGTATATGTAATTTTATATAATTATTAAACCAAGTGAAAAATAAAAGGATAGTATGATTTAGATTTAATAATTGATTCTAATTGTAGAACTTCAATTTTGGAGAAAATTTAGTACGTATTTCCCGTCAGGAATCTTCACTATCATTTTACGTTAAGTAATTAGAATTATTTGGATTAAGAGTGTTTAACATATACAAATAATCATGGATAATAGAATCACCATAAATAACATCTTAAAATTAAGTGAATTAGACTCCCTTAATACATCGTTAATTTTTAACACAGATATAAGTGAGTTATCTGTTATTTGGAATATAGGAAATGAAATGTATGTTCATATTGATAATGTATGTTATGAAATTTCAAAAAATTCAATCTTCTTTCTAAACACATCCCATTCTATTGAAAATATTAAAGTTTCTTCCGCAAAAATGTTAAGGTTTAGTAAAACACTGCTTTGCAGCTATTCTAAAGACAATGAAATGGATTTGAATAATTTATTTGGTTTATTTGAAAAAGAAGTGAAAATTATATCAATGACTGCTGAGCAGTTAATTTATTTAGAGAATTCATGGAATTTTTTACACAATGAAATCTCTTTACAAGACCGACTTCAAAACGACATAGTTTCACTTCTTCTTAAAAGAATTATAAATCTGTGTGCACAGGCGGCAGGATTGACAGGGAATAAAAAAGAGCTGTTTGAGATTGTTAGTTCATTTAATTATCTTGTTGAGAACCATTTTTGTGAGCATCATGATGTTGCATTTTATGCATCTAAGCTTAACAAATCTCCGAAAATGCTTTCTACTATATTCTCGACTGCAATCGGCTGTCCGCCAAAAGATTTTATTCACGAAAGAATTATGGTAGATGCAAGAAATCAAATTCTTTATACTGATAAAAGTATAAAAGAAATTTCGTATGATTTAGGATATGACGATTTACAAACTTTTAGTAGATTTTTTAAAAGTAAGGAAGGTATTGCTCCTTTGCACTACCGTGAAAAAGTCAAAATGTCAGTTGCACGTCAAATATAGTTTGCTCTTGTTTAAGTAACTATATTAAGTAAATCATTGTTGATCTCCTGAGACAATAAAATTGAACTTTTAGGGCAATTATAAATTTATAAATCGGCATACTTTTGTACACAATAAAGCTATTCAATAATATGAAAATAATAGATAAAATTTATATCAATGGATTGTTTGTAAAGCCTCATGGCAAACAAGTTCAGGATCTTTATAATCCTGATAGTGGAGAAAAGATTGGAATGGTTCATTTAGGTGATGAGGTCGATGCTAACCTGGCAATCGACGCCGCAAAAAAAGCTTTTGAATCATTTTCAAAATCAACCCTTCAGGAGCGTGCAGAAATTTTAGAGCGACTATATGATGTTCTGGTAGCTAATGAAAAGGAACTAAATGAAGCTGCAGTACAAGAATATGGATCTCCAATATCTGCTACTAAAGGCAGAACCCAATATGCAGCGCAGATCTTTCTAGATACTAAAGCTGCGATGGAAAATTTTGAATTTGAAAAACAGCTTGAATTTGCAACTATAATCAATGAACCGCTAGGTGTTATAGCGGCTATCACTCCCTGGAATGCTAACTATACACATATATGTGGGAAAGTGGCGCCAGCTATTGCTGCAGGATGTACAATTGTTATTAAGCCTAGTGAATTAAGTGCTATACAGACAGAGATACTTGCACGCTGCTTTGATCAAGCCGGAGTTCCAAAAGGAGTGATCAATATTGTTAATGGAACAGGACCCGAAGTTGGGACTGTTTTAAACTCTCATCCGGATGTTGCAGTTGTTACATTTACGGGATCAACTCAAGTAGGCCGGTTAATTTCTAGTACGGCGGCACAAACAATGAAAAGAGTGACCCTAGAGCTAGGAGGGAAGTCACCTAATATAATACTTGAGGATGCTGATCTTGATAAAGCAATTCCCTTAGCATTATTAATAGGTTTCAGCAATAGTGGTCAGGCCTGTCATGCTGGTACTAGAATACTTGTACCTGAAGGTAAATTGGAACAGGTTAAGGATCTCATTAAAGAAGGCATGAAAAATATTAAGATTGGTGATCTTTGGAATACACAATCTTATATTGGTCCTTTGGTAAGCAAAAAACAGTATGATACAGTGCAGCGTTACATACAATCAGGGATAGATGAGGGTGCACAAGTACTTGTCGGCGGTTTGGGACATCCGGAAGGATTTAAAGGTTTTTATGTTAAACCTACAGTTTTTGTGAATGTGAATCAGGATATGATTATTGCTAATGAAGAGATTTTTGGTCCTGTACTTTCTGTTATAACTTACACCACTGAAGAGGAGGCTGTAAAGATTGCTAACAGTACTATATACGGTTTGTCAGCTTATATTAGCTCACAGGATATTGAAAAAGCGAAAGAAATAGCACGACAAATTGTTTCAGGTCGGGTTTTGATTAATACGGCTGTTAATAGAGAAGCTCAATCTCCATTTGGTGGTTTTAAACAGTCTGGTATCGGACGAACCTCTTGGACTTATGGTATAGAGGAATATGTTGAACCTAAAGTGATAGCTTTATAAAACATAACGGTATATTTTTTAGAAAAATAGATACAATATGTAGCTATGTGATTTAATTGTTAGGTGAAAGGTTTATAAAATTTAAAAGATAAAAATGATACATACCAATATTCAGGATTCTTGCTACGTTATGGAAAGTTTATCAAATGAGCAGTTCATAGCTGATCACATTTTTTTATATCAACAGTCCGGTTCACTTATTATCAATGATGCAGACAAAGAATATATTTTGAACACTGGTGATTTCGGTCTGTTGAGAAAAAATTGTTTGGCTAAGTGTACTACAATACCTACAGAAAAGGGCGATTATAAAACAATCACACTTGTGCTTGATCAACCCTTTTTAAAAGAGTTCATTAAAGAGTTTAGATATACAGAAGAGTTGGAAGGAATTGAAGATTCCGTAGTAAAAATTAACTCTAGCCCTTTGCTGATAAATTATATTAATTCACTACCACCATATTTTAACCTTGAAGGTAATGAAAATCAGGTACTGCTGAGTTTGAAGATGAAAGAAGCTGTTTTATTATTAATTAAGACGGATCCTAATCTTAAAAATATATTATTTCATTTTGGCAAACCTGGGAAAATAGATCTGGAAGCTTTTATGAATCGTAACTTTCAGTTTAATGTACCGCTAGAACGTTTCAGCTATATGAGCGGACGAAGTATAGCAACTTTCAAAAGAGATTTTAAAAAGGTGTTTAAAGTTTCGCCGGGTAGGTGGTTGTTACAAAAAAGACTTGAGCAGGCTCACTATCTAATTACAAAAAAAGGGAAGAAGCCATCCGAAATATATTTGGAAGTAGGATTTGAAGATATCTCTCATTTTTCTCGATCCTTTAGGGAAAAATTTGGAGCAGCACCTGTTAAATATTTGCAGGAAAATGTTGAGAAAATGATAAAATTTAATAGTAGGAAAGCATAAATTAAAAGCAAAAAAATGCTATCTGTGTTGATATTTCTGAAGCTCTACATTAAAGTGTTTCGTAACTAGAAGATGTTTTCAAAGAATGAAAAATACCTGCTTAAAAAGATAGTCTCATTTTCATAAGTTACAAAAAGACTTTAAAGGCCGTTAATCACTAAAGGTAAGGCATGTTGATAAATTTAATATAAATTAATGAGGCGAACATTAATTTATAAATGTCTTACAATTAATGTATTATCTGGATTGTGTGTTAAATTATATTTAAAACTGTGAAAGATATTGTATTCATGAATGTTTTTAAATATACTTTAAATTTTAACAACATATATGTAGCAAAGATGAAAGTTAGTTCAATACCTTAATCTGTGTTTTACAGTTCAAACGAAATAAGAATAGTTAGTTATTTACAGACCTTTAATAAAAAGCATTTTTAATGCTTTGAGGCTAACAGTTATGGTAATCCTTGGTGTATAACATACCAATTACTAATTAATAAAAAAAATAGAATGAATAAAATTAAAGTTGGAATCGTAGGTGCGAATCCAGAAAGAGGATGGGCCTCCATGGCACATATACCGGCATTAAAAGCATTGCCCGGTTATGAAATTACAGCATTATCAAGCAGAAATAGTGAAACTGTGGATCTTTTAAAAAAAGCTTACGAGGTTGAGAATATTTATGGATCCACTAAAGAGTTGGTTAATAGTGATGATGTAGAAATGGTATTGGTTGCGGTCAGAGTTCCGTTGCATAATGAAATTATTCGTGAGGTTGTTTCTGGTGGTAAAAATGTATTCAGCGAATGGCCTTTGGGTAAAAACTTACAAGAAACTGAAGAGCTTGCTTTTCTCGCTAGGGAAAATAATGTAAAAGGATACATTGGTTTACAATCTAGATCTGTACCTGCAATTCGTTTTATACGAGATTATATTAATCAGGGGCATCTCGGAGAAGTCTTGTCTACAAGTATGATTGGTTCAGGTATTATTTATGGTGAGTATACTCCTATGGCTAATGATTATACAGTTGATCCCGAAAATGGTGCTGGAATGATTAATGTAACATTTGGTAATGCCGTAGATGCTATGTGTTTTGTTTTAGGTGAATTCTCGGAACTAAATGCAACAACAGCGACACGTAGAAAAACTACAACTATTGTAGAGAACGGGCAAGAAATACCATTCAAAATAGCAGACCAAGTAGTTGTAAGTGGTATCCTTGAAGGTGGAGCTGTAGCAAGTGTTCATTTCAGAGGGGGGATGCTTTCCGGGACCAATTTCTTTTGGGAAATCAATGGAACCAAAGGAGATATTCAAATTATTGCTGATGGGGGAAGTCTTGCAGTATTTGAACCTCGTATCATGATGAGTACTGGTGAAAATGGTACTATGGAAATTGTTGAGGTACCAGAAGAATATAATTTAGTTGCTGACTATGGACTAGATTATATCCCATCGAGTGTAGGACAAAACTATACACTTTTACAATCCGGAAACGCTCCTACTTTTGAAGACGCTGTTATACGCCATAGAATGATTAGCGCTATCGAAAAATCAGCATTACAAGGAACTCGTGAATCTTATCTGTAAATCATGAAAGCAATGATTTTAAAAGAGCAAGGGGGGATTAGTAACTTTTCTCTTGAAAATGCTCCAGTACCTGAATTATTGCCAGGCGAGGTTCTTGTACAGACAAAAGCAATAAGTATTAATCCTGCCGATGCAATTGTTCGTGAGAACAAGAGTGTACATTGGATATTTAATGGGGAGAGTCCGATGATCTTAGGTTGGGATCTTTCTGGAGTGGTAATAGAAGTAGGTGCCGATGTAAAGGATTTTAAAGTTGGTGATGAGGTCTTCGGGGTGATTAAGCACCCGGGACATGGAAAGGCTTACGCGGAATATGTTGCTGCTCCGGCTAATCACCTGGCTCTTAAACCAAAGAATATTTCTCATATTCAGGCAGCGGCAAGTACATTGGCAATACTTACAGTTCTACAACCCATGCGCATGGTTGGTGTAAAAGAAGGTAGCCGTATTCTTATCACAGCAGCTGGAGGTGGTGTTGGACATTTTGCGGTGCAATTGGCGAAATACTATGGCGCATACGTTATTGCTCTTGCATCAGCATCTAAGAAAGAATTTGTGATGGGAATTGGTGCAGATGAGTTCATAGACTACCAGAGTCAAAATTTTGAAGATCTGACAGAAAAAGTTGATCTTGCGATTGACGGTGTACGGACGGATGGACATATTTTTCGGGTATTAAATGTTATCAAGTCAGGAGGAACTTTAATTAGTTTGTGGTCTGGTATTACGAGTGAGGAAAGAGAGAGAGCTGAAGAATTAGGAGTAAATGCATTTTATAATGCAATTCAATCTTCGGGCAAGGATATGAAATTAGTTGCTCAATTGCTCGAAGAAGGTTCTGTTATTCCGCATATATCAAAAATATTTGAATTTGAACAAATTCCTGAAGCTCATAAGGAAATTGAAAGTGGGCAGACAACCGGTAAAATAGTCATAAAACTTTCATAAATGATTTGGGAATTTCTGATTAACAACTTATAAGGATACAAAATTAAAGGTAATATGATACAATCTGTAAATGGAGAAGTCAATAATGCGACATTGATTCAAAGTGTAATGTCTGCATACTGCAGACGTCTTGATCTTCAGCAATGGGAAGATTGGAGGTTTCTTATGTCTGATGATGCCACGTTTGAATTTGAAAATGTTGAAGGGCAAAGGATAGCTTACTTTAATGATCCTACTGAATTTATTAAGGTTTGCATTGACCACCTTAAAGATACAGTCACTGTCCACCATCTTCACAATAGTGAAATTTTATCTATGGATGAAGGTTCTGCTGAAGTAGTTTGGGCAATGGAAGACCGTCTCTATTTTAGTAAAACTGATAGCAGGGAGGAATCTTACTTTCATGGCTATGGCCACTACCATATTTCATTTGTAAAAAATACAGAAAAGTGGCTAATTTCAAAATTAAAGCTTAAGAGAGTAAGAATGGAACAGCAGTAATTTAAATCAAACATACATAAGAATAAAAATAAAAAAAGAATATTATGGATATTTTAAAAGATACGATGCAGGCACTTATTCTTGAGGAATTCAATAATGAATTTATAATGAAAGAAATGTCAATGCCTGTTCCGATTGAAGGTCAGGTATTAGTAGCAATTAAGGCAAGTGGCATTAATCCTCTTGATCTCAAAATAAAATCTGGTACTGCAGCACATGCAAAAACCGTTTTACCGGCTATTTTAGGAATTGATATGGCGGGTATAGTTACAGCAGTTGGTGAGAATGTAACTGACTATAAAATTGGAGATGAAGTGTATGGTATGACAGGAGGTATTGCAGGTGTTCAGGGATCATTAGCACAATTTGCAGCTGTAGATGCTGATTTATTAGCTCACAAACCTTCAAATATTAGTTTCAAAGAAGCGGCTTCCTTACCTTTGGCACTGATAACAGCTTGGGAAGGACTGGTAGATAGAGCAAAGGTTGATAGTACTAAAAAGGTTCTTATACATGGTGGAGCTGGAGGCGTAGGTCATATTGCGGTACAATTAGCAAAGTCTTTTGGTGCTACAGTTTATGCAACTGGTACTGCAGACAGCAAAAAACAGATTGAACAGTACGGGGCAGTAGCTATAGATTATGTGAAGGAAACTGTAGATGAATATGTTCAGCAATATACTGATGGAGAAGGATTTGATATTATTTTTGATACCGTTGGGGGAGCTAATCTGGATAATTCATTTTCGGCTGTACGGCAGTACACTGGACATGTTGTAAGTATTCTAGGGTGGGGCACCCACAGTTTGGCACCGTTGTCATTTAGAGGGGCAACTTACTCAGGTGTATTCACTCTTTTACCTCTTATCACCGGAAAAGGAAGAAAACATCATGGTAATATTCTTTCCGAAGCTACAAAATTAATTGAATCCGGACATATTAGAGGAAATACTCATCCAGGTTCTTTTACATTGAAAGATGTTGAGCAGACATGGAAAGAAATGAGTGATGGAATAATAAAAGGAAAAGTCGTAATAGAGATTGACTAATTGTATATATTAAAATAAATTTAAACATGGCTGGATATTTCCAGCCATGTTTTGTTATAATATTACTCTGCAAAATTAGCTGAACAAATTGAGAGATTTTGCTATACTATTTTGTATCCGACTTTTAATATAATTTATCAGAATAAGCGAATATACTGATACATTCAAATTTTAGACTAACTAACTGCGGGTCTGAGCTCACTAATTTAAAATAGCACAAAAATACTTTTTTATAACTTTTAAGTATATCTCATCAGATATTTTAATGCAGTAATTTTACTATAGTAAAGTGACTGATTAAGAGCTTGTATTAATTGTTTATATCCTATAAATCTTACAGGGAATAAGTATCAGTCATATTACAATTAAATTCTTAAATAACTTTTAAACATTTTATATTATGCCATTTGTAAATATTAAACTAGTAGATGGTGTTTTCACACCTGAGCAGAAACACGAATTAGCAGCAGCGATTACTGATGTTATGGTGAAATTTGAAGGTTCTGAAGCTTTTAGAGAAGTCGTATGGGTTCTCATTGAAGAACTCCACACAGATGGTTGGCATATAGGAGGAAGGCCATTTGAAGGACCAAGATCCCTTATGCAGACCTTGTCGAATTCGAAAGATATTTATGAATCAATAGACGGAAGTCCGACTACCAGAGCCGAATTTGCTAAGGTTATGCCTTTGAAACAGTAATGAGTTATCAATTATTTTGCAAACATGACTTTAGAGTAAGTAACTAGTAATATTCCTAAAAAATATAGTTAGTAAAATGTATGGTACTTCATCAGGGATTCTTTTGTAATTCCTGATTTTCCCTACATATTGAAGATGATCGCCGATAATAAATTTACTCTCGGATCGAAATATTTTAGTAATTATAAACAATCATCTTGGTGTTATTATTTATAAATATTATAAGACAAAAAACTAATGACCATGCGAACTCTTATATTATTACTTTGTCTTGTAGGTTATACTCTTAGTGGCCAGAAGGCAAAAAATGTTTCACATATTATTTATGCAGTTGGTAACATTGGATGTGAAAATTATAATAATGAAGTACTGAGAGAGCTCGGAAACTTGTCGAGGTCTTCCGACAGCACCACAATACTTTTTCTGGGTAATAATGTTTCCATTTCGGATTTTAACCAATCAAATGGGGAAACAAAAAAAAAGTTAGATAATCAGCTATCATATTTTAAAGGAAATAAGGGAAATATTTTTTTTATTCCGGGTCCTTTGGATTGGGCTGCAGGTGTAAAAGGCCTAGAAAAAGAACGCCATTATATTAGCGCAGGTCTTGATAAGAACGATGTATTTTTACTCAAAGATGGCTGCCCTTTAAAAAAGGTAGTTCTTGATAGGGCTACCGATCTCCTTCTGGTTGATTCTAATTGGATACTCGCTGATTGGGATAAATTGCCTAATATTAATGAGGAGTGTGAAATCAAAAGTAAAACAGCCTTTTATACTGAGATTGAGGACGAGATTGTAAAAAGTCAAAATAAAACAGTGTTGATTGCTTTATGTCATCCTCCTATGGCTGTTGGAAAATATAATAATTTTCTTTCCTTTGGAATCAGTCCGCAAGAAATCAGTAATAAATACTATAAAGATTTCAGCAATAAACTTCTTACCATAGCTCAGCGTTTCAAAAATGTTGTATTTGTGGCAGGGCATGAAACAAATCTTCAGTATATAATTGAAAGACAAATTCCCATAATTATAAGTGGAAGCATTAACCTAGAAAATAAAGCTAACAAAGGTTTGGGACTACAATTTAGTTCAGATAATCCGGGTTTTGCCAAAATTACCACCTATACTGATGAGTCAATAGAATTAGCTTTTTATAGCGTGACAAATAAATTTATCTCACCTATATTCAAAACTGAAGTGGTTGCAGCAGGTTCTCAGTCAGTAAGTGAAGAATATAATGAAAAGCATACTCCTGCTTATATTTATAAATCGGTTTATGAACCAAAAGAGCTAAAACATTCCAACCTGTATTCTTTTTTCTGGGGAAAACATTATCGTGAAGATTACATAACTCCTATAAGAGCTAAGGTGGCATTATTAGACACCTTGTATGGAGGACTTGAAGTTTTGAGAAAGGGAGGTGGGCATCAGACCAACTCTTTAAGATTAGAAGGTCGCTATGGTAATGAATTTAATTTACGAAGTGTGAAAAAGAGTTCACTACGGTTTATACAGTATTTTCTTTTTAAAACACAATATTTAGATCCCGTTTGGGGTGATACCTATTTTGTTAATTTATTAAAGGATTACTGGACTACGGCAAATCCTTTCGCACCTTTAACTATTGCTACCCTTTCAGATGCAATTGGTATTTATCATGCGAATCCTGAATTATATTATATCCCAAAACAAAAAGCCTTAGGTAATTATAATGATGAATATGGGGAAAACCTGTATTATATTGAAGAGCAAATTTCTAATAAATTAGCAGAGGTAAAAAGTTTTGGAAATCATAATAAAATTATTGGAACCTCTAAGCTTATACAAAATTTACAAAGAAAAGATAGAGCATATGTTGATCAATCACTCTATATAAGGACACGGTTATTCGATAATATACTTGGAGATTTTGACAGGCATTCAGAACAATGGAGATGGGCAGAGGATAAATATAATGACAGTACATTTATTTATAGTCCAATACCCCGTGACAGAGATCAGGCTTTCTCCGATTTCGACGGTCCAATATTTGGGCTTATCAGGGCGCTGGTTCCTTCAATGCGTTTCATGCAACGGTACAACGGAAAGTACAAACAAATACGTTGGTTTAACGATGCTGGTGATGATCTTGATAGAATGGTTCTACGTAATGATAAAGAGGAAGATTGGGTAAGGGAAGCTATATATATCAAAGAACACCTTACAAAAGATGTTGTAGAAGATGCATTAAATAAAATTCCTGAAGGTGTCAATACTAAAAAAAAAGAAGAAATAAAAAGTTCATTATTCCAAAGAATCGAAGGTATTGAGCAACATTCACGAAATTTATATAATTATCTAAAATCATTTGTAATAATTACCGGCACGGAAAAAGGTGATTGGTTTGTCATTACAAGACAACCAGATGGTGTAACAGTAATCAAAGGATATAGGATAAATGACGGAAAAAAAACAACTTTGTTCTGGGATACCGAATATAATAGCAAAGTTACAAAAGAGATATGGTTGTATGGTTTAGATAGTGAGGATATTTTTGAAGTTGTCGGGGAAGGTCAGAGTTTGATTCCTATTAAGATAATCGGTGGAAAAAATAATGACACTTATCGATTTTCGAATGCACGGAAAATACATGTTTATGATCAGAAATCGGAACCTAATACGTTCGAAACAAAAGTAAATAAATATCTTACTGACAATTATGAGATAAATAATTATGACTTTATGAAAGGACGTAGGGATGTGTATACAATATTACCATCTATAAGTTATAATCCTGATGACGGTATTACATTTGGGGGAGCTTTAAGATATATAAAAAATGATCTTGTAAGAAATCCCTTTACTGCGCAACACAATCTTTCCGCTTTTTATTACACCGCGACAGGAGGCGGAAGAATTGAATATGAAGGCGAGTTTGCGCGTGTATTAGGAAACTTAAATCTTGGCTTCAATGCAGGTTTTAGTACTGCAAATTATACTAATAATTTTTTTGGACTTGGAAATAATACTGTGAATAATTCGGATATGGAATATAACCGAGTAATTATGAGCCAGCGTTGGATTTCTCCATCATTGCTCTACAAGGGATATTATGGAAGTAAAATATATACAGCAATTAAGTATGAGTATATTGATGTTGAGAATACCCCAGGCAGGTATATTAATTTAGCAGATATAGATGCAGATTTATTTAATGGACAGGAGTTTTATAGCATAACAGCAGGATATTCCTATTCAAACTTTGATGATTTCTCGTTTCCTCAGAAAGGAGTCGGGCTAGGTGTAATTACAGGTTATAGCGTCAACTTTTCCAAAAATAAAAAATATGCATTTATTATTCCCGAACTCAGATTAACAAGCAGAGTTAATAAGAAAGGTTCCTTGGTAGTTGCTACTAAAATTAAAGCCAATTACATTTTTAATAGTGATTTTGAATTTTTTCAGGCTGTAAATTTAGGACAAAATGAAGGCTTAAGAGGTTTTAGAAACCAACGGTTTAGTGGGAAATCTTTCATATATCAGAGTACTGATTTAAGGCTTTCGCTGGGAAGTCTAAGAAACGGAATTTTACCTCTTTCGTTTGGTCTGTACGCAGGGTTTGATTATGGTAGAGTTTGGGTAGATAACGAATTTTCAAATAAGTGGCATACTTCTCAAGGAGGCGGAATATTTGTGAATGTTGCAGGATTATCAACAGCTAATGTAGCCTATTTTAATTCCAGTGATGGAGGGCGCTTAAATATTAGATTAGATTTTTCATTTTGAAAGAATAATTCCAAGTCATAATGCTTGCAACAGTTCTTTAATTGTGAAGTTATAAAAAATGTATTTTAATAAAATCATATTCCAATGAAAAAGTCATACAGCAATTTGCTTGAGGCCATAAATGACCTGAAAAAAGATGGTTATACAGAAGATTTTAACTTAAGATCAAACTGTATTGACTGTAGAAATGGTGAATTTGAAATATTTCATGATGAGTTTGAAATTGATAATTACTATAGGTTTGATGATGAAGATTCAAGTGCTGAAAACTCTTCTATACTGTATACTGTGACTTCTGAAAAATATCAATTAAAAGGAATTTTGATTAATTCATTCAGCATCTATTCTAATTCTTTAACAGATCAGATGTTGAAGAAACTTAAATTTATAAAATGACTTTTTTATATCACTTTCATGAGATTTAGATTTTATTGAAACTTCATTCTTTTTTTATTTTTTAGCGGCTTATTTATTATGTCCGTCAAATATTCCAGACTTCCTAAATCACTTAAATTTCCTGCTTTTGAAATTTCTTGAATCCCGCGTAATTATTCATTTTAAACTATATTTTCAATAATTATTACCATGCTTAAGTTTTACTGTCTTGTTAAATTTGATCTTTATTTATAAATGCTGTCCAGAATTATATGTTGTGACAAATACTGCTTGTCATAATTGATTCTTGGATTAGTTCGCTATTTAAAATATGATTTATGGAGTTACAAAAGTTTAGTTATGACAATAATATTGTTAAGGCATTTTTATATGCTACAATAATATTTGGTCTTATTGGTTTTACCTTTGGGATAACAGCAGCCTTAATGCTCTTTTATCCGGAATTACCTGAGTTTTTATTTGGAACCGATGATTCTACAATCCAAAGCTTGAGAAATGGTGGTATTCAATCGCTTATCAATACTCACGGAGCATTTGGTTTTGGAAGGATCAGAATGCTGCATACTAATACTGTTATTTTTGCATTTGTATGTAACAGTGTTTATACGGGAGTGTATTATTCTTTGCCTCGGCTTTTGAAAACACCTATGGCCAGCTCTACACTTTCCTGGATTCATTTTTGGACATGGCAGATCATGATCGTCGCAACTTTCATTACGTTCTTTATGGGGATCAATACTTCAAAAGAGTACGCCGAACATGAATGGCCGATTGATATTTTAATTACTTTTTCATGGGTAATATTTGGTGTTAACATGTTTATGACAATAGCACGAAGAAGAGTGAGACATCTCTATGTTGCCATATGGTTTTATATTGGAACCTGGATAGGATTGGCCATGTTGCATATTCTGAATAATTTGGAAATACCATTATCCTTTACCGATTGGAAATCGTATTCAATGTATGCGGGTGTAAAAGATGCACTGGTACAGTGGTGGTATGGTCATAATGCGGTTGCTTTTGTACTGACAACACCAATCTTGGGCCTAATGTATTATTTTTTACCAAAGGCGGCAGAAAGGCCGGTTTTTTCATATAAACTGTCAATCATTCATTTTTGGTCATTGATTTTTGTATATATTTGGGCCGGGCCTCACCACCTTCAGTATACTGCTTTACCAGCATGGGCTCAAGCTGTAGGGACGGGTTTTTCTATTATGCTTATTGCTCCTTCATGGGGGGGGATGTTAAATGGCCTTTTGACTTTAAGAGGAGCCTGGGATAAGGTAAGAGAAAATCCTATTTTAAAATTTTTCGTAGTTGCTGTTACATGTTATGGAATGGTAACCTTTGAGGGGCCTCTATTGGCCACCAAAAATATCAATAAGATCGGTCATTATACAGACTGGGTGATTGGACATGTTCATTTAGGCGCTTTAGGATGGAATGGATTTATGGCTTTTGGAATGATCTATTATCTGGTACCTATTATGTGGCGTACAAAAATCTGGTCCGTAAAAATAGCTAACTGGCATTTTTGGTTAGGTACACTAGGCGTTATCTTCTACGCTGTACCGATGTATATTTCGGGGTTTACGCAGGGCTTGATGTGGAAACAGTTTAATCCTGACGGAACATTAATGTGGAAAAACTGGTTAGATACTGTGACAGCCGTGATCCCATATTATAAGATGAGATTCATGGGAGGCTTTTTCTATATTTCAGGAGCTATTCTTATGGTTGTTAATGTAATTGCAACCATTAAAAACGGTACATTCCAAAAGGTAGTTCCTGCTGAAGCACCAGCATTGCCAGTGATAGGAAGGTATAGAAAGGAAGGTGAAGGAGTACATCTCTGGATTGAGCGGACTCCTTACTTATTAAGCATTTTATCTCTTATAGTATTGTCAATAGGAAGCGCAGTTGAAATTATTCCTACCTTATCTCTTAATCAGTCCGTACCAACTATTTCTGCTGTAAAGCCCTACTCACCGCTGGAACTTGAAGGAAGAGATATTTATATCCGTGAAGGCTGTAATGCGTGTCATTCTCAAATGATCAGACCATTCCGGGACGAAATTGTAAGATTTAACGGTAAAAATGGGGAGTACTCAAAAGCCGGGGAATTTGTTTATGACAGACCTTTTTTATGGGGCTCAAAAAGAACCGGACCTGATTTACATAGAGAAGGAGGTAAAAATCCAAGTTCGTGGCATTATAAACATATGTATAATCCAAGATCTACCTCGGCAGGTTCAATTATGCCAAGATATCCATGGCTTATCAGCAATGATCTGGACAGATCTAAAACAGTTGATAAAATTTTGTTTATGAAAACAGTTTATAATGTTCCCTATACAAAAACTCAGATTGACTCTGCGAATACTTGGGTCGATAATCAGGCGGCAACTATTGTAAAAGAAATTTTCTCAGAGGCTAATGATTTAAAGGAAGCTTATGCGAGAAGACCTAAAGGTGAATTAGAAAGAAAGGAGATTGTTGCATTGATCTCTTATCTTCAAAGGTTAGGAACGGATATTAAGACAACCGAAGTGAAAACAGTAAGTAACAATTAAAAAGTAATAGCTATGATTCCTCAGAATTTCAAAGATTTTTTAGCTAATTCAGAAAACACAGGTCTTTATCAAGCAATAACCCTACTTTTATTTATGATTTTTTTTATTGCATTGATCATTTTAGTACTTAGCAAATCTAAAAATTATTATAAGGAGGTATAAAATTTACCTCTTGATGAAGACGATAATTAGTAAGCATTGCTGCTTTATAAATTCTTTTTTAGAAGTGTTATTTTTATAATAGATTATATTTTGATTATTGTTAAAAAGCCTGAGATTTCAGGCTTTTTTGTTACTGTAATTTATCGTACGTTTTAGGAAAAAAATTGTTATTTTTATTGAGGAATAAAAAAAGGATGAAAGATTTGTATCCAACCTTTGATATAAATAATATGTCAACGTGCCATTCGATTAAGGAGGTTTTCAGCATTGATCAATTCTCAGATTATTTGCCGGGAAATCCCAAGACTACGACGGTTCATCGGCACTCCTTCTATCATGTAACCTATTTTATCAGCGGAGGAGGCGAGAATATTATAGATTTTAAAACGTACAAGATAATGCCTCACAGCATTTTTTTTATGAGGCCAGGACAGGTGCATAGTTGGGATTTAGATCCATCAGTTGAAGGGTATGTCATTAACTTTGCTCCAACTTTTTTTGATCAATTGCAAATCAGTTCTTCCCTGATTGATGAATTTCCTTTTTTTAATATTTTTCATGATGAGCAAAAGGTTATTTTACCTGATGATCAGAAAGATGAAATCAACAATTATTTTCAACAAATTATTGCAGAATCATTTTCCGAAATAAGCCGTAATTCTCAAATTAGTATCGCTGCTACTATTTTACAGATATGTGCCCTAGCCAGCCGGGAAATTCAAAATAAACATTATTTTACAGAAAACAACTTTAACTCATTGCTTTTTAAAAAATTCGTTGAGCAAATTGAACTTAATTTTTTGGAGTTTAAGATGCCCAAAGATTATGCAGCTTTGTTGCATATAACACCTAGCCATTTAAACTTTGTATGTAAGCAACAGGTTAATTTATCGGCGGGTGAAATAATTCGGAACAGGATAATATTGGAAGCTAAGAGACTACTAGTTAATTTTAATCTTTCTGTTTCGGCGATAGCTGAAAAGCTAAATTATCATGATTCTTCTAATTTTGTGAAATTTTTTAAGAAAGCTACGGGACATACTCCAGAGTCTTTCCGAAAGCAATACTACGGAATACAACATTAGTATTCTAAAGTTCTTACCTCCATATTGCATTCTCAGGATAAACTTATAATCTTCTATGGATTTAGCTACCTGTAAACCTTATCTATTGAAAAGTTGAATAAATTAACTTTTTGATAATTGAGAGCTTTGATAAAATATTCTCCATTTTTTTAATGAGTTGGGGGTATTTGAAATTTGCTTAGGGTTCTATCTCTACAATCATTTCTACCTCTACCGGCCATCCTGATGGCAGACTTGAGACCCCCACAGCAGAACGAGCATGAATTCCTTTATTGCCAAATATTTCAGTCATCAAATCTGAATATCCATTAACAACCTTAGGTTGATCAGTAAAAGAATCGGTACTATTTACAAAAGCGGTAACTTTTATAATTCTTTTAATTTTTGATAAGTCTCCTAATTCTTTTTTTAAAGCTGAAATCTGCGCAAGGCCACATAATCGTGCGGCTTCATATCCCTGATCGATATTTAAATCTTTTCCTATTTTTCCATTGATGTATTTTCCATCCGATCGCAGAGGACCTTTACCAGATAAGTAGATAAGATTTCCGCTTCTTACTAGGTTAGTATAATTTCCCAGTGATATTGACACTTCAGGTAAGGTAATTTTTTTTTTCAATATAATTTCTTCAGGTGTCTGACTTTTTAGATTCATTTCCACAATAAAAATAAAAAATAGGGCTGCTATGTAATGAACAGAAAAATTATTTCTATATGTTATCTTAATATTCATGATTATTTTTTTTCTGATGAATTAGTTGGGTTTCATTTTTTTGTTTAGTTAGTATAAATCTATTTTTTTGTTAATATTAAAGATAAGCATAATTATTTCCAGAATATAAAAAGAATTATGTTTAAAGTGATTAGAACGGTTTATTTGTAAGAATTCAAGAAACTTTATAATTAGATCAAAATAAGTCACGATTTATATGACAAATTTCGTGGCCTATTCCTAAAATTACAAAATGGGATACAAAACCGGACCAATAGGCAGAACGATTTTACATCTTGCAAAAAGTGGTAACAAAAACTAAATTATTAACCAATTAAAGGAGCGTACGATAAAGGAAAATGATGTTGTTTGTGGGTGCGGGAAAGAACATTAATGCATTTGTTTACAAATTCTGATAGGCTTTTTATCAATTATTCTGGCTGTTATTTCTTCCGAGTTCCCGTTCAATTTCATCAATTTCCGGTAAAGGAAGCAGATAGCTGTCATTTATATATTGTAGAAAATTTTTATTTGTTTTATCATTTATTTTACTGATAAATAGATTGTTGTAAAATTTTAAGTTTTCAATGAACTGGTCATTGTACTGCTCTTTATTAAAAAGTTTTTTTCAATGACAGCTCTTTTATCATCATTAACAATAATATCATTAAATACTGTATTGAGAAGAACTTTCTGAAAAAATGATTCAGCCGGTAAAAGAGTGTGCAGGTAATAATCTTCAAAATCCATTATCCTTTTATTATTGGTTAAAATACACAGGCTTCTCTTGTAAGGATAAACCATTTCCCACCAATATAAGGGACTTAGGAAGTATTTTTATCTGTGCAGTCGTTTTTATTCTACCATTTTTGATCAGATCGGGTAGTGATTCCCTTAATTCTGTTTTTGCAACAGCTTTCACAGCATTAGGAGCTTCTGCAACACTAATAACGATGATAATTGCATTATCACTTTATCAAAAGTATGGAATGGATAGTAAATTGATAGAACAACAAACGGCTAAAGTTTTCGAATTAATCGATCAGATCAAAGGTAAATCATTAACAATTCATACTGGGGAGATCAAATATTTCTTACGTTTTATCAATATAGAAGAAGATCTCAAAAATGATCCGGTATTTAATAGAATGTATCCAAAGAAAATAGCTGTTAATAGTGATGATTATCTTTTGTTTTTACAACCATTAAGGATTTTTATGAACAACTATTTACTACCGTCTGAAATTAAAAGCCATTTGAAGTTGTTTGATTTATATGCCGTAGATGAGGAAATTGAATTCAGCTATGAAAATTATGTTAAAATGAGTTATGAACATGCAATTGATGATTCTTTTTTTGTAATGTTTCCTGCCGTTACTGTAGAGGAATTTATCGATCGAAAGAATATGTTGATGAAATCAATAGAGGGTTGGCTATCAAAGCACACAAGCATAAAGTTAGACCTTGAAATGGCTAAACCTTAGTTATATTAATTAAATTTTCGTACAGCGTTTTATATCTTGGCAATCCAATTTCATGTTCCTGGGGATAAGGTTTCCTAAAAGTCATACTGATATCCTCATGCAAATTACGCTGGGCTTCCAATGATTTTTCTTCATCCATAGAATATCTTGGATCCGGAATAAAAGGCATTTTGGCCATTTTATGAATGGTAACAGTAGGAAAATGAGAATCGACCTCTACGGTTCCCAATAGAAGATAACACCCGCCACCCTGAAAAGGATATTCTTCAAGGCTGTTTGGAAAATGAGCAGTATCAAAATATTCTCCCTGAGCATCAATCCAGGTTCCGAAATACATCGTTCCTTTTTTGGTGGGAACATGTTTTCTTGAAATAAGATAAGCGAGCATTTTAACCTGTTGTTTATGAAACCTCAATAAATCTTTTACTAAAACGGAACCTCTGTATCGGGTCTGTAACAAATCAAAAGGACTGAAAGAAACAGGAAAACCTACTATTTCTATTTCATCAAAAGCATCTTCAAACCGGTTTCTTTCTATAGAAGGAAGCTGATAATATTTTTGGGGCTCGTCCAGTAAAGTCAGATGCCTGAAAGCAATTTTATGAGTTCCCAGAAGAAATCTTGATTCAATCAGCAGCTCATGCTTCTGTTTTCCGGTAAAGCGGAATGCTCCGATAAAGATTAAAATTTGTAGTGTTTCAATACCAATAGGAATTCTTTTCACAAAGTTTTCCAGTGAAGTATATTCTCCATTTTGAGCTCTTTCTTCAGGAATCAACTGTGCTAATCTCGTTTCCAGTTTTTCAATATGCATCAATCCTAAATAAACATCAGAGTCATAAACAGTCGTCTGATATTCACTTAAATTGACACAGGGATTATGGATAGTAGCTCCCGACATCTTGGCCTCATGAATATAGACTTCCGTTCTGTAGAATCCGCCGCCGTTATTAATAGCGGAGACCATGAATTCGATAGGATAGTAGACCTTAAGGTATAAACTCTGATAGCTTTCAACTGCATAAGAAGCAGAATGAGCTTTGCAAAACGAGTATCCTGCAAAAGATTCAATCTGCCGGTATACTTCCATGGATAATTGTTCAGGATGTCCCAGATTTTTACAGGATTCAAAGAAGTTGTCTTTTACTTTCTGTAATGCAGATAAAGATCGCCCTTTACCACTCATGGCTCTTCTCAGTACGTCACCATCAGGAGCAGATAATCCTCCGAAATGCAGCGCAATTTTGATAACATCTTCCTGATACACCATAATACCATAGGTTTCTCCCAGTTCTTTTTCAAAAACCTCATGGAAATACTCAAATTTTGTAGGATGGTTATGCCTGAAAATATATTCCCGCATCATTCCGCTTTGAGCTACGCCGGGTCTAATAATGGAAGAGGCAGCTACCAGTACTTTATAGTTGTCGCATTTCAGTCTTCGGAGTAATCCTCTCATGGCAGGAGATTCAATATAAAAACAGCCGATGGTTTTTCCGGAACTTAAGAATTCATTGCATCGGGCTTCGTCTTTTGAGAGAGAAGTGTCCCGGATATCGATATCAATTCCTCTTTTTTCCTTAATCAGCTTTACAGTGTCATCTATAGTTCCTAACCCTCTTTGTGAGAGAATATCAAATTTTTCAAGGCCAATCTCTTCAGCAGTGTACATATCAAACTGTACGATCGGAAAACCTTTGGGAGGCATTTCGAGTGCTGAATAATTGGTGATAGGTTCTTCTGAGATCAGAATTCCACAGGAGTGCATGCTTCTCTGGTTAGGAAACTTTTCCAAAAGCTTTCCGTAGTAATGAACCTGTTTGAATACCGAATTGTTATCATGTTCCTGAATTGGTTTTGTTGCCAGGATGTCGAGTTCCTCTTTTGGAAGTCCGAATACTTTTCCTACTTCCCGGAAAATAGAACGGTATTTAAATTCAACATTGGTTCCACAGAAGGCAACATGGTCTTTACCATATTTATCAAAAATATATTCAAGGATAATATCCCTGGTCTGCCAGCTCCAGTCAATGTCAAAATCTGGAGGCGTTTTCCGGTTGAGGTTTAAAAACCGTTCAAAATACAGATCAAGTTCCAGAGGACATATATCGGTAATTCCGATGCAGTAGCTGACAATGGAATTAGCACCGCTGCCTCTTCCTACATGCATAAATCCCATCCGGTTGCTGTATTGTATAATATCCCAGGTGATGAGAAAATAAGCACAGAAATTAAGCTGGTCAATAACCCCCAATTCTTTATCCAGTCTTGCTTTTGCCTGTAGGTTATCCCCGGAGTATCTTTTTGAAAGTCCCTCATACGCTAACTTCTTTAAAAGCTCAAAATCATTTTCCCTGCTGTCAGTGAAATGCTTTTTGTTTTTAGGTGTTGAAAAATCAAAATCAAAATGGCAGCTATTGACAATATATTTTGTGTTCTCAATGATCTGTGACTCATGGTAAAATTGAGCCAGAAGCTCTTTTTTATCAGTAAACATTTCGTTGTCTTTACAGTAATCAGCTTCTGTGAGCTTACTGATTAATGTATTATGATCAATAGCCCTTACTATTTTATGAAGCTCATATTCTTCAGGAGTAGTAAAGGTGACTGGATGAAGAATAATCATTTTATGAATGAACTGTTTTAATTCCGGCTTAATCAAAAGGTTTAACTGATTCTTTCTGATGCCTATAAATTCATGATCTGCTAATTTTTCAGGAATATTTTCCAGGGGATAAATCACAAAAGTATCTGTAAAATCAGGATTGGCTTTAGGAATTTCAATGTCTTCACAGTTATATGCGGTTAAAAGCCTGTTGACTTCTGCAATGCTTTTTTGATTTTTGGCCAGGCAGATATAATACAGTTCATCCTGAACCCGTATTTCCACTCCGACGATCGGTTTGATATTATGATCCCGACAAAGTTTATAGAAATCATAGATCCCCGTAACGGTATTGATATCCGTAAGGGCCAAAGTTTTAATATTAAAACGTACAGCCTGCTTAACCAGTTCTTTAATAGAAATGGTTCCATACCTTAGGCTATGGTAAGAATGACAATTCAGAAACATCTTATACTTATTTTAATAAACCTGAGGCTCTTCCTACACTTGAAGTTCCAAACCTGTTCTTGATTTTATCCATTGTCTGATACAGTGATATCAGCTCTTCCGTATCTTCAAAGAGATCCATTTGATGGCATCCGTGAACCAATCCTGTAAACTTTACGCCGACCAGTCTTATTCTCATACGTCTGGTATATACTTTTTTAAAGAGTTCCAAAACATACCTGAGCAAGGTGTGGTCAGCTGAGGTGTAAGGAATTCGGCATTGTTTGGTTTCCGTATCAAAATTGGAATACCGGAGTTTTACTACCACTACCGATACCAGCCATTTCTCTGCACGGAGCTGATAACAGAGTTTTTCAACCATTCCTGAGAGTATACTTTGAATACCCTGAATATCGATGCTATCCTGGGCAAAAGTATCTTCTGTAGAAATAGATTTTCTTTCCGAATAAGGAACCACAGGATTTTCGTCAATTCCGTGTGCTTTTTTCCAGAGTTCATTTCCGCTTTTACCAATCAACTGCTGAAGCACATCAACAGGCATTTCTGAAAGGGTCTGTATGGTTCTGATGCCCAGCCTTGACAGTAACTGAAAGGTTACATCGCCGACCATAGGAATCTTCTTTACCGAAAGTGGGTTTAAAAACGACTGAATGTCAGGTTGTTTGACTTCTAATCTTCCGGTAGGCTTCGATTCTCCCGTCCCGATTTTTGATACGGTTTTATTGGCAGACAAGGCAAAACTTATCGGTAATCCTGTATTTTTCTGCACGCTTTCCGCTATTTCATGCGTCCATTTATAGCATCCGAAAAACTGATCCATTCCGGAGAGATCCAGATAAAATTCATCAATACTTGCTTTTTCAAGAACAGGTACTTTTTCCTGAATAATCTCCGTTACCATATGAGACATATTGGAATACATTTCCATATCTCCTTTAATCACTTTAGCTTCGGGACATAACCGCAAAGCCATTTTAATCGGCATTGCACTCCTTACTCCGAAAAAACGGGTCTCATAAGAGCAGGACGCCACTACACCACGGTCTCCACCTCCTATGATCACAGGCTTTTTCTCCAGTTCGGAGTTTTTCAGCCTTTCGCAGGAAACAAAGAACGTATCCAGATCCATATGTACAATTGCTCTTTCCATGTGACAAAATTAGTTACGTTTTGAAACAAATTTTGTATTTTTGTTGTCTAAAATTGTAACAATGTCAAAATTCTCTGATAACATCGTGTTTTTGAGAGGGAAGAAAAATATGACTCAGCAAGAGCTGGCAGATGTATTAATTCTTACCCGATCCAGATATGTCGCCTATGAATATGGCAGAACAGAACCTCCAATTGAAATATTGCTTAGAATTTCAAAATTCTATAACATTAGCATCGACCTGTTGCTAACTGTAGATGTCAGAAAATTTTCTATCGAGGAACTCATGGAGCTTCCTGAGAATAGGATTGTTCTGCCTATAAAGGTTGATCAGGATGGAAACAATCAGATAGAGATTATTCCCCAAAAAGCTTCTATGGGCTATTTGAATGGCTATGGAGATCCGGAATACATAGAAAATCTGGAGACCATATCATTACCTTTTTTAAAAGGGGGTAAGTTCAGGGCATTTCCAGCTGACGGAGATTCAATGCCCCCCTATAAGAACGGAACCTATATCGTGGGAAAATACGTAGAAAATCTATCTGACCTTAAAACGGACAGAACGTATGTTTTCATTACCACCAATGATGGTATCAGTTACAAAAGATTTCAGTTTCATGAAGCAGATGGTATATGGGTGAAGGCTGACAATCAATTTTATGAGCCTTATAAAATTCCATTACCTGAAATTAAAGAAATCTGGGAATTTGCCTGTAGTATTACTACCAAAGAATATGAGCCTGATGAATTTGCAGAACATCATATTCAAAACTTTATCACGGAAATTAAAACCGATATCAAACAGATCAAAGACAGAATAGGAGATAAGAATTAAATCCATTTTGAGTACATGGCATAATCAAAAAACTTCCCCGAAGGGAAGTAAAAACACAAATGATGAAAAAAAATTATTCCGTAGAAACGGAATAAGACAAAGTTAAATGATTTAAAGAAAAATTACAATGAGTCAGCTTAGTTTATTTGATGCAGAAGATTTGTATGAGTTTCCAAAAGACCTTTTGGAATACAGAGAGAATTTCCTGAATCGGGAAGAAGCTGACCTACTTAGAAACAAATTATTAGATACTGCGATCTGGGAACAGCGTACTCAAAAAATGTATGATAAGGTGGTGCTTACTCCAAGATTAACGGGCTGGTATGGCGATTCAAAATATAGTGATTCAGAGGAAAATAAAAAGCCAACCAATCCATGGACTCCTGAATTGTTTTCATTAAAACAAAGAATTGAGAAGGAATTTGACTGTCAGTTCAATGGGGTTCTGTTAAATCTATATCGTGACCAAAATGATTCCGTTGCCTGGCATCGGGATAAGGAAAGCCGATATGGAAAACGACCTGTCATTGCATCCATCAGCCTTGGACAAACCAGAAATTTTGATTTCAGAAAAAAAGACCATCATTCGAGCAAATACTGTCTGCCACTCCCTCATGGATCACTGCTTATCATGAAAGGCGATCTTCAGGAAAACTGGGAACATCGTATTGCGAAATCAACCATACGAATGAAAGAACGAATTAATATGACTTTTAGATTAATAAAGTCTTAAAAATCAACTGTACTTGGAATGTGCTATAGTTTTTGTAAATGCTCTTGGGCACATTCATGTAAAATTCGATCAATTTCCGAATCAATCTCAAGGGAGATGTCTTGTATCCTGTTAAATCCAACTCTACCGCTTCCAGACTGTCCGAAAGTAATCATATACGCTGTTGAAAGATCGATTTTTTCTTCAGAAAGAAAATCCTTATGTTTTTCCTTAAGTTCTGCTATTTTAATTTCAACACAGTCTGAAAATCTTTCAGCACCATTTCCAAAAAGCTTTTCAGTTAAGCCCATAGTCTTTCATATTTTATTGTAAATATCGATATTTTTTAAGTAAATATTTATCACTTAAAGCAAAATTCTTTTCGGTACTACGAAAAAGTAGTGATTTTATATGATTTCTGTTGATCAATTTTACATCACCAACAATCATAAAAATCACCATTATGAATATCGAAAGAACAGAGTTTATAGTCTGGATGGAGAGAATCATGGAAAGATTTGACCTACTGAAAGAGCAGATGCTTAAGAACCAATCCAGATTTATAGAAATAGACGGGGAACAGCTTTTAGATAACCAGGATGTTTTACAGCTTTTAAAGATAAGTTCCCGATCATTACAGCGGTACCGGACTGATAAAAAGCTGCCATACTATACCATTAGTGGAAAGCTGTACTATAAGCTTTCGGATGTCCATCAATTAATCAGAGAATGTTTAAACTCTTGATGGTAATAAGACATCTACAGCCAAATTATTCATCACCATTCCAACCTTTAGAATACTCTTAATTGAGCCTATATTTTGGTTCCATTAAATGAAATACAATGGAAAATGAATTGATAAACCATCAGGAACCTAGTGAACTCAAACCATCAACAGACACACTCCTTGTCCTGAACATTCATACCAATCAGGTTGAGATGGTCAAAGGAATTGATAAAGATGGAAACCTTCAAAAGGTTCCTCCACAAGAAAAAAAAGATAATGAGCCGCTGATCAGCGTTGATAAGCACGGCGATCTATTCTCCAACTTCTTTTCGAATTTTTACCGGCAGCTTAAAAATCCCACGCATTTCAACTTTTTCAAAGTTTCGGAATACGATGCCGTCAATACCGCTAAGGATCTTCAAAAGTATGTTGATGAGGCATCACCTGCAGAAAAAGAAAAGCTGAAGGACTACGAAATACACAATAACAATCCAAAAAATCAAAATACAATGGACAACAACACAGAAAATCAGGAATATCGTTTTCAGCCGGAACAGATCGACTGGAAAACGATGGGAAAATTCGGACTTAATCAGGAGAAGCTTGAAAAAATGAATGCGATGGATGCATTACTTAGAGGTTTTAAAACCAATACATTAATTCCGATTACTATTAATCTGGGAACGGCGGTTAGTAAGATGGATGTCCGGTTATCTCTTCAAACAGGAGATACAGGACAGGTTGCCGTTCATCTGCATGGAATCCGAAAAGAGCCCAGCCTCAATAATAAATTTCTGGGTCATCAGTTCACGGATGAAGACAAGAAGAATCTGAAAGAAACCGGGAATATGGGTCGGTTAGTAGATCTTGTCAATCCTAAAACGGATGAAATCATTCCATCAGTGATCAGCCGTGACCGTTTAACCAATGAATTGGTTGCTTACAGAGCGGAGTACATGAAAATCCCTGATGAAATCAAAGGAATTAGGCTTGATGAACATCAGAAACAAACCCTATTGGAAGGAGGACCATTGTATCTTGAAGGGATGACTTCTAAAAAAGGAGAATTGTTCAATGCAACCGTACAGTTCAATGCAGATAAGCGGTATGTGGAATTTCTGTTCAATAATAATCAGACACCGCAACAAAGACAACAACACAATCAACAGCAAACTCAGCATACGGCTCAAGAAGCACCCAAAATATTCAGAGGAAAAGAACTGGATGATTCACAATATGAAAAGTTCAAAGCAGGGCAAACCGTGTACGTTGACGGTCTTACCGATGCTAAAGGTAAAACCTATCAAGGTTATATTACCTTCAACAAAGAAACTTCCAAAACCGACTTTTCATTCACTCATCCTAATAAGCTCAAAGAAAAAGCAAAGCCTACAGAAGATCATAAGACTCAAACTGCGGGTAATACCCAGGGTAAAACCAATGAAGCTACTAAAAATGTGAAGGAGCCTTTAGAATCCAAACAGCAGCAGCCTGCCAGTCAACAGCAGGAAGACCAGCAAAAAAAGGTTAGAAAACCAAGAGGACGAAAACTATAATAAACATCTAAATCCATCATATGAAAGCAATCATCGCTGAAAAACCGAGTGTAGCAAGAGAAATCGCACAATTATTAGGAGCTCATGAAAAGAAAGATGGTTACTTATCCGGTAACTGCTATTGTGTCACCTGGGCATTAGGACATCTGATCACATTAGGAATGCCGGAGGATTATGGTATAAGAGGCTTTAACAAAGCCTCTTTACCTATCTTTCCCAACCCTTTTATTCTAACTCCCAAAAAACTAAAGAAAGTAAAGGGCTATCAGCCAGATTCTTCCGCTTTAAAACAACTCAACACTATAAAACAAGTCATCAATCAATGCAGCAGTATCATAGTCGCCACCGATGCAGGAAGGGAAGGAGAGTTGATCTTCCGCTATATCTATCACTACCTACAATGCAACAAACCTTTTGAAAGACTTTGGATCAGTTCCCTTACCGAAAAGGCAATACAGGAAGGTTTTAAGAATCTTCAGCCTGGCGATACCTTTGACGGTTTATATGAAGCTGCTAAAGCCAGAAGTGAAGCAGACTGGCTGGTAGGCATCAATGCTACCCAGGCATTAACCATCGCAGGGAACCAAGATGTTTATTCATTAGGCAGAGTGCAGACCCCAACGCTGGCTTTAATCTGTCAACGGTTTCTTCAGCATCAAAACTTCATCAAGCAAAAATACTTTCAAATCCAGCTGAGTCACAGAAAAGAATATACAGATTTCACCAGTCTTTCACTATTACAATGGGAAGAAAAAAAGCAGGCAGAACAAATCCAAAAGATTATAGAGCGGGAGGGTAGAGCTGTTGTGGAAGATGTATCTGTTAAAACAGTACAGGAGCAATCTCCATTACTTTTCGACCTCACAGAATTACAGAAAGAAGCCAACAGAAAACTGGGGCTTTCTGCTGATGAGGTTTTACAAACAGCCCAAAGCCTCTATGAGAAACAGTTCATCACTTACCCCAGAACCGGCAGCAAGTATATTCCTGAAGATGTATGGACTGATATTCCTGAGCTGGTCAGAATACTGAATCAGACCGAACCCTTCAAAACAGCCATAACCCATTTAAAATTCGGAAACTTCAACAAGCGGATCGTTAATGATCTAAAAGTTACCGACCATCACGGATTACTCATAACAACCAAAACACCTTCTGCACTTAGCGCTACGGAAAAAGCCATTTATGATATGATTGCTTACCGCTTGTTGGAATCACTATCCCACACCTGTACAAAGCAAGTCACCCAAATCCAGATAAAAGTCCATCATTACGAATTCCAGATCAAGGGCTCAAAAATACTCAACAAAGGCTGGCGAGTCATCAAAGGGATTCTTTCTGACAATGAAAATTCCAATAATAAAAATGAAGTCCTTACTGAACTTCCGGAATTCAAAACAGGAGATGAGCTGAAGATATCAAAAACCGAACTACTGGAAAAAGTAACGCAACCTCCCAAACTTTTTACTGAAGCTGACCTTTTATCAGCCATGGAAAATGCAGGCCGATCTATTGAAAACAAAGAAGAACAAAAAGCACTCTCCAATATCGGCATTGGAACCCCAGCCACCAGAGCTTCCATTATCGAAACGCTGCTCAGCAGAAACTATATTATCAGGAAAAGCAAAACGTTGCATCCTACAGATAAAGGCTTGCAGGTTTACAACTTTGTCAAAGACAAAAAAATAGCCAATGTCCAAATGACCGCAGAATGGGAACTCGCACTGGAAAGAATTGAAAAAGGTGAACTCAGTAAAAACCAATTCATGAACGACATCCAACACTATACAACTGAAATCACCAACGAACTTTTATCACTTCATATTCCCCAAGAAAACATCCCACAATTAAAATGCCCCAAATGCCAACAACATAATCTTATTATCAAGGATAAAATTGTCAAATGCCCAGATGAACAATGCGGTTGGATTCTCTTCAGAACTATATGCGGAGTACAACTCAGTAGTAAAGATCTTACTTTACTATTAACTCAAAACAAAACATCATTAATCAAAGATATGAAAAGCAAAAACGGTAAAAAGTTTGATGCTTACTTAAGTATCAAAGATGATTTAACGGTATTATTTGAGTTTGATAATGATTAGCTAATATAATAAATCGCAGCATTATTATCCATTATTAAAATTGTTGATAAAACTCTTAAATTGTTAATTTATATACTTTTGCAATTTTATTTTTGCTATCTTTACTACTATTACAGGCTTAAAACAGTAAAGAGCACATAAAACTAATAACTTCTTTCCATGAGTAAAAAATCTCATCTAAAATTTTTGAGTGAAAAACAATTATCTGAAATTGCAGATTTCAAGTACAATTATGGCTTCGACGGTAATAATGGTGAAAAAGAAAATACTTCTAAAAACTATTTTATGTTGGCCTCTGTATTACGAAGCAATTTGAGGAAATTTGAACGTGATATTATTAGAAAATATGAAGAGAGGGATCACAAGTTGGAGGTTCCAATTGATATTGATTACGTTGAAATAAGTTTTCAGGGACTTTTTGAAATAAAAAAATATTTCTCAGTCTATTATAATGACTATGGTCTAGAAGGTGTTGCTTTTTACGATTTTGCGAAAAGAGGCTTATTTGCTGTTGTCAATAAAGAAAAATTTCAAAATTTCATCAATGACATTATCAATTTCACACAAAATGAAATTGATAAAAAGTTTGTTAAGTATTCTGCAAATATTAAATATATCTCGAATTTTAAGCTTTTGAGAGCGCGTGATATTCTAAAATTTTCTATGGAACATTTAGGAGAGATAGTTTATTTATCTCTAATAGATCTACCATTAGATAGCAAATTAAAGTACGGAATTTTAGATAATCTGTTTAATTATCTTAACAAAAATAATATTCATTACTACTATAATGTTGAAAGTGATCGGATTGAATTACACGATATTACTCCTGATCAAATACAAAAAATAGTTTCAAATTTTGATATCATTGAAAGCGCTACTTGTTCTGCTTTTACCACTGTGAGACCAGGAGGTTTTAATACAGTTCGACGTGAATTCGGTTTTGAAATATCGAATGCCGAAGAAGATTTGCCTGTGGTAGGCATTATTGATACTGGAATTTCACAAGATAGCGCATTAGCTACAATATTGTTAAATGATGCTACTTTTACTCTTGCGGGTAGCCCTCTTGTGGATCAGGCTGGTCGACGTGGATTAGGGCACGGTACCGCAGTGGGTGGATTAGTTGCCCTAGGTAAATTAAATCACAGAAATAATTTTGAAGGAGAAATCAAAGCCGATGCAAAATTACTATCCATAAAAATCAGCGATAGTGGTAACGGATTTATTTCTGAACTGAAACTTTTGGAAATGCTTTATTCAGTTAAATCTAAATATCCATATATTAGACTCTTTACTTTAACTACTTGCTATAGCTGTCATATGAGTACGAACGAAGCATTTTCTGACTATACATATGCACTTGATAAATTTGCATATGAAACAAATAGTCTAATTTTTATATGTACTGGTAACAACGAAGATTGTATTGCAGAGAATACCAACTATGATCTAGACTATTTCAATAATGAGCACACTAACTTGTCGACTCCAGCAGATAGTCTCAATAATTTTGTAGTTGGTGCTTCAGCTGATAATCTAAAAGATGGTGCGTTTCTAGGTATTGCATCAGGACGTGAGTTTCCGGCATTATATACTAGAAAGGGGCATGTTGATCTGTCAGCTATATATAATTTGAAAAAAAATAATCAGAATTACTTTAGACCTGATGTTATTGAAAGTGGTGGAGACATTGGATATTATGATGAAAATACTTTAGATTGGCTTGATGAGCCAGCACTAACATTACTTTCAGCTAAATCAAATATAGGAGTCATGCAAGAGGTAGGTACAAGCTTTGCCGCACCATTAACTGCAAATCTAGCTGCTAGGTTAATAAAGAACTATCCACATCTTACTAACGAAAGTATTAAAGCTTTAATTATCAATGGAGCATCATTAAATTATATACAATTTGATAATGGAGTTTCGAAACTACTAAACAGAGTGGTAGGACATGGTGTAGTAAATGAGCTAAGAAGCCTATACTCAGATGAAAATTCAGCAACACTAATATTAGAAGATATAATAAGTCATGGGAAAATTAAAATATATCCTATCAATTTCCCCGACTATTTGATAAGTGAAGAGCTCGGAAAGAAAAGTGGGATATTAAAAATAACTGCTACTTTGTGTTTTAAATTTTTACCTATTAAAAATAATCAACTTTCCTATAATCCAATACATATGGCATTCAGTATCTTCAAAAATCAAACTGCTGATGATATAATGAAACCAGACAATGTACTTAAGTCTAAATTGAGAAATAATCTTTCTTGGTCTGAAAATGGAAGATTTGTTTCGAAACCTTTACCATATTCAAACAGTCAAAAAATTTCTCTTAGCGTTAATGTTACAGATCTTAAAAAAGAAGAGTCTACATTTAAGCTGGCTATCCATGCAAAGTTATCAGAACAAATTGTTGGAAGCTTACCAGAAAATTATCCCACAGAATTTCCTTTTTCCTTAGTATTAACAATTGAAGAAACTATAAAGGATAGTAAAGGAAAACTTTATGACGAAATACAGCTAATTAATGATGTTGTAGTAATTAATGATCTTGATACGATTTTGGAGGCTGATGACTTAAATGTTTAAAGAATGTTTCTCTACTTCAATCAGGTTTTTCCAAATAGATGTACTTATCTGTGCTGCAAGAACTTTGTTGATTTCTGACGCAGCAAACAATGAGCGCTTTATTGCGGTAATTAAAGTTTTTTGAATGCTATAATATGATAAGCCAACAGCAGCTTTAATTATTTTATTTGCGACTGTTTTATTATCAAATTTAAAATTACCATTTACTAAAATCAGATCAATTAATTTCTTAATTTCACTTTCGTTAGGCAGTTCGAACCCAATAATATTATCAAATCTTCTTAACAGAGCTTCATCCAACATATCCTTTTGATTGGTGGCAGCAATAACTATACTACTTTGCGGTAGGTAATCAAATAGTTGAAGAATAGTATTAACTACTCTTTTCATTTCGCCATGATCTTGGCTGTAATCTCTAATTTTGCCTAAGCTGTCAAATTCATCAAGAAAAATAATACAGTCTTCAGTAGCGGATTTTTTGAATATTTTAGATAAATTTTTGCTGGTTTCACCTAATTTAGAGGATACTATTGCTCCCAAATTGATAACCACCATCATTTTTTGCAGTTCGCCTGCTATAACATAAGAGGCTAAAGTCTTCCCACAGCCCGACGGTCCATACAGTAATAATTTATTAGAAACGGGTAAATCAAATTGTCTTAGGATTTCTATTTTTTGATGTTCCTCAATAAAAAATTCTAATTCACTATGAATTTTATTATTGGCAATAATATTATCTAATGAATAATCTGATGTGATTTTTTCTAAAATAAGGTCGGATAATTCCTTATCTTCAATTCTGGTAAGATGAGTTTCAGAGCCTACTGTAGTAAGACCGCTTGTCTTTTGAACTCTTAAGGAATCTTTTAAAATCGATTGTAGCTGAATTGCGAAATTTAGCTTTTTTGTTTGTTTGGAATGCTCAATTAAATCATTTAGTACAGATAACAATCTCTCCTGATCATTTTCAAGACCATACTTTGCAATCTCCTTTATGTAATCTAACTGTGCCATAATTTTTGCAAAGGTAACTTTTTTACATAATTCATAGGTTGAAGTTACTAAAATAATTTGACCCGACGAGTATAAATTATTAAAATGAATGTATAATTTTTAAAAAGTTAATTTCATTTATTTAAATAAATTATATAATTTTGAAGTTTTATTTTAATTTACAATTTAATATATTGCTCCTGAAATTCTTGAGAAATCGGTATTTTTTGTCATTGTTATCTTCACAAAAAGCACATAATTAACGAAAGTATTTGTTTTGAAACTGATCGATTTGGCAGCATATTGTCACAATTTTTTATACTTTCAATAAACTTAATTACTTGTAAAAGAAAATGGATTTAGTTTACACTATTACTTCTGGATATTTAGAATGTCAAAATGAAAAAATCAATATTTCATTTGCTTTGGTTTTTCTTGAAAATGGTGTTTATAAGGTTGAAACATTACTTACAGACAACTCAATTTATGAAAAAAATGAATCCAATCATTATTATAAAATAGTTGGTTTAACTGAAAAAAAATATAAAATTGAATGCCAAGATTTATTTTTAACAAGGCATGAAGGGGGTAATAATAAAGTAACATTTATTTGTGAGGGGTACATTAAGTTACACGCTCCAGAGAGAAAATTATATGATGAGGAAGAAAAAGATATCGATAGGAAACAAAATATTTGGTATGTTGAACTTGAAAATTTTAATACAAAATTTGCTAATTCGACTGAAACCAAAAAGTTTATAAGAGGTGCAAAAAGTGATGATAATTTTTTTGATTTTGCATTCGATCACACTGAGACTGCTTGGGTGATTGATGGATTAGAAGGTAATGGAAATTATTTTAAGTTAAAATTGATTCAAAATAAGAATTCTGAAAATATACTACTTGACTTCAGAAATCATAAGGAACCAAGAAGCTATTGTATATTATACTACGAAGATTATCTAAAAATAAAGTATGAGTTAATAAGTATTCTGTCGTTTATTAATGGGGCTCGTGTAAAGATACGAAAAGAATATATTGGAAGATATCATGGACAAAGCAATAATCAATACACATCAGAAATAGAAATTAATTACTCTTTTATAAAAAAAAATGACGATCAACATAATAGCTATATTCCTATAAACTTCCACCATTCTTTTTCCGATGAAATTTTCCGCGAAATATTTTTCCGATCTTTTGTGAAATTTCAAAGAATTAATAAAATCTTAGATTTGGAATCTTTAATATTTTCACTGAATGTTTCATCACAAACTATCGGAGTAGAGGAAAGGTATTTTATCTTGATTACAGCTCTTGAAAGAATTGCTAAAAAATATTCAAATCATCTAGCTGTTGAATCTACAGGTATGATAGATGAAGATATATTTTCAAATGAAATAAAACCCAATTTAATAAAAGCGATTTTACCTGTCAAAAGTATTGATGAACCATCTTGGTCCAGAATGAATGCTATCATATCTAACTTAAATATTAATCATACTAGTACTAATAAATCACTTACTAACTTCTTAGAATATGCTAAAATTCCTATTAATAAGAATGTAAAAAGTCTTATAAAAAGAGAAAGAAATCTTGCCGTACATGAAGGTATAGTTGGAAAAAGCCATGGAGAAATGTTTCGAAATTATCTTAAGCTTGATCATTTATTAAGAGATTGTATTTTAAATTTAATTGAGTACTTTAGTCATAGAGATCGAAGATACATGTATGCAACTAAAGAAGAATTTGAAGAAGTTAATCCTAAAAATTATACAAAAGATGTAGATAGTTATGATATTAGATAATTTGTAATAGCCACGACTTTATCTAATGACTATAAAATTATTTTGCTAATTTCTATGTCTAAAATATTTACACTTAATATTGCAATAAAAATATATAATTATGTACTTCTATTTTATATTGTTATAAGTTTTAATAACTTCCAGAATTTAATAGAAATTCTGCTTCTTCCAATAGCTTGTCATAATGAGTTAATATAATATTTTGTTTGGACAATTCTCTAACTTTACGATATGTTTTTTCTTTATAATCTTCTCTTCTGCCTGCAACAACACAATATGTAAATCTGGTCGAATCATAATCGTTAAATTCATCAGGTAAAGTTTCTCGTTTATTTTTAAATCGTTTTAAATTACTCGAAAATGTTAGGAAATTCTTGTCCATCCAGCTTTTCCAATCATCGATTTGATTCAACCCTTTTCTGATTGTTGTTCCAAAATCTCCATCAGAAATTGTTATATTATTATATATATTTTCAAATTCAATTAAGAGAAAATGGTAACCATCAGAATTTTTCCCAACAATTAAATAATCGCAGACGTAATGTGGGGGTAATTCGAATTCTTTAAAAATATATCCGTCGTGATGTCCAAACAAAGTAAAACTTTTCAGGATAGCTGCGGCTATAAAAAGTTTATCATTAGAAATAAAGTTTAAGATTTCTCTTTCTGTACAGCTCCTATTTTCAATTAATAATTTTAATTCATTAATATATCCATTACATTCATTATAATTATTTCTAAGAATATAATCATCAAGAAAATTATCAGGGAAATATGAATCAGTATGCCATAAGTATGGGTTTTCATCAGTTATTTTACACCACGCCTCAACATCAATTTCAAAGGAGCTAGTTATTTTTTTAAATTCTTTAAATTTTTCTTTTTGTTCGAAAGTAAGCTCGTCAAAATGATACATACTATTATTGTTGAATTCTTATATCTTCAAATATAACAATTTATTCTTTTGATATTCAATTCATGAATTTTTCTGTCTTTACAAAAACCACAAATATGAAAACACTAAAAATTTATAGCATTATTACGACTATCACCTTTATTGTACTATAAATTTATCTTAATCAAAAAACAAAAAGAATATAAAGAAATAAAACAAGTTTTAAAACAATGTTCTGGTCATTATTATAAAGAAATTGGTAAATTAGAATAAATTGTTTTATGAATTTTCATTCATAAATTTCTTTATTTCATCATATGAGATACTGTCAAACTCTTTGCCAAAATCTGTCATTGTGAATTCCATGGCTTCAACGATACTAATTAAAGTTGTGGCTTTAGGTGATGTAATACCGTTTAAGGTATCATTTATTGTAGCTTTTCGTAAGAGTGCATTGGAAGCAACTCCATGATAACTGTAAACAACTTTATTATCCTTAAGTTCTTTTTGAAGATTTTTCCCTCTCTCCAAAAGTCTTTTTAAGGTTATAATTATTTTAATCTTGTAAATATTTTGTTCTGTATTCACAAATGCAATTAACGATTTAAGAAAAAAAATATCGTTACGCTATGCCGTACCGATATTTTTTGTATATTTGGAATAATTGTTAGCAAATAAATAATTGTTTGTTAACTTTGCGATACTTCAACGAATAATAGAAGCTATTGCTTAGAATCTTGTAATAGAAAACTGGTAATTTTTAAACACACAAGACGATAAGTAAGCGGCTCACGACCTAGGCGTGGGTCTCTTCCTCTTATCTGTGTGTAAGGTATACCAGTACCCCTATTACTGATAATGTTGAGTCCCATGCCGTTTTTTTTCAATGCAGTTCGCTTTATCTCTACATCACAATCTAAGCCCGCTTCCTAAACATAGTATCAGACTACACGATACAATAGGAATGTACAACCTATTGCGGCTTTAAAAAGCTTACACGGGAACACAGATTTCATTCATATTTAATTCTTTCCGGTGCCCTAAAGGTCACTGCTTACAGAACCTCACCAGTCCTTTTTCATACCAAAGGACATCAGGAAAGTCTTTATCTAAAAAATGAATCAAAAACTACTCAACTTAAAAATCAGAAGAAAGAAAAAAGCCCCTTCCCATGCAGTTTGGACACTTACGGGAAAGAGCGTAGTTCAGTAATTAATCTTTAAAAAATTAAAAACCTTTACAAATCTATGAAAAATTCCTATTACAATATAGGAGGCATTTTCTTTGGGCTCATGTTTACCGTGGTAAGCATTACTATAAAAGCCCAGACACGCACTATTTCCGGTACCGTAACCTCATCAGGTAAACCGCTCCCAGGAGTTATAATCTCCCAAGAAGGTAATGATCAGGTAACCAGAACTGGTAACAACGGAACCTATACATTACAGGTTTCAGCAGAAAATGCCATCCTATTGTTCAGACACCCTGATTATGCAGAAGAGAAATTCACACTCACTAATCAGACCGTCGTTAATATCAGCTTAGAACAAAAAGTAAAGGGAATCGAAGAAGTTATTCTCAACGCCGGCTACTACAAGGTTAAAGACAAAGAAAGAACCGGTAGTATTGCCAAAGTTTCAGCAAAAGATATAGAAAACCAGCCTGTCTCCAATGTCTTATCAACCGTGCAGGGAAGAATGGCAGGGGTAAATATCACCCAGAATTCAGGAGTTCCGGGTGGTGGCTACAGCATCCAGATTCGAGGGCGCAACAGCCTGAGAACTTATGCCAACAGTGAAATCGATGGCAGTCAGCCCTTATATATAGTGGATGGTGTACCAGCGGGAAGCGGAATAACTGCTACCTACGGTGCCAATATTTTGTCAGATGCCAACCTAAATCCTTTAAGCAATATCAGCCCTAATGATATCGAAAGCATTGAGGTTTTAAAAGATGCAGATGCCACGGCTATTTATGGTTCAAGAGGAGCCAACGGCGTGGTACTGGTAACGACTAAACGGGCCAGGAAAGGAACATTAGGGCTTTCTATCAATACATCCTATGCTTTAAGCAGCAGCCTTTCCAATCTTACCATGATGAATACGGAGCAATATCTGGGAATGCGCAGACAGGCTTATGCAAATGATGGAATTACCGTATATCCGGCCACTGCTTATGATATCAACGGAACATGGGACCAGTCCCGTTATACGGATTGGTTCAAAACACTTCTCGGTAATACATCGGTTACCTCCAATGTCCAACTGTCTTTATCAGGTGGCGGGGAGAAGACTTCTTTTCTGGTAAGTTACGGACATAATGAGCAGACTACAGTATTTGCCAAAGATTTCCGGTATAAAACCAATACCTTACTGGGTAACCTGTCACACCGCTCGACAGACAACCGTCTGAACTTTACCATGTCAACACTCTTTTCCAAGCTGGAACATAATGTAATCAGCCTTGACAATACCGGCAGTGCTTTATTTCTGGCACCTAATGCACCGGCTCTGTATGATTCACAAGGGAATATCAACTGGCAAAACAATACCTTTGATAATCCTTTGGCTGCCTATAACAGTACCTATTCCAACAACAATGTGCAGTTCATGAATAACTTCACGGCGGATTACGAACTTATGAAAAATGTACAGGTCAGACTCAATGGAGGAATCAGTTACCAGACCTTTGATGAACTGTCATTGCAGCCCAGTACGATCTATAACCCATCATTAGGGATAGGCCCTGCCAATTCCAGGGCGTTACAAAGCAATAAAAGCAGAATGTCCTACACTTTGGAACCGCAATTGAACTGGAGCTTTAAAAAAGATAGCCATCAGGTGGATGTCCTGGCCGGAGGTACCTATCAGAGTGATCTGAATACTCAGGGTGCCATACAGGGATATGGTTTTACCAGTAATGCATTTATTGAAAATATTGCCGCAGCTACCACAAAACTGATCTCGGACCAGACCAAAACAGAATATAAGTATACAGCCGTCTTCGGAAGACTTAATTATCAGTTTGACCATCGCTATATCATTAATATTACGGGCAGAAGAGACGGAAGCAGCCGTTTTGGAACCAACCGTAAGTTTGCGAACTTCGGGGCGGTGGGAGCGGCCTGGCTGTTCTCCAACGAAAGCTTTATGAAAGAACTGTCCTGGCTCTCCTTTGGAAAGCTGAGAGGAAGTTATGGCTCATCCGGAACTGATAATATTGGGAACTACCAGTATAACGATACGTTTATCACTTCTACCTTAGGATATAATAATGTAACAGGACTGGTTCCTTCCAAACTTTTCAATCCTAATTTCAGCTGGGAGAAAACCGTCAAATTAGAAGCCGCACTCGAAATGGGATTCTTTAAGGACAGATTTCATGTTACGGCATCCCATTACCGCAACCGTTCATCGAATCAACTGGTAGGCTATCAGCTTCCATCGGTAACAGGGTTTACTTCAGTGCTGGCCAATCTGGATGCCACCATTCAAAATACGGGGTGGGAATTTGAGATCGCAGGCCGTCCGTTTACCGGAGCTTTTAAATGGGAAACATCTGCCAATCTAAGCATTCCGAAGAATAAGCTTCTGTCGTTCCCGGGACTGGAAGGCTCTACCTATGCCAACTCTTATGCAATTGGGCAATCCGTTAATATTATAAAATTGTATCATCTGGAAGGTATCAATCCTCAGAACGGTCAGTATATCTTTTCGGATTACAATGGCGACGGCAGGATCAGTTCCCCTGATGACAGGCAGATTATTAAGAATATAGGCGTAGAGTTTTTCGGGGGTTGGAGCAATAATTTCAGCTATAAAAATTGGTCGCTGTCACTTCTTGTCCACTTTGTCAAACAGCAGAGCCGCAATTTTAATTATCAGATGTCTTCCCCCGGACTGATGCGGAACCTTCCTGTAGAGGCCCTGAATGTCTGGTCACCCGACAATCCGAATGGATTGTATATGCCGTATCATGCTACCGCATCACCCCTGCACAGTTTATTTCAGATGAGTGATGCCACCGTGTCCGATGGGTCATTCATTCGGTTGAAAAATATTCAGCTCAGCTATCGGATTCCTCTGCAGGGGAAGCTCATCAGAGAAGCTAAGATCTATTTTCAGGGCCAGAACCTCTATACCTGGACCAAGTATTTCGGGCTGGATCCGGAGTTTTCATCTTTAGGATTTCTGCCGCCTCTAAAAACGTATTCTTTCGGCATGCAGATTAACTTTTAAAACCAGTACAATGAAACTTTATAAACAATTCTATATCATAACAGGATTTTTAATACTAAACAATATGAGTTCCTGTGAAAAGCTGATCGAAGTAGAACTGCCTTCCAATCAGATTGCTTCAGATCAGGTATTTGTAGATGTACAGACGGCAGATGCTGCTCTGGCTGGATTATATTCTGGACTGCGCGACAACTCACCGTTTGCAGGGGATCAATCGGGCAGACTATTAGGGCTTTACACCGATGACCTGGATTTTTATTCCACTACGGCAACCAATGGACTACCGGAGATATCCCAAAACCTTCAGAACGATTCCAATGTCAGTATTTATACAGACTGGTCAACTTCATATAAGCAGATCTATGTGGCCAATGCCATACTGGAAGGCATTGAAAAGTCAAAGTCTATTTCCCAGGCAGACCGCAACCGAATCAAAGGAGAGGCATTAATGGTCAGATCCATGCTGCTGTTATACCTTCAGCAGGTATATGGAGATATTCCTTATCCGACAACTACCGATTATCAGGTTAATCAGTCGATTTCAAAAACTGATAAGGCACAGGTGCTTATACAGCTGAGTGAAGATCTTAAAGAATCCATCAGCCTGCTTCAGGACAACTACAGAAATACGGAGAGGATTTTTCCTAACCGTAAAATGGCGGAACTGCTATTGGCTAAAGTCTATCTGCTAGAGGGAAGATGGGTAGAGGCTGAGTTACTGTTAAAGGGCATTATTCAAAGTCCGCTGTACCAGTTTCAGAATGATATTACCAAGGTCTTTAACAAATCCGGTTCGCATATTCTCTGGCAGTTGAAACCTAAAAATTCAGGTGACGGCACCAAAGAGTCCGGAATCTATTATTTTAACAACTCAGCACCTTCAATGACGGCTCTCAGTACTGGCCTTGTCAATGCATTTTATCCCGCAGATCTCAGAAAACAATACTGGATGGCACCGGTAACTTTTAACGGAACAACCTGGTACAGAGCTGAGAAATATAAAAACAGGACAGCCAATACAACGGAGTATTCAATTATTGCCCGGCTGGAAGAAGTATATCTTCTTTTAGCCGAGGCTTTGGTACAGCAAAATAAAATAGATGAAGCACTTTTTTACCTCAATAAAACCAGACAGAGGGCAGCAATAGCATCATTAGCTTTGCCTTTATCAAAAGAAGAAGCACTCAGTGAGATCATATTGGAAAACCGACGAGAGTTTTTTACAGAGATGGGACATCGTTTCTTCGATTTGAAAAGAGTCGGAAAGCTGGATACATCTATACAGGGAAAGCCTAACTGGAAGTCTTTTCATAAACTATGGCCAATTCCCCAGCAGGATATTTTGTTAAATCCCAATTTAAAACCTCAAAATGAAGGCTATTAAAATTAAAGCGCTATTTTGCATAATGATTATCTGTATGTGCAGCCAAGGACTTTTGGGACAATATAATATTGATTCTATACAACAGAGATATGCTGCATTCTATACTATTGCTCATTTAAAAGTATCAGATGATAACCGATGGGTTTCTTTTTCAAAGATTTACAAGAAAAATACAGATACCACCATTATTGCCACTGCTGACAAACAGCAAACTGTCAAAGCTGTTTTAACTGGAGTTTCTGAAAGCTACTTTTTGAAGGATAATCATTTTTTCTGGCTGGGTAGTGACAAGGCACAACTTATCAATCTTCGAAACGGAGATAAGAAAGATTTTAAGGAAGTTAGCAAAATAGAAATACTGCCTGCTCTGGGATATTATGCTGTTTGGTACAAAAGCCGTTTTCTGGAAGTGTTTGACAGCAAAAACAAACTTGTTGCCTCAGTTTCTGATGTGACACAGTTGGTTAGTAATAAACAGGATAAATTATATGTAATAGTTAACCGAAGCAATCTCTCATCGGTTTGGTCTTTGCAATCCAAAGAATTTAATAAAGTCTATACCTCTGAACAGAATATAAAAAAAATCATGCTCGCACCCTCACAGAAATATCTGGCAGTTACAGAGCAGGAGAAATCTTCTGATGGATTACAGCTTGTATTACTCGATACCAAATCACTCAAAGTTTCAAGAGTTGGCAATGGTTTTATTAAGTCTGATTATATTGAGGTTCGTGAGATCAATAACGGAGTTGCCTTTTTTCTGGATTTTAATAGTCGTCCAAAACCTGCTCCTACCGCCCAGCCGGAAGTAAAATATGGTACCGATCACGATTTATGGCTTTATAGAATGGGAGAGCAGTATCATAATTACTGGGTGTATGATGTAAATTCAGAGCAGTCTCAAAAGCTAGATACTGGTTTTGCGTTTATGGCTGCTATGGATCATGAACGATATTTTCTGAGCTTTGACCGAAAGGAAAGGAATGCCTACGTCAGTTCTGTTTCTTGGTTTGACATTTATTTGTATGACCGTTATAGTAAAACTTCAAAAAAGATACTCTCTCAGATCTCCAACCTTGTAGTTAGCCGACAGGGTAAATATATAGTAGGATTCAGTGAAGAAGAAAAGCGATGGATTCTGTATAATACTTTATTATCCGGAAAAATGACGATTGAAAACCTTCATATTGGGAGGCCAATTTTTAGTGATGACAATCATTATGTTTTTTTTGAGAGCGAGAGTGGAATATACAGGTTTAATGTACGGACGAAAAATTTGGAACAACTGCCCTTAACAGCGAATAAAAAAATTGCTATTCTCAATGTCAAAGAAGATGTGATTTATGGAACGTTAGGCGCAGATTTTAGAATCCGCAGCATTAATGCCAAGAAGCCTATTATCCTTGAGCAGTATGATCAAAACAACAATGAAACATCATATGCTCAATGGTTTCAGAATAAAATAAAGGTGCTTCTTCCAGCGACTAAAAATAGGATAAGTGATTTCAAAATAAATCTCCTGAGCCAGGCGGTTTTCAGTCTGGAAGAGAATTTTAACAGCCCTCAGGCAATTTATCAATATCATAGCGGTCATAAGAAAGAAGTGTATCAAAGCAATAGACATGATCATGAGATCACTACGGCCAGGCAGGAAATACTTTCATACAAGAATAGTTTGGGAGTACAAATCAAAGGTGTATTGTATTATCCCCTTAACTTTGATGCCCGAAAGAAATATCCCTTGATTTTGTCGATCTATGAAGTTCAGAATAAAAGTGCATCGGTATATCCCTATCCTTATTTTTCGGGAATAGGGATTAATATCCGGTCACTCATTGATAATGGCTATTTTGTTTTTCTTCCCGATGTGGTTTTGGATAGCCGGGGACCTGGGTTCTCTGCGTTGGATTGTGTGCATTCAGGATTGGATGCCCTAAAAAGATATGCCAATATTGACAGCAATAGAGTAGGACTCATGGGGCATTCCTTTGGGGGATTCGGAACCAGTTTTATAGCGACCCGTTCCCATCGTTTTGCGGCCTATATATCTGGAGCAGCCGTTACCGACCTTGTTAAATTTTATTTTTCCTTCAGTCAGGAAAGAAATCTTCCCAATTATCCCCGCTTTGAAAACGGACAGTTTGATATGAAGGTGCCGTTTTCTAAGAATAAAATGCTTTACTATGATAACAGCCCTATTGCCAATGTAGAGAAAGTTAATAAGCCGATCCTTCTCTGGACAGGACTGAAAGACGGAAACGTTCCTTATACTCATACCGAAGAATTATATACGGGTTTGCTGCGAAATCAAAAAAAGGCGGTAGTACTGTATTATAAAAATCAGGATCATGACCTGGCAAAAAACAGTGCGGAGAGCATAGATCTGCATTTGAGAATCCTGGAATGGTGGGATTACTTTTTGAAAGATAAAAAAGATATTCCCTGGATTGATAAAGAAATGAAAAAGGATGCCCTGTAAGGCATCCTCTTCTTTTACTGTGGAATTTCTCTGAGAACATTATCGCAGAAAGTTTCTGAGACCTGTTCTTTCAGCTGGGTGCCGTCTGATAGTTCACAGATCGGTCCTGTCGGAATGTCACTACAGTTTTTACCTGCTTGCTCACAAGTGAAATTTCCATTACCATCCGGAACCATAACGTATCCCGGTACAATAGCTTTGTTTGTCTGTTTTGCCATCTTAGTGGCAAATGCTGTTCCTGTTCCTAGTACCACTAGTAAAGCAGGGAAAAGGATTTTTTTCATAGAATGAAATATTTAGTGCTGCCTACTCTGTTGATCGGTTTTCGGCTTCCCCGATTTAATATATTGAGATAATGCTTTTGTCATTTTATATTGGGTGAGTTCATTATTATGGATGGTATACAGATATTTTTCGGTTACAATGATATCATTGAGTGTATGATCATCTTTCTTGAAAATATAGATGCTGCCTACATAACTTTGGGAATCAATGTCGTAGACATCCAATACATCTGATTTTTTCCAGGCTTTTCTCGATTCGTGTCTGCCCATCAGGTTGGATTGAACGAAAAGTAAATTTTTGTACACCACGGATCTGATATTGACCTTTAGTGCTGGTGCTTTCATCTTGTAAGTGCCATCAGAAAGCTTCGTTGTTTTAATCTGGACAGTTTTTACGGTATCAATAGTTTTTAGAAATTTTTGCACCTGCATACTGCTGTTCATGACAATTGTCTGATTTCTGTAAGTATAGGTATATAACAGTTTTTTCGTATGCGATTCGTAGGCCATGCTTCCGTCGACGTCAAACAGACCATCGGTCTGTTTCTTTAAAACAGTTGTTTTTAATTGTAAATTCTCAGGACTGTCAATATCAAGTAGTCCCAGAACCAGATGATTGCTTGGACGTATCTGTGTCCTAATGGCAAAACGGGAAGAGTCAATGACCTTGAGATCATTAAAATAAGCGTCTTTGTAACTTATTCTTATAGTAGATTCGGTCCCAAGTTTACCTTTAAATAAGATAGGTACCGACCCGTCATAAATATAAAAATGATTGTCTGATACGATTTGCCTGATATTTTTATAAGGATGATCTGTTTCTATTCGGGCAGAGGTAATCGCTGTTCGGTGCATCGAAGAGTCCATTGTGAGGAGCTGCTGCGGATATTTCTGGTTAGATAGATAAATGTTATGATCATCAAACCCAGCAAAATAATAGAAACCATTCTCCAAATGTACAGATTGATGCTCGATGACAGGGTGCTTGATAAACCGCCTTGTAAAATTATTTTCTTTTTTAATGACATACTCCGAGGAAAGAAACATACCGATGATTAAAATAATGCTCAGTACGATTGATGTTGATACCGTTATAGTAGTTTTTGATTTCCGGACAGGAATCTTCTTTTCCATTAAGAATAAGGCAATAATTACAAGTAATACACATATTACATTAAAAACTAAATGTTCAGTCCAGCCCAGTTTTTCGAGAATTCCTCCACAGGAACAGGGAACAAAGTCACTATAGTTGAGAATGATGAAAATATAGGCTGTAAATGCTGACATTAAAAAAAGTGAGAGGTATAAGCCTGATCGTCTGCAGATGGGAACCAACAGTAAGATGGAAGCAATCCATTCTATCATAATGACACCGTAAGAAACAAAACCTGCATAAGCGCTGAGAAGTGGTGATTGTGCTAATTGAATCTGAAATCTTTCAAATTCAAAAAGTTTACTTACACTCGCGTACACAAATAATACAATAAAAAAGTAACTTACAATAGTAGGGAATATGTTGGAAAAATTTTTCATGCTTTGTTGTCATTATGTTTAACAGATTTGAACCAGTCTCCATTTGATTTTCCATCCGCAATATTCAGGCATCGGTTCACCCTTAAAGAGGGTTACAGTTGTTTTGAAATTCCCCATACTTTCCCAGATGCCACTCTTTGGACATGGTAAGCCTGTAACAACTGATATGGAGGTGTGGGGAATCATATTTTTTGTTTTTAATCCTGAATAAGCCGCCAATTATCACCGTCTCTGACAGGAGGATCTTTTGTTCCAGGATCTTCAATGACTTCTATGGATTTAGCAGAATCCTGTTTCATTACTAAGCCATTTATTGTGGGCTCTGATTTTTCAATATATTCACTATTTGAAATCATATCTTCATCTCGATGGTTGCAGTTTTGTAGACAAACTGCTGCGATGATTATGCTTAAAAATGGGATAAACTTTTTCATTTTGATAATTTTAATTGGGTTATCCCGGCCGGATTATATTAGAATTCTGATGTCAAAATTATCCGGCTTATGAGCTAAAAAAAACTGTTATATGGCTCTATTTTAAAATTGTTACGTCTCAATTTTAAAATTAATACATGAGAATATCAGAGTTCAAGTGGCTGTATTTGCGTATTTTACAGGATTTTAGTCTTTCTGTTATTTAATTCATTGAAATTTGATTTATTTAAAACATAAATGTTTATTTTTGAGATGGTGAGGTTCTAAATATCAGTCTATGAAAGAGTTTTATTGCTTTCTCATCTTATTTCCTGTTTTTTCACAATTTTTATTTTCACAAAAGAAAGAGGAAAAAACTTTCAGTGAAATTAGAAAGCCTTATGAAAAAATGGCAATAGATGACATTCATGCAATGCCTTATGTAAAACTGTACATTGAGAAAGCAAAAAACGAAAATAATTTTTCAAAGCTGATTCAAGGGTATAGAGATGCAAGACAGTTTGATTATAAAAACAAGATGAAGTATGCTGACAGTGCGCTTACTGTCAGTTTGCAGCATGGAAGCCAAGATGACATCAGTAAAGAATATTTAAGCAAGGGAATCATCTATTATTTTTATCAAAAAAAATTTAAGCTGGCTTTAAATGAATACATTAAAGCCTATACGCATTCAAAAGGCTCAAAAGATGAGTACCATAGGTATAAAGTCCTTTATCATTTAGGAATTGTAAAAAGTCATTTGGGCTATTATGATGACGCCATGAAGCATTTTCTTGAATGTACTTCATTTTACAGGTCAAAGCTGAATGAAAACCATCATGAAAATGAACAGTTTAACTATGAGAAGGCGTATCTCAACTGCTTACATCAATTGACTGTCCTCAACAGATATCTGCATCATTTTGCCAAGAGTGATAGTTTAAGCAATTTAGGTTATCGGCTAACTGCCAATAATAATGATTTTGTACTTGAAAAAAGCTATTTCCTAAAATGCATCGGAATTTCCAGATTTCATCATAAAGATTATGTTGGTGCTCAAGATCACTTGCAAAGATCTTTACCCAATATTCTAAAGAGAAATGATTTTGCCTGGGCTTCTGTAGTATATTATTATCTGGGTAAAACGTATGAAGCACAGGATAATGTAAATAGGGCTGTAGGATGTTATAACAAAATAGACTCTATTTTCAATAAACATGATTTTATACTTCCAGAGGTCTATAAGAGTTATCACTATCTTATCGATCATTATAAAGATAGAGACCTCGAAAAGCAACTGTACTATACCAATCAGCTTTTAAAAGCTGACAGTTTAATCAGTAAAGATTTTCCCTATTTATCTTTGAAACTTCATAAAGATTTTGACCGACGTACACTGATGGATGCAAAAGAAGAAATCGAGAGATCCAGTACTAAAAAAATAGTATTGGCTCAGATACTTATTGTTTCAGGAAGTGTAGTTCTTGGTTTTTTTGTTGTCCGGTATCGAAGAGATCAAAAGATAAAAAAACAATATCAGCTTCTTCAAAAGAGAATTGCTGAAGGAAGATATAATATGAATGATATTTTAAGAGAAGAAATGATAGAGCTGCCTGTAAGAAAGACTTCTCTTACCCCGGAAATGGCTTTAGAAATAAAAGAAAAACTTCAGAAGTTTGAGCAGGAGCAACATTTCAAAAAGAAAGGAATTACGCAGAAAAGTATTGCTTTAAAGCTGGGAACCAATTCACACTATCTTTCGGTTTATATCAATGAACAAAAAGGGATTAATTTTAATAAATACATGGCTGAACTGAGAATTAATTATATCACTAACCTGCTTAATACCAACAGTAAATATTTAAATTATACTATCGAGGCTCTGGCTGATGAATGCGGTATAGCGGCACGCCAGAACTTTTCAAATCTGTTCTTTGATATCAATGGGATCAGACCTACTGATTATATAAAGAATCGGAAAAAGGAACTGGGTATTAGTTGATTAAGTCGTGCTTTAGGTAATTTTTGTAAATTCCTTAAAAAAGGACATGGTAACAAAAACAATTTTTAAAAGAGCTTCGAAGTTATTGGAGGATCTGGACCTAAAGATTAACGAAGTCAATGCTGACGGAAATGATCTGATCAAAATTTCAGAAAAGGCATTACTTATTATTGATGAGTCGATAAGGAAATTAAAACTTTTGGTTTCCAACCATCATTTTGATCATATTGCTGAAGAAGTATTCTTTTTTAAAAAACTGAAACCGCAGTTTATTGCAAAATTTATTTATTATTCAGCAGTACTGGATATTGAATCTCATAAGCCGGCTGCCGGAAATAAGACCTTAAAAAAATATTATGAAGCAGAACAGGAAAAATTGAAAGACTTTTATTTGGAGCATTCTGCATTTTACAGTTACTATAAACGGGAAGCAACCTATCTTGATCATAAAATATTTGTTCGCAATTCCTACGACCTAAAAATGAAGTTATCATCCGGATTTTATAATTATGATCCAAGTTTTACAACTTCCCACGATCATATGATCGCCAGATTTATTTCCAATCAGCAGTACGATCAGTATTTAAAGAAGCAAATCGAAAATTCGAATGATACCTTTACCACAAAAGTATTTTCTCCTTTGAGCTGGTCGGGATCAAAGGTCGGTCTTATAGAGCTTATCTATGCACTTTACCAGATGCGTTGTTTTAACGGTGGTAATATAGAGTTAAGCGAAGTCATAAAATTTACAGAAAAGTCATTGGATTGCGATTTAGGCAACTTTCATAAAACCATCTTTGAAATTCGTAACCGAAAACAGGGACCAACCAAATTCCTTCAATTGGTGAGTGACAATTTGAATCAATATTTTTTAAACAGTGATGCTGAGTAACATAAATACAAACAGAAACCTCAAATCGTATGGTATTTGAGGTTTCATTCTTTAATCCGAGTTCAATAAATGTTGCAAATCAGGATCATTTTTTATTCGATCCATTTCATCTGTGATGATATTGAGAATATCTGACTTAATTTCTCTATAATTATCTTGAATCTGCCTGGTCATACAATCATTCTCGTCTTCATCAATAAAGGATCGGATCTGCGGTATCTGCTGAAAGCTTTTCATTTCTTCAGAAAGCTTAACATTGTCTACGACAATCTCGGAATGAAAAATCTTCTGCTGAATCCTTTCATCAAAGTTATCAGATACAGCACCGACAAAAAATCCCTGGGTTAAGGTAGAGATCTTCGAAGCAGGTATCAAACTGTCCAATTGGGTAGAAATAGAGGTGGACGTATCATTCTTATTGATGGATATACTTTGTCTTTTTTGCAGTATTTTTCCAAAACGGTCAGATAACGTTTTTGCTGTTTCCCCAACCACCTGACCGCTGAAAATATTTCCGACCGTATTCTGAATGACTTTACTTTCCTTGTCTCCATAATCTCTTGTCAGCTGGGAAAAATCCTGAAACCCAAGACATACAGAAACTTTATTACTTCTGGCAGTAGCAATTAAATTATCCAGGCCTCTGAAATAAATAGTAGGCAACTCGTCAATTATGATAGAACTTTTTAACTGTCCTTTTTTATTGATCAGTTTAACAATTCTCGAATTGTATAGCCCAAGAGCAGAAGAATAGATATTTTGACGATCAGGATTATTTCCAACACACAGAATTTTAGGCTCATTGGGGTTATTGATATCCAAAGAAAAATCGTCTCCGGTCATTACCCAATATAATTGTGGTGAGATCATTCTTGACAAAGGAATCTTAGCCGATGCGATTTGCCCCTGCAACTGATCCTGTGCACCCCCTTGCCATGCATCCATAAAAGGAGATAGGTAATTCTCTAATTCAGAGTAAGAGGTTAATATCGTAAAGACCTCTTCATATTTTTTGTTCAACAGCTCTATAGCGTGTGGAAAAGTGCAGTATTTACCGTTTTCATAAATTTTAAGAAACCATATGATGGCAGCTAGCAGTATGATAGGACTCTCAACAAAGAAATCGCCCTGTTTCTGAATCCAACTTCTATTAAGGTTCAGCATAATAGTGTAAGCCGCTTCATATGCATCTGAGATATCTGTCATAAAATTAGGATTTAAGGGGTTACACCGATGGCTTTTTTTGGGGTCGTCAAAATTGATGATATAGAATTTCGGCTTTACGGTATAAGCATCAGAATGATTGAGAAGATGGTTGTACGCAATAGTAGACAAATCATCGAATTTAAAATCATAGATATACATGGAAAATCCTTTTTCAATATGTTGTTTGATATAGTTGTTGACAACAGCATAGGATTTTCCTGAACCTGGAGTTCCTAAGACAATGGTGGCACGAAAAGGATTTACCACATTAATCCATCCCTGATGCCACTTCCCTTGATAATAGAATTGTGTAGGAAGGTTAACAGAGTATTCATTATAGAGTAATTGGGTTTCCTGCTGAAAGCTTTCATTCTCATTGTTAAAAACATCGGTCATTAAGTCTGTTTTGAGTAAACGGCCTATCCAGACTCCTGCCTGCATCAGGAAGATGTATCCGGAACCGGTAGATAGAATATAAAGTACAGAAGTGAAACTGCTGGCAGATTGTAAGAGGATTGTGTTTAAAAAGAATAAGACAAAACCAATAGAAAAAACAATACTAATTTTTTTCCAAGTGATCCTTTCATTTTTGACTCCCTTTGTTCCGAGGCAACTCAAAGCCAGTAAAACTATTGCGAACAGCTTAGAATAAATAGGTTGAGAAAAAAGGCCTGCGGTCTTATTAAAATTATAAAGAATCTTATTGATGAGTTCCAGTGTCCATTGTTGATGTGCAAAAAATCCATAACAAAACCAGTACAGATGCATTAGTATTAGAATAATGCTTACCGCTCGCATAAACGCCATGATTTTGGCAAGTCCTCTTAAATCGTCTTCACCCTGCATATTACCTTTTAGAAGCATAAATACAGGATTACGTATTCTCAAATATAAATGAGGCGTTGCAAGCATGCGTTGTCTGCCTTTGGCTCTTTGAGCATCGTTATAAGACCGTTTTTACAAAAGAAGATTATTTTTTATCTTCTTTTTCTTTGTCTCTTTTTCATTTGTGATTCAAAAATTTGTTCCTCTTGATCCTCATGAGGAACTGAAGACAATAACCCGCTAAAAAATCCGTCAAATACTTCGTAGCTGTTATTGTTGAAGAAATGTTCTGAAGATTTTTCAAGCGATATATCATTGTTAGAACTATTATATGAATTGGTTTTAGGCTTTGTTTCTACCTCATTCCACAGTGTATTGAATGAGTTGGCTGATAGTTCTTTACTCAGCTGTGAGCCATTCCAAACAGATTTTGAGTTATGGTCTATAAATGTGATTCCGTAGATCCTTCCCTCATCATTCTTTCGTATGACCGTAGCGATTCCCTGTTCCAAAAGTTGAGACTTAAAAGAAGCTTCCGATTTACTCGTGCTGAGAGCTGTTTCAATAGTTCTTTTAAGAATGAATTTTGAAGGATTATTTTTCATTTTTGACTTGTCAATGAGGACCTGAATATTTTCCAACCCTGCTTGTTTGCCAAAAAGGGATGATTTAAAAGGGGAACTTATTTTTTTTCCATTTTTATCCGTTGCAAAATAGACCATTCCCTTTCTCATTTTTCCGTGCAGTTCTCCAGTAACCTCTTCACAGGAGATATTGAATTGAGAGAGTAAAGCGTTATATGCACCTATACTTTGAATGCTGTAGGTTTGAGGTATATGTCGTAGTATCGAGGATAATTGTGTTTTGATATACCCTTTAGTATAATCTACAGGTTTAAAAATAGAGTTTTGATTTAAATTTCTATTCTCACCAGCAATTTTTAAGTTGTATTGTTTTTCCAATTTCCTGCAGACTTCCATTGATCGGGAGTGATCATAGCGATCTGATATTTTCTTTCCATCGATCTGGACACAGGTGGTCACAATATGAATGTGAGTTCTATCAATATCCGTATGTTTAAAGACAACATAGGGTTGGTTGCCATAACCCATTTCCTGCATATATTGCTGAGCCATTTCCCGATAATCTTTGTCATTAACCTGATCGTTAGGATCAGGATTAAGTGAGATATGTCTTACCGGTTTTTCAGTTTTGTTATTCGCTATCAAGTAGGGTTCAAAGTAGTGATGAAAAAATTTAACCGAATAAGGTCGATCCCACAAATCAGGAATCTTATTAGTGAATAAAACCGTTCCTTTTTCGTTGTCCACCTTCTGTTGATTGTAGGTAAGAGCACCCCATAGGTTTTCACCTTTTTCAATTTTAGCGATCATTTTTCAGAATTTTTTTGAATATGGTTTTGTTCAAATTCTTTGGTGAGTTCTATAATCTGCTTACCAATTAAAGCTAGTTCTCTGGTATGATTTTCCAGTTTAAAGAGATAGAAAGACGCTTTTTTCTCCGTGAAGTTTCGGTATAAAATTTTTACTATCTGATTATAATTGTTTCCAATCGACTGGAATTGGTAGAAGAATTTGGTCAATTGGGTATGATAATCTATTGTTGAAATATCAACTTTTACAATTTTTAATTCTTTCTGAAACAATATTGTTGTAATAAATTTCGCTTTGCTGTTCATTCCTGAAGCCTCATATAATTTTAAAAACATTATGTTTTCTTCATCCGTAAGTCTAAATACATACCTGTTTTTACTTGGATTCATCTTAGGCTTACGCCCGCCTTTGTTTTTTTTATTTACGTCCATCGCATTTAATTTAATATTAGTAAAATCATGACTTCGGAGTGATTTTTAAAGCCCCAGCCAGGGCAAGTTGTTTTGAGGCACGAAAAAAGTTATGAGGCACTCAAAACATAACTTGCTCCTTTCGGGTGAAAGGAAATTCCAGTAATAAAGCAGATGTAATACTGATCACGTTCATAAAGTTCAATTTCCCAAGACCTCCTTAGTCTTCTGAAGCAAAGTAAACCACAATCATTTGTAGGGACAATATTAGAAAGAAAGTCAAAGAAAGTCACTTAAAGCCAAAAACGACCATTAGAAATGTTTTAAAAAAGAAATACTATTCATTTGTATCAGATTGAGGGCGGGATTTCCTGACTGCAGATCTGATAGAAATCCTGAATAGTGGAAATCCAGCATGCCAGCCTTCCGGAATTCCAGCCGTCAAGATAGTCTCTGTGAAAGATAGTCTTCCGGAAAGCAATTTTTCAGGATTGCAGGATGAATGGCATTCAGTCAGAACTGATTGAAGTCATACAGCTTTCGGGAATTCCGTCCAGTAGCACTGAAAGCAGTACAGGGAACCTGATATATGTATTGCCAGGGGCTGTCAATCAGTCTTTCTTCCCAATTATATATAACCAAAATCAAGCAAAATGAAAACAAAGAACCAACCTACAATTATTGCATTTTCCACCCAAAAAGGAGGGGTAGGAAAAAGCACTTTTACCACACTTATGGCAAGTCTCCTTCATTACCGGATGGGGTATCAGGTCGCTGTATTTGACTGTGACTTTCCTCAGTACAGTTTACTCCAGATGAGAGAGCGGGATTTAAAAATGGTGATGCAGAATGAGATTTTAAAAAAGATCGCTCACAAACAATTTACGAGTATTAATAAAAAAGCGTATCCCATTTTCCAGAGTAAAGCCGATCAGGTTTTAGAGGATATAGATGCTTATGTTGAAGGATCTGAAACAATTCCTGATGTTATATTTTTAGATCTACCGGGAACTGTGAATACCGCTGGTATTTTAAAAACTTTGACGAAAGTCCATTATATTTTTTCACCCATTACTGCGGATCGTGTTGTATTGGAAAGTACGTTAAGTTTCACCGATGTTCTAACCAATGTGTTGATGAAAGAAACTCAAACGGGAATTCGGGCAGTCCATCTTTTCTGGAATCAGGTGGATGGAAGAGAACGGACGTTGCTCTACAAAAACTACAGTAAAGTGATTTCAGATTTAGGGCTGCCGCTTATGGAAACAAGCATTACAGACAGTAAAAGATTTCGGAAAGAAGGAGAGTCGACATCAAAAACGGTTTTCCGATCAACATTGCTGCCTGCGGATCTTAAGCTGCTGACTCAATGCAGGCTGGATAAGTTCATAGTGGAATTTTTAGGAATTGTAAAACTATAAATTATGGAACAGGACAATAACAATGAAGATAACGTTATCGATGAACAATATCTGATGTCCATTATGGCAGGAAGTTCCAAAAAAGAAGTTCCTGTACAAAATGCAGATCCCCAAAAGCAGAGAGCTGTAATAAAAAATAAGTTGAATACTAAGAAATCCTCAGATATAAGCTATATGGAGCAGTTTCTTACTCATCATACCATGACTAAGAGGGGGGATAAAAGTATCTATATCCGTCCTGAATATCACGAGCGCCTCTCACGCATTATTCAAATCATTGCCGATGACCAGATTTCTCTGTATGCTTATCTGGATAATATACTGGCATATCATTTCGAAATGTTTGAAAAGGAAATTACTGATGATTTCAATAAAAAATACCGTCCCATTTTTTAATATCATTTTATGGAAAAAATAATCGTTATAGGTTTATTAATCGTTATCATTCTAATTCTTCTCAACAGAAGATTCCTAGTCAAAGTCCGTGCGAAAGATGGGGATAATACTAAGAAAAGTTCTCCCTCTATAATGGGAGATAGTAAGCAAACAAAAAGAAAAGGTTGGCCAGTTGAAGCCACTGAAAGCCACCTTGAATTTACTTCATTAGCAGAAGATAATTTTGAATCAGAAACCAGAGACGGTAAAGCTGAAGATGTAACCGAGAATAAAAATCTTGATGATATCCTAATCAAGGATAATTGGGGGCAGGAGGAAGAAGATTGGAAGTATCAGGACTCTAATATCGAAAGCGGGTTTGCTACAGGGGTTACCTTTCAGGAATTGAGTACTGCGGGTCAGCTGTTACAGCGGAAAATGCTGGAACCTGATTTAGAACGGCAAGCAGTTGCTATAATTCAAAAAATTCATGGGACCGAGCTTTTTGATCTTTTGGAGAATTCGTTGGGGGAGGCTTCGAAGCGTATTTCAAATTTGTTAAGTCAGAGCATTTCGAATGATGTTGAAGGCATATCTTCCAGTTACAAAGATGGTGTTGAAGGTTTCGATATTGGGGAGTTTGTTTAAGCAAATTCCCCTTTTGTTATTAATAAATTTCAACTAAGATCTGTTATCAAACAATTCGTGCAGTTTTTTCTGCAGAACCTTTTTGTCGGGAAGCTGCGTTTTGTATTCAGAAACCATTGTCGGAGAAAGACTTCTACTCAGCGCATATTCTACTACTTCGCTGTCTTTGTCTTTACAAAGCAGTACGCCGATGCTTGGATTTTCGTTCTGACGTTTAACATCCCTGTCCAGTGCTTCCAGATAAAAGTTAAGCTGACCCAGATGTTCGGGTTTGAATTTATCTGCTTTCAGTTCGAAAGCGACAAGGCATTGCAGCCCTCTGTGGAAGAATAAAAGATCGATATAAAAATCAGAATTGCCGACCTGTACTTTGTATTGCTCACTGATAAAAAGAAAATCCCGTCCTAACTCCAGGATAAAATTTTTCATCTGCTCAATTAAACCTTTTTGGAGATCATTTTCATTGAATGTTTCAGGCAGATTTAAAAAGTCAAATACATAGCTGTCTTTAAATGTATTGACTATATCAGCGTTAGTTTCTCTCAACACTGTTGAGAGTTTTGAATTTCCAATCATCGTTCTTTCAAAAAGGCTGCTGGATATCTGTCTCTCTAACTCCCGGAAGCTATAATTTTCCTGTTTGGTCAACTTGATATAAAATTCCCTTTCCTCGATTGATTTACACCTGGAGAATATGGACAGATTATGAGACCAGCTGATTTCTCTCAACAGTGTTGAGATTTTTGGAAATTCCTTGTAAGTCTCATAAAACTGCTTCATTCTCCAAAGATTCTTATCCGAAAAACCTTTTAGTTCAGGTTCATGAGTCTGGATAAAGTGAGAAAGTTCTTTAACCACAGATTGTCCCCATTCACTCAGCTCTACCTTTTTGCTGATATACTTACCAATATTCCAGTATAGATCGATGAGTTCCTCATTGACTTTTCTTATCGCATTGTTACGAGACTGTTTGATGAGCTCAATAATATCTGTGAACCTTTTATCCATGATTTCTTTTTTTTGAAATTCCTTACAAATTTACAATTATTTATACAGGAATTCTGACTGGCGCACGGTTCTTTGACAGCCAAAAGATTCCATCCACTGCCATTCCTGTTATTGAGTACCTAGACTCGGACATCTTTGTCTTCAAGCCTGTAAAGTGCGGGTTTCATAATCAAAAAATCTATTCATTATGAAAAAACAAAGAAAAAAATTGCTGTATGCTGTTTTAACATTGGTAACAATTAATTTGGTATTCGGCCAAGGCAATGGTTCAGCCGGAATTAACGAAGCTACACAGATGGTCACCTCTTATTTTGAGCCGGCTACCCAATTAATTTACGCCATCGGTGCAGTCGTCGGACTCATCGGAGGCGTAAAAGTCTATAACAAGTTCAGCAGCGGTGACCCTGATACCAGTAAAACTGCTGCCAGCTGGTTTGGAGCATGTATCTTCTTAATTGTTGCCGCAACCATTCTTCGCTCATTCTTCCTTTAAATGACGACTATGAATACCTATCATATCAATAAAGGAATAGGAAGGAAGGTAGAATTTAAAGGGTTAAAAGCGCAATACCTCTTTATCTTCAGTGGAGGACTCTTAGGAATATTGATTTGTGTTATGGTTATGTATATGGCAGGTGTCAATACCTATCTGTGTTTAATTCTCGGAGGAATCAGCAGTGGACTTCTTACCTGGCAGACTTTCGCATTGAATGGAAAATACGGTGAGCACGGTCTGATGAAAATGAGTGCTCAAAAAAAGCATCCGAAATACATCATCAGTCGAAAGAGTATTTATCGGTATCTGAAAATTAACCTTAAAAGAACAAACATATGAGAAATTCTTCCAAAGCAGCAACCTTGGAAAGCAAATTTCCACTGTTGGCGATTGAAAATGATTGTATCATTTCAAAGGACGCTGATGTGACCGTCTGCTTTAAAGTCAGACTCCCCGAGCTGTTTACTGTTGCTTCCGCTGAGTATGAAGCCATGCATTCCGCTTGGTTTAAGGCTATTAAAACACTCCCGGATTTCACCATCGTTCACAAACAGGACTGGTTTATTAAAGAAAACTACAATCCTGATTTGTCAAAAGAAGACCAGAGTTTTCTTTCCAAATCATTTGAAAGGCATTTCAATGAGAGGCCCTTTTTAAATCATTACTGCTATCTCTTTATAACGAAAACCAGTAAGGAGAGAATGAGGATGCAGAGCAATTTTTCTTCTCTCTGTAAAGGCAAGCTGATTCCAAAAGAGATTAAAGACAAAGAAATCATTGGTCATTTTCTTGAAGCGGTCGATCAGCTGGAGCGGATAATGAATGATAGTGGTTATATCCATCTGGAAAGGATGACAGAAGATGAGATAGCAGGAACTTCCGAGAGGTCTGGACTACTGGAGCAGTATCTGACTCTATCCCGTGAAACCCATCCACCATTGCACGATATTAAGCTGGGATCTGAAGAAATGCGAATCGGTAATAATCGGATTAGTATGCACACCTTATCGGATACTGAGGATTTACCAGGCACAGTCTCATCACATAGTCGTTATGAGAAATTAAGCACAGACCGCAGTGATTGTCTTCTTTCATTTGCTTCTCCGGTGGGACTTCTGCTAAGTTGTAATCACATTTATAACCAGTATCTGTTCATTGACAATAGTGATGAGAACCTTCGCCAATTTGAAAAATCAGCAAGGAATATGCACTCTTTAGCAAGATACAGCAGAGCCAATCAGATCAATAAGGAATGGATAGAAAAGTATTTGAATGAAGCACACTCTTATGGTCTTCAATCTATCCGTGCTCATTTTAATGTGATGTCATGGTCTGACAATTCTGCTGAATTCAAGCAGTTAAAAAATGATACGGGGAGTGCGCTAGCCTTAATGGAATGTAAGCCCCGTCATAATACCACGGATACAGCTACCTTATATTGGGCAGGAATTCCGGGTAATGCAGGCGATTTTCCTAGTGAAGAGAGCTTTTACACATTCATCGAACCTGCTTTGTGTTTTTTCACAGAAGAGACCAACTATCAGGATTCACCATCACCTTTTGGGATCAAGATGGCTGATCGCCTGACTGGAAAGCCTATTCATTTGGATATTTCAGATTTGCCGATGAAACAGGGGATTATTACGAATAGAAATAAGTTTATCCTTGGTCCATCGGGCAGTGGTAAATCATTCTTCACCAACCATATGGTGCGACAGTATTATGAGCAGGGAGCGCATGTCCTTCTTGTAGATACCGGAAATTCCTACCAGGGATTATGTGAACTCATTAAAGGAAAGACCAAAGGAGAGGACGGGGTTTATTTTACTTATACCGAGGACAATCCTATCGCTTTCAATCCATTCTATACTGATGAGGGTGTTTTTGACATTGAAAAAAGGGAGAGTATCAAAACCTTGATTCTGACTCTATGGAAAAGGGATGATGAACCACCAACCCGTTCAGAGGAAGTGGCCCTGTCCAATGCAGTCAGCGGATATATCGAAAGAATTAAAACCGATGACCAGTATCCTTCTTTCAATGGATTCTATGAGTACGTCAAAGATGATTATCAGAAAGTATTGGAGCAAAAGAAAGTCAGGGAAAAAGACTTTGATATTGCCAACTTTCTCAATGTGCTGGAACCGTATTACAGAAGCGGGGAATATGACTATTTGCTCAATTCAGAAAAGCAGCTGGACTTGTTATCAAAGCGTTTCATCGTATTTGAAATCGATCCCATTAAAGATCATAAAATTCTGTTCCCCATTGTGACGATTATCATAATGGAAGTCTTCATCAATAAGATGCGAAGGCTCAAAGGAGTCAGAAAACTCATTCTCATCGAAGAAGCCTGGAAAGCCATTGCCAAAGAAGGGATGGCAGAATACATTAAGTATTTGTTCAAAACGGTAAGGAAATTTTTCGGAGAAGCCATTGTGGTAACTCAGGAAGTCGATGATATCATCCACTCACCGATTGTGAAAGAAAGTATCATTAATAATTCAGATTGTAAGATTCTTCTTGACCAAAGGAAGTATATGAACAAGTTCGATGATATTCAGGCGATGCTGGGATTGACTGATAAAGAAAAGTCCCAGGTGCTGTCGATCAATATGAATAATGATCCACGAAGACTTTACAAGGAAGTCTGGATTGGACTGGGTGGAACGCACTCTGCAGTCTATGCCACTGAAGTTTCAACACAAGAATATCTGGCATATACCACTGAAGAAACGGAAAAGATGGAAGTGATGAATCTTGCATCGGAACTTGACGGCAATGTCGAACATGCCATCAAGAGGATTTCTCTTAAGAGAATCAAATCGAATAGAAAAGACAATTCAATCATTTAAAAATGTACAACAATGAAAAATTTAATCATTAAAACCTTAATGGTAGCATTCTTTGCTACCGTAACCTATACAAAAGCACAATTTGTCGTAACAGACCCTGCAAACCTGGCTTCGGGAATTTTGAACTCAGCCAATGAAATTGTACAAACTTCTTCAACGGTATCTAACGTTGTTAAGAACTTCAATGAAGTTAAGAAAGTATATGAACAGGGTAAAGAGTATTATGACCAGCTGAAAGCCATCAATAATCTGGTCAAAGATGCCAGAAAGGTTCAGCAGACCGTCCTTTTAGTGGGTGATGTTTCTGAGATGTATGTGAATAATTTCGGAAAGATGCTGAATGATCCCAATTTTAATGCTCAGGAATTAGCTTCCATTGCCAATGGTTATTCTGCGCTTCTTACGGAGAGCACGGAGCTATTGAAAGAACTCAAAGAGATCATCACTTCTAACGGTCTTTCTCTGAATGATAAAGAAAGGATGGATGTTGTTGACCGGGTTTATAAAGAGGTCAAAGCGTATCATAATCTGGTACGATACTATACCAATAAAAATATTTCGGTCAGTTATCTGAGAGCAAAAAAACAGAACAATACCCAAAGGGTGCTGGATCTTTACGGAACCTCCAATCAAAAATACTGGTAAGATGGAACCGAATAACTTACACGAAGTACTTCGTTCCGTTTATGAGGAAATGATGCCGATGTGCGCTGATATGGCTGCTGTGGCAAAAGGAGTCGCAGGATTAGGTGCTTTATTCTATGTAGCACTAAAAGTCTGGCAGTCCTTGAGCCGCGCGGAACCTATTGATTTGTTTCCCATGCTGAGACCTTTTGCCATAGGCATCTGCATTATGTTTTTTACCACATTGGTTTTAGGAAGCCTTAATGGGGTAATGAATCCGATTGTTCAGGGCAGCCACTCCATGTTGGAGAATCAGGTCTTGGATATGAACGAGCTGCAACAGAAAAAAGATCTTTTAGAACGGGAAGCGATGCTGAGGAATCCGGAGATGGCCTACCTTATTTCAAACGAAGAATTTGACAAGAAGCTGGAAGAGCTCGGATGGTCACCATCGGATTTGGTCACGATGTCCGGAATGTATATTGAACGGGAAATGTTTGCCATCAAGAAAGATATCAGAGATGGTTTCCGTGAGTTTCTTGAAATATTGTTTCAATCGGCAGCCTTAGTTATTGATACCATCAGAACCTTCTTTCTGATTGTCCTTTCAATATTAGGACCTATCGCATTTGCCATTTCTGTATGGGATGGTTTCCAAACTACTTTAACTCAATGGCTGACAAGATACATCAGTGTTTACCTATGGCTTCCTGTTGCTGATATATTCAGTGCCATTCTTGCCAAAATACAGACTTTGATTTTAGAACGGGATATCGAGATGCTCGCAGATACCACTTTCATTCCTGATACCTCCAATACAGTATACATCATCTATATGGTAATCGGCATCATCGGTTATTTTACGGTACCGACGGTAACTGGATGGGTGATTCAGGCAGGAGGTGCAGGCAACTTTATGCGTAATGTAAACCAAACTGCCACGAAATCAGGTAATGTTGCGGGAGCAGCAGTAGGTTCTGCGACGGGTAATATTTCGGGAAGATTATTAAAATAAAAATACAGTTCTATGGAATTTAAAACGTTAAGAAATATTGAGAGCAGCTTCAAGCAGATCCGTTTATTTACATTCGTTTTTGCGGTGTTGTGTTTTGGAGTCGTAGGGGTAGTTGTCTTTAAATCCTATCAATTTGCCGAGAAGCAGCGTCAGAAGATCTACGTGCTGGACAATGGCAAATCATTAATGGTCGCGCTATCTCAGGATATGTCGATCAACAGACCTGTGGAAGCAAGAGAGCATGTGAGACGATTTCACGAATTATTCTTCACCATTGCCCCAGATAAGAATGCTATTGAAAGCAATGTCAAAAGGGCTTTCAATTTGGCTGATCAATCCGCATTCAATTACTATAAAGACCTTCAGGAAAAAGGTTACTATAACAGAATCATTTCAGGTAATATCCAGCAGAGAGTTGAGGTAGACAGTGTCGTTGCCAACTTTGACACTTACCCTTATGACGTAAAAACTTATGCAAGACAATTCATTATCAGGTCCAGTAATCTTACCATCAGGAATTTAATTAGCAACTGTTCATTGGTTAATTCTGTACGGTCTGACAGCAATCCTCAGGGATTTATCATTGAAAAATTCAACGTGCTTGAAAACAGAGATGTCGAAACTGTTGAACGCTAATAAGACCGATATGAAAAAACTAATAGATACACTCGAAAATTATGTTGTAAAGATTGATACACAATGGATATCTCTTCCGGTAGAGCGACAAAAATTCCTGACCAAGGTTTTCTTTGGTGGTTATGTTTTGATAACCGTCATCGTCATTGTGAATATTTGTATTTCTACGGGTCAAAGAAGTAATACCATTTCTATCAATCATATTGACGGCATTTCTAAGAAACCTATCGAAAAAGGATCGAAGCATAATGAAATAGTAAACTCATCCACTAAAAAATAGAATATGAAAGATTCAGAGAAAATTAGAGTGACAGAAAATGATCTCTCCCAAAATTCTAACGGAGTGAATGATCATCCCAAGGCTCAATGGGAAAGATTAAAGAAACCTTTCATCTACTTTTTGATGGCTGCTGTATGTGCATCTTGCTTTTATCTCATCTTTAAGCCCAAAACCGATCATACCATTATTGAAGAGGCCGGATTTAATGCAGCTATTCCACAGGCAAAAGACGATCAATTGCAGTCTGATAAGCAAAAGGCTTATGAGCAGCAGTTATTAGAGCAAAAGAATGAAGAAAAGAGAAATTCAATAACAACTTTATCAGATTACTGGAATGACCAGAACGGTGTAAACTATAATAGCAACCCACCTTCTTCAACATCCACTAAAAGTGTACTTCAGCAATCCGATCAGAATGCTCTGAACAGTTATCGAAATACACAGCAGACCTTAAGCTCATTCTATAATCGGGATAATCAGGAGGTCAATAACCTAAGGAAAGAAATTTCAAGGCTAAAGAATGAGTCAATGCAAAATCATGCTGTTCCTGTGGGTCTGGGAATGAACGACCAGTTAGAGCTCATGGAAAAATCGTATCAAATGGCTGCTAAGTATCTTCCAACGATGCCAAAGCAGGAAAAACCAGCAGGAAAAGAAGAAATCGAAAAGTCAACGGAAAAGAAGGTTAAACTGACTTCAGCAATACCGGTACGTTCCAATGTTGTTTCCTCATTATACAGAGACCGGTCGGATAGTGCTTTTATCGCAGGTTTGAATCAGAATAGATTTTATGACAGTCAAAATGATTCAGAAAACTCAGTTCAAACAAAAAACGCAATAAGAGGTGTGGTCTATGAAACTAAGACTTTGGTCAACGAAAGTACATTATCTATAAGGCTTTCAGAAGCGATGAAAGTCGGACGATCTGAAATTCCAATTGGGAGTTTACTGATTGCAGTAAGCAAATTTCAGGGTGGGAGGCTTCAGTTAAAAATATCTTCCATTCAATCTCAAGGTAATATCTATCCTGTAGAAATCAATGTTTATGACACCGACGGTCAGATGGGATTGTATGTTCCTTATTCAGCGGAGCAGAATGCGGTAAGCGATATTGTAGCTAATATGAGCCAGACTTCAGGCACCGATATTATGATGACCCAATCTGCAGGGCAGCAGATTGCAGCTGATCTGAGCAGGGGAGTAGTACAGGGACTGTCGGGTTATTTTCAGAAGAGAGTCAGACAATTGAAAGTAACTGTAAAAGCTGGCCATCAGGTCTTCCTCTTACACCAAAATAACTAATCAAAAAAATAAAAATGAATACACAAAAGAGTCATTATATTCTCATTATGCTATTACTTCTATTAGTAAGCAAGGCATTTGGGCAGGATTCCGTGACAACCTATTATTCCCTGGAAGAGGGAAAATTAGAGCCTTTCAGGATACAGGTTACCTACAATAAAACCAGCCATGTGATTTTTCCATCACCCATACGATATGTTGATCTAGGTAGTGAATTGTTAGTTGCCAATAAGGCAGAGCCTATAGGAAACGTCCTTCGGGTTAAATCAGCTGTCAGGGATTTTGAAGAGGAAACTAATTTTTCGGTTATTACCGAAGATGGAAAATTTTACAGTTTTGATGCATCCTACAGTTCTTATCCGGAAATACTCAGCTATGATTTAGTAAAACTTCAGAGAGGTATTGAACGGCAGTATGCTACTGATGTATTATTTGAAGATCTTAAAGGAAGCTCAACTTCTCTAACCTGGCTCATTATGGAAAATCTTTACAGTAAAAGCAACAGAACTATTAAACATATTGTTTCAAAAAGCTATGGAATTGAGTTTTCAGTCAGAGCACTGCACGTTAATGACAACAAGTTTTATTTCACATTGCAGGTTAAGAATCAAAGTAATGTGGGGTATGCTATTGAATGGGTCAATTTTAAAATTGTCGATAAAAAGAACTTAAAGCGAACGGTCGTTCAGGATAAGATTTTAAAGCAGGTTCTTACCTATTTCCCGGAAAGGATAATAGCTGATCATTCAGACAGTAAAGGGATTTATATGCTTGATCAGTTTACACTCTTAAAAGATCAGGTTTTGGAGATTGAAATTCTGGAAAAGAATGGGGGAAGGCATCTGAAAGTACAGCTTGAAAATGAAGATCTTGTTCATGCAAGATTGATAAACAGTTTAACCATTAAAACGGAGTAAGATGCACAAAATATTTTTAACAGTAATCTTCATGATGATAATGGGTAGCAAAATATTTGCTCAACAGATGATTCCTAAGCAAATTGGTGTTGAATTTACCTATTCGGTATTTCCAAAATCTCCAGAAAAACAAAATTATATGTTAAGTACTGGGCTTGTTTCTTACTCGAAGAATGGTAATTACTTTTTTGGACTGGCAGAATATGGTAGAAAATATTATAAATATACAAGCGGCGATATCCCGATAGATAGTTTCCTGCTGAGCAGTGGGTACAGTTTTTATGTTTGGGGAGACTTCATACGAAATGTCAATTTTAATCTGGGAATTGGAGGTCTTGTTGGTTACGAGCAGATTAATAGAGGTGATGAATTGTTGTATGATGGATCAAAGCTTAACTCTACAGGTAATTTTATTTATGGGACGAACGGTAAGCTGTCTATTGAAAGCTATCTGACTGAGCATTTAGTTTTCCTGATCAACGGGCAACTTCGCTTTTTGAAAAATAGTCAAATGGCTCAAGTGAGTTCATTATTCGGTGTTGGAATAAGATATAACTTCTAAAATAGTGTAAAATGAAAAATAAAATTAATACAGTTAAAATACAATTCAAGTGTTTCTTGCTACTATTTGTAATCGGACTATTTATACAATCATGTGAGAAAGATGATTTGGAAATTCAGCAGAACTATCCTTTTAAGGTGTCGGTTATGCCGGTTCCCAAGGATATCGCTAAAGACGAGTATGTGGAGATTCGTATCAAAATTCTTCCTGAAGGTAATTTTGCTGACACCAAATATTATCTTCGATATTTTCAGTTTGAGGGAACAGGAAAGCTACAGTATTATAACACTCAACCCTATTTTCCCAATGATATTTATCCTCTGTATGAGAAAGAGTTCAGATTGTATTATACTTCAACCTCTGAAGTTTCACAATCATTTACGGTATGGCTTTCAGACAGTTTTGGAAATGAGAATAAAATTGAATTTCAATTCAACAACAAAAAGTTAGACGGATAAATACAATTTCTTTAGCTTGCAAATATATATATATTTCCACTTCAAATAAAACCATCTAATTTGAGAAGTATTGTTTAGTATTTGCGGAAAGATGGTTGGCCTCCTAAAGGACAGGCATCTTTCCGCGACGCCACAAGAATCCAGACCGGGAACCGGCTCTGGATTCTTATTTTTAGAAATTTAAGTCCCTTATAAAATACCTTCATCGGAGAAAGAGAAGGAGTCGGTTGAAGTTATTATACAATGATCAAGCAGGTTAATATTTAATAGTTGGGCAGCCTCCTTTATTTTTTGTGTGATGCCCATGTCTTCGCGAGAAGGTGTAAGGTTTCCGGAAGGATGGTTATGGGCTATAATAAATGATACGGCATTACATAATAGAGCTCCCTGCATGATGATTCTGATGTCAACAAGAGAAGAGGTAATTCCAGATTCTGATATTTTTTGTATTCCTAAGACCTTGTTAGCCTGATTCATATACATTGAGTAAAATGACTCTCTGTAGTCGATCTGATCTGCATCAAAATGTTCCCTGAAAATATCTGTAGCATCCTGGGAGTTCAGTACTTTTTTTTCAGCATTTCCTTTTCTTGTGTAGATCAATTTGATCTCATTTACGATATTATATTTCATTGTTATTGCTCTGAGTACGGCAGAGCCTTTTGTTTCCCGTACTTAAGTTAAAAAAGCATTTATTTAAAACACTATTTAAAACACTATTTAAAACACTATTTAAAACATCTTTGAAATGTTATGTATCTTTTCTGGGTCAAAAGCCTTTTCAATCTCTTCCGTTCTATTTCTTAAAAGCCTTTCAGGCTTCGCTGAATATTTTTCAAAAGAAAACCGGAAAAAAGAAAGCAGATATGAAGTGTTGACAATGAAAAAAAACAAAAGGAAACGGATTAATTGGAGGGTACCTTTAGGGAGGAAACCGTTTATGCCGTAGTCTTTTGGTTGGATTAGCATGACGGCTGGCAACAATACCTTAGCTGCCTTTTTACCGGTTTTTTTTGGAAAATGTTTCGTGTAATAACAGTCAATAACCTGTTTTTGTATATGAAATGAATGTTTAAATTAACAATGTTGATTTTATTTGTATTTTAGTTGAATCTAAGAATGATGAATTTCTTTGCATCAATTTTCTCTTGTTGCACCTAAAAAATAAATTTAAACGTAATCACATCTTTTATAAATAAAAATTTTTTCCGCCTGATGGTTGACGTTAAGTGTTTCGTTTGATTTTACATGTTTCAAGCGTTAGACATTTATATTTAAAAGCCAAATACATCGCATAAGTGTCTGGGTTTAATTTCAGAACAGTTGTCCAATACTTTTATTAAAAATGTATTGGTATGGAGAAGAAAGTTGAAATTAGTAACATTACCATAGAGGAGATTATCAAGATTTTTAAAGAAGAGGAGGGAATTGAATTGAGCATTGAGGAGGCGAAAAATATTTTAAGCTTTCTGACGATGCTCTTAAAAATTACCATTAAGAGTTTTTTAGAACAATAATATTTTCTAAGATTTATATATGAAAAAAGCCGATTTATATATCCGTGTGTCAACTGATGAGCAGGCAGATAAGGGATACTCGCAAAGAGATCAGGAGGAACGATTAAAACGTTATTGTGAAAACAATAACATTAAAGTAGGTCAAATCATTTATGAAGATTACTCAGCCAAGACTTTTATCAGGCCAGAGTGGATTAAATTACTGGATACGCTAAAGAAAAAAAGCTCAAAAACGGATCTGCTGCTTTTTACAAAATGGGATCGCTTCAGCAGGAACGCTGGCGATGCGTATCAAATGATTAACATGCTTAGGAAAATTAATGTTGAACCGCAGGCCATTGAGCAACCTTTAGATCTTTCAATTCCTGAAAATAAAATGATGCTGGCTATATATCTTGCTGCACCGGAAGTTGAAAACGACAGGCGCGCTCTGAATACTTATTATGGAATGCGCCGTGCTAAAAAAGAAGGCAGATTAATGGGAAGGGCACCTTATGGCTACGCTAACAGAATAACGGAAAACGGGAAAAAGTATGTAATTCCGAAGGAACCGGAAGCTTCCAATATGAAATGGGCATTTAATGAAATGTCCAAAGGCGTTTATTCAGCGAGCCAAATCATGGATATGATGAACAGAAAAGAAGGAAAGTCAGTTAAGATAAGTGCCTTTCTTGCAAGTTTACGGAATACCGCATATTGTGGGAAAATTTACGTGGAGCAATTCAATGAAGAGGAGGCTCATTTTGTTAAAAGTATTCATGAACCTTTGATCAGTGAAGAACTATTCGAAAAAGTTCAATGTATAATGGATGGAAATGTGAATCCAGCCAGACCTAATGTAAAAGTACTGTCTGACGATAATTTGCCATTAAGAGGTTTCCTTGTGTGTCCGGAATGTGGTCATTTGATTACAGGCAGTGCCTCTACGGGACGTTCTGGAAATAAATATTATTACTATCATTGCCAGTCCCCGTGTTCATACCGTTACAAATCTGAGATTATTAATTCTAAATTTTTAGAGATATTGCAGTCATTGGAAATGCGCATATCTATAAAAAATTATTTGAAAAAAGTACTGAGGCAAAATTTTGAAAAATTAATCAATAATCCCCAAAGAGAAAGGAAAGCAATTCTATTAGAAATAGATCGTTTAAACAGTAAATTGAAACAGGCAAGAAATAAACTGATGGAGGAAGTCATTGATGATGAAGATTATCTTGAAATTAAGACCGACTGTAAAGCACAAATTGAAAAGCTCGAAGCTAAATTAACTAAAGGAAAGGATAATAAGAAAATAGATTTTCAACAACTACTAGACCAAGCATTATCGAACCTAGTAGACCTTGCGAAAGTCTATACTGATGGGGATATCGAAGTAAAACGTAAAATAATTGGTTCGATATTTCCTGAAAAATTGCAATTTTCAAAAAATCATTATCGAACCACCCGACCCAATGTTTTGCTCTCTTATATATATCAGATAAACAATGAGTTAGGTATGAAAAAAAACCGGAAAGAAAGTGAATTATCACCTCTTTCCGGTCTTGTACCCAGGACCGGGATCGAACCGGTACTCCTAAGAACTGGTGTTTGAGACCAGCGCGTCTACCAATTCCGCCACCTGGGCTTGATGTTGATTTCAAACGTGATGTTTGTTTCAAATTGGTGTGCAAATATAGGAACTTTTTTCAATGTTCAAAAGCTTTTGAAGATTTTTTTTTAAAAATTAAATTCCAAACCATCGTAGGCAAGGTGTATTCCGGCCGGAAGCTCCTTATCTTCAATGTCATGCAGCCCCAGATGATGGCTGATGTGGGTTAAAAATAATTTTTTAGGTTTTAGCTCTTCAAATAATTTAATAACATCCGGAAGGATAAAATGGGCAGGATGGGGATCAAATTTTCTGATGCAGTTTAAGATCAGAATGTCAAGATCCTTTAGTTTTTCCTTCTCCGTTTCAGAAATAAACCCGGCATCCGTAATGTAAGCCAGCTTTTTAAACTTATATCCGAAAACAGTAATTTTATAGTGAATCACCTCCACAGGAGTGATTTCTGTGTCCAATACCTCAAAGGGCTTATTTTCTATTTCGTGTAGTTCAAAAGCGGGTGCACCGGGATACCTTACGTCAGCAAAAGCGTAAGGAAATCTGTTTTTTATCTCATGAGCCACTCTTGAATAGCAGTAGAGCGGTACATCTTTTCCACTTTTAAAAATCAGGGGCCGCATATCATCCAGACCGATCACGTGGTCATTATGTTCATGGGTAATTAGTGCAATGTCTACGGTATGTTCATGGTTGGTAAGCATTTGCTGCCTGAAATCCGGGCCGCAGTCGATCAGTATTTTTTTATTTTCTTCCGTAGTAATCATTACGGAAGAACGCAAACGTTTGTCTTTGGGATTTTCTGAAGTACACACTTCACATGTACAGCCTATAACGGGTACACCTTGAGAAGTACCGGTTCCTAAAAATTTCAACTTCATTTTGTTTTGAGGTTGGTTTAATTTTGGTAAATTTACAAAAAATTTCACGTCCTAATGTATCAGAAACTAACTCCTAAACAAAAAGCATTAACAATTAATCTAGATCCTACTATTTATGGTACTTTCGCAGAAATTGGAGCCGGGCAGGAGACTGTTCGCCACTTTTTTAGAGCAGGGGGAGCTTCAGGTACGATTGCTAAGGCAATGTCTGCTTATGACAAAGATTTTAGTGATGCCATCTACGGAAAAGAAGTAAAAAACAGGTACGTAACCCAAAACAGGCTTCGCAAAATGCTTCGATATGAAGTCGCTTTGATTGAAGAGAGAATTTCAAGAGATAATAATCCTGACAGGAAATTCTTTTCTTACGCCAATACGGTAACGACCATCAATTTTGATAAAACGGTAAAAGGCCACGGCTGGGTAGGAATCCGTTTTCAGACCAAAGAAAATGAAGATTATAATGAGATCGTTATCCACGTAAAATTCAAAGAAAATGATGCTACACTTCAGCAGGAAACCTTAGGAAACCTCGGAGTAAATCTTATTTTCGGAGCCTTTCATTATTTTGACAATCCAAGAACTTTAGTAGAATCTCTTTATGATGATATTGCAAAAGATAATCTGGAAATTGATATGATCGACTTCAGCGGACCTGCTTTTGCCTATGTTGATAACAGACTGATGTCTCTTCAATTGGTAAAGAATGGAATGACGGATGCGGTAATTTTCAATTCTCAAGGAAACAATATGCTTCCTGCAGATGTTTTGTACAAGAAAAATATTTTCGCGGTAAGAGGAAGTTTCAGACCAGTAACGAAAGTGAACATTGACATGCTTAAAAATGGTATGGATATGTTCTTCAAAGATGCTACCTGTACCCACGAAGAAACGGAGGTCCTTATTGAAATCACCATTTCCAATCTGAGAGCAGACGGAGATATTGATGAAAGGGATTTCCTGGATAGAGTAGACATTCTTGGAAAACTGGGGTACACCGTTATTATTTCAAACTTCTCTGAATATTACAGACTGATTGATTACTTCGCATCTTACACAAGTGGAGACATCGGAGTCGCCATGGGAGTAAATAATATGCTGATGGTATTCGATGAGAAATATTATAAAAATCTCTCAGGAGGAATTCTTGAAGCATTCGGTAAGTTTTTCAGAAACGGAATGAGAGTGTATCTGTATCCTTACAAAGATCCAGAAACTCATCAGCTGTTGGATTCTTCCAACCTGAAGGTAGAAGAAAATCTGAAAGAATTATACAAATACTTCAAACACAACAACCGTATCGTAGATATTACCAATTATAATCCTGAGTTTTTGGAAATTTATTCCAGAGAGATATTAAGAAAAATTGCATGTTGTGTGAAAGGCTGGGAAACTCAGGTTCCGGAAGGCGTAGCAGAAATGATTAAAGAGCGTGGAATGTTCGGATATAAAGAAGAGCTTTCCCTAAAACAATTCTCTTAAAATATAAATACAATGTCAGAATTAAAGAAAAGACTTTCCTCAATTCTTGAAAGTCCCAAACATAATACAGAAGAAAAACTTGAAAAAGTCTGCCACCTGTTGGATCAGGAGATTCCTTACTTCAACTGGACAGGTTTCTATTTCAAAAACGGAGATAAGGATGAATTGATTTTAGGCCCTTATGTAGGAGCGCCAACAGATCATACCATTATTCCTTACGGTAAAGGAATTTGTGGCCAGGTTGCTGTTTCCAATGAAACATTTGTAGTTCCTGATGTACACGAAGAAAGCAATTATTTAAGCTGTTCAATTGATACAAAAGCAGAAATTGTAGTTCCGATTTTTAAGGATGGAAAAAATATCGGTCAGATCGATATTGATTCTCACACCATTGATCCTTTCACGCAGGAAGACCGTGAATTATTAGAATGGCTTTGTAATGAAGTTTCTAAGATTTTATAATCAAAACTTACTATAAAAAAATAAAAACTCCGGCTGTAATAGCCGGAGTTTTTTATGGATTGTTGGTGGTAATCACAAACATAATTAAAGGTTCATCTCCAGTGTTTTCAACAGAATGATATCCTACAGAACTGATCGCTGTAATATCGCCTTTCTGCAGCACTTTCCTGCGTATTGCTCCTTCTGTTCCTGTTCTTTCACGATATTCTCCGGTTCCATGCACTACAACGTACAATTCCTGTTCATTTCTTAGATTGTGCGTGTGGAATCCAGATTCATCTCCTTTATTCAGTAAAACCATGTAGGCCGCCAGGCGGTTATTGGCCAGTTCTTCCTGATCAAACATCTGTATCATATAAACCGTTCCCTTTCCTCCATACATATTTTCACGTTTTTCTAAACGGGTGATGGTTCTTTCTTCCTTTCCAAATGCCATTACATAAAGATTGATGTATTTTAAAACCTCCTGCATAACATGATTGAATTCTGTTCCTTCAGATAGTATAACTGTACCAGACATGTGAATTGAATATTTAAAGTTTAATATTTAAAGTGTAAAGATGAGGTGAAAAACTAACCTTGCTGCATTGAATGAATTTCTGTGAGAAGTTCTTTAAAATAATTCTCACATTTGGCAATATGGGTTCCATACCAGGAAAAGGCTTCACCATCTACAATCATAATCTTTTTATCCGGATAGAAGACCTGCAGTTCTTCAATATGTTTTTCTTTAAACGGAAAAGGTTCGGATGAAAGCATAATGACGTCTGCCTCTACCAGATCTTCAGTGGTAATTTGTGGATAACGGGTTTTGTCTTTAAAAATATTTTCAAAACCAATTTCAGATAAAATCCTGTGGATGAAAGTATCTGATCCAATGGTCATATAAGGATTTTTCCAGATAAGATAAGCTGCTTTTACAGGAGATTCCAGTTGTGCCTGATTCAGAACATCATAAATTTTAAGATTGAAAAGCTGCGCTCTGTCTTCCTTTCCAAAAAGTTTTCCGAGGTTTTTAAGCAGGTAGTAATTATCCTCAATGGTATCAATATTGGTGACCATTACCTTGTGATCATCCATCAGAGCTTCCACCTGATCTTTTACATTCTCTTCCTTATTGGCAAGAATAAGATCCGGCTGTAATGCTTTAATTTTTTCAATATTAATATTCTTAGTTCCGCCGATTATGGGTACATTTTTTATTTTATCCTGAGGATGGATACAGAATTTTGTTCTTCCTACCACTTCATTTTCGGTCAGTCCAAGGTCGAATAAAGCCTCAGTAATAGAAGGTACAAGTGAAACGATTTTCATATTGGCATGTTAGATGATGCCTAAAATTACAAAAGTTTTCCGGTTAAGAAAAGTCCGGCTACGGTAAAATAGATAATAAGTCCCGTTACATCCACTAATGTTGCTACAAACGGTGCAGAAGAAGTAGCAGGGTCAAGATTTAATTTCTTTAAAACAAACGGAATCATAGAACCTGATAATGTTCCCCATAATACAATAGCAATCAGGGAAACAGAAACGCTCAATCCTACGTATACCCAATACTGACCGTAATCAAACAAGCCAATTTGCTGCCAAAGCATAATTCTGATAAATCCGATAACCCCTAAAATTGCTCCGAGACATAATCCGGAGATAATTTCTTTTTTCATGACGTACCACCAATCTTTCAGACTGATTTCCTGCAGCGCCATTGCTCTGATAATCAACGTTGCAGCCTGTGATCCGGAATTTCCTCCACTGGAAATAATCAATGGAACAAATAGAGCGAGAACAACTGCTTTTTCAATTTCTTTATCAAAATATCCCATAGCAGAAGCCGTCAGCATTTCCGAAACAAATAAAATGATCAGCCAGGTAGCTCTTTTTTTGATCATTTCTGTCCATGAAGTCTGGATGTAAGGAAGATCCAATGCTTCCAATCCCCCGAACTTCTGGATGTCCTCCGTGTTCTGCTGCTCAATCTGATCGAGAATGTCATCAATAGTCACAATTCCTACCAGAACACCGGCTTCCGTAATAATAGGAAGAGCACCACGGTCATACTTTTCGAAATAGGTTACCGCATCTTCTTTGGAAGTCGTTGTAGTAATCGCTACAAAATGATTGTCTGTGATGTCGGAAACCAAAGTATCTTCCTCTTCCAGCAGTAAAGTTCCGATGGCAAGGTCATCAATCAGACGGTTTCTTTCGTCTACCACGTACAGGTAGTTCATGGTTTCCACTCTTTTTCCTACTTTTTTGATCTGCTGAAGACATCTTTTTACCGTCCATTCCTTACGGATCTGGATATAGTAAGGTGTCATCAGACGGGCAATCGAATCCGAGTTGTATCCAAGAAGCTTTAAAGCAATCCTTCTTTCCTGGGGGTTAAGATGGTTGATGGAATACTTGATCAGCTCATCCGGGAAATCCTCGAAAAGAGCAGTTCTGTCATCCGGAGTCATGGCATTCAGAATTTCGGAAACTTCATCGCTTCCGATACTTCTGATGGTTTCTTCCTGAAAATCAGGGTCAAGATGTGAAAAAACTTCTGCTTTGTATTCTTTCGGAACCTTCAGGAACGCGAGCAGCCTCTCATCAGCAGGAAGTTCGCTGAGAGTTTCGGCAATATCGGCAGGGTTGAAGATAAGTTCGTCTCTAGAATTCAAAACGTGAAATTTTTTGGATATGCAAAAATAATTCAAATTTTTAAGACTGAGTAATAAACTGGCAAAATTAAGGATTAATTAAAGTTTATTGTTTCAGTATAAGGGTAAAAAAAACACCCGCCGAAGCGGATGTGCAAAAATTAAATTTTAAATTCCAATATTCTTTATATTGGTTCGCATTCTGAAGTGGGAATGTATGTACAAACAGCGTTTGTACAGCATTGGTAAGGGCCACAATCTGAATTGTCACCGCACTTTTTTATCCCGCTTCCTTTAATGTTTTTTTGTTCAAACCTGTTGAGCTTCTTAAGATTTAAATTCTTCATACTATATGATTGTATTTAAATTAAGGCTCTATCATGCAGTCATGGTCAAGGCATTCTCCATTACAGCAATATCCAACAGAGCAAGGTCTTGTGATGCTGCATCTGAAAGGTCCGATACCGCCGTTAATTTGCTTGGCAGATTCTCTACTGAGTTTTTTTAGATTTTTCATACTGTTATAGTTTAGATTTAATGTCAGACTAAAATAGTAAATATTTCTATATTATTCATTTTGGAGTGAAAATATTTTACTAGTAATCAGTGTTTTATTTATGTTTTAAATAAAAAACACCTACTAAGGCAGGTGTCTGTAATGATCATATATTATTCCAGGGGACATGGATTAACAACACAGGTGTTGTGACAACAGGATCCTCCCGGACATTCGTAATGTTCTGTACATCTTTTGAAAGGTCCGCTGCCTTTAATTTCCTTTTGTACTTGTCTGCTGAGTTTTTTTAGATTTTTCATAAATTTTGATTTTATATGGTTTAGTTTTATCTTTTATTCAAGGCAGATGAAAGGAGAGCAGATTCCAAAGCAACACCATCCAACGGTACATGGATTAGTTTCGCTGCATCTTTCCATAGTTCCTCCATTAATTTGTTTTGCTTTTTCTCTGCTGAGTTTCTTTAGATTTTTCATGAGATTTTGGTTTTAATGTTGGTCTAAAATAGTAAAAAATATTTAATAAATCATTATTTAGTGAAAATATTTAATTGTGTATCAGTTGTTTATGGTGGTTTTTTTAATAAAAAGCACCTGTTCGTAAGGATGAACAAGTACTTTATTTAACATGAAATATTTATAATTCTGGGCATGCATACGCAACACATAGTCTGTGGCAGCATGAACCGCCAGGACATTCGAAATGATATTGACATTTCTGAAGACGTATGATACTCCCCAGGATTTCTTTCTGGCTTTCTCTGCTTAGTTTTTTTAGATTTGAATTTTTCATAATAATTTAGATTTAAGATAAAACTAAACTAATGAAAGCTTTCAACTTATTGATAAGGATATAGATACACTACAGAATAGTGTCTATAAAAGAATTATGATTATGAATCAGTCTGATATGTGGATTGACCTGCATGAAAAAAATTCACCATTGACTTACAAAGCAAAATTGACCATTGACGATAAATGACTGTCAATTCCAACCTTAAACCTCAAATCTTAAAGCTCTGCTTCTGTAGGTTTCAGTTTTCTCAGCTTCTTAATGATTCCTTTTATCGCTCCTTCGGTTCCTATTTTAACAGAGTTGACTGTAGAACCCAGCAGACGCATATTTTTACGATAAGTATCATGATCGGTTTCTGTGACAAGAGTTCCGTCAGCACCAAAGAGTTTCATACTCACAACCACCTGATTGGAGAAAACATACTTTCCAAATCCCACTTTAAAATATCTCACTTTGGAAACAATGGCAAAATCTGCATCATTGTTGAGACAGTAATCTGCAATAGTCTGTTTGTCTATACTGTCGAAGGGAACCTGAACCTCCGCCCGGAGCATTTTATTTCTTCTGTTACTGAAATTATCGGTAACAGCATCAAAGAAAGCGTTGTTGGTGGGGTCTTTTATTTCGTCGATATCAGGCTCTACCTCAGGATTGAAGTAAAGAACTTTTTTTATTTTATCATCAGCATTCTTCTGGGCTTTTACCGAAGTAAATCCGATGAATAAAAAAGTAGTAACCGCTGTAAAGAATATAATTTTTTTCATTTGTAATTCGTATGCAAAATTACTGCCTTTTCGTTGTATTGCATACAAATTATTAAGAAATTTTTAACATTTTTTTCTATCAAATTTGATATATGAAATCAATAATGTTTGCAGAATCAAAAAATAGTCGTAATTTTGCACCCGTTACATAATAATCATTAAACAATATTGGAATGTACTTAACAACAGACAAAAAGCAGGAAATTTTCGCAAAACACGGGAAATCTGCACAAGACACAGGAAGTGCTGAAGGACAAATTGCTCTTTTCACTTTCAGAATCAACCACTTATCTCAGCACCTAAAGGCTAACCGTCACGATTTCAACACAGAGAGATCTCTAGTGAAATTGGTAGGTAAGAGAAAAAGTTTATTAGATTACCTTAAAAACAAAGATATCGCAAGATATAGAGCAATTATTGCTGAACTAGGTTTAAGAAAATAATCTATAAAGATTTTCAAAATAAAAAGCAACTTCTAAAGAGGTTGCTTTTTTGTTTTTACGCAACAGGGGATTTTTTACCACAAATGCCACAAAAAGTTTCTTACGGAGTGACAAACTGTATGGATAGACCAATGCGCCAATTGTGTCATTCCGTAGGAATCCAGCCGTATTAAACCAACAAGAAAAGGCTCAACAAAAATTCCAATCCTAACCAACGTCACAACTAAAGACGTTATAATTCCCCTCCCTCGGAGGGGTGGCGAAAATTCAAAGAATTTTTGACGGGGTGGTTTACAACCTCACTACTCAGCCTTCTTTCCAATCTTTCCCAAATGTGTATTCTGAAAACTATCGGGATATTTCAATCCATAACCCAGAATTCTGTCAAATGCAGAGTGAGAAAACAAAATAGCTCCGATCATTTGTAAATAGGGCAGAGACAAGGCTGTTCCGGCAAAATAAACGATAATGGCTACTCCTAAATGATGGAAGAGATTGTAGAAGAAAGCACCTACTTTATTATTCATGGTATATCCCAGCATAGAAATATCCGGTGCAAGGAATAATCCGGCAAACCACCACCAGGAATATCTTGTCTGTGCAAAGGCATAGATTCCTAACAGGAGAAATGCAGCGTATTCAAGCTTTAACTGTATTTTCATAATGATTGTGTTAGTTTATACGATAAGTTCTTTTTTCTCATGAAAAGTTACATTTTAAAATCTGAATAAAGAAAGCGGAATACCTTTGAGATATTCCGCCTTATACATTTTGATTTGAATTTGATTTTAATGCCCGGACTTTGTTTCGGTACTTTCTACATGACCCAGATATTTGGTACAGTACGCTCCGAATATCAGAATTACCAGATAACAGAATACAGGAATAATAAATGAATGCTGTACTCCAAACTGATCGGCAAGATATCCCTGGAAAATAGGAACAATAGCTCCTCCCAGAATAGCCATTACCACTAATGAAGATCCCTGGCTGGTATATTTACCCAGTCCTGAAATAGCCAGTGTGTAAATATTTGAGAACATAATAGAATTGAAAATTCCGATTCCTAAAATACTGTACATCGCCAGCTCACCATGATTCACCATTGCAGAAATCAACAAGGCAACATTGATTGCTGCAAAAATGGATAATGTTCTTGCCGGAGCTGCTTTACCCACGAAAAAAGCAATGAAATTAAGGATGATAAACACAATGAAAAAGCTGATCTGACTGAAAGTAAGATTGACAATGCTGAAAATCACAAGGAAAACTGCTGCCGCTGCTCCCAGCATATACAGAGCCTTTTTGCTTTGGCTTATGGATTGATTTAAAGAAATGGCTCCCAAAAAACGGCCAATCATCGCTCCTCCCCAATATAAGGAAAGATAATTTTTACTGATGATCTCATTAAAACCCATAATCTGTGGCTGCTCAAGGAAACTGATGATAAAACTTCCTACGGCAACTTCTCCGCCTACATAGCAGAACATAGCGAATACACCGAATTTCAGGTGGCTGAATTCAAGGGCTCCCCAGCCTTTTACGATTTCTTCTTCACCCATCTGGAAGGAAGGAAGCTTCACTCTGGAAATCAATAAAGCTACCAGTAAAAGGATACCTGCAAAAATAAGGTAAGGAATTCTTGTCGCTACCGCGCTGAATGATCCGTCCGGAGATGAGAAAAATTCAAAAATCAGGTGACCTCCAAGTACCGGTGCAATGGTAGTTCCGAATGCATTGAATGCCTGAGTCATGTTCAGTCGGCTAGATGCAGATTCTTCACTTCCCAGCAATGAAACATAAGCGTTGGCTGTAATCTGCAGTACTGTAAAGCCAAGTCCTAAAATAAACAAAGCTCCCAGAAACAGCGGATAATAAGAGAACGTAGCTGCCGGATAAAACAGAACGCAGCCGAATGCGGCCAGAAAAATTCCGAACAGGATTCCTTTCTTATAGCCTAATTTATTGATAGGATCTCCTTTCGTAATGGAAATCATAAAATAAATCAGCGATCCGATAAAGTAAGCCCCGAAAAAACAGAACTGTACCAGCATGGATTCGAAAAAGGTAAGATTGAAAAGTTGTTTCAGATACGGGATCAGGATATCATTCATACAGGTGATGAATCCCCACATAAAAAACAGCAGGGTGATGGTAATCAACGGAACCGTATAATTCCTGCTTTGAGATTGTACTTCTTTATTAATCATAAACATTTATTTATCTGGATAAGGATAGTTCCTTAACTTTTTTAGCCTACAGCATTGTAATTGGTGAAGTAGGGCAAATATAGGGATCAGCCTATTGGTTTGCAATATTTTTACTAATTTTTAGAATGAAACAGACACTTTTTTCAGAGGATTGTATTATTTTCATTTTTTGAGACAATAATACAAAAACGACCGGATTTTTCAATACATTATCCTCAAAAAAACACTTTTTTATTTTCATAAATGGTATATAAGTTCAGATTAGTGATGTAAATTTTCATACTTTCATCAATTGATAGCCAATTTTTTGTATTTTAAACGCCTATTAAAGCAATCGAAAAATTTAATATATCATTATTATATAGTACCTTTGCAAACGAAAATTTAAAGAGTTTAAATATTAATCATACTCAATACGGAGTATAAAGAAGCAAATTTATGAGTATACCTCAAGCGTTTACAGAAACGATTATCCTTGCAGACGGCAGGGAAATCACTATCGAAACGGGAAAGCTGGCTAAGCAGGCTGACGGATCTGTAGTGGTGAAATGTGGCGGAACTATGCTTTTAGCAACAGTTGTAGCCAACAAAGAAGCCAATCCTGGTGTAGACTTTTTACCATTAACGGTAGATTACAGAGAAAAATTTTATGCAGGTGGAAGAATTCCTGGGAATTTCTTCCGTAGAGAAGCAAAACCATCTGATGATGAAGTGCTTACAATGAGATTGGTGGACAGAGTATTACGTCCTCTTTTCCCTGAAGATTTCCATGCGGAAGTACAGGTGATGATTTCATTAATTTCTTACGATAAAGAAGTAATGCCTGAAGCATTGGCAGGTTTGGCAGCTTCTGCAGCTATTGCAATTACAGATATCCCTTTCAACGGACCAATGTCTGAAGCAAGAGTAGTAAGAATTGACGGGCAATTGGCTGTTAACCCAAGTTATGAAAACTTATTAAAATCAGATATCGACATTATGGTGGGAGCTACTAAAGACTCCATCGTAATGGTAGAAGGAGAAATGAAGGAGATCTCTGAGCAGGAAATGCTTGAAGCCATCAACTTCGCTCACGCTGAGATCAAAAAACAGATTGAAGCTCAGGAGAGATTAGCTGAAAAAGTAGGAAAATCTTTCCCTAAAAGAGAATACAGCCACGAAGATCACGATGAAGAAATTCGTGAAAAAGTATGGAAAGAGTGCTATGATAAAGTATATGAAGTAGCAAAAACTCCATCAAATAAAGAAGAAAGGGGAGAAAAATTCAAAGCGGTTCTTGAAGAGTTTTTAGCACAATATGCTGAAGACGAAGAGGAATTGGCAAGAGTAACTCCATTCGTTAAAGTATATTACCATGACGTAGAGAAAGAAGCAATGCGTCAGATGATCCTTGAAGACAATATCCGTCTTGATGGTCGTGATCCTCAGACAATCCGTCCAATCTGGTCAGAAATTGATTATCTTCCGGGAGCTCACGGTTCTGCAATCTTTACAAGAGGAGAAACTCAGTCTCTGACTGCGGTAACTCTGGGTTCTGTAAAAGATGCGAACATGATCGACAGCGTAATCACGCAGCACGACGAAAGATTCTTCTTACACTATAACTTCCCTCCATTCTCTACAGGTGAAGCAAGACCCTTAAGAGGTACTTCACGAAGAGAAGTAGGACACGGAAACTTAGCTCAAAGAGCATTAACAGCAGTAATTCCGCAAGAAAATCCATATACAATCAGAATTGTTTCCGATATCTTAGAATCTAACGGTTCTTCTTCAATGGCAACAGTTTGTGCAGGTACATTAGCATTGATGGATGCAGGGGTTCAGATTACAAAACCTGTTTCAGGGATTGCAATGGGTCTGATCACTGATACAAAATCAGGTAAATTTACCGTACTTTCTGATATCTTAGGAGATGAAGATCACCTTGGAGATATGGACTTCAAAGTAACAGGTACTGCAGACGGTATCACAGCTTGTCAGATGGATATCAAAATCCAGGGACTTTCTATGGATATCATGGAGAAAGCTTTGATGCAGGCTAAAGACGGAAGATTACACATCCTTAATAAAATCACGGAAACGATTTCCCAGCCAAGAGCAGATGTGAAGCCTCACGCTCCGAAAATGGTGGTTATGGAGATTCCAAAAGATTTCATTGGAGCTGTAATCGGGCCTGGTGGAAAAATTATTCAACAGTTACAGAAAGATACAGATACGATTATTGCTATCGAAGAGATGGGAGAAATCGGACGTATCGAAATTGCAGGAACAGACAGAGAAAAAATCAATGCAGCTATTGCTAAGATCAATGAAATTACTTTCGTACCGGTTGTAGGCGAAGTTTACAAAGGTAAAGTAGTGAAAGTAATGGACTTTGGTGCATTCGTAGCGATCGCTAAAGGAACAGAAGGACTTCTTCACATTTCTGAAATTGAGTGGGCTCGTCTGGACAAAGTTCCTTATGCAGAAGGTGATGAGGTAGAAGTGAAGTTCATGGGTTACGATGACCGTAAGAAAATGAAACTTTCCCGTAAAGTTCTTTTACCAAGACCTCCAAGACCGGAAGGACAAGGTAGACCTGAAGGGCAGAGAAGACCAGAAGGACAAGGAAGACCGGAAGGACAAAGAAGACCGGAAGGACAGAAACCACAAGGTGAAAAGCCACAAAGCGAAAAACCCGTGGAAAACCAAACTCCATCTAACGAAGCTTAATAAGATTCATTCTTAAACATAAAAAATCCCTCAATTTGAGGGATTTTTGCTTTTGCATCATTGCGAAATGCAGAACTTTGAAGTAATCTCATTATTACGTTCCCACTCTCTGCTTCAGGTCCTCAGCACCGCCTGTTTTTCTGGGCTGTCCGTTTTTGGAAGAACCAAAATTGTAAGTATAGGAGAGGGTTGCCACACGGGTATCTCTTTTTACAGCGAAGTTTTCTAAATAATCATTATACAGCGTTTGCCCTTTGATATTGCTGGTAAAGAAGACATCTGTGAAGGAAAGCTTCAGAACACTGTTGTTTTTAAACTTCTTCTGCGCTCCGATATTCAGATACCAGTTCGGGCTCACATTCAGATAAGCATAGATTTCTCTGGCTTTGTAATTTCCTGTAAGTTCAGCAGTGAAACCATTTCCCAGCTTAAAGGAATTAATACTGTTGATACTGAATGTAAAATTCCCTTTATTATTGATCTGGGTTCCGGAGACATTTCCTGTGTAGGAGCCATAATAGAAATTAGCACTGTTATTCATATCCCACCATTGGGTCACCTTTACCGGAGCGATCAGGTTTAATCCGAAATAAGAAGCAGAATTCAGGTTTTCAATGGTCTGTACGGTTACAATCTGCCCGTTTTCTATGACAGGTTTTAGGATGTCTGTGATATTATCAGAATTCCTGCTGTAGCTTAAAGTGGCAAAGTATTTATTACTCAGACTGTAGGTTAATTCATAATTCATCGTGATTTGAGGGTGCAGATCAGGATTCCCGGCTTTCATTGTAGTAGGATCAAGATAGAATTTAAAAGGATTCAGCTGGTTGTAGCTTGGTCTTGTAATTCTTCTGCTGAGATTGATTTCAAGGTTGCTTTTATCCGTCAGATCATAACTCAGAACAGCGCTTGGGAACAGCTGGGTATAATTTCTTTTATTGATTTGATGGGTGGTAATCTGAGTTCCTTTTACATTGGTATTTTCAACTCTTAAACCTGCTGTGGCTTTAAATTTTTCCCATTTTTTGGACACATTTCCATACACTGCATTGATGTTTTCCTCATAAATAAAATGATTGGTTTTCCCAAGATCCGGAACAGGAATACCAGAACTGGCGTTGAAAAATTTCAAATCATTGTCTGTCTTTACAAAACTGGTTTTCACTCCGCTTTCCAGCTTCCAGTCGTTGCTGAAATTTTTTGTAAGATCAGATTTTAAAGAATAGATATTCAGTTTTCCGTCCATATCACCTTTAATAATGTCAAGATTATCCGTATTGCTGGAAATATCATGTGTTCTTGTATCAAAGCTCTGCAAAGAAGAGTTAGCGTAATTAATGTAGTCAAAATCGGTAGAAATATCAGAACCCAGCGAATCAATCGTATATTTATGATTAAGGTTGAATGAAACATTGGTCCAGCGGTCATTCGATCTGTTGACTGTTGTAAAAGTACTTTCAGGAAGGTAGTTGCTGCCTAGTGTGACGTTGGAATTGTCTCCGTTGATGTTGAATTTGTTGGAAACAAGTCCTACAGAGAATCCAAGCACATTCTTGTCGTTCAGATAATAATCCATTCCCGCTTTGGCCACATGGCTGTTGAATTTGAATTTCAGATAATTATCCTGCACATACGCTTTCTTAAAGGTATTGGCTTCATAGAAATTTCTGTCGAGAACCAATCCGTTGTAAGCTTCCCTGTACGCAAAGCTGTAATTTCCGAAAATATTGATGTTTTTATTTCTGTGGTTGATGCTGAAACTGTTGTTGTTTTTCACATATTTACCCGATCCCAGAGAGCTTGAAATAGTTCCGTTAGTTCCTTTTCTCTGTTCCTTTTTAAGTTTAATATTGATAATGGCAGATCCGGCAGCATCATATTTTGAAGAAGGATTGGTGATGAACTCTATCTTTTCAATGGTGGAAGAGGGGATTCCCTTTAGATAATTGGCAAGATCAGTTCCCGTCATGGGAGTATTTTTACCATCGATCTGGATCAGAAGGTTTCCTTTTCCGCGAAGACTGATATTGTCGTTATTGTCAATATTCACTCCCGGAGCCTTTTCGAGGACTTCAAAAGCGGAATTTCCGGTGCTGGCAATACTGTTTTCAACGTTCATGATCATCTTTCCATCCTGTCTTTCAATGAGAGGCTTGGTTTTGGTGATCGTTACTCCTTCAATCGATTTTACATTCAGGTCAATGGGACTGAGGGTCTTATTTTCGGTTAATGAAATATTTTCCGAGTGATAAACCTCAGTACCGTTTTTATTAATTTTTACCTGATAAGTTCCTTCTTTTAAATCATTAAAATTGAACTTACCGCTGTTATCAGCAATTTCTGTTTTGATCAATTTCTGATCAGCATCAAAGAGATTGATCTCCATCTGCTCTGCTTTGTCGGATTTTATGTTTCCTGACAAAGTCAAACTCTGCATTGCCTGCTGGGCAGAGATCCTGCTGTTGAACAGCATCAGCATACAGACAATAATAAGTGAGAATATTCTGGTCATAGCGTTTTACTTTTTAGGGTTGAGACAGTTTTCTGAAATTTTCAGTAAAGCTGAATACATCACTTCCAGTTCTTCATTGCTGATGCCCTTTAAAGCAGTTTTACGGTTCTTTTCTACGATATTCTGAACCTCTTTAATTACTTTTACCCCGGAATCTGTCACTTCCAGCTGGGTTTTTCTTCGGTCTTCAGGATGAACTTTTCTGATGATGTATTCGGATTTTACCATTAAATCAATCATTCTCGTGACAGAAGCATTGTCCTTAAAAACCAGATCACCAATTTCATTCTGGGTAATTCCCGGGTTTTCCAGAATTGCTTTGATGATAAGCCATTGATCAATAGTGATCGTATAACCATGCACTTTTAGCTGGCGTTGAGCATAGTTTCTGTAAGATCTGATCGCTTTGTCTATGTTGTAGAAGATGATTGAATTTAACTTTTCCATATTTTCAGATTTAAAATGATATATCAATTATTGATATGTCAATTAATTAGTAAATCATCATTTTACTTTGTTACAATTCCTGAAAAATATTTTCAAAAAAAATTAAAAGCTGTTACCGGTTTCTTTGGACTTTGCCTTTACAGAAGCAGTTTTAGACTCTGAAGTAAAAGTTATATTTTCTGTGGTTTTGAATAATCTGTCGATTTGCTTCCTGGTGGAAATATCCGGAGCAATGTTGTAAAACTCATTGATCAGATTCAATGAACCAGGTTTTTTGGGATATTGATTGTTGTTGAGAAAATTTTTCAAAGCCAGGTTCACTTTATCTTCACCGATTAAGTTACTCAATTCTACCATTGCTGCGGCTCCTTTGGAATATGAAATATGAGGTACGTCTCCGGTTGCTTTGTAGATCGGTACATTTTCAGACAGTCCTTTTTCATTGTCATAGATCTGCTGATGTACGTTGATTCTTTCCATCATTTTTTCTTTGCCATGCATTTTTTTGTAGAGCATCATTTCGGTATACATGGCGAGGGTTTCAGTAAGCATCACAGAACCTTCTCTGTCATCAGGGTCGATCTGGCTGCTGCCCCACCAGAGATGGGAAAGTTCATGACCTGCCAGCTCATTGATGACATCCTGTTTCTTATCCGCCAGAATATTGGCGTGAAAAATCATGTCTTCCGGCATAAAGATGGCAGAAGGATAGGCTGTAGCGGCAAAACCTCTGGTAAAAGAAGAAATCTCCGCAAAATTGATGCTTTTAAAAGGGTACTGCCCGAAATTCTGCAGACAGTAATCTAAAGTAAGCTTTGTATTTTCAAGAAGGTGATTCACATTCTCAAAGTGTTTCTGATGATAAAAGATATTGATGGAAATTCCTTTATAGCTCACGCTTTTGATCTTATATTCAGCAGATGAAACGGCAAACCGGAAAGGAATCTGATCTGCTTTAAACTTGAAATAGTTACGCCCGGCCTGTGACCATTTTCTGACAAGATCTCCTGTTCCTATGGCTGTTTGTTTCTTTTCGGTGGAAATCATCATCGTAAGATTGATAAAATCCCTTTTTGAAACTTCAGGGGCTTCCGGTTTCTTCAGTTCAGTAAGTTTTCCAAGGCTGAATTGGCTGCGTTGTTTTTCATCCTGAATTTCATTATCCTTCTGATATCCAATTGTTGGGTAATACCTGCTGATCCTCATAAAAGATCCGTCTTCAATAATGGCATTGAAAGACTGGTGTCCGTTGACAGCAAACCATTGATAGGAGATTTTAAAATCAAGAGAAGCTGTTTTACCAGGCAGGAGAGGCTTTTGTAATGAAACTTCTGTAACATGCTTATTAATTTTTGAGATTTCAGTACCACAGTTTATCACAGCAGATTCCAGTTTTAAATCCTCATTAAAATTGATCAGAATCTTATTGATAGGTTGATTGGTTTGATTTTTAAGGATATATTTTCCAATGATCTGATAAGCATTTTTCGAAGGATACAGTTTAATTTCTGTAGCAATATCGGTGATATCCGGCTGTAGAAGTTTTTCATACTTTCGATAGTTTTTTTCATATGCTTCCGAGCTTAGAATAGCCTGATCTTCATTTTTTGGGATATAACCTTTCATAAACAATGTTCCGGCAAAGATTCCTGAGATGAGCAGAATGATACTGAAGCCACATACAAGTACAGGAACTTTTTTAATTTTTATAATGCTGTTGAGCATCCATAAAATACTGATAATCCCTGTTCCGAATAAAAGTCTTTGTAGAAAAGCTTCTTCATAGGTTCCATAGCCGTTAAACTCACTGTAAGTCCCTTTAAAATCTGAGAATATTCTGAAAAGAGGGTAGGGTATCAATTTCCCTGAAACCGGACCTGATACTATAAAAACGGCAAGAATGGAAACTCCAAGGGCTATGAATTTGTTGGGAATTCTGTCATTTATCAAAAGAATCAATCCGGAAAACAGCATCAATGGGAAAGTATTGAAAAGAAAAACACCGAGATAAGCATTCCAATCAATATTAAAATACTGATAAGCTGCCTGAAAAATAATGCCCTGAATAATTACAATTCCGGTGAAGAAAAACAGCAGAAAACTGATGGAAATGAAATGGCCGGTTAATCTGTTTTTTGATAAATAGGTACTGTTTTCAATCAGAGAAAATCCTGAAGAAGAACTTCTCCAGTAGACATCGTTTAAAAAATAAGCGGAAATAAGAAGTCCAAGCAAATGAAAATTCTCAGAAATGGTGGTCGCCATAAGTCCTGAACTCGCATACTTCTGCGGAAGACGGATTCCTTTTTCAATTTCGGCATACATTTCCATTCCCACAGAGAATAATAAAAGAATCGATACAGCAGGAATGGCAATGCTTTTAAACAAATAGGTAAGATCGGTTTTTGTAAAGGACAATACGGACCGGAAAGAACTCCATCCATTGAATCTGGGTGTAACAGTGGAGTATTCAGCTCCATTTGTTTTCGAAAATATAAGAGTATTTCCTAATGTTTTTACTTTCTTTCCTGAGGTATTGGAGAAAGAAAATAATCTATACGAAAGCAGAAGAATTCCAACAGATATAAAAGAGAATAAAATTCTGTTAAACAAAAGATAACCAGAGAAAGGTACCAGTTGAATATTTTTCTGATGAGCTGTGAGATCACGGGCTTCCATAAAATAAGCGGATAATCCAAAAGGATCTATTAAAGCCGAAAACTGTTGCGTTTCCAGTGACTGGGGAAGACTTCCCGCCATAAAGGGTGAATTGGAAAACAGCAGGATAATCATGTAAGAAACATACAGAAGCAGTCCGCCTACTACAATCAGCAGTTTTTTCCTGACAATAAATGCAATGAGAAAAAGGAAACTGCAGACAAATAAACTGTTGATAAAACCGAATATGAATAAAGGGTATAAATAATGGACAATGTTAAAACCTTCCTGCATTTCACTTCCCGTCCGCATCATCTGACCTATGATAAATCCTGTCATTAGGAAAGAAAAACTTAAAAACGTCTGTAAAAAATAAGCATAGAATTTCCCTTTCAGGTAAGTGAGTTTTGACAATGGGAATGAAAACAGAATACTGTCAAATTTTGAATCCTGATCTTTAAAAAGCAGCTGCAATGCATAGACCGTAGCGAAAAAAATCACGGCAAGGCTCAGCATTCCGGTCATAAAACCAATGGTGTAGGGAGAGTTTAAATAAATCCCTTCTCCTACTGAAAGATTGAACTGATTGCCAGAAAAGATGCCCATTCCTATTAAAAGTAAGGCCACAAGATAGGTGAGCCAGTGCTTGGAAGAGCGTCCGGCTTCAAATAAGAATATCGCGTTCATGATTAAGGTTTTTGGGTGAGTGTATGGAAGTAAACGTGCTCCAGCAAAGGGGTTACAGGGCTGAAATCTTTCGGAGATTCTTCAGAAAATACAGTGATGTGGAGTTCTCTTTCCAGAAGCTGCCTGCTGATGATTTCATAATTGGAATGATAACTTTCCAGTTCGTTTTTGTCGATAGATTTGGACCAGATTCTGTTGTCAAGCTCTGCAATGAGTGTTCCGGGGTTTCCTTTTCGGAGGATTTGCCCATGATTCATCACTGCCATTTCTGAGCAAAGATTTCTGACATCTTCAACGAGATGCGTGGACAGAATGACGATAACCTCCTGGCTGATATCATTGAGCAGCGTATTGAAACGGTTACGTTCCTCAGGATCTAATCCGGCAGTAGGTTCATCTACAATGATGATCTTCGGATTTCCTAATAAGGCCTGAGCAACACCGAATCGCTGTTTCATTCCCCCAGAAAAGGTATGAACTTCTTTTCTAGCAAAATCAGAAAGGTTGACTTTTTCCAGCAAACCCAGAATCTGGTTTTTACGTTGGTTTTTATCATTAATGCCTTTCAGAATGGCAATGTGTTCTAGCAGATCATAGGCTGAAACTTTGGGATATACTCCGAAATCCTGTGGGAGAAATCCGAGATTCTGTTTGATATAATCAGGGTTTTTGGCGATGTCCACTCCGTTGAAAAGTATTGTTCCGGAGGTCGGTTTCTGAAGTCCGACAATGGTTTTCATCAAAGAAGATTTTCCGGCTCCGTTGGGACCAAGAAGCCCGAACATACCGTTTTTGATGTCGAGTGAAATGTCTTTAATAGCCTGAAATCCATTTTTATAGGTGAGGCTAAGGTTGTTGATGGATAATGTGTTCATAACGTTGTGTTTGGGGGATAGAAGGACAGGCGGCCTTTTGGCAGCTGGTTTAGAAGTTAATGGCTGAAAGCTAGAGGCTAGAGGTTAGAAGTTAGAAGTTAGAAGTTAGAAGTTAGAAGTTAGAAGTTAGAAGTTAGAAGAGAATTTTTTACACTTCCACTCTAAAACACTTCAAATCAAACCCCGCAGCTCACAACCCGAATCCCGTCTACTCTTTAAATTCAAGAATATCTCCCGGCTGGCATTCCAGGATTTTGCAGATGGCTTCCAAAGTATCGAAACGGACACCTTTGGCTTTGCCGGTTTTCAGGATAGAGAGGTTCACGGGTGTGATACCCAGTTTTTCTGCCAATTCTTTACTCTGCATTTTTCGTTTGGCAAGCATCACATCTAAGTTGACTATAATTGGCATTTTAAATAAATAGGTCTTGTTCGTTTTGCAAATGTAGTCCTTGCTTAAAGATATTCGCAAGAAACAGACAGAAAATTCCAAGCATAAAGTGAATAAACACCAGTCCCCATATGATACTTTCTACTTCCACAAAGAAACTCGCGATAATAACCAGTGGAAGGGGAATGAAAATATTGTACAGGTAAAATCTCTTAAGCTGAATGATATTTTCCTGAGTAAACAGTTTTTGTTGGAAAAACACTTTGAAAACCCTGGCAGATAACCAGAAAAAGATTCCATAAGTGATAAGCACCAACATAAAGGAAAAGATCATATAAGGATAATTGTTTTCGATATTCAGAAACGGTTGTTCTGTAAACGGATAATTGATGTGAAGGAACTGGCCTTCTTTATAAGGCGTGACCGCAAATCCGCTCATAAGACAGAATAGGGAATACCCAAAAGTGACTAAATATCCGGCCGAAAGTAAGGCACAGATATAGAATAAAATTCTTGCAATAATTTTGGTCTGGTTCATGATATGAATTGTAATTACTATTGCAAATGTATAATTAATTATCGTAAAACAATAATTTATTTAAATAAAATTTTAATTTTTAAATTTTGAATTCATCAATAATGCTAAAAAAATAAGGTGTTAATCACAGTTTTTTATTAATTTTAATAAGAGAAAAGTTGATCAACTTATCCTTTAAGTAATACTCAAGAAGTGATTATAAGGTTTTCTTATTAATACCCTTCGACAGGCTCAGGGTGACAACTGGAATACCAACGACAATTTTTAAGCACTGTCAGGCTGAGCCTGTCGAAGCCATTATTATTAAAAAGGATATATCAAAAAAAAAAGAAATCATGGCTTACAGTATTGAACTTGCAGACCGTGTACGTGAACGGCTTTCAATGGAAAATAATATAGAGGTCGAGGAAAAGAAAATGTTCAGCGGACTGTCTTTTCTGGTGAACGGAAAGATGTGCATCAACATCAGTCATGATAATCTGATGTGCCGTTACAATCCCGAACTGGAAGATGAGGTTTCGGAAAAGAAAGGCTTTCTCCCAATGATTATGAAAGGAAAACAGTTAAATGGCTATTGCTATGTAGAACCCATAGGTTTCCAAAAAGCAGATGATTTTGAATACTGGATTAAAATATGTCTTGATTATAATCCATTGGCGAAGGCGGCGAAGAAGTGAGTTTTGGGTTGGAGGGTTGGAGAGTGGGAGCGTTTGAGGGTATGAGAGTGTGGTGGAGAGTTTCGGGATTCGGGATTCGGTTTTGGAGAGTGTTTTAGGGTAGGTGAGTGAGAGAGTGGGAGCGTTGGATTTCAACAGTCCCACCATTCATAACTCATCATTTATAATTCATCATTCATTATTATTGTACAGTTTTTCTCTGATCTGAATTAATATTTTTGTGGTTTTCTTCAGGTCCGGAGAGTCGGGAAGTGTGCTGGCAGAGTAATGGCTTTCTATGGATTCTATCAGGCTTTCTGCCCTTTGCATTACACTTTCATACGACTGGTTGCCACTTTTGATATCTAACAGTTCATCACGGTCTTCTACACGGATCGTTAGTGAACCGGTTTTAAAAATCTGTTCGCAGGACTGCAGCAGTCGGATGGTGTGCATCATGTTTTTGCTGTCGTAATTCTGTCCGTGAGTCTGATTAACATTGTAACGGTCTTCGTTGCGCTCAGCCACCCATTTCCAATATTCCCTGTAATCTTTACAATACACAGAATAGGCATCCAGATTGCAAAACAGATAAGCAACCGGTTTTTCATCTTTAGGGACGGAGGATACAGAAACCTGATTCGCTTCTTCATTCTGTATAACTCCTTTATATCCCAATGTTCCCGATTCATCATAAAATAAAGCGAACATTCCTTTTGTATGATCAATGTTTATCAATCCGCATTTTTCCTGTGAGAGGCCATCCTCATCCAGCCATATTTTCAATGGGACAGAACCTTGTCCATCCAAAATAAAGCAGAAATCCAGGATCGATTTTCTTTCTTTATCAATCGGGTTTACAATCATTTTATTGAGACCTTTTGCCTTTTTAATCTGGGAAACGGCGTAACCTGCAAATGTATCTTTGCACAGTTTTGAAAGAAAATCTTCTGTTTTCAATAAATCCATCAGCGGATGTTTGTACAGAATACAATCCTCAGGACTGGCCAGAATTTCCAGAATATTAGGATTGTTTTTCTGAAGCAGTTCTACAAATCTTCCGATTTCATAATACGTAAGATCATTCGTTTCATTGGAAATCTGCGGAATATAATTAAGCCCAAAGAAATCTTCCTTCGACAGATAATACACCCCACGGATATCCGTATCAGAATTCTCTGTTGCCAGCCCAAAAGCTCTGCTTCCGGAAATGGCTTCGAAGAGGAGAAGGTTTTTGTTTTTTAGGTCTTGGATGGTCATGGGATTAATTCAAATATTTTTGTATTTCAAACTGAAATAATTCAGGTTTTGAAGCTAGGTAAGTTTTAAAATCATTTTGATTTTTTGTACTTAAATTACCATTTTTATCTAGTACTAGATTTGATAATTGATTATCTCTTTTTAATTCTGATATTGAACTAGTACTTAACCCAAAGCGAACCAAGTTAATTATCTCTTCATTTGTTGTTCCATAAACTATTTTTAAATAATACTCATTTGGTATAATTTTAAAATCATTTAGAAATGAAATTAACTGTGTTAATTTATACCCAACAAAATCCTCCTCCATTTTTAATTTAACAATTGCTATATTTATAAAATCAACTTTTTCATTAGATAAGTTTATATATACTTTTTGTTGATATTTTTTTTCATTATTATATATTGAAGTTTTCCCTGCCTCTTCCGCTGTTAATTCACCATAACTTCCTCCGATATACAGGTAAGGATCATTGGATTTAGATTTTTTTTCAAAATATTCTTTGGTTGAAATAATTCTTTGATTTAAATGTAAATGTTGCGTAATATAAATGTAATTATTATAATAGTTTCTTGCTTTTTCTTGATTTAAACGTATTATTTCGAAATCATCAATATTAATGCTATGATTTCTAATGAATATTTCATTGAGAATATCTACAATTTTATCTTCTTCTTCGAATCGATAATTTTTTATATTTGTTATAATAGTTTCGACGGCTAAATTAATATCTTTATAATAGCTGCTTATAGAGTTTTCTATACAATATCTTTTTATTCTCTCAAACTCATTTTTTGGTTCTTCTAAAATAAAATCAGAAAAATTGTTTAGTTTTTTATCTTCCTCTTCTTGCTTTTTTTTCTTTTCTTCTTTATTTTGACCCGAAAATTCTATTTTTTCTATATCATAATTTTCTGATAAAGGGTTCTGAATAATATCTTTAAGTTTTTCTTTATTTAAAAGTTCTAGTGTACTATTCATTGAGTTTTTACCTTGAAAAGTATCGTGCTCTAAAAAGTGTATTTTTGAAATAAGCTTATCAATATTATTATTTTTAAATATAAAATTAAGTCTATTAGCTCTTCCAATTAAGTTTATTAAATCATTGTAAGTAATATTTTTTCTACCAACTCTATTATTGGTTATAAATATTGTTTCAATTGGCATATTTATTCCTTCTAGAACTACTTTATTAGCTACTAAATATTTAATAGCATTAATCTCTCTATATTTACTTTCAATATATTCTTTAATGATATTAGGAATCATACCATGTAGGTAAACTATTCCTTTTTGTATAAATCTTATAAGTTTAAAATCTTTATGAACTTCTTTTTTGAGTATTGTTGTTATTTTTTTAATTTCCTCGTTATCTTCCAAAAAACTCAAATTATTGTATAATTCTTCAGTAAAAAGTTCAATAATAGCAGGCTTATTTTGATAAAAAAAGTTTTTATTTAGACAATTAATTTTGATATAGTCAAAATATTCTATTTGACTTTTAATCAAAAATCTATCCGAGGAAAATCTATCATAAAAAAAGCTCTGCTTATTATTAAAATAATATAACTCAAAGCTTTTAAAATCATGTATTACTTTTTTAATTGATATTTCTCCTATTGATGTCCTTTTTAATTTTAAATTTTTTGAATGGTCAATTAATGGAGATAAATAGACTATCTTTTGGCTATTGTTTCTCTTATAGTTTAATTGTATTAATCGCCCTAATATAAAACTTCTAGAATCTCTTTTTAAAATATTATGAGCTTCATCAATAAATAAAATATCAAAATAATTTTTAGTTTTTTTATTTAGTATTCTAGTTGCTCTTTCTTGTGTTAAAATGCCAATAAAATTATTTTCATTATTGTACATTTCATCATGTAATACTAATTTATAGTCATTTGATAGTTCCTTCAAATCTAAATAAGTTTGTAATAATAACGATTTTGTAGGAACAATTACTGCTATTTTTTTAGGCTTATTAATTTTTATGTATTCTTTAATAAGGGAACTTTTTCCATATGAGGTTGGAGCAACATAAGCAATTTCAGTCTTATCATAGTTTATTATTTTTTTTCTTGAATTATTTTGTTCAAAACTTTCTATGTATCCTTTTTTAATTTCGTAATCCTTTTTAAATAGTGTATAAGTAAATATATCTAATATTATATTTTTAGGTTTAACATCGGAGCGATGTTTGACTAATATTGCTTCAATTATTGGGTAAAAGCCTAATTGAATTGAAACATCATATAAAGGTTGATAATTATTATATGTTATACAGTATTTTAAAACTATATAATAACCAATTTTAAAAAAGGAAGAATATCTTTTATCAGAATCATATAGCTTAAAAAATAATAAAGAACATTTTAAAATATATTCTTTTTCTTCAAAAAACAATGTCTCGTTAAGACATAATTTTCGAAAAATATGCTGGAAGTTTTTATTCTTTTTTAAATTACGTAATTGTTGTACGTCTTTTTCCATAGCTAACTATTAATATATTTTATAAAATCGTCAATACTTTTTTTATTAACACACAGTATATTTACTTTTTTTGCATTTATTTTTTTTATTTTTTCTTTAAATTTATCTTCTAGATTGCTAACATCTATTGTGTGCCATTTATCTTCTAAATAGATTGTAGAACAAGGAATTATATTAAACTCTTTTATTTTGTGTTTCTTATTGTTAATAAAATCTGAACTTAATTTTTTTACGTTTTCTGATAATGATTTGTTAGGATTTACTATTTGTATATGATGTTTTGCATTTTCCCATGGATCATTAGTACCGTTTTCTTCACTAGATTCTAATTTAGTCCTAATATCATTATATGCCTCATTGATTTTAGTATTATGTGTTTTCTTCTCATTAGCAGTGGACTTACTTTCAACTATCCATACTTCATTATTGTATAGATATAGACCGTCAAATCCTTTTTTAGGACCATTTTCTTCAAGGTTTTTAAATAAAGAGTATTGTTCAAATTTTATGTATCTTAAATATAAATGACAAATAAATTCAGCAATAAACCCATTTTTTGCTCTTACATCTGATCCTTTTTTATCAATCCAGATTTTTATTCTTTTTTTTACATCTTTTAAGTCCTCATCATTTAATGGCCCATTTCTAATAAAGCCAATTTCACTATCTATAAGTTTTAATAAATCAGGAAGGTAATTTTCAATATTTAGAAAGTGAGCGAATATATTTTTTGATATTGTAATTCGAGTTTCTTTGAAGATGGTCATTTGTTTTTTATTGTAAATTAAATAATATTAATGATATATTCAATTTCTGACAAGCTAATTTAATTTATATTCATAATAAAAGACTACGGCTTCCCGTAATCCTTAGCATTTCTCCAATATCTCCCTAAAAATACTCTCCATCTCACCTTTATCCACCTCTCCTCCTGATAAACCTTTCGATTTTTCCTCATTATCTGCTATCGTTTTCTCCAGAAAATCAAACAGGTTCCAATCATTCGGGTGATAATAAGATTCTCCTTTGGTGGCTTTTAAGGCAACGAGTTTTTCTATTTTTCGTCTGGTGGCTTCATCTGTTAAAACAAGCAGATCACTGAACAATATGGGTGGAACCGTTCCTTTCTCTATGATCCACTTTCCGGTAAGAGTAGTTCGTAAGCAATAAAAGTAACTTTTTAATTTTACTTCATCACTTCTGCAGGCTTCCAGATATTTCTTGCTCATGCTCAGATAGTGATAAGAAACGGCTACCGGAGAAAAACAGGCATCAGCCAAAGGTTTAAAGAGTTCTACAAACCTTTCATCCGCTTTATACACGATAGGAGAATAAAACCAGCTCAGCAAAGCCGCATTCGACTTCAGTAAGAGATGAAACGTCTTTCGCAGATCCCAGCCGGAACCATCCAGATCATCTTCTGTCATAAATTCTATCGTTTCATCCTTATCCCAGGGAGAAAGATACCAATCTTTGTCGTGACGGTATATAAAACGTATATCATAATCACTGTCAGGAGACGCAAAACCCCAGGCTCGGCTTCCTGATTCTACAGCAAGAAGGACTTCCACGCCTTTTGCAGCCTCAACTTCTTTTATTTTTTCAAGTATTTTCGGTGTCATTGGTATTGATTGATGGTGCAAAGTAAAGGGTGAAGTGCGCAATGTACTCGCGTAGCTGTTTTAAGTTTCGAGGTGCGGGTTTCGTGGGGATGGAGTTTAGGGTTTGAGTGTAGGAGAGTTTGAGAGTTGCGGGGTTCGGTTTGTGAGTAAGTGAATATTGCGGGCTAAAATTTTTTGACTTTTGAAAATTGGGCGTTAAAAAAATAAATTGTGTGAACGTTAAGAAAATTCTCCTGTCTGAGTGCGACGAATATATTGATACAAAAAAGTAATAATGAATTCGCACGAGTTTAGAATTTTTAGAGAACACATTTTATTTTTAGCTCAATTTTCAAGGTCTTGACCTTTTGTTTCTTTTGTGTCAAGACAAAAGAAAAAGACTCATTGAATTTTACTAATATTGCACTTTTCCATTTAACATAACTATAAACATCCATGTTATCATCAGAATTACAACATAAAATTGATTTTAAAACAAAACCATTAGGGGCATTAGGTCATCTTGAACATATTGCCCACAAAATCGGAATGGTTCAGAAAACCACTTCTCCGCAGTTACTCAACCCTCATATGGTAGTTTTTGCGGCCGATCATGGGATTGCTGCTGCAGGCGTCAGTGCTTATCCACAGGAGGTCACCTATCAGATGGTGATGAACTTCCTTGGCGGAGGTGCTGCCATTAATGTTTTTTGCAGACAGAATGGTATCAACATTAAAATTGTAGATGCAGGAGTGAATTTTGATTTCCCGGAAGGGCTGAATCTCATTGATAAAAAAGTCAGAAAATCCAGCCGTAATATTCTGGAAGAACCTGCCATGACTTTCGAAGAATATCAGCAGGCACTTAAAAATGGAAAGTCTGTGGTGAATGATATTGCTAAAAAAGGCTGCAATATCATTGGCTTTGGAGAAATGGGAATCGGGAATACTTCCGCCTCTTCTTTGATGATGAGCAAGCTCTTTGATATTCCTATTATCCATTGTATCGGACGTGGAACGGGACTGAATGATCATCAGCTTGACAATAAGATCAGTATTTTAAAAGAAGCTGTTGAAAAATATCCTTCTGAAATGTCTGAGGATGAGATTGCCCAGACCTTTGGCGGATTGGAAATTGCCCAGATGATTGGAGCCATAGAAGAAGCTTATCACCACAATATTCTGATTATGGTAGATGGTTTTATCGCAACAGTTGCGGTAGCCACGGTCTGGAAAAAGAATCCTGAAGTATTGAACAACTGTATCTTCTGCCATGTAAGCAATGAAAATGCCCATCCTCAGCTGTTGGGATTAATGAGAGAACAGGCCATTCTCAATCTGAATCTGCGCCTTGGTGAAGGAACAGGCTGTGCATTGGCTTATCCGATTATTCAAAGTGCCGTTAATTTTCTGAATGAAATGTCAAGTTTCGAAGATGCAGATGTATCAAATAAAAACTAAATGAAAGCTATAAAAAATGAACTGATTTACTTTGCAACGGCACTCATGTTTTTCACGAGAATTCCGGTTCCGTTTACCATTCCGTACTCCAGCGAGATTATGAATAAATCTCAGAAATATTTTGCCTGGGTAGGCTTGATTGTAGGGCTCATCAACGCTTTGGTTCTTTATCTTTCTACACTGCTTTTTAATCTTGAAATCGGGATTGTTGTAATGATGATTTCCAATGTTTTGCTGACCGGAGCTTTTCATGAAGATGGCTTCACAGACATGTGCGACAGTTTTGGAGGCGGATATGGAAAGGAAAAAATCCTGACGATTATGAAAGACAGCCGGGTAGGAGCATATGGTACAATAGGGATTATTTTGCTTTTTGCTTTAAAATTTTATAGTATTCAAACCTTAGGAATGAGTAATCCGGTGGGCGTTTTACTCATTGTTATTTTAGGGCATACGGTAAGCCGTTTTATTGCAGGAACGATGATCTATACTCACCAGTATGTTACGGATATCGATGTCAGTAAGTCAAAGCCTCTGGCCAATAAACCATTGGATGGAATGGCTTTGCTGGTAAGCTTCATCAGTGTTTTAGCCACTTTTGCCCTGTTTCCGGACTGGCGTTTGATTTTTGCTTTTGCGCTCGCTTATTTAGGAAAAATATATATGGGCTGGTATTTTAAAAAACATATCGGAGGGTATACAGGTGATTGTCTGGGATCGGTACAGCAGGTTTGTGAAGTTTTATTTTATTTAGGAACAATCATCGTATGGAAATTCATTTGATCCGTCATACTGCTGTGGACAATCCTGAAAACCTGTGTTATGGTTTTGCTGAAATGCCTTTACGGAAAGAGTGTATCGAAGATTTTAAATTGTTGGATATTGACAGTCATTATGATGTAATTGTTTCAAGTCCTTCTGAGCGATGCCGTATTTTGGCTGATTATTTTAAATTTGAATACCAAACAGATGAAAGACTTCGCGAAATGAATTTCGGGAACTGGGAATTAAAAAAATGGATGGATATTCCAGAAGAAGAAATCAATCCGTGGTACAAAGATTTTGTCAGTGTAAAAGCCTCGGGTGGTGAAAATCTTCTCGAAATGCAAACCCGCGTTCTCAGCTTCTGGAATGAATTTATTCAAAGAAAAGATATGGAAAAAGCACTTATAGTTACGCATGCCGGAGTTATTCGTCTGATCCTTCAGACGGTTCTTCAGTTTCCACTGGAGAATATGTTTACTATTCAGATTGATTATGGAAGGAAAGTGATCATTCATGTGAATGAAGAAGTTTTTTCTGTGAAAAAGGTGAATATATAATTACCATAAAGGCTTTTATTCAATAGGAACGGACTTTAGTCCGTTTGGTAAAGATTAGTTTGTAGGCCGAATTCCTGTAAAAAACATACACAGAAATGGTACAATCCCGACCATTCTCCCAACTGAAGACGTGAAAATTCCCCTCCCTCGGAGGGGTGGCGAAAATTCAAAGAATTTTTGACGGGGTGGTTCTCAACGTTTACCCAACCAAACCGCCATAAAAAAACGCCACCCGATATCATCAGATGACGCCATAGAATTTATTTAAAAATTCTGATAAAACTATCTTTTTCCAGGCTTTCCAGTGAGAAATCAAAATCAGCTTCCACTTTTTCTGTGGTAATCTCACCGCCAAGCTCTTTGATAAGCTCATTGAAAGACATCGCTTCATACCATTGCTGGTATAATGCACTTGTTGCCATTGCAGAAATCTGGCTATTTCCTGAAACATGCGAATGTCCGGCTCCGAAATTCAACAGTACGAAACATTGCTTTTCATTCTTCGCTACAAGCATTCCCAGAATCATTTGCTTCTGAACAGAATTACATCTGGCTTCAGCAAAGAGGTGATTAGGATTCATCATATAATCGTAAGAAATATCATCCCCTTTTCCGATCACAATTTTATATCCGCAGTTCGCATCTCCGCTGAAAACGTTGTTCATAACAAGGGTTGGTTCACAAAGGCCTTTATTGGCATAAAGATATTCAACAGCGCCATTAGGAGCAGAAGTCATATCTCCGGAGTACATCAACTGTCCGTTACCATGATTATAAGCGGCATTCCAACCAATTTTTCCTGCGATGTTCAATCCGGAAAGATCAAGGTCATTGGCACCCCACTGATCTTCCCAATAAATACCTACAGCCAGTCTATCCGCATAAAAACGGGTTCCGGTAGGAATATTTCCAGCAAACATCTTTTCAGAAGTTGGCAACGCAAATTCTATATTCTCAGGGAAATAGAATTTCTTTCCGGATAGGTTTTCATACTTCAGTTTTAAAAAGTCCAGAATGAAATCATAATTGAACTGATTCACGTAAGTTTCCTTACCTTTTTTAGTCCATGATTTTCCGTTTCGGATTCTGTAGACAAAGGTATCCTGACCATACATTCTGGAGTAACATGCTGATAATGCTTTGAATAATGCAAACGGTGTCGCATTTTCCAGCCAGTGCCAATCGCTGTTTTCCAATAGAGTATTTGTAGCGTCATTCAATGGGTTTGAAATCAATGGTTTATGATGAACCTTAGATAACTTTGATATTTTGTTGATCGCTTTGGGCGCTCTGTTTTTATAAGCCAGAAATAACGGCTTGAATCTGTTGAAAATTTCCGCCATTTTTTCCAATCCAAAACTTTCAAATAAGGATGTCGGATTAAAATTACTCTGCTTGACTAAATTAATCAAATCATCATTTTTGATTAAAAGCGTAGTGTTCGTCGTTTTATAAATAACATAACGGAAAAACTCAACGGGATTTTCAGGATAGATATCATATAGATCAGCAATTTTTATAACCGCTTCTTTATTTCTGATGTTTTCTTTTCCGGTAAAATCATATTCCAGCTCCGTATGTAAAATAGAAAGCAAATCATCAATGGTTTCCTGTTTTAAAGCAATTCCTGATCTTAAAAGAGCAAGACATTTTTCCTGCATTTCTTCTACAGAGTAGGCTTTGATTACTTTAAAAACCAGCTTCATATCAGGAACATTCAAAATTTCATTAGGAATATAGATTTCACTTTGAAAATCGCTTCCATAGGTTGAAATATAATGAGTGATCTGTTCAAAAAATAAATCAATTCTGGAAGTGTTCTTTATTTTCTCCCAGGATTTATGAAAGGTTTTATTCAAATTATTACCATTCAGCTTTTCCTTTGCGTAAAAAGAGATGATTTCATTTTTTGCCCATAGAGCATCCGGTTCAATGATGAAACCATCATTAGAAATAAATGGCTTTTCATCAGATTTTCTGGCCAGTACAGCATTGAATAATTGTAGTGTTTTCATTGTTTTAAGTTTAAAAAATAAGTGAGGAGTAGATTCATTAAAAGTGAAAGGTATAGGAACTCCTTTTACCTATAGTTTATAAAAAGCGGGGAGTATTTTTCCAAAAAATATAGGAACTCCGTTTGCCTTGTAATTTGTAAAAAGGCGGAAAGTAAATCTGGAAATATAGGAACTTTCTTTGCCTTGAATTTTTTAGTGCTTTGAAATTTGGTTTATTGTTTTTATTCAACCTAACGGGTTTCTAAAACCAGTTAGGTTTGAACATACTATTAAAATTATGCTTTTCTGAATTTCTTTTTTTTCTTCCATGGAGCATTCTTCTGAACATCTCCGGCCATAATACATCCGTAAGGCATCACTTCATCCAGAACTTCACAAAGTCCGTATTCTTCTATCTGTGCTCTTACATTCTTCGCACTTTTATAAGCGCTTGGAAGTTCAGAAATATCAATCTCATTAGAGTAGAAACGGATATCCAATCCTGCTGTTTCCTCATTGAAGATTTCCTCGGTCGTTTTATGAGCTAAAGATTTTTTATGCTGGCTTCTGCTGAAATTTCTTCCTGCTCCGTGCGGTGCAAAACCTAAGTTTCTTTCATTCGTTTTTCCCTGAACAATCAATACCGGTTCGGCCATATTCAACGGAATCAGTCTAGGTCCGGTGATATCAGGCATGAATTTATCATCCAGCGGAGTAGCTCCTTTCGCGTGATAGAACAGGTCTCCATCTTTGAAAACGAAGTTATGTTCGTTCCAATATCTGTTTTCCTTCTCCGTTTCCAGCTTATTCAGCACGGCATCATGAAGGGAAGTATGGTTTTCTTTTGTCCATTGTCTTATTAATTGAAGTGCTTTCCAATACGATTTACCTTCATCTGTATCATAAGGAATCCATGCATTTTCTCTTAAAGTTTCAGGAGAGATTTCCTGTCTGAAACGGTTGGCAACCTTCATTCCTTTATCATATAAAGCAGCACCCGGAGCTCTTGATCCGTGATGGGTTACCATCATGGTATTTCCAGTATTTTTAGAAATTCCGACAAAAAGGAAGTGGTTTCCGTCTCCCTGAGTTCCCATATGAGAACGGGCAATGCTGATCAGTTTTTCATCCTGTAAGAATTCATTTTCTCTGAAAGCATCCATCAGTTCCTGAGACATCGGCATCTGTTCCCCTCTTGCTCTTCCTCCGTATCCGAAATGAGTGACAGAATGTGCTGCATCCAAAACCTCTTTAGGATTTGTTTTTCCAAAATCCGTCAACATCACAGAACAACAGATATCCGCACTATGGAATCCCGGGTGAATAGCATTTTTTGCCACGACCACACCTCCAACGGGAATCTGACCTTCAGGACCGGTAGGGCAGGCGTCCGGCATTAAAGCTCCGCCAATCAGAGTGGGAGTTTTCATCAGAACTTTCATGGTTTTGATTACTTTTTCCACATTATCATTCTCACTTTCGTGCTCTGCACGTATATTGATTATAAAATCTTTAGCTGTTTCATGAAGCGGAATAAGATCTGGCTGTTTGAACTGTACCAGATATTCTGCGATCTGATGTTCATCCAACTTATTCTCGTTGATATAGGTAATGGCATCTTTAAACCATTTTGCCGGTCTATATCCTAATTCGATTAAATGATTTCCATTAAATTCCATTTTGTTTCATTTTGATGATGCAAAGTAATATCATTATTGCGCAATAGTTTTGCGTAGATAAAGAAATTTTAATTATTTTTACAAAAATTAATTAAAAAGACGAAAAAGCCCAGTGGCAGACTCGTAAAAATAGTATAAAATTAAAAAAACAAGGCTCATGGTATTATTAGAACAATTAAAACATTTCCCGGAAACGATTCAGTTTAATGATGTGATCGCTCATATTGATGAACATTATGAATTTACTCCTACTACCTTTCAAAACGGAGATACAACCAATCAGGCCGGACAGAACAATGGTTCGTGCAAGGTTTTCAGCTTTGCAAGTATTCAGGATCTGACGAAAGAACAAACCCTTTGGCTTTTTGGTGAGTTCTACAGAGAAGATGTTTTGAAAAATCCTGAAGGAACTGACCACCAAAATATCCGAAACTTTATGAAATTCGGCTGGGAAGGGATTACTTTTGACGAAAATGCTTTGAGAGAGAAATAATTTTTAGGAAAAGAGCAGAAATAAAAGCAGATTGCTATTAAAAAAAACACCAATCATTAAACACTAAGGTATGTCATCCAATAAAAATGCTCTGATCCGGTATAAAACATTAGATAAATGTCTTAAAAATAAATACAGAAAGTATACGCTGGAGGATCTTATTGATGAATGTTCAGAAGCATTGTTTGAATTTGAGGGAAAAGAATCTTATGTAAGTAAGAGGACTGTTCAGCTTGATCTTCAGAATATGCGGAGTGAAAAATTCGGATATGAAGCCCCTATTGAAGTTTACGAAAGAAAATACTATCGTTACAGTGATCCGGAATACAGTATTCATAATATTTCTGTGAATGAAAGTGATCTGAAGGCGATGAATAATGCGGTTCAGATTTTAAAACAGTTCAAGGATTTTTCCATGTTCAAGGAGATGAATGGGGTTATTCAGAAACTGGAAGATTCTATTCATGCAACCAGCCAGAAATCCATTATCCATCTGGATAAAAATGAACAGTTAAAAGGGTTGGAACATATTGATATTCTGTACGAAAGTATTGCTAATAAAAAAGTGTTGAAGATCCTTTACAAAAGTTTTACGGCAAGGGAATCCAATATCTTTACAGTACATCCGCAGCTGTTGAAAGAGTTCAACAACCGTTGGTTTCTGATCTGTCTTTACAAACAAAAAATGTACAATCTGGCACTGGACAGAATGGAAAGTATCGAAACAGATGATAGTCTTGCCTATATTGACAAGGATCTGGATGGAGATGAATATTTTAAAGATATTGTAGGGGTAACTGTTGCAGAGTCAATGGATCCCAGAAATGTGGTCTTTTGGGTGGATTCTGGAAATGCTCCCTATGTGAAAACAAAACCACTGCATAAAAGTCAGGAGATCCTAAAGGAAGACCGTGACGGCACGCTGTTTAAAATATGTGTGCAGATCAATTTTGAGCTGGAAAGACTCTTGCTTGGGTTCGGAGACTCTCTGATTGTACATAAGCCCAAAAAACTACGGTTGAAAATGGAGGAAAAGTTCAGGGCAGGCAGTAAAAATTATCAGAATCTGATTGTTCCTGAGGAAAACTAAATTAATTTAAATGTACCATTCACAGGGCTTTGTTGAAGATAATTTATTTTCATAATTTATCTTGGCTTGGAAATTGTAGTATTAACTTAACAATACCAAATTAATTATGAAATCAAGAATATTTAAAGCATTAATTGCAATTATAGCACCGCTGGCGATAGAGTATATCGTAAAAAAAATATCTGAGAAGATAGATAAAAAACAAGAAGAGAAAGAGAACGAAAAAAAGCAGATTACGGCTTAAACGTAAAAGTAGTTTAAATTTGAAATTATTGAAAAGAGACTGTCATAACAAGGTACAGTCTCTTTTTTTGTTGTTAATGGATCTTTTTAATGAGTGCTGAAGACCACCCCGTCAAAAATTCTTTGAATTTTCGCCACCCCTCCGGAGGATGGGAATTTTTACGTCTTCAGTTGGTGTATTGGACAGGATTGTTTTTGTACTCCTTATAGCAAAGGCTGAGTTTCTATGGAATGACAAATTGTGTGGATACATCACCATTCCAATTGTGTCATTCCGTAGGAATCTCGGTTTCCCTACACAAAGTCATAGATCCCGTCTTTCCATCCCAATACTTTGGAAGAGTCCGCTTTAAGCCAGTTTTTCAGAATTGTTGCATATACTTTTCTGAAATCCTCTTTATAAATAAGATCACCATCATTCAGATTCTGCAGATCAGGAAGTGTATTTAAAAGTCCTTTTTTCTTAAGGTTTCCACTGATAAAAAACATTTGATTGGCAGTTCCGTGATCGGTTCCGTTGCTGGCATTCTGTGCCACACGACGGCCAAACTCTGAGAATGTCATCAACAGTATATTTTTGAAGAGCCCATTACTTTTCATATCTGCAACAAATGATTTTACCGACTCGTTGATATCATCAAATAACTTTTTCTGTCTGTCATTCTGGTTGACGTGCGTATCGAAACTTCCGATCGAAAGATAGTATACCTGGGTATTAATGTCAGATTTTATCAAAGAAGCAACCGTTTTAAAATCTTTTCCCAGTTGAGAATTGGGGTAAACCTGCTCTGTTTTTTTAGCTTTGCTTTTTTCAAAAATATAATCAGCATTGTTGATGGTAGAACCTAAAGTCTGATAGAGATAAGACACCGTTTCATCATCATGATGATGGTCGTAGAGAGATTTAAAATACTTTTCCTGACTGGTCTGATACAGTCTTTTGGGATCTTTAAAGGCAAAAGCTTTGTTATTTTCACCTTTTAGGGCTAGACTAAGCATATCATCTACTTCCAGTGCCTGCGTAGGATGATCACAGTGATAACATTCTTCATCCAGAAAACGTCCCAGCCAGCCTGTTTCCAGAAACTGATCACTTCTGCTTGCCGACTGCCAGATATCCATGCTTCGGAAATGGGATTTATCCGGGTTGGGATATCCTACGTTATTCATCACAGACAGCTCTCCGTTATCAAAAAGTTCTTTAAAATAGGAAAGTGACGGATTAATTCCAGCCTCATCTGTAAGCGGTATAGAGTCATGAATAGCCAATGTCTTCCTTTCCCTGAAATAAATATCGTTTTTGGCCGGAATAATGGTATTCAAACCATCATTTCCTCCCGTAAACTGAAGGACTACCAGAATGTTCTGACCAGGATTCAGCGCTTCATCCAGCGTCATCGCTTTTAAGAAATTAGGCATCAGCATAGAAGCAGTAGCCAGTGAGCTTATTTTGAGGAATTCTCTTCTTTTGATTAGCATAATTTTGTTTTTAGGGGTTAAGATGGCAGGTGGCAGATGACAGGTTGCAGGTTGTAAATTATAGGGCTGGACCGCATTTTATTTTTATAGCAGTGAAAACTAAATCAGGGAGGAGCCAAGTTCTACTGCGACAGCTATTACCTGCTGCCTGCAACCTAAAACCTCCTACCTAACATAACTGATATTCCGGAGTAGACATCAGGTTGATGACAGTCATTTTTATACTCTTGTCTGAAAAATTACTTACAGAGTTCATATCGAGGCTTTGGGTATTCTGCAGAAGATAATCTTCACAGTTTTTATGGGCGAAAAGCTTTTCAATACGATCCCAGTCGATGGTGATATTAGGGTTTTTAAAGCTTTTATTTAATGCTGTTTCACTGGATTTCATTCCCATGTCGATATCATCATCCTGGCGGGGACTGTATTCTAAAGGGCGAAGACCGGACCAGATCTGCGGAACCTGAAGCCTGAGCATTAAAGTAGAGCTGTCAATCCATGCCTTTCCATTCGGCCATCCCGCTACATTGGGTGGATAAAGGAGCATTTGTCCCAATAATTTCTGATAAACGATGAGGTTTTCAGGGTTCTGAATATGCATTGGAAGGATTCGCATGATTCCTGCCATCAGTTCTACAGGCGATTTTATACGGTTACCTATATTCTTCTGATCATAAAACCATGTGCTTGAAAATATCTCAGTCATCAGCTTTTTGATGTCATATCCTGAATGGTAGAAATTGGCGCTGAGTTGATTAACAATCTCCTGGTCCGGTTTTTCATTGACGAAGAATTTATAAATCTTTGTCGTAATAAATTGTGCTGTAGTTTTCTGTTCCAGAATAATATTGAGCACATCATTTCCGTCAAAGTTGCCTGTTTTTCCTAAAAAAGTTTTGCTGCCTTCATCATGGAGATTTTTTCTTTCTTTAAAATTCCCTTCTTTATCATAACTCCATCCTGTAAAAGCTCTTGCTCCTTCTCTTACGTCCTTTTCAGTGTAATTTCCTCTTCCCATGGTAAACAGTTCCATCACTTCACGGGCAAAATTCTCATTAGGATGGTCTTTTTTATTCTGTTGATTATTCAGAAAATTCAACATGGCAGGCGACTGGCTTACTTCAAAAAGCAGATCTTTGAAATTGCCCAGTGCATTTTTTCTTATCGTATTTAAAAGCTGTTTGTTGAACCTTGGATTTTGTACTCTTGATGCAAAATGCCCATGCCAGAAAAACGCCATTTTTTCCCTCATCTGTTCCTTACTGTTAACGATGGAGTTTAGAAAATTCAGGTTCAGTTCGTTATTTTGTTCCCTGTTGATCCGCTGCATTTCTTTTTTCTTTTCTGCAGGAGCTGTACTGTTCATATAGTCTGCCACAGAAACAGGATCTGGAGTGTCATAAGTGATTTCGCTGAAGCTTTCTTCTTTAAATAATTCATTCATCAGCGTTTTAATGTTTTTATTTTTCAAACCATCAATTTGATTAATGCTAACACCAAAACCTGCCCGCCAAAGAAGATGCTTGTTTTTTAATAATGAATCAGCCATCATGGAGAATTTATTTTTTGATGTATTTTGAACAAAAAGGTTAAAATAACAACGGGTTAAGCATTGTTAATATTGTTGTATTAGACTGGAAGCTGGTAGTAGGAGGCAATAGGCAGGAAGTTTTAGATCGTAGAAATAGAGTTGATTTTATGGATTATATTTCTTCCAGTATCCGGCTTCCTTTCTTCCATCCTTTAATTCACTTTTTAACTATCATTTTTTGATAAATTTTGTTAAACAATTATTTAAATTTTGTTAAAATTAATATATTGATAGTCATTATTTTATGTTTTTTTTGAATGTTAAAATACAATAAAAACCCTTGCTTGGCATGATTTTTACATCCTCTTGTTTAGTAAAATTTAAAAATTAGAGTTATGAAAATGTTTAAACAAGCAATAGTACTGGCTGGTATTTTAACAGCGGGTATCGCAAGCGCCCAAAGTGCTCAAATGAACAATATGATCAAGGTAGGTGCAAATGTTGGTTTAGCAGTTCCCGCAGATAATCTTTCCGCTGCAGTAGGAGTGGATGTAGCGTACCAGAATTTGATTACCCCAGGGTTTGGATTAGGTATTGCATCAGGATATACTCACTATTTTGGAAAAGAGAACAACGGATATAAAAACAATGATGTAGGAGTAGTTCCTGTAGCAGCTTTAATCAGAATTTATCCAAAACAAACCGGTTTCTATTTCGGAACTGACTTAGGATACGGATTCCTTGTGGGTGATAAAGCAGTGGCGTCAAACACCAATGTTGAAAGAGCTGGCGGAGGTTTCTACCTTAAACCGGAGATCGGATACCACAACAGAGACTGGAATTTCTTCGTACAATACCAAAAGGTTTTTGTAGGAACCAAGGGAGATTTGCCAGGTCAGGACTATAATGTGGGGAATATCGGAGTAGGATTCGGTTACAATATTCCATTAGGAAAGTAGTTAGATTTAATATATAAACAATTATTAACCAAAACCTTTTCACGAAAGTGGAAAGGTTTTTTTGTTCTGTGCAGGATTTACAAAAACAATTATTATATTTGGTAAAATTTGAGGTTATGATTCTGAATCCAAAATTTCCACTTTATTTACCAGGAGTAGAGAACAGTAATAATGATAGTGTTTCTATCATTGGAGCAAGTCTCCGTGAAGATATAACAATCTTAGGCTATTTTGTTTCCGGGAACGGAGGTCTTGAGATAAAAGTAGAAAATAAATATGCAACCAAAGAATATGCTTCCTTTTCAGATATTTTAAAGAAGTTTATTCAGGATAATCAGCTTGAAAATGTAAAACGTCTGGGAATGGCTGTGCCAGGTCCTGTATTGGATGGGAAAAGCAGTCCGGCAAGATTAGGTTGGCATTTAGATATTGCCGAGTATACACGCGATTTCGGGTTTGAAAAAGTAGAAATGCTGAATGACCTGGAAGCTTCTGCCTATGGAATGGCTCTTCTTGAAGATAACCATCTTGAAGCCATTTATACCAGCGGACATCTTGAAAAAGGAAATGTAGCGGTTCTTGCTCCCGGAAACGGATTAGGAGAAGCCGGCTATTTCTTTGACGGAAAATACCTGAGACCTTTCGCAACAGAGGGAGGGCACTCAGAATTTTCACCGAGAACCAACGTAGAAGTTGAATTTTACCAGTTCTTAAATAATATCTATGGTATTGTAAGCTGGGAAAATGTATTATCCAAGTCAGGACTATTCAATATTTACAGATTCCTGAGAGATGTGAAAAGACACCCGGAACCGGAATGGTTAGGAGAACGTCTTGCGCAGGGGAATTTTGTGGAAGAACTTTATAAAGCTGCTGTAGAGGAAAATGTTTTGATCTGCAAAATTGCTTTAGATACTTTCCTTGAGTTCCTGGCAAGAGAGGCCAATAATTTAACATTAAAATTAAAAGCTACCGGAGGATTACTGATTGCCGGAGATATTCCACAGATGATCGCAGAATATATTGATAAGGCGAAATTCTATGAGAAATTCAAGATCAGTGATAAAATGGAGGAAATGCTTAAAAATATTCCCATCTATCTGGTCAAGCAAAATCACACAGCATTAAATGGTATAGCACTTTACACCGCTTACTATCAGCTATAAAATAAAACTCCGAAGAAATTCGGAGTTTTTTTATGGAATGATATTATTCATGAAAATAATAAATTTTATTGATATACATCAATGAAATCTATTGAATAAGATACTTACATTTGCATCATTAAATAAGTAAATAACTCTATTCAATGAAAAAAATATTTTTATTAGCAGTTTTAGCTGGTGGTTTAGCTTTCGGACAGTCAAAAAAAGTAGTAGCATCTGATGTACACTGGTGGGGATACAAAGTAGCAAAATCTGAGGCCAGTTCTCACGACGGTACTGTAAAAGTGAAGTCAGGAGATATGGTAATGAAAGGAAACCAATTGGTAGGCGGAAGCTTCGTATTGGATATGACTTCTATTACTTCTACTGACCTTACAGGAGAATATCAGCAGAAATTAAACGGGCACCTTAAGAACGGGGACTTTTTTGAAGTTGAAAAATATCCTACAGCAAGCTTCAAAATTACAGGAGTAAAGAAAAACAATGATAAAGTTTACAACTCTCTTGTAACAGGAAACCTTACTGTAAAAGGAAAAACAAGCCCAATCTCTTTCCCTGCTAAGATTTCTTACAGCAAAGGAGTAGTAAGTTTAGTATCTAACAAATTCTCTTTCGACAGACAAAAATTTGACGTAGCTTACAAGTCTACGATGCAGGATGTTTTTGTGAAAGATGATATTGATATGCTTGTAAAGGTAACTGCTCAATAAATTAATCAAAAAAAGATTATTAAAAGTGTAGAAGTTCTACACTTTTTTTTATTTTTGTTGAATTGTAAATAAAAAAGAATGAAAAGATTACTATTGTTTGCTATGGTGTGCGCAAGCATGTCATTTGTTTCTGCCCAGAAGAAATTTGATAAAGTTTCAAAAGTGACTTCATCAGAGATCAGATGGTGGGGGTATAAAGTGGTAAAAACCGAAGAAACTTCCCATTCAGGAACAGTAAAGCTGAAAAGTGGAAAATTTAACTTTGACCATACGGTCCTGGTGGATGGAGAGTTTATTATCGATATGAGAAGTATGATGGCGGGAGATGTTTCTGATGAGGATCAGATCAAGCTTACCAACGATCTGAAGAGCTCAAACTTTTTTGAAGTAAAAAAATTCCCCATTGCAAAATTCCATTTGACTAAAATTATTCCTTTAGCAAACAGTGAATACAATTCTACAGTGTACGGTGACCTTACTCTTAAAGGGGTGAGAAAAACAATCTCTTTCCCTGCGAATGTATACGTTACCCAGTTTACAACATCTATTGAATCTGCTAAGTTCTCCCTGAATAGAAGAGACTTTAAAGTATTCTATCAGTCTTCATTGAAAGATTATTTTATTAAGAACGAAATGGATATTCAGTTTAAAGTTTCCACAGAAATGCTGGATAATGAGAATAGAGTACCGAAAAAGAAAAAGTAAAATATATTCTATTAATACAGAAGAGCAGTTCGTGAGAATTGCTCTTTTTTAATGCTGTTAAATCAGGAGGCTCATCCTTTATTTCCTTATTTTTTATAAATTAGTGGTATGAAAATTTATATCGTAAGCGGTCTGGGAGCAGACTTTAAAGTCCTTGAAAGAATAGAGTTTCCCAAACACTGTGAATTGATTTTTATAGACTGGCTTATTCCCGAAAAAAATGAGCCTTTCGATGCTTATGTCAAAAGAATGGCAGAGAAAGTGGATGATTCAGAACCATTCTGCCTGTTGGGGTATTCTTTCGGAGGAATCATTGTTCAGGAGATTAATCAATTGAAACCTGCAGAAAAGGTGGTGATCCTTGGAAGTATAAAATCCGATAAGGAAAAATCCAGATTCATAAAGACAGGTGAGCTTACCAAAATCCCAAGAATACTTCCGGTAGGTTTATTCAATGACAAAGCGGCCAATGTATATGCTGTTGTCCGAAAGCTTTTTGACCCTAAAAATCCTAAACTTCTTCAATATTTTAAAGTAAGAGATCCTTATTACCTCAAATGGTCCGTAGAAAAAGTTTCCGAATGGAAATTTGAAGAGAATCCCAATGTCATTCAGATATTAGGTGATAAAGACATTGTTTTTCCCATCCGCTATTCAAATCCGAATTATGTGGTAAAAGGAGGAACACATCTTTTTCCGGCCACTAAATCCAAAGAAGTTTCCAAAATACTGTCAGAGATTTTTTCTGAAAAAATTGAAAAAGTTCAAGATTGAATATTTTTTTAGGGGTGTTTGATTTAAAAATGCAGTTTTTATGGAATTTATATTTAAATTTGATAGGGTTAAATATAAATTTTATGAAAGTAGGATTAAAATGGATCATTTCATTCTCTGTTATCGCAATCGTTGCCATTGGGGGTTTATTCTGGAATCCGGCTGCCGATATTCCTGATACAAGGGAATTCTTAAGTGAAGATAAAATTGTCGGCGCTGATGTTGCCTGGATTCTGGCCGCGGCAGGACTTGTTTTGCTCATGACGCCAGGGCTTTCCTTTTTTTACGGAGGAATGGTCGGAAGGAAAAATGTAATTTCTACCATGCTGCAGAGTTTTATTGCCTTAGGCGTTATCTCCATGGTGTGGGTAGTCGTAGGCTTTTCTTTATCTTTCGGTGAATCTATCGGGATTACAATAGCCGGAAAGCATTACGGTATCATTGGAAATCCGCTCAGTTATCCCTTTTTTAGCGGGGTAGGAAATCTACCTCATAAACTGATGGCTCCCACGATTCCTTTTATTCTTTTTGCCTTGTTTCAGATGAAATTTGCTGTTATTACTCCGGCAATTATTACCGGATCTTTTGCAGAAAGGGTTCGTTTTATATCTTATTTATTGTTCATTGTTCTTTTCAGTATATTTATTTATACGCCGCTTTGTCATATGGTGTGGCATCCTGAGGGGCTTTTAAACAAATATTTCGGGGTAAAAGACTTTGCAGGAGGAACTGTTGTGCATATGAGTGCCGGTTTTGCTGCACTTGCCGGAGCTTTGGTGGTAGGAAACAGGAAGAATCCTCATCATGAGCCGTCCAATATTCCGTATGTGCTTCTGGGAACAGGAATGCTGTGGTTCGGATGGTTCGGATTTAATGCCGGATCTGCTTTGAGTGCTTCTGCATCTGCGGCTACCGCTTTTGGAACAACTACAATAGCATCTGCTTCGGCGATGATGACCTGGATTTTTTTTGACAGAATCAATGGGAGAAGTGTTTCTGCTTTGGGAGCGTGCATAGGAGCAGTGGTAGGTTTGGTGGCCATTACTCCCGGATGTGGTTTTGTAAGCATTCAGGAGAGTCTTTTTATAGGATTTATCACAGCAATCGTGTCCAATCTGATGGTGAACTGGAAGGTTTTAAAGAAAGTAGATGATACCCTCGATGTTTTTGCCTGCCATGGAGTAGGAGGGATTATGGGAATGATTCTTACCGCCATTTTTGCTCATGGTGAAAAAGCAAGTCTGCTTCATGGTGGAATTGATGTTTTTCTTCATCATATGGCAGCCCTTGTTTTGGTTTCTATTTTTACTTTTTTAGGATCATTAATTTTATATAAACTTACAGATTCCATGATCACATTAAGAGTTTCTGAAGAGTCTGAAAATAAAGGGCTTGATCTTTCGCAGCATGAAGAATGCCTGCAATAGCTTTTATATTGTGATGATATGTTGATATCATTAAAAATTTGAAGGTATATTTCAGGATTTATCATGTATCTTTGTTTCTGAGGAAAATGACGAATCATTTATGGAATCAATATCGGTTTTTGAAATTATTAAAGTAGGAATAGGTCCGTCCAGTTCACACACGATGGGACCCTGGAACGCAGCAGCAGCATTTATCAGGATTATAAAAAGAGAAAGATCAATAGAAGAAGTTAAAGAGGTTTTTCTTGAATTCTTTGGCTCACTCGCAAAAACGGGAATCGGGCACGGAACTGATATTGCGGGAATGCTTGGGTTGAATGGAGAAGATTTTAAAACGATCAATACTTCAAAAATTGATGAAAAGATAGATTACATCAAGAGTACTCAAACCATTAACCTTGGTGGTGAAAAGGTAATTCCATTCATTTACGGACATCATTTGGTTTTAAACATGAAAAAGAGCCTTGATTTTCATCCGAACGGAATGATCTTCAGAGCTGTTTTCGAAGACGGAACTGAACTCGTGCAGGATTTTTATTCTGTAGGTGGCGGTTTCATTGCCAGCCAGGAAAAAAACTCTATTCAGAAGCAGTGTGTACGTACGCTGTATCCTTGTCATAAAGCTTCAGATATTGCAAAATATTGTGAAAAGCTGGGATTTGATAAAATGTCAGATTTGATTTTCATGAATGAAGAAAGCTGGAGAACCCAGGAGGAAACTAGGCAGGAAGCACTTTATATCTGGCAGCAGATCAAAGAATGTATCTACAAAGGGGTCAATAAGGAAGGAGTTCTTCCTGGCGGACTGAATGTTTCCAGAAGAGCCGCAGGAATCAACAGAAAGCTGCTCGGAGATAAAATCTATAAAAACAAAGACGAATGGTTCCAGCAGGTGGTAGACGCTGAAGAGAACTTTACAAATATCAACAAATGGATTGCCTGCTTTGCACTGGCTGTGAATGAAGAGAATGCAAGCTTCGGAAGAATTATTACCGCACCTACCAATGGGGCAAGTGGAGTTATTCCGGCGGTATTGATGTACTCTCAGGCATTTACACCATTTACGAGTGAGGAGGATATTATAAGATTCTTGCTTGTAGCGGGAGAAATCGGGACCTTATTCAAGAAAAATGCAACTATTTCTGCAGCAATGGGAGGATGTCAGGCGGAAATCGGAGTATCTTCTGCAATGGCAGCAGCCGGACTTACAGAAATCTTAGGAGGAAGTGTAGGACAGGTATTGATGGCGGCAGAAATTGCGATGGAACATCACCTTGGATTAACCTGCGATCCAATTAAAGGACTGGTACAGATTCCATGTATTGAAAGGAATACGATGGGCGCGATGAAAGCGATTACGGCAGCCAATATTGCACTGGAAAGTGATCCCACCAAGGCAAAAGTAACATTGGATGAAGTGATTCTGACCATGTGGGAAACCGCTCAGTCGATGAGTGACCGTTTTAAAGAAACTTCGGAAGGCGGACTGGCCATTGCAGTCAACGTTCCGGAATGTTAATAGAAATCATTTTATTTCAAAATATAAAACCCTTAGCCGCTATGACTAAGGGTTTCTTAATAAAATAAAAGTAAAAACCGTCGGGCTTTTAGTATTGTATCAGGATTTTTATCTTAAAATTCCTCTGATTCTGTTGGCGTTGGAAATCAATTCTTCCAGATATTCATAGTTTTCTTTTTCAAGCGCAGATTTGAATTTTCTGAGCTGAGTGATATGTTCGTTCAGAACGTCCAGTACATTTTCTTTGTTTTGCTTAAAGATAGGAACCCACATTTCCGGATGCGACTTGGCAAGACGAACGGTACTTGAAAAACCGGAACTGGCAAGCTGGAAAATCGTTTCTTCTTCACGTTCTTTTTCCAATACGGTGTTGGCAAGGGCGTAAGATGTAATATGGGAGATATGGGAAATATAAGCGGTATGAACATCATGATCTTCTGCATTCATATAAATCATGTGCATATCGAGAGCATTGACTACTTTTTCAACGGTAGCCAGAGCATCGTCTGCCGATTCTTCTTTGTTGCAGATGACACCAGCTTTTCCCGAGAAACTTTCAGCAATAGCGGATTTTGGACCGTTGTTTTCCGTTCCCCACATCGGGTGGAACGCCACAAATCTTGACCGTTTCGGATGGTTTTTTACCGCATGTACAATGCCTGCTTTGGTGGAACCTGCATCCATTACCGTCTGCTGGTCAGACACAAGATCCAGAACAGAAGGCAATAGTTTTCGTGCAGCATCTACAGGAATAGCAAGAATAATCAGATCCGAATTTTTAATTCCATGTTCAAGATCTACTCCCGCATCAATGATTTTAAGTTGCAATGCGTCACTGATATGCTGTGTATTGTTATCGATTCCGTAGATGAAGCTGGCCAGGTTTTTCTCTCTTAATTTCAAAGCCATCGAACCTCCGATTAATCCCACTCCAATAATACTTATTTTCATCTTTTTCTATTTTTTAAAATAAAAAAACCTCGTCCCTAGGACGAGGTTTTAAATTATATTCATAAGAATCCCTATCCCAGAGCTGAGGTAAAAATTCTATAATAATATGTTCCGTTGTTAAAAATCACAGAGCAAAGGTATAAATATTTTTTTTAATGAGACGAAATTTTCTTTTCTAAATTATCTGGAGCTGGGATGAATTGTTTTTTTGAAGGTAGGAGTAGGCCAACTATTTATTTTTTATTAATTGAGTTTTGAAATTTTTTGACAAGGTCAGTTTCAAATGTTAAAATATCTTCTGGAATTTTCACAGTTTCTATTTCTCCTATTTGTTCCCATTTATTCTTTTCATATAAATAAAATGTTGTTTTTGCATTTTGTTTTGGTTCAAATTCTCCATCTTCCCCTCCTGTATAAGTGATGAATTTAACAGGTAAATACGAGGCAAGTACATAATAATCATTTTCTTTAATAAGATTTTTTATCGCTTTTGAATTTTGGGCATCATTTTCAAGGTTCGCGGATTTTGAAAAATAACCTCTCGAATTATTAGGATTCCAAAAATATTGAGTTTCATCTGTTTTTCCAATAAAGTCTACGCTGAAAACACCTATTTTTTTATCTGAATAGGTGTATGTTGGGTAAGGATTGGAGATGTCTGGAATGAAAAAACCATTTGTTTGGTATTTTACATTCAGAAAGTTTATATCATTATCTCTCTTTTTTTGACTTTTGCAGAAGCAAAGGAAAAATATAATAGCGAATAAAGTTGAAAAAGGTTTCATCATTTGATTAAGTTATTTATTCAAATTTTATCCTGCTTTTATGAACATATCCCTTTTTACCTTCTTTAGAAACCACTAACCACCAATCTCCGTTTTGGTTTAAAACTTCTACTTGTTCACCTGTGTTGATTTTTTGCAGGATTTGGGAAGAAGAGTTTTTCTCCTTTCTTAGGTTGGTAAAACCATCACTATCCTGAATGTAAAAGGCTGTTTTGTTTTGACTTTTCTCTACTCTACATTTTTTGGCTCTTACATTTTCTTCAGGAATGGGTATTATTTTATCAGTCCATCCGGATTTCTGGATATCAATATCTTGGGGAACATCGCAAATATATTTTACTGCATCCTGTGAAATATCTGACATTGTTTTATAGATAATATTTTTAAGAAGCCAGGTGTTATTATCCAGGATAATATGATATTCTTTTTCATAATATCCGCGGTCAGGGAAGGATGTTTTTATAGTGAACCCTTTATTTCCGGATATTGGAAGGATATCATTGATAACATTACCTCCATCCTCAGAGAAGTTTCTTGTTTCCAATGCTAATATATATTTACCTTGCTTATCCCCCAAAAAGATAAATAAATTTTCTCCTTGATAAGGTTTGTTACTTACAATTTTGTCAGAGATGCCATCCTTGTTGACATCAAAGGTTTTTATGAAATAATATTCATTATTGATGTAGGTTTCGAATGAGCTTCTTTTAGTTTCAGCTGATGGCTGTCGGAGTTTTACAATACCTTTGTTTTTATGTTGGGAAGAGCAGGTGAAACCGAGTGTTAAAGCAATAAACAGGAATATATTTTTCATTAAATTTACTTTGAAGGTTTTAAAATCAGTAGGCTTAATTTCTTTATTCCATTCAGTGCTTTTACTTCATCCTGTCTCTAACTCTTTGTGGTACTCTGGACATATCTTTCGATTGGCTATTCATAAGATTATAATATTTTATATAAGCTTCTTTTGACTCTTGTTTGTTATTAAGTCCCCATTTAGCATCTGCATAATTTAACCAGGCAACAACCCTGTCAGGATATTGAGAAAGTATCTTATCAAGGATACTAATGGAGCTTTTATAATCTTTATTTTGCTCCTGATAGTAAGCTATATTATTATAATCATTTACAGTTTTTTCATTGAGTGGATATTGTTTTAAAAGCTGATTGATTTCATTTTCAGTTAATGATGAGGTACACTGATAGTCTTTATTAATCTTTGAGACAATATCCAGTGCTTGTTTTAAATCCAATTTCCTAATATACATATCCAGATCTTTTTCTGTAAATGTATTTATCTCTTCAGGGGAAAAAGTAGAATCGTTATTAGGTAAATAAGTATATGATAATTTACAGATATCATCCTGTTCAACATAGGTTTCTTTAGAAAAGTTTATCTTACTTAACTGTACAGTATTGGAGGCTGATACAAAATAATATTTATAAGTAAGAAGATTATGAGGGGTATTTTCTTCGGCTGTTTTCTTTATGACCAGAAAATTGTTTTCGAAATAAACATCATCAGTTTTTGGAACAATTGACTTTGTTGTGAAGTTTATAGTATAATTATAATCTTTTAAAGAAAATGCAATATTGCTGTTTGTATTGTTATTTGAGCTCTTAATGATTTTTAATGTACTTAAGTCAATTTTAACTGTTTGATCAGATTTATTGATGGTCTTTTGATTTGAAAAAAACTGGGGCTCTAAAAAGTTAAATATAATAAAGTTATTTTCTTGAGTAAAACTTAAAAATTTATTTAACGGTGAATCTTGGGTTGAAGAAATATCAATAAAACCAACTTCTTTTATTTCTTTTTCTTTGACTAAAAAAATACTATATCCCCAAATACCACTCTCATCTCCTTCTTCAATGAAAAGCAGACCAAGGTTTTTATTTTTATAATAATAAGGAGTACAGCTCCAAGAATTCTTTTGTAATTTGCCAATTAGAGAATTGTTTGAATAGACCTCATTGTAAAAGCCTCCATCATAGTTTTTGGCAGCTATCCTTATAATATTTTTGTCAAATTTATACTCATATTTATAACTTTTTCCTTGTAAAGTAAAGTCTTTTTTTATTTCTGTAACAGGGGAAAATGTTAATTCTTCATGGATAATAGTCTTTTTGCTTTCTATCTTTTCTCTTTTGTAATCTTTACAATTATGTACAGCGAAAGTGAAAAATATTAATAATATTAAGGTTCTCATATTTTATCAGTGCTTCTATTTGCTTTATTATATTGTTTTTGTAATTGTAGATCTTCTTTTGAAAGGGATATATATAGTAAAGGATTGCATCTATACTTATAATTATCTCCTTTCTGTGGAAGCATTTTGCTTGAAAATTCAATGTGTAAATGTGGACCATGTGTTCCTTCAGCAACTCCAGTTACACCTGAAATTGCGATTACATCTCCAGGTTCTACATTTTTGCTTTTAAATTCAAAGCTATTCAAATGACCATATAAAATATATCGATCTTTTCCGGAGTCATATAAATCTCCTTTTGTTACTTCTTTATCATACTTTAATGTATAATTTTTTTTATGTTTCTCTAATAGATCCTTGTCTACTTTTAATACAATAGTTTTACCATAACCAGGAATAACATCATTATATACAATTTCACCTTTTAAGCAAGCATATATTTTAGTTTTTTTATTAATTGCAAAAATATCCAGACCTGTATGTGGCCTACCCCTATGGCCACCAAAAGAACTAAAGTCAGGATCATAGCCACCGCTAAAATTGTGAAGTGTAATTTGTGGATTATCTATAGGATCATGCCATTCATTAGATTTTTTTCGTGGTTCGCCTTTAGTTTTAAATGGACAGTCAGATGCTTTTTCACTTAGCATAGCATGTGCTGCTTTTACATAGTCATATCTAATGGCTTTTGTAGCGTCATCTTCTCCAGAGTTAATAACATTACTTATTTTTCTAACATTTTCCTTTTCAATACCTTTATCAGCAATATTACTTAAATTATTTTTCATCCAAAAATATATTGCGGATAATACAATGTATTCTGAATTAAATAATAAGTCTGGATTTTTCATAAAATCTTGTTGAGCTAATCCAACTTTAGTATAATTTTTATTATACCAGTCTTGAAATCCTTGATAATTTTTTCTTCCAGTTAATTGTATCAATCCTCGTCCCCTAAACTTATAACCATCTTGTTCAGGGTTTTGTAAATCATTTTCTGGACATACATTATTTCCTAGATCTTTTGCTTTATCTCCTCTACTATATGCCCAGTTTGCAATTTTTATTTCTCTTTCTTTTGTAATTTCTGATTTGTCACTTCCATAACCCCATTCTTCTGCATACTTTTTACCTATCTCTGTTTTGAAGTTACTAAATTTACTTTTTAATCTACTTGGTGGATATATAAAGTCTTCTTTATAACTCCAAAATTTAGTTTCTTTAGCAACCTGCCCTAGAAAATTTGCTCTCCTATAACAGTTATTATTAATTTCAAAATCAGTCATATATTTATTTAAATTATTAATATATGCCGGTATTCTTGTATTATATGGTGCTTTATTAAGTATTGAACCATGCCCTGCAGCTGTCATAAACTTATCCAAATCATTAGTGCTTAATGATATTTGACATGATCTGCATTTACCATCTTTCGGAGCTTCAGGTTCCGGCTGCTTCTGCACCCCCGCCGCACTTTTCACCTTCTCCACCTGCATCAGGCCTTCCGAATTTACCCCAAATTTCTGAGATTCTGCAGAAAGATCTTTGGAGATAATTTCGATGAAATAATTTTGTGTATCGGAATCCGGATCGCCGATAGGGGAGTCTATTCCTTTTTCAAAAATATCTTTGGAAATGACAAATCCTGAAGTATCACATACATCGGCAGGAATTTTAATATTTCCGCTTCTGTAAACTTCATCATTGGAAGTGGTATCATATTCCCAGACTACATATTGGATGTGTTTTCCCACCATATTTTTGGAGTGGATTCTTACCCTTACTTTATCTCCTACAGCAACTTTGGAAAGTTCATTTCCTTTATCATCTATGAAAACCGCTTCTATAATATTGCCTTTAGGATCCGGCTGTTTGGGACCACCTCCTTGTCCGACCGGGAATTTTGGCGTGTGTTTCTCAGGTTGCGGCTTGGGTTTTGGCTGGTTTTGAGGCTGGCCTTTATAATCCGGATTGGCTACAGCTACATTCACCTGGCTGGCTCCCTGAATTTGTCCTGAATAAGTGGCTGTAACATAATATTCATGATTGGCGCCTTCATTTCTGTCACCTTTCATCAGAAACTGATTGGCCATCTGACGAAGGATTTTTTCATCAGACATCAGAGGTATTGACACTTCTGCAATTCCTTTTTCATTGACGCGAGCCTTATAGCTGCGGGTGTGACGGTTGTTTTTGTTAATACTGGCATCGTGCCCTTTTCCAGGCGCGTCATCTTCCCAAAGGTGAAACTCAATCTCTTTATTAAACATCGCAATACAATGAGCCTGCGCAATAAGAGTATCACGGTAGCTGGCTTTATTGACGTCTTTTGCTCCTCTGTTGAAGAGTACTACTTTATCAATCTTTGGAACTTTGTTGCTGGTAGGAATTAATATGCAGCTGCCAGCCAGTTCTCTGGTGGAGGGAAGACCAGGTAAAATACCTTTTTTAGTTTCATAGACTTTCATCTGAAACTCTATTCCCAGTGCTATTTCCCCGAAGTTGTATGTTACCTTTTCACCAGTCTTGGGCTTTCCGGTGATGTCTTTCCAGCTTCCGTTCTTTTGTTTCTTAAAAAGATACCATTCATAATCACCTTTAAGACCAAATGAAAGGCCTGAAGGTTTTATCTCGTAGGTATAGGTTGTTCCTACCAGAGGATTCTGATTCCCGATAATAGTTCCTGTCATGGCTTAGCTATAATAAAGTTGGTCTGTATCTCTTGTATCTTCCTTGAATTCATCAAAATCCACAACGGGATTATAAACCTGCTGTTCCTGCGTAGTTGCTTTGGCAACCTGGCTTTTACCGACTTCGCTTTGCTGTCCGTGTTTAAGGATGGTAATTTTCCCTCCCGTACTGCACATGAGTTCTGAGATTTCCGTAAGACAGCTTTTCCCCATCACTTTTACTTTTTCATACGTCTTCTGCCACTTTCCGGCTGGAGCATAAGCACACGGAAGATATCCTCCAGAACTTGGCTTGAGCTTGCATTGTCCAAACGGCTGTGCCGCAGGATCGAACTGAAGATCATCCTCTGTTACGGCCAGGTAATCAGCGTTTCCTTCTTCATCATTCCAGTAGTGTTTCTGATGGCTTGTCACTTTAAATTTTGGAAATTTAAATCCCTGATTACATTGCACGGTTCCTTTCTGCACAATGAAATATTTTCCTTCATGAGGACTGGAACCACTGTCTTCTTTTTTATCTTCTTTTTCTTCTTTATCATTTTGTTGTTCCGTTTTTCCGGATGACTGCTCTTCATTTTGTGGAGTTTCTTCCGTTGAATCTCCTTCATCAGAACCTACATTTTCTGTAGCTTCCTCCTGAGAAGATGCAGCCATATTTTGAGGTTCTATTTTTTCAGCCATGAGCTGTGGATCTTCCGGAATCAAGATCGTTTTTCCCGGAACAGGTTCCTGCATAACATCTTCCGGCGGACAGTGGAGATTATGGTAAGTTTTTAAAATACCTTCATTTTTCAGCTTAAACTGCCGGGCCAGAGAACTGAAAGTATCGCCTTTTTGTGTGACATAATTTTTCATATTATCCTTGTGTTATATTGATGTGATGTTGGTGTATCAATACCTCTTCATGGCTGAGTAGAACCGAGGCTTTAGCCTGAAGAAGATTCTTATTTTTAGTGTGAGTGGTGTATTCTAATACAATATTTCCTGAAGCCGGTCTTGCAGCCGGTTTTTTGAGCCTGATCCCGCGCATGATCTCCTGTGAGGTACATAATTCAGTGATTTTTCCGCTTAAAATAGTTAAAACAGAGTCCTCTTCTTTATTTTTATGTTCAGGTTTAATTTCACAGGCTACCGGAAATGAATTTTGTACAAAATAAAAAGATTCTGTCCACTTTATTTTTCTCCTGAACCAGTCTGTTTTGGGAAAAAGAGTCTGAAACAGCAGTGTACTCTGAAATTGCTGTAATAAAAACACTTCATTGCTGATGTTCCTTTCAAAAGAATCCATATAATTTCGAGCGACTTCACCTACATAAAACTCTTCAAGATCTTTACGCTGTCCGGTAAAAGTGTCCGTGATTTTTTTATGATCTGCCAATCCTTTTATCCTGCCTTGTTCATTAAGAATAAATTCAAGCGGCATAATACTTTTCATGCAGGCTATCGAAAGGCCGCTTACCTTATCATCAGGTTCATTTCCTCCTGATTTAAAGTCTCTCTGACTGTAGCTAAGGATATACAAACCTGTGTTTTGGTCTTTTCGGAGATTTACATCAATGGTATAATCGATGTTAACTGAAGATTCGAAAGAGGTTTCAAAAGTCTCATTAATACTATAAGTTTGGGCCCAAAAGGAATCAGAGAACTGGCCGGGAAGACTGTTATTCCTTTCATTTTCCTTCTGCGATTCTGTTTTAAAATGAGTAGGGACAAAAATATTTTTAACGTCATTAAGGTTTTCAAACCAGACTTTATCCATTTTCGGGCAATGGGAATTATGAAACAGCTTAAGCTCCTCACCGGTCATACCCAGCCGGGAAGCGATGGAGGTGAGCGTGTCTCCGTTTCGTACCTGATATTGTAAGAAATCAATTTCCATCCAATGTGAATTATCAGATAAAGCTATTAAAAAACACTGTTGGAAATAAATTTTTGGGGTTAAATTTTAAAAATTGTAGTAGAATTACGACATGAAACTGATGGTGTGAAGAAACCACCCCGAAAACGACCCCGTCAAAAATTCTTTGAATTTTCGCCACCTCTCCGGAGGATGGGAATTGTACGTCTTCAATTGTGGTGCTGGTCAGGATTGGAGTTTTTGTTGATGCTTTTCTTGTTGGTTTAATGTGGCTGGATTTCTACGGAGTGGCAAACTGTATGGTAAGACAATCATTCCAATTGTATCATTCTGTAGGAATCTTAGCTGGTATAAGGATTTTCAAAGCTAAAACAGTTATTTGTAACTTTTGTGGTTTCATTATATGCAGTACAACCAAAAGTTATTATTAATTTTAAAGCTATAAAAAAGAAAATATGAAGAATAGATTCTTGCATGGAGTTTGCATAATATTGATCAGTTTGAGTTTTGCATATGCTCAGAAGTCCGGAGATCAGTCGCCTGTTTTTTTCACTATCCAAGCACAGGATACTGTAAAGAAGGGAGAAGCATACAATGAGAAAGATACAACAGGAAACAAGAGTTTAAAAAATAGGATAAAACCTATTCAGGCAAATTTTAAAAGAATCAATTCCGTGACAAAATGGACTGCTGTCAAAAAGAAAGATATTGAAGGAGAATCTGCAGAAGGCGGGGAGGCCACATTTTATTACACAGATGAAGGTCTGCAAAAGGTAATTGCGAAACATTATGGAGAAATCGGGCAGAAGCTGACAGAATATTATCTTCTTAACGGACAGCTTTCTTTTGTTTTCGAGAAAGATTATAAATATAACCGACCGCTTTTCTATGACACTAAAGCAATGAAAGAAAATAATGACACGGAAGCCTTTGATTTGAAAAAATCAAAGATTACAATGACCAGGAATTATTTTGAAAACGGAAATATCATTATGATCACCAATACTACAGGACGCGGATTTAGTATCGGTGCGGATTATCCCGCTGAGCAGGAGGAAAAAATCAAAGAGGATTTTAAAAGGCTTCTGAAGCTTGTAAACTAGAGCAGCGTTATGATTTATCAGCCTTGATGATATTGAGTCTTTCCTCAACTTCATTGATTCTTTTAAGCCAATAGTTAATTCCTTCCTGATTGGTCACTGTTTCTTTGAAAGCATTACGGTTGACGGCCCATAGGTGTGAGCTGTTTTTCTGATAGTCCAGTTCGCGTTCTTTTTTATTTTCAGGCTCTATGCGGTATCTCCAGAATACCAGAGATTTCATGTATTCTGAACGAACTTTTTCCAGATGATCAATAATGGCCTTCCGGTCCTGGGGAATATATCCGGGACCAGAGCATCCACATGAATGAAAAGTGATTCCAACCGTATACAAATCCCGGATATGAGCCCATTGCTTATCATCATTTTTGGGCGGGGATTTAAAGTCAAGTCCCATATTGGCCATCAGATTCCCACATTCCGGACACTTGGCTTCCACAGAGGTCTGAGCATCCCGGTCCACATCTTTCAGGTGGCGGCGTTTGAATGTTTTCTGGCAGTTGAAACAGGCATAATGACCTTTGTAAACCATCATGGCATATCGGCACATAGTGTTCTCTTATTCTTTGGTTATAAGTTATTTTAATTTGTTTTCCTCTTCATTAAAATTGATTCCCATAAAGCTGGCGGCGCTTCTTGGGTCGTAAACCGACCACACATCTCCCCAGGGAAATCTGAAGGTGCAGCCGGGATAAGGTTTTTTCTTTTTTTGGGTGGGTGATATTCCAAGGACTTTGGTCAGGAAAGTAGTATTCCGGCGGAAAATATTCATTTCTTTTTCCTCTGTCCATTCATTCCAGTCTTTGGCATCACTGTTTTCCCATGTATTCATATGGATGATGTCCAGATGATCTTTAAAAAAGCACAGACTGAAAGATACCTGATATCCCTTTATTTCTACAGGCTTAAAGTAATACCAAAAATATCCGGTTTTTACATCCCACAGATCATGATACTTTTCTTTATAAAAATCAGACTGTTTCAGCTGATCAAGACTCATTCCTTTATAAAGTCTGGTAGCAAAGGTTTCCAGCTCTATAACTCCATTTTCACTGTTAATCAGCATGTCCCAAAAAATTAAAGCCATAAATATACCCGTTTTTTCTTTACAGACAACGAATAATATTTACAGCTTCAATAGAAATAGAAATATCGGTGTGTGTTATTGTGTTATGGATTTGATATTATTAATGTTGATGGGATGTCAGACAGCCATAGACTTTTTGTATCGATCAGGTTTTTCCAGCTTTTACTGCTGATGAGCATCAGATCCTGAGAACCCAGAAAATCTTTTTCAATCTTTTTCTCATTGTACAGAGTGATGTGGTTTGGAGCTACCTGTTCAATGCTTCTGATCAGTTCTTTTACTTCAATATTATTTCGGATCTGTCCTGCCGCATCCAGAATGATAATCTGAGAATTATTGTTATTGATCAGTCTTTTAGCATATTCAAGAAGGTAGAAGTCACTCAGATTAAAGATCGGAACAAATACTTTATCTGCCGCTTTAAAGTCCTTTTCCACCAAAATTCCTACGGGAATATTGGTTTTGTCGAGAATCTGAAGCGTAAAATCGTCAAAAGGAGAATTGTTGAATATATTTCCTTTGCCTTTTACCGTGTTCAATAGTTTTTCAGGATTAATAATCTTGGTGGTAAAGCCTAATAACCTTCCTAATAAACTTCCCTCATACATAGATTTCCCAAGCATGATCAGGAGAAGATCATAATGTCCTTTGTTGGTAATGCTGGTAAGATCACTTTCGATATCAGTAGATGCTTTGAAGAGGGTAGTAACTTCCAGATTCAGATCTTGAGAGGTTTCAATGACATTCTGAAACTGTGACTCTTCATACTCATTGATGTCATAGGCATGCATTTCATCTACCGGAGCAATATTCATCGCGGTGATGCTTTTATTACCGTTCATTTTATGGGTGAAATTGTGTGCTAGCTTCAACAAAGTACTTCCGGATTCCGGCTTATCAAATGAGAGAAGAACGCGGTATTTGGAATCATTATCCTGAATGGATTCGTCCTGATTTTTTTTAGATTTAAAAATAAAATTAATAAAATCCAGTGCAGGCCCAGTCATGAAAGTGGTGAATAGAGCCATGATCACAAGCATTGCAAAAATTTCAGGGCTTAAAACGCCAAGGTCATATCCAATGTTGAGTACAATAAGTTCCATAAGGCCTCGTGTGTTCATCAGAGCTCCTATCGTCAGACTTTCTTTCCAGTTAATACCTACAAATCGTGCCGTCAACGCACTTCCTGCAAACTTTCCGAGAACCGCGGTCAGAATAATAAATCCGGCGGTCATCCACAGATGGCTGTCGTTAAGAAGGCCGATCTGGGTACGGAGTCCTGTGAATACAAAGAATAATGGCAGCAGAAGTACTAATGCCACATCCTCTACCTTATCAATAAAAAGGGTACGGAACTTTGTATTTTCCGGCATAATAGCTCCCGCCATAAAAGCTCCAAATAAAGCGTGAATACCGATTACTTCAGTAGCATATGCAGATAAGATCAATGTCAGAAAGAAAATAGCCACCATGGGTTTGCTGATCGTATTTTTTCCGGCCTGAAGGTCTCCGACTCTTTTCAGGAAGGGTCTTACAATTTTAATCATTAAAAATACATAAGCAACAGCCATGATAATCACATAGATAGAGCTTGCAAAAGAACCTGCTTTTACAATAGCAATTACGGCAGCAAGAATACACCATGCTGTAATATCATCGGCAGCAGCACAGGTAATAACAATTGTTCCCAGTTTGGTTTTCTGGAGGTTTCTTTCCTGTACGATTCTCGCCAGTACCGGAAATGCTGTGATACTCATCGAAATGGCTATAAATAAAGCAAAAGAGGTAAACTGGATACCATCCGGAGCAAATTCCTGATACACAAAATAAGAAAGGCCTATTCCCAGAGCAAAAGGAATAATAATACTTGCATGGCTGATGACAACCGCATCATGAGCTTTTTTCCTTAATACACTCAGATCCAGCTCCATTCCAACAATATACATGAACAGGATAAGACCTATCTGGCTCAGAAACTGAAGGTTGCCTAATGATTCTTTTGGGAAAAGAAAGGCGGAAAACTCAGGGAAGTACATTCCCACAAGTGAAGGACCGAGTACAATCCCTGCAATCATTTCTCCGATAACCGTAGGCTGTTTTATTTTCATACAAATCCATCCGAAAAGCCTTGCTGTCATAATAATAGTGACAATTTGCGCCAATAATAGCGCAAGCGGATGGTGAAGATTGGTTTTGAATGATTCCAGGAAATTATCCCAGGTAGAGCCGCTGCTGGTATTGGCAACGATATTTTCTTTTACTTCCAGCGTCTGCCCTTCGATGATGAAATAATACATCAGAGCGGAAAAGACTGCGATGGTGGTAATGTAGAAAATTAAATTTTTGTATTTCCCCAAATTCATGATTCCAATATTTTATGCAAAGTTGAAAAGAATATAGTTATGTTAAATACTCTTTTTTTTAAAATGTAATGAATGTTCTAAAAAATGTAATAAAATCTATTTGAACGAATAACCCATTCCAAATCCTATTTTCCAGTTCCCATTCAGATCTGCTGTCTTAGCGTTATAGTAGGCAGGAACCTGGAAGGCTATTTTTTTATAGACCACAGTAAGACCTGCTCCCAGCGTAGGCATAATAGGACTGTTTTTGGTTCCGGAAGAATGGTCTTCTTTAATTCTCAGAGAAGGAAGCATTCCAACAATGAATTTTACGCTTTTATGGGTAAGACTTACATTTGGACCTGTAAAGTTGAGATAAGCACCATGATCTACATATCCGCCTATTGCTATTCCGTCAAAAAAAGAGATCTTCAGTTTTGAAGAGGCTTCCTGGGAAAAACACAAGCCGGATAGGAGAAGTCCTGCAGCATAGAAAAAGTTTTTCATTATAAAATCAATTAATTCCATACAAAATTAAAGGGATTCAATACTGAAAAAGGGGAGTTGTAATAAAGGACTTATATTCTGTAATGAAACCGGAAAGATTTGAAAAGATCTATTTTCCGAAGAGCTCCATCAATGAATTTTTATAAGCATCTCCGATCTGAAGTTTCAGAAAAGAGTGATCTTCCGCAGGAATGGTGGTAATAATTTCGTTGGTTGAAAATACCTTAATGGAAGACAATGCGATAATTTCTTTTTTGTTGACCTGAGCAAAATCTTTTGATGGCAGCATTTCCAGAAGGTTTTTGAAATTCAGGTTTTTTAAAACGATGGTTGTTCCGTCAATAAGCATAATATCTTTATCCCTGCTGTCGATTTCAGAGGTTTTGATGTAGGAAATCTGTTCTGTGAATATAACGGTTTTTCCAATATTGGTATTCCACTCGATAAAAGTTTTTTTAGGAGCATTTTCTACCAGTTCTTTAGCTTTTTCGAAAGCTTGAATCAGTCTTTCTTTTTTGATGGGTTTTCTTACATAATCCACCACATTCAAATCGAAAGCTTCAGCAGCATATTCTTTGTAAGCTGTTGTAAAGATGATTTTTTTAGAACCTGAAATAATCTCAGCCACCTGAAGACCTGTCATTCCGGGCATTTCAATATCCAGAATGCACAGATTACAGTCGAGGTTGTCTATTTCATTCAGAAAAATTTTAGGATCATTGAATGCTTTTACCACCTCTACATTCTCAATCTGCTCACATAGAAGTTTTAAATAACTGATGGCCAGTAATTCATCATCCAGAATAACGCATTTTATCATAGAATTCTCCTAAATTGATTTTTAATTCCGCCGTAAAGATTCCGTTTTTTGAACTTCTTTCCAGCTGATAATGGGTACTGTAGATCATTTTAAGCCTTTGATCAAAAGACTGGCTTCCGAAACCGCTTTTCTCCTTCTCCAGAATATTTTTCAGAGAAGCTTTATTGCTGACTTTCATAGTGAAAATTCCATCTTCAAGCTCCATATAAATAGAAATAAAAGAATCCTGAGCAAGAAAATCTGTATGTTTGAAGGCATTTTCAATAAGATCCACAGAGATAAGCGGGGCAAATACCTTTTCTTCATACAAAGCATCTGATTTATTAATCTTTGATTTGATTCTGAAGTCAAAAAGTGGATTGATCTTGATTTTATTAATCTCAATAAGGCTTAAAGCAAAATTAAGCTCTTCTTTCGGGCTTACATACTTATTGTTGCTTTCGTATAAAATATAATCAAGCACATTGGCCAGCTTATCCAGTGACATATAGGTCTGATAGGCATGAGACTGCACCGAATTCAGAATATTTTTAAACAAATGCGGATTCAGCTTTGTGCCGATATGTTCCAGACGGACTTCATTCAGGCGCTGCTCAATAAGTTTATTGGTTTCTGATAATTTGGTATTCCTCTGTTTCAGCTTCTGATTCTGGCTGAAGAGATAAATACTGATAGTCAGAAACAGGAAAATGGCAAAAACTCCGATGAATATCAGATAATCATGAATCATGTAGTAATTGCCGTCCATAGCTTGTACTTGAAACTATTTCAGTTTTTTAAGACTGTTTACCGTCACCGTTTCTTCACATTTTTCATACGTGATCTCATAAGACGGATTTTTTTCAGGATAGGTTAAAAGATAGTCCGGACATGGTTTCTTTTGTGCATGGCTGCGGTCAAAATCTACCTTTCCGTTGGTAATGATGCTGTCTTTTATAAATTTCTCATCAATCTTGTAGGTTGCCATTGCATTTTTAGCTTCTTCAGAATATTTGAATTCTTTGGAAAGACTTTCAGCAATCACACGGCTGTTCGGTAAATATCCGCTGCAGCTTGCTCCTTTTTTGTTTAAAATAAAAAATACGATCAAAAGCCCCGGAACGAAGCCTATTGCATAAAATTTCAGTTTCTTCATTAGAAAATTAAAAGATTGATATCGTGGTACGTAAGTCCGAAACGATCGCAGATGATCTTCTTGGTATGTCTTCCTTTGTACATATATAAGCTCTGCTTCATTTCGTTTTTGCGGATCAGCATGTTTTCAAAGCCGCCCTCTTCGTCATAATTTAAAATATAGGAAAGGAAGAAATTCGAGATGGCCTTAGTGGTAGTTCTCGGCATTCTTGAGGTAAGATTCGGAAGTCCGCAGTGGATGACACCGTGTTTGATGACATAAGGATCCTCCATGGTAGTAAGCTCTGAAGTTTCGATCACTTTACCGTTATCTATGGTAATATCGATGATGACACTGCCTTTTTTCATTTTCATCACCATATCTTCAGTAACGATAGGGGTCATGTTCAATCTTGGAAGAGCTCCGATCACTACATCAGCACGTCTTAGACTTTTGCTGAGTTCTTTAGGATCAATAATAGAAGTCGGTACACGGCTGTCAACAATCGTATGAAGCCTTCTAAGCTTGGATAAAGAATTATCGAAAACTTTTACACTCGCTCCTAAACCAATGGCTGCTTTTGTAGCAAACTCACCTACAATTCCGGCTCCAAGGATAACAACTTCTGCAGGTCTTACTCCTGTAATTCCTCCCAGCATTAACCCGTTTGATAAGGCTAATAATTCGGAGGCATATAAGATTGAAACGGTTCCTGCAATTTCCCCGACTAATCTTACCAAAGCCAGCTGCTTGTATTCATCAACGATAAATTCAAAAGCGATGGCGTTTATTTTTTTCTCTGCAAGCTTTAAGAAATACTCCTTGTCTCTAAGATTGATCTGAAGAGCTGAAACCAGATACGTATTAGGCTTCATGTACTCAATTTCATCTTCTGTAGGAGGGTTCACCTTCAGGATAAGATCCTGCCCGAAAGCTTCTTTTGGATCATTGGTGATCTTCGCTCCAGATTCGGAATACTGTAAATCTGTAAAAAATGAACCTTGTCCGGCCCCTGATTCAATAATGATCTCATGGCCGTGCTCTACCAACACCTGTACGGCGTCAGGAGTAATGCAGGTTCTCCTTTCGTTGAGACAGGTTTCTTTAGGAATTCCAATACTGAACTGTTTCCCTTTCTTTATAACCTCCAATTTTTCCTCTTTCGGCATTAATTCTTCTTCTGTGAAAGGAGTAAAAATATTTGTACTCATCCTTAAATTAAATTATGTCTTACAGATTGTTTTTTACACTCAATTAATGAGCAAAGATACATAATATTTAATCGAATGAAATCTCTCTGTTTTCACCCGTATTTACAATGCTCATTGTATGGTAGTTAAGATCGTAAAGGTCCTCTTCATAGACTTCCGGCCATTCGATGATGCATAAAAAAGAGTTGTCCAGATATTCTTCAATTCCGATATCATAGACTTCCTCAATGTTTTTTAAGCGGTAAAGATCAAAATGAAATACTTTCCCTTTTTCGGTATTGTATTCATTGACAATAGAGTAAGTGGGAGAGTTTACTTCATCCTTGCTGCCCATATTTTTAAGCAGAAATTGAGTGAATGTGGTTTTACCTGCGCCCAGGTTTCCTTTTAATAAAAGAATATTATGTTGTAATTGAGGAATGATGGTGTCAACAACTTCCTGCCAGTCTTCGATTGTATTGATAGTGAACTGCATATAGTAGCAAATTTATTTTGCAAAAATAATGATAAAACTTACTAAATATAATGCACTTGTATTATATAATTGTAAGGTTTTTTTTTATGTGTATTTTTGTACTATGATTTCCAAACAGACCATTGATAAGATATTCTCCACGATCCGCGTTGAAGAGATTGTGGGCGAATATGTGCAGTTGAAAAGAGCAGGGTCTAATTACAAGGGGCTCAGTCCTTTTCATGATGAAAAAACACCCAGTTTTGTAGTTTCTGCCAGTAAGCAGATCTGGAAGGACTTCTCCACAGGAAAAGGAGGAACGGCGATCTCTTTCCTTATGGAAATTGAAAATTTTACGTATCCTGAGGCACTCCGCCACGCTGCAAAAAAATACGGAATTGAAATTGAAGAAGACCAGCGTGAAATTTCTGAAGAAGCAAAAAATGCCCAGACAGAAAAAGATCTGTTGTATAAAATCCATGAGGTTGCCAATACTTATTTTCAGGAGATCCTTTGGGATGATCAGGAAGGCAGAAGTATAGGACTTTCTTATTTCAAAGAAAGGGAGTTGAGGGATGATATCATTAAGAAATTCCAGCTGGGATATTCTCCCGAGAAGAAGAATGCTTTCACGGCTTATGCCCTGGAAAAAGGATATAATAAAGAAATTCTTGAAAAATCAGGACTTTCTATTTTTCCTGAAAATACTCCTGCAGGCGTAGACCGTTTTAGGGAAAGGGTTATTTTCCCTATTCACAGTTTTTCTGGCAGGGTTTTAGGCTTTGGAGCAAGAATCCTGAAGAATAATGTTAAAACTGCAAAATATCTCAATTCACCGGAAACCGAGATCTATCATAAATCCAATGTTCTTTACGGATTAAACCAGAGTAAGCAGGCTATTTCCAGGAAGAATGCCTGTCTTTTGGTGGAAGGATATATGGACGTGATTTCGCTTCATATGTCCGGAATTGAAAATGTAGTGGCAAGTTCAGGAACTTCTTTGACGACAGAGCAGATCAAACTGATTAAGAGGCTTACAGAAAACGTAACGATTCTCTTTGATGGTGATAATGCCGGTATCAAAGCCAGTTTCCGAAGTATTGACATGTTACTGACTGAGGGAATGAACATCCGTGTTCTGCTTTTCCCTGATGGAGATGACCCGGATTCCTTTGCCAGAAAACACCCGCAGGAATACGTTGAAAAGTATATCGAAAATGAAGCGATGGATTTTATCGACTTCAAGGCGGAAATTCTCCTGAGAGATATCGGAAATGATCCGATTAAAAAGGCTGAAGCAATCAGAGATATTGTGAAATCTGTCTCTTTCGTACAAAATGCCCTGAAAAGAGAGGTTTATCTGAAAGAGGTTTCCAATAAATTCGGGCTTTCTGAGCAGAGTCTTTTCAATGAACTGGATGTTCAGAAGCAGATCACACAGAATCAGACCCATCATGTTCAACAGCAGCAGAAAGAGAAAACAGCCGCTCCAAAGATGGAGGTTGTGCCTTTGGATCAGGAAAAAGAAGATCCTTTTCTGTATGATGTACTGTTCATGGAGAACAAACTTGTTGAACACATGCTGGCATTTGGAGATATTATTCTGAAACGTAGAAATGAACAAGGAGAAGAATATCAGATTACAGTAATTGAGGAAATTCTTCATCATTTTGAAGAAGAGCAGTATGAATTTTTAGTTAAAGGGAATGAAATCATTATTACTCAGGTGAGGGAAGGGATTCAAAAAGATGAGTTGAGAAGTGGAAACTTTTTTGTATCTTTTATGGACGAAGAAATTACCACAAAGGTTGTAGACGCTCTGATCCCGTTGGATGAGCTTGAAAACTGGGCTTCCAGAAATATTTATCCTCCCAATTACGGTGATAAAGTGGCAGATCAGATCAAGGGAGATGTTTTGCTGCACAAATTCAGATATATTGATTATTTAATCACAGAAACTGATAAAGAGCTGGATGTGTACAGGGATACTGATGAAGGAAAGTACTATGAGCTTATCAAGAAAATTACGCTATTGAAACAAGCTTCCATGCGATTGAGTAATATCATTGAATATTCACCTATCAAAGGAATCTATGGTAGAAAACGGTAATTTTTAAGTCAGTTATTTTAATATTCTGTGACAAAAAGTCCTATAAAATTTTAGGAATAAATATTGTAATTTAAACTTCGAGAATATTTAAAAAATAATACATAATAGAAATATGGACATTAAAAAAGAATTCAGAGATTTCTCTGTAAAACATTTAGGAAACAACGGTTTGGTTACCGATCAGTATATGGGAATGTATGGGCCTACGAATCTTACTCCGTACATCATGGAAGAGAGAAGATTAAACGTTGCTCAGATGGACGTTTTCTCCCGTCTGATGATGGACAGAATTATTTTCCTTGGAACAGGTATTGATGATCAGGTAGCAAACATCGTTACGGCTCAGCTTTTATTCCTGGAAAGTGCTGACCCTTCAAAAGATATTCAGATCTACATCAACTCTCCTGGTGGTAGTGTATATGCAGGTCTAGGTATTTATGACACCATGCAGATCATCAAGCCGGATGTAGCGACAATCTGTACAGGTATGGCTGCTTCAATGGGAGCTGTATTACTGGTTGCCGGAGAAAAAGGAAAACGTTCTGCGCTTAAGCATTCAAGAGTAATGATCCACCAGCCTTCAGGAGGTGCTCAGGGGGTTGCTTCTGATATGGAAATCAACTTGAGAGAGATGTTGAAACTGAAGCAGGAGCTTTATGAAATCATCGGTCATCACTCAGGACAAACGTATGAGTGGGTAGAAAAATCTTCTGACAGAGATTACTGGATGACTTCTGAAGAAGCTAAAGGTTACGGAATGGTAGATGAGGTTTTACAAAGATCCACAGAGAAAAAATAATTGATGATAACATCATCAGAAAACCGCACCAATCTGGTGCGGTTTTTTTGTTGGATTTATATTTTAATCACTCATTTTACATTCGCTGGAGGGTGGCAATAATTCAAAGAATTTTTGACGGGGCGGTTGTAACAGTATATTTTATCCATATCCTCACAAAAAAAGCGCTTTGAGGCGCTTTCTCTATTTCTTAACAATCTTATGTACCGTAGCACTTTCAGCTGTTTTAATCTCCACAAAGTAAACTCCTGAGTTTAAAGAATGAATATCAATCTTAGTAACCTGAGAAGTCATTATTTTTTGTCCTGTCACAGAGTAAATATTCACTTCTTTCAGTTTCTCAGCCGTTTCAATCTGAATGAAATCACTTGCCGGATTTGGATAAATATTGAATTTTTTCTTGGTCACAGAAGAAATTCCTAAAGTCAGCTGTGCCTCGGTGGGGGTAAATGGTCTTCTTTGCCCGAAACTTAATCCAAACCAGTCATTGTTACTCAGTTGAATCTGAGAAAGATTGGCTTTTGTTTGCCAGCTTGATAGATCTTTTCCTTTATATAACTTCCAGCTGTCTGATCCGGAAGTATTCCCAGTAAATGAATTCAATGTTAAATTAGTAATCTGATTATTCGCTGATGCAAAATTGAAATAGGAAGCTTGAGACTGGATCAGTTGTAACGCCTGTTCAGCAGTTATGCTTCCGTTATATTTAATTCCAAAAACAAAAGAATTGGCATTTCCGTTGGCATTATCAGTTCCGAAATCAATAACGACAAGACTTTTATTAGTTCCGCTTCCTACCCAGTTTGTAACCTGCGAGGGAACAAACCAAGCAGAACTGTAGGCTGGAACTGGTGGGGAAGGCATTGTAGGAGGGGAAAAACTATAAGAAGCTCCATACCATCTTCCGTCCACTAAAAGATCATTGTTCACACCATTATTGAATGCCATAGTTGATGGAGTGTTTCCTGACCAGGTTGACCAATAGTCGTCAAGGCTGGGAGTATGATGATTGTAATTTAAACTGTACAGAAATCCGGATGGTATTTCAATTTCCAATTTAGGTTCTGTAGCGGCAATAGCAGTAATCATGTCTTCCATGGTTAAGCCATTTCCGTCAAAACGGTATCCCCAAGCATAAGAATTTGGGGTGCTGTCATCATTAAAGTCTGCAATGAAATATGCTTTTTTAGAACCGGTTCCTACCCAAAATTTAATGTCGTTTTCTGTGAATTGGGCCGACAATACCTGCATGCAAAGCAGTAAGAAAAAAAGATAGATTTTTCTCATGATATAATTAATTTAAAGTTTTATTCCCGAAACTTATCTTCAGAGCAGAACTAATTCTTTCTCTGAATCTGGTGTTTTAAGGCAGGTCTCCTGGCTCACATCTTACAACTTCCTTCCCGGATTTTCAGATCCAGTGGTTTTTGTGCAGTAAGTTTAAACAGTTTACAGTTGCGGGTACAGCTCAAGATTTGAATATTATTCTCACTTGATTCCCTATTAATGAACATTGTTCAGCCTTAAAACGCTGCAAATATATCATATAAATTGATAAGTCTGTTTTGTGAATTATTTTCCTTTAAAAAAAATGATTTTCAAATTGATTAATAATTTGGTTGGATTGTTGGTTTTTCATTTTTAAATAGATTCTTTTCTTATTTATCTTCAATGCATTCTGTCTGTTCAATTGTTAAAAAACAATTATCATTGTATTTAAGATCAGTTTACAATCAAGTCCTATTTTCGCAGCCATAAAATAGCATATGAAAAAATTACTATGTTCTGTGGGTATACTGGCTGTATTGGCTTCATGTAAAAGTGATGACGATATCGCAATGGTTAATCAGGATATTAATTATTCCAAACTCCCTCAGGAGTTTCCATTTTCAAAACTGACTACGATAAACGGAGTGGATGTTATCAACGGAGGTTTTGGGTCCGGAGCTGCGGCTCATCCTACCAGAAAAGGCGAATTCTATGTCATTACCGATAGAGGACCTAACACCGACTTCCAGAATGGGAAAAAGTTTCTTACTCCTAATTTTACTCCAACCATTATGCATTTTAAAATCAATGCTGACGGAAATGTAGAGGTCATCAAATATATTAAACTTAAAAATCCATCCGGACAGCCTATTACCGGACTTCCAAATCCTGTTGGAATGGGGAGCACAGGGGAAGTAGCATATGATGCTTCCGGAAATGTCTTAGGTACTGATCAGTATGGTCTTGACAGCGAAAGTATTGTTGCTGCCGCTGACGGTACATTCTGGGTTTCTGATGAATATGGACCGCATATTGTACACTACAGTGCTGATGGAATGGAGATGGAAAGAATAAGCCCGATCGGAGTAAATACAGGACCTAGAAAATTACCTGCTGTTTTAGCGAAAAGAAGAGCTAACAGAGGAATGGAGGGACTTTGTATGAGCCCGGACGGAAGAACGCTGGTAGGAACCATGCAGTCGATGATGTATGTTCCCAGTAAGGCATTGGCTACCAATAAAACTTTAACGAGAATTGTCACATTTGATACGGTTACAGGGCAGACTAAACAGTTTCTATATAAGCAGGAAGGAGGAGCTTCTGATTCAGTGTGCGATATTACCGCATTAAGCAATAATGAATTCCTGGTGATTGAAAGAGATGGAAATTTCGGTTCTCAGGGAGGAATAAAAAAAGTATACAGAATCAATCTTAGCAATGCAACAGATGTAAACGGAGCCGATATCACCGCGGTGGACGGAATGAAAGTTAACGGAAAAGCTTTAGAGCAATGTTCATGGGATGAAATTACCAATGCCGGAATAAAAGCTGTTACCAAAACATTAGCGGTAGATCTGGTAGCAAAACTGGGTTATGAACATGATAAATTCGAGGGAATTGTTTATTTAGGAAATAATAAACTGGCTGTTTTCAATGATGATGACTTTGGAGTAGTGGATGATGGAAACGGAAATCCAAAAGCTAAAATTTTGCCTAAAACGGGTAAAGTAGACAAAGGGACAATGTATGTAGTCGATATTCAATAATTAGATTTTTTTAACGGAAAAGCGGCGGAATCGAAGATTCCGCCGCTTTTTATTGGATAATATATCAATCCTCTATATTAATTAAAAGCTTCAATAATCTTAGAGAAATCCTCTAATTTTAAAGCTGCTCCTCCGATAAGACCACCGTCGATATCCGGCTGAGAGAAAATTTCTTTTGCATTGTCTGGTTTTACAGAACCTCCGTAAAGGATAGAAACCTCGTCAGCAACTTCCTGTCCGTATTTTGAAGCAATAATATTTCTGATGTGAGCGTGGATTTCCTGAGCCTGCTCAGGACTAGCCGTTTCTCCGGTTCCTATAGCCCAAACCGGTTCATAAGCAATCACTACTTTTTTGATTTCTTCAGCAGAAAGCGTGAAAAGAGCTACTTCAGTCTGGTTTTTTACTACCTCAAGGTGCTGTCCTGCTTTTCTCTGCTCAAGAGTTTCTCCGTTACAGTAAACAGGAATAAGACCTTTGTCAAGAGCTAATTTGATCTTTCTGTTACAGTGAGAATCTGTTTCTCCGTGATATTGTCTTCTTTCAGAGTGCCCGATTAGTGAACCGGTTGCATCAATGGATTCCAGCATATCTGCAGAAATTTCACCAGTATAAGCGCCACTTTCATGCTCGCTCATATCCTGAGAAAATACTCCGATTTCATCCTTTTCAAAAACGTCTTTTGCCATCATCAAATACAATGCTGGGGGAGCAATCCAAACCTCACAGTTCGTTGCATTGTTGTTTTTATAGCTTAGTAACTGAATCATTAATTGTTGTGCATCAATTACATTTTTGTTCATTTTCCAGTTTCCTGCAACTATTTTTCTTCTCATAAGATTTAAATATAGATTTATTTATTTTTTAATTTTCTTTTTGCAAAACTTATTACTTAGTAATCCCTTCCAGTTTAAACATGAAAGCATATACCAAAGCTACATCCTTCAGATAATCAAACCTTCCGGAAGCGCCACCATGGCCATATTCCATATCTGTTTTCAATAACAGTACATTTTTGTCCGTTTTCATATCTCTTAGCTTGGCAACCCATTTCGCTGGTTCAAAATATTGTACCTGAGAATCGTGTAATCCTGTTGTTACCAAAAGATTCGGATAGCTTTTCTTCTCTACATTTTCATATGGAGAATAAGATTTCATATAAAAATAAGCTTCCTTATTATTGGGATTTCCCCATTCGTCATACTCATTGGTCGTAAGTGGAATACTAGTGTCTAACATCGTATTCACTACATCTACAAATGGAACCTGTGAAATAACACCATTCCATAAATTAGGACTCATATTGGCTATAGCACCCATCAGTAAACCACCTGCACTTCCTCCCTGAGCGTAAAGATGCTTAGGTGAAGTATATTTTTCTTTAACCAGATATTCTCCGGAATCGATGAAATCGGTAAATGTGTTTTTCTTTTTCATCATTTTTCCATCTTCATACCATTGTCTTCCCATTTCCTGACCTCCGCGGATATGAGCAATTGCATATGCAAAACCCCGGTCCAAAAGGCTCAGTCTGGTGCTGCTGAAACTGGCATCCATAGAACTTCCATAGGAACCGTAAGCGTAGAGTAGAAGAGGGTTGTTCCCATCTTTTTTGAACCCTTTTTTATAAACAATGGAGATTGGAATTTTCGTTCCGTCTTTTGCTGTGGCAAAAAGTCTTTCCGTTGTATAATTGTCTTTATTGTAACCTCCCAGAACTTCCTGTTGTTTTAAAAGAACTCGTTTTCCGGTTTTTAAATCCTGTTCATACTGAGAACTTGGTGTAATCATAGAAGTATACCCAAAACGGAAATTATCCGTGTTATATTCAGGGTTATCCAGTGAATAAACAGTATAAGTAGGCTCATCAAACTTTAAAAACTCCTTTTTTCCTGTTTTTCTGTCATAAATTACCAGTTGGGAAAGTCCGTTTTGTCTTTCACTGAATATCAGATAATTTTTAAATGCAGTAATATCCTCCATGAGAACATCTTTTCTGTGCGGAATAAAATCCTTCCAGTTTTCAACTCCCGTTTTATCTAAAGGAGTTTCTACAACCTTAAAGTTAAGAGCATCTTTATTGGTTGTTACCAAAAATTTATCTTCAAGTGAAGTTACATCATAAAGTACATTATTGATCCTGGGCTGAAAAATTTTGAAATTTCCGTTAGGATCATTGGCATCCAGATACCTGGTTTCAGAAGAAGTGGTAGCACGGGAATCAATCAGGATAAACTTATTGTTTTTTGTTTTTCCTACACTGATATAGTTGGTTTTATCTTTTTCTTCATATACCAGAATATCTTTACCGGAATCCGTTCCCAGCGTGTGTCTGAAAATTTTTTCTGTTAAAAGAGTCTCAGGATTTTTAGAAGTATAGAAAATTGTTTTGTTATCATTGGCCCATGTTGCAGAACCTGTTGTATTTTTAATACCAAGATCCGTGATTTCTCCTGTAGAAAGATCTTTTAAAAATAATTTGTACTGCCTTCTGGAAACATCATCCACTCCGTAGATCATTTTGGTATTATCCGGACTGATGCTGAAGCCAGCAGCAGAATAATATGGATGACCTTCTGCCATTTTATCTACATCCAGAAGAACTTCTTCCGGAGCAGTAAGGCTGCCTTTCTTTCTGCAGTATTTAAAATACTGTTTTCCGGTCTCTGTGCGGCTGTAATAGTAATATCCGTTTCTAAAAACAGGTACAGATTCATCCTTCTCCTTGATTCTGGCCTTCATTTCCTGGAAAAGCTTTTCTCTGAAGGGTTCAGTATCCTTCATCATGCCTTTCCAATACGTGTTTTCAGCCTTTAAATAATCAACAACTTTGGTAGAATCTTTTCCTTTTTTAAAATAATCAATCATCCAGTAATAAGGATCATTAACCTTATCACCGTGGATTTCTCTGATATGTTCCTGCTTTTCTGCAACAGGAGTCTTCATATTGGGAAATGTCTGAGATTGAAATGTAGATGCACTCATTACTAATAGTCCTAGATAAATTTTTTTCATGGTATTTTTTGGCTTGGATCTGTTCTTAGATTATAGTCCCCAAAGATTTTTCAACAGTAAGTAGAACGTATGTTCTTCTTCCGTTACTTTATTGTCTGCTTTGATCAGTGACTTTGCAAACTGAACAAATTTCACACGCTCGTCCTCTGTAGAATCTTCGTGGAAACATCTTGCATGGAATTCAAAATGATCTTTCCATTCCTCAGGCTGTAAAAGAGCCAGGGTTTCAAGTTCATTATCAAGATTCATTCTGAAAGGAAATTCATCTGCCATGTATTGCTGTACCAGCATTCCTTCCTCAGGAGCAAATTCTCCATCTACAGAAGAAAGGATCATAAGTAAATGATAACCGGCGATTGATTTATTTGATTTTTGCATGAGTTGTTGTATGTTTAAGTTTAGTGTTTAAATTTGATAATTGATAATTGATAATTGCATACAAATATCTGTCGTAACATATCATTTATAATTCATCATTTATAATTAATCAACGTAGTCCTTTGCAGGTTGTTTGTCTACAATTTTTCCGTTTTCAAGAATCAGTACAAATGGGTTGCTTCTTGCTATTGTTTTGATGGCAGTTCCGTCCATTAGTACATTTTTGATAGTTTTAAAAGTATTCGGTTCTGTAGAAATTCCGTAGATAAGAGCACCTTTCTGTGTATTTACTTTCGTTTCCACTTTCTGAAGCAGGTCTGCAGGAACATCTTTTGGATGATAGGAGAAAACAAGAACGGCTTTTGGTGCGTTGATGATTTCCTGGGTAACTTCCATTCCTGTAGGATCTTCAATCTTGAATTTTACAATTTCAGATTTATATCCTTCTTTGATCAGGACAGATTCATTTTTCCCATCTTCAATTTTCCATGGAGAGCCTTCTGCCCAGTATTCTGTTTTTTTGATATAATCATCCTGATTTACTTTTACAACAGCTCCTGTTTTCTGATTTTTCAATGTGTAGAAAGTTTTATATTCGGAAGGATTTTTATCAATTTTTGCTTTTTCAGCTTTAATGTCTGTTCCTATTTTATAATCACGGAAATCTATGATCGGTTCATGCATAATTCCTTGAGCCATAACATAAATCATTCCTAAAGAAAATACTGTTAAAAGGATATATTTAAATATGTTGGAAGACTCTTTCGGAGTAACTCCATATTCATCTTTTTTACGGAAATCTTTTCTGTAAAGGATGAATAAAATAATCAATCCTACCAGCAGTACAACGTCTTTTAAGAAGCTCTGCCAAGGAGTGAATTTGATAGCATCTCCAAAACATCCACAATCTGTTACAACATTGAAATACGCTGAGTAAAAAGTAAGAAATCCGAAGAAAATACAAAGTGCAATTAATATGGATAAGGTAAATTTAAGCTTTAATTTAAGCAGCAGCATAAATCCTAAGAAAAGCTCAAGTACCACTACAATAATGGAAAATAACAGGGCAAACTTTTCTAAAAATGGCATGTTGAAAACCGGAGGTGCGAAATATTCTTCCATTTTGAAAGAAAAACCTACCAGATCCACGGCTTTTACAAAGCCTGAAAGGATAAAAATAACAGCAATAATAAAGCGTAATAAACCTTTGAGCATATTAAATATTTTTGGGTTCGAATTGATTTTCTTTTTCTGAGAATTTGATCAGGCAGAAGACTGCATAATTCAGCATATCGAAATAGTTGGCATCAAGCCCTTCCGAAACAATGGTTTTTCCCTGATTGTCCTCAATCTGTTTAGTTCTTAATACTTTCTGATAAATAAGATCTGTGATTGAAGAAATTCTCATATCCCTCCATGCCTCACCATAATCATGATTTTTTCTTTCCATCAAAGCTTTTGCTTCATTGGCATACTTATCATAAAGACCTAAAATTTCTTCTTTATTTTCATTGAAATCATTGGAAAGGCCTTTCTCCAGCTGAATAAGTCCAATGATAGAATAGTTCACAATGGCGATAAATTCATCTTCTTCACTCTCATCCACCATTTTTTTATCAGTCATCTGCAGTGTACGGATCCTGTTGACTTTGATATAAATCTGATCCGTAATAGAGCTTGGTCTTAAAACCCTCCATGCTGCACCATAATCCTGTAATTTTTTACCGAAAAGATCACGGCACTGACTGATAACTTTCTCGAACTGTACTGATGTTTTTAGCATAAATTTTCTTAATCTTCCAAATATACGAATTCGGTTTTAGATTTTTGAATTTGATGAGCTGAGTTTGTGAGTGAGAGGGTGGGAGAGTTTTAGAGTTTCGGGTTTCGGGATTCGTGTTACCGTGGTTTAGAGTAAGAGGGTTTTAGTGTTTGAGAGGGCTTACTTAACTTCCTGCCTCCAGCTTCCAACTTCCATCCTCAATTTAATCTCTTTTTAAAACTCATAAATCACTAATTTTGCAGCACAGAAATCATTCATCAATTATCAATTATCATTTATAAATCATCATCTCTCAATACTAAACTCATGCTTTCCAACCTTCCAGCCCTCCAACCCTCCAGCTCTCCAACATACTCAATCAACTGCAACGGTCGTTTAGTACAACTGGACACCCCAAAAATCATGGGAATCCTTAATATGACACCGGATTCTTTCTCCGATGGCGGAAAGTTCAATAATGAAAAATCAGCATTAAAGCATGCTGAAAAACTGTTGAAGGATGGAGCAGAAATACTGGATATTGGCCCTCAGTCTACACGTCCCAATGCCGAATTTTTAAGTGCTTCCGAAGAAAAAAACAGAATTGGAAATCTGATTTCTCTGATCAAAAAAGAATTTCCGGAAGCCCTGATTTCCCTGGATACTTTTTATGCAGAAACAGTGAAATTTGGATTTAATGAAGGAATTGATCTGATTAATGATATTTCTGGAGGTCAGTATGATACAGAAATGTTTGATACAGCTGCTGAAACGAGGTTGCCTTACATTCTGATGCATGTAAATCCTTCTTATGAAACCATGCATGATAAAATAAAATTTGAAGATATTACGCTGGAAGTGAACCAGTATTTTGCTAAAAAAACAAAAGAACTTTTAGAAAAAGGAGTGAATGATATCATTCTTGATCCTGGTTTTGGCTTCGGAAAAACAGTAGAAGATCAGATGAAAATGATCCATGAAGTTGAATATCTGGGATTCGGACAATTTCCTCTTTTAATAGGTATTTCCAGAAAGTCGTTTATCTACAAACCTCTTGGAAAATCACCGCTGGACATCAATGAGGAAACACAGAAACTGCACATGAAATTATTGGAACAGGGAGCTAAAATTTTGAGGGTTCATGATGTGGCTGAAGCAAAAGAAACACTGAACCAGTTTTTACGAAAAAAATAAAAAGTGCAAAAAAAACTTGTGAGTAATTAAAAAGTTTATACATTTGCAATATGAATTTTACGAATCAGAAAAATATTATTGTCATTTCTATTATTGCTGTTGTCATTAACAACAGTAAGGAAACGGCATTTTAAATAGATTTTAATTTAAATTATATATAAAACCGTTTCAAACTATGAAACGGTTTTTTTTGTTTTTAATTTTTTATAGTATAAAAGTATGTATCAGTTATTATCAGTAATTATTATCGTCATTATTATTCCCTTACGGCTGTGAGAAGGAACATGTATGACTGTACATATATTGAGCCCTCTCACACTGTGAGAGGGCTTTTTTTATTCCCATTACTAATTTTTTAAACCTCTATAATATGTATTACAACGACGACACGACCATCTACTTTGACGGAAAATTTATGAAAGCGAAAGACGCCGGAACAGATCTCTACAGCCAATCACTTCACTATGGGTACTCTGTTTTTGAAGGCATCAAATCCTACAGCACAGATCATGGAACTCAAATTTTCAAAGCAAAAGAACACTACGAAAGACTTAAGAGATCGGCAGAACTCATGCATATTCCTTTTGATTATTCCGTAAATCAGCTTACAGAACTTACCTATGAACTTCTGGATCGTAATGGATTTACAGATGCTTATATCCGTCCGTTGGTTACGTGTTCGCCCAATATGTCACTCTCAAAAGGACAAAAATCTTATCTGTCACTTCTTGCCTGGGAATGGAATAACGGCTATCTGGCAGATAAAATGAAAATCATGACTTCCCCTTTTCAACGTCCTAATCCTAAGGCTTTCAAGGTGGAAGCCAAAGTAGGCGGACATTATGTAAACTCCATATTGGCCTGTCAGGATGCCAAAGACAAAGGATATGATGAAGCACTGGTTCTGGATGAAAACGGAAATGTTGCCGAAAGCTCAGGTGCCAATGTTTTCTATGAAAAAGACGGGGTTTTATATACTCCGGCTAAAGGAAGTATCCTTCCGGGAATCACAAGACAAACCGTTATGGAGATCTGTAAAGAGCTTGACATTCCTGTAAAAGAAACCTTTTTTAAACCACAGGAAATGCGTGGTGCAGATGCAGGATTTTTCTGTGGTACGGCAGCAGAAATTGTTGCCCTTGATTCACTTGATGATGTTCCTTTTACCAAAGATTGGGAAAACACAGCAAGTGGGAGAGTACAACAGGCATATTTAAAATTAGTAAGAGTTCTGTCATTGTAAATATTATGAATTTAAATATTTGATTATCAGTTGAATGGTTCTATTTTCTTAATAATTGAATATTGTAGTTTTTAGAAAAAATGAAAATGAAAAGAATATTACAAAATGTAGTTTTGGATCAAAATTTAGTAAAGAACTCTATTTGAAGAAAAGGAAAAGAATAGAAAATGTAGGAAAAGTATGTTAAATAAATATTCAAAAACATTCACGCAAAATAGCGAACAACCCGCAGCCAAAGCCATGTTGTACGGGATAGGATTTACAGAAGAAGATATGCATAAGGCTCAGGTCGGAATTGCCAGTATGGGCTATGACGGGAACACTTGTAATATGCATTTGAATGATCTGGCCCAGGTCGTAAAAAAAGGAACATGGAACCACGGATTAGCCGGATTGATTTTTAACACCATCGGAGTAAGTGACGGAATGAGCAATGGAACAGACGGAATGCGTTATTCTCTGGTAAGCCGTGATGTAATTGCAGACAGCATCGAAGCCATCTGTGGAGCGCAATACTACGACGGATTGATCGCATTGCCAGGCTGTGATAAAAATATGCCGGGAACTATCATCGCAATGGGAAGACTGAACAGACCATCCATCATGGTGTACGGAGGAACCATAGCTCCGGGATGCTACAAAGGAGAACAGCTTAATATCGTTTCAGCTTTTGAAGCTTTAGGGAAAAAGATTGCAGGAGAAATTACTGAAGAAGATTTTGATGGGGTTGTAAAAAATTCCTGCCCCGGAGCCGGTGCATGTGGTGGAATGTATACGGCCAATACAATGGCTTCCGCGATAGAGGCTTTAGGAATGAGTCTTCCGTATTCTTCTTCCAACCCGGCTTTAAGCAAAGAAAAACAGGAAGAATGTCTTGAAGCAGGAAAATACCTGAAAATATTATTGGAAAAAGATATTAAACCTTCGGATATCATGACCCGCAAAGCTTTTGAAAATGCGCTGCGAATGATTGTTATTCTTGGAGGAAGTACCAATGCCGTTCTGCATTTTATAGCCATGGCAAAAAGTGTGGGAGTACCGCTTACTCAGGATGATTTCCAGAAGATGAGCGATAAAACTCCGGTACTGGCAGATTTAAAACCAAGCGGGAAATACCTGATGCAGGATCTGTATGAGCACGGAGGAATACCATCAGTAATGAAATACCTTCTGAACCAGGGATTATTACACGGTGATTGTTTAACAGTAACCGGAAAAACATTAGCTGAAAATTTAGAAGATGTTCACGATCTGGATTTTAATACTCAAAAGATTATTAAGCCATTATCAGAACCTGTAAAAGAAACAGGGCACCTGAGAATATTATACGGAAATCTTGCTGAAAAAGGAAGTGTAGCCAAAATTACAGGAAAAGAAGGGGAGCGCTTCGTAGGAAAAGCCCGCGTATTTGATGGCGAAAAAAATCTAATCAGAGGAATTCAGGATGGAACCGTACAGCATGGCGATGTCATTGTCATCCGTCATGAAGGTCCGAAGGGAGCTCCCGGAATGCCGGAAATGCTGAAACCCACCAGTGCTCTGATTGGAGCAGGACTGGGAAGCAGTGTCGCTTTGATTACTGATGGAAGATTCAGCGGAGGAACTCATGGTTTTGTAGTAGGACACATTACTCCCGAAGCGCACGAAGGAGGTTTGATAGCCTTTGTAAACGATAATGACCTGATTGAAATTGATGCTGTCAACAACACCATACAGCTCAAAGTTTCAGAAGAAGAAATAGAAAGAAGAAAAAAAGGGTGGCAAAAACCAGCTCTTAAAGTACAGAAAGGATTGCTTTATAAATATGCATTAACCGTATCATCAGCTGCAGAAGGCTGTGTAACAGATGAAATCACTCAATAAAAAAATATGGAAAATCTGAATCTATCAACAGAAATACAATTGAGCGGAAGCCGGATTATTCTTGAAGCATTTCTTCAGGAAGGGGTGAAAACCGTTTTCGGATATCCGGGAGGTGCCATTATCCCTATTTATGATGCCCTTTATGATTATAAAGAAAATCTGAAACATATATTGGTACGCCATGAGCAGGCAGCAGTACATGCAGCACAGGGCTTAGCAAGAGTCTCAGGAGAAGTTGGTGTTGTATTGGCTACAAGCGGCCCGGGAGCAACTAATCTTGTAACAGGATTGGCAGATGCGTTATTGGATAATACCCCTTTGGTCTGTATTACAGGACAGGTTTTTGAACATCTTCTCGGTACCGATGCCTTTCAGGAAATAGATGTGATGAACGTCACAAGTCCGGTTACCAAATGGAATTATCAGGTAACCGATGCTAATGAACTTCCCGAAGTATTGGCAAAAGCATTCTACATCGCAAAGTCAGGCCGCCCTGGTCCTGTTCTGATTGATGTTACCAAAAATGCCCAGCTGCAGTCTGTTGATTATAAAGGATATTCTCCATGTTCTTCACTGAGAAGCTATAAACCCGATCCTGATCCATGTTTTGATAGTATTGAAAAAGCAGTACAGCTGATCAATAATGCTGTAAAGCCATTTATCATCGCAGGACAGGGGATTATGTTGGGGAAAGCTGAAAAGGAGTTCTTACAGTTTGCAGAAAAATCAGGAATTCCGGTAGCATGGACGGTTCTGGGAATGAGTGCTATTCCAACTTATCATCCACAAGCGGTGGGAATGGTAGGAATGCACGGAAACTATGGCCCGAATATATTAACCAATGAATGTGATGTTTTAATTGCTGTCGGAATGAGGTTCGATGATCGCGTGACCGGAAGACTGGATCAATATGCAAAGCAGGCAAAGATTATTCACCTGGATATTGATAACGCAGAGATTAATAAAAATGTAAAAGTAGATGTTCCCGTTCTGGGAAACTGCAAACATACGCTTCCTCTTCTTACAGAAAAGATCGTAAAAAGAGAACATCATCACTGGCATAAAAGATTTAAAAAATGTCATGAAATTGAAAGCATCAATCTGATTCATAGGGAGCTCTACCCTGAAGAAGGTGAGATTACAATGGGAGAGGTTATCCGCGAGTTGAATGAGATCACAGATGGAGAAGCAATTATTGTAACAGATGTAGGACAGCATCAGATGGCGACATGCCGATACTCTCAGTTCAAACATTCCCGAACCAATGTCACAAGTGGTGGGCTGGGAACCATGGGATTCTGTCTTCCCGCTGCGATAGGAGCTTCTTATGCAGAAACAAACCGTCCTGTTATTGCTGTGATGGGAGACGGAGGAGCTCAGATGAATATTCAGGAACTGGGAACCATTATGCAGTATCATCCGGAAGTGAAGATCTTAATTCTGAATAATTGCTATCTGGGAATGGTAAGGCAGTGGCAGGAATTGTTTCACGAAGAAAGATATTCCTCCGTAGATATTCAGAGTCCCGATTTTGTTCAGGTGGCAAAGGGATATAATATTCCCGGAAAAAAAGTATCCGAGAGGGAAGACTTAAAATGGGCGCTCCGTGAAATGTTGGATCACAAAGGATCTTTCCTTCTTGAAGTAATGACAGGAAAAGAACACAATGTATTTCCGATGATCCCTCAGGGAAAAAGTGTTTCGGAAATTGTATTAAATAATAAAGTTTAAAAATAAAAAAGATGAAAACAGATCATAAAGAATATACCATTACAGCGTATACAGAAGATTATTTAGGATTGATCAGCCGCATCAATGCTATTTTTTCAAGAAGAAGAATTTCTATGGTGACCTTCAATGTAGGACCCTCAGAAATAGAAAAAGTAAAAAAGTTTGTCATCGTAATCAGAGAAACAGAAGATTCTGTTCAGAAGATCAGCAGACAAATGGAAAAACAGGTAGACGTTCTGGAAGTACATTACCACAGAAATCCATACCTGACGGCAGTAGAATATGCCAGCTAAGTGTAAAAATTAAACATCACAATCAATAATAAATAAAAATCAAAAAAAATGGCAAAATTGAATTTTGGAGGAGTAGAGGAGAATGTAGTAACAAGAGAAGAATTTCCGTTGGAAAAAGCTCAGGAAGTATTAAAAAATGAAGTCGTAGCAGTGATTGGTTATGGAGTACAGGGACCTGGACAGGCTTTAAACCAAAAAGATAACGGAATTAATGTGATTGTAGGACAGAGAAAAAACTCCAAATCTTGGGATAAAGCAGTCGCAGACGGATTTGTACCGGGAGAAACTTTATTTGAAATCGAAGAAGCACTGGAAAAAGGAACTGTTATCTGCTATCTTTTGAGTGATGCCGCACAGATAGAATACTGGCCGAAAGTAAAACAGCATCTTACCCCAGGAAAAGCATTGTATTTCTCTCATGGTTTCGGAATCACATTCAGCGAGCGTACTGGAATTGTTCCTCCAGCCGATGTAGATGTATTTCTGGTAGCTCCTAAAGGTTCAGGAACTTCATTGAGAAGAATGTTTCTGCAGGACAGAGGTTTAAACAGCAGTTTTGCCGTTTATCAGGATGCTACAGGAAAAGCCAGAGAAAGAGTAACAGCATTGGGAATTGCGATAGGAAGCGGATATCTTTTTGAAACCGACTTTAAAAAAGAAGTTTACAGTGATCTAGCCGGAGAACGCGGAACGCTGATGGGAGCCGTACAGGGAATATTTGCTGCTCAGTATGATGTATTGAGAAAAAATGGGCACAGCCCTTCTGAAGCATTTAATGAAACCGTAGAAGAACTGACTCAGTCATTGATGCCATTGGTAGCAGAAAACGGAATGGACTGGATGTATGCCAACTGCAGTACAACCGCTCAGAGAGGAGCTTTGGACTGGTGGAAACGTTTCAGAGATGCTACTTCACCTTTGTTTGAAGAGCTGTATGATAATGTAGCCAAAGGAAATGAAGCTCAACGTTCCATAGACAGCAACAGCAAACCGGATTATCGTGAAAAATTGGAAGCCGAACTTACAGAACTGAGAGAAAGCGAAATGTGGAAAGCAGGTAAGACGGTACGAAGCCTGAGACCCGAAAACAATTAATTACTAAACAGATGATGAAAGAGGAAGTAAGTTCCTCCGTTCTAGAAAATGTCTATAAAGCGGAGGAACGATTAAAAGATGTAGTGGTAAAAACACCTTTAGCTGTGAATAATAATCTGTCAGCTATTTATGAGTCTAATATTTGTTTTAAAAGAGAAGATCTTCAAAGGGTTAGATCCTATAAAATAAGAGGAGCCTATAATAAGATGGCCACCATGTCTGAGGAAGAACTTTCAAAAGGTGTTGTTTGTGCCAGCGCCGGAAATCATGCCCAGGGCGTTGCTTTTGCATGTCAGACCATGAAGGTTAAAGGAACGATTTTCATGCCTTTGCCAACTCCCGGACAAAAGCTTGAACAAGTGAAGATGTTCGGTGGAGAATACATTGATGTTGTTTTATTTGGAGACACATTCGATGAATCTAAAGATGCTGCGATGAGGTTTTGTAAAGACCATAACAGCGTATTTATCCATCCTTTTGATGATCCGGCAATTATTGAAGGACAGGCAACAACAGCACTGGAGATTCTGGAACAGACAGAAGGTGTGGTTGATTATCTTTTTGTTCCGATAGGCGGCGGGGGATTGGCAGCAGGAGTCTGTACTGTATTTCAGCAGTTGTCTCCGCAAACAAAGATTATAGGTGTAGAACCATCCGCAGCAGCAAGCATGAAAAAAGCCCTTGAAAAAGGTAAACCCGTTCTTCTCGAAAAAATAAGCCGTTTTGTAGACGGTGCAGCCGTACAGCAAGTGGGAGATCTCACTTTTGAACGTTGTAAAGATGTACTATATGATATGGCTACAGTAGATGAGGGACTTGTCTGTGAAACCATATTGTCACTGTACAACAAAGATGCTATCGTGGTAGAACCGGCGGGAGCACTTTCAGTAGCAGTATTGGAAAAATATAGAGAAGAAATAAAAGGTAAAAACGTAGTGTGTATTATCAGCGGGAGCAATAATGATATTACCCGTATGGAAGAAATCAAGGAAAAAGCATTGCTTCATGCAGGACTTAAGCATTATTTTCTGGTCAGATTTCCACAGCGTCCCGGAGCATTGAAAACCTTTGTAATGGATGTACTGGGACCTGATGATGACATCACTTATTTTGAATACACCCAGAAAAATTCAAAAGAAAAGGGAATAGCAGTCGTAGGAATTGCTCTGAAGCAAAACAAAGATTTCATTCCTTTAATTGATAAAATGAAACAATATGATTTCTTTGTCAACTATCTGAACAATGATCCTTCTCTGATGAATTTACTTATTTAAAAGGATTTAGATGTAAAAAGAGACCTATTTTTTTGATGACATTGAAAAACGACATAAGAAACTGAAGCGTTAAGAAAATGAATTCTGTGAACGTTAAAAAAACTCTAGTGTTTGAGTGCGGGACAACATATGATTCTCAACATAGAGTGTTTCCGCATGAGTTTAGAGTTTTTAGAGAACAGATTTCATTTTTAGCTGAAGTTTCTAAGTCTTGAATTTTTGATTCTTTTGTTTCAAGACAAAAGAAATATGATGAATTAAAAAAATTAACGGTTTCCAATCATAATCAATATTAAATTATTTCGTATTTCAGATTCTAAAAACACAATGATGAAAAAAGCTTCACACTCTGTGAAGCTTTTATGTTTCTGGCAATATCAAATGACATAAGAAAGTGAAACGTTAAGAAAATGAATTCTGTGAACGTTAAAAAACTCTACTGTCTGAGTGCGGGACAAAATATGATTCTCAACATAGATTGTTTCCGCGTGAGTTCAGAGTTTTTAGAGAACAGATTTCATTTTTAGCTGAAGTTTCTGAGTCTTGAATTTATGTTTCTTTTGTTTCAAGACAAAAGAAATATAATTCTTTTTATAAATTATCTTTCAAGCGAAAAATTCGAAATTACTTTCGGACGTTCTATTTCATTAGCTACTTTCCAGGATGTTCTGTACATCCATTCAGTCATTTTATAGAGCTTTTTGTAATTGATATTTTCTGATTCATCCTGTGGAGTATGATACTGATCGTGCAGTACACTTGTGAAGAATATTGCAGGAATTCCAATCTTAGCATACGGAAGATGATCACTTCTGAAATAGAAATACTCAGCATGGCTTGGAGAATCCCAATCTTTAAGGTATTTGAACTTTGTACTTTCATTGTTGGCATCTTCGGCCATTTTTACCAGCTCTTCAGAATTTTTGTGAGGAGTATTTCCTCCTAATAGAGCAGCTTCATTATTGTCATTTCTTCCGATCATATCACCATTCAGAACGGCTACAATTTTCTCTTTCGGAACAACAGGATGTGCTGCATGCCATCTTGAACCCAGCAATCCTCTTTCTTCAGCACCATGGAAAACAAACAGGATACTTCTTTTTCCCGGCTGTTTTTTATAAGCTCTTGCCATTGCTAACATGGCAACACAAGTACTGGCATTATCATCAGCACCGTTGTAGATCGTGTCATTCTTTACAGGATGTCTGATCCCGTCATGATCCTGGTGTCCGCTTAACAGAACATATTCATTTTTAAGAACAGGATCTGTACCATCAATTTTTCCGATAATATTAACGGATGGATATTTGTAAGTTTCAGTGATCAGGTTCAGAGAGGCTTTAGGATTGTTTTTTACCCAGCCAGCATTTTCTCTTTTGATCCACAAAACAGGAATATTATTGGTGATTTTTTCTCTTAATCCTTCCACACCGTAGCTTCCTCTTGTCATTTGAGGCAAAACTTCCACCCAGCTTTGTTCAGAAATATCATCAGTGATGAAAATAATAGCTTTTGCTCCCAATTCAGAAGCTTTATTGTAGTATTTATTTCTTACAAATCCAGGATATCTTCTTACAAAAAGTGTCATATCTTTTGAAATATTCTTGTCAGAAGCGTTTACAGCAAGAACTTTTCCTTTGATATTCAATTTCGCAAGCTCTTCAGGCTCTGCGTTTCCGGCATACACTATGTCAGCATCTAATGAAGCGTTTACAGGTTCAGCGACAAGGAAATCTTTCCATAATTTCAAACTGGTATCTCCGATTTTCAGGCTGCTTTGTGGAATCACCTGATGCCTGTACATATCAAAAAACTGGAAAAATGTTCCATTATCTCCGGCAGGTTTCATTCCGGCTTCCTTCGCTTTGTCAGCCAACCACATAGAAACTTTCAATTCATCCAGAGTTCCGGCTTCACGGCCCCAGAACTGGTCTGCAGCAAGCTGATACATATCGGTGCGGAGATCAGATTCTCTGATAGCAGAAACTAATGGTTTTTTATAATTCTGAGCATTTCCGAGGGTAAACAGGAAAAGGCTTAACAGAGAAAAAATATAATTTTTATTCATAACATTGCTTAATTAAATTCAGCTAGTTTCTCTGAAAACTGTTTTGAAAATTCTTTTCTGTCTTCTTCCAGTTTTTCCTGTGTAGAAGGTAGAATATAATTAAAAAGGATCTTGTCTTCGTTGTCCAAAAAGATAATTTCCTTTTCATTTCCATCGATCATCTGTGAGAAAATTTCCCACATCGGAGTGTCTTTTAATTTTAATAATTCAAAAAACTGTTCTGCTTTGATTTCGATTTTCTGCATGTTCTTTTTATATAGTATCGTTGAATATTTCTGAATTCTCATCCAAAAATAAAGATTTTGTATTTTCCGGACGATTAAAACTCGAGAAATTTCAGCTTAAACTGAATGGCGAAGTTTTCCTTGAAATGTGGCGTTGCATAATAACCCACTCTGTAGAATACCCCAAGATTAAAATAGCTGGAAAGGAAATTGTTCCATTCCACACCGACTTCCTGATACAGGTGATCCAGTTTTCTGAATTTAAACTGGTGGTATTCCGGATGTTTCATATCACCGATAGTTCCTCTTAAGACAAAATCAAAGCTGGAAACATTGTGTCCGAAACTTTTCAGATACCATGGAAGTTTATGCGTAAAGTAATACGCTATGAACCTATCATTATAGTATTTTCCGCCTTCCAGTGTGGCAAACCCAAGGTAAGATGTAAGGTTAAAATTGAAGTCTTTACCAGGAGAGGCCAGTCCGTTCATCGTAAAGTTTTTCCAGATAGGCGCCCCACCAAGAACAAGACCTCCATATAATCGGAACCCTGTGGTCCCGATCGGTGTTTTGAAATTATGAACAAACAAACCATCAAAACGGGAATAATTAAAATCCCCCTGCAGTATTTTGTAACTCTGCTCATAATTAAAATACAGTTCAGGATATTTCTGATCAATCAGAGATTTTCCCTGAGGGGTCATAATATTGGTAGAATTCGGAGAATATTTCAGGGTGAAAAGGGTATTGAAGTTTCTGTAAGATGTTCCCCGGTCTCTGAACTGATAATCGAACTCAGCTTCTTCTGTGTTTCTTCTTACGGCAAGAGCAACGGTAAGTCCGTTGGTGACATCGTTCAGGTAAGATAATGACATTCCTTTAAAGTGGAAATACCGGTCATTATTCAGATTATTCCCGAAGTTCATCATTCTCATCTTGAAATTCCACATCTTTCGGTTGAATTCTCCGGATGCTGTTACATCATCATACACTTCAAATCTGAAAAAGGAATTCTTTTCCAGTGTGGTTTTCATATCAAGCCCCATTCCATACTTCCATTTTCGGTCTTTCACACCATATGCAAAATAGTAGTCAGGTGAAAAATAAGGGTTGAAATTTTCATTCAGCTTGGCTTTTAAACCTAATCTGAAACCTTCATAGGAGTTATAATTGACAATTTCATCCACAGCAAAGTCTACAGAACCGACTCTGATCTGTCCGTTCAGTAAACCTGATAAAATCTGTGCTTTGCTGTCGATTTTATATTTTTTACCTAAACTGTCGATGGTTTTATAGGTATTTTGTTCCCTTTCGGTAAGGGGATCTGTCCTGTAGCGGTCCAGAGATTGACCGTCAATATTTTTTACCGAGAAAGTATAGCCTTTAAAATCCTTTGGATCTTCTTCAATAGGAGATTCGAAATCAAAATATTTTGAGGTAAGGAAAGCATAGGTCCCAAAGCTTTTTTTGTCTTTCTTATCATCGGCATGCACTTTGTCATCCATGGCCATTTTACCCATTTTAAGCTTGGCTTTTTCATGGGCAAGGAACCATTTGTTATTGTAGAATACCCAGGTACTGGTAATAATTCCTTCGTTTTTATTTTTACTGAAATTCTCGATTTTTTTGATTCCGTACGTTTCGGTGTCTACATAAATAGCACCGTTATACTTTCGTTTTCTGTCCGGCTTTTTGTAATTTACCTCACGGAAGCGGATTACAAAGTTTTTCCTTCCGTCAAGGGTAACCGTATCTGAAAGAAAGAATCTGTAAAGTCCTCTGTTTTCGGGTTTTATCTGTTCGGGAACAACATCCCTGTTACTTTGCTGGAGTGCGATCATTTCGTAAATAGGCTGCTTCAGACCGGAGATTCTGTTGTCCAGAATATTGATCTTTTCACCATACTTTTTGGAGTACAAAAACTCCTGAGCTCTTTCCCAAAGGAAGAGTTTACTTTTTGAAAATATTTTTCTTGCGTTGATATTATTCAGCGAGTCTTTTTCCCTTTTTTTCTTGAAAATATTTAAATCATTAAAATACTGATTAAACTGCGAAAGACTGTCCTCATCAATATCAAGAGAGATTTTTTCGTAGGATTTGTAAGAATAGGAACCTAAACTTTTGGGTGAGTTTTCTTTGAATAATTTATTGACTTTTTTAAGAATTTCCAGAGCTCTGGGGTCACTTTTATCCTCAATAACTACAGCTTCAATATTGGTTGTCTTTGATGTTTTTTTAAGCAGGGAAACTTCCATGCTGCTCTCAACTGTGATAGTTTCTCTCTGATAAGAATCTGCATCAATATCAATATTTTTACATCCTGTTTTAAACTCCAGAATACCCTGTTCATTGGTGTATCCGATAACTGTATTGTCACAGGATACCTTTGCTTTATAGACAGGCTTTTGACTGGCGTCATCCACAACCTTAATTTTTGATTGTGAATACCCCAAAAAGCAGATCAGGAAAAATAATAACAGTAAACCCCTTTTCATGTAAAAAAACTACGTCAAAAATAATGATATTTATTCTTGTAGAAAAGTTTTTAACAGAGTATAACATTGATTTAATCTAATGTTTTCATGGACTTTGTAAAGACAAAGACAAATGAAAAAATGATCAGATAGTCTTTCTGTATTTTAAAGGAATTTTCAAATAAAAAAACTCCTTAGCAATTAAGATTCAGGAGTTTTGTGGTTTTTCGTTGTTTTGTGTTTTAGAATCGTCTTTTATTGATCATTGAGCGCTTTCATGAATTCAATGATATCATCTGTTTCTTTATCAGTAAGTTGTAACGGATCATCAGAAAGAGTCTGATTTTCCACTTTAAATCCAAAAGCTTTTCCACCACCTTTGTTGTAAAAATTCATCACTTCTTTCAATGTTTTGTACCCTCCGTTGTGCATATAAGGAGCTGTTTTTTGAATGTTTCGGAGAGTTGGTGTTTTGAAAGAATGCTGCAAAGAAGGAACTGTTTCATGAAATTTTCCTCTTCCCGGATCGGCATCAAGTGTTTTATTCTCTGCATTTACTGCCAAACCCAATATTTCCTGCTCAGTTTTTTTGAAATTCGGAGGCACTGTACCATTGAATAAAGGAAGAAAATGACAGATGGCACACTGGGCTTTTCCCACAAAAAGATTGAAACCACGCTTTTGATTGTCTGTCATCGCTGATTTATTTCCTCTCATATGTTCATCAAAATCTGAATTGAATTTTGCGAGCGAACGAATATAGCTCGCCAGTACATTTTGAAGCTGCCATACTTCAGTTTTTTGGGAGTGATAAATTTTTTTGAATGCGGCCTGATAATTTTTATCCTGATTGATTTTGGCAAGAATGATATTCAGGTCACCGTGCATTTCTTCTTTATTGGAGATCACATCTGAGCTTTGTCCTTCCAGATCATCCTTTCTCATATCCCAAAACTGGCCATGCTGATATCCTGCATAGTTGAGTGAAGGTGTATTTCTCGCCAGTTCTGAATTTTCAAGGGACATTGCTCTGGCTAGACCGTCTGTAAATGCTTTCTCTGGAATATGGCATGTTGCACAGCTTCGGTTATTGCTGTTGGATAATATTTTATCATTAAAAAGCTGATGTCCAAGAGCTGCCTTTTCTTCAGAGTAAGCGTATTCTTTTCCGGGAGTGAAAGCATTAGGATTAAAAGCATTTTTACTAAAGAATGTAGCTGCATTTTTGTTTAAAGCGGTCGTTACGTCAACATCAGGAATGTTCTCCTGCTTTTTAAAATCAAGCATCAGAGCTGTGATTCTATTCAGATGATCCGGAATGAAATTGACATAATCAAATGTGTTTTTGTCGGGGTTTTTCTTCAGTACATTAATGGCTGAACTGATCTCTGCCACAAGACTTTTTAAGGCTTTATTTTTCGAACGATCAGTGGAGATCTGTTCCAAAGTTTCTTTTATTCCTTGCAGAGAAGATGGCATTTCCTCTAAAAATACTCCTGAAACGGGTGTGTCAAAACCTGAAATTCCCAGGCTGGAAATTCTGAAAGCTTCCTGTCTTAAGGCATCAAAAACCTGATCTTTACTGATAGTAATAACCTGAAAGTTGGTTTCTATGGTATTGCTTTTATTGATGAGCTTATTAAGCATCCGGATTACTTCTTCTTTATTTCCTTTATCATATGGATACAACATTTCTTCCAAAACCTGAAGCCCTTCGGGTTCTATTTCCGTATGTTCGTCCATCTCTATTTCAGGAAGGGCAGGACCGTTGATAAACCTTGCGGAGTGGGGTAGGAAGTATTCTACCGCCCATTCCATTGTTTTGTAGGTTTTTCGGATATCCTGAAATTTTTTCTGAAGAAGCTTTTCATCAGCGTTTTTAGTAACCAGAGTTTTCAGTTTGTTAATTTGCTTTTCGAAATCAACATTGGTTTTGATAATCCTGTTTTTGACAGAACCAAGATCTTCGTATATCGGCTGCTGCTTATCGTTTTTACAGTAATAAAGGGTAAAAAGCGCTGCTGCACAGTAAAGAAAAAGGAGTATCGGGTATTTTGAATGCTTATTCATAGGTATGAAAAAGTATCAACAGAGATTTTCTATTGATACTTTAATTGGATATGAAGGAATTAAAACTATTTTTCTACGTTTCTGATGATTACAATCTGTCCACCTTCTTTGTTGGCGTTGATTCCGGAACCGTCAGGATTTTTGAATTTATCCAGTTGCCATGTATGAGAATGGATATTCACAGAGAAGGTATTAGGGATTCCGATGATGTCTGAAATATCAACCATTGCTCCGAACTCCCATGAACCGTACTTCTGCAGATCTCCGGATTGGTTGTATGCTGTCTGCCATGCAGAGTCACCTCTGTTGTGCCTCATATTCAGCCACGGTTTGTATTGTTTGGTGGCAATATTCAGCTGCCAGATATAAGAATCGTGATTGGCATTTTTGTAATAAGAATCTCCGTCTTCCTGGATGTATACAAAGTTTTCAGTTACACATAAGTTGTCAGGATTGATCAGATTATTTCCCGGATTAGAATCACCTTCTGCAACCACTTCCAGTTTTCCTGTCAGCATATTATTGGCGTTCAGAACAAGCTTGTAGACTCTTCCCCACATGGTTAATCCGGCTTTTGGATTAACACCGTCAGAAGATTCACCTGTAGCGGTAAAGTAGATTTCTCTTCCTTTTCCAGCTCCTTTTCTGTAATCTACATCTTCCACTCTTGAAAAGCGGATCGCATTATTGTCAATATTTTTCTGGTTGATCTGAGTTCCGGTAAGGTTTTTAGCGTTAGGAATTTCTACGAACTCTACGTCGTAGCTGCTTCCTTTCGTCATATCCGTTTCAGTATAGTTGCTGTTGGTTCTTTTTAAAGAATACAACTTACCGTTATCAAGATCTCCCTGTGTATCTGCTACATACATGATCAGCTGTCCTGCAGACTGGTGAGAAGAAGAATAAGACTGGTCTTCACCAATGATGATATAGGTTTTTCCGTTAGAAACATCTTTAGGAAGCGGAACTGCATTTTCCATAGAAGCCTTTCCTAATGCCGGTTTTACCCTTGTTTTATCAGTTGCCTGAGACACTGGTGCCAAAGGGTTTAAAGCATGTACCATACTTTCTTCACCTGATTCTCCGGCGGTAAGGAATGCACTGAAACCATGAATTTCCGGAGTTGCCAATGTAGCGGAGCATAATCTTGTCATTCCTCCGGTTCCGTTTAAGATATATTCTCCCTTTACAGGCTTAAAAGTTTTGTCTAAATAGACTCTTGATACCGATTGCTTGATCTCATGGTTGGTGATCATCAGATAGCCGTCTGAGTTTGGATCTTTCATAAGACCCATTCCGTCCGGCTGGCCTCCGAAAACGAAATCGGGAGAACCTGGAAGAACGTCAGAACTGGAAATAAGGGTAGTTATATTTAAATTTTCAAAATCTTTCATTCCATAAACGAAAGCGGGTTCTTTAGAAAAATTTTCAAGTTTGATTTTATCATTGACAGGAGTGTCAGAGTTACCGTTGTCATCATTGCAGCCTTGAAATACAAGAGAAGCAAAGACTAGCGCTCCAATAGTTTTGTTTATTTTCATAATTATATTTTTTGAATTTCGATTATGGCAAAACTAAAGGTCTTGTATTAACTGAGTTTTAAAAAGATAAAACAAATAGTTTAAGATTAAGTAATGGTTTGTTAAGATAAGATCAATAATTAGAACGGGTATAAATAAAAAAGACTGTGATGAAATCTTAGGAATAAAGAATAGTATGGTATAGCGCAGAGTACGCAAAAGTTTTATTTCCTGCTTTTTTCGATCGAAAAGGCATTTGCTGACGAAAATATTGATGATAGCATGAGCGTTATATCCGGCTTATGTAATTTTTCAAAATTTTTTTCATCTGCGAGAAGTAAGAATAGTACACACGCTTAGTCAGAATCAATGAAGTTGATTCCATTCTTTGCCACTTGAAATATAAAGTAATATAGAAAAAACTTTGTGTTAAAATAATATGATATGCACTAAAAACAACTCCGGCTGTCTCAATTTTGAGACAGCCGGAGTTAAAATTTATAATAGAGGTTTCTATTTTAGATATTCAAAGCTTTTTGGTAAGCGTTTTCCAACCCTTCAAGGTTTTTACCACCCGCAGTTGCAAAACCTGGGTTTCCACCACCGCCACCTTGGATTTCTTTAGCAAGGTCTTTTACGATAGCTCCAGCCTGGTAATCAGCAGCAAGATCATCAGAAACTCCAACGGTAATCATTGGTTTTCCATCTGCATCAGAAAGAATAATCGTTACTGAAGTAGGAATTTCTCTCTTTAACTGGAAAACGATGTCTTTTACAGAACCTGCATCCAGAGAAGTTTTCTTCACAAGAAGCTGCTTGTTGCCTTTCTGCTCATAAGCATTCTTCCATTCTCCGATTTCTCCTTTTGCTTTTTCCTTTTTAAGAGCATCTACTTCAGCCTTCAATGAAGTATTTTCTTCGATCAGTTTTTCGATCGATCTTACCACATCTTTAGACTTTAATAACTGAGAAAGTTCAGTGATCTGTTTTTCAAGATTGTTAAAATACTCCTCAGATTTGTCTCCCGAAATAGCCTCAATCCTTCTGATTCCCGCAGCTGCAGAACCTTCAGAAGTGATCTTGAAATGACCAATTTCGCTGGTGTTTTTTACGTGAGTTCCTCCGCAAAGTTCTTTTGAACTTCCAAACTGGATCATTCTCACACTGTCACCATATTTTTCACCAAATAAAGCCATTGCTCCTTTATCCAGAGCTTCCTGAATCGGAATATTTCTGAACTCCTGTAAAGCAATACTTTCTTTGATCTTTTTATTTACTTTTTCTTCAATAAGTGCTAATTCTTCCTCAGTCATTTTGTTGAAATGAGAGAAGTCGAAACGAAGATAATCAGGGCCTACATAAGAACCTTTCTGTTCTACGTGAGTTCCTAACACCTCTCTTAAAGCTTCGTGCAGAAGGTGAGTTACAGAGTGGTTAGCCTGAGAATTTTTTCTTTCGGAAGCGTTTACTTTAGCATAGAAAACAGCACCGGCATCTTTTGGAAGACCATTGATCAACGAAATAATCAATCCGTTTTCCTTCTTAGTCTCCAATACTTCAAAGCTTTCAACCGCATTTTCAAGAACACCTTTGTCTCCAACCTGTCCACCACCTTCAGGATAGAAAGGAGAGCTGCTTAATACCACCTGGTAAAATTCTCCGTCTTTATTTTCTACCTTTCTGTATCTTGTGATATAGGTTTCGGATTCAATCTGATCGTATCCTACAAAGTTTTCATCTCTTTCTTCTAAGGTAACCCAATCGTAAACTTTCTGAGCAGAATCAGCTTTTGAACGAAGCTTCTGTTTCTCCATTTCAGCTTTGAAACCAGCTTCATCAATTGTTAATCCTTTTTCCTCAGCAATAATTCTTGTTAAGTCATCAGGGAAACCATAAGTATCATACAGTTCAAAAACTTCTTCACTTGGTAATACCTTCTGATTATTGGCAATAGTCTGCTGGATCAGTTTTTCTACTCTGATCAGACCGTTTTCAATAGTTTTTAAGAAAGAATCTTCTTCACTTTTGATCACTTCAGCAACAAGTTTTCCCTGTTTTTCGATTTCCGGGAAGAAAGTTCCCATCTGCTCCTGCAGTACAGCTACCAGTTTGTAAAGGAAAGGCTCTTTCATATCCAGGAATCGGTAAGAATAAGAAATTCCTCTTCTTAAAATTCTTCTGATAACATACCCCGCACCTCCGTTGGAAGGTAATTGTCCGTCTGCAATAGCAAAGGAAACTGCTCTGATGTGGTCTACCACAACACGGATCGCAATATCCTTTTCGTCTTGTAAAATTCCGGTATATTTTTTACCTGAAAGTTCCTCAACTTTAGCAATAAGCGGAGTGAAAACATCCGTATCATAGTTGGAAGACTTCCCTTGAAGCGCCATACAAAGACGCTCAAAGCCCATTCCCGTATCTACGTGCTGAGCAGGAAGCTTCTCTAAAGATTTATCTGCCTTTCTGTTGAATTCCATGAAAACCAGGTTCCATACTTCAACTACTTGAGGGTGGTCATTATTTACCAATTCAAGTCCGGAGACTTTCGCTTTCTCTTCAGGCGTTCTCAAGTCAACATGGATTTCCGAACACGGTCCGCATGGTCCGCTTTCACCCATTTCCCAGAAGTTATCTTTTTTATTTCCGTTGATGATTCTGTCTTCTGAAATATGAGATTTCCAGAAATCGTAAGCGTCCTGGTCTCTGTCCAGATTTTCTGAAGCATCACCTTCAAAAATGGTAACGTATAAATTTTCTTTTGGAATTCCGTATACTTCAGTCAGTAATTCCCAGGCAAAAGCAATAGCCTCTTTTTTGAAGTAATCCCCGAAAGACCAGTTTCCCAACATTTCAAACATAGTGTGGTGGTAAGTATCTCTCCCTACATCATCCAGGTCATTGTGCTTCCCTGAAACTCTCAGACACTTCTGTGTATCGGCAATTCTAGGGGCGGTAGGGGTTTTGTAGCCAAGGAAAAAATCCTTGAACTGCGTCATTCCGGAGTTGGAAAACATAAGGGTAGGGTCGTCTTTCAGCACAATAGGAGCTGAAGGAACGATTAAATGCTCCTTACTTTTAAAATAATCTAAAAATTTTTGACGTATCTCTTGTGATGTCATAGTATTGCTTTTGCTTTTTTTAGTATCAAATTTTGATAAGATGCAAATTTACTATTTTTAAGCGATTTGTAATAATTTTATGCTATGTTTTGAATGGTGCCCGGCTTTGGATATGGATGTGTCCTAAACCTCACGGGTTTTCAAAACCTGCGAGGTTTGAGACGGCTATAATTTGTAATAATCAATCTTGTTTTGCATTTTCCGGCTTAACTTACTACCTTCGCTATGATCTTAGATAAGGCAAAACACTTTCAATGACAAAAGATGAAGAGCTGAAAAGCTGGATAGAACAGTATTCAGGGCCGCTTTTGAAGCGGGCACTGTATGTACTTTCGAATAAAGAAGATGCACAGGATGTGGTTCAGGAAGTTTTTCTTGCAGCTTATTCTGCTTATGATTCTTTTGAAGGGAAAAGTAATGCGCTTACGTGGCTGATGGCTATTCTGAATAGAAAAGTTGCAGATTTTTACCGGAAAAAATACAAATCGGAACCCAATATCCGACTTGATCATTTTTTTGATGAAACCGGATCATGGAAAAATAATGATGTTTTAAATGACTGGAATGTATCAGGAGAGGAAGATGAGCTTTTAGACAACAAGGATTTTAATAAAACACTTGAAGAGTGCATTGAGGAATTGCCCTCCAAATGGAAGATTCTGTTGAAAATGTATTATATCGAAGAAAAAAAAGCACCGGAAGTCAGTCAGGAATTGAATGTTTCCACGACTAATTTATGGAAGATTTTGCAGAGAAGCCGCATGCAGCTCAGAGAATGTCTGGAGTTTAACTGGTTTTCAAAATCATAAGAAATCATGATACGAAGAATACTACATATATTATTTTTACCGTGCAGTGAAGCTACTTTACTGATGGAAAAAAGGAATGCCCAATCTATTTCTGCCAGAGAAAACAGGATGCTCAGTATGCACCTGATGATCTGTAAATGGTGCAGGATGTACAATGAAAAGCTGGCTCTTCTGGATAAAGCTTTTAAAAAGACTTTTTCTGAAAAAGAAACTGAAATTAATGATTCTGAAATTCAGGACTTTAAAAATAAAATGATCGATAAATTAAATTTCTAGGATAATTTCTGTCAGGATTTTAAAATAGCACCGACTATACTTTTGAAAACAATAAAGTATTCATTTAAAATCTTAAAAATATGGTCGGAACAGTACAGGAATCTAAAAATCAATTAACCCGAATCGGGTATTATATTTCGCTTTTCGGAGCAGCACTTATTTTACTGTGGATTGGTATCTTCAAATTCACTCCCACAGAAGCAGCTGCAATAAAACCTTTGGTAGAAAACCATTTCTTAACTTTTTTCGTATATAAAATTATAAGCGTCCAGACAGTGTCAAATCTTATCGGAGCGATAGAAATTATCATTGCCTTACTCCTGATATTTAGTGCGAAATTTGCTGTATTGAAAAAGTATGCAGGGATAGGAATGATCGTAACCTTTCTGGTGACATTAAGCTATTTGTTTACAACACCGGGAATATGGAAAATAGTGGACGGAGTTCCTGTGACGGATTTCTTTATTTTAAAAGACCTTATGCTTTTAGGATTTGGATTCATGATCGTTCAAAATAATAAGTAATGAATAAAAAGGTAAAAATGAAAAATATATTAATTGTACTCGGAATCATTCTGGGTATAGCAGTCTTTGCTGCGGGATCCGGGCTCTTCAAAAAGAACAGGCCTGATGTAGTGGAAGTAAAAAAAGAAAATGAGAAAATTATGGATAACAAAAACGTTAGAGAGATTTATTTTGCAGGTGGATGTTTCTGGGGAACAGAACATTTTTTTCAACAAATTCGTGGTGTTGTAGGAACAGAAGTTGGTTATGCCAACGGTAATACCAAAAATCCTACTTATGAAGAAGTCGTAAGCCATACAACAGGTTTCGCAGAAACCGTAAAAGTAAAATATGATCCTGAACAGGTAGATCTGAAACTATTGATTGATCTGTATTTTAAAACCATTGATCCTACAAGCAAGGATCAGCAGGGAAATGACAGAGGAAACCAGTACAGAACAGGAATTTATTTCACTGATAAAACGGATGAAGCGGTGGTAAAAGATGAAGTTCAGAAGCTGGCAAAGAATTATAATAAACCCGTAGTCGTAGAAACTATTCCATTGAAAAATTTCTACAGAGCGGAAGACTATCATCAGGATTATCTGGATAAAAATCCAGGCGGTTACTGCCATATTGAACCGGGACTTTTTGAAATGGCTAAAAAAGCCAACCCGCTTCCAAAACCGGCTTATCAAAAGCAGGATAAAAAAGTTTTAAAAGAAAAACTGACAGCAGAACAATATAATGTTACCCAGGAAAACGGCACAGAAAGACCTTTCCAGAATGAATACTGGAACGAAACCCGTGAAGGAATTTATGTAGATATTACCACAGGAGAACCTTTGTTTGTTTCTACCGATAAATTTGAATCCGGATGCGGATGGCCAAGTTTCTCCAAACCGATTACCAAAGGTTTGATTGATGAAAAGCTGGACCGTTCCCATGGTATGGATAGAGTAGAAGTAAGAAGTAAAACGGGAGATGCCCACTTGGGACACGTTTTCACAGACGGGCCGCAGGATAAAGGAGGACTTCGTTACTGTATCAACAGTGCTTCTCTGAAGTTTATTCCGAAAGCTGAAATGGAAACAAAAGGATACGGAAAATATCTTCCGTTGTTAGATAAAAAGTAATGTGAAAGGAAGGCTGCCATTTGGCAGCCTTTTTATTTTGAATTAATAGTGCAATTGAAATCTTTCTTTAATGCTGAACATGGACATATTCAGAAATATAAGAAACCCGAAAATAATGTAGGAAGCTTCTTTGGAAGCGGTTGTAAACAGGTTAAAGATCTGCCCATAGCGGGTAGATTCAAAAGCATTCATAGTTTCTGCTGGCCCCCAATCTATAGTATCATTACAAAGTAAACATTCATATTCAGGATATTGCACCTTAGGATCAATATAGCTATAAACCGCAAAAATATGTCCTGTTTTCTCCAGGTCAACGGCATATTGTTCCTGTTTGGCAATTGCCAGATCATTCAAAACAGAGACAAAATCACCATAGCTATTATTTTGATCTAAAATAAACTCAATACCAGACTCTTTCTCATTTCTTTCCTGAAGCTTTTTCAGTTCAGAAACATATGATTTTGAATTTTCTTTGGCAGTACCGGGGACTATTTTTATTTTTTTGTAATCCCAGTTTCTATAAGTTTCAAAACTTTCAAATGTATTTTTACTCCCTTCTCTTTCTTTGGCAGGAAGTCCAATATCTATCACAGAAACGTTAATATCTTCAGACTTTTGGCTTCCATAATACCAAAACAAAACAGGAATCAGCAAGGCGCTGATCAATCCTGGAAAGTAGTATATTTTTTTCATGGCTGGTTTTTGATAGTACCGAATGAAAATTTTAAGCCAAAAAAAAAGTGATCCGAAAACGAACCACTTAAAAAATAATCTTTAAATATTGTAATTTTTAAATCTTTAAATTCCAGATATTACCATCTACCAATCTCTTTTTCTCAGAATCCAGTACGAACCGAATATAAAAATAGCACACCATACCAGACAGGCGATAAGGCTTTCTGTAGGGTAGTGGAATTCATATTTTAATCCCATCATTTTTGCCATATCCAATCTGATCATCGGATTGGGAATAAGGTTAGACATACTTTCCAGCGGTAAAAGATGCGAGATGAAAAAATCATTCTGAAGAACCTCATTTCTTTGGGGCCCCTGCATTCCTTTTACTTTTGAATAGACTTCAAGAGCCTTTAAAATTCCCTCACCAATCCAGAAAATAAAGAGAGCAAGAAATACAAACACAGATTTCCTCAGTAAAATAGAAAGGAACATTAAGAAACAGAAGAACGTAAATAGTTTTACCAGGTAATTTCCAATAAAGAACATCTCAGCAAAAACCTTTGTAGATTCCGTTGTCTTCGAATATTGATATCCCAGAAACAAAGTAATACCCAATACAATGGCTGTTGAAACAATAGTGAAAATACTTATTGTCAGTAATTTTGAAGTGATGAATTCCTTTCTGCTCAATCCATCAATGGTATTCTGCTTGAACATCCGGTTACTGAATTCCTGTGAAATAGAGAAAACAATGATCAGTCCCAGGAAAATTTTCAGTAAGGCAACAATCCATGTGGTGAAATTCCAGATTTCCGGGAAATTGTAAATCCCCTGTTCTTTTAAGTTAATGGTTCCTCCAAAAATATCAAAGTCAACCAATCCTATGAAAAGCAGCGCAATAAGAATGGCGAAATAGAGTATAGTGAAAACCTTAAACGGTTGATAGTTCAGGTTTTTGTAGTATTCCAGTTTTAATAATTTGATCATGATTAATTAGTGTTTTTTACAAGTTCAAGGAATTGAGATTCAAGAGACAGTTTTTTCTTGGTCAAGTGGGAAAGATAGATTCCTTTCTCTGCCAGTTTCTGATTCATTGCCGAAGCTGAAACAGAAGCATCATCACGGATCTGGGCTTTGATAAGATCACCTTCCTGATGAATGGAAGAGAACCATTGAAGTTCATTCAAAGCATTTAACAGCAATGTGTTATTATCAGCTTTCAGTTCAAAATATCCATTATTGGAAGTCATTTCATCCACTCTTCCACAGTAGATGGAATTTCCTTCTTTTAATACAATCACGTGGCTGCAGATTTTCTCAATTTCATCCAGAAGATGGCTTGCAATGATAATGGTGATTCCCTGTTTGGCAATATTGCTGATGATTTCTCTGATCTGAATGATTCCTTCAGGATCCAGTCCATTGGTAGGTTCATCCAATATCATCACTTCAGGATTGTTGAGCATCGCTGAAGCTATGGCAAGACGCTGTTTCATTCCCAAAGAAAAAGTTTTGAAAGTATCTTTTCTCCTTTCATACAGATTAACGGTCTTCAGCACTTCGTCAATCCTTGAATAGGGTGCGTGCTTAATTTCAGCGACAATCTTAAGGTTGGTTTCTGCGCTTAAATAAGGATAAAAGTTAGGCTGTTCGATAATTGCTCCGATCTTTTTTAAGGTGTCAGGATCAGTTCCTTTTTTTCCAAACCAGAACCAGTCTCCGCTGGTGGGATTGATGGTTGAAAGCAGCATCCCGAAAGTAGTGGACTTTCCGCTTCCGTTCGGACCCAAAAGGCCATAAACATTTCCTCTTTCGACATCAAAAGAAATATTGTTCACCACAACTCTTTTGAATTTTTTCGTCAAATTTTTTACTGATAAAATCTTTTCCATGTAATTTGTTTTACATAGTAGTAGTCTATATAAATTAGAGAATGTTACAGAATTATCATAAATCAATATTAATTTATGGACAAATACATTAAATTTGATAGAATTAATCAACAGTTATGAAGCTAATTGAACTGGCAGAAGAATTAAATGTATCTGAAGAAGCCATAAAACAGTTTATCCAGGATTTTGATCTTGAACTGGTAGACTGTGTCAGTACAAATTTTGACGTAAAAGAAGATTTTGAAAAATTTGCCCGTGAGAATGTAGATTTTTTGAGGTTATATGAAAAAGATCTTGATAAAAATAAAACGTTGGAGCAGATTGCCGAAGTCATTAAGCAGCCAAAAGATAAGGTGGAAAAGGTGATTAAAGACAATAATCTCAATATTTTCGATAATGGTTTTTTCAAATCCTCCATATCAAGCTATGGAATTGATAACAAACTTGGAGGGAATTATCAGTTTGTCTACGATTATTTTGGGCATAAAACCAGCCTTCAGCAAAGAGATTTTATAGGGTACAGAGACCTTTTCTTTTATACATCCACTGTTCTGGAACCCTTCCTGAATCCACAGCAGATCAAAGACTGGGGCATCAACAAACCTGCAGGGATTATTCTGTACGGACCTCCGGGAAGCGGTAAGATATTCTGGGCCAATAAAATTGCTGAAATCATCGGATATCAGTTTAAAGAAGTTAAAAAACACTATTTGGGAACTTCGCTGATTGATGGAAATGAGATCAATTTCAGTGATTTCCTGGTGAGTATGATGAAGGAAAACAAAATGCTTCTTTTTATGGATGATTTCGATGAAATTATGATGCAGAGAAGGGCGGAAACAGACATTGCTTCCTGCAATCTTGAGGCTCAGGAGCTGATTCTTCACTACATTGGAAAATTTGAAAAAGAAGGTGTTTTAATGGTAGGTTCAGCTAATTCTGTGGCTGAAATTGATGAGGAAATTCTGGCGCCCGGAAGATTTGATGTGTTGATTCCTATTTTTCCTCCCAATGCTTCTGAGCGCTCGGAAATCATTCTTTATGCCATGACCAGAGGATTGGAAGAAGATTCTTTACTCTACAAAATACTTAAAAATAACAAAGCTGATAAGGTTCCTTTCTGGCATGAAATCTCTTCAAAGATGAAAGCCTTCAGTAACACTATGCTGATAGACTTTACCCAAAGTTTAAAGAAAAGAATTAAAAATCTTTATCAGAGAACCAGAAACGAAAAGCTAAAAATTGATCAGAAACTTTTGGAGAGTGCGCTGAGGGATGCCGGGTCAAAACTTACCGAAGAATATCTTGATCAGGTAGCTAGATTTCTTGCGGATGCCATTATCAATAATTTTGATGACTTCAGATTTAGGATTCAGGCTCTGAAAAATGAACTGGAAACCTACAGAGTTGTCGAAGAGCCACAAAGAGCAATCGGATTCCAGCATAATGAAGAAGGAGATAAAGGATAAACTGTTTAAGGTTTTATAAAAATTACTCATTACCTAATTACTCATTATTTATGAACAGTATTTGGGAATTGGATACATTCTACAGAAAAAGAGATATCATCATTATTGGTGCGGGGTTTTCCGGGCTTTGGACAGCTATATCCATAAAGGAGAAGTATCCTGAAAAATCTGTTCTTATTATTGAACGGAATACTATTCCATTGGGTGCTTCCACAAGAAATGCCGGGTTTGCCTGCTTTGGAAGTCTTACCGAAGTGATTGCCGATTCTGAGAAAATGGGCTGGGAAAAAACACTGGAGCTTGTTACAATGAGATTTAACGGACTTCAGAAAATCCAGCATTATTTTAAACATGATGAAATTGATTTTGAACTGAATGGAGGTTATGAAATTGTAAACACTGAAGAGCCTTTAACCCAGATTGATGCTGTAAATAAAAAACTGAAAACAATAACCGGACTGGATCAGACTTATACTTTAAAACAGAACAAAATAAAGGAATTCGGACTTGGAAAATCTGAATTCCTGATTGAAAATCCTTGTGAAGGAGGTCTTCACTCCGGAAAGTTAGTACAGAAACTACTGGAGAAATGCCACGAACTGAAAATTGAGTTTTTATTTGGAACGGAAGTTCAAAATATTGAAGAAACGGACAAAGTTGAGGTGCAGCTTTCAACAGATCTTTCTGTAATCGCCGACCAGCTTATTTATTGTACCAATGCATTCACTTCAAAATTTCTGGAAAAAGAGAATATCATTCCTGCCCGCGGACAGGTTCTCCTGACAGAACCAGTAGACGGTTTAAAACTTAAAGGTACTTTTCATTATGATGAAGGCTATTATTATTTCAGAAATATAGGAAACCGGATATTGCTGGGTGGCGGAAGAAATCAGGATTTTAAGACAGAAGAAACAACGGCTTTTGAAACGACAGAATTTCTGCAGAATCATTTAGAAAACTTTTTAAAAGAAGTCATACTTCCTCATAAAGATTTTAAAATTGCCCTCCGCTGGTCAGGAATCATGGCTATGGGTGAAGAAAAATCGCCCATTGTAAAACAGTTTTCAGAAAGACAGTTTTGCGCGGTAAGACTTTCAGGAATGGGAGTGGCCCTGGCCCCGAAGATAGGTGAAATGATGGCAGAAATGATATAATTACAACGTTGGGAAACATGAAATACTTACCCTTTGAACGTATTACTTACAAAACAAATTTGTCTGAAAAGGAAGTTTTAACAAGACTCTCTGGTTTTGTAGAACCTAAAAAATTTGGTTTGGGGAAAAATTATATCAAAGAATATGAAGGATCTATCTATAATAATAGCTTTGAAATAAGCAGAGTGATACAATACAGAAACTCTTTTCTTCCTCAGATCAACGGTAAAATTCAAAATGAAAATAATGGAACCCAAATACAGGTGACCATGTCATTACATGCTTTTGTCTTCTTTTTCTTAATAGTCTGGTGCTCATTTGCCCTGATTTTCTTCATAGGTGTCTCTATAAAAACTATAAGGGAAAAAGAAATATCAGTAGAACTTTTTCTTCCTCTGGGTATGCTCTTGTTTGTCTACACTTTAACTATGGCAGGGTTCAAATCGGAAAGTAAACAAGCAAAAGAATATCTTAGAAGAAGCTTTGAAGCTGAAATTATCAAAGAGTGATTTAGCTGTTTTCCCACCACTTTAAAATATCTCTAGCTACATCTTCGGCACTAAACTCAGACCTGTAAAGACCGTAAGTGACACCCAACTCGGTTTCTATAATAGTTTCCAGCTTTTCCTGATCAGCCCCTTTTTCCAGCTGTTGAAGAAGTTTTTCTGTTAAGTGATTAAAACTGTTTTTAGAAAGACCGGGCATTAAATTCATTGAAATAATAAGCTTCTTTAACTGAGCAAAATTTCCATTACGCTCATTGATCCAATCATTGATATCCATTTTAAACCTGTTTTAAAATATAAATATAAAGGATAATTTACATTCCATAAATTCAAACCTGAACTCTACGTCCCGGAACCCGAACCTCGGATTCAAAACTTTACCCCAAAACTTTAAGCCCGAACTTTAACCCCGCACCTCTCCACTCTAAAAGAATTCCTTATTTTTGCAAAAAAGAAACATTCGTGATTAACAACGACCAGATAAAAGAAGTTCAATCCAGAATTGAAGACTTACACAGATACCTTCAGATTGAAAAAAAGAAGATTGAAATAGCCAATGATGATGAAAAAACTGCGGCACCCGAATTTTGGGATAATCCAAAAACTGCTGAAGCATTTCTAAAACAGCTTCGTTCCAAGAAAAAATGGGTAGAAAGTTATGACGAAATTCAGACACAGTTTGAAGATTTACAAGTTTTGGCTGATTTTGCTAAAGAAGATCCGGATTCTGAAAAAGAACTGGATGAGACTTTCCCGCAATTGGTAGAAAAAATTGAAGACCTGGAATTCAAAAATATGCTTTCCAATGAAGGGGACGAACTTTCTGCAGTACTTCAGATTACAGCAGGAGCAGGAGGAACAGAAAGTTGTGACTGGGCAGCTATGCTGATGAGAATGTATACCATGTGGGCAGAAAAACAAGGCTATAAAATCCGTGAACTTAACTTCCAGGAAGGAGATGTAGCAGGTGTGAAGACTGTTACCCTTGAAATTGAAGGCGAATTTGCTTTTGGATATTTAAGAGGTGAAAACGGAGTACACCGTTTGGTAAGGATTTCTCCTTTTGACAGTAATGCGAAACGCCATACCAGTTTTGTTTCGGTATATGTTTATCCTTTGGTGGATGATACCATTGAAATCAACATCAATCCTGCCGATATCAGCTTTGAAACCATGAGAGCTTCCGGAGCCGGAGGACAGAACGTAAACAAGGTGGAAACGGCTGTACGTCTTCGCCACGCTCCTACAGGAATTATCATTGAAAACTCAGAATCCCGTTCTCAGCTTCAGAATAAAGAAAAGGCCATGCAGCTCCTTCGTTCAAGACTTTACGAAATGGAACTGGAAGAGCGTATGAAAGCCAGAAATGAGATTGAAGCCAATAAAATGAAGATTGAGTGGGGAAGCCAGATCAGAAACTACGTCATGCATCCATACAAACTGGTAAAAGATGTACGTTCCGGTCATGAAACTTCAGATGTGGATGCCGTAATGAACGGAAATATTACCCCATTCCTGAAAGCATTCTTAATGGCCGATGGAACGGCTGTTTCCGATGATGATCTGGACTTATAAAAATCATGTTTGAATTTTAGTTAAAATCTTATAATTAATTTTTGTTTCAGACATTTTAGACTTACTTTTGTTGTTCATCGATATTTATGGAAGATTTCAATAGCTGGAAGGATTTATTAAACCCGGAGTTTTATATAAAAATGGGAGGGTTTTGGCTGATTTTGTTTATTGTTTTTGCTGAAACAGGTCTTTTTGTAGGATTTTTTCTACCTGGAGATTCACTACTGTTCGTTTCGGGAATTTATGCTGTTGAAATCATCAAAGAGACTTTTGGCTCTACAGGGAGCGATTTCCTAGATACTACAATATTAGCTTCTGGTGTAGCTCTTGCTGCTGTTATTGGAAATGAAGTTGGATATTATTTCGGGAGAAAAGCAGGTCCTGCTTTATATAAAAGACCGGATTCAATGCTTTTTAAGAAGAAATACCTTTATCAGGCCCACGATTTCTTTGAAAAACATGGTGCATTAGCTGTTATTATGGCAAGATTCTTACCGGTTGTAAGAACTTTTACACCCATTGTGGCAGGTATTGTAAAAATGGATAAAAAAGAGTTTTTAAGAGATAATATTATTGGAGCTGTATTATGGTCATTCATTTTGATCTTTGCAGGGCATTATCTGGATAAACTTTTCATGGACCAGTTTGGAATCAATCTAAAACAGAAACTGGAATATATCATTATCGTCATTGTATTGGTAACGACACTTCCGGTCATCTTCAAGTTTGTTTTCGGAAAAAAAGAAGACCTTTCAAAAAAATATGAAGATCAGGACTTTGAATAGATAAAGAATTCAATCAAAAAATACAGAGCCGTCTCAATTATGAGATGGCTTTTTTATTGCTTATCAATAAATTTTTTAAACGCAAAGATTAATTTGTATTGAGTATTATTTTGAGAGAGCAAAGGTAGGAATCAATGAAATTGATTCTTTCTAAGCGTATGGATATATATTCGTGAGCTTCATCAGTGACAAAGTCACGACTTCTTTGCTTTTTTACAATGATGTGTTGTAATTATTATCCTTTGCGTTTAATAATCAAAAAAATTCTCTTAGACACCTTTACTTTTTAATCCATTCCAGAATATTAGGATAGATAATGCTGTCTCTTTTTCTTTTACTGAAAAATCTGGGTGCATGCCCGGCTCCTTTCATAAAAATAAATTTGTGTGGAACGTTCATCTTGGTAAGCGCAGAGTCCATCGCAATTCCCTGGTGTTGATTTACCAGTACATCATTATTTCCCTGAAATAACATGGTCGGAACATCTGTAATATTAGCAATAGGGCTGGCTTCCTTAAAAGCTTCAGAAACGTTTTTCCGGTCAAACTTAGTCCCTACTACCTTTTGAAAAGTAGGAGAGGTATATTTTGAATAAAAAGATTTAAGATATTCAGAGCTGTAAAAATCTGTTGGTCCGCTTAAGGAGATTATTTTTTTTATTTGTTCAGGATGCTGGTAACCATAAAGTAAGGCTAGATGGCCACCGGCACTTTCTCCCAGAAGAATGTAATTGTTGGGTTGAAGCTCTGCTTTTTCTGCTAAAGAGTTGAATTTTTCAATGGCAAGCCCAATATCTTCAAGCTGTTGTTTATAAGTGATCTTTTCTTTGGTAGAAACAAACCTGTAATTCATATTGATACTCGGAATGTTGTTTTGAAAAAGCATTTTCTGAACCTGGATCATATGCTCTTTTTTACCCAAAGTCCAGGCACCACCATGAACGATAAGTACAACAGGAGAATTTTCAGAATAATCTTTGGGAAGAAAAACATCCATTTTCTGTCTTTTATGTTCCCCATATTTCAGATTGTAAATCTTCTGTTGTCCGCCGGGACCTACCCAAACTCTGAATTTAGTATTACATGACTGCAGAAGGAAACCAACGCATCCCATGACGAAAAAATGATACCGGAGAACGAGTTTTTTCATTACTTAAATTTACGAAAAATTCTATTAATTATGAAGCAAACAAGGTTTAATTAAAGCCTTTCCGCTGTTTTTGATGACAGTCCTTTTTTGATGGTAATAACTCCTTTTTCACCTTCTTTGAAAATGAAAGAAATCTCAGTGTCATCATCCTGAAGGAAAAGCGCATCTTCTTTTTCAGCTGAAATTCTGACCTTAGGATCTTTATTGTTCTGCATAAAAAGCTGCCCGTTTTCGTAGAGAATATGGATAATGCTATCATCTGAAAGTTGGTAATCTCCCACGTATTTTTTAAGAATATCAGCACTTAGTGTTACTTCTTTCTTTGGTTGTGGAATAGTGTAAGGCTGATGTAAAAGAGCCGCTAAAATAGTATTACCTGCTTTCTCCAGTTTTTTACTTGTGATATTGTTCAGAAGGATAATGCAGAGATCATCCTCCGGAAGCATCGCAAAATAACTTGTGGAACCCTCTATATTTCCGCCGTGATTAATGAGTTTTTTTCCGTAAAGATCATCAATAAACCAACCATAACCGTAGCCGCTCAAAAAAGGAGTGGTTGCTTTTTTAAATGCCTCTTTGGAAACAATTTTATAATCTCTCAATCCAATATAGTAATTGTACAGATCTTCAACGGTACTGTAGATTTGTCCTGCAGGACCGGTTAGTGTAGAATTCCAGACTTGTGTTTTTTCCTGTTTTGTGTTTGAAATATAAGAATAAGGAACGGTTTTGTACGGGCTTTTCAGTGCAAGGTAGTTAAAACCGGTGTGAGCCATCTTCAGAGGATTTAGGATGAATTTTCTTACAGCATCTTCATAAGAAAGTCCTGTTATCTTTTCAATGATAAGTCCCAATATGATATACCCTGAATTGGTATAAGAAAACTGAGTTCCGGGTTTAAAATCCAATGGTTCATTTTTAAAAAAAGAAAGTTCTTTATCTTTTGGTATAGATTTTCCGGTGTGAAGAAGATTGAAATACTCTTTATTTCGCAATACTTCATAAATTCCGGAAGTGTGGGTAAGGAGATGTTCGATCGTAATTTCATTTCCTCTTGGATAATCGGGAATAAACTTTGAGACAGGATCTTTAAAAGAAAGTTTTCCTTCCTCGCTTAGCTTTACAATGACCAGAGCTGTGAAAGATTTGGTTAAAGAAGCAATCTGATACACACTTTTGTCCTGATTGGGGATCTTTTTTTCTGCATCCTGCCAGCCGTATGATCTTTCAATAATGTTTTTATTCTGATAATGGATCAAAGCAGTTCCATTAAATTTATTAATTGCTGCAAATGCTTTTATAATGTGGTCTATTTCTTCTTTCTTGCTTTCGTGATTAATAGTGTTGAGATGATTTTCCGTCTGAGCTTTCAGAGTAGAGTAGAATGCACTGAACAAACAACACATACATCCTAAAGCTAAAATATGAAATTGACGTTGCATAGGGATCAGATTTAAAAAACGGTTAAAATTATAGGTTTTCAGCGTAGCGGCTCAAAGAATTATTGTACCTGGGCAAATGTTTGGAAAGAGCTTTCAATATTAAAGACAGTGCTTCTTTGTATTCTTCTGCTGAAGAAAGGGACAGTGCTAAAAAAGAATCTACCGCATCATCCAGTTCATCAGAATAGTGGGCTTTTTCCTCCCTTAAAATATGGATACTTTCTTCTATTTTTCCATTATTTCTTAAGGTGCTTGCGAGCTGAATTCTTGCTCTTCTTCTTCGTAAACCAGTTAATCCTTTTTCTAATGCTGATCTGTACAAAGGTTCTGCTTCCTTTTCGTGCCCGGTGGAATCAAAAGCACAGGCTCTTTCAAAATCAGCAATAGCCTGGGAATCCTTTTCTGTAAGTAATTCTACATGATCTTTCATTTGCTCAATAAACTCTTCACTGTTTATGGTTCCAAGTTTTAGCCATATACTTTGTAATTGATTTTCCCAGTTTTTATTCATCCAATAGATTTTAAACAAAGATATAAAATATTGAAAGTGAAGGATTGTTGAAAGGTTCATATAATTTTCAAAATAATTGTTAGATTATGAATCCAAAAACGGAATTAAATAATTATTTTTGCTGAACTTAACAAAGATTAAAAAATTATTAAAATATGGCATCAGGCTTTTTTGCAATTTTGGATGATATTGCAGCATTGATGGATGATGTAGCGGTTACCAGTAAGGTTGCTACCCAAAAGACAGCAGGGATTTTAGGAGACGATCTGGCTGTAAATGCAGAAAAAGCCACTGGCTTTCTTTCCTCAAGGGAAATTCCCGTTTTATGGGCAATTACCAAAGGATCATTTATCAATAAACTGATTATTCTTCCTATCGTTTTTTTACTTAATTGGTTATATGCTCCGGCTATTAATTATGTATTGATCCTTGGAGGATTCTATCTGGCCTTTGAAGGCGTTGAAAAAGTTATAGAATTTCTTTTTCACCGTGACAAAAAGGGGCATGAAGTTATAGAGGAAATTGAAGAAGACGAAAAAAGTTCTGAAGAAATTGAAAAAGAGAAAGTAAAATCGGCAATTACAACTGATTTTATTTTATCCATCGAGATCGTTATTATTGCTTTAGGAACCGTATTGGAAGAAAGTCATCCTTTCATTACGCAGATTTTAGTAACGAGCCTGGTTGCATTCATTGCTACTGTTGGAGTGTATGGAATTGTAGCTTTGATCGTAAGAATGGATGATGCTGGGTTTAAATTAATAAAGAAAAGTAAGGATAAAGGCTTTTTCGGAGGACTTGGACATCTATTAGTGAAGGCTTTACCTATTGTTATTAAAATATTAGGAGTCGTAGGAACAATTGCTTTAATAATGGTTGCTGGTGGAATTTTTCTGCATAGGATCGAATTTTTCCATGGCATATTACCAACCTGGCCGGATGTTTTGAAAGAGCTTACACTTGGAGTTGCTGGCGGATTGGCAGCGGTTGCTGTCTTCACTTTAGGAAAAGGAATCTATTCCCTGGCAACAAAAAAATAAAACAGAATTAGAATTAAATAACCAAAAAATCCTGTACTCGAGAGAGTGCAGGATTTTTTATGATTAGATTTAAACTTTGAATATAAAACTTTGAACGTTAAACAAAAAAGAGACCTGTAAAAAGTCTCTTTTTCTATATTAATTGAATAAATCTTTTACTTTATCAAAAAAAGTTTTTTCCTTTCCGGATGGTTCTGCAACCATTTCTCCGCTGGACATCTGCTTTTCAAAGAATTCTTTCTGGTCCTTGGTAAGCTTCTGTGGAGTCCAGACATTGATGTGGATGAACATGTCTCCTTTACCATAACTGTCGATACTTGGAAGCCCTTTTCCGGCTAATCTCAAGATTTTTCCGGATTGAGTTCCCGGATCAACGGTAATTTTTACTTTTCCGCCTACGGTAGGAATTTCTTTCTTCGTTCCTAAAGCAGCTTCAGCAAATGAAACATATAATTCCTGGTGAAGATTATCACCTTCTCTCTTGATCGTTTGATCTACTTCCTCTTCAATGATCACTAAAAGATCTCCCGGAACACCTCCAAATGGAGCATCATTACCTTTTCCTCTTACATTAAGCTGGATACCGTCTCTTGCTCCTGCCGGAATGTTGATTGCGATTTCCTCTTCATCTTTGATAAGTCCCTGTGCATTGGCTCCTGCAGGAATTTTGTCAGCAACTTTTCCAATTCCCTGACAAGTACTACATGTAGTTTGAGTCTGCATTTGACCAAACATGGTATTCATTACTTTTAACTGAACACCGGAACCGTTACAGGTAGGACATGTTTTTGAAGTGGCACCTTCCGCCATCTTCATTTTCTTTACTTTGATGGTTTTCTGAGTACCATTTACCATTTCCTCAAGGTTCAGCTTGATTCTGATTCTTAAATTAGAACCCTTCACCTGCTGACGGCCTCCACCGCCACCACCGAATCCTCCGAAACCACCACCGAAAATATCTCCAAACTGGCTGAAAATATCTTCCATGTTCATTCCGCCTCCGAAGCCTCCGCCTCCGAAACCACCATTTCCACCCATTCCGGCATGTCCGAACTGGTCGTATCTTGCACGTTTCTGATCGTCGCTCAGAACTTCGTAAGCTTCAGCAGCTTCTTTAAATTTTTCTTCAGCCTCTTTATCTCCCGGATTTTTATCCGGGTGAAATTTGATGGCCATTTTACGGTATGCTTTCTTTATTTCGTCGGCCGATGCAGATTTGCTGATCTCAAGAACCTCGTAATAATCTCTTTTTGACATGACAACTTTATAATTGATTGTTGATAAATGATAAAAGATATTGTAAAGCTAATAAGTGAAACATTCATCAATTATCACTCACCATTTATCATTTATGAATTTTAATTTCCTGTTACTACTTTTGCAAAACGGATCACTTTATCATTTAAAGTATATCCTGTTTCAATAACGTCTACGATTTTTCCTTTCAAATCTTCCGATGGAGCAGGGATCTGAGTAATCGCTTCATGGAAATCAACATTAAAGCTGTCACCAGCCTTTACTTCCATTGTTTTTAGTCCTTTTTCGGTAAGTTTGTTCTTGAATTTCTGATAGATAAGTTCCACACCTTGCAGGTCAGCCGGATTTCCATTTTTAGCGATTTCTTTTAAAGCTCTTTCAAAATCATCCAAAACTCCTAACATTGAAACCATCATTTCCTGGTTGGCATACTGGAAGAATTCGATCTTCTCTTTGCTTGTTCTTTTTTTATAGTTTTCGAATTCAGCATACAATCTGATGTAACGGTCTTTCTCTTCTGCCAAAAGTTCCTCTGGAGAAGGAGTAACTGTCACATTGTCCTGAGACGTTGCGTCATTCTGAACATTGTTTTCTTCCTGATTATTGATGCTTTCTTCGTTAATATCCTGGTTTTCCATAATTCAATATTTATTTACTGATTGTTTGACAAAGAGCCTGCCAAATCTAAAATCTGGACATTAAGGCAGAAAAAGGGAGTAGTGGTGAATCGTGAAGATGTCAATGCGCTTCGCTTGTGAATTTTGAGTAGTATAGGTTTAATAATTGACTTTGCAAAGCAAAAATTGACCATTAACCATTCACTAATCAATGGTGAAGATGTCAATCCGCTTCGCTTGTGAATTTGTTGTAGGGTAGGATTAATAATTGACTTTGCGAAGCAAAAATTGACCATTGACTATTCACCAAAGAATGTCCAATAGTCAATTTTAAAACTATAGTTATATTTTCTATTCTCCCGTAAACGTCTGGTACAAAAGGTACAGATTTAGAACAATGATAATGATGGAAATTATCCATACACAGACTTTCAGGAATGGTTTATTGACAAAATCTCCCATTTTAGCCTTGTCATTGGTAAACATCACCAATGGAACAACTGCAAAACTAAGCTGCATGGAAAGAATTACCTGGCTTAAAACCAATAATTCAGTTGTTCCCTGTTCTCCGTAAAGAATGGCAACAATAAGTGCCGGAATTACAGCAATAAGTCTGGTGATCAATCGTCTCAGCCATGGTTTTAATCTGATATTCAGGAAGCCTTCCATGACGATCTGTCCGGCAAGAGTTCCAGTTAATGTTGAATTTTGCCCGGATGCTAATAAAGCAATGGCAAATGCAATACTGGCCATAGAAGCTCCCAGAATAGGGGTTAACATTTTATAGGCATCATGAATATCCGCCACATGCTCGTTTCCTGTAGTATGGAATGTAGCAGCAGCCAGAATAAGAATTGCTGCATTGATGAAAAATGCCAGCATTAATGAAACGGTACTGTCTATGGTGGCAAACTTTATGGCTTCTTTTTTTCCTTCGGTATCACGGGTATAATCTCTGGTCTGTACAATACTGCTGTGCAGATACAGATTGTGTGGCATTACGGTAGCTCCTAAAATCCCGATTGCTATATAAAGCATGGCCGGGTTCTGAATAATTTCCTTTTGCGGAACCAAACCTCCCAGAATCTCATTAAAAGCAGGCTGCGAAATGATGATTTCATATACAAAACAGGCTAGAATAATGAAGATAAGCCCTCCTACAATACTCTCTATCCATCGGAAACCTTTGGACTGAAGTAAAAGAATGATTAAAACGTCCACTGTTGTAATGACAATCCCCCAGGTCAGCGGGATATGGAATAACAGGTTTAATGCAATGGCTGAACCGATGACCTCAGCGAGATCACAGGCGGCAATGGCTATTTCACAGAATACCCAGAGAATAAAATTAGTGGTAGGATTGAAGTGGTCTCTACAGGCCTGAGCAAGATCTCTTTCTGCAACAACACCAAGTTTTACGGATAAGTGCTGTAAAACCATTGCAAAGATATTGGAAATAAGGATGACCGAAAGGAGAGTATAACCGAATTGAGCTCCCCCGGCAATATCTGTGGCCCAGTTTCCTGGATCCATGTAACCTACGGCAATCATCAGACCTGGTCCTGCAAATGCAAGATATTTCCTCCAGAAAGTTGCATTTTTAGGGACTTTGATTGATGAATAAACCTCTGATAAGGAATGGTTTGTTTTATCTTTTCGCCAAGCGTTTTTTATATTGAAATTCATAAATGTTAGAAATGACTAACAAATTTAATTAAATAAATGTAAACAGAAAAATCATGGCATAAAAAAATCCCGGAAATTGCTTCCCGGGACCTAATTTTTATTGACTCTAAAGATTATTTTGCAAATCTTACAGCCATTTTTCTATCGGCAGCTCTTTCAGCATCAGAAGCTTTTGCATCTACTTTAGCAAATTTACTTCCATAGCCTTCAGCTTCTAAAACCTGAGCACCAACTCCTGCTTTTACTAAAGCAGCCTTGATGTATTCAGCTCTGGCTTTTGATAGTTTTACATTGTTGGCTTCGTTTCCGGTTTTGTCTGTATAACCTCCAATTTTGATTTTTGCATCAGGGAAAGCTTTAAGGATAGCCACTAAGTTATCCAATTGCCCTTGTGAACCTGCTTCAAGTTCAGTAGCACTTCCCATTTTGAAATTGACGTGATCGAAGTCGTACCACTTATCTTTCAATGCTGCATCATCAGCTGCATTTTTGTAGTTTCCGGATTTCAGGAATGTAATCATCTGATCTTCCATTCCTCCTTTGTAACCTTTTAACATCACTCCATTAAGATCAATATCTTCATCTGTTTTAGCTGTTGCAGGAGCAGGTGTTACTGTTGTAGCGGCAGTATCCGTAGTTGTGCTGGTTGTAGTAGAATCAGATGTTGTAGTAGTGGTTGTAGTGGTTTGTTTTTTCTCACACTGCTTCCATAAGAAATAAGCAGCAGCGATCAATAATAAAAGCGGAAGCAACCATTTCCAGATTGAACCTCCGCCTTGATTATTATTGTTATTATTTTCAAATCTTTCTCTTACTTCTCTTGCTCCTTCTGAAACATTTTCTCTTGCTGTAGCTACACCTTCAGCGATGTTATCTTTAGCAGTAGATGTTACTGAAGAAACCGTTTCTTTTGCCTGGCCAAACCAATTTTCAGCTCCTAATCCAAAGGAAGCCAAAGAAAGACCTGCAGGCAATAAAGAAGAAATAATGCCTTTCTGATCATGCAGTAAGCTGGAAATACCTGAAGCACCCAGATTATTGTCTGCTGCATATTTTCCAATAGTGCCTACTGTAGCTCCAGTTACCAGGTTTAACAAAGAACCTGCAGAGGTATTGCTGACACCTGAAAAACTGGCAATAGAATTAACTAATGCACCTACTTTATCTCCAAAAATGGAAGATAATAAGTTTGAAATAATAGGACTGCTCGACGAACCGCCTAATAAATTTCCTAAAATTCCACTTGAAGAGGCTTGTGTAATAGCATCCACAACGCCAGGTTTATCTGCATTATTGGCTAATCCACCTATTACAGCAGGTAATAATCCGCCAATTGCTTTAGAAATACCAGATTCACTTTCTCCAAACTGCGATGCAGCCTGTGAAATCAATGCGGGACCTAATTGTCCTTTAATTAAATCAATGACATTTAAAGACATAATAATAAATTTTTTTGATTAATGTTGAGATAAATTTAAACAAAAATCCGTCCAAATGTCACTTTTTTTTGAATATTTCTTTAAAAATTAATGATTTTTTTCTAAATCATTAAAATTTTTAATAAGCTTTTGCAAATAATACACGTCTCTTAGATGGTTTTCCTGAAATCAAAGAAATTCCTTCTTCTACGTCATTATCCAAAGGAATACATCTTATTGTAGCCTTCGTTTCATCCTTGATTTGTTCCTCTTCTTCAGCCGTTCCATCCCAGTGTGCATAAATAAATCCTCCCTTCTCTTCCAGAACTTTTTTGAATTCTTCATAAGTATCCACTTTCGTGATATTATTTTTTCTGAATTCAAATGCTTTATTATAAATATCCTGCTGAATCGTTTTCAATAAATCTTCGATATAAGAATCAATTCCTTCAATAGAACGAACTTCTTTAGTCAGATTATCTCTTCTCGCAATTTCTACAGACTTATTTTCAAGGTCTCTTGGTCCCATAGCGATTCTTACAGGAACTCCTTTCAGTTCATATTCTGCAAATTTCCATCCTGGTTTGTTCTGAGTATCATTGTCAAACTTCACAGAAATTCCTTTTGCTCTCAGTTTAGCCTGAATATCTAAAGCCACTTCACTGATTTGTTCCAGTTGCTCTTCTCCTTTAAAGATAGGAACAATCACCACCTGAATCGGCGCAAGGGTAGGAGGCAATACCAATCCGAAATCATCAGAGTGCGTCATAATTAAAGCTCCCATCAGACGGGTAGATGTTCCCCATGATGTTGCCCATGCATGTTCGATTTTCCCTTCTTTGTTGGTGAATTTTACGTCAAATGCTTTTGCAAAATTCTGACCTAAGAAGTGAGATGTTCCAGCCTGTAAAGCTTTTCCATCCTGCATTAATGCTTCAATACAATAAGTCTCATCAGCTCCTGCAAATCTTTCAGAAGGCGTTTTTAACCCTTGAATTACAGGAATAGCCATAAAGTTTTCTGCAAAATCTGCATATACTTTATTCATCTTTTCTGCTTCTTCAATAGCTTCATCTTTTGTAGCGTGAGCGGTGTGCCCTTCCTGCCATAAGAATTCTGCTGTTCTCAGGAAAAGACGTGTTCTCATTTCCCAACGAACAACATTGGCCCATTGGTTGATTAGTATCGGTAAGTCTCTGTAAGACTGAATCCAGTTTTTATAGGTATTCCAGATAATTGCTTCTGAAGTAGGACGAACAATAAGTTCTTCTTCAAGTTTTGCATCCGGATCTACAATCAGTTTGGATGGGTTGTCCGGATCGGTTTTTAACCTGTAGTGGGTAACAACAGCACATTCTTTTGCAAAACCTTCTGCATTTTTTTCCTCAGCCTCAAACAAGCTCTTGGGCACAAAAAGCGGGAAGTATGCGTTAACGTGACCTGTTTCTTTGAATTTTTTATCCATTTCATCACGCATTTTTTCCCAGATCGCATAGCCATACGGTTTGATCACCATACATCCACGCACGCCTGAGTTTTCAGCTAAATCAGCTTTTACAACCAGCTCATTATACCATTTGCTGTAATCTTCGCTTCTTGAGGTTAATTTTGCCATTATTTTTTTAAATTTTTTTAACTTTTGTACATTATTGTTATCTAAAAATAAAAATCTATTTTTGATAGATTTTTTTACCAGTATTTTGGTACATTTTTGGTACAGATTGCAAATATAATTTAAATTAAAAATTTTTACGTTATCATGAAAAGAAATATACATAAAAATTTGCTTGGTCTGCTAAGATCCAAAGGGATATTGGCTATATCGGGCGGATTATTACTTGTGTCTTGTGGTGCTCAGATGGGAGGGTATAGCGAGACAGACGGGGTGTATTACGACCCCAATAAGGATACGCTACCTGAAGGAGTTATCATCAATGATAGCGGAAACAGAGTAGGAGAATACTATGATTACTATCAGGATTCCAATGTAATTCAAAATGCACAGACGAATTCCAGAGAGCAACAAAACAGATATAATGACTGGAGTGGTACCAACACCAATTGGAATTCCAACGCTACAGACTCGGATTGGGGACTTTATGCAGGTTCTCAGACCAACTATTATGACAACTCATGGGGATGGGGATCTCCTTGGGGATGGTATGGTGGTTACAGCCCGTATTGGGGTTGGGGTATGAACCGTGGCTGGGGCTGGGGTGCTAGTATGTCCTGGGGTTGGGGCGGATCATTCGGCTGGGGCTGGGGAGGCTCTTACGGATGGGGAAGTCCATACTGGGGATACGGATATGGCGGATATTATGATCCATTCTGGGGCGGATACTACGGAAATCCTTACTGGGGTTACGGAGGTGGTTACTGGGGTGGTGGCTACTACAACAGACCTGTTTACAGAAGAAGCGGTATCAGTGGAGGTGGATTCCAGAATACAGGGGTAGCCAACGCAGTTTACAGAACGAATACAAATAATTCAGGTTTCAGAAACACTAATAATAATGGTGGTTTCAGAGATACCAACTCAAACGGAGGCTTCAGAAACAGTAATGGCGGTTTCAGAGATGGCAATTCCGGAGGTTTTAGAAACGGTAATTCCGGAGGTTTCAGAAATACACAGTCTAATGGTGGATTCCGTAACTCTGCGCCGCAAACAAGACCTAATTACAATTATCAGCAACCACAACCAAGATATAACAATAATAACGGAGGCTTCAGATCTAATGATTCAGGAGGTTTCAGATCGAGTGGTGGCTTCAACTCCGGAGGAGGAGGCTTTAGAGGCGGTTCTTCAGGAGGTGGCGGAATGAGATCCGGCGGCGGAGGCAGAGGTGGCTTCAGATAATTTTTCAAATTAATAAACTATTAAAAAATAATGTTAAAAAAATCTTTAGTATTAATGAGTATTTCTGCTGCATTTTATGCACAGGCTCAGGATGTTTCTGTCATAAGAAATACGGTAGAGGTTTATTCAAGTACTCCTATGGTGGGATCAGCTAAGTTTAATGCGATGGCTGGAGCTAATGGTGCGCTAGGTGGTGATGCAAACTCTTTGCTTACGAACCCGGCAGGTTTAGGAGTAGCTATTTCAGGCGAGGTTTCAGGAACTTTATCTATTTTAGGAAATAAAAACAAAAGTACTTTAGGAGGATCTACAATAGATTATAGCAAAACCAGAGGAGACCTTGGGAATGCAGGAGGTGTAATTGCTTTTCCTTTGATGACAGAAACCGGATGGAAGTTTATCAACATTGGTATTAATTTTTCTAATCAGACTTTGGACAATGTAATCCAGTCACCAGGAAATAATAAGATCGTTTATGCTTTTGATAAGGATGATATTACCAAGGATGCTGCATTAGCGGGGCATATGTATGAAAGATACGGTAACTTGTCAAAGATGAGTTTTGGAGTTGGTGCCAACTATAATCATAATTTATATTTAGGAGCAGGTTTCAACTTTTTCAATGCTTCATTGGATCAGTATGATACTTTGTTGTACCGAAACATTGCCAATGGTTCTACAGAAGCATTCAGTAAGCAGGATACTCCGTACTCAGAAAGATCTTCAGGTTTTTCTGCTTCATTAGGGGTGATTGGAAAGTTGAGTCCTAACTTCAGAGTCGGAGCCTCTCTTGAAACTCCTACATTCTGGACAATAGACAGAAATTATTATTTCTATAATGATCCTGTTTATGGAGACGATATTGGAGCTGAAAACAGAAAGTTCACTTCACCTCTTAAAGCAACGGTGAGTGCTGCGTTTGTAGCAAGTAAAAACTTCTCATTGAACGTAGACTATACCCTTGGACTTACAAAGCCTGACTATAAAGTATACGGAGGTGCAGAAAGAGAATTAAATGATTTCTTCAAAGAAAACTACAAGAATCTTTCAGAAGTAAGAGTGGGAGCTGAGTACAGAGTACAGCAGTTCAGATTGAGAGGAGGTTACGCCTACCAGTCAACTCCTTTTGATGCCCTTACGATCAGCAGATTTAATGATGCAGGTACTGTAGGAGATCAATCGTACAGCAATATGATGCTAAGTGACAGAAATACCCTTTCTTTTGGTATCGGGTATGATTTCAAATCATTCTATGTAGATGCGTCTTATCAGAATATCTCATCTAAGTATACTAATCCTTTTATGAGAGGATATATGGATGGTAATTCTGATTCATCTTATTATTCTGCTAAAAATATCTTCGCAAGTGAAGCATATGCGGCAAGTGAGGTGAAAAACAACAGAAATAATTTCTTCCTTACGGTTGGATGGAAATTCTAAGTTAAGATATCAAAATATATAAAGAGAGGCTGCCCATATTTAGGACAGCCTCTTTTTTGTTGATTTGAAATTTTTGAATGCTGTTGATTTCCGTATTATTCTTAATCCGGATTCTGCACCAGATTTGGCTGGATCTGGATCTGCTGCTCGGGAATATATTCTACCACTCTGTTATGGGTATAAGGTACTGTATAAAAAGCATTATTTCCACTTAAATGAGTTCCGGGATATTGTCTGTCGAGATCCAGTTTGTTTCTGAAGACATCGTATCTTCTATGTCCTTCAAAAGCCATTTCCAACCTTCTTTCCTGTAGAACAACGTCCAGAATAGTCTGCCCTGCAGGGACTGAATTATATACAGGTATTCCTGCTCTTGTTCTGATAATGTTTATGTCTGCGAGTGCTGAAGCAGTATTTCCTTTTTTCGCATAGGCTTCGGCTCTGTTCATGTATATTTCTGCCAGTCTTATAACAACAGGAGACCACAGTTGCGGAACTCCCTCCTGTAAGGAACATTTTAAAACATAAAATTTTGGATATCCGTTTCTTTTATCCATATCATTATCTAAGTAAATATAAGTTTTTCCACCGTTTGCGTTAACAAAATAATAGTTTGTTTTATTGGGTGCTGCCTCAGATTGTACCTGATAATTGATATTATTCATGGTGAAGTAAGTATTTCCATTCTGCTGGAAAGTCTTTTGAAATTGATAACTGTAGGTGGTGGCACCGGATGAGTTGGTTCCTTTTTGTACCCAATATGCAACCGGAACCGCCGGACTGCTGTATTTGGGAGAAATAAACTTCAGCCTTGCATCCTGAGGATTCTGATTGATCAGATCAAGATAAGAGGAAGAAGCATACATTTCACCCCAGCCCACATTCTGTATGGTAGCATACATTGAGCCTATAGTATACCAGCCATCACTATAGTCTCCATCTTTATTGTATTTAAATGCAAAAATAGTTTCGGTATTGGATTCAGGAGCTTTGGTAGCATAAGCAGGTAATTCTGCTTTAGACAGAAGGGTATACTTCCCGGAATTGATGACTTTATTTGCATATTCAATCGCTTTATCATTATTTTCCATGTATAAGTAGACTCTGGAAAGTAAAGCCTGTGCTGCTTCTTTGGATGCATATATATTGTTTTTGTCCAGGGTCATCAGTTTTTCTGCTTTCAGAAGGTCGTTTACCACTTGATTGTATATCTCTCCTACAGTGGCTCTGGCAGGTAAATCGTTGACATCGTCAGATAGTTTTAAGGGTACTCCGGGATTACCTGTCCCCTGATTATAGGGTCTTCCAAATACATTGACCATAGAAAAGTATACATAAGCTCTTAAAAAATAATTTTCGCCTATGAGCTGATCTGTTTCTGTGTCTTTTCCTTCCGTAACCTTTGATATCACTCTGTTACATCCGATAATAGCTTTGTATCCCGAGTTCCAGATCGTATTGGTGCGGGCATTGTTTTTAATGCTTTTATAATTATAATAATAAAAAAATGAATCGGTGGTAGTTCCGCTGATATCAATATTATCACCACCATATTCACTGATCCTGTATAGGTTGTTGTAAAAACCACCGCCATCCGCATCCCCTTTAAGCAATGCATAATTTCCCAGCGTTATGGTTTTGAGTCCGGTTGCATCTGCAAGGATAACATCAGACTCCTTTGAATCATACGGTGAACGGTCTATGTTACATGCCGTTAATGATACTATGAGAATGGGAATAAGTATTTTTTTCATAATTATTTTTTTAAAAAGAAAAGTTTAAGCCTAAGGAAAATCTTCTCGGAATAGGGTAGATAGCTCCTGCATTGCCAGAATAGACGCTTTGATTATCTGCATTACCAACTTCAGGATCCACTCCGGAGAATTTGGTGATGGTAAATAAATTTTCACCCATAATATAAATATTCGCTGATTTTATTTTCATCTTTTCTGTTAGAGATGCAGGCAAATTATATCCTATTCTCAAGGATCTTAACTTGACAAAGCTGGCATCCTCAAGATACCGTGATGAAGGCTTATTTGTTAATGAATTATTGTTGTATACAGCAGCCGGATGGGTTGCGATATCTCCCGGCTTTTCCCATCTTGTCCATCCATCTTTTAAAACCATCTGGTTGTAATACGGATAGGCACCGTCTGAATCAAATAATTCTCTGTACGAGTTATATACTTGCCCACCCTGAGAGAAATAAAGATTTGCGGCAAGATAGAAATTTTTGATGTTCAGATTAGTACTTACAGAGCCGTAATAATCTGGTGTGGCAGCTCCTACCACTTGTACGGTAGCCAGGTTGTATTTTGAGGTCGCACTTCTGCTTCCATCCGGATTAATGATCTCCCATTGTGCTTCACCATTTTCCGGATTTACACCCAGCCACTTTCTCATATAGAAAGAGTTAACGTCATATCCTTGTATAGCTACGTGATAATTGTCCAAGACCTGTGTGCCGTTATTACGGGTTGAAAGGACATTGTTTTTATAGGTGCTGATATTGAACCCCAGATCCCAGTTGATATCTTCTGAGCGGATAATGGAATAATTTACATTGAACTCCCAGCCTTTGTTTCTGACGTCACCGATATTCACGTACTGTCTGTCAACTCCAGTCAATGATGGCAGAGGGACAAGCATCAGCAGGTTTTTTGTTTTATTATTAAAATAATCAATATTTAAAGTAAGTCTGTTATTAAATGCCTTGATATCGATACCAATATTATTCTGATAGATTGATTCCCAGGTTAACGCAGGGTTTCCGAGCTGATACCATGTTGCTCCTATTTGTCCATCATATTTTTCTGTAAGTCTATATAGGTCTTGCCATCCGTAATCCGGACTGGGTGTATTTCCCACAAGTCCTCTGCTTGCCCGTAATTTCCATTCGTTAACAGGTTTTATTTTGAAGAAATTTTCTTTATGGATATTCCATCCCACACTATACGCATAAAATAAGCCGTTTCTGTTGTTGGCACCGAATGCAGAAGATGATTCGCTTCTTAAAGACCCTTGGATAAAATATTTTTTATCATATACATATTCTGTGTTAAACAGGAATGCATTATAAGCGCGGTCAAACTTTCTTCCTGTTGGCTTTTGTCCTGTAGAAGCACCGGTATTAAAAATATCTGTACCGGGTACTACGCCATAAACACCAGCTCTTGATGACTTATAGAATCTGTCGGTATATTCATATGCAGCTAATGCGTTGATGTTATGATTTCCAAAATCTTTGTCAAATCTCAGCATCTGGTTGAAAAATTTGCTGATGTCTTTTTGATAGTTTTCTGTTAATTCCCCTTTATTACTTGTTCCACTGATCGATCTGGGATCGGTATAGTACATATCATCATAGTTTTTGTAGGTAACATTGTTAGTGGTAATGAATTTAAGATAATCAGTAAATCTGACTTCAGCATCCAGATTTCCTATGAGATCCAGCTGATTACTTTTACCATAGTTCCATTGAAGGTCATAAAGGTAACTGCTTTTATCCCTTCCGTACCAATCTGCGTAATCCTCATCCACCCTGATCAGATTTCCATTGGCATCTCTGGGATTGTCCCATGGCATATTAAGGTACATCTGATAAAGGGAAGCCTGAGTATCTTTTCCCGTGGTGTATGATAAACTGACTTTCGGTTTCAATATCAACCAAGGCTTTATAGTCTGTTCATGATTGATTCTGAATGATATCCTGTTGTATTCATCTCCTTTTATTGTTCCGGTTTCATTATAATAATTTCCTGAAATATAGGTTTTGGAATGGTCTGAGCCACCCCTGAAATCAATAGTGTAATTTTGTACAACTCCTGTTTGTGTACCGCCTTTCAGCCAGTTGTAGCCATCGTTTCTAAGGGTTTTAGGGATTTCAGGTGCTCCTTTTAATGAGGTGAAATAATCATACAACTGCGTTCCGTTCATAAGCTTGAAGCGCCCGTTGTTAAACACATTAAAAGAATTATTAAGAGATGCCCTTAATATTCCTTTCCCTGAATTTCCTGATTTGGTAAACACCTGTACAATACCATTGGCAGCTCGGGAACCATACAAGGCTGTAGAAGCAGCATCTTTCAGGATGTTGATGCTTTCTATCTGATTGGGATCCAGATTGGGAGCATAGGGCATTACTACGCCATCCACCACCCAAAGGGCAGAACTGGGACCATTGATAGTAGAAGTACCCCTGATTTTTACAGTGGCTACAGAACCTGCAGAACCTCCACCGGGTAAGATTTGAACTCCGGCGGCTTTTCCCTGCAGAAGACCGGATACGCTTGGGGTATTGGAATCCTGAAGTTTTTTGTCAGAAATAACAGAAACGGCAGCTGTAAGGCTGGATCTTTTCTGTGCCTTGTAGCCGATAATTACAATGTCATCAATTTTTTTTTCTTCTAAAGTATCTGTTTTCTTTGTGGTCTGGGCTGCTATAAAACCTGTCATTAAAAAAAAACAGACTGATGTCGTTAATTTCTTTTGTTTTTTCATACAATTTTTAGATGATGGTAATGTCGCTAATGTACAAAAAACAATGTATAGGTGTTATGTTTATGTTAAAAAATGTTAAACATTGTGTTTTATTTTGTTTTAAAGTGTAAATATTTAATTTTTATTTATTCTTTCGTGTAAAATATTTTTAAAAAAACAAATTTTAACTGATGAGTCTAAAGAGGAATGAGTATAGATTAAGGATAATGATCATGAAAAACGTGGATCATTACTAGAAATATAATAAAAAAAGCTCTGGATTTCAGAGCTTTTTTTATATTTAATGAGAATGAGCAGTGGGATGTTGATGGAAAACATGCATCATCAATGCAAGTGAAACTCCTAAAACAACCAGCCCGATTTTTACCCAATCAATATTGTGATTTTTATTACTTTCAAAAATAATTACGGATGAAATATGGAGGAAAATTCCGCCTACGATCGCCAGAAAATAAGGCTGAAGATTTGGATTGAAATAATTACCCAATAACATTCCCATTGGAGAAGCCAATGCAAATAAGGCTACAATGAGAATAGAAGGATAAGATGAAGAACTTTTAGATTCTCCCTTTCTGTTAAATAAAAATGCTCCCAGAATAAATGAAATAGGGAGATTATGAAATACAATTCCCCAAAGATAAGGCGACATTTCGTGTTGCTCGTTAGCCAAAGGAATCCCCTCAATAAAAGCATGGATAAATAATCCTACCATTAAAGCAACAGGAAGAATATTGTGTTCGCTATGATGATGGAAGTGCCCGTGTTCAAAACCTTTGGTAAGAGCTTCCAGGATCATCTGCAGCAGAACTCCCGCGATTACAAATATCCCAAGACTACTGCTTCCGGAAGAGGTATAAACCTGCGGAAACACTTCATTAAGACAGATTGTAATCAAAAAACCGGCACTTAATATCAGTAGATTTTTAGCCAGTTTCTCTTTTTTACCAAAGTGTTTTCCCAGAAATACTCCTGTTACGACACTTAAAATCAGTAAAAGTACTGTTGTCATTATTTTTTCTTAAATAAATTGATGCATCGCGGGGAATTTTCTTTCTTAAATTCATTCAGCTGATAATCTCCCCAGATTTTTATTCTTTCAAACCCACATTCAGAAGCATAGGCATGAATGGCTTCCAGAGTATGAAGTTTTACTTTCTCAAAGAAATGAAACGGTTTACCATCGGCTTCAAAACGGATGTCTTTGATGACGTGTCTGCCTTCGATTTTCTTTAGGATTCTGAACTCAATATTCCCTCTCGTGATCGTTGTTTCAGGAACCAAGGTATTTCTTACAAATTCCTCATTCAGATAGTCCAGAACAAAATATCCTCCTGGTTTTAAAGCATTGTAAACTGATTGGAATACTTTTTTATCATCGCTCTCATTGTCAAAATACCCAAAACTTGTAAATAAATTGAATACAGCATCCATTGGATCTGCATCAATAGGATTTCTCATATCATGAACTTCAAAAAGTAAAGTTTGATTTTCGTACTGTTTGTCAGATTCAATACTTTGTCTTGAAAGATCAAGTCCCAAAACATCATACCCTAATTTATTAAGGAAAACAGAGTGTCTTCCCTTTCCACAGGCAAGATCTATGATTTTCGACTGAGGCGGCAACTGAAGGTCCGCTGTGAGCTTTGTAATGAAGTTTTCTGCTTCAGTATAGTCTCTGTTGCTATAAAGCAAATGATAATAAGGGGTATCAAACCAAGATTCAAACCATTCCATAATGCAAAAATAACTAAATTTGTGCGGTTAAAAGCAAAGTATTTTACAACATTAAGAGATTGAAAAATTCAATTGGACAAGAAGTTGAATAGTTAATCTTTTAATTTTTAAAGCTTTAAATCTTTTAATTCAAACTTATGGATACAGAAAATATTAAAATACAGATAAAAACATTCTTCGGATTGGAGCAGATTCTGGCAGAAGAAATCAAAAAATTGGGTGGAAGAAATGTTGAAATTAAAAACAGAGCGGTAAACTGTGAAGGAGATCTTGGTTTTCTTTATAAAATCAATTACTCTGCGAGAACAGCATTGAAAATTCTGGTGCCGATTCATGAATTCAAAGCTTTTAATCAGCATCAGTTTTATGATAGATTGTTTAAATTTGAATGGGAGAATTTTATGGATGTTGACCAGTCTTTCTCTATTGATGCCACTGTAAACTCTGAAACCTTCAAGCATTCTCAGTTTGTGACTTTGAAAATGAAGGATGCTATTGTGGATTATTTCCAGGAAAAATTTAAAAGACGTCCTAATGTAGAAACGAGAAATCCGGATATCAAATTCCATCTTCACATAGACAGAGAATTGGTAATGATTTCAATGGATTCTTCAGGAGATCCTTTGTTTAAAAGAGGATACAGAAGAGAACAGGGAGAGGCTCCTATCAACGAAGTCTTGGCAAGCGGAATGCTTCAGCTGGCAGGCTGGGATGGAAAAGGAAATTTCCTTGATCCTATGTGTGGTTCCGGAACATTATTAATTGAAGCAGCAATGATTGCGATGGACCTTCCGGCTCAGATTTTCAGAAAGAGATTCGGATTCCAGAACTGGAATAACTATGATGCAGACTTATTTGCAAAAATTAAAGAATTCAGAATTAACAGAGTAAGGCAATTTGATGGAAAAATTGTTGGATATGACATTGATGCAAGAATGCTGAATGCTGCAAGAATGAATGTAGAGGCTGCAGAAATGGATGATGTTATTGAGATTAAAAAACAGAACTTCTTTGATTCTAAAAAAGAACTTTTTCCATTATTAATGGTATTCAATCCTCCATACGATGAGAGAATTTCTATTAATGATGATGATTTTTACAAGAAAATCGGAGATACTTTTAAAACGCATTACCCGAATACACTAGCCTGGTTAATCTCTTCCGATCTTGAAGCGGTGAAGAAAATCGGTTTACGTCCTTCAAGAAAGATCAAACTTTTCAACGGAAAACTGGAAACGAGATTTTTACAATATGAAATGTATGAAGGAACGAAGAAAGTACATAAACTGGAGGAGAATAAGTAGGATTTAAAATAATAAACTGATGTTATTAGATCTATTGGGAATAATTGTAGACGCGTTGGGATTGTTTAGCTCGGGCTCAGGCTCGTTAAGTTCAACCTCTGACAGAAAGAGTCTTAATTATGATGAAAAACCTAGAAAAAAGGAATCAAAAAGATCTAAATATTTTACTGAGAAAGTAAGTGCTGTAGCTTTGGTATTAGCGGCATTTGGTTTTTTTATGGTTTTTAAAGATCCTTTACCGGTACAAAATTATACACAAACCTTAATAGTAGCTTCTTTAATAGGAATCGGTATTTCGCTGTTAGTGTTTTTTGTGCTCTATATTTTGGAACTTTATTACTTTAAAACCCCGTTCAAATTGCTTCTTTTCAGTTGTTCAGTGATTACTTTTTTTATTTCTGCAGTATTGTGTGCTTACTTTAAGTCAGGATGGTTTATATAACAGAACGAATCAGGTTTAGTAAAATATATAGACCATATAGCCGGCTGATGTTCCAAGACTTTGAAACAGTGAAGAAAATCGATTGACGTCCTTCAAGAAAGATCAGACTTTTCAACGGAAAGGTGGAAACGAGATTTTTACAATATGAAATGTATGATGGAACGAAGAAAGTATATAAGTTGGAGGAGAATAAGTAGGATTTAAAATAATAAACTAATGTCCTGGAATTTTTTTGACATATTTGATGTAGTTTTTGATTTATTCGGTCTGTTGGGTTCTGGATCAAAATCGTCACGTTCAAAATCATCTTCAAAACCTGAAAGAAAAGCTTTAAATCATAATGTAATATCTCAAAAGAAGGATTCAAAAGATCCGGATAGCTTACCAAAATAATAATTCCAGTGGTAATTAAAATAAAAAACAGGTTGTACGAATGTGTACAACCTGTTTTGTTTATCGAGCCAGTGAAGGCGCAAAGCCATACTGTTTTTTAAAGGCATGTGAAAAATGGGAAAGGTCTTCAAAACCTACTTCCAGAAAAACATCGGAAGGTTTTTTATTCTTTTCTGATAAATGATAATAGGCAAGTTCAAGACGTTTTTGAGTAAGCCATCGCTGCGGAGTTGTTTGAAAAATCTTTCTGAAATCACGGTTAAAAGTTGATAAACTCCTTCCTGTCAGATATCCGAATCGTTCCAATGGCATATTGAACATATAATTCTTCTCCATAAAGTTAATCAGATCTACTTTTCCCGGTTCCTCAAAATCTGCAAGTAAAGTATCGATATCCGGATCAATTTCCCTTAAAATACTGATGGCTTCAGTGATTTTTAGATGAGCGATATTTTCAGGAAGTGAGCCTTCAATCTCAAAGTAAGGAATCAGGGAAGCAAGACAGCTGTTCAGAAGCGGATGGCTGCTGAAACTGTGAATGCTGGATTCCCGATGTCCGTTTTTCCTTTCATAATCAACAGAGCTATAAAAATTCTTCAGCCGTTCTGTGGTAAGATGCATTACTACAGCTTTATGTGGAAGCCCATCCTTGGGATAATTGATAATCGTGGCAAGATGATTTCTAGGAATCAGAAAAATATCTCCTGCTTTGAACAGATAGGTTTTGTCTGCCTGAATAATTTTCGTTTCTCCTGATATGAACCATACCAGCATATGATATTCAAAAACCGTTTCCGTTTTGAACAGCTTGTCGTCATAACTGGAAATTTTGATATCCGGAGTGAGGTATTGTATCTGGAAATCCATTGTCAAAAGTTTTTCATTACAAATGTATTTAAAAAACAGTTATTTGGTATCAAATTTAAACCCCAGCATTTCTTCGCTTAATTTCCATAAACGCTCAGCATTGTTTTTATCAACAGAGTAGGGCTGTACTCCTCGAATGGTTGCCGGTTCATCAAATCTATGTTCAATTTGTCCTTCGTCTATTTCAGCAATATCACAGTTTTCGCAATAAACTCCACCTATTTCATTAAGTTGAGGGCTTACAGCACACCAGACTGTTGTTGCAGCACCTTGTGGGATAGTTTTTAATCGTGCTTCCACCTCGGGTTTGATATTTCCATTTTCATCATGCGTTCCAAGCTGTTTAAAAAGTTCAACAGGTTGTTCTCTGCCCAGATCAGTTCCATATACAGAACCAGGATGAAGTGAATACGCTCTGATATTGAATTCTTTTCCTCTTTCATCGAGTTCTACAGCAAACAGATTGCAAGCTGTTTTAGATTGCCCATATCCGGAAAGGGTATCGTAATCTCTTTTTTCAAAATTAGGATCTTCAAAATTAAAAGGAGCCATCTGGTGCCCATAAGAAGAAACGCTGATAACCCTTGCACCATTTGCTTTTTTCAGAGCGGGCCATAATTTTGAGGTAAGATGAAACTGTCCAAAATAGTTGGTTGCCAGTTGGGATTCAAAACCTCTGCTGTCTCTTCGGAGTGGTACCCACATGATTCCTGCATTATTAATGAGAAGATCCAGACTTCTGTCTGACGCTATAAATCTTTCTGCAAAGGCATCAATAGAGGCAGGATCCATTAAATCCATTTTTTCAAGTTCAAAATTTTCTAGTCCTGTAAGGTTTTTTCCTGCTTTTTCGATATCTCTTGCGGGAATAATAACATGCGCTCCGGCTGAAGTAAGAACTTTGGTAGTTTCAAGTCCAATTCCTGCGTAACCACCGGTAATGATGACTGTTTTTCCTGTAAGATCTATTCCTTTGATAACTTCCTGAGCTGTAGAAGATGCATCAAAACCTGATTGAATAGGTTGTTGTAATGTGCTGATCATTGTTTCCATTTTTTATTGGTTTAAATTTCTATAGCAAAATTAGGAGGGATTTTTCGTGTTTATTTTGTTTAAAATGTCAAATGACTTGGCTTAGAATTTCATTTGTAATCTCCATGTAGTAAGGCAGATAAAATTCTCTATCGTTAATTTATCTGAATAAGCTGTTAAACTGTTTGTAGGTTGTTCTGCGAATAAGTAATTTTGAAAAATTTTCAATTTGAAGCCTACTATTTCTATTGTCGTTGCCATTTACAACCGAAAAGATGAACTTTTCGAGTTGCTGACCTCTCTTACTCAGCAGACAGATAAGGAGTTTGAGATCATTATTGTGGATGATGGTTCTTTAATCGATCTGAAACCTACCATTGAAAATTTTGATGGAATCCTGGATATTAAATATTTCAGAAAAGATAACTCAGGACCGGGACTGACAAGAAATTATGGGGCAGCAAGAGCCGCTAATGAATGGCTGGTATTTGTAGACAGTGATGTCATCGTTGAAAAAGATTATATCGAACATATTAAAAAGGATATTCAGACTATTCCTTGTGATGCGTTTGGAGGAGCTGACAAAGCGCATAAAGGATTTAATCTGATGCAGAAGGCTATTTCGTATTCTATGACTTCTGTTTTTACAACCGGAGGAATCAGAGGAAGTAAGAAAGCTGTTTCAAAATTTCAACCAAGGAGTTTTAATATGGGCGTGAAAAAGGCTGTTTTTGAAAAAGTAGGCGGATTTTCAGAAATGAGGATAGGTGAGGATCCGGATCTTTCCATGACTCTTTGGGAAAATGGCTTTACCACTGCTTTTTTTGATGATATCGCAGTATATCATAAACGTAGGGTTGATTTTGGAAAATTCTCCAAGCAGGTTTACCAATTTGGCTGTGCAAGGCCGATTCTTAATCAGAGGCATCCGAACTATGTAAAGATTTCCTTTGCATTTCCTACCTTATTTATGCTGGGATATATAATGGGCTTTCTGGAGTATTTTGTGATGGGCAGAGGAATTATCCTTGCTTTCTACGGATTGTATACCTTTTTGGTGCTGTTTCATGCCTTATTGTTGACTAAAAATATCAGCATTGCCGGAATGGCAGTTATTTCTACCTATATTCAGATGTTTTCTTACGGGTATGGTTTCCTGAAATCATGGATTTTATTGAATGTTTTCCGAATGAAGCCTGAGGAGGCTTTTCCGCATCACTATTATAAGAAATAGCAGGGATAATTATTATAAACGAATTTTAATAGGAATGGGCTTTAGCCCATTCATCAAATAAATAAAATCTTTCAATGGCTTTAGCCTAAACCTATAAAAGATTACAAACAACATTTGTTAATCAATATCAAAACAGGTAAGTAGATAAATAAAAAAGGCTGTTTCTCGCAAATGAAACAGCCTTTTACAATAAATTTAGGAAATGGAAATGTTTTCATGGTGGTTAAGAACTCCTACTTTCAACATACATTCCTTCATTTTTTGGTAAGTTCTTTTGATATCGTGGTCAAGACCGATGGAGAATCTGATCAGTCCGTCTGAAATCCCTATGGAAGCTCTTTCTTCTTCAGGGATTTCAGATGAGGTAGATTTTCCTGAGCAAGAGAATAGGGTTTTATAGAATCCTAAACTCACGGCAAGATACCCCAGATTTTCTGTCTGCATCAGTTCCATCAGTTCGTTTGCTTTTTCTGTTGTTCCGGCGTCCAGAGTCAGTAATCCTCCGTATCCGTATTCTTCATGAATCATACTTTTCATTAATTCATGGTTTTTGTGGGATGGTAAGCCCGGATAAGATACTTTTAAGCCATCTTTTTCAAACCTCTCAGCCAGATACATGGCATTGTGGCTGTGCTGTTTGATTCTGATGTGTAATGTTCTCAGGTTTTTTAATATGCTTGAAGATCTTAAACTGTCCATCGTTGGACCAAGAAGCATACACGCACCGGAATTTACATTTTTGGTGTCATCAATAAATGACTGAGTTGCACAATATACTCCTCCTACCGTATCACTGCTTCCGTTGATGAACTTTGTCAAACTGTGAATTACTACATCAGCCCCGAATAATGTCGGAGAGATAGAAAGAGGAGAGAAGGTATTATCTACAATCAGCTTCAGATTGTGTTTTTTACAGATTTCGGAAAGTTTTCTAAGGTCTGCTACTTCAAGCAGCGGATTGCTTACACTTTCGCAATAAATGACTTTAGTATCTGGAGTGATAGCTTTTTCTATAGATTCAAAATTATTGATATCTACAAAAGTGGTCGCTACATTGAATTGAGGGAAGAAATTTTTAAGAAAAGCATAAGTTCCTCCGTAGATCGTTCGGCTTGAAATAATATGATCTCCACTTTTGCACACCTGCATCAAAACAGAAGTAATCGCTCCCATTCCGGATGCTGTAACGTTGGCGGATTCTGTGTTTTCCATCTTGGCAAGAGCCTGCGCCAGATAAAGATTCATTGGCGATGAATGTCTGGAATACAGATAGCATCCTTCCGCATTTCCTTCGAAAGTATCAAACATTGTCTTTGCAGAAAGGAAGGTATAGGTAGAGCTGTCAGAGATAGAAGGATTCACTCCCCCGAATTCACCAAAATACTGAAGATCCTGGATCTCATTGGCTGCGTTAAAGTTTTCCATAAATATTGTTTTTATTTTATCGTTCCAATTTGCATTAATTTCCTAATAATTACAATATAAAATTGAATTTGTAGAATATAAAACTGTAAAATATTATTTATTTAGAAAAAATATTTAGTATCTTCGATATTATTAAATTTTTACCAAAAAAATATCTATGGAACTTGACGAAACAGATAAGAAACTGTTACTTTTTTTACAGGAAGATTGTAAGCAAACCACCAAAGAGCTGTCCGGTAAGCTTGGATTGTCTGTAACAGCAATTTATGAGCGTGTAAAAAAGCTTGAAAATGCAGGTGTTATTTCAAAATATGTAGCCTTGCTGGACAAGAGTAAAGTTAAGAAAAATTTTATCGTGTTGTGTCATGTAAAACTAAGTCAGCACAAAAAAGAATTTGTACTGCAGTTTGAAAAGGAAGTGATGGATCTCCAGGAAGTAACAGAATGCTTTCATGTAAGCGGAGATTATGACTATATTCTTAAAATAGGAGTGAAAGATATTGAAGATTACCGCAGTTTTATGTTAACGAAACTTACAACGCTCCAACACATTGCAAGTACGCACAGTTCTTTTATGATTTCCGAAGTGAAAAATACGACGGCAATCATATTATAGATAAATTTCCCACTCAGTTATTGGTCTGCTTTGGTTATTTTATCAATGAAATAATGGAGTCTTTTAATCTCTGTTCTGCCTTTATTTTTATCATTCAGAAAGCAAGTGGTTACAATGACCATTTTTAAATCAGGAATGACACAGATAAGCTGTCCGCCATATCCGGTTGCAACGAAAGCCTGGTGCCCATTGGTTTTTCTTCGCCACCAGTAATAGCCGTAACCGTTGGCATTCGGCATGACATCCCAGGTATCGAGTTGTACCTGTTCAGAAGTAGATTCCTGAATCCATTTTGAAGAGACGATTTGTTTGCCGCTAAATTTTCCGTTGTTCAGGATCATTGTACCAAACCTCAGCATGTCTTCAGGTTTCATAAACATTTCCGAACCTGCAATATTCCTGTTCATGGAGTCTGTATCCCATCGTGGAGTATTCATTTTTAACGGCCTGAAAAGATTTTCTGTAGCGAACTGTTTCAGATTAGTCTTTACGATTTTAGCTAATGCCGCACCAAAAAGATGGGTTTCACCACTATTATAATTGAAGACTGTCCCAGGATATTCTTCAAAAGGAAGATCCAGTACAAACTTTACAGGATCACCGGAAAATGACATAGCTGTTGAAATTTTTGAATTTTCAACCCAGTCAAAACCACCCTGCATGGTCAATAGATTTTTTAACGTTAATGTATTTCTGATGGAATCATGAGCTACTTTTCCTTCAATATTGGAAATATTTTTGAAGCTGCTTCTCGATATATTGTATTCCGGAAGAATTTTTAAAACCGGAGTATTTAGGTTGGGAAGTATGTTTTTATCCTGTGCGATACCTGCCAGCACAGAAACGATACTTTTGGTAACAGATTTTATACTGAAAATAGTCTCTTTATTGGCACCATGGAAATACTGCTCATAAATTACCTTATTATTTTGTGAAACAATGAAAGATCCCAAAGAAGAAATGCTGTCATTAATTACTTTGGTAAATCCGTCCGTAAACTCTTTGGGTAACTCTTTGTTGAAAGCTGCCTGTGATTTCACTTTAGGAGAGAATAAGGCAAGACATAACATTGCGATAGCCTGCAGGAGTTGATTGGATTTCATTGTTTACAAAAGGAAGGATAAAATTATTAGTTGATGGAAAAAGTAAAAGCTAAATCAATTCGGATGAATCAATATAGCTTATGCTTTCAATGCTTCTAAATTATGAAAAACAATGAACTTTTTGAATACTTTTTAGAGAATATTTTAAAGTTTTACAATGATTTTGATATAAAGTTTAGGTTTTCAAGATAACTAAGAAATTATACCAACACTCCATTTTTAGAAGAAATAGGATCCGGAAGGTCTGTTTCTCCGCTCATCTGAAGAAGGTCTATTTCAATCGTTCTGCAGATTGAAAGCATCGGAACATCAAACATTAATCCTGCAAAAGGATTTTCAGAATAATCTCCTACCAGTTCCATAATGATATAAATCCATCCGATAATGATACAGAAAGGAATAGAAGTCCAGATTCCCCAATCACCAAGCTTTGCAAACTCATTCACTAATCCTAGTGGAAGAAGCATTATAAAGAGAATATTGAAAACAAAGGCTGTGCTGGCAAACTGTCTTGGAGAAGGAAATTTCTTGATTCTTTCTGCCTGTCCCTGAAAATTGTAGAATTCATTCAGTGCGTTCTGAAGCTGAGTCTGATTGAAATCTGTGATAGCATTCATGTTTTTCAGCTCATTGATATCTTTTGCCTGTTGGGCAACCAGATAGGTGGCGAAGTTTTTATAATCGTTTTTGAGTTCGTATTCTTCTTCCGAAAGATATTTGTGCAGGAAAATAGGAGCTCTTCCGTAGTCAGGAAAACCGGCTTTTATTAACCTGTTTCTTCTCAGGTTGATATTCCCGAATTTATTATTTTCTGTGCTGATATGCTCCCATTCTGTAGGAATCAAAAGCTGTTCCCGGAAAGTATATAACCATGCTATGTGACGGTAGACGATTCTTTTTTTACGGTCTTCAAGATCAAAAACTCCAATTTCTTCATTTTTAGTATCGAAGGCATATACCATAGAGGCAAATGAACGGCTGGAATTCACAATTCCACCCCAGATTTTTCTGGCTTCCCAAAGTCTGTCATACGCCTGATTGTTTTTAAAACCTACAAGGAATGCTTCTGCCGTACCAATTAAAGCTACAGGAACCCATGGAATCGTCATCCACTGCCAGTTGAAAAAATAGAACAGGACAGCGATCAGAGTACACCAGATTGAAATCAGTATAAGATGAAAACCCGATAAATTGAGAACCTGTTTATAATTGACGTATTTTGTAGTGATCATAAAAATGGATGTGTTTTGCGTGTATAGACAAAATAAATACCAAACTGGGATTAATTGTATTTTGTAGTAACTCTCAGATAATGGATAATTGTGTTTTCTTGGTTGATAATAGATTAGAATTGAGATTGATAATCTTAAATAAAAGTAGTGAAAAAAATGCATAAAAAAACCTCTAAATATTTTTAGAGGTTTTAAGTTTATATAAAATTAATATTTCAGCATTTCTTCGATCTTACTGCTGAGCTTTTCAGCATTTGGGAGCATCTCTTTTTCCAGCACAAGATTGATCGGAACAGCAGGTACATCCAGTGATCCCATCGTCTCTACCGGAGCATCAAGATACTTGAAGCAGTTTTTAGAAATACGGTGCGCAAAAGCTTCTGCAAAAGAGTTGTTGAGTTGCTCTTCTGTAAGAACGATACATTTTCCGTGCGCTTTTACTCTTTCAAAAACAAGTTCTTCATCCAGAGGAATTAATGTTCTTAAATCAATTACTTCAACTCTTCCATTGAAGTTTTTGGCTGCTTCTTTAGCCCAGTAAACTCCCATACCGTAAGTAACCACTAATAAAGTTCTGCCTTTTTCAGTTTCATCTTTATCAGCTTCAATGATCACTTTACCTTTTCCGAATGGAAGAACATAATCTTCAGCAGGTTCTATCGTTTTAGCATCTTCAGTTCCCGGAACTTTACTCCAGTATAATCCTTTATGTTCCAGCATTACTACAGGGTTCGGATCATAATATGCTGCTTTTAATAATCCTTTAAAATCGGCAGCGTTACTTGGGTATGCTATTTTGATTCCTTTGATATTGGCTAAGATACTTTCAACACTTCCACTGTGGTAAGGACCACCACCTCCATAAGCTCCGATAGGAACACGGATGATGTTGCTTACAGGGAATTTTCCACCACTTAAATAATTTGATTTTGAAATTTCCGTAATCAACTGGTTGATTCCCGGATAAATATAATCTGCAAACTGGACCTCAACAATTGGCTTAAGCCCAACAGCACTCATTCCTGCTGTAGATCCAATGATATAAGCTTCCTGGATGGCTGTATTGAATACTCTCTTGCTACCGAATTTTTTTCCTAAAGTAACTGTTTCACGAAAAACTCCACCAATTCTTTCCCCTACATCCTGTCCGTAAAGAAGTGCTTCCGGATGTTTCCACATCAATTCCTGTATTGCGTGGATGGCAGCATCTACCATTACAATCTTTTCTCCATTGGCAGGTTCACGAGTTCCTGTTTCCTCTGTAATTGGAGTAGGAGCGAAAACGTGCTGCATTACGCTTTCAGGCTTTGGATCCTCTGCATTTTTAGCTTTTTCAAAAGCTTCTTCTGCTTCAAGACGCGCCTTTTTAGTGATTTGCTTTAAAAGATCTTCATCAACACCTGTTTCCAGTAAATGTTTTCTAAGGATCTCTCCCGGATCTTTGGCCCTGTGTTTTGTTAAATCTTCTTCGTCTCTATAGAATTCTCTTCTTACTCCTGAAGTGTGATGGCCGATCAATACCGTTTTGGCACAGACAACAAGAGGCTTTCTTTCTGTTCTAACAAAATCTACGGCTTTTTTCATAGCTTCGAAACTTTCCACAAAATCAGTTCCATCTACTCTCATTCTGCTTAATCCGGTAAATCCAGCTACGAAATCATAAGCGTCACAGGTTCTTGCCTCGTCTTTTGTTACGGAAATTCCCCATTCGTTATCCTGAACCAGGAAGATGATAGGAAGCTGGTGTAAAGCTGCAAATTGTAAAGCTTCACTTACTTCACCTTCTGTAACGGAATTGTCTCCAAGGCTGCAAACCACAACAGGATTATTTTCAAATTGCTGAAGGTTGAAATCCTGAATGTATTTGATACCCTGTGCTACTCCTGTCGTAGGAATGGTCTGCATTCCTGTAGCAGAACTCTGATGAACAATTTTTGGTTTGTTTTCATCCCTACTTGAAGGGTGTGAGTAATATGATCTTCCTCCCGAAAAAGGATCATCAGCTTTGGCTAGTAATTGAAGCATTAATTGATAAGGTTCAAAACCAATTCCTAAAAGAATACTTTCGTCTCTGTAATAAGGAGAAACCCAGTCTTCTTTCTTTAGTTGATAAGCTGTTGCAAGCTGAATAGCTTCGTGACCTCTGGAAGTACTGTGAACGTATTTACATACATTTCTGTTTTCTTCGTAGATGTCTGCCATGGCTTTTGCCAGCATCATATGATTATACGCTTTGAGTAATATATCCTGAGAAACTTTTTCGTGAAGTGCATTTTCCATAGGAAGCAAATATACATAAAAAAACAAAATACTAACAACTGTTAGTATTTTGTAATAAATTCATTGATATACTGATAATTCTATAATTATTTTTTTTGGAATATGTCTTTTTTAGGCTTCTGTTTTATCTCTGCCCAATAGGAAAAGATAAATGAATTTTGGAGAATTATAATAATTGAAGGAGCTTTAAGGTACTGTTATTATTCTATTGATGGGTTAAAATTTTTTATTGATAATTTCAATACCAGGTTTCAAAAATGTTGATTGTTTATCTTGTTGAATTCAGACTGTAATTAGAAAAAATGAAGTAACTTTACATTCTCTTTTTATAAAAAAGTTAGAACATTATATGTATTTAATTTTTGACACAGAAACAACCGGTTTACCAAAAAATTTCAACGCTCCGCTTTCAGACTCGGATAACTGGCCAAGAATGGTTCAGATTGCATGGCAGGTACACGATGATGATGGAAACTTGATTGAAAACCAGGATTATATCATAAAACCTGAAGGGTACGATATTCCCTTCAATGCAGCACGTATTCACGGGATTACAACCAAAATTGCCAATGAAGAAGGACGGGATCTGCAGGAAATTCTTGAAGAGTTTTCTAAAGTCCTTGAAAGGGTAAGGGTGGTTTCCGGACATAATGTAGAATTCGACTATAATATTGTAGGAGCAGAATTTTATAGAAAAAATCTGAAAGATAATCTTCAGGAAAAACCCAAAGCAGATACCATGATTTTGGGGACTGACTTCTGCCAGCTGGGCGGAGGCCGGGGAGGCCGTTTTAAACCTCCAAAACTTGAAGAACTGTATGAAAAACTTTATGGGAGCAAATTTGATGAAGCCCATAATGCTGCTGCCGACGTAAATGCTACTGCCAGAGCTTTCTTTGAAATGGTAAGAATTGGAGTAGTACCGGCTGAGACATTAAAGATTTCAGAAGATCAGCTTGCTTATTTCAGAAGCCTTTATCCGGATCCTATTAAGCCTTTCAATATTGTGATCAGAAGGCAGGTCGCTGATTTTCATAATAAGAAAAAACAACAGGATTTCGGAAGTATTGATGAAATTGATTTAGGAAAATATTTCAATTTTGATAATCACAGTGTTTTCTCTACACTTACCGCTACTTCTAGCATCAATGATTTGATTAAAAAAGCTACTGATGAAAACTTCCCTGCTGTCGGTATGGTGGATCTGGGAAATATGATGGGAGCTTTCAAGTTTGTGTCAGCAGTTGAGAGTGCTAATGGTGACAGGGCAAAGAAACATAAAGAATACCTGGCGAAAAAGCAGGAAGCAGAAGAAAACGGAACGGAATTTAATGAAGCTGAACCTGTTTCCGAACCACTTATCCCGGTTGTAGGTTGCGAATTTTATATTTCAGAACGTTATGAACAAAAGCAATTTACCAAGGATGATCCGGACAGGAGAACCCAGGTAGTGCTTTTGGCAAAAGATTTCAATGGTTATAAAAATCTGGCAAAGCTTTCCAGTATCGGATTTTTGAAAGGTTTCTATTTTGGGGTTCCAAGGGTAAGCAGAGAATTGATTGCGCAGTATAAAGAAGGAGTCATTGCTTTGACTTCCGGAATTATGGGAGATATTCCTGATGCGATTTTAAATACCGGTGAACAGAAAGGGGAAGAGCTTTTCAAATGGTGGAAAGATACCTTTGAGGATGATTTTTATGTTCAGATTCAGAATCACAAACTGCCTGAAGAAGAGCATTTGAATGAAGTTCTTTTGTATCTGGCTGATAAATATGATGTTAAAATTCTTGCTCAGAACGAGACTTTTTATACCAATAAAGATGATTCTAATATCCAGGACATTGTAAGCTGCATCAAAGATGGTGAAAAGCTGACAACGCCTATTGGAAAGGGATTCGGTAAAAGAAGAGGGTTAGCAACAGGTGAATATTTTATTAAAAATTCTGATGAAATAAAAGAAGCCTTTCTAGCGTATCCTGATGCTTTTGATGCCTATGAAGAATTTACGGCAAAGTTTAAACCATATACTTTAAAAAGGGACGTTCTCCTTCCAAAATTTGATATTCCTGAAGAATTTATCCATCCGGAAGATGAGGTAGACGGAGGAAAAAGAGGGGAGATGGCTTATCTTACCTATCTTACTTATGAAGGAGCGAAAAGAAGATATGAAGATACAGGCATTACTGATGAAATTAAAGAACGACTGGACTTTGAGCTTGAAGTAATTGCCAATACCGGTTATCCGGGATACTTCCTTATTGTACAGGATTTTTGTAATGAAGCTCGTAAGATGGGGGTTTGGGTTGGTCCTGGAAGGGGGTCAGCTGCGGGATCTGCGGTGGCTTACTGTATCGGAATTACCAACGTAGACCCTATTAAATATGATCTCCTTTTTGAGAGATTCCTGAATCCTGAAAGGGTTTCCATGCCCGATATTGATATCGACTTTGATGATGAAGGACGAGATAAAATTATCAAATGGGTAGTTGAAAAATACGGAAAAACTCAGGTGGCACAGATTATCACATACTCCGTGTTGGGAGGAAAATCTGCCATTAAAGATGCCGGAAGAGTTTTGGATGTCCCAATTCCCGACACGAACAATATTGCTAAATTGATTCCTCCGAGTCCGGGGATGAACATTGCGAAAGCTTTAGCAAAATATGATAAATTAAAGCCGGAAGAACAGATGCTCGTTGATGAAATGAGATATGTTCTTGATACTCCTGATGATGCGAGACATGGAGTTTTGGCAAGCGCCAAAAAGATGGAAGGTTGTATCAGGAATACCGGGATTCACGCCTGTGGTGTAATCATTACGCCGGAAGATGTGAGTAACCTGGTTCCGGTGACTATTGCAGCGAAAGATGCAGATATCCTGGTGTCACAGTTTGATAACTCAGTGGCGGAAAGTGCGGGGCTTCTGAAGATGGATTTCCTGGGGTTGAGAACTCTGACTATTATTAAGGATGCATTGAAGCTGGTAAAAGCAAGATATGATATTGATATTGATCCGGATCTTATTCCTCTTGATGATGCTAAAACATATCAGCTATTTAAAGAAGGAAGAACAGTAGGGATTTTCCAGTATGAAAGTCCAGGGATGCAAAAATACATGAGGGAGCTTAAACCAACGGTTTTTGCCGATCTCATTGCCATGAACGCATTGTACCGTCCGGGGCCTATTAAATACATTCCAAACTTCATCAACAGAAAGCATGGAATTGAAGAAATTGTCTACGATTTACCGGAAACAGAAGAATATTTAAAGGAAACATACGGGATTACCGTTTATCAGGAGCAGGTAATGCTTTTGTCTCAAAAACTGGCCAACTTTACCAAAGGTGAAGCCGATACTTTGAGAAAAGCGATGGGTAAAAAGCAGATCGATGTTCTTAATAAAATGTACCCGAAATTCATTGAAGGAGGGAGAAAAAATAACCTGAATGAGGAGAGATTAGAGAAAATCTGGAACGACTGGAAGGCCTTTGCAGAATACGCCTTTAACAAGTCTCACTCAACCTGTTATGCGTTTATTGCTTATCAGACTGCCTATTTAAAAGCGAATTATCCGGCGGAATATATGGCGAGTGTAATGAGTAATAACATTAACAATACGGATGCAATTACCATGTTCATGGAAGATTGTAAAAGTATGGGAGTTGATGTATTAGGACCGGATGTAAATGAATCTCAATACAAGTTCTCCGTAAACGAAAAGGGGCAGATCCGTTTCGGATTGGGAGCAATCAAAGGAATTGGTGAAGGACCGAGTGAATGTATTACAAGAGAAAGAGAGAACGGAAGATTTAAAAATATTTACGATTTCTTCGAAAGAATAATGCCTTCCCAGATGAACAAAAGAGTAGCGGAAAGTTTGGTGCTTGCCGGAGCTTTTGATGAACTGGATTCTTTCCACAGAGGACAGTATTTTGACATTGATATGGCTGGAAAGACCAATCTTGAAAGGCTTATCAGATACGGGCAGAGCTTCCAGGAAAGTAAAAATGAGATGGAACATTCTTTATTTGCAGATTTTGCGGAAGAAGTTCAGATTGAGCAGCCGAAATTGGCACCTTGTCCGGAATGGCCAAATATGCATAAACTTAATAAAGAAAAGGAGATTATCGGTTTCTATCTTTCTGCCCATCCGCTGGATGAATTTAAATATCAGTTCCAGTTTATGCAGGGGCGGCTTTCTAAAAAATCTGTTCTTGAGAAAAATGAGGAAGATAAAGTAGTTACGGATGAAACACCCGTATTGGAGAAGGATGCTCAGGATGATGCTGTAGATCTTATAGAAATTGTCTCAGATGATGTAGTGGCTGGTGAAGAGGAAGTAGTGGAGGAAGTGACTAAAAAAGCAGAACCAAAAGGAAATTTCTTATTCCTGAATCTGGATGAGGTAGATGCTTATAAAGAACAGGCTTTTTCTAATAAACAGGAAGAGTTGTTTGAAGAGAAAAAGAAAGACTGGAAAACGCTTCAGAAAGAAAGAGAAAATGGCGGCGGAGGAAAAGAATATACTGTAGCTGGTCTTATTACTGAATACAGAGTTCAGGATGGTTTCAGGAGTGGTGAGAAAGTAGCTTTTGTTACGCTCGAAGATTATTCAGGATCATATTCATTCAGGTTGGGAGACAGAGATTATATGAGGCTGAAGGAGAAACTGGAAGTTCAGAGATTTGTTATTTTTAAAATAAAATTTGCTCAGGTAAAAGATGGAAGAGTCTTCGTGAATGTAAATGATGTGATAGAACTTCAGGAAGCATTTGAACGGTTTGCAAAAAGTATATCTTTAGTAATGGATGTAATGGATGTAAGACCTGAGGATCTTGACTTTTTCAGAACAGTTCTCGACAGAAACAAAGGAAATCAAAAACTGAAATTCTTTATTAAAAATCTCGAAGATGACTCCCATATTGAAGTGCAGTCTATGAAGCATTCGGTGGATCTTAATGGAGATTTGATTAAAGAAATTCAACTTCTTAATAAATATGAGTTTTATTTAAACTAAAAAATACTTAATAATATAAAAGAGTGGCTTAGGTCGCTCTTTTTTTGTTTGCTATTTGATGATATTGATGAAAAATTTTAAATATTTATTTATGTTAAATAGAAAAATTTTCTGAAGTCTATTTTGGTTGTATAGTATTTAAGTATTTGATTTTCATGTGATTATTATTTTTCAATATATTGCGAAATAATTGTTAAATTTAAATAAATGTTTAGTTTTTTTATGTTTTAATGGTGGTTTTAGTTGTTTTCGCGTAAAAAATTATGATAATTTTTAATATTTCGTTTAAAAATTAAATTAATATTTATACATTTACCGCCCAAACTATTATTATTACTATTTTATGAAGAAATTACTACTTTCGTGTTTAGCCTCCCTGAGTATGGGAGTCTATGCACAAACCAATGTTGCCAACTATACTTTTTCAAAAAGTACTGGGGTAGCTTACACCTCGATTACAGGAGGTACAAAATTATTTCCTACCGGAACCAATACTACTTATGACAATGAAGTATCCGCGGCAATTCCTCTGTCTTCTCCTTTTAATTTCGGCGGCGTTTCTATGACTACATGTTATATAAGTGCCAATGGATTTATAACTTTTGGAGCTGCTCCTTCAGGGACAAATTATACTCCAATGTCATCTTTAGGAACAACTACAGGAGCAATTTCCGCTTTTGGACAGGATGGAGGTTTCTCATCATCGGATGCAACACAGCCGCCTGGAAATCATGAAGTAAGATATGAGGATCTGGGGACTGAATTTGTTGTGCAGTGGCAGGATCATGCTAATTATAGTAACCGGTCTACCGAAAGATTGAACTTTCAGATCCGTCTGGTGTATGCTACAGGTGAAATCAAAATTATTTATGGAAACTGTACAGACCCGGGAACCAGTACCTCAAATAGTACTCCTCAGGTAGGAATAAGAGGAAACAGTACTACTTACGCATCCAATGTAAATTCTCTGATGATTGGAAATGTACCGAACGGAACTACCTGTGATTGGTCTAAAGCAGTTACTGGTAGTGCTAATAACAGTACTATGCTTTTCTCCAGTACAACCAATGCAAACGTTAAAATTCCGGCAGGTTTACAATATAAATGGACCCCTGGTACGCAGGCGCCTGTAAGAACTTTTGCTGCTGCAACCGGAATCACCAATAGTGCTGCAACTGTAAACTGGACCGCTCCAACCGGGGCAACCGGCTATAATGTTCAGTATAGAGCAGTTGGAAGCTGCGATTGGACAGATCTTGTGGGTAATCCCGTTTCTGCTGCTTCTGCTACAATTGCAGGTCTTACTCAGAATACGGCCTACCAGGTTCAGGTACAGGCTTTAAATGGTGCAGTACAATCCGTGTATTCTCATATTCCAAATGCAGCCGGATCCGGAAGCGGATATGTGTCTGCAGGATCTTTTTCAACTACACCGAACTGCGCAAGTACAGTAACCGGCCTTTCTTCTGCTGCTCTGACTCCTGAATCTGCAACGATAAGCTGGACGGCGTCAACAACGCCTCCGGGTAATGGATATGAATATTATTATTCTACCAATTCAACTGCTCCGATTTCAACAGTTACTCCTTCGGGGTCTGTAGGTGCAGGGGTAACAACAGCTAACTTATCAGGTTTGACTCCTTCAACTCAGTATTACTATTGGGTGAGAGGAAACTGTAACGGAACAGATAAAGGGGTATGGTCAAGCTCGGCTAACTTTACAACATTAGGTCTTTGTCCTACAGTAACAGCTCCGGCTTCCAGCGCTACAGGAGTAAGTGTAACTCCTACCATTACATGGACTGCCATAAATGGTGCTGCAGGATATAAACTAAAAGTCGGAACCACTTCAGGAGGAAATGATGTTTTAGATATGGATATCGCGGGTGGAGCTAGTAATTCTTATACGATCACTACACCTCTCAACTTTGCTACTACATATTATTACTCTGTTACTGGCTACACTGCCAATATTACAGGTCCTGCAACAGCATGTACAGTAAGGTCATTCCAGACAGTGTGTAGCTCAACTGGCTTACCATATACTTTAGATTTTGAAAGTGTTACTACTCCGGCTTTACCGACTTGTACAACAGTTATTAATAGCGGTTCCGGGAATTTATGGAAAACAGCAACTGCTCCAACCGGATTTACAGGGAAAGTACTTAATTATTCATACAACAGTAGTAATGCTGCCAATACATGGTTCTTTACCCAAGGTTTAAACCTTACAGCGGGCGTTAGCTATAGAATTAAATATAAATATGCAAACGCAACCGGTACAACACAATATCCTGAAAAAGTAAAAGTAGCGTACGGATCTTCTCCTGCAAGTTCGGCGATGACGAATACCATAGCAGATCATGGTAATATTACCGGTGGAACTGTTACAAATACTTTTACAGACTTTACGCCAAGCGCAACAGGAGTTTATTATATCGGATTCCAGGCATATTCTCTTGCAGATATGAATCAAATCTATGTTGATGATATCAATATAGATGTTACTCCTACTTGTTCAGAGCCATCTGCTGTTACAGTTTCAGCGATTACAACTACTGGAGCAAGTGTTTCATGGACAGCTCCTGCCACAGCACCTGGAAGTGGATATGAGTATTACTATTCTACAAGCAGTACAGCTCCTACCGCTTCTACAACAGCTTTGGGAACCAGTACTACAACTTCAGCTCCTCTATCCGGACTTTCTCCTTCTACTACCTATTATTTATGGGTGAGATCGGTTTGCAGTTCTTCTGATAAGAGTGCATGGAGTTCTACTGTTGCTGTTTTCAATACACTTTGTGGAACAGTTATGGCACCTTTTGTTCAAAACTTTGATAGTGGAGCAGCGCCAAACTGCTGGAACAATGTAAACCCTACAGCAACAGGTACGGATGCAACTCTTTTTTGGAAATTTGCAGGAAGTGCAGATTATGGTGCAAGTCCGGCTAATAGCCAAAAAGCAGCTGGTACCTATGCATGGGTGGATGCGAGTTCGCCATATGCAGGAGCTGGTGTAAATACTGTACAATTAGTTACTCCTTCTGTAAATTTAACGGGATTAACTGCGCCAATTGTTTCTTTTGACTGGTTTAAAAACCATTCTATGTCAAGTGGTACTACAGTTTCCCCTTCTACTTATGATAATAATAAACTTACGGTAGAGGTAAATGATGGAAACGGTTGGGTAGTGATCTTTAGTGATAATACCAACTTAAATCAATGGAGAACCGTTGCTGTTCCTTTAGCAGCTTCTTATATCGGAGCAACTATTCAGGTGAGGTTTACTGTAGATAAAAACGTGAGTGGTAACGGATACTTCTATGATGATGTTCTTTTAGATAATGTGGAAGTAAAGCAGAATCCTAATTTGGCAACTTCTGAAACTGCAATAAAAGAGAATAAGCTTACTGTATACCCTAATCCGTTTACAGATAGATTAACGATCTCTGATGTATCCAAAGTACAATCTGTTTCAATTGTTGATGTTTCCGGAAGATTGATTAAAACAATAGAAAAACCTTCTTCTGAACTTCAGTTGAGAGATCTTAAAGAAGGATTGTATTTAGTAATTCTGAATATGAAAGACGGATCTAAACAAACGATTAAAGCGATTAAAAGATAAAATGTATTAATTATATAACATGAAACGACAGCTAAACAGCTGTCGTTTTTTTATTTTTAATTTTTTTAAAAAGGTGTTTTGAATTTATTGTAAATTCGTGGACGTATTAATAACCAAAAACTTATACATGAAGAAAATTTTATTTTTATGCTTACTTATAGTAAGTATAGCACTAAATGCTCAAATCAATTTGGGGGAAGGGAGTACAGCTACCGGAAATCTTCCGGTTAGTAATGCTTTTACTTCCTATTCTCAGCAGATTTATACAAAACAAGAGATAAATACGGATGCAGCGGGTAGTATTACCGGTCTCAAATTTTATGTAACACCTTCTGCTAACATGGGCTATGCAGGAAAATGGGATGTTTATCTGGGACATACCACGAAGACCACTTTTTTTGTTAATGATAACTGGATTCCGACTGGGCAGATGATAAAGGCTTATTCAGGTTGGGTTACTAATACAAATGGTGTGATAGATATTACTTTTACGACGCCATTCCCATACGACAATGCTCAGAATTTAGTAATTGGAATTCATCAAAAGATGTTTAATGATATTCCTCCAAATCAATTTTTTGTCTATAATACCATAGAAGGAGGGGCGGTTACTAATTCTCCAGCTTATTCGAATGACCCTTCAACAATTCCTGCGGGAGCACTTTTGTCTTATAAGCCTGTAGTTGGTCTTAAAGGTTTGTTGCCGAGTGTTTTACCTGTGTGTCCTGCAGTTTCTTACCCTTTTAATAATGCAATACTTTTACCCACATCCCCGGTTTTTACTTGGGCTGCATCACAAGGAGCAACAGGTTATAAAGTTTCTATAGGGACTACTCCGGGAGGAACAGATGTGGTTAACCAGCAATCAGTTGTTACAACCAGTTTTACTCCATCATCTCCGCTATCAGTTTATACTACTTATTATTTTAGTGTAAAAGCTGTTGGGGTTGCGGGTGAATCTTCAGGTTGTACCAATATCAAATTTTCGACAGGAGCATTGCCACCATCTAATGATGAATGTACAAATGCCATAAATTTAACGGTTAATCCAAATATAGATTGTGTAAGTGTAACTTCTGGGACAACTTTGATGGCATCTGGATCGGGCACTGTTCCGAATTCCTGCAATACTTCTTACAGTCATAACGATGTCTGGTATAAATTTACAGCTACTGCTTCCACGCATATGGTTAAATTAAATAATATAACTTCTGTAGGAGCGGTAAATGATAAAAGTGTATATTTTCAGGTATTTAAGGGGAGTTGTGGAAACTTGTCAAGTGTTTCATGTTCTGGTAGTAATGCGCTTTCAATTATAAGTGGCCTTATTTCAGGTGAAACGTACTATGTAAAAGTATATAGCCTTATGTGGCAGAATGTTGCTCAGAATTTTGACATATGTGTAGTAACATTTCCTCCGGCGCCCTCCAATGATGAATGTGGAAATGCAATAGATTTACCTGTCAATCCTGATCAGAATTGTGTAAGTGTTACTAATGGAACCACCGTTTCTGCAACAAATAGTTTGCCAACAGCAGCTTGCTATAACACTCCTAATAATGATGTTTGGTTTAAATTTACAGCAACAAGCTTTAAACATATTATTAAGTTAAGTAATATTGTCTCTAAAATTCCTACTGCCAGTAATTCTTCTGAGTTGTATTTTCAGGTTTATAAAGGTAGCTGTAATAATCTAACGAGTCTTTCCTGCTCTTATCTGAATGCTTTGGCTGTAGATAGTCTTATACCGGGAGATACTTATTATGTAAGGGTTTATAGTAGGTTCGGAGGGTTATCGACTGCAATTAATTTTGATATATGTATAGCAACAGATGCTACGCCACCGCCTCCCAATGATGAGTGTATAAATGCAATTACTTTGCCTGTAAATCCTGATTTGAATTGTTCTGTTGTAACTGCTGGAAGTACCATGGGGGCTACAGCATCGAATATATCAGCTCCTATATGTCATGATGTAGCAAAACCAGGAGATGTATGGTTTAAATTTACGGCTACTGCAACAGGTCATTTGATTCGTTTGAAAGATTTGGTTTCCCTTGGGGTGCAGCAGGGTACTGAAACTTATTTTCAGCTTTTTAGTGGTGATTGTGGTAATCTTACAATTGTTAGGTGTTCGCTTTTGGCGGGTGAGGCTTCTGGGCTTACAATAGGTCAAACTTATTATATAAGGGTGTTTAATATTAGATATCCAAGTGAAGTAGTTGGATTTAATATATGTATTGGGACATTGCCTCCGGTTCCAGTTAATGATAGTTGTTCAGGAGCTTTGGTAGCATCTGTGTTTCCTTATGTTTACTCGCAAACAGATGCTGTAGCTTCAACTAATAATAATGGATTTATTACAGCTTGTGGTTCGGGTATGAATGATGGTACATGGTTTAAATTTACAGGGGATGGTTCTACACATAAAGTTTACGTATCCCCTATAGGAAATGGAAATCCTCGGGTAGGAGTATATAAAGGTGACTGTGGAAATTTAACCTGTGTTACTAAGGGTGGTCATTCGGGATCAATATATTTTAATACTGTTCCGGGAACTGTATATTATGTTAATGTTGGAGATGGAAATCCCACTCATGACATTGTAGAATCTCCTTTTACGATTACTATTTCAAGGGGGACTTTGGGGGTTTCTGAAGTTTCTAAAAACGGAGAAAGTATAGAGGTTTATCCAAATCCATTTAAAGATATCCTGAATATTGTAAAACCACATAACGTAAAATCAGTTTCCATTCTTGATTCTTCCGGAAGATTGATGAAAACCATTGATAATCCTTCTTCTGAACTTCAATTAAGAGATCTGAAACAAGGAATGTATTTTGTAGTATTAAATATGAAAGACGGATCTAAACAAACGGTTAAGGCAATTAAAGATAAATAATTTATTTTAAAAATAGAAAAAAGAGACTGTTCAATTTGAGCAGTCTCTTTGTTTACAAGGGGGATTATCTTTTGTTGAAAGAAAATTTATATTTGTTGTCATATGATGAAAAAAATATTTTTTTTATTGCTGATTTTCACTAGATTTGATTAACTAATACTGATTTATATGAAAAATTTTTTACTCGTTGGTTTCTTAATAACTGGCTTTTTATCCTCCGCGCAAACCTATTGTACGCCTGCTTTCGCTAGTGGCTGTAGTGGCGGGGATATGATAGATACTTTTGCAATTCCGGGTGCCGGATTTGATCATTCTAATACAGGTTGCTCTACTAATGCTTATGGAGATTATACTTCTATGACGATTAATCTCAGTGCAGGTTTAAGTTATGATTTTAGCGTTAAACATGATTACAGTGATCAGAATGTTCGTATCTGGATTGACTTCAATAACGATGGAACTTTTGATGATGCAGCTCCGGAGCTTGTGGCTTCTGCAAGCAGTACACTTATAGGAGGGAATGATATTACCGCAGGGCTTATCACAATTCCTTCAACTGTAACTCCAGGTACTTACAGAATGAGAGTAGGGGATAGATTCTCCGGAGATCCTATTCCTTGTAATACAGACGGATATGGAGAGGCTCATGATTATACAGTAGTAATTGGGGCGGTTCCGACTTGTTTTGCTCCGTCTGCTTTAACAGTATCTGCTGTTACTGCCAATTCAGCTCAGTTAGGATGGACAGCTCCGTCTTCTGCTCCAGGAAGTGGTTATGAATATTATTACTCAACTTCCAGTACATATCCTACTGCTGCGACAGTAGTTTCCGGGTCTATCAATGGATTGACTGCAAATCTACCTTCTCTTGCACCAGCCACTACTTACCATGTCTGGGTACGTTCTGTATGCAGTGCTTCTAATAAGAGTGCATGGTCTCAAATGGCTACATTTATGACTTCGTGTGTTGCTGTGGGAGTGCCTTATGCATTGGATTTCGAAAGTATAACTCCACCAGATATACCAACTTGTACCTCGGTAGTGAATGATGGGGCAGGAAATATATGGGAAACAGGTGATCTGGATGCTCAGGGATTTACAGGAAATGTTCTTCAGTATTCATATGACTATGCAGAGAATGCGAATACCTGGTTTTTTACCAACGGAATTAATCTTACTGCAGGAGTGACTTACAGAATTAAATATAAATATGCCAATGCGGAAGGAACCGTATATGCTGAAAAACTGAAAGTAGCCTATGGGACTTCAGCTACCAGTGCAGGAATGACTAATACATTAGCAGACCACTCGGATATTGTGATCAGCACTGCAACAAGTTCTTTTACGAACTTCACACCAACAACTACGGGAGTATATTATTTTGGATTCCAGGCCTATTCTGATGCTAATATGAATAAATTATACGTTGATGATATTAATATAGATGTTGCACCGGCTTGTAGCGAACCTAATGCATTAGCTGTTTCAAATATTACCGCTGGAGGAGCTACAGTTTCCTGGGCAGCAGCCACTCCGGTTCCGGCTAACGGCTATGATATTTATTACAGTACAACGAATACAGCACCTACGGCAACAAGTACACCTAACTTTACAGGAGTTACAGCAACCACTTATAATATTCCAGGCTTAGCTGCTTCCACTCCTTATTACGTATGGGTGAGATCTGCCTGTAGCGCAACAAGTAAAAGTATATGGAGTGATTCTGCTACGTTTACAACATTATGTTCAAGTACGAATCTTCCTTACACGATAGATTTTGAAAACGTTACTGTTCCAGATCTACCTGGTTGTACAAATAATGTTAATGCGGGAACAGGAAATGATTGGGTAACAATGGATCCTCCTTCCGATAGCCAGGGATTCACCACCAATGTGTTGAAATACCAGTATAACTCTTCCAATTCTGGTAATGCATGGTTCTTTACACAAGGATTGAATTTGACAGCAGGAGTGCAGTATACTATTAGTTATAAATATGGTAATAACTCATCAACCTATGTCGAAAAATTGAAGGTAGCATACGGAACTTCACCAGCTGCAGCTGCTATGACAGGTTCTATTGCAGATTATCCTTCAATCAATGATGAAATGGCACATACAGAATCTATAACGTTTACTGTACCTACAACAGGAGTATATTTCTTTGGATTTAATGCTTATTCAGATCCAGACCAGTATAATCTGTATATTGATGATATCAGTATTAATAACGCAAATCTGGCAACAGCTGAAGTTGCTAAAGCGAAAAATAATATCCAGCTTTATCCTAATCCATTTACGGATGTATTGAATATCTCTGATGTGAAAAATGTAAAAAATGTAATGGTGACAGATGCGACAGGAAGATTGGTGAAAACTATTACCAACCCTGAATCTATAATCCATTTAAGAGATCTGATGCAAGGAGTTTATTTAATAACACTTGAAATGAAAGACGGATCTAAGCAGACTATTAAAGCTATAAAAAAATAATTCATCATTTAAATAAAAAAGGGAGGCGGGTCATTGATGATCCGTCTTTTTTATGGAGATTGAATAGAATCTTATTAATCGTATGAATGAAAAAAGATGAGCAAAATATTTCACTCATCTTTTTTATTTTATCCTGTGGCCGTTATCGATTATCGAATATTTTCCATCACATATTGCCCAGCATACATCACTCATCATTTATTGGGTACAGGCTGTATTTCTCCTTTATTCATAAGGTCAAATACGGTAGGGAAGAACATTGCTAATATAAAATAGATGATGATCATAAGCACAATCAGTGCAAAAAGAATAATCACTAAGCTATTGGGTCTGTTTTTCTTTTTTGGTTCCATGATTTTGTGGTATTTAGTGAATAAATTTTACTTATACCAGATGTTAAGCTAATTTCTTGCCACATTTCTTGCAGTATCTTGCATCATCATCAATATCTTCATTGCCACAACGTTCACATACCATTTCCAGGTTCTGTCTTTTGTTTCTCATTTCGGCTGTTACAATACCGGTAGGAACTGCAATAATGGAATAACCTGCCAGCATGAGAATAACTGCAAAGAATTTTCCTAAAGGCGTTATAGGTGATACATCACCGTAGCCTACAGTAGTTACCGTAACAACTGCCCAGTAGATGGATTGAGGTATTGTTTCAAAGCCCTGTCTTCCGCCTTCTACCATGAACATAAGTGATCCTACAATCACAGAGAATATAATCAGGAATAAAAGGAAAATATAAATCTTTCTCGAACTGTTTTTCAGAGCCCGCACAATAAAATACCCGTCATTCATAAAATCAAGCAAGTTGAAAATTCTGAACACTCTCAGCATTCTCAGCATTCTGAAAATCAGGAAATATTTAGTAACAGGGAAAATAAAGCTTAGATAAAAAGGAACAAGAGCAAGGAAATCTATAATTCCGAAAAAACTGAATATATAATTCTTTTTGTTTTTTACCACCGCAATCCGCATAGAATATTCTGCTGTAAAAAAAATAGAGATGATCCATTCAAGAATCAGAAAGGTATAATGGAATCTTTTATCAAGCTTTGGTACGCTTTCCATCATAATAATAGCAGTACTGGCAAGAATCAATGACAATAATATGATGTCGAACAGTTTTCCAAGCTTCGTATCGGAGCGATAAATTATCCGGTAAAGGAATCTTTTCCATAGAGTATCCTCAGGAATCAGATTATGTTCTCTTTCCATTTATATAAGGTTATTTCACAGCGAAGTTAATAATTTCTATAATGTATACGGTAAATATATGATTGTTAAAAGAATCTTGCAAATGTTAAAAGAAAATCTATCATTAAAAAGTGAATTATTTAGTATTAATTGTATGGTTTTCAATGTGTTATATTTAGTAAAATACGAATAAAATATGACATATAAAAATTAAATTTTTAACATTTTTTTCATCCAAGTTTGTAATTTTATTCTACAAAAGCTTTATATCATGAGAAAAATTTTAACCTTGTTTATTCTGTTTTTTATAAACAGTTTTGTTAACGCTCAGGTTGGGATTAATACTTCAGCACCGAATGGGGCTTCAGTACTGGATATAGTTTCCAACCAAAAAGGAATTCTTATTCCTCGTCTTACAGATACTGACCGGGATACCAACCTGGCTGATAATGACGTTTCCACAGTACCTCCTGCAGGTGTGGTAAACCCTAACCTTACTGCAGGAACCCTTATTTTTAATACGACAACAAATAACTTCCAGTATTGGGACGGTACCCTCTGGAGACAGCTTTTTGTTCCCACATCTTCTCAGGCTGGTAACGATGGTGTCGTTAAAATCAATTCTGGAAACGCAAATGTAAAACCCTCATTCAGTTTAAGTGCAGCAGGAAGCGGCTACGGCCCAAGACAACAGGTACTTTATGCTACTCCGTTAGTATTTGCCGCAAGCCCTACTACAAGCTGGCCGGAAACCACTGTTCCATTTCCCGGAGTAACCAGTAATATCTATATCTCGGCAACTGGTAAATGGCGAGAAAATGAAATTTACGGGCAAGTACATGTATGGAGAGTAATTGCTACCATCACTCCAGGATCCAATTCTTCAGGATCTATAAAAGCTACTTTTAAAAATCCTGATTCAGGCTTTGAAATTAACTCTATCCAGCTGGTTCCGAGTGGTTCCAGTGGAACGGGTAACATTCTTACCTTTTATTTCTATACCATTGCAGACCCTGCGAGTCTTGATCCGGGAAGAGGATATCAGCTTTTTATGGAGTCTGATATCAACTGTAGTGTTGTTGTGGAATCCTTTACAAGAGTATCTCTTTTCAAAGATTAACAGTGTTACTTTATTCTTTTTTAATATCAAAATAAAACCGGTTTATGAAAGCCGGTTTTTTTATGGGGTTGGAAATTTTTACCGTAAAATTAATATCTTCGCTGTAACTGTAAAATATAAAATTAATGAAGCTAAAAACTGTAATTGCAAAGATTGAAGAGGAAATAAGTATCAGACAGGCAGAAGATTTTGATAACGTAGGATTGCTGTGCGGGGTTTACGACCGTGATGTATCAGGAATTCTGGTTTGCCATGATGCATTGGAAAATGTGGTTGATGAAGCTATTGAAAGAAACTGCAATCTGATCGTATGCTTTCATCCCATTATATTTTCCGGATTAAAATCTTTAACAGGGAAGAACTACGTAGAGAGAGCTGTTTTAAAAGCTATTGAAAATAAAGTAGCTATTTATGCCATCCACACTGCATTTGATAATGATTTCTTTGGAGTGAACCATGGGATATGCAGTCAGTTGGGATTAAAGAATATGAAAATTCTGCAGCCTAAAGAAAATAATTTAAAACAGTTAACGGTTTTTGTTCCCAAAGACTATTCAGAAAAAGTAAAAGAAGCTATGTTCTCTGCCGGAGCTGGAAATATCGGATTTTATGACGAATGCAGTTTTACAGTGAATGGTAACGGAACATTCAGGCCTGCAGAAGGTTCAAATCCGTTTTCAGGACAACAGGGAATTCGCGAAAATGCAGATGAAGATATGATTTCTGTGATATTTGAAGGTTTTAAACAAGGGCAGATTGTAGGCGCAATGAAGACAGCGCATCCTTATGAAGAAGTAGCTTATCAGATTTATAATCTGGATAATAAAAATCATCATGCCGGCTTGGGAATGTATGGAGATCTTGAAGAAGAAATGGATGAAAAAGATTTCCTTGGATTGGTAAAAGAAAAATTTGGTTTGGAAGTGATTAAACATTCCTCTTTTAACAATAAAAAAATCAAAAGAGTAGGGGTTCTGGGAGGATCTGGGGCAAGTGGAATACGATCTGCAGCTGCCAGGAAATGTGATGCTTACCTTACCGGAGACCTCAAATATCACGACTATTTTCTGGCTGAGTCTAAAATGCTGATCTGTGATATTGGACATTATGAATCAGAACAATTTGTTAGTCAACAATTATTTGAAATTTTATCACAAAAATTTAGTACATTTGCAATTTCAAAATCTATTGAAAAAACAAACCCAGTAAATTATTTCATTTAAATATGGCAAAAACCAACGATATTTCAGTTGAAGAAAAATTAAGAGCTTTATACGATTTACAGATCATTGATTCAAGATTGGATGAAATCCGAAATACTAGAGGAGAATTGCCAATTGAAGTTGAAGATCTTGAGATTGAGATTGAAGGTCTTGAAAAAAGAGCTGAAAAATTTCATGCTGATATCAAAGATCAGGAGGATCAGATCAAAACAAAGCATGAAGTGATTAACCATGCTAAAACTTTAATTGAGAAATACAAATCTCAGCAGGATAATGTAAGAAACAATAAAGAGTTTGAAGCATTAGGGAAGGAAATTGAATTCCAGGATCTGGAAATTCAGCTTGCTGAAAAAAGAATTAAAGAGTTCGGAGCTAAAATTGCTCACAAAAACGAAACTTTAAGCGAACTGAACTCTAAGATCGATGATTTGAAAAGCCATTTGAAATTCAAGAAAGAAGAATTGGATGGTCTGATCTCTGAAACGCAGAAAGAAGAAGAATATCTTTTAGAGCAGTCTAAAGAATTCGCAGGTAAAATTGATGAGAGATTATTAGCTTCTTACAACAGAATCAGAACCAACTCTATCAACGGTCTTGCTGTAGTAGGATTAGAAAGAGGAGCTCCAAAAGGATCATTCTTCACTATCCCTCCTCAGAAGCAAATGGAAATTGCTCAGAGAAAGAAAATCATCATTGATGAGCACTCTGGAAAAATCCTTGTTGATGATGAATTGGTAATGGAAGAAAACGAAAAAATGAAATCTGTAATTAAATTCTAATTATTGATTTTATAACATACAAAAGCTGTTTCAAAAATGAAGCAGCTTTTTTTTATCTGAACTGATCTAAACATAGCAGTACAATTTAATCAGAGTCTTTGTCATTCCGAAGAATCTCGGCTCTTTTTTCGACATAGCATGGATTCATACGGAATGACGGTGATAGTGTTGTAATTGATTAAAAAACTAAATGATGGGGATCAGTAGGAACGGGCTTTAGCTTGTTTAATCAAAATAAAATTTTAGCCAAAACTATAGAAATATCCGAAATAAAATACTTTGTTATAAATAAAAAGTTATTCTTCAATCTATTTTATTAATATATTACTCTTTCTTGTTTCCATAATGAAAGTTAATCTCCTTACACAGTTTGATGATTGCTGTTTTTCCAGACGGTTTGAAACCAGTAAAGGAATACTCATTATCTGTTCCCTTATTAAATATTTTATGTGTTCTGGCGGGAATTTCAATTTCTGTAATCGAAGTGTTACAGCTTAAACAAATACTGATCTGATTGATTTTTTTATTGCCTTTAAAAAATACTAATCCCAGATGAGGTTGAAAACATGCCGCAGAGCTTTCACCATAGCTTGAATTTTTTGCTAAAGCAGATAAGATCTGATCAGCTTGTTTTTGAGTCAGAAACTGTTGTTTCAAGATCACAGGTGTAAATTTTCCTTTTCTATCAATAGGATTAGGATAGGTCTCTTCGTCACCAGCAAAATCATAAGCAATAATTTTATCATAATCAAGCTTGTTAAAAGGAACCCCGTTTTTTACATTGGGTTTTATGGTTTCAGCAGTTTGAATATAATCATTCAATGTTTTCTCTTTTAAAGTGGAATCTGACAAAAGTTGTGGAATTTCAATTTTTTTCTCAGATATTGATTTTGTGTTTTCTATCTGTTGTTTACATGAAAACATAAAAAATACCAATCCTACAAAAGTGGATTGGTAGATGAATCTATGCTTACATAATTTCATTGAATAATTAATCATGATGATCGTACATCTTATTATACAAAGCAATAAATTTCTCTTTTACGGCCTTTCTTTTCAGTTTTAAAGTTGGAGTAAGCAGTCCGCTTTCAATGCTCCATACCTCAGGAGTAAGTTCAATTTTTTTGATTTTTTCCCAATTTCCAAGGTGTTCATTGATACCTTCTATTTCTTTTTCAATTCTTTGTTTAAGTTCAGGGCTTTTTGCAATCTCTTCAGGTGTGGAACCGATGTTGAGATTGTTTCTCAGAGCCCAGTTTTTAGCAAATTCAAAATCAGGCTGTACCAAAGCACACGGCATTTTCTCACCGTCACCTACCACCATGATCTGCTCTATGAATTTTGAAGCTTTCGCTAAGTTCTCAATAGTCTGAGGAGCAATATATTTTCCTCCGGAAGTTTTGAACATTTCTTTCTTACGGTCAGTGATCTGTAAAAATCCGTCGCTGTCTATATGTCCGATATCTCCGGTTTTAAAGAATCCATCCTCTGTAAAGGCTTCTTTTGTCATTTCCTCATTCTGGAAATAGCCTTTAAATACGGACGGTCCTTTTACTGTAATCTCCCCGTCTTCCTGAATTTTAACTTTTAAATTATCCAATGGAACTCCTACGGTTCCCACTCTCATTTTATCAAAGCTATTAACTGAAATTACAGGGGAAGTTTCTGTTAAGCCATAGCCTTCCAGAATTGGAATGCCAGCATTCTGGAACATCAGGTTGAGCCTTGTAGATAATGCTGCAGATCCTGAAACCAAAGTCACGATTTCACCACCTAAACCTTCTCTCCATTTAGAAAATACAAGCTTGTCAGCAATAATTTCCTGAAGTCCGGACGGTTTTGAAATGGTTTTCTTTTTGCTAATCAGATTCAGGGCCCAGAAGAATATTTTTGATTTTAAACCTCCGGCTGAAGATCCGGTATTATAGATTTTGTCATATACTTTTTCTACCAGTCTTGGTACTACAGTCATATAATGAGGTTTCACTTCTTTTACGTTTTCACCCATTTTTTCGATGCTTTCAGCAAAATAAAGAGAAAAACCATTGTACTGATAAAGATAGAACAACATTCTTTCAAAAATATGACAGATAGGAAGGAAACTTAATGCTCTGGCATCTTTGTAATCAAAGCCTCTCTTTTTTGGAATTCTTGGAATAGATCCCAATATGTTTGAAACAATATTATTGTGCGTCAGCATTACTCCTTTCGGTCTTCCTGTAGTTCCGGAAGTATAAATAATAGTTGCAAGATCTTCTGTGTTGATTGCGTTAGAAAGGTCTTCTACTTCAATTTGGGTAGATTCATCCTTACCCAGATCCAGAATTTCTCTCCAGTTGGCTGCTCCACTGATAGTATCAAAAGTAAAAATTCCCTGTAAGCTCGGAATATTGTGTTTTACTTTCATTACTTTATTCAAGAGCTCTTTATCAGAAACAAAACAATACTGAATTTCAGCATTATTGAAGATAAATTCATAATCTTCAGGAGAAATACTTGGATAAACCGGTACTGAAACAACGCCGATCTGAGAAAGTCCAAAATCCATGATAGCCCATTCTGTACGGGAATTGGTTGTAATCAAAGCAATTTTATCACCTGGTTTTATACCAAGTTTCAATAATCCTCTGGATATCTTATTTCCCTCATTAATAAACTCCTGTGTAGAAGTTTTTTTCCACTCCCCATGATATTTGGTTACAAACATATCCGTTTTAGGATATTTTTCTAAAGCATAGTGTGGAATATCGAATAATCTCTTGATCGTCATGATTTTTTACGTAATTTATAAAGAAATTTAAATATAAGCATTTTTTTTAATTGAAACCATCCGAAGGTAAGATTTAGAAATTAGTTAAATGCTTACCATAACAGTTTGAATCAAAAAGGAGGCCGGAAGCCCTGAAGTAGGGATTTTATATTTTCAATGATTCTTTTATAATGGTTTATTTTTCTCCAGGTTTTTTATATTGCCTTCTTAACCAATTATCCGGAATCCCGAAACTGGTATCCGCCATCAATAAATCTCCCCAAACCTGCCTTTTTCCCGTTTTTAATTTATTTTTTCAGATTTGCTTAAAAAGTGTAAATTTACGGCTATCTAATTATTTTTTTTATGGACTTTAATTTATCGGAAGAACAGCTGATGATTCAGCAGGCAGCAAGAGACTTTGCACAGAACGAACTTTTACCTGGAGTGATTGAAAGAGACCGTGACCAGAAATTCCCTGCAGAACAGGTGAAGAAAATGGGAGAAATGGGACTTTTAGGAATGATGGTAGATCCAAAATACGGCGGTGCAGGTATGGATAGCGTTTCTTACGTACTTGCAATGGAAGAAATTGCAAAAGTGGATGCTTCTGCGGCTGTTGTGATGTCTGTAAACAACTCATTGGTTTGTGCCGGTCTTGAAAAATTCGCTTCTGAAGAGCAAAAAATAAAATATCTTACTCCACTGGCAAGCGGGCAGGTTATCGGAGCATTTGCATTATCTGAGCCGGAAGCAGGTTCTGATGCTACTTCTCAGAAAACTACTGCGGAAGACAAAGGAGATTACTATCTTTTAAATGGTATCAAAAACTGGATCACGAATGGTGGAACAGCTACTTATTATATCGTAATTGCACAGACAGATCCTGAGAAAAAACACAAAGGGATCAATGCTTTTATCGTTGAAAGAGGATGGGAAGGATTTGAAATCGGACCAAAAGAAGACAAATTAGGAATCAGAGGAAGTGATACTCACTCTTTGATCTTTAATAACGTAAAAGTTCCAAAAGAGAACAGAATTGGTGAAGACGGGTTCGGATTCAACTTTGCTATGGCAGTGTTGAATGGAGGAAGAATCGGTATTGCTTCTCAGGCGCTGGGTATTGCTTCAGGTGCTTACGAACTGGCATTGAAATATGCTAAAACAAGAAAAGCTTTCAAAACTGAAATCATCAACCACCAGGCGATTGCATTCAAATTGGCTGATATGGCTACTCAGATCACTGCTGCAAGAATGCTGTGCTTCAAAGCTGCGTGTGAAAAAGATGCAGGAAAAGATATCTCTGAAAGCGGAGCTATGGCCAAATTATACTCTTCTCAGGTGGCAATGGATACTACTATTGAAGCAGTACAGATCCACGGAGGATATGGATACGTGAAAGAATACCACGTAGAAAGATTAATGAGAGATGCGAAAATCACTCAGATCTATGAAGGAACTTCTGAAATTCAGAAAATCGTGATCTCCAGAAGCATCGCAAAATAACATTTATAAAACACACTACCTATGAAAAAATCTTTGTGGATCACCCTTGGGGTTGTATTGCTGCTACTGGGCGTATTTGTCTGGTATAAGTATTATTTTGTTTTCGGAGAAGGAGTAAAGTCCGGATACCTGAACTATGCGATGAAAAAAGGTTATGTTTTCAAAACTTATGAAGGCAAGCTGATTCAGGAAGGTTTTGGGAGGGGAAAAACAGGAACTATTACAAGCTATGAGTTTGAATTTTCCGTAGATGATCCCGAAGTTTTCAAACAATTGGAAACCAACAGCGGTAAAACTTTTGACCTGCATTACAAAGAGTATAATGGCGCACTTCCCTGGAGAGGAAACACAAAGTTCATTGTAGATAAAGTAGTGAATATGAAATAAAAACAAATAAGGCTCTCAATATGAGGGCCTTATTTTACACCAAATCACAAAATATTAATATATGAAATAAAATTTCCAAATTTATTTTTGAACCTTGTTTCACAACGAAGATTCTTTACATTTTGCTTATACTTAAAGTTAAGAGTTATTTTTCTAATAAGCAAGCACTTTCTTTTAACGTTTGATAAAATTAAACATTAGTATCGAACTTCTATTCTAAATCTCATTAAAAAATTATTAAAATCTATCCTGAGTAAAGATTGAAACTTAGTGAGAATCGTTATTAGGAATGTTTCTGTTCTTCTTTTTATAGAAATAATACCCAATGCCGGCAATCAGGAATAAAGGCCATAATGGAAGGATAAACAGGAATATGGAAGTAATAACATCCCAGCCGGATTCAATGGCAGCCAGTGATTTTCCACCAAAGGTTTTAAGCTCTGTTTCTGTTTTGGCTTTCTCACTGATATTTACACTGATTGTGCAGATGGTATTGTCTGCGTAGTTTCGTCCTGAAACCTGAATATCTTTTGTATCAATATCTCCAACATTGCTATTGATATCCTCCATTAACCCATCAAAATGCTGTATGGGAACTTTGATATCCAGACTGTATACTTTTTGATCCTCTCCGTGAGGACTGGCTGATTCCACATAAGATAGATTTTCACTTTTGATATAACCGTTATTTCTGTTCGCTTCTTCCCGGATAATTTCCTTTACCGTTTCCACATTCTCTGCGGTTATAGAAAGATATCCTGATTTTACCATTTTATCTTTAGGCATATTCAGTTCGTAACTGTCATTCTTAGGCTTTTCTTTATAAATGATTTTGGTTTCTTTAATAACCTTTGGAGCCGGAGCTTTTACTGCAATCTTTTCAGTCTTCTTTGTTATAGAATCTTTTTTCTCAATTTTTGATTCCAGTTTTGTATTGGCAATTTTATCCGATAAAGAATCTACCATTTTGGAAGTGTTCTCTATATTTTGCCGGATATCATTTTTTGTATTCTCAAAGTCTTTTATTTTAATACTTGCAGAATCCATAGCCTGGTCTACTGTTTTACTGGCATTTTCAACGGTTTCTGTAGCCACCGTAACCGCACTGTCCGCTGAATGGATGGCTTCATGTATTTTATCCTGTGTAGCTTCCGCTTTTTTACACATAAGGAAAGTGCTTGCTGCAGCAGTGAGTAAGATGAACTTTTTCATAAGATTAATTTTTTTGATGAAGTAAAATTACAAGGGAAGTTCTTGTAAAGATTGTAAATGAAATGTATTGTGCTGGTAAAATTATAAGTGTTGTATTTTCAATCTTTTGTATTCGTTTTACAAAAGATTTACAAAGTGTTTTTCTGATTTTGGGGTATTGAAATGATTCGAAAGCTTTGTCTTTTCACTAAATATTAGTTCGGAAATCTAAAAATTCTCATCCTCCGGAGTGGTGGCAAAAAATTGAAAAATTTTAGACGAGGTGGTTTCATACGATATATTATAAAAAAATCCGCAGAAAAATTCTGCGGACCTGTATTGTAAACAATTTTGCCTTTTTGCGATTTGTCTTTTATTTAATTTTCTCTGAACTCACTGATGAAGTGTAATTTCACATTCGGGAATTTCTCCTGCGTCATGTGAATCGTGAAAGAAGAATCTGCAAGGAATACCAATTGATTGTACTTATCTCTTGCCAGGAATCTCTGCTTTAATCTTGCAAATTCCTTGAATTCTTCAGACTTCTCATCAGCTTCTACCCAACATGCTTTGTGCATCGATAACGGTTCATAAGTACATTTTGCACCATATTCATGCTCTAAACGGTATTGGATAACTTCGTACTGAAGGGCTCCAACCGTTCCAATGATCTTTCTTCCATTCATTTCAAGCGTAAATAACTGCGCAACCCCTTCATCCATCAGCTGATCAATACCTTTCGCCAATTGCTTGGCTTTTAACGGATCGTTATTATTGATATAACGGAAATGTTCAGGAGAGAAGCTAGGAATTCCTTTGAAGCTTAATTTTTCGCCACCAGTTAATGTATCTCCGATTCTGAAACTTCCCGTATCATGTAAACCGACGATATCACCAGGGAAACTTTCTTCCACCACTTCTTTCTTATCTGCAAAGAATGCGTTAGGAGAGGAGAATTTCATTTTTTTACCTTCTCTTACCAGTAAGTAGTTTTCGTTTCTCCTGAATGTTCCTGAAACAATCTTTACGAATGCAAGCCTGTCTCTGTGCTTAGGATCCATATTCGCGTGGATTTTGAAAACAAATCCTGTGAAAGTGCTTTCCTCAGGTTTTACCAGACGCGTATCACTTTCTTTGGGCTGTGGCATTGGAGCAATATCAATAAAAGCATCCAATAATTCACGTACTCCAAAGTTATTTAAAGCAGAACCGAAAAATACCGGCTGAAGATCACCTTTCATATAATCGTCACGATTAAATTCAGGATAAACAGACTGGATCAGATCAAGCTCTTCTCTTAATGTTTTTGCCGCTTTTTCACCAATCACATCATCAATAGATGTGTCATTGATATCATCAAACTTAATAGAATCTCCAACTTTCTGTTTTTTCTCTTCTAAGAATAACTGAATATTATTTTCCCAGATATTATAAATTCCCTGGAAGTCACTTCCCATACCAATTGGTAAAGAAAGCGGACAAACTGTTAATCCTAATTTTTGTTCTACTTCATCCAAAAGATCGAAGGCATCTTTACCTTCACGGTCCAGTTTATTGATGAAAACCAGCATCGGAATGTTTCTCATTCTACAAACCTGAACCAGTTTTTCAGTTTGTTCCTCAACCCCTTTTGCAACGTCAATTACAACGATTACGGAGTCTACAGCAGTTAATGTTCTGTAAGTATCCTCAGCAAAGTCTTTGTGACCCGGAGTATCGAGAATGTTGATTTTGTGGTCTCTATATTCAAAAGCTAATACGGAAGTCGCTACAGAGATTCCTCTCTGTCTTTCAATTTCCATAAAGTCGGAGGTAGCTCCCTTTTTTATTTTGTTGGATTTTACCGCACCCGCTTCCTGAATAGCTCCTCCGAAAAGAAGAAGCTTTTCTGTAAGAGTCGTTTTTCCGGCATCCGGGTGGGAAATGATCCCGAAGGTCTTTCTTTTTTGTATTTCTTTGATTAAGTCTGACATATCGTATTTTGAAGTTGCAAAAATCGTGATTTTTTACGAGGTTTTCAAATTTAAATGAAGACAATATTAATTAGACAGAATAATAGAAGGATACTCAGGTTTCAGAATGATGAATATAGCTGTGAAACGGCCAATAGCTGGCTTTTCTTCAATGCAGCTTATCAACTATTATTTTTACGAGCAACATAAAAACATACACCAGTCCGGCAGCAATCAGGATAACAAGGGCTGCTATGATATATTCAAATATCCCAAATTCTGTTTTTTGTGGTTCTGAACTGAGATTGTACTGATCAATCGCCTGTTGACTTATTCTCAGATCCGGACGAAAGTGTTGAATCCCTTTTAGAAAATGATGGTATAGATCATATTGGTTACTTAAAATTACCAGTTCAAAATTGAAATCAACACGTATTGGTCCAATTTCTCCTGCTTTATTTTTCAGGTAGATCTGCAATGTCGTTTTGCTATATTTTACGTTTTGGGTATTGGATACATGTACATCGGTGGATGAGTTCTGAGCTGGCTGAAGTTCATGATATAATATGGTTTCAATGATTACATTTCGGTTGTTATAGAATGTTACTCCTTTTTCATCTACAATGGCTTTTCGTATCTTTTGCTTTTTTCTGTAAGTTAAAGCCATTATCAAAGCGATACAACAAAATATAAGAAGCAGTTGTGCAATAATAAGCGTGAAAAAAATGCCCAGATCCTGTTCTAAATATTGTCTGAAATTATTGTAAATAAGATTGAAAACAACCCCGATTACTACCATAATCAGAATGACAGCGATCCAGAGAATTCCCATTAGAAAATAAGTAATGGGTTTGCTGATTTTGGATTCTATGGTCTGGAACTTTTCAATCATATTAATTCTTAGCCTAAGTTAACAAAAAAACAAGCCCGCATATAAGTGCTGTAATAACAAGTGCTGCCAGAAATAAAAGCCAGCCTCCCAAAGAAATCCCTTTACTGTTCACTTTCCATGTTTCCGTATCAATAGAATAGCTGCGGAAAACGAGAGGATCTATCTTCAAATCAGGACGGAAAGTGCTGATGCCGTGTAGAAAATGGGCATACAAAGCAGATTTGTTTCTTACCACTCTCAAAGGGAGATTCATATCAATACGTCTTAGAGTTTCTTCTTTTTTATCTGATAAGACTGTTACCTCCAGTAAAGGAGTGATTCCTGATCCTACCGGATTGACTGTGTAAATATCAAAATCCTGTTTTGAAGGCCGGAGATCTGTGTAGAGGATCTGATCTGCAATTTCATTTCTTGAATTATAAAATAAGAGGCCGGTTTCATCAACCACAATTGTATGGGCCGGCTTTTTCCTTTTAATAATATAACGGATCGCAGGAATCAAAATCAACAATGAAAGTCCCCAACTGATCAAGGCAGGGTACAGCATAGCTTCAAACCCTCTTCTGTAAATTCCGTAAGCAGGACCTAAAACAAAAAGCAAAACGAAAGAAATAAACATCACAAAGAAAAGAGCATTCAGAACAACAGTCGTCCACCTGTTGGTTGCAGACTCAAATCTTTGGAATGAAAATTCTGTATTCATTTTGTGATGTTCATGGATAAAGGAACGAAAATAAGAAATTCCTTTTTTAGTTGCCTGTAGCAGTCAAAAAAATTATCTTTGTTTCTCATAAACTTTTACAGAGAAAGGATGGAAAATAGCAAATATCCGAAGTTTACGTTCACATGGTTTGGCGGTGTTGTTTTGGTAGTTGGATTATTCGTGGGAACAATGGCCGTTTCTTTATTCAGCACTTTCTGGAAGGTTGTTTTCAGAGAAAATATTGAATTGAAAGACTGGTTTCTGATGGTAGCAAATTCTGTAGGATTTCTTACAGCTATTGCTTTCTTTGATTTTTTCATTGTAAGACGTACTACTCAAAAGAGGCTTAACTTCAACTTTTCATCGGTTAATTTTTCTACCTATCTTCTCATCTTTCCAATGATGGCGGGGATGATGTTTATTTCCGAATTTATTGCCGCTCAGATCCCAACCACAGGACCGTTTTTCGGTGACTTTTATGAATATTTTATCCAGCTGATGAGCCAATTGACAGATAATCCTGTTGTAATGATTATCATGACGGTAATCATGGCTCCGATTTTTGAGGAAATTATATTCAGAGGAATTATCCAGAAAGGATTGATCAATAAAGGAGTAGAACCATGGAAGGCGATTCTGTATGCTTCCATAATTTTTGGCGTGGTTCACGGAAATCCATGGCAGTTTATCAGCGCTGTAATGTTGGGCTGTGTACTGGGATTGGTCTATCATAAAACAAAGTCTTTGCTGATGCCGATATTACTGCATGCGTTTAATAATTTAACCCTGTCGCTATTGGTGCTTTATGGTAAAGATGAGAGTTTTGCAAAGGTTCTTCATATTTCAGAATGGCTTGTACTGGCTGTTGGAATTGTACTTTTCTCTTTGTTCTATTATCTTTTTATGAAAAAGTATAAAATACATTATGCTGAAATGTAAGTAACCCGATTAAAAAAATAAAATTGAAAATGAATATAGAAATGGAATTATTAGTAGCTACACACAACGAACATAAAAAAGAAGAAATCCAACAGATCCTGGGAAGTGACTGCGTGGTGAAAAGTCTTACCGATTATAATATTCACGAGGAAATTGTAGAAGACGGAGATTCTTTTCATGCCAATGCCCTGATCAAGGCCAAATATTGCTTTGAAAAAACTGGGGTTCCAAGTTTGGGAGACGACAGCGGTTTGGTAGTAGAATCTTTGGATGGAAGACCAGGAATTTTCTCAGCCCGTTATGCCGGAGATCATGACTTCGCAAAAAATATCGAAAAGGTATTGGAAGAAATGCAGGGAATTGAAAACAGGAAGGCTTATTTTGTGACGGTTCTTTGTTATTATGATGAAAATGGCGCTCAATATTTTGAAGGCAGAGTTCATGGAAATTTACTGACAGAAAATAAAGGTTTCAAAGGTTTCGGATATGATCCGATTTTTGTTCCTGAAGGATATGAAAGAACTTTTGCAGAAATGGATCCTGAAGACAAAAATAAGATCAGCCACCGTAAACAGGCATTAGACCTATTTATGGATTTTTTAAAAGTAACTGATTAAGTTTAAATATCAGGACGAAATCCCATTTATATTTTCTGTTGTACATTTGTTATCATAAATTATTGATTTGAGTACTTATTTAACAATATTAGGTTTTAACTCTGCGATTCCGACCATCAATACATCACCCACAGCACAGCTGCTGGAAATGGAAGAAAGACTCTTCCTGATCGATTGTGGAGAAGGTACACAGGTACAGCTGAGAAAGGCAAAAGCAAGATTTTCAAAAATCAATCATATTTTTATCTCCCATCTTCATGGAGATCATTGTTTCGGACTTCCGGGGCTTATAGCCTCTTTCCGTCTTTTAGGAAGAGATATGCCCTTGCATGTTTATGGTCCTAAAGGAATTAAGAAGATGTTGGAAACCATTTTTCAGATTACAGAAACCCACCGTGGTTTTGAAGTGATTTATCATGAACTGGATAAAGATTATTCTGAAAAAATATACGAGGATAACAGGGTAGAAGTATACACTATTCCTTTGGATCACAGGATTTACTGTAATGGGTATCTTTTTAAAGAAAAACCGAAAGACAGGCATCTTAATATGAAAGAGATTGCCAAGTACAGCGAAATTGAAACCTGCGATTATCACAATATCAAAGCAGGGAAGGACTTTGTACTAAGCGATGGTTATGTCCTTAAAAATGAAATTCTAACTGTTGATCCGGCTCCATCGGTATCCTATGCATTTTGCAGTGATACCCGTTATCTTGAAACTGTGATTCCTATTATTAAGAATGTAACGGTTTTGTATCATGAATCTACATTTTTACATGATCTGAAGGAAATGGCAGATTATACAGGCCACACCACAGCTTTGGAAGCAGCTACCATTGCTCAGAAAGCTCAGGTTGGAAAACTGATTTTAGGTCACTTTTCCAACAGATATGGAGATCTGACAGTATTTACTGATGAGGCAAGAGAAATATTTCCCAATACATTTTTACCAAAAGCATTGGAAAGTGTAAAGATTTAGAATGAATATGTTGAAATTTGAAGAACTGAGAGATTTTCTCAACGAAAAAGCAGATCAGTATAACGCTCCTGATTTTATTGAAAATGACCCGATACAGATTCCGCATCGCTTTTCTTTAAAACAGGACATTGAAATTGCAGGATTTCTGGCAGCAACAATTTCCTGGGGAAACAGAAAGTCCATCATTAATTCTGCAGATAAAATGCTTGATATTATGGGAAATTCACCCTATGATTTTGTCATGAATTATTCAGAAAAAGATCTGGAAAGTATTCAGGATAAAAGCATTCACAGAACGTTCAACGGACAGGATTTTTCCTATTTCATCAGACAGTTCAACAGAATTTATAATGAAAATGAAAGCCTGGAAAGTTTATTTAAAGTAAAAGAATCAGAGAATAACTTTCTCCACGCTATAGAAAGATTCAGAAGTGGTTTCCTGGAAACAGAGAAGCACAGAAGCCATAAACACATCAGTTCACCTTATAAGAATTCCTCTGCCAAAAGGATTATTATGTTTTTGAGATGGATGGTGCGTAAAGATAAAAGGGGAGTAGATTTTGGCATCTGGAAGAATATAGACCAAAAAAATCTTTCCATTCCACTGGATGTGCATACAGGAAACATCTCCAGAAAATTAGGCTTGGTTTTCCGAACACAGAATGATTGGAAAACAGTAGAAGAGCTTGATATTGCCATCAGAAAATTTGATGAAAAAGATCCGGCAAAATATGACTTTGCATTGTTTGGATTAGGAGTAACAAAGGAACTGTTGTAAAAATATAAAGGATGAAAAAATATAACGAAAAAACAGAAGTTCTTGAAAAAATAGCAGACAGCATTACATCTTGGATAGGATCTATTCAGTCCCTGATTGTTCATACTCTGCTGTTCCTTACCTCGTTTTTACTTCCGATGCTGAATATCGTTGATTTTGATAAAATGCTTCTGATTCTTACGACCGTACTTTCCCTGGAAGCTATTTATCTGGCAATCTTCATTCAGATGTCTGTGAATAAAAGCCACGAGAAAATTGAAGATATACAGGAAGATATTGAAGACATTCAGGAAGATATTGAGGAAATCAGCGAGGATATAGAAGAAATCAGCGAAGACATTGAAGAGATCAATGAAGATATTGAAGATATCCAGGAAGACATTGAGGAAATCAGCGAAGATATTGAAGAAATTAACGAAGACGAAGATGAAGAAGACCACAATGAAAGAGCGAAAAATGTAATGCTCAAGAGTAATGTGAGCTCGAACAAAAACGAAATAAAAGCCTTAAAAGATATTATCTCTCAGTTGCAGAATGAAATAGACCAGTTGAAAAAAGATGATAAAGAACCGGAATAGTGGCCGTTAAAGTTTAAACAGATCAATACGTTGATCTGTTTTTTTATGGATTAATTTCTGTTCAAAATGATTTGCGGAAAATGTAATAATAAGAAAAAAATGTTATGAATCTACCTGCTGGATTATAAAATAGTAATGTTAAAGGCTGATTTGGTATGATTATTTTTGCTACATTTGAACAAATGAAAACAAAATGTTAATCTATAGACTAAAAAACTATTTTTTCCTTTTTTCTTTTTTATTGATTTCTGTTTCTGCATTTTCTCAAACGAGACCTGTCAGAAAATCAGAAAGAATAAAACCTTCTGCCGCCGCTCTCAGGGCCGGAGCATTTATAGATGTGAATGTACCGCCTTACACCCCTTCAAATTATACTCCCGAGCAGTTGGTAAAGAATATTTTGATCAATGGCGGTACCAATTGTACAACAGCCAATGTTACCAACGTTACTGTATCTCCTAATCATGATGTGACAAACAGCAACAGATTCTGGGGGTATTTTCATAAAGGAACTACAAATTTTCCTTTTACGGATGGGATTGTCCTTACTACAGGATATGCATCTGAAGCTGGAAACAACTATGTAGCCGCTGTAGGACAATCAGTAGGAACAGGAAGTGATGCGGATCTTGTAGCCGCTACCGGAGCCAATGTAAGTTTAACCGATGCGGTAGCCCTTGAGTTTGATTTCGTTCCGAATTCAAACCAGGTGAAATTTAATTACATATTCGTTTCTGATGAATATACTTCCAATTATCCATGTCTGGGCTATTCTGATGCCTTTGCTCTTTTATTAAAGAAAGTCGGAGATCCTACCTATACCAACCTGGCTGTATTGCCGGGAGGTGCCGGACCTGTAAGTGCAACCAATATTGTTCCTGCAGGAAATGGATTCAGCTGTGGGCCAATTAATGCAGCTTTTTTTGGAGCACTGGCAAATCCACATTTAGTAATCAATTATTTTGGAAGAACAACTCCTTTAACAGCTGTGGCAGACGTAATCCCAGGACAAACGTATCATTTCAAAATGGTATTGGCAGATGCCAAAGACCCGTCTCATGACTCAGCAGTTTTCTTAGAAGGAGGATCTTTCGACGTGGGAATTAAAATTGTAGACGAAACAGGAGTTGTGTTACCAGGTACTATCAACATGTGTGATAATACTCCGAAACAGTTAAAGGCACAGGTAGCAGCAATTCCGGGAATGACTTATCAGTGGTATAAAGATGGAGTGGCTATTCCAGGGGCAACAAGTGCTGTGTATGTAGCTACCCAACCGGGAGTTTATACTGTAAAAGTAATGGTCCCGGGAAATCAATGTCCAAGTGAAGCTACTATTACCATTATCGGAGGAACGAGCCCTACCGTACAGAATGCTGAACTTAAACTCTGTACTACACCTGCAATTACCAGTTTTAATCTGGAAACAGCAAAACCTTTAATCAGTACAACGCAGGGAGCAGTATTCCGTTTTTATGCAAATCAGGCCGATGCACAGGCTCAAAATAACAGCTACATCACTAATCTCACAAACTACTCAGGAACAGATGGACAGATATTATACGTATTGGTTTCCAATGGAGCTTTCTGTAGTAAGATTGCAACATTAACTTTAAGAAAAGAAGAGACACCAACGGCTTTACTTACCGCACCAAGATTGAAAATCTGTGCCGGAGAATCTGTTTTGCTTACAGCTACAGGCGGTGTAACCTATGAATGGAGTGATTCAGCAGCCACTACCGGAGGAATCAGAACGGTAAGCCCAACTCAAACTACTACCTATACTGTATATGCTATCGGGGCACAGGGATGTAAATCTCTTCAACCGGCACGTATTACCATTGAAGTAGTTCCGGCTATCGTTTCCAACTTAAAAGGAGGACATATCTGTCAGGGTGATAAAATTATTCTGGATGCAGGTTCTGGTCCAGGATATACGTATCAATGGAGTTCTGGTGAAACAAGTCAAAGTATTACAGTCTCTACACCTGGAGAATATTCGGTAACGATCAGTAACGGAGTTTGTTCAAAAGAGTTCAAAACTCAGGTTATTAAGGCCGTGATCCCTGAAGTGATAAAAGTGGATTATAGTGAGAATGGAGTTATGATCGTTACAGCAAGTAATCCAAGTAATGGTATCCTGGAATATTCAGTAGATAACGGGGTTACATGGCAGTCTTCAAATGTATTTAACAATGTGCCTAAAAATAAAGTCATTTCGATCAGAGTTAGGGTTAAATTTACCAGTTGTGTAGGTTTCCTTGAATTCTTTACATTCGTGATGAAAAATGTAATTACTCCAAACGGTGATAATATTAATGATGTCATTGATTTCAGCGGTGTGGTTAATTATAAAGATTTCAGCGGACAGGTTTTCGACCGATATGGAAGAGAAGTGTTCAAAGCAGCGAAGATCAATCCATATTGGGACGGATATTTCCAGGGTAAAAAGCTTCCTACTTCTACCTATTGGTATCAGGTAACCTTCGAAGATCCTGCAAGTAAAGAACTTACTGTAAAAACAGGATGGATATTACTTAAAAATATAGAATAATTTAAACTATAACTGAAAGACTGACTATTTCGTCAGTCTTTTTTTATTATTTTAAAATAAACAGAGTTGATATTCTAATATAAATAAATTTGCGTTAGTAATAATGTAAATTGTGTTAACTTGAATTTCAATCAAAAAAAATAGTATTTTTGTTCAAAATAATATAAAATGTTAAATAGGAGGAGAGGAAATTTATTTTTAGCGTTATTTTTAGCTTTCATGGGGAACTTTGTTTTGGCTCAAAATAAAGGAAGGGTAGAAATTGCTGCAAAACCTAAAGCTGCTTCTTTGAGGGCAGGTGTTTTTATAGATGTAAATGCACCTAGTTACCCGGAGTCCGGCTATCCTATAACCCAGCTTATAAATGATGTGCTTATATCAGGAGGCTCTACTTGTACCAGTTCAACGGTAAGCAATGTAACCGTTTCTCCTAACTTGTCTGCCACCAATCAGAACCGTAGCTGGGGATATTTTAATAAATCAAATACCAACTTTCCTTTTAGTAAAGGGATTATACTTTCAACCGGATATGCCAATAAAGCAGGGAATACTTTTCAAGGAACATTAAGTGATGATCTGGGAACCGGAGGAGATGTAGATCTTGCGAACGCTTTAGGGATTGCTAACAATAACCTAACCAATGCAACCTCTATAGAGTTTGACTTTGTAGCCGCCTCTACTGAAATTACTTTCAGATATTTGTTTGCTTCTAAAGAATATCAGCAAAACTTTCCATGTACTATTACAGATGGTTTCGCTTTGCTGTTAAAAAAGGCATCTGATCCTACTTATACCAATCTTGCAGTGCTTCCGGGCGGAGCAGGACCTGTAAGTGTAACGAATATTCACCCGCAATATCAAAACTGCGGACCTAAGAATGAAGCCTATTACGGAGGAACCAATACCGCTCAGATTGAAACCAATTTTAACGGACGTACTATTCCTCTGACAGCAAAAGCAACTGTCATTCCCGGGCAAACCTACCATTTTAAAATTGTGTTGGCGGATTATCAGGATCCCAACTTTGATTCAGCAGTATTTCTTGAAGCAGGATCATTTGATATCGGGGTGAAAATCCTGGATCCGGCTGGCGTGCAGCTTCCTGATTCTGTTAATATGTGTGATAATACGCCACAGACTTTTACAGCCTCTGTACAGGGACCTAATATAACGTATCAGTGGTATCAGGGTACCACTCCGATTGCAGGAGCTACCAATGCAAGTTACACGGCAACAGCACCGGGGGTATACACCGTTAAGGTTTTCATCCAGGGGAATACCTGTCCGGGGGAAGCTACTATTACAGTAGTTGGCGGAACATCTCCTACAGTACAGAATGCTACATTAACAGCCTGTTATGCTGCCGGAAATGCAACTTTTAATTTAACATCAGCACAAGCTTCAATAAGCACCACACCGGGAGCTGTGTTTACCTACTATACCACATTGGCGGATGCTAATGCAGGAAATGCAAATACAATTCCTAATCCAACAGCTCATCAGAGTGCAGGTGGAACGGTGTATGTGAGAGTAGCAAACGGTTTCTGTGCAAAAGTAGCACAGCTGCAATTGGTAAAGGCGCCACAAATGACGCCTACTATTGCTCCTCCGGCTGTACTTACCTGTGCTAACTCTCAGACTACACTGGATGCTTCAGCCTCTGTTTATCCGGCAGGAGCTACTTTCAACTGGACAACTACAGGAGGAAATATTGTTTCAGGAGGAACTACTTTAAACCCTGTCATTAATGCGGCAGGAACATATACTTTAACTATTACAAAAGTTTATCAGCCTGGAAATATCAGCTGTACCGCTGTAGGAACTGTAACTGTAACAGGAAACAGTGCCCCGCCAGTTACCGGGCTTACAGCAAGCAAAATAAAAATCTGTAAAGGAGATTCTGTAACACTTACCGCTTCAGGCGGGGCTACCTATAACTGGGGTAATGGCCTTACAGGAAACGGAAGTACACAGGTTGTTTCACCTACTGTTACCACTACTTATACCGTAACAGCAGTAGGTGCAAATGGTTGTGTCTCTCAAAACCCTGCAACGATAACAATAGAAGTTTCAGAGCCTTTTACAGCACAAAATGCAACACTGCATAAGTGTTATCAGCCAGGATTAACTTATAATCTTACTGAAGCTCAGCCTCAGATTACAACTACTGCAGGCGTTACTTTTACTTACTATATCAATCAGGCTGATGCCAATGCAGCTAACGGAAACTTTATTGCAGTACCTACAACATATACACCTCCCGGAGGAAGCCAGACTATTTATGTATTAGTAAGCAATGGAGGCTGCAGCTATGTAGTATCTCTGCAATTATTAAGCACAGCCCAAACTACTCTTACTATTGCTGCACCACAAACAATTACCTGTACAACTCCTCAGGTTACTATCAATGCTTCGGCATCAGTAGTTCCTGCAGGATCTACAATTGCCTGGACAACAACCGGAGGAACTATTGTATCAGGAGGTAATACTCTTACCCCTGTTGTAAGCTCTGGAGGAACTTATACTCTAACGGTTACTAACATTTCACAACCAGGAAACCTGAGCTGTACATTTACTGCTACAGTAACAGTTCAGGAAGATAAAGTACAACCGGTTGCTGCATTGGTTTCATCACAACCTCGTATTTGTGTGGGAGAATCAGTGACGTTGACTGCTTCCGGAGGGGTAAGCTATAACTGGGGCAATGGTCTTACAGGAAATGGAAATACTCAGGTTGTTTCACCTACTACAACTACTGTGTATACGGTATTTGCAGTTGGAGCTAACGGATGTATTTCTGCAACGCCCGCAACTGTTACAGTTCAGGTAGGACCACCTATAGCAGGTCTTACAGCATCTAAATTAAAAATCTGTGAAGGAGAATCTGTAACATTAACTGCCACAGGAGGGATAACTTATAACTGGGTAGGACTTACAGGAAACGGAAACACACAGGTAGTGACGCCTACCGTAACAACAGAGTATTCAGTATATGCATTAGGAGGAAACGGATGTAGCTCTGTGAATCCGGCTAAAGTTACTATTGAAGTAGTTCCGGCGATTGTTTCTACCTTAAAAGATGTATTTGTCTGCGCCGGAGATAAAGGAACTCTGGATGCCGGGGCAGGACCCAACTATACTTATGTATGGAGTACAGGAGCAACGACTCAGACGATAACCACTAATATTCCCGGAACGTATTCTGTGATAATCAGCAATGGGGTTTGTTCCAAAACATTCTCTGCACAGCTTATTAATCCTGATCTGCCACAGTTTACCAATATTGTTTATGATAACCATATTCTTACACTTACGGCAAGTAATCCTACAGGTGGAACTTTAGAATATTCTATAGATGGAGGATTGACATGGCAGCCATCCAATATATTTACAGGTATTTTGAATAATACGATGTATTCTGTAATGGTAAGAGTGAAAGGTGCCAAATGTGGTACTTCACTGGATTACTTTACATTTGTTATCAGCAATGCTATTACTCCAAATATGGATGGTGTAAATGATACCATTGACTTTACTGGAATCAGCGGATACAAAGACTTCGCAGCTTCAATTTTCGACCGATACGGGGCGGAAGTATTTAAAGCAAGTAAAGGTAATGTTATATGGACAGGATCTTTAAAAGGAATCAATCTTCCTACCGCTACTTATTGGTATAGGGTACAATGGGAAAATCCTGCCAGCAAGAAAATGGAACAACGTTCAGGTTGGATTCTCTTAAAGAACAGAAACTAGAATTTACTAAAATAAAAAATCAACAACAAAATCTTTCAGCAATGAAAGATTTTGTTGTTTTTAGGAATAAAGATTGTTGCGTTTTGTGAATTATTTGGAATAGGGGAGGAATATGTTAAAATATTTTGTAATACAATGCTACCACACTATTTATGATTTGTCCGAATAGGGATTGATTAATGAAAATTTACTGTAAGAGGTTCTTATTTTGTTTTTTTGTGGTAAAAAATATAAATATGTATATGATATATTTAAAAAAAAATTAAATTTGTTGAAACAAAAATATTATGAGAAGATATCTACCGCTTTGTTTATTTTTTTTAGTCATCTCGACTTTTTTATTTTCACAAGATCTGCCTCCGCGAAAACAGGCAAAAGAAATTCCTTCAAATCTATCCGGAAGGGCTGGTGCTTTTATTGATGTGAATGCTCCGCAGTATCCTGAAACAGCTTATACTATTGAAAAAATGGTTAAAGATGTATTGATCTCATCCGGGACCAATACTTGTCTTACTCCCAATGTAACCAATGTGAAGATTACACCTAATCATGCTGCAAGTGAGGCAAACAGAGCATGGGGATATTTTCATAAGGCTGCAACCAATTTTCCGTTTAAAGATGGACTTATTCTTTCCACAGGATTTGCAAGAAGAGCTGGTAACACCTTTGAGGGTGGCCTTAGTGATGTGAACGGTGGAGGATCAGATGCTGACCTTGCACAGGTGATTGGGGTAGTGGAAAGCAGATTGAATGATGCTGTGCTTTTGGAGTTTGACTTCGTTCCAACCACCTCTCAGATTAAATTTAATTATCTGATTGCCTCAGAAGAATATACAGGCTCATTCCCTTGTACCTTTGCAGATGCATTTGCCATCTTATTGAGACCTACTTCAGGTGGACCTTATGTAAATATGGCTGTACTTCCGGGAGGAGCAGGACCGGTAAGTATTACCAATATCCACCCTGCAATTGCAGGGAGTTGTGGTGCCGTAAACGAACAATATTTTGCAGGATATAACACCGGGAACGTTGAAACAAATTTTAACGGAAGAACGATTCCATTGACTGCTACGGCAACCGTAGTAGCAGGACAGCAATACCACTTTAAAATGGTAATTGCCGATTACAGTGACCATAGTTATGACTCTGCAGTATTCCTTGAAGGTGGATCTTTCAATATCGGAGTAGACCTTTTAGATCCTGCAGGAACCAAATTGCCTTCAGATATCAATGTATGTGATAATGTCCCTCAGGTAATTACAGCTTCTGTAAATGACCCTAACCTTGTATATCAGTGGTTCTATAACGGTGCACCAATACCTAATGCAACGACTAATACAATTACTGCAATACAGCCTGGTACTTATACTATCGAAGTAAGTGTTCCAGGTAATCCATGTCCGGGTAAAGCTTCCATACAGATTCACGGAGGAACAACACCTCAGGCTCAGGATGCAACATTGCTGCTTTGTACCACACCGGATATTACTACTTTTGATTTAAGTACAATTATGCCTACCATCAGCCCAACGCCTGGAGCTATCTTTAAATTCTACGAAAATCAGGCAGATGCTGTTGCACAGAATAACAACTATATTCAGACTCCTTTAAACTATAATGGTAACGATGGACAGATTTTGTATGTTTTGGTTTCCAATGGAGGATTCTGTAGCAAAATTGTAGAACTGACATTACAGAAAGAAGCAACCCCAACCGCTAAAGTGAAAGCTTCCAGAATAAAAATCTGTCCGGGAGAATCTGTAACTCTTACTGCTGAAGGAGGAGATACTTATCTTTGGAGCAATTTTATGGGAACAGGGAATATGCAGACCGTTACTCTGTATCAGACTACCACATTTACAGTATATGCAATTGGAGCAAAAGGATGTAAATCTCTGAATCCGGCAACAATTAGAATTGAAGTGACACCAGAAATTACCTCTACATTGAAAGATGTTGAAATGTGTGTAGGTGATGTTGTAACCCTGGATGCAGGAGCTGGTGACGGTTATAAATATCTTTGGAGCACAGGTGCTACAACGCAGAAAATTAATGTGAATCAATGGGGTATTTACTCAGTGGAAATTGATAACGGTATCTGTAAGAAAGTTTTTGAAGCTAAAGTAATGGGAGCAGCAACTCCTTTCGTTACCGCTTTAAATTATGAAAGTATCAAAAAGTCAGTAACAATTACAGCGGAAAACCCGCCAATGAACAATACACCAAGTACTTTGGAATATTCTATTGACAATGGTATTACATGGCAGGCTTCTAATGTATTTACTAACCTTTTAGATAATACAAACTACACTGTTTTAGTAAGAAGAGTAGGAACGCATTGTGTGGGATCTCTTGAATTCTTTACATTGCAGATTAACAATATCATTACGCCGAACGAAGACGGAATCAACGATGTACTGGATCTTAAGGCTCTTGGAGACTTTAAAAACTTTACAGGTTCTGTGTATGACAGATATGGAGTAGAAATGTTCAGATTCTCAAAAGAAAATCCTACCTGGGACGGAACAGTAGGTGGTAAGAGACTTCCTACAGCAACATACTGGTATAAATTCAACTTTGAGTATCCAAAATCAAAAGCTCAGATGAACTGGTCAGGATGGATCATGCTGAAGAACAGAAACTAAAATTGATAATGTACTATAAAAGAAAGCCTTTCGAATTTATTTGAAAGGCTTTCTACTTTTAACGAATAAGGGTACTTTATTCAACAAAAAAAGCTCCTGATAGAGGAGCTTTTTATAATAATTGTCTATTGATTTTCTTTCCAGAGATTCGCAAAGTGTATAAAATCTGCAACACTAAGTTCTTCCGCTCTCTTATCTAAAAATTCATGTCCTTTTAGGGCTTCAGGAATGTTTAATGATTTCAGAGCATTAGAAAGCTTTTTTCTTCTTTGGTTGAAACCTGTCTTAACAATCTGCTTAAACAGAACCTCATTGCCTGCAAGTCCTTCTTTAGGGTTTCTTGTAAGTCTGATGACTCCCGATTTTACTTTTGGCGGAGGATTGAAGACGTTCTCATGTACCGTAAACATATAAGATACATCATAATACGCCTGTATCAGAACAGAAAGAATACCGTAATCTTTAGTTCTGGGAACAGCAGCCGTTCTTTCAGCAACCTCTTTCTGGAACATTCCCACCATTTCCGGGATCAATTGGTAATGATCTACAATCTGAAACAGAATCTGTGACGAAATGTTATAAGGGAAATTTCCAATGATAGCAATCTGATCGTCTTTGATAAAACTGAAATCCTGCTTCAGGAAATCTCCTACAAAAGTTTCTTCCGTTACTTTTTTATAATTGTTTTTCAGGTATTCAATAGATTCTGTGTCTATTTCTGCAAGGTAAATGTTCTGATCCTTTTCAAGAAGATATTTGGTAAGAACTCCCATTCCAGGGCCTACTTCCATGATGTTGGTATAGTTCTCAAAACTAAGACCTTCTACAATTTTTCTTGCGATATTTTCATCTGTCAGGAAGTGCTGTCCAAGATGTTTTTTTGCTTTTACACTCAAAGTTTTTTATGATTTTATTAACAGTGATTTTCTTTATTTCGTCCCAAATTTCGGAAGATTTTTTCTATTTTAGCCAAAAATTTTAATATTAATGGCTAAATCTGTAGATGAATTTAATAAGAAAAGGCTTCGGTCCAGCAATATTACAGTAGTGATAAGTATTGCCTTAGTGTTATTTTTGTTAGGATTAATGGGGCTTATTCTGATTAATGCCCAGAAGTATTCTGACTATATCAAAGAACAGTTGGTGGTGAATGCCTACTTTGATGAAAACTATGACGCTAAAGATTCTGTAAAAATTGCAAAACTTGAGGAAGAAACTTTTAAAAAGGTACAGTTATTAGCTCCTGTAAAAAAAGCGACTTATATTTCAAGGGATATGGCGGCTAAAGAAGCCAAAAAGAGTATGGGAATCGACAGTGATGCATTGTTCGAAGAAAATATTTTCCCTTCCTCTATTGAAGTAGCTTTAAAACCGGAATTCGTAGATCCAGCAAAAATTGATGAAGCCATCAAAGAGATCAAATCTGTTCCAGGGATTATCGATGTTAAAAATGACAGTACTTTGATGGTAGATGTTTACAATAACCTAAGCAGAATTCTGAAATGGATTTTAGGATTTTCGATTCTGTTTCTGATATTGGCAGTTGTATTGATCAACAACTCTATCCGTCTGAAGATATTCTCGAAGAGATTTATTATTAAAACAATGCAGTTGGTAGGAGCGAAAAGAAGATTTATCCTTAAACCTTTCATTGTAGAAGCTATTATTCTGGGAGCTATCGGTTCTGTAATAGGTCTTATTGCGTTAGGTGGAGTCTGGTATTATTTCACAAGTCAGATTGGTTCAGCTTTCGTGCAGGACAACAATCAGTACTTCTGGTTAGTTATCCTGGTACTTGGAGTAGGAATTTTTATTTCTGTGTTAAGTACAATTTTCGCTACATGGAGATTCTTAAAATCAAACGTTGACGATTTATATTACTCTTAATAATGAGCAAAAAAACAAATAAATTTTCCGCTTCAGACTTTGGACATGAAGCTGAAGTACCACAGGAAAACACTTTCTATTTCGGACAGCAGAATTTCAAATGGATGCTGATCGGATTAGCATTTATTGTAGTAGGATTTCTACTGATGATGGGACCTGATGCCAATACTGTAGATGGAAAATTTGATCCTAACTCATGGAATGATGGGATCTTTTCTATCAGAAGAATCAGAATAGCACCTCTGTTTGTTGTTATAGGATTTGCAATAGAAGTGTACGCGATCTTAAAAAGAAAATAAATAAAATAATTTTATTTAAGGATTAAAAAATTTAAGAATTGAAAGATGTAAGCCAATGAGCTGATTTTTCTAATTCTTAAATCTTTTAATCTTTTTAATTTTTAAAAGAATATGGATTTAATCAAAGCAATTATTATTGCCATTGTAGAAGGCTTGACGGAATATCTTCCGATTTCCTCTACAGCACATATGGGATTTACTGCGAATCTTATGGGGTTGGAAGAAACAGAATTTTTAAAAATGTTTCAGGTGTCTATTCAGTTTGGAGCTATTTTATCTGTGGTAGTAGCTTATTGGAAAAAGTTTTTTGACTTAAATAATATTCAGTTCTATTTCAAACTTGCATTTGCAGTCGTTCCGGCTTTGGTGTTGGGATATTTATTCGATGATAAAATTGAAGCCGTTCTTGGGAACCAGATTGCGATTTCTTCTGTACTGGTGTTGGGTGGTGTAGTTTTATTGTTTGCCGATAAATGGTTTAAGAATCCTAAGATTGATGATGAAAAAGGAATTACGATAAGAAATGCTGTTACCATTGGTTTCTGGCAGTGTCTTGCAATGATGCCGGGTACAAGCCGTAGTGCTGCTTCCATCATTGGGGGAATGGCACAAGGTCTTACCAGAAAGGCTGCTGCAGAATTCTCTTTTTTTCTTGCAGTTCCTACCATGCTTGCGGTAACAGTGTACTCAGTTTTTGTTAAGACCTGGGGAAAAGAAACCGCAAATCCACAGAAAGGATATGAAATGATTATGTCTTCACAGGATCACATTATGATCTTCGTGGTAGGAAATATTGTAGCATTTATTGTAGCACTTATTGCCATTAAAGCATTTATTGGTGTGCTTAACAAATATGGATTCAAACCTTGGGGCTGGTACCGTATTTTTGTTGGAGTTGCCCTGTTGATTTATTTTTATTTCTTTAAATAAGAAATCTTTTATACCCATTCATGACTGCTGAAGAACTGAAATCAGGATACATTTTTTTATTGGATAAGCCTTTGGACTGGACTTCTTTCCAGGCTGTCAATAAAATGAAATATAAACTTAAGAGGGAGTTTGATCTTCCTAAAAAATTTAAAATCGGACACGCCGGAACTTTAGATCCCAGAGCAACTGGGCTTCTTATCGTCTGCTGTGGAAAATTTACAAAGAAAATTCCTGAAATTCAGGATGCTCCCAAAGAATATTGGACAGAGATCAAGATTGGTGTACAGACAGAATCCTATGATACTGAAAAACCTGAAATTCTTCAACAGGATATCTCGCATATTACTGAACAACAGGTAAAAGAAGTGTTGGAAAAATTTGTTGGAGAAATTGAACAGAAACCACCTGTTTATTCGGCTATTAAAATTGATGGTGAAAGAGCATACAACCTTGCCAGAGCTGGTGAAGAAGTGGAAATGAAAGCAAGAAAAACAACGATCCATTACATCAAGGATATTAAAATTGATTTTCCTGTGGTGAGTTTTATGGTAGGATGTTCAAAAGGAACCTACATCAGAAGTCTGGCCCATGATATCGGGCAGGAATTGGGAGTAGGAGCTTATCTGACACAGCTGAGACGTACCAAGATTGGTGACTATGCCATTGAAGATGCTACAGATCAGTTCCTGAATAATGAGTATAGATTTGAAGGTCTGTAAAAATTAAACCAGCAATTCTCAGGATATTGAAAATCATACACCATCAGGAAATATTGATTATGGTATTACTTTCATAAGAATATCATTTTCTTCCTAACTTTGCATTAGGAAATACTGAAAATACAAGTTTCCTATTCAAAAATATTGAGCCCGAAGGAGGAATCGTTTTCAAATCACATAAACTGAAAGATGGGATGATGATTTTTCATAGATTTAAGCTATGGAACCCCCGATTTCAGTAATAAAAATTATACCGGCTACGGAAAAGACTAATGGAAAAAACGCGTATCAATAAATATTTATCGGAAGTGGGATACTGTTCAAGGAGAGCAGCAGATAAACTTTTGGAAGAAGGAAGGATCAAGATAAACGGGAAAATTCCTGAGTTAGGAACCAAAGTTTCTGATGAAGATCTTGTAGAAGTAGATGGAAAACCGATCAGAGAGCCTCAGGAAAAACCGGTGTATATTGTTTTTAATAAGCCGGTAGGAATCGTTTGTACCACGGATACAAAACGTGAAAAAAATAATATCGTAGATTATATCAATCACCCCAAAAGAATTTTTCCGATCGGAAGACTGGATAAACCAAGTGAAGGACTTATTTTCTTAACGAGCGATGGTGATATCGTTAATAAAATTCTTAGAGCACGAAATAACCACGAGAAAGAATATCTTGTTCGGGTAGACAAACCTATCACACCAAGATTTTTGGAAAAAATGCGAAACGGTGTTCCAATTCTTGATACCGTGACTAAAAAATGTGAGGTAGAAAAGATTGATGAAATGAATTTCAGAATTGTTCTTACTCAGGGACTGAACAGACAGATCCGAAGAATGTGTGAATATCTTGGATACGAAGTAAAAAAACTTAAGAGAATCCGTATCATGAATATCAAACTTGATTTACCTATCGGGAAATGGAGAGATATGACGGATGAGGAACTGAATACACTTAACTCCCTGCTGGCAGATTCCAGTAAAACAATTGATTAAAAATATCTAAAATACTTAACGGTTTTTAATTTCATGCTTCCTTGTATTACCTATGGGAAGCATTATTTTTTAATGTTATTTATTGTTTTTTCACGTATTGGTGTAATATATTTTATTTTTCAGTGAAAATGTTTTATATTTATAATATTAACAATAATAGCCTGAAAATCATGAAATTAAGTCTTAATTCAGTTCTAGTATGTATTACTTTGGTAATATTAGTGAGTTGTCAAAATGATAATCATTATCCGGATCATCCACATGATTCTTCATTTTACATTGATTACAGAAGTTTAAAAGGATTACCAGACGGAATTGCCGTTATTGAACTTGATCCTGAAGCACCCAATTTTGGAAATATAAGCAGTAAGCTTGAATTAGGTGTCGGTGTATTGCCTCACCATATTTATTACAATCAAAATGCCAACAAAATGTTCACAACTGCTTTGGGAGGCAGTTATCTCTACGAAGTAAAAACCGGGCAAGACCAAAACGGACAACCCATATTATTGAACGCAATTCCTGTTGATACGGGTGAGAATACGGTAGGCGAAAATTTATTTTTTACCAATGACGGAAGATATTTTATGACCTTTATGGGTGGAGCAGGAGGTCCAAAAGACGGAAGTATAGGTGTTTTTAACGCGGCTAATAATAAGCTTATCAAAACGATTAAAGCACCCATTCAGACTAACCCCAATAAGTTTATCATGTATCCACACGGTATTTCCATCAATGAGGAAAAAGGACTGATGATGGTATCATCCACTATTCACCCTGATCTTACTACCGGAATGGGTAATACCTGTACTTTATTAGATCTCAATACTTACGAAATAAAGGAAACCTATCAGGTTGCAGACTCTCCAACTGATTTATCTGCTCCTGTAGAAGTCTTGTTACTGCGCGGAAAGTTCCCGCAATATGCACTTGCTACTACAATGCTTGGTGGAGATATCTGGATAGCTCCCTATAATGCTATAACCAAAAAATATGATGCTTTTACTAAGATTTTTGACGGAAGCACAAAAGGTTTAGGCTGGGCACTTGAAATGTATATTGATGATACCAACAAATTGTACGTGAGTTTTGCAGAACCTGGAAAAGTACTTGTCTTTGATATTAATAATCTTCCTCAACTAAAGCTTTTGAAGACTCTGGATGCGGATAAAGGCGCACATCATATGGCTTTCTTTAAAACCAAATCAGGAAAAGAAGTTGTAGCAGTACAGAATAATTTATTGGATCTCCCCAACTTAAATTCCGGTACGATCAGTATAATTGATATTAATACGGAAAAAAAATTAGGCACAGTAGATTTACGTAATAAATATGGAATACTGCCGGAATCCATTGAAGGGACTAATGGTCCAAGCAACTACATGCATCACTAAAATCGAAGATATTATTTTGCAGGACGTAACTCTTCCGGAATATTTTGGAAGAGTTTACGCCTATTTTAGGGTTCATGTTATTTTATATATAATTTCATTCTTTCTTCATACTCAAGTTTCAGTTTCAAAAGTTTCCATATTTTCTTATCATCAGGGTTACTGATCCGGTAGAATATGATTTTTTCTGCTGAATACTTGAAATAAGGATGATTTTTAAGCCATTCCTCAGGTGCTTCTACTAATGAATACCTGGGAACATTGGATATAATCAACGGGGCTATTGAAATCAGTTTTTGAACCAGATCCTGATCTATGTTGTAGGTGGTTAAAATTTGCTGCTTATTCATAAAACCTCCCAGCTTCTTTCTGAAGCCAATTATTGAGCCTGCACTTCTTTCATCCAGACCAAATTCTATAAGCTGTTTGAAAGTAATGGTATTAAGATCTGTTTTTGAAAAATCTGTTTTTTCCTGTTGTTTTTCCTGAATTTTGATATAGGGTTTCATCTCCTGAAATTTCTCTGCGGAGATCACAAAACATTTCTGCAGATCTTCTAGGCTTTTGAAACTTCCCCGTAAATTTCTGTCCCGGTAATTGAGGATTATGATTGCTTGTTTCTCTGAGAATCCAAGTGTTTTCCAACCCTCTAAATCAAGCTGATTAGGATCAAAAATATGATATTGAATTCTGGGTTTTACAGTATTATCCTTCGCAAAATTCCTGAAGTTTTCCGGAGTGTTTTCCGGCAGCAAAAGATAAGGTGCGATTTTGCTGTAATTTTCCGGGGAAATGATAAAGCATTCTTTAAACTTTTCCTTACTGATAAAACTTCCTCCGAGATAATTTCTATACTTTATAATAGCTTCTGCCTGCTTTTCACTGAAACCCATCTTAAGCCAGTCGTGGACAGAAAACCGATCAGGATTGAATTTCGCTGAAATCATAATTCCTTTCTTCCCGTATGGAGTGAATCTTTTGGAATCTCCTTTTTCTGCTGCTTCAGGAAGCAAGATGAAAGAGGCTAGCTCACTGAATTTCTCTTCGGAAATAGCATAACATTTTTTCAACTGCTCTTTTGACGTAAATTTTCCTCCTACCATATCTTTATACTTAAGGATAGTAGCAGCTTGTTTATCTGAAAATCCAAGTTTCAGCCACTGTTCTTTGTCCAGTATATTAGGATCAAAATCTGATAGATCCCGTATTGAAGAATCTTTAATAAAGGTAACTTCAGGAAAAGGTTCTTTTTCACGACTGGTGTATTTCTGATAGGCTAATAAAACAGTCAGCAATGTGACCATCAATGCCAGTTTTTGGTAATAGCTTTTTCTCATCATGCAGTAAACTTATTGATAAAAATAAATCACTGCAATAGCTGATAATGAAATGATTAAAGATGATATAGAGAAAGTGTTTTATGGTTTATAAGGTGTGGCAATATTGTCTTTTATGTGATATAATTTCGTAATTGAAATGAGAATTTCAAGCTCTGTGCATATTGTATTTAATGCGAGATGTTCTGTCGTTGGTGTAAATATTTTTGCATTATAATGAACCAATTCTAATACATTGTAAAGAAGAATTAATTATTAATAGTATTATTTACGTAAAACTGTAATATGTTGATTTTCATGTATTAAAAAGCATTACATTCGTGCAGTTTTAATAAACTGATTAATAACTAAAAAACAAAAACACAAGGATGAGAAGACTTTATCTCGGTGCATTCACTTTATGCACAATCCTGGGCGTATCTGCTCAGGAAGTGGTGTGGCAGAAAGATATCCAATCCTCTACCCAGGATTTTCTAAGCCAGATCACTACAACCATTGATCAGCAGTATCTGATCACAGGAAGCTCTATTCAAAGCAATAAGCAGCACGCTTCAGGCAGTAAGCAAAATAACGGTTACGATTTTCATTTAATAAAACTCAATCAACAAGGACAGGAAGTGTGGGAAAAATATTTCTCAGGACAAAACCATGATTATCTGTCTGCGACTGTTACTACTCAGGATGGAGGTTTTTTACTAGCCGGAACATCTTATTCCGGAAAAGGTTTAGATAAAAAAGAGGATTCCAAAGGCGGTTCCGATATCTGGCTGATCAGAATCAATGAATTTGGGGATGAATTATGGCAGAAAACGTTGGGAAGTTCTTCCGATGAAGAAGCCAGAGCTGTTATCCAGACTACTGATTTAGGATTTTTTGTGGCCGGAAATATACAGAATTCTGCAAAAGGCTATGGCTCTAAAGACGTATGGATCACGAGACTCGATAAAAACGGAAAAGAACTCTCCCAATTAATTTTAGGCGGAAAAGGTTTAGACGAAGTAGAGAAGATGATTCCAACGAGAGATGGTGGAGCATTACTAGGGATTTATTCCAGGAGTTCCGAGGTTCGTGTTTCTGGTTCTGAACAAGGTTCCGGGATGCGACATGCGGGTTCTGCATCAAACGTTCAAAACCCAAATTCCGTATCCCGCAACTCGAAACAAACTGAAAACTTTGGTGAGGGTGATTACTGGATCGTAAAATTGGACAAAAACGGAAAAGTAGAATGGGAAAAGAACTTCGGAGGCAAAGGAGATGATCATTTGAGAAACCTTGCACTAACCTCTACAGGTTTTATCATTGGTGGAGAATCAAGATCAGAAAGATCAGAAAACAAAACCGTAGGCATTGAAGAAGGGACAGATCTTTGGCTGATTGCTCTCAATGAAAGAGGAGAAGAGCAGTGGCAGAAATCCTACAATTTCAAAAACAGAGATATTCTAATGGGAATGAGTGTTCTTCATTCTGTTGACGATAAATCTTCTAAAGGAATTTTATTAGGAGGTTACACCCAGGCTGAAGGAAGAATTCAAACTGATGATGAAACCTTCTGGATGCTGTATTTAGATCAAAATGGTAATGAGCAGTGGAGAAAACACGTAAAAGGAGAATCCAGACAAAAAGAAGAAAGACTTTCTGATTTAAAACTCAACAGAGACGGCTCCATTATTCTCGCTGGAACCAGTGCAGAAGAATTGGGTAAAGAAAACTGGAAAATTGTAAAGCTGGGAGACAAACAGGTAGACCAGTTGATTGAAAAATACGATATCAAGATCTATCCAAATCCAGTATCTGACTATGCTTATGTAGAAATAGGATTCAACGACTTTAAAGAAGCAGATATTCTGTTATATGATATGAGCGGAAGGCAGCTCCAAAGTATAAAAACTAAAAACAGAGTCACGAAGATCAATACCCAGGCTTTGGTTCAGGGAGCTTATCTGATCACAATAAAAACAGATACCAACAAAACGGCAAGTGCTAAATTAATTAAGAAATAAACACGATGAAAAAATATCAAATTATGTGCCTCTTGCTGTTTTGCAGTTGGCTGTATTCACAAAATCAAATGAAAGATACTTATTTAGGGTTTACTCCAAAAACTCCTGATATAAGTTCGTTAGGAAAATATATTGATAAACCAATATCTTTATCCAATGGTTCTGTAAATGTTTCAGTTCCAATCTATACATTACCTATTAATAATAATTTATCTATTCCTATTAGCTTACAATATAATACACAAGGCATAAAAGTAAGTGAAGTAGCAAGTTCTGTAGGACAGGGATGGAATTTATCATCAATGGGAACTATTTCCAGAAGTATCAGAGGCAAAAGAGATAATTATAATGATTCTGCATTTTACCTACAGTCTATTGCCACTGCTAAAAATAGCCTGATGAACAATTCAACAGGTACATATACTGATGTATGGCTGGATCAAAATGCTGAAAATGTTGATCTGGAACCAGATGAATTTAATGTTTCATTATTCAATATGAATTTTAAATTCTTTTATGATTTCTCAACCAATAAGTTTGTCTCAACTCCTTTAAATAATATCAAGATCATTCCCACTTTAAATAATTATGGAAATATCGTTGACTTTAAAATTATTGATGGTTCAGGGAATACTTATTTTTTTGGAAAATCAGATGACAATGACAATAGATTTGAAGTTATAGAGGAGGTCTCAAGTGTAAGCATTAGCAATGATAGTGCATTTTCAAACGGTACAGATCCTCAATTCGGCACATGGTTACTTGTAAAAATTACTACCAATGATAATAAGACAGTAAGATTTTATTATGATGGTAATGCTGTTCCAGTTACCGATTTAACAAAACAGGATGTTTACCTTACCTCTCAATATAAATATTTTGCTAATAATTTTGATTTTTTTAATGGAAAATATGATGTAGTTTCTTGGTCAAGTGGTAATCCTGTAGTGATAGGTAATAAATACCCAATATCATCTGAAATTGCTAAAACTAAAGATGGAAAAGTTTATAATGTTTACAGTTCACCAGGAATTGCAGATAAGCTTATAAACCGAATTGTTTATGAAAATACAGAGATTGAATTTATTAAATCTACAACAGCACGAAAAGACTTCAATGCTTATTCCCTGGATAAAATAAAAATTAAAAATAATAACAACGTAATTAAAACCTATCAACTTAATCAGGGATATTTCAATTCAGAGTTTCCAACTCCAATGAATGATTTTTCAAGAAGTAATAATTATATTTTTACACCCAACTTTGACAGAGCTATTCCAAGGTTAAAATTAAATGGGGTATCTGAATACGATAAAAACAACCAGATAATCAGTAAACATAATTTTGAGTATTTCCCAGGTGAATTACCAAGTCGACTTAGTTTTGCACAGGATTTCTTTGGTTATTATAATGGACATACTGAAAATACTGAACTGATCCCTAACATTAATTTTAAGTATGCCAATGGTGTAAAATCAGCAGGTACAGCAAACAGAGCTGTAAGAGAGGATTATTCAAAAATAGGGATGCTTAAAAAAATCACCTATCCTACAGGCGGATCTACCGAATTTGATTACGAAAATCATACCTATCAGGCGATCAATGATATTAATGAAGTGGTTATCGGAGATCTATTTTCAATGGAGACAAAATATGTAGCCTTCGCCAGTGAACAGGCTGCTGATCCTAATACAGGAGAACAGCTTCCTCCAGAAATGAATTATGAGATGAACTGGGAGTTTGAAGAAGATACCTCTGTTGATTTAAATACTCAGATTGAACAGGTATTTGATGAAAATAACGGAGCCAATAATTCCTACAATATTATCATATACAGAAAAGTAAATGGAAACTGGCAAATATTTACTTTGATGAGCCATACCATTGATAAAACAGTAATGTTTCCTAAAGGAGAATATCTTTTAACAGCGCATCGGGAAGTATTAACCTATGATGAAGGAGGGCTATTTAATAGTGCAGGAGGTTTTACATTGATGATGTCTTTTCTGGGTCCTGTAAAAAATAATCAACAGCCAAATACTAATCCTGACAATATACAAAATGCGGGAGGATTAAGAATAAAATCTATCGTTCAGAAAGAGAATAATGCAGAGCTTTTACGAACTGAATATTCTTATAATGAAACAGTGGGTGGAAAAGTATATTCCACAGGAATCTTGCACGGTTATCCATTATTAGTAACCGAAAACTTCTATGAAGGAATTAACAAGTTTTATGGAGTCATTGATTATCCGTTTAGAAACTCATCGGGAAGTAATATTGTTTATGGACAAGTTACTGAAACATCTGTTGATAATGTGAATAATAAAAAAATAAAGAAAGAGTATTTTTTTGAGAATAACGCTCCTTTGGAAGCTACAGATATGGCTACTATAGATCATAGAACAAGGACACCCTATATGGGATGGAAACTAGGAAATCTTAAAAAGACTTTATATTATAAACAAAATGACAATGGCAATTATTCATTAGTTCAAAAAGATACTATTATTTATGACCGAAAGAATTTGGTTTTAAATGAAAATTTTGGAGTAAGAATTGAACCTAGAAACAGGGTTTTATTATCAACCTTTGGAGGACAAAGTCCAGATGATTACATCTACAAGACGGATTATAGGTATGAGTATTATCCATTATTCTCTGACTTTAGTTTTGAGAGAAAGAAGCAGATCACAGAGCTATTTAATGATAAAATACTTACTACATCAATAGATAATACGTATTCTAATCCTCATTATCAATTATCCAATAAAAAAACGACCCTTCCAGATAACTCTTCAAGCGATATAAGCTACGCCTATGCATCTGAAAAAGGAAATCAATTGATGATATCAAAAAATATGGTTGAAATTCCTTTAGAGACTATAAGTAGTAAAACAATGGGTACTACAAGCAAAATACTGGCAAAATCAGAAACAATTTATCCTATAAATCAATCTGAGGCTAATACAAAAACATCAGGATTGGTTTTGCCCATTTCAGTGTTAGCTTACGAACTTCAAAACCCATCGGTAGCAATTACTGAAGTAACCTTTGACAAATACGATCCCAAAGGAAATTTGCAGCAATATACCGCAAAAAATGGTCTTTCAACAGTAATCATCTGGGGTTACAACCAAACTCAGCCTATTGCCAAAATAGAAGGAGCTAAATTATCAGATATCCAGCAGTCTTTAATGGATTCCATTATTAATGCTTCCAATACAGATGCCTCTGCTGTTGCTAATAATGATGAAACTTCATTTTTGTCTGTACTGAACACCTTCAGAAACGCTCTGCCAAATTATCAGATCACTACCTACACTTATGATCCATTAATTGGAGTAAGAAGCATCACACCACCATCAGGAATCAGAGAAAGCTATGTTTATGATTCCGCAAACAGACTTCAGAAAGTGATCGATGTGAACGGCAAAGTGTTGAAGGAAATGAAATACAACTATAAAAACTAAAACTGATGAAAAAGATAATACTACCAATAGGAGCTCTGCTCTTATCCAATATAACCTATGCGCAGCTTTCCACGATTTCAAGCAATGAAAACTATATCCAGTCCAAAACGTATCTGGATTATAACGGAACTTCTCCAACCAAATCCTCAGAAACCGTTCAGTATTTTGATGGGTTGGGAAGGGCCAAGCAGATTGTTAACGTAACAGCATCACCACTGGGACGTGATGTTGTGACCCATATTGAATATGATCCTTTCGGAAGACAGGTGAGAGATTACTTGCCAGTTCCCCAACTTTCTACCAGCAATGGAAACTATTATTCAGGTCCATTAGGTGTTTATCCTAACACCTACGGAAATGAAAAGATCTATTCTGAAAAAGTGCTGGAAAACTCTCCTTTGGACAGGATTCTGGAGCAGAAACAGGTAGGTAATGACTGGAACGGAAAATCTGTAAAGTTCAGTTATGATACCAACGGATTTAATGAAGTCTATCAGTTTACCACAACCACAAGCTGGGTAGATGGAGCTACTAAAAGTGTACTGAGCTTATCCTCTGCCACGGTTTATGCCCCCAACCAGCTTTATAAAAACTCTGTCAAAGATGAGGATGACAATGAAACCATAGAGTTTAAAAACGGTAAAGGACAGGTTCTGTTGGTAAGGAAAATAAAGAGTTCTGCAGAACATATCGATACCTATTATGTTTACAATGAATATGACCAGCTGGCTTTTGTTATTCCTCCTCTCGCTGTTCATAAGCCTATTACGGATGATCTTCTCAATACTTTATGCTATCAATACCGTTATGATAGCAGGGGAAGACTTGTGGAAAAAAAGCTTCCTGGCAAAGGCTGGGAATATATGGTATATGACAAACAGGATAGACTTGTAGGAACTCAGGATGCTCTATTAAGAACAAAAGGGCAATGGCTGTATACTCAGTACGATCAGTTTGGAAGAGTTGTGATTACTGGACTTGCGACAGGAGGAGACCGAAATGCAGAGCAACCATTGGCTGATGGTTCAAATAATATGACACGGACTAATTTTGTGGTCTTTACCAGGCAGGGAATGGATGTTTATTACGATCCTGATGTCACCTATCCTCATGCCTCTAAGTGGCTCACTTTATTATCGGTAAATTATTATGACTCTTATCCTGCCTACGGTTTTAATCCTGCATTTCCTTCAACTATTCAGGGAGAGCCAGTATTGCCAGCAGCTCCTGCAGCTGATGGGAGAAGTACCAAAGGACTTCCTGTGATGAGCTTTGTAAAAAACATTGATGATGACAAGTGGACAAAGAACTATACCTATTATGATCAGAAAGGAAGAGCTATTGGCAGTCACTCTATTAATCATTTGGGAGGATATACCCACACAGAATCCAAACTGGATTTTACGGGGCTTGCTTTACAAACCATTACTACTCATTTACGAAAGGCAGGGGAAACAGGAATCACGGTAAAAGAACGTTTTGTATATGATAATGGAAACAGGCTGAAGGAACATTATCACCAGGTAGACAGCAATCCTGAAGAACTATTGGCTAAAAACAGTTATAATGAACTCTCTCAACTGGTCAACAAGCAGGTAGGAAACAACCTTCAGAGTATTGATTACGCTTACAATATCAGAGGGTGGATGACTGACATCAACAAAAGCCAGATGAGTCTTGCAGATTTAGGAGGCAAGCTTTTTTCTTATAAAATCAAGTATACTCAGAAAGAAGGTGTTACCAATGCTGACCCTGCACTATTTTTAGGTAAAGATGTACTTCCAAAATACAACGGCAATATCGCAGAAGTAGACTGGAGATCTGTTGAAACATTGGGCGTAAATCCTTCGTTAACCCCAAAGAGATACGGTTATGCTTACGATAAACTCAACAGGCTGACGGCAGGATACTATCAGAATCCCAACAACCCATACAGCAAAGAAAATACAGAATCTCTGCAGTATGATGTAAATGGTAATATTACCGCCCTTTACAGGACTTCTGTGATGGAGAATGGAAGCAATACCGCTACGGTAATTGACAATCTTGCATATGATTATATGGGAAACCAGGCTGTCAAAATTAAAGATAACAGCGGTAATAGTACAGGGTACGAAGGTACAGCTGGATTACCTATTGGATATGATGCCAATGGAAATATGATTTCAATGCCCGATAAGCAAATCTTAGACATCAAATACAATCATTTGAATCTTCCTCAGGAAATGAGTATAGATTTCGGTACTGCTGGCACTGTTATCAATAACATGTATAGAGCAGATGGTACAAAGCTGGAAAAAACCTCTGTAAATAGTGTTTCAGGATATTATAACGTTACCACTACTACAGAAAAGACAGAGTATCTGGATGGTTTTCAGTATTTTAAAAGAGATATCGTTACTTCAGGAGGAGGTGGGGAAATTGAATTGATGACAGCAAGAGCAATGGAACCTCAGGCTTTCTCATTGGAAAATACTACCGTTTCTCTCCAATCAGCCAAAACTCCGGATTTACAGTTTTTCCCTACTTCTGAAGGATTTTATGATTATCAGAAAAATCAGTACATTTACCAATACAAGGATCACTTAGGAAATGTAAGAGTGAGCTTTGGGAAAAACAGCACAGGTGTTCTTGAAATCGTGGACAGTAATGATTATTATCCATTTGGGATGAACCATCTGAAAACCGGTAATGCTTATTTTGGGCAGGGAACTTATAAGAATTACAAGTATAGCTCCAAGGAACTGCAAGAAACTGGCGCTTATGACTTCGGAGCCCGCCAATACTTACCTGATATTGCTCGTTGGGTTGTACCAGATCCACTTTCTGAAAAACATCCTGATTTAAATCCAATGATGTACGCTAATAATAATCCAATAAGATTTGTAGATCCAGATGGAATGGATTGGGTTGAAGCAGCGAATGGAGATATTACTTGGCGAGATGATGTAACAGCTAAAAACCATAAAGATAAAGGAGTACTTCAAAAAGGTGAAACATATAGAGGAACTTACTATGAACGCACTAAAACCTGGGACAATAAAAAGCATAAAGGACTTGTATTAGAAAGTTATCATACATATGGAAAAATGAGTTATTCTGCAGCAAAAGAAATGAGTGTTGAGATAGATGGAGAAATGAGAAACTCTAAAATTGGCGATGTGGATGTAAAGTTAAATGTAACATTTGAAAATGGGAAAACAAAAACATTAGGTTCTTATGATGGTGTTGCAGGAGGTTTTGGAAATGGCGCACCAGAAAATGGGGAGTATACTGTGGATAGTTATCAAGACAGAAGTCCAAATGGATGGTATAACAAAGGAATGAATCGGGACGGAGTCGGATTTAGTTTTAATCTTAATCCACAATTTAGTACAGGTAGAAGTTTATTAAGAATACATCCTGATGGAAATAATGAGGGAACTTTAGGTTGTATCGGAATGTCTGGGGATAAAATTGTTCTAACCAATTTTAGAGATACTCTAAGAAGTATGATAAAAACAGGAGGTCCAGTACCTGTAAATATTAATATTCAGAATAATCCAAATAATAATGGAAAAAGTGGAACGAAAATACCAAATGTTAATGAATAGTCTTTTGTTATTATTTTTTCTGTTTTTTAGTTGTCATCAATCAGAAAAAAAGATACAAGGAAAGATAGAAAATGAAACTGTTATTACAGAAAATTTTTCTAAACCAGATTTTAAAGTGAATCAATTACAATTAAGAGAAGAAGGTTCTATAAATAATTTTTATCCTCAAAATGTAAGATTATTAGATAACTTAAGATATTCTCCTGTGATTGCTTTTACAGATAAAGAAAAAAAAGAATATTTACTTGCCTATCAATATGAGGGAGATGTGAAGAATAGTTTTAGTTGCTTCGAGGTAGGGTATTTAAAAGATGACCGAAAACTTGAGAAAGACGTTGCAGAAACTAAATACGATAATTTTAATACAGAATCAGGGCTCAAATTAGGAATGACTTTAGAGGAAATAACCAATATAAAAGGTAGTAACTATAAAGTTGAAAAAAAATCTAACGAAAAAATTATCAGATATACGATTGACAATCCTAATGATCCTAAAATAAAGCAATATGAAATGCCTCCGTATTTTATGGAATTTTATTTAAAAGATAGCAAACTGTATAAAATTATATTTGGTTTTGAATATCCCTAAAATAAAACCGCCACTTGTTCGAGTGGCGGTTTTTATTTTACGAGTACGCTTTTTTAGCTTTGTAATCTCTTATTGTCATATCAATGAAGTAGAAAAGTTTTTCCTTTATATCATCGGGTAAAGCCTGCACTTCCAGAATCCTTTCCATTGTCTGCATATCGAGCAGTACATCTGCATTGCCTGTTAAATAATCCAAAGACACTTCCAGAAAAGAAGCCAGTTTATTAGCCGTATCAATGGAGGGCTTCATCTCGTCACGCTCATATCTTCCGATCACAGGCGATTTAGTTCCCAAATGATTAGCCAAATCTTCCTGCGAAAGACCTTTGCTTTTTCTTATCTCCGATAAACGTTTGCCGAAACTCATAAGTTCTAATTAATACGGTTAAACCAATAATAAAACAAAAATAAAGAATGAAAAAGTATTAAACAACTCCAAAAAATTTTGTTGTTTAAAATGGATTAGTTATTTTTAAAACTGAAAAGTTCTATAAAAATAATTTTCCTGTGTTCACGAATGACAACCCCAACCAACTCACTTACGAAAACCAAATCCTGAACATATCTGTATTAGGCGGAATCCGATTAGAAGGTTTAGACCGATTAAGAGTAACCTTATCCCGAAACTCACCTTATCGCAGTAAGACACAATCTGGATTTATACAATGATACACAGGTAGAAAAGCTGATAAGAAAAACGGCGGTAAAATTAGAAGTCGGACATTCGGTTATAGAAGCGTGTATCAATGAGCTTATTGAAGAACTGGAAAAATACAGGTTAGAACAATTAGAAAACCAGCATACGGAAAAGGAAATAAGACCATTATCAGAAGAGGAGCGAAAAGAATCCTTAGAACTCTTGGAATCTGAAAACCTTTTAGAACGTACAAATGAACTGATAGGACAAAGCGGAGTAATCGGAGAAACAGACAACAGATTAATAATGTTCTTGATTTTTTGCAGTAGAAAAAGAAACCATCCTTTGCACGTAGTGAGTTTAGGAAGTAGCGGAACAGGAAAAACACATCTACAGGAATCCATCGGAAACCCCCGCTGCGCAAAGTCTCCAGACTTTGAGCTCCGCTGGCGGAAAAAATGAGAAGATTTAGCCCTTACACCTATGCGGGTGATAATCCTATAAGGTATATAGACCCAGATGGAAGAAAATTTATTAATTTTGATGAAAATGGAAACTACACTGGAACTACAAAGGATAATTGGTGGCATAACTTATGGATTGGAAGTAAGGGAAGAGTCGTAAAAAGTGATGGAAGTACAAAGCAAAAATTTAGATTTGCTGATCCTAAAAACGATGTTGCTGATATACAATCAGGTAAAATAAATAAACTTGAATTTGTTACAGAAAAACAAATTAAAACATTAGTTAGATGGTCAGGGGCATTTGATCCTAAGAATAAAACGAGTAACAGGAGTCTTTCTGAAAGATATGATTATATAAAAAAAGAAGGTATAAGTGGAGGAAAAATGGATTTTGCTTATACACAAGTACCTAAAATGTTTCCAAATGCAAAACCAAGCAATCCAACAACCAATACATCAAATACAATATTTTTAGTTGAAGACTTGGCTCATAATCAGAACAATTTTGGGAATTTTTTATTTGGTGCTTCAGGTCGAGCTATGCAATTCACAGAAGCGGAATTATTATTAGGAGCACATTATAATAGTGTAGTTAACTCAAGTACAAACGGTTATAGTAGTCAGTTAGATTCTTCTGATGATCAACTTTCTATATCTAGCGGAGTACTTTTTTCGGATAAGTACAATTATGGAGACAAGCAAATTCAGATAACTGTAGGAACACCTACACCAGCTAATACACCATAAAAATTAAAAAATGAAAAATTTTATTTATTACTTATGTTTATTGTTCATAATATCTTGCAAAAATAATTATGAAGAAGAATTTATTAGTAGATATTCTAATTATGATTTTTCAAATTATCAAGGAAAGGAGATATATGTAAGAGGGTTTTCTTCTAGAAATTTCCCAATAATATTTTTGGAAAATGTTCAAAATAATAATTTTATACGACTTACGATAAATTATAATAAACAGTCCAAGAGTATTATTGATGTAGAAGAAAGTTATCCAAAGGATTCTTTAAAAAAGAATTCAAAAGTTAATGTTAATAATCAACTGAAAAAGCTCACAACAGACTTTATTGATATGAATATTTATTATTTAAAAGTAGATAGTTTAGGTAATATATATGTAAAACCTTCTGCTGAGGAATACTCTCCAGTCATAGGGAAATTTATTTCTGAGGAATATAGAAAAAAGATATTTGTAAAAAGTATTTCTTTAGAAAACGGATGGTATAAAGAAATTAATGATTAGATGATTTGTCATAATGATATGCATCATTTATATAGAACCGGGAGGTTTGGTGAAGACCACAAAATTGAACAATGTTGCAAACAAAGTTCATTTAAACAGTAACACTAAAGCGAAAAATTTTGTTCAGAAAGTAACGGGATTAAGCTCTAGAACATCAAGCAATGTTGCAAAAAAAGTTGATGTAAAAGGAATTTCAAAGCAATTGAGTAATGGAATTAAAAATGCAACTACTAAAAATAGTGTAGATAAATTAAAAGATAAAATAAATGAATAAAAAAAGAATTCTTTTAGTTTTGATTTTCCTAATAATTATTTTTCTTAATAAAAATGTATTAATATTTAGACCTTTATTATCTGTTATCTCAACACAAACGACATACGGATTAGTTGTAAACGAAAAAGATGTATTAAGGAGAGGTTTTATAACTGGAGCATTTAATTATTATTACAAATTTTCAGTAAATGGGAAAGATTATTCTAATCCAAGTTACGATGAAAAATATAAAGTCGGTGATACTGTTTTGGTAGAATACAACGAAACTTTTCCTTTTATGAATAGAATAAAAAATCAGAAATAAAAAGCCTCCGCTCCTGCACGATTGTATTGTGTGGCAGATAAACAAAAACCTTTCAAATATTTATAGAAGATAATTATGAAAAATATTCAGATTTTAACACTATTAATATTTTTAGTTTCCTTATATCAATGTCAGCAAAAAAAGATTGATGTGAGAGAAAATATGAAGAAATATTCCGAAGAGGGTAAAACAAGCAATGATAGTATTTTCATTAATATTGGTAAAGAAATTTCCATAATTGATACAGATTATATGAAATTATATAAATATGATGAAACAAATGAATGTGAACAAAGCAAGGCAGTTTCAGTAATATATGATAAGAGGATTTCTGTATGTTTTGATTATGTTAAAAGGATAGAAGGAAAAAAAGTCAAAGATTTTATTAATCTTGTTCGAAATCCAAAAACATACGGAGCTGAAGATGTAGCCTGTTTTGACACGGACTATTCTTTAATATTATATAATAGAAAAGATGAAATCACAGGATATATAAACATTAGTAATAGCTGTAATAAACTAATATCTAATCCCAAAATTAAAGAAATGGAATTTTATTCACGAGATGGATTAAGAAAGGTTGGTTTTTCGAAGGGAATAAAAGAAAAAATTCAACAAATTTTAGGAATATAAATAAAAACCCCGCTCTGCGAAGTTTGTAACTTCGCAGCAGATAAAGATAAGAAAAGTGTATTTTTTTATAAACTCTCTTACTTTTCAAGCAACTTTTCCAGTCTCGCCATCATTTCCCCCTTGCTGGCGCGAGCGCAATGTCATTAAGTTAAGCAATTATCACAACGTATCTTTTGATTTTTAGAGACTATAGGTTTAGCCCTAACTCTGTATTTCCCTATATTTCTTTTGATTGATCTTTGAGGTCTTATAGGAATTAAATATGCTTTGAAAAGAGTTTTTAATTCCTCCATTGCCTTGTTGATATCAGAGTTGGAAAAAGCAGACCTATAATTCTGTCTTTCAAAAAACCATAAGATAATGAAGTGTTTACTTTGTAACGATATTTTTTGGTATCTTTTTTCCCAGCAGGCAGAGTCTCCTGACTTTGAGCTAATAAAAGCAATTCTTTTACAAAGTCCTTCGAAGTTGGGAGACTTCGGAAAGCAGGGAAAGTACTTTATTGTGTATAAGCTAATGGTAATATTGCTTTTTTGGTGATATAATTTCGTAATTGATACTGAAATTCTTGATTGCTTTTTATATAGCATTTATTCAAACGGCTTGGTTTTTGTAATTTTTTCATCATACTTATTAACCTTATTAATTGATTTTAAATATGAATTACACTGAAGCATTGAAATACAAGGAAGAGGCATTGAAAAAAGCCGACAGTACAGTGGCTGACAATTACCATATTGTTATAGTTCCGGCTGATACAGCTGAAAGTGCAAGGTATATTGAAGAATACACCAAAAAGCCTGAAAATTTTAAAGATGACAGCTGTAAGAAATACTGTTCAAACGGAAAATATCTGGTGGTGAGTTTTAAGAAAGAAGAATAGTTTTGGACAAAAAGCAATAATGAATCATTGGTTTTCCCATGTGTTACTATGAATAAAAACCTCCGCTGCAATGAATTGCAGCGGAGGTTTTATATTTTCAAAGCATTTAATCCTCTTCCCGTTCTCCTAAAGACTCTTTCAGCTTGATCAGTTCAGCTTTTACAAACTCCAGGCGGTCGATCAGGGTGATGGTTTCGGAAATTTTACTGTTGGTGGTCAGAGCGATACGGGCTCCGTCAAGGGTATATCCCTTTTCTTTTACGAGATGGTAGATCATCTGAAGATTTTTGATGTCTTCAGGAGTGAAATACCGGTTTCCTTTTCTGTTTTTTTTAGGCTTGATAATAGGGAATTCCTGTTCCCAGTAACGTATTAATGAAGTGTTTACATCGAATGCTTTCGCAACTTCTCCTATAGAATAATACAGCTTATCAGGTAAATTTATTTTCATTTTACAACTCCTAAACTTCAAAGATAAAAATTTTTTAAAGTTTCATCCAAAATATATTGTAAAAAGTGCGGTCAGACTTTGTTTTAAAGGAAAAATAAAGATGTAAAATCATCACAAAACAGCCATTTGGTCATCACAGAGAAGAAGAGCAGCTATTACCGGTTCTTTTTATCTAAATTTGTGAATCCTTAAGATATTTATCAATGAATCCGATCTCCGTTCTTCATATAGATCTTTTCCAGGCGGGTAAAAATACTTCAGATTTTTATTTTAACACCATGAAGAGTCATTTGGTGCTGGGACATCGTCATATAGAGAAGCCTCACAGACATGATTTCTATGCAGCAGTTCTCTTTACCAAAGGAACAGGAGTGCATGAGATCGATTTTCAAAGATATGAAGTCTCTGAAGGAAGTCTTTTCTTCTTGTCACCGGGGCAGATTCACAGCTGGGAGCTTTCGGAAGATATAGACGGTTACATTTTCTTTTGTTCCCAGGAATTTTATGAAATGCATTATGTGAATCAGAAACTCAGAAATTTTCCGTTTTTCGGATCCGTATCATTCCCGCGAAAACTACAATTAAACGCTCAGGAATTGAAGAAAAACATGAGTTTATTTAAAGAACTGGGAGAAGAACATCAGGCTAAAAAAATCATGAAAGAAGGCCTGATTTTATCACTAATGTCTCAGATTTTCATTAATGCTGCAAGATTGTTTTCAAAAGATTTTGATACAATGGATTCTGCTGCCGGACTTTCTTATTTTAAACATTATCAGGATTTTGAAAATCTGATTGAACAAAACTTCACAAAACACAAGTCCATTACGCATTATGCCTCTTTGTTAGGTATTTCATCCAAACATCTGAACAGGATTGCCCAGACTGTTGTTCAAAAAACAGCGACTGATGTGATTACCGAAAGAGTAGTGCTGGAAGCCAAAAGAATGCTCATGTATCTCGACGAGAGTTTGGTGGAAATTGCCTTTAGACTGGGATACGAAGAATATTCCTACTTTGTAAGAGTATTCCGGAAAAGCTCCGGAATGACTCCTACACAGTTCATGAGGAAATATAAGGCTTAATGAGTCCAAAGTTTAAGGTTTAAGGTTCATAGTTTAAAGTTTAATGGAGAGATTGTTGTAAACCACCCCATCAAAAATTCAAAGAATTTTTGCCACCCCTCCAGAGGAGGGGAATTAGGGAAGCATCAACTACTTTTTCTAATCACCACGACCTGCAACCTATCATCTGTAATCTAAAGAGCTAACTTAAATGGTCCTTCAAAAGTCGTTTCAAACGAATCTACAAGTTTTCCTTTTTCATCGAACACGCCGATGACCATATTCTGTTTTGAGAACTTAATTTCTTCTTCAGGGAAGGAAATGTTAATGTTTCCTTTCAGGATCTGATCTCCTTTCAATATAATTTTTTCAGAACCGAAGTAAGTAATTTCTGCATTTGTTGGAGTAATCACTTTGATGAAAAGGGTTTTCTTTTCATTAGATTTATTCAGAAGAGTATAAATAAAGGTATTGGTGATTTTACCGTTTTTAACAAAGAATGTAGAACCTGCCGGTTTGATGAATTTTGCTTCCATAGAACCACGGTCGTACATTAAAAATCCAAGGAATCCGATTAACAATGCAAGGATAACAGTTGTTGCTTTCATTCTTGGGGTAAAGCGGAATTTATCCTGGTTTTCAATCTCGGCTTCTGTTGCGTAACGTACCAGACCTTTAGGCAAACCAACCTTTTCCATGACTTCATCACAGGCATCGATACAGGCTGTACAGTTTACACATTCCAATTGCTGTCCGTTTCTGATATCGATTCCTGTAGGACATACCACAACACATTGGTTACAGTCGATACAATCTCCTTTTCCTGCTGCTTTTCTGTCTTCGTTATTTCTCCATTTTGCACGGCCTTCCCCTCTTTTAAAATCATAGTATACATTAATGGTTTGCTTGTCAATCAATACACCTTGCAGTCTTCCGTAAGGACAAACCAGTGTGCAGACCTGCTCACGAAGCCATGCGAATACGAAGTAGAACGTCAGGGTAAAGAAGATCATCACAAGAAACTTCAGTGAGTTTCCTTCCGGTCCTTCACTCATAATGCGGAAAACTTCTTCATAGCCCACAATATACATGAACATAAAGTGAGAAATAATCAGTGAAATAAGAAGAAAAACAGACCATTTAGTCAGCCTCTTTCTTATTTTCTCCGCATCCCATTCCTGTCTGTCAAGCTTCATCTGTTTATTTCGGTCACCTTCAATCCAGTATTCGATTTTGCGGAAAACCATTTCCATGAAAAGGGTCTGCGGACAAAGCCAGCCACAGAATATTCTTCCGAAGACTACTGTAAATAACATTACAAAAATCACGGAGGTTACTGCTCCTAAAGCCAGGATAAAAAAGTCCTGCAGGTAGAAAGGTTGTCCAATGATAAAAAACTTTCTGTCGATCACATTAATGAGAAGAAAAGGATTGTTATTGATCTTTACAAAAGGCAACCCAAAGAAAATCGCAAGAAGAATATAGCTGGTGTAATTTCTGTAGTTGGTATACTTTCCTTTTGGTTTTCTGGGGAAAATCCATTTTCTTTTCCCGGTTTCATCCATAGTTCCTACGGAATTTCTGAAATCTTCATTTTCAATTTCCAAAGACTTGATATTGTTGGACTCTGCGCTCATTGTTGTATGCTATAAAGTATTTTGGTACAATTTTCGTCCGGACTCATCATTTTTTAAGATATTTTTTCTTGAAGAAAGTGACCGGTTCTGTTACTGCAAAGCTCCGGATTATATCTTTTTATTACTAATATGATCTACGTCCAAAATAGGACAATTGAGACATTTTACTTCTGTGATTTTTATTGTGTCAAAGTGAGAAAATATTTTGATGCTTTTGGGTCATATCGTAAATTGCAGCTTTAAAAATGAAGTATGAAGAATATCTTTAAAATAAGTATGATTGGTTTGGTTTTCGCATTGGTAAACTGTCAATCAGTAAATTATAGTAAAATGTTTTATGAAGGAGTACAACCGGAAATGGTTTCCGATAAGTTCAGTTTCACAGAAGGACCATCAGCAGATGAAGAAGGGAATGTTTATTTTACCGATCAGCCTAATGATAAAATTTATTATTGGGATTGGAAAAGCAATAAAGTGATAGAGTTTTTAGATAAAACAGGAAGAGCCAACGGAACCCATTTTGACAAAGACGGCTATTTGATTACCTGTTCAGACGATCAGGGTGAGATCTGGAAGATTTCCAAAGATAAAAAAGTAGAAGTCCTGTTAAAAGGTTTTGAAGGAAAAAGATTGAATGGGCCTAATGATGTATGGAATGATGAATTTGGAGGGATGTATTTTACAGACCCTTTGTATGAAAGAGATTACTGGATTGGTTTTAAACAGGAGATCCAGCATAAAAGCCTTTATTACAGGGATAGAACCGGGAAAGTAACGAAACTGGATACCTTCACACAACCTAATGGAATTGTTGGAAGCGAAAAATTAAAGAAACTTTATATTTCTGATATTGATGCCGGAAAAACCTACGTATATGATATACTGGGAGAAGGAAAATTGTCTGAGAAAAAACTCTTCTGCGAAATGGGCTCAGATGGAATGGAACTGGATAAACACGGAAATCTTTACTTAACGGGAGATGGTGTACATGTTTTTAGCCGTTTGGGAAAGAAAATCTATCATATTTCTATTCCTGAGAAATGGACATCCAATGTGACTTTTGGTGGCAAAAACAATGATATTCTCTTCATTACTGCCTCGAAATCTGTATATACTTTCCCTACAAGGGTGAGAGGAATTAAATAATATTATGTCATTGCGGGGAGGGCGGATTGCTTCGTTGCTGTGCTCCTCGCAATGACAATAAAGTGCAGAGTGGAAGGTTTAATATGCAACCTCCATTTTCACTTTCTTACCTTTCAGTTTTTCGTTCTGAAGTTTTCTTAAAAGAGCATTTACTTTATTTCTGGCAACGGCAACATAGGATGTGGTGTCCTTTACTTCAATAATTCCAACATCTTCTTTTTGCAACTCTCCCTTCTTTAGCAGATATCCCACAATGTCCACTTTATTAACTTTATCTTTTTTTCCTGCACTGATATAAACAGTCTGGAAAGGTGTTTTTTGTGGAACTTTAGTAAATCCGGCAACATTTTCTTCAGGAGTATTGTTTTTAATGAACGGAAAGTTTTCATCTTCCGTCATGATCAGGTATACAAAACCTTTGGCATTCATTCTTGCTGTACGGCCGTTTCTGTGAATGAAAGCATCTTCTTTTGGAGGAAGCTGATAATGAACAATTGATTCTACTTCAGGAATATCAAGCCCGCGGGCAGCCAGATCTGTGGTAATAAGAATTCTTGCAGAATCATTTCTGAATTTCAGTAAGGCACGTTCTCTTTCATCCTGTTCCATACCACCGTGGAAGGTTTCTCTGTCGATTCCCATTTGGTTGAGAAGTTCAGAGATACGGTCTACAGCCTCACGGTGATTGCAGAAAATCAAAGTTCTTTTGTTCCCGATTTTACAAACCAGATTGAAAAGCGTATCCAGTTTTTCTTCAGGAATCGTCATTACTTTTCTCAGTTGGAGATCCGGTTTTACATCATTTTCTTTAAGGAAACTGATTATTTTTTCATCTTTTAAGCCTGTAAAAGCCGGAATTTCATCCATAGCTGTGGCAGATGTCAAAATTCTTTGAGAAAGACCTTTTAAAGAATTGGAAATAAATTCCATATCATCATGGAACCCCAATTCCAGAGCTTTATCGAATTCATCAAGAACTAATGTTTTAATCGTTTTCGGATCAAAATTGTTATTTCTTAAATGGTAAACAACTCTTCCAGGAGTTCCGATTAATACAGCCGGAGCTTCAATCAAATTATTAACCTCAATTTTTTTGTCATGTCCACCATAGCAGACAGAAACTTTAAAATCTGTCCCCATGGATTTAAAAACCTGCTCAATCTGTAAAGCAAGTTCCCTTGCCGGAACTAATATCAATGCCTGAACTCCCTGAACGTTTTTTTTCAGATTTCTGAGAACAGGAAATAAAAAGGCAAGCGTTTTCCCGGATCCTGTAGGAGAAAGTAAAACAATGTCTGTATTGTTTTCAGAAGTTTTATAAGTAGATTTCTGCATCTGATTCATATCCTGAATCTGCAGTTTTTGATAGATTGATTCTAATTCCATGCTGCAAAGGTAATGAATTTTGGAGTTCGAGGGTTTGAGAGTGGTAGGGCCTTAGAGTTTTAGAGTAGGAAAGTATTGCTCTTCTTTATTTCTGTGTTCCTGTCACTCTGAATGAAGGGTAGCGAAATGAAGAAGCACATTGAGTTATCCTATTTATTACAGATGATTCGTGAATTACGTTCGTAAACTTTCAGCTCATGCCCGGCATAACAGCTGATACTGCTTCATTCTGAATGTAAGGAAGTTAATATTAGGATGCCGTGTTGGGCTCAGTTGAAGCATTCTTTTAATCAAAGTATTGATTTTTAAATATATATATTAAATATTAGTCTACTGAAATCTATTGCTTATTTTAAATAAAATTCATATCTTTGCACCCACTTTTGGGGCAAAAAGGTTTGAAGAGTAAATTACTTACAATTAATTACTTCCGTATTTTTTAATCCGCATTTATTCAAACCGTTAAAAAAGAAGGAATACAAATTTTATTAGAAAATGTCAAAAGAGACAAATTCAGCAGAGGTTTTATTAAACCAAAACGTAGCACCAGAACAATTTGATTGGGATTCATTCGAATCAGGTCTTGATGCAGATGCGAGAAAAGAAAAAAGCGATTTAGAAGAAATCTACAACGGATCATTAAACAACCTTGACGATAACGACGTTTTAGTTGGTAAAGTTGTAAGATTAACTGATAAAGAAGCTATCGTAGACATCAACTTCAAATCTGAAGGTGTTATCTCTCTAAACGAATTCCGTTACAACCAAGGCCTGAAAGTAGGTGACGAGGTAGAAGTAATGGTTGACAAGAGAGAAGACAAAACTGGACAGTTACAATTATCTCACAGAAAAGCTAGAACGCTTAAAGCTTGGGATAAAGTAAACGAACTTCACGAAACTGGAGAAATCGTTAACGGTTTTGTTAAATCTAGAACTAAAGGTGGTATGATCGTTGACGTTCACGGAATCGAAGCATTCTTACCTGGTTCTCAAATTGACGTTAAGCCAATTAAAGATTACGATCAGTTCGTAGGAAAAACTATGGAGTTCAAAGTTGTGAAAATCAACCCTGAGTTCAAAAACGTAGTAGTATCTCACAAAGCATTGATCGAAGCAGATATCGAAGGTCAGAAAAAAGAAATCATCGCTCAGCTTGAAAAAGGTCAGGTTCTTGAAGGAACTGTTAAGAACATTACTTCTTACGGTGTATTCATTGACTTAGGAGGTGTTGATGGATTGATCCACATTACAGACCTTTCTTGGTCTAGAGTGAACCACCCATCTGAAATCCTAGAGGACGGACAGACTGTAAAAGTTGTAATCCTTGATTTCGATGATGAGAAAACAAGAATTCAATTAGGTATGAAGCAATTAGAAGCTCATCCTTGGGATGCTCTTTCTGCTGACTTGAAAGTAGGTGACAAAGTAAAAGGAAAAGTAGTAGTTCTTGCTGACTATGGTGCATTCGTAGAAATTGCTCCAGGTGTTGAAGGATTAATCCACGTTTCTGAAATGTCTTGGTCTACTCACTTAAGATCTGCTGGAGATTTTGTAAAAGTAGGTGATGAAGTAGAAGCTGAAGTATTAACTTTAGATAGAGAAGAAAGAAAAATTTCTCTTGGTATCAAGCAGTTGTCTAAAGATCCATGGGAAAACATCGAAGCTAAGTATCCGGTAGGATCTCAGCATGTAGGAACTGTAAGAAACTTCACTAACTTTGGTGTATTCGTAGAGTTAGAAGAAGGTATCGACGGATTAATCTACATCTCTGATCTTTCTTGGACTAAGAAAATCAAGCACCCATCTGAGTTCTGCGCAGTAGGTGATAAATTAGACGTTGTAGTTCTTGAATTAGATATCCAAGCTAGAAGATTATCTCTAGGTCACAAGCAATTGACTGAAAACCCATGGGATAAATTCGAAACTAAATATGCTGAAGGAACTATCCACGCTGGTAAAGCTGTAGAAGTTCACGATAAAGGAGCTTCTGTTCAATTCGAAGATGCTGAAGTAGAAGCATTCTGCCCTTCAAGATTATTAGAGAAAGAAGATGGATCTAAAATCAAAAAAGGTGAAGATGCTCAGTTCAAAGTAATCGAATTCAACAAAGAATTCAAGAGAGTAGTAGTATCTCACACAGGTATCTTCAGAGACGAAGAGAAGAAAAACGTAAAAGAAGCTTCTTCTAGAAACGTAACTTCTTCTTCTAACAACGAAGAAAGATCTACTCTTGGAGACATCGATGCATTAGCAGAGTTGAAAAGAAAAATGGAAGAAGGTAAATAATCTTTGAACCATATATAAATATGAAGCCGCTCATCCGAGCGGCTTTTTTTATGAATATACATAGGATAGCAGAATTGTATGTAAGATATTGGAAAGGAGTTTCTTAAAAATTAGACATAACATTATAAAAAATAGTTGAGTCTTGTTTGTATGAGAAATTTATATTAAAGATTTATTTGTATTGTGAAATATTTAAACTAAAAAAATCAAAGAAACAGAATAAAAACAATCTTGAATATCTAAGTATATTATTTTATTCTATTAATTGAGGAATATGTAAAATAGTTTGATTTTTTTTGTTTTATTTAGGTATTTATTTACATATTTATTTTTGTTAAAAAAAATCGTAAAGTTTTGTGAATTATTTGTAGATTAGCGCCTTTAATAATGGATATGAAAAACAAAGCTCTACCTCTTTTATTTGCAGTATTTTCTGCATTTCCTGCAATATTGTTCGGACAGGATAATGAAAAACTGATTAAAGATTATATTTCTCAAAATAAAATAAGGGAATATAAAAAGTCTGATCTTAATAATATCATTGTTGATAATATAGATCCGTCAAAATCATTGAATGGTAATGTGGTTAAATTTTTACAGACTTATAATGGTTTGCCGGTATACAGTTCTGTAGGAACAGCATTGATCAGGGACAATAAAATTATTTACTACACAGATAATTTTGTTACAGATTATACTACATCTACTTCAGGTACAGCTGCTATTAATAAAAATACAGCTCTTCAAAAAATTGCCGAGGATCTGAAGAATCCTGATATTGCGAATTTCACGATTCTCGGATATCTTGAAAAGACTCAGAAAAGAGCTACATCTGCTAATCAAAGATTAGTTTATACAAATGACGAGAATGGAAACTTGCGTTTGGCTTACGAATATATTTTAATGGAGCCAAAATCTCCCAATTACTGGAATATTTTAGTAGATGCCAACAATGGAAATATCCTGTTGAAAAACAATCTGACACTATCATGTAATTTCCATCATGATGCTTACGGTTCAGAAGTAGGGGAAAGCCATGCTGATCATTTTCAAAATACATTAGTTGGGCCTCAGAATAGTGTAGCACAGAATAATAATATTCCATTGCTTTTACCTGATAATGCATCATATAACGTATTTCCATTACCAATTGAAGCACCCACTTTTGGTTCAAGATCCATCATTAACAATCCATGGATTCTGAGTGCTTCTCCTGAAGGATGGCATTCTGACGGAACTAATCATTATACCATTACGAGAGGAAATAATGTTTTTGCCTATGAAGATGCAGCAGGAACAGCTTTAACAGCACCGGATTATCTTACAGGAACTCCGGCAGAAGGTGGGGCAACAAGAAATTTTGATTTTCCTTTTAATATTAATGAAACTCCATTAAACAACAGAAATGCTTCTATTACGAATTTATTTTATCTGAATAATAGAATTCATGATGTTTTCTACAAATTTGGATTTACAGAAACCGGAAGAAACTTTCAGCAGAACAATTTTGGAAATGGAGCTGCAACAGGAGAAGATGATTCTGTATATGCAGAGGCTCAGGATGGAAGTGGATTAAATAATGCTAACTTCTCTTCACCACCAGACGGATATAATGGTAAAATGCAGATGTACCTATGGTCTTCTGTTGGAAGAATTTTCTATTATAATGCACCTACCGCTGCTGTTTCCCGTACACCGGGAGCCGGAACTGCACAGTTTGGTAACCCACTACCTATAAATGGAGTAACAGGAGATGTAGCACTTTCATCAGTGTTAGATGGATGTACGGCTCTGCCTGCAAGTTCATTGGTTGATAAAATAGGATTGGTTGAGAGAGGAACATGTGCTTTTGCCATAAAAGTGAAAAACCTTCAGGATGCAGGAGCTAAAGCGGCTATTGTTTACAATAACGCAGTAAATGGTTCTACTTTGGGAAATATGGCGGGTGATGATCCGGCAATTACAATCCCTTCAGTATTGATTACCAATGCAGAAGGTGAATATATCAAAACTCAGCTTGCAGCAAGTACAGTAGTAAATGTTACCTTAAAAAGAAATATGACCCCTGACGGAAGCTTTGATAACGGAATCGTAACTCACGAATATGGTCACGGAATTTCCAACAGAATGACCGGCACCGGATACAACTGTCTGAACTCAGGAATTAGTAAAGAACAAATGGGAGAAGGATGGTCTGATTTCTTTGCTTTAATGTTGACTAATAAAGCCGGAGATGATGCTACAGTGGCTAGAGGTATAGGGACTTATGCAATAGGACAACCAATAACAGGCGGTGGTATCAGACCTGCGAAATATTCTACAAATCTTGCTGTTAACGGATTTACCTACGGAAATACCAACGGAATGGAATACAATAACGGATCAGCTGTTGTTCCGGATGTACACTCTATTGGTTTTGTTTGGGCAACCATGCTATGGGATCTTCACTGGAAATATGTTGAAAAATATGGTTACTCTTCAGACGTATTGTCCACAACGCCTAATGGAAGCACAAAAGTATTACAGTTAGTAACGGATGCTCTTAAACTTCAGGGTTGTAACCCTAGCTTTATTGATGGAAGAAATGCAATTTTAGCAGCTGAGCTGGCAACTACTCAGGGACAGGATAAATGTATGATCTGGGGTGTGTTTGCAAGAAGAGGTTTAGGGGTAAATGCATCAGCGGGAGTTAAAAATAATATTAATGACCAGGTTCAGGATTTTAATGTTCCGGAGGCATGTTTGTTGGCTACTAATGATGTAAATGCAGATAAGAACAATAATGTTTCTATCTATCCAAATCCTGCCAAGGACGAGTTCTATATTAAGTTCCCAAGCAATACTCTTGGAAAAGTAAGTGTAGAACTTTACGATATGTCTGGTAAGCTGGTTTCTTCAGAAGATAAAATCTCACCGGATGCTAAGAAAGCAATTTCTACTAGCAATCTTGTTAACGGAACTTATATGGTTAAAATCAAAGGACTAGGTTTCGAAGCTGCTTCGAAAGTAATGGTTAAAAAATAATTTACTTTTATAAACAATCTCAAAATCGCCACAAGCTTGCTTGCGGCGATTTTATTTATCTATTACCATGACACTTCAGAATGATTAAATTAATATGTCGTACCTTTGCAGGCTGTTAAAAAAATTATGAAGAAGAAAAATATACTAAAAGGTGTTTTATTTGTAGGGATTGGAGCTAGTATATACGGTATGTTAGCCACTTTTGTGAAAATGGCTTATCATGATGGTTTTACAACCTCAGAAGTTACTACTTCCCAATTCGTTTTAGGTTTGACAGGACTTTTGATCCTCAACTTTATTCAGACCATAACCTCAAAGCAGAAATTATCAATGCCAAGTTCTAAAGAAGTAAGAATGCTCTTGCTTGCAGGAACTTCTTTGGGAGGTACCAGTTTATTTTATTATATTGCCGTACAATATATCAATGTTTCCATTGCTATTGTATTATTGATGCAGTCGGTATGGTTTAGTGTGGTAGTAGAGAGTATTATTACAAAAAAGCTGCCTAATACAAGAAAAGTGGTCTCTGTGGTTATCGTATTATTGGGAACGGTTCTGGCAACAAATCTTATTAATATGGAAATAGAACTGGACTGGCATGGGGTTTTCTGGGGACTGATGGCAGCAGCTTCCTATACTTTGACGATGTTTACTTCAAACACACTGGCTACTCATCTTCCGGTTTTCAGAAAGAGTATTATTATGCTGGCAGGTGGTTCTGTTGTAGTTTTTGCATTCTTATTCTTTGCCCAGATAGGGCCTATGTATTTTGATGGTTTAAAATCATTATACCTGAATTTTACCGATAATACAGAGCATATCCATTCATTTAATTATTCAATATTTCTCACGTATGGATTTGTACTGGCTCTTTTTGGAACAATTATCCCGCCAATCTTATTCAATGTTGGGTTTCCCAATGCAGGATTGGGACTTGGAAGTATCGTTTCATCACTGGAACTTCCGGTTTCTGTTACCATGGCTTTTGTTTTGTTGGGAGAGAAAGTATTTCTGATCCAGTGGGTAGGAATTGTTCTGATTCTTTTTGCCATTGTTTTGATGAATTTACCTTCAAAAAAAGAAAAAGAAGTTTCAATGGCATAATTGTCTAAAAAATATTTAACTAAAAATAACAGTTGAAACCGTTCCTTTTGGAGCGGTTTTTTTTAATTTTATCTTTAAAATAAACGTTTCATGAAACATTTCAGAAATATAATGACTGTTTTTTCTTTGACAGTCTCCGGTTTTATGTTTTCACAGGTAAAACCTCTGGATGCAATGCTGTCTGATTATCAATATCCTTACGAAGTACATTATCTCAATTTCAAGTCTCAGGGCGAAGATTTGAAAATGGCTTATATGGATGTAAGACCGCAAAAACCGAACGGAAAAACGGTCATGCTTCTCCACGGCAAAAACTTTAATGGAGCGTACTGGGAAAGAACAGCAAAAGACCTTTCTGCCAAAGGATTCCGGGTAGTGATTCCTGATCAGATAGGATTTGGAAAATCTTCAAAGCCTCATACTTACCAATTTTCTTTTTCACAGCTTGCAGAAAATACAAAAGCGGTTCTGGATGAACTGAAAATTGACAAAGCCATAGTATTGGGACATTCAATGGGAGGAATGGTGGCCACCAGATTTACATTACTATATCCTGAGAAAGTACAGAAACTGATTCTCGAAAACCCGATCGGACTGGAAGATTATAAAACTTTTGCAGCCTACCAGACCATTGACCAGGCTTATCAGTCTGAACTTAAAAATACAGCTGAAACGTATAAGAATTATCAGCTTAAATTCTATTACGACAACAAATGGAAAGAAGAATATCAACCCTGGCTTGACTTAATCGCAGGATGGACTCTTCATAAAGATTATCCTCAGGTAGCTTGGGATGCTGCACTTACCACAGATATGATTTACAATCAGCCGGTATGTTATGAGTTTAAAAATATCAAAGTTCCTACCTTGCTTATTATTGGAACAAGAGACAGAACCGCAATAGGAAAGGACAGAGCTCCTAAAGAACTTCAACCTAAAATGGGGCAATATCAGGAATTGGGAAAGAAAACTCAACGTGAAATTGCGGGTTCAAAGCTTGTCGAAATTGAAAATGTAGGGCATCTTCCTCATATCGAAGTCTATCCTAAATTTATTGAAGCACTGTATAATTTTATACAATAATTTCATTGTAAACTATAAAATATTTGAAACATTAAGTTTTTGCAAGTGAGTAAAAATAATAAGCTTTATAAACATTTTACTTAATTTTTCATCTTTGATGAAACTTAACTATTCTTATTAACTTCATTAACTTAATGTTTCAAAATCAATTCTTTTTGTTCCCAAACAGCAATAAAGTACAAACTCCAATTCCAGAAAACAAGACACACGCAATTCCCAGGTTCTGTATAAAACCAATCGCTATTAGTCCTGAACCTATCAGGATATAATAAATCAATCCCAATAAAGCTCCGGCACTTCCTGTCTCACTTTTATAATGAATGAGGGCGGTACTCAAGATATTAGGAATAGCCATGCTGAATGCCATCACAATGAAGAAATAAGGAATTAAAAAGTATATTCCTGTACCTATCAGAATCCATACGAAAATAGAGGAGATAAATGCTATACATATACTTGCTTTTACTAAATAGTTAGGTTGTATATTCTTGAATAACAGGTATCTGTTAATTTTTGCTCCTGCAAATGTACCTGTTGCCAGTATCATACTGCTGTACCCAAAGACATAAGATGAATAATGATTTTCTTTAAAAATAAAAGGAGCCAGCGAATAGTATGAAAATAATAAAACATTGAAACTCATGATTAATAAACAGCATCTGATGATGTCCTGATCACAGAGCATCCGCTTGAGCAAACGTATCAAAATATTCATGCTGATTTCCTTTTCCGAATGATGGGTTTCCGAAATTTTCTGTCGGGAGAGCATGAAGAATAGGATTGCCAGCATACATAATGTGATGAATACACTCGGATATCCGAAGGAAGAAGCCAATACCGAACCGGTAATCATTCCTACTACAGGACTTACAGATAAGCCGATTCCGATCCAGGAAAATACTTTACTCAGATTATCTTTGTCATAGCTGTCTCTTAAAATGGTTTGAGTCACAATGGAACCCACTGAAATTCCAAATGCTGAAATAATCCTGGCTGTAAGAAGAATCATAAAATCAGAAGTAAAAACAGCTGCCAGGGTTCCGATTCCATAGGTAATGAGACCATATTCCATTGATTTTTTTCTTCCGATCCTGTCGCATTGAATACCCCAGAATGCTACCCCCAGCGCAAATGCTATAAAATATAAACTGATCGTTAAGGTAACTGATTCTTCATTCACTTCAAATTTCTCCTGTACCATTGGTAAAACTGGACTGTAGATGGTTTCTACAAACTGAGGAAGCATCACAAGTAGAGTCAGCAGCCAGATAGGATTTGTCTTTTTCATTTTTTTCTGCAAAGTTTCCAAAAAATCCATGTATATTTATAATGATGTAAAAACAAAAAGTATCAAAAATAGGACATGGCTATACTGAAGCAAAATGAAAGTTTTAATGCAGATACCCTTCACGAAAATGTAATTGGAATAGCTTCTGATATGGTATTGCATGATTCCGGTTTTCACTTTCATAAAACAAAGTCTCAGTTGTTGTATGCGCCATCAGGCTGTATGACAGTGACTACTTCTGACAGACAGTTGGTTCTTCCTCCGTTCAGAATGCTTTGGATTCCTGCCCATGAAGTTCATCGTGTGAATTTCAGAAACATTGTAGCCTACAGATCCATCTATTTTGATGAAGATTATTCCCAAAAGTATATAAAATCAGATCTGAAAGTTCTTCATGTCAACACCTTGTTAAAGGAAATCATAGAAAGGATTTGTTTTTGGGAATGGTCAGCTCTTAAAAGTGACCAAACCAATCTTTTAAACGTATTCTGGGATGAAATGCAAAGGGCTCAGGAAGAAAAACTGGAACTTAAAATGCCGCAGGACAGACGTTTTAAGAGAATCGTTGAAGAGTGGACGCTACGTCAGTCTATACCTCCAATGTTGAAAAATCTTGCAGAAAAAACCGGAGCAGTGGAGAAAACGATCAGCCGTATTTTTAAAAAAGAAACCGGACTGTCTTATCAGGATTGGAGACAGCAATGGAGGTTACAGCGGTCTATTGAACTTTTGGTAGAAGGTAATTCAATAGGAGAGGTGTCGCATATCCTTGACTTTTCATCAGACAGTGCTTTTATTGAGTTTTTCAAAAAACACACAGGTTCAACACCTTTGCAATATCTTATGAAGAAAGAATAGTCTTTTTGCAACTGATTAAAGTACTGATTGTGAATCCTGTCAAGGTTTTAAACCTTGACAGGATTGTAATAATATAAAATTTCAAAAAGACTTCTATTCAAGAATTGCAATGTATTTTTCTTGTCTTATGAAAAGCCTGATTCATAGTAAATTTCATAAAATTGTATTACCTAATATATGTTTTATGAAAACAATGAGTACCAGTAACGTTGAGAATTACATGCATATAGTTGAGATCAACACTACTGTAGATAAAATGTACCATGCTTTGACTCATGAAATTCCTCTTTGGTGGACTGAATTGTTTGAAGGTTCATCTTCGGAGGAGGGAAATCTTTTCACCATAAGATTTGGAGATCAGATTCACAAAACAATGCGTGTGAAAGAATTAACCGCCAATGTAAAAGTTGTATGGTCTGTTGAAGACTCATTAATTGCTCTTCCCGATTTAAAGAACCAAACAGAATGGATCGGAACAACAATTGTATGGGAAATAGAGGAAAGGAAAGGGGGTTGCCAGATAAAACTTACTCATATCGGTCTGAACCCGGCTGTTGAATGCTATGAGATCTGCTCCAATGGTTGGCTGCAATTTATAGGCAGTCTGAAAAAATTTCTGGAAACCGGAGAAGGAGTTCCCTATAAAAAGTAAAAAATATTGAAACAAAAAAAGAGACTGTTTACACGTAAACAGCCTCTTTTTGTATGTATTGTTGTCTGAATTATTTCTTCTTGTAAGCAGCGTCTTTGATTCTTGCTTTTTTACCTCTAAGGTCTCTGAAGTAGTAAATTCTAGCTCTTCTAACTCTACCTCTTCTATCAACTTCGATTTTTTGAAGTGCAGGCATGTTAATAGGGAATACTCTTTCTACACCTACATCACCACTCATTTTTCTGATAGTGAAAGTTTTTGTAGAACCAGTACCTCTTAATTGGATAACTGTTCCTTTGAAGAACTGAGTTCTGGTCTTTTGTCCTTCTTTAATTTCGTAATACACAGTAATTGTATCACCTGCTTTGAATTCAGGGAATTCTTTTTTCGCAATGTACTTGTCTTGTACGTACTTTAATAAATCCATTATTAATAAAATAAAATGTTAAAGCTAAGCAACTTACACGTTCTTCGTCAGAGGTTGAATAACAGGTTGCAAATGTACAAAATAGTTTTTGAATACACCAAATATTTAATGTGCTAAAAACTATAATTTTTTCATTCCGGTTTCGCTGAAAAATTAACGGTTTCTTTAAAATACCATCAGACAGAGTTTATATGGGAACTCTACTTTTGCCCGAAGTAAAAAATCTTAGCAAGGATTTTTAAATAGTTGATTTACAATTCGAAATTCTATATGTTATTTTAAAACGAAAACGATTATGAAACATTATTTCTTCTTTTTTTGTTTCGCGGTCCAAATGGCTTTCGGGCAGGCTTTGTTCCCTTATTTACAAAACCCGACTCCGAATTCTATGATCGTCAATTGGAAAACAGCTTCCAATAATGAAACAACAGTAATCTACGGAAATTCTCCAGCGAATCTGAATGTTACCGTAACGGGAACTACCAACATCTTCTCAGATACGGGATACAACAACAATTACTATTACCACACAGCAAAGATTACTAACCTTCAGCCGAATACCAAATATTATTATAAGATCAAAACAGGAACCAGCGAGTCTGCCGTTTATAATTTCAGAACACTTCCTTTACCGGGACAGGCGGTAACTGCCAATGGAAAGATCCGCTTCCTTATTATGGGGGACAACCAGATCAAAGCAGAACCGAGATATGATACGCTTACTTTGAATGCCTATAAAAAATTAAAGGAAAAATTCGGAGCTGCTTCAGATCCGTCAGATAATATTGCGCTTACTTTTATGGTAGGTGACCAGGTAGACGTAGGTACATTGGACCATTATGAAAATGTTCACTTTAAAAAGAATATCAAATTATCACCTTATCTGCCTATTCAGACAACGGTAGGAAATCATGAAACTTACGGAACGATGGGAATGAATTCTTACTATGCTCATTTTTATATTGATGAAATCAGTTATAAAGGTATAAGCTCAGGAAATGAAAATTATTACGCCCAGCAGGCAGGAAATGTATTATTTGTGAGCTTAAGTTCTGAACATACAGGATCAGCACAACAGACATGGCTTCAGCAGATTTTAACGGCGGCCAACAATGATTCTACGGTAGACTGGATTATTTCTTTAAGCCACAGACCGTATCAGGCTGAGCAGTATGTAGGAGATATTTCTACATGGGTAAGAGAAAATGCAGTACCGCTTCTGGTAACTTCTGATAAATATTTAATGCACGTGGGAGCCCACCATCATTTATACCACAGAGGTCAGCTTAAAAACACACCGAATTACCAGATTATTTCCGGAGGAACTGCATGGGATCAGTATTGGGGAATGTCTAATGAACAGGATTTTGACGATGTTCAGAAAACTTTGACAGACTGGACCTATCAGATCGTGGAAGTAGATGTCCCAACCGGAAAAGTAGATGTCGAATGTTATTCGATCGGTGGAATTTACAATAAGAAAAACAATGTGTTGGTAGATTCTTTCCACAGATATAAAAATCAACCTAAACCTGCAAAACCATCCATTACCAATACGTTCTCAGGACCCATTACTTTACCTTTGACATTAAATGGAAGTGCATTTTCATCTTCTAACGGAGAGCTTTTAAATACAACACAGTTCCAGATCAGTAAAGCCTCGAACTTCTCTGTGATTGAAAAGGAATTCTACCGCGATTTTGAAAACTGGTTCGGAAAAGACGGAAACGGAACTCCTGATAAAACGAAAAACCTGAATGATGGAGTAGACATCACCAAAGCGACATTGGCAGCGAATTCTATTCCCAACGGAATCTATTATGTAAAAACACGTTACAGAGACAGAAACCTTGAGTGGAGCGACTGGAGTGATGTGAAGCAGTTCGAAATTACAGGAAGTGTAGTGTCAAATCCTACATTTACTTTAAACAAAACAGAATATGCACAAAATGAAGCAATTACGGCTACGTTTACAGGTGGTCCGGGAAATCAGCAGGATTGGGTAGGAATCTATAAAAAAGGACAAACTCCTGCTTCTACCACTTCACAAGGCTATATTTATACGAACGGGCAGACTGCTGGAACAGTGACTTTCAATAATGGTCTGGCTACTAAAGGTCAGTATTTTGCAGGATTCTTTGCAAATGGAGGATATACAGAAATCACTCCAAGAAAAAATTTCTATGTAGGACCGAAAGTACAGCTGCAGACTACTGCTGATACGTATCCTGTGGGAGGAACCGTTACTATTAATTTTACAAACGGACCCAACTTACAGAAAGACTGGATCGGAATTTACAAAATGGGACAAACTCCGGGAACTACAGCTTCTATCAAATGGAGCTATGTAACAACTGCATCAGGAACTCTTAATTTCACAGGACTTCCAAAAGGGTATTATTATGCTCAGTATTTATTGGAAGACGGATATAACGGAATCGGGGAGAAGGTGTTCTTCAAAGTAGGAGATATCGTTACTGATCTTTGGATCAACAAACCTGTTTATACCTTGGGTGAAAATATTACGGCTTCATGGACGGATTCTCCGGGAATTATCAAAGACTGGTTGGGAATATATCCTCAGAGTGTTCAGACACCGGATGATAATTTTGTTTCTTATACCTATTTTGACGGAATAACTCAGGGAACAAAAACTATTCAGGGAACAGCAGTACCTGCAACACCGGGAAATTATTACATGGTCATGTTTACCAATGATTCATACACAGAAGTTTCGAACAGAGTACAATTCCAGGTGGCTTCACCTACTTTAGGAACGGAAGAAACAAGAAGTACAGAGAAAAATGTAGTGTTGTATCCTAATCCAACCAAACCGGGACAGCCTACTTTTATTAAAAGTGATTATCCGATTGAAAAAATTGAATTGGTTTCAGCTTCGGGAGAATTACTGTATGTATCGAAAAATATCAATAACCAACGTTTCTCTTTGGTGAATGAAAATCTTCCGGCAGGCGTTTACTATGTAAAAGTACACGGAAGAAAACTATTTACTTTAAAACTGATTATTCAGTAAGATAAACACAACACAATTATTATGAAGAGGCTGTCAACAATGATAGCCTCTTTTTTATGGATGTAAAAAAGTATAATTTTCCATAATTATCTGTGAAAATCTGTGCCCGTTTGCGGTTAAACAAAAAACGGTTCCAAAAAAATGAAACCGCCTTTGATATATAGTTGTGGTAATTAGTCAAATAAATGGTGCAGATCATCCTCGTTAATCAGCGTCTGGTTTTCGGCAGAAGCATCTTCCTCCTGAGTATCGGCCAGCGTTTTAGTTTCCTGAATGAGCTTTCCATCCATATTATAAAGTTTTAACAAGATCCATTTCCCGCTGCGTTCAAGTTCTTTAGCTCCATCCCATGTTTTTATTCTGATTTTTCCACTTTGAATAACACCTGCTTTTACAGAAGACTTATTGGCAGGCTTTCCTTTTACATACTGTGTGATTTGTGCTGTGAAGGAATAATCTTCCCCGTCTTCAGTGATAGGTTGTGTAAATGTATATAGAATAGTGCCTTTGGGATCGTAAACGGTTGCATCATAGCCTGTTTGTTTAGCGTTCAGCTTTTTTTCAAAACTCAGTTTTGTATTGTCACCTTCAAAAAAGTTTTTGATATTTATGATAATACCTTCCTTATAAACAGTTTCACTAAAACCTTCATAAGTAGTACCATTATAAGGGATACCATCTTTGTATGTTAATGTAGATTTCAGCTTTCCATCCGGTGAATAATATTTGATTTCCTGGATAAGATCATCTTTTAAAAATTGCTCGGAGGATAACTTTCCGTCTTCATCAAAATATTTACTGGTTACCTTTGAGCCTTTTTCATAAGTATCAATAGAGGAAATCTGTGAATATTCATAAGCCAGATGGTAATCATCCCCGTCCATTGGATTATAAATATCATTTTCCTTATCATATTGGTATACCAGATGGGCTATTTTTTTACCCGACTCATCATAAGTGGTTTTATAGCCATCTTTTTTATTCATTTTCTGTTCCTGTAAGATCTTTCCGCTTTTGCTATAAATGACGCCTTCTTTTACACTGCCGTCCTTTCTGTATTTTTCTATCTTAGAGATCCTCATGGGACTGGAATAGTAATCTACTACCATATTTTCACCCGAACCGGAGGTAGTGTTGCTGCCCAGATATTTTCCTTTTTCACCGTAATATTTTGTTTCGGTATTACTGTCTTTATCAATGATGGTTTCATTTCTGATCCCTTTAATGTCATCATCATAAACGATTGTTTTTACAGGCGTAGAGTTTTCGTAATCCACCACAATATTAAAGTCCATTCCATCCTCAGCATCCTTATAACTGAACATCTTTCCTGAAAAACTTCCGTCAGCTTTATATACCACATCTTCTGTCAGCCTGCCATTCATATCATAAGTCTGTGCCGGACCAATCTGCTGTCCGTTGGAATAGGTGGCAAAATTCTGAACCTTTCCTTCTTCAGTATACCAGGTTACTTTTCCCTCAAAAACCTCACTGCTAGGAGTAGTGTCTGAAGCCAGTCCTTCCATCTGGAGCTTTCCGTCCTTATAGAAATCTTTGATAAGGGTAAGTTTTCCTTTAGGAGTCGTTTCACGGTAATATTCCATATTGTCCTGAGTAGTTTTTTCCCAGTTTTCATCGAAATACGTTTTTTCCTGTGCGCATACATTGATGCTGAGTACCAGTGCAAGTAATGCTGAGGTAAATAATTTTTTCATGTTTTTATGTAAGCTTTGATATTTTTATATGATTAGTGAGATGGCAGATATTGAAAGAGACCTTCATAGAGATCAAAAGAAGTGATGAGGACAGTAGTAATCTGCCATAAAATAATTTCTACATTAAAGTTGTGTTTAAATTTCCGTCGGAACTGAAAAACAGTATTTCCGGCTTTGAGAGGGCAAATATAGATGAAATTGATGAGAAATAAGATAAAAAATGAACAGACTTGTTCAGTTTTTGATGTAATGTTTTGATTATGATGTTTTTAAAAGTTTCAGATCGATTTTTAAAAATGTATTAAATTCAGTAATCTTTCCACTCATAGGATATACAAGAAAATTTATTAAATTTAGCCAACAGAAAAATCTAATATTTCATGATAGATAAAAGAGTAAAAAATGCAAAGGAGGCCATCGAAGGAATTAATGATGGAATGACACTGATGCTAGGTGGATTCGGACTTTGCGGAATTCCTGAAAACTCAATCAATGCTTTGGTAGAAAGCGATGTGAAAGATCTGACTTGTATTTCAAACAATGCAGGAGTAGATGATTTCGGATTAGGACTATTGCTTCACAAAAGGCAGATTAAGAAAATGATTTCTTCTTATGTAGGAGAAAATGCTGAATTTGAAAGACAAATGCTTTCAGGTGAATTGGATGTAGAACTTACTCCTCAGGGAACTTTAGCTGAAAAATGCAGAGCTGCCCAGGCCGGAATTCCGGCATTTTATACACCTGCAGGGTATGGAACTGAAGTAGCAGAAGGGAAAGAGGTAAAAGAATTCAAAGGAAAACCTCATATTCTGGAGCATGCATACGATGCAGACTTTTCTATCGTAAAAGCATGGAAAGGTGATCATGCAGGAAACCTTATTTTTAAAGGATCAGCAAGAAACTTCAACCATCCGATGGCGGGTGCGGCAAAAATTACCATTGCTGAAGTGGAAGAACTTGTAGAACCGGGACAATTAGACCCGAACGAAATTCATATTCCGGGAATCATGGTTCAGAGAATTTTCCAGGGAGAAAAATTTGAAAAAAGAATTGAGCAGAGAACTGTAAGAACTAAAGAATAAGTTCAAAACAATAAAAACAAAAAGCGCTGAATCGATGTTCAGCGCTTTTTTTATGCTTGAGGAGTAAGTGTTTTTCTTTCTCCGATCTGTTGTCTCCACATGGCGTAGTACAACCCTTTTTCGTCAATGAGATTGGCGTGAGAACCCGTTTCCACAATCTGTCCGCGTTCAAGAACATAAATTTTGTCTGCATGCATAATCGTGCTTAAACGATGTGCAATAAGAACGGTAATCTGCTCTCTTTCTTTCGAAATGTCCTTAATGGTCGTGGTAATTTCTTCTTCGGTAATACTGTCCAGTGCAGAAGTAGCTTCATCAAAAATTAAAAGATGAGGTTTTCTCAAAAGTGCTCTTGCAATGGCAATTCTTTGTTTTTCACCGCCACTCAGCTTAAGACCACCTTCACCAATTACGGTTTCAATTCCTTTCTCAGCCCTTTCCAATAATGCGGTACAGCTTGATTTCTGTAGAGCAACGGCCAGTTCTTCTTCAGTAGCGGAAGGATTAACGAAAAGAAGGTTCTCTTTAATAGTTCCTGCAAATAACTGGGTATCCTGTGTTACAAAACCAATCTGATTTCTCAGCTCATCAAAATCAAATTCCTTTCCATTGATTCCATTGTAAAAAATATTCCCTTCCTGAGGTCTGTACAATCCAACCAATAGTTTCACCAGGGTACTTTTTCCGGAACCGCTCGGTCCTACAAAAGCAATGGTCTCACCGTTTTTAAGATCAAAAGAAATATTATTTAAAGCTTTATACTGCGCAGACTGATGCTTGAATGAAACATGTTTGAATTCCAGTTCCTCAATAGCCCCGATTTGTTTCGGGTGAAGAGGTTTTTCTTCTACCTCTTTTTTCATCAAACGGTCAAAATTCTGAAGAGAAGCTTCTGCCTCACGATAAGAAATAATAATGTTTCCAATTTCCTGCATTGGTCCGAAAATAAAGAAACCATAAAACATCAGAGATAAATACTGACCTGGTGTAACAATATTCTTAAAAATTAAATACAATAAAGTCAGAGTAATCATCTGTTGAAGAAAATTGACCATGGTACCCTGAATAAAACTTAAAGAACGGATGCTTTTCACCTTTCTCAGTTCAAGGCCAAGAATCTTATACGTATTGTTATTTAAACGGATTACTTCCTGATTGGTTAATCCTAAACTTTTAACAATTTCAATATTTCTAAGACTTTCAGTAGTACTTCCGGCTAAAGCGGTGGTTTCCGTTACAATATTTTTCTGGATCACTTTGATTCTCTTACTCAATAAATTGGTGACAATGGCAATAAAGAAAATTCCACAGATATAAACCGGCATAATAGACCAGTGTAAACGGATCGCATACACCGAGACGAAAATAATACTGACGAGAATTCCGAAGAAAATATTAATGAAATTCGTGATGAATTTCACTGTATCTTCTCTTACTTTCGTTAAAATTGACAAGGTTTCACCACTTCTCTGGTCTTCAAATTCCTGATAAGGCAGTGCCATGGAGTGTTTTAAACCGTCTGTAAATATTTTCGCTCCAAACTTTTGAGTAATCACACTGACTACATAATCCTGAAAAGCTTTGGCAATTCTGCTTACCATTGCAGTTCCGATAAGAAGCCCCAAGAAGTAAAAAGCACCGTGATATAAAGAGCTTCCGTATAAATATTCATTCAGGCTTCTGGGCAATAGCTTTTCTTTATCAAAAAAGTTGGGATGGGTAACCAGCTGATCAAGGATATTTCCTGTGATCGCCGGAGCAAATAAAGAAAAAACCTGATTGACAGTAGCCAAAAATAAAGAGATGATTATCAGCCACTGATAAGGTTTTAGATATCTAAAAAGTATTTTCATTCTATTAAAAAATAATGGAACAAAATTACAGATATTATTTTAACTAACAGTGTTAATTATTGAATACAACAAAGCTCTTTTGTATTCAAGTGAAAATAATTAAATTGCAGTCTAAGTTTTTATTATGCTTACAAAAGAACAAATTGCCAAAAGAATTTCAAAAGAACTGAAAGATCGTTATTATGTAAACCTGGGAATTGGAATTCCTACTTTGGTTGCCAACTATGTTCCGGAAGGTATTTCCGTAGAATTCCAGAGTGAAAACGGAGTATTGGGTATGGGGCCATTTCCTTTCGAAGGAGAAGAAGATGCTGATATCATCAATGCCGGAAAACAGACTATTACTATTCTGGAAGGAGGTTCATTCTTTGATTCAGCCTTCAGTTTCGGGATGATCCGTGGTCAGAAAGTGGACCTTACCATTCTTGGAGCAATGGAAGTTTCGGAAAACGGAGATATTGCCAACTGGAAGATTCCCGGAAAAATGGTAAAAGGAATGGGAGGTGCGATGGACCTTGTAGCTTCTGCTGAAAATATTATTGTAGCCATGATGCACGTAAACAAAGCAGGAGAAAGTAAAATTCTTAAAAAATGTACACTTCCTTTAACGGGTGTAAACTGTGTGAAAAAAGTAGTGACGGAATTAGCTGTTCTGGATGTAACTCCGGCAGGATTCAAGCTGGTGGAAAGGGCACCAGGTGTTTCGGTAGAAGACATTATTAAAGCAACAGAAGCAGATCTGATTATTGAAGGAGAGATTCCTGAAATGCAGTTCTAATTCTGAATAACAATATAAAAGTTTCGGCCTCACAAAGTGAGGCCGAAACTTTTTAAAGACGACATCGAACTCGCAGCGTTAAAAAAATAAGTCCTGTGAACGTTAAGAAAATTCTCCTGTCCGAAGCGCGAGGCAAAATCAGAACCGATAGAGAAATAATGATTTCGCGCAAGTTTAGAATTTTTAGAGAACAGGACTTATTTTTAGTGAAGAAATCCAGGTCTTGAATTTTTGTTTCTTTTGTTTTAAGACAAAAGAAAATAATACAATAAAAAACGGTCCTTTCTTCATTTAGACACAAACAAATAGTTCTATTTACTACCTAAAACTGACATTGGAACTCGCAGCGTTAAAAAAATAAGTCCTGTGAACGTTAAGAAAATTCTCCTGTCCGAAGCGCGAGGCAAAATCAGAACCGATAAAGAAATAATGATTTCGCGCAAGTTTAGAATTTTTAGAGAACAGGACTTATTTTTAGCGGAGAGGTCCAGGTCTTGAACTTTTGTTTCTTTTGTTTTAAGACAAAAGAAAATAATACAATAAAAAACGGTTCTTTCTTCATTCAGACACAAACAAATAGTTCTATTACTACTCTAAAACTGACATTGGAACTCGCAGCGTCAAAAAAATAAGTCCTGTGAACGTTAAGAAAATTCTCCTGTCCGAAGCGCGAGGCAAAATCAGAACCGATAGAGAAATAATGATTTCGCGCAAGTTTAGAATTTTTAGAGAACAGGACTTATTTTTAGCGGAGAGGTCCAGGTCTTGAACTTTTGTTTCTTTTGTTTCAAGACAAAAGAAATTAAACATAAAAAAACTGCTTCATCATGAAACAGCTTTTATATATTTAGTCTAATCTTATTTATTTCCCATCCTGCGCTCCAAAAACCTTCTGCAAAATACTTGTAGTTCTCATAGCAGGTGTATTTCTGATTCCGCTTTCCTTATCTGCTACCATTTTAAAAACTCCATTAATGGTTTCTGTAGTAACATATTCGTTAAGATCTGTAGTAACAGCCTGTCCGGTAAACGTATTGTATTTTGAAATCAGGTTTTTCCAAAGCGTATCAGCACCTACTTTCCCTAAAGAAGCTTTTACTTTGGGTTGAAAGGCATTGAACAGCTGAGTCTGGGTTTTTCCCTGAAGATAACTTGTTGCGGCGTTATTACTCCCTAATAAAATGTTTTTGGCATCTGTAATCGTCATAGAAGTAATAGCATTTGTAAAAATAGGTGCAGCTTCTGTTACGGCATCTTCAGCAGCTCTGTTTAACAATTTTACGCCCTCGTCAGCAAGGCTTCCCATTCCGATGGAACGTAAAGTAGTGTCGATTTTTCTTAATTTTTCAGGCATTAAAATTTTTACCGCTTCATTTTTGAAAAAACCATCTGTTACCGCTAGTTTTTTTACTCCATCCGTTACGCCCATACTTAAGGCCTCTTTTAACCCTGAAGAAATCTGACCGGAAGTAAGGTTTCCAAGGTTGGCAGATGAATTGTTGGAGCCGGAAGAATTAGGGGTACTCTTAGTAGGTGTTACCGTACCATTATTTTTAACAGGAACATTAAGATCTACACCTGTTTTGTCTTTAACAGCAGATTTTATAATATCAAAAATTTGTGCCTGAGCTGATAAAGAAAATAATAAAGCGGCTGCCAGAAAAATATTTTTTTTCATCTTATTTTTTTACAAATTTAAATCTTTAATTTTTTTAAGTCGACTAAATTGATCAAAAAGCAAACCACAATATCCCATATTTAATAGAATAATATCTATATAGAATGATTGAAAACTGTAAATTATTCATTTTACAGGAGTCTGAAATAGGGTATTTAATTTGTTTTTAAAAAGGCTCAAAGAGTTTTGAAAAATAATTATCTTAGCTCAAACCTTAACCCCATCTCATGATACGGACTTTTCTAGTACTCTTTGTATTGATTTCAAACATGATTTTTGCCCAAAATAAATTAAATCTAATCCCTTATCCTCAAAAAGTTCAACTTTTACAGGGAGAATTTGCAATACCAAAAGCTTTCGTACTAAGTGGTAACCTGCCAAAAGAGGAGACAGAATATTTCAAAAAGAGAATAGGTTCTCAGGTGGAATTTCAATATGCTAAGAAAGGTGGTGAGATTCATTTAACGAATTCTATAACTCCTCAGGCATCAGGAACAGATTCTGAACAGAAAAAAGAGTATTACTCCATGGAAATTTCTCCAAAACAGATACATATAAAGTCTTATACTAAACAAGGGTATTTTCTGGCTCTTCAAACTTTGATTCAGATTATTGAGCAGTATGAAGAGGGAAAGAACATTCCGGCTATGAAAATCGAAGATCAGCCTAAATTTGCATGGAGGGGAATGCATTTGGATGTATGCCGTCACTTTTTCACTGTTGATGAGGTGAAACAGTATATCGATTATCTGGCGATGTATAAACTGAACACTTTCCATTGGCATTTAACGGATGATCAGGGATGGAGAATTGAAATAAAAAAATATCCTAAGCTTACTCAGATCGGTTCAAAACGTAAAGAATCCATGATTGGAGCCTATGTGGATAACACGTTTGATGGAAAACCTTACGGTCCTTATTTTTATACACAGGAACAAATAAAAGACGTGGTGAAATATGCTCAGGACAGACACATTACTGTGGTCCCTGAAATTGAAATGCCTGGGCATGCTTTGGCCGCACTGTCTGCATATCCTGAACTGGCATGTACCAAAGGTCCTTTTGAACCTGCTACAAAATGGGGCGTTTTTGATGATGTTTTCTGCCCGAAAGATGAAACTTTTACGTTTCTTGAAAATGTTCTGGATGAGGTAATCCAATTATTCCCTTCCCGATACATTCATATTGGAGGTGATGAGTGCCCGAAAACAAGATGGAAGGAATGTGCACACTGCCAGGAGCTGATTAAGAAAAATAATTTAAAAGATGAACACGGCTTACAGAGCTACTTTATTCAACGGATTGAAAAATATGTCAACAGTAAAGGGCGAAAAATCATAGGCTGGGACGAGATTTTAGAAGGTGGATTAGCTCCCAACGCCGCTGTGATGAGCTGGACAGGCGTGAATGGAGGTATTGAAGCTGCAAAATCAAAACACTTTGCCGTAATGACTCCTGGTGCCTACTGTTATTTTGACCATTATCAGGGAGATCCGCAGTCTGAACCTAATGCTTTTGGAGGATTTACGCCTTTAGAAAAAGTATACGCTTACAATCCTGTTCCTTCCGAACTGAATGCAGAGCAGGCTAAGTACATCATGGGTGTTCAGGCGAATCTGTGGACAGAATATATTTTAGATTTTAAGCAGGTACAGTACATGATTTTCCCAAGATTAATGGCACTTTCTGAAGTAGGATGGGGAACATCAGATCCTAAAAAATATAAAGAATTTGAAAACAGAGTGATTAACCAGTTTAAAGTTCTGGATGGTATGAAGGTCAACTATGCCAGGAGCATTTATAACATCACCGGAAAAGTAATTCCTTCCAATAACGGAATTGCTTATGAACTGTCTACTTCGCAGAATTCAAACAGTATCCGATATACGCTGGATGGAACAGACCCTTCCATCAATTCTAAAACGTATCAGACGGCAGTTGAGATTCCTAATTCTTTAACCATTAAATCAGCTTATTTTGAAGAGGGGCAGTTGAAAAGTGCCGTGTCTACACAGCAATTTACCATTTCAAAGACTACCGGAAAAAAGATAACTTTAGAACAACAACCTAGCGAAAACTATTCTTTTGGAGGTGCTTTCACCTTAGTAGATGGTATTATCGGAAATGTAAAACAACTGGGTAAAACATGGCTGGGCTTTCAGGGAAAAGATGTAGTGGCAACAATAGATTTGGGGCAGAAAACAACTTTTTCAGAAGTGTATTTCAATACCCTTGAAAATAAAGGAAGCTGGATTCATCTGGCTAAATCTGCAAAGATTTTTGTTTCTGATGATAATAAGAACTTCAAACTGATTAAAGAGATCGGCACGCCTGAAATTCAGAAGGCCGGCGGAAAAATCAAACTGAATATAGGAATGCAGAACGCGAAATACCTGAAAGTAACTATTGAAAATGCAGGCATTATTCCGGAAGGAAATCCTGGTGCAGATTCCAAAGCATGGTTGTTTGTTGATGAAATTGGCGTAAATTAGAATAAAAAAATGCAGAACGACACGATACTTTCTTCAGAATTCTCATCATCACCAGAATTGGTAGAAAAACTGTATCAATATGGTATAACGAAGAATTACCATCAAGGAGATATTATTCTAGATGAAAATGCTTCCATCCGTTCCATTCCTATTGTGATGAAAGGAATGCTGAAAGTGATCAGAACAGAAGAAGACGGACGTGAAATTTTATTATACTACATCAAAGCCGGAGAAAGCTGTATCATGTCTTTTCTGGGCGGTATGCATAATGAAAAAAGCATTGTAAAAGCAGAGATAGAAGAGGATGCAGAAATACTTTTCTTACCCGTAGACAAAGTTTCTTTATTCATCAAAGAACATCCGGAATGGCTGGATTATATCTTCAGACTGTATCATAAAAGATTTGAAGAGCTATTAGATATCATCAATGCCATCGCTTTCAAAAAAGTAGACGAAAGACTTCTCAACCTATTGCAGAAAAAATCTGAACTCACTGGCTCTGAAACCATTCATACCACTCATGAGCAGCTTGCCAATGAGCTGGGAACCGCAAGAGTAGTGGTGTCAAGACTTTTGAAGCAACTGGAAGAAGACGGAAAACTCATGTTAGGCAGAAATAAAATTACCCTCCTGAAAGCCCTGAACTCATAAATTCTCTCTCAATTTAATCAAAAATACTCATATTTCTCTTTCTTGGAAGGGTGGCAAAAGTTCAAAGAATTTTTGACGGGGTAGTTAAAGTCATTGCGAACCAAAGGTGAAGCAATCTCAAAGAAGCGGAATTACTCTAAATTCTTTGTGTCCTTTGTGAAACCATTAGTCTTCATTTGTGTTTAAAAATCTCCTTATGTAACAAAAGTAGCTGTAGCTTTCTTTCCGCATTCCCATTTTTGCATCAGAATTAGTTGAATAAAAATGGAAATTATAGGATATGCAGCCGCAGTTTTAATAGGAGTTTCTCTCGGTTTAATAGGAGGTGGAGGAAGTATTCTCACGGTTCCCGTACTTGTTTATCTCTTCGGGATTGATGCTTTTCTGGCAACAGAATATTCTCTCTTTGTAGTGGGAATCAGCAGTCTTGTAGGCTCTGTATCCTATTTTAAAAAGGGATTGGTTAATTTTAAGATGGCTTTGGTATTCGGACTTCCTTCGGTAATTTCTATCTTTCTGACCAGAATATATCTTCTTCCTTTAATTCCTGAAAACGTATTCCAGATACAGAAATTTACGGTTACCAAAAATATTTTTTTACTACTGATTTTTGCAGGCTTAATGATTCTGGCTTCCTATAAAATGATAAAAAGAAATTCTTCAGAAGAATCTTTAGAATGCATTACGAATAAGAATAGTGCTTTTCTGGCAGCAGGACAGGGTTCAATAGTAGGTGTTTTAACTGGATTGGTAGGAGCAGGAGGCGGTTTTATGATTATCCCGGCATTAGTGAATCTATTAAAAGTGCCCATGAAAACTGCAATAGGAACTTCCTTAATGATTATTTCTTTCAATTCTTTAATCGGTTTCCTCTCTTCAGTAAACCAGGTGAAAATAGAATGGAAACTGCTGGTTTCTATTACGGTGATTGCTGTTGCAGGAATTATAATGGGCTCAAAACTATCAAAAAAGATAGACGGCAAAAAACTGAAACCTGCATTTGGGTGGTTTATCCTGATCATGGGTATTTATATCATTACGAAAGAAATCTTCCTTTAATGTTCTTATGTAACAAAAGTAGCTGTACGGGAAAGCAGAAAGCTGGAAATTTGTATCAGATAACAAATCAAAATAAAATAAAATGAAAATAGAACAGATTTATACAGGATGCCTTGCACAGGGTGCTTACTATATTACTTCAGCCGGCGAAGCCGCAATTATTGATCCTTTGAGAGAAACACAGCCTTATATCAACAGACTGAAGGAAGATGGAGTAGAATTGAAGTACATCTTTGAAACTCATTTTCACGCAGATTTTGTCAGCGGACATCTGGATTTAAGCCTTAAAACCGGAGCTCCAATTGTTTATGGACCGACAGCCAATCCCGAGTTTGATGCTGTTATTGCAGAAGATGAACAGATATTTGAACTAGGAGATATTAAAATTAAAGTTCTTCATACACCAGGACACACGCTTGAAAGTTCGTGTTATGTCTTGATTGATGAAAATGGTAATGAAAAGGCTCTTTTTAGCGGTGATACCTTGTTCCTTGGAGATGTAGGCCGTCCTGATCTGGCACAGAAAGGAGCAAATATGACTCAGGAAGAGCTGGCAGGTCTTTTATATGATAGTTTGTATCATAAAATTCTGCCTTTACAAGATGATATTACGGTTTATCCCGCTCATGGAGCCGGTTCAGCCTGCGGCAAAAATATGCAGAAAGAAACCGTAGATACATTGGGAAATCAAAAAAGAACCAATTATGCCTTGAATCAAAAGGATAAACAGAGTTTTATACAAGAAGTAACAGATGGGCTTTTGCCTCCGCCAGCTTATTTCGGAATGAATGTGATGATGAATAAAAAAGGGTACAGTAGTTTTGATGAAGTACTTTCAAAAGGGTTGCACGCTCTTTCTCCTGAACAGTTTGAGGAAATTGCTGAAGCCTCAGGTGCTTTGATTTTAGATGTAAGATCCAATCGTGAATTTGCCAAAGGTTTTATCCCACAGTCTATCAATATAGGATTGGATGGTGATTTTGCCCCGTGGGTAGGAGCTTTAATTGCTGATGTCAGCCAGCCTATTCTGCTGGTTACTGAAAAAGGATATGAAGAAGAAGCGGTAACCCGTTTGAGCAGAGTAGGATTCGATCATATTTTAGGTTTTCTGGATGGAGGTTTTGAAAGCTGGAAAAAAAGCGGAAAAGAAACAGACTTTGTCAATCGCATCTCTGCGGAACAGTTTGAAACCGAAATCAAAGAAAAAGAAGCCAAAATCATTGATATAAGAAAAGAAAGTGAATACAACGCAGAACATATTCATGAAGCTTACAGCAAACCTCTGGCCTATATCAACGAATGGATTCATAAGATAAAACCAACAGAACATTTCTACATGCATTGTGGTAGCGGTTACAGAAGTACAATGGCAGCAAGCATTCTTCAGGCAAGAGGATACAGAAACTTTTCAGAAATTGAAGGAGGTTTTAAAGCAATTAGCTCTACAGAGATTCCTAAAAGCGATTTTGTGTGTCAAACTAAAATTTTAAATAAGTAAAAAAAATGTTAGAAATTATAAAAGAACCCTGGCCTTGGTATGTTGCCGGACCATTGATTGGGCTTACCGTTCCTGCTTTATTGATTATGGGAAATAAATCCTTTGGAATCAGTTCCTCGCTGAGACATATCTGTGCAGCCTGTATTCCTGCCAATGTAAATTTTTTCAAATACAACTGGAAAAAAGAGGCCTGGAATTTATTTTTTGTACTGGGGATTTTCTTCGGAGGATTGATTACATCCCAATTTTTAGTGAATCCTAATGAAATAAAAGTCAATCCCAATCTGAAAGCAGAATTGGCAGGATATGGAATCACAAATTACAGTAATCTGGTTCCGGAACAACTGATGAATTTCGAAAGCCTGTTGACCCTGAGAGGATTTATTATGATGGTAGTGGGTGGGTTTTTGGTTGGTTTCGGAACAAGATACGCAGGAGGATGCACCAGCGGACATGCAATCATGGGACTTTCCAACTTACAGTGGCCTTCTTTGGTGGCAACAGTCTGTTTTATGATCGGTGGCTTTTTAATGGCTAACCTTATTTTGCCTATCATCCTTTCCCTATAAGTATAATTTAAAAAGAGAATTACATTATGATCAAAGAAAAAGAACAAAATATATATACCACTTGTGTAAACGAAAGTACGGCTAACCATCCATGGTATCACAATCTGAAATACCTCGCCGCTGGAATTATTTTCGGGATTATTTTTGTGAAAGCAGAAGTGATCAGCTGGTTCAGGATACAGGAAATGTTCCGTCTGCAGTCTTTCCATATGTACGGAATCATTGGAAGTGCCGTATTGGTAGGAATGATTTCAGTGTGGCTGATTAAAAAATTTAAGGTAAAATCAATTGATGGGGAACCTATTACTCTGGCACCTAAAAAGTTTAATAGAGGTCAGATCTATGGAGGATTGATATTTGGTTTTGGCTGGGCCATTACTGGAGCCTGTCCCGGACCTCTTTTTGCTCAGATTGGAACAGGAGCTTTAGCAGTATCTGTTACTTTGTTAAGTGCAATTGCCGGAACATGGGTATATGGATATTTCAGAGATAAACTGCCTCATTAATATCAGATAAATTATAAAAAAGACTGCAGAAAAAATCTGCAGTCTCTCAAGTATAAAAATTATGAATAAATGAAGTTCTCCGCACCTAAAGCCATATAAAGATTTATACGCTCTATTCTGTACTGAAGTTCCAGATTGATGAGGTTCATTTCATTTTTCAATAGGTCCCTTTGTTTACGAATCAGTACAAAACTGTTGCTGGTACCGACCTTTATTTGTTTTTCAGTAAGAGAAATATTGTTTTTCAGTTCATTGACAGCATTAGTTGTATAAGTCATCTGTTTTTCAATAGAACGGAGATTTGCTAAAGAAGATTCCACTTCGTTCAATGCATTCAGAACAGCTTTAGAATATTCTTCAACGACTTGTTTCTGCTGAGAATTTTTTACTTCTACATTCTTTTTAAGCTTTCCACCATTGAATAGAGGAGAAACTAATCCTCCGCCCACTTTTATTAAAGGGTTGGAAAATAAAGAATTAATAGATTCCACATTACTTCCTGCACTCCCAAGCGATGAGCTTATATTTAATGATGGAAGTCTTGCCGCTTTAGCTTCCTGTACTTCATAAAAAGCTTTTTCGATCTGGAAATGACTCGCCTGTATGTCTGATCTGTTTTCAAGAAGCTCCAGAGGAAAAGATGCAGGAATACTGCTTTTTACAGAATTAAAGAAATTCTGGGTTGCCAGTTTTCCCTCCGGATACTTTCCGGTAAGAAGTTCCAGCGACCTTCTCGACTGCATATTGGCATTTTTAATCTTTTCAAGATAACCCTGCAGGGAAATAATTTCGGCAGAAATATTGGACACATCAATAGCATTTGCCGTTCCAACTTTCTTTTGAATAATGTAGAGTTTTTCCAGGTCTTTGGTCTTCTGAATATAGCTTTCAATCTTATTTTCCTGAATGTTTCCTGCAATATTCAGATAATAAGCTTTGGCAATCATTCCTGCAATAGACTGATGAAGCAGTGTATTCTGATGTTTTGCAGAAAAATAGCTGCTGGTGCTGGCCATCTGTGAAGATTTATTTTTGCCCCAAAGGTCAATTTCCCAATTGGCTTTTAACGCAAGACGCTGAACCTGACTGCCACTAACCAGATTATTCGAAGTGTTGGCTACAGCACTTACGCTTGGATAAAGGTCGCTTCCGGCAATTTCCATTGCCAGCTCAATCTGGTTAAGCTTTTCTCTGGCAATAATCAGATCTGCATTATACAACATTCCTTCATTAATCAAAGCTTCAAGCTGTGAGGTCTTAAGATCATTGATCCAGTCATAGGAAATTGATTTTGAATTTGCTTTTCTGTCAAAAATCCAGTCATCCGGAATTTGTATATGAGAAGCAATTTCACTTTTTTCTTTCAACTCATTTATATTTTCCTTCGTAGCTTCTTTATAACCGATGCATGAGCTTAAGCTTACAGTGAGCACGCTCAATAAAACTAACTTTTTATACATGTTAATGAAGTTTAGGAATCAGGAAGTTGATTTTACTGTTGATTCGCACCATTACTTTTCTGATAAGATGAAGAGGTTTAATATGATCAGAATAGATCACAGCCATTCCTCTTGCTCCCACTGTAAGTTGTTTCTGGTTATCTTCCAATACAAACTTGGCAATCAATTTTCCATCGGTCTCAGGTAATTGTCTTGCAGTATCAGGAAGCCCTGCCGTAGAACCATTTCCACCCAGCATTCCTCCTGCATTATTCATGATTCCCTGGCTTGTAGCATCAATTACATATTCAAGTTTAGCTTTTACCACTTTTCCAGGTTCTGTTTTAAGAGCAAGCTCTACTTCATTTCCATTTTTTACAGATTCAAGCTCGTTCTGAGCAAAAAATCCAATAACTGACTGCTGCTTCTGAATCAGAACAAATGCTGATTTGAATGGGGCCATAATAGCTCCTTCATTCAGCTGCACATTCGGAATTATCCCATCTGTTGGTGCTAAAACAACGGTCTGGGAAAGATTCCATTTTGCCTGATCCAGCTTAGCCTGAATCTCAGATACTGATGAATTTTCTCCGCCATAAGAAGCATTGGACTTTGTTTCCAAAGACTGCTGTTGTGATTGTGCAGCACTGATTCTTGACTGAAGATCGCGGACATTCGTGATCGCCTGTTCAAGATCGAACTTGTTGGCTGCTCCTGCCTGTACAAGCTCCTGATATTGCGCTACTCTTTTGTTGGCTAGATCAAGCTGAGATTGTAATGCAGAAATATTTTTTCTGGAAGCCGAAATATCTGCATCATAAGAATGTACAGTAGCTTTCATACTGCTCAGCTTAGCTTCCAGTGATTTAATTTCCTGTATATAAGGTTCCCTGTCAAGTACAAATAAAGTATCTCCCTTTTTTACTTCCTGGTTGGTACTCACATATACTTTTTTCACCTTTCCCAAAACCTGCGTAGTAATATCCACACTTCTGTTTCCCACCTTTACATCAGAGGTAATAGGGCAATAATAATTTAAACTTAATATCAAAGCGATAGATCCGAAGATAGGCAATGAATATACGATTACCTGTGTGGTAAATGTCCACGGGATCAGTTTTAATTTTTTAATAAGAAGCCAGCATATTCCCGCATATATTGCAACTAGTAATTCCAGCATGTTTTTTAATTTTCGATAGGTTTTAATTCTTCTTCAGGCAAATCTGTGTTGTCTTTCTCTCTTTCAGGAGCCGTCTGGTTTCCATAGTCATAGTTGGCCCAAATTAAGGCAACTGGCCATAAAAGACCGCCAAAGATCAGAGAAAGAAGACACATACTTTTGATAGCGTTCAGCTGGGGATGGTTTTTCTTTTCTGCTACTTTTTCCGGGTAAATATGAACTTTCCAGAAGAGATAAATCCCTGCAATAGGCAATACAAATAAGATAAGCCAGGATGCTCCGTCGGCTATTTTGTCTTCAACATTGCCTGTAGAGGCCTGCACAAAATTGCATGCTAATAACAGGCAGAGAATGGTGGTTATTCTTTGCATAAATTGGTATAAAATGGTAATAAAATGTTGACTTAAGAAAATACAAATTAATACCCGGATGAAAACCCGGACATTCACATACTACTCTGTTAAGATGTAAAGACTATTCTATAAGATGTACTGCTTGGAAGATGATTATATTTTTTTTCATTTGGTTTTTTTATTGGTGAAGAACAAGTTTTTGACCGGACAAAATTATACTGAACAGAATAATTAAAAATATTCTTAAGTTATTTTTTTCCTTGATTCTTTTTTTTATTGTCACGGGCAGTTATACGGGAAAGAGAATTAGGGGTAATACCCAAAAAATTGGCAATATACTTTCTGTTTGCATTTTGACACACAAACGGATGGTTGCTCAGGAAATCTTCATAGCGGGAAAGCGGAGAACTTTTGCAAAACTGTTCTGTACGTGCGGATAAGATGCTGATAATCTGCTTTAAAGATTTTAAGTACAAATTGTAAATTCCTTTATGCTGAAATGCAGTCTGCTCAAATTCGCCTTTATTAAAAAGAAAAATTTGAGAATCAATGACAGCCTGTATGGTATATTTTTTTGTGCCTTCCGGGGAATAAGATTCCGGGCTTTCCATAAAAGCAACCTCTTTTTCTGAGGGCAGAAAAGTATTGATTTCAACTCCGTTTTCATCATCAAAGAAAAATCTCAGAAGACCACCTGTCAATATAAATAAATGGTTAAATGGCTGGCCTGGCTCTAAAAGTTTTTCTTTTTTCCGAAGAAGTTTGGGAGTACTGATGCTTGCAAGGACCTGAATTTCTTCATCAGATAATTCCTTAAAGCAATCCATTCTTCTAAACGTTTTAAACATAAATATTCATTATAATAACCAATATAAAAATAAGAAAAAATAGGAAAGAAAAAATAGTGAAAAAGCCATAAGACTTTCAACGAATTTTTTTAAGATATTTGCTTTGTATTAAATAATTTTGACATACAATGAACAATAACCGAAGAAGTTTTATTAAAAAACTGGGAATTGCCACAGCAGCCCTTACCATTAATCCTTTAGATGTGATGGCCGGAAATCTGCCTGAAAGTAAAAAAATCGTCAACAAACCTATTGTACTCTCCACCTGGAATTTCGGATTAAAAGCCAACGAAGAAGCTTGGACAATCCTTGGAAAAGGAGGAAGAGCTTTGGATGCTGTAGAAAAAGGAGTCCGTCTTGTAGAATTAGATCCAAAAGAAAGAAGTGTAGGATATGGAGGACGTCCGGACAGAGACGGAAGGGTAACGCTGGATGCTTGTATCATGGATGAAAATTATAATATCGGTTCTGTAGCCTGCCTGGAATATGTTAAAAATCCTATTTCTGTAGCCAGAGCTGTCATGGAAAAGACACCACACGTTATGCTGGTTGGTGACGGAGCATTGCAGTTTGCCCTTTCACAAGGTTTTAAAAAAGAAAATCTTCTCACTCCCGAATCAGAAAAAGAATGGAAAGAATGGTTAAAGACCAGCCAATATAAACCCATTGCCAATATTGAAAATCACGATACCATAGGAATGATTGCTTTGGATGCCCAAGGAAATCTTTCCGGTGCCTGTACGACGAGTGGAATGGCTTTCAAAATGCATGGCAGGGTAGGAGATTCCCCAATTATCGGAGCAGGTTTGTTTGTAGATAATGAAGTGGGAGCGGCTACAGCAACAGGTCATGGTGAAGAAGTGATAAGAACCGTGGGAACCCATCTTGTGGTTGAGTTGATGAGACAGGGCAGAAATCCACAGGAAGCCTGTAAAGAAGCTGTAGAGAGAATTGTAAAAATCAATCAGCGAAGAAATAAAAATCTGAAAGATATTCAGGTAGGTTTTATAGCCATCAATAAACAGGGAGAATATGGATCTTATTGTATTCAGGATGGATTCAACTTTGCCGTTTATGATCAGAAAGGAAACCGCCTTGAAACTCCTGAATTTGCTTTGAAATAATTAAAAATTCAATAGAAGTGGGCTTCAGCCCATTTAAACAAATAAAAGATACCCATTGGCTTTAGCCAAAACATAAAACAAATATGAAAAGAACGATTATCGCTTCCTTGTTTATGATTATTGCTTGCAAGGAAGAAAAGAAGGAGATAAAAAAAGATGGTGAAATCCAGCCAATAAAAGAAAAAGTAGTTTTGCATAATGATTCCAATGAAGCTGAAGAAGCCCAAAAATGGTTGGAAAAAAGTATTGTCCACTATTTTAAAGCTGATATTGGAAGTGAAGAAAAGAATATGCAGAAGATCACCACAAAAGATTATTTTGATTATAAAACTGATGCAACAAATGTTAATCTGGATGTAGACGGAAGTCTTACCGACAAAGAATTTCAGGATAAATGGAAGTCTAAGTTTGATACCAGTAAAGCTGGAGTCGGCATAGGATTTTTGATCTCTGCTCAGGATTGGAACAGTATTGAAGTAGAAAGTTGCGATTTGAAGTCGTCTTCAAGGGATGAATATATATTCAATGTAGTATTGAGAGATGATGGCTTCAAAACTCAATATCCCTCTGTGATAAAAGTAGTAAAAGAAAACGGTTCTTTTCTGATTGCGGATGTATGGCAAGACGAACCGAAATAAAATTTAATAGATACAATACAATGTCAAAAATAGAAATAGCTTGTTTTAATCCTGAATCAGCAGTAATTGCTTTTGAAAATGGGGCAGACAGAATCGAATTATGTGATGGACTCAGTGAAGGTGGAACTACTCCGGATTTCGAAACCATGAAGAAGCTTCGTGAAAAAATTACGCTCCCGATTTTTGTGATGATTCGTCCAAGAGGTGGAGATTTTACCTATTCAGATTCGGAATTTGAGCAGATGAAAAATGATTTGGTTCATTTAAAATCTTTACATGCAGATGGTTTTGTATTCGGTATCCTGGATGAAAATGATGAGATTAATATAGAGCAGAATAAAGTTTTAGTCGAATTGGCAAAACCGCTTCCATGTACTTTTCACCGTGCCTTTGACCGTGCCGCAAATCTGGAAGATTCTCTGGAAAAAGTAATCGAATGTGGTTTTACAACCATTCTTACCTCCGGTCAGAAACCGAATGTATCTGAAGGAAAAGAAAATCTTAAGAAACTTGTTGAACTTTCCAGTGGAAGAATAGAAATCCTTGTTGGAGGTGGTCTGCGTTCATCCAATATTGAAGAGATTAGAGCATTTACTCATGCGGGTTACTTCCATTCTTCAGCCATTACGGATGGTGGGGCTTTTGCCAACCCGGATGAAGTGGTTGCATTGAAGAATAAATAATATGCACTCTGGTTGTCATTCCAAGCGTAGCGGGAACTTAACCAATAAAAATAGAGATTCCTTCATTCCTCGGAATGACAAAATCGCTGGTATGATAACAATTCAAAACAAATTTATTGATGAATAAAACGATCCTTTTTGTTTTCCTTTTTATGCAGAATACCCTTTCCGCGCAGTTTTCACAAAGAAGCTTGTCTTTGGAGAACTGGCAGTTTAAAAATTCAAAAGATCAAAACTGGCTTCCTGCAAAAGTTCCGGGAACCGTTCATCTGGATTTAATGAATAACAAGGTGATTCCCGATCCTTATCACGATGAAAATGAAAAGAAAGTACAATGGATAGAAAACGAAGACTGGGATTATCAGGCAACATTTACAGTCTCTTCTCAGGAATTGAAAAATGACAATATTGATCTTGTTTTTAACGGTCTGGATACATTTTCAGAAATTTATCTTAATGGAAAACTGTTAAAGAAAACAGATAATATGTTCAGAAAATGGGAAATTCCGGTGAAACCATATCTGAAAACAGGAAAAAATACAGTTCAGATTAAGTTTAAATCTGCAGTGAATACCGGAAAGGAATTAGCGAAAAAAATTCCGTTCACCCTACCGGAATCACCAAGAAGTTTTGTGAGAAAAGCACAATATCAGTTTGGCTGGGATTGGGGACCAAGATTGGTTACGGCAGGAATTTGGAAAGATGTTCAGCTGGAATTCTGGAATAACGCCAAAATTATAACTGTTAAAGATATTCAGAAAAGCACCTCTGGAGCTTCTACAGACTTACATTTTGACATAGAAATTTATGCTGAAAATGCAGGAGACTATACCTTAGATCTTAATAAAACCCACAGAAAAGTATCTCTGAAAAAAGGAATCAATACAGTCTCTGTTCCTTACGAAACTGGCGGAATGAAGCTTTGGCAGCCTAACGGGCGTGGTGAGGCTCATCTCTATGATTTTGAAGTAAAATTAGCTAAAGATCAGAAAAACATTGATGCTAAAAATCTCAGAATAGGATTAAGAACGGTAGAATTGGTTCAGGAAAAAGACGAAAAGGGAAAATCATTCTATTTTAAAGTGAATGGACAGCCATTATATATCAAAGGAACAAACTGGATTCCGGGAGATAGTTTTTCACCTAGGATGACCAAAGAAAAATACCAGAAACTGATCAAAGATACCAAAGATGCCCATATGAATATGATCCGTATCTGGGGCGGAGGTATATATGAAGACGATGAATTTTACAAAGCCTGTGATGAAAACGGTATCCTGGTCTGGCAGGATTTTATGTTTGCAGGTAGCTTTTATCCGTCAGATGAAGCATTTTTAAACAATGTAAAAGAAGAAGTAAAAGATCAGGTGAACAGACTTCAGAATCATCCGTCCATTGCTTTGTGGTGCGGAAATAATGAAATTGATGAAGCGATTGTCAACTGGGGCTATCAGAAACAGTTTAAATATTCAAAAAATGACTCTCTTCAGGTTTGGAAAGATTATAAGAAGCTGTTTCATGAGGTAATTCCTAATGCATTGGCAGAAAATCTGAAATCGGATAAAAATATATATTGGCCAAGTTCTCCCTCCATTGGTTGGGGACATAAAGAAAGTCTTACCGAAGGAGATTCTCATTACTGGGGCGTTTGGTGGGGTGAGCAGCCTTTTGAAATTTACAACGAAAAAGTAGGGCGTTTCATGTCTGAATATGGCTTTCAGGGTACACCTAGCCTTGAAACTACAAAATCAATGTTCTCCGGAACTCTGGATTTAAGCCTTCAGAATCCAACCATTAAAGCTCACGAAAAACATGCCCGCGGCTGGGATATTATTAATGAATATCTGAAGCGTGATTATAAAATTCCAACAGATTTTACACAATACAATTACGTTTCACAACTGTTACAGGCAAGAGGAATGCAGATTGCTATTGAAGCTCACCGCCGTGCAAAGCCTTACAATATGGGAACTTTGTATTGGCAGCTGAATGATTGCTGGCCGGTAGTTTCCTGGTCTTCCATTGATTATCTTGGAAACTGGAAAGCCTTCCATTATCAGGCGAAAAGAAGCTTTGAACCTGTTTTGGTATCAATAGCGGAAACCGAAAAAAGCTATGATGTCTATCTGATAAGCGATCTCCTGAAAGAACTGAAAACAGAGACAAAATTTGAATTGATTGATTTCAAAGGAAAAATACTTTGGAAAAGCAGTCAGTCAGATAATGTAAAAGCTGATGTAAGTAAGAAAATACGAAGTATCATTAAATCAGAACTGGGTCAGTTTGATTTGTCCGCAACTGTTTTAAAGGTCAGTTCCGAAAAAGACACAAAATTCGAAAAGCTGTTCTTCTTTAGTAAACCAAAAGATCTGAAACTCTTACAACCTGATATTAAAATCAGGAAAATATCACCCACTGAAATTGAAATTTCAACAGATAAGCTGGCTAAGGACATTTATTTAATCGGCGATACTCACTTCAGCGATAATTTCTTTGACCTGCTTCCGGGAACTTCAAAAAGAATTACCCTTTCAAAACCTTTGGAAAATATAGAGGTGATGAGTCTTTGGGAGGTGATAAAGAAGTAAAATATATTCTGAAAAAATTATTTCAAACAGTTATGAATTTCCGGAAGGTAGATCTCCCAACCTTACAGGTTTTGAAAACCTGTAAGGTATTATACTGGAAAGTTTCATTAGAAATTCTACCGAAAAAAATATAAATTTTACCCTTCCAACTCAAAAATCAGCCGTAAATTTGCCTCATATTTTATTACAGTTATGGTAAATTTTGTTCTGATTGCAGTGTGTATCATTGCAGGAATGATATTCAAAGCAACAAAATCTATCCACCCCGATGCTCACAAAGGCATCAATACCTGGATTCTTTATCTTGCTCTTCCGGCAGTTTCGTTTAAATATCTGCCCAAAGTAAAATGGACAACAGAAATGCTGTTTCCGATTGCAGCCACATTTTTAATTTCTGTGTTCTGTTTCTTTTTTATGATGTTTTACAGTAAGAGCAGGGGATATTCAAGGCGTTCCAGAAGTACATTAGAACTGGCAAGCGGATATAGTAATACTTCATTCATCGGATTTCCATTAATCAGTGCTTTTTATGGCGAAGGGCTTTTGAGTATTGCAATCATCTGTGACCAGACCATGTTCTTTGCCCTTTCAACCCTCGGAATTATTGCTGCAGTAAAAGGGGGAAGTAAATCAGGAAAGGTGAGCGCGGCATTTATTTTAAAGAGATTAATAACATTTCCACCATTAATTGGCTGTATTTCAGCTTTGGTATTGTCTCAGTTTATTGACTTTACTGTTGCAGAACCATTTTTTGATAAGCTGGCAGCAACGGTAAGTCCATTAGCTCTGTTTTCAGTCGGGTTACAGCTGAAATTCAACGGATGGAAAAAACTGATTCCTCAAATGTCGATGTCCATGCTTTATAAATTGATTCTGGCACCCGCAATTGTTCTGGGAATGGCTCTGTTATTCGGAATAAAAGGAGATGTGGCTAAAATTACAGTATTTGAAGCAGCGATGCCAACCTTGGTTACTTCAAGTATTATTGCAGAACAGTTCAGGCTGAACTCAAAACTGACCAACCTGATCATTGGAGTCAGTATCATTGTAGGATTTATTACGTCTGCATTCTGGTATCAGATTACAGAACTTCTTTTTTAGTCATTCATGAATCCTTTCTTCGATCCTTTCTGAATTTGTGGTTGTTCTTTTATCTACACACTTTGTCATTCCGCAGGAATCCAGCCTGTCATATCATTGTTTTTTGATCAATGTAATTCTAGACATTAAAAAATATCTGAATGGGTTACATTACTATGGAATAGACAAAAATAAGGAGAAAGTAAAGAATAGAATGCAGTTTCAGGTTTTTGGTTAAAGATTACTAAAGAATCTCCACAAAGTTGCAGTTCTCTCAGGAAAATTCTAATTTTACACTTTAAATATTTTCCTTGCAATACGCTCAAATTGTTTTACCCCTTAACCTGAAAGGATCTTTCACTTATAAAGTTCCTCAGGAAATGATGTCTGAAATCCAACCAGGAATGCGTGTTCTGGTACCGTTTGGCGGGAAGAAGATCTATACGGGAATCGTTTTTGAGCTTCATGATAATGCACCGGAAAACTTTGTAGCCAAGGAAGTCATCAGCATGCTGGATGATCAACCGATTCTTCCTCAGGAACAGATTGATTTCTGGAACTGGCTTTCGGAGTATTATTTGTGCAGCCTCGGAGAAATTTACAGGTTTTCGTTTCCTTCTTCTTTAAAACTGGAAAGTGAAACCTATTTAAAACTAAAACCAGGAGCCATTATAGATTTTGAAAATCTGGATGTTAACGAAATGTATCTGGTTCAGGCATTGGAAGTACGACAGCTGATCAATCTGACGGATATTGAAGCTTTTATTCCTAAAAAAGATATCATCAAAACCATCAATTCTCTTATTGATCTTCAGTATATTGAAATTGATGAGAAAATTGCTGAAAAGTATAAAGCCAAAGAAGTGGCTTACGTAAGAATTAATGATGAGGTTCTGGCCAATCAAAATCTTACGGATATTCTTTTAAAACTGAACAGAGCGCAGAAACAGAAAGATCTTTTCCTTCTTATTCTGGAAAAACAGACGGAACATCCGGATGTTCCCATCAAAAAATCTGAACTGTTTGAGGACGGTTATTTTGGAAGTTCCCACTTCAAACCTTTGGCAGACAAAGGTCTTGTGGAGGAATACTTTATGCAGAAAGACAGGATTGAAAGCTATGAAGGAGAAATCGAGGAACTTGAAGAGCTTTCCGAACAGCAGAAAATAGCAAAAGCTGAAATTGATGAAGCTTTTGAAGAAGGGAAGAATGTTCTGCTTCATGGCGTTACTTCATCAGGGAAAACCCATATCTATTTAGAGAAAATTGATGAGTGCGTCCGTGATGGAAAGAATGTTTTGTTTTTGCTTTCGGAAATTTCGCTTACCAAACAGATCACCCAGAGATTAGAAAAGAAGTATGGAAGACAGCTCGGTTTTTATCATCAAAAACTGACCGATTTTGAAAGGGTAGAAGTCTGGAGAAGAATTAAGCAGAACGACATCCGTATTCTGATCGGAACCCGTAATGCTTTGTTTTTACCTTACCGGAATCTTGGGCTTATTGTGGTTGATGAAGAACATGATTCTGCGTACAGACCAAGGGAAGTTTCCCCTTATTTTAATGCTAAAGACGCTTCTCTGGTTTTAGGCAGGCTGTATAACGCAGGAGTGATTTTGGGATCAGCTACCCCTTCTGTTGAAAGCTACTACAGTGCCAGGAAAGATAAGATGAAATACGTTTTCCTGAATGAAAGATTCGGGAATGTCAATCTGCCGGAATATGAACTGATCAATTTCAAGGAAGCTCAGGAATCTAAAAAGGTTTCAGGGAATTTTTCTCTGAAGCTTATCGAAGAGATTAAGAAAACGGTGGATGAAAAGAATCAGGCAATCGTTTTACACAATCGTCGTGGCTATTCCAATGTCATAGAATGTGAAAGCTGTGGCTATGTGAACTACTGCTCTAATTGTGATGTGGTCATGACGTATCACAAAGCGGCAAATGAAATGAAATGCCACTATTGCGGGCAAAGAGCTTCAAAACCGAAGACCTGCCCGAAATGTAATTCTGAAAAGCTGAATGAAAGAGGAGTAGGGGTAGAACAGATTCATGAAGAGGTTACCAAATTGTTTCCGGAAAATGAAGTAGACAGGATGGATGTAGACTCCATGCGCAAAAAATTCGCCTACGAAAAATTGTACGAGAAGATTGAAGACGGAGAAACAGATATTATTGTAGGAACCCAAATGATTTCCAAGGGACTGGATTTTGATCATATTGAACTGGTGACAATTCCTAAAGCGGATTCCTTATTATATGTACAGGATTTCAGAGCGGAAGAAAGAGCGTATCAACTGATCACACAGGTTTCGGGAAGGGCTGGAAGAGTCTCCGGAAAAGGGAGAATCCTTATTCAGACCTTTAATCCTGATCATTCCGTATTTCAGCTGATCAAGATGAATAATCCTGCGAAGATCTATAAATATATCCTTACCGAACGCCAGAAGTTCCATTATCCGCCTTTCACTAAGCTGATCATGATTGAATTGAAACACAGAAGAGAGGATAAAGCTGATCGGGCATCACAATTTCTGGGTTCTATCCTCAGAAAATATCTTCCTGAAGAATGTGTTTTAGGTCCGGAAAGAGCACCGATTGCAAAACTGAATAACTTCTATCAGTTCCAGATTATGCTGAAGCTTCCCCGTGGGAAAAACTATGAGAAATTCAAAAACATGGTTTTGATAAGTTTGAAAGAATTTGATGAAATCACTGCGTATCAAAGCATTAAAAAAGATGTTTTTGTTGATTTTTAACAATTTTTAACAAACTTTACACTCTTTTATAACGGGGCGGTGGTCCGTTATATAACAATAATTTCTACTTTTGGACGTTGATTAAGTGTTTGGCTCTTTTACTGAATGATTTAACCTTTCATTTTTTATAGAGTCAAAACTACAGAACAAAAAGAAGATAGATGGTAAATTTCAGAAAATATATTTCAAGTGCGGCGGTGTTGGCTTCTGGTCTTTTCCTGGCTCAATCTACCGTATCTACCGTTCTTTATTCCCAGAATTATGACAATCAGAAAAGCAGTTTAAACCTGCCTTCACCCGTTACCACGATGGTGGAGAAAACTGTTTTGTCAGCAAAAGAACTGGTAGACATTAATGTAAACACAATGATGGCGGATCCTGTGCTGAAAAATGCAACCTGGGGATTCGTAGTGTATGATCCTAAAACGAAGAAGGTAATCTCTTCGTACAACGAAAATACTCCTTTAGTACCTGCTTCTACTACCAAACTGCTTACAACGGAAACAGCATTAAATATGCTGGGTGAAAACTACCGTTGGATGACTCAGCTGGAGTACTCAGGAACAATAGATGAAAATGGAGTGTTGAATGGAAATCTTTATGTAATAGGAAGCGGAGACCCTTCTTTGGGAACCAACAAAGCTGGTGCAGCATCTTATAGAGATATTATTTCAGATTTCGTAGGCGGTGTTTCAAGAGAGGGAATCAAAAAGGTAAATGGTGATATTATCATTCAGACAGCGCTTTTCAAAGGCAATATTTCAGTGCTTCCGGAAAATGTTGTATGGTTGGAAAACAATAATTATTATCTGCCTGCAGGAAGTACCCGCGATATCAACCCGGCTAACGAAAAACTGATCGTTAAAAAAGGAGGTTTCTCTACAGAAAAAAAATTCTTCTACGTTTCTCCTTACAATCATCAGATGGTGTATGCTGATAAATACGAAGGAAACGGAGTTTTAACAACCAAACTTCCTGATGCACCGGCTTATCTTGCCAACTCTTTCAGAACAACACTGGTGAAAAGCGGAATTCCTGTTACCGGAAAAGTAACTCCGAAAATGACAGATGCTGCGCCGGAAAACAGAAAAATGCTTTCAGCGTATAAATCACCTACTTTAAATGATATTATTTATTATACCAACCAGCACAGTGACAATTCATTGGCAGAAGCTTTGCTGAGAACGGTAGGATATCAGAAAATGGGTGACCAGACTTCAGAATCCGGAAGAATAGTGGTGACTAATCACCTGAAAGATGCCGGTTTTGATATGGTTGGTCTTAACTATATAGATGGAAGCGGACTATCAAGAAGTAATAACGTAACCCCGATTTCCCAGGTGAAATTTCTTACTTCTCTGATGGATCAGAAATACTACAGATCTTATCTGACTTCTTTGCCTATCGGAGGACAATCCGGAACATTGAAAAGAATGTTCAATGCAGGAGGTAACGGACAGGTTTTTGCGAAAACAGGAACTTTGAACAAAGTAAAAACATTAGCCGGTTATCTGAAAACCAATTCAGGAAAAACGTTGGTTTTTTCTTTAATGGTGAATAACTATTCCGGATCAGTAGATATGGTGAAGAAAAGAATGGAAAAAATTCTTGAACCCGCATTAGATCTTTAAAATTTTTTTATTTTATATATTATAACAGCCTTTTAATCATTGATTAAAAGGTTTTTTTTTATATTTGATTAAATTTTTCTAAACATGACAAAATTGTACCTTTTGGTGTTGGGATTTCTATTTTCCCAACAGTTCTATAGCCAGAAGCAAGAACAAAACATTGATATGAAGGGACTCATTGAAAAAGAGAAAAAATCCTTCACTCAAAAAATGAATATCGGGAATATTAATCCCAATACCCTGAATTACGACCTGCAGTATCAGAGAATGGAAGTCAGCCTTGATCCTGCGGTGTATAATATTTCCGGTTCGGTAACTTCACATTTTAAACCTACTCAAAGTATGGGAAGCATCTATTTTGATCTTTCCAATTCGTTAACGGTTTCTCAGGTGAAATACCACGGAACTAACATTACAAGCTTTCAGCAGCTTCCTTCAAAAGAATTGAAGATTGATTTTCCGGCTTCCATTCCTGCCAATACACTGGACTCTCTTACCATTTATTATGCTGGAGCACCGTCCACAAGTAATGATGCATTCAAAACTGCTCTTCAGAGCGGAACTCCGGTACTTTCTACTTTGAATGAACCTTATGGAGCCCAGGACTGGTTTCCGACAAAGCAGAGTTTAAATGATAAAATTGAAAGATTTGATTTTAAAATTACAACTCCCTCAAACTACAGCGTGGCAGCCAATGGAAAACTGATGTCTGAGACTTTTCCTACTGGTGGCACTAAACTGACGTTCTGGAGAACAATGTATCCTACGCCGGCTTATCTGATTGCACTGTCGATTACCAATTTTGTTAAACTTACTGATACCATTGGAAATCCTCCGTTTCCTTTTGTCAACTATATCTATCCGTCCACAAATTCAAATGCAACGAGCATTGCGAATATCAACTGGACAAAGCAGGTAATGGATACTTTTGAAACCTATTTTGGGACTTATCCTTTCCGTAATGAAAAATACGGACACATGGAATTTATGTATGGTGGAGGAATGGAGCATCAGACCATGTCTTCCATGGGTGGATGGAGCAAGCAGCTGATTGCCCATGAGCTTACTCACCAGTGGTTTGGAGATAAAGTAACCTGTGGTGCATGGAATGATATCTGGCTGAATGAAGGTTTTGCAACTTTTGGAGAACACCTTGCCAATGAAAAACTATTGATGACCAATACAGAATTTTTGAATTACTTGCAAGGTCAATCTAACTACATTACTGCAAGTACAACAGGAACTGTGTATGTCCCGGATTCCGGACTTTCCAGCATCAACAGGATATTTGACAGCAGATTGTCTTATGCTAAAGGAGGATATGTTTTGAGAATGCTGAAGTGGATTTTAGGTGATGCTGCATTTTATCAGGCACTTAAAGATTATCATGCGAGGCCGAACCTGGCATACAACTATGTGCGTACAGCTGATTTTAATGCTTCTTTGCTTCAGTCTACCGGAAAAGACTTTACAGAATTTTTCAATGACTGGGTTTATGGCGAAGGATATCCTACTTACACCATCAAGTGGATGCAGGGCGGAAATCAGGCTTTATTTAAAGTTTCTCAGACGCAAAGCAGTGCTAACGTTAGCTTTTTTGAAATGCCTTTACCTATTAAAGTAACCGGAACTGCAGGTCAGACTGCTTATTTTGTTCTTAATAATACATCCAATAACCAAAGCTTTTTACAATCGGTAACATTCCCGATCGCAAGTGTTCAGTTTAATTATGAATACCAGATTCTTGAGAAGAACTCTACTGTTGTTCAGGATAATACATTAAGTGTTTCTTCTGTTGAGAAAGAAGAATTTGGTTTGTATCCGAACCCTGCAAAAAATGAAATTAATCTGAAAGGAATTAATAAGGCTATGGACTTTACGATTCATGCCATAGACGGAAAACTGGTAGGAAAAGGAACATATCATCCAGGTAAAGCGATTGGAATAGCAGAATTGGTTCCGGGAGCTTATTTCATTACGATTGATGAAAAGAATATTAAATTTATCAAACATTAAAATGAAAAACGGTAAAGTATGAATGATTACTTTTACCAAAATCAATCAAAATATCACAAAAGAAGCTTTCAGATTTGAAAGCTTCTTTGTTTTCTTGCTGCTCTGGCTCCCCTTTTTCTGGCGGTTTTCACTTTATACTCAAACCATTTTTCTTTGAACACTTTTCTCATGAGATTATCAAAATGTCTGGTAATGACCAGATTTTTAAATCCACGCCATTTTTCAAGGGCACTTGACGGCAGCGCTCTTACTGATATCGAATAACCTTCCGTGTCATATTGAATATAATGCCACCAGCCGGAAGGAATATAAAGGGTTTCGCCAGGATGAATGACAGCTTCATAGCCATTTAAATAAAGTAGCGCCGGATATTTTCTGTAATCTGGATTTTTAATTTGAGCCAGACTGTGGAAGTTGTAGGGGAGTTTATACATGAAGTCAGACTGTTCCCACGGGAAGAGCCAGATTCTTTTGATTCCCTGAAATTGTGTGATAAAAACATGGGACATGTCAATATCAATATGATTTCTGGTGACAGAACCTTCTCCTCCAAAAAACATAAAGGGCAGCCATTTCAGTATTTTACCATTCGTTACATCATTGTAGATGAGATCATTCTTCAATTCAGGTTTTATTTTTAATAAATTAAATAAGAAAAGCCTGTGTTCAGTGGGAGCAGATTGGATGAGATCCAGATATTCTGAAAATGTAGTCTGTGCAATAGGATCACTGGCCACTCTGTCCAGGGAATCAAGCTCACTGCCGTAGATATTCACCATATGATCTCCTGCAACTTCTTTGAAATACTCATAATTCCACTTTTTGAAAGCTGGACTTTCCGGATGCACAAAGTCTTCAATAATAACCGGAACTCCTGGCTTCATATAGTTTTTGATAAAGGTTTCTGAACTGATCATCTTTATTTTTTGTACCGGCTTTAATCTCATGCATTAAAATTTTAAACAAATATAAATATTATCCTACTAAATTTATAGACTAATAATGTTAAAACTGAAATCTATATTCATTTTTTAGAATTAAGCATATAAAAGGTTTTATTTTACTGCCTTTTTAGTAAATTAGCACATCTAAAAAATTACTAAAAATGATCTCTGAAAAATACCTTCAACATTTACAGAACGAACTTCAGAATATTGAGAATGACGGACTTTACAAAAGAGAAAGAATTATCACTTCTCAGCAGAGCGCAGAAATAGAAGCGAACGGAAAAAAGCTTTTGAACTTCTGTGCGAACAATTATCTGGGATTATCCAACCATCCGGAAGTGATGAAAGCTTCTCAGGAAATGATCCAATCTCACGGATACGGAATGTCTTCTGTACGTTTTATCTGCGGAACACAGGATATTCACAAGGATTTGGAGAAAAAAATTGCTGATTTCTTAGGTCTTGAGGATACTATTCTTTACGCAGCAGCATTTGATGCCAACGGAGGTGTTTTTGAGCCATTGTTTACAGAAGAAGATGCTATTATTTCAGATGAGCTGAATCACGCATCAATCATTGATGGTGTTCGTTTGTGTAAAGCAGCGAGATACAGATATAAAAACAATAATATGGCTGATCTGGAAGCTCAGTTGATTGCAGCTTCTGAAAAAAATCACCGTTTTAAAATCATCGTTACGGACGGAGTATTTTCAATGGACGGTATCGTAGCAGACTTAAAAGGAGTTTGTGACCTTGCCGATAAATATGATGCCTTGGTAATGGTAGATGATTCTCACGCAACAGGTTTCATCGGAAAAACAGGTCGTGGAACTCACGAAGCTAATGAAGTAATGGGTAGAGTAGACATCATTACTTCTACTTTAGGAAAAGCTTTAGGAGGAGCTTTAGGAGGATTTACTTCCGGTAAAAAAGAGATCATTGATATGCTGAGACAGCGTTCAAGGCCTTATTTATTCTCCAACTCTCTGGCACCGGGTATCGTAGGAGCTGCTTTGAAAGTATTGGATATGATTTCTGATGATACTTCTCTCCGTGATAAAGTAATGGAAAATGCAGAATATTTCAGAACGGAAATGAAAGCAAAAGGTTTTGATATTCCTGATGGAGATGCTGCCATTGTTCCGGTAATGCTTTACGATGCACCACTTTCTCAGAAAATGGCTGAAAAGCTTATGGATGAAGGCATCTACGTTATCGGATTCTTCTATCCTGTGGTACCGAAAGGAAAAGCAAGAATCAGAGTACAGTTATCAGCTGCTCACACCAGAGAACATTTGGATAAAGCGATTGCTGCTTTTGAAAAGGTTGGAAAAGAATTAGGAGTGATCTCTTAATCGTTGAATGAGTAACAGCAATGAAAATATAATGTTCGGCTCGGGCAGCTTTGCTGCCCCGAGCCGAACTATTTTTTATATAAAATCTATTTTACTTATATTTTCCTGATCAAAAGAAATTTATTTTTAACAATTATATAATAAGCTTATCTTTGCTGTTAATTTTTTCTGAATGCTTTACACAATAATCAAAGCGCTGCACATTATTTTTATGGTAAGCTACTTTGCGGGAATTTTTTATCTCGTGAGGATTTTCGTATACTATAAAGATACCGATGAATTTCCGGAAGAAAAAAAGAAAATTCTGAGAGAGCAGTACACTTTTATGGCCAGAAGGCTGTGGAATATTATCACCGTTCCTGCGGGGATAATCATGGCAGTTTGCGGATTGGTCATGATCTTTTTAAATACCGGGCTGATGAAAATGCCGTGGTTTCATTTGAAACTGACCTTCCTGATCGGGCTTGCCATCTACCATTACTGGTGCTGGAAAAAAGTCCTTCATTTAAAAGAATTACATGGAGATACACTGCCGATTGCCAATATCAAACTGAGACAGGCGAATGAAATTGCAACGTTCATTCTGTTTCTGGTGGTATTTACCGTTATATTAAAATCAATGGTGATCGAATACTGGTGGCAATTAATTGCAGGATTTTTCGTTCTTGTATTTCTGATTATGATGACAGTGAAACTGGTTAATAAAAATAAAAAAAACAAATAATTGTACAGTAGGGCGTATGTCTTGAAACATGCATCCTTTTTACATCTTACAAAAAAACTATGATTGCAATTTTAAAGAAAGAACTTTGGAGTTACTTTGGAAACTGGAGTGCATGGGTGATCATTGCCGCTTTCAGTTTGATAGCGACTCTTTTTCTGTTCTTTTTCGACAACGATTCTAATATTTTTGAGATTGGAATGGCCTCATTGCAGAGCTATTTCGTATTGGTTCCATGGCTGTTAATGTTTATCATCCCCGCCCTTTCCATGAAAACTTTTGCGGAAGAACAGCAAACCGGAACATTAAACTGGCTTTTCTCACAACCGTTAAAAGTTTCAGAACTGGTAACAGGTAAATTCCTTTCCGTATGGATTGTAGGAATTTTATGTCTTATTCCATCATTAATTTATCTTTATACGGTATATGTTTTGGGAGTTCCTGCAGGAAATATTGATCTGGGAATGACTTTCGGAAGCTATATCGGACTGATTATCTTAATTGCAGCATTTTCAGCAGTGGGAATTCTTGCTTCCTCTCTCTCTCAGAATCAGATTATGGCTTATCTGCTGGGTGTTTTTATGTGTTTCATTATGTATTTTGGTATCGAGCAGCTGGCGAGCTATAAACTATTGGGAGGTGCAGATTTTATCCTGCAGAATATTGGCTTCTATCAGCATTTCTTAGGCTTCACAAGAGGACTTATTGATGCTAAAGATGTGGCATATTTTGTACTTGTCATCGGCGCTTCATTAGTATTGGCTAATCATTTTATTAACAAAAAGAAGTAGAAGTATGAAGAAGTTCAATGCTAAATCTCCACTGGGAATTTCCTTAATTGCAATTGTTCCTTTGGTTATTATCCTGACCTATTCGGGAATCAGATTAGACTTAACAAAAGAAAAAAGATATACCCTTTCTGATAACACCATCAAAGTACTGGAGTCTGTTAAAAAGCCTCTGACGGTTGAAGTGTATCTGGAAGGAGACTTTCCGGCAAGTTTCAAACAGCTGCAAAGCGAAACGAAATTCATGCTGGAAGAATTCAGAAAAATTAATCCGAAGATTGATTTTAAATTCATCGATCCGATTAAAACAAAAATGTCTCAGGACACTTTGATGGCCATGGGAATGCAGCCGTCTATTCTTCCGGATGTAAAAGACGGGAAAATCTCACAGATCACGCTTTTCCCTTACGCTGTGATTAAATATGGAAATGACGGGGTTTCTATTCCTTTAGTGGTTCAGCAGGCCGGAATTGATGCCGATCAGCAGCTGACAAGATCGATTGAAGGACTGGAGTACAATCTTGTTTCCAATATTAAAAATATTGCAGCTGCCAAGAGAAAGAAAATCGGGATTCTTGTCAACCACGATGAATTGAATCCGGATGAATTCCAGGGATTTGTACAATTGGCAATGGAAAACTATGATGCAGGACCTATCATTCCTAAAAATCAGACTGAACTTTCACTGGAAGATGTTCCGCTATTAAAGCAGATGAGTGCTTTGGTGATTGCAAAACCAAGAAAAGCTTTTACAGATAATGAAAAAGTAATTCTGGACCAGTACATCATGAACGGAGGGAAAACCCTTTGGATGATTGATGCCGTAAATGCTGAAATGGATACGTTAACAAGATCCAAAAAAGTAATGCCTTTCCCTGTCGATATCAATATGACAGACTTCTTTTTTAATTACGGACTGAGAATCAATCCAGCGTTGGTAAAAGACGTTAAAAAGTTTGCCCTGTTAAGGCTGGTTACAGGAGAAGTGAGTGGAAATCCTCAGTACACAAGCTTACCCTGGCCTTATTATCCGCTTGGAATTGCCGAAAATAATAATCCGGTTACAAAGAATATCAACCCTGTAAAATTTGAATTCCCGACTTCTATTGATACTTTAGGAGGAAGAAAGAATATCAAAACAAAAGTCCTTTTCGAATCGAGTGAAAGAACTTTATTGAAACAGGTTCCTAATTATGTGGATCTGAAGGAAATTGCAAGCGTAGACAGTCTTGGACAAATGGAGAAACCAAGTACACCGAAGATCTTCGCTGTTGCATTGGAAGGAAAATTCAATTCTGCCTATGCATCGAGAATTGAGAGAAAATCGTACCCTGGATTCAAAACCTCCAGCCCGGAAAACAAAATGATCGTGATTGCAGACGGAGATGTAGGAAGGAACAAAGTAATCAAAGGAAAACCACTTCCATTAGGGGTAGATCTGTTAACGAACGAACAGTTTGGAAACGAACAGTTTCTGAGAAATGCTTTAGATTATCTTCTTGATGACAGCAATCTGATGGAACTGAGAAACAGAAATATTGAAGAAAGACTTCTCGACAGGCAAAGAATCACTGAAGAGAAATCGAGCTGGCAGTGGATCAATTTACTGCTTCCACTAGCTATTATTGGTCTTATCGGAGGACTGTTTTTCTGGCTAAGGAAAAAGAAATTTGGATAAAACATAAAAAATTCCGGAAGATTTTCTTCCGGAATTTTTATTTTGACAACTTTATTATTGAGTTGTAACCATCTTAATTAATAATTTACCCTTCCAATACAGGAATAAGGTGTTCCCAGTTCAGCTGTTTTGCATAATCCAAAGCTGTTTTTCCTTTTTTAGACTGGATATTTTTATCCGCTCCGGCTTCTAAAGCAACTTTTACAGTGGTTAGATTCCCGGCAATGGTTTCTTTGTGAAGAAGCGTCAGTCCGTCTTCATCGGTTTGGGTAAGTTCATCCGGATATTGTTGTAAAAACTTTGCAAATTCTTCCTTCATATTTTTACTCATCGGATGTTCAATAAGATTTTCCGGATTTTCTTTCTGGTTATTCACAACGAGGATATCATTAAAGTCTCCGAAATCCAGCTGCCAGGCATTATCGTGTTCTTTTCTTTCTGCATCAGACATGTCAGCACGCATTTTCTGGATGGTAAACCCTCCGTAAGCTTTCGGAAGTGGAGAAGATGATGATGAAAATAGCTTGGAAAGTCCCTTGGGTTTTTGTACACTCGGAGTGATGGCAAAAAGCCAGTCGCTGATATTGCTTAAAGGGATTTCCACATAATCACCCACCTGGATGCTCTTAAGGCTGTTAGGTTCATTAATCAAATATCCTCTCACGTGATCTCCGTCAAAGAATATTTCATTAATCCACATATGTTCTACCAGGCTTTCTCCGGTTTCTTCATCCTGTTCTTCAAAAGCCGTTTTAACGCACGATACATTAAGTCCGGGAATGATTCTTCTGTATTCCCAGGACTGTTCGCGCCAGAAATACTTAAAGGTTTCCTGAGCTTTTCTGTAAGCTTTAATCATTTCCGGATCATTTCCGTCTGCAAAAAAGATGGGATTCTCTTCCATTTAATAATTAGGTGTGGTGTGTTAAAGAATATAGATTACTGCTGATAGGTTTCTTTAGGGAGTAAGGCAGCTGTTTTGTAATAGCTGATGTCGCTAGGGATCTGTGCCTGAAGGTTGTGGAAAGTGTCATAATCATAATGAATCCAGTTTTCTTCATTGTCCGGGTCGGGTGTTTTATCTACAGCCAGTTCCAGTTTTCCGTCTTCCTGATAGCTGCATTCTATGGCAGCATATTTTTCACCGCTTTCGTCGTTGGTATACCAGCATTTTATGGTTCTTTCAAGCTGTGGTTGATGGGTTTCGTTATCGATAACCTGTGAACAGATAAAATTTTCAGGATCTTCTGTTTTAAAAACAGTTTTAGAAATTAAAGGCAGTTCATCTACGGATAAGGAATACAATTTATTGGTAGAAATAATAAAGCCCTCGGTGGTTTCTTTTTTTTCAATATCAAAAAAGTCAGACTTTTCTTTAAGATAATTGACTACCTGAGTTTCGTCTTCTTCGTCACTTAAAAAATAATTGATGTTATAAACACTGTCTTCGTTAATAAATTCAATTTCTTTCAGGAAATCGGAACCTTCCTCATAATAATACAGATGATATTCGCTCAGCTTCACAGCATTACTTTTGGAGATGATCTCTCCAAAAATGTTTTTGTACACTTTTCTCATTTTTAATCATGTTAGTTTGTTTCATCTATTAGTTTAAGTGGTAGGGCAAAGATAAGTTTTCTTTTTTATCTTAACCTGAAGTGTAAAGTAGTATTTATTTCGTAAGTATTCTATATATCCTTTATAAAATCCTCATATTCGTAGTAAAACCTTTCAAAACCGTCCATTTTGTCCACAAAGAATTCAAAAATTTCTTGCCAGGTGTTTTTGTTAAAAATAGAAACATTATGTTTTTCAACCCATATCCTGCTGATGACCTTACCGTTTTCAAGGGTGAAATATTCTTCTTTCTGAAAATCTCCAATAAAATCTTTTAAAATATCTTCCAAAGACCAGATCTTCTCGTAATAAGCGTTTCGGAAGATTTCATCTTTCATTTCGATATCCAGAGAAACTTCTGCTTTTTTGTTGTCGGCAGAAAATTTAAATGCCATGTCCTTGATTTTGGTATCATAAAGAATCCATTTTCTGGGAAATGATCTTCCAAAAGCTGTCCAAAATTCCTTTTTTAATTGCTGTGCCTCTTGTTTACTGAACATAGCGCAAACATAATGATTTAATAGGAGAAAGGCAAAAGTGTGGTACCTAAAACCGTAAAATTACGGATAGACAAACTTACCTTTTTATTCGTTTATTATTCCTGTTTTCAGGTTTTTTCAAATATTAAACAATTTTCGTATTTTTGCTCTAATGCTTTCAAAAAAATCTCAATATGCGTTTAAGGCGCTTTCATATCTTGTAGAAAAAAGAAATGAAGGTCCGATTCTTATTTCTGAAATTGCGGAACATAAAAAGATTCCTTTAAAGTTTTTGGAAAACATCCTTCTTGAACTGAAAAAAGCGGAAATTCTCGACAGTAAAAAAGGAAAGGGTGGAGGATACTTTTTCAAAGAAAGTCCGGAAAATGTGAAACTGGCAAAGATCATCCGTCTTGTAAACGGCCCTATTGCAATGCTTCCCTGTGTAAGTCTCAATTTTTATGAAAAATGTGATGACTGCAATGAAGATCACTGCGGGCTTCATGATGTCCTGATAGAAGTTCGCGATGCCTCTCTGAATATTCTGGAAAGTAAAACTTTAATGGATCTGGTAGATTAACCTGATCCTTTTTTTTGAATTAATAGTCTACTTGTTTTGTAGGATAAATATTTTATCAGATATTTGCACTACTTCAAATGAATAAACTATGATTTCAAAAGAAGAGGTAACCGAATTACAAAAGCTTACGCCCTCTATTACCGCCGTGCATTCCGTGGCTGCATGTATTATATCCGGAAATATTTCCTCGCACAGAACTACAGAGAACATCCCAACTTTAAATGCCTCAGTTGTCAATGACGCCCCGATGCTGAAGGAGTATGGATTAAAACACTTGTAATATGGTGATTTCAAGAAAAATTCAGGTAAGGTTGAATGTCCTTTTGGTGACAGCTGCTATTATATCCATTGCTGTTTTTTCCATGTACGAACTCGGATATCTGGAAGAACTGCAGACCATTCTGGCAAAAGATAATTATATTTTTTACTGGATGCTTCTGGTAGGTGTTTTTGCTGAAATTGTTGCAGGTTCCATGGGAATGGGATATGGTGTTATTTGTACTACAACCCTTATGCTGCTCAATATTCCACCACATATTGTAAGCGCAAGTATTCATTCTGCGGAAAGTTTTACCACCGCCGCAGGAAGTCTCAGCCACATTAAATTGAAAAATGTAAGCAAAAGTCTTGTGAAAAAGCTCGCCATTCCGGCTGTTATTGGTGCTGTTATTGGTGCAGTATGTCTTACTTATCTGGGAGAGTATTATGCGAAGATCACGAAAACACTCATTGCTTTTTACACTTTATACCTCGGATTCCAGATTCTATCAAATGCATTTAAAGAAAAACAAAGCAAAGCCCTGAAAAGAAAAACCAATCTGACCAGGCTGGGTGTGATAGGAGGCTTTATAGATTCCTTTGCAGGAGGAGGCTGGGGACCTTTGGTAACCGGAACATTGATTAAAAATGCTTTCACTCCAAGATTTGCCGTAGGAAGCTCTACAGTGGCCAAATTTATTCTTACCATCACGGCTGCCGTTACCTTTTTCTTTACCCTGGGAATCCAGCACTGGAATATCATTCTCGGGCTTTTGATCGGAGGAATTGTGACCGCTCCTTTTTCAGCAATGCTTACTGCCAGGCTTCCTGTGAAGAAAATGTTTGTGATTATCGGAACTCTGGTGATTGTGATGAGTTCTATAACTATTTATAAATCAGTTTTTAATTAAAAATTACACTTGGTGTGGAAAAATAAAAGGGCTAAAAAGATATTTGGTTTTGAAAATATTTTACTTTTACATCACTAAATATTAGAACATGAATTTACATATCATTGCACTTTTTAAGTTTAATGAAAATTATCTGATGGACGCTGTAGAGCTGTTTCAGAACCTTGTGAAAGAAACAAGAAAAGAAGAAGGCTGTCTGCAGTACGATCTTATTGAAGATAAAGATAATAAAGGAACTTTCTTCCTGATCGAGCTTTGGGAAAGTGTAGAACATCATAACAGGCATAACGGTCAGGATCACCTTTTGGATTTCCGTAAGGATGCTTCCAAAATTATGGAAAGTTCTGCAGAAGTTTATAAAGGATTTAAAATATATTAATGGTATTGAAGGGTTTAAAGATTTAAAAATTTAATGATTTAAAGAAGAATCTTATATAACTATTTGTTTTTTATATTTTTAAGTTCTTTAATGAAGAAAAAATAAAAGGCGGTTTCAACAATCTGAAACCGCCTTTTTATTAGAAAAAATAGAAAGTATTAAAATAGAAAGTTTATTTCACGATAAGCTTTTTCGTCTCCGAATGACCACCGTAAGTAATTTTTACAAGGTAATTTCCTGATGGAAGTGTAGAAAGGTTCAGGTCCTGCTTGTAGAATCCTGCCTGGTTTGTAAGTTCATCCGAATATACCTTTTTCCCGGTAAGGTCATAGACCTCTACATTTCCCTTATTACCTGTTTTTTCTTTAACATCAAAAAGAACCGTTACTTTTTTATCCGCAGTAGCTGGATTAGGATAAATACCGAATGATGCTTTTTTTCCAACTTCAGTAATTCCTAACGTTTCCGTGATCTTTTTGTATTTGAAATACATATTTCCTGTACTGGCACCACCATTGGTAGTAAAGTACATTCTGTAGTAATCATTTCCTTTTTTGACGTAGTAGACCACATCATTTTTCACTGTCCCGATCCCTTTCCATGAATGTCCTACTGTGGTAATAGCAGATGAGAAACTTGCATTAGCAGGAATTGCATACGATTCTGTTTGCTGTGTTTCAGGCTGAACCATTGCCACTTTTACGTTCGGACTTTGAATCGCTCCGGAAAGCGGGTACATCTGCACACCCATATAGAACGTGTAATATTTGGTGAATACGAAATCCCATGCCGTTCTGGAAGGCTCAAGATTGGGAACTTTTTCTCCGGTATCAAATGAGAAATAGTTGAAATATGAATCATCTGTTCCATTGGCGATGGTTCTGGTTTCTGTAGCTCCCCATGAAGTCCCATTCCATTTTGAATATCTGAAGGTATATCCTGCAAAAGCATCTTCAATGGCAAACTTGATATAGGTTCCTGAAGCATATTTTAAAACAAAAATTGCTTTCCCCTGAATGTGGTGGTTCACCGGGTTATAAACGCCCCAGCCGGTTGAAGGAATATTGGGGTTTGGAGAGGTTACTGGTCCCTGTTCAAAAGCGCCCTGGCTCCAGTCAGTGGTCTGGTCCGGATTATAAAGAGGATCGCCCCATGAAGCTTCATTGCTGATGCTGATGTTATCCCAGTCTGCTAAGTTGGTTGATGCAGTGAATACTTCAATATCTTTAGCATCATTGACTCTTGATCCGAACGCATAGTTTGAGTTCCTATAAAAAGCAATATCCCACGTATTGGCTGGCTGAGAAACCATATTACCATCTGCAAGGTTCACAAACACGCGGTTTTGATATCCGCTTCCCATGGTCATATTGACCTGTGAATATCCCAACGCGTCAGTCTGCGCCAAAACAGTCTGCTGAACAGACAGTGCCAGTACTGATGCCAATAATAGTTTTGTTTTCATAATTTATTTTTTAAATCCTTATTTAGAATGATTCCACAAAATTATATAATTATTTTTAATCAGTCTAAATAAAAACATGATTTTTATCGTGTTTTTATTTTAATCACTACCAGAAAATAATAAAAATCAAAGCATAGAAAAGCCGGTAAGAACAGTCCTACCGGCTTTAATAAAGGCCAATAATAGTCTGATGAACCTTATTTTTTAATGAATTTTGATTGAATGAATTTTCCTTCTGCTGTTTCAATATTCATATAATATACTCCTGTCTGAAGTGTGCTGATATCAAATCTTTGTCCGTTCAGTTTACCTTCCGCTGCTTTTTGTCCTGCTGCAGAATAGATCTGAATGTTTTTAGGATCTTTTTTGGCAATGAATTCTATTGCAGACTGATCAGAATTTAAGGCAAATCTGAAATTTTCTGTCGATTTATTGTTGTCTGATACGCCTAAAGAAGCAGTTGTATTATACACTACATTATCTATCTGGATTGCTACGTGAGTAGCAGTAGGAGTGAACTTAAATACAATGTATGAGCCTGTGGATGCCGGAATATTAACACTGATATTCTGTACTGTACCAATAACCGATACATTGATAGGGCTTCCTACAGGAACGAATGTTGACATGTCTGCAGGGTTGGAGGCTACTCCTATCTGAATGCTTCCCGGACCAGGAGATGGAGATACCAGGGTAGTATCAAAAGTCAGAGTTTTATTTCCTGTTGGAGTCTCAATCTGCGGCGTAATCAGATAAGAAGAACCTGTTGCATTGTTTCCTGCATACGACTGAACGAATCTGTTGGAATCTCCTGCTACAATCATTCTTGGAGGTACAGGAGGAAACTCACCGGTTATTGGTGCAACGATGGCAGACCATCCAAACTGAGGGAAAGTAGTATTCCCAGCGGTAAAATTGTTGAAATTTTCATTGATGTTAGATACCTGAGCATTCGCCGTTAAGGCTGTAAACATCAGAGCTCCTAAAAGTAATTGTAATTTCATGAGATTATTTTTATTTAGAATTATTACACAAAAATATATAATTATTTTTAATGAGTCTAAATAAAGTTTTATATTTGCTGAAAATTTGTACCCTTATGAAGAAGAAAGTGCTTTCCGTTCTATCGTTATCCGTGGCCTTATGGGTAAATGCACAAGAAAAGGATTCTCTTAATCAAAAGAAAATTGAAGAAGTTGTTATTACAGGACAGTATATGCAACAGTCCATTAACAAATCGATATATAAGGTTGATGTTATTGATGCAGAACAGATCAAAAATATGGCAGCAACGAATGTTGCTGAGGTTCTGAATCAAAGTCTGAATATACAGATCACTCCGGATACGCGTTCAGGAAATTCCACCGCCAACATCATGGGACTTAACGGAGACTATGTGAAAATCCTTATAGACAATATACCGGTAGTAGGGGATACAGGACTGGGAAGTAATATAGACCTTACCAAAATTACTCTAAGCAATATCGAAAGAATAGAAATTGTAAAAGGAAGTATGGGGGTTGAATATGGAAATGGTGCCGTTGCCGGGGTTATCAACATTATTACCAAAAAAAACAGTACAAAAAAGATCAGTGTTAGAGGTTCGATACAGGAAGAAACAGTAAGGGACAACTATGATCTTAAGAAAAGAGGAAACGGAAGGCATATTCAGAACCTTAATGTAGATTATAACATCAGCAATGAATGGTTTGCCAGTATCAATTTCAACCATAATCAGTTTATGGGATATGAAGGAGAAAGCAAAGGCTACAAATATTTCGGGCAGGATAACCAGAGAGGGTATGAATGGAACCCGAAAGATCAGTATGATGCGTCTGCTTTATTAAGATATACCAAAAATAAAACGACATTCTTTTACAAGTTATCTTATCTTGACGAAAAATTCAATTTCTATAATCCGGAAGTAAACAGAAATCCTCTTAATGATGGATTGGGCGGTGTTTCGTATGAAAGCAGAGACAGAAGATATAACACCGATCGATGGATTCACCAGTTCAATATTCAGACTAATCTGGGACATATCCGATACATGGGAGACTTCTCGTATCAGAACCAGGATAGGAAATACTACGACTATAATTACGATATCCCGAACAGACAAATCAAAAGCCGTCAGGAAGAAAAGTCTTATTATAAGACCGATGTCATCTATTCAAGAGGGATGTTCAGCAACTTCCTCGACAGCAAAGTTTTTGATTTCCAGTTAGGGTATGAATTAGACTATACCAATGGCTATGCCGCTTTAATTGCCGGAGATTTCTTCGGTGAGGCGGTAAAAAGAAAGATCTTCACCTATTCCAATTTCCTTTCTGCAGAATGGAATGTGTCAGACAAATTCTCTTTAAGACCGGGAGTAAGACTTTCTCTTAGCGAAAACTTTAATAATCAGTACAACTATTCTTTATCAGCAAGATATAAAACCTCTGAGAATTCAAACCTTAGAGCAGTTGTGGGATCGGCTAACCGCTTCCCAAAATATGACGAGTTGTACACCTATTTTGTGAATCTTAATCATGATGTACAGGGAAATCCGGACTTGAATCCTGAAAAAGGATTCTCTGCAGGACTTTTCTGGAATCAGAACTTTTCAGCAGATAATGGATGGAAGATCGCTTATGGAGTAGACGCATTATACCTTGATGTACGTGACAGAATTGAAATGGTGATGATTAAAGAGCCGTCCACCTACAAATATATGAACCTTAATACCTATAAAAATCTACTATTCTCCGCTAATGTAGATTTCAGAAAAGATCAGTTTGTCCTGTCTTTAAGAGGATCAGTAAACGGAACTTCCGTATCGATGATTGATTTGAAATCTTCTTCCCCAACAGACTTTCAGTATCTGCTACAGGCAGGCGCTTCAGCAACTTACAAACTGAAAAGTACCGACACCAATTTTGCCCTTTACTACAAATTCACAGGTCCGGACAGAATTTATGTATCCGATGGAGCTAATGACTTCCGTCTTGGAAAAATAGATAGTTTCCATATGATGGATTTTATTGTGAGCCAGCCTTTCTGGAATAAGCATTTTGAAATTTCTGCAGGAGTGAAAAATATATTTGATGTCACAAGATTAAACTCTACGGCAGTGGCCGGTTCAGCTCATACAGCTGCCAATGGGTTTGTTAATTTATATTATGGCAGAAGCTATTTTGCCCGATTAATGTTTCAATTTTAAATAATAAGTTACGATTATGAAGTATTTAAAAATAATATCTGTTCTTTCCATCATGGCAGCCACACAGTCTTGTCTTTCTGCAGACGAAGATCCGGTTTCGGTTCCGCCTATGACGGGATCTGAAGTAAGTGTGCCAATTGGCGGCCCTACAGAACCTAACCAGGTTTGGATCGATTTAAGTGACTACACCAATCCGGCGGTCAACAGCAGGACAGACTGGGATCTTGGTTTTTACAGCGGCGATGCCTACAGAGTGATCATGAACGGATCTCTTGCCATGACGGTGGTCAAAATACCCAACGCATCAGACATCAGTAAAGTAAAGGAAGCTGATATTTCAAGTTTAAAAGATATTGCTCAGGTAGGAACATTTGATGCTGCCAATATGAAATATGTTGACAATCCTAATGGTGACTTCCTGAATCAGACTTCAGGAATTGATGCCATCAAAGAAAATGATGCGGATAATCCTGTGTATCTGATCAATCTCGGGAGAGAGATACCTTCTGCTGCCAATATCGGGGCAGGTTCAGTTTCATTGTCCGGTGATCCGAGAGGATGGAAAAAAATTCAGATCCTGAGAGCTCAGAATGGATACAAAATCCGTTATGGTGATGTGAACGCAGCAGAAGCAGACATCAAAGAATATATCATTACAAAAGATACAGAATACAGCTTCTCATTCTTCAATCTGAAAACAGGAACCCCGATAAAAATTCAGCCAAAGAAAAAGAAATGGGATCTGGCATTCACAACATTTACCAATGAAGTTTTCATGGGACCTACAACCAGTGCAGGTAGCTATTTTTATGCAGATTTTGTAACAACCAATACTTTGAATGGAGTAGGTGCTTACCAGGTAACGGTTACAGGAAATCTTGATGCTGCTTACAATGCATTTAAACTAAAAGATGTAGAGTCTTCAAAATTTGTTTTCAATGACCAGAGGGCTATCGGGGATAAATGGAGAACCACTACCGGTACAGCATCCAATCCTGTTCCTTTTGTGTATGCAGACCGTTTTTTTGTATTGAAAGATGCTGAAGGCTTTTATTTCAAGCTGAGATTCAATACCATGAAAAATACAAAAGGAGAAAGAGGATACACCAATTTTGAATTCGAACCTTTATAAATAATCAAATAATAGTATATCATGAAAAAATTCATCCTTGCAGCTTCTGTTCTTGTAGCAGTATATTCTTGCAAAAAAGCAGAGACAGGAGCAAAAGAAAATACAACAGAAGCCAGTTCAGAAGCACCCAAAACCAACAATAAAATAGTAACATTAAACGGAGGAATTACTGAAATCGTAGCTGCTTTAGGTCACGAAAAAGAAATCGTAGGAACTGATGTTACCAGCACCTATCCTGCTTCATTAAAAGCTACAGCGAAAGATTTAGGACACATGAGATCAATGACAATTGAACCGATCATGGCTGTAAACCCAACATTGATTCTGGCTTCTGATAAAGATATCAATCCGGAATTAATGGAGAAAATCAAATCCTCAGGGATTCAAACCGAAGTTTTCAAACAGGAATATACGGTTGAAGGAACTAAAAAACTGATCGAGCAGGTAGCAAAAGCTATAGGAAATACAGATTATCAGAAACTAAACGATAAAATTGATGCTGACCTTAAGCAGGTACAGCCTATCGCTAAAAAACCAAAGGTTTTGTTCATCTACGCAAGAGGAAATATGCTGATGGTGAGCGGTAAAAACACACCAATGGCTTCATTGATCACCCTTGCAGGAGGAGAAAATGCAGTAACCGATTTTGAAGATTTCAAACCATTGACACCGGAAGCCGTTGTAAAAGCTAATCCTGATGTATTATTCTTCTTTGAAACCGGTTTACAGGGAGCAGGAGGAAACGAAGGTGCGCTAAAAATGCCGGGAGTATCTCAGACCAATGCAGGTAAGAACAAGAAAATCATTGCAATGGACGGAGGTTTAGTATCAGGTTTTGGACCAAGAGTAGGAGAAGCAGCAGTAGGATTAAACAAACTTTTAATTGAAAGCACCAAGTAAATTATACTTTTATCTAATGATAAGTGCGGTACTGCTTGCCATTATAGCAGTACTGTCACTTAATATAGGAGTTTATGATTTCGGAGAAAACTCTCCGTTCAGGGCTCTGTGGCAATTTATAAAAGAAGATCCCGGTTTATCGCTGAGTGATAAATATGTGATCTGGGACGTAAGAGCAGCCAGGATTATCATGGCCATTTTAGTGGGAAGTATGTTGTCGGTTTCCGGGACGAGCCTTCAGGGACTTTTCAAGAATCCTCTGGCAACCGGAGATTTAATAGGACTTACATCAGGAGCAACATTGCTGGCAGCCATTGCGATTGTTTTAGGAGGACATTTCAAAGAATATCTTCCTGAAGCTGTACAATTTTCACTGGTAGGAATAGCCGCTTTTATCGGTTCTTTTTTATCCATGATGCTGGTCTACAGAATTTCAACAAGCGGAGGGAAAACCAATGTAGTGATGATGCTGCTTACCGGAGTTGCCATTACAGCTATCGGGTTTTCGATAACCGGATTTTTGATCTATATTTCAAAAGATGAACAGCTCAGAGATCTTACTTTCTGGAATCTGGGAAGCCTGGCCGCAGCAACATGGACGAAAAATATCATTCTCGCCATTGTGATCACCATCGCCTACATCATTTTATTACCCAAAGGAAAAGCCTTAAATGCAATGATGCTGGGAGAAAAAGATGCACAGCATCTGGGAATCAATGTGGAAAGACTGAAAAAGCAGATCATCATCACCGTGGCATTAATGGTGGGAACCTGCGTGGCATTTTCAGGAACAATTGGTTTTGTAGGGCTTATTGTACCTTATATTTTAAGGCTTTTATTCAAATCCAATTATGTTTTTATTTTGCCATTATCGGCAATGTGCGGAAGCATTTTGTTATTAACGGCAGATACCTTCAGCAGAAGTATTGTGGCACCGTCAGAACTGCCGATAGGGATTTTAACAGCCTTAATGGGAGGCCCTATTTTTATCGCTATTTTGGTTAAATTTAAAAAATCACTGTAATGATCAAGGCACATCAGATTAATTATCAACATAAAGAATTCCGGATTCTGGACGGGGTAAATGTCTCACTGGAATATGGTGAATTCCTGGCCATTGTGGGACCCAATGGAGCAGGAAAATCAAGTCTTCTGAGCGTATTGGCAGATGAAGTGAAATCCGGAAATAACAAAGTTCTGTTTAAAGATAAACCCATCAGAGAATGGAATATCCGGGAACTTTCTAAACACAAAGCCAAGTTCTCGCAGCATAACAGCAATGATATTCCGCTTGAAGTGAAGGACGTGATCATGATGGGAAGATATCCTTATTTTGATGCCCAACCAGGAAAAGAAGATCTTGAAGCCATGAACAATATGATGTACGAAACCGATATTTTTCATCTCAAAGAAAGAGAATACAATACCCTTTCGGGAGGAGAAAAGCAGCGTGTACATCTGTCAAGAGTGATGGCACAGCTTGAAAATGGAATTGCCCATAAACTGGTTTTTCTGGACGAACCGTTGAATAATTTAGATATAAAACATCAGTACAAAGCATTGGAAATTATCAAAAATTTCACCAAAAAAGCCAACAGTGCTATTGTTGTTTTGCATGATCTGAACCTTGCTGCACAGTTTGCAGATAAGATTTTATTAATGAAATCAGGACAAGTCTCTGCCTATGGAACTCCACAGGAAGTTTTTACTGAAGAAAATATCAGCAATGCCTATAACTTCCCCTGTACCATCTGCGGACACCCTATTACGAATAACCCAATGATCATTTTTGGATAACCATGGAAAAAGAAGAACTCAAAATCCTCGCACAGAATCTTGCCAATCCTCAGGGTGAAAAAGGCATCGAGATTGGTGAAATGATGAATGCCACTAACATCAGCATGACGTTAGAGAGCATCAAAACACTTGTGATTGATGACGGCCAGCAAATCCTTGAAATAGGACACGGAAATGCCGCACACCTGAAAAGTATCATGAGCCTTGCCAAAAACCTGAAATACACAGGGATTGACATTTCTGAAACCATGCACAATGAAGCCAAAAGGCTCAATAAAGAATTTGAAAGCCAGGCAGAATTTGTTTTATACGAAGGGAATAAGCTTCCTTTTAAAGATGAAACTTTTGATAAAATATTTACCGTAAACACAGTTTATTTCTGGGAAAATCCGGTTGAATTTCTAAACGAGATTTATAGAGTTTTAAAAGATGACGGAACATTTGTTCTTACATTCGGACAAAAAGAATTCATGGAAAAGCTTCCATTTACAGAGTACGATTTCACTCTGTACAGCAACAGTGAAATGGAAGAAATGATTTCTAAAAGCCGTTTTAAGAGAATGAAAACTTCTGAAAGAGAAGAAGAAATAAAAAGTAAAACAGGAAACGAAACCATACGAAGAATTTATACAATTTTAACCATAAAAAAGTAAAGTAATGAGCACATTAGTTAATGATTTAAAGGAAAAATGGGAAGCTCTGAAAGCAGAAAATCCACATATCAGAATAAGAAATGCAGCAGCACAGTTAGAAGTAAGTGAGGCAGAATTATTGGCAACAAGCATAGGAGAAGGAGTAACTGTCCTGAACCCGGATTTCCAGGGAATCCTTACAGAAGCTGAACAGTTGGGAAAAGTAATGGCGCTTACCCGTAATGATGAATGTGTTCATGAAAGAAAAGGGACTTATCTGAACGGAGATTTCAGCAGTCCTCATGCACAGCTTTTTGTGGGTGAAGATATTGATCTCAGAATTTTCCTTAACCACTGGAAATTTGCTTTTGCAGTACTGGAAGGAGAGAAGAAAAGTCTTCAGTTTTTCGGAAAAGATGGTCTGGCACTTCACAAGATTTATTTAACAAAAGACAGTAATGAAGCTGCTTTCGATGTGATCGTAGAAAAGTTTAAAGCAGAAGATCAGAATCAGGCATTGGCTTTTGAAGCAATCGCTCCAAAACAGATTGAAAAAGCAGATTCAGACATTGATGTAGAAGGCTTTAAAAAAGCATGGACAGAATTGAAAGACACCCATGATTTCTTCATGATGACCAGAAAATATGGAGTAAGCAGAACGCAGGCATTAAGATTGGCTCCGGAAGGATTTGCTAAGAAAATTGATAATGCGAAAGTGGTGAATATCCTTGAAGATGCTTCTGAAAAGAACGTTCCGATCATGGTTTTCGTTGGAAACAGAGGGATTATCCAGATCCACACAGGAAATGTGAAGAAAACACTTTGGCACCAGCAATGGTTCAATGTGATGGATCCTGATTTCAACTTACATCTTGACGTAACGAAAATTGCAGAAGCGTGGATCGTGAAAAAACCGACTGAAGACGGAGAAGTAACCGCTATCGAAGTATTCAACAAAGAAGGAGACTTTATCGTTCAGTTCTTCGGAAAAAGAAAACCTGGAATTCCTGAGCTTCAGGAGTGGAAGGACCTTGTAGCAGCTTTAGAGAAATAATAATTAGATGATTTGAATGAGGCCGTTTTGTTTGTAAAATTCAAAGCGGTCTTTTTTATTGAAACAATCTGCAAATGCATGAATATTTGTGTAATTTGTGACTAAATATAAAAAAATGAAAAATATTTTCATAGCGATACTGCTGGCTGGTTTCTGTGCATTGAAGGCACAGGATTTAAAAGCATATCAGTTTTACGATAAAAAAGGAAAAGAAGTAAAGACAGAAAAGCTGGTAAAAGAACTGGCGGATTATGATGTGGTCTTTTTTGGCGAAAATCATAACAGTTCTATCAATCACTGGCTTCAGCTGAAGATTACGGAAGCTTTGTTTGTAAAAAAGAACGGACAGCTGATCTTAGGAGCAGAGATGTTTGAGAGAGATAATCAGGCGCAGTTGGATCAATATTTAAACGGAAAATTTGATGCAAAAACATTAAAAGATTCTGCCCGTTTGTGGAACAATTATGCAACCGATTACAAGCCTTTGGTAGATTTTGCCAAAGATAAAAAACTGAATTTTATTGCGACGAATATCCCGAGAAGATATGCCTCTCAAACCGCCAAAGAAGGTCTTGAATCCTTGAATAAATTAAGCGAAAAAGAGAAAGCCTACATTGCCCGGTTGCCGATTAAAGTAACATTAGACACTCCTGGATATCCGGAAATGAAAAAAATGATGGGAGATCATGCCGAAGGAACAAAAGTGATGAATTTTATTTCAGCTCAGGCTACAAAAGATGCTACAATGGCTGAATCTATCCTGAAAAGCTACCAGGCCGGAAAAATCTTTATCCACTATAACGGTAACTACCACAGTAAAGAATTTGGAGGAATCTATTGGTATATCAAACAGAAGAATCCAAATCTGAAAATGGCAGTTATCTCCGTTTTTGAATCCGACGATCCCGAACTGAAAGTACCTGCTAAAGATTATATCCCGACAGATTTCAATCTGATTATTCCTGCGGATATGACGAAGACTTTTTAATAAGAAGATGATGCGGATTGAGCAGATCTTATTATGAATTAAATAATTTCAATTGCATTCATTCAATAGGAACGGGCTTTAGCCCGTTCATTTTTTTATATCAAAATTCCATTGGCTTTAGCCAAAACTTAAAATTCATTGCTAAATAAATTATTTTTACACCACAATATTTACCTTTGTATCAGATTCAAAAACATATGAAAAAAATCCCTATCCTGCTGATCTTTTTTACCGGATTTTTTAATGCTCAGAAACTCACCTCCAGTGAAGTTTCAATCATCAATCAGGGAGATGTAAACACGGCGTTACCCATCTATCAGACGACAGATAATAATCAGCACCAAACCCTGCTGAACATTTCTTCAGAAGCTGATCCTCTTGATCCTAACACCGCTGTTCTGGTAAAAAGGATGAAAGAATCTCTTCTTTCAACAGATGGTGGAGTAGGCATTGCTGCTCCTCAGGTGGGAATCAACAGAAAGATCATTTGGGTACAGCGTTTTGATAAGGAAGGTACACCGCTGGAATATTTTATTAACCCGGTCATTGTATGGCGTTCCGATCTGCAGAATCTTGGCCCCGAAGGTGATTTATCTATTCCTGATTTCAGAGATCAGTTTTACAGAAGCAAAGTTATCCAACTGGAATATGTGGATTTGAAAGGACAGAAATATTCAGAAATCGTAGAAGGTTTTACTGCGGTGATTTTCCAGCATGAAATCGACCACCTTTTCGGCATCCTGATTTCTGATAAAAAGGAAAAAGAGAAAAATGATTCCTATAAAAAAGTAGATGCCTATCAAAAAAGTGATGTAAATAAAGACAGAAGGTAATGATGAATGATGAATGATGAGAAAGTTGTTGTAAGGTTAAGTACATTTCTGTTTTCTATCCATATTTTATGATAAAATCTTCTCCATCTTCATAACCTGCGGGATATACATAGGTAATTACCCCGATATCTGATTGTAAAACATCTTTTAGCTTATTGAAGTACATATCCCTTTTGTCTTCAGTAGTATCCATTGTTAAGCTCATAATAAGCCTATCGTCATCTGTAATATTGGCACCCACCATTATTTTGTCCGGATTATCATGATATTTATTCCAGTAAAAAGTTTGGTCAAGGGCAGGATTTTCGATGAAATAACCAATCATTTCGTCTTCTGTTTTAAAAATATAATCTTTGTCGTGCCTTGGGAAAGTATAATCGAGATTTAATTTTTCATATCCGGGAAGGAATGTGTTTAGAACAAGATCAATCGTCTTTCTTGATTTTTGCCCTGCATACACCTGGCATACAATATCTATAATGATTTCCATGACACAAAATTACTCTATTTTAATATCATATTGAGTTATAAATGACGAATGACATTCATAAACACTATATACATAAAAAATAGCCTTAATGATCTGCGCCATCATTGAAATCAGCGGGAAAATAAAAAAATAAAAAGGAGCTGTTTCCATGGAAACAGCTCCTTTCGTTATAACTATGCTTAAAAAAATTGGATTAATCGTTGTTGGTGACTGATAGTTTCACCTCCATATTATTTCTGGTCGCATTAGAATAAGGACAGATCTGGTGTGCTTTTTCTGTCAAAGCCTGTGCTTCCTCAATAGAAACTCCAGGGATGTTCACATCCAGTTCTGCTGCCAATCCGAAGCCGCCATTCTCAAGCTGACCTATGCTCACCTGAGCAGTCACTGTTGTTTCACCTGTTTTTACTTTAGAAAGACTGATCACTCTGTTCAGAGCGCTGTCGAAACACGCAGAATATCCCGCTGCAAAAAGCATTTCAGGATTGGCAAAATCATCATTGGCTCCTCCTAAAGCTTTCGGCATTCTTACATCAAGATCCAGAACTCCGTTTTCACTCTTCACATGTCCGTTTCTTCCTCCTTGAGCAGTGACCTGAGTTGTATATAACGTTTTCATTTATTTTCTATTTTGTTTAAGATTTTTAAGACGGTGTCTTTAAGGTGCAACAGCTCTTCCGGTTGTATTCCCAGTTTTTCCTGAATTTTTCCCGGAATTTCACATGCCTTCTGCTGAAGCTGTTTTCCTGCTTCGTCTAAAAATACTTCAACCACTCTTTCGTCCTCTTTTTTTCTTTTTCGGATAATAAATCCTTTAGACTCCAGCCTTTTAAGAAGAGGGGTCAAAGTACCACTGTCCAGAAACAGTTTTTCTCCGATATGGGTTACCGTAAGTCCGTCACCGTCCCATAATATCATCATCACAAGATATTGCGGATAGGTAATGCCCAGTTCATCAAGAAAAGGACGGTAAAGCCCTGTAATCTCTTTGGCAATGACATACAATGGGAAACAAATCTGGTTTTCCAGTTTGGGTGTTTTCGGATTTTCCATAATTTTTGAGTACGAAAGATTCGATGAAGGTATTACTTTTTTATGATAAATTCATCCATTGGAATTCTGACTTTTTTCATAGTAGAAAGCCAGTCATTAGCTTCATCACGGTATCCAAGATATAAAAGACTTACACTTTTCAGTCCTAATTCTTTTAATCCCAGTACTTCATCTACCACCTCATTGCTGAATCCTTCTGCCGGAGTACTGTCGATTTTAAGCTCTGCGGCTTGTGCAAGGGCAATTCCTAAGGCAATATAAGTCTGACGGGCAGTGTGTGCAAAATGCTCTTCAGGAGTCTGTGCGCCATATATTTCTTTAATTTTATCGGTATAGCTTCCAAAGCGGCCTCTCGGAAGATCTCTTACATCTGTATGATAATCGTAAACTTTGTCAATTTTTTCATTAGAATAACTGTCCCATGCTGCAAAGACCAAAACGTGAGAAGAATCTCTCATTACTTCAGGGTTTAATGCACCTGCTACCATTTTTTCTTTCAGTTCCTGATTTTCCACTACAATAATTCTGAACGGTTGTAAGCCCGACGAAGTAGGAGCCAGTCTTGCTGATTCTAAAATAGTATTAAGGTCTTCCTGTGAAACTTTTTTGGTAGGATCATAAGCTTTTACAGCGTGTCTCCAGTTTAGATTTTCTATTAATGACATTTTTATTTTGTTTTTAAATTAAACTACTTTGTTTTTTATCACCTCTATTTATTGTTGAAGTAAATTAATAGTACAAATATACAGTCAATTTAATTGTGTACAATTTAATTTTAAATGATTTTATTGATAGCAATTATTGATAAACTTTAAAAAGGTGAAATAATGAAGATGACAGTAAGAAATTTTAGTTTCAATTTTATTCATTTCCGCATGATTCGGATTTTTTCAAAGCCTATGAATTCCAATATTTGTCATAGAATTTTAAACTAAAAACAATGCAGAGATTTAAAAACAAAACCGCCTTAATTACGGGAGGAACCAATGGAATGGGTCTGGCTACCGCTCAGAAATTTATAGAAGAAGGAGGGAAAGTCATTATTACAGGCAGAAGTGAAGAAACCGTGAATAATGCTTTGGAAAAGCTTGGAGAAAATGCCTTCGGAATCGTATCTAACGCTGGGAATATAAAAGATTTGATGAATCTTCAGCAGGAAGTCAGAAAATATACAGAACATATTGATCTGGTTTTTGCCAATGCAGGATACGGAAGATTTGCACCTGTGGAATATGTGGATGAAAATCAGTTTGACGAATTATTTAATATGCTGGTGAAAGGACCGTTTTTTACGGTACAGCAGATGTTGCCATTAATGAAAAGCGGAAGCTCTGTTATTTTCAATACTTCAGTGGCAACGGATATTGCGATGCCTAATTTTTCGGTGTATTCTGCAGCCAAATCTGCAGTGCAGTCAATGATCAAAACTTTTGCTGTAGAACTTACAGAACGTGGAATCCGTGTGAATGGAGTAAGTCCCGGACATATCAAAACCAATATTTTTAATAATACAGGTTTAACCGGAGAGCAGATAGAAAGCGCTATTGATGATATTATTCCGACAATTCCTTTTAAAAGACAGGGAGAACCTTCAGAAATAGCCAGTGTAGTTCTGTTTCTTGCTTCAGAAGAAGCTTCCTATATTCATGGGGCAGAAGTGAAAGTGGATGCCGGAATTTCTGTGATCAGATAATCCGGATTATTTGACCTCTTTAATTTCTTTGATGATATTGGTTTTATTTTCAATACCAATATTATAGGCCTTACCTTTTTTAAAGCTTTGAGTCGCTTTTTCCATGAGGCTTTTATATTCCGGCGATTTTTTTGAAAGATAAAATACCTGCGCACTGATTCCAATAGCGACACGCACCAGTTCATTGGGTTTGTCCGGATCTTCAGTAATATCGGAAATAGTGGCATTATTATACCAGGTTAAATTCTGCGGAGTGGAATTTCCAGAACAGGATGTAATCATAATAAAAAGTAATAGTAAATAGGACCAGGCTTTCATAATAAAAAGGATTAAGTAAAAAGCTCCTGCAATATATCAAAATATCGGCAGGAGCTCTATATAAATTAGTTAGAATCCACAGCTCGCTACACTAGGTGCAGGGGAAGGAGAGCATCCTGAAAGGGATGAGAATATATTTAATACACAGTTGGTATTTACATAATTGTTATCATATAATAAAGATCCTGATGGACTTCTGTAGTATACGTTTCCTGCAGTATTGGCATAAGAAGAAACAGAAGCAGATCCACAGCTTGTATTGGTGCAAGCAGCTCTCCATGCAGAATCGGTTACCGGTCCGCTGGAGAATAATGACGGATCAATGATTCTTTTTTCAACAATTCCTGAAGCATTTTTGAAGCTTACCAAAATGGCTACGTGATATACCCATGAAACACAGCATGTTCCTGTAGATGCTCTAAGGTTACCATACACGAATTGCTTTTCACAATCGTAGCCTGCATTCAAAAGGATTTGTCTCATTTTGTGCGCTCTTGCATAGCAGCCATCCACAGGATATCTGAAAGTGATACATGGTGAAGATGCGGTAGAAGTTCCACAAGCCTGATTTTTGATCTGAGTGAATAAACTGTTCAGCGTTGCAAGATTAGGAATAACGCTTACTGCTTTTTTGCTGTCACCTCTTTCTTCTTTGTTGAAAACAGTTTTAAAATAACGGATGTCATCAGCAGTTGCTTTTTCAACCTTAGCAATTTCATTAGAATTGACCTTTAGGAAAACCTGAACAGGCGTTTCATTTTCTACTGCTTCTTTGATCATGGAGATAAATCCTGCATTTTCTTTGGTATCCTTAATTTGATAGGGCTGTGCGGAAACCATAAATGAAACTTTAAATTTTCCATCTTCTTTTTCAATCCCTACCGGAACAGTTTTGCCGAAATCTTTCATTGCGATTTCATTAGACTCCTTGACAACAAGATTAGGATCCTGGTTGGCAGCTGAATCTGAGCAGGAGTTCACTGACAGTACCGTCACGAATACCATCATGGATAACAGAAATTTTTTCATAGTTTTTATATTTTGTGGTTAATTTTCAGTGAACATTTTAATTATGATAGTTCACTTATTTGTGACATTAAAAGTAATAAAAATTAAAATATATGCAAGATTTTTTTTGAAAAAAATACATTATTCTGTTGTTTTATTGATTTTATAATATTTAAAAAGATGAAAAAATGATTATTTTTATAGAAATATTCAAGAAAAATAAAAAAATTTAAAATAATGTTTTTTTAACCTTGCAGTCTGGATTCCTACTGAATAACAAACGTTGTGGATAGTCAAGGTGAATAAAAATAACATTATCATAAAACTAAAAGCCCGGTTTCAACGATTGAAACCGGGCTCATTTTATTGTAAGTAAACTTGACTATTTATAAATCAATTCTGCCTGAAAAACATCCGCGAAATGCTTTCTGATCTTTGCTTTCAGTTCTTCCATTTCTTCTGGTGTCAGTTCTCTTTCAAGCTCTCTTTTTAAAGAAGTAACCTGCTTATCTTTGATCCCACATGGAATAATGTATTCAAAATAACGCATATCCGTATTCACATTCAGTGCAAAGCCGTGAAGAGTTACCCAACGGGAAGCTTTCACTCCCATGGCACACATTTTTCTGGCGTATGGTTTTCCCACATCCAGCCATACTCCGGTCTCTCCCGGCGAGCGTTCTCCTTTAATACCATATTCGGCAATGGTTCTGATGATCACTTCTTCCAGATTCCTCATATATAAATGAATATCCGTGAAAAAGTTTTCAAGATCCAGAATAGGATAACCTACAACTTGTCCATAACCATGATAAGTAATATCTCCACCCCTGTTTACTTTCACGAAGGTAGCCTCAATTTCTTTCAGCTTATCAATACCGGCAAGCATATTTTCTTCATGTCCGCTTTTTCCTAACGTGTACACGTGAGGATGCTCTACGAAAAGAAGGTGGTTGGGAGTAATAGTATGCTGTTCTGCAGGAAGATCTCGGTTTTTTATTTTGGTATCAATGATGTTTTTCATCAGCTGTTCCTGATAATCCCAGGCTGGCTGATATTCTTTGATTCCTAAATCTTCAAATTCTACTGCTTTATTTTGATTTGTATTCATTTCAATTTTTGATATACAAATTTAGTGAATTTTACCCTTTTATGGAATGGATAAAATCTATAGCCTTTTTCTTCCAGTCTCTATCCTGAAGCAAAATATTCACAAAGGCTGTTCCAATGATACCGCCATCTGCTTTTTCCGTTACATTTTCGAAGTCTTCTTTCGATTTAATTCCAAACCCAATCATCACCGGATTTTTAAGTGGAAGAGCAGCGAGCCTGGAAAGATAGTCCTCATTCTTTAAAACCGCATTTTCATTTCCGGTAGTGGAAGAAGAGCTTACTGCGTACAGAAATCCTGAACTTAATGAATCCAGATAGATCATTCTTTCATCGGAGGTTTCCGGTGTTACAAGGAAAGTGAAATTAAGATTAAATTGTTTTAAGATATGCTGATAGTTTTTCTCAAACTCAATAGGAGGAAGATCAGGAAGGATCAGCCCTGAAACACCACTTTCCGAACATGCTGCACAGAATTTCTCAAATCCGAAACTCAATACCGGATTGATATATCCCATCAGAATAATTGGAATGTTGATTTTGTCTTTGATGGCTTTTAGCTGAAATAACAGTTTTTCGATCGTCATTCCGTTTTGTAAAGCCAGTTCGTGAGCTTTCTGGATCACCGGTCCATCTGCTACAGGATCAGAATAAGGCATTCCGATTTCAATCATATCTGCTCCGGAATCCTGAATCAGTTGTATAATATCAGCGGTATCTTCCAGTTGTGGAATTCCTGCCGTGAAGTATATATTTAGTTTTTTCATTTTTTATTGTATTAAAGTATAACGTACAAAGTACAATGTAGAAAATAGTATTAAACTCAGGTGAGAAAGTACATTGTACATTTTACATCCGACATTTTACAAATTCTTCAGATACGTTTCCATATCCTTATCTCCACGTCCGCTCAGGCAAATAACGACAACATCATCTTCATTAAATTTTTTCTTGTCTAAAACTGCCAGCGCATGAGAACTTTCCAATGCAGGAATAATTCCTTCAAGTTTGGTAAGTTCAAAAGCACATTGTAAAGCTTCGTCATCATTAATACTAAAGAATTCTGCTCTTTTTTCTTTAAATAAATGCGCATGGAAAGGGCCTATTCCAGGATAATCCAGCCCTGCAGAAATAGAGTGGGGTTCAATAACCTGTCCGTCTTCCGTCTGCATCACAAGGCTTTTGCTTCCGTGAAGGACTCCAAGGGTTCCTAAAAATGTAGTCGCAGCCGATTTTCCTGAATCTACACCCATCCCTCCGGCTTCAGCAGCAATGATTTTTACTTCTTTTTCCTCCACAAAATGATAGAAAGTTCCCGCAGCATTACTTCCTCCGCCCACACAGGCAATCACATAATCCGGATTTTCCCTTCCGATTTTCTCTTTCAGCTGTTCTTTAATTTCTTTTGAAATAATACTTTGAAATCTTGCCACAAGATCCGGAAAAGGATGAGGTCCTACCACACTTCCAATCACATAATGAGTCGTCACAGGATTGTTGATCCAGTCTCTTAACGCTTCATTTACGGCATCTTTAAGGGTTTTTGATCCTGAAGTTGCTGCTACAACTTCCGCCCCAAGCATTTTCATTCTTGCGACGTTTGGGGCTTGTCTCTGGATATCAATTTCTCCCATATAAACAATGCACTCAAGACCAAGCAAAGCACACGCTGTAGCTGTGGCAACACCATGTTGTCCTGCTCCGGTTTCAGCAATGATTCTGGTTTTTCCAAGACGTTTTGCCAACAGAACCTGCCCCAGAGCATTATTGATCTTGTGAGCTCCCGTATGGTTGAGATCTTCCCGTTTCAAATAAATCTGTGTCTGGTATTTTTGACTTAAGTTTTTAGCAAAATAGAGGGGAGTAGCTCTTCCGACATAATTTTTTAGTAAATCCTGATATTCTGCCTGAAAATCTTCAGATTCTATGATTTCAAGATAGTTTTTTTGCAGTTCTTCTACATTAGGATAGAGCATTTCGGGGATAAAAGCACCTCCAAACTCTCCATAATATCCGTTTTCATCGGGGTTTTTATAATTCATTTTTTATTCTTTATTCATTAAATAAGCGTTGTTTTGTACACTCAGCTGGTTGAGCAGCTCTTTTCTTTTCTGTGAGGTATGAAAAATCAAAATATCATCATCTTCAGAATTTACCCACTCCGAGCCGATACTTTCTTTGATCATTTTGGCCTTGTCATGGAGGATTTCTATGTCACATTTTTTATAAAAGGAACGAAGATCAGCGTGGCAGAAACCAATTGTCTCAAGATTTCTCTGAGTAACATTTTCTTTGAAATGTTTCACCAAAGCGGTTCCATACCCTTTCTTTTTATGAGCAGAAACAAGCCCTACGGCTTCCGCAAAGGAATAACCGGTGTCTGCTATTTGTAAGGTGAAATCAAAATTCACTCTCATAATGGCCAATATGCTTTCATCCGTATCCATCAGAAAATGAAATTCCGAGTCTTTAAAAAAAGAGCGGAAGTAGGATGATTTCATGGTGTTCCATGCAGAAATATCCCAAAGTTCCAGGATGTGTTTTATTTCGGCTTCTGTTAAATATTTCGTTTCTTTTACCTGATATTTCATGGGTTTAAACTATTAATAAATGTGAGATGGTAATCATTTTGCTGTTTGGTAATCAGTTTTTTATAGTACAGTAATTCTATTTTATGCATTAAATCAATTAAGGTTGCTTTATCTATTTTGGACTGATACATGGTAATGGCAATTTCCAGATTATCAATCATAAAATAAGGATCGGAATCCTCATATAACAGGAATATTTTGGCATAAATTAATCCTAAGTCATATTTTATACTTGATCTGACATGAGTTTCCAGAAATTTATCTGAAATAATCACCAGATAATAGCTGTTCCATAAGCTGATTCTTTCAAAAAAATACTGAATATCTGTTTCTTCAAAATCTTTAATAATACAAATGAAATCAGACAATAATCCACCCACTTCCCAATGTTCTGTATTACTGTCGTTCTGTGAAACAAAGTGATACAGATTCTGGATTTTTTCATTCCCGAATTTAGGGGGAAATAAGGTTTTGTAAAATGTCTTTTTGAGCAAATGTATATTCATCCTTGTGTGTTTTTATGTGTTATTTATTTTGCTGATATAAAGTTTTAAACTTTTTTATGCTGTCAATATTTTTATTTCCGGGCTCTGTTTCAAATTTCGAATTGATATCCAAAGCAAAAGGTTGTTGTTTCAATGTATCCATATTCCCTATATTTTCCTCAGAAATACCGCCGCTTAAAAAGTAGGGCAGAGGAATCTCAAATTCATTCAGAATATTCCAGTCGAATTGTTTTCCCGTTCCGCCAAAGGCTTTGCTGTCAGTATCGAATAGGTAGTAGGCGATAGGTTTCAGATCAGGAATTTGTGTTATTTTATTTTGATTTTCTGCCGTATTACTCCCTATTCTGATTACTTTAATGATTCCAACCTCAGGATTTAGTTTTTGTCTTAGTTCAGCAATGAAATCATTACTTTCATCACCGTGAAGCTGTACAAAATTCAAATCTGCATGTTGAACGATCTTTACAATGATCTCTACTTTTTCATTGACAAAAACACCTACTTTTCCCTGATGATTAATAGTTGAGATCTCTTCCAGACTCAGATGGTTCAAAACATATCTCGGTGATTTTTCGTAGAATATAAAACCGAGAAAATCTGTTTTCATAGCAATCAATTCCTGAATCTGATCCGGTTTTGTAAGACCACAGACTTTCAGGCGAGATGGCAGGTTTGAGGTTGTAGGTTGCAGGTTCATTGTTGATTATTATTGAGTTAAAATTTGAGAAGCGAATTCTTCAAAAGCTTTGGCCGGATCTGTATTTTTCATGAAATATTCACCCATCAGGAAACCATCAAATCCTTTTTCTTTTAAAAACTGAAAATCTTTAAGATTGTAAATACCGCTTTCAGCAACAGATAAAACTTCTTTTGGAAGCTGGTTTTTCAGCTGAACGGAATGCTGAAGATCAACTTTAAAATCTTTAAGGTTTCTGTTATTAATTCCTACCAAATCAATTTCTGAATTGAAATGCTTCAGTTCATCTTCTGTATGAATTTCCAGTAAAACCTCCAATTTCAGTTGGTGAGCTAATTCGGTAAATTCCTGTACCTGAGCTGGTGAAAGACATGAAGCAATCAGTAATACTACATCAGCTCCAATACTTTTGGCTTCATAAAACTGATATTCATCAATCATAAAATCTTTTCGCAGAATCGGAATGGTAATCTCATTTCTTACATCCAGAACATCATTTAAATTTCCTCCGAAAAAATCATGATCAGTCAGGATTGAAATTCCGCTGGCTCCAAAATTTTCGTAAGCAGAAACTACCTCCAAAGGCTGTACACTATTGTTTATAATTCCTTTTGAAGGAGATTGTCTTTTAAACTCAGCGATAATTCCGCTTTTATTTTTGATGGATTCCTTCAGTGAATAGGTTGGTCTTCCAAAAAAGGCGGTATTTTTTAATCGGTCAAGAGAAATGCGCAATTTTGCAGCAGCAACTTCCTCTTTTTTTCGTTTAATAATTTGATCCAGTATAGTCATTTTTGTGTTTAAGTTTGGTCAATGGTGAATTTTGCTTCGCAAGTGAATAATGAATTTAATTAATCAGGAGATTAAAACTGTTTAATGCTTTTCCGCTTTGCAGGCTTTCCTGAGCAAGCAGAAGACAGTCATCGTACGTTCCGAATTTATGGGTGTTGTGCAGCGCTACTGAAGCATTGGCAAGAATTACTGAGTTCTGCTGCTCCGTACCGTTTCCTTCCAGAATATTCATAAATATTTTTGCGGTTTCCTGAATAGAACTTCCTGCTTTAATATCTTCCAGTGTTACCGGATTGAAACCCAAATCTTCTGCCGAATAGATTTCTTCACCATTTTTTGTAATGATTTTACTATCGTCAGTAAGGCTTATTTCATCATATCCGTCAAGACCATGGACCAGAGTAAAGTCACGTTCCTCCTTCTGAAGAAGATACTGATAAATTCTTGCAATTTCCAGATTATAAACTCCAATCATGGAAAATTTTGGTTTTGCCGGATTTACCAATGGACCCAAAAGGTTAAAGAATGTCCTCAATCCCAAAGATTTTCTCAGTAATCCAACTGATTGCAGAGCAGGATGAAAATAAGGAGCATGTAAAAAGCAAATGTTGGCTCTTTCAAGATCTTCATTCAATTGTTCTGAACTGTTTTTAAACTGATATCCCAGTTCTTCCAGTACATTCGATGAACCAGTAGTGGTGGAAGCTCCGTAATTTCCATGCTTTGTTACCTTTTGTCCGGCTCCGGCTACTACAAAGCTGGCCAGGGTTGAGATATTGATGGTGTCTTTTCCGTCACCTCCGGTTCCTACAATATCAATGGCATCATTGGTGTCGATCTTTACAGGAACAGCCATCTGTAATAGTGCTTCTCTGAAGCCTTCCAACTCTTTCAAGGTGATATTCCGCATCAGGAAGACACTTATAAAAGCAGTAATTTCTGCGGCATTAAACTTATTCTGTGCAATCTCAATCATCATCGCTTTTGCTTCTGATTTTGAGAGTGTGTTATGATTGAACAGATATTGCAGTATTTCTTTCATTTGTGGCGTTTTTATGTTTGTTGAAGGGATTTCTAAGATTTTCATGACAACAGAAAGTTTTTAATGATTACTTCTCCTTCCGGTGTTAAAATACTTTCAGGGTGAAACTGAACTCCGTGTACATCATATGTTTTGTGCTGCAAAGCCATGATCATTCCGTCTTTATCTACAGCTGTGATTTCCAGTTCTTCCGGAAAACCTTCCGGATTGACTGCCCAGCTGTGGTATCTTCCTACTTCCAATCCTGATTGCAGATCTTTGAAAACTTTAGTATTTTCTTTTACTATTTCAGTAGTGGTGGCTACTCCATGGAAAATTTCAGAAAGGTTAATAAGACTTCCTCCGAAAGCTTCAGCGATAGCCTGCTGACCCAGGCACACTCCAAGGATACTTTTTGTAGGAGCGTATTCTTTAATAAGGTCTAATAAAATACCGGCTTCTTCAGGAATTCCGGGACCTGGAGAAAGGATGATTTTGTCATATTTTCCAATCTCTTCAAGGGTAATTTTATCATTTCTTACCACATCCACTCTTTGATTCAGAATTCTTTCGATAATCTGGACAAGGTTATAGGTAAAGCTGTCATAGTTGTCGAAAACGAGGACTTTAAGCTGTGGTTGTTGAGTGTTTATATTGTTGTTCATTGCTTTTTTGTTAGAGAGTTGCTATTTTTTTTGTTGCTGTTTGCTGGTTGACGGATTTATTTTTCAACTATTTTTTCAGCTTTTTCTACGGCTTTTTTAAGAGCATTCAGTTTGTTGTTGACTTCCTGCAGTTCACTTTCAGGAACAGATTTTGCCACAAGGCCGGCACCAGCCTGATAAAATAACGTGTTATTTTTGCTTAAGAAGGTTCTGATCATGATGGCCTGATTGCAGGTTCCGTTCAACCCGATAATTCCGATACAGCCACCATAATATCCACGGGAATCTTTTTCGTATTGGTTGATCAGCTGAAGCGCTTTATGTTTTGGAGCACCGCTTAATGTTCCCTGAGGGAAAGTAGCGGAAACCATTTCCAGAGGATTGATGTCATCAGCAACATCTGCAGTCACCTCACTTACCATATGAATAACGTGGGAGAAAAGCTGGATTTCTTTAAGCTTAGTAACCGTTACATTTTTCCCAAGCTTTCCAAGATCATTTCTAGCGAGATCTACCAGCATGGTATGTTCTGCATTTTCTTTGGGATCAGCTTTTAGCACTTCTATAGACTCAAGATCCGCTTCAAAATTTCCGGTTCTTTTCGAAGTTCCGGCAATCGGGTGAATAATGGCTTTATTATTTTTAATGATTAACTGACTTTCAGGACTTGATCCAAATAGTTTGTAATTTCCGTAATCAAAATAGAATAGGTAAGGAGAAGGGTTGATATTTCTCAAAGCACGGTATACATTGAACTCATCTCCCTTGAATTTTTGTTCAAACCTTCTGCTTAAAACCAGTTGGAAAACATCTCCACGCATACAGTGTTTCTGTGCTGTTTTTACGAGTTCAAGATAATCTTCATCTGTAATATTAGAGATTTCCTCACTGGTTTTCTCGAAAGGGTAAACCGGAGTATTCTGATTTTTAATAAGATTTTCCAACAGATGAAGTTCAGATTTTACTCCATCGATAAAGTTTTCAATAATATGCATTTCATCATTGAAATGATTGATAGCAATTACATATTGGTACAATCTGTATCTCATCACAGGGATTTCTACTTCCTTGCTCTGTGGTTTAAGATTGATGTTTTCAAAGAACTGTACCGCTTCAAAACTTGTATATCCAAAAAGACTCTGAGCAGTTTGTTCAATCGGATCATTGGTCTCTTTGCAGTTAAAAATTTTTCGGAACTCTTCAAATATATCTGTGATATTTCGTTCCATAATAAATTGTTTTACGGGAGCAGAGGCAGGAAGTTTGATTTCATATTCGTTGAGGTTTTTCACTTCAATTCCGGCGATGGCATTCACTGCAATGAAGGAAAAATTATTATCAATACTTTTTGAGTCCGAACTTTCCAGAAGAATGGTGTCACGGAATTTATCCCTGATCTTAAGGTAAATATTCATGGGGGTATGAAGGTCTCCCAGTGTTTTTTTCGAAACAGTTTTTATTGTAATTGCGTTGGTCAACATCTTATTGTTTTTTGTGAGATTAAGGAATAAAAAAAGGCTTTAACGGTATCCGTCAAAGCCTATATATTGTTTTTTGATTATTTCTGCTGTAGTTAACAACATGACAATACCTCCAGACCCGACGAAGAGTTTGAAAGCCACCACCAAATATTGTTGTTCATTTTTAACATGGGACAAATGTAGAAATTTTTTTAATAAAAAAACTAAAAAATATCAGAAAATACTAAAATTTAATATAAAAATCCTTTATTTAAGCTGCTTGAGCTCTTGTTTTAATTCCTTGATTTTTTCTTTATAAGCTTCATCATTGTAGTATTTTACGTAGTTTTCCAATGTAGCAATATACTCCTCAATGAATTCCTTATTCGTTTTGTCTGCTTCATACTTGGTTTTTGCAGAATTCACAGGAGCCAGTTTTTCATTTTGTAATACAATTTTTCTTTCCCTGGATTGGTCATAAAGGATAACAATGTTTTTTTCATATCCCGGGATGTATTTTACGGGTATATCCTTGTCACCAGGTATTCTGATTGAATTTCGGATGGGATAAATCGCTGCAGTAGTAGTGGAGAAAAAAGTAGTGGTATATTTTCCGTCCTGTTTCTTCACAATAGCCTCATAATCGTGGATGTACATATCATTCAGGGTAGAATTGGTTTCTACATCAGACGTGATGATAGCTGTGCTTTCCACTCCATATTTATTTAAAAACCATGCGTTTAAAAACTGTCCGCCAAAACCATTTAATATAGCCAGTGGAATGATAGGTATTAAAAGCCAGGTTTTTTTGGTCATATACGAAAGCCCTACAAAGAATACCAGCAACAGAACCACAGTATAAAAACCATGATGACTGGTGAAAAACAGAATTTTTGAAATTAAAACCATGGATTAAAGATAACTATAATAATCTTTTATTTAAACGCTATGTTCGCAAAGATGTTATTAAAATAACTATAAAACGTTCGCAACGGCGTTACACTCAGTAAAATACAATATCATTAGTTAAATGAAGTGCCCTTGTGAACCCAAAATAGAGTTTGATGATAATTACTTTGCGAACATAGCGTTTGAAATATTTATTGTACCGGTTCAGATAAAGGAATGTCAGGAGTTCCGCTGTAAAAAACAATCAGCGTTGCTCCGAGGTCTCCGGTTTTACCTCTGTGGCCGGTATTAACCATTTCAGGAAGCACCTGACCTTTTCTTATCCATTGCGTTTTTCCATCCTCTTTTCTTTCAATCTGAATTTCACCTTTTTCTACATAAGCTGCATTGATCACAGGATGTTTATGCCAACTCAATGCAGAATTCGGAGGTACGGCAATTTTAAGAACTGTGATTTCCGGCTGTGTGGTAGGATAGGCCGGATATACCGTTCCATCCCATGATTTGGTTGTTTTTAAAAGTGTCACCGATTCAATTTTATCAGAATATTCTGATTGTGGTTCGTTAGATGAATTGTCACACGAAAGGAAGAGGGATGAGGATACAACAAAGAAAGTTGTAGCCAACAATTTTTTTTTGGTCATAAGCTTCATATTTATATTTTGGTTTTGGCTCGGATTATCCGATATACAAAAATAATAACCTATTTTAAATCTCCCTATGTATTGAATTATTTTTTTATTGTTAAATTAAAACTCCGATCCCAAAAATATTTCTCAAAGAAAACATTTGTCATAAGTTTAAAAGGTTATTTTTTATATTTTTGCTTCCAAATTAGAAAAAAATGAAAAAAGTATTAGCAATCGCATTTATCGGAGGTTTATTATTAGCAAGCTGTTCTAAAAAAGTAGATCACTCTTTACAGGACACAAACACAATGCTTCCAGAGCCAGAAGTAGCTACTGTTGATTCTACGGCTAAAAGTGCTGCACCAGCTGCTGCAACTCCGGCTGTTGCTGCGCCTGAAGCTGCTAAAACAGATTCTACAGCGAAGAAATAATGAAAAAAATACTTTTAGCAGGAACTTTAGGTCTCATGATCATTTCCTGTTCTAAAAAAGAAAATACAGCAGAAGTAGCGTCTTCTTCTGAAACGGCCGTTGTTTCAGAACCCGTTCAATCTAAACTTTCAGGTGATCAGATCATCGAAACATTGGACTGTTCAGGATGTCACTCTGTTAATGAGAGAATGATAGGACCTTCTTATAAGGAAATTGCAGGAAAGTATACTGAAAAGGATACGGAATTGCTGGCTTCCAAAATTATAGAAGGAGGAAGTGGAGTATGGGGAAGTGTGCCTATGGCCGCCCATCCACAGGTATCTAAAGAAGATGCCAAAAAAATGGTGGAATATATTTTAAGTCAGAAGAAATAAAATATGTCCGCTGAAAAATCCAGTCTGCACACAAGAAATCTGCATCGTAATCCCTATGATTTTGATCAGCTTATTTCTTGTGTGCCGGAACTGAAACACTATGTTTTCGTGAATGCTTATCAGACGGTAACCATTAATTTCAGCATTCCTCAAGCAGTTAAACTGCTCAATAAAGCCTTACTCTTACATTTCTACAACATTAAAGGCTGGGATATTCCTGATACCAATCTTTGTCCACCCATCCCGGGAAGAGCAGATTACGTCCATTATATTGCTGATTTATTAAGTGAACAACTTAATAAAATCCCGACAGGAAATTCTGTAAAAGGTCTGGATATAGGAGCAGGAGCTAATCTTGTGTATCCTTTAATTAGCCACAGATCTTACGGCTGGACAATGCTGGGAACGGATATCAATCAGGATTCTTTGAAAAATGCTCAACACATTCTGGATCAAAATGAAGATCTTTCTTCTGTTATTCAGTTAAAAAGCCAGCCTGATGCTGATTATATCTTTACCAATATCATTTGTCCGGAAGACAGATTTACTTTTACCATGTGTAATCCTCCTTTTCATGATTCTGAAGAATCTGCCATGAAAGGGAATATCAGAAAAACAAAAAATCTTAGTAAATCAAAAAAAACGAAACCTCTTCTTAACTTTAGTGGACAGCAGTCGGAACTTTGGTGTGAAGGTGGGGAACTTGCTTTTATTACTAAAATGATCAATGAAAGTACATTGTTTTCATCACAGATTCTTTGGTTTACATGTCTGGTTTCCAAAAAAGACAATCTCAATAAACTCAACAATCTTTTAAAGAAAGTAAATGCTGTAGAGGTAAAAACCATCGATATGGCTCAGGGACAAAAAGTAAGCAGAATGCTGGCGTGGACGTTTATTCCTCAAAAAGACAGAAAAATCTGGTTGGTTTAAAATTCAAAGTTCAAAGTTTAATGTTATGCACAATCATTCAAATCTTTGATCTCTAAACACGTATCCCGAACCCCAATACCCCGCATCTTTACCACTTTTTAAAATTTCTTAAAAAAGCCATTGACGGTCATGTCAAAAATGCCTAAATTTGTACGCTTTTAGAAAAATAAGAAATGCAATTATCAGAACAAGAAATCATTAGAAGAGAAAAGCTGAATAAGCTTACTGAAATGGGGATTAATGCGTTCCCTGCGGATGAGTATATAATTACAGATACTACAGAATCTATAAAACAGGATTTTTCTGAAAGTAAACAGGTGAAGATCGCTGGTAGATTGATGTCCCGCAGAATTCAAGGAAAAGCTTCTTTTGCAGAATTGCAGGATTCTAAAGGAAAAATCCAGGTTTATTTCAACAGAGACGAGATCTGTCCGGGTGAAGATAAAGAACTTTATAATGAAGTATACAAACACCTTCTGGATATAGGTGATATTATCGGTATTGAGGGTGAATTGTTTACCACTCAGGTAGGAGAGAAGACGGTTTTAGTGAAAAACTTTACGCTTCTTACAAAAGCTTTACGTCCGCTGCCTCAGGCTAAAACTGATGAAAACGGAGTAGTACACGATGGTTTTACAGATCCTGAATTAAGATACAGACAGCGTTATGTAGATTTAATGGTAAACCCACAGGTAAAAGAAATTTTCGTGAAGAGAACAAAATTGTTCAATGCCATGAGAACATTCTTTAATGATGCAGGATATTTTGAAGTGGAAACACCAATCCTACAGTCAATTCCTGGTGGAGCTGCAGCAAAACCGTTTATCACGCATCACAATGCATTAGATATTCCATTATATTTAAGAATTGCCAACGAATTATATCTGAAAAGACTGATCGTAGGTGGTTTTGACGGAGTATACGAGTTCTCTAAAAACTTCAGAAATGAAGGAATGGACAGAACTCACAACCCTGAGTTTACCGCTATGGAAATCTATGTAGCTTACAAAGATTACAACTGGATGATGGATTTCACTGAGAAATTACTGGAATTCTGTGCTATCCAGGTAAACGGAACTACAAAAGCTACCTTTGGGGAACATGAAGTAGATTTCAAAGCTCCTTATCCAAGAGTTTCCATGACAGAAGCAATCCTGAAATTTACAGGGTTCGATATCACTGGAAAAACTGAGAAGGAATTATACGATTTTGCCAAGTCTATCGGTATCGAAGTAAATGAGACGATGGGTAAAGGAAAATTAATCGATGAGATCTTCGGTGAAAAATGTGAAGGAAACTTCATCCAGCCGACTTTCATTACGGATTATCCGATTGAAATGTCTCCACTGACAAAGAAACACAGAAGCAAAGAAGGCTTAACAGAGCGTTTTGAATTAATGGTATGCGGTAAAGAAATCGCTAACGCTTACTCAGAGCTTAATGATCCGATCGATCAGAGAGAGCGTTTTGAAGCTCAGATGGCGTTATCTGAAAGAGGAGATGATGAAGCGATGTTTATCGATCAGGACTTCTTAAGAGCGCTGGAATACGGTATGCCGCCAACTTCAGGATTAGGAATCGGTATGGACAGATTAATCATGTTCTTAACGAATAATGCCTCTATCCAGGAAGTATTATTCTTCCCTCAGATGAGACCTGAAAAAGCAGTCCCACAAATTGAACTGGGCGAGGATGAAAAAGTAATCCTTGAAATCCTTAATTCTCAGGAAGAGCCAATGGCTTTGGCTGAAGTAAAAGAAAGAAGCCAGTTATCCGGTAAAAAATGGGATAAAGCTTCCAAGACTTTGACAAAAAACAATATTGTGAAAGTAGAGAAAATTGACGAAAATCTTTTGATGAAACTGTCTTAAGATTTCTCAGAAAACATAAATAAAAAAGGTACAGTGCTATGCTGTACCTTTTTCTTTTTTCCATTTCCGGAGCTGTGCCCTGAAGTTTTTAAACGGAGCCACGGTATTGATATGAATCCACTTCCAAACCGGCCACTGGGCGGGAGTAGTTGCCCATTTTCTCTGTTCCGGAGTGAATAGTGTTTCATCGTCAAGATTTTCTATCCAAGTGATAATTTTATCAACTTGATTTCTCAGCAAGTCTCTTTGCTGTTGTAAACTATAAGAACCGTATTCATGATAAAAAGACTGGTACAATCCTCCCAGGTTATTCCATTTGTATTCAGGAGTGGGAGTTTTCACTTCAATTCCTTTGCTTTCATCAGATTCCCACTGTAAAAGCAGGTGAGTCCAACCCAATTGATAGGAAATATTTTGTGATGGAGTTTTATCAACTCCCGGCTGCCTAAGATCTTTTTCCTCTTCTTTTATATCATTAAATTCCTGATCATAGAGCAGATATCTTTTCTTTAGCTCTTCAATGAGTTGTGTTTTGTCTTTATAAGTCTGCATACTTACTATTTTCTCAACTTGCTGAAAGAAGCCATCAGATAAAATAAGAAAGGAAGAATAAACAATGAGCCCAGCATCAATGCCCATCCCAATGCGGCGATAGTTTTTTCAGGAGCCATATGTTCCAGTAATGAAAGATGCTGTCCGTTTCCTAATAAAATAATATCCGGATTATGCTGATACGTTGCCGCTACTAAAATCATCACCATCTGGAATCCTGCCAAAGCACGTACAGGAAGCAGCTTCTGACGGTTCATCGCTCTTAGAATAAGCAACAAGGCAATGGTGGCAAAAGCAATCGCCATAATCCCCAAAGGCTTTGAAAATACCCACATCAAAAGGGGAATATCTGAAATATAAGCAGTTACGAATACCAATATTCCTGTGACCACAACAAAGATCATGGTCTGCTTGGATTTTCTGATCATTAACAAAAGATCGGCCTTATCACGTGTTTCTCTTAATGAAAATATAGAAGCAAGATAAGCACAAAGGGCTACCGTAAATAAGCCCACAGAAACCCCAAACCAGTTCAGCCAGCTGAATACATACAAATCCAGAAAACCTACAGCATCAGGATTGATAGAATGTGAAACCGTAGCAGCAGCAATTAATCCCAAAAAGAAAGGAGTTAAAAGACTCGCATAATAGAAAATCTGGGTATATAAAACCTGCCAGTTATCCTTTACAGCATCATAATGTCTGAAAGTAAAGGCTGTTCCTCTTGCAATAATTCCCAAAAGCATTAACACTAAAGGAATGTGAAGATAAGTAGACATAGTGGTATAAATCTCCGGAAAGCCAACAAAAAGGATAACGATGGCAATAATCAGCCACATGTGATTGGCTTCCCAGACAGGAGCAATAGATTCATACATAATCTCATGGGTTTTATGACGGGCTTTTTTATTGGTGAACATTTCTACAATACCTGCTCCAAAGTCAGCTCCGCCCAGAATAATATAAAGACAGATGGATAGCCAGAGAAAACCTATTACAATGTAAATCATGATTTTTTGTTTTTATCGTTAAACTGAGCATCGGTAGGATCGTAAAGTTTCGGTACCATTTGAATCTGTCTCTTTAAAAGGAAAACAAGGATCAATGATAATGATACAAAAATAGCCGTGAAAAAATAGAATGAATACTGTATTCCCGGCATAGGAGTTACAGCGTCAACTGTTCTCATAATTCCATAAATAATCCAGGGCTGTCTTCCTACTTCCGTTACTGTCCATCCGGCTTCCAACGCAATATATCCAAAAGGTGTTGCTATTAAAAATGTTTTCAATAGCCAGTGTTTATTCAGCCATTCTTTTTTGAAAAAGAAAGCATATAAATAAATAGCTCCAATAACAATCATGATCACTCCGAAGAAAATCATGATTTGAAAAGCATAATGAACCACAGCAATCGGAGGCCATTCATCTCTAGGGAAATCCTTAAGACCTTTTACTTCAGAATTGAAATCATTGCTCACCAGAAAACTTAAAACTTTCGGAATTTTCACTGCATATTTCACTTCTTCTTTTTCCTCATCAGGAATTCCTCCAATCACAAATGAAGCCCCTTTTTCCGTTTCAAAATGAGCTTCCATAGCTGCCAGTTTGATAGGCTGTCTTTCTGCTACCGACTTTGCAGCAACATCACCGCTTAGAGGTGCTCCGAATGCCCCAATCAAAGCAAATCCTACGGCAATTCTAAAAGCTTTGGTATGAAATTCAACATTTCTTTTTCGCATAATCATAAAGGCATGTACTCCAGCTACGGCAAATCCTGTTGCACAAAATGCCGCGACCGTCATGTGAAGAGCCTGCGGAAACCACGCATCATTGAACATTGCTTTGATAGGATCTATATTAAGGTACTGTCCGTTAATATAATCAAAACCGGTGGGAGAATTCATCCATGAGTTGGCTGCTACCACCAGAATTCCGGAAGCCAGCCCGCTTACTCCTACAAGAAATCCGCAGAACCAGTGAAACCATTTATTGAATCTTTCCCATCCATATAAAAAGAAACCGATAGCAATAGCCTCAATGAAAAAGGCTGTTCCTTCCAGAGAAAACGGCATCCCGAAAATCGGACCTGCATGTTTCATAAATCCAGGCCATAGAAGTCCAAGTTCAAAGGAAAGCATGGTTCCTGAAACTGCTCCGGTAGCAAAAAGGATAGCTACCCCTTTGCTCCATGCTTTTGTCAGTCCTTTATATACTTCATTATTGGTCTTTAGGTATTTCCAATGGGCAAAAGCCATCAAAAAAGGCATCACCATACCCACACAAGAGAATATGATATGAAAGCCCAGAGAGAGAGCCATCTGAGCGCGTGCTGCTATAAAATCATCCATAATTTCAACTTTTCAGTTAATAAATTTAAGCATAAATTATTGATGTTGAATATGATTTACAACAGTTGCAATTTCAGCAATACCTTTTAATTTTGAATCTTTTATTGGCTTCCTTTTTCTTATGTTTTTAATAAGAAAACTCTACATTTTTTTGACACTTTTTAACTTTCATACCTCGAAAAAAATCACGATATTTGTGAGTCTTTGCATACAGCAGGATTTTTAATTTTTAATATGAGTCAAAAACAATATACAGCTAGTAGTATTCAGGCATTGGAAGGAATGGAGCACGTACGTATGCGTCCTTCAATGTACATTGGTGATGTAGGAGTCAGAGGACTTCACCACTTGGTTTATGAAGTAGTAGATAACTCTATTGACGAGGCATTGGCAGGGTACTGCGACACGATCTTCGTTAGCATCAAGGAAGGAAACGGAATTGAGGTAAGTGATAACGGTAGAGGTATCCCGGTTGATTTCCACGAAAAAGAACAGAAATCTGCCCTTGAAGTTGTAATGACGAAAATTGGAGCCGGAGGTAAGTTTGACAAAGACTCTTATAAGGTTTCAGGAGGTCTTCACGGGGTTGGGGTTTCGTGTGTGAATGCACTTTCCAATGAGATGATCACTACTGTTTACAGAGATGGAAATGTTTACCAGCAGATCTATTCAAGAGGAAAAGCCCAGACAGGTGTTGAGGAGATTGGTCACAGCGAAAAAAGAGGAACCAAGCAGTTTTTCCAGCCGGATGATAGTATATTTACAGAGTTAATTTACAATTACGATACATTAGCAAGCCGTTTAAGAGAACTTTCTTACCTTAACAAAGGAATTACCATTACATTAACTGATGAAAGAGAGAAATTAGAAGACGGATCTTTCCGTTCGGAAGTTTTCCATTCAGAAGGTGGGTTAAAAGAATTCGTTGCTTACATTGATGGTAACCGTGAGTCTATCATGGAACATGTAATCTTCATGGAAGGAGAAAGAGATGATATTCCTGTAGAAGTAGCAATGCGTTACAATACATCTTTCAACGAAAATCTTCACTCTTATGTAAACAATATCAATACTCATGAAGGAGGAACTCACTTAGCAGGTTTCAGACGTGCTTTAACAAGAACGCTTAAGAAATATGCTGATGATCTGGGTATTCCGCAGAAAGAGAAAGTAGAAGTTACAGGTGATGACTTCCGTGAGGGATTAACAGCTGTGATTTCTGTAAAAGTAATGGAGCCTCAGTTTGAAGGACAGACTAAAACAAAACTAGGAAACTCTGAAGTTTCCGGAGCTGTTGATAAAATTGTTGGGGAAATGCTTACCAATTTCCTTGAAGAAAACCCTTCTGAGGCAAAACTGATCGTTCAGAAAGTTGTTTTGGCAGCAAAAGCAAGACAGGCAGCGAAGAAAGCCCGTGAAATGGTTCAGAGAAAATCTCCCATGGGAGGTTCTGGTCTTCCAGGTAAATTATCTGATTGCTCTTCTAAAGACCCGGCAGAATCTGAAATCTTCCTTGTAGAGGGAGATTCCGCAGGGGGTACGGCTAAGCAGGGAAGAGACAGACACTTCCAGGCTATCCTTCCTTTAAGAGGTAAAATTCTGAACGTAGAGAAATCTATGCTTCATAAAGTATATGATAATGAAGAGATTAGAAATATCTATACAGCTCTTGGAGTTTCTGTAGGAACAGAAGAAGACAGCAAAGCATTGAATATGGCTAAGCTGAGATACCACAAGATCGTTATCATGACCGATGCCGATATTGACGGATCTCACATTTCTACATTGATCCTTACTTTCTTCTTCAGATATATGAAGGAACTTATTGAGAATGGATATATCTATATTGCTCAACCACCTTTATACCTGTTAAAGAAAGGGAACAAAAAAGTATATGCATATAACGAAAAAGAACGTGAAGAGTTTACTCTAGACATGGCTCCGGATGGTAAAGGAGTAGAAGTACAACGTTACAAAGGTCTTGGAGAAATGAACCCTGAACAGCTTTGGGAAACTACATTGAATCCTGAACACAGAATTCTTAAACAGGTAACCATTGATAATGCAGTGGAAGCAGACAGTATTTTCTCTATGCTGATGGGGGATGAGGTTCCACCAAGAAGAGAGTTTATCGAGAAAAATGCGAAATATGCCAAAATTGATGCATAAACGTTTTTAAAAATATAACAAAAAAAGCTTCTAATTATTTAGAAGCTTTTTTTATATTTGGATAAACCAAAAAAACAATAATATGTTAACTCTTTTACAAACAGACCCTTACAACGGGGCAGATGCGGCTTCTGGAGCAGTAGCTGCAGGATTGGGGATCGGAACGATGTTCTTCGGCTTACTTTGCTATATTTTCTATGGATATTGCATGTACAAAATCTTCCAGAAAGCAGGACGACAAGATGCCTGGGCTGCCTTTATTCCTATTTATAACACCATCGTATTGCTGGAAATTGTGAAAAAACCAATTTGGTGGATCATTCTTTTCTTTATTCCCTTGGTGAATATCTATGCCTGCTGGGTTGTATATGACAGACTAGCCAAAGGCTTTGCCAAAGAAACTCCTCTTTACACGATTCTGATTCTCCTTTTCGGATTTATTTTTATTCCTGTATTGGGACTCGGAAGTGATCAGTTTGATAGTAAACTGGTCCCGAATGATTAAAAAAGAAACAAAAAAATTAAAAGACTTCATTTTTGAGGTCTTTTTTTATAAATAATTTTAAGCTGTAGAATTTATTGTACTTCTTCCTATTATTAATTCTACATTATTTAAATTGCTTGAATTGTAATTTATTTTAAATTTGAAATGAAGATAATATGAAGTTTATCCCTTCATGCCACAGAATAGGTACACCCTTCTCCCAATATAGAATGAGTATAAATATTCTGTTTTTAACTTTTCAAAATTAATGATGGAAAGTTGATAATGTGTTCATTTTCTTATAAGTACATTTGATATAGTACTTTTTTAAGTAATAGGTTAAGGCTTCACATGTTGAAGCCTTTTATATTTTTTTTAACAGTTATTAAGATTTTATTATTTTTGTATCATCTTAATAACTATGATGAAAATATTAGTCTTGGGGGCTTTATCTACCGCCTCATTGTATTTCGCACAGAGCTATCCTGCCTCTGCCATTCCTGAGAATTTAAAGAAAAATGCTAACGTTGTTATACGAAAAAAATTTACAACGGTTCAGATCAACAAAGTTGATGAAATAAAATACCAATATAATACTGTGACTACAGTTTTAAATAAAGATGGTGATGAACGAGCTGTAGCGTATATACCTTATGATAAAGCAAAAAGTATTTCTAATATAAAAGTTACGATTTATGATGAAGCAGGAAAAAAGGTTAAGAGCTTTTCAAAGTCGGATTTTAAAGATTTTGCTAATAATCCTCAGGGAGTTTTCTATTCTGATAACAGAATTCTGGTATTTTCTTACACATCAGTTCAGTATCCTTATACTGTTGATTTTTCTTATGAAAGCGAAGATAAGAATACGATCTTTATTCAGGATTTTGTACCGTTTCACTCTATTAAAATGTCTTTGGAAGAGGCTCAGTTCAAAATCATTAATACATCAGGAATTGAACTGCGTACTAAGATATACCCTTCAAAGTATAACTATGCGTCTGTTGTAGAAAGCGGAAGTGAAAATGATAAGACCTATTCCTATAAAAATGTACCTGCCATTGATGATGCTTTTATGATTCCGGAGCCTGTTAAAATCTTACCTTCAGTAAATTTTGCTTTAACAAAATTTAACCTGGCAGGAAAACAAGGGACTTTAAATAACTGGACGGATTTTGGAACCTGGTATTATAAAGATCTGATAGAACCAGTTTCGGTATCTACTCCGGCTATTAAAGCTGAAGTAGCATCCTTACAATTACAGGGATCTGTAGAAGATAAAGTAAAGAAAATTTATCAGTACATGCAGAACAAAACCCGATATATCGCTGTAGGATTAGGAATTGGGGGCTGGCTTCCTATGCAGCCGGATGAAGTCAACAAAAAAGGATATGGAGATTGTAAAGCATTAACGAATTATATGAGAATTCTATTGAATGAAGCAGGAATTCCATCTAAATACTGTGTGATCAATTCCAGTTCCTCACAGGTTTCTTTTGATCCCGAATTTCCTTCTATGGGAGGAAATCACGCTATTCTGATGATTCCGACTGAAAAAGGAAATATCTGGCTTGAAAATACTTCTCAACAAATAGCCTTTAATCATTTAAGCTATAATACCACAGACAGGAATGTGCTTGCTGTAACTCCGAAGGGAATAGAACTTATCAATACACCGGTTTATAAAGCTGAACAAAATAAAGAAAAACAAATATTGCGAGTTAACCTTAATGAGGACAACAGTATTATCGGGACTGGAAATTTTTCCTATACGGGAAATCAATATGATTATAATTTGAGGTTTGCCAGTCTTAATCCCACTGAAAAAAATGATGCGGTAAAAGAGAGGTTTAATGTTTTAAATTTTGAAAAGGTTGAAATGAAAAATTTTAACAATGACAGAGATAATGCTGTTATTACCTACGACCTTGATTTTAAGACCAATAATTTCTCCAAAAAAGCTGGAAACAGCCTTCTGTTCAGATCTGTGCCTATTTTTAATGATGCTGTCTTTAAAACTGATGAAACCCGCGAGCTTCCTTTTGAAGTCGGTATGTCTTATGAGGACGAATATGAAATTGCTTATGTACTTCCTTTGGGGTATAAGGTGGATGAAACTCCTGATAATTCAAGCATCACTTCTGAATTTGGATCTTACAAACTAAGTTTTGTTAAAAGTGAAGGACAGGTAAAGGTGGTCAGAAAAGTACAGATCAATAAAGGATTATATCCAAAAGAAAAATACAACGATTATATAAGTTTCAGAAAAAAGATTCTGAATATGGATAATTCGAAAATTTTAATAACAAAAATATAACCATGAAAAAAATTATAGTATTGCTTTTTTGCTCTGCCAATACCATATTGATCAGTGCTCAGAAGAAATATGAATTTCTGAACCCTCCCAAATTTAATGAGGCAGATCTGTCGAAAGCAAAATCTTTATTAGATGAAAATGCTCCTGCCGAAATTTTATACAAATCTGCTTATTTTATGGTGGATTCCAATACGGGAAATCTCCACAAAAGATATTTTTACAGAGTGAAGATTTATAATAAAGATAAAGCTGAAGACTGGTTAAATCTTGAGATTCCTATTTATAATGTTGGAACCAACAGAGAATCACTGGGAAAGTTCAAAGCTTTTACCTATAATCTTGAAAATGGAGTTACAGTTCCGGTAAAAGTGGAAAAAAGTTCTCAATATAAAAGTAAAGAGAATAAATATGTTACTTTAACAAAATTTGCTTTTCCAAGTGTGAAAAATGGATCTGTCATAGAATATCAATATGAAATTATATCTCCGTTCCGCTTTATGATTCCAGAGGTATTGATAGAATCTGATACTCCTTCACTGAATACAGAATATGTTTTTGATACACCCATCAATATGTCTTATAATGTAAACTATACGGGAGGAATCAGTCCTAAGTATAGAGAAATGGAAGAAAGATATCTGTATGGTGCTCAATATAAGACCTATAGATTTGCTTATGAGAATTTGACTGGTTTTAAAACTGAAAAATTTGTAAGAAACGATAGAAATTTCAGAACAAAAATCAGTGCTGAGCTAAATTCTACTAATTTCGGCGAGCTTAAATTGTATTCATCTTCATGGGATCAGATTGCAAAGAGACTGTATGATAGTGATGATTTTGGAGGTGAAATAAAAAGAACAAAACTGGCAAGAGAAAATATTCCGGCAGGAGTTTCGGAAATGAAAACAGATCTTGAAAAAGCCAATGCAATATTTTCATACGTTCAGAAAACCTTTACATGGAATAAGGACAAAGGGGTTTATACAGAAGATGGTATCAAAAAACTTTTGGAAACTAAAACCGGCAACGCCGCAGAAATTAATCTTTTCCTTGTTATGATGCTTCGCGAAGCAGGTCTTAAAGCTGATCCGTTGATTATTTCTACGGTAGAGAACGGATTGATCAATATGGTGTCCCCTAATATTTCCAATATGAACTTTGTTTTGGCAGCAATTGATATAGATAAGCAGCTGCATATTTATGATGCTACCTCCAAACAATCTTCATTGGATGAAATACCTCTAAAAAACTGGAATCAATATGGAATCCTTGTGACTAAAGATAAAGCTTTGCAGATTCAGATGTCCAATGTAAAATCAAGCAATACTTATCTTACAGCGAATGCCAAAATCAATGATGACGGTAGTATTTCCGGTACCTATTCGGATAAAGATACAGGTGCATACGCGATGTATGCTAAAGACAACTACGATGATAACGCAGAAAAATACAAGAAGCAGTATAAAGAAAACTTCTCAATGGATTTCACGGATATCAATTCGAAAGTGTTGGAAAATGGCGACTTTGAAAGCACTATGAAATTCTCTTCGTCCAACCTTATTGACAGAGTAGGGAAGAAAATGATTATTAATCCGATGCTGTTTTTAAGTAAAAACTCTAATGAATTTGATCAAACCGAAGTAAGAAAATATCCAATTGATTTTGGATCACCCATAACCAGAACAAAAAAGGTCATTCTTGAAATTCCTGAAGGATACAAGATAGAGGAAATGCCTAAAGAAAAAAGGATCGTTACAGAAGATAAAGAAATAGCATATACTTATTCTGTAGAACAAAAAGGAAATATACTGGAGGTGACTACAACTACCAAAATTGGGAGTTCAGACTACCCGAAAGAATATTACCCTGCATTCAAACAAATCTGGGGCGTTGCTTCTAAATTTGAAAATCAGGTAATCAGTCTTGTAAAAAAGTAATAGTTAACAGGATTTAAATAAAAAAATATTTTTTTTTCAAAAACCATTCATCTTTTGAATGGTTTTTGTATTTAATACCCCAAAAATAGAATTATGAAAAATACGATTGCTGTTATAGCATTATCTTCTTTCTTAGCTGTTACTGCCTGTAAAAAAAATGAAACAGCAGGATCAGCAGAAAAAATAGAAAACAAAGCCGCTGAAGAATTTGTAGTAGACTCTGTGAAAGTCAATGACTCTACAAAAATTACGGATTCTTTAAAAGTGAGCTTTACTTCAAAGCTTTTGGTTTTTCCAACTTTAAAAGATAAAAAACTGTTAGACAGCATCTATTTCCAGAATGAAAAGATTAAAGATTTTTCCAAAGCTGGTCTTCAGACTTATCTGGATAATGAAAAAACTAGTTATTTCAATTCTGTAAAAAATGATAATAAAGACTGGGTTTCAGATGTTACTTATGCTCAAAACTGGTATTCAAGCTCGCATATGAATCTTATTTCTAATTCTAACGGTTATATGCATATTCAGTATCTGGGAAGCGGGTATGAAGGAGGAGCACATGATAACTACGGATTTTCCGAAAGGGTTTTTGATCTTAAAAACAACAAAAAATTAGAACTGAAAGACATTACTTCAATGCCTAAAAATAAAATTGAAGCCATTCTGATGAAAAATATTGATAAAATAAATAGTGGTACAATGGATGGTGACGGAGAAGTGAAGAACTCAGAAATGCTTTTAGTGGATAAAATTCCGGCATCAGACAACTTTTATTTTGATGATAAAAACCTGTATTTTCACTACAGTCCGTATGAAATTGCTGCTTTTGCTGCCGGAGACATTACAATTCCGGTTTCATGGGAAGATCTGAAAGGTACATTAAATACAGAATTTAAAGAAAGAATGAAAATTAAGTAAATTAATGCTTCCAGTTTTGGAAGCATTTTTTAATTTTGTGGTAATGGACAAAGTAGCTTTTATTATCAATCCTTTTTCGGCCAAAAAAAATTATCAGCCGTTTTTAAACGAACTTAAAACAAAGGTTAATAACCCATTGTACTATGTGTCAGAATCTATTCCAGGAACAGATGAATTTATTCAGTCCCATTTTGAAGAGGTTGATATTTTTGTGGCCATCGGAGGGGATGGTACTATTTCTACAGTAGCCAAAAATCTTATTTACACAGATAAAATTCTGGCAATTTTTCCCGCAGGTTCAGGAAATGGATTTTCCAATGAAACACAATTCAGTAAAAATCTGGATGAACTTTTAGAAAAAATAAAAGCTAAAAACTCCCGAAAGATTGATACTTTTACGGTAAACGACAGGCTATCCATCAATGTTTCGGGAACAGGATTTGACGGTAAAGTGGTTAAGGAATTTGAAAAAACAAGCCGTGGATTCAAAAATTATATCAAAGTTTCCCTGAAAACCTTTTTCAATTACAAACCTATCAAGGTGAAATTTTTTGATGAAGAATATCAACAGTACAATGGAAGGTATCTGATGATGAACATTGCCAATACCCGTCAGTTTGGTAACAATGCCTATATTGCTCCGAAAGCCAGTAAAAGTGATGGACTGGTTGACATGGTTTTGGTAAAAAAGTTTCCACTTACTTATTCAGCACTTTTTGCTTTCCGAATGTTTACTAAAAGACTGAAAGATGATGAATATGTAACCTATCTTCCAGTCTCTGAAATATCATTTAAGGTGAATACCAAAAACTGGCATCTGGACGGTGAATTCAATAAGATCAAATCACCAATCCATGTTAAAGTTCAACCTGCGAGTTTAAGTATTTTGATTTAAAGCTTTATGGTACTGGATGCAGGTTAATTTGGTTTCGGATTTACTCGTTGCTGTTTGTTAGGTTTCGGGTTAGGTGTTACACACAACCTTGAACTTTGAACCTTGATTCTTTCCCTAATTCCTGCAACCTAAACCTGCTATCTGCAATCTATTTACACTTCCAGTTTCTTTTCCACTTCAGCCGGATGATCCAGGCAGTATTGAAGTTGCTTTTTATCAAGCTGTTTTTCCCAGTTGGCAACTACTACGGTAGCTACAGAATTCCCAATTACGTTGGTCAGAGCTCTGCATTCGCTCATGAACTTATCAATTCCAAGAATCAAAGTCATTCCTGCAATCGGAATCTCAGGAACTACTGCCAATGTTGCGGCAAGGGTAACGAATCCGGCGCCTGTAACGCCAGCTGCCCCTTTTGAACTTAGCATAGCCACCAAAAGAAGCATCAGTTGTTTTTCGATAGGAAGATGAATATTTAAGGCCTGCGCGATAAAGAGAGAGGCCAGGGTCATATAAATATTAGTTCCGTCTAGATTGAAAGAATATCCGGTAGGAACCACAAGGCCTACAATGGCGCGTGAACAACCTGCCTTTTCAAGTTTTTCCATAATTCCGGGCAAAGCAGATTCTGATGAGCTTGTACCCAAAACGAGAAGTAGTTCTTCTTTAAGATAGAAAAGGAGTTTGAAAATATTAAATCCGTTATACCATGCTACCGCTCCCAATACCAGAATCACAAACAGGATTGATGTAATATAAAATGTACCTACCAGGAATATCAGATTCAGAACAGAATGTAGTCCATATTTACCGATCGTAAAAGCCATTGCTCCGAAAGCACCTATCGGGGCCAGTTTCATCAACATATGAACGATCTTAAATACCGGAGTTGATAGATCCTGTAAAAAATCGGTTACTTTCTGGCTCTTTTCTTTTGTTAAAACCAAAGCAACTCCCATTAAAATTGCTACCAAAAGTACCTGAAGAATATTTTCACCCACCAACGGACTAAATAATGTCTCCGGAATAATATTCATAATGAATCCCGTAAGTGTTGATTCATGAGCTTTTGCCTGATACTGTGAAACATCACCCGAAAGAGTAGAAGGATCAATATTTAAACCATGACCCGGTTGAAGAATATTTCCTACTAATAACCCTATGATAAGAGCCAGAGTTGAAAAGGTAAAAAAATAGATCATTGCTTTGATTGCAATTCTGCCAACTTTTTTCAAATCGGTCATGTGGGCGATTCCTAACGTAAGCGTAATGAAAATTACCGGAGCGATAATCATTTTTACCAATTTGATGAATCCATCTCCCAAAGGTTTCATCTTTTCTCCTAACTCAGGATAAAATTTTCCCAGAAGAATACCTGCAATGATGGCGATAATCACCTGGAAATAAAGCTGATTGTGTATTTTTTTTGCTTTCAAAGAACAGTCGTTTTGTTTTTTTAAGGGCGAAAATTAAGAAAATTTATCTAAAAACATGACAAAAGTCATTGAAAAGAATCTGTAGCGCGGGTTTTCTAAAATGCTTAAAAAAGCCTTGGCTTCATTCGGAGAATGAAGCCAAGGCTGTATTTGTTATTTTTGTATAAGTATTATTCTACTGCTACAGAATCATCTCCACGGCCATCAGCGACAGCATGAATATTTCCGTTTTCATCAAGGACAATCATTTCTGTTTTACCAATATATTTTGTCTTTTCAATGATGTAATTCTTGCTTTTCAGTTCAGAAATAGTGCTTTCCGGGAAATTGTTTTCCACGGTGATAGTTTCTGGTAACCATTGATGGTGGAATTTAGGTGCATTCACCGCAATATTCGCATTCAGTTTAAAATCCACTACATTCACGATAGACTGATACACTGAAGTAGGAATTGTAGTTCCTCCTGGTGTTCCCACGACCATATAAGGTTTTCCGTTTTTAAGGATGATGGTTGGGGTCATCGAAGAGAGCATTCTCTTGTTAGGTTGTATTGAATTAGCTTCTCCACCTACTGCTCCAAACATATTCGGGACTCCGGGTTTGATAGAGAAATCATCCATTTCATTATTTAAAAAGAATCCGGCTCCTGAAACAAGAACTTTACTTCCATAGTATCCATTAAGTGTGGTGGTTACAGAAGCAGCATTTCCATCTTTATCCAATACGGAAATATGAGTAGTCTGCATAGATTCTTTAGGTTGTTCTATAATCTTACCAACTTCTGCACTTGGAGTTGCCTTATCAAAACTGAAGCTTTTCCATCTTCCTTTCAGATATTCATCCGAGATCAGATAAGAGGTTTTATCCTGAATAAAATCCGGATCACCCATATATTCTGCTCTGTCGGCGTAAGCCCTTCTTTCTGCTTCAGTCATGATCTGAACTGCTTTTGTAGAGTTTTGCTGATACTTTTCAAGGTTTTCAAAACTAGCCATTCTGAGCATCTGGGCAAGAAGAACTCCGCCGCTTGAAGGCAGAGGCATCGTGACAACATTGCTTCCTTTATAATCAAATTCCAGGGCTTTTCTTTCAGCAACTTTATAATTTTTAAGATCTTCAAGAGTGATGATTCCGTTTCCTCTTTTCATTTCGGCAACTAAAAGATCAGCTGTTTTTCCTTCATAAAAACCTTTAGCACCTTGTTTCTGGATCAGTTTCAATGTCTCTGCTAAGTCTTTCTGAACCAAAATATCTCCGGCTTTCCACGGAGTATCTTTTACAAAAATGATCGAAGATTTATTATGCTTCTGAAATTTTTCTCTTTGATTATTCAGCATTTCCGCTTCCTTGTCGGTAATGGCAAATCCTTTTTCGGCAAGATCAATAGCAGGCTGGATGATTTTTTCCATAGGAAGCTTACAGTACTTCAGAGTAGCAAAGAATCCTGCTACACTTCCGGGAATACCTACGGCCAGTCTTCCGTTCTGGGAAAGATCAGTATCTGCTTTACCTTTTTTATCAATATACATGTCTCTGGAGGCTTTTTTAGGAGCAGTTTCCCTGTAATCCAGCGTAAATTTTTCACCGTTATTTTTTACACCTACCAAAAATCCGCCACCTCCGATATTTCCTGCCTGAGGATAAACTACAGCAAGGGCGTATTGTGTTGCAGTAACGGCATCATAGGCGTTTCCTCCCATTTTTAAGATTTTAGCTCCCGCTTCACTGGCTAACGGGTGTGCAGAGACGACAACACCTTTCTTCTTTACCTGTACTTCTTTGATAATATTGATATCTGTGAACTGAGCCCAGCTTAGCTGAGCTGCCAAAAGCATCGAAGCAATTAAAATCTTCTTCATATGATTGTTTTTTCTTTACAACAAAATTATTGAATTTTCAGTTAATCACAGCTTGATGATCATTGCATTTGATTTTTTCTTTCATTGAGATTATCTAATTGAAATATCTGTAGTTTATCAGGGCTATGTTTTTTAAATACACCTTTTTTATTATGGTTGGCATGTTTTTTTTACTTTTGTACAATTCTAAAAAAAAATCTGAAAAATGGAATCCTATACGGAAAGAATACTGATTACAGGTGCCTTGGGACAAATTGGTACCGAACTTACGAACAGACTTGTTGAAATTCACGGAGCGGAAAACGTTGTTGCTTCAGGATTGGACAGATGGCAGGAAGGAATTACTTCTGCCGGACACTACGAAAGAATGGACGTTACCAATACTCAATTGGTAAGACAGGTGATTCATGATTATGAGATAACGACAGTGTATCACCTTGCTTCACTTTTATCCGGAACTTCGGAAAAGCAGCCTGTTTTTGCGTGGAAGCTGAATCTTGAACCATTGCTTCACTTTTGTGAAATGGCTAAAGAAGGACTTCTTAAAAAGATCTTCTGGCCAAGTTCTATCGCGGTATTTGGAAAAGGAATTCCAAAGCATGAGGTAGGACAGGATGTGGTATTGAATCCAACAACTGTTTATGGGATCTCTAAAATGGCAGGGGAGAAGTGGTGTGAATACTATTTCGACAAATATGGTGTGGATGTAAGAAGTATCAGATATCCTGGATTGATCTCATGGAAGACTCCCGCGGGAGGTGGAACTACCGACTATGCTGTTGAGATTTTCTACAAAGCGATTGAAGACGGAAAGTATACAAGTTTCATTTCCGAAAATACAGGAATGCCGATGTTGTATATGGATGATGCCATTAATGCAACCTTGAAATTAATGGATGCTCCAAAAGAAAGTTTGACAGTTCGTTCTTCTTATAATTTAGGTGGAATGTCATTTACTCCAAAAGAATTGGCAGAAGAAATCACAAAAGAAATTCCGGATTTTACGATTGATTATAACCCGGATTTCAGACAGGCAATTGCAGATTCATGGCCGGCATCTATTGACGATTCAGTAGCGAAAAAAGACTGGGGTCTGACTTATGATTTCGGAATTTCGGAAATGACAAAAGATATGATTAAAAATCTGAAAGTAAAATTAGGAAAGGATTAATAATATAAAGTAATACTTTAATTGTTCTTGATTTTAACATCTGATTTTTAATATATTATAGAATTTATATAAACTTTAATTTAAATGGTATTATTAACTTTTAACATCACTTGTATTGAGGCTGAAGTAAAAAACGGCTCTCAAATTACTGATGAAGAGCGATTGAAAATCACCGAAGATAATACCAAAGCGATTCTTAGAGTTTTAGATATTCATGATATCAAATCAAGTTTTTTTGTAGAGGTTTCTCTTACCGAAAAACTTCAGAATTTAATAAAAGCAATTTCATCCAAAGGGCATGAAATTGCTTTTTATAATAAAGGATCAAATCCTGAAGAAATAGAAAATGCCAAGAAGAATATTCAGGATCTTTTGGAAAAACAGATCAGAGGAATTCGTCAGAAAGATGTAAAAGTTGCTCAGGAAAATTTAAAGCTGATGGAATTTAATTACGTCTCCAATATCGATAATGCCAATATTCTTTTTCCTTTTAAAAGACTCAAAAGAGATACCGAAATTACAGAAGAGGATGGTTTAAGTATTGTCCCTGAAAGTATTTCTCCGTACAGTCAGCTTCCTTATAATGATTTCGTGTTTCAGATCCTGCCGATGAAATATTACCAGAACATGGTGCTGGAAACTTTGCAGAATGAAGAATTTGTACTGATCTATCTGAACACATGGCAGTTTACAGATTTCAAAAAATACCGTTTTGATATTCCTTTTTACCGGAGCTTATTTTCGGGCAAAAAAATGGAGGACAAATTAGATGCCCTCCTTACTTTTCTCAATGACAGGGAAATGGCTACTTCCCGTATGAAAGATTATATTTTTTAGTGATAGGTAGCAGATATTAGGTTGTAGGGATTAGGGAGAGAATTCAAGGTTTAATTTTGTGTAGTTGTAACTCGCAACCAAACAATTTGCAAATAATAACTCGAACCCCGAATCTCGCATCCCGAAACCCGCACCTCTAGCTCAACTCAAAAAGCGTAATCTCCGGCAGTACACCCACTCTTCCTGGGTATCCTAATACACCAAACCCTCTGTTTACATATAATAGTTTCCCTTCACTTTCGTATAAATCAGCCCATTTTGGATATTTGTATTGTACGGGTGACCATTTTACGTTTTTAAGATCTAAACCAAACTGCATTCCGTGGGTATGCCCTGAAAGAGTTAAGTGGATATTTGAAGGGTGCTTTTTAACCACATAATCAAAATGAGTAGGGTCGTGGCTCATCAGAATCTTCGTAGCGGATTCTGGCACTCCTTTTAAAGCATCATCTATTCTTCCGAATTGAGGAAATGGTTTTAATCCCCAGTTTTCTACTCCCAGAATGTATAGTTTTTCTCCGTTTTTTTCAATGACTCTGTGTTCGTTTCTCAGCATGTCGAAACCAGCTTGTTTTTCATAGCCGATTAAGGTGTCAAGGTTTTGTTTTTTAGCTGCAGGTGATTCCCAGGTCACGTAATCTCCGTAATCATGGTTTCCTAGCACGGCTAATTTTCCGTCTTTGGCCTTAATTTTTGAAAACAAGGAAATAAAAGGTTTGAACTCGTCTGCAACATTGTTCACCATGTCTCCGGTAAATAATACCAGATCAGGTTTCTGTTCGTTGATCAGGTTAATCGCATGCTGTAATTTGTCCGGATCTGAGAAGCTCCCGCTGTGAACGTCTGAAATCTGAATGATTTTATATCCTTTAAAGCTTTTCGGAAGGTTAGCAAAATTTACTCTTACTCTTCTTACTTTATGTCTGTACTTTCCAAACGTAATTCCGTCTATGAAAAGAGCAGAAAGTACTCCGCTCATTCCTAATCCAACCAGACTCAGGAACTTTCTTCTTTCCGGGAAGAAATTCTCGGAGGGTTTGGCGAAGCCGATTAAATAACCTCCGGTTCTGATAATATCATCAATTAATAAAAACAGAACTATGAAAATTTTAGGAAGGATAAAGATCAAAAATAAGGAAATCATGATCTGGGTTCTTGCCATACTTCTATCTGATCTCTGATAGTGAGTGACTTCGTAAGCGAAAATCCCGTACACAACCAAAGAAATTATCCAATATCCGATTCTGATCCAGAAATTATCGGTAAGTGTTCTGATGGCCTGATAAATATACACTTCCAAAAAAAGGAAGATTCCGGCGATGATTAAAAAATTCTTTTGCATGTCTGATCAAAAAAAGCACAAAGAATAAACTTCCCTGTGCTTTTATATTTTAATGGTTTAAATATTACTTTTTAGGAAATCTATAAACGATAGCATTGATGTTCATTCCGGCACCTACCGAAGTCATTACAATGTTACCATTATCTTTAAACGATTGACCTTCCATTTTTCCTTTAATTATTAAATCATACATAGTAGGAATTGTTGCTACAGAAGTGTTTCCAAGATCCTGGATCGTCATAGGAGAGATGGCATGATCGTATTCTTTTACATCATAAAGTCTGTGAAGTCTTTCAATCATAGCATAATCCATTTTAGCGTTTGCCTGGTGAATTAAGATTTTGTCTATATCTTCAATAGAAAGACCGGCATCAGTAATGGTATCCTTGATCGCAACCGGTACATTTTTTAGAGCGTATTCATAGATTTTTCTTCCTAACATTCTTACATATAGGCGTTTTTGATCTACTTCTTTATTGATGGAAGGTTGGTTTTCAAGATAATTTAATTCAGGTCCGTTGTCACAAATCGTGTTGTGGGCAATAATCCCTACATTCTCTTCATCTGTTGCTTTTACTACTACAGCTCCTGCACCGTCTGCAAAGATCATTCTGTTTCTGTCATGTGGATCTGTTACTCTGCTTAAAGTTTCCCCTCCTATAACAAGAATTGTTTTAGCTACTTTAGCTTTAATAAGGTTATCTGCCAAAATCATAGCTTCCACCCATCCCGGACATCCGAAAAGCATATCATATGTTACGCATTTTCTGTTTTTGATTCCCAGTTTATTCTTTACTCTCGCTGCCATTGTAGGCATAAAATCAGCATATCCGTGTTCTGTAACTTCCCCGAAATTGCTTGCATAGATGATATAATCCAGTTGTTCGCCGTCTACTTTTGCATCCTCAAGGGCGATTTTTGCAGCTTCATAACCGATTTGTGAATTGGAAAGATCATCCTCAATGAATCTCCTGTTTTCGATTTCTGTAATCTCTACAAATTTCGCAATGGTCTCTTCCACAGGCTTTTCAATCTTTACTCCGTCTTCAGTATAAAACTCGGAATTCATGAAGTAATCTCTACCAATAACTCTGTTCGGAATATAAGATCCAGAGCCAATAATGATCGTATTCGGCATTCGTTTATATGATTTTTTTAAAGATGCAAAGTTAATAATTAATATTAATAACGGAGAATTAAAAATATTATTAAATTTGCAAAAATTGTACTTTACAATCTATGAAAAACAACTCGTCCTTAAAAGGCTTACTTATTGCAGCTGTGGCGTTTATCGTTGCCTTTGGGATCTACTTCCTTTTTTTAGCCAAGAAGAATTATTATGTGGTAGATAATCCTACCCCGAATACGTATTACTTTAAGATCAATAACGGATCTGAAGGAATTATTTCAGCGGGGCAGTATGTGCATGTGGATTTGAATAAAGGGAAAAACTCTATTCAGGTTTTTGATCAGAACAAGAAAATGCTTTACGATTCAGCATTTGAAGTCAATAAACTTCGTGGTCTGATTAATATTACCCATCAGGATTACTACGTAAATGATCAGTATTACGGATATAATCTTAAAAAAGATTCGTTGCTGACAGCACTTGATAAAACGGTTATCGACGGAAAGGATTATTACGGAGGAGCAAGACGCTTCAATAAGCTTTACACAGAAGATTTTTATTACAATGTAGATGAAGACTATGACAAAGTGATCAAAAATATCCAGAAAGTGGAATCACGATCCAAAATCTTCAGAAAGCAGGATTACCTAAATTATTACAAAGAATATTACAAGTTTTAAGTTTTGACAAAAGATATCACCAAAGTTACTCCCTACAATTCAGAGGCTACCAAAAAAAGCCAGGTAGAGGATATGTTCGACAACATTGCACCGAAGTATGACCTTCTGAACCATGTTTTATCCATGAAAATTGATGTTTTATGGAGAAATAAACTGGTAAGATGGATGAAAAATGATAATCCGCAGGAAGTGCTGGATGTGGCTACAGGAACGGGAGATCTGGCAATTACTATTGAAAAAGGAACCGGTTCTAAAGTAGTTGGATTAGATTTATCACAACAAATGCTGAATGTTGGCGTTATTAAAATAAAAAAACTTAAATTAGACGGCAAAATTTCCATGCAAAAAGGAGATGCAGAAAATTTACCTTTCGAGGACAATAGATTTGATGCTGTTTCCGTTGCATTTGGAGTAAGGAATTTTGAAAACCTTACCAAAGGTTTGGCAGAGTTAAGAAGAGTAGTTAAAGATAACAAAAGTGTTTATATACTGGAGTTTTCAAAGGTTGAGGGTTTCATGGGGCCATTTTATATGTTTTATTTCAAAAATATATTGCCTGCCATCGGCAGATTGGTTTCTAAGGATAATAGGGCGTATACATACCTTCCGGATTCTGTAAATGCTTTTCCTTTCGGGGAGAAGATGAAGCAAATTCTTTTAGATACGGGATTTAAGAAAGTTGAATATAAAAAATTAAGTTTAGGTATAGCCACAATTTATAAAGCAACAAAGTAACCTATGAATAAATTTCTATTAAAAGCACTGGTTTTAACCTCAGTAAATGTTGCCGTTTTTGCAAACGCGCAATTCAGAACCCGAAACAGAATGGACAAGTTGGAAGATTTCGACGAACAGAAATTCAGTTGGGGGTTTTATTTGAACGGGAACAGACTGGATTACCGCATTGTTTTGCATCCGAAATATGGGATGAATGATAATGAAAACCTTGTTACCTCTAAGGAAAGTTATAGTTTCGGTGCCGGGCTTATTGCAAAATGGAGACTGAATGACTATCTTGATGTAAGAGTAGAACCAGGGTTACAGTTTGCACAAAGACAGTTGACTTTTAATACTCAATCCAATGACATTTATGCGGGTGGATCTTTAACCAATCCTCCTTTTATGCCATTCCCTTTACAGGAAAAGGATAAAGTAAGAGAAATTAAATCTACCTTGATTGATATTCCGGTACTTCTGGAACTTCATGGTCAAAGATGGTACAACTCAAGGCCTTACGTTGCTGCAGGGGTGAACTATGTTGTAAACCTTCAGTCTAACTCAAGTTCCACAGATGACAACATGCAGGGAATCTACAGATCTACAACGCACAACTTTGCATGGTCTGCAGAAATGGGAATTCAGTTTTATTTCAACAAGTTTAAGCTGACTCCTGCCGTAAGAGGAACATTCTTCATGAACAATGAGAAAGTGGCGGATAATGCTACTACACCTCCTTACTGGTCATCTGCGATCTCTACACTGCAGACAAGAGCGGTAATGTTCGTTCTGAAATTTGAATAAAAATATTGTGTCAAAAAATACACAGGAGGTGCACTGGCGCCTCCTTTTTTATTGTTATATCAAAATATAGAGTGTTTTATTTTTGTTAGTGTTATTATTTTTTTATTTTTGCTTTTAGTTAGAATATACAAACCTGAAATGCTTCAAGATTTAGAAAACAATTTTTCAGAATTAGAGAGAAAGATTTCGACTCTGCAAAAGAACTATAAAAATCTTACGGAAAATTTAAAAGAATTAAATTTTGAGCATGAAGAGTTGAAGAAGAAATATGATGAGGAAAGAAGAAAGAATCAGGTATTAGCAGAAGAACAAAAAAATATAAAACTTTATTCAGCAATATCAGGAAATCCTGAACACAATAGGTTAATGAAAAACCATATCAACAGATTGGTGAAAGAAATTGATTTCTGTATTGCTCAGCTTCAAAACAGTGGATTATAATGGAGGTAAGGAGAATAACCGTCAACATTGCAGGAAGAGTGTATCCGCTGAACGTACCGGCAGCAGAGGAAGAAACTTTGCGTAAAGTAGGGAAGCAGATCGAGAATATGATTAAAGATTTTGAACAGAATTTCGATGTAAGAGATAAACAGGATGCTTTGGCAATGTGTGCCCTTAAACTGGGAACCAATGCAGAAGTAGTTTCTCTGAACTACGAAAAAAATATTAATTCAACCAACGAAAGATTAACGCAGATTAATCAGTCGTTGAATGAAATCGGGAAATAGATTTTTTTTCCTGAAAAGTACTGCCTACAATAATTCTAACACATTAAAGGTAAACTCAACGCTAAACAATTACCGAACAAATGTCCATCGAATGGCGTGCCGGACTTCCGGATTACAGACAGTGGAAATCAGTTCAAATCGTGTTGATTAGGAGTTTACTCTCAATCTCTGGATTATTGTGGGCTTTTTTTATTGAACAAGGATATGAATACAATTAAAACTCAATATAAATTATGATAGAAGTTATAGTAGGTGTTGTTTGTTTAGTAATCGGAGCTGTAGTGGGAATATTTTTTTCCAGAAGTTCTCTGAATACGAAAGCAAAATTCATCATAGATGATGCCAAGAAAAATGCCGAAAACCTTATAGAAAAAGCCAATGTTCAGGCTGAATCCATAAAGAAAGAAAAGAATCTTCAGGCTAAAGAAAAATTCCTGGAATTGAAATCACAGCATGACGCTGACATTCAATCCCGTGAAAAGAAAATGCAGGAAGTTGAAAAGAGAACAAAAGACAAAGAGCATAAGCTGAATGATGAACTTAGCAAGACTGGAAAGCTTGAAAAAGACTTAGACAAGCAGATTGCAGATTATGCTAAGAAGAACGAAATTCTGGACAGAAAACAGCAGGAATTAGATATAGCTACTGCCAAAAAAGTAGAAATACTAGAAAAAATCTCTAATTATACTGCAGAGGAAGCTAAAGCAGAATTGGTGGAAACTATGAGAGCTGAGGCAAAAACAAGAGCGCAGGCACATGTTCAGAGCATCATGGAAGAAGCTCAGCTGAATGCCAAGAATGAAGCAAGAAAAATTGTTATTCAAACGATCCAGAGAATTGGAACCGAGCAGGCAATCGAAAATTCAGTATCCGTTTTCAACATCGAGTCTGATGAAGTAAAAGGTAGAATTATCGGTAGAGAAGGTAGAAATATCCGTGCTTTAGAAGCAGTAACCGGAGTAGAAATTATCGTTGATGATACTCCTGAAGCTATCCTTCTTTCATGTTTCGATCCTGTAAGAAGAGAGATTGCAAGACTATCCCTTCACAGATTGGTAACCGATGGTAGAATTCACCCGGCAAGAATCGAAGAAGTAGTAGAAAAAACTAGAAAACAGATCGAAGAGGAAATCATTGAAGTAGGGAAGAGAACCATCATTGATTTAGGAATCCACGGATTACACCCTGAACTGATCAAAATTGTAGGTAGAATGAAATACCGTTCTTCTTACGGACAAAACTTACTACAGCACTCGAGAGAAGTAGCCAACATTGCTGCAACCATGGCTGCTGAATTAGGATTAAACGTTAAATTAGCCAAAAGAGCAGGTCTTTTACACGATATCGGTAAAGTTCCTGAGCAGGAATCAGAATTACCACACGCCCTTTTAGGAATGCAGTGGGCTGAGAAATACGGTGAAAACCCTGAAGTTGTAAACGCAATCGGAGCTCACCACGACGAAATTGAAATGAAATCGTTATTATCTCCGATCATTCAGGTTGCTGATGCGATCTCTGGAGCTAGACCGGGAGCAAGAAGACAGGTATTGGAATCTTATATTCAGAGATTAAAAGATCTTGAATCTGCAGCATTAAGCTTCGATGGAGTATCCAGTGCTTATGCAATTCAGGCAGGTAGAGAACTGAGAGTAATGGTAGAGAGTGGAAAAGTAAATGACGAAGTAGCTTCTCAGCTTTCTTACGACATCTCTGAGAAAATCCAAAATGAACTGACTTATCCGGGACAGGTAAAAGTAACAGTAATCAGAGAAACAAGAGCTGTGAATATTGCCAGATAATAATCAGAAAAAGATATTTGATAAAAACCTTTCAAGAAATTGAAAGGTTTTTTATTTTTATCAAAACTTAAAAATGCAAGAACTGTCCCTGTCTTCAAAACTGAAGTACATTTTCTCTATTCCCGTTATTATTTCTGCCTTAGGCTATTTTGTAGATATCTATGACCTTCTTTTATTCGGTATCGTTAGAATTCCAAGTTTAAATGCATTAGGGCTTAATCCGGATGCAGACGGAACCTTCATACTGAACTGCCAGATGGTAGGACTTCTCATAGGAGGGGTATTCTGGGGAATTTTTGGAGACAAAAAGGGAAGACTTTCTGTACTGTTTGGATCTATTTTGGTTTATTCATTAGCCAATATTGCCTGTGGTTTTCTTCCTTATTTTCCGAAAGAGCATTTAGTGTACCAATATGCCGGGTTAAGATTTATTGCGGGTATTGGACTTGCCGGAGAGCTCGGAGCCGGAATTACGCTGGTTTCTGAAAGTCTGCCGAAGAATTTAAGAGCTATCGGAACCTCAGTAGTTGCAGGTTTTGGATTAATGGGTGCTGTTGTAGCTCAGCTTACCGTAGAGCTGGCCGGAGGATGGAATATTTCTTACATTATCGGTGGGATCATGGGAATTATGTTATTGATACTGAGAATAAGCGTATCGGAATCCGGAATTTATAAGAATCTTGAGCATAAAAACATCTCAAAAGGAAACTTTCTCTCCTTTTTTACCAATAAAGACAGATTGATAAGGTATTTAAAATGCATTGCAGTGGGATTACCTACTTGGTATTGCATAGGGATTCTGGCTGTTTTAGCCAATCAGTTTGCCCCTGAATTGGGCATAAAAGATATCAACCCCGGAAAAGCAATTATGTGGGCTTATGTAGGTATTTCTGTCGGCGACCTGTTGAGCGGGTTTATTTCTCATGCTTTAAAATCACGAAAAATGGCCATCTTTTATATGCTGGTCTTTACTCTGGTTGGGGTGGCAATCATGTTATTTGGTAATACAAATACGGAAACAAAATATTACATGTTTTGTGTATGGCTGGGATTTGGAACAGGATATTGGGCCATGTTTGTGACACTGGCAGCAGAACAGTTTGGAACGAATATAAGAAATACTGCAACCACAACTGTTCCCAATATGGTAAGAGGGTTGGTGCCGGTAATGATATTCGCTTTTGATTCCCTTAAAGGGCATTTCCCTGTTGTAGAAAGTGCTGCCATAGTAGGAGTAGTGGTATTCGGGCTTGCATTTTACTCTTCACTTACCATTTCTGAAACCCACGACAGAGATCTTGAATTTACAGAATAATTTAACTTGTTTAATAAATAAGATGCTGGTAATCCTTGTTTTGAATATAACAATGAAGTTATAATCAATAAATTATTAAATTTTATTCTGATTTTTGTTGCGAGTGTTTAATATTTGTTTAACTTTGAGAAGTAACTAAAACTATATTTTTAATCAAAACTAAACTACATGAACATTATGAAAAATGCTAAAAAACTGAGAAAACAAGATTTAAAAAATATTACTGGAGGAGTAAGCGGTAAGCCGGATTTATCTCTTTGCGGATGTAGCTGCTCTGGTGCTGTAACTGGTCCTGACTATTGCTCAATATATATGGGCTGTCCACAGGTTTATACTTGTGGGGAGATCTAAGAAATTATTTCAATTAGAAATAAACATTTCCACATTTAATATGCAGAACCCTTTTGATTCCAAAAGGGTTCTGCTCTTTTTAATAGATAATGTAAAGAAGACTGCCAACACTTATGGTGATCCATAGGATAATTGCCATAACCAAAGGTTTTAATCCGATTGATTTCAGCGTTTGAATAGAAAGGGTAGAACCAATCAAAAATAAGGTCAGATTCAGACCGGATTTTGCCAGAACAGTAATTGAAGTGCTGAAGCGGTCAAGAAATGGGAAATAAGTATTCAAAAGGATCGCCACAATGAAATACCCGATAAACCACGGAATCTTTATTTTGGAATCTTTACTTTTAAAAATAAACATGGTAATCAGTGAAACAGGTATAATCCATAAAGCACGAGCCAATTTCACAGTAGTTGCTATTTTCAAGGCTTCATCTCCATATTTGCTGGCAGCACCTACTACAGAACTCGTATCGTGAATTCCCACAGCACACCAAAGTCCAAACTGCTCCTGTGAAAGATTCAGCAGGTGTCCTATTGCAGGGTATACAAACAAGGCAACCGAATTTAAGGTAAAAACAATAGCCAGTGCAAGAGAAATTTGTTTTGTATTAGGTTTAATGATGGGGGAAACAGCAGCAATAGCACTCCCGCCACAAATAGCAGTTCCTGCGGAGAGAAGATAAGATAAAGGTCTTTCCAGTTTAAATAATTTTCCCAGAAAATATCCTAAAACCATAACGGTGACAATACTTACAACAGTCAGCATCAAGCCTGTTTTTCCGGCATGAAGCGCTTCATCAAGTTTCAGCCCGAATCCAAGACCTACTATTGAAATCTGCAGCAGTAAATGAATATATTGATGAAGGTGTTTTTCAAAAGGGTTTCCGATAAAAACAGCCAGGGCAAATCCCAAAGCAAGAGCAATTGGAGAAGATATAAAAGGTGTAAGGCATAATACAGCCAAAACAATAAAAAATACTTTCCTTGTTATTTCATTTTGAATGAAATCTTTCATAATGCGAACTTTTAAAATAAGTATCAAAAGTCCGGAAAATAGTATTACAAAGTAAATCGTATTTTGTTATATTGGATAACTAAAAGTTATATCTTTGCTTATTGCTTATTGCTTATTGCTTATTGCTTATTGCTTATTGCTTATTGCTTATTGCTTATTGCTTATTGCTTATTCTGCAAACCTCAAAAAAAGTTTGATCAGTTCAGATTGTTCGCCTTTAGGCAGGATAAAATGAAAATCTCTTTCAATACTGAAATTTTTAATGTCAATGACCGTAAGTACATTGTTTTTCAGTTCATTTAAGATAGTACTGATAGAAAGAAACGCCATACATTCCGAATGAAGAAGATAATTTTTGATACTTTCACTGCTTCCCAATTGCATAACAGTATTCAATTCATGGATATTGATTTCCTTTTCTTTAAGCCTGTTTTGGATGAATTCAAGTGTCCCGGAACCTTGTTCTCTGAAGACCAGATCCAGTTGGTAAAGATCTTTTAAGTTTAAAGTTTTATGAGTAAGAGGATGATCTGACTTTGCCGCCAGAACAATTTCATCGGGCTTAAACGTTTTATACTCGAAATAAGAAGACTGTGATTCTCCTTCAATGATACCGAGATCAATTTTTTCTTCTTTTAAAAGCGTTGAGATTGTTTCTGTATTTCCTGTCAGCAATTCAATCTTAATATCTTTATAATACGAATTGAATTTGGCTAAAATCTCCGGTAAAATATACTGTGCTATAGTTGTACTCGCCCCGATAATCAGTTTTCCTTTATGCTGCTGGCTGATCTGGCTGATCTCAAACTCCATATCACGATAGATGTTTCTGATCTTTTCTGCATGTTCAAACAGAATTTTTCCGCTTTGGGTCAGCTGGATAGAAGTTCCTTTACGGTCAAATAGCTTAGCACCTATCTGAGTTTCAATTTCTTTAATATGTTTAGTGACAGCAGGTTGTGAGATGTGTAGCTCCTCTGAAGCCTTGGTGAAGCTTAATCGGGTAGCCACCGTATGGAAAACTTTTAATCTGTAATCGAACATGGGGTAAAATTACGAATTATAGTTGGAAATGATGAAGGGAGTTTGAGAGTGGGAGGGTTTGAGGGTAATGAGATGCGTGTTGCGAGTTTCGGAGTCTTAGTATTTGAGAGATCGGGGATTCGGGATTCGGGTTTCGTGGTGTGGGATTCGTGGTGCGAGTTTCGGGATTTCAGGTTTAAGATGTTATAAATGAAGAACTGAGAACTAATAAAAACCAGCATACCGCATCCAGCAACAAAATAAACAAATAATTGTGACCCCGCTCCTCGCACTTCGCATCCCACATCCCGCACCCTGCATCTCGAAATCCCTTATAAAAAATCCGAAACAGACTTGTCCTGCTGACTTTCAAATCTTCTGTTTTTTGCCTCTCCAATCTTTTGTTTTGTATAAATACTGTTATGACCGGAAAGAAGATAAGAAACGACACACGCAATAGCTACATATACACCGCATTCTGCTCCGAATAATTCAATTCCCATCAGCATACAGGCCAAAGGAGTATTGGTAGCTCCGGCAAATACGGCTACAAATCCCATTCCTGCCAATAATCCGAACGGTAATGGGATGAAAAGTGATAAAGCACTGCCTAAGGTAGCACCAATGAAGAACAAGGGTGTCACTTCTCCACCTTTAAATCCGGCTGAAAGGGTAACAATGGTAAAAATCATTTTTAAAGCAAAATCATACAGTGGAAGCTGCTTTTCAAAAGATTCCATAATTATAGGAACGCCCAGTCCGATATAACGGGTTGTTCCCATCGCAAAAACGGCAAGTGCTATAATAATTCCTCCCACTACAGGACGAAGCGGAGGGTATTTGATATTTGATTTAAAGACAGAGCCCATCCAGTGGATGATTTTACTGAAAGCAGCCGCGCAGATTCCAAAAGCTATTCCTGCCAGAATGCTGTATAGAATTGGTAAAAATTCAAGTTTCGGAATAAAATCAATATGGTAATGGGTATGTTTTACATTCCATAGATTGGTAGCCCAGTCTGCCAGAATTGCGGAAGCAAATGCCGGAAAGATTGCATTGTAACGAATCCTTCCGATCAGAAAAACTTCAAGACCAAAAACGGCTCCTGCCAGTGGTGTTCCGAAAACGGAGCCAAATCCGGCAGCAATAGCAGCAATAATTAATATTTTTCTTTCATTTCTGTCAAGTTTAAAAGGCCTGGTGAGCTGATCCGCGATGGCACCCGCCATCTGAAGAGCTGTTCCTTCACGGCCCGCAGAACCTCCGAAAAAATGCGTTGCAATTGTTCCCAGATAGACAAAAGGAGCCATTTTAAAAGGAATAATTCCCTTGGGTTCATGGATGGTATCAATCAACAGGTTATTTCCAGCCTCCACATCTTTTCCGAAATAATAATAAAGAAGCCCTATCAGAAATCCTGCAGCAGGAAGTAAAGCAATCAGCCAGAGATGATTTTCTCTGAAGTTTGTTGCCCATTCTAAAGACTGAAGAAATCCTGCAGAAGCTGTTCCTACCAATATACCAATGATGATACTGATACACAGCCATTTTAAAATATAAGGAACTGCCGGAAATTTTCTGAAGAAAAAACGAGTATGAAAAATTGCTTTTTTACCTGGTGTTCTTTGACTTTTTGACATAGTAATCCTGATTAGTTATTTGTTAATAATCTTTTAATCAGGCGTCATCAGCTTTTGTAAAGCGGTTGGGTAAGGAAGAACACCATTTCCTTTTGATGATGCAAATATATGAATTATAGTAAAAAGATAAAAGATAAAAGATAAAAGATAAAAGATAAAAGATAAAAGATAAAAGATAAAAGATAAAAGATAAAAGATAAAAGATAAAAGATCTTATTGTTAAAATTCAATAGGGGTGGGCTTTAGCCCAGCCAAATAAATTTTAAATCCCATTGGCTTTAGCCCAAACTTAAAATAACCATAGCTTTAATATACCGGATAATGCATCGCCTTATTGATTTCAATCGGATTATTATATTTTCTGATAACCTCCTGCATGCTTTTGGTTTGCGTATTCAGTTCATCAACATTATGAATTTCCTTTCCGTTGATATTAATTCTAAGGTCATTATTGGATTTGCTGATATTATTTCTTTCAAAAGCAAAAGGATCATTATAAAACTCCATAAGCAGCTTATGTTTTTGCTTTTCGTTAATAGGAATTGCTTTATTACCAAAGCTGGATTCCAGGAAATCTGAAGTAGGGGAAACTTCCGGAAGTTCTCTGCTTTTAACGAGCGTATAAAGGAAATTTTTCTTAGCATCTGATAGCTCAAAGATTAAACCGGGCAATCCACGCAGTTTAAATGGCCCTTCATTAAATGGAATATCTTTACAGAACCAGGCCGTCCAGCTTCTCCCTCCAAATTTTGTAGTTGCTTTTTGTAAAGTATAGTTTTCTACCTTTTTTATCTCATCAGCAATCGTCCAATTGATCTTATCTATAGTTTTAAATGTATAATATCCGTTTTTAATATTGATGAAATTTTCATTATCAAAAGAATTGATCTTTCTTTTAACTACCTGTCCGGTCATATCAGTATAGCTGAAGTTCGTTCCGAATTTTTTATTCAGTGAGTCTCTGATGGCGAGATCTTTCCCATAGAATTTTACTTCCTTCGGAGTGATATCGAGGATCATATTCACTTTTTCATATCCAGCCTCGGTAGAATCCATTTTATACTGAAGATCATAAATAAACCGGTGTGTCTGAGACTGCACCAAAGCTATTACAAGCAATGCTGTTAAAGTAAAAAAACTTTTCATATCATATGATTGGTTGTTTTTTGTTACTGGTTTCCCAAAACCTTAAACCTCAAATCCTGCAATCTCGCATCCCGAAACCCGCTCTTACAAAAAAGGTTTCATTTCATCTTCAATCTGCGTTCTCAGCTCCATCAGGCGTTTGGCATACATTTCAAGCTGTTTTTCTTCCTCTGTTTCCGGTGTCCATTTTGGAACAGGGAGTTTTTTTCCATTTTCATCCACAGCTACAAATACAATAATACAATGTGTTTTCTTCTCAAAGTTGGGCTGTTTTAAATTTCTTGAAAAAACATTGATGGCAATATGCATGCTTGAAGTTCCGGTATAGATCACCTGAGCGTCTACTTTTACTACTTCCCCGATTTTAATAGGATCATAAAAACGAATTCCGCCTACATAAACAGTGACAGAATAATTACCACTCCAGGTTGTCGCGCATGCATAACCGGCCTGGTCAATCCATTTCATAACACTTCCTCCGTGTACATTTCCTCCGTAATTAACATCTGAAGGCTCCGAAATAAACTGAAAAGTAATAGGCTTGTTCTGCATCTTTATAAAATTTGAATAAAGTTATTTAATAATTTCCAAAGTTTTAGATTAAATCCTACTTTTGAAAGACGAAACTTTCAATGAAAGAGAATTTTAACCCATAACAGATTTAGAACCCGTAATGAAGAAAGTATTTTATCTCAACACTTGTGATACATGTAGAAAAATTTTAGCCCAATTTGACCTTACAGGCTGGGAACTTCGCGAAATTAAAAAAGAGCCCATCACAAAAGAGGAATTGGCGGAAATGCATAAGAAAACAAAATCATACGAAGCATTATTCAGTAAAAAATCCACTCAGATTAAATTGAGAGGGCTGGATGTAAAGTCTTTGACAGAGAAAGATTTTAAAGAGTTACTGCTGGATCATTATACTTTCCTTAAAAGACCTGTTTTTGTGACAGACAAGGAGATTTTCGTAGGAAATGATAAGAAGAACGTTGAAGAATTGCAGAAGTTCTTTGGTGTGATATAGCGTATATGGGATTTGGATTAGAGATCTATCTCATTTTTGATGTGAAAGAACCATTTGAAAAGTATTTGGAGCTTAGAGACCGTTACCATTTTGATCATAGAAACGGCTTAAACTTAATAATGACAGGAGATGGAGATGTGGATGCAGGTGATGAAGATCGACTGTTAAGGCAAGTCGAAAGAGTTTTAAATGTTGATCTTACTTTGTTGGATTTCTGGGATTATACTGAAGAATACGAAGGTTTTACAAGTATAGAACCTTTACGTGTGAAACTGATTGAACTGGAACATGCATTAGCAGAAAATCCTGAATTTTATAAAAGAATCAGCTGGGGGCACGATATAGAAGAAGAATATCTGAAAGACAACTTTATAAAAGATGTCCGCTTTTTCATTGAAAGGCTCAATTTGAATCTTGAAAATGGAGCTTCCCTGGTAAAATATATTTCACACTAAAATTTTATAAAATCAGCCCCGCAAAAATTGCGGGGCTGATTTATTATTTCTTATATCTTTTGAACAGATTATACAAAAGGAGCTTTTACCACTTTTGCAGGAATGTTCTTGTTTCTTACCTGAATGAAGATTTCAGAACCTAATTTGAAGTGAGGTTTGTCTACATAAGCAAGACCTAAACCTACTTTTTTCATTGGAGACTGTGTTCCGGAAGTTACTTTCCCGATTACATTTCCTTCAGCATCCACTACAGGATAATCATGTCTTGGAACTCCTTTGTCTGTCAATTCGAAACCTACTAGTTTTCTTGTAACTCCTTCTTCTTTTTGTTTTGCGAAAACATCTTTAGAAACGAAGTCTTTGTCAAACTTAGTGATCCATCCTAAACCGGCTTCAATCGGAGACGTTGTATCATCTATATCATTTCCGTACAGGCAGAATCCTTTTTCTAATCTTAAAGTATCTCTGGCAGCCAATCCGCAAGGAATGATTCCTTCTTCTTTACCTGCTTCCATTACGGCATCCCAAAGTTTTTCAGCACTTCCGTTATTGAAATAAATCTCAAAACCACCGCTTCCTGTGTATCCTGTGTTTGAAATAATCACATCGTTTTCGCCCGCAACAGTTCCTACAGTAAAATGATAGTAAGGAATTTCTGAAAGGTTTACTTCCGTAAGTTTTTGAAGAATTTCAGTAGCTTTAGGCCCCTGAACTGCCAGTAATGACATTTCGTCAGAAGCGTTGGTCATTTTAGTTCCGAAAGTATTGTATTTTGAAATATGATTCCAGTCTTTGTCGATGTTGGATGCGTTGACTACTACAAAATATTTGTCATCTTCCATCTTGTAAACAATAAGGTCATCTACAATTCCGCCATTTTCGTTCGGAAGGCAGGAATATTGAGCTTTTCCGTTTTCAAGTGCATCTACATTGTTGGTAGTTACATACTGCAAAAGGTCTTTTGAACCCGGCCCTTCGATGAAAAACTGTCCCATGTGGGAAACATCAAATAATCCTGCTTTTTCTCTTACGGCAAAGTGCTCTTCTGTAACCCCTGAATATTGAACAGGCATTTCAAAACCTGCGAAAGGTACGATCTTAGCTCCCAAAGAAACATGTTTGTCGTACAAGGCTGTTTTCTTCATATTTAATTTTTATTTCTTTATTTTAAAACTGTTAAAAGTCTCATTGAATAGGGTCATATAGTTTCCGTTCCAGAACTTCTGGCCACAGTTGATGGAAACCAAATATAAGTTTTTATCTTTTTGAAAAGCTTTGGTTACCCAGAACAGCTTTTCTTTTTCATCGAAATGCTCATAGAAGTATTCCGTATACCCTTTCTGACTCTTTTTTTCTTTTACTTTTTTCTCTTCGTCATGTGATTGATAAAGGGCAAGGATAAATTTTTTCACTTCTTCTTTCGGAAGGGGAAGATCATGATATTCCGAGATGGTAATAGCACCTATCTGGCTGGTAGGGAAAATATTGATGATCTCACTGTCGTTTGTGGATTTCCAGCCTTCAGGAACATTGATAGAGTAATTCGGAGTGTCAAATACACCTGCCTTTTGGGCAAAAAACAGGCTTCCTGTCAAAAAAGCAGAAAAAAGCAATATTTTTTTCATCATTAAAAATGGTGTTTGTATTCTTCGAGGATGATTTTGAACCATTCTGTAAAGTTTTCAGGATGTTCGGAAATTTCCTTATCAAGATCTTCCATAGAAATGAATCTTACTTCTTCCACTTCATCTTTATTTAAATTGAAATCAGTTTCATGATTTCCCACAAACACATGATCCAGCTCGTGCTCCCAAAGACCACCGCCTACATCTGCTTTGTAAATAAAATGGAATTTTTCAGAAAGATCAGCTTCAATTCCCAATTCTTCTTTCAGTCTGCGTACTGCTCCTTCCAGATAAGTTTCTCCTTCTCGGGGGTGTGAGCATACCGCATTGGTCCATTGATTGGGAGAATGGTATTTTCCTGACGCTCTTTTCTGCAATAGCATTTCTCCTTTATTATTGAAAAGAAATACAGAAAAAGCACGGTGTAACAAGCCATTGATGTGAGCCTGCTGTTTCTCCATCAGCCCTAAAACCTCATCTTCAGGATTTACTAAAACGACAAATTCTTCCATTCCTACAAATGTAAGAGTAATAAATGTATTTTGGAAATTTTTAGATAAACATCATGCTTTTTGTAATAAGACTAATAAAATGATGAAAGTTTACAGATAATACATCCATTCACAGACTGATTTTCTTTAAAACCTCCACTTTCTTATTTAAAAAAAGAAATGCAAAACGAAAATTATTAACTATTTCATGGTAAATAATGAATAAAATATTGATATTATTCTTTAAATAATAGTTTTTGTAGTAAAATATTAACATAAACTAAGATTAATATGCCTGATAGTTGTAAAAACGCTAACTTTGTTTTTTAATATTTAGTAATGGAATTAGAATACATTGAACACATTAGTCCTATTCTAAAGGATGGAATAAAAAATTACTTAATAGATATCGACGGAACCATTACTGATGACGTTCCCAATGAAGAGCCGGAAAGAATGGTTACCTGCGAACCCTATCCTGATGCTCTGGAAACGATCAACAGATGGTATGACGAAGGACATCAGATCTGCTTTTTTACTTCAAGAACCGAAAATCTGAAACAAATTACGATCGACTGGCTGGATAAGCATGGCTTCAAATACCACAGCGTGCTTTGCGGAAAACCAAGAGGAGGAAATTATCACTGGATAGACAACCACCTGGTAAGAGCTACAAGATACAAAGGAAGATTTACGGATTTGGTAGAAAAACAAGTGACCATTGAGGTATTCAAAGAAGACGGCGAATAAAAATATAATTCAAAGATTTAAAGATTAAATGTGAACCAGTACCTTTAATTTTTAAATCTTTCATTTTTTAATATACTTGATATTTTATGAAAGTTTTAGCAAACGACGGCCTGGATCAATCTGGAATAGATGCATTGACAGAAAAAGGCTTTGAGGTGATTACTACAAAAGTTCCCCAGGAATTTTTAGTAGATTATATTAATGAGCACAAAATCCGCACCTTATTGGTGAGAAGTGCCACACAGGTAAGAAAAGATATTATTGATGGATGTCCGTCTATCGACATTATTGGAAGAGGGGGTGTTGGTATGGATAATATTGACGTAGATTATGCAAGAGAAAAAGGAATTCATGTGATCAACACTCCTTCAGCATCATCGGAATCTGTGGCTGAGCTTGTTTTCGCCCATTTGTTTTCCGGGGCGAGATTTCTTCAGGATTCTAACAGAAAAATGCCAGTTGTAGGAGATACTGAATTTGCAGGTCTTAAAAAAGCATACGCTGCAGGTATAGAACTGAGAGGAAAAACCATCGGTATTGTGGGAATGGGAAGAATCGGCCAGGAAGTGGCAAGAATTGCTTTAGGACTTGGGATGAGAGTGATTGCAGCTGATAATAACGTCGGAAGAGCAAGTATCAAAGTGAAATTTTACAACAACCAGTTCATCAATGTTGATATTGAAACAGAGCCGTTACAGGATGTTTTAAAACATTCAGACTTCATTACTCTGCACGTTCCTGCACAGAAGGACGGTTATATGATCGGAAAGAATGAGTTTGAAATAATGAAAGACGGAGTGGCTGTTGTCAACTGCTCAAGAGGAGGAGTTATTGATGAAGCAGCTTTAATTCAAGCTTTGGACTCAGGTAAAGTAAGATTTGCCGGATTAGATGTTTTCATTAATGAGCCAACACCTTCTAAAGAAATCCTTACTCATTCTAAAATCTCCCTCACCCCTCATACGGGAGCTTCTACGCTTGAAGCGCAGGATAGAATCGGTCTTTCTCTGGCAGAGCAGATTTCAAGCATCTTACAGATTCAGTAATTTGGAAATGATATTATAAATAAAGCACCTTGGTTAGACCGAGGTGCTTTTTATATTAAAATGTAGTTTACAAATTAGATATTTTTGCTTTTCAACAAATCTCTGATCTCAGTAAGTAATTTTTGATCTTCTGTAGGTCCGGCAGGAGCTGGAGCCTCTTTTTTGTTCACTTTATTAGCCAGTTTGATGATCCAGAAAAGAACCATCGCAATACAAAGGAAACTGATTACTGCTGAAAGGAAGTTTCCATAAGCAACACCATTCCATGTAAGTTTTGCAATATTTTCTGCACCGGCTGCTTTCAATGCCGGGTTTAAGATCAGAGGCGTGATAACATCTTCTACCAAAGACGAAACAATTTTACCAAATGCTGCCCCAATGATCACACCGACAGCCAGATCGAGAACATTGCCCTTAAAGGCAAACTCTTTAAATTCTTTAACAAATCCCATAATTTATATTTTTTTAATTAGTATATACACAAAAATATAATTTAAAAATGTAAAAAACACTACTTTTTATGGTTTTTTATTCCCAAAATATTGAATTTTATGAGAAATTTATAGAATTTGATTTAATGAATATTTCAGCTTTTTTAAGATATATTATCTCATTAGTGAGGTCTCTTTATTTTTGTTATTGACGTGGCATCATAATGAAAAATCTTTTGTAATTTGCTTAAAAGTTTGATTTGCCTATGAAAGTTTTTAGAGCAGAACAGATACGCAGCTGGGATCAGTTCACGATTTCTCAAGAGCCGGTTTCCTCCATTCAACTGATGGAAAGAGCTTCAATGGCTGTTGCACATTGGATTTCGGAACATTGTAAAAATCATAAGAAACTGGCTGTATTTTGTGGTAACGGAAATAACGGAGGAGACGGCCTGGCTGTCGCAAGAATACTTTATCTGAAAGGTTTTGATGTAGATGTATTTGTAAGCGATTCCAAAAAGAAATTTTCAGAAGATGCTTCTGTTAACCTGAAAAGACTTCGTGATTTATCCGGAATTTCAGTCAGGAAATTTGATCCTAAAGAACAATATAATTTTGATGATAAAACAATCATTATCGATGCTCTTTTCGGAACAGGATTATCCAGGCCGCTGGAAGGAGAATATAAAATGCTTGTTGAGCAATTGAATACTAAAAAGAATATTAAGATATCCATTGATGTTCCTTCCGGATTGTCTGCTGATGAAATGTTTGACCATGATCCTGTTATTCTGAAAGCTGATTATACCCTTACTTTCCAATGCTGGAAAAAGACCTTCCTTCATCCTGAAACCGGAAAATATTCTGGAAAAATAATAGTACTGGATATTGATTTAAATAAAATATATGCAGACACAACCGATTCCGATTACTCTGTAATTGATGATCAGCTGATTAGTTCGATATTCGTTCCGAGACAGGAATTTTCTCATAAAGGCAGCTATGGTAAGGCAGCCATCATAGGAGGGAGCTATGGAAAAATAGGAGCGGCAGTACTGGCTACAAAATCAGCTTTAAAAACCGGTGCTGGGCTTACCTTTACCCTGGCTCCGGAATGTGGATATGATATTCTGCAGACCTCATGTCCTGAAGCAATGTTTATAAAAGGAGGGGAGCAGTTTATCACAAATTTTGAAATTGATAAAGACATTACCTGTGGTGCGGGTCCTGGTTTGGGAACTCATTCAGGAACCGAAAAAGACTTTCTGAATTTTCTGAAAGACTATTCAAAGCCATTGATTCTGGATGCAGATGCATTGAACATCATTTCAAAAGATAAGAAAAATTTGAAATTAATTCCTGAAAAATCAATCATTACGCCTCACCCGAAAGAGTTTGAAAGACTTTTCGGAAGTACAGATAATTCTTTCAAAAGACTTGAAATGGCAAGGAAAAAGGCAAAAGATCTTGGTCTTTATATTGTTCTTAAAGACCACCATACCCAGGTTGTTACTCCGGAGGGAAAAGTATTCTATAATATAACGGGAAATGCAGGGTTGGCGAAAGGAGGAAGCGGAGATATTCTTACCGGAATCCTGACTTCGCTTCTGGCCCAGAAATATTCTGAAGAAGAGACTTGTATTCTTGGTGTATGGTTACATGGCAGAGCTGCCGATATTGCTTCAGAAAAACATTCAAAAGAATCGATGCTGCCTACTGATGTCATTGATGCATTGGGGTCTGTTTTTGAAGAACTGAACAGGAAAGCGGAGAGAAATCTGTAAGTAAACAGCTAATAAAAAAGGCAAATCTGTATTTCTACAAATTTGCCTTTTTATTTTTTAGTTTAAATGGTTTATTCCGGTTTCTCGTTTTCTGCTTCAGTAATCTTAAATTTCTTGGAAACGATCATGATGACAACACCTGCAATCATAAAAGGAATCGAAAGAACCTGACCTGTATTCAGTCCGCCAATCTGGATGAACTCATCTCCCTGCGGCTCTTTAAGGAACTCAACAAAGAACCTGATCGCCCAAAGAATGATGAAAAACAGACCGAATAACCATCCCTGCTGGTATTTTTTATTTGTTTTTCTGTACAATATCCATAGTAAAATGAAGAGAAGAACATATCCTACTGCTTCAAATAACTGGCTCGGATAACGGGGTACCGTAAGACCATATTCACTGCTTTGTTGTGGGAAAAGCAAAGCAAACGGAGAATTCGGGTCCGCTGGTTTACCAACAATTTCAGAATTGAAAAAATTCCCCATTCTTACAAACGCTCCTCCTAAAGCTACGACAATACCAAGTCTGTCATATACCCAAAAAGGGTTTTTCCTAATGATTTTAAATGAATAATAAAGCGTGGTAAAGATCAGGGCAATCGTAGCACCGTGGCTCGCCAGTCCTGAAAAACCTGTGAATTTTAAACCGTTTTTTGTGCTTATCGGTAAAAATACACTCCAGAAATCTTCTTTAAATAATTCCGGCTGATAAAAGATAACATGTCCTAATCTTGCTCCCAGAATAGTCCCGATCAATGTCCATGTGAACAGAGGTTCAAGATATTTCTGGTTCACATTATCAATCTTAAAGATTCTCGTCATTAAAACATATCCGAATCCAAAGGCAAAAACAAACATCAAACTATAAAAGTGAAGCGTAAATGATCCGATGTGAATACCTTTTGAAGGATCCCAGATTTTAAATGAAGTCTTAAGTTCTACTTTATCAGAATCTGTAATTGGCTTTACAGACTTTACTGCATATTTAAAAGTGGTGATATTTTCTTTGGTAACACCAGTATCAATCAACTTAAAGTTTTTATCAAAAAACTGATACCTGGAATCCTTATACTTTGCTAAAGTGGAAGCCCCATAATTGTAATAAGCAGGTTCAAAATTGGATTCATTAAGAATCACAACGAAAGACTGGTTCTTGTCTGATTCTCTGTCCGGAAAAGCTGTAAGGTCTCCCATCTCTGTGGTAGAATAGATTTTTACAGGAACATTACTTCCATTGATATCTAAAGTTCCGTCAGATAAACCTCCAGGGTATTCCTGTGCAAAAAGAAGCTGCGTGATGAACGCAAACAGCACAAGATAAATTCTGAAAAAGATAGTATTCATTTTTCTATTGATTTAATAGTTTGATTATTAACATTTATGTTTGGGGGGAACAGGATCATAACCGCTTCCTCCCCAGGGATGGCATCTTAAAATTCTTTTAAATCCCAGCCAGAAACCTTTAAAAACACCATGTACCTGAAGCGACTCAATCATATAGTGAGAGCAGGTAGGTTCGTAACGGCAGTTTTTGGGAAGTAAGGGCGAGATGAACCATTGGTAAAATTTGATCAAAATTACCAGCGGAAATGTAATGATTTTATTGAATGTAAGTTTCAAAACAATGCAAAAATAGGGTAAAAAAATGAAAATTAGTTTAATTTTGTTATAAGTTTCGGAGATCGGAAATCCGGGACATTGATCTTAAAAAAGAAGTACTTTGAATCAAAATATTCCATTAGCTGAAAAATTAAGACCTAAAACCCTGAAAGATGTATTAGGACAGGAGCACCTTACCGGCGATAAAGGAACAATCAGAAAAATGATTGAAAATAATACCTTGAATTCGTTGATTTTATGGGGACCTCCGGGAACGGGAAAAACAACGCTGGCTGAAATTATCTCAGAACAGTCGGGGAGAAAATTTTATAAACTTTCTGCTGTTTCTTCCGGTGTGAAAGATGTACGTGATGTGATTGAAGATGCAAAAAAGCAGAATCTGTTCTCTGGAAAATCACCTATCTTGTTTATTGATGAGATTCACAGGTTTAATAAATCGCAGCAGGATTCATTATTGCATGCGGTAGAAAAAGGCTGGATTGTATTGATTGGTGCGACTACCGAAAATCCGAGTTTTGAAGTAGTATCGGCATTACTTTCAAGAAGTCAGGTTTATATTTTAAAAGCATTAAGTTATGAAAAGCTGGAGGAATTAATAGACATTGCTTCGGAAAGATACAATAAAGATGAAGGAACATATTTTAAAATCCTTGAAAAAGAAGCTTTTATTCAATACTCAGGTGGTGATGCCAGAAAACTGATCAATTCTGTAGAACTGGTTTTGAATCAATATAAAAATTCGGGTACAACTGAAATTATTAATTCTGATGTACTGGAAGTTCTTCAGGAGACGATGGCTCTTTATGATAAGAACGGAGAGCAACATTATGACATTATCTCAGCCTTTATCAAGTCGATGCGTGGAGGTGATCCTAATGGAGCAGTATATTGGCTGGCGAGGATGATTGCCGGGGGAGAAGATATCAAGTTTATCGCAAGGAGAATGCTTATTCTTGCTGCTGAAGATGTAGGGTTGGCGAATCCTAACGCTTTGGTGGTCGCCAATAATTGTTTCCAGGCAATCAATGTTATCGGAAACCCTGAGGCAAGGATTATACTAAGTGAAACAGCCGTATATCTTGCGGTTTCACCCAAAAGTAATTCTGCCTATATGGCTATCAATGATGCGTTGGCTCTGGTAAAACAGACGGGCAACCTGCCTGTACCTCTTCATTTGAGGAATGCACCTACTAAATTGATGAAAGACCTTGATTACGGAAAAGAATACAAATATGCCCATTCTTATGAAGGAAATTTTGTGGAACAGGATTTTCTTCCGAAAGAAATCAGGAATGTGAAACTATATGAGCCGGGAAATAATTCTACGGAAAAGAAGATTTACGAAGAGCTCAAGAAAAAGTGGAACAATAAATACTAATAAAAAAGGATGTTGTAAAAACGACATCCTTTTTTATGTTATTAATTATTCGGTAGTGTAAATAAATAATGTTTTCTTACCGTTGTAATCTTTAGTTTCTGTTCTTTTCTTGATTTCAGGATATATCAAAGTGTTGGTGTCTGCAAATTCATATCCTTCAATAAATACAGGATTATCTGCTGGGATATTATATTGAACATTCATATTGGATAATGCCATTCTGTCAAGTACATTTTCTCCGTTTTTAAACTTATATTCAGTTACGCCTTTTGTAAAAACAGAACTGTATTTTTTTAAGCTTTGGGGAAGACTAGCTGGAGTATTGTATACCTTTGAAACCTGCAATACGTTCTTTTTGGTATTGAACAATTCTACTGTCCCAATGGCATTATCGGCCACTGCAAACTTTACTGCAGGATTTTTTTGCTGTGCCAATAAAGTAGCAGAAGATAGTAGTAAAAAAGAATAGAATAGTTTTTTCATAATCAGAATATGTAACTGTTAAAAACGTGATAAATATAGTTATTTTTTATAAAATCTGAATAAAATCTCAAATTGTTTTACATTCTATTTAGAAATAAAAACTTTTTCCCTGATTGTTAGTCGGTGTTTTCTTCTGTTTTGTCTTTTTTATCCACCATATTTCTGATCATATTTTTCAGGCGTTGAAAAGCAAATGAGCTTAATAATAAAATGATTCCGAGAGCAATAAAGGCACTTATTCTTGAAATATTATCCATTTGCCATACATCATACCCATAAAGTTTTAATACCATCAGACCTATCAATGCAAAGCCAATCTTGTTGTATTCCTGGATACTCTTTTTCAAGCCTTTATAAATAAATATACTGGCAAGAATTGTCCATATTATAGGAAGATAAAGAATATTGAAATGTTCACTCGCTTTATAAGAATGAGGAAGATTATTGGGAACCATTAAAATATAAGAATGATGCAGCTCGCAGCTTAGAGAAATGATTAGTGCCAGAGCCTGTATCCAGTAAGAAATCTTTTGCTTATGAAACGCTGAAGTAGGAATAATTCTGTATCCTATATATATAAAAGGAATCCATTGCAGAAGATGAAGAAAATAAAAACTTAAATTGAGCTTTTTTGTTAAGACAGCGGTCACAACTGAAAGAGTCGAAACCGATGTATTTATTACGAACAGGAAGAAAAACAGATAAATTAGTAGGTTTTGAACATCATTTCTGATGCTGAGCAGTTTTCTGAAAAGCAATAAAATGAAAATATAATAAATACTGAATAAAAGTCCTGTGCTGGTAATGGCTGACCAGGGCATTTCCGAAATATGATAAGTGATTTCAAGAAGAAAAGTTATATAGATAACCCCATAACTGATCGCGGTAATAAGATCTTCAAAAATGTTATTGCTTTTTTCCTGTGTTTCTTTCACGGTGTTTCTTAGTAAATACAGATTAATCATGATGGAAACAATAGTAAAGGAACTGGTGATGAATGGAGGATTGAATATGATATTGAAATCTTTTGTTCCAAAATATTCAGTCCAGGTTATAAGTTGGGCGATCATCACCAATGGAAACAGGATATAAAAGAAGGTTTTGAAAATCTTATGACCTGTTTTTTTCCAGATAAAAAGAAGCAGGGTGGTTTCTATGGCCCAGATACTGGTGATGAGATGCGTTTTAAACTGAATAGCAACTGCAATGGTTATAAGGCTGGTAACAAGCCCTGCAAATACAGAATAAGCTACTCCAAAGCTTTTGCGGGTGTATTCTCTGAAAAGTAAAATAGCGTTTACAGCAGCAAAAATAAGTGGGAAAACAATCGGAGGGTCATATTTTAATGTATCAAAAATGTAAAGAAGCCCCAGGATACTTGAAAAATTAGCGAGAGCAAGTATTAAAATATCAGAGGTTGAAAGTATATTTCTTCTGAAGTAATCATGCAGGGCAAAAATGTAGAAAATCAGATAACTGATCAAATAAAAAGTAATGCTTAAAAGTTCAGGACTTTCATTAGTCCAAAAGAAGAGATATCCTGTTGTAAAAATATAAGCTGTCCATCCCACGCTTTTCCAGTGCTGCAGAAAAGAGGCTGCCAGCATTCCTGTATTTAAAAAGGTAATATAAATAAAAAGGAAAAGGTAGTTACTTTGTCCTGTGCTGATCATCAAAGGAGCTGCAAAACCTCCAATCAGTGAAAAAATTATCAGTACTTCACTTTTATAATAATAGGATAAGATAATAGAGGCCGCAGTAATCAGTGCGGTTATGGTAAAAGCAGTATTTTGGGTAAACAGATGGTATTCACGAAAGGCAATGGTGGCCGTGAAATATAAAACGGCAACTCCACCTCCTGTAATAATGGAAGAAAAAGCCTGGTAATTTTTTCTGAGAAAATGTCCGGTTATAATGATTCCTGCTCCGATACAAAAACCGATTCCCGCTCTTGCTGCTTCTCCAATCCAGTTTTTATCAATGGCATATTTTACAAAATAACCAATTCCGAGAACAAGGGTAAAAATACCGATAATGGTAAGTGCGTTTTGTTTTAAAAAATCAGAAACAGGAGCAAGCCAGTCTTTTTGAACCGGTGTTGAAATGTTTTCATTTACTTCACTGGGTTGTATATTTTGATAATGAACCAGCGGAGATTGCTCTTGCTGAGGGAAGGATGTCTCTTCTGTTGAGTTTTTCTTATGAATTACTTCAGTCTGAGCCGGAGGAGTATTATTGATTTTATAATTAAGATCTGAAATCTCCTTTTCCAACTTTCTGATTTTGGTATTCAGATTATTGAAAATGATGAAGATAATGATAAAGATGATAGCCGCAACAAATTCATTCATTTCATTAGTTTTTATCAAATATAAAGAAATGTTTAATATGCTATTAAAAAATTAACCCATCGCGGTATAAGCGATGGGTTAAATGGTATAGATAACTAACAATATGTTTTTACTAGTTTGATACTTTGTAAACGTAGAATGATGCAATACTGGATCCTAATAATCCTGCTGTGACAACACCGGAATCTACAAGTCCGAAAGATATTTTGTCACCCGCCTGGAATGAATACAAAGAATTAATGCTGGAATCGGAAAGTGTTAAGTTAACTGCTAATGCAAGGTTGACCCCACTGAATGGACGTGTGTCTATCAAACTGGTTACTGACGATCTGGTTCTTGCAATGGCAATACCAGGTGTTCCTGATAGTAATGAAGCCTGTAATCCTGTTCCGTATCTGAATGCGAATCCTACCGCATATACTCCAGTGGACGGAATATTATAAGAACCGTCAGCATTTGTAAACAAAGCTGCGCTTCCTATAGTTCTATCCGCTTGTACAAAACTGACAGGTTGGAAATCAGATGGTAAAACTCCTAAATTCAGAAGCGTGATACCTGTTGTTTTTTTTGCAGAATATACAGATGTGTTGGTTCCTGCAGCTGCGCTTAATAATGACGGGTCTACCGAAAACACTTGTGTGGTTCCCTGGTTAACTGCTAAAATTTGATATCCGGGTAGTGCTGTAGCGGCGGGAGTGTCACGAACTTTCAGTGTCCCGTTAACGTCTAAGGTTGCGGATGGGGTTGCTGTATTGATACCTACTTGCGAGAATAATGGTAACGTCGCACATGCTAACATTAAGCTGTAAAGTTTAGTTTTCATGATCAAGATTTTAATTAGTTGCTAAGCAAATATACAATAAAAATTATACTCTACATTGTGATATTTTCATTTTTAACATTAATATGATGTAATATCTTTAAACATATGTTTATATTTTGATTGATATTTCCATATAATTTAATTACGACTTATTATATTTAATTTTGTTATAATACTTTGTTTATCAGGGTTTTGATAAAAAATAATTCTCTCCATTGTGTGGGTTATTTTTTAATTAAACAGATGATGTTGTCATTATGGTAATCTATTGTAAAAGTTTTTAAGATTTTGTTTTTTTATAGTGTAAATAAAAAAAACACTGCTTAATGGCAGTGTTTTTTTACAGATTTAGTTTTTTTCTAGCTTTCCAGAAGAAATTCTTTGTAATTCCCAAGAAAATCTACATTGGCATGGATTGACTCAAGCTCTTTCAATGCATTTTCATGTAAGACTTCTTCCCATGGTCCTTCAACATTGATAAAGAAGAAATAATTTCCCAGTCCTGTTTTTAATGTTCTGGATTCAATCTTACTGAGATTCATTTTTCTCCATGCAAAAACAGATAATACCTGATGCAATCCACCGGGATGATCTTCGGGAAGAGTGATCAGCATACCTGATTTTTCACCCAATGTTTCCAGTTTATCATTCTGGTATTTATTCTGCTCTTTAGAAATGATGATAAATCGCGTGTGGTTCTGTTCGAAATCCTGAATATTACGATTCACTATATTCAAACCATATAAATTGGCTGCAAACTGATTGGCTACCGCAGCAATAGGAGTCTCCGGATTCTCAGAAACAAACTTGGCAGCGGCTGCAGTTGAGGAAAAGTCCTGTTTTGGAATTTCTTTATAATGGGTATCCAGAAAGTGAAAGCTCTGTGCAAGGGCTTGCGGATGTGAATATATTCTCTCAATATTTTCAATAGAATTTTCCTGATGAATCATCAGATGATGGGCAATAGGCATTACTGCTTCTGCTTCAATTTTAATAGACGGAGTCTTATACAAATAATCCAGCGTCATAGAGACGGTTCCTTCAATAGAGTTTTCCAAAGGTACTACTGCTTTTATTACCTCTCCGTTTTCAACGGCATTAAAACAATCCAGAATGCTGGCTTGTGGTACTATTTCGTCATCAGGGAAAAGCTGTGCTGTAGCAAGCTGGGTAAAACTGGCATGAGGTCCCAAAAATGCAATCTTCATAATATAATATATAAGGGATGATTATAATAAGGGTACAAAGGTGCGAATTAATTCATAAATAGTGAGGGGATAGAGTTCAAAATTTAGAGTTTAACGTGTAATCTTTTTAGTTGTGAGTTACTACTTATGGGTTGTGAGTTGCGGGTTTATTTTGTGACCGGATAATTTGAGATAGCCATCTTGGCTCTATCAAAAATTCACCATTCACTTGCGAAGCAAAATTCACCATTCACATTAATCTCCTCCATTAATATTTCGTCGTGTATTTCCTAATTCCTACCACCTGCAACCTACTATCTGGCATCTATCCTTTCCAGTTCTTTTCAATCAGATCCATCAGGAAATCCGGGCACTTGATCACTTTATTGGTTTTTGCATCCAGAAAAAATAGAGTAGTGGAGGCTTCTGTTATTTTAGTATGCTCTTCATTGTAAATTTCATACTCAAATTCAATCCTTACCCCTGGAATTTTTTTAACATAAGTATGAATTTCTAATTTTTGATCATATAAAGCAGGGCGGATATATTTAATTTTGTAGTCCGAAACCGGCAGCCAAATTCCTTGGTTTTCAATTTCATCGTATGAAATTCCTATGCTTCTGAAGAGTTCAACTCTCGCTACTTCGAAGTACGTTGCATAGTTTCCATAGTATACATATTTCATCGGATCTGTTTCTGCGTAACGTACTCGTATTGAGTGTGTTGTGTGTATCATTTTACGGGTTAAATTATACATACAAATATATTTTTAAATAATCAATACCTGCAATATTTTTTTTTGAAAAGAAAATATTGGACCTTTGTCTTCCTTCTAAACACAGTACAAACAAAGAATAATCGGGGCTTAAAAAATGGATGACAATTTAATGATGATATGGCAGAAATGCCTTCAGTTTATGCGCGATAACCTGAACGCTGCTGAAGACAATTCTGACCTTAAAAAACTTGAAAAATCTTTCGATATGCTATTCGATAAGGTTCAGCCGCTTTCGTTGGTGGCCAACAACCTTACGTTGATCGTACCAAGCGATTTTTACAAGGAATATATAGAGGACAATTACCTGTCCTTACTTTCTGCTGCCCTGAAGAAAAACATTGGAAAAGGAGTGAAATTATGGTATTCTGTAATGGAAAACAGACCAAAAGGTGAAGAAAAGCCTGTTACCATGAACATCAAGGGACAAAGCGTTCCTACTCCGAAAACACAGGAAACCATGCCACAAGGTTTTTCTGCTAATATTGTAAACCCGTTTGTAGTTCCTGGTATTAGAAAAGTAAACATAGATTCTAACCTGAAGCCTGACTATTCATTTGATAGTTATGTAGAAGGAGAAAGCAACAAATTTGCAGCCACTGTAGCCAGATCCATTGCAAAAAGACCTGGAGCAACAGCATTCAACCCTTTATTTTTATATGGAGGTTATGGAGTTGGTAAAACTCACTTAGGACAGGCGGTGGGTCTTGAAGTAAAAAATCAGTTTCCTGATAAAGTAGTTCTTTATCTGTCTTCTGAAAAATTTATCCAGCAGTTTATCTCTGCGGCTAAAGCTCATAAGCAGACTGAGTTTGCGAATTTCTATCAAATGGTAGATGTACTGATTATTGATGATATTCAGTTCTTATCCGGAAAATCAGCTACACAGGACAGTTTCTTCCATATTTTTGATCACCTTCACCAGAACGGAAAACAGATTATCCTTACTTCTGATAAAGCACCTGCTGATATTATGGATATCCAGGACAGAATTGTTTCCCGTTTTAAATGGGGACTTTCTGCAGAAATCAAATCTCCGGATCTATCGACAAGAAGACAGATCATTGAAGATAAATTAAGCAGAGACGGAATTGTTCTTCCGGGAGATATGCTTGATTTCCTTGCTGCCGAAGCAAAAACGAATGTGAGAGAGCTTATCGGGGTTATCAACTCAGTGATCGCTTACTCTACAGTATATAAGAGAGACCTTAGTCTTGAGTTGCTTAAGGAAACCATCAACAGAATTGCTGCGAATCAGAAGAAGGTTATTAATATCCCTTATATTCAGGAAGTGGTTTGTGATTATTTTGGAATCAAAAAAGAACAGCTGCTTTCAAAAACAAGAAAAAGAGAAATTGCATTGCCAAGACAGCTTGCCATGTACTTCTCCAAAGAATTTACCAATTCTACATTTACTAAAATTGGTGAAGAAATGGGTGGAAAAGATCACTCTACAGTAATGTATGCCTGTGATACCATCAAAGACGTTTCTAAAATCGATAAAGAAATCAAGAAATACGTAAAAGACCTTACTGAAAGAATCAAACAATAATTAAGGTTGAGCTTACATAAATTAAAATGAAGGATAGTTTTATTCTTCATTTTTTATTTAGTTTTGTCGTGACAAAAGACTTTTTTTAAATACACAGGATATGAAATTATTAATGGTTTGTCTGGGAAATATATGCAGAAGCCCATTGGCGGAAGGAATTATGAAAGCAAAACTACCGAATCATTATATGGTAGATTCTGCCGGAACTATTTCAATGCATGAAGGTGAACATCCTGATAAAAGAGCTATTAAAACGGCTGCTAATCATTATATTGATATATCCAGACAAAGATCAAGGCCCATCACCAGAAAAGATTTTGAAACCTTTGATAAAATTTACTGTATGGATATTGCTGTAATGGAAGATGTGGTTTCTAAAACTAAAAATGAAGAAGAACGTCAGAAAGTTTCCTTGTTTTTAGAGGTGTTGGGAGATCACAAAAATGCTGAAGTGCCGGATCCTTATTGGGGCGATATGAACGATTTTGAAAAGGTTTTCCAGCTTTTGGATAAAGGGTGTGAGGCTATCAAAAATCAATTATCAAAATAATAAGCATGAAAATGCAAAATATTTCCCACAACCTTCACTTAACGAAAGAACTAAAAAAAATAATACAATGCTTTTTTTACTCCCTGCTTATTTATCAGAAAATACTTCTATCAATCACTTTTCCCCTGTTCTGAAGGATTATATCATGCAGACGGACTATTTCTTTGTGGAAAATGAGAAGACAGCTCGAAAAGTTGTTAAATTTTTCGCTCCCGAAAAAAAACAGGCTGATCTGAAGTTATTTCTATTGGATAAATACACAGAAAATGCAGATATTAAGGAGGCTCAGGAGCTCATGCTGAAAGGGCAGGACTTCGGATTACTGTCAGAAGCAGGACTGCCATGTATTGCAGATCCCGGAAATCTGATTGTGAAATGGTGTCATGAAAAAAATATCAGAGTAGTTCCTGTTTCAGGACCTTCATCCATTATTCTTGCCTTGATTTCCAGTGGTTTTAATGGGCAGGAATTCACCTTCCATGGTTATCTTCCTATTGATAAAGGAGAGAAAAAGAAACAGATTATGAATCTTGAAAGTCTTGTTCAGAAAACCGGATATTCACAGATTTTTATGGAAACACCTTACAGAAATAACCAGCTTTTTGAAGATTTATGCAAGTTTTTATCACCCAATACAAAGCTTTGTATTGCTGCCAATATCAACGATCCGGAACATGAATTTATCAAAACAAAAACCATAAAAGACTGGCAGAAACAAAAGCCGGAACTTCATAAAATTCCTGCAGTCTTCGTACTTGGGAAATAACTCAGATTCTTTGTGAATATAATCTACTGGCTGAGAGAATGATCAATTCTTTCAGCTTTTTTATTAAATAGTTTTCAGTACTGCTTGCAAATTATATAACTGACATCATTTTATATTTCCATTTCTCTCTACCCTCTGTTATCAATCAATTCATATAAAAAATATTTCAATAAAGTGTGATTAATTAAGTGGTTTTTTGTATATTTATGTTTTAACATATTGTGACTATATGTTAAATATAAGATGTTATGAATTGTAATTTTATGTTTTAATATGAAATATTGACTACTTCATTTAGTCTAATTTGTTTTTTTATTAAAAATTATACAATTCAAATTATTTAATGAATTAAAGCTGTTTTCTTTTCTATTTCTTTAGTTATATCGAGAAAAAGGGTTTCAGAAAATAGTTTTACGGAAGATTAATCAATAACACCAAAATATTTAGTTATGAAGACGAGTAAATTTTTTTTTGCGCTATTGCTGATGCTGGCGATGCTGGTACCATCTTTAATTCATCTGTCTGCGCACGGATATGTACTGAGTCCTGCCTCCAGAGGATATCAAGGAAGCCTTGATAAGGCTGCACTAGGCTATTCTGCTGCATTTAGTATCTATGGATCTGTTATTAATGAACCAGGATCTCTTGAAGCCCCAAAAGGGTTTCCTGCGGCTGGTCCTGCAGATGGAAAGATCGCCTCTGCTAATGGAAGCATCGGTGGAGACACTACACTGGACATACAGACTGCCGACCGTTGGAAGAAAACCAATATTTCCACTGGAGTGAATGCCTTTATCTGGAAATACTCGGCGTACCATGCGACAGCGAAATGGCATTATTATATGACAAAGCAGGGTTGGAATCCCAATCAGCCGCTTTCCCGCCAGGATCTTGAACTTATAGGTACAGTTATGCATAATGGAACACCACCACAGGACAATGTTTCTCATCAGATTACAGTTCCTGCCAACCGTACGGGCTACCATATTATTCTAGCAGTCTGGGATGTAGCAGATACCACCAATGCATTCTATAATGTAATTGATGTGAACGTAACCTCCGGAACAGGAGTTTCTGCACCCGCTACACCTACAGGATTAACACAAGTAGGAGTAACAAGCTCTTCGGCTAAAATAAGCTGGAATACGCAATCAGATGCAGTGTCCTATAATGTTTTCCGCAACGGACAAAATATTCAACAGGTAAGTACACCTACTTTTCAGGATACAGGCTTAACTGCTAACACAATTTATACCTATGAAATACAGGCGAAAGGCTCTTCAGGACTTACGTCAGGAAAAAGTGCGCCACTCAATATAAAAACTAATAGTGAAGGTACTCTTGAAAAACCTACAGCACCATCAAACCTCCATTCAATGGAAGTTACTGAAAATTCAGTTTCACTCATGTGGATGGCATCTACCCATTCACAGGGCATCAAAAACTACCAGATCTTTGAAAATGGGATCAAGGTAGGAGAGACTGTACAAACAAACTTTTTACGAACAGGATTGGCACAAGACACAGAATATCGTTACACGGTTAAATCGGTTGCCATGAACGATCAGTTATCTGATGCCAGCAATGAATTAAAAATCAGAACTAAGAAAGTTACATCCGGAAATGGTCAATCTTATTGTGGAGCAGAGCAGTATAACGCTGCCAACGCATATCCTACAGCCGGAACGAAAGTCTTTTATTCCTGTAAAATCTGGAAAAACAAATGGTATGCAAATCCGGGAGAACTACCTGGAGTCAATATGGTATGGGAAGAAATAAGTACTTGTATCGAAGGTCCTGGTTGTGAATCCAGTGGTCCGGTTATGTATTGTGGCGCACAGGAATATGATCCTTCAAAAACCTATCCAACGGCAGGAACAAAGGTTTTTCATGCCTGCAAAACCTGGGAAAACAAATGGTATGCAAATCCGGGAGAAGCACCGGGAAGTAACGCTGTCTGGAAAGTGGTAAATGACTGTAATGAAGGTCAAAGTTGCAAAACATCGTCTCTTGCTAACAAAGAGAATGATCTTTCAATTATTGTATCGGAACATATGATCAATTTTGCACCAGAAACTTATTATGGTAAAATAAGCAGGGTAGATGTCATCACTCCTCACGGACTTCAGATCATGACTTTCATGAATCCGGAACAGAATAGTATGAATATCAGCCGACTTCAGTCTGGAATCTATTTTGTAAAGATTCAGTATAAAGATGGAACCCGTATCACCAAAACCATCAGAAAGTAAATTTTCAAAAATATTTAACAGCTGTTAACAAGGCTATTGCATTGTTATTGATTTTAAACAAGTACTGGAAACAGGATAAATTGTTGATAATGCAGTAAAAATCCGGGCATCGAAGATGCCCGGATTTTTTATCATTTAATTTTTATTTTTCTTCCCTGATCTCCACTTTCTCCAAAGGAAAATAATAATGGGGACAAGCAGAAAGAATGGCCATAATGAAACCATTCCCAGCATAAAGCTTACAAAACTGTTCCAGCCTTGCGTCAGAGAATCCATAAAGCGGCTTCCAAAACCTATTTTTGAAGTGGCGGAACTTCTCACTTTTTCTTTGTATAAATTCAAATTCAGTGTACTGTAATTCACCCGGTCATCAATAAAACGAAGTCTGCCTTCTGCTACATCGATCTCATCTTCCAGCTCACGGATATTTTCCTGGATTTCCAGCATATCTTTCGTAGTAGCAGCCTTTTTAAGCATATCACGGTATTTTTCAAGATATATCTTTTTATTGGCCAGCTTTATCGCTACATCGGTATATTCCTCTGTGACATCATTGGATGAAATATTTTTAGATAAAACAGTTCCTACTCCATTTGAAAAAGAATTGATCAGAGCATCAAAATTTTTATGAGGTACACGGATAATCAGACTAAGGTTATCATCCATATCCGTATTTTGAAACTCTTCTTTCTGGATATAAGCATTGTTTTTTCTAATGATTTCATTAACCTGGCTCTGTGTTTTTTTAATATCACCCACCTGAATCTTCATATCTCCGTTTTTGATGATTTTTTTGGAGATTGTATCTGTTTTCTTTGAGGGGTGAACATCTTTGTTGGTTCCATTTTCATCAGAAACTACCTTTTCAGAGATAGGAAGTGGTGGAGGTGGAGGCGCGGCTGCAGGAGAAGGTGCTCTATCTTCAGTTAGAACTTCCATCAGGTCGGCTTTCACTTCCTGTTTTTCACCACCTGATTTGCTGCAATTGATCAGAATAAGACCTGATAACAGTAAAATAATTTTTTTCATGGGTTAATTAGTTTTTTATGGGTATGATCAAAAAGTGTGCACAAAAATTATTATGGGTAAGATTGATTAAAAAATTAAAATGAAACAAAAAATTTAATATCAAATCAGTAAATAGAAGAAATGCTGGAAAACCAACTTGAAAAATTACGAGAACTGGTAATTTATTTCTATTTTTAATTCATGAAAAAAAGTCTTTTAGCATTTGTGTTTTCTCCATTTCTGATGTATGCCCAGGAAATTCCGAAACTTACAGACGAGATGGCGATAAAATTATCCGACAAACCTCTTCATTGTATCAATCAGGAATATCCTAATAAAACAGCGCATATCATCAATAATGCAGGCGAAGTTCCTTTAACTCCTAAAGATCTTCACCCTAGTTTTTATGGATGTTTCGACTGGCATAGCTCTGTTCACGGACATTGGATGCTGACAAGACTTTTAAAAACAAAACCTAATCTGTCCAATGCCAGAGAGATTGAAAAAATTCTGGATGAATCATTTCAGAAAGAAAAACTGCAGACAGAAGCAGATTACTTTACAAAATATCAGCTGACAGGAACTTTTGAAAGAACCTATGGCTGGGCGTGGATTTTAAAACTGGATGAAGAACTCACAACCTGGGATCATCCGAAAGCTAAAATATGGCATCAAAACCTGAAACCGTTAACAGATCAGATTCTGAAATCCTGGAAGACCTATCTTCCCAAACAAACTTATCCCAACAGAACCGGAGTTCACCCTAATACTGCATTTGCTATGGCATTTGCGATAGATTGGGCAAGGGCCAATAAAGATAAAGACTTCGAAAATCAGCTGATGGAAAAGGCTAAATACTTTTTCTTAAAAGATCAGAAAACACCTGCTTATCTGGAACCGGATGGTTCAGATTTCTTCTCGCCAAGTCTGGAAATTGCAGATCTGATGCGAAGAGTGCTTCCTCAAAAAGAATTTGTACAGTGGCTGAATGCTTTCTACGAAAAAAGAAGTCTGGAAAATGTTGAAAAAATCCCTGTGGTAAGTGATCTGAGCGATTATCAGACGGTTCACCTCGTAGGATTGTCTTTTTCTAAAGCATGGTGTATGAAAGGAATTTCAAAGGCACTTCCTACCAATCATCCCTTGAAAAAAGACTTCAGAAAGACAGCAGATGTATTTCTCAATAATGGATTACCTCTGCTTTTCCAGGGAAATTATGGTGGAGACCACTGGCTGGCCAGTTTTGCGGTTTATGCTTTGGAAGATTAATATCTGATTCCTGTCTTTTTAAGAATAAAGCCTAAAAGCCATATTGGTCCTATCAGAAGAAACTGAAGGTCTTTGAGGAAAGTAGGCTTTTTCCCTTCAATTTTATGCCCTATAAACTGGAAAATCCATGTGATAATGAATACAGAAAGATAAACTATCCATGATTGTTTTCCGACACTGATATTGGTAAGATAGATGAAATGTTCCATGACCAGCATGATCACAATCATCATAATAGCGATCAGAAAAGACAGTCGTATATAGAATAAAGTGATCAGAGTAATCACCAAAAGGCTTATAATACTTGCACATCCGAAGTAGGAAGCGCAGAAATGTGGAGAGGGAATCAGGGAGGCAAAGCCCAGAATTGTCCAGAAAATTAAAGGCACACAAATCCAGTGAATGACCTTGTTGGTCGCGTTTCTATGGCTTTTACTGTATTCTGCAAATAATAGATCAACCTTTCTCATACTGAAGGGAAATTGGATTCCTGCTAAAATAATAAAATTTTGTAATCACTGGTAAGATTGCTTACATTTGTCTTATGTCTGCCCTTGAAAAATTTGGCGTTGATATTTTTACGGAAAGAAATATTTTCGAGAGAATCGCTGTCGGTAAACCTTTCCGTCCTGAAAATCCTGCATTTATATTTATTAAATCAGGGACTATAAAACTTCGTCAGCATTTCAGTGATCTTGAAGTTTCTGCCAACATGTTTATGGTAACCGATCCGCAGACCATTTATGAAGTGGTGGGAGTAACGGATGACTTTCAGTCGAGAATGGTTTCTTACAAAAGAGAGTTTATCTCTGCCTTATCATTGAAATTTAATCGGCTGATTACTTACCGATATTTCAGACAGCAGATGAATAAAGGAGTTCCTTTTCCTGAAGACGAAATGGAAGTCGTTTGGAAAAGCGTCAATTTCCTGAAATATATCCTGGATTCTGATACTGAAATGCTCTATAAAAAAGAAATGGTAGAGCATCTTTTCTCTGTTTTTTGTTACCAGATGGCAGGAATTATTTCCAAGGAAGATAACAGTTCTTTGAATCAGATGTCCAGACAGGAAGAAATCGTATTTGTATTTCTTACCGATCTTTCGGAACATCATCTTACAGAAAGGACAGTGGAATTTTATGCCGAACGGCAATCCATTACAACCAGACATCTTTCTTCTGTAGTCAAGACCATCACAGGTAAGTCTGCAAGCCAGATTATTGCTTTAATTGTCATCAATGAAGCGAAAGTACTCTTAAACTCTTCTAGTAAACCGGTTTCGGAGATTTCTTCTATCCTCGGATTCAGCGATCAATACTCATTTTCTCATTTTTTTAAGAAGCATCTTGAGGTAAGCCCTACACAGTACAGACATCAGTTCGAAAATTAAAATCTTACATTTGAACATCTTTTTCCAAAAATCAAACATTTGATTGATTTTGTTGTTGACCTAACTTTGCATCTGTAAAACAAGGTAAAATGACAAAGAAAATAAAAACAGCACTATCTGTATTGATAGCAGCTTTTCCTGCGCTGTTTTTTTCACAACAGATTAAGCAGATGACTGCAGGTGAGGTGGCAGAACTCGCTGTTCAGAATCACCAGCAGCTCAAAGTCTCCGCACAGAATATTGATATTGCAAAGCAGAACACCAATGTGGTTAAGCTTCAGAAACTTCCTACCATTACAGCTTCTACAAGCCAGTTCTATTTAGGAGATGCAGTAGCCATTGATAAAGATTTTTCAAATTCTACAAACGTTCCGATGCCGCATTACGGAAGTTCGTATGCTGTACAGGCAACACAGCTAATTTTCAAAGGAGGATTGGTGAATAAATCTATTGAAATGGCAGGGCTTCGTGAACAGCTTTCGGAACTGGATTTAGAGAAAAATAAACAGGATGTGAAATTTTTAGTGATTTCCAATTATCTGGATGTCTATAAAATCATCAATCAGGAAGAAGTATTTCAGAATAACAAAAAACTGGCTCTGGAACGTCTGAAAAATATCCAGAAGTTTTATCAGCAGGGAATGGTCACAAGAAACGAGGTAATTCGTGGAGAATTGGCCATCAAAAACCTGGACCAGGGAATTCTTACCCTTACGAATAATAAGAAAATCCTTAATTATAATCTGAATATTGCATTAGGCCTATCCTCTGATACGGAGATTATCCCTACGGAAAGCCTCGAAAATAAAGAATCCGGAATAGGTATGGAGTATTATACAGATCTTGCCCATGAAAGCAATCCGTTACTGAAATCGGCTCAAAAAAATATTGCTGTTGCAGATAAAAATATAGAGATTATAAAAACGGATAATGCGCCTACGGTGGCAGGGTTCGGAGGATATACGCTACAAAGACCGATTACAACAAGAAACCCTGTTTTGGATATGTATTCAGGAGGCTGGCAGACCGGAGTTTCTTTGAGCTATAATATAGATACTCTTTTTAAAACAAAGGAAAAAGTGAAATTAGGTGAGCTGCAAAAGAATCAGGCGAATGACGCCATGACTCTGGTACAGCAGAATGTAGATATGGCAGTGAATGCAGCCTATACTAAATATCAGGAAGCGATTCAGCAGGCAGATATTCTGAATGATTCCAAAAGACTGGCTGAAGAAAACTACAAAATTACGGAAGCCAAATATCTTAACCAACTGGCTGTGCAGGCAGAAATGATTGATGCACAGAACCAGAAACTACAGTCAGAACTGGATTATGCAAATGCAGAAATCAATGTTCTGTATCAGTACTACAACCTTTTGAAATCTACAGGAACACTTTAATTTTTAAAACTGAAAATCAACAATGGAAAACAAGGGACAAACTACTCAAAATACAACACCAACTCCGGCAGCATCTGCTGTAGAAAATAAGAAAAAGAAAAATAAAACGAATAAAATCAGAGCCATTATCTCCAACATCATCGTTTTTCTGGTGATCGGATTCGGATTATTCTGGTTAATTCGTGAATATTTCCATATCGGAAGCAAAACCTACACGGAAGCGGCTCAGGTAGAGGAATTTATTAACCCTATCAATACGAGAGTTTCTGCTTATATCAAAGAAATTAAGTTTATCGAACATCAGCGTGTGAAAAAAGGAGATACACTGGTAATTCTTGACGAACGTGAGATTCTTACTCAATTAGGGCAGGCAGAAGCTGCTTATCAGAATGCAATGGCTCAGAAAACGGCAACAAGTTCTTCAGTGAACACGGTTTCCAACAATATCAACGTCATGCAGTCTAATATCGCAGGTGCAAAAGCGAGATTATGGAATGCTGAACAGAATTTAAATAGATATAAAAACCTTTTGGCAGCTGAAGCCGTTACCAGACAGCAGTATGATCAGGTAAAAACAGAATATGATGCTCAAAAGGCGGCTTATGAAACTTTAGTGAATCAAAAGCAATCCGCAAACCTTTCCACTACTGAAGTGAAAAGCAGATTAGGAATTAATGATGCCGAAATTAAAAGAACAAAATCTGCTCTGGATATGGCAAGGATCAATCTTTCTTATACTGTTATTACGGCACCGTATGATGGAGTGATGGGAAGAAGAACAATTTCTGAAGGTCAGTTGATCCAACCAGGACAGCAGGTGGCAACAATCGTTCTGAATGGTCAGAAGTGGGTAACTGCCAACTTCCTGGAAAGCCAGATGCCGAATATCAAAGTAGGAGAAAAAATTTTCATGACAGCCGATGCTTTGGGCGGTAAAAAATTCGAAGGAGTAGTCACAGCAGTTTCTGCAGCTACCGGTTCGAGATATTCAAATGTACCTACAGATAACTCTACCGGAAACTTTATCAAAGTACAACAGAGAATCCCAGTAAGAATAGAGTTTACCGCTTCCAACAAAAAAGAAGATCTGGATAAACTGAGTGCCGGAATGAATATGAATGTGAATATTAATAAAGACTAAAAGATGGAAGATATCAGATTTCAGACATCATGCGTATGGGAAGCTAAGGTTGAATGTCGAAAGTCTGCCATCTGATATCTGAAGTCTATTCCCTAAAAAATCATGTACAACAAAGGATTATATAGCGATTGGGTACCGAAACCCGTACAGCTGCTGCTGATTGTATTACTACTTGCTGTGGTAATGCCTATCGGCGGGGTGTATACAGGAAATATCAGTTCTCTTGTAAGCGGAACGGGTGCCATGACAGAATATTTTATGTGGGCCAATTACGCCACTACCATTGGGATGGGAGCTTGCATGCCTGTTGTCCTAAGAATCAAAATGAGATTCAAAGTAAGGGACAAGATGGTGTTGCTTCTGGTACTTTTAGGGTTGCTGAGCTACGTGAACGGGACTACTTTACAGCCAATGATTTTTATTTTTACTTCTTTAATGATTGGCTTTATGAAAATGATGGTCACCATAGAGTTGTTCCTGCCATTGATGGTCATGATTGGAAATCGTGGAGTATTTTATGGAGCTTTCTATACATTCGTTCTTGTCATGAACCAGGTGGCAACCTATTATGCTGCTGAGTTTGCCCTTCTTTACAACTGGCAGCAGTTCTACCTGCTTACAGCTGTTTTATGCTTTATTTTAGCATTGATACACTGGATTTTTATGCATGACAAATATTTTGCATTAAAAGTTCCCCTGCATTATATTGACTGGCTGAGTATTTTGCTTTTCATCTCAACATTCATGTTTTCGGCTTATGTGTATTCATTTGGAAGACAGCAGGACTGGTTCAACTCCAGGAACATCATCTATGGAAGTATTGCAGCTTTTGTCAGTTTTGCACTGCTTTCTATCCGTCAGCTGACTTTAAAACGCCCGTATCTTTCATTCAAAATTTTCACCAAAAATAATGTGCAGCACGGTTTGTTCATGCTTTTCTGGCTGGGAATGTTTCTGGGAACAGCTTCTATTCAGAATACGTTTGCGGTAGGAGTTTTGGGATATGATCAATTGACCAATACCAGGCTGAGTCTACTGATGATTCCAGGAATTATTTTAGCAGGAATCATAGCCATTTTCTGGTTCAAAAAAGAAAAACCTTTGAAAATGTACATTTTTTCAGGTTTTGCAGCAATGGTTGCATATGCCATTATCATGTATTTTTCTATGGTTCTGGAATTCAGTTATGACAACTGGTATCTGCCTATGTTTTTAAAGGGCTACGGAATGTGTTCATTGTTTATCTCCGTATGGTTTTATACGCTGGATAAGCTTGAAATGGATGAAATGCTGGCGGCCATCGGGCTTGTATTGGTTTGGAGAACTTTTCTTGCCGTAGGAATTTTTTCAACTTTATATTCCTGGTTTCAATACCGTTTTCAGGTTACGGCAATAGGAGATCTTGCTGTTTATATGGATGGAATGACGGTGACTCCTCAGAATGTAGCAGCCAATATGAAAGCCATTCAGCTTAATGCCATTATCATCGCCACCAAGAAAATATTCGGATATATTATTTTAGTCGGATTTGGAGTACTGATTTATGTTGCGACTCATCATTTCGGAGCAAAACGATTCCAGTATTTCAGATTTGTAAGAGTTCTTGGCGGTAAATCGGTCATTGCGAGAAGAAGACTTCGCGAAAGAAAAAAATTATTAGAAGAAATAAAAGATGCTGCAGGTCCTGCAGTATAAAAGAAACCTTGTTTTTACCAGTAAAATCCTGGTCCTTAGTTGGGCTGGGATTTTACGTTTTTAAGAAGATATCAAATTTTAAACTTTTTTGAAACATTAAGATTGTAGTAAGGTATTTAGAGTATTAAGATGAGCTTCGCCTTAAGCTTAAAAAACAGAATGATTTATCTTAACTATACTTTATTCCTTAAATCCTTCTTAATGGTGTATATATATCTGGATTTAGAAAACTTTTCTGTAAAAGAGGTTTACCCTCATTAAATAAGGGAAAATTTCATGTTTGGTTATTTTTATTCTTTCTAAATAAGAATTATCTTTGTAGAATTATAAAACGTTGAGTAGAAAGAATGAAAAAGCAGTATGCATTCATAGGTCTTTTAGTTTCGGGACTAATGCTTTCCCAGACCGTAAAAGATTCTATTGCCTCTAAAGGTATTGAAGATGTGGTGATCGTAGCCTCCAGAAAACCAACAAAAATCTCTGAAGTTCCGGGAACAGTTTGGGTCGTACAGAAAGAAAAAATTCAGGAACAAGCCAAAAGTGGAGTTCCGATCAAAGAAATGTTATCAATTCTGATACCTTCTATGGATATCGGTCCGCAGGGAAGAACCAATTATGGTCAGAATATGAGAGGACGTTCTGCCTTGGTGATGATAGACGGCGTTTCTCTGAACAGTATTCGTGCGATCAGCCGTCAGCTGGATGCTATTGATCCTTTTAATATCGAAAGAATTGAAGTGCTTTCAGGAGCAAGTTCAATTTATGGAGGTAACGCTACCGGTGGTATTATCAATATCATTACAAAAACACCTTCCAAAAAAGGAATCAGCGGTGAAACTGAACTGGGTGTACGTACAGGATTTATGGGAAAAGATGACCATGACTTCCGTGCTGCTCAGTCTATTGCCGCAAAAGGAGATAAGTTCTTTGGAAGATTGGGAGTAGCCTATCAGCAGAATGGAGGTGTGTATGGGGCAGATCAGAAACAGCTTTTTACTGATATTACCCAAACCGATCTTCAGTATAACCAGTCTATTGATATCCTGGCTACCGGAGGATATCAGTTTAACAATAAACATAAAATAACAGCATCTGTTCAGTATTACAATTCTAAATTTAATGGAGACAGAAGTTTATTTTTAGGTGAAAATTTAAGTGCATTTACTACAAAAAATGCTTCATTGCTGGAAATGAGAGATGGTTTCTCATCCGATAAAAATGTAGGAACGGAACGTTATATGGCAACCGTAGCGTATAACGGAAACGGAATTTTAGGCGGCCAGGATTTATATGTGCAATTGGCTACCCGAGGTGAAAAATTAGGATTCTATCCATTCCCGGGAAATGTTACCTTAAAGACGGGAAAAATACCTTATATGTCTTCTTCTCAGCAAGATACTTATTATTCCGGGATTAAAGCTTTGTTGTCAAAATCATGGAGAGGCTTAAATGTTACTTACGGAGCAGATTTCGATTTTGAAAAATTTGAAGGAACACAGTCTGTTTATGATATTGCCAAAACAATGTCCAGTGGAGGTTTAATCAATGAAACAAAATACAGCCTTGGCAGATATCCAACCAATCATTCACAGAGTTATGCAGGATATGTTCAGGCAAAATACAATATTCTTCCCAAATTACAACTGAATGCCGGAATCCGCTATCAGCATATCAACGTAAAAATGGATGATTTTGTAGGCTCAGAGCAGCAGACACAGATTGCTATGGGGTATGGAAATTCAGCATCGGCAATTCCCGGAGGTGAAAGTTCTTATAATGTGACTTTAGCTAATGCAGGTTTATTATATAAATTCAATGAGCAGCATCAGGTTTGGGGAACATTTTCCCAGGGAGCAAGCTTAGCAGATCCTGCCAAATTTTATGGAATAGGACAGTACAAATTGGTAGGAACAAACTGGGATGTAGTATCCAGTATCAATGTGAAAGAACAACCGCTTCAGGCTATCAAAACCAATCAGTTTGAAGCAGGATACCGTGTGAACAGAGGAGGTCTAAGAGCTCAGATTGCAGGATTTTTGAGTAACTCAGACAAAACCGTTGCTGTAGATAAAAAGACATTCCAGATTCTTGTGAATGATTTGAAATTAAGAAATATGGGAATTGAAGCTGAGGTTTCCTATTCTTTAAGCAATGGAGTGTATTTCGGTGCCAGCGGACTTTTGATTAAATCTGAAGTAGACAAAGACGGAGAATGGCAGAAGCAGGAAATTTACAATGCTTCCCCTTCAAAATTGGTGACGTATATCGGGTATAATATTAAGAACTGGTCATTCAGATTCCAGTCGTTACAGAATTTCAAGCAGAAAGACGAGCTTAATAATGTAGTGGAAGGCTATAATACATCAGATCTGATGATGGGATACCGTTTCAACTGGGGAAAATTCAACTTAGGAATTCAGAACCTGTTTAATACCGATTACCAGACGATCTGGAGCAAGCGTTCCCAGGTTTTATATGCTACTTACGGACTTCCGGAACTGTTTAATTATAAAGGAAGAGGAAGAACATTCAACCTTTCCTACACTTTTGAATTTTAAAAAAATGATCGGGATTTAAAATACCCTGATCTGAAAACATATTGTATTTCAAATCCGGTTTCTGAATCAATCGGAAACCGGATTTTAATTTAAAAAAATCAGTTATGGCTAAAATTTCAACAGGGCAGATCGTTGCCGAAGTCACCAGAAAAGAATACATTACTGACCATTTTATCAGAGTGTATTTGTACTCACCGGAAGTTTATTTGTTCCAAAATACCATGGTGGGAGATAATAATAAGATCGCAGTTCCTCCGGCCGGACTGAATGAGGTTCATTTTCCCACACTGGATGAAAATCATCAATGGGTGTATCCACCTAAAGAAGTGGCTCCTGCAGTCAGAACTTATACCCACAGAGGAATTGATCTGGAAAAAAATGAACTGATCATCGATTTTGTAGACCACGGAGATGGTGGACCAGCCTCCAGATGGGTAAGAGAAGCTGAAGCAGGTTCAAAGCTTGGAGTGATGATGCGTCTGGAAGGAAAAGAATTGTATCCGGCAGCTGATTGGTATTTACTGGTAGGAGATGCTACAGCTATTCCGGTGATCAGTGCTATTTTGGAAACACTTCCTGAAATGGCAAAAGGTATTTGTATCATTGAAGTTCACGGAAAAGAAGACGAACAATTGCTTGAAACCAATGCTCAGATTGATTTTAAATGGTTACACAATCCACAGCCTCAGATCAGCAGTGAAATTTCAAATGCGGTAAAAAGTATTGAAATTCCGGAATCAACAAAGTTTGGTTATGTAGCCTGTGAATTCTCAAGCGTGAAAGAAATCCGTACCTATCTGAGAAAAGAGAAAAACTGGACTTCCCAGGAATTGTACGCTTATTCTTACTGGAAAGCAGGCGTAGCAGAAAACGAATCTCAGGCTGACAGACATAAGGAGAAGGATTCGATGGAGTAGAAGGCAGGGATTTAAAGTTCAAGGTTTAAGGTTTAAAGTTGTAGTTACACCGAATCTTGTACCTGGAAACTCGTAACCGCATCTCGCAAACCCGCAACATTCAACCAAAAACTTTGAACATTGAACATTGAACTATTATCTTTGCACTATGAAAGATTTAATGGGCAGAGCGATCTGGGATTATTATCACAATGACAATCCTGAAGATCTGCAGACTGAAACGTCAATTTCTGAGCTGGATGAACTTCCGGTGGATTATTTATTCAGAGATTTTGAAGAAATGAATGATATTGAGCAGAAAGCACTGCATTTATCCAACGGAAAAGTTCTGGATATCGGGGCGGGTGCAGGTTCTCATTCTTTATACCTTCAAAATGAAAGAAATCTTGAGGTTACCGCATTGGATATTTCACCCAAATCTGTTGAAGTTTGCAAGCTGAGAGGCATAAAAAAAGCAGTTTGTGAGAATATGCTTGATTTCTCCGGAGAAACTTTTGATACTATTTTATTGCTGATGAACGGTACCGGAGTTTTTGAAAGCCTTGCGAAAATTGATACTTATCTTCAGAAACTACATACTTTACTAAACGATGAAGGACAGGTTTTAATTGATAGTACGGATATTCTTTATATGTTCGATCGTGATAAAGATGGGGGAGTGTATATTCCGGCTGGTGGATACTACGGAGAACTGGAATATGTGGTTCATTATAAAGGGGAATCTGAAGAACCGATTACCTGGCTGTACCTTGATTTCAATACCTTGAAAAATGCTGCCACAAATAATGGTTTCAAAATAGAAAGAGTATTGAAGGATGAAGATTCTTATTTAGCGAAGCTTACTAAGAGATAACCAGAAAACCATTCGGGGTAATTGATGATAATTGCTAACATTATCAAGCAAATAATACCTGGTAAGATATAAGAAGCTGCCTTATAAGGTAGCTTTTTTGGTGTAAACAAAACCCATAATACCAGTAAAATTAAAGCACCTACGGCAGCCATGGAAAATTCTGGACTTTTTCTATAAGTAAAAAATCCTTGTATACTTTCCTTATATATGAGTGGAACTAAAAAATTCTGAATAGGTAAAAAGACAATTCCGAAAACAAATGTTAGAATTGCTGCTCCATACTTTTTAAGCTTAATAAAATTCAGTCCTAACAATAAAGCTCCTGGAATTGTTCCCAAAAGTCCTCCAGCAAGTAAGATAAGGTCTCTCGGAAAAAGTTTAACAGCATTCGTATCTTCAGTGATATGATCTTTCCAAAGTTCACGTTCTTCTGTAAATTTTACTTCTTCAGCTTCTTGTTTACGCTGAATTAATTGCTGAACAGCTGTTTTTTCCTGCTCATTGAAAATACGCCCTCTTTCTTCCAGAATTTCAAAAGCTGCCTGAACAGCCTCCGGAACAAAGCGGTTGCCTTCTTTTAAATATCTCTCTAGTTCCTGATTGGAAAGCTTTCTTAAAACATTTTTATTGACCATAAGCTGTCTATAAAAGAAAGGCTGCTTCTCGTGAAACAGCCTGTTATCTTTATAAGGATTTTAATTATCCGATCTCAATACCGTTTTCAACATTGCTGTCATCCGGTGTTACGAAAGATAATTTTCCGTCTGGTTTTGTTGTTAATAATAACATTCCCTGAGATTCAATTCCTCTGATCTTTCTAGGAGCAAGGTTCAGAAGGATCATTACCTGCTTCCCGATTACTTCTTCAGGAGTGAAACTTTCTGCAATCCCGGAAACAACAGTTCTTACATCTACTCCTGTATCTACAGTAAGTTTTAGTAATTTATCTGCTTTTTCTACTTTTTCAGCTTCTAAAATGGTTGCTGTTCTAAGGTCTATTTTAGTAAAGTCATCAAACGTGATCTCTTCTTTCATAGGGTTTGCGTTAGGGTTTGTTTTTTTATTGTTTTGTTTTGTGTTTTCCAGTTTTTGGATCTGAGCCTCGATGACATCGTCCTCAATTTTTGAGAAAAGAAGGGAAGATTCATTGATTTTGTGCCCTGTTTCAATCAATACTGATTGGTTTTCAATAGAGTTCCAGTCTTTCTTCTCAACATTGAACATGTTCAATAGCTTTTCAGAGCTGAAAGGCATGAAAGGTTCGCATAACTGAGCCAGAGCAACAGCTATTTGAGCTCCAACGAATAAAGATTGAGCAGCTTTTTCCGGGTTGTCCTTGATGGTTTTCCAAGGCTCTTCCGTCTGAAGATACTGGTTTCCAAAACGCGCAAGGTTCATTAATGCAGTTAATGAATTTCTGAATTCATAATTTTCAAGGAATCCTGAGATTTCTTTTGCAGATTTACTTATTTCCTGCAGTTCAGGGCTGTTTACATCGCCTTGCGGAACCACACCGTCATAATATTTATGAATAAGAACTGCAACTCTGTTGATAAAGTTTCCGAAGATCCCTACCAATTCAGAATTATTCTTAGTCTGGAAATCCTTCCATGTAAAGTTATTATCCTTTGTTTCCGGAGCAGATGAAAGAAGGGCATATCTTAAAACATCCTGTTGCCCTGGGAAATCTTCCACATATTCATGAGCCCATACTGCCCAGTTTCTTGACGTTGAAATCTTATCGTTCTCAAGGTTCAGGAATTCAAAAGCAGGAACGTTAGCCGGCATGATATAATCTCCGTGTGCTTTCATCATCGAAGGGAAAATAATACAGTGGAATACAATATTATCCTTTCCGATAAAATGTACCAGATCACTTTCTGGACTCTGCCAGTAGTCTTTCCAGTCTTTTCCGTTTTTCTCTGCCCATTCTTTGGTGAAAGAGATATAACCGATAGGAGCATCAAACCATACATATAATACTTTTCCTTCAGCATTCGGAAGAGGAACCGGAACTCCCCAGTTCAGGTCTCTGGTCATGGCACGAGGCTTAAGGCCATCATTCAACCAGGACTTAACCTGTCCGTATACGTTAGGTTTCCAGTCATCTTTATGACCTTCAATGATCCATTCATTTAAAAAGTCTTCGTATTCATTTAACGGAAGATACCAGTTTTTGGTTTCTTTAAGGATAGGAACATTTCCGCTAAGCATTGATTTCGGATTGATCAGCTCAGAAGGAGAAAGGGTAGAACCACATTTCTCACACTGGTCTCCGTAAGCGTTTTCGTTACCACAATTAGGGCAAGTTCCTACAATATAACGGTCAGCAAGGAATTCTCCTGCCTGCTCATCAAAATACTGCTCAGAAATTTCTTCAGTGAATTTTCCTTTTTCGTATAAAACTTTGAAGAAATCCTGACTGGTTTCATAATGCTTTTTAGACGTTGTTCTGGAGTATTCATCAAATGAAATTCCCAGATCAGAAAAAGATTTTTTGATGATCTCGTGATATTTGTCCACGATATCCTGAGGAGTTACTCCTTCTTTTTTAGCTCTTATGGTAATAGGAATCCCGTGCTCATCTGAACCACAGATAAACGCTACATCTTTTCCTAATCTTCTCTGAAATCTTGCGTAAACATCCGCAGGAATATAAACACCTGCCAAATGTCCTATATGAACCGGCCCGTTTGCATAAGGCAAAGCTGCCGTAATCATCTTTCTGTTTGACATTTATAGTAAAGTTTTAACTGCAAAGATAAGGAATATCTGTTGAATACCGCTATTAGTGGCATTATTATGATGAAGAAAGCGATTTTGAAAGGTTGAATATGAAATTAAGTTAAACAATTGTTTAACATTTTCTTAATTTAAAACAAATATTATGTAATGCATAAGACGTTGTAAATTATTGGATTTTAAAAAACTAACTAAAATCGGTTTCGTAATATACATAATTTTAACTAAAATTATATTAAATTTATAATAATTCTAATTTTTTTTTAAATTGCGAGTCTGGCTCTGGGCCAAAATATGACTGAAAAACGAAACTATAAAAAAATAAGATTGTGAAGAATTTTACAACAGTATTAAAAATCGCGCCCGCTTTTTTACTGGCCAGTACAGTAATACATGCGCAGAAAAAAGATTCTCTTCCTCAAGAGAAGAAGATTGACGAAGTTGTACTAATTGGATATGGAAAACAGAAAAAATCTGACCTTACCGGTTCTATAACTTCTGTTACGGCTAAAGACTTCAACGGAGGAGCTACTTCTGCCGGGCAGCTGATCCAGGGTAAAACACCAGGAGTACAGATTACCAATAACAGTGGAGCTCCGGGATCGGGTACAAAAATCAGGATCAGGGGTACTTCTTCTTTAAGTGGAGAAAACTCTCCGTTGATCGTTATTGATGGAGTTCCTCAGGATTTCGTTGGAATGAATGGTGTTTCCGATCCTTTATCATTAATTAACCCGAATGATATTGAAACGTTTGATATCCTTAAGGATGCTTCCGCTACTGCGATCTATGGTAACAGAGCTTCCAATGGGGTTATTCTCATTACAACCAAGAAAGGAACAGCAGGAAAGTTTAAAGTTAATTTCTCAACAGTTACTTCGGTTTCTACTAAAATGGGAAAGGTAGATGTATTAAATGCTCAGGAGTTTAGAGATTTTGTTAATACGTATGCACCTGCAGGTTATAAAACCAAACTTGGAAATGCTGATACCGATTGGCAGGATCAGATTTATCAGGCAGCATGGGGTACCGATAATAACGTTGCCCTTTCAGGAGGGATTAAAGGTCTGCCATACCGTTTATCATTAGGATATAATGAGCAGAACGGTATTGTAAAATCAAATTCTTTCCGCAGAACTTCTGTAGGATTGAACTTAAACCCTAAATTCTTTGATAATCATTTATCAGTGAATGTAAATGCAAAGGGAACATTTACCGATAACAGATTTGTAGATGGCGGAGTGATTAAGGCGGCTACTTATTTTGATCCTACACAACCGGTGTATTCAGGAAACTCTAATTACGGAGGGTATTATGAATGGCTGGATTCAGGATCTGCAACAGGTTATAATGTAAATGCCAATTCAAACCCACTTGGGATGATCAATGGGGTAAGAGATGTTTCCTCTGTATTAAGAGGATTAGGAAATATTCAGTTAGATTATAAGTTTCATTTTCTTCCGGACCTTCATTTCAATGTAAATGCCGGATACGATTATACAAAAAGTGACGGACATAAATTTAAAGACGCTCGTCTGAGACCAGGTTTCGAAGATAAAGGAAGCTCAAATTTCTATTCTATGGAAAAGAAAAACAAGCTTTTGGAAACCTATTTTAATTATGTAAAAAACATCAGTGCTATTAATACTGGTGTAGACATTACTGCAGGATATTCTTATCAGGATTTCAATATCTATCTTCCGGGAGCTATCACTTATAGAGGAACAGGAATTAACTCGCAAGATTTAGATTTCAAAACTCAAAATACGCTGATTTCATTTTATGGAAGAGCTATTTTTACCATAGCTAATAAATATATTATTTCAGGATCAGTTCGTAAAGATGGCTCTTCAAGATTCTTTAACGGTACCAGAGATAATGTTTGGGGTGTTTTCCCTGGAGTTTCCTTAGCCTGGAAGCTTAATGAAGAAAATTTTATCAAAAATATATCTTCCATCAGTACATTAAAACTAAGAGCGGGATGGGGTAAAACGGGCCAGCAGGAATTGCCTGCGCTTAACGGTAACAAGCCTAATAATTACCCGGCTTTTGCAGCCTACAATCCAAGTTATCAGGGAGCTGGATATCAGTTTGGAAATGAATTCTACTTTATGTTCAGACCTGCTAACTATAATCCAAATCTTACCTGGGAAACTACAACCACTAAAAACTTAGGATTAGATTTTGGTTTTAATAAAAACAGAATTACCGGATCAATAGATGTATTCAGAAAGGATACGAAAGATCTTCTTGTATATGCTGACGAGCCTGCTGGAGGTTTAAGTAATGCCAGCTGGCAGAACGTAGGTGATATGAAAAATGAAGGGATTGAAGGAAGTATTACCGTAATTCCTGTTAAAAACCAGAATACCACCTGGGAAGTAAGCTTTAATGCTACTCATTACAAGCCGGTTATCACGAAGCTTAAAGACAGAGCTGACGAATCATTTAACATGGAAGTAGGAGGTATTGAAGGAGGTTCTGGAAACAGAATTCAGGCTCATGCTGTAGGATATGCACCTAATTCATTCTGGGTATACCAGCAGGTATATGATACCAACGGAAAACCTGTTGACGGAGCCTTTGTAGACAGAAACGGAGATGGAGTAATCAATACAAAAGATATGTATTATTACAAATCTACTACACCGGATGCAATTTTAGGCTTCTCTACTAAAGTTTCTCACAAAAATTGGGATTTTGCATTAAGTGCAAGAGCCGTATTAGGAAACTACGTATATAATAATGCTGCTTCAAATAGTTCACTGCAGTCAGCATCTACCAACGAATACCTTCAGAACGTATTCTCTACAGCTCCTCAGTATAAGTTTGCAGTTCCTCAGTACAAATCTGATATTTATGTTGAGAATGCTTCATTCCTGAGACTGGATAATATCAATGTTGGATACAATTTCGGAGAAATCTTCACCAAAGGAAGCAACCTGAAAGTATATGCGATGGCGCAGAATGTTTTTGTGATCACTAAATACTCTGGAGTAGATCCTGAAGTTTTTGGGGGAATAGACAACGGTTACTACCAAATGCCTAAAATTTACTCTTTAGGTTTTAACTTCCAATTTTAAATAAAAATTCAATGAAACTAAATAGAATTAAACTTAAAAATATAGTATTGCCTCTTTCAGCAGTATTTTTATTAACAGCAACTTCTTGTGTGAAAGATCTTGAAAGAGAGCCAATCACAGATGTTACTTCAGCCAGTATTTATAAGGATTTTGCTAACTATAAAAATGTTTTGGCAAAACTTTATGGAGGACTTGCAATGGGTGGCCAGGTAAGTGGAGATGGTGATCAGCCGGATAGTGATATTAACGGAATCAATGGTGGTTTTTCACAATATACCAGATTGATGTACACACTAAATGTTGTTACAACAGATGAAGCTGTGATTGGATGGAATGACGGAAATCTTCATACCATGCACAAAATGACATGGGATGCCTCCAATGAGTTTATTGCGGCTATGTACTATAGAATATATACAGAAATTGCTTTTTGTAATGAGTTCTTAAGAAATGTTACCGATGAAAAGTTAGCTTCCAATAATATTACTGGAGACAATCTTAATCAGGCAAAATTGATGAGAGCAGAAGCACGTTTCCTGAGAGCACAGTCATATTTTCATGCGATTGATATGTTTGGAAATGTTCCTTTTGTAGATGAATCATACCTGCCTGGATCTATAAACCCGCCACAAAGAATAGAAAGAAAAGCATTGTTTAATTATATCGAATCTGAATTACTTGCTATAGCAGGAGAGTTAAAAGATCCTAAAACAAATGAATATGGCAGAGCAGATAAAGCTGCTGTTTGGTCATTGTTGGCAAAATTATATTTAAATGCTGAAGTTTATACTGGAACTCAGAGAAATACAGATTGTATCACATACTGTAATAAAGTGATTGCAGCAGGATATTCTTTAAAACCGAAATATGATGATTTATTCCTTGCTGATAATAATATCAATAATCCGGAGCAGATTTTAAGCGTTAATTTTGACGGAATCAATACGCAGACTAATGGTGGGACCACTTATCTGGTACATGCTGCCATAGGTGGTGATATGAAAGCTGCTGATTTTGGAGTGAATGGAGGATGGAGTGGTTTAAGAACTACAAAAGCATTTGTAGGGTTATTCCCTAATAATGGAAGTGACAAAAGAGGAAGATTCTTTACTTCAGGGCAAAATCTAGAAATTAATGATTTAGGCTCATTTACAGATGGTTATGCTTTTATCAAGTTTAAAAATGTTAAAAGTAACGGATCTGTCGGAGCTCATACCAACTGGGTGGAGGCTGATATCCCATTGTACCGTTTGGCAGATATTTATCTGATGTATGCAGAAGCTGTGTTAAGAGGAGGAACTGGCGGAAATCAGGCTACAGCAATCGGTTATATTAATCAACTGAGACAACGTGCTTATGGAGATACAAGCGGAAATGTTTCTTCTATCAATCTGAATTTCATTTTAGATGAGAGAGCCAGAGAATTATCATGGGAAATGACCAGAAGAAGTGATCTTATTCGTTTCAATAAGTTCACCACAGGGGATTATCTATGGCCATGGAAAGGAAATGTAAAAGATGGAAAAGCAGTAGAAAACTACAGAAACCTGTTCCCGATTCCTGCTAAAGATATTGTAGCGAATCCTAATTTGATTCAGAATCCTGGGTATTAATTTTAAATCCTGTTTAAAATGAAAAATTTATTCAAAATATTAGCCCTGGTTTTTACAGGTCTTATCGTTTTTTCCTGTGAAAAAGATGAAGATCAGGCGGTTATTAATGAAACATCTGCCGGTAAAATATCTGCTGATAAAAGTGCAATAGTTCTTAATGAACTTAATGCAAATGATGCCGTAATAAGCTTTACATGGACAAAACCAACATTTAATATTGCTGTAGTTCCCAATCAGAAAGTAGAATTTGGAATGAAAGGGGATGGTTTCAAAAAAAGTGCTACCATTGACTTTTCTAATGATATGACTTCAGGTTCTGCAACACATGCCGCTTTGAATGCCGCCATGTTTGCCATTGGAGCAGTTCCGGATGTTGTAAACGATATCGAAGTAAGATTGAAGACTTCAGTAGGCTCAGCAGCTTTTTATTCTAATGTAATTGCTCTTAAAGTAACTCCTTATACTCCAAACCCTGATTTGGTATATCCAAAGATCAATGTTCCTGGAGCATACGCAGGAGCAGCTGGTTATGCAAACTGGACTCCATCTAATTCACCGAATCTGTTTTCTCCTGAGAAAAATGATAAATACAGAGGATTTATTTTCATCAAAGATGCTTCAGGTGATAATGGTAAATATAAATTTGCGATCAATCAGGATTGGCCGGGAAATAAAGGGGATGATGGAACCAATAGCGGAAAACTAAAAGTTGATGGTTCAGATATAGTACCGGCAGCAGCAGGAACTTATTATATGAAAGTAGACTGGGCAGCAAATACCTATTCTGCTACATTAGCAAACTTCGGAGTTATTGGTGATGCAACGCCTACTGGATGGGGATCAGATACTGACTTTGTATACAATCCTGCAACCAAAACCTATGTTATCAATTCAATTGCTTTATCCAATACCGGAGTATTTAAATTCAGAGCTAATGATGATTGGGCAATAAAGTTCCAGCCAAAAGATGCAGAGCAGACTTTAGTTTCAGGGACAGGTGTTCAGACCTATTTAAGCTCAGAGGGAACCGTTACAGGAGATCCTGGATATAAAGTTTCACAGGCAGGTAATTATAAAATTGAACTGGATCTACACAATTCAGCATATTACAAGTTAACCATTACTAAATTGTAAATTAAACTAAACAAACTAAAATAAAGCAAAGTGCTGCTTTACCGCAGCACTTTATTTTTTAAGTTAATAAATAGTCATTATGAAGAAAATTACAGTTGGAGCACTTTTGCTCTCAATGATGTTTACAGGTGTGAAAGCCCAATCTTTAAAATCTCCGGACGGAAAGTTCGAAATGAACTTTCAGCTGAAAGAAGGAGTACCTTACTATAACCTGAAATACAATGGGGCAGTAGTGGTGGAAGATTCTAAATTGGGATTGAGATTATTTAAAGACACAGCCATAAAATTCGCTTCTGAAATTGCCAAACCAGAAGATGCAAAATACGATCTGAACAACGGTTTTGCAAAGACAGATGAAAAAAGAGACTCCAAAAATGAAACCTGGCAGCCGGTTTTAGGAGAAAAGAAAAATTATATCAACCATTACAACGAACTGGCAGTCACCCTGAATCAGGCTTCTACAGACAGAAGTATTGTGGTAAAGTTCAGATTATTCAATGATGGATTGGGTTTCAGATATGAATTCCCACAACAGAAAAACCTTAATTATTTCGTCATCAGAGAAGAAGATTCTGAAATCGATTTCCCTACCGATATGAAGGCATGGTGGATGGTTGCAGATTATGACTCTCAGGAGTATCAGTATCAGGAAACAAAAGTATCTGAAATCCCTTCAAAATGGGATAAAGCATATGATGCCAACGCTTCACAGTCATTGGTGAAAAATGCAGTGCAGTCTCCATTGATGCTTAAAAAAGAAGGAAAAGAGCCATTGTATATTAACGTTGCAGAAGCAGCTGTATTGGATTATCCGGCTTCACACCTTGAGGTAGATGCACAGAATTTTAAATTCAAAACGCATTTGACTGCCGACAGACAGGGAGCGAAAGGATACATTCAGACTCCGTCAGTAACGCCTTGGAGGACAATTATTGTAGCTCCGAAAGCAGAGCAGGTGATGGATTCTAAAATGATCTTCAACCTTAATGAGCCTACAAAGTACACCGATACTTCTTACATTCACCCTACAAAATACATGGGAGTCTGGTGGGAAATGATTATCGGAAAATCACAATGGGCTTATTCTACCGCTGAAAATGTCCATTTAGGTAAAACAGATTTTGCAAAATTAACTCCAAACGGAAAACATGCTGCCAACAATACAAAAGTTAAAGAATATATTGACTTTGCAGCAGAAAACGGATTCCAGGGATTGTTGATCGAAGGATGGAACATCGGTTGGGAAGACTGGTTCGGACATTCAAAAGAGTTTGTTTTCGATTTCATTACTCCTTACCCGGATTTTGATATTAAGATGTTGAATGAATATGCGCATTCAAAAGGAATCAAGCTCATCATGCACCATGAAACTTCAGGTTCTGCGACAAACTATGAAAGATGGGCTGATAAAGCTTTCCAAACCATGAATAAATATGGATATGATGCTGTGAAAACAGGATATGTAGGAGATATCATTCCTAGAGGGGAACATCATTACTCTCAATGGACCATCAACCATTATTATAGAATTGCAGAAAAAGCAAACGACTATAAAATCATGGTGAATTCTCACGAATCCGTACGTCCTACAGGAGAAAGCCGTACTTATCCAAACTATATTTCTGCAGAAGCAGCACGTGGAACGGAATATGAAGCTTTCGGAGGAAATAAGCCGGATCACCAGACGGTTCTTCCGTTTACAAGATGGATGGGAGGTTCTATGGATTACACGCCGGGAATTTTCCAGACAAAACTTGACTATTATTTCCCTGGAGATAACCGTTTTGTAAAAACTACTCTGGTAAAGCAGTTAGCACTTTATGTAACGATGTATATGCCGCTTCAGATGGCTGCGGATCTTCCCGAGAACTACAAAAAGCATATGGATGCATTCCAGTTTATTAAGGATGTTGCAGCAGATTGGGATGATACAAAAATCTTAGCTGCTGAGCCTGGTGATTATGTAGTTACAGCGAGAAAAGCAAAAGGCACTGAAAACTGGTTTGTAGGAGGTATCACGGATGAAAACAAACGTGAGTATACTGTAGACTTCTCATTCCTGGATAAAGGAAAGAAATATGAGGCAACCATCTATGAAGATGGAAAAGATGCTGATTATATCGATAACCCTCAAAGTTATAACATCTACAAAAAAGAGATTACAAGTAAGTCAAAAATTAATTTTAAAATGGTAAGAAGCGGCGGTTTCGCAATTTCAATTAAACCAGTAAAATAATTGTAAAGATACACTAAGGTGCCCCGGTTTATCGGATTTTCGATGACCGGGGTATTTTTATTTATCCTCTGCGTGTTGAATCAGCTGGGAATATTGATTTTCAGATTCTAATAGTTGTTCCTGTACTTTAACAGGAGTTTTTATTTTCTCTTTATATTCTTTCTGATACTGTTTGACGGTTTTTCCAGTTCCGTCATGTCTCCATCCTGGCGAATAAAAAAGATATTTTAGACGGTCTTTAAAAGAAATTCCCGGCTGTCTGATATCTTTCCCTATTCTTCTCCATTCATAGAAAAGCATCGTTGCGGGATCTTTGGATTTTATTTTCGGATAAACTCCATATTTTACAGGAACTTCAGGATCTTCTTTTTCAAAAGTCCCGAAAATTTTATCCCAGATAATCAGTCCCATTCCCATATTGCGGTCCAGATATTTGATATTGCAGGCATGATGTACCCTGTGATGAGAAGGTGTCACCAGGATATATTCTAAAAATCCCATACTTTTAATCGATTGGGTGTGTACAAACGTACCGTAAATCTGTATAGAAGAGTAGGCTACCAGAATATGCCACGGATGAAAACCCATGAAAGCTAGTGGAGAGAAAAATAAATACCTGTACAACGGCTGAAATACAGGGCTTCTGAATCCCGTACTTATATTGAAATAATCAGAATTATGATGGGTAATATGTACCGCCCAGAAAACACGCGAATGATGATCTACATAATGATGGACATAATAAGCAAAGTCCTGAGCCAGGAATACGGCAATCCAGTACCAGATCCCCTCCTGCCAGTCGAAAAGACGGTGCTGGTAAAAAAACATCATAACAAATAAGGAGAAACCCTTCATGATGATATCTAGTCCATAATTAAGCAAGGCGAAAAGGACATTTGTTGCTACGTCTTTTGTCTCATATATTTTCTCTTTATTAAAATGACTGTAGGCCATTTCCAGGAAAATTATAGCAGCAAACACAGGAATTGTCCATGTGTAAACAACATCCGGTCCTTCAGTTTTGAACATATTGCTGAAATCCAACATTTTTTCTATAAAACTAAACATAAAAAGCATGGGAAATTAAGTTTATGCATGAATTTTTTGTGAAAAATTTAATTATTCTTTATAAAAATTAAAATGAAGTCATTTAATCTGATAATCTTATAGAAATGAAGATTAAAAAAAGAGACTTTCCGTTACATTTTTGAACGTATATATGAAAATTTAATGCTAAATTGAACACTAATATGAAGACAATATATGCAGCATTCGCCCTTTCGATAGCTTCTTTTGCTTTTTCCCAGAAAAATCTGGAAAGAGTAGAGCCTGCTTTCTGGTGGAAGGGGATGAAAAATCCTGAACTTCAGATTCTTGTATACGGAAAAGAAGTGGCTAATAACGAGATTACGCTTTCAGATGGCATACAGATCAAAGACATAAGGAAAGTAGATAATCCTAACTATGTTTTTATTACAGTCAATACCAACGAAATAAACGTTCCGAAGTTTGCTATCAATATTAAGAAAGGCAAAAAGAATATGGGTTCATACACTTATGAGCTGAAACAAAGGAATCCGGGATCTACCGATCGTGAATCTTTTACTTCAAAAGATCTCATGTATCTGATCATGCCGGACCGTTTTGCCAATGGTGATGAGAAGAATGATTCAAGACCGGAGCTTACCGAAAAAGCAGATCGCAGTCTTCCCAACGGCAGACATGGAGGAGATCTCCGCGGGATTATCAATAATCTTGATTATATCCAGAATTTAGGAGCTACAGCAGTCTGGCTGACTCCCGTGAATGAGGATAACGAAAAAGTGTATTCCTATCACGGTTATGCTCAGACCGATCTATATAAAATTGATGCACGCTACGGTACCAACGAAGATTATAAAACATTATCCCAGGAGCTAAATAAGCGAAAGATGATGTTAGTGATGGATTATGTAACCAATCACTGGGGCGGCTCCCACTGGATGATTAAAGATCTTCCTTCCAAAGACTGGATACACTGGTTTGATGAAGGAGAAAAAGGATTTAAACGGTCAAACTATAAAACGACGACACAGTTTGATACCAATGCTTCGGATATTGATAAAAAATATGCCCTGGACGGATGGTTTGATACAACGATGCCTGATATCAACCAGAAAAATCCATTGGTCCTGAAATATCTGATCCAAAATGCTATCTGGTGGATCGAATATGCCGAGCTGGGAGGATTTCGTGTAGATACCTATCCTTACAATGATAAAGACGCCATGGCAAAATGGGCAAAGGCGATCACCGATGAATATCCGAAATTCAATATCGTAGGGGAAACATGGCTGTATACAGCAGCTCAAATTGCCGCGTGGCAGAAAAATTCGAAGATCGGGGCGATAGAAAATTACAATTCAAATTTACCATCGGTGATGGATTTTATGCTCTTTGAAAACATGCCTAAAGCCCTTAAAGAAAAAGAAAGCTGGGATAAAGGAATGATCCGTATTTACGATTCTTTTACGAGCGATTTCCTTTATCCGGATATCAATAATACCCTTGTTTTCTTTGAAAATCATGACACCGAAAGATGGAATGAAATCTTTAATGCAAATCCTGATGCCTATAAAATGGCACTCACTCTGATATCGACAGTAAGAGGAATTCCACAGATTTATTACGGATCTGAAATAGGAATGAGAGGTGATAAAAAAACTGGTGGTGATGCGGATATCCGCAGGGATTTTCCAGGAGGCTGGAAATCTGATACACAAAACGCTTTCAATCCATCCGCTCAAACTGCAGAGCAGAAAGAATTTTTCCGGTTTACTCAGAAATTATTAAACTGGAGAAAAGGTAAAGACGTGATACATCATGGAAAAACTAAAAATTTCGTTCCTCAGGATGGCGTTTTTGTGTATTTCAGATATAATGAAAAAGAAAGTGTAATGGTGGCCATCAACAATAATGAAAAAGATCAGACGTTAGATCTGAAAAGATTCGCAGAATCACTGAATGGATATACAAAAGGAAAAGAAGTAATTTCAGGAAAAGAAATTTCATTACAAAACAGTATGAATATCCCTGCAAAGACACCATTCATCATTGAATTAGAAAAATAATAATTACCTATGAAAAAACTAACGACTGCTTATACATTAATCCTTTTTTTACTGGGATTTTCTTTACTTACAGCACAGTCGAAGACCGGATTTGAAAAAGAAAAATCGGAAATCGGTACCATGCTTGATACCTTTAATGCAATGGCGGCAAAAGCAGATTACGATGCCTATTTTAATCTGTTTGCAGAGGAATCTACCTTCATCGGAACAGATGCAACTGAAATCTGGGATAAAAAAGCATTTATGGTTTGGGCAAAACCTTACTTTGACAAAAAGAAAACCTGGAACTTTAAAGCTCTTAAAAGAAATATTTATTTCAGTAAAGATGGGAAACTGGCCTGGTTTGACGAATTGCTGGATACACAGATGAAGATCTGCAGAGGCTCAGGAGTGGTAGAGAAAATCAATGGAAGCTGGAAGGTAAAACAATATGTTCTTTCTGTGACAGTGCCTAATGAGGTGGTAGACAAAGTGGTTACGGAAAAAGCACCTATTGAAGATGCGTTAATTCAAAAACTGAAATCATAATGGCAATAATGATGGGGAAATATGATACTGGGGCAGTCGGGAAAAGAAAAAAGCCAGACCTATCGATGCTCCAGATTATCAATATGAGCATGGGATTCCTGGGAATTCAGATGGCATTCGGGTTACAAAATGGAAATGCGAGCCGTATTTTGGGGAATTTAGGAGCAGATGTTCACGAGTTATCCTGGTTCTGGCTGGTGGCTCCTATTACAGGACTCATTGTTCAGCCTATTATCGGCCATATGGGTGATAATACATGGAGTCCGTTGGGAAGGAGAAAGCCTTATTTCCTGATTGGCGCTGTTTTATGCGCGATAGGATTGGTTCTCCTTCCTAATGCAGCATCCGTTACTCAGATGTTTGCCGCCAATGCACTTTTGTTAGCGGTAATATTTTTAGCCATGATGGATGCTTCAGTGAATATTGCCATGGAACCTTTCCGGGCTTTGGTAGGTGATATGCTTCCTAAACATCAGGGTACGATAGGATTTTCTGTACAAACAATTCTGATTGGAATCGGGGCAGTATTAGGATCTTATCTGCCGGACTGGTTAACGAAAATGGGAATTTCCAATGAAGCACCGGAGGGATTTGTAGCAGATAATGTCATTTACTCTTTTTATATCGGCGCAGGATTGCTTATTATATCAATTCTATACACGATCATGACAACCAGAGAGTATTCCCCACAGGAATTTGCTGATTTTGAAGATGGAAAAGACGCAGACCAAAATAACTCTAAGTTTTCAGATATTTTTAAAGACTTTGCAGCGATACCTTTGCAGATGAAAAAGCTGGGAATTGTTCAGTTTTTCTCATGGTTCGCATTGTTTACCATGTGGGTATTTACCACCAGTGCTCTGGCAACCCATCATTTTGGACTTTCCCCGGAAGATACCCATTCCAAGGCATTCAATGATGCTGGAGACCTTACCGGAAAACTTTTCGGAATGTATAATCTCTGGGCGATTCCGTTTGCGTTTCTGTTAACACCTATCGCTAAGCTGATTGGTAAAAAACAGACTCATGCTTTAGCTTTATTGTGCGGAGGTTTGGGACTGGTTTCCATGTATTTCATTAAGGATGTCAACAATTTATGGATCTCCATGATTGGATTAGGCTTTGCCTGGGCAAGTATTCTCGCAATGCCTTATGCCATGCTTATTGAGGTGATTCCACAACGGAAGATGGGGGTTTATATGGGCATATTCAACTTCTTTATTGTGATTCCTCAGATCATCAATGGTTTGTTCGGAGGTCCTATCGTAAGCGGGATTTTCGGAAAACAGGCGATGGATTATGTTGTCGCAGGAGGTGTTTGCATGCTGATCGGAGCCGTAGTAACCATGATTTTTGTGAAATCCGAAGATGAAACCCCTAAGGAAATTGAAGAGGAAATCAAGCAGGTACATTTTTAATAAGAAAATAGAGGTTAGAAATAAGTAATGTGATGTGTTTTGAAATTTAATTTAAAATAGCATCATAAAATTCAATAGGAGCGGGCTTTAGCCCGCTTTTCTTTTAAACATTCATCAATTGGCTTTAGCCAAAACTTAAAATCTATCCTTCGTATACTTATATCGCAAATAAAATCTTTGCGCCTTAAAAACATACTGTAAATAAAAAAATCGCGTAATCAGACCTATAAAATAATCCTCACTTTCTGAGCTTTCTCAACCTTTTTAATTTCTCCAAATTTCGTTTCTTAACCTACATCAACTTTTTAAACACCTACATCCCGTACATTTGTACTATAAATAATCACAGAAAATGAAAACAGTATATCATAAAGCAGATTCAAGAGGCCATGCCAACCACGGATGGTTAAATTCTTACCATACATTCAGTTTTGCCAACTATCAAAACAGAGATAGAACCAACTTCGGAGTTTTAAGAGTATTGAACGATGACACCGTTTCGCAGGGAATGGGCTTCGGAACACACCCACACAGAGATATGGAAATTATATCCATTCCTTTGGAAGGAGATCTGGAACATAAAGACTCCATGGGAACCACAGCAGTAATCAGAAAAGGAGAAATTCAGGTGATGAGTGCCGGAACAGGTGTCATGCACAGCGAATACAATAAAAATAAAGATGAAGAAGTAAAATTCCTTCAGATCTGGGTGTTCCCAAAAGAACAGAATGTTGAACCGAGATACGATCAGAAAAGTATCAAAGAAGGAGAAAAAATCAATGGATTCCAACAGATCTTATCTCCCAATAAAAATGATGACGGAGTTTGGATTCATCAGGACGCATGGTTCAATCTGGCCAACTTTAAAAAAGGAAACGGTAAAAATTATATGCTCAACAAAAAAGGAAACGGAGTGTATGCGTTTGTTTTAAAAGGAAGCGCAAAAATCGGAGACCGTGTCCTGAATGAAAGAGACGGATTAGGAATCTGGGATACACAGAGCTTTAATATTGAAGCCGTAGAAGACACTGAAGTATTATTAATGGAAGTACCTATGGAACTGCCGTCTTATCTTAAATAAAAAACTAAATTTGTAATCTTAAAAATAAACCTCACCTATGAAAATTTTAGCAATAGCAGGAAGTAATTCAGAAGTTTCAATGAACAAGCAGTTGGTAGCCTATGCATCAACGTTATTTGAAAATGCAGAAGTAGAAGTAATCGATTTAAACCCTTTTGAAATGCCTATCTATAAACACGAAAGAGAATTAGCAGGCGGTGTTCCACAGGAAGCTCATGATTTCGCAGCAAAAATTGACGGTGCTGATGTATTACTGGTTTCTTTGGGAGAGCACAACGGAACGTATTCTACAGCATTCAAAAATGTGTTTGACTGGGTATCCAGAATCAAAGACAGAACCGTTTGGAATGAAGTACCTATGCTATTGATGTCTACATCTCCCGGAGGTAGAGGTGGAGCAGGTGTTTTGGAAGCAGCATCAAAGCGTTTCCCTTTCCACGGAGGAAATGTGGTGGAAACTTTTTCTCTTCCTTTCTTTAATGATAACTTTGATAAAGCCGCTCAGAAAATTTCTAATGAAGAGAAAGACAGTGAGTTAAAAGAAAAAATTAAGAAGATTGCAGCCATTGAAACAATCCTTGAAAAATAGAATTTGAATATTCATTTAAAATTACTATTTTTGCAAAAAGAAAAGAGATGAAAATTCAGACCTCCTATAAACAATGTTTTTCTCATAAAGGGAAAGTTGTGGGCTCTGAAATTCTGAGATAAAATAACGGCCGATAATCTGAAAAGATTGTCGGCTTTTTTGTTTTCTAAAATCGAGTATAAAAGTAATTGAAATATTAAAAGATAATAAGACGCAAGACGTCAGATACAAGATAAGAATCATCTGAAATCTGAGATCTGAAATCCTATATCTAAAAATCTAAGCAGACATGAGCAACACTTACAAATCAGCAGGAGTAGACAAAGAAGAAGGATACAAAACGGTTGACAAGATCAAAAAAGCGGTCGGTGAAACCCACAATTCCAATGTACTGAACCACTTGGGAAGTTTTGGTGCTTTCTATGAAATCGGAGGATACAAAAATCCGGTTCTTGTATCAGGAACAGATGGAGTAGGAACAAAGCTGAAAGTAGCTTTAGATACCAAAAAATACGATTCTATCGGGGTAGATTGCTTCGCAATGTGTGCCAACGATATTCTTTGCCACGGTGCTAAACCTTTATTCTTTCTGGATTATCTGGCTTGTGGAAAGCTTGATTCAGAAATCGCTGCAGAAATCGTTTTAGGAATGGTTGCCGCTTGTAAGGATAACAACTGTGCATTGATTGGTGGTGAAACTGCTGAAATGCCTGGAATGTACCAGCCCGGAGATTATGATGTTGCAGGATTCTGTGTAGGAATCGTAGAAAAAGACCAGATCATTGACGGTTCTAAGATCAAAGCTGGAAACAAAATTATTGCATTGCCAAGCTCAGGATTCCACTCAAACGGATTCTCTTTAGTAAGAAAAGTATTCCCGGATTTTGAAGAAGAATTCGAAGGAAAACCATTATACGAAACACTTTTAGTTCCTACAAGACTATACTACAAAGATATTCATAAAGTACTGGAAGAAGTAAGAGTAGAAGGAATTGCCCATATCACAGGAGGTGGTCTTTACGAAAACGTTCCTAGAATTATTCCGGAAGGACTTTGTGCTTCTATCGACGAATCAAAAATCAGAATTCCTAGTGTGATGCTTGAGCTTGAAAAAAGAGGTGGAGTGGCACGTGAAGAAATGCACGGAACATTCAACATGGGTGTAGGAATGGTAATCGTTGTAGATGCTGAACATGCTGAAAAAGTATTACACCTTTTAGATGACGCTTACGAAATCGGAGAAATTACTGAAGGAGCAGAGAAAATCAATTTGAAATTTTAAATGACATCAGATTTCAGATCTTAGATATCAGATGTAAGTCTGTAATCTTTAATCTGACATCTAACATCTGAATAATGAAGAACATTGTTGTACTCGTATCCGGTTCAGGAACCAATCTGCAGAGAATCATTGATACTATTGACTCAGGAGAAATCCAGAATGCAAAAGTAACTCTGGTGGTAGCAGACAGAGAATGTTTCGGACTGGAAAGAGCAAAGAATCACAATATAGAAAACATACTCATTCCGAGAGGAAAGAACTTCAGCAGCGAATTGGCCAAAGTAATCCCTGAAAATACAGATCTGATTGTATTGGCAGGATTTTTATCCATCTTAAAATCTGAATTCTGTGAAAACTGGAATGGTAAAATAATCAATATTCACCCGGCTTTGCTTCCGAAATTCGGAGGAAAAGGAATGTGGGGAATGAACGTTCACAATGCAGTTATTGAAGCGAAAGAAATAGAGAGTGGGGCAACTGTACATTTTGTGACACCAGGGATTGACGAAGGAGAAGCTATTCTTCAGAAGTCTTTCGAAGTAACCGCTGAGGACACTCCTGAAACCCTGGCTCAGAAAGTTCACCAGATTGAATATGAAATATTTCCGATCGCGATCAATAAGGTCCTGGGAAATGAATAAATATAACAATGTATCAGTGTACCAATTTACCAATGTTGAAGGTATTGTTACATTGCTGGACTGATACATTGTTACATTAATAAAAAGAAATCTAAGTAAAATAAAAGTAAGTTCGGAGGTGAAAGACCCGGACACAGTTTGAAATAGCTGTAAAAAGTAAAAAATTGAAAGTAAAATGAGTAAAAAGAGAGTTTTAATCAGTGTTTCTGACAAAAGTGGATTAATAGAATTCGCACAGTTTTTGGAAGCTCAGAATTATGAGTTGATCTCTACAGGAGGAACGTTCAAACATTTGAAAGACGCTGGTTTAAATCCTATTCAGATTGATGAGGTTACCAATTTCCCTGAAATGTTGGATGGAAGAGTGAAAACTTTACACCCAAAAGTTCACGGTGGATTGTTGGCTGTTCGTAACAATGAAGAGCACATGAAAACCGTTCAGGAGCACGGAATTGGTCTGATTGACATGGTAATCGTAAATCTTTATCCTTTCTTTGAAAATGTAAACAAAGACATTTCTTTACATGAAAAAGTAGAGTTTATCGATATCGGTGGACCTTCAATGCTTCGTTCTGCAGCGAAAAACTTTGATTCTGTAACAGTAATCACTGATGTTGAAGACTATGCAGCAGTGAAAATTGAAATGGAGCAAAACGGTGATACGTATATCGAAACCCGTAAAAAACTTGCAGGAAAAGTATTCAACCTTACCTCTGCATATGATGCGGCTATTTCAAGAATGCTTTTAGATGAAGAATATCCTACTTATCTGAATGCTTCTTATAAAAAAGTAGCAGATCTAAGATATGGAGAAAATCCTCACCAGACAGCAGCTTACTACGTTTCTACTTTCGAAAACGGAGCGATGAAAGACTTTGAACAGCTTGGAGGTAAAGAACTTTCTTTCAACAATCTTCGTGATATGGACCTTTGCTGGAAAGTAGTCACTGAGTTCAAAGAAGAAATGGCTTGTTGTGCTGTAAAACACTCTACCCCTTGTGGCGTTGCGATCGGAACTTCAGCATTGGAAACCTATCAGAAAACATTTGAATGTGATCCGGTTTCCATCTTTGGCGGAATTGTTGCAATGAACTATAAAATTGATGCAGCAACAGCGGAAGAGCTCAACAAAACTTTCCTTGAAATTGTAATGGCTCCTGAATTTGATGAAGAAGCTCTTGAAATTTTAAGAAAAAAGAAAAACCTGAGAATCATCAAAATCGTAAACCCTGTTTCTGACAAACAGACCTGGGTGAAAGTAGACGGAGGTATCCTTGTTCAGGATAATGACCTTCACTTCTCAGATGATATCAAAGTGGTAACTGAAGTACAGCCTACAGAAGAGCAGAAAAAAGCATTGCTTTTCTCTCAGAGAGTAGTAAAATATGTGAAGTCTAATGCAATCGTAGTTTCCAACGGAATTCAGGCATTCGGTATCGGTGGCGGACAGGTAAACAGAATCTGGGCAACACAGCAGGCGATCGAAAGAGCAAAAGAAAAATTCTCAGGAGATTTAGTACTGGCTTCAGATGCATTTTTCCCTTTCCGTGATGTAGTAGATTTCTGCGCTCAGGAAGGCATCAAGGCGATTATTCAGCCAGGTGGAAGTGTAAAAGATCAGGATAGTATTGAGGCAGCAAACGAGCACAGTATTCCAATGATGTTTACAGGTGTCAGACACTTTTTCCACTAATTAAAATAGAATTAAAAAATAATTAGGGATTGTATTTTTAGCATTCAAAATTATATATTTGTAAATTAAGACTAGATAATAAATAAAGTATGAGAATATTAATCATAGGTGAAGGCGGTAGAGAATCTGCTTTAGCGGCAAAGCTTCAGAATGACTCAAGAATTTCTAAAATGTTTTTTGCCAACGGGAATGCTACTACCGATGTAATAGGGAAAAATGTTCATTTATCAGAAATCAAAGAACTTAGAGATTTCGCTATTAAAGAAAAAATTGATCTTACGATCGTAGGTCCGGAAGCTCCTCTTGTAGCGGGTATCAAGGACGAATTTAAAAAGCATGATCTTAAGGTTTTCGGGCCTACTCAAAAAGTAGCGAGCCTGGAAGGAAGTAAAGCTTTCTCTAAGAAATTTATGCAGACCTATGATATCAAAACAGCTAAAGCTGTAGTATTTGATTCATATAATGAAGCTAAAGAATATGTGCAGACACAGCAGTATCCTTTGGTAATCAAGGCAAGTGGTTTAGCTGGCGGAAAAGGCGTTGTTATTTGTGACAACCTTGAAGAAGCTGAAGCCACAATCCACGATTTCATGATCAGAAGAATCTATGGTGATGCTGGTATTCGTTTAGTTATTGAAGAATATTTACAAGGTTTTGAAGCTTCTATCATTGCTTTCTCTAACGGAGAAAAATTATTTCCATGTGTAGCAGCAAAAGACTATAAAAAAGCTGGAAACGGAGATACAGGACCTAATACAGGAGGTATGGGTTCAGTAGCACCAAGCCCGGAATTTACTCAGGAGCACTATGCAGATTTTGAGAAAAATATCTTAGAACCTACTGTCAAAGGTCTTAAAGCTGAAGGTTTCGGATTTAAAGGAATCATCTTCTTCGGATTGATGGTAACGAAAAACGGAGCTTACCTTCTTGAATACAACATGAGATTCGGAGATCCTGAAACTCAGGTATTGATGGCGTTGATGGAAAACAATCTTCTGGATGTGATTCAGGATTGTATGGAAGGAAAAGACATTGAGCTTAAGTTTAAAGACGAAAAAGCAGTTTGCCTTGTTATGTGTTCAGGAGGATATCCGAGAAATATCGAAATAGGTTTCGAAATTACAGGAGAAGACAAACTGAAACACAGTAAACTGTTATACGCAGGAGCTGTCACCAAAGGTGATAAAGTAGTTTCCAATGGCGGTAGAGTACTGAACATTGTGGCTACAGGAGCTACTTACGAAGATGCCCGCAAGAAAGTTTACGAAGACGCAGGTCACGTACATTTCGATTACGGCTTCTATAGAGAAGACATCGGAAAGTTTTAATAAAAATCACGAAAAAAGATTTGGAGCTAATCCAAGTCTTTTTTTGTAAAACAGTTAAGTAAGCAATAAGCTTTAGGCTACAGGCAGCATGCTTATTGCGTTATAGAAAGCTTATTGCCTGAAGCCTATAGCTTAAAGCTTTTAATTTAATCATCATTTATCAATTATCAAAAATGAACAACGGTATTATTATTTTAGATTTCGGATCCCAGTACAACCAGCTTATCGGAAGAAGAATCCGTGAGATGGGTGTGTACTCTGAAATCTTGCCTTACAATACACCATTACAAGATATTTTAGCAAAACAGCCAAAAGGAATCATCCTATCCGGTGGACCAAGTTCTGTAAATGCAGAAAATGCTCACCTGGTTGAGAAAGAATTATACGAGCAGGGAGTTCCTGTATTGGGAATCTGTTACGGAATGCAGATGACGGCTCACCTTTTAGGAGGAAAAGTAAACAAAGGAGAGAAAGGAGAATACGGTAAAGCCAACTTAGAGATCGTTAAAGAAAGCTCTTTATTAAAAGGAGTTACTCAGAACTCTGTTGTTTGGATGAGCCACTTTGACGAAGTAGGAGAATTGCCTGCAGGTTTTGAATTAAATGCGAAATCAGGCGTAATTGCTTCTATCTCCAATGAAGACAAAAAAATCTTCTGCGTTCAGTTCCACCCGGAAGTTTCTCATACAGAAGAAGGAGGGAAAATGCTTGAAAATTTCGTTTTCAGCATCTGTAACTCAGAGAAAAACTGGAAACTGACTAACTATATTGAAAAAACAGTTGAGGAAATCCGTGAGAAAGTAGGAGACAACAAAGTAATCCTTGGACTTTCAGGAGGTGTAGACTCTTCTGTAGCCGCTGTTTTGATCCACAAAGCCATCGGTGATCAGTTGACTTGTATCTTCGTAGATACGGGATTATTGAGAAAGGATGAAGGGAAAAAAGTAATGGATCAGTATGGAGAGCATTTCCATATGAACATTAAAATGGTGGATGCTAAAGAAAGATTCCTTTCAAAACTAGCCGGAGTAGACGATCCTGAAGCAAAGAGAAAAATCATCGGAAACGAATTCATCCACGTATTTGACGAAGAATCTCACAAAATTGAAGGTGCTAAGTTCTTAGCTCAGGGAACCATTTATCCTGACGTTATCGAAAGCCAGTCTGTTAATGGACCATCTGCAGTAATCAAGTCACACCACAACGTTGGAGGACTTCCTGAAGATATGGAATTCGAATTATTAGAGCCATTAAGAGAGCTTTTCAAGGACGAAGTAAGAAGAGTAGGAGAAGAATTGGGTATTCCTCATCACCTGGTATACAGACACCCTTTCCCAGGTCCTGGATTAGGAATCAGAGTATTGGGAGCGGTAGATGCTGAGAAAGTAAGAATCCTTCAGGAAGCGGATGATATCTTCATCGAAGAATTATACAAAAATGACCTTTACGAAAAAGTATCTCAGGCATTTGTAGTCCTTCTTCCTGTAAAATCTGTAGGAGTAATGGGTGACGAAAGAACTTACGAATATACAGCTGTAGTTCGTTCTGCCAATACCATCGACTTTATGACGGCAACGTGGAGCAGACTTCCTTACGAGTTCCTGGATACCGTTTCCAGCAGAATCATCAACGAAGTAAGAGGAATCAACAGAGTAGCTTACGATATTTCAAGCAAACCACCTGCAACGATTGAGTGGGAATAATTTTTGACTTGAATTTAAATATAAATCCTGCCCATTTTGGGTAGGATTTTTTTGTTAAAACTGTTTCAATGAAGAAATGATCAGTAAAATATTTAAAGCAATTAACAAGCAATATATCAGCTTGAAGAGTATATGTTTATGGAAAATGACATAACTTGTTAACATAGTACCTATTAAATAGAAGTAAATAAAACTTTTTGCTTCCTGGGGTTTTATTTCAGATGCTAAAAACAAGTTTAAATTATGCGAAACATTGACTGATGTATCAGCATAAAAGATTCTTAAAATAAACATAATGGTGACGCTTATGAGTAAAATTACTGCGTATGGTTTCATCAACTAATAAAAATTTAATTTAATCGGACAAGAATGATTTTTAATTTACATTGTAAAAATAAAAATCTTCCGCAGAAAAAGCATTCAGGTTTTCTATAAAATCAAAATAAGCATTATAAATATCAGGATCTACAGTCAAATACGGATTAGATAGCGTATCGACAATAATATATTCTATATCACGAAATGTATGCAGAATATTTTTTACCTGTAAAGCATATAGCTTTTCTATAAAAATCAGAGGATAATTCAGACAGATATATCCCACAGTTTTATTTCCCAAATTTAGAATAGCAATTTTTTCTGATTCCTTTTCTATATCAGTGCGATAAGGAAATGAAAGCGCCTCGATTACAGAACTGAAATCAGAGTGTTTCCAATAATTATTTGAGTGAACTGCTGCTTGTAAAATTTCGGTGATATCCACTGTTAAATTTTGTATAAATAGTTGGGGAAGTAGTTATCTATAAGGATTTAAGTAAAATATTTTCACTAAATTTAAGTAAAATTACATCAAATGCAAATAGAAACAAGAAACCTGACCCTTCAGGATTATGATGAACTGGCGGAAACGATGAAAAGGGCCTACCCACAGATGTCGGAGTCTATATGGTCCAAAAAAAGTATTGATAAACTGACAAAAATATTCCCTAACGGACAAATTTGTATCACGGTTGACGGAAAACTCGCTGCTGTAGCGCTTTCCATTATCGTCAATTATGAAGAATTCGGGGACGACCATACCTATAGTGATATTACAGGAAATTATACATTCAATACCCATACTTCAACGGGGAATGTTCTCTACGGAATTGAAGTTTTTGTAGATCCTGAGTTTCGGGAACTACGTTTGGGAAGAAGATTGTACGATGCACGAAAAGAACTTTGTGAGTTATTAAACCTGAAATCGATTATTCTTGGAGGCAGAATCCCGAATTATCACAAATACAGCCACGAACTTTCTGCAAGAAATTATATCCGAAAAGTAAGAGATAAGGAGATCTATGATCCGGTATTGTCTTTCCAGCTTTCCAATAATTTTCTTCCGATAAAAATCCTGAAAAAATATCTTCCGGAAGATGAAGCTTCAAGAGAAAATGCAGTTCTTTTGCAATGGAACAATATTTATTACAGCAGAAAACCGAATACCATGCAGGATAGCATTATCCGTCTCGGATTGGTGCAATGGCAGATGAGGCATTTTAAAGATATTGAAGCTTTTTACGAGCAGGTAGAATTCTTTGTAAACGTAATGGGAGATTACAAATCTGATTTCGTCCTTTTCCCTGAGCTGTTCAACACGCCTTTACTGGCTCCCTTCAATAATCTTTCCGAAAGGGACAGTATGATAGAGCTGGCGAAGCTGACAGAGGAAATCAAAGAAAAAATTTCAGAGCTGGCCATCAGTTACAACGTCAATATTATTTCGGGAAGTATGCCTGTTTTTGAAAATAATGAATTGTACAACGTAAGCTATCTTCTTCACCGTGACGGCCGTATGGATGAATACAGAAAAATTCATATTACTCCAAACGAAAAGAGATATTATGGAATGAAGGGTGGAAATGAAATCAAAGTTTTTGATACCGACTGCGGAAAAATAGGTCTTGTCATCTGCTATGACGTGGAATTTCCGGAGTTACCAAGAATTCTGGCCGATCAGGGGATGAAGATTCTGTTTGTTCCTTATCTTACAGACACTCAGAATGCCTACATGAGAGTACGCCACTGTGCCGCAGCAAGAGCCATTGAAAACGAATGCTACGTTGCCATTGCCGGTTGTGTAGGAAACCTTCCGAAGGTAAACAATATGGATATTCAGTTCGGACAGGCAGCGGTGTTTACCCCTTCCGATTTTGCCTTTCCATCCAATGCCGTGAAAGGAGAAGCTACTCCCAACACAGAAATGACCCTGATTGTAGATGTAGATTTGAATCTGTTGAAAGATCTCCATCATAACGGTTCTGTTCAGGTAATGAAAGACCGAAGAAAAGACCTTTACGAAACCTACCTTAAATAAAAATATCTGCGGCAGCTCCAACGGAGCTGCCGCAGATATTTTACTATCCAAACGGACCGAACTATCCTTTTTTAGCAGATTCTCTGATTAAATCCTGATTGTTTTTATAAACCTCATATTGTTCCGGGCTTAATATCTTTTTAAAATCTTTATCAAGGACTTTAAAATCACTTATAATAACCTTTTTTGCCTTATTGCTGTCAGCATCTTCAGGACCCGCATTTTTCTTGTTGAGACGCTTTCCAAAATCTTTCTGAACTTTCTGTACTCCTTTGAAGTTGATCTCGTATACCTGCTCAACCTGTCTTTCAGTCAGATCCAGAATAGGAACCATAATCAATGTTCTGAAAAGAGCAATCTTTTCTGCTCTGTCTTGCTTTACTACAGCCATCTGCTCAGGAGTAAGAATCTGCTCCATCGCCTGATGACGCTGGGCAATTATGCTTACAAATTCGTCAGCAATCATTTTATTATTCTGGGAACTGCTATTGTCACCGGCTTTGTTATCAAGAGCAATAAGAGCATCTGCTGTCATTTTATTGATCTCTGTAACCTTATTTGCCTGTGATTCTGTAAGCCCTAAATAACTCATTTCTTTTGTGGCCACTTCTGCAATAGATCTCGCTGATGCTACCTGTGCTTTTACTTGTGTTGTAAACATAACTGCTGATAAAATAAGACCAGCTGAAATAATTTTTTTTAACATAGTGTTGTAATTATAGAGTTGTATTTTTTTCTTTTCAGATGGAAATAATATGCCAGAAATTGAAGTACATAGGGATTTTTCAGGGTAAAAAAAATACCCGAAGAATATTTCTTCGGGTACCGTATAATTCTGTATAAACTCTGGTCTTACATATACTGAGGGCATACTACAGCAGGGCAGATCAGTCCAGTACATTTTGGTCTTCCGTCTGTAGGGCAGCATTGGTTTGAGCAGTTTCCGATAATGATTCCGCTTCCTGCAATTCCTTTTAACTGTTCTCTTGAAAGTTTGTTGTTTCGTAAATTTTTCATGTTCTAATACTTTTGATTTGTTTTAATTTGTACGTTGTAAATATATTAATTTTTATAATATACCACCCGTTTTTATTAATATTGATGTATATTATCCTTTAAAATATTGATTATGTGTGAATTTTTTAATTTTTAAGCTCTGTGCATTTTGCCTGGGAAATGACATCATCAATCCCTGTATTTCCAAATTGCCTGCTTTTAAGAAAGCTTTTACATGCATTTTCCTGTTGCCCCATAGCTAGCAGCACTTCCCCACGAATATAAAGAACCGTTGGGTCGTCAGAATTATATTGCAGGGATCTTTCTAAATCTTTAAGCGCAGCATCATATTGTTTTAGCAAGGCAAAAGCCGCCCCTCTGTTTCCAAATCCTTTCTGGCTCTCTTTTAAGGACAATGATGTATTGAAATCTTCAATAGCTTCAGAATAATTATCCATTCGCATTTTTATATATCCGCGGTTCAGATAATTGCTGAAATTTTTAGGTTGTTTTTCTACTGAAATATTGGCGTCAGCCAAAGCTTCATTATACATTCCCAGTTCTGCTTTAACGCCCCCTCTTTCACTATATAAATCATAGTCTAAAGGATCTCTCTCTATCGCAATATTATAATACTCCAGTGCTTTTCCAAAATCGGCCAGAGAGGAATAATAAGTAGCGTAAAAAGAATAGATCCTGCGATTTTTGGGGTCCAGTTTAAGAACTTTATCAAAATCTTCTTTCGAATTTTTAATATCCTCCAAATATAAATAAGACATTCCTCTGTAAAGATAAGAGTCAAAAGTTTTTTCTTTTTTCTCGATGGCCTTAGTAAAAAGTGAGATTGCTTCTTTGTAATGTTCATTAATATATTCCGCATATCCAAGGTTGTAATTAGACTGCCCTGAAAGGATGGAGGAAATAATGAGGAAAAAGAACAAGAGTATAGTTTTTTTCATAGGTGAAGTTATTATTGTTTTTGTTCTCGAATTTAATAAAAAATAGGAACAATTTTTGGAGTAAATTGCACCTACTATTGATACACTATGTTTGACAAGCCTCAAAGAAAACTGAAAAGATCCGCAAGACTGATTTCCGTATTAAGTAAATATGGATTCAAAGATATTCTGGCTAGAATGAATGGAAATAAGCAGGAAGAAGCTTCTGGTCATTCAGATGAAATCATTTCAAAAGGAACCGTTTATGAAAGAATAAGACTCGCTCTAGAAGAGCTGGGACCTACCTTTGTAAAATTGGGTCAGACATTTAGTAACAGGGAAGACTTATTGCCGCCGGAATTGATCCAGGAGTTACAAAAACTTCAGGACAAAGTGGATACGGTAGATATGGATGTGGAAGAAGCGCTGGAAAGTGAATTCAATATTTCCGTCAAAGATTATTTCCGTGAAATTCAGAAAAAGCCTTTGGCTACGGCTTCCATTGCACAGGTGTACAAAGCTGTTCTGTTGGATGGCAGTCCGGTAATTTTAAAGTTGAGAAAACCTGATGTTCAGTCTGTCATTGAAGATGATTTACTGTTGATTAAAGATATTGAAAAGCTGATATCCACTTATTCGGAGATAGGAGAAAAACTCAATCTGAAACAGGCTATTTCTACCTTTGAAAGATCTTTACTCGAAGAAGTCTCTCTGATCAATGAAAAAAATAATATCCAGCAGTTCCGTCTGAATTTTAAGAACAATAAAGAAACATACGTTCCTAAAGTGTACGAAGAATTTTCCAACAACAATATTCTTTGTATGGAATTTATTGATGGAATCAAAGTAACCGATAAATCTGTTCTTTTGGCCAATGATATCGATCCTGTAAAGGTTTCAGAAACAGGATTGAGACTCTTTGTATCACAGATTTTAGACTATGGGTTTTTCCATGCCGATCCTCATGCCGGAAATATTTTAGTAAGAAAAGACGGCAGAATTGTTTTCATCGATTTCGGAGCAGTAGGGAAAATTCAGCCTAATGATAAAGAAATTCTTGAAAATCTTATTGTCAGTTTTGTCGCTAAAAATTCGCATAAAATAGTCCGTTCACTCAAAAAAATGGCCATAAGCTATGAAATTCCGGACGAAAGAAGGTTTGAAAATGATGTGGATGATATTCTGAATTTTGTTCACAGCTCGTCATTACAGGATATCAATGTACAGGTGATTATCAACAAGATGAAGGATATATTGAAAGACAACAGGCTTTATATGCCGGATTATTTCTATCTTCTGTTCAAAGGAATCAGCCTGATAGAAGGAGTGGGAAGGAGTATTAATCCTGATCTTGATATTGTTAAAAGTCTTCACCCTTACACCAAAAAGATTTTTACCAAGAAAATCAGTCCTAAAAATCTTTTGAAAACAGGGATGGACCGGATGATGAATTTCACGGATAATGTGGATGAAATTCCGAAAGAGCTCCGTTCCGTTCTTCAAAAGCTGGATGAAAATAAATTTACGGTTTCCAGTGAAATCAAAAATATAGATAAGACCAACCAACTGATCAAATCCAGTGTCATCAATCTGATTCTGGCTATGGTTTTAGGAGCAAATATCATTGCCACAGCCATTGTCTTTTCTTCCGAGTCCGGACCAAGAATCGGAGAACTTTCATTAGTAGCAGTTTTAGGCTTTATCTTTTCAATCCTTTTAGTTATAATCCTCCTGCTAAGAGTAACCAGAAAATAATACACGTATTATGTGATTTGACTTGCATAGTTGACGTTATAATGCAGGATGAAAAATTGTAAAATCTTTAACTTTTAACTTATAAATCGTAACCCGAACGCCGAAACTCGTAACTAAACCAACAATGAAAACACTTATTATAACAACAATCACCTTATTCAGCTCATATTGTATGGCTCAACAGGGACGTGAAGAGAAACTTCAGGGAGATTTTGACGGAAACGGAACAAAAGAATACGCCTATACAAAAGTCAGCGACTGTGGTGACGAATGTGAAGGAAAGTGCGAAACAACCATTTATTTCAGTGATAAAAACATAAAACCTATAACCATTACACCTGCAAACCAGGGAAGTCTGTATAATTTGGGAGATCTTAATGGTGATGGGAAGGAAGAGATCGGATTTTATCCCAATTGGTGTACCAGCTGCTGGCATCCTTTTTATGTGTATACTTTAAGTAAAACGGGCTGGAAACCATTATTGCCTTCTATTTCAACGCATTGTAATCAGTGGGAAGAGGATCAATTCCCCATCAAAAAAGATCCTAAAAAGAAAGGATATGTTATTGTTACCTCCAGTAAATGGGAAGATGATGATATTAAAATCAAAGTCAATAGTGTAAAGGTAAATGAGTAATTAATTTGTTGCTGGTTGTTATTTGTTGCTAGAAACATCAGTGTATTTGGTAGTAATTCCCTATAATCAGATAGCTACTCTCTGCAACCTGCTGTCTAATATCTGCCAACTCAAATTTTCAACTTGTAATTAAATACCTATCTTTGCAAAATGGAAAAACTCACTTTTGCGGATTTTGACCTTCCGGTTAAAATTCTTGATGTTTTAGCGGATCTGGAATTATTTGAACCTACTCCCATTCAGGAAAAGAGCTTAAAGCCTATTCTTTCGGGAAGGGATGTAATGGGAATTGCACAGACCGGAACCGGAAAAACATTGGCTTATCTTTTACCCGTTCTGAAAACATGGAAATACAGTAAGACAGGAAATCCAACTGTTTTGGTGCTTGTTCCTACAAGAGAATTGGTAGTACAGGTGACTGAAATCCTTGAAAAACTGACGGAAAATATTACTGCAAGAGTAATCGGAGTATACGGTGGAAAAAATATCAATACTCAAAAACTATTGTTCAATGATGGTTGTGATATTCTGGTAGGAACACCGGGAAGAGTGATGGACCTTTCCATAGACAATGCAATCTCTCTGAAGGAAGTTCAGAAGCTGATCATTGACGAATTTGATGAGATGCTTAACCTTGGTTTCAGACCACAGCTTACCCACATTTTTGAAATGATGAAGGAGAAAAGACAGAATATTCTTTTCTCAGCTACTATGACAGAAGCAGTAGATGATATGTTGGATGAATATTTTGCAAGTCCGGTAGAAATTTCATTGGCAAAATCAGGAACTCCACTTGAAAAAATTGAACAGACAGGGTACAAAGTTGAAAACTTTAATACTAAAATCAATTTACTTGAACATTTGCTGAAGAATGATACAGATATGTCCAAAGTATTGATTTTTAACAATAATAAAAGGCATGCTGATCTGCTCTTTACTAAAATCGATGAACTTTTCCCTGAACAGTTTGATGTGATTCACTCCAATAAATCGCAGAATTACAGACTAAAAGCGATGAAAAGGTTTGAGAATGAAGAGATCAGAGGCTTGATTACTACCGATGTCATGGCAAGAGGTCTTGATATTTCAAACATTACGCATGTCATCAATTTTGAGACCCCTGAAGTTCCCGAGCAGTATATCCACAGAATCGGTAGAACGGGTAGAGCAGATAAAGAAGGAAAAGCTTTGGTTTTTGTAACGAAAAAAGAAGAACCTTTACTGCTTGATATCGAGCTGTTGATGGATAAGGAATTGAAATTTAATGAATTCCCTGAAGGTGTTAAGATCAATCCTAAGAAGATTGCTGCCGAAGAAGATCAGGTAGTGATGAAAAATCCTGTACAGGTAAAACTGAACGAAGGAGGCGGAGCATTTCACGAGAAAAAGGCTAAAAATACCAAAGAAAACTGGGGTGGACCTTCTAAAAGAAAAGCTCCTAAGAAGTTTGGAGCCAACAGAGCGCAGCAGAAAGCAATATCAAAGTCGAAAAGAAAGAAATAAAATAAAAAAACGATTCCAATTCAGGAATCGTTTTTTTATTTTTAATCGAATTTGATATTATTTTTTTGTTATGGGTTGAGTTTACTTCAAATAAGGAGTGATTATCCTGGCCCAGATTTTATATCCTTCCGGCTTAAAATGAAGCATATCTTCAACAAAAATATTCTTTCTTACATTTCCATTAGCATCTTCCATAGCCTTAGTTACATCAATAAATTCTGCATTAGGTTCTTTTTTCATAAAAGCAGCAATCTTTTTGTTGGCAATTTTCATCTGTGGCCAGATCACTTCGCGGCTTGGTGAGTATTTGATAGAGATATAATCTACTTCAATATCAGGAAATCTTTCACGTATCTTTTTGTAGAAAGCTTTATATCGGTCTACAACCACTTTTGCTTTTAGCTGGTGATTGTCGGCAAAATCATTTTCACCACAGTAAATAATGATCTGTTTGGGTTGGTAAGGTGCTAAGAGATCATTTGCAAAATCATTAAGGTCTGTAAGTCTGGATCCCCCGAAACCTCTGTTGATGATTGTTTTGCCGGGAAAATAATCCGCTACATCCGTCCATTTGGTGAATGAGGAACTTCCGATAAATAAAATAGCATCCTTTTGAGGCGGATTTTGCTGATCCAGCTTTTTAAACTCCTGGATGTCCTGCCAGAACATCGGTTTTTTTTCCTGAGAAAAGGCAATAGCAAAGTACAGCAATAGAAATGCTGATAGAATCTTCTTCATTATATTCAGTTTTAAATTAGATATAAAAGTAATAAAAAACTCCCGATTAGCGGGAGTTTATATTTTATCTTTTGTAGGTAACGTAAGGGATATCCGGAATTTTATCTCCATCCATATCAAAGATCCCTGACTGCTGGGCAAGTTTAAGATCTTTGGCTGTTAACATATCAATTCTGTAATTGACAGATCCTTCGTCACCAAGTTTAATTCCAATAATTTTTGAATCGGCATCGTAGGTATATCTTCCTTCAGTTTTGGGAGCTGGAGTACAGTTGGCCCCTTCTCCCGTATACGCCGTGTAGCTCACATAATAATCTGTTCTTAAGAAAAGAGTATTTTTGGTTGCACATCCGGTTAACGTTTCAGTATAAAGCACTGTTTTATTATCTTTTCCGGAAATTACTTCCCTTTTAACTTCCTTCCAATCTCCTTTCATGATATCCATATCATAAGCTTCAAGATTATCATCTTTACAAGAAGTAAGCGCCAGGGCAGAAAAGGCAAATAAAAGTAGCTGTTTTTTCATTTTCACAAATTTAAGAATATGCTAAAATATAAATAAATTTGAAATATCTATAATGAAATAATGATTTTTTAAACGAATGTTTGTAAATTAAATAATTTTATGAATATTGTGATGAGAGATACAAGTTTCAGGGTTTATATATTCAACTTTAAAATTAATATAAACACTGTCATCCGAATCTCGAAATAACATAGCTCGAACCTCGTGCCCTGTATCCCCAATCCCTTAATAACTCATTTCTACAATCTTATAAGCATCCTGCGGAGTCAGTTTTTTGTATTCTCCAAGTCCCAGCCAGTTTCTTTCTGTAAAGGCTTTTTCAACCTTTTCAGCTGTTCCTTTAAAGTCTTCCGTATATTCGGAAAGCTTGGTTTTGATGTGAAGACTGTGGAAAAATTCTTCCAGTTTTTTAATACCCAGTTCAGCTTTTTCCTCTACGCTTCCGTCTTTGATTCCCCAAACTCTTTCAGCGTACTGGGCCAGTTTTCCTTTTTTATCTTCAAAGTTGTAACGGTAATGAGAAGGAGCAATAATTGCCAGTGTTCTTGCATGATCAATACCGAAGTAAGCCGTCAGCTCGTGCCCCATTGCATGTACTGCCCAGTCTGTAATCACTCCCTTCTGGATCAGACCGTTTAAAGCCATTGTACAGCACCACATAAAGTTTCCGGCAGCATCGTAGTTGAAATCATCAGCCAATACTTTAGGAGCAGTTTCCTGCAGGCTGATCAGAATGCTTTCTGCAATTCTTTCCTGAAGGTCTGCAGAAGAAGGAGCAGTCATATATTGTTCCAAAACGTGAGTGTAGGCATCAGTGATTCCGTTCACGATCTGGTTTTTAGGGATAGTTCTGATCACTTCCGGATCCAGGACAGAAAACTGTGGGAAAAGTCCTGGTCCTCCCGAAGATAATTTTTCATGGGTTTCTCTTCTTGAGATCACATATCCGGAATTCATTTCTGAACCTGTTGCAGGCAGTGTCAGAATGCTTCCAAAAGGCATTCCTTCTCCTTCAAATGTTCTTACCGACTTTCTCAGGATATCCCATGGCTCACCGTCATAATTGGCTGCTGCAGAAAGGAATTTTGTGCCGTCAATCACAGATCCGCCACCTACAGCGAGAAGGTAAGTAATATTTTTCTCTTTGATAAAATTTAAAGCACTGATCAGAACTTCATATTCAGGGTTGGCAGGAACTCCGCCAAACTCATATAATTCATGTCCTTTTAAAGCCTCTTTTACCTGATCGTAAACACCATTATTTTTGATGCTTCCGCCACCGTAAATCATTAATATTCTTGCATCTTGAGGAATTTCTTTGGAAATTTTAGCGATTTCACCTTTCCCGAAAAGTATTTTTGTTGGATTTTTAAACTCGAAATTAAGCATTGTTCTAAATTTATTTTAAGTCAAATTTACGGAATGAAAAAGGAAAAGTGAGTTAATGAAATTTTAAAATTGCTATTATTCATTTTTATGAAAGCTATTGCTTTGAACTTCTTTGATTAATGTTTTTTTATTGCTTTCTAATCCAAATGCGATGTTTCAGGAGAAAGATAGGCTTTTGCTCTTTTTATAAAGGCTTCCTTATCTTTTTTGATCTCTTCCAATAATTTTTTCCGGTCATCAGGGATCGTGAGATACCGATCACCCCAAAGGTTGATTTCAACGATCACGGGGATAAGATCAATCCCTTTCTGAGTCAGAAAATAAAGAATTTTCAACTTGCTGTCCGGATGGTCTTTTTTATCAATTATCCCATTGTCTAAAAGGTTTTGCAGTCTTGTGGCCAGAATGTTGGTAGCTATTTTTTCATCTGCCTTAAGAAAGTCACCATAAGTACATTCCTTTTTCAGCATAAGGTCTCTAATAATAAGCAGAGACCATTTGTCACCCCACATTTCCAGTGAACAGCTGATCGGGCAGTCGGATCGTTTTTTACTCATTTTGTTAATTTTAAAATAATGCTTGCAAAATGAAAGTGTTTGTTTTAATTTTGCTTTTATTTTGCAAGTAAATTTAATCATAAAAATTAATAAATCAAATGGATCATTATGACATTGCCGTAATTGGCTCAGGACCCGGCGGATACGTAGCGGCGATACGAAGTGCCCAGTTGGGATACAAAACCGTGATTATAGAAAAGTATGATACATTGGGAGGAACATGTACCAATGTGGGCTGTATTCCGACTAAAGCATTATTGGACAGCACTCATCATTATGCTGAAGCACAGCATCAATTCAAGGAACATGGGATTAGGCTGGATACTATTGAACTGGATTTTTCCCAAATGTATAAAAGAAAAGCAGAGGTGGTTTCAAAAAATACAGGAGGGCTGGACTTTTTAATGAATAAAAATAAAATTACAAGGTTAAAAGGGACAGCAAGTTTCATCAATAATTCTACCCTAAAAATTCTCAGTGAATCTGAAATTAAAGAGATTACTGCACAGCATTATATAATTGCTACAGGCTCAAAACCATCAACTATTCCAGGAGTAGATATTGATAAAAAAAGGATTATTACTTCCACAGAAGCCCTTTCTTTGCAGGAAAAACCGGAATCTATGGTAATCATAGGCGGTGGAGTGATAGGAGTGGAAATGGCGTCTATTTTCAACCGCATCGGAACGAAAGTAACTATTCTGGAATATGCCGATCATCTGATTTCCACCATGGACCATGAGTTAGGAAAAAGCATGCAGAAGATTCTTAAAAAAGAAGGAATTGATATCCGTCTCAATCAATCTGTATATAAAACCCAGAATGTAGGCTCTAAGGGCAAAGTCTTTTTTAAAGATAAAAACGGAACAGAAGGTGAACTGGAAGCAGATTATATATTGGTAGCAGTGGGAAGAAGCCCTTATGTAAAAGGTTTGGGTCTTGAAAATACAGATGTACAGCTGGACGAGAGAGGTTTTATTAAAATAAATGAAAACAATCAGACTTCAGTGCCTGCTATCTATGCAATAGGAGATGTTATTGGTGGAGCAATGTTGGCTCACAAAGCGGAAGAAGAAGGTGTTTTTGTAGCGGAAACCATTAACGGACAAAAACGTCATATTCATTATAACCGCATTCCTTCAGTAGTGTACACGTGGCCGGAAGTAGCTTCAGTAGGATATACCGAAGAATATCTGAAACAAAATAATATTGCATACAATGTAGGGAAATTTCCATTTTCTGCCAGTGCAAGGGCCCGTGCTTCAATGGATATGGAAGGTTTTGCTAAAGTTTTGGTAGATCCGAAATATGGCGAAGTGCTGGGAGTTCACATCATTGGAGCCAGAGCTGCAGATTTGATTGCTCAGGGTGTTATCGCTCAGGAATATGAGGTGACTGCAGAAGATATGTTCCGTATTTCCTATGCCCATCCAACCTATTCTGAAACTTTAAAAGAGGCTTATTTGATTGCTTCAGGACAGGGAGCAATTAATATATGAAGTACTATTAAATTTGAACCATTAAGATTTTTGAAGAATGTAAGAATAATTAAGATTCATCTGAGATGACAATAAAAAGCAAAGCTCAATACAATAGCTTTAGGCATTCCCTTAACTATCCTTATCAATTTAAAAAATCTTAATGGATTATTTGCGTTTTTAAAAGAATCACAAAGAATTACAGTTTTCATCCTTCGCATACACGCCATTGCTTTTTGCCTCCAGTTTTCCTGTTTTTCTGTTGATTTTAACCCAAAAAGATTCTTTCACAGCCGGACAACCCTTAGATTGCATGAGGTACATTGAAATATAGCGGTCTTCAATTTTATATGATCCGGTAAAGCGATTGCTTGTATCCACAGAATACCCATACGTTTTAGCCAGTAAAATAGCCTCCGGAAGATTGTCTACCGTTCCGATAAAATCTCTTAACTGCTGTTCACTGGAAAAGTAAACCGATCTTTCATTCTTACATGCCAGAATGTATGAGAAGCAGTTGTTCCCAATACACTTCTGGAAAAAACCTTTTTCAGGAACTGGTTCATTGATGGTCATAAAATCGGGAGCCTGGCTTTCATAGAGTACTGATTTTTCATAGTCCGCATCATTACTCAGAACACGCCAGTAAGCATAGTCTTTATCAGGAACAATGAAAGGATAGAGATATTCTACGGTACCGAGGATATCAGGAATTTTTTTATAATCATCGGGAACCTTGATCTGACTGTAAAACAGATTGGAGAGAATCAGGGAAAATGTGATGATTATTTTCATAGAGAGTGGGTTTCCGGTGCAAATGTAAGAAAGAGAATTATTCCAGTACAATTTTATAATATCCTTTTTCAGCAGTTACATCAATATCTATACCTGTAAACGTTAATTTATTAATTTGATAGCCATCACACCCTCCGTTAAATTCTGATGATTGTATTGAAAAGTCTAAGTCTTTAATATTAGAAAAGAATTTATACTTTTTTGTTCCATTATAGGCACCTACATTTTCTACAATGATCATATTGTCAGATGTTTTGGATAGTTGGACACTATTGTTATCTTCGTCCTGAACTGAATAAGTGGTCAATGTTCCATTGGCAATAAGATTTTCATCATTAGAATCCACAAACTTAAAAAGGATCGGCAGAGGTGGATTGTAACAATCTTTTTCACAAGAGATGAAAAGAAGGGCTACGAGTAAAAAAGTAAATATTTTATTCATGGATGATGGATGGTGTGAGGAGTAAAATTAATCAAAATTATATTAAATCTGAATGAGTAAAAATGGATTTCTATAATTTTAAAACCTATACAAGTATTCCATAGTTAATCGTTTGTTTACTCTGGAAAAAGTATTTATAAAATTTTTTAAAAAATAGTTTTCATCTTTTATTTTTGTCATTTGTCAATTAAATTAATTTCAAAATCGCTTACATTTGTTAATATGATACATGACCAACGCGCAGAAAAATTCAGGCAGATTGTGGAAAATAAGTTCCAGATCTATAATTCATTATTTATGAGCCTGCCTTATGATAAAATGACGAATATCGGAATGCTGCTTCCATTTCTTTATGAGGAAAGCAGGACCGGTTATGAAGCAGGAAAAACTCCTGAAGATATCGTCGAAGAATTCTTTAAAAACCATACCGATCTTCAGAACGAAGAGCAGAAACTTGAACTGCTTTTCAAGATCATACAATATATAGAAAGACAGGTAGTTTTGTTTGACAGTATTGAGGATGCTGCATTTCCTAATCTCCATTCAGAAAGTGATAATGGAACGGTGACCAACCTCTTTGAGCGTTCTTTTCAGGATCATAAAATTGAAAAAGTACGCGAGAAATTGAAAGATTTCAGTGTTAAGGTTGTATTTACTGCGCACCCCACTCAGTTTTATCCAAGTTCGGTACAAAGAATTATTCAGGATTTGAGAGGAGCGATTACAGGTGATTCAGTGACGCAGATTGATATGCTTCTGCAGCAGCTGGGGAAGACTCCTTTTGTCAATAAAGAAAAACCTACTCCGATAGATGAAGCACTAAGCATTATTTCTTACCTGAGATATGTGTATTATGATACCATCGGTGAACTGTTTACAAAGATCAAAAAGACTTTTGGAAACGGACATTTTCACCTTCATGAAGATATTATCCAGCTTGGTTTCTGGCCGGGAGGAGACAGAGACGGAAATCCTTTTGTAACCGCAGAGGTAACGAAAAGAGTAGCGGAAGAACTTCGCTCAGCCATTCTGAAGTCTTATTACAGCCATTTGAAATTTATCAGAAGAAGATTAAGTTTCAGAGGTGTTTCCGAAGTGTTGACCCAGTTAAGTGAAGAGCTGTATGCTGCCATTTTTGACGGGAAAAGCATTAAAGCCGAAGATATTTTAAAGAAAGCCAATGAGGCAGAAAAAATATTGATCAATGAGCATAATTCTTTGTTTTTAGATCTTTTGGTCAATTTCAGGGATCGTGTGATGATCTTCGGAACTCACTTTGCTACGCTGGATATTCGCCAGGACAGCAGAATTCATCAGAAAGTTATTGATGAGGTATATGCAAAAGTTTACGGAAATGAAGAGGCTGGTTATGAACAGAAGTTCAGTAAACTGATTCAGATGTCAGAAACGGTACATGCGGAGGATTTCGAAGATATTGTAAAAGATACTTTATTAACGGTTTCTCAGGTTACAGAAATCCAGAATCTGAACGGACTGAGAGGAATGAACCGTTATATTATTTCCAATTCTGACGCGGTAAAAGATGTTATGAATGTATATGCCTTCTTTAAAATCTGCGGTTATCGGGATGAAGCGATCAATATGGATATTGTTCCGCTTTTTGAAACCATGGAAGGACTTGCCAATGCAGAAAATGTAATGAATGAGCTGTATCATAATCCTGTTTATAAAAAGCATCTTGAAAAAAGAGGAAATCAGCAGACGATCATGCTTGGATTCTCAGATGGAACCAAAGACGGAGGATATTTAAAAGCCAACTGGGAAATTTATAAAGCCAAAGAAGTACTGACAAAACTTTCCGAGCAGAATAATATTAAAGTGGTATTCTTTGACGGTAGAGGCGGACCACCAGCCAGAGGAGGAGGGAAGACCCACGATTTCTATGCTTCTCAGGGAAAAACAATTGCGAATAATAAAATAGAACTAACAATTCAGGGGCAGACGATTACCAGTATTTTTGGAAATAAAGAACAGGCAAAATACAACTTTGAACAGCTTCTGACCGCCGGTGTAGAAAATGACGTATTCAAAAATTCAAAAAAAGAACTTACCGAAAAAGAAAGAGCTTTGATTATTGAGTTGGCGGATATCAGCTATAAAAAATATTCAGATCTGAAAGCGCATCCTATGTTTGTTCCCTATCTGCAGGAAATGAGTACGCTTGAATATTACGGAAAAACGAATATCGGTAGCCGGCCTTCAAAAAGAGGAAACGGAAGCGAACTGAAGTTTGAAGATCTGAGAGCCATCCCGTTTGTAGGATCATGGTCACAATTGAAGCAGAACGTACCTGGGTTCTTCGGTTTTGGATATGCAATGCAAAAGATGAAAGAACAGGGCAGATTTGAAGAGGTAAGGGAACTTTACAAAGGGTCAGATTTCTTTAAGACTTTAGTTCTGAACTCCATGATGAGTATGAACAAGTCTTACTTCCCATTGACTTACTATATCAAAAATAATCCGAAGTTCGGTGCTTTCTGGAATGTACTTTTCGATGAATATGAGCTTTCCAGAGACATTATGCTGGAACTGACAGGATTTAAAATGCTTCAGGAAGAAGATCCGTTATCCAGAAAATCGGTGAAGATCCGCGAGAAGATTGTACTTCCGTTGCTGAGTATTCAGCAATATGCTTTAATGAAGATTCAGAAAGGAGAAGGCAACAAAGAAGCTTATGAAAAGCTGGTAACGCGTTCACTGTTCGGGAATATTAATGCAAGCAGAAACTCTGCATAAGCTATTTTTTAATAAGAATGATCATAACGAAATGATAATCAATATCAATAAAAAACGGGCTTTAGCCCGTTTTTTATTATAAACCATTCAATGAGCTTTAGCTCAAACTTATTTTTATGTTGTAATACGACAAAAAATAGTAATATATCTCCCATAGATTGTACAGATGTTTATGTTGTATTAAATCTGCTCAATCTGAATAATCTGCGAGAAACAAAATTATTCCTTTAAGAATTTTTCGTAGAAAACCTTATCCTTCATCTGAATCTTCAGATAATAAGTTCCTTTGGAAAAATCTTCCACTTTTATAGATTTCTGGTTGTTGCTTTTCCTGATGAGTCTTCCCAGGTTATCATATATTTCTAACGTCTGAACTTCTTGCTCTGACGCAATATTCAGGATGTTTTTTACAGGATTCGGGAATATGGAGAACTGGGCTTTTTTTACAGTCTCAGAGGTATTCAGAACCAGATTGTATAAACTTCCGAAATTAAGAATACCAAATCCTGTCTGATCGGTATGGGCAGGATAAAGTGAAGCCGTTTGTCTCAGCTTTGCTCTCATCTGCTCTCTGTTCATTGTTGGGAATGCCTGAATAAGACATGCAACGCCGCCGGCAGCAATAGGAGTAGCAACTGAAGTTCCATTCACGATTAAGGTAGCATTATCATAAACGGTTGTCGTACCGGTTCCCTGGGTACTTCCATCCGGTTTTACCACCCCGAGAGCATTAGGCCCGAAAGAAGAAAATCCGGATGCATTTCCGGCTGAATCTACAGATCCGATAGAAAATACTTTTGCATTGTCAGAGGGTGTCATAAGGTAATGCCAGGGCTGTTGTCCGGAGTTTCCTGCAGCAGCAAGAACAAAAATACCCTTGTCAGCGGCAATACCTGCTCCGCGGGCAATAAATGAAGTATTCCCGTCCATATTGGCATATGTATAATTGTAACGGCTTTCGTCAAAAACATTGTATCCTAGTGAAGAAGTAATAATTTCTACTCCTTTTCGATCTGCTTCCTCAGCAGCTTCAATCCAGTAGAGTTCTTCTTCGGGAATCTCTACGGTAGCATTTTCACTGCGGTAAAGATAAAAGTCAGCATCAGGTGCAGCTCCTACAAAGACGTCTTGAAGATATCCGCCAATAGCACCTAACACGACGGAGCCATGAGTACTGAGAGATGCATTGTAGATGTCTCCGGTTTTGGTTACAAAATCATAAGAGGCTTTGATATGATTATTGGTCCACAATCTTGAAAAAGCAGCACCTGTATTCACCGTTGGAAATCCGGCATCAATCACCGCTATGGAAATTCCTGTTCCCGTATAGCCTGCCAGATGAAGCGGCCGGATATTCACCTGATCTATTTGTCCGGCTCCGGAACCGTAATTAAAATTGGTAAGTATTTTATTGATGCTAGCATCGTCTTTCCATTTTCCTGGTGCTGGTTTCACAGTAGCAGAACTGTTTCTGGCAAAACTTTCAACAGAGGAAACATAAGTTTGAGCCTGAAGTAATGTTTTTTGTGCAGGAGTAGCATTAACTGCTGCACCATTAAGCCATTTTGAATAATCCGTAACAACAAATCCCAAATTTTGAAGATTCTGAAGATAAGACTGTTCAATAGGAGCATCCTGATCATTGAGGGGAATTCCCAGCGCGGTACGCCTGTTGAGTGATTTATGGCTGAGTTCCGACAGCGGATTGGCGTAAAAAGCAGCTTTATTAGGCTTATCCGTGAAGTAAACAAAGACGAGCTCCGTTTGTGCGGAAACGGCAAGGTAACCAGTTAGGAAACAAAAGAGTAAAAGTTTTTTCATAAAATTTATTTGTATAAAGATAAAAACAAAATCAATAAAATTTTTGATAGGATTTTAAATTCCTTATTTTTACAGAAATATTTAGTATATGAAAAAAATTCAGATGGTTGACTTGCAAAGTCAGTATTACAAAATAAAGAATGATGTAGACAATGCAGTTTTGAATGTAATGGATTCTGCGGCATTTATTAACGGTCCTGAAGTAAAGTCTTTCCAGAATGAATTGGAGTCTTATTTAGACGTAAAACATGTTATTCCGTGTGCCAATGGTACAGATGCATTACAGATTGCCCTGATGGCGTTGGATCTGAAAGAAGGAGACGAAATTATAACAGCTGATTTTACTTTTGCTGCTACAGTAGAAGTTATTCACCTGCTTAAATTAAAGTCTGTACTGGTAGATGTAGATTATGATACATTCACAATCTCTACTGAACAGATTAAAAAAGCAATTACGCCCAAAACAAAAGCGATAATTCCGGTGCATATTTTCGGACAGTGCGCTAATATGGAGGAAATTTTAAAAATTGCTGAAGAACACAATTTATTTGTTATTGAAGACAATGCTCAGGCAATCGGTTCAGAATATACATTCTCTGACGGAAGTGTAAAACAGGCAGGAACAATGTCTACTGTGGGAACCACTTCTTTCTTCCCTTCCAAAAACCTGGGATGTTACGGAGACGGAGGTGCTATCTTTACCAATAATGATGAATTAGCTCACCGTTTAAGAGGAATTGTAAACCATGGAATGTACGAAAGATATTACCATGATGAGGTAGGAGTAAACTCACGTTTGGACAGTATTCAGGCTGCGGTTTTAAGAAAGAAACTTCCTCATCTTGATTCTTACAACGAAGCAAGAAGAAAAGCAGCTGATTTTTATGATGAAGCTTTTGAAGGGAACCCGAATATCCTGACTCCAAAAAGAGCGGAAAACTCTACTCACGTATTCCACCAGTATACATTAAGGATTCTGAATGGAAAACGTAATGAGCTTCAGAAGTTTTTAGCGGAAAAAGAAATTCCTGCAATGATCTATTATCCGGTAGCATTAAGAAAGCAAAAAGCATACTTCCAGGAAAGCAACGCTGCAGACTTTGTGAATACAGATAAGCTTTTGGATCAGGTAATTTCGTTGCCAATGCATACAGAATTAGACGAAGAACAGCTGAAGTATATTACGGATGCAGTGCTTGAGTTTATGGGATAAAAATAAGTATGAAGGAATTTTTTTTAAAAGGGAGAAAATATAAATTCTTTTTAGGATTTCACCTTTTTATTGTGGGGCTGTATTCAATCTATATCATAAATACATTGAAGTCTTATAATTCCTCATCTTATTCCACATATTATAAAGAGAGTATTTATGAAAATGTCGCAAAATACTCTTTTTATATTATCATAAATTTAATTTCAGGAGGGATCATTTATTTTAGAATAAAACGGGCAAAAACTATCCTCAATTTTTTTGCAGTAATGATCTTTATTCTGGTTTGTTATGCCGAATATACCCTGGTTAAAACTTATGTTAATAACTCATATTATAACTTTGTAATTACTTTTAATACAGGAGTTATAGGTTTTATTGTTTTTTATATTTTTTATCTTAATAAAAAGAGTGAGATAGAAGAAACAGGAATCAATGAAATAGAAAATATAGGAAAAAACGAAGACTAAGAAAGCGCAAAAGATAAAAAAATGGCAATACTTGTTACCGGCGGACTTGGATATATTGGTTCTCACACTGTTGTAGAACTTCTCAATAACGACTTTGAAGTGGTTATTGTAGATGATTTATCCAATACGGAAAGATTTATTTTAAAAAATATTGAGGACATTACAGGTAAGAAGCCTGTTTTTTATCCTTTTGATTTAAGAAGAAAAGAACTTCTTACTCAGGTTTTTGATGCTCATCAGATTGATGGCTGTATCAATTTTGCTGCCTCTAAAGCGGTAGGAGAGAGCCAGATCATTCCTGTTGATTATTATGAGAATAATCTGTTTTCTTTGATTAATATTCTTCAGGAATTTAAAGCAAGAAAGATCTCCAACTTTATTTTCAGCTCATCATGTACGGTATACGGACAGGCAGATGTAATGCCGATAGATGAAAATACCCCGTTGAAAACCCCTGAAAGTGTCTATGGGAAAACAAAACAAATGGGAGAACAGATCCTGATTGATTTTGCAAAAGCCTATCAAAGTAAAATATCACTATTAAGATATTTTAATCCAATCGGAGCACATCCTTCAGGAAAACTGGGAGAATTGCCGATAGGGATTCCTAATAATTTAGTACCTTATGTGATGCAGACGGCTTCCGGAGTTCGTGAGAAACTGAATATCTGGGGTGATGATTACCCTACAGAGGATGGAACGGCCGTTCGTGACTATATCTATGTTGTTGACCTGGCAAAAGCACATGTTGCGGCATTAAAGAAACTGATAGAGGATCCTTCATCGGATGCTGTGATAGATATTTACAACCTGGGAACAGGAAAGGGTTCATCTGTACTGGAAGTGGTAAAAGCTTTTGAAAAAGCCAATCATGTAGAAGTGCCTTATCAGATCTGTGCCAGAAGGGAAGGGGATATCACTATTGCATATGCCAACCCGGATAAAGCTGAGAAAGAACTTCACTGGAAGTCTGAAACATCGCTTGAAGAAGCTTTAAGAACAGTTTGGGAATGGCAAAAATATCTGAACACCAGAAATTCATAACTTAGCATTGAGAAATGCTTATATAGAAAGAGCAATTTAAACGATCATAAAACAAATTACAAAAACATCTTCCTTGAAATTTGGTGTTTTATCTTTTTAAAAAACATTTATTTCAGCGAAGCTTTAATTTAATATTAATATGAAGACACAGAGAATAGGTATTACATTTTCGTCATTTGACTTATTGCATGCAGGTCACATTAAAATGCTTGAAGAAGCTAAAACTGTATGTGACTATTTAATCGTCGGACTTCAAATCGATCCGTCCCACGATCGTCCAAACAAAAATAAGCCAAGTCAGACTATTGTTGAAAGATATATCCAACTGAAAGCGGTGAATGCTGTGGATGAGATAATTCCTTATTACACAGAAGAAGACCTTTTGGATATTCTTAAATCATTTGTGATTGACGTAAGAATCATCGGGGATGATTACATGGACAAAGACTTTACAGGTAAGAAATACTGTGAAGAAAAAGGAATTGAGCTATTTTTCAACAAAAGAGACCATAGGTTTTCCACCAGCGATCTGAGAAGGAGAATTTATGAAGCTGAAAAAGAAAAATACGCAAAAGCAGAACCTGTAAAATAACAGAAATAAAAAATCCCGAAAGAAACTTTCGGGATTTTTGCTGTATTACATTGGGCCGCCTTGTTCTTCGTCCCCTTTTGTATTAGAATTAATATCTTTCTTCATTTTTGGTTTGGCATCAATCTTCTCACCTTGCTTGAACTTATAAGTGAAGGATAAAGCAAACTGTCTTGGCTGCCATTGCATTTCCATTTCTCTTGTAAATTGGGCATTATCAGAGAAGTTTTTCATTTTTCTGGTATTAAAGATGTCTCTGATGTTGAATCCTATAATTCCGTTTCCTTTCCATATGGTCTGGCTTACTCCTAAATCTATACCATACATGGCCTTTCTGTTATTCATAGCTGTTTTCTCAGCAGCCCTGTAGAAACTTTGGATTTGAAGGCTTAAGTTTTTAGTAGGCTTAAAAGTATTGTTAAAACGTATTCTGTATGAAAATCCGGAACCTGAGAAATCATTTACAGTTCGTGGATTGTCAGGGAATAGGTTAAAGCTTCCTGTATTTTTATATCCGTAAAGGTCAGCAGAAAGCATTATTTTCCACCAGCTGTAAGGATCGTAAGTTCCATTCAGATCCAAACCATAATTGGTCTCCGTACCCACGTTGAAAGGCATGGTATTAACAGCTCCGGTCTCATCGATGTATTGATATCTGTTTTGCTCATCTTCAGACTTTTTAAAATACAAAGTTGGATTAAACGTAATCTTTTTATTTGAAAGATTGTATCCAAGTTCAAAAGAGTTTTCGTAGGTTGGATTAAGATCCGGGTTTCCTCTGAAGTAGTTTCTGTCATCATCAAAAGACATAAATGGAATCAGGGAGAAAGCTCTCGGACGGTTAATTCTTCTTGAATAGTTTAACAAGATCTGATTGTTCTTTGCGAGGTCATAGCTTAAAAATACAGAAGGGAAGAACTTAGTGTAGTTTTTATTAACCTCTGGAGTATTTGCCGGGTTTCCGTTTACATCATAATTTTGAAAATTAACGTCAATTTTTGAAGTCTCACTTCTTAATCCTAACTGATACGCAAATTTTTCTCCAATTTTACTTTTAAACTGTGCATACACTCCAAGAATATTTTCAGAATATACCGTGTTACTTGTAAAATCAAATCTTGTAAAGGAAGGCTGTCCGTTATTACTTTGGTCCACAAAATAATCATACGTGTTTCTGTTATAATCATAACGTGCTCCTGCTTCTAATTTAGACTTTTCACCTATTGGAAGTTCATAATCAATTTTTCCAATAAAGGTATCCGTTTTAGAATCTGTACTTACATTATTAATAGTACCGGTAGGTTGTAAAAGATTATTGATAAAAGTTCTCTGTACAATCTGATTGGTTCCGTCTGTTTTGTTCGTCTGGTAACTTGCGGATGCGGATAATAACTGGCCGTTATCTCCAATTTTCTGATCAAGTCCAAGATCAAACTGTGTTGCCAGATTTTTGTTATTTCCAAAGCTATTTCTTTCTCTAACAACATCATTTACGGTAGAAGCATCTTTATAAAGCCTTTCATTATAAGTGTTAATTCCGGTTTGATCTGTATCAAAACTTCTGATCATTCCCGAGAAATTGATAGAAGTCTTATCACTGAAGTCATGAGTAAAACCAGCCGTCACGTTATAAGTGTCACTTTCTCTGGTTGTCTTACCATTTTGTTGGGAATACTGAGTAAAAGGGAATGCAGTTGAAGCTAAGCTGCCAATATCATCCTTTCTGGTAGTTGTATTCTTCATGGTACTTTCATTCTTCTGATAACCGCCGCCGCCATTTAAAAACCAGGTCCAGTTACCTTTTCTCCAGTTTAGGTTTGCATTAAGATTGGTTCTTGGAAGGTAACCTAAAGTTCCGGTTACGCTACCATTGAATCCCATCTTTTTATCCTTTTTAAGAATGATGTTCAGAATACCGGCAGTTCCACTTGCCTCAAATTTAGAAGAAGGGTTGGTAATTACCTCAATTCTTTCAATCTGATCCGCAGGAATACTTTGCAAAGCATTGGCTCCATCGTCTATTCCAAGAAGAGAAGACGGCTTTCCGTTGATAAGAAATTTTACATTTGAATTTCCTCTCATCGATACTGTTCCGTCTGTGTCTACGGAAACCGAGGGAACGTTGGTCAAAACATCCTGAAGATTTCCTCCTTTACTTACAATATCCTGTGAAGGATCATAAGTTTTCTTATCAAGTTCTACTTTATATGCTTTGGTTGCTGATGCGGTAATAACAACACCCTGTATTTCTTTCGTTTTACCATCTACAGTAGAGGTTGCCTCTGCTTCAATAGATAGAGCACCGATATTACCTGCTTTTGCAATGTTTTTGCTGACTACACTTTTTTTGTAATCAATAGCTTCTACCGTAATGTCATAGTCTCCGGGCATAAGTTGCAGCTGATACTGTCCTTTTTCATCAGTTAGTACAGCATCACTTAAAGTCTTGTTGGCTTTATTGCTGAAAGTTACGGAAGCGTAAGGAACCGGTTGATTTTTTTTGTTGACAATGATTCCTGAAACTCCAGCCTTTTCTTGTGCAAAAGCCAATGCTGCCGCTGAAAGTACTAAGGTAAGTCCTAAAGTTTTTCTGGTGAAAATAGTGACAATTTCTGTCTTATTCTTCATAGGTTATTTTTTTGTATAAGATCGTGAAAGAATAACCCTTAATATTTTGAGTGTCTATAATAATGTGAACATCAAAACATTATGGTTGTATATTTTTTTCTAACTGTTTAAATTTTCTGGTGCTTCTAAACTTATTTTATATTTTTTGAGTTGAGCCAGTCCTGATAAGCCTTTGCATTCACTGCATGTTCTTCAGCACTTGCAGTAAACTTATGGTATCCGAATCTTGCCGGATCAGCACACATAAATATATAGTTGTTGTTTTCGGCATTTAAAACAGCATCTATTGAATTCTTATCCACTACACAGATAGGTCCCGGAGGAATACCTGCATTGGCATAAGTATTATAAGGTGATGGTGTAGACAAATGCTTATATAATACCCTTTTTATAGGTTCTTTAAAATTAGTCTGCTTATTAATTGCATAAATTACCGTAGGATCAGACTGAAGTTTCATTCCTTTTCTGTAACGGTTTAAATATAATCCTGCAATGGTTTTCATTTCATCCTTTTTCCCTCCTGATTCTTTATAAACAATGGAAGCTAAAGCATAAATCTGATCTCTTGTAAGCCCGGACTGCTGCTCCTTGTTCTTTCTTTCACTCGTCCAGAAATCATTATATTGATTTTCGAACTTGGAAAAAAATTCTCTCGGACTTACCGTCCAGAAAAAATTATAAGTATCAATGAAAAAATATTTTTTTAAATCTTCAACATTTTTATATCCTTTCTCCTGTGCAACAGCATCGAGATCATTCACAAAATGTAATGAATCAATTTCTGTTTTTTTAGTCACCCTACCAATCATCTGATACATATCTCCAAAATCACCGATTCTGTAAGAGTTTGCAGTCTGGTTACCTGCTTTGATCATATTGACAAGGTTTTTGTTACCTGTTCCGCTCTGAATATGATATCGCCCTGCTTTAAAATTCGTATCAAGGCCTTTTTCCTTAGCTACAGCTTCAAAAGATTCCCTGTCTTTAATATAAGGAGCAATAGAATCGAGGATCTGTTTAAATCCTGCTCTATGAGGAATCAGAACGTAACCATCCTTTTCTACGTTATTTCCTAAATATTTATTATAAAATCTCAAACCAAAAAATCCTGCCACTACAAAAACCAGCAGAATGACAATGAGAATTGCTTTTTTCATTCTTATCAATGTTGATTAAAAGTTTTTTGTTTTTAAAGAAGATCTGTCTTACCTCTAAAAACTTGCTTTGCAGGACCTTCCAGCCAAATATTCTGGAATGCATCACCGCTTTTTTCAGCATGTACTTTAAGGTTTCCACCTAAAGTTTTAACTTTTACAGAGGTTAGATTATGTTTTTGCAGAAAAGTTAAAGCAGAAGCTGTAACTCCTGTTCCGCAACTGTAAGTTTCGTCCTCAACGCCTCGTTCATAGGTTCTTACAAAAATTTCATTATCGGAAATTTTTTCTACAAAGTTCACATTGATTCCTTTTTCTTTATATTTTTCTGAATTTCTGATGCCATATCCTTCGTCATAAACGTGATAATCTTTCAGATTGTCAACATATTTTACATAATGAGGAGATCCGGTATTCAGAACAAAATCATTTCCGTCTTGGGAGATAGTATCCACATTGATCATTTTTAATTTAATGATTCCGTTATGGATTTCAGCTTCATGTTCACCATCTGTCGCAATGAATTTGCATTTGTCTTCAAAGATGTCAAGGAAAAAAGCAAAAGCGACAAGGCATCTTCCTCCGTTTCCGCACATTGTACTTTCTCCACCATCAGAATTGTAGTACACCATTTTGAAGTCATAATGAGGATCGTTTTCCAATAGAATAAGACCGTCAGCACCTATTCCGAAACGTCTGTCACATAATTTTTCAATGCTATCTTTATCTTTAGTAAATTGGAGATCACGGTTGTCTACCATTACAAAATCATTCCCTGTTCCCTGATATTTATAAAATTCCATATTTTTTTGTTAAATGAAGAAGCAAAATTACTATATTTTAAATGAAAAACGAACAGTGTTAGCTGTTCGTTTCCTTATTTATAATCGTTTTATCTAAAGCCGCCACCGCCGCTCTGCTGTCTGCTTGAACTGGTGCTTTGGCTGCCCGAGCTATTCCTGAATCCACCGCCGGAAGACTCTGATCTGCTGCCTCCGGAATTTCTGAAACCGCTGTTATTCTGGTTTCCCTGGTTGTTCTGATTACTGCTGTTTTGATTTCTGAATCCACTGTTACTGTTGGAGTTTCTGAAACCACTGTTGTTCTGATTTCCCTGATTGTTTTGATAACCACTATTCTGGTTTCTGAATCCGCTGTTGCTGTTAGAGTTTCTATTATTATTGAATCCTCCGTTATTATTATATGAACCGTTACTGTTCGTTGTACGCGTATTCTGGAATCCGTTTTGAGGTCTTGAAGAAGAAGATGATCTTCTTTCTACATAGACTTTTCTTCTGGAGTTATTATAATTGTCATAATAATAAGGAATGCCATTATCATAGTAATAATTAACGTTGTTTCTGTAATAATAGCCATCATTGCCCCAATATCCTCCGCTTCCGTAGTATCCTGAAGGAGCATAATAATACCCGTTGTTGTAATAGGGATCACCATATCCGTAACCACTATTGCTTCCGTATCCGTCGGTATATGCTAAACAAGAGGTTAAACTGGTAATAGCAAAAATACTGACTGCTATTTTAAATAAATTTTTCATGACTTTATTGTACTTTTTTTTCTTTAAAACTTTTTTTCCAATTGACGTATCCTAAGATCGCCATTATAGTAAATACCAAATATTGAACCGAAGTGATTCCAAGTCCCTTAAAAATCATCATAGGAATACAAATAAGATCTCCGAGAATCCAGAAAATCCAGCTCTCAATGCGCTGTTTGGCCATCAACCACATTCCTACTAAAAATATGGAAGTGGTAAAAATATCCATCCAATTGGCCCAGTCGAGATGATACAATCCCAAATAACCACCTTCTAAATGATCAATATAAGGTTTGCAATAATAAATAAAAGTAACAAATGCCAAACTCAGCACAAAAAGAATACTTGCATGTATCCATTCTTTTCTGGTAGCCCATGTAACTTCTACGTGAACATGATCTTCAGAATTTCTTGCCCATAGAACCCATCCATAAATACTCATGACAGTATAATAGACGTTAATCATACAGTCTCCCAGAAGCCCGGCATTGAAAAGAAGATATACATAGATCAGCGTTGAAATAATGCCGGTAGGATACACCCATATATTTTTCTTTATGGAAAAAAATACGCTCAGTATTCCGAAAATTGCACCTGATGCTTCCAACATAATTTGTAAAGAATCATAGCTTTCATAAGGCTTTACAAAAAGATCATATAAATTCATGCAATCAAAAATAAGCAAAAATATGGACTTTTTAAAATGGATTATATAATGTGTTGTTCAGGTTTTTAAACCTTTAATGTAAAATAAATGAGGAAAGTTTAACGATAAACGTGGGAGTTCCTAAATTTTTTATATTTTCGTAAATCCTTAATAAATAAAAAAACATGTCGAAAATTTGGGTTAAAAAGCCACTAAGTGCCTATGAGGCAGATATGAAGAAAAGTGAGCTGAAAAAAGTCCTTGGAAAATGGAGTTTAACAGCAATTGGAGTAGGTGCTATCATCGGTGGTGGAATCTTTGTTCTTACAGGAACAGGAGCCTATTATCACGCAGGACCAGCACTTGCCATTTCCTTTATCATCGCAGGGATCGCCTGCGTTTTTGCTGCATTATGCTATGCAGAGTTTGCATCCATTATTCCTGTAGAGGGTTCAGCTTATGCTTATGCATATGGAACAGTAGGAGAAATTTTTGCATGGGCCATGGGATGGTGTCTCATCCTCGAGTACGCGATGGCGAGTATGGCCGTCTCCGTGAGTTGGTCCGGTTATTTTAATAAATTTTTGAAAATTTTTAATATTCATTTGCCTGCCTATCTGACATCAGACCCGGCAAGTTATACCGGAGATGGTTTTTCTATGAACCTGCCAGCATTTATTCTGGTTCTTTTAATTACTGCATTATTGGTAAAAGGAACTAAAGAGGCAGCAGGAGCGAATAACCTGATCGTTTTAATGAAAACTTCAGCGGTTATCTTTGTGATTATCGCTGGTGTATACATTATTTTCTCTAATACGGATCTTTACAATGCGGTAGATGGTGTTAAAAACTGGAAGCCTTTTATTCCTGATCCGATAAAGATCAAGAACTCTGAAGGAGATCTGGTTTCTGCCTACGGGATTAAAGGTATTATTTCCGGAGCAGCAGCTATTTTCTTTGCTTATATCGGTTTTGATGCTGTTTCTACACAGGCTGGAGAAGCTATTAACCCTAAAAAAGATGTACCTTTCGCTATCATCGCTTCACTATTGATCTGTACAGCTTTATATATCTGTGTATCTCTTGTATTGACAGGGATGATGCATTATACAGACTTTAATCCTGAAGGAAGATATCCGGATGCCATCAAAGCGCCTGTAGCGTATGCTTTTGAAATTGCAGGAAAGCACTGGGCGAGTAATATCGTAACGATTGCTGCTACTGTAGGGTTGATTTCTGTTGTAATGGTAATGATGATGGGGCAGTCCAGAATCTTCATCGGTATGGCAAAAGACGGCTTGATTCCTAAATTCTTCGGACAGCTTCACCCAAAAACAAAAACACCTTACAAAGGAATTATCCTGTTAGGAATTGTAGTAGCTTTAATCGCTGCATTTACACCAATTTCTACATTGGCAGATATGACAAGTTTCGGAACCCTTTTTGCATTTACACTGGTTTGTATCGCAGTTTGGGTAATGAGAAAGAAAGAACCTAATCTGATCAGACCTTTCAAAGTTCCTGCTTATAAAATCGTAGTGGCATTAGGAGTAATTATCAACCTATATTTGATCTTTAACCTAAGTGCTCATGCATTGGAACTTTCTGCAGTATGGTTATTCTTAGGAGGTTTGGTATACTTCCTTTACGGAAAATCAAACAGTAAACTTAACAACCCTGAAAAATATCAGAATCAGGATTAATAATAATATAAACCGCTTCGGCGGTTTTTTTTGTCACAATACTATTACTATGAAAAATATTTTTTCCATTATATTCCTGTCTGTAGGAATTACAGCGTTTTCCCAGCAGGTGGAAAGCCTTGAAACCATTCTTAACGATAAAATCAGTATCAGGGCTCTTGAACTATATGACAACAAAGTATGGTACAGCGGTACGGATTCCAAATTCGGGTTTGTAGATCTTAAAGACTATAAAAACCAGAAACAGGTCAGGCTATCTGAAGAAAAACTTCAGTTCAGAACACTAGGACAGAATAAAACTTCTTTCTATGCAATCAATATTGAAAGTCCGGCACGTTTTTTCAAAATTGATAAAAAAGATCTGAAATCACAGGTGATTTTTAAAGATACTGTAAAAACAGCGTTTTATGATGCTTTGCATTTCGTGAATGATAAACTTGCCTATACCTTCAGTGACGCAGATAAAGATCACCTGCTGAAACTGGCGGTATATAAGGATGGGAAATGGAACATGTTTAAAAATAATGTAACGTTAAATGATGGCGAAGCTGCTTTTGCCGCCAGCAATACCAATATTTCATCCTCTAAAAAATACTTATGGATTGCGACTGGAGGAAAAGCTTCAAGAATCTTAAGAATGAACCTGAAAGATGATAAAATAGAACTGTTCAATACCCCAATCATACAAGGAAAATCTTCCCAGGGAATGTATTCCATTGATTTTTTTGAAGACCGTTTCGGAATAGCAGCAGGAGGAGATTATACCAAACAGGATGCTAATATCAATAATATTGCAACGACAAATGATGCAGGAAAGACCTGGCAGATTCAGGCTTCAGGGCAGAATGCGGGATATACCACTTGTGTGAAAATAAAACCGGGATCCAAAGGAAAAGAAATCATTGCGGTAGGCGACAAACATATCAGCTATTCCTCAGATTTTGGGAAGACCTGGAAAAAGATTTCTGATGAAAAAGGCTTCTTTGTCTGCCAGTGGATTGATGCTGACCATGTGGTTCTTGCAGGAAATAACAGAATTGCGGTGATGAAATTAAAATTTTAAATAGCAGGAATAGAATTTATCACTATTGGCTAAAAGCCTGATCATACGTATTTAGACTCATTATAAAATAGAACCTAATATATTTCATAGGTTAAAATTCATAACTAATGGTTAATTTTGTAAGATGAATTTTAATTATGTTAAATTTCATAGCCTTATAAAATTTAATTTTCAAAATGAACTCTTTAATAGATAAGTATAATATTCCCGGACCGCGTTACACTTCTTATCCTACCGTTCCTTATTGGGATGAATCAACATTTTCACCGGAACAATGGAAGGAAACCGTAATCAGGTCTTTTCATGAAAGCAATGCAGAGGAGGGAATTTCTATTTATATCCATTTGCCTTTCTGTGAGGCATTGTGTACGTTTTGTGCATGCCATAAGCGTATCACCAAACAGCATAGTGTTGAAATACCTTATCTGGAAAGTGTTTTAAAGGAATGGAAACTGTATCTTGATCTTTTCAACGAAAGACCTAAACTGAAAGAATTACACCTGGGAGGTGGTACTCCTACCTTTTTCTCCCCTGAGAATTTAAGAACATTACTGGAAGGGATCTTTTCATCGGTAGACATTGCAGAGCACCCTGAATTTTCTTTTGAAGGGCATCCAAATAATACGACGAAGGAACATCTTCAGACCTTATATGACCTTGGTTTCAGAAGAGTGAGCTTTGGAGTTCAGGATTACGATCCTAAAGTTCAGAAAGCCATCAACAGAATCCAGCCTTTTGAAAATGTGAAAAACGTTACAGAATGGGCAAAGGAAATAGGGTACAGAGGAATCAGCCATGATCTGGTTTTCGGATTGCCGCACCAGAATTGGGAAGCAATGGAACATACCATCAGAAAGACTATGGAATTGAAACCGGACAGACTAGCATTCTATTCTTACGCACACGTTCCATGGGTGAAAGGTGTCGGACAAAGAGGATTTGATGAAAATGACCTTCCAAGTGGAGAAGAGAAGCGCCGTTTGTATGAAGATGGAAAAAAGCTGCTTCAGGATCTAGGATATATTGAGGTTGGGATGGATCACTTCTCTCTTGAGCATGATGATCTGTATCAGTCTCTGATTCATAAAAAACTTCACAGAAATTTTATGGGGTATACCTCTAGTAAAACCCAGCTGATGGTTGGGCTTGGTATGTCTGCTATTTCAGATTCATGGTATGCTTTTGCCCAAAATGTAAAAACAGTGGAAGAATATCAGAAAATGGTTGAACAAGGTGAGATTCCTGTTGTAAAAGGACACGTTCTGAGCGATGAGGATCTTACGGTAAGAAGACATATTCTGAATCTTATGTGTCAGCTTGAAACCACTTTTGATGTTAATAACTCTTTCCCTGAGCTTGACAATGCGCTGGAAATGCTGAAAGAAATGGAAAATGACGGTTTGGTTGAGATCAATGGAACTGAAGTTAAAATTACAGAAGCCGGAAGAGCATTCACAAGGAATGTAGCCATGGTTTTTGACCTGAGGATGATGAGAAACAAACCTGAAACCAGGATTTTCTCAATGACTATATAAAATAAAAGCGGTTCAATTCTGAACCGCTTTTTTATAGACCCGTGGGTTTGTTTTGAACTTGTTTAAACTTTTTTGAAACATTAAGATTGTATTAAGGTGTCTAGAGTAGTCCAATGTTTTTTGCTTGGTAAAAAGCCTTTGCCACCCTTTTTTATAGAATTTAAAAGCCTTAGCGTTTCGTTTGCGTTTAAAACCAGCTACTACTATTTAATAATCAATTTCTGACTATATGATTTCAGTTCCCCGGATTTTAGATTAATATAATACACTCCGGCAGGTATCCCTGAGATATTAATTGCTTTGCCATTAATAATCTGATCCGTTTCCATCACTTTTCTTCCCTCTGCACTGATGATTTCCAGGGTTGCTTTTTTATCTTTTACCCCATCAATGAAAATTTCTTTTGAAGCAGGATTAGGATAGACCTTTACTGCTCCTAAAGTATTTTCATTAGTTCCTAAAGTTCCTGTAGATATTTTGAAAATTTTTCCATTGCTCAAATCTGCGACATACAATCTTTTTTGATAATCTTCTCCAAAAGTAGAAAAGTTATTTCCGGAATAAGGAGTCGTCCAAGTAATGGTATTATTGGTATCCAGCATTCCGATCTGAGAAGAACAATAATCTGCAAAGAAATATTTTCCCTGAAGTGACGGGTATTGGCTTCCTCTATAGACGTAGCCGCCTGTGATAGAACATTTCCCGCCAGAATGGTTGTATACAGCAACAGGGAAGGTCATGGTAGACTGTGCAGCGCATCCTGCTGTATTGTAAGCATTATTTCCTTCATAACAACGCCAGCCATAATTTAATCCGGCTGTAGTAATGGGCATTTTGTTGATTTCTTCTATTGCTCCCTGTCCAACATCCGCAATCATAGCATTGCCTGTAGTCAGATCAAAAGAAAATTTCCAGGCATTTCTAAGACCATAAGCCCATACCTCGTCTGCACCATCCACTCCGGCTCCGGCAAAAGGATTGTCTGGCGGAATATTGTAAGGGCCGGTAGCATCCACATCGATTCTCAACATTTTCCCTAATAAAACATTTTTATTTTGGGCATTATTATTCGGGTCACCACCACTTCCTCCGTCTCCGGTGATGATCCAAAGCTTTCCATCAGGAGCAAAATGAATGCTTCCTCCATTGTGATTGTCGAATGGTTTGGGAATATTCAACAGTATTTTTTCAGAAGCAGGATCTGCTACGTTTGGGTCTGTAGAGCTCACATTGTATCTGGCAACAATAATATTGCCTGAAAGGTTGTTATAATACACAAAAAAATACCCGTTGGTAGAGTATTGAGGATGAAATGCAAGACCAAGAAGGCCTCTTTCACCGCCGAAAGTAATTTTTGATCCGATATTCAGAAAGTTGGTTGTGTTAATAGTCCCATTGGGTTGAATAATTTTAATGATGCCGTCTTGTTGAACCACAAAAAGGCGGCTGTCATTGGCGTTCGTAATCTCTACAGGGCTGGTAAGTCCTGTCACAAATTCTTCCAAATTAATGCTTTGAGAATTAACAATTAAGGAAGAAAAAACACTGATGCTAAAAAGTAATTTTTTCATAATATTTTGAGAGTTAGTGTGTTGGAAAAGTAAATGAAAATTTTATACCAATCGATTTTGAAGACTTCATTATGATAGTATGAAAAAATTGTTAAATCTTAAATAGAAATCACGATACCAATATATCTGGAAATAAACCATTTCTGTTGTTAAAAATTCATAAAATACAAGAAAATCATTATATTTGCCGACTTAATTTAACGTAGTTATAACAAAATGCAAGGAAAAGGACTTATTACAATTGTCGCTATTGTACTAGGGTTGATTTGCTTAAACGAGCTATTACCAACATGGTACGCCAGCAAAATTGAAAAGCAGGCAACTGCTATTGCAGGAGACAATCCGGAGAAGTATCAAAAAGAAATCGCAAGACTTTCTAAGGATACTTTGAATTTAGGATTCACAAAACTTTATTACACTAAAGCCAAAGACAAGGAAATGAAACTTGGTCTTGACTTGAAAGGAGGGATCAACGTTCTTTTGGAAATCAACCAAAGAGATCTTGTGAATGATTTAACCAATTATTCTACAAATCCTGTTCTTATTGAGGCTTTAAACAAAACTGATGAAGCACAGAAGAATTCTACTAAACCTTACATCGACAACTTCTTTGAGCAGTTCGATGTAATTAACAAAGCTAAAGGGGCAAATCTTAAGTTGGCGGATCCGGAAATTTTCGGAAATACAACCCTTACTGAGGTGAAGTACAACACACCTGATGAGCAGGTGAAAAGCATTGTTAAAAGAAAAATCGATGCATCTGTAGGAACAGCTTTCGAGGTAATCAGAACGAGAATTGACAAACTTGGAGCTATCCAGCCAAACGTTCAGAGAGTACCTGGTACAGCGAGAATTTCTGTGGAAATGCCTGGTATGAAGGACATCGATAAAGTGAAGAAAATGCTTCAGACTTCTGCAAAACTTCAGTTCTGGGAAGTACAGCAGGTTCCTGAAATTGCACCTTATTTCCAGACTTTGACAACTATGGTTGCTGCAAAAGGAGATTCTATGGGAGTGGCAAAGAATGTGAACTTCATGAGCCTTTTACAGCTTGACAAATTAAGAACAAATGGTGTTGCTAACGTAAAATTATCTGATACTGCAGTTGTAAACAAAATTTTAAACAGCAAAGTAGGTCAGTCTCTACGTCCGGCTAACATTAAATATACTCAGTTCATGTGGGGTTACAAACCTGAAGCTACCGATACTGAAAGTTTAGTATTATATGCGATCAGAGGTAACATTAACCAGAAAGCTCCGGTAGACGGTGCTGTAGAAACTGCAAACATCAGCTACGATGAACTAAGCAGAGTAGTGGTAGATATGCAGATGGACTCTAAAGGAGCAAAAGAATGGAAAACATTAACTGAGAAAAACGTTGGAAAACCAGTTGCCGTAACTCTTGATAACAGAGTATACACAGCTCCTAACGTTGTAAATGCTATCCCTAACGGTAGAACTCAGATCTCTGGTAACTTCTCTCAGGAAGAAGCTAAAGAACTGGTAGATGTGTTAGGTGCTGGTAAATTGCCTGCAGGTGCAAAAGTAGTTCAGGCTACCGTTGTAGGTCCATCTTTAGGACAAGAGGCTATTGATTCTGGTTTAATGTCGTTTATCATTGCATTTGCTATTATCATTGTTTATATCATTTTCTACTACGGTGGAGCTGGTGTATACGCGGTAATTGCGATGGTGATCAACTTATTCTATATTTTCGGTATTATGGATTCGGGTGACTTTACCCTTACGCTTCCAGGTATCGCGGGTATCGTTCTTACCATGGCAGTAGCGGTGGATACGAACGTTATCATTTATGAAAGAACTAAAGAAGAATTATTTGCTGGGAAAAGTATTCTTGAAGCTTACAAAGATGGTTTCAAACATGCATTAAATGCGATTATCGATGGTCACACTACGACTTTCTTAACGGCAGTTGTATTGTTCTTCTTTGGAACAGGGCCTATTAAAGGTTTTGCATTGACGTTGATGATCGGTATCTTAATGACATTATTTACGTCTGTATTGCTTTCAAGAGTAATGATTTTCTCAAGATTAAATAAAGGAAAAGGACTTTCTGTTTGGACTCCGGCTACGAAGAACCTATTCAGAAATACCTGGATCGATTTCATCGGAAAGAGAAAATATGCTTACATCGTTTCTGCTGTTCTTACAGTTATTTGTATTGTTTCAATCGCTACACACGGTTTCAAATATGGTATCGATTTTACCGGTGGTAGAAACTATGTGGTAAGATTTGATAAAGATGTAAAAGCTGAAGATGTTGAAGAAAAATTAGTAGCATTATTCAAAACTGAAGACGGTAAGAACTCTTCTGTAGAAGCTAAAACTTTCGGAAACAACAAACAATTAAAGATCTCTACGGATTACCTTATCGAAGATGAATCTTTAAAGGCTGACCAGATTATCGAACAGAAATTATTCGAAGGTTTAAAATCAAACTTGCCGGCAGGAACAACATTGAAAGATTTCAAATCTGCTGATAAAGACCACGCAGGAATCATTTCTTCTGAGAAAGTAGGACCTTCGGTTGCTGATGATATCCAGACTCACGGTATCTATGCGGTATTAGCTGCATTAGCAATGATCTTCATCTATATTCTTGTAAGATTTAGAAAATGGCAGTTCTCTCTTGGAGCAGTTGCTGCTCTATTCCACGATGCGGTAATTATTTTAGGAGCATATTCGTTGCTTCACAAATATATGCCGTTCAACATGGAGATCAATCAGGACTTCATTGCTGCGATTCTTACTGTGTTAGGATATTCAATTAACGATACGGTAATTATCTTCGACAGAATCAGAGAATACCTGAGAGAGAAAAAATCATTAACATTAGCTGGTCTGTTTGATGACTCTATTTCAAGTACGTTGGGTAGAACATTCAACACTTCATTCACTACGATTTTGGTGATCCTTGCGATCTTCATCTTCGGAGGTGATAACTTAAGAGGATTCATGTTTGCGATGCTAATCGGTATTGGATTTGGTACTTATTCATCCATCTTTGTGGCGTCTGCAATTGCTTATGACTTCCTTAAGACTGGGAAAGAAGAAGAAGTACATGGAAAATCTACTTCTGCTAAAGAAGAACTCGCTTCTAAGTAATACAAACTACAATAAATTAGTAAGGGCCGTTTCGAAAGAAACGGCCTTTTTTTAATGAAAGCCCCAATAGTGGTCAGCTGTTCGTGCTCGTATTGCTTTACTTTTTTTAGTATACATATTAACTATTGATAATTTAGAATCATTATTTTTCAGATTTGATTAATTTTGCACCATCATGGAAAATTCAAAGAAAAAAGCAGCTATAGGCTTCATATTTATTACTTTACTGATCGATATTACGGGATGGGGAATCATCATCCCTGTTGTTCCTAAATTAATTGAGGAACTTATTCATGCAGATATTAGTGAAGCTGCAAAATATGGTGGCTGGCTTGGATTTGCCTATGCATTTACGCAATTTATATTCTCTCCGTTAGTCGGAAATCTTAGTGACAAATACGGAAGAAGACCCATCATTCTGATTTCTCTTTTCGGATTTGCAATCGATTATATTTTCCTTGCGCTGGCTCCAACGATCTGGTGGCTGTTTTTAGGAAGGATCATTGCAGGGATTACAGGAGCAAGTGTCACTACCGCCAGTGCCTATATTGCTGATATTTCCACTGATGAAGACCGTGCCAAGAATTTTGGACTGATAGGGGCAGCCTTTGGTCTTGGATTTATCATTGGGCCGGTTCTGGGTGGAGTTCTCGGGCATTACGGAGCAAGAGTACCTTTTTATGCTGCGGCAGGCCTGTGCTTACTTAATTTCCTTTACGGTTATTTTATCCTTCCCGAAAGTCTTGATAAAGATAAAAGAAGAGAATTTGATTGGAAACGTGCCAACCCTATTGGTTCATTTAAGTTTTTAGGCAAGCACCCTGAAATTTCAGGTTTGATTGTTTCTTTGATCTTAATCTATATTGCAGGTCACGCTGTACAGAGTAACTGGAGTTTCTTTACTATGTATAAGTTTAGCTGGACGGAAAGAATGGTAGGAATCTCATTGGGAGTAGTAGGTTTGCTGGTAGGTCTTGTACAGGGCGGGCTTATCAGATATACAACGCCCAGACTGGGAGAGCAGAAAAGTATTTATTACGGATTGGCTTTCTATGCAGTAGGAATGTTATTGTTTGCCTTTGCTTCAGAAGGCTGGATGATGTTTGTGTTTCTGTTTCCTTACTGTTTAGGAGGAATTTGCGGACCGGCTTTACAGTCTGTCATCACGAAAAGTGTTCCTTCCAATGAACAGGGAGAACTTCAGGGAGCATTAACGAGTTTAATGAGTGCTACATCCATTATAGGACCTCCGATGATGACTAATTTATTTTACTATTTCACGCATGATGAAGCACCGTTCAAATTTTCAGGGGCACCTTTCTTTTTAGCATTTATTTTAATGGCGGTCAGTGTGGTAATTACTTATTCTGCTTTTCAGAAAAAAAATAAAAATTTAGTTGATATCACCTCTGAAAAAGATTTTCACAAGCCATAGATTTGTTCTATTGATGAGATATAGGTGATTTTGAGTTACATCTTTCAATAAATTTACAGGAGTGAATAGTTTTGCTCATTGCTGAAACAGGAAAAACAAAATTATGAATATAGCAGACCTGGAAAAGTATTTTGAACGGATTCATTTCTTTGGAACTCCGGAATTGAGTATGGAAACACTGAAAAGGATCCATCAGCTTCATCCGAAACATATACCCTTTGAGAATATTGACCCTTATACGGGGACGGTTCCTTCTTTAAAGTTAGATGATGTTTTCAGAAAACTGGTGATCGAATCCAGAGGCGGATATTGCTATGAACAAAACCTGCTTTTAAGTGAAGTTTTAAAAACATTAGGTTTCAATGTAAAGCTTCAGCTTGGAAGGGTAGTGTGGGGAAGGCAGGAGGATAGTATTGCTGCACAGACGCATCTTTTGCTTATTGTTGATTTTGATGGAGATCAATATGTAGTAGATTGTGGATTTGGAACAGCCACGCTCACTGCACCTGTACTTTTAAATGAAGAAGAGCAGCAGCAAACACCCAACGGAATGTTTAAAGTTTCCCATAAAGAAGAAACCTATACGCTTTGGATGTGGAAGGAGCAGTGGCTTCCTGTGTATCGATTTACTCCTGAAAATGTAGTACCTGTTGACCTTGATATTTCCAACTGGTATTTGTCTACTCATCCGGATTCTCATTTTAAGAGCAGACTGATTCTTTCAAAAGTAGATGAGAATGCTCGTTATACCTATACAGACCATGTTCTGAATATCCGGACTCGTGATGGTGAAAAGGAATCTATAACGATAGAAAATGATATACAGCTCTATGAAATATTGATTAATACTTTTGGGCTTAAAGAAAATGCGATAGAAGCGTTGAAGTCAAAAGTCAGAATCTGGTAAGACTTATAAAATATAATAAACGGGAAGCTCAGTGAGCTTCCCGTTTTGATTAAAATCTGATTTTTATGAAAATAACTATGGATAAAGGGATTTTGTCCCGTTACTTACAATATTGCTGCCTAATCCGGAGAATGATACAGAGAAATTAGTGGAGTTAAAGCTTAAAGAACCTGTTGGTGTACAAAGCCCCAGTGCATAGCGACATTGCCCGTAAGCTCCTGTCTTTTTAGTTATTTTACTTTCGCTTTTTGCTTTCCCTAAGCTTATATAGCCCCAATCACTTACATCTGCATTGGAAACGGTGGATCCTGAATAATAAATGGTAATCTTATATCCGGCTTCACCTCGTTTAGAACCCCAAAGCCAATTGGCTGTCCACCACTGTTTATACCATGTAGAAGCTACTTTTGAAGCTTCTCTGTCAGATGTTTCTGAATTTCCTCGGGTATCCATCATCACAAGTCCTCCGAAGATATTGTCCCAGATAATCCCTGAATCTCCATAAAAACATAGGGTGGTAAATTTTCCGTTTTTGCCGTTCCATGTTACTTCCATAACCTGGGTGCCCGCTTTTACTTCTCCGGTGATGGCTTCTTTTAATCCTTGTTGGGCGATTGTTAAATCCTCACCATGATATAAATCTCCAATTTTTCCGATTTTTACAGAGGATGGATCCAAAATATTTCCGGAAGCAATGAACTGATCTTTATCCGTAATCAGTTTTTTAGACAGTTCTACCCCTTGTTGGGTTGAAATTTTTCCCAATACAGCCACTCCCACAATCTGTAAATCATTTTTTAAATACGTTTCGAGATTTTTGGTGGATTCATTCAGTTGAAGCTGTACTGCTTCTGGAATAAGTTGAGAAGACGAAGGAGTAATTTCTTTTTTCAGCTCATCGATGGTTGTCTTAGCCTGAACAGCTTCCTGTTGGTTCATTTCATTGTTTTCATTCTGGCAGCTGTAGAGTGCCATTACCGATAACACGGCGAAAACTTTAAAAGTAGTCACTAGTTTTTTCATAATTAATATTTGTTTGGTTGTGCATTATAAATATACATAATTGTTGCTTAATTCTCGCTATTTTGAATTAAATATTTGTTAATTGATATGTCGGGTTTGTAGGTTGCAGATGTTAGCTAGCTAAGTTTGAGAGTGGGAGAGTTTTAGGGTTCAAGGTTCTTAGTTTAAAGTTTGTGGGTAAACAGTAATAAAAAGAAAGAGCAACTCGCCCCACGTAAAAAAGTAATCTCAAAACCCGCAACCCGTCTAAAAACCTTAAACCTTAAACCTTGAATCCTGAACTTCATTATAAAATCTTAAAATTTGTTTAAATTTTTAGTTTACAGTCTATAAATGCAATAATCTTTCGTAATTTTACACCATGGAATTAAGCATTGGAGAAATGGCACTCATTGCCATTGCAATCGTTGTATTATTCGGTCCGGATAAGCTGCCCCAGATTGCGCGTGACTTAGGTGCAGGCGTTAGAAAGATGCGTGGAGCAGTAGAAGATATCAAAACTGAAATCATGAAGGAAACAGATAATCCTGTTTCTGAAATCAAACGTGAGATTGAGAAGGTAAAAGATGCTGCAAAGGATTTCAACCCGATGAATGATATTCAGAAAGATATTCTGACGGAACCTTCTTCTGTTGCTTCCAATGAGCCTCCAAAACCGAAGCCTGCAGATGATGAGACTTACGAAGGACCTGTAAGCAGATAAGTATGGAGGAAATCATTCAGGAAGATAAGAAGGTATTTCTTTACCTTAATAATTTGGGCGATTCATCTTTCGACCAGTTTTGGATGCTGATTTCCAGTACCTGGATCTGGGTGCCTCTTTATATTATATTTCTTTATTTTTTATATAAAAACCACAAACTAAGATCATTAGTTTTTATCCTTATATTTTTGGCTATTGGAGCAACGGTTTCTGATCAGTTAGCCAGTGTGTTCAAATATGGTGTGGCAAGGCTCAGACCGTGTCATGATCCTACTTTAGAGCATCACATGAGAATTGTGAAATGTGGTGGACAGTTTGGATTTTATTCTGCTCATGCTTCCAATACATTCTTTTTGGCATCCTTTTTAAGTATTTTATTAAAAAATAAGCTTAAATGGTTTCCATATGCTATATTTGTATGGGCTATAGTGGTTTCCTACAGCCGTATATATTTAGGAGTGCATTTCCCGATAGATATTTTGGTGGGGGCGTTTGTTGGATCTTTATTGGGAGTGATATTTGGTGCACTCGCCAAAAAAGTGATCAACAAACAAACTATAACTTCATGAAAAAAACTTTACTAGTAGTAATTTCCCTCTGTTTTTCTTTAAATTTCTATGCCCAGGATAAAAAACTGGCTGAAGAATGTTTTCAAAAAGCTGATTATAAATGTGCAGAAGAGCAGTATTTAAAATTGGCAGAAAAAGAACAGATCCAAAAATTTCAATCAGAATATTACGATTATCTCGGAACAGCTCAGAGAAGGCTTGGAAAAACGACGCAGGCTTTTAAATCCTACGATTCTGCCCTGAAAGCAAATCCACTGTCGGTTTCTGTATACGTCAATCTTTCGTCGCTTTACAGTCAGAAAGGAAATAAAGTAAAAGCCCTGGAATATATAGAAAAAGGACTTCAGGTAAATGCTGAAACTCCGGATCTGTATCTTACACGTTCCAAAATTTATGACAGTCAGGGAAAAAAAGACCTGGCGATCAAAGACCTTAATCAGATTCTGACTTTTGCTCCTGACAATCTTTTTGCAAAAACAGGACTGGCCAATCTGAAAAAAAATAATGGTGACCTGGACGGAGCTTTAAAAGATTATAATAAACTTCTTTCTGAAAAACCGGAATCACTGCTTTATAATGGAAGAGCAGACGTCTATTTTAAAATGAAAAAATATAAAGAAGCTCTTACAGATGCCAACAGAGCAATTTCCATAGACCCGAAATTTGCCCAATCTTATGTGAGCAAGGCTATGATTCTCATGGACACATCCAAAATTAAGGAAGCTTGTGAAAATCTGGATAAAGCAGTTGCTTTAGGCTATGAAAAAGCAGTCCTGACTGATTCTTATGCTAAATGTGTAAAGAAATAAATTAAAAAACACTCTACCCAAATCATTTAAATAAATCCATACTAAAAAGTCCATACAAAAAACGAAAAGAGATAGAAAGATGTTGAATATTGTTCTTGTAGAACCCGAAATACCTAATAATACTGGAAATATTGGAAGATTATGTGTAGGAACTGAAAGCAGATTACACCTGATTCATCCGTTTGGATTTGTAATTAATGATAAAAACCTGAAGCGTTCCGGGTTGGATTATTGGGTACATCTCGATGTTTCTGAATATGCAGATGTAAAAGAATGGATTAAAGTAATTCCTGATGTATCACGAGTATTTTTAATGAGTTCACATGCCGAAAAATCATACCTTGAAACGGACTTTCAGGATGGAGATTGGTTGGTTTTCGGAAAGGAGAGTGTGGGACTGAGTAAAGAGGTCCTGGACCTGTTTGAAAATCATCTTACCATTCCTATGTCGAAACTCATCAGGAGCTTTAATATTGCTAATTCTGTTGCTTTTGTGGTAGGAGAAGCAAAGAGACAGATCAGTCTGAAATAGAGATAAGTTGTCTCAAAAGTCAAATTATTTGGCTTTTGTCATTCTGAACACAGACTGAAAGGCTGCGAACGTAGCTCAGAAATGGAGTGAAGAATCTCATAAATTGTATTGGTGAGATTCTTCTTTCGTCAGAATGACATTCTCGGGAGCCTCTTTTTTTAATCGTTATGATAAGGTTTTCCCTGTAGAATCTGGTCCGCACGGTAAAGCTGTTCTACAATAAACAGACGGATCATTTGGTGGGTAAAAGTCATTTTCGATAAAGACATTTTTTCATTCGCTCTACTGTAGATCTCTTCAGAAAAGCCATAAGCTCCTCCAATCAGAATATGTATTTTCTTTACGGAGGAATTCATCCAGGTATCAATTTTCTGAGAAAACTCCCGGCTGGTAAACTGTTTTCCTTTTTCATCAAGAATCACTACCAGATCGTTTTTATCAATATGGTTTAAGAATAACTTGGCTTCTTCCTTTTTAAGAAGATCAGGAGATAGGTTTTTGGCATTTTTTACATCCGGAATTTCTGTAATTTCAAAATTCCAGTGTTTGGGTAAACGGTTGAGATAATAATTGATTAAAGAGGTAATTTCCTTATCATCTGTTTTACCGATACAAAGTAAACTGATTCGCATTGCAAGAATTTTCAGATGGCAAAGATAGGGTTTCGCAGTTAATTTGTTGCTGGTTTTTTGGTTGTAAGTTTTTTAGTTTACACTCTAAAGTCCTCCCACTCTCAAATTCTCCCTTAATCCCTGCTACCCAACATCAGCGACCTGTTATCTAATTCCTGCCACCTATCACCTTATATCTTTTCCCTATTTAATTTAATTCCCCTACCTTTGTATAAAGACAAACAGATCGATGAGTGTAAAGGTTCCTAAATTTATTTTAAAGATTCAAGAGTTTTTTGACAGCATCCATATTCCTGTTTTAGGAATATCGCTTTGGCAGATGTTTCAGATCTATATCTCCGGGATTTTTAAAGGAAAAATTGGAAGAAAAGCGGCTGCTATTTCTTGGAGTTTTACCATAAGTCTCTTTCCGTTTATTCTGTTTTTGCTTTCTGTTCTGCCTCATATGCCGCTATATGATGAGCTTCAGTTTTATATTTTTGATGTACTGATGCATAATGTTTTCCCTTCCAACATGGAAGGAGACGTGAAAGGATACATTGTAAGCAATATCATTCCGAATATGAAAGGAATCAGTAACCTGACCATTCTTCTGGCTCTTATTTTTGCGACCAATGGTACATTTTCCCTAATTAATGGTTTTAATGAAAATACAGATGAAAAATTAAGTGATGTAAAAGAGTTTATTCTTTCATTTTTTATCACGATAGGCTTTATTACCATCGTTTTTTTAACACTGTTTGGAGTGTATTACGCAGAGGTTGTAATGAAGCTTTTTACTCCGGCTTATGATGTAACATGGCTTGTAGACAACCTTTCCAAGATTATCGGGTTTGTTTCTTTCCCGCTTTTTTACTTTATACTTCTGACCTTATTTTACTGGCTGGGTACTGTGAAGATTACAAGATTCCGACAAGCGGTTCCTGGAGCTATTCTGACTACAGTATTATTTGTGGTTACAACGTATATTTTTGCTATTTATGTAAAAGATATAGCCCGATATAACGTTCTTTACGGGTCTATAGGAAGCATGATTCTGCTGATGGTTTGGGTGAATGTCAATGTATATCTCCTTTTATTCGGAAATGAGCTGAATATGGCGATCCGAAAACTCAGAATAGAAAAGCTGTTGTCTGATGAGATTGAGAAGGAAGCTTCAGGATATCACACCCAGATTACTGAACCTGACTTTGATAGTGATGAGGAACATAAAAGAAAATTGGAGAACCGGAAGAAAGATTAATTCTCTTCCAGTTCAGGGTTTTCTTTTGAGCTTACGCTAAGTATGGTAAATCCTGCAATGGCAGCGATAAAAGACGCAATCAGGATGGCAAACTTCGCTTCATCCTGAATCGGAATTTCTCCTTTGAAGGAAAGCAATGCAATAAAAATAGACATGGTAAACCCGATTCCGGCCAGCAATCCTACACCAATCATCTGAAGCCAGTTGCTGTTTTGAGGCAGTGAACTTAGTTTTAATTTAATAGCAATCAATGAAAACAGATTGATCCCGATCAGTTTACCCAATACCAATCCACAGATAATTCCCAGTCCTAATGTGCTTGTAACTCCTTCCACCATTTCACTGGAAAAAGTGATATTGGTATTTGTTAAAGCAAATATCGGCATGATCAGAAAACTTACCGGAATATGAAGCTGATGCTCCAGTTTTTCCAGAGGTGAAATTTCTACATTAGAAGCATTGGTAGGAATGGAAAATGCAAGCAAAACACCTGCTATGGTTGCATGAATTCCGGAATGATGAAGGAAATACCATAAAAATAGTCCCGGAATGATGTACAATATTGTTTTGGTTACTTTTAAAAAGTTTAAAATAAAAAGTAGGGCAGTCACTCCAAAAGATAGGAGAAGATAGCTCCAGTGGATTTGCTCCGTATAGAAAATCGCAATCACGAGGATCGCTCCCAGGTCATCTACAATAGCTAATGCCGCTAAAAATATCTTGATAGAATTAGGAATTTTTTTACCTAACATCGAAATGATAGCCAGAGAAAATGCAATATCGGTTGCCATAGGAATTCCCCAACCATTGCTGTATTCCGTTCCTGTATTGAAAATGCTGTAGATTACTGCAGGGACAAGCATTCCTCCTACCGCAGCAAAAATAGGAAGGGAGGCATTTTTAAAGGATGAAAGTTCACCCTCTACAAGTTCACGTTTTATTTCAAGGCCTACCAGAAGGAAGAAAACCGCCATTAATCCGTCATTGATCCAGATGCTGACAGGATATTCCAACCCAAAAAGATGAGTTCCTACTTCCTGGTCTAAAAAATGCTGAAAGTTCTCTGCAGCAGACGAATTGGCAATAAGCAATGAAATAAGTACACAGAAAATAAGAATAATTCCTGAGGACTGACTGTTGTTGAAAAATTTTTTAAAATAAAGAGATAAATTCATGTTTACGATTGTACTCGTCTCACTCTGGAAACACCATTAATATTTTTAAGTTTTTTAAAGGTCTCTTCTAACTGACCTTTATTTTTGACTTCGAGGTTGATATTTCCTGTGAAAACACCATTGTTGGATTCAATAGACATACTTTTCATATCCATCCCCATACTTCCACTGATGACAGTGGTGATATCATTAATCATACCCATTCTGTCAAGTCCTTCAATTTCAATTTTTACTCTGTTTTTGAAGCTTTCTGCATTCACCCACTTGGCCGGAATAACACGATAATCGTACTGAGCTCTCAGATTGATGGCATTCGGGCAGTTGTCACTATGCACTTTGATTCCGTCTGAAATCGTGATGAATCCGAAAATTTTGTCTCCCGGAATTACGGTACAGCATTTTGCATACGTATAGTTAAGCTTCTCTTCGTCCTTCCCAAAGACAATCATGTCAAGGTTTTCCTCTTTCAGATCCTCGAAATGCTGACTTTTATTAGGCGATTTTCTGAATCTTGAAAGTAAATTGTTGAATACGTTTTTACTTTCTATATATTTTCTCAGGCTGCTTACATCCAGTTCATTACTTTGGAATTTAAGGAAGAGCTCCTGAGATGATTTTAAATTAAAGAACTTTTGCAGTTTATTAATTTCTTCATCATTAAAATTAATTTTCGCATGACGAAGTTTTCTCTGCAGAATTTCTTTTCCTTCTTCCACCAATTGGTTTTTCTGAGAGTTCAGATAACTTTTAATCTTAGATTTGGCTTTCGATGTTACTACGAATTCCAGCCAGTCAGATTTAGGCTTCTGATTCTGTGACGAAAGAATATCTACCTGATCTCCGTTTTGAAGGATGTAGGAAATAGGAACCAGTTTTCCATTGATCTTGGCACCTAAGCATTTCATTCCCAGATCGGAGTGAACAGAGAAGGCAAAATCCAGAGCGGTAGCATTGGTCGGAAGGATTTTAATTTCTCCTTTTGGCGTAAAGACAAATACTTCTTTGGAATATAAGTTAAGCTTAATGTTATCCAGAAGCTCCGAGGTGGAAAGATTCTGCTGCTGTTCCAGTACTTCACGGATCTCGGTTACCCATTTTTCAAAATTTCTGTCATCAGAACTCTGTTTGTAACCTTCTTTGTATTTATAGTGTGCAGCAACTCCTTTCTCAGCAATTTCATCCATTCTTTCCGAACGGATCTGTACTTCAATCCACTTTTTATCAGGGCCTAAAACCGTTAAATGTAAACTTTCATATCCTGTAGAACGGGGCTGGGTAATCCAGTCACGCATTCTGGAAGGGTTACTGTGGTATACATCCGTAACGATAGAGTAGATCTTCCACGCCAGAAATTTTTCATTTTTTGCATCCGATTTATAAATAATTCTGATCGCATAGTTATCAAAAACCTCTTCAAAGGAAACTCCCTGTTTCAGCATTTTTCTGTAGATGGAAGAAATAGCTTTCGCGCGGCCTTTGATTTTAAAGTTTAAGCCTTCTTCATGAAGTCTTTCAGATACTTCTTTTTTAAATTCTTCAATATACCTTTCACGGCTTTCCTTGGCCAGTTCCAACTTCTCCGTGATCTCGTTATAGACTTCGGGATTATTATACTTTAAAGAAAGATCTTCCAGCTCGGATTTGATATTATACAATCCAAGACGGTGAGCCATTGGAGCATAGATGTAAACCGTTTCCGAAGCAATTTTTTTCTGCTTGTCCGGAGCCATGCTTTCCAGCGTCCTCATATTATGGAGACGGTCTGCAATTTTAATCAGAATCACCCTGAAATCCTCAGATAATGTCAGTAAGAGTTTTCTGTAGTTTTCAGACTGTACAGAGATATTCTGATGGTTCATGATGGAAATTTTCGTCAGTCCATTCACGATATTTGCAATCTTCTCACCAAAGATTTTTTTCAGATCTTCGTAGGTATAATCAGAATCTTCAATCACATCGTGCAGAAGTGCACAGGCAATAGAAGTAGCACCCAGACCAATCTCTGTTGCTACAATTTTAGCAACAGCAATAGGGTGGTAGATGTAAGGTTCTCCGGATTTTCTCCTTTGATCCTTGTGGGCATCCAGCGCGATATCGAATGCCTTTCGGATGAGCTTATTATTTTCCTCATCCAATGTTCTGTATGTATTAGAGATCAGGTCCTTATATCTGGCAAGGATCTCTTTATTCTCTTGTTCTAAATCGTAGCTCATTTGTGCACATGCCTATAATTAGACGAAAATACGAAATTTTTTAGTTTTTTCAAACATAAAAGATCCGCAGTATACACTACGGATCTTCGGCTATTAGATTTTATATCGATTAGAATTTGACTTCAGAATTCATACCGTCACTTGATGTTTTGATTTTAATATCAGGGCTGCTGTGGATTTCAGCTCTGTTTCTTGCATCAATATACCTTTTGATGGTATCGTAATTGGTTTCATTGATGTTCATATTTTCAAATAAGTAGGATTTCAATGCTGCATTCTGAACAAATGCATTCCGTGCAAGGTCAATCTGAGTAAGATCATTAACGGTAACACTTGCCAAATATTGGGAATTACCGGAACCATCATTAAGGTATACAATGTAATCTGAAGTTCCGAATCCTGAATTTTCCAGATCACTTTCCAGTTTTTTGTAGTCGCTGTGATGACCAAATACTCCAGCTAATATATGTGACATAGTTAATTGGTTTTAAAGTTCCCATTAAAGTTAGTAATAATTTTCTGATTATCATTGCATTTGAGTCAATATAATTTGTTAATTAATATTTGGTTTTCAATAGATATAGGTAATATTTAAGAATAATTATTGAACGGGTGTTTAATTTTAACAATTGGATAATATTCGTTTCCATCTCCTGATAATTTCCTTGTTCTAAAATAAAAAGCCCTGAAAATAACTTCCAGGGCTTCTATTGGTTAAAAAATTGATTAAATTTAAATTCTTTCGTTTTTAATTTCCTCTACAATTTCAGGATTTAAAAGTGTACTGATGTCTCCGAAATTACTGAAGTCACCCTCTGCAATTTTTCTCAGAATTCTACGCATGATCTTTCCGGAACGGGTTTTCGGAAGCCCGGAAACGAACTGTATTTTATCCAGTTTCGCAATGGGTCCGATCTGATCCGAAATTAACTGATTGATTTCCTTTTTAAGATTTTCCTTATCACGTCCTTCTCCGGTTTCTTTAAGCATTACATAGCCATACAGCGCATTTCCTTTGATGTCATGAGGGTAACCTACAATGGCGGATTCTGCAACAGCCGGATGCTGGTTGATGCTGTCTTCAATAGGTGCTGTCCCAAGATTATGCCCTGAAACGATAATTACATCATCTACACGCCCGGTAATTCTGTAATAGCCCACTTCATCCCTCAAAGCTCCGTCTCCTGTAAAATATTTTCCAGGGAAAGCTGTAAAATAAGTTTCTTTATATCTCTGATGGTCACCCCAGATGGTTCTTGCGATTCCGGGCCATGGAAAACGGATACAAAGATTTCCTGTCACCTGATTTCCTGTGATTTCATTGCGCTTATCATCCATCAGAACAGGTTGTACACCTGGTAAAGGAAGGGTAGCGTAAGTAGGTTTTGTAGGCGTTACAAAAGGAAGCGGTGAAATCATGATTCCTCCTGTTTCCGTTTGCCACCATGTATCTACAATCGGACATTTTTTCTTTCCGACATGGTCATTGAACCAGTGCCATGCTTCATCATTGATAGGTTCACCTACTGAGCCAATGACTTTCAGAGAACTCAGATCATGTTTGTCTACCCATTCCGTACTTTCTTTTGCTAAGGAACGGATTGCAGTAGGTGCCGTATAAAACTGAGTGATCTTGTGTTTTTCAATCACTTCCCAGAAACGATCCGGTTCGGGATAAGTAGGAACGCCTTCAAAGATCACTGTAGTAGCGCCGTTCAACAGCGGCCCGTAAAGAATATAGGAGTGTCCGGTGATCCATCCGATATCTGCCGTACACCAGTAAATATCATTTTCTTTATAGTTGAATACATTTTTAAAAGTATATGCGGTGTACACCATATACCCGGCGCAGGTGTGCAGCATTCCTTTGGGTTTTCCTGTAGATCCGGAAGTATATAAAATAAAAAGAGGATCTTCAGAATCCATAATGACAGTAACGAAATCAGGAGAAGCTTTTTCATACAGATCGGCCATCCAGTAATCTCTTCCTTCTTTCATTTTAATTTCGTTGTGGGTTCTTTTTACAACAAGAACTTTCTCCACGGTCGGCGTTTTTTCCAGCGCATCGTCTACAATGCTTTTCAGATCCAGAACTTTATTACCTCTGTAGCTTCCATCTGATGTGATAACCATTTTTGCTTCACAGTCATTGACCCTTGAAGCCACTGCTGAAGCTGAGAATCCTGCAAAAATAACAGAATGAACAGCTCCCAGTTTTGCACAGGCAAGCATCGTAACAGCCAGTTCAGGAATCATAGGAAGATAAATGCAGACCCTATCTCCTTTTTCAATACCCATATCGCGCAAAACATTGGCCGTTTTATTCACCCGGGTGTATAATTCGTTGTAAGAAATATGCTGTGCTTCTTCCTTAGGATCGTTGGGTTCCCAGATGATTGCTGTTTTTTCCCCTCTTATGGTAAGATGTCTGTCGAGACAGTTTTTGGTAATATTGAGTTTCGCATTTTTAAACCAGGTGATCTTCGCTTCATTCATGTCGTACTTAACAACCTTGCTCCATCTCTGATACCACACGAAGTTTTGATCTGCAACTTTATCCCAGAATTTTTTAGGATTTTTGATAGACTTCTTATAGTCTTCAAAATATTGTGGTAAATCTTCTATTAAGTAATTTCTCATATCCCTTTCGTTTTTGAAATTTGAATTTATTATATTTTAAATTTATGTTTAATTTCCCGTTTAAGCTCTATAAACCTGGATTTTTTCCTGGATTTCCTCAATGATTTTTTCATCATCAATAGTGGATGGAATCTGAAAATCTTTACCGTCCAGCAGTGTCCGGATCAGCTTTCTTAAAATTTTTCCGGATCTCGTCTTGGGTAAACGTTTGACAACCATTACGTTTTTTAAAAAAGCAACTGCTCCGATTTTGTTGCGAACCATCTGAACGATGTCTTTTTCAATATCTTCTTCAGAAATCGCCGAGCCGTTTTTCAACACCACCGTGGCAAAAGGAACCTGTCCTTTTAAATCATCATCAATGCCTACAACAGCGCATTCGGCAACATCAGGATGTGAGGAAACAATTTCTTCCATTTCGGAGGTCGAAAGCCTGTGTCCTGCTACATTAATCACATCATCCACTCTTCCTGTGATGAAAATATAACCGTCTTCATCCTGAATAGCACCGTCTCCCGAAAAATAATACCCTTTATACTGAGACAGATAACTGCTTTCAAAACGGGCGTAGTCTTTCCATATTCCAAGCATGGCGCCAGGTGGGAGGGGAAGTTTGATCACCAGATAACCTTCATGATGCGGATTGAGTTCGTAACCGTTTTCATCAAATATTTTAATATCATATCCCGGAACAGACTTTCCTGCAGATGCTCTTTTGATCTGATAATTTTCATCATGAGTCAACAACCCCAGCATTGGCCAGCCGGATTCTGTCTGCCACCAATGGTCTATTGCCGGAACACCAATATGTTCTGCAAACCAGTCCAAAGTGGCAACATCGCATCTTTCACCAGCGAGAAACTGTTTTTTAAAATGGGTTAGATCGTATTTTTTTACCAGTTCTCCGTTCGGATCTTCTTTTTTAATAGCTCTGATAGCAGTAGGGGCCGTAAACATTACCGAAACTTTATATTCTGAGATAATTCTCCAGAAAGTTCCTGCATCAGGAGTCATGATGGGTTTTCCTTCAAAAATAACAGTCGTGTTTCTATTGATTAAGGGTCCGTACACAGAAAAACTATGGCCAACCGCCCATCCGAAGTCTGAAGCAGCCCAATACGTTTCTCCCGGCTCAACACCATAGACATAAGTCATTGAGAATTGTAATGCCGTGGCATAACCTCCTGTATCACGAACGATCCCTTTAGGTTTTCCGGTAGTTCCTGAGGTGTAAAGCAGGTAAAGCGGATGAGTGGATTCTACAGAAACGCAGTCCGCAGAAGCTGATTTTTCTACCAGTTCTTCATAATCAATAAGACCTTCAAACATCTCATCCTTATTATCAACGAGTTTTCTGTTGTATACAACAATATTGTCTACTTTGTCCTGAGCCAGCTCAATTGCTTTTTCTACCAGTGGCAGATAAGGGATTCTCTTTGCAATTTCGACACCGGCCGTGGCTGTGATTAAAACTTTCGGTTTGCAGTCATCAATTCTGACAACAAGCTCATGAGGAGCAAAGCCTCCGAAAACCACATTGTGAATCACCCCGATTCTTGCGCATGCCAGCATGGCAAAAAGTGTCTGCGGAATCATAGGCATATAAATAACGGCTGTGTCTCCTTTTTTTAACCTTAAAGAAACCAATCCTCCTGCCAGTTTTGCTATTTCCTCTTTTGCCTGATGAAATGTGTAGGTTTTCTTCTGATGGGTTACAGGAGAATCATAAACGATCGCAACCTGATCTCCGAAGCCGTCTTCAATGTGTCTGTCAATACATAAGTAACACATATTGAGCTTCCCATCAGAAAACCACTGTGGGTAATCGTTTTCACCATTGGAAAGAATCTGCTGCGGAAATTCAAACCATTGTATTTTCCCGGCCTGTTCCTTCCAGAAGTCTTCTTTGTTTTCTATGCTTTGTTTAAATAAGGTATCTGTATTCATATCATTAGTTGTGTGTTAGTTTTTTATCCTTGTCAAGGTTTTAAATCTTGACAAGGATAAGTAGTCGTATCATTGCGAGCCGCAGGCGAAGCAATCTCTTAGAACATCTCCTCAATTTGTTGCATCAGTTTTTTTATTGAATAAGGTTTGGTTACATAGGCATCTGCGCCCATTTCCAATCCTCTTTCAATATCTCTTGGGTTATTTTTAGCACTTAGAAAGATCACTTTGGTGTCTTTCAGTTTTTCATCCTGTTTAATAAGATCCAGGGTGCTGTAGCCATCAAGATTCGGCATCATGATATCTAGAAGAATCACATCCGGAACCATGGTTTTCAGAAAGTCAAGGACTTCCATTCCGTCACGGGCAATATAAACATCATATCCGTTTTTCTTAAAACTGTATTCCAACGACATCAATATTTTGTGTTCGTCATCCGCAATGATTATCTTTCTCATAAGAAGGTTTTAATGGTGTTCAACTTCATCTGTAATCTCTTTTTTAGTTTTTTTGGGAATGTTGATGGTGAAAGTTACGCCCAGCCCGCTGTTTTCTGCTTTTATACTTCCTCCGTGTGCCTCTACAATTTTTTTGGAAATGGCCAATCCCAGTCCGCTTCCTGTAGGCTTTAATATGTTTTGGTTTTTCGATTGATAAAATTTATCAAAAATCATTTCCAGATCCTCCTCCGGAATATGCTTTCCGGTATTGAAGATGGTAATGATCAGCTGCTGATCTTTTTCAAACAATTTGGTCTGAATGGTGCCATGTTCTTCCGTAAATTTTAAAGCGTTTCCCCAGATATTCTGAAACAGCTGAATCATTCTTGCTTCATCATATTCAAATATAGACTGATTCAGGAGATTAACTTCACTCAAATGAATATTTTTCTGCTGTATCAGGTGAAGAAGCGGATTCAATGCTTTTTTATACGTGTCAACAATATTGTTTTCCTGAATATGCAGAGAGATTTCACCATGCTGCAATTTATCCAGATAAAGAATATCATTGATGATTTCGCTTAATCTGTCGGATTCTGTGATGATGTTGTTTAAAAACTCCTGTTTGATGTCAAAAGGGATATCATCGTCATCCGCTAAAATTTCTCCTGCTGAACGGATGGCCGTAATCGGAGTTCTTAGCTCGTGAGCGACAGAATCCAGAAAATCGTCTTTTTGGCGGTCTTTAATAATCAGACTTTCATTGGCAGTCCTCAGATCATTAGACAGTTTCTGAAGTTCTGCAGACTGTTCGGTAAGCTTTTTATTTAAGCTGATATTTTCTTGTGATTCTTCGAGAATATTTAAAACTTCTTTTAAAGATATTTTATCTTCCTTGGTTACTCCTTCAATCAATATTTTTGCGGAAGCTGTACCGATTCTTCCGGCCAAAAGGTTTTCTGAGAATTTGATAAACCTTGAATCGGCTGTCTCAGTATTGGAGTCGATGTTATATTTTAAATTAAAAATCCTTAAGGCCTGTTCCGTTTTATTCTTACCTAAGAAACGTTCCAGAATATTCTGAATATCAGAAATATAGGCTGTTCCTCGCCAGATAAAAGCATTTTCGTGATTCTGAATGTACTTATCGATGTCTACGTAAAGCTCAGCAAAGTTTCTTTCACGGTAATTTCCTTTTGAACTTACGGAAACAATTGTAAACAGGCTTGTATTGACCAGCATCGACCAGAAAAAGATCTGTGGAATTCTTCCTAAATAAGGAATGGTAAAAAATCCGAAAGCATTATACATATCCCTCAAGACCCCTTTAAATTCCTGATTGTACGAAAAATAATACTGGGGAATAATCAGTCCGAAATAGCAGATTACCAATCCGGCTAAAAGTCCTGTAACAGCACCTTTATAACTTCCTCTTCTCCAGAATAAAGCTCCGAAAAATGCAGGTGCCAGCTGTGCAATCACGACAAATGAGATTAATCCTACCGAATCCAGGGAAGTTTTCAAAATGAAATACTTGTAGAAGGCAAAAGCCATAATGATCAATGCGAAAATACTGAACTTCCTGATATTGGTGATGATTCTTGTATTTTGCTCCTCGCTTTCAGATTTTAATTTTCCCAGCAATCCGTATGGAATGATGAGATTGTTGGAAAGCATGATGGATAAAGTAATGGCAGAGATAATGATCATGGAAATACATGAGCTCAATCCTCCAAGAAAGACGAATACTGTGATCAAAGTATTGTCGAAATGCTGTGGAATCAGAATAGAGTAGAACTCAGGATTTACTTTCTGTCCGTCAAAAATTAATCTTCCTCCCCAGGCAATCGGGAAAATAAATACAGTAAAGATTAGAAGGTAAAGCGGAAAAAACCAAATAGCTGTTCTGATGTGCTTTTCCTGCCTGTTTTCAACAATAGCAGTGTGGAACTGTCTTGGGAGAATGCAGATCGCTGTTGCGGAAATCATGCAGAGAACCATCCAGTTCAGGGCACCTTCAATTCCGTTGAAGGTGTTTTTTTCTTTAAAATCTTCAAATTTACTGGCTTTCTCATAAATATCTGAGAAACCATCAAAAACATAATAAATAACGAAAAATCCGAGAATAATAATGAAAAACAGCTTTAAAAAACTTTCCAGAGCAATGGCGGAGATAATTCCAAGCCTTTTTTCTGAAGCATCCACATATCGTGTTCCATAGTAAGAAGAAAATAAAGCGATTAAAATTACCACGAAAGTTGCATTATCAGTAAGAATGTCTTTCGACATCGGAGTTTCAGTTACCAGATGGAAGGTTTCAGAAATGGCTTTAATCTGCAGCCCGATATAAGGAACTATCGCCAGAAGGCAGACTATCGTGATAATGGCACTCAGGCTTCTGCTGTTCCCGTATCTCAATGAAATGAAATCGGCAAGGCTGCTTATTTTGTTGACCCTTGAAATTCTTACAATCCGGGTATTGATATAGATCCATGCCGGAATAATCATAATAGGTCCAATGTAAATTGGTAAATAGTTTAATCCGCTTGTTGCTGCCACACCGATACTTCCATAATACGTCCAGGCAGTACAATATACAGCAAGAGATAAAGCATAGATGTATGGATTATTGATCCAAAGCTTGCTTCTTTTCTTCTCTGCCAGGTAGGCAACTAAGAAAAGGAGGGCCAGATAAAACAGAACGACAAAAAATAATGCGAAACTACTCATCATGTCTTTTTACAATTACAAAAGAAATCACAATGGAAATCATCCAGACCACGAACAGATAAATAAGGATCATAGGATAGCCCAAAACTTCCCTGTCACTATTGAAAAGAAGTGAAATAGGAATGCTGAAAGCAATCATAAGCCCTACGCTCAGTATGATAAGTTTTTGTTCGTGTCTTTTTTTCATAATTATTTTATTTCCTTACTGAAGCATATCGCTTCTTCACGTCCGATGTAAATTCCATAATTTTCAATGACCTTATATTCGTTTTTCAGATAAAACTTTACGGCATTGTCATTTTTTTTACGGGTTTCCAGATAGATGTATTTATAGTCGAATTGTTTTGCGGCTTTTTCTAACGCCGAGAGAATCTTTCCGCCCAGGCCTATGTTTTTGTCCAGGGAGAACATGCGTTTAATTTCACATATTTCTGGTGAAAGGGGGCGAAAACCTCCACAGGCTATGGGTTTTTCATCACTTACAGCAATGAGGAACAAAGCTTTCTCCTGACAAAAGTCATCAAGGTTTGCACTTTTGCTTCCACTCTCACCAGAGATTGTAATAAGAGAAGTATTTAATCTGTGGATGAGGTCAATAACGCTCTTATCCTGAGAAGGACGGGGAATTGCTTTAATCGTGATATCCATTTTTTTATAATTGATAACAGATCATTGATGAATGCCGCATTCATCAATGATCTGTTTTTTGCTTTTAAATTTTATCGTCAGAATATTCTCCTTTTAAGGCGTAATAACCGAAAACTGCCATTCCGCCTGAGATAATCGGCATCAGTACAAAAAGAATGATGATGCCAAAAACAAGATCTTCCTGTTTTCCGGAAGTTATTTTCGGGATTCCCAGTACGGTAATTCCGAAGTAACCCACAATTACTGCTATTGCGATCCAGAGAATGCCTAATATTTTTTTTAGTCCGTTCATTTTAGTAGTTTTAAAATTAATAAAAATTTGAGTGATTCAGTACCTAATCGTGAAGATTATTGTTCTTATTTTTAAGATAAAATAATCCGATGATCAAACATACGGCAGCGACTCCAATCGGGTACCAGAGTCCTTCCAGATACCATGTTGCATGTCCTGCTTCTTTTCCTGTAGTCACCAGATAAGTAGCTACCGCTGGAAGAAGTCCTCCAAAGACCCCGTTTCCAATATGATAAGGTAATGACATTGAGGTGTAACGGATTCTCACAGGGAACATTTCAACAAGGAAGGCAGCGATAGGTCCGTAAACCATCGTTACAAAGATCACCTGGATGAAAACAAGGAATACCAGGTACCATTTGGTGTTGTCACTTAATTTTAAACTTTGAGAAACTTTGGCTTCCTCCGGTTTTCCGTCTTTCATAACAATCCCTGAAGATGACCAATGAACTACGCTGTCTTTTTTAATTAAAGTTCCGTCTGTATAAAGTGTTTCTTTGTGAAAAGTCACCAGGCTGTCTGTCGCAATATCATTGTGGATTTTAGCCGTTCTTTTTTCTGTAATTCCATTGGCTGCAATCGTTTTGTTTTCGAGGTTTACACTTTTAAACATGCTGTCGTAAATAGGTCTGTACGCTAAAATAGCAATCAGCATTCCGGTCATCATCACTGCTTTTCTGCCGATTTTGTCAGAAAGCCATCCAAAGAATACAAAGAAGGGTGTTCCTAAAAATAAAGCCGTAGCCATCAATGAATCTACCTGCGCCGATTCTACATTCATGACCTTTTGAAGGAAACTCATGGCATAGAATTGTCCTGTATACCAGATTACACCTTGCCCCATCGCAGCCCCGAATAAAGCCAATAGTACAAATTTGAAATTGTATTTGTTTCCGAAACTTTCCTTTAAAGGGTTTTTGGACGTTTTTCCCTCGCTTTTGGCTTTCGCAAAAAGGGGTGATTCTTTCATGTTCTTTCTGATAATGTAAGATACAGCAACCATCAGAATAGAAATCCAGAATGGAACTCTCCATCCCCACGTATCAAATTCTTCTGCAGAAAGAGTGGTCTTGGTGATCAGAATAACAATTAATGAAATGAAAAGTCCGGCTGTTGCTGTAGTCTGGATCCAGGAGGTCCAGTATCCGCGGCGATGAGGTTGTGCGTATTCTGCGACATACGTGGCAGCACCTCCGTATTCACCTCCTAAAGCAAGCCCCTGAAGTAATCTTAAAATTAAAACCAAAACCGGTGCCAGAAATCCAATGGTTTCATAACTTGGAATACATCCGATCAGGAAAGTGGAAAATCCCATAATCAGTAACGTAACCAGGAAAGTATATTTTCTTCCGATAAGATCTCCCAGTCTCCCGAAAAATAATGCCCCGAAAGGTCTTACTACAAATCCGGCAGCAAAAGTAGCCAGGGTAGATAAAAATGCGGCAGTAGGATTATCCGCAGGGAAAAATTTGGTCGCTAAAACAACGGCCAGACTTCCAAAGATATAGAAGTCATACCATTCTATCAATGTTCCGAGAGATGAGGCAGTGATCACACTCCAGATGGTGCGGTTTTTCTGCCTGTCGGTCATATTTTCGTAGCTTTCGTGATGATTTTCGCTCATATTGATTAGTTTTTGATGTTAGTGGAATAGGATGTTAATTATAATTTTTTTTGAACCATTAAAACCTTACAGGTAGATCTGAAACTGTACAATAAATTCTCCTTTAGAAGAAGGACTTTCCGTAGGATTTGTATAAACAGGCCTTGTGGAATACTGTGTCGTTATTTTTGCATGATGTCCGTCTATAAACCAATTGGCTCCAACATCGAACTGAGATGAAGATTTATCAAAAGCCTCAAAACTTTTACGAGTATAAGCAGCAAAAGGCTGTATTCTGATTTTTGGCTTTTCTGCCTGACTCGGTAATAGTAAACCTGCCTGGGCGTAGATAATATTACCTGTTCCAATGGTTGGCTGTAGATTTCCTGGTCCTGCAATGGCTTTATTCCCAATAAAATTAGGATCAGAGGCGCCAATATTCATGGTTCCCAGATTTCTTACATAGTTCGGTCCGAAATTGTAATTATAATATCCGGCATAGGCAGAAACGGCCATTTTATTTTTTGCCTCACCCAAAGGAATATCTGCAAACGCATCTACAGCAAAAAGGGTAATATCATGTTTTTCAATGTTTGAATTGACAGAAGTTCTTGTTCCGTCAGCCTGATGATAAAAACCGGCACCTACATTGAAGACTTTTTTTGTTCCCAGGTAAGATCCAACTTTAAAAGGAAGTGTGTTGGATTCTTCATCAAGAAACTGATATTCAACATATCCTGCTTTTGAAAAACTGGGATTTCCGTTATTATCAACAGCGACTGCTTTTGAAGGATCTGTTACATTCACAGGAACAAGATCTGTGGCGAAAGGTTTATTTAAACTGAAACGATATTCCAGTTTTCCATACTTTCCTTTGGCAAACATTCCGAGCTGTCTTGCAAACTGATCTGAATTATCAATCAAAGGCCATGAGAAAACAGGAGAATCTAATGTAAGGAAGTTAAGCGTCGAAGCCATGGTCATACGGGAAAGTCCCATATAGTAGTGTAGTCCGGCCCCTAAAGTTAAACTGAATTTTCCCGCTTCTCCAGGTAAAATAACTGCATATTCGTTCCAGGCATCATGAAAGAACAGCTGGGTTTTCTTTCCGTTTCCATAACCTCCTGTTCCTGAGGTGCCTGAAGCGCCACCATTGATGAAAGTCTGATTATTAATTCCGAAATGGAGCAGGATCATATATCTCTTAGAGATCTGTGCGTATGTTAATGCACGTAACCTTCTGTTTCCCAGACTCCATGAGTTGTCAGTGGGTTCACCGCCTACCATGGTTCCAGGGTTCATAGATGTATTTCTTACCCAAAACTGGTCCCATAAAATAAATCTGACGAATTTATCCCCGTTTTGGTTGAGGTTAAGTTTTAAGCCACTGCCATAATCAGGAGAGCCTTGTGAATATAAGGAACTGCTGATTAAAGCTAATCCAATGAATGTAAGTAATTTCTTCATAAATTATCAATTTTTGGCGTTGTTTTTTGTGAATGCCAAATTGTAATTAATAATTTATTTATGAAAATTTAATATATATTATTGGTAATAGTATAGTTGGTATTTAGTAGACTTTGATTTTCGGGATGCGGGGTTCGAGGTTTGGGGGTTAGGATTTAAAATTATAATTTTTTAAATATTTGATATACAGTTTTTTGTAAGAGTATTTTCACCTCGGTTTTAAAACTTCATGACTCGCATCCCGCGAAACCCACATCCCTAAACCCGCGCTACTTTTTAAACCGTTCCCACTTAATCAGCATATACTTATCGGCAAATTGTGTGATGATAATTCCGGAGTTTTTAATATTCTCTTCCTGAGCGATATACTCAATCAGTTCGCTTTGCTTTAGTATCTTATAAACAGGATGGAATTCAGAATGGGGCGGCCTTGTGATATTGTATTTTTTAATCCATGAGCTTATGGTAACATGGGAAACACCGATAATTCTTTCAATTTCACGATAACTTAAGCCTTCCAGATAAAGCTGAAGAGCTTTGGTTACATAGTAATCATCTATTTGCTTTCCCAGTTTTTTAACGGTAAAATAATAGTTGCAGTCTTTGCAGTGGAAGCGTTGTTTATTGTTGATGATACCGCTTTTTACTACTTTGATACTCTTGCATTTAGGGCAGGTGTTTTCCATAACTATATTATTTTAGCAAATATATAATAAATTAGCAAATGTACATTTTTGTTTAAAGATAATTTTACCTGCTTAAAATTTTAAAACAAAAAAAATATCTTTTTAATTTGGATTTAAAAGAAATTATATTTTAAATTTGCCAAAAAAATTAGATAAATAAATGGAAATAGAAATTTCCTCATGCGAACATCTAATGTATGTGAGTGAAATACAGCAGGAAATGTACGATTCTGCACAGCGCAGAGGAACGGGTATCGCAAAACGTTCTATAGAATATTTGAGTAAAAAGATTTCAGAAGGCAATGCTGTGGTAGCCACTGAAAACGGAGAGTGGGTAGGTTTCTGTTATATAGAGACCTGGTCACATGGGAAGTTTGTGGCTAATTCGGGGCTGATTGTGTCACCGAAATTCAGGAACGGGGGAGTAGCGACTCAGATCAAGCAGAAAGTTTTCCAGTTATCTAGAGACAAATATCCGGATGCGAAAGTGTTTGGATTAACAACAGGTTTGGCAGTAATGAAAATAAATAGTGATTTGGGATATAAACCCGTGATCTATTCTGAACTGACTCAGGATGAAGAATTCTGGAACGGCTGCAAAAATTGTGTAAACTATGAAATTTTAATGATGAAGGAACGTAAAAACTGTCTTTGTACAGCCATGTTATTTGTTCCGGAAAACGATAAAAAAAAAGAGGAGGTAGTGAATAATCTGCCTGAAAATAAATATGATGGAATGATTCAGAAAGATTTTGATGAATTCCATGTGACCATTAATAAAAATAAAAAGAGTCCAGATGAAAAAGAAAGTCATCTTAGCGTTTAGCGGAGGTTTAGATACTTCCTACTGTGCTAAATATCTTAGTGAAACACTAGGGTATGATGTGTATGCCGTTACTGTAAACACCGGAGGTTTTTCAAAAGAAGAAGAAAAAGAGTTGGAAAGAAAAGCCTTAAACCTTGGAGTAAAAGAGTACAGGTGCGTAGACGCTCAGGAAGATTACTATAATTCATGTGTGAAATATTTGATTTTCGGGAATGTATTGAAAAATAATACCTATCCTCTATCGGTAAGTGCTGAACGTACTATTCAGGCGCAGGAGATTGCAAAATATGCCATTGAAGTACAGGCAGATGCCATTGCTCACGGAAGTACAGGAGCAGGGAACGATCAGGTTCGTTTTGACTTGATTTTCCAGGTGATGTGTCCAAATATTGAAATTATTACTCCAATTCGTGATATGGCTTTGTCCCGTGAAGAAGAAATTGAGTTTTTGAAAGAACACGGTTATGAAATGGAATTTCAAAAAGCTCAATATTCTGTCAATAAAGGACTTTGGGGAACTTCAGTAGGCGGTAAAGAAACACTGACATCCAGAAATTACCTGCCGGAAGAAGCTTTTCCATCCCAGATTAAAGAAACTCAGCCTTCAGAGCTGGAGATCGAGTTTAAAAACGGAGAAATGGTAGGAGTCAATGGAGAAAGCTTTGAACATTCAGTATACGCCATTCAAAAAATAGAAGAACTGGCTTCAGCATATGGAATTGGCCGTGATATTCACGTAGGGGATACCATTGTTGGGATTAAAGGACGAGTAGGATTTGAAGCGGCAGCAGCATCGGTGATTATCAAAGCGCATCATTTATTGGAAAAACATACGCTTTCAAAATATCAGCAAATGATGAAGTCGCAGTTATCCGACTGGTATGGAAACTGGCTTCATGAAGCACTTTTCTTAGATCCTGTCATGAGAAATATTGAGTCGTTCTTGGTAGATTCTCAGAAAACAGTAACCGGGAAAGTATTTGTAACCCTTCATCCTTACAGATTTATTCTTAACGGAATTGAATCTGATCATGATCTGATGTCCGACAAATTCGGAAGCTATGGAGAAGCGAACAGAGCATGGACGGGAGAAGATGTAAAAGGATATACGAAGATTGTAAGCAATTCTTTAAATATATACCACCAGATTAACCAAAATATCAACTAGTTCCGCAAGGACGATGTAATGAAAGGCAGAACAAAATGCTGTCAGAATTAAAATGAAGAAAACAGTAGGAATTATTGGTGCCAACGGTTATACAGGAAGTGAGCTTATACGCTTACTGGCTTTTCATCACCATGTGACATTGAGTTTTTTATATAGTCGTTCGAATTCGGGAACAAGAATTTCGGCTCTGTACCCGGATTTAACGACGGTTTGTGAAATGGTTTTGACGGATAAGCCTGAAGACGTGGATATTCTTTTTCTATGTCTTCCTCATAAAGAAAGTCAAAACTGGTTAACGCAGAACCCTGTCAAGGATGAAACGCTGGTGATTGATCTTGGAAACGATTTCCGCTTAGAAGGAAATTTCGGAAACAGAAATTTTATCTACGGATTGCCGGAAATTAATAAAAAACAACTAGTGGGTGCTAAAAGTATTGCGAACCCGGGATGTTTTGCTACGGCCATTCAATTGGCTTTGTTGCCATTGGCGGAAAAAGGAGTGTTGAATGAGGTCTTTACCACAGGGATTACGGGTTCTACGGGAGCCGGGCAGTCTCTGCAGGCAACGACTCATTTTACCTGGAGAAATGATAATGTTTCAGCCTATAAAACATTAACTCATCAACATGTGGATGAGATTTTGCAGCAGCTGATTGCATTCAATAATAAAGAAGTAAACCTGAACTTTGTTCCTTGGAGAGGAGATTTTGCAAGAGGGATTTTTACAAGTTCCACCATGAAGACGGAGCTGGAGCTGGAGGAAATAGAACATTTGTATCAGGATTTTTATGCAGAGGAGCCTTTTGTTACAGTAAGCAGGAAGGCAGTGGATTTAAAGCAGGTTGTCAATACCAATCGCTGTGTGATTCAAATCGAAAAGAGTGGAAATGTTGTCGTTATTCACTCAGCGATTGACAATTTGTTAAAAGGTGCTTCGGGGCAGGCCGTACAGAATATGAATCTGGCTATGAACTGGGAAGAAAATGCAGGATTAAACCTGAAACCGATAGCATTCTAATATAGAAAGTAGATGGATGTATGGGAACTCGAAACCCGAATCCCGCATCATTCATTATTTATCAATTATCATTTATAAAAAGACATGAATTTATTCAACGTATATCCATTATTCAACATAAATCCGGTAAAAGCTCAGGGATCCTTTCTTTGGGACGATAAGGGAGAACAATATCTTGATTTTTACGGAGGTCATGCTGTGATTTCTATCGGGCACAACCATCCACACTATCAGAATAAGCTGAAAGATCAGCTTGAAAAAATTTCTTTCTATTCCAATTCTGTTCAGAATGAATTACAGACTGAACTGGCAGAAAAATTAGGAAAGCTTTCAGGATATGAAGATTATAACCTTTTCTTATGCAATTCTGGAGCAGAAGCCAATGAAAATGCATTGAAGCTGGCTTCATTTCATAACGGAAAAAGCAAAGTGCTTTACTTTTCAGGCTCATTTCACGGCAGAACTTCTGCAGCGGTTTCAGTGACTGATAATCCGAAAATTGTAGCTCCGGTTAATTTTTCTGAAAGATTTATCAAATCAGAATGGAATGATATACAAGAGCTTGAAGAAACCTTTGAAAAATTTGGAAATGAAATTTCATCCGTAATCATCGAAGGAATTCAGGGAGTAGGAGGAATTATGATTCCAACACCGGAATTTTTATCTAAAATCAAAGAATTATGTGAAAAATATGATACTGTTCTTATTTTGGATGAAGTGCAGTCCGGGTATGGGAGAAGCGGATATTTCTTTGCGCATCAGGAATTTGGTGTAGAAGCAGATATTATTACTACGGCTAAAGGAATGGGAAATGGTTTCCCTGTGGGCGGAGTTTTAATCCATCCTAAATTCGAGGCAAGCAATGGTTTGCTTGGAACTACATTTGGAGGAAATCATCTGGCTTGTGCAGCTTCAATTGCTGTGCTGGATGTCATGAAAGATGAAAATCTTCTTGAAAATGCACAACAGATGGGTGAGTATATTGAAAATGAAATTAAAGATTTGCCACATATTAAATCTATCCGAAGGAAAGGATTGATGATCGGAATAGAACTCGACAGAGACTGTTCAGAAGTAAGGAAAGAATTACTGTTTGATCATCATATTTTCACTGGAAACTCTAATGATAAAAGTGTTTTAAGGATTCTTCCGGCACTGAATATCAAAAAAGAGGAAACAGATCTTTTCATCAGTGCCCTGAAGGGGGTATTGGAAAATATCTAAGGGATTTAAAAACAAAATCTTTAAAATTACTTTAAAATGAAATGGATATTCCATTTGTCCATTGAAAAAAAATAGAAAATACCAAATGAAAAAATTTACCTCTGTAAGTGATGTAGAAAACTTACAGGAAATCATAAAAAAAGCTTTACAGATAAAAGCAGACCCCCTTACTGAAACACAAAAAGGAAAGGGAAAAACAATCGGACTTGTATTTTTAAATTCAAGTTTGAGAACCCGTCTGAGCAGTCAGATTGCAGCTCAAAATTTAGGTTTAAATGTGTTGACGTTAAATGCAGCACAGGAAGCCTGGAATCTTGAATTTGCTGACGGAGCGGTGATGAACGGCGACACTGTAGAACATATCAAAGATGCTATCGAAGTGTTAAATCAATATTGTGATATCATTGCGGTACGTTGTTTTGCAGGGATGAAGAGCAAAGAAGATGATGTGAATGAAAGCATCCTGAGCCAGTTTGAAAAGCATGCAAAAGTACCTGTTATTTCTCTGGAATCAGCTACCCGCCATCCACTACAAAGTTTAGCAGACTGCATCACTATTACAGAAAATTGGAAAAAAGACCATAAACCAAAAGTGGTATTGACCTGGGCACCGCATATCAAACCTATTGCTCATGCCGTTGGAAATTCTTTCGCAGAATGGATGCAGGAAATGGATGTAGAGTTAGTGATTACAAACCCCGAAGGGTATGATTTAGATAAAAACGTCACAAAAGATGTGAAAGTAATCCATGATCAGGATGAAGCATTGAAAGATGCAGACTTTATCTATGTGAAAAACTGGTCTTCTTTTGATGACTACGCAGCAATGCCTGAAGTAAAGGGTGAGTGGATGCTTACGAATGAAAAACTAGCGCATACCAATGATGCGAAAGTAATGCACTGTCTACCGGTTCGCCGTAATGTGGAACTGAGTGATGAAGTGATGGATGGAGATCATTCTATCATTTATCAGCAGGCAAAAAACCGTATTTTCTCCGCACAGGCTGTGTTCAGTGAAATTTTAGATGAATTGAAAGCCCAATAATAATCCTTGTCAAGGTTCAAAACGTTGACAAGGATAGAAAAAAGAAAAGATCACAAAACGTTTACAATGAAAGAAAAGTTATACATCATAAAAATTGGCGGAGCTTTAATAGATGATGAGGAATTATTGAGCCAATTCTTAGAACAGTTTTCCGAAATTACTGAAAAGAAAATCCTTGTTCATGGTGGTGGCAAGTTGGCAACAACGCTTGCTGATAAGCTGGGTATCGAACAAAAGATGATCAATGGAAGGAGGATTACGGATAAAGAAACACTGGATATTGTAACGATGGTATATGCAGGAGGAATCAATAAAAATATCGTTGAAAAGTTGCAGCAGAAAAGATGCAATGCCATAGGATTCTCAGGAGCAGACGGAAATTTAATTAAAGCTAAGAAAAGAGAACATCCTGAAATCGATTTTGGATTTGTGGGGGATATTACCAAGAAAAGTGTAAACAGAAAGCTGGTTTCAAAACTCATCAAACTGGATCTTGTTCCTGTATTTTCTGCGATTACCCACGACAGAAAAGGAAATCTTTTCAATACCAATGCAGATACCATTGCTTCTGTGATGGCGCAGGCTCTTTCTGAGAAATATGAAGTTGAACTGTTGTATTGTTTTGATAAGGAAGGTGTTTTGGAAGATATAAACGATCCTGAATCTGTGATTAAAAGTGTAACTGAAGAAGATTTTACCACACTAAAAGAAGAAGGAAAACTTCACAAAGGGATTTTGCCCAAACTTGAAAATGCTCTTGGAGCTATAAAAAATAATGTAGACAAAGTGTTTCTGATCAAAGAAACAGAATTGAAAAACCATATAGAAAATCATCATGCAGGAACTGAAATCTGTTTATAATAAAGAAGAGCTATTGAATAATGCGGTCGGATTGCTTAAAAATTTGATTGAGATTCCTTCATTCAGTAAAGATGAGTTTAATACTTCGGTAGAAATTGAAAATTTTTTCAAAAAACACCAGATTCCTACCAAACGTTTTAAAAATAATATCTGGGCGGTAAATAAGCATTTTGATGTCTTTAAACCTTCTATTTTACTGAATACCCATCATGATACGGTAAAGCCAAATAAAGCTTACACGCTGGATCCGTTTGTCCCTATTGAAAAAGATGGAAAATTATTTGGATTAGGAAGTAATGATGCCGGAGCTTCTTTGGTTTCTATGGCACAGGTTTTTTTACATTTTTATAATAAAGAAGATTTAAAATATAATTTAGTTATTGCTTTGACGGCAGAGGAGGAGATTTCAGGATTTGATGGAATAGAGGCTCTGTTTCCGCAGCTACACAACGTAGAACTCGCCATTGTAGGGGAACCCACGCAGATGAATCTGGCGATTGCTGAAAAAGGACTTCTTGTGATTGATGGAGAAATGAAAGGTACTCCTTCTCACGCCGCTCATCCTAATGATGATAACTCAATTGTAAAATGTATGCAGGATCTGCAGAATATTCTTTCCTTTAAATTTTCTAAGGTTTCAGAATATCTGGGCGAAGTTAAAGTGACTTTATCAGGAATCCATGCAGGAGTACAGCACAATGTCGTGCCGGAGTCTTGTAATTTCACACTGGATGTTAGGGTAACGGATGAATATTCCAATCAGGAAGCATTTGAAATCATTCAGTCTCAGATGAAATCTACATTAACAGCAAGATCGTTCAGGCTGAATTCCTCCAAGATCGAAATGGATCATCCGTTTGTAAAAGCAGGAATTGAAATCGGAAGGACCACCTATGGTTCACCTACTTCCTCAGATCAGGCGATTATTCCATGTACATCAGTGAAAATGGGACCTGGAGACAGTAGGCGCTCTCATACTGCAGATGAATTTATCTATATCCATGAAATAGAAGAAGGAATAGAAATCTACATCAGAATTTTAGAAAAAGTGTTATAAGAATGGAAGATGGGTGTAGGAAGATGGAAGTTATTGCAGTGTGTTATTAGCTTCCAGCCTCCAGCATCAGACTTCCGGCTCAATATATGTTTTGACTCCGTCCGGCAGGCATGAAGTTTAGTTTTTAAAAGATTTATGCAAAAAAGAAAATTAGGAATGAAAGCTTCACATAAGGAAATGTTTTTTTATAGTTATTAGTAATAAGGATTGCCTTGCCGGGCTTGTCAAGACCCATCAGTATTTTAAATCAGAGAATATGAAAAAAATATGGCAGAAGGATGACCTTGCCACCAATATACTAGTCAATAACTTTACAGTCGGTAAAGACCTTGACTTTGATGAACGTTTAGCCAAATATGACGTAAAAGGCTCTATGGCCCATTGCAAGATGCTGGCAGAAACCGGAATTATCACTCAGGAAGAGTCAGAACAGATGTTATCTGTCTTAAATAGTATCTTAAATCAAATTGAGGATGGGACTTTTGAAATTGATAAAGAAGCTGAGGATATCCATTCTCAGGTAGAAGCAATCTTAATTGAAAAATTAGGAGATACAGGAAAGAAAATCCATACGGCAAGATCAAGAAATGATCAGGTTTTACTGGATATCAAATTGTATTTATTGGATGAAATCCGTGAGATCACAGCCCTTACAGATGAGTTTTTCCAGATTTTAATTCAACTGGCAGATCAGCATAAAAACGTTTTGCTTCCAGGATATACTCACTTGCAGATTGCAATGCCTTCCTCGTTTGGATTGTGGTTTGGAGCTTATGCAGAAGCGCTTTTGGATGACGTGGAAATGTTATTTTCAGTAAAGAACATCATTAATAAAAACCCATTAGGATCAGCGGCTGGTTATGGTTCATCTTTCCCGATCAATCGTGAAAGTACCACTTACAATCTAGGCTTCCAGTCGATGAACTATAATTCGGTGTATGCTCAGATGACCCGTGGAAAGTCAGAAAAAATGTTATCAATGGCAATGGCTACTTTAGCTGGAACACTTGGGAAATTTGCTTATGATGTATGTTTGTATCTAAGCCAGAATTTTGATTTTATCAGCTTTCCAAAAGAATTTACTACGGGAAGCAGTATTATGCCGCACAAAAAAAATCCGGATATCTTTGAGCTGGTTCGCGCACGATGCAACAGAATTCAGTCACTTCCCAATGAGTTGATTCTTTTGACAAGCAATCTGCCTTCAGGATATCACAGAGATGTACAGTTGACCAAAGAAATTCTTTTCCCGGCTATTGATTCCCTGAAAGAATGTCTGGAGATCCTAAGCTATACTTTACCAAATGTTAAGGTAAAAGACGGGATTCTTGAGGATGAAAAATACAAATACCTTTTCAGTGTGGAAAAGATCAATGAAGAGGTGAAAAGCGGGAGCTCTTTCCGTGATGCTTATGTGAAAGTAGGGCAGGAGATTGAAAATAATGAGTTTGAATTTGAACCTGGAAACCTTGAACATACCCACCAGGGAAGTATCGGAAATCTTTGCCTGGACAAAATAGAATATCAGTTCAATAAACTGAAAAATAAATTATTGGGTTAGAATCTAAGCCATTAAGGTCGTCAAAAACTTAGGTAAAAATCAGTGGAAATTCTAAAAATATTTTAGCCTGCTGTCTTTTCGTTTGTGGAAACCTTAATCTTTAATAAATCTTAACTGCTTAAGTGATCTTAATGGTTGGATTTTACTCCGCTCTTTGAATTTGATGATTGATCTTTAAACTTACTATGGTTGGAAATTGAGATTAAATCTGCTATATAAAATTTTATCGGAGATAAAATCTTTGCGCCTTAAAGCATAAAATTAATAAATTTCTTTTGCGTCTTTGCGTTTTCTAAACAAGATAGTAGAAATGAAAATTGTTGGTATACACAAAGGTGCAAGGAATTGTATAATAGATATTACTTTTAAGGCGCAAGAAAATCAAAGATTTCCAACAATTGAAATAGGAATGAATAATGAGTTTAAAATGAGAGGGATTATTCCAGATCAATTTTAAACTTGGTGGATTTTTTCACCTCGTGAAGTACAATAGAACTGTGATATTGTCCGATGTTGGGAAGGTTTGAAATTACGCTCACGGCAAACTCATTATAGGAATTGATATCTTTCGCGATAATTTTCAGCATATAATCATATTCCCCGGAAAGGCTGGTGATTTCCTGAACTTCGTCGTATTTGGAAATGTTGTCCTCAAAGGTCTCCAATACTTTTTTGGATTGCTCCTTAAGACGGACATTGCAATAAACGATGATATTCAGACCCAGTTTTTCACGGTTTAAAAGACCTACGTATTTTTCAATGATGCCCTGCTTCTCCAGTTGTTTGATTCGCTCATACGTAGGAGTAAAGGTAAGACCTATCTTTTCGGAAATTTCTTTAACCGATAATGTAGAATCTTCTTGAATAATACTGAGAATCATTTTGTCTTTTAAATCCATAAATAAAGTTGTGTGCTAACAAAAATATTAATTTTAAATGAGAATAAGGAAAGACTGAAGTTTTTAATTTATTTTAAACATAATTTTTGTAGGTTCATGAAATTGTTGTATCTTTGCACCTAATGAATAAAAAAGCATTTATATCATTAGATTTACCGGGCGAAAGCGCCCTTTACGATATTTATTGTTATTAGCGAAGATTGTTGTCTTCGCTTTTTTTATGCCCAAAAATTAGAATTATGTTTACGATTACAGAACTAAGCACCGAGAGAATCAACAGTATACTGACAGAAGCACTGGCTTTTGCAAATGGTAAAACTGCTAAAATTGAAGGAGAAGTTTTTTGCTCAAACCTTTTCTTCGAAGACAGTACAAGAACGAAGACAAGCTTCGATCTTGCGGAAAGAAAACTGGGACTTCAGGTAGTTCCTTTTGATGCATCACACAGTTCGGTAAACAAAGGTGAGAGTCTTTATGACACTGTAAAGACCATTGAAAGTATAGGAGTGAACCTTGTAGTGATCCGTGATAAGAAAGACAGATACTTCGAGGAATTGAAAAATATTAAGATTCCGGTAATCAACGGAGGAGATGGTACAGGAAACCATCCTTCACAGTGTATGCTGGATCTGATGACCATCTATCAGGAATTCGGAAAGTTTGAAGGACTGAAGGTGGGAATTGTAGGAGATGTAAAACACAGCCGTGTTGCCAATTCAAATGCAGAAGCATTAAGAAGACTGGGAGCAAAAGTATACTTCTCAGGACCGGAACAATGGTTTGATGAAGGAGCCTTGATCAACGGAACGTATATGTCAGTGGATGAGCTGATCGCTGAAGTGGATGTTCTGATGTTATTAAGAATCCAGCATGAAAGACACGATGCAGCAATGAGCTTCACTGCTTCAGAGTACCATAAAAGATATGGTCTGACCAAAGAAAGAGAACAGGCCATGAAAAAAGAAGCAATCGTCATGCATCCGGCTCCGATCAACAGAGGTGTCGAGATAGATTCAGATCTTGTAGAATGTGAAAGATCAAGAGTCTTTAAACAAATGGAAAATGGTGTTTTCGCCAGAATGGCCATTTTGAAAGAAGCGTTGGAAAGTAAGGGGTATACTTTTAAATAAGAACCAAGGTAAAAGAGCCAGGGTAAAAGTAAAAAGTAAAAAGTAAAAAGGTAAAGAGCCGCGTAGGGGCGACCTGTTAATGACATATAAAATAATAAGAGATAAAAGTTTAAAATGAAGAAAAAATTAATACTGGAGTCCGGTGAAGTGTTTCATGGAGAAGGTTTCGGAGCAGAATTGGAAACTGCAGGGGAAGTAGTTTTCAATACCGGAATGACAGGGTATCAGGAATTGATCTCTGACCCATCATACTGTGGTCAGATAGTTTGTATGACCTATCCGCTTATCGGAAATTATGGTATTAACCGTGATGATTATGAAAGTATCGAGCCGGCAATTAAAGGGCTTATCGTAAAAGAACTGTGCGATCTTCCTTCCAATTTCCGTACTCAGATTACTTTAGATGAATTATTTAAAAAGAAAAACCTTTCAGGAATTTCAGGTATCGACACCAGAAGACTGACAAGAGTTCTTCGTAACCATGGAGTAGTAAAAGGAAAAATTGTAAACGATGATGCTGACGAAGCTGCTGTAGCTTCTGAGTTGAAATCAACAACTTTCCCAACCAATCAGGTAGAGGAGGTTTCTACAAAAACACCTTACGCTAACCCGAACAGAGGTTTCAAAGTGGTCCTAGTAGATTTCGGTGCAAAACTGGGAATTATCAGAGAATTGTCTCAAAGAAACTGTGACATCATCGTGGTTTCTCAAGACACGACTGCAGAAGAAATTCTATTGATGAATCCGGACGGTATCATGCTATCAAACGGTCCTGGTGACCCGGAAGATGTACCACACGCCTTGGATATGATCAGAGGATTATTAGGAAAAGTTCCAATCTTCGGAATCTGTTTAGGACATCAGTTAATTGGTCTTGCTTGTGGAGCGAAAACTTTCAAGCTGAAATTCGGACACAGAGGAGGAAACCACCCGGTATTGGATCTGGAGAAAAATACAGTAGCCATTACTTCTCAAAACCATGGGTATGCTGTTGATCAGGAAAGTTTAAAAGGAACAGACCTTATCGAAACACACATTGCCTTAAATGACAGAACAAACGAAGGATTAAAACACAAAATCCACCCTTGTTTCTCCGTTCAGTATCACCCTGAAGCAAGCCCGGGTCCTGAAGATGCAAATTACCTGTTTGATGAGTTCATTCAAATGATGGAGGACTTTAAGAAATAAGAGTGACTTCAGATATTAGACATCAGATAGCAGACTTTATCATGCATAATTTTGAAAAATTGGTCTTTTGGCAGAAATCTATTGAACTTGCAAAACAGGTTTATATCATTTGTGCGGAGTTACCTAAAGATGAAAAGTTTGGTTTGATCTCTCAAATTAAAAGATCTGTAATCTCTATTCCTTCAAATATAGCTGAAGGTGCAGGAAGAAATAATGATAGAGAATTTTATCATTTTCTTGGAATAGCAAATGCATCCTCCTTTGAGTTACAGACCCAGTTAATTTTAACTAGAGAATTAAATTTACTTGAAGCAGAAAAAGTTAATGGTTTAATATCAAATCTAAATGAAATTCAAAGAATGATTTATACATTCAAATCTAATTTAAAAAAGTAAAACAACCTGTTGGAAGTCTGAAATCTGACATCTAACATCTTGTATCTAAAAAAAGAAAAATGGCAAAACGTACAGATATAAAAACAATTTTAGTAATCGGTTCAGGACCTATCATCATTGGTCAGGCAGCTGAATTTGATTACGCAGGAACGCAGGCTTGTTTGTCTTTGAAAGAAGAAGGCTACAAAGTAATTTTGATCAACTCAAACCCTGCAACGATCATGACGGATGTGGAAATCGCTGATAAAGTATATATTGAGCCGATTTCATTACAGTTTGTAAGCCACATCATCAGAAAAGAACGTCCGGATGCTTTATTACCAACCCTTGGAGGCCAGACAGGTCTTAACATGGCGGTAGAACTGGAGAAATCAGGAATTCTTGAAGAGTGCAAAGTGGAAGTATTGGGAACAAAACTTTCTGCCATCAACAGAGCAGAAGACAGAGATCTTTTCCGTGAGCTGATGAGAGAACTGAACGAGCCGGTACCGGAATCTGATATCGTAAATACGGTTGAAGGAGCTCTTGCTTTTGCAGATGAAATCGGATATCCTGTAATTGTTCGTCCTGCCTTTACAATGGGAGGAACCGGAGGTGGTATCGCTTCCACAGAAGCTGAATTGAAAGAAATCGCTGAATTGGGACTAAAACACAGCCCGGTTACACAGTGTCTTATTGAAAAATCAATCGCAGGTTTCAAAGAAATTGAATACGAAGTAATGCGTGATGCAAACGACAACGCCATTGTGGTTTGTAACATGGAAAATATAGACCCGGTAGGTGTTCACACAGGAGACTCTATCGTAGTTGCGCCTTCTCAGACGCTTTCAGACAGAGAATATCAGCTGCTGAGAAATGCTTCACTGAAAATCATCAGAGCATTAGGAATTGAAGGAGGATGTAACGTACAGTTAGCTTTAGATCCGCATTCATTCGATTACTATATCATCGAAGTAAACCCGAGAGTTTCCCGTTCATCAGCATTAGCAAGTAAAGCAACAGGTTACCCGATTGCAAAGATTGCTGCAAAGATTGCTGTAGGATTGACTCTGGACGAAATCATGAACCCGGTAACAGGAAAAACATACGCATGTTTCGAGCCGGCTCTTGACTATGTGGTAACAAAATTCCCAAGATTCCCATTCGATAAATTCGAAACGGCAGACAGAAGACTTTCCACTCAAATGAAAGCTACCGGAGAAGTAATGGCAATCGGAAGAAACCTTGAAGAATCATTACAGAAAGCGATTCGTTCACTGGAAACGGGAATCAAGCATTTAGGTTTAAAAACCAAGCAGGCTCAGGCACTTACTGCTGAAGAAATCGAAAGAAGAATCAGAGTATGTGATGACGAAAGATTATTCATCATCGGGGATGCTTTAAGAAGAGGATACGACTGGGAACAGATTGTAGAATGGAGTAAAATCGATAAATTCTTCATCTGGAAACTGAAAAAATTAGTTGACTTCGAAAAAGTAATCGCTGAAAACAAATTCGATAAAGAAACCCTGATTGAAGCGAAGAGATTAGGCTTTGCAGACATCAATATCGCAGTTCTTTGGGATGTAAAAGAGCGTGAGGTTTTCAACTTCAGAAAAGAAAACGGAATCATGCCGGTGTACAAAATGGTAGATACCTGCGCCGCTGAATTTGAAAGTGAAACGCCTTACTTCTACGGAACTTACGAAGAAGAGAATGAAAGCGTTGTTTCAGATAAAGAAAAAATCATCGTACTAGGTTCCGGGCCTATCAGAATCGGACAGGGAGTAGAATTTGACTATGCAACGGTTCACTCCGTATGGGCAATCAAAGAAATGGGTTACGAAGCGATTATCATCAACAACAACCCTGAGACAGTTTCTACAGACTTCTCAATTTCAGATAAACTTTACTTCGAGCCGCTTACAGAAGAAGATGTAATGAACATCATCGAGCTTGAAAAACCAAAAGGAGTAGTGGTACAGTTCGGAGGGCAGACAGCGATTAACCTTGCCGATAAACTAGCCGCTCACGGAGTACAGATCTTAGGAACTTCACTGGAAGATCTTGACAGAGCTGAAAACAGAGATAAGTTTGAAAAAGCACTTCAGGAGCTTGGAATTCCTCAGCCAAAAGGAAGAACTTCAACTTCGAAAGAAGAAGCTATAAAAATTGCCAACGAAATCGGATATCCGGTATTGGTACGTCCAAGCTACGTTCTTGGAGGTAGAGCAATGGAAATTGTATACGCAGAAGCAGAACTGGCTCACTACATGGAAAATGCAGTAGAAGCAAGCCCTGAGCACCCTGTATTAGTAGACAAATACATGGTAGGAAAGGAAATTGAAGTAGATGCAATCTGTGACGGTGAAACAGTAGTGATTCCAGGAATTATGGAGCATATCGAAAGAGCAGGAGTTCACTCCGGAGACTCAATCGCAGTGTATCCGCCACAAAATATATCTCAGAGCGAGATTGATACTTTGGTAGACTACACACAGAGACTGGCAAAAGGATTAAACGTTATCGGATTAATGAATATCCAGTACGTTCTTTTCGAAGGAAATGTATATGTAATCGAAGTAAACCCTCGTTCTTCAAGAACAGTTCCTTTCTTATCTAAAATCACAGAAGTTCCAATGGCGAATCTTGCTACAAAGGCAATTCTGGGACAAAAACTGAAAGATTTAGGCTACGAAAACGGATTAGTTTCAAACAAAGAAGGAGTATTTGTAAAAGTGCCGGTATTCTCTTTCTCAAAACTAACGAAAGTTGATATCTCTTTAGGCCCTGAAATGAAGTCTACAGGAGAAGTTATGGGGAAAGATACAACCCTTGAAAAAGCACTTTACAAAGGATTGGTAGCAGCGGGAAGAAAAGTTCCTATGCACGGATCTATCCTGTTCACAGTAGCTGATAAGCATAAAGATGAAGCAGCAGCTCTTGCAGCAAGATTCCATGAAGTTGGATTCAGAATCTGGGCTACGGAAGGTACTGCGAAGTTCTTCGAAGAAAAAGGAATCCCTTGCAAAATCGGATACAAAATCGGAGAAGAAAGTGTAAATCTTATCGACCTGATCCAGAAAGGAAAAGTTCAGTATGTTGTAAATACCACTACAAAAGGTAAGCAGGCAGAAAGAGACGGATTCCAGATCAGAAGAATGAGTGTGGAAAACGGTGTTCCTTGTTTAACTTCAATGGATACGGTAGAAGCAATTCTAAAAGTAATCGAAAGCATGAGCTTCAAAATGGAGACAATGTAATTTCGAAAAATAAATATTCTAAACCTCATAGATTTTAAAAACCTATGAGGTTTTTTTATGCTCAAACCTACTAAAATAATACCACAAAAGGGTAATTGACATACGATTTCATACAGAGTACTTTTGGTATGTTATAATAAATGAAAGTTTGATAATACAACTCTCATTATATGCAAAACTCATTATCTAACCTCAAAAAACTATACAAATGGAACCTAATCAATGTACAAAGCTTCTGGAGGGTGGAATTTATACCACTTTGAATGTCGTAAAAACAGGAGATTTTCTTTACGACCTGAAGAAATATTATGAATCCGAAAAATTCAAAGACGATTTTAAAACTCAAAAATTTTCATTTGGTTTTGAAGCAATTGATCCTACATCAATGGTTAAAAATGTTTTAAATTTAGGTGCTTCTGATGATGAAATTCATAATTTTCAGGAGAAAATCAAATCTTTGGACACCATTATGGTCTCACAATCATTTTTTGATTCTTTTAGTTTGCATACACCCAACAAAGACATCATTGAAGGATATGTGAAATGTTTAGAAGTTCAAAATAATAAAAAAGGATTATCAACAGTAGTACAGGAAGGAGATGAAGGGATAACCATCTATATTTTTTACAACAAAATATCAAGCACGGATCCAAGCCCTATTGTCGAAGATTATAAAATAACCAATGGGATAGAAATAAGCAAAAGCTTTAATAAAGGGGGTATTCTGGATGATGATAATTCAATTACTTTTAAAAGAAACGATCCGTCAAAAGATATTTTCTTTTTCCTGGACACAGATAAAGGTCCTGTAAACTGCTTATTAAATGGACTTCCCAGTGGTTTTAATAAAGATTTTCCTGTAGGAACAATACTTTGTTCATACTTAATTTGGGAAGAATTTCAGGAGGTAACTAAAAATAATCTGACAAATCCTGATAAGAACTGGAATAGCAAATACTCAAAATGGGCACCTTGTGACGGAAGAAAAGTAGACACAACCTGCGGGCTTGCCCGTGCCACACAAAATCTTACAAATGTTCCCGATTTGAGAGGTGTTTTCCTTCGTGGAAATAATGCTTTCGACTCCAATGAATTAGGCTACGGTATCCCAACGGTTTCTGAAAATCAAAAAGATCCAGAGGGTAACAGATTACGGGGAAGTATCCAGGGAGATGAAATCAAAGAGCACGATCATCAGATTGTTCAGCAGAGTTTTGGAGGAGTAACTTCAACGCCAAGGGCAGTTTCTGCAAATACATCAGGTGCTGATGGTGACCTTGATGGTTCACAGGTAGTTAGCGGTTATGATAAATCAACGGTCCCTTTAGTTATTGCTGCTGCCGGGGGAAAAGAAACCCGTCCCAAAAATATGGCTGTCAATTATTATATAAGAATAAATTAATAACAAAAACGATCAAAATTGTTACTGTAGTACAGTCAATCCTGTTTTTTTTAATGATAGAACATGGATTAAAAAAATACTATTTTTTGGAAAAATGAATCTTAATTCCCGTATGTTTTTCTTACGGGATTTTTTATCGGAAAAACTAATAAATTAAATTTATCTGACTATTTTTACAAAAATCATCTAAATTCCAGTATAATGAGTATAAAATCAATTACGATAGGATTTCTATGTTGTATTTTCGTGGCAGTGCTTTCAGGATGTTCCTGGATAACTGATTTCTATATTCAAAACCTGACCGGATCTAAAAAAATAATTAAGATCAATTACAGTTATCCCATCTCAAAAGCAATTGATAATGAGGCTGAGAGCTTTGCATTTAATTATGAAAATAGAATATTGTCTCCTCGATCTTTTTATAAAATCAAAAATCCAAAGTCTCTTGAAAAAATAGAAATAAAAGATTCTTCCATTGTCCTTGAGCTTTATCCAAATTCAACAACAAAAATTTACACAAGCCATAATGGAAGCTGGAGATATAGGATTAAAAGTGTTGAGATTAATGGAACCATTTTTTATCCTTCAGAATTAATAAATAAAAGCAGATATATCAGTAAAGGTTATGTTTATAAAATTAATTAAAAATTTACTATGAATTTTTATTTGAAAATAAAACGGACTTTTCTAAAAAGCGTAATAGCGTTTATACTTATTATTGGTTTTCAGGCCAAAGCTCAAAAATCCCAGTTTAATATTGTTGGAAACTGGGAATCCATTGATTACTGGAAGAGTAAAGGCAAAGCAGGCTTTACTAAAGATGGATATGTATCTATTACAATTAACGGGGAAGAAATTGACGGTAAGAATTTTATCATTCACGGAGGTCCTAATAATGGGCAAAAGGGTGAACTCAAATATAAAATTGATATGGAAAAGACACCAATTCATATTGATTTTATTGCACTAAAAGATAATCAGGAAAAAGGAAGACTGCTAGGAATTATTTTTCCTATTAACGATTCAAAATTCCTTATGCTGATCAACATGAATGGGAAGCGGCCTGAAAGTATAGATCATGATGAAACAATGACACTTACAAAGATTGAATGAAATTGATCTGAAAAACAGTTTAAACCTCATACATTTCAGCAATTTATGAGGTTTTTCTATATAAATTCTATAATTTAGGTTAGTCAATATTTCGATTAAAAAGAATATTGTGGTATTATCAATTATTCTATGAAAAAAACACTTCTTACACTCACTTTTGTATTAGGAGTTATATGTATTCTCAATATCAATTTTCCATTAAAAAAGCAGGATATCTATGGAAAATATATTAACATGAATTTTGATAAGCCAATTTGCTGTGTGGAAGCTCCTCACACTGCAGATACTTTAGTTTTATATGAAGACAATACATTTAGAAGTAAATTTTATGGAATGGGTACATATAAATTATATAATGGATTAAATCCTGAAATAGAACTTCATTATACAGATTTTGGTCAGCCAGCTGCTTACAAAACCTATTTTTTAAATGGGATTTTTGAAAAGCCTAAGATTAGTCTAAATGCAGATTCAAACCATTATTATGAAAAACTTGATTGAAAAAATATAATTCTCAACTCTTTCTCAATCATTTTTATCACACCCGCTTAAAAATGCATTTATGTTTACCGAATTATTTATAAATTAGAGCGTTAAAATTCAAGCTGTTATTATTATTTAAAAACTAATACAATTCCACCAAATCAAAATATAACCATGGCAGAATATTACGCAAAATCAAGCAATTCTTTATCTTTTGAAGTTACAAGAGAAGAAAGATTAATTGGAAAACTTATCTATACAAGCTGGTTTAAATTTAATGCTGTTATTGAAATTGCTCATGGGCAGACCTATCAGGTGGAGCCAAAGGGTTTTTGGGGAACTACAATTGAACTGAAAGATCACGAAAGAGTGCTTCTGAAATTCAGAATGAACTGGAACGGGGAAATTGTGGTGCAGACCTATTTTGATGGGATTAAAAATGGCTATCTTTTTAAACACAGAGGTATTTTTAAAGAATCATTTGTCCTTACAGATCAGGACGGCGTCGAGCTGATGATCATAAAACCCCATCTGAAATGGACTTCTATGAATTACGAATACCAGATCACCACCTCTGATGCCTATGAAACCCTTCCGGAAAAAGAAATCGTTTTAATTAATGCACTGCATTGCGCCAATTACTATATGTCGATGATGGCCGCTGCTGTTATATAAGACAGGTAAAGTAAAACTTTAGCAATATAGTTACCTTTATTTTTATTAGCCTTATGGTAAAAAAGAATTGTGTCCTGAGTGTTTTTGGACTGCTATTACTATTTCAATGTAATCCTAGCAAAAATTACAAAAAAGAATTTGAAAAATTTGTTTTTGATGCTGATCAGGTTTTATCCAATGGTGATATTTTACATCCTGCTTGTGCCTATCTTAAAGATGGAAAATTAAAAGGTCTTGAGTTTAATAATCATCCAGAATGTGGAGATTATATCCAAAGATATTTTTTTTCTGAAAATGAAAAAATAAAGAAGATTGTTATTGAGAAAAATTATTATAATGAAAGCTGTGGTAAAACTTTTGACTCATTATTCATTATATATCCCGTATTGGGTAAAACAATTGTGTATGCGGATAATACAAACGCAAAAGAAATGGAAGGTAATGTTTTACGGGAGGAAAAAATTAATATTGATCGCTATATGAAAATGATTAAAAATTGGAAAAATAAATAAAAAAACTTATCTATTGATTGAATAAAGGGTTTTCGGAATTTTCGAAAACCCTTTATTTATAGGCTATTCTATGGTAGAAGTTTTATGATTTGTATCATGTTTTTATTTAGAATTAATAAAAATAAAATAATTTTGCAGAACTAACTTAATTATAAACATGAAAAAAACTATTATTTCTGCAGCTCTATTAGCCGTAACGATGCTGAGTGCCCAGGAAACAGATACCATTAAAGTGGCTGAAATTCAATCTGTATCGCTCCAGGGAACTCACAATTACAGAACAAAAAAATCTGAATCTATCGCAAGGCTTCCTCTGGAAAATCTTGAAAACCCTACTGTTTATAATCTTGTTCCCAAAGAAATCATCAGTGAAATGGGAGCCATGGATTTCAACACAGCGATGGCTTCTGCTCCAGGAGTGGTCGTAAGCAATAGTGTAAACGACAGTGGAAATGATATTTTTATGAGAGGTTTCAGTTCCAATGCCAGTTTCAGAAACGGACTGACTCAAAATCCAAGAGTACAGTCTGAGATCGCTAATATCGAGAGAGTAGAAGTAATAAAAGGTCCATCCGGAACCTTATTCGGTGGAACATTAGCCAATTATGGCGGTGTGGTGAATATCGTTACGAAAAAACCACAGGAAAACTTCGGGGGAATTATCAATTATACCACCGGAAGCTGGGGAATGAACAGGATTACAGCCGATGTAAATACCCCTTTAAATAAAGAAAAAACTGCATTGGCAAGATTCAATGTCGCAGCCTATTCTCAGGATTCTTTCCAGGATGCAGGCTACAACAAAGGATTATTTTTCTCCGGAAGTGTTTTGTACAAAGTAAGCGACAAAACCACAGTGACACTTGATACCGAGTTCCATGCTCCGGATAAAACATTGAATGCTTATGTAAGAAACTCAGAAAAGCTGACCTTACACTCCATGAAAGACCTGGAAGTAGCCTACAAAAGAGCGTTTACTAGTAATGATATCGGCTCGAAAAGAACCAACTTTGTAACGATGGCTGAGGTTACCCATAAATTCAATGACCAGTGGACGTCAAGGACATCTTACCAAAGAGGAGAAGCCAATGAAAACGAATCTATCTTTTTAGTACTCAGATATCTGAATAATAATCAGGTAGAAAGAATGATCCGTCCTTTTGACAGCTTTAAAGTGACCACAGACAATATCCAGCAGAATTTTACAGGAGATTTTAAAATAGCAGGGTTAAGAAACCGTCTGGTAGTAGGAATAGATTACTTCCAGCAAACAACAAAATATCAGTTCCCTTACTATGAGGCCAACGGATACAGTAATGTTTTCATGCCTTATGATAAAGTGAATCTTGATAGCTCTTCCGCATGGGATCCTATCTCAAGAAACAAATTCATGAATAAGGAAAGAAAATCCACAGAATCGGATATTACAAGATTCAGAACCATCAGCGGTTATATTTCCAATGTTTTAAATATCACAGATAATTTGCTGGTAATGGCCAGTTTGAGAGTAGATAGCTATAAAAATGATGATATGGTGGTAAATGGCGTAGAGATCTCTACCAAAAACGGATATCCTGAAAATAAAGTTTCCGGTTACAGCCAGACCCAGTTTTCACCAAAGTTCGGATTGGTGTATGAAATTGTAAAAGATGAGATCTCATTCTTTGCCAATTATGTGAATGGATTTAAAAACTATGCTCCATCAATGAATGAAGTGGGTGTCCTGACAAAGTGGGATCCTGAACAGGGAAATCAGATTGAAACAGGTTTTAAAGTGGATCTGTTCCATAAAAAACTACTGACGATCGTGAGTTACTATAATATTAATGTTAAAAACAGACTGGTTGCAGATCCAGGCGGAATAGGAAGTATTCAGGATGGAAATATCAAAAGTCAGGGACTGGAAATAGGCATCATTGCCAACCCTTTCAAAGGATGGAATATCGTTGCCGGATATGGTTATAACGATAACAAATATGATGACCGGAGCAAAGACAGCGGAAAAAGAATTGCCTGGACTCCAAAACATGTTGCCAATCTATGGACAAGCTACAAAATCATGGATGGTGCATATGAAGGACTTGGTTTCGGAGCCGGATTTAATTTTGTAGACCAGACCTATATCAACATCACCAATCATTTTCTTGCTCCTTCTTATACTACGGTAGGTGCAACAGTTTTTTATGACAGGAAAAAATACAGAATCGGTCTGAAAATGAATAATGCGCTGAATGAAAACTACTGGAACTTCTACGGACAGCCACAGAAGCCAAGAGAAATCCAGGCCAATTTTGCATTCAAATTTTAAAACTAAAAAAACAAAAATAATCTCAACGAAAATATAAGGATGAAAACCGCAAAGGTGCAAAGCTTTGATTTATGATATATCTATTTCTGAAGCCTTCAAATATGCTAAAGTAAACGGCAGCAGAAATAACTCTTTTCACTTTACAAACACGCTATTATAAATACAATTGCGCCTTTGCATTTTCTACACTTACATTGTTGATTGGATGAAAACAGATATGAAAAATAATAAAACGAATCCTAAAAAAAAGCAGGGTAAATCCCTTACCAAAAGGATCACCGGCTGGCTGCATCTATGGCTCGGCCTGGTTTCCGGAATCATTGTGCTTACTGTTACTCTTTCGGGAACTGTATTTGTCTTCTGTGACGAAATCATTGATCTGTGCGGCGGAAGCGCAAAATATGTCCAGGCTCCGGCTAATGCAGAAAAAATGACCCCTGAAGAGTTGCTTGCCCACTTTCACCAGCAGGTTCCGGACAGAAAAGCGTTCTATTTTGATACCTACAAAGATGCTGACAGAAGTTTCAGAGTAGCTTCAGCAACGAAGCCTCCTAAAGATAAAAGTGCGGACAAGGCAGACAAACCAAAGAAAAAAGGCCGTGGTCCACGAGGTGTATTTGCCTATCATTATCTTAACCCTTACACCGGAAAAGTAATCGGTTCTACCAAAAGCTATGAGTTTTTCTATGTTGTAGCCCATATTCATGCGCAGCTATTGGCAGGAAAGTTTGGGAAAACGGTGGTTGGCGTTGCTTCCATCATCTTTTTTGTTCAGCTTATCGGTGGACTGATTCTCTGGTGGCCTAAAAAATGGAACAAAACCACAAGAACAACAGCTTTTAAAATTAAATCCGGAACGAAATGGCGCAGGAAAAACTACGATTTCCATAATGTCTTTGGGTTTTATTCATTGCTTCCGGCTGTGTTTATTACCATTACAGGATTGATTATGGCCTATGAGGTTTTAACCAATCTAACCCAACAGGCTTTCGGAGGAGCTGTAGATGCCCATACTATTGCAGAAAAATATGAACCTAAGTTTGATCCGGAAAAGAAAGCTTTGACTTATACTGATGTTATAGACAGAAAGTTTAAAGAGTTTCCTGATGCAAAACAGTTCAGAATGAGTATTCCGAGAAATGATTCTGCAACGGTGTATCATGTGGTGGCAGCTAGGTTTATTGGTCTGAAAAGCCTTATCAACGGGAAAAGTATGGAAACCAATAAATACACAGGAAAGGAGATTGATTATCCTAAAGAAGTTCAGATGCATGAAGTAATAGAGCACATGAACTTCGATCTTCACGTAGGCTATTGGGGCGGAATGTTCGGTAAAATATTCACATTCATTATCGGAATGATCTGTACCAGTCTCCCGATTACCGGATTTCTGATCTGGTGGGGACGCAGAAACAAATCACCCAAAAAGAATAAAGAAATTAAAAATATTCATCAACACAGAAAAGATTCGCACCATGAACAATTGGTTTAAAATTATATACCTTCCTGTATTTTTACTGTTTACATTTGGAAAATCCCAGGAAAAACTAACGATAGGAGAGAAGCAAAATGTATTTTCAAAAGTTCTAAATGAAAACAGAGAAATCTGGGTTCATCTGCCCAAAACGTATAACGACAATACCATCAATCCTGCAAAATATCCTGTCATCTATCTTTTAGACGGAGAAATTAATTTTGATTATTATACAGGATTAACAGATTTCATTGCCAGAACACCCTATGCCGACATTCCGGAATGTATTGTTGTCGGAATTAAAAATACAGAAAGAACAAGAGATCTTACTCCGACAAAGTCTGAAAAGAAGAGTCCGGTAAACCCTGCTCTTACGCTTTTTGCCGACAGCGGAGGAAGTGAAAACTTTCTGAAATTCATGCAGGAGGAATTGAAGCCTTTTATTAATAAAAACTACAGAACTCAGGATTATTGTGTGTTGGTAGGCCATTCTTTCGGCGGATTATTTGCCATTAATACCTTTCTTTCACATCCGGATTATTTTAATGCTTATGTTGCTAATGATCCTAGTTTATGGTGGGACAATAAAGTAACCATCAAAAGAACGAAAGAGTATCTGGAAAAGAATAAGAACTTTCCTGCAAAAAAATCTTTGTATGTTTCCCAGGCAGATAATGAAGAGCAGCAGAAAAACTGGAATTCTGATATGACCCAGGCGATTGAAGAATTTAAAGGAATGATAGAAAAAAACGGATCTTTGAACTATAAACATCACTTTTTTGAAGGCGAAACCCATGGGACCGTTTCTTATCCCGGAAATTATGAAGCTTTGAAATTTATATTCAAAGGGTATAGAACTGATATAAAACAGTTGGCCAAAAATCCCAAACTGCTTGAAGAAGAGTATCAAAAGTTTTCTGAAAAAATGGGAATAAATTTTATTCCTTCGGAAGCCTATCTGAATGTGGTAATCAAATTTATGAAAAGTAATGGTTTTAAAGAATCCGAAACCTATTTTATGAATCTGAAAGACAACTATTATCCTAAGAAATAATGAACTGAAAATAAAAACCAAATCCGTTTATCAACAGATTTGGTTTTTTATATCTTACTTCTAACGATACGTTTTATGTATCCAGAGAATTCGACATTCCGCTAGAAATCGGAATAAATTCTTTCCGGGAATTAATGCCTGTTATCACAATTAATCGGGAAATCCTTCTCCTTTTGATCTAAAAAATTAATGGAAGGACAGCCAAAAGACTGGGCAATGAACCCAAAAATAACCGGAGGTTTTCCTTTGAAAAGATGGCCTGTATATTGGAAAATATTAGATTCATCAGCATCTATTCCATAAAGAGGAAGAAACTCTCCGCCATCACTGCCTGCAAGGCTGAATATCTTCTCTGCAATTTTTTCCTTACGATCATTGATGACTGCCAGTTTACGCTCTACAATATTTCCTTCTTCAAGATAATCCTGCAGATAATAGGTCAGATTTTCATATTGGGACTGATAAGTTTTTCCCAGAGCCAGTTTTGAGTGAGAAAAGTATTTTTTTGAAACATCAGCGCCGGCTTTTTGCCATTTCACAGCTTTCATTTTATTGTCTACAAACGGATTTTGATTTCCAAAATAGGCGATGGCATTAGTATAACGATCGTATTCAGTTGTTTTTTGATGAGTTGCCACCTGGAAACCCATCATATAAGAATCCGGGTCTAAATCCTGATCATCTGAATAAGGACTTAAGTAGGCCACGGCTTTTAATTGGCTGACAGGCATTTTTTGAAGTTGGTTAGAGCCATACTCATAGATGTAGAGAGAATCATTTTCAGTAAGGTGAGTCCCATCCAGCAATTTTTTTCTGCTGGGTGCATCCAGTTCAAAATGCTGACGTTCCTCATAAGTCATCTGCTTCTGATTTTTCATAATAGCTGCAGGAATCGGTTGTTCCCCCTTATAAATATCTGAAACAGAAATGAAAATATCCATATCAGAATCTTTTTCTGCGGATGAAATAACGGACAGACTGAAAATATTAAAATCAGTATAATCTATTTTCTCCTCAGTTTTTGCTGTTTTTACAGAATCATTCGTCGGATGTGTTTCTGTGGTAACAGTTTTTTTTTCTTCTTTCTTACAGCTTACAATAGCCAATGGCAAAAATAAAAGCGCAGCGACGGTTTGGGGTTTTATAATCTTTTTTAGCATTAAAGTGTTTATCATATTCTAATTCATTTTGTAATAAGGTTCTGAAAAATATTTGCTGGGTTTAATGTAAGCCATTTTCCTTTCAGCATCAAAGATCCAGATGAATCTGCGAAGCATATCAGCACCGAGATAATTTACATTTTGTATTTTCAGTTCACCTGAGAAATATCCTACGAAAACATCTTTGAACACGCTATTTCCCAATTTGAAATAGGGTAGAACAGCTTGTTTGGTCGTTAACGTTTTACCTTGAGAATTCTTTAGTGTTTTATCTCCTGTTATCTTAAGTTTTTTCTCCAGATGTTTTTCTTCAGCAAACTCATTACTATAAAGAATAGCTCCGGAAAACCCGGATTGTAAAACAAAATAGGTTTCCTGCTGCTGATCGCCTTCAAGGATATTGTCTGCAGCAAGATAAAACCCTTCATGATCCGGAATGATGTTGATGGGTTGGTAGCCTTGCAGATCCGGCATTTTGTTATACATCACAAACTGGTTATTGTCGTAATCAATTTTAAAGGCTTTCCCTTCAAAAATTCCGGTTCCGATTTTTCCGTCTGCTTCATGACCTGTCAGCTGATTGTCAAAAAAACGCACATTTTCCTGGATGATCTTTCCGATCTCAACAGTATTATTATCGCTGAGTTCTTCTTTATTGAAAATAATATGTGCTGCTTTCTGTTTGCCATCAGGAGAAATTGCATAATCTTTCATGGCAATCTGGAACATGAGATTGAGCGAATCTTTTTTGTTGACAAGGGTCTTTACAATGATATTATTGTGTTTTGTGATCCGGAAGGGGATGGTCTGCTGTGCTTTCATACCATACAATCCGGCAGAAAGCAGTATGAAAAGTACTGTTCTTTTGAGCATTATCAGTGATTAGTGTTTTAAAACTTTAAAATTACCTATTATCTTTGGAAAAGCAAATAATAAAATGAAATGGTTGAAAAATTGCTTCAAAGTGGAATCCATTGGGAAAAGAAAGCATTCAGACGAAATGAGTTCCTGAAGATTTCAGGCAGTACAGATACCTCTATTTATTGTATTGAAAACGGAAGTGTCCGGATTTTTATGATGGATGAAAATGAAGAAAGGATCATTCGTTTCGGATACACAGGAAATATTATTGTCAGCCTGGATTCTTTTTTATCGGGAAAACCTTCGGATCTTTATATTCAGGCGATTAAGAAAACAACGGTAAGAATAGCTTCAAAACAGGATTTCTATGCGTTCGTACAATCGGACGAAGAACATATGAAATTCTGGATGAATGTCCTTGAAGATCTCGTATTACAGCAGCTTGAAAGAGAAAAAGATCTGCTCATCAATGCTCCCGGAGAACGTTTTGAAAGGGTTTTAAAACGAAGTCCAAAACTATTTCAGGAAGTTCCCAATAAATATATTGCCAATTATCTGAGGATGTCACCGGAAACTTTGTCCAGACTAAAAAAATCTTGAGTTCAGTCAAGATTTAAGAACATTCTGATCAGCATATTTGCATAAAAAACGTAATGAAAATTTCAACCTCAGAATTCCTGAATGAATTAAGAAATAGAACTGAAGAACATTTACAATTCGCTGAAATGTTGTCTTTAAAGACGGAACATGATCTGAATTTCAGAACTTCAACAGAAAGCTGGAGTACATTGGAATGTCTGGAGCATCTTAACCGCTACGGAGATTTTTATATTCCCGAAATAAGCCGTACAATTTCTTCTTCCGGAAAACCTTCTCAACTCTATTTTAAGCCCGGAATTCTTGGGAATTATTTTGCTAAAAGTATGCTTCCCAAAGAGAAACTGAATACGATGAAAACGCTTAAGGCCATGAATCCTATCCACAGTAATCTGGATAAAAGCGTAGTGGATACATTCATAAAACAGCAGAAAAAAATGCTTGAATTACTGGAAGAGGCTCAATTTATTGACTTAGAAAAAACAAAAACAAGTATTAGTATTTCAAAGCTGATCAAACTGAAGTTGGGAGATACCTTTCGTTTTGTTATTTATCATAATGCAAGGCATGTTGAACAGATAAAAAGAATTTTAACGGATTAAAAACAAGTTATGATTTCCAAAAAGCTTAATTTTAAACGAATGGAAATGATACACCAAAAACATATATCAACCCCTTTGGGAGAAATGATTGCCTGTGCCATAGATCAGGGAATCTGTCTGCTGGAATTTACAGACCGGAAAAATATTGAAAAACAGTTGAAGGCTTTGTCAAAGATTTTGAAAGCAGAAATTTTAGAAAAAGAACATCCTCATTTCAAACAGCTGGAAGAGGAACTGAAAGAATATTTTGAAGGAAAAAGAAGTCAGTTTGAAGTTCCATTGTTCACTACAGGAACTGCGTTTCAGGAAAAAGTATGGCAGCTTCTTCGCAAAATCCCAATGGGAGAAATAAGGACTTATAAACAACAGTCAGAAATACTGGGAAACCCCAAGGCGATACGTGCCGTAGGAACAGCCAACGGTATCAATAAAATTGCCATTTTAATTCCCTGCCATCGTGTGATAGGTTCCAACGGCGAGTTGGTAGGGTATGCCGGAGGTATCTGGAGAAAACAAAAACTATTGGAGCTGGAAAAGGCTATCTTATTTTAGAAATATATTAAAAATATCCCTATATTCCGGCATTTATCACAAGTTCTGCTACCTTTTATGAAATCAAAAATTCCGGTTATTTTAATCTTTTCCAGATTGATTATTGGCTTTCTCATCATTGCTTTAAGTCTCATTACAATAGAAAATTTTCAGGCAATTACTGTCGTTCTTTTATCTATAGGGTTGTTAACTGATATTTTTGATGGAATTATAGCAAGGCATCTTCAGATTTCAACTCAGAAACTCAGACGTATGGATTCTACTGTTGATCAGATTTTCTTTATCTCGGTAGGACTTGCAGCATATATACAATGCCCTGAATTTTTCAAAACAAACGCTTCCAAAATAATTATTCTTGCAGGATCTGAAGCTCTTATTTATCTGGTAAGCTTTTTAAGATTCAGAAAGGAAGTAGCAACACACTCTATTGGTGCCAAGATCTGGACTTTAGTACTTTTTGGAACATTAGTTCAGGTTATTTTACAGTGTCAGTCTGTCATTCTGTTCAACCTTTGTTTTTGGGTTGGCCTGCTTACAAGGGCAGAGATTATTGCTATTCTTTTTATATTGAAAACCTGGACGAATGATGTTCCTTCTGTTTTTCATTCCATTCAACTAAGAAAAGGGAAAACGATTAAGAAAAATAAATTGTTCAATAGTTGATTATTTACTTTTAAAAAAGATTTGGCTAAAAAATACCGTCATAGAAAAATATCGGTAAAACAAATTTTAACGAAGTTTATGAAAGCTATTTCGCTCTGAATTTTGTAATTTTAAACAAAAATTTACACGTGAAAAAGTTACTAGCAGCAGTTTGCATTTCAGTTTCAGCATTCAGTTTTGCTCAGGATTATTCTGTGCCGGCAGCAAGTCCGCGCCAGAAGGTTGAGCAGCAGTTTTCAATGTCTAAAATTACCATTGATTATGGAAGACCGGGAGTGAAGGGACGTAAAATTTTCGGAGAACTGGTTCCTTATGGCCAGGTTTGGAGAGCGGGAGCGAACTCTTCTACAAAAATTACTTTCGGACAGGCCGTTAACTTCGGTGGGAAAACAGTGCCTGCAGGAACATACGGATTGTTCATCGTTCCTACAGAAAAAGAATGGAAAGTTATCCTTAATAAAGATTTCCAGCAATGGGGAGCTTATACTTACGATCCAAAACAGGATGTAGTAGACGTTACGGTACCGGTTAACAAACTGACAGACAAACAGGAATGGTTTGAAATCACTTTAAATCCTACAGATGAAAACTCAGGAAACCTGGTTATCAAATGGGATATGGCTCAGGCAGAAGTTCCTTTGAAACCGTCCAAATTAGACACTGTTATCAAGATTTCCGACAAGTTGAAAGAAATCAAGAAAATAGAATCAGATTCTACTAAAAAAGGCTAAGCAATGAATTTTTCTGTTCAGCCTGTTTTAGAGAATGAAGAATTTCAATTAATCCCCTTACAGCAAGGGGATTTTGAATCTTTATATGAAGTGGCTTCCGATCCTAAAGTCTGGGAACAGCATCCTAACAAAGACCGTTATAAGAGAGAAGTTTTTGAAAACTTTTTCACAGGAGCTATGGAGAGTAAAGGTGCTTTCAAAATTATGGAGAAAGCTACCGGAGATGTATTGGGAAGCAGCCGTTATTATGATTTTGATGAAGAGAACAATCATATTTTCATCGGATATACTTTCTACGGAACAAAATCATGGGGAAAAGGCATTAATCCTAAGGTTAAAAAGCTGATGCTGGATTATATTTTCCAGTTTGTAGACAAAGTTCATTTTCATATCGGAAAAGAGAATTTTCGTTCACAGACAGCTTTGGAAAGACTGGGAGGACAAAAAATAGCTGAAGAAGAAGTGGCTTATTTTGCAGAACCTACAAGAACCAATTTCGTATATGAAATTAAAAAAGAATACTGGGTATGAAAAAATATAAAATACAGCAGTCCCCATTTGTAGTGCCTACTACAGACGGAAAACTGATTGAAGAACATTGGGGAAACTCAACAGGGAATTCCAATGTTTCCATTGCTCATATGGTAGCACCTCCGGATTGGAGTGAGCCTCACCAGACTCCTGAGTTTGATGAATTTACCTACATTATTTCAGGAAAAAAGCAATTTGAAATAGATGGAGAAATTGTTACGTTGGAAAAAGGACAGAGTATTCTTATTGAAAAAGGAGCGAGAATCCGTTATAGTAATCCGTTTTCAGAACCATGTGAATATCTTGCGATCTGTCTTCCTGCATTTTCTATGGAATTGGTGCATAGGGAAGAGGAAGGCGTAGACTAAGAAAAGAATTAAAAAATATAAAAAAGCAAATCTGAGAATAGTGGATTTGCTTTTTTTTTTGTGTAATTACACCATCATGAAAAAATAATCATGAATTGCTGATTTCTTTGAAGTTGATTTTCAATGTGTTTTTATTAAGAATGCCCTTCAATAAAAGGTTTCGCAATAGTTTTTTCTTTTTCATGCCTGATAGTTTCAATTTATTTTGTAAGTTCGCGGACTTAAAAAAATGAACTAAAATCTATGAAAAACAAATTATCGATTGTATTCATGCTGGCAATCGCGCTTTCTACCACTTCATGTGCAACCATTTTTACAGGAACTCAGGATTCAATCGCTTTTTCTTCAAGCCCTGAAGGAGCAAAAGTATTTCACAAGGGAATTGAAAAATGTACAACACCTTGTACAACCAAAATTCCAAGAGGTTTGGGTAAGCAGATGGTTACATTTGAAAAAGAAGGATTCGAGAAGAAAGAAGTAAAACTGACAAAAACTTTTAATGCCGTGACTTTACTGAATATTATTCTTGGAGGAGCAATAGGAGTGGGAATTGATGCTGCAACAGGTTCTCTAACCAAATATTCTCCAAAGAAATATGATGTTGAGCTTCAGGCTAAACCGTAATTAAGCTAACAATATAAAAGTAAAAAGGCAAATTCATCAGTTTATGAATTTGCCTTTTTTATGTTTATTTCAAAATTTCTTTCAGGAACAGCAACGTATGATTCCATGCTCTTTTGGCCATTGTTGCATTGTAATCCGGTGATTTCGGATCTGTAAATGTATGTTTAGAATGGGCATATGTGATGATCTGCCAATCGGCATTTCCTTCATTCATTTCTTTGATGAGGTTATTATAATCCTCAGGAGTTACACTTTTATCATCAGCCGGATTTTCAACCAGAATTTTAGCTGTTAAAGCCTCATTTTTTCTGCTCTGATCTCTGCCCAGACTTCCGTGGATGGAAACAACACCCGCTACAGGAAGATGACCTCTTGCTGATTCCAGTGCTCCTGTGCCTCCGAAACAATAGCCGATAACCGCTACCTTATCAGAAATGGCTCCGTTTTTCTTCAACTGCTCCAATGCCAGCGAAATTCTTTTCTGGTACTCCTGATAATTCTGTTTGTAATACCCTGAGCTTTTTGCAGCAGATTCGTTATCTGCAGGAATTTTTCCTTCACCGTAAATATCAGCGATAAAAGCAATATAACCTTGCTTTTCGAGTTCAATAGCAGCTGTTTTAGCTTCTTCGTCAATACCTTTCCAGGCTGGAAGAATCAGTACTCCGGGAAGTTTTTTTCCGGCATTGGAAGTGATGAGACCATTAAGTTTCTGGGAACCGTCCTGGTAGGAAACAGATTTAAGTTTCTGACTGAAAAGATTTCCTGAAGCCATAATCATTGCAGTTAATAAGATGGAACGTATCATATTTTGTAATTTAATTTTAATACAGATTACACTAATCCTTTTCACAAATACAACCAATAACAATTGTGCAATTCGTGTAAAAATTTGTGATTAGTGTTGAAAAGAAATCTTATCGAAATTAATAAAAATAACTCAGAAAGAATATTAATAGAATATTATTTAATACTTTTCAGAAATTATCTAATGTTATAAGCCTTACTCAGGTTTGTAAAACTGGTATTGCTCATTTTCATAATAGGCATTAATGTGCTGCAAACCGTTTGTTAAAATAATTTCCCTGGCACCGATAATAGAATTGTACCGGGCAGTCTGTTCAAATGTTTTTTCCGTTAATTTGATCTGCGGTGCTTTACATTCAATCAGAATTATAGGTTCGGTCTTTTCAGTAACCAGAAGGTCAATCCTTTTGGTAAGACCATTCAGGATAATTTTTTTTTCGGTGATCAGAGCCGATGTGGAGTAGGATTTTACAGTAAGATAATAATGTACCCAATGTTGTCTGACCCATTCCTCAGGAGTGAGCAGAAGATAAGTTTTGCGGACCAAATCATAAATAAAAAACTTATCTTTGTCTTTCTTGAATTTAAAATCAAAAGTTTCCTGAAAATTCAGTTTTGGAAGTTCCATTAATAAGATGAAAGAATTAGATTTAATCCTCAAAAATATTAAAAATAAAGAAGTTTTACCTATTTATTTTTTCCACGGAGAAGAAGCTTACTTCATTGATGTCGCTGTAAAGGCTCTTGAACATAACTTTTTGGAAGAAGATGAAAAAGCTTTCAACCAGACAGTTACTTATGGAAAAGATACTTCTTATCAGGAAGTTCTTTCCCTGGCAAGACAGTTTCCGATGATGGGAGACAAACAGGTGATTATTGTGAAAGAAGCTCAGGATTTACGATTCAATGAAGAGGAAAACAGAATTCTGGAAGCCTATGTAGAAAATCCCGTTCCTTCAACGGTATTGGTTTTTGCTCATAAACACAAGAAACTGGATAGCAGAAAAAAGGCTGCCAAAGCTTTAGATAAAGCCAAAGCCCTTTTCCTTAGCGAATCTGTAAAGGAAAGCAACTTACCGAAATGGATTTCAGATGAATGTGCAAAGCTTAAAATCAATACAGCTCCCAATATCTCTCATTTGTTGGCAGAATATCTGGGAAATGACCTGTCCAGAATTGCCAACGAGCTGAACAAGCTAAAGATGATCCTTAAAGAAGGAGAAATCCTTGATGGAACCATCGTTGAAAATCATATCGGGATCAGCAAAGAATATAATATTTTTGAGCTCCAGAAGGCTTTAGGAACTAAAAATGCCAATGCAGCTTTTAAAATTGCCCATTTTATGGGTAAAAACCCGAAGAATAATCCTTTTGTCATGATGTTGGCAAGTCTTTATAATTATTTTTCAAACGTTATTATTTACCAAACCATGGCAGGGCAGTCTCCACAAACGATTGCTTCGCAGATGGGAGTGAATCCTTATTTTATCAAAGACTACGCGGAAAGTGCCAGACTTTACCCTTTGAAACATGCTACAAGAGTCATTTCTATTTTACGTGAATTCGATATGAAAGGTAAAGGGCTCGGAGCGGTAAATATGGGAGAAGCTGAGCTGATTCGGGAACTTGTGTATAAGATCATCAATGTAGATAAGATTAAGATGAAGGTGTGATGCGTGTTGCGAGATAGTGAGATTCGGGATATGATGGATAAAGGACATTAAAAAAGTTTTAAATTTCCTGCCAATCTAAATTCCGTAACAAAATAACCCGAATCCCGAAACCCGCACCCCGAATCTCGAATCCCGAACCCCGGAATTCACCCCACAACAGTTACCATCGAAATTCAACATATCAGATATTGACAAGTATCATTAAAATAACTTTAAAAAGAAATTAAAAATTCCGAAATTAGCGGTCTAATTCAAATTAAATCTTTTCGAACAAAGCAAATTATGGAGCAAAACATTTTAGATTGTGTGATCGTTGGATCTGGGCCTTCTGGTTTCACAGCTGCTATCTACGCAGCAAGAGCAGACTTAAAACCTGAATTGTATACAGGTTTGGAGCCGGGCGGACAATTAACAACCACTACTGAAGTGGATAACTTCCCAGGGTATCCAGCCGGGATTACAGGTCCTGAAATGATGATGGATCTGCAAAAACAGGCAGAAAGATTTGATACCAAAGTTCATTACGAAATGATCACCAAAGCTGAATTCTCCAAAGAAGCAGGCGGTGTTCACAAATTATATGCAGGAAACAAGGAGATCCTTGCCAGAACAGTTATTATCTCTACAGGAGCTACAGCAAAATATTTAGGTCTTGAAGATGAGAAAAAATATGCAGGAGGCGGTGTATCAGCTTGTGCTACGTGTGACGGATTCTTCTACAGAGGAAAAGATGTTGTAGTAGTAGGAGCGGGAGATACAGCTGCTGAAGAGGCTACTTACCTAGCAAAGCTTTGTAAAAAAGTAACGCTGTTGGTAAGAAAAGATGTTTTCAGAGCGTCAAAAGCAATGGTTCACAGAGTGGAAAATACGCCGAATATTGAAGTGAGATTCCACCATGAATTAATCGGGATTGAAGGAGAAAACAGCCTTGTAGAAAGAGCGGTAATCATCAATAATCAGACTCAGGAGAAGTCTACAGTAGATGTTGAAGGGATCTTTATTGCTATCGGTCACAAACCGAATACAGATATCTTTGTGGGTCAGGTAGATCTTGATGAAAACGGATATATCGTGACTGAAAAAGGGTCTTCAAGAACCAATCTTCCGGGTGTATTTGCGGCCGGAGATGTTCAGGATCATATCTACAGACAGGCTATTACAGCTGCGGGAAGCGGATGTATGGCGGCAATGGATGCAGAAAAATATTTAGCTGAATTACACGGATAGTATTCAGTGTATACAATACAAAGCGTACCCGAAGGGTGCGCTTTTTTGTTCCTATATACCTGAGCTTTGTCGGGTAATCGCAATGTCGCAAAGGTTTTTTTTACTTTATGTATGATTTTAAGGTGTAAGAACATTTCGACTTCGCTCAATATGAGATTTTCAGTAAAGAATATACGTTATCAATTTTATCGGAGATAAAATCTTTGCACCTTATAACAGTCTTTTTTTAATATTACTTGCGCCTTTGCGCTTACAACATTCAACATCTCTCCATACCCAATATTCGCTAAGAAATTAGATAAATAGCTTTCTTTTCCAGAAATATTTCCAAAATCCTCATGACCATCTATATAACAACTGAAGACGTACACATTCCCCTCCTTTGGAGGGGTGGCAAAAATTCTTTGAATTTTTGACGGGGTGGTTACGACTATACGATTGAGTAAAAGTGATAGATAAGTTATTATGATCATCTTGTTTTGCGTAAAGTAAAATCCCTAAATTAGCCCATAATCAAAAACAAAATGGAAACAAAAATCATAAAAGTTACACACGTTACCGGAACTTACATCATTGAAGTTCCCAATGGAGCCCTTAATGACATGAAAACCCAGCTGGACAAATGCCTTAATGATGAACAGGGTGCTATTGTAGTAAAGGGAGAAGATGGAGATCAGTTTGTATATCCGTCTGATTTTTTAAAAAACAGTTTTATTTCCATTGTTGATAGGGAATAGGGAAGGTTTTCAAAAAATAATTCCCCTGATTCCTAGTCTATTATTAGGTTTTGTTAAAATTTGTGTGGGAAAAGTTTTGCAGAAATTAAAAATCGTTCTATATTTGCACCACTGAAAACAACGGTATAGCCGGAGTTTAGGGAGAGTTGGCAGAGTGGTCGATTGCGGCAGTCTTGAAAACTGTTGACTGTAACAGGTCCGGGGGTTCGAATCCCTCACTCTCCGCAAGATGCTAATTAGTACTTTAAAATTTATTTTTTAAAGTTTCCAAAAAGCACTAAAAAATAGATTAATCCTGCAAAATCAATGATTTGCAGGATTTTTTTGTTTATGGCTACTGCCATAATTTTCAAAAATACTCCAAATGTTTGTGGCAGATTCGTGGCAATATTCGAAATCTAGAAAATTGCCACAAATACAAGCACAACTATTTGATAGTTAACCTGTAAACAGTTTTCACGACTTGATTTAAAGCGCTTTTAGTTTGACATTTATAACCCTTAAAATGTTGAATTATGTTAGAGCAGAGTTATGGGCTAACCTTCTTTTTGAAGAGCTCAAATGTAAAGAACAAGACCACCCGTCACGTTTATCTACGAATTACCGTAGATGGTGTCCCTAAAGAAACTTCCACTAAAAGAAAGTGGGATGTAAACAGATGGGATCAGAAGGAAGGAAAAGCAACAGGAACAAAAGAGGATGCAAAGGCACTGAATTTTTTTCTGGAATCATTGACCACTAAAATCAATAATCACAAAACTGATCTTTTAAATAGTGGCGTTCCTATTACTGCAATAGACCTTATTAATTTTGTAAATGGAAAATACAAACCCCGCAATAAGGTACTGGAAGAATTTCAGGAGCATAATGATGAAATAGCTGCCTTGGTTATCACAAAGGAGTATGCCAAAGGTACACATGACCGCTATATTACTGCACGTTCGCATGTGCAGGAATTCATCAAATACAAATATGATAAGGAGGATCTGGAATTCAGTGCACTAAACTATGCTTTTGTAAAGGATTATGATCTGTACCTTAAAACTGTCAGAAAATGTTCCAATAATACTTCTCTAAAGTATATCAGCAATTTCAAAAAAATAGTTCTAAGGGCTGTAGCTAAAGAAATCATCCCCAAAGATCCCTTCAAGCTTTTTGTAAGCAAGAAAACCAAAATAAAGAAGAAACCACTGACAAAGGCGGAGCTTAGAAAAATTGAAGAAAAAGTATTCAGTTCCGAAAGGCTGACCGTGGTACGTGATATTTTTGTGTTTCAATGCTATACCGGATTATCATATATCGACGCATATCAACTCAGATGGGAAGACATCAAAGAGACCGACGACGGTAGTATGTGGATCATGTCTAGCAGGCAAAAGTCTAAGTCGGACACTGAAATCCCACTCTTGCCCAAAGCACTTGAAATCATTGCTAAATACAAGGATGACCCCTTGTGCAAAAAAAGAGGAACTGTACTTCCGGGTAGGTCAAATCAGAAAATGAATGAGTATCTCAAAGAAATCGCCGTTCTCTGTGGGGTATTTACTCTACTCAACACGCATAAAGCTAGACGAACCTTTGCCAGTACCGTAACCCTTAATAATGGGGTTTCGATCCATGTTGTAAAGGAAATGCTGGGCCACTACTCTGTCAAACAGACCGAGGATTATGCAATTACCGAACAGGCCACAATTGCAAGGGAAATGAAGGAGCTAGAAATGAAATTGAAAGGAGCCGATCAATTCAATACCAATCTTGTAAAATTCCTCCAACAGCTCGAAAAAGAATTTCAGGAACTTAAAAATGCACAGGCAAAAACTATCGATGCTTCGTTTACCAATAGATGCGATGCTTTCCAAAATATGCTCGAAACAGTCAAGGTGATGATATAAAAGGAACAAATAAGCTTCAATACAAACAGGTGTATTGAAGCTTATTTGATATTCAGCCTTTGGGTCTTTTCAGTATTTCTACCGTACTGCGGTATCCGGGATGATAAGAAGGGGTATATTTGATATAACCCAATTCCTGAAGCTGCTTAAAATACTTATGGTAGCTGGGCAGGGTATTGATATGTGAGAGTGTCATTAATTTACTTCGACTGACCCTAATGATCCATTTTTCATTTTGTCTATATGCAAGTCTCGCTATTGCGACCAATAAGGAAATATGCCATACATTCAACAATGGATCTCCTGCGATATAATCCAGGAAGTCGAACCATCTTTTTGGATCATTCGTTTTCATCACTGAATATTTTTTGAAGGTCTTCGCTATTGTAATAATATGACCCCAGTAATTTCTTGAATCTAATTTTCCCGGTGATTCTCAGATTTTGCAGTGTAGCGGCTGAGATATTAAGTTTTTTTCGGATCGTTTTGCTCCGCATCCATCCAAACTCCTCAGAGTCTTTATTATCTTCTAATTTATTGTCAAGAAGATTCCCAATGTCAGAAATGATCTGATTTCTCAGAATTTCGAGATCTTTTTTTGTAATTGTATCCATATCTAAGATTTTTGATTTACTTCAAAAATCTTGTTTTAAGTAACATACCGAAGTTATATGGTATATAGTGGTATCATTTTTCCGATATTTGCCAAATACCGTATGCTTTCTATACTTAATGGAAGAAATAATTCATTATATTCGTGATAAAATTAAATATGTTATATATAATTCCTACCAGGTTTGGCTTAGGAGTAGAAATCTGGGGAACCTATGATGATTTGAACAATTTTTACGAAGTAATCAGCAAATTCTGGAATGATGAAAATAAGGTCAACAAAAAAGGATTTGATAACCGTGATACCCTGATCAGTGGTTTTTCTTATGAGATACGAAAGGCAAAAGAAGGCAGTCGATTAAAAAGGGATAGCAATCATTTAACATTTGAAGAATTACCTTACCTGGGAGCTACCATATCATGGGTTCACTTTTTGTTTTCACTTACAGCATTAAAATTCAATATGAGATATGCTGAAACCAATAAATTTGATCTCTCACAAATTTTACTTGTCGAGTTTTGGTTGGAAAAAGCGATGTATAGTTATGATGAAGTTGGAGCAGGAAACTTAAAAGGTTTTATAGAAGATGGTCTTTATGGCGGAAATAATCATATCTATCAATATATGAGAAGTATAAATCTTGACTTCTTTCTTTTGGGAGGCGGGAAAAAAGCATTTAGAAAACTTCCTGATCTCTTAAACGTGGAGTATATTACTCTGAGGAATATAGCGGTTATGAGAAGTTTCTGACCACAGAAGCAAAAAGGCTTGACTGCGAAATTTCTGATCTTGAACTTAGTGATGATAATTTTAATTATGAAGGATTAAAATGGTAGAAAAAATGAACTACTTCACCGACGAAACCCCCGTCCTTTTTTAGGAGGTTTAATTTGAATTTGTTGCTTTTTGCTTTGAGTAAGTTTTTCAGCTCTATCAATGGCATATTTTTTAAGACTGTCACTAAAATATGTATTAAACCATTGGATGTTCTTATTCATTATTTGACAGTTTGCATTATCGTTCAGATAAAATGCAATTGAAAGAGGCACGCCTACACTTGCAGTATCTACAAATCTAATTATATCAAAGAGGTCAAAATGTTTATTGACTCTTATGATGCCCTCATCATAATTAAATTTTATATCATTGGCACTTACATCATGTTTGCCCAAGGCGACACGGTCTATAACCCTTGAAGTTGCCAAACTAATATTGTCAAGCCCAAAATAGATGAGATTGGTCTGATAATCCGCATCCCTGAATATCTTAGCGACCTGGGCTGCCATATCGGTTGAAAAATTACTTTCAAATGCAAAGCCCTTCTTCAGAGATAAAGCAGTCTCTATTTCTTTTTCCAGTCGTGAAGGTACACCTCCTTTAAGTTTCTCACGGTCATAATTTGGATATCTGCGCAAAAGTTCCGCATAGATTTCATCGCCATTGAAATAAAATACATTTTCAGGAATAAAATCACCACTATAGGTCGATTTTCCTGCCCCATTAGGACCTGCCAAAAGAAAGAACTGTGGCCTGCTCATGATTAAAGCTAATTTTTATCATTGACATAAGCCCAACGTCCTTTTCCAGCTGGCAAAAGCTGCTTTATAAAGAAATACTTTCTGTTATCAGCATCAAAAGCCACAAGATCTTCTGAGCCATCAGGATTGGCACTGATAAATTCTCTTTCAGCGGCACATCTGCCATCTTTATAGTGCAGCGATACTCCTTTTGCAAAAGCCTCACGGTAAAGACTCTCTGTGGTCTTAATGCTTTTATCATGTGTTTCTCTTATTGTCCGTCCTTCAGGCATCATAGTATTAATAACCATATTCTCCTCTTGCCATTTTTCCATAAGATCCTCCAATAAAAACCTCATTTGGGAATTCTCTTTTAGATTATCCTTTAATTCCGAAAGCTCTTCAATTGGAATAAAAAGCCCTGTCTGAACACCTTTATTATTTTTAACATTACTTATTCTCATAGAACTAAAAATTGATTTATTAAACAAATTTAAACATTATATTTTTCAAAAAGAACCCGGCTATTTCTATATGAAGATGACTCTGTATTAAGTGACAAATTCTCTTTCAAAATATTTGAATTCTTAATTTATTAGGTTGTTTTTGCGATTACTGCAATTATGATATTTGAAACAAAACAAAAATCACATTTTTTGGTTATAGATATTTATTATTGTACTGAGAGGTGTTGTTTTTCCTTTAGTTTCCTAATTTACATCCATAAGAATAACAGTATAATATATCTTATAAATCATTTCTTCACACTGCTGCACTACAAGAATATTATTCATCAAGGGCTTTATTTTTGCGTTTTTTTACTTAAAAATCAAAACATAAAATCAAGGCAGACAATACCATTCTCAAACATAATATTCAAGACTACGGTATAAAGTCAGAAATGCAATTTAAACAACAATAAAGTGAATGCCTTTACTTTTATGTTTTTACATGGATATAAGATCGATATAAATATGAGCCTATTGATTATTGCACCTATCCTTTCATATTATTAAACACTTTGTCAGTTGAAATATAGAAATATGTGTTTTCCTGCTTTAGTATATTTTTAAGGACATATCTATTAAAATAATTTAATTCAATTTGTAATGGTCTATTATAATCTTTTAAGTTTTTATGATCCTGAAATTTTAGCATGAGTTCGTTCATTCGATTCCGAAAATATGAATTTACTTTTCTTTCATTTGCAGAATAATCATGTATGTATCGCATTGAAGAGTTAATAGCAAAATATATTAAAGCATAGGCTTTTGATAGTGGAAACTTAGGTAATAGATAGTCAACTATTTGTTCAATAATCTGATCGTCAATTTTTATTTTAAGATATTTACCTGATTGAAAATCAATATATTCCTTAACTTCAGAATAATAAACTTCTTTCCATAATACCTCCTTGTCCTCAAAACCATAAGATCTCTCCTTAATGATTGTAGCGAGTTCAGAAAGTGTAAATAACCCCTCCGATGATTTATTTATATTGAGAATCCAATTAATTCCTGACGATTTTATATTAGGTAATGATTCATTTGATAAATAAAAAGAATCAAAATAATACATATCAGGAATTAGAATTTTTCGGTCAATAAAATTACTTATTATTGAGTAATACTCCTGAGAAATTCTGTGTATTTGAAACCTATTTTGCTTAAAATTGGAGAAATCTAAGAGATCTGTTGTATTTGAATAAGACTCAATAAGCAATGCAAGATGAATTTCATCGTAAATACTTAGGTCGTTTAGTGTATAATTCAAATTATAGTTTTCGATATAGAAATCATTCCAAATCATTTGCAAAGCTCTTCTCTTTTCCTTGATTTTGGCATTCTTTTTATTAGAACATTGCTCACAACAACAGTTTCCAGAATTATCATGTTTACAGTTTCTACATAGTTTAACTTCCTCAATATAGCTACCAGTTCTTTTTATTTTAGTATAGATAAAACCATCACAATATTCACAAGTTTCACTACTAAGCTTATAAGGCAATTGTTTGAAAAAACTGTCCGTTTTTGTTATTCCATATTTTGTTCTAATTTCTAGAATTTTAGCTCCATTTTTATAGTCTGTACTTATTGCATCAATCTCTATTTCGGAAAATATTTTTAAGGAAGAGGAAGGATTTTCAAAGTAATATTTTTCTTGCTCCATTTTATGACTTTTTATTCATTTAGAGGTTCATTTGATTGGCAAATCATATTATCGGAACTCATTAATTATCTTGTTTCCAAGGAATAATATTAATTGATAATCTGTTTTTAAATTTTATTCTTTAAAGTTTGCCTGATTTTTAAAAATATAAATTTTTCATTTAATCTATTTAAAACTTAGATGAACGGTATATTAATTAAAGTGATTATTGTTGTATTAGTCCTACTTTAAAAAAAATCAGATGCTGAATTATGGCGTTTTAACTAGAAAATGGTTGATAAGGCTTAAACATTAATAATGATATAAATGCAAATTGATGTTTAAAGACTACCGTAATCTAACAATTAACAATATATTTGGAACCTAAAAAATCCAATTCAGAAATATAATGCCAAACATTGATATAGATCTAGACTCAATAAAATTTTTTAAAAGAAATACTGATGCCATATTTACTAATAGAGGCTTTTATTATCAGTATTTACACCTTTTAAAAAAATGGGTAACCAATTTTGTAAATGGTATTGAGAATCCTATTTATACTGAAGTGGATAATGACATTAAAGAGGTTGGGAATGATTATGTTTTTACCCAATTGAAATGCTATTCATCAAAGTTCAGTTTAAATTCCAAAGAAATCAAACAATCTATCTTTGACTTCTTTATTACTTACCTAGACTATAGGCAGAATAATGTCTTTCCTGTTTTTTCTTTTGTGACCAACTCTGGTATTACACAAAATGAAAAATTATTGGAAAAATGGTTTAACAGAAAGGTCTTTGATAATAACCTCGACTTGGCTGTTTTAAAGAAAAAGAACAAAGAGATACTCAAAGGTGAATCCAATAAAATCAGACAATCGAAACTTAATCGCCAAAATCTTTCAGATGATAAAAAGCAAGAAATAAATAAAAATTATAAAAATATCTGTTCCATTTTTGAAGACGATTTGCTTATTGAAGATTTCTGTAGGGCTGTTCACTGGGAGTTTGGAGAGCAAACAACAGAAGTGGCTATCACTAAACTTAAACAAGAGATCTTTACCTTACTAAATGACAAAGCTTTCAATGGTAGGTCTACAGAAATAATATTTAGGGTTTTGCTTTCTGAGATCAATAGATGTTCACAAGAAACTGAGGTCTCTAAAAGATGTGTCACTATTTTAGATTTACAAAGGCTTTTAGATTTAACAGATGTTGACATTAAACATAAAATCGATGCGAAATTCATCCATTTAATTGGGGTTGAAATCGAAGAATTAAAAGAAAGGCTTATTAATATTGAAGCTATACAAGAGAAACATACTTTAGTTCTTAATAACTTAAAAATTAACGAAATAGAGAAAACTGATCTTACGTTGATTCCCTATCTTAATAATATAGATGATGTTATTGGATGGAACAATGAGATCGAGGAAATTTATGATATTCTTAATCAAAAGAGCCTAATATCAATTTACAATTTTGGAGGTGTTGGAAAAACAACATTTGCAAAAAAGTTTTTGAGTAAATATCGAGATGATTTTAATAATGTTATTTGGCTAAATGTAGAAGAGTCTCTATATACCGCATTAGTTTTAAATGAACTCTTGATTTCTAATTTACATATCAAGTTAGATAAAGAATTGACCATTGAACAACAATTCAATATAATAGTCAATGAGCTTGATAAATATGGAACTAACAATCTTATTATACTGGACATCCAGAAAAATGTAGAAAATGTCACTAACCTAAGTAAAATTGTTAGCTTAAGAAATTGGAAAAAAATAATTCTTTCTCGTACTCATTATAAATTATATTCTCCTTTTCAACTTCCTCATCTGAATTTTGAAAATGCAAAGAAACTATTCGAAATGCATTGTACAAACGAGATAGATGATACTGTTTTTAAAGGCTTTTTAGAATATATTGAATTCAACAATCTAATTATTGAGCTCGTAGCCAAAACAATCGAGAATGGATTTGATCTAACATTAGAGTTTATTTTTGATTCTTTAAAGAAGCAAGATCTCAATAATCAATTGCTAAAAATAGACATTGAATTGTCCGATGAAGAGAGTAAATCTGTCCGAATTTTTGACTTTATCCTTCAAAAATTTTCGATCGAGGGGCTCAAGAATGACGAGAAGTGTTTTCTTGAATATCTCTCATTGTTACCATCCTCGGAAATTGTGATTGAAGATTTAATACTAATCTGCGGTAAGGATTTTTATGATGGGAATAAAGTCCAATTTATCAATTGGGCGAATTCTTTGGAAAAAAAAGGGTTTATACAATATGAAAATAACAGAAAAAGTATCCGAATACACAAAGTGCTACAAGATGCAATTGTATACTCGACAAGAAATGGGAAGGCTGCCTTTGCTAGTTCAGTCCATTATACAGTCTGGCTTTCCGGTAGATTATCAGACGGTTATAATACCCCAAAGGAATCCTTCAGGTTTTTAAAATATGCAGAATCTATTCTAAGTACAATTAAGGAGGAATACCGAACGAATATTATCTACCAACCGCTTTTGATGCTCGAAAATGAATATCTACATTTATCGTCCTTTTTCTTTATCCGGGAAAATACCTCAGAATTATGGAGAGATCTGATTGAAAGAACCGAGGGCTATTTAGGAAAAGAAGATATTTCTTTAGCTTCTATTTATAATAATTTGGCATTAAGTTTAAATAAAGAAACCTCAATACATGAAGTTATTGAATATCTGAAAAAAGCTATTAAGATTTTTAGTAAAAAAGCCTATTCCCTTAAGGAAAAAGCATTACTAATGTTTATAACCACAATAAATAATTTAGCTCAAGCATATCTTTTCATAGATGATTTTGAAAACGTCATTAAATGCTTCAATAAAGTTTCTGCACTACGAAAAAAGTATAACTTTTATAATGATGCCCAAATTGGAGTTGGATACACGATATTGTCAGAGCTTCATCGTATTATGAATGATTTTGATCAATCAGAATCGCTTATCAAGGAGGCTATTAAATATCATAATTTAATTCCTATTGAAAAGAGAAATGACCTTCTGCTTTCTAGTTATTACAATAAGCTTTCAGAATACTCTTTACTCAAAAATAATCTTCAAAATGCTGTTGTTTATCAAAAAATATGTGTCGAGATCTTGGAATCGCAGGAAATAGTAAACTCTCAAACCATACAAATGTATAAGTTTTTGATATCTTTAGCTAAAGCTAATAACGATAATGATCTAAGTTTAATCTATGAAAATAAACTTGAGTTAATGCAAGAAAAGGCGAACGATTAAAAAGCTTTGAGGATATTGCATAAGAAATAAATAAGTAGCTTTTTTGCTTCTATACCCAATCGTAAAGTTTATTTTTTCGATTCACGTACTAATACATTTCTTTCTTTTTAAATTCAGGGAAATAGTTCTATTAATACCATAATTGGGTAAAAGTAGATTTCATCAATACTTAATCTATACCCGACTTGAAGGCTGAGAGCATTACCTTCCACAAGGTAAATTCTTTAAGTATCTTGCCTTTCATTAATCGGTCAAGAAGAAGAATAGTTCAGAAAATGATATAGATCCTTAAGTGTTGCTCCTGTGTCTTCTTTTCACTTAGTATAATATTGTTTTACTGTCAAAAGTTTTTACAACTAATATTTATTCAATAAGGAATTCTAGAAAATAGCAATGTCCATGATCATTAGTAGCATTTCCAAATGTTATTTTCAATTCGTTGAAAATCCACGTTCTAATGATATTTTTCTCTGGATTTTCGTTTGAAAAATCAAAATAGCCTTTATGATCGCAGTCAGCTCCAAATAATTTAACAATTTTATTTGTTAGCAGTTCTGCTTCTCTGTACATTGTAAAGTTTGCATTTACATGTCTTTGGCAATATAACGTAATGGAATTTTTATTTCGATATATTCTATTAAAGTAATTAAAAAAGATATGAGAATTTATTTGTCTTATAGATTGTTCTATTAAAATATTGTCTATATTATCTTTTAAAATAAGACTATTTTCTAACTCATAATCTAAAATTCCAAAAAATGAATCGATCTTATTCTCTTCTTGTCGTAAAAAAGTTGGTCCTCTATCTAAAAATTCATTGACGTTATATATTCTAGTTCTGATATTAAAAAACTTGTATGTAATATAAGCCTTTGTTGAAAGCCCTTTATCCTCTGTTATTAGGAAATCAGAGAAAGAAGCATACCATGCATGATTAGCATCAATAGTTATACTATTTAAAGATTGTGTTTTTCTAAGCGGCTTGTCTTTAGTAATATTGTATAACTCTAAAGAATTAAAAAAGAAAATGAATTTATCATAATCATTATAACTATCAATATTGTCAAATATTTTATTCATCATTTCTGTAAAGGCAATGTCTTTAAAATTTTCTTGAAATTTTAGATCAAATTGATCTTTCCATTTTTCAAAACTATATTTATCACTGCTCACATATTCTTCAATTGACTTTTTTATATCAATGACTTCTTGTTTATCAGTTAGAAGTTTTTTTCCAGAGCTGAATAAGCATTCCAGTATATTTCCAATAGTAAGATTATCATCGCTAGGAAAAAATTTTTTAAGAATTTTATTTTCTTTACTTGTTTGATCAATGTTTTCAAATGGAGGTAAAGAAATGTCCCATAGAATATTCATAAATTCTTTTAAATCATTTAGCGAACCATTTTCAGCTTGTGGAAATAGAGTCTCCATTAAATTACTTTTTAAACTTAAAAAAATTTTAGCAACATCAAAGTCTGTATCATAAAAAGATTCCGTAGGCTTTGCCAATAAACAATCAGTAAATTTTCTTATCGGATCATAATTGAAATAGTGGTCTTTCGCATATCGCTCCAGTAGTAGTAAATCTTCCTCCCAAAATGCTTTATCAGAATTTGCTAAATCTTCATGGTGAGCATGAGAATAAGTAAAAATAAAAGTATCCTTCAACTGTTCCATTAATTTCTTCAATGCAGGATTATAATTTTTCTTACCTTCTTTTATTGTTGAATAGATATTTTTATCACAATATATTCTCATCATATGGTAACGTCATTATTAATATTAATGAATTCATTTAATGTTGTTTATATCAATTTTCAATGTTCCGAGTGTTTAGATAGGACTTCGTTGATTTTTATATTATCTAGTCCAAGCTTATGTAAAAAACAACAAATAAGTAAGTATCTCAATTGTTTAGTTAAGTTAAATAAATCTATGCCTTCCGCTACCTTCTCATTGGGCAACTTATTATAAAAATGTGAATAGTAATTTCTTGAGTTTGCTGCATATTCTGTGTCAATTTCTCGAATGATTAAAACTTCTTTAGCAAAGAAGTTTTTCAAATTTCTGAATCTGCTTTCGAGAGATTTATCTTTTTCCGGCTCCTTATCAAAGAAACGACGATGGTATCCATCTAGTGCCTGAGCAATAATCAAATAATCAGTACTTTTGAAAATAGGTTTATCTTGTATACTGTCAATGAGATGGTGAAGAATAGGCATTATTTTTTTGTCAAAAGAAAACCATTCTTTGATTAGATTTTGAAATTGAAATTCAATACTATGGAAACTAAATAAGTAATTCTCATTTAAGGACTTATTGTTGGTGATTGTTTTATTAAATTGTTTAAAAAATAACTCAATAGGGAGAGGTATTTTTTTGTTATCATTTAACTGGAGAAAATGATTTGAAGAATAAAGACATAAACTAAGAAAACTATTATGGTTAAATGTAGCCATATTCAGGAACGATTGAAATCTGTGTGCTTTATTAATTAAATGAAAGAAACTGGTAGGTTTGTCACTTTTTATAGTAACTATATACCTTTGTTTTACAGTAATTTCTTCTTTGTAAAAATCAGTATAATTAGCTATTGCACTAATGGAGAGTTCAAAATTTTCATTAATGTCATAAAACAATTTATTTTCATCTTTTGTATAAGACAATGTAAAGTTATTTGTTAGCTTATTATCTACAATAGGAATTGATAATTGGACAGGATATGAATTCATCCAAGGGGTTAAAGATTCCAATTCCAAATCAATTTCCTCAAAAATATTATCTTCTTTAGAAAGCAGATGTATACCTTTAAAAACATATAAAATTTTATAGTGGACCAAGGGAAAGGTACTAGAAAGATTCAGATGTTTTTCTCCAACACTTAAAACTATTAGTGTTATTTTATTAGCATTTTTATCTTCTCCCCAAATTATTTTAGGAGGATTACTTTTTGTAATCATTTGCTTTAATATAAAATCAGAATCTATACCAAATCACCAAATAATCTTAAATCAGTCTCAAAATTCGGTTTATAATGTAAAATTCCTGCAATTCGATTTTCGGGACTTTCTGGTTTCCACCAGTAACCTTCCGTTTCAAATTCTTTAACCATTTTTTATTTTATAATTTTTTTAAATTTTATCATTTCAATTCAGAATGTTGATTGAAAACTATATTTTTCTCTTTGAAACAATATTTTTATAATTAATTAATATGGCACTAAATTATAAATTTTCTTAAACTCAATAGTTTATTTCAAAAAATCTTGAAATACTTTATTATTGAAGTGTTGTGTTCACGTTTTTATTGTTGTAAAATGATTTTACAACAATAAAAGCATTTTACAGGAATTATTTATTATATACTGCTAAAACAATACAGAAATATCTCTTTTTCAGAAAATAAATAGCAATATGGACGATTGTATGAGAATTAAGCAAGGGATCCATTAGGTAATTTAAAGCAAAGCAAAGTAAAGTACTACCTAGTAAAGTATATGAAGCGTAGAAAGTAGTATTTTCTTAAAAAATTATATTACACATGAACTGTAAGCAATTTAATTCCATAGGATTGGAAGAGATTCTCTATACTCTCGGACACCTTCCAATCCGTCAAAATGCAAAAGAAGCCTGGTATCTCAGTCCCTTCGGCACTGAGTACCAAGCCTCTTTCAAAGTTGATAGGAGCCTTAATGTCTGGTATTTGTTCTCCGAAGGTATCGGTGGAACCAATACGGATTTTATGCAGAAATACCTGGCTATATCCGTAAAAGGTGTTCTAGAATGGGCATCCGCTCAAAATTTTTCTTCTTTTCACCAGCAATCTCATCAGGCTAGGAAAACACCTACCGAATATAGGATAGATAAGGTACAGGAACTGACGCACCCCAATCTTTTACAATATCTTGGTCAAAGAGGATTATCGTCCAAAGTATATAGGTATGTAAAGGAAATATGGTTTACCATGAAAGAAAAATCCTATTATGCGATTGGATTTCAGAACCAATCCGGAGGTTGGGAAGTCCGAAATCCCTACTACAAAGGTGCTTTGCTTGGTAAGGACATCTCAATCCTGAATATCAGTCCAGCAACCCAGAGCGTTGGGGCTCAACAAGGACATCATGATGGAATTCCTGATGGCAAGGTAGCCGTTGTAGAAGGCTTCATGGACGCGCTCTCCTTCATTGAAATGAAAGGGAGCTATCAAGGAAAACTGCTTGTTCTCAACTCGACAAGTTTACTCAAAAAAGCCATTGATGCCCTGAAAGGCTATATTGAGATCAATCTATTTCTGGATTATGATAAAACTGGCAAGAAAGCAACCAATGAAATTCTAAAGGTTTATCCCCATGCAAAGGACTTTTCACACATCTATGCGGAACATAAAGACCTGAATGCATACCTAATGGCAAAGAAACAGCGACAAGCCGTCCCTGCTCCAAAAGCAGAGGTTCTTGCGAAACAGAAAAATGACGGTGCAGAAAAACAGGAATCGTGCGAGGAAGAAAAAAACAGGCCAACGAAAGGATTGCGCAGAAGGATGTAGGACGGCGCTTTTTACCAAGCTTCCCGCAGAAGTTAGGAGCTCATTCGCAACTTTGAAGGTCACTTCGATCCCAACAAAGTTTCTTCCTCGCCCGCAGGGGCTAAAAAAAGCAGCCAATTGTTGGCTGCCTCAAGTAGAAGAATGTTTGAAGTAATTACTGCAAACGCTTATGAGCTATCACTGCAAATATATCACAATTTAACAAAACAACTATCTTATGAAAACTTCTATCAATTTTAAAGCTGTAAAACCTGATTCTGAGATCCATAATTTTAGAAGAAAAACTTTCGATTATATCCGAAAAGAATTGACTGTTAAAAATGAATACTGGCAGGAAGATAAGATTGGTGACAGACTCAATAAAATTCAGGCATATTGTAAGGAGACATCTGGAAGAAAATTACAGAGCAATGCTATGCCTGTCCGTGAAGCAGTGGTAGTTATTAAGGAGAATACCACGATGAAAGACCTTTTTGATCTTTCCCTAAAGTTGGAAAAGGAACTAGGGATAAGGGTTTTTCAAATAGCCATCCACAAAGATGAAGGACACTGGGACAAAGAATCTAAGGAGTGGAAACCTAATCTTCATGCCCATCTTGTCGCTGACTGGCAAGACCTGAAAACTGGAAAAACATTAAAGCATCAGTCATTTCATTATTCTAAGATGCAGGATATTACTGCTGAATGTCTCGGTATGGAAAGAGGAATAGCAGGTTCGGTAGGCAGGCTGGAAGCGGTAGAGTTCAAAATCCATAAAAAAGAAGAAGAGCTTAAAGCATTAGAAATGAAAATTAATGAGATGCAAACAAAGCTAGAGGGTAATTCATTCAAAGACCTCATTGTTAAAGAGACTGACTTTTTTGGGTTTGAACATATAAAGACTGGAAAGACCATTGAAAATTACGGACAAGCATTTAAACTTTACAATGCCGAGCTGTTAAAAAAGAATGATCTGATCGAGTCCCATCGTAAACAAATTTCAGATGTAAAACTTCAAACCGAATTTCAAAAAAAAGAAATATCTGATCTTAGGAGCAAAAACACGCTGCTTATAACCAATCCCAATGTTTTTGCGGGTGAAAAGAAAAAATATATGGATTCTGTTATTCAGGCCCTGAAAAAGCAAATCCTTTCCGAGCGTTTAATTAACCTTCATTATAGCTCAATGGATGAGAAAAACCTTACCCTCGAAATGAGCAGAATATGTAAAGATCTATCTGAAAAAAATAATATTCCTTTCTCTGCTTTTGAAGAGATCTTTACGACTAGTGAATTACTTCTCGATTTATTTTCCATGTTAAGCTTAGGACCGGCATATAATCTAGAGCCAGAAGATATTCCTCTGCCCAAAAAGAAAAAGAAGAGAAGAAATATAAGATACTAGCAAAAGAAAACTGCAGTGTTTTAAGATTTGAGCCTTATGATATTTGAACGGTTGTTACATACAGTATGCTATTTGATCCAGGGACACCCATTTTTTAGTTATTTCTTTACTTGATTAAAAAAAACTTTAAATTAATATAATAAATGATGTTTATGGAGACTTCTGAACTTCTCAATTATTAATGACCATTTTATATCCAGAAGGAGGTTTATATGAATGTTAATGCGATGATGTTATTTGACAAAGTAATGAATCAGTCTATGGAGCGTTTTTCTGCGCTATCATTTGTTAAAAAGCAGGTGTATATCCATAATACTGAATATTTAGCTAGAAAGGTTGCCTATATAACACAGTTATATACGGCCTGTTTCTCTAATTTTGGATGGCTTTCTAAAGATTCCCGGTTTTATAAACGTATTTTGCAGGGAAACCTCTATTTTGGTTCCGATATTAATAAAGACGACAGCTCTGTTTCTAAGATTATGGAATATCTACCCGAGCAGCAAACAATGACAGAGAATTTTCCACTACCTTTTCATATCCATTTCACTATACTGCCCAATTTCTGTTGTGTAAGCGGTATTATATGGAAAGATAACTTAGAAAGGGTATTTATATGCCTATCCGAGTGCTCTATTCCCAGGGATATGATTGAGAATTCGCCCGGAAGTTATGCCTATCTTTCCGAGTTATTAGAAGAGTATGATTCTGTTAAACATCCTCAACTCCGGGATTGGATCAAAGGGAAGGAACTCAGTATCCATAAGATTCACAATGATTCTAAAAAATACTGGGGCGACAGCTTTTACAGCCATTATCTAAAAATAAAGATGATCGGGGCTCTTGGAGACGTTCTTTTTACTTCAAAAACATTGAAGGAAATCGCCATAAGCCACAATTTTATTAAGTATAACAATATGTACAAGGCTTTTAATAGATATGATATAGACCTTAGTAAAATTTCCAGATTCGCCAAATTGTAATATTTGTTTTGAGATGTAATATATACAGTAATAGGATGAGCAAAAGTCCTTATAATTTTAAGTCATTATGGATATATTTTAAACTGATGATAATCACCTCTATTGGACAAGGACATATCTCTTGGGACGGTGAAAGTATGGGTATGGTCAAAACTGCACATTCCAATCCCAGGCTCAGGAATATTCCTTTTACTCATGCTGTCGTAAATTGGAGAAGGGCGTATAATGCTTACTTTTCCATTGCATCCTGAAAAAATACACTTTGCTTCATGAATAATGGTTGCAGGTCTTCTTTTTAGATCCCTAATAACTTTTATTATGTACATGACACTCATAATAAGTAATAAACTCATCAGAAACACTGAACTGATCTCCCACTTTGCTTTCATAATATATATGAAGAAGAAAACCAGAAGGATGTTAAAAATAGCAATACTAAACAAAGCTGCATAGGCATTGAAAGGATTAAACGCCCTTTCCTTCGGATAATAAACTACATGTGGATACGTGGCAAACTTACCATTACCTATAGGATAAGGATTATAAACACCATTTAAAGTGTCTCTTACATGCTTTTCATGATTTGTCTTAATAGCCTGCAGTTCTTCTAATGAGAAGTATTTTGTTTTTTCATGACAGGTGGGATGCAAAAGAAAGAGATTTTCATATTTATCTTTTTCTTTAATGGGAATATCCCTATAACTTGGTACATTGGTATCATGTCGGGAAATTATATGGGCCTGATGAACGGTACATTCAAGAGTCTCCATATCAATAAAGGGCTCGCGGCAAAGGCCACAAAAACCGCCTGATAAAGCCCAAAGCAGCCTGAAATCTCTGTCGTCAAGCCTTTTTCTGTATTCAGTATTTTTCTTTTTCATATATTTAAAAATACTAATTTATTTAGTTGCATATTTTAAGGGTAAGAATATAGATGATATATATCTATTAAAATTTTAATAAAACATACACCATGAAGTTCAAAGTATCAGAAAAGAGAGCTGCTTTCTTGGCTCATCATTTTTTAAACTATTCCTTTGAAGGAAGAGAGCTCGATATAAAAACTTTTAACACGATACAGGAGCCTATAGAGTTATATTATATCGCCCAAAATCATAATTACGATAATGGCAATGACCTGCTAAAGCATATTATTAATCATCGCCAATGTGATATTCCTACGGCAAGAATGATTTTCTTTCGCTCAGATATAGATGGCTTTATAAAGGATAAAAACAATTGTGAAGACACAGATCTTATTACCTCCATTTTGAAAAATTTTGAGAAGAACTTTTATTCACAGGAGCTATTTTATTATAATCCAGATCAGGATCCGGATTCTTTACATTTTGATCATCAGGAATTTCTTAATCAATATCAATCTGTAGATACCTTATTTTCAAATCCTAAAGGGAAAAGAGTAGAACCTTCTTTCAATGAAACATTTCATCAAAGAAATTTAAAATTTTACCAAGGAAATCTAACTATTACAAATGAAGATGAAAAACTGCTTCTAAAAACAGTCCATAATGAAATATTATTTCAAATTCCTACCGGATTTGTGCGTGTTGATCATGAAAGATACGATGACTTTTTTACGGCATGGAAATTTTCTGAGAACTTAAGAAAACGCTTTGATACCTCTGACAAAGCCCTAAAAAAGGTATTGGTAAAACCCCAGCTTATTGTTGAAAATGATGATTTCATCATAGCATTGAACATTTTTAATAGTAAACCCTTACATTTAACAGACAATGTAACCAATGTTGCAACCATCTTAAGAAATGAACTGGTCTATCTTGAAGCATTCGTCGATATCATTGGGGTTGAAGATGATTTTATCAAATTTAAACGAATCAAACATGATAATAAATGGTTTGTATCGACAAAGGGAATGCAGATTAAAGTGGTAAATATTGAAAATCTCCAATATCTCAAATTACTTTTAGTGGAAGTCGATGGTATTCTATTTTCACTGTTTATTATTACCGATACCCTGGATAATTTTAATAAAGATATCATCCCTGAGATAATATATTCTTTTTCAATTCAAAACTTGCAGGGCTAATTTTGAAATATCGTATATATTTTGCATCCCCCATTGAAGAGTAAAAAACGTGACAAAAAATTAACGAGAATATTTACTCTTATTTTTTAATTTTATCGATGAGAGTTTCAATAAGTTTATTTTGAACACTAAGAAGATTAGTAATTGCGTCCTGATTCTTTAAAATTCCATTTATGAGCTCAGGTGATTCTGCATAAAAATTGGAATGTGGATTACCAATGTTTTGAATACTGCAATCATTATTTGTTATATTAAAGGTAGGAACTTCCTCCAGAAGATCATTTAAGTCGATTTCATAAACTTCAGAAATCTTTAATAGATTTTCAACAGCGGGTTTTGCCAAATCTGTTTCCCATTTATGATATGCCGGTTGTGAAATATTCAATAAATCAGCAACCTCCTGTTGCGTATATCCTTTCTTTTTACGTAGCCTGGTTAATTTAGTGCCGAGAGAAACCATAATATATATTTAATCAGACAAATTTAATGAATTTTAATATAGAAAAACTATACAAATTCATAACCAGCAGTTATTAAATTTATAACCATAAGCATTGTTGCTGAAAATCCATCACGCTATCTTGCCTAAATATTTTAAATGAAATATAATACGACATGTATTGTCGCTGACCCAAATTATCTTTGGCTTATTAACCAATTGGCTTAAAAACAGAAGGATTTAGTTTCATTTATCAGGGAAATCACGGAATGATAAAACAGGGAAAATCCCCATATCTCCACCGATGAAACTGCATTACATTTGGCGGAGCCAAAAAAACCTAAGAACTATGAAAAAAAACTTTTACAGTATACTCTTATTGTATACCGCAATTTCTTTACAAGGACAGCAGGTCCTCTGGCAGAAAGACATCAAATCCTCTACCCAGGATTTTCTAAGCCAGGTCACCATAACAATTGATCAGCAGTATCTCATTACAGGAAGCTCTATTCAAAGCAATAAGCAACAAACATCAGAAAATAAGCAAAACAACGGCTATGATTTCCACCTGGTAAAACTAAACCAGCAAGGAGAAGAAATCTGGGAAAAATATTTCTCAGGACAAAATCATGATTATCTGTCCGCAACTGTTACTACGCAGGATGGCGGATTTCTATTAGCAGGAACTTCTTATTCAGGAAAAGGATTAGATAAAAAAGATGATTCAAAAGGTGGCTCAGATATCTGGCTGATCAGGATCAATGAATTTGGTGATGAATTATGGCAGAAAACACTTGGAAGTTCTTCAGACGAAGAAGCAAGAGCCGTTATCCAGACTACAGATTTAGGATTCTTTGTTGCCGGTAACGTACAGAATTCTTCAAAAGGTTACGGCTCAAAAGATGTTCTAATTACCAGACTTGATAAAAACGGAAAGGAGCTCTCCCAATTAATTTTAGGCGGAAAAGGTTTAGACGAAGTAGAGAAAATGATTCCAACAAAGGATGGTGGAGCATTATTGGGAATTTATTCCAGAAGCGGAGTTGTTAAAACGAATAATCAGCAATCAACGATAAACACTAATACTTCAACCGACAAACCTGCAACCCATAGCCTGTTATCTGCAACCTCAAAGCAAAGCGACAATTTCGGTGAAGGCGACTACTGGATTGTCAAGTTAGACAAAAACGGAAAAGTAGAATGGGAAAAGAACTTAGGAGGGAAAGCAGATGATCATATCAGAACACTGGCTTTAACTTCAACAGGCTTTATTATTGGTGGAGAATCCAGATCAGAAAGATCGGGAAATAAAACAGCAGGCATTGAAGATGGAACAGATCTATGGCTGATTTCTTTAAATGAAACGGGTGAACAGCAGTGGCAGAAGTCCTACAACTTTGGAAACCGTGATGTCCTGATGGGAATAAGTGTGATTCAGAGTCAAGATGCAAGAATCATGAACCAAGACGTCACAAAAGGAATATTGTTGGGAGGTTACACTCAGGCAGAAGAAAGAATCCAGACCGATGATGAAACCTTCTGGATGCTCTATTTGGATCAGAATGGAAATGAACAATGGAGAAAACATGTCAAGGGAGAATCCAGAAAGAAGGAAGAGAGATTGTCTGATCTGAAACTGAACAGAGATGGCTCAATTGTTCTGGCAGGAACCAGTGCAGAAGAGCTAGGAAAAGAGAACTGGAAGGTTGTAAAATTGGGAGACAAGCAAGTAAATCAGCTGATTGAAAAATATGATATCAAAATCTATCCAAACCCTGTTTCAGATTATGCTTATGTAGAAATAGGATTCAACGACTTCAAAGAAGCAGATATTCTTTTATACGATATGAGTGGTAGACAGCTTCAGAATATAAAAACAAAAAACAGAGTGACTAAGATTAATACCCAAGCTTTAGTTCAGGGGGTGTATCTGGTGACCATAAAAATGGATACTAATAAAACGGCGAATGCTAAACTAATCAAGAAATAGACACAAATGAGAAAAAAATACTTAATACTGCCATTGTTTTTTATGCAGTATTTACATTCACAGACTGCAAATTCAAATCCGACAACTGCAAGCAGTCCTATGGATAATATAAAACAAATTTATCCGGCCGCTCCCACTGCCAATAATTTAATGAAATTTGAAGAAGTTCCTGTAAGCTACTATACAGGAATCCCGGATATTAAAATTCCACTTGCAAGTATCCCAACAAATGATTCTAAAATTTCAATGAACGTTTCCCTAAATTATCATCCTCTTAATGCAAAACCTCTTGAGAAATCCGGAGAAGAAGGACTAGGGTGGAGTTTGTTTGCCGGAGGAACCATAACCAAAACCATAAGAGGGAGTTCAGATGACCGTAATTTTGAAGGAGTAGAGAAAAGGGTAGGAATTCTTTATGATGAATATAATTATGCAGGAGCCCACACCAATTATACAAGAAAATATTTAGATGAACTGGCAGTAGGTGGTGTTCAGCATACGGATCAATATAAAAAACTTTTATTTGATGCCCTGTTTTTTAGCCGTTATGATATGGAGTATGACCTTTATCAATATAATTTCATGGGCTATACCGGGCGATTCATCATTAAAAAATCTTCCAACAATAATTTATACGTTGAAAAATTAGATAAAAATAACCTAAAGATTACCATAGGTTCTACTAGCCCTGGTAATGCATTAGAAGTGGCCTCTTTTGTAATTCTTGATGAATATGGAAATAGTTCTACTTTTGATGTATTAGAACGAACCCAGAGATCAAGTATATCTAATAAAATAGGGTATTATGACTCCTATCAAACCAATTCCAAAGATTCTGGTGAAAGTACTACTGCTTTTCACCTGAGCAAAGTTTCTGGCACATCTGGTGCAGAACTGGTAAAGCTGGAGTATTACCCTCCTGCTGAAATTCAATATACAGATCACTCTAATATTACCAGGAATAAGTTGGCAAGTGAAGATCCAAATACTTTGCCTGTAGCAACGACTTTCGATAGCCAGATGCCGGCTTCTTATGAAACGAATACCATAACAAACAATACATTTGTCCGAAGTTTAAAAGATATAGAAATACCGGGAAAAGGAAGAATTAATTTTACCTATCTGCAGGGAAGAGAAGATTCAAACTATAGTCTGCCTCAGCAGCTGCAAAAATTAGATAAGGTTAAAGTTTTTGATTCATCCGGAAAATTACTGGAAACACACCAGTTATCTTACAGCTATTTTACTTATAATTTAGCAGGAGGAAATTTACCTAACAAAACGTTATCACTCTCAAAAGTAACAAAGTTTGATTCTTCTTCCAATAAGCAGTATGATTATGTATTAGACTATACATCCAATCCACAGAATCGTACGTTGGGAACAGATTCATGGGGTTGGTTTAACTGTCCCCGTCCTAATGCTAATCCTCTTTTGGCAAAATATGTTTCACCGGATTGTATCAATATGAATATCCTCAAAAGCATGAAATTGTCTACAGGAGGTATTAGAACTTTTGATTTTGGAGCCAATATGTATTCATTTGATCATCTGGGAATACCTATTGCCAATTTTGATGATAATATTGAAAACTGGACTTACAGTGATGTGAATAATGTTACATTACAGAGTACTTTTTTAAATTCCGCTACTTACAGTTTAGGAAAGGTTCTTCAGAATAAAATATTGGTGCTGGAAAGCGGTCAGATTTTAAACAATGACGATAACATCGGATTTTTATTCTTAGAAAAATTAAACCTGAATCAGGAGTTGGTACAGTCATATGGTTTAATAGGTACGGACTCAGAAATTAATTTAGAAGCGGGATACTTTTATAGAATTAAATTTACCTGGACGAATTCAAACGATCAGGGAACTGCTCTCATTAACTATTCATTTAAGACAAAAAATCCAACACAAAAGCAGTGGCTTAACGGAGGAGGAATAAGAATCAATACAATCAGTTATTATGACAATCCCAATGATGTCACTCCTCAAAAGAAAGTTACATTTTCGTATAACAAATTTACAGATTCAGGAAAAAGCAGTGGCGCCTTGGTATTTCCAAAACCCTTGCTGACTTATAAGTATGGGTATAGTAATAAATTTGTTTCGACTTGTGGAGGAATGTCGGTAGGATACTGTCAATATCCTTATGCCAATGAATTTGCAATCTATTCCTCTCAGAGTTTTCTTCCCGTTCAGAAAACACAAGGTTCTGATGTGGGCTATCAGAATATAACAGTTTTGGAAACAGGCAAGGGCAGAACAGAATATTCTTACACTTCACCTATTGATAAGCCAAATCCCGACTCACACTATATCAATTTTGGATTACCTCCATTTCTTCCGGTAGATAATTATGATTATAAAAGAGGATTATTGACAAGGGATGAAAAAAAGGATAACCTGAATATAAGTCTGTATAAAAAAGATACGGAATATAATATCTATGATTCAAGAGTTCTTACAGGACTCGATGTAAGCTATATCAATTCACCCTACTCAGAGTATTTGTATGCAGGTCATTTTAATTCCTATGAAAATTATTATGCTGGCTGTATACAGGATCAGGGATTAAATGTTTTCTGTGATAACCGCAGTAACATTAGCAGTATGATGCGAATTCTTCCGGTAGAGGAGATTATAGGAAAAGCCAATCCTACGCATTCTGAGACTATAGAAAGTTTTAGCGGGAAGCCTTTAAAAACAATTGAGGATATAACGTATAATACCAGAGATTATCCTATAAATGAAAAAGATACTTTCCCGGATGGTACAGTTACTGAAACCTCTTATCAATACGCCCACGAGAAGGGTAATCAGCTGATGATTGATAAGAATATGATTGGTATTCCATTGGAAACCAAAACACAGCAGACAGCAGATAATATTACGAAGGTAATATCGAGAGAAGAAACGACCTATCCTACGGCTCTGCCTCATTCCGTAACCGGATACTCAGTACTTCCATTGTCGGAGTATTCTTATGATACACTAACCCCTACAATCTCTTCTAAAGAAGTCACTTATGAAAAATATGATGAAAAAGGAAATATTCTTCAGTATAGGGAGAAAGACGGTACGCCTGTAAGTATTGTCTGGGGTTATAACAAGACCCAGCCGATTGCTAAGGTTGTGGGCGCTTTATACAGTCAGATTGAAGGTATGATCGGTACTATCGTATCGAAGTCCAATGAAGATGCAGCTGATCCAACGAAAGAAGCTGAGTTATTACAGGCTCTTGATGTCTTCCAGCCTGCAGGAATGGTAACCACTTATACCTATGATCCTTTGGTGGGAGTAACCACAATAACACCACCATCAGGAATTAGAGAGCAGTATGTCTATGACAGTGCCAACCGACTTAAACAGGTTCAGGTAAGGGAAAGAGATAATGCCGGAACCTACAGTTTTAAAGTGGTAAAAGAATTCAAGTATAACTATAAGCAGTAAACACAAATGAAAAAAATACAACTATTAGGTCTGCTGTTTGCGGCAATGACAGCCTACGCACAAAGTTTAACAGAAAATTATGTACAGTCCAAAACATGCCTGAATGGTGATTGTAGCAAGAAGACCGAGACAATTACCTATTTCGATGGATTAGGAAGACCTAAACAGATAATTACTGTAAAAGTAACAACGACAGGAAAAGACCTGGTTACTCCAATTACGTATGACGCATTTGGAAGACAGGCTAAGGATATTCTTCCGGTTCCTGCTAATACTCTCAATTCAGCCATTCATAGTGGAATTGTGAATGAAAGTACAGCGAACGCTTACTATAACGCGACCAATGCCTACACAGAAAAAGAGATTGAAAATTCTCCATTAGACAGGGTGCTGCAACTGGCACAGGCAGGTGATGTATGGAAGATGAGTAGCGGTCATACCCAGAAATACACATATGAAGTAAACTTGGGCACAGAGGTAAAGAAATTTATCACCAATACTACTACAGGTACAATAGGAACGGATAATAAAACAATTTCTTCTGTATCCCTAGCACCTGGAAACATTTTTTATCAGGCCGGGACTTTATACAAGAATACCGTAACTGATGAAGATGGAACTCCGGTTACTCAGTTTCAGAACGGGCGTGGTGAGACGGTGCTGGTCCGTAGAACAGACGGGACACAAAACATTGACACCTATTATGTCTACAATGAATATGGGCAAAAAGCATTTGTAATTCCTGCTCTGGCAGTAAAGAAAATTGAGCAGAATAACAATGTTGTTACTACTGATATTGTGAACAGCCTTTGTTACCAATATCGGTATGACGGATTGGCCAGACAAGTAGAAAAAAGACTGCCGGGAAGGGATGACTGGGAATCTGTTGTGTATGATTCTGCTGACCGTCCTGTACTTACCCAGGATGTAAACCTGAAAAATAAAGGACAATGGTTATTTGTCAAGTATGATGCCTTTGGTCGCGTTGCTTACACAGGGCTTATTGCTGGTGGCGACAGAGCTAGTATGCAAAGCCAGATTGGTACTCAGGTAATCAGCGAAAATCAGACGACCAATGGGTTTGATAAAAATGGAGTCATGGTCTATTATACTAACAATTTTCTAGCCGGCTTTACAACACTGTTAACGGTTAGTTACTATGATTCTTACCCAAGGGACACTAAGGAATTTCCACCTGCGAAAATCCTTGATCAATATGTAGTGAATGAAGACAAGGCTCTGAACGGAGGTGCCAATACCCAAGGTCTGCCCACAGCATCTTATGTAAAGAACATTGAAGATGATAACTGGACGAAAACCTATTTCTATTATAACACCAAAGGTGGAAAGGTAGCGGAGAAAAGCTGGAATCATTTAGGGGGATATACTAAAAAGGAATTTAAGCTTGATTTCTCCGGTGCTGTAGATGAAAGTTATACCTACCACAAAAAAGGAAGCACAGATCCGGAAGTGCTGATCAAAGAAAGATTTGAATACGATAACCAGAAAAGGCTGTTGAAGCACTATCATAAGGTGAACAGTCTAACCGAAGAACTTCTGGTAGAAAATACCTACAATGACCTTGGACAGCTTATTAATAAAAAAACAGGCAATACTACTGGTACACCGTTACAGTCAATAGATCAGACCTACAATATCCGTGGATGGATTACCAAAGTGAATGATCCCGTTAACCTAAACGGGAAGCTCTTTGCCTACGAGCTTAAATACCATAATCCTGTTTATTCAGTGGTTTCTACAGGCAAATACAATGGAAATATTGCAGAAATAGACTGGCAGGCTGCTGATGGTGGGACGTTTAGAAGATATAATTATAAGTATGACGGATTGAACAGGCTCAAAAATGGAATTTATTCTGAACCTAATGCGACGGTTCCACAGAATAATTATTTCAATGAAACCCTGACTTATGATGTAAACGGGAATATCCAGACCCTAAAAAGGAACCGATTGTTATCGAATGTAGGAGTGATAGTAATGGATGATCTGAGCTACAACTACTTAGGAAATAGGCTCAATACAGTAACAGACTCTTCTGGTAACTATGGTGGCTACCCTGATATTTCAGGAAATCCTATTCCTTATGATGGGAATGGGAATATGAGCAGTCATGTTGACAGAGGGATTTTGCAGATAGATTACAATTACCTTAATCTTCCCAATTACGTAAAGTTTGATCAAAATTATGTTCCTCATGATTTAGAGGTTAATACCTATGTCAATACAAGATATCTATATAATGCTGCTGGCGCAAAATTAAGAAAAGTCTATACGTATGGATCGGGCAGAATGAATGTAAAAACGATTGAAACAACAGATTATCTGGATGGGTTTCAATATTTAAATGATGTTTTAAGTTTTGTTCCAACCACAGAAGGATATTATGATTTCGTTCAAAATAAGTATATTTACAACTATACAGATCAGGTTGGAAATGTCAGATTAGCGTATTACAAAGATGCTTCCGGTAACCTGAAAATAGACAGAACTACACATTTTTATCCTTTTGGACTAGAATTTGGAGGAGAGCTGAGTACTGCTGTTTCAATAACACCTAGCTATAGATACTCTACCCACGGAAAGGAGAAACAGCAAGAAACAGCATGGAGTGACTTTGGTGGAAGAATGTATATGTCTGATGCCGGAAGATGGTTTTCACCAGATCCATTAAGTGAGGATTTTGGAAACTGGTCACCTTATAATTATGTTTTCAATAACCCGGTACGCTACGCTGACCCAGACGGAAATGCTCCAATAGATGTAGTTGGTGAAGGAGATGGTTGTTGTGGTAACTTCTTTAAAGGTGTAAAAGAAGGATTTACTGGCAGGATTGACGGGATAAGAAATTTTGTATCAGATCCTTATGGCACAACTAAAAATGCTGTAAATAATTATACATGGAGTGATTATGGTGATAGTGTTGCCAATTCATTGACATTTGGGATCTATGGCACTGCAAAAACCGTTAATAAAGCAGCTCAAGGAGAAACACGCTCAGCGGGCCAAGATGTAGGAGGAACAGCTTTTGATACCGTGGTCGCAGGAGCTACCGCTGGAATTGCAAAAGGATTGAAGGGAAAAGCACCAGCTATTGTAAGTGAAAGTAATGTAGCAACTGAAACTAAACCTTATGCAAAAAGTAGACCTTCATATGGGAAAGACCAAGTAGAGAAAGTATGGGAAAGTAATAAGAAAAAGAATGGAACAGTTGTAGATCCAAATACTGGAGAAGTATTGACTTGGGATAAGTCCGTAAAACCAAGATCGTGGGATATGGGACATAAAAAAGGCCATGAATACAAAAAATTACATAAAGATTATATGGATGGTAAGATTTCAAAAGAAAAGTTTTTAGAGGAATATAGAAACCCGAACAATTATAGACCAGAATCCAGAAATGCAAATAGAAGCAGAAAATATGAACAAAAATAATACTGATAACGTCTTTCAAATGGTTAGATTCAATGAATTAGAAAACCTAAAGAAAATTGTAAATGAAACGAATGTAAATAGATTTGTAAATGAATATAAGCAAAATCTTCTTCATGAAGCAGTTGCTTATGATGCATTAGAAATTTTGAATTATCTTTTATCTTGTAATATCAATATTAACAAACAAGATGATGAGGGTAAAACACCTTTGCACTATAGTGTAGATCATAATAATTATAAGTTTACTAAATTGTTATTAAATGCTAAAGGAATAGAGAAAGATATTAAAGATCAATATGGAAATAATGCAATGTGGGTTGCTGTTTTTAACTCTGATGGAGATTATGATATAGTTAAACTTCTAAAAGAATATGGTATCGAGTCAAACTCTAAAAATAACAGCAACAGATCTCCATTAGATCTTGCAAAGCAATTCGAAGATGAAGAGTTACAAAGAATATTAACTAGTAATTAGCTATTAAAAATGAAAGATAATGGATACCTAGAGTTTCAAGAGGAAATATGTGAAAAATATTCACAAGATAAAGATTTGGTGAATCTTGATTCATTAATTGCGTTAGGGAAAAATTTTAATCCTTCTCTACAGATAAACGGATTAAGACATCCCCGTACAGAAACTTTGAATGGCTGGTATATATGGTCAGGCGAAGACTTTAATCCAGAAGAATTTGATTTTTTTAGTCCATCACACACCTATCACTTATTTGAGAGTGCTTCTTTTGTTGTCAAATATATGGGACTTCCAGCTGGAAACCGATTTTTGATAGATAGTAATGGGTACGAAGATATATGGTTTGATGAAAGTCTATTGGAAGATTAAAAATAGAAAAACATGTGTTTATGAAAAATTATAGCACGGGTTTATTATCCGTGCTATTTTATTAAATAGGTATTTGTAGCTATACTGATTAGGTAGTAAATGCCAGACTACCTGTAGTATAAAATTCAAAATAAATTATGCCGAACAAACCATATTGGATTTTTAAAAAGGATGAACTTGAAAAATCAACAATTTTGGCCCACGAATTAAATATTTCTGAAACTGATTTCAATAATATTCAATCTTGGTTTGACTTACTGCTTTTGAAACACCATGAAGCGTCTAGTGATAGGGATGAACAAGTAAAGACAGAAGCTGAATTAGAAATCCAATTTAGCGAACTTGTTTCTGGAATAAGCGAAAGGAAAAGTTATAAATATATTCTGCCAAAGTTACTGAACTATAACAATGTCTTTAACGATGCTTTTCTAAGATCATTATATGTAGCAAGGATTGGGGCATTGCTTAGAGACAATTTGATACCAAAATTTGTTCAGGATAAGATGATTGTCTATTCACCAGAAGACTTTTTATGTGTCACGGCTTATTTTAGAGATAACTATTTTATTTCCCCTAACAGCAATTTTTTGGAAGATATTCTTAAAATAGAAATCGTTCGCGGTATTATAAAACAAGCCTCTGTTAGTATAAAGTTTGAAACCTTGAAAAATATTTTGCACATAGTATTTCAGAAAGATTTTCACCATGATATTATCTGTTTTAAAAAGATTTTAAAATTAGTTTCAGCAACCGATGCTGAATTAATTGACTATTTAAAGAAATTCAGAGTGGAGAATAACCAAGGTTGCTATAAGATTATTGCTGAAATCTTTAATTTGAATATATCAGAAGATATTTGGAAAGACTTTGAAATTAAAGTCCAGCTGATTAATTTTTTCGATTCAGCTAGAAGTGCTAATCCAACTCCGGCTTGGAATAGGAAACTTAAAGAGGTATCAGCATCTATAGAAGAAGATAAACTTCTACAGACTATACAGACTGTTTTGAGAAATGAGAACTGTAATATCTATCGATTGGACTATGGAGCTGAATGGGGCGATGATGTATCAAAACGATTTTTAAAATCAGCGCGGTGGATAGTCGCTAGTATTAAAGGTGAATGAAGATGATTTTATTGTTTATGTAATTTTCCAGAACATCGTAAATGACTTCATTTCGATTTAAATCCCAGAGAAAGAAATTAACGTTTAGTTTTCGCCATTACCCTAAGAACATTATTTTATAAAAACATGAAGAATCTTGAAGAAAAATTTTGGTTTTGGTTTGTGGACAACCAAAGCCTTTTGCATGATAATATTGAAAATAAAAGCTCTCAGAAGTGGATATTTAGTAGTCTCAATGCACAATTAAGCAATATTGATGACAATCTGACTTTTGAGTTTAGTCCTATTCGGGAAAATGGGGTTAGAGAGTTTTCAATTTCAGCAGATGGTATGAGAGGATCATTTGCGAATGTAAGGAAGCTGATTGCATTGAGCCCCGATTTAAAGAACTGGAAATTTAATGCTTTTAGGCAGCGAGTATCTGGTGATAATTATAGCGTCAATTATGATGGCTATACAATAGGCTATGATGATATTTTCTATAGATATTCTACCTCAAACGGTGAACTTGGAATAGAATTGAATATCAGAAACTATGATGAAACGGGAAAATGCAAAATGCTATTTATATTCTACTAGATGGGCTATTAGGGGAGTATGATGTTACCATGAATATAAATTGGATTGATTGGAAAAAGCTTGATGAGGAGCAAAAAGGCAACTTGAGCAAATTGCTAGAATTGCGAGGACTAGTAGATCGCCAGAAGAAATGAGAAGAAGTATATTGATAATATGATTTAGAAATTGCAGGATAGGGAGTTCCGTAAATAAACGGAATTTTTTATGGGTTTTTCACGGTGTATGATTTGGTGCATAATATTTATTTTTGCTCAACTAAAAATTCTTGGAAAATTTTATACTTGAAAAATAGATTTACTGGAGTTGCTAGTTAGTTTTTCATAACAGAAAAATGGATGTGACTTACCAAATGACTTTTACTTTAGTCATTTGGTTTTTATTATTGCCGTATGCATTACGAAAACCTCTCTATTGTTGCCAAATCGGATGGGGAGTTGGTTAATTAGTGTTTGAAGTAGTACAAGGTGCTCAAGGAATGACAAAAATGGAGGCTCGGGTTTTGGAGCAGACCTGAATTAATCAACATGGTATGGTAAAGAATGGAGGAGCGCTCCTAAATAAAGTAAACTCAATTTCATCAAAGAATTGAGCAGAACTTGGAATTAAATAATTAAAATTATGGCAAAACGAGTAATAACGAAAATCGGGGATATATTCTCTATCATATTAGACAACGGCAACAAAAAGTATTTTCAATATATTGCCAACGATCTAACTCAACTTAATAGCGATGTAATTCGTTCGTTCAAAAGAGAATATTCAAAAGAAGAGCGAGCAGATTTCAAGGAGCTACTTTCGGGAGAAATTGATTTCCATGCCCATACTCCGATCAATATAGGTGTAAAACAAAATCTTTATATACAGGATGGGAAACATGAGGTTTATCCTGATATTAAAAATATTATTTTCAGAGGAACCAATGATTCTGGTCACGGTCCAGGAAAACCTCAAGTTTTCATTTCTGAAAATTGGCACATTTGGAGAATTGGAGATGAGAAATTTACACTTGCTGGAAAATTAGAAGGTGAAAATCGCAAGGCAGAAATAGGCTCAGTAATACCTCCCTTCATGATTGTAGAAAGAGTGAAAACAGGAAAATTCAATTTTGTTTATCCCGATTTTGAATAAGCTAGTTTAAAAATAAACAAACTTTAAAAAACACCGAACCAATAAAACATAATTTAATAAATTATGAAAATTCCTTTATACATATTGGTCTTATTTATTTTGACAACATGCACTATAAATGGACAAATTAAGAATAATACCTTACAAAAACTAGTTGAATATAAACTCATTGAAAATAAACAAATCGGAGATTTTGAAGATTTATTAAAACGGAATCAAAATAAATCAAATAGCGCTTACTTACACTCACTTTATCAAACCGAATTTAAAAAAATTACTGGACATTACTATTCAGAATTAGGAATGCAAATAAATTTTGGAAAAGAGAAACCACAACCATTATTACAGGCAAAAATTAATGAAGAATTGTATTTGTATCTTTCCAAACTCAGGAATTGCGATTTAGTAACGATTAAACAGTTTAAAGATCAGTCAAGAAAGATCGAAAATAATGATTATGTATATATTCTTCAACTGTTACAAGACCTAGCAAATCAAAGTGCATATGAAGAATGGTTAAGCCCTGATAAACTTATAAAGTATGGAGAAAAACTTCTGATAAATAATGTTATTTCTGAGAGATCATTCGACCACCTTAAACGTGACATAAATGCGGAGAGAATAACATCTCATTATCAACTTATCGACTATTGTAACAATGCAGTATTCTTCGATCTGGCAAAGTATTCCAACGACCCTTCAATTTATCTTGAACAATTACATAAGGAAGTCTCAAATCTTTTACCTGAATTATGTTTTACAGACTTTAAATATAAAATAGAAGTTGACTCGGCTGAGTCATTTCAGGATTATACGGCATATAAAGCTGTTATATCATTAAAAGTCCGTGATAAAACATATACACAAAAAAGTTTTATATCACCAGAGAATATCGGTAAATCTGGAGATTTTTTAGGGAAAATTGATGATCAGGAATTCTACAAAATATTTAATAAAATTCTTGCAGATAATCAATCACCATTGAGACTTCACGAAATACAGCCACCGTATCAATATGGACAAAAAAAATATCAATATTTTGGAATAATTACTCTATCTAAAAATCAAGTTCCAATGTTCCGAAAATCAGATAGCTATATCCAGGTAAGCTATGAGAAATTCGAAAATAGTTTAACCTCGGCCCAGATTGATACTGCAATAAAAGAGTATCAGCAAATTGGTTTATTTGATCATTTAACAACATCACAAATTGAAAAAGCCAAAGAACAAGTCTCTGAACAGGAAAATGGTAATCTAAATCAAGTACTCGCTGCTTTTCCGGGTATTATTTATATCTATGATACTGAATTAGGAAACCTTAAAGATCCTTATGCTGAACTAATAAGAGAGTATAAAAGAATCTCCCATAATCAATTCAATGCAACAGAGATTTCAGATGATTTTGATACACAAAATAAAAAGAAAGTCTTGGTAAAATTTAGAATTGCAAATAAGTCTTATAATAAAACACTTAAAATTGAAGGAGACTGGATTGACACTGATTTTTTTGATTTTGTAAGATCGGTCGTTACAGAAGAAGAATTGAACGGACAATTTTATGAACTTTATACGGGAGGGCAAGAAGCTAGTGTGATATATTTGACTAAGGCTCAATATGATTACTTAAGATCAAGAAAAAAAATAGGATTTGCTGACAAAGAATAGAATGAAGAAAATTGAAGCTACAACTTTATTGATGGTAATCTTATACTTAATTATAATTTTATAAATATGAACGGACCAATAATATTCAGTATAACTTTTTAAATGAAGTTGGAAATCATGACAGGATTATGGATCAAATCATTAGAATAATAAAGAACTAACAGTTAAAGGAATAGCAGCTACACAAAAAATAATAATCTAAATAAAAATTCTTTTTAAAATTATGATGAAAATCAATTTAATTTTTGTTCTTATAGGTTCAGTATTGTTTGGGCAAAATAAATGGAAAGACTCCATCGTCTATGGCAGATATCCAGATGGGCAGCAGGCTTATACCGGTGGTAATATCAATCTTTATAAAGATGTCATGAAATAATAGTAAAAAAGAAACTCAACCAATGCGAAAATAAAAAGGAAATTTATATTGCAACGGTTGTCGTTTATCCCGATAAAACGATAAAGTTGTTAAAAAAGCAAAACATTGAAAGCGCTCGCAAAAATAAATGTGCATTTGAACTGACCCAAACCATTTTAGAAGATTTACAAGGTTGGATTCCAGCCGAAATCAATGGGAAAAAAGTTCCAGCATTCCAAACGATAGTAATGTTTCCTGATAGTTTATTTGAAAACTATAAAGAAGGTTATGACCCAATGGATTACTCTGATCGGATCGCGGAATTTCCTGGCGGGAATAAGGTTTTTAAAGAGCAATTTAGTCAAAAAGTAAGTATTAATGGTTTCAAATTTGATCGGTTCGGTAGGATATATCTAAAATTTAAAGTGGATAAAAATGGGAAGGCATTCGATTTTATGGTGAAGCCAACATCAGGGAATATCAGATTTGATAAAATGGTCATTAATGCCGCCAAAAGCATTAAGGGAACTTGGAGACCAGCTACAATCCATGGAGTTAATGTAGAAAGTTACCTGGAAATTCCATTAACAATTAATGAACATTAAAAACGGCTGTATAAAACTGGTGCCTGGTATTCAATATGAAACAATTACAATTTTAGAACTCAAGAGAGTTCCGTTTTAATATGCTGTAGTTGCCTTTCAAATAAAAATTAACAAATTAAAGCAACACTAATGTTTTACTTTATCTTTTTTCTTAATCTAGTGAGTTTCCTTCGAGTGTAAGTATTTTATAATTTTAATATGCTAAATAATCATTTTCATTTTGACAGATACATTAATCTAGTTTCACAGGCAGTATATGGAGTATCACTGGCGCGCACTTGCACAGATACTGTTTTACAAGGCGGCTGTTGTGTCGGGATCTTTTAGAAAACTTTAGGGAGAGGTTAGTGACAGGGAACAATACGAATTGCTGGTGAAAAATCTTGAGAATGAAGACATAGCAACGCTGAATAAATAGACCGTTATTGGGAAATATAGTATGAAGAATATTTTATTTAAAACAAGTAAGAATATATTATAGACTGGATTGATGGATCAACAGTTCTGAACCCGTCAATTTAAATGGTAATTTTGAATTGCGTTATCAGAAAATGAAATCTCTGTTCAGTGTATTATATAGCTTGTGACTCTTTTGATCAGATGAAGAAACCAATACCAAGACAAGTTATAGGTTTTTAAGAATTCAAGGAAGTCAACCTGTGCATTTTTGGAATTTGTTCAGAGTTACCTTTAAAACCTACATTATTAATAAAGTGGAGTGAAATAGTATCTTATTGCTGATTACTAAACTTATTTTTATATTTGTAATATTAAAACTAAAATGCTCTTTAAATCTTTTGTTAGATTTTGTAGATTAAAATATTTATGGAATTGTGGCAAATTCGTGGCTATCATAAAATGGGTATTTTTAATAACTCTCATTTTCAATGACTTAAGTAAAATGGTTCGAATCCCTCACTCTCCGCTTAGGGAGACGTTTATTTTTAAACGTCTCCTTTTTTTATATCCTAAATGGCTTGATTTCCGGTCGGCAAAGGGAGGGACTTCTTATTCATATTGGTAGTTAAACTACATTCAAAAAGCTGGTACAACTTTTAAAAAGGGTTTTCACATTCTTGATAAAACCAAAGTTCTTTCTTTGCTATTGGATTTATCTAAATTGGATCTTCTAAAAATAAATTCTAAAACTGAATTTATGTATAAATATTTCAATTTTAAATGAAATAATTAACGATGCTCAAGTTGGCATAAATACTTTATTAACAGGTGTTTAACATAATAAAATGTTTCTATTTTCATTGACTTAAATCCATATATTTGATTTGTAATTTTAAAAATTATCACAATCATGAAAAAACTATTATTTATTGCTATGATTGGTATAGCAGGTTTTGTAAGTGCAAAAGGAAACGTGGAGAAAGTAAATTCTAAAACAAAAGAAGTTAGGGTTGCTAAAAGCACTAAAAAATCTAAGAAAAAACTTCAAATGCAATGTGGAACATTTCAGGCAAGCTGTACATCTGCTTATACTTGTCAGGATTGGAGTGCTGATCAATGGATAGAGTGGGCAGAAAAAATTCAGGATAATTATTGTCAACTATAATTTATCAGTCACAAGTTAGTCATTTCTTTGAGCTCAATAGGAAAGAAGTGTTGACTATTAATCAAAATAATCGTTCAAATAATAAACCTTGTTTGAACGGTTATTATTTTCACAAAAAACAGCAATGAATTTCACAAAGAAACAAACCTTAACAATTTTATTTTTGTTTTTTTTCTCTTTTTTGTTTTCTCAAACAGCTACTGGTGATTCATTAAGAGGAGAATTTACCTATTTACTTCAATATAAACCTAATACTCTAAATCTAGATAACGTTTACAAAGAACTTTTTACCATGCAAATAAGTGATAAACGTGCTTTTTTTATTAGTGAAAACAGGTTGAAATTTGACTCTCTTTTCATGGAGCAGTATAATAAAAATAGGAGTAATTTTAATATTGATATGAGAGGGTTGCCTTCATCAAAATTTAAGTTTTTAATTATCCAAACAACTGATAATTCTGAATTTTATGAGTCAGTTGGAACTGCTCTACTATCTTATAATACCCCTATAATTCGTGACTGGAAATTGATTGATGAAACCAAAGTAATTAATTCTTTTCATTGTAAAAAAGCAGAGGTTCATTATAAAGGAAGAGATTGGACAGCTTGGTATTCAATGGAAATTCCTTTTCCTTATGGACCATACAAATTTAGTGGTCTTCCAGGCTTAATTGTTAAAATAACAGATAAGACAGGGGATTATGATTTTGAACTTGTAAAATCGGTATCAAGTGCTAAGTTGAAGGGAAGAATAATAACAATAAATAAAAGACATTATCAAAATGCTAAGTTAGTCACAAAAAAAGAGTTAATTCAAGCAACAACAAATTACAGAGACAATATTAAATATGAATTAGAAAAAATGGGAACTGTATTTTCAGAGGGGCAAAGCAGACAAAAAATAAGTGAAACAGAGAAAAAAGGTTATAACCCTATTGAATTAGAGTAATGAAAATTTATTTTCTTAACACTTTTTTTAACCAGGAAAGCATTGTACATAAATTCAAGTATATTTTAAGCATTTAAAAGCTGCTAAAAAAGTGTCTGGAACTTAATTGTTGAGGGAATTACTTTGTCTAACAAGTCGTAGAAGGTTGATGTTTATTTCTGAATTAATAAAGAGTTTTTATCAGTAATTTACACTTTTCATGTAAGACAACCATCAATTCATTTTTTCTTCTAATTCCCGCTTCAAAGTAGAAATCCGCTCATCTTTATCATGATGATGCCAGCCCGGAGCATTGAATATATACCCCAGTTTCGCTTTCCATGTCGGTGCATTCCGGACATCCTTTATCATATTTCCAAACTCATCAAAGACGATATGAAAAACATTATAAGTATGAATATTATGATAGATTCCGTAATCCGTCGTTTTCTTTTCTTCCGCTTTGTACGTGCCGAAAAGATGATCCCAAATCATCAAAATGCCTCCATAGTTATTATCTAAATCCTCAATTTTTCGGGAATGATGCACCCGATGGTTGGATGGAGAATTGAATACTTTATCGAACCACCCTAATTTTCCAATAGCATTGGTATGCGGCCAAAATTGAAAAATCAGGTTAAACTGATGCATCATAGCCATCATAATAGGATGAAAACCAATAATGATAAAAGGGATATACCAAATGTCCCGATATATAATTTCAAACCATCCCTGACGCAGTGCAATAGCAAGACTTAAATGAGTAGCCGAGTGATGATTGACATGACCTGTCCAGAATAATCTGATTTTATGACTCAACCGATGATGCCAGTAAAAGCCAAAATCCTGAACAATCATAACCAATAACCAAAGCCACCAGTGATCTGTATGCCATTGTAAAGTGAAGAATTTATTGAAATCTTTGATCCCGAAAATATCAGTAAGCCTAAAATGATTGTAAATCCAAAAAAAGTAGGATAATGATATAGCTTTCATCCCAAAGTCTAACATTACTGCCCCTATCCCCAATCCGATACTCGATACATTATCTTTGATGAGTTTTTTGGTGAATACTTTTTGAGGAATCTGATACAAAAATATTTCCCCTACTATCAACAAGATAAACACAGGAATAAAATAAGTAACAGGATCAGTAAAGTCCAATGGACAGAATAGAGCAATATTATGAAAAAACCGGTTATCTTTTCTTTTCATAAGTCTTGATTTTATCGGATAATTCTGTTCTTTTTTTCAAGACCAACCACTCCCAGCACCAACATCAATTGGGCTAAAACATAAGTAATCATCACAACAAGTTCTTTCCCAATACTGCGCTGTACGAATATATTAATGGCCAATACGGAATCTGATATTACAAACAAAACAGCTCCCAGGATTAATAATAAAGAATAAGTTCTGATACTAAAATACAGCATCGTAGCAATGGTAATTCCGTAAATTAACACGGGTATCTTCATTTCGTTTAAATAAGGATATATATAGTAAATAAATGAACCTAAATAAAGCAAAACAAAGGGAAGCCAACTCCATGCATTTTTCTTTTCAATCTTAAAAAAATAAGCTATGTAACAAATATGAGCCAACAAAAAGCTTCCCAAACCGGGCATAAATCCCCATCCAAATAACAAAAACACATCACCCAAAAAGCTTAAAATTAATCCAGATAAAAACCATTGGTTGATCCGACATACGTTTTGCTTAGAATAAGTAAAATAAAACCAGATAATAACAGGTAACAACAGTGGCTTGGTAAAAAACCGCCAGGAACTATGATCCATAGCAATAAATACTAAATCAAATGCAAAAACAATGGAAAGAAGGACTAATAACAATTTGATATTGAAAGATTTTATCATGGTATTATTTTATTGCAATTCTTTAATTATCTTTTTACTTGTTACAACATGGATATATCTCAGGTTTGTACCAAGTTATTCTATATGTGATACTTAGCTAAGATTGTTAAATTACAAATAAAATGAAGATAAAATACCTTTGATATATAAAAATACAATGCATCACACTTTAGTTTATTTTATATTTTAGAAATCGACTATTATTAGAAGTATTATTTAAGTTTATGCAGTTTAATTACATCTTTTCCAAAGTAATTTTCGAATTTTTTGGAAAATTCTTTATACTTGAACTTTAGGATTGTATGATAACTATCAAAAGCAATGATCTCAAGAAAGGATTCAGAAATTAAAAATTATTGCTAGATTTCCAGTCAGCTATATCTCCGGGTAGCTTGGTCTGGATTTTGTATTCTGGTTTGAAAATAACTAATAACCAGAACATGTAATAAGTTAGAGTTTATTATTATGAATTTGTTATGATAATCAATGAAAATTTTTTACTGGAGTTCAATGTAGAATATGGTAGCTTTTTTTCTAAAGAAGCCATATACAATAAAGATGGCGCCCGTCTTTATTTTTTCCAAATTAAGAACAGTAGAGTTGGATTAATGGTTTATCAGAAGGGTAATATTGGGTACAATAGCCTTGCAATAGGAAAGCTGAGGAAATCCAACGTCACATTCAATAATAAGACAACAGATCATAACTCATATTAAAAAACGAAATTATCTCAATCTAAAACGTTATCAATATGCTTTGGACTGTATGTATTTTGTGTATGACTATCTTAGGACTGATGTTTGTGTTGAAAAAATTTAATCAGCCTTATCTTATTGCTTATATTATTGCCGGGGTGTTATTAGGTCCTTATGTACTAAAGCTATTTAACAAACCGGAAGAAATAGAAACGATTGGCGAAATAGGAATATTACTGCTGATGTTTTTTATCGGAGTGGAAATTAATATTCCCAATAAAAAGAGCCTTATCATTAAGCCCTTATTGGCTCAGGGGATGAAAATACTCTTAAGTTTTATATTTGCGTATTTTGTGGGTAAGTTACTCCATCTGAATCTTGAAAGTGTGCTCCTCATCGCCATTCTGTTTATGTTCAATAGTACTGCAGTTGTAGTTGAGTTTCTGAAGAAGCATGGAACCCTGCATACTGCCTTTGGAATTATTATCCTAAATATTTTGTTATTACAGGATCTTCTTCTGGCTCCGGTGCTCACTGTGTTGAAATTCTGGAATAGCAAAGATTTCAGTATATGGAATATGATGCTTCCCATTGCCATATGTCTCGGCATTTTTTTGATATTCCGGAAAATCAGACATCTGAAGGAAATTAAATTCTCAAGTACATTCCTTGAAAATGACCATGAGCTGCAGGTATTTTCCGGCTTACTGATCTGTCTCGGCTTTGGTCTTATAGCAGAAACGGTCGGAATGAGTGCGGCACTGGGAAGTTTTATTGCGGGGGTCTTAGTCGGAAAAATTCAGGCATTTCGATGGCTGGAACATTCTCTTCTTCCATTTAAGGTTTTCTTTGTGGCACTGTTCTTTGTATCCATTGGTTTACGGCTGGACATCAATTATCTGTTATCAAATTATAAGCTTATCACGATAGGAACTTTAATTGTACTGATAAGCAACAGTATTATGTCGGCTCTCTTTTTCAGAATGCTGAATTTTAAATGGCAGGATAGTTTTTATGGAGGTGCTTTACTTTCTCAAACAGGTGAATTTGGAATACTGGCTATTTCGATTGCTTACAAAACCGGTATGGTAGAGTACGATCTCTATAAAGCCGGGCTGGGTATTACCTGCTTATCCCTTTTATTGTCCACAATATGGATCAGTTGCGGTACATTTTTCAGGTTTCGTAAAAAAAATTGTATTTAGAATAAAGAATAAAAAAACATACGGATGGCGAATGTTCTCAGTACCATGATTTTGTGTCAGTGGTGCTGAAAAAATGACAGAAAATCGGAAAAAATTTCACACTTAATCAAATGGTATTTTTTTTGTAATTTTTGATGTACAGCTGGCCAGCTGACGTGTTTTTAATGATTGTTAAACTTAATTAAAAATGATTACAATGAATAATCTAATAAGAAGAAACGGAAACAGCAACCTGGGCTTTTCAAATGTCTTTGACGATTTTTTTGGTCGTGAACTTTTTAACTGGGGCAATAACAATTACTCATCTACCAGTACAACCGTACCATCGGTAAATATAAAGGAGAATGGAGATGCTTACGAAGTTCAGGTTGCAGCTCCAGGTATGAATAAAAATGATTTTCAGATCAGGCTGGATGGTAACCTGCTTACCATTTCATCAACGAAGGAAGATCGTAAAGAGTCAAAAGATGACAATTTCACACGAAGAGAGTTCAGTTACCAATCCTTCCAGAGAAGTTTTGAGCTTCCAAAAGATGTGGTGGATCAGGATAATATTAATGCAAAATATGAAAATGGCCTTTTAATGTTAACCATCCCGAAAAAAGAAGATGCGAAGCAGAAACCTCCAAGAATGATTGAAATATCATAGAAAAATTATAAAAAAATTGGCTACTAAAAAGTAGCCAATTTTTTTATAATTTTTAAGAGGGCAGATTAACTTAAATCTTTGAATCGAATGATTCACGGTCTTTAATTGTAGCATATACTGTGACTGCCAGAAAATCTATTCTATCCAAAAATGCCCTGCAGAATACGTTTGGGCTTTCCCTGCCACAATTACTCTTTCATTTTTATTTTCACAATAGAGCTGACCACCTCTTTCAGAGATCTGGCGGGCAAAAAGCTTATCCTTCCCTAATCTTGATGACCAGAAGGGAATCAGTGAACAGTGTGCAGAGCCTGTAACAGGATCTTCAAGAATAGAGGACTGCGGGGTAAAGTATCTTGATACAAAATCACTGTCAGTGCCTGCTGCTGTCACGATAACACCGCCCGGGTCCAGGTTGATAAGGTCAAAAACGGATCTTTCAATGTTGATATTTTTTACATCTTCTTCAGAATCGTATACCAGAACATAATCTCTTGCTTTGAAAACTTCCTTAGGCTGTATATTAAGTGATCTGGATATGATTTCCGGAAGAGTAGAGGCTTCGGGCATTCTGGAAGGAAAATCCATATAATAAACTCCATCTTTTACATCTACTGTCAGGTCACCACTTTTTGTTTCAAAAATGATTCTATCATGCTGATAATTGAGGATGGAAACAAGACAATGAGCGGTAGCTAGGGTAGCATGTCCACATAAATCCATCTCTATTTCAGGGGTAAACCATCTCAGATGAACACGATCTCCATTGTCAATAAAGAAAGCGGTTTCTGCTACTGCATTTTCACGGGCTATTTTTAAAAGGATTTCATCGGGTAACCAGGTTTTTAATGGAACAACACATGCCGGATTTCCATGGAAAACAGATTCTGTAAAAGCATCTATCTGATATAATTCTAACTTCATAGGTTGTAAAAATTTTGTAAACTATAAAGATAATCCATTTTCATCAGGAAGTTCTCCGATATTCCTGAAAAAATTATTTCAGATTCTATTTTTATACAAATAAATAATGAGTTTTTATGGTCCTGTTTTGTAATAATTTTTCCACATCCGGGTGGCAATTTTCTTACAGATGTTTTTCAGGAAAAGCTTTCGGAAAATTTAGTTTTGTACTAAATAAAAACGGGAAACAGTGAAAAAATATAATCATAATTTTCTTCATTCAAGTCTTTCGGGAATACCCATGGCTGAAGTCTTCAATCTTTTGAAAAGACTCTGAATCTGCAATTGTTTTCCTAAGATTTCTTCACTTCATTAATAACTCATAATCAAATAATAATGTTTAAAAACTTTACTACATTATCAGTAGCAGTGGCTTTGCTCTCTTACGGTATTGTGTCTGCTCAAAGTGTCGGAATCAATACAGCTCAACCAGGTTCAACACTGGACGTGAACGGATCATTAGCTGCAAAATACATCACTGTTACTTCCGCAGCGTATACACTGACTTCTGCGGATTTTCATATCTCGTATAACGGAACGGGCAATGCTGTTTTTACCTTACCGACAGCAATATCCGGTGCAGGTAATTTCAAAGGACGTATGTATACGATCAGAAATAATACCGCTTTTACCATTACAATAAATCCTTCAGCTTCAGAAACAATTAATGGTAATGCAAGTATGGCAATAGGTCCTAACCAGAGCCTTCAGCTGATCAGTACAGGTCTTACGGGAGCTGCTTCTACATGGGATATTTCAGGAAGTGCAAATGTAACGGCAAGCAACGGGCTTACAGCCATAGGGCAGGATGTGAGGCTTGGCGGTACACTTTTACAGAATACAGCGATTGATTATTTAGATAAAGCCTTGTATTTCAGGAGCAATGTAGATGGTGCAGGACTTACATCCATCAGCAACACGAATTCCGGGACTAATGCTTCCGCTCTTCTAAGGCTCACTAATGATGTAGGAAGTTCTATGGATATGTTCCTGAACTCTTCCACGAAAACAATAGAAGGTGGAGCTAATGCAGGAGTCATAAACAATATAGGAGGAGCGCTGACGATCGCGGGAAATAATAATGTTGCCCAGTTGAAACTCAGCCAGGCCAATGGAGGCGATTATCTTTTTAATGGGGACAGAAAGCTTAACTTCAATGGAAACGGTGATATTACAGCTTTTGGGGCTGCCGGTAATTCTGTGAATGCTTTCAATGGTCTTCTTACCTTAAAGGGAAACAGCAATAATCCTGCATTTGCCCAGGTAACGCTTGGTACTACAGGTCTTAGATACTATTATGGTAACAGCGTTAACAGTATGCTTGATATTGATGGTAATGGAGATATCAATATGAACAGACCCGAAGTTAGCGGTATTGGAGGAAATAAAGTGGCGGCCACCAAAGGACACCTTGATTTAAGCGGATACAACACACTGAATGGGTCTGTAACCCAGATTTATCTTGGGGCGGAAGGTTTCAAATATAGTTATAACGGAAGCACAAAAGTGACGATTGACGGTAACGGGTTGGTGAGTGCTGCAGGTGGTTTTGTCAATACTTCGGATATGCGTTTAAAAACTCAGGTTAAAGAAATAGGATATGGTCTTAGTACCATTATGGCATTGCAGCCGAAACAATACGAGCTGTCTGCCAATAATCAGATTAAAGAAGGTAAACCAGCTGTGAATCCGGCACAGAAGACTCAGCATAAAATAGGATTTCTGGCACAGGATCTTTATAAACTAATTCCTGAAGCCGTCTTTAAACCAAAAGATGATACCAGAGAGGCCTGGGCTGTTGACTATGCTTCACTTGTTCCTGCCCTTACAAAAGCTATTCAGGATCAGCAGGCTGAAATAGAAGAGCAGAAAACTAAGATCAAAAAGATGGAAACAGAAATGGAAGCCATCAAAAAGAAACTGGGATTGTAATAAACAGGTACAATATTTTGGACTTAAAGTTATTGCATTTCCGATTCTAAGAACACACACAGTAAAAAGAAAATACCTTATCCTTTTGGAAAACTATTTTAATAAAGCATTCCCTCGGCTTTTATTAAAATATTCCGCGATTTAGGGTTTGAAATTCCCAAATTTTTTATTTTCCCATACGTCGCAAAAGCCTGCAGATAGCGGGCTTTTGTATTAATGAATCTGGTTTTACTAATAATCTTATTTCAGGTTTTTCTTAAAAAAACATCCAGCTTATCGAAAGGAACAATGTCTGTTTTGTCGTAAAGATCTATGTACAGCGTCAGGAATGATTATTAACTCTTTCGTATTCTCACTAATTTTCCCGGTATAGGATAGATCAAAAGGCCAGTATAATAAGTCCACTTTCTGCCATGTGATTGGTATAGGGATCGGATAATTGCTCATTCACTGTCCCGAAAGGTTCGCTTATGGGAGATTATTTTTGATGGTTGTCATTGTTCTTCATTACTGTAATTCATTATATTAGCTTTTTAAAGTATATAATTTGCACTAAGGATATATAACTCTAAGGTGCAGCCATGTATTTTCACAGAAAAACATTAACCACAAAGAATTTAACCATGAAGCAGACTGTTCTTACAGCATTCTTTCTCTTGTTTGTATTAGGTGTAAAAGCACAAAAACAATCTATACCCCCTGATACAATTTCTGTTTATTTCGATGAGCTGAAGACAGCTTCGAAAAAGAATATCGGACTTTGGAACAAAGATTTATATGGTCCTATGATTTTAATCGATCCGAAAACCAGAGAGTTTTTTGCCAGCGAGCCAGATTCGGAGGGAATACTGAAACATAATGGTACTCTCTATTCTGGAGTTTTACCTGCCACAGTCAATATTGCAAATACCGCTATCAATTGGGGTGGAAAAAGATGGGCAATGATCATGCTCCCGCTTTCTCAAAATAAAGAAAACAGGATTAATCTTTTGGCTCATGAGTCTTTTCACCGCATTCAGCCTTCATTGGGGTTTAGTCTTAACAATGCAGAAAATAACCATCTGGATCAGAAAGAGGGCAGAATTTACCTTCGTCTCGAATTGGAAGCGCTAAAGCAGGCAGTCCGCTCAAATTCAGAAAAAGAAATAAAGCGGCATCTCACCAATGCATTGATCTTTAGGAAATACAGGAATACACTTTACAAAGGTTCAGAAACTACAGAAAACCTGCTGGAACTGAATGAGGGAATTGCTGAGTTTACAGGGCTCATTGTGAGTGGCAGAAATAAAGATCAGACAAGATCATATTTTTTAAATGGCATAGAAGGTTTTATGAAAAATCCCACATTTGTACGTTCATTTGCTTATTACACCACACCTGTTTATGGGTATCTGCTGTATCATAAAGATCCGGACTGGAACAAAAAAATTGATTCAAAAACAGACCTGACCGGTTATTTCATTAAAGCATTCGATATACGGATTCAGACTGACCTGCAAAAAGCAGTTGAAAAGCTATCTGACAATTATACTGGTACATCAATTATAAAGCAGGAAACCGATAGAGAAGAACAAACAAAAAAGCGTATTGCCGAATACAAACTGAAATTTATTCAGCAGCCTCACTTTGAAATCAAATTTGAAAAAATGAATGTTTCCTTTGATCCGAGAAATATTATGCCTGTAGAAGATCTAGGGACAGTATATCCCAATATCCGGATTACTGATTTGTGGGGTATTCTTACGGTTGAAACCGGAGCATTGATGAGCCCCAACTGGGATAAAATTTCAATATCAAATCCAGTGAAAACTGAAAATAAAAAAGTATCAGGAGATGGGTGGATTCTTGAACTGACAGACGGCTATACCATAGCTAAAGATGAAGACAATGGAAATTATAAATTGATTAAGAACTGATATCCATAAAAAAGCATCACTATTTAGGTGATGCTTCTTATTTTGTAATGAAATTAATGATACCATTTCTTTTTCAAGAATAAACTGGCTTTTACCAAGAGTATTAACACAGGAACCTCTACCAAAGGACCAATCACCCCTACAAATGCCTGCGGCGAATGAATGCCAAAGACCGAGATGGCCACAGCAATAGCCAGTTCAAAATTATTTCCGGTGGAGGTAAAGGCTATAGATGCATTTTTATCATAAGGGATTTTTAATGTTTTATTGATGATAAAACTTACAAAAAACATCAGGACAAAATAGATCACCAATGGGATTGCTACCTTAATGACATCCATTGGTAACTCCAGTATTTTAGACCCTTTTAAGCTAAACATCAGTACGATGGTAAATAATAAAGCATACAATGTTACAGGAGATATTTTAGGAACAAATTTCCTGTTGTACCAGTCTGCACCTTTTGATTGAATCAGAAAGTATCGGGTGAGAAAACCTGCCAGAAAAGGAATTCCCAGGTAGATGAGCACACTTTCTGTAATGTCTTTCATAGAAACATTCACATTAAAACTTGCCAGACCAAGTTGAGTAGGAAGTACATTGATAAACAGCCAAACCAGAAAACTGTAAGTGAACACCTGAAAGATGCTGTTTAAAGCCACCAATAATGCTGCATATTCTCTGTTGCCTTTGGCAAGATCATTCCAGACAATAACCATAGCGATACATCTGGCCAGCCCAATGAGTATTAAGCCTGACATATAATCCGGTTCATGCCTTAAAAAAAGGATCGCAAGACCAAACATCAAAACCGGGCCAATAATCCAGTTTAGCAATAAAGAAATGCTGATTACTTTTTTATCTTTAAAAACCAATGGCAGAAGAGTATAGTCAACCTTGGCCAATGGCGGATACATCATCAAAATGAGTCCGATGGCCAGAGGAATATTGGTGGTTCCTAAAGACTGAGAATTGATGAAACCAGGAATAGCAGGGAAAAAATGTCCCAAAGCAATCCCTATCCCCATAGCCATAAAGATCCATAGGGTAAGATAACGGTCAAGAAATTTTAATCTGGGCTGCATGATTATCTTTTTATTTTAGAAAAAACATAAAACATTTCTGCTGCAATTTGTAAGCTTCTTTCAGCATATACAGCTGTTTGTTCCGGGGTGTGATCTGAAACCTTAGGATCTTCAAACGTGATCGGAATTCTCTTTTCCGCACCGGGAATAAAAGGACATCCGCCATCTGCCTGCGAGCAGGTCATAATCGCTGCAAAACCGGATACAGGATTGAACGGGCTATCATATTTTTTAGAAAAGCCAATGATCGGAAGGCTGTTATCATCATATTTTACAGCATATACAGGATTGGTAGTATCGGCAATGCTGAAAACTGAAAAACCTTGTTCTGCTAAAACTTCTGCGATCTTAGGAAACAATGCCGTTGTTTCTGTTCCTCCGGAATAGCAACGGACTTCCGGAATTGTAAAGAAAGAAGCCGCTGCCTGTGCCCATATCTGTGCCAGATGGCTTCGTCTTGAATTGTGAGTGCAGATAAAATTCAGGTTGATTTCCTGTTTATCATCCACTTTTTGCTGGATAAAGCTGATCAATGGTTCAAGAACCTCTTTTCTATCGCTATCTGTATTTTCCCATTTCAGAGATTGAATCGTATTTAATAATTCCTTATACATAAGATTTTAATAAAATTAATTAGCAGCATCCTGATCCCGGAGTACAGGCTGATGTTGGGTTTACAGATAGTTCAGACAGGTTTTTCTTTTGTTTTTCGGAAGGAATTCCGCAGGCTTCCTGAGCAAGGCAGGCTGTTGTTTTGTTTTTCAGGATGAAGTTTTTCCCGTTAAATTCAAGGTCATATTTTCCAATGGTTTCTCCCTGATATTCAACTTCAATTTCGCTATCTTCTATCCCGAGTCTTTCTTCAGAAAGCTGAATGATATGAAGCAGTTTTCCAGGTTTTAAACGATGCTCATAATCGTTGGCATCCCAGAGCTGGAAGTTGACCACTTTTTCATTTCTGATTACGCCGCCGCAATCGATGAAGTTTTTAATAATCTGTCCCACTTCCGTTACATGGAAATGTTCAGGAACAAAATGTCCGTTTTCCAATTGAAATTCTACATTTTCCAGGGTAGAAAGAATTTCTTTAATTTCTGATAATCTCATAGTAGATTAAAATTTAGTGTTATAATTTTCTAGTGTTATATTGCAATATTACGATGTTTTTGTTCAAAAAAATGCCTTAACAGCATTGTTTTATACTAACATCCTGATTAAAAAACAGGTTGAATTCATTTTGAAACTGTTTCCAGTTGCTTTCATTAATGCAGTAGCATACAGATTTTCCTTCAATGGAACCTTTGATAATTCCAATATTCTTCAGCTCTTTTAAATGTTGGGAAATGGTAGCCTGAGCCAATCCAAGTTCTTCAACAAGATCATTACAGATACATGCTTTTTGATTAATGATATACTGTAAAATAGCGATTCTTGCCGGATGTCCCAAAACTTTAAGCAGAGAAGCCAGCTTATTTTGCTCGTCAGTATAAATTTCTGTTTTAGTAACTCCCATTGTTGTAATTTTATATTGCAATATTACGATGATAAATTAATATAACCATGAAAAAACTTATTAATTTCAGATAAATAAAATTAAATTATTGAATTTCAGCATATTAAAATTGTTTTGTTATGAATGATACAGTTGTAAATCAAAAAAGATGAAGCTTGTTTCCGCTTCATCTTTTGATTTGTTGTTACGGTAAACTAATCTTTTTACCTTGTTCCGGGAAGATATAATTTACTTTTAGAGGATTGTTTTTCAGTAGCTCTTTTTTGATAAGTTCTGGATTATCACCTGTCGGTTTTCTGTGCGTAACTACTATATTAAGGCCTTCAAGGCTGCTTTGTCCTGTCTTTTCTTTGAGTTTGCTCAATTCCTCAATCAGCAGATTCGGAGTAAGGTGCCCGAACAGCAGATGTTCTGGCTGACTGTTGGGGAAAGAAACTTCAATTAATATCGTGTTGAGCTGTCTTTTTTTAACAAGTGGAGCTGTCCTATTCCAAAGTTGATCCAGACGGTCAGATTTTTCTATACGGTCTGCACCGGTATCTCCAAGATAAAGCAGATAATGATTTTCTCTTCTTACCAATGCGGCACTGCTTTTATATGGATTTACGTGGCTCAGTTCATAGCCTGTTATAAAAAAAGGTGTTTTAGGCGCTGGAATCTCAGTTCCTTCCTGGAGTTCATTATAATGGTATTTTCCAAGGATTGGTTTTTGTCCCTGATCTGCAAAATTGATCCAGGTATCTGTAATAAAGTAATGATTCTGTAAAATCTGAATCACAGGAGCTATGGCGAAAATATCTTTCTTGGAATCAGCCGGAGAATTGATGATAAGCCCTGACAAATGATCGAGATGACCGTGGGATACAAAATACCCTTTGATCTGATCTTTTAAAACCGTTTCTGCTGATCCTTCAAGACTTTTCAGTTCAATCGCTTTTCGTATTCCGGCATTTACGATACCGGCATCCAGGCAGAGAAATGCATTGTCTTTTGGAGCGCCTACCAGATAGGCTGATAAATTGTCTTCCTGCTCACCACCATATATTCCTAAGGGAATTACATCAAAATTTTGTGCCTGGCAAACAATATTCAGAAGAACCAATAAAGAAAGTGCTGTTTTTTTCATAATACGTATAATAGAAAACCATCTTTTTCGGGATGGACAGAGCAAATTTACGCTATTTTTTGACGACTGAAGCCGTTTATCAGTAAAGCCTGCTGAAATGAGCAGGCTTTATTCTTACGATTATTTTATTGAGGTTGTTGCTGGGTGACACAATGCACCATTCCTCCATTGGCGAATAAATTACGGCAATCGATTCCAACTACCTGTTTACCAGGATAGAGCTGTTGGATGATGTTGTTGGCAACCGCATCATTCGGGTCATTATAATTAGGAACCAATACACGGTTATTGGCAATATAATAATTGATGTATGAAGCGCGGCCCACATTTTTCCCGTAAGTAGTGATCACATCATTTCTTGTTAAAGGTACTTTTACAAACTGATAGGCAGCTCCGGTTTTTGTGGTTGCATCATACAGTTTATCAATATCTCCATTGGGAACCTGCCAGTAGTTAAGATCGTCCGGATTCATTGTGATAATGGTAGATGAATTAGCAAATCGGGCAAACCCATCGATGTGCATGTCTGTGATATCCAGACCGGCTTTTCCATTCAGCCAGATAAATTTGGTTACTCCGAGGTTTTTAGTAAATATGGCTTCTGCCTGTTGTTGCGTCATTCCCGGATTTCTGTTATTATTCAGAATAGAACTTTTACAAGCCATCAACACTCCGTTTCCGTCAATTTCCACACTTCCTCCTTCATTGATCATGACTGAATTAAGATTGATTTTTGGTATATTGGTATCGGCTGCTATTTTTGAAGGTATTACGTTACATTTGCTGTAATCGGCTTTGTTTCCCCAGCCGTTAAATCCCCAGTCCTGAATGAATAACTGTCCGTTCTGATCTTTTACATAAATAGGACCGTTATCCCTTACCCAGAAATCATCCGTTGGATAAATTTTGAAGTTGATATTGGTGAGAGAAACTCCAGCATTGTTGAGCAGGCCTATAATACGATTCTTTTCTGCACCGTCATAAGCAATAATGTGAACTTTTTCACTTTGTACAAGTTCTTTGGTCATGGCTACCCAGGTGGCGTCCAGACGGTTTCTGTAGGTAGTTCCATATTGATACTGATGTGGCCACTGAAGCCAGGTTCCTTCATGGGGAGCTGATTCTTCAGGCATTTTGTAAACAATGGTTTCCGGATTTACCATACCCGGTAATTCTGTTAAGTCCGCTGATGAGCAGGATAATAGAAGAAGAGGTAATAGAGGGAACATGATTTTCTTTTTTTGCATAACTGATCTATTTTTAACAGAGCAAAATTAGATCGATTGTTTTTCTTAAAGTTGTCCCAAATTGACAACTTACTTCAAAGGTAATAAAATATAGGTCAGTTGTTTTTCCTGATCATCTTCGTTTTCAGCATGATTTTCATACTTTTCAATGATAGGAGTGTGTGAAAACTCAAGACCTGAATTGAAAATCCAGCGTGAATAGATCTTCGTATACGTGTCGTCTATTGTTTCGTAGCTTCCATGATGGGTAAAACGGGCATATTTACCTCCGAATATCATTTTTGAAGGTAGCTTTTTATTTCCGGACTGAACGGATGAGCATGCATCATAGCGGCAGTTGATTTCTGTTTTTATTAATGGTTCATCGGCTATAACTCCAAAATATTCTATCCCGGAGTCAGGGAAATCATTTTCCATGAACTTTTCCCGCAGCACTTCAATCTCTTCATTGTTATAATAGGTGTTCATGCTCTGATAAAATACCTGCATAGGCTTCAGATATACAATTTCGGGTTCCAGTAATACTTCTGAGGTAACAAGGATGATGGCATCTCCACAAAGAAGTTGTTCCTTACTTTGTTTTGCAGCTTTAGGAGAAATCCCAAAATGTTTTTTAAAGGCTTTTGAAAAGGAAGCGATATTGGCAAAACCCACTTCAATGGCAATGGAGGTGAGATTTTCCTGAGTATAAAGAATCCGTTTATAGGCATTTTCTACCTTCAGCCTCTGTTGGAACGCACCTATTGTTTCCCCACAGCTGTACTTGAAAATGCGCTGGATATTCCGGTAAGAATAATGAGAAATGTCTTCCAGTTCCTTTACAGAAACAGGCTGATCATAATTCTTTTCCATGAAATTGATAACTCTGTAAATACAATTCAGGTTGTCTTCCATAAGCACTGAAATTGTCCGAAACTGGTGGTATAAAATAAATTACAAATAAAAGAAATAAAAAAATATCTTGACAATATCGTATTTTAGCTTTCGGCAAAAATAGCTTTTAAAAAAATGAATTTTACCGCTTTAAAACAAAAAACCAAAAAATACATTCAATATGGAAAAAGATTTGTCAGAATTAACCGATCAGGAGCTGATAGAGAAAAAAAGAACTATCGAAGCCAGAAATGTTGTGAATGCTATCATCCTGGGAGTATTGGCTGGAATTTCTATTTATAGTACCATAACCAAAGGGATCAGTTTCACTACTTTCTTACCGATACTTCTTGCTTTTTTTGTGGCCAACAGCTGGAATAAAGGAAAGAAAGGTTTGAAAAGGGAAATGGACTCCAGAAATGTGAAGTAATGCAGGAGTTTAACAGAAAAACAGAAATTGGTGCTGTAGCCTATTTTCGGTATTGCATCAGAAATGGAGATGTAAAAGGAGCATTAAGCTGTTTTCATCCTGAAGCAGTCTACATAGACCGCGATGGAAGAGAATGGAGAGGACCTGAGCAGATAGAAAGGGCAATGAATGAGATTTGTCGCTTAAAACTGGATATTCAGGGTGAAACTCCGCATATCACTGTTGTAAATGATCTGGCGATGTGGCAGGATCAGTGGGAAATAACGGGAACTGCTCCTGATGGGCATTCTATTCATATGACAGGCAATACTTCCTGTATCATGAAAAGAAATGAAGAAGGAGAGTGGCTATGGTTGGTTGACAATCCTTTCGGTTCTGCTGTGCTTAAAAATGACAATCTGGTATAAAGTCTTTCAGAAACAAATAAAAAACCTTCAGCTGAACTGAAGGTTTTACTTTTATAGTATTTTACTGATTTTTAGTTACGTAAGAATTGGCCAATCCCGGGAGAATCGAAAGTGAATGCATTCTGATTTTCAGATTTGTCAATTTTATTGCTGATCGTTAATGCCCAAAGCACCAGTTCTTTGCAGAAGTTCTGATCTTCTTTGCTCAATTCGGAAGCATTTTCTTCCACTACAGTTGTCAGAGGTTCTATCTTATCAAGTTTAGCATAGAATTCTTCATCCGTATCATTGTAATTAAGTTCTAAATGATTTTTGTTGAACCACCTGATCAGGTCAGTGTACGGTGTTTTAATCCCTTCTTTTTCCAGTTTTGAAATACGTGGGAACAGGCTTTCAAATTGGGTCATTACGGCTTTATCAATTAAGATTTTGGCTACGTAATCAGCACCTTCCTGTTCACCTTCATAGACCAGTTCGATTTTCCCTGTGATTGATGGAATGATCGACATGAAGTCAAGCAGACGTACGGTAGTTCTCTCTGCTCCGGATTCAATTAAACGTAATTTGGCTGCTGCCATTAAATTTTCCATAGCACTGATGGTAAGACGGGCACTGACACCACTTTTCACATCCACATATTCGCTGATACGGGCTGCAAAAGCAACTTCTTCCAGGAGATCTTTCGCCAGATCAGGAATCTGGATCTGTGCTTTATCTTCAGCAGAAATCAATGCTTCCTGTTCTGTAATCTGTCTTGCAAGAGCGATAGTTTTTGGATAATGGGTGAAAATCTGAGACCCGATCCTGTCTTTCAGCGGGGTTACAATACTTCCTCTGTTGGTATAGTCTTCCGGATTGGCTGTGAAAACAAACTGAATATCAAGCGGCATTCTCAGCTGGAATCCACGGATCTGAATATCTCCTTCCTGTAAAATATTAAACAGGGAAACCTGGATTCTGGCTTGCAGATCCGGCAATTCATTTAAAACAAAAATAGAGCGGTTGGCACGTGGAATCATTCCGTAATGTAAAACACGTTCATCGGAATAGGGTAGTTTCAAGGTAGCTGCTTTAATAGGGTCTATATCACCAATTAAATCTGCAACATTTACATCGGGAGTAGCCAGTTTTTCGTAGAAACGATGAGAACGGTGTACCCACGAAATTGGAGTTTCATCTCCTAATTCAGCAAGCAGATCTTTGGCAAACTTTGAAATGGGATGAAAAGGACTGTCATTAATTTCTGATCCCTTTACGATAGGCATATATTCATCAAGCAGATCAACCATGCTTCTTGCAATTCTGGTTTTTGCCTGGCCGCGTAGTCCCAATAAATTGATGTGGTGGCCGGCGAGTATTGCTTTTTTCAATTGCGGAACTACCGTGTCTTCATACCCCCAAAGTCCTTTAAATACGGGTTCTTTAGCTTTAATTCTTGCAATTAAATTGGCTTGGATTTCCTCATTAATTGTTTTATGAGTATAGCCGGATTTTTTTAATTCTTTGAATGTAATATCGTTTTTCATTGTCTTGTAATACTATTTATCGGATCAGGTTTTTATTTTAAATCATTTAAATCTGATCTTTATATTCTTCTTATTCTGTTTTTCTCGTAATCTTCAAAAATCATCTGTCCTAAGCCTGATAGCCCGGTGAGGAATGCTTTTCCTTTGTTTTGAGCTGTGAATTCCTCCACAAACTGACGCAGATAAGGATCCTGAGCAATCATGAAGGTGGTAATAGGAATTTTCAGTTTTCTTGCCTGCGCTGCTCTGTTGAAACATTGGTTTACAATTTTTTCATCCAGACCAAAGCTGTTCATATAAAATTCACCACTAGGAAGCTGAATACAACTAGGTTTCCCATCGGTGATCATAAAAATCTGTTTGTTGGTATTTCTTTTTCTGCGGAGAATATCCATGGCCAGCTCAAGTCCGGCTACGGTATTGGTATGATAAGGGCCTACCTTCAGATAGGGAAGGTCTTTGATTTTAATGGGCCAGGCTTCGTTACCAAAAACAATAATATCAATGGAATCTTTCGGATATTTACGCTTGATCAATTCCACGAGTGCCATAGCTACTTTTTTGGCTGGTGTAATTCGGTCCTCACCATATAAAATCATAGAGTGGCTGATGTCGATCATCAGGACGGTACTCATTTGTGCCTTGTGTTTTGTTTCCTCTACGATGAGGTCTTCTTCTGTCAGGCGAAGGTCTGAGATTCCGTTGTTGATCTGTGCATTTTTTAAACTTTCCGTCATATTCACGGCGGCAAGATCATCTCCGTATTGGAAGGAACGGTTTTCGCCATCTCTTTCATCCCCGATTCCTGTTTTGTTGGTCCTGTGATTTCCGGCTCCGTTTTTCTTGAGTTTTCCAAAAATCTGATCCAATGCATATTCACGAAGAGCGGCTTCAAGCTTCGGAGTTAATATATTTTTACCTTTTCCACTTCCTGTGTTGCCTTCTTCAGGATCTTCTTCCCTAATGTAGCCTCGTTTTTTCAGATCTTCTTCAAAATCCTGAAGGGTGTATTCATCACTGAAAATATCATATTCCTGATCAAGCATGTCCAGCCACTCGAAAGCTTCTTCAATATCTCCGGAGGTGTGGGTAAGCAAATCTTTGAAAACATCAAAGATACGGTCAAAATGTGATAATTCCTCCGGCACATGTTTACTGAATATAAATCCTTTTCCTGGATTAAAATTTTTATCTGTCATAAGATGATAAAGAGGTTTTGCAGTTATTTGCTTTTGAATATTTCAGAAAATGTAATGAATTGTCTGAAGTATTCTTTATTTCGTTTTAAACTGAAAAGTTATGAAAATATCATCGCAAGATTTCCGTAGAAAAATAGAAAATACTAATGATGGTGATATGGAATAAGAATATAACAGCTTGTTGTTTGATAGAGCTTAAAAAGAGTATAAAATTAACTGCGGTAGTGAGTTACTGTCAAAATGGAAATAATAAAGCTCCGGATTATTCCGGAGCTTATTACACATCATCTTACTATTAATACATGGTTACCATCCTAAATAATATTCAGGATCTAACCAGTAGGGCCAGTCTAATTTAAAATGAGTCTGAAGCATTTTTTCTGCTTCACAGAAAGCACCTTCCACCCAGCCTTGCTGATCAGAATACGCTTCCCCGATAATATGAATCTGTTCATCCATCAACGGTTTTCTCATATAAGGCATCACATCTTTTACGGAGAAACCTGCTTTCCATGCATGATATCCTGCACCGTAAGGATCATCTGTCCAGTCTCTGAAATAGGTTACATACGGTTGAGGAATATCTACTCCGTGTAATTCTTTCAGCTGATTTATCAATTCATTCACCATGAATTCTGTAGCCTGAACATCGTCAAACTTATGCAATTCTTCCAATGAGGCAGATCTTGCAGCTCTTACTTTAAACAGCACTTTGTCATCAGAAAGTGCTTTCCAGAATGTTTCTGTTTCCATATCACCATAGCTTCCCAATAACATTGAGTTTTTAGTTTCAGTATCGGTACCGAAATAATAACATTGTCTCATAGGTAAGTCTGTAATAGAATGCCCGGAATCAATCCCCAGATCTCTCCACCACGGACCTTCAAAACCCATAAGGATTTTAAATGCGGGCTCCATGATGATGGAACGGATATTTTCGTTCAGTTTCTGGTGTCTGTTGGCATCAAAAAAGAAGTTATTCTGATCCAGAAGTTCGAGTGATTTTCTTGGCATACCCAATACGATTGAATTGGCATACACTTTCCATGTTTCGTTGCTTTGTATATTCAGGAAAGTTAATTCGTATTTATGGGTAGCGGTCAAATGATGATCTTTGGTGAAAGTAATCAGCTTGTTTTCAGACCAGATGCGTGCTCCTTCATATTCCATATAAGTGTTGGCTACTGCATAGGCAATACTGTCATAGCCTTCCTCAATGGTTTTGTAGGTAGTATCAGCAGAGAAATCTCCTACCATATACGGAAACGCTTCTGCAGAATTCCAGTTGATGGTATTGGAATAATATCCTCCGGCATTTGCTAAGAACTCATATCCTTCCTGAGAAACCTGGTCTTTGATTAAGTTCCAGAAACCGATATCGTTTACCAGGCGTTTGTCATAAGGAGAACCCGGGAAATTGTAAACCATTCTTGGTTTTATAGCATCCCAGTCTCGGCTGGTCAGTTTGAAAGTGTAATCATAACCATTAGGATCAGCAATAATCAGATCTTTATAGGTTGCAGCTACCCATGGGTCTGCCATTAAAACATTATATATAATTTTGTTGAATAACTGATCAGAGCTGAAACCTTCATCATTTTCATTCAGATAGTAGCGTGTAATCAGTTTATTGCCTTGTTTCTGTTCTTCTGTCCATGCATTCTGTTTGAAACGCTCTTTTCTGATGTACATCAACAGTTTGTCAGGGTCTCCCATATGGAAAGGAATAGGAGTCATTTTATCTTTCAGAACAGGGGTTCTTTTGCTCAGATCTGTTTCTTTCAATGGATAACCTTCAATCAGAGTTGTTACAATTTCCTGAGAAGTCAGATAACGCATTCCTCCGAGTTCACCCCAGAAATTCATTCCCGGCATCTTGACAGATTCCAGTCTTCCTCCTAATTTGTCACTCATATCGAAGATCTGGACTTCATGACCTTTGTATTTTTGGTCTGCTACCAAGCGAAAGGCAGTATATAATCCGGAAGTTCCGGCACCGATAATGGCTACTTCTACTTTCAGATCGCGCTGCATTCCTGGATACAGCGGTGTATTTTTGTTGACGTTTTCTTGATTCATGGTTTTATAATTTTTAAAGGGCTAAGAAATATTTATATCCTAATCGGAAGGGGGTAATATCGAAATCTGTATGTCCATCCAAGGCAAGATCCGACATGATTTTTCCTAAGAAAGGAGTGAATTTGGCTGCCCATCCGGTAGCGTACACCACAATGTTTTTATGGTTGGGAACATAAGACGGAGCGAAATCAATCAGTAGTTCTTTATTAGGAATTGTACTCAAAGCGATAAGGCATGTTGAAGTATATTCCGGAACGATGCTGAGTCCGCTCATATGATTCTTAATCCATTCTGAAGTATAAGCCAGTTCCTGAGGGTTGGGAATTAGTGTTCTGTCACTCGGTTCTTCCAAAGGTTTGATTACAAAATCAGGTGCTACACGAATGTATTCGGGATGATCCCATTCCACGGAAGGAAAGCCGTAGAATTGATTGCCGTTTTCTCCGCTTGCATTCTGAAATACAAACCATGTTGGATATTGTATCGTAGGGTCGGTCTTTTTAAAATAAGCAGAAGACATATTCCAGTAAGTGGCTTCTATTTTAAAATCAAGCAGATTGATCACACTGTTGATATAAGGTCCGGGAATGATGGCCAGTTTTTTAGCGATATAAATTCCGTTGGGTGTAGTAAGCTCAAAAAGATCACCGTTTTGTTTAATTTCAAGCACCGGAGAATCTTCTCTGAGTTCTACGGTTTCTTCCTTCTGACAAAGAGCTAAAAGTGTTTCAATAGTTGCTTTAAAATTGATGCTGGCACCATCAGGTTGGAACAGGCCTGTATAATTATCCGGTAAATTTTTGAAATGATACTGCTCTTCAATTTCCTTTGATGTTAAAGTCGTATAAGGAACTCCTAAAGCCTGTAATGCTTTTTCTGCCTCCGCAATATTTCCTTCAGTGGAGTGTACTTCAGGGTCTCCAAACCAAAGTGTTCCAACTTTATCCAGCAATTGGGCGTCTGTCTTTTTCTGCAATTCATCCCAATAAGGCTGTGCCTCTAAAGCCATTTGTACCATATATTCATCCGGATAAGGAATCCGGAACTGGCGTGATACTCCTGCAGAGCTGCCTAATTGATTCACAAAAGTATATTGTTCCAGTACTAAAGTCTTAGCCTGACGCTGACCGAGATGATAAGCTGTAGCCAGTCCTATTGCTCCTCCGCCAATGACGATTACGTCGTAGTTTTCTGTAATCATAGGTTATTTTGTTTTATGTTTTATAATCGTAAGAAGAGATACAAAAAAGTAAAGACATCCATATGAAGGAATGTACCCTCATTACTAATTTTTAATACTCTCTGAATCTTATTTACTACGATAGTTTAAGTGTAGAGACCAATCTTCCGGTACATGTGAATATTCTGGTTTTCCATTGAATAGTGTCACGGTTAATAAGCCTTTCAAAGTAACAAAGAAGAGCATATATCTTCTTAGAGTGTTAATTACCAAATGTGGTATTGAGTAGAAATACGGAATGCCAGGAAATCCATATCCAGAAGGCTGTTTCAATAATTACAAGGTGGATATGGAATAAGTGGTCTATGAGTTATATGCTCATTTTTTTGACTTATTGTTTACTATTTGTAATAAAATGAACAGAAAAATAATATTTTACTGAGCCTCAACTTTTTGCAATTGATCTAAAAAAATAGATTTACATACATAAAACTGAATGTTTACAAAGCATTTTAATAGTAAAAAAAAATAAATTCTGTGAGTTTAATCAAATATTCATTATTATAAGAAGACAAAAATTACTTTAACTTTGCCAATTGAATGATATATGCATATTATGAAATTATTGAAAATAATGCTATATTGTTAAAGGCTAATATCTAATGGACTTATGTCATCAGGAAATTAATTTAACTGATAAACAAATATGAAAAATAAATTCTTAAATTTTAAATTGAGAAAACTTGTTCATTACTCTTTGATCCTTTGTATTTTACTGATACAGGTCATTATTGCCACATTTTTCTACAATGAATTTGTCAATGGGAAGAAGCTGAAGTTTATTAAAGATCAGCTTGAGGAAAGCCGTGCATTGGGAGGATTGACTGATAATTCCAGGAAAGATTTCATGGATGCACAGGATCATCTTCAAAAATACATGGCGACTCAGGATAATAATGATCTGCAGCTCTATTTCCAGTCATTGAGAAAGCTTAAGACTAATTTTGATAAAATTGGTGAATATGAAAATACAAGTCCGAGACTGAAAAAAAATCTGGCGCTTCGTAGCAAGGATACCTTAAAGACTGCAAAATTGAAGACATTGATAGATTCAGTGTACCAGACTTCTCTGAATCCACCGGCAAAAATCGAGGATAAGCACTATGAGCCTGCCAAGTATAAAAATGATTTTGAAGATTTCAAGATTCAAACCCGTACGTATGCGGATACGGTTAAAAAGAAAGGCTTTTTCGGGCGTTTAAAAGATGCGGTAACAGGGAAAGTAGATGTTCAGAAGGAGAGTACGGTGATTACGATGACCAATAATAAAACTATAGATCTTTCTCAGGTAAAATCCAAAATGGACAATACGATAAAATCTATAGACAAGCATTATGCAGCTGAAGTAAAGAAGGTTCAGCTCCTTGCAGCCATTAGTCAGAAAAATAACTTACAGTTTTACAGCAATTTCAGTAAACTGTTGGTGTACAGTAATAACTTAATAGAAGTATACGAAAATGCTATCAAAGATTTTAAATCTGAACTGGAAAGAGAATACAACGAACAGAGCTCGAATAATAACAAGATAAGGACTTATCTCGTATTGGGACTGATGATTCTGATGTTTATTGTTTCTATTCTGATCATGTATTTTACAAGAATGGCTTTTGTTTATGAACAAAAACTGGATGCAGCCAATAAGGAAATTAAAAAGAACCTTAATTTCAAAAACAGGATTTTGGGAATGTTAAGTCATGACTTGAGATCTCCTTTGAAAATCATCAATATTTTCATAGATAAAATTCAAAGATCTACTGAAGATGAAACGATAAAGGATTATCTTAAATCCATTAAGTTTACCAACAGCACTTTGCTTCTGCAATCTAACCAGATTCTGGAATACACTAAAAATGAAAATGCAGAAAAAGAACTTATAAAATCTGTTTTTAACCTTAAAGATGAGATCAGTTCTATTGTAAAGGTCATTACTCCTTATCTGGAAACGAGAAACAACAGGTTTGCGGTCACAGACAGAATCCCTGAAAATCTAGTAGTGTATTCGGATAATATCAGAATCAATCAGATTTTTATGAATATTCTGGGAAATGCCAACAAGTTTACAGAAAACGGACAGATTGATCTTGTATTGTCTACAGAATCCCTTGGAGACAATAAAATTACCCTGATCACAACAGTAGCAGATACCGGAGTAGGAATATCAGAATCTGATCTCGGTAAAATTTTTGATCCTTATTATCAGGGAATGGTTTCTGATGAAGTGGATAATCTGGGAGCGGGACTTGGCCTTAATCTGGTAAAAGAAATTGTAGAACTTTTCGATGGCGATATATCTGTGGAAAGCAAATTGCATAAAGGAACTAAAGTGACATTCAGGATCAATTTAAATAGTAATAATAATGGAAACACCAATTCAAAATAAAGAGATTATATTCCTTCTGGCAGACGACCACAGTATTGTACGTCAGGGAATGGAAATTGTGATCAGTGATATTGTTCCTAACGCTAAAGTGTATCAGACTTCATCCCTACATCAGGTCTTGGAGCTCATAGAATCAAAAGGAATAGAGATGGCTATCATTGATGCCCATTTCCCGGACGGAAACAGTCTTCATATTTTACCTCAGATGAAAAGTGTAAATCCTGATATTAAAATTTTGATTTTTACAGGACTTGAAGAAGAGTTGCATGGTCTTAAATTCATCAAAGCCGGTGCTGATGGTTATCTGAGTAAACTGAGTGAAGAGGAAGAGGTAAGGGAAGCGATCACGGCCTTTATCGAGAAGGGTGAATATTTCTCTGCTCTTTTACGAAATCTATTGGTACAGTTTGTTTACAACCCGGATCTGATAAGTCCCCTCAACATTTTAACCAAAAGAGAAATGGAGATTGCAGAACTTTATGCTGAAGGGTATGGAAACCTGGAAATTTCAAACAGTCTGAATATCAAACAAAATACAGTAAGCACAATCAAAAAGAATATTTTTGAAAAACTAAAGATCGAAAATATAGTTGAGCTGGTAGAGCTTGTCAAAACCCATCATAAACTATAGTGTTTCAGGATAATCACCACTTCAATGAGTCAGGATATTATATTTCATCGATAAATATCTATAAGTCGATCGATATGTATCGATGGGGTTTATAGGGAATTTTATTTGAGAATGTTGTTCCTTTGTACTATGAAATTTAAGTAATGAAAAAGCAACTGAGAAATGCTTTTTAACTTCTGAAGTTTCAAACACAAAAACAACAAATGATTATAACTATACAAATAATAAAACTGTAGTTATAGAAACACAAATGATGAAAAATTAATAAACACTGATGAAATTAGAAGTGTATGAATAACCTTAACCGGACTTCTTAAAAAAGCCAAATGATCAAAAAAAACACAAACACATATAGTGAGGTTCAGTGATAGGTTACATTACAAACACAAAAAGGAGGCATACAGCCTCCTTTTTGCGTTTTTTATCAAATGATAAACAAATGCTGCCATCGATGCTTTAGTTTTGCATCAAAAAAAGATGTCAGGAGAAAAAGACTTAGCGGTACTGATTCAGAATATGGAACCCGTATTGAATAGAGGAGAATATGTATTTTGTACTGTTGAAACTTTAGGTGGAATACAGGATATCGATAGAATTCTGTTTTTCTTTCGGGAAACTGAAGCGGTCACTATTGTTTTAGAAAAAAATATTGCAGATGAATGGTCTTTAGACTACAGTTATATTTCTTCCTGGATTACCTTGAATATTCACTCTTCTCTGGAAGCGGTAGGACTTACTGCAGCTTTTGCCAATGCTTTGAGAAAGGAGAATATTAGTTGTAACGTAGTGGCAGCTTATTTTCATGATCATATTTTTGTAGCAGTAAAAGACGCTGAAAAAGCAATGGATGCCCTTGATGCATTGAGATCAGCTCAGGAACTTTAAACATTGTTTTGAGTTTTTACTTTTTATTTTCACCTTGTAAAATGTCTAATTGGGCGGCTAAAATGTCCTGTTGATAAAGCTTATAAGTGTTCTTCCTGTTTTTGTGTTTTATGTTTGCACCATAATCATACAAAAATAAACGACAATGAAAACAATCAGAAAAATCTCAGCCGTAAGCTTATTATGTTTAACTCTTTTTACGGTAGTGACCGTATCCTGCACTGAAGAAAATGAGCCTCCCACGACACAGGAGATACAAAATAACAGCCACCAAACTGCCAAAACCCAATTCATAACTGTTAAAGGAAATGCCATTGCCTACCGTGTTTTAGGAAAAGAAGATGGAGTTCCTCTGGTTCTTCTTCCGGGATTGGGAGGTTCAATGGATGACTGGGATCCTGCAGTGACTCATGGACTGGCCAAGAAGTATAAGGTAATTATCTTTGACAATAAAGGTGTCGCTTCTTCAAATGGAACAACGCCCAATACGGTTCAGGCGATGGCCGATGATGCTGTAGATTTTATTAAAGCTCTACATTATACCAAAGTAAATATCATGGGATTTTCAATGGGTGGATTTATTGCACAGAGAATAGTACTGACTAACCCTTCACTGATCAATAAAGTGATTTTAACAGGTACAGGCCCACAGGGAGCAATCGGGTTATCTAATCTTCCCAATATTATTGCAGGAACAGCCGGATTAAGCCCGGAAGCTTCATTTCTGAAATTCGGTTTTACAGAATCTGCTCAAAGTATTGCAGAAGGAAAAGCATCTTTCGCACGGGTTCAGCTTCGTACTACGGATAGGGATCTTTCTTTAAGTGATGCCACTTCAAACTCGCAGTTTACCGCTGTATTGAGTTGGGCTCAACCTAATCCTGATGCCCTTACAGAAATACAAAAAATCAAAAATCCGGTACTGATTGTTCATGGTGAAAACGACCTTCCGGTATCTGTTCAGAATGCGAAAAATATGGCTCAGCATTTAGACCATGCAGAACTGGTAATTTTCCCGGATTCAGGACACGCTTCTTTCTATCAATATCATGATGCATTTGTTGGAAAAGCCATTGAATTCCTTGGAGAATAAATTAAAATAATATCAATATATTTATGAAAAACTCGCTGAAGTCCTCAGCGAGTTTTATGTTGATGGATAAAAAATTAACTGAATTTCTTCATAGCCTCTTCACTCACTGGAGTAAAAAAGTTAATCATATTGCCATCCGGATCACAGAACAGGAGAGATCTGTTTCCCCAGGGCATTGTTGTGGGCTCTTGAATAATTTCGGAAGCTATACTTTTGATTCTTTCATATTCTTCGTCAACATTTTTAACCAAAAACTCAATGATGGTTGATTTTGTTCCTGCAAAATCGGTAAGACCTTCCGAGAACATTTTCATTGTTCGTGTACTTCCGACAGCGATCGTAATAGAATCTGCAGAAAGTTCTGCAAAATCTTCCGTATACCATGTGGCAGTTATACCCAAGATCTGTTCATAAAATGCTACTGTTGCTTTAATGTCTTTGCTGATCATTCTTAATGAGGTAAGTTTCATAAGGATACTTATTTGTTTAAACTAATTATAAGCAAAGGTAACAGGTGTTTATGACAACAGACTGTCAGTAGAAATAAACGATTTTTAATTTGAATAATTTTACTAATAAAAATTAGCAATATGAATTAACTGTTTAACGTTGATGATCTGTATTTTCCGTCCTTCGGATCTGATGAGTTTTTCCTGTTTGAAATCATTGATGATACGCGCTAAAGTTTCTCTGGCCGTTCCTACCATATTGGCAAGATCCACACGAGAAAGCGTAATAAATACTTCTTCATCAGGAGCATCACTTGATTTATATTTATCATGAAGAATCAGCAGGCTGAGAGCGGCTCTTTCTCTTACGGTACGATGAGATAAAACAGCAATAAGGTTGGCCATCACACTGAATTCATGACTCAAAGATTTCAGTAACAACCTTGAAAGTACTGATGATTGGCTTAGAATATCCAGAAAGCTGTCTTTCGAAATAAAAGAAATAACTGAATTCTCCAGTGTTGAGGTCGTATCTCCATAAGATTCGTTGCTCAGGATCGCAGAATAGCCGAAAAATTCTCCGGAACTGTAAATGTAAATAATCTGTTCCCTTCCGTCATTATCAACCTTGTATTTCTTTATTTTACCCTCATTCAGGTAGTAAACGCCGTTAGGTTTTGTCCCGTCCGTAAATATGGGCTCATTTTTACGGTAGTTTTTGGTTTTCATTGCTCCTGTAAGCAGATTTTTGTCATACTCGGGGAGTTCATCAAAAAGATACTGATTATTGAAAATAAATTTTGAGATCATAATTTTTTATACGGCTGTTGAATTTACGCTCAGTTTTTAACTTAAATCACATTTTAAACCCATCTATATCACATGGTTTTTTTTCTGAACGAATTACTTTTACAAAAGTAATAAAATTGGTACTGAAATAAGAAACAGAACATTTCAGAGAGGTTTTAAAGGCATTTTCATGTCATAGACTGATCTGTTATTTGTTACGGAAAAAGTAGAATTTTACGTTAAAGGGGATTCCGTAATTCTATAAAGAACACTGGATAAATAGTTAAGCGGATATGTTTTTCACGGCTTTATGCTGACATTTCTAATTTATTTTTTTTTGCTTATTTATTTTATCCAGCTGTTTTTTGAGTAAAATTTTAAAAAAACACAATACACAACCCTTATAGAAATTTAAAATGTTCAGGCACAGAGGGAGAAACAGAACCTATTTTCATAATCTTAAGCTGGCATCAGCACTTTCTTTTGTTGCCGGAATAGTGAATATTGTGGGAGTATTATCTGTTAAAATACTTACCACCAACATAACGGGGCACTTTGCCTTCTTTTCCGAAGAAATTCTACTCAGTCATTATAGTGAAGCTCTTACTTATCTTGTCTTTATTATGTGCTTTCTGGGAGGAGCATTCTGCTCAAGCTTTATGGTTGAATTTTCTTCCGGACGTAGCATGTTTCGCCCGCATCTTATTCCTTTGATTACTGAAATTCTGATATTAGGTTTTGTAGGACTATCAGATGATGGGCTACTGAAACTATCAATATCTCCTTATACCATTGCCGGTCTTTTGCTTTTTGCAATGGGAGTTCAGAATTCATTAGTAACAAGAGTATCCCAGTCTGTGGTGAGAACGACTCATCTTACGGGATTATTTACTGATCTGGGAATAGAACTTTCAAAACTTTTCTTTAAAGAACGGGAAAATGAAAAGAAACAGCTTACAAAGAACATCACTCTTAAACTGGTGATTATCGCCTTCTTTTTTTCAGGATGCATTATTGGCGGTTTTGGGTATAGCATGATCGGTCTCAAAACATTGATGGTTACAGCAGGATTTCTGTTTTGTGTGATCCGGTATGATAAGCTTCTGTATAGATATTATGCTTTAAAAAGGAGATTAAGATAGAACAGAGAATAAAAAAGGATATTCCCATCATTGGAATATCCTTTTTTAAATTTATGGAGTGGTCATCTGCTCGATAACAAAAGTTTGTGTATCTGTAGTATGGGCTGAAAAATATCCCAATGCTCCATTACTGATATTACTTGGAGGATTGGTTGGAGTTGCAGTTCCGCCATTGCCGCCTGAAATCTGAAGTAAAGCACTGTAATACGTAAATACGTTGTTATCTATAGATTGCATCTCTACATGAATTTTATCTCCTACTACCACTTCATGATCTCTGCCTTTATTATCGTCATTAGGAAGAATCAGAGGCTGTTGATTGGGTAATCCGTTATTCACATTATCTGAAAAAGTATTCATGTACTTTTTAGTAAGATCATTGATGGTGAAGCTAAAAAGGTAGCGGTTTCCTAATGGTAATGGATCTGTAAATAATGGTAAGAGGGTATACGTGGTTTTATCTCCAAATTTGAAAGAACTCTGCTGTAATCCATCGAAATTGACCACTTCAGGCATTTTGCTCTGAGCGCTATACTGCTTTCCTTCGGACTCTACTTTCAAAGTATAGGTTCTACCAGGTTCTCCGGCAAAAGTAGTCGTTTGATAGACTCCGTTTCCTACATAATGAAGGGTTTCTGTTTGACCTGTATTATCACTTAAAATAACCTGAGCGCCAGTAACAGCCGGATATTGATTAGGTGATGAAAAGCTTACTGACTTGGTGATTTTTACTGTGTAAGGTCCTGATTGATTGGTTACATTTCCTTCAATGACAATGTTTCCGCTTTGATCATTCAGGTCCAGGTCGATCTCTTTTTCACAAGAAGTTAATGCAAGAAGAGATACTATGATATATAATGTGTTTTTCATGATTTAGAATTTGAAATTATAAGTGATGTTGGGTACCCAACGGAATAAAGAAGTCTGCATCGCACGGGTTGTTCCGGGACGGTCAGGATTGTCTTCAAAGTTGATGGTGTAGGCATTTTCTCTACCATATAGGTTGTAAATACCGAATGTCCATGAACCACGGAATCGTTTATTGGAACTTGGTTCATAAGTCGCACTCAGATCCATTCTGTGATAGGCCGGCATTCTGTCTGCATTTCTGTTACTATACTGGAATATGGTTTGTCCGTTGAGTTCATATTTTCCGGTAGGGAAGGTAACCGCATTTCCTGTGCTATATACGAAAAGTCCCGAAAAACTCCACTTTGGATTAAGCTGATAGGTCGCAACGATAGAAAGGTCATGGGTTTTATCCATTCTGGCATTGTACCATTCGTTATTATTGATTCCGTTAATCTTTCTTTCTGTTTTGGAAAGGGTATAGGAAATCCATCCTGTCAGTTTTCCGCTTTTCTTTTTGGCAATAAGTTCGAGACCGTAAGCTCTTCCTTTTCCGAATAGCAGTTCACTTTCTACATCCGCTCCAGTGTCAAAACCAATTTGAGCTCCATTTTTGAAGTCGATTTGGTTTTTCATGTCTTTATAGTAGATTTCAGCGTTCAGTTCATAATTATTGTTGTTGAAATTTCTGCTGTAACCAAGGCTGATCTGATCTGCAATTTCCGGTTTTACCGTGTAACTGCTTCCTATCCACTGGTCGGTAGGGTTTCCACTGTTGCTGTTGCTTAAGAGGTGAAGATTCTGGGTATTTCTGGAATAACCTCCTTTTACACTACTAAATTCATTGATGCGGTAGTTGGCGCTAATACGTGGCTCAATATTCACATAGGTTTTTCCGAATTTTCCTTTTTCTAAGAATTTACTGTCGGTGAGCACACCATTCTCATAAGTATTGAATGTATCACCTCCCAATATGCTGAACATGGAGAGCCTTGCTCCATAATTAATCGTTAGCTTTTCCGTTGCTTTATAATCATCATTAATATAAACGGCATTTTCCCATGAATATCTCGGATTTCTTGCAAAGCTGCTCACTGTAGTGCCGGAAGCACTGCTCGGAGTAAGGGTATGATAAATAGACTGCAGACCAAAACGTACAGAATGTTTGTTTCCTGCAAACCAGGTAAAGTCCTGCTTAAGATTCCAGTCACGGATTTTTGAATTTAAATCAAATACAGTATCATCATTTTTCAGACTGATTTTATAATCATAATTACTGTAGATGAATGACGTATTGGAGAATAGTTTACTGCTGATAATGCTGTTCCATCTCAAAGTTGCCGTAGTATTTCCCCAGTCGGTATTGAAAGTATCTCCCAATCCCAGAACATCTCTTCCAAAATATCCGGACAGGTAAATACGGTTGTTTTCATTGATCTGATAATTCGCTTTAAGATTCAGATCATAAAAATATAATTTGTTGTCTTTATAATCTTTATTGGTTTTAAGAAACAAATCCGCATACGTTCTTCTCCCTGAAACAATGAATGAAGACTTTTCTTTTTGAATGGGACCTTCCACACTCAATCTGCTGCTGATAAGTCCGATTCCTCCATTGATGTTATAATCTTTGTTGTTTCCGTCTTTCATTTTAACATCTAATACAGAAGAAAGGCGGCCTCCGTATTGTGCGGGGCTGTTCCCTTTAATGATGCTGGCATCTTTCAGAGCATCACTGTTGAATGTACTAAAAAATCCAAGAAGGTGAGAGGCATTATAAACCGGAGCTTCATCCAGTAAAATCAGGTTCTGGTCGGTAGCACCACCACGTACACTGAATCCACTGCTTCCTTCACCGTTGCTTTTAATGCCGGGTAAAAGCTGTATGGTTTTCATTACATCCTTTTCTCCAAACAGAACAGGAAGTTTTTCTATATTTTTAATGCTTAATGTTTCTGCTCCCATTTGAGCCGAAGTCAAGTTTTTATCCTTTTTAATGCCGGTTATCACCACCTCATCAATTGCTTTTGCTGCAGTTTCTGCAGGAAGGAGGGGAAGATCAACTTTTATATTCTGATCTACTTTGATCTGCTGTTCAAAATCCTGATATCCAGGGTAGGAAATAATCAGGGTATAATTTCCTTCAGGTAAGGAAAGTGAGTAAAATCCATACTCATTGGCTACAACATTGATGGTAGGATCTTCACTTACTTTTACAGAAACTCCGATGAGCAATTCACCGTTTTTTTTGTCTTTCACGGTTCCACTTACGGAATACGTTTGCTGGGCTATTGCCAGGGTACTGAAACAGAGCGCAGCGGTGGCTGCAGTGATTTTTAAAAAGGATGTTTGCATTAGTTTATTTTAAAGTAGTAGATCTCTTGTCTATGAGTTAATGTTTTGATGATGTTCAATGAGTTGGATAAATAGGGGATTTGTTACAGGTAACAAATTAATTATGAAATAAATCCATGGGAAAAGCAGACTTCCGGAAATGATAATGGCAAGGATAAAAGAGGACTGTCAGATAAAAAGCAGTATTATGCATTGTATATTAATTTATTATTGTTTTTTTTGTAGAATTTATTGAAAAACAAATTATTAACGACCGTTATTTAATTTTTATTATTACCCGGAATTTAAAAAATACAAATAAGCTTTTATAAGACTGCACGATGCTATCTGCTTCTGATCTGGCTTGGTAGGATATTGAATTTTCGTTTAAATGCTGATGAAAAATGTCTCGGATTTTTATAGCCGATACGATCAGAAATTTCACTGATATTCAGATCGCTGTCGAGAAGCATTTTTTTAGCCTGCTCCATTTTGAGATCATTCCAGAATCCGAAAACGGTAGTCCCGAAGAGCTCTTTGAATCCTTTCTTTAAAGTAAATTCGTTGGTTCCTACCAGATGGGCAAGATCATTCAGGGAACTATCTGTATTCAGGTTCTTTACAATATAATCCCTCACAGCGTACATTTTCTCTATATCTTTTTTCTGAAGGGAAGAAGATGAGGATTTACTGTCAACAAACTGTTCAAGCTGCAACAGAAGAAGTTCATTTACTTTAGCTTCAAGATAAATTCGTTTGAAAGTCCCTTTTCTGTTGCAAAGAATAATATCGTTCAGAATCTGATACATTTCATGGGTAATGCGGCTATGCTCAGTCTGAATGAGAGATGAATTCTGCTTGTCAATCGAATTTTTGAATATTTCAAACAGTACTGAATGTTCAGGCAGAAATTTTTTAAAGAATTCAGGAGCAAGGTTGATTTCGAATACATACATTTCCGGACCTTCGAATTCCATCCTGCCTTCCATATGATGGGCATAAATAATATTGTGCTGGTAGTTATCAAACACTATTGTTTTTTGGAAGTTACCCGAAATGGCTTTGCTTTTTCCTTTCAGGGTAAAATGCATTTCTACCGAATCAAAATCACTCTCAAGGTACAATTGAAGCGGTTTATTCAATACAATATTCCCAAAACTGATATGGACATGGGTAAAGCTTATTTCGTGATAAAAACCATTTCCATAAGGAGGAGTAAGCTGGGTAATGCATTCCTGGATGCCTCCATCATCTAAGAAATAAGAGGAAGGATAGTCCCGCTCCATAAGCATGTTTCCAAAGTTTTCATCATATAGCCGTACTGTCATTTCCTTTTGTTGTTTGAATTTCCTTTTTACGGACTTTTTATTCCGTTTTACAGACCCTTTCTGTTGAATGTTTAGAGTAAGTTTGCACAAAGGTAATAATTATTTAGAATCATTCTTAATAATTAAATTACTTTTAAATAAAAGAAAGAAATAATGAAACGATGTACATCTTATATAAAATTAATTATTAAAAATTATGAAATATTCAGGTAAAATAAACTGGTCTTTTGCTGCAGCAATAGCAGTGTCAATATGTTGGATTATTGGTGACATTTACGTTGCCGGATTTGATCCGGATCCATCAGACTATCTTTTGTTTTCAAAGACCTATGCAGATCAGGTAAATGTAGAATTTGCAACTTTAATGCTGGAAGGTTCCACTCCGAGATTGATGTTTGGTGCTTTGATTGGTGCTCTTACGGGGCCTTTACTGCTTCCTGCCACTTGGCTGGTATATCAGTTTTTCAAAGACACTCAAAAATGGTATGCAGTCTTTGTGTATTGGATCCTACTGGCAGGGGCAGTTTTATCACCTTTAGGACATGCCGGATTTTTCTATGTGGGGGAGATTTATAAAGCAGTTTATCAAACAGACTCTGTCTCTCACCCTTATCTTCTGGAGACGGGAAGAGGTTTTATGAAAATGCTGAACATTGCCTGGGGAACAGCCATTGGTGTACTGGCAGTGGGATGGATTTCCTTTGCTGTTTGTATTCTTTTCAATAAAACCCTGTTGCCGGGGTGGATGGCTCTGCTGACACCATTTGCCCTTACTTTGTTTATCATTCCTATAAAAAATCTTTTACCGCTTCCTTTTTCAGGATGGGTAGGAGGTGCCATATTCAATATTGCCTATCTGACATTTTTCAGTTCACTGCTTTTCTTTTTCAGAAAGAAATTGCTGAACAGGATTTAGCTATAAAAAATATGACCATGATCTTAACTTGAAATAAATGGAGAGGAAAGCCTTTAAATCTTAGAATTTAAAGGCTTTTTTACATTAAAAACTATCTTTTTAGGAATGTTGATCAAAATATTAATCCTATATTGGCTGGGAATTAAGCGGGAGAATATGGAAAATCTGAAGATCTGGTTAAGAAAAAATGGCTCTACAGCAGTACTTACAGTATTGTTTATTATCATTTTGGTGAATAAAGATGCAAAGGCATGGCTGATGAGACAGGTGGCTTCCACAGGAATTCTCAATTCCAGGATATCAGAACCAAAAGAAACCCTGAATAATGCAGCCAAAGTTTCCTATGCCGGGCTGATGCTGAAAAATGAAGATGGAAAGGTTATCGATCCTTCTGCGTTACAGAATAAAGTAGTCTTCATTAATTTCTGGGCCTCCTGGTGTCCTCCGTGCCGTGCTGAGTTTCCGTCTGTTCAGAAACTGTATGATCAGTACAAAAACAATCCGGATATGGTATTTCTTACAGTAAATCTGGATGATACTCCTGCTCCTGGAAAATCTTATTTAAAAGAAAAAGGCTTTACGGTTCCTTTTCTTACGCCGGCCGGAAATATCCCTGATGTATTGTATAGCGGATCTTTACCAACCACTGTTATACTGGATAAAAAAGGAGAAATCCGCCTGCATCATAAAGGATTGGCAGACTACAGTAAAGATTCATTTTATAAACAGATTGATGAGCTTTTGAAAGAAAATCCATAATTTTTAATAATGATGATTCCTTTTATCCTGCCAACTCTTACAGCAATAGAAAATGAAATCCTTAAAGAAAAAAGCGCCGTGCAGAACTTTCCAAAGGTTATAGATTTTCCTTTCTCTGAAAACTATAAAACGCTGGTTACTCAAATAAAAACAACAGAAATATCTTCTGAAACCATTCTGTACAATTCAGTGGATGCAGTCAATGAAAATAAAGAATTTAACTTGCCGGAGTACTGGTGTTTTGCTGGCAACGGACAAGGTGACCGATGGTTTCTGGACAGGGATCAGAAGGTTTTTTTCTATGATCATGATGATGAAGGGAAGCTGAAGCCGATGCATATTAATTTTGAAGAATGGCTGCAAATGGCATTCATTATCCGTCAGCTGGATGACTGTTTTGATCAATATGACCATATCACTGAGCCGGTTCGGCAAGAGTTTTATAAAGCCCTGAATACTATTCATCCCACATTAAGTGATATGTATCCGTTTACATTGTAACGCTGATTTTATCAGCAATGAATGTAAATGTCTAAGTGAAAAAAGAATACTTTTACCATAAGAAATAGAATATGCTGCATCAGCTAAGAACCCATATTGAAAAAATAATTCCTCTTAATGATGATGAATTTGAATTCATATCATCCTGCTTTACTTATAAAAAATATAAGAAACATCAGTTTCTGGTACAGGAAGGGGAAACGGTTCCCTATAATTATTTTGTCCTGAAAGGCTTGCTGAAGCTGGTTTATTCTGACGAAACCGGAAAAGAACATATTGTTGGATTTGCCATGGAAGACTGGTGGGAAACAGATTTTCCCGCTTATTATCAGCAAACGGCAGCAACAATGTCTCTGGAATGTATTGAAGATACGGAAGTACTGTGTATTAAGCTGGACGATTACAGAAAACTTTGCGCTCAACTTCCAAAGCTGGAGCATTTCTTCCTTGAAAAAGCATATATGGGATTTATTACGGCCCAACAGCGTACCATTTCCATGATGACAACAGGAATAAAAGAACGCTATGAGCAGCTTTTGAAAAAATATCCTTCTCTTGTTCAGCGTGTTCCCAAATCTCTTTTGGCTGCTTATTTAGGAGTGTCCAGAGAAACTTTAAGCCGTCTGCCTCTGTAACGCTGTGATCAAACTCACACTATAATCGTGATCCGTATCACAGGAATTTGCTGTATTTGTTCTGCAATTTTGTACAGTAACAAATAACAAATTCAAGACAATGGAAAAAAGAACGGTTAATCCTTGGAAATGGCAGCATGAAAGAAGCTATTCACAGGCGGTAGAGGTAAAAAATGTGCAAAGTACTTTATATTGCTCGGGACAGGCAGCTATTGCCCCCGATGGAACATCCAGTAATAAGGATATGAAATCGCAGCTGGAACGGGCTATTGCCAACCTGGAAGAAGTGATTACTACAGCAGGGTATAAATGCAGCGGTATTGTAAGATTAAATATTTATACTACTTCTACGGAAGAACTCTGGCCTCATTTTCCTATTCTTCAGGAATGGATTGGCAGACATAAAATTCAGCAGGCCGTAACAATGCTTGAAGTGAAAGGTTTGTTTGAAACTTTAAAAGTGGAACTGGAAGCAACCGTGGTCAAATAGATTATCGTTTAAAATTAAAAAGAAACCTTCTTATATATTAAGAAGGTTTTTTGTATTGTTTAAAAATATTATCTGAAAGATTGATAAATCTGATTGGAATGCTGATAATTGAAATTGAGTTTATTGAAAAATTAACAATTATTTTTATAAGCCTAGTTCTCTTTTGTGTGAAATTTATTATATTTGTTTTAATATAAGTGATTATTTAGGTTGAATCTTTAATTTTATCACAATAATTTTAGCTTTTTGTTTTTAAAATCATTTTAATGTTGATCAAAAATTATTTATTATGAAACGTAAACTTATCTATTCTTTATTTCTTCTAACAGGAAATTATATTTTTATAAGTGCGCAGGTAGGTATTCAGACTTCCAATCCACAGGGTGTTTTCAATATTGATGCAGCCAAAGATAATCCCGCTACAGGAACACCTTCGGCGGCACAACAGGCCAATGATGTAGCTGTTACTGCCGCTGGAAACATGGGAATCGGGACTACGGTTCCAACGAATAAGCTTCATATCAATGGAACCGATCCGTTGCGAGTACAGGGGCTTTCTGCAGGAAATACCACTACAGATCCTCTGTTGGTAGTGGATGCGACTGGTGTTGTTAAAAGTATCGGTACATTAGGCGCTTTATCTATTCCAAATCCTGCAGTTTTCAGGCTGGAAACTGCACAGACCAATTTCTTGCAGGCACAAGGTGCAGGCGGATCACAGGTGGTCCCTATGTCTGTGGTTAAAAATACCATTCCCGGTATGAGCTATAACGCAGGAACAAGTACTATTACATTTCCTGCAGGAACTTATCAGATGACTTTTGTGTATGAAGCAACTCATAATGCAACAGGATGTACTATCAGCTCATATTTTATAGATTTCCCTCTTAACACAGGTTCTACTCGAATTCACAGTACGGCTTCACACTCAGAAGGAGCCCTTTCTAATCACGGCGGTACCATAACCTATGCTACCACTGTTCCAGCCAACAGAACATGGACGATAACTCTTGGAAGAGGCCAATCCGGTAACTGTGGAGGAGCAGGAATGAGTCTGGCTGCAACCTCTACCCAATTACTTGTTTTCCGTATCGGAGATTAATTTCTTTAAAGTTCCCATATCAGGCATTATTCTTTTAGCAAAAATTCTAATAACACAAATACTGAAACACCAGCTTACCCTGGTGTTTACTGTTGTATAAAATAGCGCCTGCTGTGCATTAAATGATCATTAAAAATAAAGATTGCTTATATTTATACAGATAATCAATACTCATTGCAAAGATGAATATTCAACTTTTTTCAAAAAACGCTTTAGTGGGAGGAGCAACCCAGGGAATAGGAGCAGGAATTGCTGTAGAACTGGCAAAATGTGGAGCCAATGTTACTGTTATGGCCCGCAATGAAACTAAACTTAAAGATTTCGTTGCTGCACTGCCAGTCATCAATCCTGATCAGAAACATGGATACCTGGTAGCAGATTTTTCAGATTTTGAAAGTTATAAGAAAATTATAGAAGGATTTTTTAATGATCATTCGATAGATATTCTGGTGAATAATACCAATGGTCCGGAACCGGGGTTGGCAGTGGATAAAAATACAGAGGATTATCAGAAAGCATTTGATCTTCTTTTTAAAACTGTTTGTGAAACAACATTGCTGGCTTTACCTCATATGATCCAACAGAAGAAAGGGCGTATCATTAATGTTTCATCTCTTTCAGTAAAAGAACCGATTGGAAATCTGGCCTTGTCCAATTCTATCCGTTCTGCAGTGATTGCGTGGGCCAAAACGCTTTCCAACGAAATTGCACAGCATAATATCACGGTAAATAATGTCTTAACAGGATACTTCGATACTGAAAGAATTCAGAAACTCGTTGCTCATGAAGCGCAGCAAAGCGGCAATTCTGAAGAAGAAATAAAAAAGGCGAGGGAAAATAAGATTCCGATGAAAAGATTCGGACAACCTGAGGAATATGGACATCTCGTGGCTTTTCTGGCTTCGGAATATTCAAATTATCTTACCGGAACAAGTATTCCTTTGGATGGAGGATTGAATAATACCTATTAAACTTTTACCATTTAAGAAATTAATAAATTATTCCAAATAAATAAGGTAAATGTAATAAACCTTTTTCTTGAGTTGTCATATCAATATTGGAAAATATGATATGAAAAACTGGTCTTTTAAAAAATGGAACACCGTACTGGGATGGTTTCTTTTCGCTATTGCGCTTATTACTTATCTTTCAACGATAGAACATTCCCTTAGTTTTTGGGATTGCGGAGAATATATCTCTTCAGCTGTGAAACTGGAGGTAACCCATGCGCCGGGAGCGGCTTTATTCCAGATTATGGGAGCGGTAGCCAGTATTTTTGCATTAGGGAATGCAGAACATTATTCTATTGTAATCAATGCTATGTCGGCTTTATTCAGTGCATTTACGATCCTCTTTCTGTTCTGGACAATTACCCATTTTTTAAGACGGCTTTTACATAAAGATGTTGAAGAAATGACAAAACATGAGGAAATATCAATTCTGTTTGCAGGAGTGATTGGTGCTTTATGCTTTACGTTTTCAGATACATTCTGGTTTTCAGCAGTGGAAGGAGAAGTGTATGCAATGGCTTCCATGTTTATTGCTTTGATGGTCTGGCTCATTACCAAATGGGAAAATGAATATAAAGCCGTAGACAGCGAGAGATGGATCATTCTTATTTTCTTCATTATAGGGCTTTCTGTAGGAGTGCATATGATGTGTATGCTGGCCATTCCCGCCATATGCCTGGTGTATTATGCCAGAAATTATACTTTTTCGTGGAAGAGTTTTATAGTGGCCAATTTGGTTACACTTGGAATTCTTGCCTTCGTATTCAAGATGATTTTTCCTTTGATCATGACGATGTTTGGAAATCTTGAAATCTTCTTCGTGAACGGGCTGGGACTTCCTTTCCATTCGGGGACCATGGTGGCGTTTGTTCTCATGATCATCATCAGTTATCTTCTGATTAAATATGTGAAGAAAACAAAAAGAAAGCTCTATCAGACTGTTGTTTTATCTCTGGTCTATATGATCATCGGATTTTCATGCTGGCTGATAATTCCGATAAGAGCCAATGCTAATCCTCCTATGAATCTTAATGATCCGGATACGGCCATCGGAATGCGAGATTATTATAACAGAGTGCAATACGGTGACTGGCCTACCATTTACGGACAGAATTACACCGCCTTTCTTGATAAAAACGGAATGGAAAAAGATGAAGACGGAAGCTACAAAAGAGACATTACCGGAGATATTTACGAAAAAGATGAAAAAACCGGGACCTACAGAAAAACGGGGGAGAGTTTCAACTATGTGTTTAACAAATCCCATATAAGCTTCATGCCAAGAATGTTCAATCAGGATAATGAAGTGATGGCAAACTATATTTCTTTATATGGAGCTCCTGATTTTACTTTTAATTATGAGAATGAAGACGTTGCAGATAATCCGGAAGCGAAAAGGATTTTTGAAGAATTAAGAGCAAAATATGAAGGAGATTCTATTACGGTCGAAGATTATCTGAAAGTGAAGCCTTATGATGTTATCAAGGTGCAACGTCCGTCTTTCACTCAGAATATGGATTATTTTATATCATTTCAGAACGGATATTACTTTGTAAGATATCTGATGTGGAACTTTGCAGGAAGACAAAATGATCTTCAGGGGCACATGGAAAATACCAATGGAAATTGGATATCAGGATTTTCTTTTATTGATAATGCTTTATGGGGAGATCAGGATCGTATGCCTGCCAAATTTAAAAATGAAAGTACTGTAAAGTTTTTCTTTTTGCCGCTAGTTTTAGGATTGATTGGCTTCTTTTTCCAGCTGAACAGAGATTTTGGAAGATTTTATGCGATGCTTTCACTGTTTATTCTGACCAGTGTGGGAATTGTTTTCTATACCGGAGTAAAACCGTTTGAAGTGCGGGAAAGAGACTATGCCATGGTAGGTTCATTCTATGTCTTTGCCGTCTGGATTGGTCTGGGAGCAGGAGCAATACTTTGGCTGATTCAGTCTAAGATTAAATCCAATGCTGCCAATATTATTCTGGGAACTTTTTTATTAGGGGTTCCTTTGATGATGGGATTCCAGAATTATACTTCCCATGACAGAAGCAAAAAAACGGCAGCCCGCGATTATGCCTATTCATTTTTACGGTCATTGCCTAAAGATGATATCATTTTTATTTATGGTGATAATGATACCTTTCCGGTGTGGGCTATTCAGGAAACAGAAAGATTCAGGGATGATGTGAAAACAGTCAACTTTACCCTTTTGGCCACTCCATGGAATATTGATCAGGTGAAGAGAAGAACCTACAATGCCATGGGAATTCCGGGTGAATTAACGCATGAAGAATATAGAGACGGTGTCAATGATCAGGTGTATCTGATGAAAAAAGAAGATTGGGAAGGACTTTTCCAGATGCTGAAAGAACAGGGAGCGCCGGAAACGGCTTTCCAGGAATTCAGAAAATATCTGACTCAGGATTCAATGACCCTTAAGGATGCTATGAAATTCCTGAAATTACAATCGTCTGAAAAAGATGAACTGCTGAAAATGTACTTCGGCGAAAAACAATATGAAAAATACAATATTATTCCTGTCAGTAAATTTATTCTTCCTGTCAACAAAGAAAATGCTGTAAAAGCAGGAATTATTAATCAGTCCGATCTTCCGGATGCTGTAGATCAGATCATGATCAATTATGAAGCGAATACCCTTTATAAAAGCAATCTGATGATGCTGGATATGCTGGCCAATTTCGACTGGAAGCGCCCGATCAGTTTCTCTTCAGGCGGGATGTACGACAGTGAAAATATTTTTTATCTGGACGAATATCTGCAGTTTGACGGTTTCAGCTACAGATTGGTTCCCATTCATACGCCTCAGGGGCCTGATGGAGACAAAGGAAGAGTAGATGCCCAATCTCTTTATCAGGTGGTGAAAAATTTCAGATGGGGAAATTTTAAAGATCTGAGTATTTATTATGATGAAACAGCTACGTCAAATATTTTGGGCTACAGAATGTCGGTGAGCAGAGCTGTATCTGCACTTGTGGCAGGCGGGCAGAAAGCGAAAGCATTCGAGTTACTGGAACTTGCTGCAAAAGAAATTCCTGCTGAAAAATACAACGATCCACGTTCACTGAGCGCCATGGTTACCGGATATATTGTTGCAGGGCAGGAGCAGAAGGGGCTTCAGCTGGTAGAAAATCTCAAAAAAGGAATATTTGAAGAATACGATTATTATCAAAGTCTTACTCCTTCATTTAAAGCAGCAGCCAAAAGACAGATGAGGTCCAAGCCGATGGAATATGCATTGGTGGTTTCTGCTGTTACTGAAGGCTACAAAAAGCTTGGGCAAAATGAAAAAGCACATGCGTATCTTTTAAAAGCAATGGAGCCTATCGACAAAAAATTCAATATCTTCATAAAAGGGCTTCAGCAGATGGACAAAGAAAGAGCAGGGAAAGAAGCTGAAAATATACGCCAGATCGTTCCCTTTTATCAGTATTTATTCAATGTTATGGAGCCCTTTGATTCCACCTATTCCAGGAAAAAAGAAATTGAGGTAACCAATGCGATGATGAAAGTGACACAGTAATAATCAGTGATAAAGCCTTTAAGCATAATGTTTAAAGGCTTTTATTTAATTCAGGGTCCAATTTAATCTGTAAAATTCTGAATAGCTTTATTGCTCTTCCTTAAATCAGAAGGTCTGGATTGGGTAAACTCATGAAAAGTATCACTAAAGGCACTGATAGAGCTGTATCCAACGTCATCCGCTATTTCATTGATGGGTTTGTCTGTATTTAAAAGGAGTTCAATGGCTTTGATGATTCTTAATGTTTTTAAATACTGGAGGAAAGAAATATCCATATCTGCTTTGAAAAGCCGCGACAGAGAACGCTCACTCAAACCAAATCTGCTGCTGACATTGGACAGAGTCAATTTTTCCCCGATATTCCATTCCAGATAAGATACAATCCGCATCATTTGTTTATTATGGGTGGCGGGAAGAATAATAGGCAAGGGTTGTTGATGGGTTTTAGGAAGGATCTTTTTTAATGCTACCAGAAATTCAAAGTTTTCATCTTTTGCAGTTACATGCTTTTCATCCCATATTTCAGAATATTTGATCATCTGAATCAGGAGTTCTGATGCCGGATAAATGCCTAGTCTGCTGTAGAAAGGATCTGAAATATCATCATGGGCATAGAAGTAAAGAGACCGCAAAACCGTTGCCGTATGTCCGATCTCTAAAATATGCTCCATTCCCTGCGGAATCCAGAAGAAATGCCTTGCCGGAACCACATAGGTCCTGTTGTCAATCGTAATATAGGCGATACCCCCTTCCACATAGCTCAGCTGTCCTTTCGTATGTTTGTGAAAAGGAATCAGTTTTTCTGATTTTTCATGCATGACAAATACACTTTTGTCGTCTTTATCTATGTCCGGAAGTGCAGCAATTAATCCCATTAAAAAGTTTAAAATACCAAAGAAAATACAAATATAATCATTTGGCCGGAATCATGTAAAAGTTGACTATTTTAGATAAATAAAATATCCGGATTGCCAATAAATTTGCAGTGCAATAATTCAAAAATTCAAATGAAAATTTATGTCGCCGGATTGCTGATGTTTGGAGTTTTCTCCATCGTATCAGCGCAGACCGGCAGTCCAGCAAAGGATACCATACGACTCTCCCTAAAAGACGCATGGCAGAAAGCGGAGGAAAACAGCCGCCATATCAGAATCAATACCATTAATGTAGACATTGCCGAAGCCGAAGTAAAAGACGCTAAAAGAGAGCGCCTTCCGGAAATAGAAGTCAAAGGCTCTGCTGAAAAAGCGTCCAACATTCCTATCTATGAGAACGGAATCTTTTCAAAACCTACCCAGCATGAAGTTATCCATACGCTTTACAGAGCCGGAGCAGATTTTTATCTGAATATTTATAACGGAAACAAACTGAATCTTAAGATTAAGGAAAATCAAACGCTTCAGAAAATTAAGGATATCCGGAAAGAACAGTCCGTTTCAGATATTCACTACAAAACAGCATCGCTTTATCTGGAATTACAGAAAACCTTAATCTTCAGAGATCTTATCAAGCAGGATATTGATGATCAGAAAACACAACTGAAGGAAATACAGACTCTTTATAAAAACGGAGTGGTTTTAAAAAGTGATGTTTTAAGAATTGAACTTGAACTTTCAAAACGAAAAATGGCACTGGTGACCATAGAAAATGATATCCTCATCGCCATGCAGAAACTGAATATTATTCTTGGAATTCCGGATGAACAGGTTGTTATTCCTGAAGCGCCGTTTAATCAATGGAATGAGAATACAACGTATGATGAATATCTGAAACAGGCATTGGATCATTCTTTTGATTACCATGTTTCTGAACAGCAGACAGCACTGAGTATCATCAAACTGAAACAGGTAAAAGCGAATGTAAGGCCTAAAATAGGGATGTATGGCGAATTTTATTATGCCAATCCACAGATTTTTCTCTATCCGTACAATCCGTATTGGTATTCATTGGGGATTGTGGGAATTAAAGCTTCATTTTCCATCTCTTCCCTTTACCACAATACCCACAAAGTAAAGGCAGCCCAGCTTGAATTTGAAAAAGAAGAGGAAGTGCACAGGGATACGGAGGATAAAGTAAGACAGCAGGTGAAAGAAGCTTATTTAAGGTACCAGGAAGCTTTGGAACAAATAAAAGTGGCAGAAGCCAATGTCGCTCAGGCAAAGGAAAATGCACGTATTATCAAAAATACTTACTTCAGCCAGACTTCTCTTATCACAGAACTGCTGGATGCAGATATACAGCTGCTTCAGACAAAATTTGAACTGGAAGCGGCTAAAATTATGGCACAGAACAATTATTATTTATTACAAAATATTACAGGCGTTTTATAAAACAATGAAAAAAAAATACACTCCCACCGATAGAATGATCACGAAGATCACAGGATGGATTTCAGTTGTTATCGTTGCCGCACTTGCTGTTTGGGGCGGTTTTACCTTAAAAAATTATTATGCCTATGAGCAGACCAATGATGCACAGGTTCAGGAATATGTCAACCCGATTATTTCAAGAGCCGGTGGATTCATTGTTGCCGTAAAATTTGAGGAAAATCAGGAAGTTAAAAAAGGAGATACTCTTTTAATCATTGATAACCGTGAATATATTCTACAGGAAAAACAGACTCAGGCAGCCATTCAGAAAGCGCGTGCCCAACTGAGAGTATTGGAAAGTACAACAGGAACTACAGAAAAGGAAGCTGCAGCAGCGATGGCTCAGGTAGATGCCAGTAAAGCAAAGGTCTGGAAGCAGCAGCTTGATTATAACAGATATAAAAAACTGTATGATGAAGAATCTGCTACCAAACAGCGCCTTGAAGATGTGAAAGCAACCCTGGATGTCAATGAAAGTGATTATAAATCTTCGCAGGATAATTATGCAGCTTCTGTATCCAAGATTAATGATATAAGGGCAGAAAAAGCCGTTGTTCTGGCAGAAATTGCAAGACTGGAAGCATTGCTGGACCGTCACAAACTAGACGTAAGCTATACGGCTGTTACTGCTGCTTATGACGGAAGGATGGGGCGTAGAACCGTTGAGGTGGGGCAGATGATTGATGCCGGAGAAACGCTGGCTTTTATTGTCAATAATGAAACTGATAAATGGGTGGTAGCCAATTATAAAGAAACGCAGATCAAAGACATGCATATCGGCGATCATGTGAAAATTGTGGCGGATTCTTATCCGGACAAAGAATTCCAGGGAACGATTATTTCCCTTTCTCCTGCAACAGGTTCGAGTTTTTCATTGCTTCCACCTGATAATTCCACCGGGAATTATGTAAAAATTGTACAGCGTATTCCCGTAAGAATCAGAGTGGATGGACAAAGAAGCCAGATTGATGTTCTGAAAGTGGGAATGAATGTGAATGTTTATGCCAATAAAAAGCATTCCAATGGCTAAAAGACAAATGCCCTATTTCAAAAAATGGGCACCGGAATGGTTGGTGAAGATTATTCTTTTTTCAATGACACTTCCGGGAATCATTATCTTTTTTCTGCCATTGTCTAATGTGAATGCAGCAGCAGGATATTATGGATGTGAACCGGCAGACATCCAGTTTTCAATAGCCTTATTTTATGCAGGGTATGTAGGTTTTTACAGCCTGGAAAGACGATTTTTCAGTTTTCTGGCCGCAAAAGAATATTTTCTTCTGTTTACCACATTGCAGATTCTGGCTTGTCTGATATGCTATTTCACCCGTGAAGTCTACATTTTGTTTCCGGTTCGTTTTATGCAGGGAATGTTGTTTGCAGGGAATGTAAACCTTTCTCTCACCCTTATTTTCACCCGGCTGAGCAGTGAAAGAGGGCGGGAAATCAGCTTTTCAGTGTTTTTCGGGATCTTAATTTGTGCTTTGCCGTTTAACAACCTGATTACCGCCGACCTCATAGATTCGTATAATTTTAATATCGTCTATAAAACTGCCATCTTCTCCTATCTTCCGGGACTTATTTTCCTCACCCTGGCAATGAGCAACTACAGAACCCATGCAAGATTTCATCTCTATAAACTCGACTGGCAGAGTTTTGGACTGTTCAGTACGATGCTGGTGCTCATAGGATATATAACCATTTTCGGGCAGGAATATTATTGGCTGGAGGATAACAGGATTTTGGGAAGCGTCATTGGAATTATTGTCCTAGGTGGAATATCAGTATTTCGCCAGCAGGCTATTAAAAGGCCTTATATTGATCTGCGTGTTTTCAGATACCGGAATTTTAAAGTAGGTCTGCTGATTCTTTTTGTGATGTATATATGCCGTTTTGCTTCAGGAATTGTCAATACCTATTTTGCATCGGAGCTGCATTTAGATCCATTTCATATATCCTATATTAATATTTTCAATCTTGCAGGGTTGATTATTGGGGTCATTATCGCCTGCTGTATGGTTTTGCAGAAAAAAAATATACGGTATATCTGGGGACCAGGTTTTTTAATGCTATTGATCTTTCATGGATTAATGTATTATTCTTTTGATGTTCAGGCTGATGAGTTCAATTATTATGTTCCCTTATTTCTTCAGGGATTAGGTGTGGGGTTGATTATGGTTCCGACGATTATTTATATTATTTCTTCCGTTCCTGCTGTTATTGGACCTTCCGCTGCTGCCATAGCATTAGCCATACGATATCTGGGTTTTTGTATCAGCATTGCCCTGATCAATTTTTTTGAACTCTTTGAAAAAAGTCGCCATTATAATGCTTTTCAGGATCATTTAAGTGCTGTCGATCCGGAAGTTAAAAGCTTTCTCCATCAGCAGACTGCTAAGCTTATTGCTCGCGGAATGCCGGAAGATAAGGCTGTTAAAGCTGCCAATAAGCTGTTGATTGGCAGAATGAATGTTCAGGATCATGTCCGTTTTGCGATGGATTATTATGAAATGATGGTATGGCTTCTTGCCGCCTCACTGTTATTGATTTTCCTTTTCCCATATCTTAACCGCACTGCTCTTTATTTAAAATCACGCAGATTATCTCCTGCGTAAAGAGAATTTTAATGTTAATCATCGAAAAAGTATAGCTTGTCAGCTAATTTTATAGTAGAGTGCTGAGACTGTCTGATAAGGCAGTCTCTTTTATTTTGATAAAGGATAATGATTACTTCTGGCCGGAATTGTATGTTTTTTGTCATTGCAGACAAAATCCTTTCTCTCTACATTTGTACTCATACAGAACGAGATATGAAGAAAGAAGGGCGAAAAACAGCAATGAAAAATATAGTGCTTTTAGCATTGCCAGAGGTACAGCTGCTTGATATTGCCGGACCATGGGATGTTTTTACATCAGCAAACCGTTTTTTAAATGATAAACAGGATTCCGGTTATCATGTGTATCTGGTATCCGGAACTTCAGAAAAAGTAATATATTCAGGTTCAGGAATGCCTTTATCATGCAGCCATACTATTTATGATATTGATTGTTCCGTAGACACTTTACTGGTGGCAGGTACCACATTGAGCGTGCTGGATGAGGTCAATCCGGACATTTATCATTACCTTCAAAATATAGCTCCTCACGTGAGACGAATGGGATCTGTCTGTGTAGGGGCGTTCATCCTTGCCAAAGCTGGTCTGCTGGATGGCAAACAGGTAACTACTCATTGGAAGTTCGCAGATACTTTACAGAAATCTTATCCAAAATTGGATGTCAATATTAATCCTTTTTTTATCCGTGACAGGCCAATTTATACTTCCGGAGGTGTTTCTTCAGGGATGGATCTTGCATTGGCTCTATTGGAAGAAGACTTTGGAAAACCTTTGGCTGCCGAAGTTGCCCGTCATCTCGTCCTGTATTTAAAAAGATCCGGAGCACAGTCTCAGTTCGGAAATGCATTGCCGGAATATGAAATAATGTCTCCTTTTACAAAACAAATCCATGATTTATTGAAAGATAAGCTTGGAGAAGCTATTACGGTGGAGTATATGGCAGAGTTCCTGAACATGAGTGTCCGTAACTTTTCCAGGGTATTTGTAAAAGAGTCAGGAATGACTCCCGGCAGATTTCTCGAAAAAATGAGGCTGGATCAGGCTAAAAATATGCTGGAATATACTGATATGAGCATCGATATGATAGCTGATAAATGCGGATTGAGTAATGCTGTTTCTCTCAGCCGCTTATTTCTTAAAAACATTTCCCTCTCTCCGGCACAGTACAGGAAGGCATTCAATACTACAGAATAATAGCTTTTTCTTGTTGATTTTACATAAAACTGACAATCATCAATTGTCAGCAGGGAAGACCTGTGCTATGATCTGAAAATAATAATCTTAAATAATAAAATTATGAATCACGTACCAAACGGCAAGACAATGAATGTAGCATTTTTAATCTATGATCAGGTGGAAGCACTTGATTTAAATGGCCCTTTAGATGTTTTTGTTAAAGCGAATGTTCTGGAACCCGGCAGCTACAATTGCTTTACCGTCGGGAAAACAAAAGAGTCGGTGTATATGGAAGCTAATACGATGGCTGTTATTCCTACTTATGATATCCATACCTGTCCTAAACCGGATATGATTGTCGTTCCGGGAGCAAATCCTGAATACATTATGAAATATATTCAGGACAGGGATTTTCGGGAAACTGTCCTGAAATGGATTGAAAATCATTATCATGCAGGAACAGTTATATTTACGGTATGTACCGGAAGTATGCTGCTATCAGGGACGGAAATGCTTGCTGATTATCATGTTACTACCCATCATATGCTGTTGGATGCCCTTGAACAGCATAATCCGGATACTAAGGTAATCCGGAATATACGATATATTGATCAGGGCAATCTGATAACTACTGCGGGAATCACAGCCGGAATAGATGCCGCTCTTTATCTGGTTGGAAAACACCTCGGACAGAAAACAATGAACACAATTATAGAAATTTTTGAATATCAGAATGCAAAATCTGGAAATTTAGCTTAAACGAGAATCTGTTGATTTGCAAATTTCGCCGATCTCTGATCGGCGAAATTTATATTTTAGATTGAGGTCCTGTCATTACAGACGAAAACTGAGTACTTTAATACAAAGAGGAATGAAACCAATTGACACCGCGATATAAACAGCTACCCGAATATAATTAAGGGTTTTCCAAAGTGAAATTCTGGTTATGATTTCCTGTGAAACGGAAGTGGCGGATGCTAAGTTCTGAAACTGTATAATGTTCGGAGCAAAAAAAGCTAATGTCCAGACTCTTACTGCTACGTGGATAATGAGTAAAATCAAAAGCCAGTTCCTTACCGGATCTATTTTCCAGCAAAAAGCAATTGCAAGGATAAAGGTTATTTCATGCAAAGAGTGAAGGATGATCCAGAAAAACTTCAGGCTTACTCCATTTTCATCCTGAAGCAGCTTCAATGTATCGGGTGGGGAAGAAGCCCATTTAGGTACAAATAGGAGAGTTTCGAAAATCTGTGCCCCGTTCATAAGAAAATAAAGTAACGTTGTGATGCAAAGCCAGATTTCTGCGCGGGTTATATAAGTTGCTGTTAAACTTTCCATGATTTTGTATTGATTTATGGGTTATTTAAATGGTCTGTTGTTTCTTTCATAAGAACTGTGGCTTCCCTGAAATAACGTTCAATAGTTTCTATTTCCTTTTTAGAAAAAGTGGAAACGAGTTTCATGGTTTTTTGCTGCAGCTCTTCAAAAATAGGACCGAGTAATTTCATGCTGTTTTCTGTATTTGGTATGATTATTACTTTTCTGCGGTCTTCTTTGGTGAACTCTCTTTTAAGAAGATTCTTTTTCTCCAGACGGTCTATCAATCCGGTAACAGCTCCGGTTGTAAGACCTGTCAGCTTAGATATTTCACCTGCTGTTATGGATTCGTACTGCAGAATAAGTCCCAGATATTTATGATCAGTGCTGGAAAGCCCGGCTTTCCTCGCAATGGCTTCATGCATAAAGATTGAGGCGTCAGAGTATGCTCTGCTGGCTTCACGAAAATTTTGTATATTATTTTTAGTCATTAATTAAATTATTTGCTAATTATCTTAGTTACTAAGATAGTGTTGTTTTTTGATTTACCAAAATAAATTTTTTACTCAAAAAACAATATTATCCGCCAGCTCCTATTTTTGCTGAGAATTTGAATTAAAAAAGTAACAGCGTAATTAATTTATAAACAAGTGTTTGACTTTTTTAATGTGAAATTTATGATAAAAAAAGTTTTAAATAATTTGGATTTAAGCAGTGTTTTTCTATCTTTGCAGTCCCTTAAATAAAGGGATTTACTTGAAAAAGTAAGTGGCCGACTCGGTAGCTCAGCTGGTAGAGCAATACACTTTTAATGTATGGGTCCTGGGTTCGAATCCCAGCCGGGTCACAATCTTAAAGATGCAAAAATCAAAGCATCAGAAAAACACAAAAAAACCTGCAAAAAATAATTTGCAGGTTTTTTATTTATAGTGTTCGCTATAATGTTTTAAAATGGCCGGTTATTTAAATTAATGGACCAGTTGATTGTACTCGCACTTTGCAATCGAAGTTCAGTAATAGCTTTACTCTTCATTTTTGGGCTTAAAGTTTCTCCCGACTCCCTGACGGAGAAATGTAATTTTTCCTTGTACTTTTTTTGCTTTTTCAAGGACTTCCAATGCTTTTGTTCGTTCGTTAATTTTGCCAGCGTGTGTTATATTGTCCTGACGTTCATTTTTTTTCATACATCAATATAGTGAATTTATTTGAAAAAAACAAATTATTGATAGTAAGGTTGTTTCAAATTTTAAGAAAATAAAATTGATTTACTGATCGTCCGCGAGTAGCAAAGTGATTCACTGCAGTTTTCAATTTCATCGGAAGCCTTTTGGGTGCATTTTTGAAAATTATATTAAGAACCTCCTAAGACGTGTGAAATTTTTAAGTCTGATATTGTAAAAGTTAGCGGAATCACAGGCATAAAATGTCCGGGAAGTATTGTAAATAAAGAAAAAGTTTCTATCTTTGCAGTCCCTTAAATAAAGGGATTTACTTAAAAAAGTAAGTGGCCGACTCGGTAGCTCAGCTGGTAGAGCAATACACTTTTAATGTATGGGTCCTGGGTTCGAATCCCAGCCGGGTCACTTGATAAAGCTTCAACATACGTTGAAGCTTTTTTTGTTTAAGAAAATCACAAACTGTAAAAGTCTCCGTTTTAGAGTAATTTGCCTACATAACTGAGCAGTTGCTCATCGTAACTTTATTCTATCAAAATAAACAAATGTTAATTTAAGTCTATTTTTCATGCGTTTTACAAGATTTGGAATTTAAAATGTATATCTGTGTCAGAAGCATTAAAATTTTTGTCTCTGATATTGTAAAAGTTAGCGGAATCAAGGGCATAAAATGTCCGGGAAAGTATTGTAAATAAAGAAAAAGTTTCTATCTTTGCAGTCCCTTAAACATAGGGATTTGCTTGAAAAAGTAAATGGCCGACTCGGTAGCTCAGCTGGTAGAGCAATACACTTTTAATGTATGGGTCCTGGGTTCGAATCCCAGCCGGGTCACAATAAACGGACAAACTATTTTATAATGGTTTGTCCGTTTTTCTTTATACTGAGATTTTAATTTTGTGATATTAATATAAGTTAAGATGAATACATTCGGAATTACATGGTTAAATAAAATGATTTAATTTATCTACGACATGTATCCAAAGCCTGTCTTTCATATTTTTTTTGAAAAAACCAAAGTGGTCAATTTTTTTTAATCCTAATTCAGAAGGAACCAGTTCTGTGAAAGTGATATCTTCTTTACTGTCAATGTGCTGCCAATATGTTTCAGTGTTTTTCTGGCTGGATATCGTATCATCAGTGGTCCAGAATAGATGAATGGGGAATGTATAATTCTTGAAATGTCCTATAGGAACAGTAGTACCATAAAATTGAGCATCGAAAAAGTAATCTTTTTTTTCAAGCCAGTTTCGCCACTCATATACAACATTTTTGGGCAGGTTTTCCATTATTCCAAAGGTTTTGGCTTTTACATATCCTGTCATCAGAACACTTATGGGAGTAAAAATATAAAAATAAAAATAAGCCTTCATTCTGTATGAAAACGGCATATTCATATAATAACCTGCAGATACGGCAAAATTGATCATTCCCTTTACATTATCCAGATTTTTCATAAATCCGATTTGTTGGCCTCCGGCACTGTGCCCTACAATCATAAACGGAAGATCGGGAAACTTTTTATTTAAAAAAACTTTGATGGCGGGCATATCTTTTATTCCATAATCTGAAAAGGTAAATTCACAGGTTTTCAGATTTCCGGAATAAGAATCTCCGCTTCCTCTGTAATCCCAAAGACAGCACAGAAAATCATTTTCAGCAAGATAGGTGAGAAAAGACAAATAGAATTCTTTTTTTGTTCCCGTACCACAGTTAAATTGAATTACTGCTTTAGGATGATCCGGAATAAGAAGTATACCTTTAAGCTTTACACCATCATCACATATTGTTTCAAAGTTTTCCGTTTTCATGCTTTAATTTAACTTAAAAAAATAATGATACATTGTATTGCTTAGAGCTGTATCCCTTTTCTTTGTTAAATTTAGTAAATACCCTAATTCCATTACAATATTTAACTATGCAGAACTTGGTTTCTGGATCAGGATTCTGATGTTATTCAATTTTTTTAGGCATATATTTCATCATGATACAATGGCTGCTATCTTGGGCAGAAGTTTTTTCTACCTCCAAAAATCCTGTCTTTCTGTATAAATTATAAGCCTTATCATTTCCAGGGGCAACTTCTAAAAGAATTTCAATGTCATTAAATTGTCTGCCTGCTTCATGAATAACAGCTTCAATCAATCCCTGACCTATATTCTTTCCTTGAAACTCCTTCTTTACATACATTTGGTAAATTGTACCAGAGTTTTTGTCACTTTTAACAAAAGTACATATGCCTATAAGCAGATCATTTGCGTAGGCACCCAAAACAAATCTTCCAAAAGTTTGTTCTTCAATATCACTTTCTATTTGGAACTTTTCAATTTTCAGGGCTTCATGATAGTTGGCTCCAAATGATTCCGAGAACTTTTCCAGACTTTCCAGACGGATTACGCGGTATGTTTTGCTTTCTTCGGGAAGAAGTTTTCGATAGCTAATAATATTCATGCTGATCAGGTTTTTATTTACATCAGTATACAAAGATGGAGATAATTTTTTAGCAACAGAGTTTTAAATAATTTATTAAAATTTTAAAACGATCTCATCTATCTGTAACAATTTTCATTTCAGATAGTCTTATTATAAACAAAACATATACTTTTTGATCAGAAAAGCATATAAATGCAGTCTGTCAATTTTAAAAAGTGCTTGTTTAAGGGGGAATATTACATTACTTTATTTGAATGTTACATTTTTGCGAAATAACTCGTTTATTTCATAAGGAACATGATAAATTATGTATATTTATAACACTAATTGGGGAATAATATTGAAATAACGGTAGGAAATTATCAACTTATTTGTAAATAAGTGAATAGGTAGATATGTAGATATATACGGAAAAGTGGTGTGATGAGAAAAATTGATTTAATCATTTTTAAAAATATAAAGACAAACTCAGAAGGTATAAAGAAAATAATAGCCTTTCCAATCTGCATGGGAATATTTTGGGTTATATTTTCATGTCATAGTGAACCTCAAAATAAAGTGAGAGAAAACTTTGATATATCTCTGTTGACTGAAAGTTCAGAACTTCAGTTGTCCGGTCAATATGAAGCTTTTGTCAGGCTTAATAAAGAATATCTGAGAAAAGCCGCCAAAATGAGGTACACAGGAGGAAAAGGACTCTGCTATCTGAATATGGCAGGGGTAAACGTTTCTGCAGGGAATTATGAAAAAGCCCGGTACTTTTTCAATAAAGCAGAAAAAGGCCTGTTCAATTCTGAAAATACTTACCATAAAGCAGTCTTCTATGATGATTACAGTCTGTATTATTCTCACCTTAAACTCAACGATAGGGCTATAGAATGTAATAACAAAGCATTTTATTACTTAAAACAGGCAAAAAAAACGAAACTTACCCAGAAACTTCTGCCCAGACTTTATGTAAACAAAGGAATTTACTATGCATGGAAAGGATGGTTTGGAACCTCTTTAAAATGTTTTAGAAAAGCAAATATGTTGGAAAATTCAGCCTATACCAATTGTATGGTGGCACAATATTATTTATTTACCCATAAACCTGATTCTGCGGGTATATACATTGCCAGAGCAGATGAAAAAATGATCAGCCAGAAAACAACGGATGTGGAGTCTCTTTGGGTTTATTATACAATGGGATATTATTATAATGAAATTGATAATAGTGAACAAGCTGAAAAAGCCCTTAAAAAAGCCCTGGAGATCAACATTAAGACAAGACGAACCTATTCTTCCCATATCAAAGAAGTCTACAAAGCACTTGCAGAATTATATAAGAAAAAAAATGATGGCGGTAAGGCCTATTTTTATCTGAAGAAATATATGGAAGAGGAAGGAAGGTTTGATGCAGAACGATTTGTCGTTATGAATAAAGCTACCGAAGATTTTATTTCAGAAATGAAACAGGAATCAGACTGGCATAAAAATGATCTTCCGTTATTTATTGCATTGTCTATCACAGTACTTACCGTTTCAGGGGTATATGTCCGGAAAATAATTAACAGGTTACAAAAGAAGAAAAATACTTTAAAAGAGCAAACTAATACGTTGAAAAACCATGTCCAGACCAAGCAGCGACAGGAAGTGATTGAGCTTGCTAAAAGGAATGATTCTTCTTTCTTGTTGAAATTTAAAGAATTCTATCCTGAATTTATTAAGTCACTTCTGGAGATCAATCCCGATCTTGAAAATTCAGAGCTGGCTTTCTGTGCAATGCTGAAATTACGCTTTTCATCCAAAGAGATTGCAGACTATACTTTTGTACAGCATAAATCTGTTCAACAGAAGAAATACAGGATCAGAAAAAGACTGAATATTCCCGGAGAAACAGATATTTATGACTTTTTTGAAAACTTAGCAGAATAAAGAAATATATCACAATAAAAGCCGCAGGATTCTGTTTTATGAAAAGATTTTATTATTGATCTTATCAGAAATAACCATTGAGAATTTTAAAATTAAACAGGATTGTTATTCTAAAAAGATCATTATTTATACAGGAATTTTAGCTTAATTAGAGAAACCTATGATGCGTATTTTTCTTTCTGTTTTACTGTTTGTTTTAGTTTCGTGCCATTCTCATTCAAAGAAAGAGGCTGAAAAGAAATTTGACGTTGCCTTGCTAAAACAGAATGAAAAGTTCAGAATTGCCGGAGCATATGATTCATTGATTAATCTTAATAAAAGATATTACAAAAAGGCCGATGAAATGAATTATGCAGATGGGAAGGCGCTCTGCTATATCAATCTTGCAGAACTCAATATTTCCCTGGAAAATTTTCAGAAATCACAAATTCTCTTTGATAATGCCAAAGAGATTCTGGATGATTCTGAGGATAACTTACACAAAGCCAGGTTTTATAATGTTTATGGCCGTTTCAATGTAGAGCTTCGAAGGCTTGATAAAGCTTTTCAATATAATAATGAAGCAATGAGTTTTATAAAGAAAAGTGAGAATTATGAACTTAAAAATGATATTCTTTTCAGTATTTATTTGAGGCAGGCTATTTATCTCATGCAAAAAAAAGAATACGAAAAAGCACTGGAATACTTCCATAAAGCAAAAAAAATAGATGATACCGGCCTTGCAGATTGTGCGATAAGTGATTATGTGTATATGCATAAAGACAAAGATTCTGCATATAAATATATAACGATGGCTTACAACAAAGCTAATATCAATGGTAAAGAAGACGGAATAGCCCTCTATGCCAATACCATTATGGGAGAGTATTTTCTTAATTATAAACAGTATGATAAAGCGGAAATAGCTCTTAATAAAGCTTTGAAAATCAATGAAAAAACGAAACATATTTATGCTTATTATGCTAAGTATATTTATAATGATCTCAGAGTTTTATATGAACGTACCGGAGATAAAGAAAAGGCTTATCTTTATTTGAAAGCTTATACAGATGCTTTTTACAGAACAAATACATCTTTACTGGCTACTATCAATCAGGATATGGAATCTTTTATTGCAGTAACTCAGCAGGATGCTAATCATCATAAAAGTAAAATTTATTGGATTGTTTCTCTGTCGTTTATTGGTCTTTGTCTGCTGGGATTATATGCCTGGAGAATTATTATTGCGTTGAGGAAACGGAAAAAAGTTCTTGCCATAGAAGCTGAGAATCTGAAAATAAGAATGAATGACAATAAACAGGAAAAAGTTATAGAACTGGGTAAAAAAAATGACCCTGAATTTCTGGATCGTTTTAAAGAAAGTTACCCCGAATTTATAGTTCAGCTTTTAACAATTAACCCCAATCTTGAAAATTCTGAATTGATTTTTTGTGCAATGCTTAAACTTCATTTTACTTCTAAAGAAATAGCAAACTATACCATGGTTCAGCACAGGAGTATTCAGCAGAAAAAATACAGGATCAGAAAAAAATTAAATATTCCGGGAGAAACAGATATTTATCATTTCTTTGATACCTTAAAATAAACCAAAAAAAACTGTCTGATTTATCAGGTCAGACAGTACTCGAAATATTCTCTTTTCACCACCCGGTTTTTTAAGTGGTCTCAATGGTCAAATATGAAAATTTTTAATGGAAACAAGAAAAAAGACTATACTACATGGGTACTACATGGTGTATTCGATTGTTTAAATTGTTGGTATTTAAACGATTGTGATTTGTAGTCGATTTGCTAACTTATTTTTAAAAAAGAGCCGGTGTTCTTCGAATGTGTTCCTTTTTTGCACCGCGTCTTTTGATTATTCTTGTTTTAATTCATCTTTTTTTCATCTGATATTCAGTATTGTTTTTTCATCCGTCCTTAGATGGAAATTTTTAATAATATGTACGTATAAAAACACAACTATTTAAGACAAAATTAGGTGTTAAATCTAAGTGGTTGATAATTAAACATTTGTAATTGCTGTTGTATATGTGTAGTATCATTTATTTTTGTTTTTTATTTGGAATATGCAAGTTTTGTGGAGTGATTTGTTGTGAATTTTGCATCATGGATTTCATTTTGTTGAACTTATGATAATACTTAAGTGGACTGATCAGAATCCAAAATGATCTTTTGATAAAAATGAGCTACCTATAATCATACAACCAAAGTAATTTTAAATAAATCTATGAAAAAAAGAATTTTATTCGTTTGTGCATTAGCATCTTGTTTTACGGTTTTCAATGCTCAGAGATGGGAATCTGTCTCTCAGAAAACTTCACAGATAAGAGAAGGAGTAGAAGTACAACATTCTTATAGAGTGGATCTGAAATCTCTTCGCGAAATGCTAAGAAATGCTGAAGAAACCGGGAAGGGTGCAACGCCGGTTATTATTTCTCTACCAACTGTGGACGGAAAGATTGAAAAGTTTGCTGTCTATAGCAATCCTGTACTTGATAAATCCCTGGCCGATAAATATCAACTGGGATCTTATACGGGAGTAGGTGTGGATGATCCATCTAAGTATTTAAGATTCAGTACATCTCCTAATGATATGCAGTCTATGATCATTAAAAATGGTATATTCCAGTTTATAGAGCCAATAAGTGCTGATAAACAGACGTATGGAGTATTCTATAAAACAAAGAATGAAGGAGAGCATGGCTTTAAATGTGATACCGGAGAACGTGATTTTAAGGATATTAATAAGTTGGTAGAGAATGGTAAAAAAATGCTTTCCGGAGTTGGAATCGCCAGCAGACCTACCAATACAAAATACAGAGATTTTAGAATGGCATTGTCCGTTACAGGAGAATACAGCCAATATCAATTAACTGCAGCAGGAACTCCGGCCAATGCAACCGACGACGTAAAGAAAGGAGTAGTGCTGGCTGCCATGAATAATACGATGACCCGCATAAACGGAGTTTTTGAACGAGATTTCGGAGCTCATCTGACCGTTCAGAATCTTCCGGATATCATCTATCTTGATCCGGCTACAGATCCTTATTCTAATAATTTAAATTTACAGTTGCAACAGACCCTTACTTCTGTAGTAGGAAATGCCAACTATGATATCGGGCATGTTCTTAATCAAAATGCAGAAAGAAGCGGAAATGCAGGGGGAATCGGAATTGTCTGTGTAGATCCGGCCACTAATACTGAAATAAAAAAAGGTTCAGCTTATACCCAGGGACCTGTTCCTGTAGGTGAAGTTTTTGACTTTACTGCAGCTCATGAAATGGGACATCAATTGGGAGCTAATCACACATTTTCAAATACTTCTGTCACAGATGCCAATCAGGGAGCCAATGTAGAGCCTGGAGGAGGTACTACTATTATGGGCTATGCCGGAATTACCTATGATAATGTGCAGGCTAACGCCGATGGATACTTCCATTATAAATCCATCGATCAGGTATTAACTAATTTAGAAAATAAACTTAATTGTGGAGCCTCTCAAAATATAAACAATAATACAGCGCCAGCTATTAATCCTTTGGTGGCTTATAGTATTCCTAAAGGAACCGCTTATTATCTTGAAGCTTTAGCCATTGATGCAGAAAATGATCCTGTAAACTATACCTGGGAACAGAATGACAGTACAGATGAATTTTCTACAATTTCAGGGGATAGCGGATGGGGATACAATCCAAAAGGAGCTTTATCAAGATCAGTTCCTGGTACGGCAAACGGAAGAAGATATTTTCCAAAGTTGGCGAGCGTTATGAATGGAATTCTAACAGACAAGCAAGCATGGGAAACGGTATCTTATATCCCCCGAACATTGAATTATGCTGTAACAGTAAGAGATCAAAACGCTCAGCGTCCTATGGTTTCAAGTTCAACAACTACAGTGACTGTAGGGAATGACGGACCGTTCAAATTCAATGGGCTTACTGCATCTTCAGTATTGTATAATGATGCAGTAAATACAATTTATTGGGATGTTGCCAATACAAATGCTGCACCTTATAATACAGCGAGTGTAAAAATTGATTACACTACAGATAATGGAACAACCTGGACAAATCTGGTTGCTGCAACACCAAACACCGGGAGTTATAGCGCACAAATGCCAGGAAATATAAATGGAGCTATAAAACTAAGAGTTTCAGCTGTAGGAAATATCTTTTATGCCGTGTCTCCTGCTATTACTGTGGGGGCTGCACCTACATCTTCTACGTCCGCACCTACAGGTATTTCCACTATAGATACGGAGATCTTTAAAACAACGGCAAGGGTATCCTGGAATAGCGTTCCGGGAGCTACTTACTCTGTTAATTACAGAAAAGCAGGAACGGCAAACTGGTCTAATGCTGTAAGCCAGGCAAATTCTGTAGTTCTGAATAATTTAGAAGATGAAACCAATTATGAAGTACAGGTAGCGGCTGTAGTTAATTCTGTTTCCGGGGCTTTCTCTAATAATTATACATTCAAAACAAAAGGATTAAAGACTGGAGTTGATTACTGCCTTTTAAATTCAGGTTCACCTTATGTAGGATCCATCTTAAAAGTTACTGTTGCAAATCTTGATTATAGTGATCTTACAGCAAGATCTTATAAAGATTTAAGCGAAGATCTTACTAAGGTAGTTAATTTGACACAAGGTAGTACCTATACGCTTACGCCTAGAATAGGGAATCTGTTGCAAAACGGAATACCGGTAAATCTATCTGCCTGGATTGATTACAACAGAAACGGAGTATTTGAAGCTACAGAAAGGGTAGGACAGACTTCAGCAACAACAAATGCAGGTAATATTGGGCTGCCAAGTTTTAACTTCACGGTTCCTGCTACCTCTTATTCTGGAGATAAGGTGTTAAGAATGAGAGTGGTTGGTGAATTTTCAACGAGTGCTTTGAATAGCGTATGTGGTGAGCTGGCAAGCCAGGCGGGAGGTATTATGGATCTTCCTGTGAAAATTACTGCGAGTACCCTTGCTGTGAGAGAAACGGTAGATACAAAATCATCAGAGGTATCTATTTATCCTAATCCTGCAGATACATTTGTAGAAGTGAAAAATCTTAAAGGTAAAGGTGACTACAAAATTTACAGTGCGGATGGAAGACTTGTTCAGGAAGGTAAGATTGATGGAAAAATCAATGTAGCTTCTCTTGTAAAAGGAATGTATGTGATCACCATAAAAGATGAGAAAAACACTTACAATAACAAATTAATCAAAAAATAAACAACACGAATGAATCTCCGTATCAGGATCTAAAGGCGGAGAGAAAAAGAATTATTTCAAGAGGGAAAAAAGGCTGTCTTCAACTGAAGGCAGCCTTTTGATGATCATTAATCCAAATGGCTATTAAAAAAATCAAGCATAGTGGCTAATGAGGTTTCAGAGTGCATTCGTTCTCCATTTTCAAGGGATTCCTGCGTAGCTGTAGCAGCTCTCTTACGCATATGATGTTCGTAGACGGAAATGGCTTCCTGTAAGGTTTTACAATTCTCATCTGTTAAATATTCACTCAGTTCAAGGGCGTCCAGCATAGCCATATTAGCACCTTCTCCAGCAAATGGAGGCATTACGTGGGCTGCATCCCCAATCAGTGTGAGGTTGGGAAGAGTTTCCCACGTTTGATCTAAAGGCATAGAGTAGATCAAACGTGGAATAAAAGGAGTTTTTGCATTTTCAAAAAGTTCCTCCCAGATTGGGCTCCATTCCGGGTATTCTGTTTTGAACCATTTTAGCATCTGTGCAGTATCAGAAAAATCAAGACCGCAAGTGGCAGGCCAATGCTCATCTGCTTTAAAGCTTGCATAAAATCCGAGATCTCCATTGCCTTTTTGACCCATTAAGATATTTTGAGAATTTCCAAATGCCATAATTTTTCCCCCTTTGATCAAAGCATCAATCTGAGGAGCATTTTCTTTTGAAATATTTCCTTCCAGCATAATGATTCCGGAATAAATAGGTTTACTATCAGTGAGATAAGGGCGGATTTTAGAATTGGCACCATCTGAAGCAACGACAAGATCAGCATACACAGAATTTCCATTTTTAAAATGCAGCAGCCAGCCTTCACCCTTACGCTCCATAGAGAGAAAATGACTGTCCCAGACAACGGTTTCAGGATCTAGAGATTCCAGCAGCATATTTCTTAATGGACCGCGATCTATTTCAGGGCGAAAATTTTCATGGCCGAAATCTTCTTCAGGCTTTGTTTTATGATCGTTAAAAAATATTTCGGCCTTTTCATTCATGATCAGAGTTCTGTCTGCACCCGGACGGAAAGCCTTTTTAAACTCTTCAAGAAGTTCTGCTTTGCGTATGGCAGCCAGCCCAGAATCTTCATGCATATCAAGAGGAGAACCCTGTACACGGGCATTTTTATTAAAATCTCTTTCGTATACTTTTACATTTGCACCTTTCAGTTGTAAAAGTCTTGCCAGTGTAAGTCCTGCAGGACCGCCACCAACGATTGCTATTGATTTATTGTCTATAAGCATTGTTGATTTAAATTTTACAATGCAAATTTATTTTCCTTTCAATACCGATAATAGTACAAATCGGTCGTTTTTATTTTTGGATAATTCTTTAGGAACAACTCCTGAAAATTTCTTCACTTCTTTGATGAAATGATTCTGATCGGTATAATTGAGTTCCGGGAAAAGTCTTCCCTGGGCAATATGTTCCAATGATGTTCTGAAACGTAAAATAGTAGTGTAGGCTTTTAATGACAAGCCAAGCTGTTTGGTAAAATAACGATTGATCTGTCTGCTGCTCCAGCCTGTTTTTTCGGAAAGTTCCTGTACGCTCATTTCCCCTTTTGAAGTATAAACCAATTCAAAAAGTCGGCGTTTTCTCTCATCTATTTTCTGAGGAAGAAGTTCTTTTATTTTTTGAGTGGCTTTTGTACAGCAATGATTAAAATCCTTTATATCGTCAGCTTTAAAATTCCAGAAATCAGGAGAGAGTTCCTTTCCTAGGTTTAATAAATCGGCAATAGAGGTATGTAAAATATATTCAACTGCTATAGGTTTAAAGCTGATAACAAAAGCAAGGGTATGAGGAGCGATATATCTTTGCTCAGGATAAGTTTCCAGCCCGAGAAGGGTAATATGAAAAGGCTCTGAAACGGACTCTGAAAAAAATAAATCAATTCTTCCATCAGGAATGATCACCACCTCTTTTGCTTCATCCGAAAGGTTCTGAAAAGTACCCAGATTTTCAACGAAATCTGCAATCTCCTTATCAGGTTCGATAAAGTTATAAGTGAAATCAATATCCATAATCTTGGTCCGTTTAATACTTATTTTTAATGAAGAAAATTACAAAATTTGCTATAGATCACCAAGTCATGTGAAATTCATCGTGATAATTATTAATGAATCTTTCTCATTAAAAGTCCTAGGGAATCAAATTCGAACATTTAAAATATAAAACCCTTTAAATTATGGTTTTCCGTAAGTTGTAGCCATTCTTTTTATTTAATATTGCCGGAAAAAAGATGTCGACCATGGAAATTTTATTGATCATTATTTTATTTGTACTGATAATATATGCCTTCAGTACTTCAGGAAAATTAAAAAAAGAACTCCTTCAAAAAAATACTCAAATTACAAATCTGAACCAAGAAAATAGTCTATTGAAAGTAGAAATTTCTAAACTTCACCTTGATAAGGTTACTCTGAGCAAAAAGATAGCAGAATTATTACAACATAATGATGCATTACGAAAATATCAAGATATTATTGATGTAAAGGTTGAATGTGATTATCTTCTTAAAAAAGCTGAAAGAGATAGTCTGAGATTGAAAGAAAAAGCTGGGCAGGAGTTTTCAGAAGCACAGAGCCAGGCACGGGAAATTCGTAGAAATGTAAAGGAAATCACTGAAAAGAAAACCAGAGAAATAGAATTACTGTATGAAAATGCTGTGAATGAAGCTAAGCGTATTGTGGAAAATGCAGAATTAAAGGCAGAATCAATAGGTGGAGATGCCTATCGAAGTTTAAAAGAAGCTGATCAGATTGCTGATAGAATAAAAGCAATGAAAAATGTGATTCAAGGTTATGGTAATGAATATCTGATACCAACATATACTTTATTGGATGAATTGGCAGAAGATTTTGGCCACAAAGAAGCGGGTGATAATCTTAAAAAACTCAGACAAAATAATAAACTTATGATTATAAGCAGACAAGCTGGTATCTGTGATTATATGGATGAATCAAGAAGAAATACAGCTATTGATTTTGTTATTGATGCCTATAACGGGAAAGTAGATTCTATTTTGGCGTCTGTAAAGAAAGATAATTTTGGTATTCTGAAACAAAAGATGGATGATGCATTCCAATTAGTTAATTTTAATGGACAGGCTTTTAGAAATGCGAGAATATCCGAAATATACCATAGTGCGAGAGTTGAAGAATTACGTTGGGCTGTAGTTGTCCAGGAGTTAAAATGGCAGGAACAGGAAGAGCAAAGACAAATTCGTGAGCAGATTCGAGAAGAAGAAAGAGCACGTAAAGATTATGAAAAAGCAATCAAAGAGGCAGAAAAAGAAGAACAGACTTTAAAAAGGCTGATTGAGAAAGCTGAATCTCAGGTAGCTAGAGCTAATGAGGAGCAAAAAATACTTTTTCAGCAGCAGCTTGAAGAATTACAGCAAAAGCTTACCCAGGCTGAAGAGAAAAATCAAAGAGCAATCTCAATGGCACAGCAGACCAGAACCGGAAATGTATATATTATTTCAAATATCGGTTCATTTGGAGAAGATGTTTATAAAATTGGTATGACAAGACGTTTGGATCCTTTAGACCGTGTTCGTGAGCTTGGGGATGCAAGTGTCCCTTTTGAGTTCGATGTTCATGCCATGATATATGCTGAAGATGCTCCCGCATTGGAAAAACAGCTTCACAAGAAATTTTTGAAAAGTCAGCTTAATAAAATTAATCCTAGAAAAGAGTTTTTTAAGTTGAATATTCATGATGTTAGAAACTATATTGATTCTATTGGAATTGCTTGCAAATGGACACTTGCAGCAGAAGCAAAACAGTACCGTGAAACTTTGAAGCTTGAAGAAGATATGAAAACGAATAAACAGCTTGAAGCAGAATGGGAACAATATCAGGAAGTTACAGATCCTGTTACTTATGATGAAGTTCTCTCAGAAGAATAACTTTTCTACAAAAATAAAAACCCTTTAAGCCCAATGTTTAAAGGGTTTTGTATTTTATAGATATCATTTCTTATGATGTGAAAAATTCCCCTTCTCCGGAGGGGAGGCGAAAATTCAGAGAATTTTTGACGAGTGGTTTTACAATTTCTGATTAACCAAACTTCCACAAATTATTGCTATTTTTAGACCTTAAAATAGATTTAGGACAATACCTAATGGACAAATCATCACTTAATATCTACTTTCATTCCTTATTCAGTATCCAAGCTGAGGTGGTGGAAAAAATTACAGAAAAATTCAACCATTTTAATTTAAAAGCGAATACTGTTTTACTGGATAAAAATGCAATCAGTACCAAAACCTATTTTCTGGAAAAAGGATATGTCCGTTCATTTATATTGAATGAAGATAATGAGGAAATCACAACAAATATTTATACGGCTCCCTGTTTTGTAAATGATTTTCTGTCCTTTTTCAGACAGCAGCCTGCCAAAGAAATATACCAGACCGTAACCGATTGCGTTTTCTGGGAAACAGGATTGGAAAATGTACAGCATAATTTCCATAATATTCCCGAGTTCAGAGAGTTCAGCAGGCTTCTTTTTGTTCTTAATTATTATAATATTCATGACAGGCTGATCGAAATGGCGAGTCAGAAGGCTTCCACAAGATATTTTAACCTGATGAAGAAAGATCCTGATATTTTTCAACATGTTCCTTTGAAAGTGATTGCTTCTTACCTTGGAATTAAAGACAGCTCACTGAGCAGGATCAGAAGAGATATTCATAAACTGTAATTTCTTTTCATTTGTCAAGTGATATTTTAAATGTCATCGCTGATCTTTGCTTAAAAATAATTTCATGAACAAAAAACATATTGTAGTAGTAGGATTGGGTGGTGTAGGCGGTTATTTTGGTTTTAAAATCAATCAGATTAATGAAACTACAGGAAAATATACCGTTTCGTTTGTTGCCCGCGGAGAAACTTATGATAAAGTAAAAGAAAACGGATTGACATTGCTGTCTCCGGAGCATTCCAATTCACAGACTTATCCTAATGATATCGTGCAGAACATCAGTGAGATCAAAAATCCTGATCTGGTACTGATTTGTGTAAAAGAGTATGATCTTGAAAATGTCTGTAAACAATTACTGCCAGTCATTCATAAAGATACTGTCCTTCTTCCGATGATGAACGGAGCAGATATCTATGACAGAATACGCACCATTATTCCTGATCATACTGTTCTACCAACTTGTGTATATGTAGCTTCTCATATTAAGGAAAGAGGAACTGTAGAACATAAAGGTAATGCAGGTAAAATCATAGTGGGAAGAGATCCTGAGCATTTTTCTGCACCTATAGAATGGATTACAGAGCTATTGAGTGAAAGTAAAATTGACTTTGATTTTAAAGATAATTCATTAAAAGATATCTGGACAAAATTCATATTTATAGCAAGCTTTGGATTGGTAACAGCTAAACATAACTCGTCCATGGGAGCGGTATGTACCGATGAGCAGCAAAAGAATGAAGCCACCGGAATTATGAAAGAAATACAACAGATTGCTGCTAAGAAAGGAATAAATCTTCAGGAAGATATTGTTGAAGCTACTTTTAAGAAAGCTTCTACATTTCCTTTTGAAACTCCAACTTCCTTACAGCTTGATATCAATTCAGGAAAGAAGGATAACGAACTGGAATTGTTTGCAGGTGCTGTATTGAAATATGGTACTGAAACAGAGGTAGAAACTCCTTTTACTCAAAAAATTTATACCGAGATTAAAGCAAAATAACTTTGTGCTAATACCAGATAAAAAATGATAAAGAAGGCGGGTTAAAAACCCGCCTTTATTGAAATTAAATATAAAAGATAGAAGCTGATTAAGCACTGTGCATGAATTTTTGTCTGTCCAATAGTACTTCTTCCGTTTCCCTGTGATCAGGATCATCCACACAGCAGTCTACAGGGCATACAGCCTTACATTGAGGCTCTTCATGAAAGCCTTTACACTCTGTACATTTTCCGGATACGATATAATACACTTCATCTGAGACAGCAGGATGGTAAGCCTCAGCATCACCTTTTGTGCCGTCGGGGAATGTAATATGCCCTGAAAGCTTGGTTTTGTCTTTCCAGCGCCAGTCGATAGCACCTTCGTAAATGGCTGAGTTGGGGCATTCAGGTTCACAGGCTCCACAGTTGATACAGGCATCTGTTATTTTTATAGCCATATTGTTTGAATTTAAAGGGTTTAAAAAAGGGATTCCGTCAACGTTGAACGATTCTGAAATCCCTGCTAAACTTAAATGACAGCAGTTTAACACTGTTCTTTGAAAATAAGCAGCATAAAGTGTGCTATTTTTTATTTAAATCATTAATATGCAGCAATTTCTGCCGGTACTTAGTCAATAATGGCAATTTTTTTAGAAGCTGCAATGCTGATAAGTTTGTCAAACTTATCGGAATACAGATCCGAAATTTGAGTGGATTGCTCATCCGTAAATAATGATGACCTGACAATGGGAACGCTAAATGGCAATGGCCATGCACGCAATGATTTGGCAATAGAATCCATGGCATTGATTCCCTGCATGGCCTGCAGACCATCTGCCCAGCATACCAGCCCCACAGTTTTATCCGTAAGATAAGGTTCGTATCTGTTGGCAGTTACTTCAAGCCAGTCCAGACAGTTTTTCATCACTCCAGGAATACTTCCGTGGTAAAGAGGAGCCAGCCAGATATGCAAATCAGCATCAGTGAACATCTGAGTCATACGTTCTACAGCCAAAGGAGTTTTGTTGAGAGTAACATCGAATAAAGGGATTCCAGAATCAGCAAGGGTAAAAATATTCGTGTGAATTCCCAGCGTTTTCAGACGTTCTGAAAAATAATCTGAAATCAGTCCGGAAGTAGATAAAGTTCTTCTTTCCAGTGATCCGTTGAATATGATAGCTTTCATTTTTTTATTGTTTAAAAATTACTTTAGGTAACCCTATCTCGCCGTACATCAATGTTTTTACCAGAGGTTTTAATAATCCTGCTGCTAATAAATACAAAGCAGGATCATGACTGGTACTTGCACGGACCACCACTTTCTGATTTTTATACCGTTTAAGATCAGCATAAATGAGACGTCGTTTCCAGAGATCGAGCAGTATTGTTTCTGCGTTATTTAAATCTACATAAGAAGCATAAGGAAATAATTTTTCCATAATCAGCATATAAGCCCAGGGAGGAATAATGGCATCCGTAGAACAGATAATTCCTACTGCTTTTTCATTGTATATAGAAAAATCCACCACAGCAATTGATTCCTTAAATTCTTTCTCCTTGACAATCATTCCCATGAAAAGATGATCTTTGATATCCAGTTCTACAATTTCCGTAGTGGGTTTGTATTCTGAAAGGTCAAGGGCAATAATGCCTGAAGCCTTTGCTTTATTGATAAAATTTTCCTCAGTCATAGTTAGTTTACTTTTAGTGTTACTTATCTCACTTTTGATAAAGCTTCTTCATATTTTCTTTCTACAGCAGACCAATCTAGTACAGACCAGAAAGCATCAAGGTAATCTGCACGTTTATTCTGATAATTCAAGTAATAGGCATGCTCCCAGACATCTATTCCCAGAATCGGAAAACCTCTGTTTGTGGGAAGAATATCCATCATCGGATTATCCTGATTAGGAGTAGAGCTGATGGCCAGTGATCCGTTGAATTTTACAAATAACCATACCCATCCCGAACCGAACTGCGACAAACCTGTTTTTTTCATTTCTGCTTTTAGATTGTCAAGACTTCCGAAAGTGGCTGTAATATCATCATGAAGCATCCCTTGAGGAATAAGCTTAGGTTGAGGGGAAAGAATTTCCCAGAATAAAGAATGGTTATAGTGGCCGCCACCATTATTTCTTACAGCAGGACTGTATTCGCTGATTCTTTGCAATAAGGAATCCAGATCAGGATTCGTTTCGTTGGTTTGTGCCAATGCTGCATTCAGATTATCTACATAAGCCTGATGATGTTTCTGATGGTGAATCGTCATTGTCTCTTTATCTATAAAAGGAGCCAGAGCATCATAAGCATAAGGCAATTGTGGTAATGTAAATGGGTTCATCGTATTTATTTTTTTGATTATTGTGCCACAAAGGTAGAAATATATTTTAATAAAACAACTTTTATGTTGTTTTATTGCTTTTGTGATTTGAATCAATAAGATATTGTAAATCTTTATTTTAGCTTTGTTTTTTTGAAATTATAGAAAATGACTATATTTGTTGTTGAAAAATAAAACAACCTAAATATTGTCAAATGAAGAAGCCGGCAGCAGATCGTATTCTGATGTTTTTAAAGATGAGGGGTGAAGCTACCTCCCTTCTTATTGCTGAAGAATTGTCAATAACTAAAGAAGGCGCAAGAAAACACTTGCTCAACCTTGCTCAGGAAGGATTGATCCGGTCTTCGGTGAAGAGTGAAGGAGTTGGCCGTCCTTCTACTTATTATACGCTTACAGAGAAAGGACTGTCTCAATTCCCGGATACGCACGCAGATGTGACCGTTCAGATTTTGAAATCAGTGAAAAATCTTTTAGGGGAAAATGCTTTGGAATTATTGATCAGTGACCGGGAAAAAAACACCCATGAACGGTATGAAAAAGTACTTTCCAAGACAAAATCTCTGGAGCAGCGTCTTGAATCTCTTGCAAAAGTCCGTAGTGATGAAGGCTATATGGCAGAATGGAAAAAAGAAGGCACAGACTATTTTCTGATTGAAAACCATTGTCCGATATGTGCGGCTGCAACCGAATGTCAGGGCTTCTGTCGGGCAGAATTATCCAATTTCCAATCTTTGATAGGGAAGGAGTATAAAGTGGAAAGAGTAGATCACATTATTTCCGGTGGACAGCGCTGCGTGTATAAAATCAGCCAATAACTTATCATTTATCATTAAAAAATGGTTGTAAAAGCAGTAATATTTGACATGGATGGTGTTCTGGTAGACTCAGAAAAATTCTGGACCCAGGCAGAACTGGATGTATTTTCATCTTATGGAGTGCAGGTTACGGATGATCTTGCGGCACAAACAAAGTATATGACCACTCAGGAAGTTACCGAATTCTGGTATAAAAGATTTCCCTGGGAAAATTTTGATGCCTCTGATCTGGAAAATAAAGTGGTTACAAGAGTAATCGAAATGATACAAACCGAAAACTGTACCATGTCTGGTGTAGAGAAGTTTATTAAAAATCTTAAGAACAAGGACTACAAAATAGGGCTGGCTACCAATGCTCCTTTACGTGTAGCACATGCGGTGCTTGAAAAGCTTCAGATTCATGACCTGTTTGATACCATTCACTCATCAGAGTTTGAAAATCAGGGAAAACCTCATCCTGCCGTGTATCTTACTTCTGCAAAAAATTTGGGAGTTTCTCCGGAACACTGTATTGCCATTGAAGACAGTCAGTCAGGGCTTAAAGCAGCAAAAGAAGCAGGAATGCAGACTATCATTTTCACCAATAATGACGAAAATTTAGATTCAAATCTTGCCGATTTTAAAATCATGGATTTTAATACCATTTTTCTGCCGGTATTTGGTGAATAGTGAATAGTCAATCCGCTTCGCTGTGAATTTTAACAGGTGTTATAAAAATTGACTATTGACTGCGCAGCAAATTGACTATTGACATTAAAGTGAAAGGTGAAAGGTGAATCCGCTCCGCTGTGAATTTAACAGGTGTTATAAAAATTGACTATTGACTGCGAAGCAAATTGACTATTGACTTTAAAAGTGAAAGGTGAAAGGTGAATCCGCTTCGCTGTGAATTTTAACAGGTGTTATAAAAATTGACTATTGACTGCGTAGCAAATTGACTATTGACTTTAAAAGTGAAAGGTGAAAGGTGAATCCGCTTCGCTGTGAATTTTAACAGGTGTTATAAAAATTGACTATTGACTGCGTAGCAAATTGACTATTGACATTAAAGTGAAAGGTGAAAGGTGAATCCGCTCCGCTGTGAATGTTAAATGATGTTACAAAATGGACTATTGACTGCACAGCAAATTGACTATTGACATATCCTCGCATCTCGCATCCCGAACCCCAAAATCAATACTTCGTCAACACCTCCATCAATAACAAAATAGAAACCAGCTTTTTAGAAGACTTATACTCCGGATTCAGTTGTTCACGGATTTCTCCCAAAGCTTTGCTTAGCTTATTGCTCACGGTCTTGTTGCTGATTCCCAGTGCTTCTGCTGTTTCATTGACCGACATATTTTTCCTGATTCTCATATCGTAGACCTGTTGCTCTGTTGAGGGAAGCTGAGAAACCACCTCATCAATCATGGATAACAAAGCAGAAATTTCATTTTCCTCAAGAATTTCAAAATAATCTGAATCTGCCATTTCAATTTCATTCGGAATATCAAACTCGTCAATACTCAGAGTAGGAGGAGCTTTTTTGTAGCTGTTATAAAAATCAATAATCCGGTAATGAAGATGACGGAGAAGGTAGCCTTTGGCACTTTCTGTTTCATCGGTTTGTATCACATCTGTATTTTCAAGAATCTTCATCCATAGATTCTGAAGAATTTCTTCAGAGACTTCTTTATCCCGTGTCCGTACAAAAACAAAGCGATATAGACTATCCCAGTATCGGTCATACAGCAGCATAAATGCAGGACGGTCGCCTGATTTTATTTTCTTTAATAATATATAGTCTGTTGGGCTCATATTGTGATACAAAATTACCTAAAGGAAAATTAACTTTTTGTGAACTTTGGGTGTGATAAGATTAAATATTTCTGAAAAACAGGACTCAAATATGACGTTAATGTTGAGTAAATGTGAAAAAGGATGAAAATTATTAACAATTTGGTTGTAATGTGAATATAACGTTAAGAATACCCTGGGGAAGTTTTTCATTTTCTCTGTCTTATAGATAGAAGTATCTGTGAATACATGAAAGACCTTATGAAAAAACTTTTACCATATAAAAATATTGAAGCCTTTGTTTTCAAACTTTGGGAACGGGAAGTTTCGGAAGACTCAATCTCTGAAAAAGAAAATAAACTTTTAAGACTATGGAGAACTCAGACAGAAAAAAATCTGGATGCTATTCATATGAAAGAATCCAAAGAAAGAGTATTATCCGGACTGGAGTATTATTTTCCTCAAACAGATAGTATTTCTATTTCATCTGTAAAAAGCTTTACAACACATCTCTATAAAATGGCTGCAGTTATTATTCTGCTTTTATCATTGGGCGGAATATTTACCTACACCATGTTCATTAAGCCTGACGTATATATTGCAAAATCCGGAAATCGTATTGTTCGTCTTGAAGACGGATCTGTGGTTACTCTTTTACAAGGCGCTGTACTGACTGTAGAGAAATCTTTTCCTGCGTCCACCAGAGTCGTGGATTTAAAAGGAGATGCAATCTTCTCTGTGGCAAAATCTAAAACACATCCATTCATCGTTCGTGCTGATGGTTTCAGTACCAAAGTATTAGGAACGGTATTTAAAATCTCACAGTCCGGGAAGAGAAAAGCGGTTGATCTTTATGAAGGAAAGGTGGCTGTATCCACTCCCGGGGTTCCTGTTTCTTTCCTTAAGCCTAATCAGAAGTGGACCAACTTCGGAATTGCTCATACTACGGCAGTTATTTCACTGAGACCTGTAAAAAATTCAGCAGACAGAATTGCTGCAATATTGTCTCTGAGTTTTAACGATGTTCCTTTAAAAGAAGTAGTAGTAGTCCTGGAAAGCAATTATCATACAAAGGTTCAATATCCTAAGGAAGCTGAAGATAAAAAAATTACTGCGGATTTTACGGGAGGAACGGTCGGAGAAAATATTGAATCACTGGCTTTCATCCTGGGACTGGAAGTACAGAAAAAAGAAAATACCTATATCCTTAAGAAATAAATCATTATAAAAAATAAATAATCATAATCAAGAGAACACTATTAAGTATGAAAAGTTTGAAATGTGGGATTACCATAGCAGCCTTATTTTTTACTGTAGCCGCAGAAGCTCAGGAGCTGGTGCAGAAAGTAACATTTTCTGTACCTGCCAACAGACCGTTGATTGAAGTTTTGGAAGAATTTGCCGGAAAAACGGGAATGAGACTGGCATATTCCAAGGTAGACATTAAAGAGCTGAAGGTAAAAGGAGTGAAATGTGAAAATACTTCTGTCAACAACTGTCTGAAGGATATTACCAACGGACTTCCTATTATTTACCGACTGCATGGTGATCTTATTTCGATAAAATATGAAAGTTCAAATATTTCCGCATTGGGAAACGGACGAATTTCCGGTAAAATAGTGGATGAAGTAGGAAATCCCATTACCGGAGCAGAAGTCACTGTAGCTCAGAAAACAGTGGTCACTGATAATAACGGTGACTTTACCATAGATCTTCCCTCGGGAACTTATAATCTGACGATAAAAGCACCTAAATATAATACGCTGAGAGTTGAAAAACTGTCTGTTACGAACAAAGAAACGAATGCTGTTTCATTTGCTTTAAACAAGGCCTCAGATAAAATTACAGACATCAAAGAAGTTGTGATTACGGCAGCCCGTAAAGCAGATACTCAGGCGGGACTTCTTGCCCAACAGAAGAAAGCAGCGCAGATGAGTGATGGTATTTCAGCGGAACAGATTTCCAAAACGCCGGATAGCGATGTAGGAGGAACTTTGAAAAGGGTAACAGGAATTACCACCATTGATAATAAATATGTAGTGGTAAGATCCATGGGAGAACGTTGGAACACCGCGGCCATGGACGGAATCAACCTGCCAAGCACGGAAGCGTATAATCAGAACTTTTCATTTGACATTATTCCTACGGCAATGGTAGAAAGTGTGGTGGTAAGCAAATCTGCCACTCCTGATATGAATGCCAGCTTTGCAGGAGGTTACGTAGAAGTGAGAACCAAGGATATTCCCAATGAAAACTTTACAACCGTTACGTTAGGAACTTCGTATAATGACCAGTCGGCTTTCAAAGAATTTCTGACCCGCAAGCGAGGAAAGTACGACTATTTCGGGTATGATGACGGTACAAGAGATTTTCCCAAAGGACTGGAGCCGATGAACTGGACAGATCCAAGGTTTTTTGAACAGTCCAGGCAGTTTACCAATGACAATTTCAGCACCTATAAAACCAGAGGTGATATGGGATCTAATATACAGCTGGCATTGGGAAGAACCTACGCGCTAAAAAACAATAATAAATGGGGATTTGCCGGAGCATTTGTCATCAGAAATGAACAGAATAAACTTGATATTGACCATACGGGAAGAGGAAACTGGCTGGATACTACCGGAATGCCTGATGCAAACGGAGAGATTCCATTCTATAATTTCAAAAACAGTGGGGCCTCCTATAATTACAATTCGACACTGGCAGGAATGCTTAATTTTGGATTGCAACTTGGGAAAAACAGAATCTCATTCCGTAATTCATATACCCATATTTTTGATAATACGCTCACAAGAGTAACAGGCTGGAACGAATACTCAACGGGTAGTGGAATGGCATCCAATGCAGAATTAGCTTATAATTATTTTTATAACGGTGTCATCCCCAATAATGATCCGGCTCAGATCAAAAACTTAGACAGGCCTTATACCGATAATACCAATTACCCGATTTTTCAGACCCTTTTACAAAATAAACTGGAAGGAAGCCATAAAATAGGAAATACAGAGATCAGTTGGTTTGCGGCCCGTACAGGAGTAGCTTCTGATACTAAAGACTACACACAGTATATTACCAGGTACGACTTTATCGGAAATGAAATTCTCACATTTCATAAGATCTATAATTCCGGAGCCGATTTTTACAGAGGATATATAGAAAACAAAGAAACAGATTACAATTACGGTGCGTCTGTTAAGTGGGATATGGATGCAGGAAGCTTTAAAAATACCATTAAAACAGGATATGCCGGTGCTATAAAAAACAATACCAACCAGCAACAGAAGTTTTTTCTTCGTGTTGACGAAAACCGTGACGTTCCGAACAGCGAGAAGAACTATTTGACGATGTATGGTTCACTTGCTGACTGGTTTAATGGCTCCCATTATGTTCCGGGTGGTATTGGCTGGGAAACCAAAGCATTGTATAAAAATGACAAGTATGAAGGAGAGGTTAATCAACATGCGGTTTTTGTCATGTTTGATAACCGTTGGAAGAAATTAAGGTTAGTCTGGGGCCTTCGTGCAGAGTACTTTAAATATGATCTTATCTCACAACAATTAGATCCAAATGATACAAAGAATGTGGAAAGAGCAGCCGTTGAAGATAAACCGTGGCAATGGATGCCCTCAGCGAACTTTACCTACAGTCCTACCAATAAAATTAATCTAAGGCTTGCTTACAACAGATCTGTTATCCGCCCTCAGTTCAATGAAAGAACAGGACTTCCTTATTTCGATCCGATAGCTAATGGTTTAATTTATAATACAGAAATGACGTCCTCTGTCATTAATAATTATGATTTCAAATTTGAATGGTTTCCAGGATTAGGAGAAATATTTTCGGCAGGACTGTATTATAAAAATATAGACAGACCTATCGAACGTGAAGGCCATATTTCCAGCGAGGGAAATCTTTTCCTGTATAATGGAAATTCAAAAAATGCAAAACTGATAGGAGTAGAGGCTGAGGTAAGAAAAAGTTTAGGCTTTATTGCTGACGTAACTTTTCTGGAAAAGCTTTTCATAAGCGGAAATTTTACGTATAACCATACCAAAGTAGTGGCTTTTAAAGATCTGTACAAAACAGGTGATAATGATGAAACCTATGAAGTGAAACGCCCGCTTTACGGACAGACTCCTTATGCTTACAATCTTGGACTGATCTATGATGGAAACCGTTTAGGGATGAGTTTTTTGTATAACGCAAAAGGAGACCAGTACATCACAGTAGGATATGCGTACAAAGGAGAAGAAATCCAGCGGCCTTATGCAGTGGCAGACGCTCAGATCTCTTATAAATTACTTCGTAACAGAAATCTGGAAGTAAAATTAAATGTAAGAAACATTTTTAACAGGGTAAAAGAATATTATAACAATTTCAATTCTTATCTGGCTGCAAAAGATGGAGGAGGAAGTAATGTAGGGACAGAAAGAGAAGCCTGGGATCTGCTTCCGGGAGCAACAGACAGATATGATAAAAATATTGACAAGATCATGTTCAGGGCATACAGTGGAAGAATGTTCAGCCTGAGTGTGAATTATACTTTTTAAAGAAGTATACCAGCGATACAGAAAGATATCTTAAATATAGAAGCGTACAGGTTTCGGGAACCTGATCAAAAACTGAAGAATACTGATGATGCGCACAGCAGTACAGTTCTGAAAAAACCGGACGTTAACAGCTTTTCCCAGGCATTAACGATTCTCATGGGAACGCCCTCAATGCAGTTCCTCCTGCAGCGATGGGATGAACACCAAAAAACAAATCGAAGGAATAGAGAGGAAGATATTCCTGAATAAAAAACTGATCTGGTATAAAAATAATACAGCCGGATTTATTAAAAATTATAACAATGAAAAGACTAACTCTAATTGCAGTGGCAGCATTATCTCTTACAGCTTGTCAAAATGATCAACTGGCAGATTCATCTTCTCCATTCGAAATGAAATCTACTTCTGCTGAGTACCTTACAGCTTCTGCGCTTCCGGTAACCAGTGTAAGTGGTGATATTACTTCAAATACTACATGGAGTGGAGTAGTTGAACTAAATGGAATTGTAACGGTAAAAAATGGAGCTACATTAACAATCCAGCCGGGTACATTCATTAAAGCCAAGCCAAGCGCAAACAATACAGCTACCGGAGTTTTGGTAATTGCTAAAACAGGAAAAATCAATGCAGCGGGTACAGAGGCTCAGCCTATTATTTTCACCAGCTACAAATTGTTAGACGGAAACGAAGATACAACTGCTGCTCCTGGTGACTTCGGAGGTGTTGTTATATTAGGTGATGCGCCTACAAACACTCCATTCACAAAAACAATTGAAGGATTATCCGGTCCTGATTTCTATTACGGAGGTACCAATGCTTCCCATAACGGGGGAACATTGAAGTATGTACGTATCGAATTTGCAGGATATGATCTTTTAGCTCCGAATTCAGGTAACGAAATCAACGGTCTTACGTTAGGAGGAGTAGGAAACGGAACTACTTTGGATCATATTCAGGTTTCTTTCGGGAAAGATGACTCTTTTGAATTCTTCGGAGGTACTGTAAACGCTTCAAACCTTGTTTCTTTTGCAGCTGATGATGATAACTTCGACTTCGATAACGGATATACAGGAACAATCACTTGTGCATTAGCTTTGGCAGATTACAACTCTACACACAGTCTTAGCGGATCAAGCCCGGATTCTAACGGTATCGAGCTTGATAACAACGCAGAAGGTTCTTCTACAACATTGTTGACTCATCCGGTGATCAACAACCTTACTATCGTTGGTTCTAAGAACTCTACTAAAGGTGCTTTATATGAAAACGGTATCCACATCAGAAGACACGGAAGATTAACATTAAATAACGCTGTCGTTACAGGTTATCCTGTGGGTATCAAAGTAGAAGGTACAGGTTCTGAACTTTCTTCAGCTTCAGCTTACAGCACCATCCAGGTTCACGGATTTACTACTTCAGTTACAGGTACAGGTACAGCAGGAATCCCTGCAGCTAATCTGTTAACTGGAACTCCTGCATCTCTATGGGGTATGAGCCAGCCTTTCTTCAACGAAGGTGGTTGGAATGTATCTCCAAGAAACTGTGGAAACTTCCAGGGACTTTGGACAAAATACAATTTCTCCATTGTAGAATAATAAAAACTTTAAAAAGCAGGGAACAGCACATGCTGATTCCTTGCTTTTACTTCAAAAATTTTAATCATCAGCATTATGAAAAAAATAATTTTATCATCTGTTCTGTTTTTATCCCACCTGGCTGCAGCACAGTCTCTGGTATGGGGAAATTCGTTTGATACTCCTGCCGATCTTCAGGGCTGGACTTTTCATGACCTTAATAGCAATGGAAACGGATGGGTACAGGGAGAAAACATCTATCACAACGGAACTACCTTGACCTATGGAACTGCAGGTGTTCTACGCCATTCTATCAATTTGGTTCCAACTGGAAATGCTAACGGATTCACCACAGAAAATGACTGGATTATTTCTCCTCAGATTGACCTTACCAATACTGCAGGAACCATTACACTGGCCGCCTATATCGGGAGACAGAGATCTACTCACACGATTGTTGCCAGAGAACTTTTTATCTATGTAAGCACACCGCAGAAAGAAGTTCCAACGTTATCGGACTTTCAGGCAATGACCGTAGATGCAGACGGAAATGATGTTCAGAGTATGTATAAAATACAGGTAGGTGACTCAGCCAATCCTTTTCCGGCAGATCTTACCCAGTTTGTAGAATCTCTTGTAGATCTTTCTGCTTTTGCGGGAAAAAAGATCTATATCGGAATGTGGTCAAACAGAAAAACAAGCGGAAACAATGTCCAGAACATCAATATTGATGAAATAGGAATTTATGCTACTTCATTTTTGGGAACTAAGGATGTAAAAGGAAACAAAATTGTAACACAAATAGCAGAAAATCCGGTAAGAGAATCTTTACAGCTGCATCTTAACCCAGCATTGAAAGAAAATACAACTGTAGTCAATATTTACAATGCAGCAGGACAAAAAGTCTTAACCACTCCATATGCTAAAGCGATCAACACAGCAGGGCTTACATCCGGAGCGTATATCGCAGAAATTACGGATGGAAAGATTACGGAAAGGCTGAAGTTTATTAAAAAATAATCATTCCGCCCCCTTAGAATCTGATTTTTAGAAACACCATGAAATTTTAATATAAAAGAATGGGTAGCCTTCGCAAAAAGGTTATCCAGAACATATCCAACTAGTTTTTTTATAATTATATATTGCCCGGCTCATGGGCCGGGCAATATTTTTAAACTTTTACAAGAAATAATTGAAAAAGATGAATAAAATCTTTGCATTACTACTGTTTTTTGCTGCACTTTTTTCATGTACAGACAGCAATACGATGGAGCTGTATGATAAAGTACAGAAACCCGGAGAGGTTAATATCAAAGGATTTTCCAAACCTGATGTCCTTCAGCTGAGGTTGAACGGACAGCCTGTATCCATTGAAGGAAAAACGTCCTATACCAATAAAATTGAAACCCAGCTTCAGTTTGTTCTGGATCAGGGAGAAACTAATAAATTGTCTGTCTACAATAATGAAACAGGCGCTGAAATTGCAAAATACAATATTACATATGACAATATAAATGATTATAAAAACCTCTACTTTTTTAATCTTCCCGGAATTTATCTGCAGACCTATGCGGTAAAACCTCAGGTGAACCTCGGGAAAGTAGGTTTTGAATTTATTTTTCCTAATCTGGGAGAATTTTCCGGAAGCTCTCTCAAAGAAGTGAAAGGCATTTTGAAAAGAGAAAACGGAGTAGTACTTGCCGAGTTTGATAATATAGGAAAAGACAACTTTACTGCAGTGAAAATCTATAGCTTCTTCAGCTCAACAGCTCCCTTATATCTTGAATTATACAAACCGGGAACTACAGAGCCTTACGCAGGATCTAAAATGATTCAGGTGAAATTAAAACAACACACGGGCGCCAATATGATTGTACTTCAGGAAAAAATGGAAAATGGAGAATGGGTGGTAAAAGGAGATATTGACGTAGCAGAATATCTGTAATTATATATGAAAAACTTTTTAAAACTTCAATATATTGCCATCGCAGTTTTTCTCATTTCGTGTACCAATAATAATGACGAAAGCGCACCCGTTTTTCCGGAGGGAAGTACAGAATTTGTGAATCTATGGGTTCAGGACAGTATGAAACGGTATTATTACTGGGCAGATGAGATGCCTGCAAAACCGGATTATCAGCTTCCTGTAAAAGATTTTTTCAAAAGTCTGCTGTCTCCCAAAGATCGGTTTTCTTTTATGGTGAATACGGAAGATTCCTCTTCGTATCCACGTTCTATAAGGAATATGTACGGTTTTGACTATACCATTGTTCAGCTTGCTAATAATGAAGTGGTTACTGTAGTGAAGCTGGTGCTGCAAAACTCCCCGGCTTTCAATGCAGGACTGGAGAGAGGAATGATCATTACCAAAGTCAATGGAAAAGTAATGACAGCCGCGAATGCCGAAGCAATGGCTTCATCCATTAAAGACCAGACGGTTGTAGAGCTTACCGTTGGAAAGTGGCAAAACGGAAGCGTTACGGATGAAAAAAACATCACCGTTTACTATGGTTTCTCTTTTGAACAGCCTGTTTTATCCAAAGTTTTTGAAAAAAATGGTAAAAAAATAGGTTATATGTACATCTATGATTTCCCTGACGGAATGACTCAAACGCTATATCAAAAGTTTGGGGAATTGAAGGCCGCCGGAGTAAAGGAATTAATTCTGGATCTTCGATACAATTATGGAGGTTCGGTGTCATCTGCTGCAGCTCTTTGCTCCCTGATTCCTTCAGGATTATCATCCGGTTCACCGTTCATCATTTTTAAAGGAAATAAAAACGGAGGGGAAGTAAAAAGAACATTTGCCCAACAGATTGCTTACGATCCCAAAGCTTTGGACTTTACAACTTTGCGTGCGAATGCTTTGGGATTGCAGAAAGTTTTTATCCTCACATCCAACAGTACAGCATCTGCGGCCGAAATTGTGGTGAATAACCTGAAACCTTATATGCAGGTGATTCAAATAGGAGATAATACGCTGGGGAAAGATATGGCAGGATTTGTTGTGGAAGACAAACGTAAACCCAGAAAAATTTCCTGGCAGATTCATCCGGTGATTTATAAAGTCTTTAATGCCAGCGGAGCCGGAGAATACAGTAGTGGAATTTCCCCGCAGAGCAATGTCAATGAATTTACCGGACTGCCATTATTACCTTTGGGAGATCCCAATGAAACCCTTATTTCTTTTGCACTTAACGGAGGTTATTTCAAATCAGCAGACCACGAAAAGAATGGAAATATCAAAATTTTATTTCAGAGTGACGTGCCTCCGGTTATGATGGAGAAATAAGCTGGATTCAAAAAACAAAAAATAATATAAAAAATATCTTTATCCTTTACCCATTCACAAAATAACTAAAATGATAAAATCATGCAGGGAATAGAACCAAAACTTCACATGAACCTGACCAGCCGTATTGAATATTACCGTCTGCTGATAGAAGCGGCAGAAGATCCTGAAAGCCAGCCTTCAGAGGTTATTACTCAGATTTCAGAACTGGGACATCTGTACGAAGAGTATCTGCTTAACAAGAAAAATCTGGAAAACAGCATCAAAAACTACCGTGCCTATCATAACGATTTGAGAAAAAAGCTCACGTCAAGACTTAGGGAGCTCAGAAGAAAGGCTAGACAGAAATAAAGCCCGGAATGTACTTTATCGGTTGATTTTATGGTGAAATTCATACCTTTATGACATCAAGCAGAAGGATGAAAGACTTATGAATTTTACTCAAGCAGAACTTTCCGGTTATTTACAGGTATTCTGGCAGTTTTCCTGGCCGCAATGGTTGATATTCAGTCTGATCGTTAATATTTTCCTATATCTGTTTTCGATAGGGTTGTATATTTTTATCGAGAAGACTTGTCGTAAAAGTCAGCTGCAGGAGAAGAATCATCCTGTTACCCGATCTGACTTTTATCTTAGTCTGCTTACCATAGGATGTAACAGTTTTGTTATGCTTTTGGGGGCTTTTTTATGGAAAAAAGGATGGATTGTGCCGGGGCAGACAGAATCAGTAATTGGAATAATAGCGGAAGTAGCTGTTTTACTCCTCTTAATGGATTTTCTGATGTATTTATTTCATTTTGCAGCACATTTACCTTTGGTCTATAAAGTTCTACACGGAAAACACCATGAACATATCAGTACCAACTTTTTAAGTCTTTTTGTTCTGCATCCTTTGGAAACCATAGGGTTCGGACTGATGATGCTGGTTTTACTTGTAGGCCATGATTTTTCTGTGATTTCGATTTCAATATATCTTTTGCTTAATCTCATCTGGGGAACGATAGGACACTTGAACAGAGAGTTTTTTCCATCCTCTTTTGACCGCTTTTTTGTGGGAACAACCAGGTTTCATAACCAGCACCATTTGGATGAAAGTAAAAACTTTGGATTTTATACTTCAATCTGGGACAGGTTATTCAGGACGTATAAGTAACTATGGGTACTACAGTTTTATATTATTCAAAACTTTACCCAGCAGATAATTAAAATTTTTTAATTCTTCAGAGGTAAGTATGGAAGCCGTCTGATGAGTGATAGCCTTACGGAAAGTTTCAGAATTATCTACAATAAACCTTCCTTTATCCGTTACTGAAAGATTGAATTTCCTGTGGTCTGCTTTCTCTTGTTCCCGGACAATCAAATCTTGACCGATCAGAAATTTCAGCTGTTTTGAAATGGCTGCCTGGCTAATGTTGAAAGCCAGTGATATTTCCCTTCCTGTTGCTGTTCCTTTCCTCATAATAAATTCAATAATATTATAATGAGCAGCAGTTACTCCGTTAATGTCACCCCGGTTCATGTGAGCCAGAATAAGACATTGGAAATCAGTAAATGTGTTAAAAAATTCTTTTTCAATGAGTTTCATTACAAATATGCTTAACTTAGTTAAATATTAACAAAGTTAAACATTTTTATCATGGAAAATATAGAAATTACGAACGCTCGTCAGAATAATCTCAAAAATATTTCCATAAAAATTCCAAAGTACAGGATCGTGGTTTTTACAGGAGTATCGGGATCCGGAAAATCATCTTTGGTTTTTGAAACCATTGGAGCAGAAGCACAAAGACAGATTAATGAAACCCAGAACAGTTTTATTAGAAACCGCCTGCAGCATTATGGCCTTCCGGATGTAGATAAAATTGAAAACCTTAATGTTCCAATCATTATCAATCAAAAACGGTTGGGTGGAAATGCCAGATCTACAGTGGGAACGGCAGCGGACGTGTCTGCTTCTCTGAGACTGTTGTTTTCGAGAATGGGAGAGCCGTTTGTAGGATATTCCAATGTATTTTCATTTAATCACCCTCAGGGAATGTGTCCTGAATGTGAGGGATTAGGATTTGTACAAACTTTGAATGTGAATACCTTGATTGATCGTGAAAAATCCTTACATGAAGGAGCCATTCGTTTCCCTACATTTCAGCCTGGAGGATGGCGTTTAACAAGATATACTTTGTCCGGTTATTTCGATAATGATAAAAAGTTGAAGGATTTCACCGATAAAGAATGGGAAACCCTGTTGTATGCACAGGAACACAAACCGAAACATCCTGATAAAGAATGGGGAAAAACGGTAAAATATGAAGGAATTGTTCCAAGGATTGAAAAAGCATTTCTGAAAAAAGATTCAAAAGAAAACATCACAAGAAAAGACGCTCTGAAGAATATTGTGATTACCAAAACCTGCCCGTCTTGCCAGGGAAAACGTCTGAATGAAAAAATCCTGTCCTGTAAAATTCAGGGAATGAATATCGCAGACTGTATGACTCTTTCTGTAGATGAATTACTGGAATTTATCAGTTCTCTGGACTCCGGTGCCTATGAAGTGATTATCAAAGAGCTTTCTGCAAAACTGCAGAATATCATCACAATCGGATTACAATATCTGACTCTTGACAGAAGTACCAACACGCTTTCCGGAGGAGAATCTCAGCGTATAAAAATGGTTCGGAGTCTGGGAAACAGCCTGGTAGATCTGTTGTATATTTTTGATGAACCCAGTATTGGACTTCATCCGAAAGATCTGCAGAATATCATCACTATCATTCAGCAGATCAGAGACAAAGGAAACTCTGTTTTAATCGTTGAGCATGATCCGGATCTCATCAAAATGGCGGACAGGGTGATTGATATTGGCCCCGGTTCAGGAAGAAACGGAGGAGAAGTGATCTATGACGGGGCGTTTAAAGATTTAAAAAAATCGGTAGGTAAAACAGGTTCTTATTTCGCAACAAAACCTTCCATCAAACAAGAATTCAGAAAACCTGATGGCTATTTGGAAATTAAAAATGCCAACAGATATAATCTTAAAAATGTGACGGTAAATATTCCGACAGGAGTAATTACAGTCGTAACCGGTGTTGCAGGATCCGGCAAAAGTACCCTGATAAATCGTATTCTCCCGGAACTCTATCCGGATGTAACTATTATTGATCAATCTTTGTTTGCTGCAAGTGCCCGCTCCAATTTGCTTACTTATCTCGGAATATCAGATATTGTACGTAAGCTTTTTGCACAATCTAACCATGTTTCAGATAAACTCTTCAGCAGAAACAGTGACGGAGCCTGCAAAAACTGTAAAGGTTTGGGAATAGAAAAGATTGACCTGGCTTTTATGGATGATATTGAGCAGCCATGCGAGGTTTGCGGAGGTTCAGGATTTGATCCTGATATACTGCAATATACCTACAGCGGAAAAACAATTGCTGAAGTGATGAGCATGACGGTTTCTGAGGCCGCTGATTTTTTTAAGGAAGAATTGGTGCTCAGAAATTTTGATCTGCTGATACAATTAGGACTAGATTATCTGACATTGGGACAAAGACTGGACAGCTTTTCCGGAGGCGAGAGACAGCGCCTGAAGCTGACAAGAGAACTGAAAAATACCAATCAGATCATTATTCTTGATGAACCGAGCACAGGGCTGCATCCAAGCGATACCCAAAAACTGCTTACGTTTTTTAATGGACTTGCAGATCAGAATAATACGCTGATTGTTATCGAACACAATCTTGATATTATTTCCCAGGCAGACTGGATTATTGATATGGGACCGGGCGCAGGGAAATTTGGAGGTGAAGTATTGTTTGAAGGAACTCCGGTGGATCTTTTGAAAAATAAAAAATCATTCACTGCAGAGTTTTTGAGAAAACATATCCAATAAAAACAAAAGAAAAGCATTAAGTTGAACTTAACCATGAGATTGCTTCACCTATGGTTCGCAATGACAGTATAGTTCAACTTAATGCTCCTAAAACCTTATCAGCCTTAATGGTTCAAGATTCTTTTATTTTCCAGCCTTTACCGCAGATTTAATGGCTTTTTCAATCACTCTCCAGTCATAATAATGAAATACTCTGCCATTGCTCATCGCAACAAAAACGCCTTTCGGGAATTTTGGACCCAAGTTAACATGGGTCACTTCAGAACCATCACTTTCTAATGTAGAAACCGGAATTTCTGCAATTCTCCCCTTTGATTGGTCTTCTCTTAAGTAGACATTGAAGGTATCATTCTGCTGATTCGAAACCAGAATATAACCTTTCCCTTTATCAGTAGGATAGATGGAAATTCCTTCCACATCAGATTTAAAATCACCTTTTCCGAAAACAGCTAATTCCTCATTACCTTTTTCCGGATCAGCATAGTATTTATGAACTCCAAACTGCTCATCAGAATAGTAGATATAGCCCATTTCGTCATCTACAGCAATGCTTTCAATCTCTTTCAGGCCGCTGTATTTTCCGAATTTACGGACAACTTCTCCGGTGATAGAGCCATTTTTCTCCGTAAGCTTATATTGCCATAGGTAGCCGTCAGCAGGACCAGATTTTCTTCCTACAATGACAAATATTTCTTCTGTCTGCGGATTTTTATACATGGAAACTCCCATCGGACCACGTTCTGTTTCTCCTTCAAATACTGAGATTTCTCCCACTTCTTTCAGTTCAGGAAGCGAATATAATTTTACTTTGTTCGTTTCCCTTTCCGTTACGGCAGCGATGTCTGTTTTCTTTCCATTTAAAATAAAACCATATTCAAGATCAACATTGTTGGGGCGCTTCAATCCTAATACTTTATGGATGATTTTTCCGTTAAGATCAAAGGCGTACAAACCTCCATCCGTATCTTTATCTGTTCCGATGATAATACTTTTTGAAGCATCCTGAGGATTAATCCATATGGCAGGATCATCTGTATCATGAACCACTGTTTCTGTGATAACAGCAGGTTTTAATTTTTCTATGGCTTCTTTCTGCCCTTTGCAGCTGATCACAAAAGGAAGAACTGCAAGAGCCAGTATATAATGTATGTTTTTCATGTTTATTTTAAAAATCAAATTTCACTCCCATCGTAAACCTTGGTCTGTAATATTCAGCCTGTGCGGTTCTGCTTGGGATTCCCTGGTAGTATCTTAACGGCTGGTTCGTCAGATTATTGGCTTCAGCAAAAACTCTTAGCTGGCTCGTAATCTTGTAGGAAGCATTAGCATCAAGGAAAAACTGTTTGTCGTAATAACGGTCATCAAATGCCTTGCCACCGAGCTCATCAATATAATGAGAAGCATAATTCATAGAGATTCTTGCTGAAAAACGTTTGTTTTCCCATGATAAAGATCCGTTGAACATATGAGGGGCAGCTCCCGGAAACCCTACATCTGTTCTTTCAATGCCTTCTTCATTGGTAATTCCTTTTGCTTTGGATTTGGTGTAAGTATAGTTGACATACACTCCAAGTCCTTTCCAGAAAGCTCCGGAAATGAAATCAAGCTGTCTTTGTAGAGCAACTTCAAACCCATAAATATCTACATTGTCACCATTACGCTGCTGGGTAAATTTCCAGTTGCTTTCTCCGGCCGGAATAGGGTTGGTTTGTCCCGCAAAATCATTCGCAAAGTCATTCGCAGTATAATTTCTTTTGGAATATGTATAAATAAAATCATTAAGATTTTTATAGAAAACACCTCCGGAAAGAATCCCTACAGATTTGAAATATTTCTCTGCCATGAAATCAAAATTGTAGGCATAGGTTGCCTTCAGATTCGGATTTCCTGCTGCAACAATTTCATCTTCTGAAATAACATTCAGATAAGGAACTAAAGAATAATAGTTCGGGCGGGCAAGAGCGGTAGTAAATGCTGCACGAAGTACAAGATCCTGCACCGGGACATATTTGAAGGAAATATTCGGAAGGACATTGGTATACGTATTGGTATTATTGATTTGTCCTACCAGATCCTTCTCATTCATCACATAGTTTCCGGTGTAATCAATCTGGGTTGTTTCAATACGGGCTCCAACGATCATCGATAGTTTATCATTAAAATCCTGATCCCAGCGGATATAACCTGCATAAATCTGCTCCTTTGCATTGTAGTTGCTGGAAAGATACTTTTCAGGTTTCAGCTTACCATTAAACAGAGCAGGATTGAATAAATCCAATCCGCCAAGGAAGGAAGGATCAACAAATGTTCCCGGAACATAATTTCCCGGCTGGAAGTTTTCACCATTAAGATGTATGGTTGGTACCGATAAAAGGCTTCCCATATTGTTTACAGGTGTAAAAGCATAGAAATCATTCTCTCTTTCCTTTTTCTTCAAACGCATGCGGAAACCGGTACGGAGACGTCCTTTTTGCCCATCAATTACAGAAAACGGAAAACGTACATTCACTTTTGTTCCCAGCTCTTTTTCCTGGGTAAAGTTATTGGCATCTGAGAGATCACTCAGTTTATAGCTTCCCAGATTGTCTGCTGCGAGAAGGTTGATCACAGGTTTCTCAGGGTTGCTGAGGTCCGGAGAAAAGTTCATCTTGCTGTTTTCAAATTCTATATAACGCTGATGAGGCTTATCTTCACTTGCGATGGCGTAATTGACAGCCCAGTCGAGGTCAACTTTAGATCCTAATAAATGTTCTCCTCGTAAAGCATAGTTCTGAACTTTTTGTTTTTCCAGACGGGTATTGTCATTATCGGCATCACCTCCTTTATTTTGTCTTGTGATACTTCCTTTCCAGTCTGTAATCTCAGTTTCATCAGCATTATAAACAGGTTTTATTTTATATCCTAAAGCAAATCTGGTTTCCTTATCATTCCTGAAGTTGTACATCGCAGAAGCATAGATCTTATTTTTGGAATTGAACTCATAATCCATGTTGAGATCAAAACTATGTCTGATACGGTGTTCATTATAATAGCGAACTCCCATTTTGCTTACATAAACCGTTTGGGCAAGATCATTGGCCTGGCTCCATACGGGTTCTATATTGTCCGAACCAAAATTGTTGTTGTTATAGGAAAAACTGAATACCGCGCCTAATTTTTTATCCAGAAAACGGTTTCCGTACACAAATCCGGCAGTGTAATTTCCTTTTTCACGGATGGGATTGTATCCTCCGGCAACGGTTGCGGAAATCCTCTGTCCGTTCGGGGAAGCCCTGGTAATAAGGTTTACGGAACCTCCGATGGCATCGGCGTCCATATCCGGAGTGAGGGTTTTATTAACTTCTATAGTAGAAATCATATCGGAAGGGATCAGGTCCATCTGTACATTACGGTTATCTCCTTCAGCAGACGGAATCCGGTCGCCATTCAGCGTAACGGAGTTCAGATTGGGAGCAAGCCCTCTGATGATAAGGTTTCTGGCTTCACCTTGGTCATTTTGTATCGTAATTCCCGGAACACGTTTCAAAGCATCTCCGATATTGGCATCCGGAAAACGTCCGATCTGATCAGAAGAAATCACATTGGTAATATTGGCGTTATTTCTTTGTTTATTCAAGGCTCTTGCCTGATTTTTCAGAGTCGCTCCCGAAACTACAATGGCTGCAATGGATGTCTCTTTCTTGTCGAAAATAATATTCTGACGGGTATTTTTTTCAGGTTCTACCGTTACAGTATACTCATGCACACCATAACCGAGGTAGTCAATTTTCATGGTATAGCTTCCCGGAGGAACATTCAGAAATACAAAGTTTCCGTGCTCATCCGAAGTGGTATATATATTTCCCGGGCTTAAAGAGATCTTGGCTCCAGGCAGGGCTATTTTTGAATCATCATTGATATTTCCGGACAAAGAACCGGTTTGTGCATAGAAAAAAATAGAGGCACAAAATAAAACAGACGTAAAAATTTTCTTCACTTTTAATATTTTAGATAAAAATAACAGCAAAATTAAACGTCTGTTTGGCAAATGCGTTGAAGAGAAAATTAAGAATATCTTAAGAATTGTTAATATACAGATCCTGAAATCCGAAATTTTATCTATTAAATTAAAAAAATGCTATCTGAATTGGGTTTGAAATTCTCTAAAAGTTTTGCCAAACTCTTCTGTTAGTTCATAATTGCTTAATTCGTATTCTTCAAGTACACCCGTTTGAGTGGAAAATCGAATGTTTCCATAGCGTACGACAGGAATTTGATAATTACTTTTAAATCTTTTATCACGGCTGCCATTTTTATTAACTTTTGCCCAGGTTTGGCCTATGATTTTAGAGTCTCTGGGAACAGTTGATGTTTCAGTAAATCTCGTATAGGTTTGATGAAAATTAAGCTCGTCAATCCCTATAATTGCAAAATTGTTTTCATTGTTATACATAACAATAAATGTTGGATAGATATAAAAGTCTGATCCATTTGCATTTTTCAGATATAATGCCTGGTAATCTGACTTGATATAAGGAATTGATTTCAATGCAAAGTGTACTTCGCGTCTCTTTACTATTGTACTTGCTGAGGAGCGCATTGCCACCCTGTCTTGGTAATGAGAACTTGTAATATCCCATATCTTGTGAGAGGTTGTAAGTTTCTTGAAAGCTTCATGCACCAGTTCAAATTTTTTTTTAATTTCATTATCAAAATCAATTTCAAGGTTAACATAACATTTTTCAATCATCATTTTTATCTGTTCAATAGCTTGCTTTTGAGCTTTTATATCTCTATCAGAATTTTGCGGAATATTCTTATTAATAAAACCATAAAGAAATACAAAGCTCAAAATTTTTTTTGTCTTTGTTAAAAAGAGCGTTCTTGAAGTTTTTTTAAGATCAGTAATTAATTCCTTTTTTTGTTGATGAGCTAAAATGATAGATTCTTTAATTCCCTGCATATTCTGACTTGTGATTTCATGAATATCAGCACTGAAAATATTTTCGTCATAATAAAAATTGTTGATAGGATTTTCCGGATACTGTGAAATTGGTTGATATTGGGATTTTGAACTGCTTTTGGATGCTGACTTAGGAGTAGATAATTTTTGTCGACTAGAAAAGCCAAGGATAGAAGTACTTAATGTTGTACCGGATTTGTTGTATACCTCTTTTACTAAAATTAAGATGTACTCCGGGAATTACCTTGATCCTTTTTCTATAGCTCCAAGCCATGATTATTGTTTTATTGGTTACATGTCAAAATTAAATAGTAAAACGATAGTCTTTTTACGGTTTTCCATAATGGCATATAATCAATTAAAAACTCTACCTTTCAGATCCTAAATTCTTTTCAACAGCATTTCCCTCTACGAGCAAAGTCAATTCATTACATCGTATAATCTGATGATTCTGGATGGTAAATTCTGCCAATACTTTATGTACCACCTTACTTCCATCTTTTAGGGTGGATTTTACTATGTGGTGGGTAAATATGATATTACCATTTTCAGCGTAACTGATGATGTCAAGCTTTTGTTCAGCCACTTTTTCTTTCAGTTTTCTGATGTGAAGAACAAATTCATCATAAGTAAGCTGAGAATGATCTACAATCTGAATGTATTCTTTTGAAAAATATTTCTCAATTAATAATTCGTCAAATGCCGTATTTTCTAGTATATCGTTGAATACCTGCCGGATAAAATGCTTCATAACTTTATTATTTTGAAGCAAAATTACTCGCCAGCTTATTGACCGGACGATAACAATTGTAAAGAAATTACCTTCGGCTGCGTATTCTGCTTAACGAAACACTGGTAATCCCAAGATAAGAGGCAATATAATGCTGCGGAAAGCGCAGAAGAAGCTCCGGTCTGTTTTTGAGAAGCTGCTGATACCTTTCCTGAGGTGAATCTCTGATAAAAGAAATCAGCCGTTTATTAATTTCACTGAAACGTTTGTAAAAAAGTGGCAGGAAAATATGCTGGAACTCCTCATTTTCCATGAGCCTGTGAAAAGTTTCAGCCTGTAATTCATAAACGGTAGTTGATTCCAGAGTTTCAATAACAAAATCGCTGGGATTGCCATTCAGGAAGCTGTCAAAAGATGAAACTGCCTGATTTTCTGTTATAAACTCCAGGGTAAGTTCTTTTCCGTCCTGATAGAAGAATACTCTTAAGGCTCCGTTTTTTACCAGGAACATCTTATCAGAAATTTTTCCCTCTTCAAGCAGGATCGTTTTAGCAGGATAAGTAACTTCAGTGGATAAATGAAGGTCAGCTTTCAAAAAAGAATGAAGATCAGGAATGTGCATATCTGAAGGATTAATGGGAGGCGTTCAGTATATCCTGTACGATCACTTTAGATTTTTCAATCAGTTCATTGGATCTGTAAAGCTGGCTGGTCAGTATTGAACTTTCAAAAAGAAGATAGATATGGGCTGAAATCATATCGTTTTGAATATCTTCATTGAAGGATTCTCTCAACTTTATTTTATGATCACGGATTACTTTATGAATTTCTTCCTTATCTGCAGGAATTTCCGACAGAATATTCAGAAAACTGCATCCTCTGAAATCTTCTCTTTCATTCATGTCGATCAGGAAATCGAAGGATTTCCGGAACTTTTCTTGTAGTGTTTCTGCTTCTGCTGTGAATTTTTCAAGTTCAGACACCCAGTAATCATATCTTTTATTAAGAAATTCTATGCAAAGATCATCTTTAGACTTAAAATGCTGGTAAAAGCTTGCTTTAGATACATTAGCTTCATCAATGATTTGATTGATGCCCGTATTGTTGTAACCTTGCCGATGGAAGAGAACCATTGCAGTGCTTATTATTCTTTCGCGAGGTTTGGGCATAATGTAAAATTTTTACAAATGTAAATAAAATATGAACAGACTGGTAGGTGTTGGTTTTTAAATAAATCCTTTTGTATAATATAGCTGAATAACAAAGAAAAGTAAGGTAAAAAACCATACGATATAAGGATGATAAGTGAAGTTATTCTTCAGAATATAATGCAACGCTTTGAAAAGCTTGAAAATTCCGATAATTCCAATGATAATAAAAACCAGAAAGACCAGAAAGAACAGGTATTCTCTTGTACCATAGTTGCTTATCTTTCCCAGGCTTTCTATATAAGCATCTACATTCAAAGTTTCTCCAAGAAACATAGCCGAGCTGATTAATATAAAAAAAGGCGTAGAGGTGTATACGGTTGTATAAATAAAAGAAAATAATAAGGTCCGGAAGGTGACGGTATTCACTTTTTCTTTTTTGTACCATAATATCGCAACGGTGAATACTACCGCAGTAATATTATTCATCAAAAATATAAAGAGCGCTTTTTCTACCATACTGAGCCCTTTGATCTTTGAAATAATATTATGCTCACCACCATAATCCATTAAAAGAACAGAGACAATCACAGAGGTATACACAGACAATTTGATAGGGGAGAGGTAGTCGTGAAAACGTTCAGCCTCTTCTTTCTCCATTTCATGAACAGACAGATCATAACAGCGTCGCGGATCCTGAAACAATTTGAAGATCGTTACAGGAACCAGTAAAATTTCAATAATAATCTGCAGGCACAGCTTTTCAAAGCTATCGATTAATTTTTCAAACATGTATGTGTATTTTTGTATTTAGGGAACGTTTGCAATTTAATTATTTTTTGCAATACATCTCAAAAGTGAATAAAAAAAGTGGATGATTCTGAGCGAATCATCCACTTTTTTATCTAAAAGGTTTTTATTTTGGCAGCCCTTTTTTCAAAGCGATATGGGCTTTTTCTACTGCTTTTCTTTCTTTCCAGTCCATATACCTTTTTTTGTATCGGCCTTTCATGAAATTATCAAAATTACGCTGCACAGCAAGATTCCATAGGGAATGTGCTTTTACAGCCCAGCTTTTATCCCATGCACGCAGTGAAATAGAGAAAGATCCGTCCAGATATTTCATCCAGTGCCACCAACCTGTAGGCATAAATAATGTATCTCCATGTTCCAGGAAACACTCAATTCCTTCAATACCATCCAAAGCCGGAAATTTTTCAAAATCAGGATTGGCAATATCATAATCTTCCAGTGCATAGGTAGCATAAGGAAGCTTATACAGACGTGTTTTCCATTTGTATTCAAACAGAAGGACATGTTTTCTTCCATTGAAGTGAGTATGGAAAATATGCGGCATGTCGATATCATAATGAAGGAAAGTCACAGAACCTTTACCTCCGAAAAACATACTTGGATATTTATCTAAAAATCCACCCATAAGATTCTTTGGCGGAACATAGTCGTCCAACAGTTTGGGCGCAAATTTTATAGGGTCAAAGAAGAAAATTCTCAGATCTGTAGGCTCTCTCTGAATAAGATCCACATAATCACGAAAAGGCATTTTCGTAGTCGGTGTATTGATAGGAGCGGCAGGATCTGCTTTGGAACTGTCATAAAGGGGAACTTCAACGTCGCCTACTACTTCCTTCATGTAATCCATCGTCCATTTTTGATAGGCGGGCCACTTTCTTGCCATATTTCTGATTACCACTGGCTTACATGGCTTTAGATATTTTTCACGGAAATCTTCCTGTGAAATGTCATCTACAATATCAATTGGTTTAAGGATTATTCCCATTTGTTCAAATTATTAAGCTAAAGTATTAAATATTTGTGACAATAAAATGGAAAGAATTAAAATTATTTGGAATTAATATAAATAAATAATAAAGCACCTGTTTTTGCTTTGCTTTTTTTGGAGTTATTATAATATGATGTTACCTGCTGTTCTTTTAAAATTTATAGTGTTTATACGGTAAAAGATAGTTGTGAAATACAATAATTGTATGTATAATTGCCGTATTAAAAATGACCATGAAACGTTTTACTACTCTTATTTTTTCACTTGTATTTGCCACTGCTTTTTCACAGAAATCAACCAGAATTTCCACTTCAGATATTGATAACTTTTGGGTGGCATATGACAGCATTCAAAAAACAAATGATTATTCCGGAAAGCTGGATCTCATCAAAAGACTATATACTGATAAAGCAACAAAAGGCTTAAAAGCTTTTATGAATGCCAGAGATTATAACGATAGTGTATATGTGAAAGTCATAGAAAAATACCCTAAATTCTGGAATTCAGTAAGGCCAAATACCTTAACGATAAAAACCAAGACCAAAGAGCTGGAAGCTGGTGTTGTCAGGCTGAAGCAATTGTATCCTGAACTTAAAGACGCTGAAATGTATTTTACCATCGGTGGGCTTAACGCCGGAGGAACTGTGAGCGGAAATATGGTATTGGTAGGAGCAGAACTTGCCACCGGAATTGGGTCTACAGATGTTTCAGAATTTAAAGATGAATGGTTGAAGGGTATGTTTGCCAATCAGTCTCTGGATAATATCGTTTCCCTGAATATTCACGAGTATATCCATACCCAGCAGACGGGGTATCAAAACAGGGTTTTAAATCAGGCCATAAAGGAAGGATCATGCGATCTGATTGCCGGACTTGTGATGAATGAATCTCCGCAAAGAAAATATATTTCTTACGGAATGGTTCATGAAGCTGAAATTAAAGCCAGGTTTAAAAAAGAAATGTTTACCGGTAATCTTGCTGAATGGTTTTATAATGGAAGACAAAAAGGACAGGGTGCGGATTTAGGATATTATGTAGGCTATGTGATCAGTAAAATGTATTACCAGAATGCCAAAGATAAAAAACAGGCTATAAAAGATATTATTGAACTGAACTATAGTGATAATAAAGCAGTGGAAGACTTTCTGGACAAATCAAAGTTTTTCAAAGAAAAAGCCAGTATGCTTGTTAAAGAATATCAAAATCAATTACCGTATGTAGTGAAAATAGAACCAGTCAATGGTTCTGTAGATGTAAATGCCGATACCAAAGAGCTCAGAATTACTTTTTCACAGGAAATGGTTCCTGGCTACTATTCTTTCAATCTTTCTGATAAAGGAAAAGAATATATGCCGATGACCAAAGTGAAAGGAATGGAAAATAATGATAAAACGTTGGTCTTGGGAGTAGATGTAAAGCCCGGCAAAGAGTATGAATTTATACTTACCAATAAAAGTTTCAGGTCTAAAGAAGGGTACCCTCTGAAAGATGAAAACTTGGTTATAAAATTTAAAACGAGGGAAAAATAGTTTGATTACAAACGATTGATAACCAGCTTTTATATACAGTTTCAATAGTTTGCTTTTTGATTGTTATTGGATCTTTCAGTATTACAGAAAGTTTGGGGTAAATATATTCCTGTTCTGTTTATGGGGCTCGGTTTTATATTATCACTTGTTGTTTGGCAGAGTTCGAAAAAAGCTGCAATAGTAAAAGCTTAGTTTGCTTTGCGTAATTCCATTCATTAGAAAATCATTATATTCGGCTTCGTAAAAATAATGATATGCAAGTATATGAAGGGATTTCTGTGGGGTTGTACCTTTTATTAATGATAGGTATAGGCATATATTCTTATAGAAAATCAACAAGTAATTCAGAAGAATTTTTAATTGGCGGCCGGAAAATGGGAGCTGCCGTAACAGCATTGTCTGCAGGAGCAGCCGATATGAGCGGATGGCTTTTGATGGGGGTTCCGGGAGCAATGTATCTTTCCGGAATTTCAAGCTCCTGGATTGCCATAGGATTAACCATTGGTGCTTATCTCAATTATATTATTGTAGCCCCAAGGCTCAGAATTTATACAGAAGTGGCACAGAATGCCATTACGTTACCTGTATTTTTTGAAAACAGGTTCAAAAATAAAAATCAGCTTCTGAAGATCACGTCGTCTATTTTCATTCTGGTATTTTTTACCCTGTACACTTCTGCAGGAATGGTATCGGGAGGAAAATTATTCGAATCAGCTTTCGGAATGGATTATACTGCTGGCTTACTCCTGACAAGTCTGGTGGTAGTGCTGTATACATTTTTAGGTGGTTTTCTGGCTGTAAGTCTTACTGATTTTGTACAGGGCACCATCATGGTATTAGCATTGGTGATTGTTCCGATTGTAGCGATTTCCCAAATCGGAAGTGTGGGAGAGACGTTTTCTCTGATTGAAGCAAAAAATCCAAAATATCTGGATCTGTTCAGAGGAACCACAACCGTAAGTATTGTGTCTTTATTGGCATGGGGATTAGGATATTGCGGTCAGCCTCATATTCTGGTACGTTTTATGGCCATTGACAAACCTAAAGATCTGATCAAAGCGAGACGCATCGGGATTACATGGATGATCTTTACTGTTGCCGGAGCTCTGGCCATAGGATTGGTAGGAATCGCTTATCTGCAAAAGTTCGATATGAATACCATGATGAAGTTTGACGGATCAAAGACGGAAGCAGAAACTATTTTCATTTATTTCTCCCGTATATTATTCCATCCGTTCATTGCAGGATTTTTACTTACAGCTATTCTGGCAGCGGTAATGAGTACGATTTCCTCTCAGTTATTGGTGACTTCTAGTTCATTAACAGAAGATATTTACAAAGCTTTTCTGAATAAAAAAGCAACTTCTAAGCAATTATTAATAGCAAGCAGACTTTCTGTTTTACTGGTAGCTGTCATTGCGGTACTTTTATCCCTGGATCCAAAGGATAGTATTCTCAATCTGGTAGGAAATGCATGGGCAGGTTTTGGTTCTGCATTCGGGCCCCTGATCCTGCTGTCGCTTTTATGGAAAAAAGCAACATGGCAGGGAGGCTTTGCCGGGATGATGGTAGGGGGAATCACAGTTTTAGCCTGGGTTTATCTACAACATCCGCTGAAAGACTGGTACGAAATCATTCCTGGGTTTACGCTTTCCCTGTTGACTAACGTGATTGTTTCATTATCAACATATAAGCCTGATCCTGTCATTGAAAGCGAATTCAATGAAGTTCAGAAGATCATGCACGAATAGCATCCGGCACTAAAATATTACAGTTATAAAGAATCTCCTCTTGCACAAGTAAGGGGAGATTCTTTATTTTACATTTAAAATAAAATCGAAAATTTATTATTATTTAACAGTCTGTGCTATAGGTGTTTTACTGTTTTTTGCCATTAATGGTTAGCATAATAAGTGCAAGGATAAAGCCTATAATGCTCGACCATATTATATTTTCAATACCATAATGGGCAATCCAGCTCCCTCCAAGCAGAGTTCCGGCTGTAACGGCAAAGTTTCCACAGGAAGTAAAAATACTGTTGATGAACTCTGAAGAATCGGAAACAGATGAGGTCACATTCACATTACTGATTAGAAATCCTCCGGAATGAACTAATCCCCAGCATCCTATTATCCAGATCATGGGTTTAAAATAACTTCCATAATATCCAATCAGGAGATGAATGCCTGATAATAAGATTAAAAACACCAGAGTCGTTTGAAACGGAAATTGGCTCATATATCGTCCCGCAATTTTATTTCCTGCAATTCCTACTGTTCCAAACAGGAGGAGCATGATGCTGATTTGTAGGCCGTTCATTCGGGTAACACTCCTTAAAAATTCGGCCATATAACCATAAGTTGAATACATGGCTGTAATGATAAAAAATGCAAGGAAAATTCCGATCCACAAATGTTTATTCCGAAATATTTCCATGGAGAATTTATTTGATGATATTCCTGTATTTTGAATCGATGGTAAATAGATCCATACAGCTAACAGAGCGACTCCGTTAATAAAAGCGGTAAGTAAAAAAGAGGATTGCCAGGAAAGCAGGTCAGACATAAAAGTTGCCAACGGAACTCCTAAAACAGTTGCCAATGTAAGCCCTGAAAAAATAATGCTCACAGCCTTTGACTTTTCTTTAGGATCTGAGGTTTGACCGGCAACAGATAAGGCAATAGACCAGTATACCGGATGGAAAAACGCAGGAAGCATTCTGATAATAAGAAGCAAATGGAAATTTGAGATATAGGCTGACAGAATATTCGTGGCAACAAAAATAAGCAAGGAAAATACCAATAGATTTTTTCTTTTGAATGAAGATAATAAGAGAAGCATGAAAGGGCCAAAGACAGCCACAATCATTGCAAATATACTGAGTAACCATCCTGCTTTTTCAATGGAGATCCGGAATGTAGAAGCAATTTCCGGCAATACGCCAATCACTCCGAATTCTGTGGTTGTAATTCCGAAAACACCTAGTGCCAGTACATAAAGATTTCTGTTCATATTCATTTTTTTTTTGCAAATTTGCAGAATAGACTATCAGAAAACTATATACTTACCTTTTAGTTCTATACTTACCTTTTTGAAAGTACTAATCTAAAAAACGTTGTTATGCCTGAATTTTTCCATGATAAAAGACTGTATTATACTCCTATTGAATTTGCGTTAAGTCATATTGGAGGAACCTGGAAAATGCCTATTTTGTGGAGGTTACAGGAGAAACCTCTTCGCTTTAGTGAGCTTAAAAAGGATATTCCTCATATTACAGATAAGATGTTGACGAGCCAGTTGCGTGAACTGGAAGCCAAAGAGATGATTCACAGAGAAGTTTTCCCTGTAGTTCCACCGAAAGTGGAGTATAGTCTTACAGAAAAAGGAAAGAAATCGATCCCGGTTATTGAAATCATTATGACATTGGGCTATGACTTCATGAAAGGTGAAGGAATTGTTTTCCCTCCCAAAGAATAATAAGGTTATATTTCCCATTACATAACGCTTTTTTCATACCTTCACCATAAAATTGATTCTATAGCATGAAGCTGAAATTAGGGATATTAGATCAGTCACCCGCCACCATGGGCGGCAGTGCGGCATCTGCATTGAAAAACAGTCTTAATCTTGCTGTAATGGCTGAAGAAACAGGGTATCACAGTATCATGTATTCCGAACATCATGGTGTAGAAGCGTATGCCAGTTCCAGCCCTGAACTTTTAGCTGCTATTGTTCTCAGTAAAACAAACCGGATCAAAATAGGAACTGCCGGAATCATGATGAGAAACTATTCTGCCTATAAGATTGCAGAATGGACCAAAATGTTGTCAACCTTATATCCTGAGCGTTTTATTCTCGGTCTGGGAAAAGCTCCCGGAGGATTAAAAGATGCTGTCATGGCACTGAACAATCATAAACCAGTTATTTTATCCAATATGGAAACCAAACTGGAAGAGATTATTCAATTCATAAAAGATAAAGAAGGGATATATGATGGACTTATAGCACAGCCGACTCATGTACAGCATATTCCGGAAATTATGTGGCTGGGCTCAGGAATGACTTCTGCCAGAGAAGCAGCCAGACACGGAGTCGGATATTCGTTCGCCGCTTTTATGAATAGTGAAAATGGAAAGGAAAATACAGATACTTACCTCAAAGAATTTGATAGCACACAATATTTTCCCCGGCCTTCATTACAGGTTGCTGTGGCAGTATCAGTAGCGGACAAAATTGAAGATGCCAGACGCAATGCTTATGGAATGGCCTATCAGTTTTTGCAATCCAGACAATTGGCAAGTCCCAATGCGGTTTTTTCTCCGGAAGCAGTAGAACAGAAAATTTTGGGAACAAAGGAGGAAGAAGAATTCTTTACTACATTAAACAGAATTATTATAGAAACCCCGCAATCTGTAGATCAGAGATTAGATGAGATTTCCCAAAAGTACCATACAGATGATCTTCTGATCCTGTGTAATATGTACCGGGAAGAAGATCGTATAAACACTTATAAAAGTATCATTAAAAATAATAGATAAACTCCACAGTATCAAATTTCTGTTGTGCTATGGAGCTTTATTTATATTATAATTCAAATCCATGAAACAGAATATATCAACATTATATATCATTACAGGAGGCCCGGGAGCAGGAAAAACAACGTTGCTGGATGAATTAAGCCGCCATGAACTGATAACTGTACCTGAAGAAGGAAGAAGAATCATTAAAGAACAGATGGATTCCGGTGGTGAAGGGCTTCCATGGCTTAACAAAGAACTTTTTGCAGAGATGATGTTCGAAGAATCTGTAAAAACCTACCTGAGAATAAGTCAGACAACTTCTGCAGAACCTGTTTTCTTTGACCGTGGAATACTGGATACACTTGGTTATATGAAACTTGAAAATATTCCTGTTCCGGAATCTATGGAGGTTAAAACAAGAGAAATGATTTATCATAACAATGTTTTCATTCTGCCGCCATGGAAAGATATTTACGAAAATGACCCTGAAAGAAAACAAACCTTCGAGAAATCTATGCTTACCTTTGGATGTATGAACGAAATTTATCAGGAATATGGTTACAATATTATAGAAGTCCCGAAAATTTCAGTAAAAAACAGAGCCCGTTTTATCCTTGACAGGCTCATATAAAGAATTTTATCATTTATCAATTATCACTCATCAATTATCAATTATGAACCATCTTCCTTTTGAAAAAGAACTGATCGAAATGGCTGACCAGGATCTGTCCGTCAGAGAAAAACTATTGCTGGCTGGAGAATTATCCGGAGGTTATCATCCTGAAATGGAAAATATTCATAGAGCCAATGCCAAACGGCTGCGGGAAATTATAGCAGAAATAGGTTATCCCACTATCTCAAAAGTCGGCGGGAAAGCTAATGATGCAAGCTGGCTGATTATCCAGCATGCCATCGGGGAACCTGAATTTATGAAAACATGTTATGCTATGATGGAAGAACATTCCAATGATATTAACCCTTTGCATAAAGCCTATTTATACGACCGGATTCAGGTTTTTCAGAGTAAACCTCAAAAGTATGGGACACAGTTGACCCCTGAAGGAGTAATTTATCCCGTAGAAAATAAAGAAAACCTAAATACAGAACGCGAAAAGGTAAATCTGCGGGCTCTTTCCGAATCAGATATCAATAAAATTCCGGATGCTGAAGACATTCCGGAAATTGATAGCAAAGACGCTGAATATACCATCTGGAGGAAAAAAGCAGGATGGATTTAAGACTCTTTTAATAAAGGTCTCGGATCAAACAGAACCTTTAAAGTACGGATCTTTCCATCCTTTATGTGATACCATCCCGAAGATTCTATTGTTTTTTCTCCCATATCAATATTGTACCAGAAACAAACATCTTCACCGGAAGTAAAAGTCTTAAGAATTTCATACTTAAACTTCATCTGCTTCATATCCTTGATGTACACAGATGCGCCTTCTCTCTTTCCCATTACCCCTATAAATTTAAAATCAGGATCGAGACAGCTTTCCGCCTTGTCAAAATTTTCTTCATTTAAATAGTGGATAAACTGTTCTGCAACGTTTTGAATGGTATTACTCATAAAGATTGTTTTTATTGGTGAATACAAAATTAAAGGTTCACTGACCATTCCCTTGTGACTATAATCACAAAATGCTTTTATCTCTTTTTGAACTTATTTTAAAACAGGAATTCTTCCTTTTGCATAAGCAATCTGTTCTTTTTCTTTGTTCTGATCAGGATTGTTTTTAAGATACAGCTGATAGTAGGTTACTGCATTCTTAGGCTGCTTCAGATTGAGATCATAAAGAAGTCCCAAACGGTAATAAATAATATTGCTGGTCCCAAAAGTCAATCCTCTTTTGTAAGCGGTCACCGCCTCGTTATACTGATTTTGAGCTTCATAAATGCCTGCCAGTGCAGCATAATAAAGGTTGGTGTGGTCTGAAATAGCTTCATCAATAGTCTTTTGAGCATAGAGGGCAGCATTGTTATAATCTTTCAGTTCACGATAGCTCAGTGCCATAAAATATAATGTGCCTTCATTTTGTACTCCCATGTCTTCCAGCATTTTGTAAAGCATAATGCATTTTTGATAATCCTTTACATAAAAATAAGCCTGCCCCACATCGTTCATTACATTGACATCAGCATGGTTTTTCAGAAGTTTTTCACCAGTTTCAATCACTTCCGGATATTTGGTGAGCTGATTGGCAACCGGCAATAGAGCTTGTTGTAAAGTAAAGTTTTCAGTATCAGCCGCGATCGCTGTTTTCAATACATCATAAGCGGGTTGATATTGTTTGAGACCGTTATAAGTTATCGAAAGATCATAAGCCACATCAGGATCGGTAGCATTCAGTGTATTGGCTTTTTTAAGATAATTAAGTCTGGATTCCGGTGTTTCTGCATAAGCAGCAAGTTGTTTATAAGCACTGAAATTAAGACTGTCAAGCTGAATGATCTGTTGAAGAAAGGTTTTGGCATTAGAAACATTTCCACGTCTGGAGTTAATACTTGCTAAACTGAATAGAGTAGGCAGGTTGTTGGGTTGAATAGTGTTGATTTTCAGATAACTTTTCTCTGCATCAGGCAGTTTTCCAGCCATCATATTACAGTAAGCAATTTGTGAAAGGGCTTTTATATCCTGTGTATCTCCGGGATATATGCTCTGAAGATAAGTAGCTGCATCAGCATAACGTTGTGTTTCATAATACTCAAGAAGTTTTTCAGTATCAATTTTTGCAGACTGGGCAGTAAGATTTTTAAAGCTTAATAGAATAATACACAGGCAAATTCCTCTTTTCATCATGGTTATTTTTTAACTAAAATATTGGTTATTTATTGAGCTTCCAAATTTTGGACTCACTTATTGGGGATTTTTTTAATCTTATGAATGATTTAAACAAAACCTTAACCTCAATATCATTAGATTTCTTATATTCACTGTACGGAAAAAGCAAAAGATATGGAAATAAAAACTGTGCAGTCATTCCTTGAGTATTACAGGAAAATAAGAGAAAGAACAAACCGTATTATTGAAGTTGTTCCTCCTGAGCATATTGATTTTTCCTACAAACCAGGGAAATTTACTATTGGTGATCAGATAAGGCACATTGCTGCCATTGAACGGTATATGTATGGAGAGACCATTGCAGGAAGGAGAAGTGCTTATCCTGGATGTGGTAAAGACCTTGCTGACGGCCATGAAAATACAGTTCAGTTTTTCAATGAAATGCACAGGCAGACTCTTGAAATCATTGAAGGATTATCAGACGAAGATCTTACCAGGAAATGTCTTACTCCTGCCAATAGTGAAATTTCCGTATGGAAATGGCTTCGCGCCATGATAGAACATGAAATCCACCACAGGGCAGAACTATACATCTACCTGAACCTTCTGGATGTAAAAACACCTCAAATTTATGGGCTTTCTGCAGAGGAAGTGCAGGAGATCAGTGTGAAATTATAAGGGATCGTCACACTATTAACAACAAAAACCAGCTGCCAATGTACCGCTGGTTTTTTTGTTAAAAGATCTTATATTTTGATTTATTTCTATCTTAAGTGAAAAATTGTTTGTTTTCGTTTATTAAAAATTGTTAAATATTTATTTGATATATAGGTGTTTATTCCTTTTTTTTAATCATTTACTTTAGAATTATTTATAAAAAGTCGTAGAACTACGACAAAATTTCAGATTACATGATGAAAATTTTCTGAATAGCGATTACCGTTTTATCTTTGTAATACCACCAATCCAATTACAAAAAAATTAATAATGATTAAAACCCACATATTATAAGAATAACATCAAGAGAAATCTTGAAATTCAACAGGGTTATAAAGCAAACTTACACTTATAATTTTCCTTTTTAAGACCCTGTTCTGATCTCAATATCTGGATTTCACCATTACCATGGAGTACGGATAACGAAAAATGTATCTGAACTTTGTTGTTCAGATCAATTTCAGGCTTAAAAAAACTGACACCCAATCAATCAAAATATTACAATTATGTTTCAGGACGATCATTCACCCAAAATGCCTGTTTCCAAAGATAAAATTTCAGCTGTAAAGAATATTAAAGAGACATTGACAGATCAGGCAGTCAACAAAGCTGCTCAGGAAATACAGGAAAAATCGAGCGGAACTATTAAGAAAGCTACAGAAAAAATGGCTCAGGTTCAGGCGTATACAGGTGTGGTTCAAAACGGTTCTCAAATGTTTATGAATCAGGTTAAACAACCGAACCCTCCCACACTGATAGAAGATAAAGTATGGGCTAAACAGCCTACTTCAGGGATTTATAATGCCAGTACAATACCCAGAAATCAAGTTGCTGGGATCAATCGTGTAGTAAAACTTGAAATTGTAATTGACGGAAAAGTGATAAAACATTTCAAGCATTTTCAGTTAAAACAAAGTGCTGTAAAACATCATGAATTCGATCTGATGCTGGCCCACGATACGTTAGGGAGTTTAGAAAACCACAATCTTGAAGAAGCTCAAAACTTTCTTGGAAAAAGAATTACCGTAATTTTCAGATATAAAGATGTTGAAGACGGCCCCGAAAGAAACTTTGTAGGAGTGATCACAGAAGTAGGTTTCAGCCAGGAAAAAGGAAGCCTGGGAAATATTGTTCTTACAGGATCAAGCCCTACGGTTCTTTTGGATGCAGCTCCTCATATTCAAAGTTTTGGCGGAGCACAGGAAATTAGTCTGAACAGTATTGCAGATCAGGTAATCAAAGAAGGGCTCGGGCAAAGCAGTTTTGATTTCAGGGTGGATGCTGCCCATGGAAATGTTTCTTATAGCTCACAATATGAGGAGACCCATTATAACTATCTGGCCAGAATTGCAGAAGCCTACGGTGAACAGTTCTATTACGATGGTGAAGTATTGCATTTCGGAAAACTTCCGCCTCAGGAAAAACCTGTGAAGCTTACGTATGGAAGCAGTGTGAGTGATATCAAGATAAAAATGAAAGCTCAGCATGTGAATCCTTCATTTTATGGCTATAACAGTAGTAAAAATGAAAAATTAACAGCAGGAAGTTCAAAAATTAATCATACTTCAGATATTGCCAAAAGAGCGTATGAAATTTCAGAAAAAACTTTTACGACTCCTTCATTAAGAGTGGCTCCCATAAAAGCGGTGTCTTTCATGGATGTGGAAACTTCCCAGAAAGGGACTGCTGGTAGTAAGGCTGTTGAAGTCTTTGTTATTTCAGGAATTACCACAGTGCCATTTCTTTATCCCGGCTGTATCGCGGATATAGAAATGAGAAAAGCTGAAAGCAGTGAAACGACCTATTTTACCAAACTGATGATTACTGATATGTACCATGAGGTAGATGCCAGAGGATATTATACCGGAACTTTTGAAGCAATAGCTTCTGATACGGGATTTATTCCACGTCCGGAGTTTCATACCCCAAAAGCAGATGCACAATTTGCCAAAGTAATTTCCAATGTAGATCCTTTGAATCAGGGTAGAGTTAAAGTACAGTTCGACTGGCAAAATGGTTCTACCACAACAGAATATATCAGGGTAATGACTCCAGATGGTGGAGGAAGCGAAAAAGTGAGTAAAAATCGTGGTTTCATGGCGATTCCGGAAGAAGGTGACCAGGTAGTGGTTAATTTCGCGCACCAGCATCCTGACCGTCCGTTCGTGATGGGAGGAATGTTCCATGGAGGCGTTGGCGGCGGCGGTGGTGCCGGAAATAATATTAAAAGCTTAAGCAGTAAAAGCGGGCATACAATGAGCCTGGATGATGCTGGTGGGATTACCGTAAAAGATAAAGATCAAAATTCTGTTTTTCTGGACGGAGCAGGAAATATAAGCATAGACAGCAAAATTTCCATTACGCTGAATTGCGGAAGCAGCTCAATCTATATGGATAAAGATGGCAATATTCAGATTAAAGGAAAAGAAATATTTGTACAGGGAGTCAATATTGGAGTTGGTGGAACAACGAGTATCGGAGTTGGTGTAGGACCTGAAAATGGTGAACCTACTTCCGGTGTTGGAATCAAATCTGATACCCTTGATATCGGAACTAATACGCTTTCCATGAGAGGTGATACTGAAGCCAATCTTAGCAGTGGAGGAAAAATTAATGTTGGCGGCGGAAGTGAAACAAATATTGTAAGTGGAACTGTAAAACTGAATTAATGAATCCTGTAGATTTGGAGTTGGTGAAGTTAAAAAGACAATGGCAGAAAGTTGTTTCAAAAAACGAAGAAAAACCTATGCTGATCTGTATAGGCGAAAAACATGAAACGGATCTTTTTGACGGATTTATCAAATCGAAACTTTCTGAAGATGAAGAAAGTGATGATGTTTTTTTACTCCATTATCAGGAATTTAACGGAATGAACTCTTTCGGGCAAACCTTATTGGATGAATGGACTGAGTTCTATGAGATGTTGAAAAAAAGCGAAGAGAATATTCCTCAATGGGATTTGAAAAACCCGGAAGAAAACTTTAAAACAGATGCATATAAGGCATTTTATCCTTTGATGGAATTAAAGAAGAACTTCCCTAATATTCAGGATTCTAAAATTTACATCTACATTGCTCCACTCAGGATCAGTGATACCGGGGAACTTTCTTTATGGGTGAAAGAGTGGTGCAGGATCTGTGAAATGTCAGAGAATAAAGATATTAAACTGGTATGGGCAGAACATCATACCTACAGAACTTTGCCCAATATCTCTTCTGCGCATAGCTTCAGAGTGGAAGTAGACATTCATCAGTTAATGCAGAATACTGCGGCTCACACTAACCGCAAGAAGAACAGTCCGGATACGGATTTTCAACAACAGATTCTTATCGCAAGCAATCACTTAAGCAAAGAAAGATTCAAAGAAGCAGAGCAAGCATTGAAAACAGCTGTGAAACTTGCCAAAGAACAAAAGAATAAACAGGGAGAGATTTCTGCTTATTTTATGCTTACCCAGGCTTATACTGCAGACAGGAAGAAAGAAAAGGCAGAAGATACCTACCGCACAATATTAGAAGAAGTAGAACCGGATAGCCCTTTAGCAGTTCAGATGTATATGAATTATGGTAGTTTTCTGCTGGGAAACTCTAAAAAATCCAAAGCAGAAATAATATTTGAAAAAGCTGCAGAAACTGCTCAGAAAATAGGAGAATATGCAATGGCGATTGAGTGTTACAGAATCATCGCTACATTGAATGATACGGTTCTGACAAAAGATAAAATGATCAGATATTTTGAAAAATGTCTGGATATAGCAAAATTGATGGATTCTTCAGCCAGAGAACAGAGCAGTCTTAGGTTTGTAGCCTCAATGCTTATTCTCAAATATGAAGGTGATACCGATAAAAAAACAATACTGAACAATGAAATGAAGACTTATTTTGGTGATGACTGGAAGGTGAGTGTAGAAAAACCAAAAGCAGGGTAATCTCAAATTAAAAGAAATCATGGCAGATCTGAATAAAAAAACAGTAAAACCCATCAAGGTAGCAAAGCCGGATATGAACCCGGACCGCTCCTGGAAGGTCAAAGCAGACGTTACTTCGGTAAGTTGGGATAAAACCACACAGGGCTGGAAAAACGGAATGAAAAATAATTTTGATTCCCTGAATCCTGTTTCTATGGCTAAATCCATATTGGGAGGAGATGCCGGCCAGCCGGAGAAAAGCAGTGGAGGCGGAGGTGGCGACAGTGCTGTGACAACAGAAAGAGCAGCACCGGAAAGCAAAGTGAAACTGATTAAGGTCAATAATCCTGTAATGCCTTCCACAGCTATTCAGCATACAAGTAAGCATTTTGATATAGTACTGGCCATTGATATTCACTGGACGCTCATTCCGCCGCCACCTTCATTTATGTTTATTCCTTTGCCATTGCCTCATCCGTTTATCGGGATTGTTTTTGATATTATGGATTATATTACCATCAAGATTCCGGTTCCGCAATTTGCAAGAAATCTGATGCCTTCTCTTCCGGAAAGTATTCCGATGGGAGGCTCAATATATGTTCACGGAAGGCATAAAGCTACCACTACAACCAGTGTGATGGGAGTGGTGATTCCATTCAGACATGTTACATCGCTTATTCCGGTGTATCTCATTCCTTTTCCTCAGGAAGCTCCCCATGAAGGAGAAGTGTATTACGGCTCACAGACCGTTCTGGCACAGGGAAGTAAAATGAGCGGAAATCAGCCTCAACAGGTATTAACGTGTATGGGATTTCCTTTCGGAATGACCATGCTGCCTGCAATGCCGGATAAACCCAAGAAAAATCCATTGGCTTATTTTGCTTTCTACAATAACTTTTCAAGCATGTATATCCAGATCAATACGGGAGGCCCTGTATTGGTGGGAGGAGCCTTTGTTCCTCATACTTATACACCCGGAGAAATGCTGATGCGTCTTGCCGGGATGTTCTTAATGAGAAGTTTAACAAAGAAAATAGGAAAACTGGGAGCAAATGGTTTAAAAAAGCTTAATAACAGTGTTCTTAAAAAAGCTCCTTTCAATAAGTTTAAATTTTCAAATGCTCTTTCTAAGAAATTATGTCATTGGGGGCTGGAACCTGTTAATTTTGCAACGGGTGCTATGTTTTTTGAATGGGAGGATTTCGAAATTCTAGGGAATACTCCTTTAACCTGGAAAAATAAATGGCACAGCGATAGACCTTATGATTTTGGGCCTTTAGGAAATGGCGTTTTTAATAATCACGATCTGTTTATCCTTCCTGAAGAGAATAACAAATTTGCCGGATGGATGCATCCTGAAGAAAATATAGCCATGCTTGTTCCCGTACCTGAAATTGGAAAAGAAATGACCTATTTCAGAGATCAGAAAATCTGGCAATACAGACCAAATAACAGTATTTGGGTTGTTCGCAAAGGTACAGACATCTACACTTATACCCGCTTTCATCATGTTACAGAAGGAGTGATATATAAAATTGCAAGGATCGAATATGGTGACGGAACTGTTCGTGAATATGAGTATGAAGGCCGCAATATTGTTCTAAAAAGGATAAAAGATGTTAATACAGAAACAAGTATAGAAACCACTATTCACCCTGAATATAAAAAGATAACAGAAGTCTGTTATTGCTATAAAAACCAAAAAGATCTGTTGGTCCGTTATAGTTATGATGAGCGTGGAAATCTTACCCATGTCTGGGATATTCACAAAAAAGCGATCGTCTTTGAATATGATGGGAAAAATCAAATTGTAAGAAGAGTCAACCGAAATGGGATGAGCTATATCTGGAAATATGATAAAAAAGGTAGGGTAGTATATACTAAAGGTTTGGATGGATATATGGAAGGAAGTTTTCATTATGATGAAGAAGAAGGCTTCACAGAAGTAATATACCCTAAACAAGATAATAAAACAGAACGTTATTATTATGATGATCATTTTCTTGTATATAAAAAAGTAGATGGAGAAGGTGGGGAAACCTGGTATGACTTTACAGCATACAATGAACTGAAAATGATAGGAAGCCCGGAAGGACGTGTTCAGGGGTATACGTATGATGAAATGGGAAATATCAAGACTTTTCACAGTCCTGATGGAGAAGAATATCATTATCAGTATAATGAGTTTGGACAGGTTATTGCCCGTTTTTCACCTTCGGGAGCTTCTGAAACATGGAATTATGATGAGCATGGAAGATTAATCAGTCATACAGATGCGGCAGAAGAAAATGTTTATTATGAATATGCTGATGGAAAAAGGCTTCCGGAAAGATGCATAAGAGAAAAAGTTACGGCATCTTACGAATATAATGAGAGAGGGCAGCTTATTCAGCTTACCAATACTATCGGAACTGAGCAATTTTGGAAATTTGATGACTATGGAAGGCTGTTGATTTTTAGTCCGAAACCTTTAAGCAGAACTGTTTGGAACAGAGATAAAATGGGAAGGGTGGTTGAAGTGAATGAACAGGGGCAATTACCATTGAAACTTCGCTACGATGCGTATGATCTTCCGGTGTATGCTACAGATGGCCGTGCAGAATGGTTGATGAGTTATACTCCAATGGGAAGCTTAAAGCGGCAGGTTCGAAGGAATGCACTCACCAGTAAGAAAGAAGAAACACTAGCCTTTGGCTATGATGCTTACGAAAATTTAGTAAGTATGACCAATGAAAAAGGAGAGGTCTATATTTTTGAAAGAGATAATAATAACAAAATTATTGGTGAAACCGGCTTTGAGGGACGCAAAACAATCTTTATCCGTGATAAGGATGGCTTGATAACCCAAAGAAGAAACCCTCATGGAAATACAATCTTTTATGAATATGATCTGGCAGGAAGAATAACGCAGGTGGATTATCCGGACGGAACCTGGGAGGCATATCAATATGATACTTCAGGTTTGCTTATCAAAGCAGATAACGAAGATAGCAGTGTTAGCTTTCAGAGAAACCAGTTGGGGCAGATTATCAATGAAAAACAAGGGGAACATTTAGTTCAATATAAATATGATCAGCAAGCTAATCTTATCGGTCTGGAAAGCAGCTTAGGAGCGAAAATTGATTATTCCTATACTGATCTGGGACAGCTTAGAAACATTTCCGCCAACACTACAGAGGTAATTTTACCCTGGCAGATGAATGTTGAAACCCGTAGAAATGAGCAAATCCTTTCCCGTGAAATGACCGGGAATGTGGAAAGTACTTTTGAATTCGATCATACCGGAATGCCTATAAGCCAGAAAGTAATTACTCATAAAGCAAATACTACTTTTCATAAAGACTATATATGGGGAGAAGGAAGCCGGTTGTTGACTATACTTGACAAAGTAAAAGGTGGTAGAACAAGATTTGATTATGATGCATTTGGAAGTCTTGCTGCTGCAGAATATTCCAACGGAAAAGTTCAGCATAAAAACCCTGATGAAACGGGCTGCTTATATGAAAGTATAAAACGTACCGATCGTATTTATGATAAAGGTGGAAAGCTGATGCGCGACAAAAACTGGTTTTATCATTATGATGAAGAAGGAAATTTGTTATTAAAGAGTAAAAGGGTGATCAATAATGCGAGGCCAGAACATCAGGAAAAATCAAACAGCGCTCATCCTTATTACAAAGCCATTGCCTCGGATTGGCTTAGCCGCCCGAAAATGCCGGAAGGTGTTATTTTACCTGATGTGAACGATAATTTCTCAGCAGAAATTCAAAAAACTGAATGGGAATCCGGTGACTGGGCTTATTCCTGGAGGGCTAATGGAATGCTGGCTAAAGTAAAGCGTCCTGATGGTAAAGAAGTGAGTTTTGAGTATGATGCACTGGGAAGAAGAATTTCTAAAATTGGCTGGCAGAAAATAACTCGTTATATTTGGGATGGTAATGTTCTTTTACATGAATGGAATTATAATATTGAGGCAAGACCTGCCAATGAAATTGATGATGAAGGAAATATTATAAATAAGCAAGAGCCTGTAGAGAATTTAATAACATGGGTTTATGAAACAGGGAGCCATGTGCCGTCTGCAAAGATTGAAGGAAACAGAAAGACTTCAATTATTTCAGATTATATAGGGAGACCTGCGCAGGCTTATAATGAGGATGGAAATCTGGTCTGGAGTGCCGACTATGATATTTTCGGAAGAATTGAAAATGTAAATGGTGATGAATCATTTATTCCTTTCCGACAGCAAGGGCAGTATGAAGATGAGGAGACGGGACTTTGTTATAATAGATTCCGTTATTATGATGGGAAAAGCGGGACTTATCTTTCTCAGGATCCAATGGGTCCGCTTGGAGATAATCCCAATCTGTATGCATATACCCATGATAGTAATTCGGAAATTGATCCGCTGGGATTAATAGAGGTTGACGGGGGATGGTCACGAAGAAAAGCAGAACGAGGTTCAATTATAAAAGCAAAAAGACCTACACCTCCTTCTATACATGCTACCAAACATATTCAGGCCACTTCGATGGAAGATGCTAAAGCCAGAAGTATTAAAGGAGTAGGCGGTAAACCAGAAGGATCATATTTCCCGGATGTAGTAAAAGATAATTTCAAAAATTTTGAGAAAAAAGCCGCATTTGATGCCATGAGAAAGGGTAATGTAGTACCTAATGGTGGAGTTACTTACTATATTTATGAACATCCTACCGATATTGGATATAATATGGGAGAAAAAACAAGATTTATGAGAGTGGAAGTGGCTTCCGGTACCATACACAGTCATCCGATATCAGAGGCAGATGCCAATAATTATATAAAAAAAGCAAATTATCCATAACGATGAAAGATAAAGGAATACTAAACACTGGAATTCAGGTTGAAGGCGGATGGAGTATTGATGCAAACGTTTTTATAGACAAAAATTATAATATAGAGGATATCCCTTTTGATGATACCTTATTGTTTAGTGCTGTAAATCACATTACAGGAAAAACTATTTCGGTTTCCTATGAAAACAGCAATGTAGGATATTCTTTTGATTTCTGCATGCTATCCAGAAGGTTAGGGGAATGGCATCATGATGGTGCAGCTATTTATAAAACAATAGAGACAGGTCATCAAATTGATAAATTCTACAATACATTATCAGAATACCTGAATCCTTCAAAAAAAGAGCTTATTCCCTTAAAAATTTCAAGCTGGACCATTGTTTATAATAATCTGATAAGAAATGAAGTTTTGTATGATGATATAGAATTGATTTTTTCAGCAGTAAGAGGAAAACTTTTTATAGACATTACCTACAATCGGAATTCTGAAAAACCTTACTATATCTATATCGGATTATCAAAATATGAATATTCCCAAATTATTTACAGTTTGAATAAACCGGCAAGAGAATACCAGGAATTATTTTTAAAAAATATAGATGAAGTTGTTGTCATAATTAATGATTTTCTCATAGAACAAGACAATTATTTATCTGAAATTTCAAGAAAAACCTGAGTGCTGTACTGATGTGAAATGGACAGTAAGTCAAAAGCACAGCAATAGAGTTTAAATATTTAATCCAAATCCAATTCAAATATATTATGAAAAAAATATTCTCAGAACTTAAAGGTTTTGTGGTGTTTAGTCCAGAACTTTTAGCAAAATATCTGGAGGAAAATCACCTTTCCGGTAATAATATTTTAAAATATTTTGTAGAAAACGAACATGGGGATGAAATAACAAAATCAGGAATCGCTATTCCAATTATAGGGGTAGAGGAAGACTATTATGCATTCCGGGTTTCTGTAAATGAGGAAAAAGTCCTGAATGATAGTGAAGTAGAGGTAGAGTCAAGAGGCTGGGTTTTTCAGACGGCTAATAATGAAGTAAAAATTGTAGGAATTGGCTATTTAAAAGATATTACTACCATTAATGAGGAAAACAGTATTACGTTATCCTTGGAAAACGGATGGCATACTTTGAAAATACGGGGAGGAAGTCAAAATGGCGAAAGACTATTTGAGTTGCACATGGAAAAACAGGATGCATACCCGGCTTTCAGCGGAGACGTGACTACCGAGTATTACTATGGTTAAAAAAATAAATATTTCATCCCTGAGTTTAAATATCTGATGTTGAGATCTTAATATTCAAATTTTATTTGGCTAAGGACATTGCTGTCTCTTTAAAACACCAGAAATACGAATTTTATTGTAAAAATATTTTGTCAGTAATAAAAAACTTTCTATATTTGCACCACTGAAAACAACGGTACTACCGGAGTTAAAGGAGAGTTGGCAGAGTGGTCGATTGCGGCAGTCTTGAAAACTGTTGACTGTAACAGGTCCGGGGGTTCGAATCCCTCACTCTCCGCAAAGAAAACCTTAAATCAATTGATTTAAGGTTTTTTATTTTTAGAGTATATCTTAGATTGAAATCAGTATAAATAAGAATACGTTATATAGTTTAAATAAAAAGCCCTGCAATTCAAAATCACAGGGTTTATTGTTGAGAATAGGGTCTTCTTTAACTTAAAATCTCACATGGTGCTATACAGATCACCCACGGACATCTTTTGATTCCCGGAGGTGGACAGCATGCTTCAGAACAGCTTACCGCTCCGCCATTAATACTCTTTAATTGGTCTCTTGAAATTTTTTTAGAATTTTTCATAGTCAAGTAATTGTGTTAAACGTAAATTAAGGCTGGTTTCCTCCACCACATCCGTCGTAAGGCATACATTGCCACTTACCACCGATCAAACATAACTGACCACCTCTGCAATCAATTCCGCCCTTAATTGTTTTCAATTCCTGTCTTTCGATTTTCTTTAAATTTTTCATAATAATTTTTAAGTTTAGTTCTATTCGAAATTAATCAAATTTTATCAACTATTGTAGAATTATTGTAAAAATATTTATTTTTTAATTGTTTACTTGTAGGATGTTTTGTAATTATTTTATGGAATTAAGTAAAATTGGTTTATGGGATAAGCCTTGAAATCTGTACTTAAAGAGTTGATTTCATTTCAGTAAAATCTTGCCCTGTGGCAAGTCCGTTTTCAGATTGACTTGGTAATTTTGATTAAAAGTTTAATCCACCAAATCTGATACTATTATGAAAAATTTATTCAAATTCTCTGCATTATTAATCCTAACTGTTTTTCTGACAGCATCCAAGGTATACGGACAAAAAGTAAAACCTTCTGAAAGCGGCTATGCGCCTGCCAACGGAATCAAAGTGTATTATGAAGTTTATGGTAAAGGAAAGCCTGTTGTGCTGTTACATGGAGCCTTTATGACGATTGACCTGAATTGGGGCGAGCTGATCCCGGAACTGTCTAAAAACAGAAAAGTAATAGCACTTGAATTACAGGGCCATGGGCATACTCCGTTTTCAGAAAGGAAATTATCACACACTACTTTAGCCAGTGATGTTACAAAGGTGATGGACTATCTGAAAATTGATAAAGCAGATGTTGTAGGCTACAGTTTTGGAGGTGAAGTGGCTTATCAATTAGCGATACAGAGTCCGCAAAGACTGAACAAATTGGTTATTATTTCGTCAACATATAAAACTAATGGCTGGCTGCCCGAAGTAAATAAAGCGCTTGAAGGAATGAAACCCGACCTCTTTACAAACAGTCCTATGCATACTGCCTATAATGCTGTAGCACCAGATAAAACAAAATGGACTCCATTTCTGGAGCAGATGATGGCTTCTGCCGGACAACCTTTTGATCTTGGCGATAGTAATATTTCTAAAATTCGGGTACCGGTTTTAATCATAGCTGGTGATAATGATGGATTGGACAAAACAGAACTTTCAAAAACCTATAAATTATTGGGAGGTGATGTCTTTGCGGACATGGGAGAAATGCCCAAATCGCAATTGGCTATTGCTCCGGGACAAACCCATGTGAGTCTGATGATGCAGACAGCAATGATTCTGAACTATCTGAATAATTTTTTAAAATAGTTGAGTATGAATCCAAAATTTGAAGCAGGAATTAATATCGCTATAAAAATTCCCAAAAATAAATATGAAAAAACAGTTGCCTTCTACAGAGTAATTCTAAAATTAGAAGTGGAGTAAAAACCCATTAATAATCCTACTGTTTCCAGAACTCACGAAGTAAAATTCGGGAATAATATTATTTGGCTGGATTGTGTCGACAATTATACCCATTCCGAAACCTGGTTACAACTCACGGTCCCTGATGTAGAAACAGCAACAGAATACTTGCTGTCAAATGGTGTGGAAACCTGTGACGAGATTGAAGAACTTCCTGACAACATGCACTGGATTACTGATCCTGCTGGGACGGTGTTCAATTTGCAGCAAAAGAAGTAAAATCGGGAATTTTATAGATAAGGTTTCACCATAGAATTATATCACACAAATTGTGTAATTTTAATACCTTTAATCATCAAATTATTAAAATTTTAAAATATTCTCATGCAGACGAAACCATTCAATTTCATTGTAACCCTCTTTTTTCTGGCATTAAGTGTGACTGCATTTTCACAAAAAACAGCCGCTTTGAATTCTTTATTGGACAAAAATTCAGAATTTATCTTCCCACAGACACCCGATAAAATATCAAAAGCACTGAATGTAAAAACTGTTTTTTATGAAGATGCCAACGAAGAAAAATATGCAAAATGGCCAATGAAAACAGGGCTGGAACTTTATTGTGGTCTTGGAAAAGATAATGCTGTCAATGAGATGTTTTTCGCAGCTTCAGACAATAAATCTTTAGTGGTGGAAGGGCTTCCTTTTGACCTTGTGCTGAATAAAAGTACCTTACAGGATAGTAAAACCAGGTTCACTAAATACAATGCTAAAACGCAAAAATTAGGAGCTGACAGTGAATTTCCAGGTGGATCAAAACTTGTTTTTAAAAAAGGAAAACATTATGCAACATTGTTTTTTGACAGTAAAAACCGGTTGAAATCATTAGGTTTAACACCAACGCTTGTTGATCCGGCAGCCAATTAAGTACTGGAAAATTAGAATAATAACAACATCCGTCATTATCGACGGATTTTTTTATATCTGAAGCAGATTAACGTAAAGCGAAAGCTATATCGTCAGCCCATGGTTATTTTTTACCTCAGCCATCACAAACGTACTGTGGGTACTCCCTATGGAATCCACAGATCCAAGCTTATTGAATACAAAATCCTGATAATGCTTCATATCCCGTACCTGAACTTTCAGAAGGAAATCAAAATCCCCGGAAATATTGTAACATTCGGCAACTTCTTCGATTTCTAAAATCTCCTTTACAAAATCATAACCTACTGATCTGTCGTGGATTTTGAGCTTGATCTGGCAGAAAACCGTAAATCCGCGATTCAGTTTTTCGGCATCAAGAACGGCCGCATATCTTTTAACAAAACCTTCCTGTTCAAGCCTTTTTACCCTTTCAAAAACAGGTGAGGTAGAAAGATTTACCTCTTTCGCAAGTTCCTTAACGGTGAGTTTAGCATTTTTCTGGAGCAGCCTTAGCAGCTGTAAGTCCTTATCATCAAGTTGTTCCACAGAATATTATTCTTTTAAATGATTAAAACATTCAAATGTACAGAATTTTATGCTTTTATTTTTGTTTTTAAAAGTTTAATTTGCTTAATTATTTGATTGTAATTGTGTTTTTATTCTGTATTGCTAATTTTACACAAGATTAAAAACTTTTACTGATGACCATAGTTAAAGGTAAAAGTACAGTTCTTTACAGATACTTCATCAAACAGAAAAGGTTTTACTTAACGTAGATTAATAGGGAATCGTGTGCAAATCACGAGCTGTCGCGCAACTGTAAGTAACACACCAAAGGTTTCTGTCCTTGCAGATCCACTGCCAAAAGCGGGAAGGATGACGGAAACTGTTACAAGTCAGGAGACCTGCCTTTACTGAATTGACAATGCTTTCGCGGTCTGAAGCTTTGGGGTCATACAGATGATATATCGGATTCGGGTATTTTCTTTTGTAAAGGAAATTACGCTGTCTGCTATGTCATGACTTTCCTGAAACTTCTTCCGATAAAACATTACGAAGCCTTTTAAAGAACTTTCCCAATAAGTTTAATTAAAAAGTTTAAAAAAATGCAAACTCACATCCTTGGCTATCCGCGTATTGGTAGCAAAAGAGAACTCAAAAAAGCCTGCGAACAGTATTGGTCAGGTAAAATCCTTTTGGAAGAACTTCTGAATACCGGAAGAACTATCTGTAACCAAAACTGGAATATCCAGAAAGAAGCAGGGATAGACCTTATCCCGTGTAATGATTTTTCATACTATGATCAGGTATTGGATATGAGCTTTGTAGTAGGAGCCATTCCAACACGTTACCATGAAGTGGTGCTTAAAAAGAACAATACTGAATTGGATCTTTATTTTGCAATGGCAAGAGGATATCAGAAAGACGGATTGGATATCACTGCCATGGAAATGACCAAGTGGTTCGATACCAACTATCACTATATCGTTCCGGAATTTTATAAAAATCAACAGTTTAAACTGAGCTCAGATAAGATTTTCAATGAATTTGCCGGAGCAAAACAAGCGGGAATCAATGCAAAACCGGTGATTATCGGACTGGTTTCTTATCTGTTATTAGGAAAAGAAAAAGAAGAAGGCTTCGATAAATTGGATCTGGCTGGAAATCTTCTTCCAGTCTATACAGAGATTTTAACCAAACTTCAAGACCAGGGTGCGGAATGGATTCAGTTTGATGAACCTTTTCTGGCGTTGGATTTAACAGAAAAAGCCAAAGAAACGTATCTTTCTGTGTATGCCGAAATCAGAAAACGTTTTCCGAAACTGAAATTTATCGTTGCCACTTATTTTGACGGATTAAAAGATAATGCATCAATTGCTGTTTCCCTTCCGGTGAATACATTGCATATTGATCTGGTGAGAAATCCTGAACAGTTAGATGATATTCTGAATGTTATTCCGGAAAGCTTAAGCCTTTCATTAGGAGTAACCGACGGTAGAAATATCTGGAAAAATGATTACGAAAAATCATTGTCTTTCATCAGAAAAGCTGTTGAGAAATTAGGATCTGAAAGAATTCTGATTGCACCATCATGTTCATTGCTTCATTCACCTTGTGACCTTGATTTTGAAACTAATCTTAATCCTGAAATTAAAAACTGGCTGGCTTTTGCTAAACAAAAAGTAAAGGAAGTCGTAACGCTTAAACAACTGGCATCCGGAACGGAAAATGAACAGGTTCTTGAAGCATTTGAAGAAAATAAAAGAGCCATTGAAAGCAGAAGAACTTCTTCTCTTATCCATAATGATCAGGTAAAACAGAGAGTGAATTCAGTTACTGAAAAAGATGCTCAGAGAATAAATACTTTCAAAATCCGTAAAGAAGAACAGCAGGAAGTATTGCAGCTACCATTATTTCCAACCACTACAATCGGATCATTCCCTCAAACCACAGAAGTAAGAAGCTGGAGAGCAAAATTTAAAAAAGGAGAGCTTACTGCAGAACAATATGATACCTTATTGAAACAGGAAACGCAGAGAACAATCCGCTGGCAGGAAGACATCGGAATTGATGTATTGGTTCATGGAGAATTTGAACGAAACGACATGGTGGAATATTTCGGGGAACAGTTGGAAGGATTTGTATTCACTAAAAACGGTTGGGTACAAAGCTACGGAAGCCGTTGTGTGAAACCTCCTGTGATTTTCGGTGATGTTTCCCGCCCGACTCCGATGACGGTGTACTGGTCTCAATATGCCCAATCTCAGACTGAAAAATGGGTAAAAGGTATGTTGACAGGTCCGGTTACGATTTTACAGTGGTCTTTTGTACGTGATGATCAGCCTCGTTCAGAAACTTGTAAGCAGATTGCTTTGGCAATTCGTGATGAGGTAGTGGACCTGGAAAAAGCAGGAATCAGAATTATTCAGATTGATGAACCTGCCATCAGAGAAGGACTACCATTAAGAAAAACAGACTGGCAGAATTATCTGAAATGGGCAGTGGAAGCTTTCAGAATTTCAGCAAGCGGAGTGGAAGATGCTACCCAAATTCACACTCACATGTGTTATTCTGAGTTCAATGATATTATTGAAAACATTGCCGATATGGATGCAGATGTCATTACCATAGAATGTTCACGTTCTCAGATGGAGCTGCTGAATGCTTTCGCCGATTTCAAATATCCGAATGAAATTGGTCCTGGAGTATACGATATTCACTCACCAAGAGTTCCGTCAAAAGAAGAAATGATTGAATTGCTGAGAAAGGCTCAGAATGTCATTCCTGCCAACCAACTTTGGGTAAACCCTGATTGCGGACTGAAGACAAGACATTGGGAAGAAACTGAAAAAGCTTTAATTGCAATGGTTGCCGCTGCTAAAGAAGCTTCAATAGAATATGCACTTTAAAAAACTTTAGAAATAATTAGATTCAATTATTCAGATCGTGCCATGATATTCATGGCACGATTTATTATGGTAATCCGGTGAAATGTTGATGAAGTAAAGTTTTACTATTGTGTTTTATAATAAACATGTGTTTCTGAACTATTTTGCCTGTAAAGCACTTGGCGGATAACCAAACTGTTTTTTAAACGCAAACGAGAAATGGGATAGATTTTCAAACCCAAGATCCAGATAAATATCAGAAACTGATTTTCCTTTTTGGGTAAGCAGAAAATGGGCTTCCTTTAATCTACGAAGCTGCAGCCACTGTCTTGGCGGAATTCCGAATATCTTTTGAAAATCCCTTTTAAATGCAGACAGACTTCTCCCTGTTAAATAAGCAAAACGCTCTACATTGACATTGAAATGAAAGTTTTTATTCATAAAAGATTCAATATCTATTTTATAGGGTTCGGAAAAATCAAACAAAATATCCTTAAGGCCGGGATCGTAATTCAACAGTAAGAGGAGAGCTTCTTTTTGTTTAAGCTTCAGTATTTCTTCAGAAGCAGGAAGATCTTCATACGGTAATAATGAGTACATAAAAGAATGTAATGCCTTTTGCTCCGGTTTTATATAGGCCTGGACATTGTCCTTTTTTTCTGCCCGATATCCATACTCACGGCTGAAGTCATGAAGCATGGCATCGTCAAAATAGATGGATATGGTTCTGATTTCCCCGTTTTTGGGTGGATATTTTGCGAATTTCAATAAACTGTTTTTCCTTGCAGAATAGAGTTCTCCTTCTTTAAATGTCGTTTTTGTGATGCCATCATTAAGTTCCATTTCCCCGGAGAGCACCAGGCCGAGGCTGTGAATCCGTGCAAACTGTTCTCCTTCCCTGAATTCTGAAAAATGACAGGAGTAATTGATGGGAAAAGGAATATTATTTTCGCTCATAGCTCAAAAAGTTATTTCTTGATCAATTCTTATTCAAACTTACAAAACTTTTCAGGATCATAGAATCTCCACAGCAAAGTAATCCTGAGAATATTTGCTGTGAAGAAGATCATATTAAGCCAGAATCGTTTTGGGTTCCAGGTAAGCTTCCAGTCCGAATACACCAAACTCACGTCCGATACCGCTTTGTTTGAAACCTCCGAAAGGCGCATAAGGATCGTGGGCAAACCCATTAATGCAGATTCTTCCAGCATCAATCTGTGCGGCTACACGTTCTGCATGTTCTTGGCTGGCAGAACTGATATAAGCTGCAAGACCATATGTAGTATCATTGGCAATAGCAATGGCTTCCTCTTCATTGGCATAAGGAATAATAGACAGTACAGGTCCGAAAATTTCCTCTTGCGCAATACGCATATCATTACGAACGTTGGTAAAGATGGTTGCTTTTACAAAATTACCGTTTTCAAGACCTTCCGGTTTTCCTTCACCACCTGCAAGCAGAACGGCTCCTTCTTCCTGTCCCAGACGGATATAACTTTGTACTCTTTCAAATTGTTTTACACTCACCATAGGTCCTACAAGAGTGTCTTCTTCGTCAGGATTTCCTACTTTTACTTGTCCTGCGGCTTTTTTAGCAAGTTCATTTACCTCCTCCAGCCTGTTTTGAGGAACCAACAATCGGGTAGGGGCGATGCAAGCCTGGCCATTGTTCATATAAGCCCCGAAAACGGCCATAGGAATTGCTTTTTCAAAATCGGCATCTTCCAGGATAATATTAGGAGACTTCCCTCCAAGTTCTAAGGTTATTCTTTTCATCGTATCTACAGCTCCTTTGGCAATCGCTTTTCCCGTTAATGTAGATCCTGTGAAAGATATTTTAGCGATATCAGGATGCTGGGTAATTTCATTTCCCACTACATTTCCTAATCCGTTGACGATATTTAAAACTCCTTCCGGTAAACCTGCTTCATGAAAACATTCGGTAAGCAGTTGGGTTTGTACTGCACTCATTTCACTGGGTTTGATCACAGCTGTACATCCGGCAGCAATGGCAGTGGCAAGTTTATTACAGATAAAGCTGTTGCTGGCATTCCATGGGGTGATGATTCCAACTACACCTAAAGATTCAAAACGTACTTTGGAATGTCCCACCGTTCTTTCGAAATCATAAGATTCTAAAGTATTGATCGTAGCTGTAAAGGCAGAGATTGCATTTTGGACACTCATTCTGCTGAACTGTAAAGTTCCTCCATATTCATTCACCATAACAGCAACCAACTCATCTTCTCTTTTGCTTACAGCTTCATGCAGTTTTCTGAGAAAATGAATCCTTTCTTCCTTTGTTGTTTTTGAAAAAGTTGAAAAAGCTTTCTTTGCTGCTGCAATGGCCATTCTGGTATCTTCTTCATTTCCAAGAACCACTTCTCCGGTTTTTTGGTTGGTAACGGGATTGATAAGATCAAAAGTTTCTGTTCCTCGTGGCGTAACAAATTCGCCATTGATGTAAATTTTATTAATCTGATTCATTTTTGATGATTTTAATACCACAAAGTTCGGCAGAAACGGAAAAGACGGGTTTGTTGTAAAGTTCAATTTTTCTTTGTTGTATGGTCCATTTTAGAGATTGTCCATTTGGTTTTTTGAATTTACCTGTGAAAAATGCTCTGTTCTTCGATAAAATTGACTACTTTTATCATAACCAAGTAAATAAAACGTTTTGAGAACCACTCTTAAACTTATTTTCGCTTAGTATCAGTCTCAGTAACCACAGGCTGATCGTTCTTTCGTTTGGGTAATTCTGCCCGAACAGGTTTTTATTTCATCATATTATTTATCGTATTCACTGTTAAAGGTGACTTTATCTCTGCTATTCCGGCTTTGACCAATGCTATTGATCAAAACTTTACTACATAGAGAAACTATAGCTTACCTCATCTTTGAATTATACTACAGAGGTATACCTTTCTGTAATGCGTGAATAATATGGAAAAAATCCAAAAAGAATATTAAGCACGATTATAAGTAATGAATACCCAATATATCTGGGAGGTAAAAGCGAAAAATACTCCCTTACTCAAAAAGAAATGCAATCAATGTAACAGCGACAGATTTCAATGCAGCGATAAATTCAGACTGAATGCCCAGAAAAAGAATATTGATATATGGCTGATTTACCGGTGTGTAAAATGCAGCAATACCTATAATATGACCGTATTTTCAAGAATCAGAACAGAATCAATCAGTAAAGAAATATTCCGTAAATTCTCAGAAAACAATGTGGAAACTGCCTGGCAATACGCTTTCTCACAGGAAATGAGAAGAAAAAATAATCTGGAAGCCGACTGGGAAAGTGTGGAATATGAAATTCTGTACCCAAATCTTCCCGTAGAAGATCTTATGAATAGGGAAGATGAGTTCATTTCTTTTCAAATACAGTCTTCTTTTGATTTTAATATGAGAGTCTCAACAGTAATCCGGACATGTTTAGGGCTTTCATCATCTAAGCTGAACCTCTTGCTTGCTTCAGGTAAGGTTTACTTTAATAAGAAGCCTCTTCAAAAGAAATATAAGTTCAAGAATGGAGATATTGTTGATATCAACAGGCAGGAGCTGATCAATATTTATCTTATCGGAAAAGAGGATTTTTTCTCAACACAGTAAATGATCAATCATTATAAAAGCCTTCCGGTTGTTGATCGGGAGGCTTTTTATTGAGTTCACTTTATGTATTTCATTTGGATTAATCCCACGTATTTTGGGTTGAAACTGCGTATTTTCCGGCACCGGTAAAGAAAAAACTTAGACTTACGAGCATATAAATCACAAGCAGTTCCAACGCCCAGCCTCCAAAGTCATTAAGCTTGAAAATATTGGCTGTTTGCGCCAGTAGGGTAGCCGTGAAGCAATTGGCAGCAAAGATTAATCCTGCCAGACGGGCCCGGAATCCTAAGATCAACAGTACAGGAGCTATAATTTCTCCCACAAATACACCATAGGCAAAGAATGATGGTAAGCCGTACATGATCATCATGTCCTCAATAAACCCAATTCCGTGAATCAACTTACTGATTCCATAAACAGACATGGGAAATCCGATTGCTATTCTTATAATCAGCATTCCTAAATCAATGTTCTTTTTCATTTCTTATCATTATTTAAAAGTTATATTTTACAAATGCCCCGATATTTTCCAGGGTCTTTTTTCCGTTATTAAACTGATCAAAATTGGAAGCCAGTCCGTACATCATTTTATTCTGTTTTACTCCTAATCTGACAAACTGTAACCCTCTGGGGTATCCGCTGTCATCAAGATTCCCAATAGCGAGTACACTGAAGTATCCTTTGAAATTTTCTGTCAGATAAGGGGTGTATTCAAATGATACAGACTGTTCCAGAGAAAATCCTTTCTGATACGTAGTTCCTATAGAGTAGGAAAGTGAATAGGAGGACTGGATGATTTTATATTGCAGGTAAATACTGAAAAATGCGCCGGGATTTTTCATTCCCAATGCCGCATTGGCACTCAGTCTTTTGGTAAGATTATACGAGAGGGTATTTCTGATGAAGAATATGTTTTCTTTATCTTTGTTATATTCTGTATCAAATAGGGTAAGATTGTTCAGTTTCAACCGTTCATTCAGCTGATAATTGATATTGTGCATATAAGTATAGGAGCGATGTCCTAAAACAAGATCCGGGGTATAGGAAAGCTGCTGTGCATTCAGGCTCAGGGAAGCTGATGCAAGAGCTGTTATAGCGATAATTTTTGCCTTCATATTTCACTCATTAAATTTCTGTGAGCAAAATTATTCAGGCCGGAACGGAATAAACTTAAGAAATCTTAAGAAACGTCAGACAGGTGTTTTTTTCTCAGATAGCTGAGGTATTCAACGGTGATTCCGAGGTAGGAAGCGATCATGTATTGAGGAAAACGCTGTTCGATATTACGGTAAGTAGTGACAAATGTTCTGTATTTGGTGTAGGCATCAACACGGGAATGTTCAAAGGTTCTTTCCTGTAAAGTAACATAGGCAGATTGCATTTTCAGGCGCCAGAATTCTGAGACAGCCGGAACTTCTTTGTACAATAATTCCAGATTATTTTTACTGATCTGTATGATGGTGGTATCTTCATTAGCCTGAATAAACATTCTTGAAGGCAGTTCGCTAAGATAGCTGTAAAGATCATTTACCCACCAGTTTTCAATACCCAGCTGAGTGGTATTTTCTTTTCCTTTTTCATCAATGTGGTACGCATAGAGACTTCCTTGTGCAATGAAACGCATATGTCTGGAAACCTGTCCTTCGCGAAGCAGATAATCTTTCTTTTTAAGTTGTATAATTTCTAATTTGGAACTAATACAGTCAATATCTTTATCTTCTAAAAAAACGATTTCTCGAAAGTGTTCTATGAGTTGTAAAACTATTGTATCTGTATCCATCATTAGATTTTGTACGTATAGGCACAAATTTACGCAAATATTAAATTACGGAAGTAAGATGAAACAATTATACATAAGAAGACCACAATTTATCATGTAAATTGTGGTCTTCCTCAACTAAGAACTATTTAACTACGATTCTGTTTTCAAATAACCATAATGTAAAACAGTTTCCTTTCCGAATAAGCTTGAGAAAATATTCTGAAACTCATGGATATATTTACACTTTATGGCGTTTCCGTATATTTTCAGCCCTTCCAGTATTTTTCTGGAACTCAGGTCTATATCATATTTTATAAAAGCTTCCGGTCTTTCATACCGTATACTCTGATCTGAACTGTCTGTTCGTGAAAAGCCGAGCTTTTCAAGCCATTCTTCCGTTATTTTAATCGGTTTAATGGATGCTGCCGGGACCGAAATACTTTGAATATCATTTTCAATTTTAACAAAATAAGCCTGTTCGACATTTTGAAAGATCTCAGCAATGGTATAAATCTGATTTTTATACTCAACCAAGTTCTTGATTTTTAGATCTGCTACGTTCATAATATTTTGATTTTAAATGGTGATATGGTCTTTAGTAAAATAGCAAATAGTATGCCCGACATTGCATTGTTAAATCTTGTTTTGAAGGATATTAGGTTAAATTTTTGATATAAAAAATTAATAATACGTTAAAATAGTACATTATACGTGAATTGTCCCATAATCATGAAATATTGGATGTGGTATCTATGTGGTATTAGTTTTTTATTCCCGCTTTTGGATTGGTATTAATAGTGGTAAGAAGAAGAGCGGTTATAACACTTATCATAAGAACTCCTATAAAAACATTCCAGGAATAAGCATGAAGCAGGTAGCCGGTACCACTTCCCAGAATACTTGAACCAAAATAATAAAAAAGCCAGTAAATAGAAGTAGCAGAAGATTTTCCTCGTTTGGCATACAGTGCGGTCATCTGGCTGGCCATAGTATGAGCAGCGAAGAATGATAGGGTGAAAAGCCCGAGTCCGAAAATAAGGATATAAATGTTTTCAGACAGCAATAAAGCAGCTCCGATAATCATAGTCAGAATGGATGCTTTAAGGATATTATTCATGGGAAACCTCCTTGAAAGACGGCCTACGATCATCGTTCCAAAGACGCCAAAAATATACATCAGAAAGATAAAAGCAATGATAAAGTGGCTTAATGAAAATGGTTTAGCCTCTAGTCTGAATGTCAGGTAATTATAAACACTCACGAAAACACCCATTAATAATGCTGCAGTACAATATAAACGGAGCATGTAAGGATTCGTAAGGAAAAATTTCATCTGTTTTACCTTAAGATGATAATCTGTTTTCTGAGAATTGAAAAATTTTGATTCCGGAAACAGTTTCCAGAATACGGCACCAAGAATAAAACTTTCTATACCGATCAGAAGAACAGCATTACGCCATCCGAATTCCCCTGCAAAAAGAGTCGCCATTATCCTTCCGCTCATTCCACCGATTGTATTTCCGCTAAGATACATACTGATGGCTGCAGGTACTGCCAGAGCATCCACTTCTTCTGTAAGGTAGGCAAGAGCAACTGCTGAGACGCCTGAAACAACAAATCCTTTCAATACTCCGATAGCAATGAGCAGACTTAAACTTGGAATCCAGGTAGAAATAATAGTCAGAATGGCAGATGAAATCAGCGAAAAAACCATAAGACTTTTTCTGGAATAGCTGTCTGCTTTAAAAGCAAAAAACAGTAATCCCAATGCCATACCTATTGTGGATGATGAAACCAGCAGGGAAGTATCACCTACAGACACTCCGAACTGCTCTGCAACCATAGGCAGCATCGGCTGGAAAAGATAAAGCTGGGCAAAAACCGAGAGTCCTGAAAAGAAAATACAAAGTTTTATATATCGGAAACGTGAGCTTCCCTGAAGTGCTTTTTCAGATGAATTCATGATTTTTTTGCATTAAAATGCAGTGGTTTGATGGAAAAATTAAGTGATGTAAATTTCCTGATTATTTTCCGAATTTAAAAATCATTATCTCAATGATATTGATTGGCGAAACAAATCAATGAAGCTGCAGACTGTTGATGTACTCTGAAGGAGTAATATTTTCCATCTGTTTGAAAACTCTGTTGAAGGTAGACTGATTAGAAAATCCTGCTTCTGTGTAAATATACATAAGGGTTACTTTTTCAATGTCATTTTCATGAAGTAATCTTTTTACACACTCAATTCTGTGCATATTCAGGTAATTATTGAAGTTGGGATATCCTTTTGTACGAATTGATTTTGAGATATAACTGCTGTTAATATCCATTTCTGTAGAAAGCTTTGAAATATTAAAATTAACATCTTTATACAGCTGTTTCTCTCTCATCACTGATTCAATTTTTTCAAACAGTTCATCCGCAAAAGGAGCTTTGTCTGCTGTAGGAACCGGCTGTATTGCTGTACTCTGGGCTTTCTCCTCAATTTCAGGGTAAATTTCAACCCGTTTTATTTTATCCTTAAAATAGAGCAGGAGTGCAATGACTGCTACATTGGAAATCATAAGGATGGTATCGGTAATTCTCACATCTTCTGGTTGGTGTATCGGGAATTTAAAGCTGAAAGATTTAGAAATAAGGTATCCCGCTATAATATTCAGCAAAACATACATGCTGTAAATAAAAACATACTTTCTTTGAAAGAAAACATAGGCTGCCAGCGGAATCGGAATAAGCCAGACAAAACTCGCTATAGAATTGTTCCAGAAAGCCAGCATAATGTAAAAATTATAAAGTGTCGCAATAATAATGTAGGAATGCACCATGACATTCACCGAGTAGGATTTGCGTACAATCAGATATGTATAGACCATTAAAAAAAGTCCTCCGAAAAGATACCAGGCCATTATTTTATCGGGAATAATAAAAGTAAATATTAAACCAAATAGGGCAAGAATAACAGACATCAGAATATTATAATAATACACCAGCTGTCTTTTGTACTGTTCAATTTTTATGTCTTTTTCGGTGGTCATTTGTGGCAGAAGGTAATTTTAAATCATTCCAATATTTTCTCTTAACAGTCAGATTTCAGAAAATGACTGGTTTAACTTTCTGGTTATTAGAAATTTGTGTTTTATGAGCTGTTTCCTGTTTTTCATTGATTATTCATGGATTTGATTTGTCAGTCCGGATAACTTTGCACCAGCTAGCTCAACAAAGGCTGATTGATGATCTTTCAATTAACCCTAAACGATTTATTCAATTTTTAAACAAATATACTAAAATGAAAAAAATAAAATTACCTCTTGCCAGCATTATGATGTGTTTTTCAATAGCGGCATTTTCCCAGGTTGGGATCAATACAGATTCCCCTAAAGTAACTTTGCATGTAGAAGGAAAGCCCGATGTGGCTACTGCGGCTGACGGAGTGATGGCTCCCCGAATGACAGGAGATCAGTTAAGAGCTAAAGATAATGTTTATCTGGCAGCTCAGACTGGAGCTTTGGTGTATGTAACACAGGCTGTAACTGTTCCTTCTGTAAAAACAGCAAAAGTAGATAAAGCCGGCTATTATATGTTCAACGGAACTACCTGGAAATTTGCTTTTGGGGGACAAGATAATGATATTCCCATTGGAGATTTAATCTATTATCACGGAAGCATTCCTGCAGGTACTTCGGGAGCCAATACATTGGCCAGTACCTATCTTACTGATCTTCCGGTTTTGGGAGGTTTTCTAAGACTTGATGCCCAGTTTAACAGCAGTTCAGCAGGTACGGGAGCGGCTACCACTTTTAATCCGAGACTTTACAATGTAGGAACTTCAGATGTGAAAATCTGGGTTTCGGAAATGTCTACCCATACCGGTGATTCTGATAATGGAAATATTAAATTATCACCGGGAGCTTACAGACAATTTGATGATGGTGTTTATCTTACTCAAACCCATAATGAGACGGTAACATTTGATATTACAGTACAGGAACCGGAGCCAAGATGGTACAGAGTGTATTATGCATTCCGTGTAGATAATAAATCTACAACAGGAAGCAGCGATGCTACAACCACAGATTCCAATACTTCTGATAATACAAGGGAGTTATTTCTCTCTGTACAGAGACTGTACTAGTACACCGACAGATGATTCTAAAAATACAATGATAAAAAATAACGCATAAAAAATCAATGGGTTAGCTGTTAAAATCTCATGAGATTTGTGTTTTTTCTGGGGTTGGAATACTATGGATTTCCGGCCCCGTTTTAATGCATCATTTCATAGACTTTGATCAGTTCAGCAATATTTCCAACATTAAGCTTTTGAAAAATTCTTTTTTTATAAGTGCTTACTGTAGACATTTGAATATTGAGCCTGTTGGCGATTTCCAGATTGCCATTACCGTCCGCCAGAAGTTTGAAGATTTCGTATTCCCTGGATGATAACTTCTCTACGGGATTATTTCTTTTGTTTTGAATAATAAGACCAATCAGCTCTGCAGGGTAGAAATATCCCTTTTCAATGACCGTTTTCACCGCATTTTTAATTTCCTCTTCACTGCTTTGTTTATTCAGATAGCCTTCAGCCCCTTCCCTGATATATTGGATGGCTACATCTTTATCATATCCTGAGAATATGAGAATTTTAAGGTCATTCTGTATATCTTTAAGCTCCGGAACCATTTTTTTATATTGGGTTCCTGGCATATCAATGTCTAAAATAATTAGGTCATACCGCTGATCTTCAAGTTTCTTTTTCACCTGGTCATAATTTTCAGCAAAATCTATATTCAGACCCGGATAAGCAGTTTCAAGAACCAAACAGGTTCCTGCTCTTACTACATAATGATCATCAGCAATTAAAATTTTTTCATTCATAAAGATTAGTTTTTTTTGAGCGTTACTTCCACAACAGTTCCCTTAGGATGGTTTTGCCTGAAATTCATTTCAGCATTGATCTTTTTTACCAGATGGATAACCATATGCAGACCCAATCCTTTTCCTTTAAAACTGGGGGTTTCCAGTTTTGGATTTCTGAACAGATTCATATAGATAGCAATCTGTTCCTCAGACATTCCTGTTCCTGTGTCACTAATTATTATTGTGGATTTTTGTAGATTTTCGGTAATCCTAAGGGTAATGTTTCCCTGAGAGGTATTCTTAACAGCATTATCAAGGAGGTTATGAATAATGGCTGTTAAAATACTTTCATTTACCCTGGAATAGATGACGCCCTCAGTAAGATTGGTGATCGTAGTTCCTTTTTCTTTGGCAATTTCACAGAACAGTTTATTCTTGGTCTCCAGGATTCTGTTGATGGGATATTCCTTTTCTTCGAAAATATTTTCAGCCTTATAGAGCTCAGTGTATTCTTTCAAATTCAGGGTAAACTGATACAGCTGTTCGGAAGATTTATAAATACTGTCAAAGTATTTTTTCTGAAGTTCTACATCATCAGATTCATGTAATTTCTGAGAAAGCATAGCAATAAATCTGATGGGAGTGGTAATGTCATGACTGATAGTTTCCACCAGTTTCTTCTGATATTCTGTTTCTTTCTGCAGGTTGTTTTTTACGAGCTCCAGGTGAAGAGAGGTTTCCTTCAGTTCAGAGTTTTTATTATGAACAATCTGTTTTAAAGCTTTATTTTTTATCCTGAGAAAATTCGTGGTTAACTGAACGATAATGATGATGATAATAAGGATAATAATGGACGCAGACACTCTGAAAAGCAAGGTCTGATAAAAAAGAGGCTGAATTTTAAAATGTATTACCTTTTCTTCATATTTCCCGTCAGCAGAAATCAATACTCTTACCCTCAGGGTGTAATCTCCGGGAGAAAGGTTGCTGATGGTGTATTTTAATTCTTTTCCTGTGGCAATCTTTTCCCATTCGGTATTTTCTTTTCCTGATATTTTTGCTTCAATGTAAAGGTTTTCAGGATTGGAAAAATAAGGAATATCAATAAAGACATCCGCTGTTTTGTAATCATTTTTCAAATCAAGGATCTGATGAAAATACTGAGGCTCAGAATTTCCGATTTTTACCCGTTCAATATAAATGTTATTTCTTCCCGGATAATAAGTCTGAATACTTTCCGGATTGAAAAATACAAAGCCGTCCATTGAAGGAAATACAAAATCTCCGTTCGGAAGGGCGTAGGCGTTAGGCTCCGAGCTTCCATTAAATTCATTGGTCAGGAAACCGTCTTTTTTGGTGAAACGATAATAAAAAACAGAAGTTTTTTTGCCTTCCGCATACTGCAGTAATTGTTTTTTAGCGACCTTAAACATCCCGTTATTCGACGAAATCCAATAATATCCCTTCTGGTCTTCAAGAATATAATGAGCCGACTGGAGATAATTGTTCACATCGTTTGGCATCTTGATCAGCTTATGATTTCTGAATAGATAGAAGCCGTTTTTCTCTGTTGTAATCCATATCAGATTATCTTTTGTCCTGATAATACTTTTGACATGAATATTTTTGATCAAAGGAGTTATGGTATTGCTTCGTAGTGCTATGGAATAAAGGCCGTCGCTGTTTCCGGTCAGAATTTCATTCTCATTATATTGATGAAAAATATTGACAAAACTTTTAAAAGTATAGGTGTAATCCGGCTGGCTGAATATATCCTTTTTGTACAGATGGAGTTGAGTGCCTGAAAGATCTGTGAAGGTAGTGCCGTAAAGGCTTCCGCTTTTCATAAATGTTTCAAGTCCCTTTTTAACAAAAGTGGAATCCTTTTTTTTATATCCCGAATTTTTATAAAACCTGACGATATGGTTTCTCTTTTTGATCAGAATATTTCCGGAATCGTCATACATCATCAGATAATTGTCATTGTTTCCGAAAAGATGGCTGTTTACAATTCCGTTTCTTCCGAATTCTGTTCCGTCCTCAGCAATAATTGTACTTTGGCTGAAAGGAAGAGATGCGAAATATACATTGCTGGAAAAATCAGCTTCTTTTCTCGATACATAGAAATTGGAAAGCTGAAGAACATTCAGACCATTATTAAGCGTTCCCAGGTACAATTTGTTGAACGCTTTATCATAGAACATCGAGCAGTAGGAATGATTTCCGATTTCTTCAAAATTGACAAGAAATTTTAAACGGAGATCCTTTTCGTTACCTTCTAAAAGATAAATGTTGTCGTGGTTGATAATAAAAGTCTGATTGGTAATCTGCTGCCAGTATATTTTCGTATCAGGGTGGTTAAAAAGTGTAGGTTGATCAGAAACAGAAAGCTGCCCCTTGTAGATGGAGTAGGTCTTTCTTTTTTTCAGATCATTGACGAAAAGGTGATTATTCAGTACAAAGATGTAATTCAGGTCTTTATTGGTAAAAGGGAAAGCAATTTTTATTTCCTTTTTTCCTTCCTTATAGATGATGGCATTCTTTTCTGTAAAATGATAAACAGAATTTCTAAGCTGAATAAAATACTGGACGTCATTATAGAAATCCGATGTAATGATATTATTGGCAATACGGTGCAGGATATCGGTACCATTGCAATAGGTCATTTTATCACCCTTAGTAAGGCTTGCCAGTTTAGGAAATCTGTTTCTGATAATAATTTTATTTTCCTGGAAATTATTAAGAACGGTGATGCTGTCAAGGCACGGATCTCCTATAAATTCGCCAAAATGAAGATTATTTACCCTGAAATTATTAAAGGTAATAAAAGAACTCCCGTCATACCTTACCAGTCCGTTTTCAGTAGAAATCCAGATGAAGCCATATTTGTCTTTGACAATGGCCTTTGCACTGCTTTGGGGAAGCCCGTTATCTATGTTATACCACGTAGATGTATAGTGCTGCCCGAAAATGTTTAGATAGATACAAGCAAAAATTAATGCCCAAACTCTCATATATGTGCAAAACTGATCTATATCTGCTGCTAATGCAATAGATGGTTAATAATAGTATTTGTACAAGTCAAAGTTTTTTTAAAAGGCAGGAACGATTGAGAATAAATTTTTATCATTGAAGTTTTCTGGTCTTTTGTGTTTTATATTTTTTGATCGTGTAAAAATAGTGAAATTATGGCGATAAATTAGTATTGCATATTTTGTTTTCTATAAGTTTTATCATGTATTGCAGACAATAAGCCATTCAATTTTTTTTGACACATTGTTTTATTTCAATAATAAGTGATAAATTTATATCACATTCATTTTAAATTATCTTTTATAGACCTCTGTATTGTGCTGGATTTCTGAATTGTTTTAGAATTTTATAAATGAGAAATATTATCATGTCTGAATAATTTTATTAATTTTTATATGAATGGTTAAAGTTTAATTTAATTTGTTTTGTAGTAAAACTTCGACAAAAAAAAGATGGTTTATTCTACATGATAACTTTGTCAGGGCTTATGGATATTCATATTTTTGCAAAAATATTCTCACAACAATTAAGAAGCTTTATTGTCTAAATAATGATTCTAAGAACACAAACGGTTTTTATCTCAACAACAAAAGAGACTGTTTACTTTTAGTACGGTCTCTTTTTTATTTTTTAATATTCAGAATCCCTTTTTAAATCAAAAAACCTCCCGGAAATGGTGGGAGGTAAATAAAATTGACTGTATATTGAAGTGTAATTCAATCGTTATTGATGGGTTTCAAGCCACTTGAGTCTGCGCTGATCCGGCAGGTGTTTTACTCTGAAGTTTTCAAAAACAGCATTGAATCCTTCTCCGTCAGGACAGGCTGCCATTAATCCAACCATTACAGGAATGTTATCCTGAAAAGGCGCATTCCGCATCATGATATAATTTTTATCATCAAAAGAATACAATATCTCAACAGCATCCAGTCTTCTCACCGCTTTTATCCATATGGCAGGAGGTGTTTTTTCTAATGTAATGACACTCCAGTCACTTTTATTGTGGGTGACCACAGTGCTGAGATTGTACTTGCCATCTACAAATTCTACTCCGGCTTTGATATAATGTTCATGATCTGTTCGCAGCATAAGCCCCATCTGGTCAAATCTTGCTTTATAACTGCCGGTTATTTTTACTTTTGCCTCAAATTCACCGCCATATGTGGTGTAGTAGAAAGGAGCGTCATCTACAGTAAATCCATAATGTGAAACCCTCCAGTAATCGCTCTGTGGTGTTACAAACATAGAAAGGCTGTTGTTTTTGATTTCCCATTTTTCAGGTTCATTAAACCAGGTCATTTTCTCAAGACTCTGGGCGGACAACTTTTGAATCAGGGATAAGGCGCAAAAGCAGAAAATCAGTTTCTTCATTCTCTTTGGGATAAGTTCTAAGGGTAAATTATTATTTTAGCAAAAGTATTATTAAACTTCATTTGCGTCAATACTGATAAATAACCATTATGGAAATCCGTGAACAGCTTAGTGATCAATTACTGGATAGCGCCTTGAAAAAATGCCAGCTTGATCTAGAGATCTATAAACAGAGAGCGTTAGCATACTCTCAGATGGAAGGTGCAATATGTGTACTGAGCGATATGCAGGAGAATAAAAGCTTTATTTATAAATCTGCGGCAGCAGATGAACTTGGGCTAAAGATGGAGGAAAACCCTGCGGAAATAGACTCCATCTGGGAAGAAGATATGCTGAAAAAGATACACCCTGATGACCGCCTGAAAAAATACATCCATGAACTCCGTTTTTTCAAATTGCTGGAGACCATGGAAATAGAAGAACGTACGGCATATAGTGTGGTTTCAAAAATAAGGATGAAGGATAAAAATGAAGACTACAGATGGGTGAAACACCGTATGTTTTATATTTATTCGCCCGATAACGGCAGACTTAGGCTCGCTCTTTGTCTTTATAATATTGCATTGACTTCATCCGGTGCTCCTGATTTTATGATTGTCAATATAATCAAAGGGGAAGTGGTTGTAAAAGATAAGCTCGATTATAAAAATATTTTAAGCCCCAGAGAATTAGAAGTTTTAAAATGTGTAGGAGAGGGATATGCAAGCAAAGAAATTGCAGGCCTGCTTTCTATAAGCGTCAATACGGTAAACAGACACCGTCAGAATATCCTGGAAAAGCTGAAAGTAAAAAATTCTATACAAGCTTTTAAAGACAGTTTTTCTTAAATATCCAGCTTGAAATATCCGAAAAGCTTACCTTTTTACTTTGTATCTTAATGATTAAATTTATATCTTGAATACACATTAGCAAGAAACATATACGATGAAAAGAAGCGAAGAAATTACCAGGCAGTATTTTACTTTTTTAGACAAGCATATTCAGGACGTTATTTCCGGTGCTGCTTCTGAATTTATGGAGCTGAATGAGATCGCCAGAGAGCTTGCGGTTTCCCATAAGCATCTTACCGATACCGTTAAAAAAGAAACCGGACAGCACCCTTGTTTCTTTTATGATGAAAAAATTATTCTTCAGATCAAGCAAATGCTCGTGGGATCCGATCGATCTGTGGCAGAAATTGCCCGTATCTTTACTTATGATCCTTCCAATTTTTCAAAATTTTTCAAAAAAATGACTGGCTTTACTCCCGGAAATTTCAGAAATTCCCAAAAAGTTTAAATTGACTACTTTTTTTGTTTAATATTGCTATTGCAAGAGATTTGCGCTGTTTTTTGTCTCAGGATAGGGATTTGAACGCTCGAATTGTTGTATTTTTAATGCTGTTTAGTGAATTAAAATGTTAAAATAATAGAAAAATAATCTTTTATAAATGAGCTGTTTGTAAAAAATAATTGCATTTTTTTATTATTTATATATTAATATTTCTTTATTGTTTGATTTTTTTATTAAATTTAGGTAAGAAAAAACTAATTAATTCAAAAGCGAAAAACGTTAAAAAAGATAGATGTCTATTTAAATACTTTGGTTTCCAGATAATAAGATAAAAATATTGTGTCTTTAATAATATTTAATCTTAACAGAGGCGCTTAAGCCTTTTAAATAGTTATATATTTGTTTCTTTTAAACCACAACAAACAAGATTAAGGATGAGCATCAATTTCACAACAGCAACTATTAAAGACTTTGAGAATATACCAGATAATGATATGGCTCAAAGGGCTGAGATTTTTTATGAATATTTAGACTTTGTAAAGTCTAACGGACACATGAACTACAGACTGAAGAACACTTCAGGAACCAATGCAATACTAAATGTAAATATTGCAGACCAAAACAGAGAATTTGTTAGTTTTGTATCAAGTGATTATTTAGGATTTACACAACACCCGAAAGTAAAGCAGGCCGCTATCGAAGGAATAGAGAAATATGGAACGGGAACAGGAGCTACACCTCTTATCGGTGGCTACTTTGATTATCACAATGCTTTAGAAAAAAGAATTTCAAGTTTTTTTAAAAGAACAGAAGATGAAGCCGTAGTGTTTACTACCGGATATACTGCTAACAGCGCTAGTTTACAGTGCTTAATGCAGAAAGAAGATCTTGCTATTTTAGACATGGCAGTGCATGCCAGTGTACATGAAGGATGTGCTTTTACCAATAAAAAAACATTTCCGCACAATAATTTGGAATCTTTGGAACACATTTTGAAGGTATCTGAAAATCTGTACCGTACGAAACTCGTTATTGTGGACGGAGTATATTCCCAAGATGGTGATACCTCCCGTATTAATGAGATCTATGACCTTGTGAAAAAGTACAATGCCTTTCTAATGGTAGACGACGTGCATGGTGTCGGCATCCTTGGGGAAACCGGAAGAGGTACTTTGGAACAGGCTGGGTTATTGGATAAAGTAGACATCATTACAGGTACATTCAGCAAAACATTTGGAAATCTGGGAGGTTATGTCATTGCAGATAAAAAAATAGCTGCATTCATCAGATTCCATTCACGCCAGCAGATCTTCTCAGCTACAGCTCCACCATCATCCGCAGGAATTGTTAAAGCCATTGATTTAATTGACGAAGAACCTATCTGGAGAGAAAAACTCTGGGATAACATCAATTATTTCAAAAAAGGACTTGACGATTTAGGATTAGATACAGGAGTAACCTGCTCTGCGATCGTTCCCGTAAAAATTGGAGATCCTTATGTAACAGGAGATGTTGGAAAACTACTAATAGAAATGGGAATCTATACCAACCCGATTCTTTATCCGGCTGTACCAAGAAAGGACGCACGTATCAGGATGAGTGTTACGGCAAGACACGAAAAAGAACATCTCGACAAAACGCTTAATGCGTTTGATGATATTAATAAAAAATTGCATATTGCGAAAAAATAATAATTATGCCTAGAAAAGTAGTGCAGGGCCCCATTAGGGACAAAGAAAAAACAAAGCAGAAACTGCTTGCTGCAGTTGGTAAAATTTTAAGAGTAAAAGGATATTCCGGATTAAAAGTAAGCAAGATAGCTGCTGTTGCCGGATTTGATAAAAAATTGATCTATGAGTATTTTGGAAGTACTGATAAGCTGATCGATGAATATATCAAATCTCAGGATTACTGGAGCCAGGTCAACCAGGATGTTGATATGGATTTCTCAGACGGTGGTCACGAACTTACTAAAATGGTTGTATTGAACCAGTTCGAAAACCTGAAGAAAAATAAAGAACTTCAGAAGATCATCCTTTGGGAACTTTCAGAAAGTAAACCTATCCTTAAGAAATTGGTTGAACAACGTGAAGAAGTTGGAGAAGTTTTATTTGGAAACATCTCAGATCCTTACTTTGGTGAAGGAGTAGCAACAAGACACAGAGCAATTATGGCTTTGATTGTTTCCGGAGCTTACTATCTCAACCTCTATACAGGGTACAACGCCAATAAGTTTTGTGGTATCGATCTGAAAACTGAAGAAGGAAGAAAAGAGGTTGAAGCCGCTATTGTTGAGTTGATCGACTTTGCATACAGCAAAAAGAAGTAGAAATTGAAAGTTTTCCGATTTGAGCAGAAATACGTTTTTGTTAATAATTTGAAAACTTTTAATTTTCAAATTAAAACTATATTTCTTACTTTTGGCCAATGGAAAATTTTATAGTATCTGCAAGAAAATATCGTCCTCAGGAGTTTGATACGGTTGTAGGGCAATCCCATATTACGGATACTTTAGAACATGCAATTGAAGAAAGTCAATTAGCTCAGGCATTACTTTTTTGCGGTCCTCGTGGTGTGGGTAAAACTACCTGTGCCAGAATTCTTGCAAGAAAAATCAATGAGAAAGATGGCTCGGTTTCAGAAGATGGCTTTGCTTACAATATCTATGAATTGGATGCTGCATCCAATAACTCTGTAGATGATATCAGAGAACTTATAGATCAGGTACGTTTTGCACCTCAGGTTGGTAAATACAAAGTATATATCATTGATGAGGTTCATATGCTGTCTTCTGCCGCTTTCAATGCTTTCCTTAAAACGCTGGAAGAGCCGCCTGCTCATGCTATTTTTATTTTGGCTACAACGGAGAAACATAAAATTATTCCAACAATTTTATCCCGTTGTCAGATTTATGACTTCAAGAGAATTACCATTGAAGACATTCAGAATCATCTGAAAAATATTGCCCAAAAAGAAAATATCCAGTATGAAGATGACGCGCTGTACCTGATTGCTCAGAAAGCGGATGGTGCATTAAGAGATGCACTTTCTATCTTCGACAGACTTTCTACCTTCTCCCAGAAAAATATTACCCTGGCAAAAGCCGCCGAAGTACTCAACATTCTGGATTATGATCAATATCTGAATATTGTGGATCTCGCCAAGGAAAACAAAATTCCTGAAGTGCTTTTTGCATTCAATGAGATTGTAAAGAAAGGTTTTGATCCCCATATTTTCATTGCCGGATTAGGAAATCATTTCAGAGATCTGATGATGGCACAGAATGCTTCCACCATGGAACTCATTGAAGTAGGAGAGAAAACCAAGGCTAAATTTGTAGAACAAGGACAGAAATGGGCCGCCCAGCAGCTTATTGATGGTATTGAGATCTGTAACCATGCAGATATTAATTATAAGAATTCCAAAAACCCAAGACTTACGGTTGAAATTGCTTTAATGCAGCTGGCTTCACTGACAGCTAATTTGGGTGATACTAAAAAAAAAAGTTCCTGATACTGGCTCCGTTTCTCAGTGAGAAGCAGGAAGTGAAGATGCCGGAAAATGCCCAGGAGAAAAAAGAAGTTAAAGCAGAACAGCTACCAGCAGCTTCTCAGGCAGTTCAGGAAGTTTCAGTAACAAAAACCACCAGACCATTATCAAGACCTGGAATCTCTTCCGGTTTCAGCATCAATTCCTTTTTGAATAAAGAAGATAAAGTCGAAACAACAGAAGATGTTGTGATAAAATCTGATAATCTTCCTCAGAACCATTTTACAGATACAGATCTGCAGATGGAATGGAAAATTATGCTTAAACAGCTTCAGGTAAAAAATAATTTTGTATTTAATGCTGTCAAGACCTTCAAACTGGTAAAAGCAGATGAGCATAAAATCAAAGTTTTATTCCCTTCAGATTCTGCAAAAGTAGAATTTGATAAAATAAGTGGAGAATTTTTTAACCATTTTAAAAGAAAAATTCAGAATCATATTATTGAGGTAGAATACGTCAGAGACGTTGAAAACCTGAAGATTGAAGTGGTAACGAAAAGAAAAATGTTTGAAAAATTTATAGAAAAAAATCCACTTTTGAAAGATCTTGATGATTTAATGAAGTTTGATTTGACATAATTTTTATATATTTGTCAAATATTTCTGTCGAAAATAATTTTTTGACAAAAACAAATTACAACCAGAAACGCTAAATAAAGACATTTCCAGAATAAAATGGAAAATTTGACTAACACATATCAGTCTTTTTTTGCTCCCGCTAATTACTTTTTTAGCGGTTATTTTAGTTTTTCTGCTTCTTATTATAGAAATTTCAGAACGTATTACCGATTTTATTGGTACTGTTAACTGAATTTCTTTCCAAAAAATACAGGAGAAGTAGAGCCCTATTATTTTCCTGATTCCTTTAAACAATTTTGAACGGCATTTTTTGAAAAGAATTATAAATTAATTTTATAATCCAAAGGGCTATTGCTGTTAACGAAAAAATTATATAAAAAAACAATAAAATTTAGAAGAATGAATTTAAATGATTTAAAAAATGAATGGATCGATGGGCTTACACAGCCTCTAATGATTGCAGGACCATGTAGCGCAGAAAGTGAAGCTCAAATGCTTGAAACGGCAAGGAGAATTAAAGAATCTAATGCCAATGTGTCAGTTTTCCGTGCAGGAATCTGGAAACCCCGTACCAAACCAAACGGTTTTGAAGGAGTAGGAGTGATCGGTTTGAACTGGCTGAAAAAAGTAAAAGAAGAGTACGGTTTTAAAACGGCCACTGAAGTAGCCAACGCACACCACGTTTTCGCAGCCCTTGAAGCAGATGTAGATGTTCTTTGGATTGGAGCACGTTCTACAGTGAATCCGTTTACAGTACAGGAAATTGCGATGGCTCTACGAGGAACAGATAAGCCGGTATTTGTGAAAAACCCTGTTAATCCGGATCTTGCATTATGGATTGGAGCTTTGGAAAGACTTTTAGGACAGGACATTAAAAACCTTGGAGTTATTCACAGAGGGTTTTCAACATACCAGAAAACTAAATACAGAAACAACCCGAACTGGCAGATTGCCCTTGATTTCAAGAGCCAGTTTCCAAATATTCCAATGTTAATTGACCCTTCTCACATCTGCGGAAACAGAACTGGTCTTGCTGATATTACTCAGGAAGCACTTAACGTAGGATACCAAGGAGCGATCATTGAATCACACTGCAATCCTGATGAGGCGTGGAGTGATGCTTCTCAGCAGATTACTCCGGAAGTTCTTGCAGACCTTATCGGAAATCTGAAAGTGAGAAGTTCTAATCTTGCTGGTTTTGAAGGAGAGATGGGAAGACACAGAACTTTGATCTCTGATCTTGACTTCCAGTTAATTGAACTTCTTTCTCAAAGAATGAAAATTTCTGAAAAGATCGGTAAACTTAAAAAGGAAAATGACATTGCAATCTTCCAGCCTGAACGTTGGAAAGTCATTACAGAATACGCTACTCAAAAAGCAAAAGAAACTGGAATGTCTCAGGAGTTTATTGAAAAAGTATTCAAAGCGATTCACGAAGAGTCTATTGAAGTTCAGAATAATATTATGATTGAAAGATAAATTAAGGATAATAGGAAGAGAAGTATAATTTTTACTATATATTCAGTAAAAAAATAAATCAGGGCTTAGTTATCAGTATTTAGGGCAATTGAAACATGTGTTTTTAAACCTATTTCCTGAATACTAAGCCCTAATTGCGTATATTTGTACCAGTATTATCTATGAAAGGAAAAATCATTAAATCTACAGGCAGTTGGTACCAGGTTTTGGAATTGGAAACAAATAAAATTTTCGAGGCCAGAATCCGGGGAAAATTCAAATTAATAAAAACCAGACTTACCAATCCACTTGCTGTAGGAGATTTTGTTGAGTTCCAACTGGAACAGGATGATATAGCCTGGATCACGAAAATTGAACCTCGCTCCAATTATCTGATCAGAAAATCGGTAAATCTTTCAAAAGAAGCCCATATTATAGCTTCCAATATTGATTTGGCATGCTTTATCTTTACGCTGAAACATCCTGAAACGTCATTAGGATTTCTTGACAGGTTCCTGGCATGCTGTGAAGCTTATAATATTACACCACTGATTCTTTTTAATAAGATTGATGTATTGCACGAAGAAGAAATTGAAATTGTAAAAGATATTGAATTCCTATATCAGGAGATTGGATATGATACCCTGGAAATTTCTTCCTACTCTAAATTGAATCTGGATCAGCTTCAGGAGATTCTTAAAGATAAAACATCTGTATTCTTTGGCCACTCAGGCTGTGGAAAATCTACCTTAGTGAATGCTTTGCAGCCGGGATTGAATTTAAAAACTTCTGAAATTTCAGATACCCACCTGAAAGGTAAGCACACCACAACTTTCGCCCAGATGCATTTCTGGGATTTTGGAGGAAACGTTATCGATACTCCCGGAGTTCGTGAATTTGCAATGATTGATATTGAAAAAGAAGAAGTACAGCATTACTTTCCTGAAATTTTCAAAAAGAGAGAAGAATGTAAATTTCACAACTGCCTTCACATTAATGAACCTAAATGTGCTGTTATCGATGCTCTTGAAACAGGAGAAATTCAGCATTCGCGCTATGCTACTTACATTAAATTGATGGACGAGGCAGAAGAAGCTTCTCAGAAATAATCAATACAATCTTTATTTAACAGAACAAATTTTGTTACAAATTAATATAGAGGCTATCATTAGAGGGGCTCTTTTTCTGCTTTAAACTATTTTGTCGAAATGACACCCTTGTTAAGGTTTGAAACCTTGACAAGGGGAACACTTGCTTATGCTGTTAAAGAAGAATATTTACTGATATTATTTTTTTTAAGATTAGTTTAATGTATTTGATGGATTTTATTTTTTGTAATTTATTTTTTTGATTTTTAAATGAAAAAAATATTCGTTTTTAAATAACTCTACTTTTCAATTTTACAATTTTGGCAGATAACTCCACTTTTGTCATATTTCTGACCACCATGAGATTGGATTTTCAAAAAATAAAATTATTTCACCAATTGCACTTAAAAGAAGAAAATCGTTAAATATGATTAAATATTAATTAAAAAATTACATAATTAATAAAAAATACCTTCATTTTTTGCAAATAAAAAACCCAGCCGAAGCTGGGTAAAAACTAATAACCATGAAAACTCAAATTAAACATGAGAATCGCAATAGAATAAACAATTACTGTGCCAAAGTTTGTGTTACAATTTCTTAATAAAAGTTATTTTTATGTTAAAAAAAAATTAAAATAAAAATCAAAGATATTTTTTGTAATTTTGCGCCATTAAAAAAATATACATTTATGTCTAACATTACATTCACTATGATTAAGCCTGATGCAGTTGCTGACGGACATATCGGTGCTATATTGGGTAAGATTGCTGAAGGAGGTTTTAAGATCAAAGCTTTAAAATTAACTCAGCTTACAGTTGCTGATGCAAAAAAATTCTATGAAGTACATGCTGAGAGACCATTTTATGGAGAATTAGTAGAATTCATGAGCTCTGGTCCTATCGTTGCAGCAGTTTTAGAAAAAGACAATGCAGTTGAAGACTTCAGAACATTAATCGGTGCTACTAACCCTGCAGAAGCTGCAGAAGGTACAATCAGAAAAATGTTTGCAAGAAGCATCGGAGAAAATGCTGTTCACGGTTCAGATTCTGACGAGAATGCATTAATCGAAGCTCAGTTCCATTTTTCAGGAAGAGAGATTTTCTAAGAAAATCATCTTACAAAATAAAAAATCCGGAGAATTTCTCCGGATTTTGTTTTTATATAAATCGATCTTTCAGGTACTAAAGATTGTTTTCAATTGCTCCCACATTTTCTCTATAGAGTTCCAGAGGTTTATTCAGCAAAACAGCAATGACGGTCATTTGCTTGTCAAGTTTTTCCTTTGGAACGTCAATATAAATAATTCCCGGTCTGTCACTCCAGTACAGTTTATTATAGATCGTATGAGGAAGAATAGTGCCTTCACCCACAACTCTTATTCTGGCAATCTCGTTTTTTATCCCTTTCAGAGCAATAGATCCCGTAGGAACTCCTTCCACAAAAAGATATAGTGTCTGCTTGTCTTTTGATAAAGCGCTCATTCCTGGGTAGTGACCAGCAGGAAGGCCTTTTCCTGTTTCAAACAAAGCTTCAGCATGCTTGCTTATCCATTCTATGGTTTCCGGATTTGTTTTAGACGTTTTTTTTATCTTCATGTCAAGGCCATCTTGAGTAAGGCCTTCATGGGTAACTAAATTCTGATCATAGTTTAAAGCATTGGCGATATCATAGACGGCTTCCTGGGTATTTTTGTTTTCCAGTATTTCGGGAAGAGAATGTTTTTCCTTCTTAAAATCGTTCAAAAATGCTGGAGGAGTTTCAAAAGTAAGTTCTGCCACAGTGACATCCTTGTCAAATTTTACTTTGGAGAAATTCAGTGTCAGTGTTTTTTCAGCGTTATAATCCATTGTAACAACAGCGGATGGATCTCCGATGATCTTTACTGAAAGAGGTTTTGTTGGCACTCCATAAATTTTTGTCAGGTTTTTGGCCTCTTCAAGATAGAGGAATAAAGACTTCTTTGATGTAGACAGTGAAGATTTTCCTTTATAGTTTTCAAACGGAATTCCGCGGGTTGTTTCATAAATGGCATGTTGATTTTTGGAAGTCCATCGACCAAGATTTTTAAGAATCTCACTTTGTTCCTCAGGAATTGTACCATCTGATCTCGGACCAATGTCAAGCAGAAGATTTCCGCCCATGCTGATCACATCTGCCAGGGTTCTGACAATCATATTGGAGGTTTTATAATTTTTATCAAAAGGCTGATATCCCCATGAATCATTCATGGTGTAACAAAGCTCCCAGTATGGATTTTGGGGTGGAATAACAGGAATGCCTTGCTCAGGAGTATCATAGTCTCCGTGATGATTAAGCCTTGAATTAATGATAATATTAGAATTGTGTTTTTTAAGTAAATCCAGGGTCTGAGCGGCTTCCCATTCTTCGGAAGTATGTTCCCAGTCTCCATCGAACCAAAGAAGATCCGGTGAATATAGGGTAGAAAGCTCATTGAGCTGACCTTGGTAATAGCTGATAAAATTCTGCCAGCGCTTTAGATCATTTTTGAGTTCGTAACGTTTTTTTGTCCGGGTATTGATATCATAATACGGATGGCTCCAATCCGGTAACGAAAAATAAAGTCCTGTTTTTAATCCTGATTTTTTCAGAGCAGAAACAAAAGGACTTAGAACATCTTTTTTAGCCAAAGAATTTTGAGGGATAGTTGTTGCTTTTTCCGCTCCCGAATTCCATAGTGAAACTCCGTCATGATGTTTTGTGGTAATGATCGCATATTTTGCCCCGGATTCCTTAATGAGGTTTACCCATTGCTCGGGCTGGTATTTTGAAGCTGAAAAACCATTCAGCTGTTTCATATAATTTTCATGGTTAATATAATTATTGAAGAATGACCAGGACTCTGAGATTCCGTTGACAGAATAAATTCCCCAATGAATAAAAATACCCAGTTTTGCATTGCTGAACCATTCCATTTTTTTGCTGTTATCAACTGTCTGAACCTGTGCATCGATACTATGTGCAGATAGTATCAATCCAAGGAAAACAGCTTTAATCAGACTGCTTTTCATATATAGATTTATTTTAACATTAAATATAGATAAAGAAAACATTATAGTATAGCATAGTTTCTGATAATTACTGATAATTGTTGTCAAAACGTTTCTTATTATTGTATTTTTATAAATGGAACGTTTATTGTAAAATTTATCTGAAAAAAAGAAATTATGAAAATTCCAGCATTGTTGATGGCGAGTTTATTAGCGGTAGGAGTATCTGCACAGACGACTAAACCTGAAGCTAAAACAAAAAAGCCTGTTAAAAAAGTAAAGAAAGCGACTTCTACGGATACGGTTGAAAAGAAAAAACCGGGAACACCCAAACCGGTTGTTAAAAAAGATACACTTGTACTTCGTGGACATGGCTGTCCGGCTTGTGGAATGGGATAGAAAATGAGAAAGCCAATATTAGGAGTATCCATGATGGCGGAACCGGATTTTGTTTCTGCTATTTTGCCATTGTTGCACAACAATTCCATTGAAGTGATGGAATGGTCTTTTGATACTCTTTATCATACCAATGAGCCGGACTGGCTTCGGGATCTGTTGAATTTTTACGCAGAAAATAACCGTTTAATAGGGCATGGAGTATATTATTCTTTATTTGATGCGAGATGGACGGCAAGGCAGGAAGAATGGCTGAAGAAATTAAAAGAAGAAGTCAGCCTGCGGAAATACAATCATATCACGGAACACTTTGGTTTCATGAATACTGAGAATTTTCATCAGGGAGTACCATTACCGGTATCTTTACATTCCAAAATTTTACAAATAGGAAAAGACAGATTATACAGACTTCAGGATGCTGTAAATATTCCTGTAGGGATAGAAAATCTGGCATTTTCATTTTCTATTGAAGATGTTAAAGAACAAGGCGTTTTTCTTGACAAACTCACGGAAGATACCAATGGTTTTCTGATTCTTGATCTTCATAATATTTACTGCCAATCCTGTAATTTTGAATTAGAGATGCAGCAGATCATTGATTTGTATCCCATGGATAAGGTAAAAGAAATTCATCTTTCCGGAGGAAGCTGGCAGGATAGTGTTTATAGAAAAAAGCAGGTGAGAAGGGATACCCATGATGATGTTATTCCTAAAGATATCCTTTCTGTGTTGCCCTCTGTGATGAAAAAATGTCCAAATCTTGAATACATTATTATTGAAAGACTTGGGCACACTTTAAAAACGGAAGAGAAAAGGAATAGTTTTATGGAAGATTTTACTAAAGTCAGAACAATCATTGAAACTTCAGACCTGAAATTAAAGCAACAAAACGGTTGGTGTAAAGAAGAAATTAAACTTCCCGCTAAACCTCTGGAAGATTTGCTTTTATATGAAGAGCAGTCAAGGCTTACCCGACTTCTTTATGAGAATGCAAATGTTGAAAACATTAAAGATCTGGATTTTCACTATTTTAAAACTGAAAACTGGGACGCTGAAATGATCCTTACCGCTCAGAATATCATTAAAAAATGGAATCCTTACTAATTCTATTCTCTGATAACCAAAATCAAAATATATGAAAATGACAACATTAGTATTGATCATTACCGCTGTCCTCACTGCTCTGATAGGAGGACTTTTCTATGCTTATTCATGCTCAGTTGTTCTCGGCCTGGGAAAACTTTCTGATACAGAATACCTAAACGCAATGCAGAATATCAACAGGGAAATCCTGAACCCTGTATTCTTTATGAGTTTTATGGGAACGGTGGTTCTTCTTCCCTAATCTACATTTTTGCTCCGCGGACAGCAGCCTGTTTTTATTTTTCTTCTTCTTGCTACACTTGCCTATCTGATTGGCGTTTTCGGAGTCACTGTTGCCGGAAATGTTCCTATGAATGATGCCTTAGATAAGTTTGATATCTCTAATTCTACAGCAGAGACGATCAGGCAGATGCGGGAAAATTTTGAAAACAGATGGAATTTTCTGAATAATATCAGAACGGTCTTTTCAGTTATTTCGATCATTTTTGTGGTCTGTGCCTGTGTCTGGAATAAAGAATTATAATGGATTAAGTGAAAATACCTACTATTAAATTACGTATTTCTACCGATGTGTACGTCTGGTTTTATTCAGATCTTTGTGTTGTTAGCAAGATAGTTTTAAACATTTTCAAATAAGTTGAAAAAAAGATTATAACCAAGACAACTTAAATTTCCAAACAAGAGAAAAGGCAGCCAATGGCTGCCTTTTGTTTATTATTTTGATCCTTTTATATCTTTAAAAGTTCAATGGTTCTTTCCGGACTTTCAGCTGAGAAAACAGCATTTCCTGCAACAAGAACATCGGCACCTGCTTCAAATAATTTAGAAGCGTTATCAAGATTTACTCCTCCGTCTACCTCTATAAGAGCTGTAGAGTTGTTGCTTAAGATCAGATCCTTGGTTTCTGCAATCTTTTTGTAAGTATTTTCGATGAACTTCTGTCCTCCAAAGCCTGGATTTACACTCATCAGCAATACAAGATCTACATCTGCAATAATATCTTCAAGCATTAATACCGGAGTAGAAGGATTTAAAACAACACCTGCTTTTGCTCCTTTGCTTTGAATATGGTGAATGGTTCTGTGAAGGTGGGTACATGCTTCATAATGAACAGAAACAAGATCAGCACCATGATTGATGAATTCATCAACATATTTTTCAGGTTCCACGATCATCAGGTGAACATCCACAAATTTTTTAGCATGCTGCTGAACGGTTTTCATTACCGGAAAACCAAAAGAAATGTTAGGAACAAATCTTCCGTCCATGACATCAATGTGGAACCAGTCGGCCTGAGAATTATTCAGCATTTCAATGTCTCTTTGCAGATTCCCAAAGTCTGCCGATAATAGGGATGGAGCAATAAGCTTCGTTTTCATTTTTACTTTTTATACTTTTACTTAGATTTCTTTCTTTAAAATGGATTAACAACTAAAAAATAATACAGGGAAAAACACCCGAATATAAAAGTTTCTATGATTGTTAATTTGATATGATTAATTTTAATAACCAATAACCTGTCAATTATAAATAATCCTAAAGGTACAACGCTCACAATTAACAACATCTCAAGAATCATATTGTATGCCGACCCTATTTTGGGAGGATCAAATATTTTATATACAGTTAAAAAGATGATGTAACTAAAAAAGACAGCTGTTAAAACCGATATAAAAGTTGGTTTCCGGATCAGATGATAAAAGACGTTTTTCATGTATATTAATGATACTTCAGTTTCATTTCCGGCTTGATCTTAAGAACTGTTTCATAGATAAGTTTGATGACATTACCTACATCCTCCTTAGATACCATTTCTACCGTAGTATGCATATAACGCAAAGGTAAGGAAATTAAAGCACTTGGTACGCCGCCGTTGGAATGGGCGAACGCATCTGTATCAGTTCCGGTTGCTCTGCTGGCTGCAGCTCTCTGGAATGGTATTTTCTTGGTCTTTGCGGTGTCAATAATTAATTCTCTGATGGTGTGGTGAACACTTGGTGCGAAGAATACTACCGGCCCGGCACCACATTTCTGATCTCCTTCTTTTTTCTTTTCAATCATTGGAGTGGTTGTGTCGTGGGTAACATCCGTTACAATGGCAATATTTGGTTTGATAGTATCAGCAATCATGTCTGCACCATATAAACCTACTTCTTCCTGTACAGAATTGGTAATATAAAGTCCGAACGGTATAGATTTTTTATTTTCTTTTAGCAGCCTGGCAACTTCAGCAATCATGAAACCGCCGATTCTGTTGTCCAGAGCTCTGCAGACAAAATATCTGTCGTTCATTTCAAAGAATTCATCCGGGTAGGTGATCATACAACCTACAAAAATTCCCATTTCTTCCACTTCTTTTTTAGAAGTCGCACCACAGTCGATGAAGATATTTTCAATTTTAGGCGTAGGCTCATTCTGATTGGTTCTTGTATGAATAGCCGGCCATCCGAACACTCCTTTCACAATTCCGTTTTCACCATGGATATGGACAACTTTTGAAGGAGCAATCGTCTGATCAGAACCTCCGTTTCGGATGACGTAGATCAATCCGTCATCTGTAATATAATTTACATACCATGATATCTCATCAGCGTGTGCTTCAATCACTACTTTGAATTCAGCTTCCGGATTGATGATCCCATAGCAGGTTCCGTAATGGTCTACTTCAATTTTATCTACGTAAGGTCTGATGTAGTCCATCCAGACTTCCTGACCTTTATGTTCGTAACCTGTTGGAGATGATGTGTTTAAATATTTCTCTAAAAATTTCAAAGATTTCTTTTCAAATTTCATAAAAAGGAATGATTTTTGCGTTTAATTTTTCTTCTTATAAGTGTAAAAATAATGAATTTTAGTAAGATTATCTGCCTTTTTATTCTCTTTTTTGGAGTAAGTGTTTTCGGTCAGAAGGATGGGATAGTGGCGAAACCACTCAATCAGTACCCGCCTGAATCTCTGAAAGTGGATGAATTTGGTAATAAATATTATTATGATGAACAGCAGAAGATTAAGGTGTATGAAATCAATGGAGAGCCTGTAGTCGTATTGGATGAGTTGGTTTTAGTGAATAAACCGAGATTTAATAACCAGCTGGATAAGAATTACTATTATTTTCTCAACAAAAAGCTGTACAGGGTATATCCGTTATTTGTGACTGCATTGCAGCAGTACAGAGATATCCAGAAAGATATGAATGATCTGGACAGCAAAGCCAAAAGAAAGTTTGTAAGAGAAAGACAGAATATACTGGCTGACCAATATGAAAAACAATTGAGAGATCTTACGACTACCGAAGGACAGGTTTTTGCAAAACTGATGAACAGGGCAACCGGAAAAAATGTATTTGAGATTATCAAAGAATTAAGAGGTGGATGGAGTGCTTTCTGGTGGAATGTAAAAGGAAAAATGGCTGATATTGATTTGAAAGAGCGTTATGATCCTCACACCAACAGAAGTGATGAATTTATAGAGTCATTACTGCAGTCCAACTGGAACTCAGGTTATCTGCAGCCTTATCCCGGAGCTAATGATTTTAAAGTAAAGAAATAATATAAATTCCTGTAAGAATGCTTACAGGAATTTTTCTTTTAATTTGTCAAATACAATTTTATCTATTGGAAGAGGAAAAGGATTGTCCGGTCTGTCGATATCAATCCATTCTGTTTTTTCAATACAGGGATCCAGAATAATAAAGTCTTCCTCGTTAACGATATCTACTATATAATATATGGTAAGAAGCTGTTCGTTTTCTCTGAAACGCGATACCAGAAAATTTTCCTGAGTATAGAAATGTTCCAGCACATTGATTTTCACATTCAGTTCTTCATCAAACTCACGGTGCAGACATTCAAGAACTCCTTCACCGCATTCCAATCCACCACCCGGAAATTTCATTAAAGGTTCGCCGGCATATTCTTCAAATAAAGTCAGAACTTTTTTATCTTTTACCGCACACGCATACACTCTAATGTTGATCTTATCTATCATATATATAATGTATAATATTTTGTATAGCTAATGTAAGGAATTTTGTTGGAAAAAGCCGGAAGTTGGAAGCGTGAAGCTGGAAGTTTAATACTATCTATTTCCAATAATATTGAATCAACGTATTTTATATATTGATTATTATTTTAAAGTAAAAAAATCAAGCATTCGCTGTAAACGTTCAGCTTCCTTCCTCAAGCTTCCATTCTACAATTTAATTGCATTAATCATCTCTCTTTTTCCCGGAGGTCCCTGTTTTTTCTCCACCTTGAAATTCAGTTCCTGAAGGATTCTTCTTACACTGCCTTTAGAAGAGTAGGTGGTTAATAATCCGTTAATGGCCATTTTGTCAGCTACGAGTTCAAATAATGGCTTTTCCCAAAGGTCTGGCTGTACTCTGGCTCCAAAACAGTCAAAGTAAACAAGATTAATTTTAGGCAGATCAATGTCTTTCAGGTCGAAAAAGTCACATTCTATCTTTTTTAAATTGAATCCACTAATGATTTCTACTGATTTTTCCCAATCTGCCAGATGAATTTTCTGATAAATATTTTTAAACTCTGGGTTATCAAAAAGTTCAAAGTAAGCCAAATCCTTAACTTCGGATTCATTTATGGGGTATTTTTCGAGCGAAAAATAATTGATGACATGATTTTTGTCAGTTTTTAAATATTCATTAATTGTTACCAAAACATTCAAACCTGTTCCAAAACCGAGTTCTAAAATATTAATTTCGCAATCATTTATTAAATTTAGTCCATTTTTGATAAACACGTGTTCGGCTTCCTGCAGGGCTCCGTGATGAGAATGGTAGTTCTCGTTTAAATCATTGATAAACAATGTTTTACTTCCGTCGTTTGTGGTCTTAATCTCTCTTTTCAAGCTAATTTTTTGTCAAATTTACTCTAAAATTTTTATATTTAGAAAATTATGTTAAATTTGTAGAACATCGTAAAAATTTTAAAAAATGATAATTCAAAAAACTGAAAACTCCAGAATTTCTACATTTGACCCTAACAATTTTTCATTTGGTAGTACTTTCATCGATCATATGATCATTTGTGAGTATGAAAACGGAAAATGGGGTGATGTAAAATTAGTTCCTTACGGTCCGATTCCATTTACGCCTGCTATGATGGGAGTAAACTATGGACAAGCTTGTTTTGAAGGTATGAAAGCCTATAAAGACAAAGACGGGCAGGTTTTCCTTTTCAGGCCTGAAAAGAATTTTGAACGTATCAACAAGTCAGCGAAACGTCTTGCTATGCCGGAAGTGACTGAAGAAATGTTTTTAGACGGATTGAAAGCTTTGGTAGATATTGACAGAGAGTGGATTCCACAGGGGGAAGGAATGTCGCTTTATATCAGACCTTTGATTTTTGCTACAGAGGAAGCTTTGAAAGCAAGAGTTGCTAATAAATATATGTTTGCCATCGTTGCAACACCGGCACAGAGTTATTATTCAGAACCGGTATCTGTAAAGATCTCTGATCACTATTCAAGAGCGGCAAACGGAGGGGTAGGTTCTGCAAAGGCTGCAGGTAACTATGCGGCTTCTTTCTATCCTACGCAGTTGGCCATTGAAGAAGGGTATGAGCAAATCATCTGGACGGATGATGCTACACACGAATATTTCGAAGAGAGTGGTACAATGAACGTATTTGTCAGAATCAACGATACGATCTATACGCCGCCAACATCTGAGAAAATCCTTGACGGAGTAACGAGAGACAGCTTCATCCAGTTAGCGAAGAAAAGAGGTATCGAAGTGAAAATTGAACCGATTGCGGTAAAAACTGTAATCGAAGCTTTAAAGAACGGTGAACTTAAAGAAGTATGGGGAGTAGGTACAGCAGTAGTAACCACTCAATTCCAGGCTTTAGGATATCAGGGAGAAAAACTTTCGCTTCCGAGATTATCTGATGAAGAAAGCTATGCGGCTATCCTTAAAAAAGATTTGGTAGATTTACAAACCAACTTGTCTGAAGATCCGTTCGGATGGAGAGTAATGGTAGATCACGTATTGGAAACAGTATAATACTATTGATATAACGATATGAAAGCCGGGTTTTTCCCGGCTTTTTCATATATGCCTATTCACGTAAAATAGACGAAGAGTTTTTGGCTAAGATCAATGCGTTACAACATTCACATATTTCTGTGTCAAGTTTTGTAATTGATTCCCGAAATGTGTATTTTCGCAAAAGTTTATGAAAAAAATACTCTTCATATCAGCCATAAGCCTGTTGAGCTGTAACAGAAACGCACAGACGGCACATCCCCCTGTAGGTGGGGTTTTAAGCCAGAAAGATCTGGATGTTTCTAAGAACAGGATGAAAAATCTAAATGTCATAGAAAGAGGGCAGATTCAGGATTGGATCAGCAGTCAGTCTGTGAAGTATTATCCAACGCAGCTTAATTATTGGGTAACGGTAGAAGGCTATGATCAAAGAGAAAGGAGGAAAGATGAAACTACAATTTCCTATTCTTATGATCTGTATGATTTTGATCAGACGAAAATCTACGATCAGCCTTTTGAAAGAAGAGATGCCAGATTCGGACACTTTGATGAACTGAGAGCAGTGGAAAACGCTTTGCGTTTTATACATGATGGAGAGGAAGTAACACTTTTGGTACCGTCTTCTTTGGCCTACGGAACTTACGGAGACGAAAAGAAAATAGACAACGACATTCCATTAATCATAAAATTAAAAGCTTTATAAATACATGAAATTGTTTAACAAGAATATAATTCTGGCAGCGGCAAGTATTTCGCTGATGAGTTGTACCCCAATTTATAAAAAAATGAACGTAGACAAAGAAACTTACGAAGGTCTTAATGACGGACTTTATGCCAATCTTCAAACCACAAAAGGTAACATGATTGTGAAGTTTGAGGACAAGAAAGCACCAGTAACTGTAGCCAACTTTATCGGTCTTGCAGAAGGGAAAATCGACAACAAAGCTAAGGCTAAAGGAGTTCCTTACTATGACGGAACTATTTTCCACAGAGTAATCAAAGATTTCATGATCCAGGGAGGTGATCCTCAGGGAACAGGAATGGGAGATCCTGGGTATAAATTCGAAGACGAAAGAAACGACCTTAAACACACAGGGAAAGGTATTCTTTCTATGGCGAATTCAGGACCAAATACCAACGGTTCTCAATTCTTTATTACTGAAGTAGCTACACCTTGGTTAGATGGAAGACATACGATCTTCGGAAAAGTGGTAAAAGGAAGTGAGGTAATTGATGCGATTGCGAACGTTGAAAAAGGAGCTCAGGACAAACCTAAAACAGATATCGTTTTAGAAAAAGTTTCTGTTTTCAGCAAAGGTGATGAGTACAAGCACTATGATGCAGCTAAAACTTTCAATGAAGGAAAGGCTAAAATCGCAGAAAACAATAAAGCTTTCATCGCTAAAGAAGAAGCTGAAAAGAAAAAAAGAGAAGAAGAATTCAAAGCTAACCAGGAGAAATTGGTTGAAAACCTGAAAGCTGGTATGCAAAAAACTGAATCAGGCCTTTACTATAAAATTACAAAAACAGCTGACGGTAAAGCGCCAAAAGCTGGTGACAATGTATCTGTACACTATGCAGGTAAACTGGTAGACGGAACTGAGTTTGATTCTTCATTCAAGAGAAACGAACCTATCGAAATTCCAATCGGAATGGGAAGAGTAATCAAAGGATGGGATGAAGGTATCCTGTTATTGAAAGAAGGTGAAACTGCTACATTATTGATCCCGCCTGCAATGGCTTACGGAGAAAGAGGAGCAGGAGGAGTGATCCCGCCAAACTCATGGTTGGTTTTCGATGTTGAGCTTGTAAAAGTAAAATAATTGAATCTTCAAAATAGTATCAAAAGCTGTCCGAAAGGATGGCTTTTTTATTGGCCTCAAATACATTCTGTAACGATTGGCATACAGGTTACGACACATTTTACGATATGGAAAGATTAACCGTTTTCCAGTAAAAGTAATTTTAAACTTTATAATAACCATTCAGCCATGAAAACCCAATCACTTTTGTTTCTGTTCGTTCTGCTGTCAATGAAGACTTTTTCACAGACTAAGACTAATCCTGACGATCCAGCGATAAAAAAATCACTTACTTATTTTGTCAACAGCATTCAATCCAAACAGATAGATCAGGCGGTAAGCGGCATATATCCAAAATTCTTCACCATAGTGTCAAAAGAGCAAATGACCCAGATTTTGAATATCACTTACAATAATCCATTTATGAAAATTGAAGTAGAAGATCTGAAGTTTGGAAATATTGAAAAGCCTGAACTCATAACCGGGGAATATTTTTCTATTACCCCTTATTTTTTGAAACTGAAATGCAATGTCAGTTCATTAAATGATGATATGAAAAAGAGAATGAACGGTGCTTTGACAGCCAAATACGGAGCAAATAATGTGAAATATGTCGCCAGCGAAGGTTCATATCTCATCAACGCTGCTATGAAAGCCTGTGCGATTTCAAAAGATAAAAAGGCATGGAAATTTGTTATTCTTGAAAAGGAATATAAGAAAGAACTGGTGAAGATCTTACCCAAGAAAATTCTGGATAAGTTCTAAAGAATAAACATTAATTTTTACATTGAATCGTACCGTCCCGAAAAAGACGGTTTTTTGTTTTTGTAAATACCGTAGAAATACGGATTTCGGCAAGGCTTTATTACCTCTATCTTTATCATGCACTTAAAAGAACAAGATAAAAAAATATGTTTGACCTGAATTACGACCAGATAAAGAAGGAAATAGAATCTGAAGTATGCAAAGAACACAGTAGGCATCCGGAATTTGTAAAAACAGATGAAGGTTTTGGAATAAAAGCCTGCTGTGAACCATTCAGAGAAGAACTCGTTGAAAAGTCAGGGAAAATGATTGAAGAAGAAACAAAGAAGATCCTTGAAGAAATGATGGAGGATCTGTTTAAAGAATAAGTTTTTACGATGTTAAGATAACTTTGTTATCGGAAGCTGCTCCGGAAGGAGTGGCTTTTTTTGGAAATACTGAAAGATATAATATGGTGTAAGACGGTAACAAAAAACCGCCCCAAACGGGGCGGTTTTTTCAGTAAAAATAAATTGAAAGTTATATGTTCTGTTATCTTTTCTTCATACGCGTTCCGGCAAGGGAACTGATGAATACAAGGCCAAACCCGATATAAGCGGCAAATGCCGTCAGGTATATAATTAAGCTGTTAAAGCTTGGTTCTAAGGCGTATACCAACACAGAAAATGCAGCAAAACTTAACACCAGCATTAGGCTCCATATATGCAATTTTGCAGCATCTTCATTTCTCTTAAAAATCATTTCAAAAAAGGCTCTCATCATTACTAACATTTTAAGGGTTATACATTAATTTATAGCATAAAGGCGCACTCATCACGGTAAAAATAATATATTCTTTTACTGGGCTAAGGTTCACGATGACTTTGCCATTTATTTATATCGCAATACCGGGCTGAAAGTCCGGGATATTTTTGTTTTTTTTGAATCAATCAATGATTCCTGGTTATTGTGATACCAGTCAGATACGGGTGCAAGACTGCTGTGAAAAACTAACGGGGGTTAATTAATCACGAGCCCGTATCTTTTACGGCATCGTAGAAAAAAAAGGATTCATATACTAGATATGAACTTGAATCAGTGGAAAAACTGAAAATCCACAGAAAACCTTTTTTCTCATCCTTAGTGTTTTTTTAATTTTTTCTCAAGAATTTACATGCCAATATCATGCCAAAGTTCTGTTTTTGCGATCAACACTTTGTTTCACGGGATTGATGAGAGCAGTGGTGAAGCGTTTTTTCTTCTGTTATTTCCTTAAACAGAAAAATTTTCTGTTTTTTAAAGCTAATGCTAATGAACGAAGAAAATATTACGGACGAGAAGTATTTTTATGTATTTTAAATAAACAATAAATAACCCAAATGTTTTTTGCACAAATTTCACTAATGGAATACTGTGAAATTTATTATGCATTACTATTAAAATAAAAAAACCGCCTTTAGAAAGACGGTTTCATATTTTACCAGTTTTTATCAATCATATAAATAATCTGAGTCAAAGCGGTGGCTCCCAATAAAAGCTCTCTTCTGTTCACCTTTTCAAAAGTATCTTCTTCTGTGTGGTGAATATCGAAATATCGCTGCGAATCCGGCATCAGCTCAGCAGCTGGAATTCCCATGTCGTGAAGCGGATAAAGGTCTGTTCCTGAAAACCGCTCTTCAAAATTATAAACTCCGTAAGGAAGGAATAAATTCGACCAGCTTTTAATCTGATTTCTTTTCGCATCATCCATATCCAGAGCAATGCCTCTTGGGGCAAAGCCTCCGGCATCTGTTTCAATAGCAAAAAGATGTTTTTCGTTTTTCTCTTTTACCGTTTTACCATACTGGATTCCACCTTTTACTCCGTTTTCTTCATTGGCGAAACAAACAACCCTGATGGTGTGGTTATTCTGAATACCCAGCTTTTTAAAGGTTCTTAAAACCTCAATGCTTTGTACAATTCCGGCTCCGTCATCGTGGGCTCCTTCACCTACATCCCAGGAATCAAGGTGTCCGCCGACAACAATTACACTCTGGTCTTTTTTACCTGTGATTTCTCCAATAACAGAGTGGGAGAGCTTTTCTCCTTTCATTCCGCAGTTGGAGTTTAGTTTTGCATTAACTTTCTGTTTTTTCAGTAAAGCTTCCAGTTCATCTGCAGTCGTGCTTCCAATGGCTACCGCAGGGATTTTGGAAACTTTGTCTTCATAACGCATTGCTCCTGTGTGAGGTACATCATCAAAAGCAGAGGACAGAGATCTTACGATGGCAAATTTGCCTCCTTTTTTAGCGGTTAAAGAAGCGGCGGTAGTTCTGTATTTGGCAGCATCACCATAGGCTTTGAAAGTCTCTACAAATGACTGGCTGAAAGGGTAGTTGAAGAACACGATTTTATCTTTCACTTTTTCAGCAGGAAGTCTGTCATATTCTTCCATAGATTTTACCATGATGATTTCTCCCGAAACATCTTTTCCTCCTGTTCCTTCAGAATTCCCAAGAGAAAGCATTTTAAGGGTTTTCCATTTTCCGTTGGAAGTCTGGATGTTCAGAGATTCTTTTCCTCTTACCCAAACCGGGATCATCACTTCCTGAAGCCATACTTTATCAGCTCCGGCATCACGAAGTTTCTGTTCTGCCCATTTTACAGACTTTTCATAGGCTTCGGATCCGCTTAAGCGGTGGCCTATATTTTTTGTAAGCTCTCTAAGCTCTGTATATCCTTTTCCGTTGTTCAGGATTTCTGTAGAGATTTTTCTGAACTGTACAGAATCTTCTTTAGACTGGCCAAATGCAGCCATTCCAAAAAGTAATAATGAAGTTCCTAATATCTTTTTCATTGTTTACCAATTTTTGTCAATCATATAAATAAGTTGTGTCATTACCATAGAACCCAATAATAATTCTCTGCGGTTGATTTTTTCAAAAGTGTCTTCTTCGGTATGGTGAATATCAAAATAGCGTTGCGGATCCGGTACCAGTTCAGCTGTGGGAACTCCCATTTCGTGAAGCGGGGCGATATCCGACCCTGAATATTTTCCTTCAAAGTTGTAAACGCCATAAGGCAAAAACAGATGTACCCAGCTTTTGATCTGGTTTCTTTGGGGTTCATCCATTTCGAGGGAAATTCCACGTGGTGAAAAACCTCCCGCATCCGATTCTATGGCAAAAAGATGTTTTTCATTGTTTTCTTTGGTAACTTTACCATACTGTTTCCCACCTTTCGTTCCGTTTTCTTCGTTGGCAAAACAAACGGCGCGGATCGTATGATTATTCTGAATTCCTAATTTTTTAAAGGTTCTTAAGACCTCAATACTTTGAACAATGCCAGCTCCGTCATCATGGGCTCCTTCTCCAACATCCCAGGAATCTAAATGCCCACCAACAACAATAACACTTTGGTCTTTTTTACCGGTAATTTCTCCGATCACAGAATGGGAAAGTTTTTCTCCTTTCATTCCGCAATTGGAATTAAGCTTTGCGGTGACTTTTTGATTTTTTAATACTGCTTCAAGTTCATCAGCTGATGTATTTCCGATTGTTATAGCTGGTATTTTGGAAATACCTTCGTCATAGCGCATGTTACCTGTGTGCGGAACATCATCAAAAGCAGAGGAAAGAGACCTTACGATGGCAAATTTCCCTCCTTTTTTAGCCGTTAATGAAGCGGCAGTTCTTCTGTAGGGGTTTGCATCACGATAAGAAATAAATGTCTGTACATTTTCCTGACTAAAAGGATAGTTGAAAAACACAATTTTATTTTTCACTTTTTCAGCAGGAAGTCTGTCATATTCTTCCAGTGATTTTACCATGATGATTTCTCCGGAAAGATCTTTACCTCCGGTTCCTTCAGAATTTCCAAGGGAAAGCATTTTTACACTTTTCCATTTTCCATTAGAAGTTTTAATCTGTAATGATTCTTTTCCTCTTACCCAAACCGGAATCATCACTTCCTGAAGCCATACTTTGTCAGCTCCGGCATCACGAAGTTTCTGGGCTGCCCACTGAACTGATTTTTCATACGCTTCTGACCCGCTGAGACGGTTTCCTATAGTTTTGGTAAGTTCTCTCAGTTCATTGTATCCTTTTCCGTTGTTCAGAATTTCTGTGGAGATTTTTCTGAACTGGACAGAATCTTCTTTAGACTGACCAAATGCGGCCATTCCAAAAAGAAGTAATAAAGTTCCTGTTATCTTTTTCATTGTTACCAGTTTTTATCAACCATAAAAATCATCTGTGTTATGGCGACAGCTCCAAGAAGAAGCTCTCTTTTATTTACTTTGTCAAAAGTATCCTGTTCGGAGTGGTGATAATCAAAATATCTCTGGGTGTCTACCACAAGCTCTGCTAAAGGAATATCCAGTTTTTTCAAAGGCGAAATATCCTGAATGGCTTCTGTCTGGTCAAAATCATAGACGCCATAAGGCAGAAAATATTCTTTCCAGGGATAAACCAGTCTTCGTCTTTGAGGTGACATGTCTAAAGAGAATCCTCGGGGAGAATATCCTCCGGCATCAGTTCCTAAGGCAAATACGTGTTTTTCGTCTTTCTTTTTTACATATGCTGCATACATCTCACGACCTTGCCCTCCGTTTTCACTGTTGGCATACAAAACTACACGGATGGTGTGGTTGTTTTCATATCCAAGTGCTTTGAGTGTTCTTAACACTTCGATGCACTGCACAACGCCAGTTCCATCATCTACTGCACCTTCACCAATATCCCACGAATCCAGCTGAGCACCTAAAACAATTACTTTAGAATCTTTTTTACCTCCAATTTCAGCAATGATATTGGGATTTGTAGTGTCACCTTTTGATTCGGCGGTCATATTGATTTTAGCTGTGACTTTTTGTTTCTTTAAGGTTTTCTCCAATTCGTCTGCAGATCTTACACCAATTGATAAAGCTGGAATTTTAACTTTATCATCTGGTTCGTAGTAAATCATTTTAGCATGAGGAGTATCGTCACTAGCAGTCGTCAGTGACCTTATAATTAATGCTTTTGCACCTGTTTTAGCAATCACAGAAGCGGAAATTAGTTTTGATTTTGCGGCCTGTAAATAGGAATCACTTGTATTAATAATTTTCGGGTCCATAGGAACATTCACAAAAACTATTTTATCTTTTAACTGACCTATTGACATGGCATTCAGCTCTGATGTGGAATTGATTAAAACGATTTCGCCCACCAGATCTTTTCCGCCTGTTCCTTCAGAATTTCCGAAAGAAAGCATTCTGATGTTTTTCCAGTCTCCATTTCCGGCTTTGATTTGTAAAGATTCTTTTCCTCTGATCCAGACTGGTGCTTTAGCTTCCTGTCTCCAGATCATATTAATCCCGATTTCCTTGAATTTTTTTTCTGCCCATTCTACGGCTTTGGTATAACCTGGAGTTGCACTGAAACGTGGACCAATTCTTTTGGTGAGCTCTCCAAGATTATCATAAGCAGTACCGTTAGTCATAATTTCATCTGAAATTTTTCTGAATTCATCATGATAGTTGAATTTGGCAACAGTACCTTTTTTTGTCGGGTTTTTAAGTGGTTTTTTCTGAGAAAATAAAAATCCACTCAAAAAGAGTGGAAGTATAATGAATATTTTTTTCATTTTTTATTTACTTATCTTTTCCGTTGATAAAAGTAGGGAAAAAATAGTAATTTATTAAGGTTTCATGTCGTACATTAATAAAGCAGTAATTAATTTTGGCTCAATAAATGTACATTTCGGAGGCATACTTAATTTTAAGTCTGAAATTTTAATCATGTCATTAAAACTTACAGGATAAATTCCAAAACCAACTTTACCTTCACCGTTGTCTACCTTTTCTTTTAAAAGATTGATTCCATTGATATTGGATGTTCCTTTCACATAAGAAATAAGCTCAGAACTGTCCGGATCTTCAATTTTCAGAATGTTTTTGAAAATATACTTATCTAAAAGATGGTGATCCAGATTATCCAGAGACATTTCTTTGGAACGAAGATCATGCTTCACGTGAAGAGAATAGAACTTCCCATCCATATACATTGAAATATGGAATTTTTGAGAAGGGTAGTACGATGCTTCTCCTTTTTCGTGAATCAGGAAATATTTCTCAAGTTCTTTCAGGAAATCTGCCGGAGAAATACCATTCAGGTCATGTAAGATTCTATTGTAATCATGAATCTTTATTGACTGGTTGGAAACAATGAAACTATACACAAAGTTGTAAAGCTCTGTACCGTTATGTTTTTTGTTTTTCTCCTTATGGTATTTTGCATTGATTGCTGTCGAACCAATTCTGTGGTGTCCGTCGGCAATATAAAACGAATCAATCTGATCAATCACTTCTTTAAATTGCTGTAGCTTCAGACGGTTATCTATTCTCCAGATTTTATGTCTGATACCCATTGAATCTACATGATTGAAGATAGGAACATTTTTTTCCTCATGATTCATCAGCAATTCAATTTTTGAATTGGCAGGGTAGGTAAGAAGCACAGGTTCAGCCTGCAGATTTACTTTTTCAAGGTAGTGAGCCAGTTTTTCTTTTTTCTGCGGGATGGTACTTTCATGTCTTTTGATTTTTCCATTCCAGAAATCTTCGATACTTGCCAATCCCAGAAGTCCTCTGAACATCTGTTTGTTGGGATAGATCTGCTCATAAAGATAGTAGGATGAATTGTCCTGGACCAATTTCTTTTCTTCCAGAAGTTCTTCAAAGGTGGAACGGATCTTTCGCAGGTTCCGGTCAATATCTTTAGATTTACTTACAACATAGGGTTTAATCATATTGATGTAAGTATTTTCAACTTGAGCTTTCTCCGCAATCTCTTCCTGGGTGAAATTATCCAGTGGATGGGTAGGGAAAGTACTCTCAAAGTCTCTATGAGGTCTTATTCCACGGAAAGGTTTAAAAACAGGCATATTTATCTTATAGTTTCTTTTTGTAGCTTAATAATTTGTTCTGCAAGTTCGATACCGATTTTCTCTTGCGCATCCACCGTACTGCCACCTACGTGAGGGGAAAGTGATAATGCGGGGTTCATCAGTAAAGGCAGTTCCGGGTTGGGTTCGTTTTCAAAAACATCCAGTGCCGCTCCGGCTACTTTTCCTGACTCGATAAAATCGATAAGGGTCACTTCGTTGATGACACCTCCTCTTGCAGTATTTACAATATAGACTCCATCTTTCATTTTTTCAAACTGAGGGGTGTCTATAATATACTCATTCGTTTTCGGCGTATTGATACTGATGAAATCTGCATCTTTAAGGAATGCATCCGTATCATTGGTGGAAGTGATTTCAAAGTTCACAGACTGTCCGTTGAAGAAGTTCAGTGTAAGAACTTCTGTTTTCGGGCTTCTTGTCAGAACGGTTACTTTCATTCCTAAAGCAATTCCTATTTTTATAACTTCCTGGCCAATGCTTCCAAAGCCGATTACTCCTAATGTTTTTCCTGAAAGTTCATACGCATTACTGAATGACTTTTTCATGGCGTTGAAATGAGTTTCTCCTTCCAATGGCATCAGTCTGTTGGACTCGTGAAGGAATCTCGCCAGTGAAATAAAGTGGCCAAAAACCAGTTCTGCCACTGATTTTGAAGATGCTGTAGGTGTATTGATTACTTTGATGCCTTTACTTTTGGCATATTCTACATCAATATTGTCCATTCCGATACCGCCTCTTCCGATAATCTTAAGGCCCGGGCATGCATCGATCAGATCTTGTCTTACTTTCGTTGCACTTCTTACCAGAAGAACGTCCACATTATTATCGTTGATAAAATTAATAACGTGATCCTGCGCCACTCTATTGTCCAGAATTTCAATTCCGGCTTCTTTTAGAGTATTTTCTCCTGCTTTTGAAATTCCGTCGTTTGCTAAAACTTTCATGAGTTATTTATGATGTTAGATTGAAGATGTCAGAAGTTAGATTTTGAGGTCTGTTATCTGACATCCTTTGTCTGATATCCTTCTATTTTTCGGTCGCCTAATATAAGCTATTTTATTGACTTCATTACATCCACCAAAACCTGTACACTTTCGATAGGTAAGGCATTGTATAAACTAGCTCTGTATCCGCCCAGGCTTCTGTGTCCGTTTAACCCGCTGATCCCTGCTGCTTTCCATGCATTGTCAAATTCTTCTTTCTTGCTTTCGTCTGTAATTTTGAAGGAAACATTCATGAGTGAACGGTCTTCTTTTACGCAGAAAGTTTCGAATAACGGATTGTTGTCGATTTCATCATATAAAAGTTTGGCTTTAGCTTCGTTTCTTTGTTCTGCAGCAGCAATTCCTCCGTTTCTTTCAAGGTACTGAAGGGTAAGTAAAGAAGCGTATACAGGGAATACCGGTGGAGTATTGTACATAGATTCTTTAGCAATGTGCTGAGAATAATCCAGGATAGAGAACATGTTTTCTCTTCCTGTTTTACCAAGAATTTCTTTTTTGATAACCACCAGAGTAACTCCGGCAGGTCCCATATTTTTCTGAGCTCCGGCATAGATAAGGTCAAATTTAGAGAAATCCAGTTGTCTTGAGAAAATATCAGAACTCATATCACATACCATCAGTGTATCCACTTGAGGGAAAGATTTCATTTGAGTTCCATAAATGGTATTGTTGGAAGTACAGTGGAAATAATCGTATTCTGCACCTACCGTATAATCTTTAGGAATAAAAGAATAGTTTTCTTCTTTTGAAGAACCTACTACATCCACTGTTCCTACTTTTTTTGCTTCTTTAATAGCTCCGGCTGCCCATGTTCCTGTATCCAGGTAAGCTGCTTTTCCTCCTACTTTCATCAGGTTGTAAGGAACCATTGCAAACTGCAGGCTGGCACCACCTCCTAAATAAAGTACTTCATAATCATCACCAAGATTCATCAATCTTTTTACAATGGCACGCGCTTCGTCCATTACCGCAACGAAATCCTTGCTTCTGTGAGAAATTTCAAGGAGAGACAATCCAATACCGTTAAAGTCAAGGATAGCCTGTGCTGATTTTTCAAATACCTCTTGTGGTAAAATACATGGTCCTGCGCTGAAATTGTGTTTTTTGTTCATATTTTTATTTTTTGGGTGCTTCGGGACTTGGATATCCTTCTGCTTTATTTTGATTTAATTGGATTTTGGGTTAAAAAAACCGCCTCACAGATGATGAGACGGAATTTTTTATTCGCCGTGTAAGAATGCTTTTTTATTAAGAAGAGCTTCTTCAGACTCTACATGATCTTCATCAGGCACACAGCAGTCTACAGGGCATACCGCTGCACACTGAGGTTCTTCATGGAATCCTTTACACTCTGTACATTTGTCTGTTACAATAAAGTATACATCATCACTTACAGGTTCCTGCGGTGAATTGGCATCTACAGTAAGTCCCGACGGCATCGTAATCGTACCTTGAAGAGCCGTACCGTCAGAAGCTTTCCAATCTACAGCTCCTTCATATATTGCATTATTTGGACATTCCGGTTCGCAAGCCCCGCAGTTAATGCATTCATCAGTTATTTTAATAGCCATCGCTAATTTTTTTTAAATTTGCACAAAATTACAAAATTTTACCCAATTTTAAAGTAATTATGAATACCGAAAATCAAGTTTTAGGACTTATTAAATTAAGTAGTTATATAAAAGCGTTTTTAGCTAAGAAACAGGAAGATCACAATGAAGATGATGCTGATATCGAATTATTGTTAAAAAGATCTGAAATAGAGAATCCGTGGTTTACCATTGATAATCAGAAATTTGCTTTACAGCAATGGACAGATCTTCTGACTGAAGAAAATATCAAAAACTGGCTTGGAAATTATTCAATCTCTAAAATTTCTAAAAGAGTGGGACTCATTTTAGCCGGAAATATCCCTTTGGTAGGGTTTCATGATGTAATGTCTGTTGTTTTAAGCAATCACATCCCTGTCATTAAGCTGTCTTCAAAGGATAAGTATATGATTCCATTTTTATTAAAGAAGTGGAATGAATTTTCCAATGAAAATGTAGTTTTTGAATTTGTTGAAAAATTAGAGAATTTTGATGCCGTTATTGCTACCGGAAGTAATAATACAGCAAGATATCTGGAATATTATTTTAAAAATCATTTAAATATTATCCGTAAGAACAGAACTTCTGTGGCGGTGTTGAAGGGAGATGAAACGGATGAAGAACTGCAGCTTCTGGCGAAAGATATTTTCCAGTATTTTGGATTGGGATGCAGAAATGTAACGAGAATTTTTATTCCGCAGGATTTTGTGATTGACAGGCTGTTTGAGAACTTCTTAGGATTCCAGGATATTATCAATCATAACAAATATGCCAACAATTATGATTATAACAGAGCGGTTTATCTTTTAAATCAGGATAAATTCTGGGATAATAATTTTGTAATGCTGAAAGAGGATGATAAGCTTTTCAGTCCGCTTTCTGTAATCAACTTCAGCAGATATGAATCCTTGGATGATGTGAAAAGCTTTATTGCAGAAAATGAAGAAAATATTCAGTGTGTAGTGGCGAAAGGAGAGCTGGAACTGAATGCTATTCCGTTTGGTGAAGCTCAAAATCCGGGTCTGGATACCTATGCAGATAACGTAGATACAATGAAATTTTTAGAACTGGTCTGATTTTCGTATCTTCCATCACTTATTTCACCAGAACAAAAATGAATACTATGAAAAAATTATTGCTGGGACTTGCTCTTGTGGGCGGACAGCTGGTTTTTGCACAGAAAGTAACAGGTGCAAAGGTTGGAAACAGTCCTGAAAAGGAAGTGCAGGCCACTATAAGTAAGGAAAAGGTCAGTTTGTATAATGATAACTTCCAGAAGTTCATTGTTGCTTTACAGGCTTCAGACCGTACGGCTATTGATGGATTGATTTCTGAGAAGGTAAAGGAAATTGTGACGGATGATGTGCTTAAGAAAGTCAAAGACGGTATTGATCCCAACAAAAAACTTGAAGTCTTAAAGGCCGGATATTATAAAACAATGGACGGAATCAATCACCCGAGTATTAAATACAAATATGCAGGAGAATCTTCCAGGGAAGTTATTACCGCTGTATTTGAGGATGACGGAAAAATTCTTGGAGTATTGCCTTCAAAATAAGACTTAATTTATTTTCGATTAACAAAAAAATATTAACTATGATGACAGATGTTTTAGTCGCTCATTCTTCGGATGTGGAGAAGGCGAATTTTTACAAGAAGACCTATTTGCATGTTGCTTTATCGATTCTTGCATTTATTGGAGTTGAAACGATATTACTAAAAACGGTTCCGAAGGAAATTATATTTATGATGTTTGGTCAGAGATACATCTGGCTGCTGATTATCGGAGTTTTCTGGTTAGCGTCTGTTATGGCTTCTAAATGGTCTCTTTCACAGAGTAAATCTACCCAATATTTAGGGTTAGGATTTTACATTCTGCTGGAAGCCATTATCTTTATGCCTCTGCTATTTATTGCTACTAATATTGAAGGTGGAGCGAATGTGATCTTCCAGGCTGCGACGTTAACTGTTGCTATGTTTGCAGGTATTTCTGCAGTAGCATTCACTTCTAAAAGAGATTTTTCTTTCTTAAGAAATATCATTATAATCGGTGGATTTATTTCCATTGGATTAATTGTAGGAGGGATGATCTTCGGATTTAATCTTGGGTTGTGGTTTTCTGTTGGAATGGTGATTTTAGCGTCAGCTACCATTCTATATCAGACAAGCAAATTAAAAGATTCCTATGGAACGAATCAGTATGTAGGTGCAGCATTGCAGCTTTTTGCTTCGATTATGCTTTTATTCTGGTATATCTTAAGTATTCTGATGAGCAGAAGAAACTAATTGATAAGTTGTCCTAGCTTTAAAAATATAGTCCCGGTGATTTTTCATCGGGATTTCTTTTTGTATTTAAACACAAAATTTAAACACAAAGTTCACAAATGTTTTCACGAATAAACACAATTTAATAATATCAATAGGAATGAGCTTTAGCCCGTTTTACTTTAAATAAATCTTTTCCAACGGCTTCAGCCGAAACTTATAATAATATTTAAATATATTTTTGCCCACAGATGCCACAGATTAACACGGATGCTTGCGTATATTTATTTGTGTTATTTGTGGAATCGCTCGTGTTATTCGTGTTTTAAACCAAAACCCAAAAAATCCTGATGAAAAATATCACCGGGATTTTAATTGGTTATTCTTTACAATATTGATGCAACTTTCAGCCTCATGTGACCGGTTAAAGTCCTCTGAAGTACATTTTACAGTTGAAAAAAAATTCTAAAGAATAGAAAAAAGTATAGTAATGAGGAGAACCTCAGGTATTGTATAGTTTGTGTTTTTAAAGTCTTTAGATTAAAAATAATCGAAAGAAGTTATTTGTCAATTGATCCTAAAACCTTCTGAGCAAACGAGTTTAAAGCATCTTTCTCGCTCATTCCGTTTTGTACATTAGCGTGAACTTCCAGCGCTCCGCAGATGTTGGTAATCAATTCTCCTGCAACATTCAGATCTTCTTCACTTGTTCCTCTGAACTCGCAGAAACTTTCCAGTACTTCTAATGTTTTTTCAAGGTTTTCAGGAGTCTGATTTTGATAAAACTGTCTGATTACGGGTAATTTCATTATGCTAATTCATTAAAAAGATTAATTAAACTTTCTGCCTGGTTAGACTGAACCTGGTTCACCAGTTCTCCGTTTTTAAAGATGGCGAAAGTAGGTAAGTTGTCTACTTTTGCTAATTTTCTGCTTTCAGGAAGCTTTTCAGCATCTACATATAAAAATGGAATAGAGTCATTTTCAGATGCTAATTTTTTGAATTTCGGCTTCATGATTCTGCAGTTTCCGCACCATGTTGCGCCATATTGAACCACTACTTTTTCGTTTTCGTTAACTATATTCTGTAATGTATCTTCGGTTAATTCTGTGTACATAAGTTTATTTTTAAAAAATAAACAATGTAACAATCTAAAAAATTGACCAATCTAACAATTCAAGAAATGACTTTTCAAATTGTTATACTGTTAGATTGTTACATTGTTATATTTAAATTAAGATATTAATTTTTTGCTAAGTATTCTGCTGTAGAAGTTCTGTCAGCTTTCATAGCTTCTTTTCCTTCTTCCCAGTTTGCAGGGCATACTTCGCCATGTTTCTGTACGTGAGTGTAAGCGTCGATTAATCTTAAGAATTCTTTTACGTTTCTTCCCAAAGGCATATCGTTTACCGCTTCGTGGAAAATTTTTCCGGTTTCGTCGATAAGGTAAGTTGCTCTGTAAGTTACGTTAGAACCTGTGAAAACTTCATTTCCATCTTCATCATATTCGAAGTCCTGATCAACAATTCCCAAAGTGTTAGCCAATTGTCTGTGAGTATCAGCTAAAAGTGGGTAAGTTACTCCTTCAATTCCTCCGTTATCTTTTGGTGTGTTCAACCAAGCGAAGTGTACTTCGTTAGTATCACAAGATGCACCGATTACTTTAGTGTTTCTTTTTTCGAATTCACCTAACGCCTCCTGGAAAGCGTGAAGTTCAGTAGGGCATACGAAAGTGAAATCTTTAGGATACCAGAATAAAAGAACTTTTTGCTGGTTGTTTACTGCTTCATCAAGGATGTTGATTCTTAAATCGTCACCCATTTCAGACATTGCGTCAATTGTTAAGTTTGGGAATTTTTTTCCTACTAAAGACATAATTTTTCTGTTTTTATATTTAAATTTCTAATGCAAATATATGAAAGATTCATCTATCGAACAAACTAAAGTTGATAAATAAAATCTATAATTGTTTTTGGCGTGTTGTTAAATAAAAAAGCCCTGATATCAGGGCTTTTTGTTTATTTTAATAACCAAATATTTCAGTTAAATTAAGTTTTTTTACTTCGCCTAATTTCTGCATATCGGCCTCATTCACTTTGTCTTGGGAAGCGACAAGGCAGTAGGTGTAGTTCTTATTTTTCATTTCCTTATCATGGAATGAGTTGATGTCTGTCAAAGACAGTTTGGGTGCCTGTTCGTAAACATTTTTTCTCATATCAAAGTTGTTTCCAAGCTTTTGAGATTTCAGATAAGAGAAGATGATTCCATCCTGAGTAATTCTTTCAGAAGCGATTGATTTTTTCAATCCACTTTTCGCTGTTTCGAATAACTGCTCAGACTTTGGAAGGGTAGTCAGAAGCTCATTCATAGCCGTTGTAGACTCATTGAATTTGTCTGCCTGCGTTCCTACATACGCCATCACCATATCTTTGTCTGTCTTCTTACTTGGAAGTGCAAAATAAGAATAGGTAGAATAAGCAAGAGCTTTTGATTCTCTGATCGTCTGGAATACAATAGATCCCATTCCGCCTCCGAAATAGTTGTTGAATAAGCTTACCGTTGGAGTAGTGGATGCATTGTATGGGTCAGAATTTCTTACCCAGAATACTTCTGCCTGTACCATATCATAATGAGCAAACAATACTTTGTTCTTGTCTGTCGGGATCTGCGCAAAAGTTTTAGACTTAGGAAGATCTTTCAGGGTGGCAGGAAGTTTGTGGACAGGTTTCAAAGCTGCTACCACATCATTTCCTGATTTTGGACCGTAATACAGTACTTTGTGCTTGAAATTGAACAGTTCATGAAGAACATTAATTAAGTCTTCTGCTTTTAATGCATCAAGTTCAGCATCGCTTAATACATTGTTGAAAGGGTTTTGAGGTCCGTATTGTGCATAGCTTCTTAATCCGGCCATAATTACTCCTTTATTCTGTTTTGCGTTCGCTCTGGCTTTCTTCAACCTAACTTTGTAAGCATCAAGAGCAGCCTGGTCTGCCTGACAGTTTTTGATTAAATCTTCTAATAAAGAAATGGTTTTATCAAAGTTTTCATTTAAACCTTCCAGTGATACGTAAGTTTCCTCGTTTCCTGCACTCACATTGAAGCTTGAGGCAAGTTTGTAGAATTCTTTACTGATGACTTCAGAAGACTTGTCTTTCGTTCCTAAATACTGAAGATATTCCGCGGCCAATGGAAGGATTTTGTTGTTCCATTTTCCTGAATCAAAGTGATAATACATTCTGAATAAAGCATTATCAGTATTTTTTACAGAAAGTACCTCTACATCAGCTAATTTGTTTTTAGCGATGTCTTTGTCATAATTCAACCATACCGGAGCGATAGGGTTTTCAGGCATTTCATCAATCTTCTTAAGGAAAGGAGACTGGTCTTCTCTGTTAACGGAAACCGGTGTAATGGTTGGTTTGTCAACTTTTACAATACTCTTGTCTTCACCTTTTCTTTTGTAAACAGCAACGTAGTTATTGTTCTGAAGATATTTGGACACAAAATCCATGATATCTTTTTTCGTCAGTTTTGAAATCTCATCAACATACTCAAGCGATGCTTTGTGATCAACCTCAGAAGTGAATTCATCCATCAGGATGCTGGCTCTTGAAGAATATTTTTCATCCTTCTGAATAATACCTTTCTTCTCGTTGTTGACGATAGACTGGATAAGGTCGTCAGAAAACTCGCCCTTTCTCAGTTTATCAATTTCCTGAAGAAGAAGATTCTTTACTTCATCCAGAGACTGTCCTTCAGTAGGTTTTCCCTGTAAAAGTAAAACGGAATAATCTTTCAAAGCATAGGCTCCGGCATAAGCTCCCAGTAGTTTCTGTTTTTTTACCAGATCAAGATCGATCAATCCTGCTTGTCCATTAGTAAGCATGTTTCCAACAAGATTCAGCATTCTGGCATCTTTGGTAGAAGCTCCAGGAAATCTGAAACCAAGCATTACGTTTTCAGGATTCGGTCCTACCACTTCTTTTACAATCGGAGCAGTGATCGGTTTTTCCTGTCCAACTTTATATTCAGGGATTGCTTTAGGCTTCATATAAGAGAAAGCCTTGTCAATTTTTGCAATCACCTCATCCGGATTAAAATCTCCGGACATGATGATTCCCATGTTATTAGGCACATAATAATTGTTATAATAATCTCTGATCGCATGCAGAGAAGGGTTTTTCAGGTGTTCAATGGTTCCGATGGTGGTTTGCTTTCCGTAATTGTTGTTAGGGAAAAGGTTGGCAAACATTGTATCAAAAACTTTATCTCCGTCATCATCAAGAGATCTGTTTTTTTCTTCATATACTGCTTCAAGCTCAGTATGGAAAAGTCTTAGAACCGGTTCTCTGAATCTTTCTGCCTGTACAGCAAGGAATTTGTCAAGAACATTCGCAGGTACATCTTCCGTGTACACCGTTTGTTCAAAAGAAGTGAAGGCATTGGTGCCGTCAGCTCCCATACCAGCCATCATTTTATCGTATTCATTTGCGATTGCAAATTTTGCAGCCTCTCCGGAAACCCTGTCAATTTCTTTGTAGATTTCTTTTCTTTTGGCTTCATCCTTGGTCTGGTTGTACTTTTCGTAAAGAGCGTCAATCTGATCTAAAAGAGGTTTTTCTTTTGCCCAGTCTTTAGATCCAAACTGATTTGTCCCTTTGAAAAGCATATGCTCAAGATAATGAGCAAGACCTGTGTGGTCTGCAGGATCAGTTTTGCTTCCTGCTTTTGTTGCAATATACGTTTGTATTCTCGGATCTTTATTGGTAGGACTCAAAATAACCGTTAAACCATTTTTCAAAGTGTAATACCTTGCAGAAGTAGGGTCGTTGGTCACGTATTTGTACTTGTAGCCATTGGAAGTCGCTTCTTTCCATTGGAAATCCTGGCCAAAAGCATATCCTGCGAAACTTGCAGCGGCAATACTTGTAGCGATGGTTAGTTTTTTTAACAGATTCATTGCTGTCGTGTTTTATTTTGGGTTATTAATTTGTTAATTGAATTTTTCCAATAAGTTTTTAATACGTTTCATAGCCTCTCTTAATTCCTCCTCAGAAGCAGCATAAGAGAATCTGATACATTCAGGACTTCCAAAAGAGAATCCGCCTACACATCCAACATGAGCATTTTCTAGGATGAACATGGCAAAGTCGTCCGAGTTTTTAATTTCTGTTCCATCAAGGGTTTTTCCAATATAGTACGAAATATCCGGGAAGAAATAGAAGGCAGCCTTTGGAAGAACCACTTTGAATCCCGGGATTTCTTTGATCAGTTCATAGACAAGATCTCTTCTTTTTTTGAAAGCGTCAATCATGTATCTGTATTCGGAAGGATCTGCTTTCAGCGCAACAATAGAAGCTCTTTGTGCTACCGTATTAGCACCGCTGGTCATCTGTCCCTGTACTTTTTCACAAGCTTTTGCCAGCCATTCCGGACATGCAGAATACCCGATTCTCCATCCGGTCATAGCAAATGCTTTTGACATCCCATTGATTACAGCTGTCTGTTCATATACTTCCGGAAACTGAGCAATTGAAGTGGTATTCGTTTCATAATTGATATATTCGTAAATCTCGTCAGAAATTATCGTTATCTGAGGATATTTGGCAATTACTTTGGCAATCGATTTTAATTCGTCATAAGTATAATATCCACCTGACGGATTACATGGCGAACTGAAAAGTACAGCTTTGGTTTTCTCTGTGATAGCTTCTTCAAGTTGTTCTGCAGTCACTTTGAAATCGGTAACATAAGATGTAGGAAGCATTACGGAATTTCCGCCCATCATTTTTACCATTTCATCATAGCTTACCCAGTAAGGTGCAGGAAGCAGAACTTCATCACCATCATTGATGATAGCAGCCAAAACATTGATAATAGCCTGCTTAGCTCCATTGGAAACACAAATCTGGGTAGGTTTGTATTCCAGATTATTATCTCTTTTTAATTTATATGCAATAGCCTCACGCAGTTCCAGAAATCCCGGAACAGGAGAATAGTGGCTGTAATTTTGATTGATGGCATCGAATGCTGCCTGTTTGATATTGTCCGGAACATCGAAATCCGGCTCACCAAGAGTTAAACTGATCACATCTATTCCGCTGGCTTTCATTTCTCTGGCTTTGTTTGACATGACAAATGTCTGGGAGTATCCTAATCTTTTTACTCTATCTGAAAGTTTATCCATTGTATTTTTTTGAATTTTAACAAATATATAATAAAAACGTGTTGTGGCGGTAATAAAAGTAAGGGTACTTTAAAGATTTTTGTCAGGTTTTAGTCAAATCTTCTGTTAGGTTATAAAAATCTTTTCTTTTGATGTGTGAGACTGATTTTAATCTTAATTTTAGTAAAAAAACTTAATTCCAGGAAGAAGATATTCAAAGTGGGAAAATGCTAAAACTGGGTACTAGTCCTATTGAAAGAGATTAAAATAAATTCTCATAAGGAATGATTTTGCAGCGTAGGGTTTTGTATCTTTAACAACCTAAGATCTGTCCTATGAAATATTCCGTTTTTTTATTACTGATTTCCTGTAGTGTTTTCTCGCAGAGATATTCAAAAGATGATGAAGTGAAAAAATATGTCTCGCAGGTGAATGAAGATTCATTAAAATCATATATCGGAAAGTTGGTAAGCTTTGAAACCCGGCATACCTTGAGTTCGATCGATGATCCAAAGAAGGGAATAGGTGCGGCAAGGAACTGGGTGATCAGGAAATTCAATGATTATGCTAAAAATTCAGATGGAAGAATGGAGGTGTATCTACAGCAGGAAGATATTCAGCCGGATGGAAAGCGAGTTGATAAAATAGTAAACCTTGGAAATGCTGTTGCCTTTCTGAAAGGAACAGATCCGAATGATAAGAGAATTTTCCTGATCGGAGGGCATCTTGATTCAAGAGTTACTGATGTGATGAACAGAACTTCCAAAGCGCCTGGTGCCAATGATGACGGCAGTGGAGTAAGTGCTGTGATAGAATCTGCAAGAATACTGAGCAAATCTTCATTTCCGGCATCTATCATTTTTGTGGCTTTTTCAGGAGAAGAACAATCTTTGTTAGGTTCAAAGCAATTAGCTGAGAAAATTAAAAGAGAAAATGGGCAACTGGAAGCTGTTTTGAATAATGATATGATCGGTAATCCCAAAGCAGGAGAAACAGGAGAGATCAATACCCGTATCCTTCGTGTATTCAGCGAAGGTCTGCCTTACAAAGATCTGGATAAAAAAGCAATGGCAATCAGAAATATGGGTTTTGAAAATGATAGTGAATCCAGACAGTTGGCTCGTTATATCAAAGAAATTACAGAACAATATGTGAAAGGATTGGAAATTAAACTGATCTATAGGAATGACAGATTTTTGCGTGGAGGAGATCATACCAGCTTTGTGAATAACGGATTCCCCTCTGTAAGACTGACGGAATATTACGAAAACTACGATCATCAGCATCAGGACATAAGAATTGAAAACAATAAGCAGTATGGTGATCTTCCAGAGTTTATAGATTTCAAATATCTGAAAAAGAATGTCGCAGCCAATGTTGCCGTATTGGCAAGCCTTGCAAAGTCTACCTCGAAACCGGAGAAAGTTGAAATGGATGTGAAAGAGCTGACAAATTCAACAACTTTACATTGGGAAAAACCAAAATTTGGAATCCCCACAGGATATTATGTGCTGGCAAGAGAAACACACAATCCGGTATGGCAGAAAAAAATATTCACCACTGAACTTTCTATGAAGATTCCACTTTCGAAAGACAATTATATTTTTGCGGTACAGAGCGTGAGCTCTTCAGGAAACCTGAGTGTTCCTGTTATACCAGGAATTGCAAAGTGATGAATTTTGCTGAAAAGCTGAGTTTGCAGCAGGATCAGGAAAAGTAGATTTGAATACAAGAGAAATAAAACTTATTTTTGCGGTTTATAATAATTCACATGTCTGCATCGTTACTATTAAAATATTTCCCGGATCTTACTGAAAAACAGAAAGAACAGTTCTCCAAATTGGAAAATCTGTACAATGAATGGAATGAAAAGATCAATGTAATTTCCAGAAAAGATATGGAATCCCTATATGAAAAGCACATTCTGCACTCGTTGGGGATTGCAAAAGTGATGGAATTTGCACCAGGAACCAAAGTTTTGGATATCGGAACCGGAGGTGGTTTTCCAGGAATTCCTTTGGCGATTCTTTTTCCTGAAGTAGAATTTACCCTGATTGATTCTATTGGGAAGAAAATCAGTGTAGTACAGGCTGTGGCAGACGGAGTTGGATTAACTAATGTTACCGCTATTCATGGAAGAGCAGAGAAGCTGAAAGAAAAATTCCATTTTGTAGTCAGCAGAGCAGTAACCCAAATGCCGGAATTTTTAAGATGGCTGAAGGGGAAATTTGAAAAAGAACAGTTTAACCCTAAACATAACGGAATTTTATATTTGAAAGGCGGTGATCTTGCTGAAGAGCTTGCCGGACTTAAATGTGAAATTTTCAATCTTAAACACTATTTTGATGAAGAATTTTTTGATACTAAAAAAGTAGTTTATGTATCAAAAGGTAATTTTAATTCCTGATTTTGATGTGAATAAGGAATAATTTTTGCTAACATTTGTTAATAATCAGAAAAGTAAAGGTTATGAAAAAACTTTTAAATATTGGATTTTCAGTATTCGTTTTAGGCGTGCTTCTGGTTTCGTGTGATGATGATAATTATCAAACCATTGAATCTATCGGTAAAATTAAAATAGACAGCGTAAAAATTGTCAATGATACCATGGATGTTTTTGGAATACAGAGCATCAAAACATATTCCACTTATCCATCTCATTGTGAGGGTTTTTATGGATATGATTATGTTTACAATACCAATCTGGAAAGAACGGTGACTTCCTATAAATATATTACCAACGGACCTTGTACACAAGGGAATTACGTTGGAGCGAATCAAATCAATTTCAGTCCTCAAAGAAAAGGTAATTATACTTTTAAATTCTGGAATGGAGGAAATAACTGGATCACAAAAACAATTGTAGTGGAATAATGAGATTGACTTTTGTACTATGTTTATTAGCAGCGCAAGCTGTAACCGGACAGAAAATTATCTGGGAAGAAGGTAAAAAATTAACATGGGATAACTTTAAAAGCCCGGTTAGCAAGAAAAAGAATCCTGATGTAGCAGCATATACCCATTGTGGCTGGGAGTTTTATTCTGAAAAATCTTCTGATCCGAAGGCTCCGGTTACGATTACCATCAAAACCCTTTTTCATGAGGATAAATCCTGGAAAGATGTCAAAAGAATGGATGATTATATTCTTCTTCATGAGCAAAAGCATTTTGATATTGCAGAATTATTTGTGAGAAAATTCAGAAAGGCTGTTGCTGAAAAAATTAAAAATTCTGGAGATTATAATAAATATTTCAAAGCCATTTATGACGGAATCGCTATTGATTATAAAAACTTCCAGATGTCCTATGACGGCGAAACCCGTCATGGAATTGATAAAGAAAAACAAACCGAATATAATCAGTTGATTTCTGAACAACTAGATAACTTAAAAAGCTATAAAACCCTTTGAAATTCCTCAATAAGATCATCCACGAACTGCTGGCACAAAACACTGACCTTTCTGCGTTTAATATCATTCTGCCCGGAAAACGTCCCATTGTGTTTATCATACAAATTCTGGAGGAAAATAACTATTCAGGGTTTCTTCCCAATTTTTTTACGATTGAGGAACTCATCAATAAAATAGCAGATCATCAGACTATTCAGGGGATTCCGTTGTGGCTTTTCTCTTTTGATGTGTACCGAAGCCTGAATCTTATTCCCAGAGATGATTTTTCCGATTTTCTGAAATGGTTTCCCACCTTACAGAAGGATTGGGATGATATTCTCAAATTCTCAGATAGCGATCAGGCAGTTCTGCAGTATATGTTTGATGAGGAAAGGATTAAAGAATGGGCTCAGGATCTTGGAGAGGATGATGATGTCCCGAGAAAGAAGTTTCTTAATTTCTGGCAGAATATGAACGTTTTTCTCCCTGTTTTAAAGGAGAGACTGCAGGAGAGAAACTGGGCTACTTCCGGAATGATTCATGAGGCGGCTAAAGCCAGGATTGCCGACTTTGCAAAAAATACCAAAGAAGAATTTGTTTTTTGCGGCTTCAATGCCTTTACTCCGGTAGAAGAAAAGCTTGTAAGAAGCCTTTTGCAATGGAATAAAGCGCAGTGTTTCTTTCAGGCTGACCGTTATTATTTCGATGACGAGAGACAGGAAGCAGGAAAATTTCTGAGAAATCATAAAACCTGGAAAGAATTTGATGATAACAGATCTTTTCAGTGGATAGAAGACGATTTTAACCAACCTAAAAAAATTAAGGTATACGAAGTGTCCGGGAATGTAACCCAGACCAAAGTATTGCCTGAAATCTTTAAAGAGATCAATAATAAAACCTACTCCAATACAGCAGTAGTACTGCTGGATGAAAATCTTCTTCCGGCCAGTCTTGATGTAATGCATGGTGTTGATAATTTGAATATTACAATGGGATTCCCGTTGAAAAACTTATCTTTCTCCAATGCAGTGAAACGTCTTTTCTATCTGCAGAAACAATTGGAAAAAAATAAACTGTCTTATTATTACAGAGATGTTTTCCCCATTTTGGAAGAACTGCCAAAATCTGTAGAAGATGAACAGATTATCAATGATTTTAAAGCCAAAATAGAAGAACGGAATATTGTTTATATTTCCAGGAAACTTTTACATGAACTGCTAAGCGGGCTGTCTTATTATGGACTTCTTCAAAAAGCAACAGGAACCAACGGTTATCTGGATATGCTTATTGAGTTCTGCCAGCAGGTAAAATGGCTTGAAATAGACGATATTCAGTATGAAAATGTCTCTCACTTTGAAAATGCATTCAGAATCATCAAAAACCAGCTGACTCCTTACAATATTGAGATCAAAATGGAAACACTGGAAATCTTGATCAACCAGCATATCAATTCTGAAAGTATCGATTTTCAGGGAGAACCTCTGAGAGGACTTCAGATCATGGGATTACTGGAAACGCGTCTCCTGAACTTTGAAAACGTTATTCTGCTTTCCGTCAACGAAGGAAAACTTCCCCTTGGAAACTCTCAGAATACCTATATTCCTTTTGATATCCGAAGGTTCTTCGATCTTCATACTTTTCTTGAAAATGACAGCATTTATGCCTATCACTTTTACAGACTGATTCAGGATGCGAAGAATGTACATTTACTATACAATGCTTTAAGTTCCGGAGTCAATACCGGAGAGAAGAGCCGTTTCATTACACAGATCGAAATGGAAAGTTCTCATGAGATCGAACATCTCATTATTGAAAATTCCTCTGAACCTATTGCCACCAAACCGATAGAAATTTCCAAGACACAAATTGTACAGGAACGTCTTCAAAAATGGAAGGAAAAAGTATCTGCTTCCCACCTGACGAGTTATCTTTACAATCCGATTGATTTCTACCTTTCCAAGATTTTAAATACTTCGGAAACGGATGAAATTGAAGAAGAACTATCGATAAAAAATTACGGAAATCTGGTTCATTATTCACTTCAAGAAGTGTATGAGGTGTTAAAGGGTAAGGTTTTAAAAGAAAGTGATTTAAAGAATTCAGTTAAAGCAGTAGATGAATATATAAATATTGCTATTGAAAAACTGAAGCACCAGCCGGAATTTTATGAAAAAGGGATGAATTATATCCATAAGGCCATTGCTAAAAAGGTCATTGAAAATGTGCTGAATCATGATCTTGAACTCATAAAGCAAGGTAATAAACTGGAGATTATTGATATCGAAAGAAGGTTTGAAAACATCGATTTTCCTCTTGATGGAAATGATAAAATTTCTTTTTTTGGATTCATTGACCGGATTGATAAACTGAACGGTACTCTGAGAATTATTGATTATAAAACCGCCAGGACTAAAAATCTTACTGTAAAGATTGATCAGGATAACGTAGATGAATATTTTCATAACAGCGACAGGAAGCAGGCCCTTCAGCTTTGTATTTATCATTACGTGGTACAGCACCTTCCTGAGTTTTGGGGTTTCCCGATTGAAACCGGAATCTGGAGTTTTGCAGATGCTAAAAAGGGAATGGTTGCCCTGCAGTTTGATAAAGGAAATATTGATGATGCCATGAAATCTGTGAAAAGCCTTATCCTGGAAATCCTAAATCCGGATATCAATTTCGTGGAAACGATAAAAACATATTAAAAATTTTAGTCTTAGTATATTTTTTCTCTCTGTTTATTCTTAATAAATAAGCTGGCTTAGAATCGTTTACTTCACGAAATGTTGTGATAAAGCAGGTAACTTTTTGTGTATCTTTACTACTTATTAAAAACTTATAAAGTTTAAATCAGATACATTAAGCAGTACCAATGAAAAAGATCCTGATATTTTTAGCCATTGCTTTTTCTCTCATTATCAAATCTCAGCAAAAGAATGATTCCCTGAATATTGCGCTTCAGAATGTAACCAAAGATACTAAGTTTGGCCTTGCGCTCAGTGGCGGCGGTGCAAAAGGATTTGCCCATATCGGGATTTTAAAAATGATCGATTCATTGGGAATCAAAGTCGATTATATCACAGGAACCAGTATGGGAGGGATTCTGGGAGGCTTATATGCAATGGGATATAATGCAGACCAGTTGAAGCATACCATTTATAAAATGGACTGGAACAGAATTCTGAGTAATAAAATTCCTTACAATAAAGTCAATATCAGTGAAAAAGACGAATATGATAAGTATATCCTTGAATTTCCGGTAGTCAAAGGATTTCCCACACTTCCAAGTTCTTATATTGAAGGGCAGTACATGGGAGAAGTTCTTAATACGCTTACTTTCAACGCAAAGCATATCAACGATTTCAGTAAACTGAGGATTCCTGTGCAGCTTACATCTTCCGATATTGAAAACGGAGGTCTGGTGATGCAGAAAGAAGGATCATTACCACTGGCTATTCGATCTACGCTGGCTATTCCTGCCGCTTTTGCTCCTGTTTATATTGATGGAAAACTTTTGGTTGATGGCGGTCTGGATCGTAATTATCCGGCCAATGAAGTTCGTGAGATGGGTGCCGGTTTTGTGATCGGAGGCTACACCGGATTCAGACTTTTTACGAAAAAAGAGATTGAAAATCCGATGAAGATGATCTATCAGACTCATGCCATCCGCTCTGTAGAAGATTTTAAACATCAGAAAGAATTATCAGATATTCTGGTCGACTTTGTAGATCCACTGGGAGAAATTACAACGAAAGATTTTGCCAAATTCAGAAGGATCATAAAAATAGGAGAGACTGAAGCGAGAAAACATCTTCCTGAGTTTGTAGCTCTGGCAGAAGCTCAGCGAAAAGCCGGAATTACGTATGAACATACGATGATTGAAGAAGTGAAACTGCCTACCACTAAATTTACTTTTAACGAAGAAGACGGAACACCCATTACAGATGCGGCTGAAATTGAAGTACTGAAAAAGCAGATGGGACTTACGGAAGGGAAGTATTACGATGCAAAAACGGTTAATGAAGCCATAGACCGTGTATTTGGAATGCGCCAGTACGTTAAAGTGTACTATACCTACACGAATGTAAATGATGGTCTTGTGATGAACGTATTTGTGAAAAGAGCGAAAAAAGGGGCATTTAAACTCGCGCTGCACTATGATACGGAACAGTCCGTAGGAATTATTGTCAATTATACATACAGAAATATTCTTCTCAACCGATCAAGATTTCTGGCAACAGTGGATATTTCGGAACGTTTCAAAGCTAAACTTGCTTACCAGCAGTTCCTGGATAGTGGAGAACGTTTATGGTTGGATCTGGAAGCCAAGATGGTTCACCTGAAAAGTAATGATCTGAACTTCAGACTGTATGATATCAGTGAAGATGGCGGTGACCGTTTTCCTAACCATATGTACCGTAATATAACCGGAAAAATTGCACTGAATTATAACATCAATCCTAATGCTTATCTATCTCTGGGAACGGAATTCAGTACGGAAAGAATGTACAGTTTACTGGATAAGGTGGATCAGTCGAAAGTAGATAATTACAGTAAAAAGCTCTATAATCACAGCAATTTCAATACTTTCCTGAAATTTGAACAGAATAATCTCAATAAAAGATATTTCACTACAAAAGGGAATCATCTGCAGGTGAGTACGAGATTTTATTACGGAGATCGGTATGAGCTTTATGATCTGAACACTGTGCAGCCTCTCCTGTATCTGATCCTTAACCCGAAAGAATCTTACTATTCTGAGCCTAAAAACCTTGTTTCATTTACATTGAATGAGAACTTTTTCTATCCCATCACAAGAAGACTGACAGTAAAAGCGAATGTGTTTCTAGGAACGAGTTTCGGTTCCAAGAAAGAAGATAAAGTTCCGTATTTGTTTTTGAATCAAAAGTATAACCTGGGTGGGAGTGAATATAATTATGATCTGCTAAGCCCTGAATTCAACGGGCTTCGTCAAAAAGAACTTCCGATGACTTCTGTGGCTAAGGCTGCTGTGTCATTCCAGTACAGAATTATGAAAAAACTCTATCTTACTCCTTCATTCAGCTATGGAAAGGTGAGTGAAGAGTTTTCTCCTTTTAATGACAGTTTTGATATGTTTGGGTACGGATTGAACCTGGGCTACGAATCCCTTATCGGTCCTATCAGCATGAATATTTCCAGAAACAGTCAGCTTGATTTTTCAAGGATCTATTTTAGTGTCGGGTTTAAGTTTTAAGGATATACTCCTTTATAATGCTTTTAAATGATCGAAGCAAAAAGCACTTCATTGCTGAAGTGCCAAAATTAACTTGAAATGAGATATGAAGAGTGATTGTTTTTACAGTTTTACTTTCTTATTAATGGTTTTTCCATTAGAAAGGGTGATTTGTACGAGATATACACCCGGTTCAAGATTTCGGGATTCAAACAACGGTTTGTTTACTTCCTGCTGAATAATCAGAGCGCCGGAAATGTTATAAACGCTGATGTTTTTAATATCATTGCCGGATTTAGCTACAATTTGTTGTCTCTGCGTATAGATATCAGTGTTATTTTCTGATGATATTGTTCCTCCCACCGCTTTACTGAACTGAAGATTGTAGTAAGGAGTAACAACTTCAAACGTATAGTTTTTGCTTTCCAGATCATGAATATTGATTCCTCCGGTTTCCCGATACTGTTTTTGGGAAATACTTTTGATCATGGTTTTATTTTCATCAAAAATATGTACAGCAGTAAGTTCCTCCTGATCTACTTTTAATTGCAAAATGGATGCATTCACAGATTGTACAATTTCGTTTTCGGTAACTTCCTGAGGTGTGTTTTTGATGTATGGAATTATTTTATTTTCATTGTTTTCTGATACTTTCAATAAATAAACTCCATCTTTTAAAGTTGATAAATTTTGATTGCTGGCTGTCCTGCTCTGGGCTTTTTCTTTATTGAAATCTGTAATTTCTACCAGTTGCATATTGCCCAGATCCGGTTTGATCTGTGAAGACAGAAGGGAAGGTTTTTCAGATGTTTTTTCTGCTGATTGTTTACCGAAAATTGATCCTGCAATCGCCCATTCATTAAGAAGGCCGCCGCTTCTCAGGGTATTGAATTTCGCATTGGAAGCTAGTGTAAAAGGAAGAATTCCTCCCACATGTCCCAGTGGTCCCCAGTAAAAAGAATCCAGTTTATACTTATTAAGATCCCACCATGGATAATAGCCACGCTGAACATCAATAGTTTTAGAAGTATTTTCAGGCGGAATCGCTAGATCGACAGTTGAATGCCCCAATGTCATAGGCGTTTTATTATACCAGTCGTATACATCCTTAGGTTTCATGCATAGCCTTAGCTTGTTATTGGGATTGTTGGTAACATCATTGACGAAACTGGTGGTGAAGAGCTTTCTCCATATAACAGGCCCCCACAAAAGTCCGCCGTTATCCTGAACAACATGATAGTTGTATTTATCGAGGTATTCTGCAGAAATAACTTCTGAAATGTCATTATTATAGGTTTTATAACCTGTATTGTTACAGGTATGAAGTACATTCGCCAGGAATGAGGTGAACGGATAAATATCTTTTTCAAGGACTCCCTTATTTAAAGTTACTCCTGAGAAATCATACGGTCCGTCACCCATGTAGGCATATTTGAATTTTATATTATTGGGATTTGAAATGCTTAATCTTTTTAATGTAGACATCGCAGCATGGGCGCCCTGAGAATATCCGGCTAAGAAATATTCGTCATAACGTTTAATATTGAGTTGTGCCAGTACTTTATTCGCTGCGGTTATAAAATCTATGGTAGCACCCGCTTCTGTGGCGTAATCTACATAAGGGTGAGTACCATCTCCAGTTCCCATCCCTACGTAGTCGGGCGCCATCAAAATATATCCGTTGAGTACATAGGATAATTCAACAACAAATCCTGCTGTTAAAGCCCCTTTGAAATTAGACGGAACATTATTTCTACTGTCTGTTGTTCCGTGATCGGATACTACTGTTGAGAGTTTGAAAGGTACGTTAGGGTACATCAATAGTCCTGTAGCTTTTACAAGAACATTGTTTTCATTTTTGGTGTAATAGGTAATTTTGTAACCTTTCAGTCCAAGATTGAAACTGTTCAGATAGTTGGCAAATTCCGGAGCATTCTGATCACCAAGATTATTGGCGATAAAATTGATAACTCCTTGTGGTGTTAAATCCAGTTTCTGCTCGGCACTTACAACATCACCAGCCTGCTGTGCAAAGTAAAATGATGCGGTAAGACTTAATAAAAAAGTTGTAATTTTTCTCATATTGTTTGTTTTTGTGTGGTATTAAAGTAATAATTTTAATAAAATCACAAAAACTTTATGATATCAACAATTATTCATTGAATATAAGATCCCTGCAAAGTGAGTAAACAAAAGAGTCTGACCATTGGCCAGACTCTCTATTTATATTTTTATCTTTTTTAGAAAGCGTTGATTCCTGTAATATCCAATCCGGTGATCAGTAAATGAACATCATGCGTTCCTTCGTAAGTAATTACAGACTCAAGATTTGCAGCATGTCTCATCATTGGGAATTCACCCATGATTCCCATACCTCCAAGGATCTGTCTGGATTCTCTGGCTATTTCAATAGCCATATGTACATTGTTACGTTTAGCCATAGAGATCTGAGCAGGAGTTGCTTTGTGAGCATTTTTAAGATTTCCTAACTGAAGACATAATAACTGAGCTTTTGTAATCTCTGTTAAGAATTCAGCTAATTTTTTCTGCTGAAGCTGATAAGAACCGATTGGTTTTCCAAACTGTTTTCTTTCTTTGGAATATTGAACTGCAGTACAGTAACAGTCAATCGCAGCACCTATTACTCCCCAGGAAATTCCATATCTTGCAGAGTTCAGACAAGATAGAGGTCCTTTCAGTCCTGTTACTCCAGGAAGCAGGTTTTCTTTCGGAACCTTTACATCATTAAATACCAGTTCTCCGGTTTTGGAAGCTCTTAAGCTCCATTTATTGTGAGTTTCAGGAGTGGTAAAACCTTCCATACCTCTTTCCACAATTAATCCCTGTACTTTTCCTTCCTCATTTTTTGCCCATACTACAGCGATGTCGCATAAAGGAGAGTTCGTGATCCACATTTTAGCACCATTTAAAAGATAATGATCACCCATATCTTTAAAATAAGTTTCCATTGAACCTGGATCAGAACCGTGGTTTGGCTCTGTCAATCCAAAAGAACCAATCATTTCTCCGGCAGCAAGTTTAGGAAGATATTTCTTTTTCTGTTCCTCAGAACCGAATTCGTTGATAGGGAACATCACCAATGAACTCTGTACCGAAGCAGCAGAACGTACTGCAGAATCTCCTCTTTCCAACTCCTGCATAATCAGACCATAAGAAATCTGGTCTAATCCTGAACCGCCATACTCAACAGGGATATAAGGTCCCAGCGCTCCGATTTTACCCAATTCTCTCATAAGATTAGGAATATCTGCATGATTTTGAGCGGCCTGATCTATCTGCGGCATTACAAAACTTTCAACCCAGTCTCTTACGGATTGGCGGATGAGTTTATGTTCTTCAGTAAGTAAAGCATCAATTCCATAATAATCAGGGATGCTTGTAAGAGGATAATATGACATGATTTTTTGATTTGGTTAAAAGTAACATTTTTCGTGATGTCTAGAAAATTTTTTTAAAAACTTGTTTTACTATTGATTCTCAGAGGGCTACTGTTACTTTGTTTATGATTTTAGTTAAATTTATATTTTTATGATTCCTCATCATTAGAGATAGGATACTGATTGGTAGAGTTATGAACTTTAGTTTTAAATTTATACAGATAAGGAGCTTTATTGGCCGAGCCGTCATAGAGTTTTTCCATTCTGTCCAGAATATTTAAACTTAAAATTTTCCGCTGAAAATTATTTCTTCTGAATTTCTGTCCTAAAATAGTTTCATAAAGAGCCTGAAGGTCTTTCATTGTAAATTTTTCAGGAAGCAGGTTACTTGCTGCAACCTCTGTATTGATATTCATTCTCAGGTATTCAAGACCTGTCTCAATAATTCTGTCATGGTCGAATGCCATTTTAGGCAGGTTGTTGACTTCAAACCATTCACAGCTTTCATTGAAAGCGTCAGGGAAAGTATCAGCCAGAGAAAAATCAATAAGGCTGCAGTAACCTACTGTGATAAAACGCTGGAAGATCCAGTGATCTTCAGGAACGGTTATTCCTTTATTTTTAAGGAGAATCTGATGTACATTGTTCTCTGTACGGTCTATTCTTCCGAAGGTGTGAAACTGTTTCAGAAATAACCCTTTAAGATGTGTTCTTTCAAACAAAACCCTTTCAGCAGCTTCTCTCAGGTCTTCATCATTAAAAACAAAACCACCCGGAAGTGACCATAGATCCAGATCATGATATTTTAAAAGCAAAACTTTCAGAATGTTATTATGAAAGCCGAATATGGTGCAGTCAACGGAAATATGCGCTACGAAATCTTTCGTGTCAATGAGTTCCTGTAGCGTTTCTTTACTTTTTGTGTCTTTAATTTTCATGGCAGTAAAAATAAAACTATTTTCTATTTGTGACAGTAAAATATATAAAACTAATCACAAAAAGCAGAATTACAGAAGATAAGATGTATAATGGATAATAATTCAACAATTGTTTTTCAAACAAAACAGCCATAATAATAGAGCTTACAGAGCTGCCCAGAGAGGAGAAAATAACAATAAGAGAGGTGAAAAGATTAATCTTATTTTTATCCACCTGCGCAATCATTCTTGAATTGATCACAGGGTAGAGGGGTGAAAGAAACAAGCCAATAACCGGAAATAAAAAAAGTAAGAATCTCGAATCTTCGGAATCAAAATACTGTATTCCCAGTATAATGATCAGTAAGGTGATAATAAGAGCCATACATGTAATATAATATCTGGGCAGTGAAAACCTTTTGATGATATTGGCAGTAACCGTTCGTCCGGCATAAGAAAAGACGGATAGAAAAGAAGTGGCCTGAAGCGCAAAAAAAGAATTGACCTTCAAATGGTTTTTATAAAAAGAAGGAAGCCATGAATTGAATCCTTGCTCTACAAAGACGATAAAAAAGACCACTCCTAAAAACAAAGCTACTGCAGGGGTAGTAAACCCTGATAATTCTGAGAGAATACTTTTACTTTCCATAGGTTTTGACTCTACTATTTCTATCTTCGAAAGCAGAAAAATAGTCAACACAGATAATAAAGCAATCAGCAAGAAACCAAACTTCCAGAATTCAGAATACTGGCTGGAAATCACCCATCCAAAACCCGTATTCACAACGAAAATCCCGATCATAAAAGAAGCTTCTACGCTATTCATGGTCTTTGCAAGGGATTTTTCATCTGAAATATTATTCCTTATAATCCCAAAAACACAGATTTTACCAATAGCGAAGCAGGCTCCTATAATCGCAAACCACAATTTATAAAACCAGAAAACCTTTACAAAAGGAAGCAGGCAGGAACAGAATCCAACAATGGCCAAGGCAAGGATCAATGCCTTTTTAGGTCCTGTCTTGTTGATAAAGCTCACTGCAAAAAGCGAAATAAAAGCAATAGGTAGATCTTTAAAAGATTCTAAAAGTCCCAGTTCTCCATAGGTGATTTTCTCTTCTGACAACTGCAGAATCACCAGTCCCATACAGTTTAGAACCATTGAAAAAATGAGAAAGGTAAGTTTTAACGGAAGAGAAATTTTTGAAGGCTTGACGATCATTTTGGGAGATAACTTTATTAATTTTTTATGAAATTTTATGAAATATTGATGCTAAGATAGGGCTTCTAACCCTGAAAAATAAAAGAAAAATTAAAATATTTATGAATAGAATGTTAATTAATTAAAAAAAAATATATTTTTATTGTCTCAATTTGAGAATTAAACAATAACTGTATATGAATGTAAGAATATCAAGAAGCGTAGGAGTGGTTGCCGTCCTCTATTTTACGGCCAACTTCAGTGCCCAGACCACCAAGGTGAAGGACACACTTGCGAAAGAAAACAAAATAGACGAAGTGGTAGTCATCGGTTACGGTACCCAGAAAAAGAGTAACGTAACAGGAGCTATTTCCAGTGTAAGGGCGAAGGATATTGAGGATATTCCTTCAGGAAAGCCTGAACAGGTCCTTCAGGGAAGGGCGGCAGGTGTTTCTGTGGTGACCAATTCCGGACAACCTGGGTCTGCAGCTACAGTAAGGGTTCGTGGTGTAACAAGTTTTGGTGCAGGAAGTAATGATCCTTTGTGGGTTGTGGATGGAATTGTTGTGGATAATATCGCATGGCTCAACCAGTCTGATATAGAAAATATGGAAATTCTGAAAGATGGTGCCTCCGCAGCGATCTATGGGGTTTCTGCAGCTAAAGGTGTTATTCTTGTAACGACAAAGAAAGGGAGAAAGGGAAAGATGAATTTAACCTATAATGGTTTTTATGGGGTGGGATCGGCGTCAAAAAAATTGGATCTTTTGAATGCCAGCCAGTATGGAACTATTATTAATGAAGCTCTGACTAATGCTGGAAAGGCCCCGCGTTTTACTAATCCTCAATCTTTTGGAGCCGGTACAGACTGGCAGGATGTAGTTTTCAACACTGCTGAAAGAAAGTCTCATGAATTCAGTCTGAGTGGAGGAAATGACAGATCTACTTTTTATTCTTCTTTTGGATATTATGAACAGGACGGAATTGTCCTGAAGGATATTTCAAATTACAAAAGGATGAATGTAAGGCTGAATTCTACCCATAAAGTTTTTGATTTCCTTACCATTGGACAAACATTCTCCTATACCCACCAAAAGACGAAAGGAGTTAATGCCAATGACGAATTCGGAGGTCCTTTAAGTTCAGCGATCAATTTAGATCCTATAACACAGGTAGTGGTTACAGATCCTGCCTTATTGAATACAAGCCCATATAATAATGCAGGTATTTCTCCTTATCTGATTAGAGACGCTTTCGGAAATCCGTATGGTGTATCAACTATTGTAGAGAATGAAATGACAAATCCATTGGCATTCAGACAAACTCAGCTTGGAAGATACAACTGGTCTGATGATTTTGTGGCGAATATATTTGCAGAGTTAAAGTTTTTACAACATTTTACTTTCAAAACTACTCTTAACGGAAAGTTATCTTATTGGGGAAAAGAACAGTTTACACCCAAATTTTATCTTAATACCAATTCAAGAAACACAGTATTTAATAGCTTCTTAAGGGAAAGCAATAGAAAGTTGGAATGGAATACGGAAAATACATTGACGTATCAGAATAAGTGGGGAAATCATAATTTGAGTGTATTAATTGGACAGGGAGCTTACTTTTATAATATAGGTTCCGGAAATAATACCACCTATATCAACCTGCCGGTTAATAACTGGGAGGACGCGTCCTTTAATTTTGATGTTCCTCAGGAAAATCGTTCAACGTCAGCTTATGACGGGGTTGAAACCCATAAGGCCTCTTATTTTGCCAGAGTGATTTACGATTATGAAGATAAATACCTGTTTACCGGTACTATCCGTAGAGATGGTTCTTCTAAATTTGCAAAAAACAGACATTGGGGGAACTTTCCTGCTTTCTCTTTGGGATGGAATATCTCCAACGAAAATTTCTGGCCAGAAAATAAGATCGTTAATACCTTGAAGTTCAGGGGAGGATATGGTGTTTTAGGTAATGATGCTATTGAAAACTTCAGGTTTGCCAACTTCCTTAAATCAGGAAGCAATTATACCTATGGTGATAATAATATCATTATCGGATACGCTCCAACTACTCTTGAAAACCCGGATCTTCGCTGGGAAGAGACTTCTCAGTTGAATATTGCTGCCGATTTGAAATTCTTAAATGATTTTACTTTGACAGTGGATTGGTTTAAGAAGAAAACAACGGATATTCTTCGCCAGGTAGATATTCCTGGATATGTAGGTGCTCCGGACAGACCTTGGAGAAATGTGGGGGATATGAACAATACTGGAGTTGAAGTTAATCTGGGATATAAAAAGACCTGGTCTGATTTCGGAATTTCAGTAAATGGTAACTTCTCCTATTTAAAGAATGAAGTAACAAGACTAGAAGATGATAAAATCTACGAAAACTTTGCATCTTTCCAGTCTATGGGACCAGTAACAAGATTCCAGGTGGGCTCACCTTATGGAGCTTTTTATGGATATCAGAATCTGGGTATCTTCCAGACACAGGCAGAAATTGATGCCTATAGAAATGCCAGTGGTGGCCTGATACAGCCTAATGCCAAGCCTGGTGATTTCAAAAGACTTGATGTAAATGGCGATGGTAAAATCAATCAGGATGATTATGCATATCTGGGAAGTTCTGTCCCTAAGTTTACCTATGGTTTAACATTAAATCTTGATTATAAGAACGTAGATCTGATGGTGTTTTTACAAGGTCAGGGCGGAAATAAGATTTTCCAGGGTCTAAGAAGACTTGATCTGTTCTACAGTAATTACCAAACTACAATTCTTGATCGATGGACAGGGCCAGGCACTTCAAATACGGTGGCAAGATTGGATGCCGATGATAAAAATGAAAATTACACCAAAATGTCCGACTATTATCTTCAAAAAGGAGATTTTATGAGAATTAAACTGGTTCAGTTGGGATATACGCTGCCGGTAGAAATTTCCAAACGCTTTGGTGCTAGTAAGGTAAGGTTCTATGTAACAGGAGAGAATCTTTTCACTTTTACAAAATATACAGGATATGATCCTGAAATTGCAGTTAATGATTCCTATGGTATAGATAGGGCATATTATCCACAGGCCAGAACATTCATATTTGGTGCTAACATTCAATTTTAAAAAAACAAACATGAAAAATAGATTCTATAAAGCAATAGTACTGATCGCACTTACATCAGGTATTGGATTCAGTTCCGTATCTTGTGGTGATGAGTTCATTGAAGATGTACAGAATAAAGGAGCATTTGACTCCAATAACTACTTCCAGAATGAAGAGCAGTCTTTTAGTGCGCTGGTATCAGTGTATGACCTGCTAAGAAAATATTCTGGGGGGTTTGAAAATACGGTCACTTTCTTTAACGCAGCTTCCGATGATTTCTATTCCGGTGGCGGAAGTCCTACAGATGGTACCGGAATACAAAGTTTCTCCAACTATTCTATTGATCAGATCACTGTTCCCAAAACCTACTGGAATGATTTCTATCAGGGAATTGCCAGAGCAAATCTCCTTATTCAGAGAATTCCGGGTGCTAAAATGAATGATCAGGTACGCAAAAGATTTATTGCTGAAGCTAAAACGCTGAGAGCACTTTACTATTTTGAGCTGCTGAAAATGTTTGGAAATATTCCTCTTATCTTACAGCCTATTACAGCAACCGATGATTATTATAATATCCCTCAGACAGAGCCTCAGAAAGTGTATGAGCAGATTGAATCAGATATTGTAGCATCCATCAATGATCTTCCACTATCTATTGCACCTACTAACAAAGCAGAGGTAGGAAGGATAAGCCAGGGGACAGCCAGAGCTATCCTGGGAAAAATTTATCTGTATAACAATAAGAAAGATCTTGCTGCAGCCCAATTTGCAGAAGTGAACGGAACACCGGGACAAGTCAGCCAGTACGGATATAAATTAATTGCTAATTATAATGACCTGTGGAGACAGGACAACAAGTTCACCACAGAATCTATTCTGGAAGTGATGCATACCAATAAAGGAAATTCAGACTGGGGCTTCTGGGGTCAAGGAAAGGATGAAGGAAACTCTATCTGTATAATGATAGGACCGAGAGGATACGATAGATTAAAGACTACAGCACCTGATATTGTTTCAGGATGGGCATTTAATACTGCAACAGAAGATCTTTATAATTTCCTGAAGGACGATCCGAGAGTGAATGCCACGATCCTGAACGCAAAACAACTGACTGCAAGCGGAGAGATCAAATATTCACCCGCTCATAATGATACCGGTTATTTTTTGAATAAATATCTTCCCAGAAGAGATGAGGTATCCAATCTTCCCGGAGCTCCGGAGCTAAACTACAGCAGGAATTATATCGTAATCAGACTGGCAGATACTTACTTAATGGAAGCCGAAGCATTAAACGGCTCAGGTGCAAGAGCCCAGGCTTTATTGGATGCAGTAAGAGCCAGAGTTGGACTGCCTTCAGTACCAGTAACACTGCAAGCTGTTAAAGATGAACGCAGACGTGAACTGGCTGGTGAAGGGCACCGATGGTTTGACCTCGTAAGATGGGGAGAAGCACCTTCCAAATTAGCATCTAGAGGATTTAAACCCAATAAGAATGAACTTTTACCTATTCCTTATAATGAACTTCTTAATACGAAGATCAAACAAAATCCTGGTTACTAAAATATGAAGTTTCACAACTTATATAGTTTCTTTAGAGGTGCCGCGCTACTTAGTGGTGTGGCCCTTTTTCCTTTATCATGTACCTCAGTGGCATCCAATAAAGGAAACGAAGTTCAATACTGGCTTACAAAAGGAGATGAAAGTGTAAAATTACAGCAGCAGACTCCCCTTAAATTTGTAAATAACACCAACCGCTTTCAGAATATTGAAATTGATGAGACTCAAAAATTTCAATATGTTGATGGCTTTGGCTATACATTAACAGGAGGAAGTGTTGAGGTAATCAACCGGTTGTCGCCTTCCAAAAGAAAAGCACTGCTTAACGAACTTTTTGGAAATGATAAAAATTCAATATCCATCAACTATTTAAGACTGAGCATAGGTGCATCTGATCTTGATGGTGAAGTCTTTTCATATGATGATCTTCCTGAGGGACAAACTGATCCTTCGCTTTCAAAATTCAGTCTGGCAAAAGACAACGCTTTGATTGGTATGCTGAAAGAGATTCTGACAATCAATCCTTCTATTAAAATTATTGCTGCTCCATGGTCTCCTCCGGTTTGGATGAAAGACAACGGTAAATCAAAAGGAGGAAGTTTAAAACCTGAATTCTATGGAACGTATGCTCAATATTTTGTAAAATATATTCAGGGAATGAAAAAAGAAGGGATTACCATTGATGCTGTAACTCCGCAAAATGAACCCCTGCATCCTGGAAATAACCCAAGTTTGTATATGCCGTCTGAACAGCAGAGAGATTTTATTAAGAACCATTTGGGACCTGTTTTTAAAACAAATAGCATTACTACTAAAATTGTTGTGTATGATCACAATTGCAACAAACCCGAATACGCGATTGATATTTTAAAAGATTCTGAAGCTGGCAAATATATAGACGGATCTGCTTTTCATCTTTACGAAGGCGATATTTCTGCATTAAGTACGGTACATAATGCTTTTCCGGATAAGAATTTATACTTTACTGAACAATGGACAGGTTCAAAAGGCACTTTTACCGAAGACCTGAACTGGCATACAAAAAACGTGATCATCGGATCTATGAGAAACTGGAGTAAAATTGCGCTGGAATGGAATCTTGCCAACGATCCGAAATTTGCCCCTCATACAGATGGCGGATGTACAGAATGTAAAGGAGCTATAACCGTTTCCGACAGTGAAAATTTCACCAGAAATGTTTCCTATTATATTATTGCACATGCTTCAAAATTTATTCCTGCAGGCTCTCAGCGCATCGCTTCCACGCAGACGGATAAACTTTCAACGGCTGCTTTTAAGACTCAATTTGGGAAAATAGTTTTAATTGTACAGAACGATAATCAGGCAGATGAGAATTTTAATATTAAATTTGCCGGGAAAACCGCTGCAGTAACAATTTCAGGACGTTCTACAGCAACCTATATTTTTTAATTTGATACTATGAAAAGAGTTTATTTCTTACTGGCATTTTCTGCATTTGGATTGAATGCTTACGGACAAAAGACCATTGATCAGAAAGTAGCAGAGCTATTGTCTAAAATGACTTTGGAAGAAAAAGTAGGGCAGATGGTTCAGTACAGTGGTTTTGAATATGCCACAGGACCGCAGCATTCCAATTCAGCTGCTGTTTTAGAAGAAATTAAAAAAGGAAAAGTAGGTTCCATGTTGAATGTAGCAGGTTCTGAAGAAACCAGAGCTTTTCAGAAACTGGCCATGCAGTCCAGGCTGAAAATTCCTTTATTGTTCGGGCAGGATGTTATCCATGGCTATCGTACCACATTCCCTGTCAATCTTGGACAGGCTGCAAGTTGGGATCTGGCCATGATTGAAAAATCAGAAAGAATTGCCGCAACAGAAGCTGCCGCTTATGGTATTCACTGGACGTTTGCGCCAATGGTGGATATTGCCAGAGATCCGAGATGGGGAAGAGTAATGGAAGGTTCAGGAGAAGATACCTATCTTGGAACAAAAATAGGACTGGCAAGAATTAAAGGATTTCAGGGTAGAGGCTTGGGAAGTCTTGATGCGGTAATGGCATGTGCAAAACACTTTGCAGCCTACGGAGCCGCTGTAGGCGGAAGAGATTACAATTCTGTAGATATGAGTCTCAGACAATTGAATGAAACTTATCTTCCACCATTTAAAGCTGCGGCAGAAGCAGGAGTGGCCACTTTCATGAATTCTTTCAATGATATTAACGGAATTCCTGCAACAGCCAATCAATATATTCAGAGAAACCTTTTAAAAGGAAAATGGAATTATAAAGGTTTTGTGGTGTCAGACTGGGGAAGCATCGGAGAAATGGTTCCTCATGGTTATGCTAAAGATGGTGCTGAGGCTGCTGAAAGAGCAATACAGGGTGGAAGTGATATGGATATGGAAAGCCGTGTGTATATGGCAGAGCTTCCAAAACTGGTGAAAGAAGGAAAAGTAGATGCAAAACTGGTAGATGATGCAGCAGGTAGAATTTTAACCAAGAAATTCGAAATGGGGCTTTTCGATGATCCTTACAGGTTCAGTAATGAGAAAAGACAAAAAGAGCAGACTGATAATCAGGAAAACAGAAAATTCGGAAGAGAATTCGGTTCTAAAAGTATTGTTCTTCTTAAGAATCAGGGAAATATTCTTCCGCTTTCAAAAAGTACAAAAACTATTGCTCTGATTGGTCCTTTTGGCAAAGAAACAGTAGCTAATCATGGTTTCTGGTCTGTTGCGTTCAAAGATGATAATCAAAGAATCGTTTCACAATTTGACGGAATTAAAAACCAGCTGGATAAAAACTCTACTTTATTATATGCAAAAGGCTGCAATATCGATGATCAGGATAAAAGTCAGTTTGCTGAAGCCATAGAAACTGCAAAAAAAGCAGAGGTTGTCATCATGACGCTGGGAGAAGGCCATGCGATGAGCGGAGAAGCCAAAAGCAGAAGTAATATAGGATTTACAGGTGTTCAGGAAGATTTGTTAAAAGAAATTGCCAAAACAGGTAAACCTATCATTCTGATGATCAATGCCGGGCGACCTCTGATTTTCAACTGGGCATCAGACAATATTCCTGCCATTATGTACACATGGTGGCTGGGAACAGAAGCAGGAAATTCAATTGCTGATGTTATGTTCGGAACTGTAAATCCAGGTGGCAAACTACCAATGACTTTTCCAAGAACTGTTGGTCAGATTCCTGTGTATTATAATCATTATAATACAGGAAGGCCGGCAAAAAATAATACAGACAGAAACTATGTTTCAGCCTATATAGACCTGGATAATGACCCGAAATATCCGTTTGGATACGGTTTAAGCTATACCGATTTCAAATATTCTGATATGGTTCTAAGTTCCACAAATCTTACGGGAAATCAGACACTGAATATCAGTGTGACTGTTTCCAATATAGGAAAATATGACGGAGAAGAAGTGGTACAGCTTTATATCAGAGATCTTTTCGGGAAAGTTGTAAGACCCGTAAAAGAACTGAAAGGCTTTCAGAAAGTATTCATCAAAAAAGGAGAAAGTAAAAAAGTAGATTTTAAATTGACACCAGAAGATTTGAAATTCTTTGATGATAACCTGAATTTTGATTGGGAAAGCGGAGAATTTGACATTATGATAGGTACGGATTCTCAAAATGTTCAGGCCAAAAGAATCACCTGGACGAAATAAATTCAATTCAAGAGGAGCGGATTAAAACCTGCTCGTTAAAACGGCTTTAGCCAAAACTTAAAACCTACATACATATGAATCTCAAAGCTAAAAATCTCATCAGAATTTGTGCAGCAGGAGCACTCGTCCTTTCTGTATTCAATTGTGCTTCAAACAAACCAGATACTGGAAGAAAACTGATTTGGAGTGATGAGTTTAACGGCAAAGGCCTTCCGGATTCATTAAAATGGAATTATGATACCGGAGGAAGCGGTTTTGGAAATGAAGAAGCTCAGTTTTATACCAAAAACAGGCTTGAGAATGCCAGAATGGAAAAAGGAAATCTCATCATTGAAGCCAGAAAAGAAAATCGGGAAAACAGTAAGTATACTTCTGCAAGACTTTTAACCAAAGGAAAATTTGCTTTTCAATATGGTACAGTAGAAGTTAGGGCGAAACTTCCTAAAGGCCGTGGAACCTGGCCTGCTATCTGGATGATGAGTGAAAATATGAAGAAATGGCCGGATGATGGTGAGCTGGATATCATGGAACATGTGGGCTATAACCAAGGGTATATCCATGCTTCCGTTCATACCAAAAAATACAATCATATCCAGGGAACACAGAAAACAGATACTTTGTTTGTAAAGGATGCAAGCGAAAAGTTCCATGTCTATAAAGCAGACTGGACACCGGAAAAGATTGATGTCTATATAGATGATAAGAAATTTTTCACCTACGAAAATAAAGAGAAAAACAATGAAGCATGGCCTTTTAACAGACCTTACTTTATCATTCTAAATCTCGCTGTAGGAGGATTTTGGGGTGGAAAGGAAGGTATTGATGATACCATTTTTCCACAGAAGTACTATATAGATTACGTAAGAGTTTATCAAAATAAATAATGAAGATGAGGACCGGATGGGTCCGGAAACAGAAAAAATCATGAGAAAACTAATTGTAAGTTGTTTTGTAGTAGGCGTTGTCATGAATGTCAATGCTCAGAATTATTGGAAAAAAAATGCAGGAAAAACAGCTAAAGTGGTTCTTACCAACTCAAAAGCAAATGAGAAGATGGTGGATAAGGGAGTAGTTACATTTGAGCAGTTCGGGCAGCCTAAAGAAACGGATGCCTGTATTTTTGTAGCTCCCCATTTTAAATATCAGAAACTGATAGGAATTGGAGGTGCCATTACAGATGCTTCAGCAGAGACTTTTTATAAAATGCCAAAGAATAAGCAAAAAGAAATTCTGGATGCTTATTTCGGAAAAAATGGATTGGGATACACTGTTGTTCGTACCAATATGAATTCCTGTGACTTTTCCAGTGATTCTTATACATATGTAGAAGATAATGATACTTCGTTAAAGACCTTTAATGTGGCTCATGATGAAAAGTATAAAATCCCAATGATTAAAGAAGCTCAGAAAGCTATTGGTAATAATTTTACATTTTATTTCTCACCATGGAGCCCACCAGCATGGATGAAATCAAACCAAAGCTTGTATAAAGGCGGCAGATTGGAAAATCAATACTATCAGACATGGGCAGATTATTATATCAAATTCATCAAAGAGTATGAAAAGAGAGGAATTAATATCTGGGGATTAACTGTTCAGAACGAACCCATGGCTACCCAAAGCTGGGAATCATGTATTTATACCGCTGAAGAAGAAGGAGAATTCCTGAAAAAGAACCTTGGACCAACGCTTTGGAAAAACGGATATAAAGACAAAAAAGTAATGATCTGGGACCACAACAGAGACCTTATCTATCAAAGAGCAACGACTACTTTAAGTGATCCGGAAACCTCAAAATATGCCCATGGTATCGGTTATCATTGGTATGAAACGTGGAACAACAAAACTCAGCTTTTTGACAATTTAGCAGAAACACACAGAGCTTTTCCTGATAAATTCCTGGCTTTTACGGAAGGATGTAAAGAACAGTTCAATATGGATAAAATCTATGATGTAAGCCTGGGAGAGCTGTACAGCAAAAATATGCTGAACGATTTCAACAAAGGAAATGCTTTATGGACTGACTGGAATATTTTATTGGATGAAACCGGAGGACCTAATCATAAAGGAAACTTCTGCTTTGCCCCGATTATTGCTGATACCAAAACAGGAGAGGTATTCTATACGTATGAATACTATTATATAGGGCATGTTTCAAAATATATCAGACCGAATGCGCAGAGAATAGGAAGTTCTTCCAACAGAGCAGCCCTTACATCTTCTGCTTTTATGAATGAAAACGGACAGCTGGTAACCGTTATCATGAATGATTCGGACAATGATATTGAAACCAATCTATGGATAGAAGGAATGGCTGCTAAGCTGAATGCTCCTGCACATTCTATACAAACCGTAATTTTATAATTTCATATTAATTTAATATTATTTTTGACAGAACGGGCGGCCTTTATTGAGGTCGCCCGTTTAGATTATATCATGTTACAATCTTATACTATCATTGTACAGAGAATTTTCCTGAAATAGTACCATTTATGCTTTTAGCAATATAGAAATATACACCGTTTTTTATATTTGAGGTTGAAATTGTAGTTTTTCCCCCTTTTACTGTCTTGTGTTGTATTGTTAGCCCATCTGTGTTTACAATTTGTAATTCATAATTTCCATTTTCAGGAAGATTTATCGTAAGGTTTTCCCCTTGTTTTACAGGATTAGGATAAACGGCAGAATTTATTTCCTGTTTTGCAGACATGCTTGACGTTGTGGTTATTACCTGTTCAAGTATCCACTGATGATTTATTCCTGCCGTACCATTCATATCCTGATCCCAAATGTTAATATTAGTACCTGTTGTTTGGGAATTGGCAGGATTATCCATCGATTTCATATTTGATAAAGCGGTGCCTATAAGTATGGTATTGGGTGTATAGGATTTTAGTACCCATTGCTGATTGTTATTCCCGGTTTTGGAATACTGTATCAATGTAGTTCCGTTAGTAATATTAGAACCGGGAACATCAATTGCCAATCCGGAAGCATGGTTAATAATAATGTAGTTTTTTCCCGTTTTTTCAAGCTTCCATTGCTGTGCCGGATTAGTACTAAACGGATATTGTACCATCTTAACATTTGATGCAGAACTATAATTTGCCGGGCTTATATAAAGGTTACTTCCTGCATTTTTTATTCTGTAATAGGCATTCGGGTCAATGACCGGAGGTGCTATGATATTAATATTGTTATATCCGAAATTGGAAGTTTGCTTAAATATATCGTCCAATACTACACTTACATAATATTTTCCGGATTGAGAATTAGCAGGAAGAGGAATACTTACATTTCGGAGATCAGGACGGATACCGGAAACTACTGCAACCGGAGTATAATTATTCCCCCAGCTGGCTTCAGTATACAAAGCTACTTTATAAGAAAGCTGCGGACTTGTTTTTTCTGAACTTGCCCAAGTTACATTGACCGAATTAGTGGATGAATTATATGTAGGGGTAACGGTAGTGACATTAATAGGAATAGTTGAGGCAGGTTTTGTACCTTCCTGAGTAATACTGTTAAAAGTTACTGAACCACCTGCTGGAGCAGGTGTTGTTCCACACGATGTTATTTTAATGGCAGTATTGTTAAATGCTGTTTGTGCTCCCCAGGATCCGGTTCCTGCTGAAGCGGTATATCTTAATGGTTTTGACCAGTTTCCCTGTGCATTCATACTCCAGAAATTTCTGTAATATCCACAACGGGAATCTTTATTCAAGCTAGAATTCCAGTTCTCTACGAAACCTCCCAGTTTTGTTCCGGTAAATGAAGCATTATTTTCCGGCGTTATAATAGTCACATAATGTTTCCATTTTCCTACACCGTAATCATACATAAAGAACCCTATTCTTGTCTTTCCATCACCGGTAGACCACCTTCTGGCAACTGTTGCATACCATACTCCCGGTACCCATGGCATGGGATTATCTGTATGAAGACCTGTTCCTTCTCCTCCGAAACCATCTACCAAAGTATTGGGCGCTGCATATTCCGTTTTACACTGTGGAAGGCTGGAGTCCTGTATGTCCCACATAGAGAAGATGTTATTATACACTTCATTCGGTTTGTATTGAATTCCTCCATATCCTCCTCGCGGACCTAAAGAAAAGTTCAGCGTTGAATAATAGGTATTGATTTTTTTACAGGTATTGTCTACCATTACTTCCGAGTACCAAAGTTCCCCGGTATTAGCCATATCAAATCCTTCTATATAAGGCCCCCAGCTTGGGCAGGTCTGTGCCTTTATAGGATTAAAAAATGAAATTGCGGCAATAAAGTGTATTGCGGCAAAAAAAATTAAATGTTTTTTCATAAAACTTGTTTTTAGTTGATGATGTTAAATTATAAATTATTTTGTTTTATGATTTATATTATAGAAAATTAATATTGTTTTATGGGAAATTAATATTTTTGTTGTTAATTGAAAAAGATATTTTTAAGAAAATAATAATATTTTAATGTTGGGTTTTTACTTTTTCTTTTTCTTAAAATAGAGTTGTTGTTGACTTTCTTAACTAATAATTATTTCACACATCCGATATATATTATAGATGGTATGTATTTTAATAATGAGCAGGTATCTTTATTTATTTTGGATAATGTAGCAGAATGCAACAACTTTTGACTGTCGGTAATAGTGGCCTGGAAGAATTCGCCAAATGAGGAGTATCCGGATGATACAAACAGAAAACCCATGAAAAAATTTTCATGGGCTTTACTTATTTTGAACGGAACTTTATTAGTCCGCTATTGTTTTATGAATGATTATTCAGCGTCATATTTACTGATTACTCTCTGAGTAACTCCTGAGCTGCTGAAACCTCCATCATGGAAAAGATTCTGCATGGTTACTTTTTTAGTAAGATCAGAGAATAAAGTTACACAATAATCTGCACATTCAAGAGCTGTAGCATTTCCTAGCGGAGACATATCTTCTGCATATCCAAGGAATCCTCCGAAACCTTTCACACCGCTACCGGCAGTAGTCATTGTTGGAGACTGAGAAACCGTATTGACACGTACTTTTCTTTCTCCCCAATAGTTTCCGAAAGTTCTTGCGATGCTTTCCAGATACGCTTTGTTATCAGACATATCATTATAATCAGGAAATGTTCTCTGAGCTGCAATATAAGTAAGGGCCAAAATACTTCCCCATTCGTTCATACAGTCTTTTTCCCAAGCTACACGCATTACTTTATGGAAAGAAACAGCGGAAATATCCCAGCCTTTTTCCAACCAGTCGTAATTCATTTCTGTATAATGTTTTCCTTTTCTTACGTTGATAGACATTCCGATAGAGTGAAGGATAAAGTCGATTTTTCCAAATTTTGCAACAGCGGCATCAAAAAGTTTTTCAAGATCTTCTATAGAAGTAGCATCAGCACCTATTACTTCAGAACCTGTTTTTTCTGCTAAACCATTAAGTTCTCCCATTCTCAAAGCAATAGGAGCGTTTGATAAAATGAATTCAGCACCTTCCTCATGGCATCTTTCAGCAACTTTCCATGCGATAGATTGTTCATTAAGGGCTCCAAAAATAATTCCCTTTTTGCCTTTAAGTAAACCGTATGACATAATTTTTTAATGTTTATTATAATACAAATGTAACAATAATTGTGCTTATGGCATAATAAAAAATGGAGCCTTATCAATTTAAGACTCCATTTTATTGAAAATATTTATATGACTGAAATACTAATTGGTTTTCTTATTCCATTCTGCCTTTACATCCTCTGCCGCATCTTTGGTTTTTTCCCATGCTTCATCTGCTTTATCCTTGATATCTTCCCATGCATCGGATACATTAGCTTTTACCCTGTCTAGCCAGTCTTCCTGGCTGGCTTCCTGATCATTATTCCTCTTTTCATTGATATAATCTTTAGCCTTGTCTGCCAATTCATTGATTTTCCACTTGGCTTTGTCCGTTGCATTCTGTAAAGAATTTTCTACATTGTTTACTGCATTTTCCGCTTTATTGTACTCTGAATTGTTCATAATAGTATAAATTTTAATTTGGTATGAGTAATTAAACAATAACCATTCCTAAAATAGAATCTCTCTGTTAAACTTTTCATAATATTTTGTTATATTTTACTAAATCAATAGTAAATTTAAAGTATAAAATTGATAATTATGGAAAAAATACGTTGTGGCTGGTGTGAAAAAGATGATCTCTACAGAAAATACCATGATGAAGAGTGGGGAAGGCCTGTGTATGATGATGAAACAATATTTGAATTCCTGATTCTTGAGAGTTTTCAAGCCGGCTTGAGCTGGTATACCATTTTGTCTAAAAGGGAAAATTTCAGAACAGCTTTTGATGATTTTGATTATAAAAAAGTGGCAGCTTATTCTGAAAAAAAGATTGAGGAACTGATGAATAACCCCGGAATTATCAGAAATAGGCTTAAAATTCTGTCAGCTGTCACCAATGCACAGAAATTTATAGAAGTTCAGAAGGAATTTGGAAGCTTTTCCCACTATATCTGGAATTTTATTGATGGAAAACCAATCGACAACTGCCCCGAAACATTATCCGACATTCCTGCTACAACAGAGGTTTCAGATCTTATTTCCAAAGAACTTAAAAAGAGAGGATTCAAATTCGTAGGTTCTACAGTCATTTATGCTCATATGCAAGCTACCGGAATGGTCAATGATCATTTAAAAAAATGTTTTCTTAGAAAATAGCTGTTGATTTTTATTCAATATTTAGTGAAGTTTATTGTTGATTTTGTAATTTAAAAAATTAAACACAGAATGGGATATATCAGAAAGGCCTAATGAATGCTGTATTGGTTAATTGCTTGATATTAAACGTTTTTCATTATTTTGTGATTAAATTTTATATTAATCACTTTAATGTGTTTTTAATTGTGATATTTTTAATTTAATTATGATTTTATTAAAAATTTGTATATTTGCACCTGCAAAAAATGCAAGTAATGCAAAAAGACTATAAACTTCTGTATACACTTCTCTTATTCTTAATAAGTATTTTTACATATGCGCAAGTTGGGATTGGATTACCGAATCCGGATTCGTCAGCGATGCTTCAGATTAATGCCAATAATAAAGGAGTACTCCTTCCAAGTGTTGCCCTTACCACGACAACGGACAATATTACCATACCTTCTCCGGCAGAAGGTCTTATCATATGGAATAACGGAAATTCTACTCTGAAAGAAATTGGTTTCTATTACTGGTTCGAATCAAAATGGAATAAAATTTTAGCAAACGGTGGGAATACCACTAAAACAGAGGATGGAAACAACTGGAATCTTACAGGCACGAATGTAGGAAATTATGGAGGAGCGAGTACAACGCTTGCTTTAGGAACAAAAACATATGATGATCTGATCTTTAAAGCAAATGCATTAACAGCAGGAAGACTTGGAGTTGACAATTCTGTAAGCCTCGGGATAGGTTCAAATGCAGGTCAGAATGGTATTGCTTTGGGAAGCGCAAGCTCAGCATTTATGGGAATTGCTATTGGGAGTGCCACTTCAGTTTCTGGTAATGAAGCTTTAGCTGTAGGAAATAAAACGACTGCAGCAGGATTCAGATCTACAGCAATAGGTTTTCATGCCCAAACCGGCAGCAATGAATCTGTAGCTGTTGGAAATAACTCATCAGCAGATGGATTTCAGTCCATTGCATTAGGATATAATGCCAAAACAAATAGCAATAGTGAAACTGCCTTAGGATATAATGCAGTAACCAATAGTCAGAATTCTACTGCTTTAGGCTCGGGAGCCAATGCGTCAGGACAATTTTCAACCGCTGTAGGATATGGAGCTGCTACTTCACAGGCCAATGCTATTGTTCTGGGCAATAACAATGCAAATGTAGGTATTGGTACAAATACTCCGAATATCTCTGCAAAACTGGATGTAAGCGGACAGTTTAAATTGGGAGAAAAAGGCAGTGTTCAGAAAAGTCAGATCAGTTTTGAAGCATGGCCTGGAATTTCAATTAATAATTTGCCTCCGGGAAAATCTACAACCATCGATATTCCCGTTCCGGCAGAATATCAGCCTGATTCCACAAGAGCTGTAGTGGTAGTTTCTCCGGCAGGAGATTTTGTAGGAAATTCTTCATTTTCCATCTCGAATCCAAGAATGACTTCTGCTTCCTCTATTACAATTAATCTCACTAATATTTCAGGAACAGCTAACAGTTTGTATTCCGGACATTTTTACGTGATGATCAATGAATTTTAAATAATAGGTTTTTTTATTATAGTTGATATGGTGTGAAGGACTTCCGGACTGGAAGTCCTTTTTATGGATTGTCAATTTTTATTTAGCTTGCGGGATTGAAGTTCCTTGCGGGCATTTTGCCAGCTTTTTCTAATAATAAGATATAAAGGAAAAAAGCCAGAGGAAGCGGAGTGATACCGTTGAACCCTTTCTTAGCGGTAACATAAATGCAGACGCCTACCAGCATTCCCATAATTATACAAAAGGAAATATGAGCTGCAGAGCGTTTTTTTCTTCCTTTGTGAGTTCTTCTGTAGAGAGTTCTGAAAGCTTATTGTTTTCTGTCTGATGTGTGTGTTTCATGTTCAATCAGTAATTAGTTTTTGCTAAAATAATAAATAAGAAGAGGCTAAAAGAAAATTTTCTGCAAAAATAGAATTCGGCTCATAAAAGATTTTAATTAATAAATATTTTAAACAAAAATATTGTGCACAAAGTAAATAGGTTATCTTTGTTTCTTAAAATAGAACGATGATGCCTTTATCAGAACATTTATGTTTTAAAACATATGCCGTTTCCAGATATATTACGGGTTTATATAAGCCTTACCTGGAGGAAGTTTCACTTACATATCCTCAATATCTTGTCATGACCGTTTTATGGGAATATGGCGGAATGAATATAGGAAAGATTGGTGAACATCTTCATCTGGACAACGGAACGCTTACCCCGCTTTTGAAACGTATGGAAAAAAACGGACTGATCATCAGAACCCGTAGCTCAGAAGATGAAAGAGTTGTATTGATCAACCTTACAGAGCAGGGAGCAAAACTCGAAGAAAAAGCAAAATATATTCCTGAAGCTGTTCAGAATTGTATGCATCTGAGTAATGAAGTAAAAACTCAACTGATGGCTTCTTTAGACGAAATATTATCCATTCAAACCGTGTCCGAACAATGAAGAAAATAGGAATTATAGGCTATGGCTGGCTGGGAGAAAGACTCGAATCTTCCTTATCCGGAAAATATACACTGGCAACTACAACTACAACAGAAAGCAAAGTAAATTTACTCAATAATAAAGGAATTCATGCTGTAATGGCTTCTTTCCCGGATTATCAGCTGACAGAACCTCTTTCCCAATGGGGAGAAGTTAAAAATATGGAAGTTTTGATTATTACAATTCCTGTTTCTGAAAAAAGTTGTTGTGTAAGCTCTTTGTATAACAGGATTCAGAATTTGTCAGCTTTTATAGGAGACTTTAAAGGGCAGATGTTTCTGATGAGTTCTACAGGTGTTTATCCCGATATTGCTAAAGAATTTACAGAAGAAGATGTCCCTTTGGAGAAAATATCAGGCGAAAGAATGTTGAGAAATAAATATCCCCAACTTAATATTCTGAGACTTGGCGGTCTGATGGGAGACAACAGACTGCTGAAAAATTATAATGTAGGTAATCTGGATCATGCTGTAAATCATATTCATTATGCTGATATCAGCAGGATTATCTCAGAAATGATTAAACAGAAAAGTGAATCAAAACTTTATAATGTTACGGCTCCTGTACATCCTGCGAAAAGTCAGGTGATTAACGCACAGAAAAATCTACTTGATGAAGAAGAGTTTGAAGTGAAAGGGAAGAAGGTTCTGTCATCAAAGCTGGTTTCAGAGCTGAATTATACATTTCAATATCCGGATCCGAGAAGTTTTCATTTGTAATCATGGCATTTGTATTAATGATTATCGACCTTTAACTATTTTACTTACAAGATTTCTATTGACAACTCTGTAATTCCGCAGGAATCTCTACGCTGTTTTTAAAGTTTTGTATTTAGATTCCTAGGGAATGATAAGGTGAGTGGTAAGCTTTGTTCATCATAAAAGAATCAATATTTTCAGCAAGATACAATTCATTAGGAACGGGCTTTAGCCCGTTAAAAAATAGATGAAAATTCCATTGGCTTTAGCCCAAACCTCATAAAAAAACCTCCGGAATCTTTTTCCGGAGGTTTTAATTTTATCAATAAAATAATTACTTAATAATTCTTTCCAATACCCATTCAATAAGGTTTTTTTCAGAAGCATGGTGGTCTGCGGAGAATTCTCCACGTCTTCTGTTGGCAATAACGTTATTTACGGTAATGGCTTTGTGGCCTAATAATTTTGAAAGAGCATAGATCGCAGAGGTCTCCATCTCAAAATTGGTAATTCCAAGATCATTCAGCGTTTCTAAGAATTGATCATCTACCGCTTTCAAACGAAGCTGTCTTCCCTGTGGAGCATAGAATCCCGGGAATGTTGCTGTATTTCCGTGGTATTTGGCATCTTTGTAGTATGCTCCCATTTCTTCTGCCCAGTCTGAGAAATAAAGCATTGGCTTGATTCTTTCGTAAGGGAATTTTTCTAAGAAGCTTTTAGAAAACTCATTTTCGAAGTTGTAATCCTGATAGAAGTGCATCAATCCGTCCAAACCTACAACGTTCTGCGTTACCAGCATATTGTCTACCTGTACATCCGGGTTTACACTTCCGCAAGTTCCCATACGGAATAATTCAAGAGCCTTGTGCTCAGTCTTGAATTCTTTGTTTTGAAGATCAATGTTTACCAAAGCATCCAGTTCGTTCATCACGATATCGATGTTTTCAGTTCCGATCCCTGTAGACATTACGGTGATTCTTTCTCCACGAAGCGTTCCTGTATGCGTATAGAATTCTCTTTTATTTTTTTTGATTTCTACGGTATCGAAGTATTTTGAAACTTTTGCCACTCTGTCAGGATCACCTACAAGGATGATTTTGTCAGCAATATCTTCAGGTAAAAGATTCAGGTGGTATACACTTCCGTCTTCATTCAGAACAAGTTCTGAGGCAGCAAGTTTGTTTAGCATAATATGTATATTTTTTGTTTTTTTAATTAATCATAATGGCTTCTTTATAAGGAGATGCCATAACCTCGTAGATGTCATTGTATTCTTCTACAATCCTTTTCTGTCCGTTCATAACCTCATATACAGTAATGACCGTCTTTTCAATGTTTTTAGGATCTTTCCTCTGTGAAGTGATTTCGTAGAAGTGATCATCTTTTTTAAGAATAGAAATCAGTTCTTCCTTTGTTGAGTTGTTGGAAGTCATCATTCCGGGGAACTCTGTAACAATATCTTTCAGGTCAGAATAATTTTTATAAGGCTTGGTTATACCATTGGAATGTACATAGACATTGGGAATGTTTTTATCTTTTTCCAGGCGGACCAAATAATAATCAGCCCCTCTTTTCTCTGCATATACAGCCATTTCCTGTGGCTTTCCGGATATCTTTTCCGGTTGCTTTTTTTTCTGGGAAAATGCCGTCATAGAAAGGAAACTTGCCATAACAGCAAACCATAGTTTTGTTTTCATACTCCTATTTAGTTTTTTTGATGTGTTGAATTTAATTTAAAAAATCCTCTCCCAATAATCTCCCGCCACTATTTTCCGGTATTTCGAAGAACCGTTCTCTTTAGAATAATGAATTTGATTTCGGGGTTTAAAATTAGTGAAAAATATTGTACCGGAAATATAAACATTATTTAATCTGTTATTAAAACTGAGATAACATCAGATGAATACTTTTGCCGCTAAAAATTCATGAGATCTTATCCACTGCTTGTAATCGTCCTTCTGATAGGATTTGCAATAATGTCTTTTAATCCTGTTTATAAAGGAAAAGAAAGCGAAAATACATTTGTCAATAAAGGGTTGTCCGACTTTAAAACCAAGCTTGAACAGCTGAAATCAGATGTTGATAAGTTCTCTGAAGATCGTGTTTCCCTGGAAGAGCTGCAAAAATCACTAAGCAGAACAAGAAATTCATTCAAAGAAGTTGAGTTCTATATCGCTTATCATTATCCTGAATTTACCAAAACCCATCTTAATGCAGCACCTTTGTTTCATATAGAAGCTGCAGGAACTTCCGCCTATACACTTCCTCCCGAAGGATTGCAGGTACTGGATGAACTGATATTTTCCGACGAAGCAATACATGAGAAAGAAAAAATTAAAACCATTACTACCTTTTTGTATAACAGCTATTCCGGGTTTTATTTAAGTGCTTTAAAAAATGGGTTGAGCAAAGGAAATAACAAAACACTGCCTTTGCGAATAGAGTTGATCAGGATCTATTCACTGGGTGTTTCAGGTTTTGATACGCCGGGATCTTTGAATATTTCTGAAGAAACCAGACATGCTTTTGCAGGAATACAGCAGTACATCAATGATGATCCTTATTTTAAAAACTATAATACTCAGAAATCTAATCTGATATTAACAGAAGCTATTGGCTATCTTTCAAAAAATACCGACTTTGAAACTTTTGATCGTATTGAATTTTATAAAAAATACGTTCAGCCTTTGTATGAAGAGCTGGGAAAATGGGACGGAAGACCTGATGATCTTAAAGAGTTTTCCGGATGGAATGTGGGAAACAAAAACTTTTTCAGCAGTGATTTTTTGGATCCTTATTTTTATACTTTATTAAAATCTTCAGAAGATAGTCCGGAACTCCGTAACCTTGGAAAATCCATTTTCTACGATCAGAATTTAAGTGGTAACGGAAAAATGAGCTGTGCGACTTGCCATCTTCAGGAAAATGCTTTTACAGATCTGAAGGCAAAATCACAAAGTAATGTGGAAGGGAAAACGGTTTTGAGGAATTCCCCATCTTTATATAATGCTGTTTTTGCCAAGAGGTTTTTCTATGATCTTCGTGCTTTCTATCTTGAACAGCAGGCAGAGCACGTTATTTATAATGAGCAGGAATTTAATACCAGCTATGAAAGCATTATCCAGAAATTAAAAACAAAACCTGAGTATAAAAAAGCGTTCCGAAATGCCTTCAAGGACGGGAAAATCAGTAAAGAAAATTTTTCAAAAGCATTAAGTTCTTATGTGGCTTCATTGTACTCATTTGACAGCGATTTTGACCGTTTTATGAGGAATGAAAAAGAGGTTTCCAATGATGTGAAAAAAGGATTCAACCTCTTTATGGGAAAAGCCAATTGTGCAACCTGTCATTTTACACCCACCTTTTCAGGATTGGTACCTCCATTTTTTAATGAAAATGAATCTGAAGTCTTGGGAATAACAACCAGACCGATCAAACAGCTTCCGGTAGAGCTTGATCAGGATTTAGGACGAGGAAACAGCCCTGTGAAAAAGGAAAAATCATGGATTTATGATTATTCATTCAAAACAGTAACGGTGAGAAATATTGCCCTTACCAAACCTTATTTCCATAACGGAGCTTTCAATACCTTGGAAGAAGTCCTGGATTTTTATAACGAAGGTGGAGGAGAAGGTTTAGGATTAAAAATGAAAAACCAGACGCTGGCATCCGATAAACTGAACTTCACTGAAACAGAAATAAAGCAGATCATCGCCTTTCTGAATGCTCTTACGGATGTGAGTAAATCAAAATAGACGGTTTTCTTGGTATGAGATTCGGAGTGGGAGTTGCAAGGTATGGTTTTGCTTTGAACCATTAACCTCTTGGGCAAAGGCAAGTATTCAGGGCAATAAAAAAATGGTCTTACATCACATATCCGTACTCTTAAAGCCAGAGTATTTGTTCATTTTCCTTACCACGATCAAAAATTTTTTTCTTTAATTGTTTTGTTTTACATAAAATGTTTTCAGGCTTTTCAGTACATTAAATCTATTAAAGTTTGTGTAGGTGTATGATAAACACTGAATCATTATAATTTTATTAAATTAATTAAAAATGTAAAATATTAGTAAAATATTCGCATGTTGTTTAAGTATTATTGGTATTGTTTAAATTTACTTCATTGATAATGATTTAATGATTAAATAATAATAATGATGAAAATAAAGCGACTTCTTTTACCTACTTTGCTGATCTCAGCAATTTATCATGCTCAAACTCTTCCGGCAGCAAAAAATGAAACTGAAGAGGATGAAGACATAGAATACGAATTAAGGCACAAGTCCCAACCATGGTTTTCTGAAATGAAGGACAATGTCGATTACTTCAAAGTAAAAGCCAGTTTCGACAAGTATTTTGGCAGTCACAGGTGGGAAAAAAGCAAGCCAAGAAGTATTGGCGAAGACTGGTTAAGAACAAAGTTGTTTTATCTGGATAATCAGGGGAAAGTTACCCCTGAACCTTTATTGTTCAATCAACCTAAAGTAAAAAATGTAGCCTTATTATCTACACAAACACAAGTTGGTGACTGGACAATAATAGGACCGGTAAATAGTGCAAGTACAAATTATTCCAATAAATATAATCATGGAGGGTATGTGTTTTTAACCAGGATAGATCCTACCAATGCTCAAAAGATGTTTGTATCCTTCGTAACCGGAGGGCTATGGCGTACTATAGATGGAGGAACGTCCTGGAATCTTGTAGATAACGGTTTTCCTGATTCTAAGTATAATGACATTGACGTATGTATTGCTAATCCACAAACAGTGTATGCATTAAGCGATACCCAGGTCATTAAATCTATAGATGGCGGGCTTAACTGGACTGCCACCACGATGACTTCCGCAAACTATTCCGGAAAAGCTTATGATATTGCAGTTTCTCCTTCAAATGCTAATATTGCTGTTGTTCACTGGGGAACCTCATTGTACAGAACAAGTGATGGCGGAAATACCTGGAGTGCCGTTCAAACCGGTCTTCCTGCAGATTATCAGATTGGAGATTCTTCAACGCAGAGTGAATCTTTGGAATGGGATCCGAATGATGGGAATTCGGTTTATTTTGCCAGCTCATCAAACAATAATATTTTTAAGGTTTATAAATCAACTAATCAGGGAGCTAGCTTTACCCAATTAAATTCTACTACCTTGGATACTACTGCCAATGGGCAAATTGTTGGTTGGGTTAAAGTTTTTTTACCCACAAATAATACTTCTTCGTTCTATGTAGCAGCAGGCAGCGGTGCTAATGCCTATGGGCATCAGGCGGTTAACCTTTATAAATTTAATAAAGCTACCGGAGCCGTTGAAAATTCAAGAATCAATATGGTTCCTGGTTCCGGAGGAATTAACAGTCTGCATCATGGCGACATACAAATGGACCGTAATGATGAAAATAAGATTGTATATGGAACTTATGGAGTGGGTCAAATCAGGATTTCCACAGATAATGGAGTAACCTTTACTACTCCTGCTTCATACACTCATTCTGATATCAGATCCATGGATTTCGTGAACGGAAAATTTGTAACAGGAAGTGATGGGGAAATGGCAGCATCCGGCAATTTGGGAGTCACAATGACTACTTTAACCAACAGTATTGGTAATCATGAACTTTGGGGTTTCGGAAGTGCTTTCAAAACCAATCTGGTTGCATCGGGGAATAATCACGGCCCGGTAATGATTAAGGAAAGTGCCAATGGTTTTGATTGGTATAACGGAACAGGGGCAGATCAGGGGAATACGGACGTTAATCCGTTGGATGACCGGTATATTTACAGCCAGGGATATAGTAATTACCGGTATTTCAGGACCGGCGTGAATACACTGATTAATGAACCTAATTTCCTGGATTTAGGAGGAATTTATGCTTATTTTAATTCCATAGAATTCCATCCCAATAAATACTATACCATGATTACCCATCATGCAGGTCAATATCCGACAGGCAACCCGAATTTGGCAACATGGAAAAATTCTCTTATTAAAACCGAAGACAACGGAAATAGTATATCTATCGTAAAAACCTTTGGCAATCAGGTATTCAGAGAAAAGATTTCTGCTAAAAACCCCAATGTAATGATTGTTGTTGAAGGTTTAACCAATAATAAACTTTGGAAAACGACAGACGCTGGGCTTACGTGGACTGATATTACCCCTAATACGACAGTAACTTCTGGACAAACCAATATATCAGATATTGCCATTGGAGATGATGATCCAGACAAAATATGGATAACTTACAGCGGCGTTCAGTCTGTATGCAAAGTATTAAAGTCAGGTGACGGAGGAGCAACCTGGACTAATCTCAGTTCTTCTGTACTCACGACTTCTCCTATTACGAAAATTATTTTCCAGAGAGGATCAAACGGCGGTGTGTATGTAGGCAATAAAGCAGGGATATTTTACAGAAATAATGTGATGCAGAATTGGGTAATGCTGGGTAATGGCTTGCCCATGTGTGATGTACGTTTTATGTTCATCAATTACAATGAAAATAAATTAAAAATAGGAACATCCAGAGGTGCATTTGAGCATGCTTTATATGAGATAAGTCCTCCCAGTGCTTTAATATCAGTTGGAAATAATAAAATTAGCTGTCCGGTTGCAGAAAAAGTCCAGTTTAAAGATTATTCCGTTGTACGTAATGCCAGTGCTACATGGCAATGGAGCTTTCCGGGAGGAACACCCTCTACTTCCACATTAGAAAACCCATTGGTTTCTTATGCGGGAGCCGCGAACGGAACCTATCCCGTAACTTTAACGGTGACAGATCAATATGGAACAAGCACGCAGACACTCAATAATTTTATTGAAATCAATAATCAGTGTGGAACAAGCCAGCCTGACAAAGTTCCTGGAAACAGTATAAAACTTACAGGTCAAACCACAGGTGATTATATTAAAATAGATAACGCTAACCTTAATAAAAATTCTTTTACATTCTCTTGCTGGATAAAACCCAACGGTATCCAGACCGATTACAGTGGTGTTTTTATGTCTCAGGATGGCAGCAATCCATTTGGAATGAATTTCAGAGAAGGCAACAACACAATCGGCTTTCACCCGGGCTGGAGCTGGTCATCCGGTTTGCAGGCTCCTGTAGGGCAATGGTCACACATCGCATTGGTAAGCAACGGAACGAATGTAAAAATATATGTTAACGGAAAAGAAAGTATAAATAATACAGCATTACCGTCTGAAGTTTTCAACCTCTTGTTTTTAGGAAGCTATGGAAGAGGATATACGAACAGATTTACCCAATTGGAAATGGATGAAGTTGCAATCTGGAACAGACCATTATCTATTGATGAAATCAGACAATGGAGACATTTGACAAAAAGTATTGCCGGAGATTCTATTTTAAATGGATTGGTGTATTATCTTCAGTTCAATGAATCGACCGGGAATATTACGGTTAATAAAAACAACTCAGGAACTTTTGCATCCTATCAGGGAACAGGATATACAAGATTAACTTCAAATGCTCCGGTTTTTGAAGGAGTAAGTGAAAAAATGAATGTTACGTCTTCTGGTGTGAAAGACTTTACAACTGCCGGAGTTGCTATGGAGTTTAATTCAGGTACTTATCCGAATGGAGATGTATGGATATCAAGAGGTACAATTAATCCTGACCAATTACCAAATACGGATACTAATTTTGAGTTCTATACGATTATAAACAATTATGGGACAAATCTTACATTTTCACCGCTTACATCGTTATCATTTTATAAAAATGCAGGATTTGGCAATTATCTGAATCCATCTTCTTACAGTCTCTTCAAAAGAGGGAGTAATGACTTTGGAAGCACCTGGGGAACAAGCGTCGATAATGCAGATCAGGTTTCCGGTACAGGTCTTAATACAAGGGTTACTTTTAACACAAATTTAAATGTAAATTCTTTCAGTCAGTTTTTCCTTACCAATTCATCTTCTGCATTATCCAGAGTTAATTCCGAGGTTGCGAAAAGTCAGTTGCCAAGAATTGTTCCCAACCCGTCTGCTCAGGGCTCTCCAATCTCAGTGCGCGTGCCAAAATCTTGGGTAGGCTCACAATTAATTATTTATGATATGTCCGGTAAAAAAGTAGCAGAAATATTCAGTTTAAAATCTGAAGAAAACATTATACTGAACCTTCCAAAAGGAGCATATATCGCATCCTACATATCTAAAAGCAATACATCTCAGGAAAAATTCATCATTAAATAAATTAAAAAAACAATATTTGATTTATAAGGTATGTCAGTTGACATACCTTATTTTTTGATTGTCCTGCTTCTAAAATTTTATAACTTTAATAAGGATTTCAGATACTTGTGTTCCGAAAAGAAGGTTGGGACCTTATGCTTTTGTAACAAAAAATTAATCCACTTAACATTAGGTTTTTGATAAGTTAATATTCGACGATTTAGATTTAAAATCCTATTAACAGAGAAAAAGCGCTAAAAAAATAGTTTTGCAAGGTCTAATAAATCAAATAAAAAATGAAGAAAAAACTACTAGCAGTGGGAGCTTTGGCTATACTGGCCGGTTCTGGTCTTCAGGCGCAGACCTTGATATTCAATAAGAATGCGTCATGGAGCTATAAAGATAACAACCAGGCGCAGCCAGCCGGTTGGAATGCCCAAACCTATGATATTTCAACATGGGCAGTAGGAAACGGCCCGTTAGGATATGGAGATCCTGTAACTACCACAATCAATTCAGGGCTTACTACAGCCTATTTTGCTAAAGATTTTACGGTAGATCTTTCAACGCTTTCCGATACTATGGAGTTTGGTGTGATGAGAGACGACGGTATTATTGTATACCTTAACGGAGAAGAAGTTGTAAGAGATAATATGCCTGCAGGTGCTGTTACATTCAATACTTTCTCCAGTACTACTATTGATGGGGCAGCAGAGAGTGTTTATAACATTTTTTCAATTCCAAAATCAAAATTTGTAAACGGTGTTAACAGATTTTCTATTGAATTACATAACAGAAGTACAACCAGTTCAGACTTAAGAATTGATGCTTATCTGAAAACGACTACCAATACAACTATTCCTGTAACTTGTAACGGAACGCATATCAGCTGTTTTACTTCAATTGTTCCTACAGCACAAACCAATAAGTTAATTATTCCGGCTGAACACAAATACCAGCTTATTTTAAAAGAAGGAGACAGCTATACCGAAGGCGGAGGATTGGTAGGAGGTCAGAATGACTTTACCGGTTATGTCCCAAAAACAGGAAGCAGTACGAACGGATATCTTTCTGTCAACCATGAAACGAATCCCGGAGGAGTTACCATGGCAGAAATCAACTATAACGCGACTTCAAAACTTTGGCAGCTGACAAAATCAAGAGCGGTAAGTTTCTCAGATCCAAGTTTGGTACAGACGATCAGGAACTGTTCCGGAGGAATTACGCCGTGGGGAACTATAGTCACTGCAGAAGAATCTGTAACTTCCAATGATGTGAACAATGACGGTTATAAAGATTATGGCTGGCTGGTAGAGATTGATCCTGCTACTGCTCAGGTTATATCTAAAAACCCTAACGGGACAAAAGGTAAGCTTTGGCAGATGGGAATCATGAACCACGAGAATGTGGTGATCAATAATGCGGGAACTATAGCGTATTATGGAGAAGACGGTGGAACTCACTTGGTGTACAAATATGTAATGGATACTCCTAATGATCTCTCTTCAGGAAACCTTTATGTATTAAAACTGGATCAGGGATTAACGGCTGCAGGAGATCCGGTAGGAACTACAGCGACATGGATTCAGGTTCCGAATAAAGAAAAAGTAGATCAGAATAATACCAATACCAACGCCCTGTCATTAGGTGGAACAAAATTCAACGGGGTAGAAGATGTTGATATCAGCCCGCTGGATGGTAAAATCTACTTTACGGCAAAAGGATTAGACAGAGTATACCGTTTACAGGATAACGGAACTACTGCTTCTCAGGTAGAAACATTTGTAGGTGGAAGTTCTTCTGTATATTCTTTCAATACAGCTCAGGGAATGAAATCTGAAGCCTGGGGAGACGGAAATGACAACCTTACTTTCGATGAACTTGGAAACCTTTGGGTACTTCAGGATGGTGGTAAAAACTATATCTGGGTCATTGCTCCGGATCATACACAGGCCAATCCGAAAGTAAGACTATTTGCTTCTATGCCGGCTGGTTCGGAACCTACAGGATTGACATTTACACCTGATCATAAATTTGGTTTCTTCTCTATTCAACACCCGGATTCAACAATTTCTACAGATGTAGATGCTACAGGAAATACAATTGATTACAGAGGAAAATCAGCAACGATCGTTATTGCCCTTAAAAATAACCTTGGAACTGAAGGAACTTTAGGAACTATTGATACCAAAATTGAAGAGAATACAGTAACATTAGCACCGAACCCAACTTCAGGAGTGGTAAAAATCAATTCAGCAAAAGGATTGAAAGATATTTCTGTAACAGCTTACAGCATGGACGGGAAAATCGTTTACACGAAGAAATTCAACGGAACCAATAAAGTATTGGATCTTGATTTCACACAACAGTTAGAAGGATCACGAGTTTTAGTTTTAAATATTGAAGCTGAAGGAGGATTCCAGAAAACAGTTAAACTTGTAAAGAAATAAATTATTTATAATTCTTGTCTGTCGGCAGCTTTGGTTGCTGGCAGACCTTTTATTTTTATGAAAAAGCTTTTCTTATTGATTTCCATCATCTCACTTTCTCAGATCAAAGCACAGATTGATCCGGTGAAATATCCTACATTTACCAATATTGAAGATGCTTTAAAAAGTAAAAAAGCGGTTTACAGTATAAGTTTCAGAGAAAAAGGTCTTTTCAATATTCCTCCTCAGATTGTAAAACTGGATTCATTATTCTTTTTGAATATCATGGCGAATAAGCTTGAGAAAATGGATCAGGAACTTTTTGCTTTAAAAGAACTGGAAATTTTAAATGTGAATGAAAACAGCATTAAATTTATTCCTGATGAGGTAAGCAATCTGAAGAAACTGACTACTTTTTCTATGAATCTGAACAGCTTGACAAGCATTAATCCTAATCTTGCAAAGCTTCAGAACTTAAAAGTGGTACATTTAGATGCTAATAATCTAAATACATTTCCCGAAGCCCTTATGGAAATTCCCGCGTTGGAAGAAATCAACCTTCAGGGAAACCAGATAAACTTTATTGCAGACAAACTGGATCAGATCAAAAATCTGAGATTCCTGAACCTTTCAGATAACCAGATCAATGATCTTGGAAATCTCTCTTTTCCGGAAAATTTAAAATATCTTGAACTGCAGCAGAATGCTATTATCAGGCTTCCAGAAAACCTTTTTAAAGCAAAGAAGCTTGAATTTCTGAATGTAAGCGGAAATCATATCACAGAAATATCGCCCAAAGTAAAAGGGCTGAAAAATATCGTCAGCATGAATCTGGCCAATAATGATCTGAAAGATATTCCTGTAGAAATCAAACAGCTTAAAAATCTGAAAACATTGATTCTTACAGGAAATCCTATAGAAAAATCTAAAATTGAAAACTTAAAAACCTTACTGCCGGAAACCCAGATCTATTTCTAGAACTATCCGCCAACACGTTTGGTTTTATATCCCATTTCTTTAAGGATATTCATTATTTTATCACGGTTATCTCCTTGAATGACAATCGTTCCATCCTTCTCAGAGCCGCCTATACCCAAGGTGGTTTTTATTTTCTTTGAGATTTTTTTCAGGTCTTCCTCGCTGCCTTCCCAGCCTTCAACAATCGTTACGGGCTTACCGTTTCTTCCTTTTTTCTCAAATTTGCATACCAATGGCTCTTTCTGCTTGAATTTTTCTTCAGGCATCTCAAAATCCTGCTCTTCATGATCAGGAAAAAGATTCTTCAATTGATCTCGTAAATCCATACCGCAAAATTAAAAAGATTTACGGATTAATGAATGGTAATAATTAACGAGATTTCAATTTTTCTAACCATGTCCAAGTTTTAAACCTTGACACGGTTAGAAGACTGATCATTAGCAATCCATAAAATTCAAGACTTCAAATTCTTCTATTCATAGGAAATTAGGTAAATTTGTCTAACAAAAGTTTTACAAAATGTCGAAAAAAGCAATACTGGCCATTCTTGACGGATGGGGATTGGGAACAAACCCTAACGTTTCTGCAATAGATAAAGCAAATACACCATTCATAGACAGCTGTTACCAGAAATTTCCACATACAACGCTTGAAGCGAGTGGGCTGGCGGTAGGCTTACCAGCCGGACAGATGGGAAATTCTGAAGTAGGACACATGAACCTGGGAGCCGGAAGAGTAGTATACCAAAACCTGGTGAAGCTGAACATGGCCGTTGAAAACGGAACATTGGGCCAGGAAAAAGTGATTCAGGACGCCTTTGAATACGCCAAAAAAGAAAATAAAAAAGTACATTTCATCGGACTGGTTTCCAATGGAGGAGTACACTCACATATCAATCACTTAAAAGGATTACTGACCGCTGCAAAAGAGTTCGGTTTAAATGAGAATGTTTTTGTTCACGCATTTACCGATGGCAGAGACTGTGATCCGCATTCCGGATTAGGGTTTATCGATGAACTTCAGAAACATATGGAAGCAACTACCGGAAAGCTGGCAACAGTGGTAGGAAGATACTATGCCATGGACAGAGATAAAAGATGGGAGCGTGTAAAATTAGCTTACGGTGCCCTTGTGGAAGGAATAGGAGAACAGACAACGGATGCTTTGGCAACAATCAAGATGTATTATGATAATAATGTAACCGATGAGTTCCTGAAGCCTATTATTTTAATGAATACCACTGCTACAGGAAATGTAGTGCCGGTAGCAAGAATCATTGAAGATGATGTGGTGATCTGCTTCAATTTCCGTACAGACAGAGGACGAGAGATTACAGAAGTTCTTTCCCAGAAAGATTTCCCGGAATTTGGAATGAAGAAGCTGAACCTGTATTATATCACATTGACAAACTATGATAAAACATTCCAGAATGTACAGGTTGTTTTTGATGAAAATGTTCTGACGGAAACCATGGGTGAAATTCTTGAGAAAAATGGAAAAACCCAGATCAGAATTGCAGAAACAGAAAAATATCCTCACGTTACTTTCTTCTTCTCAGGAGGAAGGGAAGAGGAATTTAAAGGGGAGAGAAGACTGCTTTGCCCAAGCCCGAAAGATGTTCCTACTTACGATCTGAAACCGGAAATGTCGGCCTACGATATCACCAATGCTATCGTGCCGGAACTGGAGCAGGGAACTGCTGATTTTGTCTGCTTAAATTTCGCCAATACAGATATGGTAGGCCATACAGGTGTTTTTGAAGCAGCAGTGAAGGCAGCAGAAGTGGTAGATCAATGTATAGAAAAAGTGGCTACAGCTGCCTATGAAAACGGATATGCTGTTTTCATTCTTGCCGATCACGGAAACTCAGATGTAATGATCAATCCGGACGGAACTCCAAATACTCAGCACTCTACAAACCTGGTTCCTTTTATCGTGATGGATAAAGACCATACATGGAACCTGAAGCCTGGAAAACTGGGCGATGTAGCCCCTACAATCCTTAAAGTAATGGGTGTTGAAATACCAGATGCAATGACTGGAGAAGTTTTGTTTAATTAATATTCAATAATATTGTTAAAAAAATGCCGTTATGCTTTAGTAGCGGTATTTTTTTTTATGATTTATGTCAGATAAAGTATGCAAGTCATACTTTATTATGCGTTAAATAATAAATAAATCATATCTTTGTAAATTAAAACTGAATAGTAAAATGTATCAAAAGCTTGTTAGGAAAGAAGTAATGGGATTATTGGAAAAGGAAGTAGGTTCTTTTCTTGATAAATTTTTAACGCCAATTGAAAAAATATGGCAGCCTTCCGATTATTTACCAGATCCTTCAAGTGAAGAATTTAAACACGATTTAGAAGAAATTCAGACCTTTGCCCGTGAAATGCCTTATGATCTTTTTGTAACATTGATTGGGGACTGTATCACAGAAGAAGCTCTTCCTTCCTATGAGTCTTGGTTAATGGGAGTTGATGGAATCAATCAGGAAGAAAAATTAGGCTGGGCCAATTGGGTAAGAGCATGGACTGCTGAAGAAAACAGACACGGAGATTTATTAAACAAATATCTTTATCTGTGTGGAAGAGTAAACATGAGAGAAGTGGAAATTACCACTCAATACCTGATTAATGATGGCTTCGATTTAGGAACCAGCATGGATCCATACAGAAACTTTATTTATACAAGCTTCCAGGAAACAGCTACCAATATTTCTCACAGAAGAGTTGGTACATTGGCTAAACAATCAGGAAACGGAAAATTAGCAAAAATGTGTGGTGTGATTGCTGCAGACGAAGCAAGACATGCTAAAGCATACAAACATTTCGTAGCAAAAATCCTTGAAGTAGACCCTTCAGAAATGATTCTGGCATTTGAAGATATGATGCGTAAGAAAATTGTAATGCCTGCTCACTTAATGAGACAGTCCGGACAAAAAGCTGGTGAACTTTGGGGACATTTCTCAGATGCTGCACAAAGATGTATGGTCTATACAGGTCAGGATTATATCAATATTATGAAAGACCTTTTAGATGAATGGAAAATTGAGCATGTAAAAGGACTTACAGAAAAGGCAGAAAAAGCTCAGGAATACCTGATGAAACTTCCTGCAAGGCTACAGAAGATTACAGACAGAGTTTCTACTCCGGATCTTCAGTTCCAGTTTAGCTGGGTAAAAAGCTAATTAGATCTATTATTATTTAAAATATAAAAGTATTGAGTGCCTTTCTTTTTGGCACTCTTTTTATTTCTTATCTTTGCAAAGCTAAAAAAAGAACAAAATGTTAAATAATAAAAAGATTGCTGTTGACTTTGACGGGACTATTGTTGACGATGCTTACCCGGCAATTGGAAAACCGAAAACTTTTGCATTCGAAACTTTGAAAAGACTTCAGTCTGAAGGATTCAGATTGATACTTTGGACATACAGACACGGAAAAACATTAGATGAAGCGGTAGAATTCTGTAAAAAAAACGGAATAGAATTTTATGCTGTGAACTCAAGCTTTGAAGGAGAAGTTTTTGATCCTGAAAATCAGTCCAGAAAATTAGATGCAGATTGGTTTATCGATGACAGAAATTTAGGTGGATTTCCGGGATGGGGTGAGATCTACAATATTATTCAGGAAAGAATAGAATTCCGCGTTGAAGGAAAAGAAGTTCTTGCCTATTCAAAACTTAAAAAAGAAAAGAAAAAAGGACTTTTCTGGTAGAATAAAACAATTTAAATTTAACAGTGTACCAATTTACCAATCCATATTGTTACACTGATCTATTAATACATTGGTAAATTAATACAATGATTCAATTAAAAACAATAGACGAATTACGTCTGATGAAGGAGAGTGCCCGACTGGTTTCTAAAACATTGGGAATGTTGGCAAAAGAAATTAAACCGGGGATTACTACCTTATATTTAGATAAACTGGCTCATGATTTTATTAAAGATCATGGTGCTGAACCCGCATTCTTAGGCTACGGAGGATTTCCAAACTCTTTATGTATCTCTCCGAATGAGCAGGTTGTTCACGGTTTCCCAAACAATGATGTAGTAAAAGAAGGAGATGTTCTTTCTGTAGATTGTGGCGTTATTTTGAATGGTTTCGTAGGAGATCATGCTTATACTTTTGAAATCGGGGAAGTGAAACCTGAGGTTAAAAAATTATTGCAGGTTACCAAGGAATCTTTATACAAAGGAATTGAGCAGGTTGTCAGAGGAAAAAGAATAGGAGATATCTCCCATGCCATCCAGACACATTGTGAAAAGGAAGGGTATGGAGTAGTAAGAGAGCTTGTAGGACACGGATTAGGAAGAAAAATGCACGAAGATCCGCAAGTTCCTAACTATGGAAGACAAGGAAGCGGAAAAGTAATTAAAGACGGTTTAGCCATTGCAATCGAGCCGATGGTTAACATGGGAACTGAAAAAGTAAAATTCCATAATGACGGTTGGACAGTAACTACTTTAGATAATTTACCTTCTGCTCACTTCGAGCATGATGTAGCTGTGATCAATGGTAAGCCGGTATTGCTTTCTACATTTGATTATGTATACGAAGCTTTAGGGATTGTAAGTGATGAAGAAAAGCAGTTCCAACTGGATTTTTAATGAAAAAGGTAACTAAGCTTTTACTGAATAAAATTCCACGTCCTATGCTTATTAAAATTAGCATCTGGGCAAGACCGCTTATTTATCAGTTTTTCAAAGGAGATCAGTTCTTTGATCCTATTGATGGAAGATCTTATAGAAAATTCCTTCCGTATGGATATGGAAAACAAAGAGAAAATGCTCTTTCCCCCGGAACGTTAAGTTTGGAAAGACATCGCCAGATGTGGCTGTATCTTCAGAATGAAACCGATTTTTTCATTAAGAATTATAAAGTACTCCATATTGCGCCCGAGCAGGAATTTTTAAGGAAATTCAAGAGAATGAGCAACCTGAATTATATCTCTGCAGACCTTTATTCTCCTATTGTAGATGTGAAGGCTGATATTCTGGATTTACCTTTTGAAAATGATAGTTTTGATATCATTTTCTGTAACCACGTTCTGGAACATATTGAAGACGATGCAAAAGCAATGAGCGAGCTATACAGGGTAATGAAACCTGGCGGGTGGGGAATTCTTCAGGTTCCGATGAAAAATTCATTAGAGAAAACCTACGAAGACTTCACGATTAAAGATCCAAAAGAACGTCAGAAACATTTCGGACAGTACGATCATGTTCGTTGGTACGGAATGGATTATTTTGACCGTTTAAGAAAGGCAGGCTTCGAAGCAGAACAGAACTTCTATTCACAGACATTCTCTGAAGAAGAAATAAAAAAATTCGGATTAAGACATAATGAAATCTTACCTGTAGTTTATAAGAAATAAAATAAAAACCGTTTCAGCCAGTGAAACGGTTTTTTTATTTACATGAAACGTTCTGTTTTTATTCTTTGACAAAAGGGTAGGACTTATAATTTTCTATCGTTACAATATATTGCCCTTTCTGTAAATTGCTTGTATCAACTGATGTTTTGTTGCTGTTGGTTGTAGTCTCAAATACCAGTTTTCCTGACAAATCGTAGATCTTAAGAGGAAGGTTTTTCTCAATATTTTCAAGATGCAAAACTTCTTTTACAGGATTTGGATATGCTTTAAACGTTTTCGTTACTGCAGCAGTCTCTTTAGTGCTCAATTGGTCAGTATTGTTATAGTAAATTTTGTTTCCTGAAGGATCTGTAATCACCAAAGTTTTTACAATTCCGTTGGTTGTTATTTGGTAACTGTAAATTGATGCATATGCTCCTAAACCATAAATATCACAGTTTTTCTGATCATAAGCACGAACAGGTGCTGCATTTCCGCCATTATAAAATAAAAGAGTACATGCACTTGATGTTTTGATCAGATTGTTGCTTCCGGGCATAATCCCAAAGCCCATCATAGAGGTGTTATAATATCTGGAATTAATAACATAGCTCGTTCCTCCCGTGGAATTAAATGTAGTTGCGGGAACTCCATTATCTATTAAAGGTGTATTGGTAGTCTGGCCACTGCTTGTTACCATTTTGGAAATATACCAGTTATTGGAAATTAATTCAGAGGTTTGCTGGGCAGTTAGTAAGCCACCTGCTAAAAGGAATAGAATTTTTTTCATAGGTTAAAAGTTTCCGATAAAGATATAAAAGAATTTCTTTTTCTTGTCAAATAAATTAAAACCTGAAAATGATTAAAAAAAACCGCCTTCAATACGAAAACGGTTCCCACTTTTAAATATAGATAGAAATTTATGCGCTTTTTAATGTGATGAGGATACAGCCTTTAATCCTACCACAGAACCTATAAGTGTTACAATAAAAAATACTCTCCAGAAACTTACAGGATCCTTAAAGAATATGATTCCCATTAAGGCAGTTCCTACTGCTCCAATTCCCGTCCATACCGCATAAGCAGTACCGATAGGTAAGGTTTGAGTAGCCTTGATGAGTAAAAGCATACTGATTGTCATTGTTACCAGGAAACCCGCGTACCACAGGTACATTTCAGTTCCTGATGTTTCTTTTGCCTTTCCCAGACATGATGCGAAGGCAACTTCAAATAATCCTGCGATAACTAATATTAACCAATTCATTTTTTAAAATTTTACTACTGCAAATTTCAGAATTTGACAGGAGAAAAAATTTTACAATTGTTAAAAAATGAAATTAAAGAAAGAAAGATGGGAGCTGGAAGAATGAAGATGTAAATGAAAGAGTTGTCATATCATTAGGAGCGGACTTTAGTCCGCTTATAATATAAAAGATCATTCCGTTGGCTTTAGCCCAAACATAAATTAAGGATCAAAGAATTTTTAATCTACTTGATTTCGGCCCGTATTCTACTCAAACTTACCTGAGTAATCCCAAGATACGACGCAATATACCCCAGCTGAACCCTTTTTAACAGTTCAGGTTGATACGCCATAATATCTTTATAACGTTCCAGAGAAGTTTTGAACTGTCTGGAAATAATCAGTTCTTCAGATTTTATCATTTCTGCTTCTGCCAGCTTTCGTCCCCAGTTGGCAATATGGATATCTTCATTGAACAGTTTTCTTAGGTTTTCTGTTTCCATTCTGTACAGATCACAGTCTTCCAGAAGTTCAATGCTTTCATAGCCGGGTTTGTCCTCCACATAGCTTTTCATAGAGAGAATACATTGTCCCTCGCTTCCGAACCAGAAAGTAATATCATTGTCAGCTGTTGAAGAATAAGCACGTGCGATCCCCTTTCTTATAAAATAAAGATAAGGAATCACTATATCAGCTTCCATCAGACAAAAGCCTTTAGGATGGGAAACTTCGGTAATATACTCTTTTAAACTGTTTTTTGAGGTCTCAGGAAGGAGGTAAACCTTATCAAGAATCTGGTCTATATTCATAAAGATGAATTCTAATAGTCAAAAATATCAGTTTTAAGTAATGCAATACAAAATTATCAGATATTTTTTATCAGAAATATTGCAATACGTATAATCAAAAATTTTTCTGATTTCAATTTATTTATTGTCAATACTACAAAGGAAAAGAGCAAAATTTTCCTCCATTGGAGAGGTGTCAAAAATTCAAAGAATTTTTGATGGCTTGGTGAGCCCGGCAATTGTGATCCAGGGTAAATTTCCTTTTCTCACACTGTATTTAGGCATATAACTCTCTTTTTTCTTTTAATTGTTAAGATTAACGGTAAAGACCAATTTTGTTTTACTAACTTTGCAGTTCGTAATATTATTTTTATGCACAAAGCTGGATTTGTAAATATAGTTGGAAAGCCCAATGCGGGAAAATCGACCTTGCTTAACCAATTGATGGGAGAGAAGTTGGCGATTGTAACGCAGAAAGCTCAGACAACCCGCCACAGAATTTTTGGTATTTATAATGAAGATGATCTTCAGATTGTATTTTCTGATACTCCGGGAGTATTGGATCCAAAATACGGACTGCAGGAGAAAATGATGGATTTTGTAAAGGACTCTTTGCAGGATGCTGACGTTTTCCTGTTTATTGTAGATGTTACCGATAAAGCAGAACCATCAGAATTTTTAATTGATAAACTGAATAAAATTCCTGTTCCTGTACTTCTTCTCTTAAATAAGGTAGATCAGACGGACCAGGCAGGTCTTGAAAAATTGGTAGAAGATTGGCATGCAAGAATTCCAAAGGCTGAGATTTTACCTATCTCTGCATTGAATGCCTTCAATACAGAAGTTATTTTACCTAAAATAAAATCTTTGCTTCCTGAGAATCCGCCTTACTATGATAAAGACCAGTACACGGATAAACCTGAAAGGTTCTTTGTTAATGAGGCTATTCGTGAGAAAATCCTTTTGAACTACGATAAAGAAATTCCATACTCTGTAGAGGTAGTGACTGAACAGTTCAAAGAGAAAGAAGGAATTATCTTTATAGACTCTATTATTTATGTAGAAAGAGATACTCAAAAAGGAATTATTATCGGGCATAAAGGAGAAGCGATTAAAAAAGTTGGAACTGAAGCCAGATTGGACCTTGAGAAGTTTTTCACCAAAAAAATTCATTTAAACCTTTTTGTAAAGGTGAAAAAAGACTGGAGAAAGAACGATAGGGATCTTAAAAATTTCGGTTACAGATAGACTAAAATAGCCTGTAATCCCGTTGTATTAAAAGATTTTTTACTACCTTAGTATAAATTTTTTAGTACATGAACTATAATAATTCAAATTTCAGCTCAATACCTAAAGATATTATTTTACTGGCAGTAAGAGTGTTTGTTGGTTTTGCCATGCTTTCTCATGGTTTTCCAAAGCTTCAGATGCTATTGGCTGGTGGTAAAATCGAATTTTTTGATTTTATGGGATTGGGACCACAGGTGTCATTGATTCTTACGGTTTTTGCTGAATTTGTATGTTCAATACTCCTGATATTAGGGCTTTTTACAAGAGTTGCTCTGGGATTTTTAATCTTTACAATGATCATTGCAGGTTTTGTGGTACATGGAGCAGATCCATTCGAAAAAAGAGAAATGAGCCTTATTTATCTTTCTGTTTATCTTTTGCTTATGGTAATTGGAGCTGGAAAAGTTTCAGTAGATCATATGATTGAAAGAAGAAAAAGAGCTTCAGACTGGTAATCTTACAACCATACAAAATAAGGAAGGCACTTCAGAAAATGAAGTGCCTTTTCTGTTATTAATAATTACAGTTAGGTAAGCATTCCCAGATCAGGGCTCCGTTTTCATCTCTTACTCTGCAAGCCATAAAGCCTGCATCACATAGTGGAGCATTTCCTCCGTTAATCAATTTTAAATTTCCTTTTGATAATTTTTTTAAATTTTTCATATTATTTTAATTTGTAAGATAAATGTAATAAAAAAATAAATATGACACTAAAAGGAGTCTTATTTTAAGTGTTAAAATTCTTTTAAAATTCACTACATTCGTAAAAAATGAATTTATAATGAAGATAAAACTGACTATTTGCCTCTTGGCATTTCTCAATTTTTATGATGCACAGGAAAATATTAGCTATCAGAAACCCTCTGCCGAGATTTTAAAACTTGCAGATTATGAAAGACCTCCGAGTGTTCTGATGAACAGCAAAAAAGACTGGGTAGTGTTTACGTATCGCCCTACATATAAAACATTGGAAGACCTCAGTCAGAATGAAATGAAGCTTGGCGGACTTAGAATCAATCCTGTTACCAATATTTCAAGCAGCATGATCTACTCCAATAATCTGAAGATCAGAAAGCTCAATGATAAAAATGAAATTCAGGTAAAAAATTTACCTTCCCATTCAAAAATTGCCTACGTTTCGTTTTCACCGGATGAAAAGAAGCTGGCTTTTACCAATACAACCGCTAAAGGAGTAGAACTTTGGATAGTGGATATGGAAACAGCATCTGCCAAAAAGATTACAGCAGATAATCTGAATGCTAATTTAGGAATGCCTTATATATGGTATAATGACTCTCAAAGCTTCCTGATCAGAACGCTTCCACAAAACAGAGCTGCTCTTTTAAATGCAGACGAAGACCTTCCGACAGGCCCGATTGTTTCAACAGCAGATGGTAAGGTTTCCCAGAACAGGACTTATCAGGATCTTTTGAAGAACCCTCAGGACGAAAAAAACTTTGAGACCCTTACTGCTTCTGAAATTTATAATGTAGATCTTACAGGAAATCTTAAGAAACTGAAAGATCAGGATATGTATGCCGGCTTAAGTTTTTCTCCGGACGGAAGCTATCTGCTGGCTACAATTATTAAAAAACCATTCTCTTATATTGTGCCACTGAGCAGATTTCCATCAACAACGGTGGTGTATGATATGAAAGGAAATACTGTAAAAACAGTAAATGACGTTCCTTTGAATGAAATCATGCCAAAAGGATTTTCATCCGTAAGAACCGGAAAAAGAGAAATGGAATGGAGAAGCGATGCTCCGGCTACTCTTACCTATGCGGAAGCTCTGGATGGAGGAGATCAGTCTAAAACAGCAGAGTACAGAGACGAGATATTTACCTGGGAAGCTCCGTTTACAGCGGCTCCGAAATCTTTCTTCAAAACAAAGCAGAGATATAAGGACTTGGTGTGGACTAATGATCATTATGCTATTGTTTCTGAAGGCTGGTATGATACAAGAAATACAAAATCTTACCTGTTGGATCTTAGCAGTGGAGAATCAAAAGTTTTCGATGACAGAAATTACCAGGATGTTTACAGCGATCCCGGACATTTTAATACAACGAAAAACCAATACGGAAGATCTGTAGTCGATATGAAAGGTGGAAAAGCCTATCTTATCGGAGATGGATTTACCAAAGATGGACAGCACCCGTTTATCGACGAAATGGATATTAAATCTTTGAAAAAGAAAAGACTTTATACCTCTAATCTTAAAAACGCTAAAGAAGGGATTGTAGATATTTTAAATCCTTCAAAAGGAGAAATTCTGACCACTCAGCAGTCACCAAGCCAATATCCGAATTATTTTAAAAAGAATATTAAATCTAATAAAGCAGAAGCCGTAACCAATTTTGCAAATCCTTTTGAAAGTATCAAAGACGTTTACAAAGAAGTGATTACTTACAAGAGAAATGATGGTGTTACCCTGACAGGGACCCTTTATTTACCTGCAAACTATGATAGAAAGACAAAGAAAGAAAAATTACCTTTATTAATCTGGGCTTACCCTAGAGAATATAAAGATAAGGATACTGCAGGACAGAGTACTCAAAATGATAATGACTTTACATTCCCAACGTATGGCTCTTTTGTATATTGGACAGCTAAAGGGTATGCTGTTTTAGATAATGCTGCTTTCCCAATTGTTGGGGAAGGGAAAACAGAACCTAATGATACCTTTATTCCTCAGTTGGTAGCCAATGCTGCTGCTGCCATTGATGCAGTAGATCATTTAGGATATATCGACAGAAAGAAAGTGGCTGTAGGAGGGCATTCTTACGGTGCATTTATGACGGCAAACCTTCTGACTCATTCTAACCTTTTTGCCTGTGGAATTGCAAGAAGTGGTGCTTATAACAGGACTTTGACACCATTCGGGTTTCAGAGTGAGCAGAGAAACTATTGGGATGTTCCGGAAATCTACAACACGATGTCTCCGTTTATGCATGCGGACAAAATGAAGACACCGCTTCTTCTGATTCACGGGGATGCAGATAATAATCCGGGTACATTTACATTGCAGACGGAAAGATACTTCCAGGCACTGAAAAATTTAGGTGCTCCAGTGAAAATGGTTCTTCTTCCAAAAGAAGCCCACAGTTACCAGGCGAAAGAAAATATTTTACACGTTTTATGGGAACAGGATCAGTTCCTTGAAAAGTGCTTGAAGAAATAAATAAAAAAAGAGACTGTTAATCAAAAACAGTCTCTTTTTTTGATTAAAAATATATTAAGGAAGTTGGGGCGTTGTTATATCGTATTTAAAAGCGCTTCAAAATCTCATCAATACTCTTAAGCTCCATAAAATTAGGATGCTCAAGGTTTACATCATGCTGTTCATGACTCCAGGTGACGTGATAAGGAATATGAGCGGCATAGCCACCGATTTCTAGTACCGGCAGAATATCTGATTTGATAGAATTTCCAAGCATCAGAAAGTTTTCAGGTTGGCAGTCCAGATGTTTCAAAAGCTTTTTATAATCGCGTTCTTTTTTGTCACTCATGATTTCAATGTGATGAAAATAATCCTGTAATCCCGAATTTTTCAGTTTACGCTCCTGATCCAGCAAATCGCCTTTTGTGGCAACAACCAGTCTGTATTTTCCTTTTAAACTTTCAAGGGTTTCGGTAACTCCATCCAATAATTCTATAGGTTTCTGAAGAAGCTCCTGACCCAGAATAATAGCTTTATTAACTAATTCCAATGAAGCTGTATTATTAGAAACTCTAGTGATGGTTTCAATCATACACAGCATAAATCCTTTTACTCCATAGCCATACAGATGGAGATTCTGCATTTCTGTTTTAAACAATTCCTGTGATACCGAATGTTGTGGAAGATAATCTTCAAGAAGTACACAGAATTCTTTTTCTGCTTCCTGAAAATAAGGTTCGTTGATCCAAAGTGTATCATCCGCATCAAAAGCAATGGTTGTAATATGATTATTCATTTTTGTTTTGTAATTTTCTGTCCGTAAAATTCAGTATAAAAACTCAATAAGAAAAGGACATTTGTCCCGGGAGAATATGTTAAGGACGAATCAGACATTTTTAAACTATCTTGATGAACTGCACAAAAAGCAGAACAGGAGTGACGATTTTATAGTAAAATCTTTTTCTGCAGGGGATCAAATACTGGTACAGGATCATCAGCTTTCTCATGTCATGATGATTAAAGAAGGGATTGTCAAATGCTTTCTGGCTGAAGAAAACGGAAAAGAATATATTGTTGAGTTTCTGGGAAGCGGTGAAATCATCGGGGAAGTGGAATTAATCAAAAATATAAACTGTCTGTGCAGTATTGAAGCCCTCAATGAAGTGACAGTATATGCAGTAAAGATTCCGTTTTTTAAAGCTTTGATTAAAAATGATCTTGCCCTGAATCACCTTCTTTTAGAATCTTTTGCAGAGCGAATTATCAATACTTCCAGCAGAGCATCCTATCAACAGTTGTATACGATAGAACATACTTTAAAACAATTGTTACAAATGCAGGCTAAGCAGAATATTCATATCTCCAAAGAAGATATGGCGGCTTATTTAGGAATTACAGTAAGAAGTTTAAATAGAATTTTAAAAGATTTGAAATAATTTTCCTTGCTCCTTAAAAATATTCAAAGTTTAAATTTATTACTTCTTTGCGTATTCCAAAAAAATGATTGTATTTTTAGGGGTGTGTCTGCTTTAATTATTAAAAATGAAATAAATTAAGTATGTTTTTTCAGGGGTGATTTTAAAATGTAGTATTTTTGCGTTAAAATAATTTGACTTCAATATTCATGGAAAAACTAAAGTTCAGAAATGCTGAATTAGCCGATTTGAATAAAATCGTAGCCATCTACAACTCAACAATTGCTTCAAGAATGGTCACTGCAGACATGGAAGAAGTTTCTGTGGAAAGTAAGCTAAAATGGTTTGAAGAGCATAATCCCCAGACAAGGCCGCTTTGGGTAGTTGAAGATGACCAGAATCAAACCGTTGGTTGGATCAGTTTCAGTTCATTCCATGAAAGGGCAGCATATAACGGTACGGTAGAAGTAAGTATTTATCTGGATGAATCCTGCAGAGGAAAAGGATACGGAAAAGCCATTCTTCAATATTGCATTGATAACGCCGGAAAATTTGGAGTAAAAAACCTTGTAGCGCTTATTTTCCTTCATAATGAACCAAGTTTGAAGTTATTCAGACACTTTGGATTTGAAGATTGGGGAAGTCTTCCTAATGTAGCGATTCTGGATGGTGTGGAAAGAAGTTTGAAGATCTTAGGGAAGAGGATAGATTAAATTGAGCAGAAAGGCGGATAAGCTAGTGTCTATTTGTGAATTTAATTTATGCTGTTTGTGTTTAGAAAATATGCATAATTATATAGATATAGAAAGGATATAGCGCATTGTTCTGTAGTAAACTAACGAACATAAAAAAGGCTGTCTCACATTGAAACAGCCTTTTTGTTTTTATGAATTCTGCTTAATTCTTTTCGCAGACATATTCAGGAATCGTTTTACCAGGAAAACAGCGGAAACCGTTAATCCCAGTCCAAGTGCGATCCACATTCCGAATGCGCCCATTTCTAAAGTAACACAGAAGAAATATCCCAAAGGAATGGTAATCACCCAGTATGCAATAAAGGTATAAATGGAAGGAATTTTCACATCCTGCAAACCTCTGAGCATTCCCAAAGCTGTCACCTGAATTCCATCAGAAAGCTGGAATAAAGCAGCGATGATCATGAGTTTTGCAGCCAGGGTAATGACTTCCACTTCTTCTTTTTTCGTGAAGAAGGTAGGAAGGATATTTCTGCCTAAAATAAACACCAATCCGCAGATGCACATAAAAATAAAGGCGATTTTCAGGTTGTTGATTCCTACCTTTCTCAGTTCCACAAAATTCTGTTCACCCAGTTTTCTCCCAATCATTACCGTAGAGGCAACACTGAATCCAACACATAAGTTGAAGGTAAATGAAGCCATGCTTAATGCGATCTGGTGAGAAGCAATATCGTGTGCTGAGATCAGCCCGCAAATAAATGCAGCTCCGGCAAAAGCAGTTACTTCAAAGAACATCTGTAAAGCTGTAGGTAATCCAAGTCTCACCATTTTATCAAACATCTGCTTTGAAAAAACCTGAATTTTTAAAGAGAAATCTTTGATATAGCGTCTTGTTCTTTCTTCTTTTACCAAAACAAAATAAAGAAAAACCACCATAAAAATTCTGGAAATCAGAGTAGCCAGTGCAGATCCCTGTACACCCATTGCCGGAATTCCCCAAAGTCCTTTGATAAAGACATAGTTTAAGGCAATATTGATGATATTGGCAATAATGGTCGCTTTGGTAACTCCAATGGTATAAGATAAACCTTCAGAAACTTCACGAAGGGTCTGAAAGGCCATGAATGGTATCATACTGATCACCATGATACTTAAAAAGCTTACCGTATCAGGAATGATCTTGGCGGGCTGTCCGGAATGATAGAGAAGTGGCATTCCCAAAAGGAGAATGACCATCAGGATAATTCCGACCGACATATTGATAATAAAGCCGTGGCTGAATACAGAATTGATCGTAGCGTGATCCTGTTTGGAGTGCGCTTCCGAAACCAATGGTGGAATGGCAAATGAAAAGCCCAGGGCTAGCACAAATATGGAGAAAAACACAGCATTCCCCAATGAAACAGATGCCAGAGCATCAGCACCCAATAATTTTCCGACAATAATATTATCGAATAAGTTTACTGAAACTTGCCCCACCTGAGTAAGCATTACAGGCAGAGCCAAAGTCAGGCATTCTTTTGTATAGTTTTTGTTTAAAAAGTTCATAATATTTTAAGATTCATATAGTTTATCATTCAAATAGGGTCAAAAAAAAATTTGCAGTGGTAACACTGCAAATTTTTATAATATGGTAAATAATAGGCTATTATTTCCTTACAAAACTTGCAACGTCACCTTCAGAAACAGTGTTTCCACCAAGAATAATCAATCTTTCAACAACATTCCTTAATTCTCGGATATTTCCAGTCCACGAAAGCGCTTTTAAAGCATCAATAGCTTTATCATCAAACTTTTTCGCAGCAGTACCATGCTCATCAGCAATCATTCCTGAAAAGTGCTCAACCAATAATTTGATATCTTCTTTTCTTTCATCCAATGGCGGAACATAGATTTCAATAACAGAAAGTCTGTGGTAAAGGTCTTCTCTGAATTTTCCTTCCTCAATTTCTTTCTGCATATTTTTATTGGTTGCCGCAATTACTCTTACGTCAACTTTGATTTCTTTATCACTTCCCACAGGAGAAACTTTGCTTTCCTGAAGTGCTCTCAATACCTTAGCCTGAGCAATAAGGCTCATATCTCCAATCTCGTCAAGGAAGATCGTTCCCCCATTGGCCTGTTCAAATTTTCCCTGCTTATCTTTAATAGCACCTGTAAAAGATCCTTTTACGTGTCCGAAAAGTTCAGATTCAATAAGTTCAGATGGGATAGCAGCACAGTTTACCTCTACCATAGGGCCTCTTGCACGCTCACTTTGATTGTGGATTGCATGAGCTACCAGCTCTTTTCCTGCACCGTTAGGTCCTGTGATCAGAACTCTGGCATCAGAAGCAGCTACCTTTTCAATCATATCCTGAATCTTTTGAAGAGCAGTAGAAGTACCAATCATCTGGTATTTCTTACTTACTTTTCTTTTTAGAGTTTTATTTTCAGTCTGGAGATTTTTGTTTTCTTTCTTCAGGGTTTCTTTCACCAATGCATTTTTCACACTTGTAATAAGTCTGTTGATATCAATGGGTTTGGAAATAAAATCATATGCGCCCTCTTTCAAACAGGAAACAGCGGAATCAATGTCTGCGTGTCCTGAGATCATGATAAAAGTAGTTTCTGGTTTTAAGGCAAGACTTTGTTTCAAAAGCTCGGTTCCTGAAAGCTTAGGCATTTTAATATCAGAAATCACTAGGGCGAAATCTTCTTTTTCTACCTGCTTGTAACCTTCAAGGCCATCTTCGGCGATAACAAATTCATAATCGGTGAGTTCATCCGAAAGAATACTATGAAGTACTCCCGAGATTGCTTTTTCGTCTTCTACTATAAGGATTTTTTGCATAGTTGCAAATTTAAATTTTTTGTTTCAATTATTAGCAAAAACTGTACCTAAATATTCTATTTGGAGTAGTCTCTTCTTCCAAAAATAGCAGATCCAACCCTCACAGAGTTAGCCCCACACTCGATTGCTATCGGGAAATCGTCACTCATTCCCATTGATAAAGTATTTAATGCTTTTGATTGATTTAATTCATCAAAAAGCTTCTTCAGTGTTAAAAATTCATTTCTAACCTGCTGCTCATCATCGGTGAATGTTGCCATTCCCATTAAACCAGTTATTTCCACATTGGGAAAATTGCCTTCAATAGATTGTTGAAAAAGAGCTTTCGCTTCAGAAATTTCAAGTCCGAACTTACTTTCTTCTGCTGCAATTTTTACCTGCAGAAGAACTTTAATCTTCCTGTTGTGTTTTCCTGCTTCTTTATTGATTTCTGTTAATAATTTTTCAGAATCCACACTTTGTATGGTATCTATGAAAGGAGCAATGTACTTCACTTTGTTGGTCTGTAAGTGACCAATCAAATGCCATTGGATATCCTGAGGAAGAAGAGGAGCTTTTTCCATCAGTTCCTGAACCTTGTTTTCTCCGAAAACTTTCTGTCCCAGGTCATATACTTCCTGAACAGCCGATGCAGGATGTGTTTTTGAAACAGCAACCAGCTGCACAGTGGATGGCAGCTGGTTTTTTATAGTGTTGTAGTTCTCTTTAATACTCATAATACAAATGTCCGAAAATTCTCTGAATGTTCAAAGCTTAGTGATATCAGGTATGCAGCGGTTATTAATTCAAAACCTCATTGATTTTAGGATATTGAGATATTTTTCTGAACACAAACCTGTTGCTTTTCTGCAATTTTTCAATAAACATATCCAGTTCATTGATAGAGTCTGCATCTCTCAGATACTGGTCGTGAGTAAGGAATACAAGGTGTCTGGATGTTTTCTCAAGGTCGTTCATGAAAATACTGTCTACTTTCTTGATCATGGCTTCATGACTTCCTTTTAAAGTCATTTTCTGAGAAGGTCTCCATTCAAGATCCCAGCCAATTACTTTATAACCGGCTTTTTTAAGTCCATCTGCTGCTAAAGTGGAACTTTTAATATCTGTTACATTAATATTGTTGAGCCTCCAGATATTTCTTCCGGGAGTTCTTGCTATTTTATCGGTAAGATTCAGACTGTCTTTGGCGATGTCAAAATCGTGAACTACAGCATCAGCATTTTTATAAAAATCTGTGTATTTGTTGTGAGCATGAGAAAAACTGTGATTGGCCAGCTCTACCAAAGGGTTTTGCTTAAGCAATAGCAGATCATCCTTCTGTTTTTTGCTTCCATAAGCATGCTTCCCCACCAGAAAGGCAGTGGCGCAGACATTTCTCTTGTCCAGGATTTTTAAAAGATTTTCTGTCCCCTGATTGGGTCCGTCATCAAAGGTAAGGTAGATCACTCTTTTATCCGGGTCTACGCTTTCATCATCCATATTACTGGAGACTATTTTTGCGGAAGGATGTTCCTGTGAACTGACGACGGGGTCATTATTCACTTCATTCTTGAAATTACAGCTGTTCAATAAAGCCGAAGTTGTACTCATCAATACAACCATCCCGAGAAAAGTCATATTTTTTGACTTTCCCGCAAAAATTTTTCTCATAAAAATAATGGAATTTAAATTGTTAAAAATCGTTAAAAATAACAGATGAAAATTAACAAATTATATGCCAAGCTGTGCAGTTGTTTTTCTTTTTAAGTTTATTTTAAGAACTTTATTTTAAGGGAGATTTTCATTACCTGACAAGTTGTAAATTTATGATTTTCTTTTCTTTAAAATTTAACATTTATAAATATGAAAACGATAGTATTTTTCTATGTTTGTTAAGATTTCAATATTCTTCAATTGACGGAGAATTATTTTATTTTAACAAAATCAAATCATTCTGCCGGAGTGTTATTCCAAAATATGTTTTAGATACAGCGAATTTTTAATAGCTGCCGTTCCCCAGGTATTATTGAAGAAAATAAATGAGGTTTGGATTGTATTTTTAATCTTTTCAGCTAATGCATCCATGAAATCATTACTATATTCTGATTTGTAAAGAACAGGTTTTCCATGAAGCCTGTAATAGAGTATTTCCGGATGATTAATAATAAGGTCTTCAGGAAGATTGCCTGGAAAACTTACGCCTGAGAAGACAATATCGTGTTGTTTTAAAAGATCAAATATCTCTTTTTGCCACCATGAACTGTGGCGGAATTCAATGACGTTCAGAAATCTGGAATCGAGATTGTTGATAATCCGTTCTGTGTTCTCAACTGTATTTGTAAAGGAAGGAGGAAGCTGATATAGAAATCCGGACAGTTTATCCTTTAGGCTGTTTTGAATATGATTGCAAAATTGAGCAATCTCGTCTTTGGAATTTTCAAGCCGGTTTTGATGGGTGATGGCTTTTGGAATTTTAATGAAGAATCTGAAATTATCAGGTGTTTCAGCATGCCACTTCAATAATGTTTTTGAGGTCGGTTTTCTATAAAAAGTAGAATTGATTTCTACGGCATTGAATGTTTTTGAGTATAAAGAAAGAAAATCTTTACTTTGGGAATTTTCGGGATATAAAGACCCTTTCCAGTCGTTATTGTAAAATCCCGAGCACCCTATGTAAAGATTTTCTTTTGTCATGTTATTATTTTATATCCAGATCTACAGAGTTTAATCTTAATGAATTCAGTATCACAGACAGGGAACTGAAGCTCATGGCTGCAGCTGCAATCATTGGTGATAAAAGAATTCCAAAGAATGGATACAATAATCCTGCCGCAACCGGAACGCCCAGTACATTATAGATGAATGCGAAGAACAGATTCTCTTTAATGTTTTTGAGAAGTTTTTCACTAAGTAATTTAGCTTTTGCAACGCCTAAGATATCTCCTTTCAATAAAGTAATTTCAGCACTTTCAATCGCAACATCTGTTCCTGTTCCCATAGCAATGCCCACATCAGACTGGGCAAGGGCAGGAGAGTCGTTGATTCCGTCTCCCGTCATCGCTACAATTTTGCCCTGCTGCTGTAGTTTTTTTACCTCATTCAGTTTGTCTTCAGGAAGACAGTTGGCTTTGAAATGTTTGATTCCTAATTCATCAGCAACAGCTTTGGCAGTATGTTCGTTGTCTCCGGTCATCATAATGACGTCTATACCTTCACTCATCAGCTGTTTTACGGCTTTCTTAGAGCTTTCTTTGATTTTATCTGTAAAGCTTACGAATCCCAGCACCTGCTGTTTCTGTGCGATATAAGAAATAGTATGAGCTTTAGACTGAACTTCTACTGCTTTCTGTTTTAAGCTCTCCGGAATCATAATCTGATGGGAGGTCAGGAGACTTTCATTTCCAAGATAAGCAATCTTTCCGTTGATATTTCCTTTCACTCCTTTTCCTGAGATATTCTCAAACTGATCTACTTTTTCCACAGTCAGATTTTCTTCTTTTGCTCTTTTTATTATGGCATTGGAAAGTGGGTGTTCAGAATTTTGATTCAAAGAAAAAGCCAGTTTTAAAATCTGATTCTGATCTCCGTTTACTGTTTCAATATGTTCTACGGAGGGTTTCCCTTCTGTTAAAGTTCCTGTTTTATCAGTAATCAAAACATTTACTTTATTCATCTGTTCCAGAGCTTCTGCATTTTTGATAAGGATTCCGTTTTTAGCACCTTTCCCTATTCCTACCATTAAAGACATGGGAGTGGCCAGACCAAGGGCACAGGGACAAGCCACAATCAAAACAGCAACAGCATTCACAAAAGCAAATAGAGTCCTTTTTCCTTCCGGGCCGAAAAACTGCCAAAGAACAAAAGTAAGTACTGCAATAAGAATAACTACAGGGACAAATACTTTTGAAACTTTATCCGTAAGCTTCTGGATAGGTGCTTTGCTGCGGCTGGCTTCATTCACCATTTTGATGATCTGGGAAAGCAGTGTTTCATCACCTACTTTTTCTGCCTTCATAATGAATACCTGGTTACCGTTGATGGTTCCGGAAGATACTTTATCGTCAACATTTTTTTCAACAGGAACAGGTTCTCCGGTAATCATGCTTTCGTCCACAATAGAATTTCCCTCAATGATTTTTCCGTCTACGGGAATTTTTTCACCCGGTTTTACCTTTAATAAATCTCCTATTTTTACTTGGGAAAGCAGTACTTTTTTTTCTTCACCGTTTATCATAAGATTGGCTTCATCAGGTGAAAGATTCATTAATTCTTTAATGGCATTTCCTGTTTTTTTATGAGCTGCTGCTTCCATCAGCTGACCTAAAATAACAAGGGTTAAAATCACACAGACTGCCTCAAAATACAATGGGATTTCATGATTATGTCCACGAATTTCATGTGGAATAATGTCTGGAAATATCAGAGCAACAATACTGAAAATAAATGCAGCAGCAACTCCCAGAGCAATCAGACTGAACATATTGAGGTTCCATGTTTTGAAGGAAACCCAGCCTCTTTTCAACAGAAACCATCCTGAATAAAACATTACAGGAAGAGTCAATGCAAGCTCAATAAATCCCTGGATCTGATGAGAGAAAGGGAAATTGATCAACATTCCTCCCATAGAAAGAATGAAAACCGGAATCGTAAACGCGAGTGAAATAATGAACTTTCTTTTTAATAGAGTATAGGTTTCATCTTCGTCATCATCACCGCTGTCCGGCATTCTCACGAGATCCATTCCGCAGATCGGGCAGTCTCCCGGTTCGTCACGAATGATTTCCGGATGCATAGGACAGGTGTATTTTGCGGTTTTCTTTTCCGGATATTTTACAAGATCCATTCCGCAAACCGGACATCCCACATTAGAATCATAGGTTTTGTCGCCTTCACAATACATTGGGCAGTAGTACCTGCCTGCCATTTCATCAGTCACTTTAGGAGCCTCATGATGATGGTCATGATTATGATGATGGTGAGAATGAGAATGGGAATGAGCGTGATGCTGATGTGAGGTTGCTTTTTGGGCGAGTTCTTCAGTAATTGGCTCTAAATCCATATGACAAACAGGGCAGCTGCCTTTTTCATCATATACTTTATCCCCTTCACAAAACATCGGACAATAATGCTTCCCGATACTATCTTTAAAATTTTCAGGAAGGTTGGTTGATGAATAAGTTGGTTTATAATTAGGATCTTTGGCAAGCTTTTCTTCAATAGGAACCAGATACATTTTGCAGACAGGACATCTTTCCCCTTGTTTGAAATATACTTTATCTCCTTCACATTCCATTGGACAATAGTATACCGAAGACGGAGATACACGGTCCTGAGGTTTTACAAAGGCTGTCTCGGGATGATTGGGATCTTCAAGTCTGTATTTCCCTATTTCTGCCAGGGCATCATTTAATACCGAAAGTTTCACTCCATGATCAGAAGTGATGGTGGCGGTATCGGTTTCCAGATTTACATCGGCTTTAACACCATCAACACTGTTCAGTTGATTTGAAATTTTTTTCTGGCAGCCGGAACAGGTCATTCCGAGTATTTTATACTGTTGTTCCATGATTCTTAAATTTATAGTACAAATTTCCAAAATGGAAAACTAAGGTTGTTATAAATTTAAGGATAATAGTTATAAAATTAGGTGGAGTGGGAGAGTTTAAGGGTAGGAGAGTATAAGAGTAAGAGTGTTTGAGAGTTTGTAAGTTTGAATAGGAATATTTAACTCCTTCATCCTAAACGCTCAAACACTTAAACTTATAGATTGTCGAGTGCTTTGCGATTGTGTTCTTTGAGTTTTTTGAATTCAGTAGGAGTGAATCCTGTTGTATTCCTGAACTGGGAAGAAAGATGCTGTACACTTTTATACCCAAGTTTTCCTGCAATTTCAGTAAGGTTGAATTCGTTGTATAAAAGAAGCTCTTTTACCTTTTCTATTTTCTGAAGAATGAAGAATTGTTCTAATGTGATATTTTCGTTTTGAGAAAATGTTTTGGAAAGAGCACTGTAATCCTTGTGAAGTTTTGAACTTAAAAATTCGGAAAGCAGAAAATCTTCCGAGATATCGAGCTCGCTTATTTTTACAATGATCAGGTTTTTGATTTTTTCTACAGTCTGATGAGCTGAATCCATAATTCTTTCAAAACCTGTATCGAGCAGTTCTTTTTCTATGATCTGCATTTTTTCAGGAGAAAGATCAGCTTCCGTTTCTACTTCTCCCAGTAAGATATTAGCTGTCTTTACATCTGCATTACGGAAGATATTTTCTACTGCCGAAATGCATCTGTTGCAGACCATATTCTTTATGAAAATCTTCATAGGCTGTTGTTTAACCTGTCTTTTACGAATTCTATCTGGGTTTTGCCATGAGGAACAGGATTGCCTTCTTCGTTAAGGTTTACCATGACAATTCTTTCTACCGTAATAATGGTTTGATGAGTCATTTTATTTCTTACATCACATCTCAAAGTAATAGAAGAAGACCCGAAATGGGTAGCTTCAATTCCAATTTCTATAATATCTCCCTGTTTGGCTGAGCTGACAAAGTTGATTTCAGAAATAAATTTGGTTACTACTTTTGTGTTTTCCAACTGAATGATAGCATAAAGTGCAGCTTCTTCATCAATCCATTGAAGGAGTCTTCCTCCGAAAAGTGAATGATTGGGGTTTAAGTCTTCGGGTTTCACCCATTTTCTGGTATGGTAGTTCATATCTTGTAATAATTTGCAGTACAAATTTAGTGTTAAAAGCTGATCTTTTCAAAAGAATAGTATTTATTGATCTGAAAAGAATCATTCATTTTCTCAATCATTTTCTTTTGGAACGCATGGCTTTCGTTTTTGCTATAGCAGGATCATTCAGTAATGTTTGATATTCTTCGCTTTCTATGGCAATCAGAGCTACTTTCCCTTCTGTATTATGATGGAATCCAAACCCATATTTTTTTGCTAAAGGAGAACACCGTAGACAAGGCTGGCCTCTGGAAAAGAATTTTTCTCTTTCATTCTCTTTCTCATTTTTTGAAATTTCATTTTTAATGGCATAGCATTCAAAAATTAGATCATCGGAAGAATATTGATAAGGACTTTTTATAAGTTGCTCATATTGGAGACTGGCGAGTGTTTTTTCCTTTTTTTCAGGAGGAACCTGTGAACGGAAAACAGGACAATCTTCAGCGGCTTCAATAAGTGTGTTGGTATAATTTGTGGTGTAAGATTTCATATTCTGGTGCAGTATTTAAAATTTTATGAAGAACAGGGCAGTAAGGAAGTTGATAAATGAAATGTTGTGTGTTATATCAACTTGATTTTGAGGACTCAGCGTTGGCATTTGTTTTTAAATCTTTAACTAATTTTATAACAAAATGCATTTCTAATTAACTATTTGGTAATCAGGTTTTTAAATTGTTTTTATGTGTTTTTTTTGTTTTTAGATTCAACATAATGTGAGAAATATTTAAAAAAAGCTTTGATTTGAAATTTTTAATTGTATCTTGCATACGTTTATATTTGGAATCAATATTTGTTCATTAATTTATGTTGTTTTTCTTTTATATACCAAATTTTTATTAATTTTTTAATTTATTTAAAATGAACATTTTTGTTTCAAACATCAATTACGCAACTAAAGAGTATGAGTTGCACGATCTATTCGCAGAATTTGGTGATGTATCATCAGCTAAAATCGTTACAGACAGAGAAACTGGTCGTTCCAGAGGTTTCGGTTTTGTAGAAATGGGTGATGAAGAAGGAAAGCAAGCTATTGAAGCTCTTAACCAAAAAGAATTTAACGGAAAAACTCTAAACGTATCTGAGGCTAAGCCAAGAGAAGAGAAGCCAAGAAGAAGCTTCGATAACAACAGAGGTGGAGGTTATGGTAACAACAATAATAGAGGCGGAGGCTATGGTAACAACCGTGGCGGAGGCGGAAATCGTTGGTAAAAATATGAAGCGGCTTTTAAGCCGCTTTTTTTATGGAATTTAATTTCCAGTAAATCATTTAATTATAACTTGGGTTGGAAAATGATGATGTTTTGGCATAATTTTAGAAATTATCAATCAATCAAAAAATAATTATAATGAAAAAACATTTATTAGCATTAATGATGGTGTTTGGTGGATTATTAATTAATGCACAGAACATTTACACAGGGCAGAACTTAGAGCAAAATAGAAAATACTGGGCAAGTAACAACCGATACTATTTGATTTTTCAGAATGATGGTAACCTTGTTTTGTATAACAGAGCCGGAGTTGCCATGTGGGATGCAGGAACTAATAACAAGGGAGTAAGAGCTGTTTTTCAGGATGATGGGAACTTAGTGGTTTATACTCCTGGAAATGGGGTGGCTTTTAGTTCTAATACTAATGGTAGAAGAGCGGAAAGATTAACTATTCAGGATGACGGAAATCTTGTTATTTATAATGGCTCAAACCCGTTATGGGCTTCAAAAAGCGATTTGAAAAATAGTGGAAGAGATAATGGCTTTGGCCGCGGAAATGGAAATATAAGTACTGGATACAAATTCCGTAAAGGAGGAAAAGTTTTCTCTCCTAATGGCAGTTATTATCTGACTTTCCAAAATGACGGAAATCTTGTTTTATCATACGATAACGGAGATGCAATCTGGGCATCCGGAACAGATAATAAAGGAAGCAGAGCGGAGTTCCAGTCAGATGGAAACCTAGTTGTTTATGATTCTTATAATAAAGCAGTATGGAGTTCAAATACTTCTCGCAGAGGAGCGAACAAGCTTTCTGTACAAAATGACGGAAACTTAGTCGTTTATAATGATTATACTCCATTGTGGAGTTCAGGAACTAATAGATAACAGACTATTTAGATAAAATAAAAAAGAGACTATCCATATGGTAGTCTCTTTTTATTTATTTTAATTTTATAAGGATATAAACGTTTTCGTAATAAATACTGGCATTGTAATTTTCAGAGTACTTTTCTCTTGTAATTTCACTGAAAATAAGCTTAACGTGATACTTTCCTAAATCAGATTCCATAGCAATTTCTGGGATTAATACATTTCCTTTCTTGTTTTTATTTTTCTCAAATAGTTTAATAATCTGTGGCCCGAAATCTATTTTTTCCTGAGAATTTAAACTGAGTTTTAATGATGACTTTTCTGTCAGTTGGTCCGTAAGCTCAAACTGGTCATTATTCAGTTGTTGGGGATCCCTGCTATACCGATGGAAAAAAATTAAATATTGATAATTCCCAATTTCTACAGCCTGTTCTTTACGAATAAGAACGAGTCTGTTCATTTCGTATGCTCTGTTTTTTACTGTTACATTCACATCCGAGAACTTATTCTGAATATCGTAATTGATACTATAAAATGTACCATTTTTAATATTGTCGGTTAATTCAGCCTGATCTTTTTCGTTCAGTAGAGTTGATAGAAATTCACTTTGCTTTCTTTCAGCCAGAAATTCAAATTTATCAGCAATTTCATTACGGACAGTATCAGTAACTTTTTTCTGAAAATTAATCTTGTCTGCACTCATTAGCTGATGCTGGTTTAAAATATTCATCAATTCTGTTTTCTGACTTCTCTTAGCCACACTAAATGCATTAAGATAAGGGGAAACCAATGCAAAAGCACCAAATAAAAATAAGCTGACAGGAATGAACTTTATTGTAGCTTTTTTGTTGAAAATAAAGTAGACAACAATGCTTAACAACCATAGAGCAAGCAGCAGAACGAAATACCTTGGTTCTGTATAACCATATTCTAAAATTCTGGTAAAAATAGCAGTGAAAAGCAGAACGATCAAAGGAACAATGGTATAATAAAATGCTCTTGAAAATATTCTGACCCAGGATTTTGCGTTTTCTTCTTTCAACGGATGAACCAGAAGTAATGCAAGGATGCCAACAATGCTATAGGCTAAAACAAGGTAAGAAACCCAGCCTCTTGGAAGCTGCCAGTTGATTAATATTTTAACAGAATAAAAATAAAGAATTGTTACATAGATAAGGAGTAACGGAATTAATATAAACTGAGTAAAAAACTTCAGAACAACGGGATAAGTTCCGTCTTTTTCAAGGTTATTTAAGCCTTTATCATTAAATAAAAGGAAAATAAAACTGCTTCCCAAAATAGCGAGAACAAAGAATGTATCTCTGTAAATTCTGTCATGAAAATTAAAGTCAAAAAGTTTATCAACCGCTAAGATGGCTAATTCCACACCGCCTGTCAGAACTCCTGTAAATACGGCAGTGAGAAAGATATTGATAAAAAGGTTTTTGTTATACTGCCAGAATCTGAGCTCTCTGTCTTTCTCCAGAAACGGAACAAATGATACCAATAAGTGAGAGAGAAGAGCAGTAACAGCAATGATATAAGCGTATACTTCTGTAAAACTGTTTTTTTTATCAGGCAGGATATAATAGAAACCTATAAGGAAAACTATACCGCATACTTGTAGTAGTAATTCTTTCCCGATTCTCTGTGACAACATTTTTAATGCAAACATCAGAGAAATTCCGAGACAGGAACAAATGGTGAACTTAATATAAGAAGTAATTTCACTACGTTCCGTTTCCACAATGTATATGGCACCAATAGCAGCTAATAAAGCCATTACCAAAATCATTGGATATCGGAAAATGACTTCATTGGCCCGGCTTAGAGTTTCCTGGAATTTTGTTTTCATGATTTGGTGTTTTTAAGGTTTAGATTAATCTTTTTTCTTTTTTTTCTTTTTATCCTTATCCTTGTCTTTTCCTTTGGTTTTCTTTTCTTTTTTTGGATTCAGGATTTCTTCAGCTACTTCGAACTTAGGTTCTTCCACCTTTGCTGGCTTTATTTCGATTTTTAGATCAAAATAACCCTTCATATCTTCCTGGGAAATTAATTTTTCACTTAATAAAAGCTCCAGGATTTCCTTCCCTGAATGATTAAAAAAGTTGTGTGAAAGTTCTTTTAATAGAAATTTTTTATACCCATCTAAAGGAACAAGTACGCTGTATTTAAAGATTCTTCCTTCTTTTACAGTAGATAGATAGCCTTTTTCAACTAATATTTTCAAATAAGTGGAAACCGTGTTCTGGTGTGGTTTCGGTTCCGGATGCTGCTCCATAACGTCCTTCAGATAAAAAGATTCCATTTTCCAAAACAGCTTCATAAAGTTTTCTTCTGCGGCAGTAAGATGATTTATTTTCATAGAGTATTCTAATGTTGAAATTGAATATTGCAATAAAGATAGATAAAAGATACCAGAAAAGCTATTCCAGCCCCCATAAATACTTCTTTTACGGTATGTCTTTTTAAAATGATACGTGTGATTCCGACTAAAATAGCGATTCCCAGCCATGCAAAACCCATTTTCCAGTTCAGTGAGAAAAAGAGTGCTGCCACAAATACATTGAATGCTGTATGCATCGAGCTTTTGATAAAAAGATTGCTGATCTGAAGAGCGAAAAGTAGTACCAGAATAAATAGCATGACAAAATCAATGTATCCGTTTCTGATATAATTAAAAAGAAGATAGGCGATCACACAAACTGCAATAAATATATATAAGGTTTTCCTTTGGACACGGTTGGAAACATCCATATTGGTATACCTTCCAGTCTTTACATTCCACACCAGCCATATCACAACCGGAATAATGATCATTAATAATACAGGAAGGAAATAAAGCATAGAATTTTTAAGGGAATATTCTCTGATGCTCATGTAGATAAAGAAAATGATCAGAGAGATCAAAGGATTAAAAAAATCAGAGATGACTTTTGAAATTTTATGTAATAATGAAGATTGTTTTTCTTCCATAGTTGAGATTAAAAACCAAATATACTATTATAACCTCAAAAATCAAATGGAAACCATGAGATGGAATAGGTGATTTAATGGGTAAGTTATCTGATTACTAAATGTTTTTGATGAAGTGAAATGTTTTTTTTGCTTTTTTAAATGAATACTGAATTTTGCAGGAAATGCTTAATATTAATTGATCAGTCTTACTCAGCATTATCATGTAACCTGTATTCATATTATTTATATTTTCAGGTTGTTTAGCCTTTATTCAAAAAGTTTCCCGGGAAAATATTGTTACACTACAACCTATCCATCAATTGTGTCAATCCTGAAATCGGGATTCAATGAAAAACAGAGGTTGTTTACCTGCTTGAGTGAAAAGGTGAGTATACAATGAAAATGGCAGGGAAGGATTTATAGCAGACAAAGATTGGAAGGAAATTAAAGCCAGAACGGTAAAACAATAGGGTAATTTCGTTAATGAAATTGAAGACAGAACTCTGAAACTTACAGATTTTTCCCGGAAAAGAAGCTGTTGAAATAACCAAAATATATATTAACAATAATTAAAGAGGAATAAAATAGGAGAACAAAATATAAAGAATTCCAATGTCTCCTAATTATATGTTGTTTCGGGAAATACTTATGAATAGGGCGATTTCTGAAATATTACGGAAAGAATGTAATGGATAAAACTTAGCTTTATCAAGCTTCCAAGGGGTCGGAAATTAAGAATAATCCATACAGCCCGCAAATAGATTTTGCAGAAAAATCGAAAAGTTATCTATGTATAGAATAAAAACAAAGTTTTTTTCATAATTTTGCTCAACTATTTCATCATAAAAAAGCAAGAGCTAACACATGAAAGAATTTTCTAAAGAGGTATACCTGAAGTGGTATGAAGATATGACAATGTGGAGAAGGTTTGAAGACAAATGCCGTTCTCTTTACCTAAAACAAAAGATCAGAGGATTTTTACATTTGTATAACGGTCAGGAAGCTATCCCTGCCGGTTTTACGCATGCAATGGATCTTACAAAGGATAGTATGATTACTGCTTACAGATGTCACATCCATCCAATGGCGATGGGAGTAGATCCTAAAAGAATCATGGCTGAACTTTGTGGTAAAGCTACCGGAACATCCGGAGGTATGGGTGGATCTATGCACATTTTCAGTAAAGAACACCGTTTTTACGGAGGACATGGTATCGTTGGAGGACAAATTCCATTAGGTGCAGGTATTGCTTTTGCAGATAAATATTTCGACAGAAAAGCAGTAAATATCTGTTTCTTTGGTGATGGTGCTGCAAGACAAGGTTCTTTACATGAGACCTTCAACATGGCAATGAACTGGAAACTTCCTGTAGTATTTGTTGTAGAAAACAACCAGTATGCAATGGGAACTTCTGTAAAAAGAACAGCCAACCACGAAGATATCTATAAATTAGGATTAGGATACGAAATGCCTTGCCTTGCTGTAGATGCAATGGATCCTGAAAAAGTGGCAGAAGCTGCTTACGAAGCTATTGAAAGAGCAAGAAGAGGAGACGGACCTACTTTCATTGAAGCAAGAACTTACCGTTACAGAGGGCACTCTATGTCTGATGCCGAGCCATATAGATCTAAAGAAGAAGTAGCTCTTCATAAAAATGATGACCCAATCGAATTGATAAAACATAGAATTTTAGAAAACGGATGGGCTACAGAAGCAGAATTGGAAGTTATGGATAACAAATCCAGAGACTTTGTTGAAGAGTGTATCGAATTTATGGAAAACTCCCCGTATCCGGATGCAGAAAAAGTCTATGAGTATGTATATGCTCAGGAAGATTATCCATTCTTAGACAAATTAGAAAACTAAAAAATAAAAATTTATTTGAAATTTGAAGTTTGAAATTTCTGAAATCTCAAATCTCAAATCTCGAATCTCAAATCAATATAGATTATGGCAGAAGTAATTACGATGCCCCGCCTGTCCGACACAATGACGGAAGGTAAGGTGGCCAAATGGCATAAAAAAGTAGGAGATAAAGTAAAAGAAGGAGATATTTTAGCTGAAATTGAAACTGATAAAGCAGTTCAGGATTTCGAATCTGAAATAGAAGGAACCCTTTTATACGTAGGTGTAGAAGAAGGATCTGCTGCTGCTGTAGACTCTGTTTTAGCTATTATCGGGAATGAAGGAGAAGATATTTCAGGATTGACAGGTAGGGCTGCTGCTCCCGCTGCTGCAACTGAAGAAAAAAAATCAGAAGAACAGCCTAAAGTAGAAACTGCTGCGCCTGCTGCTGCAGAAGTTCCGGCAGGAGTTGAAATTATTACAATGCCAAGACTTTCTGATACAATGACAGAAGGTAAAGTGGCTAAATGGCACAAAAACGTAGGAGATACAGTAAAAGAAGGAGACCTTCTTGCTGAGATCGAAACAGATAAAGCAGTACAGGATTTCGAATCTGAATTCAATGGAGTATTATTGAAGCAAGGTGTAGAAGAAGGAGGTGCTGCTCCGGTTGATTCCGTATTAGCAATCATTGGCCCTGCAGGAACAGATGTTTCCGCTGTAGGAGCTCCAAAAGCTGCCGGTCAGTCAACTGAAAAACCAGCTGAACAAAAAGCAGAAGCTAAAACAGAAGAAAAAGCTGCTCCGGTTGCGAACTCTTCATCTTCTGACAGAGTAGCAATCTCTCCACTGGCTAAGAAAATGGCTCAGGATAAGGGAGTTGATATCAACAGTGTTCAGGGGTCTGGTGAAAACGGAAGAATCGTTAAAAAAGATATTGAAAACTATCAGCCAGCTGCAAAACCAGCTGCTTCAGCTCCTGCAGCAAGCGCTGCTCCTGTTGCAGTAAGCTTTGTACAAGGTGAAGATACAGAGACTCCAAATTCACAAGTAAGAAATATTATTGCAAAACGTCTTTCTGAAAGTAAATTCTCTGCCCCTCACTATTATCTGATGGTTGAGATCAATATGGATAAAGCAATTGAGGCTAGAAAAGAAATCAATTCTTTACCTGATACTAAGATCTCTTTCAATGATATGATTATTAAAGCAACTGCAATTGCTTTAAGAAAACATCCTCAGGTTAATTCAAGCTGGGCAGGTGATAAGATCATTCACAGAGGAAATATCAACATCGGTGTAGCAGTAGCTATTCCAGACGGATTGGTAGTTCCGGTATTGAAAAATACGGATCAGATGACTTATACTCAGATTTCTGCATCTGTAAAAGATATGGCTTCAAGAGCTAAGAATAAAGGTCTTAAAGCTAATGAAATGGAAGGATCTACATTCTCTATTTCAAACTTAGGAATGTTCGGAATCGAAACGTTTACAAGTATCATCAATCAGCCAAACTCTGCAATCCTTTCAGTAGGAGCCATTATTGAGAAACCAATCGTTAAAGATGGTCAGATCGTAGTTGGAAACACCATGAAACTTTCATTGGCGTGTGACCACAGAGTAGTAGACGGTGCTACAGGGGCTCAGTTCCTACAGACATTAAGAACCTATTTAGAAAGTCCATTAACTTTGTTACTGTAATTTTCTGAACTGAAAATAGTAAAACCTCCCAAATCGGGAGGTTTTTTGGTTTTTAATATATTTGAAAAATTACTTTTTCAGGATCTTTATTTATTCCTAAAGCTCCTTTACTTATGATTTCAATTCCGCTATTCTTTCTAAATACCGGGTAGAATTATGAAAAAAAGATTTTGAATAATAATTTATTTCTCTCAAGTTTGAAAAATAATTATATTTAACACAATAAAAACCAAATGTCAATGAAAAAAACTATTTTTCGATTATTCTTTCTGTTTACTATTCTGTCCACCTTATGGTGTTGCCGGAACGAAGAATTCTCAACAGAAGACTCTGCGCAACAAGACTCTTATAGTTCTTCTACCAGATTTGCTTCAAAAAGCTTCTGGAAGGAAGACGAAGTATACATCCATAAAGTACTGCAGGTATTTATGAAAGTAGCCAATGCTGAGCATGTAAAAAGCAGATATGGTGAGCTGTACTGGGATTATGCTATGACCTTCGGCCAGTTCGGAGAAAAATATCTGCTTGTTCCTGTAGTAAAAGATAATAGAGTAATTCTCCTTATGGAAGCCGTAAGGGAAGGAAATAAAGTCTATTTCTTTGAAAAAGATGACAAAAAAATGATTGATTTCTTCCATGCTATTATCTTTTCCAATATCACCGATTATGGGGAGAAAACAGAGCCTCAAACCGGAATTTCATCAAGAAATACGCCGACTTTTGTGTGTAGTACAAGATGGATTACCATAGGATGTACCAACAACGAGCCTAATTGTACTCCATATACAACTTCGGAAACAATTTGTAAATGGACTCCCGGCACAAACCCCAAGACATTTGATCCTATAGGAATGGATGACGGAGGCGGAGGTGGTGATGGCTATGAATATCCGGATCCGCCGGAAACAGAAGATCCTTGTACAAAGTTGAAGGCTCAGAATATAAATGCTAATTTTAAAGTTAAAGTGGATCTTTTAGCTACAAAAGTAGGCCTCAAAAAAGAAACAGGATATGCTGAAAGTAAAAGCGGAGTATTTACAGAGTTATCACCAGCTGTTTCTACAGCAAGTTCGGACGGAATGACAGTTACAGTAACCCCAGATCTTAAAGGATACATCCACACTCATTTGAATGATTATGAAACAGGCAAGACTAATGAAAATGGAGAAATAGAAATAAATCAGCCTATCAGAATGTTTTCTCCGGCAGATGTTAATACATTGATGACCATGGCAGGAATGGTGACTGATGATAATTACAGTGAGCTTTATGGAGCTATGGTTTCCAGTTATGGGAATTATACCATTATGTTTACAGGTGCTCCAACGGATATCAAAACAGGATTCGACACTCAGCGGTGGAGGGATGAATATGCTGCATTTCGAACAAGAAATCCTTATTGGTCTTTTGAAAAATTATTTCTTAACTTTTTGAGATACAATATGGACGTACAGGGAGTAGAATTATATAAAATAAAATCTAATGGTACTGTACAGAAAAAAACATTAAATTCGAATAATAACGTACAATCTAATGATTGTCCTTAAAAATTAAAATTTATAACAATGAAAAATAAATTATTTATACTGGCATTGCTATCTTTGTTTGTTTCTTGTAAAGCACAAGTGATAGGAACTTTGGAACAATTTGAAGAATGCGCAATGCGTCCTAATCATGATGAAGGCTGCCCTGATTTAGAGAACATCACATATGTAAAGGACACTAACAATAGACTTGACAAGTTGATAGGGATATGGAAAGGCGTTGCTAATAGTAAACAATATGAGATTAAATTAGATAAAAAGATAAACTATAAAAATAATCCTAATGATGCGCTTTCATGGGATATGATTATCGGACGTATGCTAATCAAAGATAACCAAGGAAATGTTATTTATAATTCTTTGAACAAATCTGATAATGATACGTATTTTTGGGGATATAATTTTCAAAAAAGATCATATTTAATGCATTTTGTTGGCAACTATGATTGTTTAGAATCCGGTAATGTATTTATAGAAACTAGAAAAAACAATCCTAATGAAATGACATTGTATTACTCTCAGGATAAAGATGGACTTTTAAATCCTTCAAAATGTCCAAACTTCAGCAGCTTTGTACCTCTATTACCCCAAGAAAAAATGGTATTAACAAAACAATAAAATAAAACCTCCAAGGAGGTTTTTCTGTTTTTTGGTAAATGGAAATGGAGACACCTAACAAAACCTTATGGGTTTAGAAGAAAGTTTATATTACAAAAATTTTTGCAAAAAAATAAGACAGGAATCATTAAAAAAATTAATAGAAAAGACTTCTATAAATGAATTAACAAAATCTAATAATACTAAATCTAAAATAAAATACAAACCGCTTCAAAAAGCGGTTTTTTATTTGCAGGCAATTCACTACTTTTGAATCATGATTAAAGCAAGAAATATCCATAAATCTTATGGGAATTTAGAGGTACTGAAAGGTGTTGATATTCAGATCAAAACGGGGGAAGTGGTTTCTATTGTAGGAGAATCAGGAGCTGGTAAATCTACATTGCTGCAGATTCTGGGAACTTTGGATCATCCTAGTCAATCTAATAAATATGATACTGAAATTGAAATTGCAGGAGAATCATTTATTAATATGAATGATAAACAGCTGTCAAAATTCAGAAATCAGAATATCGGTTTCGTATTTCAGTTTCATCAGCTTCTTCCGGAGTTTACCGCATTGGAAAATGTATTGCTTCCGACAAAAATAGCTGGAGCTAACGAAAGAGAAGCTATCGAAAAAGCTTATGCTTTATTTGAAGATCTAAAGATAGAGCAAAGACTGAATCATAAACCCAACCAGCTTTCAGGTGGAGAGGCGCAAAGGGTAGCTGTAGCAAGAGCTTTAATCAATTCCCCGAAAATTATTTTTGCAGATGAGCCTACAGGTAACCTTGATTCCAAGAACGCCGATGATCTTCATAGATTGTTTTTTGATCTTAGAGACAAATACAACCAAACTTTTGTCATTGTAACGCATAACCCGAATCTGGCAGAAATCACAGACCGCAAGCTCGTTATGAAAGACGGAATGATCATAGAGTAGTATATAAAACCGGATGATGAAGCACTTTATTTTTCTTTTTTTAATTGTAATTTCCTGTTCAAAAGCTGAATCCCAGCAGTTGAACCCATCAGGTATTCCTCAAACAAGAATTTTGGAGATTAAAAATTATATAAAAGGAAAAGAGTACAATCAGGAACTGGCTGTTTTTATCAACTTTAAAATCCCATCCGGGAAGTATCGTTATTTTATTTATAACCTGAAAAATAATACGATTCTACAGCAGGCTGTAGTTTCTCATGGATCAGGCTCTGTCATTCCAAAATCAGATGCTTTGAAATTCAGTAATGTTGAAGGCTCTTATCAGTCATCACTTGGAAAATATGTCATTGGAGAAAGCTATATAGGGAAGTTTGGGAAAGCTTATCGTCTGGCAGGACTGGATGCTACCAATAGCAATGCCATGCAAAGAGCTATTGTTCTTCATTCCTACGGATGCATTCCTGACACAGAATCTCAGACTCCTGCATGTCTGAGTTTAGGATGCCCGATGCTTTCCGTCAATGCACTTAAAGAAACAGCAAAATATATTGATAGGTCTCCAAAACCTGTTATTTTATATGCTTTCTATTAATTGATAATATTCATCTATAATTTTTTTCCATGGCCATAAAACTCCTTGCCGAAGATGACAGACCCAGAGAAAAGTTTTTGCAGAAAGGCAAAAGCTCACTTTCTGATTCTGAACTTCTGGCAATTATTATGGGAAGTGGAAATAGAGAGGAAGATGCTTTGGAATTAGCAAGGAAAATTTTGGCCTCTGTCAATAACAGTTGGAATGAATTGAGCTTACTTTCTGCCAAAGATCTGATGAAATTTAAAGGTATTGGAGAATCAAAAGCCATTTCAATTATTTCAGCTTTGGAAATCGGCAGAAGAAGAGCAGTACAGGATATTCCTGAAAAAACAATTATTGGAAACAGTCATGATGCTTATGCGATTCTCAGAAACCAGCTCTCCGATCTGAGAACAGAAGAGTTCTGGACAATTTTCCTTAATAACAGCAATAAAGTAATTCATGTTTCTCAACTCACACAGGGAGGGATCAGTCAGTCTATTGTAGATGTAAGAACACTTTATAAGTCAGCTTTGGATCATTTTTCAACAGGTATTATCATTGCGCACAATCATCCTTCCGGAAGTTTAAAACCAAGCCGGGAAGATATCAATATCACACAGAAAATAAAAGAAGCGGGAAATACATTAAGCATTCAGCTTTTAGACCATATTATTGTCACGCAGGACTCTTATTTTAGCTTCTCAGACGCAGGATTATTATGATTAGAAGATTGAAATACCATGAAATTGATTTTGTAAAATATGCTCAATGTTTAGAAAATTCCGAACAAAGAAAATATTCTGCAACAAAAGATTTTTTAGATACAACTTCTACAATGCCATGGGAAATTCTTGTTTATAAAGATTATGAAGCTGTAATGCCCATACCTTTTGTAAGAAAATATGGACTGAAAATAGTGCATAATCCTAAGCTTTGTCAGCAGCTTGGAGTTTTTTCCAGCAAAGATGATGTGGATCTTAATGAGTCATTTTTAGAATACCTGGAAAAAAATTACATGATAAGGGCGTATCCTTTTAATGATGTCAATCAGCTTCGCACAAAGATCAGAATCAAGAAAAACTTTTTATTATATCCTGAGGCTTATGAGAAAGTATATTCGAAATATTCACCTAAAAGAAAAAGAAAACTTCGGTTAGATGAAGCTGTTTTACAAGAATCAGAAATCAAAACAATCCCTTATGAGAAAGCAAAAGCTTTTATTGAATCCAATACAATAGGATTGAATAAAGACCATGATTTGTTTGAATTCATGAGGATTTTTGAAAGCTTTTATAAGTCCGGATATCTGAAATTCACAGCTTTTTACTATAAGCATAAGATTGTTAACATGATTGCTACGTATTCGGATAGTAATATGGTAGCGCTTTTAGGAAATTTTAATGATAAAGATTATGTCAAATTATCAGGAGCATCCGTATTGATTGATCATCTCATTAAAGAAAATATAGAAACTCATATTTTTGATTTTGAAGGGGGAGAACTACCTAATATTGAAGAGTTTTTCAGAGGGTTTCGTCCCGAATTAAGACCGTACGGAATTATTGAGAATTCAAAAAAGAACCTTTTTAAAAAATTAGGATATCTTGTATTAAGAGGAAAGTCTTTTTTATGATGAAAAGCATTGTTTAGATTGGTTCTAATTAGGTAATATTCCGTAACTTTATAAAATCCTTAGTAAAACAGTTATGTTACAACAGATTCGTCAGTACAAATTATCATACATGCTTTATAACATATTTAAAAAGAATAAATTAAAGCATAATATTCCATTATATAAAAAATACGGAATCAATAAGAACTATTTTTCAAGTATTTCAAGTAAAGATTTTGCACATCTTCCGGCTAGCGAAAGAAGACTGGATGATTCAAAACTTAGGGAAACTCCTTTTTTTAAGAAACTTTCCGACGAAAATAAAGAAAGTGCTCTTCAGTATGATGAAAATGGCTATATGATTCTTAGAAATTTCCTTACTCCTGAAACGGCCGATCAGATCAATGCTGAAATTGATAAACTAATGAAGGATGGGACTTTGAAATTTATATACGGAGGAAAACTGATGTTTGCGATCCACCATTCAGAAATCATTAAAAATATTGGAAGTGATAAAGAACTGTTAGAATTTTTATCTGTTTTGCTTGACGGAAAATCCAAACTTTTCCAAAGTATCAATTTTATCAACGGCAGCCAGCAGAAAACCCATTCTGACAGTATTCATATGACCACTTATCCATTAGGTGGTTTATTAGGTGTATGGATTGCCCTGGAAGATGTAGATGAGAATAACGGAGCGCTTCATTATATTCCTAAAAGCCATAAACTCCCTTATTTCCTGAATTCTGATTATGATAATGAAGGGACAGCTTTGAAAATTGGTAAGAAAAGCTACAGAGCTTATGAAACTTTCCTGGAGGATAAAGTAAAAGAATTAGGCTTGAAGAAAGAAATCTTTAAAGCCAAAAAAGGAGATTTATTAATCTGGCATGCCAATATTCTTCACGGCGGAGAACCTCACACGGATAAAAATAGAACGAGAAAAAGTCTTGTTTACCATTTCTTTGATGAAAATAGTGTCTGTTATCATGAAGTGACACAGAGGCCGGCACTGTTTGAACTTTAATACAGAAAAATCCTCTTCGTAAAGCTTTTTATAGGAATACGGGTTTAAAAAGATAGTTTTTTTACATTTGTATTCTTAATATCAGTGTATGGAAAAAAAGAAGAATATTCTTGTTTTTATATTTTCAATCTATGTATGCATGATGTCATACTACCTGTATACCCATCATTATTACAACACTGATATGGAGGCCTATATGGGGCTGATTTATAAAACGGAATATCCTGAAATGAAAATTGAAGAAATTCATCAGAAGGTATATGACGAACTGAGGGAAAAGAATCCCGACTTTGCAGGACTTGGGCCTGTTAATCCCATGGTTGAGGAAGTGGCAAAAGGAGAGAGTACTTACTATAAAATAATCTCACAAAATCCCAAAGCCTACGAAGAAGAGTTACAGCTTTTTGTGGTAAAACCTTTTTATAATTTTATCGGCTGGTCATTGTTTAAGCTTGGTTTCAGTGCTTCTGCTTCCATCTCTTTGATTTCAGTTATCTCTTATGCATTGATTCTGGTTCTGATTTTCAGCTTTTTGATAAAAATTCTGAGAAATTATCCTCTTGCCTTCATCCTTACTGTTTTGATTTCACTGTTCAAGCCATTGCCGGAATCGGCCCGGCATGTATCAGCAGATTCCTTATCATGCTTGCTGCTTCTTTTGAGCTTTTATGTGTTTTTAGTGAGAAAAAATTTCTTTTTTGCAGGCATATGGGCTATGCTTTGTGTGCTTACAAGACCTGAATATTTTATTTTTTATTCATTCCTGTATGCCCTTATTTATTTTTATAGAAATAGCTTTCAGATTAAAACAGGTTTATTACTGGTATCATACGGATATATATTTCTTTCCTTCTTTTTAATACAGGCTTTTAATCAGGTTTCTTGGTCTACACTTTTTATGAACCAGTTTACGAAAGTTCAGATTTATCCTGTGTCGCAGCCTGATCTATTTTCCTTTGCAGATTATTTTCGTTTTATTAAAAGTAATGTAATGTTGGATTTCAATTCTTCCTACTTTCCGATTTTATTGATTTTTATTGTGGTTATTCTTGCTAACCGTTTCTCGTTTTATAATAAAAAGAATCAGGCTCAGCTCTTGTTTTTCGTTCTTATTTACACAACTGTTATGCTGAGATTTTTGGTTTTTCCGTCTCTGGTAAACAGGATGATGCTTGGCTTTTATCTTATAATTATCCTTGCATTGGTCTATATACAAATTTCTAAAGTGGATATCTTTAAAAACTCTTTAGAAGACGGAAAATAATTAGTAATTTTGCAGTCTAAAATTATGACGAGTCTATCAGGATATTTACCCTATGCATTTGCATTGATTATTGCAATTCCTTTTCTGGTTTTGCTCAGACAATTTGTACACTCATACATTACTCTTAAGAACCAGGAAATCAAACTGCTTACCGTGAAATCAAATTCAGAGAACAAAGCACATTCCTACGAAAGAATGACATTGTTTCTGGACAGAATGAAACCATCCAACCTTATCCAGAGGTTTGATAGAGGACTGGCGGTTCATGAGTTTATTTTCCTGACAGAAAAAGCAATCAACGAAGAATTTGAGTATAACTCTTCACAACAGTTGTACATTACGAAAAATTCATGGAAGAATATTGTTGACTCAAAGAATGCGATTATAGAACTGCTTCACAAAACCTATGATGGATTAAAAGGAGAAGTTCAGCTGGATGAATTCAAAACGATTTTCATCATGAATTATATGGAAAGCAACGATTATATTGCTGAAACTATAGAAGATTTAAGAAAAGAAATTTTAATAATAACTTAAAAAATAACAGATAAATAATGATTCCAAATTTTAAAGCACATCCATGGCACGGAATTTCTGCAGGAGAAGATGCGCCAAATGTTGTCAACGTATTTGTGGAAATTGTTCCTTCAGATACTATTAAATATGAAGTAGATAAAGAAACAGGATATTTAAAGGTAGACAGGCCACAGAAATTCTCTAACATTATCCCGGCTTTATATGGTTTTGTACCAAGAACATACTGTGATAAAGAGGTGATGAAACTTGCTGTAGAATCAGGTGCTACTGACGTTACTATGGGTGATCATGACCCACTTGATATCTGTGTTTTAAGTTCTCACAATATCCATGCCGGAGGTTTATTGATGGAAGCTATTCCAATCGGAGGTTTCAAAATGATCGACGGAGGTGAAGCAGATGATAAAATTGTTGCAGTAATGATTAATGACCACGCTTTCGGGCACTTCAGAGATATTTCTGAATTACCGGAAGCTGAAGTAAAAAGATTGATGCACTACTTCCTTACTTATAAAAATTTACCGGATGAGCCTGCAAAATGCAGAATCCAGGAAGTTTACGGAGCTGAACACGCAAGAAAAGTGATCAAAGCTTCTCAAACAGACTATGCAGATAAATTCGGAGGATAAGATTTTTTCCCTAGAATAAAAAAGCAGATGATTTTTCATCTGCTTTTTTTGTGAATATTTTATTATGTATCAATAGGTTTAATTTCTTTTGTATACAGAATTTCCTTCTTTTATCGTTTCCAGAACCTTAATGTTTCTGAGATTTTCAGGAGTTGTGGTTAAAGGATTCTGATCAAGAATAACAAAATCAGCTAGTTTACCAGGTTTAATAGACCCTTTTCTGTTTTCTTCCTGCAATTGATAAGCTCCGTTAATGGTAATCGCTTTTAACGCTTCAAGGGTGGAGATTTTTTCATTAGGACCTAAAATCATTCCAGACCGTGTCTTTCTATTCACTGCTGCGTATACTGCTGTAATCAGATCGGGTGGTGTAACCGGAGCATCATGATGAATGGTAAAAATAATTCCTGCTTTTAATGCTGAATTTGCCGGGCTTATAAAAGAAGCTCTTTCAGGGCCGAAAACACTCGAATAATGCCAATCTCCCCATAAATAAGCATGCGTAGAAAAGTAAGAAGGGATTACTCCTAATTCTTTTATTTTTTGAATATGATCAGGTCTGCTGTTCTGTACATGAATTAATGTTGCCCGCAATTCCGGCTTGTAAATGTTTTCATCTTTTAATCTTTGAATAACACGGATGGCCTGATCAATTGCAGCATCTCCATTTACATGAAGCTGGGCAGTGATGTGATTTTGAAAAAGGACTTTCAGATCGTTGTATAAGGTTTCATCCGTAAAAATAGGGAATCCTTTATAATCCTTAGACTGACCTTCAGGAGGAACTAAATAAGGCTGGGTAAGCCAGGCCGTTTTACCTTGTGGAGAACCGTCGTCAGAAAATTTGAATCCGGCTAATTTCAGGTGATTTTCATATTTCATATACTTTGGTTTGAAACTGTTGAAATCCTTTTTGAAATATTCGTAATCCGGAAAGTAAACAACATCAGCTTTAAGAAGATGTTGGGATGCTGCTTTTTCTAACAGCGCAACACTTTCTCCCATCGTTCTCCCATCACAAATAGTAGTCTGTCCATAGCTGAGCCATTCATTCTGGGCTTTCATCAGATTTTCCATTGCATGAGCCTCTGTGTTTTTGCCTTTACCCATTTTTTCTGTGATGACCAGTAACGCGTTGAAACTTGCATTTTCTTCTAATTTTCCGTTCAGTTTTCCTGTTTTTTTATCCCTGCCAATGTGCCCTCCTTCAGGATCTTTTGATGATTCCGTTATTCCCAAAAGCTTTAGCATGGCACTGTTAGCTACACTGGCATGGCCTGAAGCATGAATAACAATGATAGGATTGGTCTTACTGATAACATCCAGTTCAGCTTTTGTAGGATGACGATGCTCTGTCATAATTGCATCATCATAACCATTTCCGATAATCGGCTGTTGATCTGTAATTTTTTTTTCTTTGATGTAGTTTTTAATGGTAATCTGTAAAGCTTCAATTGAATTTACAGTGCCATAGGGTTCAGGAGATAAATCTACAATATCCATCATCCCGGCTCTTGAAGTAAGATGTCCATGAACATCTATAAAACCAGGAAGTAGAGTTTTTCCATTAAGATTAATCATTTTGGTTGCTGGCTCTGAAAAACGTTCTGCATCTGATTTTGTTCCCGCAAAAAGTATTTTCCCGTCTTTTATTGCTACAGCTTCAACCTGAAGAGGGGTGTCTTCCATTGTTATAATAGGACCTCCGAAATAAAGCATTTCAGCGTTTTGTTGTGGAATCTTATTTTGACAGCTGCTTATGCTTGCAGATAAAAAAATAGTGTACAATATCCTTTTCATAAATAATTAATTCAAATCATAGTGATAAACAAATTTACAAAATAATATATTATTGTTAGTGAATTTTATTATGTGTTTATAATTTCATTATATTTATAAGACTAATCTCAATTTTTTAATATAAAATAATAAACTATGGATCTATTTGTGTTAGTGCCAATTTTTGGTGTCATAGCTTTGCTTTATACATTTCTTCAGAGCAACTGGGTCAATAAACAGAATGCTGGAAATGAAAAAATGAAAACAATCAGCGGCCATATTGCAGACGGTGCAATGGCTTTTCTAAAGGCTGAATACAAAATCTTAACGTACTTTGTTGTTGTTGTCGCCATTCTATTGGCAGTAATGGGGTCAAGTAATGCCAACTCACATTGGAGTATCGGAATTGCTTTTGCCGTAGGAGCTGTATTCTCTGCATCAGCAGGGTTTATCGGGATGAAAATCGCTACCAAAGCGAATGTGAGAACGGCAGAAGCTGCAAGAACTTCACTCTCAAAAGCTCTTAAAGTCTCTTTTACAGGAGGTTCTGTAATGGGAATGGGAGTTGCCGGGCTTGCTGTCTTAGGTTTAGGAGCTTTATTTCTGATTATTAAACAGATTTTTGCCCCTGAAGCTACAGTAGATTCTCATGAAATGGAAAAAACCATCGAAATTCTTACCGGATTTTCTCTGGGCGCTGAATCTATTGCCCTTTTTGCAAGAGTAGGAGGTGGTATTTATACAAAAGCCGCAGACGTAGGTGCTGACCTTGTAGGAAAAGTAGAAGCAGGAATTCCTGAAGATGATCCCCGAAACCCGGCTACCATCGCAGATAACGTTGGAGACAATGTGGGAGATGTCGCAGGAATGGGTGCAGACCTCTTTGGATCTTATGTTGCAACGGTTCTGGCTACTATGGTATTGGGGAGAGAAACCATTTCTGATGACGCATTCGGAGGCTTTGCCCCGATTCTTTTACCGATGCTGATTGCAGGAACAGGAATTATATTTTCAATGATCGGAACTTTATTTGTGAAAATTAATGATAATGAAGGGTCATCCACTTCCAGCGTACAAAATGCATTAAATCTTGGAAACTGGGGAAGTATTGTGATTACGGCTATTGCTTCCTATTTCCTGGTAACGTATATTCTTCCTGAAAAAATGGTATTAAGAGGCCATGAGTTTACTAAAATGGGCGTTTTCGGAGCGATAATGGTTGGATTGGTTGTAGGAACTTTAATGAGTATTATTACAGAATATTATACGGCTATGGGGAAAAGACCGGTTTCCAGTATTGTGAGACAGTCTTCTACAGGGCACGCAACCAATATTATCGGCGGACTTTCCGTTGGGATGGAATCTACCTTACTTCCTATTATTGTACTGGCAGGAGGAATCTATGGCTCTTATCTGTGTGCAGGCCTTTATGGTGTAGCTATTGCAGCTGCCGGAATGATGGCCACTACAGCTATGCAGCTTGCTATTGATGCTTTCGGGCCTATTGCAGATAATGCCGGAGGTATTGCAGAAATGAGCGAACTTCCCAAAGAAGTACGTGAAAAAACAGATATTCTGGATGCTGTAGGAAATACAACTGCTGCTACCGGAAAAGGATTTGCCATTGCTTCAGCTGCTTTGACTGCTTTAGCCTTATTTGCAGCATTTGTAGGAATCGCAGGAATTGATGGTATCGATATTTACAGGGCAGACGTTCTTGCCGGACTTTTTGTAGGTGGGATGATTCCGTTTATCTTCTCCTCATTGGCGATTACCGCAGTAGGACAGGCTGCTATGGCAATGGTAGAAGAAGTAAGAAGACAATTCCGTGAAATTCCGGGAATTCTGGAAGGGAAAGCGCAACCGGAATATGAAAAATGTGTAGCCATTTCTACAGATGCATCCATCAGAAAAATGATGCTGCCTGGTGCGATTGCTATCGTTTCTCCTTTATTAATCGGTTTTATTTTCGGACCTGAAGTATTAGGAGGATTCCTGGCGGGAGCTACAGTATGTGGTGTGTTAATGGGAATGTTTCAGAATAACGCAGGAGGCGCGTGGGACAATGCAAAAAAATCCTTCGAAAAAGGAGTTGATATTAATGGACAGACGTATTATAAAGGTTCAGAACCACACAAAGCATCTGTAACAGGTGATACGGTGGGAGATCCGTTTAAAGATACATCAGGACCTTCGATGAACATCCTGATCAAATTAATGTCAATCGTTTCTTTGGTGATTGCACCTACTTTGGCTGTTTTGCATAAAGATAAAATTGAAGCTAACAGAAAAGCAAAAATTGAAAGCCTTACAGGAATTTCCAGTAGTGCAGTAACTGTAAATGGAGATTCTAAAATAATTACGGTCATTCCGGGAGAAATTAAAGGACACCTTAATGAAAACGGAGACTTTGTATATGAAACAGGTAATATTCAGAAAATAAAACTGGACGGAGGAAAAACAATTGCTATTGGTGACGGAAGCCAGCTTTACCAACTTTACAATGTGGTGAAACAAAAAGATAAGTCTGCATTAGATCCAAATAAGTGGTATACCATTGAAAACCTTTATTTTGAAACAGGTTCAAGTGATCTGAAAGCAGAATCCGTGCTTCAATTGAATACTTTGTCAGAAATTTTAAATGCTTATCCTGATCTGAAAATAAAACTGGGCGGATATACAGATAATAGTGGTAACGAGGACAGTAACCTTAAATTATCCAATCTGAGAGCACAGACAGCCAAACTTAAACTGCTCGAACTAGGTATTTCCGGAGACAGAATAGAAGCAGAAGGATATGGTTCACAGCATCCTGTTTGTGAAGCTAATGACACTGATGAATGCAAAGCAAAAAACAGAAGAATTGATGTAAGAGTATTGGCTCTTTAAAATCAATGTGAAAATAGTACAAAAGCATCGCTATGGCGGTGCTTTTTCATGTCTATCCACGTCATAAAAAATCCAGGCAAAAAATATCAGCCATCATCTGTGAAAATTTGTGTGATCTTTGGGAAAAGCAAATCCAGAAAAATCAAAGACTTCTTTTCAAATGCTCCAAAGCCTGAATAATCAATTCATCTTTTTTAGCAAAACTAAACCTGATATAATCAGAATTATCTCTGGAATTGTAAAAAGCAGAAAGTGGAAGGCAGGAAACCCTCTTATCAATGGTAAGCCATTTTGAAAACTCTACATCTGTCATGTTTTTAGAAATAGTCCTGAAATTAACAACCTGAAAAACACTTCCTTCCGCTTGTTGTTCGATCTGAAGCGGTGTTTCTTTAATCATTTCATTAAAAATATCTCTTTTTTTCTGCATGAGTTTTTTATTGAGATCCGGATTAAATACGTCGAGATATTTTGCGATAGCATATTGTGCAGGAGCATTAGCACTGTAAGAAATATACTGTTGATGACATTGAAATCTTGTTATTAAAACTTCTGAAGCAAGCATATAGCTCACTTTCCAGCCGGAAGTATGAAACATTTTGCCAAAAGAAAAAATACAGAAAGTCTTTTCCCTAAGTTCAGGATGAACAAAAGAACTGTAATGTTCTGTCTCATCATAACAGTAAGTATCATATATTTCTTCGGAAATTAAATAAATATCACGGTTTTTAATCAGTTCATAAAGCATGTCCCAGTCTTCTTTTTTCCATACTTTTCCCGTTGGATTCTGGGGAGAGTTGACAATGACTGCTCTTGTCTTTTCAGTAATACAGTCTTTAAACAGATTCCAATCTATGGTAAAATCACCATCAAGATCATAATAAACAGGAATTCCTCCATTCATAACAACAGCTGGCCCATAAGTGTAGTATGAAGGTTGAATAATGATAACTTCATTACCTTGATTCAGAATTGATTTAAGTGCAGTATATAAAGCAAAGGTTGCACAGGGTACAATCGTGATTTCCTTTTTGGTAATCGTTATTTGATGAGTTCGTTTTGCATTGAATCTGATAATGCTCTCCATCAGTACAGGATTGCCTGCAAGAGGTTCATAGTGATGCGTGTTGTGTTCAGCAGCTTCCTTTAAAAATACTTTCAGGCGTTCATCAATATCAAAATCGGGAAGCCCCAGAGAAAGATCAAAGCTTCCGTGCCTGGCTGCCAGCTCCGACATTTCCGTAAAAAAGGAATAATGAGTAAATCCGTAAATTTCTTTCACTTATTTTGTATTTTTATCAAATATAATAAAATTTTAATATCAAAATTACACTTAAGCTTGTATGTTGGTAGATTTGTAATGAACTGCATATTATTTTGTCCTATTGATTATTAATACTGGGATTCAATAAAAATTGTTATTTTTAAGAAATTTATCTTTTATGAGAAAAATACTTATTCCGCTGTTGGCAATGGCTGTAGTAACCAGTTGTGGAACGGCAAAAATATCTGACGGGAATGCTTCACATCCTGTTTCAACAAAACATAACAAAGCGTTTAACAATGCCTATAAAGAGATTAATGCAGAGGATTTAAAGAAAAACCTTTACGTCATTGCAGCAGACGATATGGAAGGGCGGGATACCGGAAGCAAAGGACAGAAAAAAGCGGGTGAGTATATGATTAATTACTATAAGAATCTGGGTATTTCAGCTCCTAAAGCACTAGGCTCTTACTATCAGAAAGTACCGTCTGAATTCATGAAGAAAAGAGGAGGAGGTAACCTTCCGGATTCTGAAAATATTTTAGCTTTTATTGAAGGAAGTGAAAAACCGGACGAGATTGTGGTGGTTTCTGCTCATTATGATCACGTAGGAACCAAAAATGGAGTTGTGTACAATGGAGCAGACGATGACGGAAGTGGAACTGTAGCTGTAATGGAAATTGCAAAAGCATTCCAACAGGCTAAAAAAGCAGGAAAAGGGCCTAAAAGATCTATTCTGTTTCTTCATGTTACAGGAGAGGAACATGGACTTTTCGGTTCAGAATATTATTCCGAAAATCCTGTTTTCCCGTTAGCCAATACCGTGGTTGATCTTAATATTGATATGATCGGACGTGATGATCCTGCCAACAGAGGAAAACAATATGTCTATGTGATTGGTTCTGAAATGTTGAGCTCCCAACTTAAAGTAATCAACGAAGCGGCGAACAAAAGAACCAACAACCTGGAACTGAATTACAAATACGATGACTTGAATGACCCTGAACAATTGTATTACCGTTCGGACCACTATAATTTTGCCAAGCATAATATTCCTGTAGCATTTTTCTTTGATGGTATTCATGAAGATTATCACAAACCAGGTGATGATCCTGAAAAAATTGATTATCAGTTGCTGGAGAAAAGAACCCAGCTTATTTTTACCACTGCATGGGATATTGCCAACAGAGAAGAAAGAATTGTGGTTGACAGAAAATAATTATTAATTTTAATTGGAATGATATTTTTTTAAACCTTGATAAGGTTAAAAAAATATCATTCCTGTAAACTGCCAGCAAAAACATTACCATGAAAACAATAATCCGGGAAGCAAAGCCAGAAGATATCCCACAAATACAGATTGTGAGAAACTCCGTGAAAGAAAACACGCTGTCAGATCCTGGATTGGTTACCGATAAAGATTGTGAGGAATTTCTATTCCAAAGAGGAAAAGGTTGGGTTTGTGAGATGGAAGATCAGATCGTTGGTTTTTCCATTGCAGATCTGAAAGAAAACAATATCTGGGCGCTCTTTGTGCATCCGGATTTTGAAAACCTTGGAATAGGCAGGAAACTCCATGATATTATGCTGGACTGGTATTTTGAACAAAATAAAGATTCCGTATGGCTGGGTACTTCACCTGGAACAAGGGCTGAAATCTTTTACAGAAAATCTGGATGGAAGGAAGCTGGACCCCATGGAAAAGGAGAAATCAAGTTTCAAATGAGTTCTGAAAACTGGAAAAATAAAAAATTATGACACCAAAACTGAAATCCATCAGACCTTTTATCGGAGCGCAAAACTTTGAGATCAGCAGAAATTTTTACAGAGATATGGGATTTCAAGAAGTAGTTCTGGAATCTAAATTGTCTTTATTTACAAGAGAAGAAATCGGATTTTATCTCCAGGATTATTATGCAAAAGACTGGGTGGATAATACCATGATCTTTATGGAAGTTGCCAATACTGATGAATTCTGGAAAGAACTTTTGTCTCTGGAGCTTACAGAAAAATATGAAAATGTGAGGCTTACTCCTGTAAGAACAATGGATTGGGGGAAAGAGTGCTTTGTACATGATCCTTCAGGAATATTGTGGCACTTCGGTGAGTTTTTTAAGAAATAAATATGATTTACGCATTTGATACCTATTATTATGAGGATTATGCGAATACCGTGTGTATTGCATTTGAAGACTGGACCTCTGAAAAAGAAGTGGAAGTCTTTATAGAACAGATTCCCGTAAGTTCAGAATATGAAAGCGGGGCTTTTTACAAAAGAGAGTTGCCCTGTATTTTGAGTCTGCTAAAAAAAATAACATTAAGACCAGAAGACATTATCATTGTTGATGGATATGTCACTTTGGATAATAATGGGAAAATTGGCTTAGGCGGCCATCTTTATGAAGAACTGGAAGGAAAATATCCTATTGTTGGGATTGCAAAGAATGAATTTAGAACTCCTGATTCCCAACGAAGAAATGCAGTTCGTGGAGAAAGTAAAACCCCACTTTTTGTAACAGCGAAAGGAATAAATGTAGATGAAGTTCAATTAAAAGTACAACAGATGCATGGCGATTACAGAATGCCTACGCTGTTGAAAAGATTAGACCAACTAAGCAGAGCATAAATAATAAAGTCTTACAAAAAGTAAGATTTTTTTGTCTATGAATATACCGATTGGTATATTTTAATTATCTTTGTTATATTCCTTTGTCAATATAAAAAGGATTTTTTTTAATCAAAAATATACCGATCGGTATATTGTAAAAAATAAATTCTATGAAAGAAGTATTTATAGTCGCCGCAAAACGAACCCCGGTGGGTGGTTTTATGGGAAGCCTCTCTGGATTTACAGCACCACAGTTGGGAGCTATTGCCATTCAGAACGCTTATGAAGGTATCAATCTCTCACCAGAGCATATAGACAGTGTATATATGGGAAATGTGCTAAGCGCAGGACTCGGACAGTCGCCAGCCAGACAGGCTGCGATTTTTGCTAAAATTCCCGTTGATAAAGATGCTACGACAATCAACAAAGTCTGTGCATCCGGAATGAAAGCGGCAATGATTGGGGCTCAGCAGATCCAGCTTGGAATGGAGCATATTGTTATGACTGGAGGAATGGAAAGCATGAGCAACGTTCCGCATTATGTCAAAATCCGTCAGGGGGCAAAACTGGGAGATACGAATCTTACTGATGGATTGATTAAAGACGGGCTATGGGATGTCTACAATGATTTCCACATGGGAAGTGCAGCGGAATTAGGCGTGAAAAAATATGGACTTACCAGACAGGAACTTGATGATTATGCCCTTCTCTCATACCAGAGAGCTCAGGAAGCTGCAAAAAACGACAAGATTGGCAACGAATTGATCCAATATCGATTGAAAGTAAAAAAGGAACTACAATCGTTAGTAAAGACGAAGATATTGATAAACTGATCCCAGAGAAAATTTCCCTTTTGAAACCTGCATTTGAAGCCGACGGGACACTTACAGCAGCCAATTCCAGCAATCTGAATGATGGTGCTGCAGCCCTTTTACTAGCGTCTTCTGAAGCAATAGAGCAACATAATTTAAAACCACTGGCAAAAATAATAGCCTATGCAGATGCCGCTCAGGCACCGGAATGGTTTACCACTTCACCTTCCATCGCTATTCAGAAATTGTTGAAACAAACAGGTCTCAATCTGTCAGATATCGACTTTTTTGAAATTAATGAAGCGTATTCTTCAGTAATTCTATCCAATCAAAAAATTCTGGATTATGATATCAGCAAGGTAAATGTATACGGAGGAGCAGTTGCATTGGGACATCCGATTGGTGCTTCAGGAGCAAGGATTATGACCACTTTAGTGAATGTTTTACGCCAGGAAAAAGGGAAGTATGGAATTGCCGCCATCTGTAATGGAGGAGGAGGCGCTTCCGCAGTTCTTATCGAAAATATAGACTAAAAGGGATAAATTACCTTAGATTTCAATTATTATATTAAAAAAGATCTTTCTTAAAGTTAAATTTGAGAAGGATCTTTTTCGTTGGTAACAGATTGATTATCTATTGGTAAAACAGAGTATTTAATGAGTGCAGACGAAATTTAAAGACTCTATTTTTATTAAGCTGACAAATATCATTACATTGTTATTTTTATTCATTCTAAATAAATATAAATTTGTCCCAAGAAATTGAACAAAATGAAAAAAATAACTACTCTTTCTGGTATCGTACTTGCATCGCTGATGAATGCGCAGCTGCAATATTGTATGCCAACCTTTCAGTACGGAGCTGACAGCAACATGATCAGTAATGTAACTTTCGGAACGATTAATAATTCCTCATCCATTCAATCCTCCAATGCACAAATTTATGAGAACTTTACAGCAATATCTACAGACCTGCAGCTGGGAAATTCCTATCCGATATCTGTGAAAGGGCCATCCAGTACATTTCCAAGTGATGTAGTTGTTTTTATAGACTTTAATCAGAACGGAAATTTTGATGATGCAGGAGAGAGCTTTTATATCGGAAGACTTGATGCCGCTAATCCGGCCAATGCTTTTACAGTCAATAATACCATAGTAATCCCGGTCAATGCTGCCATCGGAAGTACAAGAATGAGAGTTCTTAAAAATACCAATGTTCAGGCCTATTCAAATCCTGCTGCTCCGAACTCTATCAGTTCAGCTTGTGACAGTAGCTTAAGAGCAGGGCAGACGGAAGATTATACGGTTAATATCATAGGAAATACGGCCAGTTTCCCGGCTCCTTATTGCGGTACTGAAAATATTACAAGCTTGACCGTGAGTGAGATCAGTACGGTAGAATTTGCCGGAGCTGTTAGAAACAGTGCACTTGACGGCAATTCTGATGTTCTTGAAAACTTTACAGCAACAGTGTTCAATGTGAACCGTGGAAATACTTATCCTATAAGTGTGACAGGTGGTACCCATGGCCAGACTACCGTATCTGCCTATGCTTATATTGATTTTAACCATAATAATCAGTTTGATGCTGATGAACAATTTAATCTGGGCTATCTGGATAATTCCAATCCGGTTTCCGGTCATGAGTCCGGGGTGATAACAGGTAATATCACCATTCCGGCAGGAGCGCAGTTGGGAGAAACCCGTTTCAGACTGGTAAAAGCCTATGAATCCAATTCCTGGATGGGCGCTTTAAAGAATCTTCCCTGTCCTTCAGATTGGTTTATCGGTCAGGCAGAGGATTATACTTTAAATATTCAGCCTGAAAGTCTTTCAACATCAGAAGTTTCCAAAGAGTTACCGGCCCAGGTGAACATATATCCGAACCCTACATCAGGTTCAGTGACAATCAAGATGAAGGAAGGATTGGAGAAATACGAGATTTACAATATGTCCGGACAAAAGATGCTGGAAGGTAATTCGATGACGATTTCAATGGACCGGTTTGTTCCAGGAACTTACTTGATCAAAATTCATACAAAAAATCAGAAAACAGCTACAGAAAAGATTATTAAGAAATAGACACATCATATCTAAATCATATCCATATCAATTTTTGTTTTTTAATCGACAGGTCTTTTACCTGTCGGTTTTTTATTTGCTGTTTTTAAGCTTTTATATTACGATTCAGATCCCAGTAAATCCATCAAATCCTGCTTAGACAATCCCTGAAGTTTTTTTCCGTCAGTGGCAAGCAGATTCTGAGCCAGCTGTTTTTTCTTTTTCTGCAGCGTAAGAATTTTTTCTTCTACAGTATTGGAGCAGATCATCCGTACAGCAATTACATTTTTAGTCTGTCCTATACGGTAACTGCGGTCAATAGCCTGGTTTTCAGCTGCAGGATTCCACCAGGGATCTACAAGGTAAATATAATCTGCCTTCGTAAGATTGAGGCCCACGCCTCCAGCTTTTAAGCTAATCAAAAATACACGAATGTCTTCATTGTTTTGAAAATGAGTGACCTTTTCCCCTCTGTCTTTCGTTTGACCTGTTAAATATTCAAACTGAATATTGTGGCGTTCCAGTTCTGTCTTTATGAGGTCCAGCATACCCACAAACTGTGAGAAAACAAGGATTTTATGATCTTTGGATTTTCCGAGGATTTGTTCCATCAGAATTTCGATTTTAACGGCATTTTCCCCGGAATATCCCTCTTTCATCAGAACAGGGGAATTACAGATCTGTCTGAGCCTCGTAAGGCCTGTAAGAACATGCATGCTGTTCTTGTTCAGATCATCGTCATCATTGGCGGCAATAAATTCTCGAAGTTCCTTTTCATAAGCATCATAAATTTTGCGCTGTTCCGTATTCATTTCACAGTAGATTACTGTTTCAGTTTTCTCCGGAAGTTCTTTGGCAACCTGTTTCTTAGTTCTTCTGAGGATAAATGGCTTTATCTTTTGCTGAAGCTCTATGGCACGTTTGCTGTACTCAAATTTATCAATAGGAATAGCATAAATGTCTTTAAAATACTGTTTACTTCCCAACAATCCGGGACAGGCAAAAGAAAGCTGGCTGTAAAGATCAAAAGTGCTGTTTTCAACGGGCGTCCCCGTCAGTACAATTCTGTTTCTTGATTGAAGCAGACGTGCCGCTTTATACCTTTCTGAATTAGGATTTTTAATCACCTGTGATTCATCCAGAAACACATAATTGAAATTAAGCTTTTTCAAAAATTGAATGTCCGAAAGCAGCATTCCGTAGGTGGTAAGAACTACTTCGTAATCAGGCATATGAGCTGTTGTTTTTGGACGGTCTGCACCATAATGAAGCAGAACTTTTATGGAAGGTGCAAATCTGCTGATCTCTTCCTGCCAGTTGAAAAGCAGGGAAGTAGGAACGACAATAAGATTCGTGGTGTGTCCCCGTTTTTCCCTCTGCGAAAGGATAAAAGCAATGATTTGAATGGTTTTTCCAAGCCCCATATCATCTGCAAGACATCCACCGAAGTTGAAACTGTCAAGAAAATTAAGCCAGTTGAGTCCGTCATGCTGGTAATCTCTCAACTCAGCATTCAGCTCAGCAGGAACAGTCGTTTCCGGGATGTCTTTTACTTTTGAAAACTTTGTAGAATAGGAGGTGAGTTCTTCCTGAATCTCCTTGCTCAGAATTTCTTTTTCAAACAGTGACGTTACCTCCGAAAAATTGATTTTCGGAATCTTTAAAAGCTCTTCATCAATTTCTCCTGCTCTGAAATAAGCAGTTATCTTTTCCATCCATTCTTCGGGAAGAATTCCCATGCTGCCATCATCCAGCTGGACAAATTTACTCTTATTCCGGATGGCCCGGTGAAGCTGTTTCAGAGAAGCTTCTTTGGGACCAAATCCTACTTTCAGTTTAGCGTTAAACCAATCCAGTCCGCTGGTAATCTGAATATTGATTTTTGCCCGGTGAGGGTTTAATTTATTGTTTTTTAATTCGTTAAAACCAAGTATGATGATTCCTTCATTTCTCCAGGTCTCAAATGCTTCAAGAAACCAGTTGTTATCCAGGAACTTATCCCTGTGGAGATAAAAATACTGATAGCCGTCCATCTGGTCTTCAAAATCAGGGTGCTGCTGCATCACCAAAGAAGTAAAGCGGGCTTCGGCTGATTCATTTCTTTCTATTTTAAATGGATTTCCATTCTGATCGGTATCAAAAATCTGCTTCCTGGAATAGACCGGGACCTCCACATCACCATATTTCATAACGGGAGTAATTCCTATATAATTTTCCTGCTGACGGAGATAAATGACTTTTTCAGTCTGATAATTCTTGTCTTCAAGTTGTACTTTTGTTGCAGGTCGTATATAATTGTAATTGATATGAATACGTTCTTCTAAAGAAGAGAGAATGTCCTGCATAAATGCTTCATATTTTGAAGAATGAACCAGTAATATTTCATTATGAGCCTTAAAGAACTGGATGATTCTGAGCATGTCAGGATCGTCTACAAAGCTGAAAACGTTTTGGTTATACACGAAATACTCATTTCTGAGAACTATATTTTTAAATGGAAGAGCAATGTCATTAAACAACAGCTCTCCGGTGATTTCAAAAAACGGATCTTTCTTAAAGACAGATAATTGAACCTCTGCATCTAAAGTGTTTAATTCAATATGGGAAAGTGACTTTGCGGAAACGGTTTCTGCGATTTCCCGGTCATGATAATAGACTTCCAGCTCCAGAGGATTCTTTACAATGAGCTTTAAAGCTTCTAGTTCTGAAGGATTATAATCTTCATTGTAATTATTCTGAAAAGAAGTGATAGCAGTGTAAAATTTAATATCTGCAGGTTTCTCCGCTTTCCATATGAGCTGCATGGCATCTACGGGAGTGACCGGATTTTTGATTTTTCCTGATTGCGTTATCTCTGCCTCCATAAGAGAGAAGGTCATGTGATTGTAATAACGGTGTTTACCGATAACCATTATTTGCTTTTTACCCGATTCCAATACTGCCAGCTCATCCAGTTTAGAAGGAAGCTGAGGAAGTAGATCTCCTGTCAGCATTACATCATCTACAGGAAGTATTTCCTTGATTTTGGGTAATATCTGAATTTGGCCATCTTTGTATTCCAATTCAAAATACTGATCCAGATCCGGCTCGTTTTCCAGACCATATCCTCTGGCTTTAGGGAGAAATATTTTCTTGCGTAGCGTTTCATCAAAAAACAATCGATAATTTTTATCTTCAATAATGCAGTGAATAATCTCTGCCTGATGAGTACAAAGCTGTTTTTTTTCATGGTCACAGGTGCAGGAACAGAGTAATGAACTGTTGATTTTGCTGATACTGACCACCGGAAAATCCTGCAGTGAAGATTGTTTTGTAAATATTCCTGTATTGTTTTCAATAGCAACAGGATAGATTTCACGAAAATCCCTGATCCCGATAAATGCACTGTCTGAGGTATGTTTCAGCAGGTCATATACGGAAAGTGTACTGATATTGATGTTGTCAAGAATATATTCTGCCATAAAAATAGATCGGGACAAACTTACAAAAAACAAATATATTAAAGAATCCGTTTTGGCTACACCTTACCCCATTTTGGCAACTCGGGCGTTTGTTGTAATGCAGAACTTTGTCCTGTAATTTTAAACCAAGAAAAATGAAAACAATTTTTATAACAGGTGCTTCTACAGGATTAGGAAAAGCAGCTGCCCAATTATTTCAAAACAACGGATGGAAAGTAATCGCCACTATGAGAAACCCTGAAGCAGCAGCTGATCTTGCCGCTTTGGAGAATGTAACTCTACTTCCGCTGGATGTTACCAATCCGGAACAGATTAAGTCTACTGTAAAGCAGGCTCTTGAACTTGGAGACATCGATGTGGTGTATAATAACGCAGGATATGGCCTTATAGGACCTTTGGAAGCGCTTTCTGATGATCAGATTGTCAAACAGCTTGACACGAATTTATTAGGGGTTATACGCGTTACACAGGCATTTATTCCTTACTTCAGAGAACAGAAAAGAGGAATGTTCATTTCTACAACGTCTATAGGAGGACTGGTAGCATTCCCATTGGGTTCTACTTATCACGCAACCAAGTGGGCGCTTGAAGGGTGGAGTGAAAGCTTAGCTTTTGAGCTTAATACTTTGGGAATTGATATTAAAACGGTGTCTCCCGGAGGAATCAAGACGGATTTTGTAAGCCGTTCACTGGACTCAGCATCCAGTCCTGCTTATGAAGACATGACGAATTCTCTGTTTTCTAAAATGGAAGGAATGATGGAAGCGGCTTCTACACCGGAACAGATTGCAGCAGTAGTCTATGAGGCTGCAACAGATGGTAAAAAACAATTGAGATATGTGGCCGGAGAAGATGCTAAAGCCATCTATGCACAGCGTCTTGAACTAGGTGATGAAGCATTCAGAGAGCAGTTCGGAAAACAGTTTATGTAATCAGTTTTTTGAAAGACAGTATAAAGTAAATTACATTTGTACTGTCTTTTTACTCCAATAATTTATAATTTTATATCATGGAAAAGAAAGATAATATTCCGCTGAAGATCTCATCCATATCAGAATTACACGATATGTTGCAGCTGCCCAAGCCGCTTCATCCGTTGGTAAGCCTTGTGGATAATACGAAAATGAGCATCAGAAAAGATATGCTGAAGAGAAGCTTTATCCTGAATTTTTATAAGATCTCATATAAATATTCCACGGTCGGGAAAATGGGTTACGGACAGGGATATTATGACTTCAATGAGGGAGGAATGATGTTTACGGCTCCCGGTCAGGTTCTTTCTACTGATGAGAATGCAGAATACTGCGGGTATACTTTGCTGGTACATCCGGATTTAATCAGAAGTTATCCTTTGGCAAAGAATATCAAAAACTTCGGTTTCTTTTCTTATGATACGAATGAAGCACTGCACTTGTCTGATCAGGAAAAGACAACGATAACAGGCTTGTTGGATAATATTGGAAATGAACTCAATACAGCTATTGATGAAGTGAGTCAGGACGTTATTGTTTCTTATATTGATGTGCTTCTTAATTACAGCAACCGTTTTTATAAAAGACAGTTTATCACCAGAAAGGCAGTTAATAATGATGTGCTGGCTAAAATGGATGTTGTGCTGGAAAAGTATTTTAACGAGCAGGAAACCTTAAATAAAGGGCTTCCTACGGTAGAATTTCTGGCCTCCACACTCAATCTGTCACCCCATTATCTGAGTGATATGCTTCGTAACCTTACCGGATTAAATGCCCAGCAGCATATTCATGAAAAACTGATTGAGAAGGCGAAAGAATATCTTACTACCACAGGTTTTTCTGTATCTGAAGTAGCGTATGCTCTTGGATTTGAACATCCGCAGTCTTTCAATAAGCTGTTTAAAAAGAAAACCGATAAAACACCTCTGAGTTACAGACAGTCTTTCAACTAAATAAAAAACACCTGGTTCAAATATCAGGTGTTTTTTTATTGTATACTTTTTAGCCAACACGTTGCTTTTCTTTGATCAAAGCTTCAATTTTGCTTTTTGCAGCTGCCCATTCATCATTCAAAATACTGTAATAAGCGGCATTTCTTGTAGTACCATCGCTGAGAACTTTGTCTTTACGTAAAATACCTTCAAATACACCACCGATTTTTTCGATCGCTTTTCGTGATCTGAAATTATCGTCTTTCGTTTTCAACTGTACCCTGTTTGTTTTCAGTACATTAAAGCAGAAGGTGAGGAGCAGTAATTTGCATTCCAGGTTGATGGCTGTTCCCCAGAACTCTTTGGTGATCCATGTCCATCCGATTTCCAGTTTTCTGTCTGCCGGATATATTTCAAAAAAACGTGTGGAACCAATCAGTTTTCCGGTTTCTTTATGTCGTATTACAAATGGATATTGATTTCCGGTTTCTCTTTCTGATAAGGCGAATTCATACGTTTTATAAAACCGGGTTTCTTCAGAACAATCGGTAGGAATCAGTTCCCAGAGTTCTTTATCTGAAGCAGCAGCATATAATTCTTCAAAATGCTCTTTTTCAAGGGGAATTAATTCAACAGTTTCTCCTTCCAAAATAGTTGGATAGACGATCCATTTTTCTTTCATGGCTCATTTTTTATACAACGAAATTAATAAAAAATGAAAATCTGTATTCAAAAAACAAAGTGATTTTCCATCATAAGGAGATCCACATTTCCATTATTGGTTAAAATGGAACATAAAAATGACAAAAATGAACTACATTTTAATAGCGCAGCGTGTCTAAATTTGCAAAAAGGATTTTTATTACCCTGTTATAATGAACGAGACCCCATCTTTTAATGCAAAAATGCCGACCGCCTGTTTTTTACTATTCTTTGCCCACGGGCTTGTTTTTTCTTCCTGGGCGAGCCGGATTCCTATCATTAAAACTGCTCTTTCCATTACTGAAGCCCAATTGGGAACACTTTTGCTTTTGATGCCGATAGGACAGCTGTCGACGATGGTTCTGGCTGGAAAACTGATCAGTATTTACGGAAGCAGCGGAATTATTAAAAGATGCTTTATGTTGTATCCTTTTTTCCTGTTATTAATTGGTTTGTCTCCTTCATACTGGACGTTAGGTGTTGTACTGTTCTTCTTTGGTGTTTCTGGAAACATGTGTAATATTGCCATCAATACACAGGCAATTGAGATAGAATCTATCACGAAAAGAACTCTTCTTTCTTCTTATCACGGAGCATGGTGCTTTGCAGGGCTTACGGGGGCAGTCATAGGTTTGCTGATGATTAATCTCCATGTAGGAACTTTTTATCATTTTGCTGTTATTTTCATTCTGGTAGGAATACTTTGGTTTTACAGTACAAAAAATCTGACCAATATTATTCATAAAGCAGAACCGCAGACCCGTTCAATTTTCAAAGCAGTGAATCCTACACTGATTGGTTTGGGAATTATAGGCTTTCTGAGTATGGCGATTGAAGGAGCGATGTTCGACTGGAGCGGGGTTTATTTTCAAACTATAGTTAAAGCACCTGAAAACCTTGTCATACTGGGGTATACGAGTTTTATCTTAATGATGACTTTAGGTCGTTTTATCGGGAATAAAATCATTGAAAAGTATGGGAAAAAGATCGTTTTGCAGTGTTGTGGACTGCTGATGAGCAGCGGGCTTTTTCTAAGTGTTTTCTTTCCGGAACTGTGGATCTGCATCATTGCTTTTATGATCATTGGCCTCGGAAGTTCCCTGAGTGTGCCTTCCGTTTACAGTACAGTAGGAAAAGTGAGTACAGTAGCTCCGAGTATTGCTTTATCATTTGTTTCCAGCATATCATTTTTAGGATTTCTGATGGGGCCGCCTCTTATCGGATATATTGCGGAAAGTTTTGATCTAAGATATTCATACGGTCTTTTTGCCTGCTTTGGAATTTTACTGGCGATTATGGCGGGTCAGATGAAAGTCTTCAGGAAATCATAATTAATTTCTTTTTAAGGGATTTTTGACATCTTTTAAGCGTTTTTTGACATGTTCCGGCTCATGGTTGTTATTTAATCTTGCATTGTAAAATACTTTTTATCTTTATTAAAAATTTCCTTTTATGAAGCCGGTCTCAGGAATTGTATCAGAATCTGTTATTGACCATTCTTTTTCCGTAAAACGATTGGAAGATGATCTCCCATATTTCGTGGATTTTGTGAGGCTTAATTATCATCACATTGTAATGATTGAAAAAGGTAAAGGAGTACTGGTGATAGATGAGCACTCTTTTGATATCACAGATCAGGAAATTTTTTTACTCTCAAAAGGTCAGATCTGCAGATTTGAAAATGATGCTGAAGTCTGTGGCTATCATATTTCCTTTGGCGATTGTTTCTGGGAAAGAGTTCCTTCCAGTGCCAGCAATTGCAAGGCTGTTCTGTTTAATAATGCTGCTGCGAATCAAAAACTGATACCGGACCAAGTTGAAACAGATGAATTTTTAAACTTATGTAAAAACTTATTGACGGAATACAAAGCAACATCTTATACCAATCAAATGGATGTACTGGCGGCCTATTTAAAAATCATGATGATCAAGCTGGCGAATGTAAAAATGGTAAAAGAGGATACTTTTGACAGTCAGGATTATATCATTTACCGCAAATTTATGGAATTGCTGAGCAGTCAGTATCATAGCCTTCACGCCGTGAATGATTATTCGGAAAGATTGAATATTACGCCAAGAAGGTTAAGTGAATTGTGTAAACGGTGTTCTTATAAAAGTGCTAAAGAAATCATCAACGGACAGATTATAGCAGAGGCAAAAAGACTTCTTCAGTTCAGTTCCCATTCTGTAAAAGAGATTGCTTATCAGCTTCATTTCGGTACACCGGAACAGTTCAGCCACTTCTTTAAAAAAAATACGGAAATATCTCCGGCAAACTATCGCAGTAAGTTCATTCATATAGGAATATAATTTCGACGGAAATTTTGACATCTTATCGGCATTTATTGATATTCCGAAGCATTTCTAATCAGGATATCTTTGGATAAAATTATATAAAGATATGTCAGTACATCGTATGAAAGAAGTTGCGGGAATCATCATCCCGGACAGTAAAATTGCAACAGAAGCCACAGAACTTCTATTGGAACACGGAACAGAATTTATCTACAATCACTCTATGCGTGTTTTTCTATTTTCTTCCTTAAATGCAAAACGTGAAAACAAAGCGCATGACTCGGAACTATTGTATGTAGCATCCGTATTTCACGATCTGGGGCTTGTTTCTCATTACAGCAGCCCGGATCTGAGATTTGAAGTAGACGGAGCCAATGCAGCCAGAGACTTTTTGAAGGGTCATGGTATTGCTCAGGATAAACTTCAGCTCGTTTGGGACACCATTGCCCTTCACACTACCATTGGAATTGCGGAACATAAAGAAAATGAGGTTGCTTTAATGTATTCAGGAGTGGGATTGGATGTGATGGGCGAAGGCTATGAAAACCTGAGTGCGGAACATCGGGAAGAGATTATCAGAACTTTTCCGAGAAATGATTTCAAAAAGAAGATCATTCCTACATTTTTCGGTGGTTTTGAACATAAAACCGAAACTACTTTCGGAAATATAAAAGCAGATGTATGTGCCTTCATGATCCCAAATTTTGAAAGGAAAAACTTCTGCGACTGTATTTTACATTCTCCATGGTCTGAATAGGAAAATAGCTCTTTCAAAAAATAAACAGCCCCGGACATTCTTAGATGATCAGGGCTGTTATGGTTTATATCCAGTTTTCTATAAGATGAAGCCAGAGTGCTTTTTCTTTATCAAGCAGAAATACCGCAGATGATTTTCTCTTAGTCAGGACTTCTCCAGTGACCTGTGTTTCAATATAGGTAGCAAGTCCGTGATGCGCAGAATGATTGACTTCAATATTTTCAACCTGAATGCTTCGCTCCGGGAACTTTCCAAATACAGTCGGAAGCCATTCTTCAAGCATAGATAGGGTAACAGTATCTCCGTTTCCATTAATCATTTTAAAATCTTGTGAAAATCCGGCTAATAATTCTTGATAAAGACTTTCCTGATTTTCGGCTTTCCCCTGAAACCATTTTTCGATATTCCCGTGGAATTCTTCTATTTCGCAAATGATCTTTTCTGTATTATTCATAATTAAATGTATTATATCTTTTGATTTAAACTTATCTTTTAATTAATAATTTTGCTTAATCTGTTTCGTGCCCAGAGCCCAGCCAGCTGAAAAATACCTATCATTCCTACAGCGGCTGCAAAGGCTTCTGTAAACCCCAGAATTGGGATTAGATTAAAGAACAGCGTACCAATAACAGCTCCTCCGGTAACGCTCCCAATCTGAATACCAATACTTACCAAGCCTGAAGCCTGCCCGGCTTTATCTTTTGAAACCAGGGAAATGGCCGTCCGCATCATGACCGGCATAATCGTACCATGTCCAAATCCGGCAATAAACAATGTCAGATGAGTCACAAATGAGGGTTTGTGCTGAAAATAAAAAACAGCTGCACTTATAAGAAATCCTGTCATTAACAATCCTAATCCTATATAGATCATTTTGGATGCGTTTAATTGTACTCTGGAAGTAACCAAAGGTGCCAGAAAAAAAGCGAGACCATAAGGAATGATGGCAAATCCTGTCTGCATTGAATTTTGATGAAGAAACTGCTGAAGATAATAAGGATAGCAAATAAATAAACCAGCTGTGAAATTATAAAAGAAAATAATCAGAAGACTTAATGCGAAAGGTTTCTGCTGCAATAAAGCCGGCTCTATAAGTATGGGACGATTATCTTTGAGCTGTTTCTTCTCGTGTTTTAAAAATAAAATTATTAATACGATTCCGGTGACAAATATTCCGAAAATCCACCATGCCCATTCGAATTTCTGGCCGAAAATAAGAGGGCAGATGATAAAAAGTAAGGCAATAACTAATAATAAAGCTCCCACAAAATCAATACCTGTTTGTTCTTTCGGGTTACTGTTGCCCATAGTAAAATGAATGCCCAGAATACAGATAATAGTAATTGGCACATTGACAAGAAACACCATTTCCCAGGAAAAATTTCCCCAATGCATGCTTAAAAGAATTCCGCCAAATAACTGTCCGATCACCGAAGCAAGACCAAATACCGAACTGAAAACACTTACGGCCTTAGGCTGTTCCTGACTGTTGAAAAGGTCTTTTATAGAAGCCAGTACCTGTGGAGCAAGCAATGATGCACCAACACCCTGAAACAATCTGAAAATAATTAACCATGTAACATCCGGAGAAAAAGCGCAGGCAAGAGAGGAAAACAGAAAAGTATACAATCCTGCTATAAATATCTTTTTACGTCCGTAAATATCACCCAGGCGTCCGCCACACACGACAAGTGCGGCATAGGTGAGTCCATAAATGGCGATAACCATCTGAAGCTGATGATCACTGGCGTTCAGTGATTTTTTGATGGAAGGCAGAGCCATATTAACAATAAAATAATCCAGTGGTGATAGAAAAGCACCTGCAATCAGAAAGTTGAGTGCCTGCCACCGTTTCGGATGTACGTTCATATTTTTTTAAGCAAAATTACCTCCTTTGTGTTCTGTTAAAATTGTACTTTTGGAGGAAAATACAGTGTGTCATGAAAGGATTGCCTCTTGAAGAGATTGATGTGAGAAAATTAGAACTGAAAGAAGAGATTGTACTTAAAACAAACACTTTTCTCTCATTCGTTTATATTGTGAAGGGAAAAGGATCGCTTACTTATGATGGGCGAAACATTAATTTCTCTCAGGGCAAGCTCTTTATTATTCCACAAAAAGAGGTCTATCGTTTTGAAAGTGAGTCTGCCCAGCTTATTACAATTCAATGCCCGGTGGAGTTTATTGATAAAATCCGTTTGGAAGCGGACCGTATTGAAAGCTGTGAGAATTTACATAAACTACAATACATCAGCCATAATTATCATGCAAGAGCAGGCTGTGTCTTCAGAGATAAAAATGATGAGCACTTTGCAGAAACCCTTATTCTGCAAATTGCAAATGAATTCAAAAATAAGGCGGAAGATTATCTAATTATCCGCAACTGCATGTCGATCCTTCTGAACCTTATTGCCCGAAATATCATTCAGAGTGAAACTTCAGAACTGCAGGAAAACAGGAAAGCTTTCTCCATCATGAAAATCATTGCATATATTCAGCAACATATAAAAGACCGTGAGAAAACCGGAATTCAGACTATTGCCGGTCATTTTGGGATTTCCGGGAATTATTTCGGAGAATATTTTAAACAGCAGACAGGAATTTCTTATCAGGATTATCTGCTGGACTATAGATTAAAACTGGTGGAAACCTATTTAAAATACAGCAGTGTCAGACTCAGTGAGATTGCCTACGAGCTCCAGTTCAGCGATGAAAGCCACCTTTCCAAACTGTTCAAGAAATACAGAGGAGTAACTCCCGGAGAATACAGGAAAAGTTTCAAGTAAATATCTTTTTATAAGAAGGCTTTTTTTATTAGGTTAAGATTTGATTTTAAAAAATATAAAGTTAACTATATAGTTGACTTTATATTTTTATATATTTACTGCAAATATATTTCAGATGGATTTTGACTTTATTAAAGAATTAGGGTATAAAGCGTTGGATAGCAGACTGAAGAGAATCAGTGACCGCATGTCTCATGATGTACGGAAGTTTTATAAAGAATTCGGAATTGATGTGGAACCCAATTGGTATCTGGTTTTTATGTTGCTGCAAAAAAAAGGCGAAATTTCTATTACCGATATCGCTGAGCCTTTGGGCTATTCACATCCATCCGTTGTGGCTATCGTCAAAAAAATGAGCGAAAGCGGTTATCTCATCATCAAAAAAGATAGTGTAGATAAGCGAAAGCAGATCATTTCATTATCTCCCAAAGCCATTGATATGCTTCCTCAGCTGAAGCAGATCTGGGACAGTTGTGAAAAAGCAATTCTGAAGGTATTATCAGAAGATCTGTCGATTTTAACGTATCTGGATGATATTGATCAGGAATTAAAAAATGAATCTTTTCATCACAGATTTAAACAGGAATATTTAAAATCAATTCAATCATGAAAGCATTACTTCTCATTACAGCATTTCTTTTTTCCACGAATTTGATTTCGGCAACAGAAACGAAAATCATGATCAGAGCCAAAGCAAAAGATGCAAAGTTTATCGGAACTTCATTGGGCGGCGCTCATATTATCATCAGAAACAAGCTTAATCAAAGGATTCTGGCAGAAGGAAACACTACCGGAAGCACGGGAAACACAGATCTGATTATGAAAACGCCCAAAGTAAGAGGAAACTCCATTGCAGATGAACAGACAGGAGGTTTTATGGCTGCCATAGATATTGAGGAACCAACATTTGTGAATATAGAAGTAATTTCTCCTTTGAACAGCAAGCAGGCTCAGGCGGTAGTAAGTACAGAGCTATGGCTGATTCCCGGGAAACATATTCTGGGAGAGGGAATTATCCTTGAGATTCCGGGGTATATTATTGATATTCTGAAACCCAGAACCCATCAGTATATTGCACTGAAAAGTATTAAAGATAAACCTTTCCTGTTTCAGGCCAATATTGTGATGATGTGCGGATGTGTTATTGATAAAGGAGGCGTGTGGAATTCCGATGAAATAGAAGTGAAAGGAATCCTGAAGAAAGACGGAAAATTTGTGAAAAATGTAGAGATGTCTTTAGTTTCAACCAATCTGTTTGAAGGAGATCATATCATCAGTTCGCCGGGAAACTATGAGCTTGTTCTGTATGCCTATCATGAAAAAACAGGAAATACAGGCGTGGATAAGGTCAATTATGTAGTTTTCGAATAAATGAAACTCAATATATGGGAATGAAAAGAGACTTCCGAAAAGTCTCTTTTTTTATGCAGAACAAATTATAAAACCTGAAGCTCTTTAAATACTTCTATAATGGCTTCAATAAGTCCTTTATCTACATTTTTTTCGGAAGCAGCATCGGGGAGAAGAGCTCTTAAGTCACCGTGATCATCACGCTCGATAACGACTTCAGTTCCATCTAAGTCTACATACAGTTTATATCCGTAAGAGAATGTAGCCAGCTTTCCATTGAAAAGCAGTTCTTTGCCCTTATAAGTTACCGGTACTTCAAATTCTTCCATGCGTAAGCTTCTATTATAATTGGAGCAAATGTCGGAAAATTTTAATTCATATCATCATATAAACTGTAATGATAAAGCCAGATCATGCAAATTATTAAAAATATTAATGGAGTAAATCTGTATATTTATCCTTAGTTATGGAGTCATTCCCAAGCAGGAATGATCAATGAATTTGAATTAAGCAATTATGAAAGATACAATCACCATTTTCTGGTTCAGGCGTGACCTGAGATTGGAAGACAATATCGGACTTCACCACGCTCTGCAGTCTGATGCACCGGTACTACCCATTTTTATATTTGATACTGATATTCTCGGCAAGCTGGAAGATAAAGAAGACCGCAGGGTTGATTATATCCATCAGGCTTTGACAGATATCAATGTTTCATTGAAAAAGTATCATTCAAAAATCAATACCTATCATGGTAAGCCTATAGAAATATTCAGGAAATTGTCTGAAGAATACACTATCAGAAGTGTTTTCTGCAACAGAGATTATGAACCTCAGGCGATTGAAAGAGATAAGGAAATCTATTATTTTTTCAAAGAAAAGAATATTCCTTTTAAGGCCAGTAAAGATCAGGTGATTTTTGATAAGGATCAGATTGTTAAAAAAGACGGTTCGCCTTACACGGTTTACACTCCTTTTGCCAAAAAGTGGCGGGAAGCCTTAACTCCTGAGCATTATCAATCTGTTGAATTGGATTTTAAGAACCTCTTTCAACAGAAATATTCTGAGATTGTGGCATTAAAGGAAATAGGTTTCAAAAAAACAGATTTTGATTTTAAAAAACCGGTTCTGGAGGCGTCTATTATTGATGATTACGATAAGTACCGTGATTTTCCGGCATTACAGCATACCACACAGCTCGGAATTGCGTTACGCTTTGGAACCATCAGCATCAGAAAGTGTGTGGGTTTTGCATTAAAACATAATGATGTATGGCTTTCAGAGCTGATCTGGCGTGAATTTTTTATGCAGATTTTATATCATTTCCCACAGGTAGTTCATCAGTCTTTTAAAAAGCAGTATGATAATATCCACTGGCGGAATAATGAAAAAGAGTTTAAGCACTGGTGTGAAGGAACCACAGGGTATCCGATTGTAGATGCCGGAATGAGGGAACTGAATGAGACAGGCTATATGCATAACCGGGTAAGAATGATTGTAGCGAGCTTTTTATGCAAACATCTGTTGATCGACTGGCGTTGGGGGGAAGCGTATTTTGCATTAAAACTGAATGATTATGACCTGTCTGCCAACAATGGAAACTGGCAGTGGGCTGCAGGCTCGGGATGTGATGCAGCACCTTATTTCAGGGTTTTTAATCCAACGGCTCAGACAGAAAAATTTGATAAAGACTTAGTGTACATCAAAAAGTGGCTCCCTGAATGGAATACACCAGCATATCCATCACCCATTGTAGAACACACCTTTGCCCGCGAAAGAGCTTTATCAGAATATAAGAAAGCATTAACATAAATAATGTGATATGAAAAATGCCCGGTAACAAAATGTCACCGGGCATCAACCAATTGATATTTAATATGAAAAGTTACTTGCTAAAGTAACAGGATCATCAGATTGTTTTCAGATACAGCTCCTGTAATTCCTGCGCTGTAAATGCTTTGGAAGGTAAATTCTGGACAAGTTCTCCCTGTTTCATAATACCGATATTGGTAGCAACACTTACCGCATTGAAAATATCATGAGTTGCCATTAAAACCGTTCTGCCTTCTTTACCCAGCTGTCTTACAATTTCTGTAAATTCTGCAGTAGCAATCGGATCCAGCCCGCTGGTAGGCTCATCCAGTAGCAGTACTTTTGCATCTTTGGCCAGAGCAATGGCAATTCCAACTTTCTGGCGCATCCCTTTGGAATAACCGCCCAATGCTTTATGATGGGCGGTTTCCTGCAAACCGGTACGTTTAAGGAGCGCAGACAGTTCATCTTTCTGGTAATCAAAACCTGCGATTTTGGAGAAAAAATCAAGGTTTTCTATTCCTGTAAGGTTAGGATATAAAAGAACGGTTTCAGGAATGTAAGCCAGGTGTTTTTTTATCTTTTGCGGTTCTTCTTTTACAGAAATGTCATTAATAAAAGCATCTCCGGAAGTTGCTTTAATGAGTCCCAGAAGAATATTGATGGTTGTACTTTTTCCTGCTCCGTTTTGTCCGAGCAGCGCAAAAATTTCTCCTTTTTTTACTTCCAGATTAAGAGAATGAAGTGCGGTGAAATCGTTGTATTTTTTATGCAGGTTGACTGTTTTTAACATAGTTTTCTGTATTTGTATTGTGAAAGAATGATGAATAAAGCAATGAAGATGAGGTAGGGAAGAAGTATCTGTATCCATTTGATAGAGGAAGAGAATTTGAAAACCTCTATCGTTTGTTGTGCCCAGTTGACAGATTCCGCACTCTTACCTGAGAAAATAAGAGGGTAGAAGAACAATCTTTTTTTCTCATGGAATTTTTTGAGCGATGAAGCATACTGTAAGTGATTCTGCAGATCAGATTTTGCCAGATGACTTTCTACAAGCTGAGTATGTAGATTGGGAAGGAAATAACCTAAATAGGTTGCTGCTTTATTCCGTTTTTGCATTTTTTCTGTATACTGTTCTGATGATTTTGCAGATTCAAGATCTCCCATATGCTGCATGGCATAATACCAGGTCCAGGTGAATGCATCATTTTCTTCTACAGTGAAATTGCTGTATTGTGGATAGGCTTTGTAAAACTTTTCCATGGTAGGACGTTTGGCTTCATCCCATTTGTTGTGATAGCCTTCTCTCTGTTCCATCACAGCTTTAAGGGACTCATGAACCGGATAAAGCTTCTGTATCAGAATATTACTGCTCATCGGGATAATAAAATTGATGCCCACCCATACAATCAGAAGAATTAATGCGTTTTGAGCCGATGATTTCCGAAAAGACACAATCCATCTGCACAGGGAAAACCAGATCAGAATATACAACCAACCACTGACCATAAAAGCAATATAGTACGAGTCTAAAGGTATTTTTATCCAGACCGAAGCGATGATAATTAATACAAAATATACAACTGTAACAGCCAAAAGACGGATGAACATCTTATGATCCAGAAGCTTTTGTAAATTACCGCTCTGAACCGACAGCAGCTTCCAGGTTCCTCTTTCTTCTTCCTCAGAAATCAGATTATAGCAGAATGCAACAATCACCAGTGGAAACAGGAAAACAACAACGAAACTAAAGTCAAAATTTCCAACTGCGGCATTAGCTGGATTATAAAAATCAGCATTGTAGCGCTGTTCCTCCAGATTTCGGATGGTTACTCCCTGAATAGAAGGATTCAGGTCACGCATTCCGATATTTAAAGCGGCAAGTCTGGGTGTTTCATTCACCAGATTGAATTTAATATAATAAAGAACCAGCCCCAGATCATCTTTGTGAAATTTTGTATTTCTTTCTATACTTTCTTTTTGAAATGCTCCGCTTCGAGAGATGATGTCTTCGTTTCTGTCTAAAAATTTTTTCCCTGTATAAATAGCCATCAGCCCGGCTATCAATAAAAACAGCAGAGCAATGATATAGGCTTTGTTACGGTAAAATTGGGTGTATAAATAACGATTCATTTAGATTAATTTTAATTTTCTTCCACTTATTTCGATCGCAATAATGCAGATAGCCATCCAGAGAATTAATGCAGCAGCAGGTATTGGCTGTTGTTTCATGCTGTCCGGAACAGAAGTATACCGATATTGGAAATCCGGGAACTTTTCCCAGTTGTGTTTGTCGATGACGGCAGGCGGTCCGCCATTTTCCGGTTTAATATTACTGATCTTCTCAATCTGCAAATCATTTAAATGTTGAGCCATCTGATAACGATATTCTTCTGCCTGTTTTTGAAACTGGTTATAAGAGAAGAAATCTGTGCCCGTTGCAATCATTGAAAAATTTTTGATCGCAATGGCAGGATTAATCAGTCCTGAAATATCAGTCAGATTTTGCTGTTTACTGTAAATGTTCTGCAGTTCTTTCTGATGTCTGATATAGATATGTGAACTTATTTTTTCCCCTTCCTTCATAACGAATCCGCCATAGTTGAAAGGAAGTTCATTGGTTGTTTTTACCTGATACTTTGCCAGCAGAGAGTCTTTGATTTTTTTGAAATGCGGATCATCAGGATTATGGCTGTCTCCAGACTTTAAAATATCCTTTTCCAGGCTCGTTTCAAAAGCAATCCGGGAAGGGGCAGGATATAAATTCTGCGCTGCAAACTGAATTCCTTTAGGCAAAACAATGATGAAAAGAAGCCAGAAACCAATAAGGCTGATCAACGCAGATGAGGTACTTTTACTATTTGCAGAAACCACTACGGTCAACGTGCAGATAAAAAAGTAATAGATCATATAAGCAGGTAACAGAAATGATAAGCGTAATGCAATATCCGCTGTATTAGTAGCCTCCGACATGAATGCAGTCATGAAAACAATGGGAATGACCGGAATCAGGAAACATAAAGAAAACAGCCAGAGTCCCAGGATTTTACCCCAGATAATATCTCTTCCGGAAGTTCCCTGCACACTGATGATCTTTAAAGTAGCATTCTCACGCTCCTGAACAATTAATCCAAATCCTAGAAAAAGAATAATCAATGGAACAATACTCTGCAGAATAAATGCACTGCTAAATGCCCCAAATCTGACTAAAGTTCCGGAACTTCCTGCTTCCGAAAGGTTGGCAGTATTTTGTTTATGCGCCTCCAGAAATATAACATTTCCAAGGTAATCATCCAGTCCGTTGTCAAAAATATTTAGTGGATGCCCGATTCTGAAAACCAGATAACCATAATGAGCCATACGGTGCGGATGTTTGTCTGGTCTGTGCTCCCAGTTTTCCCGGACTTCTTTCCGGTATTCTTTTATTTTCGAAAAAGAATCCGTGTATTTTGTATATCCTATACCAATACTCAGCATACAGAACAGGAGTACGGCAATCGTGGTGAGCAGATTTTGTTTTCCTTTAAACAAATCCTGCCAGGTTTTTCTCACCATCAGTTGTAAGTTTGAAATGGCCATAATTTAAAATTTATAAGTAGCAGTTAGTAAATAATTTCTTGGAGTTCCCGGAAACAGTCTTAAATAGTTCTGAGCTCCTATCCAGTAGACTTTGTTGGTGATATTATTCAGACTAAAAGAGAGCTGGACAGTCTTTGCAGGAGTATAATACAATGCTGCATCTATTGTTGTATAGGCGGGAAGCTCAAAACTCCTTGTAAACCACGGAACTTTAGAACTCTGATAAAGTATTCCGGCACCAATCCCAAAGTCTTTGAGGAATTCAATAGTTGAAAAATTGTAGCGTGTCCAGATATTCACCGAATTCTTAGACGTGTTTTCCTTTCTTTTACCTATGACATCGGGGTTACTGTCATCCATTATTTTAGCATCAATATAGCTGTAGCCTCCGTAAATATGCCATTGTGGAAGAATATGACCGGAAAACTCAGTTTCAAATCCCCGGCTTCGGTCTGCACCACGCTGCACAAGTTCGTCAGGTTCTGAAGGATTATTGGCATTGATTAAAATATTTTTCTGGTTGATTTCATACACTGCAAGATTCAGAGAAATTCTTCCAAAAAGCTGTGCTTTGATTCCCAGCTCTTTAAGATCAGAAGTCAAAGGTTTGAATCTTGCTGCAGATCCTGTAAGACTCGAGGTATTGGGCATCAACGTTACCGTATTGGACTGAGGTTGATAGCCAGTTAAATAAGTTCCATATACATTGATATAATCCGTTATGCTATAGGTAATACCGAATCTGTACAGCAGTTTATTATTGTTAAAAAAGGTCTCATTAGCTTCTTTGAAGTTTGTAATATCCTGAAACCATTCCTGGCGGATTCCCGTTAATATTTTAAACTTTTTCCAGGTAAAAAGATGCTGGATATAAGCTGCATGCGTTGTGGTAAGAGCAGAAGGTAAGGGCGTGATCACATTAAGCGTATTAAAATCCGCACCCTGATAATTTACAGCTTTCGGATTCAGATCAAATGGCGTGACATTAGGCTTAGGAATAATTGTTCCATTATAATTAACGGTCTGATAATCCGAAGCTTTTGCAGGACTGTAAGAAGAAGCTACCGAACCGTTCTTCAGCAGAAAACCTCTTGCTGCATTCTGTTGTCCGCCTTTACGTTTCTCCCAAATTTGACTGTCATAGCCTATCAAAGCCTGGTGCTGAACAGCCCCGGTTTTGAATTTAAAATTAAAATAAGCATTAATGTTATCTGTTGCCCAGTTTTGCTTTCTTTGTACAAACTGCATCATGGCAAGGCTGGAAACCGATTTGTTATCCATATCAGGCACAAAAGAGTTGGTTGTTCTATGCTCCTGCAGGTTTTCTCTCCAATATTGCTTCATATAGGAAGCATTAAAACTGATGGATTGGTTAAAATGATGGGCAACCGTTCCCATTACTATGAGTTCTCTGGTTTTAAAAAAATCATCCGGAGCTCCTAAATTCAGATTTCTAGGAGTGCTGTATAAATCTGTTTTTCCTGCTACTGCTCCGAAAATCGGCTGCCCTCTGTCAAGGTTTCCATAGAGATCATTAAAAATCATTTCTATATTCACGGATGTTTTTTCATTCGGAACAAAGGTGATAGAAGGAGAGATCAGAATACCACTGTTTTTAACATGCTCCCTGAATGAATGAGCATTTTGATACGCTCCGTTAAAACGGAATAATAAAGTTTTGCTCTTATTTAAAGGACCTGTAAGATCTGTAGTGACACGGTAAGTTTCAAAGCTTCCACCTGATAAACTGATTTCGTGGCGAGGGTTTGATAATGGCTTTTTGGTAACCATATTGATCGTTCCTCCGGGATCTACACTGGACATGGTAATACTTGCCGGCCCTTTGAAAACCTCCACACGTTCTATATTGGAAGTCATCGGTTGTAAAAAATAATACTGTCTTGTCCTCATTCCATTGATGATCTGGCCTTCTTCATTCTGGCTGATGCCACGGATATTGTATTGGTTATAATAGCTGGAAGGAGAAACTCCGTTCACATTTTTCATCACATCTCCAAGCTGGAAAGCCTGACGGTCGGTGATCAGTTCTTTGGTAACGGTATTGAGTGTTAAGGGTAGATCTTTGTTTTTCATCGCAACTTTGGTGGCGGCAAAAGAATAGTCGGAAGTATAATCTTTAGACTTTCTTCCGGTGACCTCTACGGTTTGAACCACAGTAGATAGTGAATCTTCAGAACGGGATTGAGCATACAGAAATGATGATGCGGTGATGAAACTTAGACTGAAAAGTTTCACAGAATTTGGGGAAATACAATGAATTATTCCCGAATAATTAAAATTACTGGTAGTCATGAACAGGGGTGTACGGGCATTTAATTTGCCCATTAATAAAAGGATATCCTTATAGGTGTGAAGACACAGGTATCCACGGAATTACAGTACAGACTAAAAAATCTGTAAACGAAAATATTAGGGCAGCATAGATTAAGCTACTGCAGAAAATAGATATGGAGGAGCTCTGGAACTGAAAAAGTCCAGAAGACAACGATAAGAAATGGCTTTTGGTTGTGGCATCTCGTTATCATTGGTAGTGTCGATAGCAAAATCCAAATTCAAAGGTTCAGGGAGAAGAACATTACTCATGTGTAAATGAAGTGCACACTGACATTCGTCGTCCTGAGAAAAAGTAGGAATTTTCTCTTCTTTTGAACCTTTTTTATAAGTCACTTTACCTTTGGAGTGCCTGGCATGGTCAAGACATGTTGTAACCCCGCTGACATTTGAAACAAATATCAGAAGTAAAGAAAAAACAAAAAAGACTCTGAGAAATTTTTGCATAATAGAAAAACAAATGTACAATTTAATTTGATAAAAATTGAATGATGAATAAAAAGTAGCAGATATTTTTAGCTTTTACTTGGAATTAATAGATTTGAATTTACTTTATGGAGTAAGGTTGTTCATATGAATCTAATCTTAAAAACTTAAGACTGACTTATGTGGTTCCTGATCGTAATGATATTGAAGGAATAGCACATGACTGCGATGGCACTTGTGGATTCCTTATAATAATTGTGTTGCCATTTTAAAATCTATGAAAGCTGAACGGATAAAGGTGAATGATGTTAAATTAACAAGCCGGGTATATCAATACAAAGGTTATTCTGAACATTTCATGGTGTATAGATAATAAAAAGCCGAAAGCAAAACTACTTCCGGCTTTATATTCTATTTCATTTTGTTATGGAATCAAAACAGCTCTACCTCTGATCTTTCCATTTCTCATCCGATCATAAACTTCATTGGCCTCATCCAGTTTATATTTTTCAACTTCAATATGAATTTTTTTCTGTCTTGCCAATCCTACCACTTCCATAAGCTCAACTCTTGATCCCCAATAAGGATTCGTCATGCTCACCCCAAATGGCAGTCCGGACATGCTGTACTGATAATGGCCACCGCCCAATCCGACAATGGTAAGATCACCATCCAGACTCACAATTTTAGTTCCAAGTTCAATGGTGGATGTTGCCCCAACAAAATCAATGACCACCTTAGCTTTTTTGATTCCTGTAATTCTCTGAATCTGTTCTGCTGCATTGGCATCTTTTGAGTTCACAGTAAATGTCGCACCCAGTTCTTTGGCGAAGGCTAGTTTTTCGTCCGTTACATCACAGGCAATGATTGTACTGCCGCTAACTTCTCTAAGGATCTGCAGAGCAACGTGCCCAAGTCCTCCAACGCCAATCACTACAACATACTCATCGGGTGTTAGTTTAGACAATGATCTTTTAATTGCGGAATAAGGAGTCAAAGCTGCATCAGTAAGCGGAGCGGCAATCACAGGATCCAGATCATAGATAGGAACTAATAATCTTGAAGAAGGAACAAGCATATACTCAGCCATCCCTCCATCTAGTCCCAAACCACCTCCATAAGCCATTTCGGACTGATGGTCACAATAATTTTCTTTGGATTGCTGACAGGGTTTACAATGGCCACATCCCCATGGACCATAGACCAGAACGGCATCTCCTTTTTTATAGCCCTTCACGTCAGGCCCTACTTCTTCAATCCAGCCGGCATTTTCATGGCCTAATGTGAATACTGAACCTCCTACAGTTCCCTCGTCAATAATATGAAGATCAGAGTGGCATACACCTGCTCCTCCAATTTTTAGCAAGACTTCATCTCCTTTAGGAGTGGGTTTTTCCATATCATTGACAACACGGACATCTTTGTGCCCGAAAAAACGTACTGCTTTCATAACTTAATATTTTAAAACTTATACCTTAAATGTACGAAAATTGATTTTGAATAACGGGTGATTTAATTGATATTAAACTAATATATGTCAGTAAATTATGGAGAAAATTCTATGGTGATGTGCTTGTAAATTATTACATTAAAATAGGTGTCAAAAGGTTTTTTGGAACGGTATGATTCAGATCATATTCGATCGTGTAAACACTTAATTATATTTGAGCATTGAAAATTTCATATTTCTGACAAATTACAGTATAACCTCTCAGTGATTCGGGAGGTTTTTTTGTGGAGAAATTTCAATATACAATTAGAACTATTGATTTATAGGTTACATGTAGCCCAGCAGATGATTCCTCTATATTTTTAATACAATTCTAAACAACCATCTATATCTGACGTAAGGTTTTTATTGTCAATTTGTTATAAAAAAACAGTTCCTTTTTTAAATAAGCAAATTAGATAACAACTAGCAATCAGGAAAACATACAAAATAAACTTTTAAATTGGGCAACTCTATCTTTAAACGGCTTAAATTATACTCATGTTCCAATATCTGCTGACAAATTTCTAAATTAATTTGTTAATATTATAAAATGATCTATTTTTAGTATTTTATTACAAAAATACTATTTAATGCCAAAAAAAATTATAAGAAATCTTCAAATTGGAGTAGTGATTTCTTTGATACTTCTGATTGCTAGTTCCATAGCATCTTATATAAGCATACATAAGCAGATGGAGAATAGGAAAGACTTATTAAAAAATAAGGAATCTATAAGCTTAGCAAAAGATATCTTAAATACTCTTTTAAATGCCGAAACAGGAAATCGGGGATATCAGCTTACCGGAAGGGAAAGTTTTCTTGAACCTTTCAATAAAAGTAAGAGTGAATATCCGTTGCTTGTTTCTAACAAAGGTAGACTTCATCTGAGAGATAAAGATCAGATTAATATCCTAAATGAATTGCTGCATACTTCAGAGATGATGATGAAGGAATATGTATTGCTTATTGAGAATCGTAAAAAAGGAATATTAATGAGTCCGGACGAACTTGTACAAAACAAGGAGGCTATGGACAGATGCCGCATGCTCGTTCAGAAATTTGTAAAAAAGGAGGAAGTTCAACTTGCTATAAAAAATGAAGATCTGAACAAGTCTTCCCAGTGGACCGTTTTGTTCATCGTTTTTTCTGCCATGGCAGCCATTGGGGTAACTATTTTTGTTTATATACAACTAAAATCTGACCTTATCCGACGCGGGAAGTTGGAAAAAGATCTGTTTAACACTAAGGAAATGCTTGAGGAAACAAGCTTAGTAGCCCAAGTGGGAGGTTGGGAAGCCAATATGAAGACCGGAAAGCTCTTTTGGTCTCAAAGTACAAGAGAAATTCACAAACTGAAAGATGATCTCAAGCCTACTTTCGAAACTGCCTTTGATTTTTACAAAGGAAAAAGCAAGGAGAGAATAAAATACCTTTTTAACAGAGCAATACAACAAGGAATTACTTTTGATGAGGAGTTTCAGCTTTTGCGTAATGATGGAGTTACGATATGGGTAAGAGTAAAAGGGATTCCCGAATTTGAAGGTAATAGCTGCAAAAGGGTTTTCGGAATCATTCAGGACATTGATGCCTTCAAAAAGATGTTTCTGGAGGTTACCCGCAAGGAGGCTATAATGCAGTCTTTTGCCACTGATGTTCCTGTTCCTTTGGCCATGTTTGATAAAGACCTTAATTATGTTGCCGTAAGCAACAGATGGAAGGAGGAATTTAGTATGAATAATATAGAACTTATTGGTAATAATCTTTTCACTATATCACCTAGTATACCCAAAGAAAGAAAAGAGATTTATGACAATGCGCTGTTGGGAAAAACCTACATCAACAGTGACTATACACTAAAGGTAGAAGGAAAAGAACAAATTCAGCATTACGACCTTAAAGTCGGACCTTGGTATCTTACAAAAGATGAAGTAGGAGGAGTAATTATTTCCATACAGAATATTACAAATGCTGTAAAGATAAATGAAGAACTAAAAAATGCCAAGGAAACAGCAGATATTGCCAGCAAAGCAAAATCCGAATTTCTTGCCAATATGAGTCATGAGATCAGAACTCCTTTAAACGGAGTTATTGGCTTTTCAGACCTTCTCCTCACAACACCACTGAATGAAACACAGATGCAATATCTGAATTACATCAATGAGTCAGGTGAAAACCTGCTTAGCATTATCAATGATATATTGGATTTTTCTAAAATAGAATCCGGAAAAATGGAGCTTTTGATTGAAAAATGTGATGTTTATGACATGTTGAGCCAGGTTATCAATGTTATTATTTATCAATCCCAGAAAAAAAATATCGAACTTCTTCTCAATATTGAACCGGGTCTTCCAAAAATACTTTTTATGGATGAAGCAAGGTTAAAGCAGATCTTGATCAATCTTCTTGGGAATGCCGTGAAATTCACAGAAAAAGGAGAGATCGAGCTAAAAGTAGAGAAATTACGTATGGATGATCGTACTATTGCTTTGCGTTTCTCGGTTAGAGATACGGGAATCGGCATCCCTGTTGAAAAACAGAAATACATTTTTGATGCCTTTACTCAGGAAAACAGTTCCATCAGTAAACAATATGGTGGCACGGGTCTAGGGCTTACTATTTCGAACAATATCCTGGGATATATGGGAAGCCATTTGTCGCTGAGCAGCGCAAAGGAAAGCGGTTCTGTATTTTTCTTTGACATTGAGATTCCTTACGAGATCTCTCAATTGAGAGAGGAGGATGAAATAACGATCAAAACGGCCCTGGTGGTTGATGATAATGAAACCAACAGGATCATTCTTGAGCACATGCTTAGCTATAAGAATATCAAATCTACCCTGGCTTCTAATGGGATGGAAGCATTAGATATCTTGTTGAAAGGTGAGCGGTTCGATGTGATCCTGATGGATTATCATATGCCTCTTATGTCCGGATTGGAAACGATTGATAAAATGACAGGGCTGTTCAACCAGCGAAAAGAGACTTCCCCATTTATAATACTTTCTTCTTCTTCAGAAGAATTGAGCATATTTACCTCGGTTAGGAAAATACAAAATGCACATTTATTGTTGAAGCCTATCAAATCACATGAACTATACAAAACCTTAAAAAAAGTAGATCGAAGTTATACAGTGGAAACCGGGAAGGACCAGTCTGAAAAAGTTTCCCATTTATTTGCCCCGGAATTAGATGTGCTTTTGGTTGATGATAATGTTGTGAATATGGTCCTGAATAATAGAATGATGAAATCTCTTGCTCCCAGTATACATCTAACGGAAGCAGTCAATGGGCTGCAGGCTCTGGAGGAATGCAGGAAAAAGCAGTTTTCCATTATCCTGATGGATGTACAGATGCCAATAATGAGCGGTATTGAGGCAACACAAAATATCAGAATGCTGCCGGGATATGAACACATACCTATCATAGGCGTTACAGCCGGAAATGTGCTGGGCGAAAAAGAAAAGTGCCTTGAAGCCGGAATGAATGATTTCCTTCCCAAACCTGTAAGAAAGGCAGATCTTCTTGAGGTGCTCAAAAAATATATTAGTGTTTAGAATTTATAAAAAAATGGTGCTCGATTTCTTCTACTAAGTTACTTTTTACTTAGAAATACTTTTACAAAAAAGATTTTATACAATTTATAAAGCAGAAGAGGCTGTCTTAAATCTTAGAAGAGATAGCCTCTTTTAAGATTGTTATTATCTTGTAATTATTCAAAATTTAATTGTCAAATTAGACGATTTATCATCAAGAGCATTCATTTTTCTTAGATGCTTAAGCAAAGAGTTCACGTTTTGTAGCCTCACCAGGGATCGAACCTGGATCTAAAGTTTAGGAAACTTCTATTCTATCCATTGAACTATGAGGCCTGGCTAAGATTATAAAATTACAAATTATTTGCCTTAGTAGCGTAATGATCAAGATGTTGATTCAAGAGAAAAACATTAACAACAAATGCTCAAGTAGGTTTTAGGAGTTTTATAATCTGGTTTTCTCTGAAATGATAGAAATTTTTTTTAGATGGGATGAGCTCCCTTAATCTCATTTTATTCCTATTTAAAGCATAAAATGTGGTATGAATTAGTTATTCATAATACTTTAAAAATTGCTACGTTTTGAAATATTGTAAGTATTTTTGAGGTTTAAATATCTGTAACTAATTATTGATTTTAACTTCTATGATTTTAATTGTTGATGACAATCAAAGTAATCTTTATTCACTGCAAAAATTACTAGAGTCCAAAGATTTTCAGGTGGAAACAGCCAATTCCGGTGAAGAGGCGCTTGCTAAAGCCCTTAAAAACGACTATGCCCTCATTATTCTGGATGTTCAGATGCCTGATATGGACGGTTTTGAAGTAGCAGAAACATTGGCAGATTACAGTAAAACAAAAGAAGTTCCCATTATATTTTTATCTGCTGTTAATACAGATAAGAAATTTATAACGAAAGGCTATGCTTCCGGTGCTAAAGACTATGTCACGAAACCTGTAGATCCTGAAATTCTTTTACTGAAAGTAAAAACATTCTATAATCTTCAGGAGCAGAATATAGCAATGAAGAAGGCCCAGCAGAATCTTGAGCTGGAGGTTAAAGGAAGACGTGAATCACAAGTGACAATGAAGTCTCAGATTGACCATTTTCACTTAATGCTGGAGTCACTTCCACAAATTGCATTTACCCTTAATGAAGCCGGAACTGTGGATTTCGTGAACGGTAAATGGTATGAATATTCAGATTCTGAACAGAATTTTCCTGAAATATATCCGGATGATCCTGATATAACAGAAGAATTTGAGAGATGCAGAAAAAAAGGAAAAGCTCTTGAGCTGGAGGTCAGAATTAAAAATGTGGTTTCTGGTAATTACCGTTATCATTTGCTTAGAGTAACGCCGGTATATGATGAAGGCCGTATTAAAAACTGGGTGGGAACTTTTACCGATATTGATGATCAGAAGAAAGTTGAAAAAGAAAAAGATGAATTTTTAAGCATCGCCAGCCATGAGCTAAAGACTCCTTTAACGAGTATTAAAGCCTATGTTCAGTTGTTGGAAAGAAAATTAAAACTCGATAAAGAAAGCTCTGAAGCAGGATTTGTAGCGAAAGTTCAGGGACAGATTGAAAAGCTGAATACCTTGATCACTGATCTGCTGGATGTTTCTAAAATAGAAAATGGCAAGCTGAAAATTAATAAAAAACCCGTTAATCTGGAAAATTTGATCAATAATGCCATTGAAACAATCATACAAACTCATGATCAGCGTGAAGTGAAAATTGAGCGTCACGGAACAAAACCGGATATTTTAATTTCTTTAGACGAAATCCGTATAGAACAGGTGCTCATCAACTTTCTGACCAATGCTATAAAATATTCACCAGATAATAATCAGGTGATTGTCACCACTTTTGTAGATGAAGAAGCTGAAGAAGTAAGAGTGAACGTAACTGACTTTGGAATTGGTATTCCTGATTTTAAACAGGATGCGGTTTTCAAAAAATTCTACCGTGTAGAAGAATCTTCACTGCAATTTCAGGGAATGGGAATCGGATTGTTTATCTGTTCCGAGATCATCAAACAGCACCATGGAAGTGTTGGGGTTTCCAGTATAGTAGATGAAGGCTCTACTTTTTATTTCACATTACCACTAAACTAATTTTAATGCCGAAAAAAATAATAAGAAATCTTCAGTTCGGAGTAGGTCTTTCACTTTTGATTTTAATAGCCAGCTCGTTGGCTTCTTATTGGAGTATCCAAAATCAGATGAACCACCGTGAAAATCTTTCCAAAAGCAGACGTTCTGTAACAGCGGTGAAAGACGTTCTCGTTGCTTTACTGGATGCAGAAACAGGAAACAGAGGGTATCAGCTTACCGGAAGGGAAGATTTTCTTGAACCTTATAAACGGGGATTAAGAGAATATCCTAAAGCTTTGGTACGCGCTGAATCTTTGGATATCGATGATCAGAATCAAATTCAAAGACTTGCAGGCTTAAAAGCAGCAGTTGATCAGGTAATGCAGAACCTGAAACATTTGGTTGAGAACAGACGAAGAGGCATTATCATGACGCAACAGGAAATTACTGAGGGTAAAATCTATATGGATCAGTGCCGGAAAATTGTCAATGATTTTGTACAATATGAAGAAAACCAGGTTGAAATTAAAAATAATGATCTCAACCGTTCGTCCGGTACAACTGTTCTTTTTATCCTTTTTTCCGCCGTTGCTGCAGTGGTTGTCACTGTATTTTTCTATATAAAAATGCGCGCAGATCTTATCCGAAGAGATAAGCTTGAGAAAATGCTTAAGGCAAAAGATGAAGAAATGACGCGCCGTGTAAGTGCTATTCAAAGAATTGCCAACAGAGTAGCGAATGGGGATTACAGTGAAAAAGCGGTGGATAATGCTCAGGATGATCTTGGAGATCTGGTAGAATCTCTTAATCACATGACGGAGTCTCTCAAAACCTCTTTTGATAAGATTAATAAGAGCGACTGGCGTCAGAAAGGGCTTGCGCTACTGAATGAATCCCTGGTAGGGAATAAGACTGTACAGGAAGTTTCCAATAAATCTTTAATACAGTTGATTGAATACGGAAAATGTATTAATGGTTCCGTGTATTTATATGATGAAGGAATTTTAAAACTTAATAAAGCATTTGGACTGGAATCCAATATGAAAAAAGCTTTTGAACCCGGAGAAGGAATGGTGGGACAGGCTTTTGTTAATGCTAAGACACAGGTTTATAATAACCTTCATGAAGAAGATTTTGTGGTTACTTTTGCCAGCAGTACGATTAAAATTTACGGAATTATATTGCTGCCGCTATTTGCAGACGGCCATATAATAGGAGTATTAGAGCTTGGTTCTACTTCTAATTTTGAGGAAGACAGAATACACTATTTTGAAGAATGCTGTACCAATATAGGAATCGCCTTGAGTGCTGCAAAAAGCAGAGAAAAAGAGCAGCAATTATTGGAAGAAACACAGGCTCAATCTGAGGAATTACAGGTTCAGCACTCTGAGCTTGAAAATCTGAATACGGAGCTGGAAGCACAAACCCAGAAGCTTCAGGCATCTGAAGAAGAGCTTAAAGTACAGCAGGAAGAGCTGATGCAGGCTAATGCAGAACTGGAAGAGCGCTCCAGATTGCTGGAAGAAAAAAATCATTTAATTGCTGAACGTAATAATGAAATTCAGAAAAAAGTAGAAGAGCTGGCATTAAGTACTAAATACAAATCTGAGTTTTTAGCCAATATGTCTCATGAATTGCGTACTCCGCTGAATTCTATTCTTCTTTTATCCCGATTAATGACGGAAAATCCTGACGAAAATCTTAACGAAGATCAAATGGAATCTGCCAAAGTAATTCATAGTTCAGGCACAAGCTTATTAACCCTTATTGATGAAATTTTGGATCTTGCCAAAATAGAATCTGGTAAAATGACGCTTGAATATCAGGACGTAAACCTTGAAGAAGTGGTAAAAGACCTTAAGAGTCTTTTCAATCCTGTATTTCAGGAGAAAGCACTCCCGTTTAATATCGAAATCGATGCAAATGTACAGAAAGTGATCGAAAGTGACCGTCTGAGAATTGACCAGGTATTGAGAAATTTATTGTCGAATGCCCTAAAATTTACCACAAAAGGAAGCATCGGTTTACACATCAAGAAACATTCTGAAAAACCTGATTTTATCATATTCTCAGTGAAAGATACAGGCGTTGGAATAGCAGAAGATAAGCAAAAAATTATCTTTGAAGCATTCCAGCAGGCTGATGGATCTACCAAAAGAAAGTTCGGAGGAACAGGTTTAGGTCTGTCCATAAGCCGTGAAATAGCAAGACTTCTTGGAGGTGAATTGGTTCTGAAAAGTGAGATAGACAAAGGAAGTGAATTCAGCTTTATTATTCCTGCACACGCGGTGACAGAGATTATACATTCTGAGACAGATCAGGATCTTGTAGAGGTAATTCGTGAAGATGTGGAAGAAATTCAGAATATTCTTGATGAAGGAGAACCAAAAGTAATTCCGGTAAATACCCTTGAAATTCCTGAAGATGTAGCAGACGACAGAGAAAATATTCAGGAAGGAGATAAAGTCATTCTGATTATTGAAGATGATATCAATTTTGCAAAAGCTTTATTGAAATATGCCCATCTGCAGAGCTATAAAGGAGTAGTTGTGGTAAGAGGAGATTATGCTCTTTCAGCGGCTCAGAAGTACCATCCGCATGCTATTTTACTGGACGTTCAGCTTCCTGTGAAAGATGGCTGGGAGGTCATGGATGAACTGAAATCTGATCCTTATATCAAACATATTCCGGTTCATATGATGTCTGTTCTTCATCTTAAAAAAGAAAGTCTGATGAAAGGTGCCGTTGACTTTATTAACAAACCGGTAGCACTGGATAAAATGACTGACGTTTTCAGAAAGATTGAAGAAGCCTTAAAAAAAGGATCTCAAAAAGTGCTGATTGTTGAAGAAAATGCCAAACATGCCAGTGCATTGTCTTATTTCCTGAGCAATTTTAATATCTCTTTATCTGTAGAACATACGGTAGAAGATAGCGTAAAAGCTCTGACTTCTGATCTTGTAGACTGCGTTATTCTGGATATTGCGAGCGCAAAAGGAAATGATTATCACGTCATAGAATCTATCAAAAGCCATGAAGGACTGGAAAACCTTCCCATTATCATCTTTACAGAACACCATTTATCTAAAGAAGAAGAGCTTAAAATAAAGCAATACGCAGATTCAATTGTTGTAAAAACAGCGCATTCGTACCAAAGGATTTTGGATGAAGTAGGATTGTTCCTGCATCTGGTGGAAGAAAAAAATAATTCCGCAGAAAGTACTGCAGGCAGAATGCTGGGATCCCTAACAGAGGTTCTGAGTGGTAAAAAGGTTCTGATTACCGATGATGATGTCCGCAATATTTTTTCTTTAACCAAAGCACTGGAAAAATATAAAGTAGAGGTTATTGTAGCCATGGACGGAATGCATGCTCTGGAACAAATTCACCACAATCCTGATATAGACGTGATCTTAATGGATATGATGATGCCGGAAATGGATGGTTATGAAACCATAAAGCAGATCAGAAAAATGCCGGCATTTAAAAAACTGCCTATTATAGCGGTAACCGCAAAATCAATGATTGGAGACCGTGAGAAATGCATTACAGCAGGTGCTTCGGATTATATCTCAAAACCAGTAGATATTGATCAGCTGTTATCGCTGCTTCGCGTTTGGTTGTATGAAAGTTAAACAGATAAAATTCTGATGAAAAAGAAAATTTTAATTGTGGATGATGATCCACGTAATATATTCGCATTGAAACTCACCCTTAAGGCCCGCGGATATGCAGTAGAAACCAGTACGATGGCTCAGCAAGCTTTAGATATGCTAAAAGCTGATCCTGATTTTTCAATGGTGCTTATGGATATGATGATGCCGGGAATAGACGGATATGAAGCCGTAAGAATCATAAGAAATACGCCTGAAATTAAAGATATACCAGTTATTGCAGTAACCGCACAGGCTATGCCTGAAGACCGTGAGAAATGTATTGAGGTAGGCGCTGATGATTATGTTTCAAAGCCTATTGATGTAGACCTTTTACTAATGGCAATAGAAAAACTTTCATAGATGCTGGAACCAAGTATCGTAAAAGATGGAGAAATAGAATATCTGATCAACGATGTCTATGAGATGTATGGCTATGACTTTTCAGGTTATAGCAGGGCTTCGTTTAAAAGAAGGGTAAACAGGATATGTCTTTTGGATAGGTTTACCAGCTTCGCGGAACTTAGGTATACCCTTATGAATGATGTGGAATATCTAAAACGTTTTGTAGAAGAAGTTACAGTAAATGTTACAGAAATGTTTCGGGATCCTTCTTTTTTCAAAGCATTACGTGAGAAAGTTCTGCCACAATTAGGCACTTATCCGCTGATTAGGATCTGGATTGCTGGTTGCTCTACGGGAGAAGAAGCCTATTCTATTGCTATTTTATTGAAAGAGGCAGGGTTGTATGATAAATCCCTGATTTATGGTACAGATTTAAATCCCGCAGTTCTTGAAACAGCCAGAGCCGGTGTTTTCCCGTTATATCAGATGAAATTATATTCTGAAAATTATATGCTTTCAGGAGGAAAACGTGATTTTTCAGATTACTATACGGCCAATTATGATAGTGTAAAATTTGATAAAAGCTTACAGGAAAAACTTATTTTATCTACGCACAACCTGGTTTCAGACAGTTCTTTCAATAGCTTTCAGCTGATTATATGCAGAAATGTTCTGATCTATTTTGATAGAGAACTACAGGAAAGAGTTTTTAAACTTTTCGATAATAGTCTGGAAAATTTAGGTTTTCTTGCTTTGGGAGCAAAAGAAACACTCAGGTTTTCCACTATTGAAAAGAATTACCATCAGATTGAAGACCAGAAAATCTGGAAAAAGCTTGATCATCATTAATAACCAATGCTATGGAATCACAGAAAAACATTGAATTAATTGTTATAGGAGGATCAGCAGGCAGTTTACAGGTCATTATTGAAATGATCAAAAACCTGAATGATATTCTGAAAATCCCAATCGTAGTGGTGGTTCACCGTAAATCCCAATCCGGAGACATTCTGAGAACCTTATTACAGCAGTTCACGAAAATACCGGTGATAGAAGTAGAAGATAAAACTGAAATAGACAATAATGCGATTTATATTGTTCCGGCAGATTATCATTTGCTGTTTGAGAATAAGAAAAATATGTCATTGGACAGCTCAGAAAAAATGAATTATTCCCGTCCTTCAATAGATGTTACCTTCAGGTCTGCAGCAGAAATTTATGGAGAGAATATGATTGGAGTTCTTCTGTCTGGAGCCAATGCTGATGGAGTAGAAGGGCTTTGTTATATTAAAAAAAATAACGGACAGGTATGGATCCAGGATCCTGAAACGGCAGAAGTGGAATATATGCCCAAACATGCCGTAGAAGAAATAGATTATGACCAAATTATCAAACCGGATAATCTGGCAGATTATATCAATCAGTTGTAATAGAATAACCTAAATAATATGAGCAAAAAGAAAATTTTAATTTTTGATGATGACGCTGCTATTTTGGAAGTGATTACCATCATATTTGAAGAGAATGGCTACGAGGTCAGAATCTCAGAAACTTCACATGATATTCTGGAGAAAGTAGCCGAATATCATCCCGATGTTATTCTGATGGATAACTGGATTCCGAAAATTGGAGGAGTGGAAGCCACAAAACTTCTGAAAAACAGTGAAGAATTCAATCACATTCCTGTCATTTATGTTACGGCAAACAATGATATTGCTGCTTTAGCTTCCGAAGCAAAGGCAGATGATTATGTTTCAAAACCTTTTAATCTGGATGATCTTGAAGAAATGGTGGCAAAGCATATAAAAGAGCAGGTGTAAATCTTTCGATTTTCTAAATAAAAAATCTCTCAAATTTTGAGAGATTTTTTTTATGTATTATTCAGAGCAGAAATCATTTGACTTTTTGTTACGTGATAACTGTTGACGTTATGAATTAAAGAGCGTAATAAAAGATAGAGCTGCGGGTTTTCCATAATGGTATGAGAAAATGTCTGCACAAGAATTAATTTTTTTGAAACTATATTATGTGCAGTGATATATTCAGAGCTAAGATCAATGTCAATATTTAATTCCTTATTCACCTTAAGTTTAAAATATTCATCTATTAAATACTTATCATTAATCAGGTCTAAAGATTCTATTTTCGTTTCGTCCATATTGTTGATAATTAAACTGTAAAATACAAATGTTATACCGTACGGGGAAAAATATGAGGAGATTATAACATTATAAAGAGCAATCTGATTAAAATGAATTCTGCATTGATGATAGGTTTTCTGACCGGCTCTTTAATACAGTTTGGAATAAATAGATGTTCTGGGATTCAAAAACTCTAAAAATCTTTATTTGAAAGGATATATGGATAAAAGAATCTACCCTTTAGGGGTAGATCCAGTAGATAAATACATCTCATTTTTTTAATTAGACAACAATAAAAAGCACAGCCGACAATGCTGTGCTTAAATTTTTATTTCAAATTTAATTGCAATTTCAAGAGTAGTAAGAAAAGCAAATAAAGTTTCCACTTCGATGTTTATTACATAGTAAATGTAGTAATTATTTTAATACGAAATATGAATTAAATGTTAAAATTCACAGGTTATCCACATTTTTTTGTGGATAACTTGTGGAGCTTTTTGAAATTACTGCTCAGAAAGATATTTTAAAACAAAATCATTTAAGACTCTTTTTTCTTCATCACTGCCTTTATTATCCATATGGCTATGATTAATGGAGGTTTTTTGTACTGTCATAGAATACTTGTTTTGTTCTACCTCATTTGGAAGTACGCCTTCATCAGCCGGATAATCATTAGAACGCAGAGTATATACTTTAGGAACAGAAGTTCTGGGCAGAAACATTCTGCGGTTGTCGATTGTAATCAGTTTATATACTAGGTTAGGATGCTGATTTGCGAATAATGCTGTCATATCACCACCATTGGAATGGCCTATTAAGGAAAGATGTTTATAATCCAGTTCTGGTTTCATCTTTTTAAGTTTATTCAGTACAAAAAGAATATTATCCGAACCATTCTGCCAGAAAGGCCTTCTCATCATTTGTAAATTTCCTTCAGTGGGCAACAGATGGTCTGTTGTAAGTTCATGCTGGATACTGACCGTAAAATAACCTTTTGAAGCCAGTTTTTCAGTCAAATAAGAGTAGACAAAATAATCGCCACCCTTATTAAAACCATATCCGTGATTAAAGATAATAACCTGTTGATTGGGAATCTTTTTATCCGTTTTAGGGTGATAAAAGGCTACAGGAATCTTCCGGTTTCTGCTCTGGTCAAAGAAGGTTAAAGTATCCAGTCTTACTTCATAATCATTACTTTCAGTATTTTTCTTTTGTGTAGTACAGCTCATCATCAAAACAGAAACTGTAAGAAGGGCAGATATATTATATTTCATACATTGTTTTTATGGGACAGAATAAAAGAATGACCTTAGCTCATCTGCAAATAGATGAGGTAATTCTAGGGCGGCAAAATGGCCACCTTCATTCATCTTTTTAAAACTGGTGACATTCACAAAACGTTCTGCCCATTCTTTTGGAAACTGGGCTTCGCGTGGAAATACAAGTACTCCTGCAGGAACGCTGCTTTTTTGATGAACCTGTGTTCCGCTCCATAAAGCCGCTGCATCTTCCTTATACATTCTGGCAGAAGAACCAATGGTTTGTGTGACCCAATAAATCATAATATTAGTAAGTAATTCGTCTCTGCCCCCAAATGCTGCTTCAATCAGCTCCGGAGAAGCTCCTGCATTGGTAAAGCTAATGATCCAGGCTGCCAATCCGACAGGAGAATCATTGAGACCATAGGCCAGAGATTGAGGTTTGGTAGACTGTACCATGGCATAAGCTCCTTCGCTGTACCACCACTGCTGAACAAACTGCGCGAATTCCTGTTCTTCTTTACTCATTGTGGTGAAATCTTCCTGACCGGTAGGGTATCCCACATCGGTAAGATGAACAGCTTCCAGGACTTCAGGGTATTTTGAAGTCAGTGCTTTTACTACGCCCATGCCGATATCTCCTCCTGCAGCATAAAATTTTTTGTAGCCAAGTACTTCTGTCATTAATTTTTTCCAAAGATCAGCGACTCTTTCGCTGCTGACTGCTGTTTTATCAGAAAAACCAAATCCCGGAATGGAAGGGATAACCAGATCAAAACTCTTTTCGCCTTCTGTAAGCAATGGGATAATTTTATGAAAACGGTAATAGCTATCCGGCCAGCCATGAGTAAGAATCAATGGTTTTGGGTTAGGACCTTTTCCCCTTATGTATTGAAAATGAATTAGAATTCCGTCTATCAGTACGATATACTGAGGATGCTGATTCAATTGCTGTTCGCGCATTCTCCAGTTATAATCATTGATCCAGTAATGGGTAAGTTCTTTTAGGTAAGTTTCGTTGGTTCCGTAGTTCCAGCCTGAGCCTTCAGGTTCTCCGGGCCAGCGGGTATTTTGCAGGCGATTTTTAAGATCGGTGATCACCGATTCAGGGATGTTTACTGTAAAGGGTTCCATATTATTATATTTTATTAGTGTAGATGTTTTTGATGGAATGTGCTGGTAGTAAGTTTGTTATCAAAGTTAAAAACTTTCTCTTTTAATATATGTTGTCAAAATCATAATTTTTTGATTTTTTTAATAAGGAAAATAAGTAACTTTAATTCATTAAAATCTCGTAATACATATTACTATGAGTCAGGTGTTACTTTTAAGCCTGAACATCTTAGGTTCAATTTTCTGAACCCTATATACCTATTATTCTTATCTAAAGAAAAGACAATTCATCTTTTATAATACTAATGGTCATTAGCGGTGAATCAGCTGCTGATTATTGATATTTAATATTAAAAAAATCATTATGAAAATCCATAAAATTGCCGTCATCGGCGGAACCGGAAAATCCGGACAATATCTGGTACAAAACCTTCTTGAGAAAGGATATCATCTTAAACTTTTATTAAGGCATCCCAAGAATTTCACCCTTCAAAATCCATTAATTGAAGTGGTAAAAGGAGATGCAAGGGATACAACAGCGATCGATAAATTGATTCTAGGAACTGATCTTGTCATGAGTACTTTAGGGCAGCCAAAAGGAGAGAAGTCTATTTTTAGTGATGCTACAAAAAATATCATTTCTGCAATGAGTCATCATGGAATCGGTCGCTATATTGTAACTACAGGCTTGAGTGTAAATACACCGTCCGATCATAAAAATGAAAAGGTAAAAATGGCGACAGACTGGATGTATCAGAATTACCGTGAGACTACAACTGATAAACAAAAAGAATATGAACTTCTTCTGGAGAGCAACCTGGATTGGACCTTGGTAAGACTACCTCTGATTCATCTTACAGAGGACCGTTTTCCAACGGAAATAAGCCTTACAGACTGCAAAGGAGAAAGTATCAGTGCTGCAGATCTTGCTGATTTTTTAGCTTCTCAGATTGAAAATTCTGAGTATATCAGGGAAAGTCCGTTCTTGTATAATATAAAATAGTAAAGAATCTATAAAGACGAAGCTGCCACAAAAGCCAAATAATTTGGCTTTTGTGGCAGCTTTCTTTTATGGGGGATCAAGATTTTCTATTTCTTACGGCCATACATCAGGATGCGCTTGAATGCATAGATAGCCGGATATTTCGTAAACCTTTTGGCGATACGAGATTTAAATTCGGAGATGAATTGTTCTTTCTGTTCTCCTTCCAGACGTTCTAAATAAGGTAACAATGCCGTTCCTGAAATAAAGGTGTATAAAGCCTCGTGATCATTCGCAATGATGGGATATACTTTCTGAAATATTTCAATATCATGAATTCCGTTATCAAATAATATCTGGGCATAATCATCCATTGAAAGCACCGGAGAATCGCGGTTAAAATGATTTAATTGGGATGCATAAGGCTCCTCATCTGCCATTTCCGTTAGAATCTGGTTCAGAATATTTTCTTTCTGGACGGGCATTTGTATGGCTAACTGTCCATTCTCTGAAAGTAATCCAATGATTTTAGGAAATAAAGTTTCGTGATCATCAGCCCACTGTAAAGCGGCATTACTGAAGACAAGATCCCATTTCTGATCAGACAGTGCTGCTTCTTCAATGCTCTGAAGCTTAAAATGTAAATGATCGTTTTCAAATTTCTTTGATTTTTCAAGCATTTCTGCTGATGAATCAATTCCTAAGAATGTAGAACCTGTGAGTTTTTCCATTAGAATAGAGGTTTGTTCTCCGGTTCCACAGCCTAAATCAATAGCTTTTATATTATTTTCAGGCTTAATTAATGCTGCTAAATCATAAAAGGGTTTGTAACGTACATCTTTGTATTGATCGTATAATTCGGGATTCCAAGGCATAAAGAATAATTTTGTAATGGGTTAATAAGTTGAATAAAGATAAAGAATCTAAATAAAAATCGGCTGTTTTTAAAACAGCCGATTGTATTTATTGTTCCAATTTTTCTTTGATGTATTTTGCCGTATAGGACTTTTTATTTTTAGTCAGATCTTCAGGTGTTCCTGCAAATACAACTTCGCCACCATGTTTTCCGGCTTCCGGACCGATATCGATAATATAATCGGCACATTTGATGATATCAGGCTGATGCTCAATAACAATCACTGAATGTCCAAGATCAATCAAAGCCTGTAATGACTTCAGTAATTTCTGAATATCATGGAAGTGAAGCCCTGTAGAAGGTTCGTCAAAGATGAATAATGTTTTATCTGTGGTTACTCCTTTTACAAGGAAAGAAGCCAGTTTCACACGTTGTGCCTCACCACCTGAAAGGGTAGAAGAGCTTTGTCCCAGCTGCAGGTAGCCTAATCCTACTTCCTGCAAAGGTCTCAGCTTTGTTACAATCTTTTCTTCATTATTATCTTTAAAGAATTCCAATGCTTCATCTACGGTCATATGAAGAATATCAGAGATGTTTTTTTCATCAAATCTTACTTCAAGGATTTCATTTTTGAATCGGGTTCCTTTACAAACTTCGCATTCAAGCTCGATGTCTGCCATAAACTGCATAGACACATTGATTACTCCTTCTCCTTTACATTCATCACATCTACCTCCATCCACGTTGAAAGAGAAATGCTTAGGCTTGTAACCCATCATTTTGGCCACTTTCTGCTTGGCAAAAAGATCACGGATATCATCGTAAGCTTTTAGATAGGTGACAGGGTTTGAACGGGATGATTTTCCAATCGGGTTCTGATCAATCAATTCAATATTTTTGATCAGTTTTTTCGGGAATTCTACAGAATCATAGTCTCCTTTTTTACCACCCATTCCAAGTTGGATCTGGATGTCATTGGTGAGGATCTCTTTCATCAAAGTAGACTTTCCACTTCCTGAAACTCCGGAAATAACTACCAGACTTTCCAAAGGAACGTCTACATCTATATTTTTAAGGTTATTCTGACGCGCACCTTTAATATGAATCCATTCTTTTCCTTTTCTTCTTTTTTTCGGAACTTCAATTTCAAGTCTTCCCGTAAGATATTCTGAAGTAAGGGTATTGGCTTTTTTCAAGTCTTTATAATCACCGGCAAATACCAGTTCGCCACCAAGATAACCTGCTTCCGGACCAATATCAATAATATAGTCTGCCGCTCTCATCACATCCTCGTCGTGTTCTACTACAATAACGGTATTTCCAAGGTCACGAAGATTTTTCAATACTTCGATCAGGTTTTCGGTGTCTTTAGAGTGCAGTCCGATAGAAGGTTCATCCAATATGTAAATAGAACCCACCAGAGAACTTCCTAAACTGGTTGCTAAGTTAATTCTCTGGCTTTCTCCTCCTGAAAGGGTATTGGACGTTCTGTTTAAGGTTAAATATCCTAATCCTACCTTTAATAAAAATTCCAGGCGGGTGGTGATTTCATAGATCAGTCTTTTGGCTACTTCTTTGTCATGATCAGAAAGCTTCAATCCATTAATGACAGGAGCCAGCTCATCCAAAGGAAGCTCAATCATCGATTGAATATTGTGTCCGTCTACTTTTACCCAGCTTGTTTCTTCACGAAGTCTCAACCCTTCACATGTCGGGCAAAGGGTTTTTCCTCTGTAACGGGAAAGCATTACTCTGTACTGGATTTTATAAAGGTTTTCTTCAAGCATCTTGAAGAAATTATTGATGCAAGGGAAACTGCTCCTTCCGTCACCTTTCCAAAGGAAGTTTTTCTGTTCTTTTGTTAATTGATGATAAGGTTTGTGGATAGGGAAATCACCTGCTTTTTTGATGAAATCTTTTTTCCATTCGCTCATCGTTTCTCCTCTCCAGCAGACAACAGCATCTTCGTAGATGGATAATGTTTTATTAGGAACTACAAGATCCTCATCAATTCCAATTACTTTTCCATACCCTTCACACGCCGGACATGCTCCGTATGGATTATTAAAGCTGAAAAAATGAACGTTGGGTTCAAGGAACTCCATGCCGTCCAACTCAAATTTATTGGAAAATTCTTTTACTTTTTCTGTATCGATGTTCTTTAGTGAACAATATCCGCGTCCTTCATAGAACGCCATTTGTATAGAGTCTGCAAGTCTCTGTAAAAAACTTTCGTCTTCTTCGTATGAGAAACGGTCGATGACAAGATTAATAGTCATTCCTTTCTCAGGAGTAAAACCAAAACTTTCAAGGTCTTCAATTCCTGCAACATTTCCATTGATTTCAAGCCTTGTGAAACCTGCCAGTTTTAAAATATTTAAGGTTTCTTTGAAATTGTCAACATCATATTCCAAAGGAGCAGTTAATAGAAAGGAAGTATCTTTTTTTGAAGCCTTGATGAAGTCGACTACATCAGAAACCGAATCTTTCTTCACTTCTTCTCCGGAAACCGGTGAAAAGGTTTTCCCGATCCTTGCAAATAAAAGCTTCATATAATCGTAGATCTCTGTAGAAGTTCCCACAGTAGAACGCGGATTGGAAGAAATTACTTTCTGCTGGATGGCAATAGAAGGTGCAAGTCCTTTGATATCGTCCACTTTTGGTTTTTCTAATTTTCCCAAAAACTGACGGGCATAAGAGCTTAAACTTTCTACATATCTTCTCTGTCCTTCTGCATAAATAGTATCAAAGGCCAAAGAGGATTTTCCACTTCCTGAAACACCTGTAATAACAATAAGTTTATTTTTCGGAATCAGGACGTCTATATGTTTCAGATTGTTAAGATGTGCATTCTTAACGAAAATCTGTTTCTTTATGTCTATTTCTGTTGTGTTAGCCATATTTTGTTTATTCATAAAAGTAACTGTAAAGCATTAAAACTTTCAGTATAATGGTGTTTTGCCTTAGAATTTTCCCAGGCTGTCATCAATTGAACTTTTGCCGGTATTCCCAAATTCATCTGATATTCTGCAGCTGTAATTTTTTAGATTGCCGATAGAATTACCGTTGAAAAAGAATGCTTTCATCGTAAAATTAAGACCCACAAAATTACGAAATTTTAGCGAAAAATTTACGCTTATCTTATTGTTAAAAATTGTTATTATCAACATGAAATAAGAAGGCGAAAAAGGAAATAAATCTGTTGATGAATGATAAAAATGAATATTTTTTGTGGACTTAATGTTGTTTTACGGTTTATTTTACAGTGTTTTATATAATTTTTAAAAATATATTGTGTTTTTTTGTTTAACTATTGTTTTATGTTGTAAAATTATTTAAAATTGTAGCCGTAAATATGTAATATAGAAATGAGAAAATTATTCAGAGATCTAGTTACACATTTAATGAGAAAAAGATAGAATTACTCCCTCACACAGATGCAGCATTACGTTGCATCTTTTTTTATGACAACTATCATTTGCCTGTCTTGGTGAACTCTCTTACTTTTGGACTCTGTTAAAAAACTACGGAAACGATTATGATCAAAAAGATAGGAAGTGCTTTTTTTCTGGGATCTTTACTTTGGGTAAATGCACAGGAAAAGACAACAGATATTGAAAGCATCGAATTTCAGGGAAAATTTATCTCTACACCTTATAAAAGTGCCAATCAGAACATCAGTGTTATCACCAGAGAAGACATTGTAAATTCTCCGGCTAAAAGTATAGACGAAATCCTTCAACAGGTGCCAGGAATGGATATCAGAAGGAGAGGAGCTAATGGTGTGCAGAGCGATATCGGTTTTCGTGGTAGTTCTTTTGAGCAGGTTCTTCTGTTGTTGAACGGAATCAGGATGAATGACTCCCAGACCGGACATAATAATATGAATATTCCGGTAGATCTGGATGAAGTAGAAAAGATAGAAATCATAAAAGGCCCGGCTGCAAGACGTTTCGGACAGAATGCTTATGCTGGTGTTATCAATATCATCACCAGAAGTGTTCCGGGGAAAAAAGTGAAGATAAGCGCAGAGGGTGGAGATTACGGCAGCTATGGTTTGGGATTTAACGCGCAGATCGGAAATGAAAAATTCACGAACTCCCTGCAGGCGAATTCAGCTTCATCAGAAGGGTATATGTTCAATACGGATTATGAGATCAGAAATGTATTTTATCAGGGAAAACTGAATATCAAAAACGGAGATGTAAGAGTACAGGCCGGGTTTTCGGAAAAGAAATTCGGAGCCAATGGCTTTTATGCTTCCAGTGCTGCTACCAAACAGTATGAGGAAACACAGGCCTCTATTGTAAGTGTAGCTCATCAGCAGACTTTTGGAAAGCTGAAGCTTAACTCTAATGTGTATTGGAGAAGAGGGCAGGATATGTATCTTTATGACAGATGGAATCCGGATTTTTACCGAAATATGCACATCGGAAATAACGTAGGTGGAGAAGTGAATTCCAGCTATCAGTGGGGGTTGGGAATAACCGGAATTGGTGTTGAACTGAGAAAAGAATTTTTAATAAGCAGTAATTTGGGTGACCGAAACCGTTTTGTATCTCAGGTTTTCTTTGAACATCATTTTTCATTACTGGATAAAAAACTGAACATCAGTCCGGGAATTTCATGGGCTAATTATTCTAAAGAAGGAAATTTCTTTTATCCGGGGCTTGACGTAGGCTATAACTTTAATACTAATTCTAAAATCTACGGAAATATCGCAAAAGTACACCGTGTACCCACTTTTACCGAACTTTATTATTTGAGTAAAACGGAACAGGGAAATCCGGATTTACAGCCTGAAAATGCTTTGTCATCAGAGATAGGTTATCAATATCAAAATAACAGAATTTTAGCAAAAATAAGTGGATTTCTTAGGAATTCCAGCAACTCTATTGACTGGGTAAAAAAAGACCTTAGTGATAAAGTATGGTATGCCCAGAATGTAGGAGATATCAAAACAAAAGGAGTCGAAGCCGAGTGGAGCCACAGACCGACAGACTGGTTAAAATATACAGTAGGATATACTTATATTGATAGTAAATATGAAGAAAAAGCTGGTGTGATTTCAAGATATATTCTGGACAATCTGAAGCATCAGTTTGTGTCCAAGTTAGAGGTGAAATTCCTGAAAAACTTTACCAATGAGCTTGTTTACCGTTACAACGAAAGAGTCAATCTGGGAACCTATAATCTTGTAGATGAGAAGCTGAGTTTTGCTAAGAAAGATTATTCAGTGTATGTGTTGATTAACAATTTGACCAACACAAAATATACCGAAGCATTTGGGGTGGGAATGCCGCAAAGGTGGTTCCACATTGGGTTTTCTTATACAATTAATATTAAGTAGGTGTTAATTTAATATTAATGAAAGTTAATATTAACAAATTGTTAAAAAATATACATTTGCAAAAATTTTTTATGAAACGTCTTATAGGCTTAGGTTTATTACTTGGAATATCTTTTTTTAAAGCGCAGGAACACATTTCCAGCTTCAATGCAGTGACTCTGACCTATAAGTTTCATCCGAAATTTTTCCTTTATGCTGAAGGGCAGATGCGTGGTAACGAAGATTATACCTACCCTGATTATTATGAAATAAAAGGAGGGCTAGGGTATAATCTTACCAAAAACCACAAACCTTTTGTAGGACTGGGAAGATATGTTAACTATAAAGAACATAGCCTGAGCAGAGAGGAGTTCAGGGTATGGCTTCAGGATGTTATTGATATCAAGAAAGGTATCGTAAAGTTTGAAAACCGTTTCCGTGCTGAAAAGAGCTGGTTTTACGAGCCAAAAACAGATCAGACTTCCCAGAGAATGCGTTACAGATACCGTCTGAACGTTAGTGTTCCTTTGAACGCTAAAACCATTAAGAAAGGAACTGTTTTCGCTAATGCTTATGACGAGGTTTTCTTTGTCTCTCCGATGAAGCCTACTTTCGCCAGAAACAGAGTCTATGGCGGTTTCGGCTATCAGATCGATGATTATTTCGGAATCGTGAGCGGATATCTGTGGCAGCGTGAATTTGAAGCAAAAGGAAACAAAAATTTACATTTCGTTTACCTTGCGTTAAATATCAATATCGATGGAACAGATCATCACACGAAGAGTTACGATTTCCCGGGTGCGGATTAATATTTCTCTATCAGATAGCGATAGGCTTTCAGGTATTTATTGAATCTTTTGATATCCTTAGGAGTAAGCTCTCTGTTTACTCTTCTGAGATCCATATTATCACGAAGATCATTTAGTTTTACAGCTACAGAAAGGAGAGATCGTTCCGTTCTTTTAATGAATTCATCATAGTCTTCTTCCGGATCAAGCTTTGTAAGGCAGCTGATGGCAAAAATAATATATTCAGGAAATCCTTCCGACCTTAAATAGTCCAGACTAAACTCCTGTGGATGGTCTTCTACAACATCGTGAAGTACTCCAACGATTTTTTCATCCAGTGTTTTACCATAGTTCATCACCCGCATTACGTGGGCAATGTAGGGAGCATGGTATTTATCGGTTTGTCCTTTATGAGCCTTATCGGCGATTTTGATTGCTTTATTCAGTAATTCTTCTTTTGTCATTTCTAATGAAAAATAGAGTACAAAAATAAAAAATGCCTTAAAAAAATAAGACATTTTATGAAGAATATTTTATATGATTTTAAAAGTCTGTTTCGTCCTCTATATGAGCATGAGGAGCATTGTTTTTTACAGATTCTATTCCGTTTTCCATACCATTGTCAGATTCATACATCTGGCTGGTTCCGATGATCTGTCCGTTTCCGGCTTTTAGATTAAAATAACATCTGCCGTCATTGGCTGTATTTCTTTCAAATTTTGCGTCTTCCTGTGCATTGAGTTTTACGGATCCGATTCCGCTTTCACAGGAAGGTTTGGTACTGTATCCCTGGCTGGTTAAAATAACCTGCCCGTTTCCAGCTTTGAGGTTGAACTGAAAGTCTCCGTTTGTTCTTTTAGAGATAATAAATTTTCCCATGGTAATAGTTTTTAGTTTGTGTTATGTTATTTGGATGGTAGTATTTTTTTCCGATTGACCTGAAGCTTATCTGGAGTAATCGAATTTAGAATTTTATATTGTGAATAATCCTTTGAAGATTCTTTTAAAGCCAGATAAAGAATTGTATCATTGGGCTTAACCGTTAATATTTTGTAAAGTTCTTTTTGAGGTTGATCGGGTTTCAGAGCAAAATATCCCGGGAATTTCCCTTTAGCAACAATTTTTGTGGTATCCATCTTGGGAACAGGAAGTAAATTGTCTTTTTTTTGTGCTGAAAAAGTAACGAAAATAAGGAGTATTGGAAATAATAAAATTTTCATGTGTTAGTTATTTTAAAATAAAAATAATAATTTTTTTTGAATAACCTTGCTAAATACCATTAATTTCAATGGATGTCATAATTGATAAAGATCAAAAAAGCGCCTCAAAAATTGAGACGCTGAATCAAATTTATGTTATTAAAGACTAATAAGCTCCTTTCTCGATATAGTGAGCGGCTACTTTTTCAGTAAGCGCTACTACATTCGGATGGTTGGTATATTTAGTGAATCTTCTTAATCCAGAAAGCATCATTCTCTGCTCATCTCCTTCAGCAAAAGAAACAATTCCTTCTTTAGCTGCAGCGATGATTTTCTCAACAGCTTTGTAAAGATTTAACTGAGCCATAGCTGCTTCTACAGATTCAGGAGAGAAGTGTTTCTCTGCTCTTAATACTGCGGATTCTGCCATATAGATCTGGTTAAGGATTTCAGATGCATTCAATAATAAATGCTGTTGTTTTTCAATATCCATCATATATTTCTGAAGAGCTGCTCCGGAAACCATTAGGAATACTTTCTTAAGGTTTGCGATAATTGCTTTTTCTTCGCTCATGAATTCTGAATAATCAGGAACTTCAAATGAAGGGATACCCATCAATTCTTTGCTGATGGCCATAGCAGGTGATAAAAGATCCAATTCACCTTTCATCGCTCTTTTAATAAGCATTCCTACGGCTAATAATCTGTTGATTTCGTTGGTACCTTCATAGATTCTTGAAATTCTTGAATCTCTCCAAGCCGCTTCCATAGGAGTATCTTCAGAGAATCCCATCCCTCCGTACACCTGAATTCCTTCGTCTGCTGTGTGCTGGGCAAGGTCAGAAACGAATACTTTAAGGATTGAGCATTCTACCGCGAATTCTTCAACACCTTTCAGTTCTGCTTCCTGATGGCTTAATCCACCTGCTACTAATTCGTCAATTTTATCCTGAACGTTTTTAGCTGCTCTGTAAGAACCTGCTTCACTTACGAAAACTCCGGTTGCCATTTCAGCAATTTTCTTTCTGATCGCTCCGAAAGTAGCGATTGAAACACCAAACTGTTTTCTTTCGTTAGAGTACTGGATAGAGTGGTTTAAAATTCTTCTCTGTGCATCAAGACATGCTGCAGCCAATTTGATACGGCCTACGTTCAATGCATTCAAAGCGATCTTGAAACCATTGTTTCTTTCTCCTAAAAGATTTTCCACAGGAATTTTCATATCATTGAAGAAGACCTGACGGGTAGAAGAAGCACGGATACCTAATTTATGTTCTTCTTCTCCGAAAGTTAAGCTTTCAGGGTTTTCAAGTTCCGATCTGTTGATGACAAATCCTGTGATATTTTTATCATCATCAATTTTAGCGAATAATGTAAATGTATCTGCAAATCCTGCATTGGAGATCCACATTTTCTGACCGTTGATGATATAATGTTTTCCGTCTTCGGAAAGTTTTGCTTTTGTTTTTCCTGAATTGGCATCAGAACCAGCATCTGGCTCTGTCAGACAGTAAGCTCCGAATTTTGTTCCCGTTGCTAAATCCGGAAGGTATTTTTTCTTCTGCTCTTCAGTTCCGTAAAGAACGATTGGCAGGGTTCCAATTCCGGTGTGTGCACCATAAGCTGTAGCCAATGAACCTGTAGTTCCTGATAGATAATCACAGGCAAGCATTGTAGTCACAAAGCCCATTCCAAGACCTCCGTATTCTTCAGGAACAGCGATTCCCAACATCCCCATTTCTCCCAGTTTACGCATGGTCTCTTCAGTAAATGCGTAATCTTTCTTCTCAAAACGTTCTCTTTGAGGAACTACTTCTCTATCTATAAATTCCTTCGCAGAATCACGAAGCATCTTTTGTTCTTCATTCAGTTCTTCAATACTGAAAATTTCATTTGCAGGAATCTGTTTGATCAGGAATTCCCCGCCTTTTAATGTAGCCATATATTATTTTGTTTTTTAAATTTTTTGAGACATTCAGATAATAGACGGATAGATGATAGACTTTTATACTGTCTATTTTCTTTCGGTCCATTATCTCCTAGTCTTTTGTTTTCTTAGTCCCTGTTTAAAGTATTCTGAAATACCATTGTTGCTTTTTGAAATTCTTCAATCTTAATTTCAAAGATTTCAGTTTTTTCATCAGATAAATATTTTCTATGATTTGCTAACAATATTTATGTTTGCAATTCAAATGAAGAACCTAAAGAAATATCCAAAAAATGACTAAAAGACTTATTTGTCCTGCTTGAACCTTCAGCTATATTTGATGGAATTGAAATTGCACATCTGTCCATTTGATTTTTCAAACCATACTTTTCATAAATCGGAAAAGTATCTGTAAGATCTAAAGTTAATCTTGATAATTCCATACTCATTTGCCAAATTTTAAGCTTTTTAAAATTGTGCCTCTTAAAAAATCATTCATTCATTTTTGGTGTCTTTAAGTCTATTATCTATCCGTCTATTAAAGAAGTTCAAAAATAGAAGCCGCTCCTTGACCTGTTCCCACACACATAGAAACCATTCCGTACTTGTTGCCTCTTCTTCTCATTTCGTCAAGAAGTTGTACTGTCAGTTTTGTTCCTGTACATCCAAGCGGGTGACCAAGGGCGATAGCTCCTCCGTTTACGTTTAAGATGTCAGGATTTAATCCTAATTCTTTTTTGATTGCAACCGATTGAGAAGCGAATGCTTCGTTAAGTTCGATCAAATCGATATCTTTTAATTCTAAACCAGCCTGTTTCAATGCTTTTGGAATAGCATAGATAGGACCCATTCCCATGATTCTTGGTTCTAATCCGGCTGCAGCATAAGCCACTAATCTTGCCTCAGGCTCCAGTCCTAATTCTTTTACCATTTCCTCACTCATTACCATTACGAAAGCCGCTCCGTCACTCATTTGAGAAGAGTTTCCGGCAGTTACGCTTCCTCCGTTGGCAAATACAGGTCTTAGTTTTGCTAAACCTGCTAAAGAAGTATCTGCTCTAGGCCCCTCATCTACTGAAAAATCAAACTTTTTAGTCTGCAGTTTCTGATTTTCGTCCAGGAAATTATATTCTACAGGAATCGGAACAATCTGGTTGGCAAATTTACCTTCCTGATTAGCTTTTAAAGCCTTCATATGAGATTCAAAAGCAAACTGATCCTGTTCTTCTCTTGTAATATTATATTGTTTTGCAACTTCTTCCGCTGTGTAACCCATTCCCCAGTAATAATCAGGGTTTGTTTTTGCGATATCCGTTTCAGGAACCGGCTTATAACCTCCCATAGGAATATATGACATAGATTCTGTACCACCCGCGATGATACAATCTGCCATACCAGCCTGAATTTTCGCAGAAGCAATAGCAATTGCCTCACTTCCTGATGCACAGTATCTGTTCACGGTAACTCCCGGAACTTTATCGGTATTTAACCCCATCAAAGAGATCAGACGCGCCACATTAAGCCCTTGTTCAGCTTCCGGCATTGCGTTTCCTACGATAAGGTCATCAATTCTATTTTTATCTAATTGTGGTAGCTCAGCCATTAATTTTTCAATAACGGTAGCCGCCATGACATCAGGTCTTGTAAATCTTAAACTTCCTTTTGGAGCTTTTCCAACGGCAGTTCTGAAACCTTTTACTATGTATGCTGTCTTTGACATTGTTTTATTAATTAATTGTTATAAAAATTAACCATACTGTTTGTCATGCTGGAAGCATCTATTCAATGTTTGGATCCCTTCGGAATGACAAAGTGTTTGTTAATTATTTTTGAAAGTATTAGTTTCTTAATGGTTTTCCGTTCTGTAACATGTACTGGATTCTCTCCAGAGTTTTTCTTTCTCCACAAAGCTGAAGGAAAGTTTCCCTTTCAAGGTTCAATAGATACTGTTCCGTTACAACTGTTGGCTCTGATAGATTTCCACCTACCATCACGTTGGCTAGTTTATCAGCAATTTTCTTATCGTGTGCAGAAATAAAGTTTCCGGTTAACATCTGGTCAGTTCCTACGTAGAACATTCCTAATGCGTCTTTACCCAAAACTTTTACTTTCTGTTCGATGGGCTGGGTATAGCCTTGTTCTGCTAATAGTTTCGCTACTTTTTTCGCTTCAGCAATCTGTCTGTTTTTGCTTACGGAAACGATGTCTTTCCCTTTTTCAAGGATTCCCATATCGTAAGCTTCATAAGCAGAAGTAGCTACTTTACCCATAGCGATGTTCATAAATGCATCACGAAGTCTGTTATTTTTAACATCATCGTTGTGGAATTCTCTGGAAGTTCTTAAAGTCAATTCTTTAGTACCCCCACCACCAGGAATTACTCCAACCCCGGTTTCTACCAGTCCGATATACGTTTCTGCCGCTGCAACCACTCGGTCTGCATGCATGGTCATTTCGCATCCTCCACCTAAGGTCATTCCGTGAGGAGCAACTACTACAGGAATAGAAGAGTAGCGTACTCTCATCATTGATTTCTGGAAGTAAGCGATTGCCATATTCAAATCATCCCAATCCTGCTCAATAGCCATCATAAGAATCATCGCAAGGTTGGCACCTACAGAGAAATTAGCTCCCTGGTTACCAACTACTAATCCGTCATATTCTTTTTCTGCCAAATCAATCGCTCTGTTCAATCCGTCAAGAACTTCACCTCCAAGAGAGTTCATTTTTGAACGGATCTCAAAGTTGATAATTCCGTCTCCCAAATCTTGGATAGCAGCCCCTGAATTGCTCCAAAGTGTTTTATTTTTTCTGATATTATCTAAGATGATGAATGCATCCTGACCAGGGATCTTGTTGTATTCTCCTGAATTTTTATCAACGTAAATGCTTTGACCCTCGTCATTAACTTTATAGAAATTTTCTACATTTTTCACCCAGTCAGAAACTTCGTATCCTGCATCTTTTGCCAGTTCAATACCTTTCTGAACACCTACAGCATCCCAGATTTCAAATGGACCGTTTTCCCATCCGAAACCGGCTCTCATCGCATCGTCAATTTTATAGACCTCGTCAGAGATTTCAGGTACTTTATGCGAAACGTAAGCAAATAATGCTCCTAAAGACTTTCTGTACAATTCACCAGCTTTATCTTTACCACCAATTAATACTTTAAATCTGTCAATCGGTTTATCTATAGATTTTGTTAATTCCAGAGTAGGGAAGGATGATTTTCCTTGAAGTTCATACTCCAAAGTATCAAGGTTTAATCCGTGAATTTCAGATTTTCCTTCTGCATTTTTCACTTTTTTATAGAAACCTTGTTCTGTTTTTGAACCTAGCCATTTATTATCCATCATCTTCTGGATATAAGGAGGAAGGGCAAATACATCATTGAAGTCATTCGCTTCAGCACCGCTTTGACGAACTCCGTTGGCTACCATTACCAAAGTATCAAGACCTACAACGTCAGCCGTTCTGAATGTTGCAGATTTTGGACGTCCGATTACGGGACCTGTTAATTTATCAACATCAGAAACGGTAAGTCCTAATTTCTGTACATTATGAAGAAGATCCATCATAGAAAACACCCCAATTCTGTTGGCAATGAAAGCTGGTGTATCTTTGGCTAAGACAGTCGTCTTACCCAGGAATTTCGCTCCGTAATTCATATAGAAATCGATGATTTCAGGAGCTGTATCGTTGGTTGGGATAATCTCTAAAAGGGGAAGATATCTTACCGGGTTGAAGAAGTGTGTTCCGGCAAAGTACTTCTTGAAATCCTCGCTTCTCCCTTCTGTAAGGAGATGAATAGGAATACCGGATGTATTGGAAGAAATTAATGTTCCCGGTTTTCTGAACTGTTCAATTTTTTCGTACACAGACTTCTTGATATCAAGTCTTTCAACGACTACTTCAATGATCCAGTCGGTATTTTTTATTTTCGGCAAATCATCATCGAAATTTCCGATTTTGATTCTGTCTGCAAACTTTGGTGAATAAAGAAGTGCAGGACTTGCTTTTTTAAGTTTTTCAAAGTTTTCGGAAGCAATTCTGTTTCTTACTGCTTTGTCATCTTTGGTCAAACCTTTTTTCTGTTCAGCTTCATTAAGTTCAAAAGGAACAATATCCAAAAGTGATACTTCAACGCCGATGTTGGCGAAGTGAGCAGCGATTCCGCTTCCCATAATTCCTGAACCAAGAACCGTTACATGTTTGATTCTTCTTTTCATATGTAAATTTTTATTTGTATAAGATGATATGAACCCGAAGGCTTCATCATAATTTATTTTCGGTTATTTAATAATTCGTTGGCTATTTTCATGATTTCACCCATCACATCTTTGAAAGCCTCCAGTTTTTCCGGAGAAATTTTTTCCATCACCTTCTTGTTGAAATTCACAACGACTTCCTTAGACATATTTCTGGAGTTTAATCCTTTATCTGTAAGTTTGATGATCACCTCTCTTTTATCAGTGGTGGTCTTCTCCTTATAGATGTATCCGTTATCTTCAAGAAGTTTGATGATTCTCGTTAATGAAGTGGGTTCAATAGCCATCTTCGGTCCAAGATTGGTACTTCGAGTTCCTTCTTTAGGATCTATTTTTAAAAGTGTGAGTGCCTGTACCGCTGTGGAATCATGTTCCTGGGCTAATTCTGTGTACATTTTAGAAACAGCCAGCCAGGTCTGCTTTAAAATTAAATCTACGTTTTCTATTTTTTCCTTATTATGATCCATCATTTTTGCGCCAATGGTTTTACCCAAATTTAATAAATATTATGCATGCATAATATTTATTAACGTTAAATTTTGTTAATAGGCTGTAAATAAATGGATTAAATTGTATGATTAGCATAATACTATGCATGCATAGTATGTGGATAAATCAAAGAAAATCAAGTATTAATGAATGTTTGAGACTAAATCGATGATTTCTTCAAAAGATTCACATTGATAGGTAGAGAAATCCTTAGCAATTACCCAAAATGGGTTCTGAAATTCGAAATTCAGGTCAGACAGGTCTTTTTGGAAGTTTTTTTGAAGCAGAGAATACAGCATTTCCTTGTGAAACTGTGGTGCAGAGATCACTGGCGGAATAAAGGTCTCATTGATTTGAAATAAGGAAGCATTCGTAAGTTCATTATGCTGAAGCAAAATGTCCTCAACAATTCCGAAATACAAATGATTTTCCTTTACATACCATATTTTGTCTGCGAATTCTTTGGCCAGTCTCCAGTCATGAGAAGAAAAAAGGATAAGCTTGTTCTGTTCCTTAGCCAGCTTTCTCAGGGTTTTTAGAATGATGATTTTATTTTTTTCATCCAAATGGGTAGTGGGCTCATCCAGAATGATAATAGGCGAATTTTGGGTAATAGCACGGCCAATAAACGCTTTCTGAAGATTTCCATCTGATAGGTTTTTCAAAAGAGTATATCGGTACTGATTAAGATCCAGTTCTTCAATAATATGTGCAACCTCTTCACGATCCTCTTTTTTAAGTTCAAAATAAAAAGGGTAGTAGATATACTTTCCCAGAGAAATAAGATCTTCAACGGTATAATGCTGTGGAATAACTGACTTTGAAAAGACAATGGCAATATTCTCCGCAATCTCTTTTACCGAAAGATTTTTTACATTTTTTCCATTAATAGAAATTTCCCCATTCAGTAAAGGGAGCTGATGCAGGATAGATTTGATTAATGTTGTTTTTCCTACACCGTTATTACCAATCAGCAGGCATACATCACCAAGCTTTAAATCTGCATTGGCATTGGAGATTAAAGTTGTATTGTATCCGATATTTGCCTGTTTGATCTGTAGATGCATGTTTTTGTTCGTTTTCGCGAAGACGCAAAGTTTTTTACAAAAATAATGTTTTAAGACGCAAGGAATTTGACTTTGTCAAATTTTTATCATGTTTTATTTTATAAGTTGTTCACAATTCTTGTTACTCCGTTTTTGAAGACATCAGATTGAAAGTTAAGTAATAATCCCAATTTACAGTTTGTCATTTTTAAGTAAGTTAAAAGCTGCGCTTTATGAGTAGGTGATATATACTCAACTGTTTTTATTTCCAGAATTACTTTGTTTTCAATAATCATATCGAGTCTGAAAGCATTCTCTATTTTCAAATCTTCATAAATGATTGGAAGTAGCTTTTGCTTTTCTACTAAAAATCCTGCTTTTGTTAACTCATAGAACATGCATTCTTCGTACACATGCTCAAATAATCCTGCTCCAAGTTTTCTGTGAATCTTTAAACCTGTTTCAAAAACTACTTTTGATAATTCATTTTCTGTCATTTGTGGTGTTTTGTTGGACTTAAATATATGAATAGTTGCTTAATAATTACAAAGACTGTTACTAATGATTTTGGAACATAGTATGCCTATTGATGCGAAATGTTGGGTAAACGCGAAGACGCAAAGGCTTTTAATATTTTGTGTAATATTTTAAGGCGCGATAAAATCGAAGATTTTCAGCAAGGTATTGGAGAAATTTTTTGTTTAGAATATGAGGTGCTCAATTTTATCGGAGATAAAATCTTTGCGTCTTAAAAATATAAAATTTTTAAAAGTTTTTTGCGCCTTTGCGTTTATCCAACAAAAAAATCACACTTTATTCTGTTTCAACAGCATCATGAGAATCACAGGAATCCCGAATACAGAACTTATTACATTCAAAGGAATCTGTGTTTTTTCTGCAATGACAGAGAAAAATAACATAATCAGCATTCCCAGAAACATATTAAGAATCCATTGCTGCCATAATCTGGATGGATTATAAACAAGTCTGCAAAAGTGTGGCACAATGATTCCAATAAACAGAATAGGTCCTAAAAATGCAGTGACAGAAGCGGATAAGAGAGAAGACGCCACGATTATTAAAAGTTTCAACTGTTTCAAATTTACACCTAAACTTTGTGCATAGGAATTACCCAGAGAATTTCCAATAAGTGGTTTTATCGCTCTGAAGCAGATCAACATTCCGATTAAGACCAGAACGGAAAGTACATAGATCTGATTCCTCGTTACCATATTATTCGCTCCGAAAGACCATAAAATATAGTTTTTAAGACTCTGATTTTCTGCATAAAACTGAAGCAGAGAAACAATAGCTCCGGCAAAAGCAGATACCAAAAACCCGAAAATAATAAGATATGATTTGTCCTGAAATCTATTGGACATAGAGAGGAGTACCAACATCAACAGTAAGCTTCCTACAATAGCTGATAAACTGAGAAAACTATTCTGTAAAAATTCAGGAAGGGAAATAGTATGGGAAAAGAAAATATAAAAAGCAACTGATAAACTGGCGACTGATGTTATCCCCAATATATCAGGTCCTGCCAGTGGATTTTGAAAATATTCCTGCATCAGGAAACCAGAAGTAGGAATGGAAATCCCAGCCAGCATCATTACTAGGACACGGTTGATACGGATTTCAGCAATCTGGCTGTGCGCAGAATCCTGAAAGAAGTCTTGGAAGCTTAAACTTAAAAATCCTGTGTTCAGATTAATAATTGCGCTTGCAATAATGGCAATCACGAATAATAAACACAGGATTTTAAATCTTTTTGACATGATTCAGAAAGAGTTCAGTCTATTTATTTTAGGAAAGAATCGATTTTAGAATTCAAAACATCTTCCGTCATCATTCCCAGATATTCGTCAGTTTTATCACCTTTTCTCATGAAAGTAAAGGGAATAGAACCTCCGTCCCATTGTTTGAAGTTGTTGTGAAAGAAGTTTGGATCTAATTTTTGTCCATCCAGTAGGATAATGCTGCCTCCCAATTTATTTTCTGCAGCAAAATTTTTAACAGCACCAGCCCAATCTGCCTTATCATCAAGGTTCACGAAAGTGAATTTTACAGGTTTGCCTTTCAATTCCTCCATTTTACTTTTAAAACTTGGAATTTCTCTGATACATGGGCCGCACCAGGTTGCAAAAAAATTGGTTACATATAAAGTATCATTATTTTTTGCCAAATGCTGGCTTACATTTTCAGGGGAAAGTTCTTGGGGGATAGCTGTACTTCCTTCAGGTTCTGTAGTTTGAGATACAGAAACAGGGTCTGCGCCAGCTGTGTCTTCAGTTTTCTGACCTTCTTTTTTACAGCTGTACAGTGCAGTAAGAAGTAACGTGGATAAAATTATCTTCTTCATAAATTATTTTTTATCTATTTTTGAATTGAAGTTATGGAACAACAAATCTATAAAGGGAAACTGATACAGTTTCATCCGTTAAAAATAGCGAAAAAGGAAGAGCTGACCAAAAATACTTTTTCTCTGGAGTTTGATATTCCTGAGAATTTAAGAGAAAATTTCAGGTTTGAAGCCGGGCAGTTCGTCAGTATAAGATTTCAATCACATGGGAAAGAAGTTATTAATGATTATTCAATGACTTCAGCTCCTTATGAAGAGAAAATATGTCTGGGGATAAAGGTGAATTCCTCTGAAGGAGCTACTTCGCAGTTATTTCAAAATTATAATGCTGGTGATGAACTTTGGGTAAGTGAACCTTCCGGGAGATTTACCATTGTATCCAAACCCAGTGAATTCAGAACTATTGTTGCTTTTGCAGCAGGCATTGGAATTACCCCTATTTTAAGTCATTTCAAAAATATTCTTCACAATGAACCCAGAACGCGGTTGTTTTTATTTTTTGGAAATAAAAGTTCAGAAGATTTAGTCTATCGCGAACAGTTGGACAACCTTGCCAGAACATATGGTGACAGGCTTCAGATATTTTATTTCTTTTCTCAGGAGAAAACAGCAGATCAGTTTTTCTATGGCAGACTGGATGAGAAGAAGTTACATTTGATCATCAATCAGATCCTTCATTTGGATGATACAGATGAAGAATCCACCATTTGGGATGCCGTGGATGAAGTATTGATATGCGGAAAAGGAGAAATGATCAAGACATTGGCCAATGCATGTTATCATCACGGAATTCCGAAAAAGAATATTCATTTTGAACTTTTTGAAGAATTTAATGATGATATTTATCCTGTAGAAAAAGAATTTCCTCTGATTGAAAATATTGAGGTCGAATTTACCATGCTAGGGAAAAAATATACGACCCAGCTTCCTGATAACAAGGATAAAATCCTTCAGCAGCTTCTGATGAAAAAGTTTCCTGTCCCTTATTCCTGCAAATCCGGAATCTGCGGAAGTTGTGAATGTTCTTTAGATGAAGGAGAAGTAGAACTGTTAGAAAATGAGTATCTTACCGAAAAAGAGGAAGCGCAGGGACATATTTTAGCCTGTATGTCTATTGTGAAAAGTAAAAAAATAAAGCTTAACTTTGATCTTAGTTGAGAGTCATTAGGAACATATTTAACCTTGGGTTTATATCACTGGAATTGGGAGTTCTGATGATATGCTTCTGTAATGTGTGGGTTTTCGGGCTTACCAATGGGAGAACTTATACCAAAATCTCAAAAATTCCACCTCGTGAAATTGCTTTGGTTCTGGGAACATCTCCAAAAATGAGATCCGGAAAATCCAATCCTTATTTCACCAAAAGAATGGATGCCACAGCCCTTCTTTACCATCATGGGAAAATCAAGAAAATTATAGTAAGCGGGGAAAAAAGCAAAGGTTATAACGAACCGGGAGCAATGAAAAACTATCTGATCAATCAGGAAGGTGTGCCTGAAGATATTATTGTGGAAGATCCTAAAGGTTTTAATACCTATAAAAGTATTCTTCGTTGTAAGGATGTTTATAAGAAGAAGAATGTCATCATTGTATCTCAGGGATATCACAACCTGAGAGCATTGTTTTTTGCAAGAAATAATGATATGAATGCTTTGGGATTTGATGCGCAGGATGTCACAAAACCCGAGAGTTTCTACAGAAACCAGACGAGGGAAATCCTCGCCCGTGTGATTGCTGTAGTCTATTTTATTTTAGGCGTTTCTCCAGATTAGAAAGGATATCCGAACGCGATATTAACTGTTGGTTTGAAAGGTTGGATGAATTTGAATCTCCATCGGTCGCCTTCAGGTTTATTCGGGTCATAGATCTTATACGCAAGGTCAATTCTCGCTGTTACGTAGGCAATATTTAATCTTAATCCGAATCCACTTCCGATACCCACCTGTTTCCAGAACTTACCGAACTTAAATTCATCTCCATATCCATCGTTATAGTTACGAAGACTCCATGTATTTCCGATATCGGTAAATAAAGCGCCTTCATAAGTTTTATTGAAAGGAATTCGATATTCAATATTAGTGGTAAGTTTTAGATTGTCTGTCATATAGGTACGAACTCTTTCATCCACCTGAGAATCTGCAGGACCTAATCCTCCAAAGGCTACCCAGGCTCTGATATCGTTGGAACCTCCGTTGAAATAAGACTTGATGATGGGCATATCCTGAGAGTTTCCATAAGGTATTCCAACTCCGATAAACTGGCGCAGTACCAATGTCTGGTTTCCGTTAAACTTAAAATATTTTCTTGTATCAATATCAAATTTTACAAACTGTGCGTAAGGCAGTCCGAAAATAGTTCCTTGCGGGCCGGTAACAATACCTCCGCCGTTATCTTTTTTATTGAATATACTTAATATATTTCCCGCAAGCTCCACTTTTCCGTTAAAATAAAAGGCATTTGGATATTCTTTCTTTCCAATTTCACTATAGACAAAATTGTAGATCATGGAAGAAATAAGGACATCCTGAGTTTGTCTGTCTTTGTTCACCAATGTTCCGGTAAAGGCTGTTAAAAGATCTCTTCCCTGCTGATTAAGGCTTCCACGGTAAGCATCGTTCTCAATAATCATTTTGGAAACTTCATCTACACTGAGTTTTCCATCTTTATAATCTTGTCCGGTCTGCGCAGTTTCCGGGTTAAACATAAAATAATTTCCGAATACTTCATCTTTTACCCTTCCGTCATTCACAAAGTAGTCATAGTACGCATCTTTATTTTTTGTCAGACTGACCTGAGTATTGAATAAAGTAAGCTTGTGATACACCTGATCATTAACACTTGCCTGATAGTTCAGTCCCGTATTGAAAATCAACCTTCCCAAACCGATGTTGTTCTGTATGGATGCCCCCAGCAAAATAGATGATGTAGGCGTGTATCGTTTTGGAATGAATTTATAATAATTAAAAGGAAGCAGCAGTCTTGGGAAGTTCAGGGATGCCTGAGCTGATATTTCGTAGGCTGCAACTCTTTTACTGATATCTTTTGTACTTCTGATAGAACCAAATGTTCCTGAAAGACTGGTAGAAAGGTTTTCCGCTCCTCTAAAAACATTTCGGGTGGTAAGGTCCACAGAAGGGGAGATCCCCAGGTTTAAAACCTGAGAATAGTTAATATCTGTTCCCACTTTAAGTTCGTATTTCGGAAGTGGTTTCAGTACATACAAAACATCTACAATACTGTCGTTTGGAGAGGTCATTCCGCCTTGTCTAAGTGAGTCTCTTGCTTTAACGATGCTAAAGTTATTCATCGATAAAAGATTTCTCTTGGTTACGTCCAGTTTCGTTTGGTCAAAAACCTTTTTACTGTCCGGAATAATAGCTCTCCACACCGATGAAAGTTTATATTTATCATTCATCGTATGGAATCTTATTCTCCTTAAGCTATCTTTTTTGGTGTTTTTAGGATAATCACCGGGTTCATCCACAATAGCAACGTCAATATTTCCAAAAGTGGCTATTTTATAAGGAGTATCCAGGGAATCTTTATGAATTTCCAGGGTTAAAGGAACCTGCTTTCTGCTTTTAAGGGAATCTGCAACGAAATAAACTTCATCATTGGAAGCATTGAACCTGTAGAAACCAAACTCTCTCATCAGATCCGTAATTCTGGTCACCTCTCTTTCCAGAACGGTCTGGTCAAGGATCTGTCCGGATCTTACAAGACTTCTGTTCAGATTATAGTTGTAATACCCTTTGATCCCCTGATCCGGAATATTATAGAAATAATCCTTGATACGTGTAGGATCATTATGTTTGATGGAATAATTAACCGATGCTTTTTTGGAAGCGGAATCCAGTGTATGTTTAAAATTGACATCAGCATCCCAATATCCCCTGTAGGTAAGTCTTTTCTTTATAGATTCAGCACTTTTTTCACTTCTTGTCTGATCAAGAATAACCGGCGGTGTTCCCCAGTTGTGCAGTAAACGGTCGAAAAGAAGACTTTTTCCGACACTGCTTTTCATATTATATTTAAGGAATAAAGAATCTCTCAGCTTCTGATTTCTCATCTCGCCGGGATAGGTCATATATTCATTAAGTATAGTGTCGTATTTCGGATCCGCCATATTGTACAGAAGGAGACTTAATGGCATGAAAAGAAACTGCTTTTTATTGGGCTTCTGCTGAATATAATCTTTAAGTTCCTCATCGAAAAATACTTTCTTATCCTCGAACTCTAAACTGTTCTTGGTAAGCAGATATTCGCCCTCAGGAACTTTTTTTGTCGTACTACAAGCATAAAGGAGACCAACAAATGTTGCAAATGAGATAATTTTATAATATTTTTGAGGAGAATTCTTATAATGCTTACAGCTCATACAATAAAAGTTTTACAATCTTTAGATAAAAAGAAGTTCAGACAAAAATACAATTTGTTTTTGGTTGAAGGTAATAAAATCATTTGTGAACTTTCTAATTCTAACTTTAAAGTTAAAGAAATATTGTCAACCGATCCACAAAAATTGGACCGTAGTGATATCCCTGTTACCCATATCTCTGAAAATGAATTAAAAAAAATAAGTTTTCTTAAAACTCCAAAAGATTCCGTGGCGGTATGTTATCTTGCTGAGGAAGAAAAATGGGAAGATAAGAATATACAATTGGTTTTGGATGGAATACAGGATCCCGGAAACCTGGGAACCATTATACGTCTTGCAGACTGGTTTGGTATTGAACAGATCATCTGTAGTGAAGATACCGTAGATGTGTACAATCCGAAAGTCATTCAGGCAACCATGGGATCTTTTACCAGAGTGAATGTGGTGTATACTGATCTGGTGGAATATCTTTCCAAAACAGAGAATGTAAATATCGGAACAGATATGGAAGGAGAGAATATCTATACTTTCCAGAAACCCGAAAAGCTAAACCTTATTTTAGGAAATGAAGGAAACGGAATGAGACCGGAGACGGAAAAACTGGTACAAAAAAGCATCAGTATTCCTAGATTTGGAAAATCCCAGTCTACAGAAAGCCTCAATGTGTCAATGGCTGCCGGGATTATTTTAGGACAGTTATTTTCAAAATAGAAAATCAGAAACCAGAGGTTAAAAATTATTGTAAAATATTACTGAATAATATCCGGCGTCTGGTTTCTGATATCTGATTTTTATATCAATTGCTCCATACTTGAAACACTTTTATTTTTCTGATAAACCTCCATCTTTTTTCTGACATATTTCAGAGCAATAGGAGCAAGGTAAATCAATGCTGCACCAATCAGTTTTTTCTTCCAGTTGGAACTTTTCATATTCTTTTTGGCATAGTTCCCTACGATAGCAGTAACCCCTAGTTTTACAAGCCCGTCTGTAAGGTTTCCTCCTTTGAAAGCAGAGCTCGCAATACCTACAGCTGTATTTTTGCTGATCAGAAGATCTTTTACTTCTGAAGTAAGCTGTTTGGCAATGACATCTTTTCTTAAAACTACTTTTTCATCACCGTCTTCATCAATCTTTTCCTGAAGATACTGATCACTTAAACCATTGGTAAATGCACTTAAGCTTTCTTTTGTATTTTTGAAGGTAAGAAGATTTTCCAGATCACTTATTTCACCCTGAAGCAGTTTTTTCTTTCTTCTTAATTCTTCTATGCTCTCGTATTTTCTGCCCATAGTTTAATGATTTAAAAATTTAATAACCTGATCTGCAACAGTATTCACAATTTTTGTTTTGAAGGCAACAACAAACGCCATTACCAGTGCGTAAAATGCAGCAACAATTAAGAATCCATAGGAATAATTATCCAGTGCTTTTCCGATAAGGAAAGCGATTCCAAAGTTGAAAAGGATAATAAAAAAAGCAAAAGCAACAAGCAGTACTACAAAGTAAGTAATGAGCCCGGCAGAAAGTGACGACTTTTCAGTCGCTTCAATTTTCAGAAGATCGATTCTCTTGGAGGCGTATTCTTTAATAGTTTCTATCATTGTTTTTTTTTAAAGTTACAAAAAAAGGAACTTTCGCACAAAAGTTCCTTTCTGTAATTTACTTAAAAAGATAAATTACTTATTTTTTCAGATCATTCAGTTCTGCTTCTACATCTTTTGCCAAATCTGCAGTTTTAGAAACAATCTGATCTTTGTATTTGTCATATCCGTCTTTCACAGTATGTGCTACGCTGTTTGCCGTTTCTTTGAAAGTAGAAGAAATATTACTGTACTGGTCTTTCACTTTTTCAGAAACCTCACCGTATTTGTTTTTTGCCTGATCTTTAAGATCATTTGCCTTCGTTTTGATTTTTTTTCTGGTTTCTTTACCTTCTTCCGGTGCGTATAACATTCCTAAGATTACACCTGCCGCAGCACCTGCAAGAAGTCCTGCCAATATACCTGCTGTATTATTTCCTTTTCTAGACATTTTAAGTTTTTTAATAATTAATAATAGATTAGTTTTTACAGTAATAAAACTTACAATTTGTATACCAAAGGAGGCTTGAAGCCTATTAAAAATTGTTAAATCTTTTTGATGTGAGATAAAATAAGCTGTATGGTTTCTTCTTTGGTGAGTGCCGAATTATCAATAACAATAGCGTCGTCAGCCTGCTTCAATGGGGCTATTTCACGCTCACTATCGATCTTGTCACGTTCTATCAGGTTTTGTTTTACCTGTTCTTTATCTGCTTCTATACCCAGTCCTTTCAGTTCCAGAAACCTTCTGTTGGTTCTTTCATCAATACTGGCAGTAAGAAAGAATTTATAGTCTGCATTTGGCAGAACTACTGTCCCGATGTCACGTCCGTCCATAATAACGCCACCTTTTTCTGCCAAAGTGCGCTGTGACTGCAGGAGGAAATCTCTCACCTCTTTTTGCTTGGCAACAAGGCTCACATTATCAGATACGATATTGGTACGGATTTCCGTAGAGATATCTGTGTCATTCAGGAAAAGAATAAGGGTGCCGTCGTTATTTTTAAATTCAAGTTTGATCTGATTAAAAGAAGAGAACAATGTATTCAGATCAATCTCACCGTTTTCATTCAGACAATGCTGCAAAGCATACCAGGTAACTCCTCTGTAAAGTGCTCCTGTATCCATATGAATAAGTCCCAGTTGATCAGCAATGATTTTTGAGATAGAACTTTTTCCGGTAGACGAGTACCCATCGATAGCAATTACAGGTTTTTTCATACTGCAAATTTCAAGATTTTTTTTAGAAAATCAAGAAGAAGTAAGAAAATTTCAGAATAATTAAGAAATTTCCGGCCAGGAAGATTATTCTCCTCTATGGCTGGAAAGGTCCATGGAAATTCCTATCTGATTGACGTTCGAAGAGTTGTGATATCTCACGTGGGCATAATCAATACGGAATCTGGAAACTTTAACTCCAAATCCAGCAGAAAGTCCCGAGAAGTTTCTTTGATCTGCAACAGCCAGTTCATTTCCTCTTTTTACATTATATCCCAGTCTGATATTGAAATTCTTTTCCGGAAACAATTCTGCTCCCAAAGAAAAGTGGTCTGCGATCTTTCTGCCGGCACCCACTTTTTGCCCGTCCAGGTTTTCTTCTGAAGAAATATCAAACTTCTGAAGATCATGTGCGGTAATGGTGATGGCAAGAGGAAAATTCTTGATGATTTTGGTATATCCCAGATCAACCCTGAACGGAAGATTCTCTCTTGTTCCGTTAAAGGATTTCAGCTGGAAACCAAAATTTCTCATCACAAGTGATAGTACTTCTTTATTCTTTTTATTATGATAGGTAATTCCCGCTGTTCCTGAGATGGCGGAAGAAGTATAGTTGTCAATTTTTGAGGTAATGAAATTAAGCCCTCCACCAATCGTCCAGTCTTCCTCAAACTGGTAGGCATAGCCTGCGCCAATCGCTACATCTGAAGCTTTAAATTCTCCGTTTTCAAAACCGCTTTCATCTGTCCGCGGAATACTTCCATAGCTCATATACCTTGCATTGATGGTAGCCATGTGGCCATTTTCAAAGTCTTTGGCATAAGCAATCGTTCCGTATTTCGAGTCGGCAAGGTAAGCCGTTGCGTTTACAGAAAGCTGTTTGTCAGAATCTTTATTTAAAAGGGCAGGGTTTGCAATAGCAAAGGAAACATCATAATCTCTTACCGAAATTGCATCTCCGCCCAAAGCAGCCTGTCTTGCAGATACAGGTACATTTAAGAACGGATAGACATTTGTTCCCGTTTGCGCATAAGAAACAATTCCTGATAGAAATAATGAAAAAATGATAATTTTCTTCAACTCAATTTATAATTAATGCAAAAATAATCCTTTTTCGTACTTTTCAAAATATTTATTACATTATTTCTATTTAAATATTTTTCTTTTATCAATATCATTAATGATTATATTTGCAAAATCAAATTCCGGGGAAACCCGTACTAATAAAAAGTTACTTAAAAATAAAAGATGAAATATAAAAGAATCCTTCTGAAACTGAGCGGTGAGGCCTTAATGGGAAACAGACAATACGGTATTGACAACGAAAGACTGCAGGAATATGCATCTGAGATCAAAAAGGTAGTTGAAAAAGGCTGTGAAGTAGCGATCGTGATTGGAGGAGGAAATATCTTCCGTGGGGTAGCAGGAGCTGCAAAAGGTATGGACAGAGTGCAGGGAGATTATATGGGAATGCTTGCTACTGTTATCAATGGTATGGCTTTACAGGGCGCATTGGAAGATGCAGGAATCAAAACAAGACTTCAGTCGGCTATCGAAATGGATAAAGTAGCTGAACCTTTCATCAAAAGAAGAGCAGTAAGACACCTTGAGAAAGGAAGAGTAGTGATCTTCGGAGCCGGAACAGGAAATCCTTATTTTACCACTGATACAGCGGCTACCTTAAGAGCGATCGAAATCGGGGCTGATGTAATCTTAAAAGGAACAAGAGTAGACGGAATCTATGACAGCGATCCTGAAAAGAATGCAAATGCTGTAAAATACAATTCATTATCTTTTGATGAAGTATTTGAGAAAAACCTTAAAGTAATGGATATGACTGCATTTACTTTGAGCCACGAAAATAAATTGCCAATCATTGTATTCGATATGAACAAAGATGGAAATTTAGAAAAAATCGTAGACGGAGAAAATGTAGGTACTTTGGTTAATTTATAATCAATATAAGTTCTAAAAAATATAAAAACACCTGTTACAGTAATTGTGACAGGTGTTTTTTATTAATGATTGTTTTAAGTATTTATTTGTCTGCTTCAACATTCTGTTTGGCATTTTCCTTTTCAACCAAAACATAACGGGAAGAAATCCATCCGATGATCTGATCGATTATTTTTAGAATCATCTCCAATTCGGTGACAGCAGTTACTCCCGGTACCAGCTTCACCTTTGGTTTTGGTAATGGCTGTGATAAAATAAGTCCTTCTACCTGTGGATTGGATCCTTCCGCAGGAATACCATTATACATCCCCACATGCTGTACTGATAACTGAAGCATGTAGTCCTGCAAAGACTCAGGAGGTGTCTTGATGCTCACCGAGGAGGCGCTTGAGTGTTGGAGCTGACCTGGGAGCGATTGGTTCTGTATTCTTGTATAACTGGCTCCTGAATTTGAAGAATCAGCAATCGCCATCTTTTGTAAAGCGTTTAATAAGGCTGCCGTCATATAGGTAGGAGCCTGACCATAAATAGTTGCTATTTTTCCCAGTTCCGATACCGGCCATGCATGAGGAACAACGTCCAGATCATTCCAGTGCATGGTGTTCCAGCTTTGATAAGTACCTGTCTGCTGCTGCCATCCCGGAGGTAATGGCGGGAATTTACTGTTGAACAGGTTGGCAAATGCAGCCTCACCCGGCGTTGGTCCAGCAGTAGGATATACAAGTGTTATCCCAAAAGCATCCAGGTCTTTATTCTCTTTCAGGTAAAGGGCGAGGGTAGGAGATAATGCTCCGGCAAGACTGTGCCCACAAAATATAATGGCGGTACTTGGATCCGGATTTAAGCCTGCCAAAAACTGTTGCAGTGTGGTATTGGGTGAAGCAGCAGATGGAGGACTTTCAAGTCCGAGAAGGATACTTATACCAGTAGCAGTTCCTTTCGAAATATAAGGATCAGTGCCATTATAAGCTGATGGAGCGAAATTGGAAGGATTGTAAGTGGTCCAGTTTACTACTTCTGCTACTGAGAAATCTTCTGTTTCCCAATCGTAAAGAGAGGAAGGATTAGTGGCAGCAATAGCCACAACGTAGGTAGGCAATGTAGGACCTCCCGGAAATGCGACAGCATTAGACTTAACGACATATAATGCATTATCTGCAACACCAGTAGGAACTCCCTTTTCATTTTTTTCTTCGATCAGAGCAGGGCCCCAGACCAGATCCCAGTTTCCTAATTCCGCTACTGCTGAAGGATTAGCTATGGAAGGTATTTTCTGATCCATTATTTTAACCGGAGGAACATTGTTAAAATAATAGGATAAATCATACTGAAGCTGTTGCTGCAGTTGGATACCAAAACCGTTGTAGCCTCCGGCACGGTTGGCAAGACCTGCCATACCGAAAACTTGTTGATAGGCATCTAAAGATGGATTTGTCATGATGTGATTGGTTTAAATTAGTTTATAATTGTTCATTTCTGCAAAATGTCTTCTCCAAGACTTTCCGTTTATTACGGCAAGTTTTCCGTTTGAAATACCTGCCGACGTTTCGTTTAAAAGAATAGAGTAAAGGACGTTATAAAAAATGATATCACACTAAGTAGAAATAACCAAAATATTCGGTAGGTATTTGTACCTGGAGTTTTTTTACTTTCGGTTGAAGTATAGATTAGCGTGGATAAGATGCAAGAGGAATAAATTAAAGAAATGTCAGTTTACGCAAAAGAAATTGTAAAAAATACTTCATAACTGTTTGTAGTTCAATGGTGATTCATTATATTAGAGATAACAGCTCAAATGCTACATATTAAATATGATTGTTAAATTTAGAACAGTAAACAAAAGGTCACATAGTTCAGAAATTGAAAGGATGTTGTACGAAAAAGCAGAGGAAGAGATTAAGAACCAAATTAGGGAAAGACTCCGAAGGGCTAAGGATGATCTTGACGGGTTAGAACTATTAGTGGAGATTGACATGCAAAGAAGTAAAGCTAATCTTATAGGAGAAGGAATACCTGAGGATAAAGTTGAGATAGCAAAAATTGCAATGCAAAAAATGAAATAATTTACAGCCTTTCTCTTTGAGAGGGCTTTTTGGTATAACTGCCAGAAAAACTAATGAACATGGAAATTACTGCTGAAGATATAGTAGGTTTCATGGACAAAACAAAATAATTCTATATAGTGTCCTATTTAAAAATATCAACGTTTTCACAAAATACAGAATGCAGTCTTACCAGAATATGGAAATAATCATTATTTTTGCAGCACTGAATAGCAAAAAGGAATTTTAAATAGTAAGAAAACACTGATTTTGACAGCGTTTTTAGTTTAATTGATTGGTATTCAGATGGATTAATAGATGTGTAATTTATCAAACTATACTATAATAATGGAAGAATTAGATCTTATATTAGAATCTGTAAAACAAGACATGGATGCAGCTGTAAAGCACCTGGATCACGCATTTCAAAGAATTAGAGCAGGACGTGCTTCTACGACAATGGTTCAGGATGTAATGGTAGAATACTACGGAGCAATGACTCCTATCAACCAGGTTGCGAATGTTTCTGTTCCGGATGCAATGACAATCTCTATTCAACCTTGGGACAGAACGGCAATCAATGCGATTGAAAAAGCAATCATCAATTCCAACTTAGGTTTTGCACCTTCTAACAACGGGGAAAACATTATCCTTAATGTTCCGCCTTTAACAGAGGAAAGAAGAAAAGAGCTTGCAAAACAGGCTAAAGTGGAAACTGAGAACACTAAAGTAACGGTAAGAAATGCAAGACAGGACGGTTTGAAAGAACTTAAAAAGCTGGAAGGAGTTTCTGAAGATGTAGTAAAAGGCGTGGAAGAAGAAATCCAGGCTTATACTGATAAATACGTTAAACTTTGCGATGAGCATCTTAAGACAAAAGAAGCTGAAATTATGAAAGTATAATTTTCAGTTTTGAAAAATAATAAAGAGATTTCCTATAGGAGATCTCTTTTTTTTTGTTTTTTTGCTGTTTTATTTAACTTTTTATAATGCAATGCATTCTTATTCTATACTATATTGTGAAGTATTTACGTTCATTCATTATATTTAATGAATTATTCCTGACGTTCAATTAAAAAACAGGAAACAGATACTATAATGATGACAAAAATAATCGGGGTAGGAAATTATATCCCATCGGAAACAATAACCAATTTATTTTTTGATAAACATATTTTTCTTAATGAAGAAGGGATTTTATTAAAGGAGAATAACGCTTCCATTACGGATAAGCTTAAAAAGATTACAGGTATTGAAGAAAGGAGATATGCACATAGTACACAGGTCACTTCAGATCTGGGCGTCATTGCGGCGCGTGCAGCTATAGAAAATGCAGGAATCGATCCTGAAACATTAGACTATATTATATTTGCCCATAATTTTGGGGATGTTCGCTTCGGAACGGTTCAGTCTGATACGGTGCCCAGCCTTGCTGCAAGGGTGAAGCATGTATTGGGAATCAGAAATAATTTCTGTGTGGCCTATGATGTTCTTTTCGGATGTCCGGGATGGATTGAAGGGGTAATTCAGGCTCACGCGTTTATCAAATCCGGTATAGCGAAGCGATGCCTGGTTATTGGAGCAGAAACACTTTCCCGTGTGGTAGATATCCACGACAGAGACAGTATGATCTATGCGGATGGAGCAGGAGCAGCTGTTCTGGAAGTAAATCAGGATGATGATGCCGGGATCAAATCCCATTTGTCAGCTTCTTATACCCTTGAAGAAAAAGACTATCTGTATTTTGGAAAATCTTACAACAACGAAAGATGCCCGGATACCCGATACATTAAGATGGATGGTCGTAAAATATATGAATTTGCTCTCGTGAATGTTCCGGATGCGATGAAAAAATGTCTGGACAACAGTGGATATTCTATTGATCAGCTCAATAAAATTATCATTCATCAGGCGAATGAAAAAATGGATGAAGCCATCGTTAACAGGTTTTATCAGCTGTATGGAAAACCGGTTCCGGAAAATATCATGCCTATGGTTATTCATAAATTAGGTAACAGCAGTGTGGCTACGATTCCTTCTTTGCTGACGATGATTTTGCAGGATGAACTGGAACATCATAAAATCAAAAAAAATGATATTGTGTTATTTGCTTCAGTAGGAGCCGGAATGAATATCAATGCTTTCGTTTATCAGTTTTAAAATATAAAAAAGAGATTGGCTTAAAGGTCAATCTCTTTAGTTTTATAAACATTGTTTGGAGCCTTTCTGGTCTTTATGCTTTAATAGAGATTGGTAGCTCTGAAGAATTTCATTCACATTACACCTGATTTCTTTTCCTGGAATCGTATCCGGAGCTGTTTTTTCTTTCTGATCCGATTTGATGCTGTATTTCTTTTCAAGGCATTTCAGCGGCTGGTTATTCTGCAGATAAATGCGGGTTTCTGTAATATCATCTTTGGTAACAGGTTTCTCAGGGGTGCCACCATCAAAATTCCATACGGTTTCCTGTCTGAAAATAAAAAATGGTTTTCCGTCTTTGATAAAATACTTTTCAGATGCCGAAAAATGACTGTGTTCTGCATAAAAATGCTCTATCACTTTAATTCCATCCTTGTCAGAATAAAAAAATACTTCTCCTGAAGGTTCATCATTACAATCATAATTGAATTTTGAAGAACTCAGCTTTTTAGTTTCCAACTGAGCCTGAAGGACAGCATATTCTTTTTTAATCTGATCAATAGGTTTTTCTGTTGTATTTGTTTTAACTGAATCCTTTTTTGCAGTAGAACTATCTCTGGAAATGGATTTCTTTAGGATGATTTTATCTTTTTCATTTTTACAGGAAACAAAAAGAAGCAAGCCCGCTGTCAGAACTAGGATTTTCATAGAATGAATGGTTTGGTGGTGAATAAAAATACAAAAATTTTAATGACATAAAAAAAGGCCTTCAACTGAAAGCCTTATATTGTTTTATTTGCAATTTTCGTTATAATCATAGATCACTTCATTGATAATTGAAAGTTTATCCACCGTTGAATTGTTGATTTCATCCCGGATGAATTTTCCAAGACCGCTTCTTTTCTTCTCTTCGTTTTTCAGGGAACCATATTCTCCCTTTGTTATTTTTGCTTTTACGTAAGGGCAGTCTGCCAAGATAATTTTGGCTTTTGCGGGCGTTAATTCTTCAGCTTTTCCTCCTTTCTTTGAAAAGATATAATTGGGATTCTCTCTTAACCGGTCTGTTTCTCTCTGTGTGATGGCCTGAGTACTGTTTGCAGAAAGAGCCGTAGGATAGCCATAAAGCTTATAAACTGTAATTTTACCTTCTGCTACTACTTCAGCAAACTGTTCCGTTCTGGATAGGTTGTTGAGCGCCTTAAAGCCGGCTGATAATCCCGTTGAACTTTCAGAGCTGTTCAGAGCCTCTCTCATGTTTGAGTATTTTACCGACTTGAAAACCCTTGGAGTGTCACCTTCGTATAACATGTATTCTTTGATATCGTCTGTGTCGTAGGTTTTGAATTTTATCTTATTCTTTACTTTGTCAATATCAGCAATGGCTGCAAATTTTACTTTTAACTGATTTTGCCACGGACTTGAATAGCCGCCGTGCAGATGTACAACACCTTCAATTTTCTTTCCGGATTTGTCAATGATGTAGCCGTATTTTTCACCGTTGTAGATTCCGGTCTCATCCTGATCCTGAGCGTGGGCATTGAGTGATACAAGACCGAACAGGCCAATAAGTAGTAATTTCTTCATGGTTTTGTTTTAAATTCCCACAAATATAAATTTTTAAATTCAAAATCATTATCAATTAAATATTGTAATAATAATCAACAAAAAAGCTCCGGAATTTCTCCGAAGCTTTTAATTTTATTTTAAAATCAGAATTATTGGTATCTCTGATGTTCCTTACTTTTGGTAAACCTTTTGGTGATAGGTTTGAACAATGCTTTGTATTTTTCTGCATCAAACAGTTGCGAATCTGTAAGTGCTTTATACGTCATCCAGACTCCAAAAGGAAGAAGGATCAGATTGGGAAGCCATGCTGCCAGATAAGGATTCATTTTCCCACTCCATGACATATTTTCCACCCCGACATTCATGACATAAAATATGATGAAAATAACGATAGCGATGATGACCGGAAGCCCCATTCCACCTTTTCTGATGATAGAACCTAAGCTGGATCCGATCAAAAAGAAGATGATACAGGTCACAGAATAGGCAACAATTCTCTGCTGGTAAATAACGACTTTACTGAAGTATTTTACGTTAGAACTGTATTCATTCTTTTTAGATTCCAGTGTTGATTTCAGGTTGTCTAATCTGTTATAGGAATTGTAAATGATTTCCAGTTTTTTTTCACCTTTTACCGTATCCAGTTTGATCTGGGTTTTCGGAGCAGCTTTATGTTTATTCCCTTTATCCATATAGGTAATCACAGAATTGGTCTGGTTAAGAACTTCCGAACCTATATTATCAAAGAACTGTTTATTGTCTTTTTTGGTTTTGGTAATCGTTCCGTCAAGCTGGTTGTAGGTCTGGAAACGGTAGTCATCCGTAATTTGTTCTTTTTCGATCGCTTTATTGATGATTTCACTAATGTCAAAGTGGGATACCAATGTATCAAATTTAATAGCCTGGTCCGGTTGTTTCAGCCTTACGTTATCACCTTTTCCGGCAAAAGCATCTTCAAATACATAGCCGTTATAAAGGACAAGCTTTAGAAAATTCTTGTTAACAGCCGGAACAAATTTTCCTTTTTCAGCCACTACAGATTGTTGGTTTTCATAAGCATTGGCTTTTTTATGAACAAAAACGCCTTCAATATTTTCACCGTTTTCCCCATAGATCTTGTCAAACTTTACCATATAACCTGGAATCTGATCAATAAACTGTCCTGGAGTAAAGTTGATAGCCGGTTTGGTTTGGGCAATATTGAAAAGCATGTTCTTGGCTTTCTTCTGAAAGTCCGGAATAATATTATTAGAGAAGAAAAACAGCATGATGGCAAGTGCCGTGGAAATCCCAAGAAGAGGAGTCATTACTCGAGTCAAAGGAATTCCTGCCGCTTTCATTGCTGCAAGTTCGTAACGTTCTCCAAATTCACCAAACGACATAATACTCGCCAGAAGGATCGTAAGCGGGAGAACCATACTGATGACGTTCACCCCAAGATAAAAAAGAAGTTTAAGGATTTGCCAGTAGCTTAATCCTTTTCCCATAAACTGTCCCAACTGTACCCAGATAATGTTTACAATAAAAATGAAAAACAATACGCTGAATATAAAGAAAAACGGTCCAAAGAAGGTTTTTATAATGTATCGGTCTAGTATTTTTAACATGCGCCAAAATTAATCAAAAAGCCACAAAGTTTACTTGTGGCTTTTTATATTTTGTTATTTTTTTAACGTTAAAAGTAAATTTACATAGTTGCGAATTCACTTTCAGCTTTTTAAAGTTCTGTAACGATGTAGTTTTTAAACTTATTTTTGTCAAAAACAAACATATTAGGATCCAGCTCCTGGTTTTCTTTATACTCTTTAATCGCAATTACAGCAACATCTTTGTTGTTTCCATGTTGTTCCAGTTTTACCATTTGTTTTTTCGCTGAATCTACAAAAAGGTATACGTATTTTATTCCGTTCGCTTTTACCGGGGTCAGTTTAATAAAGTCAGCATTCACGCCATTGACCACTTTCTTACCGTTGTATGTTACGTTATAATCGTTTCTATAGGTTGTAAGGTAGTTGATAGGGGAGAACATGGTACTGCTTCCGTTAGGTTTAGCAATAGTTACTTCCATATCATCGGCGTTGATGTTGTAAATTTTATTCCCGTCGAAGATCTGCTCTGTATCCATGATCTTCAGTTTGTATTTTTCTCCTGCTACGTAATAAATACCAGGTTCTGTTTTTGTTACCTGCCCGTTAAGACCGCTTCCAAAAGAAAATTTGAAGTAAGAATTCTTTTTAGAATTGTAGTTGGCTGTAATATCATCCAATATCTTTTTAGCTTTAGCATCAATCTTCTGAGCGTTGGCCATACCTACTGCACCTACAACAAAACTTCCCAATATAACTTTTGAAATAATATTTTTCATTTTCTTAATTTAATAATCGTTAGATTTTCTTTAATTCTTAAGGTTAAAACGATGTGTTTTTCCTTTAACTACGCAGATCTTCCAAAAACTGTTCCAAAGAATGAAGGTCACTGATCAGAACCTCTCTTGCTTTTGCTCCGTTAAAGCCTCCAACGATACCACTTGCTTCCAGCTGATCCATAATTCTTCCGGCTCTGTTATAACCCAGTTTCAATTGTCTCTGAAGCATTGAGGTAGATCCCTGTTGCGTAGAAACAATGATTCTTGCTGCTTCTTCAAATAAAGCATCTTTTTCGTTCGGGTCAAAAGCACCTACTGTACTTGTTGAATCTTCAGATACGTATTCAGGAAGTAATAATGCTGAAGAATATCCTTTCTGTTCTCCGATAAACTCTGCCAGTCTTTCCACTTCCGGAGTATCTACAAAAGCACACTGAAGTCTCAGGATCTCATTTCCGTTGAAATAAAGCATATCTCCTTTACCAATGAGCTGATCTGCTCCTGGAGAATCAAGGATGGTTCTGGAGTCAACACTGGAAATTACTCTGAAGGCAGCTCTTGCAGGGAAGTTGGCTTTGATCATCCCTGTAATTACGTTTACGGATGGTCTCTGTGTAGCTACAATAAGGTGGATTCCTACGGCTCTGGCAAGCTGTGCAAGTCTGGCAATCGGTAATTCAACCTCTTTTCCTGCCGTCATGATCAAATCTGCAAACTCATCTACTACCAATACGATATACGGTAAATAACGGTGCCCGTTTTCAGGATTTAATTTTCTTTCCGTAAACTTCTTATTGTATTCTTTTAAGTTTTTACAGAAAGCATTTTTCAGAAGATCATAACGGGTATCCATTTCAATACAAAGAGAGTTCAGTGTATTGATTACTTTATTGGTGTCTGTGATGATGGCTTCTTCTGCATCCGGTAGTTTTGCCAGGTAATGTCTTTCAATTTTAGAATATAATGAAAGTTCCACTTTTTTAGGGTCTACCATGACGAATTTCAGTTCGCTCGGATGTTTTTTATAAAGAAGGGAAGTAAGGATAGCGTTAATACCAACAGATTTACCCTGACCTGTTGCTCCTGCCATCAATAAGTGAGGCATTTTTGAAAGGTCAGCCATGAAGATTTCGTTGGAAATGGTCTTTCCGAAAACTACCGGAAGGTCCATATCTGTATTCTGGAATTTCTGAGAAGCGATGACAGAACGCATAGAAACCATGGTAGGATTCTTTCTTGGTACTTCAATACCGATTGTTCCCTTTCCTGGCATTGGCGCGATAATTCTGATTCCTAATGCAGAAAGGTTCAATGCAATATCATCCTGCAGTTTTTTAATCGCTGCTACTCTGATTCCTGCTTCAGGAACAATTTCATACAGTGTAACTGTAGGCCCGATTGTAGCTTTAATCTCTGCGATTCCAACGTTGAAATTCTTCAGAAGTCCAACAATCTTATTTTTATTTTCTTCTAATTCTTCTTTATTGATAGAAATTTCTTCATTTCCGTAATCTTTCAGCAGGTCTACAGGCGGCATCTGGAAGTTGGCAAGATCTAGCTTGTGGTCATATAAACCATGCTTTTCTACCAGTTCCTGAGACTTTTTATCAGAATCATCCAGAACATCAACCACCTGTGCCACTTCTACATTGAATTTAATGTTTTCCTGTGCCGGAGCTGTTGTTACTGCCGGAGACGGAGCGGAAGGTCTGATATCAAATGCTTCCTCCGGGCTGGAAACCGGAACAATGGGCTTGGTAGAAAGGTTTAAGCTTACCTGTTGAGAAACATCTCTTGGCTCTGCTTCAAAAGAAGTATGGTTGGGTGTTGTAATAGTTTCTATCTCGTTTGAAACCGGAACTTCAGGGAATCCTTTCGGAGCACTTACAGGTTCTGGTTCTTTCATTGTACTGACAGGAGTTGTAACGGGCTTGTTGGCAACATCACTCACCGTAACTCTGGAAAGCGTCTCTTCTTCCGCTTCCTCTGCTTCCTCTTTCAATTCCTCATCAGCCTCAAAATCATCATTAGAGTCCGGCATCATAGATTTTACTTTTCCGATCGTATTTTCATTGATTTTATCCAGTTTCGCTTTGATAGAACTTGGACGAAGATTGAATTCAAGAATAAAATAGAGCAGAATGCTTGCTGCTAATACCGTCCACAGGCCTACTGCTCCGATGATGGAGTTAAGATAGTCCATGATCTGATATCCATAAACACCGCCTAAAACACCCTGGCCTTTCGTAAGTGCCCCCATAAAAATAGGAAGCCAGCAGATGAAAAATAAAGAGTGGCCGATCGTTTTCCACGGTTTGAAGATTTTCTTCTTAAGGATCAGTGTTCCCACTACAAGGAACAAAAATGCAATGATAAATGAAGCAATACCAATACTTTCAAAAATGAAAATATTTCCAAGCCAGTCACCTACCTTACCAAAGATATTGGAAGATTTTATGCTTTTGTCCAGCATGGTTCCGGCCTGGCTTTGATCTGCTTTCCAGTTCATCAGATAAGAGACGAATGAGAATGCAAGAACAGCCGATAAAAGTATAAAAGTAAGCCCGAAAAAAATACGTGGCTTAGATAAGATTCTGCCTTTTTCAGGCGATTCAGTCGGTTTTTTTTGTGTCTTTTTATCCATAATATCAATGTCGCAAATTTAATGTTTTATTCAACACTAAATGAATCTTTTTTATCCAAAAAACATTTTGGTAATCCCGCTTTTATAAAGGTTATTTAAAATTTTTACTTTAAAAATATTTTCTTTTATGACAGAATAAAATAAGGCTATTTTTTTTGCTTATCCAAATCTGATACCGTTAAATTATATTAACTGTTTGTCAATAGTTTTTCTTTAAAAAGATAATAAAATTTTCGTTCTAAACCGATGAGTACGAAAAAAATTAACAATATTAAGTTTTTAGATGTCAATAGTGTTTTTTGAACTAGTTCAAAGGCCAGGCCATGAGACCTCTGTAATTTTGACCTATACAATTTTACTCATGAAAAATAAATTTAAAACTATACTGACCTCTTGTCTGATATTAATTTCAATGATTACAATGAATGCACAACAACAAAAAACGGAACACACGGCACTATTAATTATCGACGTACAAAATGATTATTTCCCGGGCGGAAAAATGACGCTGGAAAAAAGTGTACAGGCCGCTGAAAACACCAGAGGGATTTTAGAATATTTCAGAAACAATCATCTTCCTGTTATTCACATCCAGCATATTTCTACCAATGAGGGTGCAGCGTTTTTCCTTCCAGGTACAGATGGAGCTAAAATCAATCATCTGGTTTTGCCGGAGAAAGATGAAAAAGTGATTGTCAAGCACTTTCCCAACAGCTTCAGAGAGACTGATCTTCTGAATTATCTTCAGTCAAAGACCATTAAAAATCTGGTGATTACAGGAATGATGACAGATGTCTGCGTGGAATCTACCACCAGAGCTGCCTTCGATTTCGGGTTTACCAATATCATTATCGGTGATGCCACAGCCACCGGAAACCGTGAACTGAATGGGGAAGTGATAAAGGCTGAAGAAGTTCAAAGATCCTTTTTAGCAGGGATTTCTGCTCTTGGAAACCTGTATGCCCTCGTAATGAATACAAATGAATTTTTAAGCAAGTAGGCTTCTTTGGATACGAAAGGGCACAAAATGATAGTAAAAAATGTTTATCTCCAATAAAAATTTAAAACAGGTTATCTTGCTGAAAATCTTCGATTTTCTTGCGTCTTAAAATAAACAATATGTATGGTAAAACTTTGCGTCTTTACGTTTACCCAACAAAAATTGAAGTTCTATTGCTTATATATAAAAACGACTTAACATCACTTAATTCAATAAAGGTGTCAATAATTTTGATACCTTTATTTTGTTTAAATTACAGAATGCCCGATCTGCTCTATAAAAATATCAGTAACTATGTAAATCTTTCCCAGGAGGATTTCAACCAGTTTACAAAACCTTTTGAATACAGAAAGTTTAAAAAGAAAGAAATCGTTCTCAAAGAAGGCGACTATTGTAATTTTGAAGGATTTGTTTTGACTGGCTGTTTCAAGGTCTATTACCTGAATGAAAATGGATTGGAACAAACCCTTTATTTTGCGGTAGAAGGATGGTGGATCACCGATATTGACAGTCTTATCAATACCGTTCCCAGTATTCTCAATATTGAAGCCCTTGAAGACAGTGAAGTTTTGATGATTTCTAGAAAAGATAAAGAAAATCTGTATAAAACAATGCCACAGATAGAAAAGCTTTTCAGAATCATGAACCAGAAATCTTCGGTAGCGTTGCAGAGAAGAATTCTTTCCTTAACGGGCAAAACAGCAGACAAACGATATCTTGAATTCCTTGAAAAGTATCCTGGATTGGAACAACGGATTACCCAGCAGCAGGTAGCATCCTATCTGGGAATTACCCATGAGTTTTTAAGTAAGATCAGAAAAAAATTATTGATTGGCTGAAGGGATTTGATTTTTATATCAAAGTTTAGCTATAAACCTATGTTTTACAGTGTTTTATTTCACCTTCATATAGAAGGGTTCAATCATCAGAATAGTTTTTATAAATCTATATCTTTTCGGAATTAGAAATTGAATTTTTCTTAATGTTTCTGGGCTTATTAAGAACGTTTCAAAATAAGCAAAACCAAGGCCAAAGTGATAAAAAACAGCTTTTTTTAAGCTCTTTGTGGTTTATCATGCTTATTTTTGCATGTCAAGTACAATAAATCATGAAGAAGCTCCAAGATATTCTTATCTCAACCAGGACAATGGCTGTATTGTTGCTGGTGTACGCATTCGCGATGGCTTATGCAACGTTCTTAGAAAACGACTACGGAACTCCTACAGCAAAAGCATTAATTTATGAGGCTAAATGGTTCGAACTGATCATGGTCTTACTGATTCTCAATTTCATAGGAAATATCGGAAGATACAGACTGTGGAAAAAAGATAAGTGGCCGGTTCTTGTTTTCCACCTTGCCTTTGTTTTTATTTTTATCGGTGGTGCCATCACCAGATACATCAGTTTCGAAGGACAAATGCACATCAGAGAAGGTGAGACATCCAACGAAATCGTAACCGATAAAAATTTCTTTAAAATTCAGATCGAAGAAAAGGGTGATGTACTGAATTATCAGGATGTTCCTTATCTGATGTCTCCGTTACACAAAGATTTCAAAGCAACTTATGACTTCCACGGAAAAGAAGTGAAAGTGTTTGCCAAGGAATACATCCAAAGAAAAAAAGACAGCCTTGTAGCTGAGCCAAATGGTGCTGAGTATCTTCATTTGGTTTCTACCGGAAATACCGGAAGACAGAACATTTACATCAAACCGGGAGAAACAAAATCCATCAACGGTACTTTGGTGACATTCAACAGAGCTATTGAAGGTGCTGTTGAATTCAAAAATGAAGGCGGAAAATTATTCATCAAAACTCCTGTAGATGCAAGCTATATGACCATGGCTACTCAGGCAACAGGAACTACAGTGAAAGATGAATTCCAACCTTTGGCATTAAGGAGTTTATATACCATTAACGAACTGAAGCTGGTAGTACCTGAAGGTCTTAAAAAAGGAAGACTGATGGCTATTGAAGGCGACAGAAAGAAAGATGCTAACGTTCCTGATATGCTTCAGATTGAGCTTCAGGGTCCAAAAACAAAACAAATTGTAGATCTTTCTGTTGAAAAAGGAAACCCGAATGCTTACAAGCAGGTGACGATGGATGGTTTAAACATCATGGTAGGTTTCGGACCTAAAGTGTACAATACCCCTTTCGCATTGAAACTGGATGATTTCGTGATGGAAACATATCCTGGAAGTTCATCTCCGAGTGCTTATGAAAGCCACGTAAAAATCATTGACGAAGGTAAAGAAACTCCTTATAAAATCTATATGAACCACGTTCTTAACCATAAAGGATACCGTTTCTTCCAGTCGAGTTTTGATCCGGACAGAATGGGAACCGTTCTTTCCGTAAATCACGATTACTGGGGAACATTGATTTCTTACATCGGATACGGACTTTTATTCCTTGGAATGTTTGTCATTTTCTTCTGGAAAGGAACTCATTTCTGGAAATTAAATAAAATGCTGGCTGACGTGAATAAAAAGAAAGCAGCAGGTATACTTTTATTGTTCTTAAGTTTAGGTTTACATGCACAAAAAATCGAAACTCACGGAACTACCGACGGAAGCAGAGAACATATTCACGTGGAAGGAGATAACCATTCTCACGCTCCGGCTCCGTCTGCCCAGCCGCTTGACGGTGCTGCTCCAAAGCAGAACTCTCTGGCAACTCCAATGGGGAAAATGAGATCTATTTCTCCCGATGAAATCATTGCAAGAAACAAAATCAGCAAAGAACATGCTGATAAATTCGGATATCTTTTGGTTCAGAACTTTGAAGGAAGAATTGTTCCTATCAATACAGAGGCAATCGATATTTTAAGAAAATTATACAAGAAAGACGAATTTAAAGGAACAGACGGAAAATCTCTTACAGCCAACCAATGGTTCCTTTCTATCAATACAGATACTCCGAGCTGGACAATGGTTCCTATTATTAAAGTAGGAACTAAAGGAGGTGATGAACTGAAGAATAAAACAAAAGCAGATGAAGATGGTTATACTTCATTGATGAACCTTTTCCCTGCAGATGCAAACGGTAATCTTACTTATATTCTTGAGCATGATTACAACACCGCATTCCGTAAAAAACCGGCTGAACAAACGAACTACGATAAAGAAGTAATTGCTGTAAACGAAAGAGTACAGATTTTCAATGAGTTTTTCAGCGGTCAGTTTATGAGAATTGTTCCTGTGAAAAATGATGCCAACCATACATGGCATTCATGGCTGGATCAGAAATTCGAACCGGATATGGAATCTCAGCAGGTAATGGGACCTTATTTTGCAGAAGCGCTTACGGCACAAAAAACCGGTGACTGGAGCAAAGCAGATGCAGAATTGAAAAAGCTTTCAGACTATCAGCAGAAATGGGGTAAAGCAGTTGTTCCTGCTAAATCCAAAGTAGATCTTGAAGTATTTATGAATAAGGTAGATATTAACTTCAAATTATTGATCTTCTACACGCTTATCGGCGGTCTTCTTCTTATATTAGGTTTTGTTGAATTATTCAAATCAAATAAAGTATTAAATAAAGCAATTAAAGTAATCATTGCGATTGGTTTAATTGGATATCTGTGTCATTTCTTAGGACTTGTTGCAAGATGGTATATCTCAGGACACGCTCCTTGGAGTAACGGATACGAAGCAATTATCTTTATCTCCTGGGTAGGTATTACGGCAGGTTTAATCCTGTACAGAAATGCCAATGCATTGATTCCTGCAGCAGGATTTATGGTAGCTGTTATCATGATGGGATTTGCCCACGGAGGTTCAGCACTTGATCCGCAGATTACACCACTTGTTCCGGTATTGAAATCTTACTGGTTAATTGTTCACGTAGCTATTATTACATCAAGTTACGGATTCTTCGCACTCTCGATGATTATTGCGGTGATCTCATTAGTATTCTATATTATCTCCAATAAAGAAACGTATAAAATTCACCACGATACTACATTGAAGGAATTGGTAATTGTTTCTGAAATGTCATTAACCATCGGATTATTTGCTTTAACGGTAGGAAACTTCTTAGGAGGAATCTGGGCGAACGAATCATGGGGAAGATACTGGAGCTGGGATCCGAAAGAAACATGGGCTTTCATCTCCATCATGGTATATGCATTTGTACTGCACATGCGATTAGTACCGGGATTGAGAAGCAGATGGGCATTCCACGTAGCAACAATGTTTGCATTCTGCTCAATGGTAATGACTTATTTTGGAGTAAACTATTACCTGAGCGGACTTCACTCATACGCAGCGGGAGATCCGGTACCTGTACCAGCCTGGGTATACATCGGAATCTCAACAATGATTATTTTATCAGTTGTTTCTTATATAAAGTTTAAAGCTTTAACAAAGAAATAACGATCTGAACATATAAATTTAAATCCCGGAATTCACTTTCCGGGATTTTTTTATTTCTATTGTTGCTGGATTTGGGATGAGTTGTTAACCTAAGGTTCGCAATGATTTTGGGATAAAATATCGTTCGAAAAGGCGTTTCACTCAGCAAAGAACTAGCGGTCTTAGCTAAACGAATTGGCTTTGTGAACAAAAATATAAGACATCCTAATAAATCAACCTTCCGAACTTTGCATTAGTTAAAAATTCCCGGATCCCAAAACTCGCACCTCAAAAAAATCAAAATTTATCATTCATAATTCAAAATTCATTACTATCTTTATGATATCAAAATAATATCAAATTAAAATTCAATCATGGAAAAAACATTAAAACCCATGTCGGGTTATCTTACATTGGTCATTTGCCTGGCCTTGTTTATTGCAGCAGTATACTTCTTTGTGAGTGGAGTAGATCAAAGTATAGCCTATGTGGTTATCTCTATGCTTTGCTTTCTTCTTTCGTGCTTTTTCTTAAAAGGGTTAATGATTATTCAGCCTAACCATTCGAGAGTATTAAACTTCTTTGGAAAATATGTGGGAAGTGTAAAAGAGAACGGATTATTCTTTATCAATCCTTTATATTCATCACAAAAAATTTCTTTACGTTCCGAAAATCTGCAAGGTCAGACTTTGAAGGTCAATGATAAAATGGGTAACCCTATTGAAATTGCAGTTGTAATTGTATGGAAAGTAGGAGATACTTATAAAGCGGCTTTTGATGTGGAGCGTTATTCAGACTTTGTAAAAATGCAGAGTGAGGCTGCCGTAAGACATTTGGCGATGAGCTTTCCTTATGATAATTTAGAAGATGATCATGCTCCGATTACATTAAGAGAAGGAGGAGATAAAATCAATTCTATTTTGGAGCAGGAACTTACAGACCGTCTTTCAAAGGCAGGAATCGTGATTCAGGAGGCAAGGATTTCTCACCTGGCTTATGCTTCGGAAATTGCGGGAGCAATGCTTCAGAGACAGCAGGCAACGGCTATTGTTGCTGCAAGAACAAAGATTGTGGAAGGAGCTGTAGGAATGGTAGACCTTGCATTGAAAAAGCTTTCGGAAGAAAATATCGTAGATCTTGATGATGAAAGAAAAGCGGCAATGGTAAGCAATTTAATGGTGGTTCTTTGCGGTGAAAAAGCAGCAACTCCCATATTAAATGCAGGAACACTTTACAATTAAGAAGTGAACAATTAATAGTTAGATTTTAGTGCAGATAGCTTTTACACTAAAATAGTCAGAAATAATGTTAGAGAATTTAGAAAATGAAATCAGAAAAAGCTCAGAACTCTTCGGAAAGCAAAGGCAAAAAATCCTTTGTGATAAGGATAGATGAGTCTACTTATAAACTTCTTGAAAAGTGGGCCAATGATGAATTCAGAAGTGTGAACGGACAGATAGAATACCTGCTGCATCAGAGCCTGGTCAACGCAGGGAGGAAGAAGAAAGAGTAAATGAAAGGAAAGAATTGAGGAAGAAGAGTAATCTTTTTGGGAGGCAGATCCATAGAAAATTATGATAACCTCCTTTTTTTAAATTACAGAAAATATAAAAAAGACCTCTTTTTTTGGCTTTACAATAAAGAAATAATAATTTGATTAAGCTTATGTCAAAAAGAAAGCAGAGAAAATTTCTCTGCTTTTTTATTGTATACAACTCTGGAGACTATCTGCTCCAACGTAGAATATGACCAGCCAAATCAAGCCTTTTATGGTAAAGAAAGCTAATCCAGCCCATCCCACACGCTTGAACCACTTTTTAAGCTTTGAGTTGTTTTCTTGTGAATTTTCCATTGGTGATTATCAAAAAGATTACCCTACAAAGATAAGCATGTTTGTAATTAGTCCAAATAAAAAGCCTGTTAAAAATTAAAGTTTTGAGGTTCACATAATATTTTTATCTTTAGAGAGAACGAAAAGTAAGATTTTATGTCAAAAAAAGTAAAGGATTTCGGAATTGAAAAAACACTTAGAAATCTTGGTATCAAAGAAGAGAACAAAGGGACTTCAGTGGGCGGAAAATATTTCGCTTCAGGAAAGGTGATAGAAAGCATTTCTCCTGTAGACGGAAAGTTGATCGCTAAAGTAAAAACTTCCGGAGAAAGTGATTATGACAAAGTAATTGAAACTGCTCAAAAGGCATTTCAGGAATTCAGGCTGATTCCCGCTCCCAAAAGAGGAGAGGTGGTAAGACAGCTGGGCTTAAAATTAAGAGAATATAAAGACGACCTTGGTAAACTTGTTTCTTATGAAATGGGGAAATCATTACAGGAAGGTCTTGGTGAAGTTCAGGAGATGATCGATATCTGTGACTTTGCAGTTGGACTTTCAAGACAGCTTCAGGGGTACACTATGCACTCTGAAAGACCTGGACACAGAATGTATGAGCAATACCATCCGCTGGGAGTTGTTGGGATTATCACCGCATTCAACTTCCCGGTAGCCGTATGGTCCTGGAACACTGCATTAGCATGGATCTGTGGTAACGTTACCATTTGGAAGCCATCTGAGAAAACACCGCTTTGTGCTATTGCATGCCAGAATATCATGATGGAAGTTTTGAAGGAAAATAATCTTCCTGAAGGAATTTCAAGTGTATTGGTATCGGACCACGAAATCGGGCAGAAACTGGTAGATGATAAAAGAGTAGCGCTGGTATCTTTCACTGGATCTACAAGAGTTGGAAGAATGGTTTCTTCTAAAGTAGCTGAAAGATTCGGAAAGTCTATCCTTGAATTGGGTGGAAACAATGCGATCATTATTACAAAAGAAGCTGATATTGATATGTCAATTATCGGAGCTGTTTTCGGAGCTGTAGGAACTGCGGGCCAAAGATGTACTTCGACAAGAAGACTGATTATCCATGAAAGTGTGTATGATGAAGTGAAAACAAGATTGACAAAAGCTTATGGTCAGCTGAAAATCGGAAACCCATTGGATGAGAAAAACCATGTAGGACCGCTTATTGATACTGATGCTGTAAACCAATACGAAGAAGCCATCAAAAAATGTAAAAAAGAAGGTGGAAAATTCGTTGTTGAAGGCGGAGTTTTATCTGGTAAAGATTACGAATCCGGATGCTATGTGAAACCTTGCGTAGCGGAAGTGAAAAATTCTTATGAAATTGTTCAGCACGAAACTTTTGCACCAATCCTATATTTGATCAAATACAAAACATTAGAAGAAGCGATCGCTATTCAGAATGATGTTCCTCAGGGATTATCTTCTGCGATCATGACCCAGAATCTAAGAGAGGCAGAATTGTTCCTTTCTCATGCTGGTTCAGACTGTGGTATTGCCAACGTCAATATCGGAACATCCGGTGCTGAAATTGGTGGAGCTTTCGGTGGTGAAAAAGAAACCGGTGGTGGAAGAGAGTCAGGATCTGATGCCTGGAAGTATTATATGAGAAGACAAACCAATACTATCAATTACACTGCGCAACTTCCTTTGGCACAGGGAATTAAATTTGATTTATAAAAGCTTTACTTAAAGCACTCAAAAAACATAAAACTTAATAACCTGAATGATTAAAGGCTTCATTTTTGGATCATTTAATCGTTCATTTATTAAATCACACTACAATTTATTATGGAACACACATTAGATATAAAAGCAAATAAAGTAAAAGAAACAGTAGGAAAACATGTGTTGGCAGACGGTTTCGATTTTGTGATGGATATTGAAAAGTCACACGGATCATGGCTTTATGATAAACTGACAGACAGAGAATACCTGGATATGTTCTCTATGTTTGCATCTGCATCCATCGGATACAACCACCCTTATCTTGTTGAAAGATCAGAATGGTTAGGAAGAATGGCTGTTAATAAACCTACTTTGGCTGACGTTTACTCGGAAGAATACGCTCATTTCCTTGAGGTATTCGAAAGAGTGGTTATCCCTGAAGAATTACAATATGCTTTCTTTATTGAAGGCGGAACAATGGGGGTTGAAAATGCAATGAAAGCATGCTTCGATTGGAAAACCCGCAAAAACTTTGAAAAAGGATTAGACACTGAAGCTGGAATCTGTATCCACTTCAAACAGGCTTTCCATGGAAGAAGTGGTTATACTTTGAGCCTAACCAATACTTCTGACCCAAGAAAGTATCAATATTTTCCAATGTTTAACTGGCCGAGAATTTTAAATCCAAAATTAAAGTTTCCCATCACAGAAGAGAACCTTGAAGAAACTATCAAAAACGAAAATCTTGCTTTACTTCAGATTGAAGAGGCTATTTTGATGCACCCTGATAAAGTGGCTTGTATTATCATTGAACCTATTCAGGCTGAAGGAGGTGACAATCATTTCAGAGACGAATTCTTATTAGGATTAAGAAGAATCTGTGATGATAACGAAATCTTACTTATTTTTGATGAAGTTCAGACAGGGATTGCCATTACAGGGAAAATGTGGGCTTTCCAGCATTTCACAGCAAAACCGGACATTATTTCTTTCGGGAAAAAAGCTCAGGTTTGTGGTGTGCTGGCTAATAAGGAAAAATTTGATCAGGTTCCGAACAATGTTTTCAGGGAAAGTTCAAGAATCAACTCAACATTCGGAGGAAACTTTATCGATATGCTTCGTTTCCAGTTGGTAATGGAAGTGATTGAGAAAGAAAATCTTGTTGAGAACGCAAGAGTAGTTGGAGATTTCTTACTGGAAAACTTAAAAGCTCTTGCTGAAAAATATCCTGATAAAATTTCCAATGCAAGAGGAAGAGGCTTGATGTGTGCTATTGATCTTCCTACTGCAGAGCAGAGAAACCACCTGATGAACGAGCTTTTCAATGACGGATTGATTATTCTTCCTTGCGGGGATCAGTCTCTTCGTTTCAGACCTCACTTGAATGTTACTAAAGAAGAAATCCAGCTTGCTTTAGACAAAATTGAAAACAATATTAATAAAATTTAAAATCCGGAATTTGTAATTTTAAAAAAAACATTGTATATTTAGATACTCAAACAATTAGAATATGGAAAGAAGTACGAGAGTATCAGTTTATGAAAGTGATAACCCTTCAGAAATTCAGTTGGTTAAGTCTAAATTGGATGACGCGCAAATTGCAAATACCGTTGAAAATAATTATCTTACGTTTACCACTACGCCAACAGCCACTTCGCTGAAGGTAATGGTAGATCTGGAAGAAGAAAAAAGAGCATTTGAAATTATTGATGCTTACCTTCAACAAAGTGAAAATCAATAAACAATTTCATAATTTTAAATTTTACTACTTCGAACCGAAAATTAATTTTAATTAATTTTCGGTTTTTTAATTGCAAACCATCAAAAAATAAATATTTCAAAGATTGAACGAAAAGCAATAACTCTGATTTTAAATTCTTAAATCATTCAATCTTTTAATCAAATTTTTATAACATGAATCCAGAGATTAAACTAAGACAAGCGGAAATTGAAGACAGAAACATTATTTGGGAAATCATTCAGCAATCCATCGAAAGAAGAAGACAGGATGGAAGTACCCAATGGCAGAACGGGTACCCTAATCTCGGGACAGTGGAAAGCGATATTGCGAAAGGATTTGGTCACGTTATGACAGTGGATGGAGAGATTGCAGTATATGCAGCACTTATTCTGAATGATGAACCTGCTTACAGCACCATTGAAGGAGCGTGGTTAAGTGATGGTGAATTTGTTGTAGTTCACAGAGTGGCTGTAGATGAAAAATTTGCAGGACAGGGAATGGTAAAGAAGCTTTTTGATCAGATCGAAGAATTCACTAAATCCCATGGAATTCAGAGTATTAAAGTTGATACCAATCATGACAATATTGCCATGTTGAAAATCCTTGAAGGCAGAGGTTATTCTTATTGCGGAGAAGTTCTTTTGAAAGACGGAATGAGAAAAGCTTTTGAGAAGATTATAATTTAATCAAAAAGTTAAATCAACTTTCATTGAATTTTTAAAACGCCCTGTATTTATAAACTCTATCAGGTTTGTTCGTTTGGTTCTGAACTAATTTCTACTTTTGTTCAAATTTTTATATTATGCACCAAAGTATAGAAATTGATGAAAAAATTTTTCAAGATGCCGTAAAATTCTATGGCACCGTGTTTAGCTTACCCCCTTTAGCTTCAAAAATTTATTCCTACCTTCTTTTCGACTATGAGAAAGTAGGAATTACTTTTGACGAGTTTGTTGAAGTGCTCTCTGCGAGTAAAAGCTCTGTTTCTACCAGTATTTCATTACTGCTCAATGCCCAGCTTATCGTAGATCATAACAAAATGGATGAGCGGAAACGGTATTTTTTCATCAATGATGAATACAAGAAAATACGATTCGAAAAAATTGTCCAGAAAATGCAGGACGAACTAAGACTATTAGATGATTTAAACAATTTTAAAAAAAGTAAAGACGATGGATACAACGAAAGAATAGAAGTTTACAAAGCACTCTTAAATAAAAACATAGAAAATATTCAGGAATCTCTTAATAAACTATAAAATGAATAATAAGCTAGTTATACTTTCCATTGCAGCGCTTTCACTGACTGCCTGCAAAAAAGAAGCTCCGAAACAGGATGGTGCCAAGCCATATCCTGTTATCTCAGTGGAGTCAAAAAATATAGTGGGTTATCAGACGTTTCCGGCTACCATCCAGGGTAGGGTAAACAATGATGTACGTGCAAAGATACAAGGGTATATTACCCAGGTATTGGTAGATGAAGGACAATATGTTACCAAAGGACAGCCTTTGTTCCGTCTGGAAACCAATATCCTGAACGAAAATGCAGCAGCTTCCAAAGCAGGAATTGGTGCAGCGGCATCCAGTGTTGCGGCGGCTCAGGCTTCTGTAAATGCAGCTCAGGTTGAAGTAAACAAATTAAAACCTCTTGTTCAGAAAAATATCATCAGCAACGTACAGTTACAGACTGCCCAGGCTCAGTTGGCTCAGGCTCAGGCACAGTTACAGCAGGCCAATGCAGCCAAAAGACAGGCTGAAGCCAATTATAAAGGGGTGGAAGCCAACATCGAATATTCTATTATCCGTGCTCCTATTTCAGGGGTAATCGGAAGACTGCCATTGAAAGTAGGAAGTTTGGTAGGGCCGTCTGATCAGACTCCTCTGACAACGATTTCTGATACCTCTGAGATCTATGCTTACTTTGCCATGAATGAAAAAGAATATTTTGATTTCCTTGAAAAATCTCCTGGAGCTTCTATGCCTGAGAAAATCAAAAACTTACCTATGGTTGAACTTCAGTTAGCCAACGGAAGTCTTTATCCTGAAAAAGGAAGAATTGAAGCCATTACCGGCCAGATTGATCCTACAACCGGAACCATTCAGTTCAGAGTTGCTTTCTCTAATGCCCAGAAATTATTAAGTAATGGGAACAGTGGAACGATCAGGTTCCCTCAGCATTATGACAATGTACTTGTAGTACCTGAAAGTGCTACTTATGAGCAGCAGGGTATTGTTTACGTTTACAAAGTAGAAAAAGGAGATACTGCCAGAAACGTTGTTGTGAATGTTATCGACAGAATCGACAATATGGCTCTTATCAAATCCGGAGTTAATAAAGGTGAAAGAGTTATTGCAGCTGGTATCGGAGGTCTGAAACCGGGAACAGCCGTGAAACCACAGCCAATTAAAATGGATAGTCTTGTTCAATCAATAAAACCGAAATTCTAATGATAAAAAACTTTATTAACAGACCGGTTTTATCCACCGTAATCTCAATCCTGATTGTGATTCTCGGTGTGCTGGGACTGATCTCGTTACCGGTTACACAGTATCCGGACATTGCACCGCCTACGGTAAGTGTCTCCGCAAACTATACGGGAGCCAATGCCGAGACGGTAATGAAAAGTGTAGTAGTACCTTTGGAAGAACAGATCAATGGGGTGGAAGGTATGGATTATATCACTTCCAGTGCCGGAAACGACGGTTCTGCCCAGATCCAGGTTTTCTTCAAACAGGGAATAGATCCGGATATTGCAGCGGTAAACGTACAGAACCGTGTAGCGAGAGCTACCCCGCTTTTACCTGCCGAAGTAACGCGTTCAGGGGTAGTAACCCAGAAGCAGCAGACCAGTGCCCTGATGTATATGTCCTTCTATTCTGAAAATAAAGACCTGGATGACGTATACCTTCAGAACTTTTTGAATATCAATATTATTCCTAACCTGAAAAGGGTAAATGGTGTTGGAGATGCGAACGTTTTCGGTGGTAAAAACTACTCGATGAGAATCTGGCTTGATCCTGCAAAAATGGCTGCCTACAGTGTAACGCCTACTGATGTTACCAATGCCATCAATGAGCAGAGTAGAGAAGCGGCGGCAGGTTCTATCGGCCAAAACAGCGGTAGTTCTTTTGAATATATCATCAAATACGTAGGGAAATTCAACGATAAGGAACAATACGATAATATCATCATCAAATCTCTTGCAAACGGACAAAACCTGATGCTGAAAGACGTTGCTAAAGTGGAACTTGCAGGACAGTCTTACACAGGAATCGGGGAGAACGGAAACAATCCTTCCATCAGTATGGGGATCTTCCAGACTCCGGGATCCAACGCACAGGAGATTATTAAAAATATCAAAGCCTATCTGAAATCTGCTGAGGGAACTTTCCCACAGGGAATCAAGTATACTTTCAACTTCGATACCAATGAATTCCTGGAAGCTTCTATTGAAAAGGTAGTTCATACCCTTATCGAAGCCTTCATTCTGGTATTTATTGTAGTATATATTTTCCTTCAGGACTTCAGATCTACGCTGATCCCGGCTATCGCGGTTCCGGTATCTATTGTGGGGGCATTCTTCTTCCTGAATTTATTCGGATATTCATTAAACCTCTTAACCTTATTTGCATTGGTACTGGCGATTGGTATTGTAGTGGATGATGCCATCGTCGTCGTCGAGGCCGTTCACGCCAAGATGGAGCATGGTATTTCCGATGCTAAAAAAGCAACAGTAGAGGCGATGGATGAGATTACGGGAGCTATTATCTCGATTACTTTGGTAATGGCAGCGGTATTTATTCCAGTGACGTTTATTACAGGTCCTACTGGGGTATTCTACCAACAGTTTGGTATTACGCTGATTATAGCCATCATCATTTCTGCGATTAACGCATTAACGTTGAGTCCGGTTTTATGTTCATTATTCTTAAAACCTCACGAAGCGCATCATGCAGAATATAAAAATCTGAACCTGTTACAAAAGTTTTTCTATAAGTTTAATATTGCTTTTAAAACAACTACTGAGCGTTACGGAAGAGGATTTGTATTCCTGTTGAGACATAAATGGGTAACCCTGATTATTTTCGCTGTTACCGGAGGTATTCTGTTCTGGGCAAGCAGCAGCATGAAGAAAGGGTTTGTACCTACAGAAGACAGAGGGATTATCTTTACCGATGTTCAGCTTCCTCCGGGAGCTTCTATGGAAAGAACTTACAACGCATTGAAAACTCTTCAGGCTAAGGCATTGAAAGTTCCGGGCGTACAGAACGTAACGATCTCAACAGGTAGAGGATTCTTATCCGGTAACGGAAGTAACAACGGTCTTGCATTTGTGAAACTGAAACCATTCGAAGAAAGAAAAAAAGACGGACAGACTTCTGAAGATATCACTAAAAAATTATTTGGAATCGTAGGATCTGTTCCTGATGCTAAAGTCGTATTCTTCCAGCCGCCAAGTGTACCGGGATTTGGTAACAGTGCAGGTTTTGAAATGGTATTGCTTGATAAATCAGGCGGAGAATATGCTGATCTGGATGCTAAAACCAATGAATTCATCGGTAAGCTGATGCAGAGACCTGAAATTCAGTTTGCACAGACTTCATTCAATACCAAATATCCTCAGTATCAGATGGAAATTAATGTTCCTCTGAGTAAGCAGCTTGGGGTTTCTGTAAACGAGATTCTGGCTACGATGCAGGGGTATATCGGAGGTATTTATACTGCAGACTTTACCAAGTATGGAAAGCAGTTCAGAGTGATGGTTCAGGCTCTTCCTGAAAACAGAAAGAATATTGAAAATCTGAATCAGCTTTATGTGAGAACAGGATCAGGGATTATGACGCCGATTTCACAGTTTGTAACATTAACAAAAGCCTATGGACCACAATCCGTAAGCCGTTACAACCTCTTTACTTCAGTGAAGGTAACGGGAGCGAACTCTGACGGATACAGTTCCGGGGATGCAATTGCCGCAGTACAGCAGGTAGCGGATGAAACCCTGAATCAAAACTATGCCGTAGAATTTACCGGATTAACGAGAGAAGAATTAAATTCAGGATCTCAAACGCTTTTGATTTTCGGACTGAGTTTGATCTTCGTTTACTTTATCCTTTCTGCACAGTATGAAAGTTATATCCTTCCGCTGATCGTCATTATTTCTCTTCCTCTTGGGGTAATGGGAGCTTATTTCGGCCAGAAGATCATGGGACTTGAAAATAATATTTACTTCCAGATTGCCCTGATCATGCTCGTGGGATTGCTCGCGAAGAATGCAATTCTTATTGTTGAATTCGCGGTTCAGAGAAGGCATCATGGAGAAACCATTGTAATGTCAGCCATCAATGCAGCGAAAGCCAGAGTGAGACCTATTCTGATGACCTCATTCGCCTTTATTTTCGGTTTATTGCCGTTAGTGCTGGCAAGTGGAATTGGAGCAGTAGGTAACAGATCTATCGCTACGGGTGCCGCCATCGGACTATTGATAGGAACTGTTTTGGGATTATTTGTAATTCCGGTTCTGTATGTGATTTTTGAAACACTACAGGAAAAAATTAAACCTATCAAAAAAGAAGATATCAATTTAGCAGAATAAAATTAAGATTTAAGAAATTAGAAGTTAGCAATTAGAGATAAGTCTAAAAACTAACTTCTAACTTCTAAACTCTAACTTCTAATTAAAAATAATGAAGAGTTTATTAAACATCATAAAAGGAATCACTTTTTCAGTTTTCATACTCGGAGCCATTTCATCCTGTATGGCAAGAAAAGAATATGAAAGACCGAAGAATGTTGTAGACGAAAAGCTGTTCCGTACAGATATGCTTCCTTCGGACAGTACGAATATTGCAGATATTTCCTGGAAAGAGATATTTACTGATCCGATATTGCAGGGGCATATTTCTAAGGCACTGGAGAACAATCTTGATATCAGAATTGCTTTGGAAAGTATTAATTCTGCGGAAGCGTATCTTAAACAGAGTAAAGCAGCGTATCAGCCGACACTTTCTATCGGACCCAACTATACCTTTCAAACTCAGTCTATCAATACACAGTTTGGACAGATCATCGGATCAAGACGTTATGTGAATCAGTTTGACATTACGGCAAGTATCGGATGGGAAGCTGATATCTGGGGTAAATTGAAGGCACAGGAGAAAGCACAGCTGGCCACTTATTTAGGAACTGTTGCAGCACATAAAGCGGTTAAAAGTAGTTTGGTGTCTTCCATTGCTTCTGCATATTATCAATTGTTGACATTTGATGCACAGAAGAGAATTATTACGGAAACCATTGCAGTAAGAGAGAAAAACCTTGAAGCTACTAAGGCTTTAAAAACTTCCGGAACAGTTACTGAAGTAGCAGTACAGCAAAGTGAGGCTCTGGTTTTCAATGCCAAATCATTACTGATTGATATTGATACACAGATACAGTTGCTGGAAAATACCATGAGTCTTTTGATGGGAGAACCTTCTCACGCTATCGAAAGATCTACATTGGAAGGGCAAAAGCTTCCCATCGATTTGAAATTAGGTTATCCTACTCAACTTCTTGCCAACCGTCCGGATGTTATGAGAGCAGAATATAATTTAATGAATGCTTTTGAGTTGACCAATGCTGCCAAAGCTCAGTTTTATCCAACTTTAAAACTGACAGGAAGCGGAGGTGTACAGTCAGTAGATATTGATCACCTGTTTAGTGTGAACTCTTTATTTGCCAATGTAGTTGCAGGACTGGCTCAGCCGATTTTAAATAAGAGACAGATTCAGACCAACTATGACGTAAGTCTTGCCAATAAAGAAACTGCCTATTTAAACTTCAGAAAAACAGTTTTGACTGCCGGGAAAGAAGTTTCGGATGCTATCAGGGTTTTCTCTGTTCAGGATTCATTCATTGAATTGAAACAAAAAGAGCTGGATGCCTACAAAAAATCGGTTGACTATTCCCAGGAATTAGTGAACTATGGTATGGCGAACTATCTTGAAGTATTGAATGCAAGTGTGAATTCATTGAATGCAGAACTTAACATTTCCAATGCAAGATACAGTAAAATGAAAGCAGCCGTAGAGCTTTATCAGGCTTTAGGCGGAGGCTGGAAATAACTGTTTTCAGCAATGTAATATCATAAAAACGTATGTCAGGAATGGCATACGTTTTTTATTTCAAACTTAAAGAGTTTGCAAAAAATAGCTAGAGTGTCGCCAATATTTCCATCGCTTTTTTCTCTTTTTCAGATATCGTTTTTAAAATATCCGAAGCCTGTTGAATATATTTTATTTCCTTTGTCTGGCTCACTTTTTCAAACAGCTGAGATACATTTGTCCAGAGTCCGGCAATTTCAGTGAAGGCTTCATAGCCTGTGTTCAGCGGATCAAGTTGAATCAGTTCATAACTTTCTTTCAAAAAATCACGGTATAAATTCCTGAACAGTGCACCTCCGGTTCCTGCTTTTTCCATTAGTAAAGCCGCTTGCTTAAATTCTCCTTCAATATCTTTACTTGTATTGAACCATTTGATAATTTCAGCACTTGTTTTTAAAATCCCTTTGTAAGAAATATTGGTAATGGGTGGATTCAGATATTCAGCTGCATTATTTTTGATCGCAGTAATGATGACTTTTTTCAGATCAAATTTTCTGTCTGTATTCCTGAGGGTATAATACAGATTTTTGGAAGCCATCGGACCTTTTTCAGAACGGGCCATAGCCAGACTTTTTAAAGATGTTTGTACTTGTCCGCCTTGTTGTCTGGTATCAATCAGGAAAGCATTTTCATCATCATAACCATAAATAGCAGCATAATGTCCGGCAAAATGGAAAGGATTTGAGAAATATTCAAGATGATAGCAATCCATTTTCAATCCTACTGCCTGTCCGTCATTGAGAAGTTCTTTAACCTTATCCCAGGCCTTTTGTTGTGAAGAAGTTTCCTTTACAGTTAATTCCAGATTCAGATTTCTGGCTAAATTTTGAGTGAGCAGATCAGGTTTTATCCGTCCTCCTATGAAAGGAAAGTCCATCGTTTTCATATTCCAATAAATAAAACCGAGACCTTCACCCAACCCGAAAAGCATGGGTTCGGAAAGTTCAATTCCAATGTGTTGTAATAATGTTCCTGTGGCAGTAGTTTCACAATGTTGTCCGCTAAAAGGCTTCAGGTTTTCTATTTTCATTTTGGCGTGGGTTATTAATTTTTGGGCAAAGAAAATTACATAAATATCGTTATATATAAATTCCCTTTTTTGAAATTCAGTGTTAAAATCTTTTAAAAAGTAGAATTGATTTGCACATATGTATTCAACTACGTAGTTTTGTACTTTAAAATATAAACACTATGAAATTAGAAATACAACCCATAGGAAATTCTTATTCGGAACAAGCCATTGATTTGATTTTGACGATCCAGCAGAAAGAGTTTAATATTCCGATTACTATAGAAGATCAGCCTGATCTTTTGCAGATAGAAAGTTTTTACATGGAAGCCGGAGGTAACTTTTGGGGTGCTTTTGTAGATAATCAGCTGGTAGGTTCTATAGCATTGGTTAAATTTGATGAAAAGACAGGAGCCATCAGAAAAATGTTTGTTAAAAAGGAATTCAGAGGAAAAGAACTGAATATTGCGCAAGAATTACTGGAAGTTTTAATTTCTTTCTGCCGCGAAAACAGAATTGATGATTTATATTTGGGAACCATAACGGTACTGAAAGCAGCCCAGCGTTTCTATGAAAGGAATCTTTTTGTAAAGATTGAAAAAAGCGATCTTCCCGTGAAGTTTCCTCTAATGAGTGCCGATGATCTTTTTTACCACTTAAATCTTGACTGAATATGAATGTAATCAACGAAGCAGGAATTCTTGCCATATCCACCAGACTGCACCGCCTAAGCGAACAACTGAGGAAAGACGGAGCACTCATCTATAAAGCATTCGGAATTGATTTTGAACTGAAATGGTTTCCGGTTATTTTCACCATTTATAAAAAAGAAATGGCAAGTGTTGTTGAAATAGCCAATGAAATAGGATATACCCATCCATCCACCATAACACTGCTCAAAGAACTTGAAAAGCAGGAGTTGATCCAATGGGAAAAAGATAAACAGGACGAGCGCAAAAGGCTTTTTAAACTCACTTCAAAAGGGCAGGAGCTCATTGAAAAAATGAAACCCGTTTGGGAACTGATGTCCCAGATTTTAGGTGATATTGCAGACAATAAAAATAATCTGCTGACTGCCATTGATGAAGCCGAAGAGAAAATTGCCAATCAGTCCTTTTATCAGAGAGCACTGCAGGTGAAGAACTCGAAAAAATAATTTATTCTATTATGATGTCAAGTGGATCTCTGACAGGCATGATACTTTTTAAATATTCTTTATCTTCTGCAGTTAGCTCGTCTATGCCCAGTGCAATATCTTCCCACGCTTTTCCGTCGTGCCGTGTAAGGGCCAATTCAATGGATTGAATTTTAGGCTTTTTATTAAGACCCAATATTCTTAAATCTATTCTTTGTCCTTCTTTTATTTTACCTTCTTCAATTTTTCCTATTAAGAAAAAATTTCTTCCTGTAATCTGAAATGTATTATTGAGCTTAAAGTGAGCAACAGTTAAATGATGCCAGTGATATCCACAATATCTGCATTGCTTAGCATGTGGAGTACGGGCGAGTTTGTGGCATTCAGGACAATTGTTGAAAAAAACTTTTTCGGGAGTTTCTGCCATTATCCGGGTCACAACATTTTGTTCAAAAGTTTGATATCCATGTTCTAATAGTTGTATAACTTCAGGATCAGAATTTATCCAGCCTCGTTCTATCATTAGATTTCTCATATGTACACTTTCAGAACTCTTCAAAGTATACATATGATGATTCAGTGCTAATGATTCATCCTTTGTCATTAATTTGCTAAAGTATCTAATAATATAATCTATAGTTTCTCTGTCCATATTCAATTGATAAGGTAGAATATTTTTAATGATTTATTTTGACTAATTTATCATTTATTTCTTTAATAGGCTTATATTATGGGATGTCATAATTAATTATTTGAAATTTTTATACTGACAAACTATTGTCACTAAAGTATTTTAATTTTACAGTAATAAAAGAAAAGCTATGCGTAAAATTACAGAGAAACAGACCTTTCATGTCAGGACAAAGACAGAATGGCGGCAATGGCTTGAAGAGAATCATCATATAGAACAGTCTGTATGGCTTATTTGCAATACCACAAAATCAAATTTGCCCATTGTTCACTGGACGGATCTGGTAGATGAAGCCCTTTGTTTTGGTTGGATTGACAGTACAAGGAAGACGATTGATGAAGGTTCGTTTATGCAGCTATTCAGCAGACGGAAACCGAAAAGTACCTGGTCAAAAATTAATAAGGATAAGGTTCAGAAACTGATCGAAAATAAGCTGATGACAAAAGCAGGATTTGAAACTATCCGAATTGCAAAAGAGAATGGTTCCTGGAATATTTTGGATTCTGTAGAAGATCTTACTATTCCTGAAGATCTGAATGAAACATTTAAACTACATGAAGGTTCCGAAACCTATTTTCTAAGTTTAAGCAAATCCATGAAAAAAATGCTGCTGCAATGGATTGTGTTGGCCAAAAGACCCGAAACCAGAAAAAACCGTATTGACGAAATCGCAAAACAAGCTGCTCAACATAAGAAACCTAAAAATTTTTAAGCTGTAAAAGATAGAACCTTATTTTTAATGCTTATTATGAAAATAGGCTGTCCCAAAAATGGGACAGCCTATTCAATTGATTCATTATTGAAATATATTACTTAAAATCTCAAAGTGGCTGCAACAGACCACGTTCTTCCAAAACCAAGGAATCCTGTATTACCGTCTGCAACTCCCTGGTACACTCTTCCAGCTTCCTGATACGTTTTTCCTGCATCCGGACCATTCGCAATTTTATCGCCTGCAAAGATGTTGGAGCTTAATTCAGAAATATAATATTTGTTGAATAAGTTGTATACGTTCGCTCTCAATGTTAAAGACTTTTTCGCATCCAATGTAAACTTGTAAGAAGCCCCTACATCAAATAAATGATAGCTTGGCAATTTTACAATTCCTTTTTCTCTTGCGGCTTCCGTAAGGAAGTTGATCGGGTTGAACTGAGCATAAAGCTTGTCATAATATTCCCAGTTGGCATCGATACTGAATGCTTTGGTGATATTATAATCTGCACCGATGCTTGCAGTTGTTTGAGCAGCATCTCCAACCTTCAGGTCTTTGATATTGATGGTTCCGGTTGCACCAGCTATTTCCTGGTTGTTCTGAACATCAAGGATGTTGAAGTTAGCATTTCCTTTATATTTCCAGTTACCCATTGATACCATTCCTCTTAATCTTAGATTCGTAAAAGGTCTGGCTTTTGCTTCCAATTCGATTCCCTGGTGGAGCTGACCTACGTTCAGAGCATTGTAGAAATATGCACTTCCAAGGTTAAGCTGAGGGAATTTAGCAACATCTGCCGCTGTAGCATTGAATGTTCTTGAGATAAATCTGTCATCCCACTGCGTTCTGTAAGCATTGATGTTCACATCTATATAACGCGATTTGAAACCATATCCTAATTCCACAGAGAAGATCCTTTCATTCTTAGCATCATTATAGATATTCTGGTTGGACGGGAATAATGCATTGAATAAAGGCTGTCTTGAGATAACTCCTGTATTGAAAAATACATTGTGGTGGTCGTCAATATTATAGTTGGCACCTCCTTTTACAATATAACCTGTTTTATGATACCATTTTGTCTCCTGATTTCCAGGAGTATATAGCATATAGTCTCTTCTCTTGTAATATTGCTCGGAAACAGATCCCTGGACAGATGCACTTAGCTTCTCAGAACTGTACTCCACCATTCCATAAATACCAGCCCATTTTACCAAACCTTCATTATGGATAGATACTTTCTGAGCATCTTTAAGCTTTGTAAGAGGTTCCGGTTTTACCGTTTGATTGATATAATATCCTTTTGGAGCATTTGCTGTACCAGGAACAAATACAGCATCAGATCCCAACATATCCGTTACAATGTCATATAGAGCTCCTTTGTAAGTTTTAAGATCAATCCCTCCGTTGAAAGTCCAGTTATTTTTTTTGTAATTAAGGTCTGCGATTACTCCATACCAGTCGTGAGCATTGATACTTTGCTTTCTCACAATACCAGTGGTTCCGTTCAGAGTAGATACATATTGTCCGTTATAATCACCAGGAGAGCCTGCAGGAGCCGTAAAAGTAGATTTCTGGAAGCTATTTCCATTATAATCCGTTACCATACCGCCTCTGTTATAACGATAAATCATATCCCAGTTGATTGTACCGTCACCACCTGCTCCATAATTCATGAAGTTCATAGTTTGTCCGGCTGCGTTTTTGATAGAACCGTTAAGTCCGGTACCACCGCCACCGCGTCCCCATGAACCATAAAGAACTGTGGATAATTTAAGATTGTCATTCATTGTCCAGTCCCAGTTCAATGATGCGATAGGCTTGTGATAGAAGTTAGGAGCAAGGTTGAATTGAGAACCATTCAACATTCCTGTCTGTGGGTTGTATCTTCTTCCGTAAGTTTCAAACTGTTGCAATGTTGCCACATTGGCTCCGGTTGCAGAAGATCTTCTTGTATCGTGTACCTGAGGAGCTCCGGTAGCAATTAAATTGAAAGCATGCTTTTCATTAGGTTTAAATCCTGTAGAGAAAAACCATGAGTAACCTTCTCCTTTTGTTCCATTGATGTATCCGTCACCTTGCCAACGGGAAAGCAATACGGTTGTTCCCCATTTGTTTTTTAATCCGGAAGAATACATAGCAGATATTCTGGAGTAGTTGTCATTTCCAACTTCTCCTTTCACCATTGCTTTCTGTTCAGAATCGGTAGCTTTGGTAACAATATTGATGGTTCCTCCCACGGAAGGAACAACAAATTTAGATGCTCCCAAACCTCTTTGAATCTGAATATTGCTCGCAATGTCAGCCAAACCGGTCCAGTTGGACCAGTAAACGGTACCTCCCTGCATATCATTCACAGGCTGTCCGTTGATGATCACAGCAATGTTAGCTCCGTCAAAACCTCTCATGTTGATTCTGCTGTCTCCGAAACCACCACCTACTTTGGTCACGTAAACGGATGGAGTAGACTTCATAATTTCAGGGAATTCTCTGTTTCCCAGTTTCTCCTGAATTTCTGCAGCCTTAATGTTGGAAACCGCAACAGGTGTTTTTCTCTCTTTGGCTGTTTGGGAAAGGTTTCTACCCACCAACATAACCTCATCAATAGATTTGGATTTCTCTAAAGAATCCTTCGTACTCTGCCCATAATAGATGGCGGCCGTAGGTAATACAAGCGCTATAATTAGTCGCTTTTTAAAAGTAATGCTCATGAAATAAACTAGCGTGTTTGATTTTTAAGGCTGCAAAGATGGATAATTATTTTTTAATTAAGTATTAAATCTTAACGAAGTGATTTTATTCAGTTTTTGGAATATGCTTTATTTCTCTCTTTTTTGAATATGTTAACTATTCCACATCTTTCGTTTACAATTTGTTATATAAAAGAGATTGATCAAAAAAATGGCTTGTTTTTAACGGGTAAAAATAATTATGCGGTTCTCCACATTTTTAAACAAAACTCAATATTGTTGGAAAATATACTATAATAATAGCTAAGTCATAAAAGGCATAGGTGACTTGAGTCATAATTTTTATACTGTTGTTTTGATAACTTGTATTACCATTTTATTCAAAATTGTGTTATTTATGAAAAAAAAAATTTTTGAAAGGTTTTCAGATCGTGTTGTCTGTATAACCGGAAGTCCGGGTGCTTTTATTACAGCAAGTTTACTGGTTATTGTCTGGGCTGTATGTGGACCTCTTTTCAATTATTCTGAAACCTGGCAGCTTGTTATCAATACGGGAACCACAATTGTAACTTTTCTAATGGTATTTCTGATTCAGAAAACTCAGAATAAAGACTCTAAGGCTATTCAGATAAAACTCAACGAATTGATAGCCTCCTATGAAAAAGCCAGTAACAGACTGGTGGATATTGAAGATCTGACGGAAGAAGAACTGGACAAACTTCACAAATATTATGAGAAACTTGGACAACTATCCCAAGAAAAAGAACATTCACAGGATCCCGTGCAACAATAGTCTTAATACTGTTATAATATATACAGCATGATTTTAAAATCTTCTCAAATTGCCCACGCTGATTCATTGTCAGTGAAATCCCTGGTGCATTTCGTCATAGAACTCGAGAAACTGTTTAAGCGTATCGGAGAGTATCTTCTGTCAGGAGATGAAACCGTTTCAACAGCTGAAAGTGTTACAGCCGGATTTTTACAGTTTTCGTTTTCCCAGATGAAGGATGCCTCCCAATTTTTTAAAGGCGGCATGACAGCGTATACTTTAGAAGAAAAGGTAAATCTTCTTGATGTAGATGCTCTGGAAGCCAGACAATATAACTCTGTATCTCCTCATATTGCTGAAACAATGGCGTTGCAGGTAGGTAAACTCTACAAAACCGACTGGTCTATTGGAGTTACAGGATATGCCACTCCGGTGGAAGAATCAGAAGGGAAGCTCTTCGCTTACTTTGCCATTGCGCACAAAGGAAAAGTGGTTCTTTCAGAGAAATTATATCTGCACTCCAGAACCAAACCTGTTAATGCCCAGCTCTATTACAGTGAATTCATTCTGGGATGCTTTAAGCTGGAACTGGATAAACACCGTGAAAATAAGGAGTAAAAATCATCACAATAATAAGCTGTTAATACAATCAATTATGGAAAAATTACAATTGCAGAATAAATCTGTCCTTATTACAGGAGCAGACAGCGGAATTGGTAAAGCCATCGCTCTTTTATTTGCTAAGGAAGGAGCAGATATTGCCTTCATCCACTATCATGATGCCAAAGATGCCATGAAAACAGTGGAGGAATTAAAAAAAACAGGAAGAAAAGTCCTTTCGTTTGAAGGTGATATTAATGATAGTGAATTTTGTAAATCTGTTGTTAATGAGGTAGTTTCTAAATTCGGAGGAATAGATATACTGATTAATAATGCAGGAACCCAGGTTCCTTGTGAAAGTATAGAAAATCTTAAAGAAGAGGATATCCGCAAAACTTTCGATTCCAACATTATCGGAATGATCCTGCTGACAAAGATTGTATTTCCTTATTTAAAACAAGGGGATTCTATTATCAATACTACTTCAGCTACTGCCTATCTTGGACATGAAGAATTACTGGATTATTCAGCAACCAAAGGCGCTATTGTTTCGTTCACCCGTTCACTGGCACTGCAGGCTAAACCTAAAGGAATACGGGTGAATGCTGTTGCACCCGGACCGGTGGCCACGCCGCTTACGGAAAAAACATTCGGAGAAGAAGATGAAGATCAGAATAAACCGCCGCTAGAACGTAATGCTTCTACCGAAGAAGTGGCAGCAAGTTTTCTATTTCTTGCCACAGATACTTCATCACAGATAACGGGACAGGTTCTTCATCCTAATGGAGGTTTAATTGTTAACGGTTAATCTTAACGGATATGAATGGAGTTATTATTCAGTTTTTCCATTGGTATCATCCCGGAAACCTATGGAATGAGTTTGCTGAAAAAGCAGAATATTTAAAAGATTTGGGGTTTACTGCCGTCTGGTTTCCTCCTGCCAATAAATGCAGTCTCAATATGGAAGGGCGTGGCTATGATGTATATGATCTTTATGATTTGGGAGAATTTGATCAGAAAGGCAGTATACCAACTCGTTACGGGACAAAAGCCGAATATTTAATGGCAATAGAGAAAGCGCATGAAGTGGGAATGTCTGTGTATGCGGATATTGTTTTAAACCACAGGATGGGTGGAGATGAAGAAGAAAAGATTATGGTACATCAGCTGAGTGAAGAAAACCGTAATGAAAGAATCTCTGAAAATATGGAGGTTTCAGCCTATACGAAATTTACTTTTCCGGGAAGAAAAGGAGTGTATTCGAACTTTATATGGGATCATCACTGTTTCAGCGGTATTGATTATGTGATCAGAGAAGGAGAGGAGATGAAGGGTGTTTTTAAAATCCATAATGAATATGGTGAGGAGTGGACAGATGCCGTAAGTCATCAGTTCGGTAATTATGATTATCTGATGGGAGCTGACATAGAGTACCGTAATCCTTATGTTGTGGAGGAAATGAAAAAATGGATCAGATGGTATATGGAAACAACGAAAGTAGACGGAATCAGATTGGATGCCTTAAAACATATCTCCTCCAACTTTTTGAAAGACTGGGTCTCCTATATTAAAACAGAAGTAAATCCTGAATGTTTTGTTTTGGGCGAATTCTGGAAAGACGAGGCAGAAAAAATTGAGTATTTTTCCGATAAAATGTCTGATCTTATCTCTTGTTTTGATACTCCGCTGCATTATAATTTCTTTAAAGCATCACAGGATGGTAAAGATTATGATATGAGCCGGATTTTAAAAGGAAGCTTCTTGGAGAAGAAACCGGTATTCTCAGTTTCTTTTGTTGAAAACCACGATACACAGCAGCTTCAGGCTCTTGAATCTGCGGTGAAAGACTGGTTCAAACCCTTGGCTTATGCTATTATTCTTCTTACCGATGAAGCTTATCCCTGCATATTTTATCCCGATCTTTTTGGTGCAGATTATATCGATATAAAGGATGAGCAGGAAGTGCATATCATCATGCCGAAGGTTGAAGAACTTCCCGGTCTGCTTGAAGCGAGAAAGCTTTTTGCATATGGTAAACAGACCGATTATTTTGATCATCCCAACTGTGTAGCTTTTGTACGGAAAGGAGATGAAAAGCATGCGGACTGCATTGTAATCATGTCTAATAGCGAAGAAGGTTATAAAGAAATAGAATTGGGAAAAGAACATGCGGATTCGGTTTATACCGATTTTTTAAAGAACCGTCATGAAGAAATTTATACGGATAAAGACGGGAAAGCGGTGTTTACTGTAAATTCGAGTTCGGTAAGTATATGGGTAAAAAAACAAACACCGTAATGATTGGCAAATTTTCAGGCCTTTTATTCTCTGCGAACAGCTATTCTAATTTTAACTTACCATATAAGCTCCTGTAATTTTAGATACCACATCTCAGTATTTTGGACAAAAATGGTCTTATAGTTGCAGATTTACCACCAATCAATCACTAAATTATTATAATATGGAAACTAAAACGGCAACCAAAAAAACACCAGCCAAAAAAGCAACAACAGCAAAAGCAAAAACTCCGGCTAAAAAAAATGCAGCCAAAAGTTTGGAAGATCTTTTTGAAGATGCGCTGAAAGATATTTACTGGGCTGAAAAAGCACTGCTGAAAGCGCTGCCGGCAATGATGAAAAATGCAACCAGTGAAAAGCTTAAACAAGGCATTGATAAGCACATCACGGAAACAGAAGGCCATGTGGAAAGATTGGAAGAATGTTTTAAAGCATTAGGAAAAAAAGCCCAGGCAAAAAAATGTGATGCTATGCAGGGATTGCTGGATGAAGGAAAGAGCATTATGGAAGAGACAGAACCGGGAGCAGTAAGAGATGCGGGCATTATTGCAGCAGCGCAAAAAGTTGAACATTATGAAATTGCTACTTATGGAACACTGGCAGCATTCGCAAAAGTATTGAAGGAAGAAGAGTGTCTTAAAAACTTTTTAAGTACATTGGAAGAAGAAAAAAAATGTGATGAACTGCTTACAAAAGTTGCTGATACCAATCTTAACAGCAAAGCCATGTAAATACAATCTTTAAAAAGGAGACCTGAAAAAATCAGGTCTCCTTTTTATTGAAATCCGGAAAGGTTTAAAATGCAACATTTTTACCTTGTTTGATTTTGTATCAGTTGTAGTATATTTGTGGATATAATTTGTATCAATTTAGTTTTTTAAAATGAACTGTAATTGAATAACAAAACTCTTATACTGTAAAAGAAAACTGTATTCTACCATTTATAAAGTTTAAAAATGACCCAACTTAGCCTGTTCGACTCAGCAGATCTGTACGAATTTCCAAAAGACCTTCTGGAATACAGAGAACATTTCCTGAATCAGGAAGAAGCTGACCGCCTTAAAATTCATCTGCTTGAAACAGCTCCCTGGAAACAACGTACCCAGAAAATGTATGATAAGATGGTTCTCACACCTCGCTTAACCGCCTGGTATGGAGATGAGAAAAATGCCTATCCTTCAGACAATGAACTGGATGCCCATCATTGGACACCCGAACTGTTTTCTTTAAAACAAAGAATAGAAGAAACATTTGGCTATCAGTTCAATTCCGTATTGTTGAACCTTTACAGAGATCATAACGATTCTGTTGCCTGGCATCGGGATAAGGAAAGCAGATATGGGAAACGTCCGGTGATTGCGTCAGTAAGTCTGGGGCAAACCAGAAATTTTGATTTCAGGAAAAAAGACCATCATCAGAGTAAATACAGCCTGCCTCTTCCTCACGGATCATTATTGATTATGAAAGGAGACCTTCAGGAAAACTGGGAACATCGTATTGCCAAGTCTCTAACCGCTATGAAGGAGCGTATTAATCTTACATTCCGGTTGGTTAATAAGTTGTAAGGTATTTATTCATAATGTTTTATGATTAGGTTAGAAGTGTTGTAATCGGTTTTTGGCAGATAAATTGTTGCATTTATAAACAAAGTCATTGTTTGACTTCATTAATATCACCACTTAAAATTTATTATTATGAAAAATCTTGTAGTAACAATTTTTGCATTAGCTGCTTTAACGGCCTGCAAAAAAAACGAACCGACATCAACGAGCCAATCTGAGGAAAGTACCACAATGTCTGCCCCTGCAGAATCCGGGATGACGGTAAGCGACTCCACCAAAATGTCAGACACCAAAGATCAGAAAAGTACTCTCAGTGATCAGGACAAAAAGTTTGCAGATGCTGCAGCCATAGGAGGACTGATGGAAGTAATGATGGGAAAACTGGCCGCAACAAACGCTGAAAACTCAGTGGTAAAATCTTTGGGAGCAATGATGGTAACCGATCATTCCAAAGCGAATGACGAGCTTAAGAATTGGGCATCAGGAATAGGGTATACCTTACCCACAAGTCTGGATGCCGAAAAGCAGAAGATGTATGATGACCTGAAAGCTAAGAAAGGTAAAGACTTTGACAAAAAATATACAGATCTAATGGTCAGTGATCATAAAGAAGATGTGGAAGCATTCAAAAAAGAGGCGTCAGAAGGAACAGAAGCCTCATTAAAATCTTTCGCAGCGAAAACCCTTCCGACACTTGAACATCATTTGCAGGAATCGGAAAAAGCTAAAAATGCGGTCAAATAATATTGAGTTTTTATGACCTGCATCATAAGTATGAGCATACAATATTTAATAATTTTGAATTGATTAAATATTATTTTGTTCTTGATTATAGTAAGCTCCTCTTTTTAAGAGGAGTTTTTTGATTATTCTTTCTTTTTATATTCTTCAATTTTCTTGAATTGTCTGTAAGAATCTTTAAGGATACGAAGCTGTTCAGACACAATCTCAGTACTTTTTGGGCTGAGCTCACCTGTGTCCAGGGCATTTTGATAAGCTTCAATAGCTGCTTTTTCGCCAAATACCACATTTTCTAATGTAGATTCTATGAGATTTCCCATGGTAAAAGAATTTTTAATGTCAATCCAAGTTCTGTGAACAGCTCCTGCCATGGACGTTGAGTCCTCCGGAGTGCCTTGCTTTTCTGTGATGAGGTTGATCAGTTCATTTTTCATGATTTTCGACTGCGAAATCATATGTTCGTACTCATCTTTTACATCCGGATACATTTCCCATACTTTTCCCTCAACTTTTTCAAAGCCTTCCTTTCTGTCGTTGGTAATGTGAAGTAAGTCATTAAGTACTGATATTTCTTGATTGTCCATAATATAAATTTTTAGTTATCCATAAAATTATAATTTCCCTCATCGACTCCTTATAATCGTGATCATATCCTGTAAATAAAAAAACAAAGTCCTTTCTTTTTTCAACAAAAAGCTGCACCTTTGCCGAACAATGGGGTGCTACAAAACAGTGGCTGAGATGATACCCAGGAATGTATTTCCACACCTGATCCGGATAATGCCGGTGTAGGGATTGCTTACTGATCATCTCATCATTTGATTTCTAATAATTAATATGATGCAGGACATTTTAAAACAAATTACCTTACCGGAATGGTTCGGAGTCTTATTTTCAGTCATTCAGGTTTTACTGGCCCGTAAAAACAATGTCAACAACTATCTTTTCGGAATTGCGGGGATTCTGCTTACGCTGTATGTGATGCTTACTTCCAAGCTGTACGCTGAATTTACCTTAAATCTTTATTATCTGATCATGAGCATCTATGGATGGTTATATTGGAAATTCGGAAAGCAGAAATCAGAAATGGAAATCTCTGTTACCACCACCACAGAAAAATGGATTACGGGAGGAATTGTTCTGGGAACTTTTATCTTATTCTGGTCTTTTCTGACCCATTTTACAGACTCGGATGTTCCTATCTGGGATTCTCTGGTGAGTGCTTTTGCCTGGGCGGGAATGTGGCTGATGGCGAGACGGAAAATTGAAAACTGGGTGATACTCAATGTCAGTAATATCATTTCTATTCCTTTAATGATTCATAAAGAATTGTATCTCTATGCTGTTTTGACGTCATTCTTATTTTTAGTAGCCATTTCCGGATATATAGAGTGGCAAAAAATTATTAAATCGAAGGCTAATGCTGAGTACTAAAGAGATCAGACGGGAACTTCATGGAGCCCCTGTAATTTCTGATAAAGTAATGCAGCATATTCATGAAGAAAAACTGCTTAAAATATGGGTTCCCAAAAAATATGGAGGACTCGGCTATCGTTTTGAAGAAGGACTTAACACCTTATTTAGCTGTGCAGAAACCGATGGAAGCTTTGGCTGGATGCTGACACTTTGTGCCGGAGCCAATTATTTTTCCAGAAATATCAAGCCTGAAATTGCTCAATTACTGTTTATCCATTCTGAAACCTGCTTTGGTGGCAGCGGAATGGTGGGAGGAACTGCAGAAAAAATAGACAACAGCCACTATCTGATCAACGGTTCATGGAATTTTGCAACAGGTGCACCTCATCTTACCCATTTTACATTGAATGCCAAAATTACAGAAAACGGAAAACCTTTAATGGATGGTCATGGCAATGGAATAATTCGATCATTTATTATTTCGAAAGAACAAGCTGAGGTTATTCCCAACTGGAAATCTATGGGAATGAAGGCCAGTGGCACCTATTCATTCATTGTTGAAAATGTGCTCGTTAATGAAGACTATAGTTTTGTTTACGATACTTTTTTCACCAATGATATTCTGGACACTATTCCTTTTCGGATTTTTGCAGACTTGACACTGTTGGTCAACTATTTTGGAATGGCTTCTCATTTTATTGAAGAAGCAGAATATATTCGTCCTGAGATCCATTTCAAAAGTTTCGCAGAGTCTGTTGAAAAGCATTTGGAAAAAGTATTGCAAATTGCCGGAGAAGTAGAAAATATACTTGGTGATCACAAAGATATTTCTGAAGGATATCAAAACGAAATCCACCAATATGGAGTAGAGCTGGTTCAAAGATTATCCCATCAGATGCTTACTATTTATACACAGCTGGGAATCCGGGCTACGGATATTAATTCTGAAGTGTATCAGGTGTTCTGTGATTATTTTACAGCTGCGATGCATTCTAATTTCAGACCTTCTGCTGATGATTTGGACTTTTCTTTTTGAGTAGAAAATTCTTTGTTAATAAACTTTTTATCTAATACTGATCTATTTCAGATCAAAATATTTTAAATACAATTTTGGAGAAAAAGAATAAAAATTTATGGGTATTGAGATTATTTGGTATTTCGTATATATCTGCGATTTCTTTTAATAAAAAAATTTCAATAACCTTCGGTAATAGAGAAATATCCATTTGTGAATTAGATTTATGTCTACTGTTCATAATCCATAGACCTCCATCATGACCTTCCTTTATATCTTTCCACTTTAATTGATAAGCATCTCTATAGAAAAGAGTCCATAACTTTGCTCTAACACAATGCAACATTTAAAGGTTATTAAAAGTGGAACTAAAAATCTTTGAAAACTATACCATTCCTTTTTACAAAATAAACCCTACAAAAATCAATTTTTGTAGGGTTTATCATATTTTCGTACATTATATACATTTTATAATTGCACTAAGTGGAGAATACGGGATTCGAACCCGTGACCTTTTGACTGCCAGTCAAACGCGCTAGCCAACTGCGCCAATCCCCCGTTTTTTTGTAAGGCGATACAAAAGTAAGTATTTAAATGATATTTGCAACTATTTTATAATTTTTATTGAATTAAAATTAATGGAAATAGGCTCAATGACCATAAAAATCCATCATTATCCCTAGAATAAATTCCTAATTAACCTATTTTTGTCTGAAATTATAATACAATCATGCAACTCTATACAAAAAGATTAGTTCTTCGGGATATTACGATTGATGACAAACAGGATATTTTCGATTACCGCTCAGATGCCGAAGCCAATAAATTTCAAGGCTGGATTCCTGAAACCCTGGAAGAAGTGGAAAGTTTTATCCAAAGAAACACAACTGAATTCAACCAACCTGAAAGCTGGTATCAGCTGTTGATTACTGATCAAGAAACAAAAGCAGTCATTGGAGATATCGGAATTCATTTTATTGGAGATGAAAATGTACAGGTAGAACTTGGAATTACCTTAAACACCTCATTTCAGGGTAAAGGGTATGCTTCTGAGGCTTTAAAAGGTATCATTGATTTTCTTTTTAATGATTTACAAAAACACAGAATTACAGCTTCCGTAGATCCTGACAACACTGCTTCTCTTCAACTGATGGAAAGAATTGGTTTAAGAAAAGAAGGGCATTTTGTGAAAAGTCTGTTCTGGAAAAATAAATGGGTTGATGATATTATTTATGCAGTTCTTCGTGAAGAATGGGTTACAGAATAGATGCCTTTCAGATATCATTGTTTTGCTGTACTACGCAAAATGAATTTCCTTCGGGATCAAGAAGAACTACATAGTCAGCATCATCTTCGTAATTCCAGCCTGGCATCTTTCCAGCCCCAATACTAAGAAGCCGCTCTACTTCCTGCCGCTGATTATCAGTTATCAGGTCCATATGATGTCTCTTTGGCTGTTCCGAACTGGTTAATTTTAATGATAACTGCATTCCATCTCCTTCCTTTGGTATCAGAATGGCAAAGTCAACATCAGGCTCATTCTTTATTTTGTAGTGCAAAGCTTCACACCAAAATGCAATTGCTCTGTTCAAATCCGCAACGCCCCAAACGATGGATAATATTTTTAATTTCATTTCAGTGTTGTTTTAAATAATAAAGAATTTAAGATCTTATAACTCTATTCTCAAAAAGAAATAATTACAAAACGGTATATTTTTCGTAAAATGGAGTGAATTTTGTTCTTACAATCGTTAAAGTAACTAAACCATTGCAAATCAAATAGGATACGATCATTGTATGAAACCACTTTTTAACCGTAACTGTAATCCAGTTATCATTTTCGATCAATGAATACATCTCTTTTTTTAAGTGCGTAATCACATGATCCTTTTTCTTTCCGTTTAATGAAAATAAGTCTTTCATAATCTTTGGTAATCTTTAATCATTTTTAGTTTAACAAGTCTTTATGTTGGCTTATTTCATGGGGTTAGTTTTATTATTCCAAATATAGTGAAATAATAAAAAATTACTTTATGACGCCAGTCATAAAAGAATACCAGTTACAAGTCCAGAATAACGGACTTTAGTTTTTAAGGTTGTCTGATTTGTTATATGATACAGCCTATTCTTTGATATTAATATTTGTGGATATTTTTCCACAAGCCTGTACATGTATTTCCACGGCATTCGAAGAATTTTTACATCTCTATTAGCATACCTTTACCCCGTAATAATATCAATTATGATATGTAAAACAATAATGAATGGTTAAAATTTATACAAAATTATTTATAGCAGTATTAGCTTTAAGCTCTACTTTTGCTTTTGCCCAGGCAGGAAATGTTGGTATTAATACTGCAAATCCAGGCTCCACTATGGATATTAATGGATCATTAGCAGCAAATTATAATGCTGTTATTACAAATTCTTATAATTTGAACTCATCAGATTTCCATGTTGCTTATAATGGTGGTTCCAATGCTGTTTTTAATCTCCCTTCCGCAGTCAGTGGGGCTGGGAATTATAAAGGACGTATTTACAGGATTAAAAATAATACAAACTTTAGTATTACAGTAAATTCTGCATCTCCCGAGACTATTAATGGAAATCCCAATGTTCTTGTACCAGCAAATCAAAGTGTAGAATTAATCAATACCGGGCTTACAGGAGCTTCTTCTACATGGGAAATCCTTTCAAAAGGAAGTTCTTCTACAGGAGATTATATTATTGTAAAACCAAACGCTATTCAAACAGTATCTACAGGGTCGGACGTTACATTTGGGTCTGTAATTGCAGCCAATAATATTACTTATAATGCCGGTGTTTTTAATTTGAAAGCCGGGAAAACCTATGTTCTCCGTTGCCAACTGCATGCTACAGAGTTCTCACTAGCTGGAGGTTTCTTTGTCTATGAGTGGGTTGATGCTTCAAATAATTCTGTTCTTCCCTCCAGTACCACCGGTGTTGTTGATGCGATAAATAATTATCCTGCCACTTCAATAGGAGGCCAGCCAGAAGCCTATGCTATTTACAGACCTACAGTGGATACCTCTGTAAAAGTACGATTAGGAGGAGCAGGAACAGCTCAGTTGAATCCTCAGATAGGATTTATGACTGTTACAGAGCTTGCTGGAGGGAATGGAAACGGAGGAACAACGATTATTAATAACAATATTACCGCAAGCAATGGTCTTACATTATCAGGTACAGATGTAAAACTGGGAGGAACCCTCTCACAAGCTACAGATATAGCAATGGCGGGAAACAATTTAAGTATTAATGGTACAGGAAAAGTCCTGATGGGGACCAATACGGTGCCCGCGGGTGCATCAAATGCAAAAGTTATTATTGATAATGGGACTACCAACGGTGCTCTTCAAATTAAAGATGGTACTCAGCAGTTGGGGTATGTCCTCACAAGTGATGCCAATGGTTTGGCAACATGGTCATCCACTGTTACTACAGCGTTCGCCAATAATTGGACACCATATACCGGGACATTAATAAATCCTTATACAGGCGGAACTGGAGCTGCAGGATTAAATACGGGAGTTCAGGTAACTATCCCTGCAAAAGGATGGTATTTTTTCCGATGTGGAGTTGCGATCAATTCTGATTGTAATGATTACTTTTTTTATATTAACGGTATTGGTGATGTCTGGAGAAGCTACTGTGGCTCAAACACTGCTGCATTCATGTTTCCAAGAGATCAGAACCGTGTATTATATTTTGCTACACCAGGAACCTACACTGTGTTAGCTGGTAAAACAAATGGAGTAGTTCCGACCTCATTCAATGCTGGAAACCCTTCTTTTTATCTGGATTTTGTAAAATTCCAAAATTAAATAGCGGCTTTTATGCTAAGGTTCAGCGATTCTAAAAACACAGAAAAAACTACAAGGATTATTTCTTTGTAGTTTTTTTATGGATTAAAATCACTACTTTTTCCCTACAAAGGAAAAAATAGTGATTTGATGTGATTTGTATTGATAAATTTTGTGTCTTTTATTTTTAGAGATAATTTGTATTGTTTTTTATTCTAAATTTATAAGGTCTTTAAAAGTATTCTACTCTTATTATAAGTGTTGAATTACCATACAAAAGCAATGTAGAACTACATCATATCCAATCACTTTATTGATGATTGGGCTCTAAAAAGCTCATTTTTATTTATAAGTAATTCTCTACAATAAAATTTTGCGCAATTTTATTGTAAGATTTTAAATATGTATAACAACAGTTAGTTTTCAATTGACTTTTTAGCTTTTACTGCTTTTAAAAGATGTTAGAAGTTTTATAAATCATGATGAAGCCAATTACTTTTTGCTCATCAGGAGAAACAGAGCATCCTTGCTTTCTTTGTTTATTACTTGCCCTTAGTTATTCTCATGAAGGGTTTCTACTAAAGTGCTCGCAGCATCTTGTTTTATAATTAGTGATAGAGCAGTTTATACAAGAGATTCCAAAAAATGACAGTGAATAAATGAAACAATCTTAGTTGTACTCTAATTCTTTTATCCTTTTTTTCCAGCTCAGGAAATGATTAATACTTTTAATGATTTTGAAAACAGCTATAAATATAAAAAAGGAGATTAATGAAGAATAAATAGAGTAGCTTTTAAAAAAAACATACTGAACGAGAAATGTCAGAACATTAATCAAAATAAAAGTAATACTTATTTTTTTATGAGAAAAACCTAATAAAAGAAGAAGATGATGGATATGGGTTTTATCTGCTTTGAAAGGTGATTTTCCTCTTAATATTCTATCAGTATACACTCGTATAGAATCAATTACGGGAATAGTAAATACAAAAAGTATAAAAAATACTCCATAAGGAAAAGTTGTTGTATTGTTATCAAACTTTGTGATGAAAATTCCCAGACATATCAATAAATATCCTAAAAATAGCGAGCCTGAATTTCCTAAGAAAATTTTATTTTTCTGAGAAAGATTATATTTTAGAAAAGCTATAATACTTCCAACAAAAAGTATAGCTACTCTTGCCAGCCCTAAGTTGCCTTCTATTAACATGATAATAAAGAACAAAACAAATCCTATTCCTGCTACACTACCTGCAAGCCCATCCACACCATCTATAAGATTAAAAGCATTAACTGCTGTTACGATAACCAAAACAGTGAGCAGATACTGGAAGTATGTATTAATTTCATAGATTCCGAACAATCCGTATAAAGATGAAATTCTTATTCCGGAAGTCGCTATAATGATACTTACACAAACTTGAATGATTAGTTTATAAATGGCTTTAATATCAGTTTTATCATCTAGAGTTCCCACCAGAAGTAAAATATAAGAGGTTACAATAATTGGAAGTATTATTCTCCAGCTTTTATCTGCGGAAATTTCAATTAATAGTAAAATAATCATTCCAATAGCCAGACCTCCAATTAATGGAATAGGAGTGTAATGTATTTTTCTTGTATTGGGAACGTCTACCAATCTAATTTTTTTGGCAATGATTCTCATTACGGGGATTATACAGATTGATAAAATGAAGGCAAGGGTTCCCGATATTAATAGTTCTATAAAATCTTTCATGGTACTTTGTTTTAAATGGGTTCACTGGGATTATTGAATAACTGTATGTTTTTCAGATGCTCTAAGTTGTACTTTTCAAGGATTTTTTTCTCCAGGTTACAAATTACAGGATATACTTTTGCTTTGTTTTTTGCAGTAAATGTTTCTTCAATAAGATTATGGTATTTTTTTGCGATTTTTTTCCAGATATATCTTCTTTCCGCTATCTGCTTCATCCTGATTGCACAATTTTGAAGATCTTCATTTTTCAGTTGAGCCAAAATATTTTTCAATTCTTCTGCATTTGAAAAATAGAATGCCTGATTTTCTGTAGTTGTTCTGTTGTAAGAAACACCATTGCTGATAACCGGTAGTCCTAAAAACATGGCTTCCACTAAAGAAGGATTGGTACCTCCTGCAGAATGACCGTGAATATAAAGCGAAGCATTTCCACGAATAAGATCTATTGTCTCTTGCTCATAAATTGGATCTAAAAGATGAATATTTTCGAAATCTGAATATTGCTGTTTCAATTCCACACCATATTGACTATTCTTCCAGTTACCAACCATTACGAGCTTGCGGCCAGGAAATTCGCTGAATACTTTTAAAATAGTGTGAACGTGATTCTCTGGTTCTATTCTGCACACTTTTACGGCGTACTCACCCAGTAAAAAAGGATATTCTTCAATATTTTTTGATGTGGGAACCAAATTTACTTTTGTGTGGTCTGCCCCATATTCTATTACCCTGCTGATTGTTTTATATCTTAAAGAAGTATAATCCTGAATAGATTCATTATCAGAAATATCAATATCAGAAAACTGTACTGCCAGTTTTTCTGCCCACCATAAATATAATTTGGCTGCTAATGACCATTTATCTCTCTTCCATTCGATACCATCTATGGAAATAATGATTTTTTTACTGGTAAACAGTTTTACAAATGGAAGAAGCCAGGCTCCGGCTACCCCTAAAATCAGTAAAACATCACAGTAAAATAATGAATGAATAATAGACCATGTATCATATGCAATACTCTGAACTCCATTGGCGTCTAGAGGAATATATTTTAGTCTGGCTCCTTTCCAGCTTTCGCTCCTTTCTTTTTCTGGGTATTTTTTTGAGGAACAGTATACTGTAAAATCATAGGTATCTGAGAGCTCTTCTACAAGATGAGCAGCTAAAGTTTCAAATCCTCCATAATTGGCAGGTAAGCCAACGGTTCCGATAATTGCTACTTTTGTTTTCATAATTAGTTGTATTTAAAAAGAGTATAACTATTCATGTTCCAAAAGTAAATTAGGTTGTAATTTATTGATAATCAGTATTTTATTTTTGTAAATACTTGTGCATAATTCCAAAAAATGGAAAATCTGTTATAAACTGGAAATAATATGGATTGATTCTTTCTCAAAATACTCCTCCGAGAACATCAGACTTTTAGCATAAGCTGCATCACTGAAAGATTGATAAATAATTCTATCTTTTAATATATAGTTTATTTTTTCAGATAGCTCATTTATATTTTTAGAATTAACCCAAAAACCATTTTCACCATTTTTCACAAGCTCCGTAACGCCGCCAATTGGCGGAACAATAGCAGGAAGACGATATCGCATTCCTTCCAGAATAGTTAATCCAAATGTTTCAACCCAAAGATCGGGATGAGATAGATTGACCACTAAATCAGCCTCACGGTAAAAAATATGAGTGTCAACCTGAGTAGGATAGATTTTCAGATTTTTTGGAATTTCTTTCATCCTGAAATAATCTAAAATTTCCTGCTCTGAAGCATTGACTACCAGTTTGAAAATATATTGTGAATTTTGTTGTGCCAGCTGCAAAAACTCGTTTACCCCTTTGTATATTTTTAAAGAGCATATCATTAAAACCACCGGAACTGTATTTTGATGATTTTGAAATTGGTCTGCTTTTTCAACAAAATCCTGTTCCAATACATTGTAAAGAAGAACCTGGTTGTTGATCAGAGATTCCTGCCTCAAAAGAAATTCTGAAACAAAAACAATCTTATGGGCTGTAAATTTTGCTATTCCAAAAAGCAAATTCTTAAAAATAGCAGGCTTGATTGAAGTTTCGTGGATATGATAGATTACTTTGCAGCCTTTTATTTTTCCGGCAATAGCTGCTCCAAAAGGAAGCACAGTATTGATATAGAGAATATCTTTTCTTTTCAGGAAAAACAAAAGCTTTATCATTAATAGAAACTGACAGAGAAAGAAATTACATATTCTTGTGACAGGATTGGGTGAAAAGCGATACCAGAAATAATGATTTCTCACTTTAGAAATATCAGAAAGAAAACCTTTTCTTCCACCTGAAGTAAAAAGATGGGTTTCCATACTATTTTTTGTCCAGGCTTTTAATGACTGCATCAGTACCTTTGGACTTCCGCTATAATCATTTAATAAATGGATGGCAACAATTCTTTTCATTTCAGATTTGATTATAAATTGTATTCAGATATTCACCTCTTTTTTCCCAGGAAAATCTTTCCAGATAATGTTTTCTTGCCCCGGTACTCATTTCTTTCCTTAGATTTTTTTCCAGAAAAAGCCTTAGTAATGCATAGCTGAGCTTCTCAATGGTTTCATTGTATTCCTGCTGTGGAATTGCAAAGCCACAGGTACGATTGATGAACTCTCCAGGGCCTTCATTTTCAAGACATACCACCGGTAATCCAAATGAGAGTGCTTCCGGAACTACCATTCCTGCCCCTTCATGTGACGGAAATAAAAATACTGATGATTGTTCATAGATTTTCATGAGTTCTTTCCGGTCAATCCATTCTATTATTTCAATGAAATTATTCATTTCAAGACTGCTGATAAGGGACTGGTAAGATTTTTTCTGTTCCCCCGTTCCAATAAGAGTAAGTTTGCATAATGCTTTATCTTTTTCTGAAATTTGATTAATGAATTGGGCAAAAGATTTTATTGTTAAATCAAACCCTTTTAAGGGAACGAACCTTCCTACGCTGATTATCTTAAAGTCTGATTTTGGAAGTAGTTCTTTTTTCTGGAAAAAGTCTTCTGATGCTACTGAAGGATAAAGTGAGTATTTGCCTTTACCCGGCTTCAGTTTTTCCGGAACACTGCTATTCATACACCAAATATGATCTGAATGCTGAATTGTATTTCTTAGTGATACGGAAAATTTCCAAAAGCAATTTTTGATCAGCCAGATAAGGCGGTCTTTAATTAAATATTGTATTGAATAATCTTTCAGATATTGTTTTGGAATCAGAGGATGATGTCCTACCGGTCCCCAAACCATAGGCTTATTAAGTTTCCATAAAAAGCTTGGCGTCCAATCATTATGAAAGTTGACATTATGAACAATATCAAAATCCAGTTTTTGTTTTTTGATAAAAGAGACAACTTTCTTTTGCCACAGATAGTAATAAAACATGGCACCGAGATTTCCTTTTTTCCAGAAGCGCATCCAGTAAGGAAGATCAAAATAAAGGAATTGGATATTCATATATACAGGATCAGGATTTTCTGCCATATATTTTTCAATATGGATTTTATTATTTTCTCTTGTAATGGCAATTATTTTTCGGAACCGGGCAATCTGATATACAAAATTCCAGCCCATGGCATCTTCCGAACCTTTATAGGGATTTACGGCATAGCAAGTCGCCAGTATAATCTGATTGGTAGTCATCATAAGTTCTCATTTTTATTAGTTTTGCAGGTACACCTCCTATAATACTGTTGTCTGGAAATGATTTTGTAATAACACTTCCTGCTGCTAAAATACAGCCGGAGCCAATTTCTACGCTGTCCAAAATTGTAACTTTACTGCCAATCCAACAGTTTTTGCCTATTTTAATTCCTTTTCGATTCACGCCCTGATGTCTTATGGAAATATCAGGATCTTCATAATTGTGATTTTCCGGATGGCAGCTAAGGTATTGTCCTACAATACAGTCGTCACCAATTTCAAGACCTCCGGAACCTCCGAGATAAGCAAATTCTCCAATCCCTACATTATTTCCAATTTTTATTTTTTCTCCAATATTATTTAATGAAGTAGAAACTATAATTCTGCTGAAAGCCCCTATAGAAACATTATTTCCAAATTCTATCCCCTGTTTAGCCAGTGCAGAAATATAAACGTCATTCCCTAATCTCAGAAATTTTCCCCATTGTATTTTTGAAACATTGAAGAATCCTACACGTTTTCCCAAAAGCATTCCTTTTGGATTTCTTAAAAAGAATATCGTCTTCAGTCCTCTGATGAGACTCCAGAACTGAACCCAAATCAGCAGGAATACGGCTCCGGAGTTTAATGCCTTATCTAAAGTAAAGTCCGGATTTCTGAGCTTTATGATTTTTTCAACAATTGTTTTCATTTTGCAGCAATTATAGTGTTCATTATAGTACCTAAAGTGGTGTCCAAATCATTATTTTCGATGGAAAGATATTTGATCTTCGGATCTTTTTTTTCCAGTTTTGAGAATAATCTGCCGTATGATGCTGTCAAAGCACATATTGAATGATAGGAAAGTTCTTTTTTTCTGCCCAGAATTTTTTCGGGAGCAGCATACAGAAAAAAATTAAATTTGGGTTTTAATAGCAGATGATATCCGTTTTCTGTGATGCCTTCCGGAAGTTTGATATTGCTTCTTTTACTATCTGCAATAAAATCAAAATAATATCTGTCATACAATACAATTTTTCCTCTTAACACATATTTCAGATAAATAATAAATTGTCCAATAATATAATCTGCATAGTAATATGTAAATCTTAACAATGAGGAGAAAAAATGATCATTCTTACCTTGTCTTGGCAGAGAATTTACAATATCCTGATGCGCTTTTTCTTTTCCCTTTGTAAATACACTCAATATCGGAAGGAGAGAAGGTCTGTGTCTGAGAACTTTTACAGGTCTTCGGTAGCGTTTTTCAATGAGCTCCGAAACTTCAGAAATAACCGTTGATTTTCCAACACCATCTACACCACTGAAAGTAATAATGAATCCTCTTTCTGAAAAAATATCTTTTAAATAGCCGCCGAGATTCTTAAGGAATAAAAATCCTCTGTTGCATTCTTTGTTTTTCAGCATTGTAATACATTCTGTTTTACTTTTCATTATTGTTTCTGAGGTATTCTCATATACAAAACTTTTATATGAATCCGGAATTTTACTATTATTTAGGGTATAAAAATAATACAGGTATTTTGCCGTATCTTGTGGAGATGATATTTTAATTCCATATCTGTTCTGCTCCGCATGATCTATCATTCTGTGTGTTTCCATAAATTCAAGATGTTTCCACTTCAGCTGATAAATAAGATCCAGATTAAGAATCTTAAGATCATGAGTAATAAGCCTTATGTTGTACATGAATGATTTTTTGACAATTTTTATTCTGTTGACCAGACTGTTCTGTTTTAGAAATACAGCCATTTTTGAAGCATCCTGGAAGGAGATAACAAGATCAATATCAGAGTTGAGAGGGAGGTTTTCCGGTTCTTTATCATGGAATTTCAGTGCAGCATATTTCTGAGGATATAAGTAATCAAAAATATCCATGATAAGAAGCTCTCGTTCGGTTTTGATTTCAGTAAGATACATATTCAAGGCCTCCGACCATACTTTTAAAAGCCAATGAATCTGAAGATGCCATTGTTCTTGTTCAGAATACAATTTCAGGTAATAAAGCACATTGGTCAGCAGATAGAATTTCAGATATTTTTTAAGTTCATTATCATTAAAATTAAATGCAGTTTTATTGTGCTTTCTGATTTGTGTCCAGGTTTCTTTCCATGGCATATGCTGTACAAGGATACTGTTCTGTATGATAAAGTGAAAGAAATCAAATCCTTTAGGTTTTTCAAATGAAGCCAGTTCCCAATCGTATATTCCAAGGATATCATCTTTTACACAGCAGTTCCAGGGAGTAAAATCCCCATGAGAAAAGGATAAGTGTATCATTTCATCTTTATCAATATTTTCCAGAATCATTTTAAGTTTTCGCATCAGATTTGGAGGGATCCGGTTATCATCAATTGTGGTGAAGTTTTCTATCAATGTGCCGAAATGTTTCCAATTGGATATTTTAATGGCAGTCTGATATTTTTCTTTGATTCCCTGAAGAGCTTTAGCATGAATTCCACTGAATTTCTTTTGTCTCTTTCCGTTATTTGAAATATCAGAAAGCCTTAATACATAATCATTAATTAAAGATGCAGAAGGTGTTGAATACAATCTGTTGGTTCCGGAGTAGGTGATGATTTTATATTCTTTATTGATAAGATTTTTTGCATTTTTTGTCGCAGCAATTTTGAAGAAGCATTTGTCTGCAAATAAAACGGCTTTGTTATTAGGGCCTGGAGTTCCGGTAAATATGGCCCAATCATTCATGATGTCAAATAAAGGGTTTTCTTCTGAGGTATAATATAAAGTCTCTTTTTTGAATACTACTTTCTGCAGATTCAGAAAGAATATGAGATGCACAACGAAGGCAAATAATTTTCCCTTAATCGTTGTTATATTATAGAACTTCAGGAATAAAGGCTTTTTTGATCGCGAATTCCAAAACCATCGTACACTTCCATCCTGGTTGGGAATATAAGAAAATGAGATTCTTTTACTTCCTGTCTGCTGTTTCAGATACAGTTTATATCCTATGTTTTTAAATAAGTTTCTCATGATGTTCTATTTTATATTAACATAGGATATAAACATCTTGCCAATTATTTAAGTTATTGAATTTGTGTTGTTTGTGTTGTTTTTTAGTGAGATGTGTTTTCCAAAAAATGGAAAAAAAACTATAGAATGGAATTTTTTTCTATAAGATCAGGTCTTTTTCTTTTAAGAACAATTTTTTGCAGCCTGGTAAGATGGTTGCTGTTTTTAATAGCCACGGAAAAGATTATAATTTGGTAAAATAAAATTCCGTAATTGCTTTCTCCAAATATTCCAAACTCAGTAAAAGAATTGATGATAATAGGAATAAGGATTCCAATGAGCATAAGTTTTGTTTCTTTGGGTTGGGACATTATTGATTTTAGAGTAAAAAAGACCTGAAAAAAAACAATGGTGAGCCCAATAAAACCAAGATTCATAAGAACCTGCATGAATGTATTATGAGTCATTTTTCCCGGATAGGTGTGGGCGCTCTGAAAAAACTCTTTATAGTCTATTCTCATAAATCCAAAGCCAAAAAGTGGTTCCCTTGGTAATCCTTCATTAATTAAAGCTTTCCAGAAAGGAAGTCGCCCTGTAAGGCTCATTACTTCTTCCAGACGAGACTGATCGCCACCCTTTAAAATGATACTGTAAACCGCAAAGGGAGCTATTATCGCCACCACTCCGATAATGGCAAATTTTAAAGTTTTTTTCTTGGTCTGATTAACGTGGAAAAATATAATGAGTAAAATTCCGATAAGTGAAGATCTTGATCCCGTCATATAAAGTGCATACATAATGATGATGATCTTTATAATGGTCCAAATCTTATTTTTAAAACGGTAAAGATCAAAAATAAGACAGGCACAACCCACACCGGCAAGCATTCCAAGCTCATTGGGATTCATTAATGTACCGCCAAGTCTGGCCTCTTCACCTCCGTCAGTAAGACGGAAAAAGATATCAGGAGCAATCCATAGCCCGATAACAAAGACAAGTTGCAATACAAATACAGTGTTTCCTAAAAGATGATAAAGGCGGATGCTATGGCCTTCAAAATAAATATCCAGTATTTTTAAACTTTTTACAAAGAAATAAGCAAAGACAAAACTCTGAAAAGTCATAAACCATTGCAGTGCACTGAATCCCGGATTGGTACTCCAGGAGAATGATATAAATCCTAAAGTCAGATAGCCCATGTACAGGATAGGGGAGAAAATATTTTTATAGGACAATGAATTTACTCCGCCATAATTGATGATTTTTTGATAAACAAGAATAGAAGAAATCATAACCCCCATTCTACCTACTATCTTTATTCCCCTTGTGATAGCAACATTTTCACTCCACGTAAAAAAGCAGGCTACCATTAGCAGCAGAATAATAAACAATTGATTATTTGTTTTTTTTAGAAAGAGCTGATGTTTAGGGGATAAGGTTTCCATATCAGATATTGTAGAGTTGAGTATTCATATCGTCAAGAATTTTTTTCCAGTCAAAAGCTTCTTCCACCATTTGTATAGCATTTTCCGACATGGCGATATACTTTTTCTGATGTTCCCATACTTCAGAAATTGTTATAAAAGAGTGCGTAAGTAGAGTAGGATCAGGGGTTGGAATACAAATGCCGGCGTCATATTTTTCTACAAGGTGGCCGATGTTCGTATTTCTGGTGACAATACAGGGCTTTCCAAAGTCGGCGGCTTCAATAACTGAGACAGGCAGGCCTTCATTTCTGGAAGGATGCACGAAAATATGCATTCTTTTGATTAGATTATTTTTTTCTTCTCCGAACTTACTTCCCAGCAATTCTACTTTGTCACTTATATTATATGATTTTATGGTATGGATAAGATCATTTTTTTCAGCCCCGTCTCCTACAATCCAAAGTTTGGAATTAGGCTTTTTTCTGGAAAAAGCAGCGTAACTTTCAATGAGAATGTCCAGACCTTTTGTATGAATATCCAGTCTGCCAACAAACCCGAAAATAATAGGTTCTTTGAGATTACTGCAATAATTGCTGGTATTTATTCTATCATAGCCATAGGTGATCAGAACACCTTTTGAGGTTGGAAAAACAGAATTGAGACCTTCTATTTCACTTTCTCCTATACAATGGATTTTAGAAGCGTTTTCAATGACTTTTTTTTCAAATATTTTAAAGTAAATCTTTTTTATATATTTGCTTTTCTTCATGGCAATACTATTATATGCACCATGAGGAGTTATTACATATCGGTAGTTATTTTTCTTTAAAAATTTACTTAAAGAAGCAAATATGGGAATCCATCCTCCATGAAAATGAAAAACTGTAGCCTGATCAGCGGCCAGAATTTCTTTTTTAAGATCTTCGGGAATAGAAAAAGGATTTCTTTTTTTCTTAAAAATCTTTGTTATGAATGTCCTTTCTGGATAGTTGATTTCTGTGTTTTCAGAAACACCCCATACTTCTACATTCCCTTTGTTTTCGGCCTGTTTTGTAGCGATATTATATACCACTTTATTAACGCCGTTCATTTTTTCGGGGTTCGCTTTTCCTAATATTAAATGTACTATGCCCATACCGAAATTTGTTTTTTGTTTAGAATTATTTTCCAGTAAACAATCATTACAATCTGATTAACTGCTAATCCGGCTACAGCGCCATAGAGCTGCCCGTATTTTAATAAAAAATGGAAACTCAGAACCGAAAAAACAAAGGATATACAATATCCGATAAAGAACGCCTTATTTTGCTCTAAAATTCTGATAGAAATCCGGGTTGGATAACTGTACAGGATTACAATATATAAAGCTGAGATCAGCTTAATGACAAATCCATATTGATGGTATTTTTCACCTCCGAGAATAATAATCAACGAATCTGAAAAGGTGAAAAAGCAAACGATTATAATAGCTAACAGGGCTATAGCCTTCCTTATCTTGAGAAGAAGCTCTTTTTTTTCCTGATTTTTATTTTGATAATAAAGCTGAGCTGTTTTAGGAAGGTAATAATTTTCAATGGTTTGTAAGATAATATTGATAATTCCGAAGAAGGATTGAACAAGCCTTAATGCTCCCAAAGCATTGATTCCTAGGTATACACCTGCCGCAAGGGTGAAGAAATTACCTGAAAGCCATTGAAGAACAGAAGCGCTTAAAAGCCACTTACCCTCTGTAAAGTAATAGCGCAAAAGTGAGGTGTTTTTCAGATTGAAATCTGCATTTTTTATAAGATATCCTATGCCGGGAACAGATGCTGCAATGTTTACAATACCGATAATATATAAGCTTTTCCATAAAGTAAGGGACGTCTCAAATCCAAGTAGAGGGAAAATAATAATAAAGATAGTATCGATAAAAAGGACAATTTTAATATGATCTATGGTCAGTAATATTTTTCTGAGAAAGTCCTGTAAAATATAGGCTGAAACAAAAACTATTAAGGCAGAAAGATTGTTTTTCACAAATGCTATTGCCGGAACAGGAAGAAGAGTAATAAAAAAAACAAGCAGGCTGAACATGGAAATCAAAACCAATGAAGCCATAAATGCAAAGCCCAGTGATTTTTTACTGAAATTCTTTGCTGATAAAATCTGAAAAGGCTGAACAATAAAGGCATTAGAAATGCCTACCAGAAAATAGGTTATTAAAAGGATTGATGAAAATATTCCAAATTCAGAAATACTTAGTTTTCTCACCACTAAAAAGGTCAGAAGAAAATTGCTCCCGCTGAATATGAGCTGATCTGTAAAAACCAACACAGAGGCGCTTTTAAATATTTCATGGATTCTTTTCACGATTTATATTTGTTTATAATACGTTTAATAGTCGTTATCAGACTAGGGTTGTATCCTTCTTTATTCAAAACGAACCAAAGATTGGAAAGTCTGTATTCGTCTTTTAAAAGTTCAATGTTTGTTATGTTTTTGGCTGCGGTTTTTCTGCTGTCAAGTATGAACAGGTTCTGATCTGCAATATTCATAAAAAGTAAAGGTAGCTTGCCTTGTTTTATAGACTGATTATTGATAATGCAGATATTGCTTTCCTTCATTTTTTCACGAATAAGATTCCTGATATCCTGAGCTGTAAGCTTAAGGTTTTCCTCGGCTGATAAATTGATGTAATGATCTGCTTCTGAATTGCTTAAGGTTCCGGCTGCATCTACTAACAGAACTATTCTGGATTGCAGTTGTAATGCTTTGATGATATTTTTTGCATGAAATGTATGCTGCTGTGCTTTATCATATGAAGTAATACAAATCTGACTTTTATCTTTTATTATTTCTTTAAGCTCCATTTCCAAAACATTTTCCAGAAAATGATGCATTATTTTTTCTTTCTTTTTGATAAATGGAGTAGAGAATGCTATGGGTATGGAACTGTTTTTTTCAATAGTGAAAATATCATTCACCTTGGCTTTGGCAAAATGTACTGCATAAATCAGGAAAATAGAAGCAACCATACTCATAATAGCAGCAACGATAATAATGATAGAACGCATAGGTGAAACAGGCTCCTGTGGCAGTTCTCCCCGGGAAATAATTTTATGAAATGAGATCTTTGCAGCTTTTGCGATCTCGGCATCTATTCTTTTTTCATTGAGAAAATTATAGTTTTTTTCATAGAGATTAAATTCTCTATTCATGATATTCAATAGTTTTTCCTTTTCAGGAAGACCTATGAAAGCTCTTTCTGCAGTCTGAATATCATGTTCTATATCATTGTATTTTATCTGTAAATTTTTCTGGGTATTTTGTATGCTTTCAGTTTGATAATCAGTGAGGTCTTTAATTTTTGTGTCAATGATCTTTACTTTTTCATGTTCAGGCGTGTAGGTAAGTAATAATTCCTTTTTTTCAGCCTGTAGCTGTTTCATGTTTTTTACCATTTCGGTAGAAAGAAGATCATTGAATGCCTCAAAGTTTGTGGCCAGATCAAGATAATTATCTTTTCCTTCCGTAATATAGCTGTTAAGACTTTTGATGGCGTCAAGATTCATTTTGAGATTACTCTGTTGAATTTTTAGCTGGGCTATTTTTCTCAAATCCGTTTCAGTCTCCTGTGGGATATTGATAATATTTTCTTTGTTTCTATAATTTTCAATACGGTTTTCTGTTTCAGATAATTTATTGTTAGCCTGTCCGATTTCTCCTTTTAGAAAATCAACAGTAGTATTGGCTGCCCGGTATTTATTTTCAATATAATCTTCAATATATGTTTCAGCCAGTGTATTTACAAAAAGACTTGCTTTGGCTGGGACATTACTTTTAAAGTTGATTCTGATAACGGGAACATCTTTGTCAACGGCAACAATGTCGAGACTTTTATTAATCTTTTCTAAAAGTTTCTCTCTGCTTAAAAATACAAAATCGTAAAAATCAATAATTTGTGCATTAGGTTTGGACAGAAGATAATCATCATTTTTTGTGATCAGTATCCTGCCTCCTGGAATGCTAACAGGAATTCCGAAGGTACCTTTTAACTCCTTTGTGGAATCTGAAGTAAACAGCAGATAGTTCTTTGATGATATGATATGTAAAGAAAATGTCTTATCATAGTTTTTTTTATCACTTAATGTAGCTTCTATTTTTATTGGAGAGTCTGTAAACAGCTCTACAGAGTGCATTTTTCCTTTACGGTATATTTCTGTGGAAAAGGATAATTTTTTTAAAGTTTTTTCAATGAGTGAAGAAGACTTGAGAACTTCAATTTCTGTACTGATTTTGTTGGAAGATGCGAATACATCAAAATCTTTAAAAAGATTTGCACTGGGCACACCTTGCTGGGTATCGGCAAGTTTTAGTTTTGCCGTGCTTTCAAACATGGGTGTAACGTAATTCAGATATTTTTTTACGGCCAAAACAGAAAATATCATTGCAAGAACTACTATGGGCAGCCCTCTTAACAGAGGTTTGAGAAACCGAACATTTTCGTTATTCATGGTGTAAGTTTTATAACAGACCTATTAAAATTGCAGCAGCAGAGGTTACGGTTGCAAATGGAATAATTGTGGAGATTCGTTTATCAAAATCTTTACTTTTCTTAGAGGGTACAATTACATAGTCTCCCGGATGAAGTATGATATTCTGATTGGGAACATCTTTCATTTTACTAAGATCAATATTGGTAATCCTCACATTTTCGCCCTCCTGTCTTAAAATTTTTATTAACCTGAGGTTGGCGTACATTTCAAAACCTCCTGCTTTTGAAACCAATTCCAGTAATGTATTCTGATCTTTATCTACCTGGATAACAGCTGGATTTCTTACTTCCCCCATTACCGTTATTTCTTTATTCAGGACTTTGACATCAATCACGGGGTTTACCAGCCATTTTTTTAGCTTGGTTTTAATTTCTTCTTTCAATTCAGGAACCGATTTTCCAACAACAAAGGTGGTTCCCAGTCTGGGAATTTCAATATTTCCATGTTTATCAACCAGAAGCCATTTGCCATAAACCTCGTTAGAATTATAAATTCCATATACAGAACCTACACTTAGATCATCCTGGCCCCATACAGAAAGCGTAATTTTATCATCTTTTCGGATTTTGTATTCATAATCCGGATCAAAACTGAAATCCTGCATATTTCTGGATGCCTGCTCTTCTTCCAGAACATTATAGGTCTTACAAGAGCTGAGAAGAAAGAGAAAAATAACTGATATGATGAGTTTTTTTACCATAGATTATTAGAATATCATTGAAAAAAATTTGCGAAAACCTTTAAGTTTGCCTTGAGACATTTCTTCTTTAATTTTTAAAATTTTTTCTATCGTTTTTACCATTTTCTCACAGACATTTATATTTTTCGTTAAATAATCAAATGCTCCATATTTAAGTGCATTTACTGCTGTATCTATATTTTCCTGCCCGGAAACCATGATGACGTAAATATTAGGATCAAAACGTTTTATTTTTTTTAGAACTTCAAATCCATTCAGGTCTTCCATATTATGGTCCAGAAAAATAATGTCCGGTTTCTGATAAAGTTCGTCCAGACAATCTTCGCCGCAGCTAAAAGAGGTAATGTCTTCATAATGATGGTTTTTCAGATACTGCTGATAAACATTTGAACAAAAACTGTCATCATCCACAATAAAGAGTTTTAGATTTTGATTATTTGTTTCCATTTTGTTTAATTTAAAAACAATATTTCTACTTCCATGCCTTTTGTTAAGTGGTTGATTGTTAGTTGTTTATATTTGTGTTTTTTCCATAATATGGAATGATGTCTAGATTTTGGATTAAATAGATTGGTTTATTTCATCTTTCAATTGAGTGACCACAATTTCAAGGGTCTGTTTTATTTTCTCGAACAAGGAATATAAATCAGGCAATTCTTTATTTTGTTCTATAGTAATTAATTCAAGCTGCTTTACTTCACTTTCAATAGAAGTGATTCCTATAGCTTGTATACTAGGTTTGATTTTATGGATCAGCTTTGCAATTTCAGCATAGTCTTTCTCATCAAACGCCTTTTGAATTAACGGAATTGTTGTTTCAGTCTGTCCAATAAATATTGACAGCATTTTCCGCATAAAATCTTTATCTCCTCTGCTGAGTATCTGTATGTTTTTAAGGTTGTAGAAATTTTCACGTGCCTCCGGCACTGTCTTTATAGTATTTTCAGGGATTTTAACGTACTTGTAAATTACTTTGAGTAAATTTTCTTCATTAAAGGGTTTTGTGATATAGTCATTCATTCCTGCATTAATACAGGTGTCTATTTCTGTTTTAAAAGCATTAGCACTTAGTGCTATCACAGGGACTTTAATCCCAAGTTCGTTTCGCAGTATTTTAGTTGTTTCAATACCATCCAATTCTGGCATTTGTAAATCCATCAGAATAATGTCAAATTGTTCCTTGCTTAATATTTCTAATGCTATTTTACCATTTTCAGCTTTGACAACGAAACATTCAAAATGTTTCAGAGATCTTTCTGCAACCAGCTGATTGAGCGGATTATCTTCTACCAGGAGCACTTTTGTACCCGCAATAGATATATTTTGATTTTTCCAATTACTTTCTTTTAAAGCTTTTTCATCACCCTTGTCTAAAATCAGAACTATTGTAATACATGTTCCTGAGTTTTTTTCGCTTTTTACATTAATTTCTCCTTTCATAAGGTGAACAAGTTCCCGGGTAATAGACATTCCCAGACCTGTACCTCCATACTTTCTTGAAATTGAACTGTCTTCCTGATTAAATTTTTTGAATATATTGCGTACATATTCTTCACTCATTCCAATACCGGTATCCGTAATGCTGATCGAAATGGTCTGTTGGTTTAAAAAACTTTTCAGCACATTAGCTTCAACTTTGATATACCCTTCGTTGGTGAATTTCAAAGAATTACCAATGATATTATAGAGCACCTGTTCAAGTCTTAAAGAATCTCCTTTTAAAACCGGGAAAATATCTGAAGAGAAATCTGTAATAAGTTTAAGCTTTTTTTCTTCTGCTTTTGGCTTGAGAACGGAAGTGACTTTTTGAATACTGTCTTTTAAAGAAAAGCTTTTAATTTCCAAAGACATTTCTCCGGATTCAATTTTAGAAATATCGAGTATGTTATTAATAATGGATAATAAGTGCTGTGAAGCGTTATAGCTGTTTTCTACAAATTGTTTCGGTTCATCAGCAAGGTTGCTTCTTTTGAGTTCTCTCAGAAAACCAATGATACCGTTAAGGGGTGTTCGGATTTCATGGCTCATATTGGCAAGAAAAACCTCTTTAGCCTTGGACGCTTCCAGTGCTTTTGCTTTTTCAAGTTTTAACTCTTCTTCCAATTTTTTTTGGTCAGTAATATCAAGGTGGATTCCAATGGAGCCTAACAGATTTCCCTGATCATCATAATTAGGAGCACCGCTTACTGCCCACCATCTTATTTCTCCTCTCTTGTTTCTTACAGGAAGCTGATATACACTGGAAATTCCCTTTTTTCTCAGTTCTATCTGTTCTTGTAAAAACCGGACGTTATTTTCTCCGTACAAAAAGAGTGTACTTGGATTTTTACCCATTACTTCATCCAGTTCAAACCCTGACACATTACAAAAGCATTGGTTAGCATAGCGAATAATTTCATCATTATCTACTTCAATGAGTCCTAAGTTCATGTTTGCAATAATATTCCGGTATTTTTCCTCTTGCTGCTTGATATAATCTTCTGCTCTTTTTCTTTTTCTAAGCTGTTCAGAGAGATACAGTGAAAGTTCTTTAAGATCTTCTGATTTTTTTATTTCAATATCAGAATCAATAATTTTTAATGATTCATAGAGGTTACTGATAGACTCATGTTTGAGTGTATTTTCATTTTTAAGACTTTGATATAGCTCCTGATATTCTTCTTCACTTTGTTTGAAAGCATAGTCCATCAGCTCTTTATCTCTTTCAAAGGATTTGTAAGATTCATTAACTGCATGAATGAAATTTTTAAATTGCGGATGATTTTTGCAATCTTCCGTAAGATATTTATTGATCTGTCTTTCGAGTAAATTGTGAAATTTGGTTTCCATAGCTATTCAATTTCATTAACTGTGGTGATGGTAATAGTCTGATTGTGCAGAGCACAGTTGCCGAACGGGCTTAAAGGAGATAACTCTCCGTAGGAGTAAAATCCGGTTAGTACAGTACTTGATTTAAAAACATCACGTACGATGTCCACTTCTTCATAGACTCTGTCTCCCAATACTATTTTTCTTCCTACACAGCTTATAATAATTCCCAGTTTAGGAGTATGTGTATTCATTTTAAGACATTGATTGGCTGCATCATTGGCTGCATCAATAAGTCTGTCCATGTTGGCTTTCATAAACCTTACTTTACTTCCTTCCGGCAAATCTCCGGCAAAAATCATCGTGTTATCTTTAATGGAAAGAATTGTTCTCACTACTGATAAAGAATCTTGGTGCATTGTAAGAGACAATGGAAAAAGAAGAGCAGAGGCGGGAAGGTCTTCGGCGTATTTCCCCAAATATTTTTTATAAAGATCTAATGCATTTTTATTATCAATTTCATAAAGAACATTATCATGTGACTTGGTCACCACTCTTTCAAGCCCAAAGCTTTCCCAGCCCCCAATTGAAGAATGAGATAATTCCAGGTTTGCGCCATAAAATCCAATGGCCAGAATCTTATTGGGTTCAGGAACCTGATTGAGTCCAACTACAGTTTTTTCAAATTTATCTCCATCCCCAGCCAGCCCACCAGAAATCAAAACTTCCTCGGGGCGGCTGGCATTAAGTCCGCGAACCAATTGACTGCCATTAACCTTACTGCCATCGGACAAAATAAAAACCCATTTAAGATCCTGAGAAGGAAGGTTTTCAATTAATTTTTTTCCTGCATCATAGCTGCATGAAAAGTCTTCAATATCAATCTGTGATGTTTTTATGTAAGCTGTTGAAAAGCTGATTATGGTTAAAGCTACCGTATCATCATAGACTTCATTACAGAAAATTTCTCCCGAAGAAGAAGACAGGGCTATCTCGGCATTAGGAAACTTTTCCTTTAAAAGAAGATAAAAGTTATCCTCTTCAATAATACTTCTGGCTCCATATCCTATAATGATTTGAGCTTCCTGATAGTTAAGCTTTTCATCATTTCTTTCATATTTGAATTCTCCGTCCGTAAAAAGTAATTTAGCAACTTTCATCTAGTTATTTTCGATTTCAAGGTTATTAATAAGATTATATATAGTTGATTTGCCTATATCTAATAATTTTGCAGTTTTAATGACATCATTATTATTTTTTTTTAGAAAATGCAAAATAATATCGGTGGTATATTGTTTTAGCGTTTTTTGTTCATTGAGAAAAGATTCTGAGTCTTTTTCCAGATTGTAGAAATTAATGTCTTCTGCTGTAATTTCGTGATGGTCACACATCACACAGGCCAAATCAACAACGGATTTTAGCTCTCTTACATTTCCCGGGAAATGATAATCCAGAAGCTTCTTCCTTGCATCTGAAGATAAGCTTAAAGGTTTGCTCTTATTTTCCTTTGCGAAAAGATCTATAAAGTGTTTGGCCAAAATCAAAACATCCTGATCTCTTTCACGTAAAGGAGGAAGTTCAATGGGAAGGCCAATAATCCGGTAATAGAGATCCTCACGAAAATTTCCTTTTTTAACTTCTTGTGCAAGATTCTTATGTGTAGCTGTGATGATCCTTACGTTCAGTTCAATTTTCTGTTTTCCACCTACTCTTGTGATCTCTCGTTCCTGTAAGGCACGAAGAAGTTTGCTTTGAATGTTAAGATCAAGTTCTGCAATTTCATCTAAAAAAATAGTTCCTCCATTGGCCTGTTCAAATTTTCCGCTGGCTCTTTCTGTTGCACCTGTAAAAGCTCCTTTTTCGTGACCAAAAAACTCACTTTCTACAAGTTCTTTAGGAATCGCAGCCATATTGACAGCGATAAAAGGCTTGTTCTTTCTTGATGAATTATAATGGATGGCCTTCGCAACAACTTCTTTTCCGGTGCCGGTTTCTCCGGTAATGGAAACATTGATATTGGAAGTAAGTGCTTTATTAATTTTAGAAAATATACTTTTTATGGGATGGCTTTGTCCAATGATTGTTTTTTCAAACGTATATTTTTTTTCGAGCTCGTCTTTAAGATCTTCGACCTCTTGTTTTAAACTGATGTTTTCTTTCAATCTCATGATAGAATTCCACAAAAGTTCTTTTGTATGGTCATTCTTTACAATATAATCCTTGGCTCCCAGCTTTAGAAAATTGATGGCAACTTCAATATTTTCCTGTCCGCTGATAACAATAATCGGGAGATCAGGATATATGTTTTTAATCTGTATAAAAAGTTCATCGCCCTGAATGTCTGGTAGCCCAAAATCAATACAAATGATATCTGGATTAAGATAAAGATTGGAAAGGCAGTCCTTTGCATTGTTGAATAACAGAACTTCATAATCAGGATTTAGCTGGAGATGATATTTTAGCATTTCTCCAAAAAAAATGTCATCATCAACAATAAAAATTTTACACATTTGCGTTGGTTTTAGTTTTTAAGTTTACTACTAAAATAATGAATTTTCATTATCTAATGAATTATTTTGTTGTAAAGATTAATAATTTGAAGTAATAATTAATTATTGTTGAATATCTGATGTGGAGTTGTGTAAGCAAAATCTCTATATTAATTACAGGATTAAGTACGTGTGGGTTTAAATTTTCACTGGGTAGGCTTTTATTTATTTGCCGCTTTTTTTTTGAAATATCCTTTTAATAAGAAATTATTTCTTGCTGCCGCCTCCAATTCTCTGAGTTCATCGACTCCTTTACCGATATTATTAATTGTGGAATCTACTGATCTGCCTAATCTGGGGTTATCAACCAATTTGGAAACAACGTTTTCTTCATTGTTGATTTTTGAGGTGAATTTTTTTAGATCATCAGAAGATTTCTCCAGATTATCCAGTGTTTTTTCCAATGAAGCAGCCAAAGTATCGTTTGTAGTGATTTTGGAAAGTATATTGTTTTTATCATTGAGCTTTTCGGCAAAAATACTGATCTGCCTTGAGCTGTTTTTTAAGTCAAGAACACTGCTTTCTACATTATCGCTCCAATTTTTATCAGTAAATATTTTATTAATGATTCCATCTTTGTTGCGAAGGGTAGGAGTAAATGATGCGAAATCATTCACGCTCGTCTGAATATTTTGTACTGTTTTATCTATCCGATTGGCAAAATCTTTACTGGTCATTACTTTTACCAATAAACCATCCTTATTATTCATTTTGGCTGTGAAATCAACCAAGCCGGTGGTAACGGTCTGGATATTGTCTGCACTTTTCTTGATACTGAAAAGTACATCTTCAATTTCTGTAGTTTTATATGAAGCAATTACTGCGTTATTATCAACCACTTTGGAAGAACCTGTTCCCGGAGAAATAACTAGTACTTTATCACCAACCAAACCGTCTGAAGCAATGCTTGCCACCGCATCTGTTTTGATATATCGCTGAACATTCTTTTTGATGCTCATTTTTACCATTACCAATGAATCAGAAATAAAGTCTATTTTACTGACAGTTCCGATGTTAATTCCTGAAAGGCGTACATTGCTGCCTTGTTTTAATCCGCTTACATTTTCGAATTCTGAACGCAAAATAAAGTTTGTACCGAATATATTTCTGTTAAGGCCAATAAAATAAATGGTCAATATAAAAAGAATAATTCCAGCTATAACGAAGACTCCTAATTTCAGATTGTTTGATGATTCATTTTTCATGACGTGTTATCTTTATTTTTCAAAAAATGACTTTACCCAAGCGTCTTTACTGTGCTCAATCAATTGATAGGTTCCTTCAATATTGACTTTCCCATCTTTCAGTACAATAATCCGGTCACTGGTATACTTTGCACATAGGAGATCATGGGTGATGATAATAGAGGTTGTATTAAACTTTTGCTTAATGCTGCAGATAAGCTCTATAATTTCTTTGGCAGTAATTGTATCCAATCCTCCGGTAGGTTCATCATAGATCATAATTTCAGGCTTTATAATCAGAGCTCTTGCAAGGCCTATTCTTTTTCGCATCCCTCCTGAAAGCTCTGAAGGCATTTTATCAATCGCTTCTTCAAGCCCAACATTGTATAATGCTTCAGTAATAGCCTTATTTATCTCTTCTTCACTTAGTTTTTTATTATGATGCTGTAAAGTGAACGCTAAATTTTGTCTCACTGTCATAGAATCATATAAAGCTCCGTTTTGAAACAGAAAACCAATTTTTTTTCTCACCTTGTTAAGCTCTTCTTCATTAAGGTTGGTTATGGCTTTTCCGTCAATATAGATGTCTCCTTCATCAATTTTGGTAAGACCTACAAGGCATTTTACCGTAACGGACTTTCCTGAACCTGATCTACCTAGTATCACCAGATTTTCTCCTTTTTTTACCTGAAAACTTATCCCGTCCAAAACCTTATTATTACCATAGGATTTATATACATTTTTAAACTCGATAAGAGGTCCGTTAGCTACAGGCATGGTAAATTCAGCATTCATTTTTTCCATATGTTTCCATTACAGTTCAAAAAATAAATCCGCAATCTGTACTGCTATCAGATCAATAATAAAGATCATCAGGGAAGCTGAAACTACGGCTGTGTTGGCCGCTTTTCCTACACTTTTTGTTCCTCCTTCAGCAGTAAACCCATGATAACAGCCGATAATTCCGATAAAAAAACCGAAAAAAAATGTTTTTAGGGTTGCGGGAAGAAGATCGGCATATTCCAGAGAGTCAAAAACATGGGAAAAATAATGGCTGATACTATTATCTCCGTGAATATTGATCCCTATAAAACCTCCTATGATTCCTACCAAATCTGCAAAAACAACTAAGATGGGTATCATTAATGTTGTGGCAAGAGTTCTTGTTACCACAAGATAGCGGTAAGGATTAATGGCAGAAACCTCCATAGCATCAATCTGTTCGGTAACCTTCATTGAGCCAAGCTCGGCACCTATTCCGGAGGATACTCTTCCTGCACAGATTAAAGCAGTAATAACCGGGGCAATTTCTCTTATTAATGAAAGTGAAACCATCCCAGGTATCCAGGATTCAGCCCCAAATTTTGACATCGCCGGACGGGATTGAATGGTAAGTACCAACCCCATGATAAAAGCGGTTACGGTTACCAGAGGCAATGACTGATATCCCACAACAAAACATTGTCTGGTAAACTCTTTATATTCAAAACCGGGTTTCACCATCTCTCTGAAAAACCGAGCAGAAAAGGAGGCAATATTGCCTGCAAGAGCAAAGCTTTTTGTAAGAAAAGATTTCACAATATTATGTTTAATTTCTGATAACCGGAATCGTTTACTTATACATTGTATTCATAATCGACTTCCAGTTTGTTTTTTAAATGTTTAATACCAGGCGTTTTCCAGGCAATCCGGCCTGCTTCTTCCTTTTGCTGCCATGAATGGACAGTTCCTGTCAGGGTTACTGTTGTACCAGATACAGAGACCGTTATTTCTCTTTCATCAACAGCACTTCTTTTCAATGCTTCCTCTACTTTTTTCTTGCTGACAACATCTTTAGTATCAGGATTGATGGTGATATTATTAAAGATACCTTTTATTCCAGGGAGGAATTGTATTGCATTTTCAGTAATCTCTCTCTGATAATCCCAGGGAAGCTCACCATCCAGATCTACCCATCCGTTTTCTACCTTAACCTTTATCTTATCCTGGGGAATAATAACATTGGAAGTAAAAGCACTGATGATTTCAGCGCCAATTTCGATATCAGTTTTTACTTTTGAATCCGGAAGTTTTACCTGGATGTTTTCGACCAGTACTTTTACTCCGCTTACATTTCTGGCTGCATTCTCAGCCTGTTTTTTTTTCACGATACTATCAACAGTACCTGTTAATGAGACAACACCATCTGATGCAGTAACTCCTATTTCTGCCGGATGCAGCATAGGTTCCCATTTGATGGCTTCCTGAACATCCTGTTGTAATTGTTCATTTGTTTTCATTTGTAGTTAATTTTATGCCTCAAAGTTCAGAAAGACTTACTGTAAAAGGAATGATGGCAGTCATTCTGAAAAATGATGTTCATCATAGTGAAACTAATGTTTCGGTTTTTAAGTTGATCTTTCAAAGACAACTTATGATCACATTTATAAAAGAAAGATGCAGTAAAGGGCAATATCATTTTTTTATGTGATAAGGGTCATTATTCATAATGTTTTGAATTTGGAATTTTACATGATTAAATTCGGGATTATGAAAAATTTATTGAATTGGATAGCGGTCATTTTCGGTATTACATTTTTCTCTGGACAAGATGTCAGCTCTGTAAATCAAATAGAACTTGTATTGAGTAATAAAACTGAACTTTCAGAATTGAACTTTCCAAAATCTGTTAATCAGTTTTATAAACAGCACCAGTTTGAATATGTGTGGACTCATTCAACTATAAAACAAGACCTGCTTCAGGACGCGATTCTTTTACTTAAGGATGCAGGTAAGAAGGGATTGTCGGCAAAAGACTACCATCAGGAGAATCTTACTAGTGAAAGATTGAATACTTTAAGAAATCAACCTGAACAGACAAATACTAAGGACAATGCAGTAACGGATATTTTAATGACAGATGCACTAATTACCTTTATCAACGATCTGCATTTTGGAAAATACAATCCTTTTTTTAGTTCGTCTTTTATTGATAGTAATGATGATATAGAGGGCTTTCAAGCTGGAGAGATATTGTATCAGGCAGTTAAGAAAGGTGATTTGTCAAAAGCAGTTCTTGATGTTGAACCTAAAATTAAGGAATATATTGATCTTCAGAATTACCTGAATATGATCTTTAAAGGTAATAGTGTCTCCAACCAGGAATCAGAAATTAAAAAGATAGCCATTAATATGGAGCGTTTACGCTGGATGGATGTTGGTAGAGATGTCTATCTGTTGGTAAATATTCCTTCTTATTCTCTGGATTTTGTTCAAAAAGATAAGATACTCACGTATAATGTGATTGTAGGAAAGCCTTCTACTCCTAGTCCTGTTTTAAAAAGCACAGTTGATTATTTTACAACAGGCCCTGATTGGAAAGTTCCTCAAAATATATTCATAAAAGAGATGCTTCCTAAAATAGTAAAGAACAGTCAGTATCTGGAAGAACATCATTATTCACTGTATAACAGATCAGGAAAAGCAATACCCGTTACATCATCGAATTTGAAACAAGTTTATAAAAATCCATATCAATACAGTATAAGGCAGTCTTCAGGCTGTGATAATGCACTTGGAGCAGTCGTTTTCAGATTTTCAAATTCCTATGGAGTGTATCTTCACGATACCTCTCAGAAACAATTATTTGGCAAAAGCCAACGGGCTTTAAGCCATGGTTGCATCCGTGTAGAAAAGGCTGGCGAGCTGGCTGGTGAGCTGCTGAAATATGATGGTGCTGCAAATGAAATTCCGCTTATGAAATCTTTGATGGATCGTTATGAAAGAAAAGATTTCGTTTTAAGGCAGCCCGTTCCAATCATGATCACATACCTTACCTGCCGTATAAAAAATGGACAGCTTGTGTTTTATAATGACATTTATAATCTTGATCCTATTTTGGAAAGTAAACTTCAATTTAAATAACTGAAATAATGAGAACAATTGTAGTACCCACTGATTTTTCGGAGCCCGCCAGAACTGCCGCAGAATATGCTCTTCATCTGGCACATGCATTAAAAAGTAATCTAGAACTATGTCACGCCTTCAATATTCCTATTGAGGAACCAATGTTCGGACAGACCGCATGGGCCTTGTATGAATATCCTGTATTAAAGAAAGAATATGAGGACGAACTAAAGAAAGAAGTTAAAAACATTGAATCCGAAGAAAAAAAAATCTGGGGTGAGGATGCTTTTCCCTTTCATCCTTCTATCTATTATACATGTGAAACAGGAGATCCGATCCGACTGATTAATGACACAGCGGCGAGAAACAGAACATTACTGGTGGTAATGGGAATGAAGGGAGCGAGTAATCTTGCACGATTCCTTCTGGGAAGTAACAGTATCAAAATGATTGAACATACGGAATATCCGCTACTTCTCATCCCATCAGGATATCAGTATAAAGATCTGAAAAAAATTGCATTTGCAACAGATCTGAATGTACAGGATATAAAAATATCACATGCACTCATCAAATTTGCGGACTATTTCAATGCTGAGCTTCTTATTACCCATATTACAGACACCGCTGTTGATCTCATAGAAAATATCTCCTATCAGCAGAAGAAAGATACTTTTTTTAAAGATCTTGAGGGAAAAATCTGTTATAACTATATTGAAAGCGACAGTATTGATACAGGATTGAATATTTTAAAAGATAAAAATATAGATATGCTGGTTATGGGACATCAACAAAAAGGTTTTATAAGAAGGCTTATTGCCGGTAGCCATGCAGCCAGACAAGCTCAGAATTTACAGATTCCTTTATTGATTATTCCGGAAGGAGGTCATATCTATTTTTAGATTCTAAAAATATGGACGAAAATAATAATTAAGAAATATGTATTTTGTTGACATATTAAAGTGTTTTACAGGAAATTGATTTAAAATACTTATCTTTAATAAGGGTAAGTATTTATTTTTTTATGGAAAGCGCCAGGCTCTTGCAAGCAATTATAGAAACAGCAATAGACGGAATTATTACTATTGACAGTCAGGGTAGGATTGAAAATTTAAATCCCTCTGCATTAAAGATATTTGGGTATAAAGAAGAAGAGTTAATCGGTAAAAATATTTCTGTATTAATGCCGGAACCCCATCACAGCAGACATGACGGGTATCTGTTGCGTTATCAGCAGACAGGAGAAAAAAAAATAATTGGTAAAGGCAGAGAGGTAAAAGGTCTTAGAAAGGATGGCTCCCAATTTCCGTTCAGACTTGCTGTAAGCGAAGTCCAGCTTCAAAACAGGGTTATTTATACTGGGTTTATACACGATCTCTCTAAGGAGAAAGAAGCTGAGGAATTTCTTAAAAAATATACAACTGAGCTGGAAGAGCTGGTTGAGAAGAGAACAAAATCTCTTCAACAAATGTTAAGTGCTTTGGAAAAGGCAAAAGAAGAAGCGAATCTTTCTCTTGAGAAAGAAAAAGAGCTTAACCGCATGAAAAGTCGTTTTGTATCTATGGCTTCGCATGAATTTCGTACCCCTTTAAGCTCGATGCAACTTTCTGTAGTTCTCATTGAAAAGTATCTTCAGCTTGCTGATCATTCTCAGATCCTAAAACACCTTCATAAAATAAAAAATGCAATCACTGGTCTCAATGGAATTCTTAACGATTTTCTTTCTCTGGAGAAGTTGGAAGCTGGTATTGTAACCCCGGATTATCAAGAGTTTGATATAATAAAATTCTCGGAAGAACTTGTAGAAGAAATGCAGTTGATAACCAAAGACAATCAAATTGTAATTTATCAACATACCGGAGTAGAAAATATTGTAAATCTGGATCAGAATTTATTAAGGAACTGTCTTATGAACCTCATCAGCAATGCGATCAAATACTCCGGAGAAGATACGCTTATTGAGTTTTGTACAGAAATAAATAAAGAATATTATCAGATGACGGTAAAAGATAACGGAATTGGAATACCTGAAGATGACCAGGCAGGGCTTTTTCAGCCTTTTTTCAGAGCTCATAATATTGGTAATATTCCGGGAACCGGCCTGGGATTAAATATTGTTCTACGGTATGTTAATCTGATGAATGGAAAAATTGATTTTAACAGCGGACCTGGTAATGGAACTCAGTTTACGTTGTCTTTTAATAGAAAATAACAGTTTTATTATTTCATGGAAAAAATAAAGATATTGATCATTGAAGATAATGATGACATCCGGGAAAGCACTTCCGAAATTCTGATGCTGGCTGGATATGAAGTTTTGCAGGCAAAAAATGGTAAACAGGGAGTAGAGCTGGCCATCAAATATATACCTGACATCATATTGTGTGATATTATGATGCCGGAACTCGATGGGTATGGGGTACTGTATCTCTTAAGCAAGAGAGAAGAAACTTCACTGATTCCCTTTATCTTTATTACTGCTAAAGCGGATAGGGCAGAAATACGAAGAGGAATTGAAATGGGAGCAGATGATTATCTGACAAAACCTTTTGATGATATTGAACTTTTAAATGCAATTGAGGGCAGACTTAAGAAAAAAGAACATCAGAAAAAGTTTTATAGCAGTAACTCTGAACAGATGGATCATCTGTTTCAACCTGTAAATGGTCTGGATGAGCTGAAAAAATCTTTTGATGATCGCAAAATCAAAATCCTTAAAAAGAAACAGATTATATACGCGGAAGGTGATACAGCAAATACAGTATACCTTATACTTTCCGGGTCGGTGAAAACTACAAAAATGACAGAAGATGGAAAAGAGCTGATGACCTGTGTATATTACCCTGACGAATATTTTGGAATTACCTCATTGTTTACAGGAAGAGAGTATAAAGAAACGGCCGAAGTACTTGAAGATGCTGCCTTGCGCTCTATTCCCAGAGAGGAGCTGGATCAGTTGGTATGTAAATATCCTGATGTGGCAGAAAAGTTTATTAAAATTCTGGCGCAAAGTGTTGTTAACCATGAACAGCAGCTTTTACACCTTGCTTATTTTTCAGTAAGAAAAAGAATGGCGGAAATCCTCAGCAAATTATACCAGGCCCATTCAGAGACAGGAAATTTTGAAATTTCCAGAGAGAATCTTGCTTCTATGGCCGGTATGGCTATCGAAACAGTGAGCAGGATACTTGGAGATTTTAAAGAAGAAGGTCTTATTGACAGAAATGCAGGTAGAATTACAATTTTGGACATTACACGATTACAGAAAATGAAAAATTGAAATACAGATCATTTTTAATAATGATTTTGAACACGGTTGGCTTTTTTATTCTTCAATACATTTGATGAATGAAAAAAAGCTATGAAAGTGATCGCGTACAATACAAGTCAGATTGACAAACAATTTCTTGCTTTAGCCAATCATAAAAGGCATAAAATTACCATCATCAGCGTTCCGTTGGATGAGGCAACAGTATATTTTGCCGAGGCAAAAGATGTTGTTGTCATTAACGGTAACGACTGTTCTGTTTCATCCGTTATTCTTAAAATTCTTATTTCTTTAGGAGTCAGATATATTATAGCATGGTTTAAAGATCCATTTAAAGATGATGTACCCGAAATAAGAAATGATAGATTACGATGGGCGTCTGTCAGAAATGCAGATCCGTCCGATGCCTATGAAGTTATCGATATTATTAATAGGTGGCAGAAGGATGATGACGGTCACAATTAAATGCAATGACTGTCACTGTTTCTGAATATGTCTTATGGTACCTTTGATCTCTAATCAAATACGATTATTATGAAAACTTTAGCCCAAAAACAATCTGCAGCAAAACTATTAACAGAAGAGTTCTGGAGTACAAATGAGATTCTTAACCAGCCTGTTAAAATAGAACATTCAGTCAATATTATTGATAAAAACGGGAATTATAAGATATTGGTCAATGCTCCCGGTTTTAAGAAAGCCGATTTTAAGGTAAGGGTGGAAAACGGCATTTTGAATATTCAGGCTTATACATCAGGTAAAAAAGAGGAAATTAAGAAAAATTATGTTAGGAAAGAATTTTTAACCTCTTCTCTTGCAAGGAGTTTCAGACTTCCGGAAGGTATTGATGTCAGTAATATTAAAGCTCACTATAGAAATGGCCGCCTGTACATCAAAATGGGCAAAGCAAATACTGTAAAGCAAATGAATAAAAAAGTAAAAGTCCAATAAAATTGTATTACCATGAACGCTATAACTCTAACATCACTCGGCGGTGCAGAAACTGTTACCGGATCGAAGCATTTATTAAAAACTCCTGAACTTACAATCTTAATTGATTGTGGCTTGTTTCAGGGAGTAAAATACCTTAGAGAGCAAAACTGGATGCCACTGAATACCGATGTTTCGGAAATAGATGCCATTATTCTTACCCATGCTCATCTTGATCATTGCGGATATATTCCGCTTATCGTAAAGAATGGATTTAAAGGTAAAATTTACATGAGTGGCCCTACTAAGGAACTTACAAAGCTAATATTACTTGATAGCGCCAAACTTCAGGAGGAAGATGCCGAAAAAGCCAACCGTCATCATTATACAAGACATAATCCGGCAAAACCTTTGTATACGATAAATGATGCAGAAAGATCTTTTAAACAGTTTTATGTGATTGATGAAAATGAGGAAATTAGACTAAGCGATCATATAAGCTGTATGTTTAAACCCTGTGGACATATTATAGGAGCGTGCTCTGTAAAAATTACCTGCTTTGGGAAAATAATAGTTTTTTCTGGAGATATTGGAAGAAATCACAGTGCAGTTTTAGCTCCTCCCGATTTTTTTTCCCAAGCTGATTTTTTGGTTATGGAATCAACTTATGGGGACAGACTTCACGAAAATAAAGACTTGTCTGATCAGTTGGAGTATTGGATTAATAAAACCATAAAAGACCGGGGAAATATAATTATTCCCTGCTTTGCGGTTGGACGGGCACAAGAAATCATGTATATCCTTCAGGAACTTAAAAACGAAAATAAAATCCCAGTCAGTATTCCAGTGGTTCTGGATAGCCCTATGGCAGCTTTAGCCACCGAAATCATGGTCAGGTACTCTGGATACACTTTGGTTGATACCCAGAAATGGAATGATATTATTGAAAAGATTTATATCACAAAAGATTATACTGAAACTCAGGAAATCATCGCAGAAAAAAAATCAAAAATTATCATTGCGGGAAGTGGTATGATTACTGGCGGAAGAGTGCTGGAATATCTGAAACACTATATTGGGGACAGTAGAAATACGGTCCTCATTGTTGGATTTCAGGCTGAAGGTACAAGGGGGAGAGCACTGCTCAACCGGTCTCACGAGCTGAAAATGCACGGGAAATTCTATGAGGTCAGAGCCCATATTGCAGAAATCACGGGACTATCTGCTCATGCAGACCAGTCTGAATTAATAGAGTGGGTTAAAAAATATGAAATTCCTCCCAAGCAGATTATGCTTGTTCACGGAGAATCTTCTGCATTGGAGGCACTTAGGGTGAAAATTCAGACAGATCTTCAGGTTCCGGTTAAAATTCTTAAAAAAGATGAAGAAATTATTTTAACACAAGTGGAATAGGAATTATTATTTAAATAGTAAACAACATTGCCACAGAAGCGGTGGCCATAAAGAAAAATGTCGCCCATAATAAAATTTTTGAAAGCCATCTGCTTTTAAATTCTCCCATAATACTTTCACTTGCTGATATCCGGATAATCAGAAACAAAAGAGGTACCGCTGCTATGCCATTGAGAACTGCGGGATAAACAAGAGCTTTTACTGGGTTTATACCGATAAAATTCATACAAAGGCCAATAAGGGTAGAAATAATAATAACCATATAAAATCCTTTTGCTTTTGTAAATTTCATATCTAAACTGGCTTTCCAGTTAAGAGCTTCTGAAACGGCATAAGATGCTGATCCTGAGAGGACGGGGATAGCAAGCAAACCCAGGCCGATGATGCCAATGGCAAATATAATTTTGGATATCAATCCAGAATTTGGAAATGACTGCACTAAAGGTTCCAAAGCTTTTGCCGCATCAGCTGCGGTATTAATATCTGTTATATTAGCGCTATGCAAAACGGTTCCTCCGACCAAAATAATACACCATGTGGTAAATTCGGAAATGATCATGCCTATATTATTATCTTTTCTCATCGCATGAATATGACGCCATCCGATTTGGGGTTTCCCATCTTGTATTAACCCCTTTTTATTTTCTTCTTCCACTTCCTGTGAAGCCTGCCAAAAGAACATATAAGGGGTAATAGTTGTTCCAAACACTCCGGTTATTATGAAAAGAAAATTAAATGAAAATTCAAAATGAGGAATAACAGAGGCTTTTAGTATTTCTTTCCAGGGTTGATCAATGATGAATACAGTAAGAGGGTAGGCAAGAAGAGATAATGCCAGCCACTTTAGAAATTTTGAATACACCTGGTAGCTGGTGAATATCTCCAAGACCAATATACTGATAGTAAAAACAAGCATCAGTATGATAATATCAACAGGGACAATTAATTGTGCGGCAGCGGCCATTGCTCCAATATCCGCCCCGATATTAATCGTATTGGCAATCACCACAAGCCCTACTGAACTGTACAATATTCTCTTACTGTAATGCATTTTGATTACTCCCGTAAGCCCCTTACCGGTAACCATTCCTATTCTTGCACAAGCTTCCTGTACCGCAATCATAAAGGGAAGCATATAAAGTGCTGTCCATAGCTGTCCATAACCAAATTGAGCTCCTGTCTGAGAGTATGTTGCAATTCCAGACGGATCATCATCGGCAGCACCAGTCGTTAATCCCGGACCTAATAACCCAAAGAATTTTCTTATCCTCCTGGTGTGGGTTTGAACGTAACGTTTGGCAGACATATCGTAATAAAGATTTGTTTTCTACAAGATACTATTAAAATGACTAATAATCAATATGTTTTTTCAATTCCATTATACATAATATATTGCAATACATACATTAATAATTAAAAAAGCCCGGGATTTATATTGTAAAATAGCGACCAAGTCAACAGCGTAATCTTATTAAAGCGTTTGATATTTATAAATATTAAGTTTATAAATATACTATATGTTTTTAATTTCTTTCTTATGATTTCATTTTTTTTAATCTAATTGATGATATGTAAAATATTGTTTATTAGTGTTTTATTGTTTTGTTTCCTTTTGTTTAAAACCCAATCTTTGTATTTCTTTAATTAATAATTTTTAAATAAAACAATTTAAAGTATATTTATATACATATTTTAGTATATTTGTATACTAATTTGATTGATATGAATTTTGATCTTTTAAAATCAGTTTTGGAACTTGTTCATCAATTCATTCAGCAAAATGAAAATAAGGCATTATATAATAATGATCTTCAAGGGTTTATACATTGGATTAATGATTGCCATAAAAATCCTTCTGAATCAGAAAATCCTTGGTGGGTAGGGAAGGAGTTAGGAAGAAGTTCCGAGAGTATTATTAATACTTTACTTATAAGAATAGGACGGTTTGCGAAAATGTATTCCCGTTCAATTGGGAATTCTGTTTTTTCAAGCCAGGATGATTTTATTTATCTGATCAGTTTAAGGACAAGGGGAGCAATGTCTAAAATGGAACTTATCGGCCATAATGTAAGTGAAAAATCTTCAGGGATACTAATTATTAACCGTTTGATTCATAATGGTTGGGTTGAACAGACAAAATCTCAGGAAGATAAAAGAAAAAAATATATTCAGATAACAGAAAAAGGAATTTCGGTGCTTGAGGAGCATATGCAGGAGATTCGTAAAGTTTCAAAGATAGTGGTGGGGAATTTGACCCGTTCTGAACAAATGTTACTCATTACCATACTTTCTAAATTGGACCAATTCCATGATTCTTTTTACAAAATGAATTTGACAACTGCCAGTTTGCTGGATATGGTGAATAAGGAACTCAATTGATACGATATAAGATTATCTGTTAAAACTATTAGATAAATACCAATGAATACTGGAAACTTAAGAAAGAGAATTGCAGTGATAGGTTCTGGATTTTCAGGACTCTCAGCAGCTGCTTATGCCGCAAAATCCGGCAATGAAGTGCATGTATTTGAAAAGCATAACCAACCTGGTGGTCGTGCAAGGCAATTTAAAACAGATAAAGGCTATGTTTTTGATATGGGCCCTAGCTGGTACTGGATGCCTGATATTATTGAGAGATTTTTCAATGATTTTGATTGCAAAGTGTCTGATTTTTTTACACTTGTTTCCTTAGACCCACAGTTTGAAATGGTTTTCTCAGGAGAAAAAGTTTCTGTTCCTGGAGATAATGATGCTATAAGAGAACTTTTTGAAGCAACAGAAAGTGGAGCAGGTAATCAATATGACAGATTTATGGAGTCTGCTAGATTTAAGTATGAAATCGGAATGAAGGAATTTGTTACCAAGCCCTGCTACAGCTGGCGTGAATTTGCTTCTTTAAAAATAGCAAACAGTGCTCTCAAGCTTGATCTTCTCAGCAATTTCCGAAAGTATGTATCAGGATACTTTTCTGATGAAAAATTAAAATCTCTGATGGAGTTTCCGGTTATATTCCTCGGAGCTTCTCCCCAGCAGATTCCTGCTCTGTACAGTCTTATGAATTACGGAGGCTATGTTTTGGGCACAAAATATCCTATGGGAGGCTTTTATCAACTTGTTCTTGCTATGAAAGAGGTAGGAGAAAAGCAGGGTGTAACGTTTCATTTTAATCATGAAGTACAAAAAATAAATACGGAAAAAGGAAAGGTATCTTCCATACTAGTGGATGGTAAAACATATGAATTTGATGCGGTCATTGCTTCATCAGATTATCATCATACAGAAAGACTACTTCCCAAATCGCTCAGAAACTATAAAGATGAATATTGGAAGACGAGAACCTTCGCCCCCTCTTGTCTTATTTATTATTTGGGAATAAGAGGAAGAATACCCCATTTAAAACATCATACTTTGTTTTTTGAAAATGAACTTGATAATCATATAGATTGTATTTATAAAAATAAAAAATGGCCCAAAAAGCCTCTCTTTTACACATGTTGCCCTTCCAAGACAGATCCGGATGTAGCTCCTGAAGGTTGCGAGAATCTTTTTTTACTGCTACCCCTTGCCCCTGGCATACATGATGAGGAACCTGTTAGGGAAAAATATTTGATGGAAATGCTTGAAAGAATTGAAAAACATACCGGTGAAACCGATCTTATTTCTAGAATTGAATATAAAAGAAGCTATTGTGTAAGCGATTTTATCTCTGATTATAATGCTTATGAGGGTAATGCCTACGGGTTATCTAATACTTTATCACAGACGGCAGTTTTAAAACCCAAGATAAGGAACAGAAAGATTGGGAATCTGTTCTATACAGGACAGTTGACGGTTCCCGGTCCCGGAGTTCCTCCCTCGGTAATTTCAGGGAAAATTGTGGCGGCTGAAGTTAGTAAACTAAAAATAAAATAATATGAAAAAGCTGTTTGATGAATTGTCTTACGAAGTAAGTAAGTACACTACACAAAAATACAGTACCAGTTTTTCGTTGGGAATACTTGCCCTCAAGCCTGCTATCAGGCCTGCTATTTATGCTATTTATGGTTACGTGCGCCTTGCAGATGAAATTGTAGATAGTTTTCATGGCTATGATAAAGAAAAGCTTCTGAAGAGATTAAAAGCGGAAACCTATGAAGCGCTTGAAGATAGAATATCACTCAATCCTATTTTGCATTCATTTCAGGAAACGGTTCGGAAGTATGATATTGATATAAAGCTGATCAATCAGTTTTTACATAGTATGGAAATGGATCTTCATAAAATTGATTATAATTCTGACCTGTACAAAGAGTATATATACGGATCTGCAGAAGTTGTAGGATTAATGTGTCTGCAGATATTTACAGAAGGTGATAAGCAGCAATATGATAAGCTTAAACCCTTTGCAATGAAATTAGGATCTGCTTTTCAGAAAGTAAATTTTTTGCGGGATCTTAAAGATGATTATCAGCTTTTAGGAAGAACTTATTTCCCATCTCTGAATATGTCAGTCTTTGATAATATAGTAAAAACGCAGATTGAAAATGAAATTGAAGAAGAATTCAAAGAAGCATTGCAGGGAATTAAGAAACTGCCAGGATCATCCATTTTCGGAGTATACCTTGCCTACAGATACTATCTTTCCCTGTTTGAGAAAATAAAAAGAACAAGCTCCCAGAATATGTTGCAGCAAAGAATCAGAATTGCCAATTCACAAAAGTTGCTGGTTGCGTTCAAAAGTTATATCCGTTACAAATCTGCTTATTTCTGACCGTAGAATACAGGATTAAAATGATTGTTGAAGTGTTTAACAATTGATAAAAAATAAATGATGTACAGATTATACAGAGAGCAACAGCTGAGTTGCAGCATTGAAACGGCATGGAGTTTTTTTTCATCGCCTCATAATTTATCAGAAATAACCCCTGAGAGCATGGGCTTTGTTGTTCTTTCCGATGTTAAGGATAAGCCTATTTTTAAAGGAATGGAAATAGATTACACAGTTTCTCCAGTGCTGGGAATTCCGATGAAATGGAAAACCGTTATAAGCCATGTAAAAGATCATGAAAGTTTTACAGACTTTCAGAAAGAAGGTCCATACAAGTACTGGAATCATTTTCATGAATTTATCCCTAATGAGAATGGAGTACTCATGAAAGACACAGTAGATTATGAACTGCCGATGGGAATTTTAGGTAAAATAGCCCATCAGTTATTTGTAAAAGAAAAACTCAGAAGTATTTTCGATTTCAGATACAGAGTTCTGGATGATCTTTTTAACGATAAACATAATTAAAATGAATATTCTGATCGTTTTGGGAGTATTTATTTCAATGGAAGGAGCTACATGGCTGATCCATCGGTATATTATGCATGGCTTTTTGTGGTTCCTGCACCGGGATCATCATGATCACAGTCATGATGGCAAGCTTGAAAGGAATGATTGGTTCTTTTTCATTTTTGCAAGCCCGGCTATTGCTTTATTATATCTGGGAGTACAGCAGAATTTCAGTTATTGGTTTTTTATCGGTCTGGGAATAAGCCTCTACGGAATGGCCTATTTCTTTGTGCATGATATTTTTATTCACCAGAGAGCAAAAATTTTTACAAAAGCAAAAAACCCTTACTTCCTTGCCATAAGACGGGCCCATAAGCAACATCACAAACATTTGGGTAAAGAAAAAGGAGAATGTTTTGGCTTTTTGTGGGTTCCTGTTAAATATTTTAAAATGTATTTCAATAAAAAATGATGCCTTATACTTACATACTGATTAATTTTTTCACGATCATTATTTGCTTTATTGCATCTTTTGACAGAAGAATACAGTTTAGCAGATTTTTTGGAAAGTTTCTTCTGTCATCGACCATTGTGGGAGTTCCTTTTATTGTCTGGGATATATGGTTTACCGCAAATGGAGTATGGTGGTTTGATCTCAATTATACCTTAGGATTTAAAATAGCAGGACTTCCTGTTGAAGAATGGCTGTTTTTTTACTGTATTCCTTTTGCATGCGTTTTCACTTATTACTGCATTGAGAAATTCTATCGTCTTGATTGGGCTGGTGCTTTTAATAATCTCATCGTATTCACGTCATTTATTATCCTTGGTGTGGTTGGTTTTCTTTATTATGAGAAAATATACACGCTTCTTACCGTAATTGTAACACTGCTTACCCTATTTTATCTTCATTTTATTGCTCAAAAAGAATGGATAGGAAAGGTTAGTCTCGTATATCTGATATTGATGCCCGGTTTTTTTGCAGTGAATGGAATCCTGACAGGTTCTTTTATTCCTTCGCCGGTTGTTAATTATAATCCCGATGACTTTTTAGGGATTAGAATGGGAACTATCCCTGTAGAAGATGCCGTTTATGGTTACAGTCAGTTTTTACTTAATATTTATTTCTTTAAAAAAGTAACTAAAAATGAAAAATAAATTCATTCTTACATTATTATCAAGTTTCACGTTGTTAATCATTTTGTTTTCTTGTTCTTCTATGCCCGAAAAAGCGCAGCCTATTGATCGATTTGATGTCAATAGATATTTAGGAACATGGTATGAGATAGCCCGATTCGATTATCGCTTTGAAAAAGATCTTGATAATGCAATCGCTCAGTACAGTCTTAATGAGGAAGGAAATGTAAAAGTAGTCAACAGCGGATATAATTTTAAAAAGAATAAATGGGTGTCTGTTAATGGAACAGCTAAATTTAGAGGAGACAAAAACACTGCAGCTCTGAAAGTGAGCTTTTTCGGCCCTTTTTACAGCGGATATAACGTCGTAGCCCTGGAAGATTACAAATACGCCTTGATTGCTGGAAAAAACTTAGATTATTTGTGGATTCTATCCCGTGAAAAGACCGTTCCCGAAAACATAAAACAAAATTTTCTCAGTAAAGCTCAGGAGATCGGTTATGATACTTCAAAATTGATATGGGTAAAACAAGACAGAAAAAGTCCGTTTGAAAAATAGATTATATTAACTTAAAATCAGAAAAAATGCTCAAAATACAAGCTCGATCAAAAATACCTACAGAATATGGGATGTTCATGGTGTATGCATTTTCGGAGAATGAAGAAGACTGGAGTCCCCATCTGGTTTGGGTAGCAGACAATACAGATTTTAATACAACTGTCAATGTTCGTTTTCATTCAGAATGTATTACAGGAGAAGTTTTTCATTCCAAAAAATGTGAATGTGGACAACAACTTGATGCTGCTATGAAATATATGTCGGAAAATGGAGGAGTGATCATTTACCTTCGTCAGGAAGGAAGAAATATCGGAATCATTAATAAACTCAGGGCATATGAACTTCAGGAGAAAGGATTGGATACTGTTGAAGCCAATTTGAAACTAGGACTCCCGGCAGACGGAAGAAACTTTGACATAGCCGTTGAAATGTTGAATATTTTAGAGGTCGGGAATATTAATCTGTTGACCAACAATCCGGATAAGATCAGATCAATAGAGAACAGTGGGATTATTCTCAACAACAGAATTCCTTTGGAAATTGATTCCAATGAAGTGAATGAAAGTTATCTTGTGAAAAAGAAAAAATACTTTGGCCATCTTTTAGAGAAGATTTAATGCCTTTTGGGGATAATGTTTTAGGATACATTTAAATTCAGATGTCATGGGAGAAAATTCTGCTAACCGGTGATACCGGATAAATTGGTAAAAGAATGATCAGCGTCATAGTAGCATAAGGACATAAAGTGATATACTGCTGCAGAGAATATTGTAGGATGCATGAAAGATTATGTCATTGGTTATGAGACGCATAATTAAATGAAGTGTGGTTTTTAAAATGATGATTTAATATTTTAAGATATTTTTAACATATTAACGGACGTTTTAGGCATGGACATTGTTTATTTATATACCAATTACTAAAATATTATATTATGAATAATTCAGATTATAACAAAGCGGAAAATGCAGTTAATGAAACAGAAAACTCTTTAAAAAATGCGGCTGATAATGCAAAATGGAAGATCAGTGAATTAGCGGATAAAGCAAAAGATTATATCAATGAAAAAAGAGATAATGATCAGGAAGCGACGCAGGAAGACTGGTTAGATAAGGTAAAATCAAATGTGTCCGAGGCATGGGAAGATATTAAAGATAAAGCCGATGAAGCTTGGGAAAGTACAAAAGATGCCGCTGAAGATGTGAAGGCTGAATGGAGAAAAAGAACAAATTAATTCAAAAACCTCATACGACAAGCTGTCCGAAAATTTATCAGTTTCGGACAGCTTTCTTAATTTTTAATTTGGTTTATTTATATTCTTTTTTGCTTGTTGAGAGATTTACATAAATGTTTCAAAAATAGTAATTGGTTCCTCTTTTTATTATTCCTTGAATAGACACAATATACAGTGAGCAAAGAATTGATATTAAATTAAAAGCAGGTATATTTGCATAGTATTTAATTGAAATGAATTTTACCCTTATCAAAGAATTTATGACTCTTCTTGAGCAATTTGAGTCAGAGAATAAAACATCTTCACATTCTTATCCACCTACTATTGAAGGCTTTAAATCATGGATTTCCGGTGGAGAGAACCTTGTTGATGAGCCGTATTGGGAAGGAAAAGAGAATGGCAGGAGTGCTGAAAGTGCAATTAGTACCTTACTGGTCCATATAAACCGATACGCTAAAACCTATTCAAAGTCAGCTATTATTAATTCTGAATTTTCTACTCAGGAAGACTTTATTTACCTTATCAACTTAAAAGCTTTTGGCGAAATGACCAAAATGGCACTCATCAAAAAAAATATACATGATAAGCCAGTTGGCATGCTTGTTATTGCAAGACTGCTTCGTCAGAAACTTGTGGAGCAGACAGAGTCTGATATGGACAAACGAAGCAAGCTCATCCGTATTTCAGAAAAAGGATTGATTGTTCTCGAAAGACAAATGGAAAAAATTCGTCAGGCAACGAATATTGTTGCCGGAAATCTTACCTATAAAGAAAAGATGGATCTCATTCGTATTCTTAACAAGCTTGATGCTTTCCATTATCCTATTTTTTCGCGAAATATTAACTCTGATGAACTCATTAATATTGTCTATGACGAATACGCTATCAACAAAAAAATTATGGAGTAGTTTTTAGTAAAACTAAATATAAATATGTAATGATTAGCTTATTTAAAATTATTCTTAACTAAAAATTTGATAATTTTGATAGCGTGAGAAAGTTGATTTCCATATTGTTGCTATCATTGTTTTTAGTTTCTACAACTGAATTGTATCAGTTTTTGAAAATACCGCTCCTTATAGAGCATTATATAACGCATAAAAATCTCAATCCTGAAATGTCACTTGCTGCATTTCTGAAAACCCATTACGACCACCCTGTGAAAGACAGTGACCATGATCAGGACCAGAGATTACCTTTTGTATCACATGCAAACCTGTTGTCTGTGGTTTTCACTATTAATCCTTCCTTAGATTTTCATTGTGTAGAGAAGGTGTTTACTCCTATTGAAATCAAGAAGACCTTTTACAAAAGTGCGCTTTACAATAAGGAAATTCTTAATTCTATCTGGCAGCCGCCAAGATTTCGTCAATCTTAATCTGTTTTTCTCAGTCATTTTTTGATTGGGAAGGTATTCTGTTTCCTTATAGGTGTTTGCATGATATGTAGATGCTTGGGGCTACGTTTCAGGATACCAGAATTTCATTACAATAATTAAGATAATCAATCATTTTTATGCTTACAAAAATCATTGAGTTTTCTGTAAAGAATAAACTCATTATTGCATTGTTGGTATTGGGACTTATTGGTGTAGGCACCTATCAGGTTACCAAATTGCCAATAGATGCTGTTCCGGATATCACCAATAATCAGGTACAGGTCATTACGATGGCACCCTCTTTTGGTGCAACAGATATAGAACGGCTTATTACCTTTCCTATAGAACAGGCCAACAATAATATTTCAGGATTAAAGGAGATCAGGAGTTTCTCCAGGTTTGGACTTTCTCTGGTTACCATTGTCTTTGAAGATGATGTAGACATCTATTGGGCAAGGCAGCAGGTCGCCGAAAGGCTCCAACAGATACAGTCCGTTATTCCACAGGGAATAGGAAATCCGCAGCTTGGACCTATTTCGACAGGACTTGGCGAAATTTTCCAGTATGTAGTGAGGCCTGAAAAAGGATATGAAAAAAAATACAATATCACAGAACTCCGCACCATTCAGGACTGGATTGTAAGAAGACAGCTTTTGGGAGTAAAAGGAGTGGCAGAGGTGAGCAGCTTCGGAGGCAAGCTGAAACAATATGAAATTGCTGTAAATCCAGACAGGCTTAATGCCTATGGAATAACAATCAATGACGTATTTGATGCATTGCAGGCCAACAATCAGAATACAGGAGGTGCCTATATTGAGAAAGGACCTACTGTTCTATATATCAGGAGTGAAGGGTTAGTAGGAAGTATTGAAGAAATCAACAATATTTCTATTGCGACAAAAACAAATGATGTTCCGTTGTTTATACGGGATATTGCTGAGGTAAAGCAGGGGTTTGCAACCCGTTATGGGGCCATGACCTTTAATGATGAGGGAGAAGTCTCTGGAGCTGTAGTAATGATGCTCAAAGGCGAGAACAGTAATCAGGTCATAAAAAATGTAAAGGAAAAAATTGCCCAGGTTCAGAAATCGCTTCCGAAGGGAGTGGTGATAGAGCCATTTCTGGACAGAACCAAAATGGTGAACAATGCCATTGGAACAGTAGAAAAAAACCTTACGGAAGGAGCATTGATTGTAGTCTTCGTACTCGTTTTATTTCTTGGGAATATAAGAGCAGGTTTGCTGGTTGCCTCTGTTATTCCTTTGGCGATGCTTTTTGCAATATGTATGATGAACCTCTTTGGAGTCAGCGGAAATCTGATGAGTCTTGGGGCCTTGGATTTCGGGCTGATTATTGATGGAGCAGTGATTATTGTGGAATCTGTTTTACATCAGTTCAGTCATAATTCAAAGTTTAAAAAGATTTTCTCTGTCGGAAAATCAGAAATGGATACCGTCGTTATAGAATCTGCAGGAAAAATGATGAACAGCGCCGTTTTCGGACAGATTATCATTCTGATTGTCTATCTCCCGATCCTTACCCTGCAGGGAATTGAAGGCAAAATGTTTAAGCCTATGGCCCAGACCGTAGCTTTTGCACTGCTGGGAGCATTTTTGCTCTCACTGACCTATATTCCAATGATGAGCGCGTTATTGCTTAGAAAAAGAAGCGGTAAGCCTACATTATCAGACAGAATGATGAAAAAGGTAGAGAAGGTATATCTGGCAGTTTTGCTCAAACTTCTCAGAGTGCCCAAAATAGTTTTTGGGATAGTGGCAGTCTTATTTATAACTGCTGTTTTCATTTTGTCCAAAATGGGTGGTGAATTTATTCCTTCCCTTGAAGAAGGTGATTTTGCCGTAGATACCAGGGTTTTACCTGGAAGTAATCTGACGACAACTATCGAAAGTACCCAGAAAGCAGCACACATTCTCAAATCCAGATTTCCCGAAGTGGAAAAAGTGGTCACAAAAATTGGAAGCGGAGAAGTTCCTACAGACCCGATGCCGATGGATGCTTCTGATATGATGGTTATTCTAAAAGATAAAAAAGAATGGACTTCAGCGTCCACTTTTCCGGAGCTGGCTGATAAAATGGGGAAACAACTGCAGGATGTACCAGGAATTACTGCCAGCTTCCAATATCCTGTTCAGATGCGTTTTAATGAACTGATGACCGGGGCAAGACAAGACGTCGTGATCAAAATTTTTGGGGAAGACCTTGATGTACTTTCCCAAAATGCCCAGAAGCTCGGGAAGATTATAGAAACAGTGGAAGGAACCCAGAATCTCTATATAGAACCTGTTTCGGGAATGCCGCAGGTAATCATTGAATACAACCGTCCTCTGATCGCTCAGTACCATTTATCTGTTTCAGATATCAACCGTGTGGTTAATACCGCATTTGCGGGGCAAAGTACCGGATTGGTTTTTGAAGGTGAAAAACGCTTTGATATGGTCGTACGTCTGGATAACAAAGACCGGAAAAATGTTACCGATATTAAAAATCTTTTGGTTCCTACACCATTTGGAAATCAGATTCCGCTGTCCCAGCTTGCTAAAGTGGAAGTGAAGAATGGTCCCAATCAGATTCAGAGGGAAAATGCCCAACGAAGAATTGTAGTAGGTTTTAATATCAAAGGCAGGGATGTTCAGAGTATTGTAGAAGAACTTCAGCAGAAGGTAGATCAGAAAATGAAACTTCCTACAGGATATTATATGACGTATGGAGGTTCGTTTGAAAACCTCAATAATGCCAAACAGCGTCTCATGATAGCAGTTCCCATTGCTCTGGCTCTTATTTTCGTAATGCTTTTCCTTGCCTTTAATTCCGTTAAAGAAAGCTTGTTAATTTACACCGCGATTCCACTTTCTATTATTGGTGGTGTATTTCTGATGGCACTTAGAGGAATGCCTTTCAGCATCAGTGCGGGTGTGGGATTTATTGCTCTATTCGGAGTGGCAGTACTCAATGGAATTGTGCTGATCTCAGAGTTTAACCGTCTTCAAAAGAGAGGAATTAAAAATATTGTAAGAATCATTACAGATGGTGGAGAGTCGAGGCTTCGTCCGGTGCTGATGACAGCATTTGTTGCTTCCTTGGGGTTTATTCCGATGGCTGTCAGCAACGGAGCAGGAGCAGAAGTACAAAGACCTTTGGCCACAGTGGTCATTGGAGGACTGATGGTCGCAACTTTTCTTACTCTGTTCGTCTTACCATTATTGTATGTAACTATTGAAAAAGGATTTAAAAATGAAAAAAATAAAAAATAAAAAACAGATTTCCGTTCTGGTCTTTATTATATGTTTCGGTTTTGCGGGGCAGGTAAACTCCCAGACTTCCGTTACATTGCAGGATGCTGTTGATATTGCTTTGAAAAATAACAGAAATCTTAAAAATGAAAAATTAAAATCAGAATATACAAAAGCCCTTATCAGGTCATCATCTGATATTCCTCAAACGGGAGTAACAGTAGATTATGGTCAGATCAACAGTGCACTGACGGATATGAAATTCGGAATTTCACAGAATATCGCATTTCCGACTGTGTATAAAAAGCAGAAGAATGTATACACGGAAGAATGGAAAAAGTCTCTGCTGAATGTTTCTCTTAAGGAATATGAACTGAAGAAAGCGGTGAGTCTTACTTTTTATAATATCCTGTATGCGAAACAAAAAGAAAAGCTGCTTCAGGAAACATTAAAGCTGTACACTGATTTTCTCGATAAGGCAAATATCCGTCTGAAAGCAGGAGAAAGCAATATTCTGGAAAAAACTACGGCTTCCAATCAGAAATCTTCTATTGAAATTCAGCTGAAGCAATTGCGACAGGAGCTTACTGTGTTGGGATATCAGCTTCAGTGGCTTTTAAATACAGAAACAGATTTCCTTCCTGAAGATCAGAAAATTTACCATGGAGGTCTTAAAGAGGAGCTTAGCTTGCATCCGGCTATTAAAGTATTACAGCAACAGAAAAATATTTCTGAACAGCAGATTGCCCTTGAAAAAGCAAAAATGCTTCCCGGACTTCAGCTGGCCTACAACCTCAACAGCTTTAGAGGGACGGGTGCTGATGAAAAAGTCTACAACGGTGCACCACAGTTTCATTCTGTACAGCTTGGGGTTTCGGTTCCTGTTTTTTCAGGCGGACAGAAAGCCAGAATTCAGGCCGCAAAAATTGCTGAATCTGTTGTGGACAGTGATATTGCCAACATGGAATTCAACCTGCAGAATCAATACAGAAAGGCATCCGGAATTTATCAGGCTAACCTTGATATTGTTTTGCAATACGAAAACTCGGAACTGAAAAATGCCGATATCATCACTGAAACAGCTAAAAAACAGTTTCTTGCCGGCGAAATCAATTATCTGGAATTTGTCATCCTGATCAATCAGGCGGTTACTTTAAAAAACAGCTATACCGATGCAGTCTGGAAACTGAATCAGAGTGCTATAGAGCTGGAATATCTCACTTTAAATCCATAACAATGAAACGTACATTTAAAATTATATCATATTCCCTGTCAATAATAGGATTGCTCATGTTTTATGAGTGTCGAGACCATGGAAAAGCCAAGCCGGCACCAGCCGCAGTATCTTCTAAAGATGAAAATGTTGTAACGCTTACGGATGCTCAACTGAAAAATGCACCTGTCGTAACAACGGTACTTTCTTTACAGAAGATTTCCTCTGTTTTAAAACTTAACGGAATGATAGATGTACCACCGCAAAATCTGGTTTCTGTCAGTATTCCTTTAGGCGGATACCTGAAATCGAGCAGCCTGCTTCCGGGAAAGCCGGTATCAAAAGGGCAGGTGATTGCAGTGATAGAAAATCCACAGTTTATTCAGCTTCAGCAGGATTATTTAATGGCAAAATCTAAAAATCATTTTGCCCAATTGGATTATAACCGCCAGAAAACCCTTAACCAAAGTCAGGCCACCAGCGATAAGGTAATGCAGCAGGCTCAGTCTGAAATGAACAGTCAGAAAATCCTGATGAACTCCCTGGCTCAGCAGCTCCGCCTTATCAATATCAATCCTGAATCTCTCAATTCGGGAAGTATTCAAAAAAGTGTACCGGTTTACAGCAGTATCAATGGCTTTGTAAGCAAGGTCAACGTGAATATTGGTAAATATGTGAATCCCTCCGATGTCCTTTTTGAACTTATTAATCCGGATGATATTCATCTAAATCTCAAAGTATATGAAAAAGATCTGGTAAATCTGAAGAAAGGGCAGAGGTTTGCTGCCTATACCAATGCCGAACCTGATAAAAAATACTATGGTGAAATTCTGCTGATCAGCAAAGATGTAAACCCGGGCGGATGGGCTGAAGTACACTGTCATTTTGAAAAATATGACCAGAGTCTTGTACCGGGAATGTATATGAATGCCGAGATCGAAACTAGTACTTCTTTTTCCAATGCTGTTCCCGAGCAGAGTATTGTCAATTTTGAAGGAAAAGACTTTGTCTTCGTTGAAGAAAAAAAACAGACCTACCGATTGACTCCTGTAACATTAGGTGAAACAGAAAACGGATTCGTACAGATTATGAATACTGACGATTTTAAGAATAAAAAAATAGTCATCAAGAATGCATATACACTTCTTATGAAACTTAAGAACACTGCAGATGAATAAAAATTATAGTAAAATAAAAGAACTTATCAATAAATACAAATTATGAAAACATCATCTTTAATAAAAACAGGAGCAGGTTTTATAGCCTTGTTTCTGATTGTGATTCAGTTTTTTGATACTGATAAAAATATTGCAACAGTTCCTTCGGATAATGCCATTGAAAAACATTATCAGGTTCCGGTTCATGTACTGGGATTATTAAAAACAAGCTGTTATGACTGCCATTCCAACACCACGGCTTATCCGTGGTACAATAACATACAGCCTGTAAAATGGTGGCTAGCAGATCATGTGAACTCAGGAAAACGGCATCTCAATTTTGATGAATTTAACAGTTATTCAAAAGAGAAAAAGTTAAAGAAACTTGATGAGGTTGCAGAAACCATCAGAGAGGGCGAAATGCCCCTTACATCCTATACTGTTGTTCATCAGAATGCAAAGCTGACTGATACCCAAAAGTCAGAAATTGAACAATGGGTAAATGAGGTGAAAAAGCAGATTGAATAGGAGGCTGTAAAAAAACAGAAATAGTACCCTGATATAACAAAACAATCAGTAAATTTAATATCATATCCATTTCGTATGAATTACAATATACCGGAAAATTTGAAAGGGCTTACAGAATCTGAAGTAGCCGCTTCCAGAAAAAAATACGGATATAACCGTCTCGAAGCGGTTAAGAAAGAATCATGGGCAGATCTTCTTCTCAACATCCTTAAAGAACCGATGCTGATTCTTCTTATATGTGTTTCCTTCATTTATGTGCTTACAGGAGATTATGGCGAGGCTTTATTTATGTTTGCTGCTATTGTTGGAGTTACTGCAATTTCTTTTTATCAGGATAACCGGAGCAAAAAGGCACTGGAAGAACTTGAAAAATTGAATGAACCTTTAAGTAAAGTAATCAGGGATTCAAAGATTTTAGATATTCCTACTTTTGAAATAGCAGTCGGAGATCTGTGTATTACCGAAGAAGGAAACCTCATCAATGCGGACGGAAGAATTGTTCATAGCAACGATTTTTCTGTCAATGAATCTTCCCTTACCGGAGAGAGCTTTTCTGTTTTCAAGGACAGCAAATCTGAAGATAATAAAGTCTATAGCGGAACAATTACAGTTTCCGGACTTGCGGTTTTTAAGGTTGAAAATATTGGAAAGGAAACAAGAGTAGGAAAAATAGGACAGTCCATACTCAATATAAAAACAGAAATATCTCCTTTACAGCTTCAGATCAGGAACTTTGTAAAGGGGATGGCTGTTATCGGGCTCATCATCTTCCTGGCAGTATGCATCTTCAGCTTTGTCAAAACAGGAGATTTTGTGACCAGTTTATTGAGTGGGCTTACATTAGCAATGTCTGTTCTTCCTGAAGAAATTCCTGTAGCCTTTACGACCTTTATGGCCTTGGGCGCATGGAAACTGATGCGGGAAGGAATTATTATTAAACGAAGCAGTATTGTAGAAACGCTGGGAAGCGTTTCTGTAATCTGTACTGATAAGACAGGAACGATTACGGAAAACTCCATGCAATTGAAACATCTGTATGATTACCGTTCTGACAGAACTTATGAAGAAACAGAGTTTGAGACAACAGTGCTGCATGAACTCATTGATTATGCGATGTGGAGTAGTGAACCTGTACCTTTTGACCCCATGGAAATAACACTACATAAGGTCTATGAACAGAATCGTAAGCCTGATCAAAGAAAAGACTATCAGCTGTTTCATGAGTACCCGTTGGAAGGTAAACCGCCGATGATGACCCATCTTTTTGAAAATGAGCAAAAAGACAGAATTATAGCAGCTAAAGGAGCTCCGGAAGCCATTATAAGTGTTTCCAGTCTTTCAGAAGAAGAAAAAAATAAAATAAGAACGTTAATAAAGAATTTCGGAGAACAGGGATACAGAGTTCTCGGTGTTGCCAGATCTCATTTTGAAGGAAATGATTTTCCGGATAAACAGCAGGATTTTAAATTTGATTTTTTAGGATTGACCGTATTTTATGATCCTCCCAAAAAAGGAATAAAAGAAGTATTTAAACATATCTACGATGCCGGTATTAAAGTAAAAGTCATTACAGGAGATAATGCGGATACTACCAAAGCCATTGCATTGCAGGCAGGAATAGAAAACAAGACTCTGCCTGTTAATGGAAGTGAAATAGCAGGGTATTCACAAACAGAGCTTATAAAAGTTTCAGAAGATACCACTTTGTTTACAAGAATGTTTCCTGAAGCAAAGCTCGAAGTGGTTTCTGCCTTGAAAGCTCAAGGCCACGTAGTGGCAATGCTGGGAGATGGTGTGAATGACGGGCCAGCTTTAAAGGCAGCTCATATTGGAGTGGCCATGGGAAATAAAGGGACTGAAATTGCCAAATCAGCCGCAGCACTGGTCATCACCAATGATGATCTGGATAAACTCGTAATTGGGGTTGCTGCAGGAAGAAGAATTTATGCCAATATAAAAAAAGCGGTCCAGTATATTATTTCTATTCATATTCCTATTATACTCACTGTTTCTTTACCTTTGTTTTTGGGTTGGGTATTTCCACATATATTCACTCCGGTACATGTTATTTTTCTGGAATTGGTTATGGGGCCAACATGTTCCATTGTTTATGAAAATGAGCCAATGGAAAAAAATGCAATGAAAAGACCTCCAAGAGCACTGACAGATACTTTTCTGAACTGGAGAGAACTCACAATAAGCATTATTCAGGGACTCATCATTACGGCAGGAATACTGTGGATATATCAGTATTCTCTTGGTCTGGGGAATGATGAACCTAAAACTAGATCATTGGTTTTCAGTACTTTAATATTTTCTAATATATTACTCAGTCTGGTAAACCGGTCTTTCTATTATAGTATTTTTGAAAGTTTTAAAAATCGTAACTTTTTATTGACAGGAATTTCCGTGTTGGTTCTTGTATTATTGCTTTTTATTCTTTACGTAAAGCCGGTATCAGCATTCTTTAGTGTAACTCCGCTTGAAGCAAAAGAATTGGGAATGACATTGATTGTTGCTGCTATTTCAGTTTTGTGGTTTGAGCTTTATAAGTTGATGAAAAGATATTTGGGAAGAAGATAAAAAATATTTGTAATAAAATATTTCATAATTTTGAATAGTGAAAAAGTTGATTTCCATATTGTTGTTATTTTTATATTTGGTTTCTACAACCGAATTGTATCAGCTTTTGAAAATCCCGGAATTGGTCGAGCATTATTTCGAACATAAAGAATTGAATCCGGATATGACACTTACCGCGTTTCTAAAAACACATTATGATCATCCTGTGAAAGATGGAGATTACGGTAAAGATCAGAAACTTCCCTTTATCATACATTCTGCGCCTTTGTCATTGGTTTTTACGATTAATCAGGGATTCAGTTTTGAAACGGGACCATATCATTTCAGTTCTTTAGAATGTCATAAAATCCCATCAAAAGACGAAGATCTTTGTTATAAAGGATTTCTGAATTCCGTATGGGAACCACCAAGGGTTTCTTTTATATAATTCAGTCTCAATTTGGTTTGTGCTCACAGACCAACATCATCAATTATTTTATATCATTAATTTTATAATAATGAAAACACTATTTTCAGCCATATTAATGGTTGTATTCGCTATTGGCATTCATGCGCAAAGCCGTTTGGAAAATGCCAAAAAACAAGCTTCCCAAAATAAAGAACTTATCTTATTGAATTTTTCAGGTTCAGACTGGTGTATTCCGTGCATCAAACTTCACAAAAATATCATAGAAACTGATGAATTTAAAAAGTTGGAGTCGGAAAATTTCATCGTTTATATCAATGCAGATTTTCCAAGAAATAAAAAGAATCAGCTTTCCTCTGAACTGAAAAAAGAAAATGCTTCGCTTGCCGATCAATACAATCAAAAAGGATTATTTCCATATACATTGTTATTGAATCCTGAAGGAAAAGTCCTGAAAAGCTGGGAAGGACTGCCTTCGGAAGATGCGCTGGCTTTCAGCAAAGAGATAAAAAGTATAAAAGAAAATCAAAAATAAAAAGTATGGTAAGAGAATTCAAAAGACCTCAGAAACTAATGGGGAACGCTTTTGAAATTACTGTTGTAAGCGATGATGAAAATTTGGCAAATCAGCATATCGATGCAGCGATTAACGAGATTCGCAGAATTGAAAAGCTCTTGACGACATTCAGTGAGGAAAGCCAGACCAATCTCATCAATAGAAATGCCGGAATCAAGCCTGTAAACGTGGATTGGGAGATTTTTGATCTGATTGAAAGAAGCCTTAGAATCAGCAGAATAACAGACGGATATTTCGATATTTCCTATGGTGGAATCGATAAAAGTTTCTGGAATTTCGACAAGGAAATGAGAGAGCTTCCGAATCCTGAACTGATTAAAGATCATCTGAAACTAGTAAATTATCAGAATATTATTCTTAACCGCGAAGAGCAAACTGTTCTGCTAAAAGAAAAAGGCATGCGGATTGGCTTTGGAGGAATCGGTAAGGGGTATGCTGCTGAAATGGCAAAACAGATGCTTCAAAACAGAGGTGTCACTTCCGGAATTGTAAATGCTTCAGGAGATTTAACGACCTGGGGAAATCAGGCAGACGGAAAGCCCTGGACTGTGGGAATTGCCGATCCTGATAACGCAAAACAGCCGTTTTCTTATATGAATATTACAGATATGGCGGTTGCAACTTCGGGAAATTATGAAAAATTCGTCGTTATCAACGGTAAAAAATATTCTCATACCATCAATCCCAAAACGGGAATGCCTGTTTCGGGCGTAAAAAGTGTTACGATCTTTTGTCCTAACGCAGAAATTGCAGATGCAATGGCAACTCCGGTAAGTATTATGGGAATTGATGCGGCCCTCCATATGATCAACCAGATCAACCATCTGGAATGCATCATTATTGATGATCAGGACAAAATTTATTCATCTCAAAACATTAATCTAAAATGAAAAACCTTATAAAAATATTCGGCTTCTTACTAATCACCGTTGCTTCAGTACAGTCTTGTACAACGGTAAAAGAGTACGAGAAAAACAAATTAAACGATGCCGAAATGGCTCTTGGAAACAGAAAAATTGAAAAAACCGAACTGAGCTTTCAATCGTACAGAGAAGGATCTTCAGGTGCGAATGCAGGAAAAGTAGGTGGCGGTTGCGGATGTAATTAAAAAGAGTAATCGTAAAATTTAATTGTGATTCAAGAATGAAAAAAATAATCGTAAGTGTTATTGCTCTTTTCGGAATTTTCAATGCAAAAGCACAGGAAAATACAAACAATGAGCAGCCTAAAAAGCTGACTTTTGATGAAGCTAATTTAGTTTCAAGCTATTATAAACAAAACGGCAATAACTCTGCTGTTACGGGAGGAATTGGTACAGAAAAACTAACCGATATTTCCAATACCATCGATGTAACCATGGTAAAATATGACAAGAAAGACAGAAAAAATAAATTCGATCTCAGTGTCGGGATCGATCATTATACTTCTGCTTCGTCGGATATGATAGATTTGAAAGCCAATTCATCCGCTTCCCATGCAGACAACAGAATTTATCCTGCATTGAGCTGGAGCCGTGAAAATACGGATAAAGGAACCACTTTAATGGCGGGTATTTCTACTTCCTTCGAGTTTGATTACACATCGTACGGAGCAAACATTGGGTTTTCACAAAAGACAAAGAACAGAATGGGAGAGTTTACGGCGAAATTCCAGGCTTATCTGGATCAGGTAAAACTGATTGCACCGATTGAACTGAGAACCAATGGAAGTACAGGAGGAGAACATGATAACTATGGAACAAGCGGAAGAAATACTTATGCTTTGTCACTATCATATTCACAAATTATCAATCAGAACTTTCAGGTTGAATTGTTGGCGGATGGTGTTCAGCAGACAGGATATTTGAGTTTACCTTTCCATAGGGTTTATTTCAATGATAATTCCGTCCATCAGGAAACTTTGCCGGATAAACGGTTTAAAATTCCTTTGGGAGTAAGAGCAAATTATTTCCTCGGCGACAAAGTCATTTTGAGAACTTATTATCGTTATTACACTGATGATTGGGGCTTGAAATCAAATACATTCAGTTTAGAAACGCCTGTGAAAATTTCACCTTTTGTTTCGGTAACTCCATTTTACAGGTATTATTCTCAGACTGCAGCCAAATATTTTGCACCATATCAGCAACACACGGCTTTTGATGACTTTTATACCAGTAATTATGATATGTCAAAATTCAGCAGTAATTTTTACGGAGCGGGAATAAGAATCAGTCCGAAGAATGGTTTATTTGGTGTTGAAAGGCTGAATATGTTAGAAATCAGATACGGACATTATACAAAATCCGTAGGAATGAAATCTGATATCATCTCTCTGAATTTGAGATTTAAGTAAAATTTTTTTTTAGTTAGAATTTTGAAGATTAACATTCAATTAAGATCTATTTATTAAAAAACTGCGCCAGCTGTCTTTAGTTGGCGCAATTTGGTTTTTTGTGACCAAAACGAGTACTCAAACACTTTAATGCAGAAACAAGAAATAGGTTCAGACTCACTTCGATAGTTTAAGTATTATTTCCTTATTAATTACTGACTTACCATTATCGTTATAATGATATTTTAACATTAGGAAGGACGTCTATGGTCTGTTTTTTTAAATTAAAAGAAGTGTATCTTTATAAAATAAACTGAGATTTCTGTACGATTGGAACGAGAGGAGAGAAAAATCTCAAAAAAATCATAGATATCAGCAATGGAAATACATATGGCATCTAATGGTGAGTTCAATTACCGGATTAGTATTTTTATGAGTCAACACTTTAGCTTTCATTTATTTTCCATGACTACTAAATTTCAGGAAGGTATAAAAGCCAATTTTAATAATACCGGACATAATACTTGCCCAATGGATTGGACATGTAATTCATAGAATTTTAATAACAATAGTAAATATAAATAATAGAAATGAGTAATGTATTGGAAAATTACTTATGGTCAACAGGACAATTATCAACTGAGGAAGTCAACTTTTCTTTACAGTTTTTTAAACCGATTCGTTTAAAAAAAGGAGACTTTTTTATTCGTGAGGACGAATCATGCCGTTATATTGGATTTATTGTTTGTGGTGGAGTAAAAGCATATGCTCTTGATAAGGATGGTAAAGAAAATGTAACGTGTTTCAAATTTGAGAATGAGTTTGTTACCTCTTTTCAGGAGTTTGTACAACAGAAGAAATCAATAAGGAGCATCAGGGCTATAGAAGATAGTATAATTTATAGAATTAATTTCCCGGATTATCAACAGTTGCTTACCCACGTGACTGCTTGGAACGAAGTTATAAAATCAGTGATGGAACTTGAGTATAGCCAAAAAGAAAGCTATATGATTAATTATAATAATAGGTCGGCTTTGGATAAATATAGTTATATTCTCACTAACGAACCTATACTCGTAAAACGAGTTGCAACCCAGGATCTGGCATCTTACCTGGGCATCACCCAGAGATCGCTTACACGGGCGAAGGGACAAATACACAGACCCAATATATTATAGGACAAATGTCCTTATGTTATCTTAGGTAGCACTGTAGATTTGTACAAAAAAAATATGCTACGTCAAATTGCTCCCGAAGTATTTCAGATTTCATTAATGCCACGAAATAGCATCAATTGCTATATAATTGAGGGTGTATTGGTAGATTCCGGAATACGGAGTTCATATCGCTCTGTAAAGAAAGCTGTCCAGAAAATTCCCGTTTATCAGCATATACTGACTCACGCCCATGCAGATCATCAGGGTTGTAGTGATCAGATTTGTGCTGAGTTTGAAATACCATTACTCTGTCATCCTAACGAAGTTTTTAGAACTGAAACAGGTATGGTAACCAACGACTATCCAACTCCACAGCATTGGATAGCAAAGCTACAGCAAAAGTACTGGGCAGGTCAGGGACATAAAGTAAAGCAGACAATTGTTGAAAATGATATCATTGGAGATTTTCGGGTAATAGAGACCCCTGGCCATTCTGCAGGTCATATTTCTTTATTCCGTGAGCGGGATGGAGTATTGATCATCGGAGATGTGGCCACAAATATGAATTTGCTTACCACAGCAGTTGGTTTGAGGCTCCCACCCAATATATTTACATCAGATCAAAGGCGAAATGTCCAATCGCTCAAGAAATTGGCAACACTTAACCCTGCTATCATCTGTTTTGGTCATGGCCCCGTAATGAGAAATACCGATCGGAAGTTTGAAAAATTTGTAGAGAATTGCAGCGTTTCTGGTTAAAAATAGAATACAATGAAATTGCTTGCGTTTTATTGTTCCTATCTGAAAACTCATGATAAGAATTTTAAATTTAACTCATACTTTTTTTATAAAGATTAACAAAAAAGTGTATATTTGCCCAGCAAAAAAAGAAAATGATATTATCTAACTTAAAAAAAGGAAAGAAACAGTACTTACGTCCAACGTCGTGAGTCATTTTCCTATTGGTTAGAAATTAAATAAAAAAGGAGCTTGTCATCACGACAGGCTCCTTTTTTTTATTGATAAAAATTAACAATTAATCTTATTATGAAAGTATTGAAATTTGGAGGGACGTCAGTAGGAAGTCCGGAACGTATCGAACAGTTATTACCAATAATCAGATCTCAGCAATCAGATAAACATTTGGTGGTTTTGTCAGCTGTTTCAGGTACAACAAATGATTTGGTGAAATTATCTGAGCTCTATGAAAACAAAGATATTGAAGCGGCCTACAAGCATATTGATGGACTACAGCAGAAATATATAAAATTTGTAAATGAATTATTTAAAACTGAAAAAGGAATTTTGGAAGCTTTAGCTTTCATTGACAAGATTTTTGATCTTTTTTATCAGTTCAAACATAAAAATTTTTCTTCTACAGCAGAACGTATTATTCTTGCGCAAGGTGAGATTATTTCAACGACCCTTTTTCATTTATACTTAAAAGAAAAAGAAGTTTCTTCTGTATTATTATCAGCATTAGATTTTATGGTAATTGATGAAGACAAAGAACCTAATATTGATGAAATAAGAAAACAGGCAGCTGTTGAAATTGCAAAATATCCGGAAGATACTTTATTCATTACCCAGGGGTATATATGCAGAAATGCTCAGGGCGAAATTGATAATCTGCAAAGGGGAGGTTCTGATTATACCGCTTCCTTGCTGGGAGCAGCATTACAGACAGAAGAAATTCAAATCTGGACAGATATTGATGGTTTTCATAATAATGACCCGAGATATGTGCAGAATACAAAATCTATAGCCAGACTTAGTTTTGATGAAGCAGCCGAACTTTCGTATTTTGGCGCTAAAATCCTTCATCCACAAAGTGTGTTTCCTGCCAGAAAATATAATGTTCCTGTAAGGTTATTAGATACCATGAATCCATCTGCCGTCGGAACATTGATTTCTGGAGAGGCTACCAATCAAAATCAAATTGTGGCAATAGCTGCTAAAGATGGAATCACGGCTATCCGTATTCAATCTTCACGTATGCTGATGGCCTATGGTTTTTTGAGAAAGGTTTTTGAAATTTTTGAACGATACAAAACACCTATAGATATGATTACAACTTCTGAAGTAGCTGTTTCCCTAACCATTGACCAAACGGAAAATCTTTCTGAAATTATAAGAGAACTAAACACCTTTTCAGCTGTTGAAATTGACAGTGAGCAATCTATTATATGTATTGTGGGGGATTTCAGGAAAAATAATCACGGATATGCAACTATTGTCTCTGAAGCAGTAAAACATATTCCAATAAGAATGATCTCCTACGGAGGAAGTGAAAATAATATTTCATTATTAGTTCCTTCAGCTTTTAAGGTAGAAGCTTTGAGATCATTGCATAACAGACTGTTTTAGAAAAATAGATAAGTACTGAAGAAAAATGATATAAAATTTGATTCAAGTTAACGATATCAAAATGTACCACAAAAATAGAGATTTCTTTAAACGGTGATGTATATGGCACAGGCATTGTTAATACTAAAAGAAGTTTTGAAGAGAAAACTTGTTTAACACCACATCACTTTACTTATAATTCATTTTGAACTTTAACCTCCCTATTGACACGGGAGGTTTTTTTATATTATAAGAATATCCAAGACTATCTCTAACCTTTTTATCTGCTATCATATGAAAGAAATTGCTTATATGGTTGGATAGAGACATTGCCATGTTTTCAGGATTACAACAGATCTTTGGTTTATCTGATCCAGAAATGAGCTTGGAATTTATCCCTAAAACCCTGGAAAAACATTGAAGGAAGCTTTTCGTAAGAAAACTGGACAAGTTAAACATGTACAGTTTTTTTACCTTTATTCATGAAATTTTCAAATAAACACGTTGCTTATATACCACTTTTTCATGTTTGCATAATGATATTAAATTGTTGTTTAAGTTAATTGTTTCGTAATTATTTGTAGTTAGAGTGTAAAAAATGGTAATCCAAAATGAAGATTTACCTCTTTTTTAATAATGAAAAGTGTGCTTTTTACATTTTTTTTTCGTGCAAAATGAAAAAAAAATTAACTCTTCTTATCATAATATTTAATCGGAAAAAAATAATCTTTTTAAGAGTATTTTAAAATTGCAATTGATTGTGAATTCATATCTTATGAAATAAGTAAGTGTAAAAACAATGATAACCTTATCATATTTTTTATACAATTCATATCATAAAAATTCGATATGTAAATCATTGATAAGCAGTAGATAATAGCGGATTTATTTTTTTTATTCAGATGAATTTTTATATTTGTAATGTTACCAAAATGTTAACGAACTAATGAATCAGAACTTTATCCATACCTATGTCTCTGTAGATTGTGTTGTATTTGGATTTGACCATGAAAACCGGTTGAATATATTACTAGTACAACGCCATGTTGATGATGTACCGTTGGAAAAACAGATCAAACTTCCAGGAAGCTTAATTTTCAGTGATGAAGATGTAGACGATGCTGCACAAAGAGTACTTCATGAACTTACAGGGATAAAAAAAATGGTTCTCAAGCAGTTTAAATGCTTTGCCGATCCTATGAGAGCAAGTAATGCGCATGATATCAAATGGATGGATCAGGAATATAAACATCATATAGACAGGATTATTACAGTTGCTTACCTTTCTCTTTGTAAAATAGATCACAAGATCAACAGTACAAAATATGAAACCGTAGACTGGTATCCTGTTGATGAGGTTCCTTTGCTGCCTTTTGATCATAACAAGATTATCAATGAATCTTTAATGGAGATCAGAAAATGGATTGAATCTGACTTCTCCATTATTTTCGAACTGCTGCCAAAAAGATTCACCATAAGACAGCTCTATCAGCTCTATAGCGCTTTAAATGAAAAGAATATTGATATCAAAAATTTCCATAAAAAAATATCTTCATTCCCCTATATTGTTCCCTTGGATGAAATTCAAAAAGATGTATCACACCGTGCAGCAAGATATTACAGGTTTGATGCAAAGATTTACAAGAAAAACAATACAAAACTTATAAAATAATTCCTTTAAAAAATTATGTACTTACTAGGCTATGACATTGGCAGTTCTTCTGTGAAAGTGTGTCTCATTGAGGCGTCCAGCGGAAAAGTGATTGCTTCTGAATTTTCTCCCAAAAAAGAGATGAAAATCACTGCTATAAATCCCGGATGGGCAGAGCAAAATCCGGTAGACTGGTGGATCAATCTGAAGTTGGCACACGAAGCTGTCATGCATGAATCCGGAGTACATGCAGAAGATATTAAAGGAATCGGGATTACCTGGCAGATGCATGGGCTGATTCTTGTAGACAAAGATCAGAACCTTTTAAGACCATCCATTATCTGGTGCGACAGCCGTGCTGTACCTTATGGTGAAAAGGCTTTCAAAACCATAGGAGAAGAAAAATGTCTTTCACATCTGTTGAATTCACCGGGAAATTTTACCGCCTCAAAACTTGCATGGGTAAAAGAAAACGAACCTGAGATCTTTGAAAAGATAGATAAAATAATGCTTCCCGGAGACTATATTGCCATGAGACTTTCAGGACAGATAGGAATGACCATTGAAGGGTTATCAGAAGGAATATTCTGGGATTTTAAGAATAACTGCATTTCAGAAGATATTATTAACCACTATGGAATTCCTGAAAGTTTCTTCCCGGAAATTGTACCTACATTTGGTATTCAGGCAACAGTTTCAAAGTCAGCATCAGAAGAATTAGGCTTAAAGGAAGGTACACCTATTTCTTACAGAGCAGGAGACCAGCCCAACAATGCGCTTTCCCTGAATGTCTTTAACCCTGGAGAAATTGCCTCTACAGCAGGAACTTCAGGAGTGGTTTATGGAGTGCTGGACCAGCTGGAATATGATAAATTATCAAGGGTTAATACATTTGCCCATGTCAATTACACACCGGAACAGATCAGGCTTGGGGTTTTACTGTGTATCAACGGAACCGGAATTTTAAATTCCTGGCTGAAGCACAATTTTGCAACTTCGCTTTCTTCGTATGGTGATATGAATGATATGGCTTCACTTTCACCCATCGGATCTAAAGGATTAAGCATTATTCCTTTTGGAAACGGAGCTGAAAGAGTGCTGGAAAATAAGGATACAAGCTGTTCAATTCACGGAATAAACTTTAATATCCATTCAAAAGGCGATATTCTTCGGGCAGCACAGGAAGGTATTGTATTCTCTTACGAATATGGAATGGATATCATGAGAAATATAGGCATGGATATCCAGGTGATCCGTGCCGGAAATGCCAATATGTTTTTAAGTTCGATTTTTCGCCAGTCGCTATCCAGTGTCAGCAACGCGGTTATTGAACTTTATGATACCGATGGAGCGGTAGGAGCAGCAAGAGCTGCCGGAATGGGAATAGGATTTTATTCAGATTCCAGAGAAGCATTCTCTTCACTCGAAAAAATAGCGGTGATAGAGCCCGAACACGAAAAACAGGAACAATATTTAGAAGCCTATGCCAGATGGAAACATCATCTTAACGAAATAATCTAGGACCATTACACAGCATTTTTCATCCTCTTACTGACTTTTCAGAATCAGTGAGAAGGGAATTTCTACGCAAAAAATTAAAAACAGAAATAAAAATAATCAAATAAATATGAACACTTTAACAGGTACAAAAGAGTTTTTTACAGGTATTGAAAAAATTAAGTTTGAAGGGAAAGAAAGTAAGAACCCTTTGGCATTCCGCTATTATGATGCGGAAAAGATCGTGATGGGAAAACCAATGAAAGACTGGACAAGATTTGCGATGGCATGGTGGCATACCTTATGTGCCAACGGAAGTGATCCTTTCGGAGGTCCTACCATTCACCACCCATGGGATATCGGAAACGATCCGGTAACCAGAGCAATGCACAAAATGGACGCAGGTTTCGAATTCATGTCTAAAATGGGATTCAATTACTACTGCTTCCATGATATCGATCTGGTAGACCCTGCCAGCAACTGGAAGGACTACGAGAAAAATATGCAGACTATTGTGGAATATGCAAAACAAAAACAGCAGGAAACAGGAATTAAGCTTTTATGGGGAACAGCCAATGTTTTCACTCATGAAAGATACATGAACGGTGCTTCTACCAATCCAAATTTTGATGTAGTAGCCTGTGCAGGAACTCAGGTGAAAAATTCAATAGATGCCACGATAGCGCTTGGTGGTGAAAATTATGTCTTTTGGGGTGGAAGAGAAGGATATATGAGCCTTTTGAACACAGACATGAAGCGTGAAAAAGATCACCTTGCGCGTTTCCTTTCCATGTCAAGAGACTATGCCCGCCAGCAGGGCTTTAAAGGAACTTTCCTGATTGAGCCAAAACCGATGGAGCCTACCAAACATCAGTACGATTATGATTCTGAAACAGTAATCGGATTTCTTAGACATTACGGATTAGACAAAGATTTCAAATTGAATATCGAAGTGAATCACGCTACATTGGCAGGCCATACATTCGAACATGAGCTTCAGGTTGCAGTTGATGCAGGACTTTTAGGAAGTATTGATGCCAACAGAGGCGATTATCAGAACGGTTGGGATACAGATCAGTTCCCAATTGATTATTACGATATGGTTCAGGCATGGCTTGTATTGCTTCCAGCAGGAGGTCTGGGAACCGGAGGGGTGAATTTTGATGCCAAAATCAGAAGAAATTCTATTGATGCTGAAGATCTGTTCATTTCCCACATCTCAGGAATGGATGTATTCGCAAAAGGTCTTCTTGCTGCAGCTGATATCCTTGAAAATTCAGATTACAAAAAGCTGAGAACAAACCGTTATGCTTCTTTTGATAACGGAAACGGAAAAGCATTTGAAGAAGGCACACTTACACTGGAAGATCTGCAGAGAATAGCTCACGAAATCGGCGAACCACAGCCAAAAAGCGGAAAACAGGAATTGTTTGAAGCCATCGTGAATATGTATATATAATTAAAAATAAAAGGCTTATAAACACTAAGGATTTTTATACACAATAATTATTAAAGAGCCTTTTATTCAACAACTAATATTAAAATAATAATTATGAACCGATTTTATTTCAATAAAAGCAATAGAGCAGCACTGTTTTTTGCAATGACTCTGTTGCCTTGCGGCATAGCATATTCACAGGTTAAGAAAGATACAGTAGCTAAAGAAAATAAAATAGATGAAGTTGTTGTGATAGGATATGGAACCCAGAGAAAAGAAGCTGTGACAGGTTCTGTAGCCACTGTAAAAGGAGATGCCTTGCGTGAAGTACCTTCTGCCAACATTACCCAGGCATTACAGGGAAGGACAGCTGGGGTAGATATCTCGCAAACATCTACAAAACCGGGTGCTGCCATGCAGATTCGTATCAGGGGAACACGATCTCTTACAGGAGATAATAACCCACTGATTGTATTGGATGGTATTCCTTTCGTAGGATCACTGGGAGATATAAGCTCTAGTGACATCAAAAGTATTGATATTCTCAAAGATGCTTCTGCTACAGCCATTTATGGATCAAGAGGAGCAAACGGTGTTATCCTTGTTACCACCAACAGAGGGGCAAAAGGACAGAGACCTAAATTCAGTTATAACACCTTTACAGGAGTTCAGACCTTATTTTCAAAATATCCGATGATGGATGGCCCTAAATTTGCGCAGTTGCGTGCTTATGCCATTCCAGCAGGAAATACAACACCTTTGTATTCCAACGGGGCGGATGAAAATAGCAGTGTTAATACAGACTGGCAAAGTTTGTATTATAAACCTGCCATGATGACCAGTCATGATATTGGCGTATCTGGAGGAACAGAAGGTGGAAATTATAATGTAGGCTTGTCATACTTCAAGCAAAATGCATTAATCCCTATTCAAAGTTATGAAAGATTTGCTCTTCGTATGGCGATTGATCAGCAGGTGGGATCTATCTTTAAGTTCGGTTTCACTACCAATACAAACTATTCCGTTTCTGAAGGAAATGGGGTAAACCCGGGAGCTGTTTTAGGATATTCTCCTATTGCTAATCCTTACAATGCGGACGGAACTCCGAAAAGAGTAATGAGTACAGCTGGCGGTATCGATCAGACATGGATTTATACAAGAGGAAGCCTGGGGAATCTGGGAGATAAATATATCGATGAGACTAAGGCCTTCGCATCCTATAACAATCTTTACGGGGAAGCCAGCCTTCCGATCAAAGGATTAAAGTACAGATTAAATGTAGGGTTGGATTACCGTACTTCAAACAGCGGAAATTACTCCGGTGTAGGAGTCTTTAATACGAATCCTCTAGGTCCTTCCGCAGCCGGAAGAGGGAATAACCAGACCTACCACTGGGTGTTGGAAAACCTTTTAACGTATGACCGTACATTTGGTAAGCATAAAGTAAATGCTGTAGCACTTTATTCAGCAGAACAGAATAAGTATACAAGCTCATACATGAGTGCAAAGAATGTTCCGGCAGACTTTTTCCAGTATTATAACTTAGGACAGTCGCCTCAGGCTGATATTACCGTAAGACCTGAAGACCAGGTGTACTGGAAAACAGGCCTGCTTTCAGCGATGGGAAGAATCATGTATACGTATGATAACAGGTATATGCTTACGGCGACACTTCGTGCTGACGGATCTTCAAGGCTTGCTCCGGGAAACAAGTGGCACACCTATCCCGCATTATCACTAGGGTGGAATGTTACCAATGAATCTTTCATGCAGAATATCAAAGTGATTAATCTCCTTAAATTCAGAGCCGGATGGGGACAGACCTCCAATCAGGCAGTGGATCCATATTCTACGATGGGAAGATTTAACGTTGCTCCTTATAACTACGGAAGTGCAGGAAGTACAGGGATATATGGAAATCAGCCGCCTAACCCAAGCCTGGGATGGGAATATTCAAAAACACAAAACTACGGAGTAGATTTCGGGATCTTGAACAACCGCCTTACGGGGAGTGTGGAGTATTACAAAACCCATACCTATGACCTGTTAACACAGAAAAGCCTTCCGGCATCAAGCGGATGGTCTTCCATTGTTTCCAATGTAGCAGAAACAGAAAATAAAGGAGTTGAAGTTTCTTTAAACGGGGTTATTTTCGATAATCCGGATGGATTTACCTGGGAAGCAGGAGTTAATTTCTATACCAATAAAAACAAAATTTTATCGCTTGCATCAGGAACAGAACGTGACATCAATAACTCATGGTTTGTAGGGCATAATATCAATTCATTATACGATTATCAGTACATCGGTCTTTGGCAGGCAGGCGATCCTTACCAGAATATTCTGGAACCGGGTACTGCTGCAGATGTTGTAGGATCTATCAAAGTTCTTTACACCGGAGGTTATAATGCTGACGGAACACCGGTAAGAGCAATTGGACCGGATGACAGACAGATTTTTGATACGGCTCCGAAATTCCAGGGAGGATTTAATATGCGCTTTGCTTACAAAAATTTTGAACTGAGCACAGTCGGAGCTTTCCAGCATGGGGGAATTTTGGTAAGTACCATTTATGGATCTGCAAGTTATCTTAACCGATTAACGGGAAGAGGAAATAACGTAGATGTAGACTACTGGACAGAAGACAATACAGGAGCTTATTTTCCACGTCCGGGGCGCCATCTGAGTGGTGATAATCCGAAGTATTCTTCTACTTTAGCTATGTTTGATGCTTCTTATCTTAAGCTTCGTACCATTACCTTAGGATATAATGTTAACAAAGATTTTTTAAAGGACCTGAAAATTACCAGCTTAAGAATTTACTTCACCGTAACCAATCCTGTTGTACTATTCTCACCGTATCATAAGTTCTCAGGGATGGATCCGGAACCGAACTCTTTCGGAAATGAAAATCAGGCGGTAAGCGGATATCAGAGCCGCCAGCTTGTTATAGGAACCAATAACCCTTCCACAAGAAATTACTTAATGGGACTTAACTTAACCTTTTAAAACTGTATTGTCATGATAAATTTTAATAAAAAACTGTTATTAGGAGCAATCTTTTTATCCTTAACATTTACAGGTTGTAATGAAATTCTTGATGAACAGCCAAGATCAATATATACCGCTGATTATTTTAATACACCGGATGGTGTTAATCAGGGATTTACGGCTTTATACAGGCAGATGAGATTACTGTACGGCAATGGCTACTTTATGAGCAATTGTCAGAACGGAACTGACGAATCTACCTGGGCACAGAGTGCGGACGGTAACTTTAAGGAATTAGATATGTCCGGAAACGGGATTATCAATTCCAATACCTTTCCTACAAGTATGGTCTGGAACTCTGTATTCCCGTATATCAATACTGCCAACGGAATTATTGAAAAAGGACCAGGATTCGGAATCGCAGAATCTATGATCTCTGAAGCCCGTTTCTTCCGCGGTTTTTACTATTTCATGCTTGTACAAACGTATGGAGGAGTTCCACTGGATTTAGGAACAGGAGAACTGAAATATAACACTTTACCTTCCACCTCTTCCGTAAGAAATACCGTACCGGAAGTATACACAAAAACTGTTTTTGCTGACCTTAAAAAAGCAATAGAAAATCTGCCGGCATCACCAAGGGTAACCGGAGGTGTCACTAAAAATGTAGCAAGACTAATGCTTGCCAAAGCCTATCTTACTTACGGATGGTGGCTGCAGAATCCAAACGGAATTCCAACGTATCCTGAAGCAGCAAGAACTGACCCGGACGGACACAATGCCCAATGGTATTTTCAGCAGGCTTATGATATTGCCTTGGAAGGAATCAACAATCCCGGTCCTTATGCGCTTCAGCCTACCTTCTATGATGTGAATGTAGGTTCAAATGACAGAAATACCGAATCGATGTTGTATGCAGATCATACTCAGTCGAGCACATACTATAACGAAAGTGATCCTGTAGGATTCGGATCAGGCTGGGCTCCGGACAATTTTGCAGCATGGATGCAGACCTGGAACTATACTGCCATCAAAAGTAGTAGAACAACAGCATGGTTAGGGGCAGACATTGTTAGCCCCGTACAGAGAGAAGCATCACAGCCTTTGGGACGTCCTTGGGTTCGTATGTGTCCTACCTTGGGAGTTATTAAAAATACTTTTGCAGATAAAACCAACGATTCCCGTTATGACGGAACTTTTGTAACCACTTACAGAGGAAACTGGAACAAGAATGGAACGGGGTTAACTACAGTTCCCGTACTTTATAATGCCAATAATCTGCCTGTACAGCCAGGAGGTGCTATTTTAAGCTTCCTTAATGATGACAGCCAGACTCCTTCTTATCCTACGGGAGCAGGGCAAAGTGGTGTGGGAGCAGGAACTCTGTCAGGAAGAGCAGACTGGGTCATTGCACCGAACGGAATCAGCAGAATTGTATATCCTGGTCTTTGGAAAATAGGAACTTACCGTACCGATGATCCAAACGGCTTAGGATATCCGAATGCAGGATTAACACGTCCTTTCAGCGTTGCCAAATTCTCAGAATTCTATTTTATTGCCGCAGAAGCAGCTGTAAAAGGGGCTTCAGGAGCTATGACAGCCAGAGATCTTATCAACGTCATCCGTGCCCGTGCCGGAAAATGGAAGTTCAATAATGCACAGAATACCGCTTATGTAGCAGATAACAGTGCCGCAATGACTGTTGCTACGCCATCTGTAATTACCATTGATTATATCCTTGCAGAAAGATCCCGTGAATATTACGGAGAATTCTACAGATGGTATGATCTGGTACGTACACAGAAGTGGGGAGATTATGCAGCAAGTTATCAGATTGGAGGAGCTTCTTATGGAGATCATGCTCCGCAAACGGTTACTAGAACGATAAAACCATTTCATTATCTGAGACCGATTCCTCAGAACCAGATCGATGCCATGGAAGTATCGGCAGATATTAAAGCAAAATATCAGAATCCGGGATACAATTAATTTCATTCTACATTCATATCAGTAACAGAGTAGGTGTGAAAAGCACCTGCTTTGTTTATCTGAATTAAATTTTAAAACTATGGAAAAAACCTGGCGTTGGTTTGGCAAAAAAGACAAAATAGCACTCAGTACACTTCGTCAAATAGGAGTAGAAGGAATTGTTTCTGCCCTGCACGATATCCCAAACGGAGAAATCTGGAATTCAGAGTCCATCAATGATTATAAAAACTATATAGAAAGCCACGGACTTCGCTGGTCTGTTGTGGAAAGTCTTCCCGTAAGCGAAGCCATCAAATACGGAGGTGAAGACCGTGACTCTTTAATAGAAAATTATATCACAAGCCTTGAAAATCTGGGTAAAGCAGGAGTTAAAACAGTTTGCTACAACTTTATGCCTGTTCTCGACTGGGCAAGGACCGATCTTTTTCACGAATGGGAAGATGGTTCATCCTCACTTTATTTTGACAAAGCCAAGTTTGCGTACTTCGAAATTCATATCCTTAAAAGGGAAGGTGCAGAAAACGATTACAGTCCGGAAACCCTTCAAAAAGTAGAAGAATTAAAAAATACATTAACAGAAAAAGATAATCATGACCTGATAGACTCAGTCATTGTAAAAACACAGGGATTCGTGAATGGAAATATCAAAGAAGGAGAATTGAATCCTGTAGAAAAGTTCAAAAGTCTGCTGGCTTTGTACGATGGTATAGATAAGCATCAGCTTCGTCAGAACATGAAATATTTCCTTGAAAAAATAATGCCTGTCTGTGAAAAATGGAGTATCCAGATGTGTGTACATCCTGATGATCCGCCTTTTTCATTACTGGGATTACCAAGAATAGTGACCAATGAAGAAGATATTGACTGGCTGCTGCAGGCTGTTGATAACCCTCACAACGGAGTAACCTTCTGTGCCGGATCTCTCAGTGCCAACCTTCAGAATGATGTTCCAAAGCTTGCGCAAAAATTTGCTCACCGTACCAAATTCGTTCACCTGAGAAGTACAAATGTCTTTGAAAACGGCGATTTCATCGAGTCTCATCATCTGGGAGGAAGAGGAAAGCTCATTGAAGTGATCCGTGTATTCGAAAAAGAAAATCCTGATCTTCCTATGAGGATTGACCATGGTAGACTTTTAACGGAAGATATTGACAAAGGATATAATCCCGGTTACTCATTTTTAGGAAGAATGCTGGCATTGGGCCAGATAGAAGGAGTAATGGCTGCCGTTCAGTCAGAATACAGAAAAATTAATCTGCGTTTGTAATAAAATAGTAAAAAGTAAAATGAAAGACCTGTTTAGTATTAAAAACAAAGTAGCAGTAATCACAGGGGCTTCAGGCGTTTTGGGAGGCAGCCTTGCCAAAAGTTTTATAGAGGCCGGAGCAAAAGTTGTCGCACTGGGAAGAAACCAGGAAACACTGGATGCCCGGGTAAAAGAACTTACAGATTTGGGCGGGGATGCACTTGCTGTAGAAGCCAATGTGATGGATATTGAAAGCCTTGAAGCCGCTTCCTTGAAAATAAAAGAAAAGTATGGCAGCATTGATATTCTGCTTAATATAGCAGGTGGAAACATTCCGTCAGCAACCTTATCACCCGAACAGTCATTTTTTGATATGGATATGAAAGGATGGGCTGAGGTTACCGATCTCAATATCAACGGGACAGTTTACCCCAGCTATGTTTTCGGAAAAGTAATGGCGGAGCAGGGAAGCGGAAACATTATTAATATTTCTTCCATGGCCGCCTATTCAGCAATTACAAGAGTAGCCGGATATTCTGCCGCCAAATCCGCAATCACCAATTTTACCCAATGGATGGCCTCTGATCTGGCATTGAAATTCGGAGATAAAATACGCGTTAATGCTGTAGCACCAGGATTTTTCATTGGTGATCAGAACCGTGCTATTCTGTTGAATCCGGACGGAAGCTTAACCGAAAGAAGTAAAAAAGTAATGGCCAAAACACCCATGCAGAGATTTGGAGAAGTAGAAGAACTGAATGGGGTTGTACAGTTTCTGTGTTCAGATGCTGCAAGTTTCATCACAGGAGCACTGATTCCTGTTGACGGAGGTTTCAGCGCATTCAGCGGAGTATAAAAAGCTAATTTCTTCATATCATCAAACAGAACCTAGTGGTTTCATTAAGGGTTCTGTTTTTAAAATGCCGGCTTTCATGAAGTCAGAAATAAACGACAATTAAAATCCAGGATTGTAACAACAAATAATGAGTAATTCCACTAAAAATAAAGACGTTTTCGGAGAATTGTTTTTGCTTGAATCAGCAAAAGCAGAAAATCTGTATTTCGGTTATGCTAAAGATATGCCGGTTATTGATTATCACAATCATCTTGAGCCAGATGTTATTTCTGCCAATCAGAACTTCCGTTCTCCAACGGCTATCTGGCTGGATGGTGACCATTACAAATGGAGAGCCATGAGAAATTTTGGCATTGATGAACAGTTTATTTCAGGAAATGCTTTAGATCAGGAAAAATTCATGAAATGGGCCGAAGTGGTGCCTTATACCCTTCGCAATCCGCTGTTTCACTGGACGCATCTGGAACTCAAAAATACTTTTGGTATCAACAAATATTTATCACCCAATAATGCAGATACGGTGTATCATCAGATGAATGAAAATCTGCAGACAGACGGCTTTTTACCACAATCCATCATTCAGAATTTTAAGGTAGAAGCGTTGTGCACTACAGATGATCCTGCCGATGATCTGGTTCATCACAAGGCTTTAAAAAACAGTGGATTTAACACAGCTGTTCTTCCGGCTTTCCGCCCTGATGCCTATATCAATATGATTAATCCTGAACAGTATCTTTCAGGAATTAAAAAGCTTGAAAAAGTATGTGGATTTTCCATCGTGTCAGCTTCTGATCTGTTGAATGCACTTCAGTCCAGAATCAATTATTTTGTGGAAGCAGGAGCAAAAGTAGCTGATCACGGCTTTGAATATTTCCCGGATACCACAAAGTGGAATCAAAACCTTGAAAAAGAATTTTCCGGATTCCTGAAAGGGAATATTTCAACATTTTCCGACCCGGATGCCTTATGCGGCTATATGCTGAAAGAGCTTTGCAAAATGTATGCAGAAAAAGGCTGGGTACAGCAGTTTCATGTAGGGGCAACCCGAAACAACAATTCAGAAATGTTCAGAAAAATGGGAGCCAATGCAGGATATGATGCTATTGGAGAACCATATTATGCACAGCGATTGAGCGTTTTGCTGGATGCATTGAATTCAGAAGAAAAACTGGCCAAAACCATTATATACAATCTGAATCCGGCATTTAATGAAGTTCTGGCAACTCTTGCCGGAAATTTCAACGAAGGAGGTATTAAATCCAAAGTACAGTTTGGAGCAGCCTGGTGGTTTCTTGATCAGCTCGACGGGATGACCAAACAGATGAACACACTTTCCAATATCGGTTTGATAAGCACTTTTGTCGGCATGTTGACCGATTCCCGAAGCCTGCTGTCATTCTCAAGACATGATTATTTCAGAAGGCTTTTGTGCAATCTGTTCGGAAGTGAAATGGAAAGAGGTCTTCTTCCCGATGATGAAAAATGGGTAGGAAAGATCATTCAGGATATCTGTTATCACAATACAAAAAATTATTTTGAAATCTAATACCATGCACGACTCGACGAAAATACTATGTTTCGGGGAACTGCTTCTCCACTTTGCCCCGGATTCCGAAGGAAACTGGTTGAACGAGCAGTCTCTGAAAATGTATGTGGGCGGTGCCGAATACAATGTAGCGGCAGCACTTTCCCAGTGGAAGAATTCTGTGAAATTATTATCAGCTTTACCTGAGAATTTTGTTGGAAATCACTTAGAATTTCAGCTTAACAATAAAGGAATAGAAGTTCTTGCAGAAAAAACTCAAGGGAGAATAGGAACATTTTACCTTTCTTCTGATGGAGATATGCAGAACGCTTCAGTGGTTTACGACCGATTTCCGTCTGTTTTTACCCAATCGGATTTTGAAACTTTCAGTGATGATGAGATATTTTCAGGAGTAAAATGGCTGCATATCAGTACCATCACACCGGCTTTGAGTGACAATGCATTCCGTAAATGTTTACAGATCATGAAAGAAGCCAGAACAAGAAATATTACAGTTTCTCTTGATCTGAATTACAGAGCATTGCTTTGGCAAAACCAGAATCCTCACAAAATTAAAGAGCTGATGCCTTTTGTGAACGTTCTTATGGGAAATATCTGGTCTGTAGGGCAGTTCCTGGATATTCCGGTTAAATATGAGCTTAACGGAAATTTCGATGATGAAAACCTTCTGAAACAGGCTGAAAAAACAGCATTGGAAATCAGGAAGCAATTTCCGGATGTGGAAAAAATTGCGAATACCTTCCGCTTTACAAACGGGGAACAGGTGAATTACTTTGCCACCTTATTTGCTGATGAACAGCTTTTGATTTCAGAAAAATATAATTCAGATACCATTAAAGAAAGAGTAGGAAGCGGTGATTCTTTCATGGCCGCTTTAATTCATGGAATTTTAAAAGGAAATCCTGATCAGCAGATCCTGGAAGATGCGACAAAAGTTGCTTTTAAAAAGCTTTTTGTAAAAGGAGATACCATTGATGAAAGCATTAATTTCGAAACATTATGAGTGAAATAGTACAAAAAATAAAAGAACAGAAAATCGTTCCGTTGTTTTATAACGAATCGTTTGAGGTCTCAAAAAATATCGTAAAAGCTTTATACGAAGCAGGAATCCGTGTGATAGAATATACCAACCGCGGTCATCAGGCATTGGAAAATTTCACTAAGCTGAAAGAAATTTCCCATACAGAATTTCCTGATCTTCTGTTAGGAATCGGGACGGTAAAAAACATACAGGAAATGGATGATTATGCTAACGCAAAAGCAGATTTCATCATTACACCGGTTATCAGTGAAGCATTGGTAAACCATGCTCTCGAAAAAAATCTCCTTCTGATTCCGGGCTGCTTTACCCCTTCTGATATCAATATCGCGCATCAGAATGGGTTAACACTGGTTAAAATATTTCCGGCTGATGCCTTAGGAAAGAACTACATCAAATCGGTACAGCCTGTTTTTCCGGGAATGAATTTTATGCCCACCGGAGGAATCCATGCTGAAACTGAAGATATCAGTGAATGGCTCAATGGAGGTGCCATAGCAGCAGGGCTGGGAAGCTCTCTCATCGGAAAAGATAATAATGAAGAAGAACTGACTCTGAAAACAAAAAAATTATTACAACAACTTAATCAATAACTCAATGCAGGCTCCTCAAAACCTCAATATAAGATGGTGGATGCTGTCCCTTGTCTTTCTCGCCACTACGATCAATTATCTTGACCGTCAGGTAATGGGTTTGCTGAAACCTGTGCTGGAAAAAGAATTCAGCTGGGATGAAAAAGACTACAGCTATATCGTTATGGCTTTTACCACGACATATGCCATCGGTTATATGGCGATGGGAAGGTTTATAGACAAGGTCGGAACCAAAATCGGGTATGCAGTTTCCCTTATTGTATGGAGTTTGGCCTCGATAGGACATGGTCTTGTCAAAAGTACCATCGGGTTTATCATTGCGAGAAGCACGTTGGGAATCAGTGAAGCAGGAAACTTTCCTGCTGCCATCAAATCAGTGGCTGAATGGTTTCCCAAAAAAGAAAGAGCACTGGCAACGGGAATTTTTAACTCAGGAGCGACGGTGGGAGCTATTTTGGCGCCGCTACTGGTTCCGTTCATTCTTGGACATTACGGCTGGAGGCAGACTTTTGTGTGGATTGGAGCTTTGGGCATGATTTGGATTATCCTTTGGTGGAAATTTTATGCCGTACCGGAAAAAACAAAAAATCTCAGCAAGGAAGAACTGCAATACATTAAAAGTGATCAGGCTGAAAAAGCAGAAGAGAAAACCAAAATTCCTTTATCGGAATTACTCAAATATAAAGTAACATGGTCGTTTGCCATCGGTAAAATGTTAACCGATCCTATCTGGTATTTCTTCATGTTCTGGCTGCCGGCCTATTTCTCGGATGTATTTAAAATGGATTTAACAAAACCATCGCTTCCGTTAATTATTATTTACAGCGGAACCACGATCGGAAGTATTGGTGGAGGATATCTCTCATCATTTCTGATCAAAAAAGGCTGGGCCATCGGAAGAGCCAGAAGCATTACCATGTTATTGTTTGCTTTGATGGTAGTTCCGGTCATGTTCTCAAAATATGTAGATAATATGTGGATGATCACAATCATCATTGCCTTTGCAACAGCTGCACATCAAGGATGGGGAGCCAATCTTATGACAACGGTCGGAGATCAGTTACCCAATAATTATGTCAGTTCTGTCATTGGTTTTGGCGGAATGCTGGGCTCAGCGGCAGGAATTATTTTTCCGCTTTTTATCGGAATTGTTCTCGATGCCTTTAAAAAATCAGGAAATATCAACGGAGGCTATAATATTATATTTTTCATAGCCGGAATATCCTATGTTACAGCCTGGGGATTAATTAAAATAGTCAACCGGAAGAAAACCGCTTAAAATATATAACGATCGGTAAACGATTATAATGATAAATATAAATGCCATTTGCTGAGTATAACGACTTGGCGAACCTTAAAAAGATAGTCGTTAAAAAATTTGCGGACTTAGCGTTAAAAAGAACAACACCTATTCAAAAATATACATTTTAAAAACTATAAAAAAAGAATAACAATGAAACAGAATATAATGAATTTAGCTTTTTTCAGGAATAAAACGAATATCCTTGCAGCAGCAGCTTTGCTCTCGGTGACTACTATTTCTGCCCAGACTTTCTCAGACTTCAATTACCGTGGAAACGATAAAATATACAATGATAACCCTCTTAAACCAGACGAATTTTATTCCCCGATTCTTCAGGGCTGTTATCCCGATCCCAGTATTACCAGAAAAGGCGAAGATTACTATCTCGTAAACTCTTCATTTTCAATGTTTCCGGGAGTTCCTATTTTTACTTCTAAAGATCTTGTGAACTGGAAACAGGTAGGGCACGTTCTGGACAGACCTTCACAGCTTAAGGTTGAAAAATCAGGCGTTTCCCATGGAATTTATGCCCCGGACATCAAATACAATAAGCACAACGATACTTTTTATATGATCACTACCCAGTTTGCAGGTGGTATTGGAAATATGGTCGTAAAAACCAAAGATCCGGCAAAAGGATGGAGCGAAGTTCAGAAACTCAATTTTGAAGGTATTGATCCTGCTATTTTCTTTGATGATGATGGAAAAGCATATATCGTTCATAATGATGCTCCACCACAAGGTAGCGAGCAGTACAATGGCCACCGTGTGATTAAGATGTGGGATTATGATCTCGAAAAAGACCAGGTAGTTCCGGGTTCGGATAAAATTATTGTAAACGGAGGGGTAGACCTTTCCCAAAAACCCATCTGGATTGAAGGGCCTCATATTTACAAAAAGAATGGCAAATATTACCTGATGTGTGCAGAAGGAGGAACCGGTGGTAATCACAGTGAAGTTATTTTTATGTCCGATTCTCCCAAAGGACCTTACGTTCCGGCTGATAATAATCCGATTCTGACGCAGCGCTATTTCCCAAAAGACCGAAAAGAAAAAGTAGACTGGGCAGGTCATGCAGATCTGGTAGAAACACCGGAAGGCCAATATTATGGAGTATTTTTAGCAATTCGTCCGAATGTCAGCAATCGTGTTAACAAAGGCCGTGAAACTTTTATTCTTCCTGTAGACTGGAGCGGAACGTATCCTGTGTTTCAAAATGGCCTGGTTCCGATGAAACCAAAATTGAAAATGCCACAAGGTGTTCAGAATCAAACCGGACAAACCGGATTTTTCCCGAACGGCAACTTTACATACAACGATAAACTAACCGATAAAAACCTCGATTTCCGTTGGATTGCCATGCGTGGTCCTCGTGAAAACTTTATTACGGTTACAAAAAACGGAGTGAAAGTAAACCCTTTTGCCACCAATATCAAGGCATTGGCTCCGGTTTCTGCATTGTTCCACAGATTGCAGCATGAATCTTTTGAAACTTCTGTAACCCTGGATTTTAAGCCTAAATCAGAAAAAGAACTGGCAGGAATTACCTGTTATCAAAGCGAAACATTTCATTATGTTTTCGGAATCACGAAAAAAGATAAAGATTTCTACATCGTATTGGAAAGAACAGAAAAAGGCCAATCAAAGCTGATCGCCAGCGAGAAAATTTCATTATCCAAACCGGTTAAACTGCAGGTTGTTGCCGATAAAGATGAACATAGCTTTAATTATTCACTGGATGGCACGAATTATAAAAATTTGGGAGGACCGGTTTCAGGAGATATTCTTTCTACTGATGTAGCGGGAGGCTTTACAGGAAGCCTTATCGGGCTTTACAGTACATCTTCCAATGATATTGTACCGAATTAAGTTAGTATTAGCAATGTCACACTGAGCTTGTCGAAGTGTTCCTTTTAAGATTGTAAAGAATTAAATCGAACCAAAATATCAAAACCTTGAAAATCAAAAAATCTTATATAGTTTCTTTATTGGGATTTATCGGGCTGAATCTTCTTTCAGCCCAGGTAAATCCTTCCGGAAAACAGAGTACTGCATTTACCAATCCCATCATCTGGGCAGATGCACCGGATTTATCCATTACCAGAAACGGAAACGATTTTTACCTGATCAGTACCACCATGCATCTGATGCCGGGAGCTCCGGTAATGCATTCCAGGGATCTGGTACATTGGGAAATGTCTGGTTATGTCTTCGATACTTTGAATGACAACTCGAAATATGATTTATTGAACGGAACCGTTTACGGTAGAGGTCAATGGGCTTCTTCAATCCGTTATCATAAAGGAGAATATTACGTTTTATTCTCTCCAAATGATGAACCTTTCAAATCTTATTTCTATGTGACTGATGATCCTGAAAAAGGAAAATGGAAGCTGATCACCAGAACACGGCATTTTCATGATGCTTCACTGTTTTTTGATGACGATAACAGAATATATATTTTCACTTCCAACAAAGTTTTTGAACTGAGCCCCGATTTTAAAGAAGTGATCGGAAATCCGGATGGAACTGAGGTATTTCAGAAAGATGCTTCGGAAACCGGACTTCTGGAAGGAAACCAGATCATCAAAAGAAACGGAAAATATTATATGATGATGATATCCTGGCCCAAAAACGGAAAACGCCGCCAGATCGTCTACAGAGCAGATAAAGTGATAGGCCCTTACGAGAAAAAAGTCGTTTTGGAAGACAATTTTTTAGGGTTCTCTTACGCAGGTCAGGGCGCTTTGATTGATGATAAAAACGGAAACTGGTATTCTCTTATTTTTCAGGACAGAAATGGAGTAGGACGTGTTCCGCTGCTGCTTCCCGTACAATGGGAAAATGACTGGCCGGTACTGGGAGATAACGGAAAAGTTCCTCTGAAGGGAGAAGTTCCGCTTCCGCTATTCAAAGCAAAAAATCATCTTGTAGAAAGCGATGAGTTCTCTGATAAAACAATGAAAATCCAGTGGCAATGGAATCATAATCCGGTGAATGAAGCCTGGTCTTTATCCGAAAGAAAAGGCTTTCTGAGACTGAAAACCAGCAGAGTCGTGGACAATCTGTACGCGGCACCCAACACTTTAACCCAGAGAATGGAAGGTCCAACCTCTTCAGCAGTTATCGCAATGGACCTTAAAGGAATGAAAGATGGAGATGTAGCGGGTTTCAGCGCCTTCAACGGGGATTCCGGGATATTGTCAGTAGTGAAGGAGGGTGAAGAAAAATTCATTGTTTTTTCAACCAACGAAGTGAGCCTGGACAATAAGACAAAAGCCATTACTGGAGTTAAAAAAGAAGAAAAAAAACGGATTCCTCTCAATTCGGATAAGGTTTTTCTCCGTATTGATGCTGATTTTAACCTCGGGAAAGATCTTGCAGACTTTTATTACAGTACCGATCAGAAGAAATGGACCGAAATTGCAAAAGACTACAAAATGATCTTTGATTACCGGAGATTTTTTATGGGATCCAAATTCGCAGTTTTCAATTATGCCACTAAAAATACCGGAGGTTTCGTAGATGTGGATTTTTTTAGGATCAATGAAACTGGAAAATAATAAGCAGAAGCAAAGAAAATGTGTGATAAATAAGCAAAGAAATAATACGCTATTATTTTTTTAACTGAAATAATAAGTGTTAAAACTACAAATAAAAATCATGAATAAGTCAGTTGTATTAGCATTAGGTTTCATGCTGTCAGGAGTTTTTATTTCTGCACAGGTTTTTGATAAAAAAGTACCACAGGATTTCGATACAGAAAAAAAGGAAATTCCACACGGAAAAATTGATACTATACAGTATTCTTCGGCAACGGTTGGAACTACACGTAAAGCTTTGGTATATACGCCTCCCGGATATAAAAAAGGTGCTCAATATCCCGTTCTATATCTGCTACACGGTATTGGAGGAGATGAAAAAGAGTGGTTTAAAAATGGAACTCCGCAAATTATTTTAGATAATCTCTATGCCAAAGGAAAACTTTCTCCCATGATCGTTGTACTTCCCAACGGCCGGGCGATGAAGGATGACAGGGCAACCGGAGACATCATGGCAAAGGATAAAGTAGAAGCTTTTGCAACCTTTGAAAAAGACCTGCTGAATGATCTGATTCCCTTTGTAGAAAAAAAATATCCTATTAAAAAAAACAGAACTGACAGAGCGATTGCCGGACTTTCCATGGGTGGTGGACAGACCCTGAATTTCGGACTGGGAAATATCGATAAGTTCGCATGGGTGGGAGCCTTTTCCGCAGCTCCAAATACAAAAGAACCTCAAGTTCTTCTCCCGGATCCATCCAAAGCTAAAGATTTACAACTTCTCTGGATCTCATGCGGAGACCAGGACAGGCTAATGCCTTTCAGTAAAAGAACGAGTGACTATCTTACAGACAATAAAATTCCCCATATTTTTTATATAGAACCGGGCGGTCACGATTTCAAAGTGTGGAAAAATGATCTGTATCTGTTCTCACAGTTGCTTTTCAAACCTGTCAATCAGGAAGAAGTCAATCGTATTCTGAAGTCACAATAAATACAGGATTAAGCTTTTAAATCCAAATTTCTATGAATATCCGTACAATACATATAAGTTTCATTTCGCTGATAGGTTTATTTTCAATGGGAACTGCGCAGAACCCTATTATTCAGACCAATTACACTGCAGACCCGGCACCAATGGTGTACAATGACAGGCTGTATGTGTACACTACCCATGATGAGGATGACTCCACCTGGTTTACCATGAACGACTGGAAAGTGTATTCCACCAACGATATGGTGAACTGGACTGATCACGGAACAATTCTTTCCTATAAAGATTTCGACTGGGCAAAACGCGATGCCTGGGCCGCACAATGCGTAGAAAGAAACGGAAAGTTTTTTTTATACGTTCCGATGTGGTCGAAAGCCAATGACAAAGGTGCTATAGGGGTTGCCGTTGGCGACAGTCCGTTGGGGCCTTTTCATGATCCGCTGGGAAAACCTCTTGTTCAGAGCGAATGGGGAGATATTGATCCCACCGTTTTTGTGGATGATGACGGACAGGCTCATATGTATTGGGGAAATCCTAAATTAAAATACGTAAAGCTGAATGAAGATATGATCTCCTATTCCGGAAATATTATAGAAGTTCCGATGACCGAAGAATCATTTGGAAAAAGGGACGGAAAACCTAACCCGGAAAGACCCACAAAATACGAAGAAGGCCCGTGGCTGTACAAAAGGAAAAACCTGTATTATCTTTTCTGGCCAGGTGGTCCGCTTCCTGAATTCATAGGCTATTCTACAGGTAAAACAGCACAGGGACCCTGGAAATATGGAGGAATTGTTATGCCTACGGAAGGGAAATCATTCACCAATCATCCCGGTGTTATTGATTTCCGGGGGAAAACCTATTTCTTTTATCACAATGGTGCATTGCCGGGCGGAAGCGGGTTTACAAGATCAGTAAGTCTGGAAGAGCTTACCTTCAATAAAGACGGATCCATTTCGCCATTTAAAATGACTAACGGAATTACAAAAGCTATCGCAACAGTTAATCCTTATTCATTCAATCAGGCAGAAATGATTGCCTGGTCGGAAAATGTAAAATCCTATCAGAATAAAGAGGTTGGTGTTTTCATCAAAGCAAAGAAAAATGGAGCGTATACCAGTGTAAAGAACGTTGATTTCCGGAAAAAAGGAGCTAGTTCTTTTTCTGCAAGGGTCGGAACTACCCATAACAGTGACGTCACAATGACCATTCATTTGGATGCTGTGAACGGACCGGTTGCTGCAACGGTAAAGGTTCCGCTGACGGGCGGTGATGACCGCTGGGAAACCGTAAAAGTTCAGTTGACTGAAAAAATTACCGGCATTCATGATCTGTATTTTGTATTCAATGGAAAAGCCTCAACAGATATTATGTATTTCGATTACTGGACCTTTCTTGAAAATAATTAATTATGAGAAAAAAAGTTTTATATATTGTATTCAGTTTATTCCTGATCAGCAAAAGCTTTGCGCAGGTAGCAGAGATTGCAAGTCCGGATGGACAACTGAAGCTTCATGTTTTTTCAGAAGAGGGAAAAGCATCATATAATGTTATCCTTCAGGGAAAAGCAATGCTTGAAAAATCCCCGCTGGGTTTGGTAACCAATGAGTCCGACTTTTCAAAGAATCTGAAATTTTTGGACAGCAAAAAAGATATCATTTCTAAAAAATATACGAACGAAAAAATCAAAAAATCTGAGGTTCATTATAATGCGAATACTTTAACCGTTAATTTCATAAATACAGATCAGCATCAAATAAGCATTGAATTTCAGGTGAGCAACAACAATATTGCTTTCCGTTATAATATTCCACCAATGAAAGAACGGCTGAGTGTTGTGGTACAGTCAGAAAATACAGGGTACAGATTTCCGTCACAGACTACTACTTTTCTTTCACCTATGATGAAGCCGATGACGGGATTTGCCCGTACAGCGCCAAGTTATGAAAGTGGTTATAAAGCTGATGCTGAGCTGGGAATACCATCCGATTATGGATACGTTTTCCCGGGTCTGTTCCATATCGGAAATGAAGGCTGGGTATTACTTTCTGAGACAGGAGTGAACAGTACATATTGTGCCTCACACCTTGAAACCACAGCAGAAAAAAGCCTTTACAAAGTAGCATATCCGAGCATTGCTGAAAATAACGGTTTCGGAAGTACCGGAGCAGCCGTTTCTCTTCCCGGAAAGACACCGTGGAGAACAATTACAGTGGGGAATTCTTTAAAACCTGTTGTGGAGACCACAATTCCTTTTGATGTGGTAGATCCGATGTATGAGCCTTCACAGGAGTATCAGTTCGGAAAATCTACCTGGAGCTGGATTCTGTGGCAGGATAACAGTATGAATTATGATGATCAGGTGAAATTTATAGACCTTGCTGCTGCACTGAAATATCAGTTTATTCTTATGGATGCGCTTTGGGATAAAAACATAGGAAAAGACCGCATGAAAGAGCTTATTCAATATGCAAAATCTAAAAATGTCGGGGTATTACTCTGGTATAATTCCAACGGTGCTGCGAATGATGCACCGATGGGACCTAGAAATAAAATGAGCTCATCCATTGAACGGAAAAAAGAAATGAAATGGCTGAAAGAAGCAGGCGTAAAAGGACTGAAAGTGGATTTCTTCGGAGGAGACAAACAGGAAACCATGCGTCTTTACGAAGATATTCTGTCAGATGCCAATGATTTTGGACTAACCATTATTTTCCATGGAGCTACTTTACCGAGAGGCTGGGAAGTAATGTACCCGAATTATGCAGGAAGCGAAGCCGTTCTTGCCTCAGAAATGCTTTATTTCTCAGAAGATGTACGGAAACAGGAAGCTTTTTTTGCCACACTTCATCCTTTCATCAGAAATACAGTGGGAAGCATGGAGTTTGGCGGAACTTTCCTCAACAAATATTTAACAAAATCCAACAGGGATAAAAATAAAAGGCATACCACAGATGGCTTTCAGCTGGCTACAGCAGTCCTGTTTCAGAATCCCGTTCAGATGTTTGGCATCATGCCGAATAATCTGACCGATGCTCCGGAATTTCAGCTCAGCTTTATGAAAGAAGTTCCGACACTTTGGGATGAAACAGTCTTCATAGACGGCTATCCCGGGAAGTATGCCGTGGTTGCGAGAAGACATGCGGATCAATGGTATGTGGCTGGTGTAAATGCTGAGAAGCAATCCCAAAAACTGAAAATAAAGCTTCCGATGTTTGCAGGGAAAACAGTTAGATTCATTAATGATGATGCGCAGGGAAATTCATCAGAAAAAGAAGTAAAAGTGAATGCAAAAGGTGATTTTACGATTGAAATTCAGCCGAACGGAGGATTTGTACTAAGAAATTAAAGATTGATAACGAAAAACAGGAAAAATGCGCTTCAAAAACATATATATCTTTATCATTTCGGGATTTTTGGTTTCCTGCACTTCCCCCCGGAGTCTGGAAAAGCAGTCATCCAAAGATCAGTGGCTCACTACCTGGGCAACGGCTCCCCAATTGGTAGAACCCAAGAATCTTCCACCGGAACCGGGGCTTTCGGGGAACACCCTGCGTCAGATTGTGCGTGTATCTGTGGGTGGGAAAAAATTACGGTTACGTTTTTCCAACAAGTATTCCATGGATAGTCTGGCGGTAAAAGCGGTTTCCATTGCTGTGCCGTCCGATAGCAGCAATGTGGATGCAGCTACCATCAGATCATTAACGTTTGAGAAGAAAAACAGTTTTAAAATTGCTCCCGGATCTGATATTTATTCTGATGAAGTAAACTTTAACCTGAAGCCTAATTCGTTACTGGCTATTACAATTTCCTATACAAAAGTAACCCAATCTGTCACCGGACATCCGGGGTCAAGAACAACCTCTTTTATTGTTAAAGGTGGGCAGGCCAATGCTGCAGTATTTAAAAATCCTGTAAAAACAGATCATTGGTATTCGCTTTTTAACATCGATGTAAAGACCGGTGAACCTTCGTATGCGGCGGCTATTATGGGGAATTCCATTACCGATGGAAGAGGATCGGGAACCAACAGACAGAATCGCTGGCCGGATATTTTTTCTCAGCGGTTATTGGCTAATCCTTCTACCAGGAATATAAGTGTCCTTAATTTCGGAATTGGTGGGAATTGTGTAGTGCGTGGCGGTTTGGGTCCTACAGCACTCGACCGTTTTGATTATAACATCCTCAATCAGCAGGGCGTAAAATGGCTTATTATTCTGGAAGGAGTGAATGATCTGGGAGGAACAAGAGATCCTGAAGACGCCTCCAAAAGAACAGAAGAACTGATTGCCGCTTACCAGGTGATGATTGATAAGGCACATGCTAAAGGGATCAAAGTGTACGGAGCAACAATTCTTCCTTTTGGAAAGTCATTCTACGACAAACCTTTCCGTATCGAGGCCTGGAAAAAAGTAAACGAATGGATAAGAAACAGCGGGAAGTTTGATGCCGTCATCGATTTTGCAAAACAAATGCAAAGTGAAAATCCGGAAGTCATCTTAAACGATATGCACGATCATGATTTTCTTCATCCCAATGAGGCCGGCTACAGGAGAATGGGAGAATTTGTGGATCTGAACTTATTTAAAAATTAAAATCAAAAAGATATAGTATGAATTTTACAAAAAACATTTCGCTGTTTCTTACGTTGTTGTTTATATTTTTTGTAAAAGCAACCGAACCATTTATTTCTTTTGCTAAGACAGAAAATTCGATGGTATTGAAAGAGCGTAATTCAGGTTTGATGCTTTTTTCAGATAGTGATTCAGATAAAGGAATTCTGCGGGCCGTTGCGAATCTTCAATCTGATTTTCAAAAAGTAACCGGTGTCCAGCCAAATCTGGTTTCCCAAAACCCTGGAGTAAACGGAATGATCATCATTATTGGTGAAGCAGGTAAAAGCAAGACCATTGATAATTTAATTCGTCAAAAAAAGCTGGATGGAAAAGCATTAACAGGGAAAAGAGAAAAATATATCATTCAGAATGTCAGTGATTCTTTTCCGGGCGTTTCTGAAGCCATTGTGATTGCAGGAAGTGATAAAAGGGGAACGATTTACGGAATTTATGAAATGTCTCAGCAGATAGGTGTTTCACCATGGTATTATTGGGCAGATGTTCCGGTTGAGAAAAAAGATAATGTATACTTTAAAAAAGGAATCTATACCGATGGTGAGCCTGCTGTAGAGTATCGCGGTATTTTCCTTAACGATGAAGAACCTTCACTCGGGGGCTGGGCCAGAGCAACATTTGGCGGAGTAAACAGTAAATTTTATGAGAAAGTTTTTGAGCTGATCCTGCGTCTTAAGGGAAACTATATCTGGCCGGCAATGTGGGGAAAGGCATTCTATGACGATGATCCTCTGAGTGGGCCGTTAGCCAATGAAATGGGTATTGTCATGGGAACTTCTCACCATGAACCTATGGCTTTGGCACAAACTGACTGGCATAGGTATATCAAAAAAAATAACCTCCCGAATGTCTGGGATTATGCTAAAAATGCAGAAGTTTTACAAAAATTCTGGAAATCCGGACTCGAAAGAAGCAAAAACTGGGAAAAACTTGTTACAGTAGGGATGAGGGGTGATGGTGACGAAGCAATGGGAGAAGGAACTAATATTTCTCTGCTGGAGAAAATTGTAAAAGATCAGCGTAAAATCATTGCTGATGTTACAGGAAAAAAGGCTGAGAAAACACCCCAGGTCTGGGCATTGTATAAAGAAGTTCAGGACTATTATGATAAAGGAATGAGGGTTCCGGATGATGTGATCCTGCTGTTCTGTGATGATAACTGGGGAAATGTAAGAAAGCTCCCTGATCTTTCGAAACCTTTGCATAAAGGAGGCTATGGAATCTATTACCACTTCGATTATGTCGGCGGCCCGAGAAACTCAAAATGGATCAACATAAGCCCCATCCAGAGAGTATGGGAACAGATGAATCTTTCTTATGAACACAAAGTAGATAAGCTTTGGGTCGTGAATGTGGGAGATTTAAAACCGATGGAGTTTCCGATCAGTTTTTTCCTGGAAATGGCCTGGAATCCAAAGCAGTTTAATGCTAAAAATCTTTTTGAATATACTGAGAAATGGACCGCTCAGCAGTTTGGTGAAAAACATGCCGGGGAAATTGCCCGGATGATTAACCTATATTCCAAATACAACAGAAGAGTAACGCCTGAAACCCTTGACAGCAAAACGTACAGCCTTGAAAATTATCATGAATTTGAAACGGTTTTAAATGATTACAGAGCATTGGCCGTAGAAGCTTTACGGTTAAAAGAACAGATTCCTACCGATTATCAGGATGCGTATTATCAGTTGGTTTTGTACCCGATTGATGCATGCAGTAATTTATACGAAATGTACTATGCGGTGGCAAAAAACAGGGAACTGGCAGCGAAAAAAGATCCTGAAGCCAATTTCTATGCGGATAAAGTGAAGGCATGTTTTGAAAGAAACGCTTATCTGGATAATCAATACAATAATGTGATTGCCGGTGGAAAATGGAAGCATATGATGGACCAGATGAGAATAGGATATAAAAGCTGGGCAGACGGAAAAGAAAATATAATGCCTGAAGTGACCTATATTTCTGAAGCCGAGGTTCCCAAAGAAAAAATATTTCAGGAGAAAAACGGCTATGTTTCCATTGAAGCAGAAAATTTTGCAAGAATGAGCAATTCTGACCGAATCCATTGGGAAGTGATTCCTGATTTTGGAATAACAAAGTCGGGAGTGACAACGTTTCCGCAGAATGCCTATCCAAAAGCCGATGAAAATATCTGGCTGGAATATGATATCAATTTTGAATCAAAAGGGGAGTTTGAAGTCCAGTTATTATTAGCTCCGACTTTAAATTTTAATCATAATAAAGGATTGCGTTATGAGGTTTCCTTTGACACCGAGACTCCGCAAATTGTCAACTTCAACGGCCATTACAAAGGAGAATTGGGAAGATGGCAGTCTGAACATATTATTAAATCTATTACAAAGCATTCGGTTCAGCAGGCTGGAAAGCACACGTTACGTTTCAGAGTGCTGGAACCCGGCATTGTCCTTGAAAAACTCCTGATCAACACCGGAGGATTAAAACCCTCTTACCTGGGCGCTCCCGAAAGCGAAATGCTTTACTGAGTGGCCCAATACTCATCACAAACAACACTTTAATTATGAAACATTAATCTTAATTCACATTCCAATCTGAAATACAGTTCCCTCACAGAGAATGAAGAGAAAGAACAGCGAATGATTTTGTAAGCAACTTTATTTAACAGATCGCTGCCTGATATCATTCAGGGTATTTTCCTGACGGTTTTTGAAAATGAACCGTCTTGATGGGGAATCTATTGCCCTTACATTAATTGTCTTCAATCAAAATCACGACTATCTAAAACTAAACCATTATGAAAAAAATTTTAAAACTTCTCAGCATTCATTCTATATGTTTGCTTTTCAGCTGTCTGTTGCATGGGCAGCTTACTACGGTAAAAATTGATAAGAATACTGTTTATCAGAAAATAAGAGGATTCGGGGGATTTGTCTGCAGTCCCCAGTTTGCCTATAACCATATGTCTACCTCAGAAATTCAGACGCTTTGGGGCGCTTCCAGTGAAGGTGGATATAATATTATGAGATTATATATTCCCGAAAATAGCAGCAACTGGAGTTCTGTATTAGCTACAGCACAGCTCGCCAAATCTATGGGGCTTACCATTTTTGCTTCGCCCTGGACCATGCCCGCAGCCTGGAAAACCAATAACCATGTGAATGCAGTGTATACTGATGCGAACGGAGTACAGCAGATCGGATATTTAAAGCCGGAAAACTATCAGGATTATGCCCTTTATCTTAACAGCTTTGTTACCTATCTCCAGAACAATGGAGTAGATCTTGATTATATCTCCATTCAAAATGAACCGGATGAAATGGCACAGTATCAGGGATGCATCTGGACCCCTGCACAGATTACTAATTTTATCAAAAATTACGGACAGCTTATCAACTGTAAAGTGATTGCCCCGGAAAGTGTGGGATTTACGGATAATTTTGCCAGTGCTTTGCTGGATCCTACAGCAATGGCTAATTTTGAAGTGTATGGCGGGCATCAATATGGGCTTATGCAGTCTACTTACAAACAATTTCAGAATTATAACAAAGAAATCTGGCAGACAGAATATCTGATCAACTGGAACTCATCATCTACCCAGCCGGCAAGAGATTTCAGCTGGAATACCGATGCATTTACCTTTGCCAGCAGCGTCAACAATGCTTTATTGGGTAATATCAATGCATGGATCCATTACTCTGCCAAACGCTATTATGGCTTAATGGGTGACGGAACTTACGGAACTCCCGCAGGTGTAATGACCAAAAGAGGCTATATTCTTTCACATTATGCCAAGTACACAACAGGAAAAACGAGAATAGAAGCTAAATGGGATGACAAAACCGGAGTTTTACAAGGCTCTTCTTATATTTCCCAGGATGGAAATCAGGTTGTTCTTATGGTCATCAATCCTTCTCAGAACACGTATAGCTTGAAGGTTGACTTGCCTTTTTACACAACTTCAGGAACAAAAGTATTGACCAATACACAATCCAATATGGTTACCACACCTATTTCTTTGAGTACAGCAACATTCCGGCCTACTGCTGATATCAGCCCTTCCAGTGTCATGACATTTGTTTTTAATAAAAGCGGCGACAGACCTGCTTCTCTGATGACAGGCGGAGATATTCATTATAATAAAATCGAAACACAAACTACTACCAGTACAGCTTTTGGGACAGGATTCAATATCAGCAATACAACGGTGACGTTCTCTAATCCAAGCCCTCTTATCAGTAATAATATGACTGCGGCTAACGGATATCTTCAGCTTAATGACCGGTACAATAAACTGATCCTGCATGTAAACAGCTATACAACAGCGGGACAAAGCTATTCAGACAATACGACTTTATATTACATCAACAGTCAGGGCGTAACGAAATCATATAATTACGGCAAGATTAATTTTCCGCAGGGAGGAAACTTCGATATCACCTTAGATATTTCAAGACAGGTGCTTACAGACGGGTGCAAAGGAATTTTAGGATTGAGAAATTCCAATTACAGCTCTGTACTGACCCTTAATCTGGGAGATGTTTATTTCAATGTAGGTAATGAAATTGCTTCAAAATTCGGAGGTACCTATTCCGCAAGCGACAGCTATCTGATGGATGCACTGGAAAATGGCTACTACACTTCTGTAGACTTCAGAAATGCAGCAGGAGTTACTTCCTCCAATAACTGGCAGCCTATGAGTGCTAACTCTAACAGCATTTATTATGTGAATTCAAACGTAAGTTCATCTGCCAATAATGTGATTTCAGGTACAGCTTGTTCAAATCTTGTCCTTTCCGGTCAGGGTATGGATTTTCAGGTGCCGTTTAACTTCACAGCCAATACAGCTTCTTACAGCCGTATATTTAATGGTTACGATGTGTTGATCCTTCCATTCCAGGCTAATATACCTTCCGGAGTTACCGCTTATCTGATGTCTCCGAATGCCAGTAATATCAGTTGTACCGCAATTTCAAACGGGATCATTCCTGCAAATACTCCGGTAATCATCAATGCTACAGGAAATATTACTTTCAGCGGTACAGGAAATGTTTCCACACCCAAAGCAATCACTGTGAATCAGATGAACGGAGTTTACCAGGGCATCAAAGTTCCGGCGAATGCTTATGTGCTGAAAACAGAAAACGGAGTAACAGGCTTCTATAAAATAACTGCCGGAAGTGAACCTGCAATAGGATCTTTCAAAGCATATCTTACAGAAGAAAACGCCTATTCAGCTAATGTTCTTCCTTTAAATTTCGGATCGTTAAGTGCCAGAAACATTTCTGCTGAAGCTAAAAAAGAAGGGATAAAAATATATCCTAACCCGGTAAAAGCAGACCTTTTCATTGATTCTGATTTGTCAGAAGCAACTGCCATCATTTTTGATGCTAGAGGAAGCGTTATCAGAACCGGGTTGAAAATAAATTCAGGGAAAAACCAAATTAATGTGGGGAATTTCCCGGCTGGTATTTACTTTATTGAGGTTACTCAAAAAAATAATACAGTCGTAAAACAAAAATTTATCAAAGAGTAAATTGAGTCCAAAGCCATCATGAGCACTGCTTATGGTGGCTTTATTTCCACAATCTGGTAGATGAAAACCAAAAGTAAGTAGGATTTATTCTTAATTTAAGTGTATTATTTACATTTATTTAAAATAGAACGTTATATTTGTTTTTCATTGCATTGTTGTTTAATGATACTGGCAATTTGTATAAAATAAGAATGAAAACATAATTATCCGTGAAAATCTGTAAAATCAGTGGGTTGAAATGATTAATCACAAAATCAACAACCATTTTTCGGACTTTGCTAACCCCATTCTTATAAAGAAATATGCGCAGTCATCTGTGAAAATCCGTGAAATCTGTGGTTAGAAAATCATTAATTACAGCATCCACAAAGTCTTAGGACTTTATTGAAACCATATACCTATGAAAAGAATTGTAATAATCCTATGTGCAACCCTTGCAGCACCTTTATTTTTTGCCCAGAGCCATTATAAATACCCATTCAGAAACCCGGATCTTCCGGTTAATGAAAGAATAGAGAACCTTCTTTCTTTATTGACCACAGAAGAAAAGATAGGAATGATGATGGATAATTCCCAGGCAGTTCCCCGTCTGGAAATTCCTGCCTACGGATGGTGGAATGAAGCACTTCACGGAGTGGCAAGAGCAGGAACAGCCACAGTTTTTCCTCAGGCAATCGGGATGGCAGCCACATGGGATGTTCCGGAGCATTTGAAAACTTTTGAAATGATCTCTGATGAAGCACGGGCAAAATACAACAGATCTTTTGATGAAGCCCAAAAAACAGGGCGGTACGAAGGACTTACCTTCTGGACACCCAATATCAATATTTTCCGTGACCCAAGATGGGGAAGAGGCCAGGAAACCTATGGTGAAGACCCTTATCTTACCTCTATTCTCGGCGTTGCTGCAGTAAAAGGTCTGCAGGGAAACGACCCGAAATATTTTAAAACCCACGCTTGTGCCAAACATTTTGCAGTACACAGCGGACCGGAATGGAACCGCCACTCCTACAATGCAGAAATTTCAAAAAGAGATCTGTATGAGACCTATCTGCCGGCTTTTAAAGCATTGGTTCAGGAAGGGAATGTAAGAGAAGTAATGTGTGCTTACAATGCTTTTGACGGGCAGCCATGTTGTGCAAACAATACTTTACTTACTGAAATCCTCCGTGGAAAATGGAAGTATGACGGAATGGTAGTCTCAGACTGCTGGGCACTGGCCGATTTCTTTCAGAAAAAATACCACGGCACCCATCCTGACGAAAAAACAACCGCAGCAGATGCCCTGAAACATTCCACGGATCTGGAATGCGGAGATACCTATAACAATCTGAATAAATCTCTGGCAAGCGGACTGATTACCGAAAAAGATATCGATGCGTCGATGCGCAGAATCCTTAAAGGCTGGTTTAAACTGGGAATGCTTGATCCGAAATCTTCCGTTCACTGGAATACCATTCCGTATTCTGTAGTCGATTCTGAAGAACATAAAAAGCAGGCACTGAAAATGGCACAAAAGTCAATTGTGCTGATGAAAAACGAAAAGAATATTCTGCCTCTCAGCAGAAATATTAAAAAAATTGCCGTTGTAGGACCAAACGCTGATGACGGATTGATGCAGTTAGGAAACTATAATGGAACCCCTTCTTCCATTGTAACGATTTTAGAAGGAATCAAAACCAAATTCCCGAATGCTGAAATTATCTACGAAAAAGGAAGCGAAGTCACAGATCCTTCTTCCAGAACGTCATTATACCAGAATTTTATCAGTCAGAAAAACGGTGCGAAAGGAATGAAAGTAGCGTTTTTCAATAATAATGAATTCAAAGGGCAGCCGGCCAATACTTCCGTAAATTCTACTGCCATCAGCTACAACAGCTTTGGAGGAACCCGGCTTGCACCCAATGTAGGAAGAGAAAATACCTCAGCCATCATTTCAGGGATTTTCAAAAGTACCTACACAGGAGAGGTCGTGTTTTCTGCTTCCACTTCCGATATCTATACCCTTTTTGTGGACGGAAAAGAAATCGCAACAAGAAAAGGACCTGATGCAAGACATCCTTCAGAGTTTCCTGTAAAAATGGAAAAAGGAAAAGAATACCAGATAGAACTGCGTCATACACAAAAAGGAAAATATGTAAGCATCAGCTTTGAAGTCTACAGAAAAGACCCTGTTAATTTTGCTTCGGTGAGGGAAAAGGTGAAAAGTGCAGACGTCATTGTCTTTGCAGGCGGACTTTCTCCAAGTCTGGAAGGTGAAGAGATGATGGTAAATGCAGAAGGCTTCAGAGGAGGTGACAAAACTTCGATTGCCCTTCCTAAAGTGCAACGGGAACTGTTAGCGGAGCTTAGAAAAACCGGAAAACCTGTTGTTTTTGTTCTTTGTACCGGAAGTGCTCTGGGATTGGAACAGGATGAGAAAAATTATGATGCCCTGTTGAATGCCTGGTATGGCGGACAATCAGGAGGAACGGCCGTAGCAGATGTTTTGGCAGGGGATTATAACCCTTCAGGAAAATTACCCATTACCTTTTACAAAAACCTTGAGCAGCTGGATAACGCTCTTTCAAAGACAAGCAAACACGAAGGATTTGAGAATTATGATATGCAGGGAAGAACCTACCGTTATATGACGGAAAAACCTCTTTATCCGTTCGGGCATGGCCTGAGCTATTCAAAATTTGTTTATGGAGATTCAAAACTCAGCAAAAATACTATCAATACCAACGAAAATGTGACGATCACAATTCCGGTAACCAATGTTTCAGAAAGGGATGGCGAAGAAGTCGCTCAGGTCTATATCAAAAGAAATAATGATACCCAGGCACCGGTAAAAACGTTAAGGGCTTTTGAGAGGACTTTAATCAGATCTAAAGAAACAAAAAATATTCAGCTGACCCTCTCCAAAGATTCATTTGCCTTCTATGATGAAAAAGCAGATGATCTGGTTTCAAAACCCGGCGATTATACCATTTTTTATGGCGGAACTTCTGATGATGCCGTGTTGAAAAGCATTCCATTAACAGTAAAATAAAAATTGATTCAAGACAAATTGAGACATGCTTTAGTTTTCAAAATAACGATCTATGACAACCAAAAATAAAATATTTTCCATCGCGATTTCCCTCAGTGCTGCTTTTTTTTCGGCTCAGAATAATACGGTCCGTACCTTTAACCTGGATCTGAAAGAAACCTCTACACCTATTAAAATACAGCCCACCATGTACGGGATTTTTTTTGAAGACATCAATTTTGCAGCAGATGGCGGATTGTATGCTGAACTGATTAAAAACCGCAGTTTTGAATTTGACGAACCATTTACAGGATGGAAACAGCCCAACACAAAAACACTTTCTCCTAACCTGGATTCCGGGTTTCTGACCATTTATTCTGACCCTGCCAAAACCAATAAAAATTACGCAAGAATTACCGTTCTGAACGATAAAAATTATATTCTTGAGAATGAAGGATTCAGGGGAATAGGCCTTCATCAGGGAGAACAATATGATTTCAGTTTTGATCTCGAGAATGTTTCAGGAAATATTGCTGCGGTAAATGCAAGTCTTGTTGATGAAAATGGGAAGGAAATTTCTTCAGTTTCCACACTTATAAAAAGAAACGGATGGCAGAAGTATACAGCAGTTTTCAAAGCACCGAAAACTGTAGAAAAAGCAAAACTGCGAATTACATTTACCGGAAACGGCATTGTGAATATGGATATGATCTCACTTTTCCCACAAGACACCTGGAAAGGCAGAAAAGGAGGTTTGCGAAAAGACCTAGTTCAGAAATTATATGATCTGCAGCCCGGATTTTTGAGATTTCCGGGAGGTTGTATCGTAGAAGGAAGAACCTTGGCAGAACGCTATCAGTGGAAAAAAACAATAGGAAATATAGCAGACCGTGAATACCTTATCAATAAATGGAGTACAGGATTTCCGCACAGGCTTACACCGGATTACGGACAGTCTTTCGGGCTGGGATTTTATGAATATTTCCAGCTTTCCGAAGACCTGGGTGCAGAACCTGTTCCTATTCTGAGCTGCGGAATGGCATGCCAGTTCAATACCGCAGAACTGGTGAAAATGGAAGACCTTGATCCCTACGTTCAGGATGCCCTGGACCTGATTGAATTTGCCAACGGAGATTCCGGCACAAAATGGGGTAAAATCCGTGCTGAAATGGGGCATCCAAAGCCTTTTAATTTAAAATTTATCGGAGTGGGAAATGAACAGTGGGGAGCGGATTATATTGAACGCTATAAAGTTTTTGAAAAAGCAATTCATACAAAATATCCTGACATAAAGATCATTTCCGGAAGCGGACCGTCACCTGACGGCGAGTTCTTTGAATATGGCTGGAAAGAACTGAAGCAGCTTAATGCACAGATTGTTGATGAACACTATTACAACTCTCCCGAATGGTTTATGAAAAATGCAGGCAGATACGATCAGTATGACCGTTCCGGGCCAAAAGTTTTTGCCGGGGAATATGCAGCCCAGTCTGTAGGAGTGGTAAAGCCTGATAATAAAAATAACTGGCTGACGGCCCTTTCAGAAGCCGCTTTTATGACCGGTCTTGAAAGAAATGCAGATGTGGTTTATATGACTTCCTACGCACCGCTTTTTGCCCATGCTGACGGCTGGCAGTGGACGCCCGATCTCATCTGGTTCAATAATCTGAAATCCTACGCGACCCCGAATTATTATGTTCAGAAATTATTTTCCAACAATAAAGGAACGGATGTACTGAAAATAGAAAGTAACGGAAAAGCCTTGTCCGGGCAGGAGAAGTTATATGCTACAGCTGTAAAAGATGCCAAAAATAATGAGATCATTATTAAAATGGTCAATACTGATACTCAGGCTAAAACGGTAAATATCAAACCAGAAACTCTGAAAATCGGTAAAAAAGTAACCAAAATTCTTCTGTCTGCCCCGCAGCTTTCCAGTGAAAATAACTTCGATGCTGAACCTGTGAAACCCAAAGAGGAGAATTCAGAAGCTAAAAAAGGTGAATTTTCAACAGAAATTCCGAGCAATTCTTTGGTTGTTTTAAAGGTGAAAACAATTTAAAAAACTGTTTTATAGTATGTTATAAAAAATAAGTGTACTTTTAACATTTATTTAAAATAGAATCTTATATTTGTTTTTATCTCATCAGGAGAATTTAAAATCTCAATAATCAAAAACGTTTCACCACCATGAAAAAATATGTTATCGGGCTGGACTACGGTACAGATTCCGTACGGGCCGTCCTTATTGATACTGAAAACGGTTCCGAAATAACTTCTTCAGTCAGCTACTACCAGAGATGGAAGGAAGGCCGATTCTGTAATCCTTCAGCCAACAGTTTCAGACAGCATCCTTCAGATCATATTGAAGGTCTGGAAAAAACGATTTCAGAAATAGTAAAAGAAAGCGGGATACCGGCAGAGCAGATCGTCAGTATTTGTATTGATACTACAGGCTCTTCACCGTTACCAGTAACAAGTGATGGAACTGCTCTGGCGCTGGTTCCGGGATTTGAAGAGAATCCCAACGTCATGATGGTTTTATGGAAAGACCATACTGCCATTCGTGAAGCCGAAGAAATCAATACCCTTGCAAGAACCTGGGGTGGTGAAGATTATACAAGATATGAAGGCGGTATTTACTCTTCAGAATGGTTCTGGGCTAAAATACTGCACATCAGCAGAGCAGATGCAGAGGTAAAAAACGCTGCGTACACCTGGATGGAGCACTGTGATTATCTGACCTATCTTTTATCAGATCATAAAGACCTGGCAACATTCAAAAGAAGCCGTTGTGCTGCCGGCCACAAAGCCATGTGGCATGAGTCGTGGGGCGGTCTGCCTTCCGAAGAGTTTCTCAACAGGCTAGATCCTTCTCTGGGAGCGCTCAGAGGAAGATTATACAAGGAAACCTATACTTCAGATGAAATTGCCGGCTACCTGAATGAAGAATGGGCCGCAAAAACCGGTCTTACCACCAAAACCATTATTACTGTAGGAACTTTTGATGCCCATTCAGGCGCAGTAGGAGCTAGGGTGGAAGAAAATACCCTGATCAGGATCATGGGAACTTCTACCTGCGATATTATGGTGGCCTCACAGGAAGCTATCGGAGATACAACCGTAAAAGGAATCTGCGGACAGGTTGACGGCTCCGTAATTCCGGGACTGATAGGGCTTGAAGCAGGACAGTCAGCCTTTGGAGATGTGCTGGCATGGTATAAAGATATCCTGATGTGGCCGGTTCACCAGGTGATGATACATTCCGAAAATATTTCAGAGGAGCATAAAACAAAGCTCGCTGAAGAAATGGAGGACGGACTTATCAGAGAATTGACTCTTGAAGCAGAAAAAATTCCTCTCTCAGATAGTGTTCCGATTGCATTGGACTGGGTAAACGGAAGAAGAACACCGGATGCAGACCAGCAACTTAAGGCAGCAATTAGTCAGCTTTCTCTGGGAACAAAAGCTCCTCATATTTTCAAAGCTTTGGTGAATGCCATTTGTTTCGGAGCTAAGAAGATCGTTGACCGTTTTGAAGAGGAAGGGGTGAAAATCAATAAAGTGATCGGAATCGGAGGAGTAGCAAGGAAATCACCGTTTATCATGCAGACCCTTGCTAATGTTCTGGATATGCCGATTGTGGTTGCCGCTTCGGACCAGACTCCCGCGTTAGGGGCTGCTGTTTATGCGGCTGTATCTGCAGGAATTTATCCGACCGTTCAGGAAGCAAGCATGAAAATGGGCTCCGCATTTGAAGCGGAATATCAGCCGAAAGCGGAAGAAGTACAGCACTACAGAGAATTAATGCAGCAATACCAGAAGCTCGCTGATTTTGTAGAATACAATACCAAACTGAAAAACAACAGGAAAGAACTTCAGAACTCCTGATTTTCCATTTTAACCTTTTGAATGATACTCAAAATGAATACCTATAAAGAACTCCAAAGAGAATGTTATGAAGCGAATATGCAGCTGGATGCCCTGAAGCTGGTGGTCTATACTTTCGGGAATGTAAGTGCTGTAGACCGTGATAAAGGCATTTTTGCCATTAAACCAAGCGGTGTCCCTTATGACATTTTAAAGCCGGAAGATATGGTGATTCTGGACTTTGATGCCAATGTCATTGAAGGCAGGCTCAGACCTTCTTCCGATACCAAGACCCATGCTTACCTGTACAAAAACTGGGAAAATATCGGTGGAATTTCCCACACGCATGCCATCTATTCCGTGGCGTGGGCACAGGCACAATTGGATATCCCTGTTTTCGGGACAACCCATGCAGATCATCTTACGACGGATATTCCCTGCGCCCCACCGATGCGGGATGAACTGATTGAAGGAAACTACGAATACAATACAGGAATACAGATTCTGGAATGCTTTAAAGAAAAACAGTTCTCTCCGGAAGAAGTGGAAATGGTTCTGATCGGCAATCACGGTCCGTTTACCTGGGGGAAAAATGCGGAGAAAGCAGTCTACAACAGCAAAGTACTGGAAACCATTGCCGAAATGGCGTACCTCACCAGGCAGATCAATCCTGATGCAGAACGTCTGAAAGACTCACTCATCAAAAAACATTATGAACGTAAACACGGCAAGAATGCTTATTACGGACAGGAATTTAAACACTAAACATTTCAAGATAAACAACTATTAACGATCAACAAAACTATGTTAACACCTCTCAATACCAAAGAAGTCTGGTTCATCACAGGAAGTCAGCATTTATACGGACCAGAAACACTGGCACAGGTAGCAGAACACTCACAGAAAATTGTGGCAGAACTTGAAAAATCTTCTTTCATCCCGGTAAAAGTTATTGTAAAGCCAACGGTAAAAACTACCGAAGAGATATTTGAAACCATTGCAGCAGCCAATCATGCAGAAAACTGTATAGGAGTAATTACGTGGATGCATACTTTTTCACCCGCTAAAATGTGGATCAGAGGGCTAAAAATTTTACAGAAGCCTCTTCTGCATCTGCATACCCAATTCAACAGAGATATTCCGTGGTCTACCATGGACATGGACTTTATGAACCTTAACCAGGCGGCTCATGGAGACCGTGAATTTGGTTTTATGGTAAGCAGGCTCCGAAAGAACAGAAAAGTCGTGGTAGGGCACTGGTCAGAAGAAAGAGTTCAGAAGCAAATTGGTGACTGGAGCCGTGTTGCTGCAGGCTGGGACGACTGGCAGGGAGCTAAATTTGCACGTTTCGGAGATAATATGCGGTTTGTTGCCGTTACAGATGGAGATAAAGTGGAAGCTGAAACCCGGTTCGGTTTTTCAGTCAATACCTGGGGAATCGGTGATCTTGTAGGCGTTATCAATTCTGTAAGTGAGGGAGAAATAAAAAGCCTGATGGAAGAATATGAATCTTCTTATCACATGGCAGCCTCCCTTTTGGAGGGAGGAGCCAACAGAAGTTCGCTGCACACCGCTGCAAAAATTGAATTAGGACTTGAGAAGTTTTTAAAAGACGGTGGATTTAAAGGATTCTCTGATACTTTTGAAGACCTTCACGGGCTGGAGCAGCTGCCGGGAATTGCCGTACAGAGACTGATGCAGAAAGGATACGGATTTGCAGGCGAAGGAGACTGGAAAACCGCAGCGCTCGTACGTGCCATGAAAACAATGGGGCAGGGCCTTGAAGGTGGAAATGCCTTTATGGAAGATTATACCTATCATTTAGACCCTTCCAATCCTTCCATTTTAGGCTCACATATGCTGGAAGTAGATCCTGTGCTGGCTGCCGCGAAACCTTCATGCGAGATCCATCCGTTGGGAATCGGAGGGAAAGCAGATCCAGTTCGTCTTGTTTTTAACTCCAGAGGAAATATTGATTCTCTTAATGCTGCCCTGATGGACTTTGGAAACCATTTCAGACTGCTAATCAACAAGACCAGAGCATTGGAAATTACAGAAGAGCTGCCAAAACTTCCGGTAGCAAGAGTTTTATGGAAACCTCTTCCTGATTTATATACGGCCGCAGAAGCCTGGATACTGGCAGGAGGGGCACACCATACATGTTACAGTGAAAATATTTCAGCAGAACAGCTGGAAGATTTTGCTGAGATAGCAGGAATTGAATCATTAGTCATTGATGAAGATACCAGAATGCGTGACTTTAAAAATACACTTCGTTGGAATGAAATGTATTATCGTTAATTAATTGTAAAAAATATGTAAATAATTATGAAAAAAGCAACACATAATAGCATTTTTATTTTATTATTTTTAATTATTTTCGGCTGCGGAAAAGAAAATAACAAACAGGATATTTCAGGGAAAATGGAGAATGTTCATACTTCAGACTATGGAGTTATGCCTAAGGGCGATTCTATTAAAAAATACACATTAAGCAATAAAAACGGGATGAAAGTTGAGGTTATCAACTTCGGCGGAATTATCACTTCCTTAACCGCTCCGGACAGAAACGGGAAATATGAGGATGTAGTCCTTGGCTTTACAAAACCTGAAGGATATTTCGATGGTAATCCTTATTATTTCGGGGCTTTGATCGGAAGATACGGCAACAGAATTGCCAATGCAAAATTTACACTAGATGGCAAAACCTATGAAATCAACAAAAATGATGGTCCCAACAGCCTTCACGGAGGAAAAGAAGGGTTCCACACCAGATTCTGGAATATTGAAGTGGTAAAGGATGCAAAATTTCCAACATTGAAATTATCTTACACCAGTGCAGACGGTGAAGAAGGATATCCGGGGAAATTAACAACAACCGTTTTTTACACGCTTACAGACGATAATGCATTGGAAATTTCGTATGAAGCTGAAACAGATAAGCCTACTGTAGTGAATCTTACCCAACATTCTTATTTTAACCTTTCAGGGAATTTTACTAAAACAATTACCGATCATGAATTGCAGATCAATGCGGATCATTTTCTTCCGGTGAACGAAACCTTAATTCCTACGGGTGAGCAGAAAGCTGTAAAAGGAACTCCTTTTGATTTCACGGTTTCAAAACCGATTGGAAAAGATATCAGTGCAGACGATGATCAGCTGAAAAAAGGAAAAGGATATGACCATAACTGGATTTTGAATGGAAAAGGTTTGAGAAGTATCGCCAAAGTGTATCACCAGGGAACAGGAAGATCAATGGAAGTCTTCACAGATGAACCCGGTGTGCAGTTTTATTCCGGAAATTTTCTTGACGGAAAGTTTGATACCAAAACCGGTGGTAAAAATGAATTCAGAACAGGGTTCTGCTTAGAGACACAACACTTCCCGGATTCACCGAACCAGCCTTCTTTTCCTTCTACAGAATTGAAGCCCGGACAGAAATACCAGTCGAAAACCATCTATAAATTCTCCGTAAAAAAGTAAACTATGGGAAAATTAGCAACTATTGATATCATCATATTCCTGATCTATTTTGTAGTGGTAGCTTCTTACGGATTATGGATCTATAAAAAGAAAAAGTCTGAATCTACAGGAAGTAAGGATTATTTCCTTGCGGAAGGATCTTTGACCTGGTGGGCGATCGGAGCCAGCTTAATTGCCTCCAATATCTCTGCTGAGCAGTTTATCGGAATGAGCGGTGAAGGTTTCTTTGTCGGAATCGCTGTTGCCGCTTACGAATGGATTGCTGCTCTTGCGCTGATCATTATTGCGGTCTGGTTTATTCCAATCTATCTTAAAAATAAGATCTATACCATGCCCCAGTTTCTGGAAAGAAGGTATAACAAATCTGTTTCGCTGATCATGGCAGTATTCTGGCTGTTTCTATATGTTATTGTGAATCTTACTTCCATCCTTTATCTTGGTGCTCTTGCCATCGATACTTTGCTGGGAGGAGAACATCTTCACGGCATTATGATCGGTCTTTTGCTTATGGCTCTTCTGATTGGTCTTGGAGGAATGAAAGTAATTGGATATACAGACGTTATACAGGTGGCAGTCCTTATTATCGGAGGTTTTGCAACAGTTTATATGGCGTTGCAGATTGTGGACCAGAGAATCAACGGAGCCGCTGTAGGAAATGCGTTGGCAGGATTCAATACCCTGATCAATGAGGCTCCGCAGCACTTTAAGCTGATTCTTCAAAAACCAACAACTACAACCACTACTTTGGCAATGCCTCAGAACCTTGAGGTACAGAAATATGTGGTGTTACCGGGTCTGGCCATGTATTTTGCCGGTCAGTGGATTGTTAACCTGAACTATTGGGGCTGTAATCAGTACATCACCCAAAGAGCTTTGGGAGCAGATCTGAAAACAGCAAGAACAGGGATTCTGTTTGCAGGTTTTCTGAAATTATTCATGCCTGTAATTGTTATGCTTCCGGGAATTGCTGCTTATGTATTATATTCCAAAGGACACCTTCCGGGATTCAATGGAGTGAAAGATGGGGCATATTCTGCAATATTGGGATTCTTACCAGTAGGATTGAAAGGATTGGCCATTGCCGCGTTGACAGCAGCGATTGTAGCTTCACTGGCAGGAAAAGTGAACAGTATCTCAACCATTTTTACCCTGGATATCTATAAGAAATACCTTAAAACAGATGCCACCGAGATTCAGATGGTGAGAACAGGCCGCTGGGTTATCATTATCGCAATGATGGCAGCACTGGCCTTTACCTGGACAGATGTTTTGGGAATTGGTGGTGAAGGAGGTTTCACATTTATCCAGAAATACACAGGCTTTATCAGTCCTGGAGTTTTTGCCATGTTCCTTTTGGGAATGTTCTGGAAAAGAACGACTGGTACAGCCGCTTTGGTAGGAGTTATTTTAGGGTTTGTCCTGGCCATTTTCTTCAACAGCTTTGCCGTTGAAATTTTCGGGAAAGAGACGTGGATGTATACAGCATTCACTTATGAAAAGCTGGAAAATGGGGTGGTTCATACCATTACCGAAATTCCTTTCCTGATTAATATGGGATGGTCGTTTTTTATCACCATCATCGCCATGATCCTGATCAGTCTTGCAGGTCCGAAAATTAATCCTAAAGCCTTTGCCATTGATGTAGCAATGTTTAAAGTAGACAACAGGACATTAGTTTTGATTGTGATGACACTGCTTTTACTGACCGCCTTGTATGTAAGGTTTTGGTAAGTGAATGGTCGATAGTGAATTCGTTTCACTTGTCAATTTTAAATTCATCATTGACTGGGAATCAAAATTGACTTTTTAAAAGTGAATGGTCGATAGTTAATTCGTTTCACTTGTCAATTTTAAATTCATCATTGACTGGGAATCAAAATTGACTTTTTAAAAGTGAATGGTCAATAGTGAATTCGTTTCACTGTCAATTTTAGAAATTCATCATTGACTGGGAAGCAAATTGACTTTTTAAAAGTGAATGGTCGATAGTGAATTCGTTTCACTGTCAATTTTAGAAATTCATCATTGACTGCGAAGCAAATTGACTTTTCACATAAAAAATAGGATGCTGGAAAAAGCATCCTATTTTTTTATTTCAGAATTAATTATATGCACTTTATGCATCTGTATGGCACTTAGTTTAATCGTTTGATATTGTTTTTAAGACTATTCTATACGTAAGTTTTTGTAAACGTTGATTATATGGAAAAAGTGAAAGGGCAATAGTGAATTCGCTTTATTGTCAATTTTTAAAAATTCACCATTGACTTGCGAAGCAAAATTGACTTTTCACATACAATAAAAAAACAGGATGCTTAAAAAGCACCCTGTTTTTTTATTGATATCAGTTCATCCCAATATATTTGAACTTGAACAACTGACAGGACGTACCATAATAATCCCAAAGGTGTAAGTTTGAATTGCCATCCATGGTACAGTTGGGAATATCCCAGCCACGTGTAGGGTCCACCTTGGACAGGATTTTATAATAACCATTGGAGACAGCAACTACCTGCCAGGCTTGTGCATCATTACCATAGTTCTGCCAAAGTCTGATCGAAGTTCCCAGTGTATTGCTGTTACTGGCTAAGTCAATGCAGCGATTGGTTGCACTCGCTTTGGATACAAAACGCCAGTAACCATTGCCGGCGTCAATTGCAACCCAGCGCTGTGCAGCAGCACCATTCCTTGTCCATGGTCTTAACACTGCGCCATTGGCATCCTCTCCGGATTTTAGATCAACTACTTTATTGGCATCGGTCTGAAACTCGATCTCGTAAATGCCATTATTAACCAGGCTGCTGGTTGTATTACAGTTTCCAACAGGATAATTGGAGGATGCATATTGCTGGAACCACTGTTTAACTGGTGCGGCGCAGGCTTCCCAATCGTTGTTGTAGGCTGTTCCTGCATTAGGATCGCCTTTGTGGAGGAGATTATCCGGGGCAAGAACATTCCAGCTTACATTGCCTGACTGATCCACGATATATTTTAAATTGGCGCCAAATCCGCTTCCGCCTGCCGTACCTGTTGTACCGATACCGAAGGTACCATATCCCTGAGGTGCCCAGTCGGTCTCGGTAATGGCAATTGGTGCAATGTCTGCGATTGGTTTAACATTGATATTCCATGCATTCTGAAAGGCTTGATAGTTGCTGAGACCGCCCCAGTAAGCCGGATAGATATGAACAGCATAACCAATATTACCACCTGTAATCTGGTTATTGACATAGCCTTGGTAATGGGATTGCCATCCTGTACCCGGTATCCAGCAAACATTATTGGCTCCATTGTTGCGAATGATGTTAACTAATGGCTGGAAGAAGTTTTTAAGTGCTGCAAAGTGCTCGTTTCCTGTCGATCCCCATGTGCCATTTGTACCCAGAATCTCAACAGGTTCGTTGGCTAATTCGAACATCACATTGTCAGCGTTCTTTAGCCCCGGATGTTGCGACAAAAAGGTCCATACGGTTTTAAGATAGCTATGATAGGCATCGTTCACAGCAATACGATTTGGACATACGCCTGGCGGACGTAGGATGACATACATTCCCAGGCTGCGGGCATGGTTAATCAGCGGGATTATCACCTGATCTGTATAAGTTACCAGGCGGTTATAATTGAATCTTGAGATATCGTTCTCTGGGATAGCCGGTCCGGGATCATTGGTCCAATACGGATCAATATGAAGGCGGATGTAATTGAGATACCAGCCATCAGCAGCACTGGTGAGCTTGTTCATCACAGCCTTATTATAGTTCAGTGCGCCCTGTACATTGTAATTATCCCAGGTACAGTAGCCGGAATTGGCGCCATACTGACAGCCATTGAACCAGGGGCTTGGAGTTATGGCGACACCATGTAAGACAACATTATTGTCACACGGATCTTTAAGGTATCTGCCTCCAACATGCAGCATTGGTGTTGCTGCCAATGCTCTTGCGCTAGCGCCGGCACTTAAGTTGGAGTCAGGGTCTTCTAGTAAATTTTTTTCATCCATCGTAGAACAGCTGGAAAGAATGATTAACAGAAAGGCCAGAAAAAGCCACATTTTGTTTGTTCTCATAATTTGATATATTTAAAGTTTGGTCTTATTTTTTAGCCATCAATATTTTGATTCTTCATAATGCGCAGGAGTATTGCGCAGATAAGTAAAACTTCTTAATTTTTATTAACGGTGGATTTGAATAAGGATTGATTTCAGATTACTAAACCGTTTAACCTGTTTGACCCCATATTTCCTTACCTAATTTTTCAATACTGGTTTCAGGTGGAATACTGGAATCATTTCTATTCAGTTTGCAATTGGAAAATCTTTTTCTCTCTTTTTTCTGGTTCCCACGAAGTTAAGTTCGGGGTTTGTGAAAATTTGAGTTGTTGTTAAATATGGTTATTAGTTTTGTATAAAAATACATATAATATTAAATATAAATCAATGTTTTATTAAAAATTAACAAAAAATTACATATCATAAATAAGATTATAAGTCATATAATTATAATGCATTGTGTGGTAGGAGAAAAGAAAAAACCTTATCATAAATTTTTATTACGATCATTCTGAAAAAAGACAAAATAACTATTTGTCCTGCTGGAAATTTCCACCAGGAACACAAAAAAATCTCACAAAAGTGAGATTTTAATAAGAGTATGCTGAATTTTCTATCATTCTAAATTGTTAATTTTCTGGAATACTTTTTCCAAAATTAAACAGGTTGGTCTATCAGATTTTAAACATAAATCCCTGTGAGATTTTTTTATTGTATTTTTTTTCATCAAAACGGTAAAGAAAAGACCCTTTTCTGGATGACGTCATATCCTTTTTATTCGTATTCACAAGGATATCCATGCTGTTGATCTTGCTGGTAAAATTTCGCTTGTCAAATTTTTCATCAAAAATAGCTTCATAAAGATTCTGAAGATCTTTCATTGTGAACTTTTCAGGAAGAAGCTCAAATCCTATAGGTCCTGTTGAAGCTCTTCTCCTCAGCCTGGCTACAGCATCCTTTACCATTTCGTTATGATCGAAGATAAGATCAGGAGCTTTCTGTAGTTCCACCCATTTTGCACTGTACTGCTCATTGATCTGGATATCTTTCTCAATATTGATCAGTGCATAATAGGAGATAGACATGATTCTGGCCGTCGGCTCACGGTTAATTTCCGTATAACATTTCAGCTGTTCAAGATAAATGTTTTCAAGACCGGTCAATGTACACAGAACTCTGTTAGCCGCTTCATCAGAGGTTTCCTCACTGCCAACGAAGCCACCCATCAATGACCATTCGCCCATTTGAGGTTCAAAATTTCTTTTTACCAAAAGGATTTTAAGATTTTCGCCGTCAAAACCGAAAATGATACAGTCAACAGCAACAAGGTGTTTGGGATATTGGGAGTAATCCTCAGTCATCTTTTATATTTTACTACAAAGGTAAATCTTTTATGGATATGATATTATATAAATGTGATTCATACACTTTTTTAATCCGGATGATTTATTTCATTAAAATTATTCTTAAAGCATATTTTGGGAGCCTGATCAGTCAGCAAAACTTAAAATTATCACTGAAATGAGGTTAATCATACATGAATTGAATGTTAAAATTGTGTTAAAATATAAATTGATGTTGATAATAATTAATAAACAGGACTTAACGTTAAAAATACGATAAGGTATTTGCTATATTGTTGAAATTTCTGCCAAAACATATCCTGAAGTCATTTTTATAGGGAATCGCATAACTTCAGCGCTTTGTTTTTTTTGTGATCTGATTATCTTATTTTTTATGATAAGGTAATGTGTTTTCTGTTATTTTTAGGGCTTTACCGGAAGTTTTAAATGAAAAAATAATGGATTCAGACTCCGGATATGTTTCGTATATAGATTCTTTCTATTATTTTAGAAATGTTGAATTAACATTTATCCATGACCCCAAAACTTTCGGTTATTTTATTGTGTTTTGCTTCATTTGCCTCAGCGCAGATGAATAAGAAAATTCATTATTTCCCTTTAGAAACTGTAAAGTTATCAGAGAGTGTTTTCAATAAAGCTATGATGGCAGACCGTCAATATCTCATGGCAATGGAATCTGACAGGCTGCTGGCTCCTTATCTTAAAGAAGCCGGGCTGAACCCCAAGGCAGATAATTATCCTAATTGGGAAAATACAGGATTGGATGGTCACATAGGAGGACATTATATTTCCGCATTATCCCTGATGTATGCTTCTACAGGAGATACCGCAATACAACAGAGAATTGATTATATGATCAGTGAGCTGGAACGTTGCCAGAAAGCCTCTCCGGACGGATACATTTCAGGGATTCCCGACGGGAAAAAGATATGGAAAGAAATAAAACAGGGAAATATTCGCGCTTCAGGCTTCGGTTTGAACGACAGGTGGGTACCTTTATATAATATTCACAAACTGTACTCAGGACTGCGAGATGCGTATTGGTATGCCAGAAATGAAAAAGCAAAGGCAATGCTTATAAAGCTTACAGATTGGATGGCAAATGAAGTTTCAGACCTTTCTGATGAGCAGATACAGGATATGCTGCGTAGTGAACATGGAGGGCTCAACGAAGTTTTTGCAGATGTTTACGAGATCACTCATGACCGGAAATATCTCAAACTGGCTCACCGTTTTTCCCATCAGGCTATTCTTACACCGCTTTTATCAGGAGAAGATAAACTTACAGGACTGCATGCCAATACACAGATTCCAAAAGTAATCGGCTATAAACGTATTGCCGATCTTGAGAATAATACGTCCTGGAGTAATGCCGCTGATTTTTTCTGGCATAACGTTACAGAGAAAAGATCTTCAGTTATTGGAGGTAACAGTGTCAGTGAGCATTTTAACCCTGTCAATGATTTCAGCAGTATGATAAAAAATATTGAAGGTCCGGAAACCTGCAATACCTATAATATGCTGAAGCTGACCAAAGAGCTTTATGCAACGTTGCCTGAATCTTACTATATCGATTATTACGAAAAAGCACTATACAATCATATCCTTTCCACAGAAAATCATGACAAAGGAGGCTTTGTTTACTTTACGCCAATGCGTCCCGGACATTACCGGGTGTATTCGCAGCCTCAGACCAGCTTCTGGTGCTGTGTGGGATCCGGAATGGAAAACCATGCCAAATATGGGGAAATGATTTATGCCCGGTCGGATAAGGATTTATATGTAAACCTGTTTATCCCTTCAACATTGACATGGAAAGAGCAAAAAGTAGTGCTCCGCCAGGTCAATAACTTTCCGGAAGTTCCCGAAACAACATTGATTTTCGATGCTGCAGGAAAATCAGAATTTCATGTAAAACTTAGATGCCCGGAATGGACGACACCTTCAGAAGTAAAAATTCTGATCAACGGAAAACAGGAAAAAGCACAGCGTGGTTCTGACGGCTATTTTACCCTGACTAAAAAATGGAAAAAAGGTGATGTTGTGAAAATGACCCTGCCGATGCATCTTTCCGCAGAACAACTTCCTGACCGCTCCAGTTATTATGCATTTAAATACGGTCCTGTAGTGCTTGCCGCAAAATACGGTACCGAAAACCAACAGGGACTTCTTGCGGACGATAGCAGAGGCGGCCATATTGCTCATGGTCCGCAGATCCCTTTAAACGAAATTCCCGTTATCCTTGGAAATTCTTCAGAAGTTGTCAGTCATGTTGCGCCTTCGAACAATAAACCGCTCAACTTTACCGTTACAGGTCTTTATCCGTTTGAAAAATTCGGGAAAGGTTTAAAACTTGTACCGTTTTACAGTATTCAGGCAGAAAGATATATTTTGTACTGGCCTCAGGCTGACAAAAATGGAATAGAAAATATACTGAAGCAAAGAGCAAAAGAAGAAGCAGAAACCAGAAAGCTGGATATGATCACCGCAGATAAGATCCAGCTGGGCGAACAGCAGCCAGAATCAGATCATTTTATAGAAAGCAAAGACTCTGGTACAGGATATATGGAAGACCGCCATTTCCGTGATGCCAAAGGCTGGTTCAGTTATCGGATGAAAAATACCGGAAAAAATGCTTCATACCTTTACCTGCTGTACTTTGATGCGAATACCAGCCGTACGCTGAATATTGAGATCAACGGTAAAAAAATCATGACTCAAAATCTGGAAGGAAAGTCAGGAAGTTTACCTCAATATCTGATTGTTCCGATTCCGGATTCAGAAAAGAATAAAGAAAATCTTAGTGTAAAATTCCTTGCAGATGAAAAACTCATGACCGCTAAAGTCATTGAAGTCCGGTTACTGACAGAAAATTACGAAAAGAAATAAAGCTGAACCAACATTAAAAACAGATTTTTTCCATGAAGAACAGAACTCTATATTTATTATTTTTTCTTGCAGCTATTTGCAGTTTTCATGCAAAGGTAAGGCTTCCGGCATTGGTTTCAGACGGAATGATCCTTCAGAGAAATCAGGATCTTAAAATCTGGGGATATGCCGATGCAGGAGAAAAAATTACAATTAAGTTTATCAATAAAACCTATAATGCCACAGCAGACCAAAGGGGAAACTGGTCTCTTATGCTTCCAAAGCTTAATGCCGGAGGTCCATATACCATGATGATTAATGAGATCACCCTTAAAGATATTCTCATTGGTGATGTATGGGTAGCCTCAGGACAATCCAATATGGAACTTCCGATGCGCAGGCTGACCCCTTTGTATGAAAATGAAATTAAAAACGCCAATAATCAGAATATAAGATTCTTCACTGTTCCGCAGAAATATAATTTTAAAGCTCCGCAAAATGATCTTGAAGGCGGGAAATGGGAAAGTACCAATCCTCAGACTATTCTTGATTTTTCGGGAGTTGCTTATTTTTTTGCGAAAGAACTGAATGACAAAAACAAAGTTCCTGTAGGAATCATTCATACCAGTCTGGGAGGCTCTCCGGTTCAGGCCTGGATGGATGAAAAATCACTGAAAAAATATCCGGAATATCTCGCTGAAGCAGAAAAATGGAAAAATGATGACTTGATACAATCTACAGAATCCCAGGAAATATTATTAAGCAAAGCATGGTATGCAGAGCTGGATCAGAGTGATATTGGGTTCAATCAGCACTGGGAAAAAGATAACGCTAATGATTCCGGATGGAAAAACATGATGGTTCCGGGATCGTGGGAAGATCAGGAAGGTTCATTTGACGGTTCGGTATGGTTCCGTAAAGAAATTATCCTGCCAAAAGGAGTGGATCAGAAAACGGCATTTCTCAATCTGGGAAGGATAAAAGATGCCGATATTACTTACATCAACGGAATCAAAGTAGGCAATGTAACCTATGAATATCCGCCACGCTGGTATGACATTCCGAAAGGTGTTTTAAAAGAAGGAAAGAATATCATTACGGTTAGAGTTATTAATGGCAGCGGAAAAGGACAGTTTATCGCTGATAAGCCATATTATCTGGAAATCGACGGTCAAAAAACAGACCTTAAAGGCGAGTGGAAATATAAGATAGGTACAAAAATGGAAAAAATGGCTCCCGGACAGACATTTATCCGCTGGAAACCGGTAGGTCTTTACAATGCCATGATTAATCCGCTGATCAATTATAAAATCAAAGGATTTATCTGGTATCAGGGTGAAAGTAATACCGGGAAACCAAAAGAATACGGAGATTTGCTTTCAACAATGATTTTAGATTGGCGTTCAAAATGGAACAAGACTGATCTGCCGTTCTTCATTGTGCAGCTGGCCAATTTCATGGAGAAAAAAGATGAACCGATTGAAAGCAACTGGGCTGAGCTGAGAGAACAGCAGAGACAGGTCTCTCTCAATGTTCCTCATACAGGTCTTGCAGTAACTATTGATGTGGGAGAATGGAACGATATTCATCCGCTCAATAAAAAATCAGTGGGGGATAGGCTGGCTTTACAGGCGCTGAAAATCGAAGGTAAAAAAATCATAGCTGACGGACCCGTTTATCAGTCAATGAAAACAGAAGGCAATACCATTATTTTATCCTTTAAACCCGGTACAGATGATCTGATACAGGGAAGCCTTAAAGGTTTTGCCATACAGCAGAAAGACGGCCGTTATCAATGGGCAAAAGCAGAAGCAAAAGGTAATAAAGTCATTGTCTGGAATGATCAGGTCACCAATCCTGTCAATGTACGCTATGACTGGGCAGATAACCCTGATGGGAATCTTAAAAACACAAGCGGGCTGCCTGCTTCACCTTTTACAACAGAAAAAAATTAATTTAACATAGAAAATCTCATCAAAATCAATGGATAATCAACCGCAAAAGATATCGGTAATAGAAAAAGTAGGGTATAGCCTGGGAGATCTGGCAGCCAACCTTGTTTTTCAGACCTTAGTAACCTATCTGACTTATTTTTATACAGATATTTATGGACTCAAGGCAGAAGATGCTTCTGTGATCACCCTTACGGTAGGTTTAATTGCCGGATTTGGTTTTAACCCGCTTATCGGAGCGCTGGCAGACCGTACAAGCTCACGATGGGGGAAATTCCGTCCATGGATTTTATTTACCGCTGTACCGCTCGGTATTGCAGCTCTGTTAGCCTTCAGTACACCTCACTTTTCCTATCAGGGTAAAATGATCTATGCTGCGGTTACCTATTCATTATTACTATTATTGTATGCATCCAATAACTTACCATATGCTGCTCTGAGCGGTGTTATCACGGGAGATATGGGAGAAAGAAACAGTATTTCTTCGTACCGTTTTGTAGCGGTGATGTTTGCCCAGTTCTTTGTACAGGTATTTATGCTGCCTATAATTTTATACGTAGGACATGGAGACAAAGCACAGGGAATTGAAACCGTTATGACATGGCTAGCTGTGATCGGATCCGTCATGTTACTGATTACCTTTTTTACCACCAAAGAGAGAATCATTCCCAAGCCAGAGCAGAAATCGAGCCTGAAAGAGGATTTAAAAGATTTGTTCCAGAACAGGCCATGGATTATTATGCTTACCGTGACTGCATTTATATTTATCACATTGGCCATGAAAGGAGGATCTTATGTCTATTATTTTAACAACTATGTGGATGAAAATGCATTGAAGAGCTTTATTTCGCCAATTACAGCATTTTTTAATTCGGCAGGGATGAATTTCTTTGGGGAAGATCCGAAATCTGCTGGGTTCGGATTATTTAATGCAGGAGGAATTGTCATGATGATTGTAGGCATTACTTTTTCTAAAAAACTGGCAGACCGATTTGGAAAAAGAGATACTTTTATTGCTTCATTATTCATATCTACATTATTCATCCTCGCTTTTATATTTTATCCTCCGAAAGCAGTGGGAATGATGTTCCTGTCACAGATTTTACACGGATTCTTTTATGGAATCAGCACACCGCTTTTGTGGGCAATGATTGCTGATGTGGCAGATTATTCGGAATGGAAAAACAACCGCAGGGCAACCGCTATTATCTTTTCTGCCATGATGGTAGGATTGAAAGTAGGTCTAAGCATCGGAAGCTCTCTGGTAGCTTTGATCATTGGAAAATACGGATACATTTCAGTACACGGGAGCGAACAGGTTATTCAGCCTGAGACAGTGGCAGCAGGAGCGAAGATGCTTGTGAGTATTTTCCCGTCCATACCGTTTTTCATTGCCTGCGGACTGCTTTTATTTTACAAAATCAATAAAAAAATGGAAGTTCAGATTGAAAAAGATCTGGCTGAAAGAAGAAAATAAAAAAATTACTATGAAACGTATTTTAATTGGTTTGGCGGCTCTTACCGCTTCCGGGCTGTCGGCGCAGAAGTCTGACGGTACTTTAAAAAAAGCATTTCAGGATAAATTTTATATCGGAACTGCCATGAGCCTTCCCCAGATTGACGGGACAGATCAGAAAGCAGCGGCGATTATCAAAAAACAATTCAGTTCTGTTGTTGCCGAAAACTGTATGAAATCTATGTTCCTGCAGCCTCAGGAAGGAAAGTTCTTCTTTGATGACGCCGATAAATTTGTTGATTTCGGGATGAAAAACAATATGTTCATCATCGGACATACGTTAATCTGGCATTCACAGCTTCCAAAATGGTTTTTTTCAGATAAAAATGGAAAAGATGTTTCTCCGGAAGTGTTGAAAAAACGCATGAAAAACCACATAACAACGGTAGTTTCCCGTTACAAAGGGAAAGTAAAAGGATGGGATGTGGTGAATGAAGCCATTCTTGAAGACGGAACCTACAGGAAAAGTAAGTTTTACGAAATTCTGGGTGAAGATTTTATTCCTTTGGCATTTCATTATGCACAGGAAGCTGATCCCAATGCAGAATTATATTACAACGATTATAATGAATGGTATCCTGAAAAGGTAAAAACAGTCATTGCAATGGTTGAGAAACTTAAATCAAGAGGAATCCGTATTGATGGAGTAGGAATGCAGGCCCATGTCGGAATGGATAACCCTTCTATCGATGAATATGGAAAAGCAATTCTGGCCTATTCCAATGCCGGAGTTAAAGTCAATATTACGGAGCTGGAAATTAGTGCGCTGCCTTCTCCATGGGGCAGTTCTGCCAATATTTCAGATACCGTTGCCTACCAGAAAGAAATGAATCCTTACACCAAAGGACTTCCCAAGGAAGTAGAAATGAAGTGGGAAAAACGTTATCTTGATTTCTTTGGCTTGTTCTTACAACATAAAGATAAAATAAGAAGGGTAACTTTATGGGGAGTAACCGACAAACAATCCTGGAAAAACGATTTCCCGGTAAAAGGAAGAACAGATTACCCGTTACTATTTGACAGAAAAGACCAGGAGAAACCTGTGGTACAAAAAATAATAAAACTGGCAGAGAAAAATTAAAATCAATAGAATTTTTACTTAATGAAAAAATCAAAATATTTATTTCCGGAAGATTATATGGCAGATCCTTCCGTTCATGTTTTTGAAGATAAAATCTATATCTATCCTTCCCACGACCGCGAAAGCGGAATTGAAGAAAACGATAACGGAGATCACTTCGATATGAATGATTACCATGTTTTCTCAATGGATGATGTGGACAGCGGAGAAATTAAAGATCATGGCGTGGTGCTTTCGGTAAAAGATATTCCATGGGCGGGAAGACAGCTTTGGGATTGTGATGTTGCCTTCAAAGACGGGAAGTATTATATGTACTTTCCCCTGAAAGACCAAAATGATATCTTCAGAATCGGTGTTGCAGTGAGTGATAAACCTTACGGACCTTTCATTCCTGAAAAACATCCGATGATGGGAAGTTACAGCATCGATCCCTGCATTTTTGAAGATAAAGGAAAATATTATATGTATTTTGGAGGGATCTGGGGTGGACAATTGCAGCGATACAGAGATAATAAAGCACTTGAATCTGCTATAATTCCAGAAAATAATGAACCCGCAATCCATTCAAAAGTGGCACTGCTGAGCGATGATATGCTTCAATTTGCGGAAGCTCCTAAAGACGTTGTCATCATCGATGAAAACGGAAAACCATTGCTTCATGGTGATAAGCACCGCTTTTTTGAAGCGTCATGGATGCATCAGTACAATGGCAAATATTATTTTTCTTATTCTACAGGAGACACCCACCTGATTTGCTATGCGACCGGGGATAATCCTTATGGTCCGTTTACGTTTCAGGGTGAAATTCTTACTCCGGTGGTTGGATGGACCACTCATCATAGTATTGTGGAATTCAAAGGGAAATGGTATCTGTTTTTCCATGATTCTGTTCCGAGTGGTGGTAAAACATGGCTGAGGAGTATGAAAGTGATTGAACTGGAATACGATCACGAAGGTAAAATCAAAACGATTGAAGGTCTTGATGACCAGTCATAGTCATCTTTAATAACTTAAAATTTTTCAATGCGATATCTGAGATTCAACATTCTATTTTTGCTGATATTTCCTTTGCTGGTTTTCGCGGAGGACGGAAGTCAGCTATGGCTTCGGTTTCCTGCAAAAAACGGAATATCGGCAGATAAAATTATTTCCAAAGGCAGCAGTCCAACCCTGAATATTGCCAGAAAAGAGCTGGGCAGCCACTGGCAGGGACAGACGGTGGAACTTCGTACCGAAAACAAAGAGAAAAACCTGAAAGACGGTTACAGGATTGTTTCCACGCCTGAAAAAATTGTTATTTCTGCGGGTAAAGAAATAGGACTGTTGTATGGAGTCTATCATATCTTACGATTGCAGCAGACAAAAGCCGATCTGTCCCATTTAAATACGATTGAAAAACCTTCATATGATGTAAGGATTCTGAATCATTGGGATAATCTGGACGGAAGCATTGAAAGAGGATACGCCGGAAGATCACTTTGGAAATGGGAAGATTTACCGGGTAAAATTTCTCCGCGCTACGAAGAATATGCAAGAGCAAATGCTTCCGTAGGAATCAATTCCGTTGTTTTGAATAATGTGAATGCATCGCCCAATATGCTTAGGGAAGATTATCTTAAAAAAGTAAGGGTTCTGGCTGATATTTTCAGGCCTTATGGCATCAGGGTATATCTTTCCGTCAATTTTTCTTCACCTAAAGTGCTGGGCGGATTACAGAACTCAGATCCATTGAATAAAGACGTACAGAAATGGTGGAAAGATAAAGCAGCTGAAATTTACAAGTTGATTCCTGATTTCGGTGGATTTTTGGTGAAAGCCAATTCCGAAGGCCAGCCTGGCCCTCAGGATTACGGAAGAACCCATGCAGACGGAGCCAATATGTTGGCTGATGCCTTAAAACCTTACAACGGAATCGTCATGTGGAGAGCCTTTGTATACAGTCCGAGCAAAGACGACAGAGCCAAACAGGCTTATCTGGAATTTGTACCTCTGGACGGTAAATTCAGGGATAATGTGATTATTCAGATCAAAAACGGACCTGTTGATTTTCAGCCCCGTGAAGCATTTAATCCACTTTTTGGAGCTTTAAGAAAAACTTCTGAAATGGTAGAATTTCAGATTACCCAGGAATATCTGGGCTTTTCAAACCATCTCGTTTTCCTGGCTCCATTATTCAAGGAAACATTGGACAGCGATACTTATTCTGACGGACAGGGATCCACGATTGCAAAAATTACAGACGGCACATTAAGACCTGCAAAATTGACAGCCATTTCAGCCGTTGCCAATATAGGGGAAGATACCAACTGGACCGGACATCATTTTGCACAGGCCAACTGGTATGCATTCGGGAGATTGGCATGGAATCATCAGCTGACCTCACAGCAGATTGCAGAGGAATGGATTAAAATGACATTCACAGACGATCAGAACTTTCTGAATCCGGTAAAAGAAATGATGCTTTCTTCCAGAGAAACTGCTGTGGATTATATGATGCCGTTAGGATTACACCATATCTTTGCAGGAGGCCATCACTACGGCCCTGAACCGTGGGGAGATTATAAAGGCGGAAGACCGGACTGGTCCCCTGTCTATTACCATCAGGCTGATGCTAAAGGGTTAGGTTTTGACAGAACAAAAACAGGAAGTAATGCGGTTTCACAGTATTTTACACCACTGAATGAAAGATACGGGAATATCTCAACCTGCCCGGAAAATCTTATCCTGTGGTTTCATCATGTTCCGTGGGATTATACAATGAAAGATGGAAAATCTTTGTGGGATGAGCTGTGCTATACCTATGATTCCGGGGTGAAGAAGGTAAGGGATTATCAGAAAACCTGGGATAGAATGGAACCTTATATTGATAAACAGAGATTTGCTGATGTTCAGTCAAAGCTTAAAATTCAATCTAAGGATGCGGTATGGTGGAAAGATGCCTGCCTGCTGTATTTCCAGACTTTTTCCAAAAAGCCGATTCCTTACGACACAGAACGTCCTGTTCATGAACTGGAAGATCTGAAAAAGATTAAACTGAACATGGGCCATCACAATTAAAAAATGAGGCAGCTCTTTTTCTGTTAGGAAATGGAGCTGCCTCAAAACAATAAACTGTAAGTAAAATTTTAATCCAAAATAATTGGAATGATCGATAGGTCAATCTATCTGTATATTCCGTTTTATCGGAGAGAAATTATTTTATTAAAAACATTTCCGTTTTCTTCTACCTGGATGATATACTGATCAGCAGTTTTAGGATCAAGATCAAAAGTGATATCTACCTTGCCGTCAGCATATTTTTTATTCGAAGTATAGTACGTTGTATTGGAAAGGTCATATACTGAAATGCTTACAGTACCTTTTACATCAGACATGTGAAGCTTGGCCATATGCCCGGAAATTGTATATTCAGGCTTATTCACAGCGCTTACAGGTGTTTTTTCCACCTCCATTACATTATCAGCATTAATTTTTATCTTGTATTTCTCTATCTTGGCTTCTGATTCTGCTACCAGATAATACGTTCCCGGTGTAAAGTTTTGAAAATCATAAGTCTTCATCACATGATCTCCATCTTTAAGATTTTCGGAAAATAGTTCATCATGTGCAGTGTTATAAACAAAAACAGAAACACTTTTAGCATTTGAAAGCTCAAAGTTCAGGGTTTTGTCTTGTACATTTCCAAAGGAAAGGGAAAAATCTCTGTCCTTACTCATTACGTTTGCTGAGAACAATAAGGCTCCTGCAAAAAATACGGCTTTTAATAATGTGCTCATGGGTTAAGGCTTTTAGGATTAATACTGCAAAGCTATTGCAGCAATAATTCTCACGCTATAATTAAATTTTCATATTGATGTACTATATTAACCTTGTTTAATGATATTAATGTATTATTTGTTAATTTTGCATATGAAATTATTTGTATTTGTCCTATGAAACATGTAAATCCTTCTTTTGAGGCGGTAAGACCTACTATAGGAAGTAGTTTTACCAGTCTTAAATTTCTGACTAATGAGAATATAAAATCTCATGTCTGGCATTACCATCCTGAGGTTGAGCTTATTTTTGTATGCAAAGGCTCCGGGAAGAGACAGATCGGAAGCAGTATCACTTATTTTTCAGAAGGAGATCTTGTACTGATAGGAAGCAATCTTCCACATTGTGGACTGACCAATGAAAGTACGCATAATGAGTATGAAATGGTCATTCAGTTTAAGCCTGACTTTCTGGGAGAACCTGTTTGGGATATACCGGAGATGCAAAGGATTTCGGCTCTGCTGGAAAAGTCAAAGGCAGGAATCGTATTCGGGGAAGAGGTGAAGAAAACAATCGGGAAAGAGATTACGGAGATGCATGAAACTTCTTCACTGGACAAGCTGTGCAGGTTTCTGAAAATTTTGGATGAACTGTCTGTGACTCAGGATTACAGGATTTTAAATGCAGGAAAATATTACCTTCAGACGCAGGTTGAAGACAATGAAAGAATCAATCTTATTTTCAATTACGTTAAAGATCATTTTAAAGAAGCTATAACCCTCGAAGAAATGGCTGATCTTGCCAATATGAAAGTGCCGTCTTTCTGCCGTTATTTTAAAAAAATTACCAATAAAACCTTTACGCAGTTTGTTAACGAATACAGAATTACCCATGCCCTTAAGCTTCTGGCGGAACAGCCATTGAGTATCACAGAAGTTTGCTTTGAATCAGGGTTTAATAACTTCAGCTATTTTAACAGGACTTTTAAAGATTACATCCAAAAAAGCCCTTCTCAATACCGGAAAGAATTTAATTACTTTATCCAATAGTTTTATACGAAAATGCTGGCAAAGTCTCAGCGGGACATTACTTCGGAACAAAGTGCAGCTATATTAAGAAACCTTCCCACCATTCATTGCAAGAAAAAATAATAAATCAATATCTTTGAAAAGAATAAGCAAATGACGATTCTGTTGCAAACAGAATATTGTTTTTAAATAAAATTATGGAACAGATTAAATTAATTGTGACGGACATGGATGGGACGTTTCTCAATTCCAGCCATGAAATGAGCCCTGAGTTTGCAGAAGTTTATAAAGAACTGAAAAAAAGAAATATTGTATTTGTACCCGCAAGCGGAAGACAGATGCCGGGAATTACCCATTACTTCGTAGAAATAGAAAGTGAGATTGGTTTTATTGCTGAAAACGGAGGGTATGTTATCTATAAAGATCAGGAGCTTTTTGCCGATACACTGGAATACAAATATATTGTTGAGATCATCAAAGCTGTTCGTGAAATACCAGGCGCCAAAGCTGTATTATCTGCTAAAAAAATGGCTTATTATGAGACCGAAGATCAGCAGTTTGTAGATTTTTTCTCAAAGTATTATACCGAAAATATGAAAACGGATGATCTTACGGAAAAAATTGATGATACAGCTTTTAAAATAGCAGTCTATCATCCTGATGGTTCAGAAAAACACCTGTATCCGGCTCTTAAAAAATTTGAAGAATTCGGTCTTGAGGTAGTTATTTCAGGAGCGCATTGGCTGGATGTTATGAATAAGGATATCAATAAAGGGAATGCTCTGAAAATCTTACAGAAATCTTTGGGTATTTCTCCTGAAAATACAATGGCTTTCGGGGATTATATGAACGATATAGAAATGCTGAAGAATGCCAAATACTCTTACGCCATGAAAAATGCGCATCCCAATGTAAAGCAGATCGCTAATTTTGAAGCATGTACCAATGACAGCTTCGGGGTTCTGAAAACAATTAAAGATTATCTGCATGTGAATTGATATTTCCTAAAACTATACTACCAGAAACACTATTAAATATAAGGATATGAACAAACCAAGCGCAAGAAAACCCGCCAAACCCTGCTATGAGCATATTGGAGGAAAATTAGGGCAGCTTCTGCTGGAACAATTTGTAGAGAAGGGCTGGATTGCCAAGGATAATCCTGCCGAACGGCAATATTACATTACAGATAAAGGAACAGAAGAATTTACAAAACTCGGGATTGACCTTTCAAAAATAAAGGGTGAATAAAAAGTAAAAAATAGTAGAACTATAAGGTTTTGTTTTTCAATATGTTATATTGTATTGAATAATAAAAAGATGAACCCTTGAAAGGTTCATCTTTGTTGTTTAGAAAAGTATTGATACTTATGATCTGATAAATTCCAAAAGGTCTTTATTAATGGTTTGATGTTCCGTAGTCGGCATTCCGTGAGGGAATCCCGGATACGTGATCAGTTTTCCGTTCTTTAACAATTTAATTGATTTTAATGCAGCATTGGCAATAGGAACGATCTGGTCATCTTCGCCATGCATTACCAAAACAGGAATATCCACTGCTTTTAAATCTTCGGTTAAATCTGTTTCCGAAAAGGCTTTAATTCCGTCATAATGGGCTACAATTCCACCCATTAATCCTTGTCTCCACCAGTTTCTCTGAACACCGTCTTTTATATTGGCACCTTCTCTGTTATAGCCGTAGAAAGGAAAAGTCAGATCATAATAAAACTGGTTTCTGTTATTCATAGTCTGTTCTCTAATGTTGTCGAAGACTTCCATCGGAACGCCGTCAGGATTATTCTCACTCTTCACCATTACCGGTGGAATGGCACTGATCAGAACCGCTTTCTTAGCTCTTCCATTCGAGTATTTATTCACATAGCGGATTACTTCACCACCACCTGTTGAGTGCCCGATGTGTACAACATCTTTCAGATCTAAAAATTCAACCAGCTCAGCGGCATCAGAAGCGTATTGTTCAATAGTGTGATTATAGATATTCTGGCTGGAACGCCCGTGACCTCTTCTGTCGTGGGTAACCACCCTGTATCCTCTCTGTAAAAAGAAAATTACCTGTGCATCCCAGTCATCAGATGATAAAGGCCATCCGTGGTGAAACATCAGTACAGGTCCTTCTCCCTGATCTTTGTAAAAAATTTCTGTTCCGTCTTTTAATGTTAATGTGCTCATGTTGTTTATTTTTAATGTTATGAATTGATTTTGTTTAAATATTTTCTGATTAATAGGCTGTGTTTTCACGTACCAACTGGAAAAGATCTTCTGCACCGCCATTGAATTTATTTCCGTTAATGAAAAAAGAAGGAGTTCCGTTCACTCCGCTGACGATACCGCTTTCAAAGTCTGTATCTATCTTTTCTACTAATTCCTTCTTATGAATATCAGCTTTGAATTGGGGAATATTTAATCCCAGTTTTTCTGCAAGCTTTAACGGAAGATCAGCATTCAGATATTCCTGGTTTTCATAAATAGCATCATGCATTTCCCAGAATTTTCCCTGCAAAGCTGCCGCTTCTGCTGCCAGCGCTGCTGTTCTTGCATACTGATGCATTTCTGACAGAGGAAAATTTCTGAATACAAATCTGATCTGATCTCCAAATTCCTTTAGTAACTCTTTAAGAACCGGATAGGCTGCTCCGCAGTAAGGACACTGATAATCCCCGTATTCTACAATGACTAAGCTGGCATCTGAGCTGCCCTGAGTGTGGTCAGCATTGCTGACTGATGGTTTAAGTGACATAATTATTTTGTGTTAAGGTTTTCTAATGCTTCTAAAATTCCGTCTGCACCAGGATTAATGGCGGTGGGAGAGAGGTAGCTCCATTCGATGATGCCGTCTTTATTGATGACAAAAAGGGCTCTGTTGCATTCTCCTTCTTCGTCATTGTAAACACCATATTTCCTGGCTGTTTCTCCTTTGGCTTCAAAGTCTGCAAGCAGTGGAAAGTGCAGGTTTCTGGATTGTGAAAATGCCAGGTGGCACCATTTGCTGTCTACGGAAATTCCGAAAATCTCCGCATCATATTTTTTGAAATACTTCAGCATTTCATTGTACAATGCCATCTGGTCACTGCACACCGGGCTCCAGTCTGCAGGGTAAAATGCAAGGATAACGTTTCGTCCTCTGAATTCGGATAAGGTAATCTTTTGATCCGGGGTTGCAAATAATGTAAAATCAGGCGCAACCATATTTTTTTGTAGCATAGGATTAGTTTTTAAATGTTGGAATTGGTATTGTGAATGCACAGATGAGCAGTAAGGCCGCCGGAAACATCAGTGTCCAGTTTCCTAAACAGGAGAGCAGGAAAGGAGCAACTGAAGCACCCGAGAGAAAGCCCATCCATAAGAATAACAAATGAAAAATATTCACTTTGTATTCCTTCCGCTCCTCTGCCTGATTACTCATGACAAACAGAGCAGCTGTTCTTGCCAGACTGTTTAAAGTACCTGTCACAAAATCGGTATTGATCTTTTGGTTACCTACCGATTTGACAATGGTATTCATAAGACCCATTGAGAAACCGATAACAGCTATAGACACTCCATTGGCAATATGTTCATAGTAATCACTGATGCTGTAAAGGATCATGATTCCGGAAACTGTGTAGAAGATCATCTTTGTGCTTCTGAGCTTCTTTGATAATGATAGACACGTTCCTGTATAAATCCCCGCCAGAAAAAAGGTGATTACAATGACAGAACTGATGATAACACCATATTTTTCACTGAAAATTGCTGCACCTAACTGGGTTGTATTGCCGCTCATAAAAGAAACGTAGGTTTTCCATTGTATCAGTCCTGTGGTATCTGTATATCCTGCGATAAAAGCCAGGAATACTGCCAGTTTCTCCTGCGTTCTGACGGTCTTGTCAGGGAGCAGGATTTTTGTTTCCGGAAGCACAGACGCTATTTTCCAGGTTTGATGAATACTTTCTTTTCCGGAAATTTCTCTATTTCTCCTTCCTTCAGTCCGAAATTGGTGATGACCACATCTTTAGGGTTTCCTGCCAGCCATTCGCTGATATCAATGGATTCATAGGTGCCGCTATTAAATCCGATCAATACCTTACAGACGGTATCTCCGGTATTTTTGATATAGTGCCCGGCTCCCATAGGTACATAGCCTACATCACCGGCATTGAACTGTTCTGTGACAGAAACTCCTTCCGCCAGGAATACCGACATTTCTGCCTGTCCGGATATAAAATACTGCCACTCATCTGCATTAGGATGCCAGTGCATTTCTCTTAAAGCGCCAGGCTGCAGCTCCAGTACAGAACCGGCCATTGTGGTGCTGATCGGAAATTCTTTACGGGTAACCAATCTCTGCAGTCCTCCACCAGGAATGATTCTTGGCTGCTGGGAATGCAGAGGATATCGGTGCAGGCTTGTCAGTTCAATGTCTGATTCCTCGGGACGGGCTGTGGCATTCACAGAGAGTTCATCAGGAATAACTCCCGCTGCAAAGTAAACCTCTTTCTGTGGAAGTTCTGCTACTTCTTCAAGGCTTAGTCCTAAATTCTGTGCAACGATTTCAGGGGGCATACTTGACACAAAATCTGTAACGCTGAAGGTATGGTCTTCGGAAAAATTACCGTTGTCAAAAATCAGAATGAAATGACATTCCTCTGTTCCGGTAGCCTGGATGGAATGTCCGTAGCCTTTCGGGAAATACCATACGTCACCGGGTTCAAAATTATCAGTATAACTTCGTCCGTCCGGATGTATAATTGTTGTACGTACCGTTCCTGAAATTACATACGCCCATTCTGCAGCATTGGCATGCCAGTGAAGCTCTCTCATGCTTCCGGGCTGTAATCTCATGGAAACTCCGGCAATACCTACAGAAGCAGGGAATTCTTTTACGGAAGCACCTCTTGTTGTACCACCGTCACTGGTACGCGGTTCCTTTTTTTCTAATTCGTATCTGAAACTTAATGATGATGGATTCATAGTATTATTTTTTCTGTGATTAATGCTCTTTGTTTTTGCTATTGTAAAGCTACTTCTGAATTTTACTTTTTCTTGATGTCATTCGGTGAAAAGGCAAAATGAGTCGTTGAGGATATAGAGGGTTGCTACTTTTTTAAAAAGGCTGGTTATATTGACCTGTCAGTGCTTTATTTTCAATGCTTTTTGCAAAGTTTGGTGTTTCTTCATGATTGTGGGCGTCAGAAGCAGCCTGTCTGGATGCGGCTGCATCTGCAAGGTTGATCCCATGATCTTTCATATATTCAAACATTTCTGGAGTAGCTGTCGCATGAATTTCATTGGTGTAAAGACAGGTGTTTTCGTCAATCTTTGTCGCTTTCAGCTCCCATAGAACCTGAACTTTTGTACGTCCGTTTTTTGTAATTGAATCAGAGATGGAAAGCATGCGGCAGTAATCGGGACGGTGAACATCTGCAATATAATGCTGAACCATCAGTGCATCCCCAATAGTTTCTACGTTTAAAGACACTGGTTGGCCATCAAAAGTAACTGAAATAGCAGCTCCGATATGCTGGGTAGAGCAGCGTTGGTATTCGGCGTCCGGCAGATTAAGGAGCCAGTCTGCGATATTCACTTTTTCAATGGGTGCATTGATGATGGCACTTACGCTTGAATGAGATAGTGCGTTTTCGGGAGTTTGTAAGATTTCCATAGTTGTTGATTTTGATTTTTATGTTATTGATGATGTAAAGCTACAAACCGGTTGTTTTAATTTTGCCTACTGTTCGCTCAACAGGCGAAAACAATCGTTGAATAAGCTGATGATGTTCAAACGATAACAGGGAACGCTCCTGAAACAAAAAAATCACTGTAGGTTACAGTGATTGATAAAGGATAGTTTTTAAATGTGGTTATTTATACAGCCATTTTTTGATCAGTCTCGTATAATTGGGCATGACGACAAATACCATCAGAAAAACAATGATACCCGAATTGATGAATCCATCAGAATAATGATTGGGTGGAATATATAAAAATCTTAAAAAAGGAATGATCAAAGCAGGAATAAGAACAGACAGCGGATAAATGGCGGACCAGGTTGCCAGAAACTGTTTCCAGCGTACCGGAACTTTATTCCCTTCATTTTCTGTCGTAAAAAGAAAATCAAGCCCGGATCTGATCTGATAATGGTCATTTTTTCTGAACAGCGGATTGGCTTTCTCAATGAGTTTTTTCCGGTTATCCGACTCCATCCAGCTTTTAAGATGATTAATCGTATCAAAACGGATAATGACAGTGTATACAAAAGTCAGATCGGGAATAGGACGAACAATCTGAAGATCAATAAAGCCTTCCGAATGCCTGGTGACAGGAATAATTTCGTCCAGCCATTTTTCATACTGTGATTGTTTTCCATCCAGAATATGATGGGTAATGACTACTGAAGCACCCTGATTTTCCATAACTGATTTTTTATGGGTTAATTTAATACGCTCTTTTATACTGCCACGGAATTTCTGTTTCAATACCTAATGTCTTGGCAGAATGAATAGCAAAATAAGGATCTCTCAGATGTTCCCGGGCAATGATTACCAGATCTGCATCTCCATTGACAATAATATCATTAGCCTGTTCTGCTTCCGTAATCATTCCAACAGCTCCTGTTAAAATCCCGGTCTGTTCTTTAATCGCTTTTGCAAAAGGAACCTGATATCCGGGAAATACCTTATCCTTGCTTACATTGGTAAATCCGCCGCCGGAAGCAGTAATGAAATCTACACCATTTTCTTTAAGGATCCTTGAAAGTTTAATGCTGTCTTCCAGAGTCCAGGCTTCCTCCGATTCTATATAGTCAGTAGAGGAAATTCTTACGAAAAGAGGCATCTCAGCAGGAATAGCTTTTCTGATTTCCTGAACGGTTTCTACAAGGAAACGGATCCTGTTTTCAAAACTTCCGCCATATTCATCCTTTCTTTTGTTGATCACTGCGGAATAAAACTGATGGAACAGGTAACCATGCGCTGCATGCAGTTCAATGGTATCAAAGCCTGCTTCAAGAGCATGAAGGGCTGCTTTAACAAATTTAGTCTTCAGTTCCTGAATCTCATCAATGGTGAGTTCTTCAGCAAAAACTCCGTTGAATTCCTGGGCAGAAGATGATTTTACCCTCCAGCCTCCTTCTTCCGGAGTGAGAGGTTTCATTCTTTCATTGGGATGTTTCAGGCTGCCTTTTCCTCCTGCATGCCAGAGTTGAATTCCTATTTTGGCATCCTGTTCATGCACAAAATTTACGATGTTTTTCCAGGCATTTTTCTGTTCATCGTTCCAGATTCCTACATCGGATAATGTAGCCAGACCTTCTTCTGAAACGGCTGTACATTCGGTAAGAATCAATCCTGCACCGCCAACAGCCCTGCTTCCAAGGTGAACGAGATGCCAGTTGCCGGGAACTCCGTTTTTAGCGCTGTATTGCTGCATAGGAGATAGTGCAATCCTGTTCTTTAAGGTAAGACTGCGAATGTGTATGGGTGAAAATAAATTCATTTTTTCTTATTTTTAAATTGTTTTTGAGAATGCTTCAGCTTCGGAAACTGCTTCTGCCAGAACTTTCTGTACTTCTGTCAGTATTTTTTGCAGATCAGTATTTTCTGCTGATGCTGTTTCAAGAATATCAAGTCTTTCCTTTAACAGAGGATGTAATCCCATGATGGCAATGCTGGATTTCAGATCATGAGCCCACAGTTTCATCCCTGAAAAATCCCGGTTTTCATAAGCTGTTGTCAATTTCTGTAGATGATTGGGAATATTCTCAATAAACTGTTGAGTGACCATTTGTTCGAAGCTTTTGTCACCGCCGCTTACCGTGTGCATATAAGTGAGATCAATATACTGATAGTCAGATGATGGATTTTCGGTTTTCTTTTCGTTTTTATTATTTTCTTTAAACCCTAGTTTCGAAATCAGCATAAACAACTCTTCTTCATTGACAGGCTTAGGAATATATTCGTTCATCCCACGGCTCAGGCATCTTTCTCTTTCTCCTGCCAGCGCATGGGCGGTCATTGCGATGATCGGAATATCCAGTCTGAGTTCTTCCCGTATTTTCTGGGTGGCAGCATAGCCGTCCATCTGCGGCATCTGTATATCCATTAAAACCAGATCGCATGCATTGCTTTTGAGATAGCTTACTCCTTCAAGACCATTCGATGCAATATGAAAATCAATATTCCACTGGGAGAGCAAATGTTTCATCAGGCTTTGATTGATCACATTATCATCAACCACCAATACTTTCAGGGGCGTATTGGACTTATCTTTAAAATAGTGGGGATCAACAGCTGGAATGACAGTAAGCTGTTCCTCAGCAATTCCGTAAGGAATATAGAAATGAAATGTAGTTCCTTTGCCTTGTTCACTGCTTACTTCGATGTTTCCGTTTTGCAGTACAATTAGGCTTTTCACTATGGATAAACCTAATCCTGTTCCACCGTAATTTCTTGTCGTTGAATCTTCTCCCTGATTGAATCTTTCGAATATTTCAGTAAGCTTTTCTTTGTCAATTCCTATTCCCGTATCTGAAATTTTAAATCCCAGAACAGCTTCGTTCTCTGTTTGCTGTTTACTGTAGATTTCAACAGAAATATTTCCCTGATGAGTAAATTTTATGGCATTTCCGATCAGGTTCACTAAAATCTGCGTCAGTCTTGTGGCATCTCCCACCAATGTGTCAGGAATTGAAGGATCAATCGTACTGGAAATGGTAAGTCCTTTTTCTTTGGCCCGTTCTGTAAAAAATGTTTCTACGGAATTAACGAGACCGTTAATGCTGAAAATTCCAGGGGTAATGCGCATCATCCCGGCTTCTATTTTAGATAAATCCAGAATGTCATTGATGATCGCCATCAGGTTTTCTCCGGAACGCTGTATGGAAGAGACAAATTCTGCTGAGGTTTCATCCAGTGGGCGTTTTTGCAGCAGATTGGTAAACCCGAGAATTCCGCTTAAAGGAGTTCTGATTTCGTGGCTCATATTGGCAAGGAAATTTTCTTTGGTCTGTGCTGCTACCAACGCTTTTTTCTCGGCAATATCAAGTTCGCTTATAAGTAACCTCTGGCGTTTGAACTGTCTGAGAATGTGATATCCAACGACAGAACCGCTCAAAATCAGTAAGATCAGTAAAGAAATATCATAGAATCTTGCTTTTTGCCCCATTTCTTCACTTTTCTGGCTGAGTTCAACCATATTCAGCTTTCTGCTTTCATATATTTTAGCCGTGATGCTGGTGATTTCATTAGAAATTTTTCTTGCACGCGGATTGGCAATGGAGGTATTATCATCCATGTTTCCAACAGAAAGATAACGGTGCAGGAGTTTATCTTTGGTTGTTTTCTTTTCCATGGCAAGAACGCTTAATCTGTGAATCAGCTTTTCTTCCTCGGCATTTACATTGTCCTTGGAAAGAGAATCCAGGAAATTTTCAATCTGACTGATTTTTTGGTCAATGCCTTCAAGATGGGTGGTATCATTCGTTGCAATAGACGCCCTGATTCTGCTTTCCACTCCAAGAATATCACGGTCAATCTCCCGTAAATGATTGCTTGAACGCAATTCGCTCAGCAAGGTATTGTTATTCTGAATCAGCGCTTTGGTATTTCCTGCAGAATTGAGCTGAACAGCTATCAATAGGAGTGAGCCCGCAATAAATGTCAGGATAATAAAATAGCTGAATCGTTTGTTATCCATTACTGAAGATATGTTTTTCATAATTAACGGTCTGATTTTAAGATAAAATACCGGTAAAAAGTCAAGATGGACCCGGAACTGTTCACGGGCTTAAATCAAGCCGAATTTAAATGTTTGATTGCCTGTAACGGCTAAAAGACATTCATTCGTGTATTGAGAGCTTTTCTGTATGCGTCTGCCACAGGAATGAATTTGCCATTGATCATAATACCGCCGTCCTGCAGGGTGTCAATTTTGCCTACTGAAACAATATAGGAACGGTGAACTCTTATAAAATGATCCTTGGGAAGACGTTCTTCAGCCGTTTTCATTTTGCCGTGAATGGCAAACATCTTTTCCTTGGTGTAAAATTTTACATAATCACCCATAGCTTCTGCATAGAAAATATCATCCAGCTTTAGGCGCCTTGTAATATTGGAATCCCTTACAAAAAGAAACTCATCCCTTGTGATTTCAACATTTTCTTTTCTGCTTTCAAGAATCGTCTGTGCCTTGCTTACAGCCTGCAGAAATCTTACCGGCATAATGGGCTTCAGAAGGTAATCTGCAATATTAAGCTCAAAGGCTTCCAGTGCATATTCTTTTTTCGAGGTCGTGAAAATAATGATGGTCTCTTTACCGGAAAGCGTTTTCGTGAGCTCAATTCCTGTCATTTCCGGCATTTCTATATCGAGAAATATCAGATCGACGGAATTGGACTGAAGATAATGATAAGCTTCTATAGCATTGGAAAACTCGCTGACGATGGAAAGATCCGGAACCTGTTTGGCGAGGTGTGCTAATGTTGTTCTTGCAATATCATTATCATCCACGATTAAGGCTTTCATAGGTATAGTTGTTTATGATTCACACAAAGATAATTATAACTTTTTTATTTTGTGTTATCTGAAATAGGAACGGATCATCCAGGCCATTTCTTCATGGGTTTCCATCAGGCCTGTAATAAAATCGCTGGTACCGTAATCTTTATACTTTTCTGCAAATGGAGTGATATTTCCGCGGAGAAATTCGATAATGCTTTCATGATCACTCAATAAATCCTTCATGTATCCCAGACCATCGTTTGTTCTTTCACTGTATTCCGTTAAATGAGTCAGTTCCAGATAGATTTTCATCGTGGCCGGTGCATAATGTCCGATTTTACGCATTCTTTCTGCAACGCTGTCAATAAGTTCATCCAGTTGTTTGTATTGTTCTTCAAAGAAAATGTGATTGGCATGGAAGTTATCTCCGGTTACGTTCCAGTGGGCATTTCTTGTTTTAATGTAAAGCAGTGTTTCATCTGCCAATAATTTTGCTAATTGTTCTGCAACAGCTTCTGTGTTTTTTTCTGTAATTCCGATTTTTGTTTTCATAATAATAAGATTTTAGTTGAGCATTATTGCTTTTTTCTGATGTAAAGGTCAGCCATAATCCTATAAAACGATCGGTATTTTCGGCGAACGGGCAGAATCAATCGGTGAAAAGCGGACAATCTCCGCTTTCCATAAGTTTCAGAATAATATAACAGATAATTTTATCAGCTGAGATGCTTCTTTAAAAAGGCAAGACTTCCTTCTGCCAATGTTTGAGCATCATAAGGTGATTTCTGCCATAATGAAACCTTTTCCTGCATTTCCGGAATTGAGGAACTGAAATTTTCAAGAACGAGATTCCCTTCAAAATTGATTTTTTTCAATGCAGAGAAAAATTCTTCCCAATTGATGGTTCCCTCTCCAAGCATTCCCCGGTGAGACTCTGTAACATGAACGTGCTTCAGCATTTTTCCGGATTTGATAATCGGGTCATAAAAATTATCTTCCTCGATATTCATATGGAAGGTATCAAGGTGAAGGAAGAGATTATTTCGGCCCGTTTTCTTAATAAGTTCAAGTACATTTTCTGCTGTATTGCAGACATAGGATTCATAGCGGTTAATAGGTTCTATGGCGATATCTATACTTTTGGCCTGGGCGTAATCCGCCACATTGCACCACACATCAGCAATGATTTCTTTTTCGTTTTCTGTGAGTGGTTTTCCGGTAAAAACATCGATTCCGCCATGCAGGACACCAGCCAGAAGATGGGTTTCCAACTCATATACTTTATCGATGGCTTTTTTGATAAGCTTTTCCGCAGCTTCAGGCTCAAACGCAATATGAGCATCTTTGGGAAGATTCAGCGAACATACTGCTTCCAGATGATTGTCTTTCAATTGTTTTTTTACGGTGACAGCGTCAAAATCCATTGATGTGGGTAACAGTATTTCAATCAGATCAAACCCGGCCTGAGCGGTTTTTTCTATTGCATATTTTCCTGATTCTGCATTCCATAACGGTGTAATCCAGGAGAGTAGGGAAGCCCCTAATTTTATATTCATTATATTTTTTTTATTTATTTTAAAAAATCCACCATTCCGTTCTTATTCCGAAATAAGTCCCGAATCTTTGGGCTCCTGACTGCTGTAAAAACGGTGAGTAAAGACTGTTCATCGCCTCATCATTATACCTTGACACTTCTGCAATCAACCGGATGTGGGGTCTTGCCCATACACTTCTTTCCGCAGTAGGTACGATGGTAGGAGCTAAAACCAGCTTCATCATCGATGCAGCATCCTGCGTTCCGTTTTTTCGGGTGGCATAATGGAACTCAGAAAGGATATGAAACCAGTTGTTGAAATAATAGGTCGCTCTTATACCGGTATTAAACTCTGTTTTTTTGTTGAAAATTTCACGGTTATAATAGTCCATCGCTTTATCAGTACTGGCTGATCCTCCCTTACTTTTGGTGAAAACTGCATAGGGATTAAGTGACCAGCGGTTTGAAATATTCCAGAGGAAATGTTCAACAACCGTAAAAGAGTAAGCTCCTTTATACGTTTTTGCGACCTCATCAGGAGCTCCGTAGGTTCGCCAGGTCTGTGTATTACCATTATCACCTCCATTGGCAATTCCGGTCCCGTATCTTACAGAAAACTGATTGAATGAACCCGGAATTGTAGTTGCAATATCTGTATTTAATTTAGCTCCAAAAACCCAGCCCTGATCCGATGGGTATTGCTCTACAGAATTTTCTCCTGATTTTTCTACATGATGAAATTCCGCCATCAGTTTCAGCTTGTGTTTTGTATTTTTAAATGGCAGCGTCTGCTCAAGGACAAAAACTTCTCTTTGTCTGTAGATCAGGTTTTTTGATCCGCTGATCACATTGGTGTAAGAATAAGGAGTGGAGTTGCTGGCCACGGTATCAATAGCCGCCGGGAAAAATATGGAAAATCGTGTGTTTTTGTGCCTTACACCCCAACCGGTTGCCGAATGGTCATCAAAATAAAAGTAATCTGCAATGTGAATGTCATCATATCTCAGCCATCTTGATCCTGCCCAGACATCCCAGTCACTTCCCATAATATTTCTGGCTTCTACAAAGGCTTCCGGCAAGGCAATAATCATCCCCTGATTGGATTTTGAGTCTACATTTCCCAGAAAAGTTCCTCCTGAATAAAAGCTCAGTCTTGCCTGCATATCGATCTTTGTACTTTTTGTACTGTCACCGTTCACCACAGGGCTAAAATGGAAGGCTGGTAAGAAATCTACGTAATCTCCCTGATCCATTCTGCCTCCTAAAGATCCCTGATTGTTCAGATTCAGTTGTCTCCCGGTTTTGCCATCAGCATTTGGAGAATAACCAGCTCCGATTCTTCCTGTTGTCCCAAAGGAAAATTTTTTGTTGGTTATTGTGATCTGGGCATTAATTCCCCTTCCGGCGCATATAAGTAAAATGCCCCAGGCTAATAAAAGCTTTGTTTTCATAGGGATTATTTAAGTGTTTTGGGCTTGTAGAATTTTAATGCAAATAATAAAATAACGACATAGCAGAGAATAGGAAGGAGATAGGCATGGGCAATGTCTTTTTCTGCAATTCTACCCATAATCGGAGGGAAAACAGCACCTCCAAACATCGCCATAACCAGAAATGAGGAAGCCTGCTGAACTTTTGACCCTAATCTTTTAAGTCCAAGACTGAAAATGGTAGGATACATTACACTCAGGAACAGGTTGAGCAAAATAAGGCTTATAAATGATACCCATCCGAAACTTTGGGAAATAATAAGGCACAGAATGATGTTACATGCGGTAAAAATAGCCAGCAGTTTGTTGGGAGCAATGAATCTCATCAGGAAAGTCCCGATAAATCTTCCGATCATCATCATCGCCATACTTAAAGAAAAATAATAAGAAGCCTGTATCTCCGGAAGGTGCATTTTTTCTACCCCGTAATTGATAAAATAGGCCCATGTCCCGCCCTGTGCGGCAATATTAAAGAACTGGGCAATAACGGCAAATATAAAATGTCTCTGCTTGTAGAGCGGTGCGTGCGGATCTGATACAGACTGGTCTTCTCCTTTTTCATTGTCTGAAGTGATGATATCTTCAGCATGAGGGTCTTTAAGGTCCGGTACTCTGATAAAGCTGAAAATTATGGTAATCACGAGAATGACAATCCCAATCCATGTATAAAGATTTTTAACTGAATCCAGGGATCCTGATCCTGAATTAGGCGTCCCGAAAATGAAATATCCTCCCAACAAAGGACCGATAATGGCTCCCAATCCATTAAAAGACTGTGCAAAATTAACCCTCTGATCACTCGTTCTTTCATCACCAAGAGCTGCTACAAAAGGATGGGCTACTGTTTCAAGGGTTGCCATCCCCATCGCAAGGACAAAAAGAGCTAGTCTGAAAAAATTAAATGAGGAAGTGTCGGCGGCTGGAATGAACAGAAAGGCTCCCAGTGCGAAAAGCGAAAGCCCTAGTATAACGCCTAATTTATAACCAAATCTTTTCATAAAAAGGCCCGCCGGAATCCCCATGAGTGCATAAGCCCCGAAGATGGAAAGCTGTACCAAGCCAGATTTGGATTTCGAAATATGGAGGACATTCTGAAAATGCTTATTCAGTACATCACCCATGGTAAGCGCAATGGCCCAGAAGAAGAATAAGGACGTAACAAATGACAGGATGATGTAATATTTCTTATCTGTAAATTTTGGAGTATTCATATCGTATGTTTTTAAGAGGTTTTACAGCTGTTTTTTTCTCTGAATGCCTTGAATTCTTCATAGGTGTAATCAGGGCATGCCCCCGATTTCGAAGTGATAAAAGCACCCAGTGATGTGGCCTGTTTCATGATCTCTTCCGGAGATCTTCGCTGAATTCTTTTAGACAGGAACCCGGCCAGAAAAGAATCTCCACTGCCCACAGTATCTGCAATTTCAATATGAACTGCCGGGAAATCATACGCAATATTCCCCACAAAGTATCTGGCACCTTTACTTCCTTTTGTAAGGACAATTTCATTTAAATTAAAATAAGCCTGGAGATGTCTGATGCTTGTATCTTCGTCAATATACTCTTCACCTAGATATTCAAGAATGGTTTTGAGTTCTGCCTTATTCATTTTAACAAGATCAGCTTTATGCAATAATTTTTTAATGAATTCAAAATCAATAAAAGGAGGTCGGAAGTTAACATCAAAAACTTTGAATTTTGAATATTCCAAAAGTTCCAGCAGAGTATTCTGAGATGCTTCACTTCTTGTGATCAGACTTCCAAAAACAAATGCTTCTGAATTTTGTATCAGTTCCTTATGCTCCGGCAGTGGCTGAATATAATCCCAGGCAATATCCTGCACAATGTCATATGCAGCCTCTCCATGCTCATCAAAATCGGCAATGACAGTTCCTGTGGCCTTTTCCTGGTCGATCTGTATGAAATCTGTTGTTATTCCCCAATCCTGGATCTGATTAAGAAGTCGATGTCCTAAATCATCATTTCCTATACGGCTTAGCATTTTGGTATCGATTCCCATTTTGAAAAGATTGTAGGCAACGTTAAATGGCGCACCACCAGCTCTGGAACCGGTAGGGAAGATGTCCCACAGAACTTCTCCGAAGCACACCACATAGTTTGATTTATTTGTTATCATATTAGGTTAAACGTTTAAGTTATTGTTTAAAAAAATGTTTTATATCAGATTAATTATTTTAAAGAGGCTTTAGCAACCAGCTTTGCGGATAATGTTATTCTCTTTCCGGTAGCTGTATAATCATTGATTTGCCCGTCCAGAAGCTTAATTGCTTCTTCTGCCATTTCTTCAATCGGCTGTTGGATGTAGGTGATTTCCGTAGGGAAGAGGTCATAAGCATCGGTTTCATCAAATGCGATTACAGAGACCTGTTCCGGAACTTTTATATCGTTTTTAACGAGATAGGAAAGTCCTGCTACCGCAAGCTTATTACTGGAAAAATATAACGCGGTATTTTCAGGTTGTTTTCCCAGGTTATTTTCAAGCTGAGCACGTACCTCTTGTGCTATATTTTCTAATCCCACCAGAAGATATTGTATATCAGCTGTTTTGCTGGAAGAGCTTATTGCCTTTTCAAAACCATGCTGTCGGTCCAGCAGATGCGGAAGTTCAGTTTCGTAACCAATGTAGATCATTTTATCAAAACCCTTACTAAGAAGCAGGCTGGTTGTTCTCTCGGCTATCTCCTGATTATCAATGGTAATTCCCGGAACAGAAACACCTTTAAGATACCTGTCGATCGTTACAACAGGATATTTAAGCTGAATAAGGTTTTCAAGCGTCTTTTCTGATCCTGCTACAGGAGCAACGATCATTCCATCTACCTGCTGTTGTGAAAAAAGCTGGGTAAGTTTTTCAAATTTTTCTGCATTTTCGTCAGAACTACCAATAATCAGGGTATAACCTAATTGTAAAGCTTTATCTTCCAGATTCCTTGCTATATGAGAATAGAAGTCATTGGAAATGTCTGCAACGATGAGCCCCAGCAGCTTGGTCTTATTCGTTTTAAGACTTTTTGCAATCTTATTGGGAGTATAGTTAATCGTTTCAGCAATTTCAAAAATTTTTTTACGGGTCTCCTCGCTGATACGTTGCTCTTCCTTTCTGTTGAGAACATAAGATACTGTGGCTACGGAAACTCCTGCCAGTTTAGCAATATCTTTTATAGAAGACCTTTTCATTTTATTTTTTTAATAGGCAAAAATATTTCATAAAATAGTAAAAAAACAATAGTGTAATTTATTTGGTAGTTAAAAAAAATAGTGTAATTTGGCAAATTTTATCATTCTGATTAAAACATTGATTTACAATTGTTTACATTTTGTTGACTGTTGTAATATTAACCATTTGTTAAATTATCTTATGGTAATTATTAATTTTGGTTAAACGTTTATTCTATGAATTTCAAAAATTGTATATAATTTTCATTTCTGCCTGGCCAGTTAAGACTTAAAATTAAAAATATTTAATAGGATTGGAAAGTAATTTCCGGCTATATAATTTAGATTTCCTGTTTCTCAAGAAATCGTGGCGATTTGTATTTCGGGTTAATTAAAATCTTTTAAATGCAGGTTTACAATAGGGAGTTCTAATCCGGTATTATCCACGACAATAAAGCCCTTTTTATAAAGGTTTTTTATATATTCAGCCTTTTTGGTAATTGTATTAATCTTTATCAAAAACAATAACGGTTAACACAGAAGAAAGATTTTAACTTTGGATCAGCAAGGCCTATTTCTTATTGATAAAGAATCGTAAAGAAAAATTTTCAATTGTTTTGTGATTAATTTTATTTAGTTATATTTGAAGGTACTAAAAACTAATACATTAATAAATAACTATGAAAAATCTAAAGAAAATTACAAGAGATCAAATGAAAAATGTTCAGGGAGCAGGGACTCCAATTACATGTCCTGCAAAATACTATCTTAAATGCGAATCGATCTATGTTTGTGATCCAGACCAGGGTATTTATGATTGTGTTTGCTCTTGCGTTCCAATAGGATCTTAATAAAAACCTTTATATAGCAGAAGCCTTCTCTTTGAGAGGGCTTTTTTGTTATATTTGCAGGAAACTTCTAGTCATATCCATCTCAAAGATTCTAGGTAAACTTATACTAGGCATTCTCATATTATTCCTGTTCTTAGGCATGTGTTTAAACTACAAAAAGGATCTTTTATTTTCTCAATTTTCCAACTATACATTTTTAAATAAAGAATTCCAATAGAATAAACTAGATTTGGAAAAAAAATAAAACATGGAATTTTCTCCTTTTAATCCTGTGATCAAGCTTTGTCTGCAAGGGATGAGCTTTGAAGACAAGGGAATGCCTGAAGAAGCAGCTCAATTATTTTTAAAAGCCTGGGAAGATGCATCAGACGATCATGAAAAGTTTCTGGCAGCTTATTATCTGTCACATCACCAGAAAACCACCGCTGATCAGTTGAAATGGTTTGAAACTTCCTTAAAGTTTGCCTTAAAAATAAATGATGATACTGTTAAAAGTGCATTACCTTCTCTTTACCTGAATATTTCCAGATGCTATAATGAGTTAGGAGATCATGAAAAATCAAAAAACAATGCTGAATTGTCAGAGTTACTTCAAAAACATCCGTCTGATAAAGGTCCTTTTTACCACGGAACAAAAGCCGACTTACAGATCGGAGAACTGTTGACAGCGGGAGGAAATTCTAATTACAAATCAGAATTCAAAATGAATCATATTTATTTCACTGCTTTAATCAATGGAGCAGGGCTTGCTGCTGCACTGGCAAAAGGCAATGGAGCAGAGCGTGTTTATATTGTAGAACCCACAGGGAATTTCGAAAATGATCCCAATGTAACAGATAAGAAGTTTCCGGGAAATCCAACCCGATCTTATCGCTCCGAAATGCCTTTGAAAATTATCGGAGAAATTACAGAGTGGAGTAGGCCCAGTCCGGAAGATCTTCAGAAATTCCGTGAAAAACTGGACAACAGTCAAGGAGAAATTATTAATTAGGAATTATGGAAAAAAGCTGATTTATGACTGTACTCATAAAAGCCGGGATGGATATTTCATACATTTGGGATAAGTTTTTCATTCATTCAATAATAGTTTTTAGCCTCTTTTTAGAGGCTTTTTGTTTGAAAAGTTAAATTTTTCACAAATTAAATTACCGTTTAATGAATATTCTTATATTTGAAATGAACTAAAACATTTTAAACCATGAAAAATTTAAAGAAAATCTCGAGAGAAGAATTAAAAACAGTTAAAGGAGCAGGACCTAATGTTCCACAATGTCCTCCAGGTGCTTTATGGAGATGTGAAGCCATTGGTGTTTGTTCAGAAGATTTTGATCAATGGGACTGTCTTTGTGGTTGCTATCCGGTAACGCTTCCTTTTCCAAGATAAATCAAAGCCCTCTTTTCAGAGGGTTTTTCATTTAACAAAAACAGCCACAATGAAAATATTGTGGCTGCCTTTTTGAAATCAAATATCAACTATTATAAAGATCTGGAGCGGGCAATATTAATAAGGTACACAAGGTGTGCGTACATGCTTCGCTTTACAGACTCTACTTTTATATCTCCGGTGGCCTGATTGATGGTAGTAACCAAATCTGTATTACATTGACCCGCAAAGTTTCCACTTCCTAAATAGTTCACTGTATTGGTACTTGGATAAGAGATTCTGGGATAGTCAGGTGCTGTCTGATTAGCCACAGCAGTTGCATTGGCAAACCCTTTATTATCAACATATCGGGCTGTCCATGTTCCTAGAAATTGTCCGTTTCCTGTATTAATTCCCTGCCCTACAATAATTTGAGTGTCAACAGGATTACTGAATCCCGCACAAGAAGAGTAATGGTTTACAGAAACGGTACAGGAAGAAGCATTGTCGCCAGGTTGGAAGCATTTTCCTTCGTATACAGTCGATCTTTGTTCACTGGAAGAGGTAGATGTGTTCAGTATAGCCTTTGGCGCAAAAATTTCTTCTGGAGAAATAAGCGTTAAAACTCCTTGTGCATCTGCCGCAACAATCTTTTTTTCAGCATTTGAAAGTCCTCTTACTCTTACCAGACCATTCACATCCAAAGTATGACTTGGAGTGGCGGTATTGATCCCAACCTGCGCTGTTGAACTTCCACAAATAGCAAGTGCTGCCAAAAATAATGTTTTTGTTTTCATGTTATTTTTTGAAAAAGGTTAAATTTTTCACTAAGGTAAGAAATATCTTTAAAATAGAATGCAAACGGCATGAAATCTAATATAAACTAATTGTAAATGGATATTAAACATATTAATATTAAGTTTAACGTATAAATTTTAAAATAACTCAAAATTTATAGACACTCTATTTGTTTGAAAAATATTTGTATTTTAGCCGAAATATGTCGTTTTTTAATAAACATATTGGGTGCTAATTAAAATTCAGATAATTTGAATGAAAAAATTAGTAGATTTGCACGAAACAAAAAAATAATAAATATTAAGCAATATTCTCTCTGACTGGGTCTCTAGAAGGAAAGTACAGAAGAATAACAGGATTTTAGGTTATAAAACTACTGAAACTATGAAGAAACTTTTTTTACTTTTATTAACGGCGTTTTTATTTATCGGTTGCAGCTCTGATGATGATACTATTTATGATTATGTAGGAACATGGTCTGGTTCTTATGAAGGAGCAGACAAAGGAGTTTGGAACTTTGTGGTAGATGAAAGTGGTAAAGTGGTAGGAACAATGCATTCTGATGTTAATAATGAAAACTACAGCATTACCGGAAATTTAAGTGAGACAGGAGATCTTAACGCCAGAGTGGGGCTTCCTTCACAAGGAGATTTCAAAGGAACGTTAACCACAGAAAAAAAAGGAAACGGAAACTGGTCCAACTCACTTCCAACACCTGCCGTATCAGGAAGCTGGAAAGGAGAAAAGAAATAAAACAAGAAGTCTGCAGAATATACTGCAGACTTTTTTATTTAAACAAATCCCATATGGGTAATTTTATCATTTTCATCCTTTAATGCTATAAAATAGAGAAGACCATCCTCAGAAAAATACTTTTTAAAAGATGGATTCTGTTGTGTGTTCCAGCTGATTATTTCTTCATTACTTTCTATATTATAATTTTCAGAATCTAATTTCATCGTCATAATCATAGTATATTCTGATGTACAATGGTCATTTTTATACAGAACCTGATCTTCCATTCTTACACAATCTGAAACCTTCCTGACCGTTCCCCATTGAAAATCTCTCAGGAGTTTTCTTCCTTCTTCAGTCTTTAAGCCGTTTTCAACCGTTCTTTTTCCTCTTTCAGAAGTGTTATCTAAATCTTTGATAGCAGTCATCACCTTTGCAAATTTCTGGTAGAGTAGAGGATCGCCTGTTTCTTTAATATATACTTCCAGACTTTTCCGGATCATTTTCCCCATTTTGGAACAGTGTCCGAATTCAGAACTGTTCTGTCTTACTTTCTCATAGGATGGATTCTTTTTAAACGCAGCTTTATTAAACCCGCTTTTCTTCCGAACCACATTTTTGCCATTCAGAGTATAAAATACCAGATCGCCTACTGCTCCTGTGATCTTGATTACACTTTCATAGGTTGCCATATCTTTAAAATAGAAATCAAATATACCAATAAATAATGAAAATCAAAATTTTAACATATATTTATAATATAGTTGTAGTATAGTTATATTATAATTAAATTATAAAATGTATATTTGTGGTAAATTTTGTTAATTAATTATAAATCAGAAGAATATGGGAGCGGAATTATTTCAACAAAAAATAAAAGTAAAGCAGTTGGTGGTTACCCTGGCAGCTGCTGTTTTTATGGTTTCCTGTGGATCCTCGAAAAGTGCTTCTGCGAGCAAAAAGTCAAATACAAAAGCAGTAGCGAAGGCTGAAAATCTCAGAAAACTGGATTCAAAATTTAATGGCAGTGTTTCCAGGTCCATCAATGATATTTTGAAAGATGCAGAAAAGTATATCGGAACACCATATAAATTTGGAGGAAATACTTCTTCAGGATTTGACTGTTCGGGATTTACGGTAAAAGTATTTGAAGAAAATAATTTTAATCTTCCCAGAAGATCTTCTGATCAGGCCGATGCCGGAAAGAATATTGATATCAAAGACGTAAAACCGGGTGATCTGTTGTTTTTTGCGACAGCCGGAGGAAGCAGAGTATCCCATGTGGGAATTGTTCATGATATTGGCCCTGATGGAGAAGTGAAATTCATTCATGCTTCTACCTCAAAAGGCGTAATCATTTCATCCCTGAATGAAAAATACTGGAATAAAGCTTACCTTCATGCTCAAAGAGTGTTGTAAGGTTTTATTATGAATGATATTGGATGTCAGGACAAAATATTCAATGGGAACGGACTTTAGCTCAAACTTATAACTATTCTTTAACCACCCCGTCAAAAATTCTCTGAATTTTTGCCACACCTCCGGTGGAGGGGAATTGCCAGGTTTTACAATTGCGCATTTCTGCAAATCAATAATATTCTTGTCATTGCAATAGCATTGCATCCCAAAACCTATGAAATTTGTCCAAAACTATTATCATATGGCAGATTTCATCATATTCTTTATTCCTTTATATTTCATACTCTTCTTTATCATTTCCTTTGTTGGAATTAGTTATAAAGTAGCCAGACAGATTGGCAAAAATCCTAATGTTCTTCCCAAAGATGATTCTGCATATGGACTTGTGGGATTGTATTTTAAACTGGTTTTATTTGCTTTGTTTATCTATACAATACTTCTTTTATTTTTTCCGAAAGACATTTTCCCTGCTTTTAAAATCAATGTGCTGGAATATGATCTCATTCAATACATAGGGTTGGGTTTAATGATGATGGCATTGATTTGGGTTGTTATTGCCCAGTTACAAATGAAAAACTCATGGAGGATTGGAATTGATAACTCAGCAAAAACAGAACTGATAACTCACGGATTATTCAGGTTTTCAAGAAATCCTATATTTCTGGGTATGATTATCAGTCTTATAGGATTTTTCCTTGCTTTCCCTACCGTAATTGCTTTTGCTTTTCTACTGACGGGAAGTATGTTGATGCAGATCCAGATCAGGCTTGAAGAAGAGTATCTCTTAAAAGAACATGGACAAATTTACATCGCCTACAAAAAGAAGGTGAGGCGCATGTTGAGTCTTTATTAAATGCATGATGTTACAACCTGTTTTGCTGAACTTTTTTGTATCTTTGGGCGGTATAATTTTAAATAAGAAACATGTCGTTACAACAAACTATTGAAAATATCTGGGACAACAGAGAATTATTGCAGAATGAAGACAGCCAGAAGGCGATCAGAGAAGTCATTTCTTTAGTTGATAAAGGGGAACTTCGTACTGCAGAACCTACAGAAAACGGATGGCAGGTAAATGAATGGGTGAAAAAAGCTGTAGTAATGTATTTTCCGATCCAGAAAATGGAAACTATTGAAGTAGGCCCGTTTGAATTTCATGACAAAATGCCTTTGAAGAAAGGTTATGCTGAAAAAGGGGTGAGAGTTGTTCCACATGCAGTAGCGAGAGAAGGTGCTTACATTGCTCCAGGAGTTATTATGATGCCATCTTACGTTAACATTGGTGCTTATGTAGATTCAGGAACAATGGTAGATACCTGGGCAACAGTAGGAAGTTGTGCACAGATCGGTAAAAACGTTCACTTGAGCGGTGGCGTTGGTATCGGTGGAGTATTGGAGCCATTACAAGCTGCTCCCGTAATCATTGAAGATGACTGCTTTATCGGTTCAAGATGTATCGTTGTAGAAGGAGTTCACGTAGAAAAAGAAGCTGTACTGGGTGCTAACGTGGTATTGACTGCTTCTACAAAAATTATCGATGTTACTGGAGATACACCTATTGAAATCAAAGGAAGAGTTCCTGCACGTTCAGTAGTAATCCCTGGAAGCTATACAAAACAGTATCCTGCAGGAGAATATCAGGTTCCATGTGCACTGATCATTGGTCAGAGAAAAGAATCTACAGACAAGAAAACATCTCTGAATGATGCATTGAGAGAGAATAATGTAGCCGTTTAAGATTAATATTTTAATCTAATACCACAATCTTGAAAGAAAAATTTCTTAAAATACTATTAAACCCTAAATATATATTTGGGGTTTATCTTATTATATCCGTTGTTACTGCAATTTCCAAATATCTGAGAGGAGATTATGCGATCAATAACTATCTGATTTTTAAAAACGTATTCTTTAATACCATTCATCAGAAAAACTTATTTATCCATTATCCCGATCTCTATTTTGATCTGAACCATTATGGTGTATTTTTCAGTGCTTTGATTGCGCCGTTTGCCATGATGCCGGATTGGCTGGGAATCTCACTTTGGAATATTGCCAATACTTTCATCTTTATCTACGGAATTTATAAACTGCCTTTTTCAGACAGTAAGAAAGCCATTTTCGGATTGCTTTGCCTTCAGGAATACATCACAGCAGCTTTAAGTCTGCAGTTCAATGTGGCGCTGACCGGTCTTTTGTTGTTGTCTGCAGTGTATATTTACGAAAGAAAAGAAGTAAAATCCGTAACTGCAATTTTAATAGGAATATTTGTAAAAATCTACGGAATTGTAGGATTAACTCAGTTTTTCTTTATTAAAAGCAAAACTAAATTTATACTTTCAGGAATTGGCATTGCTATATTATTTTTCGTACTTCCGATGGCCTATTCAAGTCCGCAGTTTGTCATTCAGTGTTACTCGGACTGGTTTCAGTCTATTGTAGAAAAGAATAGCGAAAATCAGGTTCTTGGAAATATGCAGGATATCTCTTTAATGGGCTTTGTGAGAAGAATTTTAGGTGATGCATCCATTTCAAACCTTGTGTTTTTAGCAGGCGGATTGCCTCTTTTTGCTTTACCTTACATCAGAATAAAGCAATATAAGCATTATGCTTTTCAATTGATGATTCTGGCTTCAACATTACTATTCCTGGTATTATTCAGTTCAAGTTCAGAATCTCCAACCTATATTATTGCGGTGGTAGGAGTACTGATCTGGTTTTTCCTTCAGAAAGAAAGAACACCATTGATCATTGGATTGTTGGTTTTTGTTATTATTTTTACCTGTTTCTCAACTTCGGATCTTTTCCCGAAATTTGTAAAAGAGAATTATATTATCAAATATTCGTTAAAAGCCGTACCTTGTATTGTGATCTGGTTGAGAGTGACTTATGAACTTCTGACTAAAGATTTTGAAAAAAATTACAGCCTGAATTAATACATATGAAGAAAATTTCAATTGTAATTCCCGCTTATAACGAAGAAGGAAACGTGGCCATGATCCATCAGAAAATTAAAGAAGTTTTTGATGGTTTGAACAATTATGACTTTGAAATCATATTTGTGAATGATGGCAGCAGGGACAATACTCAACAAAAATTAGAAGAACTTTCCAGTCAATACGATGAAGTAAAATTCATCGAATTTTCCCGCAATTTTGGACATCAGCCAGCTGTAAAAGCCGGAATGGACAATGCCCACGGAAATGCAGTCATTTCTATGGATGGAGATCTTCAGCATCCTCCGGCTCTTATTCCTGAAATGATTCAGAAATGGGAAGAAGGCTATGATGTAGTTTTTACCTTTAGAACGTATCCGAAAGAGATTTCATTTTTTAAAAGAAAAACATCAGACCTATTTTACAAGCTTTTATCAAGTTTATCAGATGTTAACTTAACAAAAGGTGGTGGCTCAGATTTCAGATTGTTGGATGCGGGCGCTGTTGAAGTCATGAGAAACTTTAATGAAGACGATCTCTTCCTGAGAGGATTAACAAGTTGGATGGGTTTCAAGCAAACAGGAATCGACTTTACTGCAGCAGAAAGACTCTCAGGAAAAAGCAGTTACAATATCAAAAAGATGTTTACTTTTGCTTTCACCGGAATTACGGCTTTTAGCGTGAAGCCTCTTTATCTGGCAGCTTATCTGGGATTTTTATTCTCAGCACTTTCAGTAATCGGATATGGAGCCTACGTAATTCATTCATTTATTGCCAAAACAGAGATTTCCGGTTGGGCATCTTTGATTATGACCATTGTTTTCTTTGGAGGACTTCAGTTGATCATCCTCGGAATCATGGGAATTTATTTAGGTAAAATATTCAAACAAGTGAAAGACAGACCAAATTATATTATTAAAAACAAAAATTTTTAGAATGGTTTTATTGAGTTTTGACATTGAAGAATTTGATATGCCATTGGAATATAAGGGTGAAATTCCCTTTGAAAAGCAGATTTCAATTTCACAGACAGGATTAGAGAGAATTCTCGATATTCTTAAAAAACATAATGCTAAAGCTACTTTTTTTTCCACAGTAGTTTTTGCAGAAAATAGCAAACACCTTATCGAAAGGTTATTGAATGAGGGGCATGAGCTGGCCTCTCACACGTGGTTTCATTCAGAATTTGAAGACAAACACCTGAAAGAATCAAGAGAAAGGCTGGAAGAATTATTTTCCACAAAAGTGACAGGATTAAGAATGCCGAGAATGATGCCGGTAGATGAAAAAGCAGTGGAAGAAGCAGGATACGCATACAATTCCTCCATCAACCCTACATTTTTGCCGGGAAGATATAATAATTTAAAAGTATCCAGAACCTATTTCAAAGAAGGAAATGTGACTCAGATTCCGGCTTCGGTTTCTCCTAACTTCAGGATTCCTTTGTTTTGGTTAAGCTTTCACAATTTCCCTTTGTTTTTCTACAAAAAACTGGCTTCGGATTGTTTGAAAAAAGATCAATATCTGAACATTTATTTCCATCCTTGGGAATTTGCAGAAATTAAAGATGATACCTTTAAACTTCCTGGATTTACGGTAAAAAACTCAGGAAAAGATATGGTGGAAAGATTTGACTCGTTTGTAGGATGGTTGAAAGAAAAAGGACATACATTCGGAACATTTCAGGAATTTCAAAAACAGATCCAACGATGAAGATTGCCTTTGATGCCAAACGGTTTTTCCACAATACATCCGGCCTGGGAAACTATTCGAGAGATCTTGTAAGAATCCTTTCCGAATATGAACCGGAGAATGAATATCTGTTATTAAACAAAAATAAGTCCGAGAGAGGGAAAGATATTCTGGAACGCCCGAATGTTCACTTTATTGAAACCTCAAAAGGAAACTTTTCACGTCAGCTGAAAATGGGTAAAGATGCTCAGAAGCAGGACGCAGATATTTTTCATGGATTATCAGGCGAACTTCCACTCAAATGGGATCCAAAGCCTATTAAAAAGGTGGTTACCATCCATGATCTGATTTTTGTAAGATATCCGCAGTATTATTCTTTTTTTGACAGGAAAATTCATTTCTGGAAATTCAAAAAAGCCGCTGATACGGCTGACAAAATCATTGCGATTTCAGAACAGACAAAAAAAGATATTATTCAGTATTTAAAAGTTCCTGAGACTAAGATTGAAGTTATTTATCAGGGATGTCATCATGCTTTTAAAGAACAGCAGTCTCCGGAATTAATGAAGGCTGTCAAAGAGAAATTTAAGCTTCCCGAAAGATTTGTACTGAATGTAGGCACTATCGAAGACCGTAAAAACCTTTTGAATGTTGTAAAAGCGATCAACGGTACAGAAATTCCATTGGTTGTGGTGGGACGAAAAACCGGATACTATCAGAAAATAGAACGCTTTCTGAAAAGAAACAAAATGGAAAAACAGGTGCTTTTCCTTGAAGGCGTTTCTATGGATGAGCTGGCCTGTCTCTATAAACTGGCAGATATTTTTGTTTATCCTAGCTTCTTTGAAGGCTTTGGAATCCCTGTCATTGAGGCACTTTTCTCGAAAACTGTTGTTGTTACCAGCAATACCAGTTGTCTGCCTGAAGCAGGTGGAAAAGACTCTGTGTATGTAAATCCTGAGAACGATCTTGATATCCGAGCCAAATTAAAATTTCTCTGGGAAAATGAATCCGAGCGAAAACGCCGTGAGGAAAAGGGTTTCGAGTTTGTTCAGAAGTTTAATGACGAATCCATTGCAAAAGAGTTGATGAGTTTTTATCAAAAAATTATTTGAAAAAACTTTGCATTTTAAAAATAAATCCTACATTTGCATCATAATTCAATACAATGAAACCAACATTTTTAGCATTACATCATTATCATCATCATCTCTGCTAGACGGAATTGATTGATATAAGTATGTGCTAAAATCAAAAATAATTAAAACCGTCTGAGTAAATAGACGGTTTTTTTGTTTCCTGAATTCTCATCAGAAATTTCAACAGATCAGTTTTTATTTGCTCGGACCCAAAAAAGGCAAAATGAGTAAATTAAAAATTGCAATCCAAAAAAGCGGCCGGCTTTACGAAGAATCTCTTCAGCTTCTCAAAGACTGCGGAATCTTCGTCAACAACGGTAAAGACCAACTCAAAGTTTCAGTAGATAACTTTCCGATGGAAATCATGTATCTCCGGAACTCAGACATCCCGCAATACCTCGAAGACGGAGTGGTGGATGTAGCCATTCTTGGCGAAAATCTTCTGGTTGAAAAAGGTAAAAACATTAAAACGATCCAGCAACTTGGCTTTTCAAAATGCCGTGTTTCATTAGCTGTTCCCAAAGAAGTAGAAAGCGATGAAATCTCTTATTTCCAGGGTAAAAAAATTGCTACCTCTTATCCTAACACTCTGAAAAACTTTTTAGAAAACCAGGGAATTGTATCAGATATTCACGTGATTTCCGGTTCTGTAGAAATAGCACCTAATATCGGTCTGGCAGACGGAATATGCGATATTGTAAGCTCAGGAAGCACCTTATTCAAAAACGGATTAAGAGAAACGGTTACTTTGCTAAAATCGGAGGCAGTTTTGGCTCAAACGCCTCAATTATCAGCTGAAAAAGAAGCCATTCTTGAAAAATTTGTATTCAGAATCAAAGCAGTTTTAAAAGCAAAAAATTCAAAATACATTCTGATGAATGTTCCCAACGAAAAAATACAGAAAGTTGCCGGCGTTCTTCCCGTATTGAAAAGTCCTACGGTGATTCCGCTTGCAGAAGAAGGCTGGAGCAGTATTCATTCCGTGATTGATGAAGAACGTTTCTGGGATGTCATTGACGAACTCAAAGAAAATGGGGCTCAGGATATTTTAATCATTCCAATTGATAAAATGGTTATTTAAAAAAAATAAGAATGGTTAATGTTGGCCGACGCAAAGACGCAATAGAATAAAAATTAGGACTGTTTTAAGACGCAAAGATTTTATCTGCGATAAAATTGAATACTATTTAATACTCACATGCTTGCTGAAAATCTAAGATTTTCTTGCGTCTTAAAAAAAGATATATGAATTAAAAACTTTGCGCCATTGCGTAAAAAACAATTAAAAATAATACAATGAAAATATATAGATATCCCATAAAAGACAGCTGGAAAGACTTAGTAAAACGTCCTGTTTTGGAACAGAAAGAAATCTCAGGACTTATCACAGACATTTTTGCAGAAGTTGAAAAAAACGGAGATAAAGCTTTAAGAGAATTCAATGAAAAATTTGATAAAGCAGACACTCAAAGCATTTCTGTGACCGAAGAAGAAATTGAAAACGCAGAAAAACAGATTAGTAATGAACTGAAACAGGCTATCCAACAGGCTAAAGAAAATATTTCTAAATTTCACGCTTCTCAAAAGCAGGAAATTCAGAAAGTTGAGACAGTGAAAGGAGTGGTTTGCTGGCGTGAAAATCGTGCAGTAGAAAAAGTAGGGATTTATATTCCGGGAGGAACAGCTCCGTTATTTTCTACCGTATTGATGCTTGCGGTTCCTGCCAATCTTGCAGGTTGTAAAGAGATTGTTCTTTGCACACCACCGGATAAAAACGGAAATATCAATCCCGCAATTTTGTATGCCGCAAAACTTTGTGGAGTTTCGAAAATCTTTAAAACAGGTGGGGCGCAGGCTGTTGCAGCGATGACTTTTGGGACAGAGACTATTCCTGCAGTTAATAAAATTTTTGGTCCTGGAAATCAGTTCGTGGTAGCGGCAAAAGAATATGCACAACGGTATGGAGTTGCCATTGATATGCCAGCCGGTCCGAGTGAAGTTCTTGTCATAGCTGATGAGCAGGCTGTTCCTGATTTTTGCGCTGCCGATCTTCTTTCACAGGCAGAACACGGCAGTGACAGTCAGGTGGTTTTTATCACTACAGATATTAAAGTATTTGAAGAGACGGTTAAGGCTATTGAACATCAGATCATAGACTTGCCTAGAAATGAATTTGCGGCTCAGGCTTTGGAAAACAGCTCTTTTATTTTGATCAATACGCTGAAAGAGGCTCTTGAGTTCAGCAACCTTTATGCTCCTGAACACCTTATTTTGGCTATCGCTGATTTTGAAAAATACATTCCGCTGATTGAGAATGCAGGTTCGGTTTTTCTTGGAAACTACTCTTGCGAGAGTGCGGGCGACTACGCCAGTGGAACCAACCACACGCTTCCTACCAATGGTTATGCAAAAAACTACAGCGGAGTATCCCTGGATAGCTTTGTGAAGAAAATAACATTCCAGCAACTTTCAAAAGAAGGACTTCAGAATTTGAGAAAAACCATAGAACTCATGGCAGAAGCAGAAGGTTTGTTTGCTCACAAAAATGCAGTATCAATAAGATTAAAATGGTAAATGTTGAGAAACGCAAAACCATAAAACCATTTGAAAATAAAGGTCCTGGACTTAACGGTTTAAAATAGATTTAGATAAACAATACAATGAAAAATAACAGTATCAAAACACTCGTAAGAGAAAATATATTACAATTACAACCATACATCAGTTTCAGGGATCACAATGAATTTAATGCTCCGGTAATGCTGGATGCGAATGAAAGCCCTTTTGGAGAATGCAACCGTTACCCTGATTCTACCCAGAAAAAGCTTAAAAGCAAGCTTGCAGGGATTAAAAAAGTTGCACCTTCACAGATTGCCATAGGAAACGGAAGTGATGAGCTGATAGATCTTATCATTAAAATTTTTTGCGAGCCTAAAAAAGATGCCATTCTGATGATGAATCCGTCCTTTGCGATGTACGGTTTCTATGCAGCCATCAATGAAAATAAAATTCTGAAACTGGATCTGGATGAAAACTTTGAAATCGTAAAAGATAATTTCTTAAAGGTGGCAGATGATTCTTCACTGAAAATTTTCTTTTTATGTTCTCCTAATAACCCTACCGGAAACAGTGTGGATGATATTGAATTTTATATTCAGAATTTCAGCGGAATTGTAGTGGTAGATGAAGCGTATATCGAATTCTCTGGTAAAAAATCAAGTATTGAGTTGTTGGAAAAATATTCTAACCTGATTGTGCTGCAAACCTTCTCTAAAGCATGGGGAATTGCCGGAGCAAGAGTAGGTATGGCATATGCATCTGAAGAAATTATCAGTCTTATTAATACGGTAAAAGCACCTTATAATGTGAATGTTTTGAGCCAGGAATTGATTTTAAAGACTCTCGCGGAAGAAAACAGACTTCAGGAGAACGTAAGTCGTATTCTGGAAGAAAGAACATGGCTTAAACAGCAGTTTGAAGGAATTCAATGTATTTCCGAAGTCTTTTCAACAGATGCCAATTTCTTTCTGATCAGAATGGAAAATGTTGATAATGTCTATGCAAAAATGCTGGAAGAGGAAGTTTTAACCAGCAGAAGAGATCCGGCCATTCCGGGATGTATCAGGATTAATGTGGGAAACCGTGCCGAAAATGAAAAATTAATTAATCTTTTAAAAAGTATCTAACAATGAAAAAAGTACTCTTTATAGACCGCGACGGAACGCTTATTATCGAACCGCCTGCAGATTTTCAGGTTGATTCTCTGGAAAAGCTTGAGTTTTATCCGGGAGTTTTTCAAAATCTTGCAAAAATTGTCAATGAATTAGATTATGAATTGGTAATGGTCACCAATCAGGATGGATTGGGAACTGAGAGTTTTCCTGAAGACGATTTCATAAAACCTCATGAGAAAATGTTGCAGGCATTTGAAAATGAAGGGATAACTTTCAGTGATATTTTGATTGACAGAAGCTTTGAATCCCAAAATCTTCCCACCAGAAAACCCGGAGTTGGAATGCTCGGAAAATATATTTATGGGAATTACGACCTTGAAAATTCCTATGTAATTGGTGATCGAAATACCGATGTTCAACTTGCTAAAAATCTAGGTACTAAAGCTATTTATCTTAACAAAAACTTAAATAGCGAAGCGGAGCTATCTACTTTAAAATGGTCGGAGATCTATCAGTTCTTAAAATCAGGAATGAGAAAGGCTAAAGTATCCAGAAAAACCAATGAAACAGACATAGAAATTACGGTCAATCTTGATGGAAACGGAAAATCAGATATTTCAACCGGGCTTAAATTTTTTGATCACATGCTGGACCAGATTGCCAGACACGGAAATATGGATCTTACGATTAAAGTGAACGGAGATCTTGCCGTAGATGAACACCACACGATAGAAGATACCGGAATTGTGCTGGGAGAAGCTATTTTAAAAGCCTTAGGAAAGAAAAAAGGTATTGAACGATATGGTTTCCTGCTTCCGATGGATGACTGTCTTTCTCAGGTGGCTATCGATTTCGGCGGAAGACCGTGGCTGGTATGGGATGCTCCGTTTAAAAGAGAAAAAATTGGAGACATGCCTACGGAAATGTTTTTTCACTTCTTTAAATCCTTCACCGATGCTTCAAAGTCCAATCTGAATATCAAAGCAGAAGGAGATAACGAACACCACAAAATTGAATCCATTTTTAAAGCATTTGCAAAAGCCGTTAAAATAGCAGTGAACCAATCGGATGCTAACTACAGTTTACCTTCTACAAAAGGAAGTTTATAAATATGATCGCTATAATAAAATACAACGGAGGAAATGTAAATTCCGTTCAGAATGCCCTCAACAGACTGAATGTTGATTCCGTGGTCACCGATGATCCCGAACAGATTTTAAAAGCTGACAAAGTGATCTTTCCGGGCGTGGGAGAAGCTTCATCAACCATGAAACTGCTGAAGGAAAAAGAGCTTGATCTGTTGATTCCTGGTCTTATACAGCCGGTTTTAGGAATATGTCTGGGAATGCAGCTGATGTGTAAAGGAAATGAAGAAGGAGATACCGAAGGAATGGGGATTTTTGATATCAATGTCAGAAAGTTTCCGGCAAAGGATATTGTTCCGCATATGGGCTGGAATACCGTTTCCGGGCAGACTTCGCCACTGTTTTCAGGAATAGAAAAGAGTGGTGATGTGTATTTTGTTCACAGCTATTATTGTGAACTGTCAGACTATACAACATCGGTTTGTGATTATATCCTGCCATTCAGTGCTTCATTGCAGAAAGACAATTTCTATGCAGTACAGTTTCACCCGGAAAAATCGGGAATGGTAGGGAATCAGATCGTTAAGAACTTTATAAATTTATAATGATGAAGATAATTCCGGCTATTGATATTATCGACGGTAAATGTGTCCGTTTATCAAAAGGAGATTACAATACAAAGAAAATATACAATGAAGACCCTGTAGAAGTGGCCAAAGAGTTTGAAAGTTTTGGTATTCAGTTTCTTCACCTGGTAGATCTTGACGGGGCAAAATCAAAGCATATTGTGAATCAGAAGGTTCTGGAAAATATTGCTCGTGCCACTTCGTTGCATATTGACTTTGGAGGAGGATTAAAGACTCAGGAGGATATTGAAACAGCCTTTAATTCCGGTGCAAAACAGATCACTTTAGGAAGTATTGCAGTGCAAAATCCTGAATTCTGCTATGAAATGATTCAAAAGTATGGTGAGAAAATTATTCTGGGAGCAGACTGTGATAACAGAAAGATTAAAACCTCGGGATGGCTCGAAGAAAGTGACAATGATATCATCGATTTCATCCTTCAGTATCAGGAAAAAGGAATACAGACCACTATTTGTACTGATATTGCAAAAGACGGTATGCTGGAAGGTCCTTCAACAGGTCTTTATATTGAAATTTTATATAAAACATCTGTTCAGCTGGTAGCAAGCGGCGGTATTTCAAGTATTGCTGATGTCTATAAGATGAAGGATGTCGGCTGTTCGGGAACAATCATTGGAAAAGCAATTTATGAGGGAAAAATAAGTTTACAACAACTTCAAAATTTTATTGAAAATGCTTAAGAAAAGACTTATTCCATGTCTGGATATCAAAGATGGAGCAACTGTAAAGGGAGTCAACTTTGAAGATCTTAAAAATGCAGGGGATCCTGTAGAACTTGCCAAAAAATATGAGCGGGAAGGAGCTGATGAGCTTGTTTTCCTTGATATTACGGCAACTATTGAAAACAGGAAGACTTTTGTAGAACTTGTAAAAGAAATTGCCAAAGAGCTCAGTATTCCATTTACGGTAGGAGGCGGAATTTCGTCTGTGGAAGATGTAAGAAAGCTTTTGGAAGCCGGGGCAGACAAAATCAGTATCAATTCTTCCGCGGTTAAAAATCCGTCCCTTATCTCTGATCTGGCTAAAGAATTTGGGAGCCAGTGTATAGTGGTTGCTATTGATACAAGGCAAGTAGGCGATAAAGATCTGGTGCATATCAAAGGAGGAAGAGAAGCTACTGAACTTTCAACACTGGAATGGGCAAAACAAGCGGAATCCCTTGGAGCAGGCGAAATTCTGCTAACTTCTATGGATGGTGACGGCACAAAAAACGGCTTTGATATTAGGATTACAAAGCTGGTTTCAGAAAGTATGAGCATTCCGGTGATTGCTTCCGGAGGCGCTGGTACCATTGATGATTTTGTTAAAGTATTTAATGAAACAAAAGCTACAGGAGGCTTGGCAGCCAGTATTTTCCACTTTAATGAAATAGGAATTCAGGATTTGAAACAACAGTTAAAAACTCAAAAAATTGAAGTACGATGAAAATAGATTTTAGTAAAGATAACGGGCTTGTTCCGGTAGTGATTCAGGATAACAGAACGCTGCAGGTTTTGATGTTGGGCTACATGAATGAGGAAGCTTTTGAGAAAACAAAAAAAGAAGGAATTGTTACTTTTTTCAGCCGTTCCAAAAACAGACTCTGGACAAAAGGTGAGGAATCGGGTAATTTTTTAACGGTAAAAAGTATTGACATCGACTGTGATAAGGATACCATTTTAATTAAAGCCGTTCCGAAAAATGTAGTATGTCATACCGGAAGTTTCAGTTGCTTCGGAGAAAAGAGTCCCAAAGGATTTCTATATGAACTGGAAGAAAAAATCTCTCAGAGAATAGATACAAAGGCTGAAGACTCATATACTTACTCATTATATCAGAGAGGAATCAATAAAATGGCTCAAAAAGTAGGCGAGGAGGCCGTAGAATTGGTTATAGAGGCAAAAGACAATAATGATGATCTCTTTAAAAACGAAGCAGCAGATCTGCTGTATCACTTTTTAATTTTATTGAAAGCCAAAGGGTTTTCAATGGAGGAGATTGAAGAGATTCTTAAAGGCAGAGATCAATAAAATTGACTCGCTTTTTGATTGTGAGACAAGAATTCTTTCGGTAAATGAAAAGCGTTATTTTAAGATCATAGAAAATAAACTTTCAGATATGATTGATGGGTTACAGAAAGCTAAGAATTTAATGGATAACGGGCAATATATGCCCGCTGTAGAAATTTTACAGAATATCAGCAAGTTATCTACAAAATCTGAAATCTACAGACTATTATTCATGTCAAACTGCTGGTATAAACTAGGAGAATATCAATGGGCTATTGATATTGCGGATAATTTATTACAAAGAGACAAGCACAATAAATTAGCATCTCAGATAAAATATCTGTCCTATTGTGGACTTAAAGATTTTGATAAAGCCTTAGAAGAAATTATACGGTTTTTGTCATTTAATGAAGCGGATGTATATAAAATAACCCCTGGAAGAATTATTAGCAGATATCAAAAATGGTTTTATTAATGAACAAGCTATTATTTCTAAAATAAAAGGACTCGCATTAAAAAATAACTGTTTGAAGTAAAAATATTTAAACACGCTCTTCTAAAACAAAACAGCAGGAATAGAATAACCCTGCTGTTTTTTTATTATCAATGAATTGATTTCTTATCTTTCAATCATAATATTCTTAACAAGGGTTTCTTCGCCCACTTTCAAAACTCCAATATAGACTCCGTTCTGAAGAGATGAAACATTAACCTTTCTTTCGTTATTGACTTTCAAAAGTGACCTTCCCAAAGAATTGCTGATTTCAAAGCTGAAATCCACTCCCTTAGAATCCGGTAAGTCAATATTAATCATATTATTGGCTGGATTAGGGTAGATCTTTACAGCTTCCAGTGAATTTTTTGAAGCGGGTTTGCTCATGGTGGTTGATGCTGCTGCAAAATGCTGTAAAGCACCCACGGTTGCTTTTCCGATCTTGTATACATAAACAGGATCCATATTGGTGAAAGTATCCTTAGAGCTGTGAGGGTAAGTGCTTCTTATCCTTTCAAAAAATCCGGTAATCACTTCACCTTTCTGTTCGAAAGGAATATAATCCGTATCAGCTGCCGGATCTACAGCAGTCAGAAGAGGAGAGTAGAGTGCTGTACAATTTCTTAGTTGTTGAGTGACAGCAGCAGAAGCTGCATTGTTACTGGAAACACCTCCCTGGTCTTCATCACAATATACGGTTGTATTGTTGTTTCCTTTCACTCCGCCTACCTGATCCAGATTGAAGACCAGTTTGATATCTAATTTGCGGACACCTCCCTGATATACTACGTTGTTCACATAATGGCTGCTTCCTTTTAATCCCTGTTCTTCACCTGAAAAATGGATGAACTTTATAGAATATTCAGTAGGAACGTTTTTCAGAATCCTTGCTGCTTCAAGAATAATAGACGTTCCGCTGCCGTTATCATTCACTCCAGGGCCATAAATGGTATCGAAATGCCCACATATAATGACATACTTGTTAGGATACAGCGTTCCTGTTTTGGTGATGATTAAATTTTTGGAACTGGTACTTCCAAAGGTAAAAGGACTTTCTTCTATCTGGCTCGCAGTATAGCCGTAAGAAAGATACTTGTTTTTAATCCAGTTCAGGGTATTCGTATTCGCTACTGAACCTGTGGTTTTTACGCCTAAATTACTGAATTCCTGGAGATTGTTGGTGATGTTGGTTTGTGTTACCAGGTCAGCTCTGTCTTTGTAAGCCTGAATAAAAGTTTGAGCCGCAACACTCTGCATCATCAATGCAGAGCATAAAAGTGTTGTGATTTTTTTCATATAAATAATATTATTTTGGTAACACGAATGTAGTAAATAAATCACAATAAAGTGTTTAATATTTTAAAATAAAAGAATATTTACTATGAATATCATATTGATTATTGCGAATGTTTTGTAAATACTGTAATGTGGATCTGGTATAAAAATAAAAACCTTTGAAACTATTCAAAGGTTTTATTTACAAATAGAGGCTTGCATATTGTATTATCTTTCAATCATCACTTTTCTGACAACCTTTTGATCCCCAATTTTTAAAATTCCGATATAAGCTCCGTTTTCAAGTGAGGACGCGTTAATTTTGGTTTCATTGTTTCTCTTGAAAATAGAACGTCCTTGGAAATCAGTGATTTCAAAAGTGAAGTTTTTAACCCTGGAATCCGGAAGTTCAATATTGATGACATCTTTGGCAGGATTTGGATAGATTTTTACACTTTCCAGTGTGTTTTTTACAGCGGTTTCATGCGTTCCCAATGTTCCGGTAGCAACGGCGAAATGCTGCAGTGCTCCCACAGACGCTTTTCCTATCTTGTAAATGTATACAGGATCTGTATTGGCAAAAGTATCATTCACTGTATGCGGATAGGTGCTTCTTATTCTTTCAAAGAAACCTGTAATCACTTCGCCTTTCTGTTCAAAAGGGATGTAATCCGTATCAGCAGCGGGATCTACAGCAGTCAGAAGAGGAGAGTAGAGTGCTGTGCAGTTTCTCAGTTCCTGAGTTACAGCAGCCGAAGCTGCATTATTGGAAGAAAGTCCGCCTTGATCTTCATCACAGTAAACAGTATTGTTGTTATTTCCCATCACACCGCCTACCTGGTCGAGATTAAAAACAAGTTTAATATCCAGAACACGAGTGCCGCTCTGATACGCTACATTGTTGACATAATGCTTACTTCCCAGAAGTCCTTGCTCTTCCCCGGAAAAATGAATGAATTTTATAGAATATTCAGTCGGAACATCTTTCAGAATCCTTGCTGCTTCAAGAATAATAGAAGTTCCGCTTCCGTTATCATTGATTCCCAGGCCGGTAATACTGTCGAAATGTCCGCAAATAATTACGTATTTATTGGGGTATACAGTTCCTGTCTTGGTAATAACAAGGTTTTTAGAATTATAGCTCCCTGCTGTAAAAGGGTCTTCTACAATCTGGCTGGCTGTATATCCGTAAGAAAGATATTTGTTTTTGAGCCACGTCAGGGCGTTGGCATTAGCAGCTGACCCAGTAGTTTTTACCCCTAAATTAGCAAATTCCTGAAGGTAAGTTGTAATATTGGTTTGATTTACCATATCCGCCCTGTCCTGATAAGCCTGAATGAAACTTTGAGCGCCAATACTTTGAAAAGCAACAGAAGCCAATAAAAAAGTAGTGATTTTCTTCATTCTATGAAAGTAATGCTGAATATTCCTGAATGTAAAACAGATTTAGAATATTCCACCTGACATTATTTATTAATGATTATTTTTTTTGTAGTATTTCCTTTATCGGTTTTAATGGTAAAGGTGTAGACTCCGTTTGTTAATCCTGAAGTATTTATTTTGTCCTGGTTTTCAAGCGATAACACAGTATTTCCTGACATGTCGTTGACTTCAACTTTGAATTGTTTTACTTTTTCCTGAAATTCCACAGTCACAAGATCTTTAGCCGGATTAGGATAAAACCTGATGGCTTCTGTTGAGTGTTGTGCTGTATCTTTAGTGCTTAAAAGATTGCTGGTTGTAGAGGCAACGGCAAAGTGCTGTAAAGCTCCCACAGCTGCTTTTCCTACATTGAAGACATATACAGGATCCAGGTTGGCAAAAGTATCACTTACTGTATGTTCGTTTTCACTTCTCAGATATTCGTAGAACCCGGTAATGGTGTATCCTTTCGCCTCAAAAGGCATATAATCGGAGCTGTAAGCATACGAAAGATTCGTCTGAAGAGGAGAGTAAAGGGTAGTACAGTTCATCAGTTCCTGTGTTACAGCAGTAGAGGCTGCATTGTTGGAAGACACTCCACCAGTATCTCTTTCGCAGGTAATCGTATTGTTGTTATTTCCAATAAGCCCACCTACCTGGTCAATATTTAAAACCAGTTTTATATCCAAAACCTGACTGCCATTCTGATAAGCTACATTATTTACATAATGGTTACTTCCCACAAGCCCCTGTTCTTCCCCGGAAAAATGAATAAACTTGATAGAGTATTCTGTTGGAACATTTTTCAATATTCTTGCTGCTTCAAGAATAATGGAAGTTCCGCTTCCGTTGTCACTTACTCCAGGGCCTACAATTGTATCATAATGCCCACAGATAATAACATATTTGTTAGGGTAGACTGTTCCCGTTTTGGTAATAATTAAATTTTTTGAAGTGTTGCTTCCGTAAGTAAAAGAATCTTCGGACATGTTAGTTGCTGTATATCCGTAGGACAGATATTTGTTTTTAAGCCAGTCAAAAGCATTGTTATTGGCTGTTGTGCCAGTTTTTTTAATTCCAAAACCTGCAAATTCCTGAAGGTTTGTACTAATATTGGTTTGGGTAACCATATCTGCTCTGTCCTTATAAGCTTGAATAAAACTTTGTGCACTTATATTCTGCAGTGCAATGGATGTGAGCAAAAAAGCTGCAACTTTTTTCATTTTTGATACTTTCTTTAGATATTGCTAATATAGCAATAAATCATCATTTATTGTTAGTTATTAACTGGAATAGTGTTGATTTGTTTGATTTATCAATAATAATTTATCTTTTTATTAAATTTATTATTGTGTTAGGTTAAAATTCGCTAAATAAATAAAATTTAGGTAAATTTTTCTTTATTATTGAATATGTTTAATGATAAATTCATCTTTTGTGAATTCTAACTCATAAAGTTTACTGTTGTTATGGTAATTAGAATGGAATTTACCATATAAGAAATTGAAAAGTATATAACCAAAAAAATCCCGGGAAAACCCGGGACTTATATTGATAACAAAATCTATTCTACATTATTTTACTTGATCTACAACAGCTTTGAAAGCTTCAGGGTGATTCATTGCTAAATCTGCTAAAACTTTTCTGTTAAGTTCGATGTTGTTCTTTTTAAGAGCTCCCATAAATTGAGAGTAAGACATTCCGTGCTCTCTAGTTCCCGCGTTGATACGAGTGATCCAAAGTGCTCTGAAATTTCTCTTTTTCTCTTTTCTACCACGGTAAGCATATTGCATTGCTTTTTCTACCGCGTTTTTAGCTACAGTCCAAACGTTCTTTCTTCTTCCGAAATAACCTTTAGCGTGCTTAAAAATTTTCTTTCTGCGAGCTCTTGAAGCTACGGCATTTACTGATCTTGGCATAATTTAAATTGTTTTTTTGAAAAGGGCGGCAGTGTTATTGCTCTTATTTGCACCGTTTCAGGGTTAAAATTGTGAATTTGTTTGAATTCTTATAAACCGAATATAGATTTATAAAAACTACTTAATTGCTAATTGACGTTGAACGCTTTTCTCATCCACTTTAGCTACGTAAGAAGTAGACGTAAGATTTCTCTTCTGCTTAGTTTCTTTCTTAGTTAAGATGTGGCTTTTGTAAGCGTTTTTTCTTTTGATCTTACCTGTTCCGGTAAGAGCAAAACGTTTCTTAGCACCTGATTTCGTTTTTAATTTTGGCATTGTTTTGCTTTTTTATTGTTTTTGTTATCAATATCTGTTTTGGCTACTCCTAAAGACATTAGGAATAATAGTTTGCAAAATTACGAAAAAAAAGTGATACACGAAAGGAATTTTTAATGTATATCAACAGGAAGGTCTTTTGGGTTGAATTATAAAGGCAAACCCATATCAATACGGATTTGCCTACAATGCTATACGTTCATAAAAACGTAATGATGTTCTTATTCTTATTATGATTTAAAAAACTCCAGAAGATCTCTGTTGATGGTTTCAGCCTCTGTAGTTGGCATTCCGTGTGGAAAACCGGGATAGGAAATCAGTTTCCCGTTTTTAAGAAGGGTAGCAGCTACCTTGCCTGTGGTTTCAAAAGGTACAATCTGATCATCTTCACCGTGCATTACCAATACAGGAACATCTACACTTTTAAGATCCTCGGTGAAATCTGTCTCAGAGAATGCTTTCACACAGTCATAATGTGCTTTGATAGAACCATTCATACCTTGTCTCCACCAGTTTCTCTGGATTCCTTCTGAAACTTTGGCTCCTTCTCTGTTGTACCCATAAAAAGGGAAGGTAATATCGATGAAGAATTGCTGTCTGTGTTTTGCGGTATTGTTTCGGATATCATCAAAAACGGAAATAGGAACTCCATTCGGGTTATTCTCATTCTGAACCATAATAGGTGTCACTGCACTTACCAGAACGGCTTTTGCCACTCTTCCGTTACCATGCTTTGCTACATATCGGATTACTTCACCACCGCCTGTAGAATGTCCTACGTGGATTACATCCTTCAAATCCAAAGCTTTAACAATTTCTGCTACGTCAGATGCATAAGTATCCATATCATGTCCGTAAGGTGTCTGTTCAGATCTTCCGTGTCCTCTTCTGTCATGAGCAATTACTCTATAACCCTGTTCCAGAAAGAAGAACATTTGGGCATCCCAGTCATCACTCGATAATGGCCATCCGTGGTGAAAGAAAACCGGCTGTCCTTTCCCCCAATCTTTGTAATAAATTTCTGTTCCGTCTTTTAATGTAAGTGTGCTCATTGTTTCTTTTTTTAATATTAATAAATAGTGTGTTTGATTTTTTATATCACAAATTTAGATAGAAAATCTTTAGAATATCTTGATCTAAGATAATAATTGTTTAAAAATTTGTTAACAATAATAATGTATAGGTAATACTCTTTAAAGAGTAAATAGATTGAAAATGTTTTTGTTACGAAGAAAATACTCAAAAAAGTAAGGCAGCACAAAATATACCTGATAATCGGGATTGCAGTATTTGACGGTTCTCTCTAATATTGACGATGAATATGAAACATACAATTCAGGTAGGCTTGATCATTACTATTTTCAGTCAAACCTGCTGAACTTATTGTTAACCTGTAAATTTAAACTGTTATGCTTTCATCCGCAGACCTACACCTGGAAAGAGCTTTATTTTTTGCTGTCTTAATTATATTTTTTGGAGCAGGATTCCTGTGTACGCTGATTACTTTCATTATCAATTTTATACAAAAGAAAGATAAAAAAGTGGTGTATTACCTTCTTATATTTCTTATTTCCGGCCTTATCGGAGTAGTTTTAACTGCATTTTATTGTTACATGATCCTGTTTGAACAGGCCGAAACCTATAGGCCGTAAGAAGATGTGATGCATTATATTATGAAACAGACTAAACTAAAAACCACTGATATCAGGGATGTTTTTATACTGTCTCTATTTTTATCTTTGACCTAAAAATCTAATAAAGATAAAACGGTTAAAATCTCTCCCGAATAAACAATAATTTATAACTTTTATAGCTTTCTTTTTCACACCCGATTCAACGATAAATTCTTATTTCGAATAAACACTAAAAAACTATGGGTAAAAACACTAGCCAAATACAATGGAGTGAGGAAGAAGCTGTAAAAGTAATATTGATGCGTATCTTGGAATTATGCAGCTACTCTGGAGGTAACCTCAGGTAACAGGGAATGCTGTAATGCTTTCCGACATTATAAAATTTGACGAATGGCGCACCGGATTTATTTATACAACTACGATCAGAAAGCAAATCAGACATTCGATACCTATCTGGGCGAGTGGAACTATGAAATTCCATTATTGCTGTATCCTCTGCTCGCAGAAGAGATCAAAGTGGAAGGTGTTGAATTTTTCTCCGATAAAAACCAGGGAATTGTTCAGCTGCGTTATTTTTTCAATCTGCTGGCAGATACTTTTCAGCTGCATTACAAGAAAGCTTATTACGAACCCGTTAATAAGATGTTCGAGTTTCTGGAAGCTTTACCTTACGACACTTTTGTATTGAATGCAACAGATGTTTTCAATATGAACGAAGAAGAACATACGGTACAGGCAAAGGAATGGCTGGTAGAAATTCAGCAAAAAAGCAAGCTGTATAAAAAGGCTGTTAAAGCCCGTAACCTTTCGCTGCTGGATCCCTTGTTTTCACAGACAGGATATTCCTCATTTCTTGAAATTTTACAAACCGACTGGGTTAATTACGGATTAGGATATTTTGAAGAGCTTGCCTATAAAAAAGCGGCATCTTCTGTATTTGAAGAGAACGGGAAGTTTGGCCTTAAAGATGCAAAAGGGGGTATTTTAGCTCCGGCAGTTTATGATGATATTTTTGAAGCCGATGATTACTACAATATATCGGTAATTCAAAAAGGTGCTTTTTTTGGTTACCTGCAAAGTGACGGAAAAGAATGGGTTTCTCCGGTATATGAAGATGCTTTTGACGTATTCGATTTTGGGCAGGAACCTTTAGGTGAAGTAAAGGTGAATGGCAAATCAGGGATTTTAAAAATCTATTCAAACACCTGGATGATTCCTGCGGAATACGATGCCATTGAAAGAGCAGCCTATGGATTTCTTTTGGTAGAAAAAGATGGAAAATTCGGAGTTTACAACGATGAAAACATACTGATTATCCCTATTGAAAGCGAAAATCCATATGAATATGATTATTTCCCTGAATTATTTTTCACCAGACAAAAAGGTACCGGAAAACGAAAATATTATACAAAAGAAGGAAACTATCTCGGAGACTTTTTAGAAGGCAGCATCTCAAAAGCAAGTACCTGTTTCTGGATCAAACCGAACAAATTTGACAAGAAGGGCAGATTGATTGATGAAAGAGGCCGCCTCATTATAGACGAAGCAGATCAGATGATCTTAATTGATAATTATGAAACTCTTGCTGTTCGTAAAGACAAAAGCTGGAAGATCTATCATGCTTTAAAACATCAGTTTCTGCTGGAAAATGAATCTGTTAGTAAAATAAAAGCACAGTCCAATGCCGGATATAAAAATAATGTCTTTATCCTGGAAACCAATGCAGGATCAGGACTTTTTGATGCAGGTAATGGAAATTGGTTAATCACTCCCCAACCGGAAATTAAGCAGATTCACTATCTGGAAAATGGATTTTTATCGGTTCAAAAGAATGAAGGGTATCAATTGTTCGATTTTGAGAATGGTCTGTCAGCCCAATTGTATGATTATATTTCCAATCCTTTGAATTACAGAACAAAAGAAGGTTTATTGTTTCTGTATCAGGGTGAAAATATGTTGAGGATGCATGAAGACAAAAGCATTCACCGGGTAGAGGCTTCCGAATATGGTGCCGTTTATCTGGACCGGTATTCATTCCGGGGAAAAGATCTGGAATACTTTACTTCCTTTTATAACCGTTGGAAAAGCCAGAAAGGTAAGAACCCCGAACAATTCATGGAGGTTGGAACGATTAAAAAAATGGCTTTTGACGAAAAGGAAAACCAGAATTACCACGAAGCACTTCGTCTTTTTGAGTTATCTGCTCAAAAGGGTGACATGGATAGTTTGGTAGAAATAGGGCTACTGCTTACGGATCCTGAAATAGAATCATTATTTGATCCGCAAAGAGGCATTACATATTACGAAAAAGCAGCACAACGAAACCATCCTATAGCCTGGAATAATATCGGGGCTTTATACCACAACGGAATAGGGTATTCTTTTAATATCAAAAAAGCAATTGAGGCCTATGAAAAGAGTGCCGAGCTTGGTGACGAAATGGCACTTGTCAACCTGGGTGATCTGTATTATTTTGGACAACACGTGAAGCAGGATTACAGTAAAGCTTTGGATTTTTATCAGAAAGCTGAGAAAAAATATACCTACAATTACGATAAAATCTCAGAAATCTATTACCAGTTAAGAGACTATAAAAACCTCTTGGTATACTTGAAGAAAGACTATGATCAATCTTATTCCGGGATTTATTACGGCATTATCTACGAACACGGTATGGGAGTAAAAACGGATCTGAAGAAAGCCATTAAGTATTATGAACAGGCCAATACTTACAGTGCCTACGAATATGCAACACAACGTTTGATGTATTATTATGGTGAAGATCCGGTCTTTAAAAATGAAAAGAAATACCTGAAGTGGAGTGCTTTTGCTGAAAAGCATGGTTTCGAAACAGATTAACAGGGATTTACCTATATTTACGTTCCTTAATGGAATGCAATTTAATAAAGATAAGGGTTTGATGCACAGGTTATTACTTATATTTACTTTACTTATTTGTCCATTTTTTGTTCAGGCACAGGATGTTTTAAGCAAATTAGAAAGAGAATACAGCCATGCCTCAAACAATACGGCAGAACAGCTCAACCTGGCTCCCAGGTACGCTACAGCATTATTCTTTCATAATCTTAAGCCCAAATCTTACCAGATTTTAGATACTAATATTTCCCTTGCTGCAAAACAGGCGGATGGAAAGTATGCCACAATTTTATATGCGGTACAGGCCATGAATTACCGGCTGGATAATAAAACCGCGGAGTCTTCAAAAAGCCTTGATATGGCTAGGGCATACAGCTTAAAAACGAATAGTAATGAAGCAAAGGGTTATGTACAATATGCAAAAGGCTGGATTCTGGTACGCAATAATAAAACGACCGATGCTGTCGCTGCTTACCTGAAAGCGATCGAATATTATGAAAACTCACCAACTACTTCCACACTATATGGAAGATTGGGTAATGCAGCCAAGGAATTATCTGCCATTTATTCTGACCTGAATGAATATCAGCTGGAAGAAAAATACAGCAAACAATTTCTATTGTTAGCTTCCAAGCAAAATGACCCCAATCTTATCTTTGATGCTTACATGCGGATGGGGTACGTATATGAACAAAAATATACACAGGAGCCATCCAATACAATGTTTCGAAATAAAACGGAACAGTATTATTTACAGGCTATTGCGACTTTTAATAAAAATAAAGATGCGATGCTTAGCAGAAACAGCCTCTCATATGCTGCCATCAATTTAGCTAATTTATATACTGGGTTTGACAGTGATAAAGCTATGCAATATGCACAGTTAGCCAATAAAGTGAGCCTGGAGATTGGTGATGCTATTCACATTGCTTCTTCCTTTGGAATTCTGGCAGAATTGGCATTGCAGGATAAAAATTATGATTTAGCCAAATCTTATTTTCTGAAAGCCTCCATGGAAATTGGGAAAAGCCCGGTAAGAAATCATATGATAGAATTGTCTATCCTTGAATCTCTATCCAGAATTAGTGAAGAGCAGGGTAATTATAAAGAAGCACTGACTTATTATAAAAGCTATGTTGATCAATACAAGAGCATTTACGATCAGGAAAAACTGGATATCACCAAAAGATTAGAATCACAGTTTGATAAAGAGCGACAGGAGCAAAAGTACATCAAGCTACAGCTCGAAAGCGACAAGAAAGCACAGGAAATCAAACTTATTAATATTTTGCGTGCACAGCGTGAACAGGTTTATAACAACCTAAAATTGGTAGAAGAAAACCAGCGTGAAAGACTGAAATTCTCAGAACTTGAATCCGAGAAAAAAGAACAGCAGCTTCGTTTGGCAAAACTGGAAACCCAACAGAAGAATAACGATATTAATACCTTTAAAAAACTCCTGGCGTTCAAGGAAAAGATCAATACGTACTACATTTTTTTTATTATTTTTTTCATCATTTTGATCCTCTTGTTGCTGTATGCCTATAAGCAGCGTGCCAGGTCTATTAAACGAAGAGACGAACTGCATGCTTTAGCCATGGAACAGGAAAAGCAAAACTCGAAAATATCTACCCTTACTGCATTGCTTGAAGGGCAGGAGCAGGAGCGTGGCCGTCTGGCCCGTGATCTCCATGACGGATTGGGAGGTTTGCTGTCCGGAACTAAGCATCAACTTTCTTATTTAAATCCTCATCAATCCGAAAATATTGAAGAAGGAATTTCAAAATCAATTGAACAGATCGATGGTGCTGTGGAAGAACTGAGAAGGGTGGCACATAATCTAATGCCTGATTTATTAACAAAATACGGTCTGGAAGTGGCTATTCAGGAGTTTGCTTCCCGAATTTCCAATCATGCTCTGGAAATCCATACAGAGTTTATCAATTACAGCAATTCCATATCGAAGGAAAAGCAATTGATCATTTACAGGATTATTCAGGAACTGGTCAACAATGCGATAAAGCATGCCGAGACTTCTGAAATTATCATTCAGGTAAGCGAAGAAGAAAACCTAATAAATCTTACAGTAGAGGATAACGGTAAAGGTTTCGATCATACCAATTTAGACGTTAGAAAAACGGCAGGTTTTCACAATATAGAATTGAGAGTCCAGTTTTTAAAAGGAACCATGAATATCACCTCCGAATTAAATATTGGCACCAGTATAGAACTTCAAATCCCTATTCATTAAACATGATAAAAGTAGCCATAACAGACGATCATCCGCTTCTATTGGAAGGTCTGAAAAATATTTTAGGCAACAGCGGAACAATAGATGTCGTAGATTGTTTCAAAAGTGTCTCCGAAATGAATGCAGGCCTTGCAAAACAGGCGGTTGACATTCTGCTGCTCGACATTAATCTGGAAGATACCAACAGCATTGAACTCATCAAACCTTTAAAGAAAAAGTACAGCAGCCTTCAGATTATTATCCTTAGTGTTCATAACGAACTGCCCGTCATCAACAGTACTCTTGCTGAAGGGGCTTTGGGATATATTCAAAAAAATGCTTCAGTTTCCGAAATTATAGAAGGAATTAATGCTGTATATAGCGGTAACAGGTTTTTATGCTCTCAAACCAAAGCTGTTCTGGAGAAAAAATCAACAGACGGATTAAGTCAGGTTCCGAAACTAACCAGAAGAGAAAAAGAAATTCTGGGTGAAGCAGCAAAAGGGCTTACTACCAATCAAATGGCGGAAAAGCTTTTTATAAGTCCGCACACGGTAGAAAGCCACCGCAAAAATCTTATCGAAAAATTTCAGACCTCCAACCTGAGTTCAGCTATAAAATTAGCTATAGAATACGGCTTGATTATCGAATAAAATAATCATCCCGAAAAAAGGCTGCTCACATCATGTAAGCAGCCTTTTTCTTATATAATCAAATAATTTGGGTGTGTACGGTTAATCTTTAAATTTCAACGCAGCCTGAAACAGATTCTTTTTGTCTACTAAATCGTATTCGTCATTGTAAACCGGCTGGTACATCAGGATGAAAACGCTGCCATCAAAATCTTTTAAACTGATGGGCTGATCTACCATGATATCATAAAATCTTGTAATCGTACGGGTAGCAGTCCATTGCTTTGCATTGCCTTTTGGGTTTTTATCAAATCTGTGATCTTTTGCATCTGTATAATACCAGTATGAAGGCGCGGAATCCATCAGAAACATTTCTTTATCCTTGTTATAGAGCTCTTCGGCCATACCTGTATTCTGGAACCATGGAACTTCAGTATTCAAAACGCCCAAAGCTCCTGCATAGATGTCTTTATTTGTTGTGGCACCCACTAAAAATCCTTCCAGATTGGAAGACGTGATTTCAAATAAAAAAGGAGATTTTTTCAGTTCATAAACATCATTCACGGGGTCAATTACTTTTCCATCCTGTTTAATAACGACTTTTAACGATTGTGCAAAAGTCATAAAACTTAATAAACAAAAAAGAAGGGTCAAACTTAATTTTTTCATTGTATCTCTTTAAATAATTGCAGCAAAGATATTAGACTTTATTTCCCTGTGCACTCGCTGATTTCAGGGGTTTTTATTTCATCAAATTAAAGCAGGTCGGTCTTCAGCTGGATTTTTATATAAGCCGTTTTATGTTTTTTACCATTAGCCGAAGCAGAGTTAAGAGGGTAGACTTCTGCATAGAAAGTGTCATTATCGGTCCAGAAAGCCTTTTTATCATCTGCTATTTTAAAGTTGGTGAAATTCACATATAAAAGGTTGTCCTGTTTCTTAGTTTGAGGAAAGTATTTAGAAATAACAAAATTACTCCCCACATCATGATTGGATGAAATGAAGGTAACCCAGCCTTTAGTTGGAAGGATTTGCGGATAACCTTCTGTACTCAGTTCAAACATAACTGCATTTTTTAAATTATAAAAAGAATAGTAGGAATCTGCAGCTTCATCAGAATTTTCTTTGAATACTTCCAGGTTTAAATAAGGCGACCTTCCTACATATTCATTGGCAAGCGGTCCGGTCTCGGTAGAGATACTTTCATGTTGTGTAATGGCGTCTTCTCTGCCGTTTTCTTTGTAAACCCAGTTATCTGCCTGCAGTTGTATATTGGGATTTTTTACCAGCTTTTCACCAATTTGTTTTTTTGAACTGGCTTTAAATTCCTGTTCAGAAATCTCCACAATGGTCCCGAACTTCTTAAAAGATTTATTCTTAGAATCACTAGATTCTCTAAAAGTGCTGCTTCTGATCTCATAAAGGTCAACCCCTTTTAACGTAAGTTCGTATGCCGGTGTGAATTCCGACTTCAGGACAAACGCTTCAATACTGTTCGAAATGTTATTATTAATGCTGTAATGAATAGAATAGAAGTCCTCAAACTCTTCAAATCCATAATAATTATCGAGTTTATTGTAAGGCATTTTCAAATAGGGAGCATCTGTACTCGGCGCGGTAAAAAACTGTACAGAATCCAGTTTAGTAAATAATTGAAACGGTACCTCCTGAACATTGTCCACGCCTTGTATTTTTTTGAAATCGGCAAATGTTACCGTTTTCTGCTTTACTTCAGTTTTTACATTATGTGTTTCTGATGTTTTATCCTTTTGGTTACATCCTGCAAGAATCACCATGGATGATATAAAGAATTGATTGATGACTTTCATTTTTATATTTTTGCGCAAATGTATCAGTATTCGGACCAATAGCCAATAAAACCACCTGATATAGGGAATAAATGGCCGAAAACAGGGATATTTTGAACGATGGATTTTGGAGAATTTTACAAAATGAAAACCTCAATATTGTAATTTACTTTATAAAAATGAAAAACTTAATAATCAGCCTTTCAATGGTGACTGCTTTATTAGCATCCTGTTCACCTTCTTCAGACAAAAAAACAGAAACAAATACATCTCCGGATACTCAAAAAGAAGTGGCATCATCTCAACCGGAACCAGTAGAAATTCCAGCTGATTTTTCAACATTGGTTCCTATTGACGTATTGAATAGTAAAAGCCCCAATGTGCATGATAAATATGGGATAGAATTCTCCGGGAACTGTTACTCATGCGATTTGGCCAGTCTTTCTATAACGAAGAAGCAGATCAGATGGACCAACGTCTGTGATGAAAAAGACACTTTTGAAATTGATGATTTTTCATACACTATTGAAGAAAACAAAACGATCTTTAAAACACCGGAAAGAACCTATATTTTAACTCAAATAGATAAAGCACCCGTTTACGAACTTGTGATAGAAGGCAAAAAACTGGAGTTAAAGAACAAAAGAATATCAAAATATTTTACCACCAAAAAAGCTTTGCCGCTTTTCACAGAACATGACTGTGGAGATTTTGAGGGATAAGCCGTAGAGTAGCCCGGGACAGTCTTGTCTTAAAATATAAGCATAAAAAAACCTCAAAGTAATTTGAGGTTTCTTTATATAAAATAATGACTTAATTATTTTGCTGGTTTTTTAGGACTCATCATCATAATCATCCTTTTTCCTTCAAGTTTAGGAAGTTGGTCTACTTTACCCACATGCTCAAGTTCCTGAGCAAGTTTTAAAAGCAAAATTTCTCCCTGGTCCTTAAAGATAATCGAACGTCCTTTAAAAAATACGTAGGTTTTTAATTTAGAACCTTCTTCAAGGAATTTTTCAGCATGCTTCTTTTTGAATTCGTAATCGTGATCATCAGTCTGAGGTCCGAAACGGATCTCTTTTACTACCACTTTTACCTGCTTGGCTTTAAGTTCCTTCTGTTTTTTCTTTTGCTCGTATAAGAATTTCTTGTATTCCAATACTCTTGCAATAAATGGTTCTGCCTTGTCAGAAATTACTACTAAATCCAATTCCTGTTCTGCAGCAATTTGTCTTGCTTTGTCAATTGGATAAATTCCTGGCTCTACGTTATCGCCCACTAAACGAAGCTCTCTCACACGAATTTTATCGTTGATCAAGTGAGCGTCCTCTTGTACCGGACGTCTCTGTGGGCCCCTGTTGTTAAATCTTTGTGCTATTGTATTATAATTTTATTGGTTAATTACTTAATTTAATTGATTTAAATATTTAAAATTAAAAGATTCCAGTTAATTATTAAAATTTTTGAATCCTTCAATCTTTTAATTTAAAAGTTATATGGCTGCTTCTTTTTTGAAGTAAGCAACGAAATCCTCCAGCTTCATCACTCCAAGATCTCCTTCTCCACGTCTTCTTACAGAAATCGTGCCTTCTTTCTCTTCATTTTCTCCTACAACAAGCATGAAAGGAATTTTCTTCAATTCAGCATCACGGATCTTTTTACCTGTTTTCTCATTTCTTTCATCAATCTGACCGCTAATATCGTGATTTTCCAAAAATTGTGAAACTTTTTTTGAATAATCTACATATTTTTCACTGATTGGTAGAATAATAAACTGATCCGGGCTCAGCCATAACGGGAAATCACCTGCAGTGTTTTCCAGCAGAATAGCGATAAAACGCTCCATAGAACCGAAAGGTGCTCTGTGGATCATCACCGGTCTGTGCTTTTCATTATCATTTCCGATATAATGAAGATCAAATCTTTCCGGTAAGTTATAGTCTACCTGAATCGTTCCAAGCTGCCATTTTCTTCCCAAAGCATCCTTCACCATGAAGTCAAGCTTCGGACCGTAGAATGCCGCTTCTCCGTATTCTACTACTGTTTTTAACCCTTTCTTTTGAGCTGCATTGATGATCGCACTTTCTGCTTTCTCCCAGTTTTCATCAGAACCGATATACTTTTGTTTGTTTTCAGGATCTCTTAATGAAACCTGAGTTACAAAATCTTCAAACCCTAAAGATTTGAATACATACAACGTAAGATCAATTACTTTTTCAAATTCTTCAGAAAGCTGATCCGGAGTACAGAATAAGTGAGCATCATCCTGAGTAAATCCACGAACTCTCGTTAAACCGTGAAGCTCTCCACTTTGCTCATATCTGTATACCGTACCGAATTCTGCATATCTTTTTGGCAAATCTCTGTAGCTCCATTGTGAAGTTTTGTAAATTTCACAGTGGTGAGGACAGTTCATCGGCTTCAGCAAAAATTCTTCTCCTTCGTTCGGCGTTTTAATCGGCTGGAAGCTGTCTTCACCATATTTATCCCAGTGTCCTGAAGTTACATACAATTCTTTGGCTCCAATATGTGGAGACATAACGAATTCATAACCTCCTTTTTTCTGAGCATCAGAAAGGAAATTCTCCAGTTTTCTTCTTAAAGCAGTACCTTTTGGCAGCCAAAGTGGTAAACCTGCACCTACTTTTTCAGAGAATGCGAAGATTCCAAGTTCTTTACCTAATTTTCTGTGATCTCTTCTTTTAGCTTCTTCCAATCTTTCTAGATATTCTGTCAGATCTTTCTGCTTAGGGAAAGAAATACCATATACTCTTGTTAATTGTGGGTTCTTTTCATTACCTCTCCAGTAAGCTCCTGCTGCATTTAATATTTTAACCGCTTTTACGATTCCTGTATTCGGAATGTGACCACCACGACATAAATCTGTGAAGTTATCGTGGGTTACAAAAGTGATTTCCCCATCATTAAGATTAGAGATCAATTCCACTTTGTAAGGGTTATCTGCATACGTCTTCAAAGCTTCTTCTTTAGAAACCGGATATAAAGAGAAAGTAGAACCTTTCTTTGCATTTTCCAGGATCTTTTTCTCAATCTTCTCAAAATCTTTTTCAGATAGACTTTCATCCCCGAAATCTACATCATAGTAGAATCCGCTTTCGATAGCAGGACCGATGGTCAACTTAGCATCAGGATAAAACTCAAGGATTGCCTGCGCCAGAAGGTGGGCAGAAGAGTGCCAGAAAGCCTTCTTTCCAAGATCATCATTCCAGGTCAAAAGCTGTACCGTAGAATCCGTGGTTATAGGTGTGGTCGTTTCTACTTGTTTGTCATTAACAATTGCGGAAATGGTGTTTCTAGCCAATCCCTCGCTTATAGATTTTGCCACATCAAGGGGAGTCACTGCTCCCTCGAATTCTTTGACACTATTGTCTGGAAGTGTAATTTTTATCATTGTTTACTAAGAAATTTTAAGATGCAAAAATACGGAATTTTTAGATAAAATACTATATTAGCATATATTTAGAATGAGAATTAATATTAAAAATGTAAAAGATGCAGATGGTTTTAGTCTCACTGAATTCCATATTTCGTTTTTCATAGAAAAATACCTTTGATTTTTTATTCAAGATAACATCAATATTAAGATACTTAGTCTATTTGTAAGTCTTTAAAAACAAATTAATTACAATTAATATGAATGCTATAAATGTTGACCTTCACTGCGATTTATTATGCTATTTGCTGGAGCCGGGTTCATTAATTAACGACAAAGAACTTGGATGCTCACTTCCTTATTTAAAAGAAGGAAATGTAAAGCTTCAGGTGATGGCTATATACTCCGCGACAGGGCAAAATAGTACTGCTTACGGAGTAAAACAGAGCGAAATATTTTCAGATCTCCTGCAAAATGAAAGTTTTTTCTTATTCGATGGTAACAATTATAAAAATCCTGAAAATATAGGCAAAGTAGGAGTTATCGCTTCTATTGAAAATGCATCCGGCTTCTGTGGCGAAGATGACACTTTGGAAACGGGTTTTAAAAATCTGGAAGCGATCATTGAAAAAACACAACGAATTCTTTACCTTGGAATAACCCATCATACTGAAAACCGCTTTGGAGGAGGGAATAATTCCGATGTAGGGTTGAAAGATGACGGAAAAGTCTTGCTTGACTATTTCTCAGAAAAAAACATTGCTATTGATCTTGCCCACACCAGTGATCAGCTTGCCTATGGAATTCTTAATTATATTGATCAGAGAAACTACAAAATTCCTGTTATCGCAAGCCATTCCAACTACAGACAGGTACATGATAAAAAGAGAAATCTTCCCGATGAACTGGCGAAAGAAGTGATTAAAAGAAAAGGGCTGATCGGACTCAATTTTATCCGCAATTGTGTCGATGATACAAATCCGGAAATGTTATATGAACATATTCAGTACGGCCTTGATTTGGGCGGAGAAGATGCAGTTGCGTATGGTGCCGATTTTTTCTTCTGTAAAAACCATCCTGATAAATCCCGTCATCCATTTTTCTTTAAAGGATATGATGATGCATCTGCATTTAATGCTATCAATAAAGAAATTGAGAAGCGTTTTTCACATGAACTGATGGAAAAAATCAGCCATAAAAATGCATTGAATTTTATAAAGAAGATGTATAAATAAAATCATCATCCGATTACATCACAGCATAATTAACAGGTCGCTCCGGAGGAGCGACCTGTTAATACCTAAATCTATAAAAGATTATATTAAAAAATGTTTTTTGATGTTTTATTTTACATGAAATAAAACATTGTAAATTATTGAAAAATATATTATTATATATTCTTATTTAATGCTTTCTTTTATACTTTACTTTCTGCTTGATAATCTCAATTACGTCCACATTCTGAACTTTGGATTTAATCCATCCGTGGATGTCAATATAGAATAATGAACGTCTATAATATTCATTATTGGAATATTCTTCCAGCTTTTTATCAAAGCTTTCAAAAGCTTTTTGTCTCTGATCCGGGATTTGATTATTCAGGTTCTTAAAAAACTGAATGCTTTCAAAATGGAATTCTTCCGGTTTTTTCATTTTCTTCGCAAATTTCAAAGTAGAAGCAATAAATTCATCATAATCTTCATCATTGCCAGACTCATATTTTGCCATTAAGATCAGAATTCTTGTATGGAACAAGAGGTCTTCCTGTACATTTCCTTTGGATTCTATAATCCTCATAGAATATTCAATGGACTTTTCAAACATTTTACTTCCGAAGAACATGGCGGCCATTTTAAGGTAAAGAATCATAAAATGGTGCTCATCAATCCTCTCTCTGAGCTTTTCCATTTTTAATTCCACTTCAGGAATAAGTTTGGTTCCTGTGAAGAATTCTCCTTTTACAAAGTGAATATTCATCAGCGTATTGTACTGAGTAAGAAAAATAAGAGACTGAAGGTTCTCATTCTGAACAAAATTCTCCGAATGAACCATTGTATTGAAGTTCTCGAAATGTTCCTCCAGAATATCAATATTTCCGTATAAAAACAAAATTTTCAGCAAATACGTATTCCCTTTGATATACCAGACAGGATGGCTATAGATCATTTCAGGTTTCTTGTGAAAAAGATCGACCCATTGATAAGCATATTTCAAGGTATATTTATAGTCCTGTAAAAGCTGGTTTTTCCAGACATGGGCTTTGTAATACCATAATTTTTCCGTAAAATTCAGCTTCTCCGGGTTAATACTTTTAATCTCTGCGTTAAAAATATCCATAACTTCCTGCCGGTCTGCATCGTTTTTTACATAACCATGGGTCAGCATTTCGCTATATAATTTCAACGAAAGATTGGATAATTTTGTTGTATAACGGTTTTGTTTACTGATCTCCTGAGACTGCTTGATAAGCTCTTCGGCACGACCTTCAATACTTCGTGTAATGAATTGTGATTCAATTACTTTTTCAAGATCTATGATCTCCGAAGCAATACTCTTTTCATCCAGTTCCAATGCTGTCTGCTTGGTTTTGTCTAATATCTTTAAAGCCTGCTTATAAAGTCCTTTCTGATAGAGGATATTGGCAAAATCTAACTGTTCGCGAAGCTGGATTCTATAATTCTGATGACTCGGGTTCATACGGAGACTCACCAAAATCTGCTTGTAAAGATGAGCCTTAAGATTAGAAAGCTGTTGTTTTGTAGATATTTTTTTTTCAATAATAGTACTTTCGTCATATTCTTTCATCTTGTCCATCTCAGAAAATAACAATAGAAATTTGGCATCTACGTTAATTCCGAGACGGTTTACGTAGAGTTTAAACTGTCTTTTTTCAGAGGTGGTCAATGACTTTACCAATACAAACAAAAAATCTTTCTGCAATTCTGCCATTGTAAATTTTAAGGAATTAAATTATTGATTAATAAATAAATACAATTGTTTTTTAAGCTGTTGAATATTGTAATTTTCAGAAAAAGTGAAAATAAAAAAATATCGCAAGCTGTAGTTTTGAGCCAAAATTAAGTAAAAAACTTCACTTATGAATTCCGAAAAAATCGAAATATTTGATACGACACTGAGAGATGGGGAGCAGGTTCCGGGATGTAAACTGAATACGGAACAGAAGCTGATTATTGCTGAAAGGCTTGACGAATTAGGAATTGATATCATTGAAGCAGGATTCCCGATTTCCAGCCCGGGAGATTTTGAATCAGTTTCAGAAATTTCAAAACTGGTGAAAAATGCAAAGGTATGCGGACTCACAAGAGCGAACAAAAAAGATATTGATGTAGCAGCAGAAGCGCTGAAGTTGGCAAAGAAACCAAGAATCCACACAGGAATCGGGACTTCGGATTCTCATATTAAATACAAATTCAACTCAACAAGAGAGGATATTATTGAGAGAGCAGCAGAAGCAGTAAAATATGCGAAAACATATGTTGAAGACGTTGAATTTTATGCTGAAGATGCAGGAAGAACGGATAATGAATATCTGGCGCGAGTGTGTGAAGCCGTGATCAAAGCAGGAGCAACTGTCCTGAATATTCCTGATACCACGGGATATTGCCTGCCGGAAGAGTATGGTCAGAAAATAAAATATCTGAAAGAAAACGTAAAGGGAATTGAAAAAGCAGTGCTTTCATGTCATTGCCATAACGATCTGGGACTGGCTACTGCCAATTCTATTGCCGGAGCAATTAATGGAGCCCGCCAGATTGAATGTACAATCAACGGATTGGGAGAAAGAGCGGGTAATACAGCGCTGGAAGAAGTCGTCATGATTTTAAAACAGCATAAAAATCTGAATCTGCATACTGATGTGAATTCCAGAATGCTGAATGAAATGAGCGCAATGGTATCTGATCTGATGGGAATGTCTGTGCAACCCAACAAAGCTATTGTAGGAGCTAATGCCTTTGCTCACAGCTCAGGAATTCATCAGGACGGAGTCATTAAAAACAGGGAAACATATGAAATCATAGATCCTGCAGAAGTAGGCGTGAATGCCTCTTCAATCATTCTTACTGCCAGAAGCGGACGTTCAGCATTGGCTTACCGTTTCAAGCATATCGGTTATGAGGTTACCAAAAATGAACTTGATTATCTGTATCAGGAATTTTTGAAAATCGCTGACCTTAAAAAAGAAATAGACAACGATGATCTGAGTGTTATGATGGATTCTTTCGCCAGAAAAATAGGATAGGTTTGATTTAAAATCAAGATAAAGTAAACAATGAACAACAGTAAAAAGACACTTTTTGATAAAGTATGGGACGCTCATGTGGTAGAAACCATTCCTGACGGACCTCAGATCATTTATATCGATAAACATCTTATTCATGAGGTAACAAGCCCTCAGGCTTTCGCAGAACTTGAATCCAGAAATCTGGAAATCTTCAGACCTGAACAGATTGTTGCGACTGCGGATCACAATGTACCTACCTTGCATCAGGATCAGCCTATTAAAGATGATCTTTCAAGAAATCAGGTAGAACAGCTTACAGAAAACTGTAAAAAAAATAATATTGAACTTTTCGGATTGGGACATCAATATCAGGGGATTGTTCATATCATCGCTCCGGAATTAGGAATTACCCAGCCGGGCATGAGTATTGTGTGTGGTGACAGCCATACCTCTACGCATGGGGCATTTGGATCAATTGCCTTTGGGATTGGAACCAGCCAGGTGGCTCAGGTATTTGCCAGCCAGTGTTTATTTCTGAACAAGCCGAAATCAATGAGAATTACCGTCAATGGCAAATTAAACGAAAATGTTCAGCCTAAAGATGTGATTCTTTATATCATTTCAAAAATAGGAACAGACGGCGGAACAGGATATTTCTGCGAATATGCAGGTAATGTCTTCGAAGAAATGTCAATGGAAGGAAGAATGACGGTCTGCAACATGAGTATTGAAATGGGTGCGAGAGGCGGAATGATTGCTCCGGATGAAACTACTTTTGAATACGTAAAGGGAAGAAAATTCGCCCCGGAAGGAGAAGACTGGAATGAAAAAGTAGCCTATTGGAGAACCTTGAAAACAGATGAAGGCGCTGTTTTTGATCAGGAACTCAGCTTTGATGCTGCAGATATTTATCCTATGATTACCTACGGTACTAATCCGGGAATGGGGATTTCAATCCGTGAAGTGATTCCGGCACCGCAAAATGAATCTGAAGAGAAAGCTTTACAATATATGGGACTGGAAGCCGGACAGGCAGTTAACAGTATCAAAGTTAATTATGTGTTCATAGGAAGCTGTACCAATGCAAGAATAGAAGATTTCCGTTCTGCAGCCCAGTATATTAAAGGGAAAAGCAAATCTGAGGCTGTAAAAGCACTGATTGTTCCCGGATCTCAGCAGGTGGTTAAACAGATTTATGAGGAAGGTTTGGATAAAATATTCAGTGATGCAGGATTTCAGATTCGTCAGCCGGGATGTTCGGCATGTCTGGCGATGAATGATGATAAAATCCCGGAAGGAGAATATTGTGTTTCCACTTCCAACAGAAACTTTGAAGGCAGACAGGGACAAGGCTCAAGGACAATTCTTGCCAGCCCGCTTACTGCAGCAAAAGCAGCCATAGAAGGTAAAATATCAGCTTTTGAAAGTTTAAACTAAACAGATTAAAAGTAAATGCAAAAATTAGTTGTTTTAAAATCCCGTGCAGTTCCACTGCCGGCAGAAAATATAGATACAGACCAGATTATTCCGGCAAGATTCCTGAAAAGTATAGACAGAAAAGGGTTCGGAGAAAATCTGTTCAGAGACTGGAGGTTCAATATTCATACTGGGGAACCTAATCCGGACTTTGTTTTAAACAATCCCAAATTCGGTGGTGAGATTCTTGTTGCAGGAAATAATTTCGGTTGTGGGAGTAGTCGTGAACATGCTGCCTGGTCTTTAACGGATTATGGATTCAAGGTCATTGTTTCAAGTTATTTCGCGGATATCTTTAAAGGAAATGCTTTGAATAACGGCCTTCTTCCTGTAAAAGTTTCCGAAGAATTTTTAAAAGAAATTTTAGAGGGTATCAATGAAAATCCTGATAATGAAATCGCTATTGATGTAGAACTACAGTCCATCAGCTTTAAAGATACCACAGAAACCTTTGAGCTTGATTCCTATAAAAAAATATGCCTGCTGAATGGCTATGACGATATTGATTTTTTAATCAGCAGAAAGCAGACGATCACAGAATTTGAATTAAAAACACAAAAAGCAAATGAGCGACAATTATTTTAAAATCGCGGTTCTTCCCGGAGATGGGATTGGCCCGGAAATCATCGGTGAAAGCATTAAAATATTAGATGCTATTGCTGAAGCTTTTCAATGTAAATTCCATTTTGAATATGGATTAATCGGTGCAGAGGCTATTTTTAAAACTGGAAATCCTTTGCCCGAAGAAACGCTGAAAATCTGTAAAGAGTCTGATGCTGTACTGTTCGGAGCTATTGGTGATCCGGTTTTTGATAACAATCCGGAAGCGAAAGTAAGACCTGAACAGGGATTATTGAAACTTCGCAAGGAGTTAGGATTGTTTGCCAATATCCGTCCTTTAAAAACCTATGCCTCTCTGATTGATAAAAGCCCATTGAAAAGAGAAATTATTGAAGGTGCTGATATTCAGATTTTCAGAGAACTGGTAAGCGGAATCTATTTTGGTGAAAAATTTACAGATCCGGAAGGTGCTTACGCTTATGATGTCTGCAAATACAGCCGTGAAGATATTATTCCGATTGCGCACATGGCGTTTCAGGAAGCACAGAAAAGAAAGAAAAAGCTTACGCTTATCGATAAAGCCAATGTTTTGGATACGTCAAGATTGTGGAGAAAGACGTGTCAGGAAATTGCACCGGAATATCCGGATGTAGAGCTTGATTATATGTTTGTGGACAACGCAGCCATGCAGCTGATCCTTAATCCTAAGCATTTTGATGTCATTGTAACGGAAAATATGTTTGGTGATATTATTTCCGATGAAGCAAGTGTGATCGGAGGATCCATCGGATTATTACCATCTGCTTCAGTAGGAGAGAATAATGCTTTGTTTGAGCCTATTCACGGATCTTATCCACAGGCGAAAGGGAAAGGAATTGCCAATCCTGTTGCTTCTATTTTAAGTGTGGCGATGATGCTGGATCATCTTGGTTTAAAGACCGCAGCCGAAAAATTAAGACAGTCGGTAGAGCATGCTATTGAGAATAAGTATGTCACAATCGATCTTAATAGCAAACAGTATTACTCCACAAGTGAAGTGGGAAGCTTTATTGCCGATCATATCAGATATTCTGAAAAGTCTTATTACAATTTTGAAAATATTAAGATCGGAAAATCGACCATTGTATAGAAACAAAAGTTCAGTTAGATAGTTAGAAAGAAAAGTTCCGCCTCGTATGAGACGGAACTTTTCGTTTTTCCTTATTAAATAAAGCCTTAAAAACTCTTTTATTTTTTTGTGTTATCCGTTTTTCCTGATTTGTTTTTGGAAGACTTCTGAACATCTTCTTTATCAATATCAGGCGGATTGGTCTTTTTTGATGCTGCAGGAATATTCTGGAAATCCTGATTTTGCTTTTGGGTTTCTGCGGTATTGGCAGATTCTTTCCTGGTGGTTTTTCCTTTTGTATCCATGAGTTTGAATTTTAAATGTAAAAAATATGGATATTATCATTCAAAGGGTTTGCCAAACAGAATTTTTTTTTTCTAAAGTCCCAGAATACCAATTTTTCCGGTCTTGTCTTCTATTTCATAATTCAAAGCCTTAGCCAATACAAAAATATTATTCAGGTTTTCCATGAGCTGCTTACGGCCTTCTGTTCTCAACTGATTCTGATCAATTGATTTTTCTGCCGTTTCTTTAGCTTTAGCTGTAACATTTTTAATGTCTTTTTCCGAGATCCTGTTAATAAAAGAATCGTCTAAAGATTGAATTTCAACACTTGGAGTTATTCTGATCTCAGCATCAGGAAGCTCGGTAATAATAAGCTTTTTATTGATGGAATCTACTTCGATCTTCATTTTGTTAAGATCATAAGAAACCTGTGCATTGGTTTTGGTATACGTAATAATGCTGTTGCTGGAAATTTCTTTCCCAAAAACTTCATAACCCATTTTGGTTTTCTGCATACTGGAAGTATTCTGCTCCATGACCACCATCTTATTCATCTTGGAAATCTGATTGGTCAGGATATAATAATCCGATTTTTCAGTTTTATTTCCAGGGTTAAGGCAGGATTTCAGACCAAAAAACAGCAGCACCATCGCACCGGCACCGGCTACAAAGGATAATATTGTTCTATAATTTCTCAAAATCTATTTAAAAATTTCTTTGATGACAGATGAATCGTTCTTTTTAAGAATTTGAACCAAATCCCTTTCAATATATCCTGTAGTGGGCATTTCTATAATTCTACCTACTTCTTTTCCATATCTTTTCAGAATAATGGTAGGAACTTTCTGAAGATTGTAAAGACTTTCGTCTCCGGTAGGAGATTCTTTCTTACGGTTAACAGCAATAATATTCAATTTATTTTCCGGATAACCTACGGCTTCCAATATTTTCATCAGTCTTGGAAAATCTCTGTGGCTGTCTTCGCACCAGGTTCCCATAAAAACAATAATATCATAGGTTCCGATTCTCTCTTTTTTTAATTCACTGACTGCTTTTTGATCAAGAACATACTCATCATGTTCTTTCACATACCAATCTGCATAAGGAGCTTTTAAAAACTGCTCTTTCAACTGGTTTCCCAAAAGCATTTTGCCGTCATTCTGGGTTTCAACTTCACGGTTTACCACTACTTTTTGTGCAGTAAGCTGTTGTGAAGCCAAAAACAAGGTTGAAAAGGCAACAATATTGGTAATAAATTTTTTCATATTTTATTTTTCGATAATTGATTTTAAATCAGCAGGAGAGTAGTATTTGTTTTTCAATACTTTATGATCTGCCTGTCTGTAAACATTGAATTTTTCTCCGGACTTTTCATAAAAAGATTCTACTTCCTTCTCTTTGTAAAATTCAACAGTTTCCTTCGCCTGTTCTTCATTATCACATGCTTTCGACATATTGGAGCGCTGAACTTCGTTGAATAGCTCTACAAATTTGTTGCCAAGTCCGAATTCCAGTACAGCACCACTCAAAACATACTGAAGATCACACAATGCATCAGCAATTTCTACAATATTATTGTCAGCAATTGCCTGCTTCAGTTCGTTTAATTCTTCCTGTAAAAGTTCTACTCTCAGATTGCATCTTTCCGGAGAAGGAATTTGTGGGGTATCTAAAATAGGGGCTTTGAAAGTAGTATGGAATTCTGCTACTTGGTTCAGACTATCAATTTTATCCATGAATTTTTTTATTTCCCACAAAGATAGAAAAGGATTTGTAAAATGTGAAATGTACACGAGTAAAATATGAGACTCAAAAGCGCAGGCTGTCTATTGTTTTTATTTTATTCCCGCGAATTAAAGTTAATAGGCATTCTAAACCATGATTTTACTGTTGTTCCATTCTTTTTTGCCGGACTCCACTTCCCTTTTATTTTTTTCAGAGCAAATTTTACATCCTCAAGAAGAATTTTATTGTTTTCTACTTTGGGCTCAATATCTACATTGGTGATGTCTCCATTTTCATCTATTGAAAAGGATATAAGAAATGTTCCTTTTGGGTTGTAAGTTTCCCAATCCAAATAATTATTTAAGCTTTCAACAACTTCTTTTCTAAATGCTTTCATCCCTCCGGGCATGGCAGCGGATTGATATGATTTAACAATATCGTAATTGGGTTTGTAATTTTCAAAAAAATCTTTGGGTTGAAATAGAAAATCGAAATAAGCGGCAACTTTCTGTCCGTTTTGTTCTGCAGGCTGCCAGTTTTTTAAGCTCCCTAAGGATTTGACAGCAAGAGTAAAAGCACATTTGTTCTTTTCTATAATAGGCTCATCGCTCTTTTTCTTTACTAAAGCAGGTTTACCATTCTCATCAATCTTTAGGCTTACAAAATACATCTCATTTTGATCACATGGTTTTGAGCCGCTTTTCAGGAAATAGTCCTGCACATCTGAGAACAATTGGATAGAACCTCCTTGGTATGGAAACTGGTTATCAGGATACTGGGCAAGTGTTTTTTGTGAATATGCTGGCTCAAAGAACAGCATGAAAAGAAGTAAAGTAATCTTTTTCATGAATTAATGTGTTTTCCTGGTTATCAATAATGTTATTAATTTCTTCACTAAAGTAAGAAAAAGTCCACAATCTGAAACTTGTGGACTTTTAATAGGATATAGATAAGATTTCAATTACTCATATTTCCAGATTCCGGAGATAGTCAATATCATCAATCCTGGCTGCTTTTCCCCATAGCTGAAAACGCCTATATATTTTGAATGACAGGAAGTGCAATCGATACCAAAATATAAAGTAGGTAAATCATTAACTGTTAATTCTCCGAAATGCAACATTCTTTGAGAAGTTCCGTTGACAATTTTGTGCTTTAACAATTCATCTTTAGATACTACTTTATCTTCATGATACAGCTGCAGAACAGGAAATCCTGATTCATAAGGTACTATTGCAACAGTATTTTTGTTTCCGCAATGACAGCAGGTGAAAGTGGTTATTGCTGATGGAACAGCTTCATCGTTGATAAAGGTGTTTTTTTCAACAGTAGCTTTTTCGGTTAGGTTTATTTTTTCTGATATTGAATACATCTGAGTTGATTTATGGCTGAATAACTGTGCCTACTAAATTAGGGTATTTTCCGCTTGGGCTTTTCTTAATGGTAACTTTTATATAACCTTCTTCAGCCAGCTTATTCCATGTTTTCTGGTAACCCGTGTTGATGTCGATAGGGATTTTCCACATGGTTTGTTTTCCTTTCCCTGCCTGGTTAAACCAAGGAATGATGTCTGCGGTTTGGGTTTTAAACTGCATGGAACTATTCAAAACATCGATTTCATAGTAAAAATCATACTTGTCTTCAGGTTGATTTAATGCTCTTTGGGTAAAAGTATAAGTGTAACCATTGATAATAGGACTTGTAAAACTTCCTCCTAATGTAGGAACTCCGGTACCGGTATAGTTGCCAACTGCTCCGCTGTATCTGTCGAATTTCTGTCCAACCTGTAAAGGAACATCATCAACAATATTATAACCTCCGTTGGCAGGCGGCCATCCACCATTTAAATTATTAGCTTTAAAAAGTGATTCCAATTCACTCCATTTTCCCCTTTTGTAAAGGTCATAAGCTTGATTTTTTATGGCTTGACTTACCGAATTACCGGGATCATAGGTTACTGCCAATTCATCCGCATTTTTGTAGAATACAGTGGTCACATCAGGATTGATGTCTATTACTTCATCATCATCAGAGCTACAGGCAACCGAGAAAGAAGTGATGGCTAAAAAAAAGATGTACTTAAATAAATGTTTCATATAAAAAATTTAAAATTATTTTAAAATAGTGAGGTATTAGAGGGAATTACCTTTTTGAAACATCATATTATTTACAAAGATTTTAAATGAATTACTGAAATGAGGATTAGTAATGATTTTCTGTTCAGTAAGAGAAATTTTTGAGGCTGGAATTTGTTTTAATAATACACTTTTCTGACAGTAAAGTGTAGAAATATCAATTTACTCCAAAATAGAGTCAAAAACAGCAGCTGCATGAGACATCAAAAACGGCTTTGGAGCTCCCTTAAATACAATCTGGGTAAACGGCACAATAAAATATTGTTATGCGATAAATTTAAATTAAAAAACTCAAATTATAGTTATTTTGTTTTAAATAAAATGTTTTTATGTAATTAATTTCATTTATAATTGTTTATTGTGATGATATTTTACTTTAAAAAAATAAAACTGCCCCATAAGGAGCAGTTTTTACATCGTTTAATTGTAAAGGATTAGTTTTTAACAAATCTCTTAGAAGATTCTCCGATTTGAATCATATAAGCACCTTTGATAAGGTTGCTTACGTTCACGGATCCTCTTTGTAGTTTTCCTGAGTCTATTAGTTTTCCACCCATATCGAAGATTTTATAATCTTCAGAAGTTGTATTGGAAATATAAAGTATATCTCTTGCAGGGTTTGGATAAAGTTTCACATCGGTGATCAGATCTTTCGTACTATGAAGATCTCCTTTTCCGGAAGAAACAATATTAAGGGTATAATCTTCTACTTGTCCGTAAGTGAAAGCTTCACATGAAGAAGTAGGGATTGAACTATACTTCATCATTACTCTCATTCTTGTAGAACCAACAGTAGCGGTAGCCGGGATTGTAATAGATCCTGTAACCGGACTTGTTGTAGAACCTGCTTTTGTCCATGCCAGTTCTCCGCTGTCTGTAAAGTCTCCGTCTCCGTTGTAATCAATATAAACCGCGTAAGCTTCGCTGTATTTTGTGGAAGTCCAAACCGGAGTAATGGAAATTGTGTAAGCGCTTCCTCTTGTAACATTCGTGGAAACTGAAGTGAAGTTTTCATATCCTGCAGTTCCTGTAGACGTATTATTGATAGATCCAAAGGTTACATTTCCTATTCTTTCATCTGCTGTGTTTGAGGCCGAAGAAGAACAATAAGTAACCGTTCCTCCGGAAAGAGTCGTAACACTTACAGTGTTGCTGGAAACAGAAGCATTTCCTGCCGCATCTTTTGCTTTCACAGAGAAAGAATACGTAGTTGTCGGTGAAAGTCCTGTTACAGTATATGTAGTAGAAGCCGTAGAACCAATTAATGAAGCTCCCTGATATACATCGTATCCAGTAACACCAACATTATCTGTAGCTCCAGACCATGAAAGGTTAGTGGTTGTAGCTGTAGTTCCTGAAGCTGCAAGGGTAGGCGCGGTAGGAGCAACGGTGTCAGGAGTTCCGGAACCTGCATTTACAGAGATGTTAGCATTGTTAACATCAAAGAAAATGTGGTTTGATCCTTTTACCATAATTCTTCCTGTCGTTGTATTGGCATTAGGAATAGTAACTGCCTGTGAGCCATCATTCGGAGTTCCTGCCAATAGAGTAGTCCATGTATTTCCACTGTCTGTAGACCAAAGGATATCCACATTAGCAGCATTTACCCCATTGGCTGTAGTTCCTGCCACATTCCATGTTACTGTCTGAGAACTTCCTCCGGCGTATGTTGTTGCAGAGTTCTGTGAAGTGATATTGAATGGTCCGGCAGTTCCGTTAACAGTGATAACAGCATCATCGGAATTATTTCCTGAACCTCCTGCTTTGTTATCACGAACAGTAAATCTGAAGTTTAATGTTCTGGCAACTGAAGAAAGAGCCTCAACTGTGATTTCAGAACCAGCTGTAGTAGTTGCTCCGGTTAAAATCGAAGCCATTCTTGGAAAATATCTTACAGGTGCAGTAGTAGGAGTCCATGATCTGAAATTAGGTCCTGAGGCTTTTGTAGCACTTGCGGCGGAACTTGCTCCTGTCTGAGAAGAAGAAGCGTTGTCCATTTGTTCCCAGATGTAGGTTAAAGAATCTCCGTCAGCATCCGTTCCTGTTCCTGTCAGTACGAATGGAGTTCCTTTTGGAATAGTATAATCTAATCCTGCATTGGCTGTAGGAATTGAATTTCCTGTATTGGTATTAACAGAGCAGGTTTTAGCTTTAATATTATTGGTGATTTGTTGGATACTGATTGCATGGAAAAACGCGTCAGAATGCGGCTGGATATCCTGGCTGGTAATTCCTGCATATCCCATAATGGTTGATCCTGAACCTGGTTCCATATTGGCACCTGTTCCTTCATTATTCATGGAGAAGGTGTGGTTTCCACCGAACTGATGTCCCATTTCATGAGCTACATAGTCGATATCGAAATTATCTCCTGAAGGAATGGCATCTGCCGGAGAAGTATAACCACTTCCTTTTGATCCGTTTGTACAGATACAGCCGATACAGCCTGCATTTCCTCCACCTCCTGAAGCTCCGAACAAGTGTCCGATGTCATAATTAGCTTCGCCAATTACAGATGTTAAAGTGCTTTGCAGCTGTGAATTCCAGTTGCTCATTCCTGAAGCAGCAGAATAGGGGTCTGTAGACGCATTGGTGTAGATGACAGCATCATTGTTGGCAATCAGAACCATTCTTGCAGCGAAATCTTTTTCAAAAACACCGTTTACACGGGTCATTGTGGTGTTCATTGCTGCTAAAGCCTGAGCTTTTGTACCTCCGAAATAAGTGGTGTATTCTCCTGTGCACGATAATGCCAGTCTGAATGTTCTCAGTTTGGCATCGTCAGCGTTAGGTCTTGCTGCAAGAGCAGAATTGGAAACTCCTTTCTGTGCGGCATCCACCACGGTACATTCAAATTTGTTAAGATCATCTTTTTTGTCAGATTTTCTGTACACTACATACGAAGAAAGATCTTTGGTGTAAGGCTCGATGAAAACAGCCGATTTGTCACCATAAATTTCCATAGATGACAGTCCTAGTGGAGAAACACTGAAATAAACTGTGGAATTAGGATCATCCAGACCTTGTCCTACATAGGATTTGATATCCGGATATTTTGCTGCCAACTCAGGGGCAAAATTGGAATTCTCCCTCACTTTAAAATTTTCCATTCTGCCTTCAGAATTCGGAAAAGAGATGATGAGTTCTGATTTTTCGCCTGCAGCCAGTCTCTTGGGAGCTTTTGCCAGAATGTTTTTCAATCCGTTGATATCCAAGTTGTATACCTTAGGATTGCTGATGCCGGTTTTGTTTGCAAAGATTTCTGATGAAGTTCTTTTTGAACCTTCAGACCAAAGACGGTCAGTCTGTGCGAAAGAAATACCCGAAATAAGGAGCATTCCAATCAGCGTTAATTGTTTTTTCATATTAAATATTAAATTTGATTGTGGAATATCAAATCTAATAAAAAATATATTACGGAAAACAAAATTTTTTAAGGAATATTTGGAGTTTATATATAATATATTATGCAATACATTATATATAATTGAAAAGGCTCATTAATACAGAAAAGTGAAAGTAATGAAGGATGTGTTGATTTCAAAAAAAACAATATATTGATATTTTGTTTGTTATTTAATTAAAATGAGACAATATAAATTGATAATTATTTAAAGATATGTGGATAATGTTAGTAAATTGAATTTGTTATGCTGTTCCGTATTCAGTAGACAAAAAAAGCTGTTCCAGAATGAAACAGCTTACTATATTTAATGTATGTAATCCTTAATTACATTTTATCATCAGCAGTGGGGCCATAAAGTCCCGGAACTTTATTTCCGGTTGATCTTAGGTAAACCACAAGCTCACCTCTGTGATGGTACAAATGATTATAAAGAAAAGCTCTTACCACCTGAACCTTTGGCATAGGAGGGAAAAGTACATTTCCATCCATTTCCATTTTCCATTCATTGAAATAAGTGTTCTCATCCGAGTTTTCAAGAGCTTTCTGTGCGTTGGCAACATTTTCTTCGAATTTTGCAAGGATATTCTCCGCTTTGGAAATATCTCCTTTGTCATACTTATACGTACCCATATCAAAAATATCCTTATTGAAAGTGGATTCGTACCAATTGTATACTTCAGCAATGTGAGAGGCAAGCTGACCGGTTGTCCAGTTTTTTTCGGACGGTTTCCAGTCTAGTGCGCTGTCGGGGATTGCCTGTAAAATTTTTCTGGTGTTTTCAGCTTCATGCAGAAATTCACCTAAAAGTGCCTGTTTAATCATTTGTATTGGGATTTTAAAATGTTATTTCGTGATATCTCTTCCGATTACCAGTCTCTGGATTTCAGAAGTTCCTTCTCCAATCGTACAAAGCTTAGAGTCTCTATAGAACTTTTCAGCAGGGAAGTCCTTTGTATATCCGTATCCACCGAAGATCTGAACTGCATTGTTTGAGATTCTTACACAAGCCTCAGAAGCATATAATTTAGCCATAGCTCCTTCTTTTGTCATTTTTTGTTTTGCATTTTTAAGTGTAGAAGCTCTTTGGATAAGAAGTTCAGCGGCATCAATTTCTGTAGCCATATCTGCTAACATGAAGTTGATTGCCTGGAAATCTGCAATAGGTTTTCCGAACTGATGTCTTTCTTTTGCATATTTCAAAGCAGCTTTATAAGCTCCTCTTGCAGTACCTAAACTTAATGCAGCAATAGAAATTCTACCTCCGTCCAAAACTTTCATAGCCTGCTTGAAGCCTTCGCCTACCTCTCCTAAACGGTGAGAATCCGGTACACGTACGTTATCAAAAATTAATTCTGCTGTTTCAGAAGCACGCATTCCCAGTTTATTTTCTTTTTTTCCGGAAGTAAAACCAGGCATTCCTTTTTCTAAAACAAAAGCAGTAGAGTTGTTCTTAGCACCTATTTCTCCTGTTCTTGTCATTATTACGGCAATATCTCCTGAAATAGCGTGAGTAATGAAATTTTTAGCTCCGTTGATGATCCATTCATCACCATCTTTTACAGCTGTAGTAGACATGCCTCCTGAATCAGAACCTGTGTTGTGCTCTGTAAGTCCCCAAGCTCCGATTACTTTTCCGGAAGCCAGCTGAGGAAGCCATTTGTGTCTTTGTTCTTCATTTCCAAATTCATAAATATGATTGGTGCAAAGTGAGTTGTGTGCTGCTACAGAAAGACCAATAGATGGGTCAACCTGAGAAATTTCGTCCAGAATAGTAACATACTCATGATAACCTAAGCCGGAACCTCCATATTGTTCAGGAACTACAATTCCCATAAAACCCATCTCACCCAATTGGTGGAATAACTCTTTTGGAAACGTTTGGCTTTCATCCCATTCCATAATATTCGGTCTGATGTTCTTTTCTGCGAATTCTCTAGCGGTTTCCGCTATCATTTTGATGTTGTCAATAGTCTCTGTATTCATATAATAATAGTTAGTTCCCAAAGATAACCAAATTGATGGAATGCTAAAATAAATTATTTCAATCGTAATATCTAAAGGGTAATCCCTTTAGTTTTCAAATTTTTATACTTTCAGAATTAATACTTTATTAATAAAATATTCAGTCCTTTCCGTTTTTTATTTCACTATTTTAGTTCCCCAATTTTTAAAGCATGAAAAAATTTCTACTTCCTATCATTTTAATTTCCTCTTATATTTCTGCGCAGGTTCCTGCCGGATATTACGACGGAACTGCCGGATTGACGGGATATGCTCTGAAATCAAAACTTCATGATATTATTTCTGAAAAGATGGTCAACTGGCATTATGACGATCTTAAGGTGTTGTATGGACAGACTGATCTGGATAAATATTATGATCATGATGCTTCCAATACTCAGTATCTGCTGGATATCTATTCTGAAATTCCTTCAGGACCTGATTCTTATGAATATACTGCGGATCAGCTGGTAGCAGGTGTCGGCATGGAAGGCCAGGGATATAACAGAGAACACATGATGCCGCAGAGTACATTCAGTACAAGCTCATCTATCAGTGATTATCCTATGTATTCGGATCTGAATTTTATAATTCCTGTTGATGGATGGATCAACCAGCGCAGGAGCAATTATCCTTATGGAATAGGAAATAATACCAACCATTATATTTTTTCCAACACTTCGAGAATATCCAATGCAGCTATTCCCAATTATCCTTATACCGGAAGAGTGTATGAACCTATTAATGAATTCAAAGGTGATATTGCCAGGAGCTTGTTGTATTTTGCAGTACGGTATGAAGGAAAATTAGGTTCATTCAATACAGCTTATACTACTTCGGCCAATCTTACTCCTGCTACTGATCAGTGTCCATTGGATGGAACGGAAGAAAGAGCGGTTGATCTTGCTTATATTGCAATGCTGAAACAATGGAGTGCAGCAGATCCTGTTTCACAAAGAGAAATTGACCGGAACAATGCTGTTTATACTATACAAAAAAACAGAAATCCATTTATAGATCATCCTGAGTGGATTGATATGATCTGGTCCGAAACGCCTGATAATATTGCTCCCGCAGCTCCCGGATCACTGGTTTCAACCCAGCAGAATGCTTATTTTGTGAATCTGAGCTGGACGGCTTCTCCTAATAATGATGTTTTAGGCTACAGAGTTTATATGAATGGATCAGCGACACCTGTTGCGGTTACAAAAGGGACTTCCATCAGCATCGATCATCTGAGCCCGTCAACCATCTATACTTTTACGGTGAAAGCTTTTGATAAAGCATACCTGGAATCTCCATTCAGTAATACGGTGACAGCCTCAACAATTGCTTCGGATTCCTATGCCTCGGATCTTATCATTACCAAATATATATCCGGAACAAATACGGAATCTGTGAAAAATAATGCGCTGGAAATCGTCAATAAAACAGGACATGAGGTTAATTTAAATAATTACAGAATTAATATTCAGTTTAAAAATAGTCTATCCGGAGATTTCTATAATGGTGACACATATGAATTGGAAGGCAGGGTAGGAAACAATGAAACTTTTGTTATCCTGAATCCGAAAGGCACTTTATCATGTTATACTCCTGATGAGGCAAGATTTGCTACAGCTTCTGATCCTATGATGTTTGCGGGAGGAAATTATGTGGAACTTGCGTATAACAAAACAGTTACAGTAGATGCTATCGGGGTAAAATACACGACCAATAATAACGGGAACGTATCTTTATACAGAAAGAACACCATCAATCAGCCTAATAATACTTTTACTATCAGTGAATGGGATTCTTATCCGTCCAATTACTGTCAGAACCTTGGTGGCACATTGTCTACAGCAGAATTGATTGCTGACAATAATGAATTTATTATCTATCCCAATCCGGCTGATGATTATCTTTATGTGAAAGGAGCGGTTGACAAAGTAAAAATAGCCCAAATCATAGATCTTTCGGGAAAAGTGATTTATACCGAAAAAGATCCTTTCAGATATAAGAAACATATTTCTGTACAAGATGTTCCAACGGGAACTTATTTCCTGAAGCTTGATGAAAAGGTACATCAGTTTATTAAAAAGTAAATAACATCAGATTTAAATACTATCAGCTAAACCTAACAGGTTTTTAAAACCTGTTAGTTCTATTTTTATATGGTGTAGAAATAATTCAGGAGATTGCTTCGCCTTGCTCGCACTGACTGTCCTAGCCCTGATAGCAGCGGTTACCCCGCAGTAGAAGTGGGAGAAATGGAGGGTTAAGAAGCCGGAGTAGGTAGGAGCGAGGAGTATTAGCGGATAGCAGGAACAGCTTCTTGCCTGAAAAAAATGAAAAAAGTAGAGTTAAAGTAAATATAATACTAAAAGATCGAACATTTTTTTGCATTTCTGTAATTTTGTAGTTTTATATAACGCCTTAAAAACCTTATGTTTACTATATCATTGATATAAGCTGATTCACTAATAATCAATATCTATAAGTGTTGCTGCTTATATTTTTATATATAAGTAATTATGCTTATATTTGCAGTATGATAGCGGTCATTACCGGTGATATTATAAATTCACAGCATGCGGACACTGAAGTTTGGATTACCAGACTTAAACATCTTCTCGAAAAATGGGGAAGCGCTCCTCACACATGGGAAATCTACAGGGGAGATGAGTTTCAGTTCAAGTGCAAAATTGATGACGTTTTCTGGCGTTTTCTAGCCATAAAATCTCTTATTAAAAGTGTCGAAAATCTGGATGTAAGAATGGCCATAGGTATTGGTGAGGAAAGTTTCTCTTCTGAGAAGATCACTGAATCTAATGGTACAGCTTATGTTAATTCAGGAAGACTGCTTAATGATCTTAAAAGTGACGGTCATACGGTTGCTATTAAAACCTCCAGTGATCCGGTGGACAGGGATCTTAATATCCTGTTGAAATGGTCGTCCAAGGATTTTGATAACTGGACGATGGCTACGGCAGAGATTATTCATGAAATGATCATGAATCAGGATATCACACAGGAGGATCTTGCTAAGAGATTTGCTATTTCACAGTCTTCGGTAAGCCAGAGACTGAAACGAGCCAACTATGAGCTCATCGTTGAAACCAATCAGTATTTCAGAAAGAAAATCTCAGAATTATAGGCATGATCTTCATCAAACTCATATTGGCACATCTACTCGGAGATTTTATACTTCAGCCAAATTCATGGGTTGCAGATAAGGAAAACTATAAACTGAAAAGTAAGTTTTTATACATTCATGTTCTGATTCACATTGTTTTAAGTCTGATTTTTATTTGGGATCTTCAGCTTTGGTGGGTTGCTGTATTAGTGGGAATAACTCACTTTATTATTGATGCAGCCAAGCTTAGTTTCCAGAATGTAAAGACTAAGAAAAGATGGTTTTTCATAGATCAGCTGCTGCATATTCTGGTGATTGGCGGAGTTTCTTTTTATTTCCAGGAATTCAGCTTTGGATTTTTACAGAATCAGGAATTTTTAAAGGTAATTATGGCGGCACTGTTTTTAACAACACCGGCTTCTATTTTTATAAAAATCTTATTGTCATCATGGACGCCTGCTCCGGATGGCCCCAATACTATTCAAACCGAATCTTTATCAAGTGCCGGAAAATATATCGGAATTTTAGAACGCCTGCTGGTTTTCACTTTTATTATGGTGAATCACTGGGAAGGCGTAGGTTTCATGGTGGCTGCCAAATCTGTTTTCAGATTCAGCGACCTTGCACAGGCAAAACAGAGAAAGCTTACAGAATATGTATTAATTGGTACACTGCTGAGTTTTGGACTGGCTGTCTTAACAGGAATAATAATAAAATAAATTAATAAATCTAACTACAATTTAGAAAGTAAAATTATGAGTCAAAAGAAAGAAATGTTGTACGAGGGGAAAGCAAAACAAGTATTTGCAACCGATAATCCTGATGAAGTAGTAGTACGTTTCAAAGACGATGCTACAGCATTTAATGCTCAAAAAAGAGGTCAGGTAGACCTTAAAGGAGAAATGAACAACGCCATCACAACTCTTATTTTTGAATATTTAAATGAAAAAGGGATCAAAACTCATTTCATCCAAAAATTAGACGAAAGAGAGCAGCTGGTAAGAAAAGTATCTATCATTCCTTTGGAAATGGTAGTAAGAAACTACTCTGCGGGAAGCATGGCGCAAAGATTAGGAGTGGAAGAAGGAATTAAATCTCCTGTAACGATCTTCGATATCTGTTATAAAAAAGATGAATTGGGAGATCCGCTTATCAATGATCACCATGCCGTTTTCTTAGGAGCAGCTACTTACGAAGAACTTGACGAAATGTATGAGTTATCTTCAGATATCAATGATATCCTTATCGACCTGTTTGACAAAATCAATATCATCCTGGTAGATTTCAAAATCGAATTAGGTAAAACTTCAGACGGTGAAATCATCTTAGCAGACGAAATCTCTCCTGATACTTGCAGACTTTGGGATAAAGATACCATGAAGAAATTAGACAAAGACAGATTCAGAAGAGATCTTGGTGAAGTTACTGAGGCTTATGTTGAAATCTATAACCGTCTTAAAAATCTTTTACAGAAATAAGATTTAATTTATTTAAAGATTAAACCATTTAAAAATTAAACAGGCTGTAATCTTTTTAATCGTTAAATTTTTTAATCTTTTAATTTAGAAAAAATAGAAATGAAAAGTTTAGACATTCATAAAAGTGAATATTTAAAACAGTTTGAAACCCAGACTTACGGAAGGAATCTTTTCAGAACTCAGGAAGAGGAAAGACTGGATGCCCCTAATGAAGAATGTGGGATCTTCGGAATGTATTCAGATAATGATCTGGATACTTTCTCTCTTTCACAGTTTGGCCTTTTTGCATTACAGCACAGAGGTCAGGAGGCTTGTGGTATTTCCGTTTTAAAGGATGGAAGAATCACAAACATGAAAGACGAAGGACTGGTTTTGGATGTTTATAAAGAAATTCAGGAACCTGAAACTTTTATGGGAAATTCTGCAATTGGGCATACCCGTTATACCACTGCAGGAGATAAGAAGAAATATAATTTTCAGCCATTTTTCGCGAAAAACGAATATGACCAGATTATACTTTCTATAGCACACAATGGTAACCTTACCAATGCCAAAGAATTAAAAGCAGAATTAGAAGCTGAAGGCGTGGTTTTCAGAGCGACTTCCGATTCTGAAGTTATCCTGAGACTGATTCAGAAAAACCTTGATTTAGGTCTTCGTGGAGCGATTAAAGCAACCATGGAAAAGATTGAAGGAGCTTATTCTGTAGTAGGGATGACCCGAAACAAATTCTTTGCATTCAGAGACTTCAACGGTATCCGTCCGTTAGTATTGGGGGCTATTGATGAAAAATCTTATGTAGTAGCTTCAGAATCTGTAGCATTGGATGCTGTGGGTGCTCAGTATGTACGTGATATCCTTCCTGGTGAGATCATTTATACCAACGAAAACGAACCTGGAAAACTTCATTCTTATATGATGGATGAAGCGAAGGGTAAGCAGAGAATCTGTTCTTTCGAATATATTTATTTCGCAAGACCTGACTCTACCTTAGAAAATATCAATGTTTACGAGATCAGAGAAAAATCCGGAGAGAAAATCTGGGAACAGGCTCCTGTAGAAGCTGATTTGGTGATTGGAGTTCCGGATTCAGGAGTTCCGGCTGCTATTGGTTTCTCTAAAGCTTCAGGAATACCTTTCCGTCCGGTTTTGATCAAAAACAGATATATCGGAAGAAGTTTCATCGTTCCTACACAGGAAATGAGAGAAAGGGTAGTAAACCTTAAGCTGAACCCGATCATCTCTGAGATGAAAGACAAGAGAGTAGTCATTATTGACGATTCTATTGTTCGTGGAACAACATCTAAAAGACTGGTTAAAATTTTAAAAGATGCAGGCGTAAAAGAGATTCACTTCAGAAGTGTTTCTCCACCCATTATTGCTCCTTGTTATCTGGGAATTGATACTCCGTCTAAAGATGATCTTATCTCAGCGAATATGACTACGGAAGAACTTAAAAATTATCTTGGGGTAGATTCTTTAGAGTTTTTAAGCATAGACAACCTGAAAGACATTTTAGGATCAGCTAATCACTGTTTCGGATGCTTTACAGAAGAATATCCTGTTGGAAAAGGAGAAGAGATAGATTTATTCAATTAATCTCTTTATCTGAAATATATCAAAATAGAAGAGTTGGATTTGTAATCCGGCTCTTTTGTTGTTTAAATGTAGCAAAAGCTTAATATTCCTGTATTATACAATATATAATGGAGTTTTAATTTTGTCAGATTAAAACTTCAGGATATGAAAAACGCACTTTTTACGGGTATTTTTCTGGTATTTACCCAATTGTATTCTTCGCAGTCTTTTGACAAGCAGGCACACCGTGGAGGAAAATCCCTTTACCCGGAAAATACAATACCGGCTATGAAAAACGGATTAAAAATGAATGTTACCACATTGGAAATGGATCTGGCCGTTACAAAAGATAAAAAAGTAATTCTTTCCCATGATGCTTTTCTTTCACCCGAACTGGTTACAAAGCCGGATGGAACTTACATTCCCAAAGATTCAGGCTTTTATTACAAAATATATGAAATGCCTTACGCAAAGATCAAAACATTTGACGTAGGATTAAAAAAACTGAATAATTATCCTGATCAAAAGAAAATGAAGGCTCAGAAACCGCTCTTTTCAGACGTCATTGATGCTTGTGAGGCCTATGCACGCGAATTGAAAAGACCACTGCCTTTTTACAATATAGAAACGAAAACACGTCCCTTTTCTGATAACATTTTTCATCCTGAACCGAAAGAATTTGTAGATCTGATGATGAAGATTATTGTAGAAAAAAATATTCAGGACAGGGTAATCATTCAATCTTTTGATCCACGGACACTGGAAATTCTTCATAAAGAATATCCTAAAATCATGACCGCTTTACTTGTGGAAAAGGTAGATGATAAAAAACTGGCCCAGCAGCAGGCTTATTTTAAAAATATTTCTGTGGAAAAGTTCAAAATGTATCCAGATCATCTGAGTGGAGTAGCCGGAGATATGAAGTTCCTGAGTTTCACTCCTACTATTTACAGTCCGGAACACAATCTTGTAACGTCTCAATTAGTACAGGAATGCCACTCATTAGGCATGAAAGTAATCCCATGGACTGTGAATACCAGAGAAAGATTAAAGGAATTAAAAGAAATGGGAATAGATGGTGTGATCAGTGATGATCCGAGAATATTTGAATAAAACTTTTGATATAAATAGCCGGAAGAAAATCTTCCGGCTATTTTATGCGTGCAAGGTTAATGCACTTCGGTTAAAAAATTGGTTCTTAATTAGAATTTGTAGTTAAGACCTAACTGAAATACTCTGTTGTTGTTTTCAGCGGCAGACATGCTCTTATCAATCTTTGTTAAGCTGTTTACATATCTTGCATTGATACCGATATTGGAAGTGATATCATATCCTAAACCAAGGCCTAAACCAAAGTTGAATTTGTTGATCATATCTTTGTCGATATCTGTAGAGTGAGAACTTGAAGTAGTTGTTGTAACACCTCCAGTAGTACTTGCTACAGTAGATTCTCCTTTATTTTTCCCGTTAATGAAATAACTGAATTCAGGTCCTGCTTCAATATAAAATTTGTCAGTAGGTCTCATCTGAACCATTAATGGAACTGAAATGTAATCCATTTTTACTCTGCTCTGTACTTTAGTTTTTACATTCGTTACTCCATTGTCAGTTTCTGTAGAATACATTACATCTTTTGCCCCCATTTGGTTGTATAATACCTCTGGCTGTAAGCTGAAATGTTTTGAAAGTGGAATATTAACGAATGCACCTGCGTGGAAACCTAGTTGTTGTGTGTTGATTCCAAATTTCTGCTGGCTGAAATACGCTGAGTTTCCCCCTGCTTTGATCCCGAATCTAATAGGCTGAACATCTTTTTTTAGTGGTGATGCATTGACTGTTTTCGTTTCCGTCTTTGTTTCTGTCTCCTGAGCAAAAGCTAGTGTACCAGCAGTTAATGCTAATCCTAAAAATAACTTCTTCATAATTTTATTTTTTAATTTTACTATTTGTGTGTCGGATATCTCTCAATCAGACTCCAAGTATTTTGCAAATTGCTTGCCAAAGTCGAAAAATGCCTGTTTAAAGGGCTTTTCAAATGGTTTTTGAAAAGTTTATTTTAAACCATTTATCCCTTTTTGATGAATAAATGTTTTGTAAACTGAATGTTTTGTGAAAATAGTTGAATGCTCAATGCGCTTTATTATTGATAATTGAAATCATGAAAAATTTTGAACTGGAATTGACTTTTTCAGGGATTAATAACTCTTCCGGGCTCTTTTTAAGAATAAAAAATAAAAATACCGGACTCTTAAAAGCCCGGCATCCGTTTTGAAAATAATAAATATCTCTATTTAAAGCGATAAGCCACTCCAAGCTGAAGCGCATTGTTTTTGACTTTACTACCGTAATCATTCTTGAAAATTCCTGTTATACCTGCTGTGAATCGCGCAGTTACTCCAAAATTTTGTGTAAAATAATATCCTGCGCCAATTCCAATTCCAAAATTGAATTTATTATATAATTTCATTGAAATTTTATTAGAGAAATTCTCAGAATTAACAGTCGTTGTATTATCATATCTTATTTCGTTTCTTCCGTCTCCTTCTATTTTTCCTCCCAGAAGTAATCCGAATTCAGGTCCTGCTTCCACATACAATTGAGGAAGAATATTGTATTGAACCATAATAGGAAGAGTAAGGTAGTTTAGATTAGTTTTGTACTCATATTCCTGCTTCGTAAAATAATCTCCGGAATCATGAATAAAGAGATCTTCCGTTTTTGACCCTAGCTGGCTGAAAAGAAGCTCGGGTTGTATACTGAATTTTTCAGCAACAGGAATATTGGCAAATATTCCGATATGTGAACCGGCTTTGATTTTTTCGTTATTATCAACTTCGTTTCTTTCCCCTCTGCTGAAAGTAGAACCATTGAAACCAGCTTTAATCCCAAATTTTACCGAAGATGGTTGGGTAGGAGACTTTTCTTTTTCCTGAGCATTCATTAAAAAAGAGCCAACAAGTGTAAGTCCTAGAAAAATTTTTTTCATGATTATAAGTTTTATTTTCTGTTTTTTTTGTGGCAAAATATCTGCCATAAAGATAAGAAGTGATAAAAATCATACGGTATGCGAAAAAGTCAGGATTAAACTAATAAACCTGACTTTTTCTATTGAAATCAAAATGTATTTTAAATAAAACAAAACACTTTTCAGTATTCTGTTGTGCACTCTAATGTCCAGCTATCTCTTGCAGTTCTCGTTAAAAATTAATGGTAATAGTTAGAGTTTGTTTTGAATTTCAATTGAATACACAATTGAATCAATACCTATTCATTGTAAAACAGGAACTGTAAAATTGGAAATTCCGGAATAGAGTACAATTACTATTCTGTACGCAAATTTCTTGCCAAAAAATATTCAAACAATAAAAAAGCCGGATTTACTATAATCCGGCTTTGTATTGAATAGAAAGTTTGTTTTTAGAATTTGTAAGCTAAACCAAATTGGAATACTCCGTTTTTCGCTTTATCTTCAGATAAATCAGGTCTGTTTTTCGCTACATCTGTTAAACCTGCAACATATCTTGCAGTAACTCCGATATTTTGTGTGAAATAGTATCCTGCTCCAAGACCAATTCCGAAATCAAATGATTTGAAAATATCTTTGGCATCTGCAGAGTTTGATTTATATTTTAATTTTGAATTCACAAGGAAACTAAACTGTGGTCCAGCCTCCAGGTATAGATTAGGAAGAGCATTGTACTGAAGCATTAAAGGAACAGAGATGTAATCTAGGTTTGCTTTAGCATCGCTGTCTGCTTTAAATTTTGCTCCCATTCCGCTGTACATTACTTCCGGTTGGAAAGAGAAGTCCTGAGCTACAGGAATATTAGCGAATACTCCTCCGTAAAATCCGGCTTTAGAGTTGAAGTCATTATCAGAAAGAGTAGAGATATTAAGACCTGCTTTTACACCAAATCTAACTGGCGAAGCGGAAGCTGTGGAAGTTTTCTGAGAGAAAGCAAAAGTACCTGCTACTAGGGCAAGGCCTAAAAAAATCTTTTTCATAAGTTTTTTATTTTAATAGTTTTTAAGTTTTATTTAACTTTTCATTAAGAAACAAACTGTATGCCAAAGTGTAAATGTACTGTGAATGTACCATTTATTGTGGTTTTTGAAGAATAATTTTTCTATCGCATTAAAAAAGTCGGATTAATTTTAATCCGACTCCACTTTAATTATAAAAATTTAATGAAAAAAGCTTAATAAAGCTTTAGAATTTGTAGTTTACTCCTACCTGGAATACACCATTTCTAACAGATCCTTCTCTGTCATATCCGTATTGGTATTTTGTTTTTACAATATCAGATAATCCTGCAGTGTATCTTACATTCACGCCAATGTTTTTGGTTAAATTGTAACCGGCTCCCAACCCGATTCCAAAGTCGAACGATTGAGTTGCATTTTTTAAAGCACCAGTAGAAGCGCTTTTCTTTAATCTTGCATCAATTAAAAAGCTAAATTGTGGTCCTGCTTCCACATATAGATTGGGAAGTGCTTTATATTGGAACATTACAGGTACGGAAAGATATTCTAAATTAAGTTTTGCATTGCTGCCTCCTTTCTCTTTAGCTCCCACAGCATTATATAATACTTCCGGCTGAACAGAAAAATCCTTAGCGACAGGAATATTCACAAAAACACCACCATAGAATCCGGCTTTTGAATTCATATCCATATTAGAAAGGTTGGAAACATTTAATCCCGCCTTCAAACCGAATTTGATTTTGGGTGAAGATGTGGATGGAGTAGTAGCCTCTGTAGAAGTTGAAGTGCTTTGAGCAAAAGCAAAAGTACCTGCGATAAGTGCCAGGCCCAGAAAAATCTTTTTCATAGATTAGTTTAATTTTTACGTTGTTTAACGTCCGAGAAGCAACAAACAATATGCCGGTAAACTCCTTGTATAAAGACTTTATGGGTTTTTAACAAATCCATAAATCATCAAATTGGGATGTATTTTTGTTATTCTGTCGACACTTTGTTATTTTAACATAAAAAAGAACAGATTAAAAAATTAATCTGTTCTTTTTTATTGAATATAAAATTTGTTAGTGAATATGTAGCTTACTTAAATTTATAAGCTAATCCTACCTGGAATAGGTTGTTTCTTGTAGCATCAGATCCACTAGGTCTGTTTTTCGCTACATCTGTTAAACCTGCAACATATCTTGCGGTAAGTCCTAAGTTCGGAGTGAAATAATATCCAGCTCCAAGACCAATACCAAAGTTAAATGTATTTAAATTGTCTTTGTAGTTGTCTGTAGTACTTGACTGCCCGTTTGATTCATTTTTGAACTTGTTTTTAGCACTTACCATGAACCCAAATTCAGGTCCTGCTTCCACATAAAGATTTGGAATAAGGTTGTACTGGAACATTACCGGTACTGTAATATAATCTAGTTTAGTAGAAGCTGAATATTTAGTTCCTGCTAACGTATAATCTGATTTATTACCATATTGTGAATACTGAACCTCTGGCTGAACGCTGAATGAAGCGGCTAATGGAATGTTGGCAAATACACCTGCGTTGAATCCTATTTTAGATTTTTGATCATCAAGACCGCTATCTTTTGAAAGGGAAGAAACGTTCATACCTCCTTTTACCCCAAATGTTACCGGATTAGAAGATGTGTTTCCTGTCTGTTGAGCGAATGCGAATGTTCCTGCAGTTAACGCTAATCCTAAAATTAACTTTTTCATAACTTTAATTTTTTTAATTTTACTCTTTCTTAATTTTAAATTTTACTACTTGTCCAGCTTTTCAGTTGAACGGAGAGTATCTTTCAAATTGCTTGCCAAAATTTTTTTTATGAGTAAAATCAATAAAAAATCACTTAGTGTTTAAGTGATTTTTTAAATAAAGTATTGATTGTTAATTATTTGTAATTTTAAATAAATGTTTGTTTAGACGTGGTCTAAATTGACAATTTTGTCAAAAACACGTTTTAAAATAAATTTATTTTTTGAAAAACACGTTAAGCATCGTTCAATTTTCTATAAAAAGATAAAGATTCAAGGATATTTTCCTTGCTGCACTGATGATCATAGATGCAACAACCTATTCCAGAAAGCAGAGAGAAATTGATTTTACTGTCGGTATTCTTCTTGTCATTCAATAGTAAAGCAGTAATATCTTCATCTTTAAAATCGCTGATATCAAGGTATGGATAATATCTCTGAATGTTTTCAATGATTATTTTTGAATCTTCTTCAGAAATAAGGTTTTCAAGATAAGCCAGATGAGCTTCAGCAATCATTCCCATAGCCACAGCTTCACCGTGAAGAATCGGGTTTTCCTGCTGCAGACATAAACTTTCTACTGCATGTCCTATGGTATGCCCGAAATTAAGTGTTTTTCTAATGTTCTGCTCATGGAAATCCTGATCTACAACATTCTGTTTAATATTCATAGACGTTTGAATATGTGGGATTACCGTTTCTACTTCCAGTTTACGGATCTGTGTTAGCTGGTCCCAATGATTTTTATCAGCAATTAACCCATGTTTCAGCATTTCAGCAAATCCGCTTCTTAATTCTTTAAAAGGTAGTGTTTCTAAGAATTTGGGAAAAATAAAGATTTGCTCAGGGAAAGCAAAAGTTCCCACCATATTTTTATAGTGCATCAGATCAATCCCGGTTTTTCCCCCTATGGAAGCATCACACATCGATAGAAGGGTAGTAGGAATATTGATAAACTGTATTCCTCTTTTATAAGTAGATGCCACAAATCCGCCCATATCGGTTATTACACCACCGCCAAGGTTGATAACCAGCGCTTTTCTGTCCGCCTGCATTTCTGTAAGAATTTCCCAAAGTTGATTGGCTGTCTGGATATTTTTCATTTCTTCTCCCGCTTCAATCTCTAAAATTTCAAAGCCAAGATCCGTTTCCATATTTCCTAAAAGAACAGGAAGGCAGTATTCATGGGTGTTTTCATCTACAAGAATGAAAATTTTACTGAAAGTTTTTTCGTGAAGAAACTCGTTGAGCTGTGAAAAATTATCGTTTAATATTGTTATCATCTTCTATTTTATGTAAAGTTAAAATGTAAACTATAGTGCAAAGTTATGATTCTTAATTTTTAACTCGTAACTAAATTACTATCTTTGCATAAATTTTTAGAATGAGCAGAGATAATAATAATTCAGATAGACCAAAGAGACCAAGAATTTCAACCAAGAAAAGTTCTGATGATTCTCGTGCTTCCAGATCTGGAAATTCTTCAGGATCAAAACCTTTCAAGAAGCCGTTCTCTAAAGACGGAGGAAGAAAAGGACCAGAACATCAGGGATCCAACTCAAGATTTGAAAAGAAACCTTTTAAAAGAAATACCGACAGTTTCGAAAATTCTAACGAAGATTCAGGTTCAAAATCTGAAAGAAAACCTTATATCACGAACAAAAGTGAGAGCTATGAGAAAAAATCTTTTGGAAAACCGAAGAGAGGAGGAAAGAATTTCGATACAAGAGATAAGTATGAAAGAGGCAGCCTGAAATACGGAAGAAGACCATCTAATGGTGAAGACAGAAATGATGACAAAACAAGATCTTTTGTACAGAAAAGAAGGTTGAATAAAATTGAAAAAGATGTTCATAAAGACAGCATCCGTCTTAACAAGTATATTGCTAATTCCGGAATCTGCAGCAGAAGAGAAGCTGATGAACTGATTACTCAGGGATTGGTAGAAGTCAACGGAAAGGTGGTAACTGAAATGGGATATCAGGTACAGAAAACAGACAGAGTAGTTTTTGACGGACAAAGCATTACTCCTGAAAAACCTGTATATGTACTTTTGAATAAGCCAAAAGGTTATATTTCTACTACAAAAGACGATAAAGCAAGAAAAACTGTAATGGATCTTGTAGCGAATGCTTCTCCGTACAGACTTTTCCCGGTGGGAAGACTGGATCGTTCTACAACAGGAGTTATCTTACTGACCAATGACGGACACATGACCAAAAAACTGACGCATCCATCTTTTGATGCTAAGAAGATTTATCATGTAACATTGGATAAAAAACTTACTGGTGAAGATTTACGTCTTATTGCAGAAGGAATCCGTCTTGATGAAGGATTAGCTGTGGTTGATCAGATTTCATATATTGAAGGGAAACCTAAGAATGAAATTGGAATTGAGATCCACATCGGATGGAACCGTGTGATCAGAAGAATTTTCCAGAGATTAGGATACGAGGTAGAATCTTTAGACAGAGTAATGTTTGCAGGATTAACGAAGAAGAATATCAAGAGAGGACACTGGAGAATCCTTACAGAACTGGAAGTGAACAACCTTAAAATGCTTTAAAACAATGATAAATGATGAGTTATAAATGATGAATAACAGATTCAGATTTGTAATTTACTTCATTCTCTCAAAAGTATCTTTAGGATAAAAAACAAAAAGCGCAGAATTATTTTCTGCGCTTTTTTATTTTATTAAGCTATAAATTTTAAAATTCATAACTCATCATTTATAATTCATCATTAAAAAGAATTAACCCAACACCGTTACTCCTTTTTCAATCATTTCATAGATGGCAGCTCTGCCGTTGTCAGGTTTTACGTTTACTGCACGTGTTCCATTGAAATGAAGGCACGTTACATATCCGTTAGCTACTGCATCCTGTGCTGTAAATTTAACACAATAGTCTAATGCCAGACCTACAATTTCTACCAGTTGGATATCATGGTATTTCAGGAAATCATCCAAACCTGTTTTCATAAAATGGTTGTTATCCTGGAAACCGCTGTAGCTGTCAATTTCAATATTTTTACCTTTCTGTACAATGTGGGTTACTTTATCTCTGTTCAGATCTTTGTGAAATTCTGCCCCAAAAGTTCCCTGAATACAGTGATCCGGCCACATAAACTGGGGAACACCATTTAAAATAATACTTTCTCCTACCTTTCTTCCATTGCTGCTTGCAAAACTTTTATGACCTGCAGGATGCCAGTCTTGTGTAAGAACCACCTGATCATATTCATTTTCTTCCATCAGGAGATTGATGTATGGAATAATTTCGCTCGCTCCAGGAACTGCAAGTGCTCCGTCTTCACAAAAATCATTCTGTACATCGACTATTATTAACGCTTTTTTCATATTTTGATTTCTCGAATTTTTGATAAATTTACAAAACTAATCTTCAAAAATTTGTCCAAACCTGAATTTTCGGACAAATCGGCAATATAAATTTTCAATGTTTTTGAATGAAAGGCATAAAATTTTAAATAATTGAAGTTTATCTGCAGCCTATTGTATTTTGAGGCTTACACCAAATATCAATAGCGTATCTTTGCAGGAAATAAGTATTTTTATGTCATTTGAATCGTTAGGATTATCACACAATATTATTCGTTCTGTCAAAAAATTAGGATATTTAAAACCGTTCCCTATACAAGAGCAGGCTGTTCCTGTTATTTTGGAAGGGAAAGATCTGATGGGAATTGCTCAGACAGGTTCTGGTAAAACAGCGTGTTTTGTGATGCCGATTCTAGAAAAATTACAGAATGCGGAAGTTAAAAAAAACCGTAATGTTCAGGTTTTGATATTGGTTCCTACCAGGGAATTAGCTATTCAGATCGATGAAGTTTTCAGGGCATTCACAGAAAATCTAAAGAGAGAAGTCCGTACGATGGCTGTTTATGGAGGTGTTTCTATCAATCCACAGATGAAGGGAATGTTTGGAGTGGAAGTTTTGATTGCTACTCCGGGACGTCTGCTGGATTTAATTGATCATAATGCATTAAGTATTTCAGGAATTAAACATTTGGTGATTGATGAAGCAGATAAAATGTTTCAGCTAGGGTTTGGTGAAGAAATGAATAAGCTTTTTGCCATGATGCCTGTAGCGAAACAAACTACTTTATTTTCAGCTACCTTGAATGATAAAGTTGCTGAAATGAAAGAACGTCTTTCTATCAATCCTACAATTATTGAGATTAAAAAAGAAGAAGTTGAAATTGATAATATCGAACAGCTTGCTTATCATGTTGCTCCGGAAAATAAAGGACCTTTTTTACGATATCTGATCAAAGAAAAAAAAGTTGAAAAGGCTTTGATTTTTGTTTCGTCTACAAGATCTGCAGATAATCTGGTAGAGAAACTTAAAAAGAATAAAATAAAAGCTGTGGCCATTCATAGCCAGAAGTCACAGGGAGCGAGAAGAAATAATCTGGAAGAATTTAAAGTAAACGGTGCTCAGATTTTGGTGGCTACAGACTTAATTGGGCGAGGAATCCATATTGAATCCCTGCCATGTGTTATCAATTACGAGTTGCCGCGTTCACCGCTGGATTATATTCACCGTATTGGTAGAACAGGGCGTGCCAATGAAAAAGGAACTGCAATCAGCATTTTGACGGATGATGAATTGCAGCATTTCAGAGTAATTCAAAAGAAAATGGGTCGAAAAGTAACCCTGCAAAGAACAGAAGGTATTGATTTACACGGATATTAATACTTTATTATAATCAAGAAAGGTTTCAGTTTATACAATTTAAGCCTTTTTTAATAAAAAATCGGTACCACAAAAAACATTATCGGTATAATTAATGCTTTATTCACTTTATATTCTTGAATTTTTGATAAATTCGCGCAAGCTGGTATTTGTCAATTATTCTCATCAATAATAGTAATACCAATCGGCAATAATTAAAAAATTAAAACCTGAACAATGATTGATTTAGAGAAAAAAAAGTTTCCAATAGGCCCGTTTGAAGTGCCTGAAAATATTTGTGATATTACATTGGATACTTATATCAAAGTAATCAAAGATTTTCCTGGAAGGCTAAAGAATCTTATTGAACATTTTACAGACGATCAATTGGATACTCCTTACAGAGAAGGAGGCTGGACAGTAAGGCAACTTGTGAATCATCTTTCTGACAGTCATATGAACAGTTTTATCCGTTTCAAACTGGCACTGACAGAAGAAAATCCTACTATAAAGCCTTATGATGAAGCGAAATGGGCGGAGCTTCAGGACAGTTTTCATATGCCCGTAAAACCGGCAATGAGAATGTTGAAGGGAACACACCAAAGATGGGTAGCTCTTCTTAAAAGTCTTACCAATAAACAGTTTGAAAGAACCTTCCATCATCCTGAGCACAATAAAAATTATAATTTAAGAGAAAGCCTTGCTTTATATGTGTGGCACTGCAATCATCATTTTGCTCATATTGAAAATCTGAAGATAGAAAAAGGTTGGTAAGAAAACGTCTTAATAATCCTATATATTATCAGGAAATTATTAACAGGATTTCTATGTTATCTGAAAACTCTATTGGAAAATGGGGGAAGATGAACGTGTGTCAAATGCTAAAGCATTGTGATTTAGTTCTTCAGGTGGCTTTGGGAAAGTTCGAACTTCCCCGTATTAATGTCATTTTTGAGGCAGTAGGGATTTTTACTAAAATAGAAATGCATATTTTCAATAATGGAATTCCCAGAAACATGCCTACTTTTCAAAAACTAATCGTTAATTTTGAGTGTGATTTCGATGTTTCAAAAACCAATCTGCTGAAAACGCTGGAAGAATTCCGGGAAGTTTGTGAAAAAAACAACCTGCCGGACCGCCACAGATTATTCGGTACAATGACTGAAAAAGACTGGACATTTTTAGAATACAAACATCTTGATCATCATCTAAAACAATTTAATGTATGAGTTTTTTTGATAAAATATTCGGTGGTAAAAACGAAACCCCTGACCAAAAAACATTCTGGAAAAAGATAGAATCTGAAGAAGACCTTGCCAAAGCAATGGAAGACTCTTTTCAGAATAGGATAGCGATATTTAAACATTCTACAAGCTGTTTCATAAGCAGGACAGTTTTGAAAAACTTTGAAAAAGAAATAGAAAATTCAGACCAACTGGTGAGTGTATACTATCTGGATTTATTGGCACACCGGCCTGTTTCTAACAAAATAGCAGCAGATTTTGAGATCAGACATGAAAGTCCGCAGCTGATTGTCATAGAGAACGGAAAACCTGTTAACAGTGCTTCACACCAGGATATTTCTTTAAGCCAGATTGTATCATGAAGAATATAAATAATTATTTAGCCAAAGTTTTAAATGTTCCGCTTCAGAATGTGAATACGTGTAGTCTTCACTATGAAGTAAAGAAAATTCCTAAAAACCAGTTCCTTCTTCAGTATGGTGAAATCTGCCGACATATTTTCTTTGTAGAAAAAGGCCTGATAAAGATGTATTCCATTGATAAAAACGGAAAGGAACATATTATACAGTTTGCTCCGGAAAGCTGGCTGATTTCTGACCGAAGCAGCCTTTATTTCAATGAAAAATCCATTTATTATATAGAAGCAGTGGAAGATTCTGAAGTTTTGTTTCTTCATCCTGATTTCTTCAACAAACTGGTAGAACAATTTCCGAACAGCATCGAAAGAAGTGATTTTCTTCTTCAGAAACATATCAGAAGTCTTCAAAACAGGATCAATTCTTTATTGGGAGAGACTGCAGAAGAAAGGTATATGAAATTCATCAAAATGTATCCGGATTTACTCCTGAGAGTTCCACAATGGATGATTGCTTCTTACCTCGGAATTACTCCTGAGAGCCTGAGCCGTGTAAGAAAGGAGCTGGCGAGAAAAAATTTCATCCCGGATAATAAATAAGAAAGGCTGGGAGATGGAGGCTTGAAGTTCTGGTAAATATAAAAAAACTTCAAGAGTTATAAGATTTCCTTTACAATATCAATAAGAATTAAGGTAAATTATTTTTAAAACTATTTTAGCTTCAATCTTCCGGCCTCCATCTTCCTTACTTTAAATAAATCTTTTTGGCAAGCTGTCCAACCTGTCTGAGTTTTGTCTGTGTATCTTCCGACCATGGAAGCCCTATGCAGAGCCTCATGCAGTTTTCAAACTGTTCCTGAAAGGTAAACATTCTTCCGGGAGCGATACTGATATTCTGTTTAATGGCCAGATCGTATAATTCTGTTGTTCGAATCTTTTGATCAAATTCTACCCATAAAGACAAGCCTCCCTGTGGACGACTGGTTTTTGTGCCTTCAGGAAAAGATTCCGCAATGGTCTGTACATAGTTCTGATAATTGAACTGTAATGTTCTGCGAAGCTGCTGAAGGTGCTTTTCGTATTTTCCGGATTTCAGAAAATTGGCAACAGCTTCATTCACAATGGAAATAGAAGATGTAGAATGCAGCAGTTTAAGCTTAAGAATTTTATCTTTATATTTCCCCGGAGCAATCCAGCCTACACGATATCCGGGAGCCAAAGTTTTTGAAATAGAGCTGCAATACAGTACGTTTCCGTCCTTATCGAAAGATTTACAACATTTTGGACGGCTGGAACCAAAATAAAGGTCTCCATAGACGTCATCTTCTATCAACGGAATATTATTTTCAGAAAGTATTTTTACAATTTCCTTTTTATTTTCATCAGGCATACAGCTTCCCAAAGGTGAATTAAAATTGGGAATCAACAAGCACAGATCTATTTTAGGCATTAATTTTTTTAAAGCCTCAATTTCTATTCCGGTAGTGGGATGGGTAGGAAGTTCCAAGACTTTTAAACCCAAACCATTGGCAAGCTGAAGAATTCCGGGATAACAAGGGCTTTCAATAGCAACGGTGTCTCCTGGTTTTCCTAAAGCCATTAAACAAAAAGAAAGAGCATTCATTCCGCCATTGGTGGTAATCAGGTCATTTTCGCTCAGATTTCCTCCCCATTGCAAAGAACGTACAGCAATCATTCTTCTTAACTTCAGATTTCCCTGAAGTTCTTCATATTCTGTACCACCGTCTTTTAATTCCCTTGTGGCGTTTACAATTTCTTTCTTAAGTTTAGCCTGAGGTAAGAGAGCTCCTGATGGAATTCCTATAGAGAAAAAGGTAAGATCCTTTTTACCCATATTTTCATATACCTTACTGATCAGTTCATCCGGTTCATCATTATTGGCGATCAATGATGGGCGGCTTACCTCAGGTAAAGGAAGTTTTGCAGAGAGCAGCTGGCTTACAAAATACCCAGACTGTGGTTTAGATTCTACTAAAGACTGTGATTCCAGTTCGAGAAAAACACGCTTGGCAGTATTCATACTCACCTGATGTTCCTGGCATAGCATTCTTACAGAAGGAAGCTTGTCTCCTGTCTTTAGAATCCCATTTCTGATCTGTCCTGCAATTCCGTCTGCAATTTCCGTATATAAAAATTCTTTACTCATATTGTTAAACTGTGCTCATGTAAATATACAAAACTGATACTGTGTTTATTTAATTATCCTTTCTAATTTTGAATATTAATTAAAAGCTTGAATAAAATGATGACAAAGCAACTATCAAAAGATGAAAATATAAGTGGCTGGATCAATGGATTTATAGGTGTAGTTTTATTTAGCGGCGGTTTGCCGGCCACTAAATTAGCTGTAATGGAAATGAGTCCTACTTTTGTAACGATTGTTCGTGCAGCTGTTGCCGGAGTCCTGGCGCTTATCGTATTATGGCTTGGGAAAGAAAAACGTCCTGTCAAAAAAGATTTGATTCCATTATTATTGGTTTCTCTTGGCTGTGTGGTAGGGTTTCCTCTTCTTTCAGCATTAGCGCTTCAATATCTTACTTCAGCGCATTCTATTGTATTTCTGGGAATGTTACCTTTGGCTACTGCTGTATTTGGTGTGATGCGTGGTGGTGAAAGACCTCATCCTATATTTTGGCTTTTTTCGATTGTAGGAAGCCTTTTGGTGATTGGCTATGCTGTTTCACAAGGAATATCTGCATCACCTATTGGAGATATTCTGATGCTGCTTGCCGTTATTTTATGTGGTATGGGTTATGCTGAAGGAGCTAAATTATCCAAGACATTAGGCGGATGGCAGGTGATTTCGTGGGCTTTGGTATTGGCGCTGCCTGTAATGATTCCTTTATTTTTTATTTATTTTCCGGCTGATATTCAAAATGTCAGTTTTCAGGGATGGTTTGGAATGGCTTATATTTCTCTTTTCAGTATGTTTATTGGATTTATATTCTGGTATAAAGGATTAGCACAGGGAGGAATAGCTACTGTTGGCCAGCTGCAGTTACTTCAACCTTTCTTTGGGCTGGCATTGGCTGCATGGCTTCTTCATGAGCAGGTAAGTGTAGGAATGCTAGGGGTGACAGTAGGGGTGATCTTATGTGTTGCAGGAACTAAGAAGTTTGCGAAATAATTAAATATAAAGCATTATGATTTAAGTCATAAGAATCTGCTTCACAATAGTCTACCTTTGATATATCACCACAAAATAGAGCATTATGAAGTTTATTATGTCAAGTCTGCTTATAGGATTTATTGTCCTGAGCTGCAAAAAAGAATCGAGGACAGAAACACATGTAGCTACAGACACAATCATAGCTGATACCATAAGGACGAATTCCGTTTCTCCTGTAAGCCCAATCCCTTCCGATACAATCCATCGTGATACGGTTTCCTCAAAAAAACTTACAGATACTATAGGAGCCCATAAAAACAAAATCCCAAAAAAGTAGCAACTTTTTATGTAATTACTTTGAAAAACCCGTTTTCAATAAGTGAAAACGGGTTTTACTATTTTGTTTTCCGACATACTATCAAAACCACAGATTTAAAAATGTGGTATCAAAAAAGCAATTTAATTACACTTTTAGTAGTGATATCTAATCAATAAATATAAAAACACTTGAAGTTGTTAAATTTTTTAACGTTTTTTAACTTTAGGAGTAATAATTAAGGTGCGGTTTTTGCATGCACATTACTATCGATTACCAATATTTTTACTAAGACTGAGAAGAGGAGAAGAAGAAAACAACACCAAAAACAACTATTATGGTTATCGACGAAAACATTTTGATTTCAGCGGGAGCAGAAACGAGACATTATACCCCTTCAGAAGTGATATTCTACGAAGGGGATATCCCTAATTATTATTACCAGATTATTAAAGGAGAAGTTAAGCTTAATAATTATAACGAAGAAGGAAAAGAATTTATTCAGAACATTTTATCCGATGGAGAAAGCTGTGGAGAATCTATTCTGTTCATAGAGAAACCTTATCCTATGAATGCTGAAGCCATTACAGAATGCAGTGTTCTAAGACTTCATAAATCCATTTTTTTTAATTTACTAAACCAGAACCCTGAATTATATATGGAGGTTAACAGTTTTCTTTCTGAACGCCTTTATTATAAATTTATTATGATGCAGAATCTTTCTTCTCAAAACCCATCCATCAGGCTTAGGGGGCTTATGGATTATTTGAAGAGCTTTCAGAAAGATGCACGTCCATATTCATTCCTGATTCCATTAACAAGGCAGCAAATGGCTAGCCTTACAGGTCTTTGTGTGGAAACAGCAATAAGGACTATTAAACATATGGAACGAGATAAAATCGTAAGAATTGAAAATCGTAAAATCTTATATTAGATTAAATTTCTATGTTTTGTTTTTTATTTAAAACCTATTTGATATTATGAAAACAATCAGCTGTATGAATATTGATGAAAGTCTTCTGCACTCTTTTGGTGCAGAAGACAAGGATTATAAAAAGCGGGAAGCAGTTTTTAGAGAAGAGGATCATGCACTTTATTATTTTCAGATTAGTGAAGGGAAAGTAAAATTGAATAATTATAATGAAAACGGAAAAGAATTCATTCATAATATTCTGGGCAAAAAACAAAGCTTTGGAGAAGCCATGCTTTTTCTCAATCAGAATTATCCAATCAATGCCATATGTCTTGAAGATTCCCGGATTATCAGACTTCCCAAAAATAATTTCTTTGAAATGATCAAACAGAATCCAGATCTTTCTCTTGAAATGAATGCCTGTTTTTCACAGGAGATTTTTTATAAATTGAAAATGGTACAGAGCCTTGCATCAGAAAACCCTATGCAGAGGCTTAAGGGTTTACTGGAATATCTTAAAAGCTATCATGATGAAGACTGCCAAAAATGTTTTCACATTGAATTTACAAGACAACAGATTGCCAACCTTACAGGTATGCGCGTGGAAACAGTAATCCGTACTCTGAAAAAAATGGAAAAAGAGGGTAGTATTATCCTAAAAGACAGAAAAATTTTGTATTAATCTGCATAAACATGATTCAGGTCATAAAAAAGTGAATTATTCTAACGTATATTTGACATACATTCTTTCACAATTCTTAAGCCCTTAGTAAAAGGCAAGCAAAAAGCATTTCGCTTTTATTATTATTTAAAATTACCGACACCCAATTGTTGCCGTCTAATACTAGTCACGGACTGCAATAGACATCACTAAATATTAATAAAAAAATTCAGTTATGAACACTAGAAATTCGAGAAGCAGCAGCTCAAGAGGGCGTTCGCATTCGCCAGAAAACCTTGAAGAAGTATATCAATTAGGATATGATCATGGTTTTAATGATGCAACAAGAGATGAAGATTATGACGATGATTTTTCAGAATATGAAAATTATTTTGATAATGAAAATGACGATTATGATGATGATTACGATGAAGATGATTATGATGAATACGACGACGATTATGATGATGAAGATGATGAAGATTATGATGATGACGAAGAAGACGATGATGATCAGAGGGGTCGTAGAGGAGGAAGAAGCAGTTCAAGAGGCGGAAACGGCAATCAGCAGAGAGACAGCCAGGGAAGATTTACTTCCGGTAGAGGCGGTTCTCGTGGAGGAAACTCCGGTGGTAGTTCCCGAGGACGTTCAAATTCTGGTTCCGGCTCCCGATCAGGAGGCAGAGGCAGGTCATCATCGGGAGATGGTACTTCAAGAAGAGGTTTCGCTTCCATGAGCAAAGCTGAGCGTACGAGAATAGCCAGAATGGGAGGTCAGGCTTCACATGGTGGAGGCAGATCTTCGAACTCAGGTTCCGGCTCAGGAAGAGGAGGTTCATCGAGATCAGGAAACAATAGTAATAGCTCAGGAAGAGGAGGTTCAAACTCAAACTCAGGAAATTCAAGAAGAGGATTTGCTGCGATGAGTAAATCTGAGCGTACAAGAATAGCCAGAATGGGAGGTCAGGCATCCCACGGAGGCGGAAGATCTTCAGGTCGTTCCGGATTCGGAGGCAGACGTAATTCATAATTCTTTTTCCAGGATTGCCTCTTTAGACTTATATAAAGAGGTAATCCTTTAATAACAAACACCATTTACACCATGCCCAATAAAATATTAGAAGCTGAAAGTGCAGTTCCTGCTACCAAGAAAGGTACGGCAGACAAAGAAACAGTCAACAAGGATGAAATGAAAAGTTCTCCGCTGCATAAGTTTTTTGTAAGTGCTCTTAAAGATATTTATTTTGCTGAAAATGCCATTCTTGAAGCGCTGGAAAAGATGCAGGAAGCCGCAACAACGGAAGAACTGAAGGATGCGTTTGAAGATCATCATCTTCAGACCCAAAAACACGTTAAGCGACTGGAAAAAGTATTCCAGCTTATTGAAGAAAAGCCCGAAAAAAAAGAATGTAAAGCTATTAAAGGAATCATCGAAGAAGGCGAAGAAGTCATCAAATCCACAGAAGATGGTTCTGCAACAAGAGATGTAGCACTAATTATTGCTGCACAGAAAGTAGAACATTACGAAATTGCCACTTACGGCGGGCTGGCCCAGCTAGCCATAACCATGGGACATGATAAGGCTGCAGACCTTCTTGAAAGAACCCTTCAGGAAGAAGAAGATACGGATTCGTATCTTACAGATATTGCGGAGACATCCATCAATTTCGATGCAGAACAAGAAGACTAAACTATGCAATAAGCCATATAGCTTGTTCTATATGGCTTATTTTAATCATGAAATCAAAATATATGGACTGTCAGAAAATCATAAAAACACTGAAACACAAAGATTTTGTAAAAGTCTCCCATACAGGGACGTGTTTCGAAGATGGAGCTGCAATTTATGCTAAAGAGATCAGAGAAAATATCTTCCTGCTATTTATCATTCTGAAAGATATTGATATTGAAAATATCCAGGCGTTAATTGCTCATTTCGACTGTTTAGGCAGTATAGGCTTAAAAGAACCGGAGCAGATCATGTTTTATTTATCCATAAAAGATAAAAATGACCTTCATTATTTTGAACAGTATTTGAAAGTTTCCAATAACTAATACCATTTTTTGAATATGACATTTGAAAACGACACTTTGCAACAGTCCGAATTGAATAACAAAAATAATGCAATAGAGAATGAGTCTTTATTTCCGTCTGTTATGAATTCTTACGGAGTGACAGCTTTTCTGATCAAGTCTCTGGAAAAGATTAAGAACAATGCTACCTGTGAAGTTCTGAAAGGAGTTATAGATACTTATCTCGAAGAATATATCCTCAATATCCAGGAGTTCCACTCTAATAACACAACGAAAACTACGGATATGGATGCTGAAATAAGATATGAATCTCCCGCATTTACTTTATATGCCAAAACAGCTTATTATAAAGTTCTGAAGGAAGAAGAATATATCAACAGGATTCTTGAAATTCTGGGAAATAAGACAGATTAATTTCTGTGTCCCATGATCTACTGCTTTTGAAAGAAAATACACCAACCACAAAAAGATTATGAATATGAACACCAACGAACACAACAAGAAAGCAGAACAACTGGATGTACACAGTACTTCCAATGATAATGAAAAACTGACTACCAATCAGGGCTTAAAGATCAATAACAATCAGGATTCTTTAAAAGCCGGAGAGCGCGGCCCTTCATTACTGGAAGATTTCATTCTGAGGGAAAAGATTACCCATTTTGATCATGAAAGAATCCCTGAAAGAGTAGTTCACGCCAGAGGTTCCGGCGCGCATGGCATTTTTAAACTTACTAAAAGCCTTGCAGAGTATACCAAAGCAAAATTTTTAACAGAACTGGGAAAAGAAACACCTGTATTTGTACGGTTTTCAACTGTAGCAGGGAGTAAAGGAAGTACAGATCTTGCAAGGGATGTCCGTGGATTTGCGGTGAAATTCTATACTGAAGAAGGAAATTATGACCTGGTGGCCAATAATATGCCGGTATTTTTTATTCAGGATGCGATCAAGTTTCCTGATCTTGTGCATGCCGTAAAACCGGAACCAGACAATGAAATTCCGCAGGCTGCATCTGCTCATGATACATTTTGGGATTTTATTTCACTAATGCCCGAAAGTATGCACATGATTATGTGGCTAATGAGCGATAGAGCGATCCCGAGAAGTCTGAGAATGATGGAGGGCTTTGGCGTACATTCTTTTAAATTCATCAATGAGGCAGGAAAAGTACATTTTGTAAAATTCCATTTTAAGCCCAGATTAGGCGTGCATTCCGTAGCCTGGAGTGAAGCTCAGATGATTTCCGGAGTAGATTCTGACTTCCATAAACGGGATCTATGGGAAGCCATTGAAAATGGTGATTATCCGGAATGGGATTTCGGGGTACAGCTTATTCCTGAAGAAGATGAACACAAATTTGATTTTGATCTTCTTGACCCTACAAAAATAGTTCCCGAAGAAGAAGTTCCTGTAGAAATTGTTGGAACTTTAACGCTTAACAGAAATCCGGATAATTTCTTTGCAGAAACCGAGCAGATTGCTTTTCACCCGGGACATATTATTCCTGGGATTGATTTCACCAATGATCCGCTGCTGCAGGGAAGATTATTTTCATATACCGATACACAGCTTTCAAGACTGGGGTCGCCTAATTTCCATGAAATACCGATCAACAGATCCATCAATACGGTTCATAACAACCAAAGAGATGGCCATATGAGACAGCAGATCGTGAAAGGAAAAAGCAGCTATGAACCGAATTCCATAGGCGGTGGATGTCCTTTTCAGGCCATGATGTCTGAAGGCGGCTTTACCTCCCAGCAGGAAAGAGTTTCAGGAGTGAAGATCAGAGAAAGGAGTAAAAGCTTTGTAGATCATTATTCACAGGCGAAATTATTCTATAACAGCCAGTCTGCACCGGAGAAAACACACCTTCAGAATGCGTTGATCTTTGAATTGTCAAAGGTAACCCGTCCTGAGATCAGAGAAAGACTGGTAGGGCAGCTTGCCTATATTGATACAGATCTTGCATGGAAAGTAGCGGAAAAATTAGGAGTGGAAGTTAAAAAACTGGAATGGCCCAATCAAAGTCTGCCGGCGGATAGTAACATCATAGAACTTCAAAGCGAAGAAAGAGAACCACATACACAGTTTTCTGATGCTTTAAGCATGATGAATACCGTTAAAAACACGATTAAAAGCCGAAAAATAGGCTTTATTCTGGCTAACGGTGCAGATGGAGGAGCTGTCAATGATCTTAAAACAAAACTTGAAGCAGAAGGTGCCAGAGTGGAACTGATTGCAACAAGTGTTGCTCCGGTAAAACTCAATGACGGTTCCGAGCTGACTCCCAAACATTCTCTTACCAGTACGGCAAGTGTCTGTTTTGATGCTCTTACCATCTGTCCGGGAGAAAATTCCGTAAAAGAATTGATGATTGCTGAAAACAAACATCTGGTTCTGCATTTCATCAATGAAGCTTATAAACACTGTAAAGCAATTTACTTTGGAAAAGATACAGAGGTACTTTACCATAATTCCAATGTATCAGCGAAACAACATGAGGATCCTGCAATCATTACATGGGAAGACAATGATCCATCAGATAAATTCATCCAGGCTGTTGCTCAGCACAGAGTCTGGGATCTTGAAAAGGAGAGAAACGCTTAAATGATAAACACCCTTCACACCACACCAAGCAACTTAAATATTTTTATGTGAAAGCAAAGCTGCTGTCTATTTATTCAGCAGCTTTTTTAGCTTTCTTTTTTTAACCTCATTAAAAATTATACTATTATGGATTTTCAGAAAAATCTTTTAGAATATATAAGTCAGTCACTGATGACCACCGATGAAACCATTTCAATTGCAGAAAGTGTTACGTCAGGATGCTTGCAACTGGCTTTTTCACAGATGCCTAATGCGTCAATGTTCTACAAAGGAGGAATGACAGCCTATTCTTTGTCAGAAAAAGTAAAATTACTAAAGGTTGACAGACAGGAAGCTGAAGAATGTGACTGCGTTTCAGAGAATATTGCAGAGACGATGGCTTTAAATGTAGCAAGACTTTACGAATCCGACTGGTCTATTGCCACTACCGGCTACTGTACGCCAATCCGGAATTCAGGATATAAAATTTTTGCCTATTTCTCATTCTCTTACAAAGGTGAGATTGTCCTGACTAAAAAACTGGAATTACATCCGAAAACACAAGCTCTAAATGCCCAGCTGTATTACACGGAATTTATTCTGGGCTGTTTTAAAAGTGAGCTTAACAGGCTTTTAATCTTAAAATAAAATTTATGCAACGCAAGAATCAATTTGTACTTATTACAGGTGCTACCAGTGGTATTGGTTATGAACTCGCGAAACAGTTTGCCATGAACGGCTACGATCTTGTCATTGTAGCCAGAGACCATGAAGAACTGGTAAGAAAAGCCGAAGAATTTAAAAACCATGGAGTAAACGTGATCAGTATCTCTAAAAATCTGTTTTTAGAAGAAGAAGCGTATTCTCTTTATTCTGAATTGAAAATGAATGCAATAAGTCCTGAAATATTAGTTAATGCCGCAGGACAGGGAGTGTATGGGAAATTTCAGGATACGGATATTCATAGGGAAATAGATATTGTTCATTTAAATATTATTTCAGTTCTCATCCTTACAAAGCTTTTTATTAAGGACAGGCTTCCAAAAGGATCAGGAAAAATTCTGAATCTGGCTTCTGTGGCCAGTAAAGCTCCTGGCCCATGGCATTCGGTATACCATGCTACCAAAGCATTTGTTTTGTCGTGGTCTGAAGCCATTCGTGAAGAGCTGAAAGACTCCGGAATTACAGTGACGGCTCTTTTACCCGGCCCTACAGATACTGACTTTTTTAATAAAGCAGATATGAACCGCAGTAAAATACTGGAAGATAAAGATAGTCTGGCCTCTCCGGAAGAAGTGGCAATTGACGGCTATAACGCTCTGATGAATAATGAAGATAAAATAATTTCGGGTTTGAAAAATAAACTGTCCGTAGCGATGGCGAATCTTACAAGTGATAGTATGGCCGCTCATAGAATGGCAGAAATGCAGAAACCAATAGAATAGAGCAGAAATAAAAAGATTATGAAATGGGAAAATTAGATAACAAATCTGTTTTGATTACCGGAGCCGACAGCGGAATAGGTAAGGCAGTGGCTCTTCTTTTTGCTTTGGAAGGAGCAGACATTGCTATTATTTATCATTCAAGTGATAGTGATGCTGAAAAAACAAAAAGAGAAATTGAAAACCTGAATAGAAAATGCATCATCTTTCAGGGAGATATCAATGATTATGAATTTTGTGAAAAAACAGTAAAAGAAGTTAATTCATCATTCGGAAAAATTGATATCGTCATTAATAATGCCGGAGTTCAATTTCCTGCAGACAGTATTGAACAACTTGAAGAGAAAAACATCAGACAGACCTTTGATTCCAATATTGTAGGAATGATTTTATTAACGAAAGTTGTATTTCCTTACCTGAAACAAGGAAGCTGCGTAATCAATACCACTTCCGTTTCCGCTTATCAGGGACATCCTGAGCTCCTTGACTATTCTGCAACAAAAGGCGCTATTGTTTCTTTCACCCGCTCATTGGCACTGCAGGCCAAACCCAAAGGAATCAGGATTAATGCCGTTGCTCCGGGACCTGTGGCTACACCGCTTACTGAAGAAACTTTTAATGAAAAAGAAGAAAATCCCAACAAACCACCGTTGGAAAGAAATGCAACGCCTGAAGAAATAGCCTTCAGCTTTCTTTTTCTGGCAAGTCCGGATGCCTCACAAATGACAGGACAGGTACTTCATCCCAATGGAGGACTGATAGTAAACGGATAAAGTATATTAAAGTATAAAACATCAAAATATTTAAAATATGAAAACTACAGCACTTATTTTAGGCGTTATCAGCCTGTTTGCTTTTACTTCCTGCCGATGTAATATTGATGAAGACGAAAACAAGAAAAGGGATCAGAAAAGCAGTTCGTCCAATACCGATAAATCAGGTCTGCCCGAAAGTGATACCCTGAGTATCAGATAAATTAACTATAAAAAATTCTGATGATGTACAGAGACGGTGCAAGAAAAAGTATTTGGCAGGAAGAGATCAGAAAATTTTCTGCAGAAACGGATCTCAGCTCATTATTTGACGTTGCCATTGTAGGAGGTGGAATTACAGGAGTTTCAACAGCACTGAAACTTCAGGAATCCGGAAAAAAATGTATTATTCTGGAAGCAGCCAATATAGGATTCGGAACTACTGGCGGCACAACAGCTCATTTGAACGATTTTTTTGATACAACCTTTAATCAGGCTATCCGTGATTTTGGACTGGATAATGCACAACTGTATGCACAATCCGGAACTGATGCCATCAGTATTATTGAAGATAATATTCAGAAATATCAGATCAGCTGTGATTTCACAAGAAAGTCAGCTTACCTTTTTGCCCTGGATGAAAAACAGGAAGAACAGTTAAAAGACATTGTAGAAGGAGCAGCTAAAGTAGGCCACGAAATGAGTTATGTAAATGAAATTCCTTTTCCTATCCCGTTCAGAGAAGCGGTGCTTATTCCTGGTCAGGGGCATTTTCATCCGATAAAATATATTAAAGGACTTTGCGGGGCTTTTATAAAACTGGGCGGTTCTATTCTGGAAAATTGTCTTGTTGAAGAACATGATGAGCAGAAAGACAATGTTATTTTAAAAACCTCCCAGGGAGAAATACAAGCAAAACATGTAGTATATGCCACTCATATTCCGCCGGGAGTGAATCTGCTTCATTTTACTAACGCGCCTTACAGAAGCTATGTGACGGCATTTACTCTGAAAAATGATAAATATCCGCGGGAGTTAGGTTATGATCTCTGTGAACCTTATCATTATTACCGTATTCAGAATATCGATGGTGAAAACTTATTGATTGCAGGCGGTGAAGACCACAAAACAGGACATGCTGATGACACCGGAGCATGCTTCTCAAGGCTTGAAAATTATGTACGGAAATACTTTGATGTGGAAACCATATTCTACAGCTGGTCCAGCCAATATTACGAACCAGTAGATGGGCTTCCATACATTGGGAAATTACCAGAAACTAAGGAAAGAATTTTTGTGGCAACAGGCTTCAGAGGTAACGGAATGATATTCGGGACACTTTCCTCACAAATAATACATGATTTAATCATTACCGGAAAAAGTAAATATGGAGACTTATTTAATCCTTCAAGAATCAAACCTATTGCCGGATTTTCTGATTTTGTGAAGGAAGCAGCAACTGTGGCATTTGATTTTGTGAAAGATAAAATTTTCAAGGATAAAATTGAATCCTTTTCAGAAGTTGGAGAAGGTGAAGCAAAAGTGATCAAATACAAATCCGAATCTTATGCACTGTACAAAGAAAATGATGGCACGTTGCATCTTCTGAGAAGTACCTGTCCACATGCAGGATGTGAAGTGCGGTGGAATAGTGCTGAACTGAGCTGGGACTGCCCATGTCACGGATCCCGGTTTAATGTTAACGGAAAAATCCTTACCGGGCCTACCACAAAGAACCTGCCAAAGGTATTTCCTTACCAAAAACGTGATTTATAAACGTTAAACCTTAAACTTTGAACCCTGAACTCTAACCTTTAAACTCCGAAATATGTCACGCAACAGCTTCCTGTATCGCAACAGCTTAAGTATTGTTCTCATTATCCTGATGATTATTTTTCTTGCAGGACAGTTATTTATGGGCTGGAAAACAGAAAATAAAGAACTTATTGAAAACGGACAGCCTGCTTTAAAGATTGGTGAATACATCCATAGCGGGCATTTTATACAGGCAACTTTTGAAAATTGGGAAAGCGAATTCCTACAGATGATGCTGTATGTTTTATTAACGATTTCCCTGAGACAAAAAGGCTCTAGTGAATCAAAATCTATGACAGAGGACGAAGATGTTGATAAAGAACCCGTACCACACCCAAAAGCACCGTGGCCTGTTAAAAAAGGAGGCATATGGCTGAAACTCTACAAACACTCTTTATCACTCGCTTTTGCCATTCTCTTTCTAGCAAGTTTTATTTTACATTTTTATGGAAGTCTTAAGGATTTCAATGATGAACAGATGATAAAAGGAAATACTGCTGTAACGGCCATTCAATATATTTCAGAATCAAGATTCTGGTTTGAATCTTTTCAAAACTGGCAGAGTGAATTCCTGGCAGTAGCTTCTCTTGTTCTTCTCTCTATATGGCTCCGCGAAAAAGGTTCTCCGGAATCAAAACCCGTTGATATGGCTCATGATGAAACCCCTTGATTTTTATTCATCTTTGGCTTTGTCTGCATAATCGCAAAATATGATGCTGTGAATGCTGACAGGCTTTGGTAACCTACTTTATAAGCTACTTCACTCAAAGTATATTGTTGGGTATCAATTAACTCAATGCTTTTTAAAATTCGGGTTAGCTGGAGGTATTTCTGTAACGTAATTCCTGTTTCATTTTTAAAAATTCTCTGGAGACTTCTCACAGACATTTGTGCTTTTTCGGCTAAAGAAACAATATCCAGATTATATTTAAAATTGGAATTAATATCATTGCACACGGGAATCAGTCTGGTGTCAGTTGGTACAGGGATTTCTAGACCGCTGCTTTCCCTGCAGAAATTAGGAAGACTTTTTAAAATAGCTCTAAAGAAGATATCCTGTTCTTCATTTTCATTCAGAGATTGGTTCCATTTTGAGGCATACAAAAGCATTTCTTTCAAAACAGGTGGAACAGCAAATACCTGAACATTCTGATAAAATTCATCTTCAAAAACAGATTTGAAAAGAAATACCATCAGATTAACGGTTTGTGCCTCTGAGGTAATTTTGTGGGCCCTTCCTGAAGGAATCCAGATGACATGATATTGTGGGACAAGATAAATTTTCCTGTCAATATGAAAATACTGATAACCTTCTTCCACAAATGTAAGCTGGGCACGGGTATGCCTGTGTTCATAATCATCATGTTTCCAGTTTTTTTCGCACCACACATAAGCTTCTTTTTCTATAGAATCTACAAACTGGCTTTCCGTTTTTTCAATCAGTCCACATTTCATATGTCGTTTTGTATGTATATTTTGGCAAATTTAATAAAAACGACAGTAGTAATTTTGTATTATCAATGTAATAGCTACATGATTAATCCAAAATATAATTTATATCTTATTCAGAATGAAAAAACTATGTATTTTTTTTATTTTAATTTTATTATCTAATAACACTTACATCATGGCACAAAATAAAGCTAAAATATTGGTTCTTATCCATTCCGATAATGGTGGAACTTACGAACTGGCTAAAGAAATAGCCAAAGGAATGGAAATTGAAAATAATGCAGTTCCGTATATCAAATTAGTCAAAGCCTCACAAAATCCAACCCTGAAAAATCTTCCTGTAGCAACTGTAGATGAACTAACCTCGTATGATGGAATTGCTTTTGGTTCACCGGTTTATTTCGGGAATATCAGTACGGGGATGAGTGAGTTTTTATCGAAAACCGTTCCGTTGTGGACTAATCACGCTTTGGAAGGAGTTCCTGCCACTGTTTTTATGTCAGCGGGAAGCGGAGCAGGAAAAGAGCTTGCTCTTCAGGCCTTTTGGAACAGTCTTGCTGTGCACGGGATGGTATTGGTATCTAATGGAATTCGTGGAACAGAAGAGCTGAACAAATCTATTCCACAGGGGAATACGGTTTTGGGAGTTACCAGCATGGCTTCATTAAAAGATGTGGAAAGACCAACGAAAGGAGAACGAAATATTGCTGAACTTCAGGGAAGAAATTTCGCAAAAATAGCACTGGCGTTAAAGGATACTCATCCTAAGAAAACAATAGCTGCTGCTGAAAATCACCAGAATTTCAATGAAATATTGAAGCAGAAAAATATTACACTTCCACAGGTTCCAAAACCGGCAGGAAATTATCAGCCGTTTGTACGTTCCGGAAATCTGGTATTTATCAATCAGGTTGCTTTAAAAGACGGGAAAATTTTCAATCCGGGAAAATTAGGTGTTGAAGTAAATGAGCAACAGGTGAAAGATGCTACAAAAGTAACCATGCTGAACGTGATTTCAGTATTAAATGAAGCGGTTGGAGGAGATTTGAGCAAAGTAAAACAATGTGTTCAGCTTACAGGAATCTTCAATACCAAGGATGATTATACAAAACATGCAGATCTGATGAATATTGCTTCCGATCTTGCGGTTGAAGTCTTCGGGGAAAAAGGAAAACATGCCAGAGCTACTTTGGGGGCTTCTTCTATTCCTGTAGGTTCTTCAGTAGAGATTCAGGCAGTTTTTGAAGTAGAGTAGATTTTCATAATCATTAATGTTTTTTACATAAAAATCTGACAGATCTGACAGATTACACCGAGCATAAAAATCTGTGTAATCTGTAAAATCTGCGAGGGATAAAAACCGGGGTATAATTATTTTCCATTATAATTCAACGTTATCTTTGATCATAAACCTTGAAAAAATCTCAGCAATCAAAGGAATACTTTGTTTCAGCTGTTCTTCGGAAAGCGCTCCATAGCTTAATCTGAATCCATTTACATTATTTTGACTATATTGTTTAGGATGAATAATCTTAATATTTTTTTCCAGTAATAAAGTTGTTGCCGCATCCCAATCCAATTGTACTTTAGGAACTATCCAAAAAGCCAGACCACCTTCGGGTAGTGTAAAATCAGCAATATCTTTCATGTTTTTCTTCAACAATTCAAAAACAAAATCTCTTTTGTTCTTATAATGAACGGTTGCTTTTCTGATGTGCTTTTTTATAGCACCTTCTTTAATGAGCTGAAGAACTGCCTGTTCCATGATCACATCTCCATGCACATCAATAATCTTTCTCAGATCACCAATTCTTTTCAGCAGTTCCTGATTTTTAGTGGTCAGATAACCAATCCTCAAAGCGGGAGCTACCACCTTACTTAAAGTTCCGATATACACATAATTGTGCAGTTCGGGAAAACTTGAAATCGGGAGAATAGGACGATATCCGAAGTGAAACTCATTATCATAATCATCTTCAATGATGGTCATATTGTACTGATTTGATAACTCAATCAGTTTTAATCTTCTTGAAAGGCTTAGCGTAACGGTAGTAGGATATTGCCTGTGAGGAGTAATGTATAATGCTTTTATATTTCGATGTTGTTTTAAAAGCTTTTCAACAGCCTCGACACTGATTCCTTCATGATCTACAGGTACAGACAAAAGCTGTGCTCCCGCATACTGAAACGCTTGCCATGCAGGCTGATAGCCGGGATCTTCCACAACAACCATATCACCAGGACTTAAAAGACTCTGAGCAGTAAGGAACATACCCATCTGACTGCCTCGGGTGATAGAAATTTCGTTTTCAAGAATATGCATTCCGCGCTGATGATTAAGCATCTGAGAGATCATTTTTCTAAAATCCAAATCTCCATGTTCATCTCCGTAACCCATCATCTGCCATTTGGCTTTAATACTGAAAATTTGCCTATAAGCTCTTGCCAATTCTGTTACAGGTGCAATTTTACTATCGGGATGCCCGTCATCGAAATTAATTAAAATTCCATTAGGCAAGACCTGTAGATTTTTAGAATCCTGCAATGCATTTGCATTTTTTTCATGTAAGACAGGAAGCTTTTCTGACACGAAAATACCTTTTCTTTCCTTTGAAATTACCCATTCTTCATTGATCAACACCTGATAGGCTTCTACAACAGTGTTTCTGTTTATTTTTAACGTTTGAGCAAGGTTTCGGCTTCCGGGAAGGGCATCCCCTGCTTTTAATCTTCCTGTACGAATATCAGTGATAATAGTATCCGCAATCTGTAGATAAACTGCTTTATCAAGCTTTTTATCAATTTCTAATTCCAATTTCCAAGGCCGTAACATCTGGACTATCTATTTATGTAAAAACTGAATCATTTAAACAGTCCAAATATAGAATAATTTTGTCATGCAATAAAGCACAAAACCATAATAATTTTAAAATCATGGATAAGAAACAATTCAGTTCTAAAGATTTCCACGAAACTTTTGCAAGACCTAAGTATGTAAAACCAAGCCATTTGATCCATAAAAATGTAGAAAATGCTGGAGAGCATAATCAGTTTTCAACAGAAAGAAAGCATCCTGTTTTCTTTGTAGATCTTCCGAGTAAGAATGTCAGTATGACGATTGGAGGTTTAACTCCCGGGCAGCAAACCAACAGACACCGCCATACTTATGAAACTGTATTATTTGTAATTGAAGGAAAAGGTTGGACAGAAGTAGAGGATGAGAGAGTATATTGGGAAGCTGGCGATGCTGTATATATTCCTTCCTGGGCCTGGCATAAACACCAGAATCTGAGCGATACCGAACCTGCCAAATATATCGCTTGTGAAAATGCTCCTCAGCTGCAGAACTTAGGAGTCGCTTTGAGAGAGGAAGAAGGAAGAGACCTCTAATATCAATATTTTAAACTTTTAAACAAAAAACATGAAAAATGTACCGTTCAAAGGGATTATAGCCTATCCTATAACCCCTTTTGATAAAAACGAAAAAGTAGATATTCCGCTTTTCAAGCATTTGGTAGAAAGGCTGATCACTTCCGGAAGCCATGGTATTGCTCCATTGGGAAGTACAGGAGTCATGCCTTATCTGTCTGACGAAGAAAAAGAAGAAGTTACTGAAGCTACTTTACAGCAGGTAAAAGGTAGAATTCCGACATTGGTAGGGGTTTCTAATCTTACAACAGAAAAAACAATTCACCATGCCCAGTTCGCAGAAAAAGCTGGAGCAGATGCGGTAATGATTATCCCGATGAGTTACTGGAAGCTGACGGATGATGAAATTGTAGCGCATTATGATGCCGTTGCCCGTAAGATTTCCATTCCGATTATGGCGTACAATAATCCGGCAACAAGTGGAGTAGACATGTCTCCGGCTTTGCTGAAAAGGCTGCTTGAAATTCCCAATGTAACGATGATCAAAGAAAGTACGGGAGACATCCAGAGAATGCATTATCTAAGGCGGGAACTTGGAGAAGAGGTTGCATTCTATAACGGTTCAAATCCTTTGGCTCTGGCTGCATTTTCTGCGGGAGCGAGAGGCTGGTGCACTGCAGCTCCCAATCTCATTCCTGAATTGAATATCAGTCTTTATAATGCAGTGGAGGAAGGTGATCTTGAGAAAGCAAAAATAATTTTCTATCAGCAGTTTGATCTTTTAAAATTTATTGTGAACAAAGGATTGCCAAGAGCGGTGAAATCGGGTCTCAATATTCTGGGTGAAGATGGCGGAAATTTGAGAAGTCCTTTAAAACCTTTACACGAAAAAGAAACCGAAGAATTAAAAAATATTATTGCAACGCTTATTAATTAGTACAATCCTATGAAAAAGTCCATTTTTTATCATGCAGGATGCCCTGTATGTATCAGTGTAGAACATGATATTGTTAGCCTTATAGGTTCGGAAAATGTTGAGATTATCCATTTAGGTGATGACAAAAGCAAAATTGAAGATGCTGAAAAAGCGGGTGTAAAATCTGTACCAGCTTTAGTAACTCCCAACGGAAATGTTCTTCATATTAATTTTGGAGCGTCTATGGAGGATGTGAAAAATTAGAATTTCACTAATTTAGTATAAACGGCTCAATTTCTTGAGCCGTTTTTTATCTTGCAGATTATACAGATTACGCAGATAATTACATAGAAATCTGCTTAATTTGCAACATCTGCGAGAGATTTTTTTATTCCGGACTTTTTAAATCGTTGCATTTCCCTCAACACCGTCAGAATTATTGGTTTTGTTTCCGGTTATGGCAGAAGCTACAAAACTGAAAAGGCTTACCAGTTTCCCTGCTTTGGTATCCCAATAATAGGTTTCTTTAGGTTCTACGCGGATGATGGTAACATTGGGGTCATCTTTTCCGTCAAACCAGGCTTTAGCCAGAGGAGACCATTTATCTTCGATCGTTGCTTTATCTTTATAAACAGAAGCTTTTCCGTAAACGGAAAGATATTGGGAATCGCTGTTGTTCATAAAAAACAGTTGTACTCTACGGTCTTCTTTTATCTCAAAATTTTTGTTACTGGTACCACTGCTTATGAACCATAGATTTCCGCTGTCGTCTGTTTCCTGCAGGGTCATGGGTCTTGAATTGATGGGAGTGGTTTCCAGTTCTGTACAGAACATACATATTCTTGCATTTTCTGACAATTCTTTGATCTTTTTGATCGCTTCCAGATGGGTAAGGTTTTCTGTTGACATATTCTTATATTTTAGTGATTGGTAAGTAGTATAAGATTCAAATACCTGACCAAAAGAGGATAAAATGTGGTATCTTACATGGATTTCTTTTAGTTTTTTTTGAAATCGCAAAGAAGCAGAATAATTTTTAATACTATATAAGATGCAAGCATTTCATCAATTTCTATCTTTTGCAGATCATACAGATTTCGCGGATGATTGTATATATCTGCATAATTAAATTCTGCAAGAGAATTAAATGTTTGATTTTACATCTCTTGAATTCAGATATTGTCTTTTTCTGCCCATAAGTTTTCTGTAAATTTGATGAATGCAGATTTCGCCTCCCAAACACCTGGCTTCTTATATCAGACATTATATCTTTTTGGAAAATTCCCGGGAGGATATAAAAAGAATTTTCATAGCTTGCTTAGAATTTTTTTGTCAATATAAAAAGTACCAAACGGAATAAAGCAGGCCAAAATTACCTTCCATGTTATTTCTTTAAATTTCCAGTTCTGCTCTACGCCCACACTCAGTGTATTGAACAGGAAGAGTAGGAATAATGTTCCGTGCACAGGGCCAATGAGTCTTACCCATAAAGGATTGTCCATCCAGTATTTCATAGGGACTGCAATAAATATCAGAATCAGTAAGGAAATTCCTTCCAAAATAGCCAGAATCCTAAGCCGGCCGATTTTTGTTTTAAATAAATTGATCATAATTATCTGAAATAAGGTCTGTTTGCAAAAGGAGAAAAAGGCCACGGAATGGCAATGAAAATAATAATCAATGCGATAGAAAACCAGAGTCCCATTGTCTTAAATTGTTCTTTATCTGACAATTTTCTTTTGGCTAATGCAGAGCCGATCGTGATGATAATAATGGCTGTAATCATCAGCGAAATATGGATTAGTCCGAAAAATACATGTTCCAAAGAGTCTTTGGCTTCGTTAAAATTTTTCCAGAAGTATCGGATCATTGGGCTTTTAAAATAAAATATCATTCCTATGGCCAGCTGAATATGAGCTATCGTTGCAGTCCAGTGCCTTACCTTGTTATCTGCTCCTGTAAATTTTCTGTTGGAAGAATATCCTTTGAAAGAACGATAAATTGCATAAATCAAGCTTATTAAGACCAACCATCGGGTGAGGGAATGTAAAAAAGTAAGGGTTTGATACATCGTTTTTTTTTGAACACAACAAAGGTAAAATAAAAACATACTGCTTAGTATGTTTTTTGAGAAAAAATTATTGAAGCGTGTTGAAATAAGACTTAAGTCCTTTTAAATAAATAAGATATACTTCTTTTGAATTTTCTAACTTACCCAGATTTCTTATTCCCCAATAGCCTGAAATAACAAAAACACTTACTTCTTTTGCATTTACTTCTTTGTTGATGATTCCTGCTTCTTTACCTTTCTCAATACTTTCTGCAAGAGCCTGTTCCCATTCTTTTGAAAGTTCATGCAAAGCCTGTGTAAAAGCATGATGCCATGGTGCCATTTGCTGTACGAAATTTGAAGTAGGGCAGCCATATTCCACTTTTAAAAAGTCGTTTTCAATCAGTAAATGGAACATGATATCATAAATACTGTCTAAAGGATTCTGACTGTTTTGAAGAGAGTTTATGAAAATCTTTCTGAAATTGGGCTTCATCAGATCCGTAATAATAGCGAGTCCCATATCATCCTTGGTTTTAAAATGATAATAAAAAGCACCCTTCGTCACCTGAGTCGTTGCGATAATTTCATCAATGCTTGTAGTCTGAAAACCTTTCACATAGATCAATTCGAATGCTTTCTGGAGAATAGTAAGACGGGTTGCTTCTGATTTCTTCATTAAAACTGATGATAATATTTTACAAAGGAACACATTTTAAATGTAAAATAAAACTATCATTATTCTGATACTTTGATACAATTTAAATAATTTTTATAATACAGATATTCGTCGGAACTTTGCCTTGTCAATCTCAACAAATTACAAGACAATGAACTTTCAAAAAGAAATACAGATCAATACCGCATCAAAGACTGTTAAAAAAGGTCTTCCTGCAGCACTTTGGGCATTAACGATAAGTGCCTTTGGAATTGGAACTACAGAATTTGTTATTGTAGGCCTGCTTCCCACAGTAGCTTCTGACCTTGGAATTACTATTCCTTCTGCAGGGCTACTGGTAAGTCTTTATGCGATAGGAGTAGCTATCGGAGCACCGATATTAACGGCATTAACAGGGAAAGTACCACGCAAAATGCTTCTGGTTTCCATTATGATGCTATTTGTTATTGGAAACGGACTGGCGTCTATAGCTCCCAGCTTTATAACATTAATTCTGGCAAGAATACTTACGGGGTTGGCCCATGGAGTTTATTTTTCCATAGGTTCTACCATTGCAGCTTCGCTGGTCTCTGAAGAGAAGAGAGCCACAGCCATTTCTATTATGTTTGCCGGACTTACTCTTGCGATTGTAACAGGAGTTCCACTGGGAACATTTATAGGACAGCATTTCGGATGGAGAGCAACTTTCATAGGGGTTTCAATCCTTGGAATTATAGGGTTGATAGCCAGTTTGTTATTAGTTCCAAATAACCTTAAAAATGGGAAAACTGCATCTTTAAAGAGTCAGTTTAAAGTATTGGGAAACAGACGTTTGATTTTTGCTTTTTTAATGACTGCGATGGGGTATGGAGGTACGTTTGTAGTATTTACCTATCTGTCACCTATTTTACAGAAAATTACGGGATTTCAGGAATTTACGGTCACTTTTATCCTTTTGATTTATGGAATTGCCATTGCTTTAGGAAACCTCATTGGTGGGAAAGTAGCGAATAAAAATCCTCTGAAAGCTCTTTTATGGATGTTTGCAGCACAGGGATTGGTATTGCTTGCGTTTTATTTTACAGTAAGCAGTCCGGTTTTAAGCATCATTACTCTTTTTCTTTTAGGAGCTTTATCATTTGCTTCTGTTCCCGGACTTCAGTTATTGGTGGTACAGATTGCTGAAAAAGAAGTCCCGGGAACTGAGGATGTAGCTTCAGGGATCAATATTGCGGCTTTTAATATCGGTATTGCAATCGGATCTTATGCTGGAGGAATGATTGTTACCTCTTCCTTAGGTTTGGCAAGTACGCCATGGATAGGTGCTTTATTTCTGTTGGTTACGGTATTGATTACAGTCTACAGTATTCGTTTAAGCAAGAAAAATTAAGATTTCACGAATCGTTTTTATAATAATTTCTAAGCTATGCTTCATAGCGAAAACTACAAACCAGGATGTTAGAGGCATGTAAATGATGGTTTTATAAAGGCAGGTTTTTATCTGCCTTTTATTTTTTCTTAAAATATTTTCAGTTTAAAAAATCTCTTTAATTCTGATTATGTAGCATGTATAAAATTACAATTTTCTGATTATAGAATAGACTTCGTTATTTAAATTGTATTAATTGAAATTATTGAAAATTAATTATTTAACATAAAATAATAATTCGTTTCTGAGATGAGTTATTGTGTACATTTATATTCAAATTTAAAAACACAAATAATGAAAAATTTAAAAAAATTATCCCGAAACGAACTTAAAGCGGTAAAAGCAGGTCAAGTTTGGATTGCCGAAACTTCTTGCGGTATAACAGCTACGACGACTCAGGACTGGACACCACAACAAGCAGAATGGCGTGAAAGGGTTGAAGCTATTAATTGTAAAACACCTATCTATTCTGGCTCTGATCCTAAACATCTTGCAGCTAGCCTTAATTAATGTAAATTGAAGCACTTATAGTAGAAGATATTTGATTATAAGTGCTATTTAAAAATGAAATCTCGCCTATGGATTGCCATAAAAAGTTACTTCAACTATTCATTCTGTTGTATAGTGTTTTATCCTATAGCCAATCATACAAACAAGATACTTTACGTGGTGAGTTCACATATATGTTAAGAGCCAAATTTGATACGCGAACAGATAACAAATATGAAGACCAATTTTTGTTACAAATAGGTGATAATTGTGCATTTTTTGCAAATGCAGTATCACTTAAAGGAGATTCAGTAATGGCAAACTCAGGAACAACAACAAATAATCCAGATGGAAGTATAACACTGGGTTGGAAAAAAGGAACGGTAATTCCAAAAACAGACTTTAACTTTACCATTATACAAACTCATGAAAACATACAATATTTTGATTCAGTTTTCATGTCATTGTTCACCTATAAAGAACTGGAAGCTTATAAATGAAACTAAAGTAATCAATACGATTAATTGTAAAAAAGCGGAAGTTACCTTTAAAGGAAGAAACTGGATTGCATGGTATGCTCCTGAAATTCCGTTTCCGTACGGGCCAATGAAATTCAGTGGATTACCTGGTTTAATCATAAAAATCACCGATGAAAAAGGAGATTATGATTTTGAATTGGTAAAATCTATTTCTAACTCTCAATTAAAAAACAAACGAATCAATATGAAGAAAAGCAGATACACCGGAGCTGCAGAAACCACACAGGCAAAATTAAAACAGGCACAAAGCAATGCTGAAACGAATGCAGCAGGTGTACTTGCTAGTTATGGAACTACCATTATAAAAGGACAGGAAATACTGAAGAAAAGAGAAAAAGAAAGAAAAGAGAATAAGAAATATGAAAATCTCCTGGAGTTAACACCTTAAGTGATCATATTTCATAAATTTCTTCATCTGTAAATACAAAAAATGTACTTTTCTTAGGCAGGTTTTTTGTATCTAATCCTGTGAATTCGCTGAAAGCAGGTAATAATAATTGATTGTTGCTGAGAGCAAAGCATGGAAGTCTGATGTTTTTAACAGCAGAATTCAGCACAATTCCTGGGTGGATATGTCCGGTAATCTGGAATCCGGATGCTGTTGCATCAAAATCATGAATAAAAGTGATGCCTTCTATTTCAAGTAATTCAGATTTATAATTAAAGCATAACTTTTCTTCCAGAGGTTTTGAGATCCGGTCATGATTTCCCTCAATAAGATAAAACTTCATATCTGGATACTGATTTTTCCACCTGCAGAATTCATCTACATCAGAATTGTCTCCGGCATGAAGTAGATCTCCGACTACAATAAATTTTTCAGGCTGAAAATATGCAATCAGCGCTGACAATCTTTCCATATCACTTTTCATAATATGATTGGCCAGTGCAATGCCGTTTTTACGAAAATGAGCGGTTTTTCCAATATGCAGATCAGATAGAATCAAGGCTTTTTCTTTTTGCCAGAATGCTGCCCGCTGGTTGGTGAGAATGAAACTTTCGTTTTGGATGGAAATATTTTTAGTTGCTATCAACACTTAATAAATTGAAAATTGAAGGTTTAAAGTTAATCTATTTAAACCAGATCAGCTAACTTTCCTGCTTACATGAAATTTCTCATCAAAAATATAAGTCAGTGGAAAACCAGTAGCAATTTCTCTTTCTAAAATTTCTTCAGGAGAAAGATGTTCCAGATACATGATAAGCGCTCGTAAACTGTTGCCATGCGCTACAATTAATACATTTTCCCCTTGTTTCAGCAACGGCCTTATCTGGCTTTCAAAATAAGGGATTACTCTGTTGTAAGTATCTTTAAGGCTTTCTCCACCTGGTGGAACTACATCAAATGATCTGCGCCAGGTATGAACCTGTTCATCACCATATTTCAGAGCCGTTTCTGCTTTGTTGAGCCCTTCAAGATTTCCGTAAGAACGTTCATTTAATGCTTTATCTTTAACGACAGGAATATCCGGATTTCCTATTTCATCCAGAATGACAGAGAGGGTATGCTGGGCTCTGATCAGGGCAGAAGTGAATGCTATATCTATTCTTTCTCCTCTCAGCGCAATACCTGCTTTTTTTGCTTCTTCAATACCGGTTTCAGTTATATCGATATCTTTCCACCCTGTAAATCTGTTTTCCAGATTCCAGAGTGACTGTCCGTGACGGACTAAGAACAATTTTTCCATTTTTAAATTTTATTTCAACTTCTAAGAAGGTATACTCTAAGTTACGATGATTATTTAAACTTATCAAGAAAATTAACGTAGAATATTAGGTAATGAATAAGATTTAAAATAGCGTGGATTTATTGAGAAAAATATTGAATTAATCATCAAATATCATTTATATCAGACAGTTTCAGCATTCTTTTAATTCTCGCATCCAGTCCTTCACTTGAAAGCGTTTGTCGTAAACTGTCCACTTTAATAGGAAAACTTAACGGAGTAAATGATCGGGAATATTTTAAAATAATTTCAGATTTTTCAATTCTTTTAAAAGCTTCTACAAGCCGCTGTTCCTGAAGTTGCATATTAAAAACTTCTGTATACGCCTGTTTTATTAAAAAATGATTGGAATCATGGTCTTCCAATACTTTAAAAATCAGTCCGGCAGAACTCTGTAATGATTTGTTAGAACGTTGTTGCCCGGCATAATTTTGAATCACCATTCCTGAAATCACTGCAATATCACGAAATTTTCTCCTTGCCATTTCCGCAGAATTGATACTTGCGATCACATCATTCATCAGATTCTCTCTGCTTAAAATCTGTTGAAGATTGTCTTCATTTAAAGGAATTTCTTTATCACTGAACAGTTCAAATCCATAATCATTCATCGCCATAGAAAAGGATATTGGAGCCAGTTTCGAGATCCGATAGGCAATCAGGGCAGCCATTACTTCATGAACCAGACGTCCTTCAAAAGGATACATAAACAAATGATATCCTTCACGGTTTTTGATCAATTCCACCAGAAACTCATCTTCTTTTGGAATATGGGAGTTTTTTTCCTGGTTCTTTAAAAGTGGGTGTAAAAATTTAAGCTCTTTTTCCGAAGCTTTCGGATTTAAGGCATGTGACAGTTTTTCTCTAAGAAAATGCCCCAGATTGGAGCTCAAAGGAAGCCTTCCGCCAAGATAGCTCGGAACCAGGGCTCTTCCTTTAGCTGCTCTTACATATACCGTCATATCTTTAATGATAACAACTTCCAGTGTACGTCCGGCCAGAATAAATTTTTCTTCTTTTTTTAATTTTGAAATAAAATATTCTTCAATCATTCCGATATAGCCACCGGAAATAAATTTTACCTTCAACATGGCATCACTCACAATCACACCCATATTCATCCGGTGGAGCATAGCGATTTTTCTTGAAGTTACTTTATAAAGACCATCTTCCATAATGACGATTTTATGAAACTCTTCATAGCTTTTCAACACACTGCCGCCAATCGTAAGAAATTCCAGGATGCTTTTCCATTCTTCATCCAGCATTTCCTGAAAGGCATATACTTTTTTAATTCTTGGGTACAGTTCATCAGGATAAAAGCCGTCTCCAACCGCCAATGTCATCAGAAACTGAACCAGCACATCGAAACATAAAACCTGTGGCTCTCTGGGCTCAACCACTTTCTGTTTTACAGCTTCTTTTAGAGCTGAAACCTCGATCAGTTCCAAAGAATGGGTGGGAACACAATAGATTTTTGAAGTTTCAAAAGGAGAGTGGCCACTACGTCCGGCTCTTTGAAGAAAGCGTGCAACGCCTTTGGCAGAACCAATTTGAATAACCGTGTCTACAGGTTTAAAATCAATTCCGAGGTCTAAAGATGATGTGGAAACCACAGCTTTTAATTTTCCTGAACTTAAATTTTCTTCAATCCAGATTCTTAAATGAGCATCAATGGAACTGTGATGGATAGCGATCTGACCTGCAAAATCAGGATAAGCATCGAGTAAAAGCTGGTACCACATTTCACTCTGACTTCTGGTATTCGTAAATACAATGGTAGATTTTGATTCCAGAATAATAGGAACAACTTTATCTGCAAGTTTGTTTCCAAGATGTCCTGCCCATGGCAATATCTCGATTTCATCCGGGAATACCGGCAGAATATCTATTTTCTTATGTTCTTTGGCTGTAATTTTTGTCTTTTTAATATCATACGGAATAAGCACTTCCATGGCTTCATCCAGATTTCCTATGGTTGCGGTGATTCCCCATATTTTGATCTTCGGAACATATTTTTTAAGCTGAGAGATACCAAGTTCTACCATGACACCACGCTTTGAACCCAATAATTCATGCCATTCATCCACTGCTACACATTTCATATCCCGGAAAAATGTTTCATTATTTTTTTGTGCCAGAAGTAGATGAAGGCTTTCAGGAGTTACAACAAGAATTTCAGGCATCTTTTTTACCTGCTGTTGTCTAACTTTCGGATCCGTATCTCCGTTTCTTACGCCTACAGCCCAATCAAGCCCGATTTCATCAATGGCTTCCTGCATCGCTTTTGCAATATCTTTGGACAAAGATCGGAGTGGCGTAATCCAGATCATTTTTAATCCTTTCTTATATTGTTCAGGATGATTCAGAAAATCTGAAATTAAGGCTAAAAAAACAGAAAAAGTTTTTCCAAAACCCGTAGGAGCAACCACCATTCCGCTGTATCCGTTTCCAAATTTTTTCCAGGTTTCCAGCTGAAATCTGAAAGGGGCAATACCTTTATCCGTCATCCATTGCTGAATGATCTTTAGTCCGTTGGTATGTTCAAAAGCTGCCAATTTTATTTTTTATTTTGTTTTAACGCAAAAGGGGCTAAGAATTTATGTGATATTGTTTAATTTTCGATCGCAAGGACGTTTCACTCAGTAAAGACAATTCTTACTATCGGTGAACGTAGTTGTCTTTGCGAACGAAAATAGTATTAATAAAAATATCTTGCGACATTGTTTTAAAATCTATTGTATTAATTTTTTTATTTCTTCCAAATCACCAATTTCGTCTACGGTTTTGTCTTTCCTCCATCTTACAATTCTTGGAAATCGTAGAGCTACACCACTTTTATGACGATTGCTGAAACCTATACCTTCAAAAGCAATTTCAAAGACCAGTTCTGCTTTTACCGTTCTTACAGGACCGAATTTCTCGATGGCATTTTTGGTAACAAATCGGCTCACCTCCATGATTTCTTTATCTGTTAATCCTGAGTAGGCTTTGGCAATGGTCACCAGGCTATCTCCGTTTTTCACAGCAAAACTATAATCTGTGTAATAAGCACTTCGCCTGCCGCTTCCTTTCTGGGCATAGATCAGAACGGCATCAATGGTAAAAGGATTGATTTTCCACTTCCACCAGTCACCTTTTTTCCGTCCGGAATGGTAAGGTGAATTTTTTTGTTTTAACATCAAACCTTCGCTGTTTACATCTCTTGAATTTTCACGAAGCAAATTCAGTTCTTCCCATTTTTCAAAATCCAGACTTTTGGAAATGCTGATGCGTTCAGGGTTCTCATTCAGTAGTAATTCTTCAAGTAAAGCTCTTCTTGCGGAGATGGGTTTTTCTCTCAGATCGTTGTCTTCCAGTTCCAGTAAGTCATAGACAAAGACTTCTATAGGTATTTCTGAGAGCATTTTTTTAGTTAAAGTTTTCCTGTTTAATCTCTTTTGTAATTCATTAAAATTTAAAACTTTACCATCGTTTACTGCAAGTATTTCTCCATCCAGTACAAAGTTACCTTTCATGGCTTTTATGGCGTCTGCAATTTCCGGAAATTGTTCTGTGACGAGTTCTTCACCTCTTGACCAGATGAACACTTCATCGTTTCTCCTGATGATTTGCCCGCGTATTCCGTCCCATTTGTATTCTACCAGCCATTCATCAGGACTTCCCAGTTCTTTAGTCTCTTTTTCCAAAGGATAGGCAAGGCAGAAAGGGTATGGTTTTGAGTTGTCTGGGTTTACATTTTCGGCATCAATAAGTTCTTTGAAGGAAACTTCTTCCGGCTGCCATTTTCCCATTAAACTGTGCATCAAAGCACTCGGTTCCTGCCCTGAAAATTTTGTCAGTGCATTGATTAATGTTTTATCTGAAACTCCAATCCGGAAGCTTCCGCCAATTAATTTATTGAAAATCAATCGCTCGGTATAATCCAGCCCATTCCAGGACTGCAGTACAAATTCTTTTTTTTCTGCATCTGTTTTGCCTTTCAGACTCACGATATCATTCATCCATTCTGATAATGAACGTTCAATTTTTTCCTCTGGAGGCGGAAGAATTAATGATAGAGTTTCTCCAAGATCTCCTACCGAAGAATAGGATTCCTGAAACAGCCAATAAGGAAGTTTTGTGATTTCCAGGGCCCATTCTTTCATGTAATTGGTATTGACATTTCTCTTAGGTCTTTTGCCGGTAAATAAAGCGATAAACCATACTTTATCTTCATCAGGAGCACGCTCAAGATAGTCAATGATAGCATCAATTTTAGCATTGGTTTTATTGGTTGTTTCCAACGCGTTGATAAGGTCTGCAAAATGTCTCATGATTCCGGATTTTGTGAGATTTCTTTTTCAGATTCTTCTTCATCTTCACCGTAAAGTGTTTCTACAACATCTGCTTTAATTCCTGTTTCATTAAGATATTTTGAAAAAACTTCTGTCTGTCCATGAGTAACATGAACCAGCTCTGCTTCAGTTGCTTTTACCGTTTGTAACAGCCCTTTCCAGTCTGCATGATCACTCATCGCAAATCCTGCGTCCGCGCTTCGCCATCTTCTGGCACCACGTACCTGCATCCAGCCGGAACATATGGCCGTGGCCGGATCTGGAATCTTTTTGATGATATTACTGTCGAGCAAAGCAGGTGGTACAATCACAATTTCGTGCTCCATTTCTTTCGGACGTTCTCTGAAATCCGCAATGGTATATTCAGGAAGTTCAATTCCGACTGTTTCAAAGGCTTCATTAAGCTTTCCGATAGAATAATGAACATATATTTTCCCTAAATCTTCCACTGCTTTCATGATACGCTGGGCTTTTCCTAAAGAATACCCTATGAATACAGAAGTTTTATTGTTTTCTTTATTTTTCAGAACCCAGTTCTGGAGTTTTTTATTTAAGTCCAGAACTTCCAGCCAGTTGTAAATAGGCAGTCCAAAGGTGCTTTCTGTCACAAATTCATTGCATTTTACCAGTTCGAAAGGAGTACTTAACCCATCATCCTGAACTTTATAATCTCCTGAAATGACAGTTACATAGCCTTTATATTCAAGCTTTATCTGAGCAGAACCAATGATATGTCCGGCAGGGTGAAGTGAAAGTTTTACTCCATTGATGGTAATCACTTCTCCATATTCTACGCTCTGGCATTCGATATCTGGTCCAATTCTCTGGTACAGAATAGGTTTGGTAAAATGGTGACAAAGGTATTTTTTCATTCCCCAGCGGGCATGATCAGCATGACCATGGGTGATAACAGCCATCTCGACGGGTCTCCAGGGATCTATATAAAATTTTCCCTGAGGACAGTAAATGCCTTTTTTTGTAAATGTGATTAATTTCAATGGTGTAATTGGTTTATAGAATTAGCTTCAAAAACTTAACCAATTTACAATAAAGTGTTTATTTTTTAATTTTTGTGGTATGAAATCTAATAACAGGATCTATTATGTTTGAATGATCATTCATAATAAATTCAGGCCAAAGCCGGTAATGAAATTTCTTTTATTAAACAGGCTTTCTCCGACTACGCCCAGGATAATGGTCCATTTCTATTGATGGAAAATGATACAGGAAAGATTGAAGGCATAAAAAAAGCTGTTCCGATTCGAAACAGCTTCTATCGATTATTTTTCATTCAACACGTCATTTACGAAGTCAATCCATTGATAATCCGGAATAGTTTTGTCTATGAAATAATCGGGTTGAATACCTTTTTCGTCAATGGCCATATCAGGAATACGAAAGCTTTTGGAGAGTGCATAACCCATTTTAAACTCGTTACAAGGGGAATTTACAAAATACATATTGGAGATATCCAGAACTCCGGCAGTAGTGGTTCCGAAAAGCTTTACTTTTTTACTTTGTTTAGCAGCCAGTAAAAATTCTTCTGCAGTACTTCCGTTTCCGTTATTAATGATGATTCCTACATTCTTTGGATATGGTGAAATTTTATCCATTTTGGTGATTCCTACAATTTTTCCATCATCCTGAAGGCTTACAAATTTGCCTAAGTTCTTGCTGAGCTTGTCATAAGCTTTCTTCAGATATTCTCTTTCATCTGCCTGCATACCATATTTCTGATAGTTGTCATAGAAATCAAGCATTCTCTGATTATTCAGTTTTGTAGAATAAAGCTGTGTTCTTACACTTCGGATAGGGTTTGTGTAGAGATAAGGAATAATTTTGGCAAAACTGTTATCACTTCCACCACCATTATATCTGATATCAATAATTAGATTTTCTGTACTTTCAATTTTTGATTTATTGGCTGTAATAACGCTGTCAATATCTTTTTTCAAAGCACCATTAAATGAAGGGATTCTCAAAAGCAGTGTAGTCTTATTAAGCTGCTTCAGGAACGGTTTTTGTGCCATAATAGCCTCATAATACGTTTCAATTCCTTCTTCTTTTTCAAATTTCGGGGAAACTCTTTTCAGGGTAAAGTCATTGATTTCAAGATAGTTTTTTCCTACAAGTCTCATATCGTGAATTTCCTGTCCGGTTTTATTTCTCAGATAATAGGTTCCTTTTGTTTTATCGTTGTTGAAAGTCAGCTTTAATTCATTAGGTTTCCAGTTTTCGGCTGCGGATTGTATGATAAAACCTTTATAGACTTCCCCAAACTTTTTAATACCTATTGTATAGGGCTCAACTTCCCAGATTCCTTCAATATCTGAATCATTTTTAGATGCAGCTTCTTTTTTGAACTTTTCAAGATCTATTTTCACCAATTCTGTTTTGGTATTTTCACTAGCTGCTGGCGGGGCTTCGGTAGCTTTATTTTCTATTTTTGAAACTGAAAAATGACCGGATCTGAAGAATTTAAGCCAGTCATATATTGTCTGATAACATTCTGTATCGGATTTTGCATTTTTGATTCTTTTCAGAAAGTCATCATTATGAGCCTGATAAGCGGGAAGACCTTTTTTATCAATCACATACTGATATCCGGCATCATTTTCTTCAAAAGTCTTTTTTACCCACTGATAATTACTTTCACAATTGCAGTTTTGAGCAAAGCTAAAAGAAGTAGATGTGATAAAAATTAAAAAAAGTGTTTTAATTTTAAGCATATATTAGTTATTAGTTGTGTTGTAAAGCTTACAAACCTAACGATAATCCTAATTTTTTATGATGCAAAAAAGAGAATTTTTCTAAAAAATCTTTTCTGATGCACTTTTTGAGCTTTTCAGCAATATGAAAATGAACTTTCAGGCAATATTGACCTTCTTAAAATCTTTGAAATTTGTACATCATTAAAAAAGAATACAATGAGTAAAACAATTTTAATTACAGGGGCAGCAAGTGGATTTGGAAAGATAGTAGCTTTTGATCTTGCTAAAAAAGGACACAAAATAATCGCTACAGCTCAGGTCTATCCTCAAATGAGTGATTTAATCCGTGAAGCTAAAGAACAGGGAGTTGATCTGACTGTCGACAAACTGGATGTAACAAGCCAAAGAGATGTAGACTATATTGTAAAGAAATATGGTGATATTGACATTCTCATCAGCAATGCCGGAATTATGGAAGGCGGTCCGATTGCGGAACAGCCCGTAGACATTATCCGTTCTATGTTTGAAGTGAATGTATTTGGTGCATTGAACCTTGCACAAGGTTTTATTAAAAGGTTTGTAGAAAAGAAAAGTGGAAAGATTATTTTCACGTCTTCGATGGGAGGTTTATGGACCGTTCCTTATGTTGCCGCTTATTGCTCTTCAAAACATGCTTTGGAGTCTATTGCAGAAGGATTGAGAACTGAGTTAGCTCCGTTCAATATCAAAATTGCAACTTGTAATCCAGGTGTATTTGGAACAGGTTTCAATGATAGAGGCGTAGATTCTATTTTCCATTGGTATGATCCGAAAAGCAACTTTACTCCTGAATCAGCGTTTGACGGAGCAGCAGAATCTTTAGCACATCAGCTTGATCCTCAGTCTATGGCCGAAGTGATTGTAAATGTAGCTTTAGATGACAACAGCAACTTCAGAAATGTTCATCCGAAGGAAACCGAAGAGTTTGTAAAACAGCTTCAGGCAGAGGCATGGACCGCAAAAAGCTAATATCATGGAGTTGAATTATAAAACAGCCGAAAAGGCTTTGCAAACAGCCAAGGAAAAAGCATTATCTCTAAATATTCCTGTAACTATTGCTGTGGTAGATATGGGCGGACACCTTATCGCATTAGCAAGACTGGATAGTGTTTATGGAGTGATTGATTTTGCCGTTAAAAAAGCAAGAACTGCCGCTATGTTTAGTGTAAATACTGAAATGATGGGAAGTATTATCTCAGAAACAGGCATCCATGGATATGGTATGCTGAATTCAAATGAAGGGCTTTTGACTATTGCAGGTGGTGTTGTTCTTCAAAATGCAGAAGGAAAAATTATTGGTGCTATAGGTTCTTCAGGAGGAAGCCCCGAGCAGGATAAGGAAATTGCAGAAGCAGGAGCACAGGCTATTGCTTAAATTTCAGATATTTGCATGATGGAAAATACTTCTGAGATCATATTTGACAAACTGGTTTATTCATGCGCCTTTGAATCTTACAGAGGCCATGAAGAGTTTATTCCGGATCATTTTCTGGGATTTCAGATATCCGGAGAGACTCATGCTTTTCATGAGCATGGTAAAACGGTGATTAAAGAAAATACCGTAGTTATGGTCAGAAAAAACCAACTGATCAGAACGATCAAATATCCTTCGAGCCATGAAAAGTATCAGTTTGTTTCCATTACATTGGATGATGAAACGCTGAGACAGTATGCTACAGAAAATAAAATAACCGTAAATACAGGTTTTAGTGGTAATGAGCGGTTATTTTTTGAACCTGATGATTTTTTTGAGAGCTATTTTGCTTCTCTTATTCCTTACATTAATAAAACAAAGAAAATTCCCTCAAAGTTAGCAGCATTAAAGGTGAAGGAAGCTATTGAATTACTTTTGCTGAGTAATCCGGATGTTAAAAATCTTCTTTTTGATTTTTCTGAACCTCATAAGATTGATCTTAAAGAATTTATGAACAAAAACTTTATGTTCAATGTATCTGTAGATGCTTTTGCAAGACTTACAGGACGCAGTCTTTCGGGATTTAAAAGAGATTTCAGCAAAACTTTTGAAATGACACCCAAGCAATGGCTGAAAGAAAAAAGATTACAAGAAGCCTATTATTTAATTAAGAACAGAGATAAAAAGCCTTCAGATATTTATCTTGATCTGGGTTTTGAGAATTTATCTCATTTTTATTCTTCTTTCAAAAAAAAGTTTGGAGTGACGACTACGGAGGTCTAACTTTTAACCATTAAAAAAACACAATTATACTATAATTTAACTGTTGGAAAAGCGCAAAGACGCAAGAAAGGTTTTACAATGTGATGATTTTAAGTCGCAAGGATTTTATCTCTGATAAAATGTGATCCTGAATCGTTGATTAATCACAACATCTGCGAGAATCTATCGATCATTTATGATTTTCCGGCCTCTTTGCGTTTTCTTACTGTTATGGGATCATATTTTCTGATCTTAATCTTTCAAATACCTGTGTAAAAGAGTCTTCTGTACTTGTGTAAGCTGTAAAGCCCAGTTTTCTGCTTTTAGACATATCACACATCACTTCCAGAGGTCTCCCCAGATCCAGGTCAGTATGCCATGCAGACGACAGACGGTTAAGATTACTTTCTTTGAGATTATATTTTTCTGCAATGGCTGTCCAGGTTTCGTGATCGTTTTCCAGTTCTTTTTCAAGAGGTCTTATAGTTCCGTTGAAACCTTCAGCTTCTACACCAAACCAGACCGCCAGTTTTTTCCAAAGCCATTTCCATCGGAAAACATCTCCGTTAACAATATTAAAAGACTGGTTTTTTGCAGATTCTGTAGATGATGCCCAAACCAATTGTTTAGCCAGTATTTTGGCATCAGTCACATCTGAAACACCGTTCCATTGAGCCTCTGAACCCGGCCAGATGAACTTTCTTCCGGTTTCTTTGCAGATGCTGGCGTATACAGCCAATGTAGTTCCGATATTCATAAGATTTCCTATGGCATATCCAACTACGGTGTGAGGCCTGTGAATGCTCCAGGTAAAACCATCTCTTTCAGAAGCTTTATATACTTCGTCTTCCTGCGCGTAATAAAAGTTGGGAAGGGGAAGTCTTGGATGTTCTTCTCTGACAGGTGTTTCCGGTAAAACGCTTTCTTTAGCATAAGCTTCAAATGGCCCCAGATAATGTTTAAGCCCTGTAACCAAAGCCACATGCTGAACCGATTTTTTATGGGATAAAACGTTTAGCAGATTTCTCACCAATAGGCTGTTGACACGGATATTTTCTTCTTCTGTGTCGCAGCGCATCCATGTGGTAAAGTAGATATGAGTGGGAGAGATCTCTTTCAGTGCTTCTGCAAGGTTCTGCTCATTCATCAGGTCTGCTTTAATGGGACGAAGACCATCAATAGGAGTGTTCGGGTTTCTGGATAATCCGTATGTTGTCCAGCCTTGTGCAATCAATTCTTCAGCAAGGTTACTTCCTGTAATTCCGGTAGCGCCAACTACCAATGCAATATTTTCCATAAGTATTGTAAAATTTCCTGTACAAAATTATGGCTGACAGAAGGCTTTACCATTGATGTGGATCATGCATTTGGGTTGATCTGGATCAAGGATTATTCATAAAATTCTTTTTACGGATTCTGCTTACGGTTTCAGGAGCAAGACCAAGATAAGAAGCAATAAGGTTGTGTGGAACTCTTTTGATCATTTCAGGATTCTTTTGTACCAGTTGAAGATATTTTTCTTCAGCCGTATAGCTATTGGAAACAATGAGTCTGTAATCTTTTGTGACAAGGCTGTTTTGATATAAAATTCTGAAATAGCGGTCCATCATAGGAATTTCCAGCATCATTTTTTCATAGTTTTCCAGGGTAATCATCAGGACTTCTGTTTCTTCAATAGCATCAATATTCAGGACAGATTTTTCCTGATTGATAAAACTGTTGAAATCTGAAATCCACCAGCCCTCAAAGGCGAACATATTGATGTGCTCATTTCCTTTTTCATCAAGAAAATAAGACTTCAGCAACCCCTTGCTTACAAAAGACAACGATTTGCAGACATCTCCTTCCATAAGAAGATACTGTTTTCTGCGAAGTTTTTTAAGGGTAAAATAGGACTGAATCCTATTCTTCTGTTCGTCCGTGATATCAACCTTGTTTTCGATATGGGAAAGCAGTACTTCAAACATCCAATAAATATTTCATTAAACTTACTATTTTTCAACAGCAATTGAAACCCTATTTTTCGAAATCATAGAGGTTGATGCCTATTTCTTCATTTTTGATTTTGACAGCCCTTGTATTCAATGGATAGAAAATAAATTCTGCCGCTCCCTGAATTTTTGCCTCCAGAAGATGCCCAGCCAAAGCGGTATAATCTTCTCTTCCCAGCGTTATATGAAGGTGAAGTGTCAGTTTCCCTTCTATTTCAGACACATTTCCGGAAATATTGGTGACTTCCATCTGTTCTTTGAAAGTCTTGTCCACATATTTTTTGGTTGCGGGATTAAAGAAGCGAAGGGTAGCTTCACTTACAGCTCCAATTCCGGTTACTTCTCCTGCCTGGATATTTTGATCCTGAATAAAATCCGTTAAAGTTTCTATAATATAGGAATGATTATCAAGACTCAAGAGGTAAATCTGATCTGTTTTTCTGGCAGACCAACGGTTTCCTTTGTAATTCATAATCTCTGTATTTATCTTATTGTTTTCAAATAATTGATGATTCCAATCACATCATCTTCACCAAAACCTTTGTCATGCGCATTTTGATAGGTTTGAATCAAAGCTTCGGAAAGAGGATAATCTGCTCCTGCATTTTTAGCGAGAAGAATGTCTTTCAGCATCAGATCAAGGGCAAATGCCGGAGCGTACTGATCTTCAATCAACAATGGCGTTTTTACTTTGGTTGCACCGCTTCCGCTGGCACTTTCGTTAATAATTTCCAGCATATCTGATCGTTCAATTCCTAATTTTTCTGAGAGTAAAACAGTTTCCGCCAGTCCCTGATAGATAGTGGACAAAAAATAATTGATCGATAGTTTCCCTGCGATTCCTTTTCCGTTTTCACCCAAATGTTTTACAGATTTTCCCATTTTAAAAAGATAAGGCATAGCGCGCTGGATATCGTTTTCCTCACCTCCTGCCATAATGATCAGTGTTCCTTCTTTTGCCGGTAAAGTACTTCCTGCTACAGGAGCATCGATAAAAGATGCTTCTTTTATTTTGAGAGCGGCAGCGGTTTCTGTGGACGTTTCCGAAGAAATAGTACTCATATCCACAAAGAGTTTTTCCTGAATGTCTAAAGGAAGAATCTCTTTATATACTTCTTTTACAGCACTGTCGTTGGTCAGCATGGTGAATATAATATCACTGTTTTGTACAAGGTCTTTAATTTCGGTATAGATGGTAGATTTTTCCTGAAAACCTTTGGTTTTTTCCAATGATCTGTTGTAAACCGAAAGTGGAAAACCTGCTTTTTCAATATTCTTTGCCATAGGGTGGCCCATATTTCCTAGTCCGATAAATCCGATTTTTTCCATTATCCTATCTTTTATTTTGTTATTAATTAAGGTTGTATGTTTTCAATCTCCTGGATGAAAAGGAGTTAGTTGAAAAGTAAATCAATGAAAGTATAAAATATGATTGTTTTGCAGCAAAATATCGACCAAATGGGTATTTTACAAAATTAAGTTTTAATTATATTTTTCAGCATAAACTTTTAAAACCGGATAAACTTTCAGAAATTTGCAGCAAATAAGAATCAATGAAGATCGTAGATATAGAGAACTGGAACAGAAAAGAACATTTTGATTTTTTTTCTGGTATGGCAAGCCCTTATTTTGGATTTACAACCGAGGTAGACTGTACAAAAGCATATAATAGGGCAAAAGAAAAAGGGTATTCATTTTTTGCCTATTATTTCCACAAATCTATGGTGGCAATTAATACTGTGGATGAGCTAAAGCTCAGAATCATTGATGATCAGGTGATACAGTTTGATACCGTTCACGCTGGCAGTACGATTGGCAGACCGGATGGTACTTTCGGTTTTTCATTCACTCCTTTTTCAGAAGATTTCGAAACATTCAATGCCGCTTTGCAGGAGGAGATAAAAGGTGTTCATGCAAGTACAGGCCTTAGGTTAAGTAATGAAAGGCTGGGGAAGGACCACATCAGACACACCACCATCCCGTGGAACTCGTTCAGTGCGATATTACATCCTACTGATTTTAATACCACAGAATCGGTTCCTAAAATCGCCTTTGGACGGTTCAATATTCGTGAAGGAAGAAAATACCTTCCGGTTTCTATTGAAGCTCATCACGGATTGGCAGATGGAATTCATCTTTCCAGATATCTGGAAGCGTTTCAGAAAGGGTTGGATCAAGACTAAAAATAATACATAATTTATAAGAAAGCCGGATTTACAATAAATCCGGCTTTTTTTATGGATACATCATTATTCACTTCTGTGGTAAATACGCTGAAAACATTGATCGAGATCATAAAAAGTTAATACAATAACCCACTACATTTACTTCCTGTTAAAATAAGACGCAAATAATGGGAAACAGGCTGATAAAAGCAGTTATGATATTTTGACTCAAAATATAACGTGGTATGTATGTGGTACACATATTTAATAAAATTTTAATCATTTTTTCTTTCTTTGCCTGTGTAAAAATGGAAAGAAATTCATAGGTGTTATTTTTTTAACAAAATATTTCAATAATTACAAGCTATAAACCATAAAATATTGAATAATATTAATTAAAACTATAGGATTTTGAATATATAAAAATTATTTTATTCCCGGTATTGATTCTGTAAAAACACAAATTGAACAGTGAAAAAAGACTTTGTACAGATACACAAGAGATGTGGTATCTGAAATAAGAGATGAAAAAGTATTATGAAAAATAGAAAACCTGAAACTAACTTAGAGGATTTAACCCAAAAGATTCTTGTACAAGACGAAATAATGGCATTGGCTAAAGCAAATTCTCCTCGTCTCTTGAATAAATTCAGATTGGTTTATCCCGATTTTTTTAAAAAGTTATCTGATATACAGCCTTCCCTTAAAAATTCTGAACTGATCTTTTGTATTTACCTTAAGCTCAATATGACCACCAAAGAAATTGCAACCTGTATTTTTGTGACTCCAAAAGCAATACAGAACAGGAAAAACAGAATCAGAAAAAAATTGAATATTCCTTCTGAATTTGATATTTATAAATGGTTTAATGAAATTTAAACCATTTTTTCTGCATTTATACTTCTACTATGGCTTTATCCAGATCATGATATAAAAGAATTTTCCAGTTATTTTCTCTTGCTTCTTTTTCCCATTTAAGCCTTAGCTCCATTGCTTTTCTGCCATCGAAATCGCTTTTATAGGCCAAATGGTATTTTAAATAAGAAGCCTGAGGAAGATCATCGGCTCCGTAGAAAGCCGTTTCATCATTTTCCCTGATCCAGAAAACCTGCATAAAAGGAGTATGTCCGCCGACTACTTCATATGTAATTTCGTCTGTGATCTGTCCCTGGTTTTCATTCATCCAGATAATGTTCGGAAGTTGAATCAATTTTTCCAGGATATCAAAGTCAAAAGAAGGATTTCCTTTCTTTTCCATTGCAAAATCCAGTTCGCGTTTCTGGATATACATCTGAGCATTTGGAAAAGCAGCTTCAAAACCATTTTCCGTAAGCTTTACAGCTCCTTCAATATGATCTTTATGGAGATGGGAAAGCAATAACTTTGTGATCTGTTCAGGACGAATATTTTCTTTTTTAAGAATTTCTGAAGCCACCGTTGTTCCGGACTCATTTTTCCAGCCAATTCCTGCGTCCAAAAGGATATAATCATTTTCAGTAATAATAAGAAAAGGCTGCACAGACATTTTGATTCCTCCGATGGTATCAAAATTTTCTTCTGTTAAAAGCGTAAAATCTTTGGTTTTGCTCGCTGAAAAATTGCCTTCTTTAAGTGGAATTATTCTCATGTTGCAAATTTCCTTAATATTTCTAATATTCAAAAGGTTTTTCATCGATATATATGATCAATAAAAACAATCATAGATACAGAATGCTGAGATTATTCTACTTATCGCAACATTACGGATTATTCGTAAAGATGTAAAAGATGAGACCGGAAAATTTCTTTTTTTTATGATTATCTTTGATCTCTTAAAAATCTGACGATCTGCTGTCAGATGACTTTCAATTCAAATAAAAACTTTATACGCAATGCAGGAGAGTTCTTCCCAGGGTATTTCCCGGACTGTCATCTGGCTTATGGCCGTTATTGCCGGGCTTGTAGTCGCCAACAATTATTATAATCAGCCTTTATTGGCACTCATCTCTGAAGAACTTCAGGTTTCTGAAAGTGCTGCGAGTAAAATTTCTGTCCTTACACAGATTGGCTATGCATTAGGATTGCTGCTGATTGTTCCTTTGGGAGATAAGTTTTTCCGCAAGAAATTAATTTTAATTGATTTGTGTCTGGTTTTTGGTTCACTTTTATGGATGACTTTTGCTACTCAGTTGTGGATGCTGTATGCAGCCAGTTTACTGATTGGAGCTACATCAGTAATTCCGCAATTATTTGTCCCTATTGCAGCTGAGCTTTCATCTGATAAAGAAAAATCCTCCAATATCGGGTTGGTTATGTCCGGGTTATTGCTCGGAATCCTTCTGTCACGTTTTGTAGGTGGAATCGTAGGAGAAGTCTGGGGGTGGAGAGCCATGTTTGGAATTGCAGCCGGACTGATGATTCTTGTTTGGTTAGCTGTTTATAAAATGCTTCCGGAGCTGTCTCCTAATTTTAAAGGAAGTTATAAAGAACTGATGCGTTCTGTTGTCCAACTTGCCAAAACACAACCGATTCTTCAACTGGCATCATTCCGTGGAGCTATGGCATTCGGGTCGATGTGTGCTTTGTTTACCACATTGGTTTTTCACATGGAGAAACCTCCTTTTAATGCCGGATCGTCTGTAGTGGGAAGCTTTGGATTAGCAGGAGCTGTAGGAGCTTTAGCTGCAGCTAAGGTGGGGAAACTTCAAAAGTATCTGGATATTAACCGGATTATATTGTACTCTTTATTGATTGTGATAGGAAGCTGGAGCTTTACCTATTTTGCAGGAGAAACCTATTGGGGATTAATTGTAGGGGTGATTCTTGTTGATCTGGGAGTACAGTCGAGCCATATTATGAACCAGACCAATTATTTCCTGATTAAATCCAATGCAGTGAACCGACTGAATACGGTGTACATGGTATCTTATTTTATCGGAGGATCACTGGGAACCTGGCTGGCTTCTATCGCCTGGCAAAAGGCTCAATGGACAGGTGTATGCTTTGTAGGAACTGTATTTGGTGTATTGGCTCTGATCGCTCATATATTGTTTTCAAAAAGAGTAAATAAAGCAAACACAGAGATGTGATTTTTTATATTTTGACTTGCTGAAGAAGCGTGATTTTATCTTGATAAAATCACGCTTCTTTTATTTTCAAATCTGCAGATTCTAATCTTTACTCTTCAATTGTTTCCTGGGTCTGCATCATTTCCCTATGTTTTCCTCCCCATTCATCAAGCTGTTTCCAGATCGGAATCAACTCTCTGGCAATAGCTGTAAGGTCATAATCTACTCTTGGCGGAACTTCAGCATGGACAGTTCTTTTTACCAGACTTTCTTTTTCAAGTTCTCTCAGCTGAAGGGTTAGCATTCTTTCCGTTATTCCTGAAATAGAGTTTCTAAGTTCACTGAAACGTAATTTTCCGTCTTTTAACTTATTTAAAATAATCAGTTTCCAACGTCCTCCGATTTTGCATACTGCATAGCTCAGATCACATCCCTGGATATACTTTTTGTTGATATTATTCGTTGAGTTTTCTTTTATTTTGCCCATTACTTACAAATTTGTTAGTACCATACATTTAGCTGTATACAATGCAAATGTAAGGTTTGAGATTTAATTTTGTTCATCAAAACAGAAAATAACTGCAAGAGGAAGGACAATAGCGCTCATGTTTTCCGCAGTAGCAACAACTTAAATCAAAATAAAATGCAATTAACGCCTAAGATAAAACAGATTTTAAATCATTTAGAAAGTATACAACCCTTCAATCCTCAGGATTCTTTAGACGGAGCAAGAAAATTTCTTGAAACCATGTCTCTTCAGCTTAGCGGGAAGAAAGAATCAGTAACCATGATTGAAGAGCTGCATATTCCACGGGAAAATCATCAGATTCCTATCCGTATTTACCGTCCTAAAGGAAGAGATGTTCAACAATCACCAGCTTTTATTTATATTCATGGAGGATGGTTTATTGCCGGTGGGTATGAGACCCATGATGCTGTAGTCCGCAAGTTGGCTAATAAAACAGGAGCTGTAGTTATTTTTATAGATTACCGTCTTGCTCCCGAACATCCTTTTCCGGCTGGTCTAAATGATTGTATCGATGGTGTAAAATGGGTATTTGAAAATGCAGAATCTTTAGGAATCGATACTGATAAAGTAGGAATCATAGGGGACAGTGCCGGAGCGGCTTTATCAACGGCAGTTTCTACTCAGCTGGGAAAACATCTGAAATTTCAGGTATTGATTTATCCTGCAGTTGATAATCAGTTGAATTCTAAGACCTGGGAAACCTATGAAAACGGTCCGGTTCTCAATAAACAGGGTGGGATAGAAGCATGGGCAGGATATCTTCCGGAAGATGAGAAAGATAATCCTCTGGCAATTCCTGTTTTAATCAGAGATTTTAAAGAGACACCACCTACCTTAATTATTCTGGCAGAACATGATCCTTTACTGGATGATGGAAAACAGCTTTCTGCCAATATGGAAAATGCGGGAATTAAGCTTAAAACAAGCCTCTACAAAGATATGGTCCATGGATTTATGCATATGGGAGAACTACTGGAAGAAGTACAGTCAGCAGTGAATGAAATGGCTGAGTTTGCCCATCAAAACTTAAAATCCGGCGAATAAGTATCATGAAGAAATATGCATACATTGGATGTCTGGGATTTATAGCGGTTATTACAACAGAATTTGGGGTGATCGGAATTCTTCCACAGATTGCAGAATATTATAAGATCAGCATAGACAAGGCTGGGTATCTCTTGAGTGCTTTTGCTTTAATTATTGCGCTTACAGGACCTTTTATGACTTTACTGACATCAGGTTTTGACCGTAAGAAAATAATGATTACTGCGATTTTCATGTTTCTGATTACAGGATTTGTATCTTCTTTTTCACCTCCTTTCTGGCTGCTGATGTTGGTGAGAATTTTACCTGCATTCCTTCAGCCGGTATATATCGCGACTGCATTATCTGTGGCGGTATCTCAGGCAGATGACCGGAAAAAGAATGGATTAATGGGAATTGTTTTTAATGGAGTAGCCATTGCCATGGTAACAACAGTACCGTTTGCCACCTGGATTGCCGGGCTTTGGGCCTTTCAATATTCATTTATGATACAGACTGTGGTGAGTCTGATTGCTCTGATGGTCGTTTATTTTATGCTTCCTCCAATGCCTGTGAAAGAGAAAAAATCTTATGGAAATCAGATCAGAATATTGAAGCAACCTCCATTTGTACTGAGTACACTGACTAATTTTTTCATGATTACTGCGTGGTTTTCTACTTACAGTTATTTTGCAGATTATCTGAACAAAGCCAAGGGAATGGATACTTCAATGATAAGCTATATGCTTCTGTTGTTTGGAATTATCGGAGTATTTGCCAATGGAGTTGCCGGAAAAATGCTTAATAAAAATGTGGCAGGTACCACCGCTATTTTTCTTTCCGGAACTATTGTGGTACCTGTTTTTCTCTATTTTTCTGACGGAAACCTATGGGCAACGATTGCTGTTATTGGAATCTGGGGATTCCTTTATTCACCGAGCTTTTTGAATGCATCCACTTATATGATTTCTTCAGCACCGGAGTCACTGGAGTTTGCCAACAGCCTTGCTACCTCATTCGGAAATCTGGGGGTGACGGTGGGAACTACCATCGGTGGATGGGTAATCGTTACTAAAGGAGTAGAGTATATTCCCTGGATAGGCCTTGTTTTTGGACTTCTTGCCTTTGCAATGATGATTCTAAAAGTAATCGTAGGGAAGCGCAGACAGGTACTTTCCGCCTGTCAGAATTAAACTGTAATAATTTTTGTTACATTAAATAAAATACAGTATCTTTGTACTATTAATTTGAAATTGATTAAGCTTTTATTTTTGAACCATTAAGATTTAATAAGAGTTTAAGAGTATTAAGATGGGCTTCGCTTTACGATTAAAAATCTGAATGACTCATCTAACTACGCTTTATCTTTTAAATGCTTCTTAACGGTTTTAATAGAGATTGAATATTTTTTGATAAGTTTAAACAGTTTCTTGATTTAAAATTAAAGACAATGAAAATAGAAATCTGGTCGGACGTGATGTGTCCGTTTTGTTATATCGGAAAAAATAATTTTGAACAGGCTTTGAATAAGCTTCCTTTTAAAGATGAAGTAGAAGTAGAGTGGAAGAGTTTTCAACTGGATCCAACTCTAGACCCCAATAAAACTCAGGATACAATACAATATTTCAGGGAGAAAAAAGGAGTTGCTGAGCCTCAGGCTGCTCAGATGCTGGGGCAGGTTACTCAAATGGGAAAAGGAGCCGGAATTGATTTTAATTTTGAAAAGACTCTGATCACCAATACCTTCAGTGCCCACAAACTGCTTCATTTGGCTAAAAAGCATAACAGATCTAATGAAATGGAAGAAACATTATTTATCGCCCATTTTATTGATGGTAAAAACGTGGGAGATATAGAAGTTCTGGTTGATCTTGCTGAAAGTTTAGGAATTGATAAAGAAGAAGCAAGACAGGCCGTTACAACAGATCAACTGGATTATGAAGTCAACCAGGATATTCAGGAGGCGAGAAACAATGGAATTTCCGGAGTTCCTTTCTTCGTTTTGAATGGTAAATATGCCGTTTCCGGCGCGCAGCCTGCAGAGGTATTTGAAAATGCCCTTCAGCAGACGTATAAAGAAACCGTGAGCCCGTTTAAGGATCTTTCCGGTGAAAACGGAGCTTCCTGTGATGCAGACGGATGCAGCATCTAAGATATGAGAACCCCAAAATAGTTTTATTTTGGGGTTTTTAATTAGGTATATAATTGAATATTTATATATTTGAAAGACTTCAATGAAATCCGCTAAGATTTAAGAAAATGAACATTAACATTTTTAGATATACCTCAATTATTTCTTACCTGTTCATTATTTTAACGGGACAAATGATAGGATTACCATTTATTTTTTGGCTTCTATTTACTGCTTTTGATTTCTGGAATATAGAGCAAATTTTTGCTATATTAGGGCTTTTAGGTGCTATACTTAATGTTACAAGATGGAAAAATAAAGTACTCATAACAATTTTAAGTTTTATGATGATGCTTTCACCCATTATGAGCAGGATAGTGCAAACTCCCATAGAAAAGTTTAATTATTTTGCATTCAAGATTCCTTTGTTTCTGTTTATTGTATGTTATTTAATATTTATCGTTCTTAATGCAAAAAAAGGAAAACCTGTTGTATCTTTGTAATACAGTGTCAATAGCTGTATAAATCTGATTTCTCAATGATAAAAATTAACAACGAAAGTCATTATTCAATAGATGATACCCTTTTTGTTTTTGCATTAGATTCCGAAGCAGGAACCGTTTTTGACGATAAAAACAAATTAATTACCGGCATCGGAAAAGTAAATGCAGCGATTGAATTAACCAAAGAAATTCATACAAGAAAACCTAAACTGATCGTGAATTTAGGTTCTGCAGGAAGTAAAGGATTTCACAAAGGAGAAGTGGTATGCTTACAAAGTTCATCCAGAGAGACATGGACGTAAGAGGATTAGGGTTTCAATTGTATGAAACACCATTATCCGGAGTACCACCTGTATTGGAATACGGTCTTAAAATGGATACTTTGAAAGAGGGAATCTGTGGAAGCGGAGACAGTTTTGAAATGAACCACTCTGAGACAGATTACAATATTGTAGACATGGAAGCCTATCCACTGGCATTGATTGCCCAACAGGAAAACATTCCGTTTTTATGTCTGAAATATATTTCTGACGATGCAGGAAGCGATGCCGCTGATGACTGGAGTGTACAGGTACATCTGGCTTCCGAAGCATTTAAGAAAATTCTTTTTTCATAACATTTATTCTTATCATTATGAGTTCAATTATCATTAATAAAGCCTCGGCTGAAGATGTAGAAATTGTACAAAGTTTAGGAATACAGACGTTTTCTGAAACTTTTGCAGAAGATAATACGGAAGAGGCCATGAAAAAGTATCTGGAAGAAAGTTTTAATACAGAAAAAATAAAATCAGAGTTGAATAATCCTGATTCATTTTTCTATATTGCCTGGGAAGAAGACAATCCTGTAGGCTATCTGAAAGTCAATTCCGGAGAGGCACAGACCGAACTTCAGGATGATACCGCCCTTGAAATTGAAAGAATCTATGTAAAGAAAAGCCATCACGGTAAAAAAGTGGGCCAGCTTCTTTATAACCAGGCTTTGGAAACAGCTGAGCAGCTTGGTAAATCATACTTATGGCTTGGGGTTTGGGAAAAAAACCTGAGAGCTTTACAATTTTACAGAAAAAATGGATTCGTTGAGTTTGATAAGCATATTTTCAGGCTTGGGGAAGAAGAACAGACCGATCTGATGATGAAAAAAGTATTGGATTAATTTTCTGCAAAACAGAAAGATTGTATGTACCCACTGATTACACAGGGTTTCACAGATGATTGTGTAATACAATCCTTTATACTTTCCAAATACCAAAATGAAGCATTCAGAATTTGTAAAACATATTAATCACTATTATCCTTTATCTGAGGAAACCATCAAAGATTTATTGGATATCTGTACAGAAGAGTACTACCGCAAAAACGATCTTCTGCTGGAATCCGGTTCTATGGCCAGATATTATTACTTTTTAAAGTCAGGACTTATAGGATATTACACAGTAGATGAACAGGGGAATAACATTTACAAAATCTTTTTTGAAGAAAACAGCTTTGTTGCTTCTACAGCTGCTATTATAAAAAATGAACCCAGCGATTTTAATATCGTTGCACTTGAAGATTGTGCTGTAATACAATATCCTGCAAAAGCCTATCGGGGATTGCTTGAAAAACACCATGACCTTGCTCTTTTTCATATGTATTATCTGGAAAAAAACTGGGTAGTTAAAAAAGAACCTCTGGAAGTTTCCCTCAAATACGAAACAGCTAAAAAACGGTATTTGCAGTTGCTTGAAAACACCACTCTTTATAACAGATTAAAACAGCATCACATTGCTTCTTATCTGGGAATTACACCTACACAGCTCAGCCGGATCAAAAAAGAAGTTCAGGGAGATAAATACCATTAAATTTTACCCGTATTTTATAATAATCAGTTATTAATGATTTATTTCATGTTTCTGGGATATATCTCAATATTATGTTAAATTTACATTATATCACAAATAAGAGATATAATTAAAATATTAACCAGACATGAAGTTACACCACACGTATTTCTATCATCCTGATTTTGTAGAAAATAATACAGCCGTTATTGAACACTTTGAAAGGCAGGAGATTTCAATGCAAAAAATCCAGAATGCTTTAGGCAGGGCAGAACGTTTTATTGTTCCCGAGAATTCTTTTGAAACTACACTTTCTATGGGAATTGAAGCTGCAAGAGGAGTTCTTAAAGAAAGTAATATTTCAATCCTCGATATAGATATTATTATTTTTGTAAGCAGTTCTCCCGAACATCATATTCCCTGTGACGCCATCCAGATCCATCATGCGCTTAACGGAAAACCGAATACCCTATGTTATGATATGAACGCCAACTGTATTGGAGCGTTTATAGCGCTGGATCAGGTATCAAAATATTTAAAAGGAACCCGGTCCGGAACAAAAGCCTTGGTAGTTTGTGCCGAAAAATTTTCAAGGATATTAGATCCTGACAATCCGATTACCGCTTTTTGTCTTTCAGATTCTGCTTTTGCTTTCATCGTAGAAAATGATGGGGACAACACCTCAGGGTTATTAGATGTATTATATCATACAGACAGCAGTTTTTGTAATACCGTACTCTACCCACCTAAAGGAAATTCACGTCATGATCATGGCGATCTGACAACCTGGGATCGTATTTTTGACGGCATGGGAAGTGTTAATTTTGCACTGGAAAATATTCCTCTGTTCTTAAAGCGCAATCAGATAAGCCTTGAGCAGATTGATTTGTTTTTATTTTCACAGTTTTCTATCAGGAATATCAATATGATCCGCGATTACTTTCAGCTGCCGGAGGAAAAAATTCCTTTTTACTCTAAAGAGCTTGGGTATACCGGAGCATCCAGTCCATTTTTAGCTTTAGACCAATATCAAAAAGAAGTAAAATCATTGAAAAAAGGAGATTATATTCTTATATGGACCTTGGGAACAGGTTATCAGGCAGGATTAATGCTTTGGAAATACTGATGATCACCATTTTGCATGGATCCACGGTATTAAAACAAAATAAAAAGATAAAAGCCTCAACATATGTTGAAGCTTTTATCTTTTTTATGCTACAATTTTGCTCTGTCAAAGATGCATTGGTACACAATATGTTTTAAAAAATACGATACCAGTGATTATCATTAATTAAAATTTATTTCAGCATGAAGAAGCTTATCAACATTGTATTTGTAATGACTGCCTTTGTACAGTTATCCGCACAAAAAATTATTCATCAGGAAGTTTTCAGTCCGAAAATGAATAAGAAAATCAAAACAGTAATTATTACCCCCAATCTTCAGCGTAATACGAAATATCCGTCCGTTTATATTCTTCACGGCTTCAGCGGAAATCCGGACAGGATTATCAAGCAGGATATTCCTGATCTGGTTAAAAAAGCTCAGCAATTTAAAACCATTTATGTACTGCCGGATGGAAACTACAGTTCCTGGTATGTAGACAGCCCGGTTGTTAAGGATTCGCAATATCAGACTTTTATTGGAAAAGAACTGGTAGAATTTATTGATAAAAACTATCCTGTGAAAGCTGAGAAGAAATTCCGCGGGATTTTAGGATGGAGTATGGGAGGCTATGGAGCTACCAACATCGGGGTTACGTATAACAAGACATTTGGAATCGTTGGAAGTTCATGTGGAGCACTGGATTTCAACTCGTTCGGGGAAGGATATCAGAAATATATGGTGAATAAAGTGCTGGGACCATTGGAGTCTATCAATCCGAATTTCCTTACGGACAACAAAATAAAACTGATGGCCGCAGCAGATCAGCAATATATTTTCGACTGTGGTACAGAAGACACTCAAATGATTAATATGAACAGGAATTTTCATAAAAAGCTGACTGAAATGAAGATCCAGCATCTCTACACAGAATCTTTAGGCGGGCACGTTCCGGAATACTGGAGCAGATCATTATCGGAACAGTTGTCTTTGTTTGACAGATTTTTTAAACAATAAACCCTTTTTTAAGTTTTGACTAAAATCCGCTTCTATTGATATAAAAACTAATCAATATTCAATAGGAACGGGCTTTAGCCCGTTTAAATAAATAGATAATAAATCCATTGGCTTTAGCCAAAACTTACTTTATTAACCTTTTAAAAGGGCTAACCAGAAAAAAAACCTTTTCGGGCAATGCCCAAAAAGGTTTTCGACTGATTGAATGTTCAAAAATACCAACTAACCAGGCATTCTATTAAAAATGTTGAAAATTTTTCCCCAGATGTTCCTCAATCACAAAGAACGGATCTTCCGTAAGGGTGTGTGCTCTCATATCAATAAGACTTACTTTGCTCATCATACGAAGCATAATCCTTCTTTCACATGGCTGTTCTACACCATCAATATTTCTTATTCCCGCACGGAAGGCCGATCTTCCATGAGCACATAAGTGATTATTAACAAGAATAACATCACCAGCCTGAGGAGTAAATCCTGAATAAATCAAATGTCGGGCTTCTTCCCAGAATTCATGCAGTGTATGCTGCGCTTCATCAGACTGTCTGATGCTGGAATTGAAAAGCTGTTCAGCAGCATCGAATCTCATGAAAGGAAGGCTATAATTCCCATACAACACAGAATCCAGGGTGTCTTCTTCACTGTTTCCCGTTTCCAGGTTGGCGTCTTTCGGAATTTTATAAATAGGATCAAAAAGTGCTCTGTACTTTTCCCCGATAGACTCATGAGAACGGATGGAATATAGCGTTGAAGGAACCTGCTCTTCGTTTCTCACATACATAAAGCTTAAAAAATCAGCCTGATGTTTCAGAAAAGCGTCTTCCGTATGGACATATAAATCTGTAGAAGATCCTGATCCGGTTTGCGTTTCCTTCATTTTTTCATCAGGAATGATGGCATGGATCAATCCGCCGCCTTTACGCTGTGAATAATATTGTACAGGCTTTGAGGGAAGTGCCCCATGAATAAGCGCACACGCAAAACCATATAAATTAAACTTTGAATAATCTGCCGATTGCCAGTTGGGTGGAGTAGAACCTATTTCCTCCTGATCTATATCCATCAATCCTGTAAAAACCAGCGCGCCATACTGATTTTCAGAAAAGTCACTCGCAAAATCAGCTGCTATATTTAGAATCCTTTCCGGAAGAAAATAAGAGGCCAGTTGATGTACATGCTTTATAAAATCACGGTTTTCATAAGTGTCATACTTTTTCTGAAGATGCAGAGCAGCATCTTTTATCATTCTTCTTTCCTGAGAGGTGACTTCTATGACCGTAGGAAGCAGTTTTACAGCTGTTAAACAGTCTTTATCTAAAATTTCTGTAGAATTCATTAAAAAAAATTTGGTGTTAAGTAATAATTTTTATCTTTGTTTTTAATTATTCTAAATAACAATAGCTAAGTCAAATTTAGTAATAATTATGTAATCACCAAATAAAATATAATAAAAAATGCAAAATTTAAAGACCTGACTATTAGATATATATAACCATATATCGAAAAAACCACAACAACTCACAGATTAAAAAAATCACATTACAAAACTTTTATGAACAACAATTTAATATCCCTTGAAGCGCTCACAAGCACAACTTCACCCCACATTTCGGGGAATTTTGGGAATATTTTTCATCCTGACAATTATGATCATTATCGTAATGCTGTCAACAGTACTTTGGACCTGGTTCAGGAATTTCTTCACAGAAACAACAAACCTTTCAGTGGTATAGAAGCCAGAACAATGAAAGGAATGGTACAACAGATTGATCTTAACCAAAAACTATCCAACTATAATGAGCTGCTGGCTGAAGTAGATGAAATCTATGTGAAACATGCCACCGCTTTTCACTTACCACAATATGTAGCGCATCTTAACTGCCCTGTAGTCATTCCGGCATTGGCAGGAGAAATCCTTGTAAGTGCTATCAATTCTTCTCAGGATACTTATGATCAGAGTGCGGGAGGAACCTTTATGGAAAGAAAACTGATCGACTGGACTGCCGGTCAGATCGGATATAATCCGAACGAAAGCGATGGCGTTTTCACAGCAGGAGGCTCACAGAGCAACCTAATGGGATTGGTGATGATGCGTGACTGTTTTTCTCAGAAAAAATATAACCACAATATTAAAATGGATGGTCTGCCAGCGGAGGCAAGCCGTTTCAGGATATTTGTTTCCGATAAATCTCACTTCAGCAATCTGAAAAATGCATCCATTATGGGATTGGGTGAGAAAAGTATTGTTAAAGTTCCGACCGATGACCGTTTCCGTATGGATATTTCTCTTTTAAAGAAATACATTAAGAGGGAAGAGCAATTAGGAAATATTCCTATCGGAATCGTAGCGACAGCGGGAACTACAGACTTTGGAAATATTGATCCACTCGAAGATATTGCCAATATTGCAGAACACTATAACATCTGGATGCACGTGGATGCAGCATATGGATGCGCTTTGCTATTAAGTGAGAAATACCGTGATCTGATTAATGGTATTGAAAGAGCAGACTCTGTAACGATTGATTACCACAAATCATTCTTCCAGCCGATCAGCAGCAGTGCTTTTATTGTGAAAAACAAAAAAGAACTGTTGATTCTTAAACACCACGCAGATTATCTGAATCCTAAGGAAATGGACGAAGAGGAAATTCCTGCACAGATCAATAAATCCATTACCCAGAGTACAAGAAGATTTGATGCGTTAAAACTTTGGTTTACCCTAAGAATGATGGGGAAAGAACAATTGGCAGAATATACAGATACCGTGATCGATCTTACCAAAGATGCTGCAGCGATGATCTCTGAAGATGCTGATTTTGAACTCCTTTCAGATTCCGACTTGAGTGTTCTTGTTTTCAGGTATGTAAATCCGGAAATCAGTGATCTGAATGCCTTGAATCAATACATCAAGATGAAATTGTTCTATAGCGGAGAAATCCTTGTAGCCAGTACAAAAGTGGATGGGAACTTATATCTGAAGTTTACCTTCCTGAACCCGATTACGACTACGGAGGACATTCATCAAATTCTCACCACAATCAAAAATCATGGAAAAGACTTTAATTCAAAAAAATAAAATGGGAGAAAAAGCCCGGGAAATTACTTTCAGAATTCTGTTGAACGGAATGCTGAGAGAACTGGGAAACGGAAAATTCTATCAGGGCGTTCCGAAATATGATCTTCTTACAGCAAAGGCTCTTCAGAACAGTGATTATTCATTGTTTATGAGATTTGAAATGAAGAAAAGCGGACTGTTTTTATTTGCTCCGGTTTCCTATCGTTCAGAAACTCTTTTTCATGAATACGGACCTGTTTTGTGGGCGGTAGATCATCAAAACCAAGAAGTTTTTGAAGTTAATGATCAAAAGCTTACTGAACTGGTTTACAAAGAACTTTCTGAAACTACCAACGAAACGGGTTTTAGAAACTTTGTGGAAAGAATTCAAAGCAGCTTAAGAAATCTGGAACTGACAACAGAAGCCTGCCTGCAGGATGATCAGTTGTTGACCTATTCTTTTCTTGAATCTGAGCAAATGCTTCCCGCAGGCCACAATCTGCATCCTTTCACCAAATCAAGAATGGGATTTTCTGAGGAAGAACAGTTGTTATACGGCCCTGAATTCGGGAAAGGATTTCAGCTGGATTACTTCCTGATCCATAAAGACTGTATTACAGAAAAATCTCTTCCGGGGATTTCAGCAAAAGAAATCTTCGAAAAATGGACTTCTTTACCGGAAAGCTACGATTTTGAAAACATCAATGATTTTTATATAGTTCCATGCCATCCATGGGAGGCACAATATCTTTTATCTACAGAAGAATATCCTGAAATGCTCGGTTCCGGGAAAATCATTCACATCGGGCCATTGGGTGAGGATTTTTATGCAACATCTTCCATAAGAACGGTGTATAATCCTGATTTCAGCTGGATGTTGAAGTTTTCTCTGCATGTTTTAATGACAGGATCTGTAAGAACAAACAGCTTAAAAGATCTCAACAGAGGTTATGCTTCCGCTATCTGGTGGCAGCACGAAAAAGCTTCATTTGAAAATGACTTTCCGAATTTTAAATTATTACTGGAACCATCCACGTTAAGCGTTCATTATGAAGGGAAGAATATGGACAGTCTCAATATTCTACTCCGTGAAAATCCTTTTTCAAATGAAGATAAAGTGATTCTGTTAGCAAGGCTTTGTCAAGATGAATCTACAGACGGATTCAATTTTACGGCGCATTTCTTTAAAAATGTAGCCAATCAACTGGGTGTAGATGCAGAAAAAGCAGCGATTATCTGGTTTGAAAAGTATGTAAATCTATTGCTTTCTCCTTTAAACAGATTATACAATCAATTCGGGATGGCTCCGGAAGTACATCAGCAGAATCTGCTTGTACAATTGGATAATCAATTGCTTCCTCAATCTATTTATGTGAGAGACGGACAAGGTTATTTAATCAAAGAAAGCTTTAAAGGAAAATATGAATCTCTGATTAAAGATTATCCTGAAGTGGAAGACCTTTTCATCAGAGATGAACGTCTTCTGGATATTATTTCACACCATCTCCTGGTAAGTAACCTGAGCGCACTGATTGCTTCAATAGGTAAGACGGGACTTGTTAAAGAAAGAAGATTAATCCATATTCTGTACAGGGAATTTGAAAATCTTCATGAGTCTGAGCCATCATCTTTAACGGATTATGCATTGAATCAAAGATATTGGGCTGTAAAATCAAATCTTCAGTCGGCGGTTGCTGATGTAGATGGAGGCGTGAATGCTTCTTCAATTGCTTATGCGAAGGTTCCTAACCTTCTTCACAAACACTTCTTCTCGGATCAATTAATAAATCCGCAGGGAACAGAGGTTTTCTTTAAAAGGTACTTCCAGAAAGAGGATGTGACGATGAGTATGCGTCCTATAGATCTTGAAAATGACCTTGAAATGCTTCACGAGTGGTTCAACCGTGAACACGCCGTTAAAATCTGGCAGATGAACTGGCCCATTGACGAATTGGAAACCTATTACAGACTGATGCTTCCAGGTGATGAAGCCCATAGCTATATTATTGCCGGAAATGATGAGCCTTCCTGTAATATCGAGATCTATTGGGCATGCAGAGATATGGTAGGCGATTATTACGAAGTATTACCAACAGATTACGGAACGCACCAGTTTATTGCACCGACTGATCCAAAGAAAAAATTCGTTTCTCCATCTACACAATCTATGGTTGACTATGTTTTTGCACAGCCACAGGTAGGAAAAATGGTAGGCGAAGGATCTGTAGACTCGCTTGCTTCTATGATGAACAAAGCCCACGTAGGCTTCAAAGTAGAAAAAGTAATTGAAATGCCTCATAAAAAAGCCAATCTGAACTTCTGCTACAGAGAATGGTACTGGGAAAAATTCCCACAGAATAAAGAGGTACAAATCACCACAAACATCACATAAAATGACTAACGAAGCCGTATACAATGTAATAGGCATAGGTATAGGCCCTTTTAATCTGGGACTTGCCGCATTATCTAATCCGATTTCAGAACTGAAAACCCTTTTCCTGGACCAGAGAGATGGTTTCGACTGGCATCCGGGATTAATGATCAACCATGTAACCCTGCAGACTCCATTTTTATGCGACTGCGTATCAATGGCCGATCCAACGAATCCTTTAAGCCTTTTGAACTATCTGAAAGAAACCGGAAGACTGTATAAGTTTTTTATCAGAGAAGATTTTTTCATTCCGAGAAAAGAGTACAACCGTTACTGCCAATGGGTGATTGAACAGCTTCCGCAATGCCGTTTTTCTACTCAGGTAGTGGATATTACGTATGAAGATGGTTTATATCATGTAACGACTATTCATAGCAAAACCAAAGAAACGACTATTTTTAAAACGGAAAGATTGATTTTAGGAACAGGAACACAACCTCATATTCCTTCTTTCATTCCGAAGGATGATTCCCGTGTTATTCATACCAGTTCTTATCTGTATAGAAAAGAGGAATTGTTATCTCAAGGAAAGAAAATTGCCATTATCGGATCCGGACAGAGTTCAGCAGAAGTTTTTTATGACCTGCTTCAAAACAGGAATGTAGAAACACATCTGGGTTGGTATTCCCGTCCGGACAGATTTTTCCCTATGGAATATTCTAAACTGACCCTGGAACTTACATCCCCTGATTACGTAGAATATTTCTACAACAGAAGTGAACCTGCAAGGAAAACCATTTTAAGCAAGCAGCAGGCTCAGTTTAAAGGAATCAATTATGATCTTATCAATGATATCTATGATTTTATTTATGATCTGAATATTGACAACGCTGATCCTAATCTTACAATTATTCCTAACAGCCAGCTGAACAGAGTAGACAACAGCAATCCGGATTTCATCAATCTTGAGTTTACCCAACTGGAACAGGAAATTCCTTATGATCAGGAGGCTGATTATATGATTCTGGGAACAGGATACCGTTATCACGAGCCTGCATTCTTGAAGAATATTCAGGATAGAATCAAAAGAGATTCCAGCGGATTGTTTGATGTCAACAGGAATTATTCAATAGACCACAACGGAGGCGAAATCTATGTGCTTCATGCCGAAGTTCATACCCACAGCTATATTTCTACCGATCTGGGAATGGCTGCTTACCGTAATTCCTACATCATCAATGATATTCTGGGAAGAGAATATTATAAAATTGAAAAGAAAATTGCTTTCCAGGATTTTGATGTCGAAAAATATGCTGACTTACCAACTGCCAAAATTTAATCAAAAAATGAACACCAACTTAAAAAATACAATAAGCCAGGAAAACTGGAATCAGGCCAACAGAAACCTAATGGCCAAAACCATCGCAGAATTGATGCACGAAGAGCTTCTAAAACCTGTGGTAACCTTTGAAAATAAAAACGGATATACTGTTTTTACCCTTGAAACCGGAGTTGAAAATATTGTCTACAGCTTCCGCGGACAGGAAAGAATGATGGATTACTGGCATATTGATAAAGACAGCATTACAAAAACAGAAAACGGTGAAGATCTGTCTTCGGTAGATGTAGCAGCCTTCTTTCTGGAAATGCAATCAGTTTTTGACTTAGACCCTTATACCATTGCAAGATATACAGAAGAATTACTGCATACTTTGTATTGTGATGCTTTAATCTTATCAAGAGGAGTGATGTCTTCAAAAGATCTTGCGGATGCGGATTATCAAACTGTAGAGCATAATATGACCGGACATCCTTGGGTAATTGTGAACAAAAGCCGGTTAGGTTTTTCTCCAAAAGACCTGAAAACATTTGCCCCTGAAGCCGATGAGAATCTAAAAGTGATCTGGCTGGCTTCCCATAAAAGCAGATCATCATTCCAGGCTTTGGAACATATTGACAGAGATGAGTTTTATCGTTCCGAAGTAGGAGACCTGCTGTATAATGATTTTCAGCAGCAACTGATCAGCGAAGGAAAAATTGTTGAAGATTATTATTTTATCCCTGTACATCCATGGCAGTGGGAGCATAAGCTTCAGATTCATTTTGCCGGAGATATTGCTTCCGGACTTTTAATCCAGTTAGGTGAGGGTAGTGATACGTACAGTCCGCAGCAGAGTATCCGTACTTTATTCAATGTAGATCATCCTAAAAAAAGATACCTGAAAACGGCTGTTTCTATTCTGAGCACAGGGAATATCAGAGGATTATCACCCAAGCAGATGAAAATTGCTCCAGCCATTACAGATTGGGTAAAAGGTTTAATAAAAGATGACGCCTATCTGGAAAATAAAGAAACTATTTTCCTGAGAGAAGAGGCTGCTATTACTTATCTGCACCCTCAATACGGATCTATTGCCAGCGTACCCTACCAGTATAATGAATTCCTTGGCGCATTATGGAGAGAAAGTGCTGAAAACTATCTGAAAGAGGATGAACAGATGGTGACGATGGCTTCTTTACTGTACGTAGACGAAAGTGGAGTTCCATTGGTCCAGGCCTTTGCAGAAAAAGCAAGACTGAGCATTGAAAAATGGATTGAAAGCTATCTTGATGCTTATCTTACCCCTTTATTGCATATCTATTACACGCACTCATTATGCGTAACGCCGCACGGAGAAAACATTATGGTGGTTCTGAAGAACGGAGTTCCGAAGAGAATCGTCATCAAAGACTTTGTGGATGATATTGTACTTACTACAGAAGCCAGAGAAAAGCTTCCTGCACACCTTGCTGACGGTTTGATCCAGTCTTCCAACAAAGAAAATATCCCGTTGTTTATTTTGCTGGGCGTTTTTGATGCTTTCTTCAGATATCTGTCGAATGTATTGCATACGTATTCCAACTTTAATGAAGAAACATTCTGGGAACTGGTTCACAACTGTGTAGAAAATTATAAAGCTGAGAATACCCACCTTCAGGAACGATACGAAAAATATGACCTGTATGTGCCGGTATTCAAAAGATTCTATATTAACAGTCTGCGTCTGAAAAATAACGGTTACAGTGAAAACAAGGCATTTGCCATTCCGAGAAAAGACGGAGCGCTGCCTAATCCGCTGTATCAGATTGCCAATAAAAATTCAGTAGCAGCAGTATGAGGAAATTCCTGCATATACTAAAAGAAGGAGCGGTTTTTACGTATGGAGCCATAGCCGGAAAGAAAGTTGAACTGACTTCCGGAAGTATCAACCGTTCCATCTTTAGTCTTGCCATTCCCATGGTGATGGAACTTGTCATGGAATCTGTTTTTGTGAGTGTCAATCTATTGATTATTGCAAAATTAGGCGACAAGGTTCTTGGGCTTGTGGGAATTACTGATAACTACATCAACTTCGCCTATGCCATTGCAGTAGGTTTGGGAATTGCAGCAGCAACTCTTACCGCCAGAAGAGCGGGTGAAAAAGATAAAGAAGGAATGGGAAGAACCGCCCAATACATCATCTTGCTGGCGCTGTTTTTTGCAGTGCTTATTGGTGGGATTTCCTGCTTTTTCGCATCAGAAATTGTTGATTTTCTGGGAATCAATGTCAGTACGGTGACCGAAGGAGTTTCTTTCTCGAGACTGGTCTTCCTGAGTATCGGGCTTGTGATTCTCCGTCTTTCTGTCAATGGGCTTTTCAGAGGGGCTGGTGATGCTGATATTGCCATGAAATCACTTTGGATCTGTCATATTTCGAATATCATTTTTGCAGTGATCCTTGTTTTCGGATTAGGATTTATTCCTGCTTTCGGATTGATGGGATTGGCATATGCTACAGTTTTATCAAGAACATTAGGAGTTTTATACCAGGCATTCATATTCGCCACAGGAAAAACCAGCATCAGTATCAGAGTTCCTTTACAGCTTGATATTCCATTGCTGCAGAAGATTCTGAAACTCGCCTTTGGAGGATTGGTTCAGTATATCATCCCAACATCCAGCTGGCTGATCATGGTGAAGATCATCTCCACTTTCGGAACTACAGCGCTTGCAGGATATATTATTGCCCAGCGTATTGCTTCGGTGGCAACAATGCCTGCCTGGGGAATAGGAAACGCAGCAGGAGTGCTTACAGGACAGAATCTCGGTGCCGGAGAACCGGAACGTGCTGAAAAAACAGTATGGAGAGCCGGAACCATCAACATGACTTATCTGGTCATTGTAGCCTTATTCTGGCAGATTGCTGCGGAATATGTGGTGAAATTTTTCACTACAGAACCTGAAGTTGCAGGATATGCGGTGCAGTACATCCACGTGGTATCAATGGCTTATCTGCTGTTAGGATTCACCATGGTCATCAGCCGTGCCTTGAATGCAGCCGGAAATATCATGCAGGTTACCCTGCTGTATATCGTCATGTTTTATGTGATACAGCTTCCTATGGCTTATCTCTTAGGGGTAAGACTTCATTGGGAACTGAGAGGAATATTTACCGCTATCGTTTCTTCGGAGATTGTTTTAGCTGTGCTATTCCTAATGATTTTTAAAAATGGAAAATGGAAAACTATAAAAATTTAAAATGAACACTACAGAAGAATTTTATGAAATTATCGCCTCTGCCATCGCTATAAAAAAAGAACTGGTAGATGAAAAGCTTACGTATCAGGAAATCCCGGAATGGGATTCTATGTCCCACCTTCTTATTGTAGAAGCGCTTGAACAGTTTTATCAGATCAAATTTGATTTTAATGATATTCTGGAGATGGGGACCGTCGGCAAGATTCGTGAAAAAATGAAAAAATACGATGTATTCGTAGAAAACTAAGCCTATGAAAATTTTAGAAAATGTAATTGCCAATAAGAACCTGGCGTTTACAGATGCTTCCACCGGTACAACAATACCGGTGGGAACACTGTACCGGTCTTTAGGCTTAAACCCCGTAGAAAAAGGGCTGCTCTTTTTATACAATGACAATCAGCTGCCAAGCATTGAGGTGCTTCTCAATTTTTACGGAACAGCGCACACGATTGCGGTACTGGGACAGAAACTGCATGAAGAATTCAAAGAACGTATTGAGGCAGAATACCGTCCGAAATACATCTTTGACCCACAAAGAGAAGCTATTGAAGGATATACTCTGAAAGCATTCTCAGACAACATCAGCATCTTCGCAAAGGATGATTATAAGAGTGAAGTTACCATTCACCCTGACATCAAAATCCTTTTGAGTACTTCAGGGACAACAGGTGTTCCAAAACTGGTGAAATTATCTGATGAAAGTCTTTATCAGAACGCATTGAGCATCCTTCAGTATATGCCGATTCAGAAAACGGATGTAGTTCCTTTAAACGTTCCGATCAACTTTGTGTACGGATTCTCTATTTTCACCACCAACTGCATGCGTGCCGGAAGAATTGTCTGTACGGATAAAGACATTATGCAGAAAGCATTCTGGGATGAAATGGAGGAGTACGGTTACAGTACTTTGGGTGGAGTTCCCTTTCTTTATGAAAATCTGAACAGAATAGGATTCTTCAGAAAAGATTCTCCAGGTCTGAGGTATTTTACCCATACCGGCGGAGTAATTAACGCGGAATTGAGAAAAACGATTTTCTCTTATTGTCATGAATTTAAAAAAGATTTCTTTGCACAATACGGCCAGACTGAGGCTGGAGGAAGAATGGCTTATCTTACTACAGAAGGATTGCTGGAGGGAGAAACCTCCATCGGAGCGCCCGTACACAACGGAAGTTTCAGAATTGATCCTGAAACCGATGAACTTCTCTTTTCACACATCAGTATTTTCGGAGGCTACGCCAATAAGCTGGAAGATTTGACAACGTACGAGCAGCCTTCTGTACTGCATACCGGAGATACCGCCAGAAAAGGTGAAAACGGGATGTATTATATCACAGGAAGAATAAAACGTATCATGAAGCTTTTCGGAATACGTCTTAATCTGGATGAGGTAGAATTTATCCTTAAAAATGAAATGCAGGGCAATACTTTCGTATGTCTGAATGCCAATGATAAAAAAATTGTGGTATTGTATGACAATCCGGAAATAGATCCTCAGATCATCACTGAAACCATTAAAAATAAACTGCGTATTAATCCACAATATGTACGCACAGAACGTATAGAATCATTCCCTTTATCACAAAACGGTAAAATAAACTATCCCCTGTTACAAAAATTACAGCATGAAAACATCTAAAACCCTTATATTACTTCTTGGTCTTGCTTTATCTTCCAATTCGCTTTCTGCACAGCAGGGCGACAGAGTTCATGGCAAAATCATGCTGTCTGAAAAAGCACCGGTAAAAAATGCTGTTTTAAGACTTGTCAATACGTCTTATCAGGCAAAAACCAATAATTTAGGAGAATATTACTTTGAAAATGTGCCACCTGGAGAATATACGCTTCAGGTGGTTTTAAATGACATTGAACTGATGAGGGAACCCATCCACATCCAGAAAGATGTCTATGAAATCCCTGCAATCTATGCCTCGTTACACAATAATGTAATTGAGGGAATTACCGTATATGCAGTAAGCAGAAATAAATTTCTGGATAAAGACAGTACTTCAGTGGCCAAAATGCCTTTGAAAGTTCTTGAAAATCCACAGGCTTATACAAGCATCAACCAGCAGATCATGAAAGAACAGCTTACTTACGATATTTCGGAAGTATTGAAAAATGTTCCGGGTATGGTAAAAATGCAGGGAAGCCCGGGAAGAGGTTCCGGAGACGGAAGTTTTTACTACAGCCTCAGAGGTTTTCCTACCAAAGTATCGATGGTAGATGGTGTACCAGCCAATACCAATGGTGAGATTGATCCTTCCGATATTGAACGTCTTGAAGTCATCAAAGGACCTTCAGGAACGTTGTATGGAGGTTCTGTAACTTCTTTTGGAGGTTTGATTAACGCAGTAACCAAAAAACCGAAAGATTATTTCGGAGGAGAAGCTTCTTATCTGATGGGAAGCTACAACCTGAACCGTGTTACCGCTGATGTTTATGGACCGATTACAGAATCCAGAAATATGTTATTCCGTTTAAATGCAGCGTATCAGTATCAGAATGGTTTCAGGGATTCCGAATTCAGAAAATCATTCTTTGTAGCCCCAACTGTAAGCTACCAGGTTAATGAAAGATTGAAATTTAACCTGGGAGCTCAGATTTACAATTATGAAGGAACAAATACTCCGATTATTTTCCTTCCGAGAACAAGGCAATATTTTGCCCATAATCCTGATGAACTAGGCTTTGACTGGAAAAGATCATATTCCAACAATGATATGACCTTAAAAGCGCCATCTATTAACGTAAAAGCAGAGGCTAATTACAAAATTTCAGATCAATGGACTTCGCAAACCTTACTTTCAAGAAACTTCAGAAAAACGGAAGGATTATATCAATACCAGTTTATCAGAGGGACAACCAGTGATGCCCTGCTGGAACGTAATGTACAGTGGCAGAACTCTGAAGCTTCTTCTACAAGTGTTCAGCAGAACTTCAATGGACAATTTAATATCGGGAAAATTAAAAATAAAGTATTGATCGGATTGGATTATCTGAATCAGACAATCAATAATAACCATTCTCCAATTGTAGTCTTTGATAATGTCAACGGACAAAGCTTAGAAGGATACCCGAATATTTCTAAAGATCTTGCCCTTCAAAAAATCCAGGCATTTACACAGGCAGCCATTCAGGCAGGCAAAACACCTTTAGTGAGAAATAATTCCGCATCCAACCTTTATGGAGCCTATATTTCAAACGTCACTTATATTACGGACCGTTTGATTACGCTTTTAAGCTTGCGTATGGATCATTACGAAAGTAAAGGACAGCTTAATCTGAATGATAACAAACGTACCGGTGATTTCAGTCAGACTGCATGGTCTCCAAAAGTAGGAATTGTATATCAGATCGTTAAAGATCAGCTATCTGCCTATGGGAACTATATGAACGGCTTCAGCTATACAGCTCCTGTTACCCAGCAGTTACCGGACTATAGCGGAGATATGAAACCACAGATGGCCAATCAGTGGGAAGTAGGAATCAAGGGAAATCTTTGGAGGAATAAAGTGAATTTCACGGTTGGATACTATGATATCCTTGTTGATAATATCCAGAGAGGAACCGGAGTGATCCGTGACGGAAAAGAATACAATATTGTTGTTCAGGATGGAAAGCAAAGAAGCAAAGGGATTGAAATCGAAACTATCATGAACCCTGTTCAGGGATTAAATATTATGGCCGGATATAGCTACAATCACAGCAGATATGAAAAGGCTGATCCCGCTGTAGATGGACGCCGTCCGGAATCTGCAGGTCCTGCCAATGTATTCAATTCATGGATCAGTTATATTCTTCCGATCAAAGGACTTCAGGGACTAGGAATTGGTTTCGGGGTAAATCGTGTTGGAAAACAGATTACCGGAAATAAAGTGGTTACCGGACAATTTGTATTTCCTGCCTATACTTTAGTGAATGCTTCCATTTCCCTTGAAAAAGAAAGATACAGATTAGGATTTAAAATGAACAACCTGGGGAATGCACAATATTTTGCAGGGCAGGGAGTGGTTGTCGCTCAGATGCCTCGGAATTTTGTTGCTGAGGTAAGCTTTAAATTTTAAGAATGAAGCTGAAATTCAGAAAAATTGCCTATCAGTTACATCTATGGCTCGGACTAACGTCCGGGCTTATAGTTGTTATCATGGCTGCTACAGGATGTATCCTGGCTTTTGAAGAAGAATTAAAACATATTGTTCACCCCAACCGATATTATGTTGAAAACATTGGAAGAAACAAACTTTCATTGGCTGAACTTACGGAAAAAGCAGAAAAAGTACTTCCTGAAGGATTGAAAGTCAAAAGGGTAGTGATGCCTTCCGATCCCTCACGAACGTATGTATTTCGTACCTTAAAAATGGACAATGAAGCATGGACGTATTGGGGAACCTATCTTTATTATTACCGGATTTATGTGGATCCTTATACCGGAAAAGTACAGGAAGTAGAAGATGCCAAAAAGGACTTCTTTGAAATTGTACTGGATCTTCACAGAAGACTTTTGCTGGGTGAGAAAATAGGAAAAGCAATTACCGGTTATTCCACACTGATATTTGCTGTGATTCTTCTATCAGGGCTTGTGATATGGTATCCCCGTAAAATTAGCAAAAGCATGCTGAAAGGAATGTTTTTCATTAAAATATCGGCCAACTGGAAAAGAATCAATTATGACGCTCATAATGTCTTAGGATTCTATGCCATCATTCCTTTACTTTTAATATCTTATTCTGCATTGATATGGAGCTTTGAAGATGTAGATAAATGGGTAAAGAATACACTGAACGGAAACATTCCAACAGAAAAGAAAGCCAAAAGTACAATTCCTTCCGAAGAATTTTCAAACCGAAAAAACATTCTCAATCTCATTGGAAATACCATGGAAAAAGGGATGAAAGACAAAAAATCAGCACTTGTCAATTTTCCGAGATCGGAAGAAGGAACTTATTATGCAGAGTTGACCTATGACGCAAGACAATACAGGAATGAACAGTTTAATTTTGATCAGTATTCAGGAGAAGTTTTAAAATCTCAATCTTATAAAAACAAAAATACCGGATATGGAACCGCATTAAGGGAAAGAAATTACGATCTTCACACCGGAAGTATTCTGGGAATAACTACCAGAATTATTTATTTTCTGGCAGCTATTATTGCAACTTCACTTCCCATCACCGGTTTTATCATCTACTTAAACAGAAAAAAGAAGCAACCGAAGCATAAGAAAAACAAAATAATTTTTCCTTCTCATCATTAATAAAGAGAAGAGGTTATCTCAAAAGTCAAATGACGTGGTTTTTGTGGCTTTGTCATTCTGACGAAGGAAGAATCTCATTATAATTTAACTAAGAGATTCTTCACTACATTTCATTTCGTTCAGAATGACACTTTGACGTAGCCTCTTCACTTTTACTATTCAAAGCAAGAATATACAGTATCAATTTTATCGCATATAAAATCCTCGCGCCTTAAAACACATTGTTTTGGTCATTATTTGCGCCTTCGCGTTCAAAAATAAGATAATCTTTTTTTTGGAAAGTCACAAAGGCGCAAGTTTTTTAATATTAATGCATTTTTAAGACGCAAGAAAATCAAAGATTTTCAGTAAGTGAAGCCGTAATTTATTCAATCGGCGAGAGATCTCATCACCCAATCAATCCCTTCACATTTTTTGAAAACACCTCAATTCCTTTATTCATCTCTTCAACATTCAGATCTCCGAAACCTAAACGAATAGCCGTAAGCCCTTTATTCTGATATAACAATGTTTTAGGAATAAAAAGATTGTCCTTCGCACAATTTCTACTCAGCTGCATCAGGTTCAGCGGAATATTCCATTCCAGCCATATAGCCAGTCCACCGGAGGGTTTTTCAAAAGAGATAAACTCACCTAGATTCTCTTCCAGCAATCCGGAAAAATAATCACGCCTTTCCTGATAAACTTTCAAAGATTTCTTCAGATAACGGTTGATTTCTCCTTCTGCAATCATTTCTCCAAGTGCTCTTTCCATCAGAATATCGCCTTGACGGTCTATAATTCCCAGGTATTTACGCATTTCTGTCATCAGATTCTCAGGAGCCACAATAAATCCTGTCCTGAATCCCGGTGCCAGAGATTTCCCGAAAGAACCGATATAGATCACCATTCCGTTGGTATCAGCACTGGCTAAAGGAAGAATTGGACTTTTATCGTAATGAAATTCATAATCGTAATCATCTTCAAGAATAATAAATCCATACTCATTGGCTAGTTCCAGCAACTCGAAACGTCTTTGAGCGCTCAAAGCAACTGTAGTAGGATAGTGGTGGTGCGGTGTCAGATAAAGCATCCGGATTTTCTGCTTTTTACAGGCTTCCCGTACGCTTTCTACTATAATTCCTTCTTCATCAATCGGAATTGAAACAATGTCAACACCAGCTTTCATAAAGATCATATTGACGGAGAAATAACTCAAAGCTCCCACCAATACGGTGTCACCTTTGGAAAGAAGAATCTCGGAAACAATATAAATACTCATTTCCGTGCTTCTGGTAATGAGAAGATTGTTCTTAGAAATAGGAAGTCCACGGGAAAGATTCAGGTATTGGGATAAATGTTCTTTAAAAAATTCACTTCCGTCATGATTATAATGTCCAAACGCTTTTTGGTTAGATTTACGTTTTAAAATAGAACTGTAAAATCTTGAATGCTGCCCTATCTGCGTCAAACGAATATCCGGAACCCCATCATTAAAGACATATTCACAATTGGAATGCTCGAAAGGATTATCTAAAATATTGGATGTTTTAAATGAAAAACCAGTCGAAACAGGGTAATTTTGAAGGTTATTTTGCTTAAAATCATTCAATTTAACAGGTTTTTCCTGATCTTTTCCAATAACAAAAGTTCCTTTGTTGGGAAAACTCTCCGTCCAGCCCTGGGCTGATAATTCATCATATACTGCAACGGCCGTATTTCTATGGATTTCCAGCATTTCACTGAAAGTTCTTGTCCCCGGAAGCTTGGTTCCGAAAGGCAAAAATCCCCGCTGAATTGCATTGATCAGCTGGTTGGCAATCTGCATATAGATAGATGTTTCTGATTTTCTATCAATTTTTATAAAACTTTCGTAAGGAATCTTAACCGGACTATCCATAATATCAAAACTGGCACAGTATAACCATCCGGCAATATACTACTTTTGACATCAAAATAAAAATCTATGGAATTTCATCATCTGTTAAAAAAAATTGTACAGGAAGGAAGTATCCACGCCAAATGGCTGAACACGCTTTCATTTATGGAAAATGCCGGTGCAAGAAAAATATCAAAATGTGAACATCCAACATTAGTTTCTCAAATCCAGCTGAAACATGCTGCTGAAGAGCACCGCCACGCCTATTATTTAAAAAAGCAGATTGGGAAAATAAACCCTGAATTATGCAAAACCTATGAAAGCACAGAACTTCTGGCTCCTATCGCAACAAGCCAATATCTTCACTCATTAGATATTAAAGCCTGTCGTTATCTTCAGGAAGCTTTCCAACTTAATAAAACAGATATCAAATATGCTGCCTATCTTTTCGTAACCTATGCTATTGAGGTTCGGGCGGATGAACTTTACCCTGTTTATCAGCAGGCACTTACCGAAGCTTCTTCTAAAATTATGGTAAAATCTATTATCCTTGAAGAAGAAGGACATCTGGAAGAAATGATTCATCAGCTCAATGAATTCTCACCAGACTGGAAACACCATGCAGATCATATTCTGGACATAGAAAAAGAACTGCATAAAGAGTGGATTAATGCGATTACAGAAGAAGTAGCTCAATTAAATTATGCTTAGCAATACTTTACCTTTTCAGGAATCCCTTGATAAACGAAGAGACAAAGGAACCTTAAGAAGTTTAAGGCTTCTATCCGATGGAATTGATTTTTATTCCAATGATTATCTGGGGTTTGCAAAAAGTAAAGACCTTCAACAATTACTGCTGCAAAAGATTATCGATAACCCTCAACTGCTTTCGGGAAGCACAGGTTCAAGGTTAATTAGCGGAAACAGTGATATCGCAGTTTCCGTGGAAAATGAGATTGCGCAGAAACATCATTTTGAATCGGCATTGCTCTTCCCATCCGGATATAATGCCAACCTTGCTTTGTTTTCAACGCTTCCCAGCCGTCATGATGCCATTATTGTGGACGAACAAATTCATCGGTCAGTACATGATGGTTGCAAACTATCCAATGCTAAAAAACTGAAATTCAAACACAATGATATCGAAGATCTTGAAAATATTTTAAAAAGACAGAAAGGACATTGTTATATTGCAATAGAAAGTCTTTATTCGATGGAAGGAGATTTTGCTCCTGTTCAGGAAATCGCTGCCCTTGCCAGCAAATATAAATCTTCTTTGATTGTTGATGAAGCCCACGCCTTCGGCGTTTTTGGATATGGATTGATTGAAAAATTACAGTTACAGAACCATGTTTCAGCAGCTGTGGTGACCTATGGAAAAGCTCTCGGGGCTCATGGAGCAGCTATTCTCTGTAATGAAACAGTGAAATCTTACCTGATCAATTTTGCAAGTCCTTTCATTTATACCACATCAGCACAGGATTTCCAATGGATGAGCATCAAAACAGGATATGAATTTTTAGATCAAAATCATGAACTGGCTGAAAAACTTCAGAATAACATCAAAGTTTTCCGAAGCAGTAAATTACAGTCTCCATCGGCAGAAACAAGTCCAGTGCAGGCTATTCTAATTCCGGATAATCACAAACTGAAAGAATTACAGAACATTTTATCTGAAGAAGGATTTTTAACCTATGCTATATACAGTCCTACAGTAAAAGAAGGAAGCGAAAGGTTGAGAATATGCCTTCATAGCTTTAATACAGAAGAAGAAATTATGAAACTGACGGGAATTATTAAAGAGTTTATTTAAAGCAAAAAAGATTCAAAACCCGTAACACGAATCCCGAACCCCGAATCTCAAAACATGAAATTATTTATAACAGGAATAGGAACCGAAATAGGAAAAACAGTTTGCTCAGCCGTTTTGGTTCAGCATTTTAAAACAGAATACTGGAAACCGATACAATCAGGAGATCTGCACTATACAGACAGTCATAAAATTGAAGCATGGACAGATACCAACTTTTGTCATCCGGAAACTTACCGCTTACAACTGGCTGCATCACCACATCAGTCTGCAAGAGAAGAAAATATAACCATCAATCTGAATGATTTTCAACTCCCCAATACAGCAAATCCTCTGATTGTAGAAGGAGCAGGAGGGCTTATGGTACCCATATCAGATACTACTTTTATGATAGATCTTATTGAAGAATTAAACATTCCGACAGCATTGGTAGTCAGAAATTATTTAGGCTGCATCAATCATAGCCTGCTCTCAATTTTAGCTTTACAACAGAGAGGAATTAAGTTGGAATATTTAATTCTTAACGGAGATTTCCCCGAAGATACAGAAAGAGTGATCTGCAGTTTTATTGAAAAAGAAACAAAAATTATAAAGATTCCCGAAATCAACAGTACGGATAAGGAATCTATACAACATGCTGCAAAGCAATTAACAATAACAAAAATAGGATAATGGATACAAAAACAACATTGAGAAATAACTGGACTAAAGAAGAGATCGAGGAAATTTATCACCTTCCTCTAATGGAACTGATCTATAAAGCAGCCACAGTACACCGCGAATGGCATGATCCTTCCGAAGTACAGATTTCAACATTATTATCTATCAAAACCGGCGGATGTCCTGAAGACTGCTCCTATTGTGGGCAGGCAGCCCGTTATCACACGGATATTAAAGTACAGGCTTTATTACCTACAGAAACTGTAATTGCTCACGCTCAAAAAGCAAAAGACTCGGGATCTTCAAGATTTTGTATGGCAGCAGCATGGCGTGAAGTTCGTAATAACCGCGATTTTGACAGGGTGATTGATATGGTAAAAGGAGTCAATGATCTTGGCCTTGAAGTTTGCTGTACATTGGGAATGCTTACCGAAGAACAGGCGATCAGACTTCAGGAAGCCGGATTATATGCGTACAACCACAACCTTGATACTTCTGAACAGTATTATGAGGAGATCATCTCTACCAGAACTTTTGACAACAGGATCAATACGATCAACAATGTAAGAAAAGCAGGAATCACAGTATGTTCCGGAGGAATTATCGGACTTGGTGAAACGCATAGAGACAGAATTTCAATGCTTTTAACATTGGCAACAATGCCAAAACATCCGGAATCCGTTCCAATTAATGCATTAGCAAGGGTAGCGGGAACACCATTAGCGGATAATGAAAAAGTAGATACGTGGGAAATGGTAAGAATGATTGCCACAGCAAGAATCGTAATGCCATCTTCTATGGTGAGATTAAGCGCAGGACGTATAGAAATGACTGAAACAGAACAGGCATGGTGCTTTATGGCAGGAGCCAATTCCATTTTCACGGGAGAAAGAGAAACTTTACTGGTAACACCAAATCCGGGAGTTTCTGAAGATATGCAGATGCTGCAGACCTTAGGATTGAAACCTATGATGAAAAAAGAAACATGCTGCTAGTAAATTATAAACGATAAATAATGAGTGATGAGCTGGATTATTGGTATTATAGTGCTTATTATAAAACTGGTTTTTGAACTTTTATAAACTGCTCTATAAGTTGGAAAACGCAAAGGCGCAAAAGCTTAGTAAGCAATATTTTCTTGCGTCCTTAAATATCACACGCAATCTATAATAAAACTTTGCGTCTTTGCGATCAATACAACATTTACGCCAACATATTCAACTAAATTATTGTTAAATCCATCTCCATCACTTATTACTTTTTAGATCAATATATGAATACATTAACCAAAGAAATCAGTCTGCAGGAGAGAGATAAAGCGGTGAACTGGCATCCGTACACGCAGATGAAAACAGCTGATGATGCCATTCCTATTGTAAAAGGAAAAGGAATTTATCTGTATGATACCGAAGGAAAAAAATATCTGGATGTCGTTTCATCATGGTGGGTAACATTGCACGGCCATTCTCATCCTTATATTGCACAACGTGTTTTTGAACAGTTGAATACACTGGAACAGGTGATTTTCGCAGGATTTACCCATGAGCCGGCAATACAGCTTTCAGAAAATTTACTGAGACTTCTGCCTGATAACCAGGAAAAGGTCTTTTATTCGGATAACGGCTCTACCGCAGTAGAAGTTGCTTTAAAAATGTGTATTCAATATGCATACAATAAAGAGAAAAAGAAGACAAAGATTTTAGCTTTTAAAAATGCGTATCACGGAGATACTTTCGGGGCTATGTCTGTAAGTGGAAAAAGCTTTTGGACAAGACCTTTTGAAAGTATGTTGTTTGAAGTTGTTTTTATAGATACACCCAATGCAGAAAACCTGAAAAGTCTGCGGAGACAGATTAAAGAATTAGCGGATGAGGCGGCTTGTTTTATCTATGAGCCATTAGTTCAGGGGGCTGCCGGAATGCTGATGTATAAAGCTGAAGACCTAAGCCAGCTAATGAAATTCTGTAGAGAAGAAGGCGTTCTCATGATCCAGGATGAAGTTTTTACAGGGTTTGGAAGAACAGGTAAACTTTTCGCAGCAGATTATCTTACGGAAAAGCCGGATATTATGTGTTTTTCAAAAGGATTGACAGGAGGAACGATGCCTATGGGAATTACAACCTGCTCCAATGAAATTTATGAGGCTTTCCTTTCTGAAGACCGTTATAAAACCTTATTTCACGGGCATTCGTTTACAGCTAATCCTCTAGCCTGTACCGCGGCACTTGCCAGTATGGAATTACTATTGACAAATGAAACTCAAATGAATATTAACCGCATCACTCATCAACATTCAGAGTTTGTGAAAGTACTTGCTTTGCATCCTCATGTAGAAAAGGTTCGTCAGATCGGAACTATTTTAGCGTTCGATTTTAAAACCGGGAATGATACTTCTTATTTCAATGAAATAGGGAAGAAGCTTTACAATGAATTCTTACAGAGAGGAATTATTATGAGGCCGTTAGGAAATGTAATCTATCTGGTTCCTCCATATTGTATTACATCGGAAGAATTGGATTTTGTCTATCAGAATATTACGGAGGTACTGGATCAGTTTAGAGAATAAAAGATCCGGTCCGGTAATAATTATTTTTAATTTTTTTAATATACCTTATAGGTTTCCAGGACCTATAAGGTTTTTATGTTGAATGCCAGTGCCGGTATTTTTTAAATATCCTGTTCTGATTTCTTCAAAATAGCAATCAATTCTTTTAATTCATCTTTATTGAATTCCAGCAAGTTCTGATTAAAATGATTGGATGGAATTTTGATATAATTCACCCATGAAGAAAGTTTTTCACGATAAACACTTCCGAATTCAATATTACTCATCGTTACAAACTTATATCTGGTTTCCTGGCCAGCCTTTTCATTTTCTTTCTGTTCTACCATCTGAAGAGCCTGAATCAGTTTTCCCAATTCATTTTTGTCAATAGTAAGTGTCTTTTTGGAGATTTCATCAAAGGTTTCATATTCATACATAATTCCAAGAAAAGTATCCGATGAATTGTCAGAAATATCTTTCGTTACAATTTTTTGAATATTCAGGTTTTTAAATTTACCTAAATTGATGATTTTCTTTTCAATTAATGTTCCTTTTCTTGAATTGACAGTTAGGCCGCGGGATGTTGTGTTGGATCTTTGAATCGTTGGTGGTGGCACTATCTGTGCAGTTACCCATGTGCCTATTGCGCAGGAGATCAAAATAATGATTCTTTTCATTTGTAAAAAATTGTTATTAGTTTTTTTTCAACAATATATAAAATATTTAAAAATAATTTTATCCCAATTCATTTCCCCATAAATGAAGTTCGGAAAGAATAGGTCCCAGTTTTTGTCCTTTCTCTGTTAATTTATAATAGACTTCCGGTGGGAAATTATAAACTTCAATCCTTTCAATAATAAGGTCTTCTTCCAACTGTTTCAGCTGTTCTGCCAATACTTTCTTGGAAACCCGGGGCATATTCCGCCAAAGTTCTACAAAACGTACCCGATCTTCTTCAAAAAGATTGTGCAGGATCAGAGGCTTCCATTTCCCTGAAAGAATATTCAGGCTTCTTCTTAATCCACAGTTTTTAAATTCTTCGAAATTCATAACACAGTTGAATATTTGTGGTTAACCTTTTGGTAACCTTCGATTGTTTTACCCTCATCGGGTAATAGCTTTGTTCTACAAACATACTCAAAATGAAATTACAATTATGGCGCAATGCAACATTGCTATTAAATATTGATGGAATTTCCGTCCTTGTAGATCCTATGCTGGGTGAAAAAGACTCTATGGGGAAAATGCCTATGACGGACAGTGAATTACTGAACCCACTTACAGATCTGCCTTTTAATAAAGAAGAATTAAATAAAAGATTAAAAGAAATTGATGCTGTTGTCGTCACCCATCTTCATCCTGATCATTGGGATCCTGCAGCCGTCGGACTTCTTGATAAAAATATTCCGATCATCTGTTCGGATATTATTGCAGACCACATTGCTGCACAGGGATTTACCAATATTATTGCTGTGAATAATAAGATTCAGTGGAAAAATATTGAGATATCTGCCACGAAAGGACAACATGGAACCGGAGAAATAGGAGAAAAAATGGGTATCGTAAATGGTTTTGTTTTTAAAAAAGAAAATGAATCCGTTTACATAGCAGGAGACACGATTTGGTATGATGAAATTGCATCAGAAATTGACAAACACCAACCACAGCACATTATTGTTGCCGGAGGAGCCGCCACTTTCTCTGTGGGAGATCCTATTATTATGACCAGTGAAGACATTGTAAAGGTCTGTGAATATGCACCGGATTCTACTGTTTGGGTAACCCATCTGGAAGCGGTAAGCCATTGCAGAGAAGACCGGAAATTTATTCAGGGAAAAATAACAGAAAAAGGACTCGAAAATCAATGTTTCATATTGAAAGACGGAGAAGAGGCGAGTTTGAAACAGATGTGAATAAATAACAGGAGTTATGGCTTATTTTTTGAATATTTCCTGATAAATAATTTATATGCTGTCAGTTTTTCTCTTAAATCTTGATTGGAAAGAATTATTATTGGGACACGAAGAATGGTCTTTTCTCTTGGAGATCATTCTTCGTACCATGATTATGTTCATTGCCATCATCATCGGACTTAGAATTTTAGGAAAAAGAGGGGTAAAACAACTCTCAATCTTTGAATTGGTAGTCATTATTGGCCTGGGATCGGCAGCAGGAGATCCTATGTTTAATAAAGATGTTGGAATTATTTCGTCCCTTATTGTTTTTATTGTTATTATTCTTCTATATTCTATTGTGACGCATTTTATCGGAAAAAGTAAAAGTTTTGAAAATCTGGTGGAAGGAAAATCCATCTGCCTGGTAGAAAATGGAGAATTCTCCATTAAAAACTTTCAAAAAGAAAACCTTGGGAGTGACGAATTCTTTGCAGAGCTGAGACTAAAGGGAATTTCGCAACTTGGCCAAATTGAAATGGCTATAGAAGAAATATCAGGAGAAATCAGTGTATTTTTTTTAGAAGATGAATTTGTAAGGTATGGACTTCCTATTATGCCAGGCTCATTACATAATCCGTTACGATATATTCGTGAGGAAAGACATTACTCTTGTATATTCTGTGGGTATACTGAACATAAAAGAGAGGGTAATGCCGGACGCTGCCCGAAATGCCAAAAAGAAGAATGGGTAGCATCCAGCAATAAAAGACGTGTCACCTGACCTTTGACTATCCTAATCCTCAACATATTTATTTCTCGCTGCTTTCAATCCAAAATACAGCATCAGTATTACCGCACAGCTTAACAAATAGAATGAACTGTTCCAGGAAGTATCCCAATCATGAAGTTTTCCAAACAACGGAGGCCCGAACGCTGCAATCAGATATCCTACAGACTGAGCCATTCCTGATATCTTAACGGCATTGATACTGCTTTTCGTTCTTGTAGAAAAGAAAAGAATTGACAAACTGAAAGATAATCCATTAGAAATACCAATTATCACCGCATTCCCATAAATCCACTGAGATTTCAGAAAGACAAACATCATTGTACTGCTGAACATCAGGGTACATATGAAAAGGATCATAAGTCTCTGGTCTTTCATTTTACTGGCAATAATCGGACAGCAAAACGTCACAGGAATCATGGTAATCTGAATTACAAAAAACACCCAGCCGGAGCTTTCTCCCTGCATATGAAAATCCGCAAGAAATGAAGGAAGCCATGCTACCAGGCAATAATAAAATAAAGACTGCAGTCCCATAAAAATACTGATATTCCATGCCTGGGCAGATTTGAACATATTAAAATCTGAAATACTGAGCGCTGTTTTAGGTGGAGCCGGATTTCTTTTGTTAAATATAAATTCCAATGATAAAACAAGGAAACCTAATGCGGCAATCACCAGCCATATTCCCAGAGAGCCTTTCCATCCAAAACCTGTCAGTTCTCCTATTTTCACACTGAATCCGGAAGCTAAAGCTGCTGTAAGATTCATCGATACCGCAAAAATTCCTGTCATAAGACCTATCTGCTTCGGAAAATTATTCTTAACATATCCCGGAGTGACTACATTTCCAATGCATATTCCTAAACCAATGAATAGAGATCCTAAAAACAAAAGCCATAGAGATCCACTGATTCGCAAGAATAATCCAAAACTTAGAATAATCAGAGAATACATAAGCAGTTTACTGATTCCAAACTTATTGGAAAATCTGCTCACCAGTACAGAACAGGCGGCAAACATAAACAGGGGAATAGAAGTAAGCAGACTCACCTGAAAATTATCCAGTTTCAAAGCCTCCCTTACTTCTCCAAGTACAGGAGCAACCGCCACAATCGGTGAACGGAGATTGCTGGAAATAAGTATAACTACCAGAACATTAATAATTAATAAAACATACGAAGCATTCTTTTTTACTTCATTCTTCATCATAATAAAAACTTTTGTACAAAATTAGCACAGTAATTTTGTTTAATTTTGCCAAAGTTTTAACCTGAAACGACATGAATGCTAATGACAGTATAAAAATAGATGAACTGAAAAAGCCTTATTTTGTATGGTTTGAAGAAAACTGGGTGCATGATAATGTTCTGCATCACCATCAGAAAGGGCAGCTCGTGTATGTAGAGAGTGGTTTCCAGTACATAACTATCGAAGAAAAAATCTATCTCCTCCCTCAAAATCATGCCGTATGGATCCCACCAAATGCAGTCCATAAAACCAATTCCCATTCTGAAAAGATCAAACTGATGATCATGTTTGCGGAGATCAGTATCCAAGAATCTTTTTATCAAGATGTGAAGGTATTTTCTGTTCCTCCGGTTTTAAAGGAAATGATAAAATATGCAGAGAAATGGTCTAAGCTGATGACTCCGGATCATCATGAAAGCTTGTTTCTGAAAGCATTGTTCAACGAACTTCCACGGTTTGTAGAACATTCCCTGACTCTTCATATTAGTCTTCCCAAAGATAAACGCCTTGCTAAAGTCATAGAACATCTCCACAGTCATTACCGAAATGAGATCAAAATGGAAGACCTGAGTGATACAGCACTTTTATCTTTCCGTACTCTGGAGCGTATTTTCAAAAAAGAAACAGGTCTTACTTTAAGCAAATATCAGCAAATGCTTCGTATCATCAAGAGTCTGGAATATTTGAGTTCCGGAAATCTTACCATTTCAGAAACAGCTTATGAAGTAGGGTACAAGAGTGTTCAGGCTTATACCAGAAGTTTTTATTCTGTGATGAAATTCAGGCCCACTGATTTTATTAAAACCATTCAATAGTTTTTTTAATCTTTATAAAAACAGTTTGAAATTATTAAAAAAGGGGAGTTATTAACATTATAAAACTTCGTACATTCCTTTAAAGAAAAGCAATCAACTGAATTAAATAAGAAAATATTTCACATTTCGCCCGTTTTTCCACTTCATTAGTCAATATTCAATTATGATATTATTGAAAATAAAAAGGTCTCCACGGATGGAGACCTTAAAAAAACACAAATGATGAAAAAAAATTATTTCGATTCACAAATATAAACAAAAATCATGTTATGCAAAACAGTATAAGTTTATTTTTTTTAAAAATTATTGATTTTTCCTAAAAGTAATTATTTCCTAAATCTTCCTTGTTTTCTTTGAGATTCCGAAATAAGCAATATAAAAACCTCTCCTGATAAATATAATTCGCCATTTGAAGAATTGTACGCATGTTTTTTACGCAAAATAAAGAAATCTCAAAAAGTGAATTATTATCAGAATACGACTTTATAAAGATAATAATTAAACACACGCTTAACTCTTTTGTGATCCTACTCATAAATTCTGAAAGTTTTTTGTACTACTTTGGATAAAAACCTGTCATATGAGTCCAAAGATATTTAAAGGAGTTCCTGCACAAAAGTTCGGTGGCTTCCATGATACGGAAAGCAGAAAAGTTTTTGACCAGGATCTGATTCCGGAAAAGTTTAACCTATTAAAAGAAAGATTCTTTTCAGTTAATAATTGGGAAAATTATACCGGAAAAGCTTTCGCTGCATTTAAATTATATGATTTTAATGGGAATCCTGCAGACCGAGAACCTCAAAAAGGAGATTTTATCAGGATTGATATTCCTGGTCCGGGAGAACCTGAGGCTAAAGGGTACGATTGGGTAAAAATAACAGATATCTGCTTCTATCAGGACAGTTTTTCTGAAAGTATATCAATCACATGCAGACCTTCGATAAATCCTCAAAATAAAAAAAGTCGTCATATTGCCCATTTTTATAGTTCTGCAGCCAGCTCAACTTTTATGATATCCCGCAATATAGCTTATTTAAAAGCAGCCGTATACGGACGAAATGAAAGACCCAACTGGAACGCAAAGCTTCCGGATGTCATCAGAAATCTTGCTACTGCTTTAGGAGGAATGCTGGGAATTGCAAAAATACAGTGGAAACAACTTACGGATAGTTTTCTGGATTTTGATTAATGCCATTCTTCCTTTTTTGATCTAAGTCAAAGTTTTTTATCTGTTGTACCGGGACCTTTGCACCCGAATATTTTAAACAAAATTTATGAGTACAACATTAGAAAAAGGACAGACTATTAATTTCTATCAGGCAACGGCTCCTATTATCATTTCGGTATTTTCAGTTTACCTTACCATAGGAATTGCGTTGGGAGTACTTCCCAGGTTTGTTCAGAACACGTTGGGTTTTGACAGCATTATTGTAGGACTTGTGATTGGTCTGCAATCATTGTCAACACTTTTAACCCGTGCCTATTCCGGAAAAATCACAGATACCAGAGGTGCTAAGAAAAGTAAAATGTCCGGCGTAATACTGGCTGTTATTGCAGGAATTGCTTATGTCCTGGCAGTATTATTTCAGACTCAACCGATTCTGGCACTTGCTTTTCTCTTATTGGCAAGAATTATTCATGGGATTGGTGAAAGTTTTCTCGTTACAGGAGCATTAACGTGGGGAATAGGTCTTGCAGGACATTCCAGTTCGGGAAAAGTAATGACCTGGAATGGTATTGCCATGTATGCGGGAATTGCAATCGGAACTCCCATCAGTATCTGGTTAAGTAAAGAATACAATATTTTTCCTGCTTTTCTTCTTATTGCCTTACTTCCGCTGGTAAGTTGGCTTTCCACAGCAAAACTTCCTTCTATTCCCGTAGATAAAGATCATATAAGAATGCCTTTCTACAAAGTAATTGGTACCATATCGGGTCAGGGTCTGAGCCTTGCTTTTTCATCAATGGCTTTTGGATGTATTGCTTCTTTTATTGCCTTGTTTTTCTCTCAAAAAAATTGGGGTGATGCTTCTCTTGCCTTTATGATCTTCGGAGCATGTTATGTGCTGACCAGAATTTTATTTGCTTCTTTTCCGGATAAATACGGAGGATTTACAATAGCCTTGATCTCTCTGATTATCGAAGTGGCAGGACAAATGCTGATCTGGACCTCTGCCTCCAAAACATTGGCTATTATCGGATGTGGATTGACGGGAGTAGGATTTTCATTGGTCTTTCCTGCATTGGGAGTTCTTGCCATTCAACAAGTAAAGCCGCAGATGAGAGGAACAGCACTAGGAGCCTATGTCGCATTTGTTGACCTTTCATTAGGATTGGCAGGTCCTATAGCAGGATTAATTGCCGGCTGGTTTGATTATCAGACTGTATACCTGTTCGGAGGAATCAGCTGTGTCATTGCAATGATTATTTTACTATTTAACAAAAAATAAAAATGGAATATTCCCTAATATCTCAAGTAAAAGAAACGAAAAAAATACGTTCTGTATTTACCGTTAAAAAGAAACTCTTTATTACACCGCATTTAATCCGTGTCATATTTAATATTGATAAAAAACAGACTGAACTATTGGCTAACGTTAAGTCAGGATCTAATAATAAAATATTTATACCCGCTGAAGAAGAAAACGTAGCTCTCATCAGAACGTATACCAACAGAAAAATTGACCTTGAAGAAAAGGAACTGAGCATTGATTTTGTAGCTCATGGTGACAACGGACCAGCTTCTGCATGGGCATTGAAGGCCAATCCAGGTGATGTATTGGAAATAGGAATGAAAGAAAGCACAAAACCTTTAATTCCGGATGCTGATTTTTATCTGATGGCAGGAGACGCAACGGCTCTGCCTGTGATTTGTGCCATCGCAGAACAGTTTCCTTCCTACGTAAGAGCAAAAATAATATTGGAAGTCGCAGATAAAGAGGACGAACTGATCTTATGTTCAGCAGCAGATTTATCTGTAGAATGGCTGCACAATCCTCATCCTGAGCAGGGAAGCATGCTTGCCGAAGTGGTGAAATCTGTTCAGTTTCCATCAGGTGTATTGAAAGAATATGTTTACATCGCTGCAGAATATACTACTGTACATGAGCTTCGCACCTATTTTAAAACAAACCTTAAATGGGACACCCAAGCCCTATACGCCTGTTCCTATTGGAGAGCAGGGCAACCGGAAGGAAAAACTTCTGAAAGCACTTAAGAAGCAGGAATAGCAATAAGTTTTTAACATATTTATTGCTACATTTGCGGTGACTGATTTAAATAAATGGAAGACGTATTAGTTTCATATATTAAAAGCAAAATATCAATAACAGATGAAGAATTGAAAGTTATTCTTTCTTATTTCAAACCTGTCAAATTAAAAAAGAACGAGCTTCTCGTTACCAATGTTCATTCTCCCAAAAAAACATTCTTTGTTGTAAAAGGCTGTTTAAGGATATTTTACATTAATAAGGAAGGGCAGGATTCTACAAGATATTTTGCTTTTGAAAATCAGTTCGCTACAGCGCTTCATACCTTTATTACTTCGGAACCTTCTGATGAACTTCTTCAGGCAGTAGAAGATTCAGAGGTCTATTATATTACCCATCAGGATTTTTATCATTTATTGGACATTATTCCTCAATGGGAAAAATTTTACAGAATTTATATTGAAATTGCCTGTATTGCCAACACTAAAAGGCTGATGTCTTTTATGGTGCAGGATGCTCTTGAAAAATACAAACAGTTACTGGAAGAAAATCCGATTATTGTACGCCGGCTTTCCAACAAACTGGTGGCTTCCTATCTTAATATCTCACAGGAGACACTGAGCAGACTGAAGTCAAGGCTTTGATTTTTTGTTTGATAAACCTAACATTTTTACGAAGAGTTATTATTTATTTAAACTGCTTTTAAACTGGCTAAAATTCTCAAAAAATTAATACTAAAGCCCATTCAGAAAAAATTTAAGCCCTATATTTGCACTCATGTTAAAATGGTTCTCCATATTATGTTCAATGATGTATGTGCTGGCTACCACCAATGCGGGGGAAGTACTGAAAGTGCCTATGTTTGTGGAACATTTCATGGAATACCATGGAAGCTTTTCAGAATTTGTAATGGAGCACTATGATAACCACAAAGAGGATTCAGACTGGGATACCGATCAGAAGCTGCCGTTTATCAATCCTCCTATCGTACTGACCGTACACGCACAGCTTCCGGAGCTTTCATTCGAAATAAAAAAACCTAAGGAAATTACTGTTTCAAAGAAAAGCAGTATTTACAAGGAAAAAGACTTTTCCAACCAATACCTTTCTCAGATTTTCCAGCCACCGCGGCTTTCTTAATCAACTTCACATTGAAAATTAATGCTTTATGTTCTTACCTAAAGCAGTGAATTTTTGTTACATATCAATTAATTCGTAATGCATTGTATTGATGCTTAAGCCTTAACCAAAGAAGTTACAAATGCATGTTTTGATACTTTAAGTTTTGGGAGCATTTCAGCTTTTATAAAGCATTCCGGATTACCATTAATCTTTTTTCCATGTTAAATAAAATTATTGAGTTTTCTGTAAAGAATAAACTCATCATTGCTCTGTTTACTGTGGCTCTCATCCTCTTTGGAGTCTATGAAACCACTAAACTTCCTATTGATGCCCAGCCGGACATCACCAATAATCAGGTTCAGATCATTACTACTGCTCCTTCATATGGTGCAGCAGATATAGAACGTCTTGTTACGTTTCCTATCGAACAGGCTACCAGCAATATCAGCGGAATTACAGAGCTGAGAAGTTTCTCCCGTTTCGGACTTTCATTAGTGACGGTAGTTTTTGATGATAAGACGGATGTGTATTGGGCGCGTCAACAGGTTCAGGAACGGCTGCAGCTTGTTCAGGACAATATACCGACAGGAATCGGTAAGCCGGAATTAGGGCCTATTTCAACAGGGTTGGGAGAGATTTTCCAATATGTGGTAAGAGCCAAAAAAGGATACGAAAATGTATATGACGAAACAGAACTGAGAACCATTCAGGATTGGGTGGTCAGAAGACAGCTTTTGGGAACAAAAGGTGTGGCAGATGTAAGCAGTTTCGGAGGAAAACTGAAACAGTATGAAATTGCCATTAATCCTAATAAATTACAGGCATTTAACATCAACATCAATGATGTTTTTGCAGCATTGGAAAAGAATAACCAGAATACCGGAGGTGCATATATTGAAAAGAAAGAAACCGTTCTGTTTATCCGCAGCGAAGGACTACTGGGAAGTACAGAAGATATTGGAAGCATTCAGGTAGCGGAAACTAAAGAAGGAATTCCCGTGCATATTAAAGATGTAGCGTCTGTCAAGATCGGTTATGCGACAAGGTATGGTGCTATGACCTATAATGACACCGGAGAAGTATCCGGAGCAATTGTTCTGATGCTGAAAGGAGAAAATGCCAATGTCGTTATCGGAAATATTAAACAAAGACTGGAGAAAATCCAGGAATCATTACCGGAAGGAGTGGTGATTGAGCCTTTCCTTGATCGCGCTAAAATGGTGAACAATACCATCAGTACTGTAAAAACAAACCTGATGGAAGGGGCTTTGATCGTTGTTTTCATTCTGGTATTATTTTTAGGAAATTTCAGAGCAGGATTACTAGTGGCTTCCGTTATTCCTTTGGCCATGCTTTTCGCCATTATCATGATGAATATTTTCGGGGTTGGAGGAAATCTGATGAGTCTTGGAGCGCTAGATTTCGGTCTTATCGTAGATGGTGCTGTCATTATTGTGGAAGCCGTGCTGCATCAGCTTGCTCATAAAAAGTACTTTGGGAAAGACAATATGCTCACCAAAAAAGAAATGGATGATCAGGTTTCAGGCTCTGCGACCAAAATGGTTAACAGTGCAGTTTTCGGACAGATTATTATCTTAATTGTATATCTTCCGATTTTTACCCTGCAGGGAATTGAAGGAAAAATGTTTAAGCCTATGGCTCAAACTGTTGCCTTTGCCCTGATCGGAGCATTTATTCTTTCCCTGACTTATATTCCGATGATGAGTTCTCTGGTATTAAGCAGAAAGAAAAAAGAAAAAGAAAACATCTCGGACCGCGTCATGGGTAAAGTGGAAACCGGACATCAGCAATTACTGATGAAAGCTCTTAAATTCAGAAAAACTATCATCATTGGTGTGCTAATCCTGTTTGCAGGTGCTGTTTTTATCCTTTCCAGAATGGGTGGAGAATTTATACCATCTTTGGAGGAAGGCGACTTTGCTGTCGAAATGAGAATTCTTCAGGGAAGTAATATCAATGAAACCAAGAAAGCCACTACACAGGCGGCGCATATTCTTTTAACACAGTTTCCTGAAGTAGAAAAAGTAGTCATGAAAATTGGAAGTGCAGAAATTCCCACGGAACCAATGGCAATGGATTCCGGAGATATGATCGTCGTTTTAAAGCCTAAAAAGGAATGGACCTCTGCAACGACATTTTCTGAGCTTTCTGACAAAATGAGCAAAGCTTTAAGCATTATTCCGGGGCTGACAACCAGTTTTCAATTTCCTGTACAGATGCGTTTCAATGAGCTGATGACCGGAGCAAGGCAGGATGTAGTCTGCAAGATTTATGGTGAAGACCTGGACAGCCTTGCCGCCTATGCAAAAAAGCTGGGAAGCATCATCAACACCGTAAAAGGTGCTCAGGATCTATATATCGAACCAGTAGTAGGTGCTCCGCAGGTTGTGATTGATTATAACCGTTCGGAACTTTCCCGATACAATATTTCAGTGGCGGACATCAACAGGGTAATTAATATGGCTTTTGCAGGGCAGACCGCAGGTGCTTTGTATGAAGGCGAGAAAAAGTTTGATATCGTTGTCCGCATGGATAATGAACATAAAAAAGATATTACCAGCATTCAGAATCTTTTGGTTCCAACTTCTTCAGGAGAACAGATTCCTTTGTCACAATTGGCTAAAGTAGAGCTTAAAAACAGTCCGAACCAGATTCAGCGGGAAGATACTAAAAGAAGGATTATTGTAGGTTTTAATGTGAGAGGAAGAGATGTCCAGAGTATTGTTGAAGAACTTCAGCAAAAAGCAGATAAAAACCTGAAACTATCACCAGGATACACTGTTTCTTATGGAGGTGCTTTTGAAAACTTAAATGAAGCCAAAGCCAGACTGGGAATCGCAGTTCCTATTTCGTTAGTAATGATTTTCCTGCTCTTATTCTTTGCTTTCGGTTCTGTAAAACACAGCTTGTTAATCTATACTGCTATTCCATTATCTGCGATAGGAGGGGTGTATTTTCTGGCATTGAGAGGAATGCCTTTCAGCATCAGTGCAGGTGTAGGATTCATTGCATTATTTGGAGTTGCCGTACTTAATGGAATTGTTTTGATATCAGAATTTAACCGATTGAAAAAGAATGGAATAGCCAATACCAGCAGAATTGTACTGATAGGAACAAAAATCAGGCTTCGCCCGGTTCTAATGACTGCGTTTGTAGCTTCTCTGGGGTTTCTTCCCATGGCCATCAGCAACGGTGCAGGAGCCGAAGTACAGAGACCTCTGGCAACGGTGGTGATCGGAGGATTAATGCTTGCCACTCTTTTAACCTTGTTTGTCCTTCCAATTTTATACGTCCTCTTTGAACATATTAATAAAGATAAAATGAAATTCTCAAAAAAAACCAACTATAAAAAACTGTCTGTTTTCCTGTTGTTAATATCCTTTGGAACTTATCAGGCTCAGGAAAATATTACCTATGATCAGGCTTTGGAAAAAGCATACCAGCAGAATGGTACTCTTAAAAATTCAAAATTAGTCTCAGATTATCAGGAAAAACTGAAAGCCAGTTATCTGGATATTCCCCAGACGGAAATTACCGGAGGATTTGGCCAGATTCAGGGAGAGGAAACGGATAATTCATTCGGAATCACTCAAAGATTCAGTTTTCCAACGGTGTATTCAAAAAGAAAACAAATGCTGGATGCCGAATGGTCTGCCAGTGTCATCAATCAGAATCTGACCAGGGCACAGCTTACCAAAGAAGTAACAAGTGTTTTCTACAGGATACTGGTGCTTCAGGAGAAGAAAAAAGTGCTGGAATACATCAGCCAGCTTTACAATAATTTTGCAGATAAAGCCGGATTAAGATTAAAAAAAGGGGAAGCCAATATTCTGGAGGAATCCACCGCAGAAATCCAGAAAGAACAGATCAAAGTACAGTTGAATACGTTAGAAAACGACGTGAATATTGCAAAACTTCAGCTTCAGTTATTACTTCAGTCAGAGGTTCCGTACCAACCAGTTGCCGATCGTCCCACGGTGAATATCGGACTTCAGATTTCAGAAGAAATGGTACAACAGCACCCTGAGCTTCAATATCTGCAGCAGCAGATCAAAGTAGGAGAGGCAGAAGTACAGCTTGAAAAAAGCAGGCTGCTTCCGGATCTTCTTATAGGATACACCAATCAAAGTATGAAAAACATCAATAATAATCGGTTCAATTCGGTTCAGGTAGGAGTAGGAATTCCACTGTTCACCAAAGGACAGAGAGCTTTGGCAAAGGCAGCACAGGCAAAAATAGCCATCTCCGAAAATCAGTACCAGAGAAAAGAAATTGAACTTAAAAACAGATTGAAACAACAGTTGACTACCTATATGAACCAACAGCAGATCATCGAAAATTATGAACAAAAACAGCTTCCAAAATCCGAAACTATTCTAAAAACTGCTCAGAAACAGATGGAGGTTGGAGAAATAGATTATCTGGACTGGGTCATACTGGTGAATCAGGCCGTAAAAACCAAAGCAGATTATATTGATCAGCTTGAAAAACTGAATCAGATCGGAGCTGAACTTCAATTCTTAATTTCAAAATAATATCAACATGCATTTCAAGAATATATCCCTATACAGCGTGGCTTTCATCCTTACTTTATCTTCATGTTCCGGTAAAAAAGAAGAAGAAAAAACGGTTTACGAAAACACCAAATTTTCCAAGAATGACAAAAACTCCGTTCATCTTACAGAAAAACAGATTCAGTCTGTAGGGTTAACAACAACCAGTATTCAGAACAGGAATATGGAAAAGCTGGTGAGATTAAACGGAAAGGCAGAAATTGCACCATCTCATATCAGTTTAGTTTCCAGTATTATGGGTGGACATATTAAATCGATCAATATCATTAATGGAAGTCATTTCAGCAAAGGACAAGTGCTTGCAGTAGTGGAAGACCCTCAGTTTATACAATTGCAGCAGGATTATCTGGTGACCAAAGCTCAGCTCGAAGCGGCAAGACTGAATTTCAACCGTCAGAAAGATTTAAATACAAGCAAAGCCAGCAGTGACAAAACCCTACAGACTGCTCAGGCAGATTATTCTACTTTGAACGCCACTTTAAAAGGGTTGGAAGAAAAACTGAGAATCATCGGAATTAATGCCAAAGGTCTGACTACCGGAAATATCAGAAGTAAAATCAATATTTATGCTCCTTTTACAGGTTTTGTAAGTAAAATTCTTGTGAATAACGGGCAGTATATCAACCCGGCAGATACATTATTTGAGCTGATTAATCCAGCTGGATTACTTTTAGAACTCAAGATTTTTGAAAATGATGTGAATGATGTAAAAGTGGGGCAGGAAATTCTGGTGTACAACAATCAGAATCCGGATGTGAAATCCAATGCTAAAATTGTCAGCGTAGTTCCCAGTATTGAAAACGGTGGTTCTGCAACGGCAATTGCCAGATTATCTTCTGTGAATACTGAATTTGTAAAAGGAATGTACGTGAATGCCGAAGTGAATATCAGCAGTCGTTATACAATGGGACTTCCTAACGAGGCTGTAGTGTCTTTTGAAAATAAAAATTATGTTTTTGAAGATCTTGGAAAATCCAATTACAAAATGATTCCAGTGGTCACCGGAATTGCTGACGATCAGTTTACGGAGATTGTAAAAGCAGATGCTTTAAAGGATAAGAAAATTGTACAGAAAGGAGCCTACAGCCTTCTGATGATGCTTAAAAACAAAGCAGAATAATTAAAGTGAAATCATAAAAGTCACAAAAGCTTTTGTGACTTTTGCGGTTAGAATAAAACAGACAAGAAGAAAAGATCAGTTATTCAGCTGATCTTTTTTTATTTTAAACAATTCAAAAAAATGACATTTGACATGTTTTCAATAATTAAAATACTATTTGACGCATAATTCATTTTAAAATAATATTTTTAAGAAGTGAATAGTTGTAAAGATTTTTAGATGAACAATAAAAAACTTTTATCAAAACTTTATGACACAAAAACCTTTGCACAATTTCCATATTCCGGTAATGGGACTGGCTTATACCATAGACAGCCCGATTCGTGTTGCCCAGTATGGAATTTCTTCCGTCATCTCTATTATTGATGATGAAATCCTGGAAAAAATGAAGAACTTTTACAACAAAAAGTTCAATCTTGACTATTTCGGGATCTCAACAAAAACAGAAGATTACAGAGCAAAAAGAGTTACCGCTTATCTGGATATGGTTGATGATATCGTGAATGAAAAATTTGAATCTTTCAAACAGGAAATCAGCAAAAACAAGGAAGCTTTGAAGGAATTCATGGCTATGCTTCCGAATACTTCAGATCTAAAAAACAGCCTTCAAAACCTTGTCAATCAAAAAGATAACTGGAGTTCCAATATCAAGAACTTCATCGAATCGAATTTAAAACCGGGAAGTATTGATGTCAATATCATGACGAAAGTAGATAAAGACAACTATCAGAATAATGAACAGCTTCCTGTAATGTATAACGATGCGCATGCTTCACTGCGTGGATTTGCCAAAAGTAAGCTATCATCATCAATGGTTCTTTCTGCAGGCATGAATCCCCGTTTGTACAGCTATATGGAAGAGTTTGAAGATTTTTTCCCGGACGAACACGGAAACATCAAAAAGAAAATTATCCTTAAAGTAAGCGATTTCCGTTCGGCTATGATTCAGGGAAATTTTCTGGCTAAAAAAGGATTATGGGTTTCAGAATACAGAATAGAATCCGGACTGAATTGCGGAGGCCATGCATTTGCTACTGAAGGAATGCTTCTCGGGCCTATCATGGAGGAATTCAAACAGAAAAAAAACGATCTGATCCAATCAGCTCACGCCTTAATGACAGCTGCTTTGGAACAAAAAGGGAAGCATGTAGTTTCCGAACCTTTAGAAATGAAAATTACCGTTCAGGGTGGAGTAGGAACTTCTGAAGAACATGAGTTTTTATTGGCTAATTATAGCGTAGACAGTGTGGGATGGGGTTCACCGTTTTTACTGGTACCCGAAGCCACATCTGTAGATACAGAAACCAGAAATTTACTTGTACAATCAAAAGAGCAGGATTTCTATCTGAGTAATATTTCGCCATTGGGAGTACCTTTCAATACTGTAAAAGGTACATCTAATGAAGTATTGAAGTTTAAAAAAGAAGCAAAAGGGAAATATGGAAGTTCTTGTCCTAAAAAACTTCTCGCACTAAGCAAAGAATTTTCTCCGGAAGGAACCTGTACCGCTTCCAGAAAGTTTCAGGATATCAAACTGAAAGAGCTTTACGAAAATAAAGATGCATTCACTGAAAAAGAATTCAATAAAAGAAAATCCGAAATTACCGATAAAGCCTGCCTGTGTGTAGGACTTGTGAATGCGGCATACATGGAACAGAACCTTGAAATTAAAGGTGAAAAGCAAGGCGTTGTGATATGTCCGGGACCTAACATTGCCTTTTTTGATAAAGAAGTTTCTCTTTCGGAAATGGTAAAACATATCTACGGAAATACCAATATCCTTTCAGATAACCAACGGCCGAATATGTTCATCAATGAATTGAAAATGTATGTGGATTATCTGAGAAAGGAAATCACCGAATCTACTGCACAGATTACCCATTCGCACACAAAAAAATGGAATGCTTTCAGGAAAAATGTTCTTGAGGGTATCGAATATTATCATGAGCTTTTTAAAGCATCACCATTCTTCAGCAACGGTTTGTCAACCATTCATCATCAGTTACAGGAATATAAACTTCAGCTTATCGCTATTGAAATTCCTCAGGTTGAAAAATAACCGTATTTTTAATTGATAGATAATAAAAACAGCTTTTACATGGCTGTTTTTATTTTTTTTGTCACTAAGGAATTCACATGTATTTTTGTTAGAAGCGGCAAAGGTCTAAGAACATTTCAACCTTAATCAATGTAAGATTTTCAGAAAGAGCTATAAAAATAAATAGTATTCAATTGTATCGGAGATAAAATCTTCGTATCTTAAAGCAGTTAGCTTTTAAATTATTTGCGTTTTTCCAACACATTCAAGTAATAAAAAAACTTAGGAAACATCAGCATTCCCATTTATAATAACTATGGCTGGAATGGTCATTTTGAATATTTTCCGGGCTTAATATTCCCTACCTTAGAGGTCACTTAGTAAAATTATTTTTATGGAAAAAAGAAAAATCAAAAACACCGATTTGACGATTGCACCCATCAACTTCGGAGGAAATGTTTTTGGATGGACATTGGACGAGAAACAGTCTTTTGATATACTGGACCGCTTTGCTGAAGCAGGATTCAATTTTATAGATACTGCAGATACCTATTCATGGTGGGTGAATGGAAAAGGCGGACAGTCTGAAGAGATCATCGGAAAATGGATGAAGAGCAGAGCTAACCGTAATGACATTGTTTTGGCAACCAAAGTAGGTTCAGAAACGAAAGAACATGGCTATGATATCAGCAAAAAACATATTCTTAAATCTGTAGATGAGTCTCTGCAAAGACTTCAGACGGATCATATTGATCTCTATTATACACACTTTGATGACAATACTACTCCTGTAGAAGAAACTCTTTCAGCTTATGATGAGATCATTAAGGCAGGGAAAGTACGTTATATTGCGGCTTCCAACCTATCTCCGGAACGTTTGAAAGCATCATTTGAAGCTGCAGAAAAGAATAACCTTCCAAAATATGTTGCGTTACAGCCTCATTACAATTTAATGGAAAGAGAAGGATTTGAGCAAAATTATGCTCCTCTGGCAGAGCAGTTTGATTTAAGTGTATTCCCTTATTGGTCTTTGGCAGCAGGTTTTTTAACGGGTAAATACCGTAATGAAGCAGATCTGGCAAAAAGTGCTAGAGGAGAGGGCGTAAGAAAGTATTTAAATCCGAAAGGACTTGAAGTATTAAAAGCGCTGGATCAGGTAAGTGCAAAGCATAATACAACGCAGGGAACCGTTTCTCTGGCATGGCTGTTATCTAATCCTCTGATTACAGCACCCATTGTAAGTGCTACCAGTGCTTCCCAGCTTGAAACGGTCTTCAATGCACCAAAACTTGTTCTGGATCAGGAAGATATTGAGCTGCTGAATAAGGCGAGCAACTAAATTTTTCAACTTTCATTACAGATTAAAAATTAAATCCGTTCATTGCTGAACGGATTTTTTAATGATGTGACGATGCTAACCACCCCGTCAAAAATTCTTTGAATTTTCGCCACCCTTCCGGAGGAGGGGAATGGAGTTCTTCAGTTGTGATATTCTTCTCTCAATATTAATCGGAATATTCCTTCAGAAGCTGTCTGTAGCTCATTAATATTGAAGATTTTGAGATAAAACCGATGAAATCATTGGTATCACTTACTACAGGGAGATTCCATACACCTGTATCATCAAAAGTCTGAAGAATATCCAGGGGTTTATTTTCACGGTGAAGAACGGCAGGCGGCGCTTTCATAATCTGGGTAACCGTCTGGGAAGTTTCAATGTCTTTGTTAAAAAGATAAGGTCTTATGTCATCCAGCGTCAAAACTCCTTTGAGCTTTCTGTTCTCATCCACTACGGCGAAAATATTTTTATTACCGTTCTTTACCATTTCAAACAGTTCTGTAACAGAGGCACTCTGATTGATCGTTTGCGAATATTTATCAATAAAGTCTTCAGTTCTTAAAGCAAACAGCAGGTTTTTGTCATGTTTATTTGTGAATATTTTTCCTTCATCTGCCAATGATTTCAGTTCAGGAGAAATCGGGGAAAACCATTTTGCAATGAGATAGGATATGATGGAAACTATCATCAGAGGGATAAACAAATCATATCCGAAACTTGATTCTGCGATCAGAAAAATAGCGGTAAGAGGAGCATACAGAACTCCACTCATAGCACCAGCCATACCCACGAGGACAAGATTAGTCATCGGAACATCTGTAAAACCAATATGCTGACAAATTAATGCAAATAAGTAGCCTAAAGTTCCTCCTGCAAAAAGAGAAGGAGCAAAGTTACCTCCATTTCCACCACTGAATATCGTAAATGAGGTGGCAAAGGCCTTTAAAAGCAATACCAGAACCAAAAATATGATGATGGTCCAGTTTCCGATCTCAAAATACCTGAAAAAACTATTTTCAATAATAGAGTAGGTATTTCCATTGGTGAAAGCTTTTACCGTTTCATATCCTTCCCCGAACAAAGGAGGAAAAAGTACGCATAACAGGGAAAGTACAGCTCCTCCGAACATCGCTTTACGCATTCTTGAAAGCTGAAGACCTTTTATAAAATGTTCTACTTTCTGAGAAATAATCACAAAATAGCGGGCATACAATCCTGTAACAATCCCTAAAATAAGATAATACGGAACATTTTTATAGTTGAAAGGGTCTCTGGTATAAAATCTGAAAAGAACATCTTCCTGAAGCAAAATCCTTGATAAAAGACTTCCGCAGACCGCAGCAACGACCAACGGAATGAAATCGGTAAAAACCACTCCGGTTAAAAGAATTTCAAAGGCAAACATAATCCCCGCAATAGGAGCATTGAAAGCAGACGCAATCCCGGCAGTAGCTCCTGCAGCAAGCAATAAAGTACGTTCTTTATAGCTCAGTCTGTACGTTTGGGCATAGTTTGAACCAATAGCAGCTCCGGTAACGGCAATAGGACTTTCCAATCCTGCAGAACCTCCCAATCCTACGGTAACAGCACTTTGTATCACCTGAGAATACATTTTAACGGAAGCTACGATACTGGAATTCTGTGCAATTTCGTATAAAATAGCTCCAATACCTTTACGATCCTGACCTTTAAACAAAGTTAAAACGATCATCGTTGTCAGAACAATTCCTAAAAAAGGAAAAACAATATAGAATAAAATCTGATATTCAAAATGAACTTTATTGGTAATGAAATAATGGATATTATGCACCAGTGTTTTCAGGATAACTCCCGCAAGACCAGCTGTGCAGCCCACCAGAATTCCGGAAAGAACAAGAAATTGGTTTCTGCTCAGTCTGTTGTTCAGCCAATGCAGAATAAGCTCATAACTGCGTGCTTTTTCCAGTCCGTATTTCTGGAAATCTCTTTTAAATTTAAGGAAACTGAGGTACTTTTTTTTGTTGTGAATTTTCACCTTGGAAATATTTTAACTATCATCAGATTGATACAGTTCTGTAAATTTATGAAATATATCACAAAAAATATAGTAAAGAGACTTTTTCAAAATATATCAATGAAAGTTTATTTCTATCAACCTTATCTTATTTCTTTAGATTTCCCTGAAAAAATGAACCCAACAGCCAGTGCTCCAAGGATTCCTGCACCTGCCAGAATTAATGGTTTCTTAGGAATAGAAAATAGCGTTTTCCCGTCAATTCTCATACTTCCTGTAGAAGGGTTCTGTACATTTCCTCCGGTATTTTCATCTTTATTGGCTTTTCTCATTAACATTCTCACCCCAGTGGAAGATGTATAACGAATTATTCCAGGAAACAATTCATATAAATTTTTAAAAACTACTGCTGACCAGTCGGGATAAGAAGCTTCAATTGGATTTTTGGCTGTTTTTACAATTGAAGCTGCCAGTTTACGAGGATCAAACGATGGAGGAGGTGTGCTGAGTTTTATCCCTGAATAATTGGCTGCATGTTCTATTCCTGATGATTTCTGAAAACCGGGATAAAGCGCACAGATATGGATATCAGGAAAGTCTGAAACTTCACCCTGCAAAGTTTCTACCATTCCGCGCACACCAAATTTCGAGGCTGTATATGCTGTTCCATAAGGTGCCGGCATCCATCCGCCAATAGAAATATTATTCAGTAAGACTCCTTTTTTCTGTTTTTTGAAAACAGGAAGCACTGCATGTGCCGAATGCATATATCCCAAAAGGTTTGTTTTAACAATCTGATCACTGACATCAACTGGAATTTCCTCAAATTTACCAAATGCCAACACTCCCGCATTATTGACCCAATAATCAATTTTTCCGGTGAATTCAAGGGTTTCCTTGACAAGGTTCTGAACATCTTCTGCAACAGAAGTATCTGTAGGAACAGCAAGCACTGTTGCTCCCAGTTTTCTGCATAATTCTGCAGTCTCTGTAAGCGCTTTTTCTCCTCTTGCTGCCAGCACAAGATCAGCTCCCTGTTCTGCAAATGCCTCTGCCGTAGCCTTACCAATTCCGCTTGAAGCACCTGTGATAACGACTGTTTCTCCAAAAAATGGTGGTCTTCTTTGATTTTTCATAATATGATGGATTTAAGTGTTCTTATTTTTTATCATGATCCGTTTTCTGTATTTCTTTTTGGAAAAAGTATAAGCCTGATGGATGGGTTATTGGTAATAAATAATCTGAACCAGTCCATGGCCAGCTGAAGTTTATTTTTAAACCCTACCAGCGGAATGATGTGGATGAAAAGCCAGGTAAGCCATGCTATAAAACCGTTAAAGGAATTTTTCGGAAGATCTACTACCGCATTGTATTTAGAAATAATGGCCATACTTCCTTTGTCATTATACCTGAATTGCTCCAGCACTTTTCCATCTTCTATCCGTTTAAAATTGGCAGCGAGGCTTTTACTTTGCTGAATGGCGACCTGAGCAAGTTGAGGATGTCCTTTAGGATATTTTTCTTCTGAAAGCATCAGACAAATATCTCCCAACGCATAAATATTGGTAGTTCCGGTTACTTTATTATAGTCGTCCACCAGTATTCTTCTGCCTTTTCCAATAGTTTCTTCCGGTAATCCTGGGATTTCTTTTCCAATAACTCCTGAAGTCCAGATCAGGGTTTCCGTTTCAATAGAGCTTCCGTCACTCAAAATAACTTTGCCGTCTGTATAATCCTTTACTGAGACATTCAAAAGGATTTTCACTCCTAATTCTTTCAACTTATCATAAGCCGTTTTCTGAGCCAGCTGGCTCATGGGCGAAAGTAAAGTAGGCAAGGCATCAATAAGATAGAGATTAGAAAGTCCGAGCTTGATTTCCGGATATTCTTTCTGGGCAATATATTTTCCCATCTCCGCAAGCATACCTGCCAGTTCTACTCCAGTAGGTCCGCCTCCGGCAATCACAATATTCTGAAGTTTTTCGGCTTCTTTAATGTCTTTATTTCTAGCGGCTTCTTCCAGAGTCAGCAGAATATGATTTCTGAGATACAGAGCTTCTTCTATATTTTTCATCGGAAGAGCACACTTTTTTACATTTTCCATTCCGAAAAAATTAGACTCTGTGCCCAATGCCAGCACCAGATAATCATAGCTGAGATTTCCGGTATCTGTTTCTATTGTCTTATTTTCCGGATGTACTCTGATCAGGCTTCCCATGTGAAATTTCACATTTTTATTATTTGAAAACAGTTTTCTGAAAGGATAGCTGATATTGGAAGCTTCTATAAACGAAGTAGCTACCTGATAGATAAGCGGCGGAAAAAAATGATAATTGTTTTTATCAACCAGCGTTATTCTGAACCTTTTATCATTCTGAAGAGACTTGATAAGATTAATACCCGCAAATCCTCCTCCTACGATTAGAATGTGCTTTTTCATAGTATGTGATTATTTGAAATGGTGTACTGAATTTCATTCAATAACAAGACCAAAAGAACGACAAAACAAATATTTAACATAATCTATAAATTGCCAAAACAGCCTTAATATTAGCTCTCATTAAGAATTTCAGGTTTCAACAGGTATTTTCTTTTTAACGTTTCATTCAGTGCCAGCACGATGTTTGTACTTTACTGATCATCCAACACTTTAAATATTTCATATATGAAATCACACATTTTAACCGAAAAGCACCAACTGGGAATAGGGGGTGTAGCAATAGGAACAGCTTTTGAAAATATTACAGATGAACAGGCTCATGAAATACTACAGGCAGCCTGGGATATCGGAATCCGGTATTATGATACTTCTCCATGGTACGGATTGACCAAAAGTGAACGAAGATTTGGAAATTTCCTTAAAGATAAAGACAGGGATGACTTTATTTTCTCAACCAAAGTAGGAAGGCTTTTTCATCAGGTTCCTGAATCTGATGTTCCTCCAACCATGTGGAAAAAACCTCTTGATTACGACTTCCTGCATGATTATACAGCCGACGCCGTACAGAAATCTATTGAAGACAGCCTTCAAAGAACCGGATTGAGTCATATTGATATTGTTTATGTCCATGACCTTTCTGAAGATCAGGTAGGAGATCGTTATCCTTATTTTCTGAAGCAGGCGAGAAACGGTGCTTTTAAGATACTTTCTGAGCTTCGTGATCAAGGAGTAATAAAAGCCTGGGGAATGGGTGTTAATAAGATAGAACCTATTTTAGACTGTATTGAATCTGCTGATCCGGATATCTGTCTTTCGGCCACACAATATTCTATTCTTGAACACGAAGATGCTGTGGACCGCCTTCTTCCGACTGTTAAAAATGCTGGGGTAAAACTGGTTTCGGGAGCAGGGTATAATTCAGGATATATAGCAGGAAGAGAACGTTATAATTATAAAGATGTAATTCCAAAAGGAATGTATGACAAGCGGAAAAAAATGAGTTCTCTTGCTGAAAAATACAATATAAGCCTTATTGATGCCGCCCTTCATTTTGTACTGGCAGCCGACGAATTTGCTTCTATTATTCCTGGAGCCAGCCGGCCTGAGCAGGTGAAAGACAATCTGCAGGCTCTTAACACTACTATTCCTTCTGAATTCTGGAAAGAATTGAAAAATGAAGGACTGATCTATGAGAAGGCGCAGATTCCGGAGAGATAACATATTTTCATTTTTTATTCTTTAAATGATTTAAATTCAAAATTTCTTCTAAATTTAATGATAGTTTTATCGCATGAAAATTCTTATCATTGAAGACGAAGCAGCACTTGCTCAAAGTATTTCCGAATATATGTCCGGAGAAAATTACCTCTGTGAATCTGCAAGCACATTTGGTGAAGCTATGAGCAAAATAGAAACATTCGACTATGACTGTATTTTACTGGACATTATGCTGCCGGACGGAAATGGACTTGTCATTTTGGAAGAATTAAAAAAGCAACAGAAACAGGACGGAGTAATTATTATTTCCGCTAAAAATGCCCTTGATGATAAAATTGAAGGACTAAAACTGGGCGCTGACGATTATCTTACTAAGCCATTTCATCTTTCTGAACTTATGGCCAGAGTATATTCTATTATCCGTCGAAAACAGTTCAGTAGTTCCAATGTGGTAAAACAAAATGAGCTTCAAATCGATTTATGGGCCAAAACTGTGGCAGTGAATGATGAAGTGATTTCTCTGACAAAGAAAGAATTTGATCTTTTAATTTATTTTATTGGTAACAAAAATAAAGTCATCTCCAAAAGTACCCTTGCGGAACATCTTTCCGGGGATTTCGCAGATATGCTGGACAATCATGATTTTGTTTATGCTCATGTAAAAAATCTTAAGAAAAAGCTCTATGATGCAGGATGCGGGCATTATCTTAAAACGGTGTATGGAACGGGGTATAAGTGGGAAAGCTAGAGTAATTATGAATGATGAGTTATAAATGATGAATTATTATGAGTGAAAAGAAAAATGTGCTGAAAGATAAAAGTTTTGGTTTTGCTATAAGGATTATTAATCTTTATAAATATCTTACAGCCACTAAGAATGAATATGTTCTGAGTAAACAGCTCTTAAGAAGCGGAACAGCAGTAGGAGCCTTAGTAAGAGAATCACAAAATGCTGAAAGTAAAGCAGATTTTATTCATAAACTGGCTGTTGCTCAAAAAGAATGTGATGAATCTATTTACTGGATTGAGCTTTTGTTTCAGACAGATTATTTATCATCCACAGAATATGAAAGCATCAATAATGAAGCTACAGAAATATTAAAAATAATCCGAAGCATCATCATTACAACAAAAAATAAATCATAACTCATAATTTATAATTCATCATTATTGTGAAGCCTCTACTCACCAAAACTACCAAACCCTTTTTGATCTACGTACTTATTGTACTGATGATCAGTATTCCTGTCTATTATTTTGTGGTGGATACGATCTGGAAAAATGAGCTGGATGAGCATAATCAGATTATTGTAGAGAAAACGGCTTATGAATTCAATCAGTTACAACTTTCTGAAGAAGCATTGAACAAAAGCCTTGAATTATGGAATCATATTCAGCCCGAAACCAGTATTGAAAGAATTTCTCCCAGTCAGGTAAAACAGGACAGTATTTATACTTACGAAAAGCATCTGCCTTTTATTTCGGAACAGAAAAAAGAGCGTTACAGATGTCTTAAAAAAGTAATTTATATTCATGGCAAACCTTATCTTTTTACTATACAAACCAATATTGAGGAATCTCATGAAACCATAGCCGTTATTGCCCTAATTACCATCTTTTTTTTCGTAGTGATTGTTCTTGGACTTTTATATCTTAACAGAAAACTTTCATCGTCTGTCTGGAAGCCGTTCAGAAGTACACTGGATCAGCTGAAAACTTTCAATCTTAACAGCCAGAGTACGATAGAATTTCCAGCTTCTGATACTGCTGAATTTGAAGAACTCAATCAGTCTCTTTACAAACTCATAGAACGAAATGTTTCTACTTACAAAACCCAGAAAGAATTTACCGAAAATGCTTCCCATGAACTGCAGACTCCACTAGCTATTATTAAAAACAAACTGGACATTTTGCTTCAGGATCAAAACCTTACTGAAAAGCAATACCGCATTGCAGAAGATATGAACAGGGCGCTTACAAGAAGTTCCCGTATCAATAAAAACCTTTTGCTGCTTGCTAAAATTGATAATAACCAGTTCGACAGCTCGGAAATTATTTCGCTGGATCTTTTGCTTCATCAAAGCATTGATATTCTCAGAGAACATTTTGAGCAAAAAAATATTTCAGTTACAGAACACATCACAAATGAGGTACAGGTAAGAGGAAACAATATTCTGGCAGAAATATTAATCAACAATCTTTTAATCAATGCCATTCGTCATACAGCTGTAGGAGGCAGCATTTCCGTACAGCTTACCCATTCTGTTTTTGAGGTTTCCAATTCAGGGACTGAGAAACTGAATACAGATTTCTTATTCAAAAGATTTTCAAAACTTTCAACAGATAATAGCGGAAGCGGGCTAGGCTTATCTATCATTCAGGAAATCTGCAGGTTTCATAAGAGGTCTGTTAATTACAGGTTTGAAAATCAACACCATATTTTCTCTGTTAAATTATAGTTAAAAAAATCCCGGTTTCCCATAATTCTAAATTTCTTCTAAATCGGTTTGCACCTTTGTATTGAAAACATACTGAGGTATAAATTGTATTTAGAAAATGAAAACTGTAAACAAAGTTGCATCCGTAACCCTTCTATTCTGGCTCATGAAAATTGTTGCCACCACATTAGGAGAGACTTTAGGAGATTTTATTTCTATGACGCTTCATCTGGGCTACGTAGCAGGTAGTCTGATTACCTTGGTGTTCTTTGTCATCATTTTATCCGTGCAGCTTGGTGTGAAAAAATATATACCAGCCGTCTATTGGATGGTGATTATAGGAACAACCACTTTAGGAACGGAAATCTCTGACTGCATCGACAGAACTCTGAAAACCGGCTATCTGACTGGTAGTTTAATTCTACTTTCCGGGCTCTTGCTTTCTTTGTTTTTATGGTACAAAAAATATGGAAATCTTGAGGTTTATCCCATTTTTGAAAAGAATAAAGAACTGTATTACTGGACTGCCATTTTATTTTCCAACAGCCTGGGAACTGCTTTCGGAGATTTTCTGAGTGATAATTTAGGACTGGGATATATGACCGGAGCTTTGATTACAGGACTCATTATTTTAATAGTCGTATTGATTCATTATTTCACGAAGATCAATCATGTGTTGCTGTTCTGGATTGCTTTTGTTTTTACCAGACCATTTGGTGCTACTTTCGGAGATCTTTTAACCAAACCTTTAGCGAAGGGAGGACTGGATATGGGAACTCTCAATGCATCTCTCATATCTCTTGCTCTGATGGTATTGATGATCATCATTTCACAAAGAAAACACAGCCGGGAATTGCCCCTTCAAAACGAATAATCCAACACCTGTTATAATAAAAAATATTTTAAAGAAAATAAAACTAGAAGAATGAATAAGACAGCCCTGTTATTTTTTCCAACCTGTATGATGGTTTCTTCTCTTGTTTCTGCCCAGACCGCTTCTGTAACCGCTTCAGGAAGGATCACAGGTATCGACAAAACGGCATTACCCTATGCTCATATTATTTTAAAGAAAGAAAAAGACAGCACTTTTACAGCCGGAACAATTACCAATGAAGAAGGAAGATTTTCTCTTACCGGAATAAAACCAGATCATTATCTTCTGGAAACCTCACTCACAGGATATCATACGCAAGTACAGCCCGTTTTTATAGGAAGTCTTTCTGAGTTTCTGGAAATTCCTGCCATTGAGCTAGTTCCGCAACAGGAAACAGAAAACAAAATAGAGGCGATTGCCATTACAGCTTCCAAAAAGAATGAAATAGACAGCCGTCTGGATAAGAAAACCTATTCTGTAGCAGATAACATCAGCCAAAGTGGTGGTTCTGTATTACAAAGCATGCAGAATCTTCCGGGAATTACGGTTCAGGACGGTAAAGTACAATTGAGAGGAAACGATAAAGTAACCGTTCTGATTGATGGCAAACAGACAGCTCTCACCGGTTTTGGAAGCCAGACCGGATTGGATAATATTCCTGCTTCTGCGATTGATAAAATTGAAATTATCAACAATCCTTCCTCGAAATACGATGCGAATGGAAATGCCGGAATCATCAATATTATCATGAAAAAAAATAAACAGAACGGATGGAACGGAAAAGCAGGATTCACCACAGGTTTAGGCTCACTTTGGGTGAGAAAGGAAAATCTTCCCACTATAAGACCACAATATACTCTTACGCCTAAAATTAATCCATCACTGTCTGTGAATTACAGAAAAAACAAGGTCAATATATTCTTACAGGCAGATAATCTTTATACAGAAACCCTTAACAAGAATGAATTTGTAACCCGTACTTATGATGACGGAACAATTATTATTTCCCAGCTGAAAAGAAACAGAAACACCAATTTCTTAACCACTAAGGCCGGAATAGACTGGAATATTGATTCTCAAAATACCTTAACCATTTCAGGAATGTACGGAAGTGAAAAAATTATCGACAGAGGAGATCAGCCATTTTTCAATGGAGATAAGTCTCAACGCCTGCGTCTGTGGCAGTTTTTGGAGGATGAGCTGAAAACAACCGTGATGGGAACAGCCTCTTATCAGCATAAATTCAAAGAAGCCGGACATGTGTTGAACGTGGGATTCAACTATACGTTCCATAGAGAGGATGAAAAATATTTCTATGATAATTATCTGCCGTCTTCTACAGGAACTGATGCGTTTAAACTATTATCAGATGAACAGGTATACGATTTCAATATAGATTATGTAAAACCATTGAAATATGGACGAGTAGAAACAGGAATTAAGTTGAGAAACAGAAGTATTCCTACCAATATGAATTTTATTCCGGGAACCAATTCTGTTCTGGATGTTTCAGCGGGTGGAAAGGCTGATTATAAAGAATTTATTCCTGCCGTCTATGGAAATTATATTTTTGAAAATGAAAAATGGGAAGCAGAATTGGGACTTAGATTAGAATATGTGAAAATTCAGTATGATGTAAATCCTAATCATCCTACCTATAAAAGTGACGGATACAACTACACCCAACCATTCCCGAATTTCAGGCTGGCATATAAGCTTGATGACCGTAATAAGTTCTCTGTTTTCTACAACCGAAGGGTAGACCGCCCCAATGAAGTGGATATCAGGATTTTTCCGAAATATGATGATGCAGAGATTATTAAGGTTGGTAATCCGGCGTTACGTCCACAGTTTACGAACTCTATTGAACTTGGATATAAGCACAATTGGAATAGCGGATATTTATATTCTGCATTATACCACCGTTTTGCCAACGGAACGATCACCAGGATTTCTAGTATTGTTCCGGGCAGCACCCTTATTTATGCCATCTTTCAAAATGCAGGAAAGAGCTATAATACAGGATTTGAAACAATTTGGAACCAAAAAGTATCGGATGTTTATTCCCTGAATGTCAACGGAAATATATACCGTAATCAGATTAATGCATTTACTGTACAAAATCTGTATCCCCAGCCTAATACATTCTCCGCAGACCAGCAAACCGCTATCTCGGGGAATGTTAAGATGAACAATGTTTTTCACTGCTCAAAAGGGTTAGATATGCAGTTTACGTTGGTGTATCTGGCTCCGGATATTATTCCTCAGGGAAGAATACAATCAAGATTCTCAGTGGATGCAGGCGTGAAAAAAGCCATTCAGAAAGGGAAAGGGGAACTCTTTTTAAATGCTTCAGATCTGCTTAATACAATGGTGATCAAGAAGTCTGTACAAGGCAACGGATTTGCTTATACCAGCAATGATTACTACGAAACCCAGGTGGTTCGTTTGGGATACAGCTATAAATTTTAACAAAGAATCGGATAATTTTAAATGGAATTTAAAATGAAAAAACAGTTTCAAAAAACGCTGGTTTACGTAATGATTTTGAGCTCAGTGGTAAGCCGGATCAATGCTCAGAACACCAATGACACGATACGTGTTCAACAATATGTAGACGATAGCATTGGCACAAAAGAAGTTCAAAAAAACACACTTAACTATAAAAGCCTGATCATTCCTGGCGCATTTATTACCTACGGAGTAGCAGGTCTTTCCATCAAGAATCTGAAGCAGCTTAATCTATCCACAAAGGTTGAAATCAACGAACATCAGCCTAAACAGATACAACTGGATAATTATACCCAATATGCTCCGGCAGTAATGGTATATGGACTTAATGCAATCGGGATAAAAGGAAAACATAATCTGAGAGACCGAACCATTATTTACGCTTCGTCACAACTGATTGCGGCTGCCTTTACTATGCCTTTAAAGTATCTGGTCAAAGAGGAAAGACCGGACGGTTCTAATACGTTGTCTTTTCCTTCAGGGCATGCTGCCACGGCATTTTCTTCAGCACAATTTATGTTCCGGGAATATAAAGACACCAATTTCTGGCTCAGTATCTCAGGATATCCGTTTGCAATTTTCACCGGAGTTTACAGAATGCTGAATGATAAACATTGGCTGGGAGATGTCATAGCAGGAGCCGGATTTGGAATTCTTTCTACAGAACTGGCATATTGGCTGTTTCCAAAAATTGATAATTTATTACGAGGAAAAAATAAAGTTAAGACTTCGCTTTCATCCACCATGGTAATGCCATTTTATCAGAATAAAATAGTGGGTATAGGCCTGGTAAAGACCTTTTAAAACACATTCTTCATTATATTTATTAAAAGCATCATTTCTTCTTGAATGATGCTTTTTCTTTACACCACCTTAGCTTTACGGATTATTTTCGCTAATAAGCCTGGAAAAAATCGTTTCAGGTAAACAGCCATCACTTCTTTACCGCCTATCGCTTGTTGTCTTTTCTGTTTCTCTATGGCATAAAGCATTTTTTTTGCGAAGATATCTACGGGCATGCCATTCTTCGTAGCATCATCCATCGTGCCCTGTAATGAACCGTCCCCGGTAACAGCATTAATAGAAATATCAGTCTGAATAAAACCCGGACAGATCACCGTAATCTTAATATTCTGGCTGAATAATTCTGCCCTCAAGGCATCAAAAAATCCATGTAAAGCATGTTTTGCACCGGCATATCCGCTTCGCATAGGAGCACCGAAAATTCCCATTAGACTTGATACAACGGCAATCTGTCCTCCTTTATTTCGGATCATATAAGGCAAAACAGCCTTTGTAAGAGCTACTGTTCCTATATAATCAATATCGATAAGCTGTTTATCTACTTCAATATCGGTTTCCATGGCTAACGACCTCTGTGACATTCCGGCATTATTGATCAGAATATCAATCTTTCCAAATTTTTCTTTTGCTTTTGCTGCAATGGAAGGCATTTCTTTATAATTTTTAAGATCTAAAGGGATGACCGCATATCTGTCTCTGCTCAAACAAGATTTCTCAGCAACGGAATGAAGCTGTTCTTCTTTTCTGGAAGAAAGAATAATTTTTGCATTGCTGTTCCTGCAAAGCTCTTTCACTAAAGCTTCTCCAATGCCTGATGATGCACCTGTAATCCAAATGACTTTATGATTAAAATAATTACTCATATTCATTAGTATTTAATTTTAAAGTCGGGCAATATATTGTCCGGCTTTCATTCCTGAAAAGATGCAGCCTCCCAAAAATGTTCCTTCCAGAGCTCTGTAGCCGTGCATTCCGCCACCGCCAAAGCCCGCAGCTTCTCCTGCAGCATACAATCCTTCAATGATGCTTTCATCCTCTCTCAATACCTGACCATTCAGATTGGTTTTTATTCCGCCCAACGTTTTTCTGGTTAAAATATTAAGACGTACCGCAATCAAAGGTCCGTTTTCCGGATCTAAAATTTTGTGTGGTGCCGCTACACGTCCCAGTTTATCTCCTAAATAATTTCGGGTGTTCCGGATATAATTTATCTGGGTGTCTTTTGAAAATTTATTGTTGAGTTCGCGGTCTCTGGCTTCAATCTGTGATTTTATCTTTTCATATTTCAACAGGTTATTTCCTGCCAGTTGATTCATTCTTTTAACCAGATCTTCCAGATTATCTGAAACAATAAAGTCTTTACCGTGTTCTTTAAAAGCTTCTACAGGTGCGGGTGCCTTTTTCCCAAAAATCCTTTTCAGAAAAAGAGCATAATCTTTATTGGTGATATCCGGATTCTGCTCCGAACCTGAAAGGGCAAATTCTTTTTTGATAATTTTCTGTGTAAGGATAAACCATGAATAAGAAAACCCTGTTTTCTGGATATACTGTAAAGTCCCCAGCGTATCAAATCCCGGAAGAAAAGGAGCGGGGAGACGTTCACCTTTAGCATCAAACCATAGCGATGATGGCCCCGGCAATATGCGGATTCCGTGGTTGGGCCAGATTGGATTCCAGTTTTGTAAGCCTTCCGTGTAGTGCCACATTCTGTCCGGATTGATGATATGAGCACCTGCATTTTCTGCAATGCCTATGATTTTACCATCCACATAGGCCGGAACACCACAAACCATGTTTTCAGGTGCCTTGCCCAATCTTTCCGGCCAGTTTTTTCTTACCAGGTCATGATTGGCACCAATTCCTCCGGAAGCAATAATAATATTTGGAGCTGAATATTCAAATGTGGAGATAACGTTTCTGTTGGTTGCAGCACCTCTTTCCAGGGTATCATTTTCCAGAATATCTCCTTTAAGACCTTTTATTTTATCATTTTCTGTAATAATTTCAGTTACGCGATGTCTGAATTTCATCTGAAGCAGACCTTTTTCCTGAGCTTTGTAAGCTTTTTCAACAAAAGGTTTTATCACGCCAGTTCCTGTTCCCCAACTCACATGAAAACGGGGTACGGAATTTCCATGACCCGTTGCCGATCCATCACCACGTTCTGCCCAGCCAACCATAAACATCAGCCTGATTCCCAGTTTGGAAATATAATCGTACTTTTCACCGGCAGCAAATTTCAGATAAGCTTCAGCCCACTGGCGGGGCCAGTAATCTTCGGGACGGTCAAAACCAGCGGTACCTTTCCAGTCCTGCAGTGCCAGCTCATAAGAATCTTTAATTCCCATTCTTCTTTGCTGGGGAGAATTAATCAAAAATAATCCTCCAAATGACCAGAATGCCTGTCCGCCGATATTCTGCTCTGTTTCCTGATCCAGAAGCAATACTTTTTTTCCGGCATTGGTAATTTCCATCGCCGCGGTAAGCCCTGCCAGTCCGGTTCCGATAATAATTGCATCGGGCTGGAATTTTTCTTCCATTGTTAAGCGTGTTTTGATTCAACAATACGTTAGATAAATGTATAAAATTATTCGGAATCGGATTTAATATTAAAAATTTAAATAAGCCTGCTTTGAGTAATCAGCCCTGAACTCTGAAGTTTTCAACTTATCTTTGTGAAAAATAGAAGAATGAAGTATTTGTTTATCATTGCCTGCCTGGTTTGTTCCATATTCAGTCAGGCACAGCAAAAACAGGATCCATGGAAAGACAGCCAGCTAATGGATCCTGCGTTACTGGCTACCAGAATTGAAAAGAATAAAACAAAAGATCTGGTCATCATTTCGGTAGGACCTGAAGCTATTGTGAAAGGTTCTGTAGACATCGGACCGACTCATGAACCTGAAAATCTGGAAAAACTGAGAAATTATCTTAAAGATATTCCTAAGAACAGAGAAATTGTGATCTATTGCGGTTGCTGTCCTTTTGTAAAATGTCCTAATATCCGTCCTGCATTTGCATTGTTAATGGAATTGGGCTTCACAAATGCAAAGCTTTTAAATCTTCCGAAAAACATCAAAACAGATTGGCTGGATAAAAATTATCCTACAAATGATTAATATGAAGAACTCTTTAACAATATTATTTTTCATACTGTTTTCAGGATATATTTCTGCCCAGAACACCATAGAAGTAGGGAAGAAAGCTCCTGAAATAACAATGACAAAGGCAGATGGAACTTCATTTTCTCTTTCAGCATTAAAAGGAAAACTGGTTCTGATCGACTTCTGGGCAACATGGTGTGCTCCATGTGTAGAGGAACAACCTCAGTTGAAAACAATGTACAATACCTACTCCGAACAGATAAAAAATAATCAGTTTGAAATAGTAGGTGTTTCTTTGGATAAGAATAAAGAAAGCTGGCAGAAAGCCATTGACAGATTTCAGATTACGTGGATACAGATCAGTGATTTAAAATTCTGGAAAAGCCCTGTTGCAAAGCTTTATGAAATAGAAGAACTGCCTTTTAATGTCATTATTGACGGGCAGGGAACTATTGTAGCTAAAAACCTTCATGGTAAAGAACTTGAAGATTTCATTAAGAAAAGCCTGACACAGAATTAAGAAAGTTTTTTTCCGGATATAAGACAAAGAGTGGTAAGTTATTTTACCACTCTTTTTTAATTGAAAAAGATAGAAGTATTTGTGTATTAGAATCTTGCCTTAATCATTTAAAATATCTGTAAAGATATAGTAATGATCATGAGGGAACTCATCATTGTATCTGGACGTAAATATAATAAAATTTACCAATTAAATCACTTTATATTGAAATATGTGTAAAATTTAATATCTCATTAAAATAGCGTTCAATAATAAAGGTTATGATTACCACGAAACAAAACTTTTATACTGATTTCAAAGTTGTTGATATACAAAATATTGAATCCCTGTTTTTGTATTCTAATTTTGTTTCTGTGAAAAAGAGTTTCTACCTTCGTTTTGCGCTTTCAGTGATCTTACTGATGCATAGTGTGATTTCCATTTTCAGTGGGGATGTGAATGATTTTGGACAGATATACCTGAATGGATTAGGTTTCAATCCTGTAGGAATTTATATAGCATGGATAGTAAAACTGATTCATCTTTTATCAGTACCATTAATCTGGATTGATAGATACATCAAACCAATAGCTGTTTGTAATATTCTGATTTTCATTTTGGGAATCTATTATGTCCATTGGCAAAATGGATGGTTTGTGGTAGGTGGAGGAACGAATGGTATTGAATTCAATGTATTACTGATCTTCTGCTTTTTGAATCTTATGTACCCCAAAGTTTCTTTGCATTTTATGAGTAAAAAGAAAATTTAGACCTTCATAAATCATCTGTTTTTCCTCCAACATTATTACCGCTCATAATCAAAACTGATAGTTTATAGATGGTTACGTCCATTTGATAGACTTATTTTTTATATTTGAGAGAACAAATAGTACTTTGTACTTTTAAATCATAATAAGCTTGAAATCAGACAGTCAATCCAAATGGCGGATTCATTTGTTTTTTTGGATATTGTATTATATTCTGGAGGTTTACCTTGACTTTTATTGGTCCAGATATCAGTTTCCGGATTTCAAATGGCAGATAAGACTTCAGAATACATTTATGCTGGAGCTCGGATATCTTTTTGTGAAAATTCCATTAGCGTATGCTTTGCTGTATGTATATGAAAAGGTGGATCTTAAACTTATTTTTAAATATATTTTCTGTATTTTCATTGTAACAGCATCTGTTTTGGGTCACCGGTTTTTAACCCATTATATCATATATCCGTATATCTATGGCGTTACAGAGACATTGGACGGAAAGCATACTTCAGGATTTATCAATGGCTATGTGGTTTTTAATTCTTTTATGGATCTGATTTTTATGATAGGCCTTATTTTTGGGGTTGAAATTACACGGCAAAAGAATGTACTTAAAGAACAGATCTCTCAATTAAAAGCTGAAAAACTGGATCAGGAGCTTACCATGCTGAAGGCACAGATCAACCCTCATTTTCTTTTCAATACGCTTAATAACATTTACGGAATGGCTCTGAAAAAAGCAGATGAAACTCCAGATGTTATTCTTCAGCTTTCCAAAGTAATGCGGTATAATATTTATGAAGCTGCAGAAAAAAAGATTTCTCTAACCAAGGATATTGAAAATATTAAAGATTTCATCCAGATTCAGAAGATTCGTTACCATCAGCTTACCGTTAGTTTTATAGAAGATATTGATAATCCTTTTCAGAAAATTTCACCTCTGATATTGATACAGTTTGTAGAAAATGCCTTTAAACATGGTGTTTTCGAAAGTCTGGGAGAAGCATTCATTACCGTAGATATCCGATTAAAAAACGGAATCCTTACTTATTTCATAGAAAACTCCAAGCAGAAACAGCCCCATGAGCATTCTACAAAAATAGGTCTGAAAAATATACGCAGACAGCTAGAATTGCTTTATCCCAACCATTCGCTTTCTGTAGAAGATAAGAATAACCGTTATAGTGTAACTTTAACCATTGATTTCTATGATACAACCAGCCACTAAAAGATACAACTGTATTATTGTAGAAGATGAACCTATTGCTGCAGATATCCTGGAAAATTTCATTTCCAGAGATCCGGAACTGAATCTCGTAGGAAAATGTGCAGATGCAGTATATGCCAGCAGTCTTTTAAGTATTCATGATGTAGATTTAATGTTTCTTGATCTCCATCTTCCGGTAGTAAAAGGCTTTGATTTTCTCAGAAATGTAAAAAATCCTCCTTTTGTGATTGTTACAACTGCTTATCATCAGTATGCGGTAGAAGGCTATGAGCTTGATATTGCAGATTATCTGATGAAACCCATCCCTTATGAGCGTTTTTTGACTGCTATTGGAAAATTCAAGCATTTGATGGAAGCAGATGATGCTTTACTCGAAGTTTACGAACGTGATTTTATTTTCATGAACAGTGGTAAAAAGAAGGTTAAAATTATTCTCCAGGATATTTTTTATATTGAAAGTTTAAGAGAATACATTCATATTCATACAAAGACAGAGATTTTCACTTTTAAAATGCCAATTAGTAAAATGGAGGAAATTCTAAATCCCAAAATGTTTGCCCGCATTCATAAATCTTATATCATATCAAGATCAAAAATAGAAGTAAAATCTGCCAATATTATTCAGATCAATGGAAAACAACTTCCCGTGGGAAGAACTTATAAGCCATTGATAGAGCTTTAGGATTGAGAAGTGAAATCCTGTTCAAAACCACCCCGTCAAAGGGCGACCAATATAAATAGAGATAGTTTATGATTTGAATGTTGAATACTGCTTTGGCTTAAGATGTTTAATCATCCTAAGCCAATTTTTTGTTTAAAATAACTTAAGACCAATAATCCCTACAACAATCAGTAATGCAGACAATAACCTTAAGATACTGGCTGAATCCTGAAAAAAAAGAATACCCACCAATAAAGTTCCTACTGCACCAATTCCTGTCCAGACTGCATATGCCGTTCCTATAGGAATACTTTTTTGAGCATACCAAAGAAATCCACCACTGACAGTCATACATAGAATCGAAAAAATGATCCAGCTCCATTTATTATTTTCCGGCTGTTGGGATAGTTTAAGTCCTAATGGCCATCCGATTTCAAAAATCCCTGCGATAATTAATGCAATCCAGTTCATACTATTTCTGTTTTAATGATATTGAGAATGAAAATCTTTTAAAGAAAATTCATTGCTTTTACGGTACAAAATTATCATTACCAATTTATAATCAGCCCTACAAACTATGTGATCCGGTAAAAAACAGAGATAGAATGTATTTTACCGAAGATGAACCGTTTCATATGATATAATGGAATTGGATAACACAAATAAGTGATACCTTTATACCTCGAAGTAACTTAATATCATTATGCTGACAGACATTATTTCAACGCATCTCAACATTATTTTTTGTGGAATTAATCCTGGCTTAAAATCATCCAATGACGGTCACCATTTTTCAGGAAGGAGTAATCGTTTTTGGAAAGTACTGCATCAGGCAGGGTTTACATCCTATGAAATAGAAGCGGTGAATGATACTTCTCTTCTTGATTTTGGATATGGACTAACCACAGCTGTGGCCAGAGCAACCTCTCGTGCAGATGAACTTTCAAAGGAGGAATTTGATGAATCTCTTGAAAGTTTTAAACTGAAAATAACAAAGTACCAGCCGAAATATATTGCTTTTCTCGGTAAAGCAGCTTACAAGGCATTTTCTAAGAAAAAAGAAATTCTTTGGGGAGAGCAGTCAGAAGATTTTTGTGGGGCAAAAGTCTGGGTTTTGCCCAATACAAGTGGGCTGAACCGGGGGTTCTCTCTTGACAGTCTGGTGATGTATTATAAAGAGTTTTATCATTCGGTTCATGAATCCTGATATTTATACTTTATTGGGTTTGCTCACATATTTATTTCCTTTCACAAAAAAACGCCAGGGTAAAAGCGCATCTTCCTGTGCATAGGCAACACCAATACGAGGACCTGCAATGATTTCAGACTGAGGATATGAAATCCCATGGTCTTCAATCCAGATCTCATGTCCATCCAGATCTTTTTTATTGAATGTCCGGTCAATTCCTAATGCTTTCGCTGCTGATCCGGGACCTGCAGAAATAGAAGGTTTAGAAGCTGACATATTCCTTCTGAGTTCCATAATTTCTTTTCCAATTAAAGGTTCTATAGCCCTCACAAGAACGGCATGAGGGTCATCCTGCACTGAAGTCACCACATTGAAAAGATGATGAATCCCATAGCATAGATACACATAAGATACACCGCCATGACTGTATAATGTTTCTGTACGGTCTGTAAGTCTGCCTCCATAGGCATGGGAAGCTTTATCCTTAACGCCAAAGTAGGCTTCTGTTTCTACAATAATTCCGGCTGTTGTTTCACCATTGATTTTGGTAAAAAGTACTTTTCCCAAAAGATCCTGAGCCAGAAAAAGAACATCTTGATTGGAGTAATAGGAGCGTGGTAGTTTCAAATCCGTGATATTAGAATTATCAATTCAAAAATAATGATAATTTATTTTACATGTAAATGCAGTAAGATGAGACCAATATTTACTCTTTGAGAAAGTATTTCTGCTACTAATGATAATTTTGGACAGTATAGCTCAGAATACAATATTCAATATAAATTGAGCTGTTATATCAAAACAAATGAGCTGATTTGAAAACTGTAACAGAAATTCGTCCTGTACATTTGTATTGCTTAAAATTTATAAAAAATGAGTAAAACAATATTTATAACAGGTGTTTCCAAAGGGTTTGGAAAACTATGGACAGAAGCTTTCCTAAAAAGAGGAGATAATGTAGCTGCCACATCAAGAGATGCAAAATCCCTGAGCTGTCTTTCCAAACAATATCCAGGTCAACTGCTTGCAATCCCTCTGGATATAACTGATAGAAAAGCGGTATTTGAGGCCGTTCAGTATACAAAAAATTATTTTGGCACTATCGACGTGGTGATTAACAATGCAGGATATGGCGTTTTTGGTGCTATTGAAGAAGTGCCCGAAAAAGATGTAAAAGATGTATTTGAAGCCAATGTATTTGGAACATTATGGGTAACACAGGCAGTATTACCAATACTAAGAGAACAAAAACACGGACATATTATACAATTATCCAGTGTATTAGGCATTTATAGTATTCCAACATTAGGCATTTATAATGCAACAAAATACGCTGTTGAAGGACTTAGCGAAGCATTGGCAGGAGAAGTAAAAGAACTTGGGATTCATATAACAATGCTGGAGCCCAACGGATATAATACCGAGTTTGGAGGTTCGTCTGCAGTTCTTGGTGAAAAAATACCAGCTTATGACAATGTAAAATCAAAACTTCATGAGATTGAAGGGGTTTCTGCGCATGATTATGGAGATCCCAAAGCTACAGTTCCTGTTATTCTGAAATTAATAGACACTATAAACCCGCCTCTTCGCTTATTCCTGGGAAAAATAGGGCTCAACAAAACCAAAAAAGAGTATGCGGAAAAAATCAAAACATGGGAAGAATGGAATGATGTAGCTATTGCTGCACAAGGATAAAAATAGTGTCTTTCAGATCAATAATTCCATCTCATCATAAATACATAAACAATGAAATTTCATACAATTAACCCCGCTACAGGTGAATTTATAAAGGAATTCCCGAATCAAACAGATATTGAAATATCCGGGCTGGTTCATGATGCAGACACCCGTTTTCAGAAAGACTGGAAATGGCGCACTGTTTCTGAGAGAATCGCCCTGGTGAAAAAAGCCGGAGAAATCCTAAAGAAAAAAAGAGATTATTTTGCGAAACTTGCCACTTTAGAAATGGGTAAAATAGCTCAATTCAGCTATTTAGAAGTTGATCTGGTGACGGGTATATTTGATTATTATGCAGCTCACGCTGAAAAAATGCTGGCTCCTAAGATCATTGAAGAAGAAAAAGAGGCCGTTATCATTTCTGAACCTTTAGGAGTAATTCTTGCAATTGAGCCATGGAATTTTCCTTATTATCAGCTAGCCAGAGTGGCCGTTCCACAGCTGATCGCAGGAAATGTAGTCCTCATGAAGCATGCTGAAAATGTTCCCCAGTGTGCGCTCGCTTTCGCTGAACTGTTTAAAGAAGCGGGAATTCCTGATGGTGTTTATACCAATCTGTTTTGTAGTATTGATCAGATAGGCAGCCTCATTGACGATTCAAGGGTAAGAGGTGTTACTCTTACAGGGAGTGAACGCGCAGGAACATCAGTGGGTGAGCGAGCCGGTAGAAACCTTAAAAAAGTGATTCTTGAATTAGGCGGCAGTGACCCGGCTTTAGTTTTGGAAGGTGCGTCTTTAGATTATGCTGCAGAACAGATTGTTATGGGCAGAACATACAATTCAGGACAGGGCTGTGTAAATATAAAACGAGTAATTGTTGTAGGAAAGGAGCGTGGAGAAAAAATGCTGGCACTTTTGAAGGAACGTTTTGCAGCCATCAAAGTTGGTGATCCGAATGATGAATCTACAACGCTGGGTCCTTTGGCGAGTGAAAAAGCTCTTCAGGGATTATTAAAACAGATAGAGGATACAAAATCTGCGGGTGGAAACATAGTGTTTGGCGGAAAGCGGGTAGAGAGACCTGGATTTTACCTAGAACCTACTATTATTACCAATATATCCAAAGAAAATCCGCTGTACAAACAGGAAGCATTTGGTCCAGTATTGTCCTTTTATATTGTAGACAGTGAAGAACAGGCGATACATCTTGCCAATGACATCGACTATGGGCTGGGCGGATATATATTTGATGAAGATATAGAACATGCTCAACAGGTTGCGGCAAAAATAGAATCGGGTATGGTGTATATCAACTCCTGTTTTACCGATGCTCCCCATCTGCCTTTTGGAGGAATTAAAAATTCAGGTTTTGGTAGAGAACTTTCAGAACTGGGTATTGGCGAATTTATCAACCGTAAAATGATACGGGTAACTCACTAATCTAATCATCTGAAATTCACACCATGATCATCTGGGTGAAATCCTTAAAAATCAATATAATTTTAACAATAATCACAACTATTTAAAACTTAATAAAAAAAATGTCTCAACAGATTCATTCCTATTTTGTGTTGCCGGAAGCAACCGAAGATATTACCCCATTTACCGTCCATATACCGGAAACTGCTATTGTTGATCTCAAGCAGCGTCTGGAACAAATCCGATGGCCGGATCAGGAGCTCGTTAATGATTGGTCTCAGGGAGTTCCGCTAGAGGCCTCGAAAAAACTTATAGAATACTGGAAAAATGAATATGACTGGAGAAAGTTCGAAACCCGTTTAAATCAGTTTCCACAATACAGAACGCTCATCGACGGCGTAGGGATCTACTTTATTCATGCCAGATCACCTCATCCTGATGCATTGCCTTTACTATTAAGCCATGGCTGGCCTGGTTCCATAATTGAATTTATGGATGTCATTGAACGCCTTACTGATCCTACCGGATTCGGAGGAAAAGTGGAAGATGCTTTTCATGTTATTATTCCTGCTATGCCTGGCTTCAGCTTTTCAGATAAACCGAAAGAGCTGGGATGGAATCCAGGACGTATTGCCAGTGCATATGATAAACTGATGAAAGAAAAACTAGGCTATCAGAAATGGGTAGCCCAGGGAGGAGATTTTGGTTCGGCTGTAACCCATGCTCTGGCAGATATGCAGCCAGAAGGATTATTGGCAGCTCATGTCAACTTACTTTTTGTAGTACCCGACGAATATCCAAAAAATCCTACTGCTGAAGAACAAAAAGCTATAGATGGAATCGAAGATTACCTGAATAATAAATCAGGTTATGCCGATATTATGAATACAAGACCTCAAACGATAGGGTATGCATTAAATGATTCTCCATTGGCACTGGCAACATTCATTTATGAAAAATTCTGGGAATGGACCGATAATAATGGGAAACCTGAGGATGCTCTTTCCATGGACCAGATGCTCGATGATATCTCCCTATATTGGTTTACAGGTACGGGAACTTCTGCTGCTCGTCTATATTGGGAAGGAGTGGGAAGTACTATACGGACTCATCATTTCTTTGCAGCATCAAGAGAGGCCTCCGGAGTGATAAAACTGCCTATGGGAGCCAGCCTGTTTCCTGCAGAAACTTTTACACCTCCTAAAAAATGGGCAGAGAAGGCATGGTCTGATATTTTTTATTGGAATCATGTAGAAAAAGGGGGACACTTTGCAGCGTTTGAAGAACCGGAAATTTTTGCCGAAGAAATGTGGAAAGCATTTAAAGGGTTTAGATCATAATTTTATAAGCCGATGAAAATAAAGTAAACTGATCTCTAGAATCTATGAAAGAAAAAGAAATAAGTAGACGAACATTTCTGGAAAACAGTACATTGGCTGCAGCGAGTTTGATGCTCGCTGCACCACTTACGCTACTGGGTAAATCTGGTAAAAGTATCCTTCGAAAATCAGAAAGATTCTCCCAGCCCCACAATATAAGCTTTCTGTTTCCAGACCCTATACCGGGAATAAAGCCGTTTAGAGTGAATATCCCTGAAAGTGATATTCTGGACCTGAAAAAACGCCTTGAACAAATCCGATGGCCGGATAAAGAACTGGTGAATGACTGGTCTCAAGGTGTCCCATTGGAATACGCAAAAAAACTGATAAAGTACTGGAAGAACGATTATGACTGGAGGAAATTTGAAATGCGTTTAAACCGGTTTCCCCAATATAAGACCAATATTGACAATGTTGATATTCATTTTATTCATGCTAAATCTCCTCATAAAAAAGCTATACCTATCTTATTAAGCCATGGGTGGCCGGGTTCGGTTGTAGAATTTATAGAGGTGATAGAACGTCTTACAGATCCTACACAATTTGGAGGAAAAGCAGAAGATGCATTCCATGTGATAATACCGTCAATGCCCGGATTTGGGTTTTCGGAGAAACCAAAAGATTTAGGATGGAACACGGTACGTATTGCTAAAGCGTATGCCCATCTGATGACAGGAAAACTGGGCTATCAGAAATGGGTGGCACAAGGCGGAGATTTTGGTTCGTCTGTTACACATGCTCTGGCGGATATGCAACCTCATGGTCTGCAGGCAGCACATGTTAACCTTCCTTTTGTAGTACCGGATGTCTATCCCAAAAATCCTGACTCTGAAGAACAAAAAGCAATAGAGCATATTGAAAATTATATTGATAAAAAGGCCGGCTATGCAGATATCATGAATACCAGACCTCAAACGATAGGATATGCATTAGATGATTCTCCCTTAGCTTTAGCTTCTTTTATATCTGAAAAATTTGCTGAATGGACTGATAATAATGGAAAGCCTGAAGATGCTCTTTCAATGGACAAGATGCTTCATGATATCTCACTCTATTGGTTCACTAAAACAGGGACATCCGCATCCCGTCTATATTGGGAATGCTTCGGGAATACTATCCGTACTCATGATTTCTTTAAGGCAACAACAGGAGTCATCAAAATCCCCATGGCAGCAACATTATTTCCTTCAGAAACCTTTTCTCCACCAAGAAAATGGGCAGAAAGAGCATGGAACAATTTATTTTATTGGAACCATGTGGACAAAGGGGGACACTTTGCAGCGTTTGAAGAACCGGAAATTTTTGCCGAAGAAATGTGGAAAGTATTTAAAACATTCATATAATCAAATTAACATACAGTGGATTGCCATCACTGTATATTTTCTTTCCGGAAATCAGCAGGAGATTTCCCGGAATATATTTTGAATACTCTTGAAAAATGGGAAATATTTTCAAAGCCTACAGAATAACATATTTCATTGATGGGCCAGTCTGTAGACATCAGCAATTCCTTTGCTTTATTCAGCCTCTTTTCTTTTATAAACTGTGCAGGAGAAACCTTGTATATCCTGTTAAAATCTCTTTTAAAACTGGCAAGACTTCTGCCTGATAAATACGCCAGATCTTCCAGCTTTAAAGGACTCATATAATTTTCTTCAACTACGGAAGTAATATCTGTAATAAATTGTTTTTTAAGCTGAATAAGCTGTAAAAGCAGGTTGTTATCTACCTGTGCCAAATCAAAAAGCAGTTCCATTATTTTCATTTTGACCAATCGTTTGTCAACTTTTTCCGGTGCAGTGAAATGGCCTTTTATAGAGGCTACAAATGAGAGCAGAGGTTCATGTACAGGTTTTACATTCACATTGGCAAGCCGCTCAGTTTTCATTGTCTTTATTCCTGCCATTTTAATAAAATCAGAAATAAACTCTTCTTTCAAAAAAAACATCATACTGTCATAAATTTCTCCATTTTCAGAAGAACTCGTCTTATCATAGGTGATACTGATATTTTTCTTTAAAAGAACCATCTCATTCTTGTTAACCGTATATTTTTGCTTTCCGTGAGTAATACAATTGGTACCCTGCAGTACAAAAAGCAGCATATGGTCTTTTAAAAACATTCCTCCTTTCTGTTCAGCAATATTATGAGAGCAGGATTCTACCAGATTGATGGAATCAACGGAAAGGTAATTTCGATAATAGGGAGCACCAATAAGCTCTTCAGGAACAATCGTAGCTTTCATAAATGATGTTAGAAATTATTCATCCAAATTTAGTCATAATCCTGTAAAAATAGAAGCGGCAGAGAAGGAAGCAAGAAAAGAAACCACAAAAAGTCACATTTCATAAAATAGTGAGTAATTTGATACGTCCATTTTTTCTTTTTATATAACATCATTCCACACCACTATAAAAAATTATAGATTTTGACACTTATTTTTCCCTGGAGCAATCCGGGGAATTTTTGTTTACTGCTGAAACCAATTTTTGAATCATTGAAAAATAAAAAAGTCCCACATCACTGTGAGACTTTTGTTATTTATCTTGCGCCCGGAGGACAATGTTCCTTAAGATATTTCGTAAACAATGTTGTCAGATGCAGCAAGGTTCCTTCACCTTCATTAATAGCGTGGCTACGGTTAGGATAAGACATCAGCTGAAATTGTTTGTTGTATTTTACCAGTTCGTTAATATAAACTTCCGTATTTTGGTAATGTACATTGTCATCACCTGTTCCATGAACCAACAGAAGATTTCCTTTTAAGTTTTTAGCATAAAACAATGGTGAGCCTTTCACAAAGTCTTCTCTGTTTTCCTGTGGAAGCCCCATATAACGTTCCTGATAGATATTGTCATAGAATAACTGGTTGGCAACCGGTGCAATAGCGATTCCAGTTTGGTAAATGTCAGGATACTGCCCCAAAAGATTCAGGGTAGAAGAGCCTCCGCCGCTCCAGCCCCATACGGCAACTCTTGAAGTGTCAATATAAGGCCATTTTTCAAATAAAGCTTTTGCTCCCATCGCCTGATCACGGATATTCATCTGACCTATTTTACGATAGACAGATTTTCTCCACTCACGTCCTCTCGGAGAAGGTGTTCCCCGATTTTCAAGAGAAACATATAAATAACCGTCTTCAGCCATATCTCCGGCATATAACCAATTCCAGCCGGTATAAAAATCATCTGTGACTGTTTGCAGAGCAGGCTCCCCATATACGTAGAAAACGATTGGGTATTTTTTATTAGGATTAAAGTTTTTAGGCTTTACTACCCAACCATCTAATGTAATACCGTCCTGGGTAGTAATCTGGAAAAATTCAGTTTTAGATTTTGCAGGATCTGCTTTTACAGACCTCTTGGCAGCAACCAATTCTTTATGTTCCGGAAGTGATATCACTGCATCTGCGGAAAATGCATTGATACTGTTATTGGTAAACATGGCAATTTTTCCATTGGGTGATATCGTATAAGTATTAGAGCCTGTATAGGATTCAGGGGTTACTTTTTGGGCTTTTCCTCCTTTCATACTTACTTTGTACAGGTATTTCTGAGTGGCATTATTCGGGGAAGCTAAAAAGTAAATCTGGTTGTTCTTAACATCAAAGAATTCTGGTTTAATTACATCGTAAGCATCTTTTGTAATTAAGGTCTCTTTACCGTTCATATCTATTTTATAAATATGTCTCCATCCGTCCTTCTCAGAAAGCCATAAAAATTCTTTACCATTATCAATCCAGTCCCAGCCTTTTGGATCGTTGTCATTCCATCGGGTTTTTATATCAATCCATGCCGCATCGGTTTCTGTGTGAATGACCTTACAGCTTCCGGAATTGGCATCTGCTACGATAATTTTACTTTGATTCTGCTTTCTGTTCAGTTGCTGCAGAATAATGGATTTAGAATCCAGCACCCATTCCATTCTTGGAATATAGTTTTGCTTCTCATCCCCTGCAATATCGGCTTTCTTTGAAGATTGGGAAGCAAGATCATAAAACCAGATACTGCATCCGGAAGGATCTTCTCCCACCTTTGGATATTCTACCGGAACGGTAAAAGAATACAGACTGTCTGTATTATTGATCATCAGAAAGTTTTTCGTACCACGTGCATCCAGCTTCCAGTAAGCAATTTTACTGCCGTCCGGTGACCATCTGAAACCATCCTGAGTTCCGAATTCCTCTTCATATACCCAGTCAAAAGTTCCATTGATCATTCCGTCTGTACCATCTGTAGTGATCTTAGTCTGCTTATTGCTGGCAAGATCTTCCACATAAATATTATGCTTAGATACATAAGCTACTTTTTTGCCATCCGGAGAATACTTTGCAAACATCAGTGAGGAAGCAGGTAATCCTTTTCCCAATTGGGTAAGCTTTTTGGTATTTTTGTCGAAAATCCAGTAATCTCCTCGGGTATTATCTCTCCATACTTTCTTTGTATTGGCAAAAAGCAATAAACTTTTATCATCAGGAGATACCTGAAAACTCTGTACCTGTAAGGCTTCAGAACTTCCGGCAGGAATCAGTTCACTACTGTTTAAAAGCGTCTGATCTTTTCCGGGATGCAATAGATCAACAATTTCCACTCCTTTTTTAGTAAATGAATAATAAGCGTTGCCATCTGGAGTCCATTGTGTCTTCTGTGCCGCGAATGGTGACAAGCACAGGAAATACAAGGCAATAGCTGTTAGTTTTTTTATATTCTTCATAGATAGTATTTGAATTAAACTCAATGTTCAGCTCTGTAATTTTCAATTTCTTCAACGGTTTTAATTAATCCGTTACCTAAAAGTCTGTATCCGTTATCTGTGATCAGGAAATCATCTTCCACACGGATTCCTCCGAAATTCCGGTATTCATTTACTTTATCATAATTAATAAAGTCTACGTTTTTATTTTCAGCCTGCCAAATGTCAATCAGTTCCGGAATCATATAAATACCTGGTTCAACAGTTACAACAAAACCGGATTCCAAAGCTTTCCCTAAGCGTAAAGATTTCAGTCCGAATGTTTTGGTATCTTTTGGTTCTTCTCCTGTATAACCAATATACTGTTCTCCAAGATCTTCCATATCATGTACATCAAGTCCCATCATATGCCCGAGTCCACACTGAAAGAATAGGGTATGAGCATGATTCTTTACAGCATCTTCAGGGTTTCCTTTCATCAATCCAAGATCGATAAGCCCTTCTACCAGGTGTTGTGCCGCTTTGAGGTGAATATCTTTAAATCGTATTCCCGGTTTCAAAAGGTTTTGAGCCTGATTAAAAGCGTTCAGAACCACTTCGTACATTTCCTTTTGCTTCGTTGTAAAAGTTTTCCCTACAGGAAAGGTTCTGGTAAGATCACCCGCATATCCCATTGCGGTTTCTGCTCCGGAATCATTCAGGAAAAGATCGCCTTCTTTTATGGTATTAAGACGATAATGGTTATGCAGAATTCCTCCGTTGATGGTCACAATAGGAGGATAAGACATCTGACATTCTTTATTCGCTGCAAGATACTGGATCGCGTTGGCAATTTCATATTCTTTCATTCCCGGCTTCGTTGCACGCATGGCCAGCAAATGCATTTCATTGGATACATTCACAGCCTGTTCAATCTGTACAATTTCCTGAGGCTCTTTGATGGAACGCTGTTTTACAATGGCTTTAATCATTTCCACAGATGGTTGCAGTTCTGCAATTTTAATCCCAAGAAGGTCTCCCAGTACAATTTTATTGGAAGACTGATAGGGAGGAAGATAATGTACTTTTCTTCCTGAAGCTTTTGCTTTTACAATATATTGAGAAAGATCTGCATAAGGTAAAGTTTCCTGTACTCCGGACTTCAGGCTTTTTTCTTTCAAGGTTTCCTGCCTGCCCATCCATACAATATCATCGATACTTAGTTCATCTCCGAAAACAATGGTCTTATTTTCATCAATATCGATAATAGCCGCAATGCGGGGTTCCTGAATTCCAAAATAGTATAAATAGGTACTGTCCTGACGGAAATAATAAGGATTATGTTCAAAGTTCACAGGATTCTCTATATTTCCAAGAAATAATAAGATTCCGTTAGAGACACTTCTTTGTAATACTGACCTTCTGTCTTGATAAGTTTGTGCTGAAAACATATATTATGAATACTTTTTATTTTAAAAGTTTAAAGTTACGATTTTGTACTATTTATAGTACTTTATTCATTAAAAATAAGAATATGTAAAATTTGGATTTTAATATGATATTTAATGTTCATATTTTGCTTAACTTCAGCAATATTTTAACCTTGCTAATCTAATAACCCGGTAAAGCTTTCATATTATGATGAAGAGTCTCCAGTTTTCTGTTCCTGCCGATACCAATAAAAGTATCCGCATTCAGGAAGATATAATGCCTAATTTCTATCCTTATTTCCATCGTCATACAGAAACACAGATCATGTGGATTCTTAGAGGGCATGGAACACTGGCCATAGAACAGAATCTCTTTAATTTCGAGGCAGGTGATATTTTCTATCTCGGAGCTAATCAATCCCATGTTTTCAGGGGTAGTTTTGAGAAAAACGAAAAGCAGAAAGTTCATGCTATCTCTATTTTCTTTGATCCTCATAAAAAGATTGCTGCATTTTTTGACTTACCGGAATTTGAAGAACTTAAAAACTTCATCAATCATTCAGAAGTGGGTTTCCAGGTAGCAGCCAAACTTAAAGAAAATATCGCAGGAGATATTGCTGCACTGCAAAAAACAAATGGTGTAGATCAAATTATTGATTTTATAAGGATTTTAAACCACCTTATGCAAAATAGGCATTTGCATATTCCTTTATCCTCAGAAAAAAATCTGCCTAATCCTGTTTCTGATACAGATCAAAGAATTATAAATGCACAGACTTTTATCAAGAAAAATTTTGCCCAACATAAACTAACCCTTGATCTTATTGCCAAAGAAGCCTGTATGACACCTCAGGCATTTTGCCGGTCTTTTAAAAAACGTACCCGCATCACTTATATTGAATACCTAAATGAACTTCGTGTACAACGGGCCTGCAGACTATTGACAGCCAGTAATATGTATAGTATTTCTTCCGTTGCATTTAATAGTGGATTCAATAGCCTTACCAATTTTAACAGGGTTTTCAAATCCATTATGAAATATTCTCCTAAAGAATACCTGAAACACTACAAAGAAGCCACCATAGAGCAATAAAAAACAACATGTTAAAATACGGTGAGAACCTATTAAAATATTAACATTTACCGTTTTAAAATTCTGCTAGTTTTGGATAAATATTATTTGATATGAGTACAAAACTAAACTGGGAAGGTATTTATCCCGCTGTATTAACGCCTTTTACAAAAGAAGGTGAGATAGACTTTGACATGTTTGCCACCAATACAGAAGCCCAGATTGAAGCAGGAGTTCACGGGATTATCCTTGCAGGAACATTAGGAGAAGCCAGTGCTTTGGAAACAGAAGAAAAATTTGAACTGCTGAAATACGCCAAAAAGATAACTCAGGGAAGAATTCCTGTTATTCTTAATCTTTCCGAAAATACTACCAGAAATGCAATCAACTTCGCCAAGAAAGCAAAAGAACTAGGAGCAGACGGTCTTATGTTGCTTCCACCTATGCGTTACAAAGCTGATAATCATGAAGTTGTTGAATATTTCAAAGCAGTGGCTTCTGCTACAGATCTTTCGATCCTTATTTATAACAATCCTGTAGATTATGGTATATATGTTACTCTTGAAATGTTTGAAGAGCTTATTGAATATCCGACCATTCAGGCTGTAAAAGAATCGACAAGAGATCTGGCGAACGTAACCAGAATGATCAACCGTTTTGGAAAAAGGATCAAAATTCTTGGCGGGGTAGATACGATTTGTCTGGAAACCCTGATGCTTGGAGCAGACGGTCTTGTGGCAGGTCTTGTAGATGCGTTTCCTAATGAAACCATTGCAATGTACAACTATGTGAAAGCCAATGAATATGATAAAGCTGTAGCAATTTACAGATGGTTTATGCCATTGCTGGAACTCGATATTCACCCTAAACTTATTCAGTATATTAAACTGGCTGCAACAGCAGAAGGGATAAGCAATCCTTATGTGAGAGCCCCACGTCTTGAACTTCATGGAGAGGAAGCTGAAAGAATTCAAAAAATCATTGAAGAGGGCAGAGCGAATCGTCCCGTATTATTAATTCCAGAACAACAAATATGATGGAAGAAACATCAACACAAAATATTGATAGAAGAATCCAAAAGGCTGCTGAAGCCTTTCAGTTTCTTAAAAACACGACAGTTACTGAACGGGCTGAATTTATGAATGCTGTCGCTGATCAAATCGAAGTATTAGGAGTAGAGCTTCTGGAAGTTACTCATCAGGAAACTTCATTGCCATTAGCCAGACTTATTGGCGAAAAAGCCAGAACAGTAGGACAATGGAGAAGCTATGCAAAAGCTGTTGCTTCCGGGATATATACAGAAGCCCGAATTGATCTTGCCCAGCCTGAAAAACAAAAAGGAGATCTCAGAAAATATAATGTAGGCATCGGACCTGTCGTTGTTTTCGGAGCCAGTAATTTTCCCTTTGCATTTTCTACTGCAGGAGGAGATACTGCCAGTGCTATCGGTGCAGGTTGTCCTGTCATTATAAAAGCACATCCGGCACATCCTCAGACTTCACAAATAATGGCTGATGCTATAACAGCCGTTGTTAAAGCCTTTGGATGGCCTGAAGGAGTTTTTAGTCATATTACCGGAACATCCTATGAGATCGGAGGTTATTTAACTCAGCATGAAGACATCAGGGCAGTTGCGTTTACCGGTTCCTTCAATGGAGGGAAGGCTTTGTTTGATATTGCTAACAGCCGTGAAAATCCTATTCCTGTATTTGCAGAAATGGGAAGCATCAATCCTGTATTTGCTTTTCAAAACTTGCTTGAAAACAAAGCAGAAGCATTGGCAAAAGAATATAGTACTTCTTTAACGTTAGGAGCAGGACAGTTTTGCACCAATCCTGGAGTGTTTATTGCTTTGAAAGGAAAGGCACTTGACCGCTTTATCAATGCTCTAAAAGAGGAAATTCAAAATGTGGCTCCCGCTACAATGCTTCACAAGGGGATATTGGAAAGTTTTGAAAAAAATAGAAATATTGCAACAGAGCAGACAGATATTGAAATAATTGCTTCATCAAATACAGACGCAGAAAATGATCAGGGAAGTGCTTCAGTGATAAAGACAAATGCTAAAACATTCCTGAATAATCCCGTCTTGAGTGAAGAAGTCTTTGGCCCGTTTGGTATTGTTGTAGCGTGTGAAACAGATGAAGAGATCATGAAGATTGCCCAGCAGCTAAAAGGACAGTTAACCATTACCATTGCAGCCACCGATGAAGATGTACGTAGTAATCCAATACTGATCAATATTCTCAAAGATAAATGTGGAAGGCTACTATTCAATGGAATGCCTACAGGAGTGGAAGTTGTATATGCCATGCAGCATGGTGGTCCGTTTCCATCTACTACTGATTCCCGTTTTACCTCTGTGGGGCCGGATGCTGTGAAGCGGTTCGTTCGTCCTGTTTCTTTCCAGAACTGGCCGGATGAATTTCTACCCGATGAGCTTAAAAATGGCAATCCATTACAAATCAGCAGAATGGTGGATGGAGTAATGAATTCAGAATCTTTAAAATTACAGACCACATGAACAGAACTTTTTTTTGTATAGATTCTCACACCTGTGGATGTCCTGTACGTCTTGTTGCAGGAGGTGCACCTATTTTAAAAGGAAATTCCATGATGGAACGCAGGCTTCACTTCATGAAAGAATATGACTGGATAAGAAAAGGATTGATGTTTGAACCCCGTGGTCATGATATGATGAGCGGAAGTATGCTGTATCCTCCTGTCGATGAAAATAACGATATCGGAGTTTTATATATTGAAACCAGCGGATGTCTTCCCATGTGCGGACACGGTACCATTGGAACAGTTACCATTGCTATTGAGGAAGGACTTGTTGTACCTAAAATTCCGGGAAAATTACGTCTTGAAACCCCTGCAGGACTTATTCTCATCGATTATATGCAGGAAGGGAAAAAAGTAAAGTCTGTAAAGCTGACGAATATAAAATCTTTCCTCTACGCTGAAAACCTGGAAGTAGAATGTCCGGATCTTGGCTTAATAAGTGCTGATGTCGCTTATGGCGGAAACTTTTATGCTATTATAGATCCTCAGGAAAATTTCAGAGATATCTCTGATTTTACGGCCAGTCAGCTCATCCATTATGGAAAAATTATCAGAAAATTGCTCAATGAAAAATATGAATTCATCCATCCGGAAATTGAACATATTACAGGATTAAGCCACATTCAGTGGACGGGGAAACCTAAAGATCCTAAAGCCAGTGGAAGAAATGCAGTATTGGTGGGTGAAAATGCTTTAGACCGTTCGCCATGTGGTACGGGAACTTCAGCAAGAATGGCCCAATGGTATGCTAAGGGAAAACTGAAGCAAGGGGAAGAATTTATTCATGAAAGCTATATCGGTTCCCAGTTTATCGGGAGAATTGAAGAGACTGCTACTTTAGATGGGAGACCAGCCATTATTCCGTCAGTAGAAGGCTGGGCAAGAATTACCGGATATAATCATATTATTATTGATGATGAAGATCCTTATTGGCAGGGTTTTCAGGTGATGTAAACAAGCATATGACACAGAATAGAGGAAAAGCACTGATTATCGGTGCAGGAATAGCAGGATTAAGCTCAGCGTACTATCTTTTACAGAAAGGATGGCAGGTGGAAATTCTGGAACAGAATGATCTTACCAACAACTGTTCTTATGGAAATGCAGGAATGATTGTGCCCAGTCATTTTACCCCGTTGGCCGCACCGGGTGTAGTTGCTCAGGGAATACGCTGGATGTTTGACAGTAAAAGTCCGTTTTATGTAAAACCTTCACTCAATTCCAGGCTGGTTTCCTGGGGATTGAAGTTTTTGAAACATTCCAACCAGAAACATGTTGATTACTCTGCTGCAGCAATCCGGGATCTTAATCTGGCAAGCAGCAAATTGTATGATGAAATTGCCCAAAAAGACGGATTTGATTTTGAACTGAATCAAAATGGTATTCTAATGCTCTATAAAACAGAGAAAGTGGCAGAAGAAGAGACAGAGTTGGCTTACAAAGCCATCAATATGGGATTATCTGTTGATATTCTGGATCAATCAGAAATTCAGGAGCTGGAGCCCAATGTCCGGCTGGATGTAACCGGTGGGGTTAATTATAAGTGCGACGGCCATATGAATCCCATGAAACTGATGAAACAAATGATCTCTTATCTTAAAAATAAAGGTGTCGTTTTTCATACTCATCATCAAGTAACGGGCTTTAAAACTTTTGGAAATACGATTAAAACGGTCATTGCCAATGGTAAAGAATTTACAGCCGACCAGTTTATCATGACAGGAGGTTCATTTTTACCTGAGCTTGCACAAAAAGCAGGTATTAAAATACAATTAATGCCCGGGAAAGGTTATTCGTTGATGCACCAACCGGAAAATCCGCATAATACATTAGAGCATGCCGCTTTATTACTCGAAGCTAGAGTAGCAGTGACTCCAATGAATGGACAGATCCGTTTCGGCGGAACGATGGAGCTGGCTTCCCATCAGGATAAAATTAATATGAAAAGGGTAGAAGGAATCATCCAATCCATCCCCAAATATTTACCCGATTTTAAGGTTGAATCCCCTAAAGAATCCGAAATCTGGTTTGGATACAGACCCTGCGCCCCGGATGGCCTTCCGTATTTAGGACAGTCTTCCCAATTGAAGAACCTGATTATCGCAGGCGGCGGCGGTATGATGGGACTAAGCCTAGGACCCATTTTTGGAAAAACAGTTTCAGAACTTGCCAATGACGAAAAGCCAACGGTTGATATAGAAATATTCAACCCTGATAGATTTAGTTAAAAAACATCACATAACACACCAAATTAAAGCTAAAACAATTTGATTACTTAAATAATTTATTAACAACCAAATCCAAAATTTATGAAAAAATTTAAATTACTACTAATTGTTTCCCTATTTCCAGTAATAGGTTTTGCTCAGGAAAACAGACCTCGTGAGTGTAAAGCAGATGAAATGATGAAAAAACATTTTGAACTGCACCCTGAATCTAAGGCTGAATATGAAAATTTTGAGAAATACACTCAAGATTTCGTAAAAAAAATGGGATCAGACAAAAATTCATTGAATAATAGGGCCAGCAATCCAACCTACATCATCCCTGTGGTTTTTCATGTGTATGGAGAATCTCAAAGTAATGTAAAAGTAAATTACCAAAAAGTAGTTGACTTACTGCAACAAATCAACTTAAATTTCAATGGAATCAACACGGATTCAAATACCGTTGATCCTGATTTCCAATCTATCAGAGGAGCATTAAGTATTGAATTTCGATTAGCTAAAATTGATCCAACCGGAAAAGCAACAAGTGGAGTAGTATTTCACCCTTTCAAAGGCGGATATGGCAATGGAGGCGGATATGATGCACAAATTGGCGCAGATGCCTGGGATAATACAAAGTATATGAATGTGTATATCCAAAATGACTTGTATGCTAATAAAGATTTATATCAATCAGGAGTTGCCTGGTATCCGGATTCATACATGAGTTCAGTAAATACAGCCAGAGTGGTGTATAATGGACGTTATATATTTAATGCTGCAGGAACAGTGGCTTCAAACGAGTTTTCTGATACATTTACTCACGAATTCGGGCATTGGTTAAATCTTCAACACACGTTCAATGTTCTGTGTTCAACTTCGAACCCTGGTAATGATGGTGACGGAGTTGCTGACACCCCTGTAGAAAATGCTTCTTCCGGATTGGGATGTAACTCTGGAAACAATTGTCTTGGACAAAAAGTAAACGTTGAAAACTATATGGGATACAATGGTTCTTCCGGCTGTTATAAAATGTTTACCAATGGACAGGTTAACAGAATGCTGGCAGCATTAAACCATCCTTCGCGAATAAATTTATGGCAGCCTGCCAACTTAGCCGCAACCGGAGTTGCCAATACTCCACCAAGATTAGCCCTTAGCAACAGTACATTTACAGAGAACTTAAACAATAATGGAGTCGTGTCATTAGACGGAACAGTAGCATCTGCCCCTATATCAACGATTACGCTGAACGGAGCAACATTTGCCGTACCCAATGGAACAACTCTTACTGCAGGAACCCATTTCACGTCTTCATTACCAGCAGGATTAACTGCAAGTATAGTAGTTACAAGCCCTACGACTGCTACACTTACTATAAATGGTGCAGCAACCAGTCATTCTAAAAGTCAGGTCTTAAATTCATCAATTACGTTCCTGAATCCGGCTATAACAGGAGGCGTAACTTCATTAGGATCAACGACAGCTTTGGCCTTAACTTTTTCTTATAAAGATCCTTACAAAATAGTTACCGGAACTCCTCTGGAAAGTTATGCCAACCCAACACCAACAACAGTAACCACCAACTCAGGGGCAACCTGGAAATATTTTATCATTAACCCGGAGCTTAGTGATGATGCAGGGTATGGCGCCTGGTACTATGGAGCCAATCAATTAAAATTGGAAACTTATTGGAAAGGATTAGTGTGCCAAACAGGAACAAGAAATATTAGTTTAATTCCAGCCTGTACCACCATAACGAATGCAAATAATATAGGGTATCCAACTTGGACTCCCGGACAACTGGATGTGTATACTCCTACCTATACTACCTGGTCTGGTAAAACCGCTTATGTTGGTTTTAGAAACCAATTCGATGGCTACGATATTAACGGCTATTTCAAAGTGAGCGTTGGGGCCAATGGTTCAAATTATTCTGTCACTGAGTTTGCATACAACACACAACCATATGGAAGTATTACAACACCTTGTACACTTTTATCCACTGCAAATGTTGATATAACAAACACAGAAACATCTATCTATCCAAATCCGGTTTCTGATGTTTTGACAATTAAAACAAAGGGGGAAATCAAATCAATTTCTGTCTACGACATGTTTGGAAGAAAAATGAATGCTAAAGCTATTGGTGATAAGGTTGACGTTAAACACTTCCTAAGCGGAACTTATTTGATTGATATTGAAACCTCTTTAGGGAAAACTTCTCAGAAATTCATTAAAAAATAGTATTACTATTCATATACAGTTGATTGGGCTTCATTGTAAGCCCAATTTTTTTATCCTGTTTATGAGCAGTTCTTCATTTATTTATGTAATTTTATTCTTTGATAACAATATTCAATGCATTATAAAAACGACAGGATCATTATCCGTGAATTTACCCCTGAAGAATTTTCATTATTTTCCACTCTTTTTGAAAATGAAAATGTAACCCGATATCTGCCCTACAAAACCCCGGAAGAATATAAAGAAATGTTTGACAAAGCATTGGCAGATTATGAAGGGGGACCATTCAGCAGATGGGGAATTTTCCAAGCTCAGAACAATGATTTTGTTGGAATGTGCCTTGCCAGAATCTTTCTCGACAATCCTGATCAGATGGAAATAGGCTATACTTTAGATGAAAAATACTGGGGTAAAGGTCTCGGAACGGACGTCTGTAAAACACTTGTTGACCACTGTTTATCAATAAATCATCAGAAAGATATCGTAGCAGTAACTGATCTTGATAATATCGGGTCCCAAAAAGTACTTTTGAAAAGCGGCTTTAAAAGAGTTGAAAATCTAAAACGGGAGGATAGAGAACTGGCGTACTTTATTTTACAGAAAGAGTAAACTTATGGCTCATATTACAAACGGAGGGCTTAGAATTCCCCTCTTGTGGAGGGATGGCAAAAATTCAAAGAATTTTTGACGGGGTGGTTAGCTTTTCCCACAGATTTCACGGATTTACACAGATGTTTGTGTATTATAAAAATCTTCGATTTTTAAACTTAAGTGAACTTCTTAGCAGTTTATCTGTACTTAAAATCAACTTAAGTGTTTTTATCTTTTGTGGCTTTTGTGGTTAAAATACAAAGTTTTCAGCTATAAAAACATTTCATTTATCAGATAATTTATCATAACTTGCAGAAATTATGATGTCGAAACGTTGCAAATATGCGCTTAAAGCAATGGTCAGATTAGCAAGGAATTATAACCAGGGCTTTCTGCCAACTTCCGTTATTGCACAGGACGAAAACATTCCCAAGAAATTTCTGGAACAGATTCTTCTCGAACTAAAAAGAGCCAAACTCGTTAACAGCAAGCAAGGCAAAGTAGGCGGGTATTATCTTTTAAAATCACCCGATGAGGTCTCATTAGCAGACATTTACCGAATCTTTGACGGCCCGATCGCTCTTACGCCATGCGTTTCTTTAAATTTTTACGAAGCATGTGATGATTGTGTAGACGAAGCAGTATGCTATCTGAGGAAAGAACTTATGATCGTTCGTGAAAAGACCAGAAAAAGCATGATGGAAGCTACCTTAACCAAGTTCATCAATAAAGAATAAAATTTTTTTTATTTAAATTCTACTATTTTGATAGGAGTTATAGAATTTTATATATATTTGCAAGACTTAAATCTCAATTCAAAATGGAAAACAGTCTGAAAAATGAATTCGAAAATCTTGTGAAAGAGGCTGATGAAGCTTCTTTCCAAACTAATGCACTGCAAATACTGACTGAAAGATTCCCGGGTAAAGTGATCTTTTCAACCAGTTTCAGTTACGAGGATCAGGTCATCACTCATCTGATTAAAGATTTAAATATTGAAATATTCACCCTGGATACGGGAAGACTTTTTGAACAGACTTATGAAACCTGGACTTCCACCAAGGCTTTCTTTAAAAAGAACATTAAAGCCTATTATCCGGATACGGACGAGCTCAGAGGATTTGTCACAGAAAACGGCCCTGATTCCTTCTATCAGTCTGTAGAAAAAAGGAAAGCATGCTGTACCATCCGAAAGGTTCATCCTTTAAGAAAAGCGCTGGAAGGCTACGAAGTCTGGATCACAGGTCTGAGATCCGAACATTCTCCCAACAGACAGAATATGCCTCAGCTGGAATGGGATCCGGATAATAGAATCATAAAATTTCATCCCATCCTTCACTGGACGACAGAACAGGTGACAACGTATGTAAAAGATCATCATTTACCTTACAATCACCTTCATAAAAAAGGATTTTTGAGCATAGGATGTGAGCCCTGTACCAGAGCGATCAAAGAAGGAGAAGATTTCAGAGCAGGCCGTTGGTGGTGGGAAGATGCCAACAAAAAAGAATGCGGTCTGCATATTCATCAATAAAAAAAGAAAAAAATGTCAATACATCATTTAAATTATTTAGATCAGTTAGAAGCCGAATCTATTTATATATTAAGAGAAGTCGCAGGCCAGTTTGAACGTCCGGCGTTGTTATTCAGTGGAGGAAAAGACAGTATCGTACTGGCGCATCTGGCAAGAAAGGCCTTCTTCCACGGAAAAATTCCGTTTACATTTGTTCATGTAGATACGGGACACAACTTTCAGGAGGTTTTGGATTTCCGTGATCAGCTGGTGGAACAGCTAGATGTGAATCTGGTCGTTAGGAAAGTGGAAGACACGATAAAAAGTAAAAAACTGACTGAGGCTAAAGGTAAATTCCCGAGCAGAAACTGGCTGCAAACCTACACTCTTCTTGATACTATTGAAGAATTTGAATTCGATGCCTGCATAGGAGGAGCCAGAAGAGATGAGGAAAAAGCCCGGGCCAAAGAAAGGATCTTCTCCGTTCGTGATGAATTCGGGCAGTGGGATCCTAAGCTTCAGCGTCCTGAACTTTGGAATATCTTTAACGGAAAGATTCACAAAGGAGAAAATGTAAGGGTTTTCCCTATCAGCAACTGGACAGAGCTTGACATCTGGAATTATATCCGAAGAGAAAAAATTGCACTTCCTTCCATCTATTTTTCGCATGAAAGAGAAGTAATCGATTTCAACGGACAGTGGCTGGCCAATTCTTCCCATGTGGTTTTAGAACCGGAAGACGTCATTACTACTAAGAAAATCCGTTACCGCACCGTAGGAGATATGACCTGTACTGCAGCTGTGGAATCTAATGCTGTTACGATAGATGCCGTTATCGAAGAAATCGTAGCGACAAGAATCTCAGAGCGTGGCGAAACCAGAATTGATGACAGGGTAACAGAAGCCGCTATGGAGGACAGAAAAAAAGGAGGCTATTTTTAGTCAATGATAAAAGATAATTGATTAATGATTACACAAAGTATTTTCATCAATTATCATTCATAATTTATCACTTATCATTTATAATTACAATCGGATGGATATATTAAGATTTATAACAGCAGGAAGCGTGGATGACGGTAAAAGTACCCTTATCGGCAGACTGCTTTACGATAGCAAAAGTATTTTGCAGGACCAGTTGGAAGTCCTTGAAAAACATTCTAAAAACAAAAATGAAGACGGAGTAGACCTTGCTCTTTTAACAGATGGTCTGCGTGCAGAAAGAGAACAGGGAATCACCATTGATGTTGCCTACCGCTATTTTTCAACGGCAAAAAGAAAATTTATCATCGCCGATGCTCCCGGTCATGTACAATATACCCGGAATATGATCACCGGAGCATCCAACTCAGATCTGATGGTTATTCTGATTGATGCACGAAAAGGCGTGATTGAACAAACCAGAAGACATTCCATCATCGCCTCTTTATTACAATTAAAGAAAGTAGCTGTAGCCATTAATAAAATGGATATGGTAGATTATTCGGCAGAAGTTTTTGAAAATATAAAATCAGAATATGCAAAAATTGCAGAAAATCTTGGACTGAATGATGTAAGTTATTTCCCGATCTCTGCATTAAAAGGAGATAATATTGTTTCAAAATCTTCCAGAACAGACTGGTATGAAGGAAATTCTTTACTGGAATATCTTGAAGAAGTAACGATCAATGAAGAAAAAAATAACGGAAGCCGTTTTCAGGTTCAGTACGTGATTCGTCCTCAAACCGAAGAACTGCATGATTACAGAGGATATGCCGGACAAATATTAAGCGGAAAGTTCACCAAAGGAGATAAAATCCATATACTTCCTGCAAACCTGGCCACTGAAATCACCAAAATTGAGATCAATGGCATTGAAAAAGAAGAAGCCTTTGAAGGCCAGCCAGCCGTTATTCATCTTGCTCATGACGTTGATATCAGCCGTGGAGATCTTTTTGCCACGGAAGAACATATTCCGGCCGTTGAAAAAGATCTTGAAATTCTTTTATGCTGGCTGGATCAGAAACCGCTGCAGCCAGGAAACAAATACCTTTTGCAGCAAAACAGCAGACTGATAAAAGCAGTAGTAAAAGAGGTTGATTACAAGATCAATGTGAATACTCTTATCAGGGAACAGGCCGATGGAGAGATTAAACTGAATGAAATTGTGAAAGTTACCCTGCGAACGGCACAGCCTTTGGTCTATGACAGCTTTACCAATAACAAAACAACGGGCTCTGCCATTCTGGTGGATGAAACGTCCAATTCAACGGTAGCAGCCTGTATAATTCAATAGAAAAAATGGCAATTTCCGATCAATTAACAGAGAGAATTCATCAGACTAAGCAAAACAGTATTCATGGATTCTTTGATAAAATAAAGACTAAAAAGTGGGTGAAGGATTTGTATGAAACACTTTTCCTTCCTCAGCATGACAATACTGAAGATGAGCTGAAAAGAAATTTTGAGGCTCTGCAGGAAACACTTTCAGAACTTATCAATACGGTAACAGGAGATAAAACCCTTACTGAAAAACAGGTTAATCGGTTTTTTGAAGCTTTACCAGAAATTTATGATCAGCTAGTGCTGGATGCAAAATCCATTCTGGAATTTGATCCTGCTGCTGACTCACTGGAAGAAGTATACCTGGCATATCCCGGCTTTTTTGCCACGTATGTCTATCGTATCTCGCATCAGCTCTGGAGTCAGGAAGTGAAAATTTTACCAAGGGTCATCTCAGAATATGCCCACAGCAAAACCGGAATTGATATTCATCCGGGAGCTACCATTGGAAAGTCTTTTTTTATTGATCACGGAACAGGAATTGTGATCGGAGAAACAACGGTTATCGGAAACAATGTCAAAATCTATCAGGGAGTAACCCTCGGAGCCTTGAATGTTTCCAAAGAAAAAGCCCATCAGAAAAGACATCCCAATATTGAAGATGATGTGATTATCTATTCGGGAGCTACTATTCTGGGAGGCGAAACTACCATAGGCAGAGAAAGTATTATCGGAGGAAATGTCTGGGTTACACAGGATGTTCCTGCCAATTCTCTGGTGTACCACAAAAGTGAAATAAAAATAAAGGATAATTCTTCATTACCGGAATCATTAACCTTTGTGATTTAAAAAGCAAAAATAAAAAGTATATAGATATGAAATTTCAGAATGCACTAGAAACGATTGGGAATACACCCGTCGTGAAAATCAACAAACTCTTCGGTTCAGATCATGAAGTCTGGATCAAACTTGAAAAAAACAATCCGGGAGGAAGCATTAAAGACAGAATCGGACTGGCGATGATTGAAGATGCAGAAACCAAAGGATTATTAAATAAAGACAGCGTCATCATAGAACCTACCAGCGGAAATACAGGAATAGGTCTTGCTTTGGTGGCTGCCGTAAAAGGATATAAACTGATCCTTGTGATGCCTGAAAGCATGAGTATAGAGCGCCGTAAAATTATGGAAGCCTACGGAGCAGAATTTGTGCTTACTCCAAGAGAAAAAGGAATGAAGGGCGCTATCGAGAAAGCTAATGAACTGGCTGAAGAAACACCCAATTCATGGATTCCAAGACAGTTTGATAATCCTGCCAATGTAAAAGTTCATGTTGAGACGACTGCTCAGGAAATTTTAAAAGATTTCCCGGATGGTCTGGACTATATCATTACCGGAGTAGGAACCGGAGGTCATATCACCGGAATTGCAAAAGTGGTCAAAGAAAAATATCCAAACGTAAAAGTTTTCGCCGTAGAACCGGAATTATCTCCTGTTTTAAGCGGAGGAAACCCGGCACCACATCCATTGCAGGGATTGGGAGCAGGTTTTGTTCCTTCCATTCTGGATATTACCCTTTTAGACGGAGTGATTACAGTAGGCAAAGAAGAAGCTTATGAATATGCCCTTAACGCAGCTAAAAAAGAAGGTCTTTTTGTCGGAGTTTCCACAGGAGCCGCTTTAGCAGCCATCGCCAAACATTTACCGGAAATACCACCTAACGCTAAAATCCTGACAATTAATTACGATACCGGAGAGAGATATCTGTCGGTAGAAGGACTTTTCTAATTCCTTAATTAACAACTACTTCAATGAAAACAAATATAAAATCACCAAAGGTCTTCCTTATCGGTGCAGGGCCCGGCAACCCTGAACTGATCACTGTAAAAGCTGTAAAAGCAATCGCAGAAGCAGACGTTGTTTTATGCGATCGTCTTGTAAGTCCTGAGATTCTGGAAACCTACGTCAATAAAGACACAGAAATTATTTATGTAGGGAAAGAATGCAGCAAAAATGCTTCCACCCCTCAGTCTCATATCAATACTTTAATGGTGGAATATGCCCGCCAGAATAAAACCATCGTAAGACTCAAAGGAGGGGATGTTTCCATATTCTCGAATATTCTGGATGAGTTACAGGCTTTAAAAGAAAATCATATTCCTTACGAAATCATTCCGGGAATTACAGCCGCTTTAGGTGCGGCAGCATTTGCAGGGATGCCTTTAACGGCCAGAGGATATTCCACATCCGTTCGTTTTCTGACGTACTATAAATCAGAGATTGTAACTGAAGAGTACTGGAAAGAACTTGCTCTCACCAATGATACCCTTGTTTTCTATATGTCTAAAGGAAATCTTACTCCTCTTGTGGAAAAGCTGAAAGCACTTCAGATTTCAGGTGATAAAAAAATTGCAGTCATTGAACAGGCAACAACGCCTTTTCAGAAGGTGTACACGTCATCATTTGATGATTTTAACGAAAAATTCGGAGACAAAAACTTTGCTTCCCCTTCTTTGGTTGTGGTTGGCAAAATCGTCAATCTGCATGAAGAATTTTCATGGCTTGAAAATGCCGAGCAGGAAGGTCTTTATTTTAAATCAGTAGAAAACGGAAGTCTAATCCCTACTACTCAAAATTTCTTTGAATATGCTGTCTGAATCTAAATTAAATGTATTAAAACAAATCTCCGGAGACCTATCCAGAGACGAAGCCATCTGGGCAAGCGGATATCTTGCGGGTATTGCCGGAGGTTCATCAATTACAGCCGTTCTGCCACCACTGGAAACAAATACTACTACACAGAATGCTGTAAAGAAAATAACACTGGCTTACGGTACAGAAACCGGAAACAGCAAAAAACTGGCTACTGCACTGGCCGGTATAATCAAGAAAAAAGGAATTCAGGTAAAACTGGCTGACCTTTCCCAATACAAGCCTAAAGATCTTGCCAAAGAAGAGTTCTTTTTTGTCGTCATCAGTACTCAGGGAGAAGGTGAACCGCCTGCTCTTGCTAAAAAATTCTACGATTATATTCATGAAAATGAAATTGATCTCAGCGGACTTAAATACGGAATTCTGGCACTGGGAGACAGTAGTTATCCTCTGTTTTGCCAGACTGGAGAAGATGTCGATTCACGCTTTGAAATATTAGGTGCCCAGCGTATTATTCCATTGAAAAAGTGTGACATTGATTACGAACAGGAAGCTTCCCACTGGATAGAGCATGTATTTGAAACAGTTAATAAAAATGCGGGGCAGAGTACAAAAAATATTTCAGCCCCAAAAGTTTCCGCCGGAAGAAAAAGATATCAGGGGAAAGTTTCAGCCATTATCAATCTGAACGATATTACCTCAGAAAAAGAAACCTATCATATTGAAATTGAAACAGAAGAAGCGCTTAGTTATCAACCAGGTGCAGCTTTGGGAGTGATCCCTTTCAATTCAAAAGAGGTTGTAGATGAGATTATTACACTCACAGGAATTAATCCTAAAAAACAGGTTGAAACAGCAAAAGTTACAGACACTGTGGAAGAACTACTACTCAAGCATCTTAACATCAGTTACTTACTTAAATCCGTAGTGGCTCAATATGCAAAAATAACAGGGCATTCCATTCCGGAAGTCAGATTAAGCCTTCTTGATCTTCTTAGAATTTATCCTGTAAAAAATGCAGACGAATTTGAAGAAATCTTACAGATATTAACCGCTCAGGCACCACGTCTGTATTCGATTTCTTCCTCTGTGGAAGCTCATGGTGATATGGAAATTCATATTACGGTTGCTAAATCAGAATTCTTTATTGACCATCAGAAACATAATGGGTTATGCAGTGGCTTTCTGAGTGAATTTAAAGAAGGAGAAGAGTTGGAATTTTATATTCAGGAAGCAGGGCATTTCAAATTGCCGGAAGCGGATAAAGATATCATCATGATTGGTCCGGGAACAGGGATTGCGCCCTTCAGGTCATTCCTTTGGGAGCGTGATGCCACAGGTGCAGAAGGAAGAAACTGGCTGTTTTTCGGAGACAGGAATTTTGTATCCGATTTCCTTTACCAGGCAGAGCTGCAGGATTTTCTCAAAACAGGCAGTCTGACTCATTTAGACCTCGCTTTTTCAAGAGATACAGCTGAAAAAGTATATGTTCAGCACAGGTTGGAACAAAAAGCCCAGGAAGTATTTTACTGGCTTGAAGGCGGAGCATCGGTGTATGTATGTGGTGCTAAAGATCCAATGGCCCGTGATGTAGAACAAACGCTTCTCACCATTATCCAGACTGAAGGAAAACGCAGCAAAGATGATGCTGTAACCTACCTGGAAGAAATGGAACTGAGCGGCAGATATGCTAAAGATGTGTATTAAAAAGTAGTCGTAAAAATTAAAGGAAACAATTATGAACAACAATAAAGAGAACCTTTCACCGGTAGAAAAAATTAAAACCGGCAGTAACGGACTCAGAGGAACTTTAAAGGAAAGTCTTGCAGATAACTTCACCGGAGCCATCAGAGAAGATGACCAGACTGTGATCAAATTTCACGGAATGTACCAGCAGGATGACAGAGACCGCAGGGAAGAGCGTGTCTCCAAAAAACTGGAATGGCTGTATTCTTATATGATCAGATTAAGACTTCCCGGTGGTTTTTTAACTCCGGAGCAATGGGTAGGATTGAATGAAACGGCTGAAGATCATTCTACGGGAACGATAAAAGTGACTACCAGGCAAACCATTCAGCTGCATGGTATTTTAAAATCTCATTTAAGACCTACCATTCAAAGTTTCAATCTTCAGCATCTGGATTCGATTGCCGCTTGTGGAGATGTCAACAGAAACGTAACCTGTACAGCCAATCCTTCGGAATCCCCTTTACAGCAGGAAGCCTACGAACTGGCAGGTAAAATCAGTGAAATGTGTCTTCCGAAAACCAAAGCTTATTATGATATCTGGATTGATGATGAACTTCTGGTAGACCGTAAAGCAGAGGAAGATCCTTTGTATCAGGACAGATATCTTCCGAGAAAACTGAAAATTGGAATAGCCGTTCCTCCCAATAACGATGTGGATGTATTCATCAATGATATTGCCTTAATCGCGATTATCGAAAATGATAAAATTGTAGGTTACAATATTGCTGCCGGAGGGGGATTAGGTGCCACTCACGGAAATGAAGCCACGTATGCCCGTCTTGCTTCTATCCTTGGATTTGTGGATACCGAGGAAAAAGTATTGAAAGCCGTGTACGAAATTATCACGGTACAAAGAGACTTCGGTAACAGAAGCGACCGGAAATTATCAAGATTAAAATATACTATTGATAAATTAGGTATCGATCAGTACAGAGCTGAAGTAGAAAAGAGAGCAGGCTTCAGTTTTGAGCCGGCCCGCGAATTTAAGTTTACACAAAGAAAAGACCGTTACGGCTGGATACAGAATCATGAAGGAAAGTGGTTTTACACCGTATTTGTAGAGCATGGAAGAATCCTTGATATTGAAGGATATCCTTTAAAATCGGGACTATTAAAAATTGCACAGACAGGGAAAGCCAATTTCCGTTTTACCTGCAACCAAAACCTTATTCTTGCTGATATTGATGAAGAAGATAAGCCTGAAATCGAAGGTATTTTAAAAGAGCACGGAATTTCAGAACATACCGACAGAGCAAGTGCTTTACGTAAAAACTCTGTTGCATGCGTAGCCTTGAACACCTGTTCACTGGCTCTGGCGGAGGCCCAACGTTATCTGCCTTCCCTGGTCACCAAAATAGAACCTATCCTTGAAAAATATGGTTTGTTGGAAGAAGATATCACGATCCGTATGACAGGTTGTCCCAATGGCTGTGGAAGATCTCCCAATGCTGAAATCGGATTTGTAGGTACAGCTTATGGGAAATATAATCTTCACATTGGGGGAGACCGCTTAGGAATGCGACTGAATACAAAATTTAAAGAAAATATTGGTGAAGAAGAAATTCTGACCACTCTGGATGAACTTTTCGCGATTTACGTACAGAAAAGACTTGCAGAGGAAACATTTGGTGATTTTTCATACCGTTACTTACATACCTTAAATTAATTATATGACTAATTTTCATTATGATCTGAAAAAAAACAAAAAAACTCAACCTCTTCATTTAAGCGGACGAATGTGTATGTGTTGTTGATTCTCAAATAACAATACAAACAAAGCTGTTTGAAATAGTAAGGCATCTTAGTTCACCACTTAATAAATCAAACCATTAAGGAATTAAAGTTATTAAGTAAAGTTAAGGTAAAATCATATGATTTTTTAAGACCTGTTCTTTAGTGCGAAACATTCTTAAATACCTTAAAATCTTATCAACTCTTAATGGTTTAAAAACTTTATGTTTTATTTAAAAATTCAGGCAGCTTCATTCTCAACCTAAAAAATGAAGAAAAATGAAAAACAAAAAGCAGGGAAATTTTCTACCAAAAGCAGGCATTATTGCATTTACATTTCTATTTTTTAACCTGGCAGAAGCTCAGCAGCAGCTTATAGAACTTAGCGGAAGCATCAAAAATACAGATACACGAAAAGGTCTTGACTCCGTAAAAGTACAGATCGAAAATACACAGGATAACGCATTCACGGATCAGTTGGGTAACTTCAAAATCAGAACAAGAGTTACCATTCCATTCCGGGTGGTTGTTCAGAAAGATGGTTTTAGCAGTCAAACTGTTGAAATCCTTTCGCCTTCCAACAGAATAACGATAGGCTTAAACCCTCAGAATACCATTATTGATGATGTGGTAATTTCTGCCTCCAGAGTTCCGGAAAAAATATTAAGATCTCCGATCGCTATTGAAAAAATTGATATCAAAACCATCAGGGAAAGTCCGGCTGCTTCGTTTTATGAAACCCTGGAAAATGTAAAAGGACTACAGCTTTTAACCTCAAGCCTTACGTTGAAAATTCCTAATTCAAGAGGTTTTAATTCGCCCAATAATTTCCGGTTCATGCAGCTGGTAGATGGAGTAGATGTACAGTCGGCAACCTTGGGAGTGCCGCTGGGAAATGCTATAGGACCTACAGAACTGGATATTCAATCTATGGAAGTAACTCCGGGAGCGGCTTCTGCATTGTACGGAATGAATGCCATCAACGGACTGGCAAGTTTACAGACCAAAGATCCGTTTACCTCTGAAGGGATAAGTGTTTATTTCCGTGGCGGAGTAAATCATGTAGACAATGTCAATCATAAAATAAGTTCTCTGGGAGAAAGTGCCATTCGTTTTGCAAAGGTGATCAATAAGAACTTTGCTGTTAAAGTTAATGCCTCTTACTTCAGTGGAACAGACTGGGTTTCCAATAATCTGACAGATCAGAATCCAGGTTCATTGGTAACAGCCAATCCTAACTTTGCTTTGGCTAACAATCCGGCTGAAGATCTTTGGAATAAATACGGTGATGAAAGAAACAACCGTGTAGCTGTAAAAGTAGATTACAACGGAAAACCAACCACATTCAACGTTTCCCGGACAGGATATCTGGAAAAAGATCTGGTAAGCCCTGACGTGAAAAATATCAAGTTCGATGCAGGTTTATATTATCGTTTCGGAGATCAGTGGAGAACATCTTATGTGTATCGCTACGGCTTGCTGGACGGAACTTTCCAGAGAGGGAATAAAATCCGTTTGCAGAATGCCACAGTTCAGAACCATAAAGTAGAACTGACAGGAAGAGAATTAACCTTCAGAGCTTATGTATCCATAGAAAATACAGGAGATTCTTATAATCTCAAACCTTTGGCAGATAATCTTGATCTGACGAATCTTTCCAATGCCAACTGGAAAAATATATTCCAGACCGCACTTCAGAACAGTCTGAATGCCGGAACCAATCTTAATGATGCTTTCATCCTTGCCCGTCGGGAAGCCGACAAAAACAGGGTAGTACCGGGAACTGCTGCTTTCGAACAGTTGAAAAATACCATCGTCGGAATTAATAACTGGGATTCGGCCAATGGAGGCGTAGCAGGAGCTCCGGCAACAGGAGGAGCCAAGCTTGAACAGAAATCCCGCTTTTATCAGGGGGAACTGACCTATGATTTCAGCAGGTTTGTGAAGATATTCAACCTTCTTGCAGGAGTAGATTACCGTTTGTACAGCATTACTCCGGATGGAAATAACTTTGTTGATTTTAACCGTCCCGTGAATGAAAGAAACATTCCTTTAGCCAATGGTACTTTCGGAAAAGATGTTATCTATCAGAAATATGGGGCTTTTGCACAGATTACCAGGCTTTTCTTCGATGATAAAGTAAAAATTAATGCCGCTTTACGGATCGACAGAAACCCGGAATTTGAAGCCAAACTAAATCCAAGAATAAGTGTAGTGTATTCCCCAGTAAAACAGCATAATTTCCGGGCCTCTTTTCAAAACGGCTATCGTTTTCCATCTTTATTTGAAGCCCTTTCATTCGTGAATAACGGAAATGTAAGAAGAGTAGGCGGACTTTCAAAAGTGAATGATGGATTAGGCTATCTGGAAAACTCTTATACGCTGGCATCCATCGATAAATTTACCTCAGCAGTAAACGCTGATGTTGACGCAGGAAAAACCCAGGCTCAGGCAGCCCAGGATAATAAGCAACTTTTAGCGGTAGCCAATCTGCAGAAGTTACAGCCGGAGAAAATCAATTCGTTTGAAGTAGGGTACAAATCTACTTTTTTCAATAATAAACTGGTGTTGGACTGGGATTTTTATTACAATATCTACCAAGGATTCCTTGGGCAGGTAGAAGTAGCCGTTCCTAAAAACAGCCAAGTAGGAAGCAATGCAGCCGTGCTGGCAATGCTCGACAGAAGTAAACAGGACCGATACAGGGTTTATACCAACAGCAACAGTACCTACAAAAGCTACGGAACATCTTTAGGAATCCGATATAATATCACAGGAAATTACAATATCAACACCAATGTTTCCTATAATGATCTGGCTTCCAACAATTCTTCAGACCTGTTTATTACAGCTTTCAACACTCCGAAATGGATGGTAAATGTAAGCTTGGGAAACAGAGAGATTGTTAAAAATATAGGATTTACTCTTGTAGCCAGATGGCAGAGCGGTTTTATGTGGGAAAGTCCTTTAGCATCCGGAGAAATTCCCGCTTATTACACCATTGATGCACAGGCAACATGGAAGCTTCCTGAAATCCGTGCAAATATTAAAATAGGTGCTACCAATCTGCTGAACCGCCGTTACTTCCAGTATGCAGCAGGTCCTGAAATCGGAGGACTGTATTATCTCGCTTTTACGTATGACTTAAAACTGTAATCAGGATGAGCAATTCTTTATATCCCATATTTTTAAAACTTGAAAACCTGTCGCTTCTGATCATTGGCGGCGGCAAGGTTGCCCTTGAAAAACTGGAATCTGTTCTAGGCAATTCACCGGAAACATCCATCAAACTGGTAGCCAAAGAAATCATTCCGGAGGTCAGAACTTTACAAAACCAGTTTTCCAATATAACACTTCATGAGAGAGCATATCATGACCACGATTTTAATGGTACTGATCTGGCCATTATTGCAGTAAATGATGTTGAACTGGCCGGAGAAATCAGAGAAAAAGCCCAGCAAAAAAGTGTACTGGTCAATATTGCGGATAAACCTGATTTGTGTGATTTTTATTTAGGATCTATTGTTAAAAAGGGAAGTCTTAAAATAGCTATTTCCACCAATGGAAAATCTCCAACCATCGCTAAAAGATTAAGAGAAACCTTTACCGAAGTGATTCCTGACGAAATGGATCATGTATTGGACAATATGCAGCATATCCGTAATCAACTGACAGGCGATTTCGATTATAAAGTAAAAGAACTTAATAAGATTACAACAGAATATCTGTCCGACGGAAAAGCTGCTGCAAAACCGGATATGGAAATTCAAAAGCTGATCAGTATCACCAAAACAGCCCAGAGAAAAGCCAATATTTATCTGGCCATCATTGGTGTTTTACTTCTTTTCGGGTTATTTGGCCTTGTCGTGTATCAGTTTAATTTATCTGATGATATTCAGCATTTTCTGAATAAAGATGGCCATATTTTTTACTGGATGCTGTTTGCGGGCTTTATGGCAGAAATTGTCGCCGGATCTATGGGAATGGGCTATGGAGTGATATGTACTACAATCCTTTTACTGCTGAATGTCCCGCCTCCCGTTGTAAGCGCAAGTATTCATTCCGCAGAATCTTTTACCACGGCGGCCGGGAGTTTCAGTCATTATAAATTGGGAAATGTGAATAAAAAAATGGTCTGGGTGCTGTTTCCATTGGCTATTGTGGGTTCTGTTATCGGAGCTTTAACACTGTCTCATTATGGTGAACATTATGCTCACATCGTAAAACCAATTATTGCCTGCTACACGCTCTATCTTGGAATTAATATCTTAAACAATGCATTTAAAGATAAAAAAACCGGACAAGCGAAAGCCAAACGCAGAACCAATCTCAGAATATTAGGATTGGCAGGCGGCTTCATAGATTCTTTTGCCGGCGGCGGCTGGGGACCTTTGGTAACCGGAACGCTGATCAAAGAGGGAAGGATTCCCCGATATGTAGTGGGAAGTTCTACCGTTGCAAAGTTTTTACTAACCATTACCAGTGCTATTACCTTTATTTTTACGATAGGTATCCACCATTGGAATATTGTTTTGGGGCTTTTGCTGGGAGGTGTTTTTACCGCTCCGTTTTCTGCAATGCTTACGGCAAAACTTCCGACAAAGAAAATGTTTGTGGTGGTAGGAATGGTGGTTATTGCCATGAGCCTTATTACGATAACAAAATCGATCTTCTCATAAGAACAAATATAAAAACAGTAAAAAAGTATTAAACGCAGAGATTTTAATGTTTACTTTATTTTGAGGCATCAGGGGGGAAATTAATGATGCAGTGTATTGACACTATCATTACTCATTTTTAGTAAGAATCTGAAACCATTAAAACTTTGCGTTTTTTTATTTTTTTTAAACTACATATAAAATGTTTTTGGAAAACGCAAAGACGCAACATGATTAATAAAAAACTGCTGTAAGGCGCAAGGATTTTATCTCCGATAAAATTAAATATAGGATACCATAGTCTCTCATCAATTATTTAGATTTCGCAATTGATTCTTTTTGAGCGCATGTATAGCCAAACCTTCATCAGCGACATAGTCGCTACCATTTGCTCACTTTATTAAAAAGCTTACTTTTTTAAGCTTTGCGTTTTACTTTTCACTTTATCTTACAACATATATTGTACTTTCAATCCCCGCTCTTTATTTTTCAAGCTCACGAATTACTACTTTAGCCATTTCTTTAGAACTGAAAGGATTTTGCCCTGTAATCAAATGTCCATCAACAATAACGTTGGAAGTCATTGGAATAAATGCTTTTTTGTAATGTACGTCCCGTTCTTTAAGAGCGGCTTCCAGGTTAAAAGGTACTTCATTTTTTCTTCTGGCCAGGGTTTCTTCAAACCAGTCAAATCCAGTAATCGATTTACCTTTAATCATATATGCTCCTCCTGAAAGCCTTACATTCAGCAATCCTCCAACTCCATGGCAGATTGCAGCAACCATCTTATTATTTTCATACTGATCTCTGAGTATAGTCTGTAAAGTAGTATTATCAGGGAAATCATACATCGTTCCATGTCCGCCGGCAAGATAAATGCAGTCGAAAGATTCATTCTTTACCTCATTGAGACTTTTTGTAAGGGCCAGTTCATTCATGAATTCAGGATCTTCATAATATTTTTTTGAAATTCCATCAAGGACCAGAGGTTTCAGGCTTTCGGGGTCAACAGGAGTATTTCCTCCTTTTGGAGAAGCTATGGTGATCTGCCATCCTTTCTCCTTTGCCGCATGATATATATGGGTAAGCTCGCTCAGCCATAAACCTGTTTTAAAGTTACCACTGGCATACTGATCTATATTTGTTACGATTAGCAATATTTTTTTCATCATGATACGATTAATTAAAAGATTTTCTGAATTCTAAAGGTGAAACAGTAGTTTGGTTTTTAAACAAACGGTGAAATGACTGCGGATGTTCAAATCCTAAATTATAAGCAATTTCAGAAACAGATAAAGTAGTAGTGGAAAGCAGTTCTTTGGCCTTTTCAATCACTCTGTTCTGAATATGCTGTTGTGTGGTCTGTCCTGTATGAACTCTTAACATATCACTCAGATAATTGGGGCTGATATTCATCTGAGCTGCCACAAATTGTACAGTAGGAATCCCGTCAATCAGCAGTTTTTCATTTTTAAAATAATCATCCAGTAAAGTTTCAAGCTGTGTCAAAAGATCATGATTCACCTTTTTCCGTGTTAAAAACTGGCGGTTGTAAAATCTGTCGCAGTATTTTAACAGTAAATCAATGTTGGAAACCAGCAAATCCTGGGTGAAACTATCCATGTTGGCTTCTATCTCCCTGCTGATATTATCCATGATATCCGTTACGGATTTTTCTTCCTTTTCGGAGAGATACAAAGCTTCATTAGCAGAATACGAAAAATAACCGTAATTCTTTATGATAGCGGCCAATGGATAACCTTGTAAAAAATCAGGATGAATAACCAGTACACTTCCTCTTACTTCGGAAAGCAGAATATCTTCAAACTGTAATACCTGATGGGGAGCAATAAAATACATGATTCCATCCTCAAAATCATAATAATGCTGTCCGTATTTACATCTCCCTGCACAATCTTTTTTAAGGGAAACCACGTAAAAATCTGTGGTCACAGCACTCAGAACAGTCTTCGGATCTATAGTCACTTCATTAAAATCAAACACACTGATCAAAGGATTAGACGGCCTTTTCAGATTCAGATACCTGTGTAATGCTGTGATGGAGGTTACTTTTTCTGGAGTTTTCATTTTATTCTTTTTTACCACCCCGTCAAAAATTCTTTGAATTTTCGCCACCCCTCCGAAGGAGGGGAATATTTTGTCCTTCGGTTTTGGTGATGGTGTCTCTAAGTTACTTATTTTGATAGGATTATTTTGCGGATTGCTGTTCTTTTTTAATCTGTTCAATTCCCTGTCTGTAAGTAGTTACCGGAAATTCCGGGAATCTCTTTCTGAATTTTGAATCATCAAACAGGTTATCATATTGATATCTGGGAAGCAGTTCTAATAGCTCTTTTGCATTTTTATTGAAAAAGGATCCGATTGAAAAGGCGAGCTTTGGAATAACCGAATATTTCAGTTCTTTCCCATAAACTTCTGAAGCCAGCGCAATGAATTCTTTATAATTCAGCTTATGATCATCTACAGGTAAATGCCATGTCTGTCCGTAAGCATCCGGTGTATTTCCGATCAAAGCAGTGGCACGGCTCGCATCGGGAGTCCAGATCAGGCTTCGTAATTTATCATCTCTTAAAGGGACTTTCAGCTTTTTGTCTTCTTTAATGGCATTAAAAACGAGACTGTTGGTAATACTTTGTGTTTTTCCGGGACCATAAAATTCAGGAGCTCTGCAGATGACTGCTTCTATGGTTCCTGCTTTCATTTCTTTTAAAAGCATTTCGGCCATCTGTTTTCTTACAGTTCCTTTTCTTCCGACAGGATCAAATCGGGTTTGTTCAGTTAAAACTTCATTATTTTGAGGATACATATAGGTGTTATCAAAAAACACGAGCTTGGTACCATTGATTTTACAGGCTTCAATAACATTTTTCATGATGGTCAGAAACTGCTTTTCCCATAAACGGGTATCCATAGGAAGTCCCAGGGTAAAATAAGCGATTTCACTTCCTTTCACAGCTTCAACTGCCTTCTCCCTGTCTGATAAATCTGCGGAAAAAACAGTATCTGTATCATTTACTTTTTTTGTCTTTCTGCTGACGATACGGATATCTGAAGTATAATTCCTTTTCAGTTCTCTTGCCAGCTCTTCACCAATCTGGCCGTTGGCTCCTAATATAGTTTGCATCATTTTTAAATTTTGAGAGTTACCTATTTCACTGAAAATAAACCCAATACTTTCAGTTTCTTTTATTTCTGATACAAAATTCGGGCATAACTATAAAAACAGAGTAACTGAATCTAAGGAAGTTGTAACATAATCTCTGACCAATGTAAAAAAGCAGGAAATAATTTGGCTGAGAAAATAAAAATACAGCATTGAATTCATTTTTAACCACAAAAGGCACAAAAGTTTTAAATACTTCAATTTTTTCAGAGCCTAACATTGTGTGTAATAAGTACACCAAAGTTTTGTGAAAATCAAAGATTTTCATCTTATGTGAACTTTCCAGCGATATCATTTTACCTAAACAAACTTAGGTGTGTTAAAATGAAACCTTTTGTGACTTTTGTGGTTGGATCAAGAGTAAAAAACTTTACAATAATCAGGTATAATTCTTTACTTTTTCAGCCTTACTGTTTTTATTTTCGATCCAAGGCCAGGTAATTATCCTCAATTCTGCTGATCAGAATATAGAACAGGCCTGCATAGATCATCTGAATGCCCATTGCTTCCCAGTTTTCAACAGTACTGCTTCCAAAAAGGAGCAGGATAATCAGAGAAGCTCCGGCCATCGCCGCAATACGGGTTTTAAAACCAATGATCAGCAGAAGGCCGATTGTAAATTCGAGAAATGGGAGAGTGACACCAAACAGGTGCACCAATGGCTGCGGAAGCCAGCTTGTTTCAAAACCCTTCACCATTCCTGATGCAAAGTCCTGCAATTTCACGAGACGAACCAATCCGTGTCCCAAAAGGTTAATTCCCATCGATACACGAAGGAAAAAATAGGCTGTTTTTGTGTTATTCATAAAGGTATTTTTTTTAGGATGGAAACGGGAACCCGGATGCTGGAAGATATAAATCTGCTGTGATTCACTTTTACTGTGTTTTTCAATCATTCTCTAATTTGTTTTTACAGACTTCGATAACTTCCTTCTTCCAGCTTCCAGCTTCCTTACTTATTAAACTTTTCTTCGCTGTTGTCAACCGGAGTATCGGGATCGTTCATCACCATTTTCGCAATATCATCTTTTCTCATAAAGACTACGCCATGCTTTTCTTTGGCATATTTTATAAATTCTTCCATAGCATGCACCATTGCAGGAGTTCCACCGATTCTGTCGTGAAAACTGATACTCATCATTCTCCTTTTGGAAGCTCCTTCTTCATACAAGCGGTCAAATTCAAATTTCAGCTGGGCCAAAAACTGCTCCGGGCTCCAGTGTTTCCCTTCAATATTGACAATATCATTGTTACGAAGCGTATAAGGAACGACTACAAATTTTTTTCCTTTTACTTTAGTTATAAAAGGTTCATCATGGCTTAGATCATCAATATGATACAGAAAACCCAGTTCCTGTAATACTTTAAGTGTATTCGGGCTTCTTCTCAGCCAGTTGGCATTATACCCAACAGCTTTCTGTCCTGTAATCTTTTCTACAACATCCACACCTTTCTTTACGAAATTCAGTTCGTCAGCATAATTTTTATTCCACTGATTATCCCAGGTAAAACCATGAGCTGCAATTTCATGACCTCCGTTTGCAATAGCTTTAGCGACTTCTGGATACTTTTCAGCAGCACTTCCTACTACATGAGAGGTAACTTTAATATCATATTTTTTCCATAAATCCAGCATACGGTAAATTCCTTCATTTCCTCCGTAGCGGTACCAGCTTTCTGCGGGAAGATCCGGCTGTCCCTTGGGAAGAGGAGTTCCACTGAAAGGACTTTCAGCGCCTTCCGGCTGTCCACCGGTTTCAAACTGCATAGAAACAGAAATAACCAATTGAGCACCATTGGGCCAGTATTTTTTTGTTCGGGTCTGTTTTTCATGCTGCTGCTTTTTTTCTGTTTTACCCTTTTCATGATCAGAAAAGGACATCAGAACAATTGCAGAGGCAAGCAGCAATACTGATTGTTTTATATATTTCATTTTGAATGTATTGATAAGGCAAAATTCATCAATAATCCATTGGTATATATTGTAAAAATTAATGGTAAATTTGTAAAAATCCATTCTTCTATGAAACGAATCGTTAATTTCAACTCTTTCAATGTTTTCAGTATTGAAAAGGAAAACTGGGATGTTGAATATCACAATCATAATTTTTATGAATTGATCATCATAGAAAGCGGAAAAGGATTTCATCACCTCAACAGCATTACTTTCCCGTATAAAAAGGGGGATGTATTTCTACTCAGACCAAGTGACGGCCACGAATTTTCAATTAAAAACAAAACGAAATTCATTTATATAAAATTCACAGAACAATATATCTGGGAAAACTTACTGCCCAACAAAAACAATGAACTTAAAAAGGCTGTACAGCTCCTGATGGAAGATCATTCCTTTGTGTATGAATCAGCGATTAAGAGTAAAACAGACAGGGACCATCTTTTACAGCTTGCCCGGATTCTTCTATATGAATTCAGCCATAAAAATACCTATAACAAAGAGATAACTACTGATCTGTTTTCGGGTATCATGACCATTCTTATCCGGAATACGATGCAAAATGCTACTGCAAAAAACCGGCTCACTCAAAATCTAAACAGAATTGAAAAGATTCTGTATTATATCAATGTCAATGCTCTGGATGCTGAAAAAATGAAAATTGAGAACCTGGCTGAAGAATTTATGCTTTCTCCCAATTACATCAGCATTTATATTAAAAAACAGACAGGTTTCTCCATACAACAGCATATCATACAGCATAAGCTGAAGACTGCTGAAAAGCTTTTACTGCAAAGCCATTATAATATCAGTGAAATTGCCGACAGGCTGGGTTTCAATGATGCCAGCCACTTTAATAAAATATTCAAAACGTACAAACAAATTTCACCCTCTCAGTTTAAAAAGAAAGGCTGATCTTATTGATCATCTGATTATATTTTTTTATATCTTTAATAATCAAATCTTTAAACCCATGAAAACAAGTTCCGGGATTCTGCTCTTTAAAAAAGAAAAAGACAGTCTATATTACTTTCTGGTTCATCCCGGCGGCCCTTTCTGGAGAAATAAAGATTCTGGCGCATGGTCTATCCCCAAAGGAGAAATTCTTCCTGATGAAGATCCATTAGTGAGGGCATTAACGGAATTTAAAGAAGAAACAGGTAAAGCAGCAGAAGGCCAATTCATAGAATTATCACCCATCAGACAAAAAGGAGGAAAAACAGTTTATGCATGGGCCCTGGAAGGAGATATTGATACTTCAGGTCTTTACAGCAATAGCTTTCCATTAGAATGGCCACCCAAATCCGGCAAAATAATTGAAATTCCCGAAGTGGACCAATGGGAATGGTTTGCTTCAGAAGAAGCACAAAAACGGATCAATCCGGCACAGAAAGATCTCATCACAGAACTTGAAAGTATATTAAAAAATTACTAACACCTAACAACAAAAGCCATGAAAAAATTAAACAGAAAAACATTAAAAAACATGATCGGAGCCATTGGAATAGAGCTGAATCTTCCGCTTCCTGTAGGCGTTTGTCTTGGCAATCTGCTTTCCCTTTGTCCTCCTCATTCTCATTGCCGTGCAGATGAAAGATGCTATCCTGATGCTGCCGGCCCCTGCATCAACGGGCTTTGTCCATCAGGCTACCACTGCCATTCGGGGGAATGTGTCAGATAGAATAAGAAAACAAAAAAACCTTTATCAATGCTGATAAAGGTTTTTTATATAGTACAACTATAATTTATCGTTTTATTCCAATTGCTTTTAATGCACTGGATGTTAAAAAGATATCATCAAACACCGTCAGTGACTCTACATCATTGAAGCCTGTAGGAATCAGGTCATTTTTATTAAATGACAATTCAATAGAAGGGTCGTATGAAGCAATGATTCTCACTTTTGAATATCCATTATAATCTACCTTAAACCCTTCAAACATACAGTTCTGCTCAGCCTTCTGGTACTCTGCATATTCTTCGAAACCTACAATATCCGTTCTTCTTCCATCGTTATGGTCAAGAGATTTCCATGCGGTATAATTTTTCGGTTCTTTCAGAATATTTCCTTTACGGTCTACAGGAACAAACATTCCAAGAGTCAAACGCTTCTTTAAAAAATTGGCATAATTATTCATCAGATTCAAAATCTGAAGATCAGCATATCCTTCGTGGGAATAATACTCCAGCACGAAAGTTGTCATCGGAATCAGCTTAAGAGAAGCATCAGTCGGCATATTTAGTCTTTACTTTTTTGGGCGATAAAAATAGTATTTTTATTTACGCTACCCAATGGAAACAGATGAATAGGATGGAATTTATACCCATTCTGAATAACAATAACTTTGGGACAAACTCTTATTTTTCATTATTTTTGAAACAATAACCATAGAAACCATTATGAACACCTCTGTAAAAGACGTGGAAACTTTTGCAGATATAAATTACAATATATTGAATAAGATACTATTGGCAGCCGGAATCATTCAATGCTGCTTTTACAATATCCAGGCTCAGAGTGCCGGAGCACGCCCGGCCTATACCTCCGAATGGGGTCACCTTTATCGTGAAAATGGAAAAAATAAGGACGTTTTGGGAATCTTTTCTACTGAAGCACCAGTTTACCTCCTGGATTCTACCCAAACGCAATACAAAGTACAGGTAAGCAACGGTGATATTGGTTTTATAGACCGCCAGCCACTCCAAAAGTCTATGCGTGGGAAAAAATCAGCGGGTGAACCACTACAATATTTCTATAGAGGAAAAGAGGGATATCAATGTCCCCATTTTTATGTGCAGGGATCAGAATTACGTGTACGAAAAGGCCCTACAACGGAAAGTACGGCAACACGAAAATTGGCTTTAAACGAACTGATTTGCATTGATTATGTACCCCTGTATCAGGATGGCTGGGTATATATTGGCGACCATTTCCACGAAAATCCGGAATATATCCAGATGAAATACCTGGGAACAGAACTTACATACGACAAAATTTTGAAAGATTATCTGGCTGCAAAAGGAAAGAACAAGGAAAAAGAACTGACTCAGGTTGGTAGATTGCGCGAAATTGCATGGCTGGAAGATAAAAATCTTAAACAAGCATTACTTTATTGGCAAGAATCTTATTCAGGCATAGAAAATCCAAAGATAGATATCGATTTTGAACTTCTTCTGGCGGATCAACTGGCAAAAAAACCAGAAACTGAAGCTTATGAAAAAAAGTTGAAAGCCTTAAATATGCATTTTGTGTGGAAAGAGACCCAGCTTTTTGACGGAAAAATTACAAAAACACAGGTGAAACAGCTGGAGATGCAGAAGGTAAAAGACATTCCCAATACCCCTGAATGCGGCTGGGAACCTCAATATTTTTACAGAACATCTGATATTATTGTAGCCTTTGAAGAATATAAAGGAAAAGTTTCCGGAAGCATTTACAAAATGTCCTTCAACAATGGCGAAGCTGTGATTCTGGGAAATGAACGTATGGATTCTAATTATAATGAAAAGGATTTTGTTACCCGTTTTGGAGATCTGCTCTCAACACGCTGGATTTCTTCTCCGCACGAATATTACATTCAGAATGGAGATGCCGGGCTCTTTATTTTTACTTTTAAAGAGGGGAAGCTTTTCAGCTATGAATGCATGTATTATTGTTAAATGAATTGTTAATTATATTGATCAATAGAGGCGGGTTTTAACCCGCACATTTTATTATTTATTTTTCAAAGGTTTCAGCCTGAACTTAGCCAATATTAAGTTTTGGCTGAAGCCAACGTATCTGTATCTAATTGTTAAAACGGGCTAAAGCCCGTTCCTATTGAATATTTACATTTGTTTCTGCTATAATAGCAGATTTATATATCAATAGAGGTGGGCTTTAGCCCGCCTATTTTATAAAGTATTCTTCCATTGGCTTTAGCCGAAACTTAAAATATTTTCTAACATAAGTGATTAAATTTTAAAGCCGTATCTTTACCTCACCAAACAAAATATTACAATATGTCATTTATAACACCTGAAGGAGCCAGGAAGGCTCAGCTATCCCTATCTGAAAGGGCACCCGTTGCTCATTCCATTCTCTCTGGGGAAGAGAATATTTCGAAATACAACAGTGGAGTATGTCATGATGTAGTTGCCTATGCATTGTATATGCGTGGTGCCAGGATAAGTCCTACTCAGCTTGCCGAATCTGCAGGACAAAAATGGTTAACCTTATTCAATTATCCGGCTGGAGAAAAATGGGACGGATACACACCCATTCCGGCAGGGAAGGCCATTGGTTTTTACAGGCTTATTGATAAAACATTCTTTCACTCAGCAATTACTACAGGAAACGGAAATGAAATCAGATCTGTGAACGGATTTTCATTAGGATCGGCATGGACAGTACCTGTGGATATGAAATGGGTATTGGGCAAAAAGAATTCTGACGGAACCTTCAATTATGATGGTACCAAGATAGAAGTCTATATTTCTTCTTTATAACAGAATTTATATTTCAGTACAACAAAAGGCAGATCAGCATATTCGCTTTTCTGCCTTTTTATTTTTTAAGCATCAGCACATTTCGGGCATATCCCGCTGATGATAAAATTATATTCATGTGCGATGAAATGTTCCGGTAAACTGATTTCCGGAATAGCATTTTCAATGCACGTAACGGAATGACATTCCTTACAGTTAAAATGAACATGATTGTGAAAATGCTGTTCATTAGAACATTTTCCACTACACTTTGCAAAATTCACCACACCATCAATGTTGACAATCTTGTGTATCGCACCTTCGTTTTCAAGCCTTTCCAAAACCCTGTAAATGGTTACTCTGTTGCACAGATCTCCCAGTTTCTTCTGAATATCAGAGTGGGTAAGGGCTACATCCGAACTATTAATAAGGTTTAAAATTTCCGTTTTGGCATGCGTATTTCTGACCTGTTTCATATTTTAATGCAACAAAGTTGCGTTATTTAAATTTTTATTTCTACTTTTGCAACAAAGTTACGATAAGAAAATTAATCCATACTATTATGAAATCAAAAATTCTTGATGCTGTAGGAATCTCCGCTGCTGTTTTATGCCTGATTCATTGTATTGTCTTTCCACTGCTATTAATTGTTCCATTGGGAATCTCCCATGATCCTTATATTGATCTGGTTTTCCTTTTCATAGGAGCCGTTGTGGTATTCAGAATAACAAAAAAAATGGAAAACCGGTGGCTGAAGTTTCTGTTCTGGATATCATTAAGCCTTATTTTCATTTCTATATTGACAGATTTTCTGTTTGAAGTTCATCTTCCTCTGATCTATATCGGAGCTATCGGTTTGATTACAGGTCATATCATCAATTTTAAAAATCATAAACATTAAATCATGACTAAAAAACTTCCTGTAACGGTACTCAGCGGCTTTCTGGGAGCTGGAAAAACGACACTACTGAATCATATTCTTCACAATAAACAAGGATTAAAAGTAGCTGTAATAGTGAACGATATGAGCGAAATTAATATTGATGCCCGCCTGGTTGAAAATCAAAATACCCTTTCAAGAACAGAAGAAAAGCTTGTTGAAATGAGTAATGGGTGCATTTGCTGTACACTTCGTGAAGATCTTATGGTAGAGGTAGAACGTTTGGCGAATGAAAACCGTTTTGATTATCTCCTTATTGAAAGTACAGGTATCAGTGAACCTATTCCTGTTGCTCAAACCTTTACTTATATTGATGAAGAGAGTGGAATAGATCTGTCCCGTTTCAGTTATGTTGATACAATGGTAACGGTGGTAGATTGTTTTAATTTCATGAAAGATTTTGGCTCTAATGAAATGTTGCTGGACCGCGATCTTACTGATATGGAGGGCGACTACAGAACGATTGTTAATCTTCTGACCGACCAGATTGAATTTGCCAATGTGATTATTTTAAACAAAACAGATCTTATCAATACTGGAACACTTGGCTTTTTAAAAGCAGCAATCCGAAAACTGAATCCCGACGCAGATCTTTTACACGCTGAGTTTGGAAAAATTGATCCCCAAAAGATTTTAAATACTAAGCTTTTCGATTTTGATAAGGCACAGTCGTCCGCAGGCTGGCAAAAAGAGCTTCAATCTGATCATCATACCCCGGAAACTGAAGAATACGGGATAAGTTCACTTGTTTTTAGAGATAGAAAGCCCTTTCATCCCATAAGGCTCTGGGAATATCTGAATCATCATTATCCGGAAGGAACCATAAGAGCTAAAGGTTTGTTCTGGTTAGCTTCAAGACCTGATGATGCATTGAATTTTTCTCAGGCAGGAGGTTCATTCAGGCTTGAAAAAGCAGGAGTTTGGTGGAGTAGTATGCCTATGAATCATAGGGTTCAGTATTCTTCATTTGTAGAAAACCAAACATTTATAGAAAACAGATGGGATAAAAACTGGGGGGACAGAATTAATGAATTGGTATTTATCGGGCAGAATCTGGATAAAGATCAAATGTTATCAGACCTTCAACATTGTCTTATTAATGAAAGGGAAAAGGAACTATTTGACAAAAAACAAAGTTTTGAAGATCCGTTTCCAAAGAACATTTAAAATTAACTTTTAATTAATGCAACAATGTTACGATAAAAATTTAAATACAATAACTTACAGCATTATTTCAAAAACAATATGGACAGAAGAAAATTTCTAAAAGGATCTGCAATACTTTCAGGATTATTAACCTTATCACCATCTGATCTCTGGAGCTTCGGGAAGAATACCGAACTGCACAGGAAAGGAAAAGCTAAGAATATTATTTTTATGATCAGTGACGGGATGAGCCTTGGAACGCTTTCGATGGCAGATCTGTATTCACGGAATATTTTAGGAAAAGGAAGTAACTGGCTTAATCTGTATCATGATAAAAAGGTGACCCGTGCTTTGATGGACACCGCTTCTGCAAGTTCTGTTGTCACAGATTCTGCTGCCGCAAGTTCAGCCTTTGGAGGAGGGATCAGAGTGAAAAACGGAGTTTTAAACATCGGAGCTAACGGAGAGAAACATCTTCCGATATGGCAGCAATATAAAAAAGCAGGAAAAAAAGCAGGCTGCGTGACTACGGTAACCATTACTCATGCGACTCCAGCCGGATTCTGTATAAATTCTTCCAAAAGAAATGCTGAACCTCAAATTGCAGAAATGTATGCAGAGCTGGAATTCGATGTGCTGTTAGGAGGCGGAGACGAGTTTTTCAATCCCTCCAAAAGAGAAGACAAAAAAGACCTCTATTCTGTTTACAGTAAAAAAGGGTACCGGATTCTAAAAACACAAAGCGATCTGAAAGAAATCAAAAGAGGAGAAAAATTATTAGGAATCTTCAGTACAGGAGCATTACCGTATACCATTGACAAAACGCACCTTACTGAGTACAAAAATACACCGACTCTTGCTGAAATGGCCAATACTGCTATTCATCAGATGAAAGATCATCCTGAAGGTTTTGTCCTTCAGATCGAGGCCGGAAAAGTAGACTGGTCTGCCCATGCCAATGACGTAGCGGCACTCATCCATGATCAGCTGGCATTTGATGAAGCGGTGAAAACGGTAATGGATTTTGCCGAAAAAGACGGAAATACTTTAGTCATCATCACTACAGACCATGGAAACGCTAATCCGGGCACTATTTACGGAGCGGATGCAACCAGGCAATTTAACAGCATTTCCGATTACAAATACACCAATGAATACATTCTCAACAGGATTCACAAAGATTATTCGGTAAAAGATATTAAAGACTGGATTTATGAAGGTAATAAAATCACATTGACCGATGATGAAGCCAAGCATCTGCTAAGTTTTTACAACGGACTTGAAAAAGAAGAAGGGCTTTATAATTATAAGAAACTGCCTTTTAAATTGTATTCAGAAATTCAGAAAAGCAGGAATTCTGTGGGGTGGATCAGCATGGATCATTCCGGAGATTATGTGGAAGTAGCGGCTTATGGTCCTGGAAACGAGCTTTTACAGCCGTTTATTAAAAATACAGACCTTCATGATCTGATGCTGAAGGCCTGTCTGGTATAGACATTCATATTTTTTCATATTTAATTATTTGGGAGATACGAGGCGGATTGATTGTGTCCGCCTTGTTTTTTTATGCAAAAAAGACTTCCATAAAAATTAAAGGATAAGTTTTTCACTTATTTCACATTAAGTATTCTGTCAAATGATCCTGTTTTATATAAATGAAATGGGTGAAACTTAAATTCCACCCATTACAAACATATTTTCCATTGTAGGGACTTTGCTTCCGCCTTCTTTTTCAAGAGTAATCGCAAAAGCCTGGGCTTTTGGTATATTGGCCAAGGCAATCCTACTGTCTTTATCTTCAGTGTACATTCCTGCATTTACCGGTTTTCCATCTTCTATAGCCCAAAGCTGATATTGCATTCCTTCGGGAGCTTTAGGAAGTTTTTCAGCATTCAGGTAAACTTCTTTTGTTTTCTTATCCCAGAAAACCATTGCTTTGGCTTCTGTGTGTTTTTCTACACCTTTCAGCATAACCATCTGCATATCGGGATTAGAGAACATATCAAGCTTCTGATTCATCTTCTCCATCGTCTTATCCTGACGTTTTTTATCTGCTATCAGTAATGATATTTCTTTCTTACTGGCAGATTGGCTGTTCATCCAGAATAAATTTCCGGCAACACTTACAAGAAACAATGCCGAAGCCGCCACTGCATAAGTTCTCCAGGGAGTCGTAGTTTGAGTTCTCTCCTGTTGAGTGATTTCCCTGTGAGTTTTTACATCAGTGATATCTGTTGAAAGAGTAGGAGTTACTTCTTCAACAATCTGTTCCTGCTGAATTTTATTCCAGATCTTAGATTTCAAATCACCTGGAGGTGTTACAGCCTGAGCTGTAGCAAGTTGTTCCAAAATTTTCTGTGCTTCTTCAAAAGCCGCTTTCACTTCAGCATTATTCTTCATCACACACTCCAAAATCCCTGCTTCCTCGGGAGAAGCATGACCTAGAATATAAGATTCTATAATTCCGGATGATATGTATTCTTTAGTGTTCAATTTATTGGTAATCTTTTAGCAAATCTTTTAATTTCATCAGTGCATTCCGCATTTTCGTTTTTACCGTTCCCAGCGGTATCTTCAGTTTTTCAGATATTTCATGTTGGGTATATCCCTGATAATAAGCAAGATTTATAAGCTCCTGCTTGTCTGCTTCCAGACCTTCCAGCACGTTATTAAATCCGATATAATCAGAAGAATTATTGGTAGTTGAAAGCTCTGCAGTATTATATACGAAATCAGGAAGTGATTGGTTTTTAAGCTCATTCTGGAATCCTTTAGACTTTAGATAGTCGATAGCCGTATTCCGGGCTATATTGATCATCCATGTATAAAACCGTCCTTTGGAGGAGTCGTACTGATGAATGGAGTTCCATATTTTGACAAAAACATCCTGAATAACTTCTTCGGTATATTCTTTAGACTGAACGATTCGAAGAATGATTCCGTATAACGCACCCGAATAGTGGTCATACAGATAATGAAAACCGTTTTCGTTTTTTTCTCTTAATAAAACGATAAGTTCCTCTTCAGAATAGGTTGTTTTAATAATATTTATTTTTCTGTTCAAATGTAATAAAATAAAACATATGGGCAACAAAATTCAACACATCTTTTATTTCGTACATGTTTTCCTGAAAATTATTAAAAAATATTCAATACAAAAATCGTATTTCATGAGTTGATTTTATTTTTCTTTAAAAATAATATACTACAAATCAGACAGTTATAATTTATTTGTTTTTTTTTCAATCTAAAACAAAACCAGCCTCGTAAATGATTTTAAAAACACATTCAATATAATTAACTAAAAATCAACGCAATGAACACACATTCAAAAATCACAGTTTTAGCAATGGTAGTTTTATCATTTGCTTTCAGCGGAAAGGTAACTGCACAAACGATGAAAGAAAAAACAGTAATGGTAGGAGGTGCTCCTATGTATCCTTCCAAAAACATTATTGAAAATGCGGTCAACTCCAAGGATCATAAAACTCTTGTAGCTGCCGTAAAAGCTGCCGGTCTGGTAGAAACATTACAGGGAGCAGGACCTTTTACCGTATTGGCACCTACAGATGCTGCCTTTGCAAAACTACCAAAAGGAACAGTAGAAAATCTTGTAAAACCTGAAAATAAAGCCACACTTACTTCGATCTTAACCTATCATGTTCTTCCAGGAAGATACAGTGCTAAAGAAATTTGGGCAGCCGTAAAAGCAGGAAACGGAAAAAGTATGATGAAAACTGTACAGGGTGAAAACCTTACTTTCTGGACAAAAGGTAAAGATCTTTACATAAAAGATGCAAAAGGAAACAGTGCCAAAGTAACAATTGCTGATGTGAACCAATCTAATGGAGTGATTCATGTAATAGATACTGTATTGATGCCGTAATAAATTCTAAGATTTCAGACAGCATATCCAATATGCTGTTTTTGTTTCTTTTATATCTAACACTAAAAAAATTAATAGTATGAAAAAAGTAATTCAGGTTTCTAATCAGGGTGCCACCCTTAATACCAGCAGAAGAAACTTTTTAAAATTAGGTGGAGTAGGATTAGCCATCGCAGGCCTTACCATTATCGGATGTAATGACGATGATGACTTCCAGATTATAGAAGAATCCAAGTATGATCTTGGAACAGGAGATGTAGGTGTACTCAATTATGCCTATGCCTTAGAACAGCTTGAAGCCGATTTTTACACGAAAGTGGTCAACAATTTTTATACGGGGATTTCCAGTATTGAAAAAGAGGTTTTTACAGATCTCTATCATCACGAGGTGATTCACCGTGATTTCTTCAAAGTTGCGATTAGCGGTGCTACAGATCATGTGCTCCCTAAGCTTGAATTCCAGTATCCTAATGTGAATTTTAATGACAGAAATTCAGTATTGGCTACCGCAAAAGCATTGGAAGATACCGGCGTAGCAGCTTACAATGGAGCAGGAAAATACATTTCCAATCCTGCCTATCTTGTGATTGCCGGTAAAATAGTTTCTGTGGAAGCCAGACATGCCTCTGCCATCAGAAATCTAATCAATCCCGGATCTGCAGATTTTTCGGGAGACGATGTGATAGATGCCAATGGACTTGATCTCGCCAAAGAGCCAAAAGACATTGTAATGGCTGCCGGAACATTTATCAAAACACCTTTTACCTGGAAAGAAAGAGGAATCAACTAATCATTCACCTTAAAAACTCACATTATGAATATTCTTAGATTACTGGATAAGCTTTCTGATGATAAATTTTTCACTTCAGAAGCTTCAAGACTGGAAACCATCACGAATATTTCTTTATTCGGAAAAAAAGCAGCTACAGCAGCTGTGCCTCTTGGATTAGGAGCGATGATGGCTACTCCAGCCAAAGCAGAAGCTCCAAAAACAGGGTTAACAGGTATGGCTTTAAAAAGTACACTCACAGATGCTTTACAACTGGCATTGGTACTGGAATATCTGGAAAATGAGTACTACAGCATAGGATTATCAACACCAGGATTAATCCCTAATGGAGACAGAACCGTTTTCATGCAGATTTCAAAACATGAATCCGCCCATGTAAGCTTCCTGAAAAGCACACTGACTTCATTAGGAACAACTCCCGGAAATAAGCCTACGTTTGATTTTACAGCAGGCGGAAATTTCATGCCTTTTACAGATTATAACCAATTTCTTATCCTTGCTCAGGCCTTTGAAGATACCGGAGTAAGAGCTTATAAAGGACAGGCAGGAAATGTGATGTCCAACAAAGTAGTGCTTCAGGCAGCATTACAGATTCATTCCGTTGAAGCAAGACATGCTTCACAAGTAAGAAGAATGAGAGCTAACAAAGGGTGGATTGAGCTTGCTAACGGTGGAAGTATGCCTTCAGCCACCAATCCTGTGTATGCAGGAGAAGACAATACCAATCAGGCAGGCTACAATACAGCAACTCTATTTGGGGCTGCGGCAGGTTCTGCAGCTTATGATGAAATTTTAAGTGGCAGCGATGCACAGGCTATTGCTTCATTGTTCATAGTTTAGTTGTGATTTGGATGATGATAAGTGGTGAGTCCATTTCCGAATTTTCCGGGAATGGACTTTTTTTGTAATAATGAATGTTCTCCCTTCAAAAATATTCACATTTAAAGTGTATTATACAACAGATTTTACGATCAGACAAGGTACTTTTATCTTTATAATAGATGGTACTTCTTTACTTAAAACTTTTGCCGGCAAATTTTAAATAAATACACATATAGCTTTATTATAAAATTTACTGTAACGGAATACGAAATAATTTCGTAATTTGGTTTACTTATTAAAATAATAATTTAAAGCACTTAAAAATATTTAAAATATAAACTTTAATGCCTTGATTATCATTTTTTAATAATCAAAAAAGAAAAGTCTCTAATTGTTGACATAATATATGAAGAAATATCCAATTCCTGAGAATGAAGAAGGGAGAATGAAGAAACTGGAGTATTTTGATCTTTTGAACCTTGAAAAAGATCCCCAGTTAGACATTTTTGCAGAAACAGCATGTCTGGTGACAGACTGTCCTGCAGCGCTTATTGCTATGATGGAAAGCGAAACCCAGACCATTCAGAGTTGCGTGGGAATGGCTCTTGATTTTGTAGACAGAAAAAATACGGTCTGCCAATATTCAATAGCAAGTGGAGAAATTCTGGTCATCAATGATACATTATTGGATGAAAGATCATCAGAAAATCCACTTATTCTGGCGGGTGGAATCCGGTTTTATGCAGGAGTTCCGTTGATTGACGATGAAGGTTTTGTATTGGGGACAATCTGCGTTATCGACTATAAACCTAAAACCATCACAAAAGACCAGATATCTACTCTGAAAAAAATAGGAGACGCAATCACAAAAATTCTGACGGGTAAAAGGAAAAATATTCAGGCTGAATATTTTCAACAGACTTTTACCATTTCCAATAACCTGATCTGTGTTCTGGATAAAGACTTTTCACTGAAAGAGAGTAATCCGGCTTTTGAAAAGACTTTTCAAATGGATAAAGGTCAGATTCTCGGCCAGAATTTTCTTGATCTGATAGGGAATCATAATTCTCAGCTCCAATTACTTTCCAAAAACCTTCCCAATACGGATGAAGAAGTAACATTTACAACTTCAACAAAAATAGATGATACCCAAACGATCATTATTGAATGGTCTTTAAAGCTCAATCAAAATCATTCAGAGATTTTTTGTTTTGGAATTAATATCACCCAACGCATCGAAGAAAAGCTTAAACTTGAAAGCTCTGAACGCCGCTTCAGAAGCTTCTTTGAAAACGCTATAGGCTTGATGAGTATGCATGATATGGAAGGAAATATCATTGCGGTCAACGAAAAAGGAAGAGAAACCCTTCAATATTCTGCTGAAGAGGTAGAAATGTTAAATTTAAAAGATCTTGTTCCTAGAAAAAACTGGCCTCTTCTGGAGCAATATCTCGAAAGAATTAATAAGAACCATGAAGATTTCGGGACTATGATCCTGAAAGCAAAAGGAGGTGAGGAAATGATCTGGATGTACCATAATCTTGTGGAAATCAACAAAGAAGGAAAACCTTATGTGGTGAGCACTGCACTAAATGTTACGGAAAGAGTAAGTTTGGAAAAAGATCTTGTTCATACCAAAAAGATGTTGGAACAAACCAGTGCTGTTGCCCAGGTGGGAGGATGGGAAGTCAACCTGAAAAACAACACGGTTTTTTGGTCGCAGTCCACCCGGGAAATTCATAAAATAGATAAAAATTTTCAGCCTGATTTTGAAAATGCACTGGGTTTTTACAGTGAAAAAAGCCGCGAAAAGCTGGAATCCTTATTCGAAAAGGCTGTAAAAGAAGGCGTTCCCTACGATGAAGAATTACAGCTAATACAAAATGACGGCGTGATGATCTGGGTAAGGGTAAAAGGTATACCGGAATTTGAAGATGGAGTATGTACGAGAGTCTACGGAATCATTCAGAATATTGATACCTTCAAAAATATCTACCTTGAACTGGCCAGAAAAGAAGCTATGCTGCAGTCTTTTGTAAAATACGTACCTTCTACAGTAGCCATGTTTGATAAAGATCTCAATTATGTTTCCGTAAGCAGAAGCTGGAAAGATGAGTTTCAGATGAATGACATCAGACTTATTGGAGAGAACATGTTTAAAATCTCACCCAATGTACCGGATGAGAGATTAAAAATATATCTGGATGCACTGGCAGGAAAGGCCTATAAAAATGAAGACATGGCCATAGAAGTTCCGGGTAAAGGAATCATTCAGCATTACAGTGTAGAAGTGACACCATGGTATCTTTCCAATAATGTTATAGGAGGAATTATTGTTTCTGCACAGAATATTACACCCTCCGTAAGAATCAATAGTGAACTGAAAAATGCCAAGAAAATGGCAGATATTGCCAGCAAAGCAAAGTCTGAATTCTTAGCCAATATGAGCCATGAAATCCGGACTCCGCTGAATGGTGTTATTGGCTTTTCCGACCTTCTTTTAAAAACACCGTTGAATGATATACAGACTCAATACCTCAATTACATCAATGAATCAGGGGAGAATTTATTGAATATCATCAACGATATTCTTGATTTCTCCAAGGTAGAATCCGGAAAAATGGATCTTATCATTGAAAAATCCAATATTTATGACATGGTAAGCCAGGTGATCAATGTAATCCTTTACCAGTCACAGAAAAAAAATATAGAATTACTCCTCAATATAGAACAGGGACTTCCTGAGACCATCTGGCTGGATGAATCAAGGTTGAAACAAATTTTGATCAACCTTCTTGGAAATGCCGTGAAATTTACAGCACAGGGAGAAATAGAGCTTAAAGTAGAAAAACTGAATCTGGACAGCAAGAATATCAAACTTAGATTTTCTGTAAGAGATACCGGAATTGGTATTCCTAAGGAAAAGCAACACCATATTTTCAATGCCTTTACGCAGGAAAACAGCTCTATCAGTAAAACGTATGGAGGAACGGGTCTCGGATTGACCATTTCCAATAATATTCTGAAATATATGGGAAGTAAACTATCATTGGTGAGCGAACCCCAAAAAGGATCTGTTTTCTATTTTGATATCGAAGTTCCTTATGAACTATCTGATCGTCATGATGATGAAGATCTGAAAATAAACAAGGTACTTATTGTAGATGATAATGAAGCCAACAGAATTATCATTCAGCACATGCTTGCTTATAAAAATATAGATTCGAAGCTTGCAGCCAATGGAATGGAAGCTCTTCAGATATTACTTGCAGGAGAGCGTTTTGATGTTATTCTGATGGACTACCATATGCCTATTATTTCCGGACTGGAAACGATAGAAAAAATCAAAGAACTGTTCAGCAAACAAAATGAATCTTCTCCTTTGATTATTCTCCACACGTCTTCCGAGGAACATGATGTGATCAATTCTTTCCGTCAGGAAAACAATTCATTCTTCCTGCTGAAGCCTATCAAATCTGAAGAACTCTATAAAACATTGAGACGAGCTGTAAAAAATACTGAAAAAGAGGTAACCAGCATTCCACAACCGGAAACAGAAACCTCCATACTGATGCAGGCACCGCAGGTTTTACTGGTAGATGACAACCCTGTCAATATGGTTCTTAACCACAAAATGATGCGTTCATTAATTCCGGATGCAGAGCTTACAGAAGCTACGGATGGACTTCAGGCGGTTTTGCAGTGTAAAGAAAAGGTATTCAATATCATTTTAATGGATGTTCAGATGCCGGTAATGGATGGCATTGAAGCTACCAAACAAATCCGCTTACTCCCGGAATATTCCAATGTTCCGATTATCGGGGTAACGGCAGGTAATGTACTGGGAGAGAAAGAAAAGTGCCTGGATTCCGGGATGAATGATTTCCTGCCTAAACCTTTAAGACAGGCAGATCTGCTGGAAATGCTTAAAAAGTATATCATTAACGAAAATAATAGCCCTGCTGAAGATTCTTCCCATCAGGAAAATTACCTCGATATAAATATCCTGAATGAACAGATAGGCGATGATGATGAGGATTTCAGAAAAATATTCCTAGATCTTGTAGTAGATCAGCTTACTCAGGCTGAAGAGAATATCAAAAAAAGCACAGCAGAAAAAGACAGTGCCAATCTGAAACTGATTCTTCACAAGCTTAAAGGAACAGCAGGAACAGCAGGATTGGTAAAACTTACAGAACGTACTGCCAGCTGGGAAAATAAAGCAGATCCTGACATGGATTTTATCTCCATGGAAGAGGAAATTATCCGGGAGATAACAACAGGATTACAATTAATTAAAAATCTAATACAATAAAAAAAACTAAAATTATGCTGATTCTAATCGCCGAAGACGACGAACTGATTCTAAAAACGATTGAACACAAATTATTAAAAGAAGGACATGAAGTGATCCTGACCAGAAACGGGAAAGACGCTATTGAAACCCTTAAAACCAAAGATGTAGATCTGGCCATCACAGATATTATGATGCCGTTTGCCTCAGGAATTGAAATACTTTCGGCTATTAAAACCATGGGAAAGCAGATACCGGTGATCATGCTTTCCAGTATGGGGCAGGAAGAAGTAGTACTGAATGCTTTTGACCTCGGAGCTGTTGATTTTATTGTGAAACCATTCAGTCCCAATGAATTAACATTAAGAATAAAAAGATTTTCTTTAAAATAAACTACAATCATGTTTCTCACCACTTCTGTGCATTTTCTTTTTCTTGTTTTTCTGGGAATGCTGTCTTTAGTACTCTTACTGATCATCGTTGTACTGATTTACAGCTTTTATCAGTACAGAGAATCTGTTCAGTCATTCAGATGGTCTGAATTGATCAATAAAAAAATCTCAGAAGTGATTGTATATGGTGAAGAGGAAATGCCTGCAGACACTACCTTTTCAGTAACTTCCGGCAGTCCTTCATTCAGAAATCTGTTCCTTCAGAAACTGGCAGAATCTGAGAAAAAATTTTCCGGAGCAGCACAAAATAAAATCAAAGACTTATTCCGTGAATATGGACTTCAGGAAGAAGCATTGAAAAAGCTGAATCAAAAGAAAGAACATATCATTGCAGGAGGAATACAGGAACTTACAGCGATGCACGTGGAAGAAGCATTGCCAAAAATTTCTACATTTTTAACCCATCCTTCAACTCAGGTGTATCAGGAGGTACAATATGCGATGGTTAACTTTAAAGGATTCGAAGGTCTTCATTTCCTGAACAGCATTTCCTCCATAATATCAGAATGGCAGCAGCTTCGTTTGCTTATTTCGATCAACAACATTCCCGAGAACTCAGGGGATGATATTAAAAACTGGATGAAAAGTTCTAATGAATCCGTAGTCATTTTCACCCTTAAACTCTTAAGGAAATTTCAGATATTATCACTCTATTCTACAGTAATTGATCTCCTGGATCATTCTTCTGTTGATGTACGAATACAGACCGTACAAACTTTATTGTCACTGGAAAATTCTTCCACCATAGCTCATCTTATGGAAATATATCCCGATCAGCCGGTTGAAGTACAGAAAGAGATTCTGAAAGTCATGAAAAAGTCGAAAGACCAATACAGTACAGATTTTCTGAAAGATCAATTATTAAATAACCAAGACTCAGGAATAAAAGTGCATGCAGCAGAAGCTTTATGTGCTTTGGAGCAACAGGAATACCTGGCAGAAATATCCCAAAAAGAAACCTCTTCAGAAGAACTCATTCAAATTATTAAATACGCATTACAGGAAAAAGTATGTTAGAATTCTCACACATCATCTATGAAGTTGTTATTTGGCTGTTTTTGATTTACGGAACAGCAGTAACCCTTATCTATGGCTGGATAGGAATTTATGCGCTTGGTGCTGTATTGCGTTATAAAAAAGAAAATACATTCACAGATTACAGTATTATTGCGGCCAATCCCAACGCTCCGGTATTTAGCGTTATTGCTCCGGCATATAATGAAGGGATGACCATTGTGGAAAATGTACGTTCCCTCTTATCTCTTTATTATCATAATCTTGAAATTATCATTGTAAATGACGGAAGTAAGGATGATTCCATTCAAAAGCTGATCGAAGCTTACGAACTTGAGTCTGTAGCTTATTATATTCAGGGAAAAATAGAAACCAATGCGGTAAGAGGAGTTTATAAAAGTAAAAATCCGGCCTTCAAAAAACTGATTGTTGTTGATAAAGAAAACGGAGGAAAAGCGGATGCTTTAAATGTTGGCGTCAATATTTCCTCCGGTGAATATCTGGTCTGCATTGATGTTGACTGTATTCTGGAGCAGGATTCGATTTTAAAGCTCGCAAAACCAATGCTGGAGCAAACTGATAAAAAGTTCATTGCCTGCGGTGGAGTGATTCGCCTGGCCAACAACTGCGTTATTGAAAACGGAAAAGTAGTAAGTGTCAATATGCCGAAATCTCTTCTGGGAAGAACACAGGCATTGGAGTACATTCGAGCTTTTGTACTTGGACGTATGGCATGGTCCAGAGCATCCGGATTGATACTGATTTCCGGTGCTTTTGGAGTCTTTGACCGAAAAATTGTACTGGCGTGCGGCGGCTACGATAAAAACACAGTGGGAGAGGACATGGAGCTGGTAGTAAGAATGAGAAAGTACATGGAAGAAAAAAATGAACCTTACGAAGTACTTACTATTCCGGATCCTCTATGCTGGACAGAAGTTCCCGAATCCAAAGATATTCTTAGAAAACAGCGAAACAGATGGATGCGCGGCACCATGGAAACCCTGTGGAAACACCGAAAAATGATGTTCAATCCAAAGTATAAAAAGCTGGGGATGATCAGCCTTCCTTATTGGTTCTTCTTTGAATTTCTCGGTCCGCTCATCGAATTTTCAGGTTATATTATCTTTATCATCTTTTTATTGCTGGGAATTATCAACTGGCCGTTCTTTATCGTTCTGTTCGCCCTTGTGATTTCAATGGGATTTTTATATTCCATCTATGCGATACTGGTGGATCTCGTAAGCCATCAGGTTTATACCAAAAGAAAAGACTTCTTTAGATTGATTTTCACGGCTTTTTCCGAACCTTTTTATTTTCATCCCATAGTGGTAAAAGCAGGCGTTAACGGATTTATAGATTATTTCAAAAAATCTCATGGCTGGGGCGAAATGACAAGACAAGGTTTCAACCAAAGCACACAGCATTTACCGCTGAAAGAAAGAATATATGCTATTCTTCAGGCAGGACTCAAAAAATGGGGAATGCTGGCGTTGGTTTTCTTTGCATTATTTTTAATAGGAGTAACCGCAGAATCTCTATGGTACAAATATACCTTTCCAAAATTTGAAACATCAGCCATTATTGGCCCTCTTTTCTTTGAAAATATCTTATTTGCACTGCAACTGACATTCTGTGTCGGAGTTATATATCTGATTATTAATTTTATCAAAGAAGGCTGGGCAAGAATCCTTGGGGTACTAACCCTGGTTGTTGTAACCGTTACACAATATATCTTATTCCTATATTTTTCTGAAAGCCGTAATGTATTGGGTGCAGACCTTTTATACTATAGCAAAGAAGAGATGAAGCAGATTTTACAGGCAAGCGGAATGCTCAACTTCAAAAACTTTGCATTACTGGGAATTTTGATAACAGCTTCCCTTGTTCCTTTATGGATTGCAGGTAAAACAGCTTTAAAATCAATCTATCCGGGAGTGATACTATTGGTTTTCGGGTTAGCAGCATTCTTTATTCCCTCCAATCTAGCAGGAGCAAAAGTTTTGAATTCTGATACTGAGTTTAACCAAAATGCAGCAAAAAGTAAATGGGCTTATTTCTTTAAATCCAACCAAGATAATTTCATCAGCGATCATCCGGAACTCACAGAATTGTTGAGCGATAATGAAGATTTTACTGCCAATGCAGAAATGATTGACAAAAACTTTCCGTTCTGGAGAAAAGAAAACACCCCGGATTTCTTAGGATCCTATATGCACAAATCCGAGAAAGTTCCTAATCTTGTTTTTCTTGTGATGGAAGGCTTCGGACATGCGTATACATCGCCGAAGGGATATATCGGTAACTTCACCCCTTATCTTGATTCTTTATCCAGTAAAGGGTTGTATTGGGAAAACAGTTTAAGCTCAGCAGGAAGAACATTCGGAGCATTACCATCATTGACGGGGTCTCTTCCTTTTGGAAAAAACGGGTTCCTTGAAATAGAAAAAACACCGGAGAATTTCAATCTTTATAATATCCTTAAAGCGAACGGATTCGAAACAGGATTCTATTACGGAGGCCATATATCATTTGACCGCTACCGTGAATTTCTGGAGTACAGTGGAGTAGATCATATCGTAGATGAAGCCTCATTCAGCAGTCCTTACCGTAAACTTCCTGCCAACAACGGGGAGAGCTGGGGATATGAAGATCAGGCTGTTTTAAGTAAAATGCAACAGCAGCAGAAAGCACAGAATCAACCGTATTTCAATATGATACTTACGCTTTCAACCCATAATCCTTTTTTAATCAACAATAAGGATTATTATGAAAAGTTGTACAACCAAAGACTTAACTCAGGGATTTTAACCAAAGAACAGAAAAAATGGGCAGCCGCTCACAAAAATCAGCTCATCTCCGTATTGAATGCTGATGATGCGATGAAAGGTTTCTTTGAAAATTACAGCAAACGCCCTGATTTCAAAAACACAATTTTTGTCATTACAGGAGATCATAGTATGCCTGAAATAACCTTAGAATCTAAAATTGACAGATTCCATGTGCCTTTATTAATCTATTCACCCTTATTAAAAGAATCAAAGCGATTCTATAAAACAGTAAGTCACTTTGATATCGCGCCTTCCATTCTGGCGTACTACAGAAATAATTATCAAATCAATACCCCTTCTACAGTTACATGGGTAGGACGTGGCTTTTCTGCAGATTCTGAAATCAGCAAGGCCGGAATTCCTATGATGCAGAGTAAAAACCAGCTTATAGATTTTGTTTCTGAAAAATATTATATCCATGACGGACAGCTTTTCACGCTTAAAGATATGGAAGAAGATGCTTCCAATGACGCTGCAGCCATGGGTAAAATCAACGGCAGGTTCAATCAGTATAAAAGCATGAATGCTCAGTTTTATTCCACGAAAAAACTGATGCCAGATTCGGTAATGGTCAACTTTAAGAAAAAAACAAAGTCAAAGTTTTAAAACTTTCGGGTATAGCCTAAAGTAATATCAAACTGATTCCCTTTTTCACCCGGACGGAATTCCTGGTTATAATACATCGTTCCTACAGAAAAAAGATTGACGGAGCGGTAAGAGAAATTATACTCTGCACCTATTTTAAAGGTTTTAAGCTTAAAGGTCTCATTTTCCAAAAGGTTATTTCGGTATTCTTCCGGACTTATTCCTGTTCCGATCTGAAAAGCAAAATAGTCCTGAGCTCCTTTGGTATAATAACGTACCGTTCCTGTATAAGAATGGGAAATGTTTTTGCTGTCAGGCGTTATATAAGTACGAAGATTGAACCAGAAATTTTTATAGTATTTTCCTACAGCCGCAGTATACATCCAGATGCTGTTACTGAAATGAAGCTGGCGGTAGCCCAGTTCCGCCTCAAAACTGTGAGGAAGATTGGCATTCAGGGAAACTCCGGTACGGTATTTCGGAAACAGACCTACATCATCAGAATATCCTCCACCTACATAAAGGTAGAACATTTTGGAAAGTCTCGGATAGGCTTCCAACTCAATCTGTGTACCGCCTTGTGCAAATTTGTTCGCATAGTTTCCACGAAGGATCACAGAACCAATAGGTGTAATTCTTTTGTAACTTACGCCCACGATATGCCAGTCGTCATCAAACTGCTTGTCAAAATGGGAATAGTTGTAAATAATTCCGACAGCATTTTTAGAAGACAGATCCTTGATTCTTACTGCAAGAGCCCTTGCCTCTGTATTTTTTGGATTGATAGATAATAGAGTGGTTATCGCTTTATCAGCTTCCTCATAATGATCCATTCCAAAATATACTTTTGCTTTCAACAACAGTAATGCCTCAGATTTTGAATGATAAGAAAGTCCTTTATCTATAATTTCGATAGCCTTTGTATTCTGATCATTCCAATATTCCAATGAAGCATACGCCAGAAAATAGTCTTCATCCCGGACCTCTCTTTTTCCGAGATCTTCAAACACAGCTCTTGCTGCAGCCAGATCTTTGTTCCAGGTATATAGCCTTCCCAAAAAAACCGAAATATCAGTATAATTGGGAGCTTTTTCCAAAGCCTCTTTTGCCAGGGCAATAGATGTAGCATAGTCTTTCTGCTCAAAAGCAGTGGTACGGGCTTTAACAAATAATTCATCAGCAGTAAGATTCTGCTGGCTGTATAGCGTAATTGGAAAAAGTAAAGCTAATAAAAAGGTCGGATATCTTTTCATCGAGGTTTATTATTAATGAGCTACATCTTTATTACAAATATATTGAACTTTTATCTCTCAACCCAGAGATTATTTATTAAAACTTACTTTTTTGAGATTATTATTCCACAAAACATCAAATAATAGATATTTATGATGGAATAATTATTGTCGTAATTAAAAAAGAATTGATTTTTTAAAAAAGCTTCATCATGAAAATAGCAACGTATAACGTAAACGGAATCAACGGCAGGCTTCCTGTTTTACTCAAATGGCTGAAGGAAGCTTCACCGGACATCGTCTGCCTTCAGGAGCTAAAGGCCCCACAGGAACGTTTCCCTGTACAGGAAATCAATAAAGCAGGATACCAGGCGATATGGAAAGGGCAGAAAAGCTGGAACGGAGTAGCCATACTGGCAAAAAACAAAGAAATCACCGAGGTACAAAGAGCTTTACCGGGTGACACAGACGATGTACAAAGCCGTTATATAGAAGCTATTATTGATCAAATGGTCATCTGCTGTTTGTATCTTCCCAATGGAAATCCTTATCCCGGACCTAAATTTGATTATAAATTATCCTGGATTAAACGTTTTAAGCGACGAACCAACCAGCTCATCAAAATGGAACTCCCTGCTATCCTTATCGGCGATTTTAACATCATTCCCGAACCTATTGATGTTTATAAACCTGAACGTTGGGAAAATGATGCGCTATACAGAACGGAAGTGAGAAAAGCATTTAAAGATCTTCAGAAAAAAGGGTGGCTTGATTCTGTACGAAGTCTTTACCCCGACGAAAAAGTCTATACCTTCTGGGATTATTTGTATAAAGCCTACGACCGCAATGCAGGAATGAGATTAGATCACATCCTATTAAGTCCATATCTTCAGCCTAGACTGACTTCCGGTGGAGTAGACAGTCATGTACGGGGGTGGGAAAAAAGCAGTGATCATGCTCCCGTGTGGGTTGAACTATCAGATCGTTTGTAATTAGAGAAGTTCATATATAATGTACTCCCGGAGTAAAAACCGGGAGTATATTAATAAATATTATAAGTATTAAGATTGTTTACGGCGACGGCCAGAAACCTTTTTGTCAAGATTCCTGATATCCTGTCTCAGTTCACGGAACATTTCTTTAAAATTGTAGCTTTCATAATCTCCCGGTTCAAAATCTTCAGGGAAAATTCCTGAAGCATACTGCCATATTTCCACTACTTCTTCAAAAGGAATATCATAAGGTTCATAAAACGAATTGTCAGCACTTACACAGATGGCATTTTCTTTTCTTTCTTTAAAACGCTTATAGGTAATTCCGTCATTTAAGGTAACAAAAACATAGGTTTTGCCTTGTTTCAACTCATTGATTCCCTCTACATATTTTCCTACAATATAAGACCCATTTCTGAACGGGGGCATAGAATCTCCATCTGCAGGAAAAGCTCTGTATTTTCCATTGGTAAGAAAAGGAAGAGCAATACGCTGAAGACTTTCGATGTAGTCTATATCGCTATAACCTTCCAGATATCCCATTGAAGCTTTCTGAGGAATAATTTCTATTGTATCATTTCCATGATTATCTACCGCAACCGGAAGAACAATCCTGTTATCCGGAAGCTTTAGCATTTCATCTATCGGATGCTTCTCAATATCTACAGACAGCATAAGGTCAATACTTACGTGGAAATATTTTGAGATTTTTACCAACAACTCGATAGGAGGTTCAGAAATTCCGTTTTCATATTTTGAATACCGGACTCTTGAAATCAATAATTCATCGGCTACATTCTGTTGGGAGAGCTTTCTCCTGGCTCTTAAAAAGCGTATATTATTTGAAAAAACTGACATTGATATAAGTATGTCAGCAAAAATACAAAATTTGATTCCGTTATCAATGAACAGAATGGTTTTTACCACTAGAAGAACACAAATTTTATCTTCCTTTTATCTTTTTTAAAAAAATTACTCTATCTGAAGACTTCAAACGATCAACTTTCACCTTATCTGAAGACTGTTTATAGGCAAATTACAGAGGCTTTATAGCCATTGAAAAATAAATACCAATAAAGAGCATTTAATGCAAAAATAATAACTCTAAATTCCACAAATTGAGTTATCATTTTTAACTTTTAGAAAATCAATCACATATAAGTGAAAATTATATCCTTATTAAAATACACTTATATTAATGAAATATTAAATAATAAAAACTTATAATTAATTTATTCAAAATAATTTGCAATTGTAAAGTTATTATTCATATATTCGTGATGTAATAATCATATAAAATTATAGTTATGAAAAACTTAAAAAAATTGGACAGAAATGAATTAAAAGCTATTTCAGGTAACGGATTACTAGATCCAATCGGCGGTCTTCTAGGTGGACTAGGAGGTGTAGTTGGTGGAGTAGTAGGCGGTGTAGGTACTATCGTTGGAGGTGTTGTATCTGGCGTAGGATCTACAGTAGGTGGAGTAGTAGGCGGTGTAAGCACTGTTGTAACTAACGCTTTATGCCAAACACAATGTGTTGTTAATGGTGTAGTCCACATCAAATTACTTGAGTGCGGTTCTACTTGCTAATCAGTAAGCAAATTCACAGTAAAAAAATCAGACCGCTCTTTCCAGAGCGGTTTTTCTATATCCTTATAGACCGCAAAATATCTCATAACACATTTATTATCAAATAATTAAATTTATTTTCAGGGCTTTCAATAAAAATCAATAAAGCAACATTGTTGCATTAATGAATTTAATGTTCTAGCTTTGCCGGATCATTAAAGTATATGCACATGAAAAGGACTGTTTATTTTTTGGTGGGTGGCACACTTATGTATTCACCATCCATTCTGAAAGCTCAGAAAAGTACCCCTGAAAAAAAAATTGTAAAAGACATAGAGTCTGTACAAGTACAGGGAAAATCTAATTATAACACTGTAAATATTTCAAGAAAAAAGCTGGATTTTATTCAATCCAATACCCTGGGAGAAACATTGAGTAAAATTCCAGGAATTCAAAATTCGGGATACGGACCGAATTCCGGTGCTCCCGTGATCCGAAGCCTAAGCGGAAACCGGGTAAAAATACTGGAAAACGGAACAGCAGTGAATGATCTTTCCGGGATAAGCCCTGATTTTAATACGGATATAGAGATGAACAATGTTCAGAGTATCACCGTTTATAAGAACTCTGCATCAGTTTTATATGGAGGAAAGGCCATTGGAGGAGCCGTAGATATTGAAACGGATTATATCGCAAGACAATTGCCGGATAAAAAGATCAATGTAAAAGGCCTTCTTGAAGGCGGAAGCAACAGTGGACAAAGACAAGCTTTTTCAGCGAAAGGAGTTATTGCTAAAAACTGGGTCTGGACGGTAGGAGCATCCAATCAGAAGCAGGAAATGGTCAGAATTCCCGGAAAATCAAAAGACAGCAGATGCTATGATCCGGATCTTGTCGGTTTCAACAGTATCTTACAGTCGTTGTGCCAGATCGATGTAAATTCAAGACGCGTACTCAATAAAAGTCTTTTTCCCTACATCAGCCAGTTTGCCAAGGATCACATGATCGAATATGAACTCTCTGAAGATGATCTTTACACCTTCAGTTCTACGTATTACAATCCTGCTGATGGTAAACATTATCCCAATCCAAAGAATGATCTGTATGTTCCTGGTCAGGATGCAGTAAAAGACCGTTATAAAAGTGAAGTAAACGGAATCAAGGATTATGTGGAAACAAAAGATGGAGTCATTCCCAACAGTCATTCGGAAAGCAATTCATTTTATGTAGGAACCAGTTATATTGGAAAATCATTGTATGTAGGAGGAGCTTATCAGAATTCTTATTCCTATTTTGGAGTTCCCGGGTATGCCATCCCTAAAATTCCCCAACATAGCCATGGAAAACCACAACCCAAAATAGAATATAGTCCCATCAACATCCGAAGCTTATCTCATAAAGCTATGTTTGAATCCGGTTACAAGTTTGCCCATTCTCCGATTTCAAGCATCAAACTGAATTATATGGGCGTATTTTCAAAAAACGCAGAACTTCTGGACCGTTACCGTGCCAATCAGTTTGCTGTAAACCAACACAATGGACGTCTGGAAATCACACAGCAGAAATTGAAATTTCTCACAGGAAGTACAGGTCTTGAGGTACAATACAGAGATATGAAAGGAACCGGAGGCCAAAGATATCTGCCTAATACTGTAAGCCGTGAAATTGGGGTCTTTACGATGCAGCATCTTGATTTTAATATCATTCAGTTTGATCTTGGGTATAGAAATGATCATGTGCAACGTAGAGCGGAAGCAGATAATAAGTATGTCAGAAGCCGAGGGCTTTCGGGCGGAAAACTCAGCGACAGAGATTTCACGCTTCACCAATTTCATAGTTCTGCACAATGGAATATTTTTAAAAAAGGATATCTGAAAGTACAGTACAACCATTCAGAAAGAGCTCCGGAAGTGAATGAACTGTATTCAGGAAACAATCATTTTGCGATCCTGACAGAAGAAAATGGTGATGACAAGCTGGATAAGGAAACAGCCAACACTATTGAAATCGGGACTGGGGTTAATATGAAAAACCTAACAGTCTCCGCCAGCTGGTACAATACTTCTTATAAAAATTATATTTACCTTGCCCATACCGGAATTTCCAGAAATACTTTTATTGTAAAAGAATGGCGTTCTGATGACACAGAAATCAATGGAATTGAAGCTGAAGCTACTTATAAAACAGATCTTGGAAAAATAGGAAAGTGGGAGATAGGCGGTTATTATGATTTGGTAAGAAATATAAGCGTTGCCGACAGCTCCATAAGAAAGTGGAGTGATGGTGATTATATGCCCAATATGCCAACAAGCCGTTTCGGATTCTCTCTTGAAGGAAATGTACAGAACTTTAGTATAAATGTAAGTTTAGACCATTATTTAAAACAAAAATATTTAGGAAAGAATATCAATCCTGAGCTTCCTATGCCGGCATTTTCATTGCTAAATGTACGTTTAGCCTATAAAGACAACAGTTTAGGCATAGGTGATCTGGAGTATTATATTATAGGAAATAATCTGTTGAACATTGAGGCCAGGCTTCAGAACTCTCAGTTAAAGTTTCTCAGCCCGCTTCCCGGAATTAATATTTCAGCCGGTGTAAAAATAACAATATAAATCAATCTCATTTCTGCAGTTATTATGAATTAATAGCTGCAGATTTTTTTGTTGTCCATTCAAAATCCTTCTTAGAATGCAAACAATTTCTGGCTGTTTTTACTCTGTTTATTTATACAAAAATTAATCAAAAAAAACTTAAAAAAAGAGGTTATAACTTTTAATACGACGAGTTCTGTCGCTGCGCGAAAGTACCTTTGTATTAGAGATAAGATAAAGAATCCCGGGAAATTAATTGTCTTACTAAACCCAATTTTTAACCTAACAAAAACCTCTTTTAATTTATGTGTAAAAAACAACTAATAATCATTTTTCTCCTTTTATTTTGCATTTCCTATGCGCAGAATGAATTTACTACCATCTGGAAACCCAATGCCAACGGCGTCATTGATCATTCAATAAGATTCGGCGGCACAGGAACCGATTACACCATTCACTGGGAAGAAGTAGGATATCCTGAGCATAACGGGATGTTTGATTATGTAAACTCCAGCAGCAATGAGCCTTTACTCATATATTTTGGGCCATCATTCCATCCAGATCCTCTGCAGGCCACTTACGAATTAAAAGTATCTAGCGGTAACGGATCATTTTACGGATTCAGGGCCAATACCGAAATCATACCTCCAGGTGGAAATCAGGAACTTATAGAACTTAGCCAGTGGGGAAATACGACATGGCTTCAGCAATTCGACAGAGCATTCGCCAACTGTCCCAATCTTAACGTAACGGCTGCAGATACTCCTGATTTAACACAGATAACCAGTTTATCACAAATGTTCCTTAACTGTTCATCTTTGACAGGCCATACTTCATTTTCTTACTGGAATCCATTCCGTATTACGGACATGAGCGGTATGTTCAGCGGAGCGACGCTGTTTAATCAGAATATCGGAAACTGGGATACGGCAAAAGTAACTAATTTCAGCAGCATGTTTTCTTCTGCATCTTCTTTCAATCAGGATATTTCTGCCTGGAATACGATATCCGGAACTGATTTTTCCTCCATGTTTGCAGATGCCACAGCTTTCAACCAGCCATTAAATTCATGGAATACAGAAAATGCGACTAATTTCCGCTATACATTCTATAATGCAGCAGCATTTAATCAGCCACTTGATAACTGGAATACTGGTAAAGTGACAGATTTTGAGCATATGTTTGAAAATGCAGTATCATTCAATCAGCCCATCGGAAACTGGGATGTAAGTAAGATTGATTATTTTGCTGGATTTAATATGTTTGCAGGTGCTTCACATTTTGACCAGGATATTTCTTCATGGAATATCAAGCTTCAGAACTTCAGCTGGAATTCAATCTATTTTGGATTTAAAAATGTCGGCTTATCATGTACAAATTACAGCAATTTTCTCATCGCTTTGAATAATAATCCTACCTGGGCGAATTCGACAATAACGTCCGGAGTTATAGATGCAACAGGATTGGTTTATTCTACACCGCAAGCGATGCTTGCCAGAGCCCAACTCATCAACAAAGGCTTTAATATTAGTGGAGATTCCTATATTTCAGGTTGTTATCTGTCATCAAGAGAAGTTTCCCCAAAAACGAAAACTTCCGTGTATCCTAATCCAACGACAGGAGTGATCAACGTGGAATCCTCAGTAGACGAAAATGTTTATTTATATGATAATAACGGTAGCCTCATTAAAAACATATTGTTTAGAAAAGGGAAAAACACCATCGATCTTACTGAATATCCTTCAGGAGACTATATCTTTAAAGGTGATACTTTTTTTAATAAAATCACCAAGCAATAATTAATCAGCTGAAAGGCTGTCTGTTTAAAGTCAGCTCCAAAATCTAAAGATTTTGGAGCTTTTTATGGAAAAAATCGAACAACATTACCATCGTTACAAATTTTATATGAACACAATCCGTAAATTTGAGTCTTAACTGATATCCATGATAAAAAAGTACTTACTCTTTCTTTTAGTTTTCACTTCAGCAACGTCTTCACTGCTTGCCCAGAACTATGAAAGATATAAAACACTAAAAGACACAATATTACAATCAACAAGTCTGGGATTTGAGAAAAAGATTTCTGTAATAGTTCCCATAGAATGGCAAAAGAAGTCCGGGAACAAATTCCCATTAATTATTGTATTTGATCGGCAAAATAAAAGAAGTAATCATTATATTCTCAATACCATTGACTATTTAACGAGTAATGAACAGATTCCTTCCTCTATCATAATAAGCGTTGAATCAGAACAAAGATACCGCTATCTGGAAACACAGTATAAAATTTCAGATCCCAACGGCCTTGCACAAGAGAATGAAAAATTTATTTTTGAACAACTCATCCCATTAGCTGAGAGAGAGTACAAAGCCTCTTCTTTTAGAGTTTTAATTGGTCATTCCAGATATGGATATTTTACAACATCATTATTGAATTCCAGAATAAATGACTTGAATGCAATTATTTCTATGAGCCCATTTTTTACTCAGAAAAATGTTGACCTAACAGATTCTATAAATCAATTCAGTAAGCGCTCTTTTCATACAAAAAAATATTATCGCTATGGAATCGGAAACGATTATCCCGAAGATTTCCAGAAGATGGATTCCATCATTAAGAAAATTAACAATCCCTTTCTGGATATGAAAGGATATGAGTTTAAAAAAGCAGATCATAATGCAACGCCAGGCTTACTTATTAATACAGCTCTTTACGAGATATTTGAAGATTGGTCTGCCATTCAGTCAAAGTATATATCAAATAAGCAAACAGACTTGAGCATTAAATCATCATTGGATAAAGAAATACGCTCCAATTACGGTGTTAATCTAAATTTTTCATTGGGTATTTTAAATGGAAAAGGGTGGGCATTTTATAATGAAAAGCAATATGATAAAGCTATTCAGGCCTGGAAAATCCTTATAGATTCTTATCCAAATTTTTCAGAGGCTTATTTAAATATTATAAAGGCTAAAATCTTACTAAAACAGGATTACTCTGCAACTGTTAAAGAATTCAATATTTCATTAGCAAATTCTGAATTTTATAAAGAAAAGGAAAAGAAGGATTTAGAAATTGAATTGCATGAAATAGTTAAATAAATGGATGTAATAGGTGTAAAATCGAAAAATGTTAACGAAATTGCGCAAACTATATAACCAGCTACGCACAAGAATTACATGACAGAGAAATTTCCAACAATAAACAGCACGCTTTTACCTGATAGACTTGGCCAACTTATTCAAGAAAGATATGGACTAACCGACAACACAGAATGCAGGATCTTCCGGCTTGCGATGAACCATTTATACATCGTTCATGATGGCGAAAGCAAATACGTTTTTAGAGTGTACACTCATGATTGGCGAACCGAATTAGAAATTCAAGAAGAATTAAGACTTCTCAATCACCTGAAAGAAGCAGACCGACAAGTTGCTTTTCCCATAGCAGATCAATCAAACAATTTTATTCAGAAAATTGAAGCTCCGGAAGGAACAAGATTCGGTGTTTTATTTTCATATGCTAAGGGTATAAAAACAGCAAAATTCTCACCGGAAACCAGCTTTCTGATTGGGCAGGCACTAGCTAAAGTTCATCAATCAACAGAACATGTAGAACTGATGAGAATGTCTTACAATGCTCAAAACCTGCTTAAGAATCCTGTTGTAAGGACAAAAAATTTCTATAGTAAAAACACGACCGAAATTCAATTTTTAGAAAGTCTTTCCGATTTTTTAACGCTAAAAATGGAAAATACAGACCTGCAGAAAATGAGATATGGAGCGATTCATCTTGATGTCTGGTTTGATAATTTACATATTGATAACGAAAAAGAAATCACATTTTTTGACTTTGATTTTTGTGGTAATGGTTATTTATGCTTTGATATCTCTTACTTTCTATTTCAGTTATTTACAACCCACCTGAACGAAGAGGAGTATGAAGCAAAAGCAGATAGCTTTATAAAAGGCTATGAAACTGTCACTAAAATTCATGATGAAGAAAAAAAGTTTTTACCTTACGCATGTCTGGCTATTATGACCTATTATATAAGTGTTCAGTGCAACAGATTTGAATATTGGACCAATATTTTCCTGAATGAAGATCATTTAAAAAGAATGGTGGGCAATCTCAAACGATGGATTGCTTATCATAAAATTGAGGTAAAATAATGACAGAAAAATGTATACAATTAATTATCATTTTAGAAAACTAATCAGCATGATAAAATGTTTGACAATTATTATATTATCCTTCTTCTCATTAACAACTTATGGACAAACAAAAATGCGCTCTATTGACGAATTAATAAACGATAAAGATCAAGGTTGGATTCTTGTAAAAGAATGGATAGACACCGCAAAAAATAAAGTGGAAATATTACCCGTAGATAGCAACCAAGCAAGGGATGCTTTATACAAAACCCAAGTTACAACCAAATCTCCAATGGGTTCAATTGTATACATGACAGGGGGCCTTTTGGTTGATAATGGCTGGATAAGAATTCTTGGCTCAGGTAGTGATAAGCTAAGCAGGTCATTGCCGGAATGGAATAGAGGAAAAACATTTGAGGATTATGGACAGCCAATTCCATATCTTTTAATTGCTGACGATGCAATAGGAGGTATTTTCATTCTTAATGGTGGCGGACTTGGAAACGATTTAGGAAAAGTATATTATTTGGCACCTGATAATTTGGAATATGAACCTCTTGACATTACTTACACTGAATTTCTGAATTTTTGCTTTAATAAAAATCTTGATGAATTTTATAAAGAATACAGATGGGCAAATTGGAAAAAAGATGTAGCAAAACTTAAAGGCGACCAGGTATTCAGTTTTTTTCCTTACTTATGGACAGAACAAGGTAAGGATATGAGTAAAGGATCAAAAAAGAAAGTTCAAATTGAAGAAAGTTACAAGCTTACTCTTGAATTTAGAAAGAAACTTGGATTTGATGCAGAGAAATAAATAATAGAACTTTTAAATTTCACTCAAACTATATCTAAAAATTTATATGATGAATACAAGCTTTCTTATCTTAAATAAATATTGTTAATATGAATACAAAACCCATCACTTTTCCCAATCAGAGAAAGCATAATGCTGTACTACGTTTTCTGCATTTGTTTGTTATTTCTTATGTGTATCTTTTTATTTTTACCTCTCAGTTTTCGCCTTTAGCAGGAATACATAAGAGTGGAGTCTTGTGGTTGTGTAAAAATGTTTTTCAGCAAACGCAGGTAGAATATATTACAATGACTGGCAGCGGCGATACAACATTAGATTATTGGGTAGTGCTTGTAAATATTGGCTTAGCGGTAGTGGCTGCACTCGTTATACTTCTTGCAGATAAAAAACAGCGGACATTTAAAGATCTTCATTGGTTTACGGTAGTAGTGGCACGCTATTATGTAGCTATGATAATGCTTTCATACGGTTTTGCAAAACTACACGACGGGCAGTTTCCTCCTAATTCAATTGGCAGACTGGAAGAAAAAGTTGGAGACATGTCACCAATGGGGATGGTATGGGCCATGATGGGAGCTTCCACTGGTTATACATTTGTTTCCGGATTGTTGGAAGTTATTGGTGGACTTTTGCTTCTTTTCAGGAGAACCAAAACCTTTGGTGCTCTTTTTTCCATGACGGTGATGATCAATGTAGCTCTGTTGAATTTTTTCTATGATGTGCCGGTTAAAATATTTTCCAGTCATATTGTTTTGTTCTGTCTTTTTATTGTAAGCGGTGATGCAATGGCATTATATCGTTTTTTTATCTTGCATCAGCCATCGCAGTTACGTTTTCAAAAAAGAACATTCGACAAAAAGTGGAAGAGTATTACAGTTATTGTATTCAAATGGCTTGTAATAGCTTTTTTCATATTAAGCTCTTCATCAGCACTATTTTATACACCTCCGGCCGCTCCGATGGAGGGTGCATATATTGTAGATAAATTTATCATAAACAACCAGGAAATATCATGCAACGATTCCATTGGCTGGAAAAAAATATTGATAACTTCTCCAAGCCGGACAAAAGTAATCCTGAACAATGACAGTACTAAAACATTCCAGAGCGTTTTAGATACTGAAAATAAAACACTTATGCTTCGTAAAATAGATCATCAGGACCTATATGCTTACCTGCATTACAACAGTCAAAAAGATAGTATCATTTTTACAGGAAATAAGGGTCGTGATTCTGTAAAAATAAAAACAATAAGAAAGAAAAAAGAAGATTATCTTTTAAACAAGAGGAGTTTTCATTGGATTAATGAGTATCCGTTTAACAGGTAACAGATATATAGCTTAGCGGGAAACAATATAAATAAGTGATTTTACTTAAAGAAGACATGTAGTTTTAGTACATGTCTTCTTATTTTCCGGGGTATTTCATTATTTCAAATCCTCCACATTGTTCAGTATATAGCACTGTTCCCACTGTTTCATCCCGATTTTAGGGTAGTAGCCCACAGCTTTTGGTGCGGCCAATAAAATCAATGTAGCTTTTGGAGTATGTTCTTTTGTCAATCGGATTAATTCTTTTCCAATGCCTTTCTTTTGATAATTCTCATCAACCGCCAGATCTGAAAGATAAGTGCAGAATGCAAAATCAGTTAATGATCTTGATATTCCAATCAATTTACCATTAGCCCGGGCAGTTGCAATAAGATTGGCATGCTGCAGCATCTCTGTTATTCTTTCCGGTTCGTTTACCGGACGTCTTTCTCCTAATGTAGAGTTTACCAGCACCTGGGTAAATTCTTCTATTCCAATTTTTTCTTCAATTTGATACGTAATCATTTTTATTTTTTTACTGTTATTTCAAAAGATATTATCCGCAGGGGCTTCTTGTCTTTCAAACATCCCATAATCGCGTATCACGGAAGCTACACGCAATCTGTAATCTTCAAACACAGAATTCCGCCCTGCCTGTTGTGCTTTCCTGTGAGTGGTTCTGTTGCGCCATTCTTTTATACCATCTTCATCTTTCCAAAAGGACAGGGAAAGAATTTTTTTCGGATCTACAAGACTTTGAAACCGTTCAATCGAAATAAATCCAGGAATTCCTTCCAGCTCGGATTTTAGTGAGCTTGCGATATCCAGATATTCATCTTTTTTTCCTTCTTCAGGAGCGACTTCAAATATTACAGCTATCATACTTTTAATTAAAAATTATTTGATTTACAGGGCAAAATTATAGGTAATTTGGACTACATTTGTATACCAGATTAAACATATAGAGTAGTCCAGAATGTTTCCGTTTGAACATATCATCACTATTGATAAAGAAAAAAAGCTTCCTGTTTACAGACAGATAGCCATCTCTATTATTAATGCAATAAGAAACGGTAATGTAAAGGCCGGAATGGCTCTTCCCGGTACCAGAGAACTTGCAAAAACACTGGGTGTGCACCGTAAGACGGTAATCGCTGCATATGAAGAGCTCAATGCCCAGGATTGGATCCTGATTATTCCCCGGAAACAGGTCAGAGTATCTGAGCGTATTCCAACTCTACAACCTCAAAAGTGGAACGCTCAAAATTCATCTTTATCCTATGAAAATAATTTCGACCTTCCGATTCATCTATCAAAGAAAGATCCGTCACAGCAGGAGCTGACTGTTCTTCCTGAGATTTTCATTGATGATGGGCATCCCGATATTCGCCTTTCTCCTATAGATGAACTGTTGAAAATTTACCGCAGCTATACATCAAGAAGCTTTAGCATTAAAAAAGCAGTTGTTGGGACAACTCAAGGTACATTAAAACTAAGAGAAGAGCTATCGAGATATCTATCTGCAACAAGAGGGCTGAATATTTCCGTTGATAACCTATTGATTACCCATGGCGCACAAATGAGCATTTATCTGGCGGCTCAGTTGCTTTTACAGGATGGAGACATTATTGTTTCCGGAAAACCAGGATATCCTATTGCGAACAGTGCATTTGAGAAAACAAAAGCATCTGTAATAGAGGTTCCTGTAGACGAAAACGGACTGGACATTAATGCTCTCGAAAAAATGTGTAAAAAGAAAAAAATAACCGCCGTATACCTCATTCCTCATCATCATTATCCTACAACAGTCACTTTGAGCGTTGAAAGGAGAATGAAACTGTTGGAGCTTTCCAATCAATATTCGTTTGCTATTATTGAGGATGATTACGATTATGATTATCATTATTCCTCCTCACCATATTTACCTTTGGCAAGTGGAGCTCATAAGGGGAATGTCATTTACATTGGTTCATTTTCAAAAATATTGGGTTCTTCCATTCGTATTGGTTTTATGGTTGCTCCTAAAAATTTCATTCAGGAAGCTGTTGTTTTACGAAAAGCAATTGATGTAGGAGGGGATGGATATATGCAGAATGCATTAGCAGAATTGATTAAAAGTGGTGATTTGGGAAGGTATCTGAAGAAAGCCAAAAAGTCTTACCATCAACGCAGAGATTATCTGAATATACTTTTGCAGCAGCATCTAAGCCCTTATATCTCTTTTACCTTACCAGACGGCGGCCTGTCGGTTTGGATACAGCTCAAACATCCCTACAGCGTTAATACATTGAAAACTCATTTACAATTGCAAATCAAACGAATAGATGAAGAAGAGAATGCTTTTCGATTAGGTTTTGCTTCAAAGAATGAGAAAGAACTTGAAGAGATCGTTTTATTCATGAAGAAAATTCTTACAAATAGGTATTCAATATGATTATTTAATTAAAAAACAAAAAATTCGTCAATCCAACGAAAACCTAGTATAAATTCTTTTTTATGATCTCTTAACAATTCAATCATCAAAATAAATTTTATATTAGTAGAATAATAACCATCTAAGATTTAAGAATTAAATACAGAAAACATGAGAAATACTATTTATACTTTGTTATTACTATTTTTATTCTCAGGCTTTAATGCTCAGGAATATTCAAAATTAATAAGTGAAGCTAATCAATTATATGAATCAAAAGATTATAAAATGTCTGCAGATTTATATAATCAGGCTTTTAAAATCGAAAGCGAAAATCCAAGTCACTTATATAATGGTGCATGTTCATCTTCTTTAGCGGGAAATACAAAGCAAGCATTTAAATGGCTGAACTTATCAATAGAAAAAGGCTGGACCAATCTAAAGCACTTAAATTCTGATACTGATTTAGAAAATTTGCATTCGAAAAAAGAGTGGGGGAAAACCATTGAAAAGTTAGAAAAAAAAATAGCAGCCATAGAAGCAAATTATGACAAACCCCTGCAGGCTGAGTTATTGGCAATTCTTGATGAAGACCAGAAATATAGAGTACAAATGAGTGAAACTCAAAAAAAATTCGGCCCAAATTCTAAAGAAATAAATGACCTTTGGAAAATAACCAATCAGAAAGACTCCATTAACTTAATAAAAGTAAAAAAAATATTAGATGAAAAAGGCTGGGTGGGTAAAGACAAAGTAGGCGCGCAAGCCAATAGTGCATTATTTCTTGTCATTCAACATTCAGATCTGGAAACGCAAAAAAAATATTTACCCATGATGAAAGAAGCAGTAACAAAAGGCAATGCGAGTCCAGGTTCTTTAGCTTTGTTAATTGACAGAATAGAAATTCGCGAAGGCAGAAAACAAATCTACGGAAGCCAAATAGGAATCAATCAAAGTAATAATACTTACTATATTTTACCTTTAACTGATCCTGACAATGTAGATAAAAGAAGAACAGAAGTCGGCTTAGATCCAATCTCTAACTATGTTAAAAATTGGAATTTGGTTTGGGACGTTGAAAAGTATAAAAGAGAATTACCCGAATTAGAAAAATTAAATAAATAGAAAACCATCTGATTACAGCAGTTGGCACAAGTGGCGGATTAAGGCTCAATTAAAAGATTCCTTAATCTGCCATTTATTTTATAAGAAACGTAAGGGATTCAAAACTTTCTGGATTTAAGATGATTTATCTGAAAATATAAGCAGTTGCGGAAGATAGAGTTTATTATACTTGAAAATCTGATGCAATGGCCGAAAGTATAAAATCATGAAATATAATAACATGTTCTGTGAATCTTTGAAAGCCAAACAATACACAATTTAACATAATATAAATTATAGGACTTTTATTACAGCCTACAAATAGAGTAACTAACCGCCTGAGAATCTCTTATTCCGTCATTTTCCTGGCCAAATATTCTTTAACCGTTTCTAAGAACTCTTTCTGGATCATAAAACGATCCAGAAACTCTTCCAGGACTGTTGGATTATTCTGGTCAGGATCTGTTGCACAAACAAAAAAATGATCAGGATATTCCTCCTAACTGCTTAATTTTATCTACAATACTCTTATTCATGCACTATAATTCATTATTACATTATGTTAAATTGAAACCATTCAAAGTCTCATACTGATCTTAAAAATACAAAATCTTGCCACATGGCAGGTTTTCTACTGTAAAAACAGAATACCTTTATCCTAACCAAAAAATAAAATAGTATGAAACCTAAAATGATCTGGGCCAATCTGGCCGTAACCGACCTCGAACGCACACAGAAATTCTATACTGAACTGGGATTCAGACCTAATAGCCCGTACAGTTCCAATGAGCTGGTAAGTTTTTTTATGGCTGGAAATGAATTGATTGTCCACTTTTTCTTAAAAAATGTCATAGAAAACAACCTGAAAAGCATGAAATTCGGAGATCCTCAAAGCTCCAACGAAATTATATTCACCCTTTCTGCAGAAAGCAAAAGTCAGGTGGATGAATGGGCTGAAGAAGTAAAAAATGCTGGTGGAACCATTGTTTCAGAGCCTGAGAGCTTTGGAGAAAATTACTACGGTTTTGTATTTGCAGATCCGGATGGACACAAGTTCAATGTATTTTTTATGTAAACTTTCAAAATATTTTTCCCTATATTTGACATTCAACAGATCAATATGAACCGCTCGAACTGTCTGCCTCCTCCAGCACCTTAATATTTTCAATTTAATTTGAAGCATACTCATGTCGTTAACTTATTAACGATCGGTTTTGCCGTGCTTCACATTCTAACAAAAATATTAATTCCAATTTTACAGTTCATTCTCAAATGAAAAAATCATATTTATTATTACATCTGGCCGTAATTCTGGCCGGATTTACTGGTGTATTCGGGAAATTGATCACTCTTAACGAAGGTTTACTGGTCTGGTACAGACTCCTCTTCTCCTCTATTATTTTGTTCTTTATTGTAAAGCTCTTGAAAATCCCAACGGATATTCCTTTCCGGGGAAAAATTCAGATTTCAAAAGCCGGCTTACTGCTTACGCTCCATTGGCTTCTTTTTTATGCCAGTATAAAATATGCCAATATATCCATTGGTGTGGTGTGCTACTGCCTGACAAGTTTTTTCACAGCTATATTCAAACCTGTTCTTGATAGGGAGAAATTCAAGCTTTCAGAATTACTTCTCAGTACGTTAACGATTGTAGGAATCAGTTTAATATTTCACTTTGATACTTCCTATCAGCTTGGGATTATATTAGGCGTCTTTTCATCGGCATTCGGGGCTTTGTATACGATTTATAACAAACGTCTGGTGACTCATTTTGATACCAAAATTATCAACTATTATCAGATGATTGCCGGTACTTTATGCTGGGGAGCGTTTTTGCCCGTATATCTCCTCTATTTTCAGTCAGATAGCATAGTTCCTGACTTAAAAAACACGGCTTATTTGGGCGTTTTATCGCTTTTTTGTACTGTTGGCTTATATGTAATGTTTGCAGAAGTTTTGAAGAAAATTCCGGCATTTACCGTTAACTTAACATACAATCTGGAGCCTGTGTATGCTATTATTATGGCGTTCTTATTTTTCGGAGAAAGCAAAGAAGTGAATCTTTCGTTTTATATAGGATTGGTCTTTATTATTGCTTCTGTGGTTTTGCAGACGGTAATTTCTATTAAGAAAACAAAATAAAAATCAAAGCTTTTAAACCAAAACCGGACACCTAAGTTAGTTTAAGTGTCCGGTTTTTATATCATAGTTTTAAATAACTATCCATTCAACCCCAGGCTGTTATACAGCTGCACCTGCCATATTCCCAACACTTCTTTGAGCATCACAAAAGTAAATGCTGCATTATAACTGTTAGGAAATACAGTAATTTCAGTATCTATAATATCTGAAGCTTGAGGAACCGGGTTTAATCCAAATGTCTGAAACAAAGCCATAGATCTTTTCATATGAAACCCGGAAGTAACCAGGTATACATCAGAAGGAGCCATCTGCTGTAAGATCTTGCTGGAATATTTTGCATTTTCATATGTGTTCATGCTTTTATCTTCTTTTATGATATCAGCATCTGATACTCCCATCTTTTTAAAATTTTCGCTGAATAATTCTGCTTCACTTTTGTGTCCTCTTCCCTTTCCGGAAATCAGTATTTTACAAGGCAGATTATTGGTCTTGTATTCATGATACAACTGATAAGCCGTTACCATTCTGGAATAAGACATGGTATGCAGCTTTTCTGTGCGTTCAAAATCTACAATTCCACCTCCCAATACAATAATAACAGGGTTTTGAGGAGGTTTATTTTTAGTCACAATTGTACCCACATAATTTTTCTGCAGATATCCGGAAGTCAGTTTTCCCAGAAAGCCATTTCCTATGAAAATGATCATTAAAACAGCAAAAAAGCCAACTCCTATTCTCAGATTTTTGCGTTTGTTTTTTCTTTTGAGCAGAGCAATGATGACTACCGCAAGAAATAATAAAAAATAAGGTTCTGTAAAAAGCTGAACAACACGGAATAAAAGGTCTAATAAAAATTTCATTTTCGAATACTATTGATTAATGCCGGAAGGCATAGAAACCTCAAAGATAAGGCAATTTCCTGAGTATCGTTTTCCACAGCATTAGACTATTAAAAATGATCAGAATAATTTCGTCTCATTTTTCTTTCTGTTTATCCAATTATTTTATACATTTGCAAACAACACACTTTTTAGTGTGTTAACGAAAACCAAATACCTACCCAGTGAAAAAGCAGAATAGTATCGCCATTTTTATGACCGTACTCCATATATTTTTGGACAGACATTTTTGTAAAGAAAAAAACAAAAACTCTTCCCAAATTATAAAGAAATGATTTCTCCTTTAAACAGCTGAAATCAAAGAATATGATCTTTTGCGAATCAAACAGATCCCGCAAATTATTGTATAAACATCTGCCTAATCAACAAAATCTGTTAACGAAGCTCCCAGCACGTTTAGTAATCATCCTTGGTTTTTTAAAACAAAGAAAATCAATGTTTTAAAACTTAACATTCACATCAAAATAAGATCTTTCACTGATTGATTACCGGACTCTGTTTATTAAAAAATCTTAAACAGATTTACTCTCAAAATTAATATTGCCTCAATGCAATATGGTTTTTAATAAGATACATTTGTCTTGTAACTTTAATACAATCAATGAAATGTCAACAGTTCTCAAAACATTTGTAGCTTATCTTAAAAGACCTGCTCTTTATCCTGAACTGGGCAGAAAAATCATTAAAAATACGGTAAGCAGAAGAAGTCCGTTCAAAGGAAAAGCAAAAACAAATTCCTGGGCTGCCTCCATAGCAGTTTCCCAAAAAGAAGCGGTTTCCAGGCTTTTTTCTATGAACACTGATCAATTCAGATCTACCTTTGCTGATATTCTGGAAAAAGCCAGTTTAAAAGAACAAGAATGTCCTATTACAATGGGTGGACCTGGTGCTCTGGAGCTTATTTATTACGCCTGTGAATTTACCAAAGCACAAAACGTTCTGGAAACAGGTGTGGCGTATGGATGGTCTTCTCTGGCCATATTGCTTTCCCTTCAACAAAGAAATGGTACACTCTACAGCTCAGATATGCCTTATCTTGCTCAGGATGGTGATCAATATGTAGGATATGTTGTTCCTGAAAACCTTAAAAAGTATTGGCAGTTATTCCGTTTTGCAGACAGAGAATCATTACCTAAAATTTTTAAAAAGGTTTCCTCTTTTGATGTTTTCCACTATGATTCTGACAAAAGTTACCACGGAAGAATGTGGGCTTACCATCAGATTTATAAAAGATTGAAGCCTGGCGCAGTCTTTATTAGTGATGATATTGGTGACAATTCCGCTTATCAGGATTTTTGTATCAAAAAAAACATAGAAACGACCGTAGTAGAATACAATGGAAAGTATATCGGTATTTTTATAAAATAAACAATCTAAAAATCTCCCGCAGATCACGCAGATATCGCATATTGCAGAAATAGTTGAAAGAGGTAAAGGTGCATTTCTTACAAGAAAAAGGAAATACAGATCTCATTTAATTCTATAATAATTTAAATAATCAGCCTCATGTTCTTACACGAGACTAATTATTTAATATTTCTTCAGATAAATTATATAAATAATAGCTATACAATATTTTAAGAAGTCTAATCACCGAAACCTTAAACTTATCTTAAAATCCCACTCTACAACTCCTTATTACCAATATTTTTCATACATTCACGTGATTTTATAAAAGTATATTGAAAACTCTTATTTGCTACTATTTTCAATCATCAAATGGGAAAATACATCAATTAATAGCAATAAAAAAGCATAGTTTTCAATTAAAAGCACAATCATAGATATGTTGAAAAATTTTAGAGCCGTTCGTTTATTACTTCTTCTTCCGCTTACATTTTTCGTGTTCGGTTTTCGTCCTCCTCTCAATGAAGAAGAAAAGATGCAGATCATCATGGTCAATACAAAGAATATTTTGTCTTATCTGCATTACAGCCCCAAACCTATTAATGATGCGTATTCAAAAGAAGTGTATAAACAGTATTTTGAATCTATAGATCCTACAAAAACCTATTTCCTGCAATCTGATATGGATGAGTTTCGTAAATATGAAACCAAACTGGATGATTATCTGAACACGGGAGATTTGACTTTTTATAAACTGACAGTCGATAAATTGTATCAAAGGATTGATGAAATTGATAAAATGACGAAGGATATCTTCAGTAAACCCATCAATCTGGAAGAAGATGAAATACTGACTTTAGAACCCAAACTGAAAAATGCACCAGCCAACAAACAGCAGCAGTACAATGAATGGAGGAAGTATGTGAAATACAATATTCTGCAGGAGATAGAATCCATAAACAGGAAAAGCGAAGAAAAGAAGAAGGAAGATTCTAACAATAAAGAAAACACCAGTAAGCCTGAAGTGCTGAGCCAGGATGAAAAGATAAAAAAAGCGACAGAAAATGTGAAAGATCTTCTGGAAGAAAAATTTATCCGATTCAGGAAAAGGCAAAAAATGGATTGGTTTACTGTATATATCAATGCGTATACTCATATTTTCGATCCTCATACCAATTATTATTCACCGCAGGGAAAGAAAGATTTTGATATGGACTTCAAAGGAAAAATCATCGGGATAGGCGCCGTAATTCAGGAAAAGAAAGGAAACCTCTATATCGGTACATTATCCATTGGAGCTCCGGCATGGAAGACCAAGCAGCTGACTGAAGGTGATAAGATCTTAAAAATAAAATCTACTCCCGATACTGATCCTGTAAACGTTGTGGATATGCTTTCCAGCGAAGCCATTAAATTAATCAGAGGTGAAAAAGGAACGCCAATCACTTTAACCGTACAGAAAAAGGACGGAACGATTCAGGATGTGACCATTATCCGTGAAGAAATATCGATTGAAGATACTTTCGCTAAAAGTATTATCATCAATGCATCCGATAAAAAATACGGGCTTATTAATCTACCCAAGTTCAATGCGGATTTTGAAGATAAGGACGGCAGAAATGCTTCTGATGATATTAAAAAAGAAATCATCAAACTTAAAGAACAAAATATCCAGGGAATTGTTTTGGATCTTAGGGGGAACTCTGGCGGTTCTTTAACGGAAGTTGGTGATATTATGGGACTTTTCATGGATGCAGGCCCTTATGTACAGGTAAAAGATGGAAATGGAAAGATTACCACATTAAAAAATAAAAATGAAGTTCCCATCTGGAACGGCCCACTGGTAATTCTGCAGAATGAATTGTCTGCTTCCGCAGCAGAAATTTTAGCCGGTGTGATGCAGGATTATGGAAGAGCAGTTATCATGGGTTCTCCTGTTTCGTATGGAAAAGGAACGGTACAGGTATTTGTAGATTTGAACAGGTTTTTAAATACGGAGGAAGATTTTGGTTCCATAAAACTAACCATTCAGAAATATTACAGAATCACCGGAGAGTCTACCCAGAGAAAAGGTGTAAGCTCAGATATCCAGATGAAAGATATCTTTTCTTATGCAGACATCGGTGAAAAATATGATGACTATGCATTAGCCTGGGATAAAATACAGGGGACTAGCTTCAATAAACAAAACTTTCTTAATATTCAGGCTTTGCAGAAAGTAAGTGCAGAGAGAATTGCTAAAAACGATAATTATAAGCTATTACTTGAATACGCTCAATGGAAAGAAAATCTGGGTAAGGAAAAAACAGTGCCTTTGAGCATACAAAAATACAGCGATCTGATGAAGCAGAGAAAAACTCAGGATGATAAGTTCAAAGTATTAAAAACATTAGAAAGTGGTCTTACATTTACCATGTATCCAAAAGATATTGAAAGAGAGAAAAATGACGCCGCATTCAAAAATAAATCGGAGGTATGGATTAAAAATCTGCAAAAAGACCTCTACCTGCAGGAAGCCATAAATATCGTTGAAGATCTGGAAGTAAGATCTTAAGCATACTTCCCTATTCTCCTATAAAAATTCAAAGCTCAACAATGTATTCCCTTATATTGTTGAGCTTTTTTCATTATAATCAAAAATTTATTACAAAATATTTGCGTAGCTAAATAACTACACATATATTTGTAGTCAAATAACTACACGATGAATTTAAGAAGAGATGTATTTCAGGCGATAGCAGATCCTACAAGACGATCTATACTGATGTTAGTAGCGACACACTCGATGACAGCAGGAGCCATTGCCTCCAATTTTGATACGGCAAGACCCACTGTTTCAAAACATCTCCAGATCCTTACAGAATGTGAACTGCTGCGATCTGAACAAAACGGCAGAGAAATTATCTATCACCTAAATCCCAATAAAATGAAAGAAATAGCCGATTTTATAGAACCCTTCCGCAACATGTGGGATGAGAAATTCAACAAGTTGGAAAGTGTGATGAAAGCGTATCAGAATAAAGAAGCGTGATGCGAGGTGCAAGATACGTGTTTCGGGGTACAAAGTTTCAAGATAGATTGGATAAATGAATTGCAATTTAAAATACCTCGAACCTCGTAAACACAAAACCCCGGATGTCGCATCCCGAACCCTTGAACTCTCCTATTCTAATGCAAAATAACCCGGATCTCGCATCCCGAAACTCAAAACCAAAACCCAAAATATGGAACTTAAAACAAAAATCCAGGCAGAAGGCGGCAAACAGGAAATCTTCATCATCAGAGAATTTGACCTTCCCGTAGAACTTCTTTTCAAGGCGTATACAGAAACTGAATTGTTCGAACAATGGATGGGAACGAAAGTAACCCATTTCGAAAACAAACAACATGGAAGTTACCGCTTTGAAACATCAAATCCTCAGGGCGATGTGGTTTTCAGTGCCAATGGAACTATTCATGACATTGTTCAGAATGAAAAAATTATAAGAACTTTCCAGATGGAAAACACCCCATTTCCGGCTCAGATGGAATTTTTAGAATTTGAAAAGTTAACGGACACCACCAGCAAAATCACGATCCAAACCATTTATAAATCTGTAGACTTTAGAGACCAGCACCTGAAAATGCCTTTTGCACAGGGTATTAATATGGCGCATAATCGTCTGCAGGAATTGTTGGGTGGTGAGAGGAAGAGATAATAGACGATATGGGATACGTGTTTCGAGGTGCGGGGTGCGAGGTTTATAAACTACCCTGAATAACTCGAATCCCGAAACCCGAAACTCTCCCACTCTAATACCCTCAAACCTGAATAACTCAAATCACACCCCAAAATAACCCGAATCCCACATCCAGTAACCCAAAACTCTCCCACTCTCAAACCCTCAAACACATAAACCCAGAACTCATGAATCCAAAAGTTAATTTTTTCTTCGAAAATGCCGGACAATGGCAGGAAGAATTTGAAAAATTAAGAGCTATTGCCCTTAGTACTGAGCTTGTAGAAGATTTAAAATGGGGCTGTCCCTGTTATACCTATGAAGGGAAAAATATTTTCCTGATCCATGGTTTTAAAGAATATTGTGCGCTTCTCTTCTTTAAGGGAGCTTTGATGAAAGATCCTGATCATATTTTGATTCAGCAGTCTAAAAATGTACAGGCCGCAAGGCAGATTCGTTTTACCGAAGTAGCACAAATTAATGATTTAGAGGAAGTTCTTCGCTCTTATATGTTTGAAGCCGTTGAAATAGAAGAATCGGGTGCTAAAGTAGAAATGAAGAAAACAAAAGAGTTTGAAATGGCTGAAGAATTTCAGGAAAAGCTGGATCAAGATCCTGCATTACAGGAAGCTTTTAAAGCATTAACTCCCGGAAGACAAAGAGCTTATCTTCTCCACTTCTCCTCTGCAAAACAATCTAAAACCCGTGAAGCCCGCATTGAAAAATGCATCCCACAAATCATGGACGGAATAGGATTAAACGACTAATTATATAAAAAAACAATCATGAACACACCACAACCCTCACAAAAAAGAACAAAAATCATCTATTGGATATTCACCCTTTGGATGGCTTTGGGAATGGTTTCAACAGCCATTGTCCAACTGATGAAAAACAAAGATGAACTGGCCAATTTTACTAATCTCGGCTATCCTTCTTATCTGATGACCATCATCGGAGTCTGGAAAATTCTGGGCGTTATGGCCATCTTAATTCCTAAGCGACTAATACTCAAAGAATGGGCTTACGCAGGATTTTTCTTTGTCATGTCAGGCGCTGTAATTTCCCATCTTATCGTTGGTGATACGGCCGGCAGAACTTTTCCTGCGGTATTATTATTGGTACTGGTCATTATTTCCTGGTATTTCAGACCTGCAGAAAGAAAAATTACGATTACTGATTAATAATTTTAGAGATTCAGAAATTTTATCACAGGTAAAATCCTTTCGTCTTTAAACAAACCATTATTAATAAAATTTGCGTCTTCGCGATTTCCAACAACACCAATCAACATAACAAAATAAAATTTGACATGAAAAAGAAACTAACCCAGGAACAAATCAACGAGCTTTTGAAAACACTAAAAGCCCGTTTTGAAAAAAATATGAACCGTCATAAAGATCTGAAATGGGAAAAAATCCAACAAAAACTGGAAGCCCATCCCGAAAAGGTCCGTTCTTTATACGAAATGGAAACTACAGAAGGTGAACCCGACGTGGTAGATTATAATAAAAAAACAGATGAATACTCTTTCGTTGACTGTTCTCCGGAAAGCCCCAAACGCCGAAGCTTATGCTATGATTATCCTGCCTGGGATGCCAGAAAAGCCAACAAACCGGAAAGCAATGTCATTGATACCGCTTCTGAAATGGGCATTGAACTTTTGACAGAGGAAGAATATCGTCAACTTCAGGAATTGGGAAAATTTGACCAAAAGACTTCAAGCTGGATCAAAACACCACCACAGATCCGTGAACTTGGAGGTGCTATTTTCTGTGACAGACGGTACAATACTGTATTTACTTATCACAACGGTGCAGATTCTTATTATGCCGCAAGAGGCTTTCGAGGGTTATTAAAAGTATAAAGGAGAATTCTTAGCTGGGATCTCTCAACCAGGGAGATTCCACACTCCAGAAAATAATATTAACGCCAAGATAGTTTTCAGCATATTCTGTAAATTCTTCTTTGGTAAAATGTTTCTTCGTTTTCGGGTTTTTATACGTCAGCGTCGGCTCCTGAACGGCCATGGCTACAAGAGAAAGCTTTCCTTTATACTGATTAAAAAAAGGATAAGAGTTTTTCATTTGTGCTTTTTTATCAGGAACAATATCTGGTCCACCCAATCCGATATTATTTTTATACGCAAAATCGAACAGTCTGGACATATATTGGTGATCATTTTCCCATTCACACGGAAAGAAATTAACATATTGCAATACGTAAGACTGATGGAAAGCGGTTCTTGCAAATTGTAAATTTTCCAATTCAGCCTGAAAATAACGGTCGCAGCTAAATCCTGTTTTATCTTTTTTCATATCAATATCTATCGCTATTTCCGGAAGATTAATCCCCTGTATTTTTCCGTCAAATTGCTTTGCCAGTTCACCTATCAGCTTCTGAAATCTCATTCGGACCGCTGGATTCCATTGCTGGGTAGCCCAACCGTTTCCAACTGGTTTATTTTCACCCGGATTATCATACTGAGGAATCAATCCTCCTGTATACTCTTTATCTTTCAACACATACTCCGGAATATATTTTGCCTGTGGTTCAAAAAATCTGTCCTGAAGCTGGATAAATAGCTTTTTGTTAAGACTTGTCAGATAATTCAGATCTTTCTCAATAACAGAAAAATCATATACATCTTTTGATGTTTCCAAAGCTTTCCAGTTATAGACAATCTGTACTCCGCCAATATCTTTACGGGTAATCAGTTTTTCAATTCCATGCAGATCTCCCGAGGACGTATAAATATAATTCTGAGGAGTCTGTCCCCCGACAAAACATACACCTAAAATAAATAATCCTAAGCCCAGCACTTTAGCACTCTTTTTCATTACAATCACTTTTAAAGAGTAAATCATTTTTCATGCCTAAAAACATCAGACATTTTTAGGAGCATTAAAATAGTATTTCATGATGAGCAATGTTTTTAAACATTTTTGTGCACTTAGATAAAGCATAATTAACATGCCGTAAGTATTAGTAATTTCAATGTATTTTTTTAATTAATATTTTTCCTTAAAATCTATTTTATTAAATATTAATTTTCACCAAAAAATCATTATCTCTTCATATCCTATTTTTAATATAAAAGTAGGGCATACTCTATAAAAACGTTATTAAATAAAGGTTTACGGGGTTTTGTAAAATCATGGTAACGATTTGGTAATGGTGCACATTTCACTTGATTTCAAAGAATTGCCTTCATAACTCTATAGTATAAAAATACAAAATTAAATATATGTAGATAGCTTGCAAATTAAATATATAAGTTTCGAATAAATAATCTCCTCAAATGTAGTGCTGTAAAAAATGTCCTCTCAAACAATCAGCAGCACATTTTATCTTCTTTTGTGACCGTAGCGGTACATTTTCCGAACACTTTTATAAAAGATTTAGATAAAATTGCTAAACTCTCATCATTTATTATCTCATAAAATATTAACTCCGATATGCAATTCCATTTCGGATATTGGGATGCGGTATGATTTTCGGTGGTGGCTCTTCTGCTTCATCAAAAAAATAATTTCTACAGCTTAAATGCTGTATTTAACTTAATGGAAAAATAAAAGACGTCTATAAACCGTCTTTAAAATTCACATAATCGATAATCAATTCCCTAGGAATCCGAATGTCTACTAAATAAGAAAGCTCCTTAGAGTGGAACCCATTAGCCAATTCATAAATTTTTGATAAACATTCAACAGCGGGAGAATCAGTTCTCCCTTTTAGGTACAAAATAAAATCCTCTAACATTTCCATTACTTCGCATTTTTTAAATTGTTACTTAATGCTTAATCTCTAATATCGGAAAAAATAATTAAAAAACCTAGAAAATGGACAAAGTTAATTTCTACAACTTCCTAGAAGAAAAAGGATATCAAAAAGAGACTATCCGGGAAGCAAACGGAACTACTTTCTGTACCAACTACCAGAAAGAACTATCAGAGAATACATGGAACTCTCTGACTGTACACAAGGACAAAACAATTACAGGCGCATCACCAAAGAATGGAATATTATTTAAACAGATTCCACAGCCAGAAGCGAAAGATGATGCTGTAAACTTATTAATTAAAATTGAAGAATACTGATTTTAGTATTGTAGTATAATGTTTAAGTATATTTACAATTTAACCTACAAATCATGAGCATTGTCTTAAAACTAAAAGAAAGCATTACATTAGAATTTATTAAAGAACATCTATCCGTCATTGTTGCAGTACCCTATATAATTGGAGGAATGATCCAATTTTTTGCATTAACGGAAATTTCAATGGATTTACTTAAGTTTTTTTCATTATCTCAACTGTTAATTGATGGCATTTTACTTCTTGCAAAATTTTCATTGTTATATTTTTTGGTACAGATTTTAAGTGTTATTTATCGAGATATTCTATTTGAATATAAAACATTTTCCAACTTATACTTTTTTATTCTTTCATTATTGACTATTGGTATGGTAGCGAGATTAGGTTATCTTAGGTTAACAGATCCATTTAACGAGTCTCTATTTTACGTGATGAATCTTTGCCTTTTTGGCTTTATTATTATTTTTGCAGGCATCTTTATTTATCTACAAAAATTGTATTCCAAAATAATAGGAATTACCTTTTTTGCGATAGTACTAAATATAATTCCTGGTAAGAGATCAAATATTGAAAATTTTGATGTGATCACAAAAGAGTTAAAATCTAAATATAAAAACGTGGAATTATCTTACTACAATGACCAATTTCTATTTTATGAAACCAACATAGGAAAAGATGATAACAAAATAATTATAAAGAAAATAGATGAAATTTTCGAAGATCACAAATAACGAAAATAGCAACGACACAAACCCCAAGCCTTTTATTCGCACTTAAAGGAAAAGAACTAAATTTAGAGAAAAACAAACATGAATAATCACTTTTTTAAAGCAGGTAATTTTGCTAACAACTATGGAAATCAAGATTATACTATTACAGAGTATGATATTGAACAGATGGAAAGATTTGATACGGACGCATTTCTACCAATACCATTATCGGAAGAATGGTTAGTTAAACTAGGATTTGAGATGCCTAATGAAAAGAAAGAAAAAATCAATACATACAGCAAAGATGTAAACGACCAAGAAATATTGAAAATTGTTGTAGAAGATGGGGATATTATGGAATTTAACCTTCTACGTACTAATGATTTTGGTGAAAAAAGCTATGAGCATATAACTAATCAAAGCAAATTCTTCACTGTGCACTATCTTCAGAACTTAATGAAAAATTTTGAGAAACCAGGATTTCCTTATAGGTAATGATAAAGCCCCAATTAAGAGGCTTTTGTTTCGTATGCTGTATCTTTATAAACCTCTTTTAATCCTTTATTTGGAAGAAATGACAAATCAATATTATGAAGTAGAGAATAAGATTCAACTAGAGGTTTAAACTTTTCCTTGCCATTTTCATGCAAACAATTATAAAATAAGAGTATTTGTTCAGAGTTAGAAAGCTGAGCTCTTATTATTGACATATATCTTTTCCTATCAATATTATCTGTTTCATGGACAAATTTAACTAAGTGATAGAGCGTTCTAAAATAATGCCCTAATAAGTCATTTCGCTCTTTATAAAGTCTGTTATATACTAATACTAAATCATTTTCCGTGACAGCTTCCTCTTGTGTTGCAAAATTTAAATATTTTATGCGGTCAGAGAACTCGTCTGTATGCATTTCTTCTATCAAGTAGCCGCCTAATGAATAAGCCATTTTATTTATTGCTTTTCTTGATTTAACCAGCTCATTACCCCATTCAAATTCAATATTTTCTATTATATTACTTAATAATGTTATCATCTGAAAAAATGTATTTTCGAATCGTTGAACCCGGAGCGTTTCATTTTGCTCGATAAATTCATCTCTCGTTTGCTCCATTTCATTGCGAGTTAATTCTAATTCATTACGTTGAAGTTTTAACTCTTGTCTTTGAAGAAGAATAGCTATAATAACACCTACAAAAGAAAGCCCAGTAAACAGCGCATTTGCTGCTCCGAACATATCTCCAAAAAGTCCCTGATAATCTTTACCTAGGTCTGTTGCATATAAATAGTTTTGCCATAAAACAAAGCTCATAAAAGCCATTGATCCTAGACCAATCAGCCAGAAAACCCAATTGTTATTCTTCATCTACTTATTGTTTTTTGAGTGTCCGAAAAAATATCCAAGAATTAATAAGAATGCACTTTCAACAATTTTAATAGGCTCTCGTTCAAGAAACATCATGACTAGCAAACATATACCCATAAATAATAACAAGACTGAACCTACAATTGATGCTATAGATTCACGATCTAAAAATTTTAATATAACATCTGACTTGTCTTTCCATGACTGAGTTTTTGCTGTCAAAAACTCCTTTTCCGAATTAATATCACTCTTAATTTGCTGGTGTTGCTTGAGTAGTTGTTCACTCACCTCATTTTGCTGTTTCAAATCTTGAATTTCTCTTAGAAGCTCCTCTTTAACACTGTTTTCAGGAAGTCCATCAACGAGTTCATTGATGGAATTGACCCTGGAAGAGCTTTTTAACTGATTTATTCTTATCTGAATATAATCTTTAATATCATTTAGTTTATATTTTATTGAAACATTAAATCCTGTAAAATTGTCTCCTACATTATTTATGCTAAAATTTTCCTTATTAGTATATACGAAAGAGTGTTTATTAATAAAATCTTCATTTGATAATAAATCATCAATTAATTTAAGCTTCTCTTCTAACTCATTTTGTTCCAAAACTGATATTGTCCTGGTATCTAATTTTAAATCTTTTAGCAAATCTTCAAAAGCACCATAAGCATGTAGTTTAACATATTTTCTAGCACTTTCTAAGTCTGGGAACACCATTTGATTACTCATAATTAATAGCTTTTCCACAAATATAACAAAAAGCCCTCTCAAAGAGAAGGCTGTAATCTATAATCCTGGTAAATTCGACGGTTTACCATATTCATCGCTAAGAATCAATTTTTCTAATTCCTGTGCATAACTATCATTTCTGCTGATTTCGCTTTCTAATCTAGTTGTTCTAATCTCCCTTTCGCGTAGCGCCATTGATATTTCCTTAAATACCCTTTGTTGTTGTTTTGCTACTAATAATACCTGTTTTAAAATTTCCTTGTCTTTTACCATTGCATATAATTTTAAGGTTATATCTCTAATATAATGAAATTAAACAACTTATCAAACACTTAATGCTTTTTTTACAATAAATATTTGCGAAAACTTCCTGAACGAATAAGTTCCGGATCTAAGCAGACTTTCTTTCTCCAGAACTCGTAATTTTCTTTTCTATATTGCTCGTCGTTTTCCCGCACAATAGGTTCCTTAAGGTAAATTAGGAGATTGGAGAAGCCGTCAAACAAATTGGGATACAACTTTTGGTCAGTTTGTTTTAGCAGCTTTTCAATTCTATACGATAGTTTTGAATAACAATTCTTAGTATAGTTATCATTAGCCAGATGGAAGCAGAAGTAGCTTATATCCTCAACTTCTAAACCAAAAATGATTTCTTCAACGTAGCTCATGAATATATTTCCTAATACTAGAAAATCCGCCTCCATGAATTTTGTTATTGTTTTATAGTGATTATATTCGGAAATAGCCATTAGAAATTATCAATATAGGTACTATAAGGATTAGGATAATTTTCTTTTACTGAATCAAAAATTCTTTGTACCCAATTGGAATTTTCGGCAGCCGTAGGTCCAGCATAGCCATTATGACTGCTATTAGTTTCAAATCTAAATAAGATACCTTGTAGGTTTCTATTACCGACATCTGTAGATGCAAAAAAATAGCCGTCATTGGTTACTCTATACTGAGTGTGGACTGAATCATCAGTCTCAGCCATTAATTTTGCAAAATTCTCAATTGTGAATTCTTCTGGATTGTTTAAATTGATTTTCATGTTACTGTTTTTATTTACTAAAATACAAAATATTAGCATATAATAGCTGCTGAATATGCACACTAAAATCATGGCAATAACTATCTCAAACAGTGTTTTTTTATTACTTTTACAAAAAAACTAATATGATAAATAGAATTATCTTGATCGGAAATGGTTTTGATCTAGCTCACGAGATGCCAACCTCATATAATAATTTCATTGATAATTTTTGGTCAGACATCAATCAACAGTTACTCAAATCTAATGGTAAATACATATCAGATGATTTCTCAATTGCTTATTCGCACACTTATGCAGATGGATACATTTATCATGCAGTTAAAGAAAGTGAAACATTATTAAAGGACTATTATAAAAATCATGCACGCTCTCATGCAAATTATGCCAATCTAAATCTTGACAATGATTTCCTTTTTCAAATTTCAAAAAAGTCTTTCGAGAATTGGGTTGATATTGAAAATGAATATTATGAGATTATTCTGTCTCTCCTAGCAGATAAAAATGCCAGAAGTGGAGGCATAGAACAATTAAATAAAGATTTGCTATCGATCAAAAACCATCTCCATTCCTATCTGGATAAGATCCAAGAAAATTTTAATCATTCTGAAAAAATTGTAAAGCACATTAAAAGATTCTTTAATGAACCATTTAAAATGAAAGATTTCTCTGAAGAAGCTAAGAAAAAAATATTTGATGAGAAATGGGAAAAATTCAAACACATTTCGCTTTCTGAAGAATATAGCACTGAGAGCCATATGTTTACAGATCCTTTTGATAAGTTTCTTTTTAAGAATGCTAACAGGGGGATCCTTGGAGAGACTGCCTTTAAAGATATTATAAGAATGAATGAAGATAATTTTTTTAATGATGAGGTGGGATTTCCAGAAGTTATAACATTTAATTACACTTCTACAGAAAACCTGTATGGTGAACCGGAGGATTTTCGCACCACACATATTCACGGAGAAATAACCAATGATAGAAATCCACTTATTTTTGGATATGGCGATGAATTAGACGATTCGTATTCTATGATAGAAAAACTACAAAACAATGCCTTTCTAGACAATATGAAATCAATTAATTATTCTAAAACAAATAACTACAAGCATATTTTATCCGTTTTAGAAAGTGGTCTATTCCAAGTTTATGTTATGGGGCATTCATGTGGAAATTCAGACAGAACCTTATTGAATACTATATTCGAGCATGACAATTGCGCCTCTATCAAAATATTCTATTATCAAGACTCGGAAAAGTCTGATAAATATCTCGAAACTTACAAGAATATATCACGAAATTTCAATAATAAAGCAAAACTTAGAGACAGAGTTGTAAATTGGCAATTGTCAGAACCATTAGTGCCATACGAACTAAAGTTGGAAGTTATGGAGGATATGAAAAAAGCTAGTTTATAATACTAACCCTTTATTGTTCTCTAAGAAATAAGGCTTGCTTTTTCTTCTTTCGAGCATTTCCCTGTTTTCGGATATCCATTGATTGAAATTATCAGGAGTTGTAGAAACATAACTTTGAGATGCTTCGGGAGCAAGATTTTGACCATTGTTGATTTCATTGATTAATTCTTCTTGTGATTTAAGAATCATTGTTCGAAAGCATTTACAGGAAACATGCCAGGAAGACCATTTAAACTCTTTTGGGTAATTTCCCTGCAGTTCATCACACATGTCATAAACTTTATGTTGTGGGCTTAGATTAATTCTTTGCCCTACAACATCATTGTTACTCATGATTCTGAGTTGTTCAGCTTCCCTGTATGCAGTATTGATTTCATTGGAGGCCAAACGTAATGCATTTTTGTGAGCAGAACGGTATACGCCCTGTCCCGGATGAAAGGCTTTAGCGTTTTTGGAAAGAACTAAATTCCCATGCTTATCCCGAACTCTACGAAATAAAGCATCGGGATTATTTAGGTTATATTTTATCTTCCGGGCCAGATCTTGTGCAGATATTCCGTCGCTTAGCGCATCGTCTATGTCAAATTCAAGGTTTTCTCTTACCTGCTTAGAAATAACTCTCTGTGATATGTTAAATTTACTCTTTTTCCGTTCCTGAAATGCTTTAAGAGCTTTTTTGTTTGCCTATTGTTTGGATATATCCAGCACTCTTGCTTCATATGCTGCATGTGGAATCCGGTCTTTGATTTTATTCAGATTGTCGATGAGCTGTTCGTTTACCTTTTGGTTTCCGTAATCCCATTCGTATTGACTGTAAATTCTAATTTGGGAAATTAAACCGTCTTTGTACTTGTTGATAGCCTGGCTTACACCTTTCATGATTCTTCCATAATCTTTAAACCGAAATAACCTTTTTCCTACCTTTAAGCCAACCACCAATAGAACGATTTCCCGCACTAAATCTTCATACAGAGCATTTATTGACCTGAGATACTTATTTATTCTTCTAATATGTTTCTCGTCTGGACTCATAACAACTCATTTCCAGCTTTTTTCTCCATTTCAACATTACTTTCTTCCAGTTCCTGTTCTAAATCTTTCACTCCTGCCCTTTCCATTGTTGTTTTCTGGCTAAATAATGGCTGATTTCCGTTTGCTTTCATAAGCATACGATAAAATGCTGCTTCGTTGTTGATGATGTAAGGAGTGACCGTCACATTTATGAAAACAGCTTTCTTATACGTCAGAGTAAGTACATCAGCAAACTGTTTCACATCAACATTATCAACATTAAATTTTTCTGAAAAAGCTGTCACTACAGCCTTAATATCATTCTCTGCTAAATTTAAGAATCCTCCAAAAAGTGTTTGTCGTGTATTCTAGAATGATCATAGGAAATTCCTTGACCGACTGTTTGGGTTCTATAGGTGTTTATTAATAGATATAAATAAATTATTCAACAGGAAAATCAAAAATAAAATACCATCGACTTCTGTTGCGACAAGTTTTAGGTATCGTAAACTTTCAATATTTACCAATTAAGTATTTACACTTCAATTTCATTTATATTTTGATGTGCTTTGAGCCATAGTTCAAATTTAATCAGATCGGCACGACCTAGTGTTGTATACGATAGCCATTCATGATCCAGATTCTCAAAGCCAATATTTGCTTCCGGAATTACACTTTTCACATATGCGTTCAACTCATCCAGCACCTCAACGCGCGTATCAAATATCATCAGCCTGAGAAGGATTTTAGCTACTTTATCATCATCTATTTCTTTACCGAGCTTATATTTTTTGATCGTATATTTCTTACAGCTTCAGATATAAGGGTACATCTTAAGTGTGAGAAACAAACGCTAACCAATTGGAAAAAACAGGCGTTGCATCACTTTTGAACGCCGGAGTGTACACAGCCCCTAAGCCAGGAATTTACGAAGTCAATTACGAAGTACAACTGGAAGCCGGCATTGATCTTAGTGTACTGCGGGGGTAAAAAATTAGGAGTCCTTAAAAATGGAACTACAGTATTTGAAGAAGAAACGCTATTCTTATTAATTCTAAAATAAGCAACAAGGCTAAATATGCGGAATTTAACCGCGTACGTACGGTTGTTCCGGCAGTTCATAAAAATTGCGTTGCTAGGTGAATCTCATTGGAATGTACAATAAGATCCTAATGACTCTACCTCATACTTTTATAAGATAAACATCGATAGCAGATTCATTTTAATCATTTATCATTATTTTTAGAAGTTCAGAATAACTTTTTCGAGAACCCTTTCATAAAGTCTTTTGTTGTCAGTCAAAATCTCTCCTTCTCCGACTACTCCATCCGAAAGAATCGTACCGCCAGCAGCTGTGATCGCCAAGTCTACCATATACTTCTTTTCATCACCGTTTACCGTTTTAACAGTGTTTCCCAAAAACGAAACTTTTATCACCTTTGCTTTTATGACTCCGTATTCTTCATGAGGAAAATTATTGAGTCTTATCAGTACATCCTGGCTTTGTTTAATTTTACCCAATCCGAAATCTGAGATAAGCATCTGGCCATTGACTTTATTGGATGCGGGAACAATCGCAAAGATGGGATCCTGATGATTTATATATTGATTATTTTTAAGAAAACTTAAAAATTGTACCTTTCCACCAACAGGTGCAATAATCAAAAAAGCTCTTTTCCAAGCCCTGATTTTATTAATAAGATCATTATAGCTATTGTATAAGTCGGAGATAAGTTTTTCCTCTTTTTCCGTTTTCAGGATCCGTGCTTCTGTGCTTTTATTTTTTGTACTTAGAATTTCCTGATCCAGTTTATGAATCTCCTGTTTAGTCGTATTATTATATTGGAGTGCGTTGAGATAGTTTTGCTCTGTATCTTCGAATTGCTGCTGGCTAATGATCTGGGCATCCCTAAGCACGGAATCTCTTGTAAGCTTATTGTACTCCAATTTGTCGTTCTTGTTGATCATTTTAACCCTGTCCTTCTGTAAGTGCAGCTGCTTCTCCTGTTTACTTGCAAGATTGTCTAAAAGCTTCTGCTGTTTATCATAAAGGTCGTTTTTAGAAAAAAGGACATATTGCTGTAAGGCATTAACGAAAGTAAAATAGTTGTTATTGATCTCTCCAACATGAACTATTTTAGGAAGTGCCTGGTAAAATGAAGCAAAATCTGTATCCGCATTAAAATTTAGCATTGTTTTTTCCAACGCTAACATTTCCTGAAAAGAGGCTTCATTTTCAATATAAGCGACAATATCTCCTTTATTAACAGCTTCGTGGTCTTTTTTCAAAATAACTACCGGCCCCTGATGATTGGCCACAAGAGATATGGATGGATTATCTGCCACGATCGTGACAGACCCTTTATAAGAATCTGGATATTTTATCGCAAATAAGGCGCTGATAAGTACTAATAGAAGTAAACTAATCAAAACAAAAATCCGTATACTGATATTACTCGGTATTCGTGAAACTAGAAAAGTAATTTCCTCCGAATTAGGCTGTGGTGGTCTCTGTATGTAATTTCTCGGTTCCATTTAAAACATTTATTTGACTTTCAAAAAGCTTATAATAATGTCCCTTTTGATTCATAAGGGTCATGTGATTTCCTCTTTCTATAATCCTACCGTCTTTCATTACGATAATCTGATCTGCGTCCATAATGGTACTTAAACGATGGGCAACAATTACAACCGTTTTATTAACGAATACTCCGGAAAGAGAATGAACAATATTTTTTTCATTGATTGAATCAAGTGCATTGGTCGCCTCGTCCAGAAATATATATTTCGGATTTCGGTATAAAGCTCTTGCGATAAGTATTCTCTGCTTTTGTCCACCACTTATCCCCCTTCCGTTTTCACCTATTTTAGTTTTGTACCCCAAAGGCATATTCTCAATCTCTTGTGTCATGTTTGCAATAGCAACGACATCTTTTAGCAATTTATAATCAATATTATTTGTGTTGAGGACAATATTATTTAATACAGTATCATTAAATATCTTACCGTTCTGGAAAACACTCCCACATTGATCTCTCCAGTTAGAAATGCTTATGTTCTTATAATTCATCTCACCCACTGTAATATCACCGGCCGAAGGCTCATATAATCGCAGTAAAAGCTTTAGTATTGTAGATTTGCCACTACCGCTGTCTCCCACAAAAGCAGTAGTCTTTCCTTCGGGGATGACAAAATTTAGATTCTGTAATACGTATGGCTGGCGGGCAGAATACTGAAAGTAAACATTTGAAAACTTTAAGGTTCCCGAGGAAGGCAGCGTAAAGCTGTTATTTTCATAATTATCTTCTTCGGGCAAACTCTTGATCTCGCGAATTCGACTAAAGCTTAATTTCGCCATCTGGAAACCCAGAAAAAACTGAACCAGTTGCTGAATCGGACCATTCAACATTCCCAGTATCATTTGAATGGACAAAAGCTCTCCAAGGGTCATTTTAGCATTAATCACAAGCACTGCACAATAAAAAGTAATTGATACATTTTTAAGATTATCAATAACCTGCGCTCCCACGTTCTGTCTGTTCGTAATGGATTGCATCTGAAGATTTTGCTTAAAGATTTTGGCCTGTATCTCGTCCCATTTCAGTTTTCTGGAAACCTCATAGTTATTGATCTTAATTTCCTGAATATTATTAATCGTTTCAATCCAGAATCCCTGGTCCTTGCCCATTAAAGCAAAATAATTCATATCAACCTGTTTTCTGGCTTTAAAAAAAAGAAATATATAGGTAAGATAAATTGCAGTACCCGCTGTGAAAATGAGGAAAACGGGAATGCTGTAAATCACAAGAACAAAAATGAAAGCAGAAAATGATAAAAGAGAAAAAATAATATTCAAAGAATTTCCCATAATAAAACTTCTTATTCTTTCATGGTCATGGGCCCGTTGCAGAATGTCTCCCGGATGTTTATTCTCAAAAAAACTGAAAGGCAGTTTTAAAAGCTTCGATAGATAATCTGAAATAATATTAACGCTTACTCTGTTTGAAACCTGCAGGATGATCCAGTCCCGTATAATCGTTGAAAAAAAAGAACAGATAATAAGCGCCAGATTAGCAATAAGGATCATCTTAATAAACTGTAAATCCCTTTTGTTCACTCCGATATCGATTACAGATCTGGAGATAAACGGAAGAAATAAATTCAATCCCGTAATTATAGTCATTACTACAAGTAATAAAAACAGTATTTTTTTGTAGTTTGAAAAATACCTGAGGAAATCGAACAGCGTATTCCTCTGCTCAATGACTTCTTCAATATGGACAGTTTTAAAATTATGGGCAGGTTCAATCAAAAGGGCAATTCCCTTTTCATTGTCTTTTTTCCATTTCCTTTGAAATTCATCCAGCCTGTACACAACCTTCCCCCTTGCCGGATCCGATATATAAATCTTATCTCCCTTAATTCGATAGATAACAACAAAATGACTTTCACCCCAGTGAAGAATCGCGGGTAGATGAACCTGTGATTTTAATTCCTGAAAAGTACAACGTACTGCGTGGGACTTGATTCCGATTTTTTCGCAGGCATATATCAGGTCAGCCAGAGAGACTCCCTCCTTTGTTATGCTGCATAAATCCCTCAGAAATTGTAACGAATAATATCTTCCGTAATGTTGGGCTATTATCCTCAGACATGTTGGACCACAATCCATTTTATCATACTGCCTTTCGTGCGGAAAGCTTTTGATCATTAGTTTTTTTTGCAAAATAATAACCTCTAAGAATATAAAAAAAACCATAACTCAACAATTAATAGAATGTTCACAATCCATTCACACCCGTGCAATTTTTATGTTCTAGTTTTGACATCAGTTAAATGAAACGATTGATGAGAACGAAGAAATACATTATAATTGTGGCAGCTGGTGAGGGTAACAGAATGGGCGCTGAAAACGCAAAACAGTTCCTTCTCCTTGATGGTAAACCAATTCTAATCCATACCATCGATACCTTCTTAAACCACCCCACTCTTATCTTTGACATAATCCTGGTTCTTAATAACTCTCATTTGGAAATGTGGGACACTTTATGCCAGCAATACTATTATCTCAAGCCCATTAAGATTGTCATCGGAGGCAGGGAAAGGTTTCATTCCGTAAAAAATGCAATTGACACCATTACCGATCATGAATGCTATATCGGAATTCACGATGGTGTCAGGCCATTCGTAAGTGAAACGGTAATTGAGCGCGCTTTCTCAGAAGTAATTGAACATGATGCTGTTGTTCCCGTTGTGGCTATGATTCCTACTATAAGAATAACAGATGGTAAAAATAACCGGAGCATGAACCGCAGCGATTTTAAAGTTGTTCAAACACCCCAGGTCTTCAAGTCTGAAATTATAAAAAGGGCTTATCAGACTCCCTATCAGTCAACTTTTTTTGATGATGCCACAGTGGTTGAATTTAACGCACATACTATAAAACTTATTGAAGGCAATGAGGAAAATATAAAAATAACACTTCCCATTGATTACCTTACTGCAAAAGCCTTACAAAAAACAAAACTAATACATGATATTTCAAATTAAAGAAGGAGCCGTGTACTTTACCAGCGGCAATGAGACAGTTGAAATCAGTTCCAATATAACGGAATCACCTTATGATCAAAATTTCCACAAAGATAAATATGGGTTTGAAATGTCTCCGACAGACATTAAGAATTACACCGCCCACATTTTTATTTGGGAGTATATTTTAAAAAATGACATAACAGCACCCTGTATTATTATTGAGAATGATGTTAAACTAAAGCATACCTACGAAGAACTCTGTACCGACATCGATTCACTTGAAAATGAATGGGATCTAATCATTCCATACAATAAATTGCAAGAGGATACCATCCCCAGAAACGAGATATTCCCCAGCAGACTGGGCTATTATTGGGGCAGTTATATCTACATTATCAATGGAGAAAAAATCACATCGATGGATTGTTTAAAAAGTATTAAACAGCCAATCGATGAAGAAATACTGGAGTGTTCCTTTAACAACTCTTTAAAAACACTTGTGATTGATACCGGCTGGTTTGAATATGATGAAGTGAACTGCCCTATCTATAAAGGCAGAGGATCGTTTTTTATTGAGAAAATACAGCAGATTAATCTATGGGAAGAAAGACATAAAGAACAGGCAGTAGAAATACTCAAATACCTTGGTGAAAAAGCAAAGGAACTTGATTTGAGTCTTTTTGCTCATGCAGGAACGCTTCTGGGGATCATAAGACATGATGATATTATGCCATGGGATGATGATATAGACTTATGCATGGATGAGAATGAAATTGAGCATCTACTGCGTGCAGTGGAAAATGACAATATTATCAGATACACAAAGCGTATCTGGCATAAAACAGGATCTGAATATTACAAATTTTTCTATAAAGATGGTGAATACAAGGAAGGTTATGATTACACATTTCCTTTTGTGGACATCTGGCCGCTTTTTCACAAAGAAGAAAATTTATATATGACTTCAGACGGGTATGAGGTACCAATTACCGATTACTTTCCGAGAAAGGCTTATGAACTTTATAAGGCTCCTATCCTTGTTCCCCATAATCATGAATCAATTCTACAAAAAATGTATAAAAACTGGGACAAATACATTAAAGTTTTCTCATGGTCTCACCGCAAAAAAGAAAACTGCATTGATAGTATTATTGCCCCTATTCAGACTGACGGTAAGGGCCGGCTTATTGACCAAAACTAATAACCTTTTTAAAATTTAAATACATGAGAAACTCGAAAGTACTCGAGCTCAACAGTACATTGGAACTGTTGACAGAAAATGAATTGTATGCCTTCAAGGGAGGTCTTGAAGGCGGACAGAGCGAACATGAAATTCCGGAAGTCATTATTACTGTTCCCGGAGGAGATGATGGTGGGGGAAATGATCCCGGTGGAAACGATGATGGTAACCCTCCAACGTGGGATGATGATGATCCTCCTTATGGGGGTGATGGTGATGACCCGTTTCCTCCCGATGGAGGCGGTGATTCAGATGGCAGTAACCCAAGTGAGGCAGATGGAATTCTAGAAACCCCTACAGCCAGAGAAATCCTATGGCTACTTTTAAACACATCAGGGGCAGACCGTGATAAGATGCGACATAATGCAGCCTTAGCAGCTCAATATGGAAAAGGACAGGTTGACAACGTCTATGATGCATTAAGACATGCGATGTGGTCAGCAATGGATGCAGCAGATATCGGGTTGGATAAAGCTAAAGAATTTCACACCCTACATGAAACCGTAAATCCAGGAAACGATAATACAATGGATCTGCATAATAATGATTGGGGGTTCAATTGGTTTTCCCAGCACGGAAATCCTGACAACAACATGCAACAGTTCATCAATGACTTTAATGCAGCAGTAGCAAGCGGACAAATACAAACCCACCCATAAAATGAGAATAAAAAGGCTAAATTTTTTGATTCTAATACTATTAGCATCTCTTACATTTTCATGCCATGCACAAACCAACACGGAATGCTTAACAAAGCTTGAACAAAAACTTTCTCCTAAAATTAATACAAATAATAAAATAGGTGAAATAATAAACGTTCGAGATGAAGTAAACTGTTTCGACTGGGATACATTAGTCGTCCAAATGGCAATAAACCCTAAAGAAATGACTGAGAAAGCGCTTAGCATTAAAATTCCACAAAACTACGACTACAGTTGGGAAAGCGATAATACAGCGATGTTGTTATTTTTAAAGGGCAACACTGTTGTCCACTATATTCTTCAGAAGCCTTCCGTTGATAAGCAGACATTTGAAGCTGCCCAATCAATCAAGGCATATGATTTCCTGAAGCTGGTGAACAACTCCGGAGATAATGCATACGCAAAAATTCCAAAGGAGAAAGCTGTTTTTGAAACCTATCAAATCTATTATCATGATGAAAAAGGTCAAAAAACGAGCAACCCAAAATTTGGTCTTGGAATAAGGGTGAAAAGGTAGAACCAAAGCAATTTACTCACATTCTTTTTGTTTTACTAGGCTGTCCTATGGACAGCCTTTTTAATTAATGAGCTTATACTATACATTAATCTTTCGTGTTCGAGTTTGCTATAAACATTTTAGAATAAAATCGTCAATTGAGAATACAATATTAAACCATTCAAACCCATTAAATTGAATAAAAAAACCAACTAAATTCTTTACTATCAAACGCTAAATCTTGTAAATATACTGCAGTCAACGAAACCAATGTGAGTAATCAAATACAATTTATAACCCGTAGCTTTTGACTTTATAAATTAGTAATAGGTTTCTACTTCGTTTGTTAAAGGCAATATACCCCCATCAAAGCAACTGAGTCTACCTAAACCAAGATAAACTCAGTTATTTGTCAAACAATGATATAAGCAATAATTGGGGTATTAATTAATAGTATAGATATTATTAAGCTAATTCGGGACAGTAAAATTTATAATTTCTTTTCTGCAAATATTTTAAATTCTTTCATCCCCAAGCCGGATATTATGCAATTTTTTTATTTTTTCGAGATCTGTTTTTTGCATATGGTACAGGATTGTATAATATAAACTACAATCACTACACCTAGAAGATAGCAAATAGTCTTCATAATCGAACGATTTCAAATAATTTATAACTATCTACCCAACCCGGCTGACAGCTTGCTCGTTCGGTACCTTTAAATCTAGCTTCTACGCTATTATATTTTCACCCTCCACAATGTAAACGAGGGCTTCTTCCAACTCCAAAATAGTTTGACCATTGCGGTAAAGGATAATTGGAATTAACAGTCATTGGATAGTTAATTGCTGGATCATTAGCATTCATCCAAACAATATCACAAACTCTAAGATCGCTGTAAAGTGCTTCTTTAAGAGATGATTTTGCTAGATTTCTAATATATCGAGAACTATATCCTTAATATTGAATAGTTTAACCTGAATGGCATAAGCAAAAAACAACATTACCTAATGAAGAAGACTTTCTCAATTAGAATATCTACAAGAACAAGGCGTAGGATCAGTGTAAGCACATCCAATTCAGGATGCACTGCGATTGGAAAATTAGATGTAAATAGTGGTAAATTCATTTTGACTCAAGTTTTAGTGGTTATTATTTGAGAAAAACATATTTATATTCAATTATACTGTTGAATAATATTAATACCGGTACTATAAAGTCTCGACGAGGCTTTATAAAATTAAAGAATTCAATTAAAATAAGAAGGAACAATAAATGCATATGATACTTTTACTAAATATTCATTATCACTATTAGTACTAGCCAGATAGCTGTTATATATTCACAGATAATTTCTTTCGAAAAAGACGTCAATTACAATATATTATTCATCGCCTTTCTTTATTATTATAGAGAAGACTTTTTCTCAATGATCAATACAAAATCCGTCGTCCATCTAGCTTAAGAATACTATCCGCTGCCATTTTTTTAATAGTACGTATAACTGTTTCGACGCGTAAACCCGTTAAATTGGAAAAACGTTAAAGAAAAACTGATTTTCTCAGCTGATAATGGTCCTGTTGAGGATAAGTAATTTTCCAATACATTACTCATTTCTATTATTTGTAAATATTGTTATTAAAATTCTATGGAGTAAATGCCTAATCATAGCGTATTTACAATGTATATACAAATGATAATATGCCAAATAAATAATTCCTAAATGCAAAATTCAAGTTAAAAAATCTATAAAAATTTTTCATAATCAACCGGTAAAAAGGCAGCTAAGGTATTGCTGTCAGCCATCGCTTATACCACCAAAAGACTACGGCATAAACGGACTCCTCCCTAAAGGTACCCTCCAATTATTCCGTTTCCTTTTGTTTGATACTATTGACAACACTTCATATCTGCTTTCTTTTTTCCGGTTTTCTTTTGAAAAATATTGATTAAAACCTGAGATGGCTTGAAAAGTAATGGGAAGAGGAAATATTGAAAAGCTTATGACCTAAAAAAGTTATGGAATAGTTCAATTATGTTTTCAATAAAATACAGATTAAATTAAGTACGGGAAATATAAGACTCTGCCGTACTCAGGGCAATAACAATGAAATACAATATCGTAAATGAGATCAGATTGATTTACACCAGAAAAGGAAATACTGAAAAAGAAGTATTGAACTCTCAAGATGCTACAGATATTTTTCGGGAGCATTTTGATGCAGATCAGATCGATTACAGAGAGTCATTTTATTCAATGTATATGAATCAGGCTAATAAGGTATTAGGAATACAAAAAATTTCAGAATCTGGAATTACCTCTTCCCTTGTTGATATCAGAATAATAATGCAGGGAGCCTTATTATGCAATGCAGTATCATTTATAATAGCTCACAACCACCCGTCCGGAAACCTGACACCTTCACGTGAGGACATCAATATTACACAAAAAATAAAGGAGGCAGCCCAACTGTTAAATATAAACTTGCTGGATCATTGTATTTTGACCTCAGAGGATTATTTATCATTTGCTGATGAAGGAAAATTATAACCCTATCCTCACTGAAAAATCGATAATTTTAAAATTATCGATTTTTTTGCAAAAAGATGGACACGAGAATAATCGTGTCCATCTTTTTGCATAGATGTTACGTAATACATTTGATAACATTTTGAATATATATCAAAAACATTTCAGTTTGTAGTGGACTATTTCTTATAGTCAATAAATTCCAATTGATGTCATTATATTCCTTCTATTAAAAATGGAAATTGAACTCCCGCTTTCTAAATTTTAATATCACCATGAATATTGTTAAACAAAAAACGTTTAGGATTAATATAGGCAATCGTATCTAGCTCCACATCACCAAGGTTATGATAACATTCCGCTAACATATATTTTTCAGTTTTATGATTTCTCACAACATAAAAATCGGTACCAAAAAGTATTTTATCCTTAAGCTTTACATTCTTTAATGAGTGTTTCAGTAAAGGATGGATTTCATCACTATGTACAATATAGCTGATATCTGCATAAACGTTTTCATACTGTAACATCATACTTGAAATAAGGGAATACCAATCAACATATTTCCATAATTGTTCCATTTTTCCAGGAGTTGGTTTTTCATTTTTCTCTGGAAAAAACTTAATCCCTCTATCAGGATGTGTAATGATCTGTTTACTGAAATCATAGCGTTCCATTTCGAGAAACCGCTTCCATTCATCATCTCCACCATAATGTGCAAAACAAATCTTTAGTTTGCTTAAATTACTGGCGAGCTCAGTTTCTTCATTAGTATATCCAAATAACTCGCGAATTTTAGGATCTTTTGCATCCTTCACCACTTTTCTCAGCAGTGTTTCATCCAGCAAACATAAATAGTTTAGCGGATGTGTGAAATTATTTATAAAATCAATATTCTTAGTTTGTTTCAACAAAAGTGGCTCATACAATTCACTTCCGATATTTTGCTGAAAAATAGGATGTCTATCCCACTCCTTCTTTTTAGTTCCTCTGTAAAAAATTGTCCCCTTTATACAGTGGGTCATGATAGGTAAATTATTATCTGCAGCATATTTCCATAAGGGCAGTAGCTTTTCATCAAATGGATAATATCCTAAAGCAGGATAAATCTTAAATCCACTAAAATGATGATCCATAATATATTCTTTTACACGACAATCCAATAGTTCAACATGGTTATTTCTAATCTCATAGTTAAAATAATTATCCTGTTCTTCTAAACGTCTTGGATCTGCAAAAACAAAAGGAAAAATAAAATCTGAAAACTCTTTATTTTGTTTTAGCTTAACAAGTTCTGCCATCTGATCAAGATAACCGCCTCCTTTTTTTAACTTTCCAGCTTCCATATACTCCATATCCATTGGAAGGATAACAAATCCGGTATTTTTAGGGTATTGATCTCGAAGATCCATATAGGTAGAACTTTGCTGTCTATGAAAAGCATACCTTCCTATATTTAAATACCTCTCCAAAAGTTCTTTAGTCTGCCTTCCAGGAAGAATTCCTAAAAAAGCATATATTTTTTTTAGGATGAAAAAAATAAAATTTCTACCACTTTTAAAAAGTATCAAAAAAATAAGAACCAATATTATCTGGATATAAAATGATTGGAAATTTTGTACTAGATGATAAGATTCCAAGAAAGACCTTATCTTAAGTAGCTCTTTACCTAAAATTGAAGGCGCAAAGCCTATTAAACCAATCCAATTATAAATAATATAAAATACATTTATTGCTAAAACTACTCCCAGTAAAATAGCTGCTATTTTTCCTACTACCGTTCTGCTAGCCTGAATCCTGATATGATATAATAAGGCTTCAATGCGCTTGTATCTTGGTTTAAACCTGTATTTCTCGAGAGTGTCAAAGTAGAATCTAAATCCCCTAACAATTATTGATAGAGACAAAATATAATACAAAGGCCATGGAACAAATGTTTTGGCTAAGTAGGGAGGAACATGATCACCCGTAAAAATATGAGCATGACAATTGATTAAGGAAGCTTTCTTTTCCATAATATAATTTGGTTTTAGTTTTTATTGATGATCCCTTCATTCTATTTTGAATCAGATCGTATTCAAATCTATTGAATATCAATAATATTCGCAATAACTATTTTTCGTGACTTTAATGTGCTAAAAAAAGAAAAAGAGGCCAAAATACTGACCTCTACACTCATTAATTTTTATTATCAAACAGAAATTCTGTCTCTTTTCATTTCCGACACAATCGTAAATCCAAAAAGTAAAATATTACCGGCAAGCATAAAAATTGTGGGTAAAAACATTTTATTCATTTTATTTGATCTTTTTGTAATCTCTTATCAGCCTTGCATGAATCAGATCTTTATTTTTAAGCCGTACTTTATGATGTCTTCCCCCGTTCTTTTCCAAAATTTCGATTTCCAAAATCTGATCTTTTAGAAGCGTAAACTGATCCAATAGATAAATTCCTAAGATGTTCGAATGATCGGAAGCCGTCATCGTAGGAAAATACATACGAATGGGTTCTAATACCTTGTCCTGACAAACCGTACGTTTTAAGTTCTTCTTTTCAACAATCCTGAAGTTAACCCATTCGATCGTATATGCCACATTACTGGAGTTTTCAATCTCCAAGGTGAAATAAAACTTGTTATCATTGACATGCAATGATCTGACTGAGAATTGAATTCCATAACTTTTGGAAACAATATGCTTAATAGTTCTCTTGTGTTTCTGGTAAAGATTTTCCATAATAAGATCTGTCAGCGTAGATGAGCTTCCTTTAAGATCTTCAAATAAAACATCTGTTGAATATTGTCGCTCCGTATCTCTCTGCAGTTTTAATAAATCATAACTGAGTACTGTCGGATAAGGACTATAGAATGCATCGAAACTATAAAATTTACCGTCTTCAGTAATGACTGAAAAATTGGTTTCTTCTTCGAAATCTCTTACCGCCGACTTAACCCGCAGAACATTTCCAATAGGTTCTGCCTTATTAGCAACCAAGAGATCGCTTCCAAGATCAACATATCGAATGGGTGATGGAAATAAGAGATGTGATGTTTTATTATAGGTCACCTCCATTCTGAACGGTATTAACCGTGCCTCTTCTAAAGGAAGATAAGAAGTAGTGGAATCCTGAGCAAATGACCTGCTGCTTATGATAAGCAGCAGTAGAATTCCTAAAATATAATAACTCTTTAGTGTGTTCATGTTTTATTGATTTAATTAGTTATTCTTTGGCACAAGTAAAATCTGATGACCTGCTTTTACCGTTACCTTCTGCTGTCTGACTTTTTTCTGAAAATAACCGGACACTCCCTGTATAACTCCCCTGCTTAAGTCCGACGCAATCTGCTGCCCGGCTGATTGGGTCATCATAATATTCGTTCCTGAAGTCTGACTCATATTCGCTACAATGTCATTGACTGCATTTTGTTCAGGTGAATAAGGAACATTCAGTCCTGGCTGACCATCGTTATCATAAACACTAATTTCCACAGGATAAATACTGCCATCATATCCAATTGAACTTATTTTCAGCTGAAGCCTGCCTCCTTGAAATTTGCTTGTGGCAATGAGCAGTGCGCCTGAAGGAATTTCTATCCGCTCCAACTGCATAGCTTCTGAAAGCATGATTGATAAAGTACTTTCATCCACTAATGTTTTGGTTTCAGAAACAATTCCCTTTATCACATTCTTAGATTGAATTGATATTTTTCTATCACTTTGTACATCAAAAAATCTCTTATGATTCAATGCTGGAATAAAAGCACTGTCAAATTCTCTATACAAAGATGAAACTATTACGGGATGCGCAGCTTTCACTGGAGTAATCTTAACCTTCTTGTCATTCGATGGCTTTGTTTCTTCTTTTTCCGTTGGTATAGTCTCTTCTTTCGAAGCAGAAGGAAGGTATTTTGCCGCCATCTGGTAGGATTTTTCCATCAGTTCCAACTGATCGTTGATTCCGAGGTCTGCAGGAACAGAATTATTCTGTATCGCATCCTTCTTTAATCTGGAAATTTCCTTTCTCAGATCATTGACTTCCTGACTATCCTGCTGATAGAAAGAACCTAAGGCCTGTTGCGCATTTCGATAACTGTTGACCGCATTCTGTTCTGAACGAGATAAATCAGTTGATTTACTTATTGATAAGGATGATCCGGCATTTTGATTAACTTCACTTTCATCTGTCCAATAATCAGATAATGCAGTAAGAGCATTTCTCTTTTCTTCAGTTTTCTGTTCCAAAAGTTGTTGCTCATAAGCTTTCTGCTTGTCAGACTGCAGTTGACCGTCTTTTGCCTGGGGAATGGCAGCATTAAGGCCTTCCTCTGCAACAATCGTATTGCTCTTTTTTGGTTTAAAAATCAGATACAAACAAATCGCACATAATAAAGCCATTAAACAATAGATCATTGGCTTTTTAAGCTGCTCCCACTTCGCTTTGGGATGATCTCCTATCCCATTATCATTCTTGGTTAGCTCATTTTCTGTAATTTTTATTTTTTCAGAATCTTTCATCCTTTTATTTCTTAATTAATAAGTTAGTCTTATCAGCTTGTATGGTATCCTTCGTTTGAGTTTTTTTAGAAATTCCATCAATATGATTGATCGATATTTCATTATTCCTCTGACTTGTCGACATGCAGATGCTAACAATTACCAGTAAAGTGAGCAAAGCATATCCTGCGAAAAAAAGCTTGGTTAATAATCTTTGTCGCTTAAAAGGAAGAATTTTCCAACGGTTATCAGCTTTCAAAGCGTAATATTCTATTTTATCTGTTATTCTTTTCATAAGAGGGCTTTTAGCGTTCTACAGTTTCAATATCTTTATTTTCAAGGACGTTGAATTTCTCAATGGTAAATCCCTGAGGATTGCTGTCAGACCTTACTGAATTAACCAATGAGCAGTTTGTAATCAGACTTCTTATGGTAAGGTTGCTTGACCTGATGATAAATTGTCTTGCGTAGGTTTTTACGGTATAAGGATAACTGTCAAAGTCTGCAGCTAAGCTGTCTACCTCTACTCTCTGCTGAATATTCCCGGAAATGATCCGGTTATAATATCCTTTTTCCTGAAGGTCTTTATAGTAATTAAATGCAGATTGATCAGCAAGATTGAATGCTCTTTTCACATTGCTTTCAATAGCATTTTTATCAGGTGCCACCGTAAAAAACAGTTCGTGAAATCTTCTGACATGCTCTCTGGCTTCAACAGGCCTGTTGATGGACATATCCTGAGAAAGTGCCACCATCAGAGATTTACCATTATCCAACACATAAATCTTCTGGCGCTGCTCTTCGGCAAACTGATATGATTTAAATACAACCACTCCTACAACTCCAAAACAAAGCACGGTAAATACCAGCGTAAATAACCGGATCTGCTTAAAGCTACTCTCAATATTCTTTAATGATTTAAATTCCATAGTATTGTATTTTATTTTAATAATCTTCCTGAAATATTACCTGTTGCTGAGCCTGCGGCTGCTCCCGCAATATTTCCTGACTTTGACGCGGTCTGATTGACATTGCGCATAAAGTTTCCTCCTCCTCCAGCTTGTATAACCCATCCGGTAACCGTAGGTACGGTAAAGTATCCTATAATTCCGATCACCATATAAATGATGTAAACCGTATTGGAAGTGTCTGGAATAAAGCTGGGATCGGCCAGCATTTCAATATCCCGTTCTAAAATGAGTGACTGTATTTTGGCCAGTATTGAACTGAAAATATCAGCAACAGGAAGCCAGAGATACACACTGATGTACCTTGTCAGCCATTGGATTAAAGTGGTCTGAAAACCATCCCAGACTGAAAGTGCAAAAGCAATGGGGCCTAATATGGAAAGTACAATCAGAAAAAATGTCCGTATCGTATCAATGACCAACGCGGCAGCCTGAAAAAGAATCTCCAGAAACTCTCTGAAGCCGTCCCGTATGTCTTTCTTGATGGTAAACATTTCTCTTTCGATATACATACCGGACATGGTGACCAGATCAGAAGGTGACCATCCAAGCTCTTCCAGCTTTTTATCAAACTCTTCATTGGAGATCAGATAAGCCATCTCCGGATTTCTAAGCATGGCTTCTTTCTCCAGAAGATCTTTTTTCTCTTGTAATTCATTTAAATCCAAAACCTGACCTTCCAACATCGAATGACTTCCCTGAACAATAGGGCTTAAAACACCATTGATACTTCCGAGCACCAATGTTGAAAAAAACATGATGCAGATCCCTATGGCAAATGGTCTGAGCATCGGAAACAGATCAATGGGCTCAGCACGGCTTAAGGCCTGCCAAACTTTGATGGCTACATAAAACAAGGCTCCTAAACCCGCAACTCCTTTTGCTACGGCTGCCATATCAGCACACAGAGGCATCATTTCCTCATATACTGATCGTAGAACCTCATGTAAATTCGTAGGCTCCATATTACCAGTATTTTTGGTTAGAGGTTCCGTACAAATCCAATACTCTTTTGGTATTGTTCTGCTTTTTAGCTCTCAAATAGCTCACTGAAATATTTTTGTTGGTATAGTATCTGACAAGATTATGATATTCCTTGACCTCTTTGTAAACCCGATCAATGACATCCATTCTTTCTTTATCATTTAAAGAAAGACCATTAGAGGTAATAATTTCCTTCAGTTCTTTAAGCAGCTCAGTGCTTTCAGTGAGTAACGCAGAATACCCATTGGCAATGGAAGATAATTCCTGTGCATTAAAATTCGGGTCATTGAGCATTTTACCGAAATTATTGACATACATCTCGGAAACATCTCCTACGAGCAAAACAGTCTGCTGTACTTTTCTGGCATCTTTTACCAAATTATTGATAGCTTTCAGCTTGTCATAATACTCCTTACCTTGTTCGTAAACTTTCTTGACTTCATTAAAGCTTTTTACTACGTTCGATACCGTTGATGAAGTCTGCACAATTTCATTGGCAGAGTTTAAAATACCTGATGCAAGATTAGCGGGATCGGTAACGACAAATTGTGCTTTAGCAAAGGCGAAGGTAGCGAAGAATGCTATCACTACTGTTTTAATGATTAAATTTTTCATGGGTGTAAATAGGTGTTGATTAATTGTCTTTGATTGATTTGATTCTCTTTAGAGAAATCCTCTTGATGGCATGCTCTACATTACCATCAAGTTCTGATGCAAGATTCATTACTTCCATCTTTTCCGTCTCTTCGGTGGTATACGCAAGGTATTCCTCAGTAGACACTTCAGTAGCATAGACTGCAGAGTGCGTTCCCCCCAATCCGATCCAAACCTCTTTGTACAGTCGTTTCGGATCATTGTTCATATTGATAGATAATACCTGAGATTTTTCTTTATCCGTTAGTCCGAGCATTGCCTGGATGTCATCGAACTTATTCATGTATTTACGCTGATCCAGCAGGATCTTACAGTCTGAATTATTAATGATGCTTTCCTTCACAATAGGTGAATGAATAATATCATCGACCTCCTGAGTCACTACAATGGCTTCTCCAAAGAATTTTCTGACAGTCTTGAACAGGTATTTGATATACTCTGCCATTCCCTCTTTGGCAATCGCCTTCCAGGCTTCTTCAATAAGGATCAGTTTTCTAATTCCTTTTAGTCTTCTCATCTTATTGATAAAGACTTCCATAATGATAATGGTCACAATGGGAAACAGAATCTTATGATCTTTAATGGCATCGATTTCAAAAACAATAAAACGCTTGGATAGCAGATCCAGCTGCTTTTCTGAATTGAGCAGGTAATCATATTCCCCACCCCGATAGTAAGGCTCCAATACATTGAGAAAGTTGGCAATATCAAAGTCTTTTTCCCTGACCTTTTTCTGCTCCAACACTTTTTGATAATCCTCCTTGACATAATCATAGAATCCATTAAATGAGGGATGCTGCTCGCTCGTCTTAATCATTTCTATATAGCCGCTTACCGCATTGGACAATGCGACTTCTTCTGATCGTGTAGGCGGTTCATCATCTCTTTTCCATAAAGTGAGAATCAGTGTTTTAATACTTTCACGTTTTTCGATATCAAAAACTCCATCATCAGTATAAAATGGATTAAATGCAATTGGATTGTCCTCTGTATAAGTGAAATACACTCCATCCTCGCCTTTTGTCTTACCTTTGATCAGTTCACACAATCCCTGATAAGAGTTTCCTGTATCGACAAGCAGAACATGAGCCCCTTGCTCATAATACTGCCTGACCATATGGTTCGTGAAAAAGGATTTACCGCTTCCTGAAGGCCCAAGGATAAACTTGTTCCTGTTCGTAATAATTCCCTGTTTCATGGGAAGATCGGAAATATCCAGGTGAATTGGTTTCCCTGTTAGACGGTCGGCCATCTTGATTCCGAAAGGAGAAGGAGAATCCTGATAGTTCGTTTCTTCAGTAAAGAAGCAAAGCGCTGGCTCAATAAATGTATAGAAACTTTCCTCACTCGGAAAATCACCTGCATTTCCGGGAATTCCTGCCCAGTACAGAGTGGCTGTATCTGTTGTATTGTGACGGGGCTTACATTCCATCAAAGCTAAGGCACTTCCTGTATCATTCTTCAACTGTTTTAACTCGGCAGGATTGTCAGACCAGGACATTACATTAAAGTGGGCACGTATCGATTGTAAACCAAAAGAATGTGCTTCATTCAGATACTTTTCAATCCATTCCTTATTGATCTGATTAGCTCTGCTGTACCTTGCCAGGGAATGCATATTCCTTGCAGATTTTTCAAACTTAGACAAGTTTTCATCACTGTTGTCAATAAACAAATATTGATTATATAGATGATTGCAGCTTAATAAAAGCCCTACCGGAGATGCAAAAGACAGTAAACAATCACTACGGTCTGTACTTAGCTTTTCATATCTGCTGTGTGATGAAACGGTACCTGGTAAATCATCGGTATCCGATAAGGTATGCATACTGAGACGGTTGTTGCCGATCCGCATTTCTTCCGGACCCAGCTTAATGTCCTGCAATGAAGGATGGGTTTCACGAGATAAAGTGAGATACTGTTCCAGGAGTCCTGATTTTTCTACAGTACCTGAAATTTCATCCTCGGTCATTCTCTCCAAATGGATATAACCACTATCATTCATAATCCGCTCAAGCTGATCGACAGCCTCCAGAAAACGGCTGATTACCTCTTTGTCCTTAATCTCCTTCGGAATCAGTTTACCTTTACACAAAGATGAAAAATTACTCTGCATCCGTATTCTTTCCTTGGAGGTCTTCGTAATGAACAGATAACAATAATGATTTAAAAAAGGTCTTTCATTGAAATGCCTTTCAAAAGATTTTGAGAGAAAGCTTTGACCTTCTCTCGAAAGGTCAGGATTATAATTTTCCTTGATAAACCAGTCCTGTTTATGAACGACGGTATAGTCAGGAAGCGTTTTAATCGCCTTGAACCATGCTGAATGAATGGCTTCATACTCAGCCGAGGCAATCGTAAATAATTCTGGAAGTTTGACCTTAAAACAAACCGTGATGTCCGCATCTTTTGAAATAATGCAATTGTTTTCTATAGCAAGCAGTGGAAATTTACTCTCCAACGTTGCCGTTTTGGAGAAATTTCTCATGTTGAAGTTTTTTTACGGTTAGTGTGCAGATAGCCGTATATGCATTTGCGGCTAATGATATACCTGGGATGCTTTTTTTGTGCTCCCTTCTTCATCAGACCATGCTCTCCGTATTTTCTATTCAAGGCGAAAGTCTTCCAGATCAAAAGACCACTACAGGCAGCCCCTATAACCAGGCACAAATAAGTATTGGCGCCGGCAATATACATGATCATCGTGCAGATCAGTATCCCTAACAACCCTCCTGCGAAAATAAATAGGTACTGTGCCTTCAACCCTTTAAATTCTACCGTCCGTCCTATTCCTTTATTGATATGATACGTATTCATAATCCAAGATTTTTAAAGGAAGAATGAACGCAGGATAGTAGCAGCTACAATCAGGAATATACATGCTCCAAACCAGCTGGCAGCCGTTTTACTGGTGTCAGGATCTCCACTGCTGAACTTGTTATAAACCTTGACGCCTCCAATCAATCCGACTACCGCACCAATAGCATAAATTAACTGGGTAGCCGGTTCAAAATAAGAGGTGACCATCTGTGTAGCCTCATTGATTCCGGCACTGCCATTGCCCTGGCCAAAAACACCTTTTACTGCTATAAAGGTTAAACCTAATACCAGTAATTTTTCTCTTTGTTCTTTCATAATTAACACTTCAATTTGTTATGATGTACCACACTTTGCGGAACTATGGAACAAAGATGTTTGAGCCTTAGAATTATTTTGGGCTAATGGCATCATTAGGAAGCTTTTGGCTTTAAACTAACACGACAATTGCCAGTATTCGTTTATAATTAATTGTAAATTTGTAGTCGAATTTCAAAAGGACAATCATGGATAAAAGGTTCACTGACATTATTGAACTCATCACCCGATCTCGTAACAATGCGATAAGAAAAGTCAATGAAGAACTGATCGATTTATATTGGAATATTGGGGAATATATCAGCAGGAAGGTAGAGCTGAGTGAATGGGGACAATCTGTGGTCAAAGAACTGGCTCAATACATCCAGGCTAATGAACCTGAAATCAAAGGGTTTTCAGATAAAAACCTTTGGAGAATGAAGCAGTTTTATGAAACCTACAAGGAGTTTCCAAAAATCTCAACACTGTTGAGAGAAATCAGTTGGTCTCATAATCTGGCTATTTTTTCACGTTGCAAAACAATTGAAGAACAAGAGTTTTACATCAAACTGACCCAACAGGAAAATTACAGTTTTAGGGAACTTGAAAGACAAATCTCCAGCAGTCTTTTTGAAAGAACCATGCTCGGAAATTCAAATCTCTCAACACTGTTGAGAGAAACAAACCCTGAGATTGCTAATACCTTTAAGGACAGTTATGTATTTGATTTTTTAAACTTACCCGAAACGTTTAGTGAAAGCGAACTTCAAAAAGGGCTGATACTGCAGATGAAAAACTTCATTCTGGAGTTAGGCAGAGATTTTCTTTTTATCAGCGAAGAATACAAAATACAAGTTGGGAATTCGGATTTTTATATTGATCTCCTATTCTTTCACAGAGGTCTGCAATGCCTGGTCGCATTTGAACTGAAAGCAGACAAATTTAAACCTGAACAGCTGGGGCAGCTTAATTTTTATTTAGAAGCTTTGGATAGGGATGTTAAACGTCAAAATGAAAATCCAAGCATTGGAGTACTGCTTTGTAAGGATAAAGATAGCGAAGTAGTAGAATATGCCCTGAGCAGAAGCCTGTCCCCCACCATGGTTTCCGAATATAAGACCCAGCTTCCTGACAAAAAAGTTCTGCAGCAGAAACTCCATGAATTGTTTGATAAAAGACCCGAGTAAGTTCCGTTACATCATATCGTTAAAGGGGAATTTGCCTAAACAAACTCCCCGATATCGAAACTATCAGAAGAATTACTCCGCTTAGAAGAAATGATCTTGTCATCATCCGGAATACTTTCCCTTAGCAAGCTGCCAATTCTTTTTGAAGCCTCTCCTAATGAATTCTCTAACAGATCAAAAAGCTCGGTTCCCTGAATTTTCTGAATTATTTCTACTGCTTGTTGTTCTAAGTCAGGCTCCAACAAGTCCTGCTGAAGCAACTGACCCACAGTACTCAATTCCTGAAAGGTAACCCCTGTAGCAAACCCGCTTTCAATAATAGAGTTTTCATATAGCCCATCTTCATCCTCTTGCTCCAGCTCATCGTTTTTAATGAGAATATCATCAAGACTTTTCCTCAAAGCAACATCTCCTAATAATTCCTCTTTGGTTTCTGAATCAAAATTATCAACCGTAAGTAAATCAGGCTGACCTTGTCTTTTATTGGCATCAATTGGTAATACCAGTCTTTCTTTTTCCCTGGTCTCCCCCATAATAGATGGAATATTCATTTTCATAGAAGAGTCTTCTTTACGGGGGATACTGTTGAAAAACTTTCTTTCGGAAAGCATAAGAATGATAATAATGAGCAGAACTATAATGATTATTTGTTCCATAAAATGATACATTAAAAAATTGGACGGTATTTATTATTGTAATCCTCTGTAATTTCCTTTTCAAACATTTCGAAATGGTAAGCCAGAATATTATCCAGATAGGCATACAATGGAATCTGATCTTCTGCAATAATCTGAATAATACGAGATAAGCGCTCGTGATATTCAGAACGGATATAGATACTTTTATCACCACGCTTAGTCATTGTATGATGGGTTAGAAACTGCTCAACATAAGTTATTTCATTATTCTTCTTATTCTTCAATGTATGCTTTTGTACTTCTTTGTTCTTTGGAGGATCTGCATTTTGAATCGGTATTTCTTTCTTGGCACTTCCAGCCATAATAGACATTAAATACTGTTCATCAATACCTTTGACCTCGTTGTTATTTTTATCATTTTCCATACTGCTATAATTTGACAACTTTCAAAAATTCTTCTATAAATTGATCCAGTCTGCACTGAACTAACAGTTTAGGATCTGCAGGCAGTAAAGTCGATCGAAAAACCGTCTTTGCTACCAACTCCCCTTCTTTCCGAAATCTCTTACTGTCTGTAATGGTTGTTTCCATAAGCTGTAGACCTAAATCTGATATTAACTTACTGTAATTTTTGTACAACATTGTCCTTTCTCTTCCATCCACCTGATTCCAGAACAAATGAATGCCTCGAATCCCTGTCTGATTTTCTTTCATCAATACATTGGTTAAAACATCAGTAAAACTCAGTGTACTCTCCAGTACGAGGCGATCGGCAGTAATGGGAGAAAAAATGTAATGGACATTGGTTAGGGTTTGTAAAATACCTGCGGTATTCACGGTCCCCGGTAAATCAAGGAAGATAACATCAGGCGTTATTTCGGATCCTTCAACATACATCTTTATTTCATCTAAAACCTGATCGGCTTTACTCTGGAAAATAGGATAAGCTTTTTTATTGATACTCGTAAATTGTTTGTGAGCCATCTTTTTTAGGATTTCATTTTGCATTACCGTTTTCAAATCACGTTCTCTCAGCTGGAGTAAACTGTACTGTGGAAAATCACAGTCAAAGACGGTGACCTGATATCCCATCCGATAATGAAGAATACTTGCGATAAGTGTTGTAAATGTGCTTTTTCCAACTCCTCCTTTTTGAGTAGAAAATGCAATAACGGTGGGTTGTTTTTTTGTTGTCATTATAATTGAATTTTAGTTAAATCAAATTGTAAAGAGTGAGGGACAGAAAGCATTCAAACCTTAATAATTTCACGAGGAAATCATAGCTATCACGAATGTTGGCCCCGATTCCTGAAAGCTATATTGACTTCCGGCATTATGTAATGAATATCATCCATCTTACAATCCTGACAGATTGATTTTCTGATTTCTGTCTCTCAAAAATGATATCGTGATGGCGGGAAGTCCGGAAGGCCAGCATGCTGGATTTCCACTATTCAAGATTTCTGTTACATCCGCAGCCGGGAAATCCTGCTTTCACTCTGAACCAAATGAATAATATTTCTTTCTTGGAAGCTGTGTAATGGTCGTTTTTGGCTTTAAGTGACTGTCTTTGGCTTTCTCTCTAATGCTGTCTCTATAAATCATTGTGGCTTATTTTGCTTAAGGAAGATAGAGGAATCTTAAGAAGTTGAATTCTATTTATACTATGCGGTACTCCATCTGCTTTTTTAATAGAATTTCCTTTCACCCGAAAGGGGCAAGTTGTGTTTTGAGCATCTCGAAATGATTTCCGATGCTAAAAACAACTTGCCCTTGCAGGGGGCAGAAAAACAACCTCCGAAGTCGGTGTTTATATAGTAAAGTAGAAGATTATGAACGATAAAAACAATGAACAAAAGAAAAAGGGAGGACGACATCCTAAAGTTGATCCTGCCAAGATTAGATATACCATCTCTTTGAATGAAGTGGAACATTCCCGATTTCTTGAACTTTTTGATCAGTCAGGAATGAAAGTTAAAGCTCACTTTATAACGTCCTGTATCTTTGACAAACCCATAAAAACGGTAAAAATTGATAAGGGAAGTTTGGATTTTTATATGCGGTTGACCTCTTTTCACAGCCAGTTTCGTAATGTAGGCGTTAATTACAATCAGATCGTGAAAATCCTTTACACCCATTATTCTGAAAAAAAAGCAGCATCTTTTCTGTACAAGTTGGAAAAACAAACGGTAGAAATGATTGAAATTTTTAAAAATGTCATTAAGGTTACCGAAGAATTTCATCAAAAGAATCTACAAAATAATAAGGCAGAATGATCGCAAAAATTGGTAGAAGCAACAATCTTTTTGGAGTTTTGTCATACAATAATACCAAGATACAACAGGAGAAAGGAGAAATTATTTTGACAAGCAAGATGATAGAAACCCTGAATGGACAATATTCTGTGTCACAGTTGATGAAATCATTTGAGCCTTATCTGATCGCTAATCAAAAAACAGAAAAGCATACACTCCATATTTCTCTTAATCCCGATCCTAGAGATCATGTCTCTGATCAAAAATACAAAGAAATAGCAGAGCAGTATATGCGTGAGATGGGCTATGGTGAGCAGCCTTTCGTAGTGTTCAAACACACTGATATTGATCGTTCCCATATCCATATTGTTTCTGTATGCGTAGATGAAAATGGTAAAAAGATTTCTGATCAATTTGAAAGAGTAAGCTCGATGAAAATCTGCAGAGAATTGGAAAAAGAATTCGGACTTCAACCGGCAACTGAAAAACAAAGTCATCAGAATATGAAAACTTTTCGTGCTGTAGATTACAAAAAAGGTAATGTAAAAAGCCAGATTTCTTCAGTCATTCGCAATCTCACCGAACATTACCAATTCCAAACATTGGGAGAATACAATGCATTACTTTCTCTTTATAATATAACTACCGAACAGATAGAAGGTCAATTGCATGGGAAATTGAAAAGAGGTTTATTATATTTTCCGTTATCTGATGATGGAAAAAAGACAGGACATGCACTTAAAGCTTCTTTATTTGGTAAAACAGCCGGACTTGAAAGCTTACAATTACATTTTGAGAAATGTAAACTCAATCTGAAAAATAATCCTGCACAAAAAATTCTAAAATCTCTTATTCTTACAACTTTCCAATCCACAGATAATGAGTCTGATTTTAAAAGACAATTAGCTCAACATCATATTGATACTGTCATTCGGAGAAATGAAAAAGGAAGAATTTATGGGATTACATTCATAGACCATCATTCTAAAACAGTTTGGAGTGGATCAAGGTTAGGAAAAGAGCTTGCGGCCAATAACTTTAATGATTATTGGAACAGCAATATCAAAAAGGATATTAAAGAACCTGTTGTATCAGAAACAAAACCATCATTAAACGACGTCCATCTTCCTACAGAAGAACCCTATCATTTGTTTGACTTTTTATCAACGGATAAACAAGAAGACAACTGGGTTGAAGCACTGGGGGGGCTATTACCCCAACTACAAGGAGAAGATTACGAAGAGCAAAGCTTTGTCAACGAAATGATGAAGAAGCGCAAACGCCAAAGAAGTCAGAAATAATATATGGCCAGCCAAGGCAACCAAAAGCCAGGTACTGCCAGATTACAATAGCAATATTGTAAAGCCTTTAAATTCATTCCTGAACAGTAAAACATGAAATAATGCAGGGAGAGGATGATTTAAGAGGCCTCGCCAAGATAATGGCCTTCATGCGTGCAGTCAGTATTCTTTTGGTACTTATGCATCTTTATTGGTTTTGCCATCGTTTCTTTTTGGAACGGGGCTGGACATTGGAAATCATCAATAAAATATTAGCAAATTTCGACCGAACAGCAGGTCTGTTTTCACATCCCCTTTACACCAAAGTATTTGCAGTGGTTTTGCTGGCTCTGAGTTGTTTAGGAACTAAAGGGGTAAAAAATGAAAAGATAGCCTGGTCTAAAATTTACGTAGCACTCAGTGTTGGCTTTGTGCTGTTCTTCCTTAGTACACCATTACTGAAACTATCTCCCACAATAAGTACATTGTTGTATATCCTTACGATCTCGTTAGGTTATCTCGCTTTGCTCATGGCTGGCGTATGGATGAGCCGATTGCTTCGCACCGATTTTATGGACGATGTTTTTAATAACGAAAACGAGAGTTTCTGGCAGGAAACCAGACTGATAGCAAATGAATATTCCATCAATCTTCCTACTCAATTTTATTACAGAGGAAAATGGAATAAGGGATGGATCAATATTGTGAATCCCTTTAGAGCATCCATTGTACTGGGGACTCCGGGCTCTGGAAAATCGTATGCTGTTATCAACAATTATATTAAACAGCATATACAGAAAGGATTTAGTATGTATATCTACGATTTTAAATTCGACGACCTTTCATCCATTGCCTACAATCACCTGCTCAAGCATAGCGATAAATATAAAGTGAAGCCGAAATTTTACATCATTAATTTTGATGATCCACGAAAAAGCCACCGATGTAATCCGTTAAATCCAAATTTCATGACAGATATCTCCGATGCTTATGAGGCCGCTTATACCATCATGTTGAATCTCAATCGAAGCTGGATACAAAAGCAGGGAGATTTCTTTGTCGAAAGTCCTATTATATTGCTAGCAGCGATCATATGGTTTTTAAAAATTTATGAGGGAGGTAAGTATTGTACTTTCCCACATGCTATTGAACTTTTGAATAAAAAATATGAAGATGTATTTACCATATTAACTTCATATTCAGAGTTGGAAAACTATTTATCTCCCTTCATGGATGCCTGGCAGGGAGGGGCGCAGGATCAGCTTCAGGGTCAGATTGCATCTGCAAAAATTCCATTATCGAGAATGATTTCTCCACAGCTTTATTGGGTGATGACAGGAGATGATTTTTCGCTGGATATTAATAATCCGGAAGAACCCAAAATATTATGTGTCGGAAATAACCCTGATCGCCAAAATATATACTCTGCAGCCTTGGGGTTGTATAATTCGAGGATTGTAAAGCTTATTAATAAAAAAGGCAGACTTAAAAGTTCTGTGATTATAGATGAGTTACCAACTATTTATTTTAGGGGGCTTGATAATCTGATTGCAACAGCAAGAAGTAATAAAGTCTCAGTTTGCCTGGGATTCCAGGACTTTTCACAACTGACTAGAGATTATGGAGATAAAGAAAGTAAAGTTATTCAAAACACCGTTGGAAATATCTTTAGCGGCCAGGTTGTGGGTGAAACCGCAAAAAGTCTATCGGAGCGTTTCGGAAAAGTACTTCAAAAAAGACAGAGTTTGTCTATTAACAGAAACGATACTTCGACATCAATTTCAACACAATTAGATCAATTAATTCCCGCTTCTAAAATCTCCACCTTAACCCAAGGATTTTTTGTGGGTGCTGTTTCAGATAATTTTGATCAGAGGATAGAACAGAAAATATTTCATTCTGAAATTGTTGTAGATAATGCAAAACTTTCTGAAGAGTTGAAAGATTATCAGCGTATACCGCAAATTCGTTCTTTTGATGATGAAGATGGTGAGGATCATATGAAGACAGAAATAAACAATAACTACAATAAGATTAAAACCGATATTCTTAGTATCATCACAGATGAATTAGAAAGAATTAAAAATGATCCCAATCTACAATATCTGATCCAGCACCAATAGTCTAATGTAAAGCCTCAGTAATTGAAGCGGTTTTATTGAGGCTTTAAGATAGATATCATTCACCTTCCCTATTCATAAAGTGCTGATTAAGATTGTCAGTAATTAAATGTAAAAATTTTGTAGGTCCTTGTTTTCGATTTCTGATTTCAAATATAGTCTTATGAAAGTTTCCCAGATCAGTATTTAAAAATTTCTCTACAGATTTAATGACCTCACTTAACTCAATATTTCCGCCATTAAAACAGTGCATATGATAAAGTGCATAAACCAGTTCTATAAGATTTACTTTAGATGCAGACCAAGTTAAAGAAGACTGATCGGTGAGCTTCTGATAAACATGTTCCTCACTCTCTTTTACAGAATTCAAAAGATACTTCTCCAAACGGTCGTTGGCTAAAATCTGAGCAACAATAGGATCATGAGAGGTGGCAAATTTTTCATCATAATCATACATACCGGTTTTAAGTTTCATTTTTATATCAAATTGGTTTCTCATAAAATACTTCTGGTCCAGAAAAGTAGCATTGAGTCTATAATATTGGTAAAAATCTATGTGTTCCTGATAAAATGATTTGATCATTTCCAGCTCACCACTATAATATTCTTTCAGACTCTTCTGTCCTGCATTGGGCTTAGCAGCTTCCATCGATAATAACTTTGAATAATAGATAAATTGAGAAATAAACAGAGGTTTTAGGTTTTTAAAAAAATAGATTTCATCCGCTGCTGTCGAAAAATCAAAATCACTTACCATTGATTTTATCTCTCTAATCGCAATATCAATAGCCATTAAGCACTTTTCATAATACTCTACCTTATTGTCGAAACATTCAAATTCAATTAATTCTAACTTTTGTTCCAATCCATCTTGTAATTTTTTACATTTTTTAAAAAACAGTATTGTATCCATATTTTTAAGTAAAAAATACAAAATTTAAATGAGTCCCAATTAGATAGCTGCATGGTGGAAATGAATTCTCAACACTTTATTTTTTATCCTGTTTCATCTCTTGGATAAAATCAACGAGGTTTACAGCAGTTATTTCAAAGAAAAATTTAGAAAAGTTAGAACGGTTGGAAAAACCACATTCTTTTGAAATAGTATCAATAGAATATTTACGCCATTCACTATCATTAGCAATCATCTCTTTAGCATATTCAACTCTGAGCCGGTTGACGTAGCTGTTAAAATTACAGCCTTTGTGCATGTTTATAATCGCAGAGAGATAAGCAGTATTGGTTTTTAATTTTTTAGCCAACTGATTTTGTGTTAAACCTTTTTCAAGATAAAATCTTTTTTCTTCCATTTTATCCAGCTTGCCTAAAATTTCATTGACCAATTGCTCCGATAGTTTAGAAGTTACAGAATGATTAATGTCTTTTGGTTCTACCACATCATCTGAACCTAATGGTAAATCAATAACCACTTCCTCTACTCTGCTTCTCCTTACTTTATGGTATCGAAAGCCAGAGATGATGGAGAGAATAATAAATGAAATAAAAGCAATCGCATAACCATATAAAGAGGAATATTCCAATCTTTCCTTTGATTCGTTCAAATCTTTAGTATCATATTCCTTATGAATCTTTGTAGAAAGGTATTTAAAGTCAGTTGATAGTATTTTGTCAAAAGCCAACAACTGCTTGGTATAATAAAGCTCACTTGTATTATCGTTATGATCTTTATAATAATGAATTAGCATTTCGTAGGATCCTCTGACCGCAGGCAGTACAAAATTACGCTTTACAAAGATTGAGTCCACTTTTTTGAAATAATAAACCGCTTCATTATCCTTTTTGCTTCTCATTAAGATTTTTCCTTTCAGAAAATAAATGACCGAAGCATTGGTAAAATCATCAACTTTAAGAATTCCTGCCAGAGATGTATTAAAATCTTCTACAGCTTCTTTATCTTTCTTCTCTATATAATTTAATACCGCTCTAAGCTTGTAAAAATAGCTTCTTTCAAGGTCAAAATCTTTATCATTTGCAGATTGTTTTAATCCCTGCTCAACCAGTTCTGATGCTTCTTTATATCTTGCAAGAAAGATTAAACAAATGCCCATCTGGTTAAGACTGTTTAAATATCCTTTCTTTCTGTTATGCCGAAGATTGGAAAGCGATTCCGAAGTATGGGGTTTATTGTAATATATTCTACATTTTGAAAAGATGCTGAGAGCCTCTTCATAATATCCCAGATAACTTTTAACGACCCCTATATGATACATATTTTTGTGATAGAGATAAGAGTTCTCAGAATCTTTTAGATAAGTCCAGGCCTTTAAATATTCATCTAATGCCTTCTGATATTTCCGGAAAGTGAAATAATAGATACTTCCCTTGGTGAGATAAGCATTTCCTATAATATCGGAATCTTTTGACAATAACGCCGTCCATATTGTGCTATCAGCATAAACAAGTTTTTTATCTTTAGTAAAATACACAGCATCCCGGTAGGCCTGTGATAATTCTTTATAGTTTCCTTCTTTTCTAGCCTTTTTTATGTAAGGATTAACAAATTCAAGTGCGCGCCTATCATTTTCATCAAAATTATCATAACGCGCCCTATAGTCTGAAAACTTCTGACCATTCATTAAAAGACTAATAAATACGAAAATAAATATTGCTTTTTTCAAAATAAAAAAAGTTTATATAACAGATTTTTAAAATAACATGAATAATATTCAAAAGTACACAAATTGAAACAAGAATAAGATTATTTCAACACAAAGGGAATTTAACAAATCAAAATATCAATTTAAACACATTGATAATCAATATTTTAAAACATAATTATATTTTGATTTAATTTACAAAACGTACCACTATAATTTATAAATCAAGCCCAGAAACCTTTTTTTCCGGGCTTTTTCTGCTCTAAATTCGTTCTCAGAATTCTAATATAAACCGGCCGGGGTTGTTAACCTTTAAATCCCAGATCATGAAAACCTTAATTTACATTTCAACAGGAATTTTAATTGCCATAATGCTTTATTCCTGTCATCCGGATCAGCCTTTATCAATGGAAGATCCAAAGGAGAGCATCCTACAGAGTAGTATTTTATCTGCAAAATCAGATAGTATAGAGTTTATGGAAACAGACCCTCCAAAAGATCGTGACCACTGGAGACCCGATGAAACTAATAACCACAACAAATGAACAGTGGATCAATTCCATCGCTTACGATAAGATCAGGACAAAAATGTCCGGTTAGCGGATTATGGAAAAACACAGGAACTTTCACTACAACGATCGTTATTGCTGAGAAATCAGCAATGCCGGATTATTGCGGACGAAAAGTTATATGGATTCTTTTGTACCAATGCTAAAAAATATATCATGAGAAAGCTCATTGAACAATTCCCCACTTTCACTGCCTATTTTTTTGTGCTGCTGTTTATGTACGCATCGGTAAGTAAGATTCTTGATTTTGAAAATTTCCAGGTACAGATTGCACAATCCCCTCTTCTGACAGCTTATGCAGGAGTGGTATCTTATCTGGTAATTATTATTGAATTATTGATTGTTATCCTGCTGTTGATTCCACTTTTTAGAGGTATAGGTTTATTTTTTTCATTAGGAATAATGACCAGTTTTACTGTCTATATCTATATGATCCTCCACTACAGTGAATCCATTCCATGTTCCTGTGGAGGTATCCTGGAAAAAATGAGCTGGGATGAGCACCTCTTTTTCAATCTTATATGTGTACTCCTGACAGTCATTGCCTTAATTTGTTTCTATAATAATCGGAAAAAAAACAGCTATAAAGTTTATATAAAATTATTGGCTACTATTTTAACAGGCTCTTTCATTGTCATTTTTCTCTATATCAGTTCTGAACATACAGTAAAGAGAGAAAATAATTTTACCCGTCGTTTTCTCATCCATCCACTGATTAAGGATAAGACCCTACAGCTTGATAATGAACATTATTACTTTGCCGGAAACAATAAATTCGATGTTTTTTTCGGAAACACATCCACTCCTTTGGTTCTGGCATCAGTTGGCAATAGTTTTAATTCATTACAAAAAATGCAGATATATCCCGATCGAACAGACTTTACTTATACTAATCTGCAATTGAGAGTAAAAGATTCAGAGTATTATCTCTATGATGGTAGTGTTCCTATTATTTACAAAGGAAAAACAGGAAAACCTGCTGCCCATACCATCAGTCATAATGAGGTATATTTTAACCAGCTATCAGTAATTGATTCTTCAAATTTCGCAGTAAGAATACACAGCAGTAAGACAGGGGAATATGAATTAGGATTACTTACGCTTACAGGATATCCTAAGTTCACCTCTTACGACAAACTGCTGGAAAAGCAGATTGACGGGATATTTGATGCTGACGGACAGCTGGTTGCTGATGTAAAAAACAACAGCATCACCTACATGTATGCTTACAGAAATCAGCTTCTGGTTATGAATGACCAGCTTCAGCTAAAAAGCAGATTCAAAACCATTGATACAATCTCAAGAGCCCAGGTTGAGCCCGTTAAGCTTGCGGATGGAAATACAAAATTAAAATCCCGTCCTCTAAAGGTTAACTCTGTATTAGCAGTCAACGGTCCGCTTCTCTTCAATCGATCTCATCTTATGGGGAAACATGAAAGCGCCGAGCAATGGAGAAATGCAGTGATTGTGGACATTTACAGGACAGATAAACAGGAATATGTTGGGAGCTTCTACTTAGATCATATTGATAATAAGCCTGTTTCTCAGATTATGGTCACCGATCAGTACCTCTATGCTATAGCAGGCAAAAAGCTGATCCGCTACCAATACAGAACATCTAATGTAAAATATTTTACGACAGGGGAAGCTGAAAACCTGGAAAAAGAGTAAGCATTACCAAAAACTTCAATTATTATGAAAAAGTTTCTTATCCCTGCTGCCCTGGTGATTATGGGCACTGGAGGTGCATTAGCATCAAACATCGAAAGTTCATCCAAAGTTGTTACTATTGGATACAGAGTCGGAAATTTCGGAGAGCCCACCTGCGTAGCAGTTAAAAACTGTGAAACAGTAAACACAGGGATACTCTGCACTTACACAGATGCTACAGGTCCTCATAACTTAAAAAGAATGAGTGGATCACAGTGTTTTGGAGATTTGTTTGAAATCTTACCGTAATTTGAAATCTGTTAACAAAGAGAAGGATACCACGCGGTATCCTTCTCTATAATATAGACTCTTTTGATGCACTACCATTCTGATAAATACTTCGGTCAAAGTAATGTCAATTATAATTATTCTTTCTCATAAATATAAAGTCCGCAAAGATTGTTGCTAAAATATATACTCCCCTCTGTGTAAGATTTAACATCTACACTATCGACTTTAAATTCCATTTTTTCAAAATCGTCATCATTAAAGTATGAGTCTAAAGCAGTAAATTTTAAGTCGTATTTTTTTCCAACAAGTATTTTATTTTTATTATGTAATTTCTTTTTACAGTTTTTCTCAGATAAAATCAGCTCCTTAAGGGCTCCATTTTGAAACTGAATCAAATACATACTCTTTGTACTATCTATTTTTAATATTTTATAAGTATTATTAAAACGAGTATCTCTAGAAAGCTTACTATAAGAGCAGCTTATCAACAGAGCAATAAATAAAACTACGGTATTTCTCATCTATTTTAAAATTTACAACGAATTATTTCAAAATCGGATATAAAATAAGTATTGACGACATATGTCATAGTAAACAGGCTGAAATTCTTGATTGAAAAAAAATTTCCGTTGATACTTTATATAGAATATAGAGATGTGAGTAAAGAAATTCACTGTTTTTAAAAAAAATATTTACCGGTTATTTTTTAGGAAACCAAAGTAGAAAAAAATATATTCCCCCACTTATTCAAAACTTTCAAATTATAATATAATTTCGATATTAGTAAAAAGTATTTATTATTATCTGAAAGCTTACTGAAAAGGGCAACTCTTGCACGCTGGCGTGTTAGTCACCACTATGGGCTTAATTTTTTTTTCTAATCAATAGTATTATCATCTCCTTAATTACGTAAATAGCAACATAGAAAAGGATGCTAAAGTGCATCCTTTTTTATTTGTCTCTCTATCCATGAAATATTTCTTTTTCCTTTCAGAAAATAATCCAACCAATCCTGTATCCTGAGTGCCAGATCTTTCTCTGCCTTTGAACCTATGGTAAAGACATGTACTTCTCCCGGGTAGAACAGTGCCACGACATCTTTTTTATTCCTTTTCAGCCCAATATAAAATTCCATAGTCTGGTCCCATACAATCCTTTTATCCTCTGTTCCAGTCCATAAAAGTATGGGAGCATTTACTTTATGTACATTTTCAATGGGATTATTTTCCTTATAGATTTTCCTATTCTCTGCATATGGAGCATGCATATTATATTGCCCTTCTTCAAACTGCCAATAAAAAGGAGTGAATGAGGTCTCATTATAGGAAAAATACATTCTTGTCAGATCACTGGCTCCCGCTCCTGAAATATAAGTCTTAAAACGATTTGAATGTCCCGCTATAAAATCAGTACGGAATCCTCCAAAAGAATGACCTATCAACCCAACATTCTTAGCATCGATACCCACATGATTCTGCAAAGCATCCAGAGAACTTTCTACGCAATCCAACGCTGACAAGCCAACTCCTGAAGATCCATTTACAATATCGGGGAGATACACAAAATACCCTTCTTTCAGAAGTTTCCTTATAGAAAATCCTACCGGAAAGTTATTAAGTGGGGATAAATATTGATTGTGATTTCTACTCTGTACTTCATAAATGTGAACAACCATCGGATATTTCTTTCCATTGACATATCCGATAGGATAATACAAAAGTCCTTTTAAAGGTGCTCCTTCCTTATTTTTGAAACTGATTGTTTCCATCCTTATTATCTCTGATATTTTATCCTGAGGATTGCTCTTAAAGACAACTTTGCCTTGCTGCTTTCCTATCTCTTTATAGACAATCTTTGGTGCCTCATTCAGGCTTTCTTCAACATATACAGCTTTACTAAAAGACTCATCAGTCTTATACCATGTTATATTGGAAGCTGATGAAGCCATAAGTGTTTGAAGCGTGCCTCTATCCCATTTCAAATAGGTTTTCTCAATACTTCCTTTCTGAGTCACTGACAAGAGCATCGGAGCACTTACATTGAGAATACTCTTTCTAAAATTATAACCTGACTCAGGATATAAATCAGTTTCATCTTTAGTGATGACATTTACTTCGTTTTCCTGATCGATATTAAGTGCCATCAGCTTCCCCTCCTTTACATCGTACTTCCAAAGATCATTGCTGCTCTCAAAAAAGATTGTTTTGCTATCCGGACTGAAATATGCTTTTTTCAAATCCTTTTGGGTCAATACTACCCTTCTTGATGTTTCTGTATCCACCAATACCCATAAGTCTTCCCTATTTTTATATATATAATGATTTCCAGAGTCTGACACCGAAACTTCTGCCTGCATGATGCCAAGATCTTCATATGCCCCCTTGTTAACATCATAGAGAAAACCATGAACCGATGGAAACAGGGTTGAATAATTTTGCAGTTCATCCCTGTTAAACATCAGAAAGTAATCAGGATTATTCAGGCTTACCGCGGTTGAAAAACGGTCAGAAGGAATTTTTATCACCTTATTCCCTTCCTTTTTCCATATCCAGTACCGCTTTACAAATGCTCCTTCCTGCTTGGCTTCCAGATTACCATCATTACCATACCAGATATCAACTGTTGATTTTTCTGTCGGAATATGAGTGATTCCTGTAATCATGATAGCCTTTCCATTCTGTATTTCTGTACAACGTAGATATTCATCCCACCTAATGTCATCCATATCAGGAAATATCATATCTCCTCTACTGGTATCAAACAATACAAGCTTCTGAGATGAGCTATTTGTATCTTTAGCTCCCTCTGTTTCTTCCTTAAGGATTATGAAACTCTCTGAAGGTGTTTCCTCCATACTTCGGATCATTCCCGGTGTGGAATACATTACATCTGCTTTATTACCGAAATATTTAACCAGCTGGGTTTCTTTTCCTTCCTTTTTTACGATATACAATACAGATCCAGAACTGCCGACTATGAAATACTGCACCCGGTTTATCTCTTGCAGCAGTTTAGATTTCGCATTATAGATATGAATAATACTGTCACTGGTCTGCAAGAAATATTTCTGCCCTTTTTCCATAATCCCGCTCTGGGTTATATTTTCTGCTTCAGTTCTATTCTTACCTGTCTTCAGGTCTTTCTTCATTCCAGTCAATAAATTCCACAAAACCGCTTTTCCCTGTCCCAATGCCAACAGCTGATTGTCTTTTACAAAGGAATACTGGTATTTTTTAATATGCGTCCCTATCAGGGATTGGGCTCCTGACTTCCCTGTAGCCAGCACCACAGCTGTATCATAATTCTGCCTGTAAACCTTTGTGGCTACAACCCATTTTCCATCATCAGACACCTTGTTAACAGCAATATTATAATAGGTTAAACTTTCGTCTTTAACTGAATCCTGAACCTGCGCATAACACACCATTCCCAAAAGAATAAAAAAAAGAATGAGAAGTTTATTGATATTAATAGCCATTATTCTGGGGATTAAGATTGGGATTAAGTAAGAGATCTTTCTGAGGAATAGGCCAAACGTTGTGAAAAGACTGCCAGTTAGGTTTTACCCCCTGTAAATCATTCAGTCTGTTATTACGCTTTAAGTCCAGGAACCGGTGTCCCGTTTCTGTAAAAAACTCCCTCCTGTTTTCCAAAAGGATTTCACTGAGCAGAACTTCTTTTGAAACCGATACTAAAGGACTCAGTCCTGCTCTCTGCCTTATTGGATTAATGTACAATAAGGCTTCTGCTGTTTTATTCTGCTGAGTCAGCGCTTCGGCCAGCAGTAAATACACTTCTTCCAGACGAAACACTATAGAGTCCTCCGTGTTATTGATGGTCGTATTTTTATACTTATTCACACGATACCACGTAGTTCCTCCTACCACTACCGGAATCATCCACTGCTGCTTTCTAAGGTCTCCCGCTTCAAAGGAATTCAAAAGACTTTCAGAAAGCGCATAAGTGGTAGGAGCTGCCCCTGAAAAATAATACAGCATCGCTTCTTTTACCGGATCACCGGGATTTGCAGGCTTTAACTGCCATAGGATATGTTTTGAATCTTTCTGAAATATCTTTGACAGATCATTCTGAAAACTGTACAGCGGACTTCCCAAAATTGTTTTAAGCATCGTTTCTGCCTGAACCCATTTCTGTTCCAGCATATATACCTTAGCCAGCATCAGTTCTGCTACTTTCCGGTTAGGATATACCCTTTCCTCATCCCTGTACTGATCTGGGAGCAGCTCAGCACAGCGGGAAAGATCCATTTCCAATCTTGAAAGTACTTCCGCTGTTTCCATCCTTGGTAAAGACTGATTTACTATATAATCCGTTGCTACCGGATAAGGAACTGCTCCAAAGACCTGCTGCAAATAAAATAGCAAAATGCTTCTTACTAAAATAGCTTCCCCTTCTATCCTGTTCTTTTCATTGACCGGTAAAGCAGATGCCTTAACTCCTTCTATAATGGCATTGGCCGAATAGATATGTTGATAAGCAGTTGACCATACTGAATATATCGTAGAATTAGTATCGGTCTGCTGGTTATGATAAAGTGCCAAAACACCATTGGTATCCGTTAAAGCATACGAATCCAGATCATCGGTATAGACTCCAAGCAGTGGTCCCAATGATTCACCTGACAGCGGTGAGTTATCCCTTAGCCCGGCATACAGTCCAGCCAGCGCTGCATTAGCGGTTTGAACATCTGCAAAGACTTTGTCTTTTCCGATCTGATTGGAAGGGGTTTCCACTTCCAGCAGCTTTTCGCAGGAGAAAAGAAGCACAAAAAATAGCAGTACCATTCCTATATTCCTATAGAACCTCACTACCCTACGATATTGATTTATATTGATATTAGAATTTTTCATTATTATTTTTTAGTATTTACAGTGAAATCAGTACACCCAGTGAATAGGTTTTTAAAGGAGGCAGATAACCAATATTCCTGAACTCGGGATCAGGCCCAAAGTATTTCGTAAAGGTCAACAGGTTCTGGCCCTGAAAATAGACTTTCACACTTTTAAATGTTCCCTTTACAGGAACCTGATAGCCCAGCTCCAGGTTCTTAAGCCTAATAAAGGAGGCATCAGAGACCGCAGCCGTACTGTTCATAAAAAAGACATGAAGCTGATTCTTGATTCCGTTACTCCCCGAGGAATACGGCATGTAAGTTCCACCAGGATTATCCTGAGACCATACATCCAGTACTTCTTGAGGCTGGTTATTCATCGTTCCCGGAATGGGCATAATATTGTTATAGTTCCAGTTTCTCTGTTTAACAAACTGAAAAAGAAAGGACAGGTTCCAGTTCTTTAGCCGAAGGGTATTATTCCAGCCTCCAAAGTACCGTACTCCGATATTCTCAACAGTCTGCCTGTCATCAGGAGCCGTGATCTTCCCATCACCGTTAAAATCTTTGAAGCGGTACAATCCCGTAGCAGGATCAATCCCTTCATACTGGTATACCTTTACTGAAGTAATAGGCTGTCCTATGACATACGTATTGGCATAGGTAGAGCCTGCCAATCCTGGAAAAGAAACCAGCTTGTTTTTAGGAAAACTGATATTGATACTTGATTCCCATTGAAAAGATCCGCTGGAAAAAGGTTTTGCCGAGAGTTCCAGCTCCCATCCTGAGTTTTCCACTACCGCATCCAGATTGGCCAGCACACTTGGAAACCCTGTTATAGAGGGTAGCTGATAGCCTACCAGCTGGCTTGAAGAGCGGTTCCTGTACCATGCTGTGGTCAGATTGATTCTGTTTTTTATAAACCCCAGCTCTAAAGCAGCTTCCAGTTTAGTGGTCTTCTCCCAACTGTAATTGGGATTATAAAGTCTTGAAGGATTTAATCCTGCGGTACCATTATACAGATATTCCGAGAGATCATAAGTATCCAGATACCCGTAATCCCCTATGTTATCACTTCCGGTAGTTCCATAGCTGGTACGGAGTTTTCCAAAGCTCAGCCATTTCTTATTTTTCAGGAAAGGTTCCTGAGAGAATATCCATGCGGCTCCAACCGCCCCGAAATTCGCAAACTTATTGCTGGGACCAAAGCGGCTGCTTCCATCCCGTCTTCCGGTTATATTCAGGATATACCTTCCTGCATACTGATAATTGACTCTTCCAAAGAAAGCAGCATACCGGTATTCAGTTTTAATCTGATCGGTAATGATCTTGGTTCTTGCTGCTCCTATATTCTCTATAAAAGCATTGCTCTCAAATCCAATTCCTATCATAGACCCCAGCGAAGCTGTTTCCTTTTGAAAGGTTGTTCCTACCAGTACATCCAACGCATGACGTTCTTTCTTCATCTGCCAATTGAGCTGAGGTTCCAGAATAAATGAAAAACGGTCCTGGCCACTGGTGTAAGACTGTGAACTGGCACTGGACTGTCCCTGATAAGATGAGGGATTATACATGGTATTAGGCTTCAGTGACCTTTCATCAAAAGACTGGTAATTGAGTCCTCCGTTAAGCTTCAGAAACCAATTTTCCAGCAGTTCATACTGCAAGTTCATATTGGTTAAAAACTGCTTGTTTTCATAGGAATAGGAACTGTTATAGAGTCCTGCTGGATTGTTAAAGGTGTTGTTCTCCCAGTTGAGGCTTCCATCCGAGAGGTATAAAGAAGGAGCATTAGGCACCATCAGGAAAGCCTGTTTAGTGATATCCTCACTCAATACATTATTCTTCTGAAGAGAGAACCTGCTGGAAACATTCAGCTGAAAACGTTTATCTTCAGAACTATGGCTGATATTGGCAGAGAGATTATCCGTTTTGTACTTAAAATCTTTTGAAAACACAGTAGACTGCAAATGATGGCCATAGCCTACCAGAAAGGAGGTTCTTTCATTTCCTCCGCTTAGAGAGACATTTGCGGTAAAAGCATCTGCGGTATTACCGATGAGTGTTTTCTTCCAATCTGTTAGTCTTGTCTGATCCCATACTCCGTTAATATCATAGGCATTAGCAGGATAAACAGTGATTCCATCATTCTGATATGCCTGCCTTCGCATCCTGAGATAATCTTCAGTCTTCATCATGGTAAGGTTGCTGATCAAAGAACTTACTGAATAGGATGTTCCAACATTTAAGTCTAGGCTTGAGGATTTTCCGGATTTTCCTTTCTTTGTGGTGACCAGTACTACTCCATTAGCACCTCTAGATCCATAGATCGAGGTTGCATCTGCATCTTTCAGAATCTCGATACTCTCAATATCCGAAGGATTGATACTGTTTAGTGGGTTGATACTACTGGCAGGCAGTACGGCTCCTGAAAACTGGGAAGCCATTTCTCCTCCTACCGGAACTCCATCCACGACATATAATGGATTATTTCCCAGAGCACGCAGACTGTTCTTTCCTCTTATCTGAATATCATAGCCTCCTCCTGGTATTCCCGAGTTCTGTACAATATTTACTCCCGCTACCCTTCCTTGAGCCGCAGAGAGGACATTGGTGACGGGCTGATTTCCTATATCTTTTGCTGAAACTTTGGCAATACTACCGGTTCTTTCTTTGTCTTTAACCTTGTAGTAGCCAGCGTTGAGAATAACTTCTTCGATTCCCTTTACTTTTTGTTCTAAGCTGATATTAACGACTTTCTGATTAGTGAGGGTAAATTTTTCTACTGCATAATCAGGGTGTCTGAACAATAGGATGGGATTTTCTGCTGAAACCTGTAAAGTATAGGTTCCGTTGTTTCTGGTTCTGGTAACCTGATCACTACCCTCTTGGGAGATGACAACTCCTGAAAGAGGTTTACCTGATGAGGTTACGGTACCGGAAATGATGCGTGTTTGGGCTTTTGTATGGATGCTTACAGTGGTAAACATGAGCCCAAAGAAAATGCCTCCTATATTGTAATAGGAATTTTTCATAGATTTGTAAAGGTTTTTAATTTTTTGAAGATTAATTACTGAATTACGCTCTTTCCCGTTGGTCTGCAAACTCTATGGGAAGGGGCTTTTTCTTTCTTCTGATTTTAAGTTGAGTAGTTTTTTGATTCATTTTTTAGATAAAAACTTTCCTGATGCCCTTTGGTATGAAAAAGGACTGGTAAGGTTCTGTAAACAGTGACTGCAAGGCACCGGAAAGAATTTAATATGAATGAAATCTGTGTTCCCGTGTAAGCTTTTTAAAGCCGCAATAGGTTGTACATTCCTATTGTATCGTGTAGTCTGATACTATGTTTAGGAAGCGGGCTTAGATTTTTTATGTAGAGATAGAGCGAACTGCATTGAAAAAAACGGCATGGGACTCAACATTATCCAATTCGGGGTACTGGTATACCTTACATACAGATAAGAGAGCCCACGCCTAGGTCGTGAGCTTCCTGCTTATCATCTCGTATGTTAAAAATTACCAGTTTTCGAATTTGAGACTCTAAGCAATAGCTTCTATTATTCTTTGAAGTATCGCAAAGTTACATTTTCTGTAACCTATTTTACAAATATAATAATATTTTCTTATTGCGCACAGAAAACCGCATTATTTTTTTACCCTTTCTTTTAATTTGTTCTAATGGACGACGAGAAAGACGTAATTATTGCTATTTGCAAATACATTTATCTTAACTGGATTTCGAAGGCGGAATCACAGAGAGATTTTGCATCAAAATGCGGCGTAGAGGAAAGTACTGTTAGAAGAATAAAAAATATTGCACTTGGAACATCAAAGACTGATTACAATATGTCTTTAAAAACTTTGATTAAAATCTGCCAAAAAAAACAAATAACTTTAGAAGATTTTTTCGGAAATATAAATAGATAAAATCCTAACTATTAGTTAGGATTTTTTATTTGTTGATTTCTTTATAATAGCGATCAGAAGGTAGCACAAGAACTTCTTCTGTTTCTTTTAATAGTTTTGTTTTTTGTTGTAGTACTGTTTCTTTTTGCTCTAACTTCTTCTCAGAATTAGCAAGTTTTGTATTGCTTTGGTAAAGAATTACAGATAAGTTGATGATTGCAATTGTTGCAAATGGGAGGTGATAATTTTGTATATTTGAATAATAACAAAGCTATAACAACCATGATCAACACTCTAGAATATCAAAAATCCTTAAATAGAGAACTTGACATTTTTAAGGACAGAGTTCGAAACCTAATCGGGAATGCTCATTGGGGAGAGGATGGTAGATACAAAGAAGACAAATTAAGGAATATCATAAAAAATAAGCTGCCAAACAACCTATCAGTTGGAACTGGATTTATACTGAATTCAATTTCACCAACAGATAATATGCTATCTAAACAAATTGACATTATTGTATACGATAACAATTACGGATCTTTAATAGAAGAGGGTAATTTTGTAATTGTAACTCCAAGTTCAGTGAGAGCTATAATTGAAGTTAAGACAAATATTTCTTCTAGCAGAACTGATAAAAATGGATTAAGCAAAATCGTTGAAAATTTTAATTTTATAAATCGATTTCCTTCTTTATGCCTAACAAATGAACATAGAATCTTTCGTGGATTAATATCTTTTGATTATAGAGGAAAAATTAACTCTAAAATTATAGATGATTCAATAAGATTGTCTCGTGGTGTAATTAATCATTTTTCACTAGGAGGGCAGATATTTATACGACATTGGATAAATGGAGAAGGTCTTGAACCTCCAATTGACGCTGATTGCAAAACAAATTTTTATAATGTTTATGAACTTGAAGACTTGTCACATTCGTATTTTATATCAAACCTTATTCATATGACTACATCAGTAGATCTTTCAGATAGGTATTTTATGGATTTTCCGATCGAGGGCTCTAAAGAAACTAAGAGGAACAGAACGATTTGTTTATAACAATTAAGCTACTTGCAAATGTCAGAAATGAAATTTTTAGTAACAGATAAATTCGGTAATTATCCAGAGAATACAAAAAATACAATTCTTTTAACTTGGGACGATTGGAATGATTATTCCTACTATACATTATTCGGTGTTGAATATGTCGATTTCAAAGGAAAAAAATGCACAGTAGGAGCTGTTAGAATTGCTTATATTGGACAAAGAAAAGGTATTGATCAAAAAAAAATTAACATTGGAGAGTCTTTCCAAACACTTGATGACACACATTTTTCTGTAGGAACTGAAGACTCTTACTACGAAACTCTAAATGAATTACCTGAAGAAGTTAAGAATTTTGTTTTAATTGGACTTAATGATATTGCTCTAAATAGTGACAAATTGAATTTAGCAATACAAGAAGAAGTAACTACCGATTCTCTTATGAGAGATATTTCGTATTCTACAATAGTTAATCAATTTAAAAGAATTGCTAATGGAGGAGCTAGACTAAGTAATTATAGTTTTACTTATACTTCGAAGGATAATCAGACTTCACCAATTGAGTTCAATATAATTGCAGAACAATATCCACCAACAAATATTCAGATAATTATAGGTAGTAACGGGGTAGGGAAATCATACCTATTGAACAATATGGTTAATTCCGTTTTACAACCAAACAGCAATTCTAACGACGGACAATTCATTTTTAATACACAGTATCAAAGTGACAAATTTTCTAATGTGATTTGTGTTACTTTTAGTGCTTTTGACGAGTATGAATTTCATAATAAATTTGAAAATAAAGATATAAAATATCATTTCATTGGCTTAAAAAAAATGGAAGTTGAAAAGCAACCTTCCATTAATGATTTTGCCGACAATTTCATATCAAGTATTAATTTAATTCTTAGTTCTAAAAGATTTTTTAGGTGGAAAAGTATTATCACAGAGTTAGAAAGTGATCCTGTTTTCAAAAATGAAAATTTAATAGAATTTATTGAAAAAGACTATAAAACTAATGATAAAGCAAAATTACGTTCAAAATTCACAAAGCTTAGTTCGGGACATAAAATAATCCTACTAACCATAACAAAACTGGTAGAATTATTACAGGAGAAAAGTCTGGTATTTTTCGATGAGCCTGAAATTCACCTACACCCTCCTCTTCTATCATCATTTATTAGAGCATTATCTAAATTATTATTAGATAGAAATGCTGTCTGCATAATGACAACTCATTCTCCTATCGTACTACAAGAAGTTCCAAGTTCTTGTGTTTATAAACTATCTAGAATGGGAACTTATTCAAAATTTGAAAGACCTAGATTAGAAACTTTTGGTGAAAACATTGGTGTATTAACAAATGAGGTTTTTGGGCTTGAAGTAACTGAGTCTGGCTTTTACAAAATATTAAAAGAGTTGGTGCAAGAAAATTACAACTACGAAAGTGCATTAAGAAAAATTGATGAGCAATTAGGTATAGAAGGTAGATCAATTTTGAGAAGCCTATTTTTTGATAAAGAAAGATAAATGAAAAGTATATCAAGACCAGCAGAAACAGTTGACAATATCTTAGATGTTTTCTTAAGTGATAATGTGAACGAATCAACAAGAGATCAGATTAATACAAATAGATTGCCTTTAACATTTTTGGAAAATGAGTACATTACAAAAGTACAAGACAATAGTCTTTTTGAAGTTTCCAGAGGAATTCCAGATAGCTTAACTGTTACGAAAGAATCTTTAGTAAGTTATTATGAATATCGAATGTTGAATAGACCAAATGCAAGAATTTTTTATGACTGGCTTATTCTTTCTGCACCATTTAACATATGCCCTTATTGTAACGTTAAGACAGTTAAAACTATTGACCATTTCCTTCCCAAAAGTGAATATCCATATCTTTCCGTTACGCCTGTGAATTTAGTTCCATCATGTAGAGATTGCAACACTGAAAAGATGATTAGTTATCCTATCAATAAGGAAACGCAGACTTTTCATCCCTACTTTGATATTGTGGATACAGAGCCTTGGATAGTTGCTGAACTTATAATTGGAGAACCACTAAGTTTTACTTACAAGGTTTCTAGGCTAGCACATTGGGACGATAACAAATTTAATCGCTCAGTTAATCATTTTAATGCTTACAACATTCATGAACTATTTGCCAACGAAGCGAATAGAGAACTAAGAACAAGGCAGTTAACTTTAAAAAATCATTTACAAAGAAGCAGGGACGAATTGAGGTATCATCTTGAGGAAACATATTTAGGTTGCTTAAATAGTGTTGGTATGCTTGATTGGCAGACTATAATGTACAAAAGTTTAATGGATGATGATTACTTTTTGGATGGATGTCTTGGCAATAGTTATTTTATTTAAAAACTGTACATTATTAACAATAGACGTAAACTCCCATGGAGATTGAGTATGGTTATATGCCCTACACAATATAAAATTATCACTTCAACATAACATTACGTTAAAAATTTTGATTACATGCATTAGGAAAGCAAATAATCCAACATTATAAATTCTTGAACACTCTATAATCTTTTTGAGATTGATATCCTAGATCTAATTGCTAGGCACAATAAAAAGTATTAAATTATATAAATACTGAAATTTATAATAAAAGAAAATCCTGACTGCCGTCAGGATTAAGCTTTTTATATTCAGATTGATCGTTATAAAAAAAAGGATTAATACCAGTATGTACGTGTAATAGCCACGACTTTATCTGACAGTTAGGGGTTAAAAATAATTGTCAGTTATCCAATATTGTCCTTACTTCCAAAAGTAAGGATTTTTTGTTCCTCTGCAAGAGTTTCCAATAATTTATCTTTT